>CBDEVO010000003.1:0-4800000 GCA_965243615.1 Vicinamibacterales bacterium | reverse complement strand
AGGCGGAGGCCGACCGTCAGCGCCGGTCTAGGGCGAACACGAACAGGTAGCTCGAGTTCTCGAGGTTGTCGTACCTCACCGGGTGCAGGTGGCGGCCGCTCGACTGCACCGCGACGTACTGCGTGGGCCCGATGGCGTAGGTGACGGGGGCGCCCTTGAGCGGCGTGCCGACGTTGAAGCGCCACAGCTCTTCCAGCGTTTCGTCGTTGTAGGCCACGAGCCAGCCGTCCTGCAGGGCCGTGAACACGAGGCCGCCGGCGGTGGCGGTCACCCCCGAGCGGATCTCGATCTCGGTCACCGCCTTGCCGAGCACCTCGTGGTCGACCGCGTCGAACGCGGTCAGGGCCCCGTAGTAGAGGTCGCTGTCGTACTGGCGGCGCTCGCTGCGCTGGGGATCGATGTCGCCCTCGGGCGAGGCGGGGACCATGGCCGCGCCGGTCTGCTCGAAGCAGCCCTCGGTGCCGACGCCGTAGGCGATGTGCTTCACGGGGTTGTAGGCCATCGGCTGGTGGGCGACGCCGCCGTGCCAGGTCGGGCAGGCGCGCTTCATCTCGTCGCGGTCGCCGCGCATGGCCCGGGCCTCGGGGTTGTAGATCTGCACGTCGAGGTTCGGGTCGTACTCGACGGGCTTGCCGGTCACGGGGTCGAGCCCCGCCGTCCAGTTGAGGTCGTTGACGTACTGGGCGCCCTTGATGAAGCTGCCGTCGGTGCGGTCGAGGGTGTAGAAGAAGCCGTTGCGCGCGTAGTGGGAGACGACCTTGCGCATGCGCCCGTCGATCTCCAGGTCGTAGAGCATGTGCACGCCGACCTCGTCGTAGTCCCACGAGTCGTTCGGGGTGTACTGGAAGTACCAGGCGAGCTCGCCGGTGTCGATGTCGAGGGCGACGGCGCTGTTCGTGTAGAGGTTGTCGCCGGGGCGGAACTCGGCGTCGTAGCCGGGGAAGGGGTTGCCGGTGCCGACGATGTAGAGCCTCGTCTCGGGGTCGTAGGACCCGGTCTGCCAGATGCCGCCGCCGCCGGTCTTCCAGGCGTTGTGGTCGTCCTTCCAGGTCTCGCTGCCGGGCTGGCCGGGCTCGGGCACCACCCACCAGCGCCACAGCTCGTCGCCGGTGTCGACGTCGAGGGCCGCCACCCAGCCCCGGGTGCCGCCGTCGCCGGCGCCGTTGTGCACGAGGACCTTGCCCTCGGCCACCATCGGCGCGGTCAGGAACCGCTCGCGGCGGCCGAACTCGTTGACGCTCGCAAGCTCGACGTCCCACATGATCTCGCCGTTCTCGCGGTCGATGGAGATGACCCGGCCGTCCGGCAGGTTCTGCAGCACACGGTCTTCCCAGAGGGCGATGCCGCGGGTGCGCGAGGTGTTGCCCTCGTGGTCGACGCCGGGGTCGGCGATCCAGACGAACTCGCCGTAGTTCGGGTTGCGGGCGTCGATCTTGTACACCGTGCCCCAGCCGTCGCTGGTGTACAGGAAGCCGTTGTCGACCAGCGGGTTGAGCTCGGCCTCGGGGCCGTTGCGCCCGGTGTCCTGCATGCCGCCGAGGGCCAGCGCCCACACCATGCGGAGGTCGGCGACGTTGTCGCGGTCGATCTGGGTGAGCCGCGAGTAGCGGGTGGCGGTGTAGTCGCCGTTCATGAGCAGCCAGTTCTGCGGCTCTCTCGCGGCGTTGATCAGCCGGTCGCGGTTGACGGTGAGGCTGTACTGGGCCTCGGCCGCGATCGCAGACGCGACCACCAGGAGGGCGGCGGCACCGACCGTCTTCACCAAAGAGTGCTGGCGCATGCGGGGTCCCCTTTCTGGACGTTCCGATCGCCGTAGCTTACACCGAAAGATGTCGGTCGACGGGGCCCGAAAGCGTGGCCGCGCGCAGCTAGCCGAACATCCCGTAGAGCGTCAGCAGGACGCCGCCGGCGATGACCGAGCCGAGCTGGCCGGCGGTGTTGGCGCCCATGGCGTGCATGAGGACGTGGTTGGTGAAGTCCTCCTCCTGCGCCACCCGCTGCACGAGCCGCCCGCTCATGGGGAAGGCGCTGATGCCGGCCGCGCCCACGAGGGGGTTGACCTTGCCGCGGCTCGCCGTGCAGAGCACCTTGCCGAACAGGATGCCGGCGATGGTGTCGAGGGCGAACGCGAAGAGCCCGAGGCCGAGGATGAACAGGGTCGTTGGCTGCAGGAACGTCTCGGCCTGCATGAGGCTGCCGACGGTGAGCCCCAGGAAGATGGTCGACAGGTTGGCGAGCTCGTTGGACGCGGTGCTCGCGAGCTGGGCGACGACGCCCGACTCCTTCAGCAGGTTGCCGAACATGAGCGTCGCCACCAGCGGCGCCGAGGGCGGCACGAGAATGCCGATGCCGATGGTCACCACGATGGGGAAGGCGATGACCGCGCCGCGCGGGACGGGGCGCGGGGCGTACTCCATCCGGATGCGGCGTTCCGCCCGCGTGGTGAACAGCCGCATCAGCGGCGGCTGGATGATGGGGACGAGGCTCATGTACGAGTAGGCGGTGACCGCGATCGGGGCCAGCAGCTCGGGGGCGAGGAGCGACGAGACGTAGATGCTGGTGGGGCCGTCGATGGCGCCGATCACCGCGATCGACGCGGCCTGGTTCAGCGGGAACCCGACGAGGGTCGCGAGGATGAGGGTGGCGAAGATGCCGAGCTGGCCGGCCGCCCCGAGCAGCGCGAACATCGGCTGCGACAGCAGGGGGCGGAAATCCATCATCGCCCCGATGCCGATGAAGATGAAGAGGGGGAAGAGCTCGGTGTCGATGCCGAACTCGATCAGCAGTTGCAGCATCCCCTCCGGCTGGTTCATCGGCGAGTTGGGCAGGTTGCCCAGCAGCACCCCGAAGCCGATGGGCAGCAGCAGGGTGGGCTCGTACTCCTTGGCGATGGCCAGGTAGATCAGGAGCCCGCCGATGGCGAACATCAGCAAGGCTTCGGGGGCAATCGTGGGGACCAGGGGAATCACATGAAGACCGGTGGGCGCGGCCGCGCGGAGCGGGCGGCAGCGTCGGAAACGGCGGCCGCCGCGCGGCGCTCAGGGCTCGAACGACACCAGGGGCTCGCCCTGCGCGACGCGGCTGCCCTGGGCCACGTGCACGGTGTCGATCCGGCCGTCCCGCGGCGACCGGATGACGTTCATCATCTTCATGGCCTCGAGCGTGAGCAGCTCGTCGCCGCGCGCGACGGTCTGCCCGGCGGCGATCGCGATCGAGGAGACCACCCCGGGAATCGGCGCGATCATGCGGTCCGGATCGCCGGAGGCGACGGTCGCGGCGGGGGCCTCGGCGGGGGCCGCCTGCCGTATCCCCGCCGTGCGCGGCGGGGCGTCGCCGATCGGCACGTCGGTGCTGTCGGACGGCTCCACGTCGACCGAGAACGTCGTGCCGGACACCGTCGCGACGACCGGCCGCGCGTGCGGGTCGTCGATGTCCACGTAGTACCGCCGGCCGTCGACGGTGACGCGGTAGCGGCTCACGACCGCGCCCTCGTGCGCGCAACCCGGCTGCCGAGGCGCCGCGCGAGGTGCAGTTGCCGCCACTGGGACGGGGTCCGGTCCAAGACGCCGGGCGCGCGCTCGATGGTCGCGCAGGCCGCCGCCACCGCTATCGCCACCGCGCGGAGGCGCCGCTCGCGCTCGGCGTCGGTGATGCGGCCGAACGTCGCCGGCTCCGAGCCGGGGACGGTCTCGAGCAGCCACTGCGCGGCGCGGGCCGGCCATTGCGCGGTCAGCAGATACATGAGGCCGAGCAGCCCGGCCAGCGCCGCGAACAGGATGCCGGTGCCGAAGGCCGAGATCTGCAGCACCGTTTCGAGTTGGGCGAGCATTACAGCGGAATGTTCCCGTGCTTCTTCGGCACGGTGGCGGTCTGCTTGTCCTTGAGGAAGTCGAGCGCCGCCGTCACCCGGGCCCGGGTCTCGCGCGGGTAGATCACGTCGTCGATGTGCCCCGCCGCCGCCGCCACGAACGGCGAGTTGAACTTCTCCTGGAACGAACCCTCCAGCCGGGTCCGCTCGGCCTCCCGCTCGGCCGGATCGAGGGCCGCGAGCTGCCGGGCGTACAGGATGTTGACGGCCCCCTTCGGACCCATCACCGCGATCTCGGCCGAGGGCCACGCGAGGCACACGTCGGTGCGGATCATCTTGCTGCTCATCACGATGTAGGCGCCGCCGTAGGCCTTGCGCAGCACGACAGAGACCTTGGGCACGGTCGCCTCCGAGTAGGCGTACACGATCTTGGCGCCGTGGCGGATGATGCCCTGGCGCTCCTGCCCGCTGCCGGGGAGGAAGCCGGGGCAGTCGACCAGCGTGACGATGGGGATGTTGAACGCGTCGGAGAAGCGGATGAACCGCGCGATCTTGTCCGAGGCGTCGATGTCGAGGACCCCCGCGAGGTGCGCCGGCTGGTTGGCCACGAACGCCACCACCCGGCCCGAGAGCCGGGCGAACCCGACGACCGCGTTCGGCGCGAAGTCGGCCTGCACCTCGAGGAACGAGCCGCGGTCGGCGATGAGGCCGATGGCGTCGCGGACGTCGTAGGACAGCTCGGCCGATTCCGGAATGAGCCCGTCGAGGGCCGCGGTGTCCGGGGTCAGGGCGTCGTCCGGGGGCAGGACCGGCGGATCGTCGACGTTGTTCGACGGCAGGTAGCCCAGCAGCCGCCGGGTGAGGGCGAACGCGCCGTTCTCGTCGTCGGTCACGAAGTGCGCGACGCCCGAGCCCGCCGCGTGGGTGGTGGCGCCGCCGAGGGTCTCGACGTCGACCTCCTCGCCGGTGACGGTCTGGATGACGTCGGGCCCGGTGATGAACATGAAGCTGTTGCCGCGGGTCATCACCACGAAGTCGGTCAGCCCCGGCGAGTACACGGCGCCGCCCGCGCACGGTCCGAGCATCAGGCTGATCTGCGGCACCACCCCGCTCGCCTGGGTGTTGCGCCAGAAGAGGTCGCCGAACCCCGCGAGGCTCCAGACGCCCTCCTGGATGCGGGCGCCGACCGAGTCGAGGAGGGCGACGACGGGCAGCCCGCTGCTCGTGGCCGCCTCGATCAGCCGGCCCACCTTCATGGCCTGGACCTCCGAGAACGAGCCGCCGAGCACCGTGAAGTCCTGCGCGAAGATGGCGATGCGCCGGCCGTCGACGAGGCCGAACCCGGTGACGACCCCGTCGCCCGCGTGGCGGTTCTTCTCGAGCCCGAAGCCGGCGTGGCGATGCTCGACGTAGGGCGCCAGCTCCTCGAACGAGTCGGGGTCCAGCATGCGCTTGACGCGCTCGCGGGCGGTCAGCTTGCCGCGGGCGTGCTGGGCGTCGATGCGGTCCTGGCCGCCGCCCCGCCGGGCCCCGGCGCGGCGTTCGGCGATGAGATCGCGGTTCGCGGCGGCGGGGGAAACGCTCTCCGGAGACGGCCCGTCGGCGGGCGGTTCCGGCATCGTGACAGGACCGTCCTCGGTCTCCCGGGCCGGCGAGGCCTCCGCGCCGGCGGCAGCCGCGAGCGCGTCGGGGTCTCCCGGGAGGGGGGGATCCGCTTCGACGTCCGGCTCGTTCACCGCGGGGGCCGCGGTCGAACCGACCTCGGCTTCCGAGGGCTCGGCCGTCTCCGCGGCGCTCTCGACCGGCGACGGGATCGCGGCCCTCGACGCCGGCTGCGCGGTGTCGAGGGCATCGGCGGCGGGCGGGGCGTCGCCGCTCCGCTTCTTCGACCGCCTCCGGCGGTTCCAGTTGCGCAGCGACGCCAGCACCGTCCCGCCGGCGACGGGGGTGCCGGCCGGCACGACCAGCTTCAGCGCCTCGCTGTCCGCGGTGGTCGCGCGATCGCCATCGCCGGCAACGGGAACCGTGGCCTGCGCCGGTTTCTCGTCCCGGGGCGCGTCGCCGGTAGTCTCAGCCATGTCGGCTAGCCATTATACCGGGGAACGCGCGGCCGTACCTGATGGGCGGTTCGTCAACTCCATATTTGCTGTCGCGAGCGGCGCGGTGTTGGGTGATAATTGCCGTGTTCGCGACCCGCATGCATCCGAGTCGGCAGAGCCGGGGTGGCATGCGGAGAAGGAGCGCTCAGATGCTTCCTCGAAACGTGGCCGGCGGCTGGCCGGTCGTCCTCGCCGGGCTCGCGCTCGCGGCGGCGGGCTCCGCCGCCGCGCAGGAGCCCGCGGCAGCGGGCGGGGCGGACGCGCCGTACGAGGTGCCCCGCACGCCGAACGGTCATCCGGATCTCGAGGGGTTCTGGTCGAACCAGACCTACACGCCGCTGGAGCGGGGGGAGGGGGTGACGGCCGAGTTCTACACCCCGGAGGAGGTGGCCGCGATCGAGGGGGGCCGCGCCGCGCGGGAGAGCGCCCAGACCGAGCCCGGCACCATTCCCGACGTCCACTACGACTTCACCCAGTTCGGGCTCGACCGCAGTCAGGCGGCGCGGGCGCAGAACCTCCGCACCTCGATGATCGTCGACCCCCCCGACGGGCGGTTGCCGCCGGTGAACGCCGCGGGCGAGCGCACGGCGGCGGCGCGGGCCGAGGCGCAGGCCCGGCTCGGCGGGCGGTGGGACTCGGCCGAGGCCAACCAGCTCGACGACCGGTGCATCATGATGCGCGGGGTCGGCCCGCCCATGATGCCCAACGGCTACAACGCCAACTACCACATCGTGCAGGCGGCCGACCACGTGATGATCCTGTCGGAGATGATCCACGACGCGCGCATCATCCCCCTTGGCGACGCGGCCGCGCCCCCGGCCGGGGTGCAGCAGTGGATCGGCCTGTCGCGGGGGCGCTGGGAGGGCGACACCCTCGTCGTGGAGACCGCCAACTTCAACGGCAAGAACCCGTTCCAGGGGTCCGGGGAGCGGATGAAGGTGACCGAGCGTCTCACCCGCGTGTCCGACGACGTCATCGAGTACCGGTTCACGGTGGACGATCCGGGCACCTGGGACCGCCCGTGGACCGCCGTGAACCTCATGCAGAAGACCCGGGGGCCGCTGTTCGAGTTCGCCTGCCACGAGGGCAACTACGGGCTCTACAACACGCTGGTCGGTGCCCGACTGGAAGAGCGGCTCGCGGCCGAGGCAGCCGCCGAGGCGGCCGAGCAGGGCAGGGACAGGTGACATGGCCATGCGCACCCGTGCAGCGACGATGACGTTGGCGGCCGCCGTCTTGCTGGCGGCGGCGTCCGCGATGGGCCAGACCGCGGAGTACGAGGCGCCCCGGACGCCGGACGGCCGCCCCGATCTGAACGGGATCTGGCAGGCGATGAACGCCGCCCACTGGGATGTCGAGCCTCATTCGGCGGGCCCGAGCGTGGTGCGCGAGCTCGGGGCGCTCTCGGCGGTGCCGGGCGGCCTCGGGGTCATCGTCGACGGCGGCGCGATCCCGTACACGCCGGAGGCCCTGGCCGAGCGGGACGAGAACCGGGCGAACCGGCTCGAGCGCGACCCGGCCATCAAGTGCTACCTCCCGGGCACGCCGCGCGGCATGTACATGCCGTTCCCGTTCCAGATCATCCAGAGCCGGGGCCACGTCATGATGCTCTTCGAGTTCGCCGGCGCGGTGCGCACGGTGTACATGGAGGATCAGATGGACGCCCCCGCCGACAGTTGGATGGGGTGGTCGAACGGGCACTGGGACGGCGACACCCTCGTCATCGAGACGACCGGGTTCTACGGCCAGACCTGGTTCGACCAGTCCGGGAACCACCACAGCGAGGCGATGCGCGTGGTGGAGCGCATCACCCCGCGGAGCCCCGACACGCTCTGGTACGAGGCCACCATGGAGGACCCGAACGTCTTCACGCGGCCGTGGACGATACGGATGCCCCTGTATCGACGCGTGGAGGAGAACGCGCGCATCCTCGAGTTCCGGTGCGTCGAGTTCGTGGAAGATCTGATCTACGGGCATCTCCGCAAGCAGCCCTAGGAGTCTGCGCCGTGGAACGGCGCGGACTCCTGTAGGATTGGTTGGGCGCCCGGCGGAGCCGAAGGCGACGGTGGGCGGGCCAGGACGCCGGTCGGTAACGGTTCAGGAGGGAACCATGCGCACGAAGCTTGCCAGTGCCGTCGTCGTCGCCGCAGTGCTGCTCGCGGCCGCGCCGGTGTCGACCCATCACGCCTTCTCCGCCGAGTTCGACATCGAGAGGCCGCTGACCCTGACCGGCACGCTCGTCCGGTGGGAGATGATCAACCCGCACTCCTGGTTCCACATGGACATCGAGAACGAGGAGGGCGAGCTGGTGCGGTGGATGATCGAGGGGGGGAGCCCCAACGAGCTCATCCGCAACGGCGTCACGAAGAACACCCTCGACATCGGCATCGAGCTGACCGTCGAGGGCTACTACGCCAAGGACGGTACGCCCAAGGGGGTGGGCAGGAACTTCCTGCTCGCCGGCGGCGAGCGGCTGTTCCTCGGGGGGTCGGCCCCGCCGGTCGCGCCCGCGGTCCGATAGCTGTCAGACAATCCGTGAACAGGGAGAAACCCACCATGCGAGCCATCATCGTGGCGGCGGGCGCCGTCGCCCTGTCGCTGGCCGGCGCGGCCGGCGCGGCGGCCCAGGAAGCACCGACCTACAACGAGCACGTCGGCCCCATCCTGCTCGACAACTGCGCGAGCTGCCACCGGCCGAACCAGGTGGCGCCGATGTCGCTGCTGTCGTACCGGGACGCGCGGCCGTGGGCGCGCGCGATCAAGGCGAAGGTCGAGGCGCGGGAGATGCCGCCGTGGTTCGCCGACCCGCGCTTCGGCGAGTTCTCGAACGACATGAGCCTGAGCGACGACGACATCGCGACCATCGCCGCGTGGGCGGACGCCGGAGCCCCGGAGGGCGCCGGACCGGCCCCCGAGGCCCCCCGCTTCTCGGCCGAGGGCTGGAGCCATCCGTCGGGGCTCGAGCCCGACTACGTCATCGAGTTCCCCATCGCGTGGCAGATCGACGCGGAGGGGGAGACGCCCAACTTCAACCTCTACACCCCGCTGCCGTTCGACGACGTGATGACGGTGTCGGCGACCCAGGTGCGGCCCGGCAACTACGCGGCCACGCACCACATCACCACCGGCCTCGTCAACATGCCCGCGGGCATGGTGCTCGGCCGGGGCCCGGCGTGGGCCGGCGGCCCCGAGGTCGACTACGTGCCGGTGCAGGACCCGGACGTCGACGCCGAGGAGGTGGCGAGGCTGACCGCGGACGGGCGGGCCCAGGGTAGCGAGCCGAGCCCCGAGGAGCAAGAGGAGGCGGCCGCCCAGAGCGCCGGCTTCGGCCCCTACATTCCCGGCATCGGCGCCGACGTGGCCCGGCCCGGTCAGGTGCGGGAGATCCGCGGCGACCTGTTCGACTACATCATCTGGAACCTGCACTACCAGGCCACCGGCAAGCCGGAGACGTCTCGGCCCGCGATCGGGGCGTGGCTGGCCACCGAGGAGCGGTCGCAGCGGGTCCGCAGCCTCAGCCTCAACGAGACCACTTCCGAGAATGAGCAACTGGTCGCGCCGCCGCCGCTGACGCGCGAGGAGGAACTTGCCAGGGCGGCGTCCCGGCAGGTGGGGCAGGGGCTGAACCCGCTGCTCGCGCCGATCCCCCCCAACGACGGGAACTGGACGGTGACGGGCATCGGGGGCTTCCAGAACGACGCCATCATCCAGTCGCTGTTCGTCCACGCGCACGTGCGGGGCAAGGACTTCACCTGGGTGCTGACGTATCCCGACGGCCGGGAGGAGATACTGCTGCGGGTCCCCAACTACGACTTCGACTGGCAGTTCGAGTACGAGCTGGCCGAGCCGATCCGGGTGCCGGCGGGCAGCACCGTGAAGTCGGTCGCGCGCTACGACAACTCGCGCAACAACCGGCGCAACCCGGCTCCCCACAAGGAGGTCTACTGGTCGGAGCAGAGCTGGGACGACATGTACCTGACCAGCGTCAACTACACGCTGGTCGAGGAGACCCCGGCCGACGACGACGAGTGAACCGTCCTCGATGAAGGCTGCCCATGGCGCAGGGCGTTTCCGCAGCAGTTGCCGACGGTAACCAGCGACAGGGCGGCAAACGTCAGCTCCGGGACAGTCCACCAGGGAGCTCGACCTTGGAACGGCGCCGCCTCCCCGAGGGGCGGCGCCGGCTCTCGGACGGTGCCGGCCGAGGCCGGGGCGCCCCCGCGTCTCGTCCCCGGCGACCCGTGGCGCAGCCCGCCGGGGCTCTCGTCACGGGCTTCCGGATTCCCGCCCATCCCCACCCGGACGACAGGAGACATCATGCGGAACGCGTCCTTGACGGTGTGCCTGCTCTTGGCCGTCGCGGCGGTCGGCGCGGCGCAGACGCCGGCCGAGCTGGAGGCCGAGCCCATCGTCAAGCTCCAGCCTGGCGAGACCGAGGTGGAAGGCCAGTGCCTCACCGAGCAGGAGCTGGACCTCATCGCCCGGCTGAACGCGCTACGGCGGCCGACCCTCGGGGTCGAGGGCGACGCCGAGGGCGACGACCCCGCCCCGTTCGATCCCCACTACTTCGTCGGGATCTGGGAGGTGGAGGGGGTGTTGCCCGATTCCCCCCTCGCCGAGTCGAGCGAGTTCGTGGGCACCGAGACGGTGCGGCACGTCGAGGGGTGCACCTACGCCAGCACCATCGAGGCGTCGACCTTCGACGGCGACGTGACGGTCGAGTCCCTTCTGGTGTACGACCGGCGCATCAGGTACCTGGTGCGGCTCGAGGAGGACAGCCGCGGCTGGGAGCTCCTCAAGGTCGGGCGGCTCGGGGGCGACCCCGGCGGCTACTTCTCCCACCACTGGGAGGCGGCCCCGATCGAGAGCGGGGGGAGCCGGGTCAGGCTCGCCGGCCGCACGTTCATGCTGTCGCCCTTTCACTACGACGTCCGCATGCGCATGTCCGTCGACGGGGAGGCGTTTGCCAATTACGGCACCCTGCGCTGGCGGCGCCTCGACGAGCAGTGAAGGGCGGCGCGGATCTGCCGCGCACCCGTGCGCAGCACGTAGATTGCGCAGTTGCGGCAGCGGGGTCTATACTCGGAAGCATGGTCGAGTTGCTTACGGCCGTCGCCGCCGTGATCGGCGCGCTGGCCGGCCTCGTGAACTCGTGGCAGATTGCACGGTTGACCGGCCGCGTCGATTCCATTGAGCAGACGCAGCACCTTGTCCTCGGGGCGTTGATGCACGGCCCCCCGAAACGGAACTGACCTTCCGCGCGGATACCGTCGAGCGGGGGTGACGCGCAGAAGCGGATCCGTCGTCCGACGTATCGCCCGCTTCTCATGCGCCGCGGCGCGACCCCGTTCCCTCCCTCCGACGCTCGAAGAGCCAGCGGACGTCCACCGCGAACGAACCTGCAAGCAGGACCAGGGTGACCGCCGCACCCGCGGCGGCGAGGCCGGCGGGGACGACGGGGGCGAGGCAGACGACCAGGGCGACGCCCTGGGCGACGCACCCCGCCTTTCGGCGCAACCGTTGGGGCAGGGGGGACCGCAGCCACGGCAGCGGCCATCCGGCCGCCACGAACAGGTAGCGCGGCGCGCCGAGCAGCAGAATCCAGGCGTCGAGCCGCCCGCTCCGCCACACCAGCGCGGCCAGCACCAGCATCAGGACGGAATCGAGCTCCATGTCGAACCGGGCGCCGAAGTCGGTGCCGGTGCCGGTGCGCCGGGCCACGAGCCCGTCGACGCCGTCGAGGCAGAGGGCGGCGACGGCCATGCCGATGATCCACCAGAGGCCGGCGTTGGGCAGGCCCTGCGCGTGCGGCACGAGCGCCGCGAGCGAGAGGACCAGCGCGGCTCGGCCGACCGTGACCCGGTTGGCCGGCCCCAGTCCGGGCCAGGGCTGCGGCGGCAGGAGGATCTGGACCCCGGCCGCGAAGAGGACGTAGGCGGCCACCGCGGCCGGCAGGTAGTCGCGGGGCAGCTCGAGCCGCCGGGCCGTGGCGCCGGCCACGAGCAGCAGCGGCGCCAGCCCGACGGCCAGCTCCGCGGCCACCCGGCCGCGTCCGTGGGCGGGCGGACCGGCCGGGGCGCGGGGGGGCGTCGCGGGCATCGTCTGATAAGGTGTCGGCGCTGGACTCGCGATGGCCGAGCCGATCACCGCACGTCAGTTCTGGATCGAGGCGCCCGGCCGCGGCGCCATCGTGCACGCGCGCCTGCCCCCCCGGCGGGACGACGAGGTGTCGATCCGCGCCCTCTGTTCGGGCATCAGCCGCGGCACCGAGGCGCTCGTGTTCCGCGGCGGGGTGCCGCCCTCACAGTATCAGGCGATGCGGGCGCCGTTCCAGGAGGGCGACTTTCCCGCCCCCGTCAAGTACGGCTACAGCAGCGTCGGGCAGGTGGTCGAGGGCCCGGACGACCTCGTCGGGCGGGTGGTCTTCTGCCTCTATCCCCACCAGGACCGCTACACGGTCCCGCGGAGCGCGGTGACGCGGTTGCCGGCCGGGGTGCCGCCGGGCCGCGCGGTGCTCGCCGCGAACCTGGAGACCGCGGTGAACGTGATGTGGGACGCCTGCCCGGTTGTCGGCGACCGCGTCGTCGTGGTGGGTGGGGGCGTGGTGGGGCTGCTCTGCGCCTGGCTCTGCCGGGCGGTGCCCGGCGTCGCGCTGACCCTGGTCGATCCGAACCCGGCGCGCGGGCCGGTCGCCGAGGCGCTGGAGATTCCGTTCCGGACGAGCCCGCCCGACGGCGCGGACGCCGACGTCGTCATCCACGCGAGCGGCCATCCCGACGGACTGGCCGCGGCCCTCGCCCTGGCCGGGGTGGAGGGGACTATCGTCGAGGCGAGCTGGTACGGCGACCGGCCGGTGCCGCTGCCGCTCGGCGAGGCCTTTCACGCCCGCCGGCTGACGGTGCGGAGCAGCCAGGTCGGACGCCTCCCCCCGGCCCGCACGCCGCGGTGGGACCACGCGCGCCGGCTCGCCCTGGCCGTATCGCTGCTCGCCGACGCGCGGCTCGACGTTCTCATCACGGGCGAGGACGGGTTCGAGGAGCTGCCGGCGGTCATGACCCGCGTGAGCGGTCCTCCCGGGGACACCCTCTGCCATCGCATCCGCTACTGACTCTCTCGGCGACAGGAAACCATGTACAGCCTCAACGTTCGCGACCACTTCATGATCGCCCACAGCTTCGAGGGCGAGGTCTTCGGCCCCGCCCAGCGCCTCCACGGGGCCACCTACGTCGTCGACGCCACCTTCCGCCGGGCGGAGCTCGACGCCGACGGCCTGGTGGTGGACATCGGGCTCGCGGGCCGGCGCCTCGGCGAGGTCCTCGCCGACCTGAACTACCGCAACCTGGACGAGGAGCCGGCGTTCGCGGGCAGGAACACGTCGACCGAGTTCCTGGCCCGGCACATCTTCGACCGTCTCGCGCAGGACGCGCGGGATGGGCGCCTGGGGGAGGGCGCGCGCGGCCTCGGCGCCATCTGCGTCACCCTGCGCGAATCGCACGTCGCCTGGGGCAGCTACGAGGGCCCCGTGTGAGCCTGGCCCGTCTGCACGTCGTCGTCCCGGGCCCCATCGACCAGCAGACCGGGGGCTACATCTACGACCGGCGGATGGTCGACGGGCTGCGGGCCGGCGGCTGGCAGGTCGACGTGCACAGCCTGGCCGGCGCCTTCCCCGCGACCGACGACGCCGCCGGTGAACGGATGGCGGCGGCGTTGGCCGGCCTCCCCGACGGCGCGCGGGTGGTCGTCGACGGCCTGGCCCTCGGGGGGCTGCCGGGGCCGGTCCGCGCCGAGCGCGACCGGTTGCGCATTCTCGCCCTGGTGCATCATCCGCTCGCCGACGAGACGGGGTTGGACCCGCCCCGGCGCGAACGGTTCGAGGCCCTCGAGCGGGAGGCGCTGGCCGCCTGCGCCGGGGTCCTGGTGACCAGCGGGTTCACCGCCCGGCGGCTCGAGGCCTACCGCGTGGCCCCGGACCGGGTCAGGGCGGTCCTGCCCGGCACCGACCCGGCGCCGCTCGCCGCGGGTCCGGAACCGGGAGACCCTCCGCTGCTGCTGTCGGTGGGGTCGGTGACGCCGCGCAAGGGCCAGCGCCTGCTCGCCGCGGCGCTGGCCCGGCTCACCGCCCTGCCCTGGCGCTGCGTCTGCGCCGGCAGCCTCGATCGGGAGCCGGCGTACGCGGCCGAGGTCGCCGCGCTCGCGCGCGAGGCCGGCCTCGCCGGGCGCCTCCGGTTCGCCGGCGAGTGCGGCGCGGACGAGCTCGACCGCCTGTATCATCGGGCCTCGCTGTTCGTGCTGCCGTCGTACTACGAGGGATACGGCATGGCCTTCGCGGAAGCGCTGGCGCGGGGGCTTCCCGTCGTCGGCACCACGGGGGGGGCGATTCCCCATACCGTGCCCGCCGATGCGGGGGTGCTGGTGGCGCCCGGCGACGAGGACGCGCTGGCCGACGCCCTGGGCCGCCTGCTCGTCGAGCCGGGTGGCGCCGAGCGCCGGGGGAGCCTCGCCGCGGCGGCGCTCCGCCATGCCGGAGAGCTGCCGGACTGGTCCGAGTCGGCGAGCCGGTTCGCGGAGGCGATAGTGGCATTGACCCCGGATTGAGGCGTCCGACCCCGACCGGCAGCGGGGCTCGACGCCGGATCAGCGGGCGCGGGAGCGCTGCCGGAGCCAAGACTGGAGACGTTGCGCCGGCTGGAAGGGGTCGTGCGGTGGCCACGGTTGGGCGCCCAGCGAAGCCGCAGGCGACGATGGGCGGGCCAGGCGGCGGACCGGCGGGCGCGGGACGAAATGCGCTCGGAGCGGGTATGGAGACGTTCGACGCGGACTGGCTGACGTTGCGCGAGGCGGCGGACCGGCGGGCTCGGGATCGGACGCTGCCCGAGCGGCTGTGCGCGGCGTGGCGGCGGCGCGGCTGGAGCCGGGTGGTCGACCTCGGCAGCGGTACCGGCGCCAATCTGCGGTACCTCGCCCCGCGTCTGCCGTCGGGGCAGCGGTGGACGCTGGTCGACCACGATCCGCGGCACCTGGACCGGCTGCGGCGTCTCGATCCGCCGCCGGAGGTGGATGCGGTCGCGGCCGTGTCCCGCGATCTCGCGGTGGACGGCTTCGCGATTGTCGAGGGTGCGGATCTGGTGACCGGCTCGGCCCTGCTGGATCTGGTCTCCGAGTCGTGGCTCGCGGAACTGGTGAACAGGTGCGTCGATACAGCGTGCGGCGTGTACTTCGCGCTGACCTACGACGGCGCGGTGCAGTGGATGAAGGAATCGGCAGCGGGGTGGCGGGTCGACGACGATCCCGACGACGGCTTCGTCTCGAGCGTCTTCAACCGGCACCAACGGATCGACAAGGGGTTCGGCCCCGCTCTGGGGCCCACGGCCGCTGTCTCCGCCGCGCGCCTCCTCCATGAGGCGGGGTACCGCACCTGGCTCGCCTCGAGCGCCTGGCGGCTCGATTCCGGCGACCGCCGGCTGGCCGACCAGCTCGTCGAAGGCTGGGCGGAAGCGGCGGCCGACCTCCGGCCGGAATACGCAGCTCGCGTGGAAGCATGGGCGCGACGCCGTTGGGATGCGCTGGCCCGCGGCTCGTTCCGGGTGACGGTTGGCCACCGCGATCTGCTCGCGCTGCCGGGTGACGCGGAATGAGCGGGCGCGAGATGCCGGCGGCGGAGCTGCCGCGGCGCGGACCGGGGCGCGTTCCCCTCCTCCTGCGGGCGGCGGTGAGCCTGGGGCTGCTGGCCGGTCTCGCGGTGTGGCTCGACGCCGGCGCGGTGGCGTCGCGCCTCGCGTCCATGCAGCCGTCGTGGATACTGGCCGCGCTCGCCCTCTCCGTCGTCCAGGTGGCGGTGCTCGCGTGGCGGTGGAGCTTCACCGCCCGGCGGCTCGGCGTCGATCTGCCGTGGCCGGTCGCGTGGCGCGAGTACTACCTGTCGATCTTTCTCAACCAGGTCCTTCCCGGGGGCGTCCTCGGCGACGTCGCGCGGGCCTGGCGCCAGGCGAGGTCGCAGGTCCGGGTGCAGGCGCGGCGGGGGCCGGCGGTGCGGGCGGTGGTGTTCGAGCGCCTCTCGGCCCAGGTCGTCATGACCACCGTGGCCGGCGTCTCGCTGCTCTTTCTCCCGGTGACGGTGGTCCCGGGGTCCCGGCCGGCCATGGTCGGGGCGGGGCTGCTGGCGGGGGGGCTCGTCGTCGCCACGATCGTGTGGATGCGCCGCCAGTCGTCCGAATGGTCGCTGTACGGGCCGGTCCTGGCCGAGGTCGGGGCCGCCCACCTGGCCCCGGGGGCGTTCGCGGCGCAGCTCGCGAGCGCCCTCGTGGTGGTGGCGACGTATCTGGCGACCTATCTCCTGGCCGCGAGGGCGGTGGGGGTGGAGACGCCGCTGCCGGTCCTGCTCCCCCTCGTCGCCCCCGTCCTCATGTCGATGCTGATTCCGGTGACGGTGGCGGGATGGGGCCTGCGCGAGGGGGCGGCCGCCGTGCTCTGGGGCGCGGTGGGGTTGACGGCGGCCGACGGCGTCGTGGTGTCCGTCGCCTACGGGCTCCTGGTGCTGGCGGGCAGCACGCCCGGCGCGCTGTGCCTGGCCTTCGGTCTCCGGCGCGGGCGCTCCCGGGCCGGCGCGCCGGCTGGACCGGCGGCGGAGGGGGGTCGAACCGCACGGTGACGCCGCCCTCGCGCGGTCCGACGCACGGGCGTCGAAATGAGGGACGCCGCTCGAGTCGAGCCGCACGGTGACGCCACTGCTCTCGCTCCGACGTACGGACGTCCGGACGGGCCGGCGCCGATCGAGCAGGGCAAGGCCTTGCCGGTGTCCGGACATCCCGATGACGCGAAGGGCGGCGGGGCGAGCCGGCGCCGAGCGGGTCGTACCGCCTGGCGACGCCCGTGCTCACGTGGTTCGGCGCGCGGAGAGATCGGCGAGTCAGCGCATGTCCAGGTCGAAAGCAGATCGTCGCCGGGCGGGAACCGGCGGCACGGCGGGCGCGGGGCGCGATGACGCCACTGCGGCGGACGAGCCGGCGCCGATTCGAGTCGAAACCGGCTGGCGACGCCGCGCTCGCCGGTTCGACGGGGGGACCCGTGAGTCAGCGCATGTCCAGGTCGAACAGCAGGTCGTCGCCGAGCGGGAACCGCCGGCAAGGCGGGCGCAGGGCGCGGTCGAGGGACGGGACGGGCGGCAGGGTCAGGGCGTGGCGGCCCGATCCGATCAGCAGCGGCGCGACGGCGACGTGCAGGCGGGTCAGCACGCCGGCGCCGAGGAAGCGCGAGACGGTCACTCCGCCGCCCTCGACGAGAATCCGCGACAGGCCCCGGGCGCGCAGGCCGGCGACGATGGCGGACGGGGCGACGCTGCCGTCGGCCGACGCCGGATCAGCGGGCAGCTCCAGGAGGTCGGGCTTCGACCATCCGCCGGGCCGTCCGGGCGGAGCGCGGCGGACCACCACGGTGCGCGCCGCGCCGTCGCTGAACACCGCCCGGTCGCGGCCGAGGCGCCCGTTGGGATCGAGGACGACGCGGACGGGGTTGTCGCCCTCGACCTCCCGCACGGTGAGGCGGGGGTCGTCCGCGGCCACGGTGCCGGCGCCGACGACGACGGCGTCGACGAGGGCCCGCAGCCGGTGCAGGCGGCGGATGTCGGCGCCGCCCGTGATGTAGTGCGAGTGCCCCTGCTCGGTCGCGATGCGGCCGTCCAGGCTCTGGCCGATCTGGCCGATGACGAGCCGGGGGTCGAGCTGCAGCGGCAGGTACAGGTCCAGGAGATTCCGCGCCGCGTCGCCCGGCGGGACCGAGGTTCGCCAGGCCCCTCCCGGGTCGACATGCAGCCGCACGTCGCCGCTTGCATTATGATCGTCCGGAACGGCGTGGTTCGTCGCACTCCTGTCGCGAGGCACCGCACGCAGCAGTCTCCAGGCGGTGTCTTCGGTCATGAGTGTCGGCACCGGTTCGGTCCTCCATCTCACCCGAGGCTCGTCACTTCCTCAGGCGTGGGCGACAAGAAGTGGTTCGAAGCATGTACGACGCGGAACGCGGGTTGTTCGACCTTCGACAGGGACGGCCCCTCTACATCAGCGGAGCGTCCCATGGTGCCGCCGGGCCGGGCATCCTGCTGGCGACGGTGGACACGCTGGGCCAACGGGCCCTCGAGGCCCTGCGCCGGCTCGACGTCGCGCCGCGCCTCGTGGTGACCCACCACCGGGCCCAGGCGATGGGCCTCGGCAACGGCGGTCCCTCCGGGGACGTGAGCCTGGGGCTGAAGGGGGTGACGCAGCCGCAGCAGATCCTCCATCTGTGCATGGCGGCCGGCCGCTTCGACGCGCCGGATCTCGATCCCCGGCCGGCCACCACGCTGGAGTCGAGCGGGGTGATGCTGGCCCGGCTGGCGGGGCTGTTGCCCGCGATCGTCGGCGTCTCGGTGAGCGGCCGGGGAGCCGGCGGGCTCGATGCGGGGTTGGCCAGCGGCGAGATCCTCTCCGTGACGACGGCGCAGGTCGAGGCCCTCGCCGCCGACGAGCGCGTCGAGGTCACCCACGTGAGCGACGGTCCCGTGCCCCTGGAGCACGCCGAGGACGCCCGGTTCATGGTGTTCCGCGAGGGGAACAGCTTCCGCGAGCACGTCGCGGTGCTGATTGGCGACCCCGCGACGTGGCCCGACCCCTTGCCGGTCCGGCTGCATTCCGCCTGCCTCACCGGCGACCTCTTCGGCAGCCTCCGTTGCGACTGCGGCGAGCAGTTGCGCGGAAGCCTGCGCGTCTTCACCGCCAGCGGCGGCGGGGTGCTGCTCTACCTCGCCCAGGAGGGCCGCGGCATCGGGCTCGGCAACAAGATGCGGGCCTATTCCCTGCAGCATACCGGCCTCGACACCGTGGAGGCCGACGAGGTGCTGGGGTTCGGCGACGACGAGCGGAGCTACGGCGTGGCGGTGGAGATGCTCCGGCACATCGGGGTCGAGCGGGTCGTGCTGCTGACCAACAACCCGCAGAAGGTCGCGGCCCTGCGCGACCAGGGCATCGACGTGGTCGAGCGCAAGCCGCTGTTCGGCACCCTGAACCGCCACAATCTCCCCTACGTCAAGGCCAAGGTCGACCGGGCCGGCCACTGGCTCACGGACATGCTCGCGGGCGCGCAGGGGCCGGAGTAGCCGGGCGGGGCCCGGCTCCCGGGCGCCCCGGCCGGGGCGCGTGGCCGCCGGCCGGCGGGAGCCAGGCGACGACCGGGCTCGTCCGGGCCCGGTTCGCGGCGTGGCGCCGGGAACGTCGCCCCGCCGATCCCGATCCGCCCCGTCTCCGCCGCGAGCTCGCGGTCCTCCCGGTGCTCGGGCGGGCTCCGTGGCGCGGCTACCCGGCCGCATCGAACAGGTCCTGCATCACCAGGTAGCCGGCCATCCGCATGCCCAGGCCGGCGTAGGTGGCCTGGGCGACCGCATTCTCGCGTTCCACGTAGAGCCTCAGCCCCACCACGCCCGGGTCCGAAGCGGACACCGCCTTCAGGTGCTCGTACAGCGCGCGGCAGATTCCCCGTCGCCGGTGGTCGGGGTGCACGTACACGCTCTGGATCCACCAGATGTCGCCGTTGCGCCAGTCGCTCCACTCGTGCGTGTGCATCATCTGGCCGACGACGACGCCATCGGCGCACGCGACGTGGTAGGAGCCGCGGGCCGGGTTCGACAGCAGCCCCCGCACTCCGTGGCGCAGGACCGCGCGATCGAGGAGCACGCCCTCGCTCTCGTCGGCGAGGCGGGCGTTGAAGTCGACGATCGTGTCCAGGTCGCCGAGGGTCGCCATCCGGATCGCGAGCTCGTTCATCTTTGGTTCCGGGTTCATCGGAGTCGCCTGTCGGGGCTTCTGGTCACGCCAGCCGGTCCAGCGGAAACCGGAGGGCGTCCTGTACCACCTCGGCGAGCAACCGTCCGTAGTGCGCGACCAGCGCGGCGCCGAGCTCGGGCGTCCCCAGCGTCGCGTCCCCGGTGACCCCCTCCCGGTTGAGGTCGCCGGCGAGCCACGCGAACGACGCGCCGCCCTCGGCCGAGACCCGCCGCAGCGTATCGCTCAGCTCCTCGTCCAGGGACGGGAACCGCCGTACGGCGTCGAGGCGGACGAGGTCGGGCCGGAGATGCCGCATCATCGCGGTCTCGACGGCGCCGCCATGCAGGCCGTAGCGCCATTCCTCGTCCGGGAGGGCCGCTCCGTCGGGACGCGGACCGCCGAACCAGCTCGTCTTGACCACCAGCAGGCCGTGCTCTTCCCGCAGCCGCTGCGCCGCGATGTCGATGGCCGGCGGGTTGCCGCCGTGGCTGTTGGAGACGACCAGGCGCCGCGCGCCGGCTTGCCGGATCGCCGCGCCGGTCTGGACCATCGACTCCGTCAGCAGCTCGGGGGTCAGGCTGAGGGTGCCGGCAAAGCGGCGGTGCTCGCCGCTCGTGCCCACCGCCTGCGGCGGCAGCGCCAGGACCGGGAGGTCCGGAGGCAGCCGGCGGAACGCCTCGGCCAGCAGCCCGAGGCCGATCACGAGATCGGTCGAGAGCGGCAGATGGGGCCCGTGCTGCTCGATCGCGGCCACCGGCAGCACGATCACGGGGTCGCGCGAGGCGAGGGCCGCCGCCTCGACGGTGGTCAGCGTGTGCCAGTAGCGGATGGGGTCGTCCGACATCGAGCTGGCCTACCGTGGACCCTGGGCCGTTCCGGGAACGCGCTGGCTGACCGCCGGTGGCGCCGGGGGCTCTTCCGCGGGTGGAACCGTCATCGCCGCCCCGCGCGCGACCGCGGCCGGACCCTCCGGATGGAAGGTCCTTCGGAACAGCGCGAGATCGTATCCGATCCAGCCTCTGGCGAGGCAGGTCTGCAGGGCGGTTCCTCCCACGAGATGCCCGAACCGGGTGCGATCCAGGGGCAGCCAGCGGAAGACGCCGATGAACAGGGCGGCCACACGGTCCCGGGGTCGGCCGAGTCGCAGGTGCGGCGTGAGGTCGTCGGTGGAGAGGTGCTCGAACCCCGCCCGCCCCGCGAGCTCGCGCAGCTCGTGCGGATGGAGCAGCGTGTTGAGATGCCACCCCCGCCGGAACCGGGCCACCGTCCGCCGGGCCGCGGGGCCGTCGGCCGGCCGCAGGAAGTCGTCGCAGATCGCCAGCAGCCCGCCCGGCCGGACCATCCGGGCGCACGCGGCGAAGAAGCGGGCGGGGTCCGGTCCGTGCACCAGCGACTCGATGGCGTAGGCGAGGTCGGCGGGGGGAAGCTCCGCCGGCGGCGTGCAGTAGTCGGCCTCCAGGCACTGGACCCGATCGGCCAGTCCCGCCTCGCGGATGCGCCGTTCCGCGTGGCGCACTTGAACGGGGCTCAGGGTGAGGCCGGTGCCGCGGATGGGCAGACGCGCCGCGAGGTGGCAGAGGCTGCCCCCCACCCCGCAGCCGAGGTCGACCACATGCGCCGGCCGTTCGCTGCCCGGCAGCTCCCGCAGGTGCGCGAGGAGCCGGCTCTCGACGTAGTGGAACGCCGCATCCGCCTCGTCTACGCCCGGGCCCCAAACCGCGCGATGCAGCGCGCCGGCCGCGCCGCCCTCGCCGTGGGCCACGAAGCTGCCGGTGTTCCGGTCGTAGTACCGCCGCACGTCCGCCACGTCGAACTCGGGCGCGCCCGCTTTGCGTTCTGCCGTCGACACGCTTCCATCCTAACGGCAAGGGCCGGCGGCCCCGCCGCCGGGCGCGGCCCCGCCAATGAAGTCTCCCCGCTTTCTCGCGACCGCGAGCATGGCTACGTCGTCTCGAGCCGCGCGTAGACGTCTCCCGACCGGCGCCGGGCGGGGCCGGTGCGGAGGGCGGCCAGGAGGGTGTCGCCGTCCAACCAGTCGGCGGCGGCGAGCTCGTAGGACTCACCCACGGACCAGTTGTAGCGGTAGGTGCCGAGGGCCCGCAGCCGGTCGACGCACGTCCGCGTGTAGTCGAGCGTCCCGGGCAGGTACTCGAACGAGAGCGCGGCGACGGGGCGGGTGAGCCCGGCCAGCACCGCCGGCTCCGCGCCCTCCACGTCGACCTTCACGAACGCGGGCAGGCCGAAGCGCGCGATGAGCGCGTCGAGGGTGACCACCTCGACGTCGATGTCGCGGTTCCAGCGCACGCCGCCGAACACCGGGTCGCGCTCGCGGGCGGCGCGCCACGCCGTGGCCAGGGTGGTCATGGTCGGCGTGCGGTCGCTGACGGAGAGCGTGGCGACGCCTACACGGTCGCCCACGGCGGCTTCGACGACCGAGACCCGCGGATGGCGGCCGAACAGGAGCCGGAGCAGTCCGGTGAAGTCCGGCTGCGGCTCGAGCGCGACGACCCGGCAACCGAGGGCGGCGAGGGCGCGGGTCCGGTTGCCGGCGTGGGCGCCGACGTCGAAGACGACGTCACCGGGACCCGCGAAGGTCGCGTAGAGGCGGCGCAGCCGCCGCTGGCGCAGGGGAATCGCATGGTAGACGGCGAGGGAGCGGATCAGGCCGTAGATGCGGCTCGGGTGCGTCGGCCTCATGGCATTGCATTCTGCGGCGGCCCGGACCCCGGTTACAATGGCGACAAATGCCAAGCGCAAGCGCCAGCGGACTCCGGCTGCTCTCGTTGGTCCTGGGGATCTTCCTGATCTCGATGGGATACGGCAAGCTCGACTGGGCGAGCGACAGCAGCCTCCTCGAGAACGAGCTGCGGAACTGGTGGGGGCCGGCGCCGGCGATCAGCAAGCTCTACATCGACTGGTTCGCAATGCCCCTGCGCGGGATTCTGGCCCGGCTCGTGCTTCTGGGCGAGCTGACCACCGGCCTCGCGCTGGTGGCCGGGTACCGCCCGCGGCTCGCGGCGGTGGCGGCGCTGTTCATGATCCTCAACTTCCATTTCGCCATGGGCCTCCTGTTCTCCTCCGCGTACCTGACCAACGGCTATGCGCTGCCCGTGGCGGGCGGCCTGGCGGCCCTCGCCGTCGGCGCCCGGGGGCTCCCGTACTCCCTGGAGAGCTAGGAAGCCCCTGGTGGGACCGCGCGGGGCTCTCGCCGGGGCTCCCGGCCCGCGACACCGATGACGACCGACGCGCCGGGGTGGGGCGGAGCGGGGCCGGCCGTCCGGCGCGCCGTGGCGGCGTGCGCGGCCCTCCTGCTCGTGAACGTCTCGCTCACCTTCGCCAACGTCTGGCCGACCCTCGGGATACGGCTCAACCGGGAGCTGTCCGTGGAGGCGGCGGCCGGCGTCCTCCTGCTCGCGGGGTTGCACGCCTGGGGGCGTCGCCCGCCGCGCGCCGCCGTCAGATGGCTGGCCGTCGCCTGGCTGCTGCTGGCCGGGGGGAGGTACGTCGAGGTCACCGTCGCCGCCCTCTACGGCCGCGAGGTGAATCTCTACTGGGACATGCAGCACGTGCCGAAGGTCGGCGCGATGTTCGCTTTCGTGGCCGATCCCTGGCTCAAGGCGGGGTTCATCGCGGGGCTGGTCCTCGTTCCCGTGGCGCTCTACGTCGTGGCGCGCTGGGCCTGGGGGAGCATCGCGGCCGCCGCCGGCGAGCCGGCGGCGCGTCGCGGGCTGGGCGCCGCCGCGGGCGCGGTGCTGCTGCTCGGCCTGGCGCAGTGGGGCGGCGTCGAGGCGCCGGGGGGCATCCGGGTGGCCGAGCCGGTGTCTCCCGCGTTCGCCCGGGAGCTGGGCGAGCTGGCCTACGAGGCGAGCGGGGCCGGCCTGCGCGACCTCGGTCCTCCGCCGGCGATGCGTTCCGATCTCTCGCGGGTCGCCGGCGCCGACGTGTTCGTCATCTTCCTGGAATCGTACGGGGCGGTGAGCTGGGACCGCGACAGCTTCGTCGAGGCCCTGGCCCCGTCGCGGCGCCGGTTCGAGGCGGCGGTGGCCGGGACCGGCCGCCGCATGGCGTCCGCCCTCGTCGAGTCGACCACCTTCGGCGGCGAGTCGTGGCTCGCCCACATCAGCCTGCTCTCGGGGACGGAAGTGCGCGACCCCGCCGCCAACGTGCGCCTGATGGCCCAGGAGCGGGACACCCTGGTGAAGCTGTTCGGGCGCCGCGGCTACCGCACCGTCGCGATCATGCCGGGGCTCCTGGTCGGCTGGCCCGAGGGCGCCTTCTACGGCTTCGAGGACATCTACGACCACGCGCGGCTCGACTACCGGGGACCCCCGTTCGGGTGGTGGAACGTCAACGACCAGTACTCCCTCGCGCGGGTCGACGCGGCCGAGATCGCCCCGGGGGACCGCCGGCCCGCCTTCGTGTTCTTCGCCACCATCACCACTCACGCGCCGTTCGTGCCCGCCCCTCCCTACCAGGCCGACTGGGCGCGGGTGCTGACCGACACCCCCTACGACGCGGACGACCTCGATCGCGCGTGGTCCGCCTGGGCCGACTGGACGAACCTCGGCCCGAGCTACGTCGAGGCGCTGCGGTACGCGTTCGCCAACGTCGGCGGCTATCTCCGGCTGAGGGCGGACCGCGACCTCGTGCTGGTGCTGGTGGGCGACCATCAGCCCCCCGCCCTGGTGAGCGGCGCCGGCGCCTCCTGGGAGGTGCCGGTGCACGTGGTCGCGAGCCGCGACGCCTTGATTGACCGGCTCGTCGACGGCCACGGGTTCGCGCCGGGGCTGGCCCCGCGGGGCCCCGCCGTCGCGCGCATGGACGGGTTGCTGCCGATCCTGCTCGATGCCTTCGGCGCCGACGCCGCGGCGGGCGCGGCGTCGGCGCGGGCGGGGCCGCGATGACCCGCCGCCACGGAAGCCCGGACCCGGGTCGGGCGCCGGGTCGTTCGTTCCCCGCGCCCCGGTAGCCATGACCCGCCCCGCGGAAGCCCGGACCCCACTGCAATCATGGTCGCGGCGACCGCCGGGCGTCGGGATGGCGATGCCCCCGGGCGGCCGAGGGGCGACGTCCGCCGCGCGGGCTTGCGAATATCCCGGCGTGTTGCGAATATCTCGGCGTGTACGGCGTAATGACACATTGGGCGCTTCGACAGGCGTCCGGGGAGCATGAACGATGGGGCGGGCCTGGGAGCTGTTCTGGGACTGGTCGGACCTGATGGCGCTGGGCGTCGACGCCGTCACCTACTCGCTGATGGCGCTGGTGGGCACCTTCCTGTTCCTGCTCCGCCTCGCCCTCGCGATGTTCGGCGACGTGCTCGGCGACTTCGAGGTCGACGTCGACAGCGGCACCGACGCCTCCTTCACCCTGTTCTCGCTGTTGTCGGTGATGGCGTTCATCATGGGCACGGGGTGGATGGGGCTGGCGTGCCGCTTCGACTGGGGGCTCAGCCGGCCGGTGTCGGTGGTCATCGCGGTCGGGTTCGGGGTCCTCATGATGTTCCTGGCCGCCGGCCTGATGTACGTGACCCGGAGCCTCAACCGCACCGTGACCTACGATCTGCAGACGGCGGTCGGGAAGACCGCGCAGGTCTACATGGCGGTTCCCGCCAGGGACGCCGGGCACGGACAGGTGCAGGTGACGGTGTCGGGCCGGCTGATGACGCTCGACGCGGTCAGCGACGGCCCCGCGCTGGAGGCCTTCACCGACGCGCTCGTGGTCGACGTGCGCGACGACCAGACCCTGGTCGTCGCCCCTCATCGATGAGCCGGCGCTGACGGGCGGCGGCCGGCGAGGCGGGCCGGTGCTCGCGCCGCTTGCCGGCCCGCGGGACGGTGCAGGTCCGACGGGACGCGGGCGGTCGGCGGGCGGCGGCCATTCGGCTCCGTACGGGAATCAACGGCAGGTGACGCGGGAGGCAGGTAACGGATGACCGAGATGATCAACTTCGGCACCCTCGGGGTGGTCGCCACCATCGTCCTGTTGATGCTGTTCGTGCTGACGATGCTGACCCGTCAGTACCGGCGGTGCCCCTCGAACCGGGTGCTCGTCGTCTACGGCAAGGTCGCGGGCGAGCGCGCCGCCCGTTGCCTGCACGGCGGCGGCACCTTCATCGTGCCCCTGCTCCAGAGCTACGCCTACCTCAACCTGGAGCCGATGACGATCGAGATCGACCTGACGAGCGCGCTGTCGAAGAAGAACATCCGCGTCAACGTGCCGTCCACGTTCACCATCGGCATCTCGACCCGGCCCGACATCATGAACAACGCGGCCGAGCGCCTGCTCGGCCTGAACGAGAAAGCCGTCGCGGCCCAGGCCAGCGACATCATCCTCGGCCAGATGCGCCTCGTCATCGCCACCCTCTCCATCGAGGAGATCAACCAGGACCGCGAGAAGTTCCTCGACCTCGTCAACAAGAACGTGAGCACCGAGGTCAACAAGATCGGGCTCGAGCTGATCAACGTCAACGTGCGGGACATCACCGACGAGTCGGGCTACATCCTCGCGCTGGGCAAGAAGGCGGCCGCGGAGGCCATCAACCAGGCCAAGATCGAGGTCGCCGACGCCGACCGCTCCGGCTCGATCGGCGAGGCGAGCGCCCACCGCGAGATGGCGGTCGAGGTGGCCCGCCAGCAGGCCGACTCCGCGGCGGGGCAGAAGCAGGCCGAGCGCGACCAGCGCATCAAGGTGGCGAAGCTCGAGGCGGAGGGCGTCACCGGCGAGGCGAACGCCACCCGCGAGCAGGAGATAGCCGTCGCGGAGCAGGACGCGCTGTCGACACAGGGCAAGAAGCAGGCGGAGACGGACCAGCGCGTCAAGGTCGCCTCGCTCGAGGCGTCGGCGGTGCAGGGCGAGAACGACTCGAAGGCGAACATCGCCGACTACGAGGCGGATCTCGACCAGCGCCGGGCCGAGGCGAAGCGGCGCGGCGAGGTCGCCCTCGCCGAGGCGTCCCGCGACGTGCTGCGGGCCGAGAAGGAGCAGGAGCTCGCCCGGCTCGAGAAGACCCAGATCGCGCAGCAGCAGATCGATCGCCAGAAGATCGAGATCGACGCCGAGGCCGAGGCGGAGAGAATCCGCCGCGTCGCCCAGGGCGAGGCGGACGCCGTGCTCGCCAAGTACCTCGCCGAGGCGGAGGGCGTCCGGAAGGTGCTCGACGCCAAGGCCGCCGGTTACGAGAACCTGCTGCGGGTCTGCGCCGAGCGGCCGGACCTGGCCCCGTCGCTGCTCATCGTCGAGAAGCTGCCGGAGCTGGTTGCCGAGCAGGTGAAGGCGATCCAGAATCTCAAGATCGACAAGGTCACGGTATGGGACTCGGGCGCCAACGGTCAGGACGGCAACGGGGCGACAGCGGGCTTCCTGCGGGGGCTCATCGGGGCGCTGCCGCCCCTCCACGAGCTGGCCGAGCAGGCCGGCATCGATCTGCCGTCGGCCCTCGGCCGGGTGCAGAACCCGCAGGCGCGCGACCGGCGCGAACCGTCGTGAGCGCCGGCCGCGGCGGCGCCGGCCCGGCCGGCCGCGGTCGTGTCGGGGCGCCGGCCGCGGTGCGCGTGCGCCGTGCGGCCGGCCTCGTGCTGCTCGCCGCGGCCGTCGTCTGGGGGTGGCAGGCGCCGCCGGCCGCCGCCCAGGTCACCCTCGACGTGATGACGTTCAACATCCGGACGTCGAACGTCGACGACGGCGCCAACGCGTGGCCCCACCGCCGGAATCTGGTGGTCGAGACGATCGCCCGGGCGGCGCCGCACATCCTCGGTCTCCAGGAGGCGATCGACGAGCAGATCGAGTACCTGGACCGGATGCTGCCCGACTACCGGTGGATCGGCGTCGACCGCGGCCTCAACGGCGGCGTCGGGCTCAGCGAGTACACGCCCATCTTCTACCGCCACCGCGAGTTGAGCCCCATCGCCTCGGGCAACTTCTGGCTCACCGACACCCCCGACGTCCCCCCGCCCCCGCGCGCGGAGCCCACGCGCCGGCGGTTCCGACGGCCGCGCGGCCGCATCGTGACCTGGGCCCGCTTCTACCACCGGCCGAGCGGCCGCGAGGTCTACGCGTTCAACACCCACCTGACGCTGCGCCAGGGGCCGCGCCAGTACCAGTCCGCCCGCTTGATCGCCGACCGCGTCGCCGCCCTGCCCGCGGGCAGCGCGGTCGTCGTGACCGGTGACTTCAACGCGAGCGCCGGCGACACCGAGACGTGGCGCATCGCGACCGAACAGGGACTGCGGGACGTCTGGTTCTCGGCCGACCAACGGCACGGACCGCCGTTCACCAGCAACGGCTTCGGACCCCCGCCCCCTCACCACGAGGTGTGGCGCATCGACTGGATCCTGGTCGGGGGCCCCCTCGTCGTTCGTACCGCCGAGACCGTTCTCCACCACGAGGACGGACGCTATCCCTCCGATCACTATCCGGTCGCCGCCCGTCTCGATTGGCCCTGATTGCGTGCGAACGGCTTGGTCCGCCGCGAAGACTTGGTTGACCAAGTCATGATCTCGGACTATTCTCGACGTCATGACGACGGTGAACGTCCACGAGGCAAAGACCCAGCTCTCGCGTCTGCTCGACCGGGTGCATGCGGGCGAGGAGATCGTCATCGCGAAGGCGGGCACGCCTTGGGCGCGCCTCGTGCCGCTGGATCCCCCGCCGGAACGCGTGCTCGGGCGTTACCGCGACCAGGTCGGCGAGGTTCCGGACTCGTTCTTCGATCCGCTCGACGAAGCGGAGCTGGCCGCCTGGGAAGGCGGCGAGTGATCGTGCTGCTGGACACCTGCACGCTGCTCTGGGCCTGGGGAAAGCCGGAGCGGCTGAGCCGGCGTCTGCAGGCGCTGCTGCGCGACCCGCGGAACCCGGTGTGGATCAGCGCCGCGAGTGCGTGGGAGCTGGCGGCCAAGTTCCGCACCGGCAAGTTGCCGCGCGCGGGGTACATCCTCGCCGAGTGGGACGATCTACTGGCGCGGGACGGCTTTCGGGAGCTCGCCGTATCGTGCCGCCACGCGCTGCGCGCCGGCTCCCTGCCCGGCTCGCACCGGGACCCCTTCGACCGCATGATCGCGGCCCAGGGCCTGCTCGAGGGGCTGCGGGTCGCGACGCCCGACGAGGAGATTGGCGCCCTGGGCGCCGACACGCTCTGGTAGGGCGAGCGGCCTCGGTCGAGTGACGCCCGCCACCGGGCGACCCGGTCTTACAGGTAGCGTGGAGGCAGGTCGAGGATCACCCGCCGCCGTCTCAACTCCGCGTAACGCGGTCCCAGTCGTCGCGGCTCGATCGGGCCGCGCAGGTCCGCGTCCACGGCCACCCTTTCCGGAAGATAGCGCCGGCAGTGGCCGAACTCCTCTTCGTACTCGGGAGTGGGGAACCGCAACGTCAGCACCGAACGGCCACCGCCGACCTCGACCGCGTACAGGGGGTTGACCCGGAGCACACCGGTGACCGCGGCCGGCTCCTGCGCCGGCACGCGCCGGCGTAGCCAGGCTTGGCGGCTCGCGACGAGGGTCAGGGTGGGCTCGCCGCGGAGCTCGTCGGGCGACCGGTCGTCGGCGAGATCGACGCAGGCCTCGTCGAGGACCCCGTCGAGCAGCCGGGCGTCGCTGAACAGGGCCGGCCCGAATGGCGCGAACAGGTCGCGGTACGCGGCGGGGCTGAGGGGATCGCCGGCCGCGTAGTTCTCACCCTCCGAGCTGTGGAGGTGCGGCAGCCCGATGACGCCGTCGGGATGCGCCACCCGCATCATCTCGTCCGCGCAGAGTCGCTTGTGCCAGATGTAGGGGAAGGCGTCCATGAGGACGACCATCGAGAAGCGGCCATTCGTGAACGGCAGGGGCGCGTCGGCGCTGCAGCACACCGCGTCGGCCCCGGGCGCGGTGACGCGGGTCGCGAGCCACAGCTTCCGGAAGTACAGATCCGCGATGACGGTCTCCGCGCGCGCCGACGCCGCCTCCCCGCCGACGCCGGCGAGGGCGTGCGCCAAGTGTCCCGTGCCCCCGCAGAGGTCGAGCCAGGGCCCTCCGGTCGGCGCTGCCGAGGTGCCGAGCACTCCCACGAGCGCTTCGGCCGAGACGAACGTCGGGTCCGAGAAGCGGTGCAGGAAGTAGGTGCCCTCGGCGTCCGGCGCGAGCACCGCGATCGCCTCGCGATACGTCAGCGCCGCCGCCCCGGCCGCGCGGGCCAGCTCTGCCGCCGCCGTCCGCGGGACGTCGAGGGCGGTCGCCAGCGCCCCGTCACGGTCGCCGCGCTCGAGGGCGTGCATCGCGGTGCGGGTCGCGTCGTCGGCGAGCAGGATGGGGATGCCGTCGATGACCGGGAAGGCGCAGCATTCGCAGCCGAGCACGCCGGCCTCGATCCGGGTGTCGTCGCGCGCGAGGGCCGCGTTGTCGACCAACTGCAGCCGGGTGCCGCAGAAGGGGCATCGAATCCAGTCGAGGAGCGTGGCTTGCATGGTTCTCCGGGGGCGCCGACCCGTCAGCCGGTCCTGTTCCGACGTGCCGGCGGGGAACCCGCGGGTCGCGCCGTGTTGCCGCGTCCAACGGGGGCATCCCGTTGCCGCGCGGCTCGTTCCACCGGCACTCGACCGTCGCACCCTGCTGCAGACGACAGGTCCGTCGTTCGTCTCACCGGCGGCCCGTGACGGCCGCGGCCTTGGGCTGCCCTTGCCCCGGATCTCGCCGGCTGGACGTCGTAATGCGTGCAAGGTCATCCGAATTCGTCCCGCAGTTCGAAGGCGAAGGCCATGGCGACGAGCTGGGGTGTAGCCATGCCACAGGAGCTGCGCGCCGGGCGGGTCGCGCTTTCGCCCGAGCCACCCGCCGAGGCGGGCGAGCAGACCGACGGCGTCCCCAAGGCGCGGCGGCGCCGGCAGATTGCGGGAACGGGCGAAGACGGCGAGCACGCGCAACTCGCTGTCGGAGAACAGCAAGTCCTCCGGCAGGTCAGGCGTCTCGCGCCCGAGCTGGACCATCAACTGGATCCGCCACCCCACAACCATCTTGATGGCGATGGCCCGCTCGAGACGCTCCGCCGTATGGTGCTGCAACTCCTCCACCTTGCAGCCGGACTTGAGGACCCGGAAGTACTCTTCGATGCGCCAGCGCAGGGCGTACCAGCCCAGAATGCGCGTGGCGTCATCGGTGCTGGTCACCCGCATCGTGGTCAGCAGGAACCACTCCAGCGGCTTGACTGCGGGCGGCGGCTGTTCCTCGCGCGCATGGACGACAAACAGATCGACCGGCTCGGCGCCGGGACACGGCAGCGCCACCGGCTGGTAGCGCAGCGTCAACTCGGCGTCGCGGGCCGCACGGCCGTCCTGGCGGGCCTGTTTGCTGGCCTTCACCCGCGCGCTCAGCCGCCGCACCTCGACCGTGGCGGTGCCGCGGGCCGGCGCGTTGCGCACCTCGTCGAACAGACGGCGCGTAACCACGTGCCCGTCAGCCGTCTTCTCCCGGCCGAGGACGCGGTCGACCTTCGCCCGGACCAGCAGGTCGACCTGCGGGGCGTGCGCCCGGCGCTCGACGAACAGGTCGAGGAAGTCGGCCTCGCGGTCCATCGTGCACACGACCCGGGTCTCCTCACCCAACCGCTCGGCCGCCGCCGCGCAGTCGCGCAGCCCCTCGACCCAACGGAACGACTTCCGTTCCTCGCGCGGCTTCGACTGGCCCTTCTCCTCAAGATTCGGAGACTCGGGTGCGTCAAACGCGGCTCGCAGGACGCCCAGCGCCATGCCGTCCGGATTGACCGCCAATGTCGTCTGCAGGTCCAGACCGCGCGCCACGGCGCCGGTCTGATTCGAGCCGATGACCCCCAGCCCCTCGGTCTGGCCGCGCCGGGTGAAGTTCAGGCGGGTACCGTCCTGGATGCACAGCACCGTGTCATGCGTCCGCATCCGCCGCAACGTGCGTTCACGATGGGGAGCCAGGATGTTCTCGACCGTCACCGCGCTCTCGGCGGGCTGGTCGATCAGCCGGTAATGTCCCTTCACCATCGCTCGCGTGCCGTTCGCGGCGCCGGTCATGGCGCGCTGCGGAGACTCGCCCATCTGCCGGGCGCTCAGCACCAGCCGCGCGCTCAGCCGCGCGTCGCCCAGCCGCGCCCCGCCGAACTCGTGGTCCGCCCAGGACGCCGCGTCGAGCCCGTCGCCGACCCCGAGCGGCGCCACGCCCGCGGCGGGCGCCTGGAGGGTGTCGCGCCACCCCGGCGCCAACGCATACATATACACGGCCTTGCGTGTTTCCGACGCCGCGTGCGTGCGGTCCTGGCGCCCGCGCCCGCAGGTCTCACCCACGCGGACCCAGTTCGCCGCCCGCACACTCGCCCCCGTCTGTTCGGTCTCGTCGACGAACGTCTCCAGCAGCCACGGCCGATAGCCGTAGAGGCGCTCGCAGTCGTCCCCGACCGCCCGTGCGGCCCGGCCCAGCACGTGGGAGGCCAGGTTGCGGCACGCGACGCCGGGGCGCACCAGCAACCGGCACAGGCCCAGCACCCGGTGCAGGTGAGCGCGTCGGCGTGTGTCGTCCCAGCCGATCCAGGCGTCGCGAGCCCGCAGGCGCCGCGCACACGCAGCGAACCCCACCCCGCCCAGCCAGCCATGCGCCGAGCCTACCAGATACCGAAGTTGAGGACCGACAAAGGGTCCGGCGCCGCGGGGGTGCTCATGCGCCATCAGCGTGTTCCAGATTCGGCGCTGCTCGTCGGTCTCCACCCGCACCAGCGCCAAGTCCCGGACCTCGCCGACCGTCCCGGGTACGTCAACCGCCGGAGCCACCGGCTGCGGAAGCACACGCGGCCGCCGCACACCGCCGCGGGTCGGCCGACCCCGAGGCAGCGAGACGTGGCCCGCCGCCTCAAGGGCGGCCAACGCCGCCGAGCAGCTCGCGCGCTGCCACCGGCCGCGTCCATCGCGGAAATCGAACGCTTCACAGACGCGGTCGGCGACCTGCCCGAGGGTGTGAACGCCCTGCGTTACCGCCCCGTCCAGCACCTCGCGCAGTCGGGTGAGGTTGCCCCGCAGGCTGCGCCCAACCTGACTCTGAATCTCCATGCCGGCCACCGTAGCGAGGTGGCTTCATGAAGTCCAGCGAAAAGTTATGGGGCAAGGGCAGGCCTTGGGCGAACCAGCCGATCGACGATCGTGTCGCCCCGCGACCCCGCCCTCGGATCGCCGTTAGTGCTCCGTCCTCACCGGCGGCCCATGGCGGCCGCGGCCTCGGCGGCCAGCCGATCGACGATCGTGTCGCCCCGGGCCCCCAGCTCCGATCGCCGGTAGTGCTCCGTCCCGAGCAGGCGCGGCGCGTCGTCCTCGTCGACGAAGCGCAGGGCGCAGTCGTCGAACTGGCTGCGGTGGCGGCGCAACGCCCGCAGCTTTCGCACCGCGTGGTCGCGCGCATGCACGACCAGGGTCGGCGGCGGCGCCCCGGCGCCGAACGCGTCCGCGTCGGCGACGCCGAGGATGGTCCGCGCGAACGGGGGCGCCAGCCCACGCGCGGCGCTGACGCGGACGGCGTGATCGACGACCGCTCGCATCGCGCCGGGCGGGAGACTGACGTGGAACAGCGCCGGCGCATCGCCGCCGAGGGCGGCCACCGTCGCGGCGGTCCGTTCGTGGACGGCGATGTGGTCCGGATGCCAGTACAGCCCGTCGGAGTCGAACGTGACCACCACATCCGGCCCGGTACGCCGAATCTCGTCGAGGATGTCGGCGTCGAGCCGGTCCGGGAGAATCCACGGCAGCATCCCGTCCTCGTGGTCGAGGAGCCGCACCCGGCCGATGCCGAGCTCTTTCGCCGCGGCGTCCAGCTCGCGGGCGCGCACCGCCCGGAGGGAGCCGGTCCCCGGCCCGATCGCACCGCGGCCCGCGCGCCCATGCTCGCCGTGGGTCAGGCAGAGGAGCGAGACCCGTACCCCGATGGCCGCGCACCACGCCAGCAGCCCCCCGCACGCGAGCGACTCGTCGTCCGGGTGGGCGAAGACGGCGAGCATCGACGTCTTGCCGCCGGCCGCCGGTCCGGGCGCCGCGCCGCCGTCGGGCCGTCGGGGCGGCCGGGTCACCGGCGTGCGCCTCCGCGCTCGGCTTCCCGGCGCGTGCCCGCGGGCCGGCGAGCGAACGGGTGGCGCCGGGTCGTCGACGTCGGCGGTCCGGCATTCTGCACCGCAGAATGGTGCGGACTCCCGGCAGGGTCGGTTGGGCGGCGGGCCGAGCCGCAAGCGACGCTCTCCGGGTTGGCGAGGGCGGCTCTCATGGCTGCCGCTCCCGGACCCCCGTTCCCCGGCGCACGCGAGCGCGGCCGGCGGATTCCCGGGCGTCGAGCCCGCGGGCGGCCGCCGTTCCCCCCTGCCGCCGATGCGCGGCCACGATCTGCCGGTATGCGGCGACGTGCGCGTCCACCATCCTGTCCGGCCGGAACCGTTCGAGCGCGCGCGCGCGCACCCTTCCGCGGTCGAGGGCCAGCACGTGGTCGAGGCCGGCGGCCAGGGCGTCGAGCGAGGCGAACGCGTACCCCGTGCGCCCGTCGTCGACGATCTCGCGGACCGCGCCGCGGTCGAGGGCGGCGACGGGGGTGCCGCACATCATCGCCTCGATCAGCACGAGGCCGAACGACTCCGGCGCCTGGAGCGGGTAGAGCAGGGCGCGCGCCCCCTGCAGCAGCGCGACCTTGGCCTCGAGGTCGGCCTCGCCGGCGTACGCCACGCGGTCGCCGTCGACGAGCGGCGCCACCGCGGTCCGGTAGTAGTGGTTGTCGGCGGCGGCGAGTACGAGGCGGTGACCGGTGCGCCGGGCCAGGTCCACGGCCTCGAGCACCCCCTTCTCGGCGGTGAAGCGCCCGAGGAACAGCAGATGGCCGTCGGGGTCCGCCCGGTACTCGAAGACGGCCGGATCGACGGCGTGGTGGATGGTGGCGGCCACGTCGAGTCCGGTCAGGCGCTCGGCCTGAGCGCGTGAGACGGCGATGAACGGCGCCTCCGCATAGCGGGACCACAGGGCCGCCTCGGGCGCGGACGGCGCGTGGTGCACGGTCTGCACCACCGGGACCGGCGCGAGCCGGGTCAGGGCCAGCGACAGCGGGGCGTACTCGGCCTGGCAGTGGATGAGGTCGAACGCCTCGGCGCGCTCCACCGCCGCGGCCAGGTTGAACAGCTCGCACAGCTCCCAGGGCCACAGGGCGGTGTCGCGGTTGTAGCCCTCCTCGAACACGGCGTGCAGGCGCGCCGACGTGGTCGACGAGGCGGTCGCGAACAGGGTGACCTCGTGCCCGCGCGCGGTCAGTCCGTTTGCGAGCATCGCGGTCACCGTCTCGATCGATCCGGACCGGGCCGGGGGAATGGACTGCGCCACCGGTCCCACCAGCGCGATGCGCAGCGGGGGCGCCGAAACGGCCGGCGGCGTCACGCGACGGCCCTCTCGAGCAGCGGCGGCAGCACGCGCGAAGCGTCGAACTCCTCGCGGGCTACGCGCGCCGCGGCGCGCGCGTGGGCCGGGTAGTCGGCCTCGATCCGCGCGAGCCCCTCGATGGCCTCCTCCACGGTCGAGAACGCGAGCAGGCCGGCCCCCGCGGGCAGGTGCGCGCTCCACCCCGTGTCCTGGACGAGGGCGGGCCGGCCGGCTGCGAGATAGCACTCGGTGCGGTCGCTGAACCACCCCGAGCGGTGTGCCACGTAGGCGTGCTTGGCCACCCCGAACTCCGCCTTCGAGCCCTGGATGAACGCCCGGTAGGCGTCGGCGGTGCGCGACACCTCCATCGCCGGCACCGGCCCCCAGCCGTGCTCGGCGAGGAGCCGGTCGGGCCCGTTCACGGCGAGGCCGAAGCGGCTGGGGGTGCGGCGCGGCAGGTCGAGGAAGCGCAAGAACTCCCGGTCCTTGTTGCCGTCGACGTCCTCGAAGCTCTCGGTACGCCACGTCATCACGGTGGTGAACCGGTCCCGCGCGGCCGGCGCGTCGGTGCGCCACAGCCCGGTGACCACCGGCTGCCAGGTCTTCTGCCAGTGGAACTCGCCGGTGGGCACGTCGCAGACGGGCGTCCCGACGTTGGCGCCGAACGTGAAGAGGTGGTCGAAGCGGCGGAAGAAGTCGACGTACCAGGGCACCCCCTTCGCGATGGCGAGCTGCGTGAAGACCGGGTCGGAGTCGATGAACACGCGGCGGGGGATGCGCGCATACTCGTCGCGCCAGAACCACGTGCCGCCCGACAGGTTGATCAACAGGTCCGCGTCGGCGCAGTACGCGCGCACCGCCTCCTTCGACAGGCCGTGGTGGGCACCGTCGTAGTTGACGAAGCTCCACCGGTCGGCGAGCCCGTGCGGCGCGAGGGTCTCGTGGATGTGCCGGGTGCCGTAGGACGGGTCGAGCGACACCGCGTCCTGCACCGGGTCGTAGACGCACTCGCCGGTGTCCTCGACGTAGCAGACCTCGTGGCCCAGCGCCCGCAGCCCCACCAGGTACATCAGGGAGCACCACGCCACGCCGCCAAACGGGTAGCGGCCGATGATGCCCGCGAACAGGATCCTCATGAGGCGGCCCGCCCGGCCCGCGGCTCCTGTCGGGGTTCCGGACCGCCCAACCAGTCCTCCGGCGGCCCGAGCGGTTCCGCGGCGCCGTCTCCCGCCTCATCGAGGAGCTCGTCGACGGTCGCGGTCTCGCGCCGGGACCAGCCGAGGCTGAGGCGGGTGCACATCGCGCGGTACAGCCCGTTGGTCCGCATCAGCTCGTCGTGCGGTCCGCTCGCCGCGACCCGTCCCCGCTCCAGCACCACGATGCGCGTGGCGTCGCGCACGGTGGACAGCCGGTGCGCGATCACGATGGTCGTGCGGCCGGCGCGAAGCTCGCGCAGCGCGTCGATCACCGCCGCCTCCGACATTGCGTCGAGCGCGGACGTCGGCTCGTCGAGGAGGAGGATGGGCGCGTCCTTGAGCAGCGCCCGCGCGATGCCGATGCGCTGGCGCTCTCCCCCGGAGAGCGACGCGCCGTCCTCGGCGACGTCCGTCCGGTACCCTCGTGGCAGGCGGGCCACGAAGTCGTGGACGTGGGCGGCGCGCGCCGCCGCCTCGACGTCGGCGTCGCCGGCGTCCAGGCGCCCGTAGCGGATGTTGTCGGCGATGGTGCCGCTGAAGAGGACGGGCTGCTGCGGCACCAGCGCGACCTGGCGGCGGAGCGACCGGAGCCCGTAGCGCGCCGCGTCGACGCCGTCGATGAGAATGCGGCCGCCCTGGTTCTCGTACAGGCGCGGCACGAGGTTCGCGGCGGTGGTCTTGCCGGCGCCGGTGGGGCCGACGAGGGCGACGAGCTCGCCGGGCCGGGCCTCGAAGCTCACGCCGCGGAGGACGGGCCGGCCCGGCTCGTAGGCGAAGTCCACCTCCTCGAACCGGACGTGGCCGCGAACGCCGTCGGCCGCGACGCTCCCCGGCGCGTCGGCCGCCTCCGGGGTCAGGGCGAGCAGCTCGCGGACGCGGCGCGCGCTGACCACCGCCTGCTGCAGGGTGCCGGTGGTCCGCGCGATCTCCGAGATGGGGGTGTAGACCGCGGCGAGATAGGCGACGACGACGAGCAGGCTGCCGACGGTCAGCCGGCCTTCGAGGACGTGCAGGCCGCCGACGCCGAGGACGAGGGCGGTGCCGAGAAGGGTCACCCCGGTGACCGTCACCGAGAAGAGGGACTCCTGCCACGTCAGGTCCAGCCGCGCGCGCCGCGTCCGGTCGCCCACGTCGGCGAAGCGCTCGAGCTCGTGCCGCTCGCGCGTGAAGCTCTTGACCGCGGCGATGGACGACAGCACCGCGAGGATCCGCTCGATGAGCCCCGACTCCAGGTTCTTGACCCGTTCGGCCCGGTCCGTCAGCGTCCGCGCGTGGTGCCGCAGGCTCAGGTACAGGAACGGCGCGACGCTCAGCGACAGCAGGGCCAGCGTGGCGTCGACGTACAGGAGCACCCCGAACATCAGGCCGAGGTTCATCGCCGCGACGGTCAGCGGGAAGACCCCGCCGATGACGAGGTCGTCCACGCAGTAGGCGTCCGCGTCGAGGCGGTAGACGGAGTCGGCGGTCCGGGCCGCGACGTGGTGGCGCAGGGGCAGCGCCTGCAGGTGGTGCAGGAGCTGCTCGCGCAGCCGGTAGACGACCCGCTGCGCCATGTCCACCTGCATCTGGGAGTGCGCCATCCGCACCACCTCGGCGCCGAGCTGCACGACCAGGCCGGCCGCGACCACCGCCAGCAGGAGCATCACGGCGTCGTCGAGGGCGCCGGGCAGCCGCGCCGCCACCGCGGGGGGGAACGGGGCGCCGCCCAGCACGTTGTCGACGAGGACCTTCAGCGGCCAGGGGGCCAGGGCCGTGAGACCGGTCTCGGCGAGGACGAGGAGGATCACCGCGAGCGCGCGCCCGCGGTACGGCCTCAGATAGCCGAGAATCCAGGCGGCGAGGTTCACCACGGGATTCTACCAGCCTCGCCGCGGCGTCCGTTCGACGGGGGACGGTCGCCGCGCGGTGTGATGCGGGACGGTCTCGGGGAGCTTGCGCCGTGGGGCGGTGCGCTCTCGCTTCAGCGGCTCCGTGCGCCGGCCTCGCCCAGCTCGGCCCGCAGGACATGCTTCTGGATCTTGCCGACGGCGGTGCGGGGCAGGGCCGCGCGGAACACCACTTGCTGCGGCACCCGGAAGCGGGCGAGCCGGCTGCTGCACCAGTCGATGATCTCGTCCTCGCGCAGGGCGTCGTCGCGCGGCACCACGACGGCCAGGATCGCTTCGTCCCGCATCTCGTCGGGCACCCCGATGACCGCGCAGTCGAAGACGCCGGGGTGCTCGAGGACCGCCGCCTCGACCTCGCTCGCGGCGACGTTCTCGCCCGCCCGCTTGATCATGTCCCTGGCCCGGTCGACGAAGTGGTAGTAGCCCGCCGGGTCCTGCCGTGCGGTGTCGCCGCTCCACAGCCACCCGTCCCGCAGGGTCGCGGCGGTGGCCTCGGGGTTCTTGTAGTACCCCTTCATCAGGCTGCGCCCCGGCGTCCCCCGCACCACGATCTCCCCGGGCTGCCCCCGCGGCACCGGCCGCCCGCCGTCGTCGACGAGGTCGGTGGCGTAGCCGGCGACGGTCCGGCCCATCGACATGTTGCGCCGCTCGCCGTCGAGGGGGTTCATGATCGGCGGCCCCATCGTCTCGGTCATGCCCCAGAGCTGCAGCAACTGCGGCCCGAACCGCTCGCCCCACTCGTCGAGCTGCGCGGAGGTGACGTTCTGGGCGAAGAGCACCACCCGCAGGGGGTTCGACCGCAGCTCGGGGCGCCGCGGCTGGGCCAGCAGCATCCGGATGGGGGCCGCGAACAGGCTCGACGCGGTGCACCGGTGGGCGATGGCGAGGTCGAAGTAGCGGCTGGCGCTGAAGCGCGCGGTCATCGCCATGCTCGCGCCGGTCACGAGGGTGCTCATCGTCGAGTAGTACTGGGCGTTGCCGTGGAAGAACGGCAGCACCACGAGGTGCCGGTCGTCCGGGGTCAGCCGGATGCGGTTCGCCACCGTCCGTCCCGCGCAGAGGTAGTTGGCGTGGGTGACGAGCACGCCCTTGGGCCGCGCCGTCGTGCCGGAGGTGTAGAGGATCGCGGCGTCGTCGGTCGGGCCGGGGGGCGGCCCCGGCGGCGGGGTGTCGGGGCGCGCCGCCGCGAGCGCGTCGAAGCCGGCGTCGGGCGACGGCGTCCCGGGTCCGCAGACGATGACCGACTCGACCTTCGGGCATCGCCGGGCGACGGCGCCGGCCGTCTCCAGATACGGCGCCTGCGTGAAGATCGCCCGGCTCTCCGAGTGGCCGGCCAGGTACTCGAGCTCCGCCTCGGACGAGGCGGTGTTGACGGGCACGATGACCGCGCCGAGGGCGGCGGCCCCGAACCACAGGTCGAGGAACGCCGGACAGTTCCCGAGGAGCAGCGTGACCCGGTCGCCGCGCCCGATGCCGAGGTCCCCCAACAGGCGGGCGGTCCGGTTGACGTCGTTCGCGAACTCCCGGTACGTGCGTGCCGACACGCCGCCCTCGAGGTCGTCGAAGACCACGAACGGCGTGTCCGGGGCGGTGCGCGCGCGCTCCTCCAGGAGGGCCGGCAGCGTGGTGGGGCCGGTTCCCGCAGCCGGCGGCCGGCCCTCGGCGGACTCGATTGCCTCCCCTGACATGTCGACGCCTCGGCCCGGTCACCGGCCGCCGGCGGCGCGGCCGATCCACCACGCCGCGCAGACTCCCATCGCGGCCTTGAGCATCTCGAGAGAAGTATAGGCGGCGTGCAGGATGCCGAAGGTCGCGAGGCTCGGCGGCGGCGGGTCGCGGGAGACGAAGTCGAGGCTGCGTCCGATGGAGACGATGGGCGGCGTGACGACGGCGGTCAGGATCACCGCGATGGCCAGCATCGCCCCCACCAGCCACCGGAGACGTCGGTCTCCGGAGAGGCCGAGGACGAGCCACAGCGTGACGCCGCCGAGCGGAATCTGGAAGAGGTTCCAGTATCGGAAGAACAGGCGGTTGAGCTCGGAGGACAGGTACCGCAGCAGATCGCGGGCGGCGGGCGCCCCGAGCCGGTCCACGCCCTCGGCGAACGACGGATGTCCGCCCGCCGCGAGCAGGCGGTCGATGGTGTAGAAGTTCTGGGTCGCGGCCACACTGATGCAGACCGTGCCCATGACCCAGATGCCGAGGCAGAATGCCGCCGCGCGAGGCTTCATCCGTCCATCTCCTCTCCGCCGCTTCGGCGCGGCCGGCCCATGCAGACCCCCGCGGGCCGCCGATTGCCGGCCGCGGAAGTGAATCGCGCCGCCTCCGGCCCCCGGTCACCGTTAAAGTTGCGAAAACACGTGTCGTTTTCGGATGAATCGCGCAAAAGAACGACTTCAACAGCGTATAATACGCGCCGGGACCGGTGACGGGAGCGGTTGGCCCGTGGGCGTCGATTTCTGGATCAGGTGGAAGACCCGCCATTACAGGTTCGCGACGGACAATCCGACACTCTGGGCAAGACGGGAGTTGCGCCCGCGGGGCCGGCCGGGCCGCGGGTCTGTTGTCGGCGCGCGAGTCATGCGGAGCGGGTTTTCCCCGGCCTGGCGTCGAGGCGTTGGCCGGGCCGCCGGGGCGTTTGTCCGGTGCCGCGATGCGCGGGGCCTTGCGGCCGCACGGAACCGGGTCGGCATCCATGGGTTCCCAGTTGAGTCTGCATACCGAGACGTTGCGGCAGGTCGTCACCTCGGACCCGATCTGCCTCGATCCGCTCGCACCGGTGCGCGAGGCGTTCGAGCGGATGAAGGAGCAGCGGCGGGGCGCCGTGCTGATCTGCCGCGAGGGGAAGCTGGCCGGCATCTTCACCGAGCGGGACGCGCTGGCGCTGATGGCCGACGCCGTCGACCTGAGCGTGCCGATCGAGCGGGTCATGACCCCCGACCCGGTCGCGTTGTCCGAGCACGACACGGTCGGCGCGGCCATCACGAGGATGGCGCAGGGGGGATACCGGCGGTTGCCGATCGTCGACGCGGAGGGCCGGCCCGTCGGCTTCGTGAAGGTGGGCAGCATCCTGCACTTCCTCGTCGATCACTTTCCCGCGACGGTCTACAACCTGCCGCCGGCGCCCCACCATGCGACCGAGGCGCGGGAGGGGGCGTAGCAGCCCCGAGTCAGGCGTTACAGCGAGCGACGAGAGAATGACGCGCGAGTCGACTGCGACGGTGTCCACCGAAGAGCTCCCGCCATCGCCGGCCCTGCCGGCCTCCGAGAAGCGGACCATCCGCCTCGACGGGGCGACGGTCCGCCTCGCCGGCGACTCCGGCGACGGCATGCAGGTGGTGGGCGGCCAGTTCACCAACACGTCGGCGCTGCACGGCAATGACGTCGCCACGTTCCCCGACTTTCCCGCCGAGATTCGGGCGCCGCGCGGCACCCTCGCCGGCGTCAGCGGCTACCAGGTGCAGTTCGCCTCGCGGGACATTTTCACCCCCGGCGACACGCTGCAGGCGCTCGTCGCCATGAACCCCGCCGCCCTCGTCACCAACGTCAAGGACCTCGAGAAGGGCGGGATTCTCATCGTCAACGACGAGAGCTTCAAGGCGAAGGACCTGAAGCTGGCCCGGCTCGAGACCAATCCTCTTGAGGACGGCACCGTCGACGACTACCGGGTGATCAAGGTCAGGCTCGACACCCTGAACCGCGAGGCGGTGAAGGAGGTCGAGGGCCTGAGCTCGAAGCTGCAGGACCGGTGCAAGAACTTCTTTGCCCTCGGTTTGATCTACTGGCTGTTCGGGCGCGACATCGAGCCCACCCTGCGCTTCGTCCGCGACAAGTTCGGCAGCAAGCCGGAGGTCGCCGAGGCCAACGAGAAGGCGCTGCGCGCGGGGTGGTACTACGGGGAGACGACCGAGGCCTTCGACCACAGCTACCAGGTCGAGCCGGCCCGGCTCGACCCCGGCACCTACCGGAACGTCATGGGCAACCAGGCCCTGGCCTGGGGGCTCGTCACCGCGGCCCGGCTGAGCGGCAAGGAGCTGTTCTGCGGCTCGTATCCCATCACCCCCGCAAGCCCGGTCCTCGAGGAGCTGAGCGCGCTCAAGCACTTCGGCGTGCGCACGGTGCAGGCCGAGGACGAGATCGCCGCGATCTGCTCGGCGATCGGGGCGGCGTTCGGGGGGGCGATGGCGGTCACCAGCTCGAGCGGTCCCGGCATCGCGCTGAAGGGCGAGGCGATGGGGCTGGGCATGATCCTTGAGCTGCCCATGCTCGTCATCAACATCCAGCGCGGCGGCCCCAGCACCGGGCTGCCGACCAAGACCGAGCAGTCGGATCTCCTGCAGGCGATGTTCGGGCGCAACGGCGAGTCGCCCCTCCCCATCATCGCCGCGCGCAGCCCGAGCGACTGCTTCGAGGTGGCGCTCGAGGCGTGGCGCATCGCCACCCGGTTCATGACGCCGGTGATTCTCCTCTCCGACGGCTACATCGCCAACGGCTCGGAGCCGTGGGCGATTCCCGACGTGAACGACCTGCCGCCCATTGCGGTGGAGCACCCTCCCGCGAAGGCCAACGGTCAGCCGTTCCTGCCCTACGAGCGGAACGAGCGGCTGGCCCGCCCGTGGGCCCTCCCCGGGACGCCGGGCCTGATGCACCGGGTCGGCGGGCTGGAGAAGGAGGACGTCACCGGCAACGTCAGCTACGACCCCGAGAACCACCAGCACATGACCAACGTCCGGGCCGAGCGGGTGGCCCGGATCGCCCGCGACATTCCGCCGCAGGCGGTGGACGGGCCGGCGCGGGGGAAGCTGCTGGTGCTCAGTTGGGGAGGCACATTTGGCGCCTGCACGAGCGCCGTGGACGAGTGCCGGGCCGGCGGGCTCTCGGTGGCGCACGCCCACCTGCGGTATCTGAACCCGTTTCCCGCCAACCTCGGCGACGTGCTCGCCGCCTACGAGCGGATTCTCGTGCCGGAGCTGAACACGGGGCAGCTCCGCATGCTGGTGCAGTCGCGCTACCTTCGCGAGTGCGTTGGGCTGAACAAGGTCAAGGGCAAGCCGTTCACGGTATCCGATGTCGTATTCAAGATTAGAGAGCTGGTGGCGTAGGGTCGGTCTCGGGCGGGAGGAGACGGCCTCCAACGGCGACGCGCCGGTCGCGCTGGCGGAGCCGCCGCCGGGCGACGGTGGCGGCCGCGCGGGCCAGGCCGAGGCGGCCGCGCCGGTCGAGCTGCCGGTGTTGAAGGCGGCCGACTTCGCCAGCGACCAGGACGTGCGCTGGTGTCCCGGGTGCGGAGACTACGCGATTCTCGCGCAGATGAAGAAGATGCTGCCGTCGCTGGGCGTGCCCCGCGAGAACATCGTCTTCATCTCCGGCATCGGCTGCTCCAGCCGGTTTCCGTACTACATGAACACCTACGGCATCCACAGCATCCACGGCCGGGCCCCGGCCTTCGCGACCGGGCTCAAGGCGGCGCGGCCCGATCTGATGGTGTGGGTGATCACCGGCGACGGCGACGGGTTGAGCATCGGCGGCAATCACCTCATGCACGCCATCCGCCGCAACCTCGACATCAACATCGTGCTCTTCAACAACCGCATCTACGGGTTGACGAAGGGCCAGTACTCGCCGACGTCGCCGCTCGGCAAGAAGACCAAGACGTCGCCGATGGGGGCCATCGACAACCCCCTGCATCCCCTGTCGATCGCCATCGGCTGCGAGGCCACGTTCGTGGCGCGCTCCATCGACACCCACATCAAGCACCTGGAAGGGGTGCTGCGGCGGGCGGCCGAGCACCGGGGCACCGCCTTCGTCGAGGTCTACCAGAACTGCAACGTGTTCAACGACCTGGCCTGGCAGTACGCGAGCGACCGGAAGACCAAGAGCGAGCACACCATCGAGCTCGAGCACGGCGCCCCGCTGGTCTTCGGCCACGACCGGCAGAAGGGCATCCGGCTCAACGGCCTCGAGCCCGAGGTCGTCGAGCTGGGGAACGGCACGAGCGAAGCCGACCTGCTGGTGCACGACGAGCGGGCGTCCGAGCCCAGCCTCGCCTATCTGCTGAGCCGGCTCCGCTACGAGGACGGATTTCCCGAGCCGATCGGCGTCTTCCGGGCCATCGACGCGCCGCGCTACGAGGAGGAGCTGGCGACGCAGGTCGACTCCGCCCGCCGGCGCTCGGGCGAAGGGGACCTGAACGCGCTGTTCAACTCCGGCGAGACCTGGACGGTTTCATGATCTGCCCCTGGTGCGGGGCCGACAACATCGACGGCGTCGACGATTGCGCCGCGTGCGGGCAATCGCTGAGCGACGCCCACCTGCCCGACCCCGCGACCGTCGTCGAGCGCGGCCTCCTGGCCGACCACGTGTGGGTCCTCGATCCGCAGGCCCCGGTGGTGGTAGCGGCCGACATCCCGGTCCGCGACGTGTTGCGGGCGATGATCGACGGCGGGACCGGCTGCGTGGTGGTCGCCGCCGCGAACCGCCCGGTCGGCGTCTTCACCGAGTACGACGCCCTCATGAACCTCAACACCGAGGCGCCCGAGCTCGGCGACCGGCCCGTATCGGACTTCATGACCGCCCCCGCCGAGACGCTGGAGCCGGACGCCAAGGTCGCCTTCGCGGTCCAGCGCATGGCCGTCGGCGGCTACCGGCACATTCCGGTCGTCGGCGAGGGCGGCGAGCTGGCGGGCATCATCTCGGTCCGCGACATCCTCCGCTATCTGACGGCCAGGATGGGCGAGGGACGGGGACCGGGGTCGTAGCGACGCGGGGAGGAGGCCGGCATGGTGGCAGGATGGTTCGCGGCGGGCGCGGCGATGGCCGGGCTCGGGGTGCTGCTGGGGGCGTTCGGGGCCCACGGCCTGCGCGAGCGCATCGCGCCCGACCTGCTCGCCGTCTACGACACCGGCATCCGCTACCACCTGATCCACGCGCTGGCCCTGCTGGCCGTCGCGTGGGCGGCGGAACGCTGGTCGAACGCCTGGGTCGGCGCCGCCGGCTGGCTGTTCCTGGCCGGCATCGTCGTCTTCTCCGGCAGCCTCTACCTGCTCGCGGTCACCGGCACCCGCTGGCTCGGCGCCATCACCCCCATCGGCGGCCTCTGCTTCCTGGTGGGCTGGGCGGTGCTCGCGGTAGGCGTCCTCCGCGCCGGCGGCTGACCGCGGTTGCGGCTGGACCCCCACCCCGAGCTCGCGCCGCACCGGATGTGTCACCCGGGTACGCGATCGGCCTGATGTTGGCCCGCGGGTTTGCCGGGCGGACACCGATCAACGTCGACCGGACCGTCGGTGGGGATCGTCGGGCTCGCGGGGCTCGTAGCCGTCGCAGCTCAGCATCGGAAGGCGCGGGTACCTGGAGTACCGCCCGTCGTCGTCGGACCGCCCGCACCGGTAGTAGTCCTGGTCGGTGCGGGAACGAACGACGCGGGCGTGCCGGCAATGCAGGCACAATCCCACGCGGTCCTCGCGATCAGCCCGCTGCATCGCCGGTCCAGCGGGTCCAGCCGCGGCCGCGGTGGCCGAAGTCGCAGTGCTCCGGGTGCAGGATGTCCGCGAGGATCTCCGCCGACTCGACGACGCGCGGGCCCGGGCGGTTGAAGTACTGGTTGCCGTCGGTCATGTACACGCGGCGGTTGCGGACGGCGGAGAGCCGCGGCCAGATCGGGTGGGTCGCCAGCGGCGGCATCTCACGTCGGGCGCGCTCGATGTCCCATCCGCACGGCATGACGGCGATCACGTCGGGGTCCGCGGCGGTGAGGGCCTCGATGGAGAGGCCGCCGGAATGCTCTCCCGCCTTCCCCAGGACGTCCACGCCGCCGGCCCGCTCCACGAGCTCGGGCACCCAGTTGCCGGCCGCCATCAGCGGATCGATCCACTCGATGCACCCGACGGACGGCCGGGTCCCCGCCGCCGCCGCCCGCGCCTGAACCGCGTCGAGCCGCGCCGCGAGGCGGTCCACGAGCGCCTTGCCGCGTTCCGGGGCGCCCAGGGCCGACGCCACCGTCCGGATGTCGGACCAGATGTCGGGCAGCGACATCGGCTCGAGCGACACGATGCGGGGCCGCGAGCCCACGAGCTCGCAGACCGCCGCCTCGACATCCTTCAGGCTGACGGCGCAGACCTCGCACTGCGTCTGGGTGATGACGACGGTCGGTGCGAGGCGGTCGAGGATGCCGGCGTCCACGCGGTACACCGAGAGCCCGTCGGCGACGATCGCGCGCACCTGGTCGTCGATGGTCCGGCCGGCCGCCCCGACCTCCACCTTCGACGACGAGCAGACCGGGAGCCGCGCGACGGAGGGAGGGTGGTCGCACTCGTGGGAGCGGCCCACGAGCCGGTCCTCGAAGCCGAGGGCGCAGACGATCTCCGTCGCGCTGGCGATGAGGGAGACGATGCGGTGGTGCGTCATGTCAGTAAACCCGTAGCGGCGCCGTGACGCCGGCGGCGACGCCGGCCCGGCGGGCGCGGCGGTCGAGGGTATCGAGCGCGGCCCGGCCGGTGTCGCCGAGGTCGGTGGTCCAGTCGTTCACGTAGAGGTCGACGTGCTGGAACATCACGTCGTCGCTCAGCTCCTGGGCGTAGCGGCGCATGGTGGGGACCGTCTCTTCGCGGTGGGCCCGGGCGTGGGCGAGCGAGTCGCGGATCACCGCGGTCACGGTGCGAATCGTCTCCTCGCCGAGCGCGTGGCGCGCGAGGATGCCGCCGAGGGGCAGGGGAGCGCCCGTCGCCTCCTCCCAGACCGTCCCGAGGTCCTCGACGAGGGCGAGTCCGTGCGCGCGCCAGGTGAAGCGGCCCTCGTGGATGCAGACCCCGAAGTCGGCGCCGCCCGATTCGAGGGCGGGCATGATGTCGGAGAACACCACCTGCTCGACGGTGCCCTCCCCGGCGTGGAACAGCTCGTAGAGCAGAGTGGCGGTGGTGTGGGCGCCCGGGCACAGCACGCGGGCCGGCCGCGACCCGCCGCCGGCGGTGGCGACGGGGGCGCGGGGACGGGTGCGTGGAAGCGCGGCGAGCAGCAGGGGGCCGACGCCGAAGCCGAGGGCCGAGCCGACCGGCAGCACGCCGAGATCCCCGCGGAGGAGGAGCGCGGCGTGGAAGCTCGCCTTCGCCACGTCGAAGTCGCCGGCGAAGAGCCGCCGGTTCAGCTCCTCGACGTCGAGCAGCTCGATGCGGAAGTCGAGGCCCCGCGGGTCCACCTTCCCCTCGAGGATGCCGTGGAAGGCGAACGTGTCGTTCGGGCAAGTGGAGATGCCCAAGTGGATCGGCGTCACGGGCCGCTCCAGTCGGGCCGGTCGAGCAGGTCGGCCGCGACGAGGTAGGCGGCGTCGAGGGCTTCGGGGATCCGCCAGCGCTCGAACCGGCGGTCGCCGACCGCGTTCGAGATGCCGCGGACGATGGCCAGGGGCACGTCGGCGAGCCGGCACGCCAGGGCCACCGCGAAGCCCTCCATGTCCTCGGCCGCCGCGTCGGCGAACAGCGCCCGCCGCTCGCGGGTCTCGTCGTCCGTCGCCGACGCCGTGCACACGGTCAGCAGGGGGCCCGCGGCGGGGGGGACCGGACAGGCGAGCGGCAGCGCGTCGGGCCCGTCGGCCTCTCCGTCGCCGCTCCGCGGCCAGTGGCGGTAGCCGAGGTCGGTCGCGGGGACGAACGTGGCGACGCCCACCCCGATCCCGTGCATCAGCACCGACGGAAACACGGCCGCGGTGCCGACCGGGAGCCCCGCGGGATCGAACGTGCCGGCGATGCCAACGAGGACGACCCGCTCGGGCTCGTGCACGGCGATGGCGTCGCGGGCCCTCGCGGCCGCCCCGACCGGCCCGAATCCGCATAGCTCGCACGGGGCGTCGACCCCGAACCCGCGCTGCCGGGCGAGGTGACGGCGCTCGATCTCGGTGGGGACGAGGACGAGGGTGTGCGGAGCGGCCACTGGCCACTAAGTGTATCGCGGGCCACGCGGGCTCGAGCCTCGGCGCGCAAGGGCGCGGGGTGTCGACGCCGGGAGGCGGTCCAAGCCCGCGCCCGCCCGTGCAGGGCGCTGCGAACGCTGCTCGCGATGCACCAGGCGGGATGCGCCGCGCGGCGATCGCTACGGGACCTGTCCCTCGGCCGGCTATGCCCGCAGGTCATAGCATCGCAGGCGCGGGGTGGCCCCGGTGAGCAGGTCGCGCGAGTTCTGGACGAAGTAGAGCAGGCCGCGGCTGAGCACGGGCAGCGTCCACGACTCGTAGGCGGCGGCGAGCCATGTGCGGGAGATCTCGCGGTAGCCGTCCGGGGTGAGATCGAGCCACAGCAGGTGACCGATCTCGCCGAGGGCGAGGAAGTGGCCGTCGACCGCGAGGAGCGATCCGCGGGCGGTGCCGAGCTGGACCCGGCGTTCCCGCCCGCCCTGCTCGAACGTCTCGGGCCACAGGGGCACCTCGCGCCACGCCACCTCTCCCGTCGCCGCGTTGACGCAGGCGAGGGAGGAGTCGCCCTGGTTGCGGCCGTCGAAGCCGTACAGGTAGCCGTCCCGGTGGATCGCGGTGTTCCAGTGCAGGGCGAACTCGCGGGTCGTCCAGACCACCTCGTGGGTGAAGTCGGGCAGAACCCGGACCAGCGCGCCGCCGGCGCGGTAGCTGGCGGAGACGAACACCTTGTCGTCGAACACCACCGGGCACGAGGCGTTGACCGACTCGTAGGTCCGGCTGCGGAACGGGAACGCGAAGTCGACGGCCCCGTCCGCTGGGTCGATTGACAGCAGCCCCCCGCTGGGCGGCGACGACTCGCCGCCCGCGAACACGAAGATCCGCCGTTGCCCGTGCACCACGGCGGGCACCGGCGAGGCGTAGCTCGGGCCCCAGTCGCCGGCCCGCCACAGCTCGGCGCCGGTGTCCGCGTCGAAGGCGACGACGCAGGCCCCGCGCGGCGCACCGACGTTCACGATCACCCGGCCGTTCTCGACCAGCGGCGTCGACGAGGTGCCGAAGAAGTCCTGATGCACGCCGTAGTCGGCCCGCAGGTCCCGGCTCCAGAGGCCGCGCCCGGTGGCGAGGTCGAAGGCGTGCAGGCGGCTCTCGGCCCCGAGGGTGAACACCCGCCCACCGGCGATGACCGGGCTCGAGCGCGGGCCGTCGTTGTAGCCGTAGCGGTCGCGGTAGCGGGTCGGGTAGCGGAAGTCCCAGTGCAGCTCGCCGGTCTCGGGGTGCCGGCACTCGACCACCTCGTTGCCGCCCAGGCGGTGCAGGAACACCAGCCGGTCTCCCGCGACGGCCGGCGACGTGTAGCCGGTGCCCTTCTCCATCTCCCACACCAGCGGCGGCGGCAGCGACCGGCTGAGGCGGGTCTCGGTGGACACCGCGTTGTGGGTGGGGCCGAGGAACGAGGCCCAGTCGTGGGTGACGGCGTCGGGCGACAGCGGGCGCGGCGCGTTCCGCACCACCGGGCGCGCGGCGGCCGTGACTTCCCCCGGCTGGGCACCGACCGTCCCCGTCCCCGGGCGTGCGCCGGCTGATCCGGCCAGGACCATCGGGCCGGCGAGCGCCTGCAGCAGGATCCGGCGCGAGAGGATCTTCATGGGCGGCGATCTTAGCAGCCCGCGGCGAAACCCCGCGGTGGTTCGAGCGGACAGGCGCCCGCCCGGTTGCGGCGTCCCGACGTGTCGGAGGGAGCACGCGCTTCACGCTGCGTCAGGCCGGCTTCCTCAGCCTGCGGGCGGCCGCGACACCCCATGGCGACATCCGTTCCCCAAGGCCGGGCGGGCTATAATTCCGGGGTCTCGCCGGGGTGCGCGAGGCGGAGGAGAGGACGGACGTGGCGGACACCGGACCCAAGAGCGCGGTCGAGCTGGCGATGGAGCGTCTCCGGCAGCGGGATGCGGAGGCCGGCGCCGACGCGGCGGGCCGTCCCCTGACGGACGACCAGAAGGACGCCATCGCCGCCGCCCGCCGCGACTACGAGGCGAAGGTCGCGGAGGCCGAGATCCTGATGGGCTCGAAGCTCGCGGCCACCTTCGATCTCGAGGGCCGGCGCGAGATCGAGGCCAATCACCGCCGCGACCTCGGGCAGTTCGCGTCATCGCGCGACCGGAAGATCGCCGCGATCCGGAAAGGCGACGGGTCGTGACGAAGGCCGTCGTCGTCGCCCTCACCCTCGTCAACTTCGTGCTGCTCGTGCCCGGCGTGATCCTGCCCGTCTACGGCGTCACCATCACCACCCAGGTCGCGGCGTCGATTATCCCCGAGCCGGTGGAGGTCACCGTCTACGAGCAGACCCGATCCATCCTCGGCACTGTCCGCGAGCTGTGGCTCTCGGCCGACTACCTGGTGTCGTTCCTGATCCTGCTGTTCAGCGTCATCGTCCCCGTCACCAAGGCGGGGATGCTCCTGGGGTCGATCTACGCGGCCGGCGACGCGGTCCGCCGGCGGCTGGTGCTCGCCGTCGACGTCATCGGGAAGTGGTCGATGGCCGACGTGTTCGTGGTCGCGGTGTTCCTGGCGTTCCTGGCGACCCGCGACCAGGCCCAGGCCAACAGCTTCAGCGTGCCGGTGCTGCTGCGGCAGGTCGACGTGGACATGCAGACCCGGCTCGCGTCGGAGCTCGGACCGGGCTTCTACTGCTTTCTCGCCTACTGCCTGTTCTCCGTCGCCTGGACCCAGATCCTGAAGCACCGCCGGAGCGGGTGAGCGCCTCCCGTACCGGTCGAGGCGCCGGCCGGATCCCCCACCGCATCGAGACCGGTGAGGCCGCCGGTGGGTCGAAGGGGCCCGGGCTCCATCGGGGCGTGACGAGGGAGCGCCCGGCGGGCTCCGCCGGGGTGATACCATCGAACGGATTGTCACGTAGCGAGGGCTGCCGGCCGGTAGCGCCGCCGTTTGCCACGGCCGCTCGGAGGCCGTGGCCGCCCACGAGAAAACGGAGATGTCCATGAAGTTCCGCAGCATTGCCGGCCTGGTCGCCGGCATCGCGATCGTCCTTTCCGGTTCCGCGTCGTCCGGGCAGGACGCCCCCGTCGTGGTCATGGAGACCAGCCTGGGGGCCATCACCGTCGAGCTCGCCCCCGCTGAGGCCCCCATCAGCGTCGACAACTTCCTGCAGTACGTGGACGCGGGGCACTATGACAACACCATCTTCCACCGCGTCATCCAGGGGTTCATGATCCAGGGCGGCGCCTACTCGCCGGAGATGCGCACCCGGCCGACCCGCGCTCCGATCGAGAACGAGGCGCAGAACGGGTTGCTGAACGACCGCTACACGGTCGCCATGGCGCGGACCAGCGAGATCCACAGCGCCACCGACCAGTTCTTCATCAACACCGTCGACAACAACTTCCTCAACCACGGAGTGCGCGACTTCGGCTACGCGGTGTTCGGCCGGGTGATCGACGGCACCGACGTCGTGGACCGCATCGCCGCGGTGCCGGCGACGAACAGCCTGCCGAACGAGACGGTGGTGATTCAGTCCGTACGACGGCGGTAGCAGGACCCGCCGGCTTGCCGGGGGGGGCGTGCCGGTCGCTCCGAGCGGCGATGCGCGCGACAGCTTGAAACGGCCCGGGGGGGCGTCTTGGGCGCACGGGAACCGTCGGCCGACGCGGCGGCCCGGAGCATCGCCGCGGGGTACGGCGGGTTCCCGCCACGGCTCCCGGATCGCTGACAAGCGGCCGGGTCGAGCACGATGCGTGACCGTTGGTACGGCGACGACAGGGACGTCGTCAAGTGGAGCGCCGCGTTGCATCTCGCCCGCCGCGAGGGGCTGGCGGACGTTCTGTACGTGGCCCTGTATCGGCCCGACGACGACTGGCCGCCGCTCGCCACGGCGCGAGGACCGGTAGCGTTGCCGGTCGAGGTCGTCCGCCACTTTCGCGACCTCGACGACCTGCAACGGCTGGCGGCGCGAACCGGGCTGCGTATCGCGACCGTCAAGGAACCGTTCGTCGATCGGGCCGCCTACTTCCGGCGCCTGCGGGAGCAGGTCAGGCAGTATGCGGCACCGGTGCTCGTGCTGCTGGATCCCGATACCGGTCTCGCTCCCGATGGCGGTGCCGGTCCCCAGCACGTGACCTCGGAGGAGGTGGCCGGCCTCTTCGCCGCACTGCGGCCCGGCGACCTCCTTTCGTGTTATCAACACGCCCGGCGGCAGAAGGACTGGCGCGGCCGGGCCCGGCGCGCCTTCGCGAACGCGCCCGGGGTGCCGTCGTTCGAGGTGGAGGCGCTGCGCTCGGACCTGGCCCGCGACGTGCTGCTGCTGGCGGTGAAGAAGGGGGAATAGGGGTGCGGTTGGGGTCACTGCCCTCGGTCGCGGCGTTGGCCGTCGCAGCGGTGATGCCCGCGGCGGCGGGCCAGTCGGACTACTGGTTCACGGACGAGCTGGCGCCCTACCGCGAGCTCGTGGGGCAGTACCGCGAGGGCGACTCCGTCGCCGCGACGGCCGGCGTGCGGGCGATGGCGCCGTCCGCCGTCCACGCCCTCCTCGACCGGGTGCGCGAGCCCGACATCCGGCTGACCGGGACCGACGCCGAGCCGGCCCTGAACGAGCGGCTGTTCCGGACGGCGGCGATGCTGCACCTCGACGTGGCCGAGCGGCTCCGGTCGCGGGGGCTGCACGGCGGCGCCGAAGAGCAGGTCGAGATCGCGATCCGCTGGGTGAACCTGAACGCGCGCGAGCCGGAGCCGTTCGGGTCGTTCCGGCGCCGTTGGTTCCTCGGGGCGGCGCTCCTCGCCTTCGAGCACGGCGGATGGCAGGACGGGGTGACCTTCACCGACCTCGCCTGCGAGTTGCTTCCCGACGACGTGCCGCTGCTGACGACCGCCGCGTGGTTCAACGAGGGCCTGGCGCTGGCGCCGATGGACCCGACCGGGCTGGAGCGCGGGGCCTTTTCGCGGCTGCAGGAACGGAAGCGCAGCCGGCTGCTGGCCGCGGCCCGGCGGGCCGGCGCGGCGCTCCGGGTCTCGCCGGCCGCGCCGGAGGCGACCCTGCGGCTGGCGCGGGTCCGGCTGCTGCTGGGGCAGGGGGAGTCGGTGCGGGAGCGGTTGACCGACTTCGTGGGGCGCGACTGGGTTCCCCTGGCCCACGCCTATCTGGGCCGGCTGCTGCTGGGCCGGTTGCACCGCGAGGCAGGCGAGACGGCCGAGGCCGAAGACCGGTTCCGCGACGCGGTCGCGTTGCTCCCCGAGGGTCAGGCGGCCCGGGTCGCCCTCGGCCGCCTGCTCGAGGCGCAGGGGGACCGCCGGGGCGCGGCGGCGGTCCTGGAGCCGGTGCTGCGCGGCGCCGGCGGCGCCGCCATCGATCCCTGGGTCGACTATCTGCTGGGCCTCGGCAACGGCCCCGAGCTGCGGGCCGCGTTACGCCGCGAGGTGAGACGGTGAGCGAGAGGCCGCGCCGGCTCGTCGCCGCCATCCTCGGGCTGGTCGCCGTTGCCGGGCCGGCGCCCGCGGCAGGGCAGAACTTCCGCAGCGAGGTCGACGCGGTGGCCGTCGACGTGCTCGTCACCCGCGGGCGCAACGTGGTGTCGGGGCTGACCGCGGACGACTTCACGGTCCTCGACAACGGCGTGCGGCAGGACGTGGCGGCGGTCTTCATCGAAGAGGTCCCGGTCACCCTGCTGCTGGTCCTGGACACGAGCGGGAGCGTCCGCGGCGCGCCTCTCCGCCACCTGCTCGCGGCCGCCGAGGCGGCGGGCGAGGCGCTGCGGCCGGGCGACCGGGTCGGCCTCGTGACCTTCTCCGACAAGCTGCGCCTGGCCGTCGAGCCCCCCGCGCCGCCCGCCGAACTTCCCGCCGCGCTCGGCCGCGTGCGGGCCGGCGGCGCCACCGCCCTCTACGACGCCACGTTCGCGGCCCTCGCCCTGCGCGACCGGACGGTGGGGCGGACGGTAGCGCTGGTCTTCAGCGACGGGTACGACACGGCGAGCTGGCTCGAGCCGCCCGACGTGCTCGAGGCGGCCCGCCGCAGCGACGTCGTCGTCTACGGCGTGCGCCACGACCACCTCGCACGGGAGGGCTGGCAGGGGCGCGAGGGGCGGGGGCTGGCGAGCCGCTGGTTCGCGGACGATCCGCATCTCTTCCGGCAGCAGTACCTGGCCCGGCTCGCGGCCGACACCGGGGGCTCGGTGTACGTCGCGGCGGACCTGGCCCGGCTGCGCGAGGTGTTCGAGCAGGTCGTCGACGAGTTTCGCAGCCGCTATCTCCTGACCTACACCCCCCAGGGGGTCGAGGCCGGCGGGTGGCACGAGCTGGAGGTGCGGGTGCGGGGGCGGGGCCGGCGCGTGCAGGCCCGCCCCGGCTATCTGCGCTGAGTGGCGCGCGGCCGTTTGGGCGTTGCCGGCGTCTAACCCTCGGGGCATCGCATCGATGCCGGAAGGGAGTGCCGCGACCGCATGGATACGCTGCTCCAGGACGTCCGCTCCGCCGCGCGCCGGCTCGCCGGCCAGCGCGGCTTCACGGTGACCGCGCTGGTCACCCTCGCCCTCGGCATCGGCGCCAACACGGCGATGTTCGGCATCGTCTACGGTCTGGTGCTGCGCCCGCTGCCCTATCCCGACGCGGACCGCCTCGTGCGCGTCGGAGAGTCGCTCGGGGGGCGTGCGGGGATCTACCTCTCGAACCGGTCAATGCCCGTGCTCGAGGACGCCGAGTCGTTCGAGGGCCTCGCCGTGTACCGGGAGAGCTCGGTGGAGTGGACGGGCCCGGACGGCGTGGTCACCCTGAGCGGCGCCGCGGTCTCGCCCGGCATGTTCCCCCTGCTGCGGGCGACCCCCCGCCTCGGCCGGCTGTTCACCGAGGACGAGGCGCGGGAGGGTGCCGACCGGGTCGTGCTGCTGAGCCACGGCGCCTGGACGAACCGCTTCGCGTCGGACCCGGACATCGTGGGGACGCCCCTCGATCTCGACGGAGATCCCTACACCGTTGTCGGCGTGCTCGCCGAGGGGTTCTACTTCCCGAACCCCGACGGCGAGTTCTGGACGCCGCTCGTCGTCCCTCCGTTCGCGCCGCCGGCGCCGGCCGTCGCGGGGCAGCCGCGCATGACGGTCCTGATCGCCTTCAACGGCCTCGGTCGTCTCGCGCCGGGGGTCTCGCCGGAGCAGGCGGCGACGGAGGTCCGCACCCGCCTGGAGGCCGGTTCGATGTCATCCGGGCTGCCCGCCGGTGCGGCCCGGGCCGCCGCCGCCGCGCTCGGCCGGAGCGAGGCGCGGGTCGTGCCGCTGCTCGAGGAGATGGTCGGCGCGTACCGGCCGGCGCTGACGGCCCTGACCGCGGCGACGGCGCTCGTGCTGCTGATCGCCTGCATCAACGTGGCGGGGCTGCTGCTCGCGCGCGGGGTGACGCGCCGGCGGGGGCTGGCGGTGTGCGCGGCCCTCGGCGCGAGCCGCGGCCGGCTCGTCCGCCAGCTCCTGACCGAGAGCGTCATGCTGGGCGCGGGCGGCGGCGTCCTCGGCCTCGCCGCGGCGGCGGTCGTGCTGCGCGCGGTGCCCGCCGTCGTCCCCGGCGACATCGCGCGGCTGGACCAGGTCGGCATCGACGGCCTGTCGGTGGCGTTCACGGTAGGGCTGTCGATCGCGGCGGGGCTGCTGTTCGGTGCCGCGCCGGCCTTCCAGTGGTCGCGGATCGACCTGGTGAGCACCCTGAACGAGGGTAGCGCGCAGGCCGCCGGCGGCTTCCGGCTGCTGCGCTCGAACCGGACGCGCGCGGTTCTGGCGGTGGCCCAGGTCGCCCTCGCCCTCGTGCTGCTCGTCGGGGCGGGGCTGCTCCTGCGCAGCTTCGTCGGGCTCGTGACCGTCGACCGCGGCTACGACCCCGCCAACGTCATCGCCGCCCGCATCCGGAACCCCGACGTGACGTTCCGCCCCGACATGGCCCCCGACGCGATTGCCGGCCTGGGGACGGCGGGGCGGCTCTTCGGGCGCGCCCTCGTGGACGAGCTGGCCCGGCTGGAGGCCCTCCCCGAGGTCGAGGCGGCGGGGGTGTCGTCGCGCTTTCCGCTCGCGTCCCGCGGGAACGTCAGCCGGGCCACGTTCCAGGCGGCGGGCGCTCTGATGCCCGCCGACCCCGGGGACCTTCCCCAGGCGCCCATCAACTTCGTCAGCCCGGGCTACTTCGACGCGATGCGGTTGCGCCTCCGGAGCGGACGGGCGATCACCTCCCTCGACCGGGCCGAGGGCCCGCCGGTGCTGGTGTTGAGCGAGACGCTCGCCCGCGAGATCTTCGGCGGCGAGCCGGCGGTCGGCCGGCGGGTGGTGCCGGCCGGCGCCGGCGACGAACCGTGGGAGGTGGTCGGGGTCGTGGCCGACGTCCGCTACGGTGCGCTGACGATCACCGAGTCGGCGGCCGAGGCGTACCTGCCGCTCCAGCAGATCGAGCAGGCGACGATGCTGGGCCGCATGTTCTCCTCCTCGTCGGTCGCGGTGCGGACCGCCGGCGACCCGCTGGCCGCCGTCCCGTTCCTGCGCGAGGCGGTGGCCGCGGCGGGTCCCGCGGCGAGCATCGACCAGGTGACGACGATGGACGCCCGGCTCTCGGCGGCGGTCGAGCAACCCCGCTTCTACACCGTCTTCCTCGGCTTCTTCGCCGTCCTCGCGCTGTTCCTCGCCGCGTTCGGTGTCTACGCCCTGCTCAGCTACACCGTTTCGCAACGCCGCCGGGAGATCGGGGTCCGCATGGCCCTCGGTGCCCGGCCCGGCGACGTCGTCGCCCTCGTCGTCCGGCAGGGGGCCGGGCTCGTCGCGGCGGGGGCCGTCCTCGGCCTCTTCGGGGCGGCCGGCTCGTCGCGGCTCCTGGAGAGCTTCCTGTACGGCGTCGCCGCCGACGACCCGCTGACGTTCGTGGCGGCGCCGGTCGCCCTCGTCGGCGTGGCCCTCGTCGCGTGCTGGCTCCCGGGCCGCCGCGCCGCCCGCATCGATCCGATGGACGCCCTGCGCGTGGAGTAGGCCGTGGAGTCGCTGCTCCGGGACGTGCGCTCCGCCGTACGCCGACTCGCCGGTCAGCGCGGGTTCACCGCCGCGGCGCTCGTCACCCTCGCCCTCGGTATCGGCGCCAATACGGCGATGTTCAGCATTGCCTACGGCCTGCTGCTGCGGCCGTTGCCCTATCCGGATTCCGAAGGCCTCGTGCGGGTCGCGGACGCGTCCGGCGGGCGCGCGGGTAGGGGCCTCACGAACCGGACGCTGCCCCTGTTCGAGGACGCCGGGTCGTTCGAGCACCTCGCCGCCTACCGCGAGAGCTCGGTCCAGTGGACGGCTCCCGAGGGCGTGGTCACCCTCGACGGCGCCGCCGTGTCGCCGGCCCTGTTCCCGTTGCTGCGGGCAACGCCGCATCTCGGCCGGCTCTTCTCGGAGGAGGAGGCGCGGGAGGGAGCGGACGGGGTGGTGCTGCTGAGCCACCGCGCCTGGACCAACCGTTTCGCCGCCGATCCCGATATCGTCGGGACCCCCCTCGACCTCGACGGAAACCCCCACACTGTCGTCGGGGTGCTCGCCGAGGGGTTCTACTTCCCGAACCACGACGGCGAGTTCTGGACGCCGTTCGTCGTGCCGCCGTTCGCCCTGCCGTCGGCCGAGGGGGGGCAGCCGCGCACGAGCGTGGTGATCGGCTTCAACGTCCTCGGCCGCCTCGCGCCGGGAGTGTCGCCGGCACGGGCGGCCACGGAGGCTCGCGCCATCCTGCAGCGCGGTCCCGATTCCCCCATGATGCGGGGGCCGCGCGAGGGCTCCGCGTCCGGCGACAGCCCCGAGATCGACGCCCGGGTGACGCCGCTGCAGGAAGAGATGGTCGGCGAATACCGCCCCGCGCTCCTCATCCTGACGTCGGCGATGGTCCTGGTGCTGCTGATCGCCTGCATCAACGTGGCGGGGCTGCTGCTCGCGCGCGGGGTGACGCGCCAGCGCACGCTGGCGGTGTGCGCGGCGCTCGGGGCCGGCCGGGGGAGGCTCGTGCGCCAGCTCCTCACCGAGAGCGTGGTGCTCGGTGTGGGCGGCGGCGCCCTCGGGCTGGTCGCGGCGGCGATCGTGCTGCGCACGGTTCCGGCCCTTGTCCCCGGCGATGTCGCGCGGCTCCACGAGGTGGGCGTCGACGGCGTGGTGGCGGCGTTCACCCTCGGGCTGTCCATCGTGTCCGGGCTGCTGTTCGGCGCGGCACCGGCCCTCCAGTGGTCGCGGCTCGATCTGGTGCGCACCCTGAACGAGGGGAGCGCGCAATCGGCCGGCGGCTTTCGGCTCCTCCGCTCGAACCGCGCGCGCGCGGCCCTCGCCGTGACGCAGGTGGCGCTGGCCCTCATGCTGCTGGTTGGGGCGGGGCTGCTCCTCCGCAGCTTCGTGCGGCTCGTCACCGCCGATCGGGGCTTCGACCCGGCCAACGTCGTCACCGCCCGTGTCGAGAACCGCGACCTGCGGGTTGGGCCGGGCATGACCGCGGAGTCGGTGGCCGAGGTCAGGGCGGCCGGCCGGCGCTTCCAGGAATCGCTTCTGGACGAGCTGGAGCGGTTGGCGGATCTCTCCGGGGTCGCGGCGGTCGGGTTGGCGTCACGCCTGCCGCTCGCGCAGGGCGGCGCCGCCACCTCCGCGTTTCGCGTCGCCGGGGCTCCGCCTCCGGCCGACCGGCGCGAGCTCCCCCGGGGCCTGATCAATCCCGTCAGTCCCGGCTACTTCGACGTGATGGGGATGCGACTCCGGAGCGGGCGCGACTTCACCCGCCTCGACGGGGCCGCGAGCCCGCGCGTGCTCGTCATCAACGAGACGCTCGCCCGCGATCTCTTCGGGGGCGAGCCGGCCGTCGGCCGGCGCCTGCGGATGGATGCCCCCGAGGAACCGTGGGAAGTGATCGGGGTCGTGGCCGACGTCCGTTACAGCGGGTTGTTGACCAACCCGTCGCCGCCCGAGGCGTTCACGTCGGTGCACCAGCTCGAGCTGGGGCACGTGCTCTTTCCCGATACGATGGTCGCGGTGCGGACGGCCGGCGATCCGCTGGCGTTCGTTCCCTTCCTGCGCGAGGCGGTGCCCGCGGCGAGTCCCCGCGCGGTCCTCGTCGACGTCATGACGATGGACGCCCGGGTGTCGGCGGCAGTCGCGCAGCCCCGCTTCTACGCCGTCTTCGTGGGGTTCTTCGCCGCCCTCGCGCTGTTCCTCGCGGCGTTCGGCGTATATGCCCTGCTCAGCTACACCGTCTCGCAGCGACGCCGGGAGATCGGGGTCCGCATGGCCCTCGGCGCGCAGCGCGGCGAGGTCCTCGCCCTCGTCGTTCGGCAGGGGGCGGGCCTCGTCGCCGCCGGCACCCTCGTCGGCCTCGTCGCGGCTGCCGGCTCGTCGCGGCTCCTGGAGAGCTTCCTGTTCGGGGTCGCCGCCGACGACCGGCTGACCTTCGTCTCGGCCCCCCTGGTGCTGGCCGGCGTCGCCATCGTCGCCTGCTGGCTCCCGGGCCGCCGCGCCGCCCGCCTCGACCCGATGGATGCCCTGCGGGTGGAGTAGACGGCGACCCGGAGCGTGACGCCCACGCGCCCGGACGCGTGTCGGCCGGGATGCGGTGCGCTCCGGGACAGCTCCCGCCTCCGACAGCAGACGTTGAAGCGCCTCCCGCACGATGTCCTTGAGACGCCGCCCGCGCAATGCCGCCTCGGCCTTCGCGAGCCGGAGCAGCTTCTCGGGGATGTCGATGGTGGTTCGAATCGCTTGCATCCTGGCATCGATGATGCCTCGATGTTGGCGGCGGATGCCTTCCGGAATGAGGTTCCGACAAGGGGAAGGCGACAGCCATGCCGACAAGGCGGGGCGACGGCGGCTAGTGTCGGGGTGCGAACGGGGCCGCGCGGGCGTCGAGGCCGTCCCCGCGCACGTCCACGCGAGGCGTCGGCACTTCCTCGGCGCCCGGTGCGAGGGTCAATACGTACTGCGCTCCCAGCTCCCGGCCGATGCCGGCGAGCGTGTCTCCCAGCGCCGCGGGGTCCTCGATCCGATCGAAGCGGCCCCCGGTGGCGGCGGCGAGCCGCTCGAAGTTCGGAAGCGGGACGCTGGTGACAGAAACTCCGGAGAAGAGCACCCCGCGGTCGGCCATCAGGTCCGCGAGTTCATCGAGGTCGCCCGACAGGTCGGCCGCGCGCCGCCGGCCGCGCACCTGCGACGACTGCAGCTCCGAGCGGGCCATCTCGGTGGCCTGGCCGAGCATGACGACGACGGGGCGGGCCGCGCCGCGGGCGTGCAGGTCGTCGACCGCCTCGACGAGGGCGGCGTCCAGCTCGCCGTCGACGCTCTGCATGTCGAGGATGCTCTCGTCGTCGAGGGCGCCGATCAGACGGGCAATGCCGGCGTTGAGCTGCCGCTGGGTCACCGCGAGGTTGTCGAAGACGGCCACGATCTGGACGGCCGGGGACGCCGGGGCCACGTCCACGACATCGAGCTCCACCTCGCCGGCGCGCGCCGCGAAGTCCTCCCGCGTGAGGCCCGCCACCGCTGCGCCGTCCTGATCCGTCACCGTCACCAGCAGGCGGGTGGGAGTCTGGGCCGACGCGGCCGAAGCGAAGAGAACGAGCGCCAGAGACGCCGCGGCCGCGTGTCGTGAGGCGAAGATCGAAATCATGGGTCGTGATGTGGGGCGTGCATGTCCGGATTGGGTGTCAATCGCGCCGGTCAGGCCGGCGTCAGGAGCTGGGCGAGCAGCTGCGCCGGGTGCACCGCCCGGGCGTCGGCGAGGTCGTGCACCTGGTGCCGGCAGGATACCCCCGCCGCGACCAGGCGTTCGTTCGGGCCGAGGGCGCGGGCGGCGGGCAGGAGCCTGCGCTCACCGATCTGCCGTGAGATGTCGAAGTGCTCGCGGGCGTAGCCGAATGAGCCGGCCATGCCGCAGCAGCCGGCGTCGAGGTCGACCACCTCGGCGCCGGGGACGCGGGACAGCAGGGCCCGGGCCGGCGGCAGGAGGCCCAGCGACTTCTGGTGGCAGTGCCCGTGCAGCAGCAGCCGCTCGGGGCCGGGCTGGAGGTCGAGGCTGATGGTGCCGGCGCTCAACTCGCGTTCGAGCCACTCCTCGAACAGCACGCATGCGTCGGCGACCTCGCGGGCCCGCTGCTGCGCTTCTCCGCGCAGCAGCGACGGGAGGTCGTCGCGCAGGGAGGACAGGCAGCTGGGCTCGAGGACGATGATGGGCCGCCCCGCCGCGGCCAGGGGGTGAAGGCGGGCCACCGCTTCCTCGCCCCGCCGCCGTGCCTCCCGCAGCAGGCCCTGCGAGATGAGCGGCCGGCCGCAGCAGGCGTCCGGCCCGAGCGCGACCCGGGCGCCCGCGCGGTCGCACACGGCGGCCGCCGCCATCCCGATCTCCGGGTGGTAGTAGTTGGTGAAGGTATCGGCGAACAGGACGACGGACGCACTGTCGCCGTCGGCGGGGCGCGTGCGCGCGCGCCACTGCTTCCGCAGGGTGCGGGTCGCCCACCGCGGCAGGGCCCGCCGGCGGTCGAGCCCCAGCAGCCGCTCGTTCATGGCGCGGACCCCGGACGTCCCCAGCCAGGGGTTGATGAACCGCGCCAGCGGGCTCGCCGCGGCCGACAGGTCCCGGATGTGCCCGAGCAGCCGCGCCCGCAGCGGCGTCCCGTGCCGGGCGTGGTAGTCGGCGAGGAACTCCGCCTTGAACCGTGCCATGTCCACCCCGACGGGGCACTCCGCCTTGCATGCCCGGCACTCCAGGCACAGGTCGAGCGCGTCGTGGACCCCGCGGTCGCCCAGCCCCGCCTCGTCGAGGCGGCCGGTCATCGCCGACCGCAGGGCGTTGGCCCGCCCCCGGGTCGAGTGGGTCTCGTCGCGGGTTGCCATGTAGGACGGGCACATCGTGCCGTCCAGGGTCTTCCGGCACGCGCCGACGCCGCTGCACATCTCGACCGCGCGCCCGAGGCCCCCGAACGCCGCGTAGTCGAAGAAGCCCTCCGGCTGCGGGGTCCGGTAGTCGGGGCCGTAGCGGAGGTTGGCGGTGAGGGGGGGCGCGTCGACGATCTTGCCGGGGTTGAACAGCCCCGCCGGGTCGAACGTGCGCTTGACGGTGCGGAACGTCTCGTAGAGCTCGGGGCCGAACATCCGCGCCATGAACGGGCCGCGGACCAGCCCGTCGCCGTGCTCGCCCGAGAGGGCGCCGCCGTACTCCAGCACGAGCTCGGCGATGTCGTCGGCGATGGCCTCGAACTGGCGCACCCCCGCCTCGGTCTTCATGTTGACGACGGGGCGCACGTGCAGGCAGCCGACCGAGGCGTGCGCGTAGACGCCGGTGGTGCTGCCGTGGCGCTTCACGACGTCGAGGAAGCGGGCGATGTAGTCGCGCAGCTGCGCGGGGGCGACCGCGGTGTCCTCGACGAAGGAGATGCTCTTGGCGTCGCCCTTCATCGCCATCGACAATCCCAACGACGACTGCCGCAGGCGCCAGATGCGGGCCTGGGCGGCGGCGTCTGTCGCCCTGGACGTGAGGCAGGAGATGCCCCGCTCCGCGAGGTCCCGCTCGATGGCCTCGAGGCGGCCGGGCAGTTCGGCCGCGTCGTCGGCGTAGAGCTCGACGCAGAGCAGGGCGCCCGGCGTCGCGTCGCCCTGCAGCACGGCCCGGCGCAGTGCGTCGAGGGCCGGGCTCTCGCGGGCGTGGTCGAGGATGAACTGGTCCATCACCTCGATCGCCGACGGCTTGTGCTCGAGAATCGCCGGGGTGGCCCCGAGGGCGTCGAGGAGGTCGTCGAACTGGAGGGCGAGCACCGCCTTGGCGTTGGGCAGGGGCACGAGGTTCACGCGCGCCTCGACCACGAGGCCGAGGGTGCCCTCTGAGCCCACGATCAGCTCGGCCAGGTTGAACGGCCGGGAGGGGTCGGTGAACCGGTCGAGGTTGTAGCCGCCGACCCGGCGCAGGATCTTCGGGTACCGGCGGTCGATCTCGTCCGCGTGGGCCGGCGCCAGCTCGCGCACCTTGCGGTAGCACGCGCCCTCCAGGGTGTCGGCGGCGCTGGCCGCCTCGAGCTCCTCCGGGGCGAGCGGCCGCAGGTGGGCGACGGACCCGTCGCTCAGCGCCACGTGCAGGTCGAGCACGTGGTCGATCGTCTTGCCGTACAGCACCGAGCGGGCACCGCTCGAGTTGTTGCTGATCATGCCGCCGACGGTGGCCCGGTTGGCGGTCGAGATGTCGGGGGCGAAGCGCAGCCGGTGGGGCGCGAGGTGCGCGTTCAGCTCGTCGAGGACGATGCCGGGCTCGATGCGGGCCCATCGCTCCTCGGGGTTCACCTCCAGGACGCGGTTGAAGAACCGCGACGTGTCGAGCTGCAGCCCCTCGCCGATGGCCTGGCCCGCCTGCGAGGTGCCGCCGCCGCGCGCGGTGATCGACACCCCGTGCCGGCGCGCGATCCCGATGGTGCGCAGGACGTCGTCGCGGTCGCGGACGACCACCACCCCGGTGGGCTCGATCTGGTAGACGCTGGCGTCGGTCGAGTAGAGCGAGCGGCTGATGCGGTCGAAGCGCACCTCGCCGTCGATGGCCGCTTCGAGGTCGCGCTGCAGGCTCTCGCTCACGGGGGGAGTATATCCCCGCCGCCACGCCGTCCGGCGAACGACGCGCTCGGGCGGCTTGCAACGCGGCTTCACCGTTCTAGGGCGGGAGACTCTCAGCTAGGGCCCCGGGCTGTCGAGCGGCATCCAGGCCAGACCGTCTATTTCCGCGAAGTGCCGGTCCGCAGACAAGAGATCGGCGCCGGTCTCCAGCGCGTGCGCTGCTATCCAGATGTCGTTCGAAGGAATCGGACGGCCCTTTGCGCGCAGCGCGGCTGCGATCCGTGCGTAGCGGTCGGCTGTCGTGTAGCCGACCGGGGCGACCGTAACGTAGGGATTCTCGATGAACGCCTGCAGCTCCCGGAGGTTGCGGTCGAGGCGCGAGCCCCGGCGGAAGCCGTACAGCAGCTCGCCGATGACCACCGGCGACAGCAGAACCTCCTCGGACGCGCGAACGATGTCCGCGGCGTGAGGATGGCCGCGCTTAAGCTGCGAGTAGGCGTTCGAGTCCAGCAGGACTCTCATCGCCACATCGACTCGTCGATCTCTGCGAGGTCCGTCAGTGCCCGATCCATGGCATCCGCTTCCTCGGGCGTCCAGGTGCCGATCAGGTGATCCAGCGACGCTCCGACCACGGCTCGGCCGCTCTGTGGCGCGCCGATGCCGGCACCGCGCCGCAGCAGCTTGAGGACGGCCTGGTTCAGCGAGATGCCGTCCTCGTTCGCCAGGCGCCTGATGCGCTCGATCAGCGCTCGATCGAACCCCCGCACCGTCAACTGTTGCATGCCGCCTCCTTCATGATTCGTATTCGACTCATTGTGACTCACGCTATCGACTCACATCCCTGCGTGTCAAGGCGCGGAGAAGATCACAGACAGCGGCGCGGGAGTTCCGGAGGGATGATAGATTGTCCCGACGCTTCGACCCCACCTCGTCCCGCAAACCGGAGAGCGCGCGCATGTCCTACCGAGCCGGCCGTCACTTCCTGCAGATCCCCGGGCCCACCAATGTGCCCGACCGGGTGCTGCGCGCGATGTCGCAGCCCACCATCGACCACCGCGGCCCCGAGTTCCAGGCGCTGGGGCGCGAGCTGCTCGACGGGATCCGCGAGGTGTTCGGCACCACCCGGCCGGTGGTCATCTTTCCGGCCTCGGGCACCGGCGCCTGGGAGGCGGCCCTCGTCAACGTGCTGTCGCCCGGCGACCGCGTCCTCATGTTCGAGACCGGCCACTTCGCGACCCTCTGGAAGCAGATCGCCGAGCGGATGGGCCTCGACGTCGAGTGGGTCCCCGGCGACTGGCGGCGCGGCGTCGACCCCGCGCAGGTCGAGGCGCACCTGCAGGAGGACCGGGGGCACGCCATCCGGGCGGTGTGCGTCGTCCACAACGAGACCTCGACGGGGGTGGCGAGCCGCATCCCCCTCGTCCGCCACGCCATCGACCACGCGAGGCACCCGGCCCTGTTCATGGTCGACACCATCTCATCGCTGGGGTCCATCGACTACCGGCACGACGAGTGGGGGGTCGACGTGACGGTGGGAGCGTCACAGAAGGGCCTGATGCTGCCGCCCGGGCTCAGCTTCAACGCCGTCGGCGAGAAGGCCCTCGCCGCCCACGGCCGCGCGACCCTGCCGCGGGCGTACTGGGACTGGAGCGCGGTGCTCGCGGCCAACGAGAAGGGGTTCTTCCCCTACACGCCGGCCACCAACCTCCTCTACGGGTTGAAGGAGGCGCTGGCCATGCTGCGGGAGGAGGGCCTCGCGCAGGTGTTCGGCCGCCACGCGCGCCACGCCGAGGCGGCGCGGCGGGCGGTGCGGGCGTGGGGCCTGGAGATTCTGTGCGCCGTCCCCGACGAGTACAGCGACTCGATCACCGCGGTGATGATGCCCCCCGGCCATGACGCGGATCGCGTGAGGACGGCGGTGCTCGACCGCTTCGACATGTCGCTGGGGGTGGGGTTGACGAAGCTCGCCGGCCGCGTCTTCCGCATCGGCCACCTCGGCGATCTGAACGACCTGAGCCTGCTCGGCACCCTGGCCGGGGTCGAGATGGGCCTGCGGCTCAGCGAGGTACCCGTCGCCGCGAGCGGCGTCGAGGCCGCGATGCGCCATCTGGAGGAATGCGCGCAGGCGCCGGCAGCGCGGTGACGGTATCAGGGGCCTCGTCACGAGGTGTCCGGGCTTCCGGCGTGACGGAGTGTCCCGAAACCGGTCTCGCCGAAGCGGAGGGTGCGCCGGGTCGCGGATCGGGTCGGACCGGCGGCATCCAGGGATCTCCGGGTTGATCGGATGGCTGCCCTGACGGAGAATGCCACGAGCCGCTCCCGCCTGGGAATGCGCCGAGACCGGTGGTGCGGGAAGCGGGCCGAAGGATTGGGAGAGCAGAGATGAACGCCAGGCAGAGACGGTCGGACGGCGGTTTGGCGGCACGCGTCTGCATGCTCGCGGTCGCCGGCGGCGCGCTACTGGCCCCGGCGGGCGCGGCGGCGGGGCAGGGGGCGGACGGCGAGGTGACGTTCACCCGCGACGTGCAGCCGATCCTGCAGCGCGCCTGCCAGCAGTGCCACCGGCCCGGCTCGGTGGCCCCGATGTCGTTGCTGACCTACGAGGAGGTGCGGCCGTGGGCGCGGGCCATCCGCGACAAGACCGCGCAGCGCGAGATGCCGCCGTGGTTCATCGAGCGCAACGTCGGGGTCAAGCGGTTCAAGGAGGACCCGTCGCTCTCGGACGCGGAGATCGCGGCCATCGGCCGCTGGGTCGACGCCGGCGCCCCGCGCGGGAACCCCGCCGACGCGCCGCCGCCGATCGAGCTCGAGTCGCTCGAGGAGTGGCGCATCGGGACCCCGGAGTGGATCGTCGAGCTGCCGGAGCCGGTGGTGGTCGGCGCGGTCGACGCGGACCGCTGGCTCGACATCTGGGCCGACTCGCGGCTGACGACCGACCGCTACATCAAGGCGGTCGAGACCAAGCCGTCCCCGGGCGCGCACCGCGTGGTGCACCACGTGGCGACGTCGATGACGTGGGAGGAGGAGGACGGCGAGGAGGGCGGCGGCTTCCTCAACGAGTACGCGATGGGGAAGAACGGCGACATCTTCCCCGACGGCACCGGCCGGCTGATCCGGGCGGGGACCCAGATCCGGTTCAACATGCACTACAGCTCGGTGGGGGAGGAGATCGCCGACCGCACCCGGGTCGGCTTCCAGTTCTACCCCGAGGGCCACGTGCCCGACCGCGTGCTGATATCACGGCACGTCGGCGACAGCTTCGACACCCTCGACATCCCCGCCGGGGCCGACAACGTGCGCAGCGACGGCTACTACGTGCTGCCCGAGGCGACCCAGGTCACCGGGTTCCAGCCCCACATGCACATCCGCGGCAAGCGCATGTGCGTCGAGGCCATCCACCCCGACGGCCTCATCGAGACGCTGAGCTGCACCGGCCACAACTTCGGCTGGCACATCGTCTACAACTACGCCGACGAGGAGGCGCCGCTGCTGCCGGCGGGCACCATCCTCCACGTCATCGGCTGGCACGACAACACCGCCGCCAACCGCTACAACCCCGACCCCAAGAACTGGGTGGGCTTCGGGAACCGGTCGATCGACGACATGAGCTTCGCGTGGATGAGCTTCTTCCACATGCCCGACGACGTCTACGAGCAGAGGCTCGCCGAGCGGCGGCGGGCCGGCAGCGAATAGTTGCGGAGGGCGCCGTGCCGATTCTCCAAAGGGCCGACCGGGTCGTCGCGGGCCTGCTGGGTCTCGCGATGCTGGCCGCGGCGCCGGCCGCGGTCGGGCAGACCTACCACAGCGGCCAGAACCTGCAGCCGGTCTTCGAGGGGTGGGTGCAGAACCCCGACGGCACCTTCGACATGCTGTTCGGGTACCTGAACCGGAACTACGAGGAAGAGCTCAACATCCCCGTCGGGCCCGACAACTTCCTCGAGCCGGGCGACGTCGACCAGGGCCAGCCCACGTACTTCTACCCGCGCCGCCAGCGCTTCGCGTGGCAGGTGACGGTGCCGGCCGACTGGGGGGACAAGGAGCTGGTGTGGACGGTGACCGCCCACGGGCGGACTGACCGCGCAGTCGGCTGGCTGGTGCCCGAGCAGATCATCGACGAGCAGGTCATCGCGATGAACCGCGCCGGCGGCGGCGCCCCCGAGATCGAGAACGACGCGCCGACCATCGAGCTGCCGGAGGGCCTTCGGCGCACCGTCGCGGTGGGCGAGACGCTGTCGCTGACCGCGGTCGTCGCCGACGACGGGGTGCCCGAGATGCGCCCCGCCCGCAACAGCCGCCCGCCGGGCCGCCGCAACGCCCTGGGCCTGCGGCTGGCCTGGATCCAGTACCGCGGTCCGGGGACGGTGGACTTCGATCCGTTCGTCCGGCCGATGGTCGACCACACGCCGGGATGGACCCCGCCGCCGCTTCCCGAGGACGGCCGCATCGTGACCACGGCCGTCTTCAGCGAGCCGGGCACCTACGTCATCCGGGCGATGGCCGACGACGGCTACCTCTACACGCCGGCCGACGTGACGGTCACGGTGACGCCGTAGGCGGCTCGAAGGGGGTGGCCCGGTCGGCTCCCGCGGGCGCGGTGGCGCGGCCCGGCGGCTTGCGCCGAGAAGCCGCGGCCGCGCCGGCGGGCAGGGCGGGTGACAAGCGGCGACGCGAGGCGGCGATCCGTCGAGGGGTGGTCGGTAGCTTCGAATCGTGGCAGACGATGGGGAAGGAGAGAGCGATGCGCAGGACGCTATTCGCGGCGATCGGTGTCGTGGGTCTGATGTCCCTGGTACCCCTGGCCGGTTGCGGCGACTCCGCCCCGGCGGAGGAGGCGGCCGGGGACGCGGCCGAGGCCAACCCGATGGACCGCTTCGCCGGCGCATGGTCGCTGGTTCGCAGTGAGCGCCGCGACGCCGAGGGCGAGCTGATCGGCGAGCCGAGGGAGGACCGGGTCGGCTACATCATGTACGACGCCACCGGCTACATGGGGGTGACGTTGATGAGCACCGACCGGGAGCCGTACTCCGAGGGCGGGCCTACCCCGGAGGAGGCGCTGGCCCAGATGGGCAGCTATTCCTCCTACTTCGGGGGCTACAGCGTGAACGAGGAGGAAGGCTACGTCACCCATCACCTGGAGGGCAGCCTGAACCCGTCCGGAGCGGGGTCGGACTACCAGCGGTTCTTCACCTTCGAGGGCGACAACCTGATTCTCCAGCCGCCGGCCAGCGAGGACGGGGCGCGGTCGTACATCACCTGGGAGCGGCTGCCCGACCTGCCGGAGTCGGAGCTCACCGACACCCACCGGCGGCTCTTCGGCTTCTACCGCGTCGAGTCGGTGACGCGCGAGACCAGCGACGGCGAGTCGGTGCCGGCCGACCAGTACGAGACGGCGTACATCGCCTACGCGCCGTCCGGGCACATGTCGGTGCACCTGATGCGGGCCGGCCGCCAGCCCTACGCGGGCGACGAGCCGACCGCGGAGGAGGCGCTCGCGACGGTGGACTCCTACGGCAGCTACTTCGGGCCGTTCTCGGTCGACGAGGAGGGGGGCTACCTCGTGCACCATCGCATCGGCAACGAGACGCCGAATCAGAGCGGCACCGACGCGCAGCGCTTCTACGAGCTGAGCGACACGCACCTCAACCTGATGCCGCCCCCGGCGACCGACGACGAGGGGCGGGAGGTGCAGAGCACGATACGCTGGGCCCGCATCAGCGACTGAGGGGGAGGATTCCATGCGCGGCACGTCGCTCACCGGCTTCGTTCTGGTTTCCCTGGTCGCGGCAGCACCGGCAGCTCCCGCCGCCGGCCAGCCGGGCCAGTGGCCCGCGTTCCGCGGCCCCGCCGCCGGCGCCGTCGCCGACGACCCCCGGCTGCCCGAGACGTGGAGCGAGACCGAGAACGTCGTCTGGGCCGCCGACGTGCCCGGCCTGGGCTGGAGCTCGCCCGTCGTCTGGGACGACCACGTCTTCGTGACCACCGCGGTCAGCGCCGGCGACGAGCCGCCGCCGCAGCCGGGGCTCTACGACCCCGGGGCCGACTTCGGGGCCACGCCGGCCGCGGCCGAGCACCGGTGGCTCGTCCACGACGTTTCCTTCGAGACCGGCGAGATCCGCTGGACGCGCGAGCTGTACTCGGCGGTGCCCGCCATCGAGCGGCACATCAAGAACAGCTTCGCGTCGGAGACCCCCGTCACCGACGGCGAGCGCCTCTACGTCTACTTCGGGACGGTCGGCCTCGTCGCCGCCCTCGACTTCGAGGGGGAGGTGGTCTGGACGAGGGAGGTCGGCGTCTTCAACGGCTGGCAGCGGTTCGGCACCGCCGCTTCGCCGGCCCTCCACGACGGGCGGCTCTACATCGTCAACGACAACACCACGGGGTCGTTCCTCCTCGCCCTCGACGCGCGCACCGGCGACACCGTCTGGCGCATCGAGCGCGACGAGAACGAGAACTGGGCGAGTCCGTTCGTGTGGGAGAACGACGTCCGGACGGAGATCGTCACCGCCGGCCGCCGCCGCGTGCGCTCCTACGACCTCGACGGCCGCGAGCTGTGGGACATCGGCGGCATGACCGTCAACGTCGTCCCCACCCCGTTCGCCCGCGACGGGCTCGTCTACATCAGCTCGGGGTACCCCGGCGGCATGCCGCGGCCCGTCTACGCGATCCGCGCCGGCGCGTCGGGCGACATCTCGCTCGCGCCGGGCGCGACCAGCAACGACTACGTCGTCTGGTACCAGCCGATGCTGGGCACCTACAACACGTCGGCCCTCGTCTACCAGGGTGCCTACTACACGCTGCTCGACCGCGGGTTCCTGCTGAGCCACGACGCCCGCACCGGCCGCGAGATCTACGGCCGCACCCGCATCCGCCCCGGCACCGGGTTCACCGCCTCGCCGTGGGCCTACAACGGCCGGGTGTTTCTGCTCGGCGAGGACGGCGACACCTTCGTCGTCCGGGCGGGGCCCGAGTTCGAGCTGCTGCACACCAACTCGCTGAACGAGATGGCCCTCGCCACCCCCGCGGTGGTGCGCGGCAGCCTGATCCTCCGGACCCAGTCGAAGCTCTATCGCATCAGCAACGAAGCCGCGAGCCGATGAAGTGCCCCCGCGTCGCCCGCGATGTCAGCAGATTCGCCGAGAGTGCCACTCATGAATCAAAGCGATCTGCGACCGGGGCCTCTATCGGAGCCTGATCCCGCCGGCGGTTGGGAACTCCCCAAACTTCGATTCGCGATCGGTTCAACCGTCTGGATCTTCGGTCTGTACGTCCTCTCGCAGCTCGATAGCGTCGAGATCGGCGCGTTCGCTGCCGCGGTCCTCATTCTGGCCATCCCGATGGCCCTCTCGGCCGTGAGTCTCCGAGCCCTCCGCCGCAGGTACCTGCTCGCGCATTTTCATCATGCGTCGGGACCCGTGTACTGGATGCTGTCCCGAAATCTGACCGCGTCGGTCGGATGGACTCTGTGGGCGCTCACCGCGACGTTCTTGATCGCCTTGCGGTTCCGCGGGTACACGGGAGCCGAGTGGGCTGTCGTCGGAGGGCTCATCCCGCTGTTCGGCATCGTGTTCGCCGGATGCCTCCGGCTATTCAACCGGGAGCTGGTCCCCGAGACAGCAGTCACAGAAGCACTCAAGTATTCGCGCTGGCTCTGCCCGGTCGTAGCCCTCGGCCTGCATCTGGCCGTCGTCTGGTCGCTCGCCGCACTTCCAGTTGATGTTGACATTGCGGACGCCATCGACGCCCATCTTGACGCTTGGACCGGCAGCGCCGCCGTGCGTGAGGCTCTGTACTGGGCAGCCTACTTCAATGGCCTTGAGGATTACGCCTTGGGTCGACTGGCGGCTCTCGAAGGACCCTACGCGTCTTGGGCGTTCATGCTGTCCGCTCTAGGAAACCTTGGCGTCTTCTACGCCTGCTGCGCCGCGTTCTCGTGTTTCGCGATGCCGCGGCGGGCGTTCGAGGCGACGGCGTTGAGGCCAAAGACGCTCGCCGACTCCGTCGTCGCGGGCGCGTTCGCGGGAATCCTCGTCGCGTTCATCTATTTCCCCGCTTTCGCCTATCTTGACGCCTACGCCTCGCGCTCCCCGCGTCCCAGCACGATCCGGCAGGTCGTAGTGGACCAGACCGTGATGGCGGTGCGCGAGGTCGAACAGATAGATGGGTGCGTCTATTCGCCTGGAACTATCGAGTCTCTCGACGGCCTCGCCGCCGACTTCCGGGGCCGCGTCGCCGCGGCCGATCAGTCGGTGACAGACGCGGTGAACGCTCTGTTCGACCGTATCGAAAACGAGGGGATCGAAGCATATCTTAAGTGGTATTACAGTCTGACCGGCGAGTATGGCCGGATCGGCTCGATGCTCACAGGGGAGCTTGAGGAGTTCACTGCCGGAAAAGTCCGGGAAACCCTCATCCAGCCAAGTTGGAGGGCGGGCCTGGAAACGGCAGTCGCCGGTGTCGACGAGGTGCTGGGGGATGCTCGGGCGGAATACGACCGCGCGGTCGAGGCGTTGCTTTCGGCCAACGAGGCTGGCTGCGGCCAGACATTCGACCCGACCGAGTTCCGCATCGTTCGTATGGGGACGCTCGCCGATATCGCGCCATTGGAGGCCTTTTCCGGGGACTGGGCACCCGTCGCCGGCAGAGCGGGTGTCGCCGGAGCTGCCGGCATGACGGCGGGCGTTGCCGCCGGCTCTCTTTCGGCCGTTGTGGTCAACAAGCTCGCAGCGAAGCTGATCGCGAAGCAGATCATCAAGGCGGCGGCCAAGATTCCACTCAAGACCGGGGCCAAGAAGGTGCTTACTGTCGTCTTGGGCGGTGCCGTCGCAGGGTCCGCCGTCCCCGTCGCCGGTACGGCGGTAGGAGCGGTCGGCGGCTTGGTGGTCGGGCTCACGACGGGCGTTGTCGTCGACGCCGCCCTGCTGAAGGGCGATGAACTCTTGAACCGGGAGGATCTCCGAAAGGAGCTCGTCGGGTTGGTGGCTGAGACGCGAGGGGAGTTGCTCGCTACGATCTCCAAGGACGGTTCCGCCGGAGCAGTAGCGGGACCAGATGAACGGCTACCTGCGACGCGTTGAAGTACCGGGACGACGGCTGTCGACCCCTTGACACGGAACTCGGCGAGTCCCCGGGTCGGCGACGGCTCACAACCGGTACGCTCTTCGCCGCAAGCTTGACTAAGGCGGGCAGGTCGTCGTCGTTCGGGATGTCGATTTCGCGCTCTGCCGGAGATCGGCTGCCATGGTGGGGAATTGGTGGGTGCGGTGGTCGCGTGTCGGTAACTCCATCAGGTTGAACAGCCTTCCGAAGAACTCCACTTCGTTCAGCCGGCCGTTCGGCGTCATGTTCCGGAGATTCAGTTCGTCGGCGATCTTGCGGCGAGTCGCTTCGGTGAGCTCGCGCTCTGAACGGTCCATGGAGGGTTCGTTCATGAGGATAGTCTACCGCCTCGCTGGACCCTCACCGCGTCTACCTCTCCCCCCGCTTGGGGATGTTCGGCGGCCGAACCAGTACACTGTGGAGGGTCGGGAGCTTTGCGAGGGGCAGGGTTCCGGGCGATGATGGAGTTCGAAAGGCACATATTGGGCGGTCGCGAGGTCGGTGCCGTGGTTCGTCTCCTCGCGATGGCGGGGGCAATTCCCCTTGCGGTGGCGTTAGCGATGGCGGCCGCTCAAGTGCCGGAGGACCTGCGAGAGCGGGCCGAGCGTGGGAACGTGTCCGCCCAGGCCGAGCTCGGCCGGCGCTACTACGTCGGAGAGGGCGTGCCGCAGGACGACGCCGAGGCCGTGCGCTGGACCCGGCTGGCGGCCGAGCAGAGACATGCGCCGGCGCAGTACAGCCTGGGCCTCCTCTACTTCCGCGGCCGGGGCGTCGCCGGCGACGATGCCGCGGCGGGCCGCTGGTACCGGGCGGCGGCCGAGCAGGGCCACCCCCCGGCCCAGGCCGCGCTCAGCTCCCTCTACGCGTACGGGGCCGGGGTCGAGGAGGATCCGGTCCTCGCAAGCATGTGGATCGAGCTGGCGTGGCGGGCGAGCCTCGACGGCGACGACTGGCGCCTCTACGCTCGCCAGCGCGCCGAGTTGGCGGAGTGGCTGACTCCCGAGCAGACGGCGGAGGGCCGCCGACTAGCCCGCGAATGGACACCATCGACTTCACGTTGACCTGCCGCGCAATCGTCCCGGGGGTCGGAAGCACCGACTTCGCCCCGGGCTTCTCCCGGGCGTCGGGGACGATCTCGCCGCGTTGACGCAGAATTATTGTAGTAACATGAATCATGCGGATCGAGTTCGACGCGCCCAAGCGCACCGCTACCCTGGAAGCCAGAGGACTGGACATGGCCAGGGCGGAGGAGGTGCTGACGGGCGCGACGCTGACGGTGGAGGACGACCGGAGGGGCTACGGCGAGGACCGCTTCATCACCATCGGTTTTCTCGACAGCACGATGGTGGTGGTCGTCTGGACTCCGCGCAAGGGAGCGTATCGGATCATCAGCATGAGGAAAGCCAATGAAAGGGAACGACGGCTCTACGAGCCGAGGTTTTGATCTGGATACCGCGCCCGACCTTTCCACGGATGGCTGGCCTGAACGGTTCGCGCGGGCGACGGTGCGCCGGGGCCGGCCACCGATCGCCAATCCGAAGGTGTCGACCACCATCCGTCTGTCGCGGGACGTGATCGAGCACTTCAAGGCCGGGGGCCGGGGTTGGCAGACGCGGATCAACGACGCACTTCGCGAGTGGATCGGGAGACAAGACAGGGCTTGAGTGCGTCTCTACGCCCGCCGGCGCGCGGAGCTGGCTTCGTGGTTGACCACCGAGCAGACGGCGGAGGGCCGCCGGCGGGCACGGGAGTGGGCGCAGGCGCCCGAGCGGTGAGGCATGGCTTTGCGGTCGCCCTTCCGGGACGGGGGCGGCAGAGAAGGCGGCGCGGGCACCAAGGCTACGGGACGGGCTGCGAGATGATGCGGAACGGCCGGCGCGCCCGCGTCACCTCGGCGCCGTCGCGCGTCACGCGGGCGCGCGCCACGTAGCGCCCCGGCGGCAGGTGGGGCACCGCGACGACGGCCGTGGCCGTGCGGCGCCGGGTGCCGTCCGCACCATTCAGCACGGCCGGCCCCCGCGCGACGACCGGTCCGCCCGCGCCGTCCACCACGTCGACCTCGACCCGGGTGTCGTCCCACCGCGACCGGGATCGCGCGTACAGCTCGGTGAAGGCCAGCAGGCGCCCGCTCGTCACCTGCGCCTCGACCTGCGGCAGGATCCGTCCCGACGGCGCCGAGGCTTGGTCGGCCAGCATCAGGTCGCCGGCGGCGAGCGGCTCGCCCGACAACCGGGGCACGCGCATCGGATGCTCCACGCTGCCGCGCCGCCCGGCCGCGTCGATCGCGGCCAGCGTCAGCGAGTACGCGCCCGGCTGCTCGAGCGGCACCGAGATGGCGACCTCGAGGACCGGTCCGCCCGGCTTCCGCACCAGCCTCGGAGCGACCTGCATCGTCGTGCGGGCCGCCTCCACGCCGGCCGCGTCGCGCACCACGTACCCGACCTCCAGCGTCGCGGGCACGTCGCCCGGGGCATCGACCTCCGCGGCGATCAGGACCCGCAGCGGCTCGCTGTAGCTCGTCGCGTTGCGGAAGGCGTACGTTGCCACGCGCAGCGGCAGCTCGCGCACCGCCACCGGCGATCGCAACAGGCGCAGGAGGCGCTCGGCGGCGCCGGGTCCGGCCTCCTCCGGCGGGACGTGGACGCGGCGGTGCGATCGGACGCGGGCGTCGTCGCGCCGCACCGACACGTCGATGTCGCGGAACTCCCCGCCCCGGTCCGCCGCGATCGATTCCACGCCCAGCAGGTAGTAGCCGGAGAGCTCCCTCTCCAGCCGGTCGAACAGCGGTCCCGGGTTGTAGTAGGTGCGCAGGAGGCTGCCGCCGGTCATCGACGCCGCCGCCATCAGGCCCTGCTCCTGCACCCGGCGGTTCGGCGGGCCCAGCCGCAGCCCCACGTCGGCCGGCGCGCCGGCCCCGGGAGCCGTATCGACTCCGCCGGGGCCTCCCCCTCGCATGGGCGAGTTCTCCACCACGAAGGCATCCGGCAATGCCCCGGACGCCGACCGGGACCCGTCGACGAGCAGCTCGTCGAGCATGAATATGTACAGCGTCGTGCGCGAGGCGGCGACGAGGTCCGCGATCTTCTTCAGGCCCAGCTCGTCCCCGTCGATCACCAGGCCGCCGGAGAGCCACACGAGCGCCTTGGGACCCTCCACCCGCCGCATGCCCTCGAGAATGGACTCGATGCCGTGCAGCACCGCCGCGGTGCGGCGTCGCGTCTCCTGCAGGATCTCGAACTCGATTGCCGTCCCGCCCATCGCCGGGACGCCCAGGCCCGACATGCCCGCGACCGCGCGGCGGGCCCGGTCGTGGTCGGACGTGAAGTCGACGTAGACGCCGGGCTGCGGCATCGCCACCACCGAGACGCGGTCGCCGGGGCCCAGGCTGTCGACGAACCCGGTGGCGGCGTCCATGAGGCGGCGCCCCTCTCCCCACGGCATGCTCTCCTCGTCGACCAAGATGATGATGAGCCGGCCGGGGTCCGCGTCGGCGTTGGACGTGTAGCCGGCATCCTCGGCCCGGAAGTCGGCCGGGAGGGAGCTACTCTCGGGCGCCCGCAACGAGATGAACTGCGCCTGGAGGACGGCGCGCGGCTCGCCGTCGACGGTCACCGAGAAGTCCGCCGCCCGCAGGTCGGGAACGGGGTTGCCGTCGCCGTCGATGACGGTGGCGTCCACCTCGATGAGCTCGACACCGCTCCGGAAGGTGGGGGGCTGCTGGGCCGGCAGCACGATGCTCGAGGCAATCGCGGCGATGACGAGCACCCCGAGTCCCACCTGTCGACGGTCGCCCATGGGAATCCTCCGCGGCTGCATCTTCTCACTCCCACCGAAAGACCCGCGACGCGATCGCGGTGCACACGCCGAAGACCACGAACAGCGCGGCGACGTCGCCCAGGTGGGCCGACCACGGGTCGCCCTGCCAGATGCCCGACAGCAGGGAGACGGCGTAGGTCAGGGGAATCACCCTCGATACCGCCTGCATCGCTGGCGGAAGCGCGTCGACCGGGACGAACAGCCCGCAGAACGGCAGCATCGAGTAGAGCGCGAGGCTGCCCAGCGGCGGGGCGAAGCGCGCGGTGCGGACGAGGCTGGCGATGATGAAGCCGATGGACAGGATGCTCCAGGTGCTGAACAGCAGCGCGAGCGTGAACGAGAACAGCGGCACGTCGGCGCCGGCGGGATAGTAGCGGCGACCCGCGAGGAACATCAGGACGACGGTGACCGCGGTCAGGACGAGCTTGACCAGCACGTGGGTCACGAGGATGGTGACGGGGCTGATGGGGGTCGCCCGCAGCCGCTTGAGGATGCCGCCCTCGCGGTAGATGGCGACGATCGCGACCAGCGACAGCACGGCGCTGATGGCGATGAACACGGCCACGAAGACGGGGAGACCGGTGCGCATCAGCATCGCGGTCGGCGACGTGCCCTCGGCGAGCCGAGGCCCGAACGTGCGCCCCAGCACGAGGAACATCAGCACCGGGATGACCACCGAGCCGATGAGGCCCATCGGCTCGCGCACGAAGATCTTGATCTCGAGCCAGGTGAGCTTGCCGAGGCCGCGCAGGGGAAGGTGTCGGATCATGGGCGTCGGGGATCGCGGTCTCCGTTCGGGTCAGTCGCGGATGGAGTGGCCGGTCAGCGTGAGGAAGACGTCCTCCAGCGTCGGCTCCTCGGTGCGGAATGCCGTCACCCGCATGCCGTGCTCCGACAGACAGTGGATGACCTCGGTCACGAGGTCTTCGCCGCGCCCGCGGATGGTGTGCCGGTCTCCGTCGCAGTCGACGGTGTCGGCCGAGTCGAGGCCCGCGAACCGGGCCGCGGCCCCCTCGTGGGCGGTCGTCACCACCACCGTGCGTTGCGGGCAATGGCGGGCGACGAGGCCGGCCGGGCTGTCGTGGTCGACGATGCGCCCGTGCTCCATGATCGCGACGCGGTCGCAGAGCCGCTCGGCCTCCTCCATCAGGTGCGTGGTCAGGAAGACGGTCTGGCCGCGGTCGCGGATGCCGCGCACGAGGTCCCAGATGGCCCGCCGCGCCTGGGGGTCGAGCCCGGTGGTGAGCTCGTCGAGGAACACCAGCTCGGGCGCGTTGATGAGGGCGAGGGCGATGAACAGCCGTTGCTTCTGGCCCCCGGACAATGTCATGAACCACGCGTCGCGACGGTCCGTCAGCCCGAGCTGGTCGAGCAACCCGTCGCCGTCGACCGACGTGTCGTAGAGGGCGGCCCACAGGTCCACCGCCTCCCACACCTTGATGCGCTTCTGGAGCTGCGCCTCCTGGAGCTGCACGCCGATGCGGGGCTGGAGGGCGCCCGCGTCCCGGATGGGATCGAGCCCGAGCACCTCGATGCGCCCCCGGTCGGGCCGCCGCAGGCCCTCGACGCACTCCATGGTGGTGGTCTTGCCGGCCCCGTTCGGGCCGATCAGGCCGAAGATCTCGCCCGACGCGACCGTGAACGAGACGTCGTCCACCGCCACCGTCGCGCCGTAGGCCTTCCGGATGCCGGAGACGCGGACCACCGGGGTGTCTTGCATGCGGGCGCGATCGTATCAGTGCGCCGTCGGCTTGACACGGGGGACGGAACCGTTTGCAATGACGCAGCACCCCCGCCGACGACGCGCGGCGGGTTGGCGTGGGAGACTCGAGACCCGGGAGGTTCGCGATGAGGATGTGGAAGACGCTGGCCGCGGTGGGCTGCGCATTCGGCGTGTTCGGGATGGCGTGGGGGCTGTCGGCCCAGCAGCCGGAGTCGCGGGTGTTCGAGCTGCGCATCTACAAGACGGTCGACGGCAAGCGGGCCGAGCTGTCCGACCGGTTCCGCGACCACACAGCCGCCATGTTCGAGGAGGCGGGCATGGAGAACGTGGGGTACTGGAACGCGGCCACCGGCGACGACACCGACGACACGTTCATCTACATGCTGGGGTACCCGACGCTCGAGGCGCGGGACGAGATGTGGGCCAGGCTCGGCGAGAACCCCGAGTTCCAGCGGATCATCATCTCGGCCGAGCGCTCCGAGGACCGGGCGCTGGTCGACACCATCGACGCGCGGATGCTCGTGCCGACGGAGTTCTCGGCCATCCGGTAGCGGGCCGCACCGGGCGGAACGGTGCGGACTGTGCGCACGGACCGCCGGCAACCGGAGCCGCAGGGGGTGATCCGAGGCCGGGAACGTGCGCGGGAGCAGGGCGCCGATCCCGGCGGGTCAGGCAGGCTGGTGGCGCCTCACGTCCCATCTCGGGACGTTTGCCGCGGGCAATCGTCGACGAGTCACAGCGCCGCACTCCCGAACGTCTGGCCATGGCGCGGCACCAGGGCCCGCGCGGGCGTGGTGTCCGGGCCGGCGACAGCGTCGAGCGCGACGACAGCGTGGAAACGGGGAAACCGATGAGCGACAGGACGACGACGACGATAACCGGCGGCGGCATGGCGGGTGCGGCCCTGCTGGGCATGCTCGTCATGCCCGCGACCGCGGCGGCCCAGCACGGCACGAGCGGCGAGTGGCGCGTCCACGGCGGCGAAAGCGGGTTCACCCGCTACGCGGCCCTCGATCAGATCGATGCGGAGACCGTGCACGACCTCGAGATCGTCTGGCGCCGCCCCGCCGTCGACGCGGGCCTGCACGCGCGCTGGGACAACCTGCGCTACTCGAACAACCTGCGGTCGACGCCGCTGATGGTCGACGGCGTGCTCTACGCTTCGAACGGCATCGGCATCGTCGAGGCGTTCGACCCCGCGACCGGCGAGACCCGCTGGGTGCAGGACCTGCCGTTCCTGACCGACGACGAGACTCCCCGGGGCGCCGCCAACCGCGGCGTGGGCTACTGGGAGGACGACGCCGGGGCCGGCCGCCGCATCCTGTCCGTGCGGCCGCCGTACCTCCTGGCCACCGACGTGGACACCGGCCGGCTCGTCCCCGGCTTCGGCGACGGCGGCATGGTCGACCTCCGCGTCTTCGCCGACACCGACGAGCTGGTCGACTTCAACTTCACCTCGCCGCCCCTCGTCGTCCGAGACGTGGTCGTCGTCGGGCAGGCCATGGCCGACCATCCCCTGACCATGGAGAACCGCCCCGGCTACGTCCGCGCCTACGACGTCCGGACCGGCGCCCTGCGGTGGACCTGGAACCCGATCCCCCGGGCCGGCGAGCCGGGGGTCGAGACGTGGCTCGACGACTCCTGGGAGTACTCGGGCATGGGCAACGTCTGGACGATGATGAGCGCCGACGAGGAGCTCGGCCTCGTCTACCTGCCGACGGGGGCGCCCAGCAACGACATGTACGGCGGGCACCGCCCCGGCAACAACCTCTACGCCAACAGCCTCGTCTGCGTGCGGGCCGAGACCGGCGAGATGGTGTGGCACTTCCAGATGGTGCACCACGACCTGTGGGACTACGACAACAACGTGGCCCCCATCCTGATGGACATCGTGGTCGACGGCCGCGAGATCAAGGCGGTGGTGCAGCTCACCAAGCAGGCCATGGCCTACACGTTCGACCGGGTCACCGGCGAGCCGGTGTGGCCCATCGTCGAGCGCCCCGTGCCGGGCTCGGACACCCCCGGCGAGTGGATCTCGCCCACCCAGCCGTTCCCCACGAAGCCCGCGCCGTTCGACGTGCACGGCATCTCGGTCGACACCCTCATCGACTTCACCCCCGAGCTGCGGGCCGAGGCCGAGGAGATCGCCGCGCCGTTCGTGCTGGGGGAGATCTACACCCCGCCGTCGATCCGCGGCGACGGCGACGGCGACACCCAGGGCACGCTGCAGCTTCCCGGCTCGGTCGGCGGGGCCGAGTGGGGCGGGGCGGGCTTCGACCCCGAGACCGGCATGCTCTACGTGCCGTCGGTCACCGGCACCTTCGCGGCCGACCTGACCCCCGGCAATCCCGATCGCATGAACGTGCGCTACACCCGCGGCACCCGCGCGTTCCCCCAGGGTCCGCAGGGGCTGCCGCTGCTCAAGCCGCCCTACGGCCGCATCACCGCCATCGACATGAACACCGGCGAGCACGTCTGGATGGTCGCCAACGGCGACGGCCCGCGCGACCACCCGGCCATCGCCCACCTCGACCTGCCGCCCCTCGGCCAGCCGGGCCGGGCGATGACGCTGCTCACGAGCACCCTGCTCTTCGTCAGCGAGGGCGACCCCATCATGGTCCGCACTCCGCCCGGGGCCGGCCCCGACGCCGGCAGGGGGTTCCGCGCCTTCGACAAGGTGACCGGCGACGTGGTGTGGGAGACGACCTTCCCGGCCGGCAACGTCGGCTCGCCGATCACCTACATGCACGGGGGGAAGCAGTACATCGTGCTGCCCATCGGCTCGCTCGACCACCCCGGCGAGTGGATCGCCCTGGCGTTGCCGTAGGGGGATGCGCCGGGCCGGGGCGGCCGGTTGGTGGGTTGATGACGTGTCCTTGAGACACGTGAGCGCCCCCGTGGTTCGGTCAGGCACCCGCCCAGGGATCGATGAGATCGATCCCCATGTCGGCGAAGTCCCGGACGTTCCTCGTCGCCACGGCGAGGCCGCGCGAGCGGGCAATTGCCGCGATCTGGCCGTCTGCCTGCGAGAACGGACGCCCGGCGGCGCGACGAGCGGCCGCGATCAACGCCGCCTCAATCGAACCGGGGCGGTTCTGGCATCGGTTCACGTGGCGGGAGCTCCAGCTCCACGCCACCGAAGGGCTTGAACAGCTCGTGAAGCGCTGTCCCCAGCCCCTTCGCCGGCGCCGCCTCTCGTCCGACCGCATCCAGGATCAGGCGAGCTTCCTCTTCCATCGAACGGCCGTTCCCGGCCGCGCGCTTGCGAAGCCGGGTCTTCACGTCGTCGTCGAGATTGCGGATCGTGATGCTCGCCATGGGCACGCCTCTCCGTTCGGCAACGACTCTCAACCTACAGCACGATTGCGTTGCAATCAAGATGCGGCGAACGGATTCTCCCTGTCGACGCGTCGACCGCCCGGCGGCGGTGCGCGGACGAGCGGCAGTGCGCCGGTGGACGAAGTACCCCCTGGGCTGGCGGGTTGTGGGGTCGCGAGCCGTCTGCTAGGGTTTGAGGCGGGCTGTACCCGAGCGGCGACGCGGGACGTTCATGACCTGATGCAGCCTCGTTGGCGTGTCGCGGGGTTGCTGCGGGCCAGGATGGACGGGTACGGGCGTCGGCGGCGCGACCCTGAAGGAGCTCGACGCCGGCAGCGCGAGACCCTTGATCGGGAACCCCTGTCAGGAGAGAGCCGAATGCGCGTGTCTAATCGGTCTGCGACCGCCCTGTTCGCACTGGCGCTGCTGATGGCGCCGGCCGCCGCTTCCGCCCAGACCGTCGACGTGCCGCGAACGCCGTGGGGCGCGCCCGACCTGAACGGCGTGTGGGACTTCAGGACCCTGACGCCGCTCGAGCGGCCGGAGGAGTACGGCGACCGGGAGTTCCTGACCGAGGAAGAGGCGCGGGCGCTCGAGCAGGGGGCGGTCGAGCAGAACGAGGCGGCGGATCGGGCGCCGGCCCAGCGCACCGAGGCGGGCGGGTCGATCGGCGCCTACAACCGCTTCTGGATGGACTTCGGCACCGAGGTGGTCGAGACCCGGCGGACCTCGCTCATCGTCGACCCGCCGAACGGCCGCCGGCCGCCGCGGAGCGACGAGGGCCGCACCCGGTTCAGCGCGCCCGGCTCGTTCGGGTCGGCGCCGCTTGAGCAGATCGAGGACCTCAGCTACTTCGACCGCTGCCTGGGGACGACCGGGCTGCCCATCTTCCCCGTCGCCTACAACAACAACGTCCAGATCTTCCAGACCGAGGACCACCTGGTGATGTTGGTCGAGATGCTGAACACCACGCGCATCATTCCCATCACCGACCGCCCGCACGGCGGCATCCGGCAGTGGCTGGGCGACTCGCGCGGCCGCTGGGAGGGCGACACCCTGGTGGTCGAGACCACGAGCTTCGACCGCTGGCTGCCCCTGGTCGGCGCCAGCCGCGAGGCCCACCTCGTCGAGCGGTTCACCCGCGCCGGCCCCGGCGTCATCGAGTACGAGTACACCATCGAGGACCCGACCATCTGGACGGCCCCCTGGACCGCGGTGCAGACGCTGCGGAGGAACCCGCTGCCGCTCTTCGAGAACGCCTGCCACGAGGGGAACTACGCCGCCGCGAACATGCTCGCCGGCGCGCGGCTCGAAGAGGCGGCCGCCAAAGCTGGCCGCTGACCACAGCACACCGGTTCGACCATCGGCCGCGGGCCGAGACCTGGGGCGCTGATGTGCCCGGGCAGCAGACCGGGCTCTGGTAGCACGGCGGGGTCGGCGTCGAAGCGCCGCTGCCACAGCCCGTGAGGTGGGCTGGTTGCGCGGCGTGTTGGCGACGAGGGGACGGAGCACAGGAGCGGGGCGGGAGACGGCCCGCCCCGCTCCCGGCGCGCTACGCTCACTCCTTGAGCGTGAAGACGAACATCGAATGCCCTGCGGCTAGGGCCACGTACTGGCGGCCGTCGACCATGTAGCTCATGGGGCCGTTGGCGATCATGCCGCCGAGCGGCTTGCGCCACAGCACGTCGCCGGTCTCGGCGTCGAGGATGTGGAAGTCGCCCTCGCGGTTGCCGGTGAACAGCAGGTTCGACGCGCTGGTGAGGATGCCGCTGCTCGTGACGTCGGTCATCGCCACCCGCCACTGCTGCTCGCCGGTGCGCGGGTCGATCGCGATCACCGCGCCGCCGCCCGCCGCGTCGGTCCAGTTGTTGATGTGCCCGCGGCGCAGACTGGGCACGTTGGCGCCGGCCCCGAACGGGTTGGCGGGCCGGCCCCCGAGGAAGACGCGGCCCGGCTGGTACTCGGCCTCCTCGGCCTCGAACACCGACCCGTAGGCCTCCCATGCGGAGACGTAGAAGAGGCCGGTCTCGGGGCTGTAGGACGGCGAGTACCAGTTGGTGCCGCCCTGCACGCCGGGGAACGTGGTGGCCCCCGGCGGCTGCGGCGTCTGCACGGGGCGGCCGCTGTCGTCGAGCCCGCTCGCCCAGTTCACCGGCACGAATTCCGTCCCGTTGAGGAACTGGCCGTTCTCGCGGTCGAGCACGTAGAAGAAGCCGTTGCGGTTGGCCCAGAGCATCAGCTTCAGGGTGCCGCCGGCGCCGTCGGGGGCGTCGACGAGCACGGGAATCTGCACCGAGTCGTAGTCGTAGGGGTCGTTCGGCGTGAACTGGAAGTGCCACTCGAGCTCGCCGGTGTCGGCGTCGAGGGCCACCACCGAGTCGGAGTAGAGATTGTCGCCGGGGCGCTGGGCGGGGTTCCAGTCGGGGCCGGGGTTGCCGATGCCCCAGTAGGTGAGGTTGAGGTCCGGGTCGTACGAGCCGGTCAGCCACGCCGACGCGCCCCCGGTGCGCCACGCGTCGTTCTCCCACGTCTCGTGCCCCGGCTCCCCGGGCCCGGGGATGGTGTAGAAGCGCCACACCTGCTCGCCGGTCGCGGCGTCGTAGGCGTCGATGTAGCCGCGGATGCCGAACTCGCCGCCCGCCACCCCGACGATGACCTTGTCCTTGATGACGAGGGGGGCCAGGGTCAGGGCGTAGCCCTCGGCGGGGTCGGCCACCGTGGTCTTCCAGATCGGGGCGCCGCCGATGGCGTCGACGGCGATGAGGTTGCCGTCGATGGTGGCGAGGAACAGGGTGTCGTCGAGAATCGCCACCCCGCGGTTGACCGCGCCGCAGCACGGCCGGGCGAGGGGCGACGGGGTGTACTCGTACTTCCAGAACACGCTGCCGCGCTTCGCGTCCAGCGCCACCACGTTGTTGACGGGCTCGGTCAGGTACATGATGCCGTCGACGACCAGCGGGGTGGCCTGGAACGGCTCCAGCGAGTTGGCCTGGAAGATCCACGCGAGCTCGAGCTGGTCGACGTTCTCGGGCGTGATCTGGTCGAGGGTGGTGTAGCGGTTGCTGGAGTACGTGCCCGAGTAGGTGAGCCAGTTGTGGGGCTCGGCGTCGGCGTTCAGCAGGCGCTCGAACGTCACCTGCCCGGCGGCCCCGGCGGGCAGGGCGGCGGCGAGCAGCAGCGGCAGGACGATGCGGCGTAGCGGGGTCATGGTCGACATGGCGTTCACAGTCCCTTCAGCGTGAGCAGGTAGGCGAGCACGTCGGCCACCTCCCCGTCGTCGAGCGCGTCGGTGGCGGGCGGCATGGTCGACTCCGCGCCGGCCGTCAGCTCGCGCAGGCCGGCCTTCTCGAGCGACCGAAGGCGCTCGTCCTGGTCGATCATCTGAATCGTGTAGGTGTCCTCGTTGAGCCGGCGTCCGGTGAGGACCGTGCCGTCCCCGAGCACCGCGCGCACCGGGCGGTTCACCGGCAGCATCGAGCCGGTGGGGTCGAGCAGCGACTGCTGCAGGTAGGCGGCGGTGCGGACGGCCCCGATGGCGCTGAGGTCCGGGGCCACGCGCGAGCCCTCGCCGTACACCCGGTGGCAGGACGCGCAGGCGCCCTTGCCCGCGAACAGCGCCTCGCCCCGCGACTCGTCGCCCAGGGTGACCGCGCTCAGGTCGAAGTCGCGCATCGTCCGCAGGTACGAGACGAGGCCGGTGAGCTCGGAAGACGTGAACTCGTTGGGCGGCATCGCGGTGCCGGGAATGCCGGCGCTCAGCAGCCCCATCAGCTCGGCGTCCGAGCCGGCCCGGCTGTAGACGCCGCCAGCGAGATCGACGCCGGCAACGGCGTCTCCGCTCTCGGCGTGGCACTGCACGCAGTTGGCGTCGTAGAGGCGCGCCCCGAACTCGATGTCGGCCTGCTCGTACTGGCCGGCGTGGTCCTGGGCCGCGGCTGGCGCGGCCGCGAGGGCGGCGATCAGGCCGAGCGTACCGGCCTTCCATCCTGTCGTTCTTCGTCCTGCGTTGTTCACCATCATCGTCCTCGAATCCGGGAATCTCCACGACTCGCGCCGGGCCGCTGTCCGGCCGCCCTGCGGCGACTCGACCGGCTCGTCGAACCCGGCGTCGTCCGCGACCCCGGTGCCAGACGTTCATCGTCCCACAATGTGGAGAAGCCACGCCAGTCTGCGAGTACGGGCAGGCGTTGTCAATCGCGGATGCCGCCAAGTGCCGCCGGAGCGGCAGCCGGTCGTCCTGGTCGGGCCTGCTTTTCGACGGCTTGCCGGCAACGCCGCTTGTCCCGCCGACGTCGCATGGACTCGGCGGCTGCGGGGAGCGAACACGGCCGTCGCGCGTGACTCCGGGTGGCCCCGAGTGCTATCGTGCACGTGGTGCCGCGGGTGCGCCGCCGGCCCGGAGGGGTCCCGTCCCGGGACGGTCCGGCGGGTGAGCGGGCCCGTCTTGCGAGGCAGGGAGAAACGACATGCGCAGGAGCGCTCTGTTCTTCGGCTTTCGGATTGCGGCGGTGTGGGTGGTCTGCGCGCTCTCCGCGGCGGGGGCGGGCGCCCAGGGCGGCGCCGGCGTGGACGAGGCGTGGCAGGTGCCCCGGACGGGGTGGGGCGCGCCCGATCTGCAGGGGGTCTGGGACTACCGGACGATGACGCCGCTCCAGCGGCCGCGCGAGTTCGCGGGCAAGGTGGTGATGAGTGAGGAGGAGGCCGCCGCGTTCACCGCGCGCACTCTCGAGGAGCAGGCCGACTACGACCGCGCCCCGAGCGTGCACGCGAAGTGGTGGCTCGATTACGGCAAGGAGCTGACCGAGGACCTGCGGACCTCGCTCGTCGTCGACCCGCCGGACGGGCGCATTCCCGCGCTGACCGACGACGCCCGGCGGCGCAACGCCGAGCGGTCGGCCCGCCGCCGCGCGCATCCCGCCGACGGCGCCGACTATCGCGGGAACACCGAGCGGTGCCTCAGCTTCGGGACCCCCCGGCTGCCGGGCGCCTACAACAACAACTACCAGATCCTGCAGACCCCGGACCACGTCGTCATCGTGTCCGAGATGATCCACGACTCGCGCATCGTGCCCCTGGACGGGCGGCCCTACGCCGGCATTCCCCAGTGGCACGGTGAGGCGCGCGGACGGTGGGAGGGCGACACGCTGGTCGTCGAGTCCAGCCACTACCGCGACGGCGCCGGGTTCCGAGGCTCGACGGGGGCGGTGCGCGTGACCGAGCGGTTCACCCGGGTGGGACCCGACACCGTCCGCTACGAGATCACGGCCGACGATCCGTCCACTTGGGTGGCGCCCTGGACCGTGATGTTCCCGCTGAAGAAGACCGATCAGGCGATGTACGAGTACGCCTGCCACGAGGGGAACTACGGGCTCGCGAACATCCTGCGGAACGCGCGCCTGGAGGAGGCGGCGGCGCGCGCGGCCACGCAGTGACATGGACACGGGCCAAGACTCCGACGCCATCCGGCGCGTCTTCAAGGAGGGCGTCTATCCGTACTCCGACCGCATGAAGCGCGGCGCCTACGAGCGGCGCAAGGCCGCCCTGCAGGCCGAGCTGCTGAAGGTGCAGCGGTGGGTCAAGGAGTCGGGCAGTCGGGTCGTCGTCCTCTTCGAGGGGCGCGACGCGGCCGGGAAGGGCGGCACCATCAAGCGGTTCATGGAGCACCTGAACCCGCGCGGCGCTCGCGTCGTCGCCCTCGAGAAGCCCACCGAGCGCGAGCGCGGCCAGTGGTACTTCCAGCGCTACATCGAGCACCTGCCGGCGGCGGGCGAGATGGTCTTCTTCGACCGGTCCTGGTACAACCGCGCCGGGGTCGAGCGGGTCATGGGCTTCTGCACCCGCTCGGAGTACCTCGAGTTCATGCGCCAAGCCCCCGAGCTCGAGCGCATGCTCGTCAACAGCGGCATCCGCCTCTTCAAGTACTGGTTCTCCGTCTCCCAGGAGGAGCAGGCGCGCCGCTTCGGCAGCCGCCAGACCGACCCCCTGAAGCAGTGGAAGATCTCGCCCGTCGACCTCGCCTCCCTCGACAAGTGGGACGGCTACACCGAGGCCAAGGAGGCGATGTTCTTCTACACGGACACCAACGACGCCCCGTGGACGGTCATCAAGTCCGACGACAAGAAGCGCGCCCGCGTCGCCTGCCTGCTGCACTTCCTCTCGAAGATGCCCTATCCGGACAAGAACACCGACGTGGTGACGGGCCCCGACCCGCTGATCCTGGGCCCCGCGACCCAGGTCGTCGGCCGCGACGAGCCGATGGCGGTCGAGGGGTAGCGGCCGACCCACATGGGCATCTCCGACTCCTCGCCCGGCAGCCGGCTGTGGGTCGCGTTCGGCCCCGGCATCCTCTGGGCGGCGACCGCCATCGGGGTGTCGCACCTGGTGCAGTCGACCCGCGCCGGGGCGTCGGCCGGCTTCGGGCTGGCCGGGGTCATCCTGATCGCCCTCGTCCTCAAGTACCCGTTCTTCGAGTACGGCCCGCGCTACGCGGCGGCCACGGGGCAGAGCCTCGTTGAGGGGTACGCCCGCACGGGCCGGTGGGCGCTGTGGCTGTACCTGATCATCACGGTGCTGACGGGCGGCGTCATCCAGGCCACGGTGGTCATGTTCACCGCCTACCTGGTGGGGTTCGCGCTGGGGGTCGACTGGCCGCTGGCAGTGCTGGCGGCGGCGGTCATGGCGCCGGGGTGCGCGCTGCTGTGGTGGGGCCGGTTCCGCGGGCTCGACCTGTCGATCAAGCTCGTCGTGCTGCTGCTCGCGGTGTCCACGTTGCTGGCCGCCGCGGTCAGCCTGCCGCGTGCCGACTTCTCGACGGTGGCGCTGTGGCCGGGAGACCTGGTGGGATCGGCGGTGCCGTTCCTGTTCCTGCTGGCCCTGGCGGGGTGGATGCCGTCGGCCATCGACATCTCGGTGTGGAGCTCGCTGTGGACGCTGGCCAAGAACGAGACGTCGGGGCAGCGATGCTCGGTGGAGACGGCGCGGCAGGACTTCCTCATCGGCTACGTGGGGACGGCGGTGCTCGCGTTCACCTTCGTGATCCTCGGCGCCGCCGTGATGTTCCAGTCCGGCGAGGAGCTCTCCGCGCAGGGGACGCTGTTCTCGACCCAGCTCGTGGATCTCTACGCCGCCACCCTCGGGGCGTGGACCCGGCCGGTGGTGCTGGTGGCGGTGGTGACGACGATGCTGTCGACGACCATGACGGTGCTCGACGGCGGCCCCCGCGCCATCGAGCGCTCCATCCTGGTCCTGCGCTCGCCGGGGACGCCCGTGCGGCCCTGCGGCCCGCTGTACTGGTGGACCCTCGCGGCCCTGGTCACCCTGACCGTGATCGTGATGGCGCTGTTCATCGGCAACCTCACCACGATGATCGACTTCGCAACGACCCTGGCGTTCCTGACCGGCCCCGTGCTCGGCTATCTCAACCTGCGCGCCGTGACCTCCCGCGAGATGCCGCCCGAGCACCGGCCCGGCCCGGCGATGCTGGCCCTGTCGTGGATCGGCATCGTCCTGCTGGGCGGGACGGGGATCTTCTACCTGATCACCCTCGTCGGCTGACGGTGCGAGCCCGGCGTCCGCTCACGCCCGCACCGCCGACGGCGGCGCCGTGGCAGGCGGCAGAGCGGATGGTGGCTTCTGCGGGGCTCCCGGCACGGGCCCCTCGCGCCAAAAAAGGCGCGCGCATGGGGAACCGGCGGGTGTATAACAGGCCCTGGATCCGGCTCTTCACCGGTTCGTCGGGCACCGGCGCCTCGCGGGGCCGCCGCGATCCGACGGAGCCTTCGAGATGGGCGGCGCTTGGCCGGTCGCGGGGGGGAGGGCGGCGGGAAGGGCGGGGCGGTCGCGGGACCGCGTCGCGGGGCGGTCGCGGCGCCGGGGGGCTGTGCCGGCGGGCTCGACTTGTTAGAATTGACACCACACTTCTGCGAAAGGAAGTCGGATGCGCATCTATATCGCAACAGTCCTCGGGGCAATCCTCCTCACTCTCTCCCCTTCGATCGCACAGGCGCAGGCGCCCCTGCCGGTCGCGGCGGCGGAGTCATCCGGCGTACTGCTGCAGGCGGACGGCGGGCTCCTCATCGACCGCATCGACCCGGAGCGTCTCCGGCAGATCCGGAACGAGCGCACCCGCCAGTTCATCCTCGGCGCCGGGTTGATGGCGGCCGGAGGCCTGGTGGGCTTCACGCACAACGAGTGGGTCGTCGACGAGGGCGTGGTCGGCGCCGCGATCGCCGCGCTCGGGTTGGCGGCGATCATCGAGCCGGTGACATGGCGGGACCTCGAGGTGAGGACGACCACCAACGGCCTTTCGCTGGCGTGGTGAAGCGGGGACGCGACGCCGTTCCAGGCGCCCCACCCGTTTCGACTGCGGGCGATTGAGGGAGACCGTTCGGGCGGGCGCCCGAGGGCTGCGTCGCCCTCCTCGGCCGCGGGCGGCCGGGAGGAGGGGCCCGCGGGATCCGTTGCCGCATCCGTGCGCCGTCCGGCCCGCGGCCCCGGCAGGATCTGCCGCGTCGCGCCGGTTGCCGTCCGGCCCGACCTTCGGCGCATCGACCGGCACACCCGGCTGTACACCGCGCCTCTCGACGGAGGCTCGCGTTCGTCACGCGCACGAAGGAGAAGCATCATGCGGAACCGGAAGATCGCCGTGATCGTCGCCGCCGTCGTGTGTCTGCCCTTCGCCCTCGCCGGCTGCGCCGAGATGCCCGCCCCCGCGGCGGAGGACGCGTCGGCGACCGCCGCCCCGCCCGTGGAAGACGCGGCGGCGGAGAGCGGCCTCCCGCGCGGTCCCGTCATCGGGACGTACCAGCTCGTCGGACGCAACGTCAAGGACGAGAGCGGCGCGTGGGTCCCCGTGGAGGACTTCAACTCGCTCGGGTACATCACCTACAGCGACACCGGGCACATGGCGGTCAACGTCATGCCGCTCGGCCGGGCGCCGTTCTCCGACGAGGGGCCGACGCCGGAGGAGGTGCAGGCGGCGCTCGAGGGCTATACCGCCTACTTCGGCCCGTTCAGCGTCAACGAGGACGACGAGGGGAGATTCCTGATCCACCATCGGATCGGCCAGATCAACCCCGGCGCCGAGGTCGACGCGAAGCGGTTCTACGACATCGAGGGAGACCGTCTCATCCTCACGCCGGCGGCGGCCGACGGGACCAAGAGCGGCGGCGACCGCCAGGTCGTCTGGGAGCGGCTGCCCGACGCCGAGCTGTCGGAGGAGGCGCAGCGCTTCGTCGGGTTCCGCCAGCTTCTCTATACGGACCGGTACGAGGACCGCGGCAGCGAGTTCTGGCGCGGGGACCGGAACGACGGCCGCGCCGGCTCGTGGATCATCTACACCCCGACCGGCCACATGATGGTGCACCTGATGGCGCGCGAGGGGCGCACGCCGTACGCGGGTGCGACCCCCACGCCGGAAGAGGCGATGGCCGCCTACCGGACCTACGGCGGGTACTTCGGGACGTTCACCGTCCACGAGGACGCCGAGCCGCAGTACGTCGTCCACCACCAGGAAGGCCGAACCCGGCCCGTCGAAGGGGTGACGGACGCGGAGCGCCTCTACCGTCTCGCCGGCGACGTCCTGCGCCTCGGCGGGCGGCCGCGCACGAACGACGACGGCGAGTTGGTGGGCGGCAGCCTCTACTGGGAGCTCCTGCCGCACCGGCCGGAATAGCGTCTGGGCGCGGCGTTCGCGGGCTGGCGGCGGGGGGCGCGGCCCGCGTTCCCGGCCCTGCCCAGGCGTGGCCGGGGGCCTCCTTGCCGTCCCGCGCCGCGGGCGTCCCTTCCACGTGCGGCCGGGAGCTTCGTGACGCCGCCGGCGGTCCCTGCCGATTCCGACGGCTACGGCCCGGGGATCGCACCCCCGGTGGTCAGGCGGATCCGATAGAGCCCGGTACGGGCGGTCATGTAGAGCGTTCGGCCGTCGTCGCCCCACGCCACGTTGGCCGGCACCTCGTCGGGCATGATCGTGCCGAGGTGGGCGCCGTCGGGGGCGATCACCCAGACCCCGCCGGGGCCGGTGGCGAAGAGGTTGCCGGCGTCGTCCACCTTCAGGCCGTCGGCCGCGCCCTCGGCGGTCTGGTCGTTCACGTCGAAGAAGACCCGCGGGTTCGACGCGCCGTCCTCGCCGAGGTCGTACGCCATCCACACCTTCTGCTCCGGGTCGGAGTTGGCCACGTAGAGCACCGACTCGTCCGGCGACAGGGCGATGCCGTTCGGGCGCGACTGGTCCCGGTACAGCAGCTCGAGCTCGCCGTCAGGGCTCAGGCGGTAGATGCCGTTGTAGTCGAGCTCGCGCAGCGGCGAGGCGTCGCGCCCCTCGAGCGCCGAGCCGGGGTCGGTGAAGTAGAGCCAGCCGTCCGACGCGTAGGCGGCGTCGTTCGGGCTGTTCAGCCGGTTGCCCTCGTAGCGGTCGACCAGGGTGGTCCGGGTGCCGTCCGCCTCCACCCGCGAGATGAGCCGGTTGCCGTGCTCGCACATGACGAGGCGGCCCTCGGCGTCGAGGGTCAGCCCGTTGGAGCTGACCGAGCGCAGGCCGGTCCGGTCGCCCTCGAACACGGGCTCGATGACGGGGCTCGTCCCCGCCGACTCGGTCCACTCGTAGACCCCGTTGCCGCGCACGTCCGAGAACAGCAGGCGCGACCCCGCGCGGTCCCAGACCGGCCCCTCGGTGAAGACGAAGCCGTCGGCGAGCTTCTCGATGCGGGCGTCGGCCGGCACGAGCGCGTCGAATCGGGGGTCGACCCGGAGGATCGTGCCGGCGCCCGTGTCCGGGGCCGTTTCCTCCGGTGGAGCCGCCGGTTCCGTGCCGCCGCACGCGGCCGCGAGACATCCAATCAGGACGAGCGCCGGTCTGGTCATCTTCTCTCCTCGGTTGTCGGTCAACGGTTTGCCGGTGATTCTACGTGAACGCGTCGGCCCGTTCGCGGCGGGGATGCGGATTCTCCACCGCGAGCCTGGACTCTGCCCGCCGAGGGCCGCCGTACCCGACGTCGGTCTTCACTGCCTTCGTTGGATCACTGGAGGTGGCGGCTCCCGCGGGTCCGGACTGCCGGCGCACCGTCACCGGCAGACCGTTGAAGCCGGCGTTGCCGCTCAACGTATCGAGATGGCGATCGCTCGTCACGTCGTTCGCGCTCGCCCCCGCGTGCGCGCCCGCGACGCGGAGGCGGACGCCGTCGCGGTGGTGCCCCCACCCGTGGGGCAGGCTGACGACACCGGGGCGCATCGTGTCGCTGACCTCGACGGGGACGGTCACGGCGCCGGTCTCGGATCGGAGCTCGGCGAGACCGCCGGTGTCGAGCCCGCGGGACGCGGCGTCGTCCGGATGGACGAGCAGGGTGCAGCGGGGAGGCCCCTTCACGAGGCGCGGGCTGTTGTGCATCCAGGAGTTGTTGCTCCGCACCTCGCGCCTCCCGATCAGCACCAGACCGTCCGTCGCGCCGCCGTCGGCCTCGGCGACGAGCTGCTCGCGCGCCTCGCGCAGGAACGCCTCCGGTGCCGCGTCGATTCGGCGGTCAGGGGTGGCGATGCGGCCGCCGATGCGCCCCGGCTGCAGGGGGCCGAGGTCTACGCCGTGCGGCGCCGCGCGCAGCCGGGCGAGGGTCAGGCCGTAGGGCCCGGCCCGCAGCAGCGCGTGAAGGAGACGTTCCGGCCGCAACGCCCGCGCGGCCCGGGCGACGGGCCGGCGGAGCAGGCGCGGTGCGAGAGCGCGTCCGCCGAGCTCGGCGAGAATCTCCCAGTCGTGACGTTCATCAGGAGTGCGGGCGACCACCGGCTCGACGTACTTCGCAACGTTGCGCACCGCGAAGGCGTTGAGGGCGAGGTCGTAGTGCGCGCGCGTGAGCGGGGGCGCGGGCGGCAGCAGGACGTGGGCGTGGCGGGTGGTCTCGTTGAGGTACGGGTCGACCGCGACCACGTGCTCGAGACCCTCTATCGCATGTGTGAGACGGCGTCCGTTCGGGGCCGACAGCACGGGGTTGCCGGCGACGGTGACCAGCGCGCGCACCGACCCCGGGCCGGCGGGCTCGATCTCGTCGGCCAGGGCCGCGACCGGCAGCTCGTCGCTGAACTCCGGAAGCCCGCGGACGCGGCTCCGCCACCGGTCGAACGTGCCGCGCCAGCCGAGGCGGTCGAAGATGCCCAGGACGTCGACGGCGGGAGTCGGGAGCAGCATGCCGCCGACCTCGTCGAGACGGCCCGTCACGAGGTTCAGGGCCTGCTGCAGCCACGCCGCGAGCGTGCCGTACCGCTGCGTGCAGAGCCCGACCCGGCCGTAGCACGCCGCGCGCCCGGCGTCGGCGAAGGCGGCGGCGAGGCGCCGTATGGTCGTGGGGGCGATGCCGGTGCGCGGCGCTACGCGCTCCGGAGGCAGGTCGCCGACCAGCGCCCTCAACGCGTCGAGGTGCTTCACGCGTTCCGCCATTCGGCCGAGGCGCACGCGATCTTCCGAGACGATGACGTGCAGCACCGCCGCCAGGAGCAGGGCGTCGGCGCCGGGCCGGATCGCCAGATGCTCGTCGGCGACGGCCGCGGTCTCGGTGCGGCGCGGATCGACGACGACCACGCGCCCCCCGCGCGCACGAATGGCGGCGAGGCGGCCGCGCATGTCGGGCGCGCTCATCAGGCTCCCGTTCGACACGACGGGATTGGCCCCGATGATGAGGAAGAAGTCGGTCCGTTCGACGTCGGGCACCGGAATCAGCCCGAAGTGCCCGTACATGCGCAGCGACGCCAGCATCTGCGGCAACTGGTCGGCGGAGCTCGCGGAGTAGACGTTTCTCGTGCGCAGCGCCCGCCGGAACGCGAGCCCGTGGGTCAGCAGCCCCAGGTTGTGGGCGACGGGATTGCCGTAGTACAAGGCGACGGCATCGCGGCCGTGCCGTCGGCGGACGGTGGCGATGCCGGCGGCGGCGCGATCCAGGGCCTCATCCCAGGACGCTTCGCGCCAGGTCGAGCCGGTTCGGACCAGCGGTCCTCGGATGCGGTCGGGGTCGTGGTGCAGGTCGGGGAGCGCCGCCGCCTTGGGACAGACGTAGCCGCGGCTGAAGGGGTCGTCGGGGTCGCCGCGAACCGACCGGATGCGCCCGTCGTCGACCTCCACGAGCACGCCGCACATCGCCTCGCAGAGGGGACAGGTGGCGGGCCGTGGGCCGTGTGGGCGGCTCATGTCCGGGACGAACGCGCAGCTTCCGGGAAGGAGCCGGGAGGGCGCCGCGGGCGGCCCGAGCACCCGGGAGGGTCCCGGGTGCTCGAAGCCTCCAGCCGACCGGAATCGGAGCGCCGCCGCCATCGTGCCGGCGGCGCGGACCGGGTGCCGGCGCGTCCCGTCGGCGGGCCCGGCGCAGGCCCCTACCCGAGCGCGTTCTCGAACAGGGCGAGGAGGCGGCTCCACGCCCGCTCCGCCTGCGGCTCGTTGTAGACCTGGGTGTCCGGCGGGCACCAGCCGTGCAGGGCGCCCTCGTACACCTCGATCTCGGCCGGCAGGCCGGCCTCGTCGAACGCCTCGCGCAGGACGTTCTTCGCCTCGGGCTCGTTCTCGTCGTCGTTCTCGGCGATCGCGAACAGGTAGTGCGCGGTCATCTGCGGCACGAGCAGGTGCGGGCTGTCGTCCCCGTCGGTCACGAGGCCGCCGCCGTGGAACGACGCGCCGGCGCCGATGCGGTCGGGCAGGGCCGCCGCGGTGCGCATGGTGATGGGGCCGCCCATGCAGTAGCCCATGGTTCCCATCTTCCGGTTGCTGTCCACCGACGCCTGGCTGTCGAGGAAGCTCACGAACGCCCGCGCGTCCGCCACGTGGGTCTCGGGGCTCAGCGTCGCCATCAGCGGCCTGACGATGGGGGCGATTTCGGCGAAGACCGTGCTGTCCACGATGGGCGCCCGCTGCGACCGATAGTACTGGTTGACCACCAGCACCGAGTAGCCCGACTCGGCGAGCCGCTTCGCCATCTGGCGCTTGGCCGGCCGGAGGCCGAAGGCGTCGGGCCAGATGAGGACGCCGGGGTGGGCGCCGCTCGCGGGGTGCACGAAGTAGCTGTCGCAGACGCCGTCGGGGGTCTGGACGTCGATCTCCGACTCGGTGACCGCCTGGGCGTTCGCAACCCGGGGCAGCAGCATCGCCAGCCCTGCGCCCGCCGATACGGCTCCGAACTGCCGGCGCGTCATCTCCCGCGCGCGCTGGTACTTCGTGGTGTCGGCATCGGTTCTCTCATCACACATGTCGATCTCCTTGGTGTCGTTCTCTTCGGGCGCTGGATTCCTTCCGCGCCGGCCCTGATTCTACGCGAAACCGACCGGCGGCAACAGGACCGGCGACGCCGGGCCGTCCTCGCCGCAGCCCCGGGATCGTGCCGCGAGAGAGCCTTGTCGCTCGGGCAGGACGGGCCGATGGGTTCGCATGCTCGCAAGATTCTGGGACGGGGTCTTGCGGTCGCCACTACCAAGGACGATCATGATGCGGATCGACCTGATCGTTCCCCATGACCTCCGGCGCGCCGGACCGTCGGCGGGCGTCGAGGAAAGGAGTGATCTGTGCGTGCAGATGGACAGGCGGTGCGATGGACGGCGACGTTCGGCGTCGCCGCGTTCCTGGCGAGTGCCGGCGCTGCCGCGGCGCAGCCCGCTGGCGACGCGCGGCTGCTGGTGTTGTCGCAGGACGCCAGCGCACTGCCCGTCCCGGACCCGGCGGCGAGGACGGTGGATGGCACTGCGGACCTGCGGGCGGCGCTCGACGCGCTTGCCGCCCTCCCGGGCGAGCCGGGCATCGTGAGCGCGGCCGGGGTGACCCGCGACGAGACGCCGTTGCTCACCCTCGAGAATCCGTCGGCCTTCGACCTCTCGCGGCCCGAGCGCCGCATCGTGCTCGTGGGCGGGCTCGACGGCGATGCCGAGGCGGCGGCCCGCATCGTGCTCGACGCGGTGCGGTGGTTCAAGTCCGAGGCGCCCGGGGAGGAGCGCACACGCTGGACGGTGAGCGCCCTGCCGATGGCCCATCCGTCGCCGGAAGGCGCGACCCGAGCGGGCGGGTTCCCGCCGGCCGACGGCTTCTTCGACGACCCCGACCGGCCCGAGAGCCGCTACGTCTGGCGCTGGGTGGCCTACCAGGCCCCCGATCTCGTGGTCGAGGTTCGGGCCGGGGACAGGTTGGTCATCCACCGGCGGTCCGCCGGCGAGGGCGGCGGGACGGCCGGCGGCGCGGAGTTGCCCGCGGGCTCGCTGGCCGCGGCCGTGGCCGACCCCGCGAGCCAGCCGGGCCTCGGTCCCGTCGACGCGCTGCTCGTGACCGCCGGCGCCGCCGACGGGGCGGCGGTCATGCGAGAGGCGCTGGCCCGCGCCCCGGACCGGCGGTCGCCGCTGCGCGATGTCCTCGCCGATCGGATCGCTCGCGGCCCGCTGGTGCTGGCCCGAGTGCTCGCGCGGCGCTATCCCGGCGCCCCGAGCATCAGCTACATTCCCGCCCTCGCCTGGGTCCACTCGCTGCAGCTCGCCGCGATCGACGACGACCCGTCGCTACGCGACGAGGTGATGGGCGAGATCCGCCCGTGGCTCTCCGGCGAACGGCCGCTGTTCGGCGACCGCATCAGCTTCGCGGCGGTGGCGGGGACGATGATCTTCAGCGAGCTGGCGAGGTCGCCGGGCCCGGACCGCGACGCGGCGGCCCGGCTCGCGGCCGAGGGGGTGGCCCTCGCGCGGGCGGAGACGGCCCCGGGCGTGCCCCGGCACGGCTCGGGGTGGAGCGACGACTTCTTCCTCGGCACCATCGCCGCCGTGCGCGCCGGCGACCCCGAGGGCCTCGCCGCCGCCGTTCGCCTCGTCACCACCTACGCGGCGCGCCTGCAGCAGCCGGACGGGCTCTTCCACCACGACGCCGGCGCCCCCGCCGCGTGGGGCCGGGGCAACGGCTTCGGCGCCCTCGGCCTGTCCGAGCTTCTGACGGTCCTGCCCGCTGACCATCCCGAGCGGGCCGCGGTGCTCGACATCCACCGCCGGCACCTGGCGGCCATGCGCGCCCACCGGGCGCCGGACGGCATGTGGCGCCAGGTCGTCGACGAGCCCGGCAGCTACCGCGAGACCAGCGTCACCGCGATGACGCTGACCGCGATGGCCCGGGGCCTCCGGCTCGGGTGGCTCGACGAATCGTACCGGCCGGCCGTTGACCGGGCATGGCGCGCGCTGCTCGCCCACGTGCGGGAGGACGGTACGCTGGTCGACGTCTGCATCGGCACCGGGGCGGGGCCGACGCGGCGATACTATCTCGACCGCCCCGCCGTCAACGGGGCCGACGATCGGGGCGGGGCCATGGCCCTCGGTGCGGCGCTGGAGTATCACTACCTGCTGGAGGCGGATTGAGTTCCGGATCCGCCGAAGTGCTCACGCTGAACGTTCCAATGTCGAGGAGGAGAGCATGGCCGGATCGCGACGCGCTACGGGAATCGTCGCCGGTATGGCGCTGACGGCCGCCTGTGGCGGAGACTCGGGAATCGACGTGCCGCCTCCGCCGCCCACCGAGGTCCGGGAGGTCGTCGACACGCTGCACGGCGTCGAGGTGCCCGACCCCTACCGCTGGCTCGAGGACCAGGAGGCGCCCGAGACGCGCGCCTGGATCGACGCCCAGAACGCCTACACCGATGCCGTGCTGGGCGCACTGCCGGGCCGCGAGGAGCTGCGGGCGGCGGCCGCGTCGGTGCTCCAGCGCGACGTGGTCGGCCTGCCGAACGAGCGCGGGGGGCGCTACTTCTACAGCCGGCGCGGCGCCGACCAGGACCTGTCGGTGGTCTACGTGCGCGACGGGCTCGACGGCGAGGACCGGGTGCTGATCGATCCGCACCCGATGAGCCCGGACCACTCGACGAGCGTGGCCCTGTGGGACATCTCCGGCGACGGGACGCGGGTGGCGTACGCGGTGCGCGAAGGGGGTGTCGACGAGGTCTCCATCCGCGTCCGCGACGTCGACACCGGCGAGGACCTCGCCGACGTGCTGCCGGCGGCCCGCTACGGCGGGGTCACCCTGGCCCCGGACGGCGGCGGGCTCTACTACGAGCGCTACGGCGACGTGACCCCGCGGGTGATGTACCACGCGTTCGGTGCGGCGATGGCCGACGACGTGCAGCTCTTCGGCGAGGGGTATCAGCGCCACCAGATTCCCGTCACCGTGGTCTCGGACGACGGACGCTGGATGGTCGTGCACGTCATCGAGGGCTCGTCGGGGCCGACCGAGATCCACGTCAAGGACCTCCGGCGCGACACCCCGTTCGTGACCGCCATCGCCGACGGCGTGTCCGAGTCGTGGGCCTCGTTCGCGGGGGGCGAGCTGGTCATCGTCACCAACCTCGACGCCCCGAACAAGCGGGTGGTGCTGGCCGACCCCGCCGACCCCGGGTTCGAGCGGTGGCGCGACGTCGTCCCCGAGCGCGACGACGTGGTGGTCGAGGGGGCCGCTGCCCTCGGCGGGAAGCTCGCCGTGTCGTACCTGCAGGACGTGCAGCCGCGGGTCGCCGTCCACGAGCTCGACGGGACCCACATCCGCGACATCGCGTTCGACACCCTCGGCTCGGTGGGCGGCGGCGCGGGCCGCTGGACCAGCGACGAGGCCTTCTTCACGTTCCAGACGTTCCACGTGCCGAGCACCATCTACCGCTACGACCTCGCGACCGGCGAGCAGTCGGTGTGGGCCGAGCCCGAGCTGCCCGTCGACCCCGCCGCCTACACCGTCACCCAGCGGTGGTTCGCGTCGAAGGACGGCACCGAGGTGCCGATGTTCGTCGTCCACCGGCCGGACGTCGCCCTCGACGGGAGCAACCCGACGCTGCTGACCGGCTACGGCGGCTTCAACAACAGCATGACGCCGGCGTTCTCGGCCCTCGCGACGACCTGGATCGAGTCGGGCGGCGTCTTCGCCCAGGCGAACATGCGCGGGGGCGGCGAGTTCGGCGAGGCGTGGCACCGGGCCGGCATGCTCGAGAGCAAGCAGAATGTCTTCGACGACTTCATCGCCGCGGCCGAGCACCTCGTCGCCGAGGGCTACACGAGCCCCGAGCACCTCGCCATCCGGGGCGGCAGCAATGGCGGCCTCCTCGTCGGCGCGGTGTCGAACCAGCGGCCCGACCTGTTCGGCGCGGTGGTCTGCACCTATCCGCTGCTCGACATGGTCCGCTACCACCAGTTCCTCGTGGCCAGCTTCTGGGTGCCCGAGTACGGGTCGAGCGACGACCCCGGGCAGTTCGCCTACATCCACGCGTACTCGCCGTACCACAACGTCGTCGACGGCGGCGACTACCCGGCCACGCTGTACCTGTCGGGCGACGGCGACACCCGGGTGGCGCCGCTGCACGCGCGGAAGATGACGGCCCTGATGCAGGCGAGGAACGGATCGGGCAGCCCCATCCTGCTGCGCTACCACACCCAGGCCGGCCACTCCGGCGGCCAGCCGGTGAGCCAGCAGATAGACGAGATGGTCGACACCGTGAGCTTCCTCCTCTGGCAGGTGGGGCGGCGGCAGCGGGGTTGATCGAAATGCGAGGTGGATTGATGGCGAAATGGTTGCTGGCTGGCTGCATTTGTTTGGGATTCACCTCTGGGCCGTTCGACGAGTCTGCATTGGCGGCGCAAGAGCTGCTGCTGTTCGGGGATGAAGACCAAGAGGAGTTCCTCGGTTGTCTCACCTGCGGACCATTCGATCAGGTCTCCGTGTGCAACCGTTATGGGGAACATGGATCTAGATACAGCAGCAACAGCATCTGGAACAGGTACGGAGAATACGGCTCGCGGTACAGCAATTCGAGCCCATGGAACCGCTACGCGTCTGCTCCGCCTGCGGTAGTGGACAGGGCGGGGAACTTCTACGGCTACCTCACTGCGAACACGTACCACCACAACCGCACCAGAATAGAGGCACTCGTGTACCTGCTGGACAACGCAAACGAGATTGGCCTGGACGCGACCAGAGACCTGCTCCGCGATTGAAGCGGTCGGTGTGCCTGGTTCTACTTGGCCGCCGGGGTGGAGCTGGAGCGACCTGGACGCGGCCGCGGACGGCCGGTAGCCGGGAGGGCTATCCGGTCCGGCGATTCGGCCCGATCTCGATTTCCGTCACGTGAAGGCTGAGGCCGGCCCCGGCGCGGAGTCCGATGATGCCGTCGAGTGGCAGTCCGTCGCGAGGGAGTTGGGCGACGACCGCGTCGTTGACGTAGAAGATCACCGCGCCGTCCCGGACGTCGATGGCGAGGACGTTCTCGACCGGGCCGCCCGTCGTCGTCTCGTCGAATGCCGCGATGGCCTCGTGACCGGTCCAGGGGACGAGCTCGGCGGTGTCGCTCCCGCAATGATGACTGGCGACGCGGAAACGTCGGTCGTTGCCGATGACGAACGACACGTAGGCGGCAGTCCCGCCGTCGAGGTCCCGGCCGCCGAGGAACAGGCCGTAGGCGCTGTCGAGTCGCGTCGAGCCCGACTGGTCGGGGTCGCCCTCCGGGAACAGGTAGACGGTGCTGCTCACGCTGTAGCTGCCCGACGCGAAGCGCCCGCTGTCCCACAGCAGGCCGCCGGGGCCCGCGAAGATGTGCCACCCGGGCCGCATGACCACGAAGCGGCGCTCGGCCGTACCGGCGCCGTCGTCGTACCGGGCGGTCCAGTGCCCGGGGCGCTCCAGGTTACGCCCGGACTGGGCAAGTACCTCGGCGCCGGCGGTGAGGGCGATGGAGATCATGACCACGAGCCCGGCCGGGGCTCGCCGCGCCTTTCCGTGTCGGATGTCGTCCATCGCCTTGCTCCTCATCGGGCGTCGGGAATTGCCGGACCGAGCCGGGGGGGGCTGCCGGACCTCGACGCGTGCCGGACAGGCTCCACTCCACTTGCCGCGTCAATGGTCAGCGGAACAGTTGTCGAAGCCAGTCGCAGAGCTCTTCTGCGGCTGGACCGGTCGTATCGAGGTCTCCTGCGCCGATGGCGCCGCCCATTTTCCGCGGCTCGGCTCTGGCGGCCAGCCAGGCGTGAAGTCGAGCCCTCAGGGTCTTTCCGGGCTTGAACCTGCGAGCCGCGTCGGGGATGCTCTCGATATAGGCGCTGGCAAGCGGCCACACGGGATCATCGGCGGCGATCAGCCCGGCGATGAAGTTCTCGAGCTCGCCCGGGGAGTCGTTGTCGGGCATCAGCCAGATCCCCGCTCGGGGCTTGCCCTCGACTATCGTGCCGGTCTGCGTCATGGACGCTGGCGGTTCGAGACCTGCTCCTCGAAGACGGCCTGCTATCGACTGCCATCGCGCCTGCGGATTGTCGTTCGCATCGGCAAGAACGCCGACCGCGAGCCGGCCCGGTGCCTTGATTTCGGGACCGATCGCCCGGATGAGGGCTGGAAGACCGGTCTTGTCGACGATCTCGAAGTCCGGGATATCCGGCTTGGCGTTGCAGAGGTGTCGCACGACGTGCTTGTCGTCGGCTCCCTCCACCAGCAGTATCCGACCGGGGGGCGACCCTGGGGCCATGCGGCTACCTGACCTCGATGCCCTGCTCGGCAATCGTCTCGAGGTCTTCCTCGGTGTACTCGACCGGTCGCACGTCCTGGCCGTCGCGATCGAGTCGCACCAGAGCGCCCGCAACGTCACCGGTTTCCGTGGCTGCTTGCGCGAAACCGCGCACACAGTCCCAGCTATGAGTCGTTGCCAACACCTGCACGTTGTTCTGTTGCGCGGCACGGAGGACCGTGCGCCAGAAGTCGCGCTGGACGGAGTGGTGGAACCCGTTCTCCGCTTCGTCGATGACGAGGAAGCCGTCGCGACTGTTGGCGAGGGCCAATCCGGCCGCGAACATGCGCGGGACGCCGTCGCCGAGGCTCTTGAGCGGGACCGGACGAGCCTGGTTCTTCAGCTTCACGACCACGCGGCGGCGGTGGCTTCGCTGGTCGTCGCTGACCACCGCCACCCGATCGATGTCGTCACTGATGAGGCGCAGAGCCTGAATCGAGAGATCCTCCGCGTCGGTCAGGGTGACGTTGTCCCACAAGCGCGCAATTCTGTTGTTGCCCGGCAGCCCGGGTCCCAGAGACTCGCATTCGATGATCGGCCACTCGTTGTCGTCGTTGCGCCAGGCACGATGCAAATCCCAGAGGTAACGGCGTTGTGACCAACTCTTGTTCCGTTCGCTGGTCGGGAGGAACCACGGCAACAACCGTTCTTCCCGCCGATACGCGATCTTGATGGCCTGCACGCGGGTGGGTTGGGCAGAGAACAGACTCTGCTGGTCGGGTTCAAGCGCTGACACCTCGATTCGAAGGTCGTCCGTGCCGTCCGTCGGACCCATGGTGATGGACTGCCCATGCGTTCCGACGCGGCCGTGGAACAGGGCAGCGTAGTCGGGGAAAACGACGGGATCCTGATCCTCGTCGAGAGCGGCGGCGAATTCCTCTCGCCGCTCCAGTACGTCGTGCAACACGTTCGGGCGCGCCCGGGCGGCGTAAACCCGCACCGCCTCGAGCACGGTGGTCTTGCCCGCACCGTTGCGGCCGGTCAACAGGGTCACGCGGCCAAGCCGGGCAATGGAGAGACGCGCGATACCGCCAAAACCGGTTATCGACAAGTCGGGAATGTGCAGGCCCGCGTGTATGCGTTGGTCGGACATGCGAATCCGCGGCTACTGATGTGCGCTGGAAGGCCCCGTGATTCCATCCGGGCCGGTTGCCGGCCCGGATGGAATCACTCTAGGGACCGACGGTCACGGTCACGTCCTGGTGGGTGGCGAGGCCGCCGTCGTGGGCGAGGGCGCGAATCACGTAGCGGCCCGGCCGGTGGAAGGTCGCCTCGACCGTCCACGTCCCGTCCTCGGGCGGCTCCGGCGTCTTCCAGCCCGGCGCCCACGGCGAGTCGGTGCCGGCGCGGTAGTCCTCCCAGACCTTGAACTGCGGCGGGTCGAAGGTGACCGCGCCCGGCCCGCGGTAGACGATCCAGGCGACGCGCAGGCCGCTCGCGCTGTTCGGGGTGCCGGCTCCGATGCGGGTGGTGCCGATGCGCGGGGCCGGCATGTTCCGCGTCCTCGGCACGCCGTCGTCGGTGGCGTGCGCCCTCAGGACCACGGGCTCGCCGACGGTGGTGCGGCGCACCGACAGGTCGTCGACCTCCAGCTCCGGCCGCTGGTTGCCGAAGATGTTGTAGGCGCCGCCGGCTGGGCCGCCGGCGCCGTTGTTGTTCATGATGGCGATGTCGTCGAGGAAGTAGTCGGGATGCAGCGTCGCGTAGGCGCGCTCGATCTCGCTGCGTCTGACGACCGTCCACACCAGCTCCTGGTCGCCGAAGTCGGCGGGCACGCGGACGCGGAACACGTGCCGGTTCCGCCGCGGTTGGAAGCGCGTCGGCTGGCCGCGGTCGGGGTTGCCCGGCTCGATGCGGTTGTCGAGGCCGATGGGGATCTCGGCCGGGTCCCAGCTCCGGTTCATGTAGCCGAAGACCAGGTTGAACGAGCCGTCGTCGTTCCTCTCCCAGCCCTCGTAGGCGGGGGAGATGCTCAGCTCGCGCCCCGGGCGGTCCTCGGCCTGATCCTGGGCCTGGACCGCGGCGGGCGCGGCGACGATGGCCGCGGCCAGCAGGGCGGCGGCGCCCGCCGCCGCTCCCGCCCCTCGCAGCTCCGGCGTCCGCGTCGTGCTCGCCATGGCTACTGGCCCTCGGTGTCGTCGGCCGCGGCCGGCACCAGCTCGGCCGGGTCGGGGTAGCCGCACAGCGGGCACCCGATGACCGTCTCGCCCGGCGCGAGGCCCAGCCGCTCGCGCCGCGCCGCCATCTCGTCGGCGAACTCCTGGTCGGTCAGCGACACCGCCTGCCCGATGTTGATCATCATGTTGTCGATCGAACGGTGGCCCAGTCCCGACCAGTTCCGCGGATCGGACACGTTGGGGTTGCTCGGGGTGTTGTCGAAGTAGCCCCTGATGCGGAGGATGGTGCCCCGCGGCAGCAGCGGCGCCGCGTCGTCCTCGAAGGTGTAGACCCGAACCCAGTTGTGGTTGTAGCCGGCGCAGCTCAGGGTCTCGACGTTGTTCTGCCAGATGGCGTCGAGGCACATGCGCACCCCCGCCGCGTGCATGTGGGGCTCGTACACCATCATCTTGGTGTGCTCCATCAGGGTGCTGAACGCCTCGAACTCCTGGTCGGCCTCCATCGGCCGGATGTCGAGCTCGACCGTGGCGGGGCCGATGATCTGCACCGTCCGCGACGGCTCGTAGCCCTCGGGGTGGAACTTGAACCCGATCTCGAGCTGGGCGCGGGTGTGGCGCCCGTTCGAGTGCAGGTGAGCGGACGGGAAGAGGATCTTCGAGCCCGCCTTCAGCAGCTTGCCGGCGTCGGGGTGGAAGACGTCGGGGTTGCGCCCAACCTCGTGGACCGGCCAGAAGCCCGCCTCCTCCACCGGCCGTCCGTCGGGGCCGACGGGCAGCACGACGAGGTGGTGGATGACGTAGAGCCCGCCGATGGTGTCGCGCTCGGGCGGCCCCTCGTACGTGCTCAGCTCGCGCATCTCGACGGCCGAGACGTAGCGGTCCTCGGTCAGGCCGGTCTCCGACTCGCCCATCGGCCCCCACCAGTCCGGCGCCGTCGCCCGGACCTCGACCTCCGGCGACCTGACGACGAGGTCCGGCTCGCCGATCTGCCAGCCCGACGCGTCGACGACGCGGGTCACGGCCGGCCGGTCGACCGGCTCGCCGCGCGGGGCGCCGTCGTCGACCCACGCCGCGACGAGCGCGATCTCCTCTGCGCTCAGCGAGATGTCGCCCTTGTAGTCCTGGATGCCGACGTCCTTCTCGATGTACCACGGCGGCATCACGTCCGGCTTGCCGACCCGCCCGGTGCGGTACTTGATGGACCGCGCCCAGGGCCGCACGTCCTCGTAGGTCAGCAGCGACATCGGCGCCACCGACTCGGGGCGGTGGCAATGCTGGCAGCTCCGCTCGAGGATGGGTGCGATGTCCCGGTGGTAGGTGACGGCGTCCGCCGCGTTCCCCGACTGGGCCGCAGCCGGCGCGCCGATCATGGCGATGGCGGCGGCGGTCAGGCCGGCCGCGAAAAAACGTCCCCGGAAGCTCGATGCAGGCATCAGGTCGGCCTCCTCACGTGGCGATGTGACGGCGATGCGGGGTGCGTAGTCCCATCGTAGTGGACCGATGCGGCGGAATCAACGTGCCGTCGCGGCGTGCCTGCGACAGGCTGGCGGGAGGCTGCGGGTCGGCGGGCTTTCTCATTCGGGCGCGGGTTCGCGCTCCCGTTCGCGCCGGTCGCGCTCCTGGGTCTCGCGTTCGCGCCGGTCGCGCTCCCTGTCCTCCCGTTCGCGCGCCCGAGCCTGCCGTTCGCGCAACTCCGCCCTGTCGTCGGCGGTGAGGACCCGCCCTCCCTCCCCCCAATAGGCCGGATCCTGGCGATCCAGGCATTGGCGGACGACGGGGGCGCTCCCAAACACCTGGAAGGACGCCCGCGTGGCGCCCGCGCGCACGTCGAGAATGGGGGCGCCTCCCAGCAACTGCAGGAGCGCCTCGAGCCCACGGCCGCTCGTCAGCCGGAACACGTGGTCGTTGACGGGCGCCACCGCGACGTTCTGCCGTCCTCCGCCGGGCAACCCGCGAATCGCGGCGCCGTCGGCGGGTCCCGGTAGCGCGGGAAACTCGAACCCGGCGCTCACGCCGGCGCGCTGGCACACGAGAATGATCGCCGCCCCCTCGTCGTTGCCGAGCCGAAACTCCGCGCCGCCGCCGCCGAGATCCTCGGCGTTCCAGACCGCCTGCGCCGCCGGCGCCTCGGATGCCGCAACGAGCACCGCGACCACGGCGATGACCTTCCTCATGGGGTCTCCCTCCCGGACGGAGCTGACTTCGAAGCCTATCATGGGCGATGGCCGGAGGGGCCATGACTCCAGTGGCAGCGGCGCGGGTCTCGGCCGGCCGGTCCAGTTCCCACAGGTCGATCGGGACGTGTCTACCCGACCGAGGTGGGCCGCTTCTCGGACGAAGAGTGACGCTCGGGGGGCGAAGACGAGGACGGATCGGATCAACGTGCCGCACAGAGGCGGCTGGGGTAGTCTACCGGGACACCGGCCGGTGGTGCGGCCATCGCCGTCGGCGCCGGCCGTCGTCGTGAATCGCGATTGCCGGGCGACGCCGCGGATTTGCGGCGGCCGCGTGGGGAGACGAAACGATGTCAGCACGATCAGACGTGAGCGGCGCGGGTGTGCGCGCAGGGGCGGTGGCGGCGGTGCTCCTGCTCTGCGGCGCGCCGGCGGGCTTCGCCCAGCACGGCGCGGCCGACGGGGAGTGGCGGACCTACGGCGGCGACCTGGGCAGCACCCGCTACGCGCCGCTCGACCAGATCGACGGCGGCAACTTCGACGACCTCGAGGTCGAGTGGCGCTTCCGCACCACCAACCTCGGGCCGTTCCCCGACTTCAACTACCAGGCCACGCCGCTGATGGTCGACGGCGTGCTCTACGCCACCGCCGGCAGCCGCCGCAACGTCGTGGCCCTCGACGCGGGCACCGGCGAGCTGCTGTGGGTGTACCGGCTCGACGAAGGGCAGCGGGGGACGAACGCCATCCGCCGCATGTCGGGCCGCGGAGTCGCCTACTGGACCGACGGCCAGGGCGACGAGCGCATCTACCTGGTCACCATCGGCTACCAGCTCGTGGGGCTGGACGCGCGGACGGGGCGGCCGGTGCCCGGTTTCGGCGTCGACGGCATCGTCGACCTGAAGCGGGACAACGATCAGTTCATCGACCCGCTGACCGGCGAGATCGGGTGGAACAGCGCTCCCGTCGTCGCCCGAGACGTGGTCATCGTGGGGGCCTCGCACCGCTCCGGCGGGTCGCCCCCGAGCCGCGAGAACGTCAAGGGCTACATCCGCGGCTACGACGCCCGCACCGGCGAGCGCCGGTGGATCTTCCACACCATTCCCCGGCCCGGCCAGTTCGGGCGCGAGACGTGGCTGAACGACTCCGCCGTCTACACCGGAAACACCGGGATCTGGACCAACCTGACCGTCGACGAGGAGCTGGGCATCGCCTACCTCCCGATCGAGATCCCCACCGGCGACTACTACGGCGGCCACCGGCCCGGCGACAACCTGTTCTCGGAGAGCCTCGTCGCCGTCGACCTCGAGACCGGCGAGCGGCTCTGGCACTTCCAGTTCGTGCACCATCCCATCTGGGACTACGACGTGCCGTGCCCGCCGATCCTCGTCGACATCACCGTCGACGGCCGCGAGATCAAGGCGGTGGCCCAGCCCGTCAAGCAGGGGTGGGTGTACGTGTTCGACCGCGTCACCGGCGAGCCGGTCTGGCCCATCGAGGAGCGGCCCGTGCCCGCGGGGAACGTTCCCGGCGAGTGGTACTCGCCGACCCAGCCGTTCCCCACGAAGCCCCCGCCCTTCGAGCGGCAGGGGTTCACCCTCGACGAGCTCATCGACTTCACCCCCGAGCTGCACGCCGAGGCCCTCGAGATCGCGTCGCGCTACCGCACCGGACCGGTGTTCACCCCGCCCATCGTCCGCGGGCAGGACGGCCTGCTCGCGACCCTGTTCGTCCCCAACGGGGCCAACTGGCCGGGCGGCTCGTTCGACCCCGACACCGGGATGCTGTACCTGTACTCCCACACCCTCAACCGCGCCATCGGCCTCGTCAACGACCCCGAGCGGTCGGACATGGACTACGTCAGCGGCCGCCTGCGGCCCCCCACGGTGCGGGGGTTGCCGATGATGAAGCCGCCGTGGGGCCGCATCACCGCCATCGACCTCAACGAGGGCGAGATCGTGTGGCAGATCGCGCACGGCGAGACCCCCGACTTCGTGCGCAACCATCCCGCCCTGCGCGGCCTCGACATCCCGCGCACCGGCCGCACCGGCGGCGCCGGCGGCAGCTCGGGCGGCATCGGCACGCTGACGACGAAGACCCTGGTCATCAGCGGCGAAGGGGGGACGGTCACCACGCCGTCCGGCGCGCGCGGGGCCATGCTGCGCGCCTACGACAAGGCGACGGGGGAGGAGCGGGGGGCGGTGTATCTGCCGGCCGCGCAGACCGGCTCACCGATGACCTACATGCTCGACGGGCGGCAGTATCTGGTGCTGGCCGTGGGCGGCGGCACCTATCACGGGGAGCTGATCGCCTTCGCGCTGCCGTGAGGCATCGATTGCGGCAGGGATGACAGCGGGCCTCGAACCGGGCGTGTCGCTCGCGGCCCTGGCCCGGCATCCACCAGGAGATGCTGGTCTTGTTTGGCGGAGTGGATACCGCTGCCTGAGCGCCGGGCGCCGTCAGGGCGCAAACGCGGCCTGCGCTTCGGCGCTGCGGCGAGAGGACGGCCGTCCGCTGCAGAGGCGGGTCCGGTGTTCAGGACGGCCGGGAGCGGAACCAGCGATCGAGCAGCTCCCGGCCCGAAGCGCACGTGACGATCCAGTCGCCGACCTCGGCGAGACGGGCCGGGTCCTCCACGCGGGCGATCAGGTCGGCCAGCCGTTCCGCGGTCCCGGCGCCGAACCGGCGCGCCGCCTGGCGGCACAGGAGAGTCCTTTGCCCGGCGTGGCCTTCCGCCCGGCCCTCTGTCCGGCCTTCCGCCCGGCCCTCTGCCCGGCCCGCGGCATGACTCTCGGCGCGTACGCGGCGGAGGAAGGGGCCGTCGCCCGCATGGTCGCCGCCGCGGGTGCGAAGCGCCCGGGCGACCCGATCGAGGACGGCCATGGTCTCGATCGATAACGTCGGTTCGTTCATGGCCCGGTGGATCTCCGACGCCGTCCAGCCCGGAAACGCACGGCTCTCGGTCGATTCGCGGTAGGAGCCGTCCGGATGCAGGACGTGGATGGTCACGCCCGGCTCGCGGCTCGCGGCCCGGCTCGGCGAGTCTGCGTCCGGCACCTCCACCCAGACCTCGGGCAGCCCCCAGGACTCGTACAGCGCCAGCTTGCGGCGGCGTACGTCGGTGGTGTGATCGACCTCCACGATCACGTCCGGCAGGGTGTCTTCGCCGACCACCATGGCGCCGCCCGCGGGACGGTCCCGCTCCGGGTGCAAGTACACCGTCTGGTCGGCCTGCAGGATGCGTCGCCGCTCACCGCGTTCGTCGCGCAACAGCAGGTCCGCGTGGCCGAAGGTCTCGATGGGTGAGCCCCGCGTCACCGCGATCAACGCGGCCATGTGCGCCACGCGCTGCGCCGGATGTTCGTGGTAGACGCTGATCTGGTCGCACACCATCGCGATTTCGGTGGCGGCGTCCCAGTACTCGATGCGTCCTTCGAGGTCGTCGATCTCCTCGCGGGTGACGCGTATGGCACGGCAGCCGGGGAACGCCTCGGCGTCGGGCGCCGGCGCTGCGGCCGCGTCGGCCTCGAGCGCCGGCGCTGCGACCGCTTCGGCTGGCCGCGTTGCCGGCGCCGAGGGTGAGCTGGACGAGGAGGAGCGGGGGATGGTGGTTCCAGAGGTCGTCATGGGTCCTGTCCCGGCGCGACGTTGCGATGTCGCTGGCCGGCCGCAGCCGCGCCTGTGTCCACCATAACACACCTGTGCGAGAAGCCGGCGGTCGGTCGCCCCGAACCGCGGCGGCGCGTCTATTCCCCGTCGATCAGCCGCATGAAATCCACGTGCGAGCCGACGAGGCCGTGTACGCCCACGTGGCGGGCCACGTCGAGGCCGAGCTGCTCGATGTTGTGGGCGAGGCTGCGCATGTTGGGGGTGACGGCGGGCGGGTCGGACCCCGGCGCGGGGGGCGAGTAGAGGTCCGCGTTGATCAGGATGCGCTCGGCCGGCAGGTGCACGACGAGCATGGTGCCGACGTGCCCGAGGCGCAGGACGGGGTAGATGTTCACGACGCGCTCGCCGTCGGTCAGGGTGTGGCCGTCGTCGCCCACCAGCTCGTAGGACGGGATGCGGTTGGGGGCGAACCAGGGCATGCGCGACGAGAGCAGGTCCGGCTCGAGGGCGCGGGTGCCGGGGTGGAACACCACGTCGTCGTAGAAGGCGTGGTTGGCCTCGTGGGTGACGACGGTGGCGCTCTGGGCGACGTAGGTGCGGAGGCCGCCGGCGTGGTCGGCGTGGTGGTGGGTGTTGACGACGTAGCGGATGGGCTTGTCGGGGACCCGACGGCGGATCTCGGCGATGACCGCGAGCGACCGAGCCTCGTTCTCCGGTGCTTCGACGACGGCGATGAAGTCGGCGAACTCGATGGCGACGCTGTGGTGGCTGCCGCCCGAGAGGCGCCAGACGCCGGGGGCCATCTGGGTGGACCGGACGACGACGGGCGGGACGGTCGCGTCCTGCACGTTGTCGGGCACCGCCAGCGGCTCGGCGTCGACGTCGGCCGCCGCCTCCGTCACGGTGATCTCCATCGAGTTGTGGCCGGGGTTGAGCCGCGGGTCGCCTTGGTGCGAGTGGATCACGGTCGGGAACATCACGCCGCCGAAGTCCTGGTAGCCGGTGTAGCGGTGGTCGTAAATCATGTCGCCGAACAGGGGGTTCGCGACCCACGTGAGGACGCGCTCGACGAGGCCGTCCTCGTTGATGGTGCCGTTCAGGCGGTGGCCCATCGCGGTGAACGACACGATGGTCAGCTCGCGGCCCTCCAGCACCACGGAGACGGCGCTGGCGTCGTCCGCCGCGGCCGCCGCCCGGAGGAAGCCGTGGGGAGACGTCCAGATGTCGAGCTGTCGCACCGCGGCCGCGGCGGGCTGAGGCACGGCGTCGGCGCCGCGCAGGGTCCAGGCGTGCTCGCCGCTCGTGAGAAGGGTCCGCTCCTGCTCGCCGACGAGTGGCGTGCCTCCGCCGAGGGCGGGATAGTCGCCCTGGCGCCGGGTGTAGGTCTCGCGGGACGACCGGGCGTCGTAGTCGATGGTGCGCGAATAGGCGGTCATCTCGAAGCGGGGCCAGTCGTCGGCGGGCGTGTGGCTCTGGCCGACGTTGGCGACCCACCCGGTCCCGGAGTAGGTGATGGAGCTCGGGGCCCCCATGGCCTCGCCCGCGGCCTGCAGGACGCTCTCGACGTCCTGGGCCGCCGCCGGCCCGGCCGGCAGGGTCGCGAGGGCGACGAGGAGCGGGAGCGTTCTGCGCATGGATGCCTCCTGACGGCGTGCTGTGAATCGTTGAGCGGATGATAGTCGGAGACCGAGAGAACGGACAAGACAGGCCGGGCGCCCGACCCGGCGCCGTCCGCCGCCCCGCCGCCGGTGGTAGAATGCCGTGATCGCCGCCCGGACGGGCGGGGCTGGAACACCGGGAGGGCCTTGAAGTGGCTGACTACAAACTGCTCGGAAAGAACTACCGGTTGCCGGACCTTCACGCCAAGGTCACCGGTCGGTCCCGCTACGCCGAGGACCATCGGGCCGAGGGCATGGTCTTCTGCAAGCTGCTGGTGAGCCCGATGCCGCACGCGCGGGTGGTGTCGCTCGACACCAGCGCGGCCGAGGCCCTGCCCGGCGTCGAGGGCGTCCTGACCGCCGACGACCTGCCCGAGGTCGACGCCCCGAACGAGGCGGCCCTGACCAACGAGCCGCGCTACGAGGGCGAGCCGATCGTCGCGGTGGCCGCCGTAGACGAGGAGACCGCGGCCCGCGCCATCGAGCTCATCGACATCGACCTCGACCCCCTGCCGTTCGTCCTCGACCCCCTCGACAGCCTCCGGCCCGGGGGGCCGAACGCCCGGACCGACGGCAACACCATGCGGGGGCGCGAGCTCGGCGAGGTGAAGTGGACCGAGGCGGACGTGGCGGGGCTCGCCCCGGGCGAGATCCCGATGGACGCCGAGGCGACCGACGAGTGGTCGTACGGCGACCTCGCGGCGGGGTTCGCCGAGGCCGACGTCGTCATCGAGGAGCACTCGTACCACCAGTCGCTCTCGCACCAGCCGCTCGAGAGCCGCACCACCATGGCCTACTGGGAGGGCCAGAAGCTCTACGTCTACCCGTCGGTGCAGAGCACCAACCGCAGCGTCGGGCCGATGGCCCGCTGGGCCGGCGTCGAGCCGTCGAACGTGGTCCTCATCAACGAGTTCACCGGGGGCGGCTTCGGCAGCAAGGCGACCGGCTACGTGCAGGCGCAGATACCCATCCTGCTGTCGAAGAAGATCGGCAAGCCGGTCATGATGCGGGTGACCCGGCGCGACGAGACGGCGTTCGGCAAGGCCCGCCCCGGCGTGCAGGCGCGCATCCGGCTCGGCATGCGGCGCGACGGGCGGATCACCGCGCTCGACGTCCACGCCGTCGGCGACGCCGGCCCCTACGCGCGGTCCGGCGACCACATGAACCTCGGGGTCATGGGCTCGCTCGCTTATCAGCCCGTCGCGATGCGCATGCGCGGCACCGGCGTCTACACCAACACGCCGCCGCGCGGCGCCCAGCGCGCCCCCGGGGGCGAGCAGTCGATGACGATGCTGTCGCCGATCATCCAGAAGGCGGCGAAGGAGCTGGGCCTCGACCAGGTCGAGGTGCTGAAGGTCAACGCGCCCGAGGGGCAGGCGAAGTTCGGCGCGCCGGGCGTGGACGGCGAGCAGGGGCACGTGTCGAGCGCCTTCGTGCGCGAGGCCATCGACAAGGGCGCCGAGCTCTTCGACTGGCGCGAGCGGGTGCAGCGCAGCGGCCGGCGCAACGGCCCCAGGGTGACCGGCGTCGGGGTCGCGCTGAGCACGTTCGCGGCCGGCGCGTCGGGGGTCGACGGGCTGTTCGTCATCCGGCCGGACGGGCGCATGTCCATCCAGTCGGGCATCGGCAACCTCGGCACGGGGTCGACCTTCGACATGATGCGGGCCGCCGCCGAGGGCATGGACATCGCGTGGGAGAAGTGCGACGTCGCGTGGGGCGACACGAGCCGGCACCTGCCGTGGAGCTGCGTGCAGGGGGGCAGCTCGACCACCCACGCGCACACCCGCGCCAACTGGGCGGCGGTGCTCGATGCGCGGGAGAAGTTGCGCGAGATCGCGGCGCGCGACCTCGGGGGCGTGCCCGGGGACTACAGCATCGGCGGCGAGCGCGTCTTCCGCACCGGCAACCGCAGCATCGGAATGAGCTTCGCGCGGGCGGCGCAGCGGGCCATCGATATCGGGGGCCGATACGACGGGCACGAGCTGCCCGAGGACATCAACGGGATGACGGTGGCCGCGGCCACCGGCCTCGCCGGCCAGGGCCTGATGGGGGTCGCCCGCGACAACTTCGAGGAGGGCGGACGACGGATGTCGTTCGTGGCGGGGTTCGCGGAGGTCGAAGTGGACGTCGAGACCGGCGACATCCGGCTCGTCGACTACGCGGCGGGGTGCGACGCCGGCACCATCATCCATCCCAAGACGTTCGAGGGGCAGGTGTTCGGCGGGGCGATCCAGGGGTTCTCGGTCGCCCTCAGCCAGAAGTGGGTGTACGACCGGCGCTGGGGGCTGCTGGTGGCGAAGCGCTTCTACCAGAACCGCCCGCCGGGCATCCTCGACGTGCCCCACGAGCAGCCCATGAAGTGGGGCTCGGCGGACCTGCCCGACCCGTTCAACCCGCTGGGCGCCAAGGGCATCGGCGAGGCGGCGCAGGGGGCCGGCTCGGGGGCCGTCGTCAATGCCATCGCCGACGCGCTGGGCCAGAACGGCGACCTCTTCCGGTCGCCGGTGACCCGCGACATGATCCTGAGCCGGCTCGAGCAGGCGCCGACCGGTCACGACCGGCTGATGGCCCACGTCTAGCGAGGGCCGGTGACGCGGGAGGGCTCGTTGCACGGCCGCCGCGGGTCCCTCCCACCGTGCCGTAACGGGTACCTCCATCGTGCCGTGTGTGCGGGGTGGTTGCCGGTTCTCGACCACCTGCCGCGGGCGCCCCGCCCCACGGCCCCTCGCAGCCGAGACTTCCAGCCCGCCGTTCCCTCGTCGACCATGCTCGGTAGCCACGCGTTGCTGTCGCTGCTGGCCGACGAGGGGGTGACCCACCTCTTCGGCAACCCCGGCACCACCGAGCTGCCGCTGATGGCAGCGCTGCCCGACTTCCCGCAGATCGAGTACGTGCTCGGGGCCCAGGAGGCGGCGGTGGTGGCCATGGCGGACGGCTACGCCCGGGCGAGCGGGCGCCTCGCCGCGTGCAACCTCCACGTCGCGCCGGGGCTGGGGAACGCCGTCGGCTCGCTCTTCAACGCGAGCTGGATCGGCTCGCCGCTCATCGTCACCGCCGGCCAGCATCCCGTCGGGCACGGCCTGACCGAGCCCATGCTCTATGCGCCGCTCGAGCCGATGGCCCGCCCCCACGTCAAGTGGGCGGTGGAGGCGACGCGGCTCGACGATCTGCCCCGCATCGTGCGGCGGGCGGCCAAGATCGCCCTCGCGCCCCCGACCGGGCCCGTGTTCATCTCGCTGCCGGGCAACGTGCTGACCGACGACGTCGAGGTCGACTTGGGGCGCCGCAACCGCGTCGAGGCCCGCACCCGGCCCGGCGACACGGTCCTCGATGGGCTCGCGGACCGCCTGCTCGCGGCCCGGCGCCCCGTGATGGTGGTGGGGCACGAGGTGAACACCCGCTCGGCCCTCCCGCAGGCGGGCGAGCTGGCCGAGTTGCTCGGTGCCGGCGTGTATCAGGACACGGTTCCCACCGTCGCCCCGTTCGTGTCCGGGCACCCGTGCTACCTGGGCACGCTGACCCGGAACCAGCGGGACGTCGCCGCCCGGCTCGGCGCCTTCGATCTTCTGCTCTGCCTCGGGACCGACGTGCTGCGCATGTCCGTGCCGGGCCCGCCGCCGCTGCCGGCGGGGCTGCCGGTCGTGCAGGTGGGGGAGCGATCGGCGGACCTCGCCAAGAACTACCCGACCGAGCTGGCGGTGCAGGCCGATGTCCGGGAGACGCTCGCCGCCCTCAACGAGCGGCTCCGCGCACGCCGCCCCGCCGGATACGAGGCGGCGGCGCGACAGCGCGTCGAGGAGCTGCGGCCCGGGAACTGGTCGTCGGCGCGGGAGGCCTTCGTCCGGTCGCTGGGGTCCTGCGCGGGGGCGCCGATCCATCCCGACCACCTGATGCGGGTGCTGAGCGATACGTTGCCGGCGGATACGGTCGTGGTGGACGAGGGGCTGACGTCTTCCCTGGCGCTGCCGCGTTTCTGGCCCTATCGCGACGAGCGCAGCTATTACGGGCTGGCCAGCGGCGGCATCGGGTTCGCGGTGGCCGGGGCGGTGGGGATTCGCCTTGCCGTGCCGGACCGTCCGGTGGTGGCGGTGATCGGGGACGGCTCGGCCCTGTACAACATACAGGCGCTGTGGACGGCGGCCCACCTGCGGCTGCCGATGGTCTACGTCATTGCCAACAACCGCGGCTACCGCATCCTCAAGCAACGCGTGCGGGCCGGGCACGGCGTCGACCGCTTCGTCGGCATGGACTTCGACGACCCGCCCGTCGACTTCGCGGGGCTGGCCGCCGCCATGGGGCTCCGGTCGCGGCGCGTGGTCGAGCCCGACGACATCGCACCGGCCCTCGAGGCGGCGCTCGCGCATTCCGGCCCGACGCTGCTGGACGTGGTGGTCGACGGACGGCTCTGAGGTCGCCTGCCCGACCGCGCGGCGTCCCGCCCGGGCGGACCGGGCGTATAATCTGCACTGAGGAACGATGTGCATTTTGCGAACCATGCGCGTCTCCGGAGGGCGCGATCGGGAACCAGACGGGAGGTATCACATGACTCGAACACGTCTCGGCGCAGCGGTCCTGGCCGCTCTCCTCGTCGTGCCGGCGGCGGCCGCCGCCCAGGACGCGCCGCGAACGCCGTGGGGCGACCCTGACCTGCAGGGCACCTACACCAACAAGACGATCACGCCGCTCGAGCGTCCCGAGGCGCTGGGCGAAAAGGCCTTCCTCACCGACGAGGAGGTGGCGACCCAGGAGCAGGCGCGGGTCGACCGCAACCAGGAGCTGCTGGTGGCTCCGCCCCGCCGGACCGTGGCCGGGGGCAACGTCGGCGGCTACAACAATTTCTGGCTGGACGGGGGCACGCGGCCGACGGGCCGGACGTCACTGATCTCGGACCCGCCGAACGGCCGGCTGCCGGTGCGGACGGCGGACGCCGCGAACCGCAAGACGGCGCACGACGCCGCCTTCCCCGTCGAGGGGCCGTTCGACTCGTGGGAAGACCTCGAGCTGAACGACCGCTGCCTGGTGTGGTCGGCGGGTCCGCCGATGCTGCCGAGCGCCTACAACAACAATTTCATGATCATGCAGACGCCGGGCTACGTCGCCATCTACGTCGAGATGATCCACGACTTCCGCATCATCCCCGTCGACGGGCGCGCGCACGTGCCGACGAGCATCCGCCAGTGGCACGGCGACGCGCGGGGGCGCTGGGAGGGCGACACCCTCGTCGTCGAGACGACCAACCTGCGGCGCACCGAGGCGAACGCGGGGGCGGTGGGCGGCGACCCCGTCCTGCTGCGCATGGCGAACGGCCGGGACGACGACACCATCACCGTCACGGAGCGGTTCACGCGGACCGGCCCCGGCACGGTGCACTACGAGTTCACGGTCGAGGACCCCACCCACTGGGAGCAGAGCTTCACGGGCGAGTTCCCGTTCACGGCGTTCCCGCCCGACGAGCTGCCCTACCTCTTCGAGTACGCCTGCCACGAGGGCAACTACAGCATGACCAACATCCTCGGCGGCGAGCGCGCGCTGGAGCTGGCGAACGAGCAGTAGCACGAACGCGCGCGGGCGTCCGCCCGCGTCGCGGGCACTTGCGGCTAGGGCCGGGCACCGTTGCCCGGCCCTTCGTCTAGGCGCACGTGAGGCTGCGCGAGATTCGTGACCGGCTCGGCGACACCGTGGAGGTACGGGTGACGCCGCGCGCGCAGTCGAGCCGCGTCGACGTGGAGCGGGGTCAATGCTGCGCCGCTGGCACCCAAGCGGTCGTGCGCCCGCCGATGGTCAGGTGCTCGATGCGTGCGCCGCGCGCGGTCCGCGCGTCCGCGCGCTTGCCCCAGCGCCGGTGGAAGAGCCAGGTGCGGGGATAACGGGCGTCGTCGGCGTTCGCGTCGACGGCGCGCTTGACGATCGCGGCGAGCCTGGCGCGCACACGTCGTGCTTCCGCGTCGGTGAGGGACGCGGCGTTGCGCCGTGGATCGATGCCGGCCTGGTAGAGCACCTCGTCGGCGATCCAGTTGCCCACGCCGGCCGCGAACGACTGGTCGAGCAGCAGCGACTTCACGTTGGCGCCGCGGGCGCGGATCAGCTCGGAGAACCGCTTCGGCGGGGGCATCGCCAGGAGTGGGTCGAAGCCAAGCTTCGCGACCGGGGGTTCGCCCTGGGGGTCGTCGCGCAGGAGGATGCGCCCGAGGCGGCGCCCGTCGGTCATCGCGAGCTCGCCGCCATCGTCGAAGCGCAGCCGGATCTTCAGGAACCGCGGCGGCCAGACCGCAGCGTCCTCGCGCGGCCCCGACTTGAGCTGGAGCGGCGTCGACGCCGGGGTCTTGAAGCCGCCGGCCATCCCGAAGTGGAAGAGGGGATGCGGCGGCCGGTCGAGGACGAGCCAGAGCTGCTTGCCCCAGCGCCGCGCCGCCTCGACCCGCCGGCCCTCGAGCGCGCGCCGCCACTCGTCCGAGGGGACCCCGTCGAACACCAGCGGGTCGTCGGCGCACCAGACACGCTCGATGCGCCGCCCCGCCGCCGTCGCGTCGGCGAGCCTGCGTCCCCGCTCGACTTCCGGCAGCTCGGGCACCGTCGGTCCAGCTACTCGGGCAGCCCGAAGGTGAACACCACGTTGCCGGCCGCGATGCTCACGTACTGCTGCCCGTCAACGGCGTAGGTCATGGGGGCGGCGTGGACCATGGCGCCGACCGCGACGTGCCACAGCTCGCGCCCGGTGGAGGCGTCGAGGGCGTAGAAGTAGCCGTCGACGCTGCCGCTGAACACGAGGTCCCCGGCCGTCGCCAGCACCCCGGCCGTCGAGCGCGGCTGCACGGCGTACTCCCACCGGATGTCGCCGGTCCGCGGGTCGATGGCGCGGATGGCGCTGTGGTAGTTGTCGACCGGTAGCGGCCGCTGGAAGCCGCCGCCCGTGAACTGGTCGCCCTCGACGTAATCCTCGTCGCGCTTGTAGAAGATGTCCTCGCCGTCGTAGGCCTGCACGTAGAAGAGCTCGGTGCGGGGGCTGAAGGCGGGCGAGAACCAGTTGGTGGCTCCCACGACGGGCGGCGAGGCGAGGGTGCCCTCGGGGGTCGGCGAGGTGTCGGGCACCCGGATCGGCCGGCCGTTCGAGTCGAGCCCCACCGCCCAGGTCTGCCTGGCGTACGGCACGCCGAGGAGGAACTCGCCGCTCTCGCGGTCGAGGGTGTAGAAGAAGGCGTTGCGGTTCGCCCACATCATGACCTTGCGCTCCTCGCCCTCCCAGGTCAGGTCGGCGAGAATCGGCACCTGGATGGCGTCCCAGTCGTGCACGTCGTGCGGCGTGAACTGGAAGTACCAGTCGAGGCCGCCGGTCTCGTGGTCGATGGCGAGCACGGAGTCCGAGTAGAGGTTGTCGCCGAGCCGCACGTCGCCGTTCCAGTCCGGGCCGGGGTTGCCGGTGCCCCAGTAGACGAGGTCGAGGTCGGGGTCGTAGGCGCCGGTGATCCAGCTCGCCGACCCCCCGGTGCGCCACGACTCGCCGGCCCACGTCTGGTTGTCGGGGTGGTCGGGGCCGGGAATCGTCCACGCGCGCCAGGTGAGGTCGCCGGTGGCGGCGTCGTAGGCGTCTACGAAGCCGCGGATGCCGTACTCGCCGCCGGCGATGCCCGTCACCACCTGGTCCTTGACGACGAGGGGCGCGGCGGTCTTGCTGTAGCCCGAGCGGTGGTCGGCGACCTCCCGGTCCCACAAGAGGTTGCCGGTGCGCGCGTCAATGGCCACGAGGTGCGCGTCCAGCGTGCTCATGTAGAGCGTGTCGCCGAGAATCGCGACCCCGCGGTTGTTCCGCCCGCAGCAGATGCGCAGGTCGTCGGGCAGCGGGTGGTCGTAGCGCCAGTACTGCCGCCCGGTGGCGGCGTCGACGGCGACCACGTTGCTCGGCGCCTCCGTGATGAACATCACCCCGTCGACCACCAGCGGCGATGTCTCCGCGCGGTCGAGCTGCGGGATCTGGTAGGCCCACTTGAGCTCGAGCCCGCCGACGTTGCGGTTGTGGACCTGATCGAGCCGGCTGTAGCGCTGGGCGTCGAGGGTGCCGGAGTACATCAGCCAGTTCTCGGGCTCGTCGGCCGCGTTCAGCAGGCGCTCCCAGGTGACGGGCGAGAAGGACGGCGACGCGCCGGAGGCGTCGTCGGCGGGCTGGGCGAACGCCGAGGCGGCGAAGGCGAGCAGGGCGAAGGCGGTGGCAAGCCGTTGCATGTCGGTCTCCCGGTGTCGGTGTTGGTCGAGGGGCGCGGCCCGCGCTCCGCGGGTGCGGTCCCAGCCGGTCAAGATACCACGCGTTCGCGGCACCCCAAAGACCGATGCCGGCGCCGTGCGCTGGTGCGGCCGGGGGAGACTCCGGGTCGAGCCGGGTTGGGGACCCGAGGGCAGGACTTGGGGCATTGCCGGCGCCGGGCGCCTGTCGCGGCGGGGGAGATCGGGTCGAGCCGGATCGGGCGGGACCCGAGGGCGAGGGCTTGGGGCGAAGCGGTCGTCATGCCCTGGTCGGGCGACGACGGATTGCCCGGTCCGACCGGACTATGATCGCCGTCGATGCCAGGGAGCCTCGTATCGCGCCAGTTCTTCCGGTTTCTCCACAAGGGGCTCGGCCTGAAGAACCTCGCCGACTACGTCGAGCAGCGGCAGAAGCTGCTGGGCCTCACCAACCTCGACGTCCGCACCGTCATCGACGTCGGGGCCAACAAGGGCCGGGCCGCCCGACGCTTCCGCAGGCTCTTCCCTCGGGCCCGCGTCTACTGCGTCGAGCCGATTCCCCGGCAGTGCCGCAGGCTGGAGCAGTGGGCGGAGACCCAGGGCGGCGCTGTCGAGGTGTTCGAGCTGGCGCTGGCCCGCGAGCCGTCCGAGCAGCCGCTGTTCGTGCATCGGCAGAGCGACATCCTGTCGACGCTGGCGGCGCCCGCGCCGGGCGAGGCGGCCCTGTACGAGCCGATCCGGGTACGGGTCGAGACCCTGGACCGCCTGGCCGGCGGGCTGAGCCTCGAGCCGGACGTGCTCGTCAAGCTCGACACCGAGGGCCTCGACCTCGAGGTCATCCGCGGTGGGCAAGAGACGCTCGGCCGCGCCTCCGCGGTCATCGTCGAGGCCGCCTTCCACCCCAACCCGGCCGGGGAGGGCGCACCCACGTTCGAGCACATCGCCGCCGCCCTCCGCGGCCTCGGCTACGTCTACCGCGGCAACGTGCGCCTCGGGTGCCGCCACGGCACCCCGATGCTGGCCGACGTCCTCTTCGCCCGGCGCGAGGCGGCCGAAAGGATGGCGGAACGGGCATAGCCCGGCCCTCCTTCTCCGAACGATTCCCTCGAGGCCCGGGCATCGCGCGAGGCTGAAGCGCGGCGCCACCGATGAAGGGTCCGGCAGGCCCTGGTCCGGGCCGCCCCGTGACACGCGGGGCAATGCCCGCTCGCCTGCACCCTGACGCGGGCTCTCGTCGGAGGTGGGCGGTCGCGGGCAGGGCCGTCCCGACGCGCCGGCGGAGGAGGTGCCGCAGGCGACTCCCGCCTCGCCTCGACGCCAATGTCGCTTGCGGGTGTCCGAAGACTGCGGGGAGGCGGTGCGCATTTGGTCAATAATCTCGATATTGTATCTATTGGTCGCTTGGGTATCTCCCTAATACCACAACAAATCGTTTATCGTACGTCTTCTGTCTCAGGCCCGCGGCGGCCGGCGTCGCGATGGAGCTGCTGCCAGGCCGTCGACACGGAGACCGTTCGATATTGCGGTGCGATTCTGTCGGGCCGGTGTGCGACCCGCCGTCGGTTCGCGCCGAGGCGGAGCCGGGAAACTCGGGAGCGGGACCATGGGCGGGGCGGTCGGGCATTCGGAGTGGAGGCTTCTCGTCGGCGTACTTCCCGTCCTGCTGTCGGTGGCGACGGTCGAGCTGCTCGTCGGTCCCGAGATCGTCGAGCTGCTGATCGGCCGGCTGGTGCAGGGCCTGGATGCGGAGCCGCGGTTCGCGCGGGGCATGATCTTGATGTCGGCGCTCACCGTCCTCTACGTCGCGTTCTGCGTTGGGCTGCTCGCCTACTATTGCGGCGGCGTGGCCGCCAGCCCTCTCCCGGCGTCGCGGAAGCGCAGGCTGGCGGTCGCCGGCGTCGCGGCCTGGATCGGATTCCATGCCGCTCTCGCGGGCCTTGGCGCCGTGGACCTGCAGCTCTATTCCATAGCCTACGACTCGATCACGAGGATCTATCAGGAAGCGGGCGGCCCCGTGGCGGCGGCCATGACCGGCGATGCGGGTCCGCTGGGCGTTCCCCGTCACCTGATCTCGATTCTCCTGCCGGTGGCGTTCGGCATCGCGGCGGTGTGCGCGGGGTCCTGTCACGCCGCCGCCGTCGTCGAGGGAGCCGGGGGCGGGGACGAGGGCGACCGCGATCGGGCTGCTCGCGAGGCGGCGGACGGCCTGGTCCATTCCCTGGTCGCCATGAGCGCCCTCCTCGTCGGGAGCACCCTGCTGCTGACCCTGTACTTCCGCCTGCCGCAAGCGCTCTACGGGGCGGGCGAGGCGGCCGCGCCGGCCGGGGCCGAGTACCTCGACTTCGCCAACGTCGTCAGCATCTTCTGGGGCGTCGTCATGACCCTGACGCTGGTTGCCGTGTACGCGCCGCACGCGGTGGCCCTGAGGTCGCACGCCCCCGTGCCGCTCGGCCGGCTCCTGGAGAAGGGAGCGGAGAGCGGTGCCTTCTATTCGGGCTTGGCGAAGAAGGCCGAGGTGGTCGTCTCCGCTCTCGCGCCTCTCCTGGCGGCGCTGACGACGCAACTGCTGTGATGCTCGCGTAGCACATCGGACGGCGCTCCTTGCCACCCGTGGGAACCGTCCATGAGCCTGGGGATCAGGTTCGCCGACGCTCCATCGTTCGACATCAGTCGGACCTCAGGGCGCTCGCCGGGGGCCGGGGTCCGGGCTCGTGCTTCGGTTCGCTGGGCGTGCGGTGGGCCTGCCGCCCCTGCTGCATGTCGATGCCGCCGTGGAACCTGGCTCCTTCGGCGATGGCGACGCGGGCGGCCTTGATGTCGCCCTCGACCCTCCCCTCCGCGCTGATCGAAACCGTCTCGGCCGCGGCGATGTCGCCGACGACCTCACCCCGAATGACGACCGACTTGGCGAACACCTCCGCTTGAACGCGTCCGTGGGTCCCGATCGTCAGAACGTGCCGCTCCAACGTGATCCTGCCCTCGACCTGCCCCTCGATCGTCAGGTTCTCGCCGCCGTGGAGCTCGCCCTTGACGACGATCGACTTGCCGACGACCGCGTCCCGGTTCGCTCTGCTTCCCGCCTGGCGGCCCGAGCCGGTCGTGCTCGTGACCCGAGGGGGCACCGCCTGGATGGGTTCTTCCCGTTTCCACATGCCTGCTTCTCCGCTCACGCGGCCGGCGGACGGCGCCCTTCTCCGAACGCGACGGGGCGGTCCCTCCCCGTGCCGTGGGCGCCTGCCATGGCGTCCGGCTCGGCCTACGCTCGCGGTTCGACAGGGCCCGCCTCCGACTGCTTCCGGCCTCCCGCTGTCCGGGCCCTTCGTGCGCCGGCCCGCCCGGTGGGGCGGCCCGCGCGCGGCAGGAGCCGCGTATGCGGTAACCATAGACTATTCCGTGTGATATTTGGGAGATCCGTAGGGGTCAATTCGGTGGTTTCATGTGATTTCGAGTGTCGGCGCCAGCCGGCGGCACGATCCGGTGTGCACTAACCTCTCGGCCGTGGACGAGAACGGGTAGAATCTCGGCGAACCCGGTACCCAACTTCGGAGGTGCAGCGATGACCCTCTCACGACGCAAGGCGCTCTCCCTGTCCGGCTCCACCCTCGCGGGACTCTCCCTCGGCGTCCTCCGGCCGGGGCCAGCCGCGGCCCTGGGAGCCCAGGGCCAGGACGACTGGCCGGATTCGCTCGTCGAGCGCCCGTTGCGCGAGGGGTTCCCCGCGCCGCTGCCGCTCGAGGCGGACGGGTCGGCCCCCGAGCATCCCGACAGCGCGGCCGGCCCCATCACCGATCCGCTGATGTGGCGCACCCAGGGCCGGCAGACCCCGCAGATCGAGTTCGACTACCGCCGCATGGCGATCCGGGTCGACACCCGCGGCATGGCTCGGCTCTCGGGCACGTTGCGGTTCTCGGACCTGGAGCAGTTGCCGGTCGTTTCCGGCACGTATCTGTTGCAGTGCGGCGCCCCGAACCCGCGCGGCATCGTCAAGTGGACGGGCGTGCGGTTCAGCGACTTCGCGGACATGCTCGGGGTCATTCCCGGCGTGCACTACTGCCGCTTCGTGGGGTCTGACCGCTTCTACGCGGACGAGCCGATGACGACGCTGCGGCACCCGCAGGTGATGCTGGCGTGGATGATGAACGACGAGCCGATCCCGCCGCGCCACGGCGCGCCGCTACGCCTGGTCGTACCGTTCCGCTACGGGAACCGCAGCGTGAAGGCGATCACCGAGATGACGTTCAGCACGCCGGGACCGCGCATGCCGCCCCTGCCGGCTTGACGCGCGGCGGTCTGCTCCTGCCCCGACGCCTGCATCGTCATGCGGCTGCCGGCGGCGTCGTCGGCGCGCGGCGACGGAGACGCCCGGCGGAGCCGGAGGCGGCGATGAGCGCGGGGCCCGCGACCAGGTGGCGCTGCTGACCGCCTGCGTCCTCGGCGCCCGTGAGGGGGAGTTCTCCTGCCGCCGACGGCTTCGTCGTCGCGCCGACGGGGAACTCTCCGTCCGCGGCCGCTGGCGCGGGCAGGCACTGGTCCAGGAAGGCGCGTGTGATACTACCGTCATGCGTTCCTTCAACACGACGGGCCCCGTCGTTGCGGTTGATCACTACTGCATCCCGCCGTTGGAGCGCCTCGATCTCGACGACGTACTCGGGTTCGTTCGGGGCAAGCGCTACTTCGTGCTGCACGCGCCGCGGCAGACCGGGAAGACCACCACCCTGCTGGCCCTGCAGGATCTGCTGAACGGCGGCGCGGCCGGCGACTATCGGTGCGTGTACGCGAACCTGGAGGCGGGGCAGGCGGGGCGCGAGGACACGGGCCGGTCGATGCGGGCGGTCCTCGACGAGCTGGCGACGCGGGCGCGCCTCTCGCTGAACGACAACTTCCTGGACTCGACCTGGCCTGACGTTCTGTCGCGCTCCGGGCCTGACGCCGCGCTGAAGCAGGTCCTCATCCGCTGGTCGCAGGCCGACCCCCGCCCGCTGGTCCTGCTTCTCGACGAGATCGACGCGCTGGTGGGCGACACGCTGCTGTCCGTGCTCCGCCAGTTGCGCTCGGGCTACGACCTGCGGCCCGCGGCGTTTCCCCAGAGCATCGTGCTCTGCGGTGTTCGCGACGTGCGGGACTACCGCATCCGGTCGACGACGGAGCAGGCGGTGGTCGCCGGGGGCAGCGCGTTCAACGTCAAGGCCGCCTCGCTACGGCTCGGGGACTTGTCGAGCGACGACGTGCGGGCGCTCATCGGGCAGCACACGGCAGAGACGGGCCAGGCGTTCACGAAAGAGGCGCTGGAGACGGTCTGGAGCCAGACCCTGGGGCAGCCGTGGCTGGTGAACGCGCTGGCTTACGACGCCTGTTTCCGGGACAAGGGGGGCCGTGACCGGTCGCGGCCCATCGATGCGGAGGCCGTTCGTGCGGCGCAGGAGCGGCTGATTCTGCGTCGGGAGACACACCTCGACCAGTTGGCGGACAAGCTGAGGGAGGACCGGGTCCGGCGGGTGGTCGAGCCGTTGCTGAGCGGGGCGGAGACGCGGGCCCTCACGGACCGCGACCTCGAGTACGTCCGCGATCTCGGCCTCGTCGCTCGCAACCGGCCGATACGAATCGCGAATCCGATCTACGCGGAGGTGGTGCCGCGCGAGCTGACCTGGGTGGCCCAGGAGGAGTTCGAGCAGGAAGCGGCGTGGTACGTGGACGCCGATGGCGGGTTGAACGCACGGCAGTTGCTGGCGGCGTTCCAGACGTTCTTCCGCGAACACTCCGAGCACTGGTCGAAGCGTTTCCTGTATCAGGAGGCGTGGCCGCAACTGCTGCTGCAGGCGTTCCTGCAGCGGATCGTGAACAGCGGCGGGCGCATCGAGCGGGAGTACGGGCTGGGTCGGGGGCGCACGGACCTGCTGATAATGTGGCCGCGGGGTGGTCGGGGAGTGGCCGCCGACAGCTCGGCGGCCGGGGAACCGCTCGTCGGCGGAAGCACCCCGGGAGCGGGGGCCGCGCGAGTCGACCGGCTCGTGATCGAGTGCAAAGTGCTGCACGGCAGCCTGGAGCGGATCATCGCGGAAGGGCTGGAGCAGACGGCCGGGTACATGGACCGCTGCGCGGCGAGAGAGGGTCATCTGGTCGTTGTCGACCGTGGCGAGGGAAAGCGCTGGGAGGACAAGGTCTTCCACCGCCGAATGACGTCGCGTCACGGCGTCGCTGTCGACGTGTGGGGCGTGTGAAGGATGGGGCGGCGGCGGTGCTGCCGCCGCCATCGGGGCGGGTGGTGCCGGGAAGGACCGTGATCGAGATGAGGTTGCCTACTGCACCGGGACGCCTTCTGCGGGGCGGCGTACTCGACACGGCCGGGTAATTCTCGCCAGCGTCCCGCCGGATCGAACGCCCCGGGGCCGGCCGGCGTTTCGCTCTCGGCCGATGCCGGCCTGCCGAGGGCGCTCCGGCCGCGGATTCAGGCGCGCGCCAGCGCCGCGCGCAACGCGCGCTGGGCGAACACCCCCACCATGGCGCGGCGATAGTCGGCGCCGGCGTGGATGTCGGCGTTGAGGTCGCTCAGGCCGTCGCCGGCGCGCGCGGCGGCCGCGGCGACGCTCTCGGCGGCGGCCGACCGGCCGGCGAGGGCCTGCTCGACCGCGGTCAGGCGCACGGCGTGCGAGAGCGCGCCGGTCAGCCCGAGGCGGGCGCCGCGGACGGCGCCGCCGGCGACGTCGAGGGCCGCCGCCACCCCCACGATGGCGAACCTGGACGCGCGCTGGTAGAGCTTCGCGTAGGCGGCGGTGCGCACGGGGGCGAACCGGACCCCGGTAATCAGCTCGTCGCTGGCCAGATCCACGGTGAACAGATCCTGGAAGAAGTCGCGCGCGCCGACCGTGCGCGCCCCGCGCGGACCCTGGATGCGGACCTCGGCGTCGAGTGCGAGCAGCGTCGCCGGATAGTCCGCCGCGGGGTCGGCGTGCGCGATGCTGCCTCCGAGGGTGCCGCGGTTGCGCACCTGCGGGTCGCCGATGGTCGCCGCGGTCTCCGCCACGACGGGGCAGCGCTCGCGCAGCAGGTCCGAGGTCGCCACCGCGTGGTGCACGGTGCCGGCGCCGATCTCGATGGCGCCGTCCACCTCGCGGATGCCGGCGAGCTCAGGGATGCGCGCGATGTCGATGAGGGTGCCGGGCTCGTTCAGCCGCAGCTTCATCAGGGGCACGAGGCTGTGCCCGCCCGCGATGAGCTTGCCGGCCCCGCCGGCGGCGGCGAGCCGGGCCACCGCGTCGTCGACCGAGGTCGCACGTTCGTAGTCGAATGCGGACGGGATCACGCTTGGCCTCCGTGGATAATCTGCCACAGCTTCTCGGGCCGCAGCATCATGTCGACGTGGGTGACGCCGAACCCGCTGAGCGCGTCGACCGCGGCCGACACGATGCAGGGGGTCGACCCCAGCGTCCCCGCCTCGCCGACGCCCTTGGCGCCGAGCGGGTTGACGGGGGTGGGGGTGACGGTGGCGTCGAGCTCGAACCGCGGGAGGTCGGCCGCGCGGGGAATGGCATAGTCCATGAACGAGCCGGTCAGCGGCTGCCCGTCGCCGCCGTAGCGGACCTCCTCGATCATGGCCTGGCCGATGCCCTGGGCGAGGCCGCCGTGAATCTGGCCCTCGACGATCAGCGGGTTGATCAGGTTCCCCGCGTCGTCGACGGCGACGAGCCGCAGCAGGGCGAGCTCGCCGGTATCGCGGTCGATCTCGACCATCGAGATGTGGCACCCGAAGGGGTAGGTGTTGTTGGGCGGCTCGAAGAACGCCTCCTCGCTCAGCCCGGGGTCGAGCCCGGCCGGCAGAGGCACCGGGATGTACGCGTAGGCGGCGACCTCGGCGAACGACTTCCCGGCGTCGGGCGAGCCCTGCACCGAGATGCGCCCGTCCTCGAACACGAGGTCCTCCTCGTGCGCCTCGAGCAGCGCCGCGGCGAACCTCGCCATCTTCTTGCGGACCTTGCCGCCGGCCAAGTGCAGCGCGGTGCCCCCGACCGCCTGCGACCGGCTGCCGAACGTGCCGATGCCCTGCTTCACGACGCCGGTGTCGCCGTGGTGGATGCGGACGTGGTCGAACGGCACCCCGAACTGGTCGGCGAGCATCTGCGCGAACGTGGTCTCGTTGCCCTGCCCATGGGGCGAGGCGCCGGTGGTGGCGCTGATGCGCCCGTCGCGCTCGACGGTGACCTGGGCGTGCTCCCACCCGCCGGTGGGCAGCGATGCGGACGGGCCGATGCCGCACACCTCGACGTACATCGCGAGGCCGAGGCCGACGAGCCGTCCCTCGGCCTGCGCCGCGTCGCGCTCGCGCTGCAGCTCCTGCCACCCCGCGTTCTCGAGGGCCCGGTCGAGCGCCTTGGCGTAGTCGCCCGAGTCGTAGACGGCCCCCATCTGGGTCTTGAAGGGGAACCGGTCGGGCGCGATGAAGTTGCGGCGCCGCAGCTCGGCCGGGTCCATGTCGAGGCGGTGGGCCAGCATGTCCATGCCCCGCTCGACGAAGTAGGTGGCCTCGGGCCGTCCCGCGCCGCGGTAGGCGTCGGTCGGGGTCTTGTTCGTGAACACCTCGGTGAGGGTGGTGCGGACGGCGGGGATGTCGTAGGTGGCGTTCGCCATCAGCATCGTCAGGGTCGGGATGGCCGCCGTCAGCAGCATGTTGTAGGCGCCGACGTCGGCGATGAGCCGCAGCTTCATGCCCAGCACCTTCCCGTCGCGGTTCGCCGCGATGTCGACGTAGCCGATGATGTCGCGCCCGTGGATGGTGGCGAGGAACGCCTCGGAGCGGTCCTCGATCCACTTGAGCGGCACGCCCAGCCGCCTGGACAGGGCCGACACCACGTACTCCTCGCCGTAGATGTTGATCTTGGCCCCGAACCCGCCCCCGACCTCGGGCGCGATGGCCCGCACCTCGTCCTCGCCCATGCCGTTCAGCTTGGCGACGAACGTGCGCAGGATGTGGGGGTTCTGGGTCGACGACCAGATCGTCATCGTCCCCTTGCCCCGCTCGTAGTGGGCGACGACCCCCCGCGGCTCCATCGCGGTGGGGGCGAGCCGCTGGTTCACCATGCGCTGCGACACCACGACGTCGGCGTCGGCGAACGCCTTGTCGACGGCGCTGTCGTCCACCGTCTTGCCGTCGGGCGAGACCCCGGTGCCGCTCGGCACCAGCGGCACCGCGAGGTTGTTGTCGAAGTCAGCGTGAATCACCGTCGGGTGGCCGGTCATCGCCACCTCGGGGTCGACCACCGCGGGCCGGACCTCGTAGTCGACGACGATGGCGTCGGCGGCGTCCCGCGCCGTGTAGCGATCGGCGGCCACGACCACCGCCACCGGCTCGCCGACGTAGCGCACGACGTCGGTGGCGACGGCGCGGTGCTCGGGCGAGGGGAACGGAGTGCCGATGGGCATCGGGTCGAGGAACTCGGCGATCTGCGTCCCCGTGAGCACCGCCTCGACGCCGTCCATCGCCTCGGCCGCGCTCGTGTCGATCGAGCGGATGCGGCCGTGGGCGACGTCGCTGCGTTTGAACGCTGCGTGCCGCAGGCCGAAGATCTTCACGTCGTCGACGTACGTGCCGTGCCCCTGGACGAGCCGCGGGTCCTCGCGCCGCTTGACGCGCTGGCCGACGAGCTTCGGCAGGACCGGAGCGGCGCTCATGACGACCTCCTCGCGGCCGCGTTCTGCACGGCGTTGACGATGTGCTGGTAGCCCGTGCAGCGGCAGAAGTTGCCGTCGAGGCCCTCGCGGATCTCGCCCTCGGTGGGCGACGGGTTGTCCTCGAGGAGGTTCACCGAGGACATGATCATCCCCGGCGTGCAGTAGCCGCACTGCAGCCCGTGCTCCTCCCAGAACCCGTCCTGCAGGGGATGGAGGTCGTCGCCTTTGGCCAGCCCCTCGATGGTGGTGACCTCCGAGCCGTCCGCCTGCACCGCGAAGATGGTGCACGACTTGGCGCTGCGGCCGTCGACGAGCACCGTGCACGCCCCGCACTGGCTGGTGTCGCACCCCACGTGGGTGCCGGTCAGGTCGAGATGCTCCCGCAGGAAGTGCACGAGCAGCAGGCGCGGCTCGACCTCGGCGGTGCGCTGCCTGCCGTTGACGGTGATGGAAACCTGGGCCATATGCGTCCTCTCGAGGCGGCCGGGGCGGCGCGCGTAATGGAAAGCGCCGTTCCCCGCCGCGCGCCAGTCACAGGCGGCTCGACCGACGCCCCGCGCAGGGTCCGGGCCGCCGCCGGCCGATATGGTGACCCGGGATGCCCGGCCGGCGCAAGCCGGGTCCGGAATTGCCGGCGGTTCGGCGGGGCGCGTACAATCCATCGGCGTACGTCGACACGGTTGGACGAGGCCGGGCAGGGGAGGTTCACGATGAGACAGCTACAGATGAGGCGGGCGATGCAGGCGATCGTGGTGGCGGCAGCGGTGGCCGCGGTCGCGCTCGCGGCGGCGCCGGCCGGCGCGCAGGACGGCGGGCGGCTCAACAAGGTGATCGAGGCGCTGGAGGGCGGCGGGGCCGCCATCGCCAACCGCGAGTGGCGCTTCGTCGACATGGAGCACTCGCCGTTCTCCGGCGAGCGGGTGCAGCGGGTGCTGGCGGAGATGAGCGAGGACCGGGACGCCGACGGCCGGCTGAGCCTGACGCCGCTCATCCGCATTCCCCAGGACGGCGACGAGGACTTCAAGTGGGCGGTCAAGCAGGTCCTCGACCTCGGCGGGTTCGGCATCATCCTGCCCCACGTCGACCGGGGCGAGGAGGCGGTGCGCCTGGTGCAGGCGATGCGCTATCCGCCGGCCCGCGGCTCGTCCGCGCCCGAGCCCCGCGGCGAGCGCGGGTGGGGGCCCGGCGGGGCGACCCGCCTTTGGGGCCTGAACAGCGTCGAGTACCACGCCGTGGCCGACGTGTGGCCCCTCAACCCCGCCGGCGAGCTGTTCGCGGTGGCGATGATCGAGTCGCAGGAGGCGGTCGACAACATCCAGGACATCCTCGCCGCCCCGGTCAGCGCCATCATGGTGGTCCCCGGCGACATGGCCATCGACCTCGGCCTCGGCCCCAATCCGCCCGACCGGAACCACCCCGAGGTCGACGCCGCGTTCGAGACCGTCCTCGAGGCCTGCCAGGCCCAGGACCGGGTGATCTGCGGCATCGGCGACGGCGCGAGCCGCCTGCAGCAGCGCCTCGACGAGGGCTGGCGCTTCGTGCTGCCCCTCGGCGGGTAGGGGCGGCTCCAACTCGGCTTGGTGCGGGCATTCGGACCTCCCAGGGGCACGGCCTCTGGGCGGTTCTTCTCCGTAACGCCGGAGGGCGCTGTCGATTCCGGCCTCCGGCGGATCGAGGCCGACCCGTGCGAGGCCCTTGTTGGCGTAGCGTCGCAGGCCTGAAACCGGTCCAAGTCGACGTCGGGAGAGGCGTGCCGGTCGCACGGTTGGCTCCGGTCAGGGCTTGGCAAGACGAACGACGAATAGCGCTGGGGCAACATATGGATCCGGTCCGCAATCCGTACAGCCCGGGTGCCGGCGCCCCTCCGCCGGCGCTGGTGGGCCGCGATGCCGAGCTCGCGACCTGCCGTGTCTCCATCCAGCGCTTCGGCTTGGGAAAGCCCGAACGCAGCGTGCTTCTGACCGGACTGCGCGGTGTCGGCAAGACGGTGCTGCTCCGGGAGTTCGGCCGTTTGGCCGAGGGCCACAGGTGGGTGCATCACGCCGTCGAGATCACCGAAGAGCTCAAGTTCGTGGACGAGGTGAGCGCCTTGGTGCATGGGACGCTACGAGCGCTGTCGCCGGGCAAGATCGTGGTGGACCGCGCGCGTCGGGCCCTTGGCGTGTTGAAGTCGTTTCAACTCAAGTGGAAGCTGCCGGGTGAAGGGGACGTGGTCATCGGTCTGGACCCGGTTTCGGGCCCGGCCGACTCGGGGTTGCTCGATCGCGACCTGGCCGGACTGTTCCTCGAAATCGGCGCGGTGGCGCGCGCACGCGGCGTCGGCGTGCTGGTCACGATTGACGAGGTGCAGAACCTGCCGCGGGAACACCTCGGCGCCCTGATGGTGGCGTTGCATCGGGTGAGCCAGGAACAGTTGCCGGTCATGGCGGCGGCGGCGGGTCTGCCGACGGTCCCCAGGCTCGTCGGTGAAGCCAAGACGTACGCGGAACGGCTTTTTCACTTCCGGACGATAAACAGCTTGGCGGAGGCCGACGCGCGAGCAGCGCTGGCGACGCCGGCGGATGCGGAGGGAGTCCGGTGGCGCGGGGCGGCGCTCGATCGCGTCCTGGCCGAGACGAGGGGCTATCCCTACTTCATCCAGGAGTTCGGCAAGCACGCCTGGGACGCGGCGGACGGACCCGACGAGATCATGGCCGACGACGTGGACATCGCCGTGCCGCGCGCCACCCGTGAGCTCGACGCAGGGTTCTTTCGCGTGCGGATCGACCGGACCAGCCGGGAGGAGCAGGCCTTCCTCGCGGTCGTGGCGTCGTTGGGAGAAGCGCCCCACCACGCCGAGGTCGTCCGCGCCATCGAGACATGGAGCGATGACGACTCGTGGATCGGAGAGGCCGTGGCGGACATCAAGGGGCGCGCGAAGGGCGCAGAGCAGGGCGTCGTGGAACGGCTCCGCGATTCCCTGATCGCGAAGGGGCTCTGCTACTCGCCGCGGGAGGGGAGAATCGACTTCACGGTGCCGCTCTTCGGCGAGTTCCTGCACCGCCAGGAACCGACGCTTCCGGGACCGTGATCGACGGCCCGGCGGAGGCGCGGACTCGGTCTTGCGGACGGCCTTGGGGTTTCCAGGGACACGCGGGCAGCCCCTCGAGTAGCGCGTCGAGTTCGGCGTCCACCATGCGCGGCCGGTACTCCACACCCTCTGCGATACCAGACAGACGGCGTTTACGCTCCCGATTGGACGGCGTTTACGCTCGCGATTGGACGGCGTTTACGCTCGCGATTGGACGGCGTTTACGCTCCCGATTGGACGGTCTGCGTGCCGATCAGGACGGTAAGCGCACGCCCGATCATGAGCTTGCCGGTGGGGCGCCAGGCAGACCGAGGGAATGCAATCCGTCCGGGGTTCCGGGGGCACCTGTCAGCCGGCGCCTCCTTCGAGCGGCAGCGGGCCGGTGGCGTGGCCGAGCGACTCGACCGGCACGCCCAGCCTGTCGAGCAGGGTCAGGTGCAGGTTGGCGAGGGGGGTGTCGGCGGGATAGCGCACGTGGCGCCCGCCCGGACCCGCCCCGCCGCCGGCGAGGAGCACCGGCAGGTTGTTCGAGGCGTGGGCGTTGCTGTCGGCCATGCCCGCCCCGTAGACGATCATCGCGTGGTCGAGCAGCGGGCCGTCGCCGTCGGGGGTCTGCCGCAGCCGTTCGAGGAAGCCGGCGAAGAGCTGCACGTGGTAGAGGTTGATCTTCGTCAGCCTGGCGAGCTTCTCGGGGTCGTGCCGGTGGTGCGAGATGGGGTGGTGGGCGTCGGGCACCCCGATCTCGGCGTAGGTGCGGCCGGTCAGCTCGCGCCCCAGCATGAAGGTGCCGACCCGGGTGAGGTCGGTCTCGAAGGCGAGGGCGAGCAGGTCGAACATCAGCCTCGCGTGCTCGCCGAAGGTGTCGGGAACGCCCTCGGGCCGGGCGACCACCGGCAGGTCGCGGTCGGCCTGCGCCTCCGCGGTCTGGATTCGCCGCTCGACATCGCCGCACCGCGTCCAGGTACTGGTCGAGCTTGAGGTTGTCCCGCGGCCCCAGCCCGCGGGCGAGGTCGCGGGTGCGCTCGCGCACCGAGTCGAGGAGGCTCGCGTCCTTGCGGCGCCGGGCCTGCCGGACCGCGGGGTCGGTGCTGCCGGCGTCGCCGAACAGCCGCTCGAACACGATGCGCGGGTTGTTCCGCGAGCCGGCGACTTCGAACCCGCATCCCTCGGGTTGTTTTGCGGGTCCGGCAAGACGAACCAGGGAGGGGGAGACGAAAGGGCGTGCGGTTCGTGAAAGGCCGATCCGGACCACGCCACACGACCGGAGTTGGGCGGCCACGACGAGCCAGCACCCGACGATCGCGGCGCCGCCCTTGGGAGGGGCGGACGGCGCGTCCGCCCCGATATGGTCGGTTGTGAATGACCGGCGGCGAGGTGGCGTGCATGCAATCCAGGGTGTGGGGAGGTTGATGCCATGAGTACCGATGTTGACATAGCAGGTAACGCCTTGGCGGGAGTAATCGCCGCCGTGACCGCAACCGTTCTTTTCTCTCTTTTGCAGTGGTGTCGGCAGCTATATCTCAGACGCCTGGACATCAAGCAGCTACGGGAGGTAGTGACGGATGGCCGAAGGCGAGTGATGGAAGCGAAAGACAGGTATGATGACAGTTTGCAAATCACCATCCCCGTTGACGTGCTTCGCGCCGGGCAGTACAATCTGATGATAAGGCAGTTGGAGGTTCTCTTGAACCATACAACATCTCAGCTACCCTACGCCAAGCGGAAAGAAATATTCGTCGCTTTGGATTGGTATAACTTGGAATCTTTGCCCGTAATAAAGGACAAACGTGGCAAGGCTGTATTCGTGAATTTGCCTGCCGGCAAGTGGGTGCCCGAGAACATGCCGCAAACTGTCGCCCAGCATAAATTCGAGCGTCTGGAATCTATCAAGTGGCTGAAGCTCAACAGGTAAAATCCGCCTGTCCACGGTGACGTAGAACTCGACGGTCGGCCTGCCGCGGCCGGCGAGGATTTGCAGGCCCACGAGCGAGCGGCCGCGCCGGGGGGCCGCGGTCGCGAATCCGAGGAGGCCGCCGGGGATCGCGGCCGTGTCGACGCCGCCGCGGCCGCGAATCCGAGGAGGCCGCCGGGGATCGCGGCCGTGTCGACGCCGTGATCGCTGGGCTCTTCGCGGAGCGAGGTGAGCGCGCTTACGATGGGCCGAGCTCGCCGCTGCAGCGGGACGGGCGACGGGGTGCTCGTCGCGGGGGCGGACTCCAGGACTGCCCCGGGGGGTGCCCCACCCAGCCCGCCCCGGCGAAGCCACGACCGCTCGCGTTGCGGGTTCGCCCCGCCCCGGCCGACCGTGTCAGCCGCCGTGCGGCGCCGAACGCCCGGCGACCAGCAACAGCAGCGCAAGCGCGAGCGCGCCGGGCGCTGGCAGAGCCGGCACCGGCGTCAGGTTCGCGGCGATTCGAAAACTGCACCGCCGCCGCGCTCGGGTTGCGGGCGCCGTTCTGCGCGGCCCCGGCCGCGATGTCCACCGTCACAGCGCCCGGCGTCGCGGCCGTGGCGTCAAGTCCGAAGAGTGCCCCCTCAAGGGCGACCGGTTCGTCGCCGTGGAATCACGGAGCTGTGAACCGCGTCGATGGAAGGGTGCTCGGGTCCGTCGAGATGGCGGATCTGTCGGCCGAGCAGGGGCGACTCCGCCCGTGATCCGCCCCGAACCGAATCGGAGTATCGGCGGCCGATGGTCTGACGTCCAGTCTGTGCTGCCCGGCTGTGGTACGGGTGAGCTGGGCTTCCTGGCGCCGACCTTCACCCGAATTCGGCGAGCGACAGCACCAACCGCACTAGGTCCGCCTGCCGCGAGATGGACTGCTTCCGGTAGATCTGCTTCAGGTGCCAGTAGACGGCCCCTTCCGTGTGCCCGCTCGCCTCGGCCATGTCTCGCACGCTCTTGCCTTCCGCCAGCCTGACCGCCACCTGAGCCTCCGCCGGCGTCAACTGCAGGATCCTGGCGACCAGGCTGGGATCGATGCGATGGTGGCGCCCGGGCTCGACGATCAGTACCAGCGCGGCCACGTGCCGCGCCCCGTAGTCTGGTTGAGGGAGGTCCACGGGTTTGGCGTGGACGACGAACGGCGGCAACACGGTCGAACGGCGGAGCAGCATCGATCCACTGGCCGCGCTCCCGCGTGGGGTCGGCAACGCCGCGCCCACCAGCCGCTCGAGACGGACCTGGTCAGTGGGAGTGCGGGCACGCAGCATGTTGTCCCGGTCCGAGAGCCCGTCGCCGTGCCGCAGGATGCTGCGGCCGCGATCGTTGACCTCCAGGATCCTGCCGCGCCGGTCCAGGTGGATGACGCCTATCCGCGCGTTGTCCAGCAGGGCGGTCACGGTCGTCTCCCGCGCCTTGGCCCGGACCAGCGCCTGCCGGACCCGGACGAACTGCCGCAGATGAGGCAACAGCGCCTCGACCATCGCAATTCGCGAAGACCCCCAGCCGTCCGAATCGACGGGGTCGCCGAGGCTCCAGGTGATGTGCGAGCCGTCGGGTCCGTCGAGACGCACGATCGCGCCGTTCTGGCGGGCGGCCCTGGCCATCATCTCGTTGTAGGTGGGCGAGGTCTTCAGCTCCTCGGCCGTATACACGTCGGTGGCGTGCGCGATCCGACCGTCCGCCAGTTGTCGGACGCGCGGTACGCGTTCATCGGTGGGGTGGTAGTTCTCGAGGTAGTCGCGCTCCAGATCTTCGCGGCGCTGCCCCCGCCAGCAGGCTCCGATGAAAAGAGCCCGGATGTCGTCGGCCGGGCCTTCCCCAACCAGAAAGTCGTTGCCCGTGATGCCGCAGGCGTCGTCCATGAGGGCGGAGACGTCTGGCCAGCGGCTGTCGTCGAGCGCGGCCTCGTGCAACGCCACCAGGATGCCTTCGAAAGCGTCTCGGTCGCCCATGACGGTTCCTTGCCTCTGCCTTCCACGCAGTCAGCATTCCGAACGCCGTACTGGACATTCCCTCCGCCCCTTCTCTCGACCGCCCGCGGCAGCGAGGAGGCCCGGAGGGGCGCGCCCGCACATGCCCGTGTCACGCCATCGTCTCCCAGTAGTACATTCTCCCATGTTTTTTTCACTACCAAAATGGTAGCAATCGATTCACTTGTGCCAACCTATCTGAGGACGCCCATCAGGAATCCTGTCAGAATCAGTAGCAAACGGCCTGAACACAGTCCGCCCGCAGCCTTGACAGGCACCGCCGCCGATGCCACCATTCTTGCCTTGAGATATACACGGGGTAGGGTCGAGCGGGTGGGGAAACTGCAGGCAAAAGACGACCCGCCATTCCGTTTCAAACATTACATGGCAACCACTTCACGCCTCACTGTGTCTTCAGCCGCGCTCGCGGTTGCACTCGTGACCATTGAAACGCCTGCCGCCGCCCAGGAACCAGGTGTTGCGCCCGTTGTTGCCGGGGATATTCTCGATCTCGACGCGTTGCGGCAATGGGATGAGTCGGTCGACCGCATGGTCCGGACGGGCGACCTCTTGGTAACGTCGCGCTTCGGTGACGCCTCCATCGAGGGGCGCACCCACGAGTATCTCGCACAGTACCACGCGGGCATTCCGGTGTTCGGCGGCGGCGTCTCGCGGCAACTCGACGGCAGCGGCGTCACCGTGTCCTTGTTCGGCACCCTGCACCAGGGGATCGCGGTGGGCCCGACGCCCAGGTTCACCGCTGCGGAGGTCGCCACAGCCCTGGAGCGAATGCACGGCGGAGAGGTAGACGCCGGGCGGCAAGCGCAGCTAGGCATCCTGCCGATACCGTTCGGCTCGTACGCCCTGGCCTATCTCGTGGCCATGAGCGACGGGTATTTCTACTACGCCGCCGCCGTCGACGGCGCCCTCCTCTACCGCAGCCCTGCGGCCAGGCAACAGTCGGTGCTCGGCGTGGGCACTAGCTTCGAGGGCCAACCCAGGAAGCTAAGCACCACTTATGCGGACGGCCGATACGTGGCGCACGACAGGTTACGGCCGGGAGAGCACGTCACCCTCGACCTCCGCAACGACTCTCAGCGGCGGCAGCGTCTGCTCGCCGACCACTTGGTCAGCGGGCTGGCGCCCGGAGAAACCGTCTGGACGCCGGACGACATCGCGGTCGACCTGGACAACGACTGGGACGACCCGGCGGTGGTCGGCGCTCACGCCTACGCGGGCTGGGCCTACGACTACTTCTCCGCCAGGCACGGCTGGGAGGGTGTAGACGGCTCGAACCTGCGTTCGATCCTCATGGTAAACGACGACGTGGCGAACGCCTTCTTTTTCTTGCCCCCGTTCGGCCCAGAAGGCACGGGTGTTGTTGTCTTCGGCAACTATATGGGCGAGCCATTGACATGGTTGGACATCGTGGGGCACGAGTTGATGCACGCGGTGACGCACTTCAGTGTAAGCAAACGCACGGGGAGTCCCTACGGCCTGTTCAACCTCTTTCCCATCGGCTGGCGACTCGGGCCGGAGAGCTTCACCACCCGCGATGGCACGACGTACACGTGCGCCACCGCCCGGTTTCCCGGCTGGGTCGTCACGCCCGATAGACGGCTGGACCGTGGACTGGTTCCGGCCATGTGCATCGACGGCCGCTTCGTCCTCGGCTACGGGGGTGCCGACGCCGTCCACGAGGGCTACTCCGACATCTTCGGCGAGGCCCTGGGGTTCTTCTACAGAGACCAGGGAGTCTCCGCCGACTACGAGGTGGGGGGCGACTCCGCGTTCGGTGCAGCCAGATACATGAATGATCCAAGGGAACAGAGGGACCCGGACCTCTACCGCGACCGCTACGAGTTCGCCCTTACGTTCAACGAGCACTTCTGGGACTACTCCGGGTTCCTGTTCGTCGATCGCAAGTTCGTCGGTTACGCGGGCGGCCACTCATACGGCGCCGGCCACTGGAACTCGCTGATCCTGAGCCACGCGTTCTATCTGGCCGTCGAGGGCGGTACGCACGGCTCCAGCGGCGTGGTGGTCGGCGGCGTCGGCGATGCCAACCGCGGGGAGATCGAGCGGATATTCTTCCGTGCGATGCGGGACCTGATGCCGTCGATGGTTACGTTGCCGATGGTTGCGGCCGTCATCCGCCAGTCGGCTGCGGATCTCGCTCCCGGCAGCACGGCGGAACGCGCGGTCGACCAAGCCTTGCGGGCGGTGGGCATGCCGCCGGGCCTCCGGGACGAGGAACTGCGGCCCCCGTGGGAAGAGAGCCGGGGTCCGAGGGAGCTAGCTTGGGGCCTTGCTGATGGCCGGTGACGGTGGGGCGAAGCTCCGCGTCCATCGTCGGTGTGGCACCGGCTGGGTTCCGGAGCACGCTACGTCGCGGGGCTGAAGACCGCCGTGTCGGCAAAGGAGTTTGGAGGAATTGGCGGGTGCGGCCCAGAGTTTTCAGCCTGGATGCCATGGGGGGCCGTACCGGCCCCGATGGCATGTGTCCTGTCGGCACCTACGGCTCCAACGACCGGGTCTCTCGGACCTGCTCGGGAACGTGTTGGAGTGGACGTCGCGCTGCGTGGAGGGCGACTGCGGACGCCGCCGACCATGGCCAACTGGGCGCTCGTTCTCTGTGTGTCCCTGTGTATGGCGGCGTCGGTGGAGTACCGGGGGGAGCGGGCGACGGGGTATCTGGATGGGACGTCGGTCTGCCTTCCGAGATGTCGGCGAACTCGGGCGAGAGCGCGGACGGCCGAGGAAGCGGGCCTCTACGCCGGGCATACACGCGCTCGCGGAACGCCACTTGGCAGGACTCCTGCGGCAGCGGGAAGGGACAAGAATGAGGAGAATCGTGCTCGCTGCGGTGATGGCGGCGACCGTCGCCGCGGGCGGCTCGGCGGCGGCCCAGACCGTGCATTGGTCCGCGGATATCCGGGTCGAGAGGTGGGAGTCGGACGGAGGAAAGGAGTTCTTCGGCTACTGGCGCAGCGTCTTCGGCAACATCCGGGGGCCGCGCGAGTTCGAGTACGACGGCGCCCCCTACTCCGTCCATCTGTTCTACATCACGAACGAGCCCCGCTCCCTGCTCGTCGGGCTCGAGAAGTGGGGCACCACAGCGAACGCGACTCTTCCGGCCGACGCGGGGCTGGCGTTCATGGTCGACGGCGTACGCTTCGATCTGGGCGACGTCACCCGAAGCCCGGGCGAGGGCGCCGTCGCGTGGGACGACTCCGGACTCGACTGGGCCAACGGGCAAGTCGCCTCGGTGCAGCTGGTCGAAGGCGCGACGCCGGTTCCGGCGCTGCCGCCCGTCGGGGCCGTGCTGCTCGCGTTGCTGCTGGGCGTCGGATTCCGGGCTCGACTTTCGGCGGGAGGATGACGGCTGACGGCACTTGGCCGTGGCGGATGGCCAGCTCGCGGGGCAATGGTGTGAGTCCCCGCCAACCGCCGGCCCTCGGATCAGCGGCCCCGCGCCTGGCACGGCGTCGCTTCGAAGGCGGCGAAGTCGTCGCCGAGGCGGCGGAGCAGTCGCCGCCGGTCGGCGTCGGGCAGGAAGCTGTGCTCGACGCTGTTCCTGGCGAGCGCCTTCAGGGTCCGGGTGGGACTCCACGGGCGTCAAGAGGATCACCATCGACGACACCGACGACCAGTTGTTCGAGTGGCGGGTGGCCACGGACTCGCCGAGGGAGAGCGGCGCCATCGCCGTCACCCTCACCGCCGATCCCACGCCCGTGGACCGCACCTACGTGACGGCGATCAGCGTCGACAGGGCGGGCTACACGGTCGACGACCCCCTTCACACGTTCGGCGCCGACGCCACCCGGGACGGTGACGACGGCCCGACGGCCTCGTTCACCCTCACGCCGCCGAACCCCGACGGCGACCGGGAGGCGGACACGGTCACGTTGAGTGCGTTCATGGGCGGGACCCGCAACGACCTGACCGAGCCGCTGGAGATCGAGGTCGCCGACATCAACATGCTGCCGATGGCCGACGACATCACCGCCAGCGCGTTCGCGGTCGACGAGGACGGCGAGAAGACCGCGGACGAGGCCATGTCCATCGTGGAGGGCGGCGACCCCGTCCACGTGACGGTCACCGTGGACCGCGGCGAGCGGGACTATCCCCTCGACGAGAAGCTCGAGGTGGGCGTGAGTGCCGACGAGAGCCAGGCCCTCGACTACCGGGTCGAGCCCGCCCGCATCGAGATCGACAGCGGCGCCGGCAGGAAGAGCGCCGACTTCAGGCTCTGGGCGCTGGCGGACGACGACGTGGGCACGGAGAACCTCGTGTTGCACCTCACCGCCAAGGGTGTCAAACCGGAGAACGGCTCCGAGTCGGTCACGAGCCTGTTCTCGATCACGATCGAGGACGGCACGGTACCGTTGATCCGGGTGAGGGACGACGCCCGCGACGCCATTGAGACGGCGCTGGGCGACGCCCCCCTGAACCCGGGCGACGAGGTCGCGATCATGACCGACGACCTGTTCCTGTACGAGGCGGACGTGGTCAGCGTGTCGTTCGAGGCCTCCGTGCAGGGCATGGGGGTCGGCGCGTCGGCGAGCGGCGAGGCGGTGACGCTCACGGCGACGGAGCCCGGCGAGGTCGAGGTCACGGTGACCGGCACCGCGACGCCCATGGCCGACTCGCTCCTGGTCACTCAGGACCGCGCCGACGTGGCCCGGCTCACGTTCCCGGTCGTGGTCGAGCTGGCCGACCTGTCGATCACGCTGGAAGGTCCCGACGACCCGAACCTCGTCGAGGGGACGTCCTACAAGATCAGGGCGCTGGCCAACCGCGCGGTCACCGAGGACACCCTGGTGGAGCTGTTCCAGACCGACGGCACGGCCTCGCCCTCGGACTACGAGGTCGAGAACATCACGATCCTGGCCGGCGAGACCCTGGGCTCCACCCTGCTCATGGTGAACGCCGACGAGATGACGGAGACCCTGGACAACGCGGCCGAGATGCTGACCCTGGAAGGCCGGGTCGGGGCAATGAAGACCAACGCGCTGCGCTTCCACCTCTGGGATGCCGCGGTGCCGGCCTTGCCGGTCATCGCGCAGCTCCTGCTGGCGGCCTTCCTGGCCGTCGGCGGCTACCGGCGCTACCGGCGGCGGCGATAGCGCGGGCGTCGGGCGGTCAGCAGGCCGAGCAGAGCGGCGAGACGCACCGTGGGCGTGGTGACGGCCGCGCTCGGCAAGCGCCATCGGACGCATGCGCACGGTGACGATGACGGGGGTCGTCCAGTCGGTGGACGGTCCGGGCCCGGCGGAGCGCGGTCTCGGTCTTGCCGACGGCCTTCGGGCCTTCCAGCGACACCGCCGGCAGCCCCTTGAGGAGCGCGTCGAGCTCGGCGTGCACGAGCCGCGGTCGGTACTCCACGCCCCCCACGATACCAGATGGACGGCCTTTACGCTCCCGATTGGCGGCGCTTACGCTCCCGATCGGACGGTCCGGGTCAGCCGGCGCCCCCTTGGAGCGGCAGCGGGCCGGTGGCGTGGCCGAGCGACTCGACCGGCACGCCGAGGCGGTCGAGCAGCGTGAGGTGAAGGTTGGCGAGGGGGGTGTCGGCGGGGTAGCGCACGTGGCGCCCGCCGGGGCCCGCCCCGCCGCCGGCGAGGAGCACCGGCAGGTTGTCCGAGGCGTGGGCGTTGCTGTCGGCCATGCCCGCCCCGTAGACGATCATCGCGTGGTCGAGCAGCGACCCGTCGCCGTCGGGGGTCTCCCGCAGGCGCTCGAGGAAGCCCGCGAAGAGCTGCACGTGGTAGAGGTTGATCTTCGTCAGCCTGGCCAGCTTCTCGGGGTCGCGCTGGTGGTGCGAGATGGGGTGGTGGGCGTCGGGCACGCCGATCTCGGCGTAGGTGCGGCCGGTCAGCTCGCGCCCCAGCATGAAGGTGCCGACCCGGGTGAGGTCGGTCTCGAAGGCGAGGGCGAGCAGGTCGAACATCAGCCTCGCGTGCTCGCGGAAGGTGTCGGGAACGCCCTCGGGCCGGGCGACCACCGGCAGGTCGCGGTCGGCCTGCGCCTCGGCGGTCTGAATCCGGCGCTCGACGTCGCGCACCGCGTCCAGGTACTGGTCGAGCTTGAGGTTGTCCCGCGGCCCCAGTTCGCGGGCGAGGTCGCGCGTGCGCTCGCGCACCGAGTCGAGGAGGCTCGCATCCTTGCGGCGGCGCGCCTGGCGGACCGCCGCGTCGGTGCTGCCGGCGTCGCCGAACAGCCGCTCGAACACGATGCGGGGGTTGTTCTCCATCGGCAGCGGGGTCGTCTCGTCGGCCCACGCGATGGTGTTGGTGTAGGCGCAACTGAAGCCGAGGCCGCACGAGCCCGCGAAGTCGCGGCCGTCGAGGGCCAGCTCGAGCGTCGCGAGCTGGGTCTCGCGGCCGAGGACGCGGCCCGCGATCTGGTCCATCGACACCCCGGCGAGAACGTCGGCCCCGTCCCCCCGCCTCGCGGGCACCCCGGTCAGGAACCGCGTCGACGCCCGTGGGTGCGGCCCCGGCCCGGCCACGCCGTGCATGCCGGACAGCACCTTCACGTGCCGGCGCAGCGGCTGGAGCGGCTGCAGGATGGCGGGGAAGTCGAACGCGGCGCCCTCGGCCGCCGGCACCCAGTGCTCCATCATCATGCCGTTCGGCACGTACACCACGCCGAGCCGGCGCACCGGTCGTGCCGCGGTGTTGCGGATGGCCGCAAACGCCGGGACCATGCCGTCGAGCAGGGGCAGGGCGAGCGAGGCGCCGAGCCCGCGCAGCACCGTCCGCCGGGGCAACGCCTTTCGGGTCAGGAACATGGGTGCACCTCAGGTGAACAGGTCGCGTACGCGCACGCTGAAGTCGGAAAACACGGGTGCGCCGTCGAGCATGCCCGCTTCCGGGACGACGGCGGCGCCGGCGGGGCGATGCACGACGACCGACCGGGTCTCCGGATCGACGACCCAGACGAGCCGGGTCCCCGCCGCCAGCCAGTCGTCGACCTTGGCCTGAACGGCGGTGGCGGAATCGCTGGGCGAGATCACCTCGACCGCGAGGTCGGGCGCCATCTCCAGGAACCCGGCCGGGGTCTCGCCGGCTCCGAGGCGCTCGCCGACGACGAACGCCACGTCGGGGGCCCGGACCGTGTCCGGGTCGCGCTGCAGCAGGAACCCGGTTTCGGCCGCGAACACTCTGCCCAGGTTCTGGTCGAGGACGTGGTTGCCGATGACGAGCCCGACCCGGTGGGCGACCTGCCCGTGACGTCCTCCCGCCGGCGTCATCACGATCAGGTCTCCCCGCACGAGCTCCGCCCGCTTGCCCTCGATGGAGAGGCGCGAGGACAGCGCGGGCAGCTCCGTCGCCGTCACCAGGGCGGTCCGGGCGGTCGAGATCAATGGTTCCTCCCGTGGGACTGCGCTTGCGCCCTGTCGCATTCTAGCCTCGACGCGGCTGATCGCGGACGTTCCGATAGCGAGGGTCTGGTCCAGCAAGTGGGCGACCGCTTCTGAGTGTGGCTCGTCAATGTAGCGCTTCACGAGCGCGCTGCCGTCGAGGTAGAGAAACATCATCTGCGCTCGTTGATGATGATGTCGCTCACGCTGCCGCCGTCTCGAAGCCGCACCGATGGCGTTCTCCTCTTCGGCCGCCGGCCGCTCCAGTCGAAGGTCCCGCTGGCTTTCAGTGCTGCGCGCTTCTGCTTGGCGGAGTCCGCTTCCGGGATGATTCGCGCCACCTGACGCCCGTCGCGACTCACGACAACCGTCGCACCGTTCTCCACGTCGTGGATGTACCTGTCGAGCTTCGACTCGAGTTCCTGAAGGCTCACCTGCTGTTCGGGCATCTCCTGCTCCCGTGCTCCTCACGATTCTACCGTCTCGCGGCCAGACTGGCGGGTTTCCGGGCTCTGGCTCGTCGAGGAGCCGAGCTCCACGACCCAGGGCCCCGGGCGCGCGCTGCCGTGGCTGGCAGCAGGTGGATGGCGAGGACCGCGCGTAGGACAGTGCTCGATATAACCTTGCCACAACCGATGCTCCAGCTGCGGCAGCCGCGCCTGTAGGTGTCCAGGGAATCCGACAGCCCGCGACGGTAGCGCGTCTCCGCCACCGCCTCCCGCTCCTGGAGCACATCGACCGTCTCGCGGAGGAGCACGACTGTCGGCGGTGGCCGACGAGGCCAGATACGCGGCTCCGTCGGCGAGCCGGGCAACGTGAAGTCGTCCGTCGCGCCGCCGAGCGCTTCGCCGAGTCTCAGCTCCTGGAGTTGCGCCCCGATGCCCGCGTTGGTCGGCGAGCTGAAGTCGTCGACGGACGCACGAGCCCGTATCGTGGGGACTATGCGGAGTACTGGACTATGCGGAGTCGGCTCGGCGGGCCGCGTTGACTCGGAGATTTGCCTGCAGCGGTACTCCGCATAGTCAGAGGCTTTCCAGGAAGCTGAGGAGCCGGTCGGTGGCGGTGAACCGGAGTGGCTGAGGAGCGGGATCGTCGACGCGCCGGCCCGTTCCCTCGCGTCGACCGACAACCCGCCCTTTACCGTCGCCCGGGAGCGTGTAGCAGCACGCGAAGGTCGGAGCCCCGCGGCCGCCAACGCCCCGGGCGAGGCAGCCGCACGGTCACCGGCCGCCTCGTCCGGGGCGCCTCTTCATCGCGCCTAGCCCGGCGGACGGCGCCGGAGCGACAGCGCCAGCAGGAAGCCGATCAGGCCCCACCGCGGCCGGCGGCAGCGCGGGCACCGTCGGCGTCGGCGTCCCGGTTGCCTCCGCCGACCAGTCCGCCGCCCGCGTTGCTCGCCCACACCCGGACCGTGTACTCCGTGCCGTTGGCCAGCCCGTCCAGGTCGGGGCTCGACCGGCCGGGCAACACCCGGCAGTGAGTCGGAGCATCGATCCACTCCTGCATCCAGCGAAGCGCATCGGTGAACGCCTGCGCCGTGGCCGGACGCTCCGATCGCGGGGCCGAGAGCGTCGACGCGGTGAACGCGAGTACCGCCGACGACCGTTCGGAACCCGACTCCGGCCTGGCGTCGGGGGTGATCCGTCGGCGCCGGATGCGGTCCATCGCAACGTCGACATCGCCGTCCATGAAGGGATGCCGACCGGCCACCATCTCGTGCAGAACCACGCACAGCGACCAGATGTCGTCGGCTTCCTCGGCGGCACGGCCGGCGAGAACCTCCGGGGACATGTAGCGCAGGGTGCCGCCCGCGGTGTCGCCGTCCTTCGCCTGGCGCGCCAGGCCGAAATCGAGCAGCTTCGGCGAGCCGCTCGAGGTGAAGCCGATGTTGCTCGGCTTGACGTCCCCGTGCAGGTAGCCCACCCGGTGCAGCGCTCCGAGCCCGTCACCCAGCGCCGCGGCTATCGACACCGCTTCGTCCGGCGGCACCCGTCCTCGTCGAAGCCGATCCCCGAGCGTGCCGCGGGCCAAGTACTCGACGACGAGGAACGGGCGGCCCCGCCAGGACTCGATGGCGTGGATCTGGGCCACCGCGGCATGTGTCACCATGGCCATGGCCCAGGCTTCCGGCTTCATTCCCATCAGGCGGGACACCGACATGCCCGTCAGGGTCTTGACGGCGACGTCGCGCTCGAGCTGGAGGTCGCGCGCCAGGTAGACCGCTCCCATTCCCCCGGCGCCCAGGCAGCGCGTCAGCCGATACTTGCCGGCCAACAGGCTCGGCGCCGCCGCCTCGACAGGAGCCGATTGGCAACCGCAGCCAGCCGGCTCGCCGGGTCCTGTCACGCATCCGCATGCGAGACACTCCCGCGCCGGCGGCGGCTCCCAGGACCCGGCGGTCGGCGTCTCCAGCAGACGCAGCCGCGCGATGGCGAGGCCCGCGGCCGCGCCGAGCGCCTCGATGAAGGGAAGGTCGACGGCGCCTATTGGACGATCGTCGAAGCGCCGCCCCACCACCAGAATCCCTAAGAGCTCCGCCCCCGGGCCGGGTACCGATACCACGACGTCGGCCGCCGACGCCTTCACCCAGGCCGCATCGTCGGACGGCAGCAATGCGAAGACCGACGCATCGTCGCCCGGATCGAGCCGCAACGGCCCGCCGGCTGTCTCCAGGATGTGGACGATCGCCGACTCGCGGGGCAGTGGTGGAATCCGGCCCCCCTGCGCGCGAAAGTCGAGCCCGCCCATCTCGCCTGAGCCCACCGACAGCAGGACGGCCGGCGTGCCGCACCCGCGTTTGACCGTCCGCGTCACGGTCTGGCCGACGGCGGCGATCCGATCGGCCTGCGCGAGCCTCGCGACGGCAGCGGCCAGCACGCTGCGCTGGTCGACCGTCTCGGGGAAGACCCAGGCGTCCAGGCGGTTGAGGATCGACTCCTGGCCGGCGAGCACCGCGAGCATGACCCCCACCGCCCCGAACAGCCACTGCGCCAGCGGGTCGGCGAGCACCGCACCCACCGTACGCTCCGGCCCGCTCACCACCAGCCAACCCAGGGCCGCGGCCGGCGCCGCGGCCACCAGCCAGAGCCGGCCTCGGCGCATCAGCAGCCGTCTGTAGACCCCCCGCGCCACCTCGCGCGGGTGGGGGATGCGCACCGCGAGCACCGAGTACCACAGCAGGACCATCCCCGGGAAGCGCAGCAGCTGAATCAGCTGGAGGACCGGGCCGGCCCGATAGTTCGTCAGCCAGAATCCTGGCGAGAACGCCTCGACGACGTCGTACGCGGCCGCCAGCCCCGTCCACATCAGGAACGCCGCGCTGAACAGGACGACGCGCCTCAACTCGTCCGCCGGCGCCGTGTGGGCGCGCATCACGATCACCACCACCGCGGCCAGCGACAGCACGTTCGTCGTGGCGATGGCGGCGTCGAGCACCGCCACGTAGACGGCGCCGCCGATCGCGTCGTCGACGGCTCCCGCCAGGTACGCCGCCGCCACCCCGGCGCACATCGCGCAACCGATGGCGGCGCTGAGGGGAACCATGCGTCGGGCGAGGTCGTCGAGCCTCGTCCTGCGGTGTAGCCGGGGACACTCCCTCGCGAACGCCCACAGGAACGCCGGCGGCGCCGCAAGGGCCACCGGGTAGCCGATCAGGAGCAGGAAGGCCCTGGTCGGTCCGGGCATCGCCCAGACCGAGGCTTGCAACAGGTCGGCCGTCGGCATCTGACCCAGGAAGGCCGGGAGCATGTGCAGCGGCCCTAGGAGCCTGCGCCGCAGGAGTTCGCGGAACCCCGGCGGTCTGCGTCGTGACGCACGGCGTCGGGGCGTAGGCCGCCGGCCGACGAGCCGGTGATCCTCGGCCGATCGGCGGCACGGAACCGAAGAACAGGCCGTACACGGCCCAAACGCCGCGATTCGTGACCGATTCTCGGGCAGTGTGGGGCCAGAATCGCCCCCGTTACGCCGCCATCAGAACGTGCAGGCGCTTTGCGTTCACCGCCAGGCACACCAAGTCCCACTCGCCTCGCACTTTCGCCAGTCCACGCAGGCTGAAGCACCGGAAGCCCAGCACGTGCTTGATCCAGCCGTACGGCGCCTCCGACAACCACTTCCGCTCCGCGTACGCCGACCGGCCCGCCGGCGTCGACAGCTTCGCTGCCATGCGGCCTGTCGCCGGGTGCTTCTTCAGATTGCGGGCGGCGACCCGCTTGTCCTCCCGGCCCACCGCCACATACCCGTCAACACCCCGCGTTTCCAGCTCCGTCAAGTCCCGCTCGTTGCAGAATCCCGAGTCGGCCAGCACCGTCTCCGGCTGCGTGTCGAACCGCTCCTCCACCTGGTCGAGCAACACCGGCAATCCGCCCTGGTCGCTCGCGTTCGCCGTCACATCCGTCGCCACCACCAACTGGTGCTCAGCGTCCACCGCCGCCTGCGCGTTGTAGCACTGCTGGAAGCCCTCGTTGCTCGTCTTCATGATCCCGCTTTCCGGGTCCGTGAAGTTGCTCTGCGCCTTCTCGTCAGGCTCGCCATACGCCCGCTTGTACGGCCGACCCCCCTTCGGGTTCCGCGTCTGGCCCGGCTGCCGACCCCGCGCGTCGTCGGCCGCCCGCTGCGCCGCCTCCAACCGCGCCTTCGCCGCCCGGATCGCCGCCAAACGGTCCTCTCGTCGCTGCAACTCCGCCGGCAACTCGTCGCCACGGACCTCCGGGCCCAACCGAACGTCCTCGGCCACGTCGGTCGAGTCCGCCGAACGCAACAGCGCGTCGATCTCCCCGGCCAGACGCCGCTCCTCCTCCTGCATCCGACCGTAGCTCATCGCCTTGCGCTTGCTCGCATTCGCCCGCACCTTCGTCCCGTCAATCGACAGCTTTCCGAATCGGGCCAGACCCAGTTCCCGCGCCAGACCGACCACCTCCACGAACAGCCGCTTGAAATCCGCCAAGTGCCGGCGTCGAAACTCGCAGAGCGTCCGGTGCTGCGGGAAGTTGCCCGCCGCCAGCACCCGGAACGCCACGTCTTCTTCCAGCTTCTTCGCGACCCCCCGCGACGAAAACACCCCCGTCGCGTACGCGTAGAGCAGCACCTTCACCATCATCCGAGGCTCGTACGGCGCGTTGCGCCGACCGTCCCCCTCGTACGGCGCGTAGAACGCCGTCAGATCCAGACCGTCAACCAGATCGCTGATGTGGTGCGCCAAGTGACCCTCGGGCAGCCACTCCCGCACATCGGGCGGCAACAGCAGCGACTGCTCCGGGGCGTAGCGGCGGAATGTAGTCGACATCCAGTCCCTTCGTCGGCGGCTCGTCTACAATTGTCGCATCCCGGTTTCTGCGGCGCAGACTCCTAGGGCGGCCTTGAAGAGAAAGTAGGCTCCCAGAAGCCGTGTTCGCCGGTCCCGCCCGCCGGCGAGCCACAGCAGACACGCGGTGGCGGAATGCCCGACGAGCAGTGCCGTCATGTAGACGGCGACATCGCCGTGCTCCCGGTGGTAGTCACCCCATTGCCAGGGCAGCGCCGCCAACGTCGCCACCACCTCGAGCGCGGCGATGGCGACGAGCAGGTTGATGGCGCGGCGAACGAGAGCACCGGCGGCCGGAACGATGAGGGTAGATGGTCCCGCCCCGGCGGGGGAGGACCGGAAGATCGGGGCGAGCGCCCGCAGGCTGTCGAGCGCCCGTCGACTGGCGGGAGTGGCCAGCTTCTCGTAACGGTCCCATTGAACGTCCTGGTTCCAGGCGACCGCATCCACCGCTTCGGCAACAAGGACGTCGTCGTCGTTCCGCATTTCCCGTGTCAAGGACTCACCCTTTCAGGGCCGCATCCGCCCCTTCCGCAGCCGCCTGCGGTACGACTGGGCTCGGGACAAGGCGTGCTCCCGGATGGGAGCCGCCGCCTCCGCCCTCTATCAGTTCATGACGCCCGAGAACCCGGAACGAAACAGGCGGGTCGAGAGAACGACAGAGAAGACGCTACGCATCCGACATCAGATTGCCCAGCCGGATCAACGCCCGCCGTAGCGCCACGCGCGCGACCGCGGGGCTCGACAGCCGTTCCAGGAACGCGAGCTGCTTGCTGCTGCATCCGAGCTCCGCTCGGGCGACGATCAGCCGGCGGTCGCGGTCGGGCAGCCGCTGAAGAGCGTCGAGGTAGCGCCTCCAGGTCTGGTCGTCGATGAGCTCGCGCAGCTGCGGCGCGGCGGCGTCCGAGGCCTGAACCGGCTCGTCCGGCAGAACGGCGCTCTGCCGGCGGGTCGCACGCCGCAGCTCGTCCCGGATCCGGTTCTCGACCGCACGGCGCAGGTAGATCCGCAAGGCGCGCGCCTGGGTGGATCTGAACGACGTGAACCGGGCGAACGTGTGGCTCAGCGTGTCCTGAACCACGTCGCTGGTGTCGATGGCTCCGCGGACGTGACGCGGAAGCCGGCCTCGCGCCCATCGCCGCAACCAGGACCTGTAGCGGTCGAACAGGGCGTGGACGGCCGAGTGGCTACCCAGGCGCGCCCGCTCCAGCAGACGCTGCTCCGAGCCGGAACCGGGGGAATCAGCTTCTTCCAGCGCACCCTCCCAGGGGGATGGAGTCCCCCGATGCGGAAACGCCGCTGCCGTCACCAACCAACCGAGGGGATTGCGCGACATGCTAACACGGCGCGCCGCGGAACGCGGCGGCCGGGCCTGCGCTGGTCATGCGGGGCGTTCACCGCATCGACGCGGTCGGTCCCCGGGCCGGCGCGTTCACCGCTCGACGCGACGAGGCGGCCGGTCGCCCTGTTTCGTTTCGCGTTCGTCAACGTCTATCTCAATAGAGAGGCCGGCCGTTCTGCCGGGGCCGCGGGAGGCCGGCCGACGCGTACGTCGCGACCGGTCGGTCACCGCGCCGACGCCCTCGCTGCCTGCGGGGGCGACTCCTCCAGGCCGCCCGGCTCACGGAGTTATGTGCGCGGCGGTGGTGGTCCTCGAGTGACGACCGCGACCGATTGACTCGGCGGGGAGGCGGCCGGTCCTGGACGCCGAGAGAGCGCGGCCCCCCACAGGCTCTGACCAGAATACGCGGAAACAACGCCCTGCACGCACGCCCTTCGCGCGTTTCGGGGGCGGAGGGACCGAATCCCGAAGGAGGAAATGCCGTCAATGCGTCGACTCGCCCTCGTATTTGCCATCAGTGTGCTCACCGGTTGCGGGGATGGCCCCACCGCACCCACGTCGCAGATCCCGGACGTCGCCGGCACCTACACCGGGCCGTTCACCATGCACATGACCGCCAACGACAGCTTCCAGGGTTCCGCAAGGTTCGATGTCGCTCAGGCCGGGGCGCAGTTGACGATCACTGGCTCGATGACCCTCCTGGGCACGACGGCTCCACTACCCGCCGTCAGGGGAACCATCAGCGCGACGGGAGTCTTCACCCCCAGTGCCGGCGGGGCGGGAGGGGTGGTGAACAACGCCTGCGGGGAAGTCACCACGATGGCCACCACCATCACGTTCTTCGAGCGCACGCTACGCTGGATCGAGGCCGCCACCACGGACTTCTGCAACGACTTCGAGATTGAGGCACTGCTGGAGAAACAGTGATCCGCCGGCACCGGCACGCGGCAGTCCAAGTCGGCTTCGGGCGTAGGCCGGGGAGGCGGAGACATGGAGAGATGAAGAGCCGAACTCTTGTCGCGGTAGTCATGGTCGTGCTTGCCGCCGGTGTGGCTTCACGCGCTACGGCCGGCCAGGAGCCGATGCCCCGCACGCCGTGGGGTCATCCCGACCTGCAGGGCGCCTATACCAACAAGACGATCACGCCGCTCGAGCGGCCGGCAGAGTTCGCGGGGCGGGAGCTGCTGACCGCGGAGGAGGCGGCCGGCCTGGAACGAGAGGCCGCCGCCCGCAACGCGGAGCTTCTGGCCCGGCCGGCGCGGCGCACCGCCGTCACCGAGAACGCGAATGTGGGCGAGGACGGCGCCCCCGGCTATTACAACAACTACTGGCTGGACGTCGGCGTCACCTCCACCGGGCGGACCTCGATCATCGTCGACCCGCCCGACGGCCGCCTCCCGCCGCTGACGCCGGCGGCGCAGCAGGACGAGGACGCGCGAATGGCCGCGCGCGCCGCCCGCGGCCCGGCCGATACCTGGACCGACCTCGATCTGAACGACCGCTGCATGCTCTGGTCGGCGGGACCGCCGATGCTGCCAGACGGTTACAACAACTACTACCTGATCCTGCAGACGCCCGAATACGTCGCCATCCAGGTCGAGATGATCCACGACACGCGCATCATTCCGCTCGATGGCCGCCCGCGCCTCGGCTGCCCGATTCCGCAGTGGCTGGGCGAGATGCGGGGCCGGTGGGAGGGCGACACCCTGGTCGTCGAGACTCGCCACATCGCCCGCAGCGAGGAGGGCTCGTCCTTCAGCCGCGATGCCGCCCGCATCCGCGCGGCCAACGGGGGCCGGACCGAGAGCCTGCGGGTGGTCGAACGGTTCACACGGGTCGACGCCGACACCCTCCGCTACGAGTTCACCGTGGAGGACCCGACGCGCTGGCCGCGACCGTGGTCCGGCGAGCTGCCCCTGCGGCGAACCGGCGAGCCGCTCTTCGAGTACGCCTGCCACGAGGGCAACTACGGTCTCGCCAACATGCTGAGCGGCGCCAGGGCCGAGGAACGGAAGGCCGGCGGCGGCGTGGAAGCGCCGCGCTGACGGATTTCGACGATGCGCTCGGGACGAGAGCGACCTCGATCGGCCGCCGGCGGGAGGAGACGATGACGCGATTCTTCCCGCGCCAAGCCGCGCTGCTCGGCCTGGCGCTCATGTTGCTCCCTGCGGCCACCGCGGGACGGGCCGAGCCGGCGGACGCCGTGCCGCGCCTGCCCTGGGGGGTGCCGGACCTCCAGGGCATCTGGCTCCGGCAGTCCAGCACGCCGCTGGAGCGCGACGCCTCGGTCGCCGACAAGGCGGTGCTCTCGCCGGCAGAGGCAGCGGCGTACCTGGCCGAGCGCCACGCGGCCATCAACCGGTATCTCGCGTTCGACCTCAATGCCGATTGGCCATCGCTCGGCGGGCTCACGGATCGCCGCACGTCGTTAATCGTCAGCCCTGCGAACGGACGTCTGCCCGTGCGAACGTTGGCGGGCCGCCGCCGGGCGGAGACCCTTGGCCGCAGCCTGCTTGCCCGGGGCGCCGACGGCCCCGAGGACCGAGAGTACTTCGAACGCTGCGTACTGGGGCGATCGGTGCCCTTCGTGGCACCGTCGTGGGACGAGCGCCTGCAGATCTTCCAGACGCCGGACCATGTCGCCCTGCAGGACGAAACCGGCGAGCTGCGCCTCGTTCCCGTCACGCCCCTGCCGCCGCTGCCGGAGTCCATCCGGCACTGGGCAGGTAGCCCGCGTGGGCGCTGGGAGGGCGACACGCTGGTCATGGAGACCAGGCACTTCAACGGCAAGTGGACGTTCCATGGAGCCGGGCCGAACATGCGCCTCGTCGAGCGGTTCACGAGAGTTTCGGCCCGGCGGCTCGAGTACGAGTTCACGGTTCACGATCCGGAGTCCTTCACCGCGCCCTGGACCGCGGCCTTCCCGTTGACACTGGATCCCGGCCCGATCTACGAGGCGGCCTGCCACGAGGGCAACTACAGCATGGCGCTGATGTTGGGTGTTGCTCGTGCTCAGGAGCGGGGCGGACAGAGCAAGTAACTGCTCGTCCTTCATCTCGGTCGCTCGGTCCTGCGTGAGTCGAGCACTTTCTGCGCGACCAGCAGGTCCGTCACAATTTCACTCGAGCGCCAGCACTGCCGCCCGCAACTCCATCAGGTGAGCCGCCTTGATCGGGGTGGATTCGGCCACCGGCAAGGCGTCGGTCCAGCCCGGTGCTGTGCGCCCCGCCGCGCCATACGCTGCGGCCAACGCCCGGCGCAGCTCCAGCAGATGCACAAGTCTGATCGGCGTCACTCCCGCCGTCAGCACGGGGTCCGTCCACGAGAACCGGGTCAGCCTTGCTGCTCTCCGCAGGGCGTCTATCCGCGACCGTAACTCTGTGAAGTGAATGGCCTTGATCGGTGTCACCCCGGTCTGAATCGGATGGTCGGTGAAGGACGTTGCGGTTGCTTCCACCGCCACCGTGAACGACTGCGTGGCGCTCAGTCCGCCGGGGTCGGTTGCCGTCACCCGGATCGTCGCCGTGCCCGCGCCCACCCCCATCAACGTCACCCGCGCGCCAGCCGCACTTGCCGTCACCACGTGCGGCGCCGACGACGACACCGTGAGGGTCAGCGCGTCGCCGTCGGGGTCGAGGAACGCCCGCGTTACGTCCACGATCAGCGTGCCGTCCAGGGTCAGCGTCCGGTCCGACAGGGTGCCGACCGCCCGCGGCGGCCGGTTGGCGGGCGTCCCGGCGCCACAGCGGCGGGGGCCGGCAGGGGTCGTGTTCAACAGCGTTGCCAGCAGGGTGAAGTCGTCCGCGGTGCCACCGCGGCCGTCAGGCCCGAAGTCCCGGACCGGCACGACGAAGTCGATCGCCGCATCGCCGTTCACGTCCGCAGGCACGGCTCGGTACCCGAAGTAGGAAGCCGACCCCGCGAACGGGACGGGCGACATCGCCCGGAAACGGCCGCTCCCGTCGTTGCGGTACACGAGCGGCGACTCGGTGCGCACGTGGGCGCCTCGCAACACAACCAGATCCGTGCAGCCGTCGCGGTCGACGTCGTGCATCCCCAGTTCGCCGGCGTTGTACAAGGGGCCGCCGTCCGTGGCGCGCTCGGGGGTCGTGGCGCTCTGATCGCCCATCCAGACCGCGGTTTCGTCGCCGAACGACGTGCCACCGCGGTTGACGAGCACCTGAACGTAGCGGCCCGTGGCCGGAAGGTTCGGCAACGACTCGTCGTTGCGCAGGTGCACTAGCAGCAGGTCCTCCAATCCGTCGGCGTCGACGTCGAAGTGCGTCTGCCCCGTGACCTGCGTGTAGCCCTCGTTGAACGCCGGATGCGGCAGCTCGATGCGGGCCGGATAGTGTCCGGCGCCGTCGTTGACCATCACGATGCTGAACTGGTTCATGGTCTCCGGGGTGATCTTGCGGTTCTGCCCCAGCGCGAGGTCGAGATCGCCGTCGTCGTCCACGTCCACGAGGTGCCCCTGCAGGTGATACCAGCCTTCCGGCCAGTTGTTGCGCAGCTCGGGGGGAGCGCGTGCCTCGTCGACGGTGAACGTGCCATCTCCGTTGTTCACCATGAAGTGGCTGGAGACGTTGAGGCCGCCGATACTGTCGACCCACAGGTCGACGTCGCCGTCGCCGTCGATGTCGCCCGAGGTCGCCGACTTGAGATGGAGGTCGGCGGGTCCGGAGTAGCCGGGGTCCGGACGCAGCTCGTGCTCGCGTCTCACCGCGTCGGCCAGGGCGTCCGACGGCCGGAGCCTTCCGTCGGGACTGCTCAGGAACAGCTGCGGCGGATTGCCGTAGCCGCGCCTCTCGGCGAACACGTAGCCGCCGTAGTCGAAGACCGCTAGGTCGGGCCGCCCGTCGCCGTTGAAGTCGTCGGCGACCACAATCGAGACACGCGCGTCGATGGTCCCGTCGACCAGTTCCGGTGCGTGCGTGAAGCTGCCGTCCTCCTCGCCGACGAGGATGCGCAACGTCGTCTTCGCAAGCCGTTCCTCGGGCGCACCGACGTTGCGCTCACGGGCCTCTCCCGCGACGATGTCGTCGCGCCCGTCCCCGTCGAGATCGGCGACGGCGCGGACGATGTCGAGCGGGCCGGGGCCGGGTGGCGTGACGACCCAGAGGAAGGTCGGCGACCCCGCACAGACGGCCCCCGTGAAATCGCGGATCGCGGCCACCCACGCCTCGAAGTCGGGCGCGTCCGGCACACACAGGCCGCTGCCCTCGAGCTGCAGCCACGTGAGCGCCGACAGACGGGTCAGGCTCTCGGGGAGCGGACCGCTCAGCAAGGTGTTGCGAAGATCCAGGAACGTGAAACCGGTGACGTTCCCCAACTCGGTTGGAACCTGCCCGCTCAGCGGATTGCGCGAGAGCCACAGCTGTTCCAGGTCGGGCAGGTGCCCGAGCCCCCGCGGGATCGGACCCGTCAGCCGGTTGGCCTGGAGATTCAGAACCTCGAGGCGGGTCAGGCTGCTCAACTCCGACGGGATGGGCCCGACCAACCCGGCGTTCCCGCCGATCTGCAGCCACTGGAGATGGGAAAGCGTCCCCAGCTCGGCCGGCAGCGACCCGATCAGCCCGTGATCGACGAAGTCCTGCGCCCCGTCGTCCCAGCCGCCGAGGTGCAGCCGGGTGACGCGACCGTCCTCGTTCGCCTCGACCCCCGACCAGTCTCGGAGCGGCGCGTCCGTCAGCCAGTTCGTGTTGTCGGTCCAGTTGTCGCCGTCGGTTGCGCGGTAGAGAACCTCCAACGCCCTCCGATCCGAAGCGGCGCTGTCTTGCGCAATCGCATGAGCCGGGAACGCCGCATAGCAGGTGACCAGGGTGACCGCCGCGGTCCGTACCCATGGTCTCGGAGGGCTGCTGTCCATGGTGGGCGCCGAGTATATCCGCCTGAGCATCGTCCCGGCTCACGGACGTCATGGGATGACGACAACCCGTCCGGCCGGTCGGGCGCGCAACGACTTCGGAACCGGGGGGTGAAGCGGTTGATGCCGGAATTGGGGGCAGAGCCTTGCGCCAACCCGCGGGTTCCGCATTGCGGCACACTGCGCGCGTCTGGCTGCGGTCAGACGGCCACGTGACCTCCTCCTACTGGGTATGGACGTTCGGCGTGCCGGAACGTAACAGGAGGCGAGTTCTGCGGTGTGTCCGCATCGGGGGGAGGATTGGTCTGGCCGCGGTAGGGGGCAGAGTCGGATAACGCGTGCTTCCGTCAACTTCGGGGCGCCCGGGCCAGCTCAAGCGCCCGCACCGGCGACCGTGCACCGCCTCACTAGGGTCTCCATCAGCCCGCTCCGGAGCGGCTCCGACGCCTCGACGCGTGGCTCGCCGGCCGGGACGCTCAAGGACGTAGCCCTCACCGCCTACGTCGCCGAGCTTCGCGATCGGGCCGGTCGCCGGCGAGCGCATCGACCGGCGGTGGTCGCTGCGTGCTTCCGAGCCGGCCTCGCCGGCGAGCCGAGGCTGGCCGGGGAACGGACGGCCCCGGGTCCGCGCGGGCTACCGGCGGACCGCCGCCGGATTCGCGGCCGGGGGCAGGGCCGGCCGTTCGGGGCGGCGGACCTCGCCGCCGTCCTCGTCACCTGCCACCAGCCGCGCCCGCGCGGCCACGGGTTTGCGAGTTCGAGCGCGGCCTGCCTCGACTCCGGTGATGATCCGGGTCCCAGCGAGCCACGACGAGCCCGCACCCGCGCGGGGTCGTGGCGCGGTACCTCTGAGACGATTCGGCGCTGAACTGGACGCGCGCCGTTTCGCGAGGTCGCGTATACTCGGTGATATGGTCGAAACACTCACAGCCATTGCGGCCGTGATCGGTGCCGTCGGTTCCGTCACTGCGGGCATCGGCGTACTCATCGTCAACGGCAAGATCGACCGCCTGACGGGCCGCGTCGACGCCCTCGAGTCCACGATGCAGACGGTTCTCACGCTGATTGCAGGACGGCCCGCGGCCGCGACGCCACCACCCTCCAACGACTGACCGCGGCGAGTCGGTTGCAGCCGACTTCGACGCGACCCCGCTGGGGGTGGACGGCGCGTCCGCCCCGCCGTCCGTGCTGAGAGGATCCAACCGAGCGGGACGTCTCGGTGAAGCGGCTATCCGAATGGCCGGCGGATATGGCCTTCGGGAATGGGTAGAAGGCGCAGAAAATGATCCGCTCACCGGAGCTCACCGGAGCTCACCGGACAGCGCCCGGTCGATCTATGATTGACCTGACCAGAAACGCCGAAATAGCACCGGACCGTTCCGGACCGGGAGGACCCTGACCATGACCCGTCCTGTTTCCGCGCTCGCGACCCTGTTCCTGCTGCTCGCGGCCACCGCGTCGGCCGACGTGGTGCGCATCGAGGTCGACGCCCGCCACGACGTCGCGGACGGCCGCGCCTACGGCCTCGCGGGCGCCTACGAGGCGTTGAGCGGCATGGTGCACTTCGAGGTCGACCCCGCGAACCCCGCCAACCGGGTCGTCACCGACATCGACCTCGCGCCGCGGAACGACCGCGGCATGGTCGAGTTCCGCTCCAACTTCTACCTGCTGAAGCCGGCCGACGCCGCGCGCGGCAACGGCACCGTCCTCTACGAGGTGTCGAACCGCGGCGGCAAGGGCATGCTCGGCTACTTCAACAACGCCGCCGGCAGCCGCTACCCGCGGAGCGCCGAGGAGATGGGCGACGGGTTCCTGCTCGAGAACGGGTTCTCGCTGCTGTGGCTCGGCTGGCAGTTCGACGTGCCGGTGCGCGAGGGCCAGATGCGGCTGCACACGCCGGTGGCGACCGACGACGGGGCGACCATCACGGGGCTGGTGCGGAGCGAGGTGGTGGTGAACGAGCGCACGTGGGACCGGTCGCTCGCCGACCGCAGCCACATCGCCTACGAGGTCGCCGACCCGGACGACCCCGCCAACGTGATGACCGTCCGCGACGGCGTCGGCCAGCCGCGCCGGGTGGTGCCGCGCGACCAGTGGCGCTTCGCGCGGCGAGAGGCGGGCGGCGAGGTCGTCGACGATCCGACCCGCGTCTATCTCGAGGACGGCTTCGAGCCGCACAAGCTCTACGACATCGTCTACGTGGCGAAGGACCCCGCGCTGGCGGGCCTCGGGCCGGCCGCGGTGCGCGACATGATCTCGCGGATGAAGTACGGCGAGAGCCCCGAGCTGGGGCTGCCGGCCGGCTCGATCGACCACGCCATCGCCTGGGGCGTGTCCCAGAGCGGGCGCTTCCTGCGCACGTTCCTCTACCACGGCTACAACCGCGACGAGCGGGACCGCCGGGCTTTCGACGGCATCATGTCGCACGTCGCCGGCGGCGGCCGCGGCAGCTTCAACCACCGCTTCGCCCAGCCCTCGCGCGACGGGCACCCGTTCCTGAACAAGCTCTACCCGAGCGACATCTTCCCGTTCACCGACGTCGCCCAGCACGACCCCGAGACGGACATGCAGGACGGGCTGCTCTCCGCCATCCGGCCCGGCCACATGCCGAAGGTCTTCTACACCAACTCGTCCTACGAGTACTGGGGCCGGGCGGCGTCGCTCATCCACACCACCATCGACGGCTCGGCCGACGCGCCGCTGATGGACAACGTGCGCATCTACTCGTTCGCGGGCGGGCAGCACGGCCCCGGCCGCTTCCCGCCGCGCCGCACGAGCGGCCAGCAGCCGAGCAATCCCAACGACTACTCGTGGTTCCTGCGCCCGCTCGTGCTCGCGATGAACCAGTGGGTCGGCGACGAGACGGCGCTGCCGCCGGGCAGCGTCTATCCGCGCATCGCCGACGGCGACCTCGTCGCGTGGGACGCGGTGGGGTTCCCCGAGCTGCCCGGCGTCGGCCAGCCGGCCGAGCCGCACCTCGCGTACCGCGCCGTCTACGGCCCGGCGTTCCGGACCGAGGGCATCGTGACGGAGCAGCCCCCCGAGGTGCTGTCGGCGTTCCCGATTCTCGTCCCGGCGGTCGACGCCGACGGCAACGAGACGGGCGGGCTGATGATGCCGGAGGTCGCGGTGCCGCTGGCCACCTACACCGGCTGGAACCTCTTCCACGCCGGGGCGGGCCCGACCGACGTGCTGTCGAGCATGCAGGGGTCGTACGTCCCGTTCCCGCTGACGGCCGAGGACCGGGAGCGCCGCGGCGACTCGCGGCGCTCGATCGAGGAGCGTTACGGCAGCCGGGCCGCCTACCTGGGCCTGGTGACGGAGGCGGCGCTGGCCCTGGTCGACCAGGGGTATCTGCTGGCCGGCGACCTGGCGCCGATCCTGTCCCAGGCCGCGCGCCACTGGGACTACCTGATGGAGGAGGACACCGGCGACGAGCAGCAGTGAGCTAACGGGCGATGGCTTGCGCGGCGGCCGAGCCCGCGGCGGCCGCGCAAGCCGCCTCCAGCCACCTGCCTCGCGCCGTGTCGAGCCGGCGCGGCAGCTCCTCTCCGGTTTCCACCCGGGGACACGTCTCGGCCACGTAGCCCAGCCAGTTTCCCACGTAGACGTCGAGCCACCGGCGATAGTCGTCGAGCCCGCCTTCGTCCGACACCACCGACAGCCCCCGCTCGGCCCAGATGTCGAAGCGCCGGAGCGCGAGGTCGATCAGTTGCGCGCGGTAGACGACCGGGTCGAGCGTGACCTGTGCCGTCGCCGAGACGTGGGCGTCGCAGCGGTCGAGGGCCCGCCTCGCCGCGAGGGTGGCGGCGTCCCAGGCCTCCCGCCGCGGGTCCTCTGCCGGGAACGGATTGCCGCCTTCCACCGGGTCCCGGTGCGACCAGCGGGGGACGGCGCTCAGATGGCGGATCTCCGGCGACACGCCGAGAGTATAATTGGCGCCAACGTGCGCGGGCCGCGGTCTTCCCGACCGGTCGCGGACCGCGATGTCGTGTGCCGTCGGCCGGCGGATGCCGGCCCCGTGGTCGGTCTTCAACCGTAGAGTGAGGTGTATGACGATGTCGAGAACAATCCTGAATGTGGTGGTCCTCGCCGTGGCTCTCGCGGTGGTCGGAACCAGCGTGCACCGGGCCCAGGTGCTGCCCAATCCGTATCGACAGGTCGAGGGCTGGGCCAAGCTCCCCGAGGGCCGGGAGATGGGCGCGGTCGGCAAGGTGACCATGGATCCGGACGGCGAGCACCTGTGGGCGGTCATCCGGTGCGACGCGCCCGGCGAGTTCTTCGGCTTCGAGTGCCTCGACTCGGACCTCGACTCGGTCGTCAAGTTCGACATGGACGGCAACACCGTCGACAGCTTCGGCGGCGGGATGTTCATCTGGCCGCACGGCCTCGACGTCGACAACGACGGCAACGTGTACGTCACCGACGCGGTGTCCGAGGCCCGGACGCCGGAGGGAGACGACCGCGGGCACTATGTCGTCAAGTTCAGCCCCACCGGCGAGGTGCTGATGACCTTGGGCACCCCCGGCACGGCGGGCAGCGGCCCCGACCACTTCAACGCGCCGTCCGACATCGCCGTCGCCGACAACGGCGACATCTTCATCGCCGACGGCCACGCCGACAACACCAACAACCGCGTCGTGAAGTTCGACAAGGACGGCACCTACCTCATGGAGTGGGGACAGACCGGTTACGCGCCGGGCGAGTTCCGCACCCTGCACGCCATCGACATCTACGAGGACGGGCGCGTCTTCGTCGGCGACCGGTCGAACAACCGCGTCCAGATCTTCGACCAGGAGGGCAACTTCCTCGCGCAGTGGAACCAGTTCGGGCGTCCGAGCGGCATTGCCTTCGACGGCAACGGGCGCATCTACGTGGCCGACTCCGAGTCTGACGACGTCCAGAACCCCGGCTGGGAGATGGGCATCCGCATCGGCGAGGTGGCCACCGGCTGGGTCGACGAGTTCATCCTCTATCCGTGGGGCGACCCCCGCGAAGTCGCCGGCAACGGGGCCGAGTTCGTGGCCGTCGACCTGCAGGGCAACATCTACGGGGGCGAGCCGCGGCCGCGGAAGATTCAGAAGTACATGCGGGTGAGGCCGTAGGTCGATCCGTGTTGTCTTGCTGGGGGGCGACATGGAGAGACATCCTTTCGTCGTCGTGAAGCATCTGGGCGTCCGGCGCGGCCTCGCCGCGCTGGGCGTCGTCGTCGTGCTCCTCTCGTCGGCGGGAGGATCCGACAGGTCGGTGCTGCAGGCGCGGCCGGCGCCGGATCAACCGGCGGCCCCCGTCCAGGGGCCGCCGGCGACCGCCGAAGAACCGGCGGCTCCGGTGGAGGGGCAGGCGGTCGCCGCGGCCGAGCCGCAAGAGCCGATCGAGCCGGTGGCGACGCCGTTCCTGGCCGCCCGCTATCAGGCGGACCTCGCGGCGATGGCCGAGCATCGCCCCGCGCATCCGTTCTGGGAGCACGTCTTCATGATTCCGGACGGTCGCATCCTCTATGCGAGCGGGGTCGACGGCCGCCTGCTGGCCTCGTTCCCGGCGAACGCCCGCAACTGGGCCGAGGAGGGCGTCTGGTACGAACCGGCCCTCAGGGCGGCCCTCGACGGGGTCCGGCTGCCGTCGGGCCTGGGGCGCCGGCGGGACCGCGTGGCCGACCTGCTGGAACCGCTGGCCGGGGGACGGGTCATCCACAACGCCACGCGGGGAGGGTTCATCGCCCCGAACGCCGATCGCTACGGCCGCTTCATCCAGGAATGGGCGACCATCTACGAGCGGTTCGGCGTGCCCCCCGACATCGGTCTGGCCAAGGCGTTGCTGGAGTCGGGGCTGAACGGCCGGGCGCGGTCGCGGGCGGACGCGCTCGGCTTCTGCCAGTGGCTGCGGCGCAACTGGAACTCTCTGGATCGGCTCGATCCGAACGTCATCGAGGTCTACAACCAGACCACGCAGGCGCCGTACTGCGCGGCGCATCTCGCCATTCTGTCCACGATGTACGGCAGCGTCATCCCGGCCCTGTCCGAGCACCACGCGGGCGGGGTCAACGTCGGCCGGGTGGTCATCAACGGCATGCGGCTGGGGGGGGGCGATACCCGCGAGCAGTACTTTCTGGGGTCGCGGTACGCGCGCGACCTGCGGGGTGTCTCCATTCGGCGCTACCGCAATCTGTTCCGCTCCTACGGTCCCGTCTCCTACCTGTATTCCGAGATGGTGTTCGGCAACGCCGTCAACGTCACCCGGTTGATGGCCAACACGCCGCAGGCGCCCATCTTCGCGATGCGCACGCCGCGCAGCCTGTCCCTCGCCGAGCTGCGCCGGAAGACCGGACTGTCGACCGACGAGCTGAAACGGTTCAATCCGGCGCTGGTGCGGCGGGTGCCGGCCGGGGCGAACGTCTATCTGCCGTCGTACGTCGAGGAGTTCGGTCCCGACGTCTCGTTCTGGCACCGGCCGCCGCCGCCCGAGTTCGTGGCGGTGCTCGAGGAGTTCGTGCACCTCGAGCCGGGGGTGGAGCGCTGGCACGACCCCGCGTTCGCGACCACGCTGCGGGACTTCCAGCGCCGGTTCGCGGCGACCGGCACGGAAGAGGGCACGGTGATGTCGACGACGCTGCGGTTCATCATCGGGAGCCTGCGCACGAGCCGCCGGGCGGAGATACTCGCCGACTTCCGCACCAGCACCCAGATCGAGCGCCTGTTCCAACGCGGGGTGACGGCGCTGCGCGCGAGCAACTGAGGCGGGGAGCCTGCTCGGCAGGGACGGGGCTGGCCGCTTCGGCGGACCGGGCGCCGATTTCGGGCGGTATCGGTTCAACACGGAAGGAGTGCTCCATGCCTCGTCGAATTGCGCTCTGTCTCGGCATTGCCGGTCTGATCTGGGCGGTGGGACCCTTCAGCGCGGCGGCCCAGGATGCCGACATCCCCCGCACGCCGTCCGGCCGTCCGGACTTGTCGGGCACCTACGACACCTCCACCGTGACCCCGCTGCAGCGGCCGCGCGAGTTCGGCGACCGGCTGACCCTGACCCAGGAGGAGGCGGCGATCATCGCGTCGGACCCCGACGGGCTCGCCAGGGTGTTCGGTCTCGCCCCGGCCGGGTCGGATGAACGGGCCGCGGCTCGCGCGGAGCAGCAGCGGGCCGGGTTCGAGACCGGCGACGGCGACCGCGAGGCGCCGCCCGTCGGCGGCGACGGCTCCGGCGGCGCGGCCGGGAACGTCGGCGGGTACAACACCTTCTGGATCGACCGCGGCGACGCCGCCTTCCAGATCGACGGGCTCGTCCGCACGTCGATCATCACCGACCCCCCGAACGGCCGGCAGCCGCCCCTGACCGAGAGCGCCCGCGCGGCCAGGGCGGCCGGCGCCGGGTTCCGGCGGCCCAACGACGGCACCGCGTGGTGGCTCGAGGACGACCTCGGGGCGCCCGGCCCCTACGACAACCCCGAGCAGCGCCCCCACGCCGAGCGCTGCCTCATGGGGTTCGGGTCGACCGCCGGCCCGCCGATGCTTTCGGTGCTCTACAACAACATGAAGCGCATCGTTCAGACCGAGGACACGGTGGTGATCCTGGTCGAGATGGTGCATGACGCCCGCATCGTCCGCATGAACGCGGAGCACGACCCTCCGGAGATCCGGAGCTGGCTCGGCGACTCCGTCGGCCGCTGGGAAGGGGACACCCTCGTCGTCGACACCACCAACTTCACCGACAACCCGTCGTTCGGCGCCGCGTCCCGGAACCTGCACGTGGTCGAGCGGTTCACCCGGCTCGACGCCGACACCCTGCTCTACCAGTTCACGGTGGACGACCCCACGGTGTGGACCGCCCCCTGGAGCGGCGAGTACGTCTGGCCCGTGTCGGACGACCGGGTCTACGAGTACGCCTGCCACGAGGCGAACTACTCGTTCGGCGGCATCCTGCGCGGCGCGCGGGTCCTCGAGGAGGACGCGCGACTCGCGGCCGAGGCCGGCGCGCGCGACTGACGGCGGCTACCGCGGCGGCGAGACAGCGACCCGGAAGCCGATGAAGGGCCGGCGGGCGCCGGGGTCGGCACCGCCGCGGGTGCTGGTGCGCAGGTTGCGCGGCGGGTCGGTGAACGAGCCGCCGCGCATGACCCACAGGGCGTCGGCGATCAGGTCCCCCGGGCTCTCCGCGTCGAACGGATAGGGCTGGAGCGGGCTCCGCGTCCACTCCCAGACGTTGCCGCTCATGTCCAGCAGGCCGTACGGGCACTCGGGGCACGGCACGGCGCCGACGGGGGCGGCGACCCCGCCCTGGAAGGCCACGCGGTCGCGGCGCATCTCGTCGCCCCAGGGATAGCGCCGCCCGTCGGTTCCGCGCGCCGCCTTCTCCCATTCCGCCTCGGCCGGCAGGGTGACCTGCCATCCTGCGCGAAGGCGCTCCGCCAGCTCTGGCGGCGTCTGCGGCGCATTCCGCATCGTGGCGGTGAGCCACCGGCAGTAGGCCAGCGCATCAGGCCACGACACGTTGGCGACGGGGTGGCTGGGGGGCGCCTCGAGAGCCTGCGGATCGGCGGGGAACCCGGTCGCGTCGACGAAGGTCGCGAACTGGGCGACGGTGACCTCGTAGCGGCCGATGAAGTAGGCGGGCAGGTCCACTGTCCCGTGGGCGGACGTGGAGGACCAGCGCTCGTTGTCGAACGCCTCGGCGTCGGTGGTCGGGTCCGCGCCCATCGGGAACGGCCCGGCCGGGACCTCGATGAAGCCGAGCTGCGCGTCGTCGGGCAGGAACCAGGCGTCGGCGCGGAACCCGGGCAGCTCGGCCGGCATCGCCGGTGCCGGCGACGGGGCGCCGGCCGTCGCACCGCGGCCTCCAGGAACCGGTTGGACCCCGAGCCAGACGGCCGCTCCCGCCACCAGCAGGGCCAGAATCGCGGGTCCGATCACGCCGGGTGAGCCGGTGTCGGCGGGGGCGGGGGGAGAGGTGCTGCTGGCCATCGCTACAGACCCGGGGGGCGAACCGTGTTCTTCATGATCGGCAGGCGAACGTCCAGCCGTGGTCGCAGGCCCGGGCGTAGAGCGCCGGCTCGGGCATGTCCAGCAGGTTGGGGCCCGCTTCCCGCAGCAGCAGCCGCAGGTCGAGCGCGCGCGGGTCGGCGCGGACCGTCGACCCCGGGTCGAGCAGGTTGACGCAGCCGGCCTGGAAGCGCAGCTCGCAAGCCTGCGCGAAGTGCTCGAGCGCCCGCTCGGGATCGGCGGCGGCCACGGTCCCCTCCCGGTGGTGCAGGCCCAGCTCGTTGCACGCCCATCCGGCGTTGTCGCCGCAGTAGTTGGTCTGGATCTGCACCAGCCGCGCGCACGCCTGCGGCCGACCCTCCGCGCAGGCCTGCTCCCAGAAGGGCACGGTGTCGCCGCGGTGCCGGCCGTCGGTCGCTCCCGCCACGGTCATCGCCCCGAAGAACAGCGTCCACACCGCCATGTGGAGGGGATTGGCGTGCAGGAGGCCGGCGCTCGCCGGGGCCCGTGCTCCGTCGGGGGCCGAGGCGGAATCGCGGCGAGCCTGCACGGTGGCGGCGAACCGGTCGATCCACTGCACGCTCAGGTTCAGCAGCGGCACGCACAGCAGCTTGTCGTAGAAGGTGGGGAGGCCCAGCGCCCCCAGCAGCGCGTAGAGCGCGAAGACCCCCGCCCCGTAGAGGGCCCCGAAGACCGCCTTGCCGAGCGGCGACCGCGGCGAGGTCGACGGATCGGTGACGAGCAGGTGCAGCCCGAGGAACACCGCGCTCGGTATCTCCGAGTCGATGAAGTAGGGGACGCCGGTGACGGCCGAGTACAGCGCGCTCGACCCGAAGAGGACGATCGCGGCCGAGCCCGCGACCAGCGTGATCGAGAACGCGTACATGACGACGAGCCCGATCAGGAACAGGAACAGGTAGATGCGCGGGGCGAGGGTCAGGGTCGAGGCGATGTCCTGGCCCCACGTCAGGTCGGTGGTGCCGGTCGCGAGCAGGATGAGCGAGAACAGGCCGAGGGAGAAGGCCGACGGGTTGAAGATGTGGGTGCTGCGCCCCTCGCGCCGCCAGCGGACGAACTCCTTGCCCATGAAGCCGGCCGCGAGCATCGCGAACTGCAGGTAGAACCAGTCGTCGCGGAACCAGAGGAAGAGGTTGGTGCTGAAGATGATGGGGAACGGCCCGAACCCCAGCACGTAGCGCTCGCGGCGCGACCAGGACAGCAGCAGGTCGAACGCGTAGGCGAAGAGGAGCTGGCCGACGAGCAGCCACGCATGGTCGTAGACGGGCGGCCAGAAGTAGCCCCAGTAGAGGAACACCGAGAGCTGCACGGCGGCCTGCAGGTAGTGCTGGGGCCGCATGACGACCTGGAACGAGCGCGCGGCCGGCTCCGCCCGCAGGCGCAGCCAGAGGACCGCCTGCCAGAGCGCCAGCGCCGCCGCGGCGGCCTGGAACGAGCCGGCGAGGATCGCGTTCGACTGCACGCGCGGCGCCAGCGACACCGCGAGGAGCGCGAGGGTCAGCCCCAGGGGGACCGCCCAGACCGGGAGGGACGAAGCGCGGGCCGGTGCGGAAGCGGCGGCGGCCGGTCCGGGACCGGTCGGCGACGGTGCTTGCCGTTTGGGCGGCCGGGAGCGCCGGCGTCGTGCGGCGGACATCGGCCATCATCATACGCCGTATAATTGTCGCGGTTTCCGCCCGGCGACCGGCGGGGGAGCGTCCGGTGACCACGGCTACCGACATCTTCGTCAACGGCGTTATCGGGGTCTTCACCGGCATCGCGGTCCTGTACGCCCTGATGCGCGTTCTCGCGGCCGTTCTCGACCGCCCCGCCCCCGAATCGGCCCCGGCCGACCCGGCATCCGACTAGTGGCCTTCCTCGATCAGCTCGGCATCCTGGCCGTCACCCCGGGCACGGTGGTCATGTGGGCGATCGGGCTGACGCTGATCCATCTCGCGATAAGCCGCCAGTACGAGCCGTTGCTGCTGTTGCCCATCGGGTTCGGCATCCTCGTCGCGAACCTGCCCCTGACGGGGTTGATGACCCCCGGCGAGGGCCTCATCTGGCGCTTCTACCACTACGGCATCGAGTGGGAGGTCATCCCCCCGCTCATCTTCCTCGGGCTGGGCGCGCACACCGACTTCGGCCCCCTGCTGTCGCAGCCGCGCCTCATCTTCCTGGGCGCGGCGGCCCAGGGCGGCGTCTACGTCACGTTCTTCGCCGCCCACGCGTTCGGGTTCACGCTGGAGGAGGCCGCGGCCATCGGCATCATCGGCGGCGCCGACGGGCCGACGACGATCTTCCTCGCCTCGCAGCTCGCCCCGGAGCTGCTCGGCGCCTGCGCCGTCGCCGCCTACTCCTACATGGCGCTCGTTCCCATCATCCAGCCGCCGATCATGCGCCTGTTGACGACGGAAGGGGAGCGGAAGATCCGGATGAGGAAGGCGCGCAAGGTGACCGCCCGCGAGAAGCTGGTCTTCCCGATCGCGGCGGCGATGGGCATCGTGCTGCTGGTGCCCGCCTCGGCCCCGCTGATCGCGATGTTCATGCTCGGCAACCTCTTCCGCGAGTCGAAGGTCGTGGAGCGGCTGACCGACACCGCGCAGAACGCCCTCATGAACATCGTCACCATCCTCCTCGGGGTGAGCGTGGGGGCCACGATGGACGCGCAGACGTTCCTGCGGGCCGACGTGCTGTTCATCTTCGCCCTCGGGCTCGTCGCCTTCGCCCTCGGCACCGCGAGCGGCGTGCTGCTCGCCAAGGCGATGAACCTGTTCACGAGCGATAAGATCAACCCGCTGGTGGGGGCGGCAGGGGTGTCGGCGGTGCCGATGGCGGCGCGGGTCGCCCACAAGGTCGGGGCCGAGGCCGACCGCAAGAACTACCTGCTGATGTTCGCCATGGGCCCGAACCTGGCCGGCGTCATCGGCACCGTCATCGCGGCCGGCATCTTCCTGACGATGCTGCGCTAGCGTGAGCGGGACGGAGGAAAGGGACGAGATGGCGGAAGACGTGGCGGCCCCGCTGGCCGGGAAGGTGCTGTCGATCGCGGTGGCGGTCGGCGACGCCGTCGAGGAGGACGACGAGCTGCTGGTCCTCGAGGCGATGAAGATGGAGACGGTGGTGTACGCGCCGTGCGACGGCACGGTGACGGCGTTGCGGGTCGCGGTCGGCGACCAGGTCGAGGAAGACGACCCGCTGGCGACGATCGGGGAGTGACGACGAGCATGAACTTCGAGCTGACGGACGAGCAGAAGCTGGTGCAGGAGACGGCGCGCGAGTTCGCCGAGAACGACATCGCGCCGACCCTCGCGGAGGAGGAGAGGAACCACGAGTTCCGCCTGGACCGGGTGCGGCGGATGGGCGAGCTGGGCTTCTTCTCGTGCGCCCTGCCGGAATCGCTGGGGGGCACCGGGTTCGGCTTCATGGAGTCGGTGCTCATGGCCGAGCAGATCGCCAGGGTCTCGGCGTCGTGGCGGCTGCCGTTCAACATGCAGAACCTCGGGCCGGCCCTGACGGTGGCGAGGTTCGGCACCCCCGAGCAGCAGGAGCGCTTCATCCCCGGCTGGGTGGCGGGGACGCGGATCGGCTTCTTCGGCATGACCGAGCCCGAGAGCGGCTCGGACGTGGCGAGCATGACCACCGTGGCCCGCGACATGGGCGGCCACTGGGAGCTGACGGGCAGCAAGATCTGGGTCTCGAACGCCACCCAGGGCGACGCGGGCCTGCTCTACGTCATGACCGATCCGGAGCGGAAGCACCGCGGCATGAGCGCGTTCATCCTCGAGCCGAAGAAGGTCGAGAACTTCGTCGCGACGGACATCGAGACGAAGCTCGGCCTCCACTGCGCGCCCACCGGGGAGATGGCGTTCCACGGCACGAAGCTCCCCAAGGACGCCCTGCTCGGCGAGCCCGGCGACGGGTTCAAGATCTGCATGTGGCAGCTCAACAACACCCGGCTGGGGTGCGCGGCGGGGGCCCTCGGCGTCGCCGGGGCCGCCCTCGACGCCGCCGTGAGCTACGCCAACGAGCGCACCCAGTTCGGCAAGCCCATCTCGCGGCACCAGATGGTGCAGGCGCAGATTGCGGAGATGGCGCTCGAGCACGAGGCGGCGCGGATGCTCGTCTACCGGGCCGCGTGGCTGAAGGACAACGGCCGGCCGAACCAGTACGAGACGTCGCTGGCCAAGCTGCAGGCGAGCGAGGCGGCGGTGCACGCGGCCAACGAGTGCATGAAGATCTACGGCTCGTACGGCTACTCGACGGAGTACCCGGCCGAGCGGCTCTACCGAGACGCCAAGTCCCTGCAGGTCGTCGAGGGCACGTCGAACGTGCAGAGGCTCATCATCTCGGGCATCGCCTGCGGCCACGCGCCGAATCGCTGAACGGGCGACGTAGGGACGGCGGCGCGACCAGGTCGGCGGCGCCCCCACTCGCGGCCGGTACGAATCGAGGGTGGCGCGTGTCGCGCCGAGACGACCCTGCCGGCGCCCCCTCTTCCAGGGGCGACAAGCATCGAGGTTTTCCAGTGAAGCCGTACTTCGAGACGATGGACCGGTTCGGCAAGGCGCTGAAGCCGGGCCGGGTGAAGCGGGCCGCGGCGAGCGCGGAGGCGTTGCGGGCGGCGGAAGCGGAGATCGCGGCCGCCGCCCGCGCGGCCGAGGAGGCCGGGTTCCCCGCCGAGAAGATCAACCAGCGGGGCTGGATGACCGTGTACCAGCGGCTGGAGTACCTGCTGGACCCCGGCACCTGGCGCCCGCTGCACACCCTCTACAACCCGGCCGAGAACGAGGAGGGCGTCACCAACGTCGTCGACGGCCTCGGGCGCATCGAGGGCCGCTGGGCGGTGGTCATCGGGTTCGACAATAAGGTCATGGCGGGAGCGTGGCTGCCCGGCCAGTCCGAGAACATTCTGCGCGCCACCGATCTCGCGCGGCGGCTCAACGTGCCCCTCGTGTGGCTCGTCCACTGCAGCGGGGCGAAGCTGCCCGAGCAGGAGAAGTTCTACGCGAACCGGCGCGGGGCGGGGACCCCTTTCTTCCGCCACGCCGAGCTCGAGCAGGCGGGCATCCCGGTGCTGGCCGGCATCTACGGCACGAACCCCGCCGGCGGGGGGTACCAGTCGGTCAGCCCGACCATCCTGCTCGCGCACAAGGACGCCAACATGGCCGTCGGCGGGGTCGGCATCGTCTCCGGCATGGCTCCGAAGGGCGGGTTCGACACCGCCATGGTCGAGGAGATTATCGCGAGGACGCGCGAGTTCACGGCCCGCCCCCCCGGGGACGTCGCCACCCACCACGACGCCACCGGCTTCTTCACCCGGGTCTACGACGAGGAGACCGGCGTCCTCGACGGGTTGAAGGAGTACATGCGCGCGGCGCCCGCCTATGGGCCCGAGTTCTTCCGGGCGGCGGCGCCCAAGGCTCCCGCGTTCCCCGTCGACGACCTCTACCACCTCCTGCCGGCCAACCAGAAGGAGGTCTACGACTTCGACGAGGTGCTGGCCCGCCTCGTCGACGGCAGCGAGCGCCTCGAGTTCCGGCCCGGCTACGGCCCCGAGGTGTTCACCGGGGTGTGCAAGGTCGACGGTCGGCTCGTCGGCTGCATCGGCAACCGGCAGGGCTATATGGGGAAGGGCTATCCCGAGTACGGCGACTATCCGGGCATGGGGGGCAAGCTCTACCGGCAGGGCCTCGTCAAGATGAACGAGTTCGTCACCCTGTGCGGCCGCGACCGGCTCCCCGTCGTCTGGTTCCAGGACACGTCGGGCATCGACGTCGGCGAGCGCGCCGAGAAGGCCGAGGTGCTGGGGCTCGGCCAGTCGCTCATCTACTCGATCCAGCAGACCGACGTGCCGATGATGCTGGTGGTCTTGCGGAAGGGCACGGCGGCGGCCCACTACGTCATGGGCGGCCCCACCGCCAACCGCCACAACGCGTTCACCCTCGGTACCTCGGCCACCGAGATCGAGGTGATGCACGGCGAGACCGCGGCCGTCGCCACCTACGCCCGCCGCGCCGCCAAGGAGCACGCGGCGGGCCGGCCTCTCGAGCCGGTCATCGAGCGGATGAACGCGCTCGTCGACCGCTACCGCGAGACCTCACGTCCCGACTACTGCGCCCGGCAGGGTCTCGTCGACGAGGTCGTGGCCCTCGCCGACCTGCGGGGCTACCTGCAGGCGTTCACCGCCGCCGCCTACCAGAACCCCGTCTCGATCTGCCCCCGCCACCACATGCTGCTGCCCCGCGTCATCCGGGGGTAGGAGTGGGGCCGTGGCGGCGTGTCTCCCGGGGGGGCGGCGGGGCGGCAATCGGCGCCGCGGCCGACGGTTCAGGGTCCGGGCCCCGGGTCACTCGCCGAGGCGGTCGAACTTCTGCACGCGCTGGCCGACGTTGACCTCGGTGGTGTAGAGGTTGCCCCGCGAGTCGACGGCGAGGTTGTGCAGCCGGTAGAACTGGCCGGCCATCTTGCCGAGCCGGCCGAAGCGGTCGCGCACCTCGAGGGTCTCGCGGTCGAGGATCCAGATGACGTTGTTCGTCCCGTCGGGGATGTACAGCCACCGTTGCTCGGCGTCCTCGGAGAGGGTGACGGCCGAGACCGAGCCGCTGCCGAGGGTCGCCGGGCGCACGAACGCCTCCCTGATGAACGTGCCCTGCTTGTCGAAGACCTGCAGCCGGTTGTTCGTGCGGTCGGCCACGTAGACGAGCCCGTCGCGGGCGATGGTGACGTCGTGCACGGGGCTGCGGTAGTGGCGGATGGGCTCGGCGTCGGGGTCGTAGGCGGGCAGCGGGCTGTCGTCGGGGCGCTCGCCGTAGGCGCCCCAGTGCCGGCGGTACTCGCCGGTGTCGGCGTCGAAGACGATGACCCGCCGGTTGCCGTAGCCGTCGGCGACGTACACCTCGTTCGTCTCCGGATCCACCCGCATGCCGGCGGGGCGGCCGAGGTTGGCGGTGTCGTTGCTGCCGCCGCTCTGGCCGGCGCGGCCGATCTGCAGCAGGAACTCGCCATCCTTGGTGAACTTCAGGATGTGGGCGTCGCCGGCCCCGTTCCCGCCGACCCACACGTGGCCCTGATGGTCGACGTGGATGCCGTGCTCGCTCTCCGGCCACTCGTAGCCGTCGCCGGGCCCGCCCCACGAGCGCACGACGTTGCCGTCGGGGTCGAGCTCGATGACCGGCGGGGCGGGGACGCAGCACATCCCCTCCTCGCCGCGCTGCCGGGCGTCGAGGGTCAGCGGCCGGTGCAGCACCCAGACGTGGTCGTCCGCATCGACGTCGATGCCGGAGACCTGCCCGAGCATCCAGTCGTCGGGCAGCTCGCGCGCCCAGAACGGGTCGACGCGGAACTGCGGGACGTCCCCGCCGCCCTGCGCCGGCTGGGCCTGTGCGGAGTCGACCGCGCCAGCGGCGAGAGCAAGCCCCAGCAGCAGGGCCGCGACTCGACGTTGACGGCGTGGATTCATCATCATGTCGAGCACGATACACTACAATTCCAGACTCGCGCACTGCTGGCCGGTCCTGGCCCTCCGCCCAGGGCGCCTGAGACCGAACGAGACCCGGACAGCGGCCGGCGCCGCTGATGGAGGAACGCAGGAATGAAGTGGCTACTGACCGTCGTCGCCGTGCTGGCCCTCGTCGCGCCGGCCAACGCTCAGCTCGCCGTGCCCAACGAGGCCGGGATCACCTACGGGCACGTGCACCTGAACGTCAGCGACATCGAGGTCCACAAGAAGCTGTGGGTCGAGTGGTTCGGCGGCGAGGTCGTCGAGCGGGGTCCGCTGACCACCATCCGGCTGACGAACTTCATCATCGCGCTGAACGAGCGCGAGCCGACCGGCCCCACGCAGGGCTCGGTGCTCGACCACTTCGGCTTCAAGGTGCGCAACACCGCCGAGTTCCTGCAGCGGTGGAGCGAGACGGGCAGGGAGGCCGGGTCCGTGTTCACCGGGGCCGAGGGGATGCCCAACGCCTACGTCATGGCCCCCGACGGCGTCTGGGTCGAACTGCAGGAGGATCCGTCGCTGCACGTCCCCATCGCCGGCTACCACATCCACTTCTTCACGCCGCGGTACGAGGAGCTGCTGGACTGGTACGCGGAGGTCTTCGGCCTCCGCATCCGGCCCCGCGGCCGCATCGAGTCGACGACCGACGTGCCCGGCATGAACATGAGCTTCGGGGCGGGCAGCGTCGACGAGCCGGTGGGCACGCAAGGTCGCTCCCTCGACCACATCGGCTTCGAGGTGGACGACCTGGAGGCGTTCTGCGAGCAGTTGAGGGCGAAGGGGATCGAGTTCGACGTCGAGTACCACGAAGTCGACGGCACCGAGATCAAGAGCGCCTACCTCACCGACCCGGCCGGCACCTACATCGAGCTGACGGAAGGCTACGACGCGTACTGAGCCCGCGTCTGCATCACCGTGGCCGCCGCCTGTCCCGGGGCGGCCACGGCTCCTCGGACGACGGGCCGGCACCGCGGTCGCGCGCGATGCCGGCCCGTTCTTCCGTCCGGTCCCCTGACGCCGCCGTGGGACCCGCGGCTACGGCCGCAGGATCCCTCCCCGGGCGGCTACGGCCGCAGCTCGCGGCCCTGGCGCTCGAGCTCGCGCGCGCCGGCGAGAATGCCGTAGAGGCCGATGTTGCCCTCGTGGCACGCGTACTCGAAGAGCGGGCCGTCGGTGCGGCGGAACGGCATCAGCACCGTGTGCGGCGCGGTGTAGACCGTGGGGTCGGTGATCGTGTACTCGTAGGCCACCCGGTCGGCGTTGATCCGCGTGAACCTCTCGATGAGGTGCTTGTTCGGGCTCGTGCCGCGGCTCTCGCCGCCGCGGAACTGGGTGGTCTCGACGACGAACGTCTCGCCCTCCCAGTGGCCGCGCGACACCCCGGAGAACTGCTTGAACGGCGGCTTGGCGACGTCGTCGATGGGGACGATGCGGGCGTTGTGCACCATCTCGTTCAGGATGACGACGTGATCCTCGGTCTGGAAGATCATCACGTTGTTGTTGTACGCGCTCGACGACATCGGCGGGCCGGCGTTGAAGCCCATGATGCAGCGGTCCATGAGGCTGCGGTTCTCGTAAGAGTCGTACATGTGCTCGCGGCGATAGGCCGCGCGCTCACGCCCCGCCTCGATGGCTTCCGGGGTCCGGGGCGGAAGCCGCCCGTCCGGCGGATCGATGATCAGCGAGGTCCGCTTGTCGTCGGTGAGGTCGACGCCGCGCTCGTACCAGAACTCGTTGTAGGACAGCACCCCGCCTTCCGAGCGTGGCGCATAACCCGCGCTCCGTGCACCCGCGATGGGGTCGAAGAGGTCGCGGTTCTGCCGCGTGCGCTCCGACGCCTCGAACGCGGCGGCGGTCTCCGGGTCCAGGGTCTCCTGTTCCGCGAACTGCTGGGGCCGCTGCAACGGCGTCAGCGTCCGGAACGTGAAGATCCCGGAGATGTCCGGGTCGCCGTGCGGCCGTCGCATCGGCATGTTCGGCTCTTCCGACTGCGCCAGCACCGGCGCGCCGAGCGCCAGGGCCAACGCGAATATGAACAACCCCGCGACGCATTTCGTTCTCATCTCTGGTTCTCCTGCGGGTGGACGCCGCGGCTGCCGGCGCGTCGACCCCTGTGGCTTCCGAAACCGCTCGCAGGCGTTCCGGCGCCGGCCATGCTGCACTGACCGCCTCGGGCCTCGTCGAACCCCGGCCAGACACAAGACTTCAACACGGCAGCATACGCACCGGACGGCGGGAATGCAAGCCGCGCGCCTGCTCCGCGGCAAGGCGCGGACTCCCGCGGGGCTGACCGCGCGGCCGCCGGCGCAGCCTCCCGGTCCGGTTCGGAGCTTCGCCGGCGCGAGACCTCCGCGGCGGCGGTTCCCCGGGCTACGTGTCGTCCTCGTCCGTCTCGCCCCGCCAGTACCTCTCCTCGATCTCCTCGATCTCCTCTTCGCTGAGACCGAAGTAGTGACCGAACTCGTGGATGACGGTCTCGCCGATGGCCTTGACGATGTCGTCCTCGTGCTCGCAGTCCTCGAGGATGGGCTCCTGGAAGATGGTGATCCGGTCGGGCAGCATGTTGCCGTGGGTCCAGTCGCGCTCGGGAAGGGGGATGCCCTGGTAGAGGCCGTACAGCGTGTCCGGCGGCTCGATCTCCATCTCTTCGAGGAGCTCCGCGGCCGGCCGGGCCTCGACCACGACGGCCACGTTGTCCATCTCCCGGCGGAAGCGCGCGGGGATGCCGCGCACGGCGCGGGCCACGAGTCGTTCGAAGCGCTTGCGGGTCATGTCTCGAAACCGGCGGCGACGGCGACCGCTGCGGATCCGCCGATCATCGGCGGGGCACGGCCCGTCATATCCCCTGGACCGCCCGGGGACACGGCGTCGTCGCCGCGGCGCTCGACCGCTGCGCCCGGGTCCCACCGGCGTCAGGCCGCCGAGCGAGTCCCGGGTCGCATGGACGCCGTCCCGTAGACGATCGTGACGGCCATACGATGCTATTCTCGTCCATCTCAGTCAATGGGTCGACACGCCCCGTGGACCCGCCCGGTCCTCGCCCCTTCCCGAGGAGATGCACCGATGCCGCGCAAGCCCGTTCCGGCGACGGCCCGGATCGCGCCCCGCGATTCCGCCTGTCGCTCGTCTCGCTCCTCGGGGACCCGGGTGGTGCTCGCTCGTCGGCTCCTGGCCGCGGCTCTGGGCCTGGCGGCCATGCCGGCGGCGGCCCAGCCGCCCGGCGAGTGGCGCTACTTCGGCGGCGACGAGGCGTTCACGCGCTACTCGCCCCTCGACCGGATAGACCGCGGGAACGTCGGCGCCCTCGAGATCGCCTGGCGCCGGCCCGGCGTCGACCCGGCCGTGCAGGAGGCGTTTCCGGATCTGCAGGTCAACGCGTACCTGCGGTCGACGCCGGTCATGATCGAGGGCGTGCTCTACGCCCCCAACGCGGTGGGGCTGCTCGAGGCGTTCGACCCCGCCACCGGCGAGACGGTCTGGCGGCAGGCGCCGTTCGCCGCCACGCTCCAGGAGGTCGCCGGCCGCAGCACGCGAGGGGCGGCCTGGTGGACCGACGGCACGGTCCGGCGGCTTCTGTTCGTGCGCGGCGGTTACCTGTACTCGGTCGACGCGCGGACGGGCCGGCCCGTGCCGGGGTTCGGCCTCGCCGACCAGGGCCGGGTCGATCTGCGGTGGGACCACCCCCTCGCCGGCGACTTCGACTGGTCGGCGGGGCCGATCGTGGTCGGCGACGTGGTCGTCGTGGCCGGCATCACCGGCGGGGCCGGCGACGGCGGGGTGGTCCGCGAGGCCGCCCCCGAGGACGTCCGCGGCTTCGACGCCCGCACCGGCGAGCTGCTGTGGACGTTCCACGTCGTCCCCCGTGCGGGGGAGCTCGGGGCCGAGACCTGGGGCGGCGCCGCCGCCTACTCGGGCGACCTCGGGTCCTGGTGCTGTCTCGCCGCCGACGAGGCGCTGGGCCACGTCTACGTGCCCCTGTCGGCGCCCACCGGGATGGTCTACGGCGGGCACCGGCCGGGCGACAACCTCTTCTCGGACAGCCTCGTCGCCCTCGACGCCGCGACCGGCGAGCGGGTGTGGCACTTCCAGATGGTGCACCACGACGTCTGGGAGTACGACACCGTGGGGCCGCCGACCCTCGGCGACATCGTCGTCGACGGACGGCGCATCCGGGCGGTGATGCAGCCCAGCAAGACGGCGTTCCTCTACGTGTTCGACCGGGAGACCGGCGAGCCGGTGTGGCCGATCGAGGAGCGCCCCGTGCCGCAGTCAATCGTGCCGGGGGAGCGGACGTCGCCGACGCAGCCGTTCCCCACGAAGCCGCCTCCGTTCGACCGGCAGGGCATCACCGAGGACGACCTGATCGACTTCACCCCCGAGTTGCGCGCGGCGGCCCTGGAGGCGGTCGAGCAACTGGTTCTGGGGCCGCTGTTCACGCCGCCGTGGCCGCGGACGGGTGCGCCCGACGGCAAGCTGGGCACGCTGACCGCTCCCGGCGGCTGGGGCGCCGGCAACTGGCACACCGGAGCGTTCGACCCGGAGACCGGGATCTACTACGCGGTGTCCCACACCATGCCCACGGTATGGAGCGTCGCCCCGACCAGCGACGAGGACGCAACCCTGGCCTGGGCGACCCCGCAGGGGGAGCTTCGCGTGCCGACGCCCCGGCCTCACGGACTGCCCATCACCAAGCCGCCCTACGGGCGCATCACCGCCCTCGACCTCAACCGCGGCGAGTTGGCTTGGATGGCCCCCAACGGCGACGGACCGCGGAACCACCCGCGCCTGCGGCACCTCGACCTGCCCCCGCTGGGCATCCCCAACCGCCCGGCGCCGCTGGTTACCGGCAGCCTCCTGTTCCTCGGCGAAGGGAGCGACGCCATCATCGGCACCCGGCGCGGCGACGGCGACCCCTCCGACCCCGAGCAGGACCAGTCGTGGCGGTGGGGCCGGAAGTTCCGGGCCTACGACAAGGCCACGGGCGCGGTGGTCTGGGAAACGGACTTGCCGGCCGGCACCACCGGCGGCCCCATGACCTACCTGCACGAGGGCCGGCAGTACATCGTCGTCGCGGTCGGCGCCCGCGGGGAGATCCCCGAATGGGTCGCCCTCGCCCTGCCGTAGCGGAGTCGGAGACGCCCGGTCGCCTTGCCGTTGGCCTCGTCCCGTGCGGCGAGCCTCGTAGCGGGGTCGAGCCGCGCCTCGGGCATGGCTTCGTTCGCGCCACTCGCGGCGGTTGCGCAAGACGAACCATGGGCGTCGGCAAGACGCATCCCAGGTCGACTTCCGGCCCCGGCCCTACCGAATCTCCTGCAGGATGTCGCGAAGCACGGGAATGTCCTCGGTGTCGGGCGATGCCGACGGCAGCGACTGGAGATAGGCGTAGATGTCGGCCAGCTTCTGGTCGGACACGTCGGCCTGCCGGTACGGGGGCATCTGCCGGGGGTTCGGCGGGTTGCGCAGGTACCCGATGAACCGGTCCTGCCGGAGACGCGGCGGGTTCAGGCGTGGGCCCCGGCCGGTTTCCCCGGTGTAGCCGTGACAGCCGTAGCAGGTGTAGTCCCGGAAGAGCCGGGCCCCGTTGTCAGGGTCGCCCTCGAGCATCGCGGGCTCCTGCGCCGCCGCCGCGCCGGCGCCGGAGCCGACGCTGGCGGGGACGGCGGCGGCGAGCAGGAGCGCGAAGACGACGGCGGCGGCCCGCGAGCGGTCCGGTGTTCGGCTCGTCACTTCGCACCTCCTCACCGCGGTTGACTCACGACGTCGATCAGGGCCGGCTCGCCCGCCTTGACGCGCTCGACGCCCCGCCGGAGCGCGGGGCCGAGGTCGGCGGGGTGCTCGATGGGGCCCTCCGCGTGCATGCCGTAGGCTTTCGCCATTTGCGCGTAGTCGATGTCCGGATCGGTGATCGTGGTGCCCACCGGGGCGCGGTCGACGCCGCGGTTGCGCGCGGCGCACTGCTGCTGCAGGTACATGACCTCCTGGTGGTAGGCGCGGTTGTTGTGCACGATGGTCAGCAGCGGAATCCGGTGATGCACCGCCGTCCACAGCGCCCCCGGCGCGTAGTTCAGGTCGCCGTCGCCGTTGATGTTGACGGTGATCCGGCCGTGCTCGCGGTTGGCGAGGGCCGCGCCGACCGAGGCGGGCAGGGAGTAGCCCATGCCGCCGCCGCCGTGCGCCCCGATCGAGTGGTAGGAGCGCTTCATGTCCCACAGCCGGCCCGGCCACCCCCCGATGAAGCCCTGCGGGGACGAGAACGACCAGTCCTCGTCCTTGATCAGGGGCCACAGCTCGGCCGCGATGCGGGCGAGGCTGACGGGGCTGGCGTCCCAGCCGTGGCGGGCGTCCCGGACGTCCTGCCGGCGCCGCTCGGCGTGGGCGGCGGCGACGGCGGCGCCGCGCTCGTCGAAGAGCCGCCGCCGGTCGTCGGTCATCAACCGCCGGACTTCCTCGATGAGGGCCGGCAGGGTGGCCTGTGCGTCGGCCGCCACGAGCAGGTCGGCCGCGCCCGAGCCCGATCCGTAGACGTTGAAGTTGCTGCTGACGAGGAACTCGGCGGTGCTGATCGTGATCGTCCGGGCCCGTGACGGCGCTGGGCTTCCCCGACCGCCGGGCTCCAGGTTGAGGACGACGTCGGCCGCACCCGTCCCGGCCCCGGCCAGGGGATGACGCGTCGGGAAATTGAGCCGGGCGCCGCCGCCGTCGACCGGGGCCTGCAGCAGCTCGGCGAGCTCCACGAGGCGGTCGATGCCCTCCTGCGTGCGCGCCGCGAGGCCGGCCGTGATGCGCGGGTTCTCCGCGTCGACCAGCATCCGCGCGATCTCCCGGACCGATTCCCGGTCGGCGCTCGGAAAGTGCGGCCGCGGTATCGGCGGCACCGGCGGCGCACCCTCGACGGAGGCCTTCTGGAGCTTCGCGTCCACGACCACGAGCACCGGCGCCATCGGCGGTGTCGCGGCGATGGCATACGCCCGCACCGCGGATCGTCCGACCTCCTCGAGCGAAGCGGGCTGGTGGTCCCACTTGACGAAGCCCCGCACCAGCGCCGCCATGTCGGTGGCGTTGTGCGCCGGCACCGGGCCGGCGTAGTCGAGCCCGGCCATCATGAACACGGGCACCCGGTCGCAGTAGGCGTTGTAGATCGCCATCGAGGCGTGCTGGAGGCCGATGGTGCCGTGCAGCAGCGCCATCATCGGCTTGCCGGCGACCTTGGCGTAGCCGTGGGCCATCGCCACCGCCGACTCCTCGTGCAGGCAGGTCAGGAACTCGGGCCGCCGGTTGCCGCCGTGGTTGACCATCGATTCCTGCAGCCCCTCGAAGCTCGACCCGCAGTTCGAGGCGCAGTACTCGAGGTCGAGGGCCCGCAGCACGTCCACCATGTAGTCCGAGCCCGGTCGCTCGACGATGTAGGCGTCGACGGCCCGCGACGGGGGCGGCAGCCGCGTCTCGCGCGCGAGCTGGGCCTCGGTCGGCGGCGCCGCGGCCGGCCGCGCCTCGGGCGCCGGCTCCGCGCGCACGGTCCGGTCCGCCAGCGTCGCCGCGCCCGCCGCCGCGCCGGCGGCGGCCCCCTTCAGGAACCCGCGGCGGGTCACGGGAGCGGTCTCCGTCTTCGGGATCGATGCGCCGGTCTTCTGCGTCTTCATGGCCTGGTCTCCAGCGCCGCCCGTCGGGCGACGGGGGAGGGCGAGGCGGCGCAACGGTTCCGTGCCTCTCACCGGCCCGCCTACGGATCGGCACCAGCGTACCGCCTCCATCGAGGCGGTGCAAATCTCCTCGCGGACGCAAGGGCGGTCGCTTCTCCTGCGCCCTGGCCGGTTGGCGGAGAGCGGTCCCGGAACGGCCGGGAACGACCCGGGCAACGTCCGCGTTCGGAAGGATGCGCGACCGCCGGTTTCCCTTCAGGCCCATTTCGTATATCGTGTTAACCGTGACACCAAGTGGAGTCGACACGCTCGTAGAGGCAGTGCGTCAGCAGATCGAGGCGGAAGGGCTCAGGCCCTTCGCCATGCGTACGGGGATTCCCCTCGGTCAGCTGCGCAGCGTGGTCCAGGGCCGCGCGTCCCGTTACACGACGCTGCAGTCGATCGCGTCCGTCATGGGAATGCGCTTGTCGGTCGGTCCCGCCGAGCGGGGCGGCGAGGCTCCGCAGTTGCCGCCGGAGATCACCAGGGCGCTGCACCTGCCTTCCGACGCAAGCGTCGTCGACGCGGTGGGACTGATCGAGAAGGACGTCATGGCGTCGAAGATGCGCGACGGCATGCGTCTGGTGCAGGAGCTGACCGACCGCGCGGCGATGGCGGCGGAGCTGCTGCCGCAGGTGGTGGGCGGGTCGTCGTCGACGCGAATGATGCCGTTCGCCGAGCACGTCCGGTGCAAGGCGGACACCGGCGAGGTCGAGTTCGACGAGTCGACCGACCTGTCGATCGCGGTCGCCGAGAAGGTGCTGCCGCCCTGGGCTCGCACGGATCACCTGACCTGCGTCCGGGCGGACGGCGATTCGATGGAGCCGACGATCCAGGGCGGGGACCTCGTCGTCGTCGACAAGGACCAGCGCGTGGCCGTGGAGGATCAGCTCTTCGTCGTGCGTACCGGCGAGGGTCTGGTCGTCAGGCGCCTTCGGCGGATCCGCGATCGCTGGAACCTGATCAGCGACAACCCGGCTCATCTGTCGAAACCCATGACGGCGGGCGACGTGATCGTGGGGCGGGTGGCCTGGTGCGGTCCGCACGGCGATGCCGTCGCCTGACGCGAGCGGCTGCCGGTGCGGCGGGGTCAGTCCGTACGCGGATTCGGGCGGCGCCGCCTCGAGGTGCGGCGCGGCGAGCGCGGCCTCGGGACGTCGGCCGGCCAGGCGAGCGAGTCGGGCCAGTTGTCGGAGAGGAAGCGCACGGCCCGGTCGAACCTCTTGATGGTAATCGTGCCGCCGCGCTGCAGGCGGGCCACCGTATCGCCGCTACCGGTCGCGTGACGGGACACCGTCGAGATGCTCAGCCCCGAGTGCTTCGCGAACCGGTCCATGAGGGTGACCAATCGGCCGGACGTGTCGTCCATGACACAGCCAGCGTGACACATTTTCCCCCGTATTGCAAGAGTATTTTTCGGTTCCGTGTCGCAGGCGTCACGAGATCGACGACCGCGAAAGCCGTCGGCGGCCCGCCGGGCGTCGACGCACCCCGTCGTCGGTCCGCGGCGGTAACCGCGTTCAGCGCACCTCCAGGTCGACCGCGTCCTCGCCCTCCGAGCGCGCGATGATCGCCGCGCCGCACGAATCGCTGAAGATGTTGATGGCGGTGCGGTACATGTCCAGCGGCCGGTCGATGGCGAGCATCGCGAGGACGATCGCCTCGGCCTGGGGGTGACCGCCGAGCCCGATGGCGTCCAGGACGATGAAGATGACCACCAGGCCGGCCGAGGGCACCGCGGCCGCCCCGATCGACGCGAGGAGCGCCGTCATCACCGCCACCACCTGGGCGCCGAGCGACAGATCGAAGCCGATGACCTGGGCGATGAAGAGCGCCCCCACGCACTCGAACACGGCGGTGCCGTCCATGTTGACCGTCGCCCCCATGGGGAGGACGAACGAGGACACCTTGTTCGAGACCCCCACCCGTTCCTGAACCGTCCGCATCGTCACCGGGAGGGTCGCGGCCGACGAGCTGGTCGAGAACGCGATCAGGAGCGGGTTGCGCATATTCTTGAAGTGGATGGCGGGGGAGATGCGCGCGAGCACGATCAGGACGATCGGCAGGGTGACGAAGAGGTGGATGCTGAGCCCGGTCCCCACCGTCAGGAAGTAGCGGATCAGGGGAGCGAACGCCTCGAACCCGGTCGTGCCGACCATCCGCGTGATGAGCGCGAACACCCCGATGGGAAGCAGCTTGATGATGCCGGAGGTCAGCGCGACCATCACCTGGAAGAACGCGTTGAAGAAACCGATGAGGGTGTCGCGGGGGGCGTCCGTCTTCAGGGTCGTTATCGCCGCCCCGAGGAGGATGCTGAAGAAGATGATGGGCAGCATGTCGCCCGCGGCGGCCGACGACAGGACGTTCATCGGCACGATGTCGAGGAGCAGGTCGACCCCCGACGTGGGGATGTCGAGCTCGGGCATCTCCTCGGCCGTGGTGGCGTCGCCGAGGGAGGCGCCGACCCCGGGCCGGAACAGGTTGACGACGGTGAGGCCGGTAGTCGCGGCGAGGAAGCTCGTCAGCAGGTAATAGCCCATCGTCTTGCTGAAGAGCCGTCCGATGGCCCGGCCGCCCCCGATGGAGGCGACCCCGGAGACGATGGAGGCGATGACCAGGGGGACGATGATCATGCGCAGCAGGCGCATGAACAGGTCGCCGATCCAGCCGATGGCGTTGGCGGCGCCCTCGCCGAAGATCAGGCCGGTGAGGGCGCCGAGGAGCATGGCGCCGAGGACCTGCCAGTGGAGCTTGAGGTACCAGAGCCGGTTTTCGTTGATGTCCATGGTCTCAGGGGTTCTCGCCGCGGGTAGCGGCGGTCACGGGTGACCAATTTTCCGCGCGGCGCTCGGCCTCGGCGAGCTGCCGGGGTGTGAGCTGCCGCGCTACGATGGCGCGCCCCTGCAGCAGGCGGGTGCGCGCGGGTTCCGCCGCCTGCGAGACGGCGAGCGTCAGCCACAGATAGGCGGCGCCGAGGTCCTGCTGCACGCCGTCGCCGTTGGCGTACATGACCCCGAGGTTCTGCTGGGCGGCCGGATCGCCCTGGTCGGCGGCGCGGCGGAACCAGAGCGCCGCCTCGGCCGCGTCCCGCGCGACGCCGGTGCCGGTATCGTAGCTCATCCCCAGATTGAACTGCGCCCGGACGTGCCCCTGCCGGGCCGAGAGCCGCACCAGCCGGAGCGCCTCCGCGAGGTCCTGCGCGACCCCCCGGCCGTTGAAGTACAGATTGGCCAACGCGAACTGGCCCTCCGCGTCGCCCTGGTCGGCCGCCCGCCGGATCCAGCGGGCCGCCTCGGCGTCGTTTTCGGGCACGCCGGCCCCGGCGTCGTGGAGATAGCCCAGCGTGACCTGGGCGGCGGGATTGCCCTGCACCGCGGCGAGGCGGTACCAGCGGGCGGCGACGGCGAGGTCGCGGGTCACGCCCGACCCCGTCTCGTACATGCTGGCGAGGGTCACCTGCGCGGTGGGGTTGCCCTGGGCCGCGGCCATCCGCACCCAGCCCGCGGCCCGGGCCTGGTCCCGCGGAACCCCGCGGCCGTTGTAGTGCATCTGCCCGAGGTTGAACTGGGCCTCGGCGTGGCCCTGATCCGCCGCGCGGCGGAACCAGCGGACCGCTTCCGCGTCGTCGCGGACGACGCCGGCGCCGCGGGCATGCATCCGCCCCAGGCGGAACTGGGCCTCCCAGTGGTCCTGCTCCGCCGCGCGGCGGAACCAGCGGACGGCCTCCGCATCGTCCTCCGGCACTCCGAGGCCGGCGTCGTAGCGCACCCCGAGGGCGTGCTGGGCGCCGGCGTGCCCCTGCTCGGCCGCCATCCGGTACCAGTGCGCGGCCCGCCCGTCGTCGCGGGGGACGCCGGTGCCGGTCACGTGGAGGCGGCCGAGGTTGAACTGCGCCGCCGCATCGCCCGCCTCGGCCCGGGCGTGCAGCTCCCGGACGTCCCGCTGGGCGTGGACCGGCGCCGCGAGGAGGACCGCGACCGCGCAGGAGACGAGCGCCGGCAGCGGATGTCGGAACAAGATGCCTATCTCGCGACGGGCATCGTCGCGGTGTCGACGATCCCCGCCCCCTCCTCGACGGTGATCAGCCGGTCGGCGGGGACCGTGCCGAGGCGGTCCACCTCGCCGCTTGGCCACGTCACCACGACCGAGTCGGCCCGCGCCCGGCCGCCGAGCCCGAAGGTCACCGGCAGCTCGCTCTGCGACAGGTAGCTCGAGCCCGTCTTGACCAGTTGCCATTGGTCGCGCCCCCCCGCCGTCACGTCGATGCGGGCCCCGATGCCGTCCCGGTTCGAGGCGGTCCCCACGGTCCGGATGCGCAGCATGCGGTTCTCGTTGCCCCCGTCGTTGCGGAGCAGCCGCGGCGGGCCGCCGTTGGCGGTGACCAGCACGTCGAGGTCGCCGTCGCGGTCGAAGTCGGCGTAGGCGGCCCCGCGTCCGACCTGGGCCGCCCCGAGGGCGGTGTCGGGAGCGTCGACCTCCTCGAAGCGCCCGTCGGCGTTGCGGAAGAGCTGCGGCGGCTGCGCGTAGGTGATGCGGGCCTGCACCCGCTCGACGTCGTCGGCGACGTGCCCGTTGGCGGCGAAGATGTCCGGCCAGCCGTCGAGGTCGAAGTCGAAGAAGAAGCAGCCGAACGTCAGGGTCAGCAGGGTCGCGCGGCCGATGGCCGATCGCGGACCCTCGTCGATGAACAGGCCGTTGCCCTCGTTGTGGTAGAGGGCCATCATCTCGGTGGAGAAGTGGCCGATGACGAGGTCGGGGCGGCCCGAGCCGTCGTAGTCGGCGGCGTCGACTCCCATCCCCGCGCGGGCTACCCCCGCGTCGCTGAACGCGACCCCCGCGAGGACCCCGATGTCCTCGAACGTGCCGTTACCGCCGTTCTCGAAGAGCTGGTCGGGCTGGGTGTCGTTGGCCACGAACAGGTCCATCCAGCCGTCGTCGTTGTGGTCGAGCATGACGACGCCGAGCGCCTTCGACGAGGGGGCGCGCAGGCCCGCCGCGTCGGTGACGTCCTCGAAGGTGCCGTCTCCCCGGTTCCGGTAGAGGGTGCCGCTCTGGCCCTGGTACGACTCGGGGGTGCAGTACGACTTCGCATCGCCGGAGAGCGAGCAGAACAGGTCGGTCTCCGGCGTCCAGTGCACGTAGTTGCCGACGAACAGGTCGAGGTGGCCGTCCTCGTCGTAGTCGAACCAGAGGGCGGCGGTCGAGAAGCCCGGGTCGCCGACCCCCGCCGCCGCGGTCACGTCGGTGAAGGTGCCGTCGCCGGCCCCCTTGAGCAGCCGGTTGGGCCCGAGCGCGGTGAGGTAGACGTCGACGTGCCCGTCGTTGTCGAAGTCGGCGGCGGCCCCGCCCATGCCGTAGACGGGGACGTCGAGTCCCGACCCGCGGGTGATGTCGGTGAACGTGCCGTCGCCGTCGTTGCGGTACAGCGCGGCGTGCGTCTCCGGCCCGCCCCGCCCCGGCCACGCGGTGCCGTTCACGAGCAGCAGGTCCTGCCACCCGTCGCCGTCGGCGTCGAGCCACAGGGCGCCCGAGCCGAAGGTCTCCGGCATGTACTTGGCGCCGAAGGCGCCGGTGTTGTGGGTGAAGCGGATGCCGGCCGCCCCGGTGACGTCGGTGAACACGACCGGGGTGGCCCCGGTCAGGACGAGGGCCGGGACGGACGCGGCCAGGGTCAGCGCAAGTAGGCGTTTCATCGGGTCAAGGCTGGGAGTGTCGGGGTGACGGTCAGAACCCGCGTCATCGGGTCCCGGCCGGGAGGCGCGTCACCGGGTCAGTGGTCATGGGTCGGCCGGCCGCGGGCCCGGGTGCCGGTGCTCGTGGATGGCCTGCCGTTCGTTGTTGTCCTCGGGCGAGGCGCGGCGGAAGCCCCCGGTTATCGCCTGGGCCGCCTCGTCCGCCTTGAACCGTTCGTACAGCGCGCGCTCGCGCGCCGCCTCCTCCCGGTTCCCCGCGCCCTGGTGGGCGAGCATCAGGTTGTAGTGCGCCGCCACGTCCTCGGGGTCGATCCGGAGCACGGCCTCGTAGGTGTCGATGGCCGCCTCGTAGCGTCGGTCGAGGAACTGCAGCCGTCCCATCTGGCCGAGGACCACGCGGTCGCGCGGATACTGCTCGCGCGCCACCGCCAGGTGCTCCAGCGCCTCCTCGTAGCGGCCGAGCGCCCGCAGGGCGGTGCCGAGGAAGAAGTGGGCGCGGGCGAGGTCCGGCTCGAGGGCGAGGGCCTGCTCGAGGAGGGGGATCGCGGCGTCGACGTCGCCCTCCTGCAGCCGGGCCCGCGCCGCGTTCACCGGGCCGTCCGGATAGTCGGGGTCGATGGCCATCACCCGCCGGAACGCCGCCTCCGCCCCCCGCAGGTCGCCCTGCAGCAGCAGGCCGATGCCGTAGTCGTTCCAGCGTCCCCGCTGGCGCGTGTCGCCCGGCGGCGGGACCGGCGCCGCGGGCAGCGGCGCGTCCGCGTCGACCACGGTCAGGGTCGCCGTCGCCTCCGCCATCACCGTGGTGGGGATGTCGGGAATTGCCTTCACCTTGCCCGACACCCCGCTCGTGTCGCCGGTGAAAACCCAGCGTCCGTCGTCGTGGGCGCTCGTGACCGACGGCGCCGGGTCGGACGGATCGCGGACCCCCGCGTACGCCCACTGGGTGAACCACCACGCGAACTTTCGGTAGTTGACCTTCGCGCGGAGAGTGATCGTGTCGCCCGCGTCCTCAGGAATCTCGAGCCGGTAGTGGACGGTGTCGGCCGCGCCGGGCGGGATCAGCCGCACGTAGGCGACGGACCGGGTCGCCCAGGCGTTCCGCTTGTTGATGGGGTTGCCGTGCTCGTCGAGCTGCAGGCTGCGGTAGAAGTGGGCGCCGGGGTCGACCGGCCCGCTGCCCCCGTCGGCCGCCTCGCCGCTGTGGAGGAGCACCCGTCCGCGGTCGTCCACCGCCTCGAGCTCGACCCAGACGTCGAACGCGTCGACGGTGCCCCCGGGGAAGAAGTGGCCGACGTTGCGGGTGCGGACCACGACCTCGAGGCGCAGCGACTCGCCGCGCCGCACCGCCACCGGCGTCAGGTCGAGGGGCGCGATGACCTCGGCCGGGGCGGGCCCCCCGGGCAGGCGCCGCCCCGCCCCGAACTGCAGCGATTCCTCGCCGACCGCGAACGTGCTCGACAGGGCGGGCTCGGCGCTCGGCAGGACCGCCGCGGCGGGGGCCGGCGCGGCGGCCACGCGGGTGATGCCGAAGACGTCGATCGAGACCTGACCGGCCCGCAGGAAGTCCTGCACCGCCTCGAGCTGCGCCTGGTCGCGGTTGACGAACGGCAACGCGGTGTTGGCGCCGGGGAAGCGGTGCGACCGCACGTAGCCGTCGCGGGCGGCGGGGTCGTCGGACCGCACCAGGGGCATGTGGCACGAGCTGCACGTCTGCGGCGTCTCGGGGTAGTAGAACGACCGCGCGCCCTGTCCCGACACCCCCGACGCCTGCCAGTTGTCGTACTCGTTGAAGCCCCGCACCCACCGGTAGTCGTTGACCGGCAGGTCGAGGTGCACCTTGTGGCACGACGAGCAGAACTCGGCGCTCTGCTCGGTGTGGAACGGCTTCATGAACGTGTCGCGGTGGGGCCGGGGGGCGAGCCGCAGCAGCAGGTCGTGCATGCCCCGCAGCAGGGGATGCTCGCTCGCCGCGAGGTCGTGCAGGGGCGGATACTCGATGGTGAAGTCGCCCTGGCCCATGGTGCTGCCGACGTGCACGATGGAGTGGCACGAGGTGCAGCCGAGCCCCGCCTGCGCCTCCGGGGTGTGGATCTGCTCGACGATCGGCGTGTCGAAGCGCCCGTTGAAGAACACCGCGTGGTCGTGGCAGCCCGCGCACCACTTCGACGGCCGCGTGCCCACCACCTCCTGCATGTACTCGATGGACCGCCGGTACCACTGGTTGTTGAACGACGAGAAGTGGTGGGCCGACGCGTTCCACTGCTCGTAGATGTCGGCGTGGCAGCGGCCGCAGGTCTCGCTGGTCAGGAAGAAGTCGGCGGGAATGGTGTCGCCGGTGTTCGTGGTCGCCGACGAAGGCGCGAACGGACTGGATGCGCCGTCCCCCTCCTCGTCCATGCTCGCCGGCGGACGCACGGGGTTCTCGATGCGGTGGGTCTCGCGCCAGTCGGCGTCCCGCGCCGCGCGCAGGAGCGGCGCGCTCAGGCCGGCCACCGCGGCGGCGACGAGGCCGACGCGGACGGCCCGGGCCCAACCGCCGGTCCCCCCGGCGGTGCGCCACAGGTGGACGCCCCACAGCAGGGCGCCGGCCGCCGACACCGCGACGTGGATCTGCAGCAGCCAGGCGGTCTGCCGGGTGACTCCGACCGCGGCCGCCGCCAGCCCGAGGGCCAGCCCCGCCGCGAGCAGGCCGATCCCGGCCGTCGCCGGGACGTTCCCGATCCACCGGCCCCGCCACGCCTCCCGGACGAGCGTTCCCACCAGCACCAGGCCGAGCAGGGGATGGAGGGCGACGGTGGCGAAGTACGCCAGGGAGGCAGCCGGGGCCGCGACCAGGTGGACCGCGGTCAGCAGCAGGGCGATGAAGCCGAGGGCCGCCAGCCGGGACGTGCTCATCGTCTCTCATCGTAACGCAGGACGCGTTTCGCGTGGCGGGACTCCTGCGCGGCGGAAGGCCGGTGGCCGATGGTACAATCGCCGGCGATGCGAGCGCCGCGTGCTTCCTCCCCGCGCCTCGTCTGGTCCTGCATGCTGGGCGCCGCGGCCGCCCTCGCGCTGTCCGCGCCCGCCGACGAACGCGAGTGGCTGGCCGGCGACTCGCACATCCACAGCCACTGGAGCGCCGGCTACGACTACCGCACCAGTCCGCCGACGCCGATCAAGGCGCGGGACGCCCTCTACTCGACGCCGCGGAACGCGGCGATGGCCCGGCGGTTCGGCCTGCGGTGGATGGTGACGACCGACCACGGCGGTCCCAACCACGCCAAGCTGAACCTCGAGCAGGCGTACCGCGAGCTGACCCTGTCGCGCGAGCTCGTGCCCGACGTGCTGCAGTTCTACGGCCTGGAGCTCAACATGCCGGGCATGGACCACCACACGCTGATCATCCCGCGGGCGGAGGACGAGGCGCGGGTGCTCCACGAGATCGAGAGTCGGTTCGACGCCAACGAGGACTGGGCCCTTCCGCCCGATCCGCGCCGGCAGTCGGCGGCGCTCCGGCGGCAGGCGCTGGCCCACATGCAGGGGCTCGAGCGGCTGCCGGTGCTGTTCGCGAACCATCCCTCCCGCTCGGCGCCGTCGCTCGGCCACTACGGCCGCGACGAGCCGTGGGAGCTCCGCGAGAACAACGACCTCGCGCCCGACGTGTACCGCGGCATGGAGGGCGCGCCGGGCCACCAGGCCGCGACCCTCACCGACAGGAACACCATGGTGTACCGCGGCGCCTACTGGACCCCGGGGGCGCAGACCCTGGGCGGCTTCGACCAGATGACGGCGGTCGTCGGCGGCCTCTGGGACGCTCTCCTCGGCGAAGGGCGCCGGTTCTGGATCGTGGTCTCGTCCGACTCGCACTTCCACTACACCGAGCCGGTGAGGGCGGGCAGCGACTTCTGGCCCGGCGAGTTCCACAAGACCTGGGTCCACGCCCGTCCCACCTACGCCGACGTCCTCGACGGGCTCCGGCAGGGGCGCATGTTCGCGGTCGCCGGCGACCTCGTCACCGAGCTGGAGTTCGGCCTGAAGAGCGCCGGGGGGCGCAGGGCGGGGCTCGGCGGCACGTTGCGGGTCGCGCCGGGGGGCCGGGTCACGGCCACCGTCCGGTTCCGCGATCCGGAGACCCCGAACGCGGCGGGGGAGAACCCCGCCGTCCGGCGCGTCGACGTGATCGTGGGCGAGGTGCTGGGACCGGCCTCCGATCCCTCGAATGACCGCAACCCCACCACGCGCGTCCTCGCGCGCTTCACCCGCGAGGCGCTGGCCCGCGACGGAGACCGGTTCTCCTTCGAGGCGCCGCTGCCGGCCGTCGACCGCGACCTCTACGTCCGGGTGCGCGGCACGAGCACCGAGGACCTCGAGCCCTTGGTGGACGGCACCGACGAGAACCCCTGGCACGACCTCTGGTTCTATTCGAACCCCATCTTCGTCGAGGTCGAGTGACGGCGCCCTCTTGATCGTCGACCCCTGGTTCTACGCGGCCGCGACGGTCGCGGTGCTCATCGTCGGCATCGCCAAGGGCGGGCTCGGCGGGGGCATCGCGGTTGTCGGGGTGCCGCTGATGGCGATGGTCATCAGCCCCGCCCAGGCCGCGGCGGTGCTGCTGCCGATCCTCATGGTCATGGACGTCCTCGCGGTCCGCGCCTACCGCGGGGCGTGGGACTGGCCCAACCTGCGGGTACTGGTGCCGGCGGCGCTGCTCGGCACGGTGCTGGGCGCGGCGACCTTCGACTACCTGACCCCCGACGGCCTGCGGGCGCTCGTGGGGGTCATCGCCCTGACCTACTCGCTGCAGTACTTCATGCCGCGGGCGGAGTCGACCCGGAGGTCTCCACGCCGCGTGGCCGGTGTCGTCTGGGGGGTGCTGGCGGGGTTCGCGAGCTTCTCGGTGCACGCCGGCGGACCGCCGCTCCACGCCTACCTGCTGCCCCAGCGCATGGACCGCACGACGTTCCAGGCCACCGGCGTGGCGTTCTTCTTCGTCGTGAACTGGTCGAAGGTGGGCCCCTACGCATGGTTGGGGCAGTGGAACACCGACAACCTGCTCACGTCGCTGGTGCTGCTGCCCCTCGCGCCCGTGGGCATCTGGATCGGCCGCCGGCTGCACGAGCGCGCCACCGACGAGCTGTTCTTCCGCATCGTCCACGCCTCGCTCTTCGTCATCGGCGTGAAGCTGCTGTACGACGTGACGGCCTGACGTTGTGATGTTTGCGACACTGTGGTAATGTTTATCGCATGGAACCCGACAGGCTCATCGCGGTGGGAAACCTCCTGATATCGCTGGCCACCGCGATCGGCCTCGTCGTCAGCACGTGGTTTCTCAACGGCAGAATCGACAAGCTCGACGGCAAGATCGACGAGCTCAGTGGCAAGTTCGACAGGCTGACGGGCCGCGTCGACGCGCTGGAGACCAGCCATACCGCCCACGTCAACAGCGGTCTGCACGCGCGTTGACGGCTCGGCCCTGGCCCCCTCGACTCGAGCCGGAGACCACCGCCGGCAGTCGTCGAATCGCTCTTCAATCGGCTTCGGAAACCGCCGACCACGGCTTTACCTCCCTCGCGACCAGCCCGCGAGCCTGCACGTCCCACGGCGCAGCCTCGCAGCCGCGAGAACCGTGCACACATCGGATTTGCCGTCCGACCAATCCACTTCGGCCCCCGGCCGGTCGATGTCCCGCGACAGGTCGACGAAGTCGTCGCCGAAGCCCTCGCTCGGCCGGCCGGTCTTCACGTCGAGCGCGAGCAGCCGCATGTCGGTTCGCGGTCCGGTCCAATCCGGGTCGATTCAACGGTACGAGGGCACGACGCATTGTAGAATTCACCATTCGGCATCTTGCGAGGAGAGCATCGTGAGCAATCGAACCATCGTGTGGTGTGTGACCGCGGCCCTGGTGGGCGCGGCGGTAGTTCCCGCGTTCGGACAGGGGCCGGGCGAGGCCTGGGAGCCTCCCCGGTTGAGCGACGGTCGCCCCGACCTGCAGGGCGTGTGGGACTTCCGCACCGCCACGCCGTTCGAGCGCCCCGAGGGGCTCGGCGAGACGCTGACCGAAGAGCAGGCGGCGGCCGTCGAGTCGTTTGCGGCGGCGGCCCAGCAGTCGGCCGACCAGCCCCCCGCCGAGGGCAACGTCGGCGCCTACAATGCCTTCTGGCTCGACTTCGGCACGTCCGTCGGCGACGACCGCCGCTCGTCCCTCATCGTCGAGCCCGCGAACGGCCGCATGCCCGAGCTCGTCGAGGGCGCCGCCCGTCAGGCGGGATCGCTCGACGTCGACGTGCCCGGCGAGCGCCCCTGGCGGGTGCGCTCGGCCGGCATCGGGGCCGACGGCCCCGAGGACCGCGGCCTCGCCGAGCGGTGCCTCGTCGGCTTCAACTCGGGCCCCCCGATGATGCCGAGCGCCTACAACAACAACATGCAGCTCTTCCAGAACGAGGACCACGTGGTCATCCTGAACGAGATGGTCCACGACGCCCGCATCATCCCCCTCGGGCCGCGCGACCATCTGCCCGAGACGCTGCTGCAGTTGAACGGCGACTCCCGCGGCCGATGGGAGGGCGACACCCTCGTTGTCGAGAGCCGCAACTACTCGGACATGCGGGCGAGCTTCGAGCCGAACGCGCTGGTGGCGCTGGGCCTCGGCTCGACCCTGCGGCTGACGGAGCGGCTCACCCGGGTGAGCGAGGATACGCTGCTCTACGAGTACACCGTCGACGACCCGGCCACGTTCACGGCGCCGTTCACCGCCGCGGTGCCCATGCGGCTCTCCGACTCGCTCATCTACGAGTACGCCTGCCACGAGGGCAACTACGGCATGATCAACGCGCTGAGCGGGGCGCGGGCGGCCGACACGTCGTCGGGGCAGTAGGCAGGCGGGCTGCCGGATCGGTGGAATCGTCGGGCAAGCCGACGCGGCGGTACAGCGACGGCATCGCCGGGCCGTATCGAACGAGAACGGAAGCGGAGGCTTGCGCGATGCGGGCCGAGAGCCTACCATCCCCTGCGGGAGATGCTATGCGGATGACCATTCTGCGGGTGTTGACGGTGCTGGGTGCGGCGGCGGTGGCGACGGGGCTCTACCCGGACCGGGGTCCGGAGGTGGTCCTCGCCCAGGCGCCCGAGCGGGTCGAGTTCCACCGCGACGTGCGGCCGGTGCTCGCCGACGCCTGCTTCGCGTGCCACGGCGCGTCCGAGGCGACTCGGCAGGCCGAGCTGCGGCTCGACACCGCCGACTTCATCGAGACCCACGTGCGGCCCGGCGACGCCGACGGCAGCCCGCTGTTCCAGCGGCTGACGACGGACGAGCCCATCGGCCTCATGCCCCCGGCCTCGTCGGGGCGGTCGCTGACGGCCGGCCAGATCCAGCTCGTGCGGGCGTGGATCGACCAGGGCGCGCACCTCGGCGCCGACCCCGCGGCGGCGGGCGCCGCCCCGGCCGTGGCCGGGCGCACCGTCGACTTCGCCCGCGAGGTGCGGCCGCTGCTCTCGCAGAACTGCTTCTCGTGCCACGGGCCCGACGAGGCGTCGCGCCAGGCCGGCCTGCGGCTCGACGTGCCCGAGGGCCCGTTCGCGGACCGCGGCCGCTACGGCGGCCCCGCCGTTGTCGCGGGTGACTCGGCGGCCAGCCTCCTCGTGCACCGCGTGTCGGCCGACGACGCGCGGGTGCGGATGCCCCGCGGCGGCGAGGCCCTCGACGAGTCGGAGATCGAGACCCTCAGCTTGTGGATAGACCAGGGCGCGGCGTGGGAGTCGCACTGGGCGTTCATCCCGCCCGAGCGGCCCGCCGTGCCCCCCGTCGCCGACGCCGAGTGGCCGCGCAATGCCGTCGACAACTTCGTGCTGCGCCGGCTCGAGGCCGAGGGCCTGACCCCGTCCGACGAGGCCGACCGCGCGACCCTGCTGCGCCGCGTCACCCTCGATCTGACCGGCGTGCCCCCGACCCCGGTCGAGCTCGCCGACTTCCTGAACGACGATTCCGCCGACGCCTACGAGGAGGCCGTCGACCGGCTGCTCGCGTCGCCGCGCTACGGCGAGCGGATGGCCGTCGAGTGGCTCGACGCCGCCCGCTACGCCGACACCAACGGCTACCAGACCGACGGCGAGCGGTCGATGTGGCGCTGGCGCGACTGGGTCATCGACGCCTACAACGCCAACATGCCGTTCGACCGGTTCACGATCGAGCAGCTCGCGGGCGACATGCTGCCCGGCGCGACCCTCGAGCAGCGCGTCGCCACCGCGTTCAACCGCAACCACAGCCTGAACAGCGAGGGCGGCATCGTCGTCGACGAGTTCCTCGCCGAGTACGGCGTCGACCGGGTGTCGACCACCGGCACGGTGTGGATGGGCCTGACCCTGGGCTGCGCGCGCTGCCACGACCACAAGTTCGACCCGATCTCGCAGAAGGAGTTCTACGAGGTCATGGCGAACTTCAACAACATCCCGGAGCGGGGCAAGGGCTTCAAGTACGTGAACAGCCCGCCCCTGGTGACCGCCCCCACCCGCGAGCAGCAGGCCGAGCTGGACGAGCTGGACGCCGAGCTCGCCGAGGCGCGGGCCGCGCTGGCCGCCCTCGACGGCGACGCGGCGGCGGCGCGGGCCGAGTGGGAGGCGTCGCTCGAGCAGGCGGGGCCGGTCGACTGGAACCTCCGCGACGGGCTGCTCGCGTACCACGCTTTCGAGGGCACCATCGACGGCATCCAGACGTCGACGGACGTGCCCGCGGTGCTCGAGGACGGGCTGCCGCAGTTCTATCCCGGTGTCCTCGGCTACGCCGCGAGCTTCGACGGGCGGCGCTTCGTCAACGCCGGCAACGCCCCGGACGTCGGTTACGACGACTCGTTCAGCGTCGCGGCCTGGATGTATCCGACGGCCGAGAACGGCGTGGTCGTCTCGCGGGCGGGCGGCGGCGACCAGGGCGAAGTCGGCTGGGGCCTCTACCTCGAGGACGGTCGCATCCGACTGAACCTGTCGACCCGCGTACTCGACGACGGCGTGGCGGCGGAGACGGTGGAGGACGTCGCCCTCGGCCGGTGGCAGCACGTCGTCGCCACCTACGACGGCTCGAAGACCCCCGAGGGCATCCGCATCTACGTCGACGGCCGCCTGCGGGCGACCGAAGGGCTGCTCGACCTCGTCGGCAACCGGCTGCCGGCGACCCGCTATCCGCTGCGCATCGGGGCCAGCGGGTCGGAGAAGCCGCGCTTCCGGGGCAACCTCGACGAGGTCCGCGTCTACGAGGGGGTGCTGACCCCGGCCGAGGCCGCGGTGGTGGCGACGTCCGAGACGCTGGGCCAGATTGCCGCCCTCGAGCCCGGCCAGCGGACCGCGGCCCAGGCCGACAAGCTGCGGCTCGCGTTCCTCGACCAGTACGCGCCGCCCGCGATCCAGGAGGCGGTGCGCGAGGTGGCCCGGCTCGAGCGGCAGCGCGACGAGCTGTGGGCGAGCTTCCCGACCGTCATGGTCATGGAGGAGCGGACCGTCCGCAAGCCCACCTACCGGCTGAACCGCGGTTCCTACGACGCCCCCGCCGAGGAGGTGTTCCCCGGCGTGCCCGCGGTCCTGCCGCCGCTGCCCGATGGCGTCGAGGCCAACCGCCTGTCGTTCGCGCGCTGGCTCGTCGACCCCGGGCACCCGCTGACCGCCCGGGTCACCGTGAACCGGTTCTGGCAGATGTACTTCGGGACCGGCTTGGTGAAGACGGCCGAGAACTTCGGCACCCAGGGCGAGTTCCCCAGCCATCCCGAGCTGCTCGACTGGCTCGCCACCGAGTTCGTCGACTCGGGCTGGGACGTCAAGGCCCTGCAGCGGGCCATCGTGACGAGCGCCGCCTACCGGCAGGCGTCCCACGTCTCGGTCGAGGAGTTCGAGAGCGATCCGGAGAACCGCATGCTCGCGCGCGGCCCCCGGCTGCGCCTGCCCGCGCCGATGATCCGCGACCAGGCCCTGGCCGTGTCCGGCCTCCTCGTCGAGAAGGTCGGCGGGCCGTCGGTCAAGCCGTACCAGCCCGAGGGCCTCTGGGCCGACATGGTCGAGGGCGGCTACGGCGACTACGTGCAGGAGACCGGCGAGGACCTGTACCGCCGCAGCCTCTACACGTTCTGGAAGCGCACCCTCGGGCCGCCGACGATGATGACGTTCGACGCGTCGACCCGCGAGACGTGCATCGTGCGGACCGGCCGCACCAACACGCCGCTCCAGGCCCTGAACCTGATGAACGACGTGACCTACGTCGAGGCGGCCCGCCGCCTCGCCGAGCGCATGATGACCGAGGGCGGCGAGACCCCGGAGGACCGCATCGCCTACGCGTACCTCCTGTCCACCGCCCACCGGCCCCCGGCGGCCGCGCGAGAGATTCTCGTCGACGGCTACCGGCGGCACCTCGACCGCTACCAGGCCGACCGCGGGGCCGCCCTCGATCTCGTCAGCCAGGGCGAGTCGGGGCGCGACGAGACCTTGGACGTGGCCGAGCTGGCGTCGTACACGATGGTCGCCAACCTCATCCTGAACTTCGACGGCACGATCACAAAGGAATGACGATGGACGCGCACCTCGAACGGCTCATGACCCGGCGGCGCTTCTTCGAGCTCACGAGCACCGGTATCGGGACCGCGGCCCTGGCCACCCTCTTCGGGCAGGACCTCGCGGCCCAGGCCCCCGGCGGCGGCGTCCCCGGCGCGGCGGCCGGCTTCGGCGCCCTCCCCGGCCTGCCGCACCACGCCCCGAAGGCGAAGCGCATCATCTACCTGTTCCAGTCCGGCGCCCCCTCGCAGCATGAGCTGTGGGACTACAAGCCGGCGCTGGCGCAAATGGTCGGCGAGGACCTGCCGCCGTCGGTGCGCGGCGACCAGCGCGTCACCACCATGACGGCGGGGCAGGAGCGCTTCCCCCTCGTGCCGTCGATGTTCCAGTTCCGGCAGCACGGCGCCACGGGCACCTGGGTCAGCGACCTCATGCCCCACACCGCGAAGATCGTCGACGAGCTGACCTTCATCAAGTCGATGCACACCGAGGCGATCAACCACGACCCCGGCATCACGTTCTTCCAGACCGGGGCCCAGCTCGCGGGCCGGCCCAGCATGGGGGCGTGGCTGTCGTACGGCCTGGGCAGCATGAACGCCGACCTGCCGACCTTCGTGGCGATGATCTCGAAGGGCTCGGCCCAGACCGGCCAGCCCCTCTACGACCGCCTGTGGGGCAGCGGCTTCCTGCCGACCCGCTACCAGGGCGTGAAGTTCCTCTCGACCGGCGACCCCGTGCTGTACCTGTCGAACCCCCCGGGCGTCGACCAGGGCACGCGCCGCCGCTACCTCGACGACCTCGGCGCGCTGAACCGCCTCAAGGAGGCCGAGTACGGCGACCCCGAGACGAGCACCCGCATCGCCCAGTACGAGATGGCCTACCGCATGCAGAGCTCGGTGCCCGAGCTGACCGACCTGTCGGACGAGCCCGACAGCACGTTCGAGCTCTACGGCCCCGACTCGCGCAACCCCGGCACCTTCGCCCGCAACTGCCTGCTCGCGCGCCGGCTCGCCGAGCGCGACGTCCGGTTCATCCAGTGCTTCCACCGCGGCTGGGACCAGCACACTCGCCTGCCCCGCGGCATCCAGCGCCAGGCCAAGGACGTCGACCAGGCCCAGGCCGCCCTCGTCACCGACCTCAAGCAGCGCGGCCTGCTCGACGAGACCCTCGTCGTCTGGGGCGGCGAGTTCGGCCGCAGCGCCTACTGCCAGGGCGTCTTCAACGAGGACACCTACGGGCGCGACCACCACCCGCGCTGCTTCACCATCTGGATGGCCGGCGGCGGCGTCAAGCCCGGCGTCACCCACGGCGCGAGCGACGACTTCTCGTACAACATCGCCCGCGACCCCGTGCACATCCACGACCTGCACGCCACGATGCTCCACCTGCTGGGCATCGACCACACCCGGCTGACCTACGCCTACCAGGGCCGGAACTTCCGGCTGACCGACGTGGCGGGGAGGGTGGTGAACCCGATTCTGGCGTGACGGCGAACGGGATCGGCGGCTGAATGGCCTGACGCCCATGGACAGGCGTTTCTTCGAGCAGCCGATCCTGAACTCGCCGTACGAGTACCCCTCGCAGCACTGGGAGCTCGACGAGACCGGCCAGCCGACGAACCGCGTCGTCGACAGGCGGCGCCAGGTCGCGTTCATCACGCCGATTCCCAGACCCAGGAAGCAGAAGCAGGGGCAGCAGAAGATAGTCTTTGACGCTTCTGCGCAGGCGATCGAGTCGGATGCCCAGCAGTACGACCTGACGGCGTTCATCGGCAACGTCCGCCACCGCGTCGATCGCTGGCGCGAGCTGCCCGACCCGGCGGCGTGGCGGGTGACACCCGAGACGGCGCGGCTCCTGCGGCACTGGCGCAGCCACCACTTCGGCGACATCCGGCCGTTCTTCTGCCAGGTCGAGGCGGTGGAGACCCTCATCTGGCTGACCGAGGTCGCCCCGCAGCTCGGGCGGGAGGAGCGGAAGATCCTCGACGACCTCAAGGCGGCCAGCGACGAGGCGAACCCCGGGCTCGCCCGGTTGGCCCTGAAGCTCGCCACCGGGGCCGGCAAGACGACGGTCATGGCGATGATCGTCGCCTGGCAGACCGTCAACGCGGTCCGCCGGCCCGGCAGCACGCGGTTCACGCGCGGGTTCCTCGTGGTCACCCCCGGCGTGACCATCCGCGACCGCCTGCGGGTGCTGCAGCCCAACGACCCCGACGCCTACTACGCAAGCCGCGAGCTCGTGCCCGGCGACATGCTGCGCGACATCGAGCGCGCGAAGATCGTCATCACCAATTACCACGCGTTCATGCCGCGCGAGCGGCTGGAGCTGTCGAAGGGCGGCCGGGCCCTGCTGCAGGGGTCGGGGCCGGACCTGGGCACGAAGGAGACCGAGGGGCAGATGCTCCAGCGGGTCATGCCCGGCCTGATGGGCCTCAGGCGCGTCCTCGTCCTGAACGACGAGGCCCACCACTGCTACCGGGAGAAGCCGGCCGGCGAGGACGAAGAGGGCAAGCTCAAGGGTGACGACCGGAAAGAGGCCGACAGGAACCGGGAGGCGGCGCGGGTGTGGATCTCGGGCCTCGAAGCTGTGCAGCGCAAGCTCGGCCTGCAGCGGGTGGTCGACCTGTCGGCGACGCCGTTCTTCCTGCGCGGGTCGGGCTACGCCGAGGGGACGCTCTTCCCCTGGACGGCGAGCGACTTCTCGCTGATGGACGCCATCGAGTCGGGCATCGTCAAGCTGCCGCGGGTGCCGGTGGCCGACAACATCCCCGGCGGCGACACCCCGAAGTTCCGCAACCTGTGGGAGCACATCCGGCCGAAGATGCCGAGGAAGGGGCGCGGCAAGGCGGGCGGGCTCGACCCGCTCAGCCTGCCGGTCGAGCTGCAGACCGCTCTGGAGGCGCTCTACGGGCACTACGAGAAGACCTTCGAGCTCTGGGAGCAGGCAGGCATCGACGCGCCGCCGTGCTTCATCGTCGTCTGCAACAACACGTCGACGTCGAAGCTGGTCCACGACTACATCTCCGGCTACCACCGCGAGAACGAGGACGGGTCCAGCACCCTGGTGAACGGCCGCCTGGCCCTCTTCCGCAACTTCGACGAGCACGGCGGCGCGCTGGAGCGGCCGCGCACGCTGCTCATCGACAGCGAGCAGCTCGACTCGGGCGAGGCCCTCGACAAGGGCTTCCGCGACGCCGCCGGCGACGAGATCGAGCGCTTCCGGCGCGAGAGGGTGGCCCGCACCGGCGACCGCCGGCAGGCCGAGCACCTGTCCGACCAGGACCTGCTGCGCGAGGTCATGAACACCGTGGGCAAGCCCGGCACGCTGGGCGGGCCGATCCGCTGCGTCGTCTCCGTCTCGATGCTCACCGAGGGCTGGGACGCGCGCACCGTCACCCACGTCCTCGGCGTCCGCGCCTTCGGCACGCAACTCCTCTGCGAGCAGGTCATCGGCCGCGCGCTCCGCCGCCAGTCCTACGACCCCAACCAGGACGGCCTCTTCGACGTCGAGTACGCGGACGTCCTCGGCATCCCCTTCGACTTCACCGCCAAGCCCGTGCCGGTCAAGCCGACGCCGCCGCGCGAGACGGTGCTCGTCAGGGCGATCACCCCCGAGCGCGACGCCTGCGAGATCCGTTTCCCGAGGGTCGCCGGCTACCGCGTCGAGCTGCCGGAAGAGCGCCTGACCGCCCGCTTCGACGACGACGCGACGCTCGAGCTGACACCCGACCTCGTCGGTCCGTCCATCACCCGCAACGAGGGAATCATCGGCGAAGGGGTCGACCTGAACCTGGTCCACACCGGCGACCTGCGGCGGTCGACGCTGCTCTTCCACCTGACGAAGCGGCTGATCGAGACCAAGTGGCGCGACCCCGGCGAGGAGCCCAAGCTGCACCTCTTCGGCCAGCTCAAGCGGATTGCCCGGCAGTGGCTCGACGGGCACCTCGTGTGCAAGGGCGGCACCTATCCCGCCCAGCTCATGTACCAGGAGCTGGGCGACATGGCGTGCGAGCGGATCACGGCGGGCATCACCACGACCCTGCTCGGCGAGCGCCCCGTCAAGGCGGTGCTCGACCCCTACAACCCCGTCGGCTCGACCACCCACGTGCACTTCACCACGTCGAGGAAGACGCGGTGGAAGACCGATGCAAAACGCTGCCACGTCAACTGGGTCGTCTGCGACAGCGACTGGGAGGCCGAGCTCTGCCGCGTGGTCGAGTCGCACCCGCGGGTGCGCGCCTACGTCAAGAACCACAACCTCGGCCTGGAGGTGCCGTACCGCTACGGCTCCGAGACGCGCCGCTACCTGCCCGACTTCATCGTGCTCGTCGACGACGGCCGCGGCGACGACGACCTGCTGCGCCTCGTGGTCGAGGTCAAGGGCTACCGGCGCGAGGACGCCAAGGACAAGAAGAGGACCATGGACACCTACTGGGTGCCCGGCGTCAACAACCTCCGAGTCTACGGTCGCTGGGCCTTCGCCGAGCTGACCGACGTGTACCAGATGGAGGAGGACCTCGAGGCGGCGTTGAAGGCGCGGCTCCAGGCGATCGTCGCGAGGGTCACGGGCTGACCGGGGCCCGTGCCGGGTCGGATGGCGACCCGTTCCTCGCTGCACGATGTGGCCTATGATATGGCCATGAAGATTGCCAACATCGCCGAGTTCAAGAACCACCTCAGCGAGTACCTCGCGGCCGTGGCGAACGGCGAGGAGGTGGAGGTGCGCAAGCGGAACATGCCGCTGGCCCGCGTCGTGCCAATCCGCCGGGCCGGCCGCAATCGAACCGTTCTCGGCTGCGGCAAGGGGAGCGTCGTCGTCAAGTCCGACCTGACCGCCCCGATGATTCCGGACGTCGACTGGGAGATGCTGGGGGACGAGCGGCGGTGACGGCCGTGCTCGACACGTGCACCATCGTCTGGGCCGTCAGCGACCCCGGGCAGCTCCCGCCCCGGGCCGTGTCGCTGCTCGAGACGGACGACACCGAGGTGTGCGTGTCCGCCATCAGTTGCGCCGAGATCGCCTGCGCGGCGGAGCGGGGGCGCATCGTCCTCGACCGGCACTGGCGTCTCTGGTTCCGCCACTACGTCGAGCTCAACGGCTGGACCGTGCTCCCCGTCGAGCTCGAGTCGGTCGAGGAGGCGTACGCGTTGCCCGAGCCCTTTCACCGCGACCCGGCCGACCGGATCATCGTGGCGGAGGCCCGCCGTCGGTCGGCACCGGTCGTCACCGCCGACGCCAGAATCCTCGACTACCCGCACGTCAGGACCGTCTGGCGCACCTGACCGCGGATGGAGCAGGCATGGCGAAACGGAAGCGCGAGAAGACCGTCGCGACCCTGAAGCACGGCGAGGCGTCGCGGAAGAACATCCCGACGGCCGAGTTCCGGTCGGTGATGGACCGTTCCGAGCAGAGCCCCGTCCGGGTCGCCTACGAGCGCCGCAACCGCGACCTCGACCCCCAGCTCGTCTGGCGCGGCAAGGACGAGCAGGACTGGTCGGACCTCGTCGTGCAGGCCCCGCCTCTCTACATCCAGGAGAAGGTGCACCCCAAGGTGCTCGTCGACGACCTGCGGCGCCGAACCGAGGACCGGCGCCGGGAGCGGGAGGACGCCGCGGGGGAGACCCAGCCCGACCTCTTCGCCGACTTCAACGGCCTGCCCGACGAGGGCGCCAGGACCGAGTTCTACCAGCACGACGCCAACTGGTCGAACCGAATGATCCTCGGCGACAGCCTCCAGGTGATGGCCTCGCTGGCGGAGCGCGAGGGCCTGCGCGGCAAGGTGCAGTGCATCTACCTGGACCCGCCCTACGGCATCAAGTTCAACTCGAACTTCCAGTGGTCGACGACGAGCCGGGACGTGAAGGACGGCAAGGCGGACCATATCAGCCGCGAGCCGGAGCAGGTGAAGGCGTTCCGGGATACTTGGCGGGACGGGGTTCATTCGTATCTGACGTATCTGCGGGATCGGCTGGCGGTGGCGCGGGATCTGTTGGCAGAGAGTGGTTCCATCTTCGTGCAGATCGGGGACGAGAACGTGCACTTGGTGCGGTCATTGATGGATGAGATCTTCGGACAACAGAACTTCTGTTCAGTAATCGTGTTCCGGAAGACCACAGGGGCAAACAGTCCCGTTGCCAGAGTCAACACAATAGCTTCGGTATGTGATTACGTTCTCTGGTACTCGAAGCAATTCGACCAACTCAAGTACCGACAGTTGTATGTGAGCAAAGATCCAGATGTCTTTCAGGGATACAATACTTGGCAAGATCCTGCAACCTTGATCGAGTTTCCGCGAGAGAGCGGTAGGAGCGGCGCCGCACGACGGGGTATGCGCCTGTTTCAGACAGAGAATCTGACCTCGACTGGCTATAGCCAACAATTGTCTCAATCCGTCGTATTCTATGGTCAGACGTATTCACCGACGGCCTCCAATCACTGGAAAACCACATTGGTGGGCTTGACGAAACTCTTTCGGGCCAACCGATTGATACCCAGGGGGCGGCATCTGAATTATCGCCGGTATCTGGATGACTTCGGTGTGTCACCTATCAACAACATCTGGAACGATATTCGCGTTGGCTTCGCAGCGGATCCGAAGGTATACGTAGTTCAAACGTCTTCCCAGGTGGTTGCACGTTGCCTGTCAATGGCGTCTGATCCCGGCGATCTCGTTGTCGACCCGACTTGTGGATCGGGCACAACAGCGTACGTCGCGGAGCAGTGGGGACGCCGCTGGATCACCATCGACACCTCTCGGGTCGCCCTGGCGCTAGCTCGGACGCGGATCATGGGGGCACGCTACCCGTTCTACCTGCTGGCGGATAGCACAGACGGCCGACGGAAGGAAGCAGAGATCAGCGCCACTGTGGCGTCGGAGCAACGCACGCGCGGCGATGTCCGGCAGGGGTTCGTCTGCGAACGCGTCCCGCACATCACTCTGAAGTCCATCGCCAACAACGCCGAGGTCGACGTGATCTGGGAGCGCTGGCAGGAGACGCTGGAGCCTTTGCGCGAGGACCTGAACGCGAGGCTCGATTGTGACTGGGAGGAGTGGCAGGTTCCCCGCGAGGCATCGGAGGAATGGCCTGCGGGGCCGACCGAGAGTCATCGGTTGTGGTGGGAGGCGCGCATCGCCCGACAGCAGGAGATCGACGACTCCATCGCGGCCGGGGCGGACTACGAGTACCTCTACGACAAGCCCTACGAGGACAAGCGCAAGGTGCGCGTCGCGGGGCCGTTCACGGTCGAGAGCCTGTCGCCGCACCGCGTGGTGGCTGTCGACGAGAACGACGAGATCCTCGACCGTGTGGCGGAGGCGAAGGCCGACTACGGACCGCAGCAGGACTTCGCGGGCATGATCCTGCAGCAGCTTGAGACGGCCGGCGTGCAGCAGGCGCACAAGGAGGACCGCGTCGCCTTCGCGTCGGTCACGCCATGGCCGGGCTCGTACATCTGCGCGGAGGGGCGCTACGCGGAGGGTCAGGGAGCGGCCGGCCGGGAGAAGCGGGCCGGCATCTTCGTCGGCCCCGAGTTCGGCACGGTCTCGCGCCCCGACCTCGTGGCCGCCGCCCGCGAGGCGGGAGACGCCGGCTTCGACGTGCTGATCGCCTGCGCGTTCAACTACGAGGCCCACGCCTCCGAGTTCGACCGCCTGGGCCGCATCCCGGTCCTCAAGGCCCGCATGAACGCCGACCTCCACATGGCCGGCGAGCTGAAGAACACCGGCAAGGGCAACCTCTTCGTCGTCTTCGGCGAGCCGGACATCGACATCCTGCCGGCCGATGGGGACGCCGGCGAGGACGGCCGGCTCCAGGTGAAGATCAACGGCGTCGACGTCTTCCACCCCAACACCGGCGAGGTCCGCAGCGACGGCGCCGACGGCATCGCCTGCTGGTTCATCGACACCGACTACAACGAGGAGAGCTTCTTCGTCCGCCACGCCTACTTCCTCGGGGCCAACGACCCGTACAAGGCCCTCAAGACCACCCTGAAGGCCGAGATCGACCCCGACGCCTGGGCAACCCTCAACAGCGACGTCTCGCGCCCGTTCGACCGCCCCGAGTCGGGCCGCATCGCCGTCAAGGTCATCAACCACCTCGGCGACGAGGTGATGAAGGTGTTCCGCGTGTGAGGGCCGAGATCGTGGCGACGCTGGGGGGAATCTTCATCGACGGCTTCAAGAGCATCTGCCATGCAGCGGTGAAGCTGCGCTCGCTCAACGTGCTGATCGGCGCGAACGGTTCGGGAAAGTCGAACTTCATCGACGCCTTGGCGTTCCTGCGGGCCGCGAGTCGGGGGCGGCTCCACGAGTATGTCGGAAGAGCGGGAGGGGCCGACAGAATCCTGCACTTCGGGTCGAGGGTGACGCCGGGGTTGGAGATGCAGGTTTCGCTCGAGGGAGGCAAGGCGGGCTATGGGGTCAGCCTCCGCCGGAACGATACCGACGGGCTCTATTTCGTCGCGGGAGGGCATCATCCCGCTCCGGAGGCGGCGGAACCGATGCGTTGGGTGGATACGCCCGGCTATCCGCTTCCTTCCACGCGGGTCAGCGCGCTCATGGAAGGCTTGCGCCTGTACCACTTCCATGACACGAGCGCTGCGTCGCCGATCAAGAAGACCGGCGACATGGGCGACAACCGCTATCTGAGGCCCGACGGCGCCAATCTCGCCCCGTTTCTGAACCTGTTGCGCCACAAGCACGGGGGGTCGTACGGCATGATTCGACGAACGGTACGACTGGTGGCGCCGTTCTTCGACGACTTCGTGCTGGAGCCGCTGGCCCTGAACGAGAGCGGGGTCCGCCTCGAGTGGCGGCACCGCGGCTCTGATGCGTACTTCGACGTGTCGTCGCTCTCGGACGGTTCCCTGCGATTCATCGCATTGTCGACCTTGCTGCTTCAGCCGGTCGAGCTGCGCCCATCGGTGATCATCCTCGACGAGCCGGAGCTGGGGCTGCATCCGTACGCCATCACGATGCTGGCTTCGCTCATCAAGCAGGCGTCGGCCGAGACGCAGTTGGTGCTGGCGACCCAATCGCCGGTGCTGCTGGATCATTTCGAACCGGAGGACGTGCTCGTGACCGAACGGCTGGCGGGGCGGACCACGTTCAGGCGGCTCGACGGCGCGGCGCTGAAGACCTGGCTGGAGGACTACAGCCTGGGCCAACTGTGGGAGAAGAACCACTTCGGCGGACGGCCCACACGGGAGTCGGGAGAGGACGGGCCCGGCCGGTGAGCCGATTGCTGCTTCACGTCGAGGGAGAGACGGAGGCGGCATTCGTCGAGGAGGTGCTCGCGCCGCATCTGCTCGTCCGCGGGTACGGCGCGGTCGGAGCCCGACTCCTGGGCAATGCGCGGCAGCGGGACCGTCGGGGCGGTATCCGGGACTGGAGAGCGGTGCGCCGCGAGATCGCCGATTGCCTCAAGGAGGATGCGGGATCGTGTGCCACGACGATGGTGGACTACTACGGGCTTCCGCGGGAAGGGCAGCGAGCGTGGCCCGGGCGGGCCCGCGCGTCGACGCTCCCGTTTACCGAGAAGGCGAGCGTGGTCGAGAGCGAGCTTCTGGCGGAGGTTCAACAGGAGATGGGGGCGGGATTCGATGCGGATCGATTCGTTCCGTACGTGATGATGCACGAGTTCGAGGCGCTGCTCTTCAGTGACTGCGAAGGGTTCGCTCGGGGAATCGACCGTGCCGAAGTTGCGGTGAGCCTGCAGGCGATTCGGGACGGCTTCGCGAGCCCGGAAGAGATCGACGATTCGCCGGAGACGGCGCCGTCGAAGCGCGTGGAGTCGCTCGTGAGCGGGTACCAGAAGCCATTGATGGGCGCACTCGCCGCGCTGGAGATTGGCCTCGGCGCGATGCGGCGCGAATGCCCGCACTTCGGAGCATGGCTGGGCCGGCTGGAAGCACTGGCCGGACACTGATGTCTTGCGGGGCGCGAAGGTCCCGCGTTTCTCCGGGCTCGGTTCCGGAGTCGGCGGTGGAGGGCGGCGCTCATGAAGCCCGAACGTGTCAGACCCCGGACGAGTGGGGCGCCCATGAAGCTGGGGACGATCACGAAGGTCGCTGTCGAGCGGCTGCGGCTCGACCGGATGAACCCGCGGCTGGTGGGCGAGGGTGCGACTGCGACGGATGAGTGGATCATCGCGCGACTCTACCGCTCGGCAGAGCTCGACGAGTTGCTGCAGTCCATCTCGGAAAACGGCTATCTCGACATCGAGCCGCTCGTCGTCCTGCCGGAGGCCGACGGAGGAGTGCTCACCGTTCTTGAGGGCAACCGGCGATTCGCCACGCTCCGCCTGCTCCGGGAACCGGAGCTGGTGAGCCGGATCGCTTCAAGGGAGAAGCTCCGCATCAGCCCACCGGCAGTGGACGACAGGCTGCGGGCGACATTGGACCAGGTGTCCGTCTATCCAGTGGCGAGCCGCGAGCGTGCGCGGGCGTTCATCGGCTTCAAGCACATCAACGGTCCGGCGAAATGGGACGCCTACGCGAAGGCCCGGTTCGCGGCGGAGTGGTACGAGAAGGGCCGCGACGAGGGCATCTCACTCGATCAGATAGCGAACGCAATCGGCGACCGGCACGACACCGTGAAGCGCATGGTGTCGGCCATCTACGTGCTGGAGCAGGCGCGCAAGGAGCAACTGTTCGAGGTTGACGACCGGCAGACGGTGAAGTTCAGCTTTTCGCACCTCTACACGGCGCTGTCGCGCTCCCAGTACATGGAGTACCTGGGGCTCGGAACTGGTTGGGCGCGGCATGATCCGAAGCCGGACCAGGTACCGCGTGACAGACTCGGCCGGCTGAAGCAGGTCCTTCTCTGGATATACGGGTCCAAATCCGATGGGCTCGAGCCCGTTGTGCAGGCGCAGAACCCGGACATCAAGCGGCTTGGGGAGGTCCTTGCCAACGCAGAGGGTCGGCACGTCCTGGAACAGACCGGCAGTCTGGACGATGCGCACGCGAGTACGGAGCCGGCCGACAGTCGGTTCACAGCTTCGCTGCTGCGTGCGCGAGACGCGATTCGCGAGGCGGCTGTTTCGCTGAAGGCGTACGACGGACGGGACCGGTCGTTGCTCGACATCGCTGAGGACGTCCGCGAGGCGGCGGAAACCGTGCACTTGCGCATGAAGAAGAAGCGCGACGATGCGGAGGCGGCGGAGTGATGGCGCTCTACTTGCCACTGGACTCGGTGACCGGGCGGACGGTCGATGTCGACCTGATGGCGGACTACCTGGAGCTCAGCGCCTTTTTCGCGGTCGACGCAACCGCTCGATCCTCGGATCTCATCAATGCGATCGCGGTGGGTGCGACGGAGGGGCATGTCGACGCGGACGATGAGATGCGGGATGGCCCGGAGGAGCTTCGCGCCCGCGCCGTGAATCGGGTCAGGGAACGTCAGGACTTCGTGGGCAGGGAGTACCCTTTCAGGCTGGAGCCGGGTGGCGACGTCCTGGCCTGCGAGCCGGATGAGCACTCGTTCGGACAGGCGGCGTACGTGCTGTGCCTGGTGCTGTCCAATCTGACGCCGAGGTCGCAGATCCTCTCGGGTTCGGACCTCCACCCGGACGACGATGAAGTGCGAAGGCTGCGACGTTACTTTCAGTACTTCGCCACAGCGGCTCTGGCGGGGGAAGTTCAGGGCAACGCTTGGTCGTTCGGGTTTCCGCGGCCGGATGGTTCCGGATTCGTAGACAAGCTGGAAGAGATCTGGCGGAAGCTGCGTGACGGGCGGGTGGAGCAGCAAGCCGGGGCGCCGGAGCGGCCGAAGGACGATCGGATTGATGTCTTCGCCGCGCGCCTACACGCCGATCGACTGCCGGGGTTCCTGATAGCCGCCGCACAGGTCGCCACGGAGAAGGACGTGCGGGAGAAGTCGTTGAAGGGGCACTTGGGCGTGTTCAGGAGCCGCTGGTTCAGCCGGCAGCCGGTGACCGAGTTGGTGCCCTACATGATCGTGCCGTTCGCAACGGCCGACAGACAGTTCGTGGACGACGTTCGGGTGATGGGGAACGTGCTGCACCGGCTGCGCGTGCCCGGCCGTGTGGCCGAGGCGGGGCGGTTGGTGGAGGCAGGTGTGGCGGTCGAAGGGTACGATCTGCTCGCAGAGGTCGTGCGATGGGTCGGCGACTACCGCAATCGGGCGAGGACGGCGGCATGAGGCATCGATTCCACTCGATCTGCCCGTACTTCGCGATGTTCCCGGAGACGTTCGTCGAGAAGCACCTCGCGGCGACTCGGCACGACGGGGTCGTCTTCGATCCGTACTGCGGGCGGGGTACGACGGTGTTCCAGGCACTGTTGCAGGGAAGAGCCTCGGCGGGTTCCGACGTGAATCCCGTGGCCGTCTGCGTCTCCGGGGCGAAGGGCGATCCGCCATCGTGTTCCGAAGCCAAGGCGCGCATCGATGAGTTGCGGCGTGACTGCCGGGAACTGAACGACGAAGGCTGGCAGGGCGATCTCGATCGGTTCTTCGACCTCTGCTTCCATCGAGACACGCTGCTGCAGGTGCGCTACCTGCGGTCCGCCCTGGACTGGCGGAACCGCAAGGACGATCGGTTCATCGCGGCGCTGTGCCTCGGGGCGCTCCACGGCGAGTCGCACAAGTCGCCGAACTGCTTCAGCAACCGCATGCCGCGGACGATCAGCACCAAGCCGGACTACTCGGTTCGGTGGTGGACTCGGTGCGGGTACGCGGCGCCGCCACGGGACGTCTTCGAGATCCTCGAACGGGTGCTCGAGTATCGGTTCCGGAGCACTCCTCCGGATGGCCGCGCAGCGGTAGTCGAGACGGATGCTCGCGGAGTGGCCGACGCGTTCCCGGCGCTCGCGGGCCGCGTGACGGACGTGATCACGTCATCGCCGTACCTCGACACCACGAACTACCGCGAGGACCAGTGGCTGCGCCTCTGGTTTCTCGGCGGCGAGGCGCAGATGCCCCGGGGCCGCGGCGACGACCGGCACTACAACAAGGACATCTACTGGACGTTCATCCAGGAGTCGATGCAGGGTTTGGCGCCGCTGCTGGCCGAACGCGCGAGGATGGTCCTCCGAATCGGTGGACGGCGGCTGGTGAAGGCGGAGTTGAGAGAAGGGCTGGTGCGGTCTCTCAGCCATGGCCTGGGGCGTCATGTGTCGCTCATCGACGACGGCGTCACCACGGAAGTCGGCAAGACCCAGGCCAACGTGTTCCGGGGCGCGAAAGTGTCGCGCTTCGAGGAGCACGACTTCTGCTTCGCGGTGTAGGGCATGCAGTTCCGCATCGCCGACACCTTCACCGACAGCCTCGCGAAGCTGACCGGCGACGAGCAGAAGGCGGTCAAGACCACCGCGTTCGATCTGCAGATGGACCCGGCGCGGCCGGGGTTGAAGCTGCACCAGGTCGAGGGGGCGAAGGACAAGGGCTTCCGGTCGGCGCGGGTCAGCCGCGACATCCGGCTGATCGTCCATCGGACCAAGTCGAGCTTCCTGCTCTGCTACGTGGACCATCACGACGCCGCGTACCAGTGGGCCGAGCGGCGTCGGCTGGAGCGTCATCCGACCACGGGGGCGGCGCAGCTCGTCGAGATCCGCGAGACGGTGCGCGAGATTCCGGTGCCGCGGTACGTCGCGGTGGACGTGGCGGCGTCCTCCCGATCCGAGGCCCCGGACGGTCGAGCGGCGCCGGGGACGGCGCTCTTCGCCAGCGCCTCGGACGACCACCTGCTGCGCTACGGCGTGCCGGTCGAATGGCTGGGTGACGTCCGGGCGGCGACCGAGGACACCTTGCTCGACCTCGCCGATCACCTGCCGGCCGAGGCCGTCGAAGCCTTGCTGCAGATCGCGACCGGGGGCGCCCCCGCCCCGCCGTCCGCCACCGTGGGGGCGTCGCCGTCCGCGGGCGCGGCTGCTTTCGCCCAGCCCGTCGCGGCCGCGGTTGACGCCGATGCGTTCGATCACCCCGACGCCCAGCGGCGCTTCCGGGTGATGGCCGACGTCGAGGCCCTCGAGCGGGCCCTCGACTATCCGTGGGAGAAGTGGACGGTCTTCCTCCATCCGGCCCAGCGGCAGCTCGTCGAGCGCGAGTACAATGGCCCCGCCCGCGTCTCGGGGTCGGCCGGCACCGGCAAGACCATCGTGGTCCTCCACCGGGCCGTGCATCTCGCCCGGCGGCACCCCGAGAGCCGCGTGCTGCTGGCGACGTTCTCCGACGCGCTGGCCACGGCCCTGCGGGTGCGGCTCGCGCGCCTGATCGGCAACGAGCCGAAGATCGCCGAGCGTCTCGAGGTGCACGCCATGAGCGCCATCGGCCGGCGGCTCTACGCGGCCCGCGCCGGCCGCCTCGATCTCGCCTGCGACGCGGATGTCCGGACGCTGCTCGACCGGGCCGCGGCCGGCGTCGAGGGCCACCGGTTCAGCGCCCACTTCCTCTGGACCGAATGGAACACGGTGGTCGACGCCTGGCAGCTCGAGACTTGGGAGGACTACCGCGACGTGCCGCGGCTGGGCCGCAGGACGCGGCTGGCCGAGAGGCAGCGCGCGGTGCTCTGGTCGATCTTCTCGCGGGTCCGGGCGGCGCTCGAGGACGAGGAGCGGCTGACGGAGCCCGCCATGTTCACCCGGCTGGCCGCGCAGATGGCGCAGGCGGCGCATCCGCCTTTCGACTTCTGCGTGCTCGACGAGGCCCAGGACATCGGCGTCGCCGAGCTGCGCCTACTGGCGGCCCTCGGCGGCGGCCGGCCGAACGGCCTGTTCTTCGCCGGCGACCTCGGACAGCGCATCTTCCAGACCCCGTTCTCATGGCGCTCGCTGGGCGTCGACGTGCGGGGGCGGTCGCACACGCTGCGCATCAACTACCGGACCTCGCACCAGATCCGGCGGCAGGCCGACCGGCTCCTGCCCCCCGAGCTCGCCGACGTCGACGGCAACGCCGAGCAGCGGGGCGCCACGATCTCGGTGTTCAACGGTCCGGTGCCCGAGCTGAGGGTGTTCGACTCGCAGGAGGAAGAGACCGAGGGCATCGCGGGCTGGCTGCGTGCGCGAAAGGACGAAGGCTACGCGCCGCAAGCGATCGGCGTGTTCGTCAGGTCCGAGGTGCAGGTAGAGCGGGCGCTGTCGGCGGTGCGGGCGGCGGGGATGCGTCCTGTGGAACTCAAGGCGGGGTCCGGCGGCGTGTCCGGATCCGTCGCGGTCGGCACGATGCACCTCGCCAAGGGGTTGGAGTTCCGCGCCGTCGCGGTCGCCGCCTGCGACGACGAGGTCATTCCGCTACAGGGCCGGATCGAGCACGTCGCCGACGAGGCGGACCTCGAAGAGGTCTACAGCACCGAGCGCCACCTGCTCTACGTTGCCTGCACGCGCGCCCGCGACCGCCTGCTGGTGACCGGCGTCGAGCCGGCCTCGGAGTTCCTCGACGACCTGCGCGGGTAGGGGTCGGTCTGCCGATCTCGAGTGTAGGTTGGTGGCAGGGTCCAGCGCTGCCTGAAGTACGGCGCGCGGGATCGTCTTGGCAGGATACGGCGCTTCATCCGGCACCGCGAGGGAGGTCAGGCGTGGTCAAGATAGTCTGTTGGAACATCAACCGCAATGCTGACGCGTGCACCGAGCTCCGCAAGATGGATGCGGACGTCGCCCTGTTGCAGGAAGTGGGAAAGGGGGCCGCCCGACGCATGGCGGACATCCTCGGCGAAGCAGAGACCTGGGACTGGGACCTGTCCGACGTCTGGCCCGCGGTGGTGCGGCTGTCAGACCGGGTCAAGGTGGACGTGTTCAGGCCAGTCGCTCCCGAAGAAGATGCAGACATTACGCGGAACGCGATCGCCGTGAGTGACCGCCGCACGGTAGCGGCGGCGCGTGTCACGCCACTACGCACCGGCCGGGCGTTCCTCGTTTTCTCAGTCTATGCGCGCTGGCTCACCAGGCATCCGGGAGCGTATCACTCTACTTCCGGGAAAGGAGGGCGCCCCTTCCGCATATACTCCGATGGCTCCGCTCACCGAATCATCTCCGACCTGTCCGCGTTCATTGGCCACACGAATCCCTTGGCGCATCGGATGGTGGTGGCCGGCGACCTGAACACTTTCTACGGTGCCAAGGAGAACAACCGATTGGAGAAGCCCGCGCGGGCACAGACCATATTCGACCGGATGCAGGCGTTGGGCCTGGACTTCGTTGGACCGCAATGGCCGGATGCGGACCGGCAGGCGGACCCGGTGCCGCAGGGTCTGCCGAAGGACACGAGGAACGTGCCGACGTGGCTCTCTCCCCAGCAACGGCGCAGAATGCGCGACGAGGGCATCCTCAGCGGAAATCAACTGGACTACGTGTTTGCTTCGCGAGACTTCGGCGACAAGATCCGGGTACACGCGAGCAACAATGCAGAAGGATTCGGGCCGAGCGACCACTGCCGAATACGGATCGAACTGGAGTAGCTTCGAGCGCAACGTGCTCCACGGGGGGCGCACCTCGGCCGGTCGTTCGCTATCGACCATCGCAAGGTGGCGGCCTGCTCAAGAGGCGTTGATACGCCCTCGCAGCTCGACCACCTCGGTGATCGGCAGCACGGTGATGCCCGCGTCGACGGGATAGGCGTGCCGGGTGGGGCAGACCACGAACAGGTGGTCGAGGGCGAGCGTCTCGGCGACGTTGCGCATCGCGGCCGTGATGCGCGGCGCCTCGTTGAACTTCACCTCGAACCCGATGCGACGGCCGCGCTCGATCACGAGGAGATCCAGCTCGCCGCCGCCGTGGGCGCCCCAGAACCAGGCGTCGGAACAGCCGAGGGCGCGGAGGATCTGCTCGATCGCGAATCCCTCCCACGATGCGCCGACCCGCGGATGGCCGAGCAGGGCGGCGTCGTCGGGCAGGCCGAGCAGGGCGTGGAGCAGCCCGGTGTCGCGGAGGTAGATCTTGGGCGCCTTCACTTGCCGCTTCGCCACGTTCTCGAACCAGGGTTGGAGCTGGCGCACCATGTAGGTGCCGGTCAGCAGGTCGAGGTAGCGGCGGACGGTCTTGTCCGATGTGGCGATGGCCCGGCCCAGCTCCGACCCGTTCCAGATCTGGCCGTGCCAGTGCGCGAGCATCGTCCAGAATCGACGCATCGCGGCGGGCGGGATCGTGATGCCCAGTTGCGGGATGTCGCGCTCCAGAAAGGTGCGGACGAACCCGTCGCGCCACGCCATGCTGTCGTCGTCCGAGGCGGCCAGGTACGACCGGGGCAGTCCGCCGCGCAGCCACAGCCGGCGCCACGCCGGCGTGCCGGTCTCGGCGAGGTCGAATCCGGTCAGCTCGACGAACTCCACGCGTCCGGCCAGCGACTCCGAGACGCCGCGCACGAGATCGGGCGACACGCTGCCGAGGATGAGGAGCCGCGACCGGGCGTCGGGTCGATCCGCGAGGACGCGCAGGGTGGTGAACAGACGCGGCATCCGCTGGATCTCGTCCAGCACGACGAGCCCGTCGAGCGCACCGAGGACCATCTCGGGGTTGGCGAGCCGTCGGACGTCCGGTTCGGACTCCAGGTCGAAGATGGCGGCTCCGCGGATCGAGGCGAGCTGGCGGGCGAGCGTCGTCTTCCCGCACTGGCGCGGGCCCAGCAGGGCGGTAATCGGAGATCGGGTGATCGCCGTCTGGAGTTGACGCAGGCCGTTGGCGCGCTCGATCATGGATGGCCATTTTATTTGAAAATTCGGATTCTGACTCCGAATTTTCAAGATTTGTGGCGCGCCTCACGACGATCGGATCCAGCAGGCTCCCGAGTCGGACTACATCGTCTCGCGGCAGTGACGACGTCGACGGCGGCTCGGGGCTTCGTGCGGGTGCGGTCGCCGACGTCGCCGGGTCCCACCGACCAGCGGCTTCATCCGACGTCGAGGAGGAAGCGCCACGCCGGGGCGACGTCGATGCGGCCCGCGTCGACCGGGACGGTCTCTTCCTCGTCGCGGGTCACGATGGTGCCGTCCCGCAGTCCCAGGGCGGCCATCGCGTGATCGAGCGCCGCGACCTCTCGCTTGCGCGTTCTCGGGTCCACCAGCGACTCGCAGACCTGAATCAGCGCGCGCCTCCCGTCCGGCATCCGCGCCACGAAGTCGACCTCGCGCCCGTTGCGGTCCTTGAAGTAGCGGATGTCGGGGGTGCGCCGGCGTAGCGCCGTGAACACCAGGTTCTCGAGCAGGTGGCCGGCGTTGACCAGGATGCCCGAGCCCACCGACCTCACCAGGGCGTGGTCGACGCAGTAGATCTTCTTGGGGTTCGCGTTGGCGCGGGCGAGCGAGGCGTCGAAGATGCGCACCGTGAACAGGAAGAAGGCGTCCTCAAGCCACTCCACGTAGTCGGAGACCGCCGACTTCGGGGCCCGGTGTCCGAGCGACTGCGCAGACGGTCGCCTTGCCGGGGTCCTGCGTCACCTCGATCCGGCGCGGGACGCCGGTCGGCAGATCGGCCTCGCGGAAGTCGAGGATGATGTCGCGCAGCAAGTCGGACATGGTCTTTCTGGACACCATTGTCGCCGATAAAAAGGATATCTGGAAACATAAGCTACCGATATTGGTCCTGACGAAGGACGTTGTTTGGCGTCAACTATTTTTGCCGGTTCGGGGCGACTATTCTTGCCGGTAGCGCGAGACATCTTGGACGGCCGGGACGCCCCCGTCCAGGCCGGGCCGCAAGGCCCATAACTGCAATCTGAGCGGCGGGGCGGACGGTGTGTCACCCGAAAGGGCCGGAGCCTTGGCGGAGGACGCGCGCAGCGCGTTGACACGCCGGCCGGCCCGCAGCTACGCCGTCCGGAGCGGAGAGCACGGCGGTCGGAGCGACACCGGCCGGGGGGCGTTCACGAGGTCGACCGTCGGCGAGCTCGGGGCAGGAGCGGACCCGGGGCACGTCCCCGGGCAGCAGGTGCGGGCGGCGATTTCCGGCGCGACCGGTCCGTGCGGTAGCTGGGTACGTCGAATTCGATCACGACCGCGTGGTGTACGAGGCGGTCGATCGCCGCGGCCGTGGCCATCTCGTCGCGGAAGATCCGGTCCCACTGGCTGAAGACCAGGTTGCTCGTCACCAGCACCGAACGCCGCTCGTAGCGCTCGGCTAGCCCGAGTTTACCAACCCTAAAACCAACCTGTTGCAAGTAAAGGGCTTACGGCGACAAGAATCGCCGAGTGGCACTACAAACGTGCACCAAACCGGTGAGGGGGGCGGTCAGACGACGGTCTTGCGGACGCCCCCGGGGTGGGGGTCGACGCCGAGCGCGTCGTAGAGTTCCCGCTGCCCGGGTTCGGCTTGCGTGGCCGTGCGCACGTGCAGCGTGCGCCCGTCAGGACGCCGGAACGTGGCGGTGACGCGGTGCTGGCCGTCCAGGATGCGGCGCAACGTCGTCCAACTGGCGGCGTTGCCGTGTGCGCGCAGGCGGGTGCGGATGACCTGCACGAGTTGGTAGGCGATGACGGTGATGAACAGGTGGCCGTCGGCCCGGCGCGGCTTGTGGTGGTAGATGGGGCGCAGGCCGAGCTCGGATTTGAGCGAGCGGAACACGGCCTCCACGTCGGTGAGGGTGGTGTAGGTGCGCCACAGGGCGTCTTCGTCCCACTCGGTCTCGCTGCTGCGCAGGCAGTAAACCCCCGGGTGAGTGACCATTGAGCCGTCCCGGGGACGGCGGGTCCAGGTGACGGCGACCGCCTTCTCGCCGGTCTCGTCGGCGGTGACCTCGATCTGGTAGTGCGAGGCGACGCGGGCGTGCTTCGTCTTCAGCCGCCCGATGCGCTGCCACACCTGGTTGAGCCGCTTGTGGGCGCGGGGCCGCGCCAGCCCTTCGTGGAGCTGGGTCAGGGCCGCCTCGAAGCGGGCGGCGAAACGCTCGACGATGCCCCGCTCCTTCTCGGCCCGTTCTTCGGAGTAGCAGTACAGGCGGACCTCGTCGGGGTCGGTCGAGACCACCTTCTGCAGGTGCACGGTCTGGTTGGACCGGGTCCGGAGCGAGACGGCGGCCGCGGCGTCGAATTGACGGTGACGTTCGCGGCTGACGACCAGGTAGCGGTAGTCGTGGTCGCGCAACCACTGGATGCAGGCTTCGGTGGCGACGCCGCGGTCCATGACCACGAGGGCGCCGGGTGGCGCCCCGAGCGCCCCGAGCATGCCGGCCAGCGTGCGCTGTTCCCGGACGTTGCCGGCGAAGACCTTGGAGCGGCGCACGAAGCCGCTGGCGTCGAGCATGAGGCCCAGGGTCAGCAGCGGGCAGTCGCTGCGCTTCTCCTTCGAGTGCCCGCGCTGCGCCTGCGGCTGCTCGCCCGCCTCGCCTTCGAAGTAGGTGTTGGTCAGGTCGTAGAGGGTCACCGTCGGCTGGATGTCGAACAGCCCCATCGCGCGGTCGAACAGATGCGCCTCGATCGCCTCGCGGTGCTTCACCAGCGCGTCCGAGGCGCGGTAGAGCTGCATCGCGCCGACGGTCTCGAAGTCGACGCCGAGCAACTCCCCGAGGCCGCTGCGCTCAGCCAGCCAGCGGTGGGTCGCCCGCTCCGAGGCGGGCTGGGCGAGACGGCCGACGATGACGCCGGCCGCGGCTGCGCGCAGGGCGCCGTTGACGCCGAGGTCGGCGAGCAGGGCCGGCAGCCCCAATTGCTCAAGGGCCCACAGGCCGACCTGCTCGACCCCGACACTGCGCGGGCGGACCAGACGCAGGGAATCGACATCGACGCGCTGTACGTCGACCGGTCCGGCCGCCGCGCCGCTCACCGGCGCGCCGCGGGCAACCAAGTGCGCGGCGATGCGCTGGGCTTCGTGTTCGACGGCGCGCGGGCCCTCGGCGACGAGGAGCGCCTGACCGGACAAGAGGTCTTCGATGCGGGCGCACAACTGCGGCCATTGGGCCTGGGGGATGTCGAAATGGCGCCCGAGATTGAGCAGGGTGCGCTGCCGGACATTGTTTCCGACGCGCTCGCTGTGGACGAGGCGATGGGCGAAGTAGGGCTTTCCGTCGTGTGTGCGCCGTGTCTGAGTGCGGCGAATGAACACGATGGCCACGATATCGGGCGCCCCTGCCGAAGTCAACCCGTTATATAAAATTATGGCACTACATCGCGTTTTCTCAGGCCCCGGTCCTTTATAATCAACAACTTACAGACACGACAACCCCGAAATAGGGCCAAAATCGTCAAAATGGCCGGTCAACTTGGTAAACTTGGGCTAGAAGCGTGAAAAGCACCTCGGCTTCGTCGGGACTTTGCTGAACGTAGCCCAGGTCATCGAGCAAAATCGCCTCGAAGAGGTCGAGCTTCCGGAGGGCGCGGGGCAGGTCGAGGTCGCGTTTCGCGCCGAGCAGCTCCTGCACCAGGGCGTAGGCCGGGGCGCAGAGCACGCTGTGGCCGGCCTCGACCAGCGCGTGCCCGACGGCGCAAAGCGCGTGGCTCTTTCCGACGCCAGGCAGGCCAAACGCGAGCACGTTGGTCGCCGTCTCGAGGAACGCCCCGGTGGCCAGCGTCTCGAGTTGTTGCGCGACCTTTGCCGGGAACCTGCCGGTGTCGAGCGTTGCGAACGTCTTGCCCGGCGGCAACCGCGAGGCGCGGCGCAACCGCGTGATCCGACGCTGACGGCGCGCTTCGGCTTCCGCCTCGAACACCTCGACGAGCACCGGCATCGCCTCGGGGTGGCCCGCCTCGGTCAGCCGCGGAACGAGCTCCTCGGCCGCCGTCGTCAGCCCGAACTGCGTCAGCAGCGACGTCACCTGCGTGCTCGGCGCCGTCATCCGACTCGACCTCCGGCCAGCAGTGCGTCGTACTGCGCGAGATCCGGGCGGGGAATGTGGACCACCGGGATGGTCGGAACCGGCGGGCGAACCTCGGCCTGAACGGCGGCGTAGTCGCAGGGGTCGCCAGCGTCGAGCCTGGCCCGCAACGTCGCCTCGACCCGCCGCTCGCTGGTCGTGGCCGCCAAGTGCAACAGACGCACGTACTCGACGTCGGCCCGCTCACCGTGCGTCCGGCCGAGCGCGTCATACGCCGCCCGGAACACGAGCGACGGGAACAGCTCCTCTCGGAAGCGATACCGCGCGAACGCGCCCGGCTTCCGGACGAGGCTCCCGATGATGTGGCGGTAGTCGATACGGTGCTCAGCCCCGCCCCGCAGGCGCGGCATCGTGCACAGCACCCGCCCGCCGTAGAGGACCTCCACCGTCGACGGATGCTGCCGAGCCTCGACCAAGTGACCGATCAACCGCGACGGCACCGAGTAGACCCGCCCGCCGACCCGGATCGTGCTCCACTTCCGCACCCGGCACTGGAACGTCGTGTACTCCGGGACCCGAGTCGGCGGCAACGACCGCAGATACGGACGCTCCTCTCCCAACCGAGCCGCCGCCGGGGCATTCCGCTCCTCGTCGACGACCATCCGCACGAAGCGCAGATACGCCGCCTCGTCGACGAAGTCCCGGCCACCCCGCAACAGCAACGCCTGCTCGATGGCCGTCGCCGTCCGGAAGTGCGATTGCTCCGCCACCCCGTTCTCGTGGGGCTTCCCCGGCTGGATCCGCGACGAGAGCAGCCCGTAGTGGTCCAGCACCTGCCGGAACCGCACCGTCAACTGACGACCGCCGCTACGCCGCAGCTCGTGCGTCGCCGCCGACAGGTTGTCGTGACGAAGCACCGCCGGCACCGCCCCCAGCGTCCACAGCGCGCCCTGCAGGCCCGACACCAGGGCCTCGAACGTCTCGCTCAGCGCCAGCTCAACGTACGTCCACCGGCTGTAGCTCAGCACCCACTCGAACAGCAGGTGCGGGAAGGCCACGCCCCGAAGCGTCACCCCCAGGTCGCTCAAGTCGGTGAAGTCGAACGCCGCTTCCCGACCCGGGACCGGAACCTGCTCGAAGTACACCTCCCGGTCGGGACCGTACTGCACCCGCCACTCGCGGACCCGCCGCTGCAAGGTCCGCAGCTGCCCCGGCTGAAAGCGGCCCGGATGCCGCCGGCACAGCGCCTTGAACAGCGTCAGCACCTGCAGCCGGCCGTCGGTGTCGGCCACCAGCTGCGGCACGACCTCCGACTGCCACACGTCGGCGAACGGGTCCTCTCGTGTGCGCCACCACCGCGGCGCCTTCGCCGTCGACGGCAACGGCCCGCTCTGCCACTTGCGCGCCGCCCGCTCGCTCATCCCCGCCGCCGCGGCGGCCGCTGCCAGCGTCTTGCCTGCCATCCGCTTCTCGCGTAATCGCCGAACCTGAGCATCGGTGACCAACCCGTCCTCCGCGAGGAAACGGGCAGTGTCACACGCCTCGCGGCCGCCCTGGCGACCGGCCGATCGCCGCCTCGGCGACCGGCAAAAATAATTGTCGTTGATCAGACGTGACCGGAGGTCCGCGGGCATGCTGCCGACCTGGGGATGTTCCCCGGCCGATTTCATAGCTAGTGTCGGCCAGAAAACCCCCCTCCGCCGGGTGGAAATTGCGGGCGATACGCCGCGCTCGTGACGTGGTTTCACCATTGGGGAGGCGCTGGGCGGTGTCGCGGGGGCATCCGGCCATCAATCAAGGCTGCCCGCGGGCGTTCAGAAGACAGGAAAACCTGCCGGCCCTCGACCCGCAATCCGGAAGTCCGACACGCAAACGGTTCGTCAGGCAGCGCGTCGCAGTCGGTTGCGCTCCCGCTTCTGCAGGAGCAACCCGATGCGATGCAGGTTGGCGGCCAGTACCGACAGCGCAACCGCACGTGCAAAACCGTCAGCACCATGGCTGCGGACGCGGTCGAGCCCCCGATGCTCCAATCCGTTGATCGCCGACTCGATCGCTGGATGCGCACGCCGCGCCGACACAAACGACTCTTCCGATTCCCGCTCCCGGTTCGCTTTCGAAAGATAGCCGCTGCCGGGCAGGGCGTTGACGTCCAGCAAGGCGTCGAGTCGCACCCGGTTCGCGGGGCTGTGAAAACCCCGGTCGAAGCTGCAGGCCCGCAGCGCCGGATACAGGGCCTGCGCTTCCTCCACCATCGGCACCGCCACGTCCACGTCCTCACCCTGCCACAGGATCCGGTGGTGAAGGATGAACTGATGCTGGTCCTCGATGAGAGCGACAGGAACCCCGAGCTCGACCGGCGTGCCCGCCTTGCCCTTCGAAATCCAGCGCGTGTGTTCCTTGAAGATCGAGAAGACCTTCTCCCCGTGAGGAATCGTCTCATCCCGCAACAGGCGACGCTCGACCTGGTCGAGCTGCCGCCGGGCGTGCGCGATCAAGCCCCGGATGGATTGGCAGGTGCTTGCCGCGATGCCCTCGTCCCCAAGCGTGTCGACGGTCGCGACCGCCCGCTCGACCAGTCCACGGCAGCGCTCCACATACGCCTCAACCCGCTCCGGACGCCGCTTCGCCCGACGCGTGGAACGCACCCCGTTGAACAGCTTCCGGACCTCCCTCGACAGATGACGCCACTGGCGCCAACCGCCGACCGCATGCTTCACCGCCGCCCGACCCGTCTCCCGAATCAGACACCGCATCGCGTCCCACAACAGATTCACGTCCGTCGGGTAGTGCACGTCCGTCTCCACCACGAACGAGTCACACCGACCGCGCAATGGCTCGCCAGGCTTTTTTTTGCGACCTTGTGGCCGCTCTCCACCACCAGTTGCCCCACCGCCGACAACAGCTCCGGCGTCAGCAACGACACGTTGTCCCGGATCGTCTGACACTCGTAATGCGTCTCGTCGCCGAAGTCGCCGTGTCCCAGGAACGCCCGCACCTTCCCGTGATTGTTCGCGAGGTCGTGAAGACGGTCGAAGTCGCAGCCCAGACCCTGCTTGAGGACCCCCAACACCAGGACCGGCCACAAGGCCATCCCCGGACGCCCGACCGCATGGTCCACCTCCGGCTGAACATGCTCCTCCAGCAGCGCGAACAGCCGCGCCCGAAGCGCCTCGTCCGACCAGATGTGCTGAAGCCCCTTCAACACCGCCGGGATGTCGTCCCGCGACTTGGGGTCGAGCCAGATCTGTTCAATGGCCACCTCGCCGAGCCGGAACTGTCGTCTGTGAACTTCTCTCATGGCGGTCGATGTCGCGAAGATCTCACTCGAAGGCGGCCGGCAGCGCGAGATCACCGGCAAGATCACCGGCAAGAATACGACTTTTCGGCAATCTTCGCCACTTGAATCAAGCACAAGTCCCGTAGAATGAAGTGGTTACGGTTTTCTGGCGGACACTAGCTACAATGTTGGCCATGAAGGTTGCCAACATCGCCGAGTTCAAGAACCGCCTGAGCGAGTACCTCGCCGCAGTCGCGAACGGGGAGGAGGTCGAGGTCAGGAAGCGGAACGTGCCGCTGGCGCGGGTCGTTTCCGTTCCGCGGCCCGCGCGCAATCGCACCGTGCTGGGGTGTGGAAGGGGCTCGGTCGTGGTGCGGGCGAGCCTGGTCGAGCCGCTGATCCCGTCCGGCGATTGGGAAATGCTGGGGGAGGAACCATCGTGACGGTGGTGCTCGATACCTGCGCCGTGATCTGGACGGTCAGCGAGCCCGAGCGGCTGCCCGAGCGGACGGTCCGCCTGCTGGAGGCCGCGGATACCCAGGTGTGCGTTTCGGTCATCAGTTGCGCCGAGATTGCGTGCGCCGCCGAGCGCGGCCGCATCGAGATCGATCGCCATTGGCGTCTCTGGTTCCGGCACTACGTGGAATTGAACGGCTGGACGACGCTTCCCGTCGACCTCGATTCGGTGGAAGAGGCGTACGCGCTGCCCGAGCCGTTCCACCGCGATCCGGCCGACCGGATCATCGTGGCGGAGCACGCCGGCGGTCGGCATCGGTCGTCACCGCCGATGCGCGCATCCTGGGCTATCCGCACGTGAGGACGGTGTGGGACGCGTGACGGGGTTCGGCGCGCGCTCGGTCCGCGGGGGCTGAGCCTCGACGACTACGCCTGGCGCATCGTCGAGGCGGAAGACGATACGGAGCGCAAGAGCGACGCACGCTCATCGGCGGCATGGTCGGCGAGCACGGGGTGTGCTTGACGCGGGGCCGCTCGCGGCATATGGTTAGGGCATATGCTCCAACCCGCGGCCAATCGGCCGGCCATTCGTCACGTGCGGCTGTTCAGGAACGGGCGGAACCAGGCGGTGCGCATTCCCCGCGATTTCGAGCTCGAGGGGACGGAGGCCATCCTCCGGCGGGAAGGGGACTGCCTGGTCATCGAACCGGTCAGGAAGGGCCGCCTGCTCGATCTGCTCTCACGCCTGGAGCCGCTCGGCGAGGAGCTTCCCGACGTCGACGACACGCTCGGACCGCTGGACGACGTGGAGCTCTGAGCGGTGGCTCGCCAGTTCCTGCTCGACACGAACATCGTGTCGGACGTCGCGAAATTCCCCCAGGGATTGGTCGCGGAGCACATCGCCGCGGTCGGCGAGCGGCAGGTGTGCACCAGCATCGTGGTGGCGGCCGAGCTGCGGTACGGGGCGGCACGGCGGCGGTCGGACCGGCTGACCCGGCGAATCGAAGCCATTCTCACGGCCATCGACGTTCTCGCATTCGACGCGCCGGCCGACCGCCGGTACGCGGAGCTGAGAGCGCACCTCGAGCGCCGTGGCACGCCGATCGGGCCCAACGACCTGCTGATTGTGGCCCAGGCTCTGGCGCTGGGTCTGACGGTCGTGAGTGCGAACGTGGACGAGTTCATGCGCGTGCCGGGGCTCCGGGTCGAGAACTGGCTCGACGCATCGAGCCGCGACGCCTGATCCGGCCGCCGTCGCCGCGGAGGGGCTCGGGGCGGTGAGGTTGTATCATCTTCGGCGCACGAAGGCGGCAATGCGAACGACGCGCCGGCGGCAGAAAGCAGAAAGGACCGGCTCGTGATTCACTACGTTTCGGGAGACATCCTCCTCAGCCGCGCGCAGGCGCTGGCCCACGGCGTGGCGCCCAAGGACCCCATGAACCAGGGGCTGGCGCGGTCGCTGCACGAGATGTACCCGGCGATGCACAAGGACTATCACCACTGGTGCAACCTGAGGCACCCGAAGCCGGGCGAGGCGTGGATGTGGGGCGGGACCGGCGGCGTGCGGGTCATCAACCTGCTCACCCAGGAGGGCGGCTACGGCCACGGTAGCCGCCCGGGGCGCGCCACCCTCAAGCACGTCCGCGACTCGCTGCGCGCCCTCGCCCACATCGTCGAGCAGGAGGGGTTCGAGTCTCTCGCCCTTCCGAGGCTCGCCACGGGGGTCGGCGGGCTGGAGTGGGACGACGTCCGCCCCGTGCTCGAGGAGCGCCTCGGCGGCCTGAAGATCCCGGTGTACGTCTACGCCGAGTTCCACGCCGGCCGGAAGGCCGACGAGCCGGGCGCGTGAGCTCCGGGAAGGCGGTCGTCGTGATGGTGCCCCGATGACCCGCCGAATCAGCGGACGGCGCGGCGGGGTGACGGCGGCGCTGGCGCTGTCCATCGCGGCCGGGCTCGCGGCGCAGCAGCAGCCGCCGCTGGTCGAGCGGGTCGACGTCTCGCGCGTGCTGATCGACGTGCGGGTCATCGGCGACGAAGGCGAGCCGGTGGCCGGGCTCGCGCCGGACGACTTCGAGGTGCGTATCGGCGGCGAGCCGGTGGATGTCGAGACGGCCCTGTGGCTCGGCGCCGGCGAACCCGGTGTCGCGCACGAGCCCGATCGTACGCCCCTGCCTTCGACCGACTTCGCTGCCGTCCTCGCGCCGCGGGACCGCCGCCAGCTCGTCGTGTTCTTCGTCCAGAAGAGCCTCGAGGCCGACCGGGCCCTGGGCCTGCTGCGGCTGCTCCGGGACAGCGACGGCCTGCTGGCCGGGGTCGGGCCGGACGACCGGGTGGCGGTGGTTTCGTTCGAGCACCATTTCAGGATCTGGCTCGATTTCACCGCCGACCTGGCACGCGCGCGCGAGGTGCTCGCCTGGGACGTGATGCACGAGGACCCGCCCGCGCTCGAGCCGCAGGCGGGGCCCTCGATCGTGGCGGGCATCGATCAGGCCGAGGGGCGGACGATCTGGCAGGTCGAGGATGCGCTGCGGCGGCTCGGCGAGGTGCTCGAGCCCATGCCGGGGTCGAAGTCGGTGGTCCTGATCGGCTACGGTTTCGACCACGGCTTCACCCGCTACGACCGGGCCCTCGACGCCCTCGACGCGGCCCGCGCCGCCGTGTTCTCGCTCGACGTGACCCAGGCCGACTACCACACCTTCGAGCACGCCCTGCGCGACGTGTCCCACCACACCGGCGGGCTGTTCCTGACGACCTTCCACTACCCGCGGCGCGCCGTCGAGCGGTTGGCGAGCGCGGTCGGCGGGCGCTACGTGCTGTTCACCGTGGCCCCGGACCTCGAGCCGGGGTCCCATGACATCGACGTGGAGCTGCGGCGAGGCGACGGGCGCGTGCTGGCGCGCAGCACGTATGTGCACTGACGGCAGGCGAGCGCTGCCGCTTCCCGGTGTTCCCACGTCCCGCCCCTGTCCGCCCCCGGTCCTGAACGCGGCGTTGCCGGGTCGGAACTCGTCGTCTCGATCGCCGTCCACGGCGGAGCGGCGAGCGTCGTGGTGGCGCCCTGCCGGCGCGGCAGTGAGGGCCGGCTCGAGGCGAGGTACGTGTCGGCCGCCGCGGCGGGTCGACCCGCGGACCGTGGCCGGGAGCCCGTATAATGGGGCGGGCCGAAGTACGTCTGCCCGGGAACGGTCGGGACGACCCGGAAGCGGGGATGCAGATGACGAGGAGCGGGTTCCGTCGCGCGGGGGTCTTCGCCCTGGCGCTCGCCGGGGCGTTGGGGGCGGCCGCGGCCGCTTCCGCCCAGACGGACGCCGACGCGCACGCGGTGGCGCCCCTCGCCGAGCAGTACTGCTTCCGCTGCCACGGGCCGCAGACCCAGACCGCCGGCATCAACTTGGCGACGCTGGTGACGGAGCGCCCGCTCGTCCGCAACCGCGGGACCTGGGAACGGGTCATCGAGGCCCTCGACGAGGGCGAGATGCCGCCGGCCGGCGCCCCGCCGCTCCCGCCCGAGGTGCGGCGCCGGATGGCGGCGATGCTCCACCGCGACATCGAGGAGTTCGACTACTCGAGCCTCGACGACCCCGGCTTCGAGCTGATGCGGCGGCTCACCCACACCGAGTACGACAACACCATCCGCGACCTGTTCGGGGTCGCCCTGAACGTCACCGACCGGTTTCCCGACGAGCTGACGGGGTCGAGCGGGTTCGACAACTCGTCGAACACCCTGTTCCTGCAGCCGGCCCTGATGGAGCGCTACATCGCGGCGGCCGAGCGCATCGTCGAGCTCGCGCTGCCGGCCGAGCCGACCGACGTGCGCCACCTCGCGTCGCGCGAGCTGATCTTCGTGGCCGAGCCGGGCGGGGAGGTCGGCGAAGATGACGCGGCCGAGGCGGTGCTCGAGCGTTTCCTGGGCCGCGCCTACCGGCGGCCGGCCACCGCCGGGGAGGTCGATCAGGCAGTGGACCGGTACCGCATCGGCCGGGCGGCGGGGCTCGGCCACGAGGCCGCGGTCAAGCGGGTGCTGCAGTCGGTCCTGATCTCTCCGAAGTTCCTGCTGAGGGTCGAGCGAGGCCGCGAGGGCGGCGACGCCTACCGGGTCGACGACTGGGAGCTCGCCTCGCGCCTGTCGTACTTCCTGTGGGCCTCGATGCCCGACCGGGAGCTCTTCGACCTCGCGGCGGGCGGGGAGCTGAGCGACCCCGGGACGCTGCGGGCGCAGGTCACGCGCATGCTCGCCGACCGGCGGGCCGACACCCTGGGGACGGTGTTCGCGGCGCAGTGGCTCGGCTTCCAGCACGTCGGCACCCGCATCTGGCTCGACCCCATCGACAACCCGTGGTGCACCGCGACGCTGATGACCGCGATGCGCGACGAGTCGTCGCTGTTCTTCCTGTCGCTGCTCCGCGAGGACCGGCCCATTCGGAGCCTCATCGACGCCGACTACACCTACGTCAACGCCGAGCTGGCGGGCACCCTGTACGGCATGGAGGGCGTGAGCGGCGAGCACATGCGGCGAGTGGCCCTCCACGACCCAAACCGCGGCGGGGTCCTCGGGCAGCCCAGCATCCTCGCCCTGACGTCGAACTACAAGGAGACGAGCCCCGTCAAGCGGGGCAACTACGTGCTCGACGTGCTGCTCGGCACGCCGCCCCCGCCCCCGCCGCCGAACGCCGGCGTGCTCAGCGAGGAGGTGGCCGACCTGCGGGGGCTCAGCTTCCGCGAGAAGCTCGAGATGCACTCGAGCAACGAGACCTGCGCCGCGTGTCACCGCCGCATCGACCCCATCGGCTTCAGCCTCGAGAACTTCGACTACTTCGGGCGCTGGCGCGAGACCTACCACTTCCGCCAGCGGGTGGAGGACCCGGCCGAGGCGGACGAGACGGTCGAGTTCGACACCGAGACCAGCCCCGACCCCATCGTGCGGTACTACAAGAACACCCACCGCGTCATCGCCGCCGACGGGGCGCTGCCCGACGGGACGCCGTTCGCGGGCCCCGCGGGGCTGAAGCGGGCGCTCCTCGACAACCGGCACGACGACCTCGTGCGGCAGGTGACGTCGAAGATGCTCGCCTACGCCCTCGGCCGGCAGCTCGAGTACTACGACGAGCCGGCGGTGCGCACGATCGTCGCCGCCCTCGAGGCGGACGGCTACCGCTTCCAGACCCTGCTGCAGGAGATCGTGGCCAGCTACCCGTTCCAGTACAAGAAGAACCGCGTCGAGGAGACCGACTGATGCAGTCTCGCCGCCTGTCGCGCCGCACCGTGCTGCGGGGGCTCGGGGCCACCGTGGCCCTCCCGCTGCTCGACGTCATGCCGTCCGCCGCCTCCCGGCTCGGCGGCGGGGCGCCGGCCGGGCCGGCGTCCGCCAACCGGCTCGCGTATCTCTACTTCCCGAACGGGATCCCGCGCGGCACGTGGTATCCGGAGGAGACCGGGCCCGGCGGGCGGCTCTTGAAGCTCAACGAGTGGATGCGCCCCCTCGAGCCGCTCAAGGAACATCTCGTCATCCCCACCAACATCTGGACCCCCGAGGGCAACGGCCACGTGGGGGGGCCGCCGACGTGGCTGACCGGCGGCGACTACGACCGCCTCGCCGTCAACGCCGGCGGCGTGTCGGCCGACCAGGTCGCGGCGCGGCACCTGCGCGACGAGACGATGCTGCCGTCGCTCGAGCTGTCGGTGCAGGGCGAGGGCTTCTTCTCGAACTCGCTGCCCCGCAACGCCATCTCGTGGTCGGCGCCCGACCGGCCGATGTCGCGAGAGATCGAGCCCCGCGCCGTCTTCGACCGCATGTTCCGGCCGCCGTCGGGCGGCGCCACCGACCGCTCGGTCATGGACGCGGTGCTCGCCGACGCCCGCGCCCTCGGCAACTACGTGAGCGCGGCCGACCGCTACCGGCTCGACGAGTACTTCGAGTCGATAAGGGCGCTCGAGCGCCGCATCGAGTTCGCGGAGCGCCGCTCGGCGGAGGCGCGCGACGACGGGGCGCTGACCGACACCCTGACCACGCCCACCCCGGGCATCCCGGCCGAGCACGAGTCGTACATGCGGCTGATGATGGACCTCATGGTGGCCGCGTTCCAGTCCGACGCCACCCGCGTCTGCACGTTCATGCTCGACCACGGGCAGTCGAACCGCTACTTCAACTTCATCGAGGGGGTGCGCGGCACTTGGCACGCGCTGTCGCACTACAAGAACGCCTCGGGCAAGACCGAGGACGACGACGGCGTCACCTCGTGGGACTCGGTAGAGCAGAAGCGGGCGATGTACGCCGAGGTCATCCGCTGGCACCACCGCCAGGTCGCGTACCTGCTCGAGCGCCTGAGCTCGGTGCGGGAGCCGAACGGGGGGACCCTGCTCGACAACAGCGCGATCGTCTACGGGGCGACCCTCGGAGACGGGAACGAGCACGACGCCCAGCACCTGCCGACCCTGCTCGCGGGCGGCGGGGGCGGGACCATCGCGACCGGCCGTTTCCTGGAGCATGCGGAGCCGACCGACCTCGCGCGCATCCACGTCTCGCTGCTGCAGGGGATGGGGGTACCGGTCGAGCGGTTCGGCACCGCTGACGGCCCGCTGGAGGGTCTGGCGGGATGAGGATGGAGATCGAGAGAATGGCTCGCCGAAGCATCACGTTGTCTCTGTGTCTGGCCGCGGCCGTCTGCGCGGCTTCGCTGGCCGTCACCGCTCGCGCCCAGTCGGCGCCGGGCGACGGGCCGCGCTACGTCAACGGCAACGAGCTCGTCCGCCCCGACGACTACCGCGAGTGGATGTTCCTGAGCGCCGGCCTCGGGATGACCTACGAGGCCGAAAGAGTCGGGGAGGCCGGCAGCGGCGCGCGCCCCATGCGGTTCCAGAACGTCTTCGTGAACCGCTCGGCCTACGCGGGGTTCGCCGAGACGGGGGAGTGGCCGGACGGCAGCATCTTCGTCCTCGAGATCCGGGAGGCGGCCTCCGAATCGTCGATCAACGTGGCGGGGAGCTTCCAGAGCCGGCTGCTCTCGCTCGAGGCCGAAGTGAAGGACTCGCGCTTCGAGGACGGGTGGGGGTTCTACGCGTTCGGGCGCGCCGGTTCGATGCCCGACGCGGTCGCCCCTCTCGTCGGCGACGACGTGGCGCGGTGCGTCGAGTGCCACACCGAGCACACCGCGGTCGAGCGCACCTTCGTGCAGTTCTATCCGACGCTGTTGGAGATCGCGCGCGAGAAGGGGACGCTGAAGCCGGGCTTCTAGTGCGTCGCGTCCTGATCTTCGGACATGGCTGTGGGTTTGCAGCGCGCGGTCATCGATCAATCACGGTCTGCCATACCCGCACATTCGGTTGTGGCGCGGCACGAGCCGTGACGGTCAGGCCGACCGCCCGCGCGGCGTGCGCGGCCGCGAGGCGGCCATCGTCGGACGGTTCAGCCGAGTCGGGCGAGATGGTCCGTGCACTCGTCCACCCCGGCCTCGATCGACGCCTCGCCGTAGAGCTCGCGCGCGCGCCGCCACAGGGTCCTCGCCTCGTCGACCCTGCCCAGCGCCTCCTTGAGGATCGCCATCGGTCGAAGGGCGTTCGCGTGGTCGAGCGGCGGCGGCTCGTCCTGCTCGCCGTAGAGGGTCAGGGCCTCCGCGTAGCAGTCTTCCGCCGCGGTCAGCCGCTTCGCCTTCCGATGCAGGTCGCCGAGTTGACGCAGCGCATGGGCGAGCGGCAGCGAGTGGTCCGCGCGGCGCGCCACCGCCACCGCTTCCTCGTAGCAGGCCAGGGCGGCGTCGTTGCGCCCGGCGTTCTCCTCGGCATGGCCCAGCTTTCCGAGCGCCCCCACCAGCTCGCGCGGCGCGCCGGCCGTCCGCAGGAGGCTCACCGCCTCGGAGAGATACCCGTGGAACCGGGCGATGGCTTGCTGCAGCTCGGCCTCGGCGGCCGGCGGCGACTGCATCGTTCTCCAACGGAGGGTCCAGGCCTTTTCGATCAGTTCTCTCGCCTCGTCGACCGGGGAGCGCGTGTCGGCTTTGTCCATGGGAGGGCCCTTGGTCCTTGTCGGCCGGTGCGGGCCGGCCGGGGGGCGGCTCCGCTCGACGGCGTCGGTTCCGCCGCAACCCGTTTCCGCCGCTTCGCGCCTGGCGTACGGCAGCATGACACCGCGCCGGCGCCTCTGCGTCCGGGGGCAACCACGGTCGGCCGCTGCGGGGCCCGGAGCGGGTTCGTTCGCGCGCTCCGCGTCGGCGCGGTGGCCCCGGCCGTCGGGTTCCCCGGCCGGGATGACCGCAGCCCCCGGTAGCATACTGTAGGGATGGTGACCGCTTCAGCGACCCCCTTCGAGTTCCAGCTTCGGACCCGTCTCGTGTTCGGATCGGGCGCCATCGACCGGCTCGGGCCCCTGGCCCGCGAGCTCGGCTTCTCCCGGCCGCTGCTCGTCACCGACCGCGGGTTGCGCGACGCCGGTCACGTCGAGCGCGCGCTCGGGCAACTGCGCGACGCCGGGGTCGAGGCCGCGGTCTTCGACGCGTGCGAGGCGAACCCCGACGGCGCGATGGTGGACCGGGGGGTCGAGTTCGCCGCCGCCCGCCGGCCCGACGGGGTCATCGGGCTGGGCGGGGGCAGCCCCCTCGACTGCGCCAAGGGCATCAACCTGCTCCTCACAAACGGGGGCGCGATCGCCGACTACAAGGGCTACGGGCTCGCCCGGAAGCCTTTGCTCCCCATGATCGCGGTGCCGACCACCGCCGGCACCGGTTCAGAGGCCCAGAGCTACGCGGTCATCGCCGATACCGCGACGCACATGAAGATGGCGTGCGGCGACCCGAAGCTGGCGTTCGCGGCCGCGATTCTCGATCCCGATCTGACCGTGTCGCAGCCGCCCGCGGTCACCGCCGCCGCCGGTTTCGACGCCCTCGCCCACGCGGTGGAGACCGCTGTCACCACCCGGCGCACCCCGGTCTCGGTGCTGTTCTCGCACGCCGCGTTCCGGCTGATCGAGCCGCACTACGACCGCGTGCTGGCCGATCCGGGCGACGTCGACGCGCGGGCGGCGATGCAGCTCGGGGCGTTCTACGCGGGGGTGGCCATCGAGCACTCGATGCTCGGGGCCGCGCACGCCTGCGCCAACCCCCTGACGGCGCGCTACGACCTGACTCACGGCATCGCGCTGGCGATCCTGCTGCCGCATGTCGTGCGGTGGAACGCGGAGGGCAAGAGCGACCTCTACGGCGGCCTCGCCGACGGGCTTCCGGCCGCAACGGATGGCGGCCCGGCCGGCAACCGACTCGCCCGCCGTCTCGCCGCCGCCGGCAGGTCGGGGGGATTCCCGCGCGATCTCCGGACCGCCGGCGTCGCGACCGACGATCTGCCGTTGCTGGCCGAGGCTGCGGCCACACAGTGGACGGGCACGTTCAATCCGCGGCCCTTCGGCGCCCGCGACGCCCTCGAGCTGTACCGGCGCGCTTGGTGAGGTTCAATCCTCGAGTTCCATCCGCGAAGAGCCGCGAACGGCTCGATGCGCAGCAGCAGTTGTCGTGGCTCGTGTGGTCGGACGCCGCTACCAGCGGCCGCCGGTTCCCGTGAACTGCGGAAGGCCCCTATAATCGGGCTGTTCCCGGTCGCCGACCTCGCCGCGTCTCGGCGGCCCGAGCCATCCGCCGAGACGGGCGAGACCACTTGGCTCCTCGAGCACTACCGGGGGCGGAAGCGAGGCCTGGCATGAAAACCCGTCTTGCCTTCGTGCTCTCCGCGGCCCTCCTGCCCGGGCTCCTCGCCTCGTGCGCGGTCGAGGATCGGGACGAGCGATTCGACGTGGTCGAGGCGACCATCCCAGAGATGCAACGGGCGATGGAGGAAGGCCGGACCACGTCACGGGAGCTGGTCGAGGCGCACCTGCTGCGCATCGCCCTGTACGAGGAGCGCGTGAACGCCGCGATCGCGGTCAACGCCAACGCCCTCGCGGACGCGGACCGGCTCGACGCGGAGCGCGCCGAGGGGCGGGTCCGCGGGCCGCTCCACGGCATTCCGGTCGCGCTCAAGGACAACATCCACACGACCGACCTGCCGACCACCGGGGGCGCGCTGGCCTTCGAAGGCTACGTGCCGCCGTACGAGGCGACGCTCACCACGAACCTGCGCGAGGCCGGAGCGGTCATCCTCGCCAAGACCGTCATGACCGAGCTCGCGAACTACACCGCCAGCGGCATGCCCGGCAATTACAGCGCGGTGGGGGGATTCGGCCTGAACCCGTACGACCCCCGCCGCGACCCGCGGGAGGGCAGGAACGACGGCCGCCCCGTCATGGGCACCGGCGGCTCCAGCTCCGGCATCGGCACCGCCAGCAGCTTCTGGGCGGCGAACGTCGGGACCGAGACGTCGGGATCGATCCTGTCCCCGTCGAACGCCAACATGCTGGCGGGCATCAAGCCGACGGTGGGGCGGGTGAGCCGCTGGGGCGTCATTCCGATCACGGCCGACCAGGACACGGCGGGCCCGATGGCGCGCACCGTCGCCGATGCCGTCATCCTGTTCGGGGCTCTCGAGAGCGCCGGGCCGGACCCGAACGACCCGGCGACGTCGCGTTGCGAGCCGCCGTCCGATCGGGACTACACGGTCTTCCTCCGCCGCGACGGCCTGCAGGGGGCGCGCATCGGCATTCCGCGGGCGCTCTACTACGACCCGGTCACGGCCCCCGGCGCCGACGAGCCGCAGAGCCGGCTGTCCGAGGCGGGCAGGGCCGCGATGGCCGAGGCGATCGCGGTCCTCGAGCAGGAGGGCGCCACCATCGTCGATCCGGCGGACATCCCGAGCGTCGTCGACCCCGACCCTACCCGCAACCTGCTCGCGAACCCGGGGAGCAGCGTGCTCGCGTACGGCATGAAGCGCGATTTCAACGCCTGGCTCGCGACGCTGGGCGACACCGCCCCCGTCCGCACGCTCACGGCGCTCCGCGAGTGGAACCTGGCCCACGAGCAGGCGGGCGCGCTCAAGTACGGGCAGGCCCGTCTCGACGGCGCGGACGAGATGGACCTGGAGGCCGACCGCGCCGAGTACGAGGCGGACCGTGCGCGGGACCTGCGCCTGAACGGCGAGCATGGCATCGACGAGGTGATGACCGGTCTCGAGCTGGACGCCCTGCTCTTTCCCGGGTCGAGCGGGGCGGGAATCTCGGCCCGGCCGGGCTACCCGACCGTGATCGTGCCGTTCGCGTTCGTGACGACCGAATCGGACCCGCCGATGCCGGAGGGCTTCGAGCCGGAGCCCCGGCCGTTCGGGGTGAGCTTCGCGGGGATGGCCTGCAGCGAGCCGCGACTGATCGAGCTGGCCTACGCCTTCGAGCAGGCGACGTTGCGCCGGGTTCCCCCGCCGGACATGAGATGACCATAGCCCACCTTCGCGTCTACACCATCAACAAGGGGCAGATGGAGAGCTGGCTCGATCTGTTCCACGGCCACATCGCGCCGCTGCTCCGCGAGCACGACATCAAGGTGGAGGGCGCCTGGGTGAACGACGCCCGGACGCAGTTCATCTGGGTGCGGAGCTACGGGGAGACCGACGAGGATCTCGAGCGGAAGGAGGCGGCGTTCTACGGCTCGGACTGGTGGCGGGCGAACGTCGACCGCGTGCGCGGTCATCTGGCGCACCGCGAGATCACGGTGATCCGGTCGGGGGAGGCCGCGGCAGGTTGAACGCCGCTCCTCGGCCTCTGCAACGGGATCGATCCGCGCCTGTCTCGCCGGCTCGACGCCGGTTCCGTGGTTGAAGAAGGAAGGGCCGGTCCGACTCGGACCTCGTCGAGCGGCAGCGGCGATGCGGATTCTCCACGTCGCGGATCGACTGAGTGACCGCGGAGGCGCCGACCTCGCTCTGCTCGGCCTTCTCGACGCCCTGTCGGACGGCCGTCACCTGATGCACGTCGCCGTGGGCCGCGACGACGGCGCCGTGCGCCCGCCCTGCCCGGTGACGGTAGTCCCGCGTCTCGACGCCAGGACGCGTGCCGACGTCGATCTCGACCCCCTGCTGGCCGGGTTCCGCCCCGACCTGGTGCACGTCCACAACGTGGTCAACCCCGAGGTGCTGGCCTGGGCGGTCGGCGTGGATGCGGTGATGACGGTCCAGGACCACCGCTTCTTCTGTCCGGGTCGCGGCAAGTGGACCGCGGACGGCCGGGTCTGCGGCGACGCGATGGGCCGCGACGTGTGCGCCGGCTGCTTCGACGACCCCGGCTACTTCGAGAGCACTCTCGAGCTCACCGCGCAGCGGCTCGAATCGCTGAGGCGGCTGCGGGTGACCGTCCTGTCGTCCTACATGAAGCGCGAGCTGACCCAGGTTGGGGTGCCGGCAGAGCGGATCACCGTCGTTCCCCCCGTTGTTCATGGGCTCGACCTCGACTTGCGGGCCGACGGTCCACCCTGCGTCCTCTTCGCGGGGCGCGTGGTCGAGGCCAAGGGCATCCGCGAGGCGATCGCGGCCTGGCGGCGCTCGGGGTCCGATCTGCCCTTCGTCGTGGCGGGCACCGGCCCGCTGCGCCGCGAGATCGAGGCCGAGGGCGTCGAGGTGCTGGGCTGGCTCGACCGCCGGCGCCTGTCCGCCGCCTACCGCCGGGCTGCCGTGCTCGTCATGCCCTCGCGCTGGCAGGAGCCGTTCGGCATCGTCGGTCTGGAGGCACTGACCCTCGGCACGCCGGTCGCCGCCTGGGACAGCGGCGGGGTGCGCGAGTGGCACCCCGGCGGCGAGCTGCTCGTCCCCTGGGGTGACGTGGACGGGCTCGCGCGGGCCCTTCTCGCCGGACCGGAGCTCGGCGTCGATGCCCCTGGCGGCTTCGAGCCCGATGTTCTCGTTCGCCGGCTGGAGGCTGTGTACCGCCGGGACGCCCCCGGATCGGTGCCGGGAGTCCGCACCGTAGAACGGCACGGACTCCCGTCGGATTTGGTTGGGCGGCGAGCCGACCGGTAAGCGACGCTCGCCGGGCTGATGCGGTCGACCGGCTCCCACCCTTACGGCCCCATCGACGAGATCCAGCGCCTGCCGCTGTTGCTCAACGAGGTCCACCGCCGCATCGAGTCGCGGGCGGTTCCTGCGCGTCGCGGCGCTCGCGAACGCCACCATCGTCAACTTCACCAACGTCGCCAACGACGCCCAGACGCCGCGGACGACCGTCTACGCGTATCTCGGCATCCTGCGCGACACGCTGGTGCTCCTCGAAGTGCCCGCCTGCCGCCAGTCGGTCAAGCGCAAGCCGCTCGCGTCCTCCAAGTCCAAGTACTACTTCTTCGACATCGGCGTGGCGTCGGCGCTGCAGGGACGCCGGCCGCGGCCCGGCACGCCGGAGTTCGGCCAGGCGTTCGAGACGTGGCTGCTGCACGAGCTCAGGAGCTGGATCGACTACCGCTCGGGCGAGGAGCTGCGCCCCTGGCGTTCCACGTCGGGCTTCGAGGTCGACTTCATCCTCGGCGACCACACCGCGATCGAGGTCAAGGGCAAGGCGAACGTCTCGCCCGGCGACCTGAAGGCGCTACGGGTCCCGGCCGAAGAGGAGAAGCTTCGCCGCTATCTCTGCGTCTGCCTGGAACCGCGCCGGCGGCGCGTCGGCGGGGTGGACGTGCTGCCGTACGGGGAGTTCCTCGAGGCGCTGTGGAGCGGCGAGTATCGCTGAGGACATCCCCCCGAGCCCGTCGCGCCGGCGTCAGTCGTCGAAGATGGCGCGCAGAATCGTCACTGACAGCGAGGCGTTCTCGTCGGCGCGGACGAACTGCCCGCCGCCCGCCCGGGCGACGCGCTGCATGAACTCCGCGGTATCGGGGTAGGTCGGGGCGAAGGCGCTCGTGTCGACGAGCACGGCCGAGACGGTGTGCCGGGCGCCGGGACCGCCCGAGAAGCGCCGTGCGTCGGCCACGGCCTGCTCCCGGAGATGGGCGTGGGCCGGGTTGTCGGAGATCAGGACGATCGACCGGAGCTCGCTGTTCGGGCGCCAGTCGGCGGCGACGGAGGCGCGCAGCGCCTCGGCGAAGTCCTCGTCGGACGTCGTGTTGCAGGGCGGCGAGCCGGGGCGCATCGAACGGGTGAAGGCGGCCAGTCGGCGCACGGACTCCCGGTCGATGCGCTGGAGCGGGACGATGCGCAGGGCCGGCGGGCCCCCGCAGCCGTCCTTGAAGTCGATGATGCCGACCGCCGCGTCGTCGGTCAGGTCGGCGAGCAGCGCGGAGAGGCCCGCGATTTCCTCGCGCAGGCTCGCCACCTCACCGGTCATGCTGGCGGTCGTGTCGAGGGCGATGACGAGATCGATCGGCGGCAGCGTCCGGACCGACGACATCGCGGCGTCGAGCGCCCGCGCGAGCTCGCGCTCGCGGGCGCGCGCCGCCTGCAGCTCCGCCTCCGAACGCGCTATCCGGTCCTGGAGTGCCGCCACGTCAGCGGGCGAGATGGGGTTCGCCAGCGTCGGGGCGGGTGCCGCGGATCCCGCTCGGGCCGCCGCGAGCGCCTCCGACAGCTCCCGCCCGCGCCGCTCCGCCTCGGCCAGGGCGGCCTCGGCCCGCGCCGCCTGGGCGCGCAACGCCGCGACTTCGGCGGGCGAGATGCCGGGCGACGACCGCGGGTCGACCGGCGGCTCCGCGCCCGCCGCCGGGGCGTCGCCCGTGTTGGGGAAATAGGGCAGCAGCACCAACGCGACCACGATGAAGGCCCCGAGCGCCGACGCGAACAGGTCGATCGCCGACACGCTGAAGATGCTGGCCTCCCGCCGGGTCGGCTTCACAGCGTCCTCCGGTCAAGCGATGGCGCAAGACGGTTCGCGATTCAGCGGAACCGGTAGCCGGGATTTGAGCATGGTGCCGTGGTCATTCTCAAATGGTCGGCGGTACCACCCTGAGATTGTCCTCGACATTCTGCCATCCGGTCACTCGGCGTGTGCTTTTCGAGATGGTCACGGTGCTACGGCCGTAGTGCCACGTCTCGTCTGGCTCGAGCAACTGCTCAATCGGACCAATACCGCCGGTGGAAATACCGGTGGGCGTACCCTGAAGGCGCAGGACGTCATCCTGATGGGAACGGCGGGTGTACGACGTTGCGTTGGTCCCATTGGGACCCCGTACCAGTCGTACCTTGAGATTGCCGTCGCGATTCGACCACCCGGTCACTCGACTGGTCCGGGACGAGATGGTCACTGTGCTGGAACCGTAGCGCCATGTGTCGTGTCCCGATGAAGGATACTGGTCGATGCTGGCCGGCGTACCCTGAATGCCCAGGACGTCATCCTGATGTGTACCCAAGGCAAAGTAGTTTTCCTCCCCGGGCAGGAGCTCCGGCAACTCGCGCAAGATCCCACTGGACCAGAAGAAAACGGCTGCGGTCCACAAGAAGTACATCAGCAATCGAGAAGCGCGGCGGCGTGGGGCCGCATCGCCTGTCGAGGTACGGCGGCCCGCCCGGCACTCCTGCTTGGTCGGGCTTCGGCATCGACGTTCGCTACAGGTGCAGCACGAGCGCCGCGCATCGCTGCGGTCCACGCCGGGACCGTCTGTGGTCGGTCCTCCGGCTGCAACGCCAGTCCGTGGTCGATTGCAGCCAGCCACCGGCGGTCCGCGCCGGCGATGCGGTTCGCCAGGGGCTCGTAATCGTCGTCGAGCGCCCGGTCCGGGGCGCTGGACAGCCGCCCGCCGGTCAGCACGCGATACGAGACCGCGGCCAGGGCGTAGATGTCGGTCGGCGGTCCCTGCGTTCCCTCCCGCGAGTATTGCTCCAGCGGGGCGTACCCCGGCGTCAGCACCTGGGTGTGCGTCCGGTCCCGGGCGGCCATGCGCGCGGCGCCGAAGTCGATCAGCACCGGGGTTCCCTCCGCCGACCGAATCATGATGTTCGCGGGCTTGAGGTCGCGGTGCAGGTAGCCGTGGCCGTGCACGTGGGCCAGCCCGTCGAGGAGCGGGTCGAGCCATCGCCGCCAGGCGTCCGGCGTCAGACGGCCGCGCTCGCGGAGGACCTGCTGCAGGGACTCGCCCTCGACGTGCTCCATGACGATGTAGGCGGTGCCGTGGGCCTGGACGTAGCGATGCGCCCGCACGACGTTCGCGTGTCGAAGGCGATGGAGGGAGCGCGCCTCGTCGATGAAGCGGTCGAGGCCCCAGGTGAAGAGCGCCCGGCTCGCGGTAGTCGACGGGGCGACGCCCCAGCCGGGCCCGCGCCTCGCCGCCTCGGCGGGGAAGTACTCCTTGAGCGCGACCGGTCCATCCAACTGGTGGTCGAAGGCCAGGTACGTGATGCCGAAGCCGCCCGCGCCGAGCACGCGGACGATCTCGTACTCGCCGATGCGGTGGCCCTTCGGAAGCGCGACGAGATGATGGGCGGTCACGGCATCCCGATTCTACAACTCGATCTCAACGTGGCCAACGACGACCGGACGCCGCGGGCGACCGTGGTTTCGTAGCGCGGCGCCGGTTCGGCGCTCTCCCTCAAGACGAGAAGATGTCGTCGAGCTGGAGTTCGAAGTCGGCAAGCAGCGGCGACCGCAACGTCTGTTTCCGACCGAAGGTGCGGGTGGCGGCCAGCACGCCGGCGCGTTGACGATGGATCGAGATGGTCTCGGCCATCGGATCGACCAGCCAGTACTCGGTCACGCCGTACCTGCCGTAGAGCTCTTGCTTGATCCCCCGATCCTTGTCCGCGGTTGTCGGAGACAGAATCTCGATCACGAGGTCGGGCGCTCCTCGGATGTTGTCGTCGTGCACCAAGTGCTCGCGTGCCCGCGAGACGAATAGGAGGTCCGGCTGCACGATGTTCGTGTCGGAGAGAACCACATCGCAGGGGGCGGCCAACAGAACCCCCAGCCCATGCTCGGTGATGAAGCCTCGCAGGTGGTAGTACAGGCTTCCTTGCACTTTCTGGTGCTTCACGTTCGGCGCTGGAACCATAGTCAGATCGCCGTCGAGCAGCTCGTAGCGCTCGTCGTCCGGCGTCGTGCAGTAGTCCTCGTACGTGTACTTGGCGACGGGTTGAGTGGTGGTCACGTCGGTGCTTCTCCCGTTGACCCGAGGTCGCAAGATTCATCATAGCGCGTCCGCGCTCGCCCGGCCTCTCGGATGGCTGCGTCGCCTGTTGCCCCCCCGCGCGGGAGCCAAGCGGCGCGGGGGCGGGCCGGGGTTCGTCTGTTGGCATCCTCGCGCGTGCGGCGAGGCCGCACTGGTGCCTATGTGGTTCATCGCTGCAAGGGGGCCATCCTCGCCCGTGTGGCGAGGCCGCCAGCGGGTGGTTCCGGTGAGTCCGATCCAGTGGTCTACTCCCGCGTGTGCGGGCCGGGACGGACTATCGGGGCGAGTGGCTGAAGATGCCGGCCTCCCGGGGGGCGGCTTCACGGCGCGACCTGATCGATGGACAGCGTGAGGCGGATCCCGGCGCCGACGCGGATCTCGTCGCCGGGGGAGAGCGCCGTCACCGCGCCGGGTGCGATCTCCGTCCCGTTCACGAAGGTGCCGTTGGTCGAGTGCAGGTCCACGATGGAGAGCGCGCCGTTCGTCGCGGCCAGCCGGAAGTGCTCGCGCGACGCCTCGCGGTGGTCGAGGACGACCCCTGCCTGCGCCGGATTGCGGCCGACGACGACGCCGTCGGGCGACCCGAGCTGCTCGGCGCCGACCTTGACCACCACGCTCCGGCCGTCTTCGTCGCCGCCTTCCAGCAGGCACGAGAACGGCGCGGGCACGACGGCGGCGGCGAGGCGTTCGTCGGTCGCCCGGCGCGCCGCCTCGGATTCCTCCAACTGGGTGCGCCGGCGTTTCGCGAAACGCCACGCGGTCAGGACCACCGCGAGGAGCAGGACCGCGCCGACGGCCAGGGTCGCGTAGAACCGCCGCTCCTGCCGCGCCAACCGCTGTTCGAGCGCCGCCGCCTCGGCTTGGGCGTCTCGCGCCCGGTCCTCGGCGGCTTCTGCCTGCCGGGCGAGGGCGGCGCGGGCCGCCTCCCTGTCGGCGGCCTCAGCTCGCAGGGCCTCGGCCTCGGCGCGCGCCGCGTCCCGCTCGGTTGCCGAGGCCCCGGCTCGCGCCTCCAGGGCTTGGGCGCGCTCGGTCGCCGCGTCGGCCCGCGCCTGGGCCTCGGCGGCCTCTTGCCGGGCCGCTTGCGCCGCCGCCTGCGCCGCCCGCGCCTCAGTGTCCCGTTCTCCGGCGATGCGGACCGCGATGGCGACGGTATCCTCCAGATCGTCGGCGACCTGGGATGACGCGGGCTGCCCCCACGTGGGGCTCCACCCGGCCGCGACGAGGACGACGGTCGCGGCGACGTAGCGGGCGATGCGCCCGGGCCAATCGGGTCGTTTCAGGTTCGCCATGAGCTCGTCACGCTTCCGGTTCCGCCCCTGCACCCGACTCGCCTCGTGACATCGGGCCGACGGGTGCCCCATCCTGAGGGTCGTCGGCCATCTCGATTATCGCCACCGTCGCGTTGTCTTGAGTCGGAGCGGCGCGAGCGGCGACCGCGGCAAGGAGCGCGTCCGTCACCGCCTCCGGCCCGTCCCCGCGGCAGTCCGAGATGATCGAAGCGGTTTCCTCGACGTTCAAGATGTTCAGACCGTCGGTCGCGGCCACGACCAGGTCGCCCGGCAGCAGCAGCTCGGGCATCGGCGACGCGTCCACCTTCGGGATCTCGAATCCGACCAGGGCGGAGCGGAGTTCGTTCGGGTTCATCCCGCGAGCCGTCGCCGGGTCGCTCTCGCGCAGGGCCTCGATGACCGGCGCCATGGAGTGGTCTTCGTTGAGACGCTTCAGCCGCCCGCCGCGATAGAGGTACAGTGGAGAATCGCCGACGCTGATCCACTCGAGTCCGCCCGTGGTCACCGCCGCCGCCACCAGCGTGGCGCCCATGCCGTCGAGCGAGAGGTTCTCGCGGACGGCCTCGTCGATGGCCCAGTTGGCGGCGTCGAGGGCGGCGCGCAGGCGACCGCCGGGGGCGCCCTCGACGCCGTACGCGTCGATGAACGCGCGCACCGCGAGTCTGCTCGCCATCTCGCCGCTGGCGTGGCCGCCCATCCCGTCCGCCACGATCACCACGGGGTGCTGGCCGGCGGGGTCGAGCGTGGAGCCGTCGATGAAGCCGAGCTCGTCCTCCTGGACCTCCCGGGCGCCGAGGAGCTGCGCCCCGGCGCGGCGCAGAGGCTTCGAACCGGTCGCCACGGTTGCAGAACCGCCGGGGTCGGGTGGGGGGAGGTCAGGCATCGGACCACGTGAAGGCGTCGCCGCAGAACGCCACGAAGAGCAGCTTCGTGTCGCCGAGCGAGATGGTGGCGCGGTCGGGCAGCGGCTTCCGCTCCTCGATCGCGGCCTCGTTCAGATACGCCAGGTTGGTACCGTTCCCCGGCGCGACCGAGAACGCCCGGTTCAGCGGGTCGTAGTTGACCCAGAGGTGGGTCCGGCGAGAGATCTTCCGGTCGCCGAAGGGGAGGGCGATGCGGTTGCCGCGGTCCCGGCCCACGTCGTTGCGCCCGACGCCGACGCGGAGGTCCCGGCCCACGCCCGGGCCCGAGACGATCACGAGCCAGCCCGTCACCGGGTCGATCTCTGACGATTCGGCCGTATCGGTGGGGACCGCGCCGGCGAGGCGGGTGCGCTCGTCGTCAGGCGCGGCCCGCCGGCCGGCGGGCCCGGGCCGGCGCACGACCGTCGGGTCGCTATAGCCGGCCCCGCGCCTAGTGCTCTCGGCCGCACCGGCACGTCCTGTCCCGTCCGCGGCCGGCTCTGGGTGGCCCGAATCGGCTCTTTCGTCCGCGTCGCAACGCGGCTCGGTGCCCGGCGGGGTCATAGTGGTCCTCTCCTCGACGATCCGACCGTCCGGTGTTCGATACACGGGCATTCGCGGCGCCTTTCACTCCTCGTAGAGGCGGTTGATCAGGTTGTCCAGACAGTACTGGCCGGCCCGGTTCAGCGCGCCCTCCTCGCGGGCCTGCGTGACGTTCTGGGCCAGAACCAGCACCGTCGATTGCACGAGCGCCAGCATCGTCGTGTAGAAGGCAACCCCGAGGCTGCGGGTCAACTCGCCCAGCAGCGCCGGGTCTTGGAAGTCGTCGGCGGCGCCGGCCTGGTTCAACGCCGCCGCGATGCCGACCACGGTGCCGATGAAGCCGATGGTTGGAATCACCCACACGATATAGCGGATCAGGCTGTACTTCGCGTCTACTTCGTGCTGCATCAGATCGAGCGACGAGTTCAAGAGCGCGTTGGCCCGATCCGTGGACCTCGAGCTCTGGAACTGCAGTACGCAGCGCGCGACGAGCCGTTGCAGAAAGAACTGCTCCTGGCCGCGGACCCGCGTGCGGATGGCGCCGAGGTCCCGCAGCCGCAGCATCGTTTCGTCGTCCTCGGGCAGCAGACCCCTGTCGAGCTGGCACGCCTCGACGCGGGCGCGGCGATGACGTATCGCCAGTTCCGCCAGCGCGCCGAAGAAGACAAGCCACATCAGGTTCTGGATGGTGAACGGGTAGTCGAACACGGTCGAGTTGCGGTCGAGCAGGAAAGCCGCGGCTGGGCCGTCCGTCAGCAGCAGACTCAGGACGCCGATGAAGGCGATCGCGCAGGCCGGGAACACGATCCGCACGGCCAGACGGTGGTTCCGCTCGTTCGCGGCGAACATGACGTGAACCAGACTGTTGGAGCTCGGCCCGTCAGCGCGACGGGCCGGCGATCTCGACGATTGCCCGTTCGACCCGTGTCTTGGCGGCTTCGAACCTGTTCTCGTGCAGAAGCCTCAGCCGGTGTATGCAATCGACGAACGCATCTATGGCGTACTCGCTCTTCTCCCACTCGTCGAACCAGGCAGCGGAGGTGGACAAATGCTGGGTAATGCTATCCGTGGATGCCTCGATATGGACGATCGATTCCGAGACGTCCGATTCGAGTTCGTCGGGACCCTCAGGTCCATCGCGAGGATCCTGGTGCTCGGCGATCCAGTCGTCGACGGAGCTGACGTAGCCACGAACTTCGGTTCTGTCTTCCCCGCAACGCTCAAGGCTGCGAACCAGGTGCGCTTCAATCTCTTTGAACTCCTCGTCGCGCCACGATTCGTACGCGTCGTAGTCATCGTGGTCGTCCTCGTCACCCAAGGAATCCAACACTTCATCCGTTAACCTGTCGAACCCATGATCTCCGCACTGGAGAGCCGAATACATACTGTAGAAGGTCATCAAGAGGCTCTCCTCCTGTTCCGGCAACGACAACTCGGGCTCCTCGCCGGTCTCGAGATAACAGGTCTCCATCAAGTCCACATAGCCGTTGTGTGAGCTGAATGGAGAATCTCGATCGATGGGGACCGCATGTGCGCCGCCGTACGCAATCATGCGGCCGGTCAACCGGCTGAAGCTCTCGAACTGCGGTGGAGAGGTACGTAGTCGGGTGGAGTCAGGCTTCGACTCAACCGCGAAGCGTCGGTTTGCCGCCTCCAACGCACCAACGGCCTCAACCGCGTACATCGAGCCACAGCCTCTCCAGAATCGGCTTGCCGCCGGCGACATCGCGGACGCCTCGCTGATCAGTGCCCGGAAGAGCTTCGTGAATTGGTCGTCCGGCCACCAGAATCTCGTTCGATCGAATGAAGTCCGCAGACGCGCGGCACGCGCGGCGAGGAATCCGGTCATTCGCGCCTTCCACGACAGGCTCGGCGCTGCCGATGACGCGGTTCGAGCGTGGGTTCCCGCGGACTCGTTGTCCGACTGGATCAGTGCGGCACGCCACGCGGGGATCTCCTGCGGTCGATCCTCCGGCCGCAACGCCAGTCCGTGGTCGATGGCAGCCAGCCATCGGCGGTCCGCTCCTTGGATGCGGTTCGCCAAGGGCTCGTAGTCGTCGGCCAGCACTCGATCCGGGGCGCTCGACAGCCGTTTTCCGGTCAGCACGCGGTACGAGACGGCGGCCATGGCGTAGATGTCGGTCGGCGGTCCCTGCACACCGTCCCTGGAGTACTGCTCCAGCGGGGCGTACCCGTGCGTCAGGACCTGCGTGTGCGTCCGGTCCCGCGCGGCCATGCGCGCGGCACCGAAGTCGATCAACACCGGTGTAAGGCACCCCGCGCGAATCATGACGTTCGCGGGCTTGATGTCGCGATGCAGGAAACCGTGGTCGTGGACGTGGGCCAACCCGTCCAGCAGCGCGTCCAGCCAGCGTCGCCACTGGTCCACCGACAGGCGCTGGCGCCCTACCAGTCCATCCAGAACCCGCTCCAGGGATCGACCCTCGACGTACTCCATGACGATGTACGCGGTGCCGTGGGCCTTGAGGTAACGATGCGCCGTCACGACGTTGGGATGCCGAAGGCGATGGATGGCGCGTGCCTCTTCGATGAAGCGGTCGAGGCCCCAAGCGAAGACGACGCGATTCTGCGTGGTCGAGGGGGCAACTCGCCGGCCGGCCCGGCGCCTCGCGGCGTCGGAGGGAAAGTACTCCTTGAGCGCGACCGGTCCGTCCAACTGGTGATCGAACGCCAAGTACGTGATGCCGAAGCCGCCCGCGCCGAGCACGCGGATGATCTCGTACTCGCCGATGCGGTGGCCCTTGGGCAACGCCGCGGGGTGGTGCTCAGGCAAGGTGTGTCGATTCTACTACCCCGACCGGCGAGAATCGCCGGATGCGACCTCGATCAGGCGCTCGTCGAACCGACCGGCGAAGCTGACGGGATGCCCATGCTTCGCGATCACCGGCGCGGGCGAGGCAACGATCCGGCGCGGTTTCAGGATTCCTGTACGAGGAAGGGATTGAGGATCTGGAGCGAGCCGAACATCTGTTCGTGGTTGAGGTCTTCGGAGTAGATTACGGACGCGCCGCCCTTTCGGGCGGCGACGATGATGAGGGCGTCCCAGAACGAGAGCTGGTGTCGGTGCCCGAGGTCGACCGCCTCGAGCACGGCCGCGCCGTCGTTGACGACCGGGTCCCATGTCAGATAGTCGGCGACCAGCGTCCTGGCCTGCGCAGGGGAGAGAGCCGGTCGAGTCTTGCGCCGGACGTTGACGTAGAACTCCTGCAGGACCTGCGTACTCAGGATTCCGCGGCCCTCGTTCCACAGCCCTTCCAGCAGGTCACGTGCACGACGGCGCTTCGCCCCAGCCTCCCGGTCGTGCGCGTAGAGGAGCACGTTGGTGTCAACGAAGGCCTTCACGGTCGTGGGCCTCGCTGCGGCTCAGAGGGTGCTCCCCGCCCATGTCGTAGCCCTGCCTCAGACGAGCCAGTGCTCGGCGTCTGGCCGCCGTGTAGGCCTGATCGCTTCGGACCAGCGTCTCCAGTTGCTCCGCAACCAGGCGGCTGAGCGAGGTTCCGCGCTGCGCCGCGTACACCCTCGCGTCTCGGGCGAGATCCGCGTCGACCTTGATGGTGATGTTGGTGCCGTGCATGGTCTCGTAGCCTCGGCGTGCGTTCGGATGGCACGTCAATCGTGTAGCACAGTTTACGTGCTTTGCGGGTCCATGACAACCTCAGGGGAGGAGTCGGTCATGCCGACTCGAGGGAGGCGGTGCCCGTAATGACGACCGTGCCGCGTCGAGCGGCCAGCCGGTTCACGCTCGTGGGCGTGCGCGGTCGAACGCCAGCGGTCCGGCCGTCCGTCAGGAGCAGGCTCGTCAACCGATGAGCCCCCGGACTCGCCGAGATGAGCGGCCGGTATCGGCGCCGACGGGCGTCACGATGCGACACCGACCTCATCGTCCAGTTCCTCGGGCGGATAGTCGACGGCCGGAATGCCGGCTGTACCCAGCAGGTCGGCGCCGGCGCTAGAATGGACAGTACCGATGGTCTATGGGAGGTGAGGTGAGCAAGATCGATCGGATTACGACCGACGCGGACGTCTGCGGGGGACGACCCTGCATCCGCGGCCTGCGTGTCCGTGTCACGGACGTGTTGGACCTCCTGGCGGCAGGGGCGACGCGCGAGGAGATCCTGGAGGACCTGCCCTACCTGGAGCCCGACGACATCGTCGCGGTTCTCAAGTTCGCGGCACGTCAGAACGACCATCCCGTTCTGAGGAGCGCGTAGCTTGCGTTTCCTCGTCGATGCCCAGCTCCCGCCGGCTCTGGCGCGCCGGATCGAGGCCGAGGGTCATGAGGCGGAGCATGTAGTCGACTGCGGCCTGGCGGCGGCGTCCGACGATTCCATCCGGTGGCACGCCGAGCGGACGGGCGCGGTCATCGTGACGAAGGACGAGGACTTCGCGGTTCATCACATCCTGTCATCAGGTCCGCCGGTCGTTTGGCTTCGCGTGGGAAACACGCGCCGCGCGGCTCTGCTCGATCGGATGGACCACGAGTTGGGGCTCATCGTCGCCGCGCTTCAGCGGGGGGAGACCCTCGTGGAAATTGCCTGAGGGCACACGCCCGGACTTCAGCAAATCTTCAGGACACCGCCGGGCGCCAAGCGGCTACGATGCGCGGCAAGGCGGCGGCCTGTCCTTGGTGGATCCGCCGTGCGCTCGTCCGCTGGCGGGCGGTCGCGCTGGAGGATGGACGCACACCGGCGAGGTGGTCATGCGACGAGAAGCGATGCTCGGCCTGGCGGCGGTGGGGCTGGCGGCGGCGACGTTCGCGGGTCAGCGCGCCCCGAGCGACTACCCGTGGGAACTGCCGCCCGGGGTGCCGCCGCCCCGGCTCCCCGTCGGCGCGCCGATGACGGAGGCGCGCGTCGAGCTCGGCCGGCACCTCTTCTACGACACGCGGCTGTCCGGCAACGGAGAGCAGTCGTGCGCGACGTGCCACATCCAGGCCCTCGCGTTCACCGACGGCCGCCCGCGCGGGCTCGGCTCCACCGGAGAGCGCCACCCGCGCAGCGCCATGTCGCTCGTCAACGTGGCCTACCGCGACGCCCTCACGTGGGGCAACCCGACGCTGCGCTCGCTCGAGGAGCAGGTGCTGGTCCCCCTCTTCGGGACCGATCCGGTGGAGCTCGGCCTGTCGGGGCACGAGCCGCGCGTCTACGCCGCGCTCGCGGCCTCGCCCGTCTACCGGCGCCTGTTCGCGGCGGCATTTCCACCCCCCCCGCCCGCGGACGGCGTCGAGGGCGGCGTCGAGCGGCTCGTCACCACCGACAACGTCGCGCTGGCCCTGGCCGCGTTCCAGCGGTCGATCGTCTCGTTCCGCTCGCCCTACGACCGTTACCGGTTCCACGACGACGAGACCGCGCTGTCGGCGGCGGCGCGGCGCGGGATGAGGCTGTTCTTCTCGGGCCGGGCGCGGTGCGGAGGCTGCCACCTGGGCCACACGGTGTCGACCGACCTGGGACTCAACCTGGACGGCGGCTCGAAGGCGGCGACGAGCCCGGTCAGCGATCCGCCGGTGTTCCTGTTCCACAACACCGGGCTCTACGACCTGCCCGGCCCGGTGCCGTATCCGGCCGACAACGCCGGGAAGTACCTGCACACCGGCGACCTCGAGGATGCGGGGCAGTTCCGCATACCGAGCCTGCGCAACGTCGCGGTCACCGCGCCCTACATGCACGACGGCAGCATCGCCGCCCTCGGCGAGGTGCTGGACCACTACGTGGCGGGCGGGCGTGCCCCCAATCCCCGGCAGAGCGAGTCGATCCGGCCGCTGAGCCTCCGCGACGACGAGCGGCGGGACCTGATCGCGTTCCTTCAGAGCCTGACCGACGAGGCGCTCCTCCGCGATCCGCGCTGGAGCGATCCGTGGAGCACCGGACCATGAGCCCGGTGAGCGCCGCCGGTGCCGCCTGGAGCCCGGCCGACCCCTGGTAGTCCGCACACCCTTGTCCTGCGGCGCGGACGTCCCGGCGTGTCGCGGCGCCGAGGACCGTCAGCGTTCCATGACGATGACCGTGCCCGGCGCGTCCGACCCGGTGACGAACATCGTCGGCCGCGGCGTCTCGGGGCTCGCCTCGACGTAGTTGAGCCGGAAGAAATCCGGCGCAGCGGCGTAGATCGCCTCCCACAGGAGCCCGTCGTCGTGCACGAAGTCGAGGTGGCGGGGCGACTGCGCCGGGTCGAGCCGTATCTGCCCGGCGAGCTCGTTGCCGGTGGCCGTGACCAGCGCGAAGCGGTCGCCGGTGATGGTGAGGACGCCGCCGACGATGACGTCGAACGGCCGGCCGCCCTGCTCGGCCGCGGCCACCGTCCATTCGCCCTGCAGCGTCTGCAGGTCGTCCTGGTCGGCCTCCTGCGCCATCGGCGAAGCGAGGCACAGCAGCAACGTCGCGAGGATCAGTCCGGGAAGCGTCTTGCGCATCGGGATCTCCTGGTTCACGCGCTCACGACGGGGAACGAGCCGGCCGCGGGGCCGAGGATCGCCGCCGGGTCGACGCCGAGCCACCGTTGCAGCACGTCGGCGTAGATGTCGCGGAAGTCGACGGTGGCGTCGAGGCCGCCGCGGGTGACCTTGCCGAGGTCGGCCGGCTCGCCGAGCAGACCCGCCCGCACGCCGCCGCCCGCCACGAACAGCACCCCGGCGTCGCCGTGCTCGGTGCCGCCGGTCTGGTTCTCGGTGACGAGGCGGCCGAAGTCGGAGAACGTCAGCAGGAGCACGCGGTCGAGCTGCCCGGCCCGGCGCAGGTGGCGCGTGAAGGCGCGCAGGCCGCGCCCGAGCTCGGTGAAGAGGACCCGGTGCTTCGCGGGCTGGTCGACGTGGGTGTCGAACGAGGCCGGGTCGGGGCCGTCGAACGAGCCGAGGGACACGTAGTAGACGCGGGTCGGGCTGCCCGTCTCGATCATGTCGCCGGTCCACCGCAGCGACTGGCCGAAGGCGCTGTCGGGGTAGTCGAAGCCGCCGCCGGTGCCGGCCCGCGCGCGGTGGAGCTGACGCGCGGCGTGGGCGAGGCCGTTGTCGACCTGCCTGAGGTAGTCGAGCCGGCCCGTGCGCGGCCCGCGCGCGGCGGCGGCCGGCGGCGGGGCGGCGTTCATTCCGAGCAGCAGCTCGGGGTGGCCGATCGACGCGCTGCGGCCCGAGGCCGAGGCCAGGGTGCGGCCGAGCGTCTCGTCGAACTGCACGCCGGCCAGCGGCTCGTCGCCGCACTCGCAGGCGTGGTCGAGATAGCGGCCGAGCCAGCCGTGGCGCGGCGCCTGGGGGGCCACCGAGCCGGTCTCCCAGATCTCGGTTGCCCGCCGGTGCGACCGGGACGAACGCGGGTAGCCCACGCCCTGCACGATGGCGGCGTGGCCGTCATCCATCAGCCGTCGGAAGTGGCCGAGCCACGGGTTGAGGCCGAGGTCGCTCCCGTCGATGGGAATGGTGTCCCGCCGGGGGATGGCGATGGTCGGGCGCGCCCGGTAGTAGCGGTCGTCGCGCACCGGGACCACCGTGTTCAGCCCGTCGTTGCCGCCCCGCAGCCGCAGGACGACCACCACGCGTCCGTCGTGGCCGCCCGCCGCGCCGGCGGCGGCCTGCGTCCCCGCGGTGGCCGCCCGCGCGCTCTCGCGAACGAAGAACGGAACCGTAGGCGTCAGGGCGAACCAGGTCAACAGATCGCGTCGGCTGATGGTGTTCATCGGTCTCCTCCACGTGGCGCTTGGGGACAGTGATCGATATGGATCCGACCGGCACTCGGACGCGGTCCGCGCTCTGCGGTTTCCTGCTGCCGGCGTGGCAAGGTGATTCCCGTCACCGTCCTTACGCCAGTTGATACTCCGGCGACATCATCACGCGTTGGATGAACGTGCCGCGGCCTTCCGGCGACGCGACGCCGGACACTTCCCGCTCGATCGCGGCCGCGTCCAGGCCCGGCGCCGGGTCGAGCCGCGACAGCAGCTCCGCCGGCGACGCCTCGCGGAGCGCCGCGTCGAGCGGGACGTCGGGCGCGCGGGCCGCTTCGCCGCCGGCCGGATCGGGGCGTTCGAGGCCGAGGGGCGGCAGCCGGCCCCCGAGGGCGGCGGCCAGGTGGTACCGGACGGTCAGGCGCGACGCTGGCGACACCCAGGCTTCCTGACCCGGCCAGCCGCCCTCGCCGTTGTTCGGGGTGTCGAACAGGGTCTGGCCGCTCGCCTCGAGCCAGCGTGCGATCTCCGCCACCGGCGGCGATGCGATGCCGAGCTGGCGGCAGGCGCCCGCCGCGAGGTGGACGGGGCTCTTGATCAGCGTCCACCGCGACGCGTCGGACCAGAAGGCCTCGGACCGCACGATCTCGCGGAGCAGCGCCTCGAGGGACCCGCCGGTGGCCCCGTAGACGGCGGCGAGCCGCGCCTCGAGGGACCCGCCGCCGTCCTCGACGCCGAGGTGGGCCATCAGCAGGCGGCCGAAGCGGCGGCCCGTCGCTTCCTGAGCTGCCAGCCACCGCACCGCCGAGCGCGCGTCGAACGGCCGGGTGCGGCCGAGAATGGTCTTCGGGCCGTCGTCGAAGTCCGCCGGGCGGAACGTCGGCACGAGGCCGGTGCGTTGCGCCGCCCGCGGCGCCCGGCGGGCGATCTCGCGGGCCGGCCCGCGCCCCTCGGGGGCGACGAGCCGCCATCCCGTCAGCGCCCGCGACAGCTCCTCGAGGTCGCGCGGCCCGTAGGCGCCCTCGCCGACCGTCCAGTGGTCGAGCACCAGCTTGGCCGCGCGGTCGGACACGCGCAGCCGCCGGTGCCCGTCCATGCCGATCTGGATCATCATGGCGGGGTCGACGACGAGGGCCGCGAGCAGGTCCGGGACGGTGCCCAGGCACCGCCGGCGCAGCAGGGCGTTGCGCGCGTGGAGGGCGTGGGGGGCGTCGACCGGGCGGGTGCTGCTGCCGAAGACCCCGTGCAGGAAGAGCACCAGGTTCTCCCGCAGCGGCGCCGGGGAGGTGAGCAGCTCGGCCAGCCACCACCGGCGCACGTCGTCGACGGCGGCGCGCACGCCGGGCGCCTGTCGATCGAGCATCGCCTCGAAGTCCTCGTCCGAGACGCCGGCGAACCGCAGCCCGGGGTTGCGCCACACGCCGCGGGCCGCTTCGGGGCGCTCGGGATGGGGCGTGTCGCGGGCCGCGCGCACGAGGACCGCGACGGCGTCGTCGGCCGACAGCCCGCGCACGGCTTCCTCCAGCGCCGGCGTCGCCGCGAACGCGAGGCGCCGCAGCAGGTGCCGGCGCTCCGCGTCGCCGAGCACGCCGTCCGCCGCGGGTTCCTGGGTTCGGGTCATGGTGTCCTCAGGTGCTCATGTCATCCGGCACCGGCACGGCCTGCGCCGGGGGCCGGGGCGTGGATCTGGCCTCCTTGCGCCGGCGCCACGCCGGCGCCACGACGCGCGTCCACCACAGGAGGAGGCCCGTGACGCCCAGCACGGCGGGCGCGAGGCCGATCACGAGCCACACCAGGCGGACGCCCACGCCGCCGAAGTTGCCGAAGTGCACGGGGCCGACGAGGGCGATGACGACGTCGCCGAGGGTGCGGCGCCCCGCGGGCGGCGCGGCGAGCCGCTCGCCCGTGTACTGGTCGAGGTAGACCGTCCGCAGGTGGCGCGCGCCGAGCCGGCTCGGACGGTGGTCGGTGAACAGCACCTGGAACGGCGCCTCGTCGCCGGCCGGCACCACGACTCGTGCGACGAACGCGTCCGGCTCGGCGGGGCGGGCCCGGTCGATGAGCTCTCGCCACGTGGGGCGCGCTTCGGACGCGGCGCCCTCGGGACTCGACTGCGGCGGGCGGACGGCGGCGGTCAGCGGGGAGATGCGGTTCACCGCGGCGCGGAACTCGTCGGGAAACACGAAGTACGCCCCGGTGACGGCCCACCCGGCGGTGAGGACGAGCGTCCAGATGCCCACCGCGCCGTGCAGCTCCCACGTGACGCGCCGCCAGGGGCGGCGCCAGTCGACGCTCAGGGCGCGCCGCCATCCCGACCGTTCCGGCCACCAGACGAACACGCCGGTCAGGCAGAGCAGCAGCAGGCAGAACGCGCCGATGCCGTTGACGACGCGGCCGGTGGGTCCGGCGAGGAGGTCGAAGTGCAGGTCCTGCAGGGTGCGCACCACGGAGCGCTCGGGCAGCTCGCCCAGCACCTCGGCGGTGACGGGGTCGAGGAGCACGGTACGGAAGCGGCCGCCCTCGGTGACGTAGGCGAGGTGGGTCGGCCGCACCGTCGTCGGCGCGTCGACCCCGGCCACGCGACCGCCCGGGTACGCATCGCGCACGTTCTTGAGCACCGTCGCGATGTCCGCCTGCGGACCGTCGGTGGCGGCCGTCAGCAACTCCGGGTGCGCGGCCCGCTGCAGGTGGATGCGGAAGACGAGCGCGGCGCCGGTGACCGAGACGACGACGACGTAGAGCGCGATCGCCACGCCGGTCCACAGGTGGACCTGGAACAGTGCGCGCCGCAACGGTCCCGAACGGTCCAGCAGACTCACGCCGATTCAGCTCCCTCCAGCGCGAAGCCGCGCGCGACCGGCCCCGGGGTGCGCCCGAGGCGAGCGCGTCAGCCGCCGAAGTTGAAGCGGCCCCCGGCCACGAACGCGCGGGGCAGGCCCGGGTATCCGAGCGCGCTGTCGTACACCACGTCCGTCAGGTTGTCGATGCGCAGGAACAGGGCCAGCTCGGGGCTCACCCGGAACTGACCGCCGGCGGTGACCAGCGTGTAGCCGGGGTTGACGGTGATGTCCACGCCGCGGCCGTCCGAGGCACGCTGCAGACCGAGGAACGCGCTGTCGTGACGGTCGCCCGTCACCCGCATGGACAGGTGCAGGCTGCCGCGTCCCTGCGTGTAGCCGAGGCGCAGGTTGGCCGAGTGCCGGGGCCGCCGCAGCAGCGGCTGGCCCGGCTGGAACTGCTCGCTGGTGCTCGCGTTGGTCACGACCTCGGTGTCCACCAGGGCGTAGGAGGCGCTGGCCGTCACCCCGCCGAGGGGCCGCTGCATGGCGAACTCGAACTCGACCCCGTCGGCCCGCGACCCGTCGATGTTGACGTAGTCGGGGACGCCGTCGCCCCCGAAGCCGAGCGAGGGCGAGTAGGCGATCTGGTTCTCGTAGTCGTTGCTGAACCAGGTGAGGCTCGCCAGCCAGCGCTGGTCGTCGAAGGTCAGCTCGGCTCCCGCGTCGACGGTCAGCGCCTCCTCGGGCAGCAGCAACAGGTCGCCGTCGACCCACTGCGAGCCGTAGAGCTGGGAGAAGGTCGGGTTCTTGATGCCGCGCCCGACGTTGGCCGACACCTTGACCGACGAGAGGGCGCCCCCGCGATACGGCAGGGGATAGCCGCCGGCGGACAGCTTGGGGTTCACGGCGGTGCCGTAGAGGGAGTTGTCGTCGACGCGCGCCCCGCCGGTGACGAACCACGCGTCGGCCACGTTGAACTGCTGCTGCAGGAAGTACGAGTGGTTCTCCACCGCCTGCTGGGTGTCGAGGGCGTTGGTCTCGCTGTAGTAGTCGTAGCCGGCGCTGAAGACCTGGTCGTCGAGCCAGGTCGCGTTGGCCTGGTAGCGGACGGCGGGCCGGCGCAACTGGCTCTCGAACTCGAAGGGATAGTCGAATCCGCTGTAGGGGCCGGTGCGGGCGAGGAACTGGCCGGACCCAAGGCCCGACGGGTCGGCCATGAGGGCGTCGAAGGCGGGCTCGTCGAGGAGCCGCACCAGGCGCGGGCCGGCCGGATAGAGGGCGCCGGGCTCGCCCTCGAGGAGGGCGAAGACCCGGTACTGGGGGTCGCCGACGCTGTCCACCGACAGGCGTCCGGACCGGAAGTGGCTCACCGTCGCGGAATGGTCGAAGCGCGAGGAGAGGGTCTGGTCGAAGTCGACGTGCCAGGTCAGATCGTCGGTGTCGTAGCCGCCGCCGGTGTCGCCCCGGGCGTAGGTGATGTTGCCGACGGAGCTGCCGCGGCGGTTGCCGTAGCGGAAGCCGCCGCGCACGCGGGTGTTGTCGCCGAGGATGGCGCCGAGGTTGCCGTCGATGGATTGCTGGTCGAAGCGGTCGGGCTCGAGGAGCCGGTCCTGGAACGCGCCGTCGGTCGCGCGGTGGGCGACGCCGAGCTGGTAGTCGACGCGGCCCGCGGCGCCGCCGAGGACGCGCAGGTCGCCGCGGGTGGTGCCGAACGAGCCGCCCTCGAAATTGCCGGACAGGCGGGGTCCGCTGTCGGGGTCTCCACGCTTGGTGAAGATCTGAATGACGGAGCCGATGGCGTCGGAGCCGTAGAGGGCGGACTGGGCGCCGCGGACTACCTCGACGCGGTCTATCTCGGCGGCGGAGACCTTGTCGAAGTCGAAGTAGCCGCCGTTGTCGTTGACCCGCACGCCGTCGATGAGGACGTGGTTGTAGTCGGACTCGCCGCCCCGGGCGAAGACGGAGGCGAGAGCGCCCTCGCGGCCCGTCGACTCGATGTTGAGGCCGGGTACGTAGCGCAGGACGTCGGCGACCGAGTGACTGCCGAGGGTCTCGATGTCGTCGGAGGTGAAGACCGAGTGCGACTCGGTGACCGAGGCGGCGCCCTCGGCCGTCCGGGAGGCGGTGACGACGACGGTGTCCCGCACGGGGGCGATGTCGAGGCGGAAGTCGGCGGTCGCCGCCTCGGCGGCGGCCACGTCCGCGTCGGCGGCCGCGAAGCCGTCCAGGCGGGCCGTCACCCGGTAGCGGCCGGCCTCGGGCAGGTCCAGGCGGTACGTCCCGTCGTTCCCGGTGGCCGCGGTCGCCACCACGCGGAGCCCGCGCCGCGCCTCGACGGTCACCCCCGGGAGGACGCCGCCGGACGAGTCGGTGACGGTTCCGCTCACCGTCAGGGGGTCCTGGGCGGCGGCCGGCGCAATGGCCAGCGCGCAGAGCAAGATGCCGAGCAGGGCGCGATACCGCGTCATGATGACCTGGTCCTTCCTTACCTTGCCACGTGCGGAGCGTGCCGTCCCGCAGAAAACGGGCTGGCGCCAGGCGCAGTTGGCAACTTCATATCGATCGCTGTCCTCGGCCTGATCGACCCCCACCTGGTCGACGACACGCGCACGGATGGCCCGGTGCACGAACGACACGGGCGCCCGCGGCCGGGCCGTGGACCGAAAGGGCGTCCGCGGCCGGGGTACCGGGTATCGTCGAGCCGTGGGTGGAGGGGTCCGACGAGCGACGTGGGGACGAGTATAGTGAGCGCGTTTCCGCCGGGTTCTGAAGAGTTCCTGAAGAGTTCCTGAAATCGGCCCGCGAATCCACCGCTATCTTAAGAATTCCTTAAGAATTCCTGAAGTTCCTGCGGGGCGCCCCCCGCCGTTCCGGGCATGGTGCTCTAATGTGGAGCGGAGCCGGGCCGAGACACGGATAGCCGGGGACATCAGATTGCTGCTGCATGCCGTCGGCCTGCTGTGCGCGCTGGCTTGCGCGACCCTCGCCACCGCGGCGAGGGATCGTCGCGGCGTTCTCGCTCTCGCGGGCGGCTTCGCGCTCGGCGCCTTCTGGCTCCAGCCGGAGGCACGGTGGACCGGCGTGCTCGTCGCCGCCGCCGCGGGACTGTCGCTGGCCCGTCCGCAGGGCGCGCCGGCGTCGCTCGCCGTCTCGCTGGCGGCGGGGCTGGCCGGCGGCCTGTGGACCCGGGTGCTGGCCGGCTACGGCCTGCCGGCGTGGACGGCATGGTTGATGGCGGCCGGGGTGCTCGCGGTTGCGGCCTCGTCCGCGCGGCGCGATGCGCGTTTCGCCCCGCCCGCGCTCCGGGACGACGCGCTGGCCGCGCTCGGGGGGCTCGGCCTCGCCGTCGCGGCGGTGCCGGCGGTGACCGCGGGGTGGCGCGCGGCGGCGGCGATGAATCTCGAAACGGACGGCCTGGTCCGGCCGGGCGTCCATCCGTGGGTTGTCGTGGGGGTCGCGGCGTTGATCTCGCTCGGTGGACTGCATTCGCTCCGGAGGCGCCGTTGAACCTGCTCGGCACGCTCGAGAACGGCCTGTTCGCCCTCGCCCAGGTGCTTCGCTTTCCCGTCATCGTGCTCCTGTGGGCGGCGGTCGGCACGGCGGTGTTCATGGCGGGCGGGTGCGTGATGGAATGGCTCGCCCGCCGGCAGGAGCGCGGCCGCTTCGACCTCAACGGGTGGCTCGACGCCGGCCCGGTGCTCGGCTCGGACTCCGCGCGGAGGGCGGTGTTGCCGGCGGCCCTGCGGGGCCTGCTGCGGGACGTCGAGGCGGAACGCCTGAAGCCGTCGTTCGGCGACGGCGGCCTCGAGCACCTGGTCCTCGAGCGCGAGGAGCGGGTGAGGCGCACCCTGAACGGGTCGCGGCTGCTCGTCAAGGTGGGGCCGAGCCTCGGCCTGCTCGGCACCCTCATTCCGATGGGGACGGCGCTCGCCTCGCTGACCGCCGGCAACCTGGAGGCGATGGCGGGCCAGATGGTGGTGGCGTTCACCACGACCATCGTCGGTCTCTCGGCCGGGACCGTCGCCTACGTCATCCAGGTGGTCCGCCACGGCTGGGTGAACGAGGCGGTGCGCGAGCAGCGGTACCTGGCCGAGCGGCTTGCCGCCGAGCTGAGGCGCGGCGCGCCCGACGACCCGGCGGCGGAGGAACTCGCGGCGGAGGAACGACACGATGGGACGCTTTCTGCATCTGCCGTCGCCGGCTGACGCCGAGGACGAGGATCCCCTCGCGGGGGTCGCGAACATCTTCGACGTGTCGGTGGTGTTCATCGTCGGCCTGATGATCACGCTCTTCTCGGTCTACCGCATCGGCGACCTCGTCGATCCGGACAGCGAGGTCACGCTGGTCAAGACCAATGCCGACGGCCTGAGCGAGATCATCGTCAAGCGGGGCACCGAGATCACCGCCTACGAGTTGACCGGCGAGACGCTCGGCGGGCAGGGCGAGCGGCTCGGCACCGCTTACCGCCTCGCCGACGGGCAGGTCGTCTACGTGCCGGACTGATGTACGGACGTCCGGGCGCGGAACCGACGCGCGCCGGACCAACGACGGAGATGACTTCCATGCGTGTGACCAGCGAGCGGGTAACCGGGACGGGAAGCCGGAGGCCGCGGGCGGAGGCCGGGCGCCACGGCGCCGCCGGCCAGGCAGCGCAGGTCGGACGTCGCGCGGCCGCAGGACGCGCAGCGCGGGCTCGGGCCGGCGCCGCGCTCGCCGCGCTGTGCATGCTCGCCGCCTCTCCGGCGACAGCCCAGGAGGCGCGCGTCACCTACCTGTTCTCGGACGGCAACCTGTCGGGCACCCTCGGCGCGTACCGGGCGGTGCTCGACGAGCACCCCGACCTGCGTGGCCGCGTCGCGGTCGAGTTCCTCACCGAGTCGCTCTTCGACGACGCCGACGTCGACGCCCTTCTCGAGACCGACGTGCTCGTCTTCGACGTCATGAACCAGCAGATGCTGGAGCGCTTCGAGGGCGAGCACGGCGTCGATCTCCTCGAGCACGTCACGGGCCGGGGGCTGGTGCTCGGCGTCGGCGAGGGGCTGCTGCCGCGTGACCACTACGTGGAACGGGGCGTGGCGTGGAACGAGCGCGCGCGCGCGTTCTGGGCGAACCAGGGGTTCGAGAACCAGGTCGGCCTGCTCAAGCAGGCGCTGTCGGCGTCGGGCGTCGCCGGCCTGACGGTGCCCGATCCGCAGCCGAGCCTCGAGGCCGGCTACTACTACCCGGACGGCGGGGCGGGGCGCGCCTTCGCGACGTGGGAGGCGTTCGACGCGTGGCGCCGCGCCGCCGGGAAGCTCCGGCCGGGGGCCGCGCGCGTGGCCGTCGGGTTCTACAGGTCGCAGTACTACGCGGGCGACACCGCGATACTCGACGCCGTCATCGCCGAGATCGAGCGGCAGGGCGCCGAGGCGATCCCGGTCTTCGGCTATCCCGCCGCCATCGCCTTCGAGACGCTGCTCCGCGACCCCGCGGGGGCCGCGCGGGCCGACGTGGCCCTCGCGTTCGTGTTCCGCTTCGCGGGTCCCGAGGCGGGCGGGCCGCTCCGGAACCTCGACATCCCGGTGATCAGCCTGATCGGCCTCTACGGCCGGAGCGAGGCCGAGTGGCGCGCCTCGCCGCGGGGCCTGTCGATGTTCGAGGGGACGTTCCAGGTCGCGGTGCCGGAGCTGGCGGGGCTGGTCGCGCCCACGGTGGTGGGTAGCAAGGAGCGCCACACCGATCCGGACACCGGCCTGACCATCGTCGCCAGCCAGCCCATCGCCTCCCGCGTGACGACGGCGGTGCGCCGCGGGCTGGGCTACGCGGCGCTGGCCGCGACCCCAAACGCCGAGAAGCGCGTGGCGGTCCTCTTCTACAACTACCCGCCGGGGAAGGCCGGCATCGGCGCCAGCTATCTGAACGTGGCCGAGTCGCTGGCGAACATCCTCCAGCGCATGCGCGCGGACGGTTACCACCTCGGACCGGGCGACGCGGATCTCTCCGCCGACGCCCTCCTCGAGCAAATCACGACCCGGGCGCGCAACGTGGGCGGCTACGCCCCCGGCGAGCTCGACGAGTTGTTGTCGCACGGCGGCGCGGCGCGCGCGTGGATGGGCGACTACCTGCAGTGGCTGGACGGCTACGCGCCCGAGCTGCGCGAGAAGGTCGTCGCCGACTGGGGCCGTCCCGAGGACGCGACGGTCATGGCCCGCGACGGCAGCCTCATCATTCCCGCCCTGCGGTACGGCAACGTCGTGGTGTTGCCGCAGCCGGCGCGCGGGTGGGGCGAGGACCAGGAGCAGCTCTACCACGCCGACGACCTCGCGCCGCATCACCAGTACGTCGCGACCTACTCGTGGCTGCGCGAGCCCGAGCCGGTGGGGTTCGGCGCCGACGCCGTCGTCCACCTCGGCACGCACGGCACCCTGGAGTGGCTCGACGGCAAGGACACGGGACTGTCCGAGGCCGACGCTCCCGACGCGCTCATCGGCGACCTGCCCGACCTCTACGTCTACAACGTCGACGTCGTCGGCGAAGGGCTCGTGGCGCGGCGCCGCGGCATGGCCACGCTCGTCGACCACATGGTGCCGCCGTTCGTGAAGAGCGGGCTGCTGCCGGAGCTCGCCGCGCTCGGCGAGAGCGTCGACGACTACCACGGCAGCGTCCACCAGAACGAGCTCCTCGCCGAGGCGTACGCGGACCAGATAAGGCAGCAGGCGGCCGACCTCGGCATCGTCAAGGATCTCGGCCTCGAGCTCGGGACCGGGGCCGAGATCGACCACGACGTGCTGCACGCCCTCGAGGACTACGTGATCGAGCTGCGGGACCAGCACATCCCCTACGGGCTGCACGCCTTCGGCCGCACCCCCGAGCCGGAGATGCGCGCGAGCACCGTCGAGGCCATCGTGTCGGTCGATCGCGATCTGCTGCCCGACGACGCGACGGTGATGGCCGACGACATGGAGCGGCGCATCGTCGAGTCGGGGCCGCGCGAGCTCGACCACCTGCTGCACGCGCTCGACGGCGGCTACGTGCCGGCGGGCGGCGGGGGCGAGCCCATCCGCAGCCCCGACGCCTATCCCACCGGCAAGAACTTCTACGGCATCGATCCCGACAAGGTGCCCAAGCCGGCCGCTTGGGACCTCGGCGTCTTCCTCGCGGAGCGGATGCTGAGGGACCACGTCGCCGAGCACGGGCGCTATCCCGAGAAGGTCTCGTTCGTCATCTGGGGGGCCGAGACGCTGCGCCACGAGGGGATCCTCGAGTCGCAGATCTTCCACCTCCTCGGCACGCGCCCGGTGTGGGACGTGCGCGGTAACGTGGTCGACGTCGAGGTCGTCCCCGCCCGCGAGCTCGGCCGGCCGCGCGTTGACATCGTGATCGCCTCGGCCGCCGAGGGGATGTTCAACAACGTCACCCGGCTCATGGACGAGGCGGTGCAGCGCGTGAAGGTGCTCGAGGAGGCCGAGAACTACGTCCGCCGCCACTACCTCGCCACGCGGACCGCGCTCGTCGACCGGGGCTACTCGGAGGAGGATGCGGAACGCCGCGCCGGGGTGCGCATCTTCGACGAGCCGCCGGGGACGTTCAACCTCAACACGTCGCGCATCGCCGCCGCGAGCGGCACCTGGGACAGCGACGCGCCGATGGCCGACGAGTACCTGTCGAAGATGGGGCACGGCTACGGCAACGGGTTCTGGGGCGAGCCGATGGAGGACGTGTTCCGCCTCGCCCTCTCCGGCACCGAGAAGGTCGTGCACAGCAGCTCGACGATGCTCTACGGCGCCCTCGATAACGACGACTTCTTCATGTACATGGGCGGGCTCGCGGCGGCGGTGCGCAGCATCGACGGCGAGACCCCCGAGATGGTCGTGACCAACACGCGCGACCCCGGCCAGCCCGAGATGACCGGCATCGACAAGTTCATCGGGGCCGAGTTCCGGACGCGCTACGTCAACCCGACCTGGATCGAGGGGATGCAGCGCGAGGGCTACGCCGGGGCGGGCGAGATGCGCGCGTTCGTCGAGTACCTCTGGGGCTGGGACGCGGTGGCGCCCGAGACCGTCGACGACGCGATGTGGCAGGAGTCGTTCGCGGTGTACGTCGAGGACCGCCACGACCTCGACCTCGAGGCGTTCTTCGACGAGCACTCCCCCCACGCGTACCAGGACATCACCGGCCGCATGGTCGAGACCATCCGCAAGGGCTACTGGGAGACCGACGCCGCGACCCTCGAGCGCCTGCTGCGCGAGCACGTCGACAGCGTCGCCGAGCACGGCGTCGGCTGCTCGGTGCAGACCTGCGCCAACCCCCGGCTGCTGCGCTACGTGCTCGATCAGGGCGCGGTGATGAACATCCCCGGCCCCGCCCTCGACGCCTACCGGGCGGCGATGGAGGCGGCCCTCCGCACCGACATCGAGTCGGCCGCGGCCGCGGCCGAGGAGTTCGTCCGCTGGAACGAGTCGCGGCCGGCGGTGACGACGATGAACATCGAGGGGCTGCGGATGGAGGAGTCGGCGGACGACGCCGAGCCCCTGCCCGCGCCGCCCGCCCCGGGCGGCGGCGAGGGCACCTGGACCCCGCTCTGGGTCGGCGCCCCGCTCGTGGGTCTGCTCGCGGTGTGGCGGTGGCGCCGCCGCCGCGGGCCGGGGAACCCGTGACGAGGATCGCGCCGATTGCCGCCTTGCTGTGCGTCGCCGCCGCGGCTGGTGCGCAACCGGCGGCGGTGCAGGTCAGCCGGAGCGGGCAGGGCGCCTACAAAGCGAGCATCGCCCCGCACGGCGGCGGGTTCGCGGTCGCCTGGCACGACAGTCGCCACGGGTTTCCGGAGATCTATGCGCGGCTCATCGACGCGAACGGCCGGCCGGTCGCCGGCGAGCACCGCCTGACGACGAACGCGGACCGTTCGTACGAGCCGAGCATCGCGGCGGCGGGTGCCCGCGACCTCTTCGTCGCCTGGTACGACGTCGCCGCCGACGGCTCGTGGTCGCGGGCCCGGGTCGGGGCGTGGAGGACGACCGGCGGATGGCGCTGGACGAGGACGCTCTCCCACCACCATCGTCGCGGACGGGTGCCCGTCATCGCGGTACATGCGGATCGGATTCAGTGCGTCTGGTTGGAAGAGACCCAGAGCGCGTCGCGCTCGAGCGCCGCCGCGGATCGCGAACGTGACGACGTGGAACCCCACGTTGCGGGGAACGACGACAGGGACGCGGCCGTCTGGGCTCAGCAGCTCCGGCTCGACGGCGCGCCGACCGGCCCGCCGCGCCGCGTCGCCGTCGCGAGCCGCGAGACGTGGAACCTGAATCTCCGGATGGACGAGGACGGGGTCGCCTGGATAGTCTTCGACGCACGGGTCGGGACGCGCGCGCACGAGCTCTTCCTGGCGCAGGTCGCGGGCGGGCGCGCGACGGTCCGGCGCCTGAGCGCGGACGACGGCGTGCCGTCCGTCTATCCGGACGTCGCGTTCGGGGCGGGACGCGCCGCCTTCACCTGGTTCGACGAGCGCGACGACAACTCGGACGTTCATCTCGCGGTCGTCGACCCCCACCGGCTGCCGCCGGCGATGGACGAATCCGCCTTGCGGGTGACCGACACCGCGGGGGCGTCCATCGGCGCCTACGTCGCGTGGAACGGCTCGCGGTTCGGCCTTGCGTGGTCCGACGAGATCGAGCCCGGCCGGCCGCACGAGCTCCACTTCCAGCAGTTCGCGACGAGCGGGGCGCCCGATGGCGCGCCGCGCCGGCTGACCTACAACCCCACGGCGTCGCTCATCCCCGCCATCCGCGGCGCCGGCTCGGGCTTCGCGCTGGCATGGAACGAGGACGTGGTCGAGGCGCGCGGCGACCACCTGGGCGGCGGCCGCTCGGAGGTCGTGTTCGCCCTCGCGCCGTGATCGCGTACGCGGCTGGTGGCTCCAGTCCCCGCCTCGCGCCCTGTCTGCACATGCGGTCCGCGCATAGTGCTGCGGCGCCGTCGACATCAACGTTGTCGGGCCCAGCACGGCCTACGGCGCCGGTGAACGGTGCCGGGAGCCGCTATCCTGTCCAATTCGGCGCCCAGCCCTTTCGGGAGAGTACCTCGAGCGCGATGTGGATTTGGCGGGGCGTGAACCGCTTCTTGCGCTCGTCCCAAGCATGGGTGCAGGTCACGACATCGTCTGCGGAGGCGGGGTCGTCGTGCACGACGACCCAGTGGACCGTGGCCAGCAGCTCTAGACCGAACGAGGACTCGAATCCCTCGATCAGGTCGACCACGCGGTCGAAGCGGGCGCGTGTCTCCGAATGCGCGTGGAGAAAGGCATGCGCGTCGGCTGCGGCTCCCGGCAGCAGATCGAGCGGTTCGTGGGGACGGTCACCAGCGCCGCCGCGGTTGGTGATGAAGTGGCCCTCGACTGCGCGCAACGCCTCGCCCAGACACTTCGGCGTCGCACCACAGGTGGCCGTCGGCGACGATCGACAGCAGCCGATCAACGTGAACGATGTGATAGATCTTCGGCGCCGGCGGCACGGACCGTCGAGTCGTCACCTGTTCCTCGCCGCGGCAGCGGTGTGGCGAAACGGGCGCCGATCAAGACCACCGGGTGCCTGTCGCTCCCGGTGGTCTTCGCCAGCATCGGCGCGATGCGTTCAGTCGTCCGACGGCGCGGGGTCGAGGCCGTGCGTCCCGAGGAACGACCGGATGGTCGCGTAGATGTGCAGGTTCTCCTCGAGGGTGAACCCGCCGTGGCCGCCGCCCTCGATGGTCAGCAGGCGGTTCGGTACGCCGGCCCGGTCGAGGGCCTCGTGCAGGCGCACGGCGTGGGCGTGGGGCACGATGCTGTCCTCGTCGCCGTGGATCGTCAGCACCGGCGGCTGGCCCTCGCGCACGTAGGTGAGGGGCGAGACCCGGGCCGCGACCTCGCCGCGGTCGCTGCGGCTGCCGAGCCAGGCCTCGGTGAAGTTGCCCGAGGTTCCAGCCGGGCCTTGCATGAGGTCGACGACGTCGGTGATGCCGTACCAGTTGACGATCGCGGCCACCTTCAGCTCGGCCGTCGACCTGGTGCCCGTCGTCCACGTCCGGTTGCGGTCGCCGGGGCACTGGCGGTCGAGCCCGGCCGACGCCGGCAGCATGCCGGTGGTCAGCGAGAGGTGCCCGCCGGCGGAGTTGCCGCTGACCACGATGCGGTCGAGGTCGAAGCCGTACTGCTCGGCGTTGCGGTAGATCCACCGGAGGGCGCAGCGGCAGTCCTCGACCGCGGCGGGGGCGTGGGCGTCGTCGGCCATGCGGTACTCGGCGTTGACGACGTTCCAGCCCATCTCCAGGTAGGGGAGGAAGGTGAGGGCGGAGCTCTCCTTGTTGCCGTTGGTCCAGCCGCCGCCGTGGATGTAGAGCAGCGTGGGCCTGCGGTCCGCGCTCCGGGCCTGGTACACGTCGAGCTTGAGATCGACGCCGCCCGCGCGCAGGTAGGTGACGTTGGGGACCAGCCGGTAGCTGCTGGCCACCTGCACGAACTTCGCAGCGGCGTCCTGGGCCACCGCGGGCGGTGCGGCCGGAGCGAGGAGCGCCGCCGTCACGAGACTTCCGATCAACGCGTGTTGCTTCTGCATTGCTCTTGCCTTCCTGCGGCGCTGCCGGCTTGCGGCGTCGCCCTGAGATCGATGCGTCGTGAGTCGGGGAAGAGCCCGGTCGGCGTCACGGCGTACCGCCTGCCCGAGCCTCGGGCGTCGGGGTGGCCCCGTCGCGGAACGCCGTGAGGCCCCGGGCCGACAAGCGGCCGGGGGCTCCGGCCGCCCCGGTCGAAGGCGCCTGGAGTCCGCACCGCGGCCGCGGCGCGGACTCCAGGCGTCGCGTTGCTACTGCAGGCCGGCGGCGTCGATGCCCGCCTGGGCGCAGATGGCGTCGTTGGCGCCGGAGTCGCCGCTGACCCCGATGCCGCCGATGTGCTGGCCGTCGGCGGTCATGATGGGCAGCCCGCCCTCGAAGTAGTTCAGGCCGGGGACGAAGGCGGCGGCGGAGACGCCGTTGCCGAAGGCCATCTGGCCCCACTGCAGCGTCGACCGCGGGCTGGCGGCCGAGCTGTGGGCCTTGGCCATCGCCACGTCGTGCGACAGGAGCTGGGCGTCGTCCATCCGGAGGTACGCCTTCAGGTTGCCGTGGTTGTCCTTGACAGCGATGTGCATGCGCCACCCTTCTTCCTGGGCCTTGGCCAGACAGCCGTGCACTATCGTCATGGCGGCGGCGGCGGTGAGCATGGGCCGGTCCTCGGTCTGGGCGGCGGCGGGGGCCGCGGTCAGCGCGAGGGCGGCGAGACAGAGAGCGACGAGACAGTGACGTGCACGCATGAGATTCCTCCGATGGTGGTGTGAAAGGGGATCCGCTACTGCTGGCCTTCGATGAAACCTCGGGGCTTTCTGCCAAGGCCCCGTACCGGATCGGTGTCGAGCGCGGTGAGTATACCCGGCCGGCGGCTCGACGGGAAGCCGGCAACCCGGAGCGCAAGCGACGATGGGCGGGCCAGGGCTCACGTGCCGGGTGGACGGGGAAGCGGCCGGGCGCCGGCGAACTTCGCCGCCGCGCCCAGCGCCTCCTCGATGCGCAGCACCTCGTTCCACTTGGCCATGCGCTCGGAGCGGGAGAACGAGCCCACCTTGAGCTGCCCCGCCCGCCAGCCCACCGCGAGGTGGGCGATGGTCACGTCCTCGGTCTCGCCCGATCGGGCGGAGACCACGGCGCTCAGGCCGGCGCGGCGGGCCGCGTCGAGGGCGGCGCGGGTCTCGGTCACGGTGCCGGCCTGGTTGGGCTTGACGAGGAGGGCGTTGCAGGCGCCGTCGCGGGCCGCGCGCTCCACCCGGGCCGCGTCGGTCACGAGGTAGTCGTCCCCGACCACCTGCACCCGGCCGCCCACCGCGGCCGTGAACCGGCGCATGCCGGCGTGGTCGTCCTCGGCCAGCGGGTCCTCGACGGAGACGATGGGGTACCGGTCGATCCAGCCCGCGAGGAGGTCGCCCATGCCGTCGCTGTCCACGGCCCGGCGCTCGAGGCCGAGGTGGTAGCGGCCGTCCCGGTAGAGCTCGGAGGCGGCGACGTCGAGCGAGATCGCGATCTCGTCGCCGGGGTCGCGCCCGGTGTCCTCGATGGCCCGGACCAGAAACTCGAGGGCCTCTTCGTTGGTGTCGAAGGCGGGCCACCAGCCCCCCTCGTCGGCGACGCCCTGCAGGCGCCCGGCCGCCGCCATCCGCGCCCCCGCCGCCCGGTAGACCTCCGCCGTCCAGTCGAGGGCCTCGGCGAAGCTCGACGCACCCACCGGCATCACCATGAAGTCCTGGACGTCGACCCGCCGCCCCGCGTGCGCGCCCCCGCCGAAGATCTGGATCTCGGGCAACGGCAGGAGCGCCGGCTCGGCGCCCAGGAGGTACCGCCAGAGCGGCTCCCGGGCGGCGCCGGCGGCCGCGTGCAGGGCCGCCATCGACACCGCGATGCAGGCGTTGCCGCCCAGCCGGCGCTTGTCCGGGGTGCCGTCGAGGTCGATCAGGGCGCGGTCGAGACCGGCCTGATCAGTCACGTCCAGACCCCGCAGGGCGGGGGCGACGGCGTCCTGAATCCGCCCGACGGCGCGGGTGACGTCGTAACCGCCGAAGGCGGCGCCGCCGTCGCGCAGGTCGACGGCCTCGCCGCGGCCGGTCGACGCGCCCGCGGGGGCCGTCGCGCGCCCGCTGACCCCGCCGGGCAGGTACACCTCGGCCTCGACGGTGGGACGGCCGCGGGAGTCCCATACGCGGCGGGCCGAGACTCGGGCGATGCGATCAGGGGAGTCGGTCATCGATGGTCGTGCCGGGGCGACCTCCCGGCGAGGTTAGACGCCCAGGCTTCCCGCACCGCGGCCAGCGTTTCGACCGGCTCCAGGAGCAGGCGACGGGCCACCTCCCGCACGTGGTTCCGGGCCTCGTCGGTGGTCAGGTACTCGACGGGCGACTTCCCGTCCACCCGGGCCAGCAGCAGCCCGGGCAGCAGCGCCGCCGCCCGCGCTTCCAGGCGCTCGCGGGGCTCCCAGTCCGCCCCCTGCAGATAGGCCCCCGCGAGCCCGTCGAAGCAGGCGAGGAAGCCGGGCGTCGCCGCCGGCGTCCACAGGCACTTGAGCAGCAGGTGGTTCAGGCAGAAGGCGACGTCGAACGCGGGGTCGCCGTACCATGCGCACTCGGCGTCGAGGAACACCGGGCCGCGGGGCCCCACGAGGATGTTCTTGGGGCTGACGTCGCCGTGCACCAGGGCGAGCCGTGTCTCCGCCGTCGCCGCCGCGAGGCCGGCGAGGCGCGGGCCCAGGTCGGGATGCCGCTCGGCGGTGGCGAGCAGGTAGGGCTCGAGACGGATGGCGTGGAAGATGCCGCCGCTGTCGAAACGGTCGCGCAGGTCCGCGCGGCCCGCCGTCGCGCCGTGAATCGCGGCGAGCCGGACGCCGACCCCGCGCGCCGTCGGTCCGTGTGCATCGCCGCTTCGGAGCTGTGCCTTCCACAGCGGGTGGCCGGCGGGATCGAGGAACCCCATGACGAGGCAGCTCGATCGGGGGTCCCGGGCCACGAGCGGCGGCACCCACGCCGGGTCGACGCGGGCCGCCTCCTGCATCCACGCCCATTCGTAGCGGCTCCGTTCGATCGGGACCTCCCACACCGCGTCGACCTTGAGGCGGGAGAGGGCCCGCTTGACGCAGACCGGCCCGTTCGGGAGGTCGACGCGCCAGATGTCCGAGGACACCCCGCCGGGGAGCGGGCTCATCGCCGGCGTCTCGTCCGCCCCGACGAGCCGGAGCCGACGCAGGGCGTCCGTGACGACTGGGTCGGGTTCCGGCACGGTGACTTATCATATCGGCACGTCGCCCGCCAGGATTGATGCCCATGAGTGATGTGATGCGCGCCGTCCGCTGCCACCGCTACGCCGGCCTCGACGATCGGGGCAAGCCCGTTTCCACTCCCGTTCCGTTGCGCGAGGTCCTGACCCTGGACGAGATTCCCCGGCCCTTGAACGAGCCGGGACACGTGCTCGTGCGCGCGCACTACGCCGGCGTGCAGTACCCGGACGCGCTGCAGGCGCAGGGTCTGTACCAGCACAAGCCGAGCCTGCCCTACATACCGGGCATGGACGTGTCGGGGACCGTCATCGAGGCCGACGCCGACCACGTGGGTCCGGGCGACCGGGTCGTCGCGCAGATGAGCATCGGCGGCCTCGCCGAGGTCGTCAAGGTGCCCGCGTCGTCGGTCTGGCGCGTGCCCGCGGGCGTGGACCTGGCCGCCTGCGCCAACCTCGGCCGCAACTTCTTTCCCGCCTACTACTCGCTGAAGGTCCTCGGCGAGACGACCGCCGACAGCCTGGTCCTGGTGGACGGGGCGTCGGGCGGCGTCGGCATGGCCGCGGTGGAGCTGGCGAAGGCGATGGGGGCCCGGGTCATCGCCGGCGTCAGCACCCCCGAGAAGCGGGAGTCCCCGGCCGCGGCGGGGGCCGACCGGGTGTTCTGCTACGGCGCCGACCGGGAGGGCTACCGGCGGTTCAAGGACGAGGTCCGCGGGGCGTCGGCCGAGCTCGGCCATCCCGCCGGGGTGGACGTCGTGCTCGACATGGTGCAGGGCGACCTGTTCGAGGCGGCGCTGCTGTCGGTCATCCGGCCCCTGGGCCGGATCTGCCTGGTGGGCTTCACCGCGGGCCAGCGTCCGATCCGGCCGGGCATGATCCTCATCAAGCAGGCGGTGGTCATGGGCAGCATGTGGGGAAGCTGGGCGGCCGGGCATCCCGACGGGCACCAGCGGAACGTGGCCGAGATCCTCGACTTCCTGGCCACCGGGGCGATCAGGCCCCGCGTCGACCGCCTCATTCCCTTCGGGCGCTTCATCGAGGCGTTCGAGCTTTTCGAGCACAACCGGGGACGCGGCAACACCGTCGTCAGCGTTCACGAGTAGCCGCGCCCGGTTGCCGTGGCGGCAGCCGACCCTGCGGGAGCTGCGTCTGCACCGCCGACGCCCGGGGGGGCGACTCGCGGGCGTTCATCTCGTCGAGGGCGCGGCGGGCGAGGACGGTGACGTAGGCGACGGCGGCGACCGTGACCGCGAGGCCGAACAGGAGCGCGGCCCACTCGGCGGTGGTGCGCGCCTCGCCGCCGAGAGTCTCGAACCCCAGGAAGCCGGCGTAGAGATAGGCCCACGCGCCCGGCAGGGTGAACACGGCGCTCGAGGCCAGGAAGGTCAGGAAGGGCACGCCGGTCACCCCGAACAGATAGTTGCTGGCGCTGTAGGGGAGCGTCGGGTTGAGGCGGACGAGCGCGACGATGCGCCACCCGCCGCGGCTTATGGTGCGGTCCACGACACGGAAGCGGGGGTGGCGGTCCATCAGCCGCAGGACCGCGTCGCGCGCGACGTGGCGCCCCAGCAGGAACGCGGCGGCGTCGGCCACGGTGGTGGCGACGGCCACGACCAGCAGGCCCCATCCGACGCCGTACGCCGCCCCGGCGGCCATCGTGAGCACGGCTCCCGGAACGAACAGGAGGGCCAGCAGCACATAGGCGGCGCCGAATCCGACCATCCCGCCAGCCCCCCGGGTCTGCGCCCACCGGCGGAGGGCCGACAGCGCTTCCTCGACCCCCGCCGGTCCCGACAGCAGGACCACGGCGGCGAGCCCCGCGATCAGTCCGACCACGCCAACGCGCCAGCCGATTCGCACCTGTCCGTCACCCGGTCGCCATGCGTGAGGGAGTGGGGAGGGAACGCTCTATCGTAGCGCATCGTGCCGGAGCGCGGGCGGTGTCCGTCAGGCGTGCTTCGACAGCGCGTAGAGGGCGATGCCTGCCGCGGTGGCCACGTTGAGCGAGTCGACGCCCTCGGCGATGGGAATGCGGACGCGCCGGTCGATGCATGCCACCGCCTCGTCGCTCAGCCCGGCGCCCTCGGCCCCGAACACCAGGGCCATCCGGCTCGGCGGGGCGGCCGCGAGCACCTGCAGGTGGTCCGCGTCATGGTCCGGGGCGAGGGCCACCGTCGTGTAGCCGTGGGCGCGCAGCCGGTCGAGCCCGTGGGGCCAGTCCGGCATCTCGCCGTAGGGAATCCGCAGAGTGGCGCCGATCGAGGTCCGGATCGCCTTCCGGTACAGCGGGTCGCAGCAGCCCGGGCTGAGAATGACGCACCGGGCGCCGAAGGCGGCGGCGTTGCGGAAGATGCTGCCGACGTTGTCGGGGTTTCCCACCTGCTCCAGCACCACCACGAGGCGGGCGGCGGCGAGCGCGGGGAGGTCGGCGTCGGTCGCCGGCGGCGGGCGCTCTCCGATGGCCAGGCATCCCCGGTGGACCCGGAAGCCGGTGATCTGCTTCAACACCGGGGGCGGGGCCACGTACACTGGCAGGGTGTCGAGAGTGCCGTCGTCGAGGAGGTCGCGGAGGCTGGCGAGGGCGGACGGCGTCGCGAGCAGCGATCGCGTGGTCAGGCGGGGATGGGCGAGCAGCTCCCGCACGACGAACCGGCTCTCGGCCACGAAGAGGCCGCGCTGGCGGAGCAGGACCGGGTCCGGCACGGTGCGGAAGTCGTGGAGCCGCGCGTCCAGCGGGTCGTCGACGGGCACGATCGGCATCGTGTTGTCAGGATAGCCGTTCTCCTCCAGGGTGATCGCTCATGTCCTACTCGGCCCGCGTGGAGTCCGTCGCGCCGTTCCTCGCCATGGAGGTGATGGAGCGCGGCATGGAGATGGCCCGCGCCGGCCTCGACGTGCTGCAGCTCGGGGTCGGCGAGCCGGGGTTCCCGCCGCCCCCCGAGGTGGCGGGGGCGGTCGCCGCCGCCGTCGCCGCCGGCGACACCCACTACACCGACAGCCGCGGGCTCCACGCCCTGCGCGAGGCGATCGCGGCCGACTGCGAGCGTCGGCGCGGCGTGGAGATCAGCCCCGACCGGATCGTGGTGACGAGCGGCACCTCGCCCGCCCTCCTCATGGTCGTCAGCCTGCTCCTCGATCCCGGCGACGAGCTCATCCTGCCCACGCCCCACTACCCGTGCTACCCGAACATGGCGGCGACGTGCGGCGGGCGGCCGGTCCTCGTGCCGACCTCCCCCGACGACGGCTACGTCATCGACGTCGACCGCGTGCGGGCCGCCGTCACCCCGCGCACCCGGGGCATCCTGGTGGCCTCGCCGGCCAACCCCACGGGGGCGGTGCAGCCGCCCGAGGTGATACGGGGGCTGGCCGAGCTCGGGGTGCCGATTCTGTCCGACGAGGTCTACGACGGGCTGCTCTACGACGGGGCGGTCGCCACGTCGCCGCTGGGGATGACCGACCGCTGCTTCGTCTTCGACGGCTTCTCGAAGCGGTACGCCATGACCGGCTTCCGCCTCGGCTACGTCATCGCCCCGGAATCGGCGATGCGGCACCTCGTGTCGCTGCAACAGAACCTCTTCATCTCCGCGTCCCACTTCGTGCAGTCCGCGGGCGTCACCGCGCTCGAGCGGGGAGAGGGGCACCGCCGGATGATGGTCGCCGAGTACGACCGCCGCCGCCGCGTGCTCGTCGACGGTGTGCGTCGGCTCGGCCTCGCCGTCCCCGTCACCCCCACCGGGGCCTTCTACGTGCTCGCCGACGCCCGGCACCTGGGGCGCGACTCGCTCCGGCTGGCGTTCGAGATCCTCGAGCGAACGCAGGTGGCGCTGGGACCCGGACGCGACTTCGGGGAGATCGCCGAGGGCTTCCTGCGGTTCTCGTTCGCCGCCGCCTTCGACGACATCACGGCCGCGCTGGAGCGGCTGGGGGACGCTCTGCCGGCCCTGGCGAGCGCCGGCAGGGAGTCGGCGACGTAGCTGCCAGGCGAACGGGCGGGCGCCGGCACCCGTCCGGCAACGGCACCACGACGAGCCCGTGACTCGCCCGTCAGGGGCGTCCCCGGGCCTGCCTGCGCTCGCTCGCGTTCAGACCAGCGCGGTACAATGCCGGAGGGGGGGGACTGGACCCACCCCGACCACCAGAGATCGGCTCGAAGAAGGACGTCGGCGCGAGTTCGACCGACCGGGGGCGGCGAGGGAGACGGCATGGCGCAGTGGGTTCGATTCGAGCACGCCGGGACGACCGGCTTCGGCACCCTGTCCGGCGGCACCCTTGCCGTGCACACGGGCGACATGTTCGGCGAGCCGGCCGCGTCGGGGGCGGCGTTGCCTCTCGACGAGGTGAAGCTGCTGCCCCCGGCGCCCGCCGGCAAGATGGTGGCGCTGTGGAACAACTCGCGGGCGATGGCCGAGAAGACGGGACAGACAGAGCCGCCCGAGCCGCTGTACTTCATCAAGGCGAACGGATCGTATCTCGGCCCCGGTGGCACGATTCGCAAGCCGCGTTCGTACGACGGCAAGGTGGTGTTCGAGGGCGAGCTGGGCATCGTCATCGGCCGGGAGTGCCGGGCCGTCGACGCGGCCGGCGCCGCCGGGTGCATCTTCGGCTATACGTGCGTCAACGACGTCACCGCGGTCGGCATCCTCGGCAAGGACCCGTCGTTCCCGCAGTGGACCCGGGCCAAGAGCTTCGACACCTTCGGCGTCTTCGGCCCGGCGGTGGCGACCGGCCTCGATCCCCTGTCGCTGTCGATCCGCACCGTGCTGAACGGGCAGGAGCGGCAGAACTACCCGGTGACGGATCTCTTCTTCCCGCCGGACCGCATCGTGAGCGCGATCTCGCAGGACATGACGCTCCACGCGGGTGACGTCGTCTGTTGCGGCACGTCGGTGGGGGTGGGCTCGATGAAGCCGGGCAGCACCGTGGAGGTGACCATCGACGGGGTCGGCACCCTCGGCAACCGGTACGAGGAGTGAAGCAACGCCGGCTCGGCGCGGCCGGCGCGAGGAGGGCAGGGATGAGTACGAGAAGAGCTGCGGTGTGGATTGGAACGACGGTGTGCGGCCTGTTGCTGGCGGCAGGATCGGCGGCCGGCCAGGCGGTGCAGGGGGAGACGTCGATGCGGGACCTGCAGGGGGTCTGGGACTTCCGTAGCGCCGTTCCGTTCGAGCGCCCCGACGACTTCGAGGGGCGCGCCACGCTGACCGCCGAGGAGGCGGCGGCGTTCGCGCAGGAGCGGGTGGACGCCCAGAACGTCGACCTGTGGCGCGACGAGAACGGCCGGCTGCCGGTCTCCGGCGGCTACAACAACTTCTGGTACGACCGCGGCACCTCGCTCGGCGAGGAGCGCCGGACGTCGCTGGTGGTCGACCCGCCCGACGGCAGGATCCCCGCGCGCAGCGGCGAGGCGCGCGCTCGCGGCGAGCGGCGCCAGACGCTGCTCGGGCGCGACGCGTTCGGGCCCGAGGACCGCGGGGCGTTCGAGCGCTGCATCATGGGGTTCAACGCCGGCCCGCCGATGAACCCCAGCGCCTACAACAACAACATGCAGCTCTTCCAGACCGACGACGTCGTCGTGATCCTCAACGAGATGGTGCACGACGCCCGCGTCGTCCCCCTCGACGGATCGCCCCACCTGCCCGGCCACGTCCGCCAGTGGAAGGGCGACTCGCGCGGCCGGTGGGAGGGCGACACCCTGGTCGTCGAGACCCGGAACTTCACCGACAAGACCAGCTTCCGCGGGTCGGGCCCGGACATGCGGCTGACCGAGCGGTTCACCCGGATAGACGCCGATCGCCTCGCCTACGAGTACACCGTCGACGACCCCGCGTCGTTCGCGCAGCCGTGGTCGGTGCGGGTGGTCATGCAGCGGTCGGACAGCCCGCTCTACGAGTACGCCTGCCACGAGGGCAACTACGGCATGGAGAACCTGCTCGTCTCGGCGCGCGCCCGAGACCGCGAGCGGGGGCAGTAGCAAGCCGGGTTCCGGCCCGGTTCCTCCCTGCCGCCGGGCGCCGATCGGGCTCACGCCGGGAGTCCGTGCCGCGGCATGGCGCGGATTCCCGGCGCGTCGGCGGGACCAGTCCACAATGGAGACGATGAGACACAGCGACAAACCACAAGTGCAGCGGCGGCGCGTGATGGCGACAGTGAGACGATGAGACACAGCGATAGACCACAAGAACACAACGAGATGATGAGACACGGCGACGGGCCGAGGAACGGATGGCGGCAGGTCATGGCGAGCGTCGTGGCAGCCGCAGGCATGCTCTGGCCGGCGCCGCCGGCCACGGCGCAGGACGGCGACGCACACGCGGCCACCTACGAGGTGACGTTCCAGGGCAACTGGACCCTCGAGAGCACGCCGGGCGGCGTCGTCTCGAACGCGCACTTCACGACGCTCATCGGCGCCGTGCACAACGGCGACGTGACCTTCTGGGAGAGCGGCGGCCGGGCCACGCCGGGGGTCGAGCAGGTGGCGGAGACCGGCGGCACGGGCACGTTCCGGTCCGAGCTCGAAGCCTCGCCCCACGCCGTGGCGATCGTCAGCCAGAGCGTCACCTTCGGCGGCACGGGCAGCGCGACGTTCTCGATCGACGTTACCCGAGACCATCCGCTGGTCACCCTGCTGTCGATGATCGGGCCCAGCCCCGACTGGTTCGTCGGCATCAACGGGCGTTCGCTGCTGGACACGTCGGACCAATGGGAGCAGCGGGTCGAGATCGACCTGTTTCCCTACGACGCCGGCACCGAGGAGGGCGACGAGTTCACGCTCGACAACCCCGCCACCGTCCCGCAGGGCGTCATCACCCGCATCGCGGGCACGGGCAAGTTCTCGAACGAGCCCATGGCGCGGCTGACGTTCGTGCTCACCGCGACACGCGATGCCGAGCCGGCCGCGCCGGCGCGGCCCGCGCAGCTCGTCGTGGCCCCCGGCGATGGGATGCTGGAAGTGTCGTGGACGCCGGTTCCGGACGCGGACAGCTACACGGTGCAGTGGCGGTCCGGAACGGAGGAGTACTCCGACGCGCGGGAGCAGACCGTCGCGACACCCCCGGCCACCCTCTCGGGGCTGACCAACGGCGTGGCCTACACGGTGCGGGTCCGGGCCAGCAACGCCGGCGGTGACGGCGAGTGGTCGGAGGAGGCGACGGGGACGCCGCTTCAACCCGTTCCGGCCCTGCCGGCGGCGGGCGCGGGGCTGCTCGGTCTGCTGCTGGCGTGGCTCGGCGGCCGGAGGCGGCCGAGCGGGAGGCGCCCGTAGGTGTCGCCATGCCGACACTCGCGCCGGGCGACCGGCTCGGGCCCTACGAGGTGGTCGGCGCCCTCGGCGCCGGCGGCATGGGCGAGGTCTACCGGGCGACGGACACCCGCCTCGACCGCACCGTCGCCGTCAAGGTGCTGACCGCCCACGTCGCCGACAGTCCCGAGCAGCGCGAGCGCTTCGAGCGCGAGGCGCGCGCCGTCGCCGCCATCAACCACCCCAACATCTGCACCCTCTTCGACGTGGGGCGCGAGCGGCCGTCGTCGGCCGGCCCGCCGATGGACTTCCTGGTCATGGAGTTCCTCGACGGTGAGACCGTCGCCCAGCGCGTCGAGCGCGGCCCCGTCCCCGTCCCCGAGGCGGTGCCCATCGCGGTGGAGATAGCCGAGGCCCTCGACACCGCGCACCGGCAGGGCATCGTGCACCGCGACCTGAAGCCGAGCAACGTCATGCTCACCGAGACCGGGGTGAGGCTGCTCGACTTCGGCCTCGCCAAGCAGCACGAGGCGGGCCCGCCGGGGCCGCTGACGTCGGCGCCGACGCGCACCGCCCTGACCATGGAGGGGAGCATCCTCGGCACCCTGCACTACATGTCTCCGGAGCAGCTCGACGGCAAGCCCGCCGACGCGCGCTCGGACGTCTTCTCGTTCGGCGCCACCCTATACGAGATGGTGTCGGGGCGGCGGCCGTTCGACGGTCCGAGTCAGGCGAGCGTGATAGGGGCGATTCTGAAGGACGCGCCGGCCTCCCTCCGGGACGCCGAGGCGCCCATTCCGCGCCGGCTGGACCGCGTGGTGCGGACCTGCCTCGCCAAGGATCCCGAGGACCGCTGGCAGACCATGCGCGACCTCAAGCGCGAGCTGCAGTGGATCGATCCCACCGGCGAGGCGGACGAGCCCGAGGCGGAACCCGCCGCCGCGGCTCCCGCTCCGGCCGGCCGGCCCGCCGCGGCGGGATGGCGCTTCGCCCTCGCCCTCCTCGTCACCGCGGCGGTGACCTCGGGCGCGGCCTGGACGTTGAAGCCGGCGGCCGACGCGCCGCCCCGCCCGGTCCAGCGGTTCACCATCGACCTCGCCCCGGGTCAGTCCCTCACCGGCGCCCTCGCGGTCTCGCCGGACGGGCGCCACGTCGTCTACGGCGTCGAGGACCGCGACGGGACGCGGCTCCACGCCCGCGCCCTCGACGCCTTCGACGCGACGCCGATTCCCGGCACCGAGGGTGCGATGGGGCCGGTGGCGATTGCGCCGGACGGCGGGAGCCTCGTGTTTCGACTGCAGGACGGCGACCGATGGACCCTCAACCTGGTCCCGCTCGCGGGCGGCACCCGCTACACCATCCTGGAAGGGGAGGGGCGGCTGTACACCAAGGCCGCATGGCTGAGGGACGGCACCATCGTCTACTCCCTGCTGTCGAGCGAGGGCGGGAGCGGCCTGATGCAAGTGTCCGCGGCCGGGGGGACGCCGCGCCCCCTCACCCGCCTCGACGAGGCGCGGGGTGACGTCGCCCACCTGTGGCCGCTCGCCGTGCCCGGTCGCGACGAGCTGGTCTTCACGATCGTGGGCGAGGGGGCCGACCTCGAGGACGGCCGGGTGGCCATCTACTCGCCCGCGAGCGGCGAGGTCCGGGTGATTGTCGAGCCGGCCCTCGCTCTCGGCTACCTTGGCGCCGGCTACCTGCTCTACGGCGACCGCGGCTCCCTGCTCGCGATCGGCGTCGATCCGGAGACGCCGGCCACGACGGGGGACCCGGTACCGCTGTTCTTCGACACCTCCGGCGACACGGTCACCGGCAACACCATGTCCGACAACGGGACGCTGGCCTACACGCTCGTCCCCAACGCCGCGGCGGCCGGGGACGTGCCGCCGGGCCGGATCTACGTGGTGGTCAACTGGTTCGAGGAGCTGAGGCCGTCGCTTTCGGCGGACTGACCCGCAGCGCGGTCGGCCGTTCGGGCAGGGTGAGCTGAACCGCGCATGGGACCGGGCACGCCGTGGCTGGCTTGCTGGATGGGTTTCATTACGGTTCTCAAGCCCCCGCGACGCCTGACCGGCCGTCCCGCCCTTGGCGGCGCGCAAGCGAGGCAGCGCCGAAGCCACTGGTGGCAAGCGCCCCCACGAAGCCCCTCGATGCGCCGCGCCGGCGCGGAGCCTCATCCTCACCGCCGAGTTGACGGCCGCGGTCTCACCCGCCCGCACGCCGCCGGCTTCGGACACCGCCGTCGCCGCGGGGCGGATGCTCTGCTCCTCGAGCCGCGCCGTCTCCACGTCTGCCGCAGGGTGGCCCTCCCGGTTGGCGACTCGGCACCGAGGATGGGGCCGCATTATGGGCTACACTGGTCCCCCATGATGATCGCCGTGTCATCGAGGCGAAACACGGCCGAGAGGAGGAGGTATGGTGGACCCGATCAGACGCAAGCTGCTGAAGACTGGCGCCGCTGCGGCGGCAATGGCCGCTACGCCGGGGGCGCTGTTCGCGCGGCAGGGCGGCAATGACGATGGCGGACGCTTCTACGAAAGGGGGAATGTCCGCATCCGCTATGAGGAGACAGGGTCGGGCTTCCCGCTGTTGCTCATCTCGGGCGGGGGGCTGAACGGCTCGACGATCGAGGGCATCCGGCGCCGCAATCCCTTCAACACGATCGAGGCGTTCAGCGGAGAGTTCCGCTGTATCTACGCGGACTTGCGCCACGCAGCCGGGCAGTCCACTGGCCCGCTCGAGGTCGACCGGCCGTGGGATGCCTACACCGACGACCAACTCGGCCTGATGGATCACCTGGGGATCGACAGGTTCATGGTGCTCGGTTTCTGCATTGCGGGACCCTTCATCTGGAACCTCATCAAGCGGGCGCCGGATCGCGTGGTCGCGGCCGTGCCGGCGCAGCCGGTCGGATTCCGCCCGGAGTTGCCGAACGCCATGTATGAGAGTCAGAGCAACTCGTGGGGTGCAGAAGTGGTCGAGCGGGACCCCGACATCACGACGCAAATGGCCGACCAATTCCTGAACCGACTGTTCCGCACTGACCCTGACTTCGTGTTCACGGTGACGCGGGACTTCGTGAGGCAGTGTCAGACGCCGGTTCTCGTCCTGCCGGACGATACCCCGGGACATTCGTACGATGCCGCGATCGAGAGCGCGATGCTGGCGCCAAACGGACAGCTGAGCATGTACCCCTGGAAAGACACCCCGGAGAAGATTCCGCTGGCGGTGCGCCACGTTCGCAGCTTCCTGCGGTCGTATCGGCCAGCCTAGCCCTGCCCTTGCCCCATAACTTTCCGCTGGACTTCATGAAGCCACCTCGCTACGGTGGCCGGCATGGAGATTCAGAGTCAGGTTGGGCGCAGCCTGCGGGGCAACCTCACCCGACTGCGCGAGGTGCTGGACGGGGCGGTAACGCAGGGCGTTCACACCCTCGGGCAGGTCGCCGACCGCGTCTGTGAAGCGTTCGATTTCCGCGATGGACGCGGCCGGTGGCAGCGCGCGAGCTGCTCGGCGGCGTTGGCCGCCCTTGAGGCGGCGGGCCACGTCTCGCTGCCTCGGGGTCGGCCGTCCCGCGGCGGTGTGCGGCGGCCGCGTGTGCTTCCGCAGCCGGTGGCTCCGGCGGTTGACGTACCCGGGACGGTCGGCGAGGTCCGGGACCTGGCGCTGGTGCGGGTGGACACCGACGAGCAGCGGCGAATCTGGAACACGCTGATGGCGCATGAGCACCCGCGCGGCGCCGGGCCGTTTGTCGGCCCTCAACTGCGTTATCTGGTAGGCTCGGCGCATGGTTGGCTGGGCGGGGTGGGGTTCGCCGCGTGTGTGCGGCGCCTGCATGCCCGCGACGCCTGGATCGGCTGGGACGACACGCGCCGACGCGCTCACCTGCACCGAGTGCTGGGCCTGTGCCGGTTGCTGGTGCGTCCCCGCGTCGCGTGCCGCAACTTGGCTTCCCACGTGTTGGGCCGGGCCGCCCGGGCGGTCGGCAACGACTGCGAGCGCCTCTACGGCTATCGGCCGTGGCTGCTGGAGACGTTCGTCGACGAGACCGAACAGACGGGGGCGAGTCTTCGGGCGGCGAACTGGGTCCGCGTGGGTGAGACCTGTGGGCGCGGGCGTCAGGACCGCACGCACGCGGCGTCGGAAACGCGCAAGGGCGTGTACCTGTATGCGTTGGAACCGGCGTGGCGCGACACCCTCCAGGCGCCCGCCCCGGGCGTGGCGCCGCTCGGGGTCGGCGACGGGCTCGACGCGGCGTCCTGGGCGGACCACGAGTTCGGCGGGGCGTGGCTGGGCGACGCGCGGCTGAGCGCGCGGCTGGTGCTGAGCGCCCGGCAGATGGGCGAGTCTCCGCAGCGCGCCATGCCCGGCGCCGCGAACGGCACGAGAGCGGTGGTGAAGGGACATTACCGGCTGATCGACCAGCCCGCCGAGAGCGCGGTGACGGTCGAGAACATCCTCGCTCCCCATCGCGAGCGCACGCTGCGGCGGATGCGGGCGCATGACACGGTGCTGTGCATCCAGGACGGCACCCGCCTGAACTTCACCCGGCGCGGCCAGACCGAGGGGCTGGGGGTCATCGGCTCGAATCAGACCGGCGCCGTGGCGCGCGGTCTGGACCTGCAGACGACATTGGCGGTCAATCCGGACGGCATGGCGCTGGGCGTCCTGCGAGCCGCGTTTGACGCACCCGAGTCTCCGAATCTTGAGGAGAAGGGCCAGTCGAAGCCGCGCGAGGAACGGAAGTCGTTCCGTTGGGTCGAGGGGCTGCGCGACTGCGCGGCGGCGGCCGAGCGGTTGGGTGAGGAGACCCGGGTCGTGTGCACGATGGACCGCGAGGCCGACTTCCTCGACCTGTTCGTCGAGCGCCGGGCGCACGCCCCGCAGGTCGACCTGCTGGTCCGGGCGAAGGTCGACCGCGTCCTCGGCCGGGAGAAGACGGCTGACGGGCACGTGGTTACGCGCCGTCTGTTCGACGAGGTGCGCAACGCGCCGGCCCGCGGCACCGCCACGGTCGAGGTGCGGCGGCTGAGCGCGCGGGTGAAGGCCAGCAAACAGGCCCGCCAGGACGGCCGTGCGGCCCGCGACGCCGAGTTGACGCTGCGCTACCAGCCGGTGGCGCTGCCGTGTCCCGGCGCCGAGCCGGTCGATCTGTTTGTCGTCCATGCGCGCGAGGAACAGCCGCCGCCCGCAGTCAAGCCGCTGGAGTGGTTCCTGCTGACCACGATGCGGGTGACCAGCACCGATGACGCCACGCGCATTCTGGGCTGGTACGCCCTGCGCTGGCGCATCGAAGAGTACTTCCGGGTCCTCAAGTCCGGCTGCAAGGTGGAGGAGTTGCAGCACCATACGGCGGAGCGTCTCGAGCGGGCCATCGCCATCAAGATGGTTGTGGGGTGGCGGATCCAGTTGATGGTCCGGCTCGGGCGCGAGACGCCTGACCTGCCGGAGGACTTGCTGTTCTCCGACAGCGAGTTGCGCGTGCTCGCCGTCTTCGCCCGTTCCCGCAATCTGCCGGCGCCGCCGCGCCTTGGGGACGCCGTCGGTCTGCTCGCCCGCCTCGGCGGGTGGCTCGGGCGAAAGCGCGACCCGCCCGGCGCGCAGCTCCTGTGGCATGGCTACACCCAGCTCGTCGCCATGGCCTTCGCCTTCGAACTGCGGGACGAATTCGGATGACCTTGCACGCATTACGACGTCCAGCCGGCGAGATCCGGGGCAAGGGCAGGCCTAGCCGGCCTAGCCCTACCCTTGCCCCGTAACTTTTCGCTGGACTTCATGAAGCCACCTCGCTACGGTGGCGGGCATGGAGATTCAGAGACAGGTTGGACGCAGCCTGCGGGGCGACCTCGCCCGGCTGCGCGAGGTGCTGGACGGGGCGGTAGCGCAGGGCGTTCAAGGGCTCGGGCAGGTCGCCGACCGCGTCTGTGAAGCGTTCGATTTCCGCGATGGACGCGGCCGGTGGCAGCGCGCGAGCTGCTCGGCGGCGTTGGCCGACCTCGAGGCGGCGGGCCACGTTTCTCTGCCTCGGGACCGGCCGTCCCGCGGCGGTGCGCGGGGGCCGCGTGTGTTTCCGCAGCCGGTGGCTCCTGCGGTTGACGTGCCGGCCACGGTCGGCGAGGTCCGGGACTTGGCGCTGGTGCGGGTGGAAACCGACGAGCAACGCCGAATCTGGAACACGCTGATGGCGCATGAGCACCCGCGCGGCGCCGGACCGTTTGTCGGCCCTCAACTGCGCTATCTGGTAGGCTCGGCGCATGGTTGGCTGGGCGGGGTGGGATTCGCCGCGAGTGCGCGGCGCCTGCGAGACCGCGACGCCTGGATCGGCTGGGACGACACGCGCCGACGCGCCCACCTGCACCGGGTGCTGGGCCTGTGCCGGTTGCTGGTGCGCCCCGGCGTCGCGTGCCGCAATCTGGCCTCTCACGTGTTGGGCCGGGCCGCCCGGGCGGTCGGTGACGACTGCGAGCGCCTCTACGGCTATCGGCCCTGGCTGCTGGAGACGTTCGTCGACGAGACCGCACAGACGGGGGCGAGCCTTCGGGCGGCGAACTGGGTCCGCGTGGGTGCGACCTGCGGGCGCGGGCGCCAGGACCGGACGCACGCGGCATCGGAAACGCGCAAGGGCGTGTATCTGTATGTGTTGGAGCCGGCGTGGCGCGACACCCTCCAGGCGCCCGCGCCGGGCGTGGCGTCGCTCGAGGTCGGCGACGGGCTCGACGCGGCATCCTGGGCGGACCACGAGTTCGGCGGGGCGCGGCTGGGGGACGCGCGGCTGAGCGCGCGCCTGGTGCTGAGCGCCCATCTGCTGGGCGAGTCCCCGCAGCGCGCCATGCCCGGGGCCGCGAACGGTACGAGAGCATCGGTGAAGGGACATTACCGGCTGATCGACCAGCCCGCCGAGAGCGCGGTGACGGTCGAGAACATTCTCGCCCCCCATCGCGAGCGCACGCTGCGGCGGATGCGGGCGCATGACACGGTGCTTTGCATCCAGGACGGCACCCGCCTGAACTTCACCCGGCGGAGCCGGACCGAGGGGCTGGGAGTCATCGGCTCGAATCAGACCGGCGCCGTGGCCCGCGGCCTGGATCTGCAGACGACCTTGGCGGTCAATACGGACGGCGTGGCGCTGGGCGTCCTGCGCGCCGCGTTCGACGCGCCCGAGCCCCCGGCTCCGGAGGAGAAAGGCCGGCCGAAGCCGCGCAAGGAGCGGAAGTCGTTCCGTTGGGTGGAGGGGCTGCGCGACTGCGCGGAGGCGGCCGGGCGGTTGGGTGAGGAGACCCGGGTCGTGTGCACGATGGACCGCGAGGCCGACTTCCTCGACCTGTTCGTCGAGCGCCGGGCGCACGCCCCGCAGGTCGACCTGCTGGTGCGGGCGAAGGTGGACCGCGTCCTCGGCCGGGAGAAGACGGCCGACGGGCACGTGGTCTCGCGCCGTCTGTTCGACGAGGTGCGCAACGCGCCGGCCCGCGGCGCCGCCACAGTCGAGGTGGGACGGCTGAGCGCGCGGGTGAAGGCCAGCAAACAGCCCGCCAAGGCCGGCCGGGCCAAGCGCGACGCCGAGTTGACCCTGCGCTACCAGCCGGTGACGCTGCCGTGCCCCGGCGCCGAGCCGGTGGCGCTGTTCATCGTCCATGCGCGCGAGGAACACCCCCCGCCCGCGGTCAAGCCGCTGGAGTGGTTCCTGTTGACCACGCTGCGGGTGACCAGCGTCGATGACGCGATGCGTATTCTGAGCTGGTACGCCCTGCGCTGGCGCATCGAAGAGTACTTCCGGGTCCTCAAGTCCGGCTGCAAGGTGGAGGAGTTGCAGCACCACACGGCGGAGCGTCTCGAGCGGGCCATCGCCATCAAGATGGTCGTGGGGTGGCGAATCCAGTTGATGGTCCAGCTCGGGCGCGAGACCCCCGACCTGCCGCCGGACTTGCTGTTTTCCGACAGCGAGTTGCGCGTGCTCGCGGTCTTCGCCCGCTCCCGCAACCTGCCGGCGCCGACGCCCCTTGGTGAAGCCGTCGGTCTGGTGGCCCGCCTCGGCGGCTGGCTCGGGCGCAAGCGCGACCCGCCCGGCGCGCAGCTCCTGTGGCATGGCTACACCCAGCTCGTCGCCATGACCTTCGCGTTCGAACTGCGGGACGAATTCGGATGACCTTGCACGCATTTACGAAGTCCAGCCGGCGAGATCCGGGGCAAGGGCAGGCCTAGCCCGCCAATCGTCGCCTGACGGCTCCGCTCGGCGCCCAAACCACCCTGCAGGAGTCCGCGCCGTTCTACGGCGCAGACTCCTGGCGATGAAAGTCGAGCACTTCCTGTTCGACCGAGCGGAGCGGCCGGATGCCGTACGCCGGACGAGTTGGGACCGACGCTTGACGCTCCCGCGCCTCCTATACCGAGACGAGGGGGGAAGCCGCTGAACAGAGGCCGATGTCGGAGTCGGCTGCGTCACGATTTCGCGTCCGCGCCCGCAGCAGCCACCGCGACCGCCGAACGACTGTCAGCTTGGCGTGAGCGATCTCCGTCGCATCTGCGGGTAGCGACCCGGCAACGATACGGATCAGGGACATGGTTAAGGCAGCGTGAGTTTCGTATAGTCCATAAGTCGTTTACAATAAATAACTTAACTCAGATACGCCGGCCACCGTCCCCTCGCTTGTTCCCTCATCTTCAGCGGGAATCCAGCGGCCCCTGCAAGCCCGTCGCGGACGAATCCGGCACAACGCCCGATGATCTCCAGACCGGTCTCGCGAAGCTCAAGCCCGCCGCCCGAGCGCCTGTGCATCCTGCCAGCGGCATCGACAACGCCGGACCGTTCGTCCAGGACCATCCCACCATGTGCAGCGCGTTTCCCACACCGCGTTGGACGAGCGGTCGCGGCCGCGGACAAGCTGCTCGGGAATCTTCGTCCTCGATCTCGATCAACCGAGCGGAAAGAGTCTATCGCGGCTCGGCCCCGATGATGAAGCCGGCATGTCCCGGTCGAACGCCGGGCGTCGGGTCGCTCTCGTCCCGGACTGCGGCCGTCCGGCTCTTCCGGAGTCCCCAAGACGGCGGTGAGCCGGCCCGGATCCGGCCCACGACCGAGGATGTCCAGCTCGCGCCGGAGCCACCGCCCTTCAACGAACGAACCGTGCTCACAAACGGGCCGTCCGGACGGTCGCGAGCGAGCTGCGGCGGCGCGGCAAGAGCTTGAGCGCCGTCGTCGACCACGCGCTGCGTACCATCGAAGCCGATACGGCGGAGGGGGTCGGACGGTTGAGCGCCCTGCTGCGGCACGCGTGGCTGAGGCCGCTGGCGGTGGGCCTGAGTCTCTCGCTCGGCATCTGCGTCGGGAGCTGGGCGGGGACGCGCTGGCTGTGGACGACCATCGAGCGGCAGATCGAGGTGCTGGCGGTGCTCCGCGTGGACATCGAGGAGGCAACCTCGACGCTGGCCGAGATGAACGACAGGACCTGGGGCGTGAGACTTCGGGTGATCGACGGGGATCGATTCGTGGTGCTGCCGGCCGGGACGCTGAGCAATCCGCCCTGGCGGGTGGGTGGGCGGCCTGCCGTGAGGCTGTCGAGGAAGTGAGGCGGTTGTATGACCGAGCTGGAACGGCAGTTGATGACGGCCTTGCGGGGGTTGTCCGAGCAGTCCGAGCGGGAGCGGACGCAGCAGGCCGCGCAGGCCGAAGCCTGGCGGCAGCAGGTCGAGACCTTGCGGCGGCAGGTCGAGCGGCTCAGCGGGCAGGTGACGAGCTTGACCGAGCACTACACGGCCCTGGCCGAGACGTTGCGCGGGCCGTGGAGATGATGCGGCGGCGTGGACCCGAGCGAGACCACGGCCCGAGCTACTGACGTCCCGCGCGCGGACCCGATCTACCGGCCTCCGCGTCCCCCCGTGCGTCCCGCCTGGACAGTCGCGACTGCGCTCGGTCGCGAGAGCAAAGGACAGAGCTCTTGGATGCGCTGTCGCCCTTGACAGATCACACACTGTCTATATGCTGCCTATATGGACAACACGCACACAACGATTCGGACGAGCCGGGCGGCGCGGGATCGCCTTGCAGCGCTCGGGGAACATGTCGGCCAACCGCTCGGGACGATCGTCGAGATTCTCTCCTTTGCGGAAGTCTCGCATCTAGTGCAAATCATCCTGGCCGGGAGCAACACCAGCCAGACAAGTGTTGAAGTGGCGGGCGAGATGCTGCAGCAGGCGCACAGGGCAGACCCCGCAAGCGTGGTACCGGGCGCGTGGTCCGGCCGTGGGGTGAAGCCCGTTCGCCAGCGTGGCACCGGTGCGCTGGCTGACAAGCCGAGCGAGGTGCGGCATGACGGTTGACTGGCCCACCATCGCGGTCATCGTCGGCATCGGAGGGTTGCTCTGGCGACAGATCGCGGCGCTCAATGCAAGGGTGGACGCTCTTGACGTGCGGCTGACGGCGCGGGTTGAAGCGCTCGACGTGCGGCTGACGGCGGCGGTTGGCAATGTAGACCGCCGGCTCGCTCGGCTGGAAGGCTGGATCGAAGGTGAGCGGGCTGGCCGAACGGCCGCGGCCGAAGGAGAGGCGGTGGCAACGTGACCCCCAAGAACTGCCGAAGGGGCGCGGAGGCGGGAAGCGTGATGCGACGACGACGAATTGCGGTACTGCTGACGGTCAGTTGCTGTTTGAGTCTGGGTTGCGCCACGCGACTAACGTCTGCTGGCGCGCAGGTTCGCGAAGGCGATGTCGGGCTGCGGGCGTCATGCGAGTTCCTGACCATCGTGAATGCGTCCGACCGGCGGGCGGCGGCGATGGCTGGGGCGGCGGCAGGGATGCAGGAGCGAGAACCGCGCACTCCTCCAGGGGTTCACCCCAACGTCATGACGCGACTGAGGAACGCCACGGCAGAGGTCGGCGGCAACGCGTTTCTCATCGTCTCGGGTCACTACTACGCGGTCGAGGCAGAAGCTCATCGGTGCGGGTGAGGCGCCCGCGGACGCCGATAGACTCCGTCGAGTCGGGCCGGGCACCCGCGCGTGACGTCGACCGGGACTTCGGCCCCGGCCGTTCGGGGCGCATCACCGGCCCTTGCCGGCGAGGTGCTCCGCCCAATCGTCCATCAGCACCCGCCGCCGCCCGAACAGATCCGACCGGGCGTAGGCCGCTTCAACCTTGTTCTGGACCACGTGCGCCAGCGCCGCCTCGATGACCTCACGCGGGTGGTCCGTTTCCTCGGCCGCCCAGTCCCGGAACGACGACCGGAAGCCGTGCGGTACGGCGGCGATCTCGTGCTGCTGGAGCATCTTCGGCAGTGTCGTCGCCGACATCGGCCTCCCGCTCCGCATGGGGAACACCAAGCCGCCGCCGTCACCGAGCACACGCGCCGCGTCGAGGATCTCAACCGCCCGCCGGCACAGCGGGACCCGGTGCTCGCGCTTCGCCTTCATCCGCAGGGCCGAAATGGTCCACACGCGGTCCTTCGTGTCCATCTCGTCCCACGTCGCCAGTCGCACCTCACCGGACCGCGCCGCCGTGAGCACGAGAAACTCGAACCCCAGCTTCACGGCCGGCTGTGCCGAACCGGACGCCCGCACCGTCTCGATGGCCGCGGCCACGGCCTTGTGCGGCAGCGCCGGATGGTGCCGGACGATGTCGTTCTGCGGACCGAGCACCGGCAGCACGCGGTCGCAGGGGTTGTCGTTCCGCAGGTCCATCGCGATGGCCCACTCCAGCACCGAGCGGACGCGCTGGCGGACGGCCCTGGCCGTCTCCGCCTTGACGTGCCAGATCGGCGTGAGGATCTCCAGCACGTCGGCCGTGTTGACCTCGGAGACCGGGCGGGGGCCGATGCGGGGGAAGGCGTAGCGTTCCAGGCTCCGCCACCAGTTCTGCGCGTGCCACCGGCCGCGCCAGCCGCCGCGCTTCTGTTCGAGGACGCACTCGGCGGCCTCGGTGAAGGTGGGCACGCCGTCGGCGCGGCGCTTCTCGGCGAGGGGGTCGCCCCCGGACCGCGCGAGCTTGCGGTTGGCGAGGGCGAGCTCGCGGGCTTCGACGAGCGGGACGAGCCCCGCGGCGCCGAGTCCGAGTTCGCGGCGGCGTCCGCGGACGACGAGCCGCTGGACGTCTCTGGAATGCTACTGGTTACTCAGGAAGCGTGAACACGAACAGGTTGTTGCCGGCGCTGGGCCGCAGCTCGGGGGTGATGCGGAGCTGGGTCGACGACTGGGCGGCGCTGCCGGTGCTGACGGCGACGTACTGCCGGCCGCCGGCCGCGAAGCTGATGGGGTAGCCGGTGACCGGCGAGCCGAGGTTGATCTCCCAGAGGACCGCGCCGGTCTCGTGGTCGAACGCCCGGAACCGCCCGTTGACGTCGCCGCCGAACACGAGCCCGCCGCCGGTGGCCACGAGCGACCAGGTGGCGGCCCGCTGCTCGTGGAGCCACGTGGTCTCCCCGGTCTCGACCGAGATGCCGCGCACCGTGCCGAGCAAGTCGGTGCCGGGCGCGAGCTGGTGACGGGCGGCCAGCGCGTAGGTGCGCAGGCCGCTCTCGAGCGTCGAAAGCATGCGCGCGCAGGTGTTGCGCATCGGGAAGTACATCGCCCGCGTCAGGGGGCTGTAGGCGCCAGCCTGCCAGCCCCGGCCGCCGGCCCAGGTGGGGCAGACGAGCATCTCCTGCCCGAGAGCGCTGAACGTGACCTCCCCGTTCTCGGTGACCGCCCCGGTGGCCCCGTCGATGTGGGTGATCACGTTCTGGGCGATGGTGGGGGTGGCCCAGAGGAACTCGCCGGTCTCGCGGTCGAGGGTGTAGACGACGCCGGTCTTGCCGGGCACCCCGGTCATCACCCGGCGGACCTCGCCGGGCCGCAGGCGCGGGTTGATCCAGTCCACCGCGGCGGGGTCGGGCGCGACCGCGGTGTCGAGCAGCATCCGCTCGAAGGGGTGGTCGAGGTCCCAGTGGTCGTTCAGGTGCTGGTAGTACCAGACTATCTCTCCGGTGTCGGCGTCGAGGGCCAGGGTCGAGTTGTGGTACAGGTGCGCGAGGTCGGCGCCGCCGAGCATGAACTTCGGGGCCGGCGAGGTGACCGACGTGCCCGCGTAGACCAGGTTGAGCTCGGGGTCGTAGCTCGGGGGCATCCAGCTCCCGACGTGCTTGCGTTCGGCGTCGGGCACCCCGCCCCACGTCTCGTCCCCGGGCTCGCCCGGCGCGGGGGTGGTGCGCCGCCGCCACAGCTCGGTCCCGTTGAGGGCGTCGTGAGCGGTGATGACGCAGGCCTCCGGCCCCCCGGCGGGCCGGCAGCTCCGCCCCGAGATGGCCTTGCCGTCGGCGATGACGGGCCCCGCGCTGTGCGTCGCGGGGTGGGTCAGATAGTCGAGGATGCGGGTTTCCCAGACGAGCTCGCCGGTTACGGCGTCGAGGGCGAAGGCGAAGTTGTCGGCGCTCGTGTCGATGATGAGCCGGTCGTAGATCGCGAGGTTGCGGTTGGTGACGGCGAGCCGCCCGACGTGGTCGTAGATGTCCGCGGGCAGGTCGCGGCGGTGCTCCCAGACGAGGTCGCCGGTCGCGGCGTCGATGGCCTGGATGACGTCGCCCGGGTTCGGCATATAGAGCACGCCGCGGTAGACGAGGGGAGTGCCCTGCTGGCTGCCGGGAGTCAGGGCCCGCGTCCACACCATGCGCAGGTCGCCGACGTTCGACCGGTCGATCTGGTCGAGGGGGCTGTAGCCCCAGGCGTCGAGGGTCCGCCGCCACGTCAGCCAGTCTTCCGGCGCCGGGTCCTGGAGCATGGCGTCGGTCACCGGGGCGAAGTCGGCAATCGTGGGCGGCTGCGCCGCGGCCGGCGGCGGTGCCAGCGCCAGCCCGAGGAGAACCAGTGCTGCGACCGGCGCCGGGTTCGCCGGCGGAGACGGTCGAGTTCGCACACCTTGGGTTCGAGCCATGACGGCAGAGTACGTCACGTCGTCGTGACGAGCAAACCGACCATGCGGGGCAGACGTCGCGGGTCAGGGTCGGAGGAAGTCCGGTGATCGATCGGACAGGCCGCGCCGGCGAGCGCTGGCAGCCGCCGTGCAGGCTATTGACCCGCGAGCTCCTCGGCGCGATGACCGGCGAGGATTCCCTCCATCCCGTAGTTCCCCTCGTGGCAGGCGTACTCGAACATCCCGCCGCCGTTCGCGATCATCGGCAGCACGACGGTCCAGTCGCGGGTGTAGGTGGTCGGGTCGCTGAGGGTCATTTCGTAGTCGATGCTGTCGGACCCGGTGCGGGTGAACCGCTCGACGAGGCGCAGGCTGCCGACCGGGAAGCCACGGAACACCTGCTGGTCGCTGAAGTTCGTGGTCTCGACGACCAGGGTGTCGCCCTCCCAGCGGCCGCGGGAGTCGCCGTTCCACAGGCGGACGCCGTCGGCGACGTGGGGGCGCCCGTCGAGAGCGACGACGCGGGTCTCGTTGATCATCTCGTTCAGCATCACCACCGCGTCCGGCGTCTGCAGGATGAGGATGTTGCTGTTGTAGTTGTTGGGCACCCGGGGCGTGCCGCGGGTGATGCAGCGCTCCCACAGGTTGCGGTCGGTCCACGAGTCGGCGGGATGGTCGCGCCGGCGCGCCGCGTTCTCGGCCGCGCGGCGCTCGCCGGCCGGGGTGAGGGCGGGGATGCGGCCGTCCGGCGGATCGACGATCAGCGACGTGCGGGTCAACGCGTTGCGCGACCCGTCGCGCCACTGCGAGCCGTAGTTGCCGGGGCTGCCCGACCGCGGCGGTGCGTCGAACGCCGCGAACCGCCGTCGCTCGCGCTCCGCCGCCTCTTCCTCGCTGAGGAACTCGCGGTCGCCAGCGTCGACGGCCCGCTCGAGGGGGGTGCCGGTGGTCTGGTCCCAGACGCCCTGCAGGTCGGGGTGCCCCCACGGGGTCTGCGGCGGGGCCCAGCCCGCGTCGATATCCTGGGCGGCGACCGCCGCCGCCGGACCGATGGTCAACGCCGCCGCGAACGTCGCGAACAGGGGATAGCGCATCGTCGGCCTCCTTGCTGCGCCGCCGGACGGCCGGGATGGCCCGGACCCTCGCCGGCAGCTCCGATTCCCGCGGAACCAGGTCCCGTGTCGCGCCGCCTCGCGACGCCGCCGGGCCCCGGAGGCCCCTTGCCTCGCGGTCCGTTCTCGGCGAGCCGCACCCCCGCGCCCCAGGCCCCCCCGCGGTGCGGCGCCCGTCCGACAGCGGCGTTTACGGTTCCGCCTCGCGGTGGACCAAGCCGGCGATTCCGGGCCGCTCGGGGGCACGGACGCCTCGCCCGCTCATCGTCGTCTGTGACTCCGCCGGGCGCCCAACCAACCCTGCAGTAGTCTGCACCGTTCTACGGCGCAGACTACTGGCGGTCGCCGGTGGCGTTCACGCGAATGCGGTACAGCCCGGTGCGGGCGGTCATGTACAGCGTCCGCCGGTCCGCGTCGCCCCACGCCACGTTGGCCGGGACCTCGTTCGGCTTGATGGTGCCGAGGTGCGTCCCGTCCGGCGCGATGACCCAGACCCCGCCGGGGCCCGTCGCCCACAGGTTGCCCTGCTCGTCGATCTTCAGGCCGTCGGCCGAGCCGCTCTCCTCCGAGGCGCTGGCGTCGAGCAGCAGCTCGACCTCGCCGAGGGTGCCGTCCTCGTTCACCGGGTACGCCATCCACTGCCGGGTGGCGCTGTCGGCTACGTAGAGGGTCGACTCGTCGGGCGAGAAGGCGATGCCGTTGGGGCCGGTCTGGTCGCCGAGGCGGACGAGCTCGCCGTCCGGGCTCAGCCGGTAGATGCCGTTCACGTCCTGCTCCCGCGCCTCGGGGGTCGGCAGCCCGTAGGCGGGGTCGGTGAAGTAGAGCGAGCCGTCGCTGTGGTAGTCGACGTCGTTCGGGCTGTTGAGCCGTCCCCCCTCGTAGCTGTCGACGACGACGCTGCGGGTCCCGTCGGCCGCGATGCGGGAGATGCGGCCGTTGAAGTGCTCGGTGAAGACGACGTTCCCGTCCGGGTCGACGATGATGCCGTTCGAGCCGACGAGCCGCCCCTCCTCGTGCTCGCCCTCGTAGACCGGGTTCAGGAAGTCGCTGACGGTCCCGTCGGGGTCCCACCTGACGATGCGGTTGCCGGGGATGTCGCTGAAGAGCAGGTAGCCGTCCCCGTCGTCGATCCACGCCGGTCCCTCGGTGAACCCGAACCCGCCGGCCAGCTCCTCGATCACCGCGTCGGCCGGCACCAGCGCGTCGAAGGCCGGGTCGAGCCGCTCGATGGTCCCCGCGCTCGGCGGCGCCTCCGGCTCGGCCGCCGGTTCCGGCTCGGCCTCGCCGCCGCACGCCGCCATCATGAGAACCGCTACAACCGCCCATGCACGCATCACGCATCTCCTCCTGGAAGTCATGGTTCCGAAGTGCCACAAGCGTAGCACGGCGGGCGTCCCCGACGGCACCGGAGAGAGGAGCCTCGACGCGCTCGGCGGGCCGGCGGGACGATTGGAGAAGTCTGGATGACGCCGGATTCCGTGTCACACTATCTCGTCCTCGGGGAGTCTGGAGAATCTCGATGGAGACCATCACCGTCACGCTGCCCGATGACCTCGCCCGTTGGGTGGAGGTCCGGGCCGCGGAGAACAAGGAGTTGCACGACCGGGCCGCTCTTCGTCGACACCCGGTCGAGGACGATGCCGGAGATGGGTGAGCCGGACGACCGTGCGCTGGCGCTGTTCCCGGAGATGGTGCGGGACGCGTCCGTCCCGGTCTCGACCGGCGTCCTGCCGTACCAGAAGATCCGCGCGCTCATTCAGGGCGGCCGAATCACCGCGAGCGAGCCGGTCGCCGATGAGCAGGTTCAGCCGGCGAGTCTCGACCTGCGGCTGGGGGCGGTCGCGTACCGCCTGCAGGCCAGCTTCTTGCCCGGCCGGAACGCCACCGTGGAACGCAAGCTCGACGCGTTCTCGATGGCCGAACTGGATCTGTCGTCACCGACGGTGCTGGAAAAGGGCTGCGTCTACCTGGCTCCGCTGATGGAGAGCCTGCGGCTGCCACGCGGCCTGTCGGCGAGGGCGAATCCGAAGAGCACCACGGGCCGGCTCGACGTGTTCACGCGGCTGATCACCGACTACGGCAGCGAGTTCGAGCGGGTGTCCGACGGATACTCGGGGCCGCTGTTCGCCGAGATCGTCCCGCGGACGTTCCCGGTCATCGTGCAGCGGGGCGTGCGACTGTCGCAGTTGCGGTTCGTGCGGGGGAAGCCGCCTCCGACCGACAGCCTGCTCGAACGCCTGGACGAGGCGGAGAACCTCATCTTTCTGGAGGACGACGGTCCGGCGCAGGCGGACATCCGGAAGGGCGTGAAGCTCTCGGTCAACCTCCGGGGGAAGCACGCGGCGGACGTCGTCGGCTACCGGGGCCGGAAGAACGCTCCCCTCATCGACATGCGCACGGTGGATCACTACGATCCAGGCGCTTTCTGGCACGAGATTCGGAACCTCCCCGGCGATCGCCTCATTCTGAATCCCGGCGACTTCTACATTCTGGGCTCGCGCGAACGGGTGGTCGTGCAGCCGGACTGCGCGGCCGAGATGGTGCCGTTCGATCCGACCGTGGGCGAGTTCAGGATCCACTACGCGGGCTTCTTCGACCCCGGATTCGGGTACGGCGAGGAAGGCGACAAGGGGACGCGGGTCGTGCTGGAGGTGCGGGCGCATGAGGTGCCGTTCGTCATCGAGCACGGCCAGGTGGTCGGCCGTGTAGTCTACAGCCGGCTGCTGGATGTCCCGGACAAGATCTACGGGGCGTCGATCGGCTCGTCGTACCAGCGGCAGGGGCTGGCCCTGAGCAAGCAGTTCCGGCGAGCCGAGCAGACCGGTGGGGCGGCGTAGCGTGTCGCAAACGATACGCCACCGGCCGCGGTGCGCCCCGTCTCAGTCGAACCGGAGCGCTTCCACCGGATCGATCCTGACCGCCCTGCGGGCCGGGCCGACGCACGCGCCGACCGTCGCCGCCGCCAGCACCGCCGCCACCGCCGCCAGCGTCACCGGGTCGCGGGGAGACGTCTGCACCAGCAGGCTCTCGATCAGGCGGCCGACCGCGAACGCGCCGGCCGCCCCGATCATCAGCCCCGCTCCCACCTGCGCGAGCCCGCGGCGCATGACCACCCAGACGACCTGTCCCGGCGGGGCCCCGAGGGCCATGCGGATGCCGATCTCCTGCGTTCGCTGCGTGACCGAGTACGCCGTCACCGCGTAGATCCCGACCGCGGAGAGGACGAGCGCGATCGCCGCGAAGATGCCGAACAGGCCGCTGAACAGCAGGTACGTCCAGCGGCTGTCCCGGAGCCGGGCCGACATCGACCGGGCGCCGAACACCGGCAGTTCGGGGTCGACGGCCTGCACCGCCTCGCGGAGCTGCGGGACGAAGCCGGCGGGGTTGCCCGCGGTCAGGACCTGGATGGCGAGCGACGACTGCAGCGCGGCCGGGCCGCCGGAGTACAGCCGGTACGGCAAGTAGACCACCGGATCGGGATCGCGTTCCCGCAGGGCGATCTGCCGGACGCTGGGACTCACCCCCACGATGGTGAGCCACGGGCCGGGCGGCTGGCCCTGCGCCCGCAGGCGGATCCGCCGCCCGACGGGATCTTCGCCGGAAAAGAACCGCGCCGCGAGCCGTCCGTTCACCACGATCGACTCTGCCCCCTCGCGGCCGTCCTCCAGCGTCAGCGCGCGCCCCCGCGTCAGCGAGACGCCGAGCGACTCGAAGTACCGCGCGCCGACGCTCAGCATCGTCACCGTGGGAGCTGCCGCGCCGTCGGGCGAGGGCCGGCCGTCTATCTCGAGCGACCGCTGCAGCCCGCCGAAGAGGGGGAACGTGGTGGCCACGCTCGCGGCGCGCACCCCGGGCATCGCGTCGAGGCGCCGCTGGAGGCGCTCGACGAACTGCAGCCGATCTTCCGGCTCGGGGTACTTGCGGGTGACCAGCGTGATCTGCCCGGTCAACACCCGTGCGGGATCGAACCCCAGATCGATCCGGTAGAGCTCCTGGAAGCTGCGTATCAACAGCCCCGCGCCCGCCAGCAGCACCACCGCCAGGGTCACCTCGACCACGACCATCGCCGCCGCGAGCCGGCGCGCGCGCATCCCGCCCGCCCCGGTGCGGCCCCCCTCGTGCAGCAGCTCGCCGACCGGCGTCTTCGACACGTGCAGCGCCGGCGCGAAGCCGAACAGCACGCTCGTCCCGACGCACGCGATGACGAGGAACGCGACGACCGCGCCGTCGAGGTGGAAGGTCATCCAGAACGGCTTGCCGACGTCGGCCGTCGCGACGTCGAGCAGGCGGATGCCGGCCGCGGCCAGCCCCAGGCCCGCCGCGCCCCCCGCCGCCCCGAGCAGAAGGCTCTCGACCAGCAACTGCCGCACGATTCGCCAGCGCGTGGCGCCCTGCGCGACCCGAATCGCCACCTCGCGCGCGCGCCGCGCCGAGCGCGCGAGCAGCAGGTTGGCGACGTTGGCGCAGGCGATGAGCAGGACGAACGCCACCGCGCCCATCAGCGTCGGGACGATCAGCTCGACGTCGGCGGGGTTCGCCCAGTCGTTGAACGTCTGGGCGAAGGCGTCCGCGTGCTCGTTGGTGTCGGGGTACTGCTGGCGGAGCCGCCCGGCGAGGGCGCGCACCTCGGCGTCGGCCGCGTCGAGATCGACGCCGGGGGCGAGGCGGCCGACGGTCGAGAGCATCCGGTTGTCGCGGCGGTCGAGGGGGTCGGTGGGCTGCAACGGCCGCCACGTGTCCGAGTTCAGCGGGAACCGCATGCCTTCCGGCATGACGCCGACGATCGTCGACGGCTCGTCGTTGACCCGCACCACGCGGCCGAGCACGGCGGGGTCGCCCGCGTAGCGGTCCTGCCAGACGCGGTGGCTCAGGATGACGGTGCGGTCCGCGCCCCGCTCGCCCTCCTCGGGCAGGAAGTCGCGGCCCAGCAGCACCGGCTGACCGAGCAGGCGGAACGTGTTCGGCGTGACCAGCGACCCCGTCACCCGCTCGGGCGGGTTGTCGGCGTCGCTCAGGTTCGCGGTCCCGCCGGCCGTGAAGGCGGCCAGTCCGCTGAACGAGGCGGCCGCCTCGCGGTAGTCCTCGAAGTCGGGGAGCGAAACGCCCCCGGTGCTGCCGCGGACGGTGTCGCGCGACGAGACGTTGACGATCCGCCCCGGCTCGTCGAACGGCAGGCCGCGGATGAACACCGCGTGCACGAGAGAGAAGACGGTGGCGTTGGCCCCGATGCCGAGGCCGAGGGCCGCCACCGCCATGAGGGTCAGCGACCGGTCCTTGACCAGGCGCCGGAGGGCGTACCGGAAGTCCTGCCAGAGCACCATACCGGTAACAACGAGCGAAGACCGGCCGGGGTTCGCGCCGCGACGGCGGTTCTCGAGGCCGCCCGGCAAGCGGGGCATGACGCGCCGCAGCAACGGACGTGACACCAGGGCGGCGTCGGGTGCGCCGAGGCGCCAGATGCCGGTCACCCGGGTCGTCCTGGCCCTCCGCCGCCGGAGCCTGATTCGGGGCAGGGTGCCTTCGGATCAGGGCCAGAGGCTTCCGGCCGCCGTCGCGGCCGCGAAGCGCGGCGCCGGCCAGACATCGATTCCGTCGCCGGAGCGGAAGTGGCGTCGGCCCGTGTAGACGAGCACCCGCCGCGCGAGCCCCGGCAGCGCCTCGATCGCGCGCAGGCCCTTCAGCAGGCTGGTGTGATAGCGGCTCGCTGCCTTTACCTCGATCGCCAGCAGCTCTTCCCCTCGTTGCAGGAGCAGGTCGACCTCGATGGCCGTCTGGTACGGCGCCCAGTACCAAATCTGGTCGTAGAGCTCCTGCACCTCGGCGTGGGCGCGCAACGTCGTGAGCACCCAGCTCTCGAGCAGCGGCCCGCGCTCTTCCGCCGCGACGTCGCCGAGCTGGCGCTTGACGGCGCGCACGACGCCGGTGTCTACCCAATACAGCTTGGGCGACTTCCGCTCGCGCACGCGCACCCGGGCCTCGTAGGCGGGCAGACAGCAGACGAGCAGGGTGTCCTCCAGGATGTCGAGGTAGCCCTGCACGGTGGTGCGGGCGACGCCAGCGTCCCGGGCGATGCCCGCGACGTTGACGACCTGGCCGTTGAACAGCGCCGCGACGGGCAGGAACCGGACGAAGCCGGGCAGGTTGCGGACCAGGGCCTCGGCCCGGATCTCCTCCCGCAGGTAGAGTTGCGCGTAGGCCTCGAGGACCGCGCGGGGGGCGTCGCTCGTCCAGACGAGCGGCACCGACCCGTAACGCAGCACCCGGTCGAGATCGAACTCGGCGCCGAGCTCCGCCGCCGTCAGGGGGAACATGGTCTGCTTGAGCGCCCGGCCGGCCAGCAGGTTGGTGCCCGCGGCCTTGAGCTTGCGGGCGCTCGACCCGAGCAGGGCGAACCGCAGGCGACGGGTCTCGATGAGCCGGTGGACCTCGTTGAGCAGCGCCGGCAGCCGCTGGATCTCGTCGACGACGACCCGGGCGCCGGGTGGGAGATGCGCGATGGATTGCGCGAACAGGGAGGGATCCGCCAACAGATCCTGATAGAGGCCCTCGTCGAGCAGGTCGACGTAGGCCGCGTTACCGAACGTGGCGCGCGCCCAGGTGCTCTTGCCGACCCCGCGCATGCCGAACAGGAAGAAGCTCTGCCGGACGGGTTCGGTCAAGCGATCGTAGGCGAACATGATGCCGTCTTAATTACGTGAAAAATGACGACATTATATTCATTTATCACCGAAACCGCTCGTCGCCGGACACCCGCCGCGACGGTCGAGAGCATCCGGTTGTCGCGTGGCGCGGCCACCGGCGCCGTGTTCAGGGGACGGGATCCGGATCTGGCAAGCCGGGACGGAGATGCGTGGCGTTCCTCGGAGCATCAAGGCAAGCCGAACACGAACAGGTTGTTGCCGAAGCTCGGCCTCAGCTCCGGGGTCATCCGCAGGTTGATCGAGGCGTTGGCGGAGGTGCCGGTGCCGACCGCGACGTACTGCCGGCCGTCGACCGCGAACGTAACGGGATAGCCGCTGACCGGCGAGCCGAGGTTGATCTCCCACAGCACCGCGCCGGTGTCCTGGTCGAAGGCGCGGAAGCGGCCGTTGGCGTCGCCGCCGAAGAGCAGCCGGCCGCCGGTGGCGACGAGTGACATCGTCGCCGCGCGCTGCTCGTGGAGCCAGCGGGTGGCGCCGGTGTCGACGGCGATGGCGCGGACGGTGCCGAGTTGGTCGGTGCCGGGGGCGAGCTGGTGCCGGGCTGCGAGCATGTAGGTCGAGCTGCCACCCTCGGTCGTCGACAGCAGCCGCTGGCAGGCATTGCGTAGCGGGAAGTACATGGTGTGGGTGAGGGGGCTGTAGGCGCCGGCCTCCCAGTCCGGTTTCGACCAAAATCGGAACTGAGTAAACGCTTCATCCACAGTCAGTTACCTGTGCCCCCTGTTTCCCTGCCAGCCGAACGTGCCAGCCAAAACGGCCCTGCCAGCGGGTTCCTACGCGCCCGCCGCGTCGTCCCGGCGCAGCCGTTCGAGCGCCGCCAGATGCTTCGCCAGCTCCGGCGGCGCGTAGATCATGGTCGTTTCGGGCCGGGTGTGTCCATAGAGGTCCTGGATGTCCGCCACGTCGGTCCCGGCGCGGCGCAGCCCCGCCGCGAACGAGTGCCGGATCTGGTAGGTGGTGAAGACGGGCCGTCCCGCCCGGCGGGCGGCGCCGGCGAGCGCGCGGTTGACGCTGCTGCGGGGCCACGGCCCGAAGGCTTCCGCGTCGAGAAAGGCCCGTGCGGCGGCGACGCCCTCGGGCACGAGCGGGACGGCCGCGATCCGGCCGCCTTTGCCGCGCGGGACCGCGACGTAGGGGATCGGCTCGTCGAGCCGGAAGTCCTCGGCCCGCAGCCGGCCCATCTGCGACGGCCGCATGCCGGTCCAGTGCATCAGGTCGAGCCGGACGCGGGTCACGGAGCCGGCCGGAACCTCGGCCAGCACGGCGGCGATGTGGCCGCGGTCGACCCATCGGGGCTTCGGCGGCGGCGGGGCGAAGCGGACGAGGTCGAGCAGGTCGAACGAGGCGCGGCGGCCGTAGAGCACCCGGACGAGGTTCGTCAGGGCGTGGCGGCGGTGGTTGCAGGTCGAGGCGGCGAGGGTGCGGCGCCACTCGTGGAGCTGGGCGTTGAGCGGCGGCAGATGCGCCGGGAGCGTCGTCGTCCGCAGATGTCCGAACCGGGGCAGCCACGCGACGAGGTCGCGGCGGCGGTCCCCGAAGCTGATCAGCGTGCTCTCCACCTGGTCGAGGTAGCGGCCGGCGTCGTGGTTCAGGGTGTGCCGGCCGCCGGCCGGGAGCGTCCGCAGGCTGGCGCGCAGCTCGTCCCGCTTTGCGCGGATGGTCCTGAGCGGCGTGCCGTGCGGGAAGCGGACCTCGCGCTGCACGCCGTTGACCTTGACCGTGGTGGCCAGCCCGTGCCGGTCCTTGTAGATGCCCTCGGCCACCCGCACGCGCCGGCGGCGGGCGGGCGCCTTGCCGGCTCGGGCCTTCGATGCAGCGCTCTCCCCGGCTTGCCGCGGCCTGGCGCCCGGCACGGCCGTCGCGCTCTCCGCGGCATGGGGTCGGACGCCTTCGATCTCGCTGACGATCGGTTCCATGGACTCTCTCCTACGCGAAGGTGCGCCCCGTCCACTTGACCTCTCCGATCATGGGGGCGTCGTCGGGCCACGGCCGGGTGGGCCAGGTCTGCTTGTCGGGGTTGTCGCTGACGAGCTGCCAGTCGCCGCCGGGGTCCTTGCCGACGCGCTTGACGATCAGGCCGTCCTCGGTCCGGACGACGTAGATGCGGCCGACGCGGCGGCGCTGACGGGCGAGGTTAACGAGGATCGCGGCGCCGTCGACCAGCGTGGGCTCCATCGACTCGCCCATGACCCGGAGGACGCAGCAGTCGCGTGCGTCGAGTCCGAGCTTGCGAAGCCAGTCTCGTCGGAACTTGAGCCCTCCTGTGATGCTCTCGTCGTCGACGAATGCGCCGCTGCCGGCGGCGGGTGCGATGGGAGCGACGCCGATGAAGTCGACGTCGTCGGTGACGCCGGCCTGGGCCTGCTGGTCTTCGAGGTCGCGGATGCGGATGGTGGCGGCGGTCAGCTCGCGGGCGAGCCGGTGCGGGGGCGTGGGGTCGTCGGCGAGTCCGAAGAGGTAGTCGACCGAGACGCCGAGCGCCTGGGCGGTACTGAACAGTCTGGGGTTGGTGAGGCCGCACCGGCCCTGCTCGACCTGCGAGATCAGGTGCTTCGTGGTGGCGGTGCGGTTGCCGAGCTGCTCCTGAGACAGCCCCTGCTGTGTCCGCACCAGACGAAGGCGCTTGGCGAGCAGTGTCACGGCGAACAGTGTAGCAATAATAATTTATTGCGTAAATAGATTCTTCACTGAGCGCCCTCGGACGCCGTTCCAGGCCCGTCCTGCGGGGCGAAACGGGGCCGACGGCCCGTCGGTCCGCGTGAGGGGTTCTGCCGGTTTCTGCTTGATGGACCGCCTGACGGCGATAACCGGTGTGGGTGCTGTCGAGACCGCTTTTGGCCGGATACAAGGAACTGGGGGCGGGCGCGTCGGGCGTCCATGACCCGGTCAGCTTCCACGCCGCCGGTTCATCGCGGAGCGCCGACGCGTCCAGGTGCCCGGCGGTGGCGCGTCCAGGCCAGCTATTGACAAGAGATAGTCTATTTGCATAGATTCCTCAGGCCCCATGGCGCCGCCAGCGATCCGGTCGATCCGAGGGCCTTGGCCGGGCTCGGGCTGAGCCGGCACGACCTTGCTGCGGTGCCGGGGATCGGCCGGAGCACGCTGAACCACATCCTGACGGGCCGCCGTCCCGCCCGGCGGGCTTCGAGGCGCGGGCGAATCGGGTGCTCGACTTCGTGGAGCGCGTCGAGCTTGCGGCGGCCGAGCCGCGGGCGAAGGCGGCCGCCGAGATGGGCGGCGCCGCGCGCAACGCGGCGGGCAACGACCCGATCGACGTCGAGACGCTGCCGGCGGTGCTGTTCCCGGAGGAGCCGGCTGCGCTGCTGCGCTGCTCGCGGGCGACGCTGGAACGCCGGGTCGAGGCGCGGGTGTTCCCCGCGTCGCCCAGCCGGGGCGTCGACAGCCGGCCGCTGTGGAGCAAGGCGGCGGTGTTGCAGCGGCTCGCCCTGGCGGCCCGAGCGGTACGCCCGCGGGGCGATGGCCGAGGAGAACGTCATGAGGGATGCGAGGGTCGGCGGGGCGGGGCCGATGTCGGTCGTGGTGCGGCGCGCGGCGTGGCGCGTGGTCGCGGCGTGGCGCGAGGTGGTCGATCCGGCGGCGGGCGAGGCGCTGTTCATCTGCCCGGGGTGCTGGCCGGAGGCGGGCGCGTACTGGCGGGCTCGGCCGAACGTGGGGGTGCGGGTCCTCGCCGCTCGGCCGGAGTGGGCGCAGTGGCGCGTGTGCGACCCGGAGCGGTCGTGCTGACGGGGCGCGGCCGGCGGATTCGAATCTGCGATGGCGAACGAGCACGGCCGGGGCGACGAGCTTCGATGGACGTTGCCGGGCGCGTCGGCGGGAACGGACAGGTAGCCATGCCGGCGTCCCGGGTGCTGCACGCGCGGTTGGGCCACTCGGCGAGGGTGTCGATGTTGTCGGACCTGGCGTTCCGGGTGTGGACGACCTACGTGCTCGGAGCGGACGACTTCGGGGTGATGCGGGCCGATGCGGTGGCGTTCCAGGCGGCGCACGACGCGCTGCGGGAGCGTCCGGCCGAGGAGGTCGCGGCGAGCGTCGACCGGCTGGTCGAGGTGGGCCTGGTGTCGGCGTTCGAGCACCGGGGCGTGCGGTTCCTGTACCACGCGGAGTGGCAGGACTTCCAGCGGGTGCGGTTCCCCGGCCGGACGGCGCATCCGCTCCCGGCCGGGGCGATGGTGAGCGCGCGGACGTTCCACCTGTGGTCGGCGCATCCGGGCGGCTCGCGGCTGCCGGCGGCGAAGGGGTCGTTCGCCACTTCCGCACCACTTCGGAAGTTCTTCGGAAGTAGTTCCGCACTACTTCGGAACCACGACTTCCGAACTACTTCGGAAGTAGTTCCGCACCACTTCCGAACTACTTCGGAAGTGAATTTACACCAGCAAATCCGGGCCGATTCCGGGTCCGAGGGCCGTTCAGAGCCGTCCGCAGAGGCACTTCGAAACCACTTCGGAAGCTCACGCGCGCGGTCGCGCGCGCGGTACGGATCACGGATCTCCAAGTACAAGTACTCAACCAAGTACATCCAGTGAAACAGGGGGAGGGGGTCTGGGGGAGGGGGAGGCCGACGCCGCGGCGACGGGCGCGGCGTCGCGGGCGGCGGCGTTCGTCGAGCGGTACCGGTCGGAGCTGTATCCGCAGCACCGGGGGGTGGCGTATGCGCCGACGCGCGCGGTCGAGACGTCGGACGCGGACGCGGCCGAGCGGCTGTGCCGGGCGTGGGACGACGCCGCTCTGGACCGGCTCGTCCAGCGGTTCCTGACCACCGAGGGCGACCCGTTCCTGGCGGGCCGGACGCGGACGCTGTCGATGCTGCTGTCGCGGGCGCCGGCGCTGGCCGAGCAGCTTCGGGGTCGGCCCGCCGGCCGGCGTGAGGGCGCGGCGCGGTCGACGGAGCCGCGCGAGGCGTACGACGCGGTCATCGAGGGGGCGAAGCGATGACGACCGAGTGCGGGCGGTGCGCGGGGACGCCGGGCTGGGAGCCGGTGGAGGTGGACGGTGTTACCCGGCTGCGGCGGTGCGGGTGCTGGACGGCGGCGCACGCTTCGGCGCCGTCGGTGCCGCGCGAGTTCCGGGAGGCGGGGTGGGCGACGTGGCGGCGAACGGCGGAGAACCGGCACGCCCTGGCGGCGGCGCAGGCGTTCCTGCGCGGCGGCGAGGACGGCCGCGACCTGCTGTTGTGCGGCCCGGTCGGGACGGGCAAGACGCGGCTGGCGTGCACGGTGCTGAACGAGTCGTGGCGGTCGGGGGAACGGTCGATGGCGTTCGCGCGGGTGCCGCTGTTGCTCTACCGGCTCCGGCCGCAGGCGGCGCTGGAGACCTCGGAGGCGTTCGACCGGCTGGTGGCGGCGAAGCTGGCGGTGCTCGACGACCTGGGGTCGGAGCGGGACGCGGCGACCGACTACACGCGGCGGACGCTTCTGATGCTCTACGAGGCGCGGCACGACGCCGGCAGGCGGACGGTGTGGACGTCGAACAAGCGGCCGAGCGAGATCGCGGCGTTCATGGGGGACGACCGGCTGTCGAGCCGGCTCGTGGGCCGTTGCGACGTGTTGGGGCTGGAGGGCCGGGACTGGCGGCTTCTGGCGCGGGATGCGCCGGCGGCGGACTGGCGCACGGACTTGGGGCCGGCCCTGGCCGGCGCGCAGGTGGAGGGCCTCGGCCGATGAGCCGCATGCCTGACCGGGGCGAGGGCGCGAGCGGCGGCCGAAGGGCCGCGCGGGGAGCGGTCGCCGCCGCGAGTACGACGCGGGGAGGCCGCACCGTTCGTTCGACGAGCGTCTTGACGACGGCATCGGGCGCGGGGCGCCGCGCGGCCGCATTCCAGCCCGGGCCGCCGCTGCTGGTCGTGCGCGTCGACGAGGTCGGACGCGCCGAAATGGTGGACTACCCCCCGGAGGCGGTGGCGCCGACGTCGCCGGAGACGCTGTTCTTCCTCCGGCACTTCGTGGTCGACCAGTACGAGCGGCGCGCGGCGGTGCTGGAGGAGCGCTGGGGCCGGTCGTTCCACTTCGTCTCGCAGTCGGTGGCGGACGCTCTCGTCGTGGAACATGCCGACGAGGTGACGGTCTGCCTGTCCGGGCGGCTGCGGGACGAGGTGCGGGTGGAGGACGTGGCGAGCCGGGTGGTCCCTGGTGTCGAGCCGCCCTGCGGCGCGGAGGTCCGGTTCGACCGGGTGACCTGCGTGGCGGGACGGGAGTCTGCGCGCGCCGGCGTGACCTTGGGGTTGCAGCTCTCGTTCACGGCGGTGGACCGGGCGCTCATCTTCGACAACCCGATCGGGCTCGTGATCAGCTTCCTGGAGATCAGCGAGGAGGTGCGGTGATGGGTGGCGGAGAGGCGAAGACGCGGTCGGAGGAGCTGACCCGGGGCCTGCGGAAGGAGTTCGGGCTCGACCAGGTGGAGGCGGACTTCGTCGAGCTCGTCGGCCGGAACGGGGGATTGTGTCTGGTCGGACAGGTGGCTGCGTGGCGCCGAGCTCGCAAGTTGGCGGCATCGCCCATGGCGGTGTCGAGATGGATCGGGGGTCTGCACGACAAGTTGGGTGCGGGGTTCGCAACCTTCCCCTTGGAACGCGAGGGCAACCGTAGCGTGCGAGTGCACCAGTTCGTGGGGCGGAGGCTGTACCGGGAGCTTGAGATGGAGGGGAGCCGCTGGCGGCGCCCGGCGGAGAAGGACGCGCCGCCCGTGGAGATCAAGCGCCGGCTGGTGAGGGTCGGCGCCGTGCTGGCCCGCTGGTGGTATCCCTGGCTGGGCTCGGTGGAAGCCTCGGTGAGCTGGTGCGACGCCCTCGGGATCGACCGCGCGGTGCTGCCGCAGACTCGCTACGGGACGCACGGCAAGAAGAAGCCGAGCTACTTCCCGGACCGCTCGCCGCACGCCGCCGAAGGCAACCTCTGTCTCTTCGTGTGCCCGCTGGTGGTCGAGGAGCGGGACGAGCGCAGGGGGCTGCGGAAGTGGGGCCGAAGCTACGCGCCCCTGTGGCAGGCCCTGGGCCGCGTGGGCGTGCAGACGACCGTCGTCGTGGCTCGCAGCGCCGAGACCGTCTCGGTGCCGGTGGCGGACGTGATGAGCGGCTGGAAGGCATCCACGGAGAGTCACCGCGCGGTCCGCGGCATCTGGTTCGACACGCAGCACGACTACGTGCTCGCGGGGAACGCCCTGGCGGTGCTCGAGGCGCACGGCGGGCCGGAAGGGGTCGCCCGTCGGCGCCGCGAGCTGGCGGCGGCCATCGAGGCGGCGCGGACGGCAGTGGGCCGCGGGGTGGCGAAGACGGAGGAGCTCGTGCTGGAGGAGGTGCCGGCATGACGGCGCATCCGGGACGGCTGCTGACCTGGAAGCTCAACGCCGCGGCCGGCCCTGGCGATCGTGCTGGTGGTCCGGCTTCCTGCTGATCGCACGCTTGGCCGTGGTGCTGGACACGGCGCTGGCCCGCCGCCGGGGACGCCGCGGCCGGGGACGTTGACGTGGGTGCCCATCGAGCCCGCGAGCGCTACGGCGTGGGCGTGATGAATCTCAGGATCGCAAACGTCAGGGCCGCCGTCGTGATGACCGTGCCGACCATCCACTTGATGAGGCGGGTCTCAAGGTTCGCGATCTGGGTCGAGAGGCGCGCGTCGAGAGCGGCGATGTGCGTGGTGAGCCGCGTGTCGAGAGCGGCGAACTCGGTCCGCACTTCAGCGAGTCCAGCCTTGAATTGGTCGGCGGTGACGTGGTCGCCGTGCTCGGCGGCGAGCCGGACCGCGTTGGTGATGGCGTCAGCCTGGGCTGGCGGGAAGTCCGCATCGGTCAGCGACCGGGCGACGGCGTGTGTGTCGAGCATCGGTTCCTCTCCCGAGGCGCTGCCTTCAGACGGGCTGTACGGGGCTCGAAGCGGTCAAGGTGCATCCCCTACCGACGTTGTCGCGAACACGCTACAGGCCGTTCTCGCCGGCCTGAGGGGCCTGTTCGGCCGCGGGCCGCTCGTGGGCCGGGACGTAGGCCGGAATCCGGATCGGCGGCGGTGTGGAGACGCTCCACCGGACGTCCCGCGCCGTGTGGTCCTCGCAGCCCGGCCGCTGGACGAGCAGATCGAAGTCCTCGTCCAGCGGGGCCATGAGGGTGAAGTGCCCGGCGGGGTCGGTCCAGGCCTCGCTCGGAGCCTCGGGGTGCGAGCCCTCGACGTAGACGCGGAGCAGCGAGACGGCCTCGTCGGGGGCGACGATGCGGGACGTGCCGATGACCTCGACGGGGAGAGTGCTCATGGCAACGAAGATGCGGCGCTGAAGGGCAGCATCGACAGGCGCACGAGGATCGACACCGCCTTCTGGCTTCTCGGGCTGGTCGTGGTCATCGTCTTCCTCCGGTGGACGGTCACGCCCGGCGGGTCGAGCCGTCTGGCGGACTTCCTCGCGTGGGTCCAGGGCCAGGGCGCCGTCGGTGCGAACCTCTCGGATTATATGCCGTCGCGGATCGAGACCGCCCAGCGCATGCTCGAGGTCGCCGGCGTCGGTCCCGACCAGGTGTTCCTGGACATCGGCTCGGGCGACGGCCGCCTCGTGGTGCTCGCGGCCCGCGCGGGGGCGGAGGCCATCGGCATCGACCGGCAGGAGCTCCTCGTCGAGCGCGCCCGCGACAACGCGGTGATGGCGGGGGTGGCGGACCGCGCTCAGTTCGTGCACGCCGACGCGCTCGACGTGCCTTCGATCGTCGAGCGCGCCGACGTCGTCGCGGTGTTCCTGACCATCGCGGGGCTGTCGGTGGTGGGGCCGTATCTCGCCGAGGTGCTGCGCCCGGGCGCCACCGTCGTCTCGAACACGTTCGCGGTCCCGGGGTGGGGTCCGGAGTCGGTGACGATGGTGGAGGTCGACCGGCGCTGGGGCCGGACGCCGGTGTACCGCTACCGGGTGCCGGAGGCCTTCGCCGGCGACGCGGGGGACTGAGGGTGGCTGCCGAGGGCCGGGTCCTCGTCGTGGTGGAGTCGCCGGCGAAGTGCCGGACGATCCAGAAGTACCTCGGGCCGTCGTACGTCGTGCAGGCGAGCCTTGGACACGTGCGGGAGCTGCCCGCGAAGGGGAAGCGCGGCGGTCCGCGGGAGGAGCTCCCCGGCCTCGACCCGGAGAGCGGCTGGGCGACGCGGTGGGAGGTCCTCGACAGTAAGCGCGACACGGTCGCGCGGCTGAAGCAGCTCGCCGGGCGGACGCGCGTCGTCGTGCTGGCGACCGACCGACCAGGACCGCGAGGGCGAGGCCATCGCGTGGCATCCGGCCAGCGGACGTGACGCGGTGCGTCGCCGGCGAGAGCGACGTCGCGGAGCGCGTCTACGACCTGGTCCGCCGGCGGGCGCTCGCCTCCCAGATGAGCGACGTCGTGCTGCGCCGCACCCGCGTCGGGGCGGAGTCGGCCGGCGTCGGCCTCCGCGCGCGGGGGACCGTGGTGGTCCGCTCGGGGTGGTACGCGGCTTGGCCGCCGGACGAGGAGGAGGAACGGCTGCTGCCGCCGGTCGGGGAGGGCGACGAGATGGTGGTCGAGACGGTGAGGCCGGTGCGGAAGCGCACGAAGGCGCCGAAGCACTTCACGGAGGCGTCGCTGGTGCGCGAGCTCGAGAAGCGGGGGATCGGCCGGCCGTCGACGTACGCGGCGACGCTCGAGACGCTGGCCCTTCGGGAGTACGTGGTCGCCCGCCGGCGCGACCTGCTGGCGACGGAGAAGGGCTGCTCGGTCGTGGACTGGCTCGGACGGGCTGTCCCCGAGCTCCTCGACTACGGGTTCACGGCGCGCCTCGAGGAGCAGCTCGACCGGATCCCGGCGGGCGGCGCGGACTGGAAGCGGCTGCTGGACGTCTTCGACAGCGGGCTGCGGAAGCGGTTGTCGGCCGCGCCGGGCGCCGCGGTCGAGGGGGTGGGGGCATGACGGGCGGGGAGAAGGTCGTCGGTCGCATCGCGGTGTTCGTGGTGATCGCCGTCGTCCTGTTCATGGGGATGCGGTACGTGAGGTCGGAGGGCGCCTCGGCGCCCGAGCTGTTTGCCCGGGCAGCCGGCGTTCCCGCCGATCCGTGCGTGCTCGAGGGCGTCGAGTGCCAGGACCTGCCGGGCGGTGCCCAGGCGTACGTCGGCGTCTTCGACGCAGCGGAGGTCCAGGGCCGGTACCGAGTTCAATTGAGGCCGAGCGAACGAACTCGGTTGACGGCGTTCCTGGAGGGCTGCGGACGATGACCCCGACAATGACCCGAGCGCGCAAGCGCCTGACGGTCGTGACGGCGACCTGCGTCGTGACCCGACTCGCCGCCGTCGTGGTGGCGTAACGCGCCGCGGTACGACGTGTGCTTCCGGTCCTGGGCAAAACCTCGGCCGCGGCTCCCGGCCGTGGGGGCACCCGTTCGCGATTCGTCCGAAGCAGCGGGTACGATCACTATGAGGATGACAGGTAACATCCTCAAATGAGGCGACACAGGGCGAAAGTAGTTGACGCTAAACAACGGCTTCGTATAATTGACCTACTGCCCGCTTTGCCGCAAGTCGCGAAGCTGCGGAAACCGGTCGCGTGGCAGACCAATGATGCGGTTCAAGGCAGACGGCCCGGCGATTCCCGACATCCTCCTGGAAGAGCGAGACGCGGGTAAAGTCGTGTTCCTGTGCGGCGCGGGTGTGTCGATTCGCGCGGGGCTGCCCGACTTCGTCGGCCTGACCCGACACGTGATCGACGAGGTTGATCCACCGCAGGATTCCGAGATCAGACGGGCGTTCGACCCCTGGATCGACGGTGACTCGACAGTTCCGGAAAACATGCGACCAGGGCTCGATCATTTATTCCGGCTGCTGAATCGGGACTACGGGCGCCAACGGGTAGCGAAAATCGTTTGGGCGCGATTGGCCAAGGTTGACTCCACTTGCACCAGAGAACATGACATCGTGGCCCGTATATCTGCGAACGCGGACCGTCACCCGCAGGTCGTCACCACCAACTTCGACCGCCTCTTCGAGTCGACGCTCGCCTTCGATCGCCTCTTCGAGTCGACGCTCGCCCCGCAGGCAACGCTCATACACCAGCCGCCGATGTATCCCGATCTGCGCCACGGAGTTCCAGCCACCGGAATCACGTACCTCCACGGTCGGCTGGCCGTTACCGAATCCGGCCCGCACGACTACATCCTGAGCAGCGCAGATCTCGGACGCGCGTATCTCGCGCAAGGATGGGCCACGGCGTTCATCCAACAGCTCCTCCAACACTACAGGGTCGTACTCCTCGGCTATCGGGCGGAGGATCCACCGGTACAGTACTTGTTCCAGGGCCTCGACAGCATCACCGAGCAGACGGCCAATCGCGTGTTCGCGTTCGACAAGGGTCCCCGTGGCAAGGTCGAGGCCAAGTGGACAGACCTCGGTATTCGAGCGATCCCGTACGGCGATAGCCACGAGGCGTTGTGGGAGACGCTAGACGCTTGGGCTGACCGTGCGGACAATCCGACGACGTGGAGAAGTGCTGTCGCGGAATTGAGCGGCACGGGACCACGCGAGTTGGCGCCGCACGAACGTGGGATGGTGGCGCATCTCGTCAAGACCTCGGTCGGCGCCAACCACTTCGCTGAGAGAAAACCGGCGCCATCTGCGGAGTGGCTGTGTGTATTCGACGTGTCCTGCCGATATGGGAGATCATCACGCGGCGTCGGCGATGATGCGACGGCCTTCGATCCCCTGGATACGTACGGTCTCGATGACGATCCCTCGCGTTCCGCGCAGGACGAACAGGAACACGGTTGGCCGGGTGACGACCTCATCCGCTGGCGCCCGGGAGACGCGAGCCTTGACCACTGGCGACGCTTGACTGGCATTGCATGGCCGCGGAGCGAACCAATGCCGTCGCGGCTGTTTCACCTTGCGCGTTGGTTGCAGTCGCGCATTGACGATCCCTGCGTGGCGTGGTGGGCCGCCAGGCAACCTGCGCTTCATCCAGAGCTTCACAGGATGCTCAAGTCGGCTGTGGAGGATTCCACGGAGCTCCACGACCACGCACGACGCGGGTGGATGATTCTCTTCGAGGCTCTCGAGACTGGACCAGACCGCGCGATCGACATGAAGTGCATCGGCGTTCGCAAGAGTATCGAGACGCGCGGGTGGACATCCACTGCGATTAGGGCGTTCGAGGCGGCAACGGAACCGATGTTCACGACCACGGGGGCATACCGCCATCAGGATGTGCGGCCCCCGTCAGGAGACTGGTCGACGGTCAGGTGGAAGGATGTGGCAAGCCTTGGTATTCACTTTCCGGCGCACATGCGGGACGTGCCAAGTCCTCCCGATGCGGCCCTACCATCGGTCTACGCGGCGCTCGAACGGAACCTGATGCGAGCTTCGGAGCGCATTTGCGAGTTGGAGTGGACGTGGTTCTGTCTGTCCACGTTCCACGCCGAGGGCGGGAGTGGCGCGCAGCAGGCGTACGACGGACCGGATGCCTACCTCAAGCGGTTCCGGGATTTTCTGAGCCGCCTCTCGAAGTCGACGCCAGGCAGGCTCAGGAAGCACATCGCTCTGTGGCCCGATCCCGAGCGACACGTCTTCGATAAGCTGCGGCTTTATGTGTGGAACAAGCCGGAGCTGTTCTCCGGCGACGAGGCGGCGGGGGATGTACTCGCGCTCTCAGATGATCAGTTCTGGCGACCAGAGCATCGGAGAGAGTTGATGTTCCTGTTGCGTGGTCGGTGGACGGATTTCTCCGCCGACCGTCGGGACCTCATCGGTGGCCGAATCCTGGATGGCCCGCCTAGACTCGACAATGAAGATGAAGCAGAGCACGCGGTTCACAGTGCGATGACCGCAGCGGCGCGATTCGGGTGGCTCCTGAAGGCGCGTTGCCAGCTTTCGGCGAGTCTGCGGGCGAAGTGGACGGCTCTGAAGAATGGTCTCCCAAAATGGCAAGACAGTTGGGTCGATGGTGCGATGGCGACGAGCGAGGTCCGTTCAGGTTGGGTTGGGACAAACGAGGATGCGTCGGCCTTGGACGGGTTGCCTATCGGGAGGATTGTCCGCGCAGCACAGGAGCACTCCCGTCGGTTTGGGAATCCGTTGCTTGAGAACCGGCCGTTCACCGGACTCGTGAAGAACAATCCGCAGCGGGCGATCGCCGCGCTGGGGACCGCTGCTCGGCGCGGAGAGTTCCCCGATATGCTCTGGCAATCGGCGATACGTGACTGGCCCGACCACGCACCGCGTCGCGCGACCAGGTTGTTGCATGGTCGGCTGAGGCGGCTTCCGTGCGCGACAATCGACGGGTTGCGGGGGGCAGTCGGGGATTGGCTGCGAGACGGGTTTCCCAACGCCGCTGGCGACGACAAGGCGCTTGCGTTCGACGTGTTCGATCATTTTGTAGGGTGTCTTCTGGCTGCGGGGGCGACGGCCACGGAGAGCGCGATTGGCGAACAGACGATTGACGGAGAGCCGATTCAGCGGTCGCGGCAGACTTTTGATCGGGCGATCAATGGGCCGATTGGAAAGGCGGTCGAAGGGCTGCTGAAGGAGTTGGGTAACAGGAATCCAGTTCAAGGTTCGGCGTTTCCGGCGAATCTCGAAGCTCGCCTGGACCGGCTTCTGAGAACCCCTGGTGAGGGCTCAGGTCATGCCGTCTGCGTCCTGAGCCGGTGGATCGCCTGGTTGCATCACCTCGATTCTGCGTGGGTAGCTGCGAACATGATCCCGTGGTTTCGGCTGGGTCACCACCGACGCAAGCCTGCCTGGAGCGGGATTCTGTGGAATCGGTGGCTATGTATCCAGCCCGTTTTCGGTGCACTCAAGACCAGCTTTCTTGTCCTGCCGCCGGAGATGTACACGTGGGCTTCGAGGGAGGAGACGAAACAGTACTGTTGCTGGATCGTTGCGGCATCGTTGCTTGCGGGTGACGAGGTTGCGAGACTCTCGTTCAAGGAGGCACGGGAGTGTTTGCGTCGGGTCAATGCGGAGGGCCGTCAGCACGTGATCGGGTTCCTGGCTGAGGTGGGCGCGGGCAAGAATGACGGGTGGCAGGAACTGGTCGTGCCGTTCATCCGAAAAGCGTGGCCGAACGAGCAAGAGTACCAGACGCGCGAGACGACGGAGACGTGGCTGTCTCTGCTCGAGAACACCGAGGACTCGTTCCCGAAGGTGCTCGCCGCCGTCCGAGACCACCTCCGTCCCGTCAACTCGGGGCGGCTGGTGCTGTACGCGTTCCAGCACGAAGCCGGACCGAAGGAGACGCTGACGACCAAGTTTCCGCGCGAGACACTCGACCTGCTGGATCGTGTCGCGCCATCGGGTTCGCGGGATGTACCGTACGGGCTGGCGGATGTGCTTGGACGGCTTGTAGAGGCCGAACCCGCTCTGGTCGGGGACACACGGTACACGAGGCTTCACACGCTCGCCGCTCAACTTTGACAACGTTTGCGGTCGCTCGGAGCGTGTCCCGGCCGATGCCGAGCCGCAGTTCGGCATCTGCGGGCCGCCAATCGGGCTCGCCAGCAACAAACGCTCGTTTCAGCCGCGCAGTTCAGCACCGCGGAACGTGACGGGTTCCGTGTGCGGCATCCGTCAGATACAATGCCGGAAACCGCATTTCATGAGCAAGGGGCCGTGAAGACCGTCGCGGCCCTGAGGGTTTCGACGCCGCAGCAGGACCTGCGCAGCCAGCGACTGGCCATCACTCGAGTACGTGCGTGCGCGCGACTTCCGCGTCGACGACTTCATTGAGGCGACCGCCCCCGGCACAGGCCTCGGAGAAGCACCGGCGGCTCCACGAGCTGACGAACATCCTCAAGCCCGGCGACCGCCTCGTCGTCAGCGAGCTCTCACGGCTCGGCCGATCCCCCGGACAGGTCGTGACGATCCTCGACGCCGTGGCCAAGGGCGGCGTCGCCCTCGTGGCCCTCAAGGAGAACATCCGGGTCGAGGGCAAGCGGGTCGAGGGCAAGCAGGACATCCAGACGAAGGTCAGGACCACGCTCTTCGCGCTGTTCGCCGAGGTCGAGCGCGATCTGATCTCCGAACGCACCGGCGAGGGCCTCGCCCGGGCCAAGTCCGCGGGCCGGAAGCTCGACCGCCCGAAGGGTCGCTGGGCGTCTCGCGCCTCGATGGCCGCGAGGCCGACATCCGGCGCTTCCTCGAGCTGGGCGTCTCCAAGACCGCCATCGCGAAGCTCACGGGCGTGTCGCGCACGCCCTGTACAAGCGTCATGAACGCGCGTGACCTCGAGGCGCAGAGATGACTCTGGACGGGGCGACCTGGGGAAAACACGCCCCGGCACCAATGCCGGGGCGTGTCACTGGTCGGGATTCTACCCGGTCAACGGTCCTCCTCCTGGAAGCTGCGCAGATAACGCGACACGGTGATGGGCGCGCAGCCGACCGCCCGCGCGATACGCTTGAAGCCGAGGCCCTGGGCGCGAAGCTCGACCATGCGGGCGACGGGCTCGGCCGACATCGGCGGGCGCAGGAACCCGCGCCTGACCGTCACGCGGCCGCGCCGGCGCAGCACCTTCCGGTCGGCGAGGGCCGGCATCGAGCGCTCGTCGTCGTAGAAGTCGGACGCGTGCTTTGCCAGCTCGTGCCAGTCGACGGCCGCGCGCGTCGGACTGCCGTCGATGGGATCGGGGTCCGGCATCTGGTCGAGGAGGCCGTCGGCGCCTCGCCACGCGACCTCGAACTCCTGCCCGGCGCTCGCGGCCGACTCGCGGACGACCGTCGTCAGCGGCTCGACCTCCTGGTAGACGACGGACACCCCCGTCGTGTGGCCGGCGCCGGTGCGATACGACACGTCGGCGAGGGCCGAGCTCACGGCCGGGCTCGCGAGCGCCGCGGCCAGCGCCGAGCCCTGCAGGCGCAGCTGCGCGGTCACACGTAGGGCGCGGATGGTCGAGCCGCCGCTGTCGATCGAGCGGACGACGATCTCGGAGCCGACTCGGAGCGGCCGTTCATCCGGGAGCGGATTCGCCCCTCGGCTCGGCCGTCCGACGGACACGTCGCCGTCGTCGCGGAACCGGTCCCTCCTCGAGCTGCGGACGCGGGTGCTGGCCATGGTTCACTCCTCCTGCGGCGAGTCGCGTCCGGCCTCATGCCGACCCGCGCTCGGGCGCAAACGTCGCGCCGGAGGACCCCTGCCCGCGATTCCGGAGTCAGGGAGCCCCGCAGGGGACCGCTGCCCGGGGCGGCTAATCGACCAGCCGCTCTTCGCTCTCGCCCCGTCCTTGACGCCGGAATCTGCGAGAGGCGCACCCGCTTGGCCGGCCCGCTTTTCAGGCCGGCCGGGTGCGCCGTCGCAAGGGCAGGGGTTCGCCGCCCATTCCGGGGCCGTCGCCCTTCACGGCCCCGGGATGGAGGCCGGACCGGGGTTCCAGGTCCGGCCGTGGGCGGCGTCCGCCCCGCCGGCGGCTGCCGGCGTTCGGAGCGGGTTGGTCTTCGCCCGCTCCGGGGGCGGATGGGAGGACTGTGCGTGCAAGCCAACCTCCCGACCTGGCACGGCGCCAAAGCAGGGGCGGACGGGGCGGCACGCCCCGAAGCGGCGGGCCGGCAGACCCGCACGCGGGCCGCGGCGGACGGATCGGATACAGTGCGGCCCGCGTCGCTCGCGGGCCCTGTCCGGCCCGCCCTGGTCAGCATCCAGCGGGTGGGGCTCGGGGAGGGCCGCCCTCCCCGTGGAACTGGGGCGCCCGCGTCTCGAAGACCGACGGCCCGCAGTCGCTGGACCTGTAGCGCGGCATCCTGGAGATGGCCGGCGTCGATGCGGTCAACGTCAGCACGACCTCGCGTTCGGTGTCGAGGCGCAGCCGGACCTCGACCCGAAGCCGCCCTGCGCAGGGCCGTCGACTGCCGCTTCCGCGACTGAGCTGGTCACCATGCTCGTCGAGGTGCGGCAGCGGGTCGTCTTCCATCCGCAAACTCGCGCAGCTCGCCTGCTTCGACGTCGTCCGCGCCCCCCTGTGCCAGAAGGCCGCAGCTTGAGGTGCGATCGCGACCCGGCAAGCCGGTTCGTCCGGCGTAGCTCGACCCTGAACGTAGTCGGACGCCGGTGCCGGGTGGTCGCTACGACCCCGCAGGACATCGCGGGTCGTCCAAGGTGCGCGCCAGAAACAGCCTCTGGTCGTGGTCCCGACCCAGCGAGCCGGGTCGTCCGACGAAGCTCGCGGGGTCGTCGAAGACCGCGCGAGAGACAGCCCTCCGGTCGTCGTCGCGACCCGGCGGACCGGGTCGTCAGGCCAGAGCTTCGACCCTGGCCGGGTCGTCGGTGATGTTCAGTCTCCCGACCCGGGTGGCAGAGCCGACCCGCCACGGCCGGGTCGCCAAGACGCCCCGATCCGGGTCGTTGCGGAACCTGTTGGTCCCGACGAGCGCGTGTGGTAACGTTCGGCCCTCGGGCCGTTCCACGTTGGGGCGCAGTACGAGCTGGTCGAGATCGGCGGCAGCCAGTACCGGGTCCAGACCGGCCGGGGCCGTGTTCCCGGTCATGTCCGGCCACGAGTTCGACGAGCTGGTAGAGGACGTGCGCGTCAACGGCCGGCACGAGTCGGTCGTGGTACGGGGCGGCGAGCTGATCGACGGGCGGAACCGGGTCCGGGCGTGTGCGGCCGCCGGTGTCGTCCCGGAGGTCCGGGAGCTGGAGCGCGGGACCGACGTGGCGTCGTGGGTGATGTCGGTGAACGTGCACCGGCGTCATCTGGACACGTCGCAACGGGGCCTTGCTGGCGAGCCGGCTGTCCGCCCTGAGCGACGAGGTGACGTTGAGTCAGGCCGGCGAGATGATGGGTGTGTCGCGGGCCTCGGTGGCCCGGGCGGCCGCAGTCGAGAAGGGTCCCGAGCCGTGGAGGGCCGCTACCCGCGAGGGCGTCGTGTCGGTGGGCGACGCGTACGAGTTGCGCGGGGAGGAGCCCGAGACCATCGAGCAGCTCGTCGAGGACGTCCGCTCCGGCGCGACGCCCAACCTGAGGGCCGCGATGCGCCAGCGGCTAGGGCTGCCCTTGCCCCGGATCTCGCCGGCTGGACTTCGTAAATGCGTGCAAGGTCATCCGAATTCGTCCCGCAGTTCGAACGCGAAGGTCATGGCGACGAGCTGGGTGTAGCCATGCCACAGGAGCTGCGCGCCGGGCGGGTCGCGCTTGCGCCCGAGCCAGCCGCCGAGGCGGGCCACCAGACCGACGGCTTCACCAAGGGGCGTCGGCGCCGGCAGGTTGCGGGAGCGGGCGAAGACCGCGAGCACGCGCAACTCGCTGTCGGAAAACAGCAAGTCCGGCGGCAGGTCGGGGGTCTCGCGCCCGAGCTGGACCATCAACTGGATTCGCCACCCCACGACCATCTTGATGGCGATGGCCCGCTCGAGACGCTCCGCCGTGTGGTGCTGCAACTCCTCCACCTTGCAGCCGGACTTGAGGACCCGGAAGTACTCTTCGATGCGCCAGCGCAGGGCGTACCAGCTCAGAATACGCATCGCGTCATCGACGCTGGTCACCCGCAGCGTGGTCAACAGGAACCACTCCAGCGGCTTGACCGCGGGCGGGGGGTGTTCCTCGCGCGCATGGACGATGAACAGCGCCACCGGCTCGGCGCCGGGGCACGGCAGCGTCACCGGCTGGTAGCGCAGGGTCAACTCGGCGTCGCGCTTGGCCCGGCCGGCCTTGGCGGGCTGTTTGCTGGCCTTCACCCGCGCGCTCAGCCGTCCCACCTCGACTGTGGCGGCGCCGCGGGCCGGCGCGTTGCGCACCTCGTCGAACAGACGGCGCGAGACCACGTGCCCGTCGGCCGTCTTCTCCCGGCCGAGGACGCGGTCCACCTTCGCCCGCACCAGCAGGTCGACCTGCGGGGCGTGCGCCCGGCGCTCGACGAACAGGTCGAGGAAGTCGGCCTCGCGGTCCATCGTGCACACGACCCGGGTCTCCTCACCCAACCGCCCGGCCGCCTCCGCGCAGTCGCGCAGCCCCTCCACCCAACGGAACGACTTCCGCTCCTTGCGCGGCTTCGGCCGGCCTTTCTCCTCCGGAGCCGGGGGCTCGGGCGCGTCGAACGCGGCGCGCAGGACGCCCAGCGCCACGCCGTCCGTATTGACCGCCAAGGTCGTCTGCAGATCCAGGCCGCGGGCCACGGCGCCGGTCTGATTCGAGCCGATGACTCCCAGCCCCTCGGTCCGGCTCCGCCGGGTGAAGTTCAGGCGGGTGCCGTCCTGGATGCAAAGCACCGTGTCATGCGCCCGCATCCGCCGCAGCGTGCGCTCGCGATGGGGGGCGAGAATGTTCTCGACCGTCACCGCGCTCTCGGCGGGCTGGTCGATCAGCCGGTAATGTCCCTTCACCGATGCTCTCGTACCGTTCGCGGCCCCGGGCATGGCGCGCTGCGGGGACTCGCCCAGCAGATGGGCGCTCAGCACCAGGCGCGCGCTCAGCCGCGCGTCCCCCAGCCGCGCCCCGCCGAACTCGTGGTCCGCCCAGGATGCCGCGTCGAGCCCGTCGCCGACCTCGAGCGACGCCACGCCCGGCGCGGGCGCCTGGAGGGTGTCGCGCCACGCCGGCTCCAACACATACAGATACACGCCCTTGCGCGTTTCCGATGCCGCGTGCGTCCGGTCCTGGCGCCCGCGCCCGCAGGTCGCACCCACGCGGACCCAGTTCGCCGCCCGAAGGCTCGCCCCCGTCTGTGCGGTCTCGTCGACGAACGTCTCCAGCAGCCAGGGCCGATAGCCGTAGAGGCGCTCGCAGTCGTCACCGACCGCCCGGGCGGCCCGGCCCAACACGTGAGAGGCCAGATTGCGGCACGCGACGCCGGGGCGCACCAGCAACCGGCACAGGCCCAGCACCCGGTGCAGGTGGGCGCGTCGGCGCGTGTCGTCCCAGCCGATCCAGGCGTCGCGGTCTCGCAGGCGCCGCGCACTCGCGGCGAATCCCACCCCGCCCAGCCAACCATGCGCCGAGCCTACCAGATAGCGCAGTTGAGGGCCGACAAACGGTCCGGCGCCGCGCGGGTGCTCATGCGCCATCAGCGTGTTCCAGATTCGGCGTTGCTCGTCGGTTTCCACCCGCACCAGCGCCAAGTCCCGGACCTCGCCGACCGTGGCCGGCACGTCAACCGCAGGAGCCACCGGCTGCGGAAACACACGCGGCCCCCGCGCACCGCCGCGGGACGGCCGGTCCCGAGGCAGAGAAACGTGGCCCGCCGCCTCGAGGTCGGCCAACGCCGCCGAGCAGCTCGCGCGCTGCCACCGGCCGCGTCCATCGCGGAAATCGAACGCTTCACAGACGCGGTCGGCGACCTGCCCGAGCCCTTGAACGCCCTGCGCTACCGCCCCGTCCAGCACCTCGCGCAGCCGGGCGAGGTCGCCCCGCAGGCTGCGTCCAACCTGTCTCTGAATCTCCATGCCCGCCACCGTAGCGAGGTGGCTTCATGAAGTCCAGCGAAAAGTTACGGGGCAAGGGTAGGGCTAGGGTTCTGACTGTTCGTGATGAAGGTGTCTGATGTGGTGCTAGTAGCAAATGTTGCGAGTGCTATGTCTGTTGTAATTGAAGTAAACGTAGCGCTCGTTTCGATGGCTTCATGCGGAAGGCTTGGTGGGGCCTGGGGCCTTGGCCGATCTCGAAGGACTCTCCTCGTGGTCGTCGGGCTGCGGCTGACCGTGCAGGCCCATTCGGTACGCCTGCATGTAGACCGAGCCCACCGAGTGGGGCGCCAACGTGGGCGCGGCGGCTCTCGCGATCTTCCGGTCGCTCCAGCCGGCCGCGACGCCGAGGTTCCACTGCGCCCGGATCCGACGCAGCTGCAATTCCGTCCACGAGTGCCGTCGCCAGCGTGGCGCCCGGTTGCGCCAGACCCAGGCGCGCAGGGCGGCCGCCGTCCGGCCCATGCGCCTCGCGAGACGCTCCCACTCGCGCCCGGGGACGTAGTGGCGCCAGTGCACCATGAGCTTCCTCGACCTGGCGCCGGTCGTCCGCCGCCCAGGCGGTGCGGGTGCCGGTGGTCGCTGCGGGACTGCGCCCGGGGCCGTCGTCGGGGCATTGCCGCGTTCTCCCTTCCGCAGAGCGGAAAAGTCCAGCCTGAGCGACCCCGCGGTGCTGACCCAGACGTGACACCTTGGTTTCACGCTCTGGGTCAGAAAAAGTAGTACGTAGCGGGGTCGCTCAGGTGTGGGTCCTTCGTACGGGTCGTGACCCAAACCTGTGGGTCATCTTGGGTTAAGTGATTATTTGTCAGTAGTTTGAGACGTAGGGGACGTGAAATCAAGGTCACACTGCACGTGGTAATTGGGTCAAGTGGATGGTTATCACGGTCTGGGTCAGCATCGAGGCGTTTGGCACCCCGTGGGTCACGGCGTGTAGGGTAACCGGGAGAGTGTCAATTGAGATGTCGTATGTGTCTTATTGAGATTTTCGCGATTCGCCTTCTGCGATCCCACCGGGGCCGGGTGACGTGGACCCCGACGCCCGTCGATACCGTCGGGACTGCCAGAACGCGCTCACGAAGCTGCGCTGCAGAACCGCCTCGACCGTCCGTCGCCCGCCCCATCACGTCGATTACCTCGTCGATGGCGCGCTCACCCTTCTCCAGCAACTCGACGAGCGGGACCCGCAACTGCCCGTCCTTCGCCAGCCACTCCGCCAGCTCCCCTACTCCTTCACGGTGGCGTCTCCTTTCTGTTGACCACCCGACCAATATCACGGTCGGGCATGGAGTCGCCACCGACTTTCCGCTACGCCCGGGTCACCCTCGCCCGACGACAGCCCGGGAGCGCCCGGACAGGAGAGCCCGGAAATGTGTTGACGGAGACCTGGGTGGTCCCTGTATCCTTGCCGAGCGACTGCGCGGGATGGCCTCCCGGAGTCGGGCAGCACGGCGAGTTCACGGGGCAGCAGGGAGGGTCCCCTTGGGTTGCGCTCCGACGAGCGTTCACGTTTGCTGGATTCCGCGTTCACGATCCCCGGATCTGGCGTTCAACTTCACAGGAATGTTCATCTTTCCTCTGAAAGCCCTGTGAGATGGTAGACGCACTTCGACTGTTCCGCCTGACGGCTCTCGTCAGGCCGGCTGTGTCGGTGTGGAAACGGCTAGGGCGGTTTCGGGGTCCGCTCGGTGCGCGTGATTCCCCTCCGCTCGCGCTTCTTCCGTGCGCGGCCTCGGCCGTCCCCGAGTTAAGCGGTGACCGGTTCCGGTGCGCTGATTGGCGCGGCCGGCGTCCCCGTGCCGGTACCGTCCGGTTCACTGCGCAACTGCTTGGCGGCCGCCCTGGCAACCTCCTGGAGCAGGTTGGCCTTGTGCAGCATCTTCAGCCAGCGGGCCTTGTTCCGGCGCGCGGTCCGCGCTTGGTGTCGATCTGCGGGTCGCGGTACGGCTCGCCGTCGCGGAGCATCGCGAAGACGATGCGCAGGATCTTGTGCGCCGTCGCCACGACCGCCCGGCCGGTGCCGCGTCGCTTCGTGAGATGCTGTTTGTACGGTCCAAACTGCACGTCGTGCGTGCGCGCCGCCGCGTGGGCAATCTCGCACAGGATTCCGCCGCAGGTAGACGTTGCCCTTGCGCCGCTTCCCGCCCCGGCTCTCGCCGGCCGACTCGTGATTGCCCGGGCACATGCCCGCACAGCTCGACAGCCGCCGGGCGGTGCCGAACGCGTCGCCCACTTCGGCCAGCAGGGCGGCCGCGGCCAGGGGGCCGGTCCCCGGCAGCGTCTGCAGCAGTGTCCAGGGCAGTTCGTAGTCTCGCGCGACCGCATCCAGAATGCGCCGCTCCAGGTCCGCCAGCGACCACTCGACCGTATCCAGCAGGTCGCGCAGCAGGACCACCAGCGGCTTCGCGCCCTCGTCGAGGCCTTTCCCCAGAGCGTCCAGCAGCGCCGGGACCTTCTTGCGGGCCCTGCCCTTGACGCCCGCGACCATCTGCGCGGGGTCCTGTCCCGCGACCGCGCGGGGCGCTATGCACATAACCCACTGAAAAATAGGCATTTACCCCCCCCCCCCCCCCCCCCCCCAGGATTCTGAATCGCCGTTTCGCCTTGGCCTCGGGCGGTACTCGTCCTGCACCGTGTTGGCGTAATCCGCCAAGATACACAGGGAGGCGGAAAGCATGCGCGTGAATACCTGTCTGGTTGCGGCCGGGGTCGCGTGGCTCATCGGCTTCGCGGGAACGGCCGGTGCCCAGTCGGACGCGTGCCGTGTCGGGCAAGAGTTGAGGCCAGGCGATTTCTGCACGGTCGACATCCCCGGCATCGGCGCCGGCACCAATCGATTCGAGATCAGAGCCGATGGCTCCGGATGCTACGGGTTCATCTGCTCCGGCAACAGCCTGGACCTGAACGGATTCAGGGCAAGCAGAATCGCTGGTACGTCACGGTGGCGGATAGATGCGCTGCCCGGCGGAGGGACCACCAACCGGCCACCCTCTCCCATCGGCTCGATTCCGGCGCAGACGCTGACCGGCGGCGGCGCGACAGCGTCCGTTGACGTTGCGTCGTACTTCACCGATCCGGACGGTGACCCGCTGACGTACGCCGCGAGTTCGAGCCGGACCGCGATCGTTGCTGTCGCCGTGTCGGGCAGCGCGGTCACGCTCACGCCGATGGCGGCGGGCAGCGCCACCGTTGCGGTCACCGCCAGCGATCCCGACGGCGATAGCGCGATCCAGACCATCCCGGTAACGGTGAGGTCGTCGACAACATCGACGGCCGACCGCGAAGTGCTGGAAGCGCTCTACGACGCGACCGGCGGCCCGAGCTGGACGGACAACACGAACTGGAAGACATCGGCTGCCCTGGGCGAGTGGTACGGCGTGACCACCGATGCCGATGGCCGGGTCACGGAGTTGGTGTTGCTCGGCAACGGGTTGACGGGTCGAATACCCGATGTCATAGGCGAACTGACTCATCTGGAGGAGCTGCGCCTGGGATCTCGATGGGACGAGGCCGCACAGCAGGTCGTCGACAACGCGCTGACAGGACGTATTCCCCGAGCATTGGGGCGTCTGAGCCGTCTCCGGAGGCTTTCCATCGCCTCGAACGACTTGAGCGGCCCGATCCCGGCGGAACTGGGCAACCTGGAACAGCTCGAGTGGTTGCTCCTCGGCGGCAACGAGTTGAGCGGCGCGATTCCTTACGAACTGGGCAGCTTGGCGAAGCTGGGGGTGCTGGAGCTCCAAAGCAACGAGTTGAGCGGCGCGATCCCTGCGCGGCTAGGGGACCTGGAACAACTCACGTGGCTGGACCTCTCCTATAACGACTTGAGCGGCGCGATCCCCCCTCGCATTGGGAACCTGGGGAGCCTCGAGACGCTCAGACTTACCGGGAACGACTTGAGCGGTCCGATTCCTGCCGAACTGGGCGGCTTGGCTGGCCTCAAGGAGCTGTATCTGTACGAGAACGAGTTGACGGGTCGACTGCCCATCGCGCTGGCCAACCTAGCGAACCTCGAGCGGCTGGACCTGTCCTACAACTGGGGTCTGTCGGGACCGCTCCCGGCCGGCCTGGAGCAGTCGGCTCTCGAGGAGCTGGACGTCTTCGTGACGCAGACCTGCTCGCCCGCCGCCTGGGATGAATGGCTCGCGACGATCGAGTTCTGGGGGCCTTCGTGCGAGGCGGAGCCGGACGTGACGATCGACGTCGCCGTCGTCTACACACCAGCCGCGCGCGAGTGGGCCGGCGGCGGTGCGGGCATCGAGGCGGTGATCGACCTCATGATCGCCGAGACCAACGAGGCCTACGCGACGAGCGGCGTGCAGCAGCGCTTGGCGCTGGTCGGTCGGTCCGAGGTGTCGTACATCGAGGAGTTCCCCGATCTCGACCTCGGCCGGCTCGCGGATCCGTCGGATGGCCACATGGACGAGGTGCACGCCCTGCGCGACCGGACCGGCGCCGACCTCGTGCATCTGATCTCTTTCGATTCCTACGTTTGCGGCATAGCCCAGCTTCCCGGCGGCTTCGGGCTCACCAGCATCGACTGCGGCGGCATCACCTTCGCGCACGAGCTCGGCCACAACATGGGGCTGCATCACGACCGGTTCCAGGTGGACCTCCTCGAGGGGAGCCTGTCTTCGCACCCGGGGTACGGCTACGTGAATCAGGCGGTGTTCGGCGCCGGCGCGCCGCAGTCGGCCCGCTGGGTCACGATCATGTCCTACCGCGGGCACTGCAACCTGGCCAATGTCGCCTGCTCGGAGCTGCCTCGCTTCTCGAATCCACGTCAGCGCCACGGCGGCGACCCGTTGGGCGTCCCCTTCGGCACGGGGTCCGGGCTGACCGGAGCTTCGGACGCCGCGGCCGTTCTCGAAGCCATGGGGCCCGCGGTGGCGGCCTGGCGGGACCGCCCTGCCGATGCCGCCAACCGGCCGCCGGTCGCGGTGGGGACGCTGCCGGACCGGAGACTCGACTCAGTGGGCGACGTGCTGGGGGTGGACGTCTCGCAGGCTTTCGTCGACCCCGACGGCGACGTGCTGACCTACACGGCGGCGTCCGCCGAGCCGTGGCTGGTGCGGGCGCAGGCGACGGGCGCCGTCGTGGCGCTCACGGGAGCGGGCGAGGGCACGGCGACGGTCCGGGTGGCGGCGACCGATACGGGCGGGCTGAGCGTGTCGCGCGCATTCTCGGCGACCGTGGCCGGGCCGGCCGAACCGGACCCGCAGGGCAGCGTGGCCTCGGACCGGGCGGTGCTGGAGGCGCTCTACGACGCCACCGATGGCGCGAACTGGACGGACGGCACGAACTGGAAGACGTCGGCGGCGTTGGGCGAGTGGCACGGCGTTACCACCGATGCCGACGGGCGGGTCACGGAGTTGCACCTCAACGACAACGGCCTGGCCGGTTCACTTCCGTTCGAGCTCGCAGGGCTGACGAACCTCGAGCGACTCAACCTCGGTTTCAACGAGTTGACCGGGTTGGTTCCGCGGTGGCTGGGGAGCTTGAGCTATCTTCGGAACCTGGATCTCTCCGGGCAGTGGGAAACCCCGGGGTTGTCCGGCCCGATCCCGGCCGAACTGGGCGGCTTGGCGAATCTCGCGTCTCTGAACCTCGCACGTAACGCTCTGACCGGCACGATCCCCGTCGAGCTCGGAGAGTTGGCGAACCTGGAGCGGCTTCGGCTTGCCGAGAACGACTTGACCGGCCCGGTTCCGGTGTCGTTGGGGAACCTGCCCCGTCTCAACTACCTGAGCCTCTCCTGGAACGAGTTGACGGGCCCCATCCCGGCCGAACTGGGGAACTTAACGAACCTGAGCAGCTTGTACCTCTCTCGAAACAAGTTGACCGGCCCGATCCCGCGCGAACTGGGAGACCTGAAGAACCTCCAGGATCTGGCACTCTGGGGGAACAGCGTGACCGGCCGAATTCCGCGCGAACTGGGGAATCTGGCGAGCCTCCGGACGCTGGGCCTTTCCCACACCGACTTGTCCGGGCCGATCCCGGCCTCGCTGGGCGGCCTAGCGAATCTGCAGACGCTCGACCTGTCCTACGCCTGGGGCTTGTCGGGACCTCTCCCGGCCGGTCTGGACCAGTCGGCTCTCGAGCTGCTGAACATCTTCGTGACCCGGATGTGCGCGCCCGCCGCCTGGGATGAATGGCTGGCGACGATCGAGTTCTGGGGGCCTTCGTGTGACGCGGAGCCGAACGCGACGATCGACATCGCCGTCGTATACACGCCGGCCGCGCGTGAGGCGGCGGGCGGCGCGGCAGGGATCGAGGCTGAAATCGACCTCTGGATCGCCGAGACCAACCAGGCCTACGCGACGAGCGGAGTGCGACAGCGCTTGGCCTTGATGGGCCGGTCCGAAGCGGCGTACGAGGAAGCTGGCCCAATCGACCTCGACCGTCTTGTGGATCCGGAGGACGGCTTCCTGGACGAGGCGCACGCCTTGCGCGATCGGACCGGGGCCGACATGGTGCACTTGATCGTCGGCAACCCATACTGGGTCTGCGGCATAGCTTTCCTCCCGCAGCTTGGCTGGCCCGGTCCCTTCGGTATCACTGCGCTCGACTGCGGCGGCATCGTCTTCGCGCACGAGCTCGGGCACAACCTGGGGCTGCTTCACGATCGGTTCCAGGTCCAGATCGCCGAAGAGAGCGTGCTGTCGCACCCGGCGTACGGCTACGTGAACCAGGAGATGTTACAGCCCAACGCCCCTCCGTCCAGCCGCTGGGTCACGATCATGTCCTACTCGACCCAATGCGGGCTGACCGACGCTCGGTGCTCGCGCGCGCCTCGTTTCTCGAATCCGCACCAGCACTACGACGGCGACCCGCTGGGCGTGGCCTTCGGCACCGGCTCGGGCGTGACCGGCGCGGCGGACGCGACGGCGGTCCTCAACGCCATGGGTCCCGCGGCGGCGGCGTGGCGGGATCGACCTCCGCGCGTCAACCGCGCGCCGGTCGCGGTGGGGACCCTGCCGGACCGGCGACTGACCCTGGACGGCACGCTCACCGTGGACGTGTCGCCGGCGTTCGACGATCCCGACGACGACCCGCTGACCTATGCCGCATCGTCCTCCGCTCCTGACGTCGCGGCGGTACGGGCGGTGGGCGCCCGCGTGACGCTGACGGGCGTGGCCGAGGGCACGGCCGCGATCCGGGTGACGGCGACCGACCCCGGCGGCCTGAGCGCTGCGCAGCAGTTCGGGGTGAGGGTCGTCGCGGCGCCGGTGCCGTTCACCGACGACCCCCTGCGACCGGGAGTGACGCCGGTCCGGGCGGTCCACTTCACGGAGCTGCGGACGCGGATCGACGCCCTCCGGACCGCGGCGGGACTGAGACGGTTCCGCTGGACCGACCCGGTGCTGCGGCCCGCGGTGACACCGGTGAAGCTCGCGCATCTGCTGGAGCTGCGGGAAGCGCTCGACGAGGCGTTCTCGTCGGCGGGACGGCCGACGCCGCGGTGGACCGACGCCGCACCTGTGGGAGGAACGACGCCAATCCGGGCCGTGCACCTGACGGAACTGCGTGCCGCGGTGGTGGCGTTGGAGTGAGGCAGCTTGCCAGCGCGGCAGGAGCGGCAGGGAGGGTGACCCGGGCGTAGTGGAAAGTCGGTGGCGACTCCATGCCCGACCGTGATATTGGTCGGGTGGTCAACAGAAAGGAGACGCCACCGTGAAGGAGCAAGCGTACAGGATCGTGGGCGAGGAATCCACGGCCAGCAGTCGGGAGCTGGCGGACTGGCTGGCGAAGGACGGGCAGTTGCTGATCCCGCTCGTCGAGCTGCTGGAGAAGGGCGAGCGCGCCATCGACGAGGTGATCGACGTGATGGGGCGGGCGACGGTCGAGGCGGTCCTGCAGATGAGCGCCGAACAGGTGGCGGGACCGAAGGCGCAGGGGCGCTACGGCGCTGACCGGGAGGTGTACTGGCATGGGGTGCAGGGCGGCCGGGTCGCCTTGAAGGAACGGCAGTTGCGGGTCGCCAAGCCGCGGCTGCGCAAGAAGCGGCGGCGCGCCGATGAGTCGGGCGAGGCGGAGGTCCAGGTGGAGGTCCCGGCCTACACGGCGTTGCGGGCGAACCAGGGGCTGGCCGACCGGATGCTGGAGCTGGTGATGAACGGGGTGTCGACGCGCCGCTACGCCAGGGTGCTGCCGAAGATGGCCGACCAAGTGGGGATCAGCAAGTCGGCGGTCTCGCGGGAGACCATCGAGGCGGGGACGCGGGTTCTGGCGGAGCTCGCCGAGCGGGACCTGAGCGAGCTGGACGTGCTGGTGGTCTACGTCGACGGGATCGTGTTCGGCGACTACCACGTGCTCGCAGCCGTCGGCGTGGACGCGACGGGGCGCAAGCACGTGCTGGGGCTTCGGGAAGGCGGGTCTGAGAACGCGACGGTGGCGACGGCCCTGCTCGAGGAGCTGGTCGAGCGCGGCCTGCGGGCGGACCGGCGGCGCCTGTTCGTGATCGACGGCGCCAAGGCGCTGCGCAGCGCCATCGGTCATGTCTTCGGCGCGCAGAATCCGGTCCAGCGGTGTAGAAATCACAAAATCCGCAACGTTGCCGGCCATCTGCCGAAGGCGCAGCAGGACCAGGCGCGGTCGACGCTGCGGGCGGCGTGGAAGCTGGAGGCGGACGAGGGCACGCGCAAGCTGGAGCAGTACGCCTCCTGGCTGGAGCGGGAGTGGCCGTCGGCGGCGGCGAGCGTGCGCGAAGGGCTCGCGGAGATGTTCACCGTCAATCGCCTGGGGCTGCCGCTGGCGCTGCGCCGGTGCCTGACGACGACGAACATCATCGACTCGTCGCACGCGGGGGTTCGTCAGCACACGCGGCGGGTCACGCGCTGGCGGAACGGGGAGATGGTGGTGCGCTGGGCGGCGACGACGTTCCGGGAGACGGAGAAGAACTTCCGGCGCATCACCGGCTACCAGCATCTCTGGATGCTGAAGGCGCACCTCGATGAGGAAGATGCCCTTGCCGAGCTGCAGAAGGTAGGGTAGCGTGAGGGTCCCGTCGTCACCGACCTTCTACTATCAGTGGGACACCCTCGCGGCGGCAGGGAGCGGTGCCCGTCACCTGGAGTGATTGAGATGAATGCAAAGAGACACGTTCTGCAAGCGACCGCGCGGTGGGGCTGGCTCCCGGTACCCGGTACGGTACTGTCAGGGATGCTGGTGCTGGGCGTGTTGACGGCCGGCAAGGCGGCGGGGCAGACTGCCGGCCTCTTCCGTTCGGTCGAGCCGGCGGCAGCGGTTGGCGCTCCAGGCTCCGAGACCCCTCCCGATTCTTTGACCGTGCGGCGGCATCTGGTCGTCATTGACTTCGGACAGCTCACGCCGCCGGTGGACGAGGCGGCTGTGGGCGCGGCTGGCGCGGTCGAACCCTCGGGCGTACTGCGGCTGAACCTGTTTGACGACGCGACGTTCACGGGGCTGGTGGAGCGTACCGCGCCGACCTTCTCGGGCGGCTATTCGATGTCGGGCCAACTGGCGGGCGTGGAGATGGGCACGGTGACCCTGGTCGTCAACGGCAACGTGGTCGCGGGGACGGTGCGGACGCCGGAGGCTACGTACCGTATCCGGCCGGCCGGCGGCGGGTTGCACTCGGTCAGCCAAATCGACCCCTCCCAGCTCCCACCGCTAGGAGAGCCTGTTCCCCGGCGACGGCAATCCGACATCGAAAGGAGACGGCAATGATCCGGAGGAACAGCACCAAGTTGGAGATGGTTGCGGTCATGGTGCCGGTGGTCTTTGTCGCGGGCGCGAGCGCGACACTGGCCCAACCCGGGGCCACGGGAAGCAGAGAGGCGTACCGACTGACGCTGCAGGTCTTGGGCGGCACGGCCGGATGTACCGACGCCTTCACCGCACCCGAGTACTATGCCACCGCCGACCGTCGCGACGCGAAAGTCGAACAGCAAATCGACGAGATCGACCGGGAGCTGGCGGAGTTGCGACCCAGGGTCATGGACCTCAGCGGACGCATTGAACCCTTGGCACAACGCGAACAAAGGACGCGGCCCCTGTCTGATGAGCAGCGACGAGAGCTCGAAGCGTTACGCGGGTCGCAGCGGGAGCTTGCTCGGGAGCGGAGGGAGAATTCGCGCCAACTGTCGTCCGAGGAACGACAAGCGCTGAGGCGTGAGCAGACCCGAGTAGACCAGGCCGTGCAGCGGCTGGAGCAGAGCATGCCGCTGACCGACGGGGAAGCCCTTTTCTTGCAGGCTCAGAGGAACCAGCTCGCGCCGCTCAACGACCGGACAAGAGTCCTGACCGCCGGCAGGCGCGAGTTGAGAGCCCTGGTTGCCATGAGGACGCCTGGTGCGCTCCGAGTTTATCCGAACGACTCGCTCCGGCTACGGCTGATGGAAACCGACGTCCTGAGTGACGACGTATGCGCCAGGTGGCGACTTGAGCTCGATCGCGAAGTCCTGGAGCAGGGGGGGACCGAGCTGGAGGTGGGCGGTCGCGCACTGCTGAGGGTTCGGGTTCAGCCGGCTGCGCCGGCGGAACCCATCAACGAGGCGGCCGAGCGTGCAGCGCTGCAGGCTGGCGTCGGCGCAGCGCTGCCGCGCGAAAGGCGCGACCGCCAACCGGTCGCGCTGGCGGAACCCATGATCGAGGCGGGGGCGCGTGGAACGGTGGAGGCCGGCGTCGCGGCAGTGCTTCAGCCGGAAGCTGGCGAGCGTCAGCCGGTCGCGCCAGCGGAACCCATGGTCGAGGCGTCGGAACGTGGAGCGGTGGAGGCCGGTGTCGCATCAGCGCTTCAGGAAGCTGGGGAGCGTCAGGCGGCTGCGCTGGCGGAATCCATCATGCAGGCGGCGGAGCGTGGAGCGGCGGAGGCCGGTGTCGCGTCGGCGCTTCAGCAGGAAGCTGGCGGGCGGAAGCGTTCGATGACTCGCACCTGGGGCGGAGTCGGGCTGGTCGCCTTGGGGCTGCTCATGCCCATGCAGCAGGAAAAGTGTGTGACGGTCTTGGGGCTCGAAGTCCCGCTCGCCGGTCCGCTTGTCGAGGGCGTGGTGGGATGCCTCACCGAGATCTACACGCCCGGAGTCGTGGCCGGCATCGGTCTGGCCGGTACCGGCATCATGCTGGCCACGGTCTGGTCTGACGTGCCGGCCGCGCCGTCACTGGACGTTGGGCCGGGTCGAATCGCCGTCAGCAAGACGCTCGCGTGGTAGCTTCGGGATGACGTGCTCGCACTCGCCGTGGGCGGTTCGCACGGAACGCCAGCGCCGGCCCGCCGCAAGTCGAGCGCTCGCTCGAACCTCGTTCATCGACGCGGCGCCCCCCTCGTGTGTAGTGCGGAGGGAAGGATGCCGCCATCTATTGGCCCTCTATTGCTTCATGTCGGGCGAATGCAGATGGAAGGCTGTCGACCCCTCCTGGCTGCAGCCGACCCGCACGAGACTGTTTCGCCACCGAGTCGACTGTTGTGTGCGGGACTGGCCGCGTTGGGGCTGGAGGCCTACCGGGCGCTCGGCGGTCGGCGACATGCCACGGATGTGGGAACGGCCGCGGCCATGTTGGCGTTGTTGACCAAGATCGACGACCAGGCGATCGACAGTGCCGCCTTTCACGGTGGCGCAAGTAGTGAACCTGATGTGGTGGCGGCCCGGGTGCGTCTTCATCTCGCGCCGACGCTGGCATCCATCCAGGCGCGAACCCCGGTCACTGCCGAGCCACGCTGCCGGTTGGCGGCAGAGCTTGGAGAGAGGCTCCAGGCGCTCGGCGGCGAGCCTGGGCGCCTGAAGCACCTGCATTCGGTCCTCTCGCGGGGGTGGGAGATTCAGGCACAGGCGGTGAGCACCCTGTGCAGCCATCCCGGCATGGTTTCGCAAAGGCGCGTGGCCCGGGTCACACGTGACATCAGCGGCGCGTGGCTGCTGATGATCACGCTGGTCGGGACCCTTCCGAGAGATGCGTCGCGACCCCTGGGAGTTGCCGAGGAGGAGAACTTCTTCGAATGGGGACAGTACATCCAGCAGGCTGACGCGTTGGCGGATCTCGACAAGGACACGCAGGAGGGGCTCGTGTGCAGCGTTCCCGGCCAACTTGCCTATCGACACGACCCGCAGGCTTTCCTGGCGGCCGCCGCATGCGCGGACGGACGTGCGCTGTACGGGCTGTATGCCCGGTCGGGAGCGGATCTGGCCTGTCTGCCGGCAGCGGGGCGCCGACGCAGCCTGCTGGCGCCTCTGGCGTCGCTCGGCGCCGTCGGTCCGTTGCTGGAGTGGATCCACGGCCTGCTGCTGTGGCGCTATGTGCAACATCGGGACTGCCGGCGTTCGGCTCACCATCCGAAGGTGTGGCCCCTTCTGCATGACCAACGCGGCTGGCGGTGTTTACTCCGGGCGAGCGCGAACGCGGGGGGACCATGTTCGGGACCTTGAGAACGCACTCGTGCAGTCTGGGCCCTGGAGCGCAGCGCGAGCACGGACGCTTCTATTGTGGACTGTGCAAGACTCTGGGCAGTGAATTCGGACAGGCGCTGCGAATCACCCTGAGCTACGATGCCGTGTTCATGGCGATTCTCGCCGATGCCCTTCAGGACGCCGGGGCCGTGCCGGCCAGCTACAGATGTCCTCTGGTGCCGGTACATCATCGACCGGCCGTTGCACACGACAGCCCGGCCATGCGATACGCGGCCGCGGTACAGGTACTTCTGGGTGACCAGTGGCTCGCGGATCGCGGTGCCGACGGGCGACGCCTTGCCCGCTTGACGCGCCCGCTGCTCCGCGCGCCAGTGGGCAGGGCGCAGGGTCTTCTGAGAGACTTCGGCGTAGACGTGGGCGCTCTCGACGGCGTGGAGCGTCGGCAGCAGGAGATCGAGGCTGGCCACCCGACTCCTGAAGAAGCCGCCAAGCCCACATCGTCGGCGCTTGGCGTCGTCTTCGCGGCGGTGGCCGATCTGCCGGGGACCATTGCCGCGGTCAGAACCGACGCGGGTCGCAGGCGCCTCGGGGCGCTGGGATCCACGATCGGCCGTGTGATCTACCTGACCGACGCGCTGGAGGACATCGAACAAGATCGACGAAAAGGCAACTTCAACCCGTGTCTGGTGGGGGATGTCGTCGTCCCGGAGCGGCTGCGGAACGCCCGCCAGGATCTGGGCAGGGCGCTGAAGCGAATGAGCGCACTCGTGGCCGTGCTGCCCTGGCAGCGCCACCGCGAGGTGATTGCGAACATCCTGGGTGACCGACTCGCGGGCCAGTCCCGCCGCGCCGTCGAAGCTGCCCGGTTCGACGGCGACGTGATCCCGCACCATCCCGCGCAGGCTCACGCCGCGGACCCGTCGGGTCAGCTCCCCGAGCTTCCGGACCCGCTTCCGGAATCCGAGCACCATCAAGGCGACCAAGCGCCGCTTGGGATGGACGGTTCACAGCACGTGGAGAACGGCGGCGAAACCGGTGGCACCTGCTGCAGGGACTGTTGCAAGGAATGCGGCTGCAACTGCGCCGAAGTCTGCCCTGATGTCGGCAACTGCGGCGACTTCAGCAGCGAGGGCGGCGGCTGCTGCGACGGTGTCAACAGCTGTTGTGACTCTGTCGGCAGCTGCTGCTGCGACGGCGGCAGCTGCTGCGACGGCGGCAGCTGCTGCGACGGCGGGGGTTGTTGCGACTGCGGGAGCGGCTGAACTGATGGATCTCCTGACCACGATGCCCGAACAACTTGATTACTTCGCTGACCGGTCGTCCGCACACATGCTCTCGATTCCGATCTCGGCGTTTCGCTCTGTAGGTGCTCGCGACGAGCGTCGCTGCGCTCTCCGCCAGGGGTTGTTTCAGGGGTTGTGCTGATGGCGGACTCAACGTAGGTTATTGGCATGGTCCGCCAGAGTCGGCGTGCCGCGGCCACGGGTTGCCTCGTCGCGACCCTCGGCCTCGGGGGCTGCGGAACGTCGGACGTTCCGGTTCCGGCCCGGTGCCTGCCCGGAGGGCCACCGGCTGCCGAGGTGCGTTCGGACGCCGCCGCGGATGCGTTGGCCGTGTATCTCGACGTCTCGCAGTCGTCGACCAACTTCGGGCTCGGCCGCGGCGAATCCGCCTACCGCGACTTCATCGCCTGGCTGGTCGATCTCCGGTCGGAGTTCGCCGAGGCGAGGAGCTACGGGTTCGCCGAACGGATCGCCGAGATCCGCGACGACGTCTTCGCCCGCGCCGCGCGTGGGGAGGCGAACCCCTGCGGCGCGGGGTGCGGGTTCCGGGAGTCGAGGCTCGACGACGTGCTCGCCGCCATCGCCGCTCCCGAGTCGCGCGGGAGCCTCGCGGTGGTGGTCACCGATCTCTGGCTCGACAACTCGGAGCTCATCGGCAGCGCCCGGCTCGCGCTGCAACGTCCGATTCGCTCGATTCTCGCCGACGGCCGGGCGATCGGGGTCCTGGGCGTTGCCGTCCCCTACGCCGGTCAGGTCTACGACGTTCCGGTCGCCTCCGGCGTCTCGACGATTCCCGCCGGCCGCATCGAGCGGCGCCCGGTGTTCGTCCTCGTGATCGGCCCGCCGGCGCGGGTCGTGGCGCTCGAGCGGCGCATCGCCGGGGAAGTCTTCATGAGCGTCGGGGGGGCTCAGCGCCACTTCTCGCTGTTCACCCCGGCGTTCGCCGCTGGATCGGTCGAGCGCCGGCTGGCGCCCCGGGGACCCGGCGTGCGGCGCGCCTACGTTCTCGCCGTCGACGGGGCGAACGTGCCCGGGTTCCTGATCGATCGCCGGGTGGTCGATCCCCTCGTCGGCGACCGCGAGGCCAGCGGGCCGGCGTTGGCCGTTTCCATCGCCGGGCTCGGCCATGCCGGCGCGCCGTCCCCCACCACGTACGACCTGACCGCGGAAACGTGGACGCTGGCGCCGCCCGAGCCGTCAGCGGCGTGCGACCCCGGCGCCTGGTATGCGCTCGATCTCGGACTGGCACCTCGGCAGGTCGCTGATGCCGATGGTCTGGCCATCGGTCTCGACGTCTCCGATCCGGCCCTGCTCGCGATTCGGCCCGGTGAGATCGTGTTCATGAGATACCGGGTGGCGATTGGCTCGTTGCAGGCGGGCGGACGGGGCGGGGAGTGGCTCGGGGACTGGAGCTTCGACGCCGAGGACGCACCGTCGCTGCTCAGCGATCCGCCGGCGCTGTTTCCGTCCCTCAATCTCGCCGAGTTCGGGCGGATTCTGGAGATCGCCATGGGCGAGCAGGTGACCGGCGAGACGGTCGCCCACGGGAGTGTTCTGCTGTCGATGGAGTGATTTCGATGGACTGTGCGTTCAAGCTCTGGATCGCGCCGAGCCTGCTCGGGTTCGTCGTGGCCGCCGTTCTCGGCTTCCTGCTCGCCGTGCTGTGGCAGGCGGCGGCCGGCGGCGTGGACAGCCTGGACCGGCAGGTGTACGAGCGGGCGATGGAGGACCGGGTGTACCACGACCGGATCATGGCGGAGTTGAGCGGGGCCACGGACACGCTGCTGCTCGCAGTGGCGGCGGTGGTCTGGCTGACCGCGATGGCGTGGTTCGCCGCGTGCTGGAGGACGCCCGTCGCGGAGGTGGGCGCGGTCCGCCGCCTCCGGCCGCGATGGAGCCAGACCTGTCTGGGCGGGTTGGTCGTCGGCCTCCTGGTGGCCGGTTACTTCGCCGTCTGGGGCTCCCAGCTGTCCGCCCTGCTCATGCTGCGCCCGCTGGTCCTGCTCTTCCTGTTCCTCGTGCCCTTCTTCGGCGCGATCTACTATGCGACCGGCGTGCTCTGCACGCACCGGGTCTATCTCCCGGCCATTCCCGGGAGCAGGTGGCGAATGTGGTGAATCTGATTCTCGGCCTCGGCGGGACCGGCGCCAGGCTTGTCGAGTCGTTCGTGCATCTCTGCGCGGCCGGTCTCGGCCCTTCCCACGCTTCGGTCGCCTTCATCGACCAGGACCGGTCCAACGGCAACACACTGCGGGCGCGCACCACGCTCGCCCGGTACGCTTCCGCGCACGGCGCCTTGCGGGCGCTGGGCGGCGAGCATCCCGAGCCCATCTGCGATCTTCTCGGCACCCGGCTAGACCCGCACCCGGACGACAACGACGTGGAAAAGTGCCACTGGGTGCCGCAACGGGGGAGCGACGCGAGTCTGGCCGGCCTCATCAAGTACAGCCTGATGCGGCAGGAGAACGCCAAGGACTTGGCGAGGGCGCTGTTCCACGACCGAAACGAGCTGCGCATGCCCCTGAACGAGGGCTACCGGGGCCGGCCGCACGTGGGGTCGGCCGCGCTCCTCGCTCAGATCCGGACCGACGAGTTCTGGCGCTCGCTCGAGGACGTCGTGCGGAACGCCAACGAGGAAGTGCGGGTCTTTCTGTGCGGATCCGTGTTCGGAGGCACGGGTGCGGCCGTCCTGCCCACGCTGGCGCGGCGCCTGAGGCAGGTAGCCGTGGAAGTCGACCGCCCGTTGCGCACGGCCGGCGCCCTGATGCTGCCGTACTTCACGTTTCCGCCGGCCGAGGACCGTGAGGCCAACGTCGCCACCGGCCACGAGCTGCTCCTGCAGTCGCAGTCCGCCCTGCGGTACTACCACAGCGAGATGGAGGTGGGCGGGAAGCCCTACAGCTTCGACGACCTCTATCTCGTGGGCTGGAGACCCGCCATCGAGCTGAGCTATCACGCCGCCGGCGCGGCGATGCAGGCAAATCCGCCGCTCGCCCCAGAGCTGTTCGGGGCTCTCGCGGCGGCGACGTTCCTTCGGGAAGAACGGGACGCGGGAGAGTGGGGCGGCGGCGACCGGCCCGCCCGTCTGCACGTCATCGCCCGCAACGCTCCCGGCCGGCTCGACTGGGCCGATCTGCCTCCGATGACGGACGCGAAGGCCAGCGGCCCGGCCTTGGCTTCGTGGCTGCGATTCTGTGCGCTGTGGCATTTCAACTACGCCCGGGCGCTCGGTTCCGCCCCGCCGGCCGGCGCCCGGGACGAGGCGTGGTTCCGCACGATCCTCGGTGACGGCGCCCCCGGTTCCGTCAGGAAGGGCGCACTCCGCGACCTGAACGGCTACGTGTCGGCGGCGTTGCGGTACGCGGCGGCGATGTCCGCGTTCTCGTCATGGGATGCCGGCAACGGCGTGTTCAATCTCTGGACCCACGGCCCGATCGCCTCGGTGGATTGGATCGACCCCACGGTTGAGCCCGATCTGGGCCGAGGTACGCTGGCCGGCGGGTTGGACAGCTTCGGGCACCTAGTCCGGGGCTACGAATCGGCTCCGGACGCGGCCGCCGTCTATTGGGCCATTTCGCAGAAGCCCAAGCCGGCGTCGCCCGGACTCTGGCCGTTCGTTGCGTTTCTTCACGCCTGCGCGGGGCTGTCGTCTGCCTGAGGGATCGAACCGTGCCCGTGGAGCTCAACCTTCCCGGCCTCCGCAAGGACGGCCGCGTCAGGAGTCCCGCCCGGGGCGGGGTCTGGTCGCCGCTCGACCAGTTGGACGACCTCGCGGCCGCCCTCGTCGTCGAGGCGGCGAGCATGCCGCTGCGCGAGATCAAGTCGGTCCCGCACACGTGGGGTCATGTCATCGTCTTCGAGACGGCGCTGCTCGATGAACGTCATCCCGGCCATCGGGACGCGAAGGGGCAGTGGCGCGCGCTGCTGGCCCTGCTCGCGCTCCGGAATCGCCCCGGATGCTCGTTGGAGGTCCGGCCCCTCGCCCTGGGGCCGAGCTCGGGCGATGAACGGGAGGTCCACCGGTTCACAGGGGTCGCGGGCAGTGAGAAGCTGAACCCGAGAATCCAGGCGGATTGCACGTGGGACCCCGTGCACCTGCTCTATGCGGAGCCGTCGACCCGAGCCGCGAACGAGCCCGACGTGCTGGTCGGCTTGCTCTCGCCGTCGACCATCGTGGCGCCGGCGCGGGACTTCTCCGGCCACGAACGCCTCAACCAGTTCTGGGCGAGGAACGGACTGCGAGACCCCCTCCCCGACGCGCCGGGGCCCGACGAGCTGCTCAGTCCCGACGAGCTGGAGGTGTGCCGCCGGTTCACGATGAACCTCCGGGACAAGATCAGGAGCCTGGGTGAACCGTGCGACGCCGGCGCGACCAACACCATCGTCAGGCTGCTGGAGGAGTTCGCCGGGGACCTCGACGAGAGCGGCGCCGGGCATCACATCGCGAGCTGGACCGAGAAGCCGCTGGGCGACTTGGTGGCCCGGGACCCGGGCGGACTGTACGAGGCCGTCAACTCGGTCTGGGAGGCCGACGGGACGGCGGCCCACGTCACCGACCTCGAGGTCGGCAGAATACGAATCGACGAGGACACGACGCTGAAGATCGTGCTGGCGGATCCGAGGTGCGTGGATACGCTCGGCAAGCCGCCCCGGTACATCTCTCTCTTCGGACAGCGCACCCTCGCCGACCTCCCGGCCTCGAACGAAGGCGCGCCGGTTCGGATCCCCGAGCATCTCAGGAGCGAGGCGGCGAACAACGACATTCTGCTGCTGGGTCCCGGCGACCTCCTGGCGGATCGGCTGACCGCGCTCGAGACGTTCCAAGCCCCTGCCCATCCCCGGAGCTTCCAGCAGAACCTGCTGCCGGTCAAGGCGGCCGCGCTCCTGCTGTTCTCGAGCATCGAGGAGCTCGCCGGGCGCATCGAGCGCCTGGGCAGCGCCTCGCGACCGCGGGTCGGCCTCCGGGTGACGCTGACCGATCGCGACCGGCGGAAGCACGACCATCAGATCGCCCGCGAATACGCGGATGACGCGATCGAGAGGGCCAAGGCGCCGGAGGCCCTCGCCGCCTGGCCCGACTTTCGGTCGCCGTCGGTTCGCGACGCCGGCGGTGACGAGGTTCCCGGGTGGAGGTGGAACTATCTCTTCACGAGCACGAACGTCAGCAGGTCGCCGTTGGAGCGCTCGGTCATCGCCACCACCGGGGTATCGCGGAGCATCCTGGAACGGGACCTCTCGCGGACGGGTCTCGGCGAGGGGGCGGCGCGCGTGGCCTACTGCCGGAATCGGCTGGAGGCGTGGAGCAGCGAGGACGGCCCCTGGGAAGGCGCGAGCGGTGCGCGGTTCGACGAAGGAGGGCCGGACGACGGGAGCGTCTGGTTCGAGTGGCTCCGCATGCGAAGCGACGCCGCGCAGAACCCGCGAGAGAAGGGCCTGCAGCGCTGCGACTCGGCGTTCGAGGCGGTGCTGTTCCGACTCCCGTCCTCCCACGGCGGCGTGTATGCCGGACTGGGCATTCTGCCGGGAGCCCGCGACTTGCAGACGCAGGACGTCGCGGCCGGAGGCGCGGCGCAGATGGCGATCGATTTCGGTACGAGCAACACCATCGCCTACTGCAAGCGGGGAGAGGGCAAGATCGAGCCGCTGCCGTTCACGCCGCGATTGCGCAGGTTCAACGAATTCCGGGACAAGGGCGGCGCGAGCGCCGATCGCGAGACCGAGTACACCGCGTTCATGCCCGGCGGGGAGGTGAGTCAGCCGTTCGCGACGGTCATGCAGCTTCGCAGCGCCGAAGGCGTGGCCGATCTGGCGGCGGCCTGGAAGGCGGCCGGCGAGCCCGTTCTCTGGCGGGACTACGCGTTCTTCGATCCCGACGTGCTGCACCTCACCGAGAACCTGTTGTCCGGCCGGAGCCGGTCGAACCTTGTCTTCGACCTCAAGTGGGGAACCGAGCTCGAGGACCGCACGCGCATGGGCCGGTATCTTCGGCACATCGCCATCCTCGGTCTGGCCGAGATCGTGGGCCATCGGCACCTGCCGGCCCCGAGCTCGGTGACGTGGCATTTCTCGTATCCGCTGACCGTGCCCAGCGGCGATGCCTACCGGGAGGTGATGCGATCCGCGTCGCGGGGCGAGTGGGAGCCCTGGAACCGCATCGAGTTCCACACCGAGAGCAACGCGGCCCTCGACTATTTTCGCGAGGTGGAGAGGGCGCAGCCGCAGTCGATACTGGTGCTCGATATCGGCGGCGGAAGCACGGACATCGCGCTCGCGGCGCGAGGGGCGGGCGTCTGGCAGCACTCGGTGCGGTTGGCCGGCGACGATCTCATGACCGAGTTCCTGCTGTACAACCGGCACGTGCTGCAAGCCCTGGACTTGGCGCACATCGGCAGACAGGGGGTGTTCGGAGACCGGCGGGGCCGGGACGCGTTCATGGAGCCGTCCGGCGACCAGCCTCCCTCGGAGAGCGACCGGAACGCGGCCAAGGCGATCATCAACAGTCCGGTCTTCGGGCGGGTGTTCGCGAGGAGCTGGTTCAACGTCAGAGACGCCGAAGCCATGAAGCTCCTGAAGGTCGGGGCGTCGGTGATGCTGGGCGGGCTCTGCGCCTTTCTCGGCCGGCAGATCCGGTCTTTGCTTCGCGTCGATCCCCCGCCCCTGGCGGCCGGGGACCTCACGTCGATTCGGCTGTGCTTCGGCGGCAGGGGCTCCACCTTGTTCAAGCTGTGGCGGGACGACGAGACGTTCGAGGGCCTGATGGGCTACCTGAGCGAGCATGCGGCCGCGGATCTCCGGCTGGAGGCTCCGCCCGAGGTGACGCCGTACTTCAGCCACGACATGAAGCACGAGGTGGCCAAGGGCATGCTGGCCCGGCGCCGGGACCAGACACCGTTCCCGTCGACCAACCCTCGCGTGGTGGGAGTGGGTGTGAGGCTCGACGCCGACCTCGACGCCATGGCGTTCATGGACGACGTCCGTGGCACGCACCGGGAGGGTGCGAACCCGGTCGTGGCCTGGGACGAGTACAGCGCGTTTCTCCAGCGGGTGGGCAGCGAGTGCGGCTTCCGGTTGACCATTGCGCGTGCGACGCGCGACGACATCGCGTCGGAGGGGAAGAACGCGTTCGTCAATCTCTTCCGGGATGAGGGCGAGCTCGAGCCCCCGTTCATCGCGATGCTCAGGAAGACGTTGAGCCTGCTCTTCGAAGGCAAGGGCATCAAGGTGAGCTGGGACTTGCCGCAGGAACGATGACGCCGGTCGGAAGCGCGGCACACCGGGCCGCCCCGGACCGGGACGTGACACAGCCATGCCTGAGTACCTGAGGACGGACGCCGCCGACTGGGATCGGAGGCGGGACTGGACCACGGTTCGGAAGGAGCTGGAGGAGCTGCGGAGGACGGGAGAAGACTGCGGCGCATTCCATGTCCGGACGAGTGCGCAGGCGGGCGACGAGGAGCCGGCGGCCACCCACCCGGAAACCCGGACCCTGTTCTCCCCGGCTCTCGAAGAGCTCCCGCCGCCGGCGGGCTTGGAAACGGCCGACGCTCCGATGAGCAGCACGTTCTCCCCGGCCCCCGGGGAGCTCCCGCCGCCGGCGGGCTCCGACCCACCGCAAGATCCTCGGCCTTCCGGCGGCCTCGTCCAGACGAGTGCACAGGCGGGCGGCGAGGAGCCGGCGACCACCCACCCGGAAACGCGGACCCTGCTCTCGCCGGCTGCCGGGGAGTTCCCGCCGCTGGCGGGCTCGGAAGCGGCCGCCGCTGCGACGAGCAGCACGTCCCCGGCTCCCGGGGAGCTCCCGCCGCCGGCGGGCTCCGACCCGCCGCGGGATCCTCAGCCCTCCGGCGGCCTCGATCGGTTGCGTGAGGCCATCGAGCGGATGAACGCCAAGGCGTCCTATCACGACGACTCGGACCGCCGACGCCGCTGGGTCGTCGAATGGCTGACGGCGGGAGCCGATCCCGCCGCGCGAGACCCCGAGGGCTGGACGCCTCTGCACTTCGCGGCGGCCGGGAGCTGGGATCCAGAGACGGTGACGGCCCTCGTGGACGCCGGCACGGAGCTCGACGCGCGCACGCAGGATGGGTGGACTCCCCTGCATCTTGCCGCGCGGTACGGCTCAGTGGAGGCGGTCGCCGCGCTGAGGGGGGCGGGGGCGGGCGTCAACGCGCAGAACAGGGACGGCTGGACACCCCTTCATCTGGCGGCTCGGTACGACAGGCCGAAGGCCGTCGCGACCGCGCTCGTGGCCGCCGGGGCCGACCCCGGCCTGCGAACCCGGGACGGTTGGACGGCGTTGCTCCTGGCGGCCGCGCAGGCCGGGCGCGAGCTCGTCGAGTCGCTCCTGGCGGCCGGCTCGGACATCGGCGCGCGAAATCACGACGGCGCGACCGCCCTCGATCTGGCGCGGGCTTTCCGGCGGCCGTCCGATGTCGTCGCGGCGCTACGCGCGGCCGACGAGGCCGCCGCGGGCAGCCGGGAGCCCTCGGCGCGCGGCGTCGAGCCGCCGGCCCGCGAGATACCCGGCGGCGGCGAGCCGGTCGCCGGCTCGCCGTGGCCGGGCCAGAGGCCGTCGTCGATGACCGGACCGGCCGGTGTCCATCGGGCGTCGGCTCGGCAGGCGGGAAGGCGACGGCGCGGCGTCTTCGTGCCGCCGCTGCCGGCGATCGGCAGGTGGCGACCGAAGAGGCTCCGGCCCTGGATGGGCGCCGTCGCCGCCGTCATCGCAGTCGTCGTCGTCCTCGTGAGCCTGGGCGACGACGACGCGTCATCGCCGCCGGTTCGTGGCGAACTCCCCGACAGCCCGGTTGCGACGCCTCCGGACGGCGCGGCGTCGATCCCGGCCGACGTCGCCGGCTCGCCGGAGGAGGAAGACGCGCTCAATCTCGCCGATGTCGCCGGCTCGCCGGAGGAGGAAGACGCGCTGAACCTAGCCGGATCGGCTCGCCGGCGCATCCAGCGGGGGCTGTCGGCGGCGGGCTTCGAACCGGGTCCGGCGGACGGTCGGTTCGGGCCCGGCACGCGTGAAGCCGTTCGCGCCTGGCAGCGCGAGCGCGGCGTTCCGGCGACGGGCTACCTGAACGCGGAGGAGGCGGACGAGCTGATCGAGCTCAGTGGCGGCCGGCCTGAGTATGCCGCCGCCGAACCGGGCGGCGGCATACTCACGGTGCGGGCCGCGCCGGCGAGCCGCGTCGAGCTGGACGGGGCCGATGTCGGCGCCACCGGGGCCACCGGACTGCTCGTGCTCTCCGACGTGCAGCCGGGACGCCACATCGTGGTCGCCCGGAAGGAGGGCCATGCCGCGGCGACGAACGTGGTGGAGGTCTTCGCGGATCGGGCGGAGGTCGTGGAGCTGGCGCTGGCCGCTCTGTCGGGCCGGCTGACCGCGACCGCGAACGTCGCCGACGCGCGGCTGAGGATCGAGGACGCAGGAGACCATCGCCTTCCGCTGAGCGGCCTCGAAATCCCCGCCGGCTCGCATCGAGTGACGGTGAGCCGGGAGGGGTTCAGGACGGTCGAGAACGACGTCGAGATTCGTCCGGGCGAGCTCACGACGCTGGATTTCGTTCTGGAGCGCGTGTCCATCGAGGAGCCTCTGCAGGCGGCCATGGATCAGTTCGCCGTCGGCGACTACCGGGAGGCCGCCGAGGCCGCGCGTCGGCTGCGGCGGCTGCGTCCCGATGTCGGTGCCGTGCATCTCCTCCTCGGAACGGCCCTGTACTACCTCGGGCAGTTCGATCAGAGCATCGACCCCCTCGAGCGGGCGCTCGAGCTCGGCGAGCAGGTCGTGTTGCCCGCCAAGCATCGTCATGGCGGGGTGGGGCTGCGAGAAGGCTTCTGCCGCGGCACGATCACCTTGAGCGGGAGCGAGATCGCGTTTCGCTCGCGAGAGGATCCCGAACACGGATTCTCCGTCACCCCGGACAGGGTGACCGACCTGGAGGTCGTGCAGTCGATCGACGGCTTCGCGTTCCGGTTGAACGCCAGCGTGGCGGACGAGGAGCGGGGTATACGAAGGCGCAACTTCGACTTCGTGCACCCCAACGCGACCCGCCTGCGGCGTGAGCCCAATTGGCCCGTGTTCGTGCTCGCCTGCCCGAGCTGCGACGCGTCTCTGGACGTCCAGGTGGCGCTCATGAACTACCTAACCAGCGTCTTGAGGTGACTTTCCGGCGGCGGGCTCAGCGTCTCCAAACCCAACGCCAAGTGACCGGAGGAGTTCTTTCGAATGCTCGACACACATGCAGTTGCGCGATCGCTGACCGCGGCCGACTTCACGCCCGCCCAAGCGGACGCCCTCACCGACGCCCTGCGGGAGTTTACCGAGCGGGGCGACCATGTCACATCTGACCAGTTCAAGGCCGGTCTGGCTGAGGTCAGATCCGAGATCGCGGAGCAACGCGCCGAAATCGCGGAGCTGCGCTCCGAACAGCGAATCCAGATCGCCGAGGTCCGCACCGAAATCGCGAACCTGGACACGCGGCTCTCGACCCAGATCGCCGGTGTCCGCACCGAGATCGCGAGCCTCGAAACCAGGCTCATCCGCTGGATGGTCGGGACCGTGCTCGCGACGGCGGCGCTGACGGTTGGCATCCTGCGGTTCCTGGCCGGGTCGACCGGGTAGGGGTGGGTTCTTGCCGGGCCGAAGGTGGTGGCGGCACACGAAACGGCCAGATGCCGCGCCGCGGGTCCCTTCTGGACTGCCAGCCAGACTGCCAGCCGTTTCTGACGAAATGAGACGGTTTCTGACGGTTTCTGACGTGTTCCGTCGACGAAATAACCAATAAATTCGGTATTCACTGAGGTTCCTGCGGATCCGTGTACAGACTCCCAGTCCTTGCCGCCGGCCCAGCTCGGACAGGCCAGCAGCTCCTGGCCCAGGGCTGAGAAGATCACCTCCGCGTTCTCGGTCACGTCGCCGGTGGCGCCGTCGATGTGGGTGATGACGTTCTGGGCGACGGTGGGGTTGGCCCAGAGGAATTCGCCGGTCTCGCGGTCGAGCGTGTAGACGACGCCTGTCTTGCCCGGGATGCCGGTCATCACCCTTCGCTCCTCGCTGGGCCGCAGGCGGGGGTTGATCCACGCGACCGCGTCGGGGTCCGGAGTGACGGCGGTGTCGACGAGCAGGCGCTCGAAGGGATGGTCGAGGTCCCAGTCGTCGTTCAGGTGCTGGTAGTACCAGACGATCTCGCCGGTGTCGGCGTCCAGCGCCAGCGTCGAGTTGTGGTAGAGGTGCGCCAGCTCCGGGCCGCCCAGCATGAACTTCGGCGCCGGCGACGTGACCGATGTGCCGATGTAGATCAGGTTCAGCTCGGGGTCATAGCTCGGCACCATCCAGGTGCCGACGTGCTTTCGCCGCTCGAACGGGACGTCGCCCCACGTCTCGTCGCCGGGCTCACCGGGGCCCGGGATGGTGCGGCGCCGCCACAGCTCCTCCCCGGTGCGGGCGTCGTGGGCGGTGACGACGCAGGCGTCCGGGGTGGCGGTGGCGCGGCAGCTCCGGCCCGAGATGACCTTGCCGCCGGCCACGATGGGGCCCGCCGTCTGGAGGGCCGGGTTCTCCGTGTAGTCGAGGACCTGCGTCTCCCAGACCATCTCGCCGGTCACGGCGTCGAGGGCCATCAGGTAGTCGTCGCCGGTGGTGTCGAGGAGCAGGCGACCGTGGATCGCGATGGCCCGCTTGGTGGTGGCCAGCCCCCCCATGTGCTCGGCCAAGTCGTCGGGCAGGTCGCGCCGGTGCTCCCAGATCAGGTCGCCGGTCGCCGCGTCGATGGCCTGGATGACGTCGCCGGGGTTGGGCATGTAGAGCACGCCCCGGTAGGCGAGGGGCGTGCCCTGCTGGCTCCCCGCGTTCAGGGCGCGGGTCCACACGAGGCGCAGGTCGGCCACGTTGTCGCGGTCGATCTGGTCCAGGGGGCTGTAGCCCCAGCCGTCGAGCGTGCGCCGCCACATCAGCCAGTCCCCGTCGGCCGGGTCCTGAAGCATGGCGTCGGTGACCGGCATGAAGTCGTCCGGCTGGGCGGACGCCGCCCCCGCGGCGGCGAGGAGGACGCCCGCCGTCAGGACAGCGGACAGCGTGTTTCGCAGGGGGCGGCGCTGAGGCATCGTGCGGGCTCCTTCCCGGCTACCAGGTGAGTTGCGCGCCGAACTTGACGAACCGCGCCAGCAGGATGTTCACGGGCACCTGCCACGCCGGACCGTAGGTGTCGTTGATGGCGAGCGGCGCGTTGTCGTTGAGCATGTTGTAGGCGTCGAGCATCAGCCGCAGCTCGCGGTCGGCGTCGAAGCGGAAGAGCTTCGAGAGGCGGATGTCGAGTTGGTTGAGGCGGTCGGCGAACATCGTCCCCGGCTGGATGAGGTGGATCTCCGCGGTCTGCGCCCCGCCGGCCAGCGGCCGGCCGAGCGACGGCTCGATAGCGCTGGCCGGGGCGTTCCACGTCGCGAGAATCGGCACCCCCGGCAGGTTCTGCAGGAACCCCGAGAGTTGCACGTCGTACCACGGCAGCGTATAGGCGCCGCTCAGCTTCCAGGCGGGCCGGAAGAAGGGCGGGTCGATGCTGCAGTGATGTCCTCTCGGCAGGATGATCCCGGCCGCTTCCTCGCTGTCCCAACCGCCGCCGGTGCCCGCCCCGCCCGCGGTCAGGGCCAGCGTCGGCACCGCCGCGGGGTTGTCCGGACGGGCGTCGCAGTCGTTGAAGCGCGAGCGGCCGAGGCCGACCCCGCCGTAGACGAAGAGGTCGCCGCTGATGCGCGAGTTGACGACGACGTCCAGCCCGTCGAACACCTGCTCCATCGTGTAGCCGTTCGGCTCGGCCGGCACGATGTCGTTCTGCACCTGGCCGAAGCTGGCGGGGTTGACGTCGTAGAGGCCGCAGACCTCGTAGCCGCCCCCGTTCGGCAGCCTCTGGTCGCTCGGCGCGATCACGCAGTAGGGGTCGAAGTCGCCGGGGCCCACCAGCGTGTTGTCGGTGATCGAGAAGTTGCCCTGCACGCGGCGCCAGTACGACACGTCGAGGGACATGCGGGGCAGGATCTCCTGCTCGATGCCGAGCGAGTACTCCCAGTTGTTGCGCCGGGTCCCGAACCCCGAGTAGACGTCGGAGGCAAAGACGTTGGTCAGCACGCTTTGGCCGAAGTTCGCGTTCGAATACGGCCCCAGCTCGTTCTCGTCGGGAAAGAAGTCGCCGTTCGCGTCCTGCCAGAACCGCGTCGCGCTCGTGACCGACGCGTTGACGGGGTTGCGCGACGCCGCCATCCCGATGGTGTCGACGCGGAGGTAGCGGCTGATCGACCCCTTGATGGCGGTCCGGCCGTCGCCGAACACGTCGTGCGCGATGCCGATCCGCGGCGACAGGTCCTTCCAGTTCGCGGCGTTGGGGATGGCGTCCCAGCGGCGCGTCGGCGCCCACGTGCCCGGCCCCACCGAGCCCGAGGGCGTGTCGACGAAGCGCGACGTGTCCTGGGCGGGGATGTCCTGCCGGACGTAGTCCCACCGCAGGCCGAGGTTGAAGGTGGTGCGGTCGATGGTCCAGGTGTCCTGCACGTAGAGGCCGAGGTCGGCGGTCAGGTCGACCTCCACGTTGTAGGGGGTGGCGAAGGCCGCGATCAGCAACGGCTGGCCGCCCAGGGTGAACAGCAGGCTGTCGGTCGGCCCGATGATGTCGGTGCCCTGCCGCCAGGTCCCCTCGTCGAGGGTCATGCCGAACTTGATGCTGTGCGACCCCGTGACGTAGGACATCGCGGCCTTGTAGGCCCGGTGCACCTCGTTCCACCGCCGGCTGAAGCCGATGCCGCGGAAGTCGATGCCGGTGGTGAGCTCGCGCACCGCGTGGAGGTGGGGGGCGTCGGGCTGGGGGTCGATGGTCGCGTCCTGGATCTGGATGCCCATGCCCGCCTCGAGGAGGATGCGGTTGCCGACGGTGCCCGTCCACGTGGTCGTCCCGTGCCAGTTCAGGGGGTTCCGCTGGTCGCGCGCCGCCTCGGGGGTGCGGCGGTTCGAGATGCCCTGGAAGGGCTGGTGGCGCGGCGCCCCGTTGTAGTAGACGGCGAACTTGTTGCCAGGCGTGGCCTGCCACGTGAGCCGGATGCTGGCGCTCTGGTCGTACTGCTCGTTGACGCCCGGCCGCGTCAGGTCCGGCGTGAAGACGTAGTCGTTTGGGTCGGTGTCGTAGAACGTGTTGGCCGGCAGCAGCTTGAGGCCCCAGTTGCGGTACGCGCCGTGGAACCACAGCTTGTCCGTGACGATCGGCCCCCCGAGGTCGACGCTGGTGTCCCAGATGCTGCTGACGACGTCCGGTGTCTGCAGCCCGGCGTCGAGCAGGCCCTGGCTGAGGTTGTCGCCCTGCAGTCCGCTGTTCGAGAAGTTGCCGAAGGTCGATCCGCTGAACGAGTTGCCGCCCTCCTTCGGGATGATGTTCACGCGGACCCCGCCGATGGCCACGTCGGCCGAGACCGCCCCGATCTCGTAGGTGAGCTCCTGGGTCTGAGCGTCGTTGGCGTTCAGGGTCGTGCACGAGTAGCCGCACGACAGGTTGCCCATCGTCAGCCCGTCCATCTGGCGCATGCCGTCACGGGTGTCGCCGCCGTGCGCGGCGAGGTACGGCATGTAGGACTCGCGGACGCCGCCGACGTCCTGCGACTCGGGGGCGACGCCGACGGTCAGGGCCCCGATGGCGCCCCAGTCCTTGTTCATGGGCAGGGCGTTCAGCACGTCGTTGGTGACGACGGTCAGCTCCTGCACGCTCTGGACGTCGATGACCGGCGACTGGCCGGAGACCGTGATCGTCTCCTCGAGGGCGCCGACGCCGAGCTCGACGTTGACCGGGGCCGTGAACCCGGCGGTGAGCTCGATGCCCTCGCGGATTACCGTGGTGAACCCGGTCAGGGTGAAGGTGACGGTGTACAGGCCGGGCCGCAGCGCCGTGAACGCGTAGCGCCCCTGGGCATCGGTGACCGCGACGCGGGAGCCCTCGATGAGGGCCGGGCTCGCCGCCTCGACGGTGACGCCGGGCAGCACGCCGCCGGTATTGTCGTTGACCGCCCCCGCGATGCCGCTGTCCTGGGCGACGGCGGGAGCCGCCGCGAGCATCAGGAAGATTGCGAAACATGCGCCGCTGAGCCTCATCGGTCGTTCTCCTGTCTCAGGTGTGACGTGCGCCGGGTCGCTCCGCTCTCGTGGACAGTGTAGCGTGCCGATCGTCGGCTGGCCGTTCGACCTTGATGCTGTCGGCCCTCTTCATCGCCTGCGCCAGATTGTAGGTCGCCTGCAGCCGGTACCACGTGCCCGCTCCGCCGCCGAACGCCTTGTCGAGACGGATCGCCATCTCGGGCGAGATTCCCGCATGGCCGTTCACGAGATCGGACAACTGCTTCCGACTGACCCCGAGCATCCCGGCCGCCTGCGTCACGGTCAGGCCGAGCGGCTCCAGGCAGTCGTGACGCACGGACAGGCCCGGATGGGGCGGGTTCTTCATCGGCATCTGATGGTCCTCTTCCGGCCGAGAGTCTCGGGAGCACAGCGGTGCGGACCCGTGGCCGGGCTGGTCGGGCGGCGAGCGGCTGCGTCGGCGACGTTCTTCGGGCTAGTGATAGTCGACGAGGTCGACGTCGCAGGCATGGAGCCCCTCGAAACGGAAGACGACCCGCCAGTTGCCGGAGACCCGGACCGACCAGCAGCCGTCGAGGTCGCCCTTGAGCGGGTGAAGCCGGAAGCCGGGGAGATCCATGTCCGCAGGTTCCGTCGCCTCGTCGAGACGCGCGAGAATCCGCTCGATCCTGCCGACCTGGGCCGGCGGCAGCCGTCGGGCGTCCCCCTTCTCGTAGAGAAGCTGGAGATCCTTGTGGCGGAAACGGACGACCACTGCACGGAGTGTAACCCGTCACCTATCAAGTGGCAAACGGGTTCCGTTCGTGTTCCGTTCGATGCGCGGCGCGTATAGGCTGTCTGCGAGCGGTGCTCGGCGCGGATCGACGGACGATCCGGCGGTCGCACACCCGATCGACGCATGCGAATCTGGAGCCTGCACCCCGAGTACCTCGACGCACGGGGACTCGTCGCCCTGTAGCGCGAGGCGCTGCTGGCGCAGGCGGTGCTGCGGGGCGCGACTCGCGGCTACCGCCACCACCCCCAGCTCTCCCGTTTCCGCCGCCAACGCTCGCCCGCCGGCGCCATCGCCGAGTACCTCCGGCACGTGCACGCCGAGGCGCTGGCCCGGGGCTACCGGTTCGACCGCGGCCTCATCGGCTCGGTGGGCATGCGCGCCAGGATTCCGGTCACGCGCGGCCAGCTCCAGCACGAGTGGGCGCACCTGAAGGCCAAGCTCGTACGGCGCGATCCGGCGCGGGCGACCCGCTACGAGGCGGTGGCGTGCCCCGCCCCCCATCCGCTGTTCCGTGTCATCCCCGGCGGTGTCGAGGCGTGGGAGCGGGCCGGCATCGCCCGCTGACGGCCGACGCCGCGGCCGGTGTGTTCGGGACGTCCAGCCCGGGCGGCTTCGGGCTCGGGCCGTCAGCCGTGTACCAACGTGTGCATCGACGACAGGCCGCGCAGGTTCGACACCATGACTACGACCCTCTCGGTTCGGATCGACGGCGTCGACGAACCGTCGTTTCTGGCCGACGTGGCCGACTGGATCGTCGTCTGTGCCACCGGCGCCGATCTGCTCGAACGCGTGCGGCGCCGGCGGGCCGCGGATTGACTTGGTCGACGCTGCCGTACTTCCCTCCAAGGCCGCCCGTTCCGCAAGGCGAACCGGTGCTTCCGGTGACAGCGAAGCACGACGGTCCGCGTGCTATCCTGACGGGCAGTTTCCAGCGTGAAGGAGCGTACGATGGCGAAGTGTGGACATGCAGCGGTGCTGGCGGCGGTGGTCGCCGCCCTGGCCGGGCTGCCGGCCGCGGCGTCGGCCCAGTCCGAAGCGTACTCGCCGCCCCGGACCGCGGCCGGGCATCCGGACCTGCAGGGCATCTGGGGGAACAACAGCGTGACGCCGCTCGAGCGGCCCGACGCGGTCGCCGACAAGGCGACGCTGACGGCGGAGGAGCTGGCGCGGGTCGAGGCGACCGCGAACGCGCTCTTCGCCCAGGACGCGGGGGACGCGGCCTTCGGCGACCAGTTCTTCAACGTGGCCCTCACCGGCGCCGACAGCTTCACCTCGACCGACGGCGGGACCGGCAACTACAACCAGTTCTGGCTGGTCGAGCGGGAGTTCAACGACCGGACGTCGCTCATCGTCGATCCCCCGGACGGCAAGCTGCCGGCGGCGACGCTGGCCGCCGAGACCGCGGCGAGGCTGGCGCGAGAGTCACGCGGCCGCCCGGCGGCGTGGACCGTGGACCGCGGCCTCAGCGAGCGGTGCATCACGTTCGGGCTGCCGAACCTGCTGGCGGGCTACAACAGCTACTACCAGATCTTCCAGACCGCCGACCACGTGGTCATCGAGCAGGAGCTGATCCACACGACCCGCATCATCCCGCTGGACGGCCGGCCCCACGTCAGCGACGGGATCCGCCAGTGGCACGGCGACTCGCGCGGGCGCTGGGAGGGCGACTCGCTGGTCGTCGAGACCCGGAACTTCTCGCCGCAGAGCAACTTCCGCGGCGCCCGCGAGCACCTGCACCTGGTCGAGCGGTTCACGCGGGTGGGGCCGGACCGGATGGACTACGAGTTCACGGTGGTCGATCCGACGACGTGGACGGCGCCTTGGACCGCCCGCGTGCCGTGGACGCGGACCGACGAGCCGATGTTCGAGTACGCCTGCCACGAGGGCAACATCGGCATGGAGGGCATCCTGGCCGGGGCCCGGGTGGAGGAGGCGGCGGCGGATCGACGGTGATCGCGGCGGACGGCGGTGTCGCGGCTGGAGATTTTCCGGAGAGGTGACATGAGCAATCGAACATTCTGGAGCGTTGCCGCGGTTCTCGGAATCGTCATCCTCGTGCTGGCCAATCCGCGTGTCCCGGAGGAGAGCGTCGTTCACGCGCCCGGCCCCGCGGTCGACGAGCACGCGGCGGCGGCCGACCCGCCGGCCGAGCAGGCGTCGGCGGAACCGGTCCCGGGGGCGGAGCCGTCGGAGGCGGAGCCGTCCGCGGATCCGGCCGACTGGACGGCGCCGCGCACCCCGTGGGGCGACCCCGACCTGCAGGGCGTCTGGACGAACGCGACCCTCACTCCCATCGAACGGCCGGCCGGCCTGGGCGACCAGACGGTGCTCACGGCCGAGGAGGCGGCCGAGCTGGAGGTGCGGTCCGCGGAGAGCCGCGCCGAGTCGGACCGGTTCGAGCTCGGCAACGTCGGCTCCTACAACCAGTTCTGGATGGACAGCGGCAAGAACGTGACCGAGGACCGGCGCACCTCGCTGATCACGGACCCGCCCGACGGCCGCATCCCGTGGACCGAGGCGGGGCGGGAGCGGCTCGAGAGCGACCTCGCGCGCTACGGGGTGGGGCCGTTCGATACCTACGAGGACGCCGACACCGGCGAGCGCTGCCTGACGGACGGGCTGCCCCTGGTGCCCCTGCAGGGCTACAACATGAACTACCACGTCCTGCAGTCGCCGGGCTGGGTGGCGATTCTCAACGAGATGTTCCACGAGTACCGGATGATTCCGGTGGACGATCGCGGGCAGCTCGATGCCGACATCGGCGCGATGCTCGGCGACTCCCGGGGCCGGTGGGAGGGTGACACCCTCGTCGTGGAGACGACCAACTTCTCGGACAAGCGCCACTACCTCTGGCGCGCGACGTGGCGGGGGGCGAGGCCCTCGCTGCATCTCGTCGAGCGGTTCACGCGGCTCGACGACGAGACCATCGACTACGAGTTCACGATGACCGACCCGGAGATGTTCACGCAGCCGTGGACGGCCAGCGTGCCCATGACCACCAACCAGGAGTCGCGCGGGGTCACCTCGGGGCCGCTCTACGAATACGCCTGCCACGAGGGGAACTACGGCCTGCTGAACATCATGCGCGGCGCCCGCGTCGAGGAGCTCGAGTGATGGCGCACATGTACGTATCGTTCCAGGACGACGACCGCATCGCGATCTTCACGCAGGACCCCGCGACGGGGGCGCTGAGCCGCCGGGAGGACGTGTCGGTAGAGGGCGGCCCGGGGCCGATGAACCTCGGCCCCGACAAGCGGGTGCTCCACGTCGGGCGGCGGGGGAGCCAGCAGCTCTCGAGCTTCGCGGTCGACCCCCGGACCGGCGGCCTGTCCCTCATCGGGACCGTGCCCCTGCAGGGCGAGCCGGTGTACGTGGCGACGGACCGGTCGGGGCGCTACGTCCTGTCCGCCTACTACTACCAGAGCACCGCCGCCGTGCACGCGGTGGGGCGGGACGGGGCGGCGACGTTCCCGCCGGTCGAGTGGCGGTTCACCGCCCACGGCGCCCACGCCATCCTGACCGACCGCTCCAACCGGTTCGCCTACGTGCCCCACATCGCCAACCGGGGGCCCAACGCGATCTTCCAGTTCACGTTCGACGAGGCGACGGGGCGGCTGACCCCCAACGCCCCGGCGCACTACGCCCCGGAGGCCTACCTCGGGCCGCGGGCCCTGGCGTTCCATCCCGCGCTCGACGTCGTCTACTTCTCCGACGAGCAGGGGGGCAGCGTCAGCGCCTACGCCATCGACGCGAAGAGCGGAATTCTGGCCCCGCTCCAGACGATCTCCACGTTGCCGGACGGCTACACGGGACCCAACACCTGCTCGCAGATCGCGATGCACCCGTCGGGGCGGTTCCTCTACGCGCCGAACCGGGGGCACAACAGCGTGGCGAGCTTCGCCGTCGATCCGGGGTCGGGCCGGCTGAAGGCGACGGGGCGGGTGGCGACCGAGCCGGTGCCGCGAGCGTTCAACCTCGATCCGCGGGGCGGCTTCCTCTATTCGGCCGGCCTCGACTCGGGCCGCATCGCATCGTACCGCATCGACCAGGACAGCGGCGAGCTGACCCCGCTCGAGACCTACGAGGGTGGGAACCGGCCGATGTGGGTGCTGCTGGCCGACCTCTGAGCAAAGTGTCTGCTAGCGATTCCGCGCGGGCGGGAGGCATCGGGGCGCCGCTGCCGGCGGTCTGCCGGCCGCCGGTCCCCGTGCCCGTCACGTCAGCCGGATGAACGAGCACCGCAACCGGGACCGGCGGCCGGCGCAGTGAGGACGAAGCGATGCACGGCCTGATGATGGACTACCCGCTCACGCTCGACCGCATCGTCGAGCACGCGGCCCGGATGTTCCCGCACAAGCGGATCCACACCCGGCAGCCCGACGGCGGGATGCACGATTACACCTACGCCGACCTCTGCCGCCGCAGCCGCCGCCTCGCCGCCGCCCTCGCCGGCCTCGGCGTCGCGCCCGGCGATCGCGTGGGGACGTTCGCCTGGAACCACCACCAGCACCTGGAGATGTACTTCGGCATTCCAGGGGCCGGCGCCGTCTGCCACACCTTGAACGTCAGACTCTTCCCCGGGCAGCTCTCTTACATCGTCAACCACGCCGAGGACCGGGTGGTCTTCATCGACGCCACCGTGCTGCCCCTCTTCGAGCGCGTGGCCGGCGATATCGACTGCGTCGAGCACTACGTGCTGGTGAACGCGCCGCGCGACGTCGAGACGAGGCTGCCGAACGTGCTGCACTACGAGGACCTCGTCGACGGCGCCACGCACGACTTCGAGTGGCGGTCGACGGACGAGCGCATGGCGATGGGCCTGTGCTACACCAGCGGCACCACCGGCGACCCCAAGGGGGCCCTCTACAGCCACCGGTCGATGTTCCTGCACACCCTCGGCGAGAACCAGGCGATGGGGCTGGCCCTCACCGAGACCGACGTCGTCATGCCGGTCGTGCCGCAGTTCCACGCGATGGCGTGGGGGCTGCCCTACGCGTGCACCCTGGCCGGGGCCGACGTGGTGATGCCGGGGCCGAACCTGCAGCCGGCGGCCCTCGCCGAGCTCATCGAGACGCACGGGGTCACGGTGGCGGCAGGCGTGCCCACCATCTGGAACGGGCTGTACCACGAGCTGAAGGCGAGGCCGCGCGACGTCTCGTCCATCCGGTCGCTGGTCGTCGGGGGGTCGGCGATGCCGCGGTCCCTCATCGAGGCCTACGAGCGCGACCTCGGCGTCAACGTCCTGCACGCCTGGGGCATGACCGAGCTGTCGCCCCTCGGCACGGTGTGCAAGCTGCAGCGGCAGCACGGGGCGTTGTCCGAGGCGGAGAAGTGGGACGTCAAGGCGCGGCAGGGCACGCCCCTCGGGGGGGTCGAGCTGCGCATCGTCGGCGACGACGGTGCCGAGCGCCCGTGGGACGGCGAGACCATGGGCGAGCTGCAGGCGCGGGGGCCGTGGGTAATCCGCAGCTACTTCAAGCGCGAGCCGACCCCGGAGAGCTTCACCGCCGACGGCTGGTTCCGCACCGGCGACGTCGGCACCATGACCCCCGACGGCTACCTCACGATTACCGACCGCACCAAGGACCTCGTCAGGAGCGGCGGCGAGTGGATCTCGTCGGTGGCCCTCGAGGGGGCGCTGATGGCCCATCCCGAGGTGCTCGAGGCCGCGGTCATCGCCGTCCCCGACGAGAAGTGGGGGGAGCGGCCGCTGGCCGCGGTGGTCCGGACTGAAGGCAGCGCGGTCTCGGAGGACGAGCTGCACGCGCACCTCGCCGAGAGCTTCGCGAAGTTCGAGATTCCCGACACCTTCGCCTTCGTCGACGAGCTGCCGAAGACCAGCGTCGGGAAGTTCGACAAGAAGGTGCTGCGCAGCCGCCACGCCGAGGACAGCCTGTGACGGGCGCGGACTCGAACCGGGACACTGATCTTCACCAGGGATGCACGGGCGCCGCGCGGGGCGGACGTCACACGATAAGGGAGGTTTCCATGCCAAGGTCCGGACGCATCGGATGGATGCCGGCGGCGGTTCTGGTTGTCGTCCTGCTCGGTGCGGGCGGGGTCTGGGCGCAGTCGTCGACGACGAACCCCTACCGGGCCACGTTCGGCTGGGAGCAGCTTCCTGAGGGGCGGGTCATGGGGACGGTGAGCGGTGTCTTCCCGGACCCGGACGGGCAGCACCTCTGGATCCTGGACCGGTGCGGCGCCAACGAGTGCGCGGGCACCGATCTGAATCCCATCATGAAGTTCGACCTGGAGGGCAACCTCGTCGACAGCTTCGGGGCCGGGCTCTTCGCCTTCCCCCACGGCTTCTTCCTCGACCACGAGGGCTTCTTGTGGGTCACCGAGGGCGGATCGCACGGCGACGCCAGGGCGGCGCTCGGCGAGAGCATGGGCATCGGCCACCAGGTGCTGAAGCTGAACCAGCAGGGCGAGGTGGTCATGCGGCTCGGCGAGGCCGGGGTGTGGGGCGACGACGAGTCGCACTTCAACGGGCCGTCGGGGGTGGTGGTCTCGCCCGAGGGCGACATCTGGGTGTCTGACGGGCACCGCGGCGGCAACAACCGCATCGTGAAGTTCTCGGCCGACGGCACGTTCCTCTTCGCCATCGGCGGCGGCGTCGGCTCGGAGAGCAAGGAGGCGGCCCGCTTCAGCGACCCCCACGACATCAAGATGGACTCCGAGGGCCGGGTCTACGTGGCCGACCGGGGGAACAGCCGCATCCAGGTGTTCGACCCCGACGGCAACCTGCTCTACATCTGGACCCATTACGGCAAGCCGAGCGGGCTGTTCATCGACCACAACGACATCCTCTACGCCGGCGACGGGCTGTCGGGCATGGTCCGGACCGGCCCCCCCGACAACTGGCGCAGCAACCTCGGGTGGGAGAAGGGCGTCCGCATCGGCGACCTGAAGACCGAGCAGGCCTGGGTGACGCACTTCATTCCCCAGCACGACGAAGACGTGGGGGCCGGCATCGAGTTCCTCGGGGTGGACTTCGACGGCAACATCTACGCGGGCGAGGTGAGCCGCCGCCGGCTGGTGCGCTACGTGCTGCACCGGCCGTCCGGGCTGATGAAGCGGTGACGGCGGCCGTCGCCGCACGCCGCGACGGTGGCACGCTGCGTGGCTCGCGACGCGCGGGCGGGAGCCCGTGCCGCAGATGCCGGGTCGGTCGGGCGTCGAGCGACGGCCGGCCGGTCTGGACTCTGCGCCAAGGAACGCCGCGTGGTCCTGGAGGGTCGGTTGGGCGGCCAGCGGAGCCGCAGGCTACGATTGCCGGGCTAGAATATCGGCGCGTAACGGACACTCGAGTTGGGAAGCACTTCGACCAAAGGAAAGCACTCATGCGCAGACTGTACAAGCTCACGGTTCTCACCCTAGCGCTCGGCCTGCTCCTGGGCACGACCGCCCCCGCCGAGGCGCAGTTCAGTGCGTCGGACTTCGAGTTCGGCGACCGGTGGGCCCTGCCGGAAGGCGAGGAGTCGCCGATCTGGAACCCCGCCATGCGGAAGCTGCTCGACGGCGGCCCGATGATTGGCGGTACGATCAGGGCCACCGACGCGCGCACCTACTGCGCGATGGCCGCCGCTGGCTACGACTTCATGTGGGTCGAGATGCAGCACGAGGCGACCTCGTGGGAGCAGGTGGCGCGCCTGTGGCGGACCTGCCCCGGGCCGGCGGCGCCGGGCGCCCGCGTGGCCTACGCCGACGAGCGTGAGATCCAGCACGCCACCGACATGGGCGCCGCGGTCATCGTGGTGCCGACCGTCGACAGCGTCGAAGAGGCGCAGGCCGCCGTCGACTGGACGTACTTCCCGCCCATGGGCCGGCGCAGCTCGGGCGGCGGACAGGGCCCGGGCGAGCTGTGGAACGACGTGCCCGGCGGCTACCGCCAGACCTGGAACGACAACGTCGTGCTTCTCCTGATGATCGAGACGTTGGAGGGGGTCGAGGCGGCCCGCGAGATCGCGCGGATCCCGGGCGTCGACGGGCTCTTCGCGGCGAGCGGCGACCTCGGCAACTTCTCGGGCTACGGTGAGGGCGACGCCGAGTACGAGGCGCTGATCACCGAGGTGTCGACGGCGGCCAAGGAGGCCGGCATCCACGCCTGCGCCCCCTTGCGCTGGGCCGACCGGGCCGACTTCACCTGCTTCCAGGCGGGCACCGAGGCGGCCAACATCCGGCGCGGGGCCGCGGCCGAGATCGCGCAGGCCGAGGCCGCGTTCAACTCGACGGGCGGGGGCGGCGCGTCGTCGAATGCGGCGGCGCTGCTCGCCAACCTGACGGCCGAGTGCGGGTCGATCACGTACGAGGCCGACTGCTACGCGGCGGTCGAGGCCGCGGCGTCGGCGGCGGGCTCGCTGTCGGACGAGGACCGGGGGCTCATCGTGGGGCGTCTCGGCGCCATCGCGGCCGCGAACCCGAACCAGGCCGCGCGCATCCGCGAGATCGCGGCGGGCGGCGGGCTCGAGGTGCAGTAGAGGCGAGCGAACACGGCCCGGCTCGGCCTCTCTCCGGGGCCGGACCGGGCCGCTCGTCCACCGCGCCGATGCTCCCGGCGTCCGGAGAGCGGCGGGAACCCGGCGGGGGGGCGCTGGCGGAAGGAGAAGGCTGATGAACAACCGATGGCGATGGCTGCCGCCGGTCGTTGCGGCGTTTGCGCTACTGGCATTCCAGCCGATGGCGGCGAGCGCCCAGTCCGGCGCCGATGACGGCTGGGACCTTCCCCGCACGGCGTGGGGCGACCCGGATCTGCAGGGCGTTTGGACCTCCGCCACCCTGACGCCGCTCGAGCGGCCGGCCGGTCAGGCAGGGCGCGACCAGCTCACCGACGAGGAGGCGGCCGCGATCGAGCAGCGTACGGTCGAGACCCGGGCCGCGAACGACGGCAAGTCGGCCCCGGGCACCGTCGGCGGCTACAACCAGGTGTGGCTCGATGCCGGGACGCGCATCACCGGCAGCCGGCGCACCTCGCTGATCGTCGACCCGCCCGACGGCCGCATCCCCTGGCGGCCCGGCGAGCGCGAGGCCCACGACCGCGAGCGGGCGCGCTACGGCGTCGGTCCCTTCCACTCCTACACCGACACCGACACCGGCGAGCGCTGCATCACCGACGGGCTCCCCAACATGGTGCCGCTGCAGCCCTACAACATGAACCTGCAGCTCCTCCAGACCCCGGGCCAGGTCGTGATGCTGCACGAGATGTACCACGAGCTGCGAGTCATCCCCCTGGACGACCGGCCGCTGACCGGCATCTCGCAGTGGACGGGCGAGGCGCGCGGCCGGTGGGAGGGCGACACCCTCGTGGTCGAGACCGTCAACTTCGTCGACAAGCCCGACGCCTACTGGAGCTCGCCGTGGCGCAAGGCGCGCTCGACCCTGCGGCTCGTCGAGCGGTTCACCCGGGTCGGCCCCGAGTCGATCGACTACACGTTCACGCTGGAGGACCCCGAGGTCTTCGAGCGGGCGTGGACGGCGTCGGCGCCCATGACCACCGACCAGGCGTCGCGCGGGGTGACGGCGGGCGAGCTCTGGGAGTACGCCTGCCACGAGGGCAACCACGCGATGATCAACATCCTGAGCGGCGCGCGGGCCGAGGAGGCGCGGGCGGCGCAACAGGACTGACCCTGCGGCTCCCGCGGGGCGTGACGGTGCCCGGCGCCTCGGTCAGGCTGTTCTCGGCGCAACGGGATTGACCCCTTCGGTTCCCGCGGGGCCGGGCTGGACCAGAGTGGAACGACGCCCCCCCGCTGGAATCCTGGAGGGGGTACGGGGTTGAACAGGTCGTTCGTCGCCGCTCAACGGGCGCCGGGGCGGTCCGACCGCCGCCTACCGGGGCGGCTCGCAGTCCCAGCAGATCACGCCGGGCTCGGCGACCGGCGCCTCGGGGGTGCCGTCGAGGGCGCGCAACCCCCTGAGCATGTTCTCGAGCGAGTAGTTGCCCTCGTGGCACGCCACCTCGTAGGCGTGGCCGTCGATCCGGCGCAGCGAGAGCGCCGCCGTCCATGGCCGGACCCACCGGACCGGATCGTCCACCGTGTACTCGTAACGGATGACCCCGGGGCCCTCCCGGGTAAAGCGCTCGACGATGCTCCGGATGTTCCGGCCCGACCCCACCTGCTGCAGCAGCCGCGCGAAGTTCGTCGTCTCCACCACCAGCGTGTCGCCCTCCCAGCGTCCCCGGGCGTCTCCCAGCCACTGGCGGAGGCGGCCGTGCGGCCGGTCGGTGATGGGCACGATGCGCCAGACGCGGTTGCTCTCGCCGTAGATCGCCACGTGGTCGGGCGTCTGGAATATCTGCACGATGCTGTTGTAGGGCAGAGGCGCGATAGGGAGCCCGTGCACGGCCATGCACCGGTCCCCCCACCCGAGGTCTTCGTAGGAGTCGGCCGGCAGGTCGGCCCCGAATCCCCGGCGCGACCGCGCCTCGGCCGCGCCCGCCTCGGTCAGGGCGGGGAAGCGCCCGTTCGGCGGGTCGACGATGAGCGAGGTCCGCCGGTCCTCGACGACGCGGGTGCCGAGGTCCATCCAGAAGAGGTTGTAGGCGCCCACGTTCTCGCCGGCCACGGCCCGCCGCGCCGGCGCCGCGTCGGCGGCGCGGTCGCGCTCGACCGCGCCCCGCTCCATTGTCGCGGCCTCCTCGCGGGTCAGGAACGCCCGGTCGCCGAAGCGCTCGGGACGCTGCATCGGCGTGATGGTGCTGTAGTCCCAGACGCCCTGCAGGTCGGGGTCGCCCCACGCCGTCCGCGGCGGCGCCTCGGCCGGGTCCGCCGCCTGGGCCGCCGCCGCGGCCGGGCTCAGGGCGAGCACCGCGACGACGGCGACGGCGCGGCTCCATCCATGACCTTGCGTTCCGGGCATTCTTCCCTCCATCCCGCGCCGAGCGGCAGCGAACGATGCGCGTCCGGTCCCGACTCCCGTCGGCCGTCTCTGATTCTCTGCCGTCCGGGAGCGGCCACCGGCAGAGGCTGTTGCAAGCGGATGCGACGACGAGGGCGCCGTTCTATCGCGGCGACTCCTGGCTCGAGGACTTCGGGAGGGCGAAGCTCAGAATGAGGTCGCCGCCGCGGCGGCCGCGCGAGCCGCCGCCCGAGGCGACGGTGACGAACTCCTCGCCGTCGACCATGTAGACGGCGGGCGAGGCGAAGATGCCGGCGCCGGTGTTGTAGCGCCACAGCTCCTCGCCGGTGCGGGCGTCGTACGCGAAGAAGTAGCCGGCGATGTTGCTGCCGGTCCCCACGAAGACCACGCCCCCCCGGGTGACCACCGAGCCCGCCTGCCCGTAGCCCTCGAAGATCTGCCGCCACACCAGCTCGCCGGTGGTCGGGTCGTAGGCCGAGAAGTAGCCCTTGGGGCCGCGCCCGGCGTTGAACGGCCGGTCGATGGCGTTGACGTAGAGGAGGCCCGTGTCGGGGCTGTAGGCGATGGGCCCGTAGCTGGCCCCGCCCCCCATGCCGGGGGCGAAGATGATGTCGCTCGTGACCCGGGGAATCGGAGTGAACTGCTCGAGGAAGCGCTTGCCCTCGGCGTGCTCGGGCGGGATGTCGGTCGGGAAGACCGGCGACACCGGCTCCATCCGTTCGCCGTTCGCCTTGTGGGGAATCGGCTGGGTCGGGTAGGGCACCTCGCCCTCGCGGTCGGTCTCGGTCGGCACCGGGGTCTCGATGATGGGGTGGACGGGCTCGCCGGTCTCGCGGTTCAGGATGTAGAGCCAACTGTTCTTGTTGGCCTGCGCGAGCGCCTTGACCGGCTCGCCGTCGACGACCATGTCGAAGAGGACCGGCTGCTGGCCGTTGTCGTAGTCCCAGACGTCGTGGTGCACCTGCTGGTAGTACCAGGCGAGCTGTCCCGTCTTCAGATCGAGCGCGATGATCGAGTCGGTGAACAGGTTCGCGCCGGCCCGCAGGGTGCTGTCGCCGAACGGGTTGCCGACCGCCGCGTAGAGGAGGCCGAGCTCGGGGTCGACGGAGGGCGTCTCCCAGATGCCGCCGCCGTTGCGCCCGCCGCCGACCCAGGTCGGGCCGGCGATGTCCCAGCCCTGGTCGTTCTCGTCCTGGGGCACGGTGTTGAAGTGCCAGATCACCTCGCCCGTCTCCGCGTCCACCGCGAGCACGTGGCCGCCGGGGATCATGCTCTCGCTGCGGGTCGAGCCCACGTAGAGGATGCCGTCGTGGATCTGCGGGGCGCTCGTGAACCAGTAGCCCATGGAGATGGCCGTCTCCACGTCGGGGTAGCGCAGCCGCAGCACGTCGAGGATGACGCTGGCCTGGCCGTTCTCGCCGAAGCCCTCGACGGGCTCGCCGGTCTTGGCGTCGAGGGCGAAGATGAACGAGCCGGCGGCGCTGTAGACGACCCCGTCCGCGTAGGTGACGCCGCGGTGGCGGAAGATGTAGCCCTCGCGCCGGCCGCCGCCGAGGAGCTCCGTCACGTCGTAGATCCACAGCAGGTGGCCGTTGGCCCCGTCGACGGCGTAGACGCTGCCCCGCGAGTCGGTGACGTACATGACGCCGTCGACGATGACCGGGGTGGTCTGGTTGCTGACGCCGTCGATGACCCCGTGCTGGAAGAGCCACCGCGGGGTGAGGAGGTGCGCGTTCTCGGGCGTGATCCGGTCCGTCTCGGCGAAGCGGCTGCCGGCGAGGTCGAGGTTGTGCAGCGGCCAGTCGACGTTCTGGGCGGCCGCGGGGCCGGCGAGGGCGGTGAGCGTGCACAGGCTGACGACGGCGGTGCGGACAGGATGCATCGGTTTCCTCCAACCGCTCCCGGGCGGTATCGGCCTCGTTCGCGGACGGCGTGACGGTGCCGGGATTGTAAACGCGCCCGTCCCCTCGCGACAACGCGCACCAGCCGCGGTGGGTTGAATTGACCCTCAAAAAGCGGCGTGATACGGTCGCCACGGGCGCCGTCCTTCCGGCGCCGGAACGGCGTCTCGGCGGCGCGTCATCGGCGCGGCCCGTCGGAACGATAGCGAAGCGGCGGCGGGTGTGCGGGGCACGGCTGGCACGCCTTCCGGCGCCGGAACGGCGTTTCGGTGGCGCGTCGTCGGCGCGGCCCGTCGGAACGAATGCGAAGCGGCGGCGGGCGCGCGGGGCACGGCCGACACGCCTCCCCGGCGGCGAGTTTCGCGAGGGATCGGCAGAGACGGCTCCGCGGACGGTCGGTCAGCGCGAGTTGTGGTGACGAAGCCATGGATGAATGTCAGGTGACGGGGAAGAGCATGCGGGTTGGCAGCGGCTTTCTGTCGTTGTCGTCGTCGGTTCGGCTCGCGGCCGCGGGGCTCGCTCTCGCGGTCGGGACGGGCGCGCCTCCGGCGCTGGCCGCGGACGACGTGATTGCCGCCGCGCGAGCGGGCGACGCGGCCGCGGTGCGCGCCCTTCTCGCGGACGGGGCGGACGTCGACGCCCGGCAGGGGGACGGGGCGACGGCCCTGCACTGGGCCGCGCACCGGGGCGACCTCGCGACGGCCGAGGCGCTGCTCGGGGCCGGGGCGGACGTCGACGCCGCCAACGCGCTCGACGCCACGCCGCTGTGGCTGGCGTCGCAGAACGGCGACGCGCGCCTCGTGGCCCTGCTTCTGGACGCGGGGGCCGACCCCGACGTTACGTTGAAGATGGGCGAGACGCCGCTGATGAGCGCCGCGCGCTCGGGCGACGTCGCCACCGTCGAGCTGCTGCTCGCGGCCGGCGCCGACGTCGACGCGGCCGAGCGCGAGCGGGGGCAGACCGCCCTGATGTGGGCGGCGGCGCAGAGCCACGCCGAGGTCGTGCGCGTGCTCGCGGCGGCCGGGGCCGACCTGCACGCCCGCAGCCGGGTCTGGCACCAGCTCGAGAACACCGCCGGGAACACCAACCCCACCGGCAACTTCCGGATGGCCCACGGCGGCTCGACGGCGCTGCTGTTCGCGGCGCGCAACGGCGACGCCGCCACCGCCCGGGTGCTGCTCGCGGCCGGGGCCGACGTCGACGATACGGCCGCCGCCGGCACGAGCGCCCTCGTCATCGCCGCGCACAGCGGGCACCGCGCCCTCGCCGAGCTCCTGCTCGAGCGGGGCGCCGATCCCAACACCGCCGGGGCCGGCTACACCGCGCTGCACGCGGCGGTGCTGAGGGGCGAGGGTGCCCTCGTCCGCACCCTCCTGGCCCACGGCGCCGACCCCAACGCGCCCGTCGTGCGCGGCACCCCCGGCCGCCGCTTCAGCGCCGACTACAGCATCCGCCACCAGGCCGTCGGGGCGAACGCCTTCTGGCTCGCCGCCAAGTACGGCGAGCTCGAGAGCCTCGGCGCCCTCGCCGACCACGGCGCCGACCCGTTCATGATCCCCGCCAACGGCGTCTCCGCCCTGCAGGCGGCCATCGGCCGCGCGCAGATCTCGCAGGAGAACCGGCGCAACCGGGTCGGGGTGCCCGCGCCCGACGACGTCGACCAGGAGGCGCTGGCGATGGGCCTCGCCCGCGTCGTCATCGCGCTCGGCGTCGACGTGAACACCGCTGACGAGCGGGGGGAGACTCCGCTGCACGACGCGGTGCGGAACGGGTACGCGTCGGTGGTGGAGTTCCTGGTCCGGCGCGGCGCCGACGTGCGGGCCGCCAACAACCGCGACCAGACCGCCCTCACCCTGGCCGAGACCCCCCTCCCCGTGCCCGGCACCAACGGCCGCCGCGCCACCCGCCCGGAGATCGCGGCGCTTCTGCGGAGCTACGGCGACGGCCAGTAGGACCGGCGCTGCTCGTGGTGACGAGACGACCGTCGTGAATCGGCGAGGAACCAACGCACGAATGGAGCACGCTCGCATCCGGCTTGCCGCGTCATGAATCCCGAATCGAGCCCCTTCCGGCCCGGGCAGCCGGCGCCGATCGAGTTCTTCGTCGGGAGGCACGCGAATAATCGAGCGAGTGCTATTCCGACGGTTGGTCGCCGGGTACGGCTGTGCGGGGTGGGTCGCACGACCGGCATCCCGAACTTCGAGAATCAGCGGGACCAGTTCTCCACCGACAATCCCGGCACTCGGGAGAAGTGCTTCTCGTTGTTGGTGACCAGCACGCGGTCGAGGCTCAAAGCGTGGGCGGCGATCATGGCGTCGTTGTTGCCTATCGGACGTCCGATTCGGAGCAGCCGGGCCTGGAGACCTGCGAACTCGTCTGCGGCGGCCCGGTCCCAGGCCAGCACGTCGCTCAAGCGGCTGGAGAACGCCTGGATCGCCTGGTGGTGTCGCGCCGCGTTCCGCGATCGTTCGGCGCCCAGTCTCAGCTCGGCGTACGTCACGGCGGAAATGGACATGTCCGCGCCGGAGCGGGCGTGGTCTTGCAGGGTGGCGATCAGGCCGGCATCACGGGCGCGAATGACGTAGCTGCAGATGTCGGTGTCGAGGAGATACCGCATCACAACACGACGCGCCGGTCATCGTCGATCAGGTCGGGCCGCTCGGCCATGAAGTCGTCATCCACAGGAGGCGCGTCGACGGCGAACGAAGTCCATGACTCGCGTGCCGGCACGATGATCAGTGCGTCGCCTTCCTTGCGAATCACCACCTCGCTCACGCCGTGGAACTGATACGCCTTGGGAATGCGAACCGCCTGACTGCGTCCGTTGGTGAAGAGTCTGGCCGTTGTTTCCATGGATGGTGCCTTCCCGTTCTTGACTCCTCGCGGAGACACTCCGAGCATATCACAGGCCTATTCTCGCCAGGGAAGGACGCGGGGGTGGTTCCCCCCCCCCCCCGGGGCCGATGCGCATGCACCGGACCCAGCAGGTGACACGCGCCCGCCGCCGCCCCACGGGCTCGGCATCCCACGCGGCCGGCGTGCATGCACCGGGCCGGCCGTGACTCGGGCGGGGTGGATTCCGCCCGGCGGATTCTCCGGTGGCGCCGAGGCCGGGGTTGTGGCAGAGTGGGCGCCGGAGGGCGAGAGAGCATGAGCAGGCGGAGATCGGTCGATCGTCGGCAGTTCCTGGCCGGCAGCGCGGGGGCCATGGGGGCGGCCGTCTTCGGCCGGCTGCCGCTGGGGGCGATGGTCGAGCAGGGGGCGCCGCCGGCGCCGCAGGGGTGGGACCCGGGGCGGGTGCGGCATCTGCTGCCCGGGGTCGGCGACACGCGGATCCTGCTGAAGGCGTCGTTCGACGGTCCGCTGTCGGGCACGCCGGTGCTGCGCGTCGGGGCGGCCGACGTCCCGGGGCGCATGACGGACACGGCGGGCGAGTACTGGCTCTTCCACGCCACCGGCCTCCAACCGGGGCGCCGCCACACGCTGTCGCTGCACGGGGCGGACGGGGCGGCGCTGTGCGAGCCGTGGCCGCTGTCGACGTTCCCGGCCCCGGACGCCAGCCCCGAGCGGTTCCGCATGCTGTTCTTCACCTGCGCCGGCGGGCCGGGCGGGACCTACGAGGGCATCGGGCAGCGTAGCGGGTTCCTGCCCACGGCCATCCGCAACCGGCTCCTGCGGCGGGCCCTGTCGTTCGAGCCGGACGCCGCCGTCGCCAACGGCGACCACATCTACTGGGACCTGCACACCTGGCAGGGCGAGAACGCGGGGCAGCTCAGCCCGAGCGGCCGGACGTCGAACTTCGACTTCTCGGCCACCGTCTTCGGGGCGAGCAACGAGACGGCGATGAAGGCGGCGGCGGGGCCGCAGATCGTGCCCGTCTACGGCGTCGACTTCCGCTCGACGCCGGTGTTCTTCCTGCAGGACGACCACGACCATTGGGAGAACGACGCGGTCACCGACGACATCGCGAGCTTCCCCATCCCGTGGTTCCAGCTCCAGCTCGCGCGGGCCACGCAGCATCTCTACTACCCCGAGTTCCTGCCCGACCCGGGGCGCCCGGCGGGGCTGCCGTGGTCGTCGGCCGGCGACCGCGGCGACCTCTCGGAGAGCTTCGGGACGGTGCGCTACGGCGACCTCGCCGAGGTGCTGCTGTACGACGTGCGCCGGACCCTGAGCCTCGCCGGGCGGAACGCGGTGTTCGTCGACGCCCAGGTCGAGCGGTGGCTGCTCGCACGCACCGCGTCGACCGAGGTCCGGCACCTGGTGCACGCACCGTCGAACCCGTTCGGCTGGAGCGCCGGCAAGTGGGGCGAGTGGTATCCCGACATCCTGGACCGCGAGCAGGGGGTGCTGACCACCGCGATCGAGAAGCCCTACTGGCAGGAGGGCTGGCTGCGGCAGCACGACCGGCTGGCCCGGGCCATCGGCGCCCAGGCGGAGCGCATTCCCCTCGTGGTCAGCGGCGACCTGCACGCCATCGGCGTGGGCCGCATCCACCGCGCCGGGGGGGTCGACCTCGCGGCGCGGCCGATAACGGCGGTGCTGAGCGGTCCCGTCGGGACCTCGGTGCGGGGTTTCCCGTCGGTGGTGCGCGGCATCGGGGCCTCGCCCCCAGACCACCTCGACGTCGAGGAGTCGGTGGCGCCCATCGAGGACCACGGTTTCACGCTGTGCGACTTCCTGCCCGACCGCATCGCGTTGCGGCAGTTCCGGTGGGACGTCGACCGCCAGCCCGTCGAGGCGATAGACCGCCTGGAGCCGTTCTACACGACCGAGCTGCCGCGGCCCGGGTGAGGACGGCGCTGTCCAATCGCCGCGTCGCCGGGCCGTTGGAGGAACATGATGAGCCAGACTCGACGAGACTTCCTGAAGCAGGCCGGTGTGGCCGCGGCCGGGGTGACCGCCGCGACCGGCGGTACCGCCGCAGCACGCGGGGGCGGCGGCGAGGCGCGCGCGGCGGGCCAGCCCGCGGCAGGTCCGGCGGTGCGGTCGGTGCGGACGCCGGTGCTCGAGATCGGCTACGAGGAGCACGGGCCCGCCGAGGGGTTCCCCATCGTCCTGCTGCACGGGTTTCCCTACGACATCCGCTCGTGGGACGGGGTCGCACCGCCGCTCGCCGAGGCGGGGTATCGGGTGCTCGTGCCGTACCTGCGCGGGTACGGCACGACGCGGTTCCTCGATCCCGACGCGCCGCGCATGGCCGAGCAGGCCGCGATCGCCCAGGACGTGGTGGACTTCGCCGACGCCCTCGGGCTCGAGCGGGTGGCGCTCGCCGGCTTCGACTGGGGCAACCGGGCCGCCTGCATCACCTCGATCCTGCACCCCGAGCGCGTGCGGGCGCAGGTGGCGGTCAACGGCTACTCGGTGCAGGACACCGTCAACCCTGGCGGCCCCGGCTCGGCCGCGCGCGAGGCGCGGCTCTGGTACCAGTGGTACTTCAACACCGAGAACGGCGTGCGCGGCCTCGAGGCGAACCGGCACGACATCGTCCGATACCTGTGGGAGACGTGGTCGCCGGGGTGGGACTACACGGACGAGGCGTACGAGCGCTCCGCCCCCTCGTTCGACAACCCCGACTTCGTCGACATCGTCATCCACTCGTACCGTCACCGGCACCTCAACGCCCCCGGCGAGGAGCGCTTTCTCGAGGTGGAGCGGCAGCTCGCCGAGCGGCCGCGGATCACGGTGTCGGCCATCGTCTTGCGGGGCGATGCGAGCGGCTTCGGGCGGCCGTCGGCCGACCCGTCCGGCGACCGGAGCCGGTTCACCAATCTCGTGGCCCGGCGCATCGTCGAGGGGGCGGGGCACGACCTCCCGGTGCAACGCCCGGACACCGTGTCGGGGGCGCTACTCGAGCTGCTGGGGTAGCGCGGGAGCGGACGGGGAGCCAATCGCGATTTGGTCAGATTGGCCGTAGCCGCGACGGTCAGGTGTCCTGAGTCGCCGAACGCGGCGGAAGCGCCGCCGGTGCGTCCGGCTTGACCCGCTTGCCGGGTCGCACGGAATCAGCCGTCGGCCGGGATGCGTGCCGTCGGGCCTGACGGCGAGTCCGACGGTGCGGACGGCTTCGTCCCCGAACGGCGGGGGCTGCGCTCCCGGCGTCCGGCCGGCCTTCCATGGAACGCCTGCCCCCGCTTGCCGCGTTGCTGTTGACGATTTCGGCGTGCGCCGAGACGCCGGCCCCGCCGCCCGACGGGGAGGGCTTCGACGCGGTCGAGCTGCCTCGGGCCGCCCTCACCGGCGGCGCCGCCGTCGACCGCGACGTGGTGGTGGCGCCCGACGGCTCCCGCGTCGCGTTCGTGTCCGACCGGGGCCGGACGCTCGGGCTGTGGGCGGTGCCGCTCGGCGGCGGCGACGCGACCCTGCTGACGGGCGGGCACGACTTCCTGACGGCTCCCGCGTGGTCGCCCGATGGCTCCCGGCTCGCCTACGTCTCCGGCCGCGAGGGACCCGCCGACCTCTGGATCGTGCCGGCAGCCGGCGGCGATCCGGTGCGGATGACCTCCGGTCCGGGCCGCGTGCGCGATCCGCAGTGGTCTCCCGACGGGTCCGCCGTTCTCTATTCGAGCAATCTCGAGGGCCGGATCGACCTCTGGACGGTTCCGGCGGCCGGTGACGGCCCGCCGGTCCGGTTGACGACGAGCGGTGCCGGGGTCAACTGGGCGCGTTGGTCGCCCGACGGCCGGACGATCGCGTTCGTGTCGACCGAAGGCGGCGCCCGCCACGTCCGGATGGCGCCGGCGGCGGGGGGCGAGGGCCGGCGGCTGACGACGGCGCCGGGGGCGCAGGGTCAGGTCGAGTGGTCGCCGGACGGCGGGCGGCTCGTCTTCGTCTCGAACCGCAACGGCACTCCCGATGTCTGGGTGACGTCCCGGGACGGGGAACGGGACCTCGCGCTGACGGAAGGGCCGGGTAACGACCAGCGGCCCCGGTGGTCGCCGGACGGCCGCTGGGTGGCGTTCCGCTCGATACGCGACGACCGGGCCGACGTCTGGATCGCGCGCGCGGACGGGGGCGCGGCGTGGCAGGTGACCGACGACCCGGCGGAGGAAGGGTTTCCGCGTTGGTCCGCCGACGGGTCGGCGCTGGTGTTCAGCCTCGCCTCGAGCCGGAGGTGGCTGTGGACGATCCCGGTCGACGGGGGACCGGCGACCGCCCTCACGTCCGGCCCGGAGGCCGCGCTGGAGCCGGACGTGTCCCCGGACGGGACGGAGGTCGCGTACCTCGCGGGCCGCTCGGGCGCCCGCGCCCTGCGCGTTGTCGCAACCGGCGGTGGCGCGCCTCGACGGCTCACCGCGAGTCCCGGCGGGGCTGCGGCCCCGCGGTGGTCGCCCGACGGCGGGTTCATCGCGTTCGAGTCCGGGCGGAGCGGTAACAGCGACATCTGGATCGTGCCGGCGGAAGGCGGGGAGGCGACGCAGGTGACGGTGCATCCCGGGCGCGACGTCGATCCCGTGTGGTCGCCCGATGGCATGACCCTGGCCTTCGCCTCCAACCGCGCCGGCGGTCCGTCGGAGATCTGGCTCGTCGCGCCGGGCGGCGGCGACCCGCGGCGCCTCACCACTCGAGGCGCGGCGCCGGCTCCCCGGTGGCATCCCGACGGCGGCTCGCTGCTGTTCCGGTCGCCGGGGGCCGACGGCCAGGAGCAGGTGTGGCGGGCGCCCGTGGACGGCGGCGCGCCCCGGCAGCTCACCCGCGGCGGTTACAGCGCCCGCATGGACTACTCGCCGGACGGCGCTCGCATCGTCTATCAGGCGCACGACGGGGCGGGGTTCGACCTCCACGTCGTTCCCACCCGCGGCGGCGCGAGCACGCGGCTGACCACCGCCGCCGGGGACGAGACGCAGCCGCGCTGGTCGCCGGACGGGACCCGCGTGGCCTTCCTCTCGGGCGAGGCGCCCGACCGCGAGCTGCACGTGATGCTTGCCGCCGGCGGGGCGGTGACTCGGCTCACCAGCGAGGGCGACGTCACCGGTTTCGACTGGCTGCCGGACGGCTCGGGACTCGTGTACAGCCTGACGGAGACGGCCGCGAACCTCTGGCGGGTGGACGTCCGGGAGCTGCTCGGCCGAACACCGGCCCCCGCTCGAGATTGACGAGGCTCCCTGCCTTCGGGGCGCTCCCACGAATCCAATCGACCTCCGGGAGGCGGGCCGGGGAAGCCGGGAAAACGCGATCGAGAACTCGCTCGACCGGTGAAATGCCCGGATGCTCAGAGGCGTCTCTTGAAGTAGGGAGTGGGCCGTATGGTCCCCGAGAACGGCATGAGGAACGTAGTTGTGGAGTGGGACGATGCGTTCACAGACGTCGCTCTTGCCCGGTGCCGTCGCGGTCATGGTCGCGGTCGCGGCGGCGGCCGTGCCCGCACGAAGCACGCACGCCCAACCCGCCGCATTCGGTGACCTGGCGAGCTCGGTGGAACCCGCCGCGACCGCCGTGGCGGTGGTCCCGTTCGCGAACGTCTCGGCTCGACCCGAGGACGACTGGTTGGGGATCGGGATTGCGGAGACGGTCGTTTCCGGCGTGGACCGACTGGGCTATCTGACCGTCGTCGACCGGCAGTCGCTGTTCGGTGGGGCCGCCGGCGCCGGGGCTGCCGCGAAAGCCCCGGACAACGAGAGGTGGGCTCGAGATCGCGCGCGCGTGGCCGGTGTCTCGTGGCTCGTCGGGGGCGGGTTCCAACGGCTGCACGACCAGGTGCGGATCATCGCGCGGATCACCGACGTCGAGACCGGGGTTCCCCGAGAGGTCGCCAAGGTCGATGGGCCCGCCGACGACCTGTTCCTCTTGCAGGATCGCGTCGTGGCAGAGGTCGCGGACGGCCTGACCCGCCTCGTTCGCCCGGCGGCGCCGGCCCGGGACGTTCGCGGGCCGGTCGCACGGGCTCCGGACGGGCGGCCGGCGATGCCGAACCCGTCTCGAGCCCGGGGCGGCGGCGGGCTCGGCGGCCGGTCCGCGGCCGGAGCGGCGAGGGGTTCGTTCGAGGGGACCGACACGAACCCGGCGGCCGAGGCGGTCGGTTTCGGCGCGTCGGCGCCGGCCGGAAACGCTGGCGTGCTCACCGGCCGGGTGACGGTGCGGCCGCGGCGGACCACGACCCCGCCGACCGTCGACGGCCTGCTCGACGACGCGGTCTGGAGCAACGCGGCACGCATCACCGAGTTCGTCCAGCGCGAGCCGCAGGACGGCGCGCCCGCGACCGAGGACACCGACGTCTATCTCGCGTACGACGACTCGAATCTGTACCTGGCCTTCCATGCCAAGTACGAGGACCCGGGCATCATGCGGGCGAATCGCGTCGACCGCGATCGGGCGGGCTTCGGCGACGACACGATCTCGGTCTACTTCGACACGTTCCTCGACCAGCAGCGCGCCTACGTGTTCTCGGTGAACGGCTACGGCGTTCAGGGCGACTCGATCGTGGGCGGCCGGCGGGGCGGGTTCGGCGGCGGCGGGTTCGGCGGCGGGGGCCGCGGCGGGATCCCGCGCGGCGACCGGTCGTGGGACGCCCTCTTCACGAGCGGCGGCCAGCCCGTGGGGGACGGGTACACGGCCGAGATGGCGATCCCGTTCAAGAGCCTGCGGTATCCGGCGCGGCCCGGCGGCGCGCCGCACACGTGGGGGTTCCAGATCGTTCGCCGCATCCGGGGCAAGGACGAGACGATCGTCTGGTCGCCGGTGTCGCGCGACATCGCCGGGTTCCTGCCGCAGATGGGCGTCCTCGACGGGATGACCGGCTTGTCGACGAGCCGCAACCTCGAGATGCAGCCGACCTTCACCGCGTTCCGCTACGGCACGTTCGACGAGGCGGCGGGGCAGCTCGTCGATGGCGAGGCGCAGCCCGAGTTCGGGGCCAACTTCAAGTACGGCGTGACCCCGAACCTCATCGCCGACTTCACCCTCAACCCCGACTTCTCGCAGATCGAGTCGGACCGCCCGCAGGTCGAGGTGAACCAGCGCTTCGCCCTTTTCTACCCGGAGCTGCGCCCGTTCTTCCTGGAAGGGGCCGAGATCTTCCAGATCCAGGCGCCGGTCACCGTGGTGCATACGCGCACGATCGTCGATCCGCAGTACGGGGCGAAGCTGACCGGCAAGGCCGGCAAGACCACCCTGGGGGTGCTGTTCGCCAGCGACGAGGGGGCCAGCCTGGGCGTGGACGACCGACTGGACCCGGCGTTCGGTCAGTCGGCCCAGACGTTCGTGGGCCGGGCCCGCTACGACCTCTACTCCGAGTCGTTCATCGGGGCAATCGTCACCGACCGGGAGTTCCTCGACGGGTACAGCCGCCTCGTCGGCGCGGACAGCAACTTCCGGATCGGCGCGACCCACCAACTGGGTTTCCGGGCCTTCGGCACCGATCGGCGGTTGGCGCAGAGCGGTCCCCAAACCAATCCGTGCCCATCCACGGCGGCTTCGGACCCCGAAGGGCCGGCCACGTGCGGCGGCTACGCGATGGACTTCGGTTTCCGGAAGCGGGGCCGCAACCTGAGCTACTCGATCGACTCGTTCGCGCTGTCGCCCGACTTCCGGACCGACGTCGGTTTCGTGCGCCGGACCGATCAGCGCGAGACCGAGGCTCAACTCGAGTACGAGTGGTGGCCGCAGAGCTGGGTCATCAGCTGGGGGCCCGAGGTCCGCTACGGCCGCAACTACAACTTCGACCAGGTGCTCGAGGACGAGAACTTCCGGGCCGGAGTCAGCGCCAACTTCGCGAAGAACATCCGCTACAGCTTCGACGTCGACCAGGACATGGAGCGCTACTACGGGATCGACTTCGACAAGCGCCGCTATCGGATGTTCGGCAACGTCAACACGAGCCGCATACTGTCGTTCGGCACCGGTTTCGACTGGGGGGACGAGGTCTACTTCGACGGGGCGAACGCGTTTCTCGGGCGCGAGAGCGGCTTCCGCACGTTCATCAACTTCCGGCCGGTGTCGCGCTTCGCCACCAACATCAACATCACCACCAGCCGGTTCACGGATCCGCTGGGCCTCTTCGTGGCCGGGCTGAACGACGGGGAGCGGAGAGAGGACGGCGAGGTCTTCAACGTGAACATCTTCCGCGCCCTCAACACCTACCAGGTCACCGACCGGCTCGCCCTCCGCAACATCACCGAGTTCAACACCTGGGACGGGAAGATCGCGCTCAACTTCCTCGCCACCTACCGCGTCAACTCGGGGACCGCCTTCTACATCGGGTACGACGATCACTACCAGCAGCACGAGCGGTTCTACGACGACCAGGTCAACGTCATCGACCGCGGCTACCTGCAGACGAACCGCGCCGTCTTCACCAAGATCCAGTATCTGTTCCGGTACTGACCTCATCACCCTCGAGGCCGGCTGCGGCGCGCCCGGGAACGCCTGGGTCCGATCCGGACGGTTTTCGTCCCGCGGGGCGGCGCCGCCGGGTATACTCCAGCGGTTTGCGATGGACGGCCGGGCGATCGACACGCGTCGTGTGGTCGCGTACGCCCGGATCGACGATTCAGAGGAGAGGAGCTACATGAGCGACAGTCTGACCGGTGCAGAGTTCAAGGCCGCACTGCGGAACAACCAGCCGAAGATGGGCCTGTTCATCAATTCGCACAGCGTGACCGCGGTCGAGCAGCTCGCCCACAGCGGCTACGACTGGCTGCTCATCGACTCGCAGCACGGCCCGATGGGGTACGAGACGCTGTCCACGATGGTCGGGGGCATCGCCAGCGGCGGCGCGAAGTCGCTGGTGCGGGTGACCGGCTACGGCGACCGGGCGGGCATCCAGCAGGCGCTGGACGTGGGGTCCGACGGCGTTCTCGTGCCCTACATCAACAACGCCGACGAGGCCCGCCAGGCGGTGAGCTGCACGCGCTACCCGACGGCGGGGACGCGCTCCGTGTACTTCCCGCAACGCAGCATGAACAAGGCGGGGCTGCTCGGCTACGCCGGCCCCGCCAACGACAACATCATCTGCGCCCTGCAGGTCGAGACGGCGGACTGCATCAGGAACATCGACGACATCGCCGCGGTGCCCGGCGTCGACATCCTGTTCCTGGGGCAGAACGACCTGTGCATGTCGATGGGGCTCTACGAGAAGTACGAGTTCCCGCACATGTACACCTCGCCCGAGCTGAAGGAGGCCACCGACGCGCTGAAGGCGGCGGCCCGGCGCAACAACGTGATTCTCGGGCTGTTCCTGTTCGGCACCGACCGGGTGGCGGAGTTCCGCGAGCAGGGGTTCAGCCTCATCAGCATCGGGAACGACCTGCACCACCTGCTGACGCAGGCCGGCTCGCACGTCGGGACGATGGAAGGCATCATGCCCGATTGGAAGCGCCGCCCGACGGCCCTCTTCTGATCGGGCCGGGGCCGGGGCGTCGGCAGCGCCCCGGCTCGCGACGCAACGGAGGGAGGAGCCTGGTGCCGACGAAGCGATTCTTCGGGGCGGTGACGGCGGCGGTCTGCCTGTCGGCCGCCGCGGCCGCGGCGCAGCCGGAGACGACCGACTGGGAGTGGCGCTCGTACGCCGGCGACCCCGAGGGCACGCGCTACGCGCCCCTGGACCAGATCGACGCCGACAACTTCGACACCCTCGAGCCGGCGTGGCGCTGGCGCAGCGCCGACGCGCACCTGCCGGTCGAGAGCGGGTCGGGGGTGGCGCTGGCCCCCGCCGCGACGGTGTTCGACCGGCTCGAGGCCGCCGATCCCGAGCGGTGGGTGACCCGGCCGAGCATCGCCCGGCTCTCGGCCACGCCGGTCATGGCCGGCGGCCGCCTGTATCTGGCGACGCCGATCTACCAGGCGGCGGCCGTCGACGCGCGTACCGGCGAGACGGTGTGGGTCTACAACCCCCGGGTGTACGAGCGGGGCAGCCCACCTCTGCCCGCCCCCTGGAACCACCGCGGGGTGGCGTACTGGGACGGCGGCGGCGAGGCCCACGTCATCTGGGGGACGGGCGACGGCCGGCTCACCGCCGTAGACGCGGCGACGGGGTTGCCCGCCGCCGGATTCGGCGACGACGGCGGCGTCAGCCTCGAGGCGGGACTGCCGCGGGCGCGCGAGAACCCGAGCCGGCTGCCCCCGCCGTCCCGGTCTCCGCCCCTCGTGGTGGGGGACACCGTCGTCGTGGGGTCGTCCGTCCACGACTACCTCAGCCGGCGCGAGAACGCGCCGGGCTACGTGCGGGCCTACGACGCGCGGACCGGGCGCCACCGCTGGGACTTCCACATGGTGCCCCAGAGCGCCGACGCCTACGGGGCCGACACGTGGCTGAACGAGGCGTGGCGCTACTCGGGGAACACCAACGTCTGGGGCAACATCGCGGCGGATCCGGAGATCGGCTACGTCTACCTGCCGACGAGCACGCCGACGTCCGACTACTACGGCGGCCATCGGCTCGGCGACAACCTGTTCGCCGAGAGCCTAGTCGCGGTGGACCTCGAGACGGGCCAGCGCGTGTGGCACTTCCAGATGGTGCACCACGGGGTCTGGGACTACGACAACCCCACCGGCCCGAACCTGATCGACGTCGTGGTGGACGGACGCCCGGTGAAGGCCGTCGCCCAGGTCACCAAGCAGGGGTTCGTCTACGTGTTCGACCGGGTGACGGGCGAGCCGGTGTGGCCCATCGAGGAGCGGCCGGTGGCCACCGACACCGACCTCGAGGGCGAGCTGATGGCCCCGACGCAGCCGTTCCCCACCCGCCCCGCCCCGTTCGAGTACCAGGGGGCGACGCTCGACGACCTCGTGGACTTCACCCCGGAGATCCGCCGAATGGCGGTGGAGGCGGTGGAGGGTTTCCGGCTCGGGCCGCTCTACACGCCGCTCTCGCTGCGGGGGACCGTCTTTCGTCCCAGCGCCGGCGGGGGCGCGAGCTGGGGCGGGGCGGCGGTCGACCCCGAGACCGGCCTGCTCTACGTACCGTCGCGCAACCTGCACTCGGTCATGCGGTTCCGCGAGCCCGAGGCGGCCGACGATTCGAACCTGCGCTACCTTCTCAGCCGCGGGAGCGCGCCGTACCTCGGCGGAGGCAACCTGCGACGCCGGGTGCAGATGCCCGGCGGGCTGCCGCTGTGGAAGCCGCCGTACTCGCGCATGACCGCCATCGACATGCACACCGGCGAGCACCGGTGGATGACGCCCACCGGTGACGGCGACCGGTACCGCAACCACCCCCGGCTGCGCGACCTCGACCTCCCCCCGCTGGGCGGCGACGCGGGCCGGAACGGTCCGCTGGTCACCCGGACCCTCCTCGTCTACACGCTCACCGCGGGCGGGACCGACGACGGTCCCCGGCTCGTGGCCTACGACAAGGCGACAGGCGAGCTGCGCGGCGCCGTCGACCTGCCGGGCGGCGCCATCGGCACGCCGATGAGCTACATGCTCGACGGTGGCCAGTACATCGCGGTCACGGTGGGCGGCGAGGTGCCTTCGCTCGTCGCGTACAGGTTGCCGTGATTGGCAGCTTGTCGAACTTCCCGCGATTGAGCCGGTTGGCCGGAGCGGGTACGATCGCGAGGTGATCACCGATGGTATTCGCGGGTTCATGGCGCGCGATTGGCAACGGGTGCGCGACGCCAAGGACGCGTACTGGGCCGAACGCGTCGGTCGCCTGGGTCCGATCGAGACGTTGCGCATCGCCGATGAGTTGCGGCGGCAGGCGCTACTGCAGCATCCGGACTGGCCCGATGCGGCAAGCCGGCGGGACGACCTGAGCCACCATGCGCGGATGACTGAGCTGTTCGCCCGTGTCGATGCAGCCCGGCGCACTTGATCTGCTCGAGGCCGTTTCCGCGGTGCTCGACCGCTGGGGACGCTGGTACCTCTTCGGGGCGCAGGCGGTCGTAGCGTACGGTGCGCCCCGGTTCAGCGCCGACGTCGACGTCACGGTCGAGCTCGATCCCGACGATCCGCAGCGCTTCGCGCGCGACATGGAGGCGGGTGGGTTCGCGCTTCGCGTCGACGATCCGGATTTCGTGCGGCGCACGCGCGTCATGCCGTTCGTCCACGTCGCCACCGGCATGCCGCTCGATGTCGTGCTGGCCGGGTCGGGACTCGAGGCTGAGTTCCTCGATCGGGCGAAGACCACGGACATCGGCGGGGCCCAAATCCCGTTGATCGATGTCGCCGACCTCATCGTCGGCAAGATCCTCGCCGGCCGTCCCAAGGACGTCGAAGACGCGCGCAGCCTCTGGCGCATCCACGGATCGGATGCCCGGCGCCGCCGAATCCGCCGATTGCTGCGGCTGCTCGAAGAGGCCCTCGATCAGAGCGACCTGCTGAGCGGTTTCGAGTCCATCGTCGGCGGAGCGTCGACGCACCGGTCGTGATGCGGGGCCTGGTCCACGGGGCGGCCGCGCGCGGGCGCAGATCGGCGAGGCGTTCGCGGCGTTGGATGGAGATCGGCAAGCCTCTCGCGGCGTCCGCAGGCGGGCGGAGGAGCGCCGGCAAGAACCGCGCTACCAGACGGAGAATCGAGATGACCGAGTGCACCAGCCGCTATCTGGCGCTGATCAGCGTCGCCGTGCCCATTGCGTTCGCGGCAGTGCCCCCGGCCGGGGCGCAGGAGGGTGAGGCGGGACCGCCGCCCAACATCGTCGTCATCATGGCCGACGACCTCGGCTACGGCGACATCAGCCCCTACGACGGGTGGATCGACACGCCGCGGCTCGACCGGATGGCGGGGGACGGCATGCGGTTCCTCGACTTCCACTCGAGCGGCAACGTCTGCAGCCCCACCCGGGCCGGCCTGATGACGGGCCGCTACCAGCAGCGGGCGGGGATCCCCGGGGTGCTGTTCGCCAACCCCGCCCGCCCGTCGCACGACGACGGCATCGGGGCCGAGGAGGTGACCCTCGCCGAGGCGCTGCGGGCGCGGGGCTACGCGACCGGCGTCTTCGGCAAGTGGCACCTCGGCTACCGCGCCCGGTTCAACCCGGTGCGGCACGGGTTCGACGAGTTCCGCGGCTTCGTCAGCGGCAACATCGACTACCACTCGCACGTCGACACCATGGGTCGCGCCGACTGGTGGCGCGACGACGAGCTGAGCACCGAGCCCGGGTACGCCACCCACCTCGTCACGCAGTACGCGCTCCGGTTCATCGACCGCCACCGCGACCGGCCGTTCTTCCTCTATCTGCCGCACCACGCCCCGCACTACCCGTTCCAGGGGCCGGACGACCCCGCCGACCGCACCGTCGGCGGCGAGTTCGACCCGCGCGGGTCGGTTGCGGACCGACGGCGGGCCTACCGCGACATGGTGCGGGAGATGGACACGGGCATCGGCGAGGTCCTCGACGCCCTCGAGGCGCACGGCATCGCCGACCGGACCCTGGTCTGGTTCTTCTCGGACAACGGCGCCACCCAGTGGGGCTCGAACGGCCCCCTGCGCGGCCGCAAGGCGACCGACTGGGAGGGCGGCCACCGCGTGCCGTCGATCGCGGTCTGGCCGGGCCGCATCGCCGCCGGGTCGGAATCGGGCCAGCTCGCCTCGACCCTCGACGTCATGCCGACGCTGCTGTCGCTGGTCGGCCCAGGCAGGGCAGCCGAGGCGGTCGGCGCGGGAACGGAGTCGATCACGCTTCCGCCCTTCGACGGCGTCGACCTCTCTCCGGTTCTCCTCCGGCGGGAGGCCCTGGCCCCGCGGCGGCTCTTCTGGGGGGCGGATGGCACGTTCTGGAACGGCGCCGCGGTGCGCGACGGTCCCTGGAAGCTCGTGATCGACCGGCACGAAGGGACGCCGGGGCCTCCGATGTTGTTCGACCTCGACGAGGACCTGGGGGAACGGACGGATCTGGCGGCGGCCCATCCGGACCGGGTCGAGCGCATGCTCGCCGCCCTCGAGGCCTGGCGCACGGACGTGGGGGCGATTCGCTGATCGGTCGCATCGGCCCGGCGAGGAGCGGCGGGTCATGACCGGCATTCCCGGCAAGACCGGCGTGTGACGGGTCGGGCCGGCGGTGCGGCCGGCTCGGGGCGTTCAACCGGGCGGCGCTTCGAGACCGAGACGGCGCCAGAAGTCGGCCTCGTCGGCACAGCCGAGCGCGGCCGCCATCACGGCGTCTCGCGCGATATCGGAGAACGAGGCGGCGCGCTCGGGAAACGCCCGCGAGAACGACAGCCCGCGCAGCCTCAGCACGCTCTGCGCCGCCGCCGCCAACTCATGGGCGCGGCCCTCCGCGATCAGGGCGCGCGACAGCGGATCGTCCTCGGGTCCGCGCCCCTCCCGGGCGCCGAGGGCCCGGCCCACGCGTTCCAGCACCCGGCTGGTCGCGGGCGTCGGCACCGGCTCGGTCAGGCCGGCGTGGATCTCCGCCGCCGTCCAGCCCGGGAACGCCGTGCTCTCCGCCGCAGACCGGTAGCGGCCGCCCTCCAGCCGGTGAATCGTCACCCCGGCCGGCCGGCGGCGCGTGGCGCCGGGCGGCGGCACGGCCACCCAGAGCTCCGGAAAGCCCCAGGCCTCGTACAGCAGCAGCTTCCCGGGGCGCACGTCGGTCGTGTGATCGACTTCGAGCACGATGTCGGGGAAGTCGTGCTCGCCAATCGTCAGCGACCGCTCCGGCGTGGCGGCGCGGTCGGGATGCAGGTACAGCGTCTCGTCCGCCTCCAGCGCCCGCTCCGTCCGGCCCTCGGCGTCCCGCACCACCAGGCTGACCGATCCGAACGAGACGATCGGGGCCCCGCGCACCGAGGCGATCCGTTCGACCAGGTGCAGCAGCCGCCGCCGACGAGCCCTCGTGGATGGCGGAGTTCTCGGCCACCACCCACGCGGTTCCGCTGCGGACGTCCCAGTACTCGATGCGGCCGTCGTACGCCTCGAACCGGTCGCGCAGCATCGGCACCGGGCGGGAGCCGGGAAACCGCAACGCCTCGTAGCTCAGCGTTCGGCGGCCGGGCGCATCCGGTCGCGGGGTGCTCGCGGTTTCTGATCCGCGGGCGCCGCGCGCCGCCCGCGGCAACATGTCGGTGTCGGCCACCGCTTCAATATAGCACGGACCGTGCGCTCTATCGCTCGGCGATCGTCGCCGGCGCGCTCTACAGCTCGCGCAGGGCGGTGGCCACCGGCAGGCGGGCGGCGCGGACGGCGGGGAAGAGCCCGCCGAGGAACCCCATCACGACGGCCCAGGCGATGCCCTGGACGAGCAGGGCGGGCGTGACCCTGAACGCGAAGGCGACCTGGCTGAACGTCTGCCAGTTGATGGTGGCGGTCTGGTAGCCGTTGAACCCGGCGTAGGCGAGCAGCCCGCCGAGCAGCCCGCCGGCGACGGCCAGCGCCACCGACTCCGCCATGACGGAGATGACCACCGGTCCGCTGGAGAAGCCGAGGGCGCGCAGGGTGGCGATCTCGCGGGTCCGGGCGGCCACCGCCGTGTACATGGTGTTGATGGCCCCGAACACGGCGCCTATGCCCATGAGGAACGCGATGACGCCGGCGATGCCGGTGATGATGGCGGTGACGGCCTGGGTCTGGCCGAGGTAGTAGTCCTCCTCGCGCTCGACCATGACGTCGAGGCGGGGATCGGTGGTGATGGCGTCCTTGAACGCGTCGAAGGCGGCGGCCGACTCCAGCCTCGCGTAGACCGAGTTGAAGCTGTCGCCGCGGCGGTATGCGGGCTGCAGGACGCGGGCGTCGCACCAGATCTCGGACTCGGCGATGGTGCCGTCGGCCTCGAAGATGCCGACCACCTCCCACGCGCTCTCGCCCCAGCGCTGCGTCGAGCCGAGGTCGATGCCCGCGAACTGGGCGGCGGCGCTGCGGCCCACGATGATCTCGTTGGTGCCCGGCCGGAAGGTCCGCCCCTCGACAATCTGCACCTCGTCGCGCACGCCGAAGGCGGCCGGCTCGACGCCGCGCAGCGGGACGTTGGCCGGCGTGCCGGTGCTCCGCTTGGGCACGTCGACGACCACGAACAGCTCGGCCGAGGCGACCACGCCCTCCGCCGACCGCCGCACGCCCGGCGCGTCCTTGATGACCCGGGTGCTCTCGAGGGGCAGCCCGCTGCTCAGCTCGGTGTCGCTACCGCCCCGCATCACGATCGCGGTGTCGGGCGACCCCGCGCCGGCGAGGGCGGCCTGGAACCCCTCGGCGATGGAGAGCACCGCCACGAAGACGACGACCACGCCGGCCACCCCGGTCACCGCGACGAGGGACGAGCCGGCGCGCTGCGGCACCGTGCGCAACGTGAGCGCGATCATCGTGAGGACCTGGGCCGGGAATCGCATCGTTACACCTTCCGTAGCGCGGCGCCGCGCCTTCAACAGCGCGTCGGCTGCACCTTCTGCCGCGCGTCGGCTACACCTTCCGCAAGGCGTCGGCTATACCTTCTGCCGCGCGTCGGCTACACCTTCCGCAACGCGTCGACGATGCGCAGCCGCGTCGCCTGCACGGCGGGCAGGGCGCCCGCCGCGAGCCCGAGCAGGATCACGAGAACGCCCCCCACCGCGAGGTCGCGCCGCGGGATGACGAACGTCGCCAGGAAGCCGCCGGTGGGATCGCCGAGGCCTGTCAGCAGATAGCCGATGCCGAGGCCGGCCGCGCCCCCCGCCACCGCGATCGCGAGCGACTCGCCGAGCACGAGGGCGAGGACCCCGCGGTCGGTGAAGCCGAGGGTCTTCAGCACCCCCAGCTCGCCGGTCCGCTCGCGGATGGACTGCGCCATGGTGTTGGCGGTGATGAGCAGGATGGTGAAGAAGACCGCGCCCAGCACCGCGGTGACGATGGCCCCGATGTTGCCGACCTGGTCGGCGAACCCCTGCGCGAACGCCTGTTCAGTCGAGGTCCGGGTCTCGGCCGGCGAGTTGGCGAAACGCGTGTCGATGGCGGCCGCGACGTCCGCCGATCGCGCGGGGTCGTCGACGCGGATGACGAACTGGCCGATGAAGCGCTGGCCGAGGTCGTTGGCCTCCATCAGGTACTCGTGGTGGAAGTAGAAGGTCGACGTGCTGTAGCCCTCCACCCCCGCGTCGTAGATGCCGTCGATGGTGAACTCCCAGGTCGGGCCGTCCCGGGTCCGGAAGATCGTCCCCTGGAGGGGAATGCGGTCCCCGACCTCCCATCCGAAGCGGTCGGCTATCCCCCGGCCGACGATGGCGCCGGTCCGGTTCCGCACCCACGCCTCGCGCTCCGCGTCGCTCAGCACGATCTCGGGGTAGAGGCGCAGGTAGCTCTCGGGGTCGACCGCGAACTGCGCGAAGAAGTTCCGCGGGTCCTGATAGACGCCGCCGAACCACGACATGTGGCTGACGTCGGCCACCCCCTCGACGGACGCGACGCGTCCCAGGTAGCTCTCGGGCAGGGGCTGGATGAGGGAGATCTTGTGGATGACGAGCATGCGGTCGGCCCCCGTCACCTCGACCCCGGAGCCGAACGCGAGGCGGATGGCCGCGAGGTAGGCGAACAGGATGAACGCGACCACGATCGACAGCACCGTGAACAGGGTGCGGACCTTGCGCCGGAACAGGTTCTTCCAGACGAGGGGCAGGAACTTCATGACTCCGGCTCCGTGGAGAGCACGCCCTTGTTGAGGTGGAGGGTGCGCCGGGCGCGGTCGGCGGCGTGAGCGTCGTGGGTCACCATGACGATGGTCTTGCCGTGGTCGGCGTTGAGGGCGTGCAGCAGGTCGAGGATCTCGTCGCCCGACTTCCGGTCGAGGTCGCCGGTGGGCTCGTCGCAGAGGAGGAGCGTCGGGTCGGTCACGATGGCCCGCGCGATGCCGACCCGCTGCTCCTGCCCGCCGGAGAGCTGGCGCGGATAGTGCTTCGCCCGGTCCGACAGGCCGACGACCTCGAGGGCAGTGGCGACGTGCCGGCGGCGCTCGGCCCGCGAGAGCGGAGTCAGCAGGAGGGGCAGCTCGACGTTGCGCTCGGCCGTGAGCACCGGCAGCAGGTTGTAGAGCTGGAAGACGAAGCCGATGTGCCGGGCCCGCCAGCGCGAGAGCCGGCCGCCCGACATGCGGTCGATGCGGTCGCCCCCGACCGTCACCGAGCCGTCGCTCGGCGTGTCGAGGCCGCCGAGCAGGTTGAGCAGGGTCGTCTTGCCCGACCCCGACGGGCCCATGAGGGCAAGGAAATCGCCCGGCGGCAGGTCGATGTCGACCCCCTGCAGGACGTCGATCCGCTCGGATCCGCGCCGGAACTGCTTGTGCAGGTTCCGGATCTGCACCAACGCCTCGGTGTCGCTCATCGCTCCGTCCCCGGACGCTCGCCGGCCCCCATCCGCCGCTTGCCGGCGCACACGAGCGCCGGCCCTCCCCGCATGGCCTATACGTGCCAACCCCCGATCGAGTTCCCTGGCGTCGCCGGTTCACCCGTCCGACAGGGCCGCGAGCTCGCGGTACAGCGCGTCCACCTGCCGGTCGGTGTCATCGAGGGTCCCGTCCGTCCGGATGACGTAGTCGGCCCGGCGCACCTTCTCCTCGGTCGGCAACTGGGCGGCGATGCGGCGTTCGGCCTCGTCCCGGCTGAACCCGCGCGCGACCACCCGCGCGACCTGCGCCGAGCGCTCGCAGGCGGTGACGATGACCCGATCGAACGACTCCGTCCGCGCGCTCTCGAAGAACAAGGGTATCGCGACGACGCCGAACCGGTGGGTCGGGCGCCGTTCGAGCTCGTCGAACCAGTCGCTGATGGCGGACCGTACGCGGGGGTGGACGATGGCGTTCAGGTCGGCCCGCGCGGCGTCGTCGGCGAAGACGATGGCGCCGAGCCGGCGGCGGTCGACGCGCCCGTCGGCGTCGATCACCTCGGGCCCGAACCGGTCGCGCACGTCCTGCCACGCCGGCCCGCCCGGCGCTATCGCGTCGTGGGCCCACCGGTCCGCGTCGGAGGTCGGCACCCCGGCCGCCGCGAGCCTCTCGAGCACGTGGCTCTTGCCGGTCGCGATGCCCCCCGTCAGCACCACCCGCATCGTCAGTTCTCCTCGGCCGGCGTGATCCGCTCCTCGACGAACGTGTTCCATTCGTGGCACTGGGGGCACTGCCACAGCAGCTCGGTGCTGCGATAGCGGCACTGCATGCACACGTGGGGGTCGCGGTAGAACACCGCGCGACTCGTCAGCGCCATGTAGCGGCGGATCCGGGACTCGTCGAAGCGGAGGGCCGCCAGGGCCTGCCACACGACCTGGTGCACGCTCAGGGCGTGCGGGTTGTGCGCCAGCGACTCGAAGAGCAGGTCCAGCGCTGCCGACGGATCGCCGCGGTCCGCGAGGTGGCGCCCCATCGCCAGCCGGGCGCGCCAGTCCTGCGGATTGGCCTCGATCAGGCGGCGGCACAGGGCCGGGAAGCGTTCGCCGTCGCCCTGCTCGCGGCTCGCGCCCTCGACCCGGTCGAGGATGAGGTAGGCGCGGTCCGGCGCGACGCCGGGAACGCGGTCCCAGGTCGCGATGGCCTCGGCGAGGCGCCCCTCCCGGCGCTGCAGGTCACCGAGATGGAGGTATGCGGGGACGGCGCGCTCGTCGAGGGCGATCGCCGCCTCGAAGCGCGCCACCGCCTCGACCGGGTCGGCCTGCTCCAGCGCCTGCATCCCCAACCGGGCCTCCAGGAACGCCAGTATCGCCTGGTGCCGCGGGCGCTCGCCGGGCTCGGCGAGGGCCGCGAGCCGGCGGCGGATGGCGCGGGCCTCGTGCCACTGCTGCTGCTCCTCGTGCAGCTTCTCGAGGTTGGACAGCGCCTGCCGGTTGTCGCCGTCGATGCGCAGCACCTCCGTGAAGGCCTCGAGGGCCCGGTCGACGAAGCCGCCGCGCTTGAAGTCCAGCCCGAGGCACAGCAGCAGGTACGCCTGCTCGCCTCTCGTCAGCTTGGGCCGCTGCAGCGCCTGCTGGTGAAGCTGGATCGCGCGGCTGACCTGCCCCTTCTCCCGGTACAGGTTGCCGAGTATCAGGTGCAGCTCGAGGGCGTCGGCGTCGAGGCCGACCGCGGTGCTCAGCTCCTCGATGGCGGGGTCGAGCTGGTTGGACACTAGCATGTTGAGCCCCAGCAGGTAGCGGGGAGACTCGCGGGCCCGGCGAAGGTCGATCCAGCGTCCCGCGCGGAGCTTGTAGCGCTCCCATGCCTTCCCCGCGGCGAGACCCGCGAGGAGGGCCACGAGCGCCACCAGCAGCCCCACGGAGTCGCCCATCAGAACAGCTCGGTACGCCAGAGATCGTGGAGGTGGACGACCCCCTCGACCCGACCGGCGTTGCCGACCACCACGAGTGCGGTGATGCGATGGGTCTCCATGAGGTGCAGGGCGCGGGCGGCCAGGGTCGATGCGGCGATCGTGTGCGGCGCCGGCGACATGACGTCGCCGGCGGTGCGGGCGGACAGCGGCCGTCCCGCCGCGAGCTCCCGCCGCAGGTCGCCGTCGGTGATGACGCCGGCGAGCCGCCCCGCCGCGTCCACCACGCAGGTCATGCCGAGCTTCTTGTCGCTCATCTCGCGGACCACCGCGGGCATCGGGGCGGTGGCGGGGACCACCGGGACCTTGTCGCCGGATTGCATCAGGCGGCCGGCCGGCAGCAGGCGCTTGCCGAGCCCGCCGCCGGGATGCAGGTGGGCGAAGTCCTCCTGGCGGAAGCCCTTCCGGACGAGCAGGGTCATGGCGAGGGCGTCGCCGAGGGCCAGCGCGGCGGTGGTGCTGGCCGTCGGCACGAGGTTCAGGGGGCACGCCTCGGTGCGGACCCCGCAGTCGAGGGCGACGTCCGCGGTGCGGGCGAGGGTCGACCCGGGGGCGCCGGTCAGGCAGACGAGCCGGGCCCCGACGCGCCGGATGGTGTCGATCAGGCGCAGGATCTCGTTCGTCTCGCCGCTGTGCGACAGGGCCACGACGACGTCGTCGTCCTGCACGACGCCGAGGTCGCCGTGGACGGCCTCGGCCGGGTGCAGGAAGAACGCCGGGGTGCCGGTGCTGGCGAGGGTGGCCGCGATCTTGCGGCTGATGATTCCCGACTTGCCCATGCCGGTGACGATGACCCGTCCCGCGCACGACTCGAGCAGCCGCACCGCCGCGTCGAACCGTTCGTCGAGTCCGTCCGCGAGCGCCCTCAGCGCCTCCGCCTCGACCTCGATGACCTGCCGCGCCAGCGTCCGGTCGACCGGCGCGGCGCCGGTGGCGGTCATGCGCCTCGATCCCTCGCGGCTTCGGCGATCCGCAGCACCCGCTCGAGCAACGGCTGCAGCCGGTCGAGCCGGAGCGCATTCTGGGCGTCGCTCTTCGCCCGCGAGGGCTCCTCGTGAATCTCGAGGAAGAGGGCGTCGACCCCGGCGGCGGCGCCGGCCGCGGCCATCGGCTCGATGTACTCGGCCTGACCCGCGGTCACCCCGTCGCCCGCGCCCGGCAACTGAAGGCTGTGGGTGACGTCGAACACCACCGGCACGCCCAGGGCCCTGAGCTGGGGGAACGCGCGGAAGTCGACGACGAGGTCGTGGTAGCCGAAGCTGGTCCCCCGCTCGGTGACGAGGACGCGGCGGTTGCCGGTCCCGGTGATCTTGGCGACCGCGTGGCGCACGTCCGAGGGCGCGAGGAACTGTCCCTTCTTGACGTTCACGGCGCGGCCGGTGGCGGCGGCGGCGATGATCAGATCGGTCTGCCGCGAGAGAAAGGCCGGGATCTGGAGGACGTCCGCGACCTTCGCCACGGCGTCCACCTGCGCGGTCTCGTGGACGTCGGTCAGGACGGGTACGCCGTGGGTTTCCTTGACGGCCCTGAGCGCGGCGAGGCCCGCCTTGAGGCCGGGGCCGCGAAACGAGCGGCCGGAGGTGCGGTTGGCCTTGTCGAACGATGCCTTGAAAATGTAGGGAACCCCGAGGCGCCGGGCGACGGCGGCAATGGCGCCGCCCAGGAAGAGGGCGTGCGCTTCGCTCTCGATGACGCACGGGCCGGCGATGAGCGCGAGCGGCCCACCGTCGCCGACGGCCATGTCACCGATGTTCACCACCGACACCCGACCATTATAGGGGGGCGCCGGACACCCGCCGATGGGCCGGAGGCGGCACCGGCGGGTGCGATCGGTGCCGGGCCGGCCCGGCTGGATTCGCGGCCTCCGCTCGGAGGCCGGGCGGTTCGGCGGGCTGCCGACCCGCCAATCGTCAGCCCGCGGCTCCGCTCGGGCCCGGGGGAGTCTGGGTCTTCTCGGGGAGGCGGCGCCGTGCTAACGCGCGGACTCCTGCTCGCTCTTCACCGGTTCCGGCGCCGTCGGCCGTTCCTCGTCCGACCGCGCGGCCGCGACCTTGTGCTCGTGGCTGGCCCGCACGAAGTCTGCGAACAGCGGGTGCGGATCGAGCGGCTTCGACCGGAACTCGGGGTGGAACTGGACCGCCACGAACCACGGGTGGTCGGGGAGCTCGATGGTCTCGACGAAGCGGCGGTCGGGGGACTGGCCGGAGATGACGAGGCCGTGCTCGGCCAGGGCCGCCTCGTACTCCCGGTTGAACTCGTAGCGGTGCCGGTGGCGTTCGTGCACCTCGCCGGTCCCGTAGATCCGATGCGCCCGCGAGCCGGCGGACAGCTCGCAGGGATAGCGGCCCAGCCGCATCGTCCCGCCGAGGTCGTCCACGCCGAGCAGGTCGCGCAGCTTGTAGATGACCTTGTGCTCGGCGTCGGGGTTGCACTCGGTGGAGTCCGCCCCCTCGAGACCGCACACGTTCCGGGCGAATTCGACCGCCGCCCACTGGAAGCCGTAGCAGATGCCGAAGTAGGGGATGCGGCCCTCGCGGGCGATGCGCGCGGCGCGCATCATGCCGCCGGTGCCCCGGTCCCCGAACCCGCCGGGGACGAGGATGCCGTCCGCGCCTGTGAGCAGCTCGTCGCCGCCGTCGGCCTCGAGGGCCTCCGCCTCGACCCACTGGATGTCGACGCCGAGCCGATGCCGGAAGCCGCCGTGATACAGGGCCTCGTTGAGGCTCTTGTAGGAGTCCTCGTAGCCCACGTACTTGCCGACCACGTGGATGCGGAGACGGTCGACGGGGCTCCGGAGGTCCTCGACGAGCGACTGCCATGCGTGCATGGCGCGTTCGGAATCGGGCAGTTGCAGCCGCCGGAGCACGTTGCGGTCGAGCCCCTCGCCGCCGAGGATGAGGGGCACCTCGTAGATGGTCGACACGTCCCTGGCCGTGATCACCGCGTCCTCGTCCACGTCGCAGAAGAGTGCGATCTTGCCGCGGAGCTCCGGCGGCAGGACCCGGTCGGTGCGGCACAGGAGGATGTCGGGCTGGATGCCGATGGACCGCAGGTCGCGGACGCTGTGCTGGGTCGGCTTGGTCTTGAGCTCGCCCGCGGCCCCGATGAACGGCACCAGGGTCAGGTGGACGTAGAGGGTGTGCGCCCGCCCGACGTCCTGCCTGAACTGCCGGATGGCCTCGAGGAACGGTTGGCTCTCGATGTCGCCGACGGTCCCGCCGACCTCCACCAGCACGATGTCGACGTCCTTCGCCACCGTGCGGATGCAGTCCTTGATCTCGTTCGTGATGTGGGGGATGACCTGCACCGTGCCGCCGAGGTAGTCGCCGCGGCGCTCCTTCTGGATCACCGACAGGTAGATCTGGCCGGTGGTCCAGTTGTGGTTCTTGGTGGTGAGGGTGTGCGTGAAGCGCTCGTAGTGGCCGAGGTCGAGGTCGGTCTCGGCCCCGTCGTCGGTGACGTAGACCTCGCCGTGCTGGTACGGGCTCATGGTGCCGGGGTCGACGTTGACGTAGGGATCGAGCTTCTGCAACGTCACCCGGTAGCCGTGCCCCTCCAGCAGGCACCCGATCGAGGCGGCGGCCAGCCCCTTGCCGAGGGACGAGACGACCCCGCCGGTGACGAAGATGAACTTCACGGGCCGGCCCGCGTCGTTGAGGATCGGCTTGCTCATGCCGGGGCTCCGGCCGCGAGGCGTCGGCGCACGCGGTCGAGATCTGCGGGCGTGTCGACGCCGATGGGGTCGTCGTCGATGCGTGTGGTCATGATGCGGTAGCCGTGCTCGAGGGCTCGAAGCTGCTCGAGGCGCTCGGCGCGCTCGAGCGGGGTCGGCTCGAGCCGGCTGAGGGCCAGCAGGAGCGGCCGGCGGTACGCGTAGAGCCCGATGTGCCGGTCGACCCCGGGCGGCGCGGGGGCGGCGTCGCGATCGAGACCGATGGGCGCGCGGGAGAAGAAGAGGGCGTAGCCCGCGCGGTCGACGGCGACCTTGACGACGTCGGGGTCGCGCCAGGCGTCGGCGTCCGCGAGGGGGCAGCGCAGGGTGGACATCGCGACCGCGGGGTCGGCCGCGGCCGCGACCGCGGCGTCGATGACCTCCGGGGCGATGAGCGGCTCGTCCCCCTGCACGTTGACGATCAGGTCGCAGTCGAGACCGGCCGCGACCTCGGCGAGGCGGTCGGTGCCCGACGCGTGATCGGAGCGGGTCATGCGCACCTCGCCCCCGAAAGCGCTCACCGCCCGCGCGATCCGGTCGTCGTCGGTCGCGACGAGGACACGGTCGACCGAACGGGCGTCCGCCGCGTGCCGGTAGACGTGCTCGATCATCGTCCGGCCGCCGATATCCACCAGCGGCTTGGCCGGCAATCGGGTCGACGCGTAGCGGGCGGGGATGATGGCGACGGCTCCTCCGGCGGCGGGTGCGTTCCGGGGGAGTGGGGGCGTGGCGGGGCGCACAGCGAATCCTACCATGTCGGGACATGGTACGATGAGGCGGGGCCGGGAGTCTGCGACGTACAACGGCGCGGACTCCCGGCGGATTGGTCGGGCGCCCGGCGGAGCCGAAGGCGACGATGGGCGGGCTGGGTGATGAGCAGGACGCGTCTGGCGATGTGGGCGACGGGCGGGGGGCTGCTGGCCGCTTGGCTGGCCTCGGCGGCGGGGACCATGCCCGGTGCGGCCCCCGCTCCCCCTCGCGGAGGCGGACCCGGGGCGCCGCAGGCGTCTCCGCCGACCGCGCCGCCCCCGGTCGAACGGGTCGATCTGGACCGGGAGGTGGCGCGGATGGCCGCCTGGCTCGAGCACGCGCCCCGGCCGCGGCCGGTGATCCGCAACCCGTTCACGCTCGCCCCCCGGCGTGCCGCGCCCGCCGCGGCCGGGCGTGAGGCGATGGTGCCCGAGGGCTGGGCGCGGAGCCCCGCCGCGGACGTGCCGGCCGCCTCGTTGAGGGTGTCGCTGGCCGGCATTGCGACCGACGAGACCCCGTCCGGTCCCCGCCGCACCGCGGTCCTCTCCCTCGACGGACGCGTCGTGCTGGCGCGGGTCGGAGATGAGTTGCCCGGACCCTACCAGGTGCAGCGCATAGACGACGACGCCGTCGAGCTGTTCGATCCCGGCCGGCAGGCCTCGTTTCGCCTGACGCTCCCCTAGCGGAGGAGCCCGGCCGCACGGTCGCGGGGGGCCTCAAGTGGTCCAGCTCGAGATCACGGACGCCTCCCTCACGGCGGGCACGGCGCGGATCTCCTGCAGGACCTCGGTCATGAGGCCAGGGTCCCCGGTGTCGTTCCGATCGATCTTCACCACTGCCACCGCGCCCCCCCCCGACGCACCCCGGCCCAGCGCGAACGTCTCGATGTTGATGCCGTGGCGGCCGAGAATCCGGCCCACCTCGCCGATCACGCCCGGCTGGTCCTCGTTGCGGACGACCACGAGGGTGCCCTCCAAGGGGGCCTCGATCTGCACGCCGTCGAGCAGGACCAGCCTCGGGCCCGCCTGCTCGAACAGGACCCCCTCGACCCAGTGCTCGCCCCGGTCGGTGTGGAGCTTCATCGAGATGAGGTTGGTGAAGTTGCGGGGCCTCGAGCTGCGCGACTCGATGATCTCGATGCCGCGGTCGCGGGCCACCGCCCGCGCGTTGATGGGGGTGACGTTGTCCACCGTCGATCCGAAGAAACCGACGAGGCTGGCCCCGACGAGCGGCTCGTTGTTGCCGTCGGCGAGCCCGCCGTAGTACCGGAGGGCCAGGGCCTCGGGACGCGCGTCGCCGATGTGCTTCAGCAGGGTCCCCAGTCGCCGCGCGAGCACCATGTACGGCTGTGTGCGCTTCAGCTCCTCGGGGCCGAGCGAGGGGTAGTTGACGGCGTTGCGCACGATGCCCGCGCCGAGGAAGTCGCGCACGCAGGCCGCCGTCTCCAGCCCCACGAGCTCCTGAGCCTCGTGGGTGGACCCGGCGATGTGCGGGGTGGTGACGACCTGGGGGAGGCGGACGAGGCGCGCGTCTCGCGGCGGCTCGACCTGGAAGACGTCCAGCCCGGCCCCGCCGATGGCGCCCCGCTCGATCGCGTCGGCGAGGGCCCCTTCGTCGATGAGGGCCCCGCGCGCGGTGTTGACGATGCGCGCCGACGGCTTGCAGCGGGCCAGCCGCTCGGCCGTGAACAGCGGCCCGGCGTCCGCGGCCGGCACGTGCAGGGTGATGAAGTCGGCGGCCCCGCACAGCTCGTCCAGCTCCATGAGCTCGACGTCGAGGTCGGCGGCGACCTGGCCCGCGATGAAGGGGTCGTGCGCGACGCACCGCATCCCGAACGCGTGGGCGCGGTGCACGACCTCCCGGCCGATGCGGCCGAGGCCGACGACCCCCAGGGTCTTCCCGCGCACCTCGACCCCCGTGAGGCGCTTCTTCTCCCAGTGGCCCGCCTTGAGCCGCGCGTCGGCCTGGGCCACGGACCGGGCCGAGGCGAGCAGGAGGGCCATCGCGTGCTCGGCCACGCTGACGCTGTTGGCCCCCGGGGCGTTGACGACCAGGACCCCGTTCGCGCTCGCGGCGTCGAGGTCGACGTTGTCGACGCCCGTGCCGGCGCGCGCCACGATCCGGAGCCGGGGCGCGGCGGCCAGCAGCCCGGCGTCGACCCGGGTGGCGCTGCGGACGATCAGCGCGTCGGCGTCGGCGAGGTCGGCCTCGAGGCGGGGCCGGTGCCGGCCGGACTCGGCGTCGACGGTCCAACCCCGGTCGCGGAGCAGGTCTGCCGCCGACGGCGGCAGGGGATCGGCTATCACGATCTTCATGCGGCGCTCGCTTCTCGAGAAGTTGTGGTGAATCTCCGGGTCCGACCGGTGCCGGCGAGGACGCCGGCGGACGGCTGGCGGCCCGTGGGGCGAGGTCCCGCCGCATCGCCGCGGGCGGCCGGGCGCCAACGGGCGGCGAGCCCTCCGTGCGCGGCTGGGCGTGGCAGGAAGTGTACCAGTATAATGGGCGGCCGCTGGCGGAGGTTCGCCCACCACGCGATCAACGGCCCCGGAACGGGCGGTTCGCGGACCGCCGGCGGGGCGATTCCACAAGGGTTCCACGGTTCCCGGAGACGATGCTGCCCTCGTGCCACGGGGCGATGCCCGGCGCATCGCAGGGCGGGGGGCGTCCGTCGCCGGACGGCCGGCGGTGAAAGGGGTACTGAACGCGTCATGAATCGAAAAGTCAGCGTCATCGGGTCGGGCAACGTCGGCGCCACCGCGGCGAGGAGCATCGCCGACAAGGAGCTGGCCGATGTCGTGGTCCTGGACATCCTCGAGGGCGTGCCGCAGGGCAAGGGCCTCGACATGCTCGAGGCCTGTCCCATCGAGGGGTCCGACTCGCGGGTGCTCGGCACCAACGACTACGCCGACACCGCGGGGTCGGACATCGTGGTCATCACCGCCGGCCTCGCCCGCAAGCCGGGCATGAGCCGCGACGACCTGCTCAACAAGAACGCGAGCATCATCCGGTCGGTGACGGCCGAGGTCGTCAAGCACTCGCCCGACTGCATCATCGTCCCGGTGACGAACCCCCTCGACGCGATGTGCCAGGTGGTGTACCGCGCGAGCGGGTTCCCCCGCGAGCGGGTCGTGGGCATGGCGGGGGTGCTCGATTCCGCCCGCATGCGCTCGTTCATCGCCGAGGCCCTGCAGGTGTCGGTCGAGAACACCCACGCCTTCGTGCTCGGGGGGCACGGCGACACCATGGTGCCCCTGCCGCGCTTCTCCACCGTCGCGGGAATCCCCATCACCCAGCTTCTCGATGAGGCGACGGTCGACGCCATCGTCGACCGGACCGCCAAGGGCGGGGCGGAGATCGTCAAGCTGCTGGGCACCGGCAGCGCGTACTACGCGCCGGGATCGGCCGCGGTGGAGATGGTCGAGGCGATCCTGAAGGACAAGAAGAAGATCCTGCCGTGCGCGGTCTACCTGCAGGGCGAGTACGGCATCCGGGACCTGTTCGTCGGGGTGCCGGTGAAGCTGGGCGCGGGGGGAGCCGAGCAGGTGATCGAGATCGCCCTCGAGCCCGGCGAGCGGGCGGCGCTGGAGCGGTCCGCGGCCGCCGTCAAGGAGCTCGTCGACGTTCTCGGCCTCTAACGAGACCGCGCCCCGGCAGCGCGGGTCCTCGATGCGCCGGCTGGCGGCAATCGCCGCCGGCGGCGGTTCGGCAGGATTCCATCGTGAAGATCCACGAATACCAGGCCAAGGCCCTGCTCGCGCGCCACGACGTCGCGGTTCCCCGCGGGGAGCCGGCGTTCTCGGTCCCGGAGGCGGCGGCCGTCGCCCGCCGGCTCGGCGGCCGCGTCGTGGTCAAGGCGCAGATCCACGCCGGCGGCCGCGGCAAGGGCGGGGGCGTCAAGGTGGCCGGCGATGCCGCCGAGGCCGAACGCATCGCGGGCGAGATCCTGGGGATGACCCTGGTGACCCCCCAGACCGGCCCCGGCGGCCGGGTCGTGCGGCGGCTGCTCGTCGAGGAGGCCCTCGACGTGTCGACCGAGCTCTATCTGGGGGTGCTCGTGGACCGGTCGGCGGGACGGCCGGTGATGATGGCGAGCGCGTCGGGCGGGATGGACATCGAGGCGGTGGCGGCGGCGACCCCCGAGGCGATCCACCGGGTCCACGTCCACCCCGGGCTCGGGCTGGCGCCGTTCCAGGCCCGGCGGCTCGCCCACGCGGTGGGGCTGACGGGCACGGCGGCGCGCGATGCGGCGGCGATCATGAGGCGCGCCTACCACGCGTTCACGGTCTCCGACGCCTCGCTGGTCGAGATCAACCCGCTGGTGGTGACGGCCGGCGGCGCGGCCCTCGCCCTCGACGCGAAGGTGACGCTGGACGACAACGCGCTCCACCGCCACGCCGACCTCGCCGACCTGCGCGACCCCGCCGAGGAGGAGCCGCTCGAGACCGAGGCGTCACGGCACGGCCTCAACTACATCCGGCTCGACGGCAACATCGGCTGCATGGTCAACGGCGCGGGCCTCGCGATGGCGACGATGGACATCATCAAGCTGTCAGGGGGAGAGCCCGCGAACTTTCTCGACGTGGGCGGGGGCGCCAACGCCGATCAGATCCGGAACGCGTTCCGGATCCTGCTGTCGGACACCCAGGTCGGCGCGGTGCTCATCAACATCTTCGGCGGCATCCTGCGCTGCGACGTGCTCGCGGCCGGGGTCATCGCGGCGGTCAGGGAGCTCGGGGTCGACGTGCCGGTGGTGATCCGCATGGAGGGGACGAACGTGGAGGAAGGTCGGCGCATGCTCGACGAGAGCGGGCTGGACTTCACCACCGCGGACACCATGGGGGAGGCGGCGCGGCATGTCGTCGAGGCCGCGGGCCGAGGTGCCGCGCAGGGCCTTCGAGGCTGACAGGATGGCGGTTCTCATCGACGAACGGACGCGGCTCGTCGTCCAGGGCCTGACGGGGCGGGAGGGCGCCTTTCACGCCCGTCAGGCCATCGAGTACGGCACCAACGTCGTGGGCGGGGTGACCCCCGGCAAGGGCGGGACCACCCACGAGGGCCTGCCGGTGTTCGACACCGTCGCCCACGCGGTGCGCGAGACCGGCGCGGACGCCTCGGTCATCTTCGTCCCTCCGGCCGTCGCCGCCGACGCGATCATGGAGGCGGCGGACGCGGGGGTCGCCCTCGCGGTCTGCATCACCGAGGGCATCCCCATCCTCGACATGATGCGGGCGCTGGCGTTCATCGGGGAACGGGACTGCCGGCTCGTCGGGCCGAACTGCCCCGGGCTCATCTCGCCGGGGCGTGCCAAGGCCGGCATCATCCCCGGCCACATCTGCCGCGAGGGGCGGGTCGGCATCGTCTCGAAGAGCGGCACCCTGACCTACGAGGCCATCCAGCAACTGACCCGGCTCGGGCTCGGTCAGACCACGTGCATCGGCATCGGGGGCGACCCGCTGATCGGGACGAGCTTCATCGACGCCCTCGGGCTCTTCGAGGCCGATCCCGCGACCGACGCCGTGGTTCTGATCGGGGAGATCGGGGGCGCGGCCGAGGAGGAGGCGGCGGCGTTCATCCGCGAGAGCGTGCGCAAGCCCGTGGTCGGGTTCATCGCCGGTCAGACCGCCCCGCCGGGGCGGCGCATGGGGCACGCCGGGGCCATCATCTCGGGCGGGCAGGGCACCGCGGCCGAGAAGATGGCGGCCCTGTCGTCGGCCGGGGTCGTCGTCGTCAAGAGCCCGTCGGACATCGGGGCCGCGGTGGCGGCGGCGATTCCGGCCGCGTCCTGAGCCGGGGCGCAGAGGGCGCCCGGCTTTCGATGGTGTGCGGAAACCGGCGTTTGTTATACTTGACAAGGCATGACTTGTATGTCAGGGACTGCCGTGCCATCGCTTCCAGCCGCCCCCTATCGCTCCGAGGAACCTGAATGGCCGCGTACGACGTAGCAGTCGAAGAGCGTCCCACCGCGTCGTCTGTCGCTCCCGTCATCAACGATTTCAGCATCCAGGTCGCCACCGTCAACGGTTCAGGCAGCCAGACGGCGAACCTGGTGCTGCTGCGCGCCATCTTCCAGATGGGCGTCCCCGTGTCGGGGAAGAACCTCTTTCCCTCGAACATCGCCGGCCTCCCCACTTGGTTCACCATCCGGGCCAACAAAAATGGGTACATCGCCCGCAAGAAGGAGATCGACGTTCTCGTCGCGATGAATCCGGAGACCGCGCGCGAGGACGTGCTCGGCCTGCCGGCGGGCGCCGTCGTCGTCTACGACGCGCCCCTCGAACTCGAGTCGCTGCGCGACGATCTCGTGTTCTACCCGGTCCCCTTCGACGCCCTCCTCGCGAACGTGTCGCGCGACGTCAAGCTGAGGCGCCGCGTGCGCAACATGCTGTACGACGGGGTGCTCTCGCGCCTGCTCGGCGTCGACCTCGACGAGATGGAGGCGGCGCTGCGGAAGCAGTTCGGCGGCAAGCCGAAGGTCGTCGCCATCAACCGGGAGGCGCTCGACGTCGGCTACGCCCATGCCGAGGAGCACCTGGACAAGCGCGATCCGTTCTTCATCGAGCCGATGAACGAGAACCGCGGGCGCATTCTCGTGGAGGGCAACGCGGCGGCGGCCATCGGCTGCATGATGGCGGGGGTGACGGTCGTCACCTGGTATCCGATAACGCCCTCGTCCTCGCTGTGCGAGACCCTCATCGACTATCTGCGCAAGTACCGGGTAGACGAGGAGACCGGCAAGGCGACCTTCGCGGTGGTGCAGGCCGAGGACGAGATTGCCGCGCTGGGGATGGCGCTGGGCGGGGCCTGGGCGGGGGCCCGGTCGATGACCGCGACGTCGGGGCCCGGCGTCTCGCTCATGGGCGAGTTCGCGGGCCTGGGCTATTACGCGGAGGTGCCGGCGGTCATCTTCGACATCCAGCGGGTGGGGCCCTCGACGGGGCTGCCGACCCGCACCGCCCAGGGTGACGTCCTGTCGACCGCGTTCCTCTCTCACGGGGACACGCGGCATCCGCTGCTGTTTCCCTGCTCTCCGGCGGAGTGCTACTCGATGGCGATGGACGCCTTCGACCTCGCCGAGCGGTTTCAGACTCCCGTCTTCGTGCTAAGCGATCTCGATCTCGGCATGAACACGTGGATGTCGCCGAAGTTCGGATACCCGTCGAAGCCGATGGACCGCGGCAAGGTGCTCGACGAGGAGACCCTCGAGAAGATCGGGCGGTTCGGCCGCTACCGCGACGTCGACGGCGACGGCATTCCCTACCGGTCGATACCCGGCACCGCCGCGCCCGCCTACTTCTGCCGCGGGTCGGGCCACAACGAGTGGGGCCAGTACAGCGAGCGGGCCGACGACTATCAGAAGAACGTCGACCGCCTCGCGAACAAGTTCGAGACCGCCCGCAACTGGATGCCGGCACCCGAGGTCGAGATCAACCGCCGCGCCGGCATCGGCATCATCGCCTACGGCACGAGCCACTGGGCGGTGGTGGAGGGTCGCGACCAGCTCGTCGACGAAGCGGATCTCCAGACGTCGTACTACCGGCTCCGCGCCTATCCGTTCCGCTCGGGGCTGGCGTCGTTCATCGAGCGGCACGAGCGCGTCTACGTGGTCGAGCAGAACCGGGACGCCCAGCTCGCGTCCCTGATGCGGCTCGAGCTCAAGGCCGAGCTGGCGGGACGGCTGCGAAGCGTCCTGCACTACGCGGGCGTCCCCATCGACGCCCGCACGATCACCGACGACATCCTGATACAGGAAGGGTACCGCGCCGAGTGCTCGGTGGCGGACGGGCGCGTGCCGCACGAGGCGGGCGTCGGCGGAGAATGACGGCAGTGGCTTCCCCCGAGAAGACGACGGTGACCTCTCTCGCGAAGAAGAAGACCAACCGGGCCGGCCTGGAGCTGCCCGCCTATCGGGGAGGCAAGACCACCCTGTGCGCGGGATGCGGCCACAACGCCATCTCGGAGCGCATCATCGACGCCTGCTTCGCCATGGGCATCGAGCCCGACCGGGTGATCAAGCTGTCCGGCATCGGCTGCTCAAGCAAGAGCCCCGCCTACTTCCTCGGGTCGTCGCACGGCTTCAACGCCGTCCACGGGCGGATGCCGTCGGTCGGCACCGGCGCCCTCCTCGCCAACCACAAGCTGGTGGCCATCGGGGTCAGCGGCGACGGGGACACCGGCGCCATCGGCATCGGGCAGTTCGTGCACCTCATGCGCCGCAACCTCCCGATCATCTACATCATCGAGGACAACGGGTGCTACGGGCTCACGAAGGGGCAGTTCTCGCCGACCGCGGACGTCGGGTCGACGCTGAAGACGGGCGTCGTCAACGACCTGCCGCCCATCGACACCTGCGCCCTCGCGATCCAGCTCGGCGCCACCTTCGTGGGCCGTTCCTTCTCCGGCGACAAGAAGCAGTTGACGGCGGTTCTCAAGGCGGCGCTGGCTCACCGGGGCACCGCGATGATCGACGTCCTGTCGCCTTGCGTGACGTTCAACGATCACGAGGGCTCGACGAAGAGCTACGCCTACGTGAAGAGCCACGACGACCCGCTGGGAGAGCTGGACTTCGTGCCGTTCTTCGAGGACATCGCGGTCGACTACGAGCCGGGGGCGGTTCAGGAGGTGACGATGCACGACGGCTCGCGCCTCTATCTGCGGAAGCTCGACGAGGCGTACGACCCGACCGACAAGATGCACGCGCTGCGCGTGCTGCACGAGACGCACGACCGGGGCGAGTTCGCCACCGGGCTCATCTACGTGGAGCCGTCGGCCGCCGATTTCCTCACCACCCTCAACCTGGTGGACGAGCCGCTGGCGTCGCTGCCGGAGTCGCGGGTGCGCCCGCCGAAAGCCGTGCTCGACGAGATCATGGCGGGGCTCGGCTAGCCGGGCGGGCGGCGGGTCGCGCGGGGGCGATTCGGGGCCGGCGCGCACGCCGGCCGACAGGCAGGGACGCATGGAGCAGACATTCGCGATCGTCAAGCCGGACGCGGTCTCGTCCGGACACACGGGGGCCATCCTGCAGCGCATCGAGGAGGCCGGCTTCCGGGTCGCCGCCATGCGCCTGGTGCGGATGACGAAGGCGGAGGCGGAGGGCTTCTACGCCGTGCACCGGGAGCGGTCCTTCTTCGACAGCCTGACGACCTTCATGTCGTCGGGTCCGGCGGTCGTGCTGGCGCTCGACGCACCGGACGCGATTGCGCGCTGGCGGGCCCTGATGGGGGCGACGGACCCCGCCCGGGCGGAGGAGGGGACGTTGAGGCGCCGGTACGGCAGCTCCATCGAGCGCAACGCCACGCACGGCTCCGACGCGCCGGAGACCGCCGCTTTCGAGCTCGGCTACTTCTTCCGCGGCCTCGAACGGACGGGGTGAGCCCCGGACGCGCCTTGCAGCGGGCGGCGGGGAGCGGAGACGACGGGCCGTCGAGACACGGTCGGGGGGCGGTCGGGTCACGCGCGGCGAGCGATCCGGCGCGGCTGGAGGCCCCGCGTCCGGCGGGCCGTGGGGCGCACCGGCGCGAGTGATTTCGGGCTCCCTCGCGCTTGACCCGGGAAGCCGTGCGTAGTACGATTCCGACGCATTTTCAGTTTGGCCCCCGCGCCGACGTCAGAGCTTGTGACTGAGGACACAAGCCTGTTCGGGCGGCTTCCGGTTCCAGATTCCTGATGGACAAGCTTCGCGAGCGTGAGCCTGAACGCCCCGAAGGGCCGCTTGCAGCCGCACCGTCTCTTGCCGTTCAGTTTTTCCTGATTCCCCTCGCGGTGGTCGCGGTCGTCGTCGCCATCTACGGCGGATTCCGCATGATGGTGACCGACGAGCGGACTCCCGAAGAGTATCTCGTCGACGTGCGGACGGGGGGGCGGGAGCGTCGGTGGCCGGCCGCCTACGAGCTCTCGCGCCTGATGGGCGACCCCGCCACCGAGGAGCGCCATCCGGGGTTGGGCAGGGCGTTGCTCGACGCGTTCGTCGGCTCCCGGGGCGACGATCCGCGGATCCGCCGCTATCTCGCCCTCGCGATCGGGCGTCTGCGCACGCCGCCTCCCGGCACCGTCGAGGCGCTGACGGAGGCGCTCGACGATCCCGACAGCGAGACCGTCATCAGCGTCGTGTGGGCGTTGGCCTCGCTCGGCGACGAGGCGGTCGTGCCGCTCGTCGTCTCGATGTATCAGTCGTCCGATCCCGGCGTGCGGAAGATGGCGGTGTACGCGCTCGGGGTGCTGCCCGACGACGGTGGGCACACCACCCTCCGCGCGGCCCTCGGCGACCCGACACCGGACGTACGGTGGAACGCGGCCGTCGCCCTCGCGCGGCACGGCGATGAGCGGTCCGCGGGCGTGCTGGCCCGCATGCTCGATCGCGATCTCGTCACCGGGCAGGTCTCGCCCTCCGAGACCCGGCTCGACCCCGCGGGCGAGGTCATGATCAGCGGGTTGCGGGCGATGGCGGGCCTGGGTTCGCCCGCCGTCGGCGAGGATCTGCGCTCGGTCATTGCGGCTCTCGCGGAGTCCGATCCGAACGTTCGCGTGCAGAACGCCGCGTTGGAGACCCTGGACGCGCTCGATGCCTCGCTGATGAGCGGCGGCGTGGTCGAGCGCAGGTAGCACGCGGGTAAACGGCGCGCCGTCGGCCCGTTGCGCCGATGGCGATGGGGATGGAAGGTTATGGCTGACGAGACCAAGACTCCACCGTCTGCGGACAACCCCGCAGAGCGACCAGCGGCCGAGCCGGCGGCGGAAGCGCCCGCGAAGGCGCCGGCTGCGGCCGCGACGCCTCCCGCCGCCCCCGCCGCGGCCGCAGCCTCGACCGGGGCCGCGGCCGCCAAGCCCGCGGCGTCGGCGGCGCCCGCGAAGAAGCCGGTTGCGGCCAAGCCGGCGGCGGCCAAGGCGGCGGCCGGCGCAGACGCCAAGTTGAAGGGCCGTACCACCACCGCGGCGGCGGGTGCGGCGAGGAAGAAGAAGGCGTCGATTCCCGACGACTCGCCGCTGATGGGGCGCCGCGGCTGGATGGGGCTGGCGTGGGGCTCGTTCACCGCCGCCACCGCCGGCTGCCTCGCCGCCACCGGCCGCTTCATGTTCCCGAACGTGCTCAACGAGCCGCCCCAGCAGTTCGCCATCGGGTTCCCCGAGGACTACGGCGAGGGGGTCGACGAACGGTTCAAGGACCGGTTCGGCGTCTGGATCGTGCGGACCGACAACGACTTCACGCACGAGGCGTCGGGGTTCTACGCGCTCTTCTCCGTGTGCACCCATCTCGGCTGCACGCCCAACTGGCTCTCGGCCGAGAACAAGTTCAAGTGTCCGTGCCACGGCAGCGGGTTCCGGCCCACCGGCATCAACTTCGAGGGCCCCGCCCCGAGGCCCCTGGAGCGCACGCGGATCGTGCGGGCCGAGGACGGCCAGATCCTCGTCGACAAGAGCCGCAAGTTCCAGCAGGAGCTCGGCCAGTGGACGGACTCCGAGTCGTTCCTTCCGATCTGAGACGACATGGCTGACACGAAGACCATCGAACCGAAGGCGCCGGCCCTCGTCCGGGCGTGGGACTGGATTACCGAGACGCAGATCTGGACGTCGATCTTCCGGCACGCGGCCCCGATCAACGACCGCAACCGCGTGCTCGTCATGCTCTCGAACGTGTTCCTGCACATGCACCCCGTGCGCCTGCGCAAGTCCGGCGTGCGGCTGCGCTACACCTGGTGCATGGGCGGCATCAGCTTCTTCCTGTTCCTGGTGCTGACGTTCACCGGGCTGCTGCTGATGTTCTACTACCGGCCGACCCTGGAGTACGCCTACTCGGACATCGTGGGGCTGCGCGAGCACGTGCCCCTCGGCATCATGCGCGAGATGCACCGCTGGGGCGCCCACGCCATGGTCATCACCGTGTGGCTGCACATGTTCCGGGTGTTCATGACCGGCTCGTACAAGCCGCCCCGCGAGTTCAACTGGAACATCGGGGTCATCATGCTCGTGCTGACCCTGTTGCTGTCGTTCACCGGCTACCTGCTGCCGTGGGACCAGCTTGCGATCTGGGCGATCACGGTCGGCTCGAACATGGCCCGGGCCACCCCGTTTCTGGGCCACGAGGGCCCCGGAGCCTCGCTCATGGCGCTCGGCGACGTGCAGCTCGTGCACGCGGCCGACGACGCCCGGTTCGCGCTGCTCGGCGGCACGTTCGTCGGCGAGGGCGCGCTGCTGAGGTTCTACGTGCTGCACTGCGTCGCCCTGCCGCTCGTCATCGGCTTCCTGATGGCGATACATTTCTGGCGCGTCCGGAAGGACGGCGGCATCTCCGGTCCGCTCTAAGGGCGCGGATACGGGTCTGAGATTCTGGACGGCGGAGACGAACCATGTTGGAAGGGTTGAAGGGCTTCATCGATCTGTTTGCCGATCCGCAGTTGTTCTTCGCCACCACGGTGGTGGCGCTGGTGCTGATCGTGTGGAAGCGCGAGGCGTTCTCCTCCACCCGCTGGGGCTGGGGGCTGATGATCTTCCTCACTGTGTTCTTCGGCTTCGGCCTCACCGACTCGGACTTCAACCTGATCATCACCAAGCCGGACAACGTGCCCATCGTCGGGTTGATCTTCCTGCTCCTGTTCTTCACGTGGTTCTCGATGCGGCAGGCGGTCTACAACGACCGCCGCGTCGCCGCCGGCGAGGCGCCGATCGAGAAGGACGAGGAGGACCGCGTCTGGACGTGGCCCGACCTCGTCTACACCGAGCTGATCTCGATGGTCGTGTGCACGGTGGTCCTGATCGTGTGGTCCATCGGGCTCGAGGCGCCCATCGAGCAGCCGGCCAACAACGCCAACACGCCCAACCCGTCGAAGGCGCCCTGGTACTTCCTCGGCCTGCAGGAGATGCTCGTCTACTTCGACCCGTGGCTGGCCGGGGTGGTCCTGCCGTCGCTGATCATCGTGGGGCTGATGGCGATTCCCTACATCGACAAGAACCCCAAGGGGAACGGCTACTACACGTTCAACGAGCGCCGGGTCGAGATCACCATCTTCCTGTTCGGGTTCGTGGTGCTCTGGTCGTCGCTCATCGTCCTCGGGACGTTCCTGCGGGGGCCCAACTGGAACTTCTTCGGCCCGTTCGAGTACTGGGACATCCACAAGCTCGAGGCCCTGACCAACGTCGACCTGTCCGAGTACATCTGGGTGCGCGGCTTCGGCATGTCCCTGCCCGACCACTGGTTCGTGCGGGAGATCTTCGGCATCCTGTTGACCATCGTCTACGTCGCGGTCCTGCCGGTCCTGCTGGCGAGGAAGGGCCTGACGAAGTACTACGAGAAATTGGGGCCGACGCGCTACTACGTCACCGTCATCCTCTTCCTGTCGATGCTGTCGCTGCCGGTGAAGATGCTGACCCGGTGGGCGTTCAACCTGAAGTACGTGGTGGCGATTCCGGAGTTCTTCTTCAACATCTAGGGCTACTCTCAATCTACGGCTAGCGCCATGGCAGACAAGCGGGCAGTCGGACACGCCTACAACATCGATTTCCTGAACGTGGTCTTCGCCGCGTCGAGCCTCTTCGTGCTCTTCTCGACGCTGTGGATGATCTGGGACGACTACGATCGGGAATGGAAGAACTACCAGCGTCAGTTCTGGGCCCTCGAGCAGGAGGTGACGAGCGCGGACCTGGCGCTGGCGGAGCGGGACGTCGACCGAGCCCGCGTCGCGGAGCTGGAGGCCACGCGAGCCGAGGCGGAGCAACGGCTCGCGGCCAACGCCGCGCAGGTCGGCGAGTTGGAGGACCAACTCGCCGACGTGGACCGGCAGCTCTTCGTCGCCACCCGGAACTTCAACTTCACCAAGGCGAACTACGACGTCGACCGGTACGACTTCGAGTCGCGCCGCGACGAGGCCGGCGGCCATGGCGAAGGCGGGGGCGAGGTCCACGTCGAGGGCGAGGAGGACGTCACCGCCCTCTACGAACGCTGGCTCGAGGAGGGGCTGATCGTCGAGCGGCTCACGGCGGAACGGGACGCGCTTCGCGCCCGCATCGGCGAGTTCAACGCCGAGGTCGACGCCGTCAACGACCAGCTGGGCGCCCTGACCGGCGAGGCGGACCGGCTGCGGGGGCTCCTCGCCGACATGGAGCCCAACCTGATCGACAACTACCTGTTGAACGCCCCGCTCCTCGACTTCATGGCGCCGACCCTGACGGTGCGCCAGACCATCACCCCGAACATCGTCGACGACGTGAACTTCATCCGGGTGCCGAAGATGGACCGGTGCCAGACCTGCCATCTCGCCATCGACCGGGAAGGCTACGAGGACTATCCGCAGCCGTTCCGCACCCACCCCAACCTCGAGACCTACGTCGGCAGCTCGTCGCCGCACCCCCTGGAGACGACCGGGTGCACGGTGTGCCACGAGGGCATGGGGCAGTCGATCTCGTTCGTCGACGCCGCCCACAGCCCGACGAGCCCCGAGCAGATGGCCGAGTGGGAGGAGGAGTACCACTGGGAGGAGTCCCATCTCTGGGACTATCCGATGCTGCCGAGCGGGATGGCCGAGGCCTCGTGCGCGAAGTGCCACAAGGAGGAGGTGTTCATTCCCGAGGCCGACAACCTGAACCTCGCCTACGGCATGTACGAGCGCGCCGGCTGCAACGCGTGCCACACGACGGCCGGGTTCACGGACCAGCGCAAGCCCGGTCCGAACCTGACCAGGATCGCCTCGAAGCTGGACGAGGAATGGGTGGCCCGGTGGATCCGGGACCCGCGCGCGGTCAAGGCCAGCACCTGGATGCCCAGGGTCTGGTACAACTCGAACACCGCCGCCCCCGAGGACGCGGTGCGCAACGAGGTCGAGATCGACGCGGTCGTCGCGTACCTGTTCGCCAACTCCGAGGACCACGAGCCCGCCATCGGCTTCCCGGGGCGCGGCAACGCCGCGAACGGCCAGCGCATCTTCGAGTCGGTCGGCTGCCTCGGCTGCCACATCGCCGGCGACGAGACCCGGGAGGAGGCGGGGCCGCGCCGCACCTTCGGACAGCCCCTGCAGGCCATCGGCGACAAGACGAGCTACGTGTGGCTCTTCGACTGGATCAGGAACCCGCGCCACTACAGCCCCGAGACGTACATGCCGGACCTGCGGCTCAACGACTTCGAGGTCGCCGACGTCGCGACCTACCTCATGGGGCTGACCGGCGAGAGCGGGGTCGAGGCGGGCGCGACCTACGGGCCCGAGGATGTCGACGCGGCGCTGCTGGACTACATGCGGGCCATCGTGCCGTACGAAGAGGCGCAGGCGGCCATCGCCGACATGAGCCCCGAGGAGCGGCAGCTCGATCTCGGCCAGCGGGCGATCGGGCGCTACGGCTGCTACAGTTGCCACGAGATCGCCGGGTTCGAGGACGTTCAGCCCATCGGCATCGAGCTCTCGCAGGAGGGCAGCAAGCTGCTGCCGCAGTTCGACTTCGCGTTCATACACGCGGAGGAGGTGCCTCACACCAAGCGGGACTGGATCAACCAGAAGCTGCTCGATCCCCGCATCTACGACCGCGGGCGCATCCTGCAGCCGCTCGAGAAGCTGCGCATGCCCAACTTCGGCTTCTCCGAGGCCGAGGCGCGGCTGCTGACCACCGCGGTGCTGAGCTTCCAGCGCGACGTGCAGCCGAAGGAGTCCCAGGTGCCGCGCTCGGCCCGCAAGGACGCCATCATCGACGGGCGCAACCTCGTGCGGCGCCGCAACTGCATCGCCTGCCACGAGATCGAGGCCGACGGGGGCGACTATCGCGAGCTGGTGACGGACTCGTCTCTCGCTCCGCCTCTGCTGACCCCCCAGGGGGCCAAGGTCAAGCCGGAATGGATGTACGCGTTCCTGCAGGAGCCCATCACCATCCGGCCGTGGCTGGAGGTGCGCATGCCGTCGTTCGGGCTCGACGACGCGCACTGGAACGGCGTGCTCGACTACTTCGCGGCGATCTCCGACACGGTGGGGCCGTTCCGCACGCACGACGTGGAGCTGGACGCCGCCACCGTCGAGACCGGGGAGGAGCTGTTCGAGCTGCTGCGGTGCCAGCAGTGCCACGTGCTCGACACCATTCCCGAAGACCAGGACGTCGCCAACCTCGCGCCCGATCTGCGGATGACCCCGGAGCGGCTGCAGCCCGACTGGATCCTCGACTGGCTCATCCGGCCGCTCGACATCCAGCCCGGCACCCGCATGCCGACGTTCTGGACGGAGTACCCCGGCTCGTTCTATCCGCAGTTCGACCAGGACGCGAACGCCCAGATCGAGTCGATTCGCGACTATCTGCTGACCTTCAGCGGGGGGCCGAGCCCCTTGCAGGGGAACTGAGGCAGGGGCCCGCGGCAGAAGCCGCGGGCCCTCCGTTCACGGGCACGTCAGGACCATTCCAGATCGACGGACGTCCGCAGCACGGCCCCCGCCGCGCGCATTTCCTCGAGCGCGCGGGCGCCGTCGTCAGGCCGGAGGTCCACGGCGGAGATGGCGTCGGTCAGCAGGGTGACCGGCCAGCCCTTCCTCAGCGCATCGAGCACGGTGTGCCGCACGCAGTAGTCGGTCGCGAGGCCGCCGACGAGCAGGCGCACGACGCCGGCCGTCCGCACGCTCTCCTCCAGGGTGGTGCCGTCTTCCAGGCGCCCGTCGAACGCCGAGAATCCGTCCTCGTCGGCGTCGACACCCTTGCTGACGACGGCGGTGTCGGTGGGCAGCCGGAGATCGGGGTGGAACCGGGCGCCGTCGCTGTCCGCCACGCAGTGGACCGGCCAGACGCCGCCTCCGGAGACGAAGTGGCGCGACGCCGCGGGATGCCAGTCGCGGCTGGCGTAGACGGGCATCCGGCGCTCTGCCGCGCCGCGGATCACGTCGTTGAGGACCGGGACCACCGAATCGCCGCCGGGTACGGCGAGGGCCCCGCCCGCGCAGAAGTCCCGCTGGACGTCGATGACGAGCACCGCCGTGGTCGGCCCGCCGGCAGGTCTTGTGCTCATCGTGAGTGATACATTACCACCTCGCCATGCCCGGAGGGCTGTCCACCGACCTGTACGAGCTGACGATGGCGGCGGGCTACCACGCCGCCGGCCGGATGCCCCGGGCGTCGTTCGAGCTCTTCGTGCGCGCCCTGCCGCCGTCGCGCGGGTTCCTCGTCGCGGCCGGCCTCGAGCAGGCGCTCGACTACCTCGAGTCGTGGCGCTTCACCCCCGACGACGTGGCCTACCTCCGCTCGGTCCCGGCGCTGGCCGGGGCCGGCTCGGCGTTCTTCGACGAGTACCTCTCCCGGCTGCGGTTCACCGGAGATGTCTGGGCGATCGACGAGGGGGTCCCGGTCTTCGCCGGCGAGCCGCTGGTGCGGGTCACCGCCCCGCTGGCGGAGGCCCAGCTCGTGGAGACGGCGCTTCTGTCCACGGTCCTGTTCCAGACCATGATCGCCAGCAAGGCGGCGCGCGTGGTGGAGGCGGCCGCGGGCCGGGCCTTGATCGAGTTCGGCGGCCGGCGGGCCCATGGCGCCGAGGCCGCGATGCTCGCCGCCCGCGCCGCGTGCCTGGCCGGTTTCGGGGCCACCTCGAACCTGGACGCCGGCCGCCGTTTCGGATTGCCGGTCTCGGGGACGATGGCCCACTCGTGGGTCATGGCGCATCCCGACGAGCTGACGGCGTTCCGGCGTTACGTGGAGCTGCACGGTCCCCGATCGGTCCTGCTCATCGACACCTACGATCCGCTGGCCGCCGCGCGCTCCATCGTCGGGGAGGGCCTGCGGCCTGCCGCGGTCCGGATCGACAGCGGCGACCTCGACCCCCTCAGCCGGGCGGTGCGGGCGATTCTGGACGACGGAGGTCGTGCGGGTACACAGGTTCTCGCCAGCGGCGACCTCGACGAGCATCGCATCGCGGAGCTCGTAGCAGGCGGCGCGCCGATAGACGGGTTCGGCGTCGGCACCGCCGTGAGCACGTCGTGGGACGCGCCCGCTCTGAGCGGAGTCTACAAGCTGGTCGAGATCGAGCGGGACGGGGCGATGGCGCCGGTGACGAAGCACAGCCCCGGCAAGACGAACCCGCCCGGCGCCAAGCAGGTCTGGCGCGCCGGGCCGCCGGACGCCGCGGCCGGCGACGTGATAGGGCTGCCGGACGAGGCCGTCGCCGGCCGCCCGCTGCTGAAGCCGGTCATGCGCCGCGGGGTCCGCATCGCGTCGAGCCGACCCGGCGCCGAGTTGCAGGCAGCCTGCCGGGCGGCGGTGCGCGGATTGCCGGCCGCGGTGCGCGCGCGCCGGGACCCCGCACCGTACCCGGTCGCCGTCAGTCCGGATCTGCAGCGGTTCGCGTCGCGCCTGACCGGCGCGCCGCCCGCGATGCGGTTCGGGTGACGGGCCGCCGATGTAGAATCGGACGCGTTGCCCGGTTGCGGCCGACCACATGAAGCACTGGCAGGAAACGTCGCAGATCGTAGGTCGGATCGCCGACCTCGCGGCGGCCGACCGCCGCGCGGCGATGGCGACCGTCGTACGGATCGAAGGCTCCGCGTACCGGCGTCCCGGCGCCAAGCTGCTCGTGGAAGAGGGCGGCGCGACGCGCGGGGGCGTGAGCGGCGGATGCCTGGAGGCGGACGTGCGCGAGGTCGGCATGGCGGTGATGCGCGACGGCGCGCCCCGGCTCCGGCACTACGAGACCGGTGACGACGATCGCACCGTGTGGGGACTCGGTCTCGGCTGCAACGGCGCCGTCGACGTCTTCGTGCAGCCGGTCACGTCAGAGGACACCCTGGACGCGGCGCGGCGCGTGCGCGCGCTGCTCGAGGGCGATGCGCCGTTCGTCGTCTCCACCGTCGTTCGTGGTCCGGCCGCCGTCCTGGGACGGATGCTCGTGGCGCCGGACGGCCCGCCGACCGGCTCGACGGGAGCCCCGGGCCTGGATCTCGAGATAGCCGGGCGCGCGGAAGTCCTCCTCGCCGTCGGCGAATCGAAGTGCTACGACATCGAATCGGTCGGCGTGTTCACCGAGGTGCACGTCCCGCCGCCGCGGCTCGTCATCTGCGGCGCCGGCGACGACGCGATGCCGCTGTCGACCCTGGCGTCGCAGGCCGGCTTCCGCGTGACCGTCGTCGACCACCGTCCCGCCCACCTCACCCCCGAGCGCTTCCCGGACGCGGAGCTCGTCGACCGCAGGCCCGACGACGGCGTGGACGGGTTGCCGCTCGGCCCGCACGCCTATCCGGTGGTGATGACGCATTCCTTCGCGCACGACCGCGAGTGGGTCCGGCGTTTGCTCGGGACCGACGTGTCCTACGTCGGCCTTCTCGGCCCGCGCGCCCGGAGAGACGAGATCCTCTATCAGATCGGCGCGACCGCGACCGGTCGGCTCTTCGCGCCGGTCGGCCTCCATCTCGGTGCGGACGGACCGGAGCAGGTGGCCGTGAGCATCGTGGCCGAGCTGCTGGCCGTCCGCGCGTCGAGCGCGCCGCGCCACCTGCGCGAGAAGGAAGGAGTCATCCATGCCGGCTGAACGGAGCGGCGCGGTTGCCGGCGTCGTGCTCGCCGCCGGCAGCTCGACCCGCATGGGACGCAACAAGCTGTTCTTCGATCTCGACGGGGAGACGCTTCTCAGGCGGGTCGTGCGCCGCGCCATCGACGCCGGCCTCGACCCGGTGCTCGTCGTCGTGGGGCACGAGGGAGAGCGGGCGCGAACGGAGCTCGCCGGACTGCCGTGCACGCCGGTCGACAATCCCGACCACGCGCTGGGGATCAACCGGTCGCTGCGAACCGGAATCTCCCATGTCCCGGAGCGCGCGCGGGCGGCGGTCGTGATGCTGGCGGACATGCCGTTCGTCACGAGCCGCATGGTCGCGACGCTCGTGGCGCGTTACCGCGGGAGCGCGGCCCCCCTCGTCATCTCGGCTTACGGCGACGTCAACGCGCCGCCGATGTTGTACGACCGCGCGCTGTTCCCCGAGCTCCAGCGCATGAAGGGAGAAGGGTGCGGGCGGCAGGTGGTGCGGCGGCACCGCCACGAGGCGGTCGCGCTCTCCTGGCCGGCGGCGGCGCTCCAGGACATCGACGTTCCCGAGGACTACGAGCGGATCAGGACCGGGCTGGGCGTCGGCGACGCGGGAGACGCCGCCGGCGCCGACGACGCCGGTTCGGGAATCCGCGCCGCGGGAAACGGCCGTGGTGCGGACGAGGCCGGTTCAGGAATCGGCGCCGCGGGAAACGACCACGACAGGGACGACGCCGGGCCGGCGACGGGGTGAACACCGATGCGCACCGACACGCTCGAGCTTGCATCCGAGCTCGCGGATCGCCGCGAGGCGTTCGCGCTGGCCACCGTGGTGCGCCGCGAGCCGCCGAGCTCGGCCCGGGTCGGCGACAGCGCCGTCGTGACCCCGGACGGCGAGTTCCACGGGTGGCTCGGGGGAAGCTGCACGCGGCCCACGGTCATACGAGAAGCGCTCGCCGCCCTCGCCGACGGCGCGCCGCGGTTGATCGGCGTCGTCCGCGACCCCGACTCGGCGTCGGGCGCCAGACCCGGGCTGACGGTCTTCCCCATGGCCTGCCACAGCGGGGGATGCGTGGAGATCTACATCGAGCCGCTGCTGCCGTCGCGCCGGCTGCTGATCTTCGGCGTCTCGCCCGCGGCGCAGGCGCTCGCACGTCTCGCGGCCGTGCTCGGCTACCGGGTGGAGGCGGTCGATCCCGAGGCCAGCGAGACGCTGTTCCCGGACGCGAGCCGACTGGTGACCAGCGACGAGTCCATCGAGCCTCCCGGCCCGGGACAGGACGCGGCCCGCTGCTTCGCGGTCGTCGCGACGCTCGGCCAGCGGGACGAGGAGGCGGCCTGGGCGGCCAGCCGGTTGATGCCCGCGTACGTCGGGGTGGTGGCCAGCCGCAAGCGGTTCGGACACATACGCGAGGCGCTGGCCGCGCGCGGCGCGGCGGCGGAGCAGCTCGACCGCATCACCAATCCGGCCGGCCTCGACATCGGCGCGGAGACGCCCGAGGAGATCGCCCTGAGCATCCTCGCCGAGATCACCCGGAGAGCGCGCGCCCGGCACCCGACGCGGGATGCGGCTTCCTCGTCCGCCGTCGGCGCCGACCCCGGGCTCGATTCGGCGCCCGCCGCAGCAGGCACCGGGCGCGATTCGGCTCCCGCCGCCGCGGACCCCGGGCTCGATTCGGCCCCCGCCACAGCCGACACCGGGCGCGATTCGGCTCCCGTCGCGGCCGTCGCCGATAGCGGGGGCGGCCCCGGCCTCGCGGAGGCCTTCACGGACACCGGGCGCGACCCCGACGCGGCCGCAGCGGCTACCGGGCGCGAGCTCCCGCCCGCCCCCGCCCTCGCCCCCACCGACACGGAGACCGCGCGCGACCCGGTATGCGGCATGGACGTCGCCGTCGCGCCGGCCAGTCACCAGGCCGACGTCGGCGGCACGACCTGGTACTTCTGCTGCGCGCCCTGCCGCGAGCAGTTCCTGGCCGAGCCGCAGAAATATGCCGCGGCGGCGGCGCCGGAGGGGTAGCGTGAGGCCGGAGGTGCGCGAGACGCAGGCGGCGATGGAGGGCGAGGGGTACATCGCGGAGCCCGCCATCGCCACCGCGGTCTACCTGGCCCGCGCGATGCGCAAGCCGCTCCTCGTCGAGGGAGACGCCGGCGTCGGCAAGACCGAGATCGCCAAGGTGCTGGCCCGGATGCTGGACACCGAGCTGATCAGGCTGCAGTGCTACGAGGGCATCGACGTCAACACCGCGCTCTACGAGTGGAACTACCAGCGGCAACTGCTGCGCCTGCGCATCGCGGGAACGGAGGGGCGGGAACCGGCGCAGACCGAGCAGATGATCTTCAGCCGCGACTGCCTGCTCGAACGCCCTCTGCTGCGCGCCATCAGCCGCCGCGACGGCCCGCCGGTGCTGCTTATCGACGAGATCGACCGGGCCGACGACGGCTTCGAAGCCTTCCTGCTCGAAGTGCTCTCCGACTTCCAGGTGACGATTCCCGAGCTCGGCCCCATCGCCGCCACGCACGTGCCGTACGTCGTGCTGACATCGAACCGCACGCGCGAGATCGGCGACGCGCTGCGCCGCCGTTGCTTCTACCTCTACGTCGAGCACCCGTCGCTGGAGAAGGAGATCCGGATCATCCGCGCCAGGGTGCCGGAGATCCTCGACGGGTTGGCCCGGGAGATAGCGACGGTCATGCAGGCTCTCCGCGGGCGCCGTCTCCGCAAGGCGCCGGGCGTGGCCGAGACGCTGGACTGGACCCGTGCGTTGACGGCCCTGCGACAGGATCGGCTCGACGCCGACACGGTGGAGGAGACGCTGGGGTGTGTGCTGAAGGACCACCACGACGTGCAGGACCTGACCGCGCACGAGGTCGAGTCGCTGCTCGCCGACGCCGGGGCCGGAACCGCGCGGACTCCTGGAGGGTCGGCTGGCCGCCAAGCCGAGCCGAACGCGACGATTGGCGGGCTCGACTGAGCACGACCGCCGATGCCTGACCGCGACGTCGTGGAACGGCTGGCCCGCCTCGCGGGTCGCCTGCGGGAACGGGGCATCGACGTGTGCGTGAGCGACGAGATTGCCGGCGCGGCAGCGCTCCTGCTGGTGGATCTCGACGATCGCGACGAGGTCCGCTACGCCCTGCGCGCCGCCCTCGGGATCCGACGGCCCGACTGGGCGACGTTCGACGAGCTTCTTCAGGACTTCTGGGCCGCCGAGGACCCGCCCGCCGCGCCGGCGGCCACACCCCCCGAACCGCCGTCGCGGCCGCGCGCCGACCGGACCCGACCCGCCCCCCGCCCGGGCTGGCTCCAGGCGGTCGAGCGACTCTCCGGCGAACGCGAGCGTGAGACGACCGGCGGCGATCGGCCCGGCTGCTCGGCCGACGTGCTCCTGCGCCGCAAGCCGTTCGACGACTGGCGCGCGGACGACCTGCCCGCCATGGAGCGGCTGCTCGCGCAAGCGGCGCGCCGGTGGAGATGCCGCCCGGGCCGGCGCCTGGTGCCGGTGCGTGCGGGGGGACGGGCGGACCTGAGGCGCAGCCTCCGCCGCGCGGTCGGCACTGGCGGCGAGCTCCTCTCGCTGGCGCGGCGGGACCGCGCGGTGGAGAAGCCGGACGTGGTGCTGCTGTGCGACACCAGCGGCTCGATGGACCCGCACACCCGTTTCCTGCTGACGTTCTCGCTGTCCCTCAAGCGCGTGGTGAGGCGTTGCGAGGTCTTCGCGTTCAACACCTCGCTGACCCGGTTGACGCCGTGGCTGACACCGGAGAAGATCGGACCCACCCTGGACCGTCTCGCCGTCGGCGTGCCCGACTGGTCCGGCGGGACCCGTATCGGGGCGAGCCTGGACGAGTTCGTCACGCGGTACCTGGAGACCCTGGTGAGCGCGAGGACCGTCGTCGTCGTGCTCAGCGACGGGCTGGACTCGGACGGTCCCGCGGTGCTCGCCGCGGCGATGCGGGCCATCCGGGAGAGGGCGCGGAAGGTGATCTGGCTGAACCCGCTGCTTGGGGACCCGCGCTACCGGCCCGAGGCGCGCGGCATGAAGGCCGCCCTGCCCTTCGTCGAGCACTTCGTTCCCGCGCACGACCTGGAATCCCTTGAGCGGCTCCTGCCGCTCCTCGCCGCCGGCGGGCGAGCCCCGCGCGGCGCCGAGTCCGGCGGGCTGCCCGCGCAGCAAAACGCGACGGGGGCGCAGGGGACCCCTGGTGGCGGGCCCCCAGGAGCCTGACATGGGCATTCCGGTAGAGAAGCAGTTCGTCATCGAGGCCGCCCGGGGCGAGGTGTGGGCGTTCCTCACCGATCCGTCGCGGGTGGCGGGCTGCCTGCCCGGCGCCGCGATCACGGAACAGGTGGACGAGCGCACGCATGCCGGCACGATCTCCGTCAAGGTGGGCCCGGTCTCGGCCCGCTACAAGGGCACGGTGCGCTTCGAGCGGCTGGACGAAGGCGAGGGCGTGGCGGAGATCGCCGCCGCCGGCCAGGACGTTCGCGGCAAGGGCGGCGCGGACATGCGCATGACGAGCCGGGTCGTCGCGCGCGGCCCCGCCGAGACCGAGGTCACCGTGTCGTCGACGGTGAACATCAGCGGCATCCTCGCGCAGTTCGGCCGCGGCATGATCCAGGACGTCAGCGACGAGATGTTCCGGCGGTTCACCGACGCCATGCGGGCGGCGCTGGAGTCGGCATCCGACGCGGCGGGCCCGGACGGCTCGCCCGGCGGCCGCCCCGACGCGGCGGGCCCGGCCGCGGGGTCCCTGAACACGGCGGGCCCGGCCGCGGAAGCCGGGGACGCAGCGACGCGGGCCGCAGCGGCTACGGACGCGCCGACCCCGGCCGGGGCCCCCGTTGGCCCGCCGGCTGGCCCGGAGGCGGATCGTCCGGACGCGCCGGCCGCCGGGGCCGCTCCCGCCGGCGCCGCTCCCGGGAGCGATGCGATCGACGCCGTCTCTCTCGGCGCGACGGTCGGCACGCGCGCGCTCGGTCGACTGGTGCGGCGGCCCGGGTTCTGGCTGGCCGTCATCGCCGCCGTCATCCTCTGGCTGATTGTGCGTTAAAGGAGCGTCCCGATGATTCCTTCGGCATTCGACTACCACGCGCCGGGCACGCTCGACGAGGCGGTGGCGCTGCTCGATCGTCTCGGGGACGAGGCCAAGGTGCTTTCCGGCGGGCAGAGCCTCCTGCCGCTGCTCAAGCTCCGCCTCGGCGACGCCGGGCACCTGGTGGACATCGGGCGCATCCCGGGGCTCACGGGCATCAGTGAGGCGGACGGGTACCTGCGCATCGGCGGCGCCACGCGCGAGGCCGACCTCGAACGCTCGGATCTCGTCCGCGAGAAGTACCCGATCCTGCTCGATACCGCCGCCGTCATCGCCGACCCGCTCGTGCGCAACCGCGCCACGGTGGGCGGCAACCTCGCTCACGGCGATCCGGCCAACGACCACCCGGCGACGATGCTCGCGCTCGGGGCCGAGGTGGTGGCGCGGGGCCCCGGGGGCGAGCGCACCATCCCCGTCACCGAGTTCTTCACGGGGCTTTTCGTGACGGCGCTCGCACCGGCGGAGATCCTCACCGAGATCAGGATCCCGGTCCCGCCGCCGCGCAGCGGCGGCGCCTACGTCAAGCTCGAGCGCAAGGTGGGCGACTTCGCCACCGCCGCCGCGGCGGCGCAGGTCACGCTGGGCGGGGCGGGCGAGATCGCGCGCGTCGGGATCGGGCTGACCAACGCCGGACCGACGCCGATCAAGGCGACCGCGGCCGAACAGTATCTCCAAGGGCGCCAGCCGGACGCGGCGGCCGTCGCCGAGGCGGCGCGGCTCGCCGCGGCCGCGACGTCGCCGAGCGCCGACCGGCGCGGCTCGGTGGAGTACAAGCGCGACATGGCGCGCGTGCTGACGGGCCGGGCCGTCACCCGGGCGGTCGAGCGGGCGGGAGGGCAGTAGGCATGGCGACACACGACGTCCGGATCACCGTGAACGGCGGGCCGCGGGAGGCCGCGGTCGAGTCGCGCCTCCTGCTCGTGCACTGGCTGCGCGACGTGCTGCGCCTCACCGGGACCCACATCGGCTGCGACACGACCCACTGCGGCGCGTGCACGGTGCTGCTCGACGGCGAGCCCGTCAAGTCGTGCACGGTGCTCGCCGTGCAGGCCGACGGCGGCGAAGTGACGACGGTGGAGGGCCTGGAGCAGGACGGAAAGCTGCACCCGCTCCAAGAGGGGTTCCAGCAGGAGCACGGGCTGCAGTGCGGCTTCTGCACGCCGGGCATGCTGATCACCGGGTGCGCCCTGCTCGAGCGGACTCCGGATCCGAGCGAGGCGGACATTCGGCAGGCGATATCCGGGAACCTGTGCCGCTGCACCGGCTACGTGAACATCGTCAAGTCGATCGAGCACGCGGCCGCGAAGCTGCGCGAGACGGCCGCGCCGTAGAACGGCCCGCACGCCTGGCGGGTCGGTCGGGCGGCAATCGGGGGCCGCGGCGCGACCATGCGGTCGCGTTGGGCGACGATTCCCCCGCGAGGAGTCGGCGCCGCAGGCTGGCGCGGGCCGGCGGTGGGTCGGTTGGGCGGCCAATCGGAGGCCGCGGCGCGACCCTGCGGTGGCGTTCGGTGACGATTCCCCGGGACGGGAGTCTGCGCCGCAGGACGAGGCGGAAGGGCCGGAGAGAGACCATGGCACCCCAGACGACACCGGAAGTGTGCGGGATGGGCCACTCGATGAAGCGCAAGGAGGACCCGCGCTTCATCCGCGGCCAGGGCAACTACGTCGACGACATCCAGCTTCCCGGGATGCTCTACCTCGACATCGTCCGCAGCCCGTTCGCGCACGCCCGCATCAAGTCCATCAACGCCGACAACGCCCTGAAGATCCCCGGCGTGCTCGCGGTCATCACCGGCGAGACCCTCGAGCAGTACAACCTGCACTGGATGCCGACCCTGATGTCCGACACCCAGATGGTGCTGCCGACCGAGAAGGTCATGTACCAGGCGCAGGAAGTTGCCGCGGTGGTGGCTGCCGACCGCTACGCGGCGGCCGACGGGGTCGAGGCGGTCGAGGTGGACTACGAGCCGCTGCCCGTCGTCGTCGATCCGTTCAAGGCCCTCGAGCCCGACGCGCCGGTGCTGCGCACCGACAAGGAGGACAAGAAGGACAACCACATCTTCCACTGGGAGGTGGGGGACCGGGCCGCGACGGAGGGCGCGCTGGCCGGCGCCGACGTCGTCGTCAAGGAGGACATCTACATTCCGCGCATCCACGTCGCGTCCATCGAGACGTGCGGCTGCGTCGCCGACTTCGATCGGGTCATGGGCAAGCTCAAGGTCTACATGACCACCCAGGCCCCGCACGCCATCCGCACCGTGCTGGCCCTGGTGGCCGGGCACGTCGGGCTGTCGGAGGAGAAGATCCAGGTCATCTCCCCCGACATCGGCGGCGGGTTCGGGGGCAAGGTGCCCGTCTATCCGGGATACGTGCTCGCGATCGCCGCGTCGGTCGTGGTGGGCAAGCCCGTCAAGTGGGTCGAGGACCGCATGGAGAACCTGCAGGCCGACTCCTTCGCGCGCGATTACCACCTGAAGGCCGAGCTCGGGGCGACGAAGGATGGCACGCTCACGGCCCTCAAGATCAAGACGGTGGCTGACCACGGCTACACCGACGCCGCCGCGAACCCGTCGAAGTTCCCGGCCGGCCTGTTCTCCATCGTCACCGGGTCCTACGACCTGAAGCACGCGTTCGCCGAGGTGGACGGCGTGTACACGAACAAGCCGCCCGGCGGCATCGCCTACCGCTGCTCGTTCCGCGTGACGGAGGCGGTGCACACCATCGAGAGGCTCACCGACATCGTGGCCCTCGAGCTCGGGATGGACCCGGCCGAGCTGCGCCTCAAGAACTTCATCCCCGCCGACCGGTTCCCCTACAAGTCGGTGCTGGGGTGGGAGTACGACAGCGGCGACTACCACGGCGCCCTCGAGAAGGCGATGGAGCGCATCGGCTACGCCGAGCTGCGGAAGGAGCAGGCCGAGAAGCGCGAGCGGGGCGAGCTGATGGGCATCGGCATCTCCAGCTTCACGGAGATCGTCGGCGCCGGGCCCTCGAAGCACTTCGACATCCTCGGCCTCAAGATGTTCGACTCGTGCGAGATCCGCGTCCATCCCACCGGCAAGGCGACCGCCCGCTTCGGCACCAAGTCGCAGGGCCAGGGCCACGAGACCACCTACGCGCAGGTGCTCGCCGAGGAGCTGGGCATTCCCGCCGCCCACATCGCGATCGAGGAGGGCGACACCGACACCGCCCCCTACGGGCTCGGCACCTATGCCAGCCGCTCGACGCCGACGGCGGGGGCGGCGGGGGCGATGGCCGCGCGCAAGGTCCGCGACAAGGCGAAGAAGATTGCGGCCTACCTGCTGGAGGTGAGCGAGGAAGACCTGGAATGGACGCCGGGCGCCTTCTCGGTGAAAGGCGCGCCGCAGAAGACGAAGACCATCCAGGAGATCGCGTTCGCGGCCTACACCAACCACCCGCCGGGCATGGAGGGCGGCCTCGAGGCGGTCTCGTACTACGACCCGCCGAACCTGACGTTCCCGTTCGGCAGCTACATCTGCGTCGTCGACATCGACCGCGGCACCGGCGAAGTGAAGATCCGCCGCTTCGTGGCGGTGGACGACTGCGGCAACATCATCAACCCGATGATCGTCGACGGGCAGATCCACGGCGGGTTGACGATGGGCATGGCGCCGGCGCTGCTCGAGGAAATCAGCTACGACGAGAACGGCAACATCTCGGGCGGGAGCTTCATGGACTACCTGGTCCCCACCGCGATGGAGACGCCGCGATGGGAGACCGACAAGACCGTCACCCCGTCGCCTCACCATCCGCAGGGCGCCAAGGGGGTCGGCGAGTCGGCCACGGTGGGCGCGCCGCCGGCGATCGTCAACGCCGTGGTCGACGCGCTGGCGCACCTCGGCGTGCGCCACATCGACATTCCGATCACGCCCGAGAAAGTGTGGCGGATCCTGAAGGACAAGGGCGCCGGCCTGTAGGAGTCCCAATCGCGTCGAGCCCGCCCGTCCTGACCCGCTCGCCTCCCGGCTCCCGGATCGAGTCGCGGCCTACCGTTCCGCGCGTCAAGACCGCGTGAAGGCGCGCGGGCCGTTCCCTCACGCCGGCTTCACGGCGAAGGCCGTAGTGTGGATCGGGTAGCGCGACGAGAATCGACGGAGCGAGCGCGTTGGATACGGTCATCAGGTGGTTCGACACGGCGCGCAGCGCCGGCCCCGGCGACGAGTCGGTGGACTGGCTGCGCATCGTGCCCTTCGTGGCCCTGCACGCGGCCTGTCTGGCCGTGTGGTGGGTCGGGTGGAGCGGCGTCGCGCTGTGGGTGGCGCTGGGGTCCTATGCGCTCCGCGCCTTCGCGATCAGCGCCTTCTTTCATCGCGGGCTCGCCCACGGGGCGTTTCGCACGGGGCGCATCGTGCAGTTCGTCTTCGCCTTCCTCGGGACGGCGGCGACGCAGCGCGGGCCACTGTGGTGGGTGGCCCACCATCGCAACCACCACGCCCACGCCGACGGCCGCGGCGATCCGCACGATTCCACGCGCGGCTTCTGGTGGTCGCACATGGGCTGGTTCCTGTGCCGGGCGGCGTTCGACACCCGCGTCGAGCGCGTCCCCGATCTGGCCCGCTTCCCTGAGCTGCGCTGGTTGAACCGCCGCGATCTGCTGCCACCCGTGATCTACGCGGCCGCGATGTTCGCGCTCGGGGAGGCGTTGCGGCCCGCGTATCCCGACACCGGCGGTTGGCAGATGCTGGTGTGGGGCTATGTCGTGTCCACCGTAGCGCTGATGCACGCGACGTTCCTCGTCAACTCGGTGGGCCACCGCCACGGCCGAAGGCCCTGGGAGACCCGCGACCGGAGCCGCAACAGTTGGTGGCTGGCCGCGATCACGATGGGCGAGGGTTGGCACAACAACCACCACCGCCACAGCGCTTCGGCCCGGCTCGGGCTGCGCTGGTGGGAGCTCGATCCCGCCTACGCGGCGCTTCGGCTGATGGCGTGGGCCGGCCTCGTCCGCGACCTGAAGACGGTCTCCGGAGGCCACGGGTGATGCGGGTCGCGGTGGTGGGCGGGGGCATCGCGGGCATGGCCGCGGCCCACGTCCTGCAGGACTTCGCCGAGGTCACCCTGTTCGAGGCCGAGCCGCGCCTCGGCGGCCACACCGACACGCACAACCTGCTGGTCGACGGGCGGACCTGCGCGGTGGACTCGGGCTTCATCGTCTTCAACCGGACGAACTACCCGCTGTTCTCGGCGTGGCTGGACGAGCTGGGGGTGGCCTCGCGGCCCACCGACATGTCCTTCTCGGTACGCCGGGAGGGGGACGACGGCGCGAGTGTCGAGTACGGCACCGCGACCCTTGGCGCGCTGTTCTGCCAGCGGCGCAACCTCGTCAGCGCGCGCTTCCTGTCGATGCTGCGCGGCATTCGCCGCTTCTACCGGGAGGCGGCGAGGGTCGCGGGCGACGACGCCCGCACGCTAGGCGAGTTCCTCGACGCGCGGCGTTATCCCGGGGCCTTCGTCGACGACCACCTGCTGCCCATGTGCGCCGCCCTGTGGTCGGCGCCGCTGGCGCGCGTACGCGAGCTGTCGGTGGCGCACGTCGCCGCGTTCATGGCCAACCACGGCTTGCTGCGGCTTCGGAACCGGCCGGCGTGGCGCGTGATCGAGGGGGGATCGAGCGCCTACGTCGACGCGTTCGTGCGCCGCTTCCGGGGCCGCCGGCTCGTCGGCCGCCGGGTCGAGCGCGTCGCGCGGGGGTCCGGCGGGGTACGCGTCGCGACGGCGGACGGCGCGGCGGAGCGCTTCGACCGCGTGGTGCTGGCCTGCCACGCCGATCAGGCCCTGGCCCTGATCGAGCCGACGCCGGTCGAGCGCGCGGTGCTCGGGGCGCTGAAGTACCGCCGCAACCGGGCGGTGGTCCATTCCGACCCCTCCGCGATGCCGCGCCGGCGGGCCGCGTGGTCGAGCTGGAACGTCGTCGCCGACTGCCGCGCCGGCGCGGCGCGCTGCCGGGTCACCTACTGGATGAACCGCCTCCAGGGCATCGCCGGGGGGCGGCACTTCTTCGTGACCCTGAACCCCCGGGCGCCGCTGCGGAACGTGTGGATCGAGCGCGAGTACGCGCACCCCGTCTTCACTCCCGAGGCGCGCCGCGCGCAACGGCGGCGGGGGGAGCTGAACGGTGTCGGCGGCCTTTATTACTGCGGGGCCTGTTGGGGCTGGGGCTTCCACGAGGACGGCTTCCGGAGCGCCGTGGACGCGGCCCACGCCCTCCGCCGGGAGCTTCGCGATGCCGCCTGAGCTGCCGCGGGAGTCGAGTTGCCGGGGCTGGGTCGTCCACGCGCGCGCGCATCCGGTGCGCCACGTCTTCCGGTACCGGGTGTGGATGCTGCTGGTGGACCTCGACCGCGTCGGCGCAGGCCCGGCGCCCTGGGGCTGGTTGCCGGTGTCGGTGGACCGTGGTCACCTGCTGACCCGCGCCGAGGTGGCGGCGCATCTCGAGCGCGCGGAGATCGACGTCCGGCCGGAACGCATCCTCGCGCTGACCCAGCCGCGCTCGGCGGGGACGTCGTTCAACCCCGTCAACTTCTATTTCTGTCACGCCGGCGGCGAGTGCGCCGCCATCCTCGCCGACGTACGGAGCACCCCCTGGAACGAGCGGCACTGCTACGCGCTGGACGCGCGGGGCCGCGGGGGCTGCCGCTTCGCCCCGGTCAAGCGGCTGCACGTCTCGCCGTTCCTGCCCATGGCCGGACGCTACCGGATGAGGTTCGCGCTGGGGGCGGACCGAATCCGAATCGCCATGCGCTTCGCCCCGGGCGGCCGCCGGACGTTCTGCGCGCTGCTCTCGCTGCGCACGGAAGCGCTGACCCGCTGCGCGGTGCTGCGCGGCCTGCTGCGTTCCCCGGCGCAGAACGCGGCGACGCTGGCCCGCATCTACTGGCAGGCGGGACGGCTGTTCCTCAAGGGCGCTCCGTTCCATCCCCATCCGGGCAGGGTCCGCGCGCGGGGATCGGCCGATGGCTAGCACCGGATCGACGTGGACGCCCGGCGGGAGTGTCGCGGGGCGGGCGGCACGGGCCGGCGGCTGGCGGGCCGGCACGGCCCGACGCCTGCTGCACCGCGCCCTGGACGGGCTGCGCGGCGGCACCGTCACCGTCGTGGACGGGGGCGCCGAGACGGTGCACGGCAGCGGCGACCCCGCCGTCCGCATCGTGGTCAACGCGCCGGCGTTCTACCGGCGGGCCGTGTTCGGGGGCGTTCTCGGCGCCGGCGAGAGCTACATGGACGGCGACTGGGACTGCGACGACCTCGTCGGCCTGGTGCGGCTGCTGACCCGCGATCGGCGCACCCAGGACGACGTCGACCGCCGCCGGGGGCTCATCGCGACGTGCGCGGACTCGCTGCGCCATCTCGCGCGGCGCAACAGCCGGCGCGGCAGCGCCCGGAACGTCGAGGCCCACTACGATCTCGGCAACGACTTCTTCCGGCTCTTTCTCGACGAGCGCATGATGTACTCGGCGGCGGTGTTCGACGACGGCTGCGAGTCGCTCGAGGCGGCGAGCACGGCCAAGATCGAGCGCCTGTGCCGCAAGCTGCGCCTCGCGCCGGGCGAGGAGCTGCTGGAGATCGGCGGCGGCTGGGGCGGACTCGCCGTCTACGCGGCGGAGCGGTTCGGGTGCCGGGTGACCACCGTCACGCTGTCCCGGGCCCAGGCCGACCACGCGCGGGCCCTCGTGCGGGAGCGCGGCCTCGACGGGTGCGTCGACGTGGTGCTCGCCGACTACCGCGACCTGACAGGGCGGTTCGACAAGCTGGTGTCGGTGGAGATGATCGAAGCGGTGGGTCACCGCTTCCTCCCGGCGTGGTTCCGCGCCTGCTCGCGCCTCCTCAAGCCCCACGGGCTGCTCGCGCTGCAGGCCATCACCATTCGCGACCGGCGATACCGGCGGGCGCTGCGGTCGGTGGACTTCATCAAGAAGCACATCTTTCCCGGCGGCTTCATTCCGAGCGTCTCGGTGCTGGTGGACGCGGCGGCCCGGCATGCCGACGCGGTGCTCGTCGACCTCGACGACATCGGCCAGGACTACGCGCGGACGCTGCGGGAGTGGAGCCGCCGGTTCGAGGCGCGCCGCGGCGACATCGCCGCCCTCGGCTTCGACGAGCGTTTCCTGCGGCGCTGGCGCTTCTACTTCGCGTACTGCGAGGGCGGCTTCCTGGAGCGCGCCATCAGCGACGTGCAGATGCTGTTCGCGATGCCGGGGTACCGGGGGCCGACGCGCCTCGCGGCGGGGGAGACCCGGTGACGGTCCCGGGCGGCCTGATGCGGCTCGCCGAGTCGGGGCGCCTGCCCGACGCCGCGATCCGCGCCGGCATCCGCCTCCTCCTGCGGCGGCGCCTGCGCGAGGAGGCGGCGCACGACGACCGACGGCGACTGGCGCGCCGCCGCGCGGTGCTCGAGGAGCTTCGCCGCGGGCCCATAGCGGCGCGCCCGGACCTCGCCAATGCGCAACACTACGAGGTGCCGGCGGCCTTCTTCCGCGCCGTGCTGGGGCCGCGCATGAAGTACAGCGCCTGCCACTGGCCGCCGGGCGTGGGAGACCTCGCCGCCGCCGAGACCTCGATGCTCGAGCTGACGGCGGCGCGGGCGGGCATCGAGGACGGCATGCGCATCCTGGACCTCGGCTGCGGCTGGGGCGCGTTCACGTTGTGGGCGGCTCGCCGCTACCCGTCGAGCCGGGTGGTGGCGGTGTCGAACTCGGCCGCGCAGGGGAGGTTCATCGAGGCGCGCGTCCGCGAGCAGGGGCTGGACAACGTCATCGCCTGCACGGCGGACGTCAACGACTGGGCGCCGGACGGGCGCTTCGACCGCGTGGTGTCCGTCGAGATGTTCGAGCACATGCGCAACTACCAGCTTCTGCTCGACCGCATCGCCGGTTGGCTCGCGCCGGACGGCGCGTTGTTCGTCCACGTGTTCTGTCACCGCTCCCTCGTGTACCGGTTCGAGAGCGCGGGGAGCGACGACTGGATGGGTCGCCTTTTCTTCTCCGAGGGGCTGATGCCGGCACAGGACACGCTGGCCGAGTTCCAGGGCCGCCTGCGGCTGGCGGGGCAGTGGATGCTGGACGGCCGCCACTACCGCGACACGATCCGGGCCTGGCTGGCCAATCTGGACGCCGACCGTGCCGCCGCCGCCGACGCCCTGACCGGGCCCGGTGGGGGGGGCGTCGGCGCGGGACTGCAGCGCTGGCGCATCTTCTTCATGGCCTGCGAGGAGCTTTTCGGCTTCGCGGGGGGGACCGAGTGGCAGGTCGGCCACTACCTGCTCGCGCCGGGCCGGGCGGGGTCGGGAGGGCCGGCGTGAACCGCAGGGGCCTGCGCGCGCGGCTCGGGCGGGTCTTCGCCGCCCAGGTGACGGTCATCGGGCTGGCCACGCTGGTCGGCGTCTACGTCACCCGGGTGGTGGTCGAGGACCTGCTGACGCGGCGCGCCCTCGACCTCGAAGCCGAGCACTACTGGCAGCTCGCGGGCGCAGACCCCGCGCAACCCCTGCCGAACACCGCCAATCTGCGCGGCTATCTCGACGCGCCCGGCGGCCCGCCGGCGCCCGGCGACCTCGCGGGCCTCGAGCCGGGGTTCGGACGCCGCCCCGTCGGCGGACGCGACCGGCTGGTGCACGTCTCGGAGCGCGACGGCCGGCGGCTGTACCTCGTGTTCGAGGAGGACAGCGTCTCCGATCTCACCTTCTATTTCGGCCTGCTGCCGTTGTCGGTGGTGCTGCTGCTGATGTACGTGCTGCTGTTCGTGGCCTACCGGTGGTCGCATCGGGCGCTGTCGCCCGTCGTCCGGCTCGCGCGCCAGTTGCGGGAGGTCGACTTCGAGAGCACGGGGCGGGTGCGAGTCGACCTCGGCCCGCTGCGCGACACCGCCGACGCGGAGCTGGCCGCGATGATCGAGGCGCTGGACCAGCTCGCGGCCCGGGTGGACGCGGCCATCGAGCGGGAGCGCGTGTTCACGCGCGACGCCGGCCACGAACTGCGCACGCCGGTGGCGGTGCTGAAGGGGTCGCTCGATCTGCTGGAGCGCGACGGTCGGGGCCGCCCGGAGCGGGAACGGGAGACGTTGTCGCGGATGCGCCGCACCGTCGACGACATGGAGGCGCTGCTCGAGACCCTGCTGCTGCTCGCCCGCGGAGAGGTGGTGCCGGGGGCGGAGGAGACCGTGGTCAACGACGTGGCCGCGAGCGAGATCGGGGTCCTCGCGGCGCAGGCGGCCCGGGCCGGCGACACGGTGTGCCTGCACGAGCGCGAGGAGCTGCGCGTGCGCGCGCCGGCCCGGGTCGTGCGTATCGTCTTCGGCAACCTGCTGCGCAACGCCGTGAACCATACCCGCGGCGGGGAGATCGACGTCATCGTCACCGCCGACAGCCTGACGGTGGAGGACACCGGCAGCGGCATGTCGGAGGCGCAGCTCGCCAACGCCTTCGAGCCCTTCTACCGGGCGGACGACAGCCGTCACAGCGCTGAAGGGCACGGCCTGGGCCTGTCCATCGTACGCCGGCTGAGCCGGCAGTTCGGCTGGCAGATCACCGCGCGGAGCCAGCCGGGGCAGGGCACGTCGATGCAGATTCGGTTCCCGTGACGGGGCGGGGTGGGTTGCGGCGGGCGCCCGTCGCCCGGGCCGGGCCACGGCCATGACGCCGCACGCGAGCCCGGCGCGCCGCTCCGGCGGCGCAGGTTCCCGTCGGCCTGGTCTCGGAGGCAGGCGGGAAGCGCGCGAGCCGGGCGCGCCGCTCCGGCCGCACCGGCGGGGCACGGAGCGTCGGGGCGGGGCATGCGGCCGGTCAGTCCGGGGCGGCCTCGCCCGGCGCGCGGATGCAGTAGCCACTGCCGGTCACGGTGTGGATCATCGGGGTCCCGAACGGCCTGTCGACGGCCCGGCGCAGGTTGTAGAGATGGCTGCGCAACGCATCGCTGTCCGGCGGGTCCTCGCCCCACAGCTCGCGCTCGATCTGCCGGCGGGACACCACCCGCGGATGCTCGCGCACGAGGACGTTGAGGATGGTGAACGCCGACCTCGACAGCGTCACCGCGCGCCCGGCCCGCGTCACCTGCAGGGTGTCGGCGTCGAGCACGAGGTCGCCGACCTCGAAGCGCGCCGCGAGCCCCTGGCGGCGGCGGGCCAGTGCCTCGACCCGGGCGACGAGCTCCGGCAGGTCGAACGGCTTGACGAGGTAGTCGTCGGCCCCCGCGTCGAAGCCGGCGAGCTTGTCCTCGAGCCGGTCGCGCGCGGTGAGCATGATGATGGGGGTGGAGCGCTTCGCGTCGCGCCGCAGCCGTGCGCAGACCTCGATGCCGTCGGGCCCCGGCAGCATGACGTCGAGCACCACCACGTCGTAGTCGCCGGTGACCGCGAGGTGGAGGGCGCCGAGGCCGTCGGCGGCGTAGTCGACGGTGTGGCCGCACGACTCGAGGAACGCGCCGGTGGTTTCCGCGAGCTCCCGATGATCTTCGACGAGGAGCACGCGCAACGCGGCCATGGCCGCACGTTATCACGGCCAGGAGCCTGCGCCGTCGAACGGTGCGGTCTCCTGGAGGGTTGATTGGGCGGCGAGCGGAGCCGCAGGCGACGCTCTCCGGGCTGGGGGGAACCATGAGCGGCAGACGGTCGCTGGCCGCGAGCGCGGCGGCGGTGGCGGTGGCGGGGGGCGTGGCCGCCGCCGGCAGTCAGGGCGGCATCGCCGTGGGGGGAGCTCCGGTCTTCGCGCTCTGCGTGGCCCTGGCGTTCGTCCTGCAGTGGGCCGCGTTCGTTCCGGCGTGGGCGTGGCGGACGGAGCGCTGGTTCGATCTCGCGGGCAGCGGCACCTTCCTGACCCTCATCCTGCTCGCCGTATCGGCGCGGGGTGCTCCCGATGCCCGCTCGCTGGCCATCGCGGCCATGGTCGCGATCTGGGCCGTGCGGCTCGGCGCGTTCCTGCTCGCCCGCATCCGCCGACAGGGCTACGACCGGCGCTTCGACCGCATCAAGCACGACCCGGCGCGGTTCTTCCTGACGTGGACGCTGCAGGGTCTCTGGGTGTCGTTGACGCTGTCCGCCGCGCTGGGGGCGGTGACCGCGGCGACGTCCGTGCCCCTCGGCTGGCCCGCGGCGGCGGGCATCGCCCTCTGGGGCGCAGGGTTCATCGTCGAGGTGACGGCGGACGCCCAGAAACGACGTTTCCGGCTGCAGCCGGAGAATGTCGACCGGTTCATCGCGACGGGGCTGTGGGCGCGCTGCCGGCACCCCAACTACCTCGGCGAGATCCTGCTGTGGACCGGCGTCGCGCTCGCGGCGTTGCCCGCCCTCAACGGGTGGCGCTACGTGACGCTGGTCTCGCCGGTCTTCGTCTGGCTGCTCCTGACCCGCGTCAGCGGCATTCCCCTCCTGGAGGCGCAAGCCGACCGGAAGTGGGGCGCCGATCCCGCGTATCGGGCCTACAAGGCGCGAACGCCGGCGCTCCTTCCGATCGGACGGCTTCCCGGTCGGGCCGGGCGCTGACACGGCCTGGCCTTTCTCGGGATTCAGCCGTTGACGTAGTCGGGCGGCTTCCCGGCCGGGCTGGCCGTTTGACACATGCCGGGTGTGCGGGCGGTCCTCCGGCGGGTGGGAGGCATCGGGCGGTTCCCGGCCGGGCCGGGCGTTGACACGGGGCAGCGGGGGAGCGGCGTACGGCAACTCTGCCCTGTCCGGCTTCCGGCCGCCTCGCGGCGCGTCTTTCCGCGCGCGCCCGCGGGTCCGCATCCCCAACGGAGTCCCGTCGGTGCTTGTAGTACGATCCCACGCCGTAGCGCGAGGTGGTGTGCGGCGCCTCCGTTGTCGTTTCCGCGGCGCCGGGAGGGTGATCCGGGAGGGCCGGCGTAGCGGGACCGGTCGATGGGAGAGATGGCGAAGGACGGCACGATGCGGGTGGCGATAGGGTCCGACCACGCCGGATTCCGGTTGAAGACAGCGCTCGCGGACATGCTGCGGGAGCGAGGGCACGAGGTCGTGGACGTGGGCACCGACAGCGAGGCCGCCGCCGACTACCCCGACTACGCGGAGTCGCTGGCGCTGGCCGTCCGCGACGGCCGCGCCGACCGCGGGGTGATGATCTGCGGGAGCGGGGTCGGGGCGGGGGTCGCGGTCAACAAGGTCCCCGGCATCCGGGGCGCGGTCTGTCACGACACCTACTCCGCCCACCAGGGCGTGGAGCACGACGACATGAACGTTCTCGTCCTCGGGGCGCGCATCGTCGGCGTGGCGCTGGCCCGCGAGCTCGTCGAGGCCTTCCTGGCCGCGAGGTTCTCGCGCGAGGAGCGGCATCGCCGGCGCATCGAGAAGGTCCGGCGCCTCGAGACGCGGCGGTGGCCGGAGACCTGATGCGGCCCGGGGTCGGTACCCGCGGATCGGTGCGGACGTGGCGGCATCCGCGCCTCTTCGTTCGCCGGGGTCCTGCGAACCCTCCGCCCTGCTTCCACTGGAGCATCCCCTGACTGACTCGACGCCGGAATGGCGGCTCGACCGTGCGCTCCGGGCCGCCCTCGACGAGGAGTGCCGGCGCTGGGATCGGGACGACCTCGTGCGGCGCTTGTGGCGGAGGGACCCCGACGTCTGGACGGGCGGCCACGAGGCGCGCTGGCTGGGGTGGTTGGATCTGCCCCATGCGGAGGTGCCTGCCGACGCGTTGCGCAGGTTCACGGACGGCGTGCGCGCCGACGGGCTCACCGACGTCCTCCTGCTCGGCATGGGCGGTTCCAGCCTCGGCGCCGAGGTCGTCGGCCACGTGCTCGGCGGCGCCGAGGGGGCGCCGGCCCTGCACGTGCTCGACACCACGGACCCGGCGCAGATCGCGCGGACCGCGTCCCGCATCGATCTGCCCCGCACCCTGTGCATCGTGTCGAGCAAGTCGGGCACGACCCTCGAGCCGGCGTTGCTCGCCGCCCACTTCCAGGATTGCATGCGGCAGGCGGTCGGACCGGCGCGGGCCGGCTCGCACTTCGTCGCGATCACCGATCCGGGCTCGGCCCTCGAGGAGATGGCCGCCGCCGAGGGCTTCCGGCAGGTGTGGAGCGGCCGCCCCGACGTGGGGGGGCGGTTCTCGGTCCTGTCGAGCTTCGGCCTCGTCCCCGCCGCGACCTGCGGCCTCGACGTGTCCGCGTTCCTGGCGCCGGCGCGGGAGATGGCCGAAGGGTGCGGCCCCGACGTTCCCGCCGGGCGGAACCCCGGGGTGCGGCTGGGGCTGCTGCTCGGACTCGCCGCCGCCGCCGGCCGGGACAAGACCACGCTGGTGCTGTCGCCGTCGATTCGCGTCCTCGGCGGCTGGCTGGAGCAACTGCTGGCGGAGTCGACGGGCAAGGCGGGGCGGGGGCTGATCCCGATCGTCGACGAGGAGCCGGGCCCGCCCGCGGCCTACGGTCCCGACCGCCTGTTCGTTCAGCTTCGCGTGGACGGCGACGCCGATCCGGGGCAGGACGCGGCGTTGGAGGGCCTCGCCGAGGCCGGGCATCCCGTCGTCGCCCTGTCGGTGCCGGGCCCCGAGGCCCTGGCCGGCGAGTTCTTCCGGTGGGAGCTCGCCACCGCCGCGTGCGGGGCGGTGCTCGGGGTGAATCCGTTCGACCAGCCCGACGTGGAGGCGGCCAAGGTCGCGACGCGGACCCTGACCGCGGCCTGGGAGGAGGGCGGGGGATTCCCGGACGAGCCGCCGGCGGCTCGGTCCGACGGCGTCGCCCTGTTCGCCGACGCCGGGACCGCCGCGCGCCTCGGGGCGTCGACGGGCGGGCCCGCCACCCTCGAGGCACTGGTTTCGGCGCACCTGGCGAGCGCCGGGCCCGGCGACTACGTGGCCCTGCTGGCCTACGCGGATCGGAGCCGGGCCAACGCCGCCGCGCTGCACGGCATCCGGCAGCGGGTCCGGGGCGCCCGCCGGGTGGCTACCAGCGTCGGGTTCGGACCGCGCTATCTGCACTCGACCGGCCAGGTGTTCAAGGGGGGGCCGGAGACGGGTGTGTTCGTGCTGCTGACGACCGACGACGCGGTTGCCGACCTGCCGGTGCCGGGCCGCTCCTGCACGTTCGGTGCCGTCAAGATGGCGCAGGCGCTGGGCGATCTGGAGGTGCTGGCCGCGCGCGGGCGGCGGGTCATCCGCCTGCACCTGGAGGGCGGCGCCGGGGCCGGGCTCGAGCGCGTGGCGTCGCTGTTCGAGCGCGTGACAGCGGCATGAGCACTAGCGCCCGGCCCACGTCGGGGCGCGGCGGGCCACGAAGGCCTCGACGGCGTTCCGGAAGTCGTCGCTCGTGTAACACTCGACGATGAGGTCGTGGCCGAGGGCGGGGTCGGGCCGGCGCTCGCGCTGCACGCGGCGGACGAGCTCCTTGGTGGCGCGAATCGTCAGGGGGGCGTTGGCGGCGATGGCGGCGGCGGTCTCCGCCACCGTCTCGTCGAGGCGGTCGTCGTCGACGACCCGGGTCGCGAGCCCCGCCGCGAGCGCCTCGCGGGCGTCGAGGAGGCGGGCGGTGAACATCAGGTCCTTGAGCCGGTCCGGCCCCACGAGGTCAAGCAGCCGGGCGCAGTTGGCGGCCGACAGGCAGTTGCCGAGGGTGCGGGCGACGGGGATGCCGAAGCGGGCCCCGGGGCCGCAGATGCGCAGGTCGCAGGCGACCGCCATGGCGCAGCCGCCCCCGACGGCCACCCCCTGGACCCGGGCGATGGTGGGCATCCGGACGCGCTCCAGCCGGGCGAGCACCCGATCTAGCCTCGACTCGTACGCGAGGGCGTCGTCGGGGGTCCGCAGGTCCTGGAACTGGCTGATGTCGGTGCCGGCCACGAAGGCGCGGTCGCCGGCCCCGCGCAGCACGAGGACCTTCACCGCGGGGTCGTCGTCCACCGCGTCGCAGGCGTCGACGAGGGCGTCGTACATGGCCCAGGTCATGGCGTTGCGGGCGGCGGGTCGGTTGAACGTGAGGGTGGCGACGGGACCGTCGACGGCGTAGATGGCGTCGGGCGTGGGCACGAGTTCACTCTCCTGGTTTACCGGGGGCCGGCTCCGAGGAACCGATCGGCTCCTGCAGGGATCGGGCGGCAAGGCGAAGCCGCGAGGTGACGACGAGCGTCGGACGAGGAACCCGTGGTGAGAGTTCCCGCTGCATTCTACCGGCGATGCACCCCGCGCGGCGCCGCTCCTCGGCCGGAGATGGTTTCCTTGCGCCCTCGTGGCGCTTCGTCACGCGGGCGCCTCGGCGCACCGCGGGGTCTCACCACCGGATCTGCGGGGCGATGACATCAGCACTCGACGGACTGCGCGTGCTCGACCTCACCCAGGTGATGGCCGGGCCGTTCTGCACGATGCTACTGTGCGACATGGGGGCGGACGTGATCAAGGTCGAGTCCCCGGCCGGCGACTCGACCCGGCGCATGCCGGGCGGCGTCGGCAGCGACAGTCCCAGCTTCAACGCCGTCAACCGGGGCAAGCGCGGCATCGTCGTCGACCTGAAGCAGCCGGCCGGCCGCGAGGCGGTGCGGCGCCTCGCCGCGGTGTCCGACGTGCTGGTGGAGAACTACCGGCCGGGGGTGCTCGAGAAGTTCGGCCTGGGCTACCGCGAGCTGTCGTCGCGGTGTCCGCGCCTCGTCTACGCGTCCATCTCGGGTTACGGGCAGACCGGTCCCTCCGCCGGCAAGGGGGGCTTCGATCTGGTCGCCCAGGGTGTCTCCGGCCTCATGTCGGTCACCGGCGAGGCGGGTCGCCCGCCGGTCAAGGCGGGGATACCGGTGACCGACCTCGGCGCCGCCCTCTTCGCCCTTGCGGGCATCCTGTCCGCCTTGCTCGCCCGCGCCCGCACCGGCCGCGGCCAGCTCGTCGACACGTCGCTCGTCGACGCCGGCGTCGCCCTGTCGGTGTGGGAGGCTACCCAGTACTTCTCGGGGCGCGGGGTGCCGGAGCGGCTCGGGTCGGCGCACCGCATGAACGCGCCGTACGAGGCGATCCGCTGCGCCGACGGCCACGTGACGATCGGGGCGGCCAACGACCGCACGTTCCGGCGCCTGTGCGAGGCCCTGGGTCATCCGGAGTGGGCGGCCGACCCCGAGTACCGCGACGACACCCGCCGCATCCGCAACCGCGAGGCCCTGGCCGCCCGCATCGAGGCGGTGATGGAGACCCGTCCCCGGTCTCACTGGCTCGAGCTCCTCGAGGGCCACGGGGTGCCGTGCGGCCCCATCAACGACTACGCCGAGGTGATGGCCGATCCCCACGTCCGCGCCCGCGAGCTCGTGGTCGAGACCGACCATCCGACGCTGGGGCGCATCCGGACCCTCGGCACCCCGATCAAGCTCTCGGAGACCCCGCTCGCGCCCGGCCGCCCCGCGCCGCGGCTCGGCGAGCATACCGACGAGATACTCGGCGACGCGGGGTTCGGGGCGGAGGAGATCGCCGAGTTGCGGCGAGCCGGCGCGGTGGGGTAGCGGCCCGTCGTGACGTCCGCGGTGCACCGCCCCGGGCCGCCTGGGGATGCCGAGGGCGCGGGTGGGCTGACGGAAGCCGGGAGCCCGGCCCGGCGTGGCAAGAGGCAGGTTGGCATTTGGCTGCGGCATCCGACGAAGAACGCAGTCAGGCCGGATGAGCCGGCCTGCGAATGCAGCGGGGCCATTCGCCCCGGGCTGCCGGGTCTGGCTGCTGACGAACTCGTACCCGTTTCTGAACGAGGACCATGACAGAGAGAACCCATCGCATTGCGGTCATTCCCGGTGACGGGATCGGCAAGGAGGTCGTGCCCGCGGCCCAGGATCTGCTGACGGCAGTCGGAAAGCGGTTCGGCTTCCGTTGCGAATGGACGGCCTTCGACTGGTCGTGCGAGCTGTACGCCCGCACGGGCAGCATGACGGGGGGGCGCGACATCGAGGAGCTCGCGGCCTTCGACGCCGTGTTCCTTGGCGCCGTCGGGTACCCCGGAGTGCCCGACCACGTCTCGCTGTGGGGACTGCTCATCCCCATCCGCCGCCAGTTCGGCCAGTACGTCAACCTGCGGCCGGTCCGGCTCTGGCCCGGCGTGCGCACGCCGCTCGCGGACCGCGGTCCCTCGGACATCGACTTCGTCGTCGTCCGGGAGAACAACGAGGGCGAGTACTCGGAGATCGGCGGCCGCCTCTACGCGGGGACGCCGTCCGAGCTCGCGGTGCAGCAGTCGGTTTTCACGCGCGAGGGCGTCGACCGGGTGCTGCGCTACGCGTTCGAGAGGGCGCGGGCCCGGCCCGCGAAGCACCTGACGTCGGCGACCAAGTCGAACGGCATCATCCACACCATGCCGTTCTGGGACGAGCGCTTCGAGGCGGTCGCGGCCGACTATCCCGACGTGCGGACCGACCAGTACCACATCGACATCCTCACCGCCCACCTCGTCCAACACCCCGACTGGTTCGACGTCATCGTTGCGAGCAACCTCTTCGGCGACATCCTCTCCGACCTCGGCCCCGCCGTGGCCGGCTCGATCGGCCTCGCCCCCGGCGCCAACCTCAACCCCGACCGCACGCATCCCTCGATGTTCGAGCCCGTTCACGGGTCCGCCCCGGACATCGCGGGGAAGGGCGTCGCCAACCCCGTCGCGCAGATGCTGACGGGAGCGATGATGCTGGAGCACCTCGGCGAGACGGACGGGGCGGGAGCCATCGAGGCGGCGGTGGAGACGGTGCTCGCGACCGGCGAGACTCGCACGGGCGACCTCGGCGGCATCGCCACGACGGCTCAGATGACCTCGGCGGTCGTCGCCGCCCTGGGTCGAGCTTCGGGCACTTCCGATTGACGCCGGTCATCGATCTGCAGCGCCGACCGGCGCGGGGAATCTCACAGCGTATCCGTGTTCCCCGACTCGATCGGCACGAAGAAGCCCTTCTCCGGACAGTCCAGCAGCCAGTCGACGACGCCCCCGTTGGTTGCGGGGGCTCGGCGGACGAGCCGGTACTTGCCCCGTTCGATGCGTTCGACATCGAACTCCTGGCCCGGCTCGACACCATCACGCCGCCGAATCTTGGCCGGAAGCGCGATCTGCCCCGTTGTGGAGACGGATGTTCTCATCGCCGAGCAGGCTACTGTCCTACCCCGCAACCGTCAATGTGCGCGCCTCCCGCCGCTCCGGGGGCGGGCGCGCCAACCAACCCGCCGGGAGTCGTCCGCGCCGTTCTACCCGCGCAGACCCCTATCCGACCCTCAGCTCCGCGGACACCGTCGCCAGGAGCCCGTCGATCTCGGCCCGCACATCGTCCGGGATCTTCCCACCTTCGTCCTCGTTGAGCACCACGGCGACCCGGAAGCGGAGATCGTTGCCGGCGCTCGCCTCCAGCAACTTGGGGAGAAGCTCTGCGAGATCCTGGATCCCGGAGCCCTCCAGCAATGTTCCCGTGACCGGAGGCACTCTCGGCGCGGGAGGGGCGACGGTCGCCGCCGGGCGCTTCAACCGCAACTGCCCGGCCTGGTCGTAGGCGCAGCCCACTACGGTGCTGCCCTCGGCCACTTCCAGCCAGCGGCTCTCCACGCCGACTCTGATGCCTTCGCGAACGAGGCCCCACGGCAGCGTCGTGCGCCGCGACTGGGACAGTGCCTGCACCAGCGCGGCCCCGTTGGTCTCGCCGTCTCGCCAGGCGCCGGGCAGCGCCTCGGCCGAGAGCGCCTGGGCGGGCACGGGGTCCGGCGGCGGGTGCAGGACCGCCGCGTCGTCCAGCACGCCGTAGGGGATCTGCTCCCTCCAGACGGAGGCGGGACCGTTCGTCAGCCACGCGCGGCCCTGCTCGACCGCCTCGCGGACGGCTTCTCGGAGCGCCGGCTCGCTGCACCGCGGAATGGCCTGTATCTCGTCGTATCCTTCGCGGGGGACGCGCACTGTGCGTCCGCCCGCGAAGTAGTCCCGGAGCGCCGCCATCGTCACCGTTCCGTCATTCCACAGGTCGGGCAGGACGGCGGGTCCGAGCAGGTTCGCGGCCAGAGCGCCCAGCTCGCACTTGCCGGGCAGCGCCACTTCGAGCTGCGGGTCCTGGCGCGCCTCGGCGTCGACCGCTTCCCGCCACCACGTTCTGGCGCTGCGGTCGGGCCGGACCAGTCGGGCGACGAAGAGGCCGCGCTCCACGCCCTGCAGTACCGTGTCGAGCAGCACCTTCGGGCGCAGCAGCTTCGGCAGGCGAGGGTAGCGCGCGAAAGCGCCCGCGAGATCGGCCACGCGGCGGGCGTCGTCGTCGTCGCGCCACAGGTCGTAGGGGCCGTCGGGCAGCAGCGCCTCGGCGTCGACCGCCGTCTCCTTGATGCGAGAGCGCTCGTCGTTCTTGATGGCGGGAAAGAGCGCTCCCGCGCCGGCCGGCAGCTTGAACGCCTGCGCTTCGTTCTGCTCGTTCACGGTCACGACCACCCCGTAGGCCTGGCGCACGATCTCGGGAACGCGCTCGCGCGCCTCGCGCAGGCGCCGCCTCAGGCGCTCGGCCTGGAAGGCGTCGACCTGGTGGGCCTCGAGCTGCCGCGACACGTCCTCCCAGCCCAGCAGCGCGCGCACGGCGGCGCACCCCGCCCGCACGCCATCGCGCGAAGGGACCGCCAGCACCACGGCGTTCCGGTGGACGCGCGGCCGCCCCGCTCCGGTCGTCTCGTCCAGCACCCGTTTCGCAGCGGGGCTCGGCTTCGCCGATTCGGAGGCCGCTTCGGCACCCAGGATCACGTAGCGGAAGCTGCCGTCGTCCCCAACGTCGCGCGGCGATGCCGGCAGCAGGTGGACCGTGGCGCCGGCCGCCTTCGCGCCTTCGGTGAGGGCTCGTGCGCTTCTGGTCTCCTCCCGCAGCCGTTCGTCCACCTGCTCCTGACTGACCCGTTGCTGGCACGCCTCGTCGTGCATCTGGCGCAGGTTCGGGCGGTTGCCGAGGCGCCACGACTTCGGCAGCGCCGGCGCCGCCTCGGGCGTCGCCACGTCGGCGTCCTCGTCGTCGAGGAACCACGAGACCTCGCGCCAGCGGCGCAGCCCCTTCTCGAGCTCGATGCCGTCGGGGGCGGTCGTGCCCGCCATGCGGAGCAGCTCCGGCGTGTACGCCTTCTTGCCGATGGGCTGCGAGTGGAGGAAGACGGTGACCACCGCCTGCTCGGCCTCACGGCCGCGGCGAAGGGCCGGCAGCTCGTCCTGAATCTGCCGGGCCTTCTCCAGCTCGGCCTCGAGCAGCGTGCTCCAGTCGGTCCGCGCGCCCTCGGCGGCCTCCGACGTGGCGACCCCCGCGAGCTCGCGCACCGCTTCCGAGACGCCGGACTTGCCCGGTTCGGCCAGCAGCGTCGACGGACCGACGAGGGGCGCGGCGTCCCATCGCTCGGCCTCGCGCAACGCCGTGGCCAGCGTGCGCAGGATGCCGCGCGTCCGCTGGAACCCCTCGAGCTGGGTCCAGCGGCTGTAGAACGCGTCGGTCAGGTCGGGGTGGAAGGGGAAGCTCGCGAGGAAGCGCTCCTCGGCCGCCGGCCGGTTCCTCGCCGTCGTCTCGTCGAGCTTCGCCAGATCGCGCACGACGCCGATGACGTGCGGCTTGAACGCGTCGAGGCTGCGGATGTCGTCGGGCTCGAAGAAGCGCCGGCGCAGCACCACCGGCACGTCCTCCTTCTCCACCGGCTGCACACCCTCTTCGCGTTGCCGCCGGAACACGTCGGACAGCTCCGACGTGAGGCGGCCGCCCAACTCGCCGCGCTGCTTGTGGGGGTCGGTGGCGAGTATCGACGCGACCATCGCCGCCGTGTCGACCTTGCCCACCGCCTGGGTCAGGTACTGGAAGAAGTCGACGATTCGCCCGCGCCACACCGGGTCGAGGCCCGCCTTCTCGCGGGCGTACATCAGCACCTCGTCGACCAGGATCAGCGTCGCCAGTCCGCGCCGCCGCGGCCCCTCCAGCAGCGCGGCGAGCAGCGGCTCGGCCGGCGGCGTCTCGCGCTCTTCGTCGCGCCCGTCGGCGTGCAGCGCGCGCAGCCCGTCGGCCCCCGCGAGCTGGAACGCGAGCACGCTCCATGGATGGCGCAATCCGCGGGTCTCCCCGCCGGGGCCGCGCACCCCCTCGATGCCGCGCTCAGCGTCGATCTTGTCGAAGCAGAGGGTGGCCGTGAACGCCGCCGGCAGGTCGGCGCCGACGTGCTCGCGGAACTCCCGGACCGCCGGCAGGTCGGGCAGATCCGCGGGGTCGCGGAACAGGTGGTGCAGCGCGATCAGCGTATGCGTCTTCCCGCCCCCGTAGGTCAGCTCGAGCTGCCGCACCGCCTTGTCGCTCCGCCCCGACAGCCGCGCCGCCACGTCGCGCACCAGCTCGCGCAATGCATGGGTCGGATAGGTCAGGGCGAAGAACTTCGCCGGATCCTCGTAGACCGGCCGCCGCCCTTGCGCCAGCGCGACCTCGTGCAGGTCGGCCGCGAACTCGGCGAGGGCGAGCTCGCCGGTCCGCAACTCGTCTTTCAGGCGCACGATCTCGTGCCACGGCCGGGGACGGTGCGTCTTGGTCATCGTTCGTCCTCGGGCGGGAACCAGGCCCGAAGGGTGCGCGCCAGCTCGACGAAGGCGGGGTCGCGGCACTCGGTGAAGTCCACTGTCGTCGCGAGATCGTGGAACTTGGTTGCGGATCGACGGGCTCTGCCTTCGAGTCCCGCTTCTTCCATCGCCTTCCTCATGGCGCGCTTGGGGTTCTGCGGTTTCCTGCGATTGGACGCCCACAGCCCATGGGACGCCAACCAGCTTCGGAGAGGCGGGAAATCGCGACCCCATCCCAGAACGCGCGCCACCTCGGGCGACTCGCTCCAGACCCATGCCTCGATCTCGGGATCGATCACGATCGCCTTGGCGCGATCGTGCCAACCGTTGCGCGTCAGATCGCGCTCGACGCCTCGCTGAATCTCGCGGCGCGAGCTCCGGCTTCCACAGCCGTGGCGATCGAACAGGACCAATGCGTACCGATGCGAGCTCAGGTACGGCCGCAGGTGGGTGGTCGCCGCGGATCGGCAGCCGCTATCCCGGTTCACGTGCCTCGTTACATGGAAGCTCACGGGTGCAATCCTCAAGCCGTCGGTCCGCGTCAACAGGCCCTTCATGGACTGCTCGATGTCGGCATCCGGTACGAGAACGACAAGACTTGCCCCTTCGGCCCCGCGGTTCATCCGATCACGTCCCTCGCAAACAGGAGGCTCATGTCTGCGGCTCCGTGCCAGTCCTTCATGTGCGGGTGTTCCGTGCCTGGGACGACCTCGGTGCACCCGTCGGCCGTCCTGGCGAAGCAGAGAGCCTCTTCCGGCGCGGCCAGACCCAGGAACGTCGGTGAATGCGTGGTGACGAGGACCTGGCCGTGATACACCGAACTCAACGAATCGTAGATGGCGTCGAGCGCCAGCGGGTGCACCCCGTCTTCCGGCTCTTCGATCAGGATGATCTCGTGGAGGAATCGGCGGTCGCTCGGATACGACTGCGCCACCGGCAGGTAGGCGAACAGCGTCAAGGCGAGGAGCTTGAGGGTCCCGTCGGATGTCATCCAGGAGGGGACTTCGACGCCATTCGCGTAGCGGAGCATGAGATAGGCGTGGCGATCGTCCTCGCGCTCGACGACACGGATGTCCTCAAGCTCCGGCAGCACCGTCTGCACGTGGCGGATCCACTCGCGGTAGTCGTTCTCGTGTATCTCCCGCAGATACCGTACGTTCCATGGCAGGCTTGCCCCGTCGCGGGAGAACGCGCGGTCGCAGTCGAGGGGGCTGGCGCGGCGCAGTCGTGAGCCGTTGAGGACGACCCGATCGACGAAGCCGCCGAGCTTGTAGATGGCGTGAGATGCGGCCGGATACAAGGCGACGGAGAGGTTGCCGGGTGACGCCGCCAATGCGGACGATCCGAAAGGAATGCCCGTCACGGGGCTGCTCTCGGGTCTCGCCGTGGTTTCCGGGCGGAATACGCGTCTGCCTTCCCGATCCTGACTGAACACGATTCTCGATCCGCCCCTCCGGGCGCCGTTCGCTATCGTGCCGGGGGCGCTGCCATGAGCCGGCGACCGCGCACCGCTCCGCCGCGCTTTCCGAATCGGGTTCCCCGTAAGGAATCCGCGCTCGAGCGCGACGTGCACCGCACCGCTGCGCTCCCGGATCGCCACCTCGTAGCGAAACGTCCGAAAGTCATCTCCCCGCGGCCCCTTTGGCAGTAGCTTGGTCACGGGTTCGGGAATCTCGATCTCCACCGCGAGTTCGAATCCCGGGTCGACTCTGGGGCGTCCCCAGGCCAGATCTTGGAAGTTGCGCGTGCGGTTGTGGATCGCCGGTTCGAGCCCGTCCCGGATCATGTCGCCGAGGAAGGAGACAACGTCCAACAGCGTGCTCTTGCCGCTGGCATTGGGGCCGACGAGCACGTGGAAGCGGTCGAGGGAGACGTCGACATACCGGAAGCAACGGTAGTTCAGCGCCTGTATGCGGCGGATCATCGGGGTGCCTGCTGTCGGTAGTCGAGATGCTCAATTCCGCAGTGGTGGAGTCGCCGCGTGCCCGGCCGTGGCGGCCGGCGCGTCCGGCCGGACGAACTCGTCACAGTCCGCGGCCGACACCGGCAGGAACGTCTCGTGAGGAATCGGCTCGCCTGCAGCCGCCGCCGCTAGGTTGTCGAGCGCCTTCTCGGGCGCGCCGACAGCGCCGGCAAGCTGATAGGCCTCCGCGCAGACCTGTTCCAGGGCGGAGACCCGCTGCTCAAGGTCGCGAATGCGCTTGTCCCTTTCCGCCACGGCGTTCATGATGTCACTCCTCGGATCGGCGGAGGCCCGCCTGCCGCCGGATGCTCGCGAGCAGCGCGCCGCTGATCTCGTCGCCCGGCCGCCCCTTCACTGTCACCTTGCCCGGCTTGGTCGGGTGCTTGAACTGATGATGATCTCCACGGCTCTTGACGTAGTACCAGCCGTCGGCCCTGATGCGCTTCGTGACGTCTCTGACCTTCATGAGCTGAGCAGCGACGCCGGTCGCCGTCGATGGTACCCTGGAACGCTGCGGGCCGTACCGCTCACGACGGGTCTCCGTAGTCGAGGCGCCCGGGTTGCGGACCGGAGACGCCGCCGTGGGTGCGGACGTGGGTCTGGATGGACTCCAGGGTGGCGCGCTCCTCCGAGCCGCGGTCCGCGAGCTCGGTGACGGCCTGAACCACGCGGGCGAAGATATCGTGCCGCCAGAGGCCGCGGGCTTCGAGGTACGCGTCCACCCGGCTCTGCTCGCCCGACTTCCAGAGCCGCATGAGCCGGTGCACGCAGTCGATCAGGGGCGGCGGGCGGCCGTGCGCCGCGGGCTCGCCGAGGTCGCGGGCGCGGCGTTGGCTCCACGCCTTGAGGCGCACGTCGCGGCCCGACCCGCGGTAGTTACCGCCGTCGTCGTCCGGCGCGGCCGGGCGGCCGCCGGCCGCGAGCAGGTCCAGGCGGCCCACCAAGTCCGCGTCGGACACGTTGCACGACAGCGCGTACAGGATGCAGGCGCCCGCCGGGGCCGGGGCAAGGCCGAAGTCCTTGCGGTGCAGCAGGTAGTAGGTGGTCGGGTCGTCGAGCTCGCCGGCCGCGCCCTCGTCCTCGTCGAAGAGCCGGCTCACCACGAACCCGACCACCAGCCGCCGCACGCGGCGCAGGAACTCGTCGACCGTCAACAGCTCGCCCGGTTCGTCGGCCTTCCGGACCACGGGATGCCGGCTGAACGCCTCCAGGGCAGGGCCGGTCGCCGCCCAGACGAAGTCAGGCCCGCGGACGTAGGCGTCCCAGAAGGCCCGCAGACGCCCGGCCACGTTGGCCTGCATGTCGGCCAGCACTTGGTTGTCCCAGCCCGGGCGGGCGGCGGCGGGGCGCTTCCGGCAGACGAGCCAGATGGAGGACGACAGGCGGGCGCCGCCGGCGACCTTGCTCTCGCGCTCGGTCTGGATCGGCCACGAGGCGTCGACGACGAAGCCGGCCCGGATCAGCGCCGACACCAGCGTCGCCCACGCCGCCGGCTGCTTGTTGGCGAACACCACGACCAGCCGCCCGTCGTCCCGCAGCGCCTCGTGCGCGCGGCTGAAGGTGCGCTGCATGCCGTCTTCGTACGCCTGCCGCGAGCGCGCGCCGTCGGCGCCGAAGCGCCCGGGTTGATCGACCAGCTCGCCGTCCCCGGCGGCGGCGTCCCACTTCGGCCCGAGCGGCGCCGCGAACGCGGCGTCGACGTCCGGCGACAGCCCGTGCAGCGTGCGGCGCAGCCAGACGTGGAAGAAGTCCATCAGGTCGGAGTAGGGGATGGCGTCGTAGTAGGGCGGGTCGGTGCATACGAGGTCGAAACGGTCCGTCCGCGCCTCCGTGGCCGACCGCAGCTCGACCCGGGGGGCGGGCGCTGTCGCCGTCGCCGCCGTCGCGTGCTCGACGACGCGGGCGATCCACTCGACGGCCTGGATGAAGCCGCCGGTCGTGTCGGCGAGGGGGCAGGACTCGGCGAAGTCCCAGACCATCGGCAGGGCGAAGCGAGCGAACGCATGGCCGATCTTGTCCGAGTCGTTCTGCCAAGTGGCCACCGCGCAGCATCGATCCGCCAACCGGCTGATCGACGGCGCCAGCCACGCGACGATCGCCTCGCGCCAGTCGTCGGGGTAGCCGCGCATCTCGGCGGAACAGTCGCGGATCGCGCGGACGAACGTGCCGAGGGCCAGGAGCTGCCGGTCCGTGAACAGCGTGCGCCAGGTGTCGAACCCGTAGCGGGGCAGGCCCGACGCCCCGCGCGAGTTTGGCGACGGCCGTTCCGCGACGATCGACTCGTCGGGCAGGCCGAAGGGGATCTCGGCGTAGAGGGCGTCGATCTCCGCCCGCCCGACGCGCGCCGCGTCGAGCTCCACCGCCGTCGGCAGCCGGTACTCCTTGCCGGTCTGGCCCTCCACGACCACCGCCGTCATGCGCGCCCCGAGCCGCCCCGCCAGCCCTTCGGCGCGGATGTCCTTCGTCGTCGCGATCGCCCCGCAGCCGGGGCACCCGGCGCCGCTCGCGCTCATCGTGCCCGCCCCGAGCGCGCGGTCGTGCTCGCGCCGCTGCGCGGGGTTGCCGTCGCCCTCGGCGACGCCGTGCTCGATGCCGATGTCGACGCCGCCGTCGTCCGGCCGCGGCTCCAGCGTCAGCCTGACGCGCTTCTTCGGCCTCTTGCAGAGCCAGCGCGTCTTCAGCAGCGGAATCTCGGCCCGGCAGCCGCCGCAGCGAACGGTGCGCGCCCACAGACAGGCGACGGCGGGCTTCGCGATCCAGCGCGGGTTGCCGTCGTTCTCCAGGTACAGCGAGTCGAACTCCGCGTTGAGGGTTGCTGTCGAGACCCGCCCGTCCTCGTCCGGCTCCAGCAACCGCGGCGGCCGGCGCCTCCAGCGCGCGGTTCCGGCCGCCGGGGCGCTCCGCCGCCCCTTGCGCCGCACCGGCTCGAACTCCGCGTAGGTCGGATAGCGCGCTACCAGCGCCCGCCGCGCCGCCGCCAGCACCCGCCGCCCCCAGGCCCGCAGGTGCCACGCCGCGTCCGCCCGCGACGCCGGTGACTCCGCGTCGGTCAGTGCGGTTCCCTGCACCGGCTCGCCGTCGCCGTGCCCCAGCCGCGCCAGCGCCTCGCGCACCGCCGCCGGCCTCCTCATGCCCTTCGCCTTCAGGAACGCCTCGACGAACGCCCGGTCCCCGACCGCGAACGCCGGCAACGGCCGCTCCCGACCCGCCAGCCGCCATGGATGGTACAGCGTGCACCGCAGAAGGAACCACGCCACCGGGTTCAGATCGGCCGCGACCGCCTCGCACCCCAGCCGCATCGCCTCCAGCGGAATCGCCCCGCCTCCAGCGAAAGGATCCAGCACCCGCGGCGCCCGCCCGCCGAACGCCTCCCGAATCTCCGCCTGAAACCGTTCCAGCTCGCCCGCGCCCGCCGGCGCGCTCTCGCGCCCCCAGTGGAGAATCCCGCCCCGCGTCTCCTGCGCCTCCCCGCCCCCCCGACCCGCAACGTTCTCCACCGTCCCGGCCATTCGGCGGAGCAGCTTCCGTCGACCCTTCTCGATCCCCGGATCGTCCAGCAGCGTCGCCAGCAACGTCGCCCGGCTCGCCGCCAACGGCCGACGCGCCGGCCAGATGTGCAGCGTCGAGACGTGCCCGTGCCGCACGTTCTTCTCGTGGACGGAGTCCACGGAAACTTGCTTCAGAGGAAAGGCGGCCTCAATGAGTCGGAGATCAGGCATGGTCGCCAAGTCACGTGGGCTAGACCTACCCTTGCCCCGGATCTCGCCGGCTGGACTTCGTAAATGCGTGCAAGGTCATCCGAATTCGTCCCGCAGTTCGAACGCGAAGGTCATGGCGACGAGCTGGGTGTAGCCATGCCACAGGAGCTGCGCGCCGGGCGGGTCGCGCTTGCGCCCGAGCCAGCCGCCGAGGCGGGCCACCAGACCGACGGCTTCACCAAGGGGCGTCGGCGCCGGCAGGTTGCGGGAGCGGGCGAAGACCGCGAGCACGCGCAACTCGCTGTCGGAAAACAGCGAGTCCGGCGGCAGGTCGGGGGTCTCGCGCCCGAGCTGGACCATCAACTGGATTCGCCACCCCACGACCATCTTGATGGCGATGGCCCGCTCGAGACGCTCCGCCGTGTGGTGCTGCAACTCCTCCATCTTGCAGCCGGACTTGAGGACCCGGAAGTACTCTTCGATGCGCCAGCGCAGGGCGTACCAGCTCAGAATGCGCGTGGCGTCATCGGCGCTGGTCACCCGCATCGTGGTCAGCAGGAACCACTCCAGCGGCTTGACCGCGGGCGGCGGCTGTTCCTCGCGCGCATGGACGACAAACAGATCGACCGGCTCGGCGCCGGGACACGGCAGCGTCACCGGCTGGTAGCGCAGGGTCAGCTCGGCGTCGCGCTTCGCCCGGCCGTCCTTGGCGGGCTGTTTGCTGGCCTTCACCCGCGCGCTCAGCCGTCCCACCTCGACCGTGGCGGCGCCGCGGGCCGGCGCGTTGCGCACCTCGTCGAACAGACGGCGCGAGACCACGTGCCCGTCGGCCGTCTTCTCCCGGCCGAGGACGCGGTCGACCTTCGCCCGGACCAGCAGGTCGACCTGCGGGGCGTGCGCCCGGCGCTCGACGAACAGGTCGAGGAAGTCGGCCTCGCGGTCCATCGTGCACACGACCCGGGTCTCCTCACCCAACCGCTCGGCCGCCGCCGCGCAGTCGCGCAGCCCCTCGACCCAACGGAACGACTTCCGTTCCTCGCGCGGCTTCGACTGGCCCTTCTCCTCAAGATTCGGAGACTCGGGTGCGTCAAACGCGGCTCGCAGGACGCCCAGCGCCATGCCGTCCGGATTGACCGCCAATGTCGTCTGCAGGTCCAGACCGCGCGCCACGGCGCCGGTCTGATTCGAGCCGATGACCCCCAGCCCCTCGGTCTGGCCGCGCCGGGTGAAGTTCAGGCGGGTGCCGTCCTGGATGCACAGCACCGTGTCATGCGCCCGCATCCGCCGCAGCGTGCGCTCGCGATGGGGAGCGAGGATGTTCTCGACCGTCACCGCGCTCTCGGCGGGCTGGTCGATCAGCCGGTAATGTCCCTTCACCACCGCTCTCGTGCCGTTCGCGGCGCCGGGCATGGCGCGCTGCGGAGACTCGCCCATCTGCCGGGCGCTCAGCACCAGCCGCGCGCTCAGCCGCGCGTCGCCCAGCCACGCCCCGCCGAACTCGTGGTCCGCCCAGGACGCCGCGTCGAGCCCGTCGCCGACCCCGAGCGGCGCCACGCCCGGGGCGGGCGCCTGGAGGGTGTCGCGCCACGCCGGTTCCAACGCATACAGGTACACGCCCTTGCGCGTTTCCGACGCCGCGTGCGTGCGGTCCTGACGCCCGCGCCCACAGGTCTCACCCACGCGGACCCAGTTCGCCGCCCGAAGACTCGCCCCCGTCTGTTCGGTCTCGTCGACGAACGTCTCCAGCAGCCACGGCCGATAGCCGTAGAGGCGCTCGCAGTCGTTGCCGACCGCCCGGGCGGCCCGGCCCAACACGTGGGAAGCCAAGTTGCGGCACGCGACGCGGGGACGCACCAGCAACCGGCACAGGCCCAGCACTCGGTGCAGGTGAGCGCGTCGGCGCGTGTCGTCCCAGCCGATCCAGGCGTCGCGGGCATGCAGGCGCCGCGCACACGCGGCGAACCCCACCCCGCCCAGCCAACCATGCGCCGAGCCTACCAGATAACGCAGTTGAGGGCCGACAAACGGCCCGGCGCCGCGCGGGTGCTCATGCGCCATCAGCGTGTTCCAGATTCGCCGCTGCTCGTCGGTGTCCACCCGCACCAGCGCCAGGTCCCGGACCTCGCCGACCGTCCCGGGTACGTCAACCGCCAGAGCGACCGGCTGCGGAAGCACACGCGGCCGCCGCACACCGCCGCGGGACGGCCGACCCCGAGGCAGCGAGACGTGGCCCGCCGCCTCAAGGGCGGCCAACGCCGCCGAGCAGCTCGCGCGCTGCCACCGGCCGCGTCCATCGCGGAAATCGAACGCTTCACAGACGCGGTCGGCGACCTGCCCGAGGGTGTGAACGCCCTGCGTTACCGCCCCGTCCAGCACCTCGCGCAGTCGGGTGAGGTTGCCCCGCAGGCTGCGCCCAACCTGACTCTGAATCTCCATGCCGGCCACCGTAGCGAGGTGGCTTCATGAAGTCCAGCGAAAAGTTATGGGGCAAGGGCAGGGCTAGACACCTGATAAACCCCTATCTGCGATCGTAGTGCCTGTCGAACTCCGACAGTATATTTGGACTATAGAATCGTTTCTGGCCGCCCTTGGGGTTTCCCGGATTCAGAAAGCGCGTAATGCTGTATCGTTTGTCTGCCTCCAATGACTGTCGCAATTTATGGTATTTTTCGTTTTGCAGAAAATTACAGTATCTGTTTTTCAATTTGTCGGTCAGATCCTTATAGGTCAAGGGATGGGCTTTAAGGACGTCTTCCTCGCGAACCGTTATGGCGGGTGCATTGGGATTGTCGGTCCAGTTGAATTCGATTGCGGATCCGCTCCTCTCTCTCACGAGCTTCGTTTCCAGGTAGATTGCTACTCGTTGAATGTCACCTGGCGGTTGGTCTTGCTCGAGATTACTTATGTACTCGAGTAGATTTCTCACTTGTTCGCCGCGGCGGATGCCCGAGATGGCTTGAGCTGTCTCGAATCCATGACGAAAAGAGACGGGCATGAGAAATATATCGTAGCCGGAGAAGTCAAGGTCGAACCACCGTTGCGCCAGTTGGGCGTAGTTTTGAAGCGACGCCATGCCGACTTCGAGAACGCGTTGATCGAGATGCGGGTCCCGGTGTAAAAAGTGTACCGCGTTATCTCGAATTGCCAGCAACGCAAGGATGTTGTTGTGGCAACCCAGAGCCAATCCAGACGCCCTGTTGTTGAGGAGCTTCTTGGAGAGACTGATGGCATCAAGCGTGAGTGGATTGCCGCTTCTGTTCTTCTTGGCGATACCTGTTTTCTTGTCTGGAACATACAGTGATTTTTCATCGTTGTTGTGATCAAGGACCCACTTGGCCTTCAGGGTGAGTTCCCATGCATTTGCCATTAGTATAGAAAAAGACTCTTCACGATAAGAAAAACATGGTTTGTTGTAGATTTCAATTGCGGCTAGCGCTGCCTGGAGTGACTTTTGGGTGAGTTTGGCACTCACGGATTCTGTATCTTCGCTGGTTGAATGGGCGGCATCAATGCCGCTCTCTGTGGCCGTAGGGCTGTGCACATGCCGAGCGGACGCCGGTACAGCAATGTCAGTCGGCTCTCGGGCGTCCTTTGCGGTCGTTTGCTGCTCGTTGCGTGAGTCCATACCTGTGGATCTCCTCTGGCGATTGTATTGCGTAACCCCCTCACTTCAGCCGCACCGCGGGCAGCTTCTTCAGTTGCTGGTTCAGCGGGTCGACCTCGATGCCGAGCGATTCCAGGGCGGTGACCCCGAGCAGGGGTTCGGCGTCGGCGGCGCCGAAGAGGACCGTGCCGCCGACGATCTCCCCCAGGAGCTCGATCCGGGCCACCGCGACGTCCATGCGGACCTCGCTGCCGTCGGCGAGGATGTAAGTTCGCTGGGCTTCGGGTGCGAGACCGATGGCCTCCAGGTGTTGCCTGGGGACGAGACTGTCGGTGGCCCCGGTGTCGACGAGGAAGCGGCCTTCCCAGCTCTTGGCGCGATCGGCGGGGTTGCTGATGACGACGTTCGCGTTCACGACACCCATCGTGGTTCCTCCTCAAGCCGGTCGTGGCGTCGGGCAACGACCCGTACCGAACACTGTCTGTCGCGTCGCCGTCAAGCGGACGTTGTCGTCGCCATCCGTACGTCGCCGCGTGGATCGTCAGGTTGGTCGCCTGTCCCACCTGAGTCAACCGGGGGCGGCACCCAGAACGTCGGTGGCTGTCCCTGACGAGGTTCAGGAAGCCGTCGCCCATCGCCTCCAGGAAGCTGCCGCCGGTCACGGGGCTCCTGTAGGCGCGCAGGAAACCGGCGAGGAGCTCGTTGCGGCGGGCCGGCTGACAGCCGGCGTACAGGTTCTCGACGGTCAGCGTGTAGTGGAGTGCCGGGGTTCAGGAAGTCGATGCGGTCGGGGAACGAGCGGATGATGATCGGCGAGTCCTGGACCCCGTAGTCGCGGTGCACGACGGCGTTCACGATGGCTTCCTGGAGTGATCTATCGACGTAGCACGGACGGTTGTGGCCACCGCGACGGTCCTCGCGCGAGGCGGTGGAGTTGAACTGGAGGTACGTCAACGCCTGCGCGATCTGCGACGGCAGGGGGCCCGTGATCCGCTGCCTGTGGACGGCGGCGCCGTCGCGGATGCCCTGAGTGTACGAAGCGATGTCGATGTAGGCACCACGAATGTACCGCTCCGGGTGTTCGGCGAAGAGGAGAATCCCGAGGTACGTCGGAACGACGCCCGATTGGGTGACGGCGGCCAGCTTGCGAGCGATGAGGGTGGACTGCCAGTCGTCCTGGGGAGGCCAATCGTCGAAGCGCGAGCGGAAGTACTTCTTCAGGAGGAGCACGTCCAGGGCGTCGAGGGTGGCGCCCGCCACGGGCCGTTCCTCGACGGGACCGGCCAGACTGCGCGCACTGAACATGCGGGCGAACCGCCCGTCGCCGGTCTGGTGGATGTCGAACCGGGAGGCGGGCACGTCGATGATCAGGCAGAGCTTGGGTTCACCGCCGTCGTCCGGGAGGTACTCCCAGTCGAGGCCGGGGACGATCATCGGATTGCAGTTCGTGGTCGCGACGTTGACCACGAACTGCTCCAGGAGATCGCGCTTGCGGGGATCGACCCCGACGACGACGCGGTCGGCGTCGCGGACGCCCATGACGAGGGTGCGGCCGCGGGTGTTCGCCATGCTGACAAAAACCTCGGCGAGCTTGGAGGAGGCGCGGCCGGGGTCCGATCCGACGGCGATGCGGTCGCCGCGGCAGACGACCTCCTTGAGCTCCAGCTCGGTGTCTTCGCCGGCTCGAATGGACGACAGGAGCGCCTGGATGTCCATCGTCATGGTGTCTACTCCGCGGCGTCGATGAGCGACTGGGCCGAAACGATCCAGGCGGACGACTCGCGGCGCTTCGCGAGCAGTCGGCGGAACGGGTCGCGGACGCGGACGAGTCGGGGGGTGGGGGTCGCGCAGTGGAAGACGACGTAGAGCCAGTAGCGCTCGCCGAGATGAAGGGCCTGCTTCCACTCGTTGAGCTCGAGCTGGACGGCGGACTGCGCGGCGCGCCCCTTGACTTCGATGTTCCGCACGTCGCCGTCGGGCGGCGTGGCGAGCAGGTCGAAGCCGGGCCAGTCGGGGAGCCCCGCGAGGTGCGCGGCGGCGGGGGTGGAGACGTCCCGTACGGTGCTCCCGCGCTCTCGCTCCCACCCGGCGGCGATGCGGACGGCGGTCTCCTCCACACGGGCATCGTAACGCTCGATCGCGTCGGAGTCGCGGGCGGGGACGACGAGGGCGTGGGCGAGGAAACGCACTTGGCCGGGCGCGATTCTCTCCGGCGCGACAGCGGTGCGGGCGAGGAAGTCGCGGCGCTCCGTGGAGAGAGCGCGTTGCTCGTCCTTTACCGCCTGGAGCTCGTCGTGCGTGTCGGTGCCGGCGGCGCGCCCGGCGAGCTTCGCGCGGCGGGCGGCGAGGTCGGCGGCGCGGAGGTCGAAGCCGATGCCTACCCGGCGGCGGCGCTCGGGCAGCTCGGCGCGCAGAGCGGCGCGGCGTTCCTGAACTGGCCGCGCCGACAGCTCCTGACCGGCGTACGCGGCGGCGGACGCCCGCATCGCGTCCCCCCGGCTCGCCAGCGGTACGGCCCCTGGGGCGACCTCGGGGGCGCCGTGCAGCAGCAGGAGATGCTCGACGGGAAACTCGCTCAGCGCGCCGTCGGCGTCCTGCCGCAGGCCGAACAGACGTCGTTCTAGCAGCCGGGGCTCGCTGGCGTCCGCCGTCTCCACGTCCGCCGAATCCGCGCCCCGGCCGGGCGGACCCGCTGGCCCGCGCTCGGTGACAAGACTGCGGCGCACCCGGGAATCGGTTGCCGGCCCGGCGACCCGGTCTGCGGCCGTCGATCCACCGTCGGCCGGGTCTCGCGGCGACGGCTCGGGAAGGAGGCGGCCGCCGCGCTCCATGACGGAGGCCGCGCCGAGATGGAACAGGTAGGGCGCTTCCGCCCTCGGGTCGGTGAAGATGCCGCCGCGCAGCGCGTCGCAAACGTACTGGCTCATGATCTGGTCCATCAACGCGTCGAAAACCGGCTCGCCGGGATGGAGCCAGATGCAGGGCTCGTCCGCCACCGGCCGCCGGACGCACAGGCGCTCACGTGCGGGGCGCGGATGGTCTTCGAGCGCGGGCAGGAGTGCATCGAGCGCCCCCGGCCGGCCCGCCGCCAGGGAGAAGAGGCCGTCGAGATCGCCCCGGATCTCCAGGTCCAGCAAGGAGGCGCTCTTCTGGACGAAGCGTCGGACGTAGGCGGGCAGGAGCTGAAGGTAGCGCTCCCGGTCCATGTCCGCCCTCAGGCCGCCGAGGCGCTCGGTCACCTCGCCGGGCTGGCCGAACACGCGCGCTTCGGCGTCCGCGACGGCGTCGACGCGACCCGCGGCGAGCTTGCTCCCGACGTGGTCGATGACGCGGCGCTCGCCCTCGTCGGTCAGCGCTTCGGCCATGTGCTCCCGGAGGGATCGGTTCTCGAAGAGCCGTCCGATGACGTCGAACACCTTGTCTGATTGAAGCTCCTCCCGGATGGCGTCGAGCTTGTCGAGCAGCACCCGGAGGACGCGTCCTTCGTGCGTGCTGCCCGCCACGAGGTTGAAGATCTGAACGTCGTGCCGCTGGCCGTAGCGGTGGATGCGTCCCATGCGCTGCTCGAGCCGCGCCGGATTCCAGGGGATGTCGTAGTTCACCATGAGCCGGCAGAACTGGAGGTTGATGCCCTCGCCCGCGGCATCGGTCGCCACGAGGAAACGGGCGCCGTCAGGGCGCCGGAAGCGCTCGACCTCGACCTCACGGGCCGGCCATGCCAGCCCGCCGTGTATCTGCGCTACGTGGCCGGAGTACCCGAATCCCTCCAGGCGGCGGATCAGATAGTCGGCGGTGTCCCGATGCTCGGTGAAGACGAGCCACTTCTCCCCGGCGTGGCGCGGATCCTCCAGGACTTCCCGCAGCCTCTCGAACTTCGACTCCCGGCCGGAAGCGACCAGGCGGCGCGCGCGCTCGGCGAGGTCTGCGAGCACGTCGATCTCGGTCTGCAGCTCTTCGACGGTGACGGCGACCACCGCCCCGAGTATCGCTTCCTCGTAGTCTTCGTGTCGCTCGCCGTCGCCCGCCTCGCCAGCGTCGTCATCGGCGCCGTGGGCGTCGAAGAAGTCCTCGCGGTGCTCGCGGTCGAGCCGTCTCTGCCGGCGCCGCAGCTCAGAGGCGGTGACCCGTCCGGACCGCAGATCGTCGATGGTCTGCTCGATCTTCGCGATCCGTCGTTCGAAGGAGCGCAGGACGGCCACCGTCGAGCTGGCGAGCCGACGCTGGAAGACCCCCATCGCGAGCCGCACGGCCGGGCGGTTGTGGAGGGCCCGGTTGTAGGCTTGACGCAGGTAGGCGGTGGTCGCGTCGTAGAGCGCCTGCTCGCCGTCGGGGCCCGGGCTTAGGCCGTAGCTGAACGTGTCGCACACGCGCCGCCGGTACAGCGGCGTTCCGTCGAGGGCGACCATCTCTTCCTTGACACGGCGGATGAAGTGGCGGTCGCGCGATTCGCGCGGAAAGCGCCGGAACGCCTCCCCGGTGGCGAACACCCGGGGGTCGAGCAGCCGCCACAGGTAGTGGTAGGGCGTGTCCTTGCCCATGTGGGGCGTCGCCGTCAACAGCAGCAGGTGCTGCGCGGACCAGCCGAGGCCGGCGTACCGGCTCGCGGGACCGGCGCACCCGGCCAGCGCCTCGGCGAGCTCGTACCGCCGGCGCTTACGCACGCCGTGTTGCTGCTCGACCACGCTCAGCTTGTGGGCCTCGTCGAAGACGACGAGGTCGTAGGGGGATACGCCGGACTGGCGTAGCGCGTCGAACGTCCGCTCGCCGGTGAGGGTGTCGAGCGATACGATGACGAGGTCGCCTTCCGGTCCGCTGAACGGGTTCCACGCCGACACGCGCTCCGCGCCCTTGTGGGGCGTGCCCGGGCCGGACGCGATATGGAACCGCAGCCGGAACAGCGTCCGCAGCTCACGCTCCCAGTTGCCGACGAGCCCGGCCGGCGGCACGATGAGCACGCGCCGGATTCGGCGGCGGGACAGCATCTCGCGGACGTAGAGGCCGGTCATGATCGTCTTGCCGGCTCCGGCGTCGTCCGCCAGCAGGAAGCGCAGGGGCTGCTGCGGGATCATCCGCTCGTAGACCGCGATGCGCTGATGCGGCAGGGCGTCGATGCGCGAGACCTCGGTGGCGAAGGCCGGATTGAACTGGTATCCGTGGGACAGGCGCACGGCCTCGGCCACCGCCGAGATGGCGTCCGGGTTGCCCGCGAAGTCGAGGGGTACGGCCGAGGCGGGAGCCGTCGACGTCGACGCCGGTGCGGCGGTCGACGCGGTCGCCAGCGCGTCTTCCATCTCGCGGAGGCGGCCCTTCGCCATGCGTTGCGGCCGCGACTGGCCCGATTCCCAGCGATGGACGGTTATGGGCGTGACACCCAGTCGGTCTGCGAACTGGCTCTGCGTCAGGCCCAGACCCTTCCGTATGCGCCGGATCTGGGCGCCCGCGTCCGGCGGCGGCGCGGCATGCGAGGCGAGATCGTCCACCCACACAGGGTAGCACATGGTGTCAGTGCCACCCAATTGCGCAGCTATCAAATGTTAAGTTATGAACGATAGTCGTGATTATTTCGCTATTTCCGGCGACGGGGTCGCCGCCACCCAAGTCGAGTTCGGGCACGCTCGATTTACGCCGGTCATCGATCGAGGGCGCCGGTAGACCCGGGGAAATCGCTCGTAGCGGCAGAGTCACGCGGCAGCGCGTCGTGGGTACGGCGGAGGGTGCGGACCGCCAACGCGGGTACGGCGGGAGGTGGGGATCGCCAACGTCGCCGTCATCTCCTGCCGCGGCCGTCGAACGGATCGAAGACCTCGACCCCGGCCTTCTCGAAGTCGGTTCGGTTCCGGGTGGCGACGACCAGCCCGTGGACGAGCGCGGTGGCCGCGACGAGGCTGTCCTTGATCGGCATGGTCGCCCCCGATGCGCGAAGGTCGGCGACGAGCCCGGCCCAGCGGAGTCCCGTGGCGGCGTCCCACGGCAGGCACTGGAGTCGATGGACACCGCCGTCGAACCAGCGCTCCAGCCGCGCCCGACGCCGGCCCCGGGGCAGTCGCAGGATGCCGAACCTGATCTCGCCGAGCACGATCGGGTCCACGACGAGCGCGCGTTCGTTGCGCCGGAGCCAGTCGACGACGGCCGGGTCGGGAGCTGGCTTCGTCGACTCGCTCAGCACGTTCGCGTCGACCAGGAAGGTCACAGCGAATCCGTGTCCTCCGACTCGATCGGCTCGAAGTAGCCCTTCTCCGGACAGTCCAGCAGCCAGTCGACGACGCCCTCGTTGGCCGTGGGCGCTCGGCGGACGAGCCGGTACTCGCCCCGTTCGATGCGTTCGATGTCGAATTCCTGGCCCGGCTCGACATCGTCCCGCCGCCGAATCTCGGCCGGGAGCACGATCTGCCCTTTCGTGGAAACGGAAGTTCTCATTGCAGGGTAAGATACTGTCTTACCCTGCCGCTGTCAACGTGCGCCGGGGCGGCGCCCAGCCTTCAGCAGCGTGACCCTCCGAATTTCGGCCCGGGGGCGGTTCGCAGAGCTCTCGGGGCGGCTGCGGCGTCTGGCCCCCTACACCCCGGCCGGCTGCACCCAGCCGCCGCCGGCGACGAGGGCCCGCGCAACTTGCGCGCGGCTCTCGACGAGGCCGACTGGAATCGGGAGCCAGGCGGCGATGCGCTCGAGGGCGGCGGCGAGGCGCTCACCCGCCAGCAGGCTCCCCAGCAGCTCGGTGGTCTCCTGCCGAATGCGCTCCGTCGACCGGAAGAAGACGATGCGGGCGAGCGCCTCCGTCGTCGCCGCCTTCTCGCTGCCCGGGCGGCCCTCGCACCGCTTCGAGACCCGCAGGACCGTGCTCTCGGCCAGGTACGTTTCCATCGCGATGTCCGCCAGGCCCGCGAGGTACGCCTGGTGGTCGGGGTCGAGCAGCCGCGCCTCGTCCACGTTGTCCCAGACCTGCTCCAGCACGAAGAGGAACAGGCGCTTGAGCCCGCCGATGCCGGCTCGCAGGGCGGCGAGGTCGTTGTCTTGAGAAGGACCGCCGGCGGGGGCGGCGGGCAGGCCCGCCACCGCCTCGCGCAGCTCGAGCTCGCCGCGGTCGGCCCGCTTGAGGAGGGTCTTGGCGATGCCGAGCCGGCAGATCTCGCTCGTGCCCTCGTAGATGCGGGTGATCCGCGAGTCGCGGTACCAGCGGGCGGCGGGGTACTCCTCGCTGAAGCCGTAGCCGCCGTACACCTGCAGCGCGTCGTCGGCCACCGCGTGGTACGCCTCCGAGCCGAGGACCTTGGCCATCGCGCACTCGACCGAGAACTCCGCGAACGTCCGCAGCTTGGCGTCGAGCGAAACGGCCCCCTGCCGGCCGAGGTCCTCGATGGCGGCGTAGACGAGCCCCGCCGTGCGGTAGGCGACCGACTCGGCCCCGTAGGCGCGCCCCGCCATCTCCGCGAGCTTGCGCTGAATGAGGCCGAACTCGGCTATCGGCCGGCCGAACTGGCGGCGGTCGGCCGCGTAGCGGGTGGTGGTGGCGAGGGCCTTCTTGGCCGAGCCGGCGCAATTGGCGCCCATCTTCATGCGGCCGACGTTGAGGGTGCACAGCGCCACCCGGTGCCCCTGGCCGACCTCGCCGAGGAGGTTCTCGACGGGGATGGCGACGTCGTCGAGCTGCAGGGCGCACACCGACGAGCCCTGGAGGCCGAGCAGGCGCTCGTGGGGGCCGACGGTCACCCCCGGGGTGTCCCGCTCGAGCAGGAAGGCGGAGAACGCGGCGCCGTCCACCTTGGCGAAGAGGATGAACAGGTCGGCCCACCCCGCGTTGGTGATCCACTGCTTGGAGCCGTTGACGACGTAGTGGGTCGCCTCTGGATTGAGGACGGCGGTGGTGCGGATGTTCATGGCGTCGGAGCCGGCCTCGGGCTCGGTCAGCGCGAACGCGGCCATCAGCTCGCCCCGCATGCAGCGGTCCAGGTAGCGGTCGATCTGGTCGGCGGTCCCGAAGTTGACGAGGGGGAGGGTGCCGATGCCCTGGTGCGCGAACACCGTCGAGGCGAGTCCGCCGAGGGCCGAGCGGCACTCGTTCATGCCGGCGACGGCGAGGGGGCTCAGGCCGAGGCCGCCGTGGGCCTCGGGGACCTCGGCCATGAAGATGCCCAGGTCCGCCGCCTTCTCGAACAGGGGACGGATGACCTCGATGTCGCGGCGGTCAATCCCGTCGAGCCGCGGCGCCACCTCCTGCTCCGCGAACTCCCGGATCGAGCGCATCAGCAGGCGCTCGTCCTCGCCCATGTCCTCCGGACACACGACGTCGTGCGGTTCGACCTCGTCCACGAGAAAGCGCGCCCCGCGCGCCTGCGACGCGATCGTCATCTTCGTCCGCTCCTGTCGGCGTCTTTCCTGGCCCGGCGTGGCCACCGCCGAGCCCAGGGGGGCTCGACCGTCCGGCCCTGCGCGAGGCCCGGTACACGCGAACGGGCCGGCATACGATGCCGGCCCGTTCTGTATTTGGTTGCGGGGGGGGGATTTGAACCCCCGACCTTTGGGTTATGAGCCCAACGAGCTACCGGACTGCTCCACCCCGCGTCAATCGAATGAGTTGTTTGCCGGTCGAGGTCGACCGACTGCAACTTCCGCCCTCAACGGTTCGTTTATCATACCAGATCGATTGGATGCGAGCAAGGTTCCGGCCGGCGGTTCCCGCGAGGCGAGCCGCTGCCCGGACGGGTCCTCGACCGGAGCCGGGGTGCGACGGTCGGTGACGATGAACAGCCGTTCGCCGGGCCGGACGAGCCCGAGCTCCCGGCGGGCCAGGTGCTCGATCGCGTCCGGATCGTTGCGAAGGCGCTCCACCTCGAGCTGCAGTCGCTGGTTCGTCGCCCGCAGGGCGGCGATGGCCGCCTCGAGGTTCCGGTGCTCGCGCCGAATCCGGAGGGTGTCCGGCAGCCCGCGATCGCCGACGAGTGCGTTGGCAATCAGAATCGCGGTCAGCAGGCTGAACAGCAGGCGCGCGAGATGCCGTCGCTGCCACGGTCGCTCCTCGCGGGCCCGCACCGGCGGAACGTCGGCTCGATCGGGGCCGGGAAACGGGAGCGCCGGCTGGGCCGGCCGTCCCCGCGCCCGGGAGTCGCGATGCGGGCCGCGGGGCCGGGAAGAGCGTCGTGCCGCTTGAGGCATGTGTCTCATGTTTCGGTCGAAGCCGGGCCGAAGATTAGCCACCGGCGGGGCGGCCCGCCGCCGGCACGGGAGCAGGCGTGACGTCTTCCGAAGCGGTCGTGGTCCTGATCACGTTTCCGATGGACGCCGACGTCGGGCGCTTCGCGTCGACCCTCGTCGGCGAGGGCTGCGCGGCATGCGTGAGCATCCTCCCGGAAGTGGAGTCCGTCTACCGATGGCAGGGCCGGGTCGAGCGGGCGCGGGAGCGCCAGTTGATCGTCAAGACGCCGAGGGCCCGCGTCGACGGACTGCGCCGGCGGGTGGGCGAGCTGCATCCCTACGATACGCCCGAGTTCGTGGTGTTGCCGGTGGTGGATGGCGACCCGCGGTATCTCGCGTGGATCGCGGAGGCGACGGGGTGGCCGTCCAGCGGCCCCGATCGGGCATGATCGCCTCTGCCCTCTGATAACATCATCGCGCCCTCCCCATGGCTTCGCAGGCGCCGTCGTCCAACCTTCCCGCAGGCACCGCCCCTGCACCTCCTCCCGCGCCTCGCGGGCCGGGCCGCGGGCCAGGGGGCGGCGGACGCGGACGCCTGCGGCTCGTCATCGAGGCGCTCGGCGAGACGGCGGAGCTCTTCGCGACGTCCGGACCGGGTCGCACGATTCTCGCGGTCCTCGTGCTCAAGACCGTCGTCGGGCTGTTCGGCGGCCTCGCCGCCCCGGCTTGGCTGCGGGTCCTCGACACGGCGGGAACCGTGGCCCTCGTGGCCGCCCTCGGTTATCTGCTTGTCCGGGTGCTGACCCTGCTGCAGCAGCGCTTCCTGTGGCGGGTCCGGCGGAGGCTCGTGCTGTCCTACGTCCTGATCGGCTTCGTGCCGATCCTGCTCTCGGTCGTGTTCTTCCTGGTGTCGGGCGTGCTGCTGTTGACGACCGTCAGCTCCTCGCTCGTGCAGCTCAGCTTCTCGGACGTGATGGAAGACGCGAACGACCTCGCGGCCATGACCGCCATCGACCTGGGCGGCCTCGTCGAGCCGGGGGAGGTGCGGGCGGTGCTGGCGGGCCGGGTACAGGCCGTCGAGGAACGCTATCCCGACGCCTCCATCGCGGTGTTGTGGAACCAGGCGGGCCGCGACCGCGCGGCCGGCGCCGGGCCGTGGCGCCACGACTCCCGCGATCTGCGGTTCCCCGCCTGGCTCGGCGCCCCCCCCGATGCCGGCGGGCCGGGCGACGCGCGCGACGGCGCCCCCCCCGATGCCGGCGGGCTCGTGGTGACGCGCGGCCGGGCGGGCTGGACGGTGGTGGCTCGCGGCGTGGAGCGGTTCGACGAGGACGGTCCGGTCTATGCGGTGGTCGCCGATCTTCCCATCGCGGGAGAAGTCGCCCGGCGCATGCAGGCCTCGCGTGGGGTCACGCTCACCGATTTCAGCGTCACCCCGACCGTCGGCGGGGCCGGGGCGGGCCCCGCCGGTGCGGACGCGGGCCCCGCCGCCGCGTTCGAAGCGCTCCGGTTCCCGTTCGGGTCGCCGCCTCCGGACGGCGCCCCGACCCTCGTCCGGTCCGCGGAGGCCCATGTCGATCTCCTCGACTGGTCCACGGGCCGGCGGGGGCGCGGCGAAGTGCGCTTCACGGTGCATCCCGAGGTGTTCTACCGCCAGCTCGCCCAGGGCAGCGACGCCAACCTGGCGAGCGGCTTCCTGCTGGTGCTCATGTTCATCGGGGTGATGTTCCTGACCATCGAGGCGGCGGCCATAATCATGGGTTTCGCGCTCGCCGGCTCGATCACCGGGGCGGTGCACGAGCTGTTCACCGGCACCGAACGCGTCCGGGAGGGCGATTTCACGCATCGCATCCGGGTCGACACCGACGACCAGTTGGGCGAGCTGGCCGAGTCGTTCAACACGATGACCGGCAGCATCGCGGACCTCATGGCCGAGGCTGCGGAGAAGCGCCGTCTCGAGGAGGAGCTGCGGATCGCGCGGGACATCCAGATGTCGCTGCTGCCCGAGGGGACGGCCTCGGTGCCGGGGCTGGTGGTGACCGCGGCCTGCCGGCCGGCGCGGGAGGTCGGCGGTGACTACTACGACTTCATCCGTCTGGACGAGCATCGGCTGGGGGTGCTGGTGGCCGACGTGTCCGGAAAGGGGACGTCGGCGGCGTTCTACATGGCCGAGCTCAAGGGCGTGGCGCTGTCGCTGAGCCGCTTCCACCAGAGCCCCCGGGAGTTCCTCATCGAGGTCAACCGCATCCTGTCCGCGACCCTCGACGGCCGCACCTTCATCACGATGACCTACGCCGTCCTGGACCTCGCGGCCCGCCGGCTGACCTACGCGCGGGCCGGCCATACGCCGCTGATTCACGTTACACGCGCGCCGGACGGGCCTCGCCGACCCAAGGTGCTGGCCCCGGACGGGCTGGTGGTGGGGCTGCAGATCGACGGCGTCGAGGAGAAGTTCACCGAGCTCCTCGAAGAGTCGTCCCTTGCGTTGGAGACCGGCGATCTCGTCGCCCTGTTCACCGACGGCGTGACCGAGGCGATGAACGAGGAATCGGACCTCTTCGGCGAGGAACGGCTGAGCCGCACCCTGACCGAGCAGATCCACCTCGCGCCCGACGACCTGAAGCAGCGCATCCTCGGCGACGTCGAGGCGTTCGCCGGGGCCGCGGAGCAGCACGACGACATGACCATCGTCCTCCTGCGCGTCGGGGACGCGCCGTCTCTTCCGCCGCCCGCGAGCCGCCCGTGAGCGATTCCGATCCGCAGATCGTCTTCCGGACCCAGTCCACGATCGAGGCCGACGTGGTGAGCGGGCTCCTCGAGACCCGCGGCATCGAGGCGATCGTCTCGTCGGGGGCGCCCCAGGCGATCTTCCCCCTCACCGTCAGCGGCCTGGGCGAGGTGCGGCTGACGGTGCGCGGCGAGCAGGCCGAACGCGCCCGCCGCCTCATCGCCGAGTTCGGCCGGCAGGTCTCCGACCGGGTGACGCGCATCCGGGACGAGTTCCGCGCCGTTGAGGAGGCGCTCGGCTACCGCTTCCGCGATCCCGGGCTGCTGGAGCACGCCCTGACCCACCGGTCGCGCGCCCACGAGGACGCCAGCGGCGGGGTCCGCGACAACGAGTCGCTCGAGTTTCTCGGCGACGCGGTGCTCGGGTTCGTGATCTCGGACCGGTTGTTTCGCGAGTGCCCGGACTGGAACGAGGGCCAGAAGTCGAAGGCGCGGGCGGCGCTCGTCTCGTCGGCGGCGCTGGCCCGGGTCGGCGAAGGGCTGGGCCTCGGCGACCATCTCCTCCTCGGGCGCGGAGAAGAGAGGACCGGCGGCCGCACCAAGCGGTCGCTGATCGCGGATACGTTCGAGGCGGTGGTGGCCGCCGTGTACCTCGACGGGGGCGTCGAGGCGGCGGACCGTTTCATCGAGCTGTGGTTCAGGCCCCAGCTCGACGCCGTCCGCGCCGGCGGGGTCTCGCCCGGCATGACCCGGGACCACAAGTCGGCGCTGCAGGAATGGCTGCAGTCCCGCGAGCGGGGCCTGCCGCGGTACGAGCTCGTGGGCACCACGGGTCCGGCCCACCGCCGCGTCTTCGAGACCGAGATTCGGGTGGGGGACGAGGCGCTGGCCCGAGGCGAGGGCCGCAGCAAGAAGGAATCGGAGCAGTGCGCGGCCGAGCGGGCCCTCGCGGACCTCGAAGGGCCGGGGCGGGAGCCCGCGCCCGCGCCGTAGAGCGGCGCGGACTTCTCGAGGCGGGCTAGAGCACCGGGGCGCGGGCCGCCGCGTACTCGCGCGCGCCGCGGGACAGCGCCTCGTCACTCGGGGGGGCGGCCCGTGCGTGCAGGCGCACCCAGAGCCGCAACAGCGGGTCGACGTAGCGGTAGCGCTTCCGGTGGGCCTCGATCAGGTCGACGTCCTGCAGCGAGGCCAGGTAGTCGCGGGCGGCCCCCGGCGTGCGCCCGAGGCGGGCGGCGATCTCCGTCAGCGTCAGCGGCTCGTCGGCGGCGAGGACGTGGAGGATGGCCCGGAGCGCGCCTCGCCCGCGGGCCCGGTGCAGCCGCAGCTCGTGGGAGAGCCGGCACGCGGTGCCGAGGTGCGCGCCGGGACGCATTCCGGCGGCGAGGGCGTCGACGGGGCTGCCTCCGTGCGCGGCCGCGGCTTCCGCGAGGAGGCGGACGTAGCGCGGGCGTCCCCCCGTCAGGACGTGCACGAGCCCCGCCGTGTCCCGCCGCCGGTGCTCCGCCCCGTCGAGGCCGAGGCCGGCGAGAGCGGTTCGGACCTCGGCGGGCGTCAGCGGCGGGAGATGGACGAACTCGAACGGACCGGGGGCGTCGCTGAAGAGGCGCACCGCGCGGGCCGCGAACCGGGTCGTGAGGACGAACCGGTTCGGGCCGTCGCAGAGCGAACGCCGGAACGTCGCGAACGCGTTCCGCAACCCGGGGAAGCTCTCGAACGTGCGGATCTCGAGCATCTCGTCGATGAGGAACGTGACCGGGCCGCCCCCCACGCCCCGGGCGCGGGTGAAGAGACGGCAGAGGCGATCGAACGCCGCTCGCGGCTCGCCCGGCGCGGGCGCGCCGCCGTCCCCGGACACCGCGTGCCCGCGCAGGGCTCGGAGCACCGACGACAGGCAGCGTTCGGGAGTCGTGGCGACCCGTTCCAGGTCGACCAGCACGGTCGCCGGCCCGAGTCGCTCCCGCAGGCCCTGCAGGAGAGACGTCCGGCCGCTTCCGCAGCCGCCGACGACGACCGGCACGCGCGTCGCCGCCGCGTCCAGGGCCGCGAGGAGCCTTCGTTCCGCCGGCCGTGCAGTCAACCGCATCCCTTTCCCCGGGCGCTGCCAGCGGCGCCGCGGCCCTTCCGGGCGCCGCTCTCGGCGGCTCCCCCCGGCGGATGCGCGCCTCGGGTCCTTCTGCTACGATCGTTCGCTTGGCGCCGCCGACCGGAACGCCCCGCAGCACCCGGCTCGACGGCGGGGATCCGGCAGCCGGCTTTCACACGACGAGGAATAGCGTGAACATCGCGGTCATCGGTGCGCAGTGGGGCGACGAAGGCAAGGGCAAGGTCGTGGACCTCCTCACCCCGAGCGCGTCCATTGTGGCGCGTTATCAGGGCGGCCACAACGCGGGTCACACGGTGCGGGTGGGCGATGCCGAGTTCATCCTCCACCTGCTGCCCTCCGGCATCCTGCACCCCGGGGTGCGCTGCGTCATCGGCAACGGCGTGGTGATCGACCCGACGGCCCTGTTCTCGGAGATCGACACCCTCGCCGGCCAGGGCATCGACGTCGGCGACCGCCTGCTCATCAGCGACCGGGCCCACGTGATCCTGCCCTACCACCGCGACCTCGAGGCGCACTCCGAGGCGCGGCGCGGCGATCAGCGCATCGGCACCACCTCGCGGGGCATCGGGCCGACCTACGAGGACAAGGTCGGGCGTCGCGGCATCCGCGTGGCCGACCTCGCGGACGCGTCGGAGGACGGCGCTCTCGCCTTGGCCGTCCGCGCGAACGTCTCGGCCCGCAACGAAGCCCTCGGGGGCGCGGCGGCCGACTGGCGGGCGCTGCACGCCGAGGTGTGCGCGGCGGCGCGCCGGCTCGCGGGTTGGGTCGGCGACGCGTCGGTGTTCCTCGCGCGGGCGTTCGCGGCGGGCGAGTGCGTGCTGTTCGAGGGCGCCCAGGGGACGCAGCTCGACATCGATCACGGGACCTACCCGTTCGTCACCTCGTCGAGCGCGACGGTCGGCGGCATCTGCACCGGCCTCGGCATCGGGGCGCGCGCCATCGGCTCGGTGCTCGGCATTGCCAAGGCCTACACGACCCGGGTCGGCGAGGGGCCGCTGCCGACGGAGCTGCACGGCGCCGAGGGCGACCTGCTGCGGGAGAGCGGCCGCGAGTACGGCGCCTCGACCGGGCGCCCCCGCCGGTGCGGCTGGTACGACGCGGTGGTGGTGCGCTACGCGGTGCGCGTGAACGGCCTCGACGCGCTCGCGGTCACCAAGCTCGACGTGCTCGACGGCCTCGACGAGATCCCCTTGTGCACCGGGTACCGTCACGGGGACCGCGTTCTCGAGGACTTTCCGTCGAGCCGGACGGTGCTCGCCGAATGCCGGCCGGTGTACGAGCGCCTGCCGGGATGGTCGCGGCCCACCGCCGGCGTGCGGCGCTACGAGGACCTGCCGCCGGAGGCGCGGGCGTATCTGGCCCGCATCGAGGCCCTGAGCGGGGTGCCGCTCGCGATCGTCTCGACCGGCTCCGATCGGGCCGACACCATCCTGGTGCGGGGCGGGCTCGTCGAACGGTGGCAGGCCGAGCGGGCGGTGGCGCGGCCGGTCGTCGCGGGGGAGGCAAGCCGTTGATGACTCGGATCACGCGGTTCGCCGGCGTGCTCGCGGTGCTCGCCGCCGCGTGCGGCGGCGAGGCTCCGCCGACTGCCGACGAGGCCCGCACGTTTCTCGCCGACGCGGAAGCCCGGCTGCTCGACGCGTGGGTAGCCACGGGGCGGGCGGCCTGGATACAGAGCACCTACATCACCGGGGACACCACGGCGCAGGCGGCGGAAGCGCAGGCCGCGGTCATCGGCCTCACCATGGAGCTGGCCGCGGAGGCGGCGCGGTTCGACGGGGTCGAGCTTCCCGAGGACCTGCGGCGCAAGCTGCTGCGGCTGAAGACCTCGCTGGGGGTGGCGGCGCCCGCGGACCCGGCCCTGCAGGCCGAGCTCGCGGCCATCACCACGGGGATGGAGGCCGCCTACGGACGGGGCGAGTATTGCCCGGAGGAAGGCGAAGCGTGCCTGTCGCTGCCCGAGCTCGAGCGGCGGCTTGCCGAGGTCCGCGACACCGACGAGCTGCTCGATCTGTGGCTCGGCTGGCGGACGGTGGCCCCGCCGATGCGCGACGCCTACGCCCGCTTCGTCGAGCTGGCCAACGCGGGGGCCCGCGACCTCGGCTTCGCCGACCTCGGCGAGCTGTGGCGGACCGGATACGACATGCCCCCCGACGCCTTCACGGCCGAGCTCGAGCGGCTGTGGGGCCAGGTCAGCCCCCTCTACGAGTCGCTGCACTGCCACGTGCGCGCGTCCCTCGCCGACGAGTACGGCTCGGCCATCGTTCCTCCCGACGGCCCGATGCCCGCCCACCTCCTCGGCAACATGTGGAGTCAGACGTGGGCCAACGTCTTCGATCTCGTGGCCCCCCGGCGGGCCGACCCCGGCTACGACCTCACGGACCTGCTCGACGACGCGGGCGTCGGCGAGATCGAGATGGTGCGCTTCGGAGAGCGCTTCTTCAGCTCGCTCGGGTTCGACCCGCTGCCGGACACGTTCTGGGAGCGATCGCTGTTCGTGCAGCCGCCGGACCGCGACGTGGTCTGTCACGCCAGCGCCTGGAACGTGGACTACGACTCGGACGTGCGCATCAAGATGTGCCTCGACGTGAACGCCGAGGACTTCGTCACCGTCCACCACGAGCTGGGCCACAACTACTACCAGCGCGCCTACCGGCACCAGTCGCCGCTCGATCGGGACGGGGCCCACGACGGCTTCCACGAGGGCATCGGCGACACCATCGCCCTCTCGATGACGCCCGAGTACCTGGTGGAGGTCGGGCTGCTGCGTCGGGCGCCGCGGGCCGACCGGGACGTCGGGCTGCTCCTGCGGCTCGCGCTCGACAAGGTCGCGTTCCTGCCCTTCGGCCTCCTCGTCGATCAGTGGCGCTGGCGGGTCTTCTCCGGCGAGATTCCGACGGATGCCTACAACGAGGGCTGGTGGGGTCTCCGGACCGAGTACCAGGGCGTCGCTCCCCCAGCACCGCGCAGCGAGGCCGATTTCGATCCCGGCGCCAAGTATCACGTCCCCGCCAACGTGTCCTACACGCGCTACTTCCTCGCCCACATCCTGCAGTTCCAGTTCCACCGGGCCCTGTGCGCGGCGGCCGGCCACGAGGGGCCGCTGCACCGCTGCTCGATCTACGGCAGCCGTGCGGCGGGTGAGCGGCTTCGGGCGATGCTGGAGGCAGGCGCGAGCCGGCCCTGGCGCGACGCACTCGAGCTGGGCACGGGCGAGCGCGAGATGGACGCCACCGCCATCCTCGACTACTTCGCGCCCCTCCAGACGTGGCTCGACGAGCAGAACGCCGGCCGCTCGTGCGGCTGGGGGCAGGGCTGACCGAGCGTCGCCTGATCGCGGCGGCTCGGTGACAAGCGCCGCCACACACCGCGCCGCGACCCCCGCTCGGCGGGAGCATGTTTCCCGCGGCCCGGGCCTGGCGAGGCCGCCCTCTGCTCCGGTGTGAACCAGGCCGCTGCCCAAGCGTAGCGGCGGGGGCCCGGGCCCGGTCAGCGTGGCCGGCGGCCTTGCGTGAGCGGAGGCGCGGCCCAACGCGCCGCGGCAGCTGGCTGGCCCCCGTCAGCGTCGTCCAGCAGTTCGGCCCGCAGCCAATCGACCCCGCTTGGCTGTACCCGTCTCGAGGGCACACGGGCAGCCGAGGTCCTGACCCTGACCTGATCGCCGAGGTGTCGCTCGACGCTGGGCGGCTTCATCCTGCCGGACTTCGCCGCCACCCGGCCCTGGATCGGGACCTATTGGCTCGTGGCGGGACCGGTCGGTTTCGGGGTTTCGGTCTGGCTCGGGGTTCGAGCGGGCCGGCGGGCTGGGCAGGCCGATCGTCAAGCGGGGGTGCGCTGGTTCGCGCACTGGCTGTCGTTCATGGTGGCGGGCTGGCTCGGCGGTCTGCTGGTCGTGACTGGACAGTTGACTCTGGAGGGATACAGCGCGTTTTGGGTTCTGCTCGTGGCGTTGACGTATTGTCAGGCCGGCGTGCACCTCGACCGACGACTGACGCCGATCGGCGTGATGGTCGCCGTCGGTTATCTGATACCGTTCATCGTGTCAGGCTACCGGTGGAGCATTGCGGGCGCGCTCATCGCCGCCGCGCTCGTGGCGCAGGCGTTCCTCGGGGCCCCGACCCGTGACACAGAGGGCTGATCCGGACATCGGGGGGCTCGACGAGCTGGCGTCGCTCGACGGGCTCTTCGAGCACCGGGTGCGGCTCGCCATCTGCGTCCTGCTCTCGAAGCACGACGCGATGTCGTTCAGCCGCCTCAAGCGGGTGCTCGAGGAGACGGACGGCAGCCTCGGCACGCACCTGCGCAAGCTCGAGAACGCCGGCTACCTGTCGATCGAGAAGACCTTCCGCGGCCGCCGGCCGGTGACCTGGTACACCCTGACTCCTGACGGCCGGACCCGTCTGATGGAGCACATCGCCAACCTGACGCGCCTGATAGACCGGGCCGGCTGACCGGCCGGTCCGGGACGAGTCCGCCGGACGGTCGAGCAGGATCGCCTCAATGGACCGCGCCCCGCCGGACGACCCGGTTCACCGCCTCGTCGACGACTACCGCGCGCTGTGCCTCTGGTTTCTGCGCGACGACTACTATCCCGGCAACGCGGCTGAACGCGAACGCGTGCTGCGACTGATCGAGCTGTACGGCGACCTGCCGGCGTTTCGACGCGTCGCCGAGGTTCGGGCATGGCTCTCACGCCGCTCCAGCGAGACGTCTGCCGCCGGCTAGCGCTGGAAGACGCCCGTTCGAGGGCGGTCCCCGAGAAATCGGCAGCGTTGACAGCCTGCGGCGCCTCAGCGCTCGACCGCCAGGGCCACGCCGTTGCCGCCGCCGAGGCACAGCGTGGCCACCCCGCGCCGGGCGTTCCGGTTCCGCATGGCGTAGAGCAGGGTCGTCAGGATGCGGGCGCCGCTCGCCCCGATGGGGTGGCCGAGGGCGACCGCCCCGCCGTTGACGTTGACCTTCCCGGGGTCGACGCCCAGCTCGCGGACGACCGCGAGGGCCTGGGCCGAGAACGCCTCGTTGAGCTCCATGAGGTCGACGTCGTCCATCGACCAGCCCACCTTGGACAGGAGCTTGCGGACCGCCTCGACCGGGGTCATCAGCAGCCACTTCGGCGCGAGCCCGCTCACCGCCTGTCCGACCACCCGGGCCATGGGGGTCAGGCCGAGGGACTCGGCCCGGTCGGCGGCCATGATGACGACGGCGGCGGCGCCGTCGTTCACCCCCGGGGCGTTCCCCGCGGTCACCGTGCCGCCCTCCTTCTTGAAGGCCGGGCGCAGCTTGCCGAGGGCCTCGGCGCTGGTGTCGGGCCGCACCGGCTCGTCGTACTCGAGCCGGATGGGGTCGCCGCGGCGCTGGGGGATCTCGACGGGCAGGATCTCGTCCTTGAACCAGCACTCGCGGATGGCCCGCGCCGCCTTGTGGTGGCTCGCGGCGGCGAAGGCGTCCTGGTCGTCGCGCGAGACGCCGTAGCGCTCGACCACCGCCTCGCAGGCGATGCCCATGCCCTGGTTCTCGAGCGAGCACCACAGCCCGTCGTGGAGCATCGAGTCGAGGACCTCGGCGTTGCCCATGCGCATGCCCTCGCGCGCCCGCGTGAGCATGTAGGGGCAGTTGCTCATCGACTCCATGCCCCCGGCCACCGCGACGTCGATGTCTCCCGTCGCGATGCCCTGGGAGGCGAGCATCACGGCCTTGAGGCCCGAACCGCAGACCTTGTTGATGGTCAGGGCCCCGACGTGGTCGGGGAGCCCGCCCCGGATGGCCGCCTGCCGGGCCGGGGCCTGTCCGGCCCCCGCGGATACGACGTTGCCCATGATGCACTCGTCGACCAGCCCGGGCTCGATGCCGGCGCGGGCGACCGCCTCGCGGACCACCCGGGCCCCCAGATCGGTGACCGGCAGGCTCTTGAGGGCGCCGAGGAACTTCCCGGTCGGAAGGCGTACGGCGCTAACGATGACCGACTCTCGCATGGGACCTGCTCTCCTTCAGGCTCGTCCGGCTCGAAATGTCGATGCGCTTCACGACGCCGTCGCCGAGCAATCGGCTCAGGCGAGCCGCAATCAGCGGGCGCGACCGGTGCAGCTCGCGGGCCCAGTGGCGGTCGGTCGTGGTGACCGACAGCGCACCCTCGGAATCGAGCGCGACGCTCGTGACCCGGTCGACGGCGAGCCCGACGGAGGCCCGCCAAGCCAGCGAGACCTTGCCGGGCGTAGTCGGCTGATCGCGCAGCAGCGTGCCCAGGGCATCAGCCGTGCACCGACCCGCCGCCATCATCGGCCCGCCGATCGCGCCGCGATGACCGTGCCGCATCCGGTTTACTGTAATGTAACATCCCTCCCCGATGGAGCCCGTGGCGAAACCCCGCGTTGCACCGGGACCTCGCGGGTCGAGCGCGGCGGAGCCCTTCACCATGGGCTCCCGGCGCCTCGTGCTGGCGTCCCGGTCGCCGCGCCGGGTGGAGCTGCTGACACGCGCCGGATACCGGTTCGAGGTGGCGCCGGCCGACATAGACGAGCGCCGGCTCGACGGCGAGGTCCCGCGCGAGCTGGTGCGGCGGCTGGCGCGGGAGAAGGCCGCGGCGGTGGCGCCGCGCCATCCCGGGGCCGTCGTGCTCGGGGCCGACACCCTCGTGGTGGTCGACGGGGCGGTGCTGGGCAAGCCCGACGGCGCCGCCGGGGCCGCCGCCATGCTGCGCCGGCTGTCCGGCCGGGCCCACGACGTGCTGACCGGCGTCGCCCTCCAGGCCGCCGACCGGTGCCGCGACGGCGTGCAGTCGACCCGCGTCGTCTTCCGGGCCCTGAGCCCCGACGACCTCGCGTGGTACCTGGCGACCGGCGAATCGGCCGACAAGGCGGGCGCGTACTCCATCCAGGGCCGGGCCTCGCGGTTCGTCACCCGCATCGAGGGGTCGTACACGAACGTGGTGGGGCTGCCCATCGAGCTGGTCGACGACCTGCTCCGCGAGCTCGCTGACGGGGGGAATCCCGAGGGTGCGGAGCCCTCTCCGCCGGGCCCGGACCGTTGACCGGCCGGGGCCCGTCACGGTATCCTTCGGCATATCCGGCGATTTTCGGTTTGGCGCCGAAGACGACGCGCAGTCTTCGCGCCAGAGGATGCAGCAGCATGCCAGCCAAGACCGTGAAGATGATCGTGACGACCCTGGTCCTGTCCGCCGCGTTCGGCGGGCTGCTCTGGGGCACGCTCGCCGAGGGCACCGAGTACTACATGCACGTCGACGAGGTCCTGGCCGAGCCCGACGCGTGGTACGGCAAGAACCTGCAGGTCCACGGGTACGTGGTGCCGGGGTCCCGGATGGTCAAGCCGAACACCCTGGAGTACCGGTTCAAGGTCGAGAACAACGGCGCGGTGATCGACGCCGAGTACACCGGCATCGTTCCCGACACCTTCCAGGACGGCTCGGAGGTGGTCATCTCGGGGCAGCTCTCGCCCCACGGCTTCGCGGTGAAGCCCAACGGGGTGATGGCCAAGTGCCCGTCCAAGTACGAGCCCAAGCCCACCCTGGGCGAGGCGGCGGCGAGCTACTAGCGCTCCTCCGGCCGGTCCGGACGGGAGCCGGGGCCGTCGCTCCGGATGAGGTCCGCGGATCGGGCGTGCCCCGCACAGGGTGACCGCGCCCGGTCCGCGACGGGCTTTCGAACACTCCTCAGCGAGGACTCATCACGATGGCATCCCTGGGCTCGTTCACCCTCCTGGCCGCCTTCGTCGTCTGCACCTACGCCGCCGTCGTCTCCGTGGCGGGGGCGCGGCGCCGCTCCACCCGCCTGATCGAGAGTGGCATCGGCGCCTCGTACCTGGTCACCGCCCTGATGCTCCTGGCGTCGGCGGTCATCGTCCACGCCTTCATCACCGAGGACTACTCGATCCGCTACGTCGACCAGTACTCCGACTCGGCGCAGCCGCTGTTCTACCAGTTCACGTCGTACTGGGGCGGGCTCGACGGGTCGATCATGTTCTGGGTGACCCTGCTCGCCGCCTTCGGGTCGGCCGCGGTCTACTCGAACCGGGAGCGGCAGCGCGAGCTGATCCCCTACGTCGTCGCGGTCATCGCGGTCGTGCAGATGTTCTTCCTGTTCGTGATGATCGTGCACAAGAACCCGTTCGCGACCTATCTGACGCAGGCGCCGCTGGACGGGCGGGGGCTGAACCCGCTGCTCCAGAACCCCTACATGGCGATTCACCCGCCGTCGCTCTACACGGGCTTCGTCGGGATGACGATTCCGTTCGCCTTCGGGATCGCGGCGCTGATCACGGGGCACCTCGACGACTCGTGGCTGCGGGCGGTGCGCCGGTGGACGATGATGTCGTGGCTCTTCCTCTCGCTGGGCCTGACCCTGGGGATGATCTGGGCCTACGAGGAGCTCGGCTGGGGCGGCTACTGGGGCTGGGACCCGGTCGAGAACGCGGGCCTGCTGCCGTGGTTCACGGCCACCGCGTTCCTCCACTCGGTGATGGTGCAGGAGCGGCGCAGCATGCTCCGCGTCTGGAACATGACGCTCGTCATCATGACGTTCTTCCTCACCATCTTCGGGACGTTCATGACCCGGTCGGGCATCGTGCAGTCGGTGCACGCGTTCGGCCAGGACGAGACGCTGATGTGGATGTTCGTGGTCTTCATGATCGTCCTGCTGGTCTTCAGCTTCGGCCTCGTGATCTACCGGATGCCGCTGTTGCGAGCCCGGAACGAGCTCGAGTCGTGGGTTTCCCGCGAGGCCGCGTTCCTCGTGAACAACTGGATCCTGCTGTTCTCGGCCGTCTTCGTGCTGTTCGCGACGATGTTCCCGACCCTGAGCGAGGCGGTCACGGGGATGCGGCTGACGGTGGGGCCGCCGTTCTTCACGAAGTGGATGCTGCCGATCGGGCTCATCCTGCTCACGTTGACCGGGATCGGGCCCCTGCTGGCGTGGCGGCGGTCGTCGCCCTCGAACCTGCTCTACCAGTTCACGTGGCCGGTGGTGCTCGCGCTGGCGACCGGGGCCGGGCTGTACGCCCTCGGCTTCCGGGTCTGGGTGTCCGGAGTCTGCTTCGCCCTGTGCGCGTTCGTGGTCGGCACCATCGGGCAGGAGTTCATCCGCGGGGCGGGGGTGCGGCGGGAGGCGACGGGCACCGACCTGATGACGGCGATGATCGGGCTCGTGGCCCGGTCCCGGCGCCGCTACGGCGGCTACGTCGTGCACGTGGGCATCGTGCTGATGTTCCTGGGCTTCGCGGGGGCCGGCTACAAGCTCGACTCGCAGGTGCTCCTGCGGCCCGGAGACACCCACGAGCTGGGTCCCTACAGCGTGCGCTACGACCGGCTGAGCCAGAACACCGACACGCAGAAGCAGATGATCACCGCGCACATGACGGTGCTCGAGGACGGCGAGGTCCTCGGCGAGCTGTATCCGGCGCGGTGGTTCTTCTTCAAGCACGAGACCGAGCCGACGACCGAGGTCGCGATGCGGCGGACCATCGCCGACGACCTCTACATCGTGCTCGCCGGCTACGAGCTGAGCGATCAGGCCGCGAGCTTCCAGATCACCGTGAACCCGCTCGTGAACTGGATCTGGTTCGGCTTCACGGTGCTGGCCCTCGGCACCGGCCTCGCGCTGCTGCCCGAGAGTACCTTCGCCTACGCGGGGGCGACGGTGCCGGAGGGGGCGGCCACCGCGTCGACGGCGACGACGGCGTTGCTCGCGTTCGGGCTGACGGCGCTGGCGGCGGGAGGCGCCGCGGCCCAGCCGGCGCAGATCGAGGGCGCGCTGCAGGACGCCAACGTCCCCGCCAGCGCCCTGGAGCTCGACCTGCAGCGATCGCTGGTCTGCATGTGCGGCAGTCCGGGGTGCGGCAAGAAGATCCTCGCCGAGTGCACGTGCGCCGAAGCCTCCGTCACTCGCGCGGAGCTCAGGAACCTCGTCGCCGAGGGGCTGACCCGCGACGAGGTGCTCCGCTTCTACATCGACAAGCATCAGAGCCAGGAGGCGCTGGCCGCGCCCCTCGACGAGGGGTTCAACCGCCTCGCCTGGCTCTTTCCGTACTTCCTGGCCGCGACCGGTGCGGTGGCCCTGGGCGGCGCCCTGGTGCGCTGGACGCGTCCCGGACAGCCGGCGACGGGTGACGACGGCCGGGAGACCGACCCGGAGCGCGACCGGCTCGAGGCGCGGCTGGACGACGAGCTCCGGGATCTCGACTAGAAGCCTGCACTGGCGCAAACGACCGTGTCCATGAAGCGGGCCTTCGGCACCTCCTCCTTCCGCCCCTGGCACCTGTTCGTCCTCGTCGCCCTCGGGGCGGCCACGGTCGCGCTCGTTGTCGGGAGGCCCTCGGACCCGGTCGCCGCGATCCTGCTGACCCTGGCCATGGGCGCGGCCGGCTTCGTGGGGCTGATGATCTATCGGGCGATCATGCCGCTGACGCAGAGCACCTTCCAGGAGACCACGGTGATGGTCGGCTCGCGGAGCCGGGCCGCGGTGGAGCGGGAGAAGACGCTGGTGCTGCGGTCGATCAAGGAGCTCGAGTTCGACCGGGCGATGGGCAAGGTGTCCGAGGACGACTTCGAGGAGATGGGGCGGCGGCTGCGGGCGCGGGCGATTCGCCTCATGAAGCAGCTCGACGTCGAGGCGGTCGACTTCCTGGCCGTGATCGAGCGCGAGCTGGAAGAGCGTTTGGGCCGGCCCGCCGAGCCGCCGCCGCCCGCCCACGAGGTCGCGACGCTGACCTGCGGCCGCTGCGGGACCTCCAACGACCGGGACGCCCGCTTCTGCAAGGAATGCGGTGCGACGCTGTCGGGGGCGGTGGCGTGAACGCGGCCGCCGGCGATGTTCGGGTTGCCCGGGGCGGCGGGGAGAACCCATCTCACGGACCGGGAGCACGCCCCGCGAGATCGCGCGCGGCGGGCGTGTCGAACCCGGTCGCCGCCGGCGTGCTGCTGCTTTGCCTCGCCGTGTCCGCGCTGGCCCAGCCGGACCCGCGGCAGATGTCGGGGATTCCCCGCCCCGACCCGAATCTCTCCGACGGGTCGATCACCGTGCGCGTCATTCGCGGGAGCTTCGCGAACAACGTCGCCGGACAGACGGTCGAGCTGCGGGCCGGCGACCGCGCGTCGACGGCGGAGACCGACGGGGAGGGCCGCGCCACGTTCCTCACCCTGAACCCGGGCGAGCAGGTCACGGTGGCCACCGAGCTCGACGGGGTCGCGCTCGAGTCGCTGCCCTTCGCGGCGCCCGGACGCGGCGGGGTCGCGGTCCTCCTGGTCGGGGCGTCGGGCGACCCCGGCGCCGCCGACGCCCGCCCCGCGGCGCGGCCCGGGCGGGTGACCCTGAGCCAGGAGTCGCGCATCCACGTCGAGCTCGGCGAAGAGCAGATCGAGTTGTACTACCTGCTCGACGTGTTCAACCAGTCGCCCTGGCCCGTCGAGCCCGAGCCGCCGTTCGAGTTCCGACTGCCGCCGGGGGCCCAGTCGGGGACGGTGATGGGGGGATCGACGCCTCGGACCCTGGTCGACGGCCCGCGGGTATGGGTGCAGGGCGCGTTCGAGCCGGGCGTCACGCCGGTGCACGTGGCCTCCATCCTGCCCTACTCGGGCGACGGCCTGGTGCTGTCGCAGGTCTTTCCCGCGGACTTCGAGCAGTTGCTCGTCTTCGTCGAGCAGTGGGGCGCGCTCGACGTGGCGTCGGCCCAGATCGAACGGCGGGGAGAGATGGGGGCCGAGGAGACCGGTCTGTCGGCCCTGATCTGGGGCGCCGGCCGGCGGGTGCCGGCGGGAGAGCCGGTGGTCCTGGAGCTGAGCGGCCTGCCCCACCACGCCGGATGGCCGCGCATCGTCACCCTGGCGTTGTCGGCGCTCATCGTCGTCATCGGGATGGTGGGGTCGGCGGGGGCCGGAGGCCCGGCGGCGCCGGACGGGCGCGAGGCCCTCGAGCGCCGCCGCGAGAAGCTGTTCACCGACCTCGTCAAGGTGGAGCGCCAGCATCGGCAGGGCCGGATCAAGTCCACGCGGTACGGGACGCGGCGCACCGAGCTGATCGACCAGCTACAGAACGTGCTGCGGGAGCTGGACGATGATCTGGCGGTCGGCGCGGCGCCGGCCGTCGCGGGTCGGGCGCCGGCATGAGGGCGCGGCGGGCAGCCCGTGGCGAGACCCCGAGCCGCGTCACGCCCGGCGAGCGCCGGCCCGCCCGCGAGGCCTCGGTGGTGACCCGCCGCCTCCGGGCCCGGCGCCGGCCGCGCACCGGCGCACCCGCACCGGGGCCGGTCGGGTGCTGAGAGCGGCGTGCCGACTCCGAACCCCGTCGATTTCGATCGCGTCGCGGTGACCGGCGTGTCCCGCCATTTCGGGCGCCGCCGCGCCCTGTCCCGCGTGACGTTCGACTGCGCGGCCGGCCAGATCGTGGGGCTGCTCGGCCCGAACGGCGCCGGCAAGTCGACCCTGCTTTCCGTGCTCGCGACCCTGGCCGCGCCCTCGGCGGGAAGCGTGCGCTACGGCGAGATGACGGCCGGCGAGGCCGGGACAGCCCTGCGCGCGAACATCGGTTTCCTTTCCCACGACCTGCAGTTGTACCCCGAGCTTTCGGCGCGCGAGAACCTGGAGTTCTTCGCGGGGCTCCACGGCCTCGACGATCCCCGGCGCGCGGCCGCGGACGCCCTCGTCCGGGCCGGCCTCGACGATCGGGCCGACGACGTCGTGGAGGGTTTCTCCCGCGGCATGCGGCAGCGGCTGGCCCTGGAGCGCGCGTTGCTGCACGACCCGCGGCTGGCCCTCTTCGACGAGCCGTTCACGGGGCTCGACGAGGCGTCGTGCGTCAAGCTGGTCGATCGGCTGCGCGGCCTGCGGGCCCGGCGGCGCATCGTCGTGCTCGCCACCCACGACCTCGATGTCGTCGACGGTCTCCTCGACCGGGCGCTCCTGCTGCGCCGGGGCCGGCTGGGGCCCCTCGGGGGCGAGGGGACGCTGCGCGAACGGTACCGGGCCGCCGTGGCGGCCGGGGGGACGCGATGAGGGAGTTCCTGCGGGTGGCGTGGCTCGTGGTCCGCAAGGACCTGCGGGTCGAGTCGCGCAGCCGCGAGCTGCTGTTCACGACCGTCTTCTTCGCCATCTCCTGCGTGCTGGTGTTCTCGTTCGGCTTCGTCCGGGGCGGGCGCGCGGTGGAGGGGGCGGCGGCGGGCATCCTCTGGATCGCCATCGCCTTCTCCGGCACCCTGGCCCTCGGCCGCGCCTTCGAGCGCGAGCGGTATCACGACGCCCTCCGCGGCCTGCTGCTGGCGCCGGTCGCCCGCCCCGCCATCTACGTCGGCAAGCTGGCGGGCCTGCTGCTGCTCCTGGCGGTGGTCGAGGCGATCGTGACGGTCATGGTCGCGTTCCTGTTCGAGGCCCCCCTGTTCCGGCATCCGGTCCGGCTCTTCGCGCTGCTGTCGCTCGGCACCCTCGGGTTCGCCAGCGTGGGGACCCTGTTCTCGGCGATGCTCGTGCGCGCCCGCAGCCGCGCCGTCCTGCTGCCGGTGCTGCTGTACCCCGTCACCATCCCGGTGCTGATCATGGGAGTCAGCGGCACCGCGGTGCTCATCGACCCCGAGCCGAACCTCGCGATGGCGCGCCTCTGGATCGGCCTGCTCTTCTTCTTCGACGCGGTGTTCCTGACCCTCGCGCTATGGACATTCGAGCCGGTCATGACAGAATGACACCGATGAACCGACGCCTCTTTCCGGTGCTCGCGGGCCTGTCGGCCTTCTTCCTGGTGACCGCTCCCATCGTCATCATCCGCGCCCCCTACGAATCGACGATGGGGCTGGTCCAGAAGATCTTCTACTTCCATTTCCCGGCGTGGATGGCGATGTTCCTCGCCGTCTTCGTGCTCGGCATCGCGAGCGTGCAGTACCTGTTCCGGGGGAAGCCGGCGGCCGACCGCCTCGCCGTCTCGGCGGCCGAGTTGGCGGTGGTCTTCGGGCTGATGGGGCTCATCACCGGGCCGCTGTGGGGAATCAAGGCGTGGGGGGTGTGGTGGCAGTGGGACGCCCGGTTGACGATGGCGGTGATCCTGGAGCTGATCCTGGTCGCCTACCTGCTCCTGCGCCAGTACGGCGGGGCCGGTTCCGATCGGCTCGCGGCGGGGGTCGGCATCTTCGCCATGGCCAACGTGCCGTTCCTCTACGTCTCGACCGAGATCTGGCGCACCGTTCATCCCCGCACGTCGGTGGTGCCCACGCTTCCGGTCGACTTCGGGCTCCCGCTCTGGTGGTCGTTCGCCGGGTTCATCGTGCTGTGCATGGCGCTGCTCGCGGCCCGGGCCCGGCTGGAAGAGCAGCGGGCGGCGCTCGATCGTCTCTACCTGGCGTTGGAGGAGGACTAGTGGGGATTCTGCGTCTGCGCGGCGCGTGGCGGCGGGCGGCGTCTCGATGGGGTGTGCCCCGGGTGATGGCGTTGGGACTGGTCGTCGGCGTGGCGGCGGGCATGGCGGTGCTCGATGCCGCCCAGCCCGCCACGACCGCGGCCCAGGACGGCTTCGTGCCGATGGACGACATACCGCCGGAGGACCAGATGCCGGCGGCGCCGCTGGTGGCCGGCGCCTACGCCGTCGTCTGGGCCATCGCCGTCGGCTACCTGTGGACCATCTGGCAGCGGCTGGGCACCGTCGAGGCCGAGCTCGCCGACGTGACCCGCCGCATCGGAGACCGCGACCACGGCTGAGGCTCCCGTCGACGATGCCCGCCGGACACTTCGTCTATATTCCCGCCATCCTGCTGCTGGGGCTGGTGGTCGGCTGGATCCTCGGGTCCCGCGCCGCCGCGGACGCCTACGCGGCAGAGTTGCGTCGCCGCGAGGAGCGCGCCGCCCGGAAGAAGGCCCGGGAGGCCTGACCCCCGTGCCGCCCCGCCGGCGTCGGGGGGCGGCCGCTAGCGTCGCTAGCGACCCAGGCCGAGCCTGAAGGCGAGGCTCTCGGGAAGCCCCACCTCGGTGATGCGCTGTTGTGCCAGGTCGATGCGATAGGTCACGCGCCGGATCTCGATGCTCGGCGTCCTCGAGTCGTAGACCGCGTAGGACGCCCGCGAGTCGGTGTCGCGGGGTTGCCCCACCGAGCCCGGGTTGACGAGGTAGCGCCACTTCTTGTCCACGTTGATGACGGTCGTGTCGGGCCCGCCCGGTATGGGGTGGGTGGCCGCCACGTCGGAGCCTCGCTGCACGTAGGCCACCGGTACGTGGGTGTGGCCGAAGAAGCAGATGGGGCGGCGTGAGGCTTCGAAGGCCCGGACCGCGTCCTCTTCGTCGGTGATGTAGGTGTCCTCGTTCGACGGCGTGCCGTGACACACCTCTATCTCGCGGTTCACCCGCTTGGGTCCCGCCGGCAGCGCCGCCACCCGCTCGCGGTTCTCGGGGGTGAGGGCCTTGTGGGTCCAGCGCGCCGCCTCCGCCGCGATGCGGCGGAAGTCGTCGGGTTCCACCACGCCGGTCGAGACCTTGTCGTGGTTGCCCCGGATGATCACGTCCGGCTCGAGCTGGAAGATGCGCTCGACGACCTCGTTCGGGTTGGCGCAATAGCCGACCAGATCGCCCAGCACGAGCAACCGGTCGTAGGACTCGGGCGGCGAGCGGGCGAGTACCGCGTCGAGGGCGTCGATGTTGCCGTGTATGTCGCTGAGAATCAGGAAGCGCATCGGGAACGGCCCCGCCTCGCCGCGGACGCGCCTCGTCGGTCCAGGCGCCGCGCGCGGTCTCACCGCCGGATGCCGGGCATCGAGCCGGTCGGCTATCCACCAGGTCGGCCGGCTATACGTTCAGCCGGTCGATGATCCGTTCGACGATCTCGCCGACCGACGCTGCGCCGGCATCCAGCCGGAGATGGGCGCGCCGGTAGGCGGCCTGCCGGTCGCGGAAGAGCCGCGCCATGCCGGCACGATCGACAGCCAGCGGTCGTCTTCCGTCGCTCGGCAATCGCTCGATGACCTGTGACAAGGATACATCAAGCCAGATCGAGACGCCGTCCCGATCGATCAGGGAACGGTTGGCGGAGTCCGCGTAGGTGCCCCCGCCGGTCGCGACGACCGCGTGCCGCACCGGGACCTGGGCGGCCAGCACCGACCGTTCCACCCGCCGGAAGTAGGCCTCTCCGCACCGCGCGAAGATGTCGGCGACGGTCATGCGCTCGCGCTGCTCGATGAGTTCGTCGACGTCCTCGACGCGCCAACCCAGCTTCTCACCGAGTGCGCCGGCGACGCTGCTCTTGCCGGCGCCCATGAACCCCACCAGGTAGATCTTGTCAGTGCGCATCGGCAGGCGCCGCATCCGGGCTGGAACCGGGGGCGGCTCGCCCTCCAATCGTCGCCCGGCGGCTCCGCTCGGCGCCCCGCCAATCCTGCAGCAGTCCGCTCGGTTTCACGGCGCGGACTGCTGCCTGGGGACGCAGATGGACGTCAGCACGTCGAAGAAGCCCGGGTAGGACACGTCCACGGCCTCGGCGTTGCGGATTCGGCTCGGCTGCCGGGCGCCGAGGGCGGCGACGGCGAACGCCATCGCGAGCCGGTGGTCGCCGGCCGCGTCGGCCTCGCCGCCCCGAAGTGCCCGGGCGCCGGCGACGTGGAATCCGTCCGCCATCTCCTCGACGTGTCCTCCCAGCTCGCGCAGCCCGTCGACCAGCGCGCTGATGCGATCGCTCTCCTTGTGCCGCAGCTCGCCGGCGCCGGTCACGTGCAATTCTCCACCATGCGTGGCCAGCGCGGCCAGCACCGGCAGCTCGTCGATGAGTCCGGGCACGTCGGCGGGCCCCACCGCGAGCGCGCGGTTGCCTCCGTGGCTCACCCGGATGGAGCCCTGCCGCTCACCGGTGTCCTCGTTGACCCGCAGCAGGTCCACGACCGCCCCCGCCCGTTCGAGCCAGCCGAGGATGCCGGTACGGGTGGGATTGAGCCCCACGTCCTGGAGGGTGATGTCCGAGCCGGGGAGGGCGGCGGCGGCGGTCGCCCAGAACGCGGCGGACGACAGGTCGCCGGGCACCGTCAGCCCGGCCGCCCGCGGGCGCTGTCCGCCGCGCAGGGTGACGCCGCCGTCGACCGGGCGCAGCTCGACCCCGAACATCGGGAAAGCCAGCTCCGTATGGTTCCGGGTGGCGGCGGTTTCTCTCACCGTGGTGTCGCCGGACGCGTGGAGCCCGGCCAGGAGCACCGCGCTCTTGACCTGGGCGCTCGGGACCGGCGGGGTGTAGTCGACGCCCTCGAGCCGCGAGCCGGCGATGGTGAGAGGCGGGCGATCCCCTTCTCCGGTCACCCGCGCTCCCATCAGCGAGAGGGGCTCGATGATCCGGCGCATCGGCCGGCGGCGGAGCGAGCCGTCCCCCGTGATGACGCTGGTGAACCGATGGCCGGCGAGCGCGCCGGAGAGCAGCCTGAGGGTCGTGCCGGAGTTGCCGGCATCCAGGGGTCCCGGCGGCGCTGCGAGGCCGCCGACGCCGCGGCCGTCGATGGTCACGACCGGCCGGCCGGTCGCCCCGCCGGCTGTTCGGGGCCCCTCGACGCGGACGCCGAGCGTGCGGAGGCACGCCAGGGTGGAGGCGCAGTCGACCCCCGGCGCGTAGCCATCGATGGTCGACCGGCCCTCCGCCAGCGCCGCGAGCAGCGCGTAGCGGTGCGAGATCGACTTGTCACCGGGTACCGGGATGCGGCCACGGACGCAGGCGGCGGGATGCACGACGACGGACGACATCGCCAGCACTATATCAGGCGGGCGCGGCCGGGAGGTTCTCGGCGGGTCTGCGTCCCGGTCTTGCGCCAAGCGGGGAGCGACAGTATGTTACGCATTTGCGTAGCCGCGCCCGATGCCGGGAGGGGGGCCGGGGCGGGGTGTTTCCCGTCGCGGGCCGCGGAGCCGGCGTCCCCGGTACGCGCCGCAGGAACCCGGGGGGGAACCGTTCATCCCGACCGAGACACAGCCGCATGACCAGCGACCCTGTCGTTCGTCTGACGTTCCGCAGTCACTTCGACATGCTGGACTTCGTCCAGGTCGTCAGCGACGAGCTGGGGAAGATCGTCGGTTTCGACGGTGACTCGATTCACTGGATCGGGGTGGCGGTCCGCGAATCCGTCATCAACGCCATCAAGCACGGGAACCGGGACATCGAGGACAAGCTCGTCACCGTCGAGTTCGGACTGGCGCCCCCGTCCGACCCGAAGCGACTGACGGTGCGGGTCGTCGACCAGGGCGACGGCTTCGACCCGGTCGAGATTGGTGATCCGCTGGCTCCCGAGAACCTGCTGAAGTCGAGCGGGCGGGGCATCTTCTTCATGCGCAGCCTCATGGACGACGTTCGCATCGCGCGGGCGCCGGAGGGGGGCATGGAGGTGGTGATGGTGAAGACCCTTCAGGCGGTTTCCCAGGAATCGGTCCCCTAGGACTCCGCGCGGTGGCGCGGCGCGGAGCGGAGTTCCGGATCACCTGTTCCCTGACGACATGGCGCACCCTTCCACGTGGCTGGCCACCGCCGTCGAGATCGTGCGGCGCGCCGGCGAGATCCAGCTCGACCGTCTCGGCGGCAATCTTCACGTCCGCAAGAAGGGTGCGATCGACCTCGTCACCGCCATCGACCTCGAGGTCGAGCGGATGGGCCGCGCCGTCATCGCGGAGCGCTTTCCGGAACACGAGGTGCTGGCCGAGGAGCTCGGGAACGACCCCGGGCGGACCGCCGCCCGCCACCAGTGGGTCTTCGATCCGCTCGACGGCACCGTCAACTTCGCGCACGGCCTGCCCATCTTCTGCTCCTGCCTGGCCCTGGAGGTGGACCGGCGGCCGGTCGTGGCGGCGGTCTACGACCCCACGCGCCGGGAGCTCTTCACCGCCGAAAGGGGCGCCGGGGCGTGGCTGAACGACGCCCCCCTGCGGGTGTCCGACACCGGTTCAGTGCTCGACGCGATGCTCTGCACGGGGTTCCCCTACGACGTGCACGCCAACGTGGACGACCTGGTCGGGCTCTTCGGCGCGTTCGTCGCGAGGGCGCGGGCGGTGCGGCGGCTCGGCTCCGCCGCCCTCGACCTCTGCTACCTCGCGGCGGGGCGGTTCGACGGCTTCTGGGAGCAGCGCCTGCACCCCTGGGACATGTCGGCGGCGAGCCTCGTGGTCGAGGAGGCGGGGGGGCGGCTGTCGCGTTTCGACGGCGGCGCGTTCGACACCCACGGCGACGAGATCGTCGCCTCGAACCGGCGGATTCACGACGAGATGCTCCGGATCATCGCGAGTCGATCGTCCGGATCCCCCGACGTCGGGCAGGAGGCGGCGGGATGACGGCGCGGCGCGTGCGGGAGATCGACTGGACGTCGTGGCGGGCCGTCGATCCCGCGACCCTCGTGTTCGTGGTCAGGGGCGGGCGCATCCTGCTGATCCGCAAGAAGCGCGGGCTCGGGGCCGGCAAGATCAACGGCCCCGGCGGCCGGCGCGAGCCGGGGGAGTCCTTCGACGACTGCGCCGTCCGGGAGATGCGCGAGGAGCTCGGGGTGACCCCGCTCCGCCTCGTCCGTCTCGGCGAGCACTGCTTCCAGTTCGTCGACGGCTACTCGACGTTCGTCCGCGTGTATCGCGCGGCGGACATCGACGGCGAGCCGGTGGAGACCGACGAGGCGGCGCCCCTCTGGTTCGACGTCGGCGCGATCCCCTTCGACGAGATGTGGGAGGACGACCGCCACTGGCTGCCGCTGATCGTCGGGGGTCGCCGCTTCGCGGGCCGCTGGATCTTCGACGGCGAACGAATGCTCGACTACACGCTCGACGTCGTTCCGGCGTAACCGGGCCGGTGGCCGTCCGCGGCGGCGGGTCGGACCGATGGGGCCGCTGCGCGGCTTCCGGATCGATCCCGTGCAGGCGTCGTCGCCGGCGCGCTTCCGCGGAGTGCTCCGGAACGGACGCCCTGCGATCCGGAATGGACACCGACGATTTCGACTGGAATCCTGCAAGCTATTGAGAAGAAATGAGTTGTGGAAGAACTTCATCTTGGCACGGCTGTTGCTCACTCCGATATCGGGTCATGAGAGGCCGGTCGCGGCGCCAAGGCGTGGGCAGGCCGGCGGAAGGCCCGTGAGGAGGACGGAATGTCCATGAAGTCGATGCGGAGGATGTCGCTGGCGGCGCTTCTGGCCATCGCGTGGCCCGCGCCGCTCCTGGCGCAGGACAGTTGGCTGAGCCTGAACCTGGGGCGCTTCACGGTTCGGGGGGCGGACACGCGCATCGCCGACGACGTGCTGCTCGCGAACCTGCAGGACTTCTACTTCTTCCCGGACGATCTGAACGGCGCCAGCGTCGGCGCCGAGTGGCTCCTCGGGGTCGGAGACTATCTGGAGGTGGGGGTCGGGGCCGGCTGGTACCGGCGGACGGCGTTCAGCGTCTACGACCAGTGGTACAACATCGACGGGACCGAGATCGAGCAGGACTTCACGCTGCGGGTGGCGCCGGTCACCGCAACCGCCCGCTTCTTCCCCTTCGGGCGGCGGACGGTGGTGCAGCCCTACGCGGGCGCCGGCGTGGGCCTCTTCAACTGGCGCTACAGCGAGGTCGGCGAGTTCATCGACTCCGGCCACGAGGACGCGCCCGTCTTCTGGGGCCAGTACACGGCGAACGGCAGCGACGTCGGTCGCGTCTATCTCGCGGGGTTGCGGTTCGGGGGACGTCGCTACGCGGCGGGGATCGAGTTCCGCTACCAGGACGCCCAGGGCGTGCTCGCCACCGACCAGGGCTTCCTCGCCGAGCGGATCGATCTGGGGGGAATGACCACCGCATTCACGTTCAACGTCGGGTTCTGACCGGCCGGCGTCGGGGTCGGCGGCGGGCAGAACCGCTCCCGGCGGACCGCCGGAGTCCGGCCTCCCGAGCCCAGGGCTCCGGCGCCGCCCCCGCCTCGCGCCGTCAACGCGTCCGGCGCCGCCGCGTCCGGCTTATAATCCCGCCGTACCGCGTCTCCACCCTCCGATTGATGAATCCAGAGCTGTCGGTCGTCATTCCCCTCCTGGACGAGGCTCCGAACGTCGACGAGCTCCACCGGGAGCTGACGGAGACGCTCGACGCCTGGGGGCGAACCTACGAGATGGTCTTCGTCGACGACGGCAGCACCGACGGCACCTTCGAGCGTCTCGCCGATCTGCAGGCGTCCGACTCCCGGTTGCGGGTCGTTCGCCTGCGCCGCAACTTCGGGCAGACGGCGGCGTTCTCGGCCGGCTTCGCGGCCGCCCGGGGACGCCTGATCGCCACCGCGGACGGCGACCTGCAGAACGATCTCCGCGAGATTCCGCGGATGGTCGACAAGCTGGACGAGGGGTTCGACGTCGTCTGCGGCTGGCGCAAGCGGCGCCGCGACCCGTGGCTCTCCCGGCGGCTCGTGTCCGCCGTCGCCAACCTGCTGATCTCTCGCGTGACCGGGGTGCGGCTGCGAGACTACGGGTGCTCGCTCAAGGTCTTCCAGGCCGACGTGGTCAAGTCGCTGCGCCTCTACGGCGAGATGCACCGGTTCATCCCCGCCATCGCGAGCGAGCAGGGGGTGCGCATCGCCGAGGTCGTCGTCAACCACCGGGCCCGCCGCCACGGCCGGTCGAAGTACGGCCTGTCGCGCACGCCGCACGTGATCCTGGACCTCGTCACCGTGAAGTTCCTGCTGAGCTACTCGACGCGGCCGCTGCAGATCTTCGGGCTGGTCGGTCTGGCGATGGGGGCGGCGGGGGCCGCGATCACCGCGTGGCTGGCGTACGTCCGGCTGTTCGGGGGGCAGGACATCGGCGGCCGGCCCCTGCTGCTGTTCGGCATTCTGCTGCTGTTCACGGGGGTGCAGCTCGTGACCCTCGGGCTCCTCGCGGAGCTGCAGGTCCGGACGTACCACGAGTCGCAGGACAAGCCGACCTACTACATCCGCGAGGTGCTCGAGACGCCGGCCGAGGAGCCCGTGTCGGCTTCGCGCCGCGGGTGACGGCCGGGGGCATCGCGCAATCCGCGCAGACCCCCGCGACGATTGGCGGGCTGCTATGGCGCATTCGGAGGCAGGACGGCACGCCATGCCGGTGCAGCTTGCGTTTCTTGGATGCGGGTTCATCACCGGGGTGCACAGCCGCCACCTGCAGCGGTTGCGGGGGACGTTCACGTGCAGCTACGCGAGCCGTGATCGGGCGAAGGCCGAGGCGTACCGCCGCCGCTACCGCGGGGCGGGCAGCTACGACAGCTACGCGGCGGCGATCGAGGACCCGGGCGTGGACGCGGTGGTGGTCGCGGTGCCCCCGCGGTTCCATCTGGATCTCGCGCTGCAGGCGCTGGCGGCCGGCAAGCACGTGCTCGTCGAGAAGCCGGCCTTCCCATGCATGGCGGACTACCGACGGGTGCGGGAAGCGCGCGACCGCGCCGGCCGGGTGGTCCTCGTCGGCGAGAACGATCACTACAAGCCGTTGGCCGCCTGCCTGCGGGGTCTCCTCGCCCGAGGGGTCATCGGTGATCTGGTGCTCGCCCAGTTCACGACGGTGGTCCACCGGCTGAAGGCCGCAGACGACTGGCGCAACGACGAAGGGATGGCGGGCGGCGACGCCTTCTTCGAGGAGGGCATCCACTGGCTGCACCTCGCCAACAGCCTGGGACCGAGCATCACCGCCGCGACGGGGTTCGCGCCGCCCCCTTCAGGACAGGGCCCGGACCGCCGGTCGAAGAGCATGCTGGCCGCGTTCCGGTACGCGAACGGCGCCGCCGGCGCCCTGTTCTACTCGCGCGAGGTCCCCTCGCTGCTGCGCGGGGTCCGGCTGTCGAAGCTCTATGGGCGGGACGGCGTCATCACGTTCGAGTCCAACGGGGGCTTCGTGCTGGTTCGGGGCCGCGGCCTGCCGCGGCTCCTGTTCCCCGGGTTTCGGGACATACGCGGCTACCAGGCGATGTACCGCGACTTCGCGGGCGCCGTTCGATCCGGGCGGCCGCCCGAGATGAACCTGGAGACGGCCATGGACGACCAGCGGATCATGGACCAGATCTACGCGGCCGACACGGCCACGGCATCCTCCTCGGCGGTCCGCGGGCCGGCGGTCTGAACCGCGATGCAGAGCGAGCGCTACGACATCGTCATCATCGGGACCGGCGCCGGAGGCGGTACCGTGGCCCGCGCCCTGGCCGATGCCCCGGCGCGCATCCTGCTGCTGGAGCGGGGCCGCTTCGTGCCCCTGGAGCCCGAGAACCGGGACCCCGCCGCGGTCTGGAAGCACCGGCGCTACCAGACGACGGAGCGCTGGCTGGACGGCAGGGGCAGGCCCTTCCGCCCCTACATGCACTACTGCGTCGGGGGCAACACCAAGTTCTGGGGCAGCGTCCTCTTCCGGATGCGGCGCGAGGACTTCGGCGAGCTGGAGCACGTCGACGGGGTCTCGCCGGAATGGCCGGTCGACTACGACACGCTCGAGCCGTACTACCAGCGGGCGGAGCGCCTGTACGAGGTGCACGGGACCGCCGGCGCGGATCCGACCGAGGCGCCGCGGACCCCCTTCCCGCACGCCGCGGTTCCCCACGCGGAGCAGGTGGCGCAGTACGTGGACCGGATCCGCGAGCAGGGGCTGCACCCCTCGCCCCTGCCGTTGGGACTCCGGGGGCCCGGGGAGCCGGGACGCTGCATCCTGTGCAACACGTGCAACTCGTTCCCGTGCCACCGCGACGCGAAGAGCGACGCCGACGTCTGCTGCGTGCGTCCCGCCGCCGCGCGCGACAACGTCACCCTGTGGACCGACGCCCGGGCCCGGCGCCTGCTGACGGACCCCGGCGGCCGCCGGGTCGAGGCGGTGGAGGTCGACCACGCCGGCGAGCGGCGCCGCGTCGAGGCGTCCCTCGTCGTCCTGTCGTGCGGGGCGGTCAACTCGGCGGCGTTGCTGCTGCAGTCGGCCAACCGGAAGCACCCGCGCGGCCTCTCGAACTCTTCGGGCCTCGTGGGGCGGCGCTACATGGCGCACCTCGCGACGATGATGGCGGGGTTCCATCCGTTCCGCCGCAACCACACCGTGTTCCAGAAGACGGTGGCGATCAACGACTTCTACCTGCGGGGGCCCGACGGCGGCCATCCGCTCGGGCAGATCCAGTCCCAGGGGCGGACCCACGGGGTCATGGCCCGGACCGCGGCGCCGTGGATGCCGCTGGGGTTCTTCGACTACTGGGTGGCGCGGGGGCTGGACTGGCTGGCGATGACCGAGGACCTGCCCCGGCCCGACAACCGGGTGACGGTCGACGCCGGCGGGCGCATCCGGCTCTCCTACCGGCCGAACAACGTCCGGGCCCACGAACGGCTCGTCCGCGAGGTCCGGCGGATGCTGCGCCGGCTCGGACTGGGCATCGTCTACGTCCATCCGCGGTCGATCCACAACACGACCCACCAGTGCGGCACACTGTGCTTCGGGACCGACCCGCGGCGGTCCGTGCTCGATCCCTGGTGCCGCTCGCACGACGTGGAGAACCTCTTCGTCGTCGACGCGTCGTTCTTTCCGTCGTCGTCGGCCGTCAACCCGGGCCTGACCATCGTCGCCCAGGCCCTCCGCGCGGCCGATCACATCCGGGAGACGGAGCTGGGCTGCGGGCCTGCGGTGACGGCGGCCGCGGCGGGCGAAAAGCAAGGGGCAGCCGATTCCGAGTGCCGGGTTCCGCAGGCCGGTGCGTGACCTGGCAGACAGGGAGGGACATCATCGTGCGCGTACGCTCGTTCAGCCACACCGGCATCACGGTGGCCGACTTCAACCGGGCGGTCCGGTTCTACTGGGACGTCTTCGGGTGTCCCCTGGTGGGCGTGTCCGACGCCCCAACGGAGCGGGTGCGGGGCTTCTTCGGAGTCGACGCCCCGGAGCCGACCTGCAAGATCGGCTGGATCCGGGTCCCCGGGGGCGCCGTGATCGAGATCTTCGAGTTCCGGCCGGACCGCCCGGCGGCCGACGTGGTCTGGAACCGGGTCGGGTTGACCCACCTCTGCTTCAACGTGCGGGACACCGCGCGCTGGCACGACTACCTGGCGGACAAGGGGGTGGAGATCGTCAGCCGGCCGGAACGGTCGCCCCACGGCCACACCCTGTTCTTCGCCCGGGATCCCGACGGGAACCTCATCGAGCTGACCGACCTGCGCCACATGCACCACGTGCTGGGGTGGCTGGGTCCGCTCGGCGGCTGGCTCTTCCGGCGGGGCATCGGCCAGGACTACCGGCGCTACTACGGACCGTCCGAGCCGCGGCCGTGAGGGCAGGCCCTCCGCAGGCGTTCGACGGCGCCGCCCGGGGTCACCCCCGGCAGACCCGCCCGGCAATCTCCGCCACCCGCGCCGGCACGTCCTCGGGCAGCTCGGGGTAGATGGGCAGGCTCAGCGTGCGGGCGGCGGCCGCCTCGGCGTGGGGATGGTCGCCTGCCCGCCCCCCCAGATCGGCGCAGCAGGCCTGCAGGTGTACCGGCACCGGGTAGTGCAGCCCGGTCCGGATTCCCTCCGCTTCGAGCGCCCGGCGCAGGGCGTCCCGGCGCGGCGTCTCCACCGCGTAGCAGTGGTAGACGGGCCGGACACCTGGCCCGGCCGCGGGTGTGGTCAGCCCGGTCGGGGCCAGCGCGCGGTCGTAGGCGGCGGCGATGCGGCGGCGGGCCTCCGTCCAGGCGGGGAGATGGCGGAGCTTGACCCGGAGCACGGCGCCCTGCAGCGCCTCCATCCGGTAGTTGAAGCCGGCCTGCGGGGGCGCTCGTCGCTCGTCGCCGCCCCAGCTCCGCAGCGCGCGGACGGCGCGGGCGTGGACCTCGTCGTTGGTGACCACGATGCCCCCCTCGCCGTACGCCCCGAGGTTCTTGGTGGGGTAGAAGCTGAAGCAGCCCAGGTCGCCGAGGCTGCCGACGCGACGGCCGCGGTACTCGGCGCCGTGCGCCTGCGCCGCGTCCTCGATCACGGCCACGCCGCGCCGGCGGGCGAGGGCGAGCAGCGGGTCGAGGTCGGCGGGATGGCCGAAGAGATGCACGGGGACCACCGCCCTGGTACGCGCGTTCATCGCCTCCTCGACCCGGCCCATGTCCATGGTGCGGGTCCGCGGGTCGATGTCGACGAACACCGGGGTCGCGCCGGTGTAGCGGATGGCCGCGACGGTGGCGATGAACGTGAACGGGACGGTTATCACCTCGTCGCCGGGCCCGGCGCCGGCCGCGAGGAGGGCGAGGTGGAGAGCGCTGGTGCCGGAGTTGATGGCGACGCCGTGGCCGGCGCCGCAGAAGGCGGCGAACTCGCGCTCGAACGCGGATACCTCGGGCCCCAGCACGAACCGGCCGCTCTCGAGAACGCGCGCCACCGCCTCGTCGACCTCGGGCCGGATCGACGCGTACTGCGCGCGGAGGTCCACGAGAGGGACTTCGGTCACGGCGCGATGGATACCGGACGCCAGTCGTCGCCGGCGCCGAACGCGCGCGCCGCGAAGCACCAGATGACCAGGCGCTTCCGGCCCCAGTAGGCCGGGTCGGCGCGGACCCGCTCGACGAGGGCGTCGAGGGCGGCGACGGGGGAGGGGTCCGGCGTCGCCACGAGATCGACGGGGAGGCCGAGCTCGAAGGCGAGCTGATCGGGCAGGCCCGCCCCGGCGGCGTGCAGGTCGCCGCCGGCATGGAACACCAGCGCGTGACTGTCGCCGAGGAGCAGGACGGGGCTGTCGGGATCGGTCGCGACGGCCGCGCGGTCGCGCCCCGTCGCGCGAATCACGCCCCGCAGGCGCAGCTCCTCCCGGGCCGCGGCGACCCCGCCGGGCCCGGTGAGGTCGCCGCTGATGCCGGTGCTGTACCAGCTCGCCCCGAACGACTCCGTATCGAGCTCCGCATGCCACGGCCGGGCCCGGACGTCGGCGGCGATGGCGGCGGCGGCGGTCGTGCAGCCGCTGCCCGACCAGTGGGTATCGGTGCGGCAGTACAGCGGGCCCTCCGCGTGGAAGCGCTCGCGGATGAAGTGATCCGTCAGGTCCAGGACGTCGACGCCGCCCGCGCGGAGTCGATCGTAGAGCCGTTCGAGGGCGGGGTCGAGACGGGGCACCGGAATGGGGACCGCCACCGCCCCGGACACCTTCTCGGGAAAGACGACCGACTTCGGCGGCACCGGGGTCAGGAGCAGCTCGACGCCCAGCGCGTCCAGTTGGCGGTGCAGGTCGAGAATGGTCGCGACGGGGCCCGTCTCCGCCGTCGCCGCGTCGCCGGCGTCCGTTTCCCGCAGGCCGTCCAGGCCAACCAGCCGCAGCTCGGGAGCGAGGAAGAGCCAGTCGTCCACGCCGTCGACGGCGATGCGTTGCGCGGTCTCCGCCTCGCGCGCGAGCCGGTCCAGCTCGGCCCGGAACGGCGCCAGCACCGGGCCGGCGTCCGGCGCACCGCACGCGGCGAGGAGCGTCGCGGCGGCCGCCCCGGCGACGAGGCGGGCGACGGCGTGGGTCATGACTCGGTCCTGATTCCGGCCGGGCGCGGGCGACGGGGGACCTGCCTCTCGAGTCGCGGGAAACCCGGCCGTCGCGACGGTCGATGCCGCGCGAAGAATGAAGTGAGCCGGCGGAGGGGACGATCCGCCCCGATTCGCCAAAGAAACTGGTGATTACGAACCGCGCCCATTGTACCATCGTCGCGTCTGCGCACGGCCGGCGCCGGTCCGGCCTGCGGCTTCGCCCTTTCTCCAGCCTCTTCCATGTCCGGTATCGCCGGCATCGTCGAACGTGACCCGGCCCGCCCGGTGGATCCGACCCAGGTCAATCGAATGGTCGAGACCCTGCGCCATCGGGGGCCCGACCAGCACGGCCAGCTCGTGCGGCCGGGGGTGGGCCTCGGCATGCGGCGGCTGCCGATCATCGACGTCCGCAACGGTCAGCAGCCGTTCTCGAGCGAGGACGGGTCGACGCATCTGGTGGCGAACGGAGAGATCTACAACCACGCCGAGCTCCGCCGGGAGCTCGTCGGGAGGGGGCACCGGTTCCGGAGCCGGTCTGACGTCGAGGTCATCCTGCACGGCTACGAGGCGTTCGGCGTCGACGTGGTGACCCGGCTGCGCGGCATGTTCGCCTTCGCGTTGTGGGACGCGAACAACCGCCGCTTCTTCTCCGGCCGCGATCGGGCCGGCGAGAAGCCCCTCTTCTACGCGCAGACCCCGCAACGCCTCCTGTTCGGCTCCGAGATGAAGGCCCTGCTCATGCGGCCGGAAGCGTCGCGGGAGATGGACTTCGAGGCGCTGGATCAGTTTCTGACCTACGGGTACGTGCTGAACCCCCGGACCATCTTCGCCGACGTCCGGAGCCTGCCCCCGGCCCACTACCTGATCTACGAGCGCGGCTCCGTGAAGATCGAGCGGTACTGGGACCCGGCCTCGGTGCCGGTCCGGAGCTGGAGCGACGACGAGGCGGCGTCGGCGCTTCGCGAGGCGCTGTCGCGGGCCGTCAGCGCCCAGATGATGTCGGACGTGCCTCTCGGCGCGTTCCTGGCCGGGGACGTCGACTCGAGCGCCGTCGTCGGCCTGATGGCGACGGCGGCCGAGCAGCCGGTCGCCACCTTCAGTCTCGGCTTCGATGCGGCCGGCTACGACGAGTTGCCCCAGGCCCGCGCCGTGGCGTCCCACTTCGGGACCGACCACCGGGAGGCGGTGGTCGACCCCGACCTCGCGACGCTGTTCGAACGCGTGGCGGCCCATTTCGATCAGCCGTTCGCCGACGCCTCGTCGTTCCCGACCTTCCTGGTGGCGCAGATTGCCCGCCAGCACGTGACCACGGCCCTGTCGGGCAGCGGGGGGGCGGCGCTCTTCGGGGGCTACCGGACCTACCGGACCGAGGCGTTGGCGCGGCGCGTCTCGATGTTGGCGCCCGACGCCGCGTTGCGGCTGCTCTCGGCGGCGGCGGCCCTGCTGCCGCACAGCGAGAAGAAGCAGGGGGCCATCAACCGGCTGCGCCGATTCGCCCGGGGGCTGGCGACGGGCCCCGAGAACATCGCGCACTACCGGTGGATGACGGTCCTCGACGTTCCCGCGAAGCGGCGCATCTACACGCCGGCCCTTCGCCGGGCCCTCGTCGACAGCGACGTGTACGCGCCGATTCGCCGCCATCTCCGGGGCGCGCACACGGACGACCTCCTCAACCGGCAGCTCTACGCGGATCTGCAGGTGTTCCTGAGCGACGATCTGCTCGTGGCCGTCGACCGGCTGAGCATGGCGACCTCGCTGGAGACGCGGGCGCCCTTCCTCGACGTCGACGTCATGGAGCTGGCGTTCTCGATGCCGGGCTCCCTGAAGATCCGGAACGGCGACCGCCAGCACGTCCTCAAGCTCGCCCTGCGCCCGCTCCTGCCGGAGTCGACGCTGCGGCGGCCGACGGCGGGGTTCTTCATGCCCACGCGGACCTGGTTGCGGGACCAATGGGCCCTGCCCATGCAGGACCTCCTGGGGCCGGACCAGGTGCGGCGGCGCGGCTGGTTCGAGCCCGGCGAGGTCACCCGCCGGGTCGACGAACATCTGGCCGGCCGTCGTGACCATGCCCGTTTCCTGTTCGGCCTGATGGTGCTCGAGCGCTGGTCGCAGACGTTCCTGGACTGACGCGGCGTCCGGGCGCAGACCGGGGCGGACTGCTTCGCCCGCCGCTTTCGTCGTATCATGGTCCGGGTGCGGCGGCCCGGCGAGGTCGCCGGGCCGTTACCGCGCCTTCCCGGCGGATCGGTCCGCGGCACGACACTCCGACAGCGCAGTCATGGCGTACGAGAGCGCACTCGAGAAGAAGCTGGCCCGCAAGGTCACCAAGGCCATCGTCGACTTCGAGCTCATCGAGGACGGTGATCGGGTCATGGTCGGATTGTCCGGCGGCAAGGACAGTTGGGCCCTGATGCAACTGCTGGACGCGCTTCGGCGGCGGGCACCGGTCGACTTCACCCTGGTGGCGGTGAACGTGCATTCCGGCTATCGCGACTACCGGCACGACGCGATCGAGCGGGCCTGCGCGGAACGGGGTTGGGAACTCCGGGTAGAGCACACCACGATCGGCGCGATCATCGACGAGAAGCTCGACGAGCGGGCGACCCCCTGCTCGCTCTGCGCCCGCCTTCGGCGCGGCGTCCTGTACCGGATCGCCAGCGAGGTGGGGGCGACCAAGATCGCCCTCGGGCATCATGCCGACGACTTCATCGAGACGCTGCTCCTGAACCTGTTCTTCGCCGGGGCCTTGAAGGCGATGCCGGCCCGGCTGGTGTCCGACGATCGACGCCACGTGGTCGTTCGCCCCCTGGTCTACGTCAGCGAGGAGGAGGCGCGGGACTACACGCGTCAGGCGGGCCTGCCCGTGATCGGCTGCTGCTGCCCGGCCTGCGGCGACCTGGGCCTGCAGCGACAGCGCGTCAAGCGGCTGCTGCTCGACCTCGAGCGCGACCATCCGGGGGTGAAGCAGTCGATGCTGAAGGCGCTCGGCAACGTCGCGGGGCGCCATCTCCTCGACCGGCGCCTGAACCCGGTGGCGGAGCTTCGGGCGACCGCCGCCGCGTCCTTCCCCGCCGCTCCTTCTTCATCCGGCGACGCGGCCGTCGTCTGATCGCGTCGGCGATGCCTGCACGCCGCACTTCAGCCCGGACGCCGCGGGGGCGCCGGTCCGCGCGGACTCGACGCGCGCGGGTCTCGGGGAACCGATGCGAGCGGTCGTGCAGCGGGTGACCTCGGCCCGGGTCACCGTCGACGACCGCGAGGTGGGCGGCATCCGCCACGGACTGCTGGTCCTGGTGGGGATCGGACGCGACGACGGACGCGACGCGGTGTCCCATCTGGCCGACAAGGTCGTCGGGCTGCGCGTCTTTCCGGACGACGACGGGCGCATGAGCCGTTCCGTGCGCGACATCGGCGGCGGCATCCTGCTCGTGTCGCAGTTCACGCTGTACGGTGATTGCCGCCGGGGCCGGCGCCCGTCGTTCGACGGCGCCGCGGCCCCGCAGGAAGCGCGCCCCGTGTACGACGAGCTCGTCCGACGGTTCCGCGATCGGGGGGTCTCCGTCGAGACGGGGGTGTTTCAGGCGCACATGAGGGTCGAATCCGTCAACGACGGGCCGGTGACGATCCTCCTCGACACCGGGAAGGCATTCTGAGCGGGGAGCGGGGAGAGGGATGAGCGGCAGGCCGACGCGTCTGGCGGGGTGGGTGCTTGGATTGTGTCTGGCCGCGGGGGGGGCCGCGGCCCAGCAGCGGCCGCTGCTGACCGAGGACCCCGAGCCCGTGGGAGACGGCCTCGTCCTCCTGGAGGCGGGCATCGACAACACCTGGAGCCACATCTTCCCCGTGTCGGGGCTCCAGGGTCAGTTGTTGCGGTTGCCGCGGCTCGGCCTCAGCTTCGGCATGGGCTCGCGGGCCGAGATCCAGCTCGAGGCGGTGTCCATCAGCCGCCTCGTCATCTCCGAGCGCTTCGACGCGCCGTTGGCGCACATGGTCGAGGTCCCCGGCGACACCACGCGGGGCTGGGAGGACGCGGTGATCGGGGCCAAGGTCAAGCTGGCCGACGAAGGCGCGGTGATGCCGGCCGTGGGCCTGCGTTTCGCGACGCGGCTGCCGAACGCCAGCAACGAGACCGGGCTCGGGCTCGATACCATGGACTTCTTCCAGTCGCTGCTGGTCGGCAAGACGGTGCAGTCGATTCGCCTCGTCGGCAACATCGGCGTGGGCATTCTGTCGGACCCCACGCGCGGCGACCGCCAGAACGACGTGCTCACCTACGGCGTCTCGCTGGCCCGGGCGATTACCACCGCCTCGGAGATCGTCGGCGAGCTCAACGGGCGTGTCAGCACCCGTCGGGGAACGCCGCCGCCCGGCACCGAGAGCCGCGGTCGCATGACCTTCGGGCTGCGCCATACGCGCGGTTCGGTCCGGCTGGACGGCGGGCTGTTCACGGGGCTCACGGCGCTCGATCCCAAGGTCGGCGTGACCGTCGGCCTCACGTGGGTCTTCCAGAGCCCATTGGCGCCCTGATTCGGAGACGGACCCCGCCAACGATGCCTCTCGACCTCGTCAAGGCCCACGCCTACGGCAACGACTTTCTCTTCGTGCCCATCGAGCAGACCGCCGAGGCGGAGCGGGCGGCGCTGGCCCGCCGCCTCTGCGACCGGCACACCGGCGTGGGGGGAGACGGGCTCGTGCTCCACGCGCCCACCGCGACCGGCGCCCGGATGGTCCTCTACAACGCGGACGGCGGGCGGGCGGAGGTGTCCGGCAACGCGGTCCGCTGCCTGGCCGCGATCGTCGTCCGCGAGCGGCCGTCGCTCGGGCGCCCGGTCATCGAGACCGATGCCGGCCCGATATCGCTGACGCGGGTCGAGTCGGCGGGCCGGCGGACCACGTTCGACGCGCTCATGGGCTCGCCGGCCGGGCTCCGGCAGCGGCAACTGGAGGCGGGCGGCGAGCACGTCGAGGTGGTCGAGCTGTCGGTCGGGAATCCCCAGTGCATCGTGCTCGGGGGGGAGGTGAGCGAGAGCCGCCTCCACCGCCTCGGCGCCGCCCTCGCCACCCATCCCGCGTTCCCCGACGGCACCAACGTCGAGCTCGTCGAGGTGGAGTCGGCCTCCCGGATTCGGATACTCATCTGGGAGCGCGGCGTCGGCCCGACCGCCGCGTCCGGGACCGGCGCGTGCGCGAGCGCGGTGGCGGCCGCCGCCTTCGGCGGCGCCTCGCGCGAGGTCGAGGTGGTGTCGCCGGGCGGGGCGCAGCGCGTGCGCTGGACGGAAGAGGGCATCCACCTGACGGGGTGGGCGGACATCGTCATGACCGGGCGCTGGCTCGGGCAGGAGCCCGCGTCGTGAAACGGCGCCGGCTCCGGGAGGGTGGAGCGCAGCCCCCGCGATCCCGGTCGAGCCGTCCGCGTGCATCGTACGCGTACGTCGTCGCCGCAGGGACGGGGCGACGCCGGCGATCGTCCTGCGATGGAGCGGCCATTTCCGCGGCAACCGCCACCGATCCTCGCTTCCCGCCACATGTGCCCGGTTCTTGCAGACGACTCGAGGTGGCAGTCGGCGGTGACGGGGTCGGCGTTCCGACCCGGCCGGCCTGCGGCCCCGCCGTGTGGTACGATGAAGTCACTCGCTCTCCACGACCGACCCCGCGAAAAGCTCGAGCGCCTCGGGCCGTCAGGTCTGGGCGACAACGAGTTGCTGGCGATCGTGCTCGGTCACGGGTTTCGCGACGCGAACGCGATCGACGTCTCGAACCGGGTCCTGGCCGCGGTGCAGGGCGTCCACGGGTTGACACGGCAGTCCCTCGGCGATCTGTGCCGCCTGAAGGGGCTCGGGGCGGCGAAGGCGGCGCAGGTGCTCGCCGCCGTCGAGCTCGGCCGGCGCACGCTGGTGCGGCCGCCGGATCACCGCGAGCGGCTGGGTTCTCCGCGGGAGGTCGCGTCCTTCCTGCTGCCGAGGTACGGCGCCCGCCCCGTCGAGCAGTTCGGCATCGTGCTCCTGGACACGAAGCACCGCGTCCTCAAGACCGCGTTGCTGTCGAGCGGGACCCTCGACGCCAGCCTCGTTCATCCCAGAGAGGTGTTCCGGGCGGCGGCGGGCGGGGGGGCGGCCGCGATAGTGCTGTTCCACAATCACCCGTCGGGTGACCCGACGCCGAGCGGCGACGACGTGGCGCTGACCGCGCGGCTGGTCGAGGCGGGGCTGGTGATGGGGATCGAAGTGGTCGACCACGTGATTCTCGCCGACGCCAAGTACTGCAGCTTCAAGGAGATGGGACGGATCTAGGCGGCTGCGCGGCGGAACGGCGCGGTCCGGGCCGGCGCGGCCGCGAGGGAAGCGCCACCGGTGCGAGATCTCCAGCGACCCATGGGGAGGATCCTCTACCTGGACTGTTTCTCCGGGGCCTCGGGCGACATGCTCATCGGCGCCCTGCTCGATGCCGGACTGCCCCTCGAGCGCCTCCAGGAGGCCCTGGGGAGCCTGGCCCTCGGCGACGAGTGCGCGGTCTCGGCCGAGGCGGTGACCCGCTCCGGGGTCGGGGCCACGAAGTTCGTGGTGACGGAGACGGCCGCCGACGGCGCCGGCCATCCGCATCGCCATCTCTCCGGGATCCTGAAGCTGGTGGAGCGGTCGGCGCTCGCGGACGCGTCACGGGCGCGGGCGGCCCGGCTGTTCCGGCGCCTGGCGGAGACCGAGGCGGCCCTGCACCGGATGTCGGTGGAGAAGGTGCACCTGCACGAGGTGGGGGCGCTCGACTCCATTGTCGACGTCGTCGGCGGGGTCTTCGCGCTGGAGTGGTTCGGGGCCGGGCGCATCGTCGCCTCGGCCGTGAACGTGGGCAGCGGCACCGTTCCCTGCGCCCACGGGACGATGCCCGTGCCGGCGCCGGCCACGGCGGAGCTGATCAAGGGGGCGCCGGTGTACGCGGGGCCGCCGGGGGGCGAGCTGCTGACCCCGACCGGCGCGTTGCTGGTGTCGGAGTTCGCGGACGAATACGGTCAGTTGCCGGCGATGCGCATCGAGAGCATCGGCTACGGTGCGGGCTCGCGCGACCCCCGAGGCCATCCCAACGTGCTGCGGGTCCTCGTCGGCGAGGCGGCGGACGCCGGCCCCGCCGAACGGGTGGTCTCCGTCGAGTGCGAGATCGACGACATGAACCCCGAGATCTTCGGGGTGCTCATGGAGCGTCTGCAGGACGCCGGGGCGCTCGACGTGTTCTACACGCCGGTGCAGATGAAGAAGAACCGCCCGGGGACGCAGGTCACGGTCCTCGCGCCGCCGGAGTGCCGGGAAGCCGTCTGCGCGGCCCTGTTCCGTGAGACGAGCACCATCGGCCTCCGTTACGGGGAGGTGGCCCGGGAGGTGTTGGCGCGCGAGATCGTGCCGGTGGCGACGGTCTACGGCGAGATACGATGCAAGGTGGCGCGGCGCGGGCCCGCGGTGGTGAACGTGGCGCCGGAGTTCGAGGACTGCGCCCGCGCGGCCCGCGAGCATCGTGCTTCGGCGAAGGAGGTCCACGCCGCCGCGGTGCAGGCCTCCCGGGACGCGGGGCTGGCGGCGGGGGCGCGCCGCCGCTGAGGGGCGCGGCGGTTCGAGGCGCGGATTGGGCGGGGCGCGCCGCCGGCCGGGGGCCGCGCGGCCCCCGGCGAGCGGTCGGGGTGCAGCAGAGATGAGCCGCTTCTATCTCACCACGGCTATCGACTACGTCAACAGCCGGCCCCACCTGGGCACGGCCTACGAGAAGGTGACGGCCGACGTCATCGCCCGTTATCGCCGCCTGTGCGGGCTGTCCACGCGGTTCGTCATGGGCAACGACGAGCACTCGCAGAACGTCTTCCAGCGCGCGGCCGAGCTCGGGCTCGACCCGCTGGCTTTCTGCGACCGGATGGAGGGCGTGTTCCGCGAGGTCTGGGCCAAGCTCGACGTGTCGTTCGACGACTTCATCCGCACCACCGAGGAACGCCACCGGGTGGCGGTGACGACCCTCGTGGAGCGCATCGCCGCCGCCGGCGACCTCTACGAGGGCGAGTACGAGGGGTGGTACTGCGTCTCGTGCGAAGCGTTCAAGCAGGACAAGGACCTCGTCGACGGCAAGTGTCCGGTGCACCGCAGCAAGCCGGACTGGCTCAAGGAGAAGAACCATTTCTTCCGCCTGTCCCGCTACCGGGACCGGTTGCTGGAGCACTACGCGGCCAACCCGGGTTTCGTACAGCCCGAGGTCCGCCGCAACGAGATGCTGCGTCTGCTCGAGCGCGGCCTCGACGACATCTCCATCAGCCGCACCGGGCAGCGCTGGGGGATTCCCCTGCCGTTCGACCCGTCGAACGTGGTCTACGTCTGGTTCGACGCCCTGACCAACTACATGGCCGCGGTCGGCTACGGCGCGGACGAGGAGCAGTTCGCGAGGTGGTGGCCGGCCGACCTTCACGTGGTGGGGAAGGACATCACCCGCTTCCACGCGGTGGTGTGGCCGGCGATGCTCATGAGCGCCGGCATCGAGCTGCCGCGGGTGGTCTACGGCCACGGGTGGGTGAACTGGCAGGGCCAGCGCATGAGCAAGTCCCTCGGCACCGTCGTCGACCCCCTCGAGGCCGCCGACCGGCTCGGTCCCGACCCCCTCCGCCTGTACCTCGCCAAGGAGATCGTCTACGGCCAGGACGGCGACTTCACGTGGGAGCGCTTCGACGAGCGGTACAACGCGGACCTCGCGAACAACTTCGGCAACCTGGTGAACCGGGTCACCGCGATGGCCCACAAGTACCGCGGAGGCCGGGTCGCGCCGGCGGCGGGCGCGGCGCCCCGACTCGCGGATCGCGCCGCCGACGTGGTGCGGCGGTACCGCGCGGCCCTCGACGGCTACGAGCTCCACGCGGGGATGGCGGCGGCGTTCGACCTCGTCGACGCCGCCAACGAGTTCATCACCCGGTCGGAGCCGTGGGTGCTGGCGAAGGCGCCCGACCGTGCGGCCGAGCTCGATCAGGCGCTGTTCGAGATGGTGGAGGCGGTGCGGATCGCGGCGCTGCTGCTGTGGCCGGCGATGCCCTCGTCCTGCGCCGAGATATGGCGCCGCATGGGGCAGACCCGGCCGATTGCCGACAGCCGGCTCGATGCGGACGCGGCATGGTCGGGCGGAGCGCGGCAGGTCGTCCAGGGGCCGCCGCTGTGGCCGCGCCTCGAGGCCGGCGGCGCCCTCGGCGAGACCGCCGCCGTGGCCGCCGGGGCCGCCGCGGAGAAGGGGACAGGGAAGAAGACGATGACCGATGACACTTCGACGGCGGCGCCGGCGCCGCAAGCGGCCGGGGACGGCCGGGGCGTGACGCGGGCCGGACGAGGGGAGACCCCGTCCGCGGGGCCGGCCGACCGGGCCGCCTCCGGTCCGCCGGCCGTTGCTTCCGGGGCGACCGCCGCCGCACCGGCGCCCCCGGCGGAAGGACCGCGCATCTCCTTCGACGACTTCATGAAGGTGCAACTGCGGGTGGCGAGGGTGCTCGCGGCCGAGGCGATCCCCAAGTCGAAGAAGCTGCTCAAGGTGACGGTGGACGACGGGACGGGCGAGCGCACGCTGGTGGCGGGCATCGCGCGCGCCTACGCCCCCGAGACCCTGGTGGGCCGCTCGGTGGTCATCGTCGCCAACCTCGAGAAGGCGAAGCTGATGGGCGTCGAGTCGAACGGCATGATTCTCGCGGCGACGGACCCGGACGGCGGGCCGGTCCTGCTGGGAGTGGACGACCCCGACGCCGCCCCTCCGGGGGCCCGGGTCCGCTAGTCGAGGCCGGGGCGCGCCGATGTTCGACTCGCACTGCCATCTTGCCGACGAGGCGTTCGAGGACGATCTCGACGCCGTGGTCGAGCGGGCCCGGGAGGCGGGCCTCCGGGGCGCCCTGTGCATCCTCGACGCCACCAATCGGGCCGAGGCGGCCCGTGCCCGGCGGGTGGCGGCGGCGTGGCCGGCGGTGCGGTTCGCGGTCGGCGTGCACCCGCACCAGGCCGGACAGTTCGCCGCGTGCCTCGACGAGGTGGAGCCGCGGCTGCGAGCCGCCGTGGCGGCGCGGTCCGGCGCCTGCGCGGTGGGCGAGATCGGCCTCGACTACCACTACGACTTCGCGCCGCGCGATGTCCAGCGCGAGGTGTTCCGGACCCAGGTCCGGGTCGCGGCCGAGTTGGGGCGCCCCATCGTGATCCACACCCGCGAGGCCGACGACGACACCTTCGCGGTCCTGGAGGGAGAGGGCGCGCCGCCGCCGGGCGGCGTGTTCCACTGCTTCACGGGGGACCCGGCGACGGCGCGGCGGGCCGTCGACCTCGGCTTTCACGTGTCGTTCTCCGGCATCGCGACGTTCAGGCGGGCCGACGCCGTGCGCGAGGCGGCGGCCGCGGTGCCCTGGGACCGGCTCCTCGTCGAGACCGACGCCCCGTACCTCGCTCCGGTCCCGCACCGGGGGCGCCGCAACGAGCCGGCGTGGGTGACCCGAGTCGTCGAGGTGGTGGCGGGCGTGCGGGGGACGCCTCCCGAAGAGGTGTCGGCGCGGACCGCGGCCGCCTTCGAGGCCCTCTTCCTCGGCGGGGAGGCCGTCGCGGAGGCGCCGCGCACGAGCCCCTAAAGGGTTGCTGCGTTGACACTTGGAGCGTAACTGTGCTGAAATCCGGGGCGCGAGACGCCGCCGTGTCGAGAACCTCTGTCCCCCCGGACCTCGCCGAGATCTTCGAGCCCATACGCGCGGACCTGGAGTCGGTCGAGCGTCAGTTCGTCCGCCACATCGAGTCGCGCGTCGAGCTGATTCCCGAGATCGGCCGCTATCTCCAGGCGAGCGGCGGCAAGCGGGTGAGGCCGGCGCTGCTGCTCATGTGCGCGCGGCTCGGCGGCTACCGGGGCGAGAACGCCACCCTCTACGCGGCGGTGGTGGAGTTCATCCACACCGCCACCCTCGTGCACGACGACATGATCGACGACGCGGTCACACGCCGCGGGCGGGAGACGGTGCACTCGCGCTGGGGCAACGACATCACCGTCCTCCTCGGCGACTATCTCTACATCAAGTCGATGGGCATGGCCCTGACCGTCGACTCCCTCGATCTCGTGCGGCTGCTCTGCGACGTCACGCGAGGCATGATCGAGGGCGAGCTGTACCAGCTCACCAAGGTCGGCGACGTGGACATCAGCGAGGAAGAGCACCTGGAGATCATCAGGCGCAAGACCGCCCATCTCTTCGGCGGCTGCGCCCAGATCGGGGGGATGCTCGGCGGGTTGCCCGAGGACCGGCAGGCCGCCCTGCGCGACTACGGCATCAATCTCGGCATCGCGTTCCAGCTCGTGGACGATCTCCTCGACTACACCGCCGACGAGAGCGTGCTCGGGAAGCCGGTGGGCGGCGACGTGCGCGAAGGCAAGATGACCCTGCCCGCCATCTACCTGCTCCGGCGGGCGGGGGCGCCGGTCCGGGCCCTGCTGGACGCGCTGGTGCGGGACCGCCGCTTCTCGCCGGACGCCTGGAACGAGCTGCGCGGCCTGCTGGCGGAGCACCGCGTGCTGGACCTCGCCTTCGAACGGGCGGCGGAGTTCGCCGGATCCGCGAAACGGTTTCTCGAGGGGTTCCCCCCTTCACCCGAGCTGGACGCCCTCTTGGCGCTGCCCGACTACGTGCTGGCCCGGGACCGCTGACCCCGGTCCCGCGGCCGGTTCGGGGCGCCGTTCCCGGTCCCTTCGCCGCTGGCGGCCCGCGCGCGCGACCGTTCCACGACCGCAGCCTGGTGCGACCTCCGAACGACCGGGCGCTCCGCGTGCGCGGTTCCCGCGGTGCCGGCCGCCGCCCCGCGTTCGCCGGCCCGTTCGCGAACTTATAATGACCGGCGCAGGGCGATGACCGAGCGGATTCTGGTGGTCGACGACGACGAGGACGTGCGGGACGCCCTCAAGATGACCCTCGAGTACGAGGGCTACGAGTGCCTGTTCGCGCGCAGCGGCCGGGAGGGCCTCGATCGGCTCGGCGCCGAGAGCGTCGACCTCGTGCTGCTCGACGTGAAGATGCCGGGGATGGACGGGCTGGAGGTGCTGCGGCGCATGCGCGAGCGCGGCGACGCGGTCCCGGTGATCGTCATCTCCGGCCACGGCACCATCAGCACCGCGGTCGAGGCGACGAAGCAGGGCGCGTTCACGTTCCTCGAGAAGGGGTTCGAGGGGGACGTCCTCAAGGTCAACATCCGCAACGCCCTGGAGCAGCACCGGCTGAAAACCGAGGTCAGCCGCTACCGCGAGCTCGCCGAGGTCCGTCACGAGATGGTGGGGGCGAGCCCCGCCCTCGGGGGGGTGACGGACGCGATCAGGCGGGCCGCGCCCACGACGAGCACGGTGCTCATCCAGGGGGAGAGCGGGGTCGGAAAGGAGCTGGTGGCTCGGGCCATCCACCGCAACAGCCGGCGGGGCCGCGAGCGGTTCGTGCAGGTGAACTGCGCCGCGCTGCCCGAGGAGCTGATCGAGTCGGAGCTCTTCGGACACGAGCGGGGCGCCTTCACGGGGGCGACCCAGAAGCAGATCGGCAAGTTCGAGCAGGCGGACCGCGGCACCATCTTCCTCGACGAGGTCGGCGACATGAGCCTGCGCACGCAGGCCAAGGTCCTGCGCGTGCTGCAGGAGGGAGAGGTCGAGCGGCTGGGTTCGGCCCGGACCACCGAGGTCGACGTGCGCGTGCTCGCGGCCACCAACCGGAACCTCGAGGAGGACATCGACAACGAGCGTTTCCGCGAGGACCTGTACTTCCGGCTCAGCGTCATCCCGATCCGGGTGCCGCCGCTGCGCGACCGGCGGGAGGACATTCCCCGGCTCGTCCGTCACTTCACGGCGCTGTTCTGCCGCGACAACAACTTCCGGCCCCGCGAGTTCACCCCGGCCGCGATCGCCGCGCTGGCGGGAGAGCGGTGGCGCGGCAACATCCGTGAGCTGAAGAACACCGTGGAGCGCCTGCTGGTGATGACGCCGGGAGAGACCATCGACGTGGGCGACGTCCGCGCGGTGGTGCGGACGGGGGGCCGGGACGGCGCGGCGGGCCTGGCCGCGAGTCAGGCCGGCACCCTGCGCGAGTTCAAGGAGCGGGCGGAGCGCGCGTTCCTCATCGACAAGCTGCGCGAGCACGGCTGGAACATCTCGAGGACGGCGGAGGTCATCGACACCCCGCGCAGCAATCTCTACAAGAAGCTGGAGCAGTACGGGATCTCTCAGGACACGGACGCATAGGAGTCTGCACCCGTGCAACGGTGCAGACTCCAGGCAGGGTTGGTTGGGCGCCAAGCGGAGCCGAAGGCGACGACTGGCGGGCCAGGAGCGCGCCGCAGGATGGCCCGGGCGGCTGGCAGGGTTGGCTGGCGCCAAGCGGAGCCGAAGGAGACGGTTGCCGGGTCGGGCGTCCGCGCCATAGAACGGTGCGGAGCTCCTGGCGGGTCGGCTGGGCGCCGAGTCGGAGGCCCTGGCGCGACCTTGCGGTCGCGTTCGGCGACGATTGGCGGGCCGGGGAGGATGTCGAGCGAAGACACGAGGATCCACGCGCCGCAGAGGGACAGGCGACCGCTGCACGCGGTGCCTTTCAGGGCATCGGGTGGGGAGGAAAGTCCGAACTCCGGAGGGCAGTGCGCCGGGTAATCCCCGGTCAGGGTGACCTGAAGGAAAGTGGCACAGAAAACATACCGCCTCGCGACGGTCCGATTCGTCGTTCGGTCGCGCGGTAAGGGTGAAAAGGTGCGGTAAGAGCGCACCGCGTCCGCCGCAAGGCGGATGGCAGGCTAAACCCCGCACGGAGCAAGACCGAATAGGGAGGCGCTCGAGGGCGGCCCGTCCGAAGCCTCCGGGTAGGTTGCTCGACCCCGCCGGCGACGGCGGGGCTAGAGGAATGGTCGCCGCCCGGCGCCGTCCGTTCGCGGACGGCGCCGGGTACAGAATTCGGCTTATCGTCCCTCTGCGGCGCTCTTTTGACGGGTGGTCGGCGTTCCCGTCGTCGCTGGCGATCAGGGCTCGGTTCCACAATGCGGGGCTCTGCACGGTACGGGGAACCCCACGCCCGCGCCTGATCCCTGTCGCGGCCCGCCGGGTCCCGGCCTGGCAGGCGGCGCGGTCCGCGCCAGGACATGCGATGCCCGGCGGGCGACGAGGTGAAGGACCGCCCCCGCCAGCAGGGAGGAATGTCCCTGGATTCGCTCGTTACGCTGGTCGTGCTCGTCGGCATGGTCGCGGTGCTCGCGCGAGACGCGGCGGCCCCGTCGTTCATCGTGCTCGGGGCCGTCGTGACGCTCCTCGTGGCCGGCGTGGTGACCCCCGCCGAGGCCTTCTCGGGGTTCTCCAATCCCGCCCCGATCACCGTGGCCGCGCTGTTCGTGGTGTCGCGGGCGGTCGACAAGACGCGCGCCCTGCAGCCCTTCGTCGGGCTCGCGCTCGGCGCCGGCGGCAGTCCGGGCGGAACCCTCGCCCGCCTCCTCGTTCCCACCGCGGCGGCGTCGGCGTTCCTGAACAACACCCCGATCGTGGCGATGATCGTCCCCCAGGTCACGACGTGGGCGCAGCGGGGCGGTCAGGCGCCGTCTCGGTACCTGATGCCCCTGTCCTTCGCGGCCATCCTGGGGGGGATGGTGACCCTGGTCGGCACGTCAACCAACCTCGTGGTGTCGGGCCTGCTCGTCGAGGCGGGGGAGGCGCCGCTGCGCATGTTCGAGCTGAGCCCGGTCGGCCTGCCCATCGCCGGGCTGGGGGTGCTCGCCATCCTCGTCCTGGCCCCGGTCCTGCTGCCCGAGCGCCGCGCCGCGCGGGATGACCTGACGACCGACACGCGCGAGTTCGTGGTGAGGATGACGGTCGAGCGCGACGGCCCGCTCGCGGGGCGCACGGTCGAGGAGGGCGGCCTGCGCAACCTCGAGGGGGTCTTCCTGGTCGAAATCAGGCGGCCCGACGAGACGATCGCGCCGGTGCCGCCGCGGGCGGTGCTCCACGGCGGCGACGGTCTGACGTTCGTCGGCCGGGCCGGCGAAGTCCTCGACCTGCAGGCGACGGCGGGACTGGTCTCGAGCGAGCAGAAGCACGTCGCGGTCTTCGACGCCGCGCGCCAGGTCTTCTTCGAGGCGGTCCTCGGCCCGGGTTCCCCGCTCGTGGGCCGCACCCTCAAGGAGGTCGGGTTCCGGGGGCAGTACCAGGGCGCGGTGCTGGCGATTCACCGCGCGGGGCGCCGCGTGCGCGATCAGCTCGGGGGCGTCGAGCTCCGGATGGGCGACACGTTGCTCGTCCTCGCCGGGCGAGACTTCGAAACCCGCTGGCGAGACCGCAGCGCCTTCCTGCTCGTGTCGCGAATCGGCGCCGTCACCCCCGTCGCCACCCGGCAGACGCCGCTGGTGCTCGGCGTCGTCGCGGCGATGGTGCTGGCCGCGGCAACCGGGGTGCTGCCGATCCTGAGCGCCGCGCTGCTCGGGGCGTTCGGACTCGTCGCGGCCGGGGTGCTCACCCCGGTGGAAGCCCGTCAGGCGGTGAACCTCGACGTCATCGTGGTCATCGCCGGTGCGTTCGGCCTCGCGGCGGCGCTCGAGGCGTCGGGGCTTGCGGCGGCGGGCGCGCAGTTGCTGGTGGCGACCCTGGGCGCCTGGGGATCGGCCGGCGCACTCCTGGGCGTCGTGCTGGCGACGGTGGGCCTCGGCAACATCATGACCAACAACGCGGCGGCGGTGCTCATGTTTCCCATCGCGATGTCGACCGCGGCCGGCCTGGGGCTCGAGCCGCGGCCGTTCGCGATCGCCGTCGCGGTCGCCGCCTCGGCGTCCTTCCTGACCCCGATGGCGTATCAGACCAACATCATGGTGTACGGACCGGGCGGGTACCGCCTCCGCGACTACGTGCGGCTCGGGCTCCCGCTGACCGTGCTCGTGGTCGTCGGCGCGGTGGTGCTCGTGCCCCTCATCGGGCCGATGCGCTGAGACGCCCCCTCAGATGTCCCCGGCGACGTATCCTTCCTTCTCGAGGTGCAGCACAATCTGCTGCGCCGCCTCCTCGGCCGTCAGCCGCGTCGTGTCGATGGCGAGGTCGGCGTCATCCGGCTCCTCGTAGGGGTCCGAGATGCCCGTGAACCCCTTGATGATACCCGCGCGCGCCTTGGCGTACAGCCCCTTGCGGTCGCGCTGCTCGCACACCTCGAGGGGCGTCGCCACGTGCACCAGGACGAACCCCCCCAGCGGTTGCACCAACGAGCGGACGTCCTTGCGAACGGCGTCGTACGGCGCGATCGGGGCGCAGATGGCGATGCCGCCGTTCTTGGTGATCTCCGAGGCCACGTAACCGATGCGCCGGATGTTGATGTCGCGATGCTCCTTCGAGAAGCCGAGTTCGCTCGACAGGTGCTTGCGGACGATATCGCCGTCGAGCAACGTCACGGGCCGTCCCCCCATCTCGAGGAACTTGACGAGCAGCACGTTGGCGATGGTCGACTTGCCCGATCCGGACAGGCCGGTGAAGAAGACGGTGAACCCCTGTTTGTGCCGCGGCGGGTGGCTCCGCCGCAGCTCCTTCGCGACCTCAAGGAACGTGAACCACCCCGGGATGTCCCTGCTCTCGGCCAGCCGCTTGCGCAGCTCCGTGCCCGACAGACTCAGCGTGCGGGTCCCCTCGGGGACCTCGTCCACGGGTGCATACGAGTCGCTGGCCTCGACGTAGACCATCATCCGGAACGGCACCATCGTGACGCCGAGCTCGGCTTCGTGCCGGCGCAGCAGCTCCTGGGCGTCGTACGGACCGTAGAACGGCGTGCCCGCCGAGTCGCTGCCCGGTCCGGCGTGGTCGCGGCCGACGATGAGATGGGTGCAGCCGTAGTTCTTGCGGATGATCGCGTGCCACACCGCCTCGCGAGGGCCGCCCATCCGCATCGCGAGCGGCAGGAGCGACAGCAGCGCCGTCTGGCTCGGATAGCGGGGCAGCAGCGCCTGATAACAGCGAACGCGCGTGTAGTGGTCGACATCGCCGGGCTTCGTCATGCCGACCACGGGATGAATCAACAGGTTGGCTTCGACCTCCTTCGCAGCGCGCAGCGTCAGCTCCTGATGCGCCCGGTGCATCGGGTTGCGCGTCTGGAACGCCACGACGCGCATCCACCCCAGCTTGGCGAACTCGGCCCGCAGCTCCCGCGGCGAGTGCCGCAGCAGCCGGTAGTCGTAGTGCGCCACGGGCCGCACGCCGGTCAGCGTGCCGCCGACGTAGCACGGCTGCGTCCGCTCGAGGAGATGCGCCACCGCCGGGTGCTCCGGGTTCGTGGAGCCGAAGACCACCTCCGCCTCGGCCCGCAGGTCTGGCCGCCAGACGTCCTCGACCTGCAGCGCCGCCACCATGACGCCCTCGGGATCGCGCAGCGCCAGGCTCGCTCCGGGCGCGAGCGTCGAGGCCAGCGCTTCGGAAACGTCCAGCGTGATCGGCAGCGGCCAGAGCGTGCCGTCGGCGAGGCGCATCTCCGCGCACACGCGCTCGTAATCGTCCCGAGCCATGAACCCGGTTAGCGGAGAGAAGCCACCGCCCAGCAGCAGCTCCAGATCGCACAACTGGCGGGGCGTGAGATCGTGCGATGGCCAGTCGCGCGATTCGTCCTTGAGCGCGGCGGCGCGGTCCTCGTCCACGATCAGGTTCACGAGCTTTCCGCCATGCGGCGGGATGAGATGGTTGGCCAAGGCTGGTTCTCCTGGTTCTCGCTGTTGACGGTGAGCGGGAAGGCGGGGGCGCCACAGGCTATCATGAACGGTTGCGCCACTGTCCGGCAATGGCTGTCGCCCGCGAGCGGACCGGGTGCGGATCGCCGCCGGCACGTGTGAGTGAGGGCGCACTCGCCGGCCTCGAGGTCCGGTCGTCCGACGGCCGTGCGCCGAGCCCACGGGTCCACGGGCACGCCATGCCCGTGCCCCGAGGGTGTCGACCGGGCGGACGGGCTGCCCTCGGGTGCAGTCGGCGACTTGTGTCGAATACCGTAGGTGAACCGGACGGACCGATAGTACGGTCGTGGGTGTCCCGTGCCGACCATTTCGCGACGAATCCCTGCCGCGGCGCTGACCTGCCTTTGTGCGGCCTGTGCAATGAACCCTGGGCCCGAGCCGCCGGAACCGGTCGCCCTGCCCGTGGCCGAGCTGCCGGCGGCGTTCGTCGGGAGCGCTGCGGACGGTTCCCACGCGCCGCTGGAGTGGTGGCGCGCGTTCGGCGACCCGGTTCTCGACGAAGTCGTCGAAACCGTAATCGCCTCCAACTTCGACATGGCCGCCGCGGTCGCGAGGCTCCAGCAGGCGCGGACGGGGGCCCACCTGGCGGGGGCAGCCATCCTGCCCGTCGTCAGCCTCGGCGCACACCTCGACACGTTCGACATGCCCATCAACGCCGGTTTCGGCGCGCAACTCCAGGAGTTGGGACTGGATCGCCTGCTCGCGGGTGCAGGCGACGGCCTCGCGCTGCCCGATCGGCTCGGGCTGACCACCTATGCGCTCAGCGCGAACTTCGCCTACGAGCTCGATTTCTGGGGACGCAACCGCCACGCCTCGCTCGCGGCCGGGTCCTCGCTGCTCGCCTCGGAGGCGGACGCACACACGGTGCGCATCGGAATCCTGGCCGAGACGATCACCGCGTACTTCGACATCGTCACGCTTCGGCGGCAGATCGTCATCGGCGATGAGATGGCAGCCGTGCTGCTGGAGCGCGAACGGCTCGCCGAGTCGCGCTACGACCGCGGACTGGCCGACTCGCTGGAGCTCCAACTGGTGCGCGAGGCCCTGCGAGACATGCAGGCCGGTCTGCCGCGCCTCGCCACGCAACTGGCCGCGGCGGAGGGACGCCTGGCCATACTGATGGGCGGCTACCGCGAAGACGTGGCGGCGGTTCTGCCGGAGGCGCTCGCGCCGGGGCCGGCCGACGGCGATCTGCCGGTCGGCGTTCCGGCCCGGTTGCTGCAGCAGCGGCCCGACGTGCTGGCCGCACGCCACCGATTGGTCGAAGCCGGCCACCACGTCGAAGTACGCCGGGCCGCCCTGCTGCCGTCGCTCTCCTTTGCCGGAACGATCGGGCTGCAGACCACCGACGTGGGCGGGCTCTTCAATGTCCGGCAATGGTTCTCCAACCTGGCCGCCAACCTGCTTGCGCCCGTGTTCGACGGCGGCCGGCTCGGCGGCGAGGTCGCATTGGCGCAATCGCGCCTCGACGAGCTGGCCGCAGCCTATGGCCGGACGGTGGTGACCGCGGTCAGCGAGGTGGAAACGGCGCTGATTACCCTGCGGAACGAGGGCCGGCGTCGCGATCTGCTTGCCGCCCGGCACGCGGAAGCGCAGTCGTCGTTGGCGCTCCGGTCCGAGCGCTATGCCTCCGGCCTGGGAGGCTACGCAGCGTTCCTCGACGCCTCGCGTACGCTGCTGGACGTCGAGTCGGCGATGGTCGGTTCGGACAGAGACCTGGCGATGGCCCGGCTCGCCGTGCACCGCGCCCTGGGTGGCGCGTGGACCGCAGCGGCGGCGCCGGACGAGCGGTTGCCTCTCGCGGGCGGCGCGTCGGTTACGGGCCGACAGTGATTGCACCAGGAATCCGCGCCGCAGGGACTCTCGCACGAATGGACGGCGTCTCATCCGCTGCGACGGCAGCTGATCCCGGGTGCCCGTCCACCGTCCACCCCTTGGTCCGAAGACCGGCGTGACGCGGGGCGGCAAGAAAGTACAATGCCGCCGCGCTTCGAGGCCGGTCTGGAGAACGGCCTCGACCTCTCGACTCGCTCCACGGCCGTCTCGAGGCCGGCTCGGTGGGCTGATCGACGCGCCGCCCCGGTTGAAGGACGCCAAGCGCTTCGCCTAGCATCTCGCCGCCGAGTTCCCGGCCGTGTTCCTCTTCCTGCGCGACCCCTCGATCCGTCCGGGCCGGCTGCCCGAAGGCGGCGGGGCTGCGTCGTACCCGCTCAATGCACACTGAAGAGCGGTCGCCCGGCGGCGTAACCCCTTATAAATGAATGAGATGGCATTCTACGGAAAAGAGCCGCACCCCTCGCCGATCGGCCGCGAATCGTGGTGCGCCGCGACGCCCGGAATCGCGATGTTTACGCCGTTTCGGGCACCGCACGGACCATTATAGCAGAAATTGATGCAATCAACATGGAAATAGTTCGTCCGCACACCCTAATTTTACGTTGTTTCGTATAGAGTGCAAAAGCCGTCGTTAGCCCTGGAATATGCGTGAGAGTTGGATGGGTGCGGCTCTTTTATCTCGGCGGCTGCGCCGTGCGGCACCCGTCGCGGGGTCATCCGCAGGTGCCCGACGACCCGAAAGGCAGCGGGGCTGCGTCGTACCTGCTCAATGCACACTGAAGAGCGGTCGCCCGGCGGCGTAACCACTTATAAATGAATGAGATGGCATTCTACGGAAAAGAGCCGTGCCCTACCGGAATCCCCTCCAATCTGGGAGGCGCAAGGACGCGCGCAGGTGCGCTAGGATTCGCCGGAACGTAGGACTGCCCCGGTAAACGAAGGCCGGGCGTCGAGTCCGGCGTGGCTGGAATCTTGTTGAGCTGGCGGCTCGCATTTCTGAGCTCCGACCGCCCGTCTCCAGACCCGACCGCCCCGAAAGATCGCCCCGGAAATGCCCGACGCCGATATCTCTGCAAGGGACATCCGCCCGGTAATCGAGCCCAGCGGGCTACCCCCGGGCCCCCCGGAGCGTCCGGTGGTGGGGCAGTTGTTCCGGCTGCTCCGCGATCCGATCGGTCTGGCACACGAGGCGGCCACCTACGGGGACATCGCGACCCTGTCCAGGAAGCCCGTGCTGCTGTACCTGGTGAACCATCCCGACCTGGTGCAGCAGCTTCTCGTGACCCACTACCGGATGCTGCGGCGTCCCCCGAACCTCGAAGCGCTGCGCATGATCGTGGGGAACGGGTTGGCGACCGCTGAAGAGCCCACCCACCTGCGCAACCGCCGCCTCATTCAGCCGCAGTTCCATCGCCGGCGAATCGAGGGCTACGGCAGGACCATGGTCGAATACGCCCTGATCCATGACGAGCGCTGGAAGCGATTGCCGTCGGGGGCCAGGGTTGACATGGCCCTGGAGATGCAGGATCTCATCCGGCGGGTCGTTACCAGGACGCTGTTCGGCCTCGAGCTGGAGGAAGATGCGCGGCGGCTGAGCGAGGCATGCGAGCGGGCGGCATCGTTCATTCGGCGGACGAATTTTCATATACGCCCACTTCGCCGTCTCGTTCACCGGCTGCCCCTACCGATGACACGTCGGTTTCGCCGGGACATCGCCTATATCGACGGCGTGGTGAACGGCCTGATCGAGGCGCGCCGGGCCGCGCGCGAGGAAGGCGACGACCTGCTCGGGATGCTGCTCGGACTCCGATACGTGGACGACGACGGTAACGATGCCGGCGCGATGAGCGACCGCCAGGTTCGGGACGAGGCGATGACGATGTTCTCCGCCGGGCAGGGCACGACCACCATGGGCCTGGCCTGGACCTGGTACCTGCTCGCGACGCACCCGGAGATTCAGACGCGTTTCCACCGCGAGCTGGACGAAGTGCTGCAGGGGCGGCCGCCGGGGCCGGCCGACTTGCAGAATCTTCCGCTGACCGACCGGATCGTCACCGAGTCCTTGCGGCTGTACCCCCCGGTGTACATGACGTTGCAGTTGGCGGCGGAGTCCTTCGAATTGGGCGGCTACCGGATCCGGGAGGGCGCTCTCCTCAGTGCGCCCCAGATCGTGGTGCACCGCGACGCGCGGTGGTTCGACGATCCGCGGGAGTTCCGGCCGGACCGATGGACTCCGGCGTTCCGCGAGTCCCTGCATCGGTACGCCTACTTCCCCTACGGGGGTGGGTCACGCATGTGCATCGGCGATCGCTTCGCCGAAATGGCGATCCGGCTGATCGTCGCGTGTCTGGGTCAGCGCTGGAAGGTGCGGCCGGACCCCGGACACGAGGTCGAGCTGCTGCCCCTGATCTCCCTGAAGGCCAAGGGTGGCCTGCCGCTGTTCCTCGAGCAACGCAACTCATGAGCCTCCGGGGGGTATCCGGCGAACAGCGTCGCGAAGGGGCGTCGTCCGTTGACGGCATCCTCGAGCGGCTCGATTCCGGTGGCCGGGCCGCGCCCCTGGTCGGTCTCGCGTTTGTCCGTGCTCCCGTGAACGGCCCAACCCGCATGCCTCGTCGGCCCGAGGCGGAGCCTCCCCGGAGATGAGTCGTCGAGCTGGTTATCTGCTGGCCGCCGCCATTCTCATCGGTTCGATCGGCGCGGCGGGGCTCCTGGTCGCGCAACGGCCGGAGCTGTCGCTCAGACCGCCCGACGCGCGCATTCCCGTTGCGCTCACCGAACCCGTACAGGCCGGAGTCGGTCCGATTCCGGTGCGCGGTTTCGGTACGGTGCGCCCGCGCGAGGAAGTCGATGTGTCCGCCGAGGTCGGCGGTCGGGTTGTCTGGGTGGCGCCTGCCTTCGTCCGCGGCGGACGCATCGGTCGCGGCGATGTGTTGTTCCGCCTCGACGACGCGGATCATCGCCACCGCATCGCCCGGGCGGAGGCGCAGATTGCCGAGCAGCAGGTCGAGCTGCTCAGGGCGGGGGAGGAAGCACGCATCGCCCGCAGCCAGTACGAACGGTTCAGGAGCCGCAGCGGCGCGCCGCCGGCCGAGGAGGCCGGCCCGCTCGCGTTCTGGGAACCGCAGATCGCGGCGGCGCGGGCGAGGGTCGAGCGCGCCCGGATCGCACTGGAAGAGGCGAGGTTGGGCCTCTCGCGAACGGAAGTGCGCGCACCGTTCACCGGCCTCGTGAGAACGGAGTCGATTGGCGCAGGAGAGTTCGTGGAGGCCGGCCGGGCGGTGGGCCGCATCTACGCGTCGGATGTCTTCGAGGTGGTCGTGCCGCTTGCCGACGCCGAGGCGGCGCTCGTGCCCGGCCTGTGGGCGGCCGGGGCGGGCGGCGCGCATCGACGCATCGCAGCCGCGATCACGATTGACTACGGCGGCCTGCAGTTCACCTGGGACGGTCACGTCGACCGGGTCGATCCGACGCTGGACGAACGGACTCGGGCCGTCGACGTCATCGTGCACGTGGCCGAGCCGTTGGCGGCCGGCGTGTACTCGAGTGGCGGATCGGGCGACCCGGCCGCGGACGTGACGGGATCTCCGCCCCTGCAGGTGGGGAGGTTGGTCGAAGTCCGGCTCGCGGGCGCCAGCCCGGCCGGGCACTTCACGGTGCGCCGCGCGGCGCTCCGGCCCGGCGACGAGGTGTGGGTGGTCCGCGACGACAATCTGCGCATCGTGCCGGTGCGCGTGGTGCAGGCCGACGACGATGTCGTGCACGTCACGGGCGGGCTGCGGGCCGGCGACGCGGCCGTCGTCGATGGCATCGAGGTCGCGGTGGACGGCATGGCGGTGCAGTCGGCGGCCGTGGGCAACGCGATCCATCTCCCGTCCGAGAATTGACCCATGAACACCGAAACGTCCGATCCGCGTGCCGGTTCCACGGACATTCCGAGGCCGGTCATCAGGCGCAGCCAGCTTCCCCCGGGGCCCCCGGAGCTGCCGATCGTGGGCCAGTTGTTCCGGCTCATCCGGAATCCGATCGGCCTGATGCAGGAAGGGGCCACCTACGGCGACATGGTCACCCTGGCGAGGAAACCGGCGCTGCTCTACCTGGTGACCCACCCCGACCTCGTGGAGACGCTTCTCGTGACCTGTCACCAGAAGCTGCGACGCCCCCGAACTTCCGAGGCGCTTCGCTATCTGCTGGGCAACGGCATGCTGACCGCCGACGATCCGCTCCACCTGCGTCAGCGCCGCCTGATTCAACCGCAGTTTCACCGCCGCCGAATCGAGGGCTATGCGGAGACCATGGTCGAATACGCCCTTCGTCACGAGCGGCGCTGGAAGAAGCTGCCGTCAGGGACCAGGGTGGACATGACCCTGGAAATGCACGACCTCATGCGGCGGGTCGTCACCAAGACCCTGTTCGGCCTCGATCTGCCGGAGGAAGCACGTCGCCTGGGCGAAGCATTCGAGCAGAGCAATGCCTATATGCGCATGCGGGGATTTCAGGGTCCCGTCCTGCGCCGCCTGTTGCACGGACTGCCCTTGCCGGCGACGCGGCGGTTCCATCGCGACCGGGCCTATCTCGACGGGGTCGTCTACGGCCTGATAGACGAGCGGCGGAAATCGCAGGACGAGACCGACGATCTGCTCTCGATGATGCTGGGCCTCAGGTACGAGGATGAAGACGGCAATGACGCCGGAGCCATGAGCGATCGCCAGGTCCGCGACGAGGCGATAACCATGTTCGCCGCCGGGCAGGGCACGAGCACCATGGCTCTGGCCTGGACCTGGTATCTGCTGGCCGCGCACCCGACGGTCCAGGAACGCTTCCACCGGGAGGTGGACGAAGCACTGGACGGACGGCCGCCGACTCCCGCCGACCTTCCGAATCTGCCGCTGACCGACCAGATCGTCACCGAGTCGATGAGACTGTACCCGCCGGTGTACACAACTGCCCAGACGGCGGCCGAACCGTTCGAATTGGGCGGCTATCATATCCCGGCCGGCGCGCTCCTCACGGCGCCCCAGATTGTCGTGCACCGGGACGGGCGCTGGTTCGAGGAGCCGGACGCCTTCCGACCCGAGCGATGGACGCCGGAGTTCCGCAAGTCACTGCATCGCTACGCCTACTTTCCCTATGGCGGCGGGCCGCGTCTCTGCATCGGAGACAGGTTCAGCGAAATGGCGGTCCGGCTGATAATGGCCAGCTTCGGCCAGCGCTGGAAAGTGCGGCCGGACCCCACGCACGCGGTCGAGATGATGCCGTTCCTGACTTTGAAGGCCAAGGGCGGATTGCCGCTGTTCCTGGAGCGGCGCAACTGAATCGCTCGAGATTCTCGGGAGGGAGCTGCCGATGGTTCACTCGAGCACACCGGAGCGAGACGGTAGGGTGATACCTTCGGCCTATCGCGAAAGCTTCGAGAGGGCCCGCGCCGTCAATCCCGATCTCGCCGAGCAGTACATGCGCCTCACGACCGAGAGCGATGAGCCGGCCGATGCGGTCATGGATGCGCTCGCTCGCTTCGACACCGCAGAGGTGAACAGGCTCGTCCGCCTCGGCATGGACGCGGGATGGGAAGAGACGGAGCCGGCGGCCCTCCGGGACCTCTTCCGGGAGGCCGAACGGGTGCCGCCATGGTTCGATCCCCAGGCCCTGCGTCCCGGATACGAGGCTTTTCACGAGCAGTCGGAGCTGTTCATTCCCGCGTTCGTCGTGGCCACGTTGCGCAACGCGTCCACCCTGGTCGCCAAGTCGTTCTACGCCAGCGGACGCGTGATGGGCGCTTTCGGGCTGCGCCGCATTCGCCAGAACACCCGGCACTTCATCGAGATCATGCTCCCCGATGCGCTCGATCGGCACGGCGACGGCTGGAAGCTCTCCGTGCGGATCCGCCTCGTGCACGCGCGGCTCCGGCGCCTGATTCGCGACGCGGGAGCGTGGGACGAGTCCGTGTACGGGGTGCCGCTCAGTCGCGCGCACATGGCGCTGGCCTCGGCCAACTTCTCCGCGACCATGCTGCGGTATGCGGAGATGCTCGGGGCCAGTCTCGACGACGACAAGCGCAACGGCTTCATGCAGGCCTGGCGCTATGCTTCCTGGCTCATCGGGACCCCCGAGCACCTGCTGTTCGAGGGTGACTACGGCAAGACAGTCGAATTCGGGCACATCGCGCACCTGTGCGAGCCGCCGCCCGACGACGAGTCCCGCGCGATCGCGAAGGCCGTGGTGGAAGCCCTGCCGCTGATCGCGCAGGAAAACAGGCAGGATTGGCACAAGCACGACGCCTTCGTCGACCACACCTATCGGGTCGCCCGGGCGCTTCTCGGCGACGCCCTCGCCGACAGCCTCGGATTCCCGGCCCATCGCACCGCGGGCCTCCTGGCGTGGATGCGCACCAAGCAGCGGACCGTCAAGGCGTCTCGGGGGCTGCTCCCGGGCGCGGCGAAACGCTGGCGCGGCGAGAGCTTCTCCTTTCTGCTCGAGGCGTCCATGCTGGAGGAGCTCGGATACCGGCTGCCGGATCACCTGGACACGGACGAGTCGACTCCATGGTGACCCTCGGGACACCACCGCGCATGGCTCCGGTACTCGTCTTGAGCACCGGCCGTTGCGGCTCGACGATGGTGTCGAACCTGTTGAACGTTCACCCCCGCGTGCTGAGTCTCTCGGAGTTCTTCAGCTACGTCGGCGTGCATCAGTTGTTTCGCCGCTCGCGCGTGAGCGGCGAATGGATGTGGGCGTACCTCAGCCGCCAGCGGCGACACACGCAACTGATGCTGCGGGACACATCCTACGAGGAGTTCCTCTATCCGGTCGACGATCCCGGCGCCCGCTTCACCCGGAGCGACCTGCCGCCCATTCTCTGCGCCACCCTTCCCCACCTCACCGGGGCCCACGAGGCGTTGTTCGACGAGCTCGAAGCGGTCGTGCGGGGGCAGCCCCGACGACCGCCCGCCGTGCACCTGCGACATCTGTTCGGGTGGCTGTGCGAACGCTTCGGCGCCGACGTCTGGGTCGAACGCTCCGGCGGCTCGCTGCTGTTCGGTTCGAGGCTGATGCGCGAGTTTCCCGACGCGCGCGTGATTCACATCTACCGCGACGGGCGCGACACCGCCCTCTCGATGCATGGCCACTACCTCTTCCGGTTGATTGCGGTGACCTTGAAGTACCTGCGCCGTCCCGGCATCGATCCTCTGGGCCTGATGCGCAGAAGAAGACTCTGGGACGCCCTCAGCCCCTGGCTCACGCCACTGGTCGGCGCGGTGGTCGAACCGGACAAGCTGCCGTTCGACGATCTCACGCTTCTCGACACCGCGGCCCTGTGGGACGCGATGATCGAGCTCGGGCACCAGACTCTCGGCCATCTTCCGCCCGACCGCCTGCTGAACGTCAGGTTCGAGGACGTGCAGGCCGAGCCGGAACCGCACGTCCGGCGGATCATACGGTTCATCGATCCGTCTCTCGAGAGCGAAGAGTGGGTGGTCCGTGCATCCACCGTGCCGAGGCGGACGAAGCCCAGGTATCGGAAGCTCGACATGGCGCAGCAGGCGGCGCTCACCGCCAGTTGCCGTCCGGGTCTCGAGCGTCTCGGCTATTCCATCTGAAAGCGGCGGCGAATCTCGGCTACGCGTCTGCGGTTCACGCCGAAGTCCCAGAACGGCGCGATGCGCGACACCGAGCGAACGTGGATGACGCCTTCCGCCGCGGAGAGGTGACATTCGACATCGTCCCGGAAGCCCAGCCGCGTGCGGCAGACGGCCCGAAGACGGTCGTCCGTTGCGTGGACGACGGTGGTCCGCTTCAGGCCGGCCAGCACGCCCCGGAGCCGGCGGACGGCGGCGACCGGATCACCCGAGAAGGCGAGCGGCGCGACCTGGTGCCAAGTGAATTCGCCGTGCCGGCTGCAGACGTAGACGGGAAGCTTCGGAAAGGGTCTGAAGTGCACGGCCTTCCTCTCACCCGGTTTCACGGCGGCCCGCGGCGACCAGTGCAGGCACGACCAGCATCAGGGTGGCGGTCGCGAAGACGAGGCCGAATCCCACCGACGCCGCCATCGGCACCAGCACCTGCGCCTGCGGGCTGCGCTCGAAGAGCAAGGGCGCGAAGCCGAGGAACGTGGTCAGCGTGGTGAGAAAGATCGGGCGAAAGCGCTTCTTCGCGCCTTCGACAATCGCCGCCGCGGGCGCCGTTCCCTGGTTCTGTTGCCGGTTGATGAAGTCGATCATCATCAGCGAGTCGTTGATCACGACACCGCTCACGCCGAGCATGCCCCACAGGGAGACCATGCCGAGCGTGAGCCCCATGGCCACGTGACCCAGCAGCGCGCCGGAGAACCCGAGCGGGATGACGGCCATGATGATCAGCGGCCTCGTGTAGGAACCGAGAGGCACCGCAAGCAGCCCGTAGATCAGCAGCAGCGCGAGGACGAAGCCGCCTGCCACCGCCGCCATGACCTCGCGCCGTTCCTGCTGTTGCCCCCCGAAGGCGTAGGTGAACCCCGGATGGGTTGCGGCCAGCTCCGGCAGTACCGACGCCTCCAGAAACGCGCCGGCCTGCGGACCCGTGACCACGTTCGTGTCGACGTCGGCGCTGACCGTCACGATGCGCCGCCCGTCCTTGCGGTGGATGGACGGGGACGCGGTGCCCAGGGACACTTCGGCCACCTGGCCCAGCGGCACGACGGACCCTCCCGGGAGGTTGACCGGGTAGTCCTCCACGTCGGCGATGGAGTTCCGCTCGCCGGCGGGCAGACGGACGTGGACGGGCACGTCCTCCCGACCCCGCCGCACTCGAACCGTCTCCACGCCGAAGAACGCGGCGCGCACCTGCCCCGCCACGTCTTCCAGCATCAGCCCCAGCGTGCGCGCTTCCGGTCGCAGCTCGATCCGGAGTTCCGGAAACCCGGTCGCATGGTCCGACTCCACGTCGTGGACACCTTGCAGATCGCGCAGGCCATCCACCACGGCCGCGCTGATCGGACCGAACAGGGCGGGCTCCGGATGGAAGAGCTCGATCAGAATGGGAGCCCCCATGTCCAGCAGCTCCGGACTGATGGCGAGGCTCTCCGCGCCGCGGACGGTCGCCGCCTCTGCGCGCCAGCGTGCCGCGAAGTCCCCGGCGTCGACGGCTGTCGACTCGCTGGCCCGCAGCTTGACCTGAACCGTTGCGCGGTTGGCCGGCGGCGCCATGCCCGATTCGAGCACGAAACCGCCGTACCGAGCGGGCCGCATGCCGACGCTCCGGTTGATCCCGACGAGCAGCGACTCGGGGTCCACCCCCGCCTCCGCCGCCAGCCCCTCGATGGCGCGCCGGCCGGCTGCCTCGAGCTCGCGCGCCGCCGCATCGGTCCGTTGCGCCGGCGACCCCTCCGGCAGCTCCAGAGCCGCGGTCACGATGTCGCTGTTCACCGCGGGCAGGAAGCTCTGGCGCACGATGCCTGCCGGCACGAGCGCGAGGCAGAGCAGGGTCGTTCCAAGCGCTGTCGCAATCACGACCTCGGGTCGACTGACCGACAGGCGCAGCGCGCGATCGAGGGGACCGTGCACGAACCACTGCAGCGCGCGGTCCACGCGAAGCTGGATGGCGGAAAAGAAGTGCTCCACCCGGTTGCCCGGCATCCCCGGAGGCGGCAGATGCGACAGATGCCTCGGCAGGATGAACAGGGATTCGATCAGCGACACCACCAGCACCGCGATCACAAGCACGGCAGTTCCGTGGATGAGGGTGCCGAGGGAACCGGGTACGACCAGCCAGGGTACGAAGGCGACGACGGTCGTCAGCACGGCGAAGACCAGTGGTCTCGCGATCCATCGGGTCCCCCGGATCGCCGCGAGCGACCCGGACGCCCCGCCCTGTCGCTCGGCGTGGACGTGCTCGGCGACGACAATCGCGTCGTCGACGACCATGCCGAGGACGAGGACGAAGCCGAACAGCGAAGTCGTGTTGATCGACACGTTCGCCAGTCGCGCCACGATGAGCGCGCCGACGAACGAGATGGCGATGCCGACCACGATCCACGCCGCGACGCGAATCTCCAGGAACAGCGTCAGCGTCACCAGCACCAGGATCAGCCCGAGCAGTCCGTTCTCGATCAGCAGGCCGAGCCGGTCTTCGTACACCTCGGCGGCGTTGTGCCACACGGTGGCCGAGACGCCGGCCGGCAACGCGGGGAGCAACCGCTCGTCGATGTACGTCTCGACCACCGCCGCCACGTCGAGCACCTCTTCGCTCGCTGATCGGTACACTTCGACGTAGACCGCGGGTTGGCCGTCGTAGCGCACAATCAGATCGACGTCGCTGAAACCGTCGCGCACGTCGGCGACGTCGCGAAGGCGCACGACGGTCCCGTCTGCGCGGCCGACGACCACCAGTTCCTCGAAGTCCTGTCGGCTGTCTCGCTGTCCCGTGGTCCGCACCCGTACCTGCGCGTCCACGGTATCGATGGCGCCGGCCGACAGGTTCAGCGACTCGCGGCGCACCGCCGACGCGATGTCGGCCACCGTGAGACCGAAGGCCTGGAGGCGAAGCGGCGATGGCTCGATGGCGATCTCGTAGGGTCGCACACCGTTCGTCTCGACGTAGGCGACGGCCGGAAGGGCCGCGATTTCGTCCTCCACGCGGTAGGCCAGCTCCTTGAGGGCGCGCTCCGGGACCTGCCCGTACAGCAGGAGGCGGATGACGCTCTGCCGGTTGGTCATCTCCCTGACCTCGGCCCGTTCCGCCTCGGCTGGCAAGGACTCGATGCGGCCCATGGCGGCCTCGACCTCGTCCTTCGCACGACGCACGTCGGCGCCGTTCTGCAACTCGACCACCACCGAGGCGCGGCCTTCGGCCGCGACGGCCACCACCGCGTCGACGTCATCCAGCGCGCGAACCTGCTCTTCAATGCGGAGCAGGAGCGCCTCCTCGACCTCTTCCGGCGCGGCGCCTGGATACGCCACCGTGATTTCGACCGCGTCGAACGTGATGGAGGGGAACGCCTCCTGCACGAGGCCGTTCAGCGAGTAGAACCCGGCGCCCACGATGAGGAACGCCAGCAGGTTGGCGGCGACGCGGTTTCGGACCATGTAGCCGATTGGCCCGCCCATGTCCCCGGAGCTCATTGGTTGGCCGGCGTTCGCGTCCCGATGCCGGTTGCTGCAAGAGCAGAACAGGCGTCACTTGCGCGGCATCGTGCCAGATGTCGGCAGTATGCGCAAGCACCCCCTGGCGGCGGTACTATGTGGGCGGCGGCGTGGGGCGGACGAGGAGGATCGTGCCGCGGATTGCGGCAACCGTGACAGCGTGGCCGGGGTGGATCGGGGGAGCGCCGGCCTCCGTCCGCGACCGCCACAGCTCGCCGCGGACCCGGACGTACCCGTACGGCGCGAGCGGTTCGACGGCCACCCCGGACAGTCCTATCAAGCGTTCGATTGCGGTCGAGGCGTCGGTTTCGTAGGCGGTTCGCAGCAGCGGATAGAGGGCGGCGTCCTTGGCCATTACCGCCGCCACGAGCAGCGTCCCGGTCCAGCCCGTCAGGACGCCCCAGCGGTAGAGCAGAACAGCGGCGCCCGCCGCGAGGACCCATTCCGGGATCTGGTAGAGCGTGTAGCGGACCAGGGTGGAGCGTGTCCGGTCGTGCACCGGTCCACTATCTCATCACGGCGCGAGGAAGGGAAGGCGTCCCGCCGTGCCGGCCCGCGTGGTGCGGTTTCGAGCCGGTATACTGACGCGTCCGGCGGATGCGGAACGTCGCCGCGCCGCCCCGGATGCGGCGGGACTCCGACTACCTCGGTCCCAGGTGACGACGATGCGCATCTCCTTCAACGGCTCGCCCGCACCCACCCTCGGGGTCGAGGTGGAACTCCAGATCATCGACCCCGAGACCGGGAACCTGGTGTCGGGGGCCTCCGACATCCTCGAGCGCGCCGCCGTCGCCTACCTCAAGCCGGAGCTGATCCAGTCGACCATCGAGATCAACACCGACCCGTGCGCCGACGTCGCGGCGGTCCGCCGCGAGCTGACCGATCGGCTTCGCGGGCTCTACGGGCTGTGCGACGACCTCGGCTACCAGCTCGCGAGCACCGGCACCCATCCGTTCTCGCGGTGGGCCGAGCAGAAGATCACCGACAAGGAGCGCTATCACCTGCTCGCCAACCGCTGCCAGTGGCCGGCCCGGCGCCTGATGATCTTCGGGCTGCACGTGCACGTGGGCATCGAGAGCGGCGAGAAGGCCATCGCCATCTTCAACGCCCTGACCACCTACATTCCGCATCTGCTGGCGCTGTCGGCGAGCTCGCCGTACTTCCAGGGCGAGGAGACGGGGCTCGCGTCGTGCCGGGTGAAGATCTTCGAGAGTCTGCCCACGGCGGGGCTGCCCTACCGGCTCCTGAACTGGGCCGAGTTCCAGCGCCTGATGATCACCCTGGTGGGGGCGGGGGCGATCGAGTCGGTGCGCGAGATCTGGTGGGACATCCGGCCCCACCCGCAGTTCGGCACCGTCGAGGTGCGCATCTGCGACGGGCTGCCGACCCTCGACGACATCGTCGCGATGACCGCGCTGATCCAGGCGCTGGTGGTCTGGCTCGGCGACCAGTACGACAACGGCATCTACTTGCCCGTGCAGCGCTACTGGATCGTCCGCGAGAACAAGTGGCGCGCCGCGCGGTGGGCCCTCGACGCCCAGGTGATCGTGGACGAGGAGGGCCGGCTCGAGCCCCTGTCGGAATCGATCCACCGTCTGCTCGAATCGATCGAGCCTGTGTCGAGGCGGCTCGACAGCCACGCCGAGCTGGTGCGCATCCGAGACCTCATGCGGGCGGGACCCAGTTGCGCCGCCCAGCGGCAGGTGTACGCGGAGACCGGCGACTTCACGCGGGTCGTCGGTTCCCTCGTCGACGGGTTGCGGGCAAGCGTGTTCGCGGGCTCCTGACCGCGCCGGCGAGCCGAGGTCGATCATGGGGCCGGGAAACCGGATTCCAACTGCGTGGCCCGGGCCTGCCAGCGGCCGTGGCGATGGTCGACCTCCAGGGCGAGCCCGAAGCATGCGGATAGCGCCGGCGGTGTCAGCACGTCCTCGATGGGACCGGCCGCGGCCATGCGGCCCGACGCGAGCAGCAGGGCATGGGTGAACCCGGGCGGGATCTCGTCCAGGTGATGGGTGACGAGGACGATGGGCAGGTCCGGGTCGGTCCGGGCGAGGTTGGCCAGGGTTCGCACGAGCTGCTCGCGGCCCGGCAGGTCCAGACCGGCGTTCGGCTCGTCGAGCACCAGGAGGCCCGGCGTGCACATCAGGGCACGGGCCAGGAGCACGCGCTGTCGCTCGCCCGACGAGAGCGTCGTGAAGCGCTGCCGGGAGTGGTCGAGGCAGTCGACGCGGGCGAGACAGCGCCGCGCGTGGTCCCAATCGGCCTCGTCGTAGCGGTGCCACCACGGGGCGAGCGCGGCCTGCTTGCCGGCGACCACGATCTGCTCGGCGGTCAGGGCGGGCGGGATCATCGCGGCGAGGGCCGCGCTCGTGACGCCGATGCGCAGGCGCAGGGCCCGCACGTCGACGCGCCCCAGCTCGCCCCCGAGCACCCGCACCGAACCCGCGGACGGGTGCTGGTAGAGGGTGAGAATCTGGCACAGGGTGGTCTTGCCGCTGCCGTTGGGTCCGAGCACCACCCAACGCTCGCCGGCGCGGACCCGCCAGTCGATCCCCTCGAGAATGGTCGTGCGGTCACGGACCAGCCGCACGCCCGACAGCTTCACGGCCTCCGGCGGATCCGTCCGCCGCACCGTCTCGTCTTCGCCTCTCCGAGGGGCAGGACGCCGATTCGACACGGGCGGAGCATCCGCGGGCTGCGTCATCTCGTCTTCGCCGGCCGTGGCTGCGATGGGAGCGCTCCCCGTCGGCTTGGGAGTGCCGCCCGCGCGGTGACGCGTTGTCAGGACTCCTTGACGGCGGCGATCAGGTCGAGCACCGCCTGCTTGCCGTCGCCGAAGAACATCAGCGTGTTGTCGGCGGCGAAGAGCGGGTTCGGGATGCCGGCGAAGCCGGGGGAGAGGCTGCGCTTGATGACGACGACGGTGCGGGACTGGTCGACGTTCAGGATCGGCATGCCCGCGATCGGGCTCGACGGGTCGGTGCGGGCGTCGGGGTTGACGATGTCGTTGGCGCCGATGACGAGGCTGACGTCGGTCTGCTCGAACGACGGGTTGACGGCGTCCATCTCCTTCAGCTTGTCGTAGTCGACGTCGGCCTCGGCGAGGAGGACGTTCATGTGCCCGGGCATTCGACCGGCGACGGGGTGGATGGCGTACTCCACCTCGACGCCCCGCGACTCGAGCAGGTTCGCGAGGTCGCGCACCTGGTGCTGCGCCTGCGAGACGGCGAGGCCGTAGCCGGGCACGATCACGGTGCGGCGCGCGCCGTCGAAGAGCATCGCCACCTCCTCGGCCGAGGTGCTCTTGACGCGTCCCGCGTAGACCGCGTCGGCGTCCGACTTCGAGCCGCCGCCCTCGGCGATCGCCCCCACCAGCACGTTGACGAGCGACCGGTTCATCGCCTTGCACATGATGCGGGTGAGGATGAGCCCGGAGGCGCCGACGAGCGAGCCGGTGATGATGAGGATGTCGTTGTTCAGGACGAAGCCGGTCGACGCGGCGGCGAGGCCGGAGTAGGAGTTGAGGAGGGCGATGGCGACGGGCATGTCGGCGCCGCCGATGGAGATCGTCAGCAGGACGCCGAGCACCGACGCGACGCCCACGAGGCCCGCGTAGAAGGCGACGGTGCCGGGATCGGCGACGACCATCGCGCCCAGGCCGAGCGCGACCAGCCCGATGGCGCCGTTCAGGACCTGCTGCCCCGGAAAGACGACCGGCGCGTCGGGCAGCAGCAGCCCGCGCAGCTTGTCGAAGGCGACGAGGCTGCCCCAGAAGGTGACGGAGCCGATGAGGCCGGAGGCGACGGTGGCCACCGTGGTCTGGGCCGACGGCTCGGAGGCACTCACCAGCACCGCGCCCGCCACCAGGGCCGAGGCTCCGCCCCCGAAGGCGTTCAGCAGCGCCACCATCTCGGGCATCGCGGTCATCGCGATGCGCAGGGCCAGGGTGGCGCCGATGGCCCCGCCGAGGGTCACGCCCGCGAGGATCATGGCGAGGCCCTGGGGGCCGGCGCCGAAGACCTGCCGGTCGAGCAGCGTCGCCACGACCGCCAGCAGCATCCCCGTCGCGCCCAGCAGGTTGCCGCGCACCGCCGTCCGCGGATGCGTCAGGCCGCGGATGCCGAGGATGAAGAGGGCCGAGGCGGCCAGGTAGACGAGGTTGATCGCGCTGTCCACGGTCGGTCCTGTTCAGATTGCGGGCTGACCGGCGCCGGTCGTCATGCAGCTCATCGGCTCAGTCCTTCTTCCGGAACATGCCGAGCATCCGGTGCGTCACCAGGAAGCCGCCCACGACGTTGACGGTCGCGATGACCAGCGCGAGGAACCCGAGGACCATCGTCGCCCGGTTCGGCGAGGCGACCGACAGGAGCGCCCCGATGATGGTGATGCCGGAGATGGCGTTGCTGCCCGACATCAGCGGCGTGTGGAGCAGCGGCGGCACCTTGGTGATGATCTCGAAGCCGACGAAGACCGCGAGCATGAAGATCGTCAGCAGGGGCAGGAACGCATCCATGGGGACCTCGGCGCGATGTCAGGCCGTCTCGAGGAGCTCGCGGACCCGGGGATGGACGACCTCGCCGTCGCGCGACACCAGCGTGCCCGCCGTGATCTCGTCGTCGGGGTCGAGGGCGAGAGCGCCGTCCCGGACGAGGTGCAGCAGCAGCGCCGACACGTTGCGGGCGTACATCTGGCTGGCGTGGTACGGCACCGTGGAGGGCAGGTTCGTCGGTCCGAGCACGGTCACGCCGTGGGCCGACACCGCCTCGTCGGGGCGCGAGGGCTCGACGTTGCCGCCCCGCTCCGCCGCCAGGTCCACCACCACCGAGCCGGGGGTCATTCCCGCCACCATCTCGTCGGTCACCAGCACCGGGGCTGGACGTCCGGGAATCAGGGCGGTGGTGATGACCACGTCGCTCCCCGCCACCACCCGGCCCATCATCTCGCGCTGACGCGCATAGAACGCCTCGTCCTGCGCCTTCGCGTAGCCGCCTGCGTCCTCCGAGCCCGCGGTGTCGAGCGGCAGGTCCACGAACGAGGCGCCCAGGCTCTCGACCTGCTCCTTGACGGCCGGCCTCACGTCGTATGCCTCGACCTTGGCCCCGAGACGCCGGGCGCTCGCGATGGCCTGGAGCCCCGCCACCCCCGCTCCGACCACGAAGACCCGGGCCGGGGTGACGGTGCCCGCCGCCGTCATCATCATCGGGAACATGCGAGGCAGGGCCTCGGCCGCCACCAGCACCGCCTTGTAGCCGGCGATGGTGGCCATCGAGGACAGGGCGTCCATGCTCTGGGCGCGGGTGATGCGGGGGATGAGCTCCATCGAGAACGCGGTGGCGCCGCACCCCGCGAGCTCGCGGGCCGCCGCCGGCTCGCCCAGGGGCTCGGACAGCCCGATGACGACCTGCCCCGGCCGGAGCAGCGCCAGATCGGCGCGCCCCGCGTCGGGGTTGGCGCCGAGGGCGCGGACCTGGAGGACGACGTCGGCGGTGGCGAAGAGCTGGGCCCGGTCGCCCGAGAGGGCCGCGCCCTTCTCGACGTAGCCTTCGTCCGGAAAGCCCGCCGCCGCGCCGGCGCCTGGCTCCAGCAGGACGTCGAGGCCCGCCTTCGTCAGGGCCGGAAGCACCGCCGGGACGGTGGCGACCCGCCGCTCGCCGGGATAGGTTTCTGCAGGGATGCCGACGACCATGCGGTGCGACTCGTCTCGAGCTGGAGGTCCGATTGTCGCGGGCGTCGCAACGCGCGAGCCCGGGCGGCAAATCGTACCACAACGGGTGCGACCGCGCGACACCAGCTGTGTGGTGGACAGAGAGGCGGCCCCGGCCGGTTCGCGACCCCCGATGCCGCGAGAGAGCACCATGAAGCTCGAGATGCTTCCGGACTGGCCGGGCCGCCCCGACCCCGCTCCCACCACCCGATGCCGTCGAGTCGGTCCGCTACCCGCGACCGCGCGATGCGCCGCGCCAGGCGGCCGTCCGATATCATAGCCGGCCGGGCGCCGGTGCTTCGCACGGGCCGCGCGGTCGCGTCGGCGGATTTCGGCGATTGCGCGGGACGGCGTGTCGGGGGCCGCGCGGAACGTGTACACTCGGTTCGGAAAGGACGAACCGACCCGGCCTCGAGCGGGACGGGTGAACCAGTCGCGGAATACGGCAAATGAAGCTGATCAAAGCCATCGTGCGACCCAGCAAGGTCGACGTCATCAAGGACGGTCTCGCGCAGCGCGGCATCCCCGGCATCACCGTCACCGAGGTGCGCGGGCACGGCCGCCAGCGCGGCCACACCACCATCTACCGGGGGCGCGAGTACGACATCAGCCTGCTGCCGAAGACCAAGATCGAGATCGTCGTGGCCGACGACGCGGTCGACGACGCCGTCGAGATCATCATGGACGCCGCCCGCACCGGGGAGATCGGCGACGGCCGGGTGTTCGTGCTGCCGGTGGAGCAGAGCTGGGTGATCCGGACCGGGGAGACGGACGTCGCGTAGCCGGGTCGGTCGGGCGCGGCGCGGAGCCGAAGGCGACGACGGGCGGGCAGGCAGGGTCGGTCGGGTCGCGCGGTCACATGGGAAACGGTATGCCGTCGGAGTCTGACGCGGTCGCGCCGAGAGACATCTTCCTGGGGCCCGACCTGTCCCCGGAGGCCGCGGCGCGGTTCATCGAGGGTTGCGGGGTGCGCGACGGGGCGGCGGCCGACCAGCAGTTGCAGCAGCTCGCCGACGACCTGACGAGCCGCGTGGCCCTCGGCAATCTCGCCCCCCTGCTGTTCGACGAGATCGCGACGACGCCGGACCCCGACGCCGCCGTCGTCGGGTTCTGCCGCTACGTCGCCACCCGAACGCCGAAGGCGTCGTTCATCGGCACCCTGCAGGAGGACCCGCACGTCCTCGACATCCTGGCCCAGATTCTCGGCACCTCCCCGTTCCTCAGCGAGATCCTCATCCGCAACCCCGGCTACCTGCACTGGCTGCGGAACGAGCTCGACAGCGCGCCGCCGGACCGCCACGACTACGACCGCGAGCTCGCCCGGCTGATCGACGGCGACAGCTCCGTCGAGCTCCAGGTGGACGGGCTCAAGCGCTACCAGCGCCGCGAGATGCTGCGGGTCGCGGCCATGGACCTCTTCGGCATGCTGAACCGGGAGACGCTGACGTCGACGACCGCCCAGCTCTCGAATCTCGCCGACACCCTCGTCGACAAGGTGCTGGACATCGCGACGGCCGAGCAGGCGGCGGCCGACGGCCCGCTGCCGGGGCGGTTCGCGGTCATCGGCATGGGCAAGCTCGGCGGCGGCGACCTCAACTACAGCTCCGACATCGACCTCATCTACCTCTACGACGCGCCGGACGATACGACCGGCACCGCACAGCGGCGCTACCAGAAACTGGGGCGGCGCCTCACCAGCCTGCTCAGCGCGCATACCGGCGAGGGCTACCTCTACCGGGTCGACATGCGTCTCCGCCCGATGGGGCAGGGCGGCAACCTCGTCTACTCGTTGAAGCAGTCGGCGCAGTACTACGAGAGCATGGGCGAGACGTTCGAGCGGTTCGCGCTCATCAAGGCGCGGCCGATCGCGGGCGACCTCGACCTCGGCCGGCGTTTCGTCGAGCTGACCGTCCCCTTCGTGTACCGCAAGTACCTGGATCACGCGGCCATCGAGGAGCTCGCCCGCTACAAGGCGCGGGCCGACCGCGAGCACGGCAAGCGCGGCGATCTGGACCAGAACGTGAAGGAAGGCCGCGGCGGCATCCGCGAGATCGAGCTGTTCGCACAGGTGTTCCAGATCATCTACGGCGGCGAGACGCCGGACCTGCGCACCGGTCACACCCTGACCGCCCTCGACCACCTCGGCGCGCACGGGTTCATCGAGCCGGAAGTGCAGCGGGACTTGGCGGCCGCGTACGTCTTCCTGCGGAACATCGAGCACGGACTGCAGGTCGCGCAGGGCCAGCAGACCCACACCCTCTCCGGCACGGAGCGGGGGCTGCGGGCGCTGGCGCGGCGCCTCGGTTTCGACGACCTCGACACCCTGGTCGACGTCCTGAACCGGCACCGGGACCGGGTCCACGCGATCTACGCCGACCTGTTCGAGCAGGAGCAGGAGGACGGCGGCCTCGCCGGCCGCGAGATGTTCCGGCTTCTCGCGGGGGACATGGGCGACGACGAGGCGCGGGCGCGCCTCGCCGACGCCGGCGTCGGCGAGCCGGCCAGCGCCCTCGACGCCATGCGGGCCCTCGACGCCGCCCCGTCGCACGGCTGGTCGTCGGCGCGGAACCTCCTCGCGAACCTGCTGGCGGAGATGCTGGCGGGAGAGACCCCGGCCGGGCTGAGCCGGATGCTCGTCCGCTTCGAGCGGGTGGCGTCGCGCTCCGGCGCGGCCGGGGCCCTCTTCCGCACCCTCCTCGACGACCGCGAGCTGCGCCGGCGGTTCGTGTCGGGGCTCGACGCCGGCGACCTCTACGCGGCGCGGCTCGCCGCCTACCCCGAGCTCCTCGACTCGCTCGGGCGCGCTGTCGTCGATGCCGACACTTTCCGCGACGAGGTGGTCCGGGGGTTCGACGAGGTGACGGCGGGGGACGAGCCGGCGTTCAGCCTCGATCCGTTCCGGCGGGTCAAGGCGATAGAGGAGTTCAAGGCGCTCGTCGAGTGGCTTACCGAGCGCCGCCTCGACAAGCTGAACGAGAAGCTGTCGCTCGTCGCCGACTGCGCGCTGCAGGCGGCGGCGCGGGTGGTGTCGCACCACCGCGCGCCGGGCCCGGCGTCGGCGGGTCCGGAGACGGGCTGGGCGGTCTTCGCCCTCGGCAAGCTCGGCAGCCGCGAGCTGACGGTGCACTCGGACCTCGACATCGTCTTCCTCTACGCCGGCGACGGGTCGTGGTTCGAGCCCCAGCAGAAGTTCGTGCGGGCCGTCCACGACCTGCTCTCGAAGCGCACGGGGGCGGGGGCGGCGTACGAGATCGACACCCGGCTGCGTCCCGAGGGGCGGATGGGCGCCCTCGCCCTGTCCGTCGTCGCCTTCGAGCGCTACCTGCGCGAGCGCGCGGAGATCTGGGAGCGGATGGCGTGGACGCGCTGCCGCTTCGCGGGCGGCGACCCCGCCGTCGCCGAGCAGGTGGAGGCCGTCGTCGCGGGATTCGTGTACGCGCCGTGGTCGCCGGACGTGGTCGCCTACGCCCGGCGCATCCGGACCCGCATCGAGCGGGAGCTCGCCAACGAGGCGGCGGGCGAGCACCTCGATCTCAAGCGCGGTCACGGCGGCCTCGCCGACATCGACTTCCTGCTGCAGGTGCTGCAGCTCCGGGAGGGGCCGGCCCGCCCCGAGTTCCGGGTCGCGGGGGCGCGGCGCCTGCTGGCGGCGTTCCCCGACACCGACTTCCTGCGGCCCGACGAGGTCGACGCGCTGCGCGGCGCCTACGGCTTTCTCCGCGACCTCGAGACGGTGCTGCGCATCGCCGCCGACGCCGGCGGGAACGCCATCTCGACGGACCCGGACGTCGTCGACCCGTTCGCGCACAGGCTCCAGGAGCCGTTGTCGGGACGCGAGCTGCTCGCGCGCTACCGCGAGGTCACCACCCAGGTCCGGGAGATCTACGAGACGGGCATGGACCGCCTGGCCGGCGGTTCCGCCGCGTGAGCCAGTGGCCAACTACCTGCTCGCGGGGGCGGCGGGCTTCATCGGGGCCGCGGTCGCCGGGAAGCTGCTGGATGCCGGCCACGCCGTGCTCGGCGTCGACGACCTGAACGACGCCTACGATGTCCGGCTCAAGCACTGGCGGCTCGAGCGGCTGCAAGGGCGCGAGCGCTTCACCTTCCGGCGGGCGGATGTCCAGGATCGGGCGAGCCTCGGCGGGGCGTGCGCCGGCGGGCCGGCCATCGACGGCGTGCTCAATCTCGCCGCCCGCGCCGGAGTTCGCGCCAGCGTCGATGACCCGTGGGCGTTCGTGGACGCGAACGTCACCGGCACCCTGAACCTGCTGGACCTCTGCCGCGACCGCGGCGTGCGGAAGTTCGTGCTGGCGTCCACCTCCAGCCTCTACGATGCGGCCGGCGCCATGCCGCACCGGGAGGACGCGGACACGAGCCGGCCCCGGAGCCCGTACGCGGCCACCAAGCAGGCGGCCGAGGCGTTGTGCCACGCCTGGCACCACCAGTTCGGGCTCGACGTCACCGTCCTCCGCTACTTCACCGTCTACGGCCCCGCCGGCCGGCCCGACATGAGCGTCTTCCGCTTCGTGCAGTGGGTGTACGAGGGACGCCCCGTGCGACTGTACGGCGACGGCGCGCAATCGCGGGACTTCACCTACGTCGACGACGCCGCGCGCGGCACCGTGGCCGGCCTCGCTCCCGTCGGCTACGAGGTCTTCAACCTCGGCGCGGGCGCCCCGGTGCCGCTGGCCGAGATCCTGCGCTTCGTCGAAGCCAGCGTGGGGCGGACCGCCCGCGTGGAGCGCTACCCGCCCCATGCGGCGGACGCGCCGGCGACCTGGGCGGACACGTCCAAGGCGGACCGGCGGCTGGGTTGGAAGCCGCGAACCGGGTGGAAGGACGGCGTGAAGCGGGTCGTGGAATGGTATGCCGCCAACCGGTCGTGGGCGCGGCAGGTGCGTACGGAGGACGACGTGCCGTGACGATCGGCTTCCCGTGACGGAAACGGCCCGGGCAGTGGGACGGCCGGTGGTCGCCGGGTCCGTACCCCGCCGGCGTGGCTCTCGCCCAGGGCGGCGTCGCCAATCGTCGCCTTCGGCTCCGCCCGTCGCCCGATCGACCCTCCGGCCGTCCGGGCCGTATCGTCGCGTTCGGGTCCGCCTCGGCGCCTGACCGACCCTCCAGGCGTGCGTGCTCTTCTACGGGGGAGGACTCCCGGCCCCGGGCTCGTCACCAGTGGTACTGCCAGCGCAGGCCGTAGACTCGGAAGGTGCCGGTGACGGGGGCGGCGTACCACGCGCGCGACGGGTCGCCGCCACGGGGCCCGCGGCGGTGGTCGAAGCCGCCGTCGAGATCGACGTGTATCGCGTTGAACATCAGCCGGCTCCGCCCCGTGAGGTACCAGCTGACGCCCGCGGTCACGTTCGACTGCCGGCCGGCGTGGCCGGCGCCGCCGGCCGGCCGGGCCGCGGTCGCGTTCACCGGCTCCCCGAAGTCGACGGTGCTGTACCGTAGCGCGAGCTCGACCGCACCTCTTCCCCCGGCGGTGACGGCGTCCGCGACGGCGGTGCCGGACCAGGTTCCCTCGCGCACGTCGTACGTGCGGGCGCCGCCCGCCACGTACCCGACCTGTGCGTACCATCCGCCGGCGGCGTAGCCGCGTCCGCCCGCTCGATCGAAACGCCCGCCCATCACCTCGGCCTGCGCCCAGAGGGGGCCGTCGAGCCAGGCCGCTTCCAGGCCCCCGTGGGCCAGCGCGCGCAGTCTCCCGTCGGGCCGGCGGCCGGTCAGGGCGGGTACGTCCGCGGCGTCGAGCTCCGAGCCGTAGCCCCATCTCGCCTCGCCGACGGGTCCGCCGGAGCGGTCCACCCAGCCGCCCAGGTGCACGGCGCTCGTCGCGGTGAGCACGGGGGCGAACGCCACGCGGCCGGTGACGCCGAGCGCCTTCGCGGGCCCATCGTCGACGGGTGCGCGGCCGGCGTCGCGCGCGAGGTGCACCGCCGCCTCGACGAGATGGTTGCGGCCGTAGACCCAGACCTGGGCGTTGGTGACCCTCGGGCCCAGCGGCCCGTCGGTGAACGCGTCGACGGGCAGGGGCCGCTCGATGAACACCATGTCGTTCGACGAAGCGCTCTCCTGGAACGTGACGGGGATCTTCATCCTGCCGGCGCCGAGCCGGAGCCGGTCCGACGGCGAGTAGTGGACGGCGGCATCCTCGATCTCGACCGCGCGGGCGGGGCCGCCGCCGGCGGCGTCGGCATCGACGACGAAGAGCCACGAGAAGCGCCCCGCGGCGCCCCGCGCGCCGAGGCGGGCACGGCGGAGCAGGGTCCGGGTCTCGACCGCGCCTCCGCGGGCGTTCCCCGCACCCCGACGGTAGACGGCCGCGTCCCAGTGCAGGCGTCCGGTGAACGCGAAGCGCTCCCGCCCGGCGTCGGTCGACTGGGCGACGGCCGGCGCGGCGAGGGCGCAGCCGAGAGCGAGCGCCAGCACCGGCGCAACGCGCACCAGCCGGGTCGCCGGAGGAGGCTGCGCGCCGGCGTCGACCCTCGTTCCGGCCCCCCACGGCGCAACGCGCACCAGCCGGGTCGCCGGAGGAGGCCCCCCGCCCCAGTCCTCGTGCCGACGGGGGGCCGTACCGGCCGCGCCGCGGAGCATGCGGGCGACCTTAACACGCCACGCCCGTGGCGCCGTCACGCTACGATAGCGCCATGTCTTCCCGCGCCCCGGTGTCGGTAATCGGCGTCCCTCTCGATCTCGGCGCCGGCCGCCGGGGCGTGGACATGGGGCCTTCGGCGATGCGCAACGCCGGGCTCGTGGGGACGATCCGGAGCCTGGGCCTCGAGGTGGCCGACGAGGGCAATCTCGCCACTCCGGTGGTCGAGTCGCTCGCGGGTCCCGGGAACGAGAACGCCCGCTACCTCCCGGAGATCACGGGGGTGCTCGAGGTGCTCGCCGAACGGGTGCGGTGCGCGAGGCTCGCGGGACGGCTGCCGCTCGTCCTCGGCGGCGATCACTCGATTGCCCTGGGGACGGTGTCGGGAATGGCGGCGGCGGGCGGCGAGGTCGCCCGCGAACGCATCGGGCTCCTCTGGATCGACGCCCACACCGACGCCAACACGCCGGAGACCTCGCCGAGCGGGAACCTCCACGGCATGCCGCTGGCCGCGATTCTCGGGAAGGGGCCCGGCCCCCTGACGCGCGTCGGGGGGTTCGCGCCCGGCGCCCCCCGGCTGTCGCCGGCGAACGCGGCGGTCATCGGGGCGCGCAGCGTGGACCCCGAGGAGGCCGCGGTGGTGACGTCGCTCGGGGCGCGGGTCTACACGATGGAGGAGGTGGACCGGCGCGGCATGTCCCCGGTCGTCGACGAGGCCCTGGGCCTGGTCCTCGACGGGACCGTCGGCTTCCACCTGAGCCTCGACGTCGACGCCCTCGATCCGTCGGCCGCGCCCGGCGTCGGCACCCCGGTGCCCGGGGGCCTGACGGTGCGCGAGGTGCACACGGTGATGGAGAGGGCCGCCGCGTCGGGCGGTCTGCGGTCGCTGGAGGTCGCCGAGGTCAACCCGGTCCTCGACCTGAGGAACCAGACGGCCGAGCTCGCGGTCCACTTCGTCTCGTCGGCGCTGGGCAAGCGGGTGCTGGGCGGCTTCTCGCAGTTCGGAGCCGGCCTGGGCCGCGCGCCGTAGCGGCGCGTCAGCCGATGCAGCCCGCCGTCATGCCGGACGAGCTTCGCGGGGGCGCCGATCAGGACGCGGCGGCGGTCGGCTCCACGCGCACCGTCACCACGTCGGTGTCGTGGTACTGCTGGTGGCGCACCGATGAGGCGAAGTGGCGCAGCAGCCGCAGCGAGACCTCGCGGTCGCCCGGGGCGCCCCCGGCGTGTTCTCCGAGCAGCGCCAACTGGTCCTCGATGTTGGCCTCGTCGGTGGCGGCCACGAACTCGAGCTCCGCGGCGGGGCCGTCGCGTCGGGCGGTCAGCAGCAGGTGCCGGCCGTCCGGCGCGGCGCCGTCCTCGCCGGGCGCGGTCAGGGAGAGGAGGGTCTCCTCGCCGACCGCGCGCACGCGGTCGGTCATCGCCTCGCTCCACTTCTGACGGGCCGCGAACTCCGCGAGGAACTTGTCGATCCTCGGGTAGGCGTCGACGTCGAGCTCGGTGCGGAGGCGTCCTGGCCGTGCCCCTGCGAGCTCGAGGAATCCGGTCATGAGGATCGCGGCGAGGCCGCCGGCGGTCATGCCGTTCCCGAGCAGCCCGCCCCAGTACGGACCGAGGGCCTCCGGGAAGATCCACTGCTGCTGGAACCCGGTGCCGATCCAGAACGCGACCCCGGCCACGACCCCCTTGCGGTAGTCGACGCCGTCCTGCACCACGACCTTCATGCCGAGCACGAACAGAACGGACAGCAGCACCACGGTGTAGCCCCAGACCACGGGGCCCGGAATCGCGAGGATGAGGGCCATGAACTTGGGCAGGAACGCCAGGCCGATGAAGACCGCGCCGAGGTACACGCCGACGACACGGGCGGTGACGCCGGTGATCTCGGCCACCGCGATGCTCGACGAGTAGGTCGTGTTCGGCACCGTGGCCGCGAGGCCGGAGAGCAGGTTCCCCAGCCCGTCCGCCGCCACCGCGCCCTGGACGGCGCGGAAGTCGACGGCCCGCGGCTTGCGCCACGACACCCGCTGGATGGCGACGCTGTCGCCGATGGTCTCGATGGCCCCGATGAGGGTCACGAAGATGAACGCGGGCAGCAGCGACCAGAAGGTCACCCCGAAGCTGAAGTCGAGGCCGGGCCAGTTGCCCGCGGGCAGGCCGATCCAGCCGGCCTCGGCGATGATGCGGGTGTCGTAGAGGCCGAAGCCGGCGGCCACCAGGCACCCCGACACGATGCCGATGACGGGCGCCCAGAGCCTCCACACGCCGGTTGCGCGAAGGGTCACGGCGACGGTGACGATCACGGTGGCGGCGGCGCTGGCCGGCGCCGACGCCGGCGAAGCGCCCTCGGGCACCTGGGGCAGCATGTCGAAGACGATGGGCATGACGGTCACCGCGATCAGCATGATCACGGTGCCGCAGACGGTCGGCGTGAAGATGCGGCGCAGCAGGGCGAGGCGCGCCGAGAGGGCGAACTGCACGAGGGCCGAGGCCGCGACGAGCGAGGCGAGCATCCCCGGCCCCCCCTCGGCGAGGGCGGTGACGCAGACCGCGATGAACGCGCCGGACGTGCCCATCATCAGGATGTAGCCCGAGCCGATGTAGCCGAGCCGGAGGGCCTGGAACACCGTGGTGACGCCGCTGATCGCGAGCGCGGCGAAGGCCGCCCACGTCAGGTAGTCCTCGCCCGCCCCGGCCGCCCGCACCACGATGGCCGGGGTGACCACGATGCCCGCCACCGCGAGCATCGCGTACTGGAAGCCGAGCCCCAGGGCCAGGGCGTGCGGCGGCTTCTCGTCGGGCTCGTAGCGGATGCCTCGTGCGGTGTCGGCGGCGTTCGATTCCATCATCGGCTTCCCTGTCAGGTCGATTCGGCTGCGCGGGGCGGGAGTGCTCGCCGCCGGGAAGCTGCAATATACCCAATCTGCGCCGTCGATACGCCTTGTCAGGCACAGGCGCTACGGCATGCGAGCTCGCGGTGCCGGCAGGACGCCGGTCGGATGCAGGCGGGGCGTCAGGTCCGGAGCGCCGCCGCACCGCGAGCCGCGCGATGCACGTGCGCCAGGGTGTTGTAGACGTGCGGGCAGAGGCGCAGCCCGCCGGTGGCGGCGCCGGCGATGCCGTACCGTTCGTACAGCGCCGCGACCAGGGCGCCGCGGCGGTCGGGCTCGCAGGCCGCGATCACGACGCCGCCGCTCAGCTCGGGCGCCATCGGAGTCACGAGCTCGAAGCCGGCCTCGACGAGCCCGGCCTTCAGGGCCGTCGCGAGCTCCACGATGCGCGCCTCCACCCGCGCCATGCCCAGGCGGTCGTGGAACGCGACGGTGGTGGCGACCGCGGCGAGGGCGGCGTCGTCGCGCTGGCCCAGCGACTCGAACTTCCGCGCGCCGCGGGGCCGGGGCTCGACCTCGCCGCCCCAGCTCGGGGCGACGATGCTCGGCCAGATGTCCGCCACCCGGTCGGCGCGAACGTAGAGCAGCCCGACCTCCTTGGGCCCGAGGAACCACTTGTGGGCGCTGCCCGTGTAGGAGTCGCAGCCGAGGTCGCGCAGGTCGACGTCGAGCGCGCCCCAGCTCTGCGCGCCGTCGACGTGGACATGGATGTCGCGGCGGTGGGCGGCCTCGCAGAGCTCGCGCACCGGCAGCCTCACGCCGCTCACGTTCGAGACGTGGGTCAGGGCCAGCACCCGCGTGCGCGGGGTGAGGGCGCGCTCGAAGACCGCGGCCAGCTCGTCCGCGCCGGACGGGGCGGCCGGCGTCGCCACCCGCGTCACCGTCAGCCCGTGGCGCGCCGCCCGCACGTCCCAGGCGACGTTGTTGGTCGGGTGGTTCTGGTCCCACACCACGACCTCGTCGCCCGCTTCAAGGGGAAGTCCGGCGTTGACGACGTTGTTGGCCTCGCTCGTGTTGCGCACGAGGGCGATCTCGTCCGCGTCGACCCCGAGCTGCGCCGCCGCCGCCTCGCGCGAGGCCTCGAGGAGGGGGCCGAACTTCGCGCGGTTGGGAAACGAGCAGTCGGCGTCGATGTCGCGGGTCAGCCCGCTCACCCGCTCGGCCACCGCCCGCGGCGACGGGCACAGGTTGGCCGCGTTCATCGGCACGCGCTCCTCGCGGAACGCGAACTGCCGGCGCACCTCCTCCCAGAACGACTCGCCGGGCTGGGCCGCCGCGGGGCGGCCGGCGAGCACGGGCCGGACGACGCTGCCGACGGCCAGGGTGTGGAGGAACCGGCGCCGCGTCGGATCGACGTTCATGGCGGTCTCCTTGCGGGAGGCGTGCCCGCTTGGCGAGGCTGAACGGCCGGTGGACTGTCCTGGAGCCAACTCTGCCCTCCGGTCGTCATGGTCGCGCCCGGCGAGTGCACGAACGACCAGGGGCATGGACGACCTTCTTCCCGGACGGTCTGCTAGCGGAAGCGGGTCAGCGTGATGTCGACGACACGCGCGCAGGGCTCGTTCCGCCGCCACTGCATCAGGATCGGACTCTGGTAGCGCCCCTGGGCCAGACGACCCTCGCCGGGCGTCTCGCGGTCGGAAACCGGCAGGCTCACCGAGCGCTTCACCTGGAGAAAGCGGCGGGCGGGGGCGACGAAGAACCGGGAAAGGATGCGTTCGACCACCGAGTCGCTCAGGTGAAGGACGTCGAACACCTCGTTGAACACCCGCACCAGGTCGTACTTGGCGTAGTTGATGGTCTTGTTGGGAATGGACCGGGGATCGGACAGCAGATCGCGGCTGTTCTCGGCCATGAACCGCAACGGGTCGCGCAGGACCTCGGCGAGGTCGTGGCGCATGAGCAGGGTCTCGTACTCGTTGACGGTCAGGCCGGCCTGCTCCTCGCCGGGGCCGAGGGTGAGCCGGATGCGGCCCTTGTCGACGCCGTGCCGCCTGATGAGCTCCTCGCAGCGCTCGAACACGCCGAAGCGGGCGTCCTTGAGACTCACGGACTCGACGGCATGCGCGGACATCGGCACGGTGACGCGGTCTTGAGCCACCACCTCCTCGGCGTTGTAGCCGAGCACGGTGGTCACGCGCTGTCGCGCCCGGCCCCGGTTGACGCCGTCGAGATCGATGAAGTACACCGGCTCCCCGTCCCGCCCGCGGTAGGCCACGCAACTGCGCAGGCCGGCGCTGATGAACGCCAGGTGCGAGTCGGCGTTGCGGGGCTCGGTCCGCCGTTGGGCCTCGGACAGCTCCTCGCGGAGGTCGAGCTGGTCGTGCTTGTATCCCGCGCCTTCCGGAAACACCTCGCGGAAGAAGGACAGGTACGACCCGAGGCCGCCGAGCTTCCGGTTCAGTCGCGTCGCCAGGCTCTGATCGAGGTAGCCGGCGGTGGTGTGAAACGAGCTGTACAGAGTCAGCGGGAAGGGTTCGAGCACGTCGCCGTGGGTCTCCGACACCCGGCGGCGGACATCGAGCAGATCGATGCGGGCGCGTGGCCGCACCGTGAGCGCGACCTCGACGGGCGCAGGGGCCATCAAGTGGCCATGATAACCCAAAAGGCGCGGGGTGGGGCTGCGCCTCGCGGGCGGTGGGCGGGGCCGGGCGCTAGCAGCTCAGGCAGCGATGGTTGTTCTTCGCGCCCAGGCTCTCGAGCAGCGCGATGGTGTCGGGGAACGGCTGAATCCGCTGCACGGGGCCGTTGGCCATGTCGACGGTGGTCTGTCCGCGCCGGCTCACCGCGGTGACGTCGACGCCCCGGTCGACGAGGTAGCGGATCAGGACGTTGTCTCCGCGCGCGGCGGCGTGGTGGACGGCGTTGTACCCGTTGTGGTCGCGGAATGTCACGTCGAGGCCGACCTCCTCGACGAGGAACCGGACCGCGGGAAGCCAGCCGCCGGGCACGTGGCGGTGCGAGTTGCCCGCGTACCCCTGGCCGTAGCCGACGCCGGCGGCCGCGAGCAGCGGAGACACGGCGGGGCCGCCGAGGGGAACGGGCGGCAGGCCGGACGGATCGGGATGGGGCACGCGGCGGCGGTTCGGCACCGTGACGGTCGGGAGGTGCGGGTCGGCGCCGTGATCCAGCAGGAGCCGCATGGCCTCCAGGTCGAGGGCGTAGGCGGCGCGCCAGAAGGCGGTCGCGCCGGCGCGACCGACCCCGAGCAGATCGCGGTTGTAGGTGGTGTACCAGAGCGACCGATCGAGCCGCGCGTCGACGTCGGCCCCCGCCTCGAGCACGGCCCGCATCACGTCGAGATACGAGGCGGTCTGCTGCAGGTAATCCGTCGGCTGGGGGTGCCGCGCCTTCGGGGCCCAGTGCATGTTGAGCGCTCCGTAGAGCGGGGTGGCTCCGGCGTCGCTCGCCAGCGCGGGGTCGGCTCCCGCCTCGAGGAGCCGCAGGGCCAGGTCGAAGTGCCCGTTGATGCAGGCGATCAACAGGGGGCTCGTGCCGTCGGCCGCGCTCAACTGGTTGACGTCGGCCCCGCCCGCGACCAGGGCCAGCGCCGTATCGGCATGGCCGTCCCGTGCGGCCAGCAGCAGCGCCGTCAGGCCGCCGTGGGTCCCCACCAGATCGGCGTAGCCGAGCGGCTCCGGCTCTCCGCCCCGGTCGGCTTCCGCCGCCGGCGTCGCGCCTCGCGGCCGAAGCGGGGTCCGGTAGGACCGGACGGGCGGTCGTGGCCGGGGCGGAGGACCCGGGCGGATCGATTGGAAACGCCGGGTGGCGCGGTCCGCCGATTGTCCGGCCCTGGAGCCGGCCGCCGGGGCGCCCCCCCGGCCGATGTCCGCCCGGCCGAGCGCACCGCGGGGGGTCGGGTTCGCCAGGCGCCGGGCCATCCGGCCGCGCCGCCGGCGGCTGTCCGCCTGGTCGAACGCGTTGCGGGCGCTGATGTTCACGACCGTAGCGGTGACGGCGGGGTCCGCGCCCCACCGCAGCAGGGGGGCGACGGCCGAGGTCCGGGCCGCCCCCGCCGCGAACATGAGGGGGGTCTGACCCCACCGCGGCTCGCGCAGGTCGGGGTCGGCGCCGTGCGCGAGCAGCGCCTCGACCGCGTCGGCGTCGCCCGATTGCGCGGCGAAATGCAGCGGGGCGGCCCCGGCCGACGTCCGCGCCTCCGCATCGGCGCGATGCGCCAGCAGGACCGCAATCAACGGGGCGTGGCCGGCCCGGCTCGCGACGTGCAGCGGGGTGTGCCGGCCGAGGCGGGTCACCGCCTCGGGGTCCGCCCCGGCCGCGAGAAGCCGGCGGGCGGTCGCGTGGTCGCCGAGCTGCGCCGCCCAGTGCAGCGCGGTCATGCCGTCGCCGCGCGGCGCGTCGACGTCGGCCCCGGCCGCCAGCAGCGTGCGCACCGCCTCGTCGTCCTGCCGCATGACCGCGTCGGCGAGTGGCGCGTCGACGGCCGCCCACACCGGGCCGGACGCCGCGACCAGCAACGTCAGGAGGACGCCGGTCCCAAATCGAAGCATGGTTCTCTCCAGGCGAAGCCGGCCTTTCGGATCCGGATCCTCATCGCGTCAGTGATCGACAAGAACCCGCCTACTGGCTCCAGCCACTGCCCGCCATCTACCGTCTTCCAGGCTCGCGCGCGGCGAGGTTGCTTCCGTCACCGTCCTCAGGCGTTCAGCGAGAACGCGCCGGTGCTGTCGCCGAACCGCTCGACGTCGTCGACGCCGACAGCCATCTACCGTCTTCCAGGCTCGCGCGCGGCGAGGTTGCTTCCGTCACCGTCCTCAGGCGTTCAGCGAGAACGCGCCGGTGCTGTCGCCGAACCGCTCGACGTCGTCGACGCCGAGCCGCTGGATCAGGTCGAGCATCACGTTCGCCATCGGCGTCCCCGGCGCCGCGCGGAGGTGCAGGTTGCCGGGCAGGCCGCCGTTGGCCCCGCCCGCCACGAAGAGCGGGCACCGCTTGTGGTTGTGCACGTTGGGGTCGCCCATGGGCGAGCCGTAGATGACCATCGAGCGGTCGAGCAGGGTCGCGTCGCCCTCCTCGAGCGCCCGCAGCTTGCCGAGGAAGTAGGGCAGCAGGCTCACGTGGTAGCGGTTGAGCCGGGCGAACTCCTCGATGTTCCGCTCCCGCCCGCCGTGGTGCGAGGCGGGGTGGAAGCCGCGGGTGACGCCGCTCTCCGGGTAGACCCGCCCGGTGGCATCGCGCGACAGCTTGAACGAGAAGACCCGGGTGACGTCGGTCTCGAATGCGAGCGCCTGCAGGTCGAACATCAGCCGGACGTGCTCGTCGAACGAGTCGGGGACACCAGGCGGCGAGTTGGGCAGCTCGCGGGGCTCGCCGCCGAGGTTGCGGGCCTCGACGCGCTCTATCCGCCGCTCGATCTCCCGGATGTCGGTCAGGTAGCGGTCCATGCGCCGGCGGTCGGCGCGGTCGAGGGTGGGGGCGAGCCGGGCCACCTCCCGGTTGATGAAGTCGAGCACGCTGCGCTGCTGCCGGCGCCGGACGGCGCGCTCCCCGGGGGTGGCGCCGGCCCCGAACAACTGATCGAACGCCAGCCGGGGATCCCGAATCATCGGCAGCGGCTCGGTCGGCGACGCCCAGCTGATGGTGTCGGTGTAGACGCAAGAGTAGCCATAGGCGCAGCCCCCGGCCTGATCGACGTTCTCGATGCAGAGCTGCATCGACGGAATGGGCGTGCGCTGGCCGAACCGCTGGGCGTAAAGCTGATCGAGGGAGATGCCGGCCCTCACGTCCGAGCTCTCGGTCTGCTTCGGATGCGACTGGGTGAGGAAGGTCGCGCTCGAGCGGAAGTGGTCGCCGCCGATCTCCGGCGGGGTGACCGCCTCGGCCGGCCGCACGTCGGTGTCGCTGACGATGGTCAGCACGTCGCGAAAAGGCTCGAGGGGGCTCAGGGCGCTCGGCGCCAGGTCGAACGCGCGCCCCGTCGCGGCCGGCGACCAGAGGTGCCGCGAGGCCCCGTAGGCGGTGCTGCCGGCGGCGCCATGCACGTTCTCGATGCACACGAGCCGGGTCGGGTCGTCGAGCGACTGGGCCGCCGCCACCCGGCGCCAGGGCCGGCCGGCGGGCACGAACGCGTCGAGGAAGGGCAGCGCCACGGTCGCCCCGACGCCTCGCAGGAACGTACGCCGCGGGAGATGCTTGCCGGTGACGAAGGCCATGCTGGTCAGTCCTCCACGGAAGCCGGCGCCCGACCCTGCATGCGGAACGCGGGGCTGCGGACGATCTCGAGGATGAAGCGGGAGAGGCGCAGGCCGTCCGCCTCGGCGGCGCGGGCGATCTCGCGCACCGCGGGCATGTCGAAGTGCTCGATGCGGCGCCCCAGGGCGTAGGCCATCAGGTTCTCGGTGAACGTGTGCGCGATCGCGCCCGGTCGCTTGAGGAGGGCGGCGCGCAGGTCGGCGGCGCTGGCGATGGGGGTGCCGTCGTAGAGCTCGCCCGACGCGTCTATCGGGTTGCCGTTGTCCTTGACGCGCAGCGCCCCCGTGACGTCGTAGTGCTCGAGGGCGAGCCCGATGGGGTCCATCATCCGGTGGCAGGAGCTGCACGCGGGGCTGCGCCGGTGCTGCTCGAGGCGTTCCCGCACCGACAGCAGCCGGCCGCCGTCGGCGGCCGCGGTGTCGTCGAGGTCGGGCACGTCGGGCGGCGGGGGCGGAGGCTCGCTGCCGAGAAGCACCTCCATCACCCACTTGCCGCGGAGCACCGGCGAGGTGCGGTCGGCGTAGGAGCTCAGGGCCAGCACGCTGCCGTGTCCGAGCAGGCCGCGGCGCGGCTCGTGGGCCGGCCACCGTACGCGCCGATGATGCTCGCCGACGACCCCGGGCAGCCGGTAGTGCCGGGCGAGGCGCTCGTTGACGAAGGCGTAGTCCGCCGTCAACAGCTCGGTCAGGCTCCGGTCCTGCCGCACCAGATGGTGGAAGAAGAGCTCCGTCTCGCGCCGCATGGCGTGCTTGAGCTGCTCGTCGAAGTCGGGATAGGTGCGGACGTCGGGATGCAGCGCTTCCAGATCGGGCAGCCGGAGCCACTGGGCGGCGAACCGGGTGGCGAGGGCCTCCGACCGCGGATCGGCGAGCATGCGGCGCACCTGGGCGTCGAGCACCGCGGGGTCGGACAGGCGGCCGGCGGTGGCGAGGTCGACGAGCTCGGCGTCGGGGCCCGCGGCCCAGAGGAAGAAGGACAGGCGGGACGCCAGGGCGTGATCGGAGACGGCGAAGCCGTCCGCCGGGTCGGCGCCGGCCGGCGGGGCCTCGAACCGGAACACGAAGTGGGGGCTGGCGAGGATGCCCTCCAGGGCCATCCGGACGCCCGCCTCGAACCCGCCTTCGATCGCGCCGCTCTCGTACAGCGCCATGAGGGCGTGCTGCTCGTCGCCAGTCAGCGGCCGGCGGTACGCGGCGGCGGCGAGCCGGTCGACGATCTCGCCGGCGCACGCGGGCGCGTCGCCGGGTGCGACGGGCCGGCACGTGAAGATGCGCCCCCGGCTCGGCGTGTCGGACACGCCGACGGGATCGAGCGGCCCCCGGATCGCGAGGTCGCGGAGGTGGGGGAGGCTCGTGAACCCGTAGGCGTTGGCGACGCTCGTGCTCGCCAGCGACCACTCGTGGGGCGAGATGAGATCCTGCGCGGGGCCCTCGAGGTGGCGGATGAAGACCGCCGACACCCGGTGCGGACCCGCTGTGACGCGGATCGGCTCGGTCCGGAGGTTGACGCCGTCCGGATCCGAGACGTGCATCCACCGGTCGATGCCGAGGAGGGCCACGCGCTCGCCGTCTATCGATATCTCGATCTGCTCGGGATGCTCGGTCGTGTGCAGCGCCCCCCGGCCGCTCCCGAACAGCTCTCCGGTGGTCTCATGGTGGAACGAGACGCGGAAACGGTAGTCGGCGTCGGCCGGAAACGTGTGGACGACGGAGATGCCGCCCCGGGAGCCGTAGGGCGCGCCCTCGACCTGCTCCCGCTGCGAGACCCATCGCGTGACCTTGTAGGTCGCCTCACGGGGGCCGGCCGCCGGGTCGCCCACCGCCAGCCGGCTGATCTCGGCCGCGGCCTGCAGATAGCCGTTCATCAGGGTGGGAGAGAGCAGTTGCACGTCGGCGATGTTGTCGAACCCGGCGCTCTTCGTGTCGAGCGGCAGGTAGTCGCTCGCGCGTACGTCGAGGGCGAGCAGGTCGCGGATCGACCGCTCGTACTCCGCCCGGTTGAGGCGCTGGAAGCTGCGCCGCGCGGGCACGGGCCGCGCCGCCGCCGCGCCGTCGACGAGGGTCTCCAGGGTTCCGGCCAGCCCCTGCAGGGCGGTTTCGTCGGGGCGGGCGGCTCCCGCCGGCGGCATCAGGCCCGTGCGCACCTTGCGGATGATCTTCTCCGCCAGGGGATGGTCGTCGCCGGCGCGGGCGACCTCGAAGCGATCGAGCGAGAGGTTCCCGTAGCGCGCCCGGTCGTTGTGGCAGCGGCGGCAGGTCTGGTCGACCACCGCCTGCGCCGCGTCGGTGGCGGCGGCCGGGGCCGCGGGTCTCGCCAGGCCCGGGGACACGGTCGACCCGAGCGCGAGGCAGACCGCGATTCCCGCAACGGCGGCCGGGGCGGTGCTCACCATGGTCCGATCACTCTCTTCTTGCGATGTGACGACCGCCGTTCACGCGTTCCGCGGGATGTGGATGACCGGCGCGGAGATCTCGAAGCAGGCTCCTCCGCCGGGCAATCTGCGTAGTTTAGCCGTTGTCGGCGAGGTTTCCAAGAAAAGCCGGGACTCGCGGGCCGGATCGTCAGCCCAGGAGCCGTGCGAGGAAGTCGGCCGCGCCCTTGCAGGCGAGCGCCGCGCGGACGAGCGCTTCATCGGACGCCGCGTCGAGCGCCGACAGTTGCGCGAGATTCTGGTCCGACAGCGCGATGCCCCGCGCCCGCAGCACCTCGCGGACCATCTCCAGGCGCGCCGCCGTCCGGCCCTGCGACCGGCCCTGACGCCGGTGCCAGCCCAGCATCGGATCGTCGTCCGGCCCCGTGCCGTCCCGCGCCCCGAGCGCCACGCCGACCCGCTGCAGCACCGCGAACGTCCGTTCCGACAGCATCGTCTCGTTCAGGCCGGCGTGGATCTCGGCCGCCGTCCAGCCCGGAAACACGCCGCTCGCGGCAGATGTGTGGTAGGCCCCCGCCACCAGCCGGTGAATCGTCAGCCCCGGCCGGCGGCCGCGCGGCCGGCTCGCCGCCCGCTCGTCCGGCACTTCCACCCACAGCTCCGGGAAGCCCCACGCCTCGTACAGCCCCAGCTTGCCCCGCCGCACGTCGGTCGTGTGATCGACCTCGAGCACCACGTCCGGGAAGTCGTGCTCGCCGGCTACCATCGCCTTCGAGCCCGGCAGTCGCGCGCGCCGGGGATGCACGTAGACGGACTCGTCGGCCTGCAGGATGCGCCGCGGGGCACCGTGCTCGTCGTGCTGCATGAGGTCCATCGAGCCGTAGCACTCGATGGCCGACCCGCGCTCGGCGGCAATCCGGTCCACGAGCTGCGTCAGCCGGCGCGACGGCCTCTCGTGGTACGGGGTCGTCGGCTCGGCGACCCACGCCGTCTCGGTGGCGGCGTCCCAGTACTCCAGGCGTCCCTCCCAAGTCTCGATGTCGCTCCGTTGCACGCGCCGGGGCGTGCAGCCGGGGAACGCCATCTCGGGCCGTGCGGGCGGTGGGCTGGTGACGCCGTCGCGCGGAACGTGCGGCTGGGGTTCGAACTCGGCCATGGCTTCATTCTACCGCCGAGCTGCAGCGGAGACGCCGCACAGTCGGTGCGTCCGCCCCGTCGGTTCCAGACGTCCGCCGGCAGGGGGTGCGCATCCAGGGCGAGGCGGTGGTTCAGGGCGAGCACCGCCCTTTCGAGGCGGATCGAGGTCTGCACCGAGCCCACCGGCGGCGGCCGCGATCAACCCGCTGTTCCCTCGCCTTGACGCTCCCGTGGGTCCGATAACGGGGGTTCGGTTAACCGGATCCCTCCAAGTTTAGAGGCGCGAAATAGCGGGGGCGGCGCTAATCTGCGGCCGAGACCTGGAGGCAACGCATGGTCGCAACAGGGACACGGGTCGGCGGCGCGCCTCGTGGAGCCGGCGGCGGCCGCGGAAAGCGAGACGCGATCGGCCTCGCCCTCGGGTTGGGGGGCCTCGGTGCGCTCGCCCGCGCCGGGGCCGCCGTCGGCGGGGCCCTACCTCCCTGGTCCGTGCACGGTCCGGCGTCGTCCCCTGGCTCGCCGCCGCTCTCGCGCCGCTGCAGGCGTATCTCCTCCTCACCCTGGTGACGCTGGTGGTGGTCACCCTAGCGCTGCCCTTGCCCCATAACTTTCCGCTGGACTTCATGAAGCCACCTCGCTACGGTGGCCGGCATGGAGATTCAGAGTCAGGTTGGGCGCAGCCTGCGGGGCAACCTCACCCGACTGCGCGAGGTGCTGGACGGGGCGGTAACGCAGGGCGTTCACACCCTCGGGCAGGTCGCCGACCGCGTCTGTGAAGCGTTCGATTTCCGCGATGGACGCGGCCGGTGGCAGCGCGCGAGCTGCTCGGCGGCGTTGGCCGCCCTTGAGGCGGCGGGCCACGTCTCGCTGCCTCGGGGTCGGCCGTCCCGCGGCGGTGTGCGGCGGCCGCGTGTGCTTCCGCAGCCGGTGGCTCCGGCGGTTGACGTACCCGGGACGGTCGGCGAGGTCCGGGACCTGGCGCTGGTGCGGGTGGACACCGACGAGCAGCGGCGAATCTGGAACACGCTGATGGCGCATGAGCACCCGCGCGGCGCCGGGCCGTTTGTCGGCCCTCAACTGCGTTATCTGGTAGGCTCGGCGCATGGTTGGCTGGGCGGGGTGGGGTTCGCCGCGTGTGTGCGGCGCCTGCATGCCCGCGACGCCTGGATCGGCTGGGACGACACGCGCCGACGCGCTCACCTGCACCGAGTGCTGGGCCTGTGCCGGTTGCTGGTGCGTCCCCGCGTCGCGTGCCGCAACTTGGCTTCCCACGTGTTGGGCCGGGCCGCCCGGGCGGTCGGCAACGACTGCGAGCGCCTCTACGGCTATCGGCCGTGGCTGCTGGAGACGTTCGTCGACGAGACCGAACAGACGGGGGCGAGTCTTCGGGCGGCGAACTGGGTCCGCGTGGGTGAGACCTGTGGGCGCGGGCGTCAGGACCGCACGCACGCGGCGTCGGAAACGCGCAAGGGCGTGTACCTGTATGCGTTGGAACCGGCGTGGCGCGACACCCTCCAGGCGCCCGCCCCGGGCGTGGCGCCGCTCGGGGTCGGCGACGGGCTCGACGCGGCGTCCTGGGCGGACCACGAGTTCGGCGGGGCGTGGCTGGGCGACGCGCGGCTGAGCGCGCGGCTGGTGCTGAGCGCCCGGCAGATGGGCGAGTCTCCGCAGCGCGCCATGCCCGGCGCCGCGAACGGCACGAGAGCGGTGGTGAAGGGACATTACCGGCTGATCGACCAGCCCGCCGAGAGCGCGGTGACGGTCGAGAACATCCTCGCTCCCCATCGCGAGCGCACGCTGCGGCGGATGCGGGCGCATGACACGGTGCTGTGCATCCAGGACGGCACCCGCCTGAACTTCACCCGGCGCGGCCAGACCGAGGGGCTGGGGGTCATCGGCTCGAATCAGACCGGCGCCGTGGCGCGCGGTCTGGACCTGCAGACGACATTGGCGGTCAATCCGGACGGCATGGCGCTGGGCGTCCTGCGAGCCGCGTTTGACGCACCCGAGTCTCCGAATCTTGAGGAGAAGGGCCAGTCGAAGCCGCGCGAGGAACGGAAGTCGTTCCGTTGGGTCGAGGGGCTGCGCGACTGCGCGGCGGCGGCCGAGCGGTTGGGTGAGGAGACCCGGGTCGTGTGCACGATGGACCGCGAGGCCGACTTCCTCGACCTGTTCGTCGAGCGCCGGGCGCACGCCCCGCAGGTCGACCTGCTGGTCCGGGCGAAGGTCGACCGCGTCCTCGGCCGGGAGAAGACGGCTGACGGGCACGTGGTTACGCGCCGTCTGTTCGACGAGGTGCGCAACGCGCCGGCCCGCGGCACCGCCACGGTCGAGGTGCGGCGGCTGAGCGCGCGGGTGAAGGCCAGCAAACAGGCCCGCCAGGACGGCCGTGCGGCCCGCGACGCCGAGTTGACGCTGCGCTACCAGCCGGTGGCGCTGCCGTGTCCCGGCGCCGAGCCGGTCGATCTGTTTGTCGTCCATGCGCGCGAGGAACAGCCGCCGCCCGCAGTCAAGCCGCTGGAGTGGTTCCTGCTGACCACGATGCGGGTGACCAGCACCGATGACGCCACGCGCATTCTGGGCTGGTACGCCCTGCGCTGGCGCATCGAAGAGTACTTCCGGGTCCTCAAGTCCGGCTGCAAGGTGGAGGAGTTGCAGCACCATACGGCGGAGCGTCTCGAGCGGGCCATCGCCATCAAGATGGTTGTGGGGTGGCGGATCCAGTTGATGGTCCGGCTCGGGCGCGAGACGCCTGACCTGCCGGAGGACTTGCTGTTCTCCGACAGCGAGTTGCGCGTGCTCGCCGTCTTCGCCCGTTCCCGCAATCTGCCGGCGCCGCCGCGCCTTGGGGACGCCGTCGGTCTGCTCGCCCGCCTCGGCGGGTGGCTCGGGCGAAAGCGCGACCCGCCCGGCGCGCAGCTCCTGTGGCATGGCTACACCCAGCTCGTCGCCATGGCCTTCGCCTTCGAACTGCGGGACGAATTCGGATGACCTTGCACGCATTACGACGTCCAGCCGGCGAGATCCGGGGCAAGGGCAGGCCTAGCCGGCCTAGCCCTACCCTTGCCCCGTAACTTTTCGCTGGACTTCATGAAGCCACCTCGCTACGGTGGCGGGCATGGAGATTCAGAGACAGGTTGGACGCAGCCTGCGGGGCGACCTCGCCCGGCTGCGCGAGGTGCTGGACGGGGCGGTAGCGCAGGGCGTTCAAGGGCTCGGGCAGGTCGCCGACCGCGTCTGTGAAGCGTTCGATTTCCGCGATGGACGCGGCCGGTGGCAGCGCGCGAGCTGCTCGGCGGCGTTGGCCGACCTCGAGGCGGCGGGCCACGTTTCTCTGCCTCGGGACCGGCCGTCCCGCGGCGGTGCGCGGGGGCCGCGTGTGTTTCCGCAGCCGGTGGCTCCTGCGGTTGACGTGCCGGCCACGGTCGGCGAGGTCCGGGACTTGGCGCTGGTGCGGGTGGAAACCGACGAGCAACGCCGAATCTGGAACACGCTGATGGCGCATGAGCACCCGCGCGGCGCCGGACCGTTTGTCGGCCCTCAACTGCGCTATCTGGTAGGCTCGGCGCATGGTTGGCTGGGCGGGGTGGGATTCGCCGCGAGTGCGCGGCGCCTGCGAGACCGCGACGCCTGGATCGGCTGGGACGACACGCGCCGACGCGCCCACCTGCACCGGGTGCTGGGCCTGTGCCGGTTGCTGGTGCGCCCCGGCGTCGCGTGCCGCAATCTGGCCTCTCACGTGTTGGGCCGGGCCGCCCGGGCGGTCGGTGACGACTGCGAGCGCCTCTACGGCTATCGGCCCTGGCTGCTGGAGACGTTCGTCGACGAGACCGCACAGACGGGGGCGAGCCTTCGGGCGGCGAACTGGGTCCGCGTGGGTGCGACCTGCGGGCGCGGGCGCCAGGACCGGACGCACGCGGCATCGGAAACGCGCAAGGGCGTGTATCTGTATGTGTTGGAGCCGGCGTGGCGCGACACCCTCCAGGCGCCCGCGCCGGGCGTGGCGTCGCTCGAGGTCGGCGACGGGCTCGACGCGGCATCCTGGGCGGACCACGAGTTCGGCGGGGCGCGGCTGGGGGACGCGCGGCTGAGCGCGCGCCTGGTGCTGAGCGCCCATCTGCTGGGCGAGTCCCCGCAGCGCGCCATGCCCGGGGCCGCGAACGGTACGAGAGCATCGGTGAAGGGACATTACCGGCTGATCGACCAGCCCGCCGAGAGCGCGGTGACGGTCGAGAACATTCTCGCCCCCCATCGCGAGCGCACGCTGCGGCGGATGCGGGCGCATGACACGGTGCTTTGCATCCAGGACGGCACCCGCCTGAACTTCACCCGGCGGAGCCGGACCGAGGGGCTGGGAGTCATCGGCTCGAATCAGACCGGCGCCGTGGCCCGCGGCCTGGATCTGCAGACGACCTTGGCGGTCAATACGGACGGCGTGGCGCTGGGCGTCCTGCGCGCCGCGTTCGACGCGCCCGAGCCCCCGGCTCCGGAGGAGAAAGGCCGGCCGAAGCCGCGCAAGGAGCGGAAGTCGTTCCGTTGGGTGGAGGGGCTGCGCGACTGCGCGGAGGCGGCCGGGCGGTTGGGTGAGGAGACCCGGGTCGTGTGCACGATGGACCGCGAGGCCGACTTCCTCGACCTGTTCGTCGAGCGCCGGGCGCACGCCCCGCAGGTCGACCTGCTGGTGCGGGCGAAGGTGGACCGCGTCCTCGGCCGGGAGAAGACGGCCGACGGGCACGTGGTCTCGCGCCGTCTGTTCGACGAGGTGCGCAACGCGCCGGCCCGCGGCGCCGCCACAGTCGAGGTGGGACGGCTGAGCGCGCGGGTGAAGGCCAGCAAACAGCCCGCCAAGGCCGGCCGGGCCAAGCGCGACGCCGAGTTGACCCTGCGCTACCAGCCGGTGACGCTGCCGTGCCCCGGCGCCGAGCCGGTGGCGCTGTTCATCGTCCATGCGCGCGAGGAACACCCCCCGCCCGCGGTCAAGCCGCTGGAGTGGTTCCTGTTGACCACGCTGCGGGTGACCAGCGTCGATGACGCGATGCGTATTCTGAGCTGGTACGCCCTGCGCTGGCGCATCGAAGAGTACTTCCGGGTCCTCAAGTCCGGCTGCAAGGTGGAGGAGTTGCAGCACCACACGGCGGAGCGTCTCGAGCGGGCCATCGCCATCAAGATGGTCGTGGGGTGGCGAATCCAGTTGATGGTCCAGCTCGGGCGCGAGACCCCCGACCTGCCGCCGGACTTGCTGTTTTCCGACAGCGAGTTGCGCGTGCTCGCGGTCTTCGCCCGCTCCCGCAACCTGCCGGCGCCGACGCCCCTTGGTGAAGCCGTCGGTCTGGTGGCCCGCCTCGGCGGCTGGCTCGGGCGCAAGCGCGACCCGCCCGGCGCGCAGCTCCTGTGGCATGGCTACACCCAGCTCGTCGCCATGACCTTCGCGTTCGAACTGCGGGACGAATTCGGATGACCTTGCACGCATTTACGAAGTCCAGCCGGCGAGATCCGGGGCAAGGGCAGCCCTAGCGAACAGGCTCACGGCGCACTGGACCCGCCCCGAAGGCGGCGGTGCGGTGCTGGCGCCGGGAACGACGCCGGACGACCTCGCGGCGTGGGCGGTGGTGGGGCTGCTCAGCGGGGCGCTGCTGCTGGGCGCCTACGTGCGGGTCCTGCGGGAATCCTCCGGCCCTTGCGGTCCTCGCCGCCGCCGCAATGACCGTCCCCGGCGTCCTCGATCGCGGCCTCGACCAGGCCTATGGGGCGCGCTGCCCGGAGCACTGCTGGGGGCAGCCCTGGTTTCGTGCATTGCGTCGCTCTGGTTCGCGAGTCTCATGACCGAGCGGCGGACACGAATCGGCCAACGGAATCACCGTCGGACCCGCCGACCCCGGAGCGTGGCGCAGGCTCGAGTCGCCCCGGCTCAAGGCCCGCAGGGAACATCGAGCTTCGACCGTCCCGGCCGAGGGCCGTGAACGAGCGGCAGAATCGCACCCTGCCGCACGGCGTGGCCGAGCCCAGCGCGCCATGACGGTTCCCTCCGGCCCGCGGGTTCGCCCTACCGGGACGCCGGCCGCCGGGTGCCGGGTGAGGGGACTGCCGATGAGAATTCGCCGGGACGTCGCGGGGTACCGCGCAGTGCCCGCATGGCTCTTCCTGTGCGCCGTCCTTGGGCAGGGAGCCCCGGTCCTTGCCCAGTCCGGGTTGCCGGCGTTTCCGTTGCGGTCCGTACATCTGAGTGGCCACTGGGGCACCAACGAATCGGTTGTCGCCGACTGGCATCGGGTGGGCGAAGAGGGGCCCCTCGTTCCCGAGGATTATCTGGCGTGGCTGGGACGCCTCCACGTCAATTGGGTCGGTCTGTCGGTTGCGTTGACGTACGACGACAGTATGGACAGCTCGGTCGAGCGGAACCGCGGGCACGCGGCTGGCGACGACGCGTCGTTCTCCGACGCCGCTCTCCGGCAGATGATCCGAGACTTCACGGGTCGCGGCATCGATGTGTATCTGACCCTGGCCTTTCAGGCTCACGGCGCCGAGAACGCCGCGCGTCCGGTCCATCGGTGGCAGCTCGGCGACCCCGGCGGCGCCGACGGCGGCCCGTGCTGCGACAGCGGCATCCGGCCGGAGTTCTGGCCGTGGCGCCCCGACCACCCGGACCACGCTCGGTTCGTCGCCGAGTTCTGGCAGACCTATACCCGGGAAGCGGTCCATGTCGCGACGATCGCCGAGGAGGAGGGCGTTCGGTTGTTCTCGCTGGGCACGGAGACGGACCGGCTCTTCCGTACGCGTAGCGGCGGCTATTTCGTGAACGATTTCAGTGCGGAGTTGCGATCGATGGTGGACGGGGTCCGCGCTTCGTACTCCGGCCTCTTGACCTACGACATGCATTACGGGGTTTTCCTCGACCCGGACTTCTTCGGCGCCGGATCGGATTACCTGTGGAGCGATCTCGACCTCGACATGGTCGGCGTGAGCGCGTGGTTCCCCGTGGCGGAGTCCCGTCCGGCGACCGTCACCGACGTGCGGAGTCTAAGCGTGGAGTACGAGCGGATCTTCCGGGATTACCTGGTTCCTCTCAGCCGAAGAAACCCCACCCGTCCGGTCGTATTCCTCGAGTACGGCGCTGTGGACCTGGTCCAAGCTCCCGCAGCGCCCGCTGACGGGGCGGGCTCCCCACCGTTCGTCTTCACCGACGCGAACGGCAACGGGCTCGATGATGGTCGTGAGACCCAGGCGAACATGTACCAGGCGCTGCTCGACATCATGAACGCTCACCCCGGCGTGCTCGACGGTGTCTTCTGGTGGGACAACTGGATGACGAGTTAGGAGATGTGGGCCTCGTACTGGGCTGACCGCCGTTCGTTCGCCATTCGCGACAAGCCGGCCGAGGCGGTCGTGCGGGCGGCGTACGCGGCGATGGCCAGCAACAGTCCGCCGGTGGCGGTAGGGGAGATTCCGCCGGAGTCGGTCCGGTCGGGAGACCGCCGGCGGGTGAACGTCACGCCCTACTTTCACGACTCGGACGGTGACAGGCTGATCTACACGGCGAGCTCGAGCAATCCTGGTGTCGTGCAGGCTCGCACGACGGGGACGGTCCTAGAGATCACGGCAACCATGGCCGGCAACGCGACCGTCACCGTGACGGCGACGGACCCGGGCGGTCTGAGCGCCACGCAGTCCTTCACGGTCACGGTGTCGACGACGGCAACGGTGCCGTTCACCGATGATCCGATCCAGCCCGGGGCAACGCCGGTCAGGGCGGTCCACTTCACGGAGTTGCGGTCGCGGATCGACGCCCTGCGGATAGGGACAGGTCTCGAGCGGTTCGCCTGGACCGACCCGGTCCTGCGGCCGGGCGTGACGCGGGTCCGGCGCGTGCACCTGCTCGAGCTGCGGGCGGCGCTGGTCGAGGCGTACAGAGCGGCAGGTCGGGCGGCGCCGAGCTGGACCGACACGTCTCCGGCGGCGGGGTCGACCCCGATCCAGGCTGCGCATCTGAACGGGCTTCGCGTCGCTGTTCTGGCACTGGAGTGAGAAGGTCCCGGGGTGTCCAGGTCCGTAACCTTGGCCGCCCTCGATGGCGGCCGTTTCTGATCGCGGGGGGCGTGTGGACGACGAGGTCCACCGCGTGCCGCCGCCTGACTCGACGGTCTGTTTCGCTCGAGGACGCGATCTTGGCCGCCGAACTCCACGGACCAGGGCCGGTCGCCGGCGAGCGCGTCGCTGGCTGGCGGTCGCCGCGGCGTGCTTCCGGGGCCCGCCTCGCCGGTGAGCCGAACGCCGTCGCGCGGATGCCGGCGGAGAAGCCCGGCCGGTCGCGGTCGCCGCCTGGTCATCGTCCGGATCACACGCCGGACCAGCCCGGCTCAAGCCCGACATTCAACCGCTTCGAGGTCTTGGACGGGACGCGTCGCCGACGCGATTCCACCTCGCCGAAATCTCGGCCCGCGAGGCTATCCCATAACCCCCTTTGGACTAAACCGCTTCGCGGTAGACGCTGAATCGACCAGCCGACCCTGAGCCCGGCAGCCAGATCGTCCCACCGCTGCAGCCCGTCCGCCGTCTCGCCATACGCTGCTCGCAAGCGCCCGGAATCCCCCGGGCCCTTCGCAGAGGAGCGTCTCATGACATCTCTTCGTCAACGCATGCTCGAGGACATGCAGGTGCGGCAGCTGTCGCCGTGCACCCAACAGACCTACGTCGAGACCGTCGCGCGGTTCGCCCGCCACTTCGACAGTTCGCCAGCCCTTCTCGGCCCGGAGGCGATCCGCGACTACCAGGTCTACCTGACCAACGAACGCCGGCTTGCACCGAGCTCGGTCGTCGTCGCCGTGTCGGCGCTCCGCTTCCTCTACCGGGTCACGCTCCGGAAGCAGTGGGTCTTCGACGACGTGATCCCCGTGCCGAAGAAGCCCCGGTCCTTGCCGATCGTGCTCGGCCGCGACGAGGTGGTGCAGTTCCTCGACGCCGTCAAGGCCGCCAAGCATCACGCCATCCTGACCACGTGCTACGCCGCCGGCCTCCGCATCTCCGAGGCCATCCATCTCACCGTGCCCGCCATCGACAGCCAGCGGATGGTGCTCCGCATCGCGCAGGGCAAGGGGAGGAAGGACCGCTACGTCATGCTCTCGCCCAAGCTGCTCGAGGTGCTGCGCGCCTGGTGGCAGGTCGACCGGCCCCGGCATTGGCTCTTTCCCGGGGAGCGCCCGGAGAAGCCCATCACTCGCAAGGCGGTCCAGCTCGCCTGCCAGCGCGCCGTCCGACGCGCGAAGCTCACCAAACCGGTTTCTCCGCACGCGCTTCGCCACGCGTTCGCGGTCCATCTCCTCGAGGCGGGCACCGACCTGCGTACGATTCAGCTCCTGCTCGGCCATCGGAGCCTGCAGACCACGGCCAACTACCTGCGGGTCGCGACTTCCACCGTCTGCTCGACCGCGAGTCCGCTGGACCTCCTGCCAAGGCCGGAACCGCAACGCGGTCCGGACGTCAACTGAGCGACGGTCGTGCCACGCGCCGCGCTCACCGTGGCGGAGGTCTTCCGCCGCTACGGCGACACCTTCCGGGCCCAGGCCGGGGCCGTCCTCTCCACGGCGCAACGCCGGGTGATGACGGCCATCGAGCAGTGCCGCACCGCCGCCCTCGGCGGCCATGTCGAGCAGTGCGACCGGTGCGGCCATCGCCGCGTCTGGTACAACTCCTGTCGCAACCGCCACTGCCCGACCTGTCAGTCGCTGGCCCGCGCCGCGTGGCTCGAACGGCGCCGGGCGGACCTGCTGCCCACCGAGTACTTCCACGTCGTCTTCACCGTCCCGCCAGCGGTCGCCGAGGTCGCCATCCAGAACAAGGCCGTCGTCTACGGTCTCCTCTTCCGGGCGGTCGCCGAGACGCTCCGCACGATCGCCGCCGACCCTCGCCACCTCGGCGCCGAGATCGGCTTCTTCGCCGTCCTCCACACCTGGGGCCAGACGCTCGTCCATCACCCGCATCTGCACTGCGTCATCCCGGGTGGGGGGCTCGCAACCGACGGCAGGGGGTGGGTTGCCTGCCGTCCCGGCTTCTTCCTGCCGGTCCGCGTCCTGTCACGCTACTTCCGCCGGGTGCTCGTCCAGGCGCTGGAGGACGCCTTCGAGTCCAAACGGCTGCGCTTCGCCGGCCGGCAGCAGCCCCTCAACGACCCCCGGCGATTCGCCGAGCATCTCCGCCCGGCCTGCGAGGCCGAGTGGGTGGTCTACGCGAAGCGGCCCTTCGCCGGTCCCGAACAGGTCCTCGACTACCTCGGGCGCTACACCCACCGCATCGCCATCGGCAACCAGCGTCTGTGCAGCCTCGACGACGGCTCCGTGCGCTTCCGCTACACCGACTACCGCCGGGCCGGCGCGTCCCGCCAGAAGACGATGACGCTGACCGCGACCGAGTTCATCCGGCGCATGCTCCTCCACGTGCTGCCACCCGGCTTCCACCGCATTCGCTACTACGGCTTCCTCGCCAATTGCACCCGCCGGCAGAAGCTCGCCGAGTGCCGGCGCTTGCTGCACGCGTCGCCGCTGCCATCGGCAGAGCGCGCCGGCCCGGCCATCACCGACTATCGGGACCGCTACGAGGCGCTGACGGGCCGTTCGTTGCGGCGGTGTCCCCGGTGCGACGACGGCAACATGCTCGTCGTCGACCACCTTGCCGGCAAGTGGGTGTCGCCGGCCATCCTGGACTCGTCGTGAAGAGCCCGCCGACGCCCGCCAGGTACGGTCCGCATCTCCCGGCGTTCCCGGGCCGGTCGACCTGCGTCTCCGCCGCCTCGCCACGGTCGCGGGACGACCTGTGTAGTCATCTTCACCGACCAGCTTCAGCCGAAACCCTAGACGCATGGCCTCGTCGCGGGCATCCCAGCAGCATCTCCCCGCGATACAATGCCCACAGCCGGGCGGCGGAGCAGCGGTTCAGTCCAATCCATCCTTAGGTCACCGGCGCGGTGAACGCCCTGCCACTTGCCGGCCGTTCGCTGCCGCGCCGCCAACCTAAGAATGCTCTGCATTATGGGTAGTATGGGAATCATGAAGACGACGCTGGACATTCACGACGATCTCCTGATTCGGGCGAAGCGGCATGCCCGGCGGCTCGGTCGGCCGTTGCGCGCTGTGGTCGAGGAAGGGCTCCGCCAGGTGCTGGCAACGCCGTCGGCCCGTTCCCCGTATCGGTTGCCGGACTTGAGTGCCGGGGACGCGAACGCGCCCGACCCCCTGGAATCGTACTCGTGGCAGGACCTGCGCGACGCCATCTACGACGACCGGGGCACGCCGTGATCGCGGTCGACACGAACATCCTGGTCTACGCCCATCGTCGCGAGTCCCGGGCGCACGACCTTGCGCGTGCGGTCATGCGCCAGCTCGCCGAAGGCGATGACGCCTGGGCGATCCCCTGGCCGTGCTGCTACGAGTTCCTCGCTGTCGTGACCAACCGGCGCATCTGGAAGGATGCGGTGACGCCGGTGGAACGTGCCTGGGGCCAGCTCGAAGCGTGGACCTCGTCGCCGTCGAATCGACTGCTGGGCGAGACCGACGACTTCCTCGACGTGCTGAGCCGCTTCATTCAGCGACCGCGAGTGCGCGGCGCGGTGGTGCACGACGCCCGGGTCGCCGCGATCTGCGTGGCGCACGGCGCCGAGGCACTGTTCACCCGTGATCGCGACTTCTCGCTGTTTCCGGAGCTTCCGACGCGGGATCCGTTCGCGCGGCGACATCCATAGCGCGCATGCTTCGCGCGCGGAGAGAATCTCGTCGGGCGGTCGGGCCGACGCTGTCTCCCGCCAGGCCGAGAGCATCACCGCACGGTGGCCGTGCGCCCCGGGGGCCGCGGCGTCGGTTTGGTACAATCGAACGATCGCCCGCCGGATGGTCACCGACGGCGCGGTCCGGACCAGAAGTCTGGGCCGTGGAACGCCGAGGACTCCTGGAGGGTTGGTCGGGCGCCAAGCGAAGCCGAGGGCGACGATTGGCGGGCCAGGAGTCTGGGCCGTAGAACGGCGCGGATTCCTGGAGGGTTGGTTGGAGCGCCAAGCGAAGCCGAGGGCGACGATTGGCGGGCTAGGAGTCTGCGCCGCAGAAACCGGGATGCGACAATTGTAGACGAGCCGCCGACGAAGGGACTGGATGTCGACCACATTCCGCCGCTACGCCCCGGAGCAGTCGCTGCTGTTGCCGCCCGATGTGCGGGAGTGGCTGCCCGAGGGTCACTTGGCGCACCACATCAGCGATCTGGTTGACGGTCTGGATCTGACGGCGTTCTACGCGCCGTACGAGGGGGACGGTCGGCGCAACGCGCCGTACGAGCCTCGGATGATGGTGAAGGTGCTGCTCTACGCGTACGCGACGGGGGTGTTTTCGTCGCGGGGGATCGCGAAGAAGCTGGAAGAGGACGTGGCGTTCCGGGTGCTGGCGGCGGGCAATTTCCCGCAGCACCGGACGCTCTGCGAGTTTCGGCGCCGGCACTTGGCAGATTTCAAGCGGCTGTTCGTGGAGGTGGTCGGTCTGGCGCGGGAACTGGGTCTGGCCCGATTCGGAAAGCTGTCGATTGACGGAACGAAGGTGCGGGCGAACGCGAGCAAGCGCAAGGCGATGAGCTACGGCCGGATGCAGGAGGAGGAGCGGCGTCTGGCCGGCGAGATCGACGCGCTGTTGCGGTCGGCGGACGCGGCGGACGTGGCTGAGGACGTGCGGTTGGGCCCAGAGGTCCGGGGCGACGAGTTGCCGGCGGAGCTGCAGCGGCGAGAGGACCGTTTGGCGGCGATCCGGGCGGCGAAGGCGCGGTTGGAGGCGGCGCAGCGGGCGGCAGACGACGCGCGGGGCCGGCAACCCGGGCAGACTCGGAACCCGAAAGGGGGGCGGGCGTACAAGCGGGCGTATGGCGAGCCTGACGAGAAAGCGCAGAGCAACTTCACGGACCCGGAAAGCGGGATCATGAAGACGAGCAACGAGGGCTTCCAGCAGTGCTACAACGCGCAGGCGGCGGTGGACGCTGAGCACCAGTTGGTGGTGGCGACGGATGTGACGGCGAACGCGAGCGACCAGGGCGGGTTGCCGGCGTTGCTCGACGAGGTGGAGGAGCGGTTCGACGTGCAACCGGCAACGGTGCTGGCCGACGCGGGGTACTGTAACGAGCGGGACTTGGCGGAGCTGGAAACGCGGGGCGTTGACGGGTATGTGGCGACGGGCAGGGAGGCCGGGAGGGTCGCCGACCGCAATCTGCAGAAGCACCCGGCGACGGGTCGCATGGTGAAGAAGCTGTCGACGCCGGCGGGCCGGTCGGCGTACGCGGAGCGGAAGTGGTTGTCGGAGGCGCCGTACGGCTGGATCAAGCACGTGCTGGGCTTCCGGTGCTTCAGCTTGCGTGGACTGGCGAAAGTGCGAGGCGAGTGGGACTTGGTGTGCCTGGCGGTGAACGCAAAGCGCCTGCACGTTCTGATGGCGGCGTAACGGGGGCGATTCTGGCCCCACACTGCCCGAGAATCGGTCACGAATCGCGGCGTTTGGGCCGTGTACGGTCTGTTCGTGCCGCCGGTTGGTCGAGAATCGCCTGCCCGTCGGCCGGCGGCCTACGCCCTGACGCCGTGCGTCACGACGCAGACCGCCGGGGTTCCGCGAACTCCTGCGGCGCAGGCTCCTAGGAGCGACACGATGAAGCGCATCCTGATCGGCGTTCTCGGCATCGGCGTGCTGCTGGCCCCCGCCCCGGACGCGGCCGCCCAGCACTGGCCGCAGTTCCGTGGGCTGAACGCCGGCAACGTGGCCGACGACCCCGCCCTGCCCGACCGCTGGAGCGAGACCGAGAACATCGCCTGGAAGATCGATCTCCCGGGGCTGAGCTGGAGCTCGCCCATCGTCTGGGGGGACCACATCTTCGTCACCGCCGCAGTGAGCGCGGCCGACGACGAGGTGCAGCCGATTCCCGGCCTCTACGACCCCGGCGAGCACAACGGGTCGGTTCCGGCCAACGGCGAGCACCGGTGGCTGGTGTACGACATCGACTTCGAGACGGGGGCGGTGCGGTGGGCGCGCGAGCTCCATCGCGCGGTGCCCGAGATCACCCGGCACCTCAAGAACAGCTACGCCTCGGAGACCCCGGTCACCGACGGCGAGCGGGTCTACGTCTACTTCGGGGCCATCGGGCTGGTGGCGGCCCTCGACTTCGAGGGCGAGGAGATCTGGCGCCGCGACGTCGGGACGTTCAACACCATGCAGGCGATGGCCACCGCGTCGTCGCCGGCGCTGCACGACGGGCGGCTCTACGTCCTCAACGACAACACCACGCAGTCGTTCCTGGCCGCGCTCGACGCCGCGACCGGCGAGGACGTGTGGCGGGTCGAGCGCGACGAGCCCGGGCACACGTGGTCGACCCCCCTCGTCTGGGAGAACCCCCTGCGCACCGAGATCGTGACCGCCGCCACCGGCAGGGTCCGCTCCTACGACCTCGACGGCGGGCTGCTGTGGGAGCTCGGGGGGATGTCGCTGCTGACCACCCCGAGCCCGTTCACGAGCCACGGGCTCGTCTACATCAGCTCGGGATACCCGGGCGGCGCCCTGCGCCCGGTCTACGCCATCCAGCCGGGCGCGGCCGGCGACATCTCCATCTACCAGGAGGTCGCGAGCGGCCTGCAGGAGGGGTTCCCCGGCAGCCGGACCTACTCGCAGGACTCCCACGTCGTGTGGGCCTATCCGCTGCTGGGCACCTACAACACCACCGCGCTGGTCTACGACGACATCTACTACACCCTGCTCGACCGCGGCTTCCTCCTCGCGCACGACGCGGCCACCGGGGAGGAGATCTACGGTCGGCGCCGCCTCGAGATCGGCAACGGCTTCACCGCGTCGCCGTGGGGCTACAACGGGAAGATCTTCCTGCTGAGCGAGGACGGCGACACCTTCGTGGTCAAGGCGGGGCCCGAGTTCGAGATCCTCCACAAGAACTCGTTGAACGAGATGGCCCTGGCGACCCCCGCGGTCGCGCGGGACAGCGTGATCCTGCGCACCCAGTCGAAGCTGTATCGCATAGCCAGGACGGAGTGAGCGATCCTCGACGGCGAGGATGTACCACCAGGGGCAAGGAGACGGGAATGGGACCGACGGCGGTTGACACCACGCATGCGTTCGACGAGGCGGTCCGGGCGGACCGCGAGCCCTTCAAGGTCGCCGATCTGTCGCTCGCGGCGTTCGGGCGGAACGAGATTCGGCTCGCGGAGCAGGAGATGCCGGGGCTCATGGCCCTGCGGCAGGAGCACGCGGGGCAGGCGCCGCTCGCGGGGGCCCGCATCATGGGCAGCCTGCACATGACGGTGCAGACCGCGGTGCTCATCGAGACCCTGCACGACCTCGGGGCCGACGTGCGGTGGGTGTCGTGCAACATCTTCTCCACGCAGGACCACGCCGCCGCCGCGGTCGCGGTGGGCCGGCCGGAGACGGGGGGGACGGCGGAGAACCCGCGCGGCATCCCGGTGTTCGCGTGGAAGGGGGAGACCCTCGCCGACTACTGGTGGTGCACCAACGAGGCGCTCGTGTGGCCCGACGGCGCGGGCCCGTCCCTCATCGTCGACGACGGCGGCGACGCCACCCTCCTCGTGCACAAGGGCCACGAGTTCGAGCAGCTCGGCGAGGTGCCGGGCTTCGATCCGGAGACCGAGCCCGAGGAGTGGGGCGTCATCCTCGACCTGCTGCGGAACCTCCAGGCCCGCGACAAGCGGCACTGGCAGCGCATCAGCCCCGCCATCCGCGGGGTCAGCGAGGAGACCACCACCGGGGTCCACCGGCTCTACGAGATGACGGAGGCGGGCACGCTCCTCTTTCCCGCCATCAACGTGAACGACTCGGTGACCAAGAGCAAGTTCGACAACGTGTACGGCTGCCGCCACTCGCTGCCGGATGGCCTCGCCCGGGCCACCGACGTCATGCTCGGCGGGAAGGTGGCGGTCGTGTGCGGCTTCGGCGAGGTGGGGAAGGGCTGCGCCCAGGCCCTGCGGGGCCAGGGGTGCCGGGTCGTCGTCACCGAGATCGACCCCATCTGCGCCCTCCAGGCGGCGATGGAGGGCTACGAGGTCAACACCCTCGACGCCATGATCGAGCGCGCCGACATCTTCATCACCGCCACCGGCAACCGCGACATCATCTCGGCCCGCCACATGGCCCGCATGAAGGACAAGGCCATCGTCGGCAACATCGGGCACTTCGACAACGAGATCGACATGGCCGGGCTGAAGAAGACGCCGGGCATCCAGCACGTCCACATCAAGCCCCAGTACGACGAGTGGCGTTTCCCCGACGGCCACAGCGTGATGGTGCTCGCGGAAGGTCGCCTGCTGAACCTCGGCTGCGCCACCGGCCACCCCAGCTTCGTCATGTCCGCGTCGTTCACCAACCAGGTCCTCGCCCAGATCGCCCTGCACCAGAACAAGGGCGAGTACGGCAAGCGGGTCTACATGCTGCCCAAGCGCCTCGACGAGAAGGTGGCCCGCCTGCACCTCGACCACCTCGGGGTCCGGCTGACCTCGCTGACCCCCGAGCAGGCGAGCTACATCGGCGTGGACGTCGAGGGTCCGTACAAGCCGGAGCACTACCGGTACTGACCACGAACCGCCCGCGGTCCCGGTTTCCTTCATCGATTGGTGCGTTCAAAGCACCGCGTCAGGCGTCACGCGCTCGATGTCCGGAAGCTCGTCGAAGTGGCGATCGTAGCTGACGACGGTCCGGATCGCGTGGCGGCGCATGACCGCGGCATGGATCGCGTCGCGCGGCTGCAGGCCGCGGTGTCGCCGCAGGATCGCGCGGCACTCCCACAGATCGTCGAGCGCGATGGGATGGAAGATCCGGACGGTGGTGGCGAACGTCTGAAAGACGACGAAGCCCTCCGACTGTCGGCCGACCGCGCGGTAACGGTGGAGGATTTCCTGCAACACCTCGACGTCGCTCACCGCGTCGACCTGGCGCCGGGCGACCGCGAGCATGAACTCGGCGGACGGCGCCTTGAAGCGGTGGTCGCGCCCTTCCGCGTACATCGGGACGTTGGCGTCGACGAACAACCTCACCGCTCGGTCGCGCCTCGGATGATCTCGGCTTCGAGCTGAGCGGGATCCTCGGGCACCTCTCCGTTGAGCTGCACGAGCCTCTCGACCGCCTCGACCCGCATCGATTCGCCGCCCGCGCCGTAGCGAATCATCACCGCTTCCCGCACGAGCTCGCCGACCGACCGTCCCTGACGGCGGGCTTCGTCCTCCAGCTCTCCGTAGAGCGCCGGGGGGAAGAGAATCGTCGCCTTCTTCGTCATCTGCTGCTGAGGCATATCCATATCCACATCTGTATCCCGATGCCCAAGCTACGCTTCGACATGGGCACCTGTCAAGCTGCGCGAGGGTCGGCCGCTCCGGACGTACGGCTCGGGCGGACGACGACGGGCGCGAGCCGAACCTCGTCAGGGTGCGGTGGAGGGGTCGGGACGCGTCTCGCCGGCGACGATGCGCCGGCCCAGCGCGCGGAGGGTGTCGAGGTCGTGGACGTCGTCGGGCAGGAGGGGGACTCGCACCTGCGGTATCCCCCCGAACGCCCGCTCGATCTCTTCGAGGTAGCGGGCTTCCTGCCGCCGCCGGGCGGCGAGGAACGCGCCCTCGGCGTCGTCGGGGAGCACCCGGTTCACCACCACCGCGCTCACCGGGATCGAGAAGCGGCCCAGGACTTCGTGCGCCCGGACCGTCTCGAGCACCGAGAGGCGGTCGGGGTTCACCACCGAGACGAAGGCGGTGCGGGAGCGGTCGAGAAGCCGCTCGCGGGCGCCGATGAACTTCCGCCGCCGCGCTTGCAGCAGCTCGTCGAGCTGGGCGTCCCGGCTGCCCGGCTCGTGGTCGGCGGCCGTCTCCAGCCGCGACAACTCGTCGCCGCGCACGCGTCCTCCGCCGAGGTGCCGGAGGGCGTCGCCGAGCCGCGCCGAGCGCTCGCGGTGGCCGAGCAGCCCGTCGGTCCAGGCGGCCATGATGTCGGGAAGCGACAGGAGCCGCACGGTGTGGCCGGTCGGCGCGGTGTCGAAGACGACGCGGTCGTAGTCGCGTTCCGCCCGGGTCATGATCTCGGCGACGCGCTCGAGCAGGGCCGCCTCCATGGTGCCGGGGGCGAGCCGCGCGAGGTCGAGCTGCCGGTCGATCTCGTCGAATTGGCGCGGGTGTACCAGGCGCTTCATTCGGGCCTTGACGGTCCGGACGTGGGTGTCGGCCTGACGGTCGGGGTCGATCTCGAGCGCCCACAGAGCGTCGGCGATGGCGGTCTCGCGGTCGCCGACGGGCCGGCCGAAGAGGTCGGCGAGGGAATGGGCCGGATCGGTGGAGACGAGCAGGCAGCGGTGGCCGCGGCCGGCGGCGGCGAGACCCAGGGCCGCCGCCGTGGTGGTCTTGCCGACGCCGCCCTTGCCCCCGACGAAGACGACGGGGCGGTTCAGGATCTCGTCGAGCAGGGCGGCGCTCCCGCGTGATGTGTCCGGGTAAGGCAGGGCGTGAGCTAACAGCAGCGGAAGCCGTCGAGGGGTGAGTGCTCCAGCCCCTGCCGGTGGTGCCACTCGTGGAAGCGCTCGAGCAGCACCGGCTGCAGCTCCAAGGTGTAGTACGAGGCGGGGTTCGGCACCCCCATGAGCTCGGCGAAGACGAAGAGCATGAACAGGTCGTCCTCGTCCCGCCGCGCCCGCGCCAGGGTCCCCCGGTAGGGGGCGGTGTAGAACTCGTCGAGCAACTCCTGCAGGCGCGCGAACCAGCCCGGGCTCCGGTCGGTTCCGGCCTCGAGAGCCCGTCGTGGGTCCGGCTTGGTCATCGTCGCCCCTCGCTGGTCAGGCGCTCGCCGCGGCTTCCGCCGCCCGCTTCTCGCGCATGAACGCCGAGCCCGCCTCCAGCATGGTGAAGATGGCCAGCAGCACGATCATGACGTCGATCCACAGCAGCGGGTAGAGGATGCCGCCCTCGCGGTACAGGTTGCCGAGCTGGTAGATGGCGGCGGCGAGGGCCATCGTCGTGATGAAGACCATCGGCACCAGCGTGTAGCGGACGGGGCGTCCCAGCTTCACGAGGATGACGCTGATGATGAGCAGGGTGAGCCCGGCCAGGAGCTGGTTGGTGGTGCCGAACAGCGGCCAGATCAGCATGCCGCCCTCGCCGCTCGGGCCGCCGGCGCCGAACGCCAGCAGCAGGCACGCGGTGACCGCCGCGACCGTGGCCGCGTAGCCGTTCTGCAGGATGGGGATGTTGTAGATGGTGCCCCACTCCTGCACGATGTAGCGTTGCAGGCGCACGCCGGCGTCCATGGTGGTGCCGGCGAAGAGGACCGCCATGACCGCGAGCAGGGTCGCCGCGAACTCCACCGAGATGCCCACCCCGGCCGACACGATGCGCGCGCCGCCCTGCACGAACGCGGTCATGCCCCCGTTGCCGAACTCGCTGTACATGGCCTCCCAGTCGCCGAGGGTGGCGAACCCGGCCGTCGCCGCGATGATGGCCACGAGGGCCAGGGAGCCCTCGCCGGACGAGCCGAGGTACCCCACGAAGCGGGCGTCGGTCTCCTTGTTGAGCTGCTTCGACGTCGTCCCCGAGCCGACGAGCCCGTGGAAGCCCGAGATCGCCCCGCACGCGATGGTCACGAACAGCAGGGGGAAGAGGGGCGGGGCCGACGCCGGCACGTTGGGATTGATGGCCGGCGCGACGATGTCGGGGTTCGCGATCAGCACCGCGCCGTAGAGCAGCCCGAGCCCGACGAAGAGCTGGATGCCGTTGATGTAGTCGCGCGGCTGCAGCAGCAGCCACACCGGGAGCAGGGACGCGATGCCGGCGTACAGGAACAGGATGAGAATCCACTGCGCGCCCACCGGCAGGAGGCCCCCCGTCAGCTCGATGGGAAACTGCTCGCCGAGGTAGATGACGGCGTACAGGATGACGGTGCCGACCACCGTGGGCCAGAGAATCGGCACCCCCATGCGATAGATCAGGATGCCGATGCCGACGGCGACGAAGACCGCGGTCCACGCCGGAATCACGCTGCTCGGGGTGGTCTGAAACTCGTTCGAGATCGCCACCGCGAACACCGCGTTGACCATCATCAAAAGGAAGAAGACGACGATCATGAACAGGGTGCGGGCACGGGGGCTCACCACGTCGCCGGACAGGGCCCCGACCGACTTCGCCTTGTTGCGGACGCTGGCCCACACCGCGCCGAAGTCGTGGACCCCGGCGAAGAACATGGTGCCGAGGATGACCCAGAGGAAGGCGGGCAGCCAGCCCCAGATGACCGCGATGCCGGGTCCGATGATCGGCGCCGCGCCGGCCACCGCCGTGAAGTGGTGGCCCCACAGGACGACCCGGTTGGTCGGGATGTAGTCCACGTCGTCGCGCATCGAGTGGGCGGGGGTCTCGAAGTCCGGGTCGAGCCGGTAGATCTTCTCGGCGATGAAGCTCGAGTAGAAGCGGTAGCCGATGAAGATCATCCCGAGGCCGACGACGGAGAGAAGGGTGGCGTTCATCAGGAGGACACCTCGCAGGCGGACGAATCGACCGATCGGGAATGGGCCTATTCTACACGTGCGGCCGGACCGCACAACGGCGGCCCGGGCGTTCCCGGGCCGGGGGTGACGCCATGTACGCCGCGCTCGCCGACCTCGTCCTTCTGGCGCACGCGGGGTTCATCGTGTTCGCGGCGGCCGGGGCCCTGCTGCTCCGTCGGTTCCCGCGCGTCGCCTGGCTGCATCTGCCGGCGGTGGCGTGGGGCGTCGGCATCGAGTGGTCCGGCGGGATCTGCCCGCTCACCCCGCTCGAGGTGTGGCTGCGGCGCCGGGCGGGGACGCCGGGCTTCGAGAGCGGCTTCATCGAGCACTACGTCACGGCGCTGATCTACCCGGCCGGCCTCACCCGCGGCATGCAGGCGGTGCTGGGGGCGGCGCTGCTGGCCGTGAACGCGTTCCTGTACTGGCGCGCGTGGTCCGCTCTTCGCGACCGTTCGGGCGGGAACCGGGAGTGACGACCGACGCCGGCCGGTCCCGCCCGCCGGCTCGCGTAAACCTGGGCGGCCAAGGTTGCGTAATAACATTACGTCGATGCGGATCCACGCGAGAGATGTTCGCCGGGCGCTCGTCGTCGCGTTGGGGATGGCCCTCGCCGGTTGCGGAGGGGGCCACGAGAAAACGCCGGCGGCGCCCGCCGCGACGGTGGCCACGCCGGGCGGCGGAGCCGGCGGATCGGGTGTTGCGACGGTCACCGCGTCGGCGCGGTCCGGCCCGCTCGTGGTGGCCTTGGGAGACAGCCTGACGGCGGGGCTCGGACTCGACGTCGACGAGGCCTATCCGGCCCGCCTCGAGCGGGCGTTGCGCGACGACGGCCACGCGGTGACGGTGGTGAACGCGGGCGTGTCCGGCGACACCAGCGCGGCCGGGCTCAGCCGCGCCGAGTGGGCGCTCGAGGGCGATGTGCGCATCCTGATCGTGGCCCTCGGCGGGAACGACGGGCTCCGCGGGCTCCCCGCCGACCAGATGAAGCGCAACCTCTCGCGGATCCTCGCGCTGGCCGCGGAGCGCGGCATTCGGGTCCTGCTGGCGGGCATGGAGGCGCCGCCCAACTTCGGGGCCGCCTATACGGCGGAGTTCAGGGCGGTGTTCGACGATCTCGCCCGCGAGCACGACGTGGCGTTCATGCCGTTCCTGCTCGACGGCGTCGCCGCCGATCCGGCCCTCAACCAGGCCGACGGGATTCACCCGAACGCGGCGGGGTCGGCCATCGTGGCGGCGCGCGTCCGGGACGCCCTCGAGCCGTTGCTGTCCGCGCTCGCTCCATGAGGCCGCGAGGGAGCCGGGTCGTGGTTCGAGGCGGCCGGAAGTCGGGAGGCGCTCGTCCCGCCAAGGACGTGGCGGGGAATCGCCTGGCCACGTCGCAAGCCCGGAAGGCAGCAGAAGCGGGCCGGGCTCCGGTGCAGTTGGCCAATCCATCGATCGCCGTCCCGACGTTCCATCCGTGCAGCCGAGCCGTAACGCTCCCCGTTGGTACCGTCGGCAGTCGCGTCGTCCCTCGAGCTGACACATGATCGAGCTCCGCAACGTCTCCAAGACCGTCCTCAGCGGGAACGCGCCGCTGACCATCGTGCAGCCGCTCGACCTGACGGTGGCCTCGGGGCAGTACGTCTCCATCGTCGGGCCCTCCGGCAGCGGCAAGTCGACCCTGCTGGGCCTCATCGCGGGGCTCGACGCGCCGACCACCGGGGAGATCGTCATCGACGGGGTGGAGATCTCCGGCCTCGACGAGGACGCGCTGGCCCGCCTCCGGGGCCGCAAGATCGGCATCGTGTTCCAGTTCTTCCACCTCGTGCCGTCGCTGACCGCGTTCGAGAACGTGCTCGTGCCGTTGGAGATCGCCGGGGCCGCGCGGGCGTCCGACCGGGCGGCGGCGCTGCTGTCCGAGGTGGGGCTCGACGACCGGGCCGGGCACTATCCCGCGCAGCTCTCGGGCGGCGAGCAGCAGCGGATCGCGATAGCCCGCGCCCTGGCCAACGACCCTCCCATCCTCCTCGCGGACGAGCCGACGGGGAATCTGGACAGCGCCAACGGGCGGCACATCGTCGAGCTGCTCCATCGGGTCAACCGGTCGCGCGGCACCACCATCGTGCTCGTCACCCACGACAACGAGCTGGCATCGGGGACCGACGTCACCCTGCGGATGCGCGACGGCCGCACCGAGCGGGTGTCCCCGATGGCGGCCCAGGAGGTGCTCGCGTGACGTTCGTGCTCCGGATGGTCGGCCGCGAGCTGCGCGCGTCGTGGCGGCGGCTCGCGTTCTTCTTCGTCTGCGTGGCGGTCGGGGTCAGCGCCATCGTGGCGTTGCGCTCGGTCATCCAGCAGGTGGGGGTGGCGATGGCGGGGGAGACGCGCGCCCTCCTGGCCGCCGACGTGGAGATCGAATCGGAGCAGCCGTGGTCGGAGGCGGCCCTCGCCACCATCGACGGCATCCTCGGGGTCGAGCCGGAGCTCGCCCGGACCCGCTCGATCGAGACGCCGACGATGGCCCGGCCCGCCGACGAGTCGAAGGTGGTGGCCCGGGTGGTCGAGCTGCGGGGCGTCGAGGCCGCGTTCCCGTTCTACGGGCGCTTCGTGCTCGAGGACGGCCGGCCCTACGACCACGGGCTGCTCGCCGGCGGCGGGGCGCTGGTGCGCCCGGAGCTGTTGACCCAGCTCGACGTCGCGGTCGGAGACGACATCCTCATCGGCGACCGCGGCTTCGAGATCCGCGGCGTCATCCTGCGCGAGCCGGGCGGGGGCATCGGCGCGTTCAGCTTCGGCCCGCGGGTGCTCGTCGACTACGCCGACCTGCTGGAGACGGGGCTGCTGACCCTCGGCACCCGCGCCGAGCGCCAGATCCTGCTGCGGGTCCCCGAGATCCGCGTCGACCCGCTGGTGGCCTCGCTGCGCGAGCCGCTGCGCGACGAGTTCGTGCGGGTGCGGTCGTACCGCAATACCGAGGACCGGATTGCCCGCAACCTGTCGCGGGCCGAGGACTACCTGAGCCTCATCGGCTTCGTGGTGGTCGTGCTCGGGGGCATCGGGGTGTGGAGCGTCACCCGGGTCTTCGTGCAGCAGCGGGTGCGCAGCGTCGCGGTGCTCAAGTGCCTCGGGGCGACGAGCCGGCAGGTGCTGGCCGTCTACGTGGTCCAGGTCGCCATCCTGGGGCTGGGGGGGGCGCTCCTCGGGGTCGCGCTGGCCGCCGCGGTGCTGGCGTCGCTGCCGTCCTCCCTGACCGCGCAGGCGGCGGCGGTCGCCGGGGTCGAGGACCTCTCGTACGGCGTGACCGGCTCGGCCGCCGCCCAGGGGCTGGGGGTGGGCGTCCTCGTCTCGCTCCTCTTCGCGCTCGGGCCCCTCCTGGAGATGCGGACCATCAAGCCGCTGGCCCTGATCCGGTGGAACCTGATCACCACCGCGGCGCGCGACTGGGTGCAGTGGGCGGTGGTGGGCGCGCTGGCGGCGGGGTTGGTCGCGCTGGCGAGCTGGCAGGCGGCCTCGTGGGAGGCGGGCCTGTGGGTGTGCGGCGGCTTCGCGGTGGTCGCCGTCGTGCTCCACGGCGTCGGCCGGGCCCTCGTCCGGCTGATTCAGCCCCTGGGCGCGGGCGCCCGCTTCGCGGTGCGTCACGCCGTCCTCAACCTCGCCCGGCCCGGCAACCAGACCCGCGTCATCCTCCTCGCGGTGGGGCTGGGCAGCTTCTTCGTCATCGGCATCCACGCGGTGCAGGCCAACCTGCTGGGCGCGTTCGCCCTCGAGATCCGCGACGACAGCCCCGACATGTTCCTCATCGACATCCAGCAGGACCAGCGGGACGGGGTCCGCGCGCTCCTCGAGGAGCGGATCGGCGGCGCGCCTAACCTGCTCCCGGTGCTGCGGGCCCGCGTCACGGGTGTCGACGGGCAGCGGACGCGGCTCGACTCCCCCCGCGCGGTGCGGCGGCGGGGCGTCGGGCGCGAGTTCACGGTGACCTACCGCGATCGGATCGAGGCCAACGAACGGGTCGTCGAGGGCGCCTTCTGGGAGCCGGCCGGCCCCGGGCGGCCGGAGGTCTCGGTGGAGGAGAGCATCCGCGATCGGCTGGACCTCGAGATGGGCGACGTGCTGCGGTTCCGGGTGCTGGGGCGCGACATCGAGGCGACGGTGTCGAGCGTGCGCGCGGTCGACTGGGACGACTCGCGCAGCGGCGGCTTCATGTTCCTGTTCAGCCCCGGGGTCTTCGACCGGGCTCCCCACAGCTTCATCTCGTTCCTGCGCGGCCCCCGGGAAACGCCGGCGCGCGCCCGCCTGCAGCGCGACCTGGTCGCCGGTTTCCCGAACGTATCGGTGATCGACGGCCTCGAGGTAATCGCCACCGTGCGGCGCATTCTCGACTACGTCACCCTCGCGATCACGATGGTGGGGGGCATCGCCATCTTCAGCGGGATCCTGATTCTCGTGGGATCGGTGGCGATGACGAAGTACCAGCGGCGCTACGAGACCGCCATCTTCCAGACCCTCGGCGCCACCCGCCGCAGCCTCGTCACCATGCTCGTCGTCGAGTACGGCACGCTGGGCGTCCTCGCCGGCGCGGTGGGCTCGGCCGGCGCCCTCGGGCTGACGTGGGGCCTCAGCCGCCATCTCCTCGAAGTCGACTGGAATCCCGCACCGCTGGTGAACCTCGGGGGCATGCTGCTGACGGCGCTGGTGGTGGGAAGCGTGGGCGTCGCGGCCAGCCTCGACGCGCTGCGCCGCAAGCCGCTGGGCACGTTACGCGCGGAGTAGCGGGTTCGGCGCGACCGCCTGGTGTCTTCGTCCACGGCCCGTGCTCCAGCCGAGAGCGGCGCCCGCGGCGGGCGCTCGATGCAGCCGGCGGAACGGCGCGGGGCGCCGCCCTCATCTGCTATGATCACGAATTGCACCTGCATTCCGGACGCGGCCTGTCCGGATGCGGTCCGCTGCAGGCGGCGGCGCGTCAGGGGCGACGGCCCGTTTTCCGGCTTCGCCGATCGGCGGCCCGCGGATCCGCGTCGGCGTGGCGGCACCGGAGAGTCCCCATGGACATGGCACGCTACCGGGACCAGTTGTTGCGCAAGCGCTCCGAGATCCTGACGGTCGGCGCGGGCGCCAAGCCGATTCAGGCGGCCGAGGGGACCAGCAGCCGCCAGGGAGACCTCGCCGACCAGGCGACGGGCAACAACGAGGTCCACATTCAGCTCAAGCTGAAGCAGACCGACGCCAAGATACTGCAGGCCATCGAGGAGGCGCTCTGGCGCCTCGAGCAGGGCACCTACGGCGTCTGCCGCGACTGCGGCGAGCCGGTGGCGGAGGCGCGGCTGAACGCCATTCCCTGGACCCGCGTCTGCATCACCTGCAAGGAGAAGCAGAGCGCGCGGTGACGTCGCGCCGCACCGGCGGCCGGGACCCCGGCTCCTGACAGGGTGGCGAGGCGGCCGATGGCATCACCGGAGCGACGCGCGGCCGTGGCGCTCGGGAGCAACGTCGGCGACCGCGAGTCCCACCTTGCCTACGCGGTGGATCGACTTCGGCGGACGCTCACCGACGTCGTCGTCTCTCGCTTCATCGAAACCTACCCCGAGCACGCCCTCGACGAGCCTCTCTTCCTGAACGCGGTCCTCGTCGGCGGGACCCGCGAGACGCCGGATCGGCTGCTGGCGCAACTGCTGTCGATAGAGCGGGAACGGGGACGGGTCCGCTCCTATCAGGGTGCGCCCAGAACGCTCGACCTGGACCTCGTGCTGGTGGGCGATATCACGGTCGAGTCCGATGCCCTGACGCTGCCGCATCCGCGGTTCCGTTCCCGGGAGTTCGTGCTGGCGCCGCTCGCCGAGATCGCACCGGACCTGATCGATCCGGTGACCGGCAGGACCGTGTCGCGACTGCTCGGTCTGCTGCGCGCGAGTGAGGCCTGAGCGTCGCCGCGCCCCGACTACTCGAACCGCAGCGACTCGATGGGGTCGAGCTGGGCGCCCTTCCAGGCCGGATAGAAGCCGAACAGGACGCCGATGACGGCGGCGAAGCCGACCGAGATCACCACCGCGTCGGGCGGCACCCGGGCCGGCCACTGGAGGAACTCGGTGAGCCCCCCGGAGACGGCGAAGCCGAAGCCCACGCCGATCAGGCCGCCCACGAGGCTGAGGGCGATCGCCTCGACGAGGAACTGCCACAGGACGTCCTTGCCCTTGGCCCCCACCGCCATGCGAAGTCCGATCTCGCGGGTGCGCTCGGTGACCGACACGAGCATGATGTTCATGATGCCGATGCCGCCGACGATCAGCGAGACGACGGCGATGGCCAGCGTGAACATCGTCATCGTCTGGGTCATGCCGGTGCGCATGCTGGTGATGTCGTCCTGGGTGCGCACCATGAAGTCGTTGTCCTCGCCGGGAATCAGCTCGTGCTCGACCCGCAGCACCGCCTCGATCTCCTCCGAGACCTCCTGGATCTCGTCGGCGGACCGGGCCGAGATGCTGATGCCGGAGATGTTGGTGCCGTCCCGCCCCCGCAGCTTGCGCTGGACCGTCGTGAAGGGCGCGAAGATCGAGTCGTCCTGGTCCTCGCCGAACGATCCGGAGCCCTTCGCCTCCATGATCCCGATCACCCGGAACGACTGGTTGCGAATGCGGACCAGCTGGCCGACGGCGTCGACGCCCTCCCCGAACAGGTTGTCGCGGACCACCGAGCCGAGCACCGCGACCTTGGCGGCGCTCGCGACGTCGGTCGGCGTGAAGAACTCGCCGTCGTCGATCTCCCAGAACCGGATGAACGGATACTCGACGTCGACGCCCTCGATGCGGGTGTACCAGTTCTGGCCGGCGGCGATCACCTGGTCGCGGGTGTTGACGGTGGCGCTCAGGTACTGCGCGCCGGGAACCTGCTCGCGGATCGCCGCGATGTCCTTCACCTTGAGCCGCGGGGACGAGCCCATGCCGCCGCTGACGCCGCCGCGGCTCCAGTTGCCGGCGCGCACCATGATGAGGTTGGTGCCGGCGGACTGGATCTGGGTCTCGATCTCCTCCTGTGCCCCGGTGCCCAGCGCCACCATGGTGATGACCGCGGCCACCCCGATGATCATGCCGAGCATGGTCAGGGCGGTGCGCATCTTGTTGCGTCCGAGGGCCTTGAGCGCGGTCCGGAAGATCAGCAGCAGAGTCATGCGGGGCTACTCCTTCGGGGGCGGGCCGCCGGTGGTCGGGCGCGGCTCGCCGCTCTCTCGCGTGTCCGGCGCCTCCGCTGGCGGCGGGGTCAGGGGCAGATCGGGTGCTTCCACGGCCGCATCGGTGGCGCCGGCCTCCTGCTCGGCGAGCTCCACCTGGGCCCGGCGCAGGATGTTCAGGGCGGGCCCGACCGCGTCGTCGTCGTCGGGCAGGGCGGCGAGCTCGTCGCCGGCCATGCGCCGGACCGGGTTCGGCTGGTCGCTCACGATGCGGCCGTCGCGAAAGGCGATGATGCGCGTGCCGTACTCCGCGATGTCCTGCTCGTGGGTGATGAGGAGGACGGTGATGCCGCGCTCGGTGTTCAGGCGCTGGAAGATGTCCATCACCTCGATGCTGGTGCGGCTGTCGAGGTTGCCCGTCGGCTCGTCCGCGAGGAGGATGGCGGGCTCGTTGATGAGGGCGCGGGCGATGGCCACGCGCTGCTGCTGCCCCCCCGAGAGCTGGCTGGGGTGGTGGTGGGCCCGGTCGGTGAGCCCGACCGCCGCCAGGGCCTCGCGGGCCCGCCGGTGCCGGTCGCGGCCGCGCAGGCCGTTGCCGTTGTAGAGCAGCGGCAGCTCGACGTTGTCGAGGGCGTTCGTGCGCGGCAGCAGGTTGAAGCCCTGGAAGACGAACCCGACCTTCTTGCTGCGGACGGTGGCCAGGGTGTTCTTCGACAGGGTGGAGACGTCCTGCCCATCGAGGATGTAGCTTCCCGTCGTCGGACGGTCCAGACAGCCGAGGATGTGCATGAACGTCGACTTCCCGGAGCCCGAGGGCCCGATCACGGCCACGAACTCGCCGGTCCGGATCTCCGTCGTCACGCCGCGGAGGGCACGGACCTTGACCTCTCCGAGGTCGTAGACCTTGGTGAGATCCTGAACGGCGATGGTCGTCGTCATGACCGTCTCGGGTGCTATCGGCGGCCGCGCCGGCCGAACTGCGGGATGAGCGGCGAGGAGGCCCTCGCCGCGGGGCCGGAGCCGTCCTCCGGAGTGCTCACGTCGGTGACGAGCTGCGTTCCCTCCTCGATGACCGCGGCGAGCATCGGGGCCTCGGCGGGGGCCGCCGCCGGGTTCGCTTCGAGCCGTTCGATCATCTGCTCGAGGCTCCGGCGCGCCGCGGGGTCGTCGATCAGCTCGATCTGCTGGCGCAGTTCGACGATCTGGGGGTCGACCGGCGGTCTCGCCGGCGGGCGCGGGCCCGCCACGCGGACCAGCTCGGTTGCCGTGCCGTCGGTCACGCCCAGGCGCACCTCCACCGGACTCAGCTCGTCTCCGTCCATCACCCAGAGCCGGCCGGTCGTCTCTTCCACCCGGATCGGCGAGAACAACGCGTCGATGGTCCGGGCGCCGCGTTCCACCGCGGGGATCGCGGGCCCGGTGTTGCGGTTGGCGGGGCGTCTCGCCCCACCCGGGCCGCCTCGCCCGCCGGTTCCGCCCCGGGCGCCGAGGCCGCCCGGCCCGCCACCGCCCTGGGCGCGGCGCGCAGCGAAGAACTCGGCCCGTTGCTCCGGGTTCATCGACTGAATGCGCTCCCGCATCGCCTGGCGTTCCGCATCGGACATGTTGGCGAATCCGCCGCCCCCACTACCGGGCCCACCGGGTCCGCCGCGTCCCCCACCGGGTCCGCCGAAGCCGCCCGGTCCGCCGCGTCCGCCGCCGCCGGGTTCGCTGAAGCCGCCGGATCCTCCCGCGCCGCTGCCCCCGGGACCGGAACCGCCGCGCTGGAGGATCTCGGGCACCGGCTGGTTCAGCACCGCGAACATGTCCGGCGTCGGGCGGAACCGCAGGGCCGAGTTGGGCACGCGCAGCACGTTCTCGCGCCTCGCGATCTCGAGGGTGACGGTGGCGGTCATGCCGGGCTTCAGCCGGAGGTCGTTGTTGGGGACGTCGATGACGGTGGCGTAGGTCACGACCTGCTGCAGCACCACCGGCTCGAGGCGGATCTGCGAGACGGTGCCCTCGAACTCCTCGGCGGCGTACGCGTCGACGGTGAAGGTGACCGGCTGCCCGGGGCGGATGCGCCCGACGTCGGACTCGTCGATGTTGGCGATGACCTGCATCTCGGTCAGGTCCGCCGCGATGATGAACAGCTCGGGGGCCGACATGCTCGCCGCCACCGTCTGCCCCACGTCGACCTGCCGCGCGATGACGATGCCGTCGATGGGCGCGGTGATGACGGTGTGCCCCAGGTTGACCTCGCTCTGGTTCAGCGACGCGCGCGACTGGATGACGCTGGCCTCCGCCGACTGCAGTTGGGCCTCGGCGGACCGGACCGCGACCTGGGCGGCCTCGAGCTCGGAGGCCGCGATGAGATCCTGCGCCGAGAGCTCCTCCGAGCGCCGCAACTGGGTCCGCGCGTCCTCGAGGGCGACGGTCAGCCGTGCCACGTCCGCCTCGGAGCGCGCGAGGTTGGCGCGCGACTGCTCGACCTGGGACTCGAACAGCGACGGCTCCAGGCGCGCGATGACTTCCCCTTCGCGGACGATGGAGTTGAAGTCGGCGTAGAGCGCGTCGATGATGCCCGAGACCTGGCTGCCGACCTGCACCGTGGTGACCGCCTCGAGCGCCCCCGTCGCGCCGACGGTGTCGACCACGTCTCCGCGGGCGAGGGGCACGGTGCTCACCTCGGGGACGAACTCCGTCGTCCGGAACCCCAGGTAGCCGTACGCGGAGATCCCGAGGGTGGCGAGGACGATGACGATGGCAAGCTTCTTCATGGGGGTACGGTCCTCACTGCATGCGCGTGTCGTTCGGAGCCTCCGGCGACCCCACTCGCAAGGACTACTGGATGATCTGGATTCCCGCCTGTGACAGCGACGTCCGTTGTACGCGGTCCAGCTCGATCAGCGCCTTCTGCTGATCGAGGATGGCCCGCAGCTCGGTGTCCTGGGCGGTCGAGAGGTCCCGCTGCGCCTGGACCACGAAGAAGTTGGTCGACAGCCCCGCGTCGAAGCGGCTCTGCTCGGCCGCCAGTTGCTCCTCGGCGAGCTCGCGGGCGGCGGTGGCGGCCTCGATGCGCCGGGCGATGGCCCGGATCTGGAGGACCGCGTTGGTGACCTCGGTGGCAACCTGGAGCTCGAGCTGCCGCAATTGCGCCTGGACCTGCTGGGTCTGGAGCTGCGCCCGCGCATAGGCGGCATCGGCCGCGCTCGGGCCTATCGGATAGCTCACGTTGAGCTGCACCGTCCACACCGGATAGTCGAGATCGACCAACTGGTCGAACGCGTCGTTGATGCCTCCGGGGACCTCGGTCAGCACTTGGCCGCCGAGGCCCGAACGGAAGAAACGCGTGCCGCCCTGCCCCTGCAACTGGTAGCTGCCGGTGAGGTCGACCGAGGGCAGCCGCTGGTTACGCATCGACGACAGGTTCACCTCGTTGATGTCGAGCTGCCGGCGCGAGCGCTCGAGGTCGGTGCGCTCATCGAGGGCCCGCCGGACGGTCGCCTCGAGGTCGATCGGGGCGGGAGAGAGGGTTGGGAGGTCGATGGGGTTCAGCGTCGCCCGCCAGTACTGGTCGCCGGTGCCGTCCACGATCAGCTGCTTCAGGACGAGCTCGGCTGTCGCCAGGGCCTGCTCGGCCTGGGCGAGGGTCTGGCGGCGGGCCGCTGCCTCGGAGAGGGCCTGTACCACGTCGATCGGGGCCAGGGTGCCGATCTCGACCCGGGCCTGGTTGTCGCGGACGAGGGCCTCGGCCAGGTCGAGGGCCTGCTGCTGCACTTCCACCGAGCGCGTCGCGTAGACCAGCTCCCAGTAGGCGTCCCGGACCGCCGATACGGTGTTGGTGACCGTCTGGCGCAGGTCGATGTCGGCGATGTCGCGGTTGATTCGGGTGACCTGGATCCCCTGCCGTATCGGATCGATCCGGAACCCGCGGAGCAGCGGCTGGGTGTACGAGGCCTGGACGCTCGAGCGATAGCTGGGGTTGAAGCTGGTGAAGAAGTTGGTCGACGCCGAGCGGTTGTTGTTGAAGTTGACCTGGTAGCGGCCGCCGCCCCACCCGACCTCCTGACTGACCCCGCTGTTCAGGATCACGGTGTCGCTGATGACCGACTCTCCGCCGTCGAGCTGGGTCGAGGACGGATTGGTGCGCGAGTTGTTGGAGAAGTTGGTGTCGAACGTGGGGCGGTACGCCGCCACCTGCTGGGCCAGATTCAGATCGAACACCTGCGGGTTCAGCCGCTGGACGGCCAGATCCAGGTTGCGCTCGAGCGCCCGGGCGACCGCCTCGTCCAGGGTCAGGTCGATCCGGGGTCCGGCGCCGGGCGTCTGCACCGCGGCCAGCCGGCTGCGGGCCTGGGAGATGAGGTCCTCGACGCGGCCGTCGGGGAGGGGCTGGGCCGAGGCGACGGCCGCCAGCTTCACGAGCGCCACCAGGGCGACGCCGGCGACGGCTCGGGACGGGACGCTCCACATGTCGATGATGCTCCTTCGCGGTCCGCCGGGACGGCGATGCCGGCCACGGAAGACCGGCGTCCCGGCGTTGCGCCGCGGTTTCGTGTATGTAGACTCGCGGACCGGTCCGAATCTTCCGCGTGGAGGGCGGGTTCCCAGGAGTCCGCGCCGTCCCGGCGCGAACTCCTATCCGCACCGGCTCCCGGAACGCCTGGGATTACTGTCCCGTCTCAGGTCCATCCATTCCTTGAGCGCCGCGCGTTGAGCCGGGTTCAGGACGCGGTACATGCGGAAGACCATCAGGGTCCGGGTCTTGCTCAGCTCGCTCCGCGCCGCCTCGACGCGGTCGATCTGACGCGTGATGTCGATTTCCTCGACCTGCATGTTGGCGATCATCCACGACAACGTGCGTTCTTCCGCGTTGAGTCGATGGTAGGACTCGTGCATCTTCGGCAGCGATCGTCGATAGATGCGATCCAGATCGGCGGCCTGCTCCCCGCTCAGATCGAGCAGCGCCGTCACTTCCTCCGACTGCCACCAGCGATGCCGCTCCCGACTCTGCGCGTCGGCTTCGAGCGGCGCCGCGGCGCTCGCCACCACGAGAGCAACCAGAAGACTCACCCACCAGCGCATCGATCTTCCTCCAGCGGAATGACGGCGTCCTGCCACTCCAAGACTCTCGGAAAACGGTGAACGTTTACTGTGGCGGCCCCTCGGCGGCGAGGGCGCCGAGCCGGTCGATGACCTGGCCGACGGTCGAGTCGGGTGTCGAGGCGCCCGCGGTCAGGCCGACGTTGACGACCGGCAGGTCGGGAAGCCAGTCGTGGCTCCGCGCTTCCGTCGCCTTCGCCGGGCCCCGGCCGTCGTCCACGGGACGGTGCCGGACCTCGCGGCTCGACAGCAGGTCGCTCGCGTCGGCGATGTGATACGTGGGTACCCGCCGACCGGCGAGGCGGGCGAGGTTCTTCGTGTTGCTGCTGTTGAAGCCGCCGATGACGATCATGAGATCCAGGTCGCGGTCGGAAAGGAGGGCCTCGATGGCGTCCTGCCGGTCCTGGGTGGCGCTGCAGATGGTGTCGAACGCCCGGTAGTGCCGCTCGAGCTCGGCGCCGTCCCCGTAGCGGTCGACCATGGCCTCGCGGATCATCTCGCCGATGGCGAGGGATTCGGACATCAGCATGGTGGTCTGGTTGGCGAGGCCGATGCGCCGGAGGTCCCGGTGGGGGTCGAAGCCGGGCGATGCGGCGCCGGCGAACCTCGACAGGAAGGCGGAGGCGTCGCCGCCGCGCCGGATGAAATCGCACACGATCCCGGTCTCGCCGCGATCGAACACCACCAGGGACCGTCCGTCCGCGTACTGCAGGGCCTGGGAAGCGGTGGCCACCGTCTCTTCGTGCCTCACCTTGCCGTGGATGATCGCGGTGAACCCGTCGCGGGCGTACTGGCGCACGTTCTTCCAGACGTTGAGGACGGACCCGCAAGTCGTGTCGACCAGCGTGCAGCCCTGCTGCTGGAGACGCAGCAGCATCGAGACGGTGACACCGAACGCGGGGAGGATGACGACGTCGTCCGGCCCGAGCGCGTGTTCGCCCTCGCCGGCATCGCTCAGGAACCGGATGCCGGCATCGCGCAGGCGATCGTTGACCCGCGGGTTGTGGATGATCTCGCCGGTGAGGTAGATGGACCGGTCGGGGAAACGGCGGCGGGCCTGGTACGCGTAGTCGACGGCCCGGTCGACACCGTAGCAGAATCCGAACTCGCTGGCCAGGTACAGATGCAGGCGCCCCGTTCTCCGCTGGTAGCCGGCCGCCCGCACCTCGTCCACGAGGGCGCTGTGGTAGTGCGCGGTCAACTCGTCCGCGACCTCGTGCTTCAACGAGAGTCCCTTGCGGAACATCCGGGCCGGCTGCGCTGTTTCGGTCATGTCCGGCGGCGCGCCTTCCGGCGCGACGGCTTCGCCCCGCGACGGCTCCCGCGCATCATGGGGCGGCGGCGGCGAGGTCGGGCACGCGCGGCGTGAGCGCATCGATGGATGCGAGCTCCGTCACGGGAAGGCTGATGGTGGCGACGTCGAGGGCGTCGAGCAACGCCGCCTCGGCCATGACCTGCTCGAACTCGCTCAGGGAGAGCGGCCTGCGGGCGGCGTCAGCGCTGGACGCGGGAGGAAGCTCGATGGTGCCGGTCATGTCGAGCGTGGCGTTCACGCCGGGCGCGGCAGGTGCTTCGCGGACGACCCCGGAACCCGGACCGAGGCTCGGCATCGTCGCGGGCCCCCAATTGAGGTCCACGAGCTGCCCGGCGACAATCCCCAGGGCCAGTCCGGCGGCGGTGGCGGCCACGGCCCATCGGCTGGGACGAAGGTCCCGGCGGCGCTCGGGAGCGCGGCGGAACGGGAACGAGAGGACCCGGGCCCGCTCGACGGCGCCGACGACACCGGCCAGACGATGGTCGATGCGCGCTCGCTGGGCCTGGAGCCGGTCGGGCGGGAAGGCCTCGTCGAACGACGCGCTCGCGCCGTCCGCCACCGTGTCGAGGAGTCTCCGCAGCTCCCGGGCCCGGTGCGTGCAGCGGGCACACTCGCGGAGGTGTCGGGCGGTCGACATGGCGACGGCGGTGTCGCCGGCGCCGAGCACCGTCTCGAGGAGGTGTTCCTCGGAGGGATGCCCGCGGTCGGTGCGGGTGCGCCAACGTCGCAGGAGGGCAGTCATTCTTCTCGAGTCACCCGCCGCGGTCGGGTCCGATCGCCGCGGCCCCTTTCACCGCCCGCGGTTCGCCCGCCGGCCGGGCGGAGCAGCCTCCCGACGCGTCCAGCTCTCCCGGTCGAGCACGTCCCGCAGCTTCCGTACCGCCCGAAAGAGGTGCACGCGCACCGTCGATTCGTTGAGCCCCATGATGGCGCCCACTTCCCGCGCCGGCCGACCTTCGAAGTGACTCAGGATCATGGCCGTGCGCTGGCGCAACGGAAGCCCGTCGATGGCCTGCTCCAGTCGTGCCCGCTGCTCCTTGGCCAGAAGCGCCGCTTCCGGAGACGGCTCGCGGGTCGGCGGCCCGTCCGGCAGCAGGCCCTCCCGGGCCTCCGCGGACACGATCCAGCGCGCCCGGCGGCCCCGCGCCTTCAGCCGATCGAGACAGGCGTTGACGAGGATGCGCGTGAACCACAGTTCGAAGAACAGGTCCTCGCGAAACGACGGCAGGTGCGTGAACGCTTTCAGGAACGCATCCTGGACGACTTCGTCCACCTCGGCGGGGTCGCGGAGATAGTGATAGGCGATGCGGGCGGCCCGGCGCTGCTGCCGATCGACGATGGTCCCGAACCGTTCGGCCGCCTCCTCGCGCCGCCCGGCGGCCAGGAGGTGCTTGACCTGGCCGGCCAGCCTGGTCTCGATCGCGGCAGGCGGATCGCCACCGGGCGCCGCGGTCATCGGCGCGCCGCGCCGTTGTCGCGCAAGGGCAGACGCGTTACCGGCCGTCGGCGAGGTCACAAGCCGCACGACGGCATTATATTACAGGACGCCGGTTTGCGAACGCCCGGTGAGGTCCCCGCCGCGCGTCGGCGGTCGGGCGCCCCGCCAACCCGCGGCCCCGCCACCGGCGATTCTCCACGTCTCCCTCCGCCTCACGTTGACGCCCATCGAGACCGGTAATAAAATCGGCGCGGCATCGGGCCGACCCCCGGCCCTGCCGTCTCTCGGCGCGGTTGTCCGGATGGCTGGTTTTCGCTCCCCAGGCGGGCCTTCACTCACTGCGGTGGAGTCCTTCCCGCCCCATCGGAGAGACATGCCTCGCGATTGCGGGACCGGTTCCGTTCGCTCGCGGGCGGGCGGGGCGGCGGTCGGCGTGGTGCGCCGCTACCCGCGGCCACGGGACGACCGGGTCTGCGCGGCCGGGATCGGGTGCGGCTTGCAAGCCCCGCGGCGGATGGGCGGGGAGCGCCGGGCACGCGGGCGCCTGCCGGGCGTGCGGCGTTGGAGAAGCAGGGCGGATGTCGAACGTGAGTGCTGACCAGCGGTTGGAGTCTGTCGGAATCGTCGACCCGGCATCGGTCTTCTGGAACCTGTCCACGGCTGCGCTCTACGAGGAAGCGGTGGCGCGCCGCGAGGGCACGGTGGCCACGTCGGGACCGCTGGTCTGTCGCACCGGCCCCCACACCGGGCGTTCTCCGCGCGATCGGTTCCTCGTGGACGAGCCGTCGAGCTCGGGCCGCATCGCCTGGGGCGACGTCAACCGTCCGATGGCGCCCGACCGGTTCGACGCCGTCCACCAGGCGGTCGTCGAGCACCTGCGCGGCCGTGACCTGTTCGTGCAGGACTGCTACGCGGGGGCGGACCCCGCCTATCGCCTCCCGGTGCGGGTGGTGACCGAGAAGGCCTGGCACGCGCTGTTCGCGCGTCACCTGCTCATCACCGAGTCGGACCGTACGAGGCTCGCCGACCACGTCCCCGAGCTCACCGTGATCAATGCGGCTTCCTGCCAGGCGGATCCCCGGATCCACGGGACCAACTCCGACGTGTTCATCCTGTTGAACCTCGCGAAGCGTCTCGTGCTGATAGGCGGCACGAGCTACGCCGGCGAGATCAAGAAGTCGGTGTTCGCGGTGATGAACTACCTGCTGCCGTTGCGGCGCGTGCTGCCCATGCACTGCGCCGCGAACGTCGGGTCCGCGGGCGACCTGGCCGTCTTCTTCGGTCTGTCGGGGACCGGCAAGACGACGCTGTCGAGTGACCCCGCCCGGCACCTCATCGGGGACGACGAGCACGGGTGGAGCGATCGCGGGGTCTTCAACTTCGAGGGCGGGTGCTACGCGAAGATGATCCGGCTCTCGGCCGAGGCCGAACCGCAGATTTACGCCACGACGAGGCGGTTCGCGACGGTGCTCGAGAACGTGACCATCGATCCGGTGACCCGCCAGTTGGATCTGGACGACGACTCGGTCACCGAGAATACCCGCGGGGCGTACCCCCTCGCGGCCATCGACTCGTACGTGCCTTCGCTCCGGGGGGGGCATCCGAGCCACGTGATCATGCTCACCGCCGACGCCTTCGGCGTGCTGCCGCCGATCGCGCGCCTGTCGCCGGCGGCCGCGATGTACCACTTCCTCTCGGGCTATACGGCCAAGGTGGCGGGGACGGAACGCGGGGTGACGGAGCCGACGGCCACGTTCAGCACCTGTTTCGGGGCCCCGTTCATGGTGTCGCCGGCGACCACCTACGCCGAGCTCCTCGGCGAGCGGCTGGCCCGGCACCCCACCCGGGCCTGGCTCGTCAACACTGGATGGACGGGGGGGGCCTTCGGGGTGGGCAGGCGCATGCCGATCGCGCACACCCGGGCCCTGATCGCCGCGGTGCTGTCCGGAGGCCTGAACGACGTGCCGACGGCGCCCGACCCGGTCTTCAAGTTCGACGTGCCGCTCGCCTGCCCGGGCGTCCCGTCGGAGGTGCTGGAACCCCGGCGCACCTGGGCGAACGCGGCCGACTACGACGCGCAGGCTGGCCGGCTGGCCGGCATGTTCGCCGAGAACTTCCATCGGTTCGCCGGCGACGTCTCGGGCGAGGTGGCTGCGGCCGGCCCCGCGAGCGGGGTGCCGGTCGGCCGCCAGGAGCTTGCGGGGTAGTGAGCGACACCCCCTTCGAGCCGGTGATCGGGCTCGAGATCCACGCACAGCTCCTCACCGACACGAAGATCTTCTGCGGGTGCGCCACCCGTTTCGGGGCGGCGCCGAACGCCCACGTGTGTCCGGTCTGTCTCGGGCTGCCGGGGGCGCTGCCGGTGCTGAACCGACGTGCCGTCCAGTTGGGCATCCGGGCGGCCCTCGCGTTGAGCTGCACCGTGCAGCCGCGTTCGATCTTCGCCCGCAAGAACTACTTCTATCCGGACCTGCCCAAGGGCTATCAGATCTCGCAGTACGAGCATCCCCTGGCCACCGACGGCGAGGTGCGATACGCGGAGGACGGCGGCGAACGCGTCGTGCGCATCATCCGCGTGCATCTCGAGGAGGACGCGGGCAAGTCGCTCCATGCGGCTGGCGGCGACGCCGACAGGCACACCCACCTGGACTTCAACCGCAGCGGCGTGCCGCTGATCGAGATCGTGACGCATCCCGACCTGCGGTCTCCGGCCGACGCCGCGGCGTTCTTCACCCGATTGCGGGGCATCCTCACCACCGTCGGGGTCAACGACGGCAACATGGAGGAAGGCAGCCTGCGCTGCGACGCGAACGTGTCGATCCGCCCCGTGGGAGATCCGGCCCTCGGGGTGAAGGTCGAAGTGAAGAACCTCAACTCGTTCCGGTTCCTGCAGCGCGCGGTCGAGTACGAGATCCACCGGCAGACCGAAGCCGTCCGCGCCGGGAGACGGATCGAGCAGGAGACCCGCCTGTGGGACACGGCGGCCCATCGCACGGTGTCCATGCGCAGCAAGGAGGACGCCCACGACTACCGGTATTTCCCCGAGCCGGACCTGCCTCCCGTCGAGGTGTCGGAGGCGTGGGTCGCCGAGGTCGCGGCGGAGCTGCCGGAGCTGCCCGAGGCCCGGAAGCAGCGGCTCGTTCGCCAGTACGGCCTCTCGGCCGTGGAGGCCGGGCAGCTCGCGGACACCGGCGCGCTGACCGCCTACTTCGAAGCGGTGTCGGCGGCGGCGGGGAACCCGAGGGCGGCCGCCAACTGGGTCATGGGAGAGGTCACCCGGCGGTTGAACGCGGACGGCGAGGAGATCGGCGCCGTCGGCGTGCCCCCGGACGCGTTGGGCCGGTTGATCCGGATGGTCGACGGCGGGGTCGTCAGCGGGAGCGCGGCCAAGACGGTCTTCGAGCGCATGTACGGCACCGGACGCGACGCCGCGGAGGTCGTCGAGGCCGAGGGGCTTGCGCAGATCGGCGACGAGGAACGGCTGCGCGAGGTCGTGACCCGGGTGATCGCGGCCAACGACGACGCCGTCTCGCGGTTCCGCCGCGGCAACGAGGGCTCGCTGGGGTTTCTGGTGGGGCAGGTGATGCGGGAGACGCGGGGGCGGGCGAATCCGCGGCTCGTGAACGAGCTCCTGCGGCGGGCGTTGTCCCAGGAGTCTGCGTCGTGAACGGTGCAGACGCCTGGCAGGGTTGGTTGGGCGGCGGGCGGAGCCGAAGGCGACGCTCTCCGGGCTGCGACGCGTGAGGCGCCACCCTCGCGGTGGTCCGCCGCCGCCGGGCACCGCGCCCGGCGCGTTGACAGCGCCGGACGTTCGGGCATAGACTGGACCCACGTCATTCATGTTGCGGCCAGATCCTGCTCTCGCCGGCCTCCTCGTGGACCTGCGCCCACGGGAGTCTCTCGCGTTCGACAACATCCGCACCGAGTTCTACCGTGAAGAGTTCCTGAAGCACCGCGATTGCCTCCGGCGCCTGCGGGACGCCTACTCGGAGTGCACCATCAGCGAGATGGAGGCCGCGCTCTGCCACGTCATGGCCCGCGTCGATGAGCTCTGCGCCACGGGAGGCGCCGACGTCGACCGGGTGGTCAGCAATCTGCTGCGCTCGTTCGACGGCGTGACGAAGCTGTCGGCGTGGTCGGATCCCCCCGTCACTCACTGATTTCCTCCTGACATCTCCATCCCGGTCGCTGTCGCTGGTTCGCCAACACGCCCTCGATGTCGTCCGTGCCGCGCTCGCCGCGGTAGACCCGGCGCGCCTCGTCCGCACCGCCCTCGCCGATCCGGCGGTGCGATCGTTCGTCGAGCGCGGCCCCCTGAGCCTCGTGGCCGCCGGCAAGGCGGCGGCGGGGATGCTCGAGGGCTTCAGGGCCGCCGTGGACCGGCCGATCCGCCGCGGCGTCGCGGTGGGACCGGGGGCCGCGTCATCGTCGGAGGCGGTTGCCTGGCACCGCGGCGGTCACCCGACGCCCGACGCGGGCAGCGTGCAGGCGGGGCGCGAGGCGCTGAGTTGCGCGGCCGGCGCGCCGGCCTCGGGCTGCCTCGTGGTGCTGCTCTCGGGCGGCGCGTCCGCGCTCCTGTCCAGCCCGGCGGCCGGGCTCAGCCTCGCCGAGAAGATTGCGACGACCCGCGTGCTTCTCGAAGCGGGGGTGCCGATTCACGAGCTCAACTGCGTCCGCAAGCACCTCTCGGGGGTGAAAGGGGGGCGTCTGGCCCAGGCGACGCAGGGACGCGTGCTGACGCTGGCGATCTCGGACGTGGTCCTTCCCGTCGAGGACGATCCCGGCGTGATCGGCTCGGGGCCCACGGTGCGCGACGCCACCCGGTTCGCCGAGGCGCTGGCCATCGTCGAGCGCCCGGCGATACGGCCGCGCGTGCCGGTCCGGGTGCGCCGGCTTCTCGAGCGGGGGCGGGACGGTCTCGTTCCGGAGACGTTGAAGGCGCCGCCGGACGCGGAGCGCGCGATGTACCGGGTCATCGGGGGCCGGCGCGACGCGATGTCCGGGGCGGCCGAGGTGGCGCGTTGCCTCGGCTACGTCGTGACCCGGATCGACGAGCCCGTCGTCGGCGAGGCCCGGATCGCCGGGGTGGCACATCCGGTCCGCGCCGTCGGGGCGGCCGGGGCGCCGGCCGGGCCATGGTGCGTCCTCTCGTCCGGCGAGACCACGGTCACGGTGACCGGGGCCGGGCGCGGCGGCCGCAACCAGGAGCTGGCGCTGGCGGCGGTGGAAGAGATGGGCGGGCTGGGACGCGCGGCGGTGCTGGCGAGCGTCGGTACCGACGGCGTCGACGGTCCCACCGACGCGGCCGGGGCCATCGTCGACCCGGAGACCCCTCTCCGTGCCCGGGCCCTGCGTCTGGACCCGCCCGCGGCCTACCTGGCCGAGAACGACGCCTACGCGTACTTCGATCGGCTCGGCGATCTCGTGCGCACCGGGCCGACCGGCACCAACGTCGGAGACATCCAGGTGGTGATGGTGCGGCCGCCGGACGTGACCGTCCCGCTGGAGGCTCCGCCCGCGCCGCACTTCCGCGGCCGTGCTCCCGGCGCGACCTCGCGGTTGCGTTGACGGATTACTCTGGCGCGAGACGAAACATGACGATGAGGGACACGACAGAGCGGAAGGCGGGGGAGGCCTCCGTACTTCTCGGCGGCATCCGCGACCGGGTGCGCCATCCGGCCACGATCCGGGAGTTGATGCGCGTGCTCAAGATCGCGCGGAGCGAACGCTACGGGTTCCGCCGGCAGATTGCCCGGCTCGTCGACGCCGGCGACCTCGTCCGCATCCGCGGAAACCGCTACGGCCTCGCGGACCGCATGGACCTGGTGGCGGGCCGCCTCGCCGTCAACCCCCGCGGCTTCGGGTTCGTCAGCCCCGACCACGGGGGCGACGACGTCTACGTGGCCGGGGTCGATCTCGGCGAGGCGCTGCACGGCGATCGGGTGACGGTGCGGGTGGAGCGGGCCGGCGGCCGCGCGGAGGGCCGCGTCGTCGAGGTGCTGGAACGCGCGAACGCGGACGTCGTGGGCCGCTACGAGGTCGACGACGCCGGCGCGGGGGTCGTGGTCCCGTTCGACGAACGGGTGAGCATGGACCTGCGGATCCCGGCCGGCGGGAGCATCGAGGCGGAGGCGGGGCAGATGGTCGTGGCCGCCGTCGAGCGGTGGCCGGCGCAGGGGCGCGGCCCGGTCGGACGCCTCGTTGAGGTGCTCGGCCGGCTGGACGATCCGGGGGTCGACACCGCCATCGTCATCCGGAAGCACCGGCTGCCGGACGGCGAGGATCCCGCCGCGGCGGCGGAAGCGGCCCGTCTGGGGGACGCGGTCGCACCGGCGGATCTGGAGGGGCGCACCGATTTTCGGGGGTTGCCGACGGTCACCATAGACGGGGAGACGGCACGCGACTTCGACGACGCCGTCACCCTCGAGAGACTGCCCGGCGGCCGCCGGCGGCTCGGCGTGCACGTCGCCGACGTCGCCCACTACGTGGCGGAGGGGAGCGCGCTCGACGAGTCGGCGCGTCGGCGGGGCACGTCGGTGTACTTTCCGGAACGGGCCATCCACATGTTTCCGGCCGGGCTGGCCACCGGGCTGTGCAGCCTGAATCCGGGGGTGGACCGGCTCGTTCAGTCCTGCCTGATGGACGTCGACGACCGGGGCCGCGTGGAGCGGTACGAGTTGCACGACGGCGTGATCCGTTCCGATGCGAGAATGACCTACGCTGACGTGGACGCGATTCTGACGGCGCGCGACGCCGCTGTCCGGGAACGTCACGCGGCCCTCGTGCCGATGTTCGAGTCGATGGACGCGTTGGCGCAGAGGCTCGCCGCCCGCCGGAAGGAGCGGGGCTCGCTGGACTTCGACCTGCGGGAGACCCGCCTCGTCCTCGACGAGGCGGGCGCCGTCGAGGGCATCGTGGCGGCCGAACGGAACGTGGCGCACCGCACCATCGAGGAGTTCATGCTGATCGCCAACGAGACGGTGGCCGGGCACCTGGAGGCGCGCGGCGTGGCGGCGCTCTTCCGCGTCCACGAGCCGCCGGATCCGGCGAAGGTCGCGGAATTCGACGACTTCGCGTCGACCCTCGGGTACCGACTCGGCGCACCTCCGGGCGGGGCGCAGCCGCGGCACTTCCAGCGCCTGCTGGCGCGGCTGGCCGGCGCGCCGGTGGAGCGGCCGGTGGCCCTGCTCATGCTGCGGACCATGCAGAAGGCGCACTACGACGCCGTCAACATCGGGCACTTCGGTCTGGCGTCGGAGGTCTACACCCACTTCACGTCCCCGATCCGCCGCTACCCGGACCTCGTCGTCCACCGCCTGCTGCGGGAGTCGCGGCGGGGCCCGATTCCGGGGGAGCGGGCTGCCGACCTCGCCGACGAGCTGCCAGAGAGCGCGCGGCACGCCTCGGCCATGGAACGGCGGGCCGAGGACGCCGAGCGCGAGATCGTCCAGTGGAAGAAGGTCCGCTTCATGGCGGACAAGGTCGGAGACGAGTTCACCGGCCATGTCGTCGGGGTGACCCGCTTCGGGCTCTTCGTCGAGCTGATCGAGCACTTCGTCGAAGGGTTGGTGCACGTCTCCGCGATGGCCGACGACCACTACCGGTTCGTGGAGTCCGATCACGCGCTCTGCGGCGAGACCACCGGCAAGGTCTACCGGTTGGGCGATCGCCTTGCCGTGCAGGTGATGCGCGCAGACCCCGCGCGGCGGCAGATCGACCTCGGCGTGGTGGAGATTCTCGACGCGGTCCGCGCCTCGGAGCGGAGCCGCGGGCCGCGCCGCGGGCGCGCGACGCGCGAGCGGCGGTCATCGAAGCCCCGGGGGGGGCGCTCGTCGCGACGTGCCCGGGGGCGGGGCTGACGCCATGACGCGCCACGTCGTCGTCGGCACCGCCGGCCATATCGACCACGGCAAGAGCGCTCTCGTCAGGGCCCTGACCGGCACCGATCCGGATCGGCTGAAGGAGGAGAAGGCGCGCGGGATCACCATCGATCTCGGATTCGCGCACTGGAGCGACGGCGACACCCGGCTGGCGTTCGTGGACGTGCCCGGCCACGAACGCTTCGTCAAGAACATGCTGGCCGGCGCGAGCGGCATCGACGGCGTGCTCCTCGTCATCGCCGCCGACGAGTCGGTCATGCCGCAGACGCGCGAGCATTTCGACATCTGCTGCCTGCTGGGGGTCACGAGCGGCATCGTGGCCCTCACCAAGGTGGACCTCGTCGACCGGGAGACGGTCGAGCTGGTCGAGCTCGAGACGGCCGATCTGCTGGCGGGGTCGCCGCTCGAGGGCATGCCCGTCGTCCCCGTCTCCGCGCGGACCGGCGAGGGCGTGGAGGAGGTGCGCTCGGCGCTGCTGGCGATGGCGGCCGGGAACGTCGGGCGGGCTCCCGCCGGCGCGGCCCGCCTGCCCATCGATCGGGCGTTCACGGTCCGGGGCTTCGGCACCGTCGTCACCGGGACCCTGGTTTCGGGCCGGATGGCGGTCGACGACACGTTGACGGTGCTTCCGGCCGGCCTCGACGTGAAGGTCCGGGGGCTCCAGGTCCATGGCGCGATCCAGTCGGGCGCCGCGGCCGGCCAGCGCGTCGCCGTCAACCTCTCCGGCGCGGGCGCGGCGGGGGTGGCGCGGGGAGAGACCGCGGTCACCCCCGGCAGCTTCGAGGCGACGCGGTGCGTCGACGCGGTGCTCGATCTCCTGCCGTCGGCGCGGCGTCTGCGGCACGGCGCGCGGGTGCGGTTCCATCACGGCACGTGCGAGGTGCTCGGGCGGGTGGCGCTCGGGCCGGGCCTGTCCGGCGCGGTCGCGGAGAGCGACGCCCCCGATGCCCTGCCGCCGGGAGGGCGCGCGTTCGCGCGGCTGCGCCTCGAGGGGGCGGCGGTGCTGACGCGGGGAGATCGCTTCATCCTGCGCGCGTACTCGCCCCCGCTGACCATCGCCGGGGGCACGGTCCTCGATCCCTCGCCCCCGCGCGGGGGCATCCGCGCCGGGTCCACCCGGGCGCGGATGGACCGGCTGCTGAAGGGACTGTCGGACGCCGCCGCCGACGCCGACCGGGCGCTCGCGGCCCTCGTCGGGGAGCGGGGACTGACGGGGCTGCCGTCGGCGGCGTTGGTGGCTCGGGCCGGCCTGGCCCCCGAGTCGGTCGGTGCGGTCGCGGAGCGGTTGTGCGAGGCCGGCGCGGTGCGACACATCGGCGACCGGCTGGTCGAGGCCGGGGCGCTTCGAGCCGGGGGCGATCGACTGCTGGCGATGGTGTCCGACTTCCATCGCGCGAACCCGTTGCGCGACGGGATGCCCCGGGAGGAGGCGCGCGAGCGCGTCTTCCGTCGCGCCGGCCCGGGCGTCTTCGAGGCGGTGATCGACGAGTTGACGGGCGACGGCCGTCTCGTGGCGCGCGACCACCTGGCCCTGCCCGGCCACAAGGTGACCCTCTCGCCGGCGGAGCTCCGGGCCAGCGAGGAGATCGTCGCCCGTCTGCGAAGTGCGGGGTTGCGGCCGCCGGCCCCGGCGGCGATACGGGAAGAGATCGGCGTCGACGAGGAGGTGCTCGACCGGTTGCTGAGGCGCCTTGCGCGCGAGCAGGCGGTGGTCAGGGTGGGGCCGCTCGTGTTCGACTTCGGCGCCGTCGAGGCGCTGAAGGCGGACCTCGTCTCCCTCAAGGCGGGCGGCGAGGGTGCGACCATCGACGTCGCCACCTTCAAGGAACGGTACGGGGTCAGCCGGAAGTTCGCGATCCCCCTGTTGGAGTATCTGGATCGGGAGCGCCTCACCCGGCGGGTCGGCGAGAAGCGGATCGTCCTGTAGGCGTCGGCGCGGCGCGGTGGCGATGACGACGGCTCATCGACCGCGCGGACGGCGGGTCGGTAGCGGAGCTCCCCCGGGGGAGCGCGGCCGAGCGGCGGCCTCGGCTTTGCCATGGGCGGCAACTGTGGCTAAACTGGAAGGCGGGCGTCCGTTCGGCACCATGACGGCAGGACGCGGTTCGGTGGGCGGCGGGGCACAGAATACCGACAAGGGCGCGGAATGGACGAGACAGCGCGGCAGAGCTTCACTATCGGGGTGTTTCAGGACGTCGACTGGGCGCAGCGCGGGCTTGAGGCGCTCGGGAAGGAGGGATTCGCGGCGGAGTCCCTCTCGCTCATCAGCCGCCAGACCCCCGAGGCGTCGGAGCTGGTGAAACGGACTTTCGGGGTGGACGGTGATACGATGGACGTTGCCCGCATCGGGTCCGTGGTGGCGCACGGGCCGCTGGTGGGGGCGTTGCAGGGGAGCGCCGGAGACCTCGGGAACGCGGGTATCGCCGCGACCATCCGGCGCGTGGGCTTCCAGGCCCACGACGGGTACATCTTCGAGACCCTGACCGCGCGCGGCGGGGTTCTCGTGGGCGTGCACAACGAGCCGCGGGCGGCCGATGCGCTCGCCGTGATGTTCGCGTACGGCGGGGGCAACGCGTCCATCGGCGCATGGGCCGGCCGCGTCTGAGCGGCCCGCTTCGACGGGACGAGTCAGCCGGAAGTCGGTGCCGCAGGAACGGTGCCGCCTCCTGCGGGAGGCGCCGACTCGCGGCAGGGTTGCAGGGTTGATTGGGGCGGCCCCGTGAGGCGGCGGCCAAGCCGCCGGGCGGTGATTTTCCGGGCCAGGAGCGCTTCGCGTGAGCGATGGCTTGAACCTCGGGCCACTCCCGTTCTCCCCCGGGCGGCAACGCTACACGCCGCCCGAGCGCCGTCGGCGACAGGCCGGGCCGGCGGCCTCCCGGCCTGTGCGCCGAAAGCCCCGCACGGGTGCGGCCACGGGCTGGGAGTCGGCCGGGCACGTTCCCTTCCTCGGCGTTCAGCGGGGGCGGATTCGTGGCGCCCTCGGCGCCTCGTTCGGGAGTCACCTGGCGGCGGTGGCGCTCGTCCTCCTCGTCGTCCGCACCGCTCCGGTGGAGGAGATCTTCGAGGAGCGGATCAACTACGACATCGTCTGGATACCGCAGGCGGGCCCCGGCGGCGGGGGAGGCGGCGGCGGGAACGAGTCGCTGGAGATGCCGCGGCAGGTCGAGGCCGCCGGCGAGGACGTGATCGACGTGCCGGTCGAGGTGCCGGAGGAAGTGGAGGCGCCGCCCGAGGTGGAGCCGGAACCCGAGCCCGAGCCGCTGGAGTCGCAGAACATACAGCTCTCCGCGGTGTCGATGGGCGCATCGATCCAGACCCGTACGGGGCTGCTCGAGGGTCTCCTGAGCGGCGCCCTCGATTCGGCCGGCAGCGGCACCGACGGGGGCGCCGGTGAGGGATCCGGCGGCGGCATCGGGCCGGGGGAGGGAGACGGTCTCGGACCCGGCGAGGGCGGCGGCACCGGCGGCGGCGTCTTTCGGCCGGGGAACGGTGTCGATACCCCCCGCCTGCTGCGCGAGGTCACCCCGAAGTACACGGCCGAGGCGATGCGGGCCAAGGTGCAGGGGATCGTCCTCGTGGAGGCGGTGGTCCTGCCGGACGGCACGGTCGGTGACGTCGAGGTGATCCGGTCGCTCGACAAGGTCTTCGGGCTCGACGAGGAGGCAATCAGGGCCGCCCGCCAGTGGCGCTTCCTGCCCGGGACCCGGTTCGGAGAGCCGGTCGCGGTGCTCGTGACGATCGAGCTGACCTTCACCCTGCGCTAGCGCGCCCGTGGTCGCCTTCGGCGCCGCCGGGCGTCCAATAACCCCGCCAGGGAGTCTGCACCGTTCTGCGGCATGGACTCCCCGGGCCAGGGGTGAACGGGAAGAGAAAGGGGGCGACCACCCGTGCGGTGGCCGCCCCCTTCGTGTTTCCCGTCCCGGTCGGCGGAGCCGCGTCCGTCCGGCGGGGCCGTGTGGCCGTGAGGGGATGGGGCGGACCCCCATCCCCACCGGCGCCTAGTACATGCCGCCCATGCCGCCCATGCCCCCGTGGGCGCCGGCGCCCGGCGCGGCGTCCTTCTTCTCTTCGGGGATCTCGCTGACGAGCGCTTCCGTCGTGAGCAGCAGCGACGCGATCGAGCTCGCGTTCTGCAGGGCCGCCCGCACGACCTTCGTCGGGTCGATGACGCCCGCGTCGATCAGGTTCTCGTAGACCTCGGTCTGGGCGTTGAAGCCGTCCTCGTCGGCGCTCTGCTCGCGCACCTTCTGCACGACGATGGACCCTTCCTGGCCGGCGTTGGTGGCGATCCAGCGCATCGGCTCCTCGAGGGCGCGCCGGATGATGTTCACGCCGATCTGCCTGTCGCCGTCCAGACTGACGTCCGCCAGCGCGGTCTGGCTGCGCAGCAGGGCCACGCCGCCGCCGGGCACGATGCCCTCCTCGACGGCCGCCTTGGTGGCGTGCATGGCGTCCTCGACGCGGGCCTTCTTCTCCTTCATCTCGGTCTCGGTGGCGGCGCCGACCTTGATGACGGCGACGCCGCCGACGAGCTTGGCCAGCCGCTCCTGCAGCTTCTCGCGGTCGTAGTCCGAGGTCGTCTCCTCGATCTGGGTGCGGATCTGCTTGACCCGCCCCTCGATGGCGGCGTGGGTGCCCTCGCCCTCGACGATGGTGGTGTTGTCCTTGTCGATGGTGACCTTCTTCGCCTTGCCGAGGTCCTCGATGCCGATGTTCTCGAGCTTGAGGCCGAGGTCCTCGGTGATCGCCTTGCCGCCGGTGAGGGTCGCGATGTCCTCGAGCATCGCCTTCCGCCGGTCGCCGAAGCCCGGCGCCTTGACGGCGGCGCCCTGCAGGGTGCCGCGCAGCTTGTTGACGACGAGGGTCGCGAGGGCCTCGCCCTCGACGTCCTCGGCCACGATGAGGAGCGGCCGGTTCAGCCGGGCCACCTGCTCGAGGAGCGGCAGGAGGTCCTTCATCGAGCTGATCTTCTTCTCGTGGATCAGGATGATGGGGTTCTCGAGCACCACCTCCATGCGCTCGGAGTCGGTGACGAAGTACGGCGACAGGTAGCCGCGGTCGAACTGCATGCCCTCGACGACCTCGAGAGAGGTCTCCAGGGTCCGCGCCTCCTCGACGGTGATGACGCCGTCCTTGCCGACCTTGTCCATCGCCTGGGCGATGATCCGGCCGATGGTCTCGTCGTTGTTGGCCGAGATCTGCCCGACCTGGGCGATCATGTCGCCGCTCACGGCGCGCGACAGCTTCTCGAGGTTGTCGACGACCGAGGTGACGGCGGTCTCGATGCCCCGCTTGACCTCCATCGGGTTCGCGCCGGCGACCACGTTCTTGGCGCCCTCGCGGTAGATGGACTGGGCGAGGACGGTGGCGGTGGTGGTGCCGTCGCCGGCGATGTCGGAGGTCTTGCTCGCGACCTCGCGCACCATCTGGGCGCCCATGTTCTCGAGGGCGTCCTTCAGCTCGATCTCCTTCGCGACGGTCACGCCGTCCTTGGTGATGGTGGGAGACCCGAACTTCTTGTCGAGGACGACGTTGCGGCCCTTGGGGCCCAGCGTCACCTTGACGCAGTTGGCCAACTGGTCGACGCCGGCGAGGATGTTCTGCCTCGCCCCTTCGCTGTAGACGATCTGCTTTGCCATCTCGATGTGCTCCAATCAGGTCGAAATTCGCGTGACCGGCGCGGCCACGGCCGCCGCCGGACTGTCATCGCCGCCACCGGCTACTGCTGGACGACGCCCAGAACCTCGTCCTCCCGCATGATCAGGTACTCTTCGCCGTCGAGCTTGATCTCCTGCCCCGAGTACTTGCCGAACAGGATGGTGTCGCCCTCGGCGACGTCCATCGGCTGCAGGCCGCCGTCCTCCTTGACCTTGCCCTTGCCTACGGCGACGACCCTGCCCTGCTGGGGCTTCTCCTTGGCCGTGTCGGGGATGATGATGCCGCCGACCTGCTGCTCCTCTTCCTCGAGACGCTGCACGATGAGGCGGTCGTGAAGTGGTCGTACCTTGATTGCCATGGTGTTTTCCGACTCCCTTGGGTTGTGGAAGGAGTCCCTCCCCGGAACTCGGTGCGGGGCGGGGAGGGGTTAGCACTCGCCGTTAAAGACTGACAAGATTAGCAGTCGACGGGGGAGAGTGTCAAGCGTGGGATCCGGACAGGGTGCTCCGCGGGGCCCGTCGCCGGGTCGCCGGGCGGCGCTTTCCGGCAGGTGATATCGTGAATAGCCGTGACGGCGCGTATGCAGGCTCGTCTCGGATGTTCCCGGCCGCGGTGGACCGTCGCGTGGACCGTCCCCGCGGCGCCGGACCGTGGATCGCCGCCGGGGACGTGGGCCATCCGTGACGCCGTGGCCGGATCGAGGCGGCGGTGAGCACGATCCTGATCGTCGAGGACGACCAGTCCCTGGCCGCGGGGCTGTCCGACGGACTGCACTACGAAGGCTATTCCACGCTGCTGGCGCGCGACGGCAAGGACGGCCTCCGTCTCGCCGGCCGGCCCGGGATAGATCTGGTCATCCTCGACGTCATGCTGCCGCGGCTGACCGGGGTCGAGGTGTGCCGGGAGCTTCGCGAGCGGGGCAGCACGGTGCCGGTCCTCATGCTGAGCGCCAAGGGGGAGGAGCTCGACAGGGTGGTCGGGCTGAAGGCGGGAGCCGACGACTACGTCACCAAGCCGTTCAGCTTCACGGAGCTGGTGGCGCGCGTGGAGGCGGTGCTACGGCGGTCGCGGACGTTCGCCGCGCGGGAACGCGCCTACGACTTCGGCGACGTGCACGTGAACTTCCGGACTCGCGACATCACGAAGGACGGGCGGCCCCTGACGCTGCAGCCGCGGGAGTTTCGTCTGCTCGAGTACTTCATCCGGCACCGCGGCGAGGCCGTGAGCCGGGACCGGCTCCTGGAGGGCGTCTGGGACCAGGACGCCATGCACCCTCTCACCCGCACCGTGGATCAGCACGTCGCCAAGCTGCGCCAGAAGATCGAGGACGACGCTTCGGACCCTCGCTGGATCGTCACCGTTCACCGCGTCGGCTACAAGTTCACGGGATGAGCCGCCCCGGCCGGGCTCAGCGCTTCCGACGGCTTCCGGTCCGCACCTCCAGGTCGTGCTCGAGGTCGTCGAGGTCGTACTGGACCGACACCTTGCTGGCCCGGGCGTAGTCCATCATCTCCCAGAGGGAGACGCCGGCATCGAGCGCGGCGCGGGACAGCGAGATCCGGCGCTCGCCGTACTGGCGGGCCGCGTGCTCCAGCTTCCAGTCGCGGATTGCCCTCGCCAGCAGCCGGCGCACCGTGGTCGAGCGATCGGACTGCTCGACGTTCTGGATGAGCTCGAGCTCGCGCACCAGATCCGCGGGCAGCCGGGCCCCGACCATCTGTTCCTTCTTCATCGCTTGGCCTTGCGGGCGCGTCTCAGGATCTCGGCAACCACCGAGGGAGAGAGCCAGATCGTCTCGCCGAGATCCCTGAGGGCCTTTTCCAGTGAGTCCAGACCGAAGCTGCGGCGCATGTACGCCTGCAGGAGCACGCCGGCGGTCCCGATCAGGGGCACGCCGAGGGTCTTCGCCATGCTCCGCGCCTCCTTGTCGTCGGCGACCAGGGGCAGCTCCCGCACGCGGGCGAGGGCGACCGACTCGGCCTCGCCCCGGTGGAGGCGCGAGCGCCGGGACAGGCGTCGCGCGAGATCGCTCTCGTTGTCGCTCGCCGTGGCGACCCCGAGCCAGCCGGCGTCGACCGCGGCCTCGAGCTCCTCCACGCCGAGCGCCCGCGCCGCGCTGCCGGCGTCGATGGTCTCCGCCTTGACGACGGCGCCGATCAGCACCTGCTCGTAGAGGTCATGCAGGAGCGCCAGCCTGTGGATCCTGGCGAGCGCGATCAGGGGGGCGGCGTCGACTACGGTCACTCGCTCTCCTCGACTGCGGCGCGTCGGCACCCGTGCTCTCGAAGGAGCGGCCGTGGTGAGCACCAGCATCAATGTTTTACCACTACCTGAGGGTATTTTTTGCCGGAAATTTACATCTTGAAGACAACCTTGACACTGGAACGATGACTTTTACATCGGGAGGTCCCACGATCGGCGCATGGACCACCAAGTGCACGATGGAGTCGGCGACGCCGGAAGGGAGTGCAGGGACGCCTGGCTGCCGTTGTTGCCCTTGCCGCTGTCGTACCCCGCGGGGACGGTGTTGATGGAGCAGGGGGGCGACCCGGGCGACGTGTTCTACGTCGAGGAGGGGCTCGCCAAGCTGGTCCGGACGGGTCCCGACGGGCGGGAGCAGATTCTCGGCCTGCGCGGGCCCGGCTGGTTCCTCGGCGCGGCCCTGGTGCTGACGTTCCGGGTCCATCCGGCGAGCGCGGTGGCGGTGACGCCGTGCCGGCTGCGCCGGCTGACGAGGCAGGCGTTCCTCGATCTGATGGCGAAGCACGAGGCGCTCTCGTGGCACGTGCACCAGATGCACAGCCGCGAGGTGCTGAGCCAGTTTCAGCAGATGGCGGACCTCGGCACGGCGACGTCCCGGCAGCGTCTGGAACGGATGCTGCGGCGCTTCACGGGGGCCGCGTCCGCGAACGGCAACGGCGGCGGGGTCCGCTTGTCGCTGCCGCTCAAGCGGTGGGAGCTGGCCAGCCTGCTCGCGGTCACGCCGGAGCACCTGAGCCGACTCCTCCGACAGCTTCGCGACGACGGGATCATCCAGGTGACCGACGGGGCGATCGTCGTGCCCGACGTCCACCGGCTTGCCGCCGACGACGTCGACGAGGGCGGAGTGCTCACGAACCCGGTGGACGCGCCGGGGCGGGCCCAGGCGCCATGAACGCGGCCGGACGGTACGGCGGCAGAGCGGGCGCGGCGGCCGGGGAGATCGACGGGTGGCGGACTCACCTGGCGCCGCCGGAGACCCATCCCGCCGGAACCGAGCTCCTGCCGCAGGACCGCACGCCGGAGCGCGTGCACCTGTTGGCCGACGGCATCGTGAGGCTCGAGAGGCGCGATCCGGGCAAGGCCGCCGCCACCGTCGGCCTGCGTTTCCCCGGCTGGCTGCTCGGGGCCGAATCGGTCATCGCGGGGCGGGATACCCCGATCGCGGTGGTCGCGGCGACCGACTGCACCGTGCGCGGGCTGGCGCGCGAGCGGTTTCTCGGGTTCGTGCGGGTCGACCCCGACCTGTCCTGGCGCGTCGCCCAGATGTACAGCCGCGAGATGGTCGACCGCCTCGAGCGCCCCGGCGGCCGGGGGTGCATCCCGCCCGAGGCGCGTCTCAAGCACCTGCTGCGCCGGCTCCTCGACGCCAACGACAGCGGCGGCCTGCAGAAGGAGGTGCACCTGCGCCTCCCGTTCACGCACCGCGAGCTGGCGAGGCTGCTCTCCATCTCGCCGAGCCAGCTCGCCGCGCTGCTGGCCCGGCTGCAGCGGGACGACGTGATTCGCCTCCGCCGCGACCGCCTGATCATCACGGACCTGTCGGGTCTCCGCGAGGCCGACCCCGCCGGCCATGACGTGGGGTGGCCGGTGAACGCGTGATGGCTTCGGTCTCACGTGTCCGTTCCTCACGCGCCTGCCTCTCGCCCACGCTTCGGGACGATGTATAGTTCATGCACGTGGGGAGGGCGACCATGAAGAATCTCGGATCGTTCCATCGGCGGTGGCGGCTCGAGGTGGCGTTCGTCCTCGTGCCGTTCGCGGCGCTCATCGTTCTGCAGTATGTGTCGAACAGCCGCCTGGCCCGGGTGGAGGTGATTGCGCACCAGTCCACTCTGTTGGAGTACCTGGAGGCCGTGGCGGGAAACGTGCGACAGATGTACGAGAGGGCAGCCGACGAGATGCTGGATGTACCGACCGACGCTCTCGCAACCAAGCGATCCGACGAAATCGCGCGTCATTTTGAGAGCGTGGACACCTCGGCTGCGAGCCGGCTGTTTGCAGGGTCTCTTGATGGATGCTGGTGCCTGACGCACTACTACGACCCCGAAACCGGCCACATGGGTCCGGGCGCAAATCCTGCCCTGGAGGCGGTCATATTACGCATTGGCATGCTGCATCGTCTGGAATGGATGCAGCATCTGAATCGATCCAAAATCTACGTAGACGAGCTGGATGTCGAGAACCGCGTCGTCTACCGTTTCGTCGGGGCTATTGACTCGGCTCCGGTCGGGTTCGTTGGTTTCGTCATCGACATGAGGCGATTCGAAGAGCACTACATGTTGCAGGCAATCGCCGGGGCGGAAAACATGCTCCTAGAGGACGTGCGCGACAATCTGATCGTGCGCGTGATCGACGGGGACGGGCACCTCGTGGCGGCTACTCACGCCGAACCCGGTCAGGCCGACGCCGTGACCGGCCGTTTCAGTCTTGTGTTCCGGGACTTTGAGCTGTCGGCGCGTAGTCGCCACACCGCCGCTGCCCACGTCCTGCAGTCCAACGCGCTAACGAACTGGGTTCTCTCGGCCTTGATGTCGATTATGGCGATAGGTGGCGTGCTGCTCACGTGGCGGGCAGCACGGCGCGAACGACGCCTCTCTCGGATCCGGAGTGGGTTCGTCACCAATGTATCTCATGAGTTGCGCACCCCGCTGGCATCCATCGCGGTGTTCGGGGAGATTCTCCGGCGCGGTCAGGTCACTGCCACGGACAAGGTCATTGAGTACGGACACCGCATCGAGCAGGAGACCACCCGTCTGGGGTACCTCATCAACAACGTGCTGAGCTTCGGCCGCATCGAATCGGCTCAAGTCCGCTATCGCCGGGAGGCATCCGCCATCGAGGACGTCGTCTGCGCGGCGCTGACGGCCGTCGACACGCGTCGCGAACAGGGAGGGTTTTCGATAGAGGTGACGTCACCAAATACCGAACTCCCGGTGGTCCGCGTCGATACGATGGCAATGACGCAGGTCTTCGTGAACCTGCTTGATAACGCCATGAAGTACTCAGCGAAGAGTCGGATTGTTCGCGTGGAGTTGCGCCAATGTGACAGCGAGGTCGCAGTCGCCATCGCCGATGCCGGGATAGGCATCGCGCCAGACGACCAAGTACGCATCTTCCACGAGTTCTACCGGATCCTCGCGGGGAACCCGGGCGTCGCAGGCACTGGTCTAGGGCTGACGATCGTCCAGCACATCGTGAGAGCGCACGGAGGTCGAATCGAAGTTTCCAGCCAGCTCGGCCACGGTGCGACTTTCACGGTCCTGCTTCCTGCGGACTTCTCGGTTCAGGAGCAGGCCGGAGTACAGTCTCAGGTAAACCGTCCGCAGCTCCAGGTCGGAGCTTGAGCGTCTCTCGGGGAACTCCTCAAGGCTGAGCGACAGCTATTCCTGCGCGGTTCACGGATGGTCCGACCGTCGCCGAGTGGTGTGACTAAGATGCCTTGATACAAGTCATCAGTTCGCTTGATTGAAAGCAATGCTCCCGGATGGCAAAAGCTGAGAGGATGCCACGTCTGAGGCCCGCTCGGGGCTGCCAAACAGAGAGGGGGAGCATGGCCACTCGCAAGAAACAGGAGCGGAGGAAGGTGTACGTGGAGCCGCGCGTTGTGGATTTTGGCGCCATCGAGGTGATGACGACGGGGTGCTTTGGGCTCTGTCTCGACGGAGAGGGCGGTGGACTCTACGGATATGAGCCGTAGCGCCTGGAGTCGGGAGCGGGTGAACGGTGCCGGACGGGGTACCGTTCGACAACAGCATGGCTTGCTCGCGGGGGCGCGACTGCCGCGCTTCATGGGAGAAGCCATGACAATCCAGGCGCTGGTGGTCTTCGTCTTGCTGGATGTCGGTCTCGGGTTGTTTGGTTTTCCACGCGTGTTCGGGTTTCTGGACCGGTGGGGTCAGGGAGCCGCCCGTTGTAGCTCTCGGATGGCCCAACGACGAACGATGCGCCGGACCGTTGAGGCGGTGCGGACCGCTACCCGGTACTACTATCGTCGGCGTCTGGACTGCTTGCCGCGAGCCCTGGCGATCTTCGTGCTTCTGCGCCGGCAGGGCGTGCCCGCCACGCTACGCATCGGGGTGAAGCGCTATCCGTTCGGCGCGCATGCCTGGGTCGAGTGTTTGGGAGAGGTGCTTGACGACTTGCCCGACGAGTGGCAACACGAACCGTACTTGCCGATCCTGTCGACTCGTGACGCGGATAGCCCACGGTGCTCGTGAGCCCGGTTGCCCACGGTGGATGAAAGCCCGCGGGATTTCGGGGTCGATTGTCCCTGCGTCGGCCCTGGCGAGGAGTTGCTGAGACCAATCCGATGGCCGGTTCGGTCCTTCGCGTAATCGGCGGCATCCACACGGTCGACGGCGGACCGGTTGACCGCGGAACGCTCATTCGCTTACAGGATGCTGCCAGAGTGCTGGTTTCGAGCCGGCGGAGCAGTTGGGTAGGGGGAAGCGTCGGGCTTGGGTGCACCACGGCGCCAGCGGACACGGTTCTGCCCGGCGTCGTGCGGTCGTCGAGAGATGATCGCGCGGAATGCCTCCTAACGTTCGATGGTCGGATCGACAACCGCAAGGAGTTGATTGGCGAGCTCTGGAGCCATGGCGTCGACTCGACGAGTAGCGATTCGAGGCTAGTCCTCGCCGCGTACGACGCATGGGGGGACCACTGTCCTTCGCGGCTGATCGGTGACTTCGCGTTCGGGCTGTGGGACGGCCGGGCGCGGCGGCTCTTTTGCGCGAGAGATCCGCTGGGCGTGCGGCCGCTGTACGTTCTCGTGGGGGACAATCTGGTCTGCTTCGCCACGCAGCTCCGGCAGCTGCTGGCAGTCTGTTCGGGGGGTCGGCGGATCGACATGGAGTACGTCGCTGATCGGCTCGCCCTTGGCGTAGATCGCCCGAATGCGGCCCGCACACCATACCACGGCGTGTCGCGGCTTGAGCCGGGCCACCGGCTTATCGCGGAGCACGGGCGTGTCCGAATCGAACGCTACTGGGATTGGCGCGGCGGAGTCGCCGCGTTTGGCGGTAACCAGCGACAGCAGGTTGAAGAGTTCCTGCAGATGTTCTCGGACGCCGTTGCGAGCCGGGCGACCGGGGCGGACAGGGTGTGGATGGACCTCTCGGGGGGGCTTGACTCGTCGTCGATCGTGGGCGTGGCCGCCCGGAGATGCGGCGGGCCGCGGCTGTCGACGATTACTGTCGTGTTCGGCGAGTCGAAGGTGAGTGACGAAGGCGAGTGGGCAAAGGCGGTGGCTCGAACCGTCAACGTCGAGCCGCACGACATCGACGGCGATGCCCCCCATCCGTTCAGCGGATTGACCGAAGCCGTTCGACACTGGGAGGAGCCGCATGGGGCGGTCGCCTTCTTCGGCGTGCATAGGCGGTACGCACGGCTGATGGAGCGTGGTGGCGTGCCGGTGCTCCTGAGCGGTATCGGTGCGGAGGCAGCAGTTCTCGGCAAGCATCAGGAGCCCGTGCACTTCGCTGACCTGCTGCGGCGTGCACGGCTCTTACGGTTGTGGCACGAGCTCGACCAGTGGCAGCGGGCGATGAAGAAGCCGTTGAGCAACCTCGCGTTCCGCTATGGTCTGCGCCCACTGATGTGCCGGCCTCGCATCAGCTACGCCTGGACGCCCGGCGAGCATGACTGGATCTCGGGGAGTTTTGCAGGGACCTGGAACCTCCGGGACCGCGCGAGGCACGGGAACATGCCGCGAACGGGGCGGAGTATCGCCGATCAGTGGCACGTCGAGCAGATCGGCTGGATCACCGGCTTCCTGCTGCGCGGCTACCTCGAGAAGGCCTGCGACATCCGCTACCCCTTCCTGCACCGGCCATTAGTCGAGCTGGCCCTCGGGATGCCGTGGAGCCTGAAGGCGGTGCCGGGGGAGCCAAAGGCGGTCCTTCGGCGCGCCATGAAGGGCATCCTGCCCGAGCGGGTCAGGTGCCGCACGCAGAACGCGTCGACCGGTCACGCCGTCTACAACGGCCTCCGCAAGGAATGGCCGGTCCTCGAGAAGCTTGTCGATTCGTCGGTGCTGGTCGAGCTCGGCGCCGTCGACCGGGAACGCCTGCGCACGGCCCTGCACATGGCGCGCCAGGGTCACGCCCCCGACCTCGGGGGCCTGCTCTCGACCCTGACGCTCGATGCCTGGCTGCAGCACGCGTTTCTCGGGCGGCAGCGCCCGGGGGCCGAGGCCGCCTGAAACGGGGAACCGCCATGCAATCAGACACACCGTTGAAGACATCCGAGCAGGCCCACTGCGCCCGCCTGGGAGATCAGATCATCGTGGCCGACATGCGCTCGGGACGCTACTTCGGCCTCGACGACGTCGGCGCCATGGTGTGGGGCCTGATCGAGGAGCGAGCCACCCCCGGCGTCATCGTGGATCGAGTGCACGAGGAGTACGACGTCTCGCGGGACGTGCTCGAACGGGACGTGGACCGGCTGCTCGACGATCTCATCGAGCGGCGGCTCGTCGAGTACGCAACCGACACCGCGGTCGCCGAGAGCTGAGCGGCGGCCCGACGGGCCGCGCCGCCGCCCTCGACCCCGCGGCCCCGAAACTGAGCGTCGGTGGCCCGACGGCCGCGCCGCTGCCCTGCCGCCCGAACCCTCTGGCGTTCGCCATTCTGCTGATACACTGCTGACGCCGCCACGGCGGTCCGGCCCGGCACGCGCCCGGGGCCGCCCGAGTCCGGCGGAGCCGTCGGGTCTCTCCAGCGCAGGAGGCATCGTGGGGAAGATGGAGCAGCGGTGGCGTCGGGGAATGTCACGGAGGAAGGCGCTCTCGGGGCTGGCGTCGTTCATGGCGGCGTCGCCGCTGCTGCACGCGCAGCGCGACCCGTGGCCGCTCGGTCCGCACCGGCGCTTTCTCGGGTTCGACGAGATGCGCGACGTGTTCGACTTCGAGCCCGTCTTCCGGGCCAACGTCCCCCTGGCCGTCTACGACTACACGGCCCACGGGACCGAGTCGGAGTTCACCCTCTACCGCAACCGCGACGCGTTCGACTGGGTCGAGCTGATCGGCCGGGGCGGGGTCGATGCGGCCGCCATCGACACGTCCACCGAGCTGTTCGGGCACCCGATGCCGAGCCCGATCATGCTCGCGCCGACGGCGCGGCAGCGCGATCTGCATCCCGACGGCGAGCTGGGCATGCACCGGGCGGCGACGACCACCGGCACCACGATGATCGTCAGCAATGCGTCGAGTCTCCCGTTCACGCGCATCGCGCGCGGTGCGGAGGGGCCGCTGTGGTTCCAGCGCTACGCCACGCGCGAGATGGAGCCCAACCGGGTGGCCCTCGGCGACGCCCAGGAGGTGGGCGCGCAGACGATCGTGGTGACCATCGACCAGCAGGCGTCCTACTACGAGCGCGACCTCCACGTCCGGCACACCGGCGGTACGCCGCGCCGGGTGACGCGGCGCGAGCCGCGGCCCGACGCCCCGAACCCCTACCGCGTCTCAGCGGGGCGGCTCTGGTACGAGTGGAGGCTCTTCGACGACCTCCGGCCGATGTGCGAGGTGCCCATGCTGGCCAAGGGCATCCTGACCGGCGACGGGGCGAAGAAGTGCCTGGAGCGCGGGGTGGACGGCGTCATCGTGTCCAACCACGGCGGGCGGGCCCTCGACTACGGCCCCTCGAGCCTCGAGGTGCTCGAGGAGGTGGTCGAGGCGGTGGCGGGCCGGGTGCCGGTGCTGATCGACAGCGGGTTCCGCCGCGGCAGCGACGTGCTGAAGGCGCTGGCCCTGGGGGCCGACGCCGTTTGCCTCGGCCGCGCGTCGCGCTGGGGGCTGGGGGCGTTCGGCGAGGAGGGGGCGCAGAGGGTGCTCGAGATCGTCAACGCCGAGCTGAGGCAGGCGATGGCGTTCGCGGGAGTGGCCTCGCTCGCCGACATCGATCGCAGCATCGTGAAGACCAACTTCCCGTGAGGCATCCGATGCAGACGAAGCTCTACAGGCATGCCGCGGTCGCCGTGGCCCTCCTGGTCGCGGCCGCCGGCGCCGCGGCCGCCGCGCAGGAGCCGGCCGGCATGGTCGAGTGGCCCTACGTCGGGGCCGACCAGGGGGCGTCGAAGTACTCGCCGCTCGCCGACATCGACGCCTCGAACGTCGAGCGGCTCGAGGTCGCCTGGACCTGGGAGCCGAACGAGCTGCCCAACCAGGCCTTCCGGACGCGGCCGGGCAGCTTCGAGGTCATGCCCCTGATGATCGACGGCGTCGTCTACGTGTCGACCATGTACACGCGGGTGGTCGCCCTCGACGCCGACACCGGCGACGAGCTGTGGGCGTTCGATCCCGAGGCTTGGCGCACGGGGCCCGAGGGCGGCCCTCCCGGCGGGTTCAAGCACCGCGGCGTGGCGGTCTGGCCGGCGACCGCGAACCGGCAGGCGGGCGCGGGCGGAGACATGCGCGTCTTCATCAACAGCCGCGACAGCCTCTACGCGCTGAACGCGGCCGACGGCTCGCTGATTCCCGGCTTCGGGGACGGCGGCCGGGTGCTGCTGACCGAGGGCTTCCCGAACCCGGTGACCCACGAGATGTTCGACCAGACGTCGCCGCCGGTCGTCTTCGAGGACCTCGTCATCGTGGGGAGTCGCGTGCCCGACCGCATCCAGAAGCGGTTCGACACCCCGGGCTCGGTGCAGGCGTTCGACGTCCACACCGGCGAGCGGCGCTGGGTCTTCTACACGGTGCCGCAGTCGAACGACGCGTTCGGGGCCGACACCTGGGAAGGCGGCTCGTGGCGCTTCACCGGGCACGCCAACGTCTGGGGGCTGATGTCGCTCGACGCCGAGCGGGGGCTGCTGTACGTGCCCACGAGCACGCCGAGCAGCGACTACTGGGGCGGGCGGCGGCTCGGCGCCAACCTGTTCGCCGAGTCGCTGGTCTGCCTCGACGCGCGGACCGGCGAGCGCGAGTGGCACTTCCAGGCCGTGCACCACGGGCTCTGGGACTACGACTTCACGTCGGCGCCGAACCTCATGACCCTCGAAGTCGACGGCCGGACCATAGACGCCGTCGCCGAGGTGTCGAAGCAGGGCTTCACCTACGTCTTCGACCGGGTGACCGGCGAGCCGGTGTGGCCCATCGAGGAGCGGCCCGTGGACACCGAGACCGACGTGCCCGGCGAGGTGCCGTATCCGACCCAGCCGTTCCCGACCAGGCCGCCGCCGTTCGCGGCGCAGGGTGTCTCGCTCGACGACGCGAACGACCTGACCCCCGAGATCCACCGCATCGCGACGGAGGAGCTCCGGACCTACCGGCTGGGGCCGCTCTTCACGCCGCCCAGCATGCAGGGCACGCTGCAGCGGCCGCGGGTGGACGGCGGCGCCAACTGGGGCGGGGCCGCCTTCGACCCGACCACCAACCGGCTCTATGTGCGGACGTCGGAGGGGGTGTCGGCCAACCAGGTCTGCGAGACCGATCCCGAGCTGCCTGAGGTCGACGTCGCCTATACGAACAACTGCCCGCGCGGCGGCTCGGCCGGCATCTTCCGGGGGCTGGGCGGGTACGTGCCGGCGGAGCGGAGCCGTCTCGGTCCGATACCCCTCGTCAAGCCGCCGTACGCGCGGCTCGTCTCCATCGATCTGAACGCCGGCGACATCGCCTGGAGCGTGCCGTTCGGCGAGGGCAGCCGCATCATGCGCGCGCACCCGCTGCTGCGCGGCGTCGACCTGCCCGACCGTCTCGGCACCCCCGGCGCCATGGGCCCCATGGTGACGGCCGGCGGGCTCGTCTTCCTCGGCGGCGGCGATCCGTACCTGTACGCGTTCGACGCCGAGACCGGCCGGGAGGTGACCCGGGTCGCCACCGAGTTCCGCACCAGCGGCAACCCGATGACCTACCGCTCGCGGGCGGGCCGGCAGTTCATCCTGATCGCCACCGGCGCCGGGCCGGACGCGCGCCTCGTCGCGTTCGCGCTGCCGGAGGGGTAGGCGCGGGCGCTCCGCCGGGACATCGACACCCTTCGTCCCGGCGGAGCGAATATCGTGGCGGCGTCATTTCGCGGGAGCCCTGACATGAGTGCACTACCCTTCCGGCGTCGGTTGTGCGGCCTGACCCTGCTGCTCGGACTCGCCTGCGTTTCCGTCGCCCCTGCGCAGACCGTCGACGTCACCGCCGCTACCATCGAGGACCTCAACCGGGCGTTCGAGGCCGGCACGCTGACCTCGGAGCAGCTCGTCGGGCGCTATCTGGCCCGCATCGCCGCCTACGACGACGCCGGCCCGGCCCTCAACGCGGTCATCGCCCTGAATCCGAACGCGCTCGAGCGCGCCCGCGAGCTCGACGCCGAGCGCCGGTCCGGCGGCCCGCGTTCTCCGCTGCACGGCATCCCCGTCGTTCTGAAGGACAACTTCGACACCGCGGATCTGCCGACCACCGCGGGGTCGGTCCTGCTGGAAGGCTCGATGCCGCCCGACGACGCCTTTCTCGTCAGGAAGCTCCGCGAGGCCGGCGCCATCGTCCTCGCCAAGGTCAACATGAGCGAATTCGCCTCGGGCGGCGCGATCAGCTCGCTGGGGGGACGCACCCGCAACCCCCACGACCCGCTGCGGACCCCCGGCGGATCGTCCGGAGGAACCGGCGCGGCGATAGCGGCGGCCTACGCGCAACTCGGGCTGGGGACCGACACCGGCGGGTCGGTGCGCTCGCCGTCGACGGCCAACGGCCTCGCCGGGCTCAAGCCGACCCTGGGGCTCCTGAGCCGCGACGGCATCGTGCCCCTCGCCCTGTCGTTCGACACCGCGGGTCCGATGGCGCGGCACGTGTACGACGTCGCCGCCGCCCTCGGGGTCATGACCGGCGTCGACGCCGCCGACGAGGCCACGGCCCGGAGCCGCGGTCGCTTCGAGACCGACTACACGCAGCACCTCGATCCGGACGCCCTCGCCGGCGCCCGCATCGGCGTCGCCCGCGACTTCCTCGGTCAGGACGGAGACGTGGACTGGGTCGTCGAGGCCTCGCTCGACGTGATGCGCGAGGCGGGGGCCACCCTCGTCGACGTGCGGTTCCCGCGGTGGCTGCTCGAGGCGAGCGGCGACTTCTACACCGTGGTCCGCTATCGCGAGTTCCGGGCGCAGATCGAGGAGTACCTCGCGACCCTCGATCCCCGGTTCCACGCGAGCCTCTCCGACCTGGTCAAGCGGTCGGTACGCCTCACCTCCCCGGCCGACGGGGCGGGGCACAACCCCGGCCGGTGGCGCCTGATGCGGCAGGAGGACGCGAGCGGCGAGCTGTCCGATGCGGAGTACCGCGCGGTCGTGGAGCACGGCCTGCCGATGGTGCGCACCGTGATCCGCGGGCTGATGGACGCCGACGACCTCGCGGCCATCGTCTATCCGACCTCGCCCCGGCGGCCCGGGCGCGTCGACGTCGCCCCCGCGCCCACCGACGGCGGAGGCCCTTCGGCGACGCGGTACGCGAACCTCACCGGCTTCCCCGACCTCATCGTGCCCGCCGGCTTCACCGGCGACGGCCTACCCGTGGGCCTCTCCTTCCTCGGCCGCGCGTTCGACGAACCCCGCCTGCTGGCCCTGGGCTTCGCCTTCGAGCAGGCGACGCGGGCGCGCCGTCTTCCGGTGCACACGCCGCCGCTCGGCCCGTGAGCCCGGCGCGCCGCCACCGAGGCCGCCTCGGGGAGCGAGACGGCACCCTGTAGTACGCTTCGCGAGAGGCCGGGTGCGCGGCGAGAACGGGACCGCTGTCGACGACTGCCGGGTCGATTCACGGCGTCGGTCCGCGGGACGCCCGTGGGCATGAAGGAAACCCCGCGCCACCCGGCTGCCCACCGACGGGGGTGAATGATCACGAGTCGCCAAGGGCCTCCCGACCTCGCGGTTGCCAGTCGTCGGAGCGGTGCCGCATGCCATTGACCGCCGGCGACCGGTTCGGAGAGCACTTCGAGGTCACCGGCGTCCTCGGGGCCGGGGGAATGGGCGCCGTCTACCGCGCTCGCGACACCCGGCTCAACCGCGACGTCGCTCTCAAGCTGCTGCCCGACGAATTTGCCGCCGACGCCGATCGGCTGGCCCGCTTCCAGCGGGAGGCCGAGCTCCTCGCGTCGCTCAACCACCCGAACATCGCCCAGATCTACGGCGTCGAGGAAGACGGCGGCGTGCGGGCCCTGGTGCTCGAGCTGGTCGAGGGGCCGACCCTCGAAGCGCGGATCGTCCGGGGACCGATGCCGCCCGACGAGGTGCTCGCCATCGCGACCCAGCTCGCCGACGGCCTCGAAGCGGCGCACGAGGCCGGCGTCGTCCATCGCGACCTGAAGCCCGCCAACGTCAAGGTCCAGCCCGACGGGACGGTCAAGGTGCTGGACTTCGGGCTGGCCAAGGCGCTGGCAGCCGCGGTTCCCGGCAAGCGGCACGATCCGTCGACCTGGTCGTCCGCCGCTACCGGGGTGGGGGTCGTCGTGGGGACCGCCGCGTACATGTCGCCCGAGCAGGCGCGGGGAAGAGCCGTCGACCGGCGCACCGACATCTGGGCGTTCGGAGCCGTGGTGTTCGAGATGCTGACGGGGCGGAAGGCGTTCGAGGGGGACGACCCCGCCGGCATCTTCGCGGAGGTGCTCAAGGCCGAGCCGGGGTGGGAGACGCTGCCGGGCGACGTCGCGCCCGCGGTCTCCGCGGTGCTGCGCCGCTGCCTGGAGAAGGAGCCCTTCCAGCGCATGCGGGACATCGCCGACGTGCGAATGGGGCTGCAAGGTGCGTTCGAGGATGCGCGGCGGCCGGCCGCCGGCGTACGGGCCGGACGCTCGGCGGGATGGATGCGCAGGGTTCCGGAGCTCGCCGGCGCCGCGGTGATGGCCGGCCTCGGCGTCTGGCTCCTCCAGCCGGACGCCCCGCGCCACCCGGTGCGGTTCACGATTCAGGGAGCGCCGGGGCTGGGTCCCTTCGCCGAGTTGTCGCCCGACGGCGGCCAGCTCGCCTATCTCGAAGCCGGCGAGGGCGGGTCCCGCGTGCTCGTCCACGAGCTCGCGTCCGGCGAGGCTCGCCAGGTCTCCGCCACCGCCCGCGCGGGAACACCCCTGTTCTGGTCTCCCGACAGCCGGTTCGTCGCTTTCGCCGACGGCCGCACGCTGCGGCGGGTCGACGTCGCGACCGGGGCGGCCGAGCCGGTGTGCGACACGCCGGTCTTCAACGGGGGCACCTGGAACGGCGACGACCTCATCCTGTTCGGCGGCCGCGACGGGATCATGCAGGTGGCGGCGGGCGGCGGGACGCCGTCGGCGCTGACGACGGTGGACGACACGCGCGGCGAGTTCACCCATGCCGCCCCGTGGTTCCTGCCCGACGGGCGCCACTTCCTCTACCTGCGCGCCTCGCTGGACTCCGGCAGCGGCGGGATCTACGTCGGCGCGGTGGGGATCGAGCCGGCCGCGCAGGAGTCTACGCGGCTGCTGGCGACCGAGCGCCCCGCGGTGTACGCGCGGTCGCGCGACTCGACGACCGGCCGGCTGTTCTTCATGCGGGGGAGCAGACTGCTGGCGCAGGCGTTCGACGACGCGCGCCTGGAGCTCGCGGGCGAGCCCACCGTCGTGGCCGAGGACGCGGGCAGCTACGACGTGCGCTGGCGGTCGTTCTCGGTGTCCGACAACGGGATCGCCGCGTGGCGCGACGGCGGGTCGGCCTACTCCGTCTCGTGGCTCGACGTCGACGGGCGGGAGCTCGAGGCCGAGCGCATCGACGGCCTGGACGACCCGCGGAATCCGCGTTTGTCGCCGGACGAAGGCAGGCTCGCCCTGGTGGTGGCCGGCGACATCTGGGTGTTCGACCTCCACGAGGACCGGCCCGCCATCCGCCTCACGTTCGAAGAGTCGAGCGACGCCATCGGATCGCCGCTCTGGACGCCGGACGGCGCCGCCATCGTCTACGAGGGCGACGGATGGCTCCACCGGGTGTCCGCCGACGGCGGCGGTCCGCCGGAGCCGATCGGCGTCGAGGGGCACCTCCACGCCCACGCCTGGTCTCCTGACGGTGACCTGATTGCCGTCGCCATCTCGGGCGAGAGCGGCGATCTGGTCGAGTTCTCGCCGATGGCGGAAGCCGAGCTGCGGCCGTTGGTGCGGACGGCGGCGAGCGAGGGGATGGCGGCGGCGCTGTCTCCCGACGGCCGGTGGCTGGCCTACACCTCGGACGCGACGGGCCGACGCGAGATCTGGGTGCGGCCCTACCCGGGGCCGGGCGCGCCCGCGCGGGTCTCCCACGACGGCGGGGCCGAGCCAAGGTGGGCGAGGGACGGCGGCACGCTGTACTACCTCCGCGGGCGGACCATGATGGGGGCCAGGGTCGAGGCGTCCGACGGGTTCGAGTTCGAGGCGCCGGTCCGTCTCTTCGACGGCGATTTCCGGGCCTACGAGCGGCCGCCTTCGTACGACGTCGCATCGGATGGCCGTTTCGTGACGACGAGGTCCCGGGGCGTGCCGTCGATCTCCGTGCTCCTGAACTGGCCCGAGACGCTCCGCCCCCGGAGCGACGGCCGCTAGAACCAGGAGCCCCGGGCGAGAGTCCCGGTCCACCCCCGGTCCACGGCGGAAGTCGCGCTGACGCGCACGCCTACGGCGCGGGCTCCTCCAGGATTGCGGCGGCGGGGCCCGTCAGCTCCACGATGTGGAGGCCGGTGTCGGCGCGGTCAGCGAGGTAGATGAGCCCCCGGTCGTCGACCTCGACGTTGTTCGTCTGGATGGCAACCCGGCAGCTCTCGACGCCGTCGATCACGGCGCACCGCTCGTCCGTGCGCTCGGTCGTGGCGGGGATGTAGTACGCGATCTCCTCCAGGTCGAACGGGTCGCGGACGTCGATGACCCGCGCCCCCGCGTTGAACCACGACACGACCATCAGCTTGCGGTAGAAGGGAGGCTCCATCGACCACTGCGGGGCGTGGGGGCCGAAGCGGCCGCCCCGCTCGCAGAACCCGCCGCTCGACTCCGGCACCTGGAACGTGGCGACGGGCAGGGGGTGGGCCTCGTCGGTGATGTCGAGCATCAAGGTGACGTGCCGGGTCTCCTGGCACGCGTTGGCGACCGACTCGGAGACGACGAAGAGGAAGTCGCGGGTCGAGTGGTCGCGGTTGTCGGCGTAGTCGGCGATGGGCATCCCGAGCAGGGGCATCGCGGTGTGCCCGCCCCAGAACGACGGCAGGTCGATGCGGCCGGCCTGGGGGTACGCGAGGGCGGCGGGGCTCGACGCGAGGGGCGCGGCGGCGTCGGGATCGCCCCGCAGCAGCCGGTCCCGGTCGAGGATCTGCACCGCGCCGTCGGCCGAGGTGCCGTAGGCCAGGTACACGCGGTTTCCCAGCCGGACCGCCTCGTGCACGCCAGACCCGCCCGGCACCGGACCGCTCGCGTCGGGCTGGACCCCGGGGAGGCTGAAGTCGCGGATGCGCCGCGGGGCCGCGGGGTCGGCAAGATCGAAGATCTGCAGGATGCGGGGGGCGCGCCAGCCGTCGACGGTCCCGACGAGATGGGCGATCCCGGTGTCGCACTCCCACCAGTTCTTGTGCGTATGCCGCTCGCCGGCCGGGGTCCGGCCCATCTCGGCCACGGTGCGCACGAAGGCGGGCCGGGCCGGCTCGGTGACGTCCCAGACCTCGTGGCTCGCGTTGCCGTTCGAGCGGAGGAGATAGAACCGGCCGGCCGCGCTCCCGGGCAGCTCGTCGCCCGAGCACACCTGCACCATCTGGGCCCCGCTGGCCCCGCCCGTCGCGGGGATGTGGGCCAGGTAGACCGGCGCCTCGGGGGCGGTGACGTCGACCACCGACGTGCCGTTGGGCTCGACCGCGCCGGTCAGGGGGTTCAGCCGCTCGCCGGCGTGGTGGCCGACGTAGACGACGCGGCGCGCGCCCTGCCGGACCGGCAGCGGCTGGTAGGCGGAGCGGGCCTGCAGGTCGTGCAGGCCTACGAGGCGGGTGTTGAAGGACTCTTCGCCGTGACCGGCTTCTCCGGTCTCTGCCCTCGCGGCGGGTGCGCCGGCGGTGACGAGACCGGTGACGAGCGACAGCGAGATCCAACGCTTCATGGCGGCCTCCCGGACCGGCGTGTGGCCTGGCCGGCCCATCGTCGCCTACGGCTCCGCTGGTCGCCCAACCAACCCTGCAGGAGTCCGCGCCGTTCCACGGCGCGGACTCCTGGGTCCCGGTCCGCTGTCAGATTACCCGAACCGGCCGGCGACCCGCTCGGCGCGTCGCGGCGCCCGCCGGTTGGTGGTTGTCGGCGGCCGCGCGGCGGCGTAGCATGGAACCGTCCGACGCCGTGCCCTGGAAGCGGTCCCTCGCGGGCGTGACGAGGGCGCGGCGGCAATTGGGTCCGCGGGCTAACGGAGGTCCAGATGACTGTTCGATCCGTCGTTGCCGCGATGGTGGTCGCGGTGGTCGCGTTCCCGGTTCTCGCGGCGGCCGGCCAGGAGGCGGCGCCGCGCACGCCTTGGGGCGACCCCGATCTGCAAGGCACCTACACCAACAAGACGGTCACCCCCCTCGAGCGCCCGCCGGAGCTGGCGGGGCGCGAGCGGCTGACCGCGGAGGAGGTGGCGAACCTCGAGCGCGATGTTCTCGACCGCAACGCGGCCCTTCTCGCGCGGCCGGCGACGAGAACGGAGGTCACCGCGAGCGTCGATGTCGGCGTGGACGGCGCGCCGGGGTTCTACAACAACTTCTGGCTCGATCGCGGCACGACGTCAACCGGGCAGACCTCGCTCATCGTCGACCCGCTCGACGGCCGGCTGCCCCCGCTGACGCCCGAGGCGCAGGCGGACGAGGACGCGCGCCTCGCCGCCCGGGCCGAGCGGGGACCGGCCGACACCTGGACCGACCTGGACCTCAACGACCGCTGCATGCTTTGGTCGGTGGGGCCGCCGATGCTGCCGACCGGCTACAACAACAACTACCTGATTCTCCAGACGCCCGACCACGTCGTGATCCAGGTCGAGATGATTCACGACACCCGCATCATCCCCCTCGACGGCCGGCCGCGCCCCGACCGGGGCATCCCGCAGTGGCTGGGCGAGATGCGTGGGCGCTGGGAGGGCGACACCCTCGTCGTCGAGACCCGCCGCATCGCCCGCAGCGAGGAGGGCTCGTCGTTCGGCAACGACGTGGTCCGCATCCGCGCCGCCAACGGCGGCCGCACCGAGAGCCTGCGCGTGATCGAACGGTTCACGCGGGTCGACGCCGACACCATCCGCTATCAGTTCACGATCGAGGATCCGACGCGGTGGACGAGTCCCTGGTCGGGCGAGCTGCCTCTTCGCCGCATCGACGAGTCGCTCTTCGAGTACGCGTGCCACGAGGGGAACTACAGCATCGTCAACACGCTGAGCGGCGAGCGAACCCTGGAGCGGGCCGCCGCCCGGTAGGCGTCTGCACCGCAGAACGGCGCGGACTCCCGGAGGGTTGGTTGGGCGCCCGATGGAAGCCGAAGGCGACGATGGGCGGGCCAGGAGTATAGTGGGCGTGTTCGACGCCAATCAGGAGGGGAACAGATGCGTCTTCGAGTTCTCGCAATCGTGAGCGTGGCGGCGGTGGCGGCGGTAGCGTCGGCGCCGGCCGCGGCCCAGGACGCGCCGCGGACGGGTTGGGGCGCCCCCGACCTGCAGGGCGTCTGGGACTTCCGAACCATCACGCCGCTGGAGCGGCCCGAGGCGCTGGGTGACCAGGCGTTCCTCACCGAGGAAGAGGCGGCCAACCTCGAGCAGGAGGTGGTCGACCGGAACGTCGAGCTCGCCAACCGGGCGGCCCGGCGCACCGAGGTCACCGAGAGCGTCGACCGCGGCGAGGAGGGGGCCCCCGGCTTCTACAACAACTTCTGGCTCGACCGCGGCACCCGCACCGTCGGCACCCGGCGCACGTCGCTGATCGTCGACCCGCGGAACGGGCGGCTACCGGAGATGTCGCCGGCGGGGCGCGAGCGCACCGAGGCGCGGCGCGCGTACCGGCAGGATCATCCCGCCGACTCGTGGCTCGACCGCAGCGCGTTCGACCGGTGCATTCTCGGCTTCAACGCCGGTCCCCCCATCACCCCCGGCGGCTACAATCAGAACCTCCAGGTGTTCCAGACGCCGGACCACGTGGTGCTGCTGACGGAGATGGTCCACACCGTGCGGGTGGTGCCGCTCGACGGGCGCCCGGCGCTGCCCGACGACGTCCGCCAGTGGTCGGGCGACTCGCGCGGCCGCTGGGAGGGCGACACCCTCGTCGTCGAGACCTCGCGCTTCAACGACCAGCGCCGGTGGCGGGGGACGACGCGGAACATGACCCTCGTCGAGCGGCTGACCCGCGTCGACGCCGATACCCTCGTCTACGAGTACACCGTCGACGACCCCGAGACGTGGACGCGCCCGTGGACGGCGTCGCTCCCGATGCAACGCGCCGAGGAGCCGCTCTACGAGTACGCGTGCCACGAGGGCAACTACAGCATGCCCGGCATACTGGGCGGGCATCGCATGGACGAGCTGGCCGCCGCGGCCGCCGGTCGGTGAGGTTGGAGAGCCGCCCGGCGGCCCCGCTCTCCGCCCCGCCCGGCGGCGGGGTCGACCGGCCTGCGGCGTCCCGCCGGCATCCGATCGAGGGAGAAGCTTCCGTCATGAGAATCGACCTGCGCCGCCCGCTCGCCGCCTGCGCCCTGGTCCTCGTCGCGGCGGGGCCGCTCGCCGCCCAGCCGGAGGGGTGGACGCGGCCCTTCCCCGGCCACCGCGTCATCGGCAACCTCTACGCGGTCGGGACCTACGACCTCGCGGTCTTCCTGGTGACCTCCGACGAGGGCCACTTCCTGATCAACACCGGGTTGGAGGACTCGACCGGGATGATCCGGGGGAACATGGAGTCGCTCGGGTTCCGGCTCGAGGACGTCAGGGTGCTGCTGCAGATGCAGTCGCACTGGGACCACACCGCGGCCCTCGCCGAGATCAAGGCGTTGACGGGGGCCGAGATGTGGGCGACGGCCGACGACGCGCCGGTGCTGGAGGACGGCGGCTTCAGCGACCCGCACTTCGGCGGCCGCGTCTCGTTCCCGCCGGTCGAGGTCGACCGCATCATCGCCGACGGCGAGGTGCTCGAGCTGGGCGACGCACGGCTCACGGTGATGGAGAGTCCCGGGCATACCGCCGGCAGCTCCAGCTATCTCATGACCGTGGAGGAGAACGGGCGCGAGTACAGCGTGGCCATCGCAAACATGGGCACCATCAACCCCGGCAAGCGGCTGGTCGTCGACCCGACCTATCCGGGCGTGGCGGACGACTTCGCCGAGACGTTCCGCAAGCAGAAGGCGCTCGACGTCGACGTCTGGGTGGCGGCGCACGGGGGCCAGTACGGCCTGCACGACAAGTACGAGGTGGGGCAGCCGTACAGCCCCGACACGTTCGTCGACCCCGACGGCTTCCTCGCCGCGGTCGAGCGGCTCGAGAACCTGTACCTGGAGCAGATCGCGGACGAGCGCCGCTGACTTGGGGCAGAGGTCCGGTTTCCGCGTCGGGGCAGTGGGTCCGTCGGACCGGATGTCGCCGCGACACTCAGGACGGCGACGCCTTGCCGCGTGCCGGCGCAGGACCGTAGGAGACGGGCCGCGTTCGAGTGCCGGAAGGCAAGTGCGTATCGATGGCTGCCCTTGCGAGCGCGACGGCAGGACGGTTTGGAGGTGCAAGACAATGCAGAATCATTCACGGCGCCGCGCGCTCGTAGCGGCCCTCGCCCTCGTCGGTTTGGCCGTGGCCTTCGCCGGGCCCCTCGAGGCCCAGCGCCCGGCGGTGTCGGGCCGATCCGCCGGCCTTTCCACCGGACACCCGCTGACCACCGCCGCCGCCTTCGAGATCCTGGTCCAGGGCGGCAACGCGTTCGACGCGGGGGTGACGGCGCTGTTGGTCGGCGGCGTCGTCGAGCAGGACTTGTACGGGCTCGGGGGAGAGGCGCTGATCCTGGTCTACCCGGCCGACGAGGGCGAGGTCACCTCGGTCGTCGCCCAGGGCTGGGCCCCCAAGGGCGCCAGCATCGAGTGGTACGAGTCGCGCGACCGCGATCTCTTCGGCGAGGGCCTCGATCCCGCCGTCGTACCCGGGGCCCTGCACGGCGCCCTGACGGTGCTGGAGCGCTGGGGCACGATGAGCTTCGAGCAGGTCTCGGCCCGCGCCATCGAGCATGCCGGTCGGGGCTTCCCGTTGCGGCCCCTCACCGCCCGCGCCATCGAGGCGAACCTCGAGTTCATGGAGGCGTGGCCCGAGAACCAGCGGTTCTGGCTGAAGCCGGACGGGTCGCTGTACAAGGCGGGCGAGACCATCGCGTTCCCCACCCTCGCGGACACCCTCACCAGGATGGTCGAGGCCGAGCGGGCCCACGCTCATCTCGGCCGCGAGGAGGGCATCGCCGCCGCCCGCGACCGCTTCTACAAGGGGGACATCGCCGAGGAGATGGTGGCCTTTCTGCAGGAGCACGGCGCGCCGTTCGAGCTGGACGACTTCGCCGAGTTCCACTCCCGCGTCGAGGAGCCGACGGCTACCGAGTACCGTGGCTACACCGTCTACAAGCACGGGTTCAACAGCCAGGGCCCGGTGCTGCTGCAGACCCTCAACATCCTGGAGGAGTTCGACCTGCGGGCGATGGGCCACAACAGCCCCGACTACATCCACACCGTCGTCGAGGCGATGAAGCTGGCCTACGCGGATCGCGACACCTACTACGCCGACACCGATTTCGTCGACGTGCCCGAGGCCGGTCTGCTGTCGACCGGCTACGCCCAGGAGCGGGCGGCAGAGATCGACCCGGGCCGGGCGTCGGTCGCGTTCCGGGCCGGCGACCCGCTGCCCCACGACCCCGAGGTGAATGACTGGCCGTTCTGGGTCGCGGACATCGAGGACGGGGTGGCGGCGAGCGACGCCGACGGGTCGTTCGTGCCGTCGGCCGGCGGCCTGAAGGACACCACCCACGTGGCCATCGTCGACGCCGACGGCAACGTCTTCGACGCCACCCCGAGCGGCGGCTGGACCGGCGGCGGGGTCATCCTCGGAGCCACCGGCATCGGGCTCAGCACCCGCGGCGAGCAGTTCTGGCTCGACCCCGAGCGCGCCAACCAGATCCGCCCGCGCGCCCGTCCCCGCTATACGCTGACGCCGAGCCTCGTGTTCAAGGACGGCGAGCCCCTGATGGCCATCGGCACCCCGGGCGGCGACAACCAGGACCAGACGATCCTGCAAGCGTTCCTGAACATCGTCGAGTTCTGGGACGACTGGTACCCGAACCTGCACGACGCGCTGGCGTGGCCGCGGGCGCGGACCCAGCACCTGCACGGGTCGTTCTGGCCGCACGCGGCGGGCTTCAACCGGATGGACCTCGAGTCGAGGATCTCGCCGGAGGTGGCGAACGAGCTCCGGCGCCGGGGCCATCACGTCAACGAGGTGGCGCCGTTCGGGATGTCGGGGTGCGCGACCGCGGTCCTCATCGACCCGGCCACCGGCACCCGGCTGGCCGCCGGCGACCCGCGGCGCGACTGCTACGCGCTGGCCTACTGACGGCGCGGCGGAGCCACGGATGAATGGAGGGCGCTCGATGTATCTACGAGGCAGCGGACATCCTGACGGGGCGGGACGGGCCATCGGCGTCGTCGTGGCGCTGACGGCGGCGGCTTTCGCGCCGTCCCTTGCGGTGGGCCAGATCGCTTCTGCCGCCTATACCGCCGCCGAGGCGGACGCCGGCGAGCCCATCTACGAACAGATGTGCGCGACGTGCCACATGTCGAACCTCACCGGATCGTTCGAGGCGCCGGAGCTGGCGGGTCCGACGTTCCAGGGCACGTGGGAGGACCGGGCCGTCGACGAGCTGATCGAGCTGGTGCAGGTGACGATGCCGCCGGGGGCTGGTGGCTCGCTCGCGCCGGAGGAGTACGCGAGCGTCGTCGCCTACATCCTGCAGGAGAACGGCGTCGCGGCGGGGACGGTGGCCCTGGGCGGGGTCACCGCGCCGGCGGGTGGCGGGATCGCGGCGGCGAACCCCGCTACGGCGGACCTGGACGGGGGCACCCGCAGCTTCCAGCCCGTGCCGGAGCGGGTTCCGGTCACCGACGCGATGCTGCGCGACCCCGACCCGAACGACTGGCTGATCTACCGGCGCACCTACGACGGGTGGGGGCACAGCCCGCTGGACCAGATCGACCGCGGCAACGTCGGCGATCTGCAGCTCGCCTGGGTCTGGTCGATGGGCGACGGCCGCAACCAGCCGACGCCGCTCGTCTACGACGGCGTGATGTACCTCGCCAACCCCGGCAACGTCGTCCAGGCCCTCGACGCCGCCACCGGCACTCTGCTGTGGGAGTACCGCCGCCCCCTGCCCGACGCGCTGCGCGGCGCGAACAGCCGCAACCTTGCCATCTACGGCGACAAGCTGTTCCTGGGCGCGCGCGACGCCCACGTCGTCGCCCTCGACAGCCGCACCGGGGAGCTCGTCTGGGAGAGCCGGATGGCCGACTACAACGACGGCTATTCCAACTCGAGCGGACCCATCGTGGCGAACGGGCGGGTCGTCAACGGCATCAACGGCTGCTCGCGCTTCATGCCCGACAGTTGCTTCATCACCGCCCACGACGCAGACACCGGCGAGGAGCTGTGGCGGCGGCTCACCATCGCCGCCCCCGGCGACCCCGGGGGCGATACCTGGGGCGACCTGCCGCTGGCCCTGCGGGGCGGCGGTGACTCGTGGATTCCCGGCAGCTACGACCCCGAGCTCGACCTCCTCTACTGGCCCGTCGCCCAGGCCAAGCCGTGGGTGCCCGCGAGCCGGGGGCTGACCGTGCACGACCCGGCGCTCTATACCAACTCGACCCTCGCCCTGAATCCCGCCGACGGCTCGATCCGCTGGTACCGCCAGCACGTGCCCGGCGAGGCCCTCGACCTCGACGAGGGGTTCGAGCAGGTGCTGGTGGAGAGCGAGGGGCGCCGGGCGCTGCTCACCATCGGCAAGCACGGCATCCTGTGGAAGCTCGACCGCGAGTCGGGGGCGTTCCTCGGCCACGCCGAGACCGTGTTTCAGAACGTGTTCGAGTCGATCGACCCCGACACCGGCGTGGTGACCTACCGGCAGGACATCGCCGACGCCGGCGTCGGCGACTGGGTGTCGGTGTGCCCGAGCACCGCCGGCGGCCACAACTGGCACGCCACCGCCTTCAGCCCCGAGACCCGGCTGCTGATCATCCCGCTCAGCCAGAGCTGCCTGGAGATCGCGGGCCGCGAGGTGGCCCTGGAGATCGGCTCCGGCGGCTCGCAGGCCGACCGGCTGTGGTTCGAGATGCCGGGGACCGACGGCAACCTCGGCAAGCTCGCCGCCTACGACGTCGACACCCTGGAGGAACGCTGGAGCGTCGAGCAGCGGGCCGCGTTCATGACCGCGGTGCTGACCACCGGCGGCGGCCTCGCGTTCGCGGGCGACGTCGACCGCTACTTCCGCGCCCACGACGCGGCCAGCGGCGAGGTCCTGTGGGAGACCCGGCTCGGCACGTCGGTGCAGGGGTTCCCGGTGAGCTACGGGGTCGACGGCACGCAGTACATCGCGGTGTCGACCGGGCTCGGCGGGGGCAGCCCGCGCCGGGTGCCGTCGCTGCTGAGCCCCGACATCGTGCACCCGGAAACGGGGAACGCGCTGTACGTCTTCGCGCTGCGGTAAGGACGGGGAGACGCCCGACGGCCCTGGCGGCCCAGGGGCTGCAGGGAAGGGACGGTCGCCGCCGGGGGCGTTGCCCAGCGGACGGGCGGCATCCGGCCCGCGCCGCGCCTTCGCCGGCGCTTGGCATCGTGTGCGTCCTGGTTCACAATAGGCAGTCTGTTGCGGCGACCCGCGGCCGGGAGCGCCGGTTCACCCGATTCGGTCCGGAGGACCTCGAGATGTCACTGATCCACCATTGGCGCGCCGGACTCGCCGTCACCCTGGTCGCTGCGCTCGGCTTCCTCGCGTTGCCGGCCGTGGCCGGGGCGCAGGACGAGGCGCACGAGCTCACCTTCACGCGGGACGTCGCGCCGATTCTGCAGCGCTCCTGCCAGGAGTGCCACCGCACCGGCTCGATCGCGCCGATGTCGCTGCTGACCTACGAGGAGACGCGGCCGTGGGCCCGGTCAATCCGCGAGAAGGTGGTCGCCCGGACCATGCCGCCCTGGTACGTCGACAAGAACATCGGCGTCCAGGGGTTCAAGTACGACTACTCCCTGAGCGACGACGAGATCGCGACCGTCGCGGGCTGGGTCGACGCCGGCGCGCCGCGGGGCAACCCCGAGGACCTGCCGCCGCCGCGCGAGTTCCGCGACATCGCCGAGTGGAAGATCGGCGAGCCGGACTGGGTCGTCGAGATCCCCGAGCCGTTCGTGGTCGCGCCCGAGGCTCCCAACTGGTGGGGAGACCTCTACTCGGACTCGGGCCTGACCGAGGACCGTTGGGTGAAGGCGGTCGAGACCAAGCCGTCGATCGAGGGGTTCCCGGTCGTCCACCACGCGGTGACGAGCAACTCCGACCCCGAGTCGGACGATGACGACTACGCGTTCCTCAACGAGTACGCGCTCGGCAAGAACGGCGACATCTTCCCCGACGGCACCGGCCGCCTGATCAAGGCCGGGGCGCAGATCAAGTTCAACATGCACTACGCCGCGATCGGGGTCGAGACCACGGACCGGACCCGCGTCGGCCTGCAGTTCTATCCCAAGGGCGTCGTGCCGGAACGCAAGCTCATCTCGGCCCACGTCGGCGACGACGAGGACCTCGACATCCCCGCCGGGGCCTCCAACGTGCGGCACGACGGGTACTACCGCCTGAAGGAGAACGCCCACATCACCGCGTTCCAGGCCCACCTGCACAACCTCGGCAAGCGGCAGTGCCTGGAGGCGATCTACCCCGACAACAGCAAGGACATCCTGAGTTGCGCCGACTGGGACTTCGGGTGGCACATCGTCTACAACTACGAGGACCACGTGGCCCCGCTGCTGCCGAAGGGCACCATCCTCCACGTCACGAGCTGGCACGACAACTCGGAAGCGAACCGCTGGAACGACGACCCCACGAACTGGGCCGGCTTCGGGCAGCGGTCGAGCGACGAGATGAGCTTCGCGTGGGTGAGCTGGTACGAGCTCGACGACGAGGCGTTCGAGAAGGAGGTCGAGGCGCGCGAGGCGCTGGCCGACGACGACGAGTAGCCGGCGTCGCGGGCGCCGGGGCAGTCGATTCCGTTCTACCGGGGCCTTCGCGATCTCGCGATCGCGGAGGCTTCGATCGTTCGGGGGTTCGGGGACGTCGCGGGACGCGCTAAAGGTCGCGAGCGCGCCGACGGGAAGAGCAGCCATGAAGGGTCAGAGTCACACAATCGTCGCGGTCGCCACGGCCGCAGTGCTCGTCGCGGTGTTCGCGCCCGGCGCGTCGGCGCAAGAGCGCTGGAACCGCGGCCAGAACGTGCAGCCGGTCTTCGAGGGGTGGGAGCGGAACGACGACGGGTCGTTCACCATGGTCTTCGGCTACCTGAACCGCAACTACGAGGAGCAGCCGGTCATCCCCGTCGGTCCGAACAACCGCTTCGAGCCGGGGCCGGCCGACCGGGGGCAGCCGACGCACTTCTACAACCGGCGCCAGCAGTTCGTCTTCACGGTGCGGGTGCCCGCCGACTGGGGGCGCGAGCGGGACCTCGTGTGGACCGTCACCCACAATGGCCGGGCCGACCGCGCCATCGGCCACCTCTGGCCGGTGTGGGAGATCGACGGCGGCGTCATGCGCCTCAACCGGGGGACGGGCTCGGGGCAGGGCTATACCGACAACCAGCGCCCGGTCGTCCGGCTGGAGGGCGGTGAGCACCTCGAGGTGACCCTGCCCGACACGCTCGAGATCGCCGTCCTGGCCGGCGACGACGGCGTCCCACCGCCGAACCCGCGGCTCGCCGAACGGCGCGTCCGTCGCGGTCCCAAGTCGCAGGCGATGGTCGACCCGCGCCAGGCGGCGGCCACCGGCCTCGCTGTCACGTGGCTGCACTGGCGCGGGCCGGGGACGGTGAGGTTCGACCCGCGGGTGCCCGAGATTGGCGAGGGGGGACGGGCGGTCACCGAGGCGTCGTTCAGCGAGCCCGGCACCTACGTGCTGCAAGCGGTGGCCGACGATACCGTCTTCGTGACGCCGGTCAACGTAACCGTGACCGTCAACCCGGCCGCGGAGGAGCCGTAGGGGTCGGAGTACCGCACCGCACGCGGGCGAGGTCCCTGCCGCACGTCCGGGTCGAGTCGAGGAGCAGAGTCATGCATGCACGGGTCGATCGGCGGTGGACGGGGCGTGTTACGGTCCTCGCAGGTGCGGCGGCGCTGGTCGTCGGCATGGTGGCGGGGGAGAAGGCATCCGCCCAGTCCGGCGATGGACAGATGACCATCGCCGACACGCCCACGCGCGCGCAGGCCGCCGACGGTTCGTACATCTCCTGGCGCGAGCACATCATCGACGACCTCGAGGTGGGCGGCGTCGCCCTCGCCGGGAGTGACGGGCTCGTCATGGCCGACCTCGACCTCGACGGCCACCTCGACATCGTCTCCGTGCACGAGTCCGACACCACCTACGACGGCGTGCCCGACGGTCACGTCCGCATCGCCTACGGCTCGGCCGACCCCGACACGTGGGACCTCTACACCCTGGCCGAGGGCGAGGAGGCCGGCGCGGCCGAGGACGTGGACGTCGGCGACATGAACGGCGACGGCTATCCCGACGTCGTCGTGGCCTGCGAGCTCTCGCACCTCATTTACCTGGAGAACCCCGGCGCGGCGGGCCGCGCCGAGCGGTGGAAGCGGGTCATCCCCGCCTCGACCCTCGACCGCGGGTCGTACATCCGCGTCTTCCTCGCCGACTTCGACGCCGACGGCCGTCCCGAGGTCGTCGCCGCCAACAAGGGCGGCCAGAACCCGCCCCGCGGCACCACCGAGAAGCACCCCGTGTCGTGGTTCGCGCTGCCCGACGACCCCCTCGACGGCGACGCCTGGGTCGAGCACGAGCTGGCCCGCGTCATCGTCCCCATCAACTCGCAGCCTTTCGATCTCGACGGCGACGGCGACCTCGACGTCATCGGCGGCTCGCGCATGGAGCGCCGCATCTTCTGGTTCGAGAACGTCACCGACGGTGGCGACATCGCGTTCCGCGAGCACCGCATCGAGATCGCTCCCGAGGCCGTCGTCACCGGCTTCAACATGGAGTTCGTCGACCTGAGCGGCGACGGCCGCGTCGACATCGCGATCCGCGACGAACGCAACGGCCTCTCGTGGCTCGAGCAGCCCGCCGACTTCGCCGACGCGTGGCGCCTGCACCCCATCGGCGGCCTCGTCCCGGACCGGCTCGTCGGCTTCGTGCTTACCGACATCGACGACGACGGCCGCCTCGACGCGTTCTCCGGCGCCTACAGCCAGGACCCGCGCGACGTCGACGCCACCGATCTCTCCCCGTCGCACCGGGCGGGCCGCCTGTCGTGGTTCGAGCAGCCCGCGGACCCCACCGGGGCCTGGATCCGCCACGACGTGTCGCGCCGCGTCCGCGGCATGTTCGACAAGTTCCTCGTCCGCGACATGGACGGGGACGGTGACGTCGACCTCATCGGCACCCGCGGCAACTCCATCCCCTACGACGGCGTGTTCTGGCTCGAGCAGGTGCGGACGACCGAGCCGGTGCCGGCCTTCGACCAGGCGCGGGAGCAGGAGAGCCGGCAGCTGCCCTTGCCGGAGTGATGTGCGGAGCGGCGGTTCCTCGTCCCCACGCCGCTCGGGCGTCGTGCCGGTCCAACGGCTGGCTACAGGCTCCGGTGTCCGTTGGATTGCGACCTCGATCTGATGGACCTGAACACCAGCCGCCGCGCCGCGTCTACCCAATGATCCAGACCTGCTGGGCGGCGCGGCGGACCGCAATGCTAGATTGATGACACGCACGAGACCAAGCGTACACTGCGGCTTCTCGCGATTCCGTTCGTCAGATGCTCCTCGCCCCAGTAGTGAATCTCCGGTCGCGCTTGCCCTTCCTCCGCTTCCAACGACGAGATCAACCGTTGAACGGCTTCGACTCGCCGACGCGAGAGGGTCGCATTGTAGTCGCGGTCGCCGTCGGGGCTGGCTAACCCGACAAGATGGATCTTCACGTTCGGCCGCCGCCTCGCGTCTTGGAGGAACATCTGCAACGTGCGCTGGATTCCGGCCGCGCGGCCTCCCTCCAGGTCCGCTCGGCCCGGTCTGAACACTACTGGTTCTGATATTGTCGGGTCTCCCTCCGGACAGAGTTTAGTAGCAACATCCGCCTTCAGCAGCCATTCCGGATCGAGATCCTGCGGCCACACTTGGGCAAGAACAACGCTTGCTTCCCTGCTCCGCGAAACTGCGACCGCATTTCCGTTCGCACCTTCGACAGCTCGGACTCGAAAGGAATAGGCCCACCCGTTTGCCAGACCCTTGATCACTCCGCTGGGCGGAAGGTCTGTCCAGGGCCCGAAAGTACCGCCCGCCGGCTTCTGTTGGTACTGCCATTCGATCTCGGAGGTCCGGGATTCCGGAGGAAGACGCGCATGCAGGTGGACCTTTGTGTTCCCGCCAACTGCACTCAACCACGCTACAGTCACAGGCCTAGTCTCGTCAGTCGATCTGGACCCGTCGAGCGCCATGGATGCGATTACGGCGGCAGCAATTGCCACCGCCATTTCAATCACAGTGTACTGCAAACCTTTGATCAAAACACGAAAATCAGAATCGGAAAAGATCATACTATCCTCGATTCAAGACCAAACTGCCAAGATCGAGAGCACCCGCGGTGGCTATTCGTCACCATCGTCGTCAAGCGCAACGGTAACCTCGTTACTGGGGGCCGCATCGTCGCTCTTGACCCGAACGCGAAAAGTATAGGTCTTACCTCGACGCAGCTTGTCCACGACATGCTCACGTTTGTGAACAGCTTCTCCGGGGATTGGTCTCCACTCGCTGAACGCGCCCTCGGATTCCTTTAATTGGTATTCCCAGCGTAGGAGTGTGGAGTCGGGATCAGGACCAGCCTCCCAGCGCAGCGTGACCTTTCTGTCGTCTGCATCTCGTTGGTCGTCCTCATTATCTACTTGGGCACTAAGCCTCGCTGTGAGAATCTGATTTCGCAGAGCGGTGATGAGATCGTGGACGCCACTGAAGTAATCGCGTAGCTGCCCCGCCTCTGCGCGGAATAAACTGTCTATTCTATCTGCGGCTTCCCCAAGTTGTTTGTCTATCGAGGTTTTGGTCTGGTCGATTCTTCGAACAGCGTCCCTGAGTTGTTGGTCAACGTATTCGCCGGCATCCTTGATGCGTGTCTCTAACGCAGCGAGTTTTCGAATCGGATGATTTCTTGGCGTCATTGAAACGGTCTCTCGCATCCTCCCCTGCTCGCTTGAATATATCTGTCATCTCGTTGATCAAGACGTCTCTCACGGTCTCCCTCGTTTCGTTCTTGACGCCACGGTCGATGCGGAAGGACATGAATACGAAGACTCCGCTCACGCTCATGGACGTGACCGCGACGAGTATCGCGATGACGGGGCCCCAGAAATCGAACCCGTCTCTGGTAGGGGGGAGCAAGTTGAGGAGGAATCCGGCGAGTACGGGCAAGCCGATCAGGAGCAGTAGCACGAGCATGGTTGCCTTTACCACACTTCGGGGGCGAATCTCGGATGCAGTGTCATGATTTGGGTTAGGGGATGTGGCCGTCATCAGATTGTCCTTCCTCTGGAGACGTTGGTCATTGAGCCTCGAGATGGCGGGAGGAACCCAGGCCAAGGTCGCTGTGCTGAGACCACATGACCAGTTGGAGACGTCGACTGGAGACACGACGATTGGGCCTACATGGGAGAGAGTAGCGGAAAGTGGGGTGCCGTTGTTAGGACTGAATGCGTTGGGGGCTACGAGACGAGTGCCGCGGATGCGGGAAGTCATGGAAGAGTCCAGGGCAAATAGCAATCCAAGAGTTGCTGGCAGTTTCTAGCACGAACTCCGGTACGGTTCCTTGATTCAAATCAAGGAAGACAGGGGTACTCGCACCGCGGCTCCAGTGCCTCCAGCGAGATCGAAGAGTGCGGGTGCGGACGCCTTCAATCTGCTCGACTCAGCGCGCGCGCCCCAGCTGCGGCTCAGAACGCACCTGAGTTCGCAGGATTTCACGAGGAGCCGACATGCGGGCCGGAATCGACGGGGATGGGAAGCAGATCGACCCGGTCGTCGTGGGCGCAGCGCGCCCAGCGCTCGGGTTGGCCGTGGTCGATGATGTCGGTGACCGGTCCCTCGGCTGCTGCGGTGGGCCTTCGCGTGTCCGGCGATCTGCGGCGGTCGCTGGAGCTGCGGCGGGTGTCAGTGCGCGTGCGGATCGAGGACGCGCCGGCGGCTGCTCGAGGGGAATGGTGACGAGTTCTTCGACCTCGGCTGCGTCGGCGAGGCGGGGGCGTGCGAGTCGATTGGGTTCTATCGCATGGGTTCCGATGCATGGGTACTGGCCAGAACGACGGACGGCCAGAGGCGCTTCCCGCGGACACGGGCGCAGGTGGCATCGTTTCATGAAGAGCGCTGCTGAGGTGGCAGTTCACCGACGTGCGGGAACCGATGGGGAGAGTTCTACGTCATTGGGGAGTAGCGGAAACGGGTGCGGCGGATCGGCCGGATATCATGCGCGGAGGAGATGCAGACTGATGCCGTTGATCCACACGGAGGATCTCTGGAAGACGTACCGCATGGGAGCCGAGTCGGTTCACGCCCTCAGCGGCGTGTCGCTCGACATCGAGCGGGGAGAGTTCGTCGCGATCATGGGGCCGTCGGGCTCGGGGAAGTCGACGTTGATGAACCTCATCGGCTGCCTCGACACTCCGACCAGCGGGACGTACCGGCTGAACGGCAAGGACGTGAGCCGGATGAACGACGACGAGCTCGCCCGCATCCGGAACGAGGAGATCGGGTTCGTCTTCCAGACGTTCAACCTGCTGCCGCGGGCGTCGGCCCTCCACAACGTGGAGCTGCCGCTGATCTACGGAGGGGTGCCGGGGGCGCGACGGAACGAGCGGGCGGTGGCGGCGCTTGAGCTCGTGGAGCTCGAAGACCGGATGGACCACCGGCCGAACGAGCTGTCAGGCGGGCAGCGCCAGCGGGTGGCGATTGCCCGGGCCCTGGTCAACCAGCCGTCCCTGCTGCTCGCGGACGAGCCGACGGGGAACCTCGACTCGAAGACGGGGCGGGAGATCATGGCGATCTTCGAGGGGCTGCACCGCGCGGGCAACACGATCCTGCTGATCACCCACGAGGCGGACATCGCGCAGCACGCCCACCGGGTGATTCACCTGATGGATGGGGCGGTGGAGCGGGAGGACATCAACCCGGAGCCGACGGAAGCCGGCGACGTGCGGGTGTCGACGCGGACGGCGTAGATGCGCGGCCGGCATAGATGCGCACGGGGAGGCCACGCCGGGCCGGTCAACGGCGTAGATGCGCACGAGGAGGCCGCCGCGCGGCCGTTCAGTCGAGCTCCGAGCCGGTCAACAGCCGGTAGGCCTCGCGGTACTTCTCCCGGGTCTTCGCGACCACCTCGTCCGGCAGCGACGGCGCCGGCGGCTGCCGGTTCCACTGCACCGCGTCCAGGTGGTCCCGCACGAACTGCTTGTCGAAGCTCGGCTGGGCGACGCCCGGCCGATACGTCTTCTGCGGCCAGAAACGCGACGAGTCGGGGGTCAGGGCCTCGTCGATCAGGATGATCTCGTCCCCCTCGCCGATGTCCCCGCCCGCGCCCTGCCCGCCGTCGGCCCGCAGCAACCCGAACTCGAACTTGGTGTCTGCGACGATGATGCCGCACGACTCGGCGTGCTCGGCGCCGTGCGCGTACAGGGCGAGGGTCAGCTCGCGGAGCCGGGCGAGCAGCCGGGGACCGATGATCCCGGCCGCCTGCTCGGCCGTGATGTTCTCGTCGTGGCCGCTGGTCGCCTTGGTCGCGGGGGTGAAGATGGGCTCGGGCAGCCGGTCGGACTGCTGCAGGCCGGCCGGCAGCTCGACCCCGCAGACGGCGCCAGTGCGCCGGTAGTCGGCCCAGCCCGAGCCGGCGAGGTAGCCGCGGGCGACGCACTCGACGGGGATGGGCTCGGTGCGCCGCACCAGCATCGACCGCCCCCGCAGGGTCTCCGCGTGGGGGTGGCAGGCGGCGGGGTACTGGTCGGGGTCCGTCGACACGAGGTGGTTCTTCACGATGGACCCGGTGCGGGCGAACCAGAACGCGGAGAGCCGGGTCAGCACCTTGCCCTTGTCGGGAATCGTCGAGCCGAGGACGAGGTCGTAGGCGGAGATGCGGTCGGTCGCGACCATCAGGAGGTGGTCGCCGACCGTGTACATGTCGCGGACCTTGCCGCGGCGTTGCGGCTCCAGTCCCTCCAGCGAAGTCTCGAACAGTGCGGGTGCGGACGTCACGATGGCCTCATTCCGGTTGCGCCCGCGACTCACGTCGTATCGAGCGGGCGCCTGCCGCTCCGGTGGCGCCCCGGGCGCGGTGAAATACAGGGTTTCCCGGGCATCGCCCCCGGAGGCGACCGTTGCCCGCGAGCATGTAGAATCGTAGCTTACCGAAAGAGACGCGCATGCGGCAAGGAGCGCAGCCACCATCTGCATGCAACGTGTCCCGTCCGGCCGCCTTGGCGGCCAGCGCGGTTCTCCCCGAGACCTCATGGCGCCGGCCGCGCGGGCCGCGGAGACGCGCCGCCGCGGCTGACTCCACGAACCGTTCCCCGACAGACGACCTAGCGCATGCGAACCCACCTTCGAACCGTCGGCGTCGTCGGACTGGCCGTGGCCCTCATGGCGTGGGTGTTCCGGAGCACGGATCTGGCGTCGGTGTGGGGGGAGATCGAGCGGGCCCGGGTCGGTCTCGTCGCGGCCTCGGTGGCGGGAATCGCACTCGCTTACGTGGTTCGCGTCAAGCGGTGGCTGTTGCTGCTGGCCCCGCTCGGCCGGGTCGGCGTGGCTTCGGCGACGCGCGCCACGATCATCGGGTTCGCGACCTCGACCATCGTGCCGCGCCTGGGCGAGGTGGTGCGTCCCTACCTGCTCGCGCGCCGCGAGTCGCTGAGCATGAGCGCGGCGCTGGCGACGATCGTGGTCGAGCGGCTGCTGGACATGATTGCGGTGATCCTGCTCTTCGGGCTGTTCCTGGCCGCGTTCAGCAGCCAGTTGCCGGCCACCGACGAGCAGGTCCTCGGTGCCCTCAAGGCGGGGGGGCTGACGGTCGCGGTGGGCGCCGGCGTGTTCCTGGCCCTGGTCTGCGTTGCCGCGCGGCGACCCGAGTGGGTGGTCGCCCTGGCGATGCGCGTCGAACGGCTGGCGCCGCACGGCCCGGGTGCGGCGGCGCGCCGCTTCATCACGCGTTTCAGCACGGGGCTCGGGGTGGCCCGCGACCCGGGGCGGTTGCTGCGGGCCCTCGCATGGTCGCTCGTGATGTGGGCGCTGGTGGGCGTGACCGCGTGGTGGGGCTGCCTGGCGTTCGGCATCGCGGTGCCGCCGAGCAGCGGCCTGCTCCTGTTGGTGCTGATGGCCCTCGGCGTGTCGGTGCCGACGCCGGCCGGGGTCGGGGGGTTCCACGCGGCGGTCCAGGTGGGGTTGACCGCGTTCTACGAGGTGCCGCACGAGGCGGCGGTGGGCGTGGCCCTGGTGCTGCACGCGGCCACGTTCGCGCCGGTGACCGTGGTCGGCCTGGCGTGGATGGCCCGCGACGGGATCACGTTCCGCGGGATGGCGGACCTGACGTCCTCGTCGAAGACTCGCCGCGACGCATCGCCGGCGCCGGCCGAGGCGCCCGCCCCCGACGGCGCGGCCGCCGCCGGCGGCGGCTCGACGTGAAGCCGGCGGCGGCCGCCGGTCCGCGTGGCGGAAACGCGGGGACCGCGGTCGGAGGGCCGGGCGGTGAGCCGAGCCATGACCACGCTCCGCGGGCAGGAGCCCTCGCCATGGAACCGCGGGACTCCTCGAGGGTGGGTCGGGCGCTGGGCGGGGCCGCACGCGACCGTTGGCGGGGCAGCGACCGGAGTCTCCGGAGCGAGAAATGAAGTGCCCGTTCTGCGGCCATCTCGGCGACAAGGTCGTCGACTCGCGCGAGAGCCGGGAGGGCGAAGTCATCCGCCGCCGCCGCGAGTGTCAGGCGTGCGGCCGCCGCTTCACGAGCTACGAACGGATCGACGAGATTCCGTACATGGTCGTGAAGAAGGACGGCACCCGGGAGCGTTTCGAGCGCCAGAAGATCACCTCCGGGATGCTCAAGGCCTGCGAGAAGCGGCCGGTGACGGTGGCCGCGGTCGAGGCCCTCGCGGATCAGGTGGAGGCCACGCTCCAGGAGCGCCCGGAGAAGGAAATCCCGACGAAGGAGGTCGGGCGGCTGGTGATGCAGGAGCTGCGGAGGCTCGACAAGGTCGCCTACGTTCGGTTCGCCTCCGTGTACCGGGATTTCCGCGACGTGGGGGAGTTCATGACCGAGCTGCAGGACCTGCTCGACGCCAAGGACTGAGGAGCGAGCTCATGCCTCGGGGACGTCAGCCCACCGGGGCCGCGCGCCCCGGGAGGCGGTGGTCGAGCACGCGGCCCATGGTGAACCCGTCGATACGCAGGGCGCGGGCGGCGGCAGGCAGGAGAGCGGCGGCGGGAACCAGGCCCACCACCTCGCTGTTGCGCACCTCCACGCCGTGCCGCGCCGCCTCGCGGCGGACAGCTTCGAACGCCTGGTGGAGCGGCGTCCGCTCGAAGTCCACGAGGTTCATCGAGACCTGCACCACCCCGGGGGTCTCCGTCCTCACGCCAATCGCCTTGACCGCGTCGAGCCCCCCGTCTGACGCCCGTACGGCCTTGGCGATGCGGCGCGCGACGTCGAGGTCGCCGGTGTCGAGATTGACGTTGAAGGCGACGAGCAGGCGTCGCGCCCCGATGGCGGTGGCCCCCCCCGTGGCGTGAGGCGCCGCCGGACCGAAGTCGGGCCGCCATTCCGGCCGGCGCATCTTCGCGGCCAGGTTCTCGAAGCCGCCGCGGCGAATCAGCTCGAGCCGCCGCCGGTCCGGGGTGCGCGCGGCCTCCTCGTACAGGTAGACCGGCAGGTCGAAGCGCCGCGCGACGGCGTCGCCGAGCTCGGCCGCAAGGGCGGCGCAGGCGGGCATGGCGGCCGCATCCAGGGGGACGAACGGGGTCACGTCCACGGCGCCGATGCGGGGATGGACGCCGGCGTGGGCGCGGAGGTCGATGCGGGCGAGCGCCGTGGCGTACAGCTCGATCAGGGCAGCCTTCAGCGCGGCGGCGCCGCCCACCAGCGTGAAGACGGAACGGTTGTGGGCGGCGTCCGACGACGTGTCGAGCAGGGTCGCGCCCGGCACGCCGGCGACCGCGGCCGCGAGGGCGTCGACGACGTCGCGCCGCCGCCCTTCGCTGACGTTGGGCACCGCCTCGATCAGGCCCATGGCGCAGGTATAGCACAGACCGTCGGGACCGGTCCGGGCGTGATGCCGGCTGGTAGAATGCCCCCGATGCGGATGCTGCCACGATGGGCGTCGCCCGCGAACCGCGGATGCGGGAGGCGGTCCTGACGCCGCCCCGTTCGGGCCGGCCCGGCCTTCGGCGGGATTCCCGGCCGGCGCCGGCCGGGGACCCGCCGTCCGGCCCCGACCCCGGCGCGCTGCTCTTTCCGCCCGAGGTCGAGACCCGCGCCCCGCAACCGAGGGTGCGCGCCCCGCTCCGCGTGCGGCGGTCCGCTCGGGACGCGGAGGACACGAGATCGCGTGAGCGGCGCCACGGTGCCGCGTCGTCGTCCAGGAGTCCGGCGCCGGCGGTCGACGCGCGGCCGCGGCCGGCGGGGCTCGGCGTGCGCATCGCCGCCGGATGCTGCGACCTCGCGCTGCTGGCGGGCCTCGACGCGCTGGTGGTCTGGCTCACCCTCCGGCTCACGGGGCTGGACCTGCAGTCGGTCGGCGCTCTGCCGCGGTTGCCGCTGGCGGCTTTCCTGTGTCTCCTCGACGCGGGGTACGTCGCGGGGCTGACGGCCGCGGGGGGGCAGACGATCGGCAAGATGGCCTGGGGCTTGCGCGTGGCCGATGAGGGCGGGGGAGCGGTTTCGCTGCCGAGGGCGTTGGCCCGCACCTTCTGGACGCCGGTGTCCATGACCGTCGGCATCGTTTGGATCTTCCTCGGACGCGAGGGCCGGCCCCTGCACGACGTGCTCTCGGGCACCCGGGTGATGGCGGTCCCGCCGCCCCCGCAGGCTTCGCCGGAGGGCGGGGCGGCGTGACGGTGCCGGCGGCGGGGTGGCGCGACCGGCTGGTCCTCGCGATTGCCACCGTGGGCCCGTGCGGCTACGCGCCCACCGCCCCCGGGACCTTCGGGTCGGCGGCGGGTCTGCTGCTGTTCTGGCTGGTCCGGCCGTTCGGGTCCCTGGCCGCGGAGTTGGCGGTGCTGTTGGCGGTGACCGCCATCGGGGTGGCGGCCGCGACGCGGGCCGAATCGTTGACGGGACGCCACGACCCGGGGCTCATCGTCATCGACGAGACGGCCGGCATGCTCCTGACCCTTGCGGCGGTGCCGGTCGGGCTCGGCGGCGCGCTGGCCGGGTTCCTCGCGTTCCGCCTCTTCGACATCGTGAAGCCGTTCCCCGCCCGGCAGGCGGAACGGCTGCCCGGCGGCTGGGGCGTGATGGCGGACGATCTCGTCGCCGGGCTGTACGCGCAGGCGTTGCTGCGCCTCCTCCTGTGGCTGGCCGGCACGTGACCCGGGCCGGCGGGAAGCCGGGCCGCCCGCATCCGGCCCGCCCGCGGAACGCCTCGAACCGGATCGATGACACCCACCATCGCCCAGCAGCCTGACCGTCGGTTGTCGACGGCCGAGATCGTCGCGGTGGGCACGGAGCTGCTGACGCCCTTCCGCTCGGACACCAACTCGCTGTTCCTGACCGCCGGCCTCAACGAGCTCGGCATCGTCGTCCGCCGCAAGTCGATCGTCGGCGACCACGAAGAGGACCTGGCCGCCGCCGTGCGGGCGGCGCTGGCGCGGGTCGATCTGCTCGTGATCTGCGGCGGCCTCGGTCCCACCGAGGACGACCTGACTCGCGAGACCGTGGCCGGCGTGCTCGATCGTTCCCTGCGCGAGGATCCCGCCATCGTCGAGCGGCTGCGGACCCGCTTCGCGCGCCGCGGCTGGGACATGCCGCGGAACAATCGCCGCCAGGCGCGGGTCCCGGCGGGCGCGGTGGTGCTCGACAACCCGCGGGGCACCGCACCGGGACTCTGGCTGGAGCACGACGGCCGGGTGGTCGTCCTGCTGCCGGGACCGCCGCGCGAGCTGGAGCCGATGTTCACCGGGTTGGTCGAGGGCCGCCTCGCCGCCCGGGCGACCGGGGAGCGGCTGTACCGGCGGGTGCTGCGGGTGGCGGGACGGGGGGAGTCGCACGTCGAGGAGCGGGCCCAGCCCGTCTACGAACGGTGGCGGCGGGCCGATCCCAAGGTCGAGACGACGGTGCTCGCGTCGCCGGGGCTCGTGGAGCTGCACCTGTCGACGCGGGCGGGGTCGGCGTCGGCCGCCGCCGCAGTCCTCGACGGGGCGGCCGGGGAGCTGGGGGAGGCCCTGGGAGACCATCTGTTCAGCGCCGACGGGCGCTCCCTCCCCGAGGTGGTGGGGGCGCTGCTGGCGCGCGACGGCCTTCGCGTGGCGGTGGGGGAGTCGTGCACCGGCGGACTGGTGACGGCGCGGCTGGTGGACGTGCCGGGCAGCTCGCGATACGTCGAGGCCGGCGTCGTCGCCTATTCCAACGCCGTCAAGCAGGCGGCGCTGGGGGTGCCGGGGGCGGTCCTCGAGGCCCACGGGGCGGTCAGCGAGCCGGTGGCGCTGGCGATGGCGGCCGGCGCGCGGCGCGTGGGCAACGCCGATCTGGGGGTCGGAGTGACCGGCGTGGCGGGGCCCGGCGGGGGGACCGACGCCAAGCCGGTCGGCACCGTCTGCATCGCGGTCGTGGGCCCGGGCGGCGCGGAGTCCGCGACCACCGTGCGCCTGCCCGGCGACCGCGCCGCGATCCGCGGCCAGGCCGCCCGTGTCGCGCTGGATCTGCTTCGCCGGGCTCTGCTGCGGGGCGGGGGGGAGCTTGCGGCTCTTCGCCGCGGTTGATCCGGACCCGGCGGTCCGGGCTGCAGCCGAGCGCGCGGCACGGGAGGCGGCGCGCCGTCTGGATAGCGGCGCGCGCGAGCGGATACGGTGGGTGGCGCGGGAGCAACTGCACGTCACCCTTCGCTTCCTCGGGGAGGTGACGGAGGCCGACGCCGAGGCGGTCCGCGCCGCGCTTCGGGCGCCCTTCGAGACGCCGCCGTTCCTCGCCCGGGTGTCGCGTCTCGGGTGCTTTCCGCCTTCCGGCCCGCCGCGGGTGCTGTGGCTGGGCATCGGCGAGGGCAGCGACGGGATGGCCGAGCTCCGGTCCGAGCTCGACCGGCGCCTCGCGTCGGCGGGGCACCCGCCGGAGGCCCGACCGCTGCGCGCCCACGTCACGCTGGGGCGGATGAAGCGGTGGCCGGCGCGAACCCGGCGCCTCGTGGATCGGGTCGTGTCGGAGATTCGGCCGGAGACCCCGGCTTGGACGGTCGATCGCCTCACCTTGTACGAGAGCCGGCGGATGCCCCGCGGCGCCCGCTACCACGTGCTCGAGTCGAGGCCTCTGGCCGCCCCGGGAGGACCGCGTCGCACCCAGGCCGGCATGGTGCCTGACCGGGGGGTGTGAAGGGGGCGTCAGGCGCAGCTCCGTGCGGAGCGAAGGTTCCGGAGGAACGCACTCGGCCCCAACGGATTCCGCACAGGTGGCGGCGGGTCCGCCCGCGAAGGGGCGAGGCTCAGCCGGGACGGAGCGTGTACAGTGGATCGGGACTGGTGATGGCGGCGGCACGGGTGCATCGATGAACGACGTTGCGGTTCTGGGGGCCGGGGCCTGGGGGACGGCGCTGGCGATTCACTTGGCGCGGGTCGGAAAGCGGGCGCGGCTGTGGGGTAGAGATCCGGCGCTCGCGGATCGGTTGCGGCGGGACCGCGTCAATGCGACCTACCTGCCGGGAGCCCCGATCCCGGAGTCGGTCGCGGTGACGGCGTCCCTCGAGGAAGCGGTCGGGGGAGCGGAGGCCGTCGTGCTCGCGGTGCCGTCCCACGGTGCGCGGGCGCTGTTGCGGCGCGCCGCGACGGCCGTGGGCCCGGCTACGACCGTCGTCAGCGCGACCAAGGGTTTCGAGGCCGGCACGCTGAACCGGATGTCGGAGGTCATCGAGCAGGAGCTGGGCTCGGCGCGCCCGGTGGTCGTGCTGTCCGGCCCGTCGTTCGCGGCCGAGGTCGCCCGGGCGGCCCCCACCGCGGTGTCGGTGGCGGGCCGATGCGGCGACGTCGTGCGCACGGTGCAGCGGGAGTTCCGGGCCGGCGCCTGTTTCCGGCTCTATGCCAGCGACGACGTCGTCGGCGTCGAGGTCGGCGGCGCCGCCAAGAACGTGATTGCCATCGCCGCCGGGGTCGTCGACGGGCTGGACCTGGGGCCCAATGCCCTGGCCGCCGTCATCACCCGCGGCCTCGCCGAGATGTCGCGGCTCGCGTGCGCCCTCGGCGCGCGGCGAGAGACCCTGGCGGGGCTGAGCGGTCTCGGGGACCTGGTGCTGACCTGCACCGGGGGCCTGAGCCGGAACTGGCGCGTGGGCCGCGAGCTCGGACGCGGCCGGTCCCTCGATGAGATACTGGCGGGCATGCAGTCGGTGGCCGAGGGCGTCAAGACGACCGCCGCCGCCCTCGAGCTGGGAGGCCGGCACGGCGTGGACCTGCCGATCACGGTGCAGATGGGCGCCGTCCTCGCCGGCCGCATCGAGGCAAGGGCCGCCGTCGAAGAGCTCATGCTCCGACGGCAGCGCCACGAGTCCGAGGCCGGCGAGTCGGAAGGCGGTCGGTCGGGCGGCGGCGAGAGGGGGCGGTCGTGAGCCTTCTCAGCCGGCTTCGGACCGGGCTGCGGCGGACCGCGGTCGAGTTGCGGCTGAACGAGCTGCCGGAGGTCCCGCCCGCCGAAGGCGGCACGCCGGGCGCCGCGGCCGTCTCCGTCGAGACCCTCGACGCCCTCGAGGAGATCCTGATCGAGGCCGATCTCGGGGTCGTCGCGACCACCCGGCTCGTCGAGGCGGCGCGCGACCGGGCCGGTCGCGAGGACCTGCGCTCGGTCGTCAAGGCGGAGCTGCTGCGGGTGCTCGACGCCGCCGACCCCGCCGCCGCGCCCGCCGCGAGACCCCGCGTAGTGCTCGTCGTGGGGGTCAACGGGACGGGGAAGACCACCACCGTGGGCCGGCTCGCGCGGCTGCTCGCGCAGGCCGGCGAACGCCCCGTGATCTGCGCCGCGGACACGTTCCGCGCGGCGGCGGTCGAGCAGCTCGAGGTGTGGGCGCGCCGCGTCGAGGCCGACTTCGTCCGTGCTCGCCCCGGCACCGACCCCGCCGCGGTGGTCTTCGACGCCATCTCCTCGGGCCGGGCGCGGGGGCGCGACACCGTCCTCGTGGACACCGCGGGACGCCTCCACACCCGCTCGAACCTCATGGCCGAGCTCGACAAGATCCGGCGGGTGGCGGGGCGCGCGGTCGAGGGCGCGCCGCACGAGACGCTGCTTGTCCTCGACGCCACGGTGGGGCAGAACGGACTGTCGCAGGCCCGCGCGTTCCTCGATTCGGCCGGGGTCACCGGGATCGTGCTGACGAAGCTGGACGGCACCGCCAAGGGCGGCATCGCGGCGGCGATCACGGCGGAGCTGGGGGTCCCCATCCGCTACGTGGGGGTGGGGGAGCAGATCGACGACCTGCTCCCGTTCTCGCCGGAGGAGTACGTGGACGCCCTGTTCGAGTCGGGATGGTGACGGGGAAGGGGGACGGCGGCGATCGCGTTCCGTCGGCCTCGCCCGACGCCTCGGACGACGCGTTGATGGGGCTGGCGCTGGAGCTCGCGGCGCGCGGGCGCGGCGCGACGAGCCCGAACCCGATGGTGGGCGCGGTCCTCTGGAACGGCGGCCGTGTCGTCGGGCGCGGCTACCACGTCCGGGCCGGCGCCCCCCACGCCGAGGTCGTGGCCATCGAGGAGGCGGGCGCGGCCGCCCGGGGGGCGACGCTCTACTGCACGCTCGAGCCCTGCTGCCACACCGGCCGCACGCCCCCCTGCGCCGACCGCATCGTCGAGGCCGGGGTGCGCCGGGTGGTGGTGGGGGTGAGGGACCCCGACCCCCGGGTGGACGGCGGAGGCGTCCGGCGGCTGCGCGCCCACGGGATCGAGGTGGTGGAGGGAGTGGCCGCCGAGCGCGCCGCCCGTCTGAACGAGGCCTTCTTCACCGTGAAGCGGCGAGGGCGGCCGTTCGTGACCCTGAAGGCGGCGACGAGCCTGGACGGGCGCATCGCCGCCGCGCCGGGCCGGCGGACCGGCCTGAGCGGCCCCCGATCGCAGGACCATGCGCACGAGGTCCGCGCGGTGGTCGACGCCGTCGGGGTCGGGTCGGGGACGGTGCTCGTGGACGATCCCCTGCTGACGGCCCGGGGGCCGGCCCGGCGTCGCCCGTTCGTCCGCGTGATCTTCGACACCCGGATGCGCACGCCGCCCGACGCGCGCGTGCTGACGACGCTCGGCCACGGTCCCGTCGTGGTCGTGACCACCGACGCCGCGGCGGAGGCTTGGCCGGCCCGGGCCGCGGCCCTCGAGGCGGCGGGCGCCACCCTCGAGCGCCTGCCGGCCCGCGACCCCGCGGTCGCGGCGGCCCGCCTCGTCGCCCACGACGTGAGCGACCTGTTGATCGAGGGCGGCGCCGAGCTTCACCGGGCGGCGTGGAAGGCGGGCATCGTCGATCGCGTCCGCCTGTACCTGTGTCCGGTGGCCCTGGGGCGGGGGGGAGTCCCGTGGATGCCGGACGCACGCTTCTCTCTCGCCGCGCTCGGTCCGGTCCGGACCCGGTGCCTGGGCGCGGACGTCCTGCTGGAGGCCGATGTTCAACGGTTTGATTGAAGCGACGGGCGAGGTGGCCGAGCTGACGCCGATTCCCGAGGGATTGCGGCTCGGGGTGCGGACGCCGGTGGCGCGAGAGCTGGTCCTCGGCGAGAGCATCGCCGTCAACGGGGTCTGCCTCACCGTGATTCGGGCCGACGACGCGTCGTTCTCGGCGGAGGTGTCGCCGGAGACGATGCGGGTGACGAACCTGGGGGGGCTTGCGATGCGGGACGCGGTGAACCTGGAGCGGTCCATGCGCGCGGACGCACGGGTCGGCGGGCACTTCGTGCAGGGGCACGTCGACGGCACCGGCCGCATCGAGGGCATCCGGCACGAGGCGGACTTCCACTGGGTCTCGGTGTCGTTCCCCGCCGGCATGGCGCCCTTCCTGGTGCGGAAGGGGTCGATCGCCGTCGACGGGATCAGCCTGACGGTGGCGGAGCTGCGGGGGACCGGATTCGACGTGCAGATCGTGCCCTACACCTGGGACCACACCAGTCTCGGACGGGCCCGGGTCGGCGCCGTCGTCAACCTCGAGTGCGATATCATCGGAAAGTACGTGGTCCGCGCCCTGGAGGTCGGCGAGTTCAAGGAGCGTCATGGCTGAGAAGAGCGACGGCGGACAGGCGCGCCGCGGGCGGCTGGCGCTGGCCGACAAGTCGCGCCGGCGCGGGGCGTTCGCCCCCGTCGACGAGGCGGTGGACGCCATCCGCGAAGGCGGGATGGTCATCGTCGTCGACGACGAGGACCGCGAGAACGAAGGCGATCTGACGGTCGCGGCCGAGAAGGCCACCCCCGAGATCATCAACTTCATGGCGAAGCACGGCCGGGGCCTCATCTGTCTCCCGATGCCCGGAGACCGGCTCGACCGGCTGGAGCTTCCCCTCATGGTGCGGGAGAACACCTCCCAGTTCGCCACCGCGTTCTGCGTCTCGATAGAGGCGAAGGAGCGGACCAGCACCGGCATCTCGGCCCATGATCGGGCCATGACCGCGCGGGTCGCCGCCGACCCGTCCACCAGGCCTCAGGATCTGGCCCGCCCCGGCCACATGTTCCCCTTGCGGTCGCGGGACGGCGGGGTGCTGGTGCGGGCCGGCCAGACCGAGGCCGCCGTCGACCTGGCCCGCATCGCCGGGCTCAACCCGGTCGGCGTGATCTGCGAGATCATGAACGACGACGGCACGATGGCCCGGGTGCCGCAGCTCCGGCGGTTCGCGCGCCGCCACAAGCTGCTCATGATCACGATCGCCGATCTGATCGAGTACCGCATGCGCAACGAGCGCCTCGTGCGGCGGGTGGCGTCGTCGAAGCTGCCGACCGACTTCGGGGAGTTCGAGCTGGTGGGGTTCGAGAGCATCGTCAACGGCGAGACCCACGTGGCCCTGGTGCGGGGCGACCTCGGGGACGGCGACGACGTCCTCGTGCGGGTGCACTCGCGATGCCTCACCGGCGAGGCGTTCCACTCCGCCCGGTGCGACTGCGGCGCCCAGCTCGACGCGGCCATGGAGCGTATCGCGGCCGAGGACCGGGGCGTTCTCCTCTACCTGAACCAGGAGGGCCGGGGCATCGGCCTGAACAACAAGATCCGCGCCTACCACTTGCAGGATCAGGGGTACGACACGGTGGAGGCCAACGAGCGGCTCGGCTTCAAGCCCGACCAGCGGGACTACGGCATCGGCGCCCAGATTCTCGGCGAGCTCGGGGTCAAGAGCATGCGGCTGCTCACCAACAACCCCCGCAAGTTCATCGGCCTCGAGGGATACGGGCTGTCGGTGGTAGCCTCGCTCGCCCTCGAGGTGCCCACCACCGGGCTGGCCCGCTCTTACCTCCAGACCAAGAAGGCCAAGCTGGGTCACACCCTGAAGTCCGTCTGAGTCGGACCCGCGGCACCTCGCGGCGTGCGATCCGGGCGGCACTGATTTTGCGTTGACAAGAGAGCCCCAACCGGCGCTATCATAAGCGGTTACGTCTGGTCTGCTTTCCCCTGGTTACAGATGTTCGCCTCGCTGAGTGAACGACTGCAATCCGTGTTCTCCGCGGTGCGCCGCGAGGCCCGCCTGACCCCCGAGTCGGTCGAGACGGCGCTACGCGAGATACGTCTGGCCCTCCTCGAGGCGGACGTCAACTTCAAGGTCGTCCGCGCCTTCATCGATCGGGTGCGCGACCGCGCCGTCGACCGCGCGGTCCTCGAGAGCCTGACGCCGACCCAGCAGGTCGTGGCGATCGTGCGCGACGAGCTTCGATTGCTGCTGGGCGACGGCGATGGGGGGCTGGCGCCGACCCGCCAGCGGCCGCAGGTGGTGTTGCTGCTCGGGCTGCAGGGCGCGGGGAAGACCACGACCACCGTCAAGCTCGCCAGGTGGCTGGAGGGGCAGGGCCGGCACGCGCTGGTGGTGTCGACGGACGTGCGGCGGCCGGCCGCCATCGAGCAGTTGGGGGTGCTGGCGCGCGAGGCCGGCGTCCGGGTGCACGAGCCGGATTCCGGCACCGGCGTGGCGGCCCGGGCAAAGGGGGCGGTGGAGTCGGCGCGCGAGCTGGGGTTCGACGCGGTGCTCGTCGATACCGCCGGACGGCTGCACATCGCGGACGACCTGATGCGCGAGCTCGAGACCCTGAAGGTCGCGGTCGAGCCGTCGGACCTGCTCTACGTGGCCGACGCGATGACGGGGCAGGACGCCATCAAGAGCGCCGGGGAGTTCAACCGGCGGGTCGGGATCGATGGCGTGGTGCTGACCAAGATGGACGGGGACGCCCGGGGCGGCGCCGCCCTGTCGGTCGTCTCCGTCGTCGGGGTGCCGGTGACTTTCGTCGGCGACGGCGAGCGCATCGACGACTTCCACCCCTTCCAACCCGACCGCCTGGTGTCGCGCATGCTGGGCATGGGCGACGTCCTCTCGCTCGTCGAGAAGGCCGAGCAGGTGGTGAGCAGCGAGGAGGCGTCGCGGCTGGAGGGCAAGATCCGGCGGAACGACTTCACCCTGCAGGACATGCGCGACCAGTTGACGACGGTGAAGCGGATGGGGCCGCTGGACCGGCTCATGGACCTCATTCCCGGAATGGGGCAGATGGCCTCGCGCCCGCCCGGCGAGGTGGACACGGCGGCGCTCGGGCGGACGATGGCCATCATCGACTCGATGACCCCGCGGGAGCGCTCCCGGCATCAGATCATCAACGGCAGCCGCCGCCGCCGGATCGCCCGGGGCAGCGGGACGACGGTGCAGGAGGTCAACCGCCTCCTGCGGCAGTTCGTGGAGATGCGCCGGATGCTGCGCTCGGTCGGTGCCGCGTCCCGGTCCCGGAAGGGAAAGCGCGGCCGGCGGACCGTGGCCCTGCCGCCGGGCATGCCGTTTCCCGGGCGATAGAGGAACTGGGCGAGGAGAAGACAGCCGATATGCTGACTATTCGATTGAGTCGGGTGGGGACGACCAAGCGGCCGTTCTATCGCGTGGTGGTCATGGAATCGCATACCCCGAGGGACGGCCGCTTCGTGGAGTCGCTGGGGCACTACAACCCGCGCACGGAGCCCGAGACCGTGCACGTGGACCACGAACGGGTGGCGTACTGGATCGGCAAGGGGGCCCGCCCGTCCGACACCGTCCGTACGCTGCTCGCAAGGCATCCCGCGCCGCCGCCGGCCGAGTCGGAGGCGCCGGTCGCCGCCGCCGAGTCGGAGGCGCCGGCCGCCGCCCCGGAGCCGGCGGGCGACGGTGGCGACGCGGTGACGGCATGAGCCGTTCGCGAGACGTCGTCGAGGTCATTGCCCGCGAGCTGGCGGATAGCGCCGAGGACATCTCGGTGACGGAGCGGGAGGAGCGCGACACGACCTACGTCGAGCTGTCGACGGCGGGTCAGGACCTCGGGCGCATGATCGGACGGCAAGGCCGCACGGCGGCGTCCATCCGGGTGCTGGCGGGGCTGGCCGCCGAGTCCGGGGACCGGCGCGTCGTGGTCGATTTCGCCGACGAGCATTAGGAGTCCGGGCCGCGAAACGGCACGGACTCCTGGCGGCTTGGTCGGGCGCCAAGCGAAGCCGAAGGCGACGATTGGCGGGCGAGGGCGGTTGCCGGGGGCGGCAATGGACGCATCGGCGTGGGAAGGCCCCGGCGGCGAGCAGCCCGGCGCCGGGCGTGGGACGGGGGCCTCGGAGGGGTCCGTCCCGGCCGGGCCGGAGTGGGACGCGATGATCTCGGTGGGCCGGGTCGCCCGCCCGCACGGGAACGCCGGGCGGGTCGTCATCGACCCCGACACCGACTTTGCGGAAGACCGGTTCAGCCCCGGGAACGCCGTGTACGTGCGCCGCCCCGGCGGCGTCGAACGGCTCGTGCTCCGGGACGTGCGCTTCCATCGGGGCCGGCCCATCGTCGGCTTCCACGGCGTGTCGACCATCTCCGGCGCCGAGGCCCTGGCAAGGGCCGACGTTCGGGTCCCGGCAGAGTCCCTGGGCAGGTTGCCGGCCGGTACGTTCTACTATCACCAGTTGATCGGGTGCCGAGTGGAGACGGTGGAAGGACGCACGGTGGGCACGGTCGCTTCGATCGAGGGGGGTGGGGAGGCGCACCGGCTGGTGGTGGACGACGGGGCCACCGAGGTGCAGGTACCCTTGTCCGCCCCGATCTGCGTGCGGGTGGATCCGCGCGAGCGGGTGATCGTTGTCGACCCGCCGGAAGGGCTGCTCGAGCTCAACCGTTCGCGCGGCGCCGGCGGCGCCACGAGAGGCGCCCGGTGACCGGGGGGCGACACTGAGGTTCGACATCGTCACCGTCTTCCCGCAGATGATGCGGACGATGGTGGGGGAGGGCGTCCTCGGCCGGGCCCTGGAGCGCGAGGTCGTGCAGCTCGGCGTGCACGATCTGCGCGACTACACGAGCGACCGGCACCGCACCGTCGACGACGTGCCCTACGGCGGGGGACCGGGGATGGTGCTCAAGGCGGAACCGTTCATCGCGGCGCTGGGCGACATCCGGAGCCGGCACGGTGCTCCCGATGCGGTGGCGCTGATGTCGCCGCAGGGGCGGCCTTTCTCGCACCGTGAGGCGCTGCGGTTGAGCCGGCTGCGGCACGTGGTGCTGCTGTGCGGCCGCTACGAGGGGGTCGACGAGCGGGTGCGGGACATGGTGGCCTCCGAAGAGATCTCCATCGGCGACTACGTGCTGACGGGGGGAGAGCTGCCGGCGGCGGTGGTGGTCGACGCGGTGGCCCGGTTCGTCCCCGGCGTGGTGGGCGACGCCCGCTCGGTCGATGACGATTCGTTCGTGCGCGGGCCCTTCGACCATCCGCACTTCACGCGGCCGGCGGCGATAGGCGCCCACGTCGTGCCCGAGGTTCTGCTCTCGGGGCACCACGAGGAGATACGCCGCTGGCGGAAGCGGGAGGCGTTGAGGCGGACGCTGGCGCGCAGGCCGGACCTGTTGGAGGGGGCGGCGCTCGACGGCGAGGATCGGGAGATCCTGGAGGAACTGGACAGCGTCGGCGAGGAGTGATCGGCCTCGCGGAACGCGATGCAAGCGGCGGCGCGGCCGGTCGGGCCCGGCCGACGCGAACCTGGAGCGTCAGATGAGTGTGATGGAGACGATAGAGCAGGAGCAGTTGCGCGAGCGCCCCGACCTCCGGCCGGGCCTGACGGTTCGCGTGCACGTCAGGATCCGCGAGGGAGGGAAGGAGCGCATCCAGGTCTTCGAGGGCGTCGTCATCTCCATTCGCCGCGGCGGCCCCCGGGCGACCTTCACGGTGCGGAAGGTGTCGTTCGGCCAGGGCGTCGAACGCATCTTCCCCCTGCACTCGCCTTCGATCGACAAGATCGAGATCGGACGCGCCGCCAGGGTGCGGCGCGCGAAGCTCTACTTCCTGCGGGGCCTGCGGGGGCGCGCGGCCCGGCTGCGCGAGCGGCGCCGGCCCAGCGAGAAGTAGGCCTCTCCGGTGCAAGCGCGCCGCCAGCGACGGCCGTCGGCGCGGCGCACGGCGGAGAATGCGTTGCGCCGCCTGGGCTTCGCCCGCGTCGCGGGGGTCGACGAGGCGGGCCGCGGATGCCTGGCGGGGCCCGTCGTCGCCGCCGCGGTCGTGCTCTCCGAGCGGCGTCTCGTCGGGCTTCGGGACTCGAAGCTGCTGACCGGCGCGGCCCGCGAGCGGCTCTACGGCAGGATCCTGGATTCCTGCCTGACCTGGGCGGTCGGCGTGCGGGGGGCGGACGAGGTCGACCGGCTCAACGTGCATGGGGCGTCCCTGGCCGCGATGCGGGATGCCCTGCGCGGCCTGGCGCCCTCCCCGGACTTCGTGCTCGTGGATGCGTTCCGCATCCCTTCCGTCTTCATTCCCCAGCGCGGCGTGGTCGGGGGCGACCGGCAGTGCGCATGCATCGCCGCCGCCTCGATCGTGGCCAAGGTGACCCGCGACCGCGAGATGCTCCGGCTGCATCGGGCGGACGGCCGCTACCGATTCGACCGCCACAAGGGATACGCGACGCCGGAGCACCTCGCCGCGTTGGCCCGCCACGGTCGTTCGCCCGCGCATCGCCGGACGTTCCGGCCGTCCTCGTTGCCGGATGTCTGATACCATCGTGCGGTGGGCCCCCGGCCCCGCGGGGAGGGTGAGATTCACCGACTGTCGCGGATTCTGTTGATCGTCTACTTCCTCGAGACGGGCCTGGTGCTGCTGGTGGCGCCGTGGTCGACGGTGTGGGAGCGGAACCTGTTCGTGGAGGTGCTGCCGGCCTGGGGAAGCGTGGCCCGGCTGCATGGCGTCCGGGGCATGGTGTCGGGCGTCGGCCTCGTGAGCCTCGCCATCGGCCTCTGGGAGTTGGCGGCGGCCGTGAGCGCGTCGCTCCGGCGGCGGCGCGGCACCGGGAGCGGGCGGCTGGCGCCGACCGGCGGAGGGGTCGATCGCGCGCTCGCGGAGGAGGCCGGTTCCTGGTCGCGGAAGCCCTGACGGGCCGGCCCGTCGTCGCGCTGGTCACGGGCCGGCGCCGGCTGGCGGCGCCCGGCGACGGCACCGACCTCCTGAAGAGGCAGATCGCGTCGGCGGTCCGGGCGCGCGTCGATCTGATTCAGATCCGCGAGCCCGACCTCTCCGACCGCGCGTTGGTGGGTCTGGTGCGCTGGGCGGTCGATGTCGCACGGGGGACCCGAAGCCTGATTCTGGTCAACGAGCGATTCGACGTGGCGCTGGCGGCGGAGGCGGCGGGGGTGCATCTCCGAAGCTCGTCGGTCCCCGCGCCGGTGATGCGGGGCCACGTGCCCCCCGGGTTCCTGGTCGGGCGTTCCGTGCACGCGGCGGCGGAGGCGGCGCGGGTGGCGGCGGCGGGCGGTGTTGACTATCTGATCCTGGGCACCGTCTACCCATCGGCGTCGAAGCCGGGACGCCCCCCCTGCGGCGTGGACGCGCTGGCCGCGACAGCCCGGGCGGTACGCCTTCCGGTATTGGCGATCGGGGGCGTCACCGTCGACAATATGACAGAGGTGCTGGCCGCCGGGGCGGCGGGGGCGGCGGCGATCGGACTCTTCGCGGAGCCCGGGCCCGCGCGCAGCTTCGACTCGATCGGTGCAATCGCAGCGGAGATCCGTAGATGCTCGGAGAGACACTGAACGTCGTCACGCCCGCCGATTCCGGGCCCTCGCGCGATTCCGCCGCGAACATCGGGGGGCGTCTTCGCGAGGCGCGCGAGGCCAGGAACATGGAGCTCCGGGACATCGCCGCCACCACGAAGATCTCCATCGGCGCGCTGGAGGCCCTGGAGCAGAACGACTTCGATCCGCTGCCGGGCGGCATCTTCACGCGTGCGTTCGTCCGGGCCTACGCGAGCGAGGTCGGCCTGGATCCCGAACAGACGACCCGAGACTTCATGGCCCAGGCGCCCACCGAGGCCGGCAACGACCCCATCCGGCTCGACGACGAGCAGATGCCCAGCCGTCGGCAGGTGGTCGAGACCGTGTTCAAGCTCCTCATCATCGGCGTGCCGCTGGCGGGACTGTTGTTCCTGGGGCTGCGCGGCACCACCACCGGCCCCCCGGGGCAGGGGGATGCCGGGGGGCCGGTCGCGGCGGTCGCCGAGCCTGTCCCGCCGCCTCCTCCCCCACCGATCGAGGTCGAGGAGACGGCGGCGGTTCGAGAGCCCCTGGCCCTCGTGCTGCGCCCGCGCGGCGAGAGCTGGGTGTCGCTGACGGTGGACGGCGAGCGTGTGCTCTCCCGCATCATGCAGGCCGGCGAAGAGGAGTCCTACGAAGCCGAGGACGAAATCACCCTCAACATCGGCAACGCGGGGCAGTTCGACTTCGAGATCAACGGGCAGGAGGCGCGCTCGCTCGGCGGCCGGGGCGAGGTCGCGACGGCCACGATCACGCACGAGAACTACCTCAGCTACGTGGAGCCGTGATGTCTCGCGGCGCGGAGTCCCCGGCGGGGCCGTCGGCCGACTATCGCCCGCCCCGGTCGTAGCCGGCCCGTTACACGGCCAGTCGCAGTCCTCTCGTGCACGGCAGTACGCGCTGCTGCCCCGCAGGCCTCTTCTCGCCACGGGTTCCCGGGCGGGGATGTCAGTCGAGCCTGTCGACGCGGAGGCCCTCGAGGTCGATCGGGCTGTCGAGGAGGCGGGCGCCGGCGCTCGCCAGCGCGTCGCGTACGGCGGGGCGCCGGCCCGGGTCGACCAGGAAGAAGACGCACCCGCCTCCCCCCGCGCCGCAGACCTTCCCCGCCGTCGCGCCGGCCGTGGTCGCCGCCGCAAACAGTCGGTCGATGGCCGGGGTGGTCACCCCGGGCGCGAGGGCCTGACGTTCGCGCCATTCCAGCGTCACCTGCCGCGCGAGGGACGTCCAGTCGTGGCGGGTCAGGGCGTCCCGGGTCGCGGCCGCGATCTCCGCGATGCGTCCGAGGTGCGCGACGACCGTCGAGTCGCCCTCGATGTGCCGCCGGGTGATCTCCCAGTTGTTGATCCCCGACGACCGGGAGTCGCCGCTGTAGGCGAGGACGATGCGGCGTTCCAGCTCCGCGGGGTCGACGTCGAGAGGAACCCGGCGGACCCCCGCCGGCCCGAGCTCGACGGCCGCCACACCGCCGTAGCAGGCGGGCCGGTAGTCCTGCACGCCGGTCGGGATCCCCAGCGTCCGGGCCTCCAGGTTCATCGCCAGGGTCAGGAGATCCTCCGGCGGGAAGTCGCTCCGGCACCACTCGGCCAGCGCCGCGCAGACCGCCACGTTGAGGGCGGAGGAGCCCGCGATGCCCGCCCCCAGCGGCGATGCCGCGCGCGTGGTCACACGCACGCCGTCCACCTCGAAGAACCGCACGATGTGGGCGAGCAGGCGGTTGTCCCCGTCGGTGGCGAGCTGGCGCCACGTGTCGGCGCGGAGGCCGGCGCCGGTGTCCTCGGACATTATCTGCACGCGGTGGTCCGGGCTCGTCGACACCGTGCAGGCAGCGCGTTGCGCGATGGCCGCGTTCACGGTCTGCGCGCCCGGGTGGAAGAGGTACAGGGGCCAGATGTCGAGGGTGCCCCCGGCGAGGTCTATGCGGGTGGGGGCCGACGCGCGCACTTGCACCGGGGCATTATAATCGCAGGGTGTCGTCCTTCCCTCGGCCGGCCCGCGCCTCCGTCCCGAGGCGCCGGTGCCGCGCGAATCCTTCCCGGTTCGAGACGAATCGCCGGTCATGAGCCCGCTGCATCGTCGGGTGGGGCAGATGATGATGGCCGGGTTCGGCGGCTGCACGGTGCCGGTGGAGCTCCGTGCGCTCGCGCGGGAGTGGGATCTCGGCGGGGTGGTGCTGTTCGCGCGCAACGTCGAGGCGCCCGAGCAGGTCGCGGAGCTGACCTTCGCGGCCCGGGGGCTCGCGAGGGAGATCCCCTTGTGGGTCGGGATCGACCAGGAGGGAGGGCGGGTCGCCCGCCTGCGGGCGCCGTTCACCGAGTGGCCGCCCATGGCGCACCTCGGGAGGCGGGGAAGCGAAGACCTGGCGCGCCGCTTCGGGCAGGCCCTGGCGGCGGAGCTGTCGGCGGTCGGGGTGACTCTCGACTTCGCGCCGGTCTTCGATCTCTTCAGCGAAGCGGCGGACCCCGTGATCGGGGATCGGGCGCTCTCGTCGAACCCGGACACGGTGGGACGGCTCGGCTCGATCATCGTCGCCGGCCTGCAGGAAGGCGGCGTGGCCGCCTGCGCCAAGCACTTTCCGGGGCACGGCGACGTTCGGGTCGACTCCCACCGGGAGCTGCCGGTGGTCGAGCACGATCCGGAGCGGCTGCGCGCGCACGAGATGGCGCCGTTCCGAGCCGCCGTCGCGGCGGACGTCGCGGGGGTGATGACCGCGCACGTGGTCTATCCCGCGCTGGACCCGGAGCGCCCCGCGACCCTGTCGCGACCCATCGTCGACGGCATCCTGCGGCGAGAGTGCGGCCACCGGGGGCTCGTCATGACCGACGATCTCGAGATGGGGGCGATCACCGCCGACCGCACGGTGGAACAGGCGGCGGTGGAGGCCATCGCGTGCGGCTGCGACACCGTCCTCGTCTGCGGGGCGTCGGTCGAGCGGCACGCGTCGGTGCTGGAGGCGATCGTCCATGCCGTCGAGGACGGCGGCCTCGCCCCGCGCCTCGTGGAGGAGGCCTGCGCGCGCCAGCAGCGGGTCAAGGCGCGCTTCCTCGCCGGCGAGCGTCCGCGCGGCCCGCTCTCGCGCCGGCAACTGCTGGAGCGAATCGGCCCCGACGAGCACCTGGCGCTGTCGGAGGCGATGCGGCGGGCCTGATGCGGCGCCGCGGTCCACGGTCGATGCCCCGCCCCCGGGGCGGATGCGAGTCCTGACGCCATGCGACGCGCCATCGCCGAGGTCGACGCCTGATGCGGAAGCCGCGCCGCGTCGTGCCCGGCGACCGGATGGCGGTGGTGGCGCCGGCGAGCGGGTTCGACCGGGACCGTTTCGATCGGGGCGTGGCCGAGATCGCGCGGCTCGGGCTCGAGCCGGTGCTTACCGACGGGGTCTTCGATCGCCGGGGGTACGTGGCGGGAGAGGCCCGGAGCCGGGCCGAGGCCCTGACCGCGGCCTGGCGCGACCCCGCCATCGCCGCCGTGATCGGCGCCCGGGGCGGCTACGGGAGCGCGCAGTTGCTCCCGCTGCTCGACCGCGCCGACCTCGGCGGGGCGCCGAAGGCGTTCATCGGCCACAGCGACCTCACCGCGCTCCTCGTCTACCTCAACATCCACTGCGGCGTCGTCTGCTTCCACGGACCGACGGTCGTCAACCTCGCGGGCGGCCATGCGAGCTACGACCCGGACTCGTTGCTGGGCAGCCTCACGACCCCGGCACCGATGGGGGAGCTGGCCTGCGACGGGGTCCGGACGCTCCGGTCGGGCGATGCGCGCGGGCCCCTGCTCGGGGGCACCCTCACGCAGTTGGCGGCCTCGCTCGGCACGCCCCACGCGTTCTCCCCGCCCGACGGCTACGTGCTGCTGCTCGACGACGTCGGCGAGCGCCCCTTCCGGATCGATCGGATGCTGACCCAGTTGATCGGAAGCGGGGTGCTCGGCCGCGCCGCCGCGGTCGTGTGCGGAGAGCTTCCGGGCTGCGACGAGCCGGGCGGCGAGCTCACCGCGTGCGGCGTCGTGGCCGATCTGCTCGACGGCTTCCCCGGGCCGGTGCTGTTCGGGTTTCCGACCGGACATACGTCGGGACCGGCCCTCACGGTGCCGCTGGGGGTCGAGGTGCGGGTCGTCGGCGGCGCACCCCCCCGCGTGGCGGTGACCGAGGCGGCGGTCTGCTGACGTCGGCCCGGGGAGCCTGCGCGTCGGACCGCGCGGATTCTCGGGGGTGCGTGCCGACCACGATGGCCGGCGACGACGGGCGGACGGTGGCGCCGGGATGGAGACGATGAAGGTTCACCTGATCGGCATCTGCGGCACGGCGATGGCCACGCTGGCCGCCATGCTGCAGGAAGAGGGGCACGAGGTCGGCGGCTCCGACCAGCACGTCTACCCGCCGATGAGCGACTTTCTCGCGGCGCGGGGCATTCCGTGCCGGGACGGCTTCGATGCCGCGCACATCACCGCGGACATCGACCTCGTGGTCGTCGGAAACGCGGTGTCGCGCGGCAATCCGGAGGTCGAGGAGGTGCTCGACCAGGGGCTCCGGTACCGTTCGCTGCCGGAGACCGTCCGCGAGACGTGGCTCTGGGACCGCTGGTCAATCGTCGTCGCCGGCACCCACGGCAAGACGACGACCGCTTCGCTGGTGGCCTGGCTGCTGACCGAGGGCGGGCGCGACCCGAGCTTCCTGATCGGCGGCGTGACCGGGAACTTCGGATCGAGTTGCCGGCTGGGTGGGGGCCGCGAGTTCGTGATCGAGGGCGACGAGTACGACAGCGCCTTCTTCGACAAGTCCGCGAAGTTCCTGAAGTACCTGCCGGACATCGCGGTGCTGGGCAACCTGGAGTTCGATCACGCCGACATCTACGCCGACTTCGAGGCGATTAGGGTGGCGGTCCGCCGTTTCGTCGCCCTGCTGCCGCGGCGCGGCCTGCTGCTCGTCGGCGCCGACAGCCCCGCCGCGCTGGAGATGGGGAAGGGAGCGCCGTGCCGCGTGGAGGCGTTCGGGCTGGCCGGCGACGCCGACTGGCGGGCGACCGAGGTCGAGCCGGGCCCGGACGGCACCGGGCTGACGGTCGTGCACCGCGGCTCGCCGGTCGGGCGGATGCGGATGCCGCTGGTCGGCGACTTCAACGTGCGGAACGCGCTGGCCGCCTTCGCGGTGGCCCGCGCGGTCGGACTGGACGCTGCCGCGATCATCGAGGCGATCGGCCGCTTCGCCGGCGTGCGCCGGCGTCTCGAGGTCCGCGGGCGGGAGCGCGGGGTGACCGTGTACGACGACTTCGCCCACCATCCGACGGCAGTGCGCGAGACGCTGGCGGGGCTGCGGGCGGCGTTTCCGTCGCGCCGGATCTGGGCCCTGTTCGAGCCCCGGTCGGCCACGGCGTGCCGCCGGGTCTTCCAGGCGGCGTTCGCGGAAGCCTTCGGCGACGCGGACGAGACGCTGATATGGCGTGTGTACCGCTCGGCCCTGCCGCCCGCCGAACGCCTCTCGGAGCCGGAGCTGGCCGCGGCGATCCGGGCCGGGGGCGGGCGCGCCCGGTTCCTGCCCGAGCTGTCGGACATCGTGCGGGCGGTGGCGGACGAGGCCCGGGACGGCGACCTCGTCGTGGTGATGTCGAACGGGGCGTTCGGGGGCGTACATGGCCGGCTCCTGGACGCGCTGGCGGCGTCGTCGGCCGGCGGCGAGGGTACCGCGCGCCGCACCGGCCCGGTGGAGACGCGGCCCGACGGGGGGTGACGCGGGCGACGGCAGACTCCTTGGCATCGTGTCAGAATGAGCACTCATGACAGGGTGGAGACCGTGACCGGCGGGGCGCGTCCGGCCCGGGACTGGCGCATTCGGCCCGCCGGCGACGCCGCCGTCGCCCTCGAGTTCGAGGCGCGCATCGACCCCGGCGTCAACGCCCGGGTGACGGCGGCGGCGGCGCGGGTCGAGGCGGAGCGACTCCGGGGCGTTCGCGACATCGTCCCGAGCTACCACTCGGTCACCGTGTACGTCGATCCCCTGCGGACGGATGCCGGCCGCGTGTGGGCGGCGCTCGAGGAGGCCGCGTCCGCGCCGCCGCCCGCCGCCGACGCGGCCCGCGAGGTCGTCATCCCGGTGCGCTACGGCGGCGCCGGGGGGCCGGACCTGGAAGAGGTGGCGGCCTTCGCGGGATGCCCGGTCGACGAGGTGGTCCGGCGCCACGCCGCGACCCTCTATCGCGTCTACATGGTCGGCTATCTCCACGGCTTCGCCTATCTCGGCACCGTGGACCCCCGCATCGCGATGCCCCGGCGCCCGACCCCCCGCCTCGCCGTGCCCGCCGGGTCGGTGGGCGTTGCGGGTGGGCAGACCGGCGTGTATCCGACCGCCGCGCCGGGGGGCTGGCGCATCATCGGCCGCACGGCGGTGCGGATGTTCGACGCCGAGCGCGATCCCCCGGGCCTCGTCGGCCCCGGCGACCGCGTCCGCTTCGAGCCCCTGCCGCCCGCGACGGGAGACGGCGCGTGATCCGGATGGCCGAGCCGGGGTTCCTGACCACCGTGCAGGACGGCGGACGGTGGGGCTGCCAGCACCTCGGCGTGCCGGTCGCCGGCCCCATGGACGCGGTGTCCCACCGGACCGCCAACCTGCTTGTGGGCAACCCGGCGGACCGCGCCGCCCTCGAGGTGACCCTGGTCGGCCCGGAGCTCGAGTTCCTCGACGACACGACCTTCGCCGTCGCCGGCGCGCGTTTCGACCTGTTCCTCGACGAACGGCCGACGGAGACCGGCGTCGCCGCCCGCGCGGGCCGGGGAAGTCGTCTCCGGTTCGGCCGGCGCACGGCGGGGGCGCGCGCCTACCTCGCGGTGTGCGGAGGCATCGACGTGCCCCCGCGGCTCGGCAGTCGGAGCACCGATCTTGCGAGCCGCCTCGGGGGCCTCGGCGGCCGGCCCCTCCGGCCCGGCGACCGGCTGGACGTGGGGGCCGCCGGCGCCCCGGTCCCGGGCGGGTGGCGCGCCCCCGCGTTTCGCCTGCCAGAGGGCGGCGCGAGGGTGCGATTCGTGCCGGACGCGGATGAGCAGCGGTTCGAGGCCGGCGCCCTCGATCGCCTTCCCGACGGCCGCTTCACCGTCGGGCCCGACTCGAACCGGATGGGTTACCGGCTGCAGGGGCCCGCGATCGGCCTCGCCGATCCCGCGCCGGTCCTCTCGACCGCCACGCCCGCGGGGACGATCCAGGTACCTCCCTCCGGCCAACCGATACTGCTCATGGCGGATCGGCAGACCACCGGCGGCTACGCGGTGCTGGGAACCGTGATCACGGCCGACCTCGGCGTGGCCGGCCAGCTCGCGCCCGGAGACTGGATCGCCTTCGACGCCTGCGGCCAGCGCGAAGCCCTCGCGGCCCTGGTGGAGCAGGAGCAGCGGTTGATGCATCTGGCGCCGCGCCGTGAGCCGGCCGGCGCGACGGGCGACGGGAGAGGCGGGACCGCATGACCGCCGCCTTCACGACGGGGCCGGCCGACCCCCGACCACCCGGTCCGCCGTCGCCCGCGGCGGTCGACGCGGCCGGCGTCCGCCTCGCGGTGGTCTTCGGAGGCCGTCTCGGCCAGCGGGCGCCGCTCGCCGGCCTGACCACTTTTCGCACCGGGGGAGCGGCGGACTGGCTGGTCGAAACCGCACGGGCGTCGGAGCTCGCGGCGGCGATCCGCATCGCGAACGGGCTGGGGCTGCCGCTGACGGTGATCGGCGGCGGCTCGAACGTGCTCGTGTCCGACGCCGGCGTGCGCGGCCTCGTCGTGCGCCTGCGTCACGGGGCGATCTCGCTCACCGCGACGGGCACGGTGCGGGCGGACGGCGGCGTGACCGTCAACCACCTCGTGCGGTGGACGGTTCAGCGCGGCTTGTCCGGACTCGAGCGGTGGGCCGGAACCCCGGGCACCGTGGGCGGCGCGGTACGCGGCAACGCGCACTTCGACGGTCGCCTGATAGGAGACTTCGTGACCGCGGTCGGCGTGGTCGACCGTGCCGGCTCGGAGCTCGTCGTGCCGCGGGCGTCCATGGGCTTCGGCTACGACGAAAGCCGCGTGCAGCACACCGGCGAGCTGGTCCGCTGGGCGGAGTTCAAGGTGGGCCGGGGCGAGGCGGCGGCGCTGCGGGCGGCGGCCCGACGCTCGCTCGCCTTTCGCAAGCGGACACAGCCTCTCGGGCAGGCGTCGGCGGGCTGCGTGTTCCAGAACCCGCGTCCCGGGGACGGCCCGCTGCCGGATGGCGTGCCGCGCTCGGCCGGCGCCCTCATCGAACGCGCGGGGCTCAAGGGGCGCCGCATCGGCGGGGCGGTGGTGTCGCCGCGGCACGCGAACTTCATCGTGAACGAGGGGGGCGCCGCGGCCGCGGACGTGCGCCGCCTGATCGAGTCGTGCCGGACCGCGGTGGCGGAGCGGTTCGGCGTGGTCCTGCGCGACGAGGTCGTGTACCTGGGCGAGTTCGAGACAGGGGGCGAGCGCTAGCGCTTGCCGGGTTGGATGACGACATGGCGAGACCGGTGGGAAGCAGCCTCACGAGTCTGATGGTCGAGGGCGGCCACCGTCTGGAAGGCCGAATCGACGTCGAGGGCAACAAGAACGCGGCGTTGCCGCTGCTGGCCGCCTGCCTGCTCACGGACCGGGCGTGCGTCCTCACCAACGTCCCCCGCATCAAGGACGTGCAGGTGATGTCGGACCTGCTGAGGGGGCTCGGGGCCGTGATCGAGGGGGAGGGGGCCACGACCCTGCGGGTCGACTGCGCCGAGGTCACCGGCGACATCCCCGACAGCGAGCTCGTCGGCCGGCTGCGGGGCTCGGTGCTGCTGTGCGGCCCCCTGCTGGCGCGGCGGGGCCGGGTGCGGCTCGCCCCGCCCGGCGGCGACTTCCCGGCCCGGCGCACGTTGTCGGCCCATCTCCAGGCGCTCGAGGCGATGGGGGGGCGGCGCCTGCCGGATCGCGGGGGCGACTTCGTGCTCGAAGCGCCGGACGGGCTGCGACCGGCCTCGCTGTACCTCGTGGAGGCGTCGGTGACGGGGACCGAGACCGCCCTGCTGGCCGCGGCCGCCGCCCCCGGCGTCAGCGAGATCCGGCATGCGGCCTGCGAGCCGCACGTGGCCGAGCTGTGCCGGTTCCTCACCCGGATGGGGGCGGAGGTCGAAGGGATCGGAACGTCGACCCTGCGCGTCGCCGGCGGCGGGCGGCTCGCCGGGGTCGAGCATCGCCTGGGCGGCGACTACATCGAGGCGGGGAGCTGGGCCGTCGCGGCGGCGGTGACGGGCGGCGAGATCGACGTGCACGGCGCGGCCCCCGGCGACCTCGAGCCCATCACCTCGGTGCTGAAGCGGATGGCCATCGACTGCGAGGTGGACGACGACCGGTTGCGGCTGCGCCCCTCGCGGCCGGAGGCGGTGCGGCAGATCACCACCGCACCGTGGCCGGGCTTCCCGAGCGACATGGTGAGCCTCATCTGCGTGCTCGCCACCCAGGCGCGGGGGGCGACGCTGATCCACGACTGGATGTACGAGCTCCGGCTGTTCGCCCTCGAGCAGTTGAGCGGTATGAGCGCCAACCTCTTCCTGTGCGATCCCCACCGCATGATCGTCAACGGCCCAGCCGCCCTGACCGGCCGCACCCTCGACAGCCGGGACCTGCGCTCGGGCATGGCCCTCATCGCGGCGGCGCTGGCCGCCGACGGCACCAGCCGCATCCATCCCCTGGAGACGGTCGAGCGCGGCTACGCGCAGCTCGTCGAGCGGCTGCTCGCCCTCGGCGCGCGCATAGACGTCGAGGGCCGGTGACGCCCGGCCGCGGGCGACTGCCGGGCGTCCCACGGCGCCCGGCGGCGCGGGCCCGGCCGGCGTCGGATCCGGGACGGCTCCCGCGCGGTCGCGTCTCGGCAACGGTGGCGGAGCCCGCGTGGTGCCTGCCCCGGGCCTCCCGGCGAGGATCCTCGCCGGACCCGGTGTGCGACGCGTGGCCGCGCCACGAGGGCAACTACTCGCTCGATAACATCCTCCGGGGGTTGCGCGCCCTCGACGGCACGCCCGAGGCCCCGGTCGCCGGGTCACCGCGGCTCTAGAGGCGGGGGCAGTATGGGGAGAACCTGTCCGGGGTCGAAGTTCCGGGGCGGCGCGGGCTGCGGGTCGCGCGGCGGCCGCAGGGCGCCGGGGATCCGCACCGGCTCCGTCGAGTTCCGGTTGATGACGTCCAGCGGGGCGCCGGCGTCGCCGTCGAAGCGGAACGCCCGCAGGTCGGCCTCATCGAGATCGAGCCCCCGGACGATGCGCGGGGTCAGGGTGACGATGATGTCGGTTTCCTGCGTCTCCACCCGGTTGCGGGAGAACAGCCGGCCGATGATCGGCAGGTCGCTCAGGCCGGGCACCCCCTCGAGGACCTCGCGCTCGTCGTCGCGGATGAGCCCGGCCAGGATGTTGGTCTCGCCGTTCCGCAGGCGAATGGTCGTGGTGATGGACCGTTCGCCGAAGGTCGGGATGTCGTTGTAGCCCACGCCCGAGACGGTGATCACCTCGATGAGGAGCTCGAGGGAGACCTCGTCTTCGTGGTGGATGAAGGGCGTGATCTCGATGTTGACGCCGACGTTGCGATACTGGAAGGAGGTCACCGGCTGCTGCTGCAGGCCGCCCGCCGCGAACGGCGTGAACGTGGTGACGGGGATTGGGACCTCGTCGCCGAACTGCGCCGCGGCGGTCCGGCCCGCCGATGTGCGAATGTGAGGGTTGGCCAGCGTGTTGGTGTGCTGGTCCCGCTTCAGCAGGCGATAGAACAGCCCCGGCAGGTTGGCCACCACGACGTCCGCCACCCCGAGACTGCCCAGCTCGTCGATGGAGAGGCCGCCGGCCCGATCGGCGGTGAGCAGGCCGTCGACGCCGGCGGTGCTCGGGCCCTCCGCGGTGACGGTCGCGAACTGGAGGCCGTAGGTCCGCAGGCGCTGCCGGTCGACCTCGAGCAGCTCCACGTCGATCACCACCTCGGGCGGCGCCTTGTCGACGGCGGCGATGAGCCGGGCCGCCGCCGCCACCCGCTCGGGCGTGTCCCGGATCGTCAGCGCTCCGGTGGCGGTGACCACCGACAGCCGGCGAAGGTCGAGGACGAGGCGGAGCATGCTGACGGTCTCCTCCAGGTCCGCGTTGCTCACGTAGAAGGTCTGGACGACCTCCTGCTCATAATCGGTTCGCTTCCCGGGGGTGTCCGGAATCACGGTGACGGTACGCGGCCCGGTGACGCGGTAGAAGTTCCCGGTGGCCCGGGTAACGGATGCGAGGGCGGCCGCGAGCCGGGCGCCGCGCAGATCGACGGACGTCCGCCGGTCGACGAAGTCGGGATCGAAGACGACGTTGACGTCCGAGAACAGCCCCAGCGCGGTGAGGATGTCGCGCGTGCCCGCGTCGCGGAAGACGAGCGAGTCGGGCAGGACCTCGTCGGGCAGCTCCAGCCCCTCGGCGGGGAGGAACCGGGTGCGTTCGATCAACGCCTCGGTCGCGGTCCGCCCCGCGCGCAGGGCGGCGCGCCGGGCCCTCACGAGCTCTGCCGTCTCGCGCAGCGCATCCTGGACGTCGGCGTTGGCCGCGTCCAGCTCGGCCGCGATCTGGTACTCGACCAGGGCGTCCTCGTGGTTGCCGAGGCCGGCGAGGCGGAGCCCTTCCGCCTGGTGATACCGGGCGGCGCGAAGCCGGGCGCGCTCGAGCGCCCGCTGGAGGGTCCGGTCGTTCGGACGCTCCTCGAGGGCCCGCGTGTACTCGATCACCGCCTCGTCGAAGTTCTCGGCCAGCTCCGCCGTGCGGGCCCGGTCCCGGGCGGTCGTCGCGCAGCCGGCGGCGACGAGCAGGCACAGCCCGGCCGTGGCGAGGCTCGCCGCCGCCGATCGCGTCCGGCGCGGGCGGCTAGCGGAACGTGCCGGCGGCGGTGGTGTCGATGACATCGGCATCACGTGGAATTTCGAAGGTGAACGGGCGGTCGGACAGCCCCACGTTCTCCCGCAGGTTCGAGAAGAAGAAGGTGGAGACGCCGCCCTGCAGGTCGTGGGCCACCAGCCGGACGATGGCCAGTGACGGTGCGTCGACGACCACGACCAGGAACTCGAAGTCGCGCTCGGAGCGGGTCGGCGTCAGCCGCAGGACCCGGCTGTTCGGGGGCGGGTCCTCGACGGCGTCGAACGCCGCCGTGAAGTCGGTCTCGAAGCTCCCCCGGCCGGCGAGAAAGAGGGCCGGGGTGGTGGCTTCGCCGGCGCCCGGCAGCTCGCCGACGATCACCCGGCGGTCTTCCGGCAGATACGAGTAGAGATGCTCGCCGTCCGAGAGATAGAGCTTGCGCTCGGGCTCCCGGTAGTCCCAGCGCATCCGGCCCGGCTTCTTGATGCTGACCCTGCCGCTCTCGACGAGGGTGGTCCGCAGCACGCCGCCCTGGTAGGTGTGCGTGAAGTCGGCGGTGAAGTCGCGGACGAGGCTGTAGCGGCGCTGAAGCGCACGCTGCAGATCCTCGGGGGTGTCCGGGAGCGTCTGGACGGCGACGTCCGACGACGGGCCGGGGAGGAGCAGGCAGGCCGCGGCGAGGAGGAGCGCCGTCGGACGGGTCCGGTCAAGCATGGGTGTCTGTCCGTGTCGTGATCAGGGGCCTGGAAGGGGGACGGACCGGGGGGCGGACTGCGTGGCTACCGTGATGCCGGAGATTGTGGCGCGGGGCAATTGCGGTAGAGGCGCGTTCGGGAAGTACAGGTAGATCTGGAGCGCATGCCGGCCGGCATCGCCGGCCGTGAACCTGCGGGTTATCGAGAAACGGTCGCCCTCGATGGGAGCGCACTCGAAGATGATGTCCTCACTCCCGTCGCGAAGCCAGGCCGCGCAGGCGATGTTGAAGTCGTCCCGCTCGGTCGCGGTCACGGTGCCGGAGATGGTCACGCTCTCGCCGACCGCGGTGTGCGCGGGCAACGCTGCATCGAACTCCACGTCCCTGAACTCCCCCGGGGCGATCGGCACGTGGCCGGTCTCGACTGTCTCGACCAGCTTGGCTGCGTGCAGCGGTGTGACGTCGGTCCTCAGCGGCACCGCGCCGCCGGTGGCTTCGAAGAACGACGGGACGCCATCCCACGTGGTCGTCCCGCCGGTCGCCGCGTGCCGGGCCGCGAAGAAGTTCCAGTAGCTCATTTCCTCGGCCGGCAGCAGCCCGTCCCGCGAGACCACCACCGTCGCCCGCGACCAGGCGTCGTCCACGGGTCCGCTGCGCGTGCCGTGCTCCGCCAGGATGTCGTTGATGTGCACACGGCGAACGCCGCCGTCGATCGCGGTTCCGACGGCGGGTGCGGACGAGTCGGTTTCGTCGAACTGGCCCTGGTTCTCGAACACGAGGAGCTCCGGCACCGCCTCCGGCCCGATCAGCCCCATCCGATAGAGGGTGGTCGGATGCAGCAGGGCCGGGGCCGGCGTCCGTTCCACCGCGTACGAGGTTCCCCCGCCGACGGCCGCCACCCGTCGCGTCACGTCGAGCACCGCGCCGGCGTAGACCGCGCCGGGATGGAGCAGGGGGGTGTGGCTGACCGGGTCCCGCCCGGCGCGATCGATGCCGCCGCCCAGCGCCGACCAGTCCCAGTAGTCGACCCACTGATGGCTGATGGCGTGCGTCGACGAGGCGTTCGACGTGAACGAGACGTTCGGATAGAGCTCCACCGAGCGGAGCACGCCGGCGCTGCCGTACGCCTGTGAGTCGTCGAAGACGGGCAGGGCGCCGAGGCCCGCGATGGGGTTCCGGACGTTGTGGTGGAACGCGTCGTAGGGCACGACGTGCTGCTGCCGGGGGACGAACGCGATCGACGCGTGCTCGTCCCGGAAGTGGGCATAGAACCGCTCCGCCGCTTCGTCGAGCTCGTGGCCGTAGTCGCCGGCCGACAGCCGGCGGTCGCCGAACCCCGGCATCACCAGGTTGACGACGTGGCTCGCGTACTGAGTGTCGGCGTCGATCCGGGCGACCTGCGCCGGCGGCACGTTCAGCGGCACCACCCGCAACCAGATGATGAACCTCTCGACGGATTCGCCGCCGTTGGTCGCATCGGACGGTCTCGGGATCTGCAGCCACCCGAGCTGCACGTACGGCCGGTCGAAACCGCGCCGCTGCCAGCCGATGGTGTCCCGCAACGCGGCGCTGTCCCAGCTCGGGTTGAAGACGCTGATCAGGTGTCCGTCGATGTCGGTGGTGCGGGTGCGCTGCCACGACTCGCGCGCGACGTAGTTGTCGTCGACCGCGCTGAGGGCAAGCCGCTCGAACGTCAGCGTCGCGACGTCGCCGGCGACGAGGAAGTTGTCGAGCGAGAGCCCGCCCGCGTGGTCCGCGCGGATGAGCCGCGGGTTCTGGTCGTACCAGAGCGGCGCGGGCAGCGCGGGCTCCGCCGTCTGAGGCATGAACGACGGGGAAGCGAAACCCGTCACCGTCCGCCGCTCGATCGGCGCCGGGGTGCCGCGGATGGCGGTAGAATCGCCGATGGCCGGCGGCACGGCCGGCGCGGCATATCGCGTCGACGGCGTTTCCGCGACTTGCGCGGCCGGCGGCGGCACCAGCACTGGCAATGTCGCGGCGACACCGATCACGCCGATGACACGAGGGAATCGCATCGATGCGCTACGCCCCCGCCGACGCCGGGTGTCAGCCCTTCAGACTGCCGGCTTTCGGAGGCGCCTGCTTCGGCGCGTCCTTCGTGTCGGTGGGGTACTTGGCGGTGATCCAGTCCGGCAGCCCCCCGGCCAGCGCGCTCGCCCTGAATCCCTGGCGAATCAGCGCCGCCGCGACGCGCGCGCTCACCAGCTCCTCGGGGTCGGAGTCGTAGGCGACGACGTCGCGGTCGGGGGACAGGCCGGAGGTGTCGACCGCGTCCGGGTCCACGCGCACCGCGCCGGGCAGGGTCATGGTGCTGTGCTCGTACGGATACTTGAGCCGGACGTCCAGGATGACGGGCGCGTTCGCCGCGTCCTCCTCGAGGCGGGTCTTCAGGGCTTCCTTGGTGATCCGCGGCACGGACATGCTGCTGTACGCTCCTCGGTACTATCGGTAGAAGGCCAACGCGACTTGACCCCGGTGGCTCCGCCCACACCTGGCCGACGTCGTCGCCGGAGTCAGTTCATCGAACAGGCGCCGGCGCCCCGCGGGTCGCCGCAGGTGCCGCAGGCGCCGGGCGCGAAGCTCGCGGCAGCCGGGGCCGCGCGGCCCACGGCGAACGCCGACAGGCGCTTCTCGAGAGTCGGGGTCTCGCAGGTCGGGCACGGCGGGGCCGGACCCGTGCGAACCAGCAACTCGAAGTCCTGCCGGCACCGTGAACACTGGTATTCGTAGATGGGCATCCGCGCGAACTTCCGGTGCGATTTTACCACGAACGCGGGGCCGCGCCCCGGCCTCAGCCGGCCGAGTGCTGGTCGATGGCTCGCCGGACCGCGTCGTAGTCGTTCGGCAGCTCGACGGGGACGTTCGCCCAGGTGGGGGGCACGTCGGGCAGCCGGCGCTCGTGGTAGCCGAGCTTGAAGTCGGTGAACTTCAGGCCGCTGGCCGTGGACACCACGACGACCCGGGCCCCCGCGTCGATCTGCCCGCGCTCGCGCAGCTTGATGAGGGCCGCGAGGGCCACCCCGGTGTGGGGGCAGTTGTACATGCCCGTCCGATCTGCCCGGGCCGCCGCCTCGGCGAGCTCCGCCTCCGACGCCTGCTCGACGATGCCGCGATGGCGCTGCAGCGTGCGTATCGCCTTGCGCACCGACACCGGGTTGCCGATCTGGATGGCCGAGGCCTGGGTGGGCTTCGCGCCCACCGGCTCGAACGCCCAGTCGCGCCGGTATGCGAGATAGAGGGGGTTGGCGGCCTGGGCCTGGGCCACGACGATCTGGGGCTGCCGGTTGATGAGACCCAGGTCCGCCATCATGTCGAAGCCCGCGCCCAGTGCGCTGACGTTGCCGAGGTTGCCGCCGGGAATGACGACGACGTCGGGAATGGTCCAGTCGAGCTGCTGCACGATCTCGATGGCCACCGTCTTCTGACCCTCGAGCCGGAGGCTGTTCATCGAGTTGGCGAGGTAGATGCCCTCGTCCTGGGAGAGGCGCTGCACGATGGCCATGCACCCGTCGAAGTCGGTGTCGAGGGCGAGCACCAGCGCTCCGTTGGCGATGGGCTGCAGGAGCTGGGCCGTCGACACCTTGCCGCGGGGCAGGAGGACGATGGCGGGGATGCCGCCGGCCGCCGCGTAGGCGGCCAGCGACGCCGAGGTGTCGCCGGTGGAGGCGCAGGCGACGGCGCGGATGTCGCCGCCCTCGTCCATGATCTGCCGCACCACCGACACGAGCACGGTCATGCCGAGGTCCTTGAACGAGCCGGTGTGCGAGTTGCCGCACAGCTTCACCCACAGGTCGTCCATCCCGAGCTCGCGGCCGAAGCGCTCCGCCCAGAACAGGTTCGTCCCGCCCTCGTCCATGGACACCACCGAGTCGTTCCGGACGTCGGGGCACACCCATTCCTTCTTGCCCCAGACCGACGACCCGTAGGGCCACGCCGTGCGCTTGTAGCGCTCGTCGAAGAGGCGCATCCACGCCCCCGCCGAGCGGTCCTTCAACTCCTCGACGTCGTGGACGACCTCGAGCAGGTCGCCGCAGGACGGACACCGGTAGATCGGCTTCCAGATCGGATGCTCGCCGGGACACCCCCCGATGCAGCGAAAAACCGCACGATACGCCATTTCTCAGTTATACCGCAGCCGCGCCGGAGGCACTAAGGGCTTGCAGATCCCGAGCGAACACTGTTAAGTTATTGATTCTAAATGATGGGCCGCTAGCTCAGCCGGGAGAGCGCCGCGTTCGCAACGCGGAGGTCGTGGGTTCGAATCCCATGCGGTCCACCACCCGCCGTCCGGGGCCGGTTCGGGCCTCGCTCAATCCTCCTCGACGACGTCCAGGTACTTCAGCGCACCGCCGGTGTTGAGCAGGACCACCTCGTGGTCGCGGGCGATGACACCCTCCCCGACGAGTCGCCGCAGGGCGGCGAGGGTGGCCCCGCCCTCGGGCGCGGCGCCGATGCCCTCGCGCCGGCCGAGGTCGAGCATGCCCTCGACCATGTCGCGGTCCGACACGGCGACGGCGGTCCCGCCGCTCTCGCGGAGCGCGCGCAGGACGAGGATGTCGCCCACCGCGGCCGGGACCCGCAGGCCGTCGGCCACCGTCGCCGCCCCCTCCCACGGGTCCGCGGTGTCGGCGCCGGCGTGGAAGGCGCGGACCATCGGCGCGCAACCCTCGGCCTGCACCGTCACCAGGCGAGGGCGGGGGCCTTTCACCCAGCCGAGTCGCTCGAGCTCCTCGCACGCCTTCCAGATGCCGACGATGCCGGTACCGCCCCCGGTCGGGTAGACGATCCAGTCCGGCCAGCGCCACCCGAGCTGCTCGGCGATCTCGTAGCCCATGGTCTTCTTGCCCTCGACCCGGTACGGCTCCTTCAGCGTGGAGACGTCGTACCAGCCGAGGCGGCGCCCTTCCCCGGCCGCAATGCGGCCGGCGTCGGTGATCAGGCCGTCGACCAGGGTGACCACCGCCCCGTGCACCCGGCACTCGCGGATGAACGGCGTCTTCACGTCGCGGGGCATGAAGACGCGGGCCTCGATGCCCGCGTTGGCGGCGTAGGCGGCGAGGGCGCAGGCGGCGTTCCCGGCCGACGGTACCGAGAGGGTGGCCGCCCCGAGTGCGTGGGCCCGGGTGACCGCGGCGGACATGCCGCGCGCCTTGAAGGAGTTGGTCGGGTTGAGCGCCTCGTCCTTGACGAAGAGCCGGTCGAGGCCCAGCTCGGCGCCGAGGGCGGGCGCGGGAAAGAGGGGAGTCCAGCCCTCGCCGAGCGTCACGGGGCGGTCGCCGTCGGCGAGGGGGAGCGCCGGCGCGTAGCGCCACATGGACGGGACGGCGTCGCGCAGGGATTCGCGGGCCCATGTCGACGCGATGCTATCCCAGTCGTACCGCGCCAGCAGCGGGCGGCCACACCGGCACAGGTGGTGGCGGCCCGTGTCGAACGGTCCCGCCCCGCAGGAGACGGAACACTCGAGGTGGAAGCGGGTCGCCATCGTCGCGCCCGCCGTCACCGGTCGAGGAGCTCTGCGTCCTTGGCCTTCAGCAGCTCGTCGATCCGGGCGATGTGCTCGTCGGTGACCTTCTGCACGTCGTCGAGGGCCCGCCGCTCGTCGTCCTCGGAGATCTCGTGGTTCTTGAGGAGCTTCTTCAGGGCGTCGTTGACGTGCCTGCGCACGCCGCGCACCCCGTTGCGGCCCTCCTCGGCGAGGGCGTGCACGATGCGCGAGAGCTCCCTCCGCCGATCGTCGTTCAGGGGGGGAATGGGAAGCCTGACGATCTTGCCGTCGTTGGCCGGGTTCAACCCGAGGTTGGCGCGCTGGATGGCGCGCTCGATGACGCCTATCTGGCTGGGGTCGAAGGGGTGCACGACGATGAGGGTCGGCTCCGGCACCGAGAGCGTGGCGACCTGGTTCAGGGGCATCTGCGTGCCGTAGGCCTCGACCCGGACCGAGTCGAGAATGCCGACCGACGCGCGGCCCGTACGCACGCCGGCGAGCTCGTGCTGCACGTGGTCCACCTGCCCCTGCATGCCGGCCCTGGCCTCCGCCACGGCGCTCTTTCCGTCGGTGACGTTCATGGCGACCCTCGTCCTTTCTGCGCCTCGACCCGCGCCTTTCAGGTGCTGACCACGGATCCGACCGGTTCTCCCAACACCGCCCGCCGCACGTTGCCGGGTGTCTTCAGGTTGAACACCACGATGGGCAGCTTGTTGTCCATGCACAGCGAGATGGCCGTGGTGTCCATGACGTTCAGCCGCCGCTCCAGCACCTCGTGGTGCGAGAGCGAGTCCAGCCGCGTCGCGGCGGGGTCGACGGCCGGGTCGGCGGTGAAGACGCCGTCCACCTTCGTGGCCTTCATGATGACGTCGGCCCGCACCTCCATGGCCCGAAGCGCCGCCGCGGTGTCGGTGGTGAAGTACGGGTTGCCGGTGCCGGCCGCGAACAGCACCACCCGCCCCTTCTCGAGGTGCCGGATGGCGCGCCGCCGGATGAACGGTTCGGCGACGGTGCGCATCTCGATGGCGGTCAGCACGCGGGTGGGGGCGCCATGGCGCTCGAGGGCGTCCGAGAGCGCGAGGGCGTTCATCACCGTCGCCAGCATGCCCATGTTGTCGGCGGTGGTGCGGTCCATGCCCCGCGCGCTCGCGGCGAGGCCCCGGAAGATGTTGCCGCCGCCGATGACGATGGCGACCTCGACCCCGAACCGCTGCACCTCCACCACCTCGCGGGCGACCTGATCGGCGACGGGCGGGTCGATGCCGTACGAACGATCGCCAAGGAGCGCCTCGCCGGACAGCTTGAGGAGGACGCGCCGATAGGCGGGGACAGCCATCGAGTGACGGGGATTATAGCCGAGCCGCGACCGCGCGCGACCGCGGCCTCAGTTCGCGGTCTCCCCGATCTTGAACCGTGCGAACCGGACGATGTTGATGTTCTCGCCCATCTTGGCGACGGCCGCCGTCACGAGATCGCCGATCGAGGTCTTGGGGTCGCGGATGGAAGGTTGATCGACCAGCACCACCTGCTGATAGTAGCTGTTCATCTTGCCGTCGACGATCTTGTCGACCACCTGCGGCGGCTTGTTCGAGCCCTCGAACTGCGCGCGGAAGATCGCCTTCTCCCGCTCGACCTCCTCGCCCGGAACCTCATCGCGGTTGACGTAGAGCGGGCTCGCGGCCGCGATGTGCATGGCGACCTCGCGGGTCAGTTGCTGGAACTCGTCGGTCCGCGCCACGAAGTCCGACTCGCAGCCGACCTCCACCAGCACGCCGACCTGCCCGCCCATGTGGATGTAGCTGCCGACGAGACCCTGGCTCGTGCTCCGGCCCGACCGCTTGGCCGCGCGCGCCTGCCCGCGCGTCCGCAGGATCGTGATCGCCTTGTCGACGTCGCCCCCGGCCTCGGTGAGGGCGGCCTTGCAGTCCATGAATCCGGCTCCGGTCTTGTCCCGGAGCTCCTTGACCTGTGCGGCGGAAATAGCCATTCTCAATCTACCTCTCGCAATGGGCGAACCGGCCGCCCCGGTCCGGCGGGCGCATGTCGGTGCGTGGGGCGGCGGTGCCCGGCCGTCGTCCGCGCGGTTCCCGCCCGCGGTCCCCGCCGTTGCGGGGTGCCTGTTCTCTCGGGGCCTCCTGCGCGTTCCCTGTCGTCTGCCTGGCGTAAAGGGGGCCGTTGGGTACCGGGTGTCGACGCCCGTCCTCGCGTGGCCGGCGCCATCCCGTCGCGAGGACGGCGGCGGGAAGCCGCGGGGCGGCGAAGAACGCCCGGGTCCCGTCCTCCCGCCGCGGACTCTCAGGCGGGGGCCGGAGACGCCGCCGGCGCCGGGCCGTCCGCCGCGGGGGGCGGGGCGGCGCCGGTGGCGGACGACGGGGCGGCCGGCGCATTCTGCGACGACTCCCGCCGGTCGCGGCCGGCGATGGCGGCGTCGGCAATCCGGGTCAGGAAGAGCCGGATCGACCGCAGCGCATCGTCGTTCCCGGGAATGACGTAGTCGACGTCGTCCGGGTTGCAGTTGGTGTCGACGATGCCGATGACCGGGATCTTCAGCTTGCGCGCCTCGTCGACGGCGATCTTCTCTTTCCGGGTGTCGACGACGAACACGGCGTCCGGCAGCCTGGACATGTGGCGGATGCCGTCGAGGTTCTTGTGCAGCTTCCGCTTCTCCTTCTCGATGCGGGCGATTTCCTTCTTCGAGAAGGTGTCGTAGCGGCCGTCCTCGGCCATCGCCTCCATGTCGCGAAGGCGCGCGATGCTGCGCTGGATGGTCACGAAGTTCGTCAACAGGCCGCCCAGCCACCGCTGGTTCACGAAGAACATCCCGCAGCGTCTCGCCTCCTCGACGACGAGGTCCTGCGCCTGGCGCTTGGTGCCGACGAACAGCACCGTCTTGCCCTCGGCCGCGAGGTCGCGGACGAACGCTTCCGCCTTCCCGAACAGCTCCGCCGTGCGGCTCAGGTCGATGATGTAGATGCCGTTGCGCGCGCCGAAGATGTACGGCTTCATCTTCGGGTTCCAGCGCTTGGTCTGGTGGCCGAAGTGCACGCCTGCCTCGAGCAGGTCCTTGATGGCGATCGACGTCAAGCTTCCTCCATCCCCTCTGCGGAACGCGGCCGGCCGGCCCCGACGGCCCGCGCCGCATCCCGCCTGCCCACACCGGTTTCACCGGGACTGCCCGGCCGCCGCGACGGGCTCAGCGCTTGCTGAACTGGAACCGCTTGCGGGCTCCCGCCAGACCGTACTTCTTGCGTTCCTTGATCCGGGCGTCACGGGTCAGCATGCCCGCCTTCTTCAGCACCGGCCGCAACTCGCCGTCGAAGGCGACGAGGGCCCGCGCGATGCCGAGCCTGAGGGCATCGGCCTGACCGGTGACGCCGCCGCCCTTCGCGGTTGCGAGAATGTCGACCTTCTCGGCGGCCTCAGCCACCTGCAGGGGGGCGGTGATGCGCATCCGCACCGCCTCCGACGGAAAACGCTTCTCCAGCGAGGTGCCGCGGATGACCAGCTCGCCCGAGCCGGGTTTCAGAAACACGCGCGCCGTCGAAGACTTGCGCCGTCCGGTTCCGTAGAAAGTCGTCGCCGCCACGTCAGGACACCTCGAGTCGAACGGGTTGCTGGGCCGCGTGCGGATGGTCGGGCCCCGCGTAGACCTTCAGCTTGCGGTACATGTGCCTGCCCAACTTGGTCTTGGGCAGCATGCCGCGCACCGCCGCCTCGACCATGCGGGCCGGCATGCGCTGCCGCATCGTCTTGGCCCTCGTCTCCCGCAGGCCGCCCTCGAAACCGCTGTGGCGGCGGTAGAGCTTCTGTTCTTCCTTCGCCCCGCTCAGCTTGACCTGCCGTGCGTTCGTGATGATCACGAAGTCGCCGGTGTCGAGGAACGGGGCGTACTGCGGCTTGTGCTTCCCCTGAAGCAGCTTCGCGGCGACCGTCGCCACGCGGCCGAGCACCTGCTCGCCCGCGTCGATGACGTGCCATCGCCGGTCAATGCCCGAGGCCGACGGTACATACGTGGACATCTACTCTCCAGCGGCCTCCCGGGCCGCATACGCAAACCAAAAGGCTATGCGCAAATCGGCCGTTGTGTCAAGAATTGCCGCCCGTCGAGCGAGGTCGATGGCGGTTTTCGCAGCCCCTGGCGCGAGGGGCCCGGCGCCGCGCCCTGCCTGCGGGCCGCGAGCCCGCCGGCGCGGGTGGACCGCGAATTGCATTGCGATCAGGGCGGCGCCGCGGCCCCGTCGGGCCGATGCCGCGCGAGGAGCACGCACATGATTTTTCGCCGCAGGGAGTCGGTGGTCGGACTCGACATCGGCTCGGACGCGATAAAGGCGGTCACGTTGCGCAGGACGTCGCGGGGCCGCGAAGTGAGCGCGATGGGGCGCGAGCCGATGCCGCGCGGGAGCATCGTCGGGGGAGAGCTCGTGGACCGGGAGGCGGTGACCGAGGCCGTCCGAAAGACCCTGGACCGGTACGGAGGCCGGACGAGGCGGGTGGCGGCCGCCGTTGCCGGCAACGCGGTCATCGTCAAGCGGGTGACCCTGCCCTTGATGGACGAGGACGATCTCGCCGGTTCGATCCGCTCCGAGGCCGAGCTCTACATCCCGTTCGACACGAGCGACGTCAGTCTCGACTACCAGGTCCTGCAGGCCGGCGGCGACGCCGGGGACCGCGCCTCGATGGACGTGCTGCTGGTGGCCGCCAAGAAGGACAAGGTCGCCGACTGCGCCGGCGTCATCTCGCGGGCCGACGGGGTGCCGGTGGTGATTGACGTCGCGGCGTTCGCCCTGCAGAACGCCTTCGAGCTCAACTACGGCATCGACCCGGGGCGGGTCACGATGCTGGTCAATGCGGAAACGGGCGGGCTGAACATCAACATCGTCGAAGGCGGGCAGACCCTGCTGACCCGCGACGTCTCCCCGGGGGGCGTCGCCGACGGCCCGCCGGGGGAACCCACCCCTTCCTTCGCCGAAGCCGAGCTCCTCGAAGAAGGGCAGCCCGTGGACGTGGCCGGAGTCGCCGACCCCGCCCGCGGCGCCGTCGACGAGCACCTGTTGCTGGAGATCGACAGGACGCTGGGTTTCTTCAGGTCCGCCACGCCCGGGGGCCGCATCGATGAGCTCCTGGTGAGTGGCGGGTCGGCGGGGGCGCCCGGGTTCATGCTGGCGCTCGAGGTGCGGCTGGACCTGCCCGTCTCGCTCTTCGATCCGTTCCGCCGGGTGCGCTGCGACCCCGGCGGACAGGCCGACGACCGCCGGCCGGAGTCCGACGCCGCCTTCGCGGTCGCCGTCGGCCTCGCCCTGCGCCGCGGGGACGACCGATGATCCGCATCAACCTGCTGGCCGCGGATGCGATTCCGCAAGGTCCGCCGCCGTCGGGCGCCGGTCGCCGGGCGGCACTCGCGGGCGGCGTCGTCATCACGGCGGTCGTTTTGGGACTCGTGGTTCGGGATGGGCTCGCGATCCGTAGCGAGTCGAATCGACTGGACGAGCGCCTGCGGGCCGTCGACCGTCAGCTCGCCGGCTTCGACGGCGTGGCGGCGGAGCGCGAGAAGGTCGAACGGCGCCGCGCCGAGCTCGCCCGGCGCGTGGCGCTGACCGAGGCGCTGCGCGCGGCCCAGGGGGCGCCGGCGCGCCTCCTCGAACAGGTGGGCCGCGTCCTGCCGGACGACGTCTGGCTGACGGAGCTTCGGCTGCAGGGAGACATGGCCGTCCTGACGGGGCGGGCTCCGGAGATGACCGCCCTGACCGAGCTGGTGGCCGGACTGGAGTCGTCGGGGCACTTCCCCCCGCCGATCGAGATCGTCGACAGCCGGCGCGATACGGGGGCGGTTCACTTCGAGATTCGAACCGGCTTCTCGCTCCCGTCGTCCTGAACCGCCGCCGGCGATGGTCGGACCGGGACGAGGGCGCGTGACTCGACAGGGGTGGGGAATCATGGAAACGGACTTCACGAGGCTTCCGCGGTACGTGCGGATCGGGCTGGCGGCGGCCCTCGTCGCGTCCCTGCCGCTCGTCTTCCGCCTGTCCTGGGTGGGACCGCGGACGCGCGAGCTGGACTCGACGCGGGCGGCGTTGGCGGCAAGGGAAGCGGCGCTGACGGAGGCGCGCCGGGAACGGGCGGCCCTCGCGCGAGCCCTTGACGACGTCGACGAGCTGAGCCTCAGGCTCGACCGGCTGGACGCCGCCCCGGCGGACCGGGAGGACGTCTCCGCGCTGCTGCGGCGCCTGCAGGCCTTCGCGCTCCGGTCGGATCTGACGATTCGGGCGTTCCGCCCGCGGCCTTCGTTGCGGGAGGAGCCGCCGGCGGCATGGTCGTACCGGCTGCACCTCGACGGCACCTACGAAGGCCTCACCCGGTTCTTCCGGCGGGTCGGCGGCCTCTCCCGGCTCGTCACCATCGACGACGTGTCGATCCGGGCCGTCGACCCGCCCGTGCCCGGCCGCACCATCGCGGCCGAGTGCACCGCCACCGCGTTCGTGGTGCGCGGATCATCGGACGGGCCGCCAGGGCGGGGGGAGGCAGGATAGATGGTCACGACGAGGGAAGGCGCACGGTCGGCGATGCTGACGGGCCTCGGCCTGGCCGCGCTGACGGGCCTCGGCCCGGCCGCGCTCGCCGTGGCCGGCGGGCCGCCGGCGCCCGATCCTGCGAGGGCGGTGAGTCAGGCGTCGCAGACGGTGAGGGAAGCGAGCCGGGCGCGGGAGGTCGCGACGCGTGACGAGGCGGAGGGCGCCCGCGATCCGTTCGTGAGGCCGACGACGCCGGGTTCTCCCCGACACGCCGAGGTTCGGCCCTCCGGCCTGTCGGGCCTGGCCGTGCACGAGGTGGTCCTGCGCGGCGTCGTCGCGATCCGGGGAAGCCGCCTGGCGTTGCTCGAGGGTCCCGACGCGAGAGCGTACGTGGTGCGGCCGGGCGACCGCCTGCACGACGGCAGGGTGCAGGAGGCCACCGGTGACGGAGTGCTGCTCCTGCGGGACGCCGCCGACTCGATTCCGTTGGCGGAACGGGTGGTGAGCTTGCGGGTTCGCGATGGGGAGAGGGCGCGATGAGGGGACGAGCAGGTCGGGCGATGGTGTGGCTGCTGCTGGGCGCCGCCCCGGCGGCGGGGGGCGGGGGTGCGGCGCCGATTCCTGCCGCGACCGCGATCGTGGCGGTCGAGGCCGCGGTGGGGCCCGACGCGGTCACCGTCGCGATCCGGGGCGACGGCGGGCTGTCGCCGGGCGCGATCCGCGGGGTCGAGCACTTTCGGCCCCGGCTGGTGCTGGACTTCCCGGGGCTCGCGGCCGGGACCGCTCCCGCCACGCGCGTCGGCATCGATCCCGTCGACCTCGTGCGGGTGGACCGCCAGTCCGTCGGGCTGACCCGCGTGGTTCTCGAGCTGTCGCGCTCGGCCCCGTATCGCGTCGAGGCCGGAGGACCCGGGTCGCGGACGCTTCGGGTGGTGTTTCCGCGGCCGCAGGCACGACCCGAGGGCCGGGTCGCGGACCCTCCGGGCGCCCGTCCGGGCCCGCGTCGCGGTGTCGCCGTCGGCGCCGGTGGCGGCGCCCCTGCCGGGACCGCTCGGCTTGCCGGGCAGCCCCCCGCCGTCGGGCGGACCTACGCCGGCGACCCGGTGTCGATGGACTTCCAGAACGCGGATCTCCGGGCCGTGCTCCGGGTGTTCGCCGAGATCAGCGCCCTGAACATCGTCATCGACCCCAGCGTGCGGGGCGAGGTGAACGTCGCTCTCACCGAGGTGCCGTGGGACCAGGCGTTCGACGTCATCCTGCGCGCCAACGGGCTCGGGTACGAGATCGACGGCACGGTGGTACGGATCGCGTCGATCGAACGGTTGCAGGAAGAAGCCGAGGCGCGGGCGGTCCTCGCGCGGCGCGAGGCGGAGGCGGGCGAGCTCGCGGTGTTCACGCGGACCCTGAGCTACGCCCGCGCGGACGACCTCGTGGCGCTGATCACCAGCACGTCGCTGTCGTCGCGCGGCGAGGTGTTCACCGACCCGCGAACCAACACCCTCATCGTCCGGGACCTCGAAGATCGGTTGCCGGCCCTGGAAGATCTACTGGACACGCTGGACCGGTCCGAGCCGCAGGTGGAGATCGAGGCGCGGGTAGTGCGGGTCGGCCACGATTCGGCACGGGCCCTGGGCGTGCAGTGGGGCATCGGCGGCGGCGCCCCCGGGCGCGGGGGGGCAGAGTCGGCGGAGGCATCCGGAACCGAGGTCCGCGCCGGGCCGGACGGGCGCCTCGCGACCGGGGTCGACCTCGGCGCCGCCGCGCCGACCTCGACTCTCGGCGTCGCACTGGGTCCGGCCGAAGGTCCCCTGGACCTCGATCTGACCCTGACGGCGCTCGAGAGCCGGGGCGAGCTGCGCATCATCTCCAGTCCGCGGGTCACGACCCAGAACAACGTCCAGGCCGAGATTCTCCAGGGCGACCAGATCCCGTACCAGACGGTCGCCAACAACACCGTCACCGTCGAGTTCAAGGAGGCCGCGCTGACCCTGCGCGTGACGCCGCAGATCACGGCCGCCGACACCGTCATCATGCAGGTCGAGGTCGAGAACTCCTTCGCGGACTTCGCGCGGGCCCTGGGGAACCCCCCGATTCCCTCCATCGTGACCCAGCGCGCGGCGACGACGGTCCAGGTCGGCGACGGCGAGACGACGGTCATCGGCGGCATCCACGAGAACTCCCGCAGCGAACGGCGCAGCCGCACCCCGGGCCTGCACCGCGTTCCCGTGCTCGGCTGGCTGTTCAGGAGCTCGACCCACAACGAGAGCACCGACGAGTTGATGATCTTCCTCACGCCCCGCATTGTTCGGTGACCGGGAGCCCGTCGCGAGATTCCGCGTTGCATCGGCGCAACGCCGCGGGGCCGTTCGCCACGGGCTCCCCGGCCTGGCCCGCCAATCGTCGCCGGCGGCTCCGCTTGGCGCCCGACCGACACTGCCAGGAGTCTGCACCGTTCTGCGGCGCCGACTCCTGCGGCCCCCCCGCCGGTTGGGGTATCGTTCCCCGACGAGACGCGGCGCCGCGGGCGGCCCGCAGGCGGCGCGGAGGGGCATGGTGGGGAAGGACGGGTATTGGGCGCGAAGGCGAGGCCGCCTGTTCACGGCGCCGGCCGGGGTCGGTGAAGCCGCGGCGGGAGCGGGGCCCGACGGTCCGCCGGACCTCCTGCTCGTCACCCACGCCGCCAACGTCTTCTACCTGACCGGCTTCCGGGGCAGCGCGGGCATGCTGCTCGCCGGCGCCGGCGAGGCCACCCTGATCGTCGACTCGCGCTACGTCACGGCGGCGCGCCGCGTGCTCGACGACGCCTCGACGCCCCACGCGGCGGTCGTCCTCGCCGAGGTCGAGACGTCGTACGAGGAGACCCTCTGCGAGCTCCTGCGGGCGCGCGGGCGGTGCCGGGTGGGCGTCGAGGCCGATCACATGACCCTCGCCCGGCACGCGTGGCTCGAGCAGGCCCTCGCCGGCTCCGGGGTCGAACTGTGCCGGACCTCGGGGCTGGTCGAGGCGGGCCGGCTGGTGAAGGACGCCGAAGAAGTGGAGATCCTGCGCGAGGGCGGGGCCCGCATCTCGGGGGTGATGGCCGAGATGCTGTCCGCCCTGCGCCCGGGACGCCGCGAGCGCGACGTGGCGGCGGACATCGACTGGGCGATCCGCCGCGCCGGGTTCGAGGGGCCGGCCTTCGAGACCATCGTCGCGGGCGGCCCCAACAGCGCCCTGCCGCACGCGCGGCCCGGGGATCGGGAGCTGGCCAGGGGCGATCTGGTGCTTCTCGACTTCGGCGGCGTGCACGAGGGCTATTGCGTGGATCTGACGCGGGTGGCGAGCCTCGGCCCCCCACCGCCGCCCGCGGCGTCCTGGCACGACGCGGTGCGGGCCGCGCACGCGGCGGCGCTGGCCGCGGTGAGGCCGGGCGTGCGCGCGGTCGAGGTGGACGGCGCGGCCCGGGCCGTGCTGACCGACCGCGGACTGGGAGAGGCGTTCGGGCACGGGACCGGCCACGGTCTGGGCATCGAGGTCCACGAGGCGCCGCGCATCGGCAAGCCGCGCGCGGCCGACGGTTCGGAGGAGACGCGGTTGGCCGCGGGGATGGTCGTCACCGTCGAGCCCGGGGTCTACGTGCCGGGGGAGGGGGGCGTGCGGCTTGAGGATGACGTCGTGGTGACGGAGACCGGCTGCGAGCTGCTGACCGACGTGCCGCTCGAGCTCGTTGTGGTCTAATGGGCTTGAGCGGGCGGCTGGCGGAACCACCGTGGTGTACGCCGGGCGCGAAGCCGCACGCGGCAGGCCGCGCCCTGATGCCCACTTCGCGACCCGTCGCTTCGATGTCCGTAGCTGGGACCTCGCGTCGTACCGTCGGTGACGCCCGCTTCCGTTGGTGGACTCCCTGACATGGATCTCGATCGGATCGGTCCGGTGCTGGATCGCGTGCTCGGCCTGATGAGTGAGCATGGGCTGGCCGAGCTCGAGATCGAGTCGGAGGACCTCCGCATCTGCGCGCGGAAGGAGGGGGTGCCGGCCCCGCCGGTCGAGACGGCGGCCGCCGTGGCGGACCCCGCGCCGGCCGGCCGGGAGCCGATCGCGACGGTCGTCGAGGCCCCCGTGGTGGGCACCTTCTATCGGGCGGGCGCACCCGACGCGGCCCCCTTCGTGGAAGTCGGCGACCGGGTGGAGCCGGGAGACGTTCTCTGCGTCATCGAGGCGATGAAGCTGATGAACGACATCAAGGCGGAGTTCGCGGGCGAGGTCGTGGAGGTCCTGGCCGAGAACGGCCAGGCGGTAGAGTACGGCCAGCCTCTGCTCGCGATCCTGCCCGCCTCCTAGGAGTCTGCGCCGTGGCCGCACGCGACGCCTGGCGGGCCGGCGGACCGCGTCGGTGCGCGGCCGCCCCGCCGCGGTCCTGACATGTTCCGAAAGATCCTCATCGCGAACCGGGGCGAGATCGCCCTGCGGGTGGTCGCGGCCTGCCGGGAGCTCGGCGTCCGCACCGTGGTCGCGCATTCGCAGGCGGACCGGGACGGCCTCCCCGCGCGCTTCGCCGACGAGACGGTCTGCATCGGGCCGGCGCCGAGCCGGCACAGCTATCTGAACCGCATCGCCGTCCTCGCCGCGGCGGAGACGACCGGCGCCGACGCCGTCCACCCGGGCTACGGCTTCCTGTCGGAGCGGGCGGACCTCGCCGAGGGGTGCGCCGCGGCCGGCATCGCGTTCATCGGGCCGCCCCCCGAGGTCCTGCGGCTGCTCGGCGACAAGGCCCGCGCCCGGCAGGCGATGGGGGCGGCGGGCCTGCCCCTCGTGCCCGGCACCGAACCTGTCGAGGACGCGGCGGCGGCGGCGCGGGCGGCCCCCGAGGTCGGCTATCCCCTCCTCGTCAAGGCGGTCGGCGGCGGCGGCGGCCGCGGGATGCGGCTCGTCGAGGCCCCGGACCGGCTGCCCGAGGCGTTCCGCGTCGCCGTGAGCGAGGCCGAGGCGGCCTTCGGCGACCCCCGCGTGTATCTCGAGCGCTACCTCGGGGGCGCCCGGCACATCGAGTTCCAGGTCCTCGCCGACGGCGAGGGTCGCACCGTGCACCTCGGCGAGCGCGAGTGCTCGGTGCAGCGCCGGCAACAGAAGGTCGTCGAGGAGGCCCCGGCCCCGGGCCTCGAAGCGGGCGTGCGCGAGCGCGTCGGCGGGCTCGTCGCGGCGGCGGCGCGGTCCGTCGGCTACGTGAACGCGGGCACGTTCGAGTTCCTCATGGACGGAGGGGGCCGGTTCCACTTCATGGAGGTCAATCCCCGGGTTCAGGTCGAGCACGGGATCACCGAGGCGGTGACGGGGGTCGACATCGTCAAGGCGCAGATCCGGATCGCCGCCGGAGAGCCGCTCGCGCTGGAGCAGGACGATGTCCGTCTCGCCGGGCATGCCGTCGAATGCCGGGTGAACGCCGAGCATCCCGAGACGTTCGCCCCCAGCCCCGGCGCGATTCGGGCCCTCGCGCTCCCGGGGGGGCCGGGCATCCGGGTGGAGACCGCGGCCCACGCCGACCACATGGTCTCGCCGTTCTACGACTCCCTGCTCGCGAAGGTCATCGCCCACGGGCGCGACCGCGCCGAGGCCCTCGCCCGCATGCGGCGGGCGCTCGAGATGATGGTGGTGGAAGGGGTCGACACCAACCTCCCCTTGCACCTGCGGATCCTCGGCGATCCCGATTTCCTCGCCGGCCGGCTGAGCACCGCGTTCCTGGACCGGTTCCTTGCCGACGGAGGGCCGGCGGCTTGAGCGGCTGGCCCCGGCTCTACGCGATCGTCGACGCAGGCTCCGCGACCCGCGCCGGCCGGGCGCCCGTCGATCTCGCCCGCGCGTACCTCGACGGGGGAGCGCGCCTCCTGCAGTTGCGGGCCCCCGGCGTCGACACCCGGACGCTGTTCGAGTGGGCCCGGGAGATCATCGCCGTCGCGGCGCCCCGGGGCGCCCGCGTCGTCATCAACGACCGCTGCGACGTGGCCTTGATGTCGGGGGCCGACGGGGTCCACGTCGGTCAGGACGATCTCCCCGCGGCGGCGGTCCGGAAGCTGCTGGGGCCGGCCGCCGTCGTCGGCCTCTCCACCCACGACGCGTCGCAGCTCGAGGACGCCCTCGCGCAGCCGATCAGCTATCTCGCGGTCGGCCCGGTCCGCGACACCCGGACGAAGGACACGGGATACGCGGCCGTCGGCCTCGACGCGGTGCGGCGGGCGGCGGGCGCGGCCGGAGGGCGCCCGGTGGTGGCCATCGGCGGGATAACCCTGGAGACCGCGCCGGCCGTGGTCGCGGCGGGAGCGGCCTCGGTCGCGGTCGTCTCCGACCTGCTCGTGGGCGGTGATCCGGCAGGGCGGGTGCGGGCCTACCTGGACGTGCTCGGCGACGCCGGCTGAGCCGGTGCCGCTTCAGGAGCCCTTCCCGCCCCTGCCGCGCAGCCACGGCTTGCGCTCGAAGTAGCTGTCCATCAGGGCCCGGGTCTGGCCCGACAACACCACGAGCGCGAGCAGGTTCGGCAGGATCACGATGCCCAGCGCGATGTCTCCCAGATCCCAGGCGGCGGCGGGAGCGATCATCGCGCCCAGGAAGACCATGCCGACGTAGACGAGACGGTAGGGCACGATGGCCCGCGACCCGAAGAGGTACGCGGCGCAGCGGTCGCCGTAGTAGCTCCACGCGATGGCGGTGGAAAGGGCGAAGAGCACCACCGAGAGGACCACGATCGTCCCCCCCCAGTCGCCGAGGGGACTGAGCCCGCGCTGGAACCCGAGCTGCGTCAGGGGGGCGCCGCCCTCGGGCGCGTCGCCGTAGAGCACGGTGTGCGTGGCGCCGTCATCGGCGGAGGCGGCGCCCTGGCCCGTGTCGATGACGCCGGTGAAGGCGACCGTCTGCGCCTCGTCGACGAAGAACCGCTCCACCGGCACGTCGTGCCACGCGAAGGCCGCCTGGCCCGCCGCGACCGCCTGACGGCCGTCGTCGACGCGGATCTCGGCCGGCGGGTCCGCCTCCCGAAGGGCCCCGTCCGCTTCCGTCACCACATAGGTGAGATCGCCGCCGGCCAGCGTGAACTGCGACGGCACGCGATCGTCGTGCACCCCGGTGATGACGATCACGAGGCAGGTCATGGTGACGATCACGATGGTGTCGATGAACGGCTCCACGAGCCCTACCACCCCTTCCGACACCGGCTCCTCGGTCTTCGCGGCGGCGTGGGCGATGGGCGCCGACCCCTGTCCCGCCTCGTTAGAGAACAGCCCGCGGTTGACCCCCCAGTTGAGGGTCACGAGGAGGGCGCCGATCCCGGTGCCGGCGACCCCCGCGGTGGGGTTGAACGCCTCGCGGAAGATGAGGGCGAACGTGGGAATGACCGCGCCGGCGTTCATCAGGATGATGAGGAGGGCACCGAAGACGTAGATGCTCGCCATGAGGGGCGCGAGAATCGAGGTGACCCTTCCGATGCGCGTGATGCCGCCCAGGATCACCGCCGCCACCGCCGACGCCGCGAGCAGGCCCGTCACGAAGTTGGGGGTGCCGAAGTTCGACTCCAGGGTGTCGGCCAGGGTGTTGGCCTGCACCGCGTTGCCGGTCATGAACGCGGTGAAGCCGAGGGCGATGGCGAAGAACATCGCCATCCACCGCCAGCGCTCGCCCATGCCCCGCTCGATGTAGTACATGGGGCCGCCGGCCACCGTGCCCTCGTGCTTTCCGGCCTCGGGATGCACCTCGCGGTAGCGCTGGGCCAGCGTCACCTCCGAGAACTTCGTGGCCGCGCCGAGCAGCGCCGTCATCCACATCCAGAACAGCGCCCCGGGGCCGCCGTAGTGGATGGCCCAGGCCGCCCCCGCGATGTTGCCGATGCCCACGGTGGCCGACAGGGCGGTGGTGAGGGCCTGGAAGTGCGACACGTCCCCGGGGTCGTCGGGGTCGTCGTAGCGGCCCGCGGTCACCGCGAACCCGTGGCCGAGGCGCCGGAGCTGGACGAATCCGAGCCGGACGGTCAGGAACAGGCCCGCCCCGAGCAGGGCGATGACCTTGAGGGGCACGACCTCCTCGCCCACGGGAACGCCGAAGTTGTCGACGTAGAACTTGACCGTCCGGATGAGCTGCTCGAGGGTCTCCATGCCTGCGCTCCCATCCCGTCCCCGGCGGAGCGGGACGGCCGGCCTGTCGTCGGTGTCGGGGCGACAGGCCGCTCGGGGCGACAGTATATGGGAAGTCCGGTGGACGAACGCGCTGCTCCAAGCGGCCGGGGGCGATGTCCGGGGGCCTGCCCGCACCTGCTAACATGCAACGGGCCGCCGGCGTTCTGGACCGCGCGGCGCGCGAGGGGGGGCGATGGAGAGCGCTCGGACGGCGGTGGCGAGACGCCTCGACGGCAAGGCGGTGGCGGAGGCGATTCGCGAGTCCCTGAAGCCGCGTATCGCGCGATTCTCGGCGGAGGCGGGTCGCCCGCCGGGACTCGGGATCCTGCTCGCGGGCGACGACGGCGGGTCGGAGATCTACGTTCGCTACAAGGTCCGCGCCTGCGAGGAGCTCGGCATCCACGCCGATCTGCAGCGCCTGCCCGCCGACGCGAGCCTGGACGAGGTGATGGCGATCGTGGCGCGGTTCAACGCGGCGGACGCCGTCGACGGGGTGCTGGTGCAGTCGCCGCTGCCTGACGGGATGGGGGCCGACGCCGAGCAGCGGGTGTTCGACGCCATCGATCCCACCAAGGACGTCGACGGCTTCCACCCCGTCAACGTGGGTCGGTTGGTACAGAACCGGCCGGCCCTCGTGCCGGGCACGCCTTCCGGCATCATCGAGCTGCTCGAGCGGAACGGCATTCCCATCGAGGGGCGCCGCGCCGTCGTCATCGGCCGCAGCGACATCGTCGGCAAGCCCATGGCCGCGCTCCTGCTGCACCGGCACGCGACGGTGACCATCTGTCATTCACGGACCCGCGACCTGCCGGCGGTGGCGTCGTCGGCGGACATCCTGGTCGCGGCCATCGGCCGCCCCGGCTTCGTGACCTCGGACTTCGTGAAGCCCGGCGCCACCGTGATCGACGTGGGGACCACGCGGATGACCGACCGCGATCACGTGACCGCATTGTTCGGGCCGGACTCGCCGCGCCTCGAGGTACTCGAGCGTCGGGGCGCGACCGTGGTGGGCGACGTGCACCCCGGGGTCGCCTCGGTTGCGGGAGCGCTGACCCCGGTCCCGGGCGGGGTGGGGCCTCTCACCGTCGCGATGCTGCTGTCGAGCACCGTCCGCGCCGCGGAAGCGCGACGCTGACCGGGCCGCGACCCCGGGCGGAACAACCGTGTCGACGCCTCCGTCGCACGGCTTCCCGCAACGAGGTCGAGAGTGCGTGGCCCGTCCGCGGGCGAAGAGCGAATCAACGTGTTCAGTCGGTGGGATGCCCGCTCCGGACAGTCTGCGCGGACGGATCCGGGTCCGTGCGTAGCGCCTGAAGCAGTCTCGGTAGCGCCTCCACGGCGTACAACGGCAGCGAGAGAATACGCGCGGTCACGTCCTGCGTTCCCGTGGCGGTGCGGATGGCGTGGCTCACCGTCTGCACGCCGGGCGGGTTGGCGTCGAACCGCACCGCGACCGGCGGCCGTTTCTCGTGGACGAACTGCAGGAGCGACTTCAGCGACCCGCTGCGCCCGGCCTTGACCTCGATCGGCACGATCCAGTCCCGGAGCGAGACGACGTAGTCGACCTCGGCGTTGCCGCGTCGGGCGTTCCGCAGCCAGTAGTGGAGCACGGGGGGGTGATCGCCGCCGCTCAGCGATGCCAACTGCTGTCCGACGTACTGTTCCGCCATGCCCCCCTCGTTCACCAGCCGGAGATCGTCCAGCGCCTCGATGTTCGTGAGGTCCAGGCCGCACACGTGGTTCATCAGCCCGACGTCCATGAACAGCAGCTTGGTCGCGTGGTTGCCGGCGTCGGCGCCGAGCGGCAACCCCGAACAGTGGCTGTGCGACACGCGGTGGCAGACGCGGGCCTTGACCAGGAGGTCGATCGCCCGGCTCACGTCCGCCGCCCGCGCATCGGGGTCGAGGCGGCGGTAGGTCACGGGATGCCCCACCGAGCGGGGCACGAGGCGGAACAGCCGCTGGAGGCGGGCGAGCGGCGTCCGGCGCGCATACCTTGCGAAGTCGTCCTCGTAGGTCGAGGCGATGGAGCGGTGGACGGCCGCCACCTCCATCGGCGAACCCGACTCCCGGTACGCCAGCACCGCCTCGGGCAATCCGCCGACCATGAGGTACTCACGGAGCCGCCGGCCGAGTCGACGGTGGGCAGCCTCGGCCGGCGGCGTGTCCAGGGCCAGGTCGTCGACGGGCCCTACGGCCGCCGGATCGACCGCGGCGAGAAACTCGCGAAACGTCAGCGGCCCCAGATGCAGGTACTGAATGCGCCCCACCGGCATCGAGAAACCGTGCTCGGCGAGAGTGAACTCGAGCAGCGATCCCGCCGCCACCACCGGCAGATCCGGTCGATCCTCGTACAGGTAGCGCAGGGCCGGCAGGGCATGGGGCGTCGATTGCACCTCGTCGAGGAACAGGATTGCCTGCTCCAGGCGTGTCCCGGCGAGCGTCTCCAGCTCGCGCAGAATGCGGCCGGTGTCGAGGCTCTCGAACACGCGATCGAGGTAGAGATGGCGCTCCAGGTTCACCTCGCAGAGCGCCAGGCCGGCCCCCGCCGCGAACCGGCGAACGAGGGTGGTCTTCCCGACCTGCCGCGCCCCGCGCAGCACCAGCGGCTTCCGGCGACGGGCCGTCAGCCAGCGATGCAGGGTGTATTCAGCGAACCTCTTCATGGCTGATTACACCTTGAAAATAACATTAAACCAGATAAAACACACGTCTATACGGCGTTGGGCGACGCCGTGCGGGTTCCACCGCCCCCCCGCCGCCCTCGTCGGGGGACATTTCCGAGCCACTCTCGGCGTGTATCATTGGTGTATGGCACGCACTAACGTGGATGTCGACGACGAAGCCTGTGCGGAGGTCATGAGGCGCTATCGCCTGACGACCAAGCGGGAAGCCGTCAATTTTGCTCTCCGCTCGCTCGCGGCGGAGCCACTCAGCCTCGAGGAAGCCCGCCGGATGCGTGGAGCCGGCTGGGACGGTGACCTCGACGAAATGCGCGGGCGCTCCGATGAGCCTCGTTGACACGTCGGCCTGGATCGAGTTCCTCCGCGACACCGGTTCTCCGGCGTGTGCCCGAGTGGGAGAGCTGCTCGGCGCCGACCTCGCCACGTGCGATGTCGTCCGAATGGAGCTCCTGGCCGGAGCCCGGGACGAGCAGCACCGGCGGGACCTCCGAAGGCTCATCGCACGCGCCGCGTTCGTTCCGCTGCAGCCCGGCGACTTCGATCGGGCCGCCGCGCTCTACCGGCAGTGCCGCCGTCAGGGTGAAACCGTGCGGGTACTCGTCGATTGTCTCATCGCCGCACTGGCCATCCGGGTCGACATGCCGGTTCTCCACTGCGACGCCGACTTCGATGCGCTTGCGCGGCATACGCCGTTGCGCGTCGAGTCGACATGATTCGGCCGATCAGTGCGCGCGCGGCCTTCGACTCCGCCGGCGTGGCGAAATCCGTCACCCCGAGGCCGGCACGAATCGCCGCGATGGCGGGAGGACACGACATGATGGGCTTCAATCTGCGGAACGTGGTGACGGGCGCGGTGGCGCTCGCAGGGATGCTGGCCGCGGCGGCGCCATCGGCGGCCCAGACGCCGGCCCCGGTCGGCGAGTGGCGGGCGTTCGGGGCGGACGCCGCCAACACCAAGTACTCGCCGCTCGACCAGATCACCCCCGAGAACTTCCCCGAGCTGGAGATTGCCTGGCGGTGGCGCTCGATCTCGGGCGAGGTCGCGGCCGAGCACGAGGCCATCCGTCCCGGGCCGTTCAAGACCGCGCCGCTGATGGTCGGCGGGCTGGTCTACGTCAGCACCGCCCTCGGGCAGGTCGCGGCCCTCGACGCGGGCACCGGCGAGCTCGTCTGGTCGTACGACCCGCGCACCTACGACCGCCTCGAGCGGCCGGCCAACATGGGCTGGCAACACCGCGGGGTGTCGTACTGGGAGGACGACGAGAGCGGCGACGCCCGCATCTTCATCGCCACCCACGACCTGCTGCTGGTGGCCATGAACGCCCGCACCGGCCGCCTCTACCCCGACTTCGGGGCCGACGGCGCGGTGGACCTGAGCGGCAGCCTCGGCCGGCCCATCGACCGGTCACGGTTCACTCATTCACAACCGCTGGCCGTGGTCGGCGACACCGTCATCGTCGGCAGCATCGTTCAGGACACCTCGCTGACCCGCCGCGAGGCGGACCCCGGCCACGTCCGCGCCTTCGACGTCCGCACCGGCGAGATGAAGTGGATCTTCCACACCATCCCCCAGGGCGGGGAGTTCGGGGCGGACACCTGGCACGACGAGTCGTGGCGCTACAGCGGGCACACCAACGTGTGGGGCACGATGGCCGTCGACGAGGAGCTGGGCTACGTCTACCTGCCGACGGGGACCCCGACCAACGACTGGTACGGCGGCATGCGCCCCGGCGACAACCTCTTCGCGGAGAGCATCGTCGCCGTCGACGTCGAGACCGGTCAGCGGGTCTGGCACTTCCAGGCGGTGCACCACGGGCTCTGGGACTACGACTTCCCGACCGCCGGCAACCTCGTCGACATCCGTGTCGGCGGCAGGGACGTGAAGGCGATCGCCCAGCCCAGCAAGCAGGCCTTCGTGTACGTCTTCGACCGCGTGACCGGCGAGCCGGTGTGGCCGATAGAGGAGCGGCCGGTCCCCGCCGGCGCGGTGCCGGGGGAGTGGTACGCGCCGACCCAGCCGTTCCCGACGAAGCCGGCCGCGTTCGACCTGCAGGGCATCACCGTCGACGACCTCATCGACTTCACCCCCGAGCTCCGCACGGAGGCCCTCCGCCTCGCCGGGCGGGCGCAGCTCGGGCCCATCTTCACGCCGCCGCCGGTGCGGGGCGAGGGCCGGCCCATCATCCAGTCGCCGGGCCCCGGCGGGGGCATCAACTGGCCGGGCGCGGCCGTCGACCCCGAGACGGGGCGCCTGTTCGTGCCGTCGCAGACCCGGCTGCGGGCGGTCGAGCTGGTCGAGTACCCGCCTCCCGCCACCGTCGGCTACTTCACCGATCCGTGGGCGCAGCCGGTGCCGGGGCCGCAGGGGCTGCCCCTCGTGAAGCCGCCCTACAAGCGGGTCACCGCCATCGACCTGAACACCGGCGACCACGCCTGGATGGTTCCCCACGGCGACGGCCCGCGGAACCACCCGGCCCTGCGCCACCTCGGGCTGCCTCCGCTCGGCGGCCACAACGGCATGCACGGGGGCGGTCCCCTCGTCACGAAGACTCTGCTCATCGTCAACTCCGGCGGTCGCTACGTCGACGACATGGTCGAGGCGGCGCGGGCCATGACCGCCTACGACAAGGACACCGGAGCCTACCTGGGGTCGGTGGAGCTGCCGGCCGTGCCCTACGGCAACCCGGTCAGCTACCTGCACGAGGGGAAGCAGTACATCGCGGTGGCCGTCGGCACGTCGAGCGCCGAGGGCGGCGCCGAGTTGATCGCGCTCGCTCTGCCCTGAACGGAGGGCCAAGGCCGGCCGCTTGCGGAAACGTCCCCGGGCCTTGGCCGCCAATCGTCGCCTGCCGCTCGGTCTGGCGCGCAACCAACTCTCCCGGAGTCCGCGCCGTTCTGCGGCGCAGACTCCCGGTCGCACTTCGCCGAGCGCCACGGGGATCGACCGGTGCAGGCGTTTCTCGGGGAGAGGACGCCGCACTCTCCGGTCCGGATCCAGAGATTGCGCATACTCCGCATAATCCGTAACATGGGTGAATGGCCAAACGATTGCGAGGCAGCGGGGCCGGGCCGCGGTCGCCAGCGGCATCCGGCGCACGGGTCGTCACCGCGACGGAGACCGCGAAGAACTTCGGAGCGATCGTCGATCGGGTGCGGGAGGAGCACGCCGTCTACGTCGTGGAGCGTGGCGGCACGCCGGTAGCCGAGATCAGCCCCGTGAAGGCGAAGACCGTCACGATTCGCGACTTCGTCGAGCTCGTCCGTTCAGGGTCCGTGCCATCGCCCGGCGAGGACTACCTCGAGGCGGTCGAGGAGGGCATCGCCCTGTACAATCGCCCCGAGGTCCCCGAGAACCGATGGGAACCCTGATCGACTCGAGCATCCTGATCGCGGCCGAACGTGGCCGACTGGACCTCGAGACCGCGCTCGCGGCCGGCCCGGACGAACCCGTGGGCATCGCCGCGATTACCGCGTCCGAGCTGCTCCACGGCACCCACCGGCTCAGCGGCCTGCGCCTCATGCAGGCGCGCGCGTTCGCCGAGCGGTGGCTCGCGATCCTCCCGGTCAGCGCTTTCGACCTGCAGGCTGCGCAGGTGCACGCGGCGCTGGCCGCGGATCTCGCACTGAAGGGCACGCCCATGGGCGCCCACGACCTGATGATTGCGGCGACCGCGGTGCGTCTCGGCTACTCGGTCGCCACGCGCGACCGCCGGAGCTTCGGCCGAGTGGATGGCCTCCCCGTCAGATACTGGTAGATGCGCCATCGAACGGAGGTGAGTTCGGGTGTGTCGTCCGGGCGCCGGTATGATCGACTACGACGATGTCGGCGCGCGCACCCTAGGTCACGGTAGTCGAAGCCCCGCGGTCCTGCTCGCTCGACGCGTTGGCGCGCGATCGCGAACGCTGTCGCCATCATCGCGGTTCGGCAGGACACACGCACCGTAGCCCGGGATTGTCGGCGCCGTCACCCAACCGATAGACGGGGCTCTACCATGCGGCCGGAGAGCCGGCGACGCTCCGCATGACCATGGCGGACTGGCGATCGCAAGCGGCGGGCCTCGTCGGGCAGGCGGTGTTGGCGCTCGCGGCGCTGCTGCCGTTGCTCGTCGTGGTCGAGGACGTGCGGGTGCTCGTCTACGGCCTGAGCTCTGGCTACCATGCCGTCAATCTCTCCGCGTTCGTCTTCCGGCGCACCGTGGCCGCGCGTTTCGCGCTGCAGTCCGCCGCCTGGCGGACCGTGGCGTTCGGCCTGCTCGCCGCACTCGCTGTCCGGTCGGGCGAGCTGGCGCCGTCCGTCGCGGGATGGTCGCTGCTCGTCGCCGGCATCGTCCTGAACGCGCTGGCGGTACGGGCCCTCGGCGTGACCCGGACGTACTACGGGGTCGAGCTCGGCGCGGTGCCGCGCGCCCGGGTCACGTCGTTTCCCTACTCGTGGATCTCCCACCCCATGCACGCGGGCATCGTGTTGCAGTTCGCGGCGATAGGCCTGCTCTGTCCCGCGCTCTCGCGCGAGTTCCCGATGCTCGTCCCCGGGCACGTCGCCCTGACGGTGCTGACGGCCGTCGTCGAGCACTTCGACCTGCACGTCGCGCTGCGGCGGCGATGAGCCGCGGCGGGTGCCGACGGCCGCTTATCATGGATGGCGGTTTTCCCCGGGAGCTGAGAGATGTCGACCCTTTTTTCTTCGACCCGGCGGTCTCGACTCGTGTCCCCGAGCCTGCTCGCATGCGCTGCCGTGCTGCTGGCTATTGCCTGCGCCCCGGTGGACGAACCGCCGGTTGCGGCGGGGAACGCAACCTGGTTCGAGGGCGCGAGGCTCATCGACGGCGGCGGCGGTCCGCCCGTCGAGCGCTCCGCGTTTCTCGTCGAGGACGGCGTCTTCGCCTGGGTAGGCGAGGCGGGGGAACGCGAGGCGCCGCCGGGCGCGGCGCGGGTGGACCTGTCGGGGAAGACGGTGATTCCCGCGATGATCGACGCGCACCAGCACATCGGGCTAACGAACGTGAAGGACGGGTCGCACAGCCCCGACAACTACACGCGCGCCAACCTCGTCGAGCATCTGGAGCGGTCGGCGTATCACGGGGTCGCGGCCACCATGAGCCTCGGGCTCGAGTTCGACGAGGCGCTGGCGTTCGAGCTGCGGGAGGCGATGCTCCCCGGCGCGGCGCGCTTCCTGACGTCGGGCCGGGGCATCGCCGCCACGCCGATGGCCGGGCCCCAGCAACCCTATCGCCTGGGGATCCCCCGCGGGGCGGGCACCGAGGCCGAGGGCCGCGGGGCCGTCGAGGAGCTGCACGGGCACGGCGTCGACCTCGTGAAGATCTGGGTCGACGACCGGGGCGGAACCGTTCCGAAGCTCGAGCCGGCCGTGTACGAGGCCATCATCGGCGAGGCGCACGCCCGCGGCATGCGGGTGACGGCGCATCTCGGCACCACGAGCGGGCTCGCCGACGCCAAGGCGCTGCTGCGGGCCGGCGTCGACGGCTTCGCCCACACCGTGCGCGACCGCGACATCGACGACGAGCACATGGCCCTGGTCCGCGAGCGCCCCGAGGTCTGGACCGTCCCCAACCTGCCCGGCTCGCCGGTCACGCACGACGACCTGCCGTGGCTGAGCGAGACGCTGCCGCCGTTCGAGATCGAGAACCTGCGCCGCGAGGCCGACCGTCTCGCGGCCGAGGGCCCCGGCGGGTCCTTCGAGCTGCAGTGCCGGAACCTCGCGAGGAACCGCGAGGCGGGGATGATCATCGGCATGGGCACCGACTCGGGCGTCAGCGTCGCCTGGACCACGCACATCGAGCTGCGCGACATGGCCGGCTGCGGCCTCACCGCGATGGAGGTTATCGTCGCTGCGACGGCGGTCAACGCCGCCATCCTGAAGCTCGACGATCTCGGCACGGTGGCCCCCGGCAAGCAGGCCTCGTTCGTGGTGCTCGACGCGAACCCGCTAGATGACATCACCAACACGCGCCGGATCGACAGCGTCCATCTGCGGGGCGGGGTGGTGGACCGCGAGGCCCTGCGGGCGAAGTTCATGGACGGCGTCCGGTAGCCCTCGCCGGTCGTCGTCGTCCAACTCCAACCGCATCCCAGCGCCACGTCCCCGCACGGCCAGAGAGGCCGATCCCGCGTCCTGTTCCATGGGCGCGAGCCGATTCGACGATGTCTGACGCATTCCGTCGCGGAGGTCAGACATGAGGGGGTGTACCGACACCGGCGGAAGCGTCGCGCTCGAAGCCCGGGCGCGCCGCCTGGGTATGGTCGTGCCCGACTCACCACACGAGGGGGTGCGGCCGGCGGCGGCCGGCTGCGCCTGCCGGGGCGGCGAGGCCGGAGATCTTGCGGTGAAGGCGGTGCTCGCCGATGTGGTGAGGCGGCCGCGCCATCACCTCGTCGCGCGCTGGAACTGGAAGGCGGCCTTCGTGAGCGGCGTGGTGCGGGGCCTTCTGTTCCTGGCGGTGACGCGCGGCTCGGGCGTGGAAGCGGCGGGCGCCGCGCTGGGGGTCGAGTTCGCGTACCGGGTGGCGAGCACCGGTGGCTGGTCCGCGCTCACCCAGGCCTTTCGCCGGGCCACCCCGGGTTGGGCGGCCGCCCTCGTCGTCATGGTCGCCATCCCGGTGGCGGCGCACGTGCTCGAGTTCGGGGTACACCTCGCCGCCGGCACGGCCGAGCTCGGGCGCGCCACGGCCGCCTCCGTGGCGTTGACGCTCGCCTCGGCCGCCTTCACCCTGTTCGCGATGCGGCGCGGAGTCCTCATCGTCGGCGACGCCGACCAGCAGTCCTTCCGGCGGGACCTCGCGGCGCTGCCCGGGCTCGTCGCGGGCTTCTTCATCTCCATCGCGGCGGGGGTCCGGCGAGGCGCGGCGCGGGCCGCGGCCGCCCGCCGTCCATGGGAGCTCGCATGACGCCGGCTCCCCGACGCCGGCCGTTCCGGCGGCGCCGCGCCTGCATCACAGCGGTGGTCCGCGCCACCGATCGCGGTCGACGAGCTCGCCGCTGCCCGCCGCGCCCAGGACCTCGCCGTTGCGGTACACGATCTCCCCGCGCCGCATGGTCAGGGTCGGCCAGCCCGTGACCACCCGGCCCGCGTGCACCGAGTAGCCGCTGTTCGACAGCATGTCCTCGTTGCGGATGGTCCGCGTCTCCTCCGGGTCCCACAGCACGAGGTCCGCGTCGGACCCCACCGCGATTGCCCCCTTGCGGGGATACAGGCCGAACAGCCTGGCGGGGTTGCTGGAGGTGACCTCGACGAAGCGCTCCAGGCTGATCCGGCCGTCCCGGACCCCCTCGGAGTAGAGCATCGGCAGCATCACCTGGAGGTTGCTCATCCCCGCGCGGTGCTGCACGACGTTCTGCGCGGGGTCGAGCTTCTGCTCGCGCGTGTAGGCGACGTGGTCGGTGGCCACGACGTGCACGGTCCCGCGGGCGATGCCGTCCCACAGGGCGTCGACGTCGCTCTGCTCCCGCAGCGGGGGCTGACCGATGTAGAGGCCCGGGGTGGGGCCGTCGAACCGCTCACGCGTCAGGTGCAGGTAGATGGGGCGCGTCTCGACGTACACCGGCAGGCCGCGCGCCTGCGCCCGCTCGGCGACCCGCAGGGCGCCCTCCGAAGACAGGTGGACGATGTAGAGGGCGGCGCCCGTCTGCTCGGCCATCGACACCGCGCGCTGCGTCGCCGCGACCTCCGCCGTCACCGGCCGGGCGTCGGGGAAGTTCTCGAGGCCGCCGCGCCCTTCCGCCAGCAGCCGCTCCGACGTGATCTGCACGAGCGCCGCATCCTCGCAGTGCATCATCATGAGCACGCCGTTCTCGCGGGCCGCGTGCATGGTCGAGACGAAGCCGGGGGCCCTGGCGTCGAACGTGGGCCGCACCATGAACACCTTGATGGTGGTCTGCCCGGTGTCGGCGAGGGCCGCGAGGGTTTCGGCGGTGGCGGTGGCGGGGTCCGAGACGATGGGGTGGAAGATGAAGTCGGCGATCGCCTGCTCGGCCACGTCCGCGGCGGCCTGGGCCACCGCCGCGGCCGGCGTGCTGCCCGCCCCCACCCCGCCGAAGTTCGAGATCGTCGTGAGACCCCCCGCGAGGGCAGCCGCCGAGCCCGACGTGTAGTCGTCCAGCCGGTCGCGGCCGAGGTGCACGTGGGGGTCGACGCCCCCCGGCAGCACCAGCCGGCCGCGCGCGTCGATCTCGCGGGTGCCCGCGCCACGGGCCGCGAGACCGGTGCCGATCTCGGCGATGGTCGACCCGACGACCCGGATGTCGGCCTGCCGCAGGCCGCCCGCGGTGAAGACGTCGCCGCCGCGGATGATCGTCTCGGGCGCCGGCTGCGCGGCGGCCGGGAGAGCGAGGAACGTCAGTCCGAGCGCGCCGATGGGAACGAGGCTTCTCAACACCTTCATCGTCACACCTCCGGATTCGCTTCCTGGTGACCAGGCCGAGGCGGTCGATTATCGCATCCGTGACGCATCGGGGCGTCGGCCTCCCCGCCCCGCGGCCTCCGGGGAACGCCTCACCTTATCAACTACCTGCGGGCGGTTCACGAGCATGCGCCGCGAGGGGGCGGCGACAGGTGAGATGCCGCCGACCACGATACCCCAACCACCAGCCCGACCCGGCCGGGCGTCACCCCGCAGACCTGTCGTGCACCAGCCCGGCGGGACGGGAGCGCCGGGGGGCGGCGCGTGTCGGCCTGCCGGCCCTTCGCGGGCACGGACGCGATGGGATGACCCGCGGCCGGCGCCGGCGCCCCTGCCAGGCGCCTCGTGGAACGGCGCCCCCGGCCGCGCGGGGCGGGGAGTTCGTGCCATCGGCCGCCCCGCCCCGTGACGGCTGTGTGAGAATGGGCCCGTTCCGACCCGGCCCGCGGCTGCGGGGCAGCACTCCGAGGCGCGCCGGGACTGGCCCGGGCACCGGGCCGCCGGCCGACCCCAGGCCGGGTCATTGGAGGTGAGAACGGTGACGACGACTGCAGGCAGCGAGCTGGTGGCGGTGTTCGAGACGTCGAAGGGGCAGATCCGCATCGCCCTCTTCGCCGACGACGCCCCCTTGACGGTGGCCAACTTCGTGAACCTCGCGCAGCGCGGCTTCTACGACGGGCTCAAGTTCCACCGGGTCATCGCCAACTTCATGATCCAGGGCGGCGACCCCACCGGCACCGGCCGGGGAGGACCGGGCTACAACTTCGCCGACGAGTTCAGCCCGAACCGGCGGCACGACGCGGCCGGCGTCCTCTCGATGGCCAACGCCGGCCCCGGCACCAACGGCAGCCAGTTCTTCATCACCCACGGCCCCACGCCGCACCTCGACGGCCGGCACTCGGTGTTCGGCCGCGTCGTCTCGGGCCAGGACGTCGTCGACGCTATCGCGCAGGACGACGTCATGACGACCGTGACCATCGAGGGCGACGCGTCGGCGCTGCTCGCGGCGCAGCAGGAGCAGGTGGCCGCGTGGAACCGGACCCTCGATCGGGGTTGACGCCCGGCCGGACGTTCCGTGGTTCCAGCGCCGATCACGGCATCGCGTACCGGGCGATCCGGGACGACCTCGGCGACCTCGAAGCCTTCCGCGGCTGGGCCCTCGGCAAGGTCGACTCCGATGAGCCTTGAGCACGCCGCGACGGCTCAGCGGGCGGCGGCGTCCTCGGCGCGGGCGCCGCTCAGGATGTTGAGCAGGCCGTAGTTGCCCTCGTGGCAGGCGTACTCGAACATCGGCTCGTCGGACCGCCGCATCGGCACCGCGACGGTGAACGGCCGCGAGAAGATGACGGGGTCGTCCACCGTGTACTCGTAGAGCAGGGTGTCGCCGTCGAGGCGGGTGAACCGTTCCGTCAGGGTGACGGTCAGGCCGGTGCCGATGGCGGTGGTGGCCGACGGGTCGAAGCTGCCCGTCTTGTCGGTCATGTTGGTGGTCTCGACCACCAGGGTGTCGCCCTCCCAGTGCCCCCGCGAGCTGCCCGCCCACTGGCGGATGCCCTCCGGGAGCCGCGGGCGGCCGTCGAGGGGAATGACCCGCAGGTCGTGCACCATCTCGTTCAGGATCGCGACGGTGTCCGCGGTCTGGAAGAGCTGCATGTTGTTGTTGTAGCCGCTCGGCATCATCGGCGGGCCGCTGTTGAACCCGACGAGGCAGCGCTCGGCGAGGCCGCGGTCCTCGGGCCGGTCGGCGCCGGTGCCGGCGCTGCGGACCCGCACCGGCAGCGGAATCGGCAGGTCCTCGATCAGCGAGCCTACCTGGCGGAGCGCCTCGCCCTCGGGGGTCAGGGCGGGCAGCCGACCGTCCGGCGGGTCGACGATGAGCGAGGTGCGGCGGTCCTCGACGACGGTCGTGCCGTAGTCGAGCCAGAAGTCGTTGTACCCGCCCACCGCGCGGCCTCCGCCACCGGCCGGCAGCGGCTCGGTCCGCACCTCGCTCGGCTCGAGCTGGCTGGCCCGGAACGCCGCGATCCGGTTCTCCTGGGTCGCGGCCTCTTCCTCCGTCAGGAACTCCCGATCGGCCATCATCTGGGGCCGCTGCAGCGGCGTCATGGTGCGGAAGTCCCACACCCCCTGCAGGTCCGGCCGCCCGTCGGGCAGCCGCGGGGCCTGACCGCGCGCCGGGCCGGCGATGAGCGAGACGATGAGCAACATGCCGAGCGCGGCGATGGGACGTGCCTGCATTCCAACCCTCCGTTGTCGTGACGACTGTCCGACCCGAATCTCCACGGAACCGGCAACGATGCGGTCAGGAGCGTCTCCGCTCGCTCATCACCGCCTCGATGGCGGTGAGGGTGTCCTCGGCCAGTAGGATGTCGTCGATGTGATCGAGCAGATACGACGCCGTGTGCCGTTCCGCCTGGACGGCGCGCTCGATTACGTCGCTGAAGGGCTCCCCGCGCCGCTTGCTTGCAGCCCGCAGCTCATGCGCTTCCCGGTCGATGGCAATCGTCCTTGCCTTCACGCACCAAGCTTACACGTTGCCGGTTCGATGTCCTCACGCCTGCCGGGCCCTCTCCCTGACCCGGCCGGGTTGACGGCCGCGGGCATCGGAGCGATCATGCGCCGGTCGACAGTTGAAGGGGAACCGTAAACGGAACCAGGGAGGAAGCCCCGTGGCCATCCAGCGATATGCGGCGGCGGCGTGTGCGGTGCTCGTTCTCGCGGCCGGCGTTCTCGCGCCGGGCGCGGTCGCCCAGCCGGCGGCCGACGACGCGGCCCCCCGGACCGCCTGGGGCGCCCCGGACCTCAACGGCGTGTGGGACTTCCGCACCCTGACCCCGTTCGAGCGGCCCGAGGCGCTGGCCGATCAGGCGGTGTTCACGCCCGAGGAGGCGGCGCAGTTCGAGGCCGATCGCCTCGCGGCGTTCGCGGTGCGCGACGACCAGGAGCCGGCCGACGTGGTCGGCAACTACAACCAGTTCTGGTTCGACCCCGGCAACCGGGTCAGCGAGACCCGCCAGACGTCGCTGGTGACGGACCCGCCCGACGGCCGGGTGCCGCCCCTGTCGGCGGCCGCGACGGCGCGACGGGAGGCGGAGCAGCAGGCGCGGGCCGGCGTCAACCGCCACTCGCCGACCCCCGGCGGCTGGGTCGAGGACCTCGGGCCGGGCATGTTCGCGGTCCGCTGCATCCTCGGCTTCAACACCGGCCCGCCGATGACGCCGGGCGGCTACAACCAGAACCTCCAGGTGTTCCAGACCGAGGACCACGTGGTCCTGCTGAACGAGATGGTGCACAGCTCGCGCGTGATCCCGCTCGACGGGCGGCCGAACCTCGACGACGGCGTGCGGCAGTGGATGGGCGACTCGCGGGGTCGCTGGGAGGGCGACACCCTGGTGGTGGAGACGACCAACTTCCTGCGCGAGACGAGCTTCCGGGGCGGCGTGACCACTGCCGACCTGCACCTCGTCGAGCGGTTCACCCGGGTGTCCGAGGGCACGCTGATGTACCAGGTGACGGTTAACGATCCGGGCGCCTGGGACCGGCCCTGGAGCTACCAGATCCCCATGGTGAAGAACGACCAGCCGCTGTTCGAGTACGCCTGCCACGAGGGCAACTACGGGCTCTACAACATCCTCGCCGGCGCGGTGGTGCAGGAAGCGGGGGCGGCGGAAAGCGGCCGGTAGCCGCCGGATATGGACGGTGCCGCGGGCCGACCGCCGTTGCGGCGCCGGCGCGGCGGAAGAACGCGCGGCCGCAGAAGGCCGACGACGACACGAGAGGAATCCATGCTGACGAGACGCAACCTTCTGATGGCGCCCCTGGCCTTGCCTTTCGCCCGGCTGGCCGGCGCGCAGTCCGCCGAGCCCGGCAAGATGCTGCTGGCCATGCACCAGAACACGTCGCGGGGGGCCGGCTACCGCGGCTCGCTCGAGGGCTGGGCGAGGGCGGGCATCCGCTACGTCGAGCTCAACGACCAGATGCTGGTCGACTTCCTCGCCAACGACACGCTGGCGGCGGCGGGACGCGTGATGACCGACAACGGGATGACCCCCGTTTCGGCCGCGGTGGCCCTGCCCGACCTGTGGATTCCGGGGCCGGCCCGCGCGGCCTCGCTCGACACCTGGCGGGAGCGTTGCGAGCAGTTCGCGAGCCTCGGCCTCGAGCTCATCTACTCGCCGTCGGTCACGAACCGGCCGGTCACCGCCGCCGACTTCGACGCTACGCCGGCCGCCATCCGCGAGGTCGCGGAGATCACCGCCGGGTTCGGTCTCACCACGATGATCGAGTTCACGCGCACCTCGACCCATCTGTCCACGCTGACGTCGTCGCTGGCGATGATCCGGGCCGCGGACCATCCCGCCGTCCGGCCGATGATCGATTTCTTCCACTTCTGGTCGGGCATGAGCAAGTTCGAGGACCTCGACCTGCTCGAGCCGGGCGAGCTGGCCCACACCCACTTCCAGGACCTCCTCGACGGACCGCGCGAGCTCATCGACAACGACTCGCGGATCATTCCCGGCGACGGCATCGCCCCGGTGGTGCGCATTCTGCAGAAGCTGGCCGAGAAGGAGTTCACGGGGGCGCTGTCGGTCGAGCTGTTCCGGGCCGAGTTGCAGCAGGGGGACCCGTTCGAGGTGGCGACCGAGATACGGGGCAAGTGCGAGGCGGTCATGGAGCAGGCCGGGGTGCTGTAGCTGCAGGAGTCGGCGCCGTGGAACCGGGTCGGACGCGGAAGGGTCGGCTCGAGTGGATGCGGACAAGGCGAGGACCCGGGCGAGGAAGCGGAGAGAGTCGCATGAGATGGATCGGGGCGGCCGTGGCCGCCGTCCTCCTGTCGGGGTCCGCCGTGCCGGCCCTCGCGCAGGCCGGGACGGAGCGCATCGTCAGCATCGACACCCTCAACGTCCGGGACGTGCTCTACCACCTCGGGGGTGGGGGCGGCAACGGCCTCGCCCTCATCGACGAGATCAACGGCGGCGTGGTCCTGATCGACACCAAGCCGCCGGGCTGGGGCGACGCCATGCGCGAGGCGGTCGAGCAGGTGACCGACCTCCCGGTTACCACGATCATCAACACCCACGCCCACGAGGAGCACGCGGGCAGCAACGCGGAGTTCCCCGACGCGGTCACCATCGTCGCCCACGCCAACGCCCGGGCCGCGATGGTCCGCGACGGCCGCTACGCCGAGGACGGGCCGGGCCTGCCGACGGCCACCTTCACCGATCGCTTCACGCTGCTCGACGACCTCGACCGCATCGACCTCTACCACTTCGGTCCCGCCCATACCGACGGCGACGTCGTGGTGGTCTTTCCCGAGAAGGGGGTCGCCTATCTGGGCGGCCTGTTCCCCGACAGGGCGGTCCCCGTCATCGACCTCGAGCGGGGCGGCAGCGGGCTCGCCTTTCCCGACACCCTCGACCGCGCCGTCGCGGCCATCGACGGGGTGGCGCGGGTGATCACCGGGCACGGGCCGTTCCCCTCGACCTATGCGGGCCGGGGGCGCCGGGAGCGGGGCAGGGCACGCGCCTGGAGCGGGTTCCTGACGTGGGACGACCTCGCCGAGTACGCCGGGTTCATGCGCGAGCTGGTCGCCGCGGTGGAGCGGGAGCACTCGGCCGGCCGGAGCGCCGCGGAGGCGGCGGGGGCGTTGGAGTTGCCGGATCGGTATGCCGAGTACGACCTGACGGGTCTGCCGGCCGCCGTCGAGGCGCTCTACACCGAGCTCGCCCCGCGCTGACCCTCCGGCAGTCAGCCATGGCATCCTTCCGGTGTCGACCATACCGAATCGAAGGAAGAGCGTGGAGCGATCGAGGGAACCCGATGGGTTTCGCCTCACCGAGCTCGAGATGGCCATCCAATCACCTGGGGCCCTGACCGGAGACATGCACGAATGACCTGCGCGAGACTGACTGCGATCGTCGCCTGCGCGGCCTGGCTGGCCGGCGGCGCGGCGGAGGTGGCGGCCGAAGACTGGCCCGAGTTCCGCGGAGAGGGGCGCCGCGGGGTGTGGAACGAGACGGGCATCCTCCGCGCGTTCCCCGACGAGGGGCTCAGGGCGCGCTGGCGCACCCCCGTCAAGGCCGGCTACTCCGGCCCCGCGGTGGCCGACGGCCGCGTGTTCGTCACCGACTGGGAGCCGCAACAGGGCATGCGCGGGGTCGAGCGGGCCCTCGCCCTCGACGAGGCGACCGGCGAGATTCTCTGGACCCGGTCGTGGGAGGCCGACTACGCGGGCATCCAGTGGGAGATCGGGCCGGGGGCGACGCCGACCGTCGACGGCGACCGCGTCTACGTCCTGGGGCGCACCGGCGTGATGTCGGCCCTGGCCGTCGACACCGGCGAGCTCCTGTGGCGGAAACGCTACGCCGAGGACTACGGCGTCGACCGCATGCGGTGGGGCTTCGACTGGGGCTTCGCGAGCGCGCCGCTGGTCGACGGCGAGCGGCTCATCTGCCTCGTCGGCGGCCCGCCCGACGCCCGCGTCGTCGCCTTCGACAAGATGACGGGGGAGGAGATCTGGCGGGCCCTGCCGAGCGAGGCCGACCTCGGGGTCGCGCAGCCCATCATCATCGAGGCGGGCGGGGCGCGGCAGCTCATCGTCTGGGACCCGGAGGAGGTCGCCTCGCTCGACCCGGTGACGGGCGACGTCTATTGGCGGCAGCCGTACGTCGTGGGCGGCGCCATGACCGTCGCGGTGCCCGTGCAGGTGGGGGCCCGGCTCTTCTTCACCACGTTCTACGACGGCCCGATGATGCTCGCCCTCAACCAGGACCGCCCCGCGGCGACCATCGAGTGGAAGGGGAGCAGCAACAGCGAGATCCGCACCGAGGGGCTGCACGCGGTGCTCGCCACGCCCATCATCGACGGCGGGTACATCTACGGCATCTGCAGCTACGGCCAGCTCCGCTGCCTGGACGCCGAGACCGGCGAGCGCATCTGGGAGACGCAGGAGGCCACGGTCGAGCGGCGCCGCTGGGTCTCGGGGTTCATGGTCAAGAACCGGGACCGCGTGTTCATCAACAACGACCGGGGCGAGCTGATCATCTCGCGGCTGAGTCCGGCCGGCTACGAGGAGATCAGCCGCACGCAACTGATCGCGCCGACTTCCAACCCCGGCAACCGCCGGGAGCTGCGCAACGTGAGCTGGGTCCATCCCGCCTACGCCAACCGGCACGTCCTCACCCGGAACGACGAGGAGATCGTCAGCTTCTCGCTCGATGCGGCCGACTACTGACGCCCCGGGCGCCTTGCGTCCGGCCGCCGAAGTGGGCGATCATGCGTATCCATCCGAGTGGACCGAGGAGGGTGACATGAACCATCGAAACCGCGCCGCAACGGGTCGGGCGATCGCCGTCGCCGTCGCCTTGGGAATGCTGGCCCCGGCCGTCGCCGCCGGTCAGGGCGCCGACGAGGCGGTGCCGCGGACCGCGTGGGGCGCCCCCGACATCCAGGGCGTCTGGGACTTCCGCTCGATCACGCCGATGGAGCGTCCCGACGATCTGGGCGACCGGGCCTTCCTCAGCGAGGAGGAGGCCGCGAACCTGGAGCAGGAGACCCTGGCCCGCAACGAGGAGCTCCTGAATCGCCCCGCCGTGAGAACGGAGGTCACCGCGAGCGTCGACCGCGGCGAGGAGGGGGCCCCCGGCTTCTACAACAACCTGTGGCTCGACCGCGGCACCACCACCGTCGGCACGCGGCGCACGTCGCTGGTCGTCGACCCGCCGGACGGCAAGATCCCGGCGCTGGTCCCAGAGGCGGCCGAGCGGCAGGCGGCGTTGCGCGCGGCGCGGGAGGGCGTCGACAACCACTCGCCGACGCCGGGCGGCTGGGTCGAGGACCTCGGGGCCAACGGCCTGCAGCTTCGCTGCATCACCGGCTTCAACGCGGGTCCGCCGATGACCCCGGGGGGCTACAACAACAACGTGCAGATCTTCCAGACCCCCGACCACGTGGCGCTGCTCAACGAGATGAACCACAACGTGCGCATCGTTCCCCTCGACGGGCGGGCGGAGATCGATCTGCCGCAGTGGCAGGGGGACTCCCGCGGGCACTGGGAGGGGGACACCCTCGTCGTCGAGACGGCCAACTTCCTGCGCGAGACGAGCTTCCGCTCGGGCTCGACCGATGCGAACCTCCGCCTCACCGAGCGCTTCACCCGGGTGTCGCCCGGAGTCCTGAACTACGAGGCGACGATCGACGACCCGACCGTCTGGTCGAGGCCGTGGACCTACGAGGTGCCGATGGTGTTGAACGAGCAGCCGATGTACGAGTACGCCTGCCACGAGGGCAACTACGGCCTCTACAACATCCTCGCCGGCGCGCGGGTGCAGGAAGCCGCGGCCGAGGCGGGGCAGTAGGGAGGAATGCACCGAGGCGGTCGTTCACGATCGCCTCGACGAAGCCCTTCATCTCGGCGTTCGCCGAGCTTGAGGAGACCGGGAGCAGCCGACGCGAACCGAATCGGTCGAGCCGAAGTCCGATCCGGCAACGGGAAAGCTCGTTCGAACGGTAGCCAGGAGTACCCCGCGTTGCGGGTAGACGCCGTCTTTCATCAGAGGTGACGAAGACCATGAACATCCGAACCATCGCCGTGCTCGCGGGCAGCGCCGCGCTCGCGCTGTCTCTCGCGGCCCCGGCCGCCGCCCAGTCCGGGAGCGAGATCCTGCGCACCCCCGACGGGCACCCCGACATCAGCGGCGTCTGGGACTTCCGGACCGTGACCCCCCTCGAGCGTCCCGAGGAGTTCGCGGACCAGGCGTTCCTCTCCGAGGAGGAGGTCTCCGCCTACGCCGCCGAGCGCGTGCGGGAGAGCAACGCCGACCGCGACCGGGAGGCCCGCAAGCTCGAGACGACCGCCCGGGGAGAGGTGAACGGCACCCGCGAAAGCCGCGACCTCGCCCTCGCCTACAACGACTTCTGGTGGGACCGCGGCGACTCCGTCGTCGAGACCCGCCGGACCTCGCTCGTCGTCGATCCCCCGAACGGCCGGGTGCCGGCGTTGACCGAGGCGGCCGAGGCCCGGGCGGCCGAGCGCCTGCGCGTCAACCAGCGGCCGTCGTGGGGCCCGGAGGACCGGCCTCTCGGCGAGCGGTGCATCACCGGGTTCAACTCGGGGCCGCCGATGCTGCCCGCCGCCTACAACATGAACGTGCAGATCTTCCAGACCGCCGACCACGTCGTGATACTCAACGAGATGGTGCACAACGCCCGCATCGTCCCCCTCGACGGCAGCGGCCACGGCACCGTGCCGATGTGGACCGGCGTGTCCCGCGGTCACTGGGACGGCGACACCCTGGTCGTCGAGACGAAGAACTTCCTGCGCGAGACCAGCTTCCGCAACTCGAGCGAGAACCTCCATCTCGTCGAGCGGTTCCGGCGCATGAGCGACGACGTGCTGCTCTACTCGTTCACGGTGACGGACCCCACGACGTGGACGCAGCCGTGGTCGGTGGAGCTCCCGATGCGGCTGAGCGACCTCCCGCTGTTCGAGTACGCGTGCCACGAGGGCAACTACGGCATGGACGGCACGCTGACCGGGGCCCGGGCGGTCGAGAAGGCGGCGGCGAACGATGGGCAGTAGGGTCGACTGGTACTACCACCGATCCGGTTGAACGAGCTGCTCCAGAGCCTCCAAGTTCCTGGAGGCCAACGGGATCGACGTGAAGGAACGGGTGCCGGCGAGCCGCAAGCTCGGCCGGACCGACGCCCGCGAGCTGGCCGAGGCGGCGTCGCGCATCATCGTCGCCAAGGGCCGGAAGGTGGCGGAGTTCAAGCCCCGCGGGGCGCCCGACGACGCGGTGGTGGACGCCATGGTCGGCGCCACCGGCAACCTGCGGGCGCCGCTGCTGCGGGTCGGCAAGACCCTGCTCGTCGGCTTCGACGCCGACAGCTACGCCGGCGTGCTCGGCTGAGCGGGCCGGATACCGCATGAGACCGGGCGCCGCCCTGGGAACGTTGGTGGTCCTTGCGGCGGCGCTCGGCGGTTGCCGGATCGATGGCGGGCCGCAACCCGCGGGCCATCCGGCTTCCGATTCCGCTCCCGCCCCAGAGGCGGACGACAAGCTCTCGCCGGCCGGGCCGGGGACGGCCGCCGTTCCCTTCGGGCGCGACTCCCCGGCTGCGTCCGACCGCATCGTGTACCACGTCGTCAAGGGCGCCCGCTTCTTCGACATTCTCGTCGCCCGCATCGGCAACCGCGAGCACATCGTGATCGGCGAGACCGACGACATGTGTCTCGATCTCCCCGACCAGCGCGACTTCGACGGCGACGGCAGGCGGGACGCCCTGGTGTTCCGGAGTCCCCGCTGCCGGGGCGACTCGGCCCCCGGGCTGCTCTTCTTTGTGTCCGCCGACACCACCTTCCGCCTGTCCAACCCGTTCCCCGGCCACCGGCCGCGCGTCGAGCGGTGGAACGGAGAGTGGAGCGTTCTCGCGGGCGAGACCCGTCACGTGCTGCGGGACGGGCGCGCGGTACCGGTGAACGGCGTCGGTTCCGCGGGTCCACGGGAGCTCGAGTCCGGTCGGTCTCTCCGCTGACGGCGCCGGCCCATGACTCCGTCTCCTTCCGCGGCGCCGACCCCGAGTCCACGGTCACCGGCCGAGGCGGCGGCTCCGGGCTGGCGCTTCCTCACCGGCTGGACCGCCGCGTGGCTCGGGGTCGGCGTGGTTTTCGCGGCCGGCATCTCGTTCGGGGCCGGCGTCGATCTCGGCCCCGTCCTGCGGTTGAGCGTGCTGTTCGCCGAGGTCGTCGGCTTCAGCGCGTACATCTCGGCCCGGGTGGTGTTCCCGCTGCTGGCCCGCGTGCCGGGGGGGCTGCGCCTCGTGCTCGAGGCCCTGATCGTCGTGTCGGGCACGATCTTCGGCTCGATCCTGGTCATCTTCACCGATCCGTTCTACGTGGCCGCGCAGCCCCGGGCCGCCCTGTTTCTCGTCGCGTTCAACGCGGTGCTCGCGGCGGGGGTCGCGGTGGCCCTGGGAACCTACGACCGGATGCGGCGCCAGATCGAGGCGTCGTACCGGGTCCTGCGGGAGCGGGACGCGCTCGAGCGCGAGCTGAAGGTGGCCCGGGAAGTCCAGCGCGAGCTGCTGCCGCGCGAGGTCCCCGACGTCGCGGGGCTGGAGCTGGCGGGTGTCTGCCGGCCCGCCATCGCGGTCGGCGGCGACCTCTACGACTACCTCCGGGACGGTGACGGCCGGCTGGGTGTGGCCATCGTCGACGTGTCCGGCAAGGGAGTCCCCGCCGCCCTCCTCATGGCCAACCTGCAGGCCTCCATGCGCAGCCGCTTCCCGACCGCGAGGACCCCCGGATCGCTCGCAGCCGGCCTGAACGAGGCGTTGTGCGGCTCGTCGTCCGCCGCCCGCTACGCCACCGCGTTCGTCGCCACCTTCGATCCCGAGACGCGCCTCCTGTCCTACACCAACGCCGGGCACCTGCCGGCGATCCTCGTCCGGGGAGGCGACACCGAGCGCTGCGAGGACGGCGGCATGCCCATCGGACTGTTCGAGGGCGCGGCCTACGAGACCGGCGCCAGGACACTGGTGCCCGGCGATCTGCTGGCGCTGTTCACCGACGGCGTCACCGAGGCGCCGGCGCCCGACGGCGAGGAGTTCGGGGCGGAGAGGCTGGCCGATCTGCTGCACGCGCACCGCGCGCGTCCCCTCGAGGCGATCATCGACACCGTGCTCGAGGCCCTCCTGCGGTGGAGCGGCCCCGTCGACGCCCACGACGACGTCACCCTCGTCCTCGCGAGGGTGCGGTGAGCCGCTCGCGCCCGGCCCGAAGCCTCGGTCGCCACGCCGCGTTCTGGATCTCGGCCTGCAGCCTCGCCGGCCTCGCCGTCGGCCTCGGCGTCAGCGTGTTCCAGGGGGAGGGCGTCGAGCGCCCCATCCTGGTGATCTCCGTGCTCTTCGCCAACGTGGTCGGCCTCACCGCGCTGGTCTGTTCGGTCTGGCTCTTTCCGCGGCTGCGGGGACGCTCGAGCCTGCTCCGGTTTCCGCTGCTCGTCGTAGCCCTGCTGTCGGGCGCGGGCCTGGGCAGCGTGGCCGTGCTCGGGGCCTATCCACTGTTCGTCTTCCGCGAGCCGCGCCTCGCGGTCGGGGTCGTCGTCCTCAACAGCGTCCTCGCCCTGGTGGTCGGCGGCGTCGTGCTCGGCTACGAGGAGATGCGGTTGCGGCTGCAGGACGCCCTGCGCGAGATGCGGGAGGTGCGGCTGGTCGAGGCGCGGCTGCGCGAGGAGGCGGCCCGCGCCGAGCTGGCCGCGCTCCAGGCGCGCATCAACCCGCACTTCTTCTTCAACACCCTCAACACCATCGGCTCGATGGTCGAGGAGGATGCGCGGACGGCCGAGGAGCTGCTGGAGACCTTCGCCGACCTCTTCCGCTACGTGTTCGCCGCGGCCGACGCCGCGCCCGTCGCCCTGCGCGACGAGATCGCCTTCACCAAGGGCTACCTGCGCATCGAGCAGGTCCGCTTCGGCGACCGGCTGCGGGTGGCCTGGGACGTCGAGCCCGACTCGCTTCGGGTGCGGGTGCCCGGTCTGATTCTCCAGCCCCTCGTCGAGAACGCGGTCGGGCACGGGCTCGCGCCGCGGTCGCGCGGAGGCCGCATCGACGTCTCCGCCGCCCTCGACGACAGCGTGCTGCGCATCGACGTGATCGACGACGGAATCGGACTCGCCGGCGACGGGGAAGACCTGGTCCGCGACGACCACGGCCTGGGCAACATCGCCCGCCGGCTCCAGGCGTCCTACGGCGGGCGCGCGGCCCTCGCGCTGTCCGCCGGCCCGCGCGGAGCCGGCGCGCGCGCGCGGCTCACGCTGCCCGCCGCGCCGGCGCCGTCCGGGCGCGCGGAGAGCGCGCCATGAGCCGCCGCTGCGTCGTCATCGACGACGAGAAACCTGCCCGCGACCGGATCAAGCGGCTACTTGCCGCGCATCCCGACTTCGAGCTCGCGGGGGAGGCCGCCGACGCCGAGGCGGCTGTCAAGCTGATCGACGAGACCACGCCCGACCTCTGCTTCCTCGACGTGCGGATGCCCGAGGGCACCGGCTTCGACGTCCTCGAGCGGGTCGGCCACGTCCCGCACGTGATCTTCGTCACCGCCTACGACCGCTACGCGGTGCCGGCGTTCGAGGTGCGGTCCATCGACTACCTGCTGAAGCCCGTGGGACGGGAGCGGTTCGCCGAGGCCCTCGAGCGCGCCCGCGAGCGCATCGACACCGCCGGCCCGGCCCGGCGCATACTCGACGAGCTCGACGCCCTGCGGCGAACCGTCGCCGGAGGCGTCGTCGCGGCACCGCGGCCCGACCGCATCAGCGTCCGGCGCGGCTCGCGGATTCTGCTGCTCGATCCGGACGAGATCGTGTGGTTCGAGGCGGAGGACACGCTCGTCTTCGCCCGGACCCCGGCCGCACGGTTCCTCGTGGATCGCACCCTTTCCGATCTCGAGGACCAGTTGGAGGGCCGGTTCTTTCGCGCCCACCGGGGCTGTCTGGTCAACCTCGCCCGGATCGCCGAGATCCGGCCCGCCGACGCGGGCGCGTACACCATCGTGTGCCCCGGCGCAGGTACGGTGGCGCTGTCCCGGCGGCAGGCCCGCCGACTGCGCGAGATATTCCCCTGGTGAGCCGCGGGGGCGTGACCGCGCGCGTCGGTCAGGGCCAGCCGGGGAAGCAGCGGGGGAGAAGCGGTGACGCGATGCCCGAGCAGGATGCGAGCCGGCCATCGGCGGTTCCCGACCGCTGGCGACCCCCGAGCAACCGCCGATCGCAAGTCGGGTTGATTGTGGAGGCGGGGGGACGACACCATCCTACCCGGGAGGACGACACATGGTTCACCGAGCGATGGGATTGCTGCTGACGGCGGCGCTGGCGGCCGCGTCCACGCCGGCCGCGGCGCAGGAAGGCGAGGCGGGCACGGTGGTGACCGTTCCGAGCGGCGAGGTCCGCGAGGGCGATCTCTACGCGGCGGGCGAGGCGGTCCGCGTCCACGGGCAACTGGCCGGAGACCTGGTGGCGGGGGCGCAGCGGGTGCTCGTCGACGGTCGGGTCGATGGAGACGTGTTCGCGGCGGCCAGGACCGTCGACCTGCGGGGCGTCATCGGCGACTCGACCCGCGTGGTCGGGGACCAGGTGACCGTGGACTCCACGATCGACGGCGACCTGATCGCGGGGGGGAACCGGCTGCAGCTCCTCGAGGGCGCCGTCATCCGGGGAGGCGTCGCGGCCGCCGCGAGCAGCCTCGAGATCGACGGGACGGTGGAGGAGGACCTGCGCGCGGCGGTGGGTGAGCTCGTGCTCAGCGGTACGGTGCGCGGCAATGCGAACGTCATCGCCGACCGCCTCGACCTCGCCCCAGACGCGCGCATCGAGGGCGACCTCGACTATCGGACGCGGATACCCCTGAGCCCGGAGGCGGCGGCCCGGGTGGCGGGGGTGGTGCGCTACCAGGAACCGATCGACGAGGACGACGAGGACGACGGCAGCGCGGCGCGGAGTCTCCTCTTCTGGACGTGGCAGGCGGGGGCGGCGCTGCTCGCCGGCATGCTGGCCGTCGCGCTGCTCCGGCCCCTGCTACAGCGGTTGGCCTCGGCCATCGCGGGCGAGACCACCCTCGGCGCGCTGCTCGGGTTCGGCGCGTTCCTGATAGTGCCGGTCGGGGCGGCGGTGGTGATGATGACGCTGGTCGGGCTGCCCATCGGCATCATCGGCATGCTCCTGTTCGCCGTGGCCCTCTACGTGGCCAAGCTCCCTATCGCGGTGTGGGCGGGCAACGAGTTGCTCGCCCGCGCCGGCCGCCCCGACGCCTCGCCGTACGCGGCGATGGCCGTCGGCATCCTCGCGCTCTACCTGCTGTTCGAGATCCCGTGGCTCGGCGGGCTCTTCTGGCTCGCGGCGACGTGGCTCGGCCTCGGCGCGATGGTGCTCTCGGGCCGGCGATACCTGACCGCGAACGGCGGCTGACGGCCGAAGCTGGAGTTTGGAGATTTCGCCCGAGTTTCTGGTGCTAGGCAAGGCCTCGCAGCGGGCCGCTGACGTCGATGAAGTCGCCCCGTTGCCCGCGGACGTGCTTCAGCCCGACGTGGTCCAGGTCGAGCCCCATGGCGCGGGCCGCGCTCACCAGCATCCGCTGGTGGGGAATGCCCGAGAACCGGGTCGCGCCGCCGGTCAGCACCTGCGACGGCACCCGCATCTCCGCCGGCGTCTCGTGCGGCCAGTGGAGATAGCGCCCCGTCCTGAACGCCCACTCGCCGCCGATGAGCACGGGGCAGTAGTGAGCGTAGCCGTGCCACCCGTCGCCGAGCTCGGAGCCCCAGACGACGAGCGTGTTGTCCATGATGGACCCGCCGCCCGCGTCGGGGACCGCCTCGAGGGTGCTCACGAGCCGGGCGACCTGGGCCGCGTGGTGGCGCACGTAGTCGGTCATCGCGGCGTACTTGGCGGGGTCTTCGTGAATGTAGTGGGCGATGCCCTTGTGCACCTTGTCGCTGATGTGGTCGGCCCCGAACTCGGCCGTCGGCATCTCGCCGAGCGACAGGGTGACGACCCGGGTGATGTCGCAGCTGAAGGCGGCCGCGACGACGTCGGTGAACGCGTCGAACCCCAGGTCGTAGCGCTCGAACTCGGCCGCGGGCTGCGCCGGGGCGTCGCACGCGAGGGTGGCGAGGCTCTCGAGGCGGTGGCCCAGCCGCTCGACGAGCCCGAAGTGGGTCTCGAGCCGGGCCCGCTCGCCGGCGGTGAAGCGAGGGGCCAGCTCGCGGTACTCGCGGTACGCGAAGTCGAGGGTCGTGCGGCGGCGCCGGCCCACCGCGTCGCCCGACGACGCCGGCCCGAAGACCCGGTTCCAGGCCCCGAGCGGCGACCGCTCCGCCGGCAGGCGCATGCCCCCGAGGCTGTAGCTGATGGGCCGTCCCGCCTCGAGGGCGGCGTCGAGCGACAGCTCGAGCGAGGGCAGCCGGTCGGGCCTCGCGACGTGCGCGGCGACGACCTGATCCAGCGACGGCGAGACCGACCGCGTGTCTCGCGCCGCGAAGTCGGCGTTGTCGCCGGTCCAGGCGTGAATCCACCCCCGGTCGTGGCGGTTGCCCCCGGCGTCGAGCTCGGCGGTGGCCAGCGAGAGCCCGTCGAGCGCGAGCACGCGGCGGCGGTGCGAGTGGAGCGGCGCCAGCGCGCGGCTGAGGTCGCTCGCGGCGAGCGGCGCGAGGTCGAGCGTCCACGGCTCGCCCGTGGACCGGCCGGGGTGGAGCATCCGCCAGCCCTCGTAGGGCCAGCCGTGGCAGTGGCTGATGACGACGAGGCGCCGGACCGGAACGGACTCGCGGGCGAAGGCCCGCAACGCGGCGTCGGGAACCGCCGCGCCGAGGGCGGTGAGCCCGCCCATCCGCAGCACGCGTCGTCGCGAGATCATTCGTGGCCTCCCGTCGCGCCGGCGCCCGGCCGCCGGCGGAAGAGGTCGCTGCCGGCAATCGACACCAGCAGCTCCTCGATCGAGTCGTCGGCGCGGAAGCCCGCCCGCAACGCGTCGAGCCCCGGCGCCGCCGCGTCGAGCCGCTCGCCGAGGGCGTAGCGCGTCCAGTGCAGCACGTAGCAGTCGCGTACGCGGCCGCTTGCCGCGAGCCGCCGCGCGAAGTCGACGCCGTCGGCGAACGCGATGCGCTCTCCGCCGGCCAGGGTCAGCGAGCCGCTCGCGTCGACCGGCTGCCCGTTGTCGTGCGAGCGCCAGCGGCCGATGGCGTCGTAGTGCTCGAAGGCGAACCCCGGCGGGTTGATGGTCCGGTGGCAGGTGACGCACGTGCCGGGCCGGGTGGCGGCGGCGGTGCGCTCGCGGTTGGTGCTCTCCGCCGTCAGGGTGTCGGGGGGCAGGGCCGTCTCCGCCCCCTGGACCGGCGTGCCGAGGTGCATGCAGGCGAGCCGCTCGAGCACCCGCACTCCGCGGGGAATGGGCCCCGGCTGCACCGCGTAGGCGCCGAGGGCGAGCACCGAGGGCAGGGTCAGCACCCCCGCCCGCTCTCCGGGGGGGAAGCTCGCTGGATAGAGGGTCAGCGGCTTCCGCCGGCCGATGGAGGCGACCACGAGGTCGATGGTCCGGGTGACCTCGGGGCCCTCGACGCGCTCGGCGCCGTCGCCGTAGATGGGGGCGGTGGCGTCCGACATGTAGCCCTGGTGGTCGGTCATCAGCGCCGTGAACGTGCCGGCGCCGTCGAAGACCGTCCGCTCGACGAACAGCTCCGTCTCGATCTTCATCGAGTGGCGCACGGGACCCATGACGGCGGGCCACTCCACGTCGTCGTCGCGGGCGGTTGCGAGCCGGGGCTCGAGGCCGAACAGCGGACCGAACGCGCGTCGGGCGGGCGCGACGAGCAGCACGTCGTCGGTGCCGAGCCACTGGTGGTGGAAGCGCACGACGGCGGGCGGGGCCCAGGGGTCGTCGAGCATCCGCCGGGCCTGGGTCTCGATGCCGGCCCGGGTGTCGAGTTGTCCCGCCCCGGCCGCCGCGAGCAGCGCCTCGTCGGGCATCGAGTCCCACAGGAAGTAGGCGAGGCGCGACGCCAGCTCCCACCGGCTCAGTGGCTTGGAGGCGTCGGCCCGCTCGCGCGGCTCGATCCTGAAGTGGAAGGTCGGCGCCTGCAGGATGCCCGCCACCGTCAGCGCAACCGCCTCGTCGAGGGGCCCGGACGCGGCGTTGTCCTGCCAGAACGCCTCCAGGCGCCGGCTTTCCCCGGCGTCGAGGGGCCGGCGGTAGGCCCGCCGGGCGAAGCGCAGGAGGCTCGTCCACGCGCAGGCCGCCCGCTCGGCGGCGGGAAGCGAGCCCCACCCGTCGCAGGTGAAGAACGTCGGCGACACGAGGGCGAACGAAGCGAAGTGCATCGCTGCCAGGTGCAGCTCCTCGACCTGGTAGGAGGACGGCGCCTGCCCCTCGGCGATGCCCTCGAACCCCTCGGAGCCGGTCTCCGACGGGAAGCGCCAAGGCCACACGGGCGGGGGCGGCGGGGCCGCGAAAACGCCCTTGCTCGGCTCGCGCCGGGGGCTGATGCGGTCGGCGAGGGCGGGGCGCGCCGGCCACCGGTCGCCGTCCCGGGGAAAGCCGAAGAGGTCGGCGATGGTGTTGTTGTACTCGGCGGGAGTCAGGGCAAGGGGAGCGACGTGCGGCGCGGAAGCGCTTCCGGAGGAGGGCGCTTGGCCCGCGGCGGCCGCCGAGGTTGCAACGACGCAGAAGGCCACGGCCCGCAGCGCCCGCGCGATTCGATGTCCCATGACGCTTCCCCGCGCACCCGGCAGGCGGCCCTGTCGCCAACGAGTTCGCCGCGTGGGAATGTCCACCGGCCTCCCCGCCGCACGGCACCTTCCAAAGAGGTTACCACGCACCGGCGCTGGACGCTGGAGGGGCGGATGACGGTCTCGGGCAGAGACCGGGCGAGCGAGCGATGGCGTCCCCAACGGGATTCGAACCCGTGTCTCAGCCTTGAAAGGGCTGAATCCTAGGCCTCTGGACGATGGGGACGCGGGAAGTGCGCGTGCGCCTCGCAGGGCGGCCGGACGGTCTGGAGCGGCCCTCACGAAACACTTCAGTATACGCCACTTCACCCCCCGGGCGATCAGGGGCAGCCGGCTTCAGGGACGCTCCGGCCCGAGATTCATCGCGAGCCGGTTGGCCAGCGCGGTCGACGCCCACCTGCGGCCTCGACGCCCCCGTTCCGCAGGAGTCAACCAGCGGTGTCCAGCGCGGATCCGTGGTTGACGGCGGCGTTCCACGTATGCCCGTCGTCGCGAGGTCGACCAGGGGTTCCGTCCGGATGGCGGAGGTTGCCGTCATCCCGTGTCTTCGAGCACCGCGCTCTCGACCGCAAGTACCTGACAACACGGAACTTGACCCTTTCCCGGCGGGCAGCGCCGGAATCTTGGCCGGCTTCTTGCTCTGAGTGGTTGTCCCCGCCGTCACGCGGCGGCCCGCGTGCCCGACCTGGTTGCGGTCGCCGCGCCTGGCGGCGGGGCGTGAGCCGGTCACCGGCGCAGGAGGCGCCGGTGACCACCGGAGTTCCTTGCAACAGGAGAGAAGACGATGCGAAGAGTGCTGTGGGGCATGGTGATGGTTCTGACCCTGTGCGCCAGCCACTGGGGTGCGGCCGAGGTCCAGGAGACGGCGCCGGAGGCGCCGCGCGCGCAGTCGGAGCTGATCGATCTCAACTCCGCGACGGCCGTGGAGCTCGATACGCTCCCGGGAGTCGGGCCGCGCACGGCGGAGCGGATTCTCGAGTATCGCCGTGAACATGGCGGCTTCGAGAGGATCGAGGACCTGATGGACGTGCGCGGCATCGGCGAGCGCACCTTCCTCCGGTTGAAGCCGCTGGTGACCGTCGTGGCAGCCGAGCCCGATGCCGGCCAGCGTCCGTAGCCGTGCGTGCCGGCGCGCCCCGGGGCACCGCCCCCGGGGCGCGCGGGTACCGCGCAACCGGTTCGGGCCGGTTCACGCCGACGACAGACCCGTGCGCGCGGCCGGGTTCACCCTGGTCGAGGCCGGTGTCGTGCTCGTCTTGCTCGGCGTTGCCGCCGCGCTCGCGCTCCCGTCGGTGCGGTCGCGAGTCGACGGTCTGCGTGCCGTCGCCGCGGCCCGGCATCTCGCGGCCCTGATCCAGTCGACCCGGGTGCGGGCGGTGACGCAGTCGGTTCACGTGGGACTGAGGTTCGAGCACGATGGCGAGCGGTACCGCTACGCGATGTACGCGGACGGGGACGGCGACGGCCTGCGGGCACGGGACATCCGAAGCGGCGTGGACGCGCGGCTGGCCGACTTCGAGCGCATCGGCGACCGGTTTCCGGGCGTCGCCATCGGTATCGCGGCCCGCTTGCCGGGGATAGCCGGCCGCGAGGCGCTGGCCGCCGGTTCGGACCCGATTCGGTTCGGCGCATCCGACGGCCTGACGTTCAGCCCGATGGGAACCGCGACGAGCGGCACCCTGTACCTGCACTACCGGTCGGGGCGGCAGCTCGCGGTGCGCGTGCTGGGTGCGACCGGGCGGGTCCGCATCCTCGAGTTCAACGAGGGCACGGCGTCATGGGTGACCCGATGACGAGCGGGCGGACCGAGAGAAGACGGCATGTTCGCCGTTCCGGGACCGACCTGGGGTGGCTGCGGGCCGCGCGCCTCCGACCCGGCTTCGAAGCCGGGCTGGTGGACGTGTCGCGTGGAGGAGCCCTCGTGGAGACGCTGACCCGACTCCGTCCCGGGTTGAAGGCACTGCTCCTGTTGACGACCACCGACGGCGAGTTGCGAGCCTCCGGCGAAGTCGTGCGGGCCTGGGTGTCCGCGATCCCGCCGGACCGCGGTGTGCTCTACCGGGGGGCGTTGCGTTTCGACCGGCCGATGACCCTGCCGGAAGGGGGCGACGCTCGAGAGCGCGGGCAAGTGCAAACACGTTGATATTCTCGTGTGATTTGCATATCATTCGTGTGATTACACGCACGGCGCCTTCGAGCGCCGTGCGTCCGACCATCCCGCAGCCCTCGTGCTCACTGACATGGAGGAGCGCGCTTTTGCCATGGCCGAGCTGTCGATGTCGTGTCCGAACCCCGTCGTCCACCGTGGCGACTTCGTCGAGCGCGGCCAGCGCTTCTCGGAGTTCCTCGCCGTTCTCGAGTCACGGATCGTCGGCGGCGCGAAGATTGGCGTGCTGGAGGCCGCGGTCCCCGCGGCCCTGGAGCGTCTCGTTCCGATTCGCGGCGCGCGCCTGACGGCGGCTCCCGCCCCTCCGCTGGCCGCGCGCGAGGGGCCGGCGGCATCTTCTCTGAGGTTCCCCGTATCGGTCTCCCCACGCTCGGATCTCGCCCTGGAGGTGAGCATCGATCCCGGTTTGGCGCTCGACGCGTGGGAGCGACAGGCGCTGCGGCAGGCGGCCCGGGTGGTCGGTCTGCTCATCGCTTGCCGGGCGCCGCTGCCGGGTCGGCCGCCGGAGCCGGCGGCGCCGCTGGTCGGAACGAGCGCGCCGATGCGCCGATTGAGGGAGCAGATCGAGCGGGTGGCGGCGACCGACTTCACGGTTCTGATCGAGGGCGAGTGCGGTTCCGGCAAGGAGTTGGTGGCGCGGCAGGTGCATGAGCTGAGTCGACGGCGCCCGGGACCCTTCGTCGCCGTGAACTGCGCCGCCCTCGTCGAGACGCTGCTGGAAGCCGAGTTGTTCGGCATCGAGGACCGGGTCGCGACCGGCGTGCGCGCCCGCCGCGGCAAGTTCGAGATCGCCGACCAGGGCACGCTGTTCCTCGACGAGGTCGCCGATCTGTCGCCGGCGGCGCAGGCCAAGCTGCTGCGCGCCATACAGGAGCTCTCCGTCGAGCGGGTCGGCGGACACGGGGCCCGGGCGGTGGACATCCGCATCGTCGTGGCAACGAACCAGAGGTTGCGGCGACTCGCGGACGAGGGGCACTTCCGCACCGACCTCTACTACCGCCTCGCCGGCGTCGAGTTGCACGTTCCGCCGCTTCGGCAGCGTCGCGAGGACGTCATCTCGCTCGCCGAGCACTTTCTGTCCCGGCATGACGGACTGCGCCGGCTGGCCCTGTCGGAGAGCGCCGCCGACGCCCTGCGCGCTCACGACTGGCCCGGGAACGTCCGGGAGCTGCAACGGGTCGTCGAACGGGCCCTGGCCCTCGCCACCGAGGACACCATCGGCCTGCAGGACCTGCCGGCGGAGCTGACCCGCGACTACGCGGAGCTGCTGCTGCCGTCCATCACCCGGGCGGAGTCGATGCGCACCTGGGGCAGCCGCTATGCACGGCTGATGCTCGAGCGTTGCGGTCGCAACAAGCGGCGTACGTGCGAGGTGCTCGGCATCAGCTACCATACGCTGCAGTCGTACCTGCGTCATCCGTCCTGAGGCCGTCCAGCCGGCTCCGGTCGTCACACGCTCGGGAAGCGCCCCAGGACCGCGGGCGGCGGGGGAGCCGCGCCTTGACCCCCCGCGGGTCCCATAGTACGTTTCTATCAGGTTCTTCCGGCACCTTGGCGCTGGCTGCGGCCAAGCCCGCGGCCAGGACTTCTTTCCGCAAGCCGGCGCTCCCGGCACGGACCGCCCGCCACCGACGCTACCGTGTCATGACCGACGCCTCGGCTTCCGCCCCCTCGAAGACGCCCCTGCACGGCCGTCACGTGGCCCTCGGCGCGAAGATGGTGCCGTTCGCGGGGTGGGAGATGCCCCTGCAGTACGCCGGCATCACCGAGGAGCACCTCGCGGTGCGGCGCGCGGCGGGGCTGTTCGACGTCAGCCACATGGGCGAGATCGAGATCGCCGGGGCGGACGCCCTCGCCGCCGTCCAGCGGATTTCGACCAACGACGCCAGCCGCCTCGAGGTCGGCCAGGCCCAGTACTCGGCGCTGGCAACGCCCGAGGGCACCTTCGTCGACGACCTGCTGGTGTACCGGCTGGCCGGCGACCACTTCATGCTGGTGGTCAACGCCGCCAACATCGCGACCGGCTTCGAGTGGATTCGCGACCACATCGCGGGCGTCGGCGACGCGGTGGCGGTGAACACCAGCTCGCGCTACGCCCTGATCGCGGTGCAGGGGCCGCGGGCCCTCGACGTCGTGCAGCCGCTGACCGAGGTCGACCTCGCGGCCATCCGCTACTACCGCTTCGCGACGGGCGAGGTGTCGGGCATTCGCGCGACCATCTCGCGCACCGGCTACACGGGCGAGGACGGGCTCGAGGTGTTCGTGGCCCCGCAGGCGGCCGACCGGCTGTGGACGGCGCTGATGTCGGCCGGCCGACACCACGGGCTGCAGCCGGCGGGGCTGGGCGCCCGCGACACGCTGCGCCTCGAGGCCGCTATGCGGCTCAGCGGCCAGGACATCGACCGCACCACGACGGTCCTCGAGGCCGGCCTCGGCTGGATCGTGGGCTGGGACAAGCCCGATTTCGTCGGGCGCGAGGCGCTCGTGAAGCAGCGCGAAGCCGGGATCGACCGCAAGCTCGTGGGGCTCGGGATGGCGGGGCCAGGTATTGCGCGGCACGGCTACCGAGTCTACGCCGGCGGCGAGGAGGTAGGCCGGGTGACCAGCGGCACCCGAACGCCGTTCCTCGAGAAGGCCGTCGCCCTCGCCTACGTCCCCGCCGCGGCTGCCGCGCCCGACACCGAGTACGAGGTGGACGTCCGCGGGCGCCGGGTGCCGGCCCGCGTCGTGCCGCTACCGTTCTACAAGCGCCCGGGATGAGCAGCATGTATCCGACTGACCGGCTCTACACCAAGGACCACGAGTGGATCCTGATCTCGGGGACGACGGCCCGGGTCGGCATCACCGACTACGCGCAGGCCCAGCTCGGCGACGTGGTGTACGTCGAGCTGCCCGAGGTGGGGCGGCAGCTCGAGCAGGGCGCCCAGTTCGGGTCGATCGAGTCGGTGAAGGCGGTGTCCGACCTCTACTGCCCCCTGGCCGGCCGGGTCACCGAGGTCAACGCGGCGCTCGCGACGACCCCCGAGACGGTGAACGCCGACCCCCACGGCACCTGGATGATGGCGATCGAGCTGACCGACACCGCCGCCGCGTCCGGACTCCTCGACTCGGCCGCCTATGCCGAGCTGGTGAAGTAGGCGGACCCGGCGTGACCCGCGCACGAGCCGACCGGTTCTCCGAGCGACACATCGGGCCTCGCCCCGACGACGTCGAGGGGATGCTCGCCGCGGTGGGTGCCGCCTCGCTCGAGGCCCTCGTCGACGAGGCGGTGCCCCCCGACATCCGGCTGGACGCCCCCCTGCGGACGCCGGGACCGGAGACCGAGGCCGAGTACCTCGCCCGCCTGCGCACCATCGCCGCCCGCAACCGGTCCGGCCGGGCCTGCATTGGCCTGGGGTACTACGGCTGCATCACCCCGAGCGTCATCCTGCGCAACGTGTTCGAGAACCCCGGTTGGTACACCCCCTACACGCCGTATCAGGCGGAGGTGGCGCAGGGGCGCCTCGAGGCGCTGTTGAACTACCAGACGATGGTGGGCGACCTGACGGGGATGGCGGTGGCGAACGCCTCGCTCCTCGACGAGGCGACGGCGGCGGCGGAAGCGATGGCGATGATGCACCGCGTGCGGTCGCGCACCGCGCCCGGCGCCGACCGGCTGCTGGTGTCGCGGCACTGCTTCCCCCAGACCGTCGACGTGGTGCGGGGCCGGGCCGAGCCGCTGGGCATCAGGGTCGAGGTGGGCGACCCGGCGGCGATGCGGATCGACGACGGGGTCTTCGGCGTCCTCCTTCAGACGCCGGGCGAGGACGGCGCCGTGCTCCCGATTGCGGAGGTGGTGGACCGCGCCCACGGGGCGGGGGCCCTGGCCGCCGTCTGCACCGACCTGCTGGCCCTGACCCTGATGACGCCGCCCGGCGAGAGCGGGGCGGACGTCGTGGTGGGCAACTCGCAGCGGTTCGGCGTGCCGATGGGCTACGGCGGACCGCACGCGGCGTTCTTCGCCACCCGCGAGAAGCTCGTCAGGCAGGTGCCGGGACGCGTCATCGGGCTGTCCGTCGACCGGCACGGTCACCCCGCCTATCGGATGGCGCTGCAGACCCGCGAGCAGCACATCAGACGCGACCGCGCGACCTCGAACATCTGCACCGCCCAGGCCCTGCTCGCCAACCTCGCCGGCTTCTACGCGGTCTACCACGGCCCGGACGGCCTGCGCGCCATCGCCGTCCGCGTGCACGGGCTGGCCCGGCGGCTGGCGGAGGGGCTGCGGGGGCTGGGCCTTGCGCCCGTTCACCCGCACTTCTTCGACACGGTCACGGTGCCGTTGCCGACTGCCGCGCGGGAGCGGCTGCGGGCCGGCGCCGAGGCGGCGGGCGTGCACTTCCGCTACCGCGGCGACGAGTCGGTGGGCATCGCCCTCGACGAGACCACGAGCCCGGGCGACGTGGCCCACATCCTGTCGCTCGTCGCCGGCGCCCTCGACCGGCCGGCCCCGCCCCCCGCGGCTGCCGCCCCGGACGGGGCCGCCGCCACCCGGGAAGCGGCTCCCGACTGGCCCGAGCCCCTCGTGCGCACGTCGGCGTATCTGACCCATCCGGTCTTCCACCGGCACCGGTCCGAGACCCAGATGATGCGCTATCTGAAGCAGCTCGAGCGGCGCGATCTGGGTCTCGACACGTCGATGATCCCCCTCGGGTCCTGCACGATGAAGCTGACCGCGGCTTCCGAGATCCGCGCCGTGAGCTGGCCGGCGTTCGCCGCCGTCCACCCGTTCGCGCCGGCGGATACGACCGAGGGTTACCGGACCGTGTTCCGCGAGCTCGAGGCGTCGCTCGCCGCCATCACCGGGCTGCCCGCGGTGTCGCTGCAGCCGAACTCGGGGGCGCAGGGCGAGTTCGCGGGGCTCATGGTCATTCGCGCCTGGCACCGCGATCACGGCGGCGGCGGCCGCGACGTGGTCCTGATTCCGGCGTCCGCCCACGGCACGAACCCGGCCACCGCGACGATGGCGGGGATGCGGGTCGTGGTGGTGGCCTGCGACGACGGCGGGAACGTCGACCTCGAGGACCTGCGCGCCAAGGCGGCGGCCCACCGCAACGCCCTGTGCGGCCTGATGATCACGTACCCGTCCACGCACGGGGTCTTCGAAGACGCCATCCGCGAGATCTGCGACGTCGTCCACGACGCCGGCGGTCAGGTGTACATGGACGGGGCGAACCTGAACGCCCAGGTCGGGGTGACCAGCCCCGCCGCGATCGGGGCCGACGTCTGCCACATCAACCTGCACAAGACGTTCGCGATTCCCCACGGCGGCGGCGGGCCCGGCATGGGGCCGATCGCGTGCGCGGAGCACCTCGCGCCGTACCTGCCGGGGCATCCGCTGGCGCCGGTCGGCGGCGGGCGGGCGATTCCCGCGATTTCGGCCGCGCCGTGGGGGAGCGCCAGCATTCTCCTCATCTCGCACGGATACGTCCGGATGCTCGGGCCGGACGGCATGCGGCGGGCCACCGCGGCCGCGATACTCGGCGCCAACTACGTCAAGGCGCGCCTCGCCTCGCACTACGACGTGCTGTACGCGCGAGCCAACGGCCGGGTCGCGCATGAGCTGATTCTCGATCTGCGGGCCCTCCGGCCGCACGGCGTCACCGAGCTCGACGTCGCGAAGCGCCTCATGGACTACGGGTTTCACGCTCCGACGGTATCGTTTCCCGTGCCGGGGACGATGATGGTGGAGCCGACCGAGAGCGAGCCGCGCGAGGAGCTCGACCGGTTCTGCGACGCCCTGATCGCCATCCGCGGCGAGATCGAGGCCATCGTGGGCGGCGCCGCCGACCCCGCCGACAACGTGCTGAAGAACGCCCCCCACACCGCGGCCGAGGCCACTGCCGACGTCTGGTCCCACCCCTACTCCCGGGAGCAGGCCGTTTACCCGCTGCCCTTCGTGCGCGCGAACAAGTTCTGGCCGTCGGTGGGGCGGATCGACGACGCGCACGGCGACCGCAACCTGGTCTGCGCCTGCCCGCCCGTGGAGGCCTATCAGGAGTGACCCGGTGTGGCAGGGGCGGCAGGCGGCCAGGCGAGCCCGGGTGCTCCCGCCCGAGTCGCTGCCGGTGACCGGATACGTCGGTGGGGAGCGCCGAATACGGCCCTCCCTGGTTGGTTTGGCCGGGGCGTGGCGGGATCAGTCGGGCGCGCAGGCGAGATGGTCGGCCCGCTCGTGCAGCGCTGCAGCAGGCGTCGGGCCACGGGGCCCGACGGGCGGGCCCCGATCATCGCGGGATCAGTCGGGCGCGCGGGTGAGATGGTCGGCCCGCTCGCGAAGCCGCGCCAGCAGTCGCCGGGTCACGGGGCCCGGCGAGCCGGACCCGATCACGTGGTCGCCGACCCGGACCACCGGCACCACCTCGCGCGTGGTGCTGGTGATGAACAGCTCGTCCACCGAGGCCAGGTCCGTTTGGCGGAGCACGGCTTCCCGCACCGGCACCCCGGCGCCCGCGCCCACCTCGAAGAGCAGGTTGCGCGTCACCCCTTCGAGCAGCCCGGCGTCGAGCGGCGGGGTCAGGACGACGCCGTCCCGCACCACGAACAGGTTCGACTGCGAGCACTCGGCGAGCTCGCCCCGGTGGTTGAGGAGTATCGCCTCGTAGGCGCCCTCGCGCACCGCCTCCTGCATCGCCAGCACGTTGTTGAGCAGGTTGTTCGACTTGATGACGGGGTCGACGCTGCGGGGGTGGTTGCGCACGACGCTGGCCACGACCAGCCGCACGCCGTCGCATTGCACGCGGGCGGGCGACTCGCGATGCGGGCGGGCGATGATGACTACCGTCGGCGTGCGACACACGGCGGGGTCGTAGCCGAGGTCGCCGACTCCCCGCGTGACGAGAATCCGCAGCATCACCTCGCCCTGGGCATGGACCCCCCGCATGGTGTCGCGCATGCGGGACTCGAGCTCCGCGTCCGTCACCGGGACCTCCAGGGACAGGCGCGCGGCCGACGCGCGGAGCCGGGCGAGGTGGCGGTCGGGCAGGAAGGGCCGGCGGTTGTAGGTGCGCAAGGTCTCGTAAACGCCGTCGCCGTAGAGGAAGCCGTGGTCGAAGACCGAGACCACCGCCCGGTCGCCGGAGGTCACGACCCCGTTCACGTTCACGGTGGCCTCGGCGATGCCGGCGGCGGGGGCGGCGGGCGCGTCGACAGGGTTCGGATTCACGCCGTCCACGGTACCATACGCGCAGGGCCTCGGTGACGGGCCGAGCGCGGCAGAACGGTCGCGCCGATGCCGTCAGCTCGCCGGTCGCGGGACGGGACCGATGTCGGCGCGAACCGCGGCCGCGGCCGGTGCCCGTCGGAGAGCGGCGGCATGCCCGGGGGCAGTGGGCGACGGGCAGGCCCGAGGATGGGCTACCACCGATCGGCGGAACAGGATGCGGGTGCTGAACACCGCCCAGATGCGTGACGCGGACCGGCGGACGATCTCCGATCTCCGAGTGCCGTCGCTGGTGCTGATGGAGGCGGCCGGCCGGCAGGTCGTCGCCGCCCTGGAGTCGCGTTGGCCGCTCGGCGCGAACCGGCGCATCGCGGTGGTGTGCGGGAAGGGGAACAACGGCGGCGACGGGTTCGTCGCGGCGCGCATCCTGACCGACCGCGGCGCCGCCGTAAGGGCGTACCTGGCCGCGCCCGAGGCGGACGTCGGGGGAGACGCCGGGGTCAACCTGGCGGCCCTCCGGCGAGTCGGGGTGCCGGTGATCGACGCCTCGAGCCCTGCCGCGTGGGAAGCGGCGCGCGCGTACTCCGGCCGATGCGATCTGGTGATCGACGCCCTGTTCGGTACCGGCCTGACGCGCCCCCTGGCCGGACACTGGCGGACCGTCGTCCGCGGTCTCAACGCCTTGGACGTCCCGGTGGCGTCGATCGACCTCCCGTCCGGTCTGTCGGCGGATACGTCGGAACCGATCGGGGAAGCGGTCGCCGCCGCCCTCACGGTGACGCTCGGCGCACCGAAGCTGCCGCTGCTGCTGGACCCGGCCGCGGCCCGGGCCGGCACCGTATTGGTCGCCGACATCGGGATTCCGGCGATGGTCGTGGACGAGGTGGCGGGATCGCGCGTCACCGTCGTCACCCGGGCATGGTGCCGGAGGCAGGTCCCGCACCGGCCCCGGGACACCCACAAGGGCGACTACGGGCGGGTGCTCGTCGCCGCGGGGTCGACGGGCAAGACCGGCGCCGCCGGCCTCGCGGCGCTCGGCGCCCTGCGCTCGGGGGCGGGCCTGGTCACGGTGGCGACGCCCCGCGTCTGCCAGCCCGTCGTGGCCGCGATGGCGCCGGAGTACATGACCCTGGGGCTCGACGACGACGGCGAGGGCCGCGTCGCGGCCGAGGCGGCCGGCGCGGTGCTCGCCGAGCGCTGCGACGTCCTCGCGGTCGGACCCGGCCTGGGGCGCGCGACCGGCGTCACGCGGTTCGTACGCGAGCTGGTGGACCGCGCCCGGGTCCCGATGGTGCTCGACGCCGACGCCCTGAACGCGTTCGCCGGCGACCCCGCCGGCCTCCGGGGACGTCCGGACCGCCCGCTCGTCATCACCCCGCACGCCGGCGAGATGGGGCGCATCATCGGCCGGCCGGCCGAGTACGTGACCGCCCACCGCCTCGACGTGGCCCGCGACCTGGCGGGGGAGCAGGGCATCTTCGTCGTCCTGAAGGGGGCGCGGACCCTGGTGGCGACCCCGGCCGGTGACGTGTGGATCAACGTCACCGGCAATCCGGGCATGGCCACCGGCGGGACCGGCGACGTGCTCACCGGGGTGCTGGCCGCGTGGATGGCGCAGCTCCCGGACGTCGAGACCGCCTGCGGGCTCGGCGTATGCCTGCACGGGCTCGCGGGGGACGCGGCGGCGGCCGAGCACGGCGCGGGGTTGCTGGCCGGCGACCTCGCGCGCGGTCTCGGCCCCGCCCTCGTGACCCTGGCCGGCGACGGACCCGACCGGCATGAACAGGAGCCCGCGTTCAAGCCCCTCTGACCCTGCAGACCCGACGAGTGCCGGCCATGCACACACGCCACGAGAGTCACTCCGAACGACAGACGGCGGACATCGCCGCCGATCTCGCCCGGCGTCTTCCCCCCGGGACCGTCGTGCAGCTCTTCGGGGACCTCGGGGCCGGGAAGACTGCGTTCGTGCGGGGGTTCGTCGAGGGCATGGGCATCGACCCCGACGAGGTCAGCAGCCCCACGTTCACGATCGTCCAGGCCTACGGCGGGGGCCGGGTCCAGCACGTCGACCTCTATCGGCTCGACCCGGCCGAGACCGACGACCTCGGGCTCGAGGAGCTGCCGGAATCCGGCGCTCTCGTGTGCATCGAATGGGCGGACCGCCTGCCGCGTCCCGTGTCGGGCGCGGTGTCGGTCCGCATCCACGACCGGGGCGGCGACTCGCGGGAGATCGCCATCGACCTGCCGGAAGGATCAGGCGCGGCTTTGCCCCGAAGCGGGCCGGTGGACTCGGTGGAGGCGTGAGGATCGTCGTCCCGCCCCGGCGGGAGGTGGAAGACGATGCGTGATTCGCCGCAAGCAGCCTACTCCGAGCGGTAGTTGGGGGCTTCCTTGGTGATGACCACGTCGTGGACGTGGCTCTCGCGCATGCCGGCGGGGGTGATGCGCACCAGCCTCGCGTTCCCCTGCAGCTCGGGGATGGTGGGGCAGCCGCAGTAGCCCATGCCGGCGCGCAGGCCGCCGACGAGCTGGTGGATCATGGCGCCGACCGACCCCTTGTGGGGCACCCGCCCCTCGATGCCCTCGGGGACGAGCTTCTCGCCGTCCTCGCGGGGGCTCGCGAGATCGAAGTCCTCCTGGAAGTAGCGGTCGCGGCTGCCCGCGCGCATCGCCCCGATCGAGCCCATCCCCCGGTACTCCTTGAAGCTGCGCCCCTGGTAGAGGATCAGCTCGCCGGGGCTCTCGTCGGTGCCCGCGAAGAGGCTCCCGATCATGACCGCCCCGGCCCCGACCGCCAGCGCCTTGGTGATGTCGCCCGAGTAGCGCACCCCGCCGTCGGCGATGATCGGGACGCCGTGCCGGCTCGCGGCCTGCCCGCACTCGGCGAGGGCCGAGATCATCGGCATGCCGATGCCGGCGATGACCCGGGTGGTGCAGATCGACCCGGAGCCGATGCCGACCTTGACCCCGTCGACGCCGAGGGCGATCAGCGACTCGGTGCCCTCCGCGGTGGCGACGTTGCCGGCGACGAGCTCCACGCTGGGAAAGCGCTCGCGGAGCCGGCCGACCATCGCCATCACCCCGCGGGAGTGCCCGTGCGCGGTGTCGACGACGAGGACATCGGCGCCGGCCCCGACCAGGGCCTCGGACCGCTCCATCGTGTCCTTGGCGATGCCCACCGCCGCCCCCACCCGCAACCGGCCCAGCTCGTCCTTGGACGCGGTGGGGTAGGTGATCATCTTCTGGATGTCCTTGACGGTGATCAGCCCCTTGAGCCGGAACTCCTGATCGACCACCAGCAGCTTCTCCACGCGGTGCTGGTGCAGGATGGTCTGGGCGTCCTGCAGGGTCGTCCCGACCGGCACCGTGATCAGGTCCTTGCGGGTCATCACCTCGCCGATGGGCCGGTCGATGCGGCGCTCGAAGCGCAGGTCCCGGTTGGTGAGGATGCCGACGAGCCGGCCCTCGGTGCTGCCGTCCTCGGTGATCGGCACTCCCGAGATGCGGTACTTCTTCATCAGCTCGAGGGCCTCGACGATGCGGTTGGAGGGGGCCAGCGTGATCGGGTTGACGATCATCCCGCTCTCCGACCGCTTGACCCGGTCGACCTCGGCCGCCTGGTCCTCGATGGGGAGGTTCTTGTGGATCACGCCCATGCCGCCGAGCTGCGCCATCGCGATGGCGAGGCGCGACTCCGTGACGGTGTCCATGGCGGCGCTGATGATCGGCACCTTCAGGGTGACGTTCCGGGTAAGCCGGGTGGAGACGTCGACTTCGGCCGGCAGCACCTCGGAGCGCTGTGGCACCAGCAGCACGTCGTCGAACGTCAGGGCCACCGCGATGTCGGTGGCCGTGAAACGGGTCGCCGTCGTGTCGATGCCCACCGTCATGTCAGGCCCCACAGCACTTCTTGTACTTCTTGCCGCTGCCGCATGGGCACGGCTCGTTCCGCCCCACCTTCCTGGCCTCCCGGCGCACCGTGCGCACCTTGGCGTCGTCCCCGCCGGTCCGGGCGGGCTGAGGGCCGCGGGCCGCGGCCGCGGCGCCCGCGAAGGCGGGAGCGGCGGCCCCCGGGTCGTTGAGGGTCATCGGCGCCCGCCGGCGGGCCGCGGGCCGGGCGACCTCGCCGCCCTCGCCCTGCACGATGGGCCTCAGGCGCCACAGGTAACGGATCATCTCGGTGTCGATCCGCTCCTTCATCGCCTGGAAAAGGGCGAAGCTCTCGCGCTTGTACTCGACGAGGGGATCCCGCTGGGCGTGGGCGCGCAGGCCGATCCCCTCCTTCAGGTGGTCCAGGCCGTAGAGGTGGTCCTTCCACTGGGTGTCGACGATCTGGAGCATCACGTCGCGCTCGACCCGCCGCAGCAGCTCCGCCTCGATCCCCTCCTCCTTCTCCTCGTAGCGCGACTTGACGGCCGCCCAGAGGGTGTCGAGCATCTCGTCGGGGCTCAAATCGTCGAGGTCGAACTCGTCCGTCTGCTCCGGCGGCAGCCCCGTGAGCTCGCCGACCGCGCGCGCCAGCCCGTCGGTGTCCCAGTCCTCCGGGTCGGTGTCGCGGCCGCAGTGGGCCTCGACCTCCTGGTCGACGAGGTCCTCGGCCAGGGTCATCAGGTAGCGGCGGCTGTCGACGACCTCGTCGTCGGACACGTGCACCTGCCCGTCGAGCAGCTCCCGGCGCAGCGTGTAGACGTTCTCCCGCTGCTTGTTCATGACGTCGTCGTACTCGAGCAGGTGCTTCCTCACCGAGAAGTGCTGCGCCTCGACCTGCTTCTGGGCCCGCTCGATGGCCCGGGTCACCATCCGGTGCTCGATGGGGACCCCTTCCTCCATCCCCAGCCGCTCCATCAGCCCCGAGATGCGATCGGACCCGAAGATGCGCATCAGGTCGTCCTCGAGGGACAGGTAGAAGCGTGACGAGCCGGGGTCGCCCTGGCGGCCCGCCCGGCCCCGGAGCTGGTTGTCGATGCGGCGCGACTCGTGCCGCTCGGTCCCGATGATGTGCAGCCCGCCGGCGTCGACGACCTCCTCGTGCTCGGCCGTGGTCTGCTCGACGAACTGGGCGAAGATGCGCTCCCACGCGGGGCGGGGCACGCGGTAGAAGTGCTCCAGGTGGTAGAAGTAGACGAACTCGTCGTCGTCGACGAACTTCGCCTCCTCCTTCGGCAGCCGCTCCGCCGCCTGCTCGGCGAGGGCCCGCTGCCGGGACATGTACTCGGCGTTGCCGCCGAGGACGATGTCGGTGCCGCGGCCGGCCATGTTGGTGGCGATGGTCACCGCCCCCTGGCGGCCGGCCTGGGCCACGATCTCCGCCTCCTGGGCGTGGTACTTGGCGTTGAGCACGACGTGCTTGACGCCCCGCCGCTTGAGCAGCCCCGCGAGGCGCTCGGACTTCTCGATCGACACGGTGCCGACGAGCACCGGACGGCCCGTCTCCTGCTTCTCGATGATGTCCTCGGCGATGGCTTCGTACTTCTCGCGCTCGGTCCGGTAGACGGAGTCGGCCTCCTCGATCCGCACCAGGGGGCGGTTGGTCGGGATGACCATGACGTCGAGCTTGTAGATCTTGGCGAACTCCGGCGCCTCGGTGTCGGCGGTGCCGGTCATGCCCGACAGCTTGTCGTACTTGCGGAAGTAGTTCTGGAACGTCACCGTCGCGAGGGTCTGGTTCTCCCGCTCGATCTTGACCTTCTCCTTGGCCTCGACCGCCTGGTGGAGGCCGTCGCTCCAGCGGCGGCCGGGCATGAGCCGGCCCGTGAACTCGTCGACGATGACGACCTGGCCGTCCTTCACCATGTACTCGACGTCGCGCCTGAACAGGGCGTGGGCGCGCAGGGCCTGGTTCACGTGGTGGAGGAGGGGCATGTTGGCGGGGTCGTAGAGCCCGCCGGGGTTGAGGCGCTTGCCGAGCATCTTCTCGGCTTTCGCCATGCCGGTCTCGGTCAGGCTGACCGTCTTGTGCTTCTCGTCGGTCAGGAAGTCGCCGGTGTCCTCGAGGGCCTCGCGGTCCTCGGCCTTGACGTTGCCCTGGGTGACCGCCCCCGGCTTCAGCCGGGGGATGATGCGGTCGACCTCGTAGTACAGCTCCGTCGACTGCTCGGCCGGCCCCGAGATGATGAGGGGGGTCCGGGCCTCGTCGATGAGGATGCTGTCGACCTCGTCGACGATGGCGAAGCGGTGCCCGCGCTGCACGAAGTGCGCGAGCTCGAACTTCATGTTGTCGCGCAGGTAGTCGAACCCGTACTCGTTGTTGGTGCCGTAGGTGATGTCGCAGGCGTAGGCGGCCTGGCGCTCCGGGTCGCGCAGGTCGTGCTGGATGATCCCGACCGACATGCCGAGGAACCGGTAGATCCGGCCCATCCACTCCGCATCGCGCCGGGCCAGGTAGTCGTTCACGGTGACGACGTGGACCCCGCCGCCGCCGAGGGCGTTCAGATAGGCGGCGAGGGTGGCGACGAGGGTCTTGCCTTCGCCGGTCTTCATCTCGGCAATCCTGCCCTGGTGCAGGACCATGCCGCCGATGAGCTGGACGTCGAAGTGCCGCATGTCGAGCACACGCCGGCCCGCCTCGCGGACCACCGCGAAAGCGTCGGGCAGCAGGTCGTCGAGGGGCTCGCCCCGGTCGGCGCGCTCGCGGAGGCTCGTGGTTCGCGCGCGGAGCTCGGCGTCATCGAGAGCCCGGACCTCGGCTTCGCGGTCGTTGATCTCGGCCAGCGCCGGCCGCATCCGCTTGAGGTCGCGCTCGTTCTGGGTGCCGAAGACTTTCCTGAGGACGTTCTGCAGCATCGGTCGAGTCCCGGGACCGCGTCGAAGGCAATCTAGCGCGGCGATCGTCGCCCGCGGCTACGCTTGGCGCCCGACCATCCCTCCGGCAGCTCGCGCCGTCCCGCGGCCGGGACCGCCGGCCGTTCCTCGGGCAGGGCCGGCCCCTCCGTAGCGTTGCGCTGTCGATGATGATCCAAGGCGGGTGTCGATCCGGTAGACACGGATGTGATCGATTGTAGGGAAGGGGCCTATACGCGTCAAGACGACGGGTTCGACCGTTGCGAAACCGGGGCCGCCGCCGCCGCCCAACAACGGGCGCGCGAGCCGGCGAAACCCGGCCTGCCCATCGTCGCCTTCGGCTCCGCCGGGCGCCCAACCAATCCTGCAGGAGCCCACGCCGCCTGCGGCGCAGATTCCTGGCTCGCGGAGTTTTCGGGAAACGGGGAGCCCTGGTGGAAGAGGGATGACGCCGGCCGGCCCGCCGGCGGAAATCAGTCCGCCGAGACGCCGCCGGAGGCGAACACCAGCCGGAGCGGGTTCATGGGCCGGTTGCCGACCAGGACCTCGTAGTGGATGTGCGATCCGGTGGCGCGGCCGGTGGCGCCGGCGTAGCCGATGACCTGCCCCCGCTCGACATCTTCGCCCACGCGGACGGCGAACTCCGACAGATGAGCGTAGCGCGTGCGGCGGCCGAAGCCGTGGTCGAGCTCGATCATCTCGCCGTGGTTGCCATGGCGCCCGGCTTCCACGACGCGGCCGCCGGCCGTCGCCCGGACCGGTTGCCCGTATCCGGTGTCGATGTCGAGTCCCTCGTGAAACCTCCACTCGTCCGTGAAAGGATCGCTCCGGTACCCGAACCGGGACATGATGCGGCCCCGGACGGGGAGGTCGAGCGGCGTCGCGGCGGCGAGGTCCCGCCGGAGCCGGATGTTGCCCTGAACGACCCCGAGCTCGATCTCCAGCACGTCGAGCAGATCGTGAAGCAGGTTCAGGGTCTCGGTCGGCGCCGCCTGCGCCACCGTCCGCAGGGTCGACGCCCTCCGCGAGCGATCGACCTCCGCCACCTGCATCATGGCCTGCCTGACGCCGGGGTCGACGACGGACTGATCGTGCAGGGCCTCGACGACGGGCTGCAGGGCGGCCACCCGGCGGGACAGGTCGGTGACGGTGGTGCCGTAGCGGTCGATTTCGGACTGGAGCAGGGCGTTGAACGAGCGCAGCCGGTCGTTCATCGTCCAGCGGGGCGACTTCAGCCACTGGGCCGGATCGAACCGGGACCCATCGAGCCAGGCGGCATGGCCGGCCCACCCGAGGGGGAGAGCGATCAACAGGGCTGCCACCAGCTTCGGGCGGAAACTCAGGGCGAAGCGGTGTACGACTCCGGTCGAACGATCAGCGACGATGAAGGAATAGCGTTTGACCAGCACCCACCTCTCGTCTCGGATACTACCACGCCGACCGTGGATTGTGAAACGGTGTGCAATCGGCCGCGAGCCGGCGACGGGGCGACGGTGTACCATTCAGGCGGACAGATGTGTCACAGGTACCTGCTCGACGGGCCGCGGACCGCGGCCGGCATCCTGTCCCGGCTCGCGGAGCGGTTCCCGACCCGGCGTGAGGACAAGCGGGCCTCCGCCCGCACCTATCTCGACACGTTCGACTGGCGCCTCTACGGCGGCGCGGGGACGGTCCTGTCCGACGACGCGGACGGGTCGTGCCACTTGCGCTGGGACCATTTCGACGGCCGCCGCCGCCACCGGGCGACCCTGCCGGCCCCGCCGGACTTCGCCCGCGATCTGCCCCCGGGCGGCTTCCGGGACGAGCTTCAGGCGGTGACGGACATCCGGCGGCTGCTGCCGGTGGTGAGGATCGAGCGCCGCAGCGATCGGATCTCCGTGGTGGACAGCCGGGAGAAGGCGGTGGTGCGCGTCTCGCTCGATCATGGGACCGCGGCCGGTTCCACGCGGCGCCGCCGGCGGCTGCCGACGATCCTGCGCCTCGCCAGGATGACGGGATACGAGCAGGCCTACCGCGGCGTGCGCCGGTTCGTGGAAGAGGACCTGGGACTCCCGCCGGGACCCGGGACGGAGATCGATCTCGCACTCGCCGCGGTCGGTCGTCAGCCCGGCGACTACACCGGCAAGCTCGAGCTGCGCCTCGATCCGGACGCGCGCACCGACCGCGCCGTGAAGCGCATCCTCGCCGCGCTGTGGGAGATGATGCAGGCCAACGAGGCGGGGCTCCGGGCGGACCTCGACCCCGAGTTCCTGCACGACTTCCGGGTCGCCGTGCGGCGGACGCGTTCCTGCCTGGGACAGGTCAGGGACGTCTTCGACGACGCCGCGACGCGCCGCTTCGCCGGCGAGTTCGCGTGGCTCGGCCGGTTGACGGGGCCGCCCCGGGACCTCGACGTGCACCTGCTCGGCCTGCGGGGCCACCAGGCCGAGCTGCCGCCGTCCGCCCGCGGCGACCTGTCCCCGCTGGCCGAGCACCTGAAGCGCCGGCGGGAGGCTGCGCACGCGGAGCAGCTTGCGGGGCTCGACTCGGCCCGCTACCGACGGCTGAAGCGGGAATGGCGGCGCCTTCTCGAGACCGACGGCGACGGCGGCGGCGCGAACGCCGCCCGTCCCGTCCGCGAGGTGGCGGGCGAGCGCATCGAGCGGGCCTTCGAGAGAGTGCGCAGGCGTGGGCGCGGCCTCTCGGTGGAGACCCCGGCCGAAGCCATTCACGACCTGCGAATCGCCTGCAAGAAGCTGCGGTACCTGCTCGAGTTCTTCCGCAGCCTGTTCGCGGCCGGCCCCGTGAACACGTTCATCCGCTCCCTCAAGCGGCTGCAGGACGATCTCGGGGAGTACAACGATCTCGAGGTCCAGCAGGGCGAGCTGCAGGACACCGCCCGCGAGCTCCTCGCGGCGGGCGGCGCGGACGCGCCGGCGCTCCTGACGGCGGGGCGCCTGGTCGACCGGCTGGAGTCGCGGCAGACCGCCGCGAGGCGGCGGCTCGCCGACGAGGTCGGCAGGTTCGCGACCGCGCGCACCGCGGCCGACCTCGACCGGCTCCTCGCCTCCCGTCCGAAAGCCCCGGACGCAGCCCGCGGTTCACAATGAAGGTGCTGGCGGCCTACAACATCAAGGGCGGCGTGGGGAAGACGTCGGCCGCCGTCAACCTGGCGTGGCTCGCCGCCGCGGCGGGGGCGCGGACCCTCATCTGCGACCTCGACCCGCAGGGCGCGGCCACCTGGTGCTTCCGGGTCAAGATGAGGGTCCGGGGAGGCGGCAGGAAGCTCGTCCGCGGCAAGCGCGCCCTCGCCCGCTACGTCCGCGAGACGGACTACGAGGGGCTGGACCTGCTTCCCGCCGACTTCTCGTACCGCCACCTGGATCTGCTGCTCGACAGCCCGAAGTACGTCCGGCGCCTCACCCGCAGAATCCGCGAGCTCGGCGCCGGCTACGACTACGTCTTCCTCGACTGCGCCCCCGGCATCTCGCTCGCCTCGGAGGCGGTCTTCGCGGTCGCCGACGCCCTGATCGTGCCGACCATTCCCACGGCGCTGTCGCGACGGACCCTCCGCCAGCTCGCCCGGCACCTGCGGCGGGAACCGGCGGCGGTCCGGGTGCTGCCGTTCTACTCGATGGTCGATCGCCGCCGGACCCTGCATCGCCGGATCTGCGAAGCCCCGGAAGAGATGCCGTGCCCGATGCTCGCGACCGGGATTCCGTACTCGAGCGCGGTCGAGCAGATGAGCGCGCGGCGCGAGCCCCTCTGCGCGTTCCGGAGGACGAGTGAGGCCGCGCGCGCCTACGCGGCCCTCTGGGGCGAGCTGGTGCGGCGGCTCGAGGAGGCCCGCCCGGAGCCGTCGTGAAGACGATTCTCCTGTTCCGTCACGGCAAGTCGAGCTGGGACGCCCCGCCGCGGCCGGATCGCGAGCGCCCGCTCGCCCCGCGCGGCGTGAGGGCGGCCCGGTGCATGGGGCGGTTCCTCGAGCGGGCGGGGCCGGCTCCCGATCACGTCCTCTGCTCGCCGGCCGTCCGCACGGCCGAGACCCTGCGGCACGCCGCCGACGCCGGCGGATGGCGGGCCCCGGCCGCCGTCGTCCCCGAGCTGTACGGCGCGTCGCCCGACGACGTGCTGGCGTGCGTGCGCGCCGTCGACCCCGGCGTGGAGACCCTCCTCGTCGTGGGGCACGAGCCGGCCTGCTCGGAGACCGCCTCGATCCTGATCGGCGGAGCGGCCCTCCGGTTCCCGACCGCCGCCCTCGCGTGCATCCGGCTCGACGCGGCGGGTTGGAACGAGGTCCGGCCCGGCCTCGGCGAGCTGCAGTGGCTGGTCGTTCCCCGGATGCTGGCCCGGCTCGAGCCGTAGTCGGCCGGCCGACACGCACCGCCAGGGGCCCGAGCCGGCCGCCGCCCGCCCATCGTCGCCTTCGGCTCCGCCGGCCCAACCAACCCTGTCAGCCGAACGACAGCTTGTAGCCGGCTCCCCGGAGGTAGGTGGCCTCGGTTTCCAGATCGGCCCGCGTCAGGGGGTGCTGGTCGAGCCACCCGGGGGGGAACCGCAGGTCCAGGGCGTTCTTCGCGGCGCTGAGCTCGATCGGGGGGAGGGGCAGCGGACTCCGGCTCCGGTGCAGGACCACCGACAGGCGCAGCGGCATCGCGAGCCGCTCGGTCCACGCCGACCAGTTCCGGGGGATGGCGGCGATGACCTCGCTCGGGAACTTGCGCCGGTGAGACCGAACCAGGGTCGCGAGCACCTGCTGCTCGGGCAGCGAGAATCCCTGCAGGTCGGCGTGGGCGACGATGTACTCGCCGTGCCGGTGGTAGTGGTTGTGGGCGATGTCGAGACCTATCTCGTGCAGGTTCGCGGCCCAGGACAGGAACTGCCGCGCGTTGCGGCTCCCGAGGTCCCAGCCGTCCGCCACCTGGGCGAGCAGGAGCAGGCTCGTCTGCTTCACGCGCGCCGCCTGCTGCCGGTCGACGTGCGCGCGATCCGCCAGGGCCTCGACCCCCCGCTCGCGCACGTCCTGATCGCGGATCCGGCCGAGAGAGTCGTAGAGCAGGCCCTCTCGCAGGGCCCCGTCCGAGCGTCGCATGACCTCGATGCCGAGCGCCTCGAACAGGGCCGACAGGATCGCCGCCCCCCCCGCGATGGTCGTCCTGCGCCTGGGGTTCAGCCCCTCCAGCTTCAGCCGGCCGACGCGTCCCGCCCGCAGCAGGGCCTCGCGCAGCCTGCCCAGGGCGCCGGCCGTGATCCCCTTCCGGCTCCATCCGTAGGTGCGGACGAGGCCGTCGATGGCCCGGATGGTCCCCGAGGCCCCGACCGCCTCCTCCCAGTCGATCGCGCGGAAGCGCCCGGTGACCGGCTCCAGCTCCTGCAACGCGGCGAGCTCGGCCCGCCGCCAGTTCTCGGGGGTGAGCCGGCCGTCGCCGAAATGGGCGCGGCTGACGTTGATGCAGCCCATGTAGAGGCTCTCCATGTCGAGAGGGGCCTCGTCACCCACGATCAGCTCGGTGCTGCCGCCGCCGATGTCGACGACCAGCCGCCGGGATTGCGGCCCGGGCAGGGTCCGCGTCACCCCGAGGAAGATCAGGCGGGCCTCCTCGATGCCGGAGATCGTCTCTATCGAGTGTCCCAGCGCCCGCTCCGCGTCGACCAGGAACTCGCCAGCGTCGACCGCGGCCCGCAACGTGTTGGTGCCCACCGCCCGGACCTCGCTGGGATCCATGTGGCGCAGCCTCTGCCCGAACCGTCGAAGGCACTCGATGGCCCGGTCGCGCGACTCGGGGCTGAGGCGTCCGTCGGGGGCGAGGCCGGAAGCGAGCTGCACCATCTCGCGCAGGCGATCGACGAGGATCGGCTCACCGCCCTTGGTGCGGGCGACGAGCATGTGGAAGCTGTTGGAGCCGAGGTCGACGGCGGCGATGTTCTCGGGAAGGGTCTCTGTCGGGTTCGGCACGACGGGTGTCCTATAATCGAAGGCTTCCGGGAGCGGAAACCCCGCGAGATATTAACAGCGAGCCGCCGAATCGAAAGGGGAAGCGGTGTCGACCAGAGCACGCCTCGCCGCCCTGGGACCGGCCCGGGCGTTCCTCAGCCGCGAGCTGAGCTGGCTCGGGTTCGCCCGCCGGGTGCTGCATCTCGTCGGCCGCGCCGATCTGCCCCTGCTCGAGCGCGTCAAGTTCGCGGGCATCATCGGGATGCTCCACGACGAGTTCTTCATGAAGCGCATGAGCGGCCTCAAGCGCGAGATCGACAACCGGGCCAAGAAGCTCTCCATCGACGGCCGCACCCCGGCCGACGAGCTGGCCGCCTGCCGCGCCCAGCTCCTCACCCAGGTGGCGGAGCTCGGCCGGCTGTGGCACGAGGAGCTGGTGCCGGACCTCGCCCGGGCGGGGCTGCCCATCCTGCGGCACGACGACCTGAAGCGGGACGAGCGCGCGGCCCTGCGCGCCTACTTCGCGCGCAACATCCAGCCGATACTGACACCGCTCGCCGTCGATTCGGAGCATCCGTTCCCGTTCATCAGCAACCTCGGGCTCAATCTCGCGGTCTTCATTCCGCACGACGGCGATACCCGCTTCGTGCGCATCAAGGTGCCCGGCAACCGCCCGCGGTGGATTCCCCTGGACGACCGCCCCGGCGTCGTGCCCATCGAGCAGGTCATCGCCGCCAACCTCGACCTGCTGTATCCCGGCTCGCCGCCCGCCGCGGTCCACGTGTTCCGGGTCACTCGCGCGGCGGAGGGAGACGTCGACCAGGCGGACGGCGGCGACGCGCCGCTCGAGGAACCCGGGAGCATCGTCCGGCAGGTGAGCTCGGAGCTGAAGGCCCGTCGGTTCGCGGGGGTGGTCCGGCTGCAGGTGGACAGCACCATGCCGGAGCATCAGGTGTCGTGGCTGAGCCGCCAGCTCGGCATCGGCCCCGACGACGTTTATCCCACGCGGGCGCCGCTCGGCGTGAGCGACCTTCAGATCTTCGACGGACCGGGCCGCGACGACCTGCGCCAGCCGCCGCACGAGCCGGCCGACCACCCGCGGCTCCAGCGGCTGCCCGACACCTCCTCGGCGATCTTCGACGAGATCGCGCGCGGCGACATCCTGCTGCACCACCCCTACCAGAGCTTCGACGGCTCCGTGCTGCGGTTCCTGAACTCGGCCGCGACGGACCCGGCGGTGCTCGCGATCAAGCTGACGATCTACCGCACCAGCCGCGACTCGCCGCTGCTGCGGGCACTGGCGGAGGCTGCGCGGCAGGGCAAGCAGGTGGCGGTGCTGGTCGAGATCACGGCCCGGTTCGACGAGGCCCCGAACATCGCGTGGGGCAACTTCCTGGAGAAGGAAGGCGTGCACGTGTCCTACGGGGTGGAGCGGCTCAAGACCCATGTCAAGCTCGCCCTCGTCGTGCGCGACGAGCCGGACGGGGTGCGGCGCTACGCGCACGTCGGCACCGGGAACTACCACTCGGGTACGGCCCGGATATACGAGGACGTCGGACTGCTGACCTGCGACGAGTCGATCGGCAACGACGTCGCCACCGTCTTCAACTCGCTGACCGGCGTGATTCCCTATCCCGAGAGCAGCAAGCTGCTGGTGGCCCCGGTGTCGATGCGGCGCCGCTTCATCGAGCTGATCCGCCGGGAGGCGGAGCACGCCCGGGAGGGGCGGCCATCGGGAATCGACGCGAAGATGAACCAGCTCCAGGACGCCGAGATCATCCACGAGCTCTACGACGCGAGCGGGGCGGGCGTGCCCGTCCGGCTCAACGTCCGCGGGCTGTGCTGCCTGCGTCCCGGGGTGGACGGGCTGTCGGAGACGGTGCGGGTGTTCGGCGTCGTGGGGCGCTTCCTCGAGCACAGCCGGATCTTCCGGTTCGTCAACGCGGGACGACCGGAGCACTTCATCGGCTCCGCGGACTGGATGAAGCGGAACCTGAACGGCCGCGTGGAGACGGTGATCCCCGTCGAGGACCCCGCGCTCAAGCGCGAGCTCGACGAGATCCTGGCCGCCTACGAGCAGGACAACTGCTCGGTGTGGGACTGCGGGTCCGACGGCGAGTACGTCCTCAGAACCCCCGCCGCCGGCGAGCCGCGGCGCGAGGTGCAGGAGGAGTTGATTCGTCGGGGCAGGAGCGTCGCGGAGCCGGTCGGCGCGGGGTCCTGAGCGCCCGCTCGCGGCGCGGCGACGGGCCGGCTACCGATAGTAGATGTGCCGCCCGATCCGGACGGTGCGTTCCCGCGGCACCCGCCACGGCGCGGTTCCGAGGGCGGCGGCGTGAAAGAACAGCGCACCGCCGGTCGGATCGGCTCCGCGGCCCTCCAGCGCTTCCGTTGCGACGTCGAGGGCGAGGGCCCAGAGGTCGGCGTCCCGCGGCTCGTCGCTCTTCCCGTCGCACCAGAACCTGAACTGGCAGCCGGGCGCGGTGCCGCCCTGGTAGACGACATCGCAGACCGTCGGAGGGAAGTCGCGGTGCATGCGACGGTTGAGGACGACCCAGGCCACCGCCGCCATGCCCTCGCGACCCTCGCCGCCCGCTTCCCAGTAGACCGCCAGCGCCAGGCAGCCCCGCGGGTCGTCGTCGGACTGGGCCGCCGCGACGCCGCCCCCCGGGGCCTGGCCGGCGAGGACCATCCCCAGCGCCAGCCCGGCCGCCCGAAGCAGCAGCGTCGGCGAATCGAACACTCCCGTCCTGCGCAGTTCCATGTCCCGGAGTATCGGCACGCTCGCGCGTTCCGGACACCCGTCGCCTCGAGGGCCCCGAGTCTGCGCCATGGGACGGCGCGGACTCCTGACGGCGTCACTCGTCGAGCCTGAACTGTACCGCTTCCGCGAGATGCTCGGCCGCGATCGTCTCATCGCCCGCAAGGTCGGCAATCGTGCGCGCCACCTTCATCAACCGGTGGCAGCTCCGGGCGCTGAGACGAAACCGGCGGCTGGCCGCGTCGAGGATCCGGAGCCCGGCCGCGTCGAGGGCGCAGTGCCGGGAGAGGGCGCGACCGTGCAGGCGGGCGTTCACCGGGGCTCCGTCCTGACACCGGTTCCGCGCCCGCTGCGCCTCGCGCGCGGCCGCGACCCGCCGGCGCACCGGCGCCGACGCCTCGCCGGGCTCGGTCCCGGTCAGCGCGCTGAAGGGCACCGCCGGCACCCGGACGCTCAGGTCGATGCGGTCGAGCAACGGTCCCGAGAGCCGGCTCCGATAGCGCGCGATCTGGCGCGGGGAACAGCGGCACGGGCGGGTCGGCTCCCCGAGGTAGCCGCAGATGCAGGGATTCGTGGTGGCGACGAGCAGAAAGCGGGCCGGGAAGACCGTCGATCGCGCCGCGCGGGCCACCTGCACCGCACCCTCCTCGAGGGGCTGGCGCAGGGCGTCGAGGACGTGGCGGGCGAACTCCGCCGCCTCGTCGAGGAGGAGGACGCCGTTGTGGGCGAGGCTGATCTCGCCGGGCCGGGGGATCGCGCCGCCGCCGGCGAGCGCGACGTCCGACGCGGTGTGGTGGGGAGCACGGAAGGGCGGGGTGGTCACGAGCCCGCCGCCCGGCGGCAGCAGCCCCGCCACCGAGTGGATGGTGGTCACCTCGAGGGCCTCGTGCGTCGTCAACGCGGGCAGGATGCCCGGCAGCCGCCGGGCGAGCATGCTCTTGCCGGCCCCCGGCGGCCCGATGAAGATCAGGTTGTGGCCTCCGGCGGCGGCTATCTCCAGCGCCCGGCGGGCCAACGCTTGTCCCCGCACGTCGGCGAGGTCCGGCGCCGGGGGGACGGCGGGGGCGGGACGCGGCCCCGGCTCCGCGGTCCGGCCGGATCGCCCCGCCAGGACCGCGACGGCCTCTTCGAGCGTAGCCACGGGCAGCACCCCGAGGCCGCCGACGATGGCCGCCTCGCCGGCGTTGGCGTCGGGCGCCACCAGGCGTTCGATTCCGTCCCGCGCGGCTTGGGCCGCGATCGGGAGGAGCCCCCGCACCGGCCGGACCGCGCCGTCGAGAGAAAGCTCGCCGACGATCAGCGTCCGGTCGAGCCGGTCCCTCGGAACGAGACCGGCGGCGGCGAGCATGCCGAGGGCGATCGGCAGATCGAATGCCGAGCCCACCTTTCGCATGTCCGCGGGCGAGAGGTTGACCGTCACTCGCCGCTTCTGGAACTCGATGCCGGAGTTGCGGATGGCGCTGTCGATACGCTCGCGGCTCTCGCGCACGCTGGCGTCGGGCAGGCCGACGAGGACGGTCGTCGGCAACCCGCCGTCCGAGACGTCGACCTCGACCCGGACGGGATGCGCCTCGATGCCGAACACGGCCGCGCTTTGCACGATGGCGAGCACGGCGGGTCTGGTTGCAAGAAGACTGCCGGCGCCTGAGCGCTGCTTGCGGGCGCTTGCCCCGGATTGGGGGTGCAGGAACCGAACGGGAGCGCGGGGGCGCCTGATCGCAGGAAGTGCGCGGCACTGCCCCGGGCGTCCTGGCCGTGCCGGCGGCCGGGAGCGGTGTCCCCGACGCTCGCGGCCGCGAGCGCCTCCTCTGCACGCCGGCGGCCCCGGGCACGGCCGTGCCGAACGGAAGACCGATGGCGGGGGCGCCCCGCCACGGAAGCCGCCGGCCGGGAGTCGACGGTTCGCGCCGGTTCAGGCCTCCACGAAGACCCCGTGCCGCTCTCCGAGGTCGCGGGCGGCGGGGGTGATGATCGTGCGTTCGTCGACGGCGATGCGCCGGCCGACCTCCACCGCCTGGCGGACGTCGTCCTCGCAGACGAACTCGACGGCGGCGCTCTGCCCGGTCGGCGCGTCGACCCGGGCCGGCGCCGTCGATGCGGCGGGGGGAGTGGGGGGCGCCGGGCTCGGGTCGTCCGCCGGGGCCGCCCCCGCCGGGGCCGCGGCCGGGGCGGGGGGCCCTGCCGCCGCGGAGGGCGGAGCCGTGCCGACGCCCCGCGAGGCGAGGAACGTGTCGATTCGGCGGGAGAGTAGTCCGGGGTCGAGCCTCCTGGGGCGCGGCCGCCCGGCGGCCGGGGTAGCCGGAGAAGGGGCGGCGGCGTCGGTCCGCTCCGGCGAAGGCCGGTCGGCAGGGCGCACCTCCCAGGCCAGGCGCTTGACGTTCAGCAGGTGCCGCGGGGTGATGTTGTCCGAGGTGATGTTGCCGCCGTGCCCGCCGCAGCCGAGGGTCATCGAGGGGTCGAGCCCCGTCGTCATGCCGATCGAGCCGAGGGTCGTCGGGGTGTTGACGACGATGCGGAAGGCGGGCTTGCGGAGGCCGAACTCGAGGATCACCTGCTCGTCCTGCGAGTGGATGGCCATGGTGTGACCCATCCCGCCGTAGCGCAGGATCTCCATGCACCGCTCGCAGCCCGCCCGCCAGTCGGCGACGACGTAGAACGAGAGGACCGGACAGAGCTTCTCGATCGACAGGGGGTGGTCGCGCCCCACCCCCTCGAGGGGGGCGACGAGGACCCGGGTCCCCGCCGGCGCGTCGATACCGGTGCGGGCCGCGATCTCCGCCGCGGTACGGCCGACCAGCTCCGGGCTGGGCAGGCGGTCGGCGGTGACGAGGGCGCCGGCGAGGCGGTCGGCCTCGCTCGCGTTCAGGAAGTAGCCGCCCTGCCGCTCGAACTCGCGGCGCGCCTCCCCGGCCACCGCCTCGTCGACCACCACGGAGTTCTCCGACGAGCAGAGCAGCCCGTTGTCGAAGGTCTTCCCGGTGATGATGTCGGCCACCGCCTTGGGCAGGTCCGCCGTCCGTTCGATGTACGCGGGGGCGTTGCCGGGCCCGACTCCGTAGGCCGGCTTCCCCGCGCTGTAGGCGGCGCGGACGAGGCCGAGGCCCCCGGTGGCGAGGATGACGGCGACCTCGCGGCGCCGCATCAGCTCCTGCGTGCCCTCGAGGGTCACGGTCGTCATGCAGGTGACCGCGTCGTCGGGCATGCCCGCGTCGACGGCGGCCGCGGTCATCACCTCGGCGACCCGTCGCACGCACCGGGCGGCGGCGGGATGCGGGCTCAGGACCACCGCGCACCGCGCCTTCAGGCAGACCAGGATCTTGTAGATCGCGGTGGAGGTGGGGTTGGTCGACGGCACCACCGCGGCGACGACCCCGAACGGCTCGGCGATCTCGACGACGCGCTCGGCCTCGAGGCGCCGGATGACGCCGACGGTGCGCATGGGCTCGATGAACCGGTGAATAGTCTCGGCCGCGAACAGGTTCTTGCGGACCTTGTCCGCCTCGTTGCCGTAGCCGGTCTCCTCCACCGCCATCCGGGCGAACGGCGCGGCCTGGGTGGCGGCGGCCGCGGCGGCGGCGCCGACCATGCCGTCCACCTGCTCCTGGGTCAGCTCGGCGAGGCGCGTCTGGGCGTCGCGGGCCCGCCGGGCGAGCTGCCGCGCCTCGCGTATCGAGTCGAGGTCCGAGTCGATGCGGGGGGGGCTGTCAGCCATGGCGGGACGCGCCGGGGGGCCGGGCGCCGGGCGTGCGCGAGTCGGGACTCGACCCGAGGTCCGTGCCGTTCAGGAGGGCCCGATCAGCCATGGCCGGATGCGCGGTGGGTCGATCACTTGGCGTCGCGGACTTGGCCCGCCCATCGTCGCCTGACGGCTCCGCTCGGCGCCCAACCAACCCTCCAGCAGTCCGCGCCGTTCTACGGCGCGGGCTCCTGCGGCAGGATCTTCTCCACCTCGCCGTGGGGGCGCGGGATGACGTGGACGGCCACGAGCTCGCCGACCCGCCGGGCGGCGGCGGCGCCGGCGTCGGTGGCGGCCTTGACGGCGCCGACGTCGCCCCGGACGAAGACGGTCACGTAGCCGGCGCCGATGTACTCCTTGCCGACGAGCAGCACGTTGGCGGCCTTGACCATGGCGTCGGCCGCCTCGATCGAGCCGACGAGGCCCTTGGTTTCCACCATGCCGAGCGCTTCGAGAGACATCGCCGTCGTTCTCCGCCGTGTGCGTGGCATCCGAGTCGGTCCGCCCTTCGTCGCTTTCGGTTCCCCTGGGCGCCCAACCAACCCTCCGGCAGTCCGCGCCGTTTGCGGCGCGGACTGCCGGAGGGTCGATTCCCGTGCGTGCGAAAACGGCGCAACTCTAACATGCCGTGAAACATGCGGCAACCGCGCGCGCACCGCGGATGCCGTGGCGCGGAGGGCCGCGGACTGCTAGAATCGCGTCGGGCAGGCCGGAGGCGCGGTGCACGTCCCGGCGGCGCGGGCCCCGACGCATGGAGTTCCACTGCAGACTCGGCAACGAGACCGGCGAGGTCATCGAGGGCGTGCACGTCGCCGAGAGCGAGGCGGCCCTCCGACAGGAGCTGGCGGCCAAGGGCCTCCACGTCCTCGCCCTCAGCCGCCGCGGCTCGTTCGCCTGGTCCGGCTTCTCGCCGGCGCCCCGCCGGCGCATCAGGACCCGGGAGTTCCTGGTCTTCAACCAGGAGCTGGCGACGCTCCTGCGGGCGGGGCTACCCCTCGTGCAGTCGCTCGACATCCTGCGCCAGCGCATGGACGATCCCGGCTTCAAGGCCGTCCTGAACGACGTCCACGACCGCGTTCACGCCGGCGCGTCGCTCTCGGAGGCGTTCGACGCGCAGGGCGAGCTCGTCCCCGGCGTGTACACCGCCTCGCTGCTGGCGGGGGAGAAGAGCGGGGGCCTCGAGGAGGTCATCCGGCGCTACGTCGACTACGTCAAGGTGGTCACCGCCCTGCAACGCAAGACCCTCTCCGCGCTGATCTACCCGGTGATCCTGCTGGGCCTCTCGCTCGTCGTGGTGTCCATCATCATCCTTCGGGTGGTGCCGGAGTTCGAGGCGTTCTACGGCGGGTTCGGGGCCGAGCTGCCGCTGATGACCCGCCTCGTGGTCGCGGTGTCGGACGCGGCGAGGAGCAACCTTCTGCTCGTCGTCCCGGGCGCCGGGCTCGCGGGTTGGGCGGCCTGGCGCTGGCTGCAGCGGCCGGGCCGGGCGGCGCTGCTCGACCGGCTGGTCCTGCGGCTTCCGGGCGTCGGCTCGATCGCGAGCCGGTTCGCGACCTCACAACTGTCGCGCACCCTGGCCACCCTCCTCGGCGGCGGGATACCCCTGGTCGACGCCATCGACGTGGCGGCGCGCGCCCTCGGCAACCGGTTCTACGCGGAACAGCTCGCGGTCGTCGGGCAGCGGGTCCGCGAGGGCGAGGCGCTGGCCGCGGCGCTGGCCGCGCGGGGGATCTTCCCGTCGGTCGTCGTCCGGATGGTCGAGGTGGGCGAGGCGACGGGGGCCCTGCGCGAGATGCTGACGAGCGTCGCCGACTTCTTCGACGAGGAGATCGAGACCCGGCTCGGGCGCTTCGTGGCCGTGATCGAGCCGGTGCTGCTGATCGTGATGGGGCTCGTCATCGCCGCCCTCCTCGTCGCCCTGTACCTGCCCCTCCTGCAACTCGGGACGGTCCTGTCATGAGCGCCCCCGATCCGACCGCGGCGGCCGGCGGGCCCAGGGCGGAGAGCGGCCGCGCGGCGGGGCCCGGCGCCCTCCATCCGGGCGACGGGCCGGCCGCCGGCGGGCCGGCCGTGGCCGACCACGCGGAGGAGGTCGCGCGGGCCCGTCGGCTCGCCGAGCGCTACCGGGTGGAATTCGCGGACATGGACCGGTTCAGCATGGACGCGGACCTGTTCCGGTCCATTCCCGCCGATCTCATGCTCCGGTACGGCTTCGTGCCCTACCGCAGGGTCGGCGACACCCTCGTCATCGTCGTCTCCGACCCCATCGATCTCCCGAAGATCGACGAGCTGGCCCTGCTGCTGGACACCCCCATCCGGGTCACGGTGGGGACGCGGTCGGCCATCGAGTCCATCCTCAAGAAGAGCGAGGGGTCGCAGCGGGTCCTCGACGAGGCGACCGAGAGCTTCGAGCTGCAGATCCTGCACGAGGACGAGGCCGGCGAGGACAGCCTGACCGTCGAGCGACTCACGAGCGACATCAGCCCCATCATCCGGCTCGTCGACTCGACCATCTACACGGCCCTGCAGCGACGCGCGAGCGACATCCACGTCGAGACCCTCGACGACGCCGTCCACGTCAAGTACCGCATCGACGGCACCCTGCAGCCGGCCATGCGCCCGGTGGACAGGCAGTTCCACGGGGCCATCCTCTCGCGCATCAAGGTCATGGCGGAGCTCGACATCGCCGAGAAGCGGATTCCCCAGGACGGCCGCTTCAAGGTCCGGGTGCCGGGGAAGACCATCGACTTCCGGGTGTCGGTCATGCCAACGGTGCACGGCGAGGACGCGGTGATCCGCATTCTCGACAAGGAGACGATCAGCGAGCAGTTCCGCGAGCTGCGCCTCGACGTCCTCGGGTTCGCCGAGGCCGAGCTGCGCCGCTTCCGCCGGGCCATCAAGGAGCCCTACGGCATGGTGCTGGTGACCGGTCCCACCGGGAGCGGGAAAACGACGACGCTCTACGCGGCGCTCTCCGAGATCCACTCGCCCGAGGACAAGATCGTCACCATCGAGGACCCCGTCGAGTACCAGCTTCACGGCGTCACCCAGATCCCCATCAACGAGCGCAAGGGGCTGACCTTCGCCCGCGGGCTGCGCTCCATCCTCCGGCACGACCCCGACAAGATCATGGTCGGCGAGATCCGCGACTCGGAGACCGCGCAGATCGCCATTCAGTCGGCGCTGACCGGCCACCTCGTCTTCACGACCGTGCACGCCAACAACGTGCTCGACGTGCTCGGGCGGTTCCTGAACATGGGGGTCGAGGCCTACCAGTTCATCTCCTCGCTGAACTGCGTGCTCGCCCAGCGCCTCGTCCGGATGCTCTGCACCGAGTGCCGCCGGCCGTTGCGGCTGAGCGACGAGGCCCTGGCCGACGCCGGCCTCGACCCCGATCTCGCGCGGGGCCACGAGCTCTTCGAGGCCGTTGGGTGCATCGAGTGCAACGGGACCGGCTACCGCGGCCGCACCGCCCTGTGCGAGCTGCTCGACCTGAGCGACCGGATCCGGGAGCTGATCCTGGCGCGGGCGCCGACCTCGGAGATCAAGCAGGCGATGCGGGACGAGAACATGCGCTTCCTGCGGGAGTCGGCGGTCGAGAAGGTCCTGGCCGGCCTGACCACCCTGCAGGAGATCAACAAGGTCACGTTCGTCAAATGAGCGCGCTCGGCAGCCTGTCCCGCCTCGTCGCCGCCCCCCCGCCGTCGGCGGGCATCGAGATCGCCGCCGACCGCGTCACCGGCGTCGTCCTCGACCGCGAGCGGCGGGTGGCCGCCGCCGTCTCCCGGCCGCTGCCCGCCGGGTCGGTCATCCCCGCCGCCAACGCCGCCAACGTGCTCGAGCCCGACACCGTGCGCGACGTCGTCCGGCAGGTGCGGACGGCCCTGCCCGGGTCGCCCCGGCGCGTGGCCCTGGTGGTGCCCGACAGCGCCGCCAAGGTGTCGCTGCTGCGGTTCGACAAGGTGCCCGCGCGCGCCGCCGACCTCGACCAGCTCGTGCGATGGCGGGCGCGGAAGACGGCGCCGTTCCGGATCGAGGACGCCCAGGTGGCCTGCGCGCCCGGCGCCCCCGTCGACGGCGGCGGCCGGGAGTTCGTCGTGAGCCTGATGCGGCGGGACGTCGTCGAGGAGTACGAGAGCGCGTGCGCGCGGGGCGGGGCGCACGCGGGGGTGGTGAATCTGGCCAGCTTCAGCCTGATCGACGCGGTGCTCGCGGCCCGTCCGCCGGCCGAGCCGGACTGGCTGCTCGTGCACGCGGCGGGAGGATACCGGTCCATCGCCGTCGTGCGTCGGGGACACCTGATCCTGTTCCGCCACCGCCCGGCCGGCGGCGACGAAGACCTCGTGGACCTCGTGCACCAGACGACGATGTACTACGAGGATCGGCTGGAGGGCAACGGGTACGGGCGGGTGCTGCTGGCCGTCAGCCGGGAAGGGGCCACCACCGAGGACGCCGCGGGGCTCCGGCGGCTCATCGAGACCCATCTCGACACCGCGGTCACCCCCGTCGCCGCGGGCCGGTCGGCGGGGTCGCCGGGCGAGGGGGGGGCGCTTCCCGACGTGGCGGCGGCGCCGGCGGGCCTTCTCGTCCGCGAGCACACCCCACGCGGCGGGGTCTGACCGGAGACGCACCGGGCGCCCCGGCGCCGCCGGCGCCCGTGGTATGTTGCAGTTTGGCGATGCTGCGGACGAATCTGGCGACCCGACCCTTCTACAACGAGCGCCTCGCGCGGGCGGCGCTCGGTCTGGCCGCGGCACTCGGCCTCGCCTTGCTGGCGGCCGGGGTCGTGCGCCTCGTCGACCTCGCCCGGCTCAACCGCGACCTCGAGGCGCGCGTGGACCGCGCGGCCCGGGAGACGGCGGAGCTGGCGGCCCGCACCGCGGAGGCGCAACGGAACGCGACGCCGCGGGACCTCGGTACGCTGGCCGAGGCGACACGCGAGGCCAACACCCTGATCACCCAGCGGGTGTTCTCGTGGACCGACTTCTTCAACCGTATCGAGACCACCCTGCCGCCCGACGTGATGGTCACCGAGGTGCGGCCGGAGATCGAGCCGGGCACGGTCGACGTGGCAATGGGGGTGCGGGGCCGGAGCCTCGACGCCATCAGCCGGTTCGTCACGTCCCTGGAGGCGTCCGGCGCGTTCGACGGCGTGCTGAACCGGCAGGTGGAGTTGACCGAGGACGGGATGTACCGCGCGGTCCTGCGGGGCCGCTACCTCGGTCCACCGGCGTCCTCCGATGCCGGCGGCGGGCCGGGGGAAGGCGCTTCGCCGCCGAACGCCGCGGTGGGGCCGGGTGCCGGTGCCCCCGATGCCCGGCCTGGCGACTGAGGGGACGCGTCGCGGGGGGGCGAGGCCCGAGACCGGCATGTCGATGACGCTGCTGCGGCGAATCGCCTCGGATCACCGGCGGTTGGTGACGGCCGTCGCCCTGTTGCTGGCGGTCGACGGCCTCCTCTACGCGGTGGCCCTGTATCCCTGGTCGCGGCGGGTCGCGCGGGCCGAGGCGGACGCGGTGGCGGCCGAGAGCCGCCTCGCACAGATGCGCGCCGCCTGGGAGGCGGCGGCCGAGACCGGCGCCAGCACCGACCGCGCCGAGGAACGGCTGGAACAGTTCTACACGCAGGTCCTCCCGTCCGGCTTCGCGGGCGCCCGCGCTGTTCTCTCGCCGTACCTCGATCGACTGGCCCGCGATTCCGCCCTCGTGCTCGAGCGGCAGAGCAGCGTGTCGGAACGGGAACGCGGCAGCCCGCTGTCCCGGCTGCGAACCACGATGGTGCTCGCGGGACGGTACGAGGACGTCCGCCGTTTCATCCACGTCCTCGAGACGGCCCCCGAGTTCATCCTCGTCGAGGACGTCATGCTGGGGCAGGGGAACGAGTCGGACGAGGGGTTGGTGCTCACCCTCGGGGTGTCCACGTACTATCGCGACGCCTCCCCGGCCGAGGCGGGAGGCCCCGGGGCATGAGGGGGCGCCGCGGGCTCCTGCGCGCCCTTCACGCCCGCGTCGGGGCGGAGCGGGGGTACAGCTTCGTCGAGTTGCTCGTGGTCAGCGCCATCGTGCTCATCCTGGCGTCGGCGGTGATGCCGCTGGCCCGGGTGACGATGCAGCGCCAGCGCGAGGCGGAGCTGCGGCGGGCGCTGCGGGAGATGCGCACCGCGATCGACCGCCACAAGGACGCGGTCGATCTCGGCACCATCGGTGGCCCGGAGGTGGAAGCGGACAACGAGGGGTACCCGGCCAGCCTCGAGGTCCTGGTGGAGGGCGTCGAGATGGCGAACGACGCGACCGGCCGCAAGATGCGCTTCCTGCGGCGCATTCCGTTCGATCCGATGACGCAGAGCCGCGAATGGGGGCTGCGCTCCTACGACGACGAGCCCGACTCGCGGCGGTGGAGTGGCGACAACGTGTACGACGTCTACACGACGTCGAGGGCGACGGCGCTCGACGGGACCCGTTACGACGAGTGGTGAAGATGGAAGCCTGGCGCACCCGATACGTGGAGTCCCGGCTCGCGGTCCGGCCGCGGCCGCCGGCCGGTTCGGCGGCGGGCTGGACGCTCATCGAGCTCGTGGTGGTGGTCTCGCTGATGTCGACCCTCGTGGCCGTCGCCATGGTCGGCTACGGTACGGCGGTCACGCGGGCCCGGGAAGCGGCCCTGAAGGAGAACCTGTTTCGCATGCGGGACGCTATCGACCAGTACTACGCGGACCGGACCGAGTATCCGCCGGCGCTGGAGAACCTGGTCTCCGAAGGGTATCTGCGCGCGATCCCGGAAGACCCGTTCACGCGGTCGACGGCGACCTGGCAGGTGGTCCTCGCCGAGTACGACCCCGCCGATCCCCGCGCCCAGGGCGTCTTCGACGTACGCAGCGGCGCGAGCGGCGCTGGCCTCGACGGCACGCCCTACGCCGAGTGGTAGGGCGGAGCGTTCCCTCCGGCGCCGTGCTTGAGATGGGTTCCCTCACGGAACCGTCGTGGCGGAGTGGACGTCGTCGCGCTGGATCAGAGCGCGCAACTCGACAGCGACCGCGAGATCGTGCGACGGATCTCCGAAGAGACCGGCGTGCGACGCATCGTTGTCGAGGGGCAGGTGTTGGACTCGACCGGAGCGTCCGACCGCTGCAGCCACCGCGTTCTTCGCCGAGCCGATACGGAGCACCGCGAACCTGCCGTTGGGCCGGAGTCCATACCCTTTGTGACGAAAGACCTCTCGAACATGCTCGACTGCGTCGGCGAGGCGGGGCGAGCTGAAGTACTCCAGCCAGTTGACGGACAGATAGTCCTCGTCCGGCTTGAGCCGGAATGCGGACGTCAACGGCAGGCCGTCCGCGCCCACGGATGAGGGCTTGCAGTAGCGGGATACGTGATCGCCGTCAGGAAGATGGGGCACCCGGGCGGTCCACCTGGGGAACGAAATCCCGGACAGCGTTCAGGGCGCGGTCCTTCGGCAACCCGCCGTGGACGCGCAGCCGATTACCGGTGCCGTCGGCCGCCGAGACCGCGGCAAATTGGATGATTCCGTCGGGCCTGAACTCCATGGCGACAACGCCACCTTCCGCCGTGGCCCATTCCGCCAGCAACAGCCCGTTCGGACTGACCCCTATCTCCGGATCGGCAAGCTGGGATTCGCTCAGGAGGAACAGCGCCAGTCCTCGCAGAGACGCGAGCACGATCGCCGGCTCGTCCGGGGCGCCTTCCGTTGTGATCGCGTCGAGTTCCTCGATGCGATCAGCAACGATCCGACGCCCCGCGAACGACAGGGCCGCCGTGATGTCGTTGAGCCGCGGCGCCCCGAGAATTCGCGACGCGACGGAATTCAGGTCGTCGCCGGCCTCGGCAGTGTTTGCGGCAGCTATAGCAGCATATCGCTGGCCGAGCTTCAGGACGTGAGCCTCGTGAGTGAGTCTTCCAGACGCGGTTCCCGGCGTCGTCTCGTCTGACGAAGACCAGGTTCTGCGCTCGTCCCGTGATGGGGCGGCACGCACCAGCGCCGCCAGGATCCCGGCGCGCACCATAGCGTCGAGTGCCGGGCTGGCGGTTGCATCGGAACTGTTCATGCCGGCTGATTCCCGAACAGTCTGCGGAGAGCCGACACGATGAACTCCTGGCGCTCCGGCCAGCGCGCGATAGCCGACCGCAACTCGCGCACCTCGAAGGGGCCTTGGTGGTGCATGTTGCACTCAGCCGCCACGCACGCGTGCTGACTTCTGCCGGCATCCATGAACGTGATTCTGCACACGGCGTTGCCCGCGTCGAGAGCGAACGTCGGCTGCAGTGCGCGAACCTGCGGGTCCGTACGGAGCCAGTCGGCGGCGAATCGTTCGATCAGCCAGCGTTCTGGATCGGATTGCGATACCGTCACTTGGCAGTTGAGGCCCAGACCCCGATACGGTACATGCGGCAGCTTCTTGAGGTAGGCGTCGACGAGGCCATGGACGCGATAGGCGTCGTCGAATGCCGGCCCGCATTCCTCCGTGACGGTCAGCCTCGACTCGTCCGCCGTCCACGCGATTCCGTTGTCGTACTTCACGACCGCAACGGGGGGCGTCGTCAGTGTTTCGGCGACGTTCCAGTCCTCGGGAACGATCGCGCGGGACACCAGGAAGTCCGGGTTGAGGATCGACGGGTTGTGGAATGCGGCCGTCACGACGACGCTGACTGCGTGGAGACGCAATGGAGGGGTATCGACCATCGTGGTGGCGTTCATGCCTGTCGCGAGCACCCTCATCGGGCCACTCGCGTGGCGCGTGTTCTCATGCCTCCTTCACCACCACCCATTCTGTGCTGACCGGCCGTTTCAGGTCAATTCACGGCCAGCCAATTCGGATTCTACCTGCCTTTGCCGATTTCGCCCCGGGACCTGATCCGAGCCGGCGCCGCGACCGTCCCCGCTGATTGTCGTTGAATATCGTCCTCGACTTTGTGCAACGGATGTCGAGCCTGTTCGAGGTGCAGCGGCCGATCTGCGGCGACCGACCCGGGTTGCTCCGGGGCCATGCCGAAAGTGTCCGAGAGTCGTGTCGGCCGGCCGACATCACTTTCGTGTCGCTGGTCCCGCAAACGGTTGGACGGCGCGGGCGGGAGCTACCGCCCCGGCCCGGCGCGGTCACGGAAACCGCCGCCAGCGGGGCGCGAGAAAAAGCCGCTATCGAGGTTCCCCGACGCGCCGCCCATGCGGTCCGGTCCGCCCGGTCCGCTCCCGATGCCTCCGGGAAACGGGGCCGCCGCTCCCGCGGCCCCGGGCGCGACCGCCTGCCCCTGGTGAACGAAGAGCCACTGATCGTAACGGGTAGCGCCGTTGTAGTCGCGGAGCGACTCCTCCGTGGATCGGCTGACCACCCCGACGATGCCGCCCATTTCCTCGTCTTCGCCCCCTGGCGCCCCCGAGAACGGGCCGGGGGAGACTCTGCCGGCTCGGCCCGAGACCACGCCCGAACGCGCCGCGCTGGGCAGATTCCCCGCGGCGCGCCGGGACCCCGGGAGGCCCGGACGGCCACCCGCCGTGTCCGTCTCGGCAGTCTCGTCGGCGGACGCCGCGGCCGAGCCCTGCGTCAGGATCCGGAACGGCTCTCCGGTCATCGGGTCGGGATAGAGCCGCCGGAGAAAGCGCTCCTCCACTAGCATCTCGATATCGGTCGGGTAGGCCCCGGGGAAGCGCCGTTGATACAGGTCGATGGCCCGCATGTACTGCTGGCCGCGAAACAGCAGCTCGGCTTCCTTCTCCCGCTTGGCGAGGGTGCGCCATGCGGGCATCGCCACCGTCATCAGGATGCTCATGATTCCGATGGCGACGAGCAGCCCGGCCATGGCGTAGCCGCTCTCCGAGCGGCTGTCTCGCCGAGGGCCGCGCGAACGTACATCGAGAGTCTCATGCATGGAACACCCAGTTGCGTCCCGGTCGCTGACTACCTGCTTCTGCGTCTGCTTGGTGTCTCACCGATTAGCCGTGCGACTTCCTCAAGGCGCTGGACCGCAGCGTCGAGTACTGCACCGTACTCCTTTTCCACCGGCAACGGGACGGGAACAGCAAGACCGCCACCGTCGTCGTCGAAGAGCTCGCGAGGGCTCCTTCTGCGAAGCGGACCGAGCGCACGGCGCGTCGTCTTGCGCCTCTCGAGAGAAATTCGGTCTGAACCAGAGCCAGAGGGGAGTATCGGGAGGGAGCCGAGCCCAATCCTCGTAATGGATGCCGAACCACACTTCCGCACCCGCGAGCCACAGGTACCGACCGTAGCCCCACGGCTGAGGCGTGATCTTCAGCCCCTGGGTGTCGGCCCAACCCGCGTCCAGTCCTCGGGCAGTGGCGTCATTGACGAGACGCTGCAGCGAGAGCAACCGCCACGGAAGGTCCGGGAGCATCTCCACATCTCGCAGCGGCGGGAACTCCTCGGGGCCGACAAGACCGCCCGCCGGAGCTCTCCTGCGCGCGCGACGCCGGCCCAACAGATGTGCGACTTCCCACAAACGCGTGATCACTGCTTCGAGCACGGCCTCGTACGCGACCTCGACCGGCAACGCTACCGGCACGACAAGCCCCCCCCAGCCGTCGTCGAAGAGCTCGTGTGGATTCCTCTTGCCCAGCGGTTCGAGTGCGTCACGCGTCGTCTTGCGCCTCTGAAGCGACTTCGAGGTGAACCAGAGCCAGAGGGGAGTATTGGGGGGGAAGTGAACCCAGTCGTCGAAGTCGACACCGAACCACACTTGTGTACCTGCGATCCGCAGATAGCGGCCGTAGCCCCACGGCTGAGGCGTGACCTTCAGCCTCTTGGTGTCAGCCCAACCGGCGCCTTGTGCACGCATCGTGGCGTCGTCGACGAGGCGCCGTAGCCCGAGCATCCGCCGAGGAAAGTCCGGATGCATGTCCGCGTTGCGGAACGGCCGAAACTCCTCTTCATGTGCCGCCAGGCCCTGCAACTGGCGAACATCGGCTTCGGCCTGCCGGTCGGCGGCGGCAGCCACCTGGGCCAACATCCGATCGAGTAGAGTCTTCCAACTAACCAACATCAGCCGTCGCGCACCGCCGGCCGGAGTCCACACGACCCCCGCCTCGCGAAACGACCGCGGCTCGACACCCGACATCCGTTCCGACATGAGGCGACGCAACTCGGCCCAGAGAGACGTTCGAGGCTTGCCCGCTTCCGACATGCGGCGGCGCAACTCAGCCCAGAGAAACTCGCGTCGAGCCGCCGGCACGACGAAGAGCAAGGCCGACGGTTGCTCCTCTGGTAGCCGTTCCAGATAGGCCACAGGCTGGTTTTCCGTGAGCCCCGCCCCGAACTTCACCTCCATCAAGACGCGCTCCCGACCGCGCTCGTCGAAGCCAGCCAAGTCCGGGCGGGCGCCGTCCAGTCCCGTGACCTGGGTCTGCACCCGGTCAATCGGACCGACTGGCGCGTCGCCGGTGTCGATGATGTCGGAGAGCGTGGCGCGCGCTGCCTCGGAGGTTGACAGGATGTGGCCGAGCGCCTCGACGGCGACATCTTCGGCCCGATCACCAAGTACACCTCCCCATGCGAGAGCCTCCAGCAAGGTCGGGCGACTAGATGCCATGGGTCAGCTCCTGGTCGGTGTCACCTCGGCTATGAGGTACAGGGTTCGTCGGGAACGCCACGGCCTGTGGCCGTTGGCGTTGGCCTCCACGATCATAGTTGGATCAGGCGTTCTCGCTGGTCGCGCCGCGTCCGCCGACGCGTCGGTAGAGGACGGCGCCGCTCACCATCGCCGTCCCCAGGTACGGCCAAGCTGCGCTGCCAGCGGGAAGCAACAGCGCGCCGACGCCCAGGAGCGCGCCGTAGACGAGCCCCAGGCCCGCGAGCCAGTCGACCACCTGGCCGCGGATCGGCGGCGGCGCCGGCTCGCCGATGCGGGCGGCCAGCCGCGCCCACCCCGGGCCGCCGGGGCGCACCCGCCGGTAGAAGGCCGCCAGCGTCGCCTCCGGCTCGGGCGGGGTGAGCCATGTCACCGCGAGCCAGCAGGCCGTCGTCCACGCCACGAGGTACAGCAGCGACTCGGGGAACGCGACGTCGGTGAACCGGACCAGGGCGAGGTGGCCGAGGAGGGGAGCGACCATCGCCGCGATCTCCGACCACGCGTTGATGCGCCACCAGTACCACCGGAGAATCAGCACGAGCCCGATGCCCGCCCCCGCCTGCAGAATGAGCTCCCACGCCTGCCTGACGCTGTCCAGGTACAAGGTGACGCCGGCGCTGAGGACCATGATGGCGAGGGTTGCGACGCGCGCGGCGCGGACGTAGTGGGCGCTGTCCTCATCGGGGCGCACGAAGCGCGCGTAGACGTCGTGGACGAGGTAGGAAGCGCCCCAGTTGAGCTGCGTCGACATCGTCGACATGAACGCGGCCGCGAGGCTGCCGAGCACCAGCCCGCGCCACCCGGCGGGGAGGTGGTCGCGGACGATGAGGGCGTATCCCGCCTCGCGGTCGGGGATGTCCGGATACAGGATCAGCGCGGCGAGGGCGGCGAGCACCCACGGCCACGGCCGCACGCAGTAGTGGGCGAGGGTGAACCACAACGTCGCCAGCGTCGCCTGCCGCTCGTCCCGCGCCGCCATCATCCGCTGCGCGAGGTACCCGCCGCCGCCTGGCTCCTGGCCGGGGTACCAGCTCGCCCACCACTGCACGCCCAGGTAGGCCACGAACGCGGCCGCCGACAGGGTCAGCGTCGACGCGGCGCCGGAAGCGGACGCGCCGGCGGCCGGCAGCATGAGGAACGTCGTTTCCGGGAGCTGCTCGCCGAGCCCCGGGAGGCCCCCGACCTCCGGTGCGCGGAGGGCGAAGTACGCGACGGCGAGAGCCCCGGTCATGGCGAGGGCGAACTGGATCAGGTCGGTCAGCACCACGCCGCGGAGGCCCGACACCGTCACGTAGGCCCCGGTGAGCGCGAGGCCGGCGAAGACCGCGGTCAGCCGCGTCCACCCCAGGGTGACCTCGAGGATCTTGGCCATCGCGAGGTTGACCCAGCCGATGATCATGCAGTTGACGGGCAGCCCCAGGTAGATCGCGCGGAACCCGCGCAGGAGGCGCGCGGCCCGCCCCTGATAGCGGATCTCGACGAAGGCGACGTCGGTGAGAATGCCGGCCCGCCGCCACAGCCGGGAGAAGAACAGCACGCTGAGCATGCTGCCGAGGGCGCCGTTCCACCAGATCCAGTTGCCGGCGACCCCGTCCCGGGCGACGATGCCGGTCACCGCGAGCGGGGTGTCGGCGGCGAACGTGGTCGCCACCATCGACGTCCCCGCGAGCCACCACGGCAGGTCGCCGCCGGCGAGGAAGTACTGGCGCAGGTTCTTGCCGGCGCGTCCCGCGACGGACAGGGCGACGGCGGCGGGGAGGAGCAGGAAGCCTGCGAGGATCAGCCAGTCGAGCGGCGTGAGGGCCATGGCGTCAGCTCCCGCGGGTCAGGGCGTGGACCACCGCATCGTGCACGGCGGGGCGCACCTGGAGAATCGCGTCGTTGGTCCGGGTCGGATGGACCCGGTTGGTCAGCAGCACCACGTACAGATCCTGCACCGGGTCCACCCACAGGGACGTGCCGGTGAAGCCGGTGTGCCCGAAGGCGGCGGGAGACAGCGACCGCCCGCACGACGAGGTGACGAGCATCGTATCCCACCCCAGCGCGCGCGAGCTGCCGGCGACGCGGCCGCGCCGCACGAACCGCGCGAGGGTCTCCGGGCGGGCCAGCCGCGGCCGCCCCTGCAGCGTCTCCAGGACGGCCCGGGCGAAGCGGCCCACCGCCGGGGCGGTGCCGAAGAGGCCGGCGTGCCCCGCGACGCCGCCGAGGGCCCAGGCGTTCTCGTCGTGCACCTCGCCGCGCAGCAGGCGGCCCCGCCACGGGTCGACCTCGGTCGGCGCCGTCCGCGAACGCCACGCGGCGGGGGGGCGGAAGCGCAGATCGGCGATCCCGAGGCGGCCCGCGACCTCGTCGAACTGCTGGTCGAGGCCGGCCCCGGCCGCGTCGGCGGCGATGAACGCGAGGAGGATGAACCCCAGGTCGCTGTAGACGGACCGCGTCCGCGGCGGGTGCTCCAGGGGCAGGGTGCAGATGGCGTGCTGGTAGTCGCGGCGCCCGCGGTGGTCCCGGAAGAACGGCAGATGGGCGGTCAGGCCGCCGGCGTGCTCCAGCAGATCGGCGACGGTCGCCGCGTCGCGGCCGCCGCCGCGCCACTCGCCGAGCCGGCTCCCGACGCGGTCGGCCAGGGATACGGCCCCGGCGTCGACGAGCCGCATGAGGGCCGTCGTGGTCGCGAGCACCTTCGTCAGGGACGCGAGATCGAAGACGGTGTCGAGCGTTGCCGGCTCGGCCCCGGCGTCGTACGACAGGGCGCCGGCGGCATGGCTCCAGATCGGGCCCGCGCCGCCGCCGACCTCGACGGCGGCGCAGGGAAAGGCGCGCCGGTGCACCGCGTCGTCGATGAGCCGTCCGACCGGTGCGAAGGCGGAGCGCCTATCCATCGCCCGGGGCCTCCCTCGCGGCGTTGCGGTCCGCCGTCCATCCCGCCACGATCGTCACCGCGGCGCCGATGAGGACGTACCACTGCCAGGAAACGCTCGTGAACAGCCGGACCGCCAGCATCACGCCGGCGCCGACCGCAATCCCGGCGTACGCCGTGGCGTTGCGGCGGTAGCCGGCGATGCCCAGGAGGAAGACGCCGAGGATGAGGCCGTTCGTGAACGACGAGATGCCCAGCACCTCGTCGACGATGCTCTGCGAGACGGGAATCGCGGCGAGGGCCACGGCCACCTGCACGGCACCCCAGATCACGGTGGCGCGGCGGGCCACCGCGAGATAGTGCCGGGGGGAGCGGCGTCCGCCGGTGGCGGGCAGATAGAAGTCGGCCAGGGTGGTCGACGCCGACGCGGTCAGCGAGGACGAGAGCGTGGACATCGCTGCCGCGACGACCGCGGCGACCATCAGGCCCCGCACGCCCGCCGGCAGCTCGGTGACGATGAACGTCGGGAAGACGCGATCGGTCTGGACCGCTCCAGCCGGCGACAGCGCCGCCAGCACCTCCGGGGCGTGGCCGGTGTAGTAGACGTAGAGCATGACCCCGATGACGAGGAAGAGCGCGAACTGCGCGAGGACCACGACCCCGCTCCAGAGCAGGGCCCGGCCAGCCGCGTCCCGGGAGCGGCTGCACAGGTACCGCTGCACGATGAGCTGATCGGTGCCGTGGGTGGAGACGGTGAGGCACGCCCCCCCGACCAGACCCGACCAGAACGTGTAGCTCCGGGTCGGGTCCGGGGAGAAGTCGAGCAGGCGGAACCGGCCCGCCGCGGAGCCGGCCGCGGTCACCTCCGGCCAGCCGCCCGGGATGAGGTCGACGAGGACGAACGCCGCGAGGACCGAGCCCCCCAGGTACACCGCGAGCTGCACCATGTCCGTCCACAGCACCGCGGTCAGCCCGCCGCGGAAGGTATAGGCGGTGGTGACCGCGCCCATCGCCACGATCGACAGGACGAGCAGGGTGGTGGACGGCGCGAGCCCCGGGGCCAGCGCGCCCGCGGCGGCGCCGGCGGCCGGCCACGTCAGGAGGGCCGCCCCGAGCACGAGCCCCGCGGCCATGAGCCGGAGGCCGTCCGCGAGGTTCCGGGTCGCGAGGAAGATGGTGGCGGCGACGCGGCCCACGCCGGCATCGAAGCGCTCCGCGAGGATCTGGTAGACGGTCAGATACTCGCCCCGAAAGTAGCCCGGCAGCAGGAGCACGGTGATGATCGCCCTTCCCGCGAGGTAGCCGAAGACGAGCTGCAGGAAGGTCAGGTCGGTCCCGAAGGCGAACCCCGGGACGCTGACGAGGGTCGCGGTGCTCGTCTCCGTCGCGACGATGGACGCCATCACCACGCCCCACGGCGCCCGCCGGCCGGCCGCGAAGTAGTCGCGGACAGTCGTCTGGCCGCGCGCGAGGACGAGGCCCAGCGAGAGGGTCCCCGTCATGTAGACGACGATGACCAGGAGGTCGAGCAGGCTCATGAAGGCAGGTGGGGAGGAGTCCGGTCACGCGCCGGACGTCCCCGGGAGCGGCGCGCCTCCGGGCGGCCGGTCCCGCGGGGCGGAGCGGCTCACCCCCGGGCGGAACGCGGGAACGCGTCCTCGCCGATGGCCCGGCGGACGAGGTTCCCGGCGCGCCGGATGCGGGCGAGGGCCTTGGCGTAGGTGTCGCCGGTCTTCCCCATCACGATGGCGGCCTTGACGTTCCACTTCGCCCGCCCCAGCAGCAGCCCGGCCGCGTCGTAGTCGAGGCCGGTCACCGTCGTGATGATGTTGCGGGCCCGGCTCCGGCGCTGTTCCGAGCCCGTCTGCACGTCCACCATCAGGTTGCCGTAGGTCTTGCCGATGTGCACCATCGAGATGGTAGTCAGCATGTTGAGCACCATCTTCGTCGCCGTGCCCGCCTTCAACCGGGTCGAGCCGGCGATGACCTCGGGTCCCACCTCGGGGGCGATGATGACGTCGACGAACGTCTGCAGCTCGCTTCCCGGCCAGCACGTGACGAAAACGATCTTCACCCCCGCCCGCCGCGCCCGCGTCAACGCCCCCCGCACGAACTGGGTCATGCCGCTGGCGGATATCCCGACGAGGACGTCCTTGCTCGACAGTCGCAGCCGCCGGACCGCCCGCCCCCCCTCCTCGAAGTTGTCCTCGACCCCTTCCCGCGACTTGAAGAATGCCTCGCGCCCCCCCGCCATGATCGCCTGCACGAGCTGGGCCGGCGTGCTGAACGTCGGCGGCATCTCCGCCGCCTCCAGCACGCCGAGCCGCCCGCTGGTGCCCGCGCCTACAAAGACGAGCCGGCCGCCCTTGCGGAACGCCTCGGTGATCAGACCGGCGGCGATGACGATGCGCTCCTGCTCGCGCTGTACCGCCTTGATGACCCGGCGGTCCTCCTTGAGCATCAGCTCGGCGATTTCTTCGGTGGAGGCCTGGTCTATCGCGATGGAGCGGGGGTTGATGGCTTCGGTGGGAAGAGACTGCCACTTGGAGCGCTTCGGCATGAGACGCACCCCGACGAAGGGTGCGGCGGATACTACTCCTCGGTCCCGCGGGTGTCAACCGGCGCGCCGCCCGCTCCGCGGCCGGCCCTTCGGCGCCGTGGCGGACCGGGAGCGAATCGGCCGGGAACGCCCCTGGGGCGGACCGCCGGGCCGGAAGCCGTCGCGCCCCCGGCCGGCGGGTCTCGCACGCGGCTCGGTGTTGACGGCCGCGCGGGGAACGGCTAGAATACGCTGTTGATCAGAGGGCGTTCAGCAAGTTCGGACCCAGGCCATGACAGAGAACATGACGGCTCCGGTTGCGATGACCACCATGGCGCCCGCTCCGCGCGGGCACAGTGGGTGATGTAGCCGGAGAGCCGGCAAGGGTCCGACCAGCCATCATCCACACCGGATGGTGGTTTTTTTTTGCACAGTCGCATGAACGTGGTGACGGCCAGTCGACCGACCGGGTGCGGGTGCACCGTGGGTATCGCGGGGTTCGGAACCGTGGGCCGTGCGGTAGCCCGCATCCTCGCCGACGGCGCGCACCCGGGCGTGCGGGTGACGCACGTCTGCAACCGCGACGTGGCCCGCAAGCGCGTCGACTGGGTGGGACCCGACGTGGTCTGGACCGACTCGTTCCAGGCCCTCCTCGACAGCCCGGTGGACGTCATCGTCGAGCTGATCGGCGGGCAGGACCCGGCCCGGGCCTGGATCGAGCAGGCGCTGGCCGCCGGCAAGTCCGTCGTCACCGCCAACAAGCAGGTCATCGCCCACGGCGGACCCGCGTTGCTGCGGGAGGCGGGACGCCGGGGCCGGCACCTGCTGTTCGAGGCCGCCGTGGCGGGCGGAATCCCGATTCTCCGAGGGCTCCGGGAGGGGGTGGCGGGGGACCGCCTGCGGCGGATTCAGGGCATCCTGAACGGCACCTGCAACTACATCCTGACCCGGATGGAGGGCGCGGGCCTGTCCTTCGCGGACGCGTTGACGGAGGCCCAGCGCCTCGGATTCGCCGAGGCGGATCCCGCCGAGGACATCGACGGCGGCGACGCCCGGGCCAAGCTGGCGATTCTCGCCGGCGTCGGGCTTGGCCGGGCGGTGCGCGTCGACGACATCCCGGTGGAGCCGATCACCGCGGTGGACGCCGTCGATCTCGCCTACGCCAGGCGCCTGGGATGCGTCATCCGGCAGGTGGCGTGGGCCGAGCTTCTGCCCGACGCGGGCGGCTTGCACGCGGCGGTGCGGCCGGCCCTGGTCTCGGAGGCGTCGACGCTGGGCCGGGTCGAGGGCAGCCGCAACGTCGTGGTCGTCGATGGGCAGTTCGGGGGAGAGACCGCGTTCTCCGGGTTCGGGGCCGGCGGAGAACCGACCGCGGTCGCCGTCGTCTCGGACCTGATGGCGATCGCGCGCGGCAACGCCGCGCCGCCGAACGGCTGGCTGCCGACTTCGGAAGGGCCGTCGCCGGTGGTGCGCGAGTTCGAGGCCCCCCACTACGTGCGGTTCATGATCGACGATCGTCCGGGCATCGTGGCGAGCCTGGCCCAGGTCTTCTCGCACCACGGCATCAACCTCGATGCGGTGCTGCAGGAGCCGGGGTGGCCGAAGGCCGAGCTGCCGTTCGTCATGACCCTCGAGCCGTGCGGCTCGGCGTCTGTCGCGGCGGCGCTGTCCGACGCCGCCCGCTTCGACTTCCACGTGCGGCCGCCGTTGTGGCTGCCGATGTTCGTCGACCGGTCCGGCGGGACGGTGGGTTGAGCGCCGGCTCAGGGGTCCGCGCCGTAGGCGTCCGCGGAGCCGCGGGCGGCGATTGGCGAGCCGGGCACGAAGGGCGCCGGCGCTCCGGCGCTCCGGCGGACCCGAGCAAGAGAGCGAAAGGGGAGGAGCGTCCATGAGTGCGTTTTCCGGTCTGCGGTGCGCGATGTGCAAGACCGGGTTTCCGTCCAAGGCGCTGTACGTCTGCGACCAGTGCCTCGGTCCGCTCGAAGCGGTGTACGACTACGACGCGGCGCGGCGGACGCTCACTCGCGAGGCCGTTGCGCGGCGGCCGCGCAACCTCTGGCGGTACCGCGAGCTGCTCCCCATCACCGGCGAGCCCCGAACCGGCCTCCAGTCCGGATGCACGCCGCTGGTGCGCGCGCAGCGGCTAGGCCGTGAGCTCGGGGTGGCGGAGCTCTACCTCAAGGACGACTCCGTGAACCACCCCACGCTGTCCTACAAGGACCGCGTCGTGCCGGTGGCCGCCACCCGCGCCGTCGAGCTCGGGTTCGATACCCTGGGCTGCGCGTCGACCGGCAACCTCGGCAACAGCGTCGCCGCGCACGCGGCGCGGCTCGGCCTGACGTGCTACGTGTTCATTCCCCACGACCTGGAGCCGGGCAAGATCCTGGGCTCGGCCGTTGCCGGCCCCCACATCGTGAAGATCGACGGCACCTACGACGACGTGAACCGCCTGTGCACCCAGGCCGGCGAACGGTACGGCTGGGCGTTCGCCAACATCAACCTGCGCAGCTACTACGCCGAGGGCGCCAAGACCTGCGGCTTCGAGATCGTCGAGCAACTGGGGTGGCGCTATCCGCGGCACCTCGTCTCGCCGGTGGCCGGCGGCACCCTGCTGCCGCGCATCGGGCGGGCGTTCCGCGAGCTCCGCGAGGTGGGGCTCGCCGAGGGAGAGCTGCCGAAGATCCACGCGGCGCAGGCGGCGGGATGCGCGCCGGTCGTCAACGCCCTCGAGAGCGGGGCCGAGTACCCGGAGCCGGTGCGGCCCGCCACCATCGCGAAGTCGATCGCCATCGGCAACCCCGCCGACGGGCACCAGGTGCTCCAGACGGTGCGGGGCAGCGGGGGAACCGGGGCGCGGGCGACCGACGCGGAGATCCTCGACGCCATCGCCCTGCTGGCGCGCACCGAGGGCATCTTCACCGAGCCGGCCGGCGGCACGACCCTCGCCGCCACCATCAATCTGCTGAAGACCGGGGCGATCCCGAAGGACGAGTCCATCGTCGTCTGCATCACCGGCAACGGGTACAAGACCGCCCACGTCATGGCCGATCACCCCACCGAATCGACGCACATCGGACGGTCGTTGCGGGAGTTCGAGGCGTTCATGGCCTCGCGGACGGCGCAGCCGGTCCATTCCTGAGAGCGTGCGCGGTGACACCCGGAAACAGCGCCCCGGAATCGTTCAGCGAGATCGTCGAGGCGGAGGGCCACCTCATCGACTCGCGGCTGCTCGCCGCGGTCTTCGACAAGGTCATCGAGCGCGGCGCCCGCTACCACGTGCTCCGCTTCACCATCGGCCGCACCAACGAGGAGTTCTCGCAGCTCGAGATGCAGGTCACCGCGGACACCCGCGAGGGTCTCCGCGAGCTCGTCGAGGAGCTGATCCCCCTCGGATGCCATCCCCGCCCGCAGCGCGAGGCGCGGCTCGAGGAGGCCGGCGAGGGCTTCGTCCCCGACGACTTCTACTCGACCACGAACCACCGGACCCAGGTTCGCCACGGCGGCCGCTGGGTGGACGTGGAGCACCAGCGGATGGACGCGGTGGTGGTGGTGCGCGACGGCCGCGCGGCGTGCCGCAAGCTGAGGGACGTCCGCCGCGGAGAGCAGGTCGTGTGCGGGCTGGACGGCATCCGGGTCCTGCCGGAGTTCCAGGAACGCGACCGCCTCGGCTTCGCGTTCATGACCGGCGACGTCTCGACCGAGCGCCGGGTGGAGGTCAGCGTGTCGCGCGTCGTCGGCATGATGCGGGCCGTGAAGGCGGACGGCGGACGCATCGTGGTGGTGGCGGGGCCGGTGGTGGTGCACAGCGGCGGCGGCGACTACCTGAGCCGGCTCGTCCGGCGGGGGTGGGTCGACGGGCTGCTCGCGGGGAACGCGCTTGCCGTGCACGACGTCGAGCACGCCTTCTTCGGCACGTCGCTCGGGGTGGATCTCGACGCTGGCGTCGCCGTCGACGAGGGCCACAAGAACCACATGCGGGCCATCAACGCGATCCGCCGCGTCGGCGGCCTCCGCAACGCCGTCGAGCAGGGGCACCTGCGCTCCGGCGTCATGCACGACCTGATCGCGCACGACGTGCCGTACGTGCTCGCGGGCAGCATCAGGGACGACGGGCCGCTGCCCGACACCCTGATGGACCTCGTCGAGGCCCAGGAACGTTACGCCGAGATGCTGCACGGCGCGAAGCTCGTGATCATGCTGTCGTCCATGCTCCACAGCATCGGGGTCGGCAACATGCTGCCGGCCTGGGTGCGCGTGGTCTGCGTGGACATCAACCCCGCGGTGGTGACGAAGCTCGCCGACCGCGGATCGTCGCAGACCGCGGGCATCGTGACCGACGTGGGGCTGTTCCTGCACCAGTTGTCGGCGCAGCTCGGGGACGAGGCGGCGCCGCGGGCGGCTGCCGCCGCCCTGGAGGGGGAGAGTCGATGACGGCGCCGGGTCCGTCGGGAGCCCCCGCATCCGCCGGGTCGCGAGCCGCCGTGGGTGGGGAGAACCGATGACGGCGCCGGCTGGCCGCGAGGGTCCGGTGGTCGTGCAGAAGTACGGCGGGACCTCGGTGGCGACGGCGGCGCGCATTCTCGCCATCGCCGACCGCATCGAGCGGAACCTCGACCGCACCCCCCGGCTGGTGGTCGTGCTCTCGGCCATGGGCAGCACCACCGACGAGCTCGTCGGCCTCGCCCACCAGGTCTCCGACCGCCCCGCGGGCCGGGAGATGGACCTCCTGCTCTCGACCGGCGAGCAGGTCACGGTGTCGCTGCTGGGCCTGGCCCTCCAGAACCGGGGCATTCCCGCCATCTCCCTTACCGCGCCGCAGTGCGGCATCCGCACCGACGGGGTCTTCAACGTCGCCCGCATCCGCAGCATCGACACCGGGCGCATCCGCGCGGAGCTCGATGCCGGCCGGGTGGTCATCGTGACCGGCTTCCAGGGCATCAACGACGCCGACGACGTCACCACCCTCGGGCGCGGGGGCAGCGACATCACCGGGGCCGCCCTCGCCGCCGCCCTCGGGGCCGGCGCCTGCGAGATCTGCACCGACGTCGACGGGGTCTTCTCCGCCGACCCGTCCCGCGTGCCGGGCGCCCGGCTGTGGGGGGCGATCAGCTACGAGGAGGCCATCGAGATGGCGTCGAGCGGCGCCAAGGTCCTGCATCCCCGCGCCGCCGAGGTGTGCATGGAGTACGACGTGCCGATTCACGTGCGCAGCAGCTTCCACCTGCGCGAGGGCACGTGGATTCGAGGAGCAGCGAGCATCATGGAACGAGCCGAGGTCGTCGCGGTCACCGGGGACGCGAAGATCGCCAAGTTCACCCTGCTGGACGTGCCGGACGAGCCGGGCATGGCGGCGCGGGTCTTCCAGGACCTCGCGGCCGGGGGCATCAACGTCCGGCTCATCATTCAGAGCGCGAGCTCGGCCCACCAGGGCCGCATCACGTTCATCCTCGACAAGGAGTTCGTGGCGGGGGCGCAGGAGCTGGCCCGGAGTTGGGAAGCCGAGGGAGTGACCCGCACCTGCGTGGTCGAGGACGACGTCGCGAAGATCTCCATCGTGGGTTCGAGGCTCGCCTCGACCCCCGGGCTCGCGGCGCGGATGTTCGCGGTCCTCGCCCGCCGGGGGATCAACATCGACTGCATCAGCTCGTCGGAGATGAAGGTCGCGTGCGTCATTTCGGCCGATCGGCTCGACGAGGCGACCGCGGCCGTGCACCAGGAGTTCTTTCCGCAAGACGCCGCTGCGGCGACGGCGTGACGGCGGCGGCATCACCGGCTCACGACGGCAGACGACAGATGAGCGGGCATCGGGCCCGCACGCGAGATCGGCCGAGGCGAGAAGGACGGGCACGGATGAGCAGCAGGATCGAGGCGGGCGTACTGGGTGCGACGGGAACGGTGGGGCAGGAGTTCATCGCCGGGCTGGCGGACCATCCGTGGTTCGAGGTCACCTGGATCGGGGCCAGCGAGCGCTCCGCCGGGAAGGCCTACCGGGAGGCCACCCCGTGGCGCCTGCCGGCGCCGCGGCCGGACCGTGTCGCGGACATGACCGTCGACCGGGTGACGCCGGGCCGTGCGCCGAAGCTGCTGTTCTCGGGCCTCGACGCCTCGGTGGCGGGCGAGGTGGAGGCGGAGTTCGCGCGGGCCGGGCACGTCGTGGTCACCAACGCCCGCAACCACCGCATGGACCCGCTGGTGCCGCTCGTGATTCCCGAAATCAACGCCGACCATCTCTCGCTGCTGGACGGGCAGGGCGCGGCCCGGGGATGGTCCGGCCTCATCGTCACCAACCCCAACTGCTCGACCATCGTCCTCGCCCTCGCCCTGGCGCCGCTGCGCCGGTTCGGCCTGCGGCAGGTCATCGTCTCCACCCTGCAGGCGGCGTCCGGCGCCGGCTATCCGGGCGTGCCCTCGCTCGACCTCGTCGGCAACGTCATTCCCGTCGTGCGTGGCGAAGAATCGAAGATGGAAACCGAGACGCAGAAGATTCTCGGCCGGCTCTCGGAGAGCGGGGTCGAGCCGCATCCGGTGACCGTGAGCGCGGGCACGACGCGCGTGCCGGTCATCAACGGCCACACCGAGCTGGTGTCGGTCGCCCTCGACGAGGCGCCCGCCGTCGACGAGATGGTCGCGGCCATTCGCGAGTTCCGCGGCCGCCCGCAGGAGCTGGACCTGCCCGGCGCCCCGCCGCGGCCTGTCTTGTACATGGACGAGGACGATCGCCCGCAGCCGCGGCTCGACGCCGACCGCGACGGCGGCATGGCGGTCTGCGTGGGCCGTCTTCGCCCCTGCCCGGTCCTTGGCCACAAGCTCGTCGCGATGGGGCACAACACCGTCCGCGGGGCCGCCGGGGCGGCGGTGCTGAACGCAGAGCTGTTGAAGGCGACAGACCGGCTGTAGCGGTTGGGTGGTGCATCGACCCGATGCCACGCCGCGACCCCGCGTGAACGCGCCGCAACTTTCACGGGCGCCCGCTCGATGGCGCGTCAGCCGCTCTCTCCGCCGGAACCTGGGAGCAGAATCGCGATCAGTTGGCCGGCGGCGACTGGCTGGTGTGGTCGACCAGCAGACGCATCGGCGCGTCGCTGCCGAAGAGGGACGGCACATCGTCGGGCCCGGCGCCGGGCACCAGGGTTGCCGTGACCTGCAGCTCGCTGCCCGCCGGCAGGTCCAGCGGCTCCTCGAGCCAGTAGCGTGTCGGCCACGCCGGGTCCGGCTCCCGAATCAGCAGGAGCGGCTGCCTGGAGCCGTCCGGCCGCACCCCTTCGACCTGGAGCGCGCGGGAACCCACCGCGACCTCCGGCAGCAGGGCGAGCAGGGTGGTCTCGTCGTCGAACACGTGACGGAAGATCAGCTCGCGGCCGGCCGGCTCGGCCGTGGCGTCGACAACCGTCTGCTCGATGGCGCCGGCGTCGGCCTCCGCGAGATGCAGCCCGATCCGGGTCCGGTCCGTGAACTCCAGTCCCTCGGTGATCCAGGTCTTCTTGTAGAGGATTCTCGCCACGAGGTCGGCCCCCGCGGGCAGGGGATAGCCGATGCCGTCGAGGACCTCGATCTGCTGGCCCGGCCACCAAACCGCGACCGGCTTGGCGCTCGCGAACCCCGAGGCGAAACCCGGTCCCTCGTCAGCGGCGTCGGCGGCGCGGGCCTCCCCGCTCGTGTCGACGTACACCGAGACGTGGCGCACCACGGCGCGGCTCTCGGGCAGGACGTCGACGGCGCGGATCGACCGGTCCGCCTCGAGGTCGGTAGGCAGCACGAAGTACCGGACCGTCTCGGACGTGGCTGCGTCGAAGAGGAACGGCTCGGACAGGGGAACGGCCAACGTCGGCTCGCCGAGGCTCCATCCGGACGCGGGCGGCGGTGCGGCCGGCGCGAGATTGCGCGGACCCTGGGGGTAGCCGCCGGCCGACCACTCCAGGATCATGTCCATCTCGTGGGCGGGCAGCACGTGGCCGTTGCTGAAGCTGCCGAAGCCGTCCTCCGCCTTCCAGGGGGGCATGCGGAGGCCGAGGATCTCCTCACGGATCGACTGGGTCCATGGGAACGCCTCGCGGTAGGTCAGCAGCGACATCGGGCCGATTCCGCCCTCGACGTGGCAGCTCCCGCACCGGCGCTCGAAGATGGGGAAGACGTGCTCGTTGTAGTTGAAGCGGGACGCGATCGGCGTATGCCCCCGCGTCACGCTGCCGAGCAGCACGACGGCCCCGACGGCCGCCAACACGAGGACCCCGGACGTATGACGTCGCATCATCATCCTCCCGAAGCTCAACGCGAGGACGCCGGCCGGTACGAGGCGCCGCGGCCGGCACCGGCGTCACCGGATGTCGTAGACGGCGTTGATCTCGCCGACGGCGCCGCCGAATACGGCGTAGGCGTTGTCGACGTTGTTCTTGTTGCCGAGATCGCCGTACCAGTCCAGCAGGTAGGCCGAGCGCACCAGGTGGCGGACCGCGATGCGTACCTGGTTGCCGCTCGCCGGCGGCAGGTCGGTCGCCGCGCGCTGCAGGGCGAGGGCCAGCTCCTTGGCCTGGAGCGCGGGGATGAAGATCTCGGTGAAGGCCCCGCGCGCGATCAGGTCCTGAATCTGCTGATCGCGCGACGCGATCTCCACCGCGATCCCGAACGCGGTGTCGGGGATGTCCGGGAGGATGCGCTGGGCCAGGGGCACCGCCTCGGGCGTGTCCCCGCCGAAGACGGCCGGCGGAAGGGCGTCGGCGACCGCTTCCTCGGTGGTCAGCGAGGCGAAGATGAAGTCGAAGCGTTCGGCCGGGAAGTCCTCCTGGAAGACGACCTTGGCGGCGAACTCGGCCGGGGCCTCGTAGTTGGGGTCCGACGTAGGGATGAGGGCCTCGAGAAACGCGCCGTCCGGGCTCGGAAAGAGGTCGAAGGCCCGGACCTCGACGAACTCGTCGGTCGCCTCGTCGTACTCCTCGAGGGTGACGGCCCGGCCGGTCCACGTGCTGACGTCCACCGGCTCGCGGTAGTTGTCGGTCGCGTAGAGCCGGAACAGTCCCGGCTCGGGGAACGTGCCCTCGATGTGGTGGAAGCTGTCGGGGGCCATGAACACGGTGCCGCCGTGCTGGGGGCTGTGGTCCATGTGGGCCCCCGCCGCCGCGTCGACGACGCCGCAGGTGAGCATGAACGCGCCGTAGTAGGGGTTGCGGACGGGGCCGTCGCGTTGCACCCAGGCCGATCCGTTGTCGTACATCGGGCAGTAGGCCCGCGCGAACCCCTGGGGCAGCGCCTGCTCGGTCAAGGACTCGGAAAGCGGCTTGAAGCGTGCGCGCATCTCTTCGATGTCGCCGGCCTCGAGCGCATGCTCCGCGAGGGCGCGGGTCACGTCGTCGGTGATGCGGGCGAACTCCTCGAGCTCGGCCATCGCGGTCTCGAAGTCGTCGGCCGCCAGGGCCTCCTGGACCTGCACGTACTCGTTGAGCTGGACGACGAAGTCGGCCGGCCCGGGCTGCATCGAGCCCGTGGCGACGGGCGCCGCGGCGACGAGGACCGCAAGAAACCCGGAGAGAAGAAGGAAGCGTCTCTGCATTGCTCGCACCCCGGCCTGGATTCGGTGGTGGGGCCCCGCGGGCCGCGTCTCGACCCGTCGACCCTTCCTGCCGATAGAATCTGAGGTGGCAATTATACAACGCGCAAAACGGCCCGGACAATCGATGCCCGACCTCGGGGACGCCCCGCCGGAGGTGCTCGGCTTTCTCGACGAGATGCGCGTGTCGCGCCGACTCGCCGCCAACACCGTGCTCGCCTACCGGCGCGACCTCGCGCGCCTGTGCGCCTTCGCCGCGCGGCTGGAACTGGCGCCCGCGGCGCTCGACCGGGGCCATCTCGAGGCCTTCGTCCGCGAGCTCATGGTGGCGGGGTTGTCGCCGCGCTCGGTGGCGCGCCACGTCGCGAGCGTGCGGGGGTTCTACCGGTTCCTGGTCCTCGATGGCCGTCTCCTGGCGAGCCCCGCCGCCGACGTCCACGCCCCCCGGGCCTGGCCGGCGCTGCCCCGGTTCCTCTCTCTCGACGAGGTCGACCGCCTCCTCGATCAGCCCGACGCCGGCCGCCCCGCCGGCCTGCGCGACCGCGCCCTCCTGGAGCTGCTCTATGCGACGGGCATGCGGGTCAGCGAGCTGGTGGGCCTGCGGGTCCGCGACGTCGATCTCGACCGCGGCCTGCTCACGTGCCTGGGCAAGGGCGCGAAGGAGCGGATGGTCCCGGTCGGCGAGGCGGCGGCCGCCTGGACCCGCAGCTATCTCGCCACCGGGCGGCCTGTCCTGCTCAAGCGCCGCGAATCGGCCCACCTCTTCCTGAACGCGCGGGACGGGGGCGTCCTGACCCGGGTGGGGTTCTGGAAGATCATCAAGAAGTACGGCCGGCAGGCGGGGCTCTCGCGGGAGCTCAGCCCCCACGTGCTGCGGCATTCCTTCGCCACCCACCTCCTGGAGCGGGGAGCGGACCTGCGCGTCATCCAGACCCTGCTGGGACACGCCGACCTGTCCACCACCCAGATCTACACCCACGTCCTCGACGCGCGGCTGCGGGCCATCCACGACGAGTTCCATCCGCGGGCGTGAGGCCGTTGCGGCGCGGGGTGGTTCGAGGCCGGATCGGACTGCCTCGGTACCGGCGAGGCGACGGGGGAGGGCGGTTCGGCAGGTCAGTCAGGGACGAGCCGGGGGCGGCGGCGTACATCTCCAGGTGCCTGTCGATGCGGGTGTCGAGTGCACCACGCCAGTCCCATCCGCTCAACTTTCTCGTCGCGCCACCTCAGCCGGTTCCGCGGCGCCGGGTGCACGTCAAGAAAGTTGGGGATTTGGGGTTGGGTTATTGAGCGAGGACGGATCGACCGATGGCTCGGGTAGGAGGATTCAGACCTTGCCCGAGGCGCAGTTGACTGAACCGCTCGATCACGCGGCCAAAAAAAAGGGCGTCCAGGAGCTGTTCGCCGCGTTGGAGGCGGCGGTCAAGGCCGATGTGGACGCGTTTCACCGACGAGGAGACGCGAATGCCCAGGACTTCGAGACCCTCTTGCAGACGGTTCACCGTCGAGCGCTCGCCACGGCCAGCCAAGCCGCCAAGGTGATTGGCGCGCAGGGTTCGTAGCCGCGCTCGCGGCTGAAATCGGTGTCCTCGTCGGGCCGGGGAACGTCGACGCGCAGGACTTCGAGGCCCTCGAGCAGGCCCTCCGTCGCCAAGCCCTCGGCCTCGCCGCGCAGGCGTTGGGGGAGTACTACGACGCAGACGATTCCGACCATTCGGGTTCGACGATAGTGTGCGCCTGCGGCCAGACGGCGCACTACGCCGGCCGCCGCCCGAAGACCTTCACCACGCTGTTGGGACCACTGACCCTGCACCGCGCCTACTACCACTGCGCCGCCTGCCGGCGGGGAACCTGGCCCCGCGACCGGGCCCTGGGCCTGCAGGACACCTCGCTGTCGCCCGCCACGACGCGGCTGGTGGGCTTGGCGGCGACGAGCGTCAGCTTCGCCGAAGCGAGCGAGTGGATGGGGGAACTGGCCGGCGTGGCGGTTGACCCCAAACAGGTCGAGCGCACCGCCGAAGCGCTGGGCCGCGAGGTCGCCGACGACGAACGCAAGCGGGTCGAGCCCGCACCCGCCGCGGCGCCGACGATGTATGTGGGGCTGGACGGCACCGGCGTGCCGGTGCGCAAGTCCGAGGTGGAAGGCCGGCGCGGCAAGCAGCCCGACGGCACCGCCAAGACCCGCGAAGTCAAGCTCGTCACCGTGTGGACGGCGGAGACCCGCAACGCCGACGGCCTCCCCGAACGCGACCCCGGGTCGGTCAGCTACAGCGCCGCGGTCGAGAGCGCAGCCAGCCGCGACACCGACCCGCAGCCGGCCGCCTTCCCGCAACGCGCCCATCGCGAGGCGCAACGGCGCGGCTTCGTCACCGCCGCCCGACAGGTCGTCATCGGCGACGGCGCCCCCTGGATCTGGAACCTGACCGGCGAGCATTTTCCCGACGCCATCCAAATCGTCGACATCTACCACGCCAAGGGTCATCTGTGCGATGTCGCCAAGGCCGTCTACGGCCCCGGTACGGACTTGGCCGCCCGGTGGGGCAAGGCCCGGCGGGACGAGTTGGACGCGGGGCGGATCGATGCGATCCTGGCCGAACTGCACGCTCACAGCGAGAAGTGCGAGGAGGCCCGCAAGTGTATCGATTACCTGACCCGCAACCGCCACCGGATGCGCTATCCGGAGTTCCGAGCGGCGGGTCTCTGTGTGTCGTCGGGCGTCGTCGAGACCGGCTGCAAGCTCGCCATCGGTGCCCGGCTCAAGCGCGCCGGCATGCACTGGACCGTGGCCGGGGCCAACGCCATCATCGCCCTGCGGTGCTGCAAGCTCAGTGGCCGCTTCGAGGATTTCTGGGAACGACGAGCCGGCAGGGCCGCCTGACAGGCCTCTCACGAATCTGACGTGCACCCCGCGGCGCCGGCCGCGTTGATTCGCGACGCGCGTCGATGGTATCGTTAGCGGTTGCCGATGAGGGCGGCGGGCCGGTGGTATGCGTCGGCCGCCCGTAGTCGCCTCGCAGCACAAGCACTTCCGCGGACCACGGCGGGGCCACGTCGCCCGGCCGGTGCCGCCGGCACCGGTCGCCCGCAGTCATCACTCAGCAAGGAGCACGCCACATGCGCCGGACCGGGCACTATCTCTTCACGTCGGAATCGGTCACCGAGGGGCATCCCGACAAGATCGCCGACCGGGTCTCGGACGGCATCGTGGACGCGGTCCTCGCCCAGGATTCGACCGGCCGAGTCGCCTGCGAGACGCTGCTGACGACGGGGCTGGTGATGATCGCCGGGGAGATCACCTGCAACGGATCGACCGACTTCACCGACGTGGTGCGCGCCGCGATCCGCGACGTGGGGTACACGCGAGCCAAGTTCGGGTTCGACGCCGACACCTGCGCGGTGCTGTCGTCCATCCACCCGCAGTCGCCGGACATCGCGATGGGGGTCGACCCCGGCGGCGCTGGCGACCAGGGCCTGATGTTCGGCTACGCGTGCCGCGAGACCGACTCGCTGATGCCCCTGCCGATATCGCTGGCCCACGACCTGTGCCGCGGCCTGTCGCGGGCCAGGCGCGAAGGGACGATCGACTACCTGCGGCCCGACGGCAAGTCGCAGGTGACCGTGGAGTACGACGGCGACGCGCCGGTGCGGGTCGACACGGTCGTGGTGTCGAGCCAGCACGGCGACCACGTCGGCAACGACCGCATCCGCGAAGACGTGCTCGCCCATGTCGTCAAGCCCATCATCCCCGCCTCGCTCCTCGACGAGAAGACCCGCATCCACGTCAACCCCACCGGCCGATTCGTGAGGGGCGGACCGCACGGCGACGCCGGGGTGACGGGCCGCAAGATCATCGTCGACACCTACGGCGGGGCCGCGCCCCACGGCGGCGGCGCCTTCTCCGGCAAGGACCCCACCAAGGTCGACCGTTCCGCGAGCTACATGGCCCGCTACGTGGCGAAGAACTGCGTCGCGGCGGGGCTCGCCGACCGGGTCCAGGTGCAGTTGGCTTATGCCATCGGTGTCGCCGACCCCGTCTCGGTGCTCGTCGATACGTTCGGCACCGCCAGGATCGACGACAAGCGCATCAGCGAGCTGGTGCGGGAGCACTTCTCGCTGACCCCCCGCGGGATCATCGAGACCCTCGATCTCCGCCGGCCCATCTACCGGCAGACGGCCGCGTTCGGTCACTTCGGCCGGTCGGAGCCCGACTTCACCTGGGAGCGGACCGACAAGGCCGACGCCCTTCGCGGCGCGGCCGGGCTGTAGGAAGCCCGGGCCGACCACGGCTACCCGTTCAGGGGCTCGCCGTCGATCGCCGGGTCGGATTCGCGCCGCCGGCTCACGTGCGCGCCGAGAGCAGCAAGTAGGCGGCCGAGCCGCCGAAGAGGACGTTGGGGGCCCAGGCCGCGAGCACTGGCGTCACTATCCCGGCGCTCCCGATGGCCGCGAAGACGCTGATGACGATCCAGTAGCAGAGCGCGAGCACGATGCCGATCCCGACGCCGGACAGCGCCCCGTGCTTGCCCATGGTGACCGCGAACGGCACCGCGATGAGGGTCAGGATCAGGGTGATGAGGGGGAAGGAGAGCTTGCGCTGCAGCTCGACCCGAAGCGGGACCACGTCTTCACCGCTCGCCGACAGATCTGCGATGTAGCGTTCCAGTTCCCGGTAGTTCATCCGCTCGGCGTCCTTCGGTTCCGCGGCGAAGGACTCCGGGGGGGCGAGCGTTAACGAAAGCTGTGTGCTCGTCTCGAAGGCGCCCGGACTCCTGTCCTCGCCGAAGGCCCGCGCCCAGACGTCCCGGCCCTGCCACTCCGCCTCGTGGACGGCGGTACCCGCGAACACGCGTTCGGCCAGACGCCATTCGTCCTTCGCGAAACGGTAGGCGGTGACCCTGTCCAGCGTGACCGCGGTGGGGTCGAAGTGGCCGTAGTTGTGGATCGTGCCGTCCTCGCCCATCAGCCACCGCCGCTGCAGGATGTCGACGTACTCGGGGGAGCCCCCGCGAATGACCCGGCGCAGCTCGTTGGCTTGGCGGTTGGCGTCGGCCAGGAAGCTCTCGCTCATGCCGAAGAGCGTGCCGCTCCACAGCATGGCCAAGACGAAGAGAGGCAGCGAGACCCGGTACAGGCTGATGCCGCATGCCTTCATGACCGTGAGCTCGCTCGTCTTCGTCAACAGGCCGACCGTGACGAGCGTGGCCACGAGGGCCGAGATGGGCAGGACGTAGTAGACGAACTGGGGCGTGGCGTACCAGAAGTACTCCAGCACCATGTCCAGCGTGGTGTCGCCCCTGAGCAGTCGGTCGTAGATCTCGAGGAACGTCACGATGTAGAAGATGCCGAGCAGCCCGACGAACGACAGCACGACCAGCCTGAGGTACTGTTTGGCCACGTAGCGGTCCAGCAGGCTCACGCCCCAGCCGATCCCGCTCCCCAGGCTCACCCCCCGCCCCGGCGCCGCATCGCCGGATGCGGTCGCGCCACCGGTGGCCTCGGATGGCGGCGGGGGCGGCCGGCGCCGCCAGCGGGGCAGGGCAGGCAGCAACTCGTGTTCCCCGAAGCGGGCGCGCCACACCAGCAGCGCCACGCCGAACACACCCAACACGATGTTGCAGATCCACACCGCCCAGTGCGGCGAGATCAGGACGCTCTTCGCGAGTCCCTGCCCGCCGTACCACAGGATGTAGTAGGCGAAGACAACACCGATGCCCAAGGAGAAGCTGGCGAGCTTGCCGTCCCTGCGGGTCGTCACGCCGAGGGCGAGGCCGATGAACGCGAACACGAGGCAGGCCACCGGAAAAGAGAACTTCTGGTGGAACGCCATGATCTCGTTGTGTGCCGGCAGCTCAAGGGCCTCGAGCTCCGCCGCGCGCGTCCGGAGCTCGGCGATGGTCATTTCGGGCAGCCCGGGCGGCATCGCGCCGTCCGGGAAGACCTCGTCGAAGTCGAGACCGAGTACGGTCTCGTCGAAGCGGTTGACGTTGTAGGTGGAGGGGTCGGCCTGGTCGACTTCGTGCAAGGCCCCCGAGTTCAGGACGATGTCGACCTGCCGGTTCTCCGGGTCGAGCACGATGCGTCCCTCGTCCGCCACGTAGATCCCGGGCCCGACGTCGCCGGTGCGGGCGAGGAACACGCCGGACCAGCCGGTGCCCTGGAGGTCCACCTCGTTGACGTAGAGGACCATGTCGGGCAGGCCCTGGTAGAAGACGCGCGCCTTGACGTCGTTCTCGGTCGCCGCCGCGATGTTGCGCGCGGCGATTTCCCGGTACGCCTGATTGGCCTTCGGTATCAGCACGACGAGGGTGTAGCAAGTGGCGGCGGCGGACACCAACGCCAGCACCAGGACCGGGCGCAGCAGCCGGAACGTGCTCACGCCGCAGGCCTGCATGACGACGATCTCGCGATCTCCCGACAACCGGCCCAGGCCCATCAGCAGCCCGACGAGCACCGCCACCGGAATGGTGATGCCGAGTCCCTGCGGCACGAGCCAGAGCATGAGCTCGGCGATCGTCCAGCCGTCCACCCCCTTGGCGATCAGCTCCTGGGCGTCCCGCATGATCGGTGGGATCATCAACACGAAAGTGAAGAGCAGGAGACTCAGGAGGATCGGCGACAGCGTCTCCCGGACGACGTAGCGGTCGATGATGCGGAACATCACGCTCGATTGTACCAAGTCAACCGCCCGCCGCGGCCGTGCAGTGGCGGGGCCCCGGTGACGCGAGCCCCAACCGGGTCGGCCGTCCCAGCCCCAGCTCCGGCCCCGGGGCCCGCTGTCGGCCGGCCGACAGCGTCTCGCCCGCACCTCTTCGCACCCAGCGCCGCCCGCAAGACCCTTGATCGGACCCACGAAGTGGGTCCGATAAGGGATGTTATGTTAACTTTGGCATCCGGAACACGCGCGCGGGCACGGGAAAGGCCCAAGGAACCACCCCGGCCGAATCGCGCAGAGAACGGCCTCCCGCAGGAGGCCCGCGCCCCGAGCTCCCTTGTACTTGCTGTACGTCCGACGCGTTTCGGACCGACTCAGCGCGGCCGGCGGCGGGTCACTCGGCCCGCCTCAGCTCTTCGATGATCTCGGTGAGGGCCGAGATGATCTCGTCGCGCTCGACTTCGGACTTCCGGAACCGGAGGTTCAGGTTGAAGCTCCTGGCGGGCGGGACGTACTTGAACACGAAGGCCTTGGGCCGCCCCGGCTTCTGCTTGTCGCTCCGCCTGGACGCCACGGCCCGCGCCTGCTCACGCGTCGCCGGGCCGCCCCCGCGCGTGAGCTGCTCGACGAACGCGACCATCTTCTGAGAGTCACCCTGTCTGACTACTTGCAGGAGCACCGACTTCGAGGTGATGTCGGCCAGCCGACACAGCTCCCGGACCTCTTCCGGCATGGCCTGGAGGGCCAGGGACTCGGTGACCGAGGTGCGCGACTTCCCGATCTTCCTCGCGATCTCCTCGTGCTTGTAGCCGTGCCCCAGAACGAGGGACTGCAGCGCCTCCGCCTCTTCGAACGGGCTGATGTCCTTGCGCTGGAGGTTCTCGATGAGGGCGATCTCGATCATCTCGTCGTCGGCGACATCGCGGATGACGGCCGGGACCTCCGCGAGCTGCAGCCGGACCGCCGCCTGGTAGCGCCGCTCGCCGGCCACGATCTGGAACCGGCCCCGCCGCTGCCGCACGATCAGGGGCTCGAGGATGCCCTTCTCCGAGATGGAGGCCATGAGCTCGGACAGGTCGCCCATGACCTGCCGGGGCTGGTCGGGATTGGGGTCGACCTGGTCGATGGGGACCATGCGGCCGAGAGGAGCGCCCGCGGAGGCGGCCAGGGCCTCCACGTAGTGCTGATCGTGGCGCATCTTGACTGCGCTCGGGAGTCCTCTTCTAGGCACGATCAATGACCTCCTCGCACAGACGGTAGTAGTCCGATGCGCCCTTGGAGTCGGGGGCGAAGGAGAAGATCGATTCGCGGTACGCGGGGCTCTCCTCCAGGCGCACGTTCTTCGTGATGACCGTCTTGAACACCTTGCTGCCGAAGACCTTGTTGATCTGGGTACGGATGTCCCGGCCGAGGGAGGTCCGCCGGTCGTGCATGGTGATGAGCACGCCGATCATCTCGAGGCTCGGGTTGGCTCTCGTTCTGACCTTCTCGATCGTCTCCAGGAGATCGTCCGTGCCCTCGAGCGCGAAGTAGGACGACTGAATCGGAATCAGCAGATGCGTCGCGGCCACCAGGGCGTTCACGGTGAGGAGGCCGAGGGTCGGCGGGCAGTCGATGACGACGTAGCGGTAGGTGTCGCCGAGGGGCGCCAGCAGGTCCTTCAGCTTGAAGTGGGCGTCGAGCTCGCCCACCAGGCGCGCCTCGAGCTTGGCCAGCGAGATCTGGGCCGGCGCGACCGACAGGTTCTCCTGCTGCTCGGCCGGCAGCACGATGTCCGCGAGCGAGCAGTCCCGGTCCGCGAAGGCGTCGTAGACGGAGCGCGTGATGGTGGTACGGTCGAGGAACGACAGGGTGCTGTTGCTCTGCGGGTCGAGATCGATCAGCAGGGTCCGTCCCTCGCGGAGCGACAACGCGGCAGCGAGGTTGATCGCGGTGGTGGTCTTGCCGACGCCGCCCTTCTGATTGGCGATCGCGACGATCATGTCGAGCGACTGCTGGCAGGAATCGCGCCGAGGATTCGTCCGGACGCCCGATCCGACCGCGGCACCATTTTAGGAATGCTCCCGAGGGCGTGTCAAGAATGGGATCCGTCACATCTTGTACTTCCCCAGATCTTCCGGATCGAGGGCCTCGAGCCACTTCTGCAGGCGCTCCGAGTCGGCCTTGTCGGGCGTGATGTTCAGCGACTTCGCGCGGTCGATGACGGTTTCCTCGGCGAAGATCGGGGCCCGCACGCGAAGCGCCAGCGCGATGGCGTCGCTGGGGCGGGCGTCGATGGCCACCGGCTCGCCCTGCGCCACCAGGTGGATGACGGCGTAGAAGGTGTTGTCCTTCAGGTCGGTGACGACCACCCTGCGGACGTCCGCCTTGAGATCGTGAATGACGTTGCGCAGCAGGTCGTGCGTCATCGGCCGCGGGGTCGACACGTTCTCGATCTGCAGGGCGATGGCGTTGGCCTCGAACACGCCCATCCAGATGGGAAGGACCCGCTGGCCCTCGGCGTCGTGCAGGATCACGATGGGCATGTTGGTGATGGGATCCACCATCAACCCCTTGATGGACATCTCGACCTCCATCGCTACCTCCGCTGCTCACGAGAGCCCGCTGTCGTGACGGCGCGGGATCCCGGCGGGTTGATCGGGCGGCGCTCGGGGCCGCTGCGCGAGCTTGCGGTTCGCGCGTCGAGAATCTGCGCGAGACGCCTACGGCGACGGGTCATCGCGCTGCCCCGCCGCCCCGCCGGGCTCCACGGCCGCCGCGAGGCCGGCCGGTGGCGACGGGTGCGGCGCGGGAGAATCGGCGAGCTCGCCCCGGAGGCTGAACGGTCCGCTGTCCGTGATGCGCACCCTGACGAGGCGGCCCAGCAGGTCGCCGGACTCCGCGTCGCCGGGGCCCGCGCGGAAGTTGACCACGGTGTTCCCGCTGGTGCGGCCGGCGAGCTCGGTGGCGCGCCGACGGCTCGTCGAGTCGACCAGGACCTCGACCACGGCGCCGACGCGGGCCCGGTGAATCTCGGACTGTATCCCCTTCTGCAGCTCCTGCAGCCCGACGATGCGCCGCGTCTTCTCGACCGCCGGCACGTCGTCGGCGAGCCGCTTGGCCGCCAGGGTGTTCGGCCGCTCGGAGTACTTGAACGAGAACATGCCGTGGTACCGCACGCGGCGGGTCAGGCTGAGCGTGTCCTCGAAGTCGCGGTCGGTCTCTCCCGGAAAGCCGACGATGACGTCGGTCGACAGGGCGATGTCCGGCATGGCGGCCCTCAGCCGGTCGACGAGCTGCAGGTAGTCTTCCCGGGTATGGCGGCGGCGCATCCGGGCAAGTACCTCGGTCGAACCCGATTGGACGGGCAGGTGCAGATGCCGGCACACCCTCGGGAGCGACCGCATGGCCGCGATCATCCGGTCGGTGACGTGCCGCGGATGCGGGCTCGCGAACCGGATGCGCTCGATACCCGGCACGTCGTCGACCAACGCGAGCAACTCGGCGAAGTCGCAGCCGGGGCGATCGGGCGCGGTGTAGTGATTGACGATCTGGCCGAGGAGGTGGACCTCGCGATAGCCGCTGTCGGCGGCGAGCCGCACCTCGTCGAGGATCTCCGCGGCCGGCCGCATCCTTTCGTGGCCTCGCGTGTACGGCACGACGCAGAACGCGCAGAAGTCGTTGCACCCCTCGATGATCGTGACCGCCGCCGTGACCGGGTTCGATCGCCGGGCCACCCCCAACGGGAAAGAGACGTTGTCGTAGGGATTGACGTCGACGCGCTCCGGCCGGAGGCCGGTCAGCCCGTCCACCATGGCCGGCAGCCGGCTCAGCGCCTGCGTGCCCACCACGAGGTCGACGCGTTGGCCGCGTTCGAGCAGGGCCCGCCCCTCCTGTTGCGCGACGCAGCCGGTGACCGCGACGACTGGGCGCTTGCCGTCGTGCCGGCCAGGCACCATGCCGAGCTCCGTGTAGAGCCGCTCCTCGGCCCGCTCCCGGACGCTGCACGTGTTGATGACCACCAGGTCCGCATCGCCGACCGCCTCGGCCGCCTCGTACCCCGCCTGGTCGAGCAGGCCGGCGAGCCGCTCGGAGTCGTGGACGTTCATCTGGCAGCCAAACGTCTCGATGAAGTACTTCCTCGCCACAGTCGCCTTCTCGGCGGGCCCGGGCCCGCGATCATCATGGAGCCCTTCGGCTCGGCTTCGCCGGCAACGGCGACAGCAGCTCCCGCGCACTCTCCAACACGGTACCCGAGACCCGGGTTCCGGTCATCATCCTCGCGATCTCCGTGGCCCGCGACTCCCCGTCGAGCCGATCCACCGAGGCCAGCGTCCGTCCGTCGCGAACCGACTTCGCGACGCGGTGATGGCTGGTGCCATAGGCGGCGATCTGCGGCAGGTGCGTGATGCAGAGCACCTGGTAGCGCTCGGCCAGCCCGTGCAGCCTGGCCCCTATCCGCTCGGCCGCCTCCCCGCCGACGCCGGCGTCCACCTCGTCGAAGACCAGCGTGCGACCTGGCGGGTCGGTGGAGATCACCGTCCGCAGCGCCAGCATGACGCGGGAGAGCTCGCCGCCGGAAGCGATGCGCGCAAGCGGCCGGACGTCCTCTCCCGGATTGGCCGAGAAGTAGAACTCCGCCCGGTCCGCTCCCCGGTCCGTCCAGGCCGCCTCCCCCGCCGCCCCTTCAAGGAATACCACCTCGAACCGCGTCCGCTCCATCGCCAGCTCGCCCAGCCCGCCTTCGACGGCGCGGGCCAGCTCGCCCGCCGCCGCACGGCGCCGCCCGGACAGCGTGCGGGCGAGGCCGGCGTAGCGCTCCCCCGCCTCCGAGGCGGCGGCCTCCAGCGATTCGAGATCGGTCTCCCCTTCCATCTGCTCGCGTTCCCGCCGCAGGCCGTCGCGATGGGCGATGACGTCCGCGAGGGACGGACCGTAGCGCCGCTTGAGATGCTCCAGCTTCGCCAGCCGCTCCTCGATCGCCGGTAGCCGCTCGGGCGAAGCGTCCGCCCCGCCGGCCCGCGACCGCAGCGCGTACGCCAGCTCCTCGAGGTGGGACCGCACCGTGTCTCTCCCCGCGACGTGCGGTGAGAACTCGGCATCGAACCCCGCAAGCTCCTCCACACGCCGCCACACCCGGTCGAGGACGTCCAGCACCGCGCCGTCCCCATCGTACAGCTCCGCATAGCTCTCGGCCGCCAGACGGTGGACACGCTCGGCGTTGGCGAGCCGCCGCCGCTGCGCGGCCAGCGTCTCGTCCTCGGCCTCCACGGGGTCGACCTCGTCGATGTCACGAAGCCGCAGCGTCACGATCTCGGCGCGCTCGACCGCCGTGGCGGCACGGGTGCGCGCCCGCTCAAGCGCCTCCCGGGCGTCCTGCCAGCCCGCGAAGGCGTCCCCCACCGAGCCGCGGAGCGGCCCGAGGTCCGCGTAGCGATCGAGCAGATCGAGATGGGTGGACGGGTCGAGCAGCGCCTGATGCTCGTGCTGGCCGTGGATGTCCAGGAACCGCGCGCCCACGGATCGGAGGACCGCGGTCGAGACGAGCCGATCGTCGACGAAGGCCCGGCTCCGGCCCTGCGCCGACACCTCCCGACGCAGCACGCGCTCGCCCCCGTCGGCGTCCTCCGCCATCGCCTCCACCACCGCCCGCTCCGCGCCGGTCCGCACCAGACCCGACGACGCCCGCGCCCCCCGCAGCAGCCCCAGGGCGCCCACCAGGATCGACTTGCCGGCACCGGTCTCGCCGGTCAGGATCGTGAAGCCGGCATCCAGCTCGAGCTCCAGGCGATCGATGACCGCCAGGTCCCGGATGCTGAGAAAGCGGATCATGGTCCGGCAGGGCCCCGGGGGGACCGGGAAGCGCCATCGTATCATAGGTTTGACAGCGCCTCCCGGCCATGTTACCTTGCCCTGTCAGCGCCTTCCCAGCGGCGCACATCGGTAGTTGACGGAGGGTTCGTGCGTGCTCTTGGCTGCTACGCCCTGGCCATGCAACTGCAGGCCGATGGCGCGTCGTCCGCTGGGTTGAGTGGCAGTTTGCTCGACTGGATTGCCCAGTCGACGCCCCTCAACAAGTTCGTCCTTCTTCTCCTGCTCCTCTTCTCCGTCTATTCGTGGGGCATCGCCCTCCACAAGCTGTGGCTGTTCCCCCGGATAGAACGGCAGACCTGGAGCTTTCTCGACGTGTTTCGGCGGAGCACGAAGTTCTCCGAGGTGAGCTCGGCGTGCCGTACGCTGAAGCACAGCCCGCTGGCCGGGTTGTTCCAGGCCGGCTACGCCGAGCTCAACGCGCAACTGCGCCAGGGAAGCGACGGGGCCGGCGAGCGCCCCGTCCTTCGGAGTCTCGACGCGGTCGACCGGGCGTTGCAGCGGGCCGCGGTGGTCGAGGTCAACAAGCTGGAGCATCGCGTCCACCTGCTGGCGACGACCGCCAGCATCACGCCGTTCATCGGGCTGTTCGGCACCGTGGTGGGCATCGTCAACAGCTTCCAGGGCATCGCGGGGACGGGCTCCACGAGCCTGACGGTGGTGGCTCCCGGCATCGCCGAGGCGCTGGTGGCGACCGCCGCCGGCCTCGGGGCGGCCATTCCCGCCGTCTACTTCTACAACCACCTGACGAACAAGGTGCGCCTGTACCTGTCGATGATGGACGACTTCTCCCTGGAGTTCCTCAACATTTCGGAAAGGAACTTCATGTGAGGCCCGCGGCGGCGCGTCAGGCGTCATAAGGACATGCCGACGATTCACGGCAACGGGGCGGGCGCTTCACCCGGCGGCAGGCGCCGCGGACGCCCGCGGGCGGCGACGTCGCTGTCGGAGATCAACGTGGTGCCGCTCGTGGACGTCATGCTCGTGCTGCTGATCATCTTCATGGTGGCGGCACCGATGATGCAGCGCGGCATGGACGTGAGCCTCCCGGTGTCGCGGCGCTCGGACCAGCTCGTCGCCGAACGGCTGTTCGTGACGATCGGGTTGACGTTCCGCGAGGACCGAATCGTGCAGGTGGGGGACGACCTGGTCCGGCTCGAGGTCCTCGCGGAGCGCATGCGGCAGGAGCTGAACGCAAGCGCCGACCGGGAGGTCTTCGTTCGCGGCGACGGCGAAATCACCTATCAGGAGCTGGTATCGGTCATCGACCAACTCAAGGCGGGGGGCGTCTCCGACGTCGGGCTCGTGACGGCGTTGCCGACCGAGCCGTGACCGAGGCGCAAGGCGCAGCATGCAGTCCATCACCGACGTGGTTCGCCAGCGGAGGGCCGGCGGGGACGGCCTCGGCCGCACCTGTGCGATCTCGCTGGCCGGGCACGCCGCGCTCATGGCGGTGCTCGTCGTGTTCCCGTCGGCCTTCGTCGCCGACCTCGAGACCGATTTGTCGGCCGACGTCATGAGCATCAGCCTCGGGGGACCGGCCGGGCCCAGCACCGGGGGGCAGGCGGCGCTCGCCGCGCGCCCCGTGCAGGAGGTGCTGCCGCTCGAGGAGGCGAACCGCCCCCAGTGGATTCAACCCCCCACCCCCGCCCCGCCGGAGGTGATCCTGCCCGACGAAGAGGCCGACCGCCGGGTCGAGGAGGACGTGCCTCCGGAGGCGGCGCCGGAAGAGTTCCGGGGCCGGACGCCGACCCGGGGGCCGGCGTTGCGGGAGGGCAGCGCCCTCGCGGACACCGGCGCCGAGGGGGACGGCGTGGGACTCTCCGCCGGCGGGCTCGGCGACGGCGGAGAGCTCGAGCTCCTGAACTTCTGCTGCCCGGAGTACATCGCGGTCATGACGGAGCGCATCCGCAACAACTGGAACCGCCGTCAGCCCGTGACCGGCGTGGTGACCATCAAGTTCACCATCGAGCGTGACGGCCGCATCAGCGACGTGGAGCGGGAGGCCAGCAGCGGGCACTTCGCCCTCGATACCAGCGCCGAGCGCGCCGTGCTGCTGACGAGGCAGTTGCCGTACCTGCCACCGGCGTTCCCCGCCGACCGCCTGACCGTTCATCTGGATTTTCACTACAGACGCTGAGGAGCATCCGCCGATGGCCCGTATTCCGCGCCGCCCCCCCGATGGCTCGCAGGCCCGCCGCCCGGAGGGGGCCGGCGAGGGCAGCCGAGCGAACCCATATCCCGCCCGGGGTTGGGGCGTCCCGGCGGCCGCGCTGGCGGTGCTGGCCGCTTCCCCGCTGCCGGTGTTCATGGAGGCCGCCGCGGAGCCGATGCAGCAGGACGAGGTCCGGGTGACCATCGGGGACAGCATCGGGTCCCAGCCGAGCATCGCCGTCCCCGACTGCCTGCCCCTGACACCGGACGAGCCGGCGCGGGCGGCGAGCGGTACCCTCGCCCAGGTGTTGTGGGACGACCTGGACTTCGAACGCGAGTTCCGGCTGATTCCCCGCGACGTCTACCGCACCATCCCCGCCGCGGGCTCGCTGGTCGATCTGCCCTTCGGCCGGTGGCGGGAGATCGGCGCCGACGGCGTGGTGAGCTGCACCGTCGAGGTCCTCGGCAACGGCCGGTTCGAGGTGACCGCCCGCCTGTTCTCGGTCCGTACCGGCGAATCGGCGTTCGGCGTCATCTACCCCAGCTCGCCCCCCAACCCCCGCCTCATCGCGCACCAGCTCGCGGACGAGATACACCGGCACCAGCGCGGCCTCGAGGGCGTGGCCCGCACGCGGCTCGCGTTCGTCTCCGACCGGGACAGCGAATCGGTGTTCGGCCTGGTCGAGAACCGGCCGGTGAAGGAAATCTACATCGCCGACTACGACGGCGCGAACCCGCGGCGGGTCACGGTGTCCCGCACCCTCAACACGAACCCCGCGTGGTCGCCCGACGGCCGGTCCATCGGGTACACGTCGTGGCTCACCGGGTTCCCCGACGTCGTGGTCTCGTACCTGTTCGAGGGCCGGATGGCGAAGCCGGTCGAAGGCGACGACCGCCTCCAGAACTTCCTGCCCGCGTTCTCGCCCGACGGCCGGCGCGTCGCCTTCAACTCGAACCGCGAGAACAACAGCGACATCTATGTCGCGAACGTCGACGGCACCGGCCTCCAGCGCCTGACGAACCACCCCGCCATCGACACGAGCCCCACGTGGTCGCCCAACAGCCAGCAGATCGCGTTCACGTCCGATCGGACCGGCGCGCCGCAGATCTACGTGATCGGCGCCGACGGCACCGGCCTGCGGCGGCTGACCTACGAAAGCTACTGCGACCGGCCGACGTGGTCGCCGCCGCCGTTCAACGAGATCGCCTACTCGTCGCAGACCAGTCCCGGCAGCCACGACATCAAGGTGCTGGATCTGGCCACCAACGAGGTCCGTCAGCTCACGTTCGGGCTCGGCTCGAACGAGAGTCCGAGCTACGCCCCCAACGGCCGCCACATCGCGTTCACGTCGACCCGCGGCGGGTCGAAGCAGATCTACACGATAGGTCGGGACGGCCGGGGGCTGCGCCGGGTGACGTCGGCCGGCAACAACGAGATGCCGAGCTGGTCGCGGTAACCCTCGGGGCCGGCCGGCAACCCGGGTTGCCGCGTGCAAGTGGTCCGGAAGACACAGGAGGAACTGGCGAAGATGCACGATCGAGGACACTTTTCACGGCTCGTCGGAGTCGCGGCGCTGGCAGCGGTGGCCTGCTTCCAGGCCGCATGCTCCGACAACCCGCCGCCGGTGTTGCCCGAGCCGGCGATGGAACGGACGGAGATCGAGGATCCCCCCGAGATCGTCCCCTTCACCCCGGCGCCGGAGACCGTCGCCTCCCCGCCGCCGGCGGTGACCCCGGCCCTGACGCCGGATGAGGAAATTGCCTCCCGGTCGCTCGAGGAGCTCAATCGTTCCCTCGTCCTCGAGCCGGTCTTCTTCGTGCTCGACAGCGACGAGCTTGACGAGCGGGGCCGGCAGGCCGTGGAGGCCAACGCGGACATGCTCTCGCGCTTCCCGACCTGGGCCGTGACCATCGAAGGCCACTGCGACGAACGAGGCACGCCCGAGTACAACCTCGCGCTCGGCGAGCGGCGGGCGGTGGCCGCCCAGCGCTACCTGCTGGAGCTCGGACTGGACGCCCGGCGCGTCCGGACGGTCAGCTACGGCAAGGAGTTTCCATTCGATCCCGGGCATGACGAGACGGCGTGGGCCGCCAACCGGCGGGCGCATTTCGTGATCACGGGGAAGTAGGAGCGCAGACGGCGGCGCCGCCTCGAGGTCGCGTCGAGAGTGTCCGCCGGCGGCAGCTTCCGCTGCGAAGCAGGCGGAGCCGGGCGACGCTCTCCGGGCTGGCGGATTCCCTTCGGCCGGGCTAACATAGGGCCGGCCGTTCGTGCCGGCGCCCGGCCGTGGGCGCCCCCCGTTTCCATTTCCGGTTTCGGCGCAGAGGTACTGTCATGAGACGGCTTCCCTTCAGGTTCGCGATCGGACTCCTCGGCGTCGTCGTGGCCGTCGCTCCCGCCTGGGGCCAGAACCGCGAGCACCAGCAGATTGCGGCCGACATCCGCATGTTGCAGGAGCAGAACGCGCGGCTGCAGTTGATGTTCACGGCGCTGGAGCAGACTTTGCAGGTCATCTTGACGCGACTCGACGAGCAGGGCGACGAGGTCCGCCGCGGCTTCGCGAATCAGCGGCTCCAGGTCGACAGCGTGGCAACCGGGGTACGGGTGGTGCGGGAGAAGATCGACGAGAACAACGTGCGGGTCTCCTCCCTCGCCCAGGAGGTCGAGGCGCTGCGCATCGCCATGCCGATGCTGGGAGCGCCCCTGACCGACCTCGAGGTCGATCCGGAGACGGGCCTGCCGGTGAATCCGGCGCTCGCGCAACCGCTGCCCGCCAATGCGGGAATCTCGCCGAAGCGGCTCTACGATACCGCGTACACCGACTACACGACCGGCCAGTGGGCGCTCTCGATCCAGGGGTTCGAGCAGTTCATCAGCACGTTTCCGCGATCCGAGATAGCCGACGACGCCCTGTTCTTCATCGGGCAGAACTACTACGCGGACGGGCGGTTCCGGGAGGCGGCCGACGCGTACGAGCAGGTTTCCGTGCGCTACCCCGCCGGCAACGTGGTGGCCGAGGCGCTCTACAAGCGCGGCCTCGCCCTGGAGCGCCTCGACCAGATCGATCTGGCGCGGGAGACCTTCCAGACCGTGGTGCGGGAGCATCCCGACGACAACATGGCGAATCTGGCGCAGCAGGCGCTCGACCGCCTGGACTGAGAGTTATGGGAAGCGTCAACAAGGTCTTTCTCGTCGGCAACCTCGGCCGGGACGCCGAGCAACGCAGCACGCCGTCCGGCCAGACTGTCAGCAACTTCTCGCTGGCCACCACGGACACGTGGACGGACAAGACGTCGGGGCAGCGCCAGGAACGCACGGAATGGCACCGGATAGTGCTCTGGGGCCGGCAGGCGGAGTCGCTGCAGCCGTATCTGAACAAAGGCAAGCAGATCTGCGTCGAAGGCCGGCTGCAGACCCGGGAATGGAACGACCGGGACGGGAACAAGCGTTTCACGACGGAAGTCGTGGCGGACCGCATCACGCTCCTCGGCAGCCGCGGCGGAGGCGAGGGCGGCGGCGGGCGGGACATGACGGCAGGCGGCGGCGATTACGGTGGCCGCGGGCGCCAGGACATGCCCGGGGGCGGTGGCGAGTCCGGCCCTGCCGATTTGAACGAGGACGACATCCCGTTCTGAGTCCGCCCGGCGGGGCGCCGGATCCTGCCGATGGCCGCTCCGGGCTGCAACGGCTGGCCGCGCTCGAACGCATCGTCCTTCCCGGCGATCAGCCGGATTGAGGGCGTTCGTGGTCCGGGCTTCCCGCGGCAGGCTCCACGCCGCGCCCGTACCGATCTTCGAGTCGGACGACGTCGTCGAGCTCGGGCGTCGACACTTCGAAGATGTCGGTGGGCTCCAGGGCCGTCATGCGGTGAACGGTGCCCGGCGCGATGTGGACGCTCTCTCCCGGCCCCATCTCGCGGGTCACGCGCTCGGCGCTCCGCCCCGTCTCGAACCGGATGCGTCCGCTCCAGACCAGGATGGTCTCGTCCTTCACCCGGTGATACTGCAGGCTGAGGGCGTGTCCGGCATCGACGTGGATGATCTTCCCGACGTAGCGTCCGGTCTTCGCCCAGTGCAGCTCGTAGCCCCACGGCTTGTCCACTCTCATCCGACGCCCTCCCCGTCGTCGCCGCGTCCCGCCCCCACGTCGCGGTGACGCACGCGCCATCGAACCCCGTCGACCGTCGACAGCCTCGCCTCGAGCCGCTCGACGATCACGACGGAGCGGTGGCGTCCGCCGGTGCATCCGACCCCGATGGTCAGATAGCTCTTGCCCTCGTCGATGTACCTGGGCATCAGGAACTCGAGCAGATCGGCGGTCTTGTCCAGGAACGGTCCTGCCGTCTGGGCCGCGCACACGTAGTCGCGGACCCCCGCGTCGAGGCCGCTCAGCCCCTTCAGGTCGGGAACGAAGTACGGATTCGGCAGAAAACGGACATCGAAGAGCAGATCCGATTCCGGAGGCACCCCGTGCTTGTAGCCGAAGCTCAGCAGCGTCGCCGTCAACCGCGCCCGGCCGTCCCCGCCCTCCGCGAGCTCGCCGAAGGCCCGGCGCAGCTCGTGCACCGTGAGGTTCGAGGTGTCGAGCACGAGGTCCGACATCTCCCGGATCTCGCGGAGCCGCGCCCGCTCGGCCAGGATGCCCTCGATCACCGACCCCGCGGGCGCCAGCGGGTGCGGCCGGCGGGTCTCGCTGAAGCGCCTCAGCAGGGCGGCGTCGGAAGCCTCGAGAAAGATGAGCCAGGTCTGCAGGCGGCTCCGCGCGCGAAGCGCCGTGAAGACGCCGGCGAAGCGTTCGGAAAACGACCGATCCCGGGCGTCCACGACGACGGCGATGGCGTCACGGCGCGCACCCTCTCCGGGATCGAGGTCGGCCAGCGTCGGAATCAAGACCGTCGGCAGGTTGTCGACGCACAGGTAGCCGAGATCCTCCAGGGCCCGGATCGCCGCGGACTTCCCGGCTCCCGAGAGACCGGTGACCACCACGAAACGAGTCGCCGTGCCGGCGCCGTCCGGGTCTCCCCCTCCCGCCGCCCCGCCATGACTGCCGGCCATACCGCTCCCCCGCCGTGCCGGCGCATCCATCGGCCGGTAAACGGCGCCCCCCGGCGCCCGCCCGGGTGCGCCCGTCCCCCCCGGCGGCTCGACTGCCCGCGGCGAAATCCCCGCCGCATTCGAGCAACGCGGGGTTTCACCACCGGCTGTCAACCGATGCTCGTCGTGTCGTCCACCTCCGCATCGTGGCCGGCGGACTCCGACACGGGCGCGGCGTGACGGCGGCGGTCCTGCCACTTGCCCTTCAGGGTGTGGGCCTGGTGGTTGACCTTGTCCACCGCGGTGCCGACCGCCGCCTGCCAGTTCGGCGCTTCCGCGACGCCGTGCAGCCGGTGGTCGCCCCGCGCATGGACGATCAGCTCGGACACGCACAGGTGGCGGGCCGACGACAACACCACCTCGGCGGAGACGAAGGCATCGCCGAGTACCCGCTCCAGAGGCAGCAGCCGCTTGTCGATGAGGTCGCGCAGCTCGTCGTTCACCGGGATGTTCCGGGCCGTCAACGTGTATTGCATTTGCGTCAGTGTCCTGTAGGTCTGTAAGCGGTCGATTCCGGCAACGATCCCCCGCCGCCCGCGACGAAGCCGGTACTCCGGTCCCCGGCCGGCATCCGGACGGCGACGGGGCGTGGGTCAGAACATGACCCGGCGTCGGCTCGAGGTGGGAATCTTCATTTCTTCACGGTACTTGGCAATCGTCCGCCGGGCCAGGATCAGGCCGTCGTCCTGAAGAAGGCGCACGATGCGCGAGTCGCTCAGGGGTTTCCGGGAATCCTCCTCCTCGATGATCTTGCGAATCCGTTGCTTGATGGCGACCGAAGACACGCTCTCGCCGTAGGCGCTGCTGATGCCGCTATGGAAGAAGTACTTCATCTCGAGCACCCCCTGCGGCGTGTGCATGTACTTGTTGTTGACGACCCGGCTGACGGTGGACTCGTGCATGCCGATGTCGTCGGCGACGTTCCGCAGCACGAGGGGCCGGAGGAACTCGATCCCGCGATCGAGAAACTCCCGCTGGAACGAGATGATGCTGGTGGCCACCTTGTGGATCGTCTTCTGGCGCTGATCGACGGACTTGATGAGCCACAGTGCGGACCGGAACTTCTCCTTCACGTAGGCGCGGGTCTCGCGGTTGTCGTTGTTCTTGTCGAGCAGCCGCCGGTAGACGGGGCTGATCCGGAGTTGCGGCATGCCGTCGTCGTTCAGCATGGCGACATACCGGTCTTCGACCTTGACGACGTAGACGTCGGGGATGACGTGCTGGGAAGCGGTGCGGTTGTAGCGGCTGCCCGGTTTCGGATCGAGCTGCCTGATGACGCCGACGTGGTGCTTCAGCTCGTCGAGCGTGAGTCCGAGGCGCCGGGCGATCTCCTGGCCCTGCTGACTCTGAAGCAGCTTCAGGTGGTCGCGGACGATCATCTCGGTCGCGGTGCCGTCGAGGCCGAGATGCGCAATCTGCAGCATCAGGCATTCCCGAAGCCCCCGGGCCGCGACCCCGACCGGATCGAATCCCTGGACCACCCGGAGGACACGCTCGACGTCTCCCGTGTCCCAGTCCCCCATCGCCGCGATCTCGCCGACCGACGCCACGAGGTAGCCGTCGTCGTCGAGATTGCCGATGATCGCCGAGCCGATGTCCCGCAGAAGCGGATCGTCGTCTCCGGGCTGGAGGGAGAGCTGCCACATCAGGTGATCGGCAAGCGCGCCCGGGGTCGAGAGGGTGTTCTCTATCGGGGGAAGCTCCCGGACCTCGCGCGGCGTATGCGGGCGGTAGCCGTCGTCCAGGTAGTCGCCGAAGAAGTACTCGTAGTCGGAGTCGTCCCACGACTCCTGGGGGTCCTTGTCGGCCGCCGCGTCCGGCTTGGCCGCCTCCGACGCGTTCACCGCGTCGGGCGGCTCCAGGTCCTCGGCCGTCACCTCCTCCAGCATCGGGTTCTCGACCACCTCCTGCGTCAGCAGGTCCACGAGCTCGAGGGTCGACATCGGCAACAGCTTGATGGCCTGCTGCAGCGATGGCGTCAGGACGAGCTTCTGGGACAGGCGGGTCTGGAGTCGTTGCTGCAGTGCCATGGGGCCGGTGTTCTCTATCCGCGGGAATGCGGCGCATCGAGAACCAGGGTCTGAGCCGCGGGAGTCCGGCGTCGGCGGAAACTCGCCACGCCCGCAGGGCCGCGCCGCGGCACGCAACGCCGCCCTGTCTCGATTCTAGTGCTCCCCCGTCGCGGTTCGCAACCGGCCCGGCGGGCTCGCTCAATCCAGCCGAAAATCGGCGCCGAGGTAGATGCGCTTGACGTCGTCGTCGTGGGCGAGCTCGGCCGGGGTCCCGCCGCGGAACACGGCGCCGTCGTGGATGATGTAGGCGCGGTCGGTGATGCGTAGCGTCTCCCGGACGTTGTGGTCGGTGATGAGCACGCCGATGCCGCGTGCCTTCAGGTGGAAGATGATCTCCTGAATGTCGGTGACCGCGATCGGATCGATGCCCGCGAACGGCTCGTCGAGCAGGATGAACGAAGGCGAGATGACGAGGGCGCGGGTGATCTCGGCCCGCCGCCGCTCGCCGCCGGACAGAGTATGGGCGGGAGACTTGGCCAGCGGGGTGAGATCGAGCTCGTTCAACAGCTCGCGCATGCGCGCGTAGCGGGCCCGCCGAGGCATCCCCACCGTCTCGAGAATCGCCAGGATGTTCTGCTCGACGGTCAGTCCCCGGAAGATCGACGGCTCCTGCGGCAGGTACCCGATGCCCTTCCGCGCCCGCTGGTACATCGGGTCGTGGGTGACGTCCTCGGCGTTCAGGACGACCCGGCCCCGATCCGGCGCGGTGAGGCCCACCACGAGGTAGAACGTCGTGGTCTTGCCGGCGCCGTTGGGGCCCAGCAGCCCCACCACCTCGCCGGACGTCACCGTCAGGCTGACGTTCCGGACGACGGTGCGCCCCCCGTAGGACTTCGTCAGGTTCTCCGTACGCAGTGTAGCCATGCGAGGCGGGGTCGGCGGTGCGTCCGGCGCGATGGCGGCCGCCTGGCGGACGGTCGTCGGATCAGAACTGCGGGGGCTGGCAGGGGCCGCTGGCGGTTTCGGTCCTCGATCGCTCGCGCCCGTCGACCGCTACGACGTCGGACCCGCGATAGAACGTCAGCGCGAGTCCCCTGGTGCTGCGGCACACCGGCTCGGCGGGCTCGACGGGGTCGGCCGGTTCAGCCTCGGCCGAATCATCGTCGGGCTCGATCTCCTCGACGATCTCCACCGGCGCTCCCTCCATCTCGTAGCGTCCCTCGGCCTCATGGTACACGAGAGACTCGCCGGTCGCCCATCGATCGGCCAGACGCAACTGCACCGCGCCGGTCGAGGCCAGCCGGTCCAGGCTCCGGCCGTCCGCCTGCAGGAAGACCTCGATCGTCTCGGCCGCCATATCGCCCTGGTCGGAGCGGAGGACGGCCGCGCCCTCGTAGAGGGCATGCCGGAGCGCGTCGTCGTAGGCGAAGCTGCCGGCGGTGGCGTCGGTGCGTGCGACGACGTTCTCTCCCGTCTCCTCGTCGATGCGAACGATCTGGAGCGTCGTTCGCGCCGACCCGCTGACGGAGAGGCCGCCGGTGGCATGGTCGATGGTGATGGCCTCACCCTCGAAGCTCGTACTGCCCTGCCACATCCGGACCTGACCCCCGTAGGTGACCTGTCGCGAGCCGTTGTCGTAGTCCACGGTATCGGCCCGGATGTTGATTCTCTGCGTCCGATCCATGAGGGCGGGCACCCTGTCCTCATCGCCCCCGTCGAGGTCGTCCCCGGGCGGAGCGAGGACGGTCTGCACGCCGCCCGACCCCGATACCCTGGACCCGTCCAGGGCGACCTCGAGGCTCCCTCCCGCCTCGATGGTGCGGTTGCCGTCGACAAGGACTGCCGGCGGGCCGGCGGCGGGCAGGGACCCACCGTCCGGTAGAGGCACACCGTCCGATGAAGACCCACCGTCCGGTCGAGGCTCATCGTCCGGCAAGGGCTCATCGCCAGACGGGGACCCGCCTTCCGACGAGGAGTCACCGCTCGGCAGGGAATCGGGGTCCGGCGAGAGCGTTATGGCCCCCTCCAGCAGGCTGTAGGCCGCGCTGACCGCCTCGGCCCGGCGGGTCTCGTCCTCGAACCGGACCCCGCCGTCGAACCGCACGTCGAGCAGGCCGATCAGTCCCCGCCCCACGCCGGCCTCGAGCCGGTCGGCCCGGACGGTGCGGGTGACCGGCGCCCCGTCCGCCGACGCCTCGTGCCGCTCGAGATACGCGACCTCGCCGTCCAGGCTGATGCCGGTCAGTCCGGTCTCGGGCGCCCCGGTCGCGGTCAGCGCGCGAGACCGGACCTCCTGGCGAGGCTCTCCCGGCGTCACGGGCAGCCGCAGATACACGCTCCCGCCGGCGTCGAGCCCGATGACCTCGGCCCGGTCCGGCGCCATCGTCACGTCGAGCGTCTCGCTCTCGATCCGCGAGCCGTCGCCCCCGTCCGCCCCCACGAGCTCGATGGCCGACCGCCCGGCGAGGGCGACCTCCCGAAGGCGCCGGTCCTCCGGCTCGAAGCGCAGGATGCTCTCTTCGGCGCGCGACTCCCGCAGCCCCCCTTCGGTCGCCGCGCCGGAACGAATGCGGACGCCTCCGCGAAGCTCCATCGATTCGAGCGCGTTCTCGCCTTCCCCGAAGTACGCGGTGGCCGCCTCGGCGACGATGGTCAGCTCGCCGGTCCGGATGCTCGTTCCCCCCTCGAAGCGCATGTAGCGGTCGGCGTCGGCGAGGGTGACGTGCGGGGCATCGACGTCGACCGCCGCCCGATCCGCGTCGCCGGTCAACCGCACGCCGGCGGCGCCGTCGAGGGTGATGACGCCCTGCCCGCGATCCTGAACGACGTCGTTTCCGAACGCCTCCAGGCCGGCGCGGACGAGCCTGGTGGGACCCGCGGGATCGCTCATGGTGACGACGTCCCGGGCTTCGCTGTAGCTGGCGCCGCCCGTCCGGGCGGCCAGGCCTTCGGCGTCGGCCATGCGCACGTCGCCGCTCACCGTGAAGTCGCCCCGGCCGTCCTCGACGAACACCTCCGAAGCGGTCATCGTGAAGCCGTCCCGCCCTCCGCGCGGAGGCACCGTCACCCCGACGCCTCCGGAGAACCGCATCGACCCGTCCGAGTACGTCAACTGGCGTTCGGCGACGAGCCGGAAGCTCTCCAACCCGTCGTCGCTCCGGACGAACTCGATACCGGCGCTCTCGAACACGGCCTCGGGGTCCGCCCGGTCGACGGAACGGGGCTCCGTGGAGTCCCGTCGCTCCCGCATCCCGGTGACGAGGAAGGCCGCGAAGAGGGCCAGCCCGGCGGCGATGCCGAGACGTGCCGCCCGTTGCCACCGGATGGGCCTCCGGCGGCGCGCACCGCCGGAGGCCCCCACGGGGGCCGTCGCGGGGCCGCGCGGCGCGGTGCCGACGGAGCCCGGAACCGCGGGCGCGTCGGGTCCGGGCACGACCGGCGGGGCGGGTCGTTGGTCCACGCTCATCACTGTATCGAGCTTGCGCGGCATCGGCAATCCGTGAGGGCGGCGGCGGGCCCGGGCCCCCCGCGGCCGCCTCGAGACACCCCGCGTCGGGACCGGCGCGGCGTGTAGTACCATGAACCCGTGCAGGAGCCACTCACGCCGGTCATCATCGAGCTGGCCGAGCCCGCGACGGAGGAGATCACCGTCGCCGACATCCTGATCGGCGCGTTCAGCTTCACCGGCGCCCTGCTGCTGGTTGCGGTGGCCCTTGCCGTCCTGTTCGCCGGCGGCCTCATCGGGCTCCGGCGGCTCCGGCCGGCGAACGCCATCAACGGCGAGACCGCCAGTCAGACCAGCCTCGGCCTCCACCTGCCGCCGGGCCGGTAGCCGCGGCGGAGCCCCCCCGCTGCGCCCGACCGCCGGACCGGCCTCAAACGGAAGGCGCCTGCGGCCCGACTCGAGGCGCCGCCGGCCGGATGTCCGCCAACGACAGCTCGACCGTGCGCTCGCCCCGCCAGGCGTTCTCCGTCAGGTGGAACGCGAGGTCGAGAGCGTCGCCGTGGCGCTTGACGAAGTCCGCCCGGTCGGCCATGCGCCAGGCGACCGCGCGGAACACCCGTCCCTGCTGCCGCACCCGCATCGCGAGGTGCCGCGACTTCAGCACGCGGGGGCCGTCCACGAGCGCCAGCTTCCCGGAATGGAACACGGGCCGGGGATTGCCCGCGCCGAAGGGCTCCATCGCCCGCAGCCCCGCCATCACGCGGGGAGTGATCGCGGCAAGCGGCAGGCGACCGTCGATGCGGAGCCGCGGCATGAGCTGCTCGGGGCCGAGCCGGTCGTCGGCGAACGCGGTGAGCCGCCGCCGCAGCTCCGCGAGGCGGCCGGACTCGATGGTGACGCCGGCCGCGTGCCGGTGTCCGCCGTACTTGGTGAAGAGCTCGCCGCAGTGCTCGAGGGCCGCGAGGAGATCGAATCCGGGGATGCTGCGGCCCGAGCCGTAGGCCATGTCTCCCTCCACCGCGAGAACCACGGCCGGACGATGAAAGAGGTCGACGAGCTTGGAAGCGACGATGCCGATGACCCCGCGGTGCCATCCCGCGCCCCACACGACGAGGATCGCATGGGCCCCGACATCCGGATCGGAGTCCACCTTGCGCCGGGCCGCGGCCAGGATCTCCGCCTCCTCCTCCCGCCGGCGGGCGTTCACCTCTTCGAGCTGCCCGGCCAGACTCCTCGCCTCGTCGGCCCGGCTCTCGTCGGTCAGCAGCAGCAGGCGGGTCGCAAGGTCGGGCGTGCTCATCCGCCCCGCCGCGTTGATGCGGGGGGCGAGCCGGAACGCGACGTGAAAGCCGGTCAGGGGCTCTCCGAGCAGTCCGGCGGAATCCAGGAGAGCCTGCAGCCCCGTCGCGTGGCGTTTCCGGGACAGCCGTTCCAGGCCCAGCTTGGCGATGACGCGATTCTCCCCCCGGAGGGGAACGACGTCGGCGACGGTACCCACCGCGGCAAGCTTGACGAAGGCCGGCAGCCACCCCGAACGGTCCCTCCGCAGGCACAGCGCCTGCACGAGCTTGAGGGCGACGCCAACCCCCGCGAGGTTCTTGTCGGGATAGTCGCAGTCCCGTCGCTTGGGGTTGATGACCGCGAGGGCCGGGGGCAGCACCGCCTCCGGCTCGTGGTGGTCGGTGACGATCAGGTCGACGCCGAGCTCCCGCGCCCGGAGCGCCGCGGCGCCGCTGCGGATGCCGCAGTCGACCGAGACCACCACCGCCACCCCCTCCGCGGCGAGGCGCTCCACCGCCGCCGGCTCGAGCCCGTAACCGTCCCGCAGGCGCTCCGGTATGAAGTGGGTCACGTCGGCGCCGAGCAACTCGAGGACCCGTCGCAGGATGACCGTCGACGTCACCCCGTCGACGTCGTAGTCCCCGTGAATCGCTATCCGTTCCCCCTGCTCCAGGGCGCGCTCCAGGCGGTCGACGGCGAGCGGAAGGTCGGCGAGCCGGAACGGATCGTGGAGATGCTCGAGCCGGGGGTGGAGGAAGCGTTCCGCCTCGTCGACCGTGGTCAGCCCGCGGAGGACCAGCAGCCGTGCGATGACCGGATCGAGGTCCATCGCCCCGGCCAGCGCCTCCGCCCGTCGTTCGTCGACGTCGGCGTGGTCCCACACCAACCGGGGCGGCGCTGTCGCGGGCGCGTTCATGCCGGCGGTCTCAGGTCCACGAGACCGTTCCGGCGCCGCAGATCTCCTCGGCGGCCCGGGCGAGCTGCTCGGATGGGCGGATGCGGGCGTCGGTGAGCCGCGCCTGCACCCGCAACGGCGGGCGGCGCTCGGGCAGCTCGAGATGAAGGCGGATCCAGCTCGGGCCGCGGTGCATGTCGAAGAGATCGGCCAGCGCCTGCAGCGTCTCGCGGCCGTGCCGGCTCGCGGACAGGTGTATCGACAGGGTGCGGCCCACCGCCCCGCTGAGGCTCTCGATGGGCCGCACGTCCTCGGCCACCACCCGCGGGACCTCCTCGTCCTGATCGAGGCGGCCGGACACCACCACGAGCCGATCCGCGTCCAGCACGTTCCCGCAACGCTCCCAGGTTTTCGGAAAGACCACCACCTCCACGCTGCCGGTGCGATCCTCGAGCATGAAGACGGCCATCGGCGCTCCCTGCCGGGTCTTCCGGGGACGGTAGCCGCTGACGATGCCCCCCATGAACACCGTCGAGCCCTCCGCGGGGGGCGCGTCCACGGTGCGGGCGCCGGCCGCCTCGAGCTGGTCGCGATAGCCGTCGATGGGATGGCCGCTGAGGTACAGCCCCAGCGATTCCTTCTCGAAGGCGAGCTGCTCCGCGGGGGTCCAGGGCGCGACGTCGGGCAGCCGGGCGTCGCCGACGGGATCTCCCCCGGTGTCCATCGCATCGAACAGTTGCGCCTGACCGCGTTCCCGGTCGCGCTGCACGCGGTTGCCGTGGTCGAACGCGCGGTCGAGGACCGCGAGGAGCTTCGCCCGGCCGTCGAGTGGGCGGCGTTCCCTGGATGCGAGAACCGAATCGAACGCCCCCGCCTTGATGAGGCTCTCGAAGACCCGCTTGTTGACCAGGCGCAGATCCACGTCCTCGCACAGCCGGAAGAGCGACTCGATGCGGCCGTGACGCTCGCGACAGGCGATGATGGCGGCGATGGCGTTCCCGCCGACGTTCTTGACGGCGGTGAGGCCGAAGCGGACGCCCTCGGGATCGACCCGGAAGCCCATGGCGCTCGCGTTGAGGTCGGGGCCGAGGACCGGGATGCCCATGTCGCGGCACTCCCCCAGGTACATCGCGAGCTTGTCCGTGTTCTGGGCCTCGATGGTCATCAGCGCGGCCATGAAGTGCCGCGGATAGTTGGCCTTCAGGTAGGCGGTCTGATAGGCGAGCAGCGCGTAGGTGGTCGAGTGCGACTTGTTGAAGCCGTACCCCGCGAAGAACTCGATGAAGTTGAAGATGGTGACCGCCTGCTCCCGCGGCACCTGCCGCGTCACCGCGCCCTCGACGAACTTCTCGCGCTGCGCCTCCATGACCGAGGCGTCCTTCTTGCCCATCGCCTTGCGCAGGAGGTCGGCGTCGCCCATCGTGAATCCCGCGAGGTCGCTCGCGATGCGCATCACCTGCTCCTGATACGCGATGACCCCGTAGGTGTCCCGCAGGATGGGCTCGAGGGCGGGCGCGTCGTACTCGATGGCCTCGCGGCCGTGCCGGCGCTTGATGAAGCGGTCGACGACGCCGCCCTGGAGAGGGCCGGGACGGTAGAGGGCGTTGAGAGCGATCAGGTCCTCGAACCGCTGCGGCTTGGCCTTCCGCAGCGTGTCGCGCATGCCCGAGCTCTCGAACTGGAAGATGCCGAGCGTCTGACCGTCGCAGAAGAGCCGATAGGTCTCCTCGTCGTCCATCGGCAGGCGCTCCAGCGCGATGGACTCGCCGGTCGTCTCGCGGATGTGCTCGACCGCGTCGTGGAGCAGGGTCAGCGTGCTCAGCCCGAGGAAGTCCATCTTGAGCAGGCCCATCCGCTCGACCTGCTTCATGGCCCACTGGGTGGTGATCTCGTCCTTCTGGCTCTTGTAGACGGGCGCGAACTCGGTGACCGGCCGGGGGGTGATGACCACGCCCGCAGCGTGGACCGAGGCGTGGCGGGTGATGCCCTCGAGGCGCCGCGCCACCGACAGCAGCTCCTTGACCTGCGGGTCCCGCTGCTCCTGGTTCTTGAGGTCCGGGCTCTCCTCCAGCGCCGTCTCCAGGGTCATGTTGAGAGTCGGCGGAATCTGCTTGGCGACCCGGTCGACGTCCGCGTACGACATGCCCATGGTCCGTCCGACGTCACGCACGACGGCGCGGGCCTTCATCGTCCCGAAGGTGATGATCTGGGCCACGTTGTCCCGCCCGTACTTGCGGGTGACGTAGTCGATGACCTCGCCGCGGCGGCGCTCGCAGAAGTCGATGTCGATGTCCGGCAGCGAAATGCGTTCCGGGTTGAGGAAGCGCTCGAAGATGAGGTCGAACCGCATCGGGTCGACGTCGGTGATCTGAAGGCACCAGGCGACCAGGCTGCCCGCCGCCGACCCCCGCCCCGGACCCACCGGGATGCCCTGCTCGCGAGCGTAGCGGATGAAGTCCCAGACGATGAGAAAGTAGCCCGGATAGCGCATCTTGACGATGACGTCGATCTCGTAGGCGAGGCGCGCCTCGTAGTCGGCGATGGTGTGCCTCAGCGCCCCCGCGCCCTGCTGCCTTCGCAATGTCTCCAGACGCCGCCGGAACCCCTCGCGGGTGACGTGCTCGAAGTAGCCTTCCAGCGTGAACGGCTCCGGCACGTCGAAGTTCGGCAGGTGGCTCTCGTCGTCCGCGAGCTTCACGTCGCAGCGTTCGGCGATGGCCACGGTGTTCGAGAGCGCGGCCGGATAATCGCCGAACACCGCCCGCATCTCGTCGCCGGTCTTCAGGTAGAACTGGTCTCCGTGATAGCGCAGGCGCTGCTCGTCGCTGACGTTCTTGCCGGTGCCGATGCACAGCAGGACGTCGTGTGGGCGGCGGTCCTCCCGCCTCAGGTAGTGGACGTCGTTCGTGCAGACGAGGGGCAGATCGAGGTCGCGGGCCATCGGCAGGAGGCCGGTGTTCACGATCCGTTGCTCCTCGATGCCCTGGTACTGCATCTCGAGGAAGAAGTTGCCGGGGCCGAGGATGTCCCGGTAGGTCGCGGCCGCCTCGAGGGCCCGCTTCGGCTGCTCGGTGCGGAGCCCGGTCGCGACCTCTCCCTTGAGGCAACTGCTCAGGCCGACGAGCCCCTCCGCGTGCCGGGCCAGCAGCTCCTTGTCGATCCGCGGCTTGTAGTAGAAGCCCTCCGTGTAGCCGGCCGAGACCAGCTTGATGAGGTTGTGGTAGCCGGTGAGGTTCTCGGCCAGGAGCACGAAATGGTTGTTGGTCTCCCCGGGCGTGCCGCTCCGCTCGTGACGGCTGCCGGGCGCGACGTACACCTCGCAGCCGAGGATCGGCTTGATCCCCCGTTTCCGCGCCTCGTCGTGGAACACCACGCTCGAGAACAGGTTGCCGTGCTCGGTAACGGCGAGGGCCGGTGCGCCGGCCTTCTTGGCATGGTCGAGCAACTCGCCGATGCGGCAGGCGCCGTCGAGCAGCGAGTACTCCGTGTGCAGGTGCAGGTGGACGAACTCGGTCATGGGACTGCCGCTCGATTCCGCGTTGCGCTCCTCTACCGGCCGTTGGCGGACCCGATTCGCGGCGGGCCGCCGGTCACTCCCACTCGATCGTGGACGGCGGCTTGCTGCTGACGTCGTAGACGACGCGGTTGACCCCGCGCACCTCGTTCACGATGCGAGAGGAGATCGCGGCCAGCAGATCGTGCGGCAACCGGGCCCAGTCCGCGGTCATGCCGTCGCGGCTCTCGACGGCCCGGATCGCGAGGACGTGCTCGTAGGTGCGCTCGTCGCCCATGACCCCGACGCTCCTGACCGGCAGCAACACCGCGAACGACTGCCACAGCCGGCGATACCAGCCGGCGCGGCGGATCTCCTCGACCACGATGGCGTCGGCGGCGCGGAGAATCGCGAGACGGGAGGCGGTCACCTCGCCGAGAATCCTGACGGCGAGGCCCGGACCCGGGAACGGCTGGCGCCAGACGAAGGACTCGTCGAGGCCCATGGTCTCGCCCAGCCGCCGGACCTCGTCCTTGAACAGCGACCGAAGCGGCTCCACCAGGGCGAAGCGCAGCCGCTCGGGCAGGCCGCCGACGTTGTGATGGCTCTTGATGGGGGCGGCGGGACCGACCACCGACACGCTCTCGATGACGTCGGGATACAACGTGCCCTGGGCGAGGAAATCGAAGCGCCCGAGGCGGCGGGCCACCTCGTCGAAGACGTCGATGAACGTCCCTCCGATGGTCTTCCGCTTCTCCTCGGGGTCGGTGACGCCCTCGAGATCGGCGAGAAACCGTCGGCCTGCGTCCTCGAAGACGATGTTCAGCCCGAGCCGACCCTCGAACCGACTCCGCACCTGCTCGGCCTCGTTCAGGCGCAGCAGGCCGTTGTCGACGAAGATGCAGGTCAGGCGGTCGCCGATCGCCCGGTGAAGCAGGAGCGCGGCCACCGTGGAGTCCACGCCGCCGCTCAGTCCGCAGACCACCCGCCCGCCCCCCACCTGCTCGCGGATGCGGGCGGTGGCCTTTTCGAGGAACGAGGCCATGGTCCAGTCGCCGCGGCAGCCGCACACGGTGGCGGCGAAGTTTCGCAGGATGTCGACGCCGCGCTCCGTGTGGGCCACCTCGGGGTGAAAGAGCAACGCGTAGAAGCGCCGGGCCGGATCCTCCATCGCCGCGACGGGCGCGTTCGCGCTCGTCGCCGCGACCGTGAAGCCGTCCGGGATGCGTCCGATGTGATCGCCGTGGCTGGCCCACACCCCGATCTCGTTCGGAAGCCCGTCGAAGAGCGGGCTGCCCGGCTCGGTCCGCACCGCGGCGTGTCCGAACTCGCGCTCCGGCGCCGGCTCCACCTCCCCCCCCAGGAGGTCGGCCATCAACTGCATGCCGTAGCAGATGCCGAGCACCGGCACCCCGAGGGCCATCACTCCCTCGGGGCACCGGGGCGCCCCGGGCTCGCGGACGCTCGCCGGCCCCCCGGAGAGAACGAGCCCCGCGGGCCGGCGGGCGGCGAGCTCTTCGACCGGCGTGTGGAACGGGAGGATCTCGGTATAGAGGTTCAACTCGCGCAGTCGACGGGCGATCAACTGGGTGTACTGCGATCCGAAGTCGAGCACGAGCAGCGTCTGATGGGGCACGCGGACGACCGGATGATGCGAGACGGGTGGCAGATGCGCCGGCTGACCGGCGCCCGGTCCGGGAAGCCGCGATGACCGCCTCCCGACCGGGACGGCCTATTATAATGGCATACGCCCGCGCGAAACCACCATATCTGGTAGTCCGCCGATGATGAGGCTCTCCGTCGGATGCGTTTCGGCGGTCCTTCTCGCCGCCTCCATGCTGCCGGGCGCAGCGGCCGGCCAGTTCCGGACGGGGACGCCCGAGCCCCCTCCCGGCCCGCCGTCGACGTGGTTGCCCGTCGCCACCCGGTGGACGGCCACCCTGCCGGCGCCCGCCGCGGCGCCCCCGGTGGCGTCCGGCGACCGGCTCTTCGCGGCGCTCTTCGACGGCCGCATCGCCGCCGTCAGCCTCGTCGACGGTTCGGAGCTGTGGCAGGTCGAGCTGGCCGTCGTCGGCGAGCCCGCGGCGGGGGCGGACCTGTTCCACGCGCCCACGCCCGAGGGGCTGGTGGCGCTGGACGCGGAGACGGGCGAGGTCCGGTGGGAATCGAGGCTCGAAGCGCCGGTTGCCGCGCCGCTGCTGTGGAACGCGGGGTGGCTGATCGCCGCCCTCGAGAACCGCGAGCTGCTCGCGTTGAACGCGGCGAGCGGGGGCACGGTGTGGCGGCAGACCGTCGGCGGCGCCAGCGCCCGGCCCACCATCGCCGGCGACCGGCTCTACGTGCCCCTCGACAGCGGCCGCATCACGGTCCTGGAGCTGCTGACCGGCGCCGCGATCTGGGAGCGGGGATTGGGCGGCGCACCGCAGGAGATCCTCGTGGCCGGCGACCTCTTCGTCGGGGCCAGCGACAACCACTTCTATCGGCTGTCGCGCCGCGACGGCGCCCTCCGGTGGCGATGGCGCACCGGCGGCGACCTCGTCGGTCTCCCCGCCGTCGACGAGGATCACGTGTACTTCTCCTCGCTGGACAACACCCTCTGGGCCCTCGCCCGCTCGCATGGCGGGCAGCGCTGGCGCGAGTTGCTTCCCGCCCGGCCCTCCGCCGGCCCCCGGCTCGCGGAAGACCTCGTCATGCAGGGGGGGCTGAGCGAGGAGCTGGACCTCCGCGGCCCGGCGGACGGCGTGGTCTACCACCGGCTGCAGGTCTCCGAGGAGCTGGCCTACTCCCCGCTGGCCGTCGCCGATCCCCTCGGCGACGGACTGCTCGTTATCCTCGTCACCGCCGCCGGCGAGCTTCAGGCGGTGGGTCGCGGCAGCGGACCCGTGCGCCTCGATCCGGCCGCCACGACCGCGTGGGAGAGGTTCTTTCCCGCCGCGGAGGACGCGGACGTTTCCGGCGGCGAGGACGCCGGGGCATCCGGCGGCGAAGAAGGTGCCGAGGCCTTCCCCGACGAGGACGCCACGGCCGCGGGCGACGGGGAAGGTGCCGAGGCCGCCCCCGACGAGGAAGGTGCGGCCGAGACGCCGCCGCCGGAAGCCCCGGACCCGAACGACGATCCGGCGCGGTAGTACGGCGGGGCCTGCTGAGGTATGCTGGCCTGACCGTGGCATCGGCGCGAGGACGGCAGACCCGGCGCCCCCCAGCTCCCGGCTGGTTTCGCCTGATCGGCGGAGGCGGCATCGCGGTCCTCGCGGTCCTGGTGCTGGGCGGCGTCCTCGACCGGGTGCTGATCGGCTCGGACGCGGCCGCGACCGCCCGCGCCGTTCGCGAGATCACGGTGCGGATCGCCGGGGTCGATTCGGCCCTGAGACGCGTTGCCCGCGAGTTGGCCGACCGCGCCGAGGTGAGGCAGGGCCTGACCGGCGATCCCCCGGCGGTCCGGAGAGTCTTCGACATCCTGCGCGCGTCGGGCGGTGGCGGGTCCGTCTCCGATCTCGCGATCACCGTCTACGACGCGCGTTCGATGCCCCGCGCGTGGCACGGCCGTCCCGGCGAACCGAGCCCGGAACGGCTGCAGTCCGCCCCCGTCGGCTTCGCCGCCGTCGGACCCGCGGGACTCCGGCTCGTCCACGTCGAGCCCATCGTCGAGGGGCCCCGCGAATCCCCCCCGGGGGAGCGCCGGCTCGGCACCGTGGTCGTTGAGCGCGTCATCTCCTCGACCACCGCAACCGGCAATCCGAACCCCGGATTCGTGGTCCGGACATCGGTCGGCCGCGTCGTGCTCCGGCCCGACGGGGGCGGCACCCGCGATGCTCCCGGCGTGCAGAGCTTCGACGTCGCGGGGACGGACGGATCGGTCCGCCTGAGCGTCTCCGTCAGCCTGGACGAGATAGCCGGCGTGCGCGACCGTTGGCGCCGACGCGTCGCCGCCCTGCTGCTCGTGGTGCTGGCGGGAATCGTTCTCGCCGCCGGGGGTCGGGTACTGGCGAGGAGGACCCGGCGCGGCCATCTGCGGCCGTCCGCGATCGCGTGCGCCGCGGCACTGACGGGCGGAGCCTGCGTTTGGCTGGCCGCTTCGCCGGGTCTCTTCACGTGGTCCGTGCTGTCGCCGGCCGCGTACCGTTCGATGCTCGCCCCGCAGGTCCTGCGCACCGCCGCGGACCTCCTCATTGCGACCGCCGTCGCCGCGGTGCTGGTGGTGCTGGCCGGCGAGACGGCCCAGCGCCGGCAGTGGTTCCGGGCGGCCCGGCGATCGGCCGGCGGGGCCGGACGCCGGCTGACCCTGCCGGGAACGCTCGTGGCCATGGCCGCGCTGCTCGGCCTCCACCACGAGCTGCTGCAGGACACGGTGGCCGGTGCGTCGATGGACCTGCTGCACACGTCGCTGCAACCGCTCGATTCGGCCCGCACCGTCCTCCAGCTCGCCCTCGTGCTTGCAAGCGCGTGGACGGTCTGGGCCATTGCGATCCTGATGGGCATCGCCCTGGCCCGGTGGCCGCTGCGGCCGCCCTCTTTCCGGGTCTGGCGCCTGGCACTGCCGATCCTGATTCCCGGTGCCCTCGCCGCCCTCGCCGGGTGGGCGCCCCTCACGCCGTCGCTGCTCCTGTGCCTGCTCGGAAGCGCTCTCGCCTTTCGCGGGCAGCGGCTGATGCACTGGTTCCGCCGCACCGACCCGGTGACCCGGTTGCTCGCGACCCTGTGCGCGCTCCTCGCGCCGGCCCTGCCTCTGTATCTCTCGCTGGTGTCCTCGACCGACGAGGCGAAGCGCAGCCTCATCGCGAACAGCTACGCGGTTCGGGCGGCCGAGCATCCGCAGGACCTCCACCGCCAGCTCGAACGCGCCCTCGAGGAGATCGACGCCGAGCTCGACGCGCGACCGCCTCTGCGGGCCCTCGCTTCGCCGCCCAACCGCACCGGCATCGACGCGGCGTTCCGCATCTGGAGCCGGACCGCCCTCGCGGCGTCGCGGCTGACCTCGGCGGTCGAGCTGTTCGGCGCGGACGGCGAGCTCAGGAGCCGGTTCGCCCTGAACATCCCCGACTCGGTCACCGCTCCCCGCTGGACCGACCCCGGGTGCGAATGGGAGGTCTTCGGCGAGGTGGTCCCGTTCGGCGCCGAGGAGCGCAGGATGCTCCACGCGGAAAGAGGGTTCTGCGAGCCCGACGGCGGGACGCACATTCCCGCGGGAGCGGTCGTCGTCCACGTCACGCAGGTCGACTACGAGTCGCTGCCCTTCATCGCCTCTCGCAGCCCCTACGTGGAGCCCCTGGAGCCGGCCCGCGGCTCGCCGGTCCCGGGGGCGCCGGGCCACGAGGTCGAGCTCGTGCTCTACGGCTGGGGCCGCCAGCCCACGTTCCTTTCGAACCGGAGCGCGTGGCCGATCGACGACGCGCTGTTTCAGCGGATCTACGCGTCCCGCGAACCGTTCTGGACCCGGCTCGTCAAGGACTCTCGCCGCTACGAGGTGTTCATCGCCAACACCCGCGCCGGCATCTACGCGATCGGCTATCCGGCCCGGACCGCGTTCGACCATCTGCTCCGCCTGTCGGAGATCGCCGTCCTCGTCATCGCCGCCTGCGGCCTCGGGCTGGCGGCGGCGGTTCTCGCGGCCCTTGTGTTTCCGGGGCTCCGGCGGCGGCTGCCGTACCGCGAGGTGCGGACGAGGTTCGCCCTCAAGCTGCAGATCTGGTTCGTGGGGGCGGCGACCGCCCCGGTGGTGGTGGTCGCGGTGTTGATTCAGGGATACCTGGCCGACCAGCTTCGGGCCGACGTCGAGGCCGTCGCGCAACGGGCGGCGGCGGTGGCGAAGAGCGTCATCGAGGAGTCCGTGCCGATCCAGTCGCCCGACGGGCAGATAATCGCCCGGTTCACCGACGACATCCTCGTCCGGATCGGTCAGGTCATCGGACAGGACGTCAACATCTTCGACGGCCCGAACCTCGTCGCGACGAGCACGCGCGACCTCTACGCGTCGGGCGTGCTGCCGACGCGCACGCCGGACATGGTGTATCGCGCCATCGCCCTCGATCGGCTGCCCAGCTTCGTCGGCGAGGACGCGGCCGGCTCCCTCCGGTACCAACTGGCCGCGGCTCCCGTGCGGGCGGGCGGGCGGGACGTGATCCTGACGGTGCCGCTGGCGTCGAGGCAACAGGAGATCGAGAGCCAGATCGACGAGCTCAACCGGCGCGTCCTCGGGTCCGCCCTGTTCTTCGCCGCCGTCGTCGGGTTCATCGGCTGGGCCATCGCCCGAGGCATCGCCAATCCCGTCAAGCGCCTCACCCGCGCCACGAGCCGTGTCGCCCGGGGCGAGTTCGGTCCCCTCGTGTCCGGTCTCCAGGCCGACCGCATCGAGAGACGGCTCGCGACGCGGTCGGCCGACGAGCTCGTGGTCCTCGAGGCGGACTTCAACCGGATGGCGGTCGAGCTCGATACGCAGCGGCGCCAGCTCGAGCGCACGCACCGTCTCGAAGCGTGGACGGAGATGGCCCGCCAGGTCGCCCACGAGATCAAGAACCCCCTGACCCCGGTCCAGCTCAGCGCCGAGCACCTGCTCCGCGTCCACGCCGACCGCGGATCGCCGCTGACGCCGGTGCTGCAGGGATGCGTCGAGTCGATCCTGAAGCAGGTGCGGATACTGCGCCAGATCGCCTCGGAGTTCTCGAGCTACGCCTCGTCGCCCGAGGCCAGGCGCGCCCCGACGGATCTCGCGGGCCTCGTGAACGAGGTCGTCGCGCCCTACCGGCCGGGGCTCGAGGGCCGAGTCGCCGTGTCGGCCGACCTGCCGCCGGATCTGCCCCGCCTGCCGCTCGACCCGGTGCTGATCCAGCGAGCCATCACGAACATCATCGAGAACGCCCTCCACGCGATGCCCGACGAGGGGACACTCTCGATCGGCGTGGTGCGCGGCCCCGGCGAGCTGCGGCTCGTCATCCGGGACACCGGCGTGGGGCTCGAGCCCGACGTGCTGGCCCGGATCTTCGAGCCGTACTTCTCGACCCGCATTACCGGCACGGGGCTCGGCATGGCGATCGCGAAGCGCAACGTGGAGCTGAACGGCGGGAGCATCGCGGTCGCCAGCGAGCGCGGCCGCGGCACCGCCGTGACCATCACCCTGCCAGCCCCGGGCGCCGCGGATCCGGACCCGGCCGCCTGACGCGGAGAAAGGGAAGTCGGGAGCGCCGCGGAGACCCTGGAGCCGCCGTGATCAGCCGGTGCTGGCGGTCTCGAGGTCGGGGGTGTCCCGCGTCTGATCGTCGTGGCGCCCCGACGCGCGGTGCGCGCGCCCCACCAGGTATCCGATGGGGCCGGAAACCAGGTAGGCGTACGCCATCAGGAACAGGACGAGCTGGGGCTGGACGGCGATGGCCGCGACGAGCAACGCGAACTGGAGCAGGCCGACCGACGAGCGGCGCGGCTGCACGATGAGCGCCCCGAAGCTGCGGAAGCGAATGCGGCTGACCATCAGGAGCGCGGGCACGAGCACCACCAGCAGGGCGACCACCTGCGCCTGGGCGATTCCGAGGCCGCCCGGCCACGCGAACACCGTGGCGGCCAGCACGCCGCCCGCGGCGGGGCTGGGCATTCCCGCGAAGTAGCGCTTGTCGGGGCTGTTCGGCTGGACGTTGAAGCGCGCCAGTCGGAGCGCGGTCGCGGTGACGTAGAGGAACCCGACCGCCCAGCCCAGACGGCCGAGCGGCTCGAGGCCCCACGCGAACACGAGCACGGCCGGCGCCACGCCGAACGAGATCACGTCGGCCAGCGAGTCGAACTCGCCGCCGAACTCGCTCTCGGCCCCGGCCAGCCGCGCGATGCGGCCGTCGAGCACGTCGAGCACCGTGGCCACGCCGACGAAGACGGCCGCCGTCTCGTAGTCCCCCCGCATGGCGTGGACGATGCAGGCGTAGCCGCAGAACAGGTTGCCGACCGTGAACATACTCGGCAACAGGTACACGCTTCGGCGGAAACGTTGCGTCCGGCGCTTGTTCCGCAGCACCGCGAGCACTTTCGGCATGATGACGCTCCGCCCGTCGGCCGGGGCCCGCGATCGAACGCGGGGCCTCATGCAGCGGGGGTCCCGTCCTCTCCCCCCGCAGCTCCGAGCCGGGCCACCACCGTCTCGCCTCCCCGCACCCTGTCGCCCCGGCCGGCGACGAGGACGGCGTCGGTGGGCACGAACAGGTCCATCCGCGAACCGAACTTCATGATACCGAAACGCTGGCCGGTCCGGACGTCGGTTCCCGGCGTCACCCGGCACACGACGCGGCGCGCGAGCGCGCCAACCACCTGGCGAAACACGATGGTGCGCCCCTCGTGGTCCAGCCAGATCTCGGATCGCTCGTTGCTTGCCCCGGCCCCGGCCCGATAGGCGGGCAGAAACGTGCCGCGAACATGGTCGACCCGGGTGATCCGTCCGCCGATCGGCACGCGGTTCACGTGCACGTCGAGGGGCGACAGAAAGATGCTGACCTGCAGCCACGCTCCCGGCGGCGCGCCCGACGCCTCGGCCACGCCCGCGAACAGGATCCGCCCGTCGGCCGGCGCCACGACGGCCCCCGGCTCCCGTGGCGGCTCGCGGGACGGATCACGAAAGAAGAGTGCGACGAGGAGCCCGGGAATGCACAGGAGCAGGGCCGGAAGCACCAGCCCGGCCGCCAGGCATGCCAGCGACGGGACGAACGCAAGACCGATGAACGGTACGCCCGCCCGGTCGATGGACATGAAATCAGGCCGCGGGGCCGCAGCGTCAGGCCGTCTGGGGGTCCGCGTGGCGGCGCAGGATATCGTGCATCCGATCCTTCAGTTGGAGCTTCCGCTTCTTCAGGTTCGCCGCTTCGATCCGTTCCGGTTGTGACAGGTAATCAAGGCGGGACAACTCGTGGAGGCGGGCGTCGAGTTCCTGGTGCTGTTCCGCGAGCTGGCGAAACCCGCTGTCGGTCTGGAGAAGATGCTCTCTCAACTGTTGCGAGTCCTGTGCCATGCCACCTCCTGGAATACGCGGTACGAAGGGTGGGGCCGCATGTCCGGGTGCATTCGTACGGGTGGAGAAATGTAGCACAAAGTCCGCTGGCCTGTATAGGCGACGGCGGGCCCTTCAGGCCTCGCTCGCCCCGCCCGCCGATCGTCGCCTGCGGCACCGCTTGGCGCCCAATCAACCCTGCCGGAAGGTTGCACCGTTCTACGGCGCAGACTCCCGGGGCGCGGACTCCTGCCGGCGCCGGTCGCGCGCCAGCTCGGCGTCGGGCCGCCGCACGTAGACGGGCCGAAGGGCATGCGGCGCTCCCGCTCGGTCGTGCCACGGCGCCAGCGCCGCCATGGCGGCCATCGCCCGCGCCAGCGGCGGTACCTCGTCGAACCGCCGCGAACCGGCGGCCAGCCGCGCATCGAGGAGCGAGCGGCTGGCCGCGACGCCGTCCCCGATGACCCACGCCGAGCGGCGGCGCAATCGATGGGCCCAGCCGTCCAGCACCGCGCCGGGGACGGCCGAAACAGGGTCCTCCGTCACGCGCCAGCCGGCGCCGGCGGCCGCTTCGGCGCCCACCGGCCCGGCCGGCGACGGAGGCCCCGCCGCCGGCTCGTAGAGGGCGCTGAACACCTCTCCGCGCCTGGCATCCACCCAGGGCGCGATCAGGTCAGGGGCGGCCCCCACGCCGACCGCCTGCGCCGCGATATCGACCAGAACATCGAGGACCGGCATCCCGACCACGGGTCGGCCGTGCGCGAGCGCGAGCCCCTGGACCGTCGCGATGCCCACGCGAAGTCCGGTGAACGATCCCGGTCCGAGGGCTACCGCGTACCGGTCCACATCGGCCGTCGTCAACCCCTGCCGGCCGAGCAGGGTGTGGATCGCCCCCGGCAGGCGCTCACCGTGAGTCGTTGCCCCGTCGCCCCGGGTCTCCTCGATCAGGCGCCCGTTCCGCGCCAGCGCGAAGCTGCCTCGATTCGTCGTGGTGTCGACGGCCAGCGTGAGCACGATCCGGTTCCCTTCGGCGCCTTGACGGGCTCCCGGCGCGCTTTCTATACTCGCACGATCCGCCGGTCGCCGCACCCCGCCATCCGGCGGCGCCCCGGCCGCCCCGTTCCTCCGATTGGCCCCGTGACCCCCTCCACGACGGACAGCGCCGCCGCCGTGCGGGCCCCGACGCCCGCCATGCGCCAGTACCTCGACGCGAAGCGCCGGCACCGCGACGCGATCGTCTTCTTCCGCATGGGCGACTTCTACGAGATGTTCTACGAAGACGCCGTCACCGCGGCGCGGACCCTCGATCTCACCCTGACCTCGCGATCGAAGGACGCGGCGGGGGGGGCGATTCCGATGTGCGGCGTGCCCCACCACGCCGCTGACACCTACCTGACCCGGCTCGTGCAGAAGGGGTTCCGCGTCGCCATCTGCGAGCAGGTCGAGGATCCCCGAAAAGCCCGGGGCGTGGTGCAACGCGAAGTGGTGCGCGTCGTGTCCCCCGGGACGTTCACCGACACCGCCTATCTCGACGATCGGGAACCGGCGTTCCTGATGGGGATCGCCGTCCTGCCCCCGGACGCCGCCGGCGCGCACGACCGCTACGGCATGGCGTTGCTCGACGTCTCGACGGGCGCTTTCGCGGCGGCGGAGTACTCGGGCGACACCGGGCGCCGGACGCTTGCGGACGACATCGCGGTGCTGCAGCCGCGGGAGGTGGTGGCACCGCAGGACCGCGACGTCGCTCCCCTGCTGCCGGACACCGCCACCCCGGCGGTCACCCCCCTCGATCCGTGGGCCTTCGAGGTGAACCGCGCCCGGGAGGCGCTGACCGGGCAGTTCGGGACCACTGGGCTCGACGGCTTCGGACTGCGGGATCGTCCCGCCGCGGTCGCCGCCGCCGGGGCCCTGGTGCAGTATCTCGGCGAGACGCAGCGCGGCCGCCTCGCCCACGTCCGCGGCATCGCCTTCCGGGAGACCGCGGACACGCTGATCGTCGACCCCGCAACCCTCGGGCACCTCGAGGTCGTACGGTCGGCCGAGGGCGGCCGTGCGGGCTCGCTGCTCGGCGAGCTGGACCACACCGTTACGGTCATGGGAAGCCGGCTCCTGCGGGGTTGGCTGCTGGGTCCGCTCGTGAATCTCGAACGGGTGCGAAACCGCCTCGACGCGGTCGAGGAATTCGCGTTCCGGTCGACCGAGCGGGCCAAGCTCCGGGAGGCGTTCAAGGCCGTGCAGGACGTCGAGCGCCTGGTCGCCCGGGCCGCGATGGGCACCGCGGGGCCGCGGGACCTTCTCGCGCTGCAACGCTCCCTCGCCGCCGTCCCCCGCCTCAAGGCGATCCTCCAGGCGTTCGACGCGCCCCTGACGAGCAGCCTCGCGGCCGAGCTCGACGAGGTGCCGGCGGTGCGCGACGCCATCGAGGCGACCGTGAAGGAGGCCCCCCCCGCCGTCGCCCGCGACGGCGGCATCATCCGCGACGGCGTCGACGCCAGGCTCGATGAGCTTCGCGCCATCAGCCGGGGCGGCAAGGAGCAGATCGCGGCGATGGAGGCGGCCGAGCGCGACCGCACCGGCATCGCGTCGCTGAAGATCCGGTTCAACCGCGTCTTCGGCTACTACATCGAGGTCTCCAGGCCCAACCTGCACGCGGTCCCCGACGACTATCACCGGAAGCAGACCATCGCGGGGGGGGAGCGCTTCATCACCCCCGCCCTCAAGGACTACGAGCACAAGGTGCTGGGGGCGGACGAACAGATCCTCGAGCGGGAGATCGAGCTCTTCGAGGCGCTCAGGAGCGACGTCGCGGCGTCGGCGCCGCCCATCCAGGACTCGGCCCGCGCGGTCGCGAGCCTCGACGTGCTGGCCGGGCTCGCCGAGGCCGCCGCCGTCAACGACTACATCAAGCCGCACGTCCACGACGGCGACGAGCTCGTGATCGTCGAAGGGCGGCATCCCGTCGTGGAGCGGCACGTCGAGGGCGCCTTCGTGCCCAACGACGTGACCCTGAACGGGTCCACGCACCAGGTGATCATCCTGACCGGCCCGAACATGGGCGGCAAGTCCACCTATCTGCGGCAGACCGCCCTCATCGTGCTCCTCGCGCACGTCGGGTCGTTCGTGCCCGCGAACCGCGCCAAGGTGCCGATGACCGACCGCATCTTCGCCCGCGTCGGGGCCTCGGACAACATCGCCCGCGGGCAGTCGACGTTCATGGTTGAGATGCAGGAGACCGCGAACATCCTGCACTCGGCGACGTCCCGCAGCCTCGTGCTGCTGGACGAGATCGGCCGGGGCACCGCTACCTACGACGGGCTGAGCATCGCCTGGGCCGTCGCCGAGCACCTCGCCACCGATCCGTCGGCACGCCCGCGGACCCTGTTCGCCACCCACTACCACGAGCTCACCGACATCGCCGACGTGCTGCCGGCGGTCGCCAACTACCACGTGGTCGCCCGCGAGTGGGAGGACGAGATCCACTTCCTGCGGAAGGTCGAGCCGGGGCGCTCGGACCACAGCTACGGCATCCAGGTCGCGCGCCTCGCGGGCCTGCCGGCGCGGACGGTCGCACGGGCGAAGGAGCTCCTGCACGGCCTCGAACGCGACGAGCTGGCCCGAGGGGGCGGGCGTCCCGCCCCGGCCTCCGGGGGCACGGACGGGCAGGCACAACTGACGTTGTTCGCGGATCCGCCGGCGGAGCCCGAGGTCGTCGGTCGTCTTCGCGGCCTCGACGTCGACGGCATGACGCCGCTGGAGGCGCTCAACCTGTTGGCCGAGCTGAAGCGGGAGGCGGGCGAGGAGCCCGGGGCCTAGAGCGGCGCGGACAGGGTGGTGGAACGGAGCGTCGCATGGCGGAGAGAATCGGGATCGTCGGGGCCGGCTTCAGCGGACTGTTGAGCGCGTACCTGCTCGAACGGCGCTTCGGCGACGCGGTGGAGATGGTCGTGTGGGAGGCGGCCGACCGACCCGGCGGGCGAGTGCGGACAACCCGGGTGCCCGAGGCCGGCGCGAGCTACGAGGCAGGGGTCGCGGAGCTCTACGACATCGCCGGCAATCCCCAGCTCCGCAACCTCATCCGTCACCTGGGCCTGGAGACCCGGCCCCTGACCGGGACGCCGTACTTCGTGGTCGACGACCGCGTCCTGCGGGACGACCGCGCCCTCGCGGGCCTGCTCGGCCACCGCGGCATGGACCGCCTGCGCCGGTTCTGGGAGGCGGGCACGGCGTTGCGCCCGCCCGCCGACTACGCCCTCGCGGGGCGGGAGAAGGACAACGAGCACCCGTGGCAGCGGCGCACGTTCGAGGACGTGCTCGGCGACATGGACGATCCGCGCTGCGAATGGTTCACGGCGATGCAGTGCCACAGCGACCTCGCCACCGAGCCGGCCCGCACGAGCGGGCTGTTCGGCATGGACAACCTGCTGATCGACCATCCCGGCTACTGCACCATGTACACACTGGCGGCCGGGAACGAGGGGCTCACCGCGGCGCTCGCAGGCCGCGTTCGCTCGCGGGTGGCGCTGGGCACCGCCGTCACCGCGGTCGCCGCCGACGAGGACGCGGGGTTGCGGGTCACCGTGCGGGGCCCGGGCGGGGACGGCGGAGACGTGGAGGTCGACGCGTTGCTCGTCACCCTGCCCCCGGCCGGCGTCCGGGCCATCCGCTGGCGCGACGAACGCCTGCGCGACGCGGTCGAGGGGCACGTCCGCCATCACGAGCACGGCACTGCGTACTTGCGCGTGACCCTGCTGTTCCGCCGGCGGTTCTGGCGTCGCGAGCTCCCCGAGGACTACTTCGTGAGCGACGCCTTCGGCGGCGTCACGGTCTACGACCAGTCGCCGGACGAAGGCCCGGCCGGGCCCGGCGTTCAGAGCTGGCTGCTGGGCGGGGCGCCGGCCCTGGAGCTCGCGTCGAGGCCCGATGCCGAGATCGTGGCCGCGGTCCTCGCCGCCATGCCCGGCGCCACCCCCGTGCCCGACGGCCTGCTCGTCCGCGCGTGCGTGGACCGGTGGACGGGCGTCGCCGGCGTCTCGGCCCTGCCCGGCGGCGTTCCCCTGCGGCCCTTGCGGCAGCGGCACAGCCCCGACCCGCGCTGGGGTGCACGTCAAGAAAGTTGGGGATTTGGGGTTGGGGTATTGAGCGAGGACGGATCGACCGATGGCTCGGGTAGGAGGATTCAGACCTTGCCCGAGGCGCAGTTGACTGAACCGCTCGATCACGCGGCCAAAAAAAAGGGCGTCCAGGAGCTGTTCGCCGCGTTGGAGGCGGCGGTCAAGGCCGATGTGGACGCGTTTCACCGACGAGGAGACGCGAATGCCCAGGACTTCGAGACCCTCTTGCAGACGGTTCACCGTCGAGCGCTCGCCACGGCCAGCCAAGCCGCCAAGGTGATTGGCGCGCAGGGTTCGTAGCCGCGCTCGCGGCTGAAATCGGTGTCCTCGTCGGGCCGGGGAACGTCGACGCGCAGGACTTCGAGGCCCTCGAGCAGGCCCTCCGTCGCCAAGCCCTCGGCCTCGCCGCGCAGGCGTTGGGGGAGTACTACGACGCAGACGATTCCGACCATTCGGGTTCGACGATAGTGTGCGCCTGCGGCCAGACGGCGCACTACGCCGGCCGCCGCCCGAAGACCTTCACCACGCTGTTGGGACCACTGACCCTGCACCGCGCCTACTACCACTGCGCCGCCTGCCGGCGGGGAACCTGGCCCCGCGACCGGGCCCTGGGCCTGCAGGACACCTCGCTGTCGCCCGCCACGACGCGGCTGGTGGGCTTGGCGGCGACGAGCGTCAGCTTCGCCGAAGCGAGCGAGTGGATGGGGGAACTGGCCGGCGTGGCGGTTGACCCCAAACAGGTCGAGCGCACCGCCGAAGCGCTGGGCCGCGAGGTCGCCGACGACGAACGCAAGCGGGTCGAGCCCGCACCCGCCGCGGCGCCGACGATGTATGTGGGGCTGGACGGCACCGGCGTGCCGGTGCGCAAGTCCGAGGTGGAAGGCCGGCGCGGCAAGCAGCCCGACGGCACCGCCAAGACCCGCGAAGTCAAGCTCGTCACCGTGTGGACGGCGGAGACCCGCAACGCCGACGGCCTCCCCGAACGCGACCCCGGGTCGGTCAGCTACAGCGCCGCGGTCGAGAGCGCAGCCAGCCGCGACACCGACCCGCAGCCGGCCGCCTTCCCGCAACGCGCCCATCGCGAGGCGCAACGGCGCGGCTTCGTCACCGCCGCCCGACAGGTCGTCATCGGCGACGGCGCCCCCTGGATCTGGAACCTGACCGGCGAGCATTTTCCCGACGCCATCCAAATCGTCGACATCTACCACGCCAAGGGTCATCTGTGCGATGTCGCCAAGGCCGTCTACGGCCCCGGTACGGACTTGGCCGCCCGGTGGGGCAAGGCCCGGCGGGACGAGTTGGACGCGGGGCGGATCGATGCGATCCTGGCCGAACTGCACGCTCACAGCGAGAAGTGCGAGGAGGCCCGCAAGTGTATCGATTACCTGACCCGCAACCGCCACCGGATGCGCTATCCGGAGTTCCGAGCGGCGGGTCTCTGTGTGTCGTCGGGCGTCGTCGAGGCCGGCTGCAAGCTCGCCATCGGTGCCCGGCTCAAGCGCGCCGGCATGCACTGGACCGTGGCCGGGGCCAACGCCATCATCGCCCTGCGGTGCTGCAAGCTCAGTGGCCGCTTCGAGGATTTCTGGGAACGACGAGCCGGCAGGGCCGCCTGACAGGCCTCTCACGAATCTGACGTGCACCCCCCGCGCTGGCCCCGGTTGCAATTCATCGGCGACTATCTGTACGACGCGACCCTGTGCGGAGCGCTGGATGCGGTGCTGTACGGTGTGTCGCGCCTGGAGGAGTCGATCGAAGCAGAAACCGGCTCGGCGGCGGCCGCGACGGACGTGACGGATCTCTTCGGTGCCCCGAGCGCCGGAGCGGAATCCGCGACGCCCGCGTCCCCCGCGTCCGCCTTCTTCCTCGACGAACGCCTGGCCGTGGGCCAGCCGAGTGGCCCCGAGTAGCGCGATGCCGGCGTGATCCTCCGGGAACGGGGTCACCCGCCGTCACGAGCCGTTGACGTGTGGCTCGGCTGCGGGAGTCACGCGGCCGGCTCCTGCAGGGTGAGGCAGTGCAGCGTGCCAAGGCCGAGGACCAGATCGACGGCGTGAATGCCCACCACCTCGCGATCGGGGAACAGCTCGGCCAAGCGGCCGAGGGCCGCCCGGTCGGCCGGATCGTTGAAGGTCGGCACCAGGACCAGGCCGTTGGCGACGTAGAAGTTCAGGTAGCTGGCGGGCAGCCGCTGGCCGCCGAACCGGAGGGGCCGCGGCATCGGCAGCGTGACCACCGTGAGGGGGCGGCCGCCCACCCGGGCGGCCCGGAGGCGCCGCAGGTTGTCGGCCAGCGGCGCGTGGTTCTCGTCGGCGGGGTCCGCCTCGGCCGCGGCGACGACGGTGGTCGGACCGACGAACCGCGCGATGTCGTCCACGTGGCCGTGAGTGTCGTCACCGGCGATGCCGCGCCCCAGCCAGACCACGGTGTCGATGCCGAGATGGGTCTCCAGCGCCCGCTCGACGTCCCCGCGGTGCATGCCCGGGTTCCTCGGTTGCACCGCCGGGTCCAGGAGGCACTGCTCGGTCGCCAGCGCGGCTCCGGACCCGTTGACGTCGATGCTCCCCCCTTCGAGGACCATCGGCCGACGCCGGCCGCCGATACGCGGAACGATGCGCCGCACCCGTCTCGCGGCGGCGATGCGGCCGGGCAACCGGTTGTCATGGGCCCAGTCGTCGTACCTGGCCCAGCCGTTGAAGCACCAGTCCACCAGGACCACCGCCGCCGGCGCCTCCCGGGTTGCGGCGCGGCGCACGAACGTGCCCCCCGAATCGCGCACCCAACCGCGGTTCGTCGGGAACCGGTGAACGCCGACGCGGCCGGGATCGACTCCGGCCCGGGTCAGCCGCCCGAGGGCCCGCCGTTCGGAGCCCGCGTCGAAGAACACGATCTCGACCGGCTCGACGGCGGCGAGCCGGCGCACGATCTCGACGTAGCACCAGCGGACCGCCTCGATTCTGCCCGGCCAGTCGGAGCGGTTGTGCGGCCACGCGATCCACGTCGCGCGGTGGGGCTCCCACTCCGCCGGCATGACGCAGCGGTCGCCGTCGGGTCGGGCCTCCGGGGCCGGCGGAGAGATGGTTCGGCGGTTCGACAAGCTGGTCGACAACTTTCCGGCGGTTGGTTCCGACTGTGGCGCGGACGAAGCCGGACCGGTTCCCGTCCGCCGGCCGTCCTCGTCCCCCCCTTGGGGTGCGGACCTGCGCGCCGACCCGCCGGCTCCGGCGCTTCCCGCGGAGGCGGACAATCGTACGATGGCGTTTCGCCGTCGCTACGTCCCGTCGGCCGGCTTCGAGGCCCTGCCGCACTGCGTGCCGTCGAGCAGCCGGGCGGTCAGGCCCGCGTAACTGTCGACGCGGCGATCCCTGAGGAACGGCCATCCCCGCCGCTGGCGCTCGATGGCCCCGCCGTCGCACTCGGCCAGCACCACTTCTTCCCGGTCCGTCGACCCTTCCGCCAGGATGCGCCCGGCCGGGTCGCAGACGAACGATCCGCCCCAGAACTGCAGTCCCCCGCCGGGCGGCCCCTCGTGCCCCACCCGGTTGACGGTGGCCACGAAGACGCCGTTGGCGATGGCGTGGGCTCGTTGCGCGGTGCGCCACGCATCGTGCTGGGCCGTCCCCTCCGTGTCGCGCTCGGCCGGGTGCCAGCCGATCGCGCTCGGATAGACGATGAGGTCCGCGCCGCCCAGCGCGCTCAGGCGCGCAGCCTCGGGAAACCACTGGTCCCAGCAGATCAGCGGCCCGATTCTGGCGAACCGCGTCCGGAACACCGGATAGCCCAGGTCGCCGGGCGTGAAGTAGAACTTCTCGTGATAGAGCGGGTCGTCGGGGACGTGGGTCTTGCGGTAGCGGCCGAGCAGCGAGCCGTCGGCGTCGATGACCGCGACCGAGTTGTGGTAGACGCCGGCCGCGCGTCGCTCGAAGACCGGGACCACCAGCACCACGCCGAGGTCGGCGGCGAGGGCCCGGCAGCGGTCGGTCGTGGGACCCGGCACCGGCTCGGCGAGCTCGAAGTTGGCGGCGTCCTCACGCTGACAGAAGTACCTGCAAGCGAAGAGCTCCTGCAGGCAGACGATCTGCGCGCCCCGGGCCGCCGCCCGACGGACCAGGTCGACGGCGGTCTCGACGTTCGCGTTCGCGGGCTCACGGCAGGCCATCTGCGCCAGACCCACCGTGAACCGCGGAGTCTCTCCTGTCGACATCGGACATCCCCGGGCGGCGAGGCGCCGCAGGCCCCGGCGCGTTCGGGCCGCGCCGGTGCGCGAGTCCGCCCCGCGAACCCGGGAGGTGCCGGCGGGCCGGAAGGCGCAGGCCCGCGGGGGCGGCGCTCGGCGCGGCGAAGAAGCCTGGACCGGCGTCCGCACCGTTCTGCGACGTAGACTCCTAGCCCTCGATCTGAAGCACCTGCAGCTCGCGCTCGGCGTTCGGAAAGTAGAGCGAGGTCGGGAACTCGTCCATGATGCGCTGGAACGCGGCGCGGGCGTCGTCGGCCCGGCCGGCCAGCCGGTAGGCGCGTCCCAACTGCATCAGGATCCCGTCGACCGGCAGCGGGGCGTCGGCGGCCGACACCGACGACGGTTCGAGCAGGGCGATGGCCTCGTCGTAGGAGCCGCGGGACATCTGCACGGTCGCCAGCCCAAGGGTGGCCATGCGGCCGTAGACCCCGCCCTCGTCGCCGTCGATCACCCGCCGGTAGTGCTCCGCCGCCTCGTCGTCACGTCCGAGGGCGGCCAGGGCCGCGGCGGCGCGGTACCGGGCGGTGATTCCCGACGGGGTGTTCGGATGCGCGTCGGCCGCTTCCAGCAGCATGGGAAGCGACGCCGACATCTTGGCCTCTATCGTGGGATAGGAGCCGGGCGGCTGGGCGAATGGAGGCTCGGCCGCCGCCGGGTCCTCTCCCCCGTTCGCCGCATCGGCCGCCGGCGGTGGGACGACCGGCGCGTCCGCGACCACGAGGGCCGCGGCGAGCAGGGCTCCGGCCGTCGCCTCTGCCCGCTGGGACCACCATGTGTAGCCGCCGAACAGCACGACGGCGGTCAGCGCGACGCCGCCGGCGATGGCGAGCCCGGTCCCCCAGCTCTCGGCCCGATCCTGGAACCGCGCCATCGCCACCGCGAAGGCGTTCTCCTTCAGGTGATGCCGCTCACTCCGCTTCATTCGCGTCTTCCTGCCTGGCGCCCGGTGTTGCCCGGCGCTTGCACATCAATCTCCACCGAAAAGTGTACCAGAGACGCGGCTCCGGCGACGGTTCGGATGGCGCGCGTGCCTGGATTCGAACCAGGGGCCTACCGCTTAGGAGGCGGTCGCTCTATCCGACTGAGCTACACGCGCGTATCGGGTAACGCTCCAGTGTAGCAGAGGCCCGACCTTGCCGGGCAACTCGGTGTATCGAGAACGGGGGGTTCGCAGCGGGATCGTGCGTCGGGCTCGCCGCCGCGGCGACGGTGGTCACAGGTTCCACGGCAGCATCGGCTTCAGCGGGTATCCCGACTCGTCGAGCAGCCAGGCCGGCCGCCGGTGGGAAACCGCGGCGGAGCGGGTGAGGTCGATGGCGCCGGCCAGCGACTGGCGCTCCCCCAGGGTGGTCTCCCCCATCCGCACCACCCAGCTCCCGGGACCGTCCGCGCGCGGCCGGTGAGAACAGATCACGTCGTGGGACTCGTCCGGCGACTGGAACATGTACCGCTTTTCGGCCGAACCGCAAGAACGCGATAGCCCTTCGGGGCCGCGCCGCCACGCTAGACCGCCCCATAGGCGAGCATGGCGTCGGCGACCTTCACGAACCCGGCCACGTTGGCGCCGCGCACGTAGTCGACACCGCCGTCGCCGCCGTCGCCGTAAGCGCAGCACTTCTCATGGATCTCCGCCATGATGGTCCTCAGCCGCTCGTGGACCTCCTCGCGGGACCAGCTCATGCGCAACGCGTTCTGGCTCTGCTCGAGGCCGGACACCGCGACCCCGCCGGCGTTGGCGGCCTTGGCGGGTCCGAAGAGGACCCCGGCCGCGAGGAAGCGCTCGGTGGCCTCAAGGCTGCACGGCATGTTGGCCCCCTCGCCGACGGTCCGGACACCGTTCGCGACGAGGGTCTCGGCGTCGCCGACGTCGAGCTCGTTCTGGGTCGCGCACGGCAGGGCGACGTCGCAGGGCACGATCCAGGGCCTCGCGCCGGGGTGATAGGCGCAGCCGAAACGGTCGGCGTAGGCCGAGATGCGTCCCCGGCGGACCTCCTTGAGGTCCTTGACGAAGGCGAGCTTCTCCGCGTCGATGCCGTCGGGGTCGTGCACGAACCCGCCGGAATCGGACAGGGTCACGACCTTGACCCCGAGATCGACGGCCTTCTCGGCCGCGTAGATCGCCACGTTGCCCGAGCCGCTGACGGCGCAGGTCCGGCCCGCGAGCCCCTCGCCGCGCCGCTTCAGCATGTTCTCGACGAAGTAGACGCAGCCGTAGCCGGTCGCCTCGGTGCGGATGAGGCTGCCGCCGAAGGCGACGCCCTTGCCGGTCAGGGTGCCGGCGAAGCGGTTGTTGATGCGCTTGTACTGGCCGAAGAGGTAGGAGATCTCCCGCGCCCCGACCCCGATGTCGCCGGCCGGCACGTCGACGTCCTCGCCGATGTGGCGGGCGAGCTCGGTCATCATCGAGTGGCAGAACCGCATGACCTCGGCGTCGCTCTTCCCCTTGGGGTTGAAGTCCGCGCCGCCCTTGGCCCCGCCCATCGGCAGGCCGGTGAGGCTGTTCTTGAAGGTCTGCTCGAAGCCGAGGAACTTCAGCACCGAGAGGGTCACGTCGCGATGGAACCGCAGCCCCCCCTTGTAGGGGCCGATGGCGTTGTTGAACTGCACGCGGTACGCCCGGTTGGTGCGGACCCGGTTGCGGTCGTCGAGCCAGCACACCCGGAAGACGATGATGCGGTCGGGCTCGGTCATGCGCTCGAGGATGCCGCCCTCGGCATACCGGGGGTGGTCGCGCATGAAGGGAATCAGCGAGCCCGTGACCTCCCTCACGGCCTGGTGGAACTCGGGCTCGCCGGGGTTGCGCCGAGCCAGGCCGCGCATGAAACGGTCGAGATCCAGATCAGCCATGACGCCCCCGCTCTCTCGATCCGACGAAGTGACACTGCGGGACGCGGCGGACCCCACGTCCCGGATCGACCCTGAAGGCCGCTCCTCCACCCGCCGCGGTCTTGCGCGGCCGAAGCCCTCAAGCGTCTCGGCGAGATGAACGCGGGTCCGGCTCGGGCGACGTCTCCGCCAGCTCCTTCAGCTCCCGCGACACGCGCACGTACTCTTCGTACCGGCGCTGGTACTGCTCCAGCTTCTCCCGCTCCAGGGCCTCGAGTCGCGTCCGCAACGGCGCCGCCGTCTCATCGGCGGCTCGTTCCAGCTCCGCCTCGACGGCCTCGCTCCGGGCGCGATGCTCCGCGTCCTGGCGCCGTTCCCAGTCGAGCCAGTCGGTGCTCCACCGGGCGTGCGCCGCCTCGAGCTCGGCCGGACCGAACGGAAACCGGCGTTGCCGATCCCCGTCCAGCACCGCAAAGGCCCGCGGAAAGGCCCGCCGGGCCGCGAGGGCGACGGGATACCAGGCCAGGAGGGCGCGGGGGTCGGTGCGGGCCCGCTCGCAGGCAGGACCGAACGTCGCGAGCAGCCCGAGGAGTTGCGCGTCCCGCCGCCGGGCCGCGAGGACGTTCCTGACGAGGACTGCACCGACCCCGACGAATCCCGCGACCGCCAGCAGCGCCAGCTCGATCATCGTCTCCCCGTGGTTGCCGTGAACGCCGGCCCCGTCCTTTTCGGGCGAGCGTCAGTATTGCAGCCCGACGACGAGCGGCGTCTCTCCCAGCCGCTTGCGGCCCTCGAGGAAGGTCAGCTCGACGAGGAACGCGATGCCCACCACTTCCCCGCCAGTCTTCTGCACGAGGTCGCGGACGGCGGCGGCGGTGCCTCCCGTGGCGAGCAGGTCGTCGACGATGAGCACGCGCTGGCCGGGCACGATGGCGTCCTCGTGGATCTCGAGGGCGTCGCTGCCGTACTCCAGCTCGTAGGACTGGCGGAGGGTGGCGGCGGGGAGCTTGCCCGGCTTGCGCGCGGGAACGAAGCCGGCGTCCAGCCGGCCGGCGACCGGCGCCCCCAGGATGAACCCGCGGCTCTCGATGCCCACCACCAGATCGATCCGCTCGTCGCGGAACGGCTCGGCAAGACCCTGCACGGCGTCGGAGAGGCCCGCGGGATCGCGGAGCAGGGTCGTGATGTCGCAGAAATTGATGCCCGGCTTCGGAAAGTCCGGCACGTGACGAATCTTCGCTTTCAGGTGCTCCATGCCACCTCGGCCTCCTGGCCCGCCCATCGTCGCCTGCGGCTCCGCTGGGCGCCCAACCAACCAGGAGTCTGCACCGTTCTACAGACTCCTGGCTCCCGAAGTCCGGCCGGCCCGGCACGGGCGCGCGCCGACGCGTTGCCGGCCTCGAGAGCTGCGCATCCGCCCTCGCCCCCTGCCCGACCATCCTGTCCGGGGTGGCCGGGTCGGTTTCACGGCCCCGACGCCTGAAGCGTCTCGATGCGGAACGGCCGAGCGGCGGCGCCCGGTATCATCCCGGTCACCACGACCGCATCGACGCGCCCCGCCGGCGGTCCCTGCCGGAGCGCCCGCTCGAACCGCTGCATCGCGTCCTCGTCGCCTTCCGCCTCCACCTCGACCCGCCCGTCAGGGAGGTTCCGTACGAATCCGCCGAGGCCCTCCCGGGTGGCGGCGTCACGCGCATGGAAACGGTACCCGACACCCTGCACCCGGCCGGAAACCACGAACCGCCTCGCAACGATCACCGCCCCTCCGGGATGCCGGCGTCCCCGAACACGTCCCGGTGCCCCGGGTCGGCGGCGGGGCCGCATGCATCGGCGTCACCCGCCCGGGCGCCGACCCCGGCGCCCGCCCGCGCTCGGCAGCGCGCGATTATATCCGAGGCCCGGCCGTCCGGGGCTTCGCGATGGCCTCTACGGGGAAGGAAACCGGCGACGTTGGAAGGATGGTCGGGGCGAGAGGATTTGAACCTCCGACCCCTCGGTCCCGAACCGAGTGCTCTACCAGGCTGAGCCACGCCCCGACACAATCGCCTATTGTACCTCAACCGCATCCGATTCGGCGAGGAATTCGACGGCGTCGAGGGCGGCGTGGTTCGTCCAGTCGGGATGCAGCGGGGTGACCGAGACCCAGCCGCCCCGTATCGCCTCGTAATCGGATCGCTCGTTCAGCTCCCAGTCGAGCTGCGCCGAGTCGATGCGGACCGACGTCGGCCCTTCCCCGCGGGAGCCGGTCGTCCCGAAGGCCTGACGCCGGCTGGCCTGCACCGTGATCCGGATGCCGCGGGGAATCGAGCGCGGAATGTTGACGTTCAGCAGCGTGCGGCGCGGCAGCCCCTCGTCGAGCACCGATTCCGCGAGTTGGCGGGCGATGTACGCCGCCCCCGCGTAGTCCATCCGCCGGCCGCGCTGCAGCGAGACCGCGATCGCGGGCGCCCCGACCAGCACCCCCTCCAGAGCGCCTGCCACGGTGCCCGAATAGGTCACGTCGTCGCCGATGTTGAGCCCGTCGTTGATGCCCGACACCACGAGGTCGGGGACGCCGCCGAGCACCTCGGACACCGCGACGTTCACGCAGTCGGCGGGCGTGCCGTCCACCGAGTGCCAGCCCGGCGCCACCTCCCGCAGCTCGAGGGGGCGGCGCAGGGTGAGGCCGTGCCCGACGGCGCTGCTCTCGACCGCCGGGGCCGCCACCGTCACCCGGCCGAGGGAGGCGAGGGCGTCGGCGAGGGCCCGCAGGCCCTCCGCCTCAATGCCGTCGTCGTTGGTCACGAGAACCTGTCGCATGTCTGCAAGATGTCCGGCGGTGTGCAAGGGGCGCGCCGGCGGAAGTCCCGCGTCCTCTCCCGCGAGTGCGGCCACCCGCCCTGGTTGCGCGGTCTGCCGGTGTGCGCCGGCGGAAGTCCCGGGTCCCGGCCCGTCTCAGGTCGGCGACTCACCGGGCGCGCGCTGGGTCGATGCCGTAGGGACGCGCCCAGCCGAGGCCCGCGAGGGTGTCGCCGGCGGGCCGGTACTCGCAGGCCACCCAGCGTTCGTAGCCCTGCTCGTCGAGCACGTCGAACAGGTACGGATAGTGTACTTCCTGCGAAGCGTCCGGCTCGTGCCGGCCCGGCACCCCGGCGATCTGGACGTGGCTGATGACGTCCAGGTTGGCCTTGATGGTCTCGGCGAGGAAGCCCTCCATGATCTGCATGTGGTAGACGTCGTACTGCAGGAACACGTTGTCCTCGCCCACCCGGTCGATGATGCGGCGGGCATCGGCGGTATGGGTGAGGAAGTAGCCGGGCATGTCTTGCGTGTTGAGCGGCTCGAGCAGCAGCCGCACCCCCAGCGGCCGGGCCGCCGCCGAGGCCCGCCGCAGGTTCGCCACGAACGTGGCCTCGGCCCGGGCGTCGCCGGTGGTTCCCGCCAGGCAGTGCACCTGCCGGCAACCGGAGGCCCGACAGTACTCGAGCGCGCGCGCGACCCCCTCGTCGAACTCCGCCTCGCGCCCCGGCACGGCGCCGACCATGGCCGGCAGGTTGAAGAGCACCGCCTCGAGGCCGCTGTCCCGGTACGCCGACGCGATCTCCTCGGCGGTGTGCTCGTAGGGGTTCTGGATCTCCGCCCCGGTGAAACCGGCCCGCGCGGCGAGCCCGAACCGGTCGAGCATGTCGACCTCGCGGAACATCATCGAGAAGTTGGCGGCGAGCTTCGGCATGGGCCCAGACGGTATCATGAACGGAGGATGACCCAACCGTCGCCCGCCGCACCGTTCGACGCGGTACTCCTCGTCAGCTTCGGCGGCCCCCAGGGACTCGACGACATCCGGCCCTTCCTCTCGAACGTGCTGCGCGGGCGCCGCGTTCCGCCCGAGCGCGTCGAGGAAGTCGCGCGACACTACGAGCGCTTCGGCGGCGTGTCGCCGATCACCGAGTTGACCCGCCGACAGTCGGAGGGCCTGCAGGAGCGGCTCCATCGCGAAGGCCTGCCGTTGCCCGTCTACGTCGGCATGCGCAACTGGCACCCGTTCCTCGCCGACACCCTGCAAGAAATGGCGGGGGCCGGGATCCGACGCGCGGTGGGACTGATCCTCGCCGGGTTCCGTTCCTGGTCGAGCTGCGGCCAGTACCGCGACAACGTTCTGGCCGCGCGCCGGGAGCTCCGGGCCGGCGGTCATCCCGACGTCGAGGTCTACTATGTCGGCGACTGGCATGCCCACGACCTCTTCATCGAGGCCTGGGCGGCGCGGGTCCGAACCGCAGTCGACACGCTGCCGGCGTCCGAGCGAGACCCCGCCCGGCTGGTGTTCACCGCCCACAGCATTCCCGTCGGCATGGCCGGCGCGACGCTCTATTGCGAGCAGTTGGAGATCTCGGCCCGGCTCGTTGCCGAGCGCCTGGGGCGCGACGACTGGGCGCTGGTCTATCAGAGCCGCAGCGGGCGCCCGCAGGACCCGTGGCTCGAGCCCGACGTCTGCGACTATCTGCGGACCGCCGCGGCGGACGGCCTCGAAACGGCGGTCCTCTGTCCGCTGGGGTTCGTGGCCGACCACATCGAGGTGCTCTACGACCTCGACGTCGAGGCGGCGGCGGTCTGTGCCGAGCTCGGCATCACCTTGCGGCGCGCGGCCGCGGTCAACGACGACCCGCGCTTCCTCGACATGATGGCGGAGGTCGTCCGCTCGACCGTGGATCGCTACCGGGGAGGGAGCCCTCTGCCGGTCTACGCCGAGGCGGAGCCGCCGGCTTGAAGGGGCGGCGTTCGAGCGGGCGACGGACGTCCCGATACCGCACCTTCCAGGACAATCCGAGCGTGAGCGCGCATCTGGTCCCGCAGGCTCCGGAACGAAGCGCGGATCACGATCAGGACCGTGACCGCGGCCCCGACGACCGTCAGGGCGGTAGCATCCATTGTCGAAGTCTCACCGCGACGACGGAGGGATTGGGAGCCCCCTGCCGTCGCGGCTTCGTTGATGACTGGGCCGTTCGGAGCCGCTATCCGGCGACCGGCTCCGGGGCGCAGTGCTTGTCGAACGCCGCCGTCAACTGGGCGGCGATGGCGGGCGCTTCCTGGTTCTCGATCTGGTGCCGCTCGATGAAGTAGACGAGCTTGCCGTCGCGGAGGAGGGCGATCGACGGCGACGACGGCGGATAGCCCGTGAAGTAGCTGCGGGCCCGCTCGGTGGCCTCGATGTCCGCGCCCGCGAACACCGTGGTGAGGTGGTCGGGCTTGACGGCGTGCTGCAGCGAGAGCGCGACGCCGGGACGCGCCCGGCCGGCCGCGCAGCCGCACACCGAGTTGACGACGACCATCGTCGTCCCCGAGGTCTTGGCGAGGGCCTCGTCGACGTCCGCCGCGGTCCGCAACTCGCGGACGCCGAACCGGGTCAGCTCCTCGCGCATCGGCGCGATCATGAATTCTGGATACAAGCGGATACTCCTTTCAGTGCGTTGCCGTCATTCAGATTAGCACACGAACCCCGCGCTCCATCCCCGCCGACGGACCTGGAGCCTCTTGCGGCGCTTCCATGGCCGGGCACCACCGCTCGGTCGTAATCCTGCCTTGCCCCGACCGGGGTCGGGAACCCTCTTCCCGGCCTTCCGCGGCCGGGGCCCGTCACCGCAGAGGCCCGGTCGAGCTCCGGGACGGTCGGAACCGGGACGCTGCACCGTGGAAGGCCGAGCGTCGAGCCCCGGCGGTGTCGGCCGGCCGACACGCCGTCACGCGCCTCCCCGCAGGCTGGCCGCGGCGATGCGGCGGTTGAACGCGAGCAGCAGGGCCAGCGCGATGCCCCACTGGAACAGGCAGGTGCCGAGCGAACCGACCCGCACCGGGTTCCACCACCCGTCCGGGTCGAACACCGCCACCGCCTGGTAGGTCCACCACGTGAACATGGCTAGGAACTCGAGCGGCAGGAGCCACGTCACCACCCACTCCCAAACGCGTCCGGCCTGCAGGTGACCGGCCGACCGGTCGACGAGCTCGCGGCGGAATCGCGCGACCCCGAACCGCCGCACGCCCATCGCGATGAACAGGCCGCTGATCATGAGGGCGAGCCCCCATACCCAGTCCTGGTTCTCGAAGACGGACAGGCTCGCTGCCGACGGCGCCCCCCCGACGATCACCGCCGCCGTGACCCAACGGATGGCCCGCGGCCGCGGCACCCCGGTGTCCATCAGTATGCGGGTCGCCAACTCGAACATCGCGATCAGCGACGACAGGGCGGCGCAGAACAGGGCGAGGAAGAACAGCGGCAGGAACAGCCCGCCGGCGGGGATGCGCTCGAAGAGCTGGGGAATCCAGATGAACGTCAGGCCGGTGTTGCCGCTCGCCATCACCGCGAGCGCCTCGTTCTCGGAGAGTATGGCGAACGCGGTCGGCACGATGGCCATGCCCGCGAGCAGCGAGGCGGTGTTGTTGCCGAGCCCGATGGCGGTGGAGTTCAGCACGACGTCCTCTTCGCGCTTCACGTACACCGCGTAGGTGAGGATGAGCCCCCAGCCCGCGCCCGTCGACCACGCCGACTGGGTCAGCGCCTCGAGCCAGGTGCGGTAGCTGCCGAGCAGCGACAGGTCGGGGTTGAAGAGGAAGCCGAGCCCGCGTCCCGCCCCCGGCAGGGTCACCGAGCGCACCACCGCCACCACGAGCAGACAGAACAGCATCGGGATGAGCACCCGGTTGGCCCGCTCGATGCCGGCCACGACCCCGCGGGCGATGATGGCCGCCGCGATGAGCACCGCCACGATCTGGAACGCGAGCGGCTGCCAGACCGAGGCGCTGAAGGTGGTCCAGTACTCCTCGGCGGCGGCGCCCTGCAGGCTCCCGAGCAGGGTCACGGTGAAGTACTTCAACGTCCAGCCCGTCACCACCGAGTAGTAGAACAGGATCATCACGCTGGTGACGGCGACGAAGCCGCCCATCCACGCGCAGCGCCGCCCCACCAGGTCGGCGAAGGCCCCGATCACGCCCCGCCGGCTGCCCCGGCCGAGCCCGAACTCGGCGATCAGCAGGGGCAGCGACCACAGGAACAGGAACAGCAGCCAGGGGATGAGGAACGCGGCCCCGCCGTTCTCGGCCGCGATTCGGGGAAAGCGCCACAGGTTGCCGGTGCCGACGGCCATCCCCAGCCCCGCGAGGATCAGCCCCCATCGCGACGAGAACCGGTCTTGTGCTGCCATCTCGAGGAACTATCGGGCATTGCGGAACGTCAATCAAGATGCTAGTATCCATATAATAATATATGCTCTATATACACTAATATTTGATTCGCGTACGACGGGTCTTCCGCACGCCCCGCGGGGCATCGACCTGCCGCGACGTGACCCGTTGGGGAAGAAGCCCCGGAGCGGCGCAGGTGGAAGAGCCTGGAGCGGCGAGGGTCGAAGAGCGCGGGCTCCCGGTTGGGCGGCTCCGGGCCGCGGGCCACGATTCGCAGGGCGGCACTCGCGTGAAGCCGCGGGCTTTCGGAGAGCTTGGCGGGGCGCCAAGCCGAGCCGTCCGGCGACGGTCGGCGGGGCCAGGTCGGCCTAAAGACTCGACGGCGACGGAAGGAGGAAACCAGTGAACCTCAAGCGCTATACGGAGAAGTCGCAGGAGGCGGTGCTGGCCGCGCAGCAGCTCGCGGAACGGCAGCATCACCCGCAGATCGAGCCCGAGCACTTGCTCGCCACCCTGATCGACCAGCCGGACGGCGTGGTGCCGGCGGTGCTGCGGCGGCTGGGCGTCGAGCCGCCGCGGCTTCTCGAGGAAACCCGGGCATGGCTCGGGCGGCAGCCGCGGGCCCACGGGGGGACCGAGGCGGGCCCGTCGGCGCGCCTGCGCGGGGTCGCGCAGGCGGCGGAACACGAGGCCGAGCGGCTGAACGACGACTACGTCAGCACCGAGCACCTCCTGCTGGCCGTCACCCTGGAGGGCGGCCGGGCCGAGGCGGCGCGGGTGCTGGCGGCGCACGGGGTCACGTCGGTGCGGGTCCTCGAGGCGCTGTCCGCGGTGCGGGGCAGCCAGCGCGTCACCGACCCGCATCCCGAGGGCAAGTACGAGGCGCTCGAGCGCTACGGCCGCGACCTGACCGAGGCCGCCAGCCAGGACCGGCTCGACCCCGTCATCGGACGCGACGACGAGATCCGGCGCACCCTGCAGGTGCTCTCGCGCCGCACCAAGAACAACCCCGTGCTCATCGGCGAGCCGGGGGTCGGCAAGACCGCCATCGTCGAGGGCCTCGCCCACCGCATCGCGCGGGGCGACGTGCCCGAGGGGCTGAAGGACAAGCGCATCATCAGCCTCGACCTCGGGGCCCTGGTGGCGGGCGCGAAGTACCGGGGCGAGTTCGAGGAGCGCCTCAAGGCGGTCCTGAAGGAGATCGCCGACTCGGACGGACGGATCGTCCTCTTCATCGACGAGTTGCACACCGTGGTCGGGGCCGGCGCGGCCGAAGGCGCCATCGACGCCTCGAACCTCCTCAAGCCGATGCTCGCGCGCGGCGAGCTGCACACCATCGGCGCCACCACCCTCGACGAGTACCGGAAGCACATCGAGAAGGACGCCGCCCTCGAGCGGCGCTTCCAGCCGGTGCTGGTCTCGGAGCCTGCGGTGGAGGACACCATCAGCATCCTGCGGGGCCTGCGCGAGCGCTACGAGATCCACCACGGGGTCCAGTTCAAGGACGCCGCCCTCGTCGCCGCCGCCACCCTCTCCCACCGCTACATCCCCGACCGCTTTCTGCCCGACAAGGCCATCGACCTCATCGACGAGGCGGCGGCGAAGCTGCGGACCGAGATCGACTCCCTGCCGGCGGAGCTCGACGAGGTCGAGCGGCGCGTCATGCAGCTCGAGATCGAGCGCGAGGCCCTGCGCAAGGAGAAGGACGCGGCCTCGGCCGAGCGCCTCGAGCGGATCGAGCGCGAGCTCGCCGACCTCAAGGAGACCCGCACGCGCCTCCACGCCCAGTGGCAGCAGGAGAAGGCGGCCATCCAGGCGACGCGCGGGTTGACCGAGGAGCTCGAGCAGGTCCGCCTCGCCGTCGAGCGGGCGCAGCGCGAAGGCGACTACGCGCGGGCGTCGGAGCTCCAGTACGGACGGCTGCCCGAGCTCGAGCGGGAGATCGCGGCGCAGTCGCCGCCCGCCGGCGAGGACGGCGGGAACGAGGGCCGCATGCTCAAGGAGCAGGTCGACGACGCGGACATCGCCGAGGTGGTCAGCCGCTGGACCCACATCCCGGTGAGCCGGCTCGTCGAGGGCGAGATCGAGAAGCTCCTGAAGATGGAGGGCCGGCTCCACGAGCGGGTCGTCGGGCAGGACGAGGCGGTCACCGCGGTGTCGAACGCCATCCGCCGGGCCCGGGCCGGGCTCCAGGACCCGTCACGCCCACTGGGCAGCTTCATCTTCCTCGGGCCGACGGGGGCCGGCAAGACCGAGCTCGCCCGCGCCCTCGCCCGGTTCCTGTTCGACGACGAGCGCGCGATGGTCCGTGTCGACATGACCGAGTACCAGGAGAAGCACACGGTGGCGCGGATGATCGGGGCGCCCCCCGGCTACGTCGGCTACGACGACGCGGGGCAGTTGACCGAGGCGGTGCGGCGCCGCCCCTACGCGGTGGTGCTCTTCGACGAGGTCGAGAAGGCGCACCCGGACGTGCTCAACGTGCTGCTGCAGCTCCTCGACGACGGGCAGTTGACAGACGGCAAGGGGCGCACCGTCGACTTCAAGAACGCGGTCGTGATCATGACGTCGAACCTCGGCAGCCAGTTCATCGCCGAGCGGGCGGGCCGCGGGGACGGCGGCGACGAGGCGGTGCGCGGGCGGGTGCTCGAGGCCCTGCAGGCGCGTTTCCGGCCGGAGTTCATCAACCGGATCGACGACGTCATCCTGTTCCACGCCCTGGGCCGCGAGCACGTCCGCGAGATCGTCCGCATCCAGCTCGGCCGGCTCGCCGAGCGGCTGGCGGATCGACGGATGACCATCGAGCTGTCCGACGCGGCCCTGGACCTGCTGGCCCAGCGCGGCTTCGATCCGGTCTACGGGGCGCGTCCGCTCAAGCGCACGGTGCAGCGGATGGTGCTCGACCCGCTGGCCCGACGCATGCTGGAGCACGAGCTTCGCGAGGGCGCGCACGTCCGGGTGGACGCGGCCGGCGAGGATCTGGTGCTCGAGACGGCGGAGTCGGTCGCCGCCTGAGCTACGCCTCTGGCGCGTCTGTCGCCGGGGCGGCCTCGCACGCCTCGAATCCGATGGCGTTGTGGGTGCCGTCGCAGAACGGCCGGTTCTTCGAGGCGCCGCACCGGCAGAGTGCGAACGGCCGGCGGGCCACCGGGTAGGAGTCGCCGTTCCAGTCGACGAGGGTCACGTCGTCGCCGATGACGAGATAGGGACCGTTCTCCCGGACCTTGATTTCCGCCATCGCGTCACCCCATCTTCTGCATCGACGCCAGGAAGTCCTGGTTCGATCGTGTCTTGCCCATCTTGTCGAGCAGCAGCTCCATCGCCTCGACCGCCGACAGCGGGTTCAGGACCTTCCGCAGCACCCAGACCCGGTTGAGATCCTCGGGCCCGAGCAGCAGCTCCTCCTTCCGGGTGCCGCTCTTCTGGATGTCGATGGCCGGGAAGACCCGCTTGTCGACGAGCTTGCGGTCGAGGTGGATCTCCATGTTGCCGGTCCCCTTGAACTCCTCGAAGATCACGTCGTCCATGCGGGAGCCGGTGTCGACGAGGGCGGTGGCCATGATCGTCAGCGACCCCCCCTCCTCGATGTTCCGCGCGGCGCCGAAGAACCGCTTCGGCTTCTGCAGCGCGTTCGAGTCGAGCCCGCCCGAGAGCACCTTGCCGGACGGCGGGATGACGGTGTTGTAGGCGCGGGCGAGCCGCGTGACCGAGTCGAGCAGGATGAACACGTCCTTCTTGTGCTCGACGAGGCGCTTCGCCTTCTCGATGACCATCTCGGCCACCTGCACGTGGCGCTGGGCCGGCTCGTCGAAGGTCGACGAGATGACCTCGCCGTCCACCGACCGCTGCATGTCGGTGACCTCCTCGGGCCGCTCGTCGATGAGCAGCACGATCAGGTACACCTCGGAGTGGTTCGCGGCGATCGACTGCGCGATCGACTGGAGCAGCATCGTCTTGCCGGTGCGGGGCGCGGCCACGATGAGGCCGCGCTGCCCCTTTCCGATCGGGGTCATGAGGTCCATGACCCGCGCCGACAGGTTGTCGGCGGTGGTCTCCAGGGTGACCCGCTCCTCGGGATAGAGCGGCGTGAGGTTCTCGAAGAACAGCTTGTCCCGCGCGAAGTCGGGCGACTCGAAGTTGACCGCCTCGACCTTGATCAGCGCGAAGTACCGCTCCCCCTCCTTGGGGGGGCGGATCTGGCCGGAGACGGTGTCGCCGGTCTGCAGGTCGAACTTGCGGATCTGCGACGGCGAGACGTAGATGTCGTCGGGGCCCGGCAGGTAGTTGTAGTCCGGGGCCCGGAGAAAGCCGAACCCGTCCGGCAGCACCTCGAGCACGCCCTCGGAGAAGATGAACCCGCTCTGCTCGGTCTGCGCCTTCAGGATCTGGAAGATCAGCTCCTGCTTGCGCATGCCGGTCGCGCCCGCGACGCTGAGGTCCTTGGCGACCTGCGTCAGCTTGGCGATGCTCATGTCCTTGAGCTCGCCGATGTTCAGGCCGTTGGCGGCGCGCCGATTCGGCTTGGGCGGCGGCTCCGCGGTGGCCGTGTCGGCCGGGGCCGGGGCCGGGGCCGCGGGATGGGCGGGCGGGCGCGCTGATGTGCGCTTCTGGTTCGTTGGCATAGGGCGATCAACTGGAGGTAGAAGTTCGTGAGCCGTGCGTGAGTCGGACGCGAGGCATCCCGCACGAGGCCCGTGACGAGGAATGAGTGTCGGGAGCGAGTATAGGCACGCCCCAACTGGCGTGTCAACCCGCCCGGGCAAGCGGCCGGACGTGTCCTCCCACCGTCAATAGCAGGCGGGGCTCTCGCCGATGCCGACGATGCTGCAGTCGAGGATGGGCTCGAGACCGAGCGCCCGGGCCCGGGCCACGACCGCGGGGCCGTCCGCGCCGGGGTTCAGCCAGACCTCCTCGATCCCCTTTCGGGCGATCTCGTCGATGACCGACTCCCCGACCGCCGGCTCGAGATAGACCGTCACGAGGTCGATGCGGCCCTCGACGTCGAGCACCGACGCGAACGCCGGCAGGCCCTCGATGACGTCGGCGGCCGGGGTGATCGGCACGACCTCGAAGCCGGCGTGGCGGAACGCCCGGACGGCCTTGTTCCCGAACTTCATCCTGTCTCGTGATGCACCCACGACGGCGGCGACTCGGGCCATGCCGCAGTATACCGCGGCGGCGTCGGAGACTCGCCGGCGAAGACCGCGCCGCTTCGTTCGGCCGTATACAATCCCGCCGTGTCCACGCGTGCAGCGCTCCTCGTGGGTCTCGCGATCCTGACGTTCGTCGTCGGGCTCGGCCGGCCCGCCATCACCGATTCCGACGAGGCGTTCTACGCGCAGGCGGGGCGGGAGATGGTCGAGACCGGCGACTGGGTGACTCCCCGCTACAACGGCGAGTACCGGTTCGAGAAGCCGGTGATGTTCTACTGGCTGGTCGCGCTGGCCTACCTCCCGGTCGGCGCCGGCGAGTTCGCCGCGCGCCTGCCGTCGGCGCTGGCCGGGCTCGGCCTCGTGCTCGCCGCGTTCGCGTGCGCGCGCCGGTGGTACGACGACGACACCGCGCTCCTCGCGGGGGCGGTCACCGCCACCAGCTTCGCCTATGTGGGGTGGGCGAGGCAGGCGCTGCCGGACCTCGCCCTCGCCTGCTTCATCACCGCGGCGACCTGGGCCGCGTTCGAGGCTCTGGTCGTCCCCCGGGCCGCCGGCACGCGCCGGCGGGGATGGCTCGTCGCGGCCGGCGTGGCCCTGGCGGCCGGGTTCCTGACCAAGGGCCCGGTGGGGGTCGTGCTGCCCGCGCTGGTCGTCGGGCCGCCGGCCCTCTGGCGCTGCCTCTCCGAGGGGCGCTCCGCGGACGGACCGGGGCGGCCCCTCGCCAGGCTGGCCGCCGACGTGGGCTTCCTTGCCGCGATCTCCCTGGCCCTGACGCTGCCCTGGTTCGCGGTAATGACCGCGACGCACGGGACGGCCTATCTGGAGCGGTTCTTCATTGCCGAGAACGTGGAACGCTTCGCGACCGACCGCTACCAGATCGACCCGCGGCCGATCTGGTTCTACCTGCCGATCGTCATCGGGGGACTCCTGCCCTGGTCGCCGCTGATGCTGATCTTCTGGCGGCCGTTGCGCGGCGTGGTCGCCGAGGTCCGGCGCGTGGGATCGACCGAGGTCCGGCTCGCCCTCTGGGCGCTGGCGCCGCTGGTCTTCTACTCCATCTCGATCGGCAAGCAGCCGCGCTACGTGCTGCCGGTGCTGCCGCCGCTGGCGATACTCCTGGCGCGGGGGTTGTCGCGGGCCCTGGCGCGGCAGGCGGCGCCCGGCGCGGGGCGAGACCGGCTCCTGGCAGCCGGGGGAGCCGCGTCGGGGCTGGTGCTGCTGCTCTTCGGCGCGGCGGTGGCCAGGGCCGGCGTGCTCTTCGGCGACGGGTCGGTCGCCGCGGTCCGGATCGCGTCCGTCCTCATCGTCCTGGCGGGCCTGGGGGTGGCGCTGGCGGCGCTGGCGTCACGCCAGCGGCTGCTCCCCGCCGCGCTCGCCGCCTCTACCGTGGTCACGGCCCTCAGCCTGCAGTACTCGGTCCTCTCCTCCGCGGCGCCGGAGCCGGTCGAGCGCATGGCGGCCCTGGTCCGTGAGGCGGGCGCGGGCGACGTGCCGTACGGCCGCTACCGGGTCTTCGTCCGCAATCTGCTCTACTACGTCGGGCGGCCGCACGTGGATCTGTTCACGCCGGAACAGCTCCTCGCGTTCCTCGCCCGGCCCGAGCCGGTCCTCTGCGTGCTGCCCGCCGCCGACCTCGAGCAGGCCCGCGCAGCCGATGCGACGGCGTACGAGCTCGGGCGCGTCGCCTACCTGGACACCGGCCGGCTCCAGTTGCGCACCCTCCTGTGGCCGGACCCCGCCACCGACCTGCAGACCGTGGTGCTCGTGACCAACCGGGCGCCCCCGTGAGTCCCGGCGCGGGCGCCCGACGACGCGTCGGGGGCGGGTCAGACCACCAGGGAATCGGTGATGCGCGCCTTCTCGGCGAGGCGGGCCTCCACGAGCTCGGGGACGAGGCCGCGGATCGACCCCCCGAGGGCGAACACCTCCTTGACGAGCCGCGAGCTGAGGTAGGTGTAGGACTCGGCCGGCATCATCAGGACGGTCTCGATGGTCGAGCTGAGCCGCCGGTTCATGAGGGCCATCTGCATCTCGAACTCGAAGTCCGAGATCGCCCGCAGCCCCCGCACGATGACGTCGGCCCGGCGCTTCCGGGCGTAGTCGACCAGCAGCCCCTCGAACGTGTCGACCTCGACGCCGGGCCGGGCCCCGAACACCGCCCGGGCCATCTCCACGCGTTCGGCGACGCTGAACAGTGGCGATTTCTCGGGGTTGACGAGAATGGCGACCACGATACGGTCGAAGAGCGCCGCCCCCCGCTCGATGATGTCGACGTGGCCGTTCGTCAACGGATCGAAGGTGCCGGGATAGACGGCGATACGTTCGGGGCGTTCGGTTGCCATGGCGTGTCACGCTCCCCCGTCCGGGACGGTGGCCTGCATGGTGCCACGCCCGCCGCACCGTCTGTCAACCGCCAGGGCGTAGAACCGGAGGGCGCTGTCGCCGGCGCGCACCGAGCGCAGCGCCTCGAAGCCGGGCGGGGCCGGGGGCTCCAGGCGGCGTGCGTGCTCCATCACGAGCCGGCCCCCGGGGGCGAGCCGGGCCGCCGCCGCCGCGAGCATCGGACCGAGATCCGGCGCGGCGTACGGGGGGTCGAGGAGTATCAGATCGAATTCGCCGGAAACGAGGCGGCGGAAGGCGGCGGGCAACACGCCCCGGCGGACGGTGCAGTGGGCGGCGAGACCGCAGGCCTCGGCATTGCGGCGGATCAGGGCGACGGCCCGCGGGTCGCGGTCCACGAACACGGCATGGGCGGCGCCCCGGCTCAGTGCCTCCAGGCCGACGGCGCCGGTGCCGGCACACGCGTCGAGCACCCGTGCGCCCTCGACGCACGGCCCCAGGATGTCGAAGAGGGTCTCGCGAAGCCGATCGGAGGTCGGGCGCAGGCCTTCCCAGCGCGGCGTCGACAGCCGGCGTCCCCTGTGCGTGCCTCCGATGATGCGCATGCTCGGCCCGATGGCGCGGACCGGCCGAGGGCGCGACGGCCGGGCCGAAAAGCCCGCCGTCGACGGCCCGCGTCCTTCCACGGCGCAGACTCCTGGTCCGGAGAGCGTCGCCTGCGGCTCCGCTCACCGCCCAACCAACCCTGCCGGGAGTCTGCACCGTTCTACGGCGCAGACTCCTAGCCTACACCGGCCAGGCCGAAGCGCTCCAGCCAGCCCGCGTCGAGCCGGGCCAGGAGGTCGGCGGCGACGCCTTCGCGCATGGCGCGCTCCGCTTCGTCGCGGGCGATCTCCATGATGTCCCGATCGCGGACGAGGTTGGCGAGGCGGAGTGCCGGCAGGCCCGACTGCCGGGTGCCCAGCACCTCCCCGGGCCCGCGAAGCTCCAGATCGCGCTCCGCGAGCTCGAAGCCGTCACCGGTGCCCGCGACCGCCTCGAGACGCGCGCGGCCGACGTCGGACAGCGGTTCCCGGTACAGCAGCCGGCACCAGGCGCGGCCGGGGCCGCGGCCGACGCGACCCCGGAGCTGGTGCAACTGCGCGAGCCCGAACCGCTCCGCGTGCTCGACGACCATGACGGCGGCCCCGGGCACGTCGACCCCGACCTCGATGACGGTGGTGGCCACGAGCACGCGCACGTCGCCGCGAGCGAACCGGGCCATGACCGCCTCCCGCTCGTCGGGCCTCATGCGCCCGTGGAGCACGTCGACGGCGTGGCTCGGAAACCGGCGAGCAAGGGCGTCGACCATCACCGCGGCCGCCTTGAGGTCGACCTTGTCGGACTCGTCGACGAGGGGACAGACGACGTAGGCCTGCTTCCCGCGGCTGAGCTGGCGCTCGACCAGCGTGTGCACCGCCTCGCGGCGGGACTCCGGCTCGATCCGCGTGTCGACGGGCGTCCGGCCCGGGGGGCGGTCCCGAATCAGCGACACGTCGAGATCGCCGTAGGCGGTGAGGGCGAGGCTGCGGGGAATCGGGGTCGCGGTCATGACGAGCACGTCCGGGCATCGCCCCTTCTCCCGCAGGGTCGCCCGCTGCCTGACCCCGAATCGGTGCTGCTCGTCGATAATCGCCAGCCCGAGCGTGCGGAACCCCACCGACGACTGCACGAGCGCGTGGGTCCCGACCGCCAGGTGGGCGTCTCCCGCCGCGAGGGCCGCGAGGGTCTCCCGCCGCGCCTTCGCCCCCTGGCCGCCGGTCAGCAGGACGACCCGGAAACGCGATCGGGCCAGGAGCGGCCGCAGGGTCAGAAAGTGCTGCTCGGCGAGGAGCTCGGTCGGGGCCATGAACGCGACCTGCAGGCCGTTCTCGAGGGCCACGAGGGCCGCCAGCAGGGCGACGATGGTCTTGCCGCATCCCACGTCGCCCTGCAGCAGGCGGTTCATGGGATGGGGGCGGCAGAGGTCGCCCACGATGGTCCGCAGCGCCCCCTTCTGCCCCGGGGTCAGCCTGAACGGCAGCACCGCCAGGGCCGAGCGGCGGATGCGATCGTCCACCCGGACGACGTGCGGCTTGCGCTCCCGGGCCCGCGCCTGCCCGCGCACCTCCAAGCCCAGGCGGAAGAGAAAGAGCTCTTCCAGAATCAGCCGCACCTGCGCCGGGGCGCGGAAGCGATTGAGCAGGGCGAGCGGGGTGCCGGGGGGCGGGAAATGAGCCTCCCGGAGGGCCCGGCGGCGCTCGGGCAGGCGCCGGCGCGCCAGGATGCCGGCAGGCAGGGGATCGTCGAGGTCGTCCGGCAGCTGCGCGAGCGCTCGGTCGACCAGCGTCCGGAGCTGCTTGGTCGTCAGGGTGCCGGCGCGTTCGTACACCGGCACGACGCGTGCACCATGCAGCGGGCCGGCCTCCCCCCGGTCGTCGGCCGCGTCCCCGTCCGCCGTCCCCTCCTCGTCGCCGTCACCGTCACCGAGCAGCTCGTACTGGGGGTTGGGCAGCCGCAGGCCGCCGGGATCCCGCCACTCCGGCGTCCCGTACAGCAGGACCCGCCGGCCCGGCGAGAACGCCGTCTTCAGGTACGGCTGGTTCATCCACACCGCGCGAAACGTGCCCGCGTCGTCCCGCAGCAGCATCTCGAACAGCGAGAAGCCGCGGCGGCGGGTCTGCCGCAGCCCGGTGCTGACGACCCTGGCGCGGATCGCGGCGGCCTCGCCCGGTCGCAGGTCGCTAGAGCGGACGAGGCGGCTGCGATCTTCGTAGCGGAGGGGCAACCGGTGGAGGAGATCGTCCGAGGTGCGCAGCCCCGCCCGCTCGAGCTCCGCCGCCCGGCGGGGACCGACCCCCTTCAGGAAACGCAGCTCGGCGCGAAGACCCGGACCGGCGGACGGGGGCGGCTGCGCACTCACCACGGACCGTCGCGACCGGCGCTCACTGCACGATGACGGCCAGGCCCGGCGAAAGTCGCAGCTCGGTGATGCCGTAGGGCAGGGGAATCGGGGCGTCCAGGCGCGTGCCCGCCGGATGCTCGGGAGTCCGCGTGAAGTACCGCACCAACTCCTGCAGCACTTCCACGGGAACCGGAATCCCCCCCACCGTCACCGCCTCCACGTCGACCCGCGCCACCCCGCCCCCCGATCGGACCCGGCCGCTCGCGGTCACCGGAAGCTGGCCCCCCAGAAACTGGACGGGGTCGAAACCGGCGCGCTCGCGCGACTCGCGAATCGCGTCGAGGTCGATGACGGCCTCCGCCGACAAGCCGTCCTCACCGATGCGCACGGACGGGGCCCGGATGCCCACCGGCAGATGCGGCACCGCCTGATGTTCGAGATAGGCGTTCACGTCCGGCTCCGGCAGCGGAGTCAGCCGGATCTCCGACGAAGGCTCGGCGGCGTTCTGCAGTATCTCCAGGAGCCTCCGCTCGAGTCGGGCGCCGGACTCCTCGGAGGCCGCGCCGGCGGCCTGGACCGCCCGGCCGCCCCCCCCCGCCCGCTCCGGTCCGCCCGGCACCGCTCCGCCCGTGGCGGCCGGTCCGCCGACGGCCAGCACCAGGACGACCGTCCAGCCCACCCGTCGATTACCCATGTCCCGCAGTATATACCGATTTTGTTCGCTTTTTCTTTGTGCATTCATGTAAAGTTACAGCGTCCTCGTGTTTCGTGCCCCTTCCGGATCGGCGACCGCCAGGGAGGCCGCGTTGCAACCATTGACCCGACGGCAACGGGAGATTCTCGACTATCTCAAGGAATTCATCGACGAACGCGGGTACGCTCCGAGCCTCGAGGAGATCGGAGCCCGGTTCGGCCTGTCGTCCCTGGCGACCGTTCACAAGCACCTGATGAACCTGCAGGAAAAGGGCTTCATTCGTCGGGCCTGGAACCGCAGCCGCTCGGTCGAGCTGGTGCAGACCCGGGCCGGGGGCCGCGCCGTCGATCTGCCGCTGCTGGGGTACGTCGCGGCCGGCGAGCCGATCGAGGCGGTGGTCGGGGCCGAGACGGTGACGGTGCCGGAGGACTTGGTGGGGACGCGGGAGACCTACGCCCTGCGGGTCCGCGGCAGCTCCATGATCGACGAGCAGATCCGCGACGGCGACCTCGTCGTCGTCGAAGATCGCCAGGTCGCCCGCAACGGCGAGATGGTGGTCGCGCTGCTCGACGGGACGGACGTCACCCTCAAGACGTTCTACCGAGAGAAGAACCACATCCGGCTGCAACCCGCGAACAAGGCCCTCGCCCCGATCATCGCAACGCCGGAAGCGGTTCGGGTGCAGGGTGTCGTCATCGGCGTGATGCGGCGATACTAGAAAGCCGTTCCGCCGGCCAGGGGCCGCCGGGCTCCGACCGGGACCCGAAGCGCTCCGCCTCGGGCCGGAACGCTTCGAACCGACGGCGGTGCCGACCATCGGCCGTGAGGACTGGCATTCCATGGAAGAGCGCAAGCAAATCAACTTCACGATAGTCCCCGACGACGTGTCGGACGAGCCGCGCGTCTACTCGAACTTCTGCGCGATCTCCCACACCCCGTTCGACTTCACCCTGACGTTCTGCGAGGTGCTTCCGCCGACGGAGAAGGCGGTGCGGGAGGCCGCCGCGAACCAGGTGCTCAAGGCGCCGGTCCGGGCACGCATCGCGGTGCCCACGGCGGTCGTCCCCAACCTCATCAAGGCGTTGCAGGAGCATCTCAAGGCCGGTTCCGAGGCGGGCGGCAGACCCGACTGGAACAAACCTGCGGTGCACTGAGACACCGGACGCGCGACGACGCCGGGATGCCGACCGCGCCCCCACCCCCTCCCCGACCGCCGGCCCGGAAGCGCTTCGGCCAACACTTTCTCGAAGCGGCGTGGGTATCGAAGGTCATGGCGTGCATCGAACCCACGCCGGGCGAGCTGTTCATCGAGATCGGCGCGGGCGCCGGACAGTTGACCCTGCCCCTCGCGGCGGCCGGGGCCGAGGTCGTCGCGGTCGAGAAGGACCGCAGGCTCGCGGCCCATCTGCGGACGATCGCCCCCGCGTCGGTCCGCGTCGTGGCCGGTGACGTCCTCGACCAGGACCTGGCCCGCCTCGTCGCCGAGGCGGGGTCCGGCCGGCCGGGAGCGACGGCCCGGGTGGCCGGCAACCTGCCCTACAACGTGTCCACGCCCATCCTGCGCCGCCTGACGAATACACAGCACCGGCACGGCTGCTTCGCGGACGCCACCCTGATGCTGCAGCGCGAGGTCGCGGACCGGGTCGTGGGTCGACCGGGATCGCGAGACTACGGCCCCCTCGCCATCCTCACCGGGGCCGCCGCCCACGCCGAGCGGGTGCTGGCCCTGCCCCCCGGTGCGTTCAGGCCGCCGCCCCGCGTGCGCTCGGCCGTCGTCGCCCTGCGCTTTCGTCCGTCGCCCGCGCCCGTGGTCGACCGGGAGCTGTTCGAACGGCTGGTCCGGACCCTGTTCTCGCAGCGCCGAAAGACGGTCCTCAACGCCCTCGGCCCACTCGCCCGCGACGCGTCGCACGCTTCGCCGCGGGAGCTGCTCGAACGGGCGGGCGTCGCATCGGACCGCCGACCCGCCACGCTCGATCCGGCGGAGCTGGCCAGGCTCGCCGACGCCCTCGCGGCCACGTCCCCATGAGGCGCGGACTTCGCCGTCGCGACGCGTCACGACGGCCGCGCCGGCCCCCGGCTCCAGGAGACGTCCGCGCGGCCGACCCCGGGCGGCCGGCCGGCCGCGGTGGCAGCCCTGGCGGCGCGAGGGTCCTCTTTCCGGTCTCCGGCCGATAAGGCACCAAGCCATGACTTCGACACCAGTCCCCCCCAAGACGACGGAACCCGTGCTCGAGGTCGTGCCGTGCGGCGGCCTCGGCGAGTTCGGCATGAACATGATGCTCGTCACGTGGCGGGACACCGCCGTCCTCGTCGACACCGGCGCGATGTTCCCGGGGCCCGAGCTGCCCGGCGTCGACCTCGTCATCCCCGATCTCGGGCACCTCGAAGAGCGCGTCGGCAGGCTCTCGGCGGTGGTGCTGACCCATGGGCACGAAGACCACATCGGGGCCCTGCCCTACGTCTGGCCCCTCCTGGACGGTCCGGTGTACGGCACGCCCCTGACGCTCGCCCTCGCCGGCCAGAAGCTGGCCGAGCACGGCTTCGACCCCGACGAGCGCTGCCGCCCGCTCGAGGCCGGCGGCACGGCCAAGATCGGCGAGGTCACGCTGGAGCTGATCCGCGTCACCCACAGCATGCCCGACTGCGTGGCGGTGGCCCTGCACACCCCGGCCGGCGTCATCGTGCACAGCGGCGACTTCAAGATCGACCAGACCCCCATCGACGGCCAGCCCCTCGACGTGCACCGCTTCGCGGAGCTCGGACGCGAGGGCGTGCTCGCCTTCTTCGGCGACAGCACCAACATCGAGAGGCCCGGGTTCTCCGGGTCGGAGGTCGACGTCGTGCCGGGGCTGGAGGAGGTGTTCGCGAGCGCCCGGGGGCGGGTCGTGGTGACCGCGTTCGCCTCGAGCCTGCACCGGATCCGGATTCTCGCGGACCTCGCCGCGCAGTTCGACCGCAAGCTGGCCCTCGTCGGACGGGGCATCGTCCAGAACACCGATATCGCGACGCGGCTCGGTCACCTGCGACTCCCCGCCGGGCTGCAGATTCGCGACTCCCAGATCGGCGACTACCCCGCCCGCAGGGTCGCCTGCGTGACCACCGGTTCGCAGGGCGAGCCGCTGGCCGCGCTGTCGCGCATCGCCATCGACGACCACCGCCACGTCCGGCTCGAGCCGGACGACGTGGTGGTCTTCTCGGCCCGCGCCATTCCGGGCAACCAGCGGGCCATCGGGCGGGTGATGGACCACGTCGCCCGGCGCGGGGCGGAGGTGGTGCACAACGAGCGGAAGGCGGTGCACGTCTCCGGGCACGGCAGCGCCGAGGAGCTGAAAATGTTGCTCTCGCTGGTCAGGCCGCGCTACTTCGTGCCGATACATGGGGAGTACAGGTATCTCGCGGAGCACGCGCGGGTCGCCGCGCGGGTGACGGGAGGAGAGACGACGGTGCTGCTGGCCGAAGACGGGGACGTCATTCGCCTCGCCCCGGGCGAGGGGCGCATCGCGGGCCGGGTCGCGGCCGGCCGCCTCCTCATCGACGGCACGCGTTCCGGCGAGGTCGGCAGCGAAGTGCTGCGGCATCGCCGGCATCTCGCCGCCGATGGCGTGGTGGTGCCGGTTATCGCCGTCGACCGGCAGGAGGGGCGGATCGAGGGTACACCGGACGTGGTGACCCGTGGCGTCGTGCTCGACGACCGGACGAGCGTCGTGCTCGACACCGTGCCGGTGCGGCTGACCGAGGTCATCGGCGAGGCCAGCCCCGAGGAGAGATCCGACCGCGATCTGCTCGCCGAGCGGGTCCGCATCGAGCTGCAACGCCTGTTTCGCAAGCGGGCGGGCCGGCGCCCCCTCGTGCTGCCGGTCATCATGGAGGTCTGACGGGTGTCCCGATCCACGCTGTCACGCTGGTTGAGCGAGTTCTTCGGGGTGGGGCTCTTCGCCGCCGCGCTGTTCTCGCTCGTCGCCCTCGCCACCTACGATCCTGCCGATCCGGTCTGGTTCTTCAGCACTGACGGGCACGAGACGCCCGTGAACTTCGCGGGGCGCGTGGGCGCGTTCGTGGCCGAGCTGTCCCTCCAACTCGTCGGGTTCAGCGCGTACCTGCTCCCGCTCGTGCTCCTGGTCCTCGGCTGGCACTACTTCTGGTGCCGGCCCGTCGAGGGGCCGTACGTCCGCACGGTGGGCCTGGGGCTGACCCTCGCCTGCACCTCCTCCTTCCTCGCCCTGGCGTTCGCCGCCTTCGACACCGCCGAACGCCCGTTCCGGGCCGGCGGCTACCTCGGGGGATGGCTCTCGGGCCTGCTCTCCGAGTATCTCAACCGCACCGGCTCGATCATCCTCATCCTCACCCTGCTCTTCCTGGCCGTCCTCCTCCTGACCCAGGTGTCGTTCGGATACCTGTTGAGCCGGTCGCTCGCCGGCATCGGCCGGAGCGGGGCCGCGGTGAGGGACGCCGCGCTCGCCGGCTGGAGAGGTCGCCGGCGCGGACGCGGGAACGCCGTCTCCGGGCTCGACCGGGCCGGGCTCTCCGCAGCCGCCGGACCGGCCGTCGCGGAGAGGTCGGCCGGTCCGGCTCCCGGCCGGCCGGGGCGGGCGAGGACGCGCGGGCGGCGGAGCGCCGCGCCCGCCGCCCGCGCGACCGAACGCGCCACGCCCGCGCCCGCCATCCGGACCGCGCGCCCCGACCCGATCCCGGCGCCGGCCCCCGCGGCGGCGCCGGCGACCCCGACGACGCTGGGCCTGGACACGACCCCGGCGGCCCGGGAGACGCCCGATCGCCGCCGCAAGGCCTTCGCGCTGCCGCCGCTGTCGCTGCTCGACCCGGTGCGCGCGAAGCAGCAGTTCGACGAGCGCGAGCTGCTGGACAACGCCCGGCTCCTGGAGAACAAGTGCCAGGAGTTCTCGGTCCGCGGCGCCGTCATCCAGATTCACCCGGGACCGGTGGTGACGACCTACGAGTTCCAGCCGGATCCCGGCGTGAAGTACAGCCGAATCACGGGCCTCGCCGACGATCTCTGCCTCGCGATGCAGGCCGAGTCCATCCTGATAGAGCGGCTGGCCGGCCGTTCCACCGTCGGCATCCAGATACCGAACCGGGTGCGCGAGCAGATCTCCCTGCGGCAGATGATCGAGTCGCCTCCCTACCGCAAGAGCGAGTCCAAGCTGGCGCTGGCCCTGGGGCGGCGAATTCACGGCGAGCCGATCGCGGGGGACCTCGCGAAGATGCCCCATCTCCTCATCGCCGGCTCCACCGGCACCGGCAAGAGCGTGGCGATGAACGCGATGCTCACGAGCATCCTCTACAAGGCCACGCCCGACGACGTGCGGTTCATCCTCATCGATCCCAAGCGGCTCGAGCTGGGCATGTACAAGGACATTCCCCACCTCCTGACCCCGGTGGTCGTCGAGCCGAAGCTGGCCGCGAACGCCCTGCGCTGGGCCGTGCACGAGATGGAGGAACGCTACAAGCAGTTGGCGGCGGAGGGGGTGCGCAACCTCGAGCAGTACAACCGCAACGTGCGCGCGCAACTGCAGGAGGCAGCCGGTCGGGGCGGCGAGGCGCCCGATCCGGAGGAGCTGCCGAAGCCCCTGCCCTACATCGTGCTGGCCATCGACGAGCTGGCCGACCTGATGATGCTCGCGGGCCGCGAGGTGGAAGAATCGATCGCCCGCCTCGCGCAGATGGCGCGGGCCGTCGGCATCCACCTGATCCTGGCCACCCAGCGCCCGTCGGTCGACGTGATCACCGGCCTGATCAAGGCCAATCTGCCGTCTCGCATCTCGTTCCGCGTGTCGTCCAAGGTCGACTCGCGCACGATTCTGGACAGCAACGGGGCCGAGCAGCTCCTCGGCCGCGGCGACATGCTGTATCTGCCGCCCGCCTCGTCGCGGCTCGTGCGGGTGCACGGGCCCTACATCTCGGAGCAGGAGACGGCGCGGGTCTGCGGCTTCCTGCGCAAGCAGGGCGCCCCCGCCTACGACACGTCGATCACGGCCGAGGAGAAGGCGCCCGACGCCGACGTCCTCGAGAGGGACGACCTGTACGACGAGGCGGCGCGCCTCGTCGTGGCCGCGGGTCAGGCGTCCATCTCCCATCTCCAGCGCCGCCTCAAGATCGGATTCAGCCGCGCCGGCCGGCTCGTGGACATGATGGAAGCGGACGGGCTGGTGTCGGCGGGGACCGGGGGCAAGGCCCGCGAGGTGCTCGTCGGGTCGGACTACTTCGACCAGGTCGACATGCAACTCCGCTGAGGGGCACGCTGCGCTTCGAGTCGAAACCGGAGGCCGGGCCCCATCGAAGCGTCGCCGCCGGACCCCGTCCGGGAGCGCCCGCGGGGTCGGCGGGGCCGACTGCCTGCGTCAGACGCGTGCCGGGCCGTCGGACACCTCGACCCAGTCGGCCTCGAACGGCAGCGCGGCCAGGGTCCGCACGCCGACCCCGGTGGCGCCCTTGACGGAGTACGGCTTGCTGTCCTCGCGCCACGCGGTCCCGGCGATGTCGAGATGGGCCCAGGGGAGGTCGCCGGAGAAGGCCTTCAGGAACATCCCCGCGGTAATCGCCCCGGCGTCCCGCCCCCCGATGTTGGCGAGGTCGGCGGTCTCGCTCTTCAACTGCTCGGCGTACTCGTCGTAGGCGGGCAGCGGCCACAACCGCTCGCCCGCCCCGGCCGCCGTCGCCCGCACCGACTCGACCCACGCCGGCGGCGTCCCCACGAGGCCCGAGGCGTGGTGCCCCAGGGCGATCACGCAGGCGCCGGTGAGGGTGGCCACGTCCACCAGGTGGGTCGCCCCGAGCTGCCGGGCGAGGACGAGCGCGTCGGCGAGGATGAGCCGCCCCTCGGCGTCGGTGTTCAGCACCTCCACCCGTTTCCCGTCCGCCGCGGTCAGCACGTCGCCGGGGCGGATGGCGCTCCCTCCCGGCATGTTCTCCACCGCCGGCACGATGCCGATCACGCGCACGGGCGGGGCGAGCTCCCCGATCGCCCGCATGGCCCCGACGACCGCGGCCCCGCCGGACATGTCGTGCTTCATGAGGCCCATGCCTTCCGACGGCTTGATCGAGATGCCCCCGGTGTCGAAGGTCACGCCCTTGCCGACGAGCCCCAGCACCGGCCCGTCCCCGGCGCCGGTCCCTTCCGGCTCGTAGCGCATGACGATGACCCGCGGGGGCTCCGCGCTGCCCTGCCCCACGCCCCGGACGAGACCCATTCCCAGCGAGGCGATGGCCTCCTCCGTGAGCACCTCGACCGACGTCCGCGGGCCGGTGACGAGCTCGAGGGCACGGTCGGCGAAGACCCGGGGCGTGAACAGGTTGGCGGGCTCGTTGGACAGCTCCCGCGCGACGTTCGTGCACGCCGCCAGCAGGCCCCCCCGGCGGGCGGCCGCCTCCACGTCGGCATCGGGCCCGCGGCCGAGGACGAGCTCCGCCCCGGCCAACGGCAGGCTGTCCGGCTCCTCGGTCTTGAAGCGAAGATCGCGGAACGCACCCAGCACCAGTCCCTCGACGAGCGCCTGGGCCATGGCCGGGAGTTCGACGGCGCGGCCGCAAGCGAAGGCGACGCGGCGGGCCTTGCGGCCGCGGGCGGCCAGCGCCGCGGCGCCGGCCACCTCCCGCGCCCGATCCGCCGTCCAGGCGTCCCGCGGGCCCGCGCCGACCAAGACCACGCGCCGGGTCCCCCAGGCGGCGTCGACCACGTCCGTCAGGTACAGCTCGTGGAGCTTGCCGCTCAGCTCGCCGGACGCCCGGGCCCGGCCGGTGGCTCCGGCCGTCGCGGAATCGAGCTCGTGCAGGTCGTCGTTGTCGTCGTCCTCGAAGATCGGGGCGCAGAGCAGATCGGCCCGGGAGGCGCTCAGCCCACCGGAGCGGCAGTCGACGGGAAGGACTTCGTTCGCCGTGTTCATCCGGCGGATTATAGCGTGCGCCCGGCGCAGGGGTGGATGCGCCGCGGACGGCCTCCTCCCACCGTGAGCTGCCACGGCGCCGCCTTCCCGGCCCGGCCGTCCGCGCCGCGGCAGAGCCGCCCGCCGCCGGGTCCTGCCTCCGACAGCGCGTGCTGGCGGAGCGACGACCGTCGGAGTTACAATCGAACTCATGCAAGGACTTCGCTCGCGCCAACGCGTCGGCGGCATCCTCGTGGGCGCGGCCCTGATCGCCCTGGCGTTCCCGGCCGGCGCGAACGCCCAGGATGACGGCGAGCGCCCGGAGCTCACGCTCCGGGCCCGCCCCAACGTGACGTTCGCCACCAACGCGATCTCCTTCACGGGTCTGCTGCGGGACGGCGCGGACGACTACGAGGAGTTCTACTGCCTCAGCGCGGAGTGGGACTGGGACGACGGCACGGTATCGGAGAGCACCTTCGACTGCGAGCCCTACGAGCCGGGCGTGAGCGAGATCCGGCGCCGGTTCTCGCGACGGCACACCTACCAGTTCTCCGGCCGCTACGAGGTCCGGCTGAACCTCAAACGCCGCGACGACGTGGTGGCCTCGGCCCGGGTCCGCGTCACCATCAGGGGCGGCCGGTTTTCGGACTGACCGCCGTCCGCAGCTCCAACGGCCTCAGCCGGCCCGCGTCCAGGCGATACGCCCGCACCTCGCCGCATGCCGGTGACGCAATCAAGTACACGAGCGCCGCGTCGTCGGCCTCGCGGTCGTCCGTCGCCGACGGGGAGGGCGACGATGCAGGATGCGAATGGTAGGCGCCGACCACCGCGAAGCCGGTTCGGCGGGCGACTCTGATGGCGTCGAAGTGATCGACGGGGTCGATGAGGTATCGCGTGCGGCTCCGCCGCAGGTTCCGGGCCGGCCACGCGCGGGTGATGCGTGTATCGGCCCCGACCGACGCGCCGATGAGGAGGCCGCAGCACTCGTACGGCAGCGTCCGGCGCGCATGACCGAGCACGGCGTCCCGCACCGCCCGGGTCATGCGGACCACACCGCCGGCACCCGGGCGCGATCCCTCCCTCGGGCTGTCCCGCAACGGGTCACTCCTGCCGCTGATCGCCGCGAAGCCGCGCCAGGTGGGCTCGCCAGGTTCCCGCCGACTCGAAGACCCGATCGATCTCCGAGCCCGTGTCCAGTCCCGCGCGAAGCGCCTGCAGCTCGGCGATGAGCTCGTCGAGGGCCTCGCCCACGGCGTCGGCGTTCGAGCGGCAGATGTCCCGCCAGATCTCCGGCGGGCTCGACGCGAGCCGGGTGGCGTCGAAGAGCCCCCGCCCCGTCAGGGCCAGCCCCCGTTCCCCGGCCCGGTTTCCCACGACGTGCATGAGGGCGCTCGCCGCGAGCTGCGGCAGGTGGCTGACGAACGCGAGGAGCCGATCGTGCTCCTCGGGGTCGAGCACGTGGGGTTCGGCGCCCAGCGCGCGGGCGAACTCGGAGAGCCGCTCGATCACGCCGGCCGCCACCGCGCCGTCCGGGGTGAAGAGCCACGGCCGCTTGACGAACAGGTCCGGGCGGGCATGCTCGATGCCGCTCCTCGGAGCGCCGCCGAGGGGATGCCCCCCGACGAAGGTGAACCGCGACGGCAGTTGGCGGGCCGCCTCGACCGTCGTCCGCTTCGTGCTCCCGACGTCGGTCACCACCGCGGGGGTGACGACGTGGCGATCGAGCTCGGCGAGCCGATCGATGTTCTGCTCCACCGGCGCCGCGAGAACGACGAGGTCCGCCTCGGCCATCACCACGGGGTCGTCGGCGGCGACGTCGATGGCGTGGAGCACCATCGCCTTCTCCAGGACCTCCTTGCGGTCGACGCCGATGACGAGGCAGGCGGGCCAGTGCCGCCTCGCCGCGAGGGCGATCGAGCCGCCGATGAGCCCGAGGCCGACGATCGCCACCTTCTCGAACGGCGGCGGGCTCGTCGCCGCGGCCTGCGGCTGGATGACGGGCAGGGTCCTGGGTGCGTCGCTCACCGGCGTCACGTCCCCCAGCCGCGATAGGCGACCGGCTCGAGGCATATGCTGCGCCCGATGGCCGGCGCGATGATCCGCAGCTCGGCCATGAGCCGGTCGAACTGGGTAGGGAAGATCGATTGGGCGCCGTCGCTCATGGCGTGGTCGGGGTCGGGATGGACCTCGATGATCAGGCCGTCGGCCCCGGCCGCGATGGCCGCCCGCGCCATCGGCGCGACCTTGTCGCGCAGGCCGGTGCCGTGGCTGGGGTCGGCGATGACGGGCAGGTGGCTGAGCTTGTGGACCACCGGGATCGCGGAGATGTCCATGGTGTTCCGCGTGTAGCTCTCGAAGGTCCGGATGCCCCGCTCGCAGAGGATGACGTTCGCGTTGCCCCCCGACAGCACGTACTCCGCCGACAGCAGCCATTCCTCGATGGTGGCCGAGATGCCCCGCTTGAGGAGGACCGGGGTCGCGCTGCGCCCGAGCTCCCGCAGCAGGGTGTAGTTCTGCATGTTGCGGGCGCCGACCTGCAGGATGTCAGCGTACTTGGCCACGAGGTCGATCTGGCTGACGTCCATGACCTCCGAGGCAACCTTCAGGCCCTCCGCGTCGGCCGCGTCCCGCATGAGCCGCAGTCCCTCCTCGCCCAGCCCCTGGAAGCTGTAGGGCGAGCTGCGCGGCTTGAACGCGCCGCCCCTCAGCACCTTGGCGCCGGCCTTCTTGACGGCGGCGGCGGCGGCGGCGATCTGCTCCCCGGTCTCCACCGAGCAGGGGCCGGCCATGACGATCACCTCGTCGCCGCCGACGCGGAAGCCGTCGAACGACACCGCGGTGTTCTCGGGCCTGAACGTCCGGCTGGCCAGCTTGTAGGGCTCCGTTATCCGCATCACTTCATGCACCCCGTCCATCACCTCGATGAGGCGGGAATCGAATCCCCGGTTGCCCCCCACCGCGCCCAGCACGCTGCGCAACTGGCCCGTCGACCGGTGCACGTCGAACTCGTTCTCCACCAGATGCGCGATGACCTGCTGAATCTGATCCTCGCTCGCGCGTTCTTCCATGACGACAACCATGGCCCCGCCCTTCTCGTCCCGCTGTCTCCGCCAAATCCGCCCGGGTCAACCGGATGAGCGCTCCAGGCGCCGGGCCTCGTCGATGATCCGTTCGAAGAGCCGCGTGATCGCGTCCGCGTCGAGCGGGCCGGCGTTCTCCGACCGCACGTGGTCCAGTACCTCGCGTTCGCGTTGCGGCTGATAGACCTTGAGCCCCACCGTGTCCTTGAGCCGTCCGATCTCCTGCGCGCAACTCGCCCGCTCGTTCAGCAGCCCGACGAGACGGGCGTCGAGCTCGTCCATCCGATTCCTGATCTTCGTGATCTCACGCTCCACCGCCTCGAGCTCGGGCGATGCGGATTGCCGGTCTTCTGTCATGCCGCGCCCGCGCCTCCCCGTGCGTCCCCGTCGCCCTTCAGCCAGGCCACGTACCGCTCGACCGCGTTCACCAGGCCGGTCGAGCCGGCCTCCCGGGCGATGGTGTCCACCAGGGCGCTCCCCACGACCCCCGCGTCCGCGTACTCTCCCACCTCGCGGAAGTGCTCGGGGCGGGAGAGCCCGAACCCGATCGCCACCGGCAACGCCGTCGCCGCCCGGATCCGCTCCACGAGGCCCCGCACGCCGGACGCGACGTCGGCCCGCGCCCCCGTCACCCCGAGCCGGGAGATGCCGTAGAGAAACCCGCGTCCCAGCTCGGCCGCCCGCCGAATGCGATCGTCGGTCGTGGTCGGGCTCAGCAGGAAGATCGGATCCAGGCCCGCCTCGACGATGGTCCGGCGGAGTCCGTCCGCCTCCTCTATCGGCAGATCCAGGACGAGCACGCCGTCGACGCCCGCCGCGGCGGCCCGGGCCGTGAACCGCTCCGCCCCGAATCGGAGGATCGGGTTCGCGTAGGTGAACACCACTATCGCGGCCCCGAGATCGCTCCGCACGTCCTCTATCAGGTCCAGCGTCCCGGCCAGAGTCGTGCCCGACGCGAGGGCGCGCTCCGAGGCGCGCTGAATCACGGGTCCGTCCGCCAAGGGGTCGGAGAACGGCACGCCGACCTCGACGACGTCGGCCCCGGCCCGGTCGAGTGCGCGCAGGATGTCGCCCGAGCGTTCCAGATCCGGATCGCCGGCGGTGACGTAGGTCACCAGGCCGGTCCGGCCCCGCGCGCGGAGGTCCGCGAAGCGCTCGGTGATCCGCGAGCTCATGCGTTCGTCTCCCCTTCGGCGGACCCGCCCAGCCCGCGGTCGCGGGCAATCTCGACGTCCTTGTCGCCCCGGCCGGACAGGTTGACGAGGACGACGGCCCCCTGCCCGCACTCGGCCGCCACCCTCTCGGCGTGGGCCAGCGCGTGCGACGACTCGAGAGCGGGAATGATCCCCTCCAGCCGCGCGACCCTCTGAAAGGCCTGCAGCGCCTGGTCGTCCGACACCCAGGTGTACTCCGCGCGGCCCAGATCGCGCAGCCACGCGTGCTCGGGCCCGACCGCCGCGTAGTCGAGCCCGGCCGAGACCGAGTGGGTCGGCTCGATGTTCCCGTGGAGGTCCTGGAGGATGACGCTCCGCGTCCCCTGCAGGACGCCGACCGCGCCGGTGGCGAACCGGGCCGCGTGACGGCCAGCGACGATGGCCTCGCCGCCCGCCTCGACGCCGATCAACCGCACGTCCCGATCGTCGACGAACCCGTCGAAGATGCCCAGCGCGTTGCTGCCCCCACCCACGCAGGCGACGACCGCGGCCGGCAGGCGGCCCGTCAGCTCGAGAATCTGCCGCCGCGCCTCGCTGCCGATGACCGACTGGAACTCCCGCACCATCAGCGGGTAGGGATGGGGGCCGAGAACGGAGCCCAGCAGATAGTAGGTATCGTAGACGTTGGTGACCCAGTCGCGCATCGCCTCGTTGATGGCGTCCTTCAGGGTCCGGCTCCCCGCGTCGACCCCCGTGACCCTCGCGCCGAGCAGCCGCATCCTCACCACGTTGAGGGCCTGGCGGGCCATGTCCTCGGCCCCCATGTAGACCTCGCAGGCGAGCCCGAGGAGGGCGCAGGCGGTGGCGGTGGCCACCCCGTGCTGCCCCGCGCCGGTCTCCGCCACCACCCGGCGCTTGCCCATCCGGACCGCGAGCAGGGCCTGCCCCAGCGCGTTGTTGATCTTGTGGGCGCCGGTGTGAGCGAGGTCCTCCCGCTTGAGGAAGACGCGGGCGCCGCCGATCTCCTCGGACCACCGCCGGGCCTCCCACATCGATGTCGGCCGGCCGACATAGCGTTCGAGCAGGGTGGCCAGCTCCTGCCGGAACCCCGGATCGCCGCGCGCCGCGAGGTACTCCGCCTCCAGCTCCGCCACCGGCGCCACCAGGGTCTCGGGCACGAAGCGCCCCCCGTAGGCGCCGAAGTAGCCGCGTGCGTCGGGGTCCCGCCGCCCGAAGACCGCGCCGGCCGGTGCGGTGCTTTCCGTCGTCGTCATGACTCCTGCTCCAAGGCTCCGGCCGGGGCCGCCGCCACGTCCCGGGCGGCCAGTGCGGCAAAGAACGCCCGCAGGCGATCCGGGTCCTTCACCCCCGGTTCCGACTCGACCCCGGACGACACGTCGAGGCCATAGGGCGCGACCCGCCGCACCGCCTCGGCCACGTTCTCGGCCCGCAGCCCGCCCGACAGCATGAGGGGACGGCGCCGGGCGAGGCGCGCCGCCCCCGTCCAGTCGACCCGCCGGCCGGTGCCGCCCATCCGCACCGGATCGAACGCGTCGACGAGCAACGTCGCCCCGGACCATACCGCGTCCGGGTCCTCGCCGGCGCCGTCGCCGGGCAGCCGTACCGCCTTGATGACGCGCCGCCGGCACCGCCGGCACGCCTCGGTCGACTCCCGGCCGTGAAGCTGGACGGCGCTCAGCCCGACCTCGTCGGCGACGGCGTTCACCTCGTCGACCGGCTGGTCCACGAACACGCCCACTCCGCCCACGTGCGGCGGCAGGCCGGCGAGGATGGCGGCGGCGGTCTCCGGCGCCACGAACCGCGGGCTGCGGGGCCAGAAGATGAAGCCGACCCACGCCGCCCCGAGCCGGGCCGCGAGCTCGGCGTCCCCGGACCGCGTGATTCCGCAGATCTTCACCGGTACCGTCATCGGACGTCCTCCGCCGGCATGCTCCCGACCGCGGCGGGCGCGGCATCCGCCGGCGCGCCAGCCAGCAGGTCGCGCAGAGCGTTGCCGGGTTCGGGGGCGGTCATGAAGGTCTCGCCGATCAGGAACGCCTGGTACCCGGCCGCACCGAGCCGCACGAGATCGTCGTTCGTCCGAAGGCCGCTCTCGGCCACCCCGATCACCCCCGCCGGCATCTGTCCGGCGAGCCGGTGCGACGCCTCGACGTCGACGGCCAGGGTCCGCAGGTTGCGGTTGTTCACGCCGACGACGGTCGCCCCGGCCCGCGCCGCGCGGTCGAGCTCGTCCCCGTCGTGCACCTCGACGAGGACCCCCAGGCCCAACTCTGTCGCCCGGGCGTGCAGCGCGCCGAGGCCGGCGTCGTCGAGGGCGGCCGCGATCAGGAGCACCGCGTCGGCGCCGGCCGCCACCGCCTCCAGCAGTTGATAGGGGGTGACGATGAAGTCCTTGCGGAGCACGGGAATGCCGACCACGGCCCGCACCGCGCGCAGGTGGTCGAGCGACCCGTCGAAGAAGGTCGGCTCCGTCAGCACCGAGACCGCCGCCGCCCCGTTCCGCTCGTAGGCGGCGGCGATGGCCTCGGGCCGGTAGTCGCGGCGCAGGATACCCCGCGACGGCGACCGGCGCTTGCACTCCGCGATGACGTTCGGGCCGCCGCCGGCGGACAGGGCCGCCTCGAACCGGGCCTTCCCGTCGAGGCCGGCGGGGACGCGCGACGCGAGGACCGTCTCGGGAACCGTCCGCTCCCGGTCGCGCACGGCCTGCCGTGTGGCGGCGACGATCGTCGCCAACAGGTCCGGCCCGGGATTGGCGTGCGGAGCAGGCATCATGAATCCCGGTCCCGGCGATCGCGCGCCGCCCCTGTCGTCGCGGCGGCCTTTGCCGCGCACCTCTCTCCGAGGTCGGGGCGCAGGGCGAACTTCATGCCTCCCCCGCCTCTGCCGCGGTCGCCGCCACGAGCCGGTCCAGCGTTTCCCGAGCCCGGCCGTCGTCGATGGCGGCGGCGGCCATGTCGACGCCGGCCCGCAGGTCGCCGGCCCGCCCGGTGATGAGCAGCCCCGCCGCCGCGTTCGCGAGCACCATGTCCCGCGGGGGACCGGGGCGGCCGGCCAGCACGTCCCTCGCGATCGTCTCGTTGTCGTCCGGCGTCTCCGCCCGGATGTCCTCGATGCGGGCCACCGGCAGCCCGAAGTCGTCCGGATGCAGGAAGAAGCTGCGGACGATGCCGTCGCGGCACTCCGACACCTTGGTGTGGCCGGTGGTGGAGATCTCGTCGAGCCCGTCGGCGCCGTGCGCCACCCACGCCCGTTCCGTCCCGAGGTCGGCGAGGGCCCGGGCGAGCAGATCGGTGTGGTCGGGCCGCGACACGCCGACGAGCTGCCGGGCGACGCCGGCGGGGTTCGTCAGGGGGCCGAGCAGGTTGAAGACGGTGCGTACGCCGAGTTCGCGCCGGGTGGGGGCGGCGTGCCGCATCGAAGGATGGAACGTGGGGGCGAACAGGAACGCGATGCCGCAGGTGTCGAGGCAGCGCTCGACAACCGGGGGGGGCGCGTCGACCCCGACCCCGAGGGCGGCGAAGAGATCGGCACTGCCGCAGCGGCTGGAAACGGCGCGGTTGCCGTGCTTGGCGACGGTCACCCCGCAGGCGGCGAGGACGAGGGCGGCGAGCGACGAGACGTTGAACGTCGACGCGCGGTCGCCGCCGGTGCCGCAGGTATCGAACCGGAGCCGGTCGCCGGCCGGCAGGGGCACCGCGTTGGCGCGCATGGTCTTGGCCAGCCCCACGATCTCGGACGGCCGCTCCCCCTTCATCGACAGGGCGACGAGCAGCCCCGCAATCTGGGCGGGGGCGGCGCGCCCGGCCATGATCTCCTCCATCGCGCCCGCCGCCTCGTCGACGCTCAGGTCCTGCCGGCGGTGCAGCCTCTCTATCAGGTCGGCGAACACGTCAGCTCTCCAGGAAGTTGCGCAGAATCCGGTGGCCGACCCCCGTCAGCACCGACTCGGGATGGAACTGCACCCCGTGGACGGGCCGGTCGCGGTGGCGCAGGGCCATGATGGTGCCGTCGTCGGCGGTCCGGGCCGCGACCTCGAGCTCCGCCGGACACGTGTCCGCGGCCACCGCCAGCGAATGGTAGCGGCCCGCCTCGAAGGGGCCCTCGATGCCGTCGAACACGCCGCGGCCGTCGTGCTCCACCATCGAGCGCTTCCCGTGCACGAGGGTCGGCGCCGAGGCTATCGCGGCGCCGAACGCGAGCCCGATGGCCTGGTGCCCGAGGCAGACCCCGAGAATCGGCAGCTCCGCCCCGAAGCGGCGGATCGCGTCCACCGTGACCCCGGCGTGCTCGGGGCGCCCCGGCCCCGGCGAGATGACGATGCGCTCGGGTGCGAGCGCGGCGATGCCGTCGACCGTCACCTCGTCGTTGCGCCGGACCGTCAGGGTCGCGCCCAGCTCGCCCAGGTACTGGACGAGGTTGTAGGTGAACGAGTCGTAGTTGTCGATGACCAGCACCATGGCGCGCCTCGCGTCAGACCATCTCCAGGGCCCGCAGCAGGGCCGAGGCCTTGTCCCGCGTCTCGTCGTACTCCGCCGCCGGGTCCGAGTCGGCGACGATGCCGGCCCCCGCCTGCACGCGGGCCCGGCCGTCGCGCATGGCGATGGTCCGGATGGTGATGCAGCAGTCGAGGTTGCCCGCGAAGTCGACGTAGCCGATGGCCCCCGCGTAGATGCCCCGCCGCGTCGGCTCGAGGTCCGAGATGATCTCCATCGCGCGGATCTTCGGGGCGCCGGACACGGTGCCGGCCGGGAAGCACGCGGCGAGGGCGTCGAGCCGGTCCCGGTCCTCGCGCAGCCGTCCCTCGACCCGGGACACCAGGTGCATGACGTGCGAGTAGCGCTCGAGCGCCATGAACTGGGCCACCTGCACCGTGCCGTACTCCGACACCCGGCCGATGTCGTTGCGGCCGAGGTCGACGAGCATCACGTGCTCGGCCTTCTCCTTCTCGTTCTGCTTCAGCTCCTCGGCCAGCCGGTGGTCCTCGGCGTCGTCGCGGCCGCGGGGACGGGTGCCGGCGATGGGGTGGGTGATGACCTGCCGCCCCTCCACGCGCACCAGCATCTCCGGCGACGAGCCGACGATGGACAGCCCGCCCATGCGGATGAAGTACATGTACGGCGACGGGTTCACGTGCCGCAGGGCCCGGTACACGCTGAACGGGTCGGCGTCCACCCGGGTCTCGAACCGCTGCGACAGGACCACCTGGAAGATGTCGCCGGCCGCGATGTGGTCCTTCGCGGTCCGCACCGCCGCCTCGAACGCCTCCCGGCTCGTGTTCGAGCGGACCTCCCGCGGGCCCGACGCGGTCACCGCGGGCTCGGACAGGCTGCGCTCGAGCTCCCGTTCGAGGAAGTGGATGCGGGCGCAGGCGAACCGGTAGGCGGCGTCGAGGTCCGCCCCCGGGTCGACGCGGGCGTTGGCGATGACGAGTATCCGGTGCTTGACGTGGTCGAACGCGAGGATCGTGTCGAACACCATGAAGGCGGCCTGGTCGTCGCCGGTCGCGGGCGCGCCGCGCCGCTCCCAGACCGGCCCGAGCACGGGCTCGAACCACTGGGCCGCCTCGTAGCCGAGGAAGCCGACGGCCCCGCCCGTGAACCGCGGCATGCCCGGCACGACGGGGGCCCGGTAGTCGCTCATCACCCGCCGCAGCCGGTCGAGGAAGGGGGTCGGGTCGGTCGTCGTGACGCCGCCCTCCTCGACGATGGTCCGCCCGTCCCGCGCCCGCAGCACGAGGAACGGGTCCTTGCCGAGGAACGAGTAGCGGGCAACCTGCTCGCCCCCTTCCACGCTCTCGAACAGAAAGGCGTAGTCCGCGTGCTCGGCCACCTTGAGGAACGCCGACAGGGGCGTGAGGAGGTCGGCCAGGATCTCCTTGCAGACCGGCACGAAGGTGCCGCGCCCGGCCAGCTCCCGAAACGTCTCGAACGTGGTGATGCTCATGCCGGCGCTTCCTGCGCGGTCTCCTCCCGCGACGGCGGCCGCTCCCGGGCGGCCAGGGCCTCCCGCGCCGCCCGCAGGAACAGGCCGGTGGACGGACGCGTCCCCAGCCACCACTCGAACTGCCGCACCGCCTGGGCCGCGAGCATGTCGAGGCCGCCGATGGTGCGGCAGCCCGCCGCCTCCGCCTCGCGCAGCAGCCGGGTCCGGGTGGGGTTGTAGACGAGGTCGTAGACGGTGGCGCCGCCCGCCAGCGCCGCCGCCGGCACCGGGGTGTCGTCGACGTCGGGCGCGGTGCCGACCGGGGTCGTGTTCACCAGCAGGTCCCACGATCCGCGCGGGGGTGGGTACGGAACCGCGGAGCCCCCCGCGAGGGCCGCGACCTCGGCCGCACGCTCGGGGCGGCGGGCGCACACCGTCACCGCGGCGCCCGCGCCGGCCAGGCCCACCGCCGCCGCCCGCGCGGCGCCGCCGGCCCCGAGCACGCAGCAACGGAGCCCGCCGACGCCGCCCTGCGCCTCCAGCGGCGCGAGAAGGCCGGCCACGTCGGTGTTCAGCCCCCGCCACCCGCCGTCCTCGGCGCGAAGCGTGTTGATGGCGCCGGTCCGCCGCCCCACCGGGTCGACGTCGGCGACATGGGCCAGGACCGATTCCTTGAAGGGCGCGGTGACGCTGAGACCCTTCACGCCGAGCGTCCGCGCGAGCTCCATGAGGTCGTCCGCGTCGGTGGCCTCGAAGGGGACGTAGATCGCGTCGAGCCCCGCCTCGGCGAAGCCGGCGTTGTGCATGACCGGGGACAGGGAGTGCGCGATCGGGGCGCCGGCGACCCCGTAGACCGCCGTCGACGCCGAGACGCGATGGCAGCGGTAGCGCCCGATCATGTCGGACAGGGGCACCTGGCCCGGGGCCACTCCGTCACCGGCGTACGTCCAGGCCGACCCGAAGCGTCCCGACAGGAGGCGGGTGGGCACGCCGACAGGCCCCATCCCCACCAGCACCGCCGCCTCGCCCCGCGCGCTGCGCCCGAGCCGGTGCAGCCGCACGACGTCGGCGGCCGAGCGGCTGCGGGCGGCGATCTTGACGACCCCGGCCCCGGTGGCCCGCATCGCCCGGTACCGCGACTCCAGGTCGTCCGGGGTGGCGTCGAAGTCGTGCGTCGACAGCACCACGTTCCGGCCCCGCCGCTCGGCGACGAGCTCCTCGAACCCGCCTCGCCACTCCAGATCGACCCAGTCGGCGCCGAGCTCGAACGCCCGCACGAGGATGCGCCGCCGCTCCTCCTCCGACCCCGCGAACCGGCCGCCCTCCCAGACCGGGCGGCACGTCACCACCACCGGGCCGGACCGGCCGGCCAGGGCCCCCTCCACATCGAGATCCCTCACCCCGTCGAGCCGCAGCTCGACGAGGTCGGCGCCGCGCACCGCGTCCCGCGCGGCCCGCAGGCCGGCCGTCGTCCCGGCCGTCACGGTGGCGCACAGTCGAGCCCGGTTCATCAGGGCGGTCCTCACTCACTCCCACAAAAAAAGCCTCTCCAACCGGGGGCCGGAGAGGCTGTCGCGTTCTGCTGTGGCTGTGGTCAGGCGGGCAGACGCACCTCTCCGGGCCGGGTAAACCAGTAACCCCACCAAGCGCGCGCTCCACCCCCGCATGCCGGGACCAAGCCGTGCCGCCGCGCAATCGTCCGATCTTCGAACACTTGAGGCACCTGCAACTGACTACACCGTCATGTAGACACGACCGCTCGCCAGCCAGCGAAACGCCTACGCTAGCAAACGCCAAGCGACGGTGTCAAGATCCGCGGCCGCCGCGCTCCCCGCGGGGAGCCTTCTGCTTGACCCGTAAGCACTTCCTTCGCTATAAGGGTCTCGTTCCGGCGCACCTCCGGCCATCTTCCATGAATCCTAACAGGCCGCTCCTGGCTCTCGCCCTCGCGACCGGGGGCCTCTTCGCGGTGCTGCCCGCGGCCACCGTCACCATGCCGGTCGAGGAGGTGCGGGCGGGCATGCGGGGCACGGGCCTCACCGTCTTCGACGGCACGAAGCGGAGCGAGTTCACGGCCGAGATCATCGGGGTGCTCGAGAACTCGTTCGGGCCCCGCCGTAACCTCGTCCTCGCCCGCCTCGACGGAGGGCCGCTGGCCGCGAGCGGGGTCATCCAGGGCATGAGCGGCAGCCCCGTGTACATCGACGGGCGGCTCGTCGGGGCCGTCTCCTACGCCCTCGGCTCGTTCGCCAAGGAGACCATCGCAGGCATCACGCCGATCGGGGAGATGCTGCGGGACGACACGCCGGCGCCGCCCCGGGCCGCCCGCGCCGCCCCCGAGCTGACCCTCCCCTTGGCCGCCGACAGCCTGACGGGCCTGCTGTCGACCCGCCTCGCGCGACCGGAGCCGTTCGCGGCGCGGCCCGGCGACGTCGACGCGACGGGGCTGCCGGCCGGCGCGGGGGCCTCGTACGGGGTCCGCCTGCGCCCCATCGCCACGCCCCTCACCCTGAGCGGCTTCACCCCGGGCGCGTTCGACCGCATCGCCGCGATGTTCGGCCCCGCCGGCCTCGCCCCCGTCGTGGGCGGGACGGTGGCAGGCAGGGCCGCGGCACAGTCCGACGCGCCCCTCCAGGCCGGCGACGCGGTGGGCGTGAGCCTCATGCGGGGCGACCTGTCGATGGCGGGCACGGGTACCGTAACCCTCGTCGAGGACGGCCGGGTGTACGCGTTCGGGCACCCCTTCTACAACCTCGGGACGTCGCGCTTCCCGATGACCCGCGCCTACGTCCACACGGTGCTGCCCAGCCAGTTGATCTCGTCGCGCATCGCCACCGTCGGCGAGACCCTCGGCACCATCGATCAGGACCGCTCGAGCGGCATCAGCGGCAGCCTCGGCCCCGGCCCGCGCCTCGTGCCCGTCCGCATCGCCCTCGACGCGCCGGAGCGGCAACGGAGCGACACCTTCGAGTTCGAGGTCGTCGACGACGCGATCTTCACGCCGCTGCTCGCCTACAACGCGATGCTCAACACCCTGTTCTCGCACAACCGGCAGGTGGGGGCGGCCACCTACACGGTGCGCGGAGAGGTGGCCCTGGCCGGCCATCCGGCGGCCCGGTTCGAGGAGACCTTCACCGGCAACGCCGCCACCGTCCTCGCCGCCGCCTACGTCGCGGGGCCCCTGACGGCGCTCGTCGACAACGGGCTCGAGCCGGTGACGGTCGAGCGGGTGGACGTGTCGGTCACCGCCCGCGACGGCACGCGGACGGCCGAGCTGGAGCGCGTCTGGCTCGACGACCCGCGCCCGCGGCCGGGGCGGACGGCGCCGCTGCGCCTCGCCATCCGCGCCCGCGACGGCGAGGTCGAGATACGGACGGTGATGGTCGACCTGCCGTCGACGGCGCGCGGCCGCATCCGACTGCTGGTGGCCGACGGCGCGACCCTCGCCCGCGAGGAGCGGCAGCAGGCGGGGCTGGCGGCGCGCCCCACGAGCCTCCGGCACCTCATCGACGCCCTGAACACGGCGCGGCGCAACGACCGTTTCTACGTGCAGCTTCGGCGCGGCGACGCCGGCGCGGTCGTCAACGGCCGCCGGCTGCCCTCGCTGCCGCGCTCGGTGCTGGACGTGCTGGGGGCCGACCGCGCCGGCGCCGGCCTCGCCCGCATGAGCAGCGCCGCCCTGCGCGAGTGGGAGGTGCCCGTGGACCGCGTCGTCTCGGGGGCCCGCGTCCTCGACCTGGATCTGGGCTCCTGATGGAGTCACCCGGAATCTCCCCCGCCGTGACCCACGTACCCTTGGCCCGCTGCCCGCGGGCCGTTCCTTCCCGATGAGACGCTGTATCTTCCCGATCCTCTTTGTCGCCACCGCCGCGACCCTCACGGGGTCGTCGCCGGTCTTCTGGCAGGTGTCGACGCAGGCCGAGTTCCTGCGCGGCGAGGTCGACGCCCTGTCCGTCGACGACGAGGGCCGCCTGCGGCTGGGCCCCGCCACCGACACCGTGCTCGAGACCCCCGAGCCGTCGCTGTGGTCGCTCGCGCGCGCGTCCGACGGCGCTCTCTGGATGGGCAGCGGCACCGACGGGCGCCTCTACCGGCTGGGGGCCGACGGTACCGGCACGGTCATCCTCGACGCCGACGAGCTCGACGTGCACGCCCTCGCGGCCGACCGCGAGGGCGGCGTCTACGCGGGCACGTCGCCGGGGGGCCGGGTGTACCGCGTCACCGCCGCCGGCGAGGCGACGGTGGTGTTCGATCCCGAGGAGACCTACATCTGGGCGCTCGCCCTCGACGGCGACGGCGCCCTGCACGTGGCCACCGGCAACCCCGCCCGCGTCTACCGCGTGCCGGCCGGCGGCGAACCCGCCCTGCTCTACGCGAGCGACGCCGCGCACGTGCTCTCGCTCGCCGTCGCCGGAGACGGGACGCTGCTCGCGGGCACCGAGTCGCCCGGCCAAGTGTTGCGCATCGACCCCGCCGGCCGGGCGTTCGTGCTGCTCGACGCGCCGTTCGAGGAGATCCGCTCGCTGCGGCCCCAGCCCGACGGCTCGCTGCTCGCGGTGGCCGTGAGCGGCCAGCCCGCGCCCGGCGGGGCGCCGGCGCCGGCCGCGGCGGCGGCCCCGGTGCCGACGGTCTCGGTGACCACCAGCGTCACCGCGGTCGTGGTCGGGAGCGCCGCGACGCCCGCCGCGGCGCCGGCCGCCGCCACGTCGGCCGCGAGCGGCGGCGAGAAGGGGGCCGTCTACCACATCACCGCCGACGGGCTGTGGGACCGGCTGTGGCGCTCGAGCCTCGACACCCCGTTCGACGCGGCGTTCGACGACCGTGGGGCGCTGGTCGTCGGCACCGGGCCGAACGGCAAGCTGTACCGCGTGTCCGGCGATCCGCCGCGGACGGTCCTCTCGGGGCAGGCCCCGGCCCGGCAGGTGACCCGCCTGCTGCCGGCGGCCGACGGCTCGCTGTGGCACGCCACCGCCAACCCCGGCAAGGTCCTGCGCACGGCGGGCCGCCTCGCGGCCCGGGGCACCTACGAGTCGGAGGTGCACGACGCGGGGGCGGCGGCCCGCTGGGGCACGTTGCGCTGGCGCGGGTCGACGCCGCCGGGCAGCCGCGTCGAGCTGGCGACCCGCTCGGGCAACACCGCGATTCCCAACGACACGTGGAGCCCGTGGTCGGACGCCTACACCGAGGCGGCGGGCTCGCCCATCGCCAGCCCCAACGCGCGCTACCTGCAGTGGCGGGCCACCCTCCACGGCGGGGGCGACGCCTCGCCGGTGCTGACCGCGGTGACCGCCGCGTACCTGCCGCGCAACCTGCGGCCCGAGGTCACCCAACTCACCGTGCACCCGCCGGGGACCGTCTTCCAGCAGTCGCTCAGCACCGGCGACCCGCCGCTCGCGGGGCTCGTCGAGCGGCCGGGGTCGCGGGCCGCGGCCACCACCGTGGGCCGCCAGGGCTACCGCAAGGGCATCCGGACGTTCCGCTGGCAGGCGAGCGACGCGAACCGCGACCCCCTGGAGTACGCCGTCTCCTACCAGCGGGACGGCGACACCGGGTGGCAGGTGCTGCGGAGCGGGTTGCGGGAGACCGTGTTCGCCTGGGACACGACGCTGATTCCCGACGGCGCCTACCGGGTGCGCATCTCGGCGTCCGACGCGGCGGGGAACGCGCCCGGGGCGGCGCTGGTGGGCGAGCGCGACAGCGCCGTCTTCGACGTCGACAACGCCCCGCCCCGCATCGAGGTGGGGGCGCGGCGGCGCGAGGGCGGCCGGGTGGTCCTGCCGTTCACCGTGCGCGACGCGCAGTCGCCGGTGCAGCGGGTCGAGATGGCGGCCGGCAACGGCGACTGGCGGGTGGTCTTCCCCCTCGACGGGGTGCCCGACGGGCTCGTGGAACGCTTCGAGGTCGTCCTGGACGCGGCCGCCACCGGGCCGGTCGTCATCCGGGCCACCGACGCCCTCCGGAACACCGTGAGCGTATTCGGGGAGTGACGCGCGGCGACTGTCCGGGGCGATGACGCGCGGCTGGCTCAAGTGAACACGCGCCACCCCTGGTCGACGGGCGGGGGCACTTCGGCCAGTTGCTTCGGCCGGTTCCGCCGCGCACCGGACGACGAAGCCCGGCTGTATCCTTGCGGGGCAGGCGAGCTCCGAGCCGTCACCGTGCTGACGACGCTATTCCCTGCCCTGCCCCCCACTGACCACGCATGCTGAACGGCCTCATCGTCTTCGCGGCGCTCGCGTCGGTGCTCCTGGCCGCGCTGACGGGCCAGATGCAGGCGCTGACCGACGCCATCGTCACGTCGGCCCGCGGCGCGGTCGAGCTGGCCATCGGGCTCATCGGCCTGATGGCGTTCTTCCTCGGGCTGATGCGGGTCATCGAGGACGCGGGGGCCCTGCGCCACCTCGCGCGGCTCGTCGGGCCGGTCATGCAGCGCCTCTTCCCGGGGGTGCCCGTGCACAGCCCCGCGATGAGCGCCATGATCCTCAACATCGCCGCCAACATGCTCGGCCTCGCCAACGCCGCCACCCCGTTCGGCATCAAGGCGATGGAGGAGCTCGACAAGCTGAACGGCGAGCGCGGGACCGCGACCAACGCGATGGTCCTGTTCCTCGCCATCAACACGTCGGCCCTCGCCATCCTCCCGTCGGGCGTGGTGTCGATGCGGGCGTCGGTGGGGTCCGAGGACGCCGTCGGCATCTTCTTCCCCACGTGGTTCGCCAGCGGCTGCGCCACCCTCGTCGGGGTGACGGCGGCGGTCCTGCTGAGTCGCATGGCGGTCTACCGGCGCACCGAGCCGGCGCCGGCGCGCGAGGTCCCCCCGGACCCCGCCCCGGACGGCGACGCGGCCCCGGACGCCGCCGCCGGCCACGACGCGCCCGAGGCCCTCGAGCCGCTGCCCGGCCGGCGCTGGATCGGACGGCTGTTCTGGCTCGCCCTCGCCGCCCTCCTCGTCCGGTTCGTCTGGCAGCAACGGGCGGACCCGCCGTTCGAGCTCTTCAGCGGCATCACGTCGGCGTGGATGCTGCCGATGGTGGTGTCGTTCCTCGTCGTGTTCGGCTGGACGCGCGGCGTTCGCGTCTACGACTCGCTGGTGACCGGGGCCCGGCAGGGCTTCGAGGTCGCGGTGCGCATCATCCCCTACCTGGTGGCGATACTCGTGGTGGTGGGGATGTTCCGGGCCTCGGGGGGCATCGACCTCATCACGAGCCTGCTCTCGCCGTTCACGGCCCTCATCGGGCTGCCGGCCGAGGCCCTGCCGATGGCCATCCTCCGGCCCCTGACGGGCAGCGGCGCCTACGCGGTGATGGCCGAGATCATGACCGCCGAGGGACCCGATTCGGTCGTCGGGTACATGGTCAGCACCTTCCAGGGGAGCACCGAGACCACGTTCTACACCCTGGCGGTGTACTACGGGGCGGTGGGCATCCGCCGGACGCGCCACACCGTGCCGGCGTGCCTGCTCGCCGACACCGCGGGCATCCTCGCGGCGGTGTTCATCGTCAACCTGATGTTCGGATAGAGGGGTCCGCACCGCAGACGGCGCGGACCCCTCCAGGGTTGGCCACCGGGTGGAGCCTCAGGTGGCGATTGACTGACCGGGCGCCATGGCCCTCTGCCGGGCGGTTCCGGACCCGGCTGCGCGATCCGAACGACGACGCTACCCGTGGCGGTAGGGCGAGATGGAAGGCCAGGCGCCGCGGACGCGTCCCCAATGGCGGATCAGCGATCGGAATCCGTCGGACGCGGGATTCGGTGCCACCGGATTGCGGTCCGGGCCCACGTACAGGCAACCGACCTCGTCGGGGGGGAGAACGGCCACCAGCGTTCGGGCCCGACCAAGCGCGGCGAGCCATTGCCGCTTCAGGTCGCGCAGGTCGAGGGGTTCCCGGAGGGCGAGCCGATCCAGATCGTCCTGCGTGTACGCGACGTGCCGCGCCGCGTGTTCCAGCAGGAACTCCGGCGTGTAGCCGGGGTCCTTCCCGCACGCCGCCCACACCAGGGCGCCGAGCGGGAGATGGGTGTCGTCGAGATGGAGGATGTCGACGAAGTCGCGCATCTCGCTCCGTCCCGCCAGGGCCAGCGCCTTGTTGACGGCGGCATCGGCGTCGTGCAGGCGATAGCCGAGCTGCTCGTCCGCCTGCACGGGTGTAGAAGCGGAAAGCGCTGTCCTGGGTCCACTCGATCTTCAGCGCCTGTCGGTCCACCCCGACCACCGCGCGGTGGAACGTGGGCGTGCGCAGGAGCCACGACAGCTCGTAGCCGGCGGCCTGCAGCGTCGCCGCGTCGGCCTCCGCACTCCGGGCGACACTGTCCTCCAGATCATGGGAGAGGTCGAGATCGGCCGAGTAACGGGGAGTGTCTTCCGCCCGGTGCAGGACGGTGGCCCCCGCCACGTAGCTGTCGGGGCTGCGGTTCGCGGCGATGCGCCGGAGGACGTTCGCCTGGATGGTGCTCAACGGCATAGCCGGGCCGCGAGGAGGAACCCCTTTCGGCCTCCGTCCCGGCGCAGCCCGCGAGCAATCTCCGGAACGTCGCCGAGCGTGACCTTCATGTCGGGACGCAAGTACCAGAAGCACTGCGCGTGGTAGTCGCGAAATGCCCGCCGCGCCGCGTGCACCCTGTCTCGTGCCTCCACGGACGGCAGAGTGCGTCGGCTTCTCGATCCGCCCTGCCGGCCGACGGGGCCAACGCCCGTCCCCGGGGAGTCCTGCGCGTCCATCACTGCCATTGTTAGCGGCACGACGGGCGAATCGTCAAGCTCGATGGGGCACCGTGCCGCCGCGGCGGCATCGCGCCGGCAGCGACTCGACGATTCGCACCCACAGATTGCGAGTCGAAAGGGGGCCGCGGCAGCTCCGTGCGTGACGTGAGTGTCATATACACCCCGCGGAGCAACCGCGTAAGGTCCCGGGCGACCCCGACGACGGCCGGTTTCTCTCCCACGCCCCGGCCCCGCGCGCCCAGCGGATCGAGAACCACCGCGTGCGCCATGATCTCTTCCGGCAGTGAGCGGCGGAAGTGCCTCTACTGTAGCGCGAACGGGCCGGCTCGATGAAGCACCTCGCCGTCACGGCAGCGCCCGGGCGACCCGAAAGCCGATCCTGAAGTCCCGCCGGCCGGGGCCAGCCCACCCTCGTGCATCCGCGCGCTGCCGCCGTGCCAGGCTCATCCAGTCGGCGCCCCGCGTCACCCTTCGGACGCAACCCTCGTCCCAGCAACCCGCCGTCCACTCCCAGAGGTTGCCCACCATGTCGAAAAGGCCGGCGTCGCTCGGCTCGAAGGAGCCGACCGTGCAGGTTCCACCCTCGCCATTGCGGAAGCGCATGTAGCATCCCCTGCGGCTGCCGGCCGCAAGTGCCCGCGCCCCGCTCAATCATCAATCGTCTCCCTGGCATCCGCTTCATCAGCCCCGAGGACGACAGCGGCGCCCGCGTCACCTTCGACCTGGCGCAGAGCGCCGTCGACGTGCAGACCGGACAACGTCGGGCTGTACGAAGGACGCGGGTGCGGCACGCCCTGACCCGCTCCGTCCTCGTCTCACGCCTCCGGCGGCTCGCCGTAGCGCGCGTCGTCGCCGCAGCGCACCGCCACCCGCGACGGGTCCTCGAGGTCGAGACGCTTCAGCAGCTTGGCCAGGCCCTGCCGGGTCAACCCCAGCGCCGACGCCGCCTTGGCCCGCCGGCCGCCGGCCTGCGCGAGGGCGCCACTCACGAAGCGGCGCTCGAAGACCTGCCGCGCCTCGTGCAGGGTCGGCATGCCGTCCGGCCCGCTCGCTCCACCGGTGATCGCGGCCGGCAACAGGGCAGGTCCCACGACCCCGCTCCGGGGCCCGCGCACGACCAGGCCCGCCACGATGTTCTCGAGCTGCCGGACGTTGCCCGGCCAGTGATACCGGGCCAGCGCCTCCAGGGTCGCGCGGGCGGGCGCGGCCCGGCTCCCGGTGAGCGACTGCGCCCGCTCCCAGAAGTGCTCGACGAGCAGCACGACGTCGTCGCCGCGGTCCCGGAGCGGCGGCACCTCGATGCGGAGCACGTCGAGCCGGTACAGCAGGTCCTCGCGATACTGGCCGGTCCTGACCTCGCTCTCGAGGGGCCGGTTGGTGGCCGCGACGACCCGCACGTCGACCGCGCGCGGCACCGTGTCCCCCACCCGGCGAATCTCGCCGTCCTGCAGCACCCGCAGCAGCTTGGCCTGGGCGCGCGGCGACAGCTCCCCCACCTCGTCGAGGAACAGCGTACCGCGGTCGCACGCCTCGAACAGTCCCGCGCGGTCGGTCACGGCGCCGGTGAAAGCCCCCCGGACGTAGCCGAAGAGCTCGGCCTCGACGAGATCGTCGGTGAGGGCGGCACAGTTGACGGCCCCGAACCGGCGCTCCGGGCGCCCGCTCAGCCGATGCACGCCGCGCGCGACCAGCTCCTTGCCGGAGCCGCTCTCGCCCGTCACGAGAACGGGGAACGGCGACTCGGCGACCCGCCGCAGGCTGCCGCGCAGGCGGGCCATCGCGTCGCTCCGGCCCAGGAGTCCCAGATCGTCCGAATGGATGTTGCCTCGCACTGTCTCCTCCGGCATCGAGTTCCGGCCGCCGTCGTCGGGCTCTCGGCCATGCCCGCATCTCGACCAGGACGCGGGTGCCGCCCATCGAGACGGACGCTCCAACGAGATTCGTCCCGGTGACCGCCCGGTACCGAAAACCGGGATCGACGGCCACGTACACACGAACGCACCGGGATCTGATGAGCATCGCCAGCCATGCAAGATCCCGGCCGGAAGAGCGGGCGGTGGAACCCAGTCTGCTTTGGCGATATCGAGATGGGTGACGCGGAGGACGTTGCAGGAACTGCGCGCCCCGCCACGCGGGAGGCGCGCGCTTTCCGGGAGTCGACATCCGACCCGGCTCGGGGCGGCGCCCGGCCGGCCAGACCCATGCCTCGGCGACGAACCGGTGACGGCGGGGTTCGCGACCGCCGGCCGGAACCGTCTTCGGCCTCCGGTTGTCGGACCTCTCGACGGGGGTCCCGCCTAGTCGGCGGCACGCAGTGGTGCCGCCGGCGTCATCCGATCCCGCAATCCGTGCGGCTGTGGCGGGATGGCCGTGACCAGCCCGCCGGCCGCTAGTGCGCCAGCGGGTCGGGCCGGATCTGGAACTTGATCACCTTCTGGTTCGTGCCCGGGCCGCCCTCGAGGTGCCAGGCCGCGTAGTTCGAGTAGCTCGACCAGAGCCCCTTGCCCTTCCAGCCGGTCGTCGGGTCGTCGACGCGGCCGGTCGAGGACCGGGAGAAGAAGCCCAGGGGGTACGGCACCCGCAGGGTGACGAACTCCTGGGTGTCGGGTCTGAAGACCTCGAGCGAGTCGGTGTTGACGACGCCGTACAACGGCACGTCGCGCCCGAGGCCAAGGACGTCGTGGTGGTCGACCTGGGTGAGGTAGCTCTCGTCCGAGTTGATGGGAAACGCCTCGGCGTTCTGGTAGGTCGGCTTGTCCATGCGGAAGAACGTCCAGCCCTCGGGGCACCCCTGCCCGTCGGCCTGCAGGCCCGAGACGTCCTCGCATTGGCCGCGGTCGAAGCGCGCGAAGTGGCCGCTGCCGCGCCAGTCCTGCCACGCCACGCCCTCGGTGGTCAGGTGCAGGCCGCCGCTGCCGTAGGCGCCCGGGTTCATGACCGACGGGGGCGGCTCGTAGAGCTCGGCCGTGCACGACTCGGGGGGGTTGTCGCCGATCTCGAGGCGCACGAGCTGGCGCTGGTTGCGGCCGTTGCCCGAGCACCAGACGCTGCCGTCGGCGGGGTTGACGGCCGGCGAGTAGCAGCCGAACCGGATGGCGTGGTCGCGGGCGGGGTCGACGGGGTCGTCGGGCCCGGTCCAGCCGGTGGTGATGATGCCGTCCTGGTTGACGTCGACGACGCCGGGGCACCAGCCCTGGGCCTCTTCCGCGTCGCCGGTCTCGTCCCAGATCTCCATGTCGATCCAGCCGAGGCCGTTGGCGAAGCCGTAGTAGATGCGCTCGTCCTCGCCGATCTGGTTGTGGTCGGCCGAGAAGCAGGTGTCGATCTCCGAGAACTGCTCGGTCTCGGGGTCGTACATGAACACCTGCCGCGTGGCCTGCGTGATCGGGTAGTGGGCGGCGAAGGCGTTCGCGGGGTCGGTGCAGAACGCGGGCTGCTCGCCGGGAGCGCGGATGCGGCCGGTCAGCCACACCCGCCCGTCGCCGTCCATGGCGACGCTGCGGGGGTCGGATTGCCGGGCCCACACGGGGTCGTCGCCCCAGTACGGCGACTCGGGGGTCTGCCCCTGGATGACGGGGCCGCCCGACGGGATGTCGATGTTGAAGGCCCGGTGCTCGACGGGGTCGAGGACGGCGAGGATGTCGCTCGGCTGCACGACGCCGTAGACCAGCCCGTCGGCGTTGACGGTGCCGTCGCGGACGTCCGAGGCGGCGCTGTCGGTGCGGCCGTCGGTCGCCGTGCCCCAGTCCCACAGGGTGACGACGACGTTGCGCTCGATGCCGGCCGGCCGGGGCGGGGTCTGCGCGGGCGCCTCGCCGGCCGCGATGCGTTCGCTCCAGTCCGCGAACATGCGGCGCTGGTCGCCCAGCCCGCCCCACATGTTGGCCATGCTCGATCCCATCGGGCCCATCGCGACCCGGCGGTCCCACGCCGCGAGGTGCGAGTCGGCGGCGTCGAGAATGTCGCCGGGAATCTCGCGCGTCGCCCGGTTGCCGACCTGGTGGCAGTTCATGCACCCGGTCACCCGGCTGCCCAGCTCCTGCTGCGACTGCTCGCCCTCCGGCAGCTCCAGCATCGACAGCCACCACGCGGCGGGGTAGACGGCGGCGGCGGCGCGGGCGTCGGGGGCGACCACGCCTTCGAGGTCGACGGTCTGGCCCGGCGTCGCAGTGACCCGCGGCGAGTCGACGAGGCCGTAGCCGCGCACGAACAGCTCGTAGGTCGCGTCGGGCAGGTCGGGGACCACGTAGCGCCCTTCGTCGTCGGTGGCCACGATGCGGATGAAGCGGGTGGGCAGGTCGGTGGTCTCGGCCACCACCCACACCCCCGCCTCGGGACCGGCGCTGCTCGTGACGACGCCGCCGATGTCGTCGGCGTCGATCATCACCCCGGCGTCCTGCTGCAACTCCACCGCGACACCGGTCGCCGCGGCGAGCATCGCCGCCACCCCACCCGCCAACAGTCCCGTGCGCAGTCTGGACATTCCGTCCTCCTCGCCCAAAAGAAAGGGCCCGGCACGAATGCCGGGCCCAGGGTGTTGCCTCTACCGATCCTCCACGTCGAGGAGACTAGCCGACCGGCAGCAGCTCGAGCCGGCCGGTGGCGTCGCTCATCCGGTCGACGCGGACGCCCATCTTGTCGAGAACCGTCAGGTGCAGGTTCGAGATGGACGTGTCCTCGTAGCGCAGGTGGCCGCCGGCGTGGAGCTTCCCGCCGCCGCCGCCGACGAGCACGAGGGGCAGGCCCTTGTTGTCGTGGCGGTTGCTGTCGGACATGCCGGCGCCGTAGAGCACCATCATGTTGTCGAGCAGGTTGCCGTCGCCGTCGGGCGTCGCCCGCGCCTTCTCGAGGAAGTACTCGAAGAGCGACAGGTGGTACTCGTTGATCTTCGCGATCTTCTCGTAGAGGGTCGGGTCGTCGCGGTGGTGCGAGGTCGGGTGGTGCGAGTCGGGCACCCCGATCTCGGGATACGTCCGGCCGCTGATCTCGCGCGCCATCATGTAGGTGCCGACCCGCGTCAGGTCGGTCTGGTAGGCGAGCAGCAGCAGGTCGGACATCAGCTTCGCGTGCTCGCCGTAGGTGGCGGGGATGCCGGCGGGCTGGACCACCTCGGGCAGCTCGCGGTCGCTCTGCGCCTCGGCCATCCGGATGCGGCGCTCGACGTCGCGCACCGCCTCGAGGTACTCGTTCACCCGCACCTGGTCGGCGGGTCCGAGGCCGCGTCGCAGGGCGCCGATCTTGTCCGACACCGAGTCGAGGATGCTCCGGTCCTTGCGGATGCGGTCGAGCCGGGTCGCGGCGTCGGTCGACCCGCTGTCGCCGAAGAGCTGCTCGAAGACTGCGCGCGGGTTGTTCTCGCCGAGGAGCGGCGTGGTCTCGTTGCGCCACGAGATGTTGCTGGTGTAGGTGCAACTGAAGCCGACGTCGCACGAGCCCGACACGTCGCGGCTGTCGAGGGCCAACTCGAGCGAGCCGAGCTGGGTGTGCCTCGCCGTCTCCCGCGCGATGAGCTGGTCGACGGACACGCCGGCGCGCAGGTTCGACTCGGTGCGGGCCGGGGTCACGCCGGTCAGGAACCGGGTGGCGGCGCTGGCGTGGACGCCGGCGTTGCTCGGCACCCCGTTCAGGCCCGTCAGCACCGTCATCTGGTCGCGATACGCGTCGAGGTGGCTGAGCAGCCGGGTCGACTCGAAGCCCAGGCCGTCGGTTTTGGGCGTCCAGTGCTTCATCGCCATCCCGTTCGGCACGTAGAAGACGCCGAAGCGGCGGACAGGGGCGGCGGCGCTGTTGCGGATGGCCGCGAACGCGGGGACCATGCCGTCGAGCAGCGGCAGCGCCAAGCCGGCGCCGATGCCCTTCAGCACGGTGCGGCGCGGGATGGCTTTCCTGGTGATGATCATGAGTCGGACCTCCGCATCTGGAACGCGGTGCTCTTCACGATTCCGAGGACGATGGATGACCAGCGGTAATCGTCGCCGGCCGCTTCACGCACGATCTTCCGGACGATTGGAGCGTCATGATACTCGATCGCACGCCCCAGCGCATAGCCCATCAGCTTCTCGGTCACGGTGCCGACGAAGTCGTCGGGCCTCGCGAGCAGGAGATCGCGGAGGCCGGTGGGGCCTTCGAAGGCGGCTCCGTCGGGCAGGACCCCCGAGGCGTCGACGGGCACGCCGGCGGTCGTGGCGCGCCACCGGCCGATGGCGTCGAAGTTCTCGAGCGAGAACCCGATGGGGTCCATCGGCGCGTGGCACACCGAGCACGCGGGGTCCTCCCGGTGCCGCACCATCGACTGACGCATGGTGAGCGGCTCGCCCTCCTCGTTCTCCTCCTCGAGGGTCGGCACGTCGGGTGGCGGCTCGGGAGGCGGGGCGCCGAGCAGGTTCTCGAGCACCCACTTGCCGCGGAGCACCGGCGACGTCCGGTTGGGATAGGAGGTGACGGTCATCACGCTGCCGTGGCTCAGCAGCCCGGCCCACTCGCCCTCCGGCAGGATCACCTTGCGGAAACGGTTCCCGTAGACGTTCGGAATCCCGTAGTGCTCGGCGAGCCGCTCGTTGACGAAGGTGTAGTCGGCCCGCAGCAGGTCGAGCAGGCTGCGGTCCTCGCGAATCAGGCCGTCGATGAACAGGCTCGTCTCGGCCTCGAAGGCCTCGCGCAGGTTGTCGTCGAAGTCCGGGAAGATGAGGGGGTCGGGATAGACGCCCTCGAGGTTGCGGAAGTGGAGCCACTGCCCCGCGAAGTTGTCGACCAGGGCCGACGACCGCGGGTCGGCGAGCATGCGGCGCACCTGCCGCTCGAGGACCGCGGGGTCGCCGAGCGAGCCGTCCTCGGCCGCGGCCAGCAGCTCGTCGTCGGGAATGCTGCTCCACAGGAAGAACGACAGCCGCGAGGCCAGTTCGAGGTCGGAAATGGCGTAGATGGCGTCAGGCAGGCTGTCGACGGGGTCGTGCTCGATGCGGTAGAGGAACTCGGGGTCGGCGAGTACGCGCTCGACGGCGAGGCCGATGCCGGCGTCGAAGCTGCCGCCCTGCCGGCCGATGTCGAAGAAGTCGAGCAGGGTGTCGAGGTCGTCGTCGGACACCGGGCGGCGGTAGGCGCGGCGGGCGAGGGTGCCGAGAATCTCGGCCGCGCAGGGGCGCTCGTCCGCCTCGCTCGCCGGGGTGCACGAGAACAGCCGGCGCCGCGTCGGGGTGTCGCCGGGGCCGTCGACCGTGAACGGGCCGTGGATCTGCACGTTGTCGAGGGCCGGGTTGCCGTCGGGCATGTCGTTGACGGCGAGGGCGAAGCCCGACTGCCGCGGCTGCAGCACGCCCTCCTCCTCCCACGTCTCGCGGGGGAAGGACACGCCGATGACGTGCGGGCCCGCGTCGACCCGGATGCGGATCTCGAGGCCGTCGTCGGCGTGCAGCGAGTACGACTCCCACTCGATGTCGCCGCGGATGTTGCCTGCGAAGCTGATGGGGGCGGGCATGCCGGGGGCGTCGCCGCCGAAGGTGAACGTCCGGATGCGGCGGCCGTCGAGGCGGATCTCGACGTCGTGGGCCTGGTCGATGCCGCGCACGTAGCCCACGTAGTTGGTGCGCAGGCGCAGCTTTATCAGGTACTCGCCGTCGACCGGGAAGTGGTGCCGCACCGCGGCGCCGCCGCGCGAGCCGAAGGGCAGGTCCTCGCTCTGCTGGTTCTCCTGCTGCATGTTCAGGGGAACCTCGTAGGTGGCGATGACCGCCCCGCCGGCCGGGGGCTCGCCGATGGCGAGCCGGCTGATCTTGCGGGCGGCCGACACGTACCGCTCGAAGAGGGACGGCGACAGCGACAGGGCGCCAGCGTTGTTGTCGAAGCCGAAGCGGTCGGGCGCGTCGGCGGGAATCCACTCGCCGACGTCCACGTCGAGGTCGAAGAGGTCGCGGATGACGTGTCGGTACTCGGTCTGGTTCAGGCGATGGAACGCCAGCGTCCGGCCCGGGTCGGGCCTCGCCTCGGCCGCCCGGTCGAGCTCGTCCTCGAGCCACCGCCGGAACCCGTCGTAGGCGGCCTTGTCGGGCCGCGGGCGCGGCTGCGGGGGCATCGCCCCGACGCGCAGCTTGCGCACCACCGCCTCCCAGATCTCGGGGTCCTCGGCGACGTTGTCGACGTCGACGGTGTCGAGCGACAGCCCCACCGCGCGGAGCTGCGAGACGAGCGACGACCGCGCTTCGCCGGCGCCCTCCACGATTGCGCTGTTGTGGCAGGTGACGCAGTACTGATCGACCAGCGCCCGCTGCGGCGAGGCCGCCGGCGCCGCCGCGCCTGGAGCGGGCTGTCCGGCCAGCACGGCCTGCGAGGTGCAGACGAGGGCCGCGACCAGCGCGGCGCCCGGTCCAGTAAGGAAACGTCGGAGCGCCGGAGCCTGATTTGGTGTCATGGGATGTCGGCCCAACGTCGATCGAAAGCGGCGGGAGCCTGCGGCGTGGAAGTTAGCACCAGCCGGCCCTTCCACTCGACGGCCAAGGTCACGTCGACGGCCGCACGCGGACGAAACCCCTCCCGCGCGCGAGCCACAACAGTGTCGCTGCTTTCCCCGCGGGTGTCAATGGCACGGCGGGCGCTAACGGCCTGTGTCCGGAGCGGGTTACCGTCGCCCGGCGTCCGAGCGAACGTCGCGGGGCCCTGCCCGTTCACCGCCCTCGCGCTTGCGTCGAGGTCGGCCCGGGCGCGAGCTTGCGTCGAGAATCGGGCGCGCCAGCCTTGCGGCGCCGTCGGCCGCGAGCGGCGCCGAGACGGTGAGCAGTCCCACCACCGCACGAACCTCGCCGATTGCGGGGGTTCCACCGCGGGCGGAACCTGCGGTAGCATGGGTCGCAATCGCCATGGCCCGATCGCCTCGAGGCCCCGTCCATGGCATCCCGAACTCAGGAGAAAGCCTCGATGAGCGCGAACATTCCCGCGAGTCGATCGATGCTGCGAATCGGCACTCTGTCCTTGACGGGCGCTTGTCTCGCCCTGGTCGCGGCCTCCGCCCCGGCTCGCGCCAACACCGACGAGCTCCCCCTCATCGCCGCCGCCAGGGCCGCGGACGCCGAGGCGGTGGCGCGTCTGCTCGAGCACGGCGCCGACGTCGACCAGCGCCAGCCCGACGGCGCGACCGCCCTCCACTGGGCCGCGTTCCGCGACGATCTGCACGTCGCGGGTCTGCTGCTCGGGGCGGGCGCCGACGTCGACGCGGCCAACGAGCTCGGCGCGACCCCGCTCTGGCTGGCGGCCGAGAACGGCAGCGCGGCGATGATCGAGCGTCTACTCGCGGCCGGCGCCGCTGCGAACGTCGAGCTGCCGGAAGGCGAGACGCCGGTCATGACCGCGTCACGAGCCGGCACCGCCGAGGGGGTGCGGGCCCTCGTCGCGGCCGGCGCGGATGTCAACGCGGCGGAGAGCACCCGCGGCCAGACCGCACTGATGTGGGCGGTGGCGCAGGGCCACGACGAGGTCGCGGCCATCCTGGTGCGCCACGGGGCGGACGTCGAGGCCCGCTCGAAGGTGCGCCCACGGATGATGCATGCCGAGGGCACCAACGGGTCGCAGTACGACCAGGGCATCATGTGGAACCGGGGCGGCTTCACGCCACTGCTCTTCGCGGCCCGGCACGGCCGCGTCGCCGCGGCCGGAATCCTGCTCGACGGCGGCGCCGACCTGGAGGACCCGGCCCCGACCGGGGCGGCGCCCCTCGCGCTCGCGGCGCTCAGCGGCCAGGGCGAGCTCGCCGCCCACCTGCTCGAGCGCGGCGCCGACCCGAACGGCATCGGCGCCGGATACACCGCCCTCCACGCGGCCGTGCTGCGCGGGGACCGGACGCTCGTGCGCACCCTGCTCGCCCACGGCGCCGACCCCAACCTCCGACTGCGGGCGGGCACGCCGGTGCGGCGCGCGAGCCAGGACTGGGCGTTCTCCCCGGCCCTGGTCAGCGCGACGCCCTACTGGCTCGCGGCGTGGTTCCACGACGCGGACGCCATGCGCGAGCTCGCGGAGGCCGGCGCCGACCCGCGGCTGACGACCCTGGAGCGCTGGCGCGAGGTCTTCGAGCGCGCGGGCGGGGTGGGCCCGCCCCACATCGCCGGCGGGTTCATCCCCCCGCTGGTCGCGGCTACCCGGGGACCGGCCAACCGCGGGCGCTTCTTCAACAGTGCGTTGCGCGATCCCGACGACGACGAACGCAAGGTGATGGCCGCGGTCAGGACCGCCATCGAGCACGGGGCCGACGTGAACGCCACCGACCTGCGCGGCGACACCGCGATGCACGCCGCCGCGCAGCGAAACTTCACGACCGTCGTGCGGTTCCTCGCCGAGCACGGCGCGGATCTCGAAGCCAGGAACGACGCGGGGCGGAGCCCGCTCGATCTCGCCAGGGCAGCCGAGGCGACCCGCGCCCGCATCCAGGATCCCAGTCGGTACCCCGCCGGCAACAGCGCCGCGGTGCTTCGCGAGCTGGGGGCCGACGACGGGCGCAGCGCCGATTCGGACGGGCAATCCGATTGATCCGTCCCATCCTGCGCCACGGCGCCGACGTCCTGCACCAGCCGGCCCGCGAGGTGGTCGACTTCGACGACGATCTGCGGACGCTGATCGACGACATGATCCAGACGATGCACGCCGCCCCCGGCATCGGCTTGGCCGCGCCGCAGGTGGGCGTCGGGTTGCGCGTCTTCATTGTCGACCCCTCGGCCGGACGGTCCATCGGCGATCTCGTCACCGTCGTCAATCCGCGCGTCGTCGAGCAGGAAGGCACCCAGCGGGCGGAGGAAGGCTGCCTCAGCCTCCCCGGGTTCACGGCGCGGGTGAAGCGGCCGGCGCGCCTGGTCGTCCAGGGCTACGACCGCGAGGGCACGGAGATCACCGTCGCGGGCGAGGCGCTGCTCGCCCGCGTGCTTCAGCACGAGCTCGACCACCTCGACGGCAAGTTGTTCATGGACCGGATGCGGGGCCTCCGGCGCGAGCAGATAGTGCGGCGGGTGCGCAAGCTCCAGCGCGCGGGCAAGTGGTGAAGCTCGCCTTCTTCGGGACCCCGGACTTCGCGGTGCCGTCGCTCGGGCGCCTCGTCGCGGCGGGCGAGAGCGTGGTGCTCGCGGTGACCCGGCCGGACCGCCCCCGCGGACGGGGGCAGCGGCTCCAGCCGTCTCCCGTCAAGGTCTCGGCCCTCGACCACGGCATTCCCGTGTTGCAGCCGGAACGGGCGCGCGAGCCGGGCTTCGCGGCCGACCTCGCGGCGAGCGGCGCCGATCTGGGCGTCGTCGTCGCCTATGGGCAGATTCTGCCCGACGAGGTGCTCGCGACGCCTCGCCACGGCGTCATCAACGTGCACGCCTCGTTGCTCCCGCGCTATCGGGGCGCGGCCCCGATACAACGTGCCGTCATCGCGGGCGAACGGGAGACCGGCGTCACCATGATCCGCCTGGTTCGCGAGATGGACGCGGGTCCGATGCTCGCGAGCGCGTCCCGGCCGATAGCCGACCACGAGACCGGCGCGGACCTCGAGCGGGCGCTGGCCGCGATGGGGGCGGACCTCCTGCTCGACACCGTCCGCGCCATCGCCGAGGGACGGGCCCGCGAGCGGCCCCAGGACCACGCCCTCGCGACCTACGCGCCCCGACTCACCCGGGAGGACGGCCGCATCGACTGGAGGAGGCCGGCCCGGACCGTGCACGACCTCGTGCGCGGACTGCAACCCTGGCCACCGCCGTTCGCCTTCCTCGACGCATCGCGGTACCTGATACGCCGCACCGCGCCCCACACCGGGTCCGTGTCCGGCCTGGACTCCGCGCCGCCTCCCGGCACCGTCGTCGAGGCCCGCGGCGATCGGTTGCGCGTCGCCTGCGGCGAGGGCAGCGTGCTGTCCATACTCGAGATTCAGCCGGAGGGTCGCCGGGCGCAGTCCACCCGCGACTTCCTGGCGGGGCGGGGCATCCCCCCGGGCGCCGCCTTCCGACCGGCGCCCCCCCCGGCATGATCCGTTCGCCCCGCAATCGCTTGGCGCCCGGCAGGACGCACGGGGGTGGCGAAGACCGGCACCGAAGCCGGCGCGGCGGCGGGACGGACGCCATGACTCGCGCCAACCAGGCCCGCACCGCCGCCTATCGTGTCGTGCGGGCGGTGCTCCGCGGCGACGACCTGCCGCGGGCGCTGGCCGGGCTGAGGGACCCGCTCGCCGACGACCGGGACCGCGCCCTCGTCACCGAGCTCGCGGTGGGCACGTTCCGCTGGCTCGCCGCCCTCGACCACGTGGTGGGGCGCGCCGCCGACCGTCCCGTCGCCCGCATCGACGACGACGTGCTGACGGTGCTCCGGCTCGGCACATACCAGTTGCTCCATCTCGACCGGGTGCCCCCGGCCGCGGCGGTCGACGAATCGGTGCGGCTCGCCCGGCGGATCGGCAGGTCGAGCGCGTCCGGATTCGTCAACGCGGTCCTCCGGCGGATAGCGGCGACCCGGGAGAGGCCGGGGCTCCCACCCCCGCCGGGCGCGGCCGGGAGCCGCGAGACCCGACTGGCCTGGCTCAGCGTGACCGGGTCGCACCCGCGGTGGCTCGTGGAGCGATGGCTCGACCGTCACGGCCTGCCCGCCGCCGCCGACTGGGTCGGATTCAACAACGCCGCCCCCCCCCTGACCCTGCGCGCGAACCGCCTTCGAACCACGCGGGAGGAGCTCGCGCGGCGGCTCGCGGAGCACGACGTGCGGACCGAGCCGACCCGTTACGCACGTGACGGGCTCACCGTCGTGGCCGGGAACCCCTATCGGACCCCCGTCGCGGACCGGGGGCACTTTCTCGCCCAGGACGAGGCCAGCCAGCTCGTGGCCGAGCTGGTGGGGGGCCGCCCCGGCGAGCGCATACTGGATGCCTGCGCCGCCCCCGGCGGCAAGACCACGGCCATCGCCGGCGCGATGGGCCGGCCGGGCCTGCTCGTCGCCGGCGACCTGCGGCCGGCGCGGCTGCGCCTGCTCCGCGGAACCCTCGCGGGCCTGGGCACGGTTGCCGCCGTCGTCCGCCTCGACATGCGCCGCGGGGTCCCGTTCGGGCCCGTGTTCGACCGGGTGCTCGTCGACGCGCCCTGCTCCGGGCTCGGGGTCCTCCGGCGGGACCCGGAGATACGCTGGCGCCGTCAGCCGGGCGACCTCCCGCGCTTCGCGGGGGAGCAACTGTCGATGGTCGGCCAGGCGGCCGGCGCGGTCCGACCCGGCGGGGTCCTCGTCTATGCGACGTGCTCCAGCGAGCCGGACGAGAACGAGGACGTCGTGGCCGCGTTCCTCGACGCCCGCCCCGACTTCGAAGCGGTGAGTCCGGATCGGGCGGGCCCGGTCGCGCCGGGCCTCCACGCCGTCCTCGACGACCGGGGACGCCTGTCGACCACACCCTTCGACCACGGTCTGGACGCGTTCTTCGCCGTCGTCCTCCAACGACGCGCGCTTTCCGCCGGGAAGCGCCGCCCTGCCGGGGACGCGGGCCGCCCCCACGAGCCCTCACCATAGAACGGCGCGGACGCGTGCAGGGTTGATTGGGCGCCCAGCGCGGCCGACGGCGACGATGGGCGGGCCAGGCGAAGCGGCGGTCCCGGGACGGCGCGAGCGCCCCGGAGCGACGCGAACGCCGCGGGACGAAGCGCCAGGGACACGCGGACCGTGACGGCCGCTGGAACCTGTAGTATTTTGTGATCAGCGTGCCTGCTCCTTCCGACCACTCCGCGCCCGCGCCGGGGCGTTCTCCCGCAGTGCGCCGGAAACGCCGACGGCCGGTCTCCGCCGCCGCTCCCCCCCGTCCCTCGACGCCGCGCCGGTGGGCGGCGCGGCTGGTCGTGGCGGGAGCCGTCGTGGCCGTCGCGGGGATCGTCTTCCTGCTGTTCGCGGTGGCGGGGATGCAGATCGCCCTGCGGCTGCGCGAGGTCCCGGTGCCGGACCTCGTCGGTCTGAGCGAGGAACAGGCGGCGACGACCCTCGGGCGACACGGCCTCGAGGTGCGGGTCGAGCCGCTGCCCCGCATCGACCCGAGCGTTCCCGCCGGCCATGTCGCGGATCAGGATCCGGCCACCGGACTGACCACGCGCAGCGGCCGCAGCGTCCAGGTATGGCTGAGCTCCGGCGCGAGCGCGGGCTCCGTGCCGACCCTGATCGGGCAGTCGGAACGCGGCGCCCGGGCCCGGCTCGAGGAGGACGCCCTGCGCCTGCGCGGCGTCTCCGAGATCCGGTCCAACCGCTATCCCAGCGACTCCGTGGTCGCCCAGGAGCCGCCGCCCCTGGGGTCGGCCTCCAACGTCTCCGTCCTCGTCAACCGCGGCGAGCGCGGAGCCACCTACGTCATGCCGGATCTCATCGGCGTCTACGGCGCCGATGCCGCCGAGGTGCTGCGGGCCCGCGGGTTCCGGGTCTCGGTGGTCGGCGATCATCCCTATCCCGACGTCGAGCCGGGGGTGATTCTACGCCAGTCCCCGCAGGCGGGGTTTCAGATCGCCCACGGCGAAGCCATCTCCCTCGAGGTCAGTCGATGAGCGTGCGCATCGCCCCCTCGATTCTCTCGGCCGACTTCGCGGCCCTCGGGGCGGCGGTGGCGGCGGCGGAGGCGGGAGGGGCCGATCTGATCCACGTCGACGTCATGGACGGGCACTTCGTGCCCAACCTCACCATCGGTCCGCCGGTGGTCGCGGCCCTGCACCGGGTGACCAGCCTCCCGCTGGACGTGCACCTGATGATCACGGACGCCGACCGTTACGTCGACCGGTTCGCGGAGGCCGGCGCGGCGGCGATCTCGGTCCACGTCGAGAGCGCGCCGCACCTGCACCGCACTCTCGGGCACATCCGGAGCCACGGGGTGCGGGCCGGCGTCGTGCTGAACCCCGCCACCGCGGTGTCGACGCTGAGCGAGGTGGCGGGCGAGGTCGACTTCGTGCTCGTCATGAGCGTCAACCCCGGATTCGGCGGCCAGGCGTTCATTCCCGGCAGCGACGCGAAGATCGCCCGGGTGCGGCGGCTCCTCGACGAGGCGGGCAACCGCGCGCCCGTCGAGGTCGACGGCGGCGTGGACCGCGGCAACGCCGCGCGAGTCGTGGAGGCGGGAGCGGAGATCCTGGTGGCCGGAGCCGCCATCTTCGGCACGCCCGACGTGCCGGCGGCGGTCCGGGCGCTGCGCGCGGCCGCCTGCGCCCCGCTCGCCGCCGCCACGGTCGGGGAAGGCTGACCGGGTGGCCCGCGGGAGCGCCACGGTTCGGGTCCGGTACGCGGAGACGGATCGGATGCAGGTGGCCTACTATTCGAACTACTTCGTGTGGTTCGAGGTGGCGCGTTGCGAGTTGCTGCGGTCCGCGGGTTGCACCTACCGGGACCTCGAGGCGGCCGGGTTCATGCTGCCGGTCATCGAGGCGCACTGCGAGTACCGTCAGCCCGCCCGCTATGACGACGAGCTGACCATTCTCACGCGGGGCGATCTGTTGTCGCCGGTTCGCGTGCGGTTCGCGTACGAGGTCCGGCGGACCGACGACGGCGCCGCGACGGCCCTGGGCCATACGGTGCACGCGTCGGTCGACGGCGAGGGCCGGCCGGCCCGGCTCCCCGCCGACATCCGAAGGCTGTTGGCGTAGGACATCCATGAGCTACCATCATCGTGCTCCGTTCCGTACCTGCCACCGCCCGGCGATGTCCGCCGGGCGCCCGTGGTCGAGCGCCGGGCTCGCGGTGCTGCTCGCCATCACCGCCGCCGGCTGCACCTCGCCCCGGGCGGACATTCCCGCGATCGGCGAGGTCGAGGCGGACCGCCTGCTCTTCGAACGGGGAGCGGCGGCCCTCGACGAAGGCGACTGGCGCCGCGCGCGCCAGTACTTCGTGGAGATCCGCGACAACTACCCCCAGAGCCAGTACCGGGCGCCGGCGCGGCTGGGCATCGGGGAGAGCTACGAGCAGGAAGGCTCGACGGAAGCGTACGTGCGGGCCCTCGCCGAGTTCCAGGACTTCCTCAGCCTCTACCCGACCCATCCCCGCGCACCCTTCGCCCAGTACAAGCTGGGGATGGTGCACTTCCACCAGATGCGGCGGGCCGAACGGGACCAGACCGAGACGCGGAACGCGATACGGGAGTTCGAGAACTTCCTCGACCGGTACCCGACGGACCCGGAGTGGACATCCACGGTCCGGGAGCGGCTGCGCGAGGCCCGCGACCGGCTCAGCGAGCACGACTTCACCGTCGGCCAGTTCTACTACCGCGCCAAGTTCTACCCCGGCGCCGTGAACCGGTTCCGCCAGATTCTGGACAACGATCCGGAGTACTCGAAGCGCGACGAGGTCTACTTCTACCTCGGCGAGTCGTACGCCGTGGGCCAGGCGATCGCCGAGGCCATTCCCTACTTCGCGCGCATCCTGGAGGAGTTCGAGGCCAGCGAGTACGCGGACGAGGCCCGCGTGCGGATATCCGAGCTCGAAGCGCGGCTCGATCGATGACGGCGCTCCGACTCGCGCGCCGGCCGGACCCGGAGCCCCATCGGCGTTCGACCGCGCCGGCCCTCAGGACGGAGAGGCGAGACGCTGGCCCTTCCGGTCGGTGACGGCTTCCGGCTCGGGGGCGACCGGTGCGGGCGGGGTTTCGAACGCGGGGCCCTTCGGGTGCATCCCGGCCAGGGTGAACCGCCGGTAGTACTCCAGCGCCGAAGCCAGGGCCGTCACCACGACGACCCAGAGCGCAATCTGCCCCAGCACGAAGAACTGCCGCAGGTGCTCCCGGCCCAGGATGAGCAGCAGGATCGCGATGACCTGCGACATCATCTTCACCTTGCCGAGCGGCGACGCCGGAATCGTCACGCCGCGCGACCAGGCGAGGCTGCGCAACACCGTGACCCCCAGCTCGCGCCCCAGGATGATGGCGACCATCCACGCGGGGGCCAGCTCCATCTGCACGAGCGAGATCAGGGCGGCGGTGACCAGGAGCTTGTCGGCCAGCGGATCCATCAACTGGCCGAACGTGGTGACCTGCTTCTGCCGCCGGGCGAGAAACCCGTCGAGCCAGTCGGTGAGGGCGGCCACGCTGAAGATTGCCGCGCCGACCAGCTCCTTCCCTTCGAACTCCGTCCACAGCACCACCACGAGCAGCGGAACCAGGAAGATGCGGGCCAGAGTCAAGCTGTTCGGCAGATTCATGGGGGAAGCAGGAGGGCCCCATTGTAGTGTCCGGACGGACCGGTCGCAACACGTCGACCGGCCCCACGGGGGTGCCCGCGCCGCGGGGCCTTCCCGAACCGGTGCTAAGATCCCCGCCGCATGAAGGCGGTCATACTCGCGGGCGGCTTCGGCACGAGGCTCCGCCCCCTCACCCTCGAGATCCCGAAGCCGATAGTGCCCGTCTTCGACCGCCCGTTCCTCTACTACCAGATCGATCTGCTGCGGCAGGTACCGGACATCGACGAGGTGATCCTGAGCCTCAACTTCCAGCCCGAACGCATCGAGGCCCGCGTCGGCGACGGCGCCGAGGCCGGGCTGCCGGTACGCTACCGGGTCGAGCCTAATCCCCTCGGGACCGGCGGCGCGATCAAGTTCGCCTCGCGGGGAATCCGGGACACGCTGCTGGTCGTCAACGGCGACGTGCTGACCGACATCGACCTCAACGCGGTGGTCGAGCGGCACCGCGAGCGCCGCGCCCTGGCGACGGTGGTCCTCACGCCGGTCGACAACCCGTCGGCGTACGGCCTCGTCGAGACCGACGCCGACGGAAACGTGCGGCGCTTCCTCGAGAAACCGGGCCCGAACGAGATCACCTGCGACACCATCAACGCCGGCATCTACCTGCTGGAGCCGGCGACTTTCGGCCGCATTCCCGACGACACCGCGTGGTCGATAGAGCGCCAGTACTTCCCCTCGCTCGTCGCGCGGGGCGAGACCTTCGTCGCCCACGTCGACGGCGGCTACTGGATCGACATCGGCACCCCGGCCAGCTACATGCGGGCGCACCGCGACCTGATGGCGGGGCGCTGCGCCGCCGGACCCTTCCGGGGGAAGCCGCCCGGGTCGGTGCAGCGGGGGGCGGGATGCCGCATTGCGCCGGGGGCCGACCTCTCCGGCCCCTGCTTCGTGGGCGACGGCTGCGTGGTGGAGGCGGGCGCCCGCATCGGCGGCGAGTCGGTCATCGGTCCCGGATGCACCGTCGGCCCCGGCGCCGTCATCGAGCGGTCGATCGTATGGGGACACAGCGTCGTGGGCGCCGACGCGGCCGTGCGGGAAGCGATTCTGGGCGAGGCGTGCCGGGTCGGCGAAGGCGCCGAGGTCGGCGCCGGATGCGTGCTGGGAAGCCGATCCACGCTGTCGGCCCACAGCCGGGCATGAAGAGATGACCTTCGACCCCCACGTGTTCAAGGCCTACGACGTTCGCGGACTCTATCCCGATCAGATCGACGAGGGATTGTCGGAGCTGATCGGCCGCGCATTCGTGGCCCATCTCGGGGCGCGGCGCATCGCCGTCAGCCGCGACATGCGCGTGTCGTCGCCCGCCCTCGCGACGGCGTTCGTGGCCGGAGCCAGGGCCCAGGGCGCCGACGTCGTGGACATCGGCCTGATGGGGACCGACCAGCTCTACTTCGCGGTGGCTCGCGACGACCTCGACGGCGGCGCCCAGATCACCGCGTCGCACAACCCCGGAGCCTACAACGGCATCAAGCTCGTCGGGAGGCAGGCGCTCCCGCTCAGCGGCGACTCGGGAATCGCCGAGATTCGCGACATGCTCGCCGCCGACGCGGTGCCGGCGCCGGCCGCCCGCGAAGGCGGACGCCGCGAGGAACGGGTCCTGGACGACTATCTCGACCACGTGCTGGGGTTCATCGACCCGGCTGTCATCCGGCCGTTCTCGCTGGTGCTCGACGCCGGCAACGGCATGGCGGGCGTCGTCGCGCCGGCCCTCTTCGACCGCTTGCCGTGCCGCACGACCCGACTCTGCTTCGACGTCGACGGAACGTTTCCTAACCACGAGGCGAACCCGCTGATCGAGGCCAACCGCCGCGCTCTCGTCGAAGCGGTCCGGGCCGGGTCCGCGGACGCGGGAATCGCGTGGGACGGCGATGCCGACCGGTGCTTCTTCGTGGACGGCGAGGGCGAGTTCGTCCCCGGCGACTTCGTCACCGCCCTGCTGTCGGAGGCCTTTCTCCGCAAGACGCCCTCCGCCGCCGTCGTCTACGACGTGCGGGCCAGCCACGCCGTCCGGGACACCGTCGCCGCCCACGGGGGGCGGGCGCTGATGAACCGGGTCGGGCACGCGTTCTTCAAGAAGCGAATGCGGGAGGAGAACGCGGTCTTCGGCGGCGAGGTCACCGGCCACTACTACTTCCGTGAGAACTTCCACGCCGACAACGGGTTCATCCCCGCGCTGCTCATCCTCGAGCTGATGTCCGCCCGGGGCCGGACGTTGCGGGAGCTGCTCGCCCCGTTTCGCGAGCGTTACTTCATCTCCGGCGAGATCAACACCGCCCTCGACGATCGGGAGCGCGTCGCCGGCAAGCTGGAGTTGCTCGCCTCACGCTACGCCGACGGCCGCGTCCATCACATGGACGGCGTGTCGGTCGAGTATCCGACCTGGCACTTCAACGTGCGGCCGTCCAATACCGAGCCCCTGCTGCGGCTGAATCTCGAGGCGGCCACGCGGGACGAGATGGAGGAGCGGCGGGACGAGGTGCTGCGCCTGATCCGAAGCTGAGAGCGGGCCGATTCTGATAAGATGGATCCGCGTGTCGACGAGCGGGAGTAACTCAGTGGTAGAGTCACGGCTTCCCAAGCCGTTGGTCGCGGGTTCGATCCCCGTCTCCCGCTCCAGCTCTTGCGACGCGCTCGACCCATGGCGACGATCGACCGCTACCCGACCGTCACGCCGGCCCCGCCCGACGAGGATTCCCCGCATCGAGACGCGCCCCGCGCCGGCGGGATGACGACCTTCGGCCCGAGGATCACCGCCAAGGGCCGCCTCAGCGCCACAAACCACGTCATCATCGAAGGAACGGTCGAGGGCGAGGTGGTCGTGCCGGATCACGGCGTCGCGGTCACCGGCGTCGCGCGGGTCCAGGGCGATGTCTTCGCCCGAACCGTGACCGTGCTCGGCCGCGTCGAGGGGAACCTCACCGCGACGAGGCTCATCGAGCTTCGAGCGTCGTGCGTGGTCAGCGGACGGCTGTCGTCACCCTGCCTGATTATCGAGGAGGGGGCTCGATTCTGCGGCCCCGTCGAGCCCGGCAAGGCCGACGTGGCCGTCGCGCTTGCCCGCCACCGGGCGAAGAGAGCCTGAGGCCTGGCCCCGACGAGCAGGGGCTCGACGCGCTCCGGGGCCCGGCGCGGCGACCGCCTGGCGACGTGCCCCGGAATCCCGTCCGCAAATCCGCTACGCCATGTCCTTCAGCTTCTTGAGCGGAAGGATCTTCACCGTCGTGCTCGCCGGGCGGGCCTTCACGTCCATCGTCTCGCCGGGCCGGAAGGGATTCGGCACGCCCTTCTTCGCCCTTCGCGCCGGCTTCTTGACTATCTTGATCTTCATCAGGCCGGGGATGGTGCAGACACCGACGGCCCCCTTCCGGACGTGGCGCTCGATGACCGATTCCAGCGCCCCGAAGACATCGCCGACCTGTCGCCTGGTCAGCGTCGTCTTCTCCGCGATGTCCGCTAACATCTGCGTCTTCGTCATCGCCTCGGTGAGCTTCTTGACTCTTGCCAACATCCCCTCCTGGTGATGAGTGAACCCGGTCGCCCGCGCTGCCCCGCATGATAACCGAACCGGCGCCGCATGGCCATAAGACTGACGAACTCCTGGCGTTCTCCGTGACGTGGGGACGCGAGAACCGATTCCGATCCGACCGTGCCACGCGGCAGGCTCCGGTACGTTCGCGGGGTTGTACCACGAGCGGGCCGGAAACGCCACCCAGCGTGCCTGAGAGACCCGCGTCCTGGCACGACGACCGTGCCCGGGAGTTGCCGGGCGCGAAGCGGAGCCGGGGGCGACGATTGACAGGGCAGGAGTCTGCGCCGTGGAACGGCGCGGACTCCCGGAGGAGCGATTGGCGGGCTAGTAGTCGTCCGCGCGCAGAGATACCCGGATGATCTCCCGGTCGTTGCGGTGGACGATGTGTCCGTTCGCGTAGGCCGGGTGCGACCAGTTGACGAGGCGCTCGGCGATGCGGCCGTGCGGCGTGCGGGTGCCGGAGCCACCGGTCGGCTCGATGAGCCGCGTGCGGTCGAGCTCGACATACCCCTCCGGCGTGAACCGGGCGAGAATCAGGAACCCGTCGTCGTTGTTGACGAAGTACCGGTCCCGGTGCCGGACGAGGAAGGCGGTGCTCCAGCGCGCCTGGGCCGTCATGTCGGGGCTCATCCAGACCCGTTCGCCGGTGGCGGCGTCGAGCGCACGCAGCTCGCCGTAGCTGTCCACGCCGTAGACGTGGTCGCCGATGATGATCGGGGTCGTCACCATCGCATGGATGGTGTCCGTCTCCCCCGGCAGCTCGCTGCGGCTCCGGCCCCGCCACAGCTCGGTGGCGTGCGGCCGGTCCTGGCTCAACTGCATCATGAGCGAGCCGTTGAAGAACTGCGACACCAGCAGGTAGTTGCCGCTGCGCACCGGGGTCGCCACCGTGACCCCCATCGAGACGTCCCAGGGCTGCTCCCAGTAGAGCTCGCCGGTCTCGGGGTCGAGCGACGCAAGGGCCTGCGGATGCCAGACGATCAACTGGCGGACGCCGCCCGCCTCGTAGATGACCGGCTGCGCGTAGCCCATCTCGGCTTCCACCTCGATCGCGCGCCACAGCTCCTCGCCGGTCCGCTTGTCGAAGGCCACCACCAGCGCGTCGGGCTCGCCGCCGACGACGGTCAGGAGCCGGTCGCCGTCGACGAGGGGGGCGCTGACGATGCCCCACACCGGGACGCTCGTGCCGTACTCGGCCACATAGTCCTTCTGCCAACGCACCGCGCCGGTCTCGACGTCGAAGCAGAACATTCGCCCGGTAGCCCCGACGACGTAGACGCGGTCGCCGTCGACGGTGGGGGTGGCGCGGGGGCCGACCGCGTAGCTCACCGACAGCATGCGGTAGGACGTCGGCCATTCGTGGGTCCACAGCACCTCGCCGGTCTCCTCGTCGAGGGCGAGCACCCGCTCCGTGCCGTCCAGCGTGCGCGATTCCGGATCCTCCCGCCAATCCGTGATGAACACCCGGCCGTCGGCGACCGCCGGGCCCGAATACCCCGGGCGTATCGGCGTGCGCCAGACGACCCTCAGCTCGTCCGGCAGCTCCTCGACGATGCCCGTCTCGTGCCAGATCCCGAGCCGGTCCGCGCCCCGCCACTGCGGCCAGTCGTCGGCGGACGGCGCCGCGGTCGCCGCGACGACGGCCAGGACGGCGGCGCCCGCGGCCCGCGCCAACGCGGTGTGCACCGGTCTCACGGCTGGCGTGCTCATGGTGTGTCCCCCTGCTGCCGCTCCGCGCCGAAACCCCGGTGCCGCATGGTCGCAGTCGCGGCGAGCGACTTCATGGGAACGCCATGCGGTTTCCCGGCCGGCATCGGCGCGCGGAAGAGTCGTTGGAAGGATACCGTCGAGGAACGTCGAACGAAAATGGTCGGGATGACTGGATTTGAACCAGCGACCCCCTGACCCCCAGTCAGGTGCGCTACCAGACTGCGCCACATCCCGACACCGACCCGCCGGCCGACCACGAAGCCGTCGGGTCCCGCCTTGCCCCGGTCAGGCCTTCTGCCCGGCCAGCAACTCCAGAATCGCGTGCAGGCCCTTCTTGATGCCGTTCAGCCGCGACCTGACCTCGTCGCCGAGCAGCTCGTCCAACGCCGTCGCCTCGACGTTCTCCGATGCCGGCGCCTCCTTGTGGAGCTGGCGCCGCGCCGCCCCCAGGGTCAGGCCCTCGACGAAGACGAGCTGCTTGATGCGCAGCACCCTGTCGAGATCCTCCCGGCGATACAGGCGCGAGCGGCCATCGCCGTGCGCAACGCCGATTTCCGGGAACTCGGCCTCCCAAGAGCGTAGCACGTAGGGCTGCAACCCGGCGATGGCGCAGACCTCGGACGGCTTGTAGATGGACCGTTCCGGCATCTCGACCCGTGTCGCCATCGCTTCGCTTCGAGCCGGCCTCAGTATACACCGGCCTACCTCCCCCGCGCCTTGAGGCGGATCGGGGTGCCGACGAACCCGAAGGCCTCCCGCAGGCGGCGCCGGAGGAACCGCTCGGACGAGAAGTGCAGCCGCGCGCCCCGGCCCGTGAACAGCGTGAACGTCGGCGGCGCCACGCCCGTCTGTACCGCGTAGCGGACGTGCACCGTCCGTTGCCCGGCCCCGGACAGGCGATGGTCGCGGGTCGCCCGGGCGACCACGCGGTTGAGCTCGCCCGTGGTCACCTTCGTCCGGCGGGCGGCGGCGACCTCGTCGACGAGCTCCAGCAGCCGTCCCGTCCGTTCTCCGGTCATCGCCGAGAGATGGACGATGGGCGCGTAGTCGACGAACTTGAGGGCGCCGCGAAGCTCTTCGTCGAAACCGGCCGCGAACCCGGGTCCGCGGTCCTTGACGAGGTCCCACTTGTTGGCGGCGAGCACGACGCCGCAGCCGGCCGCCTCCGCCTCGCCGGCGATGGCCGCGTCGCGCTTCACGACGCCCGCCGCCGCGTCCACCACGATCACCGCGACGTCCGTGCGCTCCATCGCGTGGCGCGCGCGCACGACGCTGACCGCCTCGATGCGCCCGCCTCCGGCGACGCGGCCGGGACGCCGCATGCCCGCGGTGTCGACGATGCGGAACTGTTGCCGATGCCACCGCATCACGTCGTCGACGGCGTCGCGGGTGGTGCCCGGGGTGGGGCTGACGAGCACGCGGTCGCCGCGCAGCAGCCGGTTGACGAGCGACGACTTCCCGACGTTGGGACGACCGACCACCACCACGCCGGTCTCCCGCTCCGCATCGCCGGCCTCGCCGTCGGGCGCGGGGGCCGGCCCCGGCGGCAGCCTCGCGACGACCTCGTCCAGCAGGTCCCCGATTCCCTGCCCATGCTCGGCCGCTATCTCCACGACCGGCTCGAGGCCGAACCGGTGGAACTCGGGGACGTGCGAGCGCGCCCGCCGGTCGTCCATCTTGTTGACGGCCAGCACCACCGGCGTTCCCCGCGTCCTCAACTCGCGGGCCAGCTCGTCGTCGGCCGGCACCGGTCCCTCGCCGCCGTCCACCAGGAACACCACGACCTCGGCTTCCGCGGCGGCGCGACGACCGCGGTCCGCCACCGCCTCCTGCATCGGATCGACGCTCGCGCCCGCGACCCCGCCGGTGTCGACGAGGGAGAACACCCGCCGCTGCCACTCCACCGTCCCCGCCAGCACGTCGCGGGTGGTCCCGGCCAACGCGGTGACGATGGCCCGCCGCGTGCCGGTCAGCCGGTTGAAGAGCGTCGACTTGCCCACGTTCGGACGCCCCACGAGGACCACCCGCCCCGCCGCGCGGTTCAGCTCACCACCCATCGCGCTCCCATCCCTGTACCTCTACCCGCCGCCGCTTGACAGCCGTAAATGGCAGTACCTATGATGCTTACATAACATCGTTGGCGCCGCGCATGATCAAAGTCGACATCGTGAACGAAGTCTCCAGGCTCGCCGACATCACCAAGGTGAAGGCCGAGGTGGCGGTCGACGCCGTGTTCGACGCCATGCGGACGTCGATGCAGCGCGGAGAGCGCATCGAGCTGAGGGGCTTCGGGGTCTTCCAGGTGAAGCCGCGCAAGCGGGGTATCGGCCGCAATCCGCGGACCGGCAAGGAAGTACGCATTCCACCCGGCCGGACCATCCGGTTCAAGCCCGGCAAGGACCTCCAGGATATCGGCGGCTGACGCGTCCTCCGCCTCGCATCCGCTCCGGCGGCAGGTGGCGCGAACCCCACGGACAGACCTCCCTTGAGTCAGCTTCCCGCTCCCGTCCCCGAACCGCCGTCGGTGCTGCCTCCGGACCCGCGCGAGGCGCCTTCCCCTCGCGCGTATCCACCCGGGCCTCCGATGAGGGCGTCCGCCCGACGGGATCGCCCGTGGCTGAACCTCGTGCTCCTGCTGGCCACGGTCCTGTCCACCACGGTGGTCGGCGCCTGTCAACATCAGGGCTTCGCCACCGATCCGGGCGCCGGGGCGGAGGCCCCCTTCGTGTTGTGGCACGGGCTCTGGTACAGCCTGACGGTCCTGGCCATTCTGGGCGTCCACGAGTTGGGCCACTACTATGCCTGCCGACACTATCGGGTCGACGCGTCGCTCCCCTACTTCCTGCCGGCGCCGTTCCTGATCGGTACCCTCGGCGCGTTCATCCGCATACGGCAGCCGATTCCGACCAAGCGCATGCTGTTCGACATCGGCGTCGCCGGGCCCATCGCCGGCTTCGTGGTGGCGGTGCCCGCTCTCTTCGTCGGAATCGGCCTCTCGCGGGTCGTGCCGGCGCAGGAGGCGACCGAGTTCACGGTGTTCCTGGGTGAGCCGCTGCTGTTCCGCTTCGCGGCCTGGGCCGTTTGGGGGACAGCCGTGGAGGGGGCCACACTGAACGTCCACCCCATGGGATTCGCGGCGTGGGTCGGGCTGCTGGCCACCGCCCTCAACCTGTTCCCGATCGGCCAGCTCGACGGGGGGCACATCTCGTACGCGGTCTTCGGCGCCCGCTCGACCCTGGTGACCCTCGCCTCGGCCGCCGTCCTCTTCGCCCTCGCCTTCCATTCCCCGAGCTGGATCGTCTGGGCGGTGCTGATGGTCGTCATGCTCGTCGCGCTGGGCCCCAGGCACCCGCGCACCCTCGACCACGACGTTCCCATCGACCGGACCCGGATGCTCGTGGCGGCGTTCGCGCTCGTCATCTTCGTGCTCTGCTTCACGCCCGCCCCCATCCAGGTCATCGGAGAGATCGGCCAGTAGACGACGCTCCGTCGAAGAGCGCGCCCCCGCTCCGGCGCGCTCGGAACGCCGTCGACCGCATCGATGCAGGGCGTATCCGATGCGCGGTCCGTCCCCGGCTCGGCTCACCGCCGGCGAACGCCCGACCAGTGGACGGCCCGGAGCTCGCCTGGACGCCCCGTCCCGGCCCGCGGCCATGGCACCCTTCCGGCAGGACGGTCCACTACAGCATCGACACGGGGTCGACGTCGACCACCACGCGTCGCTTCAGGCGCGGATGCTCGTCCAGCACCCGGAGGAGCGCCTCCCGCATCTCCGCCCGGCGCCCGCCCTTCAGGAAGAGCTGCACGCGGTAGCGGCCCCGCAGCCTCGCGAGGGGCGCCGGGGCCGGCCCCAGCACCGTGAACCGGCGCGGCGCCGCGCGCAGCCACGCCACGAGCGCGGACGCTTCCCGCACCGTGCGATCCCGTTGCGCCCCATGGACGACGACCGAGACCAGGGACACCACCGGCGGATACCGCAAGGCCCGCCGGAAACGCAGCTCCTCTCCATAGAAGGGCGCGTATGCCTGGTCGCAGGCGTGACGGATGGCGTAGTGACCGGGATGGAGCGTCTGGACGATCGCCTCGCCGGGGGCGCTCCCCCGGCCGGCGCGGCCCGCGACCTGCGTCAGCAACTGGAACGTGCGTTCCGCCGCCCGGAAGTCGGGCACCCCGAGGCCGATGTCCGCCGACACCACGCCCACCAGGGTCACACCGGGGAAGTCGTGGCCCTTCGCGACCATCTGGGTGCCGACGAGGACGTCCAGCTCGCGGCTCGCGACCCGCTGGAGCAGCCGCGCCGCGCCGCCCCGCCGCCGCACCGTGTCGCGGTCGAGCCGGGCGATGCGGGCGGCCGGCCACCGCCGCTCGATCTCGGCCTGCACCCGCTCGGTGCCGAAGCCCACGTGCTCGAGGACCGTGCCCGAGCACCGGGGGCACGCGGCGGGGCGGGCCCGCGAGTAGCCGCAATAGTGGCAGCGGGCCCGCCCCGCCGCACGGTGGAACGTCAGGCTCACGCTGCAGTCGGGGCACTCGAGGGGTTGACCGCAGCCGCGGCAGAGCAGGGAGGCCGCGAACCCCCGCCGGTTCAGCAGCACCAGCGCCTGCTCCCGGTCCGCCAGCCTGCCGTCGATGGCCTCGGCGAGGGGGGTGCTCAGCACGACGTCGGGGCCGTGCTCCGCGAGCTCCTCGCGCATGTCGACCACGCGCACGGTGGGCAGGGGGCGGCTCCCGATGCGTTGCGGCAGCGTGAACCGCCGGTAGCGGCCGTTGTCGGCGTGACGGAAGCTCTCCAGGGACGGCGTCGCGGACCCGAGCACGACGAGGGCGTGGTCGCGCTTTCCCCGCATGACCGCCACGTCGCGGCCGTGATAACGCGGGCTCTCGTCCTGCTTGTAGGAGCCGTCGTGCTCCTCGTCGACCACGATCAGGCCCACCGACGGCAGGGGCGCGAACACCGCGGACCGCGTGCCCACGACCACGTCGACCTCGCCGCGGCGGATGCGGTGCCACTGATCGTGGCGGGCCCCGGCGGACAGGCCGCTGTGCTGGACCGCCACCCGGGCCCCGAACACCGGCCGCAGCCGCGCCGCGATGGCCGGGGTGAGGGCGATCTCGGGAACGAGGACGAGGGCCTGCCGCCCTCTCGCGACCGCCGCCCGGGCCAGCCGCGCGTAGACCTCGGTCTTGCCGCTCCCGGTGACCCCGTGGAGGAGCGCCACCTCGAAGACGCCGGACCCCGCGGACGCCTCCAGGGCCTCGACCACCTGCCGCTGCCCGGGCGTCAGGGCGTGGACCGGCTCGGAGTCCTCCAGGAGCTCGAACGCCGACGGCTCCCGCTCGACGACCTCGCTCACGATCGTCACCGCACGGAGCTCGGCGAGCCGGCGAAGGGTCCCGTCGGGAATCCGTGCGGCCCTGAGCACCGGCACCGGCACTCCCCCCGGCGCCGCCTCGAGCCGTTCCAGCGCCTCGCGCTGCCGCGTTCCCAGGGGGGTGCCGCCGGCCAGGCGCGCCCGGCCCTCGTCGGTCAGGCGGGCGACGCGGACCCTCCTGAAGGCGGACGCGGCGCCCTTGAGGGGCTGCGTCAACCGGACGAGCCCCTCGCGAGCCATGGCCGCGAGGAGCGCGTGGCGGCCGCCGCCCCTCCCCCGGCCGGGGCCCCGGCGCCTCGTGCCGTCATCGAGCGCCGCCGCCCGGTGGGAGGCGCCGTCCGAGAGCAGCTCGAGCAGGCGGCGCCGCGCGGCCCCCGGCCGGCCGGCAAGGGCGGCCCGGCCCGCCGGGGTGATCTCCGCCCGACGCTCGGTGGCCACCCACGCCAGGGGCGGCATCGCCGCCGCCACCGCCTCGCCGGCGCCGCAGGCGTAGTACTCGCCCACCCAGAGGGCGAGCCGCACCACGCCGGCCGGCAGCAGGGGCTCGACGTCGAGGACGTCGAGCAGCGGCTTGAGGGTGGCAGGGGCCGGCGCCTCAGGCCGCTCGACGACGCAGCCGGTCACCGCCCGTGGTCCCAGCGGCACGAGGACACGGGTCCCCGTCTCCGGTACCGGCAACTCCGCGGGCACCTCGTAGTCGAGGCGATCGAGGGCGGGGACGGGGACGACCACGGAGACTACGCGCGGCATCGGCGATGAACGACGGCGGCGGAACGCGCCGTCTCAGGGGGCGGCCCCCGGCTCCGCGAGCAGGGCGCGGACCCGCTTCATGTCCTCCCAGACATCCCGCTTGCGCTCCGGGCTCCGCAGGAGAAAGGCGGGGTGGAAGGTCGGGATCAGCTTCGCCCCACGGTAGTCGAACACTCTTCCCCGCAGCCGGGAGACGGGCTCCGCGGTGTCGAGCAGGGTCCTGATGGCGAAGCCCCCGAGGGCCACCACCACCCGGGGACGGATGACGTCGAGCTGCCGGAACAGGAACGGCTCGCAGGTGGCCACCTCGTCGGGCTCCGGGTTCCGGTTGTTCGGGGGGCGGCACTTGATGACGTTGGCGATGTAGACCTCGTCGCGCGACAGGCCGATCGCCGCGATGATCCGGGTCAGCAACTGGCCTGCCCGGCCCACGAAAGGGATGCCCTGCCGGTCCTCGTCCCGCCCCGGCGCCTCGCCGACGAACACGAGGTCGGCGGTGGGGCTGCCGACCCCGAACACGAGGTTCGTCCGTCCTCCGTGCAGCTTGCAGCGGGTGCACTCGCCGAGGTCGGCACGAACCGCCTCGAGCGTCTCCGGCGCCGCCGCGGTTCCGCCCGTCTCCGCCGGCGCGGAGACGTCGGACGCCGAGGTAGGGCCGCCGCCGGACGCGTATGCCGGATGGCTCACCCCATGCACCTCGCGGGCGCGAGCCGGCGATTCCGGTGCGCTGTCGGCACGCTCGTTCGCGCGCTCTCCCCCCCGAGGCTCGGCACCCGCGGGCCCGCGCGCGCGCCACGTCGCGTCGCGGCTGACGCCCTCGACCCCCAGCTCCCGGAAGAACTCCAGGTGCCGCCTCAACTGCTCACGGTCGGTCATGGTCGGCGGTCTCGACCGCCTCCGGCGGCCCGGCCAGCATCTCCCGAAGACGGTCGAGGATAGCGCGGGCCAGGTCGCGCTTGGACTGCAACGGCAGGTCCGTCGTCCCCCCCGCCTCGACCAGGGTGGCGGCGTTCGTCTCCACGTCGAACCCGGCATCGGTCCGCGACACGTCGTTGGCGACGATAAGGTCCGCCCCCTTGGCCTCGAGCTTGGCCCGGGCCCGCGCGACGAAGTCGCGGGTCTCGGCCGCGAACCCGACGAGCACCGGCCGGCGCCCGCCGGCCCGCCTTCGGCCGAGCTCCCGCAGAACGTCGGCGGTGCGGGTCAGGGTCAGGGTCAGGGTCTCGAATTCCTTCGCGATCTTCTGCCCGCGAGGCCCCCCGGCCGGCGTGTAGTCAGCCACCGCGGCGGCCATGACCACGGCGTCCGCCTCGTCCGCCCGGTCCGTCACCGCCGCGCGCATGTCGGCCGCGCTCCGCACCGCGACCACCTCGGCCCCGGCCGGAGGCTGCAGGCTACACGGGCCCGACACCAGCACCACCCGGGCGCCGCGGTCGACCGCTTCCGCGGCCAGCGCGTACCCCATCCGGCCGCTCGAGCGGTTGCCGACGAAGCGCACCGGATCGAGGTCCTCGAGGGTCGGTCCCGCGGTGACGAGGAGCCGCCGGCCCGCGAGGTCGCCCTCCCCCGGCCGGAGCCGGCGCTCGACGGCGGCGACCACGTCGTCGACGGAGGCGAGCCGACCCGGGCCCGTCCACCCGCACGCGAGGTATCCCTCGCCGGGGGCGACCACGTGCGCCCCGCGCGCCTCCAGCGCGGCGAGGTTGGCGGCGACCGCCGCGTGCTCGTACATGTTCGTGTTCATGGCGGGGGCGACGACGACCGGCGCCCGCGTCACGAGGTAGAGCGAGGTCAGGAAGTCGTCGGCGATGCCGTGGGCGAGCTTCCCGATGATGTTGGCGGTGGCCGGCGCCACGAGCAGCGCCCGGATGTCGGTGGCCAGCGCGACATGCTCGATGGTCGCGTTCGCGCCCGGCGCGAACTGATCGGTGATGACCGGCCGCCGCGTGATCGCCTCGAACGTCAACGGTCCGACGAAGCGGCGGGCGTTGGACGTCATCGTCACGACGACGTCGTGACCGCTGTCCTGAAGCCGGCGGACGATCTCGACCGCCTTGTAGGCGCCGATGCCGCCGCTCACCCCCACCGCGATCAGCGCCATGGCGCGCCCCCGTCGTCCGGTTCCCCGAAGCCTTCCGCAATCGCCCGCGCGGCGGCACCGGCCGCGCGCAACGACTGGCGCTCGGCCTCGACGATGCACCGCAGGCGCTCGACGCAGTCCTCCAGGTCGTCGTTGACGACCACGTAATCGTACTCCGCGACGTGGCGGACCTCGCGCCGGGCGACGCTCAGCCGGCGCCGGATCTCGGCCTCGGTGAGGCGGTCGCCGGGCCGGCGGCGCAGGCGGTCCTCGAGCACGGCGGGAGACGGCGGCAGCAGGAAGATGCCGACCGCGCCGGGCTCGACCCCGCGGACCTGACGCGCCCCCTGCACGTCGATGACGAGGACGAGACTGAGACCGGCGTCGAGGCGGCGCCGGGTATCGGGGGCGCGGGTGCCGTAGAGGTGGCCGAACACCTCGGCCCACTCGAGGAACTCGCCCGCGACGCGCATCGAGTCGAAGCGCTCCCGGTCCAGGAAGTGGTAGTCGACGCCGTCCCGCTCGCTGGGACGCGGGGGCCGCGAGGTGTAGCTTCGCGACCGCTCGAGTCCGGGCACCCGCGCGACCAGCGTGTCGACGGCGGTGGTCTTCCCGGTGCCCGACGGGGCCGAGACCACGAACAGGCTTCCCTTGCCGTTCACGCTCGCGACCTCCCGGCCCGCCCATCGTCGCCTTCGGCTCCGCTGGACGCCCAACCAACCCTCCAGGAGTCGGCGCCGTTCCACGGCGCAGGCTCCTGGCCCGGGGGACCGTCGCCGGCGGCCCCGGTCAACCGGACCTCGCCGTTCGAACGGCTACTCCACGTTCTGAACCTGCTCACGCAGCTTCTCGAGCTCGGCCTTTGCGGTCACCACGAGCTCGCTCGCGTCGGCGCCCTCCACCTTCGCGCCCAGCGTGTTGACCTCCCGGTTCATCTCCTGCAGGAGGAAGTCCAGCTTGCGGCCGCACGGCTCGTTCGAGCCGGTGAGGGCGGACCAGTGGGCGAGATGACCGCGCAGCCGGGTGATCTCCTCGCTGACGTCGGAGCGGGCCGCGAACCGTACCACCTCCTGGGCCACCGCCGCCTCCTCGACGCCGGCCTGCCCCCGCAGCTCCCCGACGCGGGCGCTCAGCCGCGACACGAGCTCGGACCGCCCCGACTCGGCCGCCGACTCGAGGCGGCCGACGAGGTCCGACAACGTGCGGCACCGCGCCTCGAGGTCGGCCAGCAGGTATCCGCCTTCGCGCACGCGCATGGCGTCCAGATCGCGCAGCACGTCCTCGACCGCCGCGATCGCGGCGCGCCCCAGCGAGGCCCGGCCCGCCTCCTCCAGCTCCAGCTCCTCGACCACGAGCGCCCGCGGGAACCGCAGGAGGTCGCCGGCGGTCAGGCCGCCGGTGGTCACGCCCCGCGCACGGGCCTGCTCGACGGCGGCCGAGAGCGCGTCGACCAGCGGCTCGTTCAGGGCGACCTCGACGTCGGGCTGCCCGAGAAGCCGGGCGGTCACCGCCACCTCGACGCGGCCGCGCGCCACCCGGCGCTGGACGGCGCCGCGCAGCTCCACCTCGACCGGCGCCAGCAACGGCGGCAGCCGCACCTGAATGTCGAGGTAGCGATGGTTGACGGTCCGCACCGTGATGCCGAGGGCCGCCGTCTCGAGCTCCCGGCTACCGGACGCGAACCCCGTCATCGACTTGATCATCGCGTTGCACTCGTCGCCGGGCGGGCCGCCGCGGCGACCGCCGCCCGCTCCTCGCCCTCCTGCCCGAACACCTGCGTCGCATAGAGCTTCGCATAGCTGCTGCCGGGGCGCGCCAGCAGCTCCTCGTGCCGGCCGGACTCCACCACCCGTCCGCCCTCGAGCACCATGATGGCGTCGGCCCGCCGGATGGTCGAGAGGCGGTGGGCGATGACGAACGCGGTGCGGTTGAGCAGGAGCCTCGCCAACGCGTCCTGGACGAGCAGCTCCGACTCCGCGTCGAGGGCCGACGTCGCCTCGTCGAGCACGAGGATGGGCGGGTTCCTGAGCAGGGCCCGCGCGATCGTGAGCCGCTGGCGCTGGCCGCCCGACAACCGCTGGCCGCGCTCTCCTATCACGGTATCGTAGCCTTGCGGCAGATCGACGATGAACTCGTGGGCGTGGGCCGCCCGCGCCACCGCCACGATCGACTCCCGAGAGGCGTCCGGCACCGCGTAGGCGATATTGTCGGCCACCGACGCGTCGAACAGGAACGTCTCCTGGGTCACGATGCCGATGGCCCGGCGCAGCGACGGCAACGTCACGTCGCGCACGTCGGTCCCGTCGATCAGGATGCCCCCCTCGGTGACGTCGTGGAACCGCGGCACGAGGTTGACGAGGGTCGACTTGCCCGCCCCGCTGAGGCCCACCACCGCCACCACCTCGCCCGCCGGCACCGTGAACGAGACGCCGCGCAGGACCGGCTCGTCGTCGTCGGGATACCGGAACGTCACGTCGCGGAACTCGATGCGCGACGCGAACGGCGGCAGCGCCCCGGCGCCGGGCCGCTCGGGGGTCCCGGTGCGGGCGTCCAGGACCTCGAAGATCCGCTCGGCCGCGGCAATCGCCTGCTGGATGTTGGCGTTGACCCGGCTCAGCTTCCTCACGGGACCGTACATCAGCAGGAGCGCGGTCATGAACGAGATGAACTGGCCCTCCGTCAGGTCGCCGGCCGCGATCTCGCGGCTGCCGTACCAGAGGATTCCTGCGATGGCGACGCCCCCCAGCAGCTCGATCACCGACGGCAGGATCGCCAGGGCGCTGGTGACCCGCATGATCGTCCGGTACAGCCGCTGCGAGGCCCGCGCGAACTTCCGCCGCTCGAACGACTCGGCCTGAAACGCCTGCACGATGCGGTGGCCGGTGAGCGCCTCCACCGCGAGGTGCGACAGGTGCTCGACCTCCTCCTGGCCGCGGCGCGTCGTCCGCCGCACGAGCTGCCCCAGCCGGACCAGGGGATACACCACCAGCGGCGCGCCGGTCATGCACACCAGCGCGAGCCGCGCGTCCTGGTAGAACAGCACGAAGGCGAACGCCATCAGCGCGAACGATTCACGGACGAGGTCGCCGCAGGTCTCCGACACGACCTGCTGGACCCGGCCGACGTCGCTCGTGATCCGCGACAGCAACCGCCCCGTCGTGCGGGCCCCGAAGAACGTCCTCGACTGGCCGAGCATGTGCCCGAAGAGCTCCGTGCGCAGGTCGTGGACCAGCCGCTGCCCCGCGTCGGCCATCAGGTAGACGGAGAAGTAGGCGCCGGCTCCCTTGGCCAGGTAGAGCCCCACCAGGGCGCCGCAGATCGCCGCGACCCGGCTTCCGGCGGGAAGAACGCCGTCGAAGATCGGCTGGATGATGAGGGCGAGCCCGCCCGAGGCGAGGGCGTAGAGCACCATGGCGGGCAGCGCGGCGATGACGCGCAGCTTGTGGGGCAGGACGAATCGCAGCAGCCGCAGCAGTGGATTCACGGTGTGGTCGAGCCGAACCCTTCCGGGTGGCGCTCGCGCCAGCGCCAGGCGGTCGCGACGATGTCGTCCAGCTCCGTGTGGACCGGCCGCCAGCCGAGATCGCGCTCGATGCGCCCCGCCGCGGCGAAGAGCACGGGCGGATCGCCGGCGCGGCGCGGGGCCGGCTCGGCCGGGACGCGGCGGCCCGTCACCCGTTCCACGCTGCGAATCACGTCCCGCACGGAGTGCGGCGTCCCCGTGCCCAGATTGTAGACCCTCGCGCCGCCGGGGGCCGGCGCGTCGAGGGCCCGGACGTGCGCGGCGGCGATGTCCGCGACGTGCACGTAGTCGCGCTGGCAGGTGCCGTCCGGGGTGGGATAGTCGTCGCCGAACACCCGGAGCGGGGCTCCGCCGCAGGCCGCGTCGAGGGCGCGCGGAATCAGGTGGATCTCGGGGTCGTGGTCCTCGCCGAGTACGCCGTCCGGGTCCGCCCCGGCCGCGTTGAAGTAACGCAGGGCGATGGACTGCAGGCCGTAGGCCCGGCCGTAGTCGCGCAGGGCGCGCTCGACGGCCAGCTTCGAGCTCCCGTAGGCGTTGATGGGGTCGGTGGGGTGATCCTCGCCGATCGGGGTCGCCACCGGATTGCCGTACACCGCGCAGGTCGACGACAGCACGAGCCGGCCGACCCCGGCGGCGCGCATCGCGTCGAGCACCGAGAGCCCGCCCCGCACGTTGTGCTCGTAGTAGCGGGCCGGATCGCGCACCGACTCCTCCACCGAGAGGAGCCCCGCGAAGTGCATCACCGCGGAGACGCCGTGCTGCCGCAGGGCCGCCTCGAGCCGGGCGGTCTCGCGGACGTCGCCCTCGACGAGGGGAAGGCCGATCACCGCCGCGCGATGGCCGGCGCTTAGGTTGTCGTAGACGACGACGGCGCGCCCCGCCGCCCGCAGGGCCTTGACGGCGTGGCTGCCGATATAGCCGGCTCCGCCGGTCACCAGCACCGTGCTCATCGGCAGCTCAACGCCCGATCGAGTGGTAGCGAAAGCCGAGGTCGCGCATCTCGGCGGGGTCGAACAGGTTGCGGCCGTCGAAGATCATCGCTTCCCGCATCAGCTCGCGCATGCGCGGAAGATCGGGCTCGCGGAACTCGTTCCACTCGGTCAGGATGGCCAGCGCATCGGCCTCCTTCAGCACCTCGTAGCCGTCGGAAGCCAGGCTGATGCGCGAATCGAAGATCCGCCGGGCCGACTCGCCGGCCTGGGGGTCGTAGGCCGCGACCTCGGCCCCCGCCGCGAGGAGGGCCTCGATGACGGTGATGGACGGCGCTTCCCGCATGTCGTCGGTGCGCGGCTTGAACGACAGCCCCCAGACGGCGATGCGACGCCCGTCGAGCGATCCCATGGCGTCTACCATCTTGTCGACCAGCCGCCGTTTCTGGGCGGCGTTCACCGCCTCGACCGCCTCTAGGATCCGGAAGCGGTAGTCGGCGTCGCGGGCCAGCCGGCCCAACGCCTTGACGTCCTTGGGAAAGCAGCTCCCGCCGTAGCCGATGCCGGGGAACAGGAACGACGGGCCGATGCGGCGGTCCGAGGCGACGACGCGGCGCACGTGGTCGACGTTGGCGCCCACGACGTCGCACACGTTGGCCACCTCGTTCATGAACGATACGCGGGTGGCGAGCATCGCGTTCGCGGCGTACTTGCTGAGCTCCGCGCTCGCCCGGTCCATGATCTCGATGGGGGCGCCGGTGCGGGTGAAGGGCTTGTAGATGGACGCCATCAGCCGGGCCGCGCGATCGTCGGCGGCGCCGATGACGACGCGGTCGGGCTTCAGGAAGTCGTCGACGGCGGACCCCTGCTTGAGGAACTCGGGATTGCTCACGACGCTGAACGGCTCGCTCGTCTCCCCGCCCATGACCTCCTCGACGCGTCGGGCGGTGCCCACCGGCACCGTGCTCTTCAGGGCCACGACCGTGTAGCCGGCCATCGCCCTGCCGACGTCGCGCGCCGCCCGCAGGACGTGCTGCACGTCGGCCGAGCCGTCCTCGTCGGACGGCGTGCCCACCGCGATGAACACGACCTCGGAGTCGCGGGCGGCGGGGACGAGGGCGGTGTCGAAGGTGAGCCGGCGCTTGGCCGCGTTCCGGACCACGAGCTCGTCGAGCCCCGGCTCGTAGATGGGAAGACGGCACTGCCGCAGAGACTCGATCTTGCCCTGGTCCACGTCGACGCAGGTGACCTCGTTGCCCGTCTCGGCCAGGCATGCGCCGACCACGAGACCGACGTAGCCCGTGCCGACGACCGTCATTCTCATGGGTTGGCGGTGGTTCTTCGAAGAAGTCCGGGGTCGGACCCCGCCGCCCGGGAGCGGCCACGGCGTGGGGCCCGGATGGCAGACGCGTCCGCGACATGCCCGTACAGGATACTAGTTGTGGATGGGAATCGCGACCGGCGCGCGCGTGGCCCTGGTGCACGACTGGCTCACCGGCATGCGGGGCGGCGAACGCGTGCTCGAGACCATCTGCGAGCTCTTCCCCGACGCCGCGCGGTTCGCGCTCCTGCACGTCCGCGGCTCGGTTTCCCCGGCCATCGAGGCGCAACCGATCCGGACCTCCTTCGTCCAGCGCCTGCCGGGCTCGCACCGGTACTACCGGCCGCTGCTGCCGCTCTTCCCGGCCGCCGTCGAGCAGTTCGATCTCGACGAGTTCGACCTCGTCATCAGCACCAGCCACTGCGTCGCCAAGTCGATCGTCGCGCCGGGGCGCGCCCGCCACCTCTGCTACTGCTTCACGCCGATGCGCTACGTCTGGGACCAGTTTCCCGCCTACTTCGGGCCGGAACGGGTGGGCGAGGGGGCCAGCCGGTGGCTCCGTCGGGGGCTCGCCGCGATCGCCCGCTGGGACGCCTCGACGGCCCACCGGGTGGACCGCTATGTGGCTATTTCGCAATATGTTGCGGGGAGGATTGGTCGATACTATAATCGGGAGGCGAGTATCGTGTATCCGCCCGTGGACACGTCGTTCTTCCAACCGGGTCCCGCCCCGCCGAGGCATGGCTGTCTGATCGTGTCGGCTCTCGTGCCCTACAAGCGGGTCGATCTGGCGATACGCGCGTGTGCGCGGGCGGCGGTTCCCCTGCGCATCGTCGGCGACGGGCCGGACCTCGGGCGCCTGCGGAAGATCGCCGGCCCGGAGACGGAGTTCCTCGGCCCGGTGAGCGACGCGGAGGTCCGGCAGGCGTATCGAAGCGCCACCGCGATGCTGCTGCCGGGTCCCGAGGACTTCGGCATCGCCCCCGTCGAGGCCCAGGCGTGCGGATGCCCGGTCGTCGCCCTCGCCGAGGGCGGGGCCTCGGAGACCGTGGTGGACGGCGAGACCGGGCTCCTGGTGCGGGAATCCACGCCGGACGCCTTCGCCGAGGCCATCGACGCCATTCACGTCCGGCCGCTCGACGGCGCCGCCGCCCGCCGGCAGGCCCTGCGCTTTTCCCGAGAGCGGTTCCGCGGGGCACTCGCGACGGAGGTCGCCCGCCTGATGGACGCATCGCCGCCGGAGCTGCATCCATGACCCAACGCGCCCGCGTGCGCATGATCATCCAGTCGGTGATCGACGGCGGCATCGGCGTGACGATGTTCCTCGCCGCGTACTGGCTCCGGTTCGAGACCGGACTGGTTCCGGCGCCCAAGGGTCAGCCGCCGTTCGAGTCCTACCTGCAGCTCGCCCCCTTCGTGGGGCTGCTGCTGCCGTTCGGCCTCTGGCTGCAGGGCGCCTACCGTCACGAGCGCATCCGGGCGCGCGTCGACGACTTCTTCGCGGTGCTGATCGGGGGCCTGATCGCGGTCGTGCTCGGTCTCGCGGGCACGCTGGTGTTCCAGGCGTACTTCATTCCCGCCGACCTGAAGGACCAGGGCGTCTACGAGGTGTCGCGGCTGGTCTGGGCGCTGTTCCTCGCCCTCTGCGTCCTCTGCGCGTATGCGACCCGGGCCAGCGTGCGGTCCGCGCTCGAGCAGCAGTGGCGCGAGGGCGTGGGCCTCAAGCGCATTCTCGTCGCGGGCACCGGCGACGTCGCCCGCCACGTCGTCGACAAGGTGCTCCACCATCGCGGACTCGGCTACCGCATCGTCGGCTTCGTCGACGATCGCGCCAGCGACCGGCAGGGCTACCGGGGCCTGCCGCTCCTGGGGCCGCTGGCGGAGGTGGCCGACATCCTGCGGCGCGAGCGGATCGACGAGCTCTACGTCGCCCTGTCGCTCGACGAGCACACAAAGATGCTGGAGCTCATCGAGGTCGCCAATCGGGAGTTCGTCGACGTCAAGGTGGTGCCCGATCTCATGCAGGTCATCGCCCTCCGCGCCCGCCTCGAAGCGATCGACGGCGTTCCCATCATCAGCATCAACGACGTCCCCCTCCAGGGACTGAGCAGCCTGATGAAGCGCGCGATCGACCTCGGCATCGCGAGCGTCTCGCTCGTCCTGCTGAGCCTGCCCCTCGCGGTCATCGCGGCTCTCGTGAAGGCGACCTCGCCGGGTCCGGTGTTCTACCGCCAGGAGCGCATGGGACTCGACGGACGCCGGTTCCGCGTCTACAAGTTCCGATCGATGTTCGAGGACGCCGAGCGCGAGACCGGACCGGTGTGGACCCGCCAGGACGACCCCCGCCGCACCCCGGTCGGCCGCGTGCTGCGCACCCTCAGCCTCGACGAGCTCCCTCAGCTCTGGAACGTCATCCTCGGCGACATGTCGCTGGTGGGGCCGAGGCCGGAGCGGCCGTTCTTCGTCGAGCAGTTCAAGCAGCGCGTCCCGCAGTACATGCTCCGCCACAAGGTCCGGTCCGGCCTGACGGGCTGGGCCCAGGTAAACGGCCTGCGGGGGAACACGTCCATCGAGAAGCGCATCGAGTACGACCTCTACTACATCGAGAACTGGTCGGTGGCCCTCGACTTCAAGATCATGTGGATGACCGTCCTCCGCGTGTTCTTCCATCGCCACGCGTACTGAGCCGCACCGCACCGGGCACCGGGCCCGCGCGGCCGGCGCCTCCCGGGAAGGCGGGGCCGGTCCCCGGCAACGCCTCGGAAACCGCCATGGGTCAACGCGTCGTCATCACCGGAGCCGCCGGCTTCATCGGGTCGCATCTCACCGAGGCGCTGCTCGACCGGGGCGACGATGTCGTCGGCATCGACAACCTGTCGACGGGCGACGCCGCGAACATCGCCCATCTCGCCGGCCGCGACTTCCGGTTCGTCCGGCACGACGTCTCCAACTACATCGACCTCGACGGACCCGTGGACGCGGTGCTCCACTGGGCCAGCCCCGCGAGCCCCATCGACTATCTCGAGCGGCCCATCCCGACCCTGAAGGTCGGGGCGCTGGGCACCCACAACGCCCTCGGCCTCGCCAAGGCCAAGCGGGCGACGTTCGTCCTCGCGTCGACCTCGGAGGTCTACGGCGACCCCCTGGAGCATCCGCAGACCGAGAGCTACTGGGGGAACGTGAACCCCATCGGTCCGCGGGGCGTCTACGACGAGGCCAAGCGCTTCGCCGAGGCCATGACCACCGCCTATCGCCGCTATCACGGCCTCGACACCAAGATCGTCCGCATCTTCAACACCTACGGACCCCGGATGCGGGTGCGGGACGGCCGCGCCGTGCCCAACTTCATCGCCCAGGCGCTTCGCGGCGAGGATCTGACCGTCTACGGCGACGGCACGCAGACCCGCAGCTTCTGCTACGTCAGCGATCTGGTGGACGGCATCCTCAGGCTGATGCGGTCCGACACGAACGACCCCGTCAACCTCGGCAATCCGAACGAGATGACGGTGGCGGGCATCGCGGAGGAGATCATCAGGCTGACCGGCTCGAGCAGCCGCATCGTCCATGAACCGCTGCCGGTCGACGACCCGAAGGTGCGGCAGCCGGACATCAGCCGGGCGCGCGGGGTGCTCGACTGGGAGCCCCGGGTGCCCTTGGCCGAGGGGCTGACCAAGACCATCGCGTGGTTCCGGACCGCGCTCGGCGGGAGCGCGCACGGCGGGTGACGCCCCTGCCGCCCGACCTCACTCGCTCAGCACGCGCGTGGCGTGAACGATGTAGTGGAGCCCCGAAACGAGGGTGATGGCCAGCGCGGCCCAGATGGCCGCATCGACCACCATCGAGCCGCGCCCCAGCCAGTTGTAAAGAAGCACGAGGGCAATCGCCACGATGTAGATCAGGGTCGCGAGCTTCCCCAGCATCGACGGTGGGAATGTACGGCGCCCGATGGCGAGGTTCACGACCGCCACCGTGACCACGATGATGACGTCGCGGCTGATGACGAGCACCGTCAGCCACACCGGGAACTGGTTCGGGAGGTCGAGCTCGGGCAGGGTGAGCACGACGAAAGTCGAGATCAGCAGCAGCTTGTCGGCCATGGGGTCGAGCAGCGCCCCCAGGTTCGTCGGCCGACTCCACCAGCGCGCCAGCACGCCGTCGAGAGCGTCGGTCAACCCCGCCGCGATGAACACCACCAACGCCCACCCGTTCATTCCGTACACCACCAGAATGACCAGGGCCGGAATGAGCAACATCCGGAGCAGCGTGAGTTGGTTAGCAACCGTCAACGCCGACATGGCACTTCATCCAAAGGGTACGGCGCAGGCCCCAGGCCCGGGCGTTCCCGGGGACCGTCAGCCCGCCTCTCGGCCCGCCCGCCGTCGCCCTCGGCTCCGCTGGGCGCCCAACAATCCCTCCAGGCGTCTGCGCCGTGGAACGGCGCGGACGCCTAGCGAGCGACTCCGGTCGCGGAGCCGAGGCGGGCCAACACCGCCACCGCCTCCCCGCCGGTGACCGGCAGACCCGGCCGAAACGCGTTCCCGGGAAGCGGAGGCAGCAATCCGGCCGCGACCACCTCCGTCGCGGCCGGATAGTCGAGGTGTCCGGGATCCAGATCGGAGAACCGCGGCAACGCGCCCGGCGACAACGGCTCGACCCCGGCCCCGCGCAGCATGCGGACCAGGATGCGCGCCAGCTCCGCGCGGCTCACGACCTGATCCGGCATGAACCGGTAGTTGACGTCGGCCAGCATGATTCCGGCCTGCGCGACGTCGATCATCCAGCCGTACGCCCAGTGGTCGCGGGCGTCGGTGATGATGGCGGCTCCGTCGCCGGCCAGGCCGGCCAACAGGAACTCGAACTGCACGCCCAGCAGGGCCGCGAGCTGCCCGCGGGTGATCGCGTCGGCCGTCTCGATGGCGCTGTACTCCCGGGGCAACGCGGCCGCCCGCCGGCGCCCGTCCAGGTCCGCGAGCAGGCGCTCGACATCGGCTCCCGGCGCGATGGCGTCGGCCCGGAGCAGCGCCTGCTCGGCGCGGTCGAGATCTCCGGTGGCGAGATACAGATCGGCCATCAGCAGCCAGGCGTCGAGGGCATCCGGATCGAGGGCGACGGCGCGGTCGAGCCGGGCCAGGGCCGACCCGGCGCCGTCGACCCGGCGCTCGACCTCGGCCAGCTCGAGGTAGAGGAACGCGGACTCGGGAGACGCCGCGATGAGCCGCTCGTAGGCTGCCTTCGCCTCGGCGTCGCGTCCCGCCGCGGCCGCTCCCCGGGCGGCCGTTACCTGCCGGGTCAGGGCCGTGGCCTCCAGTCCGGCGATGCGCTGGCGCACGCCGGTCAGGCCGGGATCGGCCGCGAGGGCCGCGTTGAAATCGTCGATGGCCTCGGTGAGCCGGTCCTCGAGCAGGAGCACCTCGGCCCGCCCCAGGCGCGCCGGCACGTAGTCCGGCACCCGCGCGAGGGCCCCGTCGAACCGCGCGATCGCGCCGCCCGTATCGCCCTGGGCCAGCGCGACGAAACCGCGCCCCGTCATCGACGGATGAAACGACGGCATGTCGCGGAGGACGGCGATGAACCGCTGCTCCGCGGCTTCGAGCTGTCCCGCCTGCAGAAACGCCCAAGCATCGCGATGCTCGGCCGCCGCCGGAGTCCCCTCCAGCGCGGCCGGCACGACCGGAATCGGATAGTCGGGGTACGCCGGCGCGGTGACCACCGGCACGCGGGCCGCACAACCCGAAATCAGTGCGCCCACCGCGGCGACGACGACAGCGGCCCGCGCGTGCCTCATCGCTCAGCGCTTCGCCGTGAAGGGCCCGGCGTCATGCCGCAGGCCCGCGTCGATAGACGCCGGTGCGGCGCGCGCGGCCGGCGGCCGGCCCGATCCCATGGGGTGACGTCGCGCGCCGGCCAGCCGATGGATGATCGGCGACCCGACCCGCCCGCCGCCTCTCGGCACGACGTGTCAAGAGTCGGAAAGCCGGCCATCACGCGAGCGATTGTAGCACGCGCTCCCACGCGACCGCCCCCTCGCGGACCAGGCGCGCATCGCGTCCGCGCACGTCCACGATGGTCGACGGCGGTCCCGTCAGCGCGGCCGGCCCATCCACGACGAACGGCACTTCGGCGCCCAGCCCGGCGACCACCTCGGCCGCCGTCGCGGCGGGGCGGCGGCCGGCCCGGTTCGCGCTGGTCGCCGTGATCGGTCCGCCGCACAGGGCGGCGAGCCGGCGGGCGGCGGGGGCCGCGGGCACGCGTACCGCCACCGAGCCGTCCGCCGCGCACACGCCGGCCGCGAACGCGGCCGCCGGTTCGAGGACGAGGGTCAGCGGGCCGGGCCAGAACCGGGCCGCCAACCGACCGCCCAGCCCGGGCAGGACGCCCACCGTCGATTCGACCTGCGCCAGGGTGGACGCGATGAGGGGAATGCCGGCGTGCGCCGATCTCGTCTTCAGCCGGCACAGCGCTTCGACGGCGGGACCCCGGGTCGGGTCGACGCCGAGCCCGTACAGGGTGTCGGTGGGATAGGCTACGATGCCGCCGGCCATGAGCGCGTCGGCGGCAGGCCGAAGGGCCCGGTCGGGCGCGGCATCGTCGAGGCGGAGGACGCGGGGGCTCACCACGCGCCCTCCCGGCGTCGCCGATCCGTTGTCGGCGCCGACCCGCATGGCGCATAATCGACTGGACAGAGGATCATCGTGCCGGCCAAGCCTTCCCGTCCCCCCAAGCGCGCGTCCCGACCTCGTGCCCCCCTGCCCCGCCAGCGGGGCGGCCCCCACCCGGACAAGACCAGGCGGCTCTTCCGCGACCGCAAGCACAAGGGGCGCACGTCGACCGACTGAGCGCTCCCCCACCGGCCGGCCCGCGACGTGGGGGGGGCCGGCGAAACCTCCCGGTTGACCGCAAGCGGCACCGCCGCTGAGCTCCGACGTCGGCGAAGCCCCCGCCCCGGCCGCGAGAACGCGGCGCGTCCGGTCCTTCGTCCGGTCAGAAATGCACCACCATGTCGGAGTCGCCGGTCAGATGGATGGTGTCCACGAACTGGATGCGCTGGGGGCTGGTCTGCATGACGAGGGAGTTGGTCCGCGCGCCGTCGCCGAAGAAGCGCACTCCCTTCATGAGGGTGCCGTCGGTGACCCCGGTGGCCGCGAAGATGATGCGGCGGCCGCACGCCAGATCGGCCGCCCGGTAGACGCGGTCCATGTCGGTGATTCCCATCGACCGGCAGCGCTCTTCCTTTTCCGGCGTGTCGACCACCAGCCGGGCGAGAATCTCGCCGTTGAGGCAGCGCATCGCGGCCGCGACGAGCACGCCCTCCGGTGCCCCCCCGGTCCCCATGACCGCGTGGACGCCGCTGCCCCGGACCGCGGCGGAGATGCCCGCCGACAGGTCGCCGTCGCCGATCAGGCGGATGCGGGCGCCGGCCTCGCGGATGTCCGCGACGAGCTGTCGGTGGCGCGGCCGGTCCAGGACGATCACGACGAGGTCCTCCACCTTGCGGTCCAGGCACCGCGCAATGGCGCGCAGGTTGTCCCGCACCGGCGCATCCAGATAGACGGCGTGCTTGGAGCTCGGTCCCACGACGAGCTTCTGCATGTAGATGTCCGGCGCGTGGAGCAGTCCGCCGCGCTCGGACACCGCCAGCACCGCGATGGCGTTGGACGCCCCGGTGGCGCAGAGGTTGGTCCCCTCCAGGGGATCGACGGCGATGTCGAGCTGCGGCAGCGCCGCGCCGTCCGCCTTCGCCGCCGCGGCATGCGCGGTCCCCACCAGCTCGCCGATGTAGAGCATCGGCGCCTCGTCCCGCTCGCCTTCGCCGATGACCACGCGGCCGTCGATCGGCACCCGATCCAGGGTCGCGCGCATCGACTCGACCGCCACCTGGTCGGACCGGTGGCGATCCCCCAGGCCCATCGTGTGCGCGCAGGCTACGGCGGCCCGCTCGACGACCTCGAGCAATGCGGATGTGATGTCGGCGCCCGCGCCGGCCCGGCTGCTGTCACTCATGCGCTGGTGGTTCTCCTCATGGGAGCGGCGCCGACGCCGGCCGGCGCCGCTCACTGGGTGGTGATCCGGACGGTCGCGCCGACCTTCAGGCCGAGACGCTCGCTCGCGCTGGCCGCGTTGGCGGCGAACTCCAGGTGATCGGTGCTGCCGAACAACGCGCACACTTCGCCGGCCCCGACATCGGCGTAGGTCTCCACCAGCCGGCCGACGGCGCCCCCGCCGACCTCGATGTCGACGCCCCCGGCGGCGGCCAGCCGCTCGAAGCGCTTGCGGTCCACGTTGGTGACCGCGTTGCCGAACCGATCGATGCAGACGACGCGGCCGACAATCGATCCCGCCTGCACCTCGAGGGCCGGCAGGTCCAGCTTGACAGGGTCGCGCAGGGGCCGACCGAGTGCGGACAACCGAATGCCCCGGGCCAGCCAGGCGGCGGCCGGCGCGAAACGGTCGCGCCCCTCGAACGTGCGGCTGATGGTCGGCCGCGCATAGCGGCGCTCCGTCAGCTCCACCACCTGCCGGGGCGGGGTCTGCTCGAAGACGTGGGTGAGAACGCCGTTGTCGGGAGCGACGAACCGATGGGTGCCGGTGTCGGCCGCCAGCCCCCGCCGGGCGGAGCCGACGCCGGGGTCGACGACGACGAGGAATATGCTGCCGTCCGGAAAGTACGGAGAAGCGGCGGCCAGCTCCAGCGACGCGGCCTGTATGTCGTGGGGCCGGATGTCGTGGGTCACGTCCACGAGGGTGGCGTCGGGGCAGATGCCCAGTATGACGCCCCGCATCGTGCCCGCGTAGTGCTCGCGGGTGCCGAAGTCGCTCAACAGCGCGACGACTGGACGAGCCATCTGTTCCGTACCGGCGCGCAACGGATGCTCCCGCGGGCTCCGCGGTTCGCGTCGGCCCCGCGACTGGCCCGCCCATCGTCGCCTTCGGCTCCGCTGGGCGCCCAACCAACCCTCCAGGAGTCCGCGCCGTTCATCCCCCCGACTCCTATGCGCTCTTCGCCTTCACGGCCGGCGCCGGACGGCGGGGCTCGGACCCCGGCTTCGATTCGCTCCGGTTCCGGTTCCCCGGTTGCCCCTGCCCCTGCTGCATGTCGATGCCGCCGCGGAACTTCGCGCCCTCGGCGATGGCGACGCGTGGGGCCTTGATGTCGCCTTCAACCGTCCCTTCGCTGCGAATCGCGACCTTCTCCGTCGCCTCGATGTTGCCGATGACCTCTCCGAGGACGACGACCGATTTTGCGAACACTTGCGCCCGGATGCGTCCATGGGCTCCGACGGTCAGGACATGCTGCTTGAGCGCGATCTTGCCCTCCACTTGTCCCTCGACGGTCAGGTCCTCGCTCCCGCGAAGCTCGCCCTTGACGACAATCGACTTGCCGATGATCACTTTCGGGTTCGCGCTGGCCGCCTCGCTGGCAGGCGCGGAGCCGATGGGGCCCACCACCGGGGGGGTCACCGGTTGAACTGGTTCTTCCCGCTTCCACATGACTGCCTCTCTCCCGGCGCGCGGCCTCCCGCCCTTCAATGGTACGACGAGCGCTCGCGGAGTGTCCACCGGCGGCCGCACCACGGAGACACTTCCGTCTATCGGCAGATACGCGCCTCCTCGACAGGTGGCGGCGGCTCCCGCACGGTCCTCCCCGGACGCTGGTAGACTGGATGCGGTGACCCGGATCTATCTCGACCACAACGCCACGACGCCCGTCGCCCCGCCGGTGGCCGACGCGACGGCGCGCGCCCTGCGCGACGTCTTCGGCAACCCGTCGAGCGTGCATGCGTACGGGCAGGAGGCCAAGACCGCCCTCGACGACGCCCGGTCCGCGGTGGCGAGCCTCATCGGGGCCGAGCCCACGGAGATCGTCTTCACGTCCGGGGGCTCCGAATCGAACAACCTCGCCATTCGCGGCGTCGCCGAGGCGGCGGCCGGCGCGGCCCGGCGTCGACTGGTCGCCGGCGCGATCGAGCACGAGGCGGTCCTGCGCACGCTGAAGGCCCTCGACGGGAACGGCCGGACCACCGCCCTGGTGAGGGTCGACGAGCGGGGCCTGGTCACCCCCGAGGGGCTCGCCGAGGCCCTGACCGACGACACCGCCCTCGTCTCGGTCATGCACGCCAACAACGAGATCGGCACGATTCAGCCCGTCGCCGAGCTCGCCGCGCTGGCCCACGAGCGCGGGGCCCTCGTCCACACGGACGCGGTCCAGTCGGTGGGCAAGATCCCCGTCGACGTCCGAGGCCTGGGCGTCGATCTGCTCTCTCTGTCGGGCCACAAGTTCAACGGCCCGAAGGGGGCCGGGGCGCTCTGGATCCGCCGGGGAACGCGGCTGCATGCGCAACTGACGGGCGGCCGGCAGGAGCGCAACCGCCGGGCCGGCACCGAGAACCTGCCGGCCATCGTGGGCCTCGGCGCCGCCGCGCGCCGGCTGCTGGACGCGCCGGGCAAGGGGCCGGACGACGTGACCGGGCTGCGCGACCGGCTCGAGGCGGGCATCCTCGCCGAGGTGCCCGGCACTGCCGTCAACGGGGGTGAGAGCCCCCGCGTCGGGAACACTTCGAACGTGAGCTTCCACGGCGTCGAGGCGGAGTCGCTGCTGATCGCGCTGGACCTCGAGGGTATCGCCGTCTCGACGGGATCCGCCTGTTCCTCCGGGACCCTCGAGCCCTCCCACGTCCTGCGGGCCATGGGCTTCGCCCCCCATCGTGCCCAGAACTCGATCCGGTTCAGCCTCGGGCTCGGGAACACCCGCGCCGACGTGGACCGGGTGGTCGAGGTCCTCCCCGGCATCGTCGATCGCCTCCGCGCGCTGACCGGACGCGGCGCCGCCGCGGCGGGACGCTGACCATGCGGGTGGTCGTCGCGATGTCGGGCGGCGTCGACTCCTCGGTCGCCGCCTTGAGGCTTGTCGAGGCGGGACACGAGGTCGTCGGCCTGTCGATGCAGCTCTACGACCAGCAGCAGGGGGCGGCGCGGTTCGGCGGATGCTGCTCGCTCGACGACCTGCACGACGCGCGGCGCACCGCCGCCGCCCTCGGCATCCCGCACTACACGATGAACTTCGAGCGGCAGTTCGAGGCCGCGGTGGTGTCGACGTTCGTCCGCGAGTACGCGGCCGGCCGCACGCCGATTCCCTGCGTCCAGTGCAACGGCGACCTCAAGTTCGCCCACCTACTGGAGCGGGCGGCCGCCCTGGGGGCCGACTGCGTCGCCACCGGCCACTACGCGCGCCGCACCGCGGCGGCCGGGCCGGGCCGACCCCACACCCTGCACCGCGGCCTCGACCCCGCCAAGGACCAGTCCTACTTCCTCTTCACGCTGACCCAGGACCAGCTCGCGCGGGCCCGGTTCCCGGTCGGACACCTGCGCAAGGACGAGGTGCGGGACCTCGCCCGGCTGGGCGGGCTGCCGGTCGCCGACAAGCCCGACAGCCAGGAGCTGTGCTTCGTCCCCGACGGCGACACCGCGGGGCTGGTCGAAACCCGGGAGCCGGGGGTGGCCAGGCCGGGACCGATCCGCGACCGGGAGGGGCGGGAGATCGGCCGCCACGAGGGGGTGCACCGCTACACGGTCGGCCAGCGCAAGGGCCTGAGGCTGTCGACCAGCGTGCCGTTGTACGTCGTGAACATCGACGCCACGGCGAACGCGGTGACCGTCGGCCCGCGGGAAGCGCTGGACCGCACCGCCCTCACCGCCTCGTCGGTCAACTGGATCGCGGGCTCGCCCCCGGACGCCGACCGCGTCACCGCCCGCATCCGACACCACCACCCCGACGCGTCGGCGCGGGTCGAGCCCCTTGCCGGCGACCGGGTCAGCGTCGCATTCGACGAGCCCCAGCGCGCGGTCGCCCCGGGCCAGGCGGTCGTCTTCTACGACGGCGACACGGTGCTCGGGGGCGGATGGATAGACTGACGGGAAGGCGCGTCGAAGGCGCGGTTCGCGGCCGGCGCTCCCGGGCGCAGTGCGGACGTCCGGTCCCGTCGGCGGCGCCGGCGAGCTCGTCGCGCACCCGCGCTACAGCGACTCGAGATAGCGCTCGGCGTCGATGGCCGCCATGCAGCCGGTGCCGGCGGCGGTGATCGCCTGCCGGTAGACGTGGTCCTGCACGTCCCCGCAGGCGAATACGCCGGGAACGCTGGTGTGCGTGCCGTTGCCCGCAACGATGTAGCCGTTGGCGTCCAGCTCGACCTGCCCCTCGAAGAGACGCGTGTTGGGCGTATGGCCGATGGCGATGAAGACGCCGTCGACGGCGAGCTCCCGGGTCGCGCCCGTCTCGCGGTTCCGCACGAGGGCGCCGGTCACCACGCCCTTGTCGACGTCCCTCACCTCGACCAGCTCGGTATTCCACTCGAAGGCGATCTTGGGATTGGCGAACGCCTTGTCCTGCATGATCTTCGACGCCCGAAGCTGGCTCCGCCGATGCAGGACGGTGACCTGAGAGGCGAACTTGGTGAGGAAGATGGCCTCCTCCATGGCCGAGTCGCCGCCTCCGACCACCGCGATGGGCTTGTCGCGGAAGAAGTAGCCGTCGCACGTCGCGCAGGTCGACACCCCGTGCCCCATCAGGGCACGTTCGGACGGGAGCCCGAGCAGGCGGGCCGAAGCGCCGGTCGAGACGATGAGAGAGCGCGTCTCCTCGCCCTCCTCCCCCACGCGGACGGCGAACGGGGGCGACTCCAGCTCGACCGAGGTCACGTCGCCGGCCACGATCTCCGCTCCGAACCGCTCCGCCTGCGCCCGCATCTCGGCCATGAGCTCGGGCCCCATGATGCCGTCTCGGAATCCGGGGAAGTTCTCGACCGCGGTGGTGAGCATCAACTGTCCGCCCGACTCGATCCCTTCGATGACCAGCGGCTTCAGGTTGGCCCGCGCCGCGTACAGGGCGGCGGTCAGTCCGGCCGGTCCGGACCCGATGATGATCACGTTGCGCATCCGGAATGATCCTCCAAGCCCGCCGAACGCCGCCGACGGCTCCGCTGTGCGCCCAACCGACCCTCCAGGAGTCCGCGCCGTTCCGCCCGCAGATTCCTGGCCGGGAGTCTGGCCCCGGTGCGGTGGGACATCAGTCGGCGGCGGGCGAGAGCAGCACGCGGGCGCGGCGAGTGAGCCAGTCCACGAGGCGCCGCGTCTCCTGGAAGCGTCCCGCGTTGGATCGGGCCCCCAGCACGACCACCGAGACCGCGCGGTCGCCGACCCTGATCAGCGTCGCCAGGCAGTAGCCCGCCTCGTTGATGTAGCCGGTCTTCCCCCCCACCACGTCCGGCCGGCTGTCGAGCAGGCGGTTGGTGTTGCGGACGACGCGGTTCTGACGGCTGGTGCTGATGCGATGGGAGCGCTTGCGCATGATGCGCGCGATCTCCGGCTCGCGGCCGGCGGCCGCAATCAGCCGGGACACGTCGTGGGCGGACGACACGTTGCCCTCGTGCAGCCCCGACGGGTCCGTGAACCGTGTCTGCTCGAGTCCGAGCTCGGCCGCCATCGCGTTCATGCGGCTGATGAAGCGCTTCGTCCCCCACCGCGACGCCCGCGCCAGCACGCGCGCGGCCACGTTGTCGGACGCCACGAGGGCGAGGTGGACGAGATCGCGCAGGCTGACCCGCTCGCCCCGCCGCAGGTACGTCGTCGACGCCCGGCGGACGTCGCGCCGCGAGATGACCACGTCGCGGCTGAGATCGGGCTCCTGCTCGAGGAACAGCATCGCCGTCATCACCTTCGTGATGCTGGCAATGGGACGCGGCTCGCGCGCGTTCAGCTCCCACAGGGCGTCGCCGGTCACGGGATCCAGGACGATGGCCGCCGCCGCGCGCACGCGTGGTGACGGAACCCTCTGGGCGGGAGCGGCCGCCTCGGCGCCCGGCGCCGGGGCGCCGGCCGAGAGCCGCGCGGGCAGGGCGGGAGTGAGACACCCGAGGGCGAGCGCGGCCACGACCATGCCACGCGACAGGGCTCCCCGCGCGGGGACCGCCGGAACGCGACGTCGCGTTCCGGCGGTCACGGGTCCAGCGAGATCAGGCACGGGCGGCAAAGGCTCCCCTGGGTTCGACCGGGCCGACGGCTCTCGGATCAGTCCCCGATCTCGTCGGTCGCATTGGCGGAGGGGCGCGGCAGCGTGTAGTGGGTGCGCGCCCGGATTTCCAGCCCGTCCCGGCCCTGCACCTCGACGCGCAACCGGCGCGTTCTGACCGTCGGGTCGGGGTTGGTGGTGTAGAACCCGAGGACGTAGTAGTCGCTCGTCTCGGCGTCGACCTCGCGCAGCGCGTCGTCGAAGTCGTTGCGGTTGACGATCGCCCGACCGCCGGTCAGCTCCGACAGCATGCGCAGGGTGCCCTGAGTCTGGAACATGTGCCGGCTCCACTCGCCAATCATGAGCTGCGGCATGTCCAGGTCCGGTCCCGCCACCAGACCGCGCGGGTCGAGGGTGTAGAACGACGTGTTGGCGCGATTGGCCGACCGCGCCAGCTCGGCCAGCTCATAGCTGAGGTCGAGGTTGGCGAACTGCTGCCCCTGGCGCAACTGCCGCTCGAAAGGATCGGTCGCCGGATCGGGCAGGTCGCCGTAGAGGGCGTCGTACTCCCCCGGTCTGAGCGTGCCGTAGTCGTCCAGCCTCTGCTGCTGGAACGGGCTGCTGTACATGCGCGACTCGGGGAACGGATCGAAGTCGTAGCCCTCGCTGAGGTAGAGGAAGACCTTGCGGCGGTCGTGCACCCGCTCGAGGTTCCGCAGCACCGACCGCGCGGTCTTGAACGCGACGTGGGCGCGGTACAGGACCTCGGACGGTCCCTGCATCGTCTCCATCTGCATCAACTGGTCCCGGATGGTCAGCGCGTCGCCCATGATCCGGTTGCCCGCCGCGTAGAGCAGCGCGCGATCGTAGGTCATGTCGATGGAGAGCGACGAGGGACCGGTGGAGATGATGCCGAACAGATCGCCCTCGTGGACCAGATGGTCCCCGATCTGCTCGAAGATCTGCCGTATCTTGGGCGTGCGCGACGGGGTCAGGTGCAGGTCGTCGACGAAGATCACGAAGATGCGGCCGGCGGTGTTGTCCACGGGGCGGGACGAGGGCAGGATGATGCCTTCCTGGACCGCGGGCATCGGCTGCAGGTGGTTGTAGACGCGCCCCCCGTGCACGAGCACCATCGTGACGAGGTTCTGCTCGACCTCGTCCTCGAAGATGCGGAAGTCCTGCTGAGTGAGATCGGGCACGAAGACGCCGTCGCCGTCGCGCACGATGACGTCGGTGGTGACGAGGGTGACCCCGGTCTGGAAGGTCGGCCGGGGGCTTCCGATCTGGCCGACGGAGGTCTCCCCCGGTTCTTCCGGCCGGCTTCGCGGCTGCTGCTGCTGCGCGGAGAGCACCGTGAAGACGGCGGCGGTGACGGCGACGGCGCCGCCAACGGCTCGAGCGCTGCGACCCAAAGCTGTCATACCCATTCCCGCAGTATAGCAAAGCACGGCGACGAGCCGGGCCGTCATCCGTTCGACGGCCAACCCGGGGACTCCGCGGCCGGAACGACGACGGCCGGCGACCGGCTCACGCGGGATCGGAATCCGGCTCGACCGGTGGCGATGGCGCCGCCGCGACCGGCGCCGGGGCGGAACGGTCGTCCCCGGCGCTCCCTCCCCGCCGCCGGCGTCTGCGCCGGCGGCGGCCCGGCCTCGCGGCCGGCGCGCCCGTGGTTGCGTCGTACGCACCGGCCGAATCCTCGCCTCCGACCTCCGACTCCGCCGGAGCCGCATCGAACGCCTGGGACCCCGCCGCGGGCCCCGGCGGCGACCGCTCCTGCGTAACCGCCTCGCCGGCCGGCCCGCCGTCGCTTCCAGCCGAGCCCCCGCGCCCCCGGCGGCGCGACCGGCGCCGCCCGCGTTCCTCGCCGGCGCGGTCCGGCGGGGCCGCAGGCGGCTTCGCTTTCAGGATCTCCTCCCAATCGAAGGTCAGGCCGGGGTTCGACGTCTCGATGTCGCGAATCGCCGCGTCGTCGAGCGCGGGCCGGCCGACCGCGATGTCCGGTGGCGTTCGGAACCAGTACAGGACCCGCATGCGGACGACGCCGTTCTCCCGAAACGTGTGGCAGAGGTAGGTGTTGGCGTAGCCGCGCTTGTCGCGCGAGAACCGAAGGAAAGGCATCCGATCCGCAGCCGGACCCCGGGAAGAGGACTCCCGGCGATGTCCGGAGACGAGAGTACAGTAGCATGAATGGCGAACCCTATCCAAGCCGACCGCCTTGCTTCCGGTCCTTCCCGTCAGGAGCTCTCCCCGTGAACGATCGCTTCCTCAAGGCGTGCCGCCGCGAGCCGGTGGACGCGACCCCGGTGTGGTTCATGCGGCAGGCGGGGCGGTACATGAGCGCCTACCGCGGGCTCCGCGAGCGTTACGCCCTGCTCGAGATCTGCCGGCAGCCGGAGCTCGCGGCCGAGGTGACCCTGCAGCCGGTCGACGCCATCGACGTCGACGCCGCCATCTTGTTCTCGGACCTGCTGCTCCCCCTCGAGCCGATGGGCATCCCCTTCGACTTCGTGAAGGGCGAGGGCCCGGTCATCGATCCGCCCGTGCGCTCGGTCGAGCGCATCGACCGGCTCCGCGTCTTCGAGCCCCGCGAGGCGCTCGGCCACGTGCTCGACACCATACGGCTCCTCCGCCTGCGGCTCGCGGATCGCGTGCCTCTCATCGGGTTCGCGGGAGCGCCGTTCACTCTCGCCTCGTACGCCATCGAGGGGGGGCCCTCGAGCAACTACGCGCGGACCAAGGCCCTGATGTACGGCGAGCCCGAGGCCTGGCACCGGCTCGCGGACACCTTCGCCACCGTCGTCGGCGACTACCTGAACGCCCAGATCGACGCCGGAGTGCAGGCGGTGCAGGTGTTCGACTCCTGGGTGGGCGCCCTTTCCCCCGAGGATTACCGCGAGTTCGCGCTGCCCCACACGCGGAAGATCTTCGAGGCGGTCAGGCCCGGCGGGGTCCCCATGCTGCATTTCGGCACCGGCACCGCGACCCTGCTGCCGGCGATGCGCGAAGCGGGGGGTGACGTGATCGGCCTCGATTGGCGCATCCCCCTCGATGAAGGCTGGAAGCTGCTCGGCGAGGACTGCGCCGTCCAGGGCAACCTCGACCCGACGCTGCTGCTCGGCCCCGGCGAGCGCCTGCTGCGCGGGGCCTTCGACGTGCTTCGCCGGGCCCGTGGCCGAGCGGGCCACGTGTTCAACCTCGGCCACGGCATCCTGCCCGGCACCAGTCTCGAGCACGTGCAACTGCTCGCCCGCTTCGTGCACGAGCAGAGCGCGACGCCGTGGTGAGGGCCCCGGCCGGCGGCGGACCATGACGGACGTCGACGTGGCGGTGGTCGGCGGCGGGATGGCGGGCCTCGCCGCCGCCTACGAGCTGCAGCGGCGGGGCGCCTCGTTCGTGCTGATCGAGGCGGCGCCACGGCCCGGCGGCGTGGTCCGCACCGAGCGCGTCGACGGGTTCACCCTCGACGCGGGACCCGACTCGCTGCTCGTCCAGAAGCCGGCCGGCCTCGAGCTGTGCCGCGAGCTCGGGCTGGAAGATCGGTTGCTGTCCACCCTCGAGCCCCGAACCGCGTACGTGCTGCGCGGCCGGCTGCTGTGTCCGATTCCCCAGGCGTCCGTCCTCGGCATCCCGACCGCCGTCGTCCCCTGGATCTCCAGCCGCCTCCTCTCCCGCGCCGGCCGGCTGCGCCTCGCGGCGGACCTGGTCCTGCCTCGCGGCGACGGCTCGGACGAGTCGGTGGGGAGCTTCTTCCGGCGCCGATTCGGCAGCGAGGCGGTCGAGTACATCGCCGAGCCCCTGCTCGCCGGCATCCACGCCGGCGACGTCGACCAACTGTCGATGCCGGCCCTGTTCCCGCGCCTCGCGGAGGCCGAGCGCGCCTGCGGCAGCGTAATCCGCGCGCTTCGACAGATGCGCCGCGCCGCGCCGCGCCCGGCCGGCGGGCTGTTCCGATCGCTGCCCGGCGGCATCGAGGAGCTGGCGGCGGCCCTCGCCGCGGCCCTGCCCCGCGCCGCGATCCGGTGCGGGACACGAGCCGTCACCCTCGGCGGCCCGTCTCCCTATACCGTGCGAATGTCGGCCGGGGAGCCCGTCTCCGCCCGCCGCGTCATCCTCGCCACCCCCGCCCATGTCACCGCGACCCTCGTCCGGTCCCTCGACGAGCGGCTGGCCGCCCTGTGCGGGGGGATTCCCTACACGTCAACGGCAACCGTGCTCCTCGCCTACCCGCGGTCGGCGTTGCAGCGGCAACCGCGGGGATCGGGATTCGTGGTGCCGCGCCGAGAGCGCGCGGTCCCCCTGATGGCGGGATCCTGGGTGACCTCGAAGTGGCCCGGGCGGGCCCCCGACGGGCAGGTGCTGCTGCGCGGATTTCTGGGAGGGGCGCGCGACCCCCGCGTCGACGAACGCTCCGACGACGAGCTCATCGACAGGACCCACACGACCTTCGCCGGCCTGCTCGGGATCGGCCGCCGTCCCCATCTCGCGCGTGTCTACCGATGGGAACGGGCGAACCCCCAGCACAACGTCGGACACCTGGCGCGGGTCGCGGCCATCGAGGCGCGACTCGGCCGTACTCCCGGCCTCTTCATCACCGGCGCCGGCTTTCGCGGGGTCGGCATTCCCGACTGCGTGGCCGACGGCCGGGCGACGGCGCGGCAGGCGGTGGAGTGGCGGGCCACGGGCTGAGCTCGCCCGCGGATCGGTCAGTCGCCGATGTCGGCGTCGAGAGCCGCATTGCCGCCGGCGACGTTGGCGTCGACGGCGTCGAGATCTATCTCGACCGCCGCCGCCTGCTTCGCCTTCGATTTCGCGGAGGCCGCCGCCTTGCGCTTGCGCGCGCGTTGGGGACGCGCGGCAGGAGCCGGCTCGTTCGTCGGCTCAAGCCTCGCCAGACTGGTCAGGAACTTCCGGACGGTGTTGTCGTCGAACTGGATCCGCGTGAAGGCATCCTCGACCGAGATGACCGACCCCGAGCCATAGGTCGGCTCGTGCACCCTGGCCCCCACCTCGAAGCGCTTCGTCGTCACCGTCTCTCTCTCCGCGTGATGCCACACGGACAGCCACACGGCCCGCGTGGCGCCGTCCTTCCCGACCCCGAAAACGGTAACCCGCACGCTATCAGAAAGTTATCCCCGGTGTCAAGCTGCTCGCACCGCCCGGGTGCACGTCAAGAAAGTTGGGGATTTGGGGTTGGGGTATTGAGCGAGGACGGATCGACCGATGGCTCGGGTAGGAGGATTCAGACCTTGCCCGAGGCGCAGTTGACTGAACCGCTCGATCACGCGGCCAAAAAAAAGGGCGTCCAGGAGCTGTTCGCCGCGTTGGAGGCGGCGGTCAAGGCCGATGTGGACGCGTTTCACCGACGAGGAGACGCGAATGCCCAGGACTTCGAGACCCTCTTGCAGACGGTTCACCGTCGAGCGCTCGCCACGGCCAGCCAAGCCGCCAAGGTGATTGGCGCGCAGGGTTCGTAGCCGCGCTCGCGGCTGAAATCGGTGTCCTCGTCGGGCCGGGGAACGTCGACGCGCAGGACTTCGAGGCCCTCGAGCAGGCCCTCCGTCGCCAAGCCCTCGGCCTCGCCGCGCAGGCGTTGGGGGAGTACTACGACGCAGACGATTCCGACCATTCGGGTTCGACGATAGTGTGCGCCTGCGGCCAGACGGCGCACTACGCCGGCCGCCGCCCGAAGACCTTCACCACGCTGTTGGGACCACTGACCCTGCACCGCGCCTACTACCACTGCGCCGCCTGCCGGCGGGGAACCTGGCCCCGCGACCGGGCCCTGGGCCTGCAGGACACCTCGCTGTCGCCCGCCACGACGCGGCTGGTGGGCTTGGCGGCGACGAGCGTCAGCTTCGCCGAAGCGAGCGAGTGGATGGGGGAACTGGCCGGCGTGGCGGTTGACCCCAAACAGGTCGAGCGCACCGCCGAAGCGCTGGGCCGCGAGGTCGCCGACGACGAACGCAAGCGGGTCGAGCCCGCACCCGCCGCGGCGCCGACGATGTATGTGGGGCTGGACGGCACCGGCGTGCCGGTGCGCAAGTCCGAGGTGGAAGGCCGGCGCGGCAAGCAGCCCGACGGCACCGCCAAGACCCGCGAAGTCAAGCTCGTCACCGTGTGGACGGCGGAGACCCGCAACGCCGACGGCCTCCCCGAACGCGACCCCGGGTCGGTCAGCTACAGCGCCGCGGTCGAGAGCGCAGCCAGCCGCGACACCGACCCGCAGCCGGCCGCCTTCCCGCAACGCGCCCATCGCGAGGCGCAACGGCGCGGCTTCGTCACCGCCGCCCGACAGGTCGTCATCGGCGACGGCGCCCCCTGGATCTGGAACCTGACCGGCGAGCATTTTCCCGACGCCATCCAAATCGTCGACATCTACCACGCCAAGGGTCATCTGTGCGATGTCGCCAAGGCCGTCTACGGCCCCGGTACGGACTTGGCCGCCCGGTGGGGCAAGGCCCGGCGGGACGAGTTGGACGCGGGGCGGATCGATGCGATCCTGGCCGAACTGCACGCTCACAGCGAGAAGTGCGAGGAGGCCCGCAAGTGTATCGATTACCTGACCCGCAACCGCCACCGGATGCGCTATCCGGAGTTCCGAGCGGCGGGTCTCTGTGTGTCGTCGGGCGTCGTCGAGGCCGGCTGCAAGCTCGCCATCGGTGCCCGGCTCAAGCGCGCCGGCATGCACTGGACCGTGGCCGGGGCCAACGCCATCATCGCCCTGCGGTGCTGCAAGCTCAGTGGCCGCTTCGAGGATTTCTGGGAACGACGAGCCGGCAGGGCCGCCTGACAGGCCTCTCACGAATCTGACGTGCACCCGCACCGCCCCTGCGCCCGCGCACGGGCCGCGCCCTCGGCGTCCAGAGTGCTATAGTGCCGATAGGGTTCCCGCGTTGCCCGGCGACCGGCGTCGCGTGCACCCGAAGGCACGACGTCATCGCCGCGGGCGGCGACCGTCCGGAATGCGGCGGCGCGTCGCGAGCATCGGCGCCGTGTGGCCACGGCGCGGGATCCCGTCGCGGCGCTCAATCCAGAACCACCTTGCCGAAGCGGACGCCGTCGGCGAAACGGTCCGTTCCGGTCAGGCGCAGGAGGCATCTTCAGATGAGGACAGTCCGGAAGTTCGGTTTCTCGGCCGTGGCGTTGACGGCAATGGTGACACTGGCCGCCTGCGGCGGCTCTCCTCCGGAACCCGTGGAGACCGAGCCGGCCCCCGCGGAAGCGGCCCCGCCGCCCGAGATGCTCGGTGGCGGGGTCCTCACGCCCGTCCACGACGGGCAAGCCGGCAGCCCCCACGTCCGCGTGGACTGGGAGGTCGACGGCGCGAACATCTCCATCACCTACGGCCGCCCCTACCTGAGGGATCGGACCGTCGGCGATACCGTCGAACCGCTCGAGGGCTCCGTCTGGCGCCTCGGGGCGGACGAGGCCACGACCCTGGAGACCGACACCGACCTCATGGTGGGGGCCGCCCATGTCCCGGCCGGCGAGTACACGCTCTGGACCCTGACCACCGGCGACACCACCGAGCTCATCGTCAACGCCGAGACCGGCCAGTGGGGCACGGCCTACGACCCCGCGAACGACCACGATCGCACGGAGATGACGGTCGGCACCCTCGACGCCCCCGCCGAGCAGTTGACGCTGTTCCTCGAGGACCGCGAGCTCCGCTTCGAGTGGGGCTCGATGGTCGCCTCGGTGCCCATACTCGTGCACTGAGGCCGCACGCCCGCGACACCGGCCCGGGACCGCGGCCTCGCCCTCCCGGGTCGGCGCTCGCAGCCTCGGCGTCGATTCCCGGGCCGCTAGCTCAGAGGTAGAGCACCTGACTTTTAATCAGATGGTCGCTGGTTCGATCCCAGCGCGGCCCACCAATAAATCAACAACTTACAGGGTTTCGCGGGAAAGGCGAAAGTAGCTGTGTCAACACTGTGTCCCGCCCCACTACATCCTCTCCGACCTGGACGCAGCGGTGCAGCCGCGCGACATGAACCTGCCCGGTTACCGGCTCCACCGTCTGAGCGGAAACCGGCGGGAACAGTGGAGCGTGCGGGTCTCCGGAAACTGGCGAATCGTCTTCCGCTTCGAGAACGGCGAGCCGGTTGACGTGACCTTGGTCGACTACCACTAGGGCACGAGGGAACCACCATGCCGACGATGCACGACCCCGCGCACCCGGTCGAGAGCCTTCGGGACGCGTTGGAGGCCGAGGGTTGGACGGTGACCGAGGCGGCCGCGAAGCTGGGCTGCACGCGGCAGTCCCTTTCTCGGGTTCTGAACGGTCATACCGGCATCTCGCCCGGAATGGCGCTGGCGTTGGAAGGCATCGGTTGGAGCAACGCCGCATTCTGGGTGCGGCGACAGGCGCAGTACGACTTGGCGCAAGAACGCATCCGCCGGCAACAGGCGGTGGCCTGACGGAAGCGGCAATCGGATCTCAGTTCGTCTCGGGCCACAGGTACACCAAGCCCATCGGCCCGACGCGCCTCGCCTGCACTTCGTAGAACGCTCGAATCCGCGCCGGCTCCTGCTTCAGATCCCGGTCGAACTGGTCGAGGCGCGTGTGCCAATAGCGCATGTTCGTCTGGAGCTGCCGTCGCTCGTCGTCGTCGAAGTCAAGGGTGATCTGGGCGTACTGGCCCTGGTGGCGGTCGAGCTCTTCGACGATGCGCTCGCGCTGGCGGCGCAGCGTCTCTTCCAGGTCGCGCGCCTCCCGCTCGCCCCGCTCCCGCAGCCTGCGGGTCGCCAGATCGGCGATCTCGTCGGCCCGCGGCTCGAGCTGCGGCAGCAGCTCGTCGACGGTCGATTCGTCGACTTCTCGAGCAGCTCCCGGTCGCCCCGGCGCCCTGCCCTCGTCCATGCCGCCCGCGCGAACGTCACGCGGCCGGGCCCGACCTCAGCCACCGGCGGACGACACGGTTCCACCACATGACCGCGCCGGTCACGAAGAGGGCGGGCGGCACGAGCCCGACGAGGGCCCAGATCGCCTTGGTGGTCGAGTTGCAGAGATCTCCGCAGCCGGGGATGCCGCGGCCGCCGAGCCGGCCGAAGTGCAGGTAGGCGAGCCAGTACATGACCCGGTCGCCGAAACGCTCGACCGGGTCGGACGGGTCGAACGGCTCGAGGTAGTCGACGACGGCCATGAACGCGGCGGGGAACGACAAATAGGCCCCGGTGACCGCCCACATCATCAGGAACGGCCAACACCAGAAGCCGAACGCGCTGTGGAGGCTCCAGTTGAGCCGCCGCCGGTCGACGACGAGGCTGCGCCGCCAGCGCTGGGCGCCGGGCCACCAGATCACGGCGCCGGTCAGGGACATCGCGAGCAGGAAGAGCGCGCCGATGCCGTTCACGCGCCGCCCCGTCTCTCCGGCCAGGAGGTTGTCGTGCAGGTCCAGCACCCAGGCGGATACGCGGTAGCCCAGGGGCAGGGGGTCTCCCAGGTCCTCTCCCGTGAACGGATCGAAGAGCCGCCGTATGCGGTCGCCGTCGCGCGTCAGGGTGATCTCGAGGGCATGGTTCGGGGTCTCGCCCGGCCGGACGTCCGCCACCTCGAAGCCGGGCCAGGCCTGCCGGACGGCGCGCTCCAGGGCGTCGTCGCCCAGTGACGCGCCGGCGCCGTCCACGACGACGGGCTGCGGCGAGAAGTGCCTGTACAGCTCGTTCCGATAGACGAGCACGCTGCCGGTCGCGGAGATGACGAAGATGTAGAGCCCGAGGCCGACGCCGGTCCACAGGTGGACCTGGAAGATCGCCTTGCGCAGCCCGACGCCCTGAGGCGCCCCCGCCCAACGCGACCACCAGCCACCGTCCGCCCCTCGATCGCCCGTCGCGGCCATCGCTCCGTCCCGGTCGTCCGTCAAGCGTTCCACGCGGGGGACGCGGGCCGAGAGGACCGGCTCCGTCCGCAACGTGACGCGGCCCCCCGCCTCAGCGCGCGCCGGCCGCCGGCAAGCCCTCGAAGCCGGGCGGAAGCTGGGCGCCGAGCGCGTTCTGGAACATCGCGAGCTGCGTGTAGTTGCCGACGATCAGCACGACCTCGCGCAGTTCATCGTCCGTGTACCGGGCGGCGAGCGCCTCCCACGTCGGTTCGGAGATGAACCGGCTGGCGTGGAGCTCGTCCGCCGCCCGCAGGAGGGCGCGCTCGAAACCCTCCCATCCGGGGGCGTCCGGACCCGCCGTCACCCGCCGGATCTCCTCTGCCGTCAGCCCCGCTTCCTTCCCGATGACGTCGTGCCGTCCCCAGATGTAGTCGCCGCGCGACAGCCAGGCGGTGCGCAGGATGAGGAGCTCCCGGTCGCGCGCGGGGATCGTCGCGTTCCGGACGAAGTGCCCGGTGTACTCCCAGTACTTCCGGCACATCTCGGTGACGTCGGGACAGAGCTCCCGCATCGGGCCTTCCCCCGCGTCCGGGGGCAGCGCGATCCGCGGGGCGTCGAGGTGCTCGAACGGCGCCACCCGACTTGCTTCCGGCTCCTGCGCCGCAACCGCGGCCCCGCCGGCCACGAGCGTTCCGAGGACGAGGACCACGCCGGCCGCCATGCCTGTTTCCCGCATCGGACACCTCCCTGGTGACGCCGGCCCTGCCCCGGTCCGACGGCCGGCCCGCCTGCGCTCGCGCAGGTCGGCGCATCGCCGGCCCGCGATCCCCGCCGGCAAGCGACGACCTGGCATTCTACCGCCTGGCCGACCGGCGGAAGACGTCCGGGGCGCTCCTCGCCGCTCTTGGGCAACCGCCGGGCTCCACCGCCGGCTGCCTAGCAGGCGGCGAACCCGACGGTCCGGGGACGCCGGGACAGGCTCGCCGACCCCGCCTGCGCCGGCGCGTCGCAGTCGCTCACGAACTCCTCGAGCGTGCCCAGCCACGCCTGGAAGTCGGTATCCGCCGGCGCGCACAGCCCGGCGTTGTCCTCTATCCGCAGCCGCCTGAGGTTCGGCAGGTTCATCAGGCCCCGCGGCAGCTCGCCCGTCAACCGGTTCTGATGGAGCCTCAACTCGACGAGGTTCCCGAGGTTCGTCAACTGGTCCGGCACCGGGCCGCTCAGCGCGTTGTTGGAGAGGCGCAATATCTCCAGGCTGGTCATGCTCCCCAGCGTGGCCGGGATCCCCCCGGCCAGGAAATTGTTGGAGAGGCGCAGGTCCGTGGCGCTCGTCAACCTGCCCAGCTCGGGCGCGATCGTCCCCCTCAGGTTGTTGCCGTCGGGACCGCACAGGTCGAGCTTGCTGACGCGGTCGTTGGCGGTCTCCACCCCGTACCAGGTCCCGAGCGGTTCCTCGCTGAGCCAGTTGGTGGTGTCGGTCCAGTCGGGACCGCCCGCCGCATGGTACTGGGCCACGAGCGCGTCGCGCTCGGCCGTGGCGGGAGCGACGAGCCCGCTCGGTCCCGTCGGCAGCCCGCCATCCTCCCCGCAGGCCGACATCGACGCCGCCAGGGCGCCGAGCACCGCGGTCGCGACGGCCCGCGCGCGCACGCGACCAAACGTGGAGAGCGTCATCGGGATCCTCCTCCGCCTCGACTGCGCAAGTCGATCTCAAGAGTCTACCAGCAGTGCCGACGCGGTCAGGAGCCCGTGGCGAATCCCCGGCTGCATTCGAGTGGCGATGCACATCGACGCGACGCGGGGTTTCCCTACGGACTCCTACACCCTCTGTGCGGTCGCAAGGCGCTCGAACCAGAGCCACGCGACGCTGCAAACGAGGGCGGCGCCAAGAACCGCTCCCGGCAGGGCGCCGCCGTACGCCTGATCGAGGCCGCGGTCGAGCACGCCGGGAACGGTCATCGCGGCGGCGGCAAGCACCGCCAGGGCCGGGCGGTCACGGAGGATCCGCACGTAGGCCGCCAGCAGCAGCCCCCCGGCGAGGAGACCCACGACCGCCCACGACGCGAGGTCGTCCGGCCTGGTGCCCGGCGCCAGCACCGCCCCCGCGAGGACGAGCGCCGCCCCCACCCCCGCCTTCCGGCGCGTCCAGTGCGCGGTGAGCCGGTTCGCCAGAGTGACCACCAGCATGGTCACCAGCGCGAGGACGAGATAGGTCTGCAGCGGCGCAACGACCGCGGCGAGCCAGGGAAGGATGGACGATGCCGGGTCATGCGCCGTCCAGGGCGGCAGGCCGCGGGCGGGCACGGCCTCGGCGACGGCGAGCGCACCGAGGACCCCCAGGCCGAGGGCCAGCCCCGTCACGACCGCGGACCGTCGGTCTGCCACCGTGCTCTCCTCCGCCGCCATCGGCCGGGCTCCCGCGAGCAATCCGAACAGGAGGGCGGTCACGCCCGCCCCGATCAGGCCGCCCACGAGCAGGATGCCGACCTGCAGCGGAAGCGGCTGCGCCGTGGACAGGCCGTGCATCAGCACCGGCCAGTTGTTCGCGAGGTTGACGACCGCGACCAGCAGCGAGAGCCCCGCGATGGCGAGGCCCAGCCGCAGGTCGAACGCCTTGCGGGTCATCCGCACCACCGCGAGCACCGCGCCCGCCACCAGCAGCAGCCCGAGGACGACGGTCGAGGCGACGCCGACGATCTGCAGGGTCGTCCGTCGCTGATCGTCCGCGCGGCGCCACGCCTCGGGCAGGAAGACGTAGAAGCCCGTGTCGACGACCTCGTCGCCGGCAATCTCCACCGCCACCCGCGCCTCACCGCCCGCGAGGTCGGGAACCGCTTCGTCGCGGAACGTGAACGTCCAGTCCGTGCGCGCGGGGCGGCTGGCGGACTCGGCGGAAACCTCGGGCAGGTCCGCCGCGCGGCCCCGCCGGACGAGCGCTTCGCGGGCCAGCGCCCGCGCGGCCTCCTCGGACAGGGCGGCGCCCGGGGTCCCCTCCGCAAGCCGGTGCTCCCGCCGCCCCGGCGTTCCGTCCGACGCGATCCACACGATGTGCTCCTCGGCCCGCTCCGCCACGTCGCCGTCGAAGCGGGCGTAGCGCACGCGCCAGCGCGGACCGGCCAGGTAGTCGCCGAGCAGCGCGCGGTGGACGTCCTCGCCCGCCTCGCTCCAGACGAAGCGGTGCTGCGGTCCGAGGCCGCCGAACACCTGGCTCGACTCGGTCCACTCCCCGGAATCGACACCCTGCGCGGCGAGCACCTCGCGGGCCGCCGCCACCGCCCCGGCCCGGCCCACCTCGAGCCCCGGCGACTCGCTCGGTGCGGTCGTCGTGTACGCCCAGAGCCCGAACCCCAGGACGCCGACGGCGGCAACCGCCGGCAGGGCCGGCAAGGCGGAAGCCGCGCGTGCCGGGGCGTGCGACGCCTCAGCCGGCGCCTCCTTCGGCGGGGTCCAGGCCCCGTTGCGCAGCCCCGCCGGCGCCTCGGTCCACGCCCCGCCCCGGTAGCGGGCGCGGAGGGTCACCCAGAGGGGCACGAGGAAGAGCAACCCGAAGATTCCCTGGTCGATCCACGCGCCCGGCGCAGAGGACAGGAACAGCGGAATCCCGAACAGTACCGAGTTGAACGCGAAGTGCAGGATGATGGCCGGCAGCAGGCCGAAGCGCAGGTAGAGCAGACCGAAGATGGTCGACGGCACGATCAGCTCGACCACCCGCGCGTAAGGCGGCTGCGCCGGATATGCCGCGTGGCCGGCCCCGAAGACGAGGATCTGCAGGACGAACGCCCCTGCGATCCAGGCTCGCCGGTTGCCGAACCGCTCCCCGATGAGGGCGGCGCCGGCCAGGGGCACGGCGCGGAAGAGGCACTCCTCCCAGAACCCCGCCTGCAGCGAGAGCGCCAGCGGGGCGAGCCACGGCACCACCCCCGCCAGGGAGTCGGGGTTGACGAGGGCGTCGGACGGCGACCACCACCCCAGGTAGCCGACGGTGACCCAGTAGAAACCGACGACGAACGCGAGGTCGAGGCCGACGATCAGGTAGCCGGCCACCGTCTGCCCCAGCACCGCCCGCGACCTCGCGCCGTCCCCCGACCAGCAGCGCCAGAACTGCAGATGATGCGGAAACGCCTGTCTCGACAGGCTCTCGGCGGCCATGAACGAGAGGGTGAAGACGCCCGTGAACACCAGGAACAGGGCGACCTGCGTCGTCACCTGCTGGATCGCGAAGGCGGTCTCCGAGACCGCGGTGTCGTAGGCCATCCACAGCAGCGGCCACTGGTTGAGGCCGGCCAGGAGCTGGGCGAAGGCGATGGAGGCGCCCCAGACGAGCGGCATGCGCCACAGCACGCGGCGCTGCCGCAGCAGGACGAACAGCCCCACCGCAATGCCGCCGCCGTAGACGAGCAGCATGGCGAAGGTACCGGCGATGGTGATGCCCTCGTTGGCCGAGCGCATCTCCTCGTAGCGGCGGTCGAAGGCCTCGGGCACCTGGAGGACGTGCGTCAGCTCGGTGAGCCGGTCGCCGCTGACGACGAGGCGCAGCCGGAAGCGCCCCTCCCCCGCCTGCGCACCGGTCCGCTCGTAGACGAACGTGTGGTCGATGCGGCCGCCCTGACGCTCGGTCTGGGACGCCTCGACGGGGGCGTAGCCGTCGAGCGCGACGTTCCAGGGCTCGCCGGTACCGGCCTCGGCCACGGTCCGGGCCGCGTCGGCGTCGAGCGCCGCGCCCCCGGCGTCTTCCGCCAGCGTCTCGCGGAAGCCGTAGGGCGCCCCGTCCGGGCGGAAGCGCACTTCGGTCTCGCGCACCTCGCCGCCGCGGAAATGCCGGACGACCCACTGGTAGGGGTGGAACGGGCCGTCGCGCAGCAGTCCCGCGAACGCTTCGGGGCCGCCCCCCTCCAGCTCCACGAAGCTGCGGGCGCGGTCGTCGACCCGGAAGCTGGCGGCCTGCCGGTAGTCGGACGGCCCCCATCCGAGCTCGCCGGCGAGCCGCCGGGCCTCGGACAGGGCCGCCGTCCGATCCATCTCCAGGTCGAGCTCGACGATGGAGAACGCGCGAGGGAAGTTGACGACCGCGAACGCGCCGCACGCCACGGAGACGGCGGTGAACGCCGCCCAGAAGACCGGCTTCCGGAACATGGGTGGACCTCCTGCCGGGTCAGGACCGTGATCGCCATGGACTTGCCGACCGCACCCGCCGACGCCCGTCTTCCGGGGTTGCTGCGCTCGGCACACGGCAACGTGGTTCCGTCAGGGTTCTCGCCGTCGACTGCCGCCGCCCGCCCCTTTGCGCAGGCGGCGCGCGACGCCGTACATTCTGTACGCAACCCCTGACAGCGTCGAGACCAAGTAGTCGGCGGTGAGGAACCCGCCGGCGGCGGGAAGGAACTCTCCCGCGTCGAGATCCTCGACCGCGGCGACCGTCCGTTCCAGCCCCGACCTCACGAGGTCGCGCAGCCGCCGGTCGTCGAGGTCGAGTCCGCCGCCCCCGAGCATGAGGGGCACGAGGACGCCGAGCATGTTCTGGCGGTAGGCGCGCCAGCAGTCGTCGAACGTGAAGCCCTCGGCGCCGAGCCGGCACACGATGTCATGGTACTCCTCGAGTGCCTCGCGCTCGATGCGCCGGCGATCGTCGGTGGCGAGGTTGGCCCCCAGGAAGTAGGCCACGTCGTAGAGGCCGGCGCCCAGCCCGCAGCCCTGCCAGTCGACCACCGCGAACTCGCCGTCGGCGCCGGCGCCGAAGAGCATGTTCTCGCCCCGGTAGTCGCCGTGGACGAAGGTCCGGGGCCCCGCCGCCACCGCCGCGAAGTGGGCGGCGACCCTGGGTCCCAGCGCCTCGGCGAGCCTGCGCATCCCGGCCGGGAAGCACTCGTCGAAGCGCTCCAGCACCACCGGCAGGCAGACCAGGTAGGCGGTCTGCAGAAGGCGGCCGAACCGGGGCGCGAGGACATCGGGGCAAACCGCCAGGGCAGGATGATCGACGGCGCCCCAGAAATGCCCGTGCAGCCGGGCGATCTCCCGGACGGCGCGCCTCGCCCGCCCCGCCTCGACGCCGGTCCGGGCCGGGACCTCCAGGTCGCACAGGTCCTCGAGCACGAGGACGAACCGGTGCGTGCCCTCGTCGAAGTCCGCGTACAGCAGCGACGGGGACCGGATGGGAGCCTGCCGCGCGAGACGGCGATAGAACAGGCACTCGCGCTCGTGCATCGCCAGCCAGCGCGCGAACCGGAAGGCCGTGGGGTCGGCGGTGGGCAGCTTGACGATGACGCTCGCCGGCGCCGCAGGAGAGCCGCCGTCCGAGGTCAGACGACAGCGCAGCAACCTGCCGAACGCGTTGGTCGCCGACCCGAGGTCCTCGACCGCGAGGTCCCTGATGGTCGGAGAACCCGCCGCGTCGCCCGCGGCCAGCGCCTGCTGCATCCAGTCCGCGGTAATCTCGTCCGCGCTGTCGCAGAGGGCCGGACGGGGCGCCATGTCGAAGCCTCCTCGCGCAGGGTCCCGCGCGACCGCCGGTCCCGCCGCCTCCTGACCACCGAGCGCGTGGTGTTCCCGGGACCGGAGCCCGGCCGGTAGCGTCACCTCGCCGCGACCCGCTACTCTCCGAGATCGATCTCGATGACGCCGGCCCGGACTCGAAGCGGATAGGCGCGCAGGCGGCCGCCGGCCGGCGGGGTGAGCGGGGCGCCGTCGGCGACCCGGAACTGCGCCCCGTGCCACAGACAGGTCACCACGCCGTTCTCGTAGGTGCCCTCGGTGAGGGGCCCGCCGACGTGGGTGCAGTAGTCGTCGTAAGCGAGCAGGGCGCCGTTCTCGTTGAACACCGCGACCTTCCGGTCGGCGAGCCGCATGCACCGCACCTTGCCCGGCGGCACGTCGGCGGCGTCTCCGATGCGCACCCAGTCCCCCATCGGGTTCCTCACTCCCCGCCGGTCACCGCGTCCAGCGGCACGCACTCGAGACCGTGGGCCCCGGCGACGGCGGGATGCGTGACCCGCCCGTCGACGACGTTCACGCCGCCGGCGAGGACGGGGTCGCGGGCCGCCTCACGCCACCCCTGGTCGGCGATGTCGAGGGCGTAGGCCATGGTGGCGTTGGTCAGCGCGTAGGTCGACGTGTGCGGCACCGCCCCCGGCATGTTCGACACGCAGTAGTGCACGACGCCATGCTCGACGAACCGCGGCTCGTGGTGGGTGGTGGGCCGGCTCGTCTCGGCCCCGCCCCCCTGGTCGACGGCGACGTCGACGAGGGCCGAGCCGTCCTCCATCTGCTCGAGGTGCCGGCGGGTGACGAGCCGCGGGGTGCGGGCGCCGGGAATGAGCACCGCGCAGATGACGAGGTCGGCGTCGCAGACCGCGCCTTCGATGTTCGCGGCGTTGGACATGAGGGTGGTGACGTGCCCCTGCACGACGTCGCGCACGTAGGCGAGCCGCAACGGGTTGATGTCGATGACGGTGACGTCGGCCCCGAAGCCGACGCCGACCACGCAGGCGTTCAGCCCCACGACCCCCGCCCCGAGGATCGTGACCCGGCCCCGCCGCACGCCGGACACGCCGGGCAGGAGAATGCCCTTGCCGCCCGCGATCCGCTCGAGCGACGCGGCCCCGGCCTGCACCGCGAGCCGCCCCGCGACCTCGGACATCGGCACGAGCAGGGGCAGCGTGCCGTCGGCGAGCTGCACCGTCTCGTAGGCGATGCCCACGACCCGGCGGTCGAGGAGTCGCTCGGTCAACGCCTTCGACGCCGCGAGATGCAGATAGGTGAAGAGGACCTGGCCCGGCCGCATCAGCGCGAACTCGGGATCCAGGGGCTCCTTGACCTTGAGCACGAGCTCGGCCCGGTCCCAGACCTCCGCCGCGTCCTCGACGATGGCCGCTCCGGCGCCGGCATAGGCCGCGTCGGGGATGGCGCTGCCCTGCCCCGCCCCGGCCTGCACGAGCACCTCGTGGTCGTGCCCTCGGAACGCGGCCACGCCGGCCGGCGTGATCGCGACGCGGCCCTCGTCGGGCTTGATCTCGGTGGGTATGCCGATGCGCATGAACGCGGCTCCGGGCCCCGGCGGGCGGCGAGAGATCCGACGCAACCTCCAAGACGGTCGCGCGGGAACGGCGCCGTCCGCCGGCAGCCTTACCCATTATGACGCCATGCGCGCCCGCCGGCCGCGCCGGCGCCCCCGACGCGACGCACCGCCCCGCAACCGCGCGGGACGAAGGACCATCGCGCCGACATCCCCGGCGGCACCGGCGACGGAGCGGTCCGGGGCGCTCCGCAACCGGGCCTGGACGGCGCGGCCTCGTCGCGCGACCTGCGGGGTGCGCTACAATGGCGCGCCGGTGCGCCGCGCCATCCGGGCTCGGCGCCCCGCGCTTCTGAAGCTGAAGGGAGAGCCTAGATGGGCACGATGACGTTGGCCGTCCTGTCCCTGTTGCCGATCGCGACGGTCGCGGTCTTTCTCGTGATGCTCCGGTGGCCGGCCAGCCGCGCCATGCCCCTGACCTACGCGGTGGCGGCGGCCCTCGCCCTCTTCGTCTGGCAGGTGCCGGGCATGCAGGTGGCGGCGGCGACCATCAACGGCCTCGTCATCGCCCTCACCCTGCTCTACATCATCTTCGGGGCCATCCTCCTGCTCAACACCCTTCGGGCGAGCGGCGCGATCAACGTCATCCGGCGCGGGTTCACGGACGTCAGCCGCGACCGGCGGGTGCAGGTCATCATCGTCGCGTGGCTCTTCGGCTCGTTCATCGAGGGCTCGGCCGGCTTCGGCACCCCCGCCGCGGTGGCGGTGCCCCTGCTCGTGGGCCTCGGGTTCCCGGGCATGGCCGCGGTCATGGCGGGGATGATCATCCAGAGCACCCCGGTCAGCTTCGGCGCCGCCGGCACCCCGATCCTCGTCGGCGTCAACACCGGGCTCTCGGCCGACCCCGCCCTCGTCGCCTACGGGATGGAGCGAGTGGCCGGCGAGTGGAACGACTTCCTCCGCCTCGTCGGCTTCCGGGTGGCGGTGCTGCACGCCGTCGCGGGCACCCTCGTGCCCCTCATCCTGGTGTCGTTCATGACCCGCTTCTTCGGCGAGCGCAAGTCGTTCGCGGAGGGGCTGCAGATCTGGAAGTTCGCGCTCTTCGCGGCCCTGGCGATGACCGTGCCCTACATCATCGCCGGCTACTTCCTCGGACCCGAGTTCCCGGCCCTCGTCGGGAGCCTCGTGGGCCTCGCGATCGTGGTGACGGCGGCGCGGCGCGGGTTCCTGGTGCCGAAGCCGGAAGACGCCTGGGACTTCGGCGAGAAGTCGACGTGGCCGTCCGAGTGGACCGGCTCCATCGAGATCAAGGACGACGCGGGCAACGGCGCCCCGATGAGCCTGATGCGCGCCTGGACGCCCTACGTCATCGTCGCCCTGCTTCTTCTGACGTCGCGCAACCCGTTCGACTTCCTGAGCGGGGTGCTGGGTCCCTTCCAGGCGTTCCTGCAGTCCACGTTCGCGCTGACGTGGCCGGAGATTCTCGGCACCGGCATCAGCATGAACGCAGTGCAGCCGCTGTATCTGCCGGGCGGCCTGTTCATCGCCACGTCCCTCATCACGTTCCTGATTCACCGCATCCCCGGCCCCGCCTACAGGCAGGCCTGGACCACCTCGCTGCAGGTGACCGCCGCGGCCTCGATCGCGCTCGTGTTCACGGTACCGATGGTGCAGGTGTTCATCAACACCATGGGCGGCGCGGCCGGGTTCGAGCGGATGCCCATCGTGCTCGCCGACGGCGTCGCCTCGCTCGTCGGCGGCGCGTGGCCGATCTTCGCGCCGTTCATCGGCGGCATCGGGGCCGCGGTGGCCGGCAGCAACACCGTCAGCAACATGATGTTCTCGCAGTTCCAGTTCGGCATGGGCGAGCGCATCGCGGTCGACCCGGTGTGGATCGTCGCCCTCCAGGCGGTGGGCGGGGCGGCCGGCAACATGATCTGCGTCCACAACGTCGTGGCGGCCTCGGCCGTGGTCGGGCTGCTGGGGCGCGAGGGGTCGGTCATCCGGATCACGCTGCTGCCCTTCGTCTACTACGCGCTGCTGCCGGGCTCCGTCGGTTACCTCGTCGTGTCGTACGCCGATCAGGGCATCCTGAACGCGGGGACGTACCTGATCGCGCTCATCGCGGCGCTGGCCATCTTCTCCATCGCCCGCTACGGGGGGCGGCCGGCGACGGCATGAGGCTGTTCTCCCTCGCCGACATCGCGAGCGAGCCCTCGGACCCGAAGACGTTCGTGGGCCGCGCCCGGCTGACCCGCATGAACGGGGTGTCGGACGCGCCCCCCGCGAACGTCTACCGCGTTGCGTTCGAGGCGCGGGCCCGGACCCACTGGCACGCCCACAGCGGCCCGCAACTGCTCCAGATCGTCGAGGGCACCTGCCGGTTCCAGATGGCGGGCGAGGCGGTGCGGGAGGCGGGGCCCGGCGACCTCGTCGCCGTCGCGCCCGGCGAGCGGCACTGGCACGGGGCGGGGCCGGACGGCCCCATGACCCACGTCGCCGTCAACATCGACGCGAAGACGAGTTGGTTCGAGGCGGTCAGCGACGCCGAGTACGGCGCCTGACCGCGCCGATCACCTACCGCACCGAAGCGAGCCTGCCCCGCGGCCACAGAGGACGGTGGAAACCCGCGTCCCTCCGCGCGGGCAGGGGCGCACACGCGGGGCCTCCTTCGACCCGCCTTCGGGTCGATCTCCAACCTTCACATCGGCTTCCGTAACCCCGAGTCGGCTACACTTCATCGACTCGCAGCCAAGGACTCATGAGCGAGCCTTCGTCGACCCCGCGAGCGCGATGACTCACGGCTCCAGGATGAACACCATGCCCAATCCCCACCCGCGCCGGCGGTCGATCGCCGCCGGCATCACGGCCGCCGGCGCCACACTCGTCCTGCTCGTCCCGGGGGCGTCCGCCCAGACCGGGGCCGGGCAACCGCTGGACGCCGACTTCGCCGAGCAGGTGCGCGAGTGGACGACGCGCCCCGAGTTCCTCAGCCCGCTCGTTGACCACCTGCCCGCCGGCGGCGCCGTCCCGTCGCCGAGGGATGTCCTCGGGCACCACGTCGGAGCGCCCCGCGAGCTGACCTACTACGCCGAGATGCTCGACTACTACCGCGCCCTCGCCGACGCCTCGCCGCGGGTCGCGGTCGCGCCCATCGGCGGCACCGACGAGGGACGCGAGATGGTGGTGGTGACCATCGCCGACGAGGCGACCGTCGCGGACCTCAAGCCCTACCGCCGCGACCTCGCCCGGCTCGCGGACCCCCGCGGGCTGAGTGAGGCCGACGCGCAGGCGGTCCTGGCCCGGGCCAGGCCGATCTACGTGCTGATGGCCGGCCTGCACAGCAGCGAGACGGGTGCGCCCGAGATGCTGATGGAGCTGGCCTACCGGCTCGCGGTCGAGGAGGGGCCGCTCTACGACCGCATCCGCGAGAACCTCATCGTGGCGCTGATTCCGGCTGCGGATCCGGACGGACGGGACCGCTACGTCGACTGGTACTACCGGCACCTGATCGACATCACCGACGAGGACGACCGCATCGGCGGGCCGCCGTACTGGGGGAAGTACATCTTCCACGACAACAACCGCGACATCAACTACTCGCAGCTCAGCATGCGGAACGTGCTCGACTGGTACCTCGATTGGCATCCCCCGGTCATGCACGACCTCCACGAGTCGGTGCCGTTCCTCTACACGTTCAGCGGGCAGGCCCCGCAGAACCCCCTCCTCGACCCCATCGTCTACGGCGAGCTGCCGTGGTTCGCGAACTTCGAGATGGCCCGACTGACCGGCTACGGCATGCCCGGGGTGTGGACGCACGCCTTCGTCGACATGTGGTCGCCGGGCTACCTCGCGTTCATGGCGTCGAACCACAACGGGCTCATCCGGTTCTACGAGACGTACGGCAACGGCGGCGCGACGACCATGAAGCGCCGGCTGAAGACCGAGGACAACACCGCCGAGCAGGCGCGCACGAGCCGCGAGTGGTACCGGCCCTCACCCCCCTACGAGGAGGTCGAGTGGTCGATGCGGAACAACACCAACTACAGCCAGACCGGCGCCCTCGCCGCTCTGGAGCTGGCCTCGTCGAACCCGCGCGTGCTCCTGGAGAACTTCTACCGCAAGTCGCGCAACGCGGTGGCGGAGGGCGAGACCGGGCCGCCGCACGGCTTCGTCATCCCGGCCGGGCAGCGCGACATGACGCGGGTGGCGACCCTCGTCGACCTGCTGCGCGTGCAGGGCATCGAGATCGGCCGTGCCGGCGATGCCCTCTCGTTCGGCGACGACGGCGACAGCGACGGCGATGCCTACCCCGCCGGATCGTACGTGATCAAGGGCGGCCAACCGTACTTCCGCCTGGCCAGGATCTTCCTGGGGAGCCAGGACTTCCCGGACGACAATCTGCGGACCTACGACGACACCGGCTGGACCATGGGATTGATGCACGGGGTCGACGTCGTCGCCGTCGACCACCCCGAGGTCCTCGACGTCCCGGTCGAGCCGATCACCGAGGCACGGCTCGTCGGCACCGTGGCCGCCGACGGGGAGCCGCGGTTCGGCTACGCCGTCGCGCACTACGGCTCGAACCACTTGACGACGCTGCGCTACCGGCTGGCGGCGCCCGTGGAGGCCGCCGAGGAGGGCTTCGAGGCCGGCGGGGTGCCGTTCCCGCCCGGGTCGTTCATCGTGCCTGCGGCGCCCGGCAGCGAGCAGGCCGGGCGCCTGCACGCCGCGGTGACCGAGCTGGGCCTGACCGCGGCGGGACTCGACGAACGGCCGGAGGTCGCGACCCATGCCGTCGACCTCCCGCGGCTGGCGATCTACTCTACGTGGGGCGACACCCAGGAGGTGGGGTGGGTACGCCACGCGTTCGACCGGTTCGAGATCCCGTTCGACCTCATCTTCAAGGAGCGGGTCCGGGCCGGCGACCTGCAGGCCGACTACGATGTCGTCCTGGTGCCCAACCAGGGCCGGACCGCGAAGGGGCTCGTCTTCGACGTCGAGCCGCGCGGCGGCCCTCGGGCCTACACCAAGACCGACCGCTACCGCTTCCTCGGCGACTACGGCTCGTCGGAGGACATCACCGGCGGCATGGGCCTCGAGGGCGTCCTGGAGCTGCAGCGGTTCGTCGAGGCCGGCGGCCTGCTGGTGACCCTGGGCGAGGCGAGCCACGTCCCGCCCGAGTACGGTCTCACCCGGGAGATCGGCGTCCGGCGTCCGGGATCGGGATTCTATGCGCCCGGTCCGCTGGTCGAGGCGGAGATCGAGGTTCCCGACCATCCGATCTTCTACGGCTACGACGAGAGGCGCATACCGGTCCGCTACGCGAACGGCCCCCTCCTCGAGGTGCCGCGCCGGCTCCGCGAGGACTGGGTGGCGATGACGTTCACCGGCCGCGTGCTCAGCGGCCATCTGCGTGGCGCCAACCAGATCGACGGCCGCCCCGCCGTCGTCGACGTGCCGCGCGGCGACGGCCGCGTCGTCCTCTTCGCCACCAACCCGTGCTACCGCTGGCAGAACCACGGCGAGTTCGGGATGCTCTTCAACGTCATCCTCCACCACAACGACCTCGGCCGGTAGGCGGCGCCCGAGCCGGATGCGCACGCTTCGCGCCCGTACCGTTTCGCGATAGCATGAGCCTCCACGGCGGCGGCATTCGCGCGCCGCAAGGGACTTTCCGGAGGAAAGCAATGCAGAGATCGAAGTTCGCACGGACGGCGGCGTTCGTATTCGTGCTCGCGGCGCTGGTCGCCGCCGCGCCGGCCCAGGGACGGGACCTGTTGACGGTCGAGTTCTTCAGCCCCGCCGTCGACCGGGCCATGAAGTACAACATCCTGCTCCCGGACGACTACGAGGCGTCGACCGACCGCTATCCCGTGCTGTACCTGCTGCACGGCCTGACCCAGAACTACACCGCGTGGGGGCTGGCCAACGGCGCCCCGTTCTACGCCGGCCTCTACGACGACCTCATCGTGGTGATGCCCGACGCCGGGAACTCGTGGTACGTCAACTGGGCAGAGAACGAGGACGGGCAGACCAACAACTGGGAGGACCACATCGTCCGCGACGTGGTCAACCACGTCGACTGGAACTTCCGGACCATCGCCCGCCGCGAGGGCCGAGCCATGACCGGCCTGTCGATGGGCGGCTTCGGCGCGATCACCATGGGGCTGCGGAACCCGGAGCTGTTCATCTCGATCGGCAGCACCAGCGGCGCCCTCGAGTACGGCCGGCAGGCTGCGGCCCGCATGCGGGGCGAGCTCGAGCCGCGGCCGCGGCGCACCCCGACGGCCGAGCAGCAGGCCCGCCGCCGGCAGCCCAACCCCCTGATCGCCATCGACGGCTTCAGCAGCCAGGTCGAGCGGTCGCCGCAAGGCCGGATGTTCACGAACCCGGAGCAGGCCGACGCCTACGATCCGTTCACCCTGATCAAGCAGGTGCCGAGGGAGGACCTGCCGCACATCTACCTCGACTGCGGCACCGAGGACCGGCTGATCTCGGGGGCGCAGGAGCTGGCCGCGTACATGTTCGAGGAGAACATCCCCTTCAACTACATGCAGATGCCCGGCGCCCACAACGCCGCGTACTGGATCGAGGCCATCGGCCACATCACGTCGGTGCAGTACGAGGTGATGCAGCGCGCCCTCGGCCAGCGCCCGTTCGGCCGCGGCCGCTCGACGAACTGACCCGAGCGGAACGCGCCGCCTGCGCAGCGCGCGGGGGGCGGAGGCCGCCGACGCGAGACCGCCGTCGGCCCGGAGCGGGCCGGCGCCTCGTCCAAACCGGCCGGGAGTCCAAGTCGTTCCTACGGCGCGGACTCCCGGCCCCTGATCTGCGGCCACGCCCCGCCCACACGGCCGCGATGGAACCGCAAGCGGTTCGCCGCTTCCGCCTCTGCCAGTTCTTCCGCGTCGCCCGTGAACAGCGTCGCGGACTGCGTCAGCACCGCTTCACCGACGTGCCCCGCCGGCAGCAGGTCGATCATCGCCCCGGCCCGGTCCAGGACACCGCGCCATTGCCGCGACAGGTCCGACGCGCTGGGGGGCGGCCCGTCGAAGGCGAGCGACGCCAGCTCGTCGGCCGAGTAGCGGGACGAGCGGCGGGCCTGGGCGAGAATGCCGCCCGGCGTAAAGCCGGGGTCCTTGCCGCACGCCGCCCAGGCCAGACAGCCCAACGGCTGCAGGCGGGCGTCGCAGGCCAGCACGTCCACCCAGTCGCGCGCCTCGAGCCGCCCGACGAGGGCCAGCACCTTGTTCGTGGCGAGGTCGAAGGGATGGAGGGCCAACCCCAGGTCGTCGTCCTCGACCAGGGGAAAGAAGCGGAACGCACGGTCACGCGTCCATTCCATGACCAGGCGGTCCGCCCCGCGTGAGACCGCCGCCTCGACATAGCCGGGACGCTCGCGCAACGCCGTGACCTCGAACCCCGCCGAGTCGAGCGCGAGGCGGTCGCGGTCCCACGAACGCGCCACCACCTCGGTTATGTCGTGGAACAGATCGACGTCCCGGGAGAGGCGGTGGGAACGGAGGGCGACGCTCAGCGCCACGCCGCCGGGCACGTAGCTGTCGCGGTGACGGCGCCGGCCGTCCGCTAGCTCTAGCCTTCGGCGGGCTCGCGCGGCGGGAGCAGGACGCGCTCCAGCGTGTCGAGGCGTTGCTCGACCTTCCCGACCGCGACCGCGAGAGCGTCCAGCCGCTCATCGAAACGGACCAGGTCGGCGCGGAGATCGCGAACTTCGGTGCGCAGGTCATCGATGCGGCTGTTCACGTCGCCGATGCGCAGGTTCACGGCGTCGAAGCGCAGGTTCACGGCGTCGATACGCAGATTCACGTCGTCGATACGGGTGTTGACGCCGGCGATCTGCATCGACAGGACGGCGACCACGGTGAGGCCGGTACCGACTATGGCCAGGATGAGAGCGCGAGTATCGCTCATGTGCTTAAGATAACACGGTAGCGCGCGTCCCGCAACACTGCAAACAACACAGTCGATCGACCGGCGGCCCTTCACGGTCCGGACGCCGGGTCCTCCAGCTTCCAGAAGGCGATGCCCCCGGCCTGCTTGCCGACGTCGACGGCGCCGACCCGCTCACCGGTGGCCATCCGGTAGATCTCCACGGTCCCCGGATCGGCCCCGACGCCCTCGAGGGTGACGAACGCGAGCTCGCCGTCCGGGGTCACCACCACCCCGTGGGGAATGGTGCGGCTCGTCCGGACGCGGGCGGTTTCCTTCCCGCTCTCGAGGTCCCAGAACCCGACCGCGTCGCCGTTCTTGTAGGTGGCGACCATTCGCGCGCCGTCGGGGCTGACCTCGACGTTGTAGGGTCCGGCCCCGGTCTCGAAGGTCCGCTCGACGCGCCAGTCCTCCAGGTCGATCTCGAAGATGCGGGCGACGTTGTTCCCGGTAACGTAGACCTTCCCGTCCGGGGTGGGGCGCGTGACCCAGGTCGGCATGACGCCGTCGCCCAGCGGGAGCCGGCGGGTGATCTCGAACGTGAACGCGTCGAGCTCGACGAGCTCGAAGTCCATCATGTTCACCGAGTAGAAGGCCGAGCCGTCCCGGCCGAGGCGCCCCCCGTGGGGCCGGACGCCGGTGTCGACGCGGGCGACCTCGCTCATCGTGTCCACCTCGACGACCGAGATGCTGCTTGGCTCCATCGGGCCGTGGAGGTTGAAGTTCACGGCGAAGAGCAGCCCGGTCGCGGCCGACACGTCGAGGGTCGCCGGGAACAGGCCGAGGGTGACGTCGCCGACCCAGGCGTCCGTGCCCGTCTCGTACTTGTGCACGCTGCCGTACGGGAACCCGTGGGCGATCGAGACGTACCAGTGGCGCCCGTCGGGGTCGACGTTGATCCCGTGCGGCCCCTCGATCTCGGCCGGGTAGCTGCCGACCGTCAGGGTCTTCATCACCTCGGTCCCCGCCGGCCCGTAGCGGACGACGGACACCTCGTCCTCGGACTCCGCCGCGACGTAGACGTAGTAGCTGCGCCCGGAAGCCTCGGACCCCGCGAGTACCGGAGGCGTCGCGCAGACGGCCAGCAGCACGCCCGTCACCACAACCCGTGTCGCCCAGCGCCTCTGCATCATGCCCCCTCGCCCGCCCATTGTCGCCTTCGGCTCCACTGGGCGCCCAACCAACCCTCCAGGAGTCCGCGCCGTTCTACGGCGCAGGCTCCTACCGCGGCTCGCCGATGACGCGGCCCGGCCCCGTCCGCTCCTGCAGCTTCACCGCCCAGAGCCCGGTGTTCCAGTCGGTGAAGAAGATGTGCCCCTTGTAGGGCTGCGGCCCCCAGACCATCGGGGCGTTGGCGATGTAGCCGTCCGGGTCCGCCGGCTCGAACATCGCGATCTCGCGGCCCTGCCGGTACAGATCGCCCATCAGCTCGCCGGAGACGTCGACGACCCGCAGCCCCCCGTTGTAGAAGGCGGCATACAGGACGTCGTCCTCTACCCAGAAGTTGTGCGAGCCCGCCTCCGGAACCTGGTAGCGGGCCACCTCCTGCGGATTGTCCCAGTCGCTCCAGTCGATGACGTGGACCCACCCCGCGGCGCGCGAGGGGGCGCCGCCGCGCGTCGGGCTGTAGCCGCCGTAGGGAAACGACTCGTCGCCCGCGAACAGGTAGAACTTCCCCGTGGACTGGCTGCGATAGGGGAATGCGGAGTGGTTCCACCCGCTGGGGTACGCGTAGCGGCCCAGCTCGACCGGCTGCTCGGGCGTCCCCCCTCGCCCCCCGCCGCCGACGTCGACGGCGACCACCCCGTCCGTCCAGTTCGACGAGAACGCCACCCCGTCGCTGACCCACACGTCGTGGATGCTGTGGCCGGCGGTGTCCAGCTCGAAGCGCCCCACGCGTTGCGGGTTGCGGGGGTCCTCGAGGCTGATGACGTCGTAGCGGCGGCCGGCGCTCAGCGCGAAGACGTGGCCCTCGGAGATGAACACGTTGTGGACCCCGCCGGTGAGCTGGTCGGTGAACTCGGACAGGATGGGCACCCCCTCGCGCGGGTTGCCCACGCCGAGGACGACGATGCCGTTCCGGCGGTTCGAGGCCCCCTCGCGGCTGATGACCGCGATGTCGCCGTCCTCGGACACCTTGACGTCGTTGACGGTGCGGGCGTCGACGTTCACCTCGTGCAGCCGCTCGATGTTCGCGGGGTCCGTCACGTCCCAGACGTACGAGCGCCCGTCCGAGCCCCAGGTCCCGGTGATGGCGTAGTCCCGGCCGTCGGTCCCCTCCCAGATCCACAGGTCGGAGGTGTGCCGGTCCAGGACCCGCCCGCGCCCCACCACCTCGAGCTCGCGGCGCACGTCGCGCGAATCGATGGAGATGGTGGCCGACGCGGAATGGCGGCCGGTCGTGGCCATCACGGTGTACGTCCCGGACCGCTCCCCGACGAAGCGTCCGTCGTCACTGATGTGGGCGGCCGCGCCGGCCGCGATGATCGTCGGCGCCGTCTCGCCCCCCACCGCGAACCGCACCGGCACGCCCCGCACCGGCAGCCCCCGCGCGTCCCTGGCGGTGGCCGTGAACCGCACGACGTCGCCCGTCGACGCGGCCGCGGTGCTCGCCCGCAGATCGAGCGAGGTCACGGGGCTGGTCTCGACCTCGATGGCGAGACGGTCGCTGACGTCCCCGGCCGTCGCGGTGATCTCCACCGCCCCGGGTGCGTGCAGGGTCAGGAACCCGAAGCCGTCGATCTCCGCCACGCCGGCGTCGGCCGACGCGAACGCCACCGGGACGTCCGTCCGCACCGCGCCGACGGCGTCGACCACCTCGACCGAGAGGCCCGGCCGCGTTCCGACGTAGTACTTGGGCGGCGGGTCGGTGAACGAGACCCGCGCCACCGCCGGGGGCGGCACCGTCACCGGCACCTCGACCTGCACCCGCGCCTCGGGGCGCCGGTCGCGGCTTCGCGGATCGGCGGGCACGAGGGCCACGAGGGTGAACTCGCCGGGCCGGTACGCCTCGACCTCGCCGCCGCGCGTCACCCCGACGCTGCGCCGCGCGCGGGAGAAGTAGACGACCGTCGCATCGTCCACCACCGCCCCGTCCGCGTCCCGGACGGTGGCGGCCAACGTCGCCGTCTCGCCGACCGCGAGGGTCAGGCGATCCGGGGCGACCTCGAGCGTGAGCGTCCCCGCCTCCGGCTGCGCCGCCGCCGGCCACGGCGCGGCGGCGAGCGCCGCAACGCCGACGAGCAACGCCGCCGCGCTTCTGATGTCTGTCACGAGCCCTCCCCCACCGTTCGGCGCGGATTCCCGAACGACCCCGGATCGCGGTCCTCCGACCACGGCGATCCGTTCGGTCATCGCATCCCACCGACGGGAATCGAGCCATTGTAAACCCGCCGCGGGCCGCTCACGAAAAGCCGGTCGACGCGGTACGAGCCCGCGCCCCGAGCGACCGCAGCGCCAGGCGGCACAGCGGACCAAGCGACCGACGGCGGCAGTGTCGATCCCGCATCACCGCCCGAACCCCCAGGGTTAGAATGGACCTTGATGCCGGAGGGAACCAGACGCGGCGTCGACAGCGAAGAACTCCGCACGGCGATCGCCGCCGTGGTCTCGGGACTCGAACCCGATCAGATCATCCTGTTCGGATCCGCTGCCCGGGGCGAGATGACCGAGGACAGCGATCTCGACCTGCTGGTCATCAAGGAGAACGGGAGCGCCCCGCGACCGACCGACCCGCCGGACTTCCTCGCGGACGTTGGACGAGACGTCGACGTGCTGGTCACCACCAGGGCCTCGGCCGAAGCTGGCCGGGAATACGCCGGCGACGTGCGGAGCGCCGCCCTCGAGACGGGCGTGACCGTCTACACGAGGACAGGGTTCGACCCGATCGAGACCGGTGCGACGATGGTGAGGAGAACGCTGTACAAGCCCGACCACGCCCTGGACTTCCTGGACCGGGCGGAACGGAAGTGGCGGACCGCCAACACCCCCCAGACCCACCCGGCGGACGGGTGCGAATACCTCCAGGCATCTCTCGAGCGGGCCCTGAAGGGCCTGACGGTCGCGCAAGGCCGACAGGTCGAGCACAGTCACAAGCTGAAGGCCCTCTGGGACGAGGCCGAACGCGACGGCGAACGCATCGCGGCGACCCGGAACGACGACGACCTCGACGACCTGACGAAGTACGCCGGCGCCTACCAGTACTGGAACCCGAAGCCCGGCATGCCCGAGAAGGTCTGGAACGCCACGAGGGCGACCGGAAGAGACGTGCTGGAGCACGCCCGTCGTCGGATCCCGACCCTCGTCGAAGAGACGAGGGAACGGCTGAAGAGCCGACCCTGAACACCCGGCGGCAAGCGACATCACGGGGCCCGACGGCTGCGAACCGCAAGGGCGGTGATGCTGGCAGATCCTGCACCTTCAGGATGCTCCCGACGTGCGGAAATCCTGCGCACACACGCCCCCGGAGGCGAAAGTGAGCCTGTCTCATAAGATACTGATTCGTATATGGATATTCAACCATGGACGGCACACTTTCGCTTGACATGGAGCATGGCACGGTCCTAGAATGCAGAAGCGTGACACCCGGGTCGCGCCCCTCGCGATGCTGCGACGGTCGAGACTCCGGCCCAATCGGGACGCGGCGGCCGCCCGACACATTCCGGCTCCTTTCGCAACGGTGACGCCGACCAGTCTCGGAGGTATCCATGCCCGAGGAACGCAATCTGCGCGAGCGCGACAAGGCCATCGACATGGCGGTGGGCCAGATCGAGAAGCAGTTCGGCAAGGGCGCCATCATGCGGCTCGGGCAGGACGCGGTCACCGCGGTGCCCAACATCTCGACCGGATCGATCAGCATCGACCACGCGCTGGGCATCGGCGGAGTCCCCCGCGGCCGCGTCGTCGAGGTCTTCGGGCCCGAGGCGTCGGGCAAGACCACCCTGACCCTGCAGATCATCGCCCAGGCTCAGCGGCGGGGCGGCGCCGCCGCGTTCGTCGACGCCGAGCACGCGCTCGACCCCACCTACGCCAAGAAGCTGGGCGTCGACCTCGACAACCTCCTCGTCGCCCAGCCCGACCACGGCGAGCAGGCCCTGGAGATTGTCGAGGTCCTGGTGCGCTCGGGCGGCGCCGACGTCGTGGTCGTCGACTCCGTCGCCGCCCTCGTGCCGCGCGCGGAGATCGACGGCGAGATGGGCGAGGCCCAGGTGGGGCTGCAGGCGCGGCTGATGTCCCAGGCCCTGCGCAAGCTCACCGCGGTGGTGGCGAAGTCGTCCACCTGCCTCATCTTCATCAACCAGCTTCGCGAGAAGATCGGGGTCATGTTCGGCAACCCCGAGACCACCACCGGGGGGCGGGCGCTGAAGTTCTACTCGTCGGTGCGGGTCGACATCCGCCGCATCGGCGCCATCAAGGACGGCGATCAGGTCGTCGGCAGCCGCACCCGGGTCAAGGTCGTCAAGAACAAGGTGGCTCCCCCGTTCCGCATCGCCGAATTCGACCTGATGTACGGCGAGGGCGTCTCGCGTGCGGGCGACCTGCTCGACCTCGCCGTCGCCCACCGGCTCGTCGAGAAGAGCGGCACGTGGTTCTCCTACGACGGCGAGCGCCTCGGCCAGGGGCGCGAGCGGGTCAAGCAGTTCCTGAAGGAGAACGCGGCGGTGTTCGACTCGATCGACGCCCGGCTGCGGAAGACGCTCAATCTCGCCCCCGGCGCCGAGCCGGAGGCCGCGCCGGCGGCGAAGGCGCCCAGTCTCCGGGCCGCGAAGTAGCCACGCGGGAGCCCTCGTCGCACGGGCGGCGAGGGCTCCCGGTCAATCCGGCCGGGGCGACGGCCGCCCCGCCGGGCGACATCGCGTCCGCACTACGGGGCCGGGTACTCCATCGTGAAGGGATCGGGTAGCGGAATGCGCACCGCCTCGCCCGGGCGCAACGCTTCCAGCGAGTACTCTGGCCGGTCGGGGTCGCCGGCGAGAATCGCCTCGAGGTCGCCGACGACGAGAACGGCCAGGGCCTCCGGGTCGAGATAGCGCCGGGCCACGTCGAGCACGTCGTCGGCCGTCACCGCCGCGATGTTCTCGCGATAGGTGGCGAGGTAGGACGGATCCCGGCCCGTGTACTCGTCCCGGGCGAAGAGGCCGGCGGTCGAGGCGGCGCTCGAGAAGTTGCGGGAGAACGTCTCGACGAAGTAGGCGATCGAGTTGCGCAGCTCCTCGTCGGTGACCGGCTCGGTGCGGATGCGCTCTATCTCCTCGAGCACGATCGCGGTCGCCCGCGCCACCGTCTCGCTGCGCGACTGGAACCCGGCCTGGAACACCCCGTCGTAGTACGTGCCCAGCGCGTAGCTCGAGAAGGCGCTGTAGGCAAGGCCCTCGTCGGAGCGGACGCGGGTCAGCAGCCGGGCGCTGAACCCGCCGCCGCCGAGGATGTCGTTCATCACCAGTAGCTTGTAACGGTCGGGGTTGTCCCGGGTGGTCGCGAGATGGCCGATGGCGACCCGTCCCTGGTTCACATCGTCCTTGTCCACGAGGTAGAGGCCCGGTGGCGGGGTGAAGTCGGGCGCCGGGACCGCCGCGACCGCTTTCGTGCCCGCCTCCCAGCCGTCGAGCCGCCGCTCGAGCTCGGCGAGGATGCCGGCCGTGTCCACGTCCCCCGACACCGTGAAGAGGAAGTTGCCGGGATGGTAGTACTCGCGGTGGAACGCCACGAGGTCGTCGCGGGTGACCGCCTCGACCGTGGCCCGCGTCCGCGGCCGGGTCGAGAAGTGCGCGTCGCCGCGCATCAGCCGCGCCCACTCGCGCCGCTCGATGCCCGCCGTCGCGTCGTTCCGGCGCTCCATCTGCTGCAGGGCCTGGCTCTTGGCGAGGGCCAGCCGGTCCTCGTCGAAGCCCGGGTTCCGGAGCATGTCGAAGAAGAGGTCCAGGCAGGCGTCGAGGTCGCGGGTCAGGCAGTTCATGCTGGCCCCGCCCGACGTGCCACCGACGTTGCTGCCGATCTGCGCGGCGAGGAACGCGGCCTCCTCGTCGAAGTCGGCCGCGCTCATCGTCGCGGTGCCGCCGGCCCGCATCTGGCTCCCGGTGAGGCCGGCGAGCCCGATCTTGTCCGGCGGGTCGAGGTACGACCCCGTGCGAACGGTCACCCCCACCGTCACCAGCGGCAGCTCGTGGTCCTCGACGACGAAGACGACGACGCCGTTCGAGAGCTCGTGCCGGTGGTCCGCCGACACCGGCGGCGTGAAGTCGAGCAGCTCGTAGGTCAGCTCGGAGGGGTGGGCGGGAATCGGCTGCGCGGCCGCGGCCGGCCCCAGAAGCAGCAGGCCGAGGGCCACGCTCGCCGTCATCGGTCGCCGGATGAAGCGCCTCATCGCCCCTCCTCCTCCGCCGCCGTCAGCCTCTCGCGCAGCAGCTCGAGGACCGCCGCGACCATGTCCTGGTTCTCGGGCGGCGCCTGCGACGACATCTGCTCGAACCGGTCGATGAACTGAGCGATCTGCTCCGCGTTCAACTGGCCGATCATCGCCTCCATCTGCCGGACCTGCTGCTGCTCCTCGGGGTCGAGGCCCGCCAGCCGGGGATCCGGCGCCTCGTCCGATTCCTCCCGGTAGTAGATGGCGACGGTCCGGTTCTCGGGCTCGAAGTAGGTGCCGGCCACCCGCATGATGTCCTCGGCGGTCACCGCGTCGTAGAGCGGCGGGTCGGTGTTGAGGGTCTCCCAGCCGCGGTACGCCTCGCGCATCAGCATCGAGTACATCAGGAAGAAGTTGCCCTGGAGCTGCCGGAAGTCGGACGCGGCGTTCTGATTCTTCACCTTCTGGAGCTCGCGCGCGTCCACCGGCTCGGTCTTCAGCCGCTCCATCTCGGCGTACAGGGCCTGCTCGACCTCCTCGGGCGTATGCCCCTCGGCCGCGACGCCCCGCAGCTCGAACATCCCCTCGAACTTGAAGCCGGCCTGCCCGCCGGACGCCCGGGTGGCCACGCCCTGGTCCTCCACGAGGGCCCGGTAGAGGCGCCCCGTCCGGTCGTTCAGCAACTGGCCGAGCACCACGAGGGCAGGCTCGTCGACGTGGCCGTCCGGCACCGAGTGATAGCGGACGACGACCTGCGGGTTCGTCTCGGCGTAAGCGTGCATCCGCTTCTCGCTCATCTGCGGCATCTCGCGGGTGCGCGGCTGCGGCGGAGGACGGTCGCCCCGCGACAGCCGGCCGAAGTAGCGCTCGGCCAGCGCCTTCGCCTCGTCGGGGTCGAAGTCGCCGACGAGGGCCGCCGTGAGGTTGTTGGGCGCGTAGTACAGGCCGTAGAACTCCAGCGCCTCCGCGCGGGTGATGCCCTCGAGGTCGCTCGGCCAGCCGATCACCGGCCAACTGTAGGGGGACGACTGCCAGAACAACGAGTTGAACTGCTCCTCGAACTTGCCGGTCGGCGTGCTGTCGGTACGCAGGCGCCGCTCCTCGTGCACGACGTCGCGCTCGGCGTAGAACTCGCGGAACACGGGGTTCAGCAACCGGTCCGACTCCATCCAGAACCACAGCTCGAGCTTGTTGGCGGGGACGTTCACGAAGTAGAGCGTGAAGTCGTAGCTGGTGCCCGCGTTCATTCCCGACGCGCCCTGCCCCGAGTAGATGCGGCTGAAGTCCTCCGGGATGAGCAGCTCCTCCTGCTGGGCGAGGAGCGTCTCGAAGCGGTCCATCAGCTCCTGGTGGCGCCCGGTCCGGTGGGCGGGGTCGGCCGCGTCCTCGATGCGCCCCAGCCGCTCCGCCTCGAGGAGGGCCGCCTCCTCGAACCGCAAGTCCGCCTTCACCTCGTCGAGCTCGGCGATGATCTGCAGGTCCTGCTCGATGTTCCGGGTGCCGATGGCCGCGGTACCCTTGAACATCATGTGCTCGAAGAGGTGCGCGACCCCGGTGATGCCGGGCCGCTCGTGGACCGACCCGACCTTGGCCACCCACCCCGCCGCCACGTTCGGGTCCCCCGGCCGCGGCAGCAGCAGCAGCGTCATCCCGTTGTCGAGCACGACCTCCTCGACCGGCACCTGCTGCGCCATGGCCGTGGCGCCGGCGCAGACCGCCGCGAGCGCCAGCGCTCCGATGCGTTTCCTCATGATTCCTCCCACACGGCGCCGACCGGGATCCCCGGCGGCCCAACCCTCCGAGTGTGGCACAACCCGCCGACCGAGCCAAGCCGCCGTGGCCGGCCCCCACTTACGCTACACTAGGAGCCTGCGCCCGTCGGCGCGGGCTCGCGGCCGCAGGGAGCGAGAACGATCCGCGCCGCGCTCAACCACCGGGCCACCCTCTTGCCCAACGACCACGCCCCGCCCTCAGCGACACCGGTGCCGACCCTTCCGGGATGGGTGCGCGCCGCCGACGGACTGACCGCCCTGCTCGCCGTGGCCTCGCTGCAGGCGGCCCTGTTCGGCGGCTTCAGCATTCCCGGCCTCTCGATCACGAATCCGTGGCGGCCGCTGGCGTTCGCCCTCGTCCTCGCCGCCGTGCGTCACGGGCTGAACCGCACGACACCGATGCACGAGCGCCTGTGGGGCTGGCTCTGCCGCGTCTGGCTCACCGATCCGTTGCGGGCGCGGTGGGCCGACACGATGGCGGCCCGGATGGCGCGGTGGCCGTCGATGGACGTGAGGTTCTTCCGGACCCTCGACTACGTCGTCCTGTCGGTGGTCTCGATCTCGTTCGCCGCCATCGCCCTCCTTGCCCTGACCGGGTTCGACGCCCGGCTCGCGGTGATCTCGGGGCTCATCGTCGCCACCGCCGTCCGCTGCTTCAGCCCCGCGCAGTTCGATGCGGGGCGCGCATCGGCCGGCAAGCCCGTCGCGCCCGTCCTCTTCCTGGTGCTCCTCACCGGCCTGCTGTTCCGGACCGAGCCGTTCCTGTACCTGCACGGGGGCCAGGACCAGGGCGTGTACGTCAGCATGTCCGCCCACCTGCAGCGGACCGGCTCCGCTTTCGTCGACGACCCGCTGCCCGACGCGCTGCCCGACGATCGCGCGCGGGACATCTACCGCGGGAGCATGCCGGACGAGCCGCTGCCGGGAAGCTCCGTGCAGCCCGGCCTCTACTACTCGCCGACGCAGGGCGACTACGTGTTCCAGTTCTACCACCTGCACCCGCTGTGGATGGCGACGTTCGCCGAGCTGTTCGGCGACACGGCCCGCTTCCAGGCCCTGAGCTTCTTCGGCCTCCTCGGGGTGCTCGGCCTGTCCCTGCTCGCGTTCGAGCTGACGGGGTCGCGCCGGGCCGCGTTCGCGGCCGGGATGCTCGTCGCGACCAATCCCCTCCACGTCTTCCTCAGCCGGCTTCCCGTCTCGGAAGCGGTGGCCCTGGCGTTCTCGTCCCTCGGGTTCTACTACCTGGCGCGGGCGTTCCGTGCCGCGCGGCGCGGCGCCCCGCCCGCGGCCACCGCCACCCTCGTCGCGCTGGCCGCCGCCACCGTCTCGCTGGTGTTCTTCGTCCGCATCACCGGCTTCCTGTACCTGCCGGCGCTGGCGCCGCTCTTCGGGCTCGGGGCCTGGCTGACGCTGCGGGACCGGCCGGCCGCGGGCCGCCGGCTCATCGCTTTCTGCGCCGCCGTCGCCGGCCTCTACGGCGTGTCGATCCTCTACGGCCTCCGCTACTCCCCCGGCTACGCGCCGAGCGTCTACGACCGGACGTTCGGGAACCTGCTCGGCGAAGGCTGGCCGCTCGTCGTCGCGGGCGCGGTGGGGCTCGCGGTGGCGGGGCTGGCAGAGGTCGCGCGGAACCCGCGGCGGCCCGCGGTGCGCCGCTTCCTGGTGTGGGCGGCCGATCCGCGACCCTGGATCAGGCTGGCCTCGGCGCTGGTGGCCGTCGCCCTCGCGGGCAGCCTCCTGCAGGCGTACGTGATCGGCTTCACCGAGTACTACGCCGGCAACGTCTTCTACCAGGGCTTCGGCATCATCGGGTCCGGGGCCGGCATCTTCCTGCAGTCCGGGGCCATGGGCTGGCTGCTGTACGTGACGCCGTGGCTGGCCGTCGTCGCGGTCTGCGGCATGCACCGCCCGCCCCGCCGCTGGCCGGTCGCCGTCCTGTACGTGTTCCTCGCCATCTGCATGGCCGCCACCCTGCTGCTGAACATCCCCGTCGTCTACCAGCACTACTACTACGCCCGGTACCTGCTCAGCGAGATCGTTCCCTACACCCTGGTCATCGCCGTCGCGACGACCTTCCTCGCCTCGCCGGGCGCGTTCCGCACCCTGGGGGTGACCGCGATTCTCGCCGCGATTCCGTTTCAGCTCTTCTTCACCGCGAAGCAGATGCCGGTGCGGGAGGGCCTCCAGCCCTACGACGTCATGCAGCGGATCGCCGACACCGTCGGCGACGACGTCATCCTGTTCGACGTCGACGGGTTCCGCGGCACCAGGTCCCGCTGGACGCATACACGACTCCAGACACCGCTCACGTACTACTTCGGGATGAACGTCTTCCCCTACTACGCGGGGACGTCCCTCGACGACGTGGTGCAGTCCTTCGAGGGCGTGGTCGGCAGCAGCCGCCTCCGGCTGCTCAGCCCCGCACCCACGTCCCATCCCGGCCTCGAGCTGCAGGAGGTCCTCGACTACCGCGACCGCCGGGTGAACAGCTCCACCTCGATTCCCGTGACCATCAACGACCGCTACTGGCCGCAGACGCTGTTCCTGTACCGGCAGCGCTGGGTCTGCTCGACCCCGGACTGCGAGCTGAGCCTCCGCGACGGCGCGCTGTACTCGCTGGGACACGGTCACGTCTATCATCGGCGGCTCCTCGGCCCGGGCTGGCACACGGCGGAGGAGCAGCACGTCTGGTCCGGGGCCGAGGCGGCGCTGACGCTGTCGCGAGGCTGGTTCTCCGCCGGCCGGTGGCCGGGATCGCTGCTCCTGGAGATGCGCGCGTTCGCGGCGTCGGCGGATCACCGCGTGACCCTGACCGTCCGGACCGGCGGTGTCGAAAGCGTGATCGCGTTCGACGATGTCGACACCCGGTCGCACGAGGTTCCTCTCGCCTGTCCGATCCGCGGCGACGCGTGCACCGTGCAACTGGCCGTCGACGGGGCGCGCTCGCCGCGCGACGTCCAGGGCGGATCGGACGGCCGCGAGCTCGGTATCGCTCTCGCGCGCATCGGCTTCGGGTTCTGAAGGGCGGCGCCGTGAAGCTCATCATCCAGATTCCCTGCTTCAACGAAGCCGCCACCCTGCCCGCCACCCTGGCCGACCTCCCGCGGAGCGTGCCCGGCTTCGACGAGGTCGAGTGGCTCGTCATCGACGACGGGAGCGCCGACGAGACGGGGCGGGTCGCCCGCGACCACGGGGTCGATCACGTCGTCGGGCACACGTCGAACCAGGGGCTCGCCCGCGCGTTCATGACCGGGCTCGACGCCTGCCTCCAACGCGGGGCCGACGTCATCGTCAACACCGACGCCGACAACCAGTACCGGGCGGCGGGCATACCCGCCCTCGTGGCCCCGGTCCTCGACGGTTCCGCCGACATCGTGGTCGGCGAGCGGCCCATCCGCATCATCCGGCACTTCTCGCCGGTCAAGAAGGCGCTGCAGAAGCTCGGGAGCTGGGCCGTCCGCATGGCCAGCAAGACCGCCATCCCCGACGCCCCCAGCGGCTTCCGCGCCATCAGCCGCGCCGCCGCCCAGCGGCTCGTGGTGTTCAGCGACTACACCTACACCCTGGAGACCATCATCCAGGCGGGGCACAAGAACATCGCCATCACCTCGGTCCCCGTCGAGGTCAACGCGGAGCTGAGGCCGTCCCGCCTCGTCACCAGCGTCCGGGCCTACGTGACCCGCAGCATCGTCACCATCGTCCGGGTCTTCATCATCTACCGCCCCTTCCGGTTCTTCGCGACCCTCGCGGCGGTGTGCTTCCTCGCCGGCTTCGCCATCGGCGTCCGGTTCATGGTGTTCTACCTGAGCGGCGACGGCTCGGGGCACGTCCAGAGCCTGCTTCTCGCCACTTTGCTGATGGGCGCGGGGTTCCAGCTCTTCGTGGTGGCGTTCGTGGCGGACCTGCTGGCCGCCAACCGGAAGCTGCTGGAGGAGTTGCTGTACCGGGCGCGCATCGCCGACGGCGGCGCCCGGGGGAAGGACCCGGCGGGCGGCCCGTGAGAATCTCCGGCGGCCGGAGCGAGCAGGGCGTCGTCTTCGGCAACACCTACGACAAGTACGGATCGCGCAACCCCGTCGTGCGCGCGCTGATGCGCGGCTTCACGCGCGGCCTCGAGGCCTTCGTGGACCACGCCGCGCCGGCGTCCCTCCACGAGGTGGGCTGCGGCGAGGGCTACTGGGGGCTGCGCTGGGCCCGCCGGGGCATCCCCTACCGGGGCACGGACTTCTCGGCCGGGGCCATCGACTACGCCCGCGCGAACGCCCGCGGGGCCGGCGTGGATCCGGACGTGTTCTCGGTCCGCAGCGTCTACGACCTGTCCCCGGAAGCCGACCGGGCGGATCTCGTCATCTGCTGCGAGGTGCTCGAGCACCTCGAGGACCCCAGGACGGCCCTTGCCCGGCTGGAGGCGGCGGCCGGCCGGCACCTCATACTGAGCGTGCCGCGCGAGCCGCTCTGGCGGGTGCTGAACGTGCTGCGCGGCGCGTACCTGGCCGACCTCGGCAACACGCCGGGACACGTGCAGCACTGGTCACGCCGCGCGTTCGTGCGATTCGTGGCCGGCGCCGCCCCCGCGTTCGAGGTCGTCGACCACCGCGCCCCCCTGCCGTGGACCCTGCTGCTGTGCCGGCGGCGAACCGGCCGGGCCTGAGCGCGGAGCCCGAGGGACGGACCGCCGACACGGCTTCGGTCGGCGGACCCCGCAAGCTGCCGTGCCGGCCAGGAACGGGCCGGGTCCGAGCGCGGAGCCCGAGGGGCGGACCGCCGACAGGCTCCGTTCGGTGGACCCCGAAACCCGACGCCGCCCATGACCGAGCCGACGCGAACGTGGTTCAGGCGCGCGGGGACCGCGCTGGCCGTCCTGGGCATCGTATGGGTGGCGATGCGTTTCCGGCGCTACGGCGCCGCGCTCGCGCCGACGGACGTCCCCGGCCTCGTCTGGGCGTGCGCGGCGGGGCTGGCCTTCGTGTACGCGGCGGCCGACGTCCTGCTGGCACTCGCGTGGCGGACCCTGCTGCAGGGTCAGGGAACGGAGGCGGGCCTGGTCTGGTCCATCCGGACCCATGGGGTGTCGCAGCTCTCCAAGTACCTCCCCGGCAACGTGATGCACCTCGCCAGCCGCCAGCTCCTGGGGGCGTCCGCCGGCGTGCCGCACGCCGTCCTCGCCCGGTCGTCGCTGCTCGAGCTCGCGAGCCTCGCCTCTGCCGGCCTCCTCCTCGGCCTGCTGGCGTTGCCCCTCGTGGAGGCCGGTCGGTTCCCGCGGATCACGCCGGCGGCCGGTGCGGCGGTCGTCGTGCTCGCCCTCGTGGCGGCCCGGACCTTCGCGGGCGCCCCAACCGCGCGGGTGCTCGGCTGCCACCTGGTGTTCCTGCTCGTCGCCTCGCTGAGCTTCACGACGTTGCTGGTCCTGCTCGCCCCCGGTTCCGGCGGCTCCCTCTCGTGGCCGGCCGCCTGCGGCGCCTATGCCGCCGCGTGGCTGGCCGGCTTCGTCACCCCCGGCGCCCCCGCGGGGCTGGGGGTGCGCGAGGCGGTCCTGGTGATCCTGCTGGGCGGCCACGCAGCCGAGCCCGACCTGCTGGCGGCGGTGGTGCTGGGTCGGGCGGTCACCGCGCTCGGCGACACGATCTTCTTCGGCGTCGCGTGGGCCCTCCGGGGGGCGCGGACGGACGGCCGTGGACCCGCGCCATAGAAGCCGCGCCCCGCAGAGCTGGTGGGCCGGCCGAGCGAGGTCGCGGGAACGATGGCGGGAGCACCCCGCGCGCTCGGGCCGCATCCGCGGCGCGGCGGCTCACGGCCGCCTCCAACCGGAAGCCCGGCCGGAGCGGCTCCGTGAAGGACGGCGCCGGTTGCGCCACGGATGCGGCGTGGGGTATGTTGAGGGGACTGCCTGAACGGATTCAGCGCCGTTCCCGAGCGCAGCACGCCGACAGGTCGCGTGCGCACTGTTCCGCTTGCGATGTGCCGAGGTAGCTCAGTCGGTAGAGCACATGACTGAAAATCATGGTGTCGCCAGTTCGATTCTGGCCCTCGGCACCATTCCCTTGAGTGCAGGCCAGGCCCGGTCGTAGCCGGGCTCCGCTACAGTCCGGCCTCCCCGCGACCGAAAACGTCGCACAGCGGCCATCGCATGATGGACCGCACCGGAACCGGAAGGCCTCCGGCCCCGGGGGGCCATGCCTGGAAGAGAACGGACCGAATCATGATCAAGAACAAGGACCTCCGCCTGGCGCTCGTCATGTGCGGCATCGTGCTGGCGGCGGCCTGCCAGAGCGCGAGCCCCACCGCCCCGACGGAACCCGAGCCCGAGCCGGAGCCGGTCACCCTCAGCGGCACCTGGAACGGGTCGGCCACCGGCAACCTCATCGTGTCCGACGCCGTCACGGCAACGCTCACTCAGACCGACGCCGCGGTGACCGGAGACTGGTCGATGCCGATGCCCGCCATCCTGGTCGGATTCGGGGCGCCGGCCGAGGTCGACCTGTCCGGACCGGTGGAGGGGACGGCGACGGGCACGACGGCGGAGCTGTCCTTCGGGTTCCGCGACGACGTCGAGGTGTTCCGCCAGTACTTCGCGCCGGGCTGCGCCCTCTCAGTTACGGTGACGTCGTTCACGGCGACGACGCTGGACGGCACCTGGACGACCAACACGTCCTGCCTGCCGCCGGTCACGGACAACGGCACCGTGACCCTCACCCGCCAGTAGCGGCAACTCCACCCGTCCCACCGCCGCACCGGCGGTGGACCGTCGCGTCCCGGGCGTGTCGCCACGCGTGACCACACGCCCGGGAAAACACTACTCGGCGAGAGGGTCCGGCCGGATCTGGAACCGGACGATCTCGCTCGTCATCCCCTTGCCGCCCTCCAGGTGGAAGGTCGAGCCGGTGTTGAAGCTCGCCCACACCCCGCGGCCCTTCCAGCCCGCGTCGGGGTCGTCGATGCGGCCGTCGAGGCCGCGGCTGTAGAACCCCAGGGGATAGGGCACCCGCATGGTGACCCACTCCCCCGTCTCGGGCAGCAGGACGAGCAGCGCGTCGGACGTCGTGCCGGTGGTGATGGGCACGTTCTCGCCGAGGCCGAGGGTGTCGAACTGGTCGACCCAGTGGTAGTAGTGGTAGTCGGCGTTGGCCGTCCCCTCGACCCCCCTCATCCGCGGGCCGGGCGTCTGGTACAGGGTCCAGCCCTCGGCGCAGTGCTGCCCGGTCGCCCCGGGGCCGGCGAGCACCCGGCATTTGTCGCGGTCGAAGCTGGCGACATGGCCGCTGCCGCCGAGCGCCGTCCAGACCAGCCCGTTGCGATCGACGTCGATCCCGCGAGGGCCGTATCCCCACAGACCGGGGTCGCCGTCCGGATCGTAGGGCGGCTCGTAGACCTCGGCCTTGCAGGTCTCCGGCGGGTTGTCGCCGCGTTCGATCCGGATGAGCTGGCCCGGCACGGGGAAGCGCCGGGTGATCCAGACCGAGCCGTCGGGATGGGGGATGATGCCGTAGGCCCGCTTGAACTTGTCGAGGCTGCCGACGCGCGTGTCCTTCGCCGGGTCGATCTCGACCGCGCCGTCCCGGTCGGGCTCGTTCCACGGCCTGGTGATGACGCCGTCGCCGTTGGTGTCGATGACGGTCGGGCACCAGCCCTGCGCGGCCCGCTCGTCGCCGGTCTCGTCGTAGAGCCGGGTGTTCAGCCAGCCCACCGCCTCGGTCGACCCGCTCAGCCAGAGGGTGTCGTCGGCGTCGTCGGCGAACTGGAGGTGGTGGGTGAAGTAGCAGGTGTCGATGAGCTCGAACTCGCCGGTCTCGGGGTCGTAGTACGAGACCTGCCGCGACTCGTCGCGGTGCTGGATCGGGTAGTAGCGCGCGAACGGGTGGTCCGACCCCTCCAGGCACCAGCCGGGGACGTCGTTCGGGCGCACCGCCTGGGTGATCCAGAGCCGGCCCTGGTCGTCCATCATGGGGTTGTGGGCGCTGCGGCTGACCAGCCCCGCCGGCTCGTCGCCCCAGTAGAGCGACGGCACGCGGTTCGACGAGCCCTGGTAGGAGTTGGCGCGCCGGGGCCGCTCGATGCGGGTCGGCAGATCCATGCGCACCGACTGGTGGGTCTCGATGTCGGTGATGACGAGCCCCGCCCCGCCGACGCCGTAGACGGGCCCGTCGGCATAGAGGGTGGGGTCGCGCTTGTCGGTCGAGACGTTGTCGTGCACCATGCCCCGCGGATGGCCCCAGCCCCACGCCGTCAGGACCACGTTGCGCTCGACGCCCTGCGGCCGCGGCGGCGCCGGGGGCACCTCGCCGGCGCGGATCCGGTCCGTCCACTCGGCGTAGAGCTGGATGGCCCGCGGCCGCCCGATGCGGTTGATCTCGGCCGCCATCGCGGGCCCCGCCCCGCCCGCCTGGATGCGATGGTTCCAGGCGTCCGCGGTCGAGTCGAAGTCGTCGAGGTCCAGCATGGGCATCTCGCGCGTGGCGTAGTTCCCGAGCTGGTGGCAGAGCTGGCAGCCGTCCTTCATGCGGTCGATCCAGTCGGCCTGGGTGCGCATGGCGGTGCCGATGCCGTTGCCCCGCGGGCCGGTGCCGGGGAAGTCGCTCGCCGGCGGCACCTCGAGCAGCGAGTACCAGTAGTTGGCGGGATAGATCTCGGCCGCCTCGCGCGGGGTGGCGGCGGCGCGCACCGTCAGGTCGAGGCTGTCGCCCGGCTGCGCGCCGATCCTCTCGGAGTCGACGAGCCCGTAGCCGCGCACCCACACTTCGTAGGACGCCGCCGGCAGGTCGGGCACGAGGAAGCGCCCGGCGTCGTCGGTCACCACCGTCTTGCGGAACGACGTGTCGAAGTCGCCGGTCTCGGCGATCACCCAGACGCCGGCCTCCGGGCCGGACGCACCGGTCACCGTCCCCGCGATGTCGTCTCCGGCGGCCAGGACCCCCGGGGCCTGACCGCCCCCCAGCAGTAGCGCCGCCGCCGCCAACAGGCTCAGCCCGGAAAGACCCGCCGTGCATCTCTTAGCGCCCATGTCGTCTCCCCTGCATGCGCGGCCGGAAGGCCGCCGCTACGCGGCCGCCTCCCCTTCGACCACCCCGTAAGGACCCGCACGCCGTTGGATCACGTCCGCACTATAGCAACCCGCGACTCTCTCGCGCCACGCAGAACGTCGCCTCGGTTCCCGCCGCCCCGCCCCTCTCCCGTGAGGGCTCCCGTTCTTGCCCGCCCATCGTCGCCTGGAGGCTCCGTCGGGGCGCCCAACCGACCCTTCGGGAGTCCGCCCGGTTCCACGGCGCAGACGCCTCGCCCGCCCATCGTCGCCCGAGGCCCGGCCGGGGCGCCCGACCGCCCCTCCCGGCGTCCGCCCGTTCCACGGCGCAGCCGCGGCGGCGCCGCCTCTCAGTCCAGCGCCGGGGTCGTTGCCGGGGGCTCCCGCCGATGGGTGCCCTGCTCGTAGGCGTAGCCCAGGCGGAGCAGCGTCGCCTCGGCGAACGGCCGGCCGAGCAGCTCGAGACCGACCGGCAGCCCGTCGTCGGTCAGGCCGGCCGGCACGGTCAGGGCCGGGAAGCCGATCACCGGGCTGAGATAGCGGTTGTTCCCGCGGGCGTACCCGTCCTCGGGGTTCGGATTGGTCAGAACGTCGGGGGCGATGACCGTCGTCTGGTGGTCGAAGGTGGCGTAGACCAGCGCATCGAGGTCGTGGTCGGCCATCGTCGCGAGCACGGCGCGCCGCAGGCGTTCCCGGGCCTGGAGAACCGCCAGGTACTCGTGATCGGAGGTGGACCGGCCCACCACGTTCATCAGTCCCCTGGCTCGCCAGGGGTTGACCCGCCCCGCCAGCAGGATCTCCCGCAGCGAGCGCATCGGCGCCTCCGGCAACTCGGCGAGGTACGCGTCGGTGGCCCCCTCCGTCTCGAAGCTGTTCCGGACGTAGGTCGCCTGCGCCTCGTCGAGGCCCGGCACCTCGACCGGATCCACCAACTCCGCCCCGAGCCGCCGGAGGTCCGCGACGGCCCGGTCCACGACCCGGCGCACCTGCCGGTAGTCGTCCGACTCGGGGTCGGTCTCGGCGTCCATGGGCTCGCGGACGATCCCGATGCGGGCGCCGCGCAGGCCGTCCGGGTCGAGGCCGTCGACGTACGAGTCGGGCGTGCGGCCGGCGGCGTAGGCCGTCACCGGATCGTCCGGGTCGTACCCGGCGATCGCGTCGAGCAGGATCGCGGCGTCCCGCACGGTGCGCGTCATCGGCCCCAGCGTGTCGCTCGACGGGTTGGCGGGCATCATCCCGTGGCGGCTGACGAGCGGCAGCGTGGGCCGCAGGCCGACGAGGCTGTGCACCGCGGCGGGGCCGCGGATCGAGCCGCCGGTGTCCTCGCCGATGGCGACGAGGCCGAAGTTGGCGGCGGCGCCGGCCCCGCTGCCCCCCGACGACCCGCTCGGGTTGCGGGTCGGGTCGTAGGGGTTGCGGATGATGCCGAAGCCGGACCCGACGTAGCGCGAGGCGAACTCGCCCATGGTCGTCTTGGCGAGGATGACGGCCCCCGCCTCGCGCATCCGGGTGACGATGGTCGCGTCGCGCCCCGACATGAACCCGTCGAAGAGCGCCGAGCCGTAGGTCGTCGGCATGTCGCGCGTCTCGACCTGGTCCTTGAGCAGCACCGGCACGCAGTGGAGGGGGCCGGTCGGGCCCGACTCCGCGAACGCGGCGTCGAGGGCCTCGGCCTCCTCCACCGCGCGCGGATTGACGTGCTCGATGGCGTTCAAGGTGGGACCAGCCTGGTCGTAGGCCTCGATGCGGGCGAGATAGCCCTCGACCAGCTCGCGGCACGTGAGCCGCCCCGCCTCGAAGGCGGCGTGAACGTCGTCGACGGTCGTCTCCATCAGGCGGAAGTCCTGGGCGCCGGACGCGCTCGCCATCAAGAAAGAGAGCAACAACGGGAAGACGAGCGCGGCCGGCCGTGAGGCGCGCGGGAACGCGGGGTTGCGGCGCCCTGCCGGCGCCGCCGGGGTGATTGGTGTCACGGGTTCTCCTTGTTCTGCCGCAGGGGCCGGATTATAGCCCTCCCCGGCCGGTCCGCTCGGGCCGGCGCGGACTGCAGGGCGCCAATCCGGGGTCGACGTGCTACGCTGGCCACCCGTACGCCTTCGCCGGCCCGCGTGCCCCACGGGCCCATCGGGCCGCGTCGTCGAAGTGCCCGGGTGCCTGCACGGTGGGGCTTCGCCCAAGCGAGGGTCCACCCGCTACCGGAGGTCGCGCGGTCGCGCAACGGCCGATAAGATCCTGAGACCGCCATGGAGCCCTTGTCCAACGAGCTCGTGCTCGTCATCGTCGTCGCGGCCGGCCTCGTGGGCATCTACCTGCTCCGGCACATCATCGCCTTCGCCTTCAAGCTCATCGTCTTCGTGGGCCTGGTCCTGGCCGGGGTCTGGGTCTGGCAGCATCGAGCCGAGGTCGTCGAGGCGGTCAGACCCTGGCTCGGTCTCGTCGGCGACCGCCTGGGCGAGTTGGATCTGTCGAGTGTCCGGGACATGCTGGCGGACCTCCTTTCGGACGAGGAGCCGAGCGCGGCGGAGGCCACCGGCGTGATGGTCGTCACCGACGCGTCGGAAGACCCCGGAAGGCCCGACGTCGCTGGAGAATCCGCGAGCTCCACGGCGCCGGGCGGCCACGAAGGACCCGACGGCATCGACAATCCGGACAACCCCGAAGACCCCGAGTGACCGACGTCACCGGCGTCGCGGCCCTCGCTCGTCGGGCGGCTCGCGCGAACCGAACGAGAGGAAGAACCCGATGTCAGAACAGCAGAAGAACTCAGTATCAGAACAGCAGATGGACCGACGGACGCTCCTGAAGACGATGGCCGCGGCCGGGATGGCCGCGCCGTTCGCGGCCGGGCCGGCCGCGGCCCGGGTCGCCCCGACTGGCGAGGCGGCGGCGCAGGCCGACGTCGCGCCCTTCACCATCGAGGTCGGCGACGAGGCGCTGGAAGACCTCCGGCGCCGGCTCGCCGCCACCCGGTGGCCGCCCGACTCGCCGGGCGAGCCGTGGGGCTACGGCACCGACCGCGCGTACCTCGAGGAGCTGATCGCCTACTGGCGCGACGAGTACGACTGGCGCGCGCACGAGGCGGCCCTGAACGCGTTCGACCATTACACGACCGAGATCGAGGGCCAGCGCCTGCACTTCGTGCACCAGCGGAACCCCCGCGAGGGGGCCCTGCCCCTTCTGTTGACCCACGGCTGGCCCGGCACCGTCTGGGAGATGCTGCCTTCGGTCCGCGCCCTCGCCGACCCCGCCGCCCACGGCGGCGACGCGGCCGACGGGTTCCACGTCGTCGTGCCGTCCATCCCCGGCTTCGGCTTCTCCGGCGAGCCCCTCGAGGGCACCGACATCGCCCGCACCGCCGAGCTGTGGGTGGCCCTGATGGACCGCCTCGGCTACGAGCGTTTCGGCGCCTACGGCAGCGACTGGGGCGCCGGCGTCACCCGCGCCCTCGGCGCCGCCTACCCCGATCGGGTCGTCGGCATCCACACCCCCGGCGCGCCCCCGCGCGCGCAGCGCCCGCCCGAGACCGACGAGGAGCGCGACTACCTCGCCCGCGCCGAGGCATGGTCGACCGACGAGACCGGCTACCAGCGCATCCAGGGCACCAAGCCGCAGACCCTGGCCTTCGGGCTGACCGACTCGCCGGCGGGCGTCGCGGCGTGGGTCACCGAGAAGCTGCGGTCGTGGAGCGACTGCGACGGCGACGTGGAGAACCGGTTCAGCAAGGACCAGATCCTCACCCTCGTCTCCATCTACTGGCACACCCGCACCATCGGCACCAGCGTGCGCTACTACTACGCCAACGGGCTCGGCAGCTCGCGCCCCCGGCGGGCGCTGTCGCGGGGTCCGGTGCAGGTGCCGCAGGGCTTTGCGCAGTTCGTGGGCATCCCGTCGCGGACGGGACCGCCCCGCTCCTTCGTCGAGGACGTGCCCGACAACGTCACCCACTGGTCGGTCTTCGACACCGGCGGGCACTTCCCCGCCATCGAGGAGCCGGAGCTGCTGGTCGGCGACCTGCGCCGGTTCTTCCGAACCCTGCGCTGAACGTGGGACCGGACACGGATTGCGGGTGTGGCCGAACCCGGAGCCGCCGGAGCCTCGAGGCATCGAGGAGCCCGAGTTGCTGGTCGGCGTCCTGCGCCGGTTCTTCCGCACTCTGCTCTGACGTGGGACCGGGCACCGGTTGCGGGTGTGACCGACCCCCGGAGCGGCCGGGCGCCTTCGAAGGCAGGCGGACCGAACAGGGCGCCGGGGGCGCTACCAGCTACCGAGGCCGAGCGACAGGCCGGCCGAGAATCGATAGAACCGGAAGTACCACAAGTCCGCCTGGAGCCGAAGGGCTGCGCGACCGGCAACGGGGATGTCGACGCCGGCGCCCGGTTGCAGCATGAATCCCCCTTTCGCGCGGCTCCTCAGACTCCCGACGCGACCTTGCGCGTCGGTGATGCTCGAGAAACCCGCCAGGAAACGGACGAAGGGTCGAGCCCGGCCGCGGCCCAGCCGGTATCGGTAGCCGGCCAGGAACGAGTGCGCGTCGTAGTCGACGACGTGCAGTCCGTGACCGGTCGGAAAGCTGTAGTCCATGCGGCCATGCGCGTATTCGAACTCCACCGACCCACGGCCGCCAGTGTTCCGGGCGGCCGACACGAACCATCCCGTCAGGCCGGGTTCCCGGTCCGTATCGCCGAACCAGGGTTGGATCTGGAAGCCGGCCGCGACGTCGACAGCCGACGTCTGCTGGGCCGAGGCGTCCGGCGGGCCTGCGAGGCACGCGAGGACGACGACGGCCAGGTACGTTCGCGTCTGCCGCTTCGTCGCCGAGCCTCGTGCTTCGATCATGGAGAACCCCCTTGTCATTCCTGCTGTCGATCGGCAGCGGGAAACGGCGGAGGTCGATCGGAAGCCGGGAGGCGGCGCTCGCGTCCCCGGTGTGCGACTCTCGGCTTCGAGGCCGCTCTCGCAGCCCCCACCGCTCACCGGGGAATGCGAGACCCGGGCAAGAACCGGCTCATCGATGCCCGGAGCCCGGCTGGACACCGGTACGCCGGCCGGTGCCGGCACGACGAGCGGTGCGTGGCGGGCCGTCCCGCCTTGGAGCCCGTGGTGGACAACGCGGTCACGCGGGCCGCAACGCCGCTCGATGCAGCGGGGACTCTCGCCGCGGGCTGTCGGTCGGCCGTCGTCGAGCGGGGTCTCCCCTGCCGGCTTTCGACCGGACCGACCCCGGGCCGGCCAGGGCCGCGCCGTATGCACCCGTTTCGGGGACTCAGCGCCGCAAGGCCGTCATCGGTAGGATGGCGGCGGCACGACTCGCCGGGATGAGGGCGGCGACGAGTGCGCATCCCGCGAGGGAGGCGGCGGCGACGGCGAGAGAGAGGGGGTCCCAGGACGACACGCCGTGGAGCTGCGCCGCCATCAGCCGGGCGGCGCCGACGGCGAGAGGCAGACCGACGACGAGGCCGACGGCCACGCGCTGAAACGCCTGGCGCAACACCAGTCCGATGACCTTGGCGCGGTCCGCGCCCAGAGCCATCCGGATGCCGATCTCGTTCGTCCGCTGCGCGACCATGCAGGCGATGACGGCGTACACGCCGACCGCCGCCAGCACGAGGGAGACGATCCCCAGCAGCCCGGCCAGGCTCGCGACCGCCCTCTCCCGGGCGAACGCGCGGTCGATCTGCTGCTGCAGGGTCCTGATGCTCGTGACCACCAGGTTGGGGTCGGCATCCGCCAGCGTCCTCCTCACCATGGGCTCGACGACGCCCGGCGGGGAATCGGAAACCACCAGGACGCCGTGGACGAAGTGGGACAGCCGCTCGACCATCCTCCTGTAGTCGGTACCGTAATCGACACGCTGGGCGAGCGGAACGAAGAACATCGGACCCGGCGGCCGGGTCAGTCCCGAGCTGGCGAACCGCGCGTCCCGTACCACGCCGACGATACGGAAGGTACCCGCGTTCTCGGGCCGGTCGACGCCGAAGAGCTGATCGAGGGGATCCTCATCATCGCGGAAGAAGCGCCTCACGAAGGCCTCGTTGACCACCGCGACCGGAGCGCTCGTCTCGTTGTCGGCGGTGGTGAACGATCGCCCCCCGGCGAGGGTGACGCCCAGGTCCTGCAGATAGCCGGCGCTGACGCGGTTCCACGACGCCGCCGATTCACCGCTCGCGTTCGGCGGGCGGCCAGCCACGACGACCGACTCTCCCCAGTTGCCGGCGAGGGGGTTGTACAGCGCGAGTCCGGCCCCCCGCACGCCGGGGAGACCCATGAGTCGCTGCTCGACGTCGCGGTACAGCGTCGACAGTCGCTGCGGCGTGTAGGTGGACGGCAGGCGCTTCAGGCCGATCAGCACGCGTTCCTGCACGTCATAGCCGAAGTCCTGGCTCTGGAGGTTCACGAGACTGCGCCCGAGCATCGTGGAGCCGGCCACGACGGCGACGGAAAGCGATGCCTGAACGATCAGGAGGGCCGTGCGCGAGCGAAAGGAACGGCCGATGCTGCCTCCCGAGCCACGCAGGGCCTCAATGGGATCCGTCCGCGTGGCGAGCCGGGCGGGGACCACGCCCAGGACGACGCCTGCCGCGAGCGACAGCCCCGCCGCGAACGACAGCGTGACGAGCGACGGCGTCGTCGTGACGGGCGCGACTGACGAGTCCTGGAGAGCCAGGGTGACGAGCAGCCGGGTCGCGCCGACGGAAACCAGCAGCCCGACGACCCCGCCGGCGGCCGCGAGCAGAACGCTCTCGACCAGGGCCTCCCCGACGATCTGCCGGCGGGTCGCGCCGATCGCGAGCCGCATGGCCGTCTGCTCCCGGCGCGCCATCGCGCGGGCGAGCAGGAGGTTCGCGACGTTCGCGCACGCAATGACCAGCACCAGACCGCAGATGGCGAGCAGGATCCGCAGGCTGGTTCCGTATCGTTCCTTCAGCGAGATGCCCGCGAGGCCGATGCCGGAGCCGGCCGGCACGAGCCGGATCGTCTGGTTGGGGAGCTCGCGGACGATGTCCGGCATCAGGTTGGCCGGGTAGTCGGCCTCGAACCGGATCCACTGGCGCAGGATTTCCGTCAGCCGGGGAGCCATTCCCGCAATCGCGGCGTCTTCCCGGAGACGACCGATCACGAACAGCCATGGCGAGGTCGACTGGCGGAGCAGCGAACCCTCCCCGGCAATCGTCGGCTCGTGCTGCAGGGGAATCCAGAGGTCGGGCGGAAACGCGCGAACGGTCTCGCCGAAGAACCCCGGCGCGGTAACGCCGATCACCGTGAACGGGCGGCCCTCCACCACGAACGTCGAGCCGACCACCGACGGGTCGCCCCCGTAGGCTCCCTGCCACGTGCGATGGCTCAGCACGACGGCAGGCGGCGCCGACGGCCGGTCGTCGTCCGGTGCGAACACCCGGCCGACGGACGCATCGACGCCGAGCGTGGAGAAGTACGTTCCGGTGACGTAGCCCGCGCGCAGAGGCCTCGTCGTGGCGTCTTCCGCACCCTGCCTGCGGACGCTCAACAGCGAGCCGCCCCAGTCGAACGCGGTGATGTCCTCGAACTCCTCGGCCCCCGCATGCAGCCGTTCGTACAGCGGAAACGGGAACGCGCCCCAGCGGCCGTGGCGGCCCGTGACGGTCGTGTCGTCCCCGTCCCCGATCCGGTACAGGCGTCCCGGGTCCGACACCGGCAGCGGCCGGAGCATGACGCCGTCCATGAGCGTGAAGATCGCGGTCGTTCCGCCCATGCCGAGCGCGAGCGTGGCCACGGCCGCGGCTGTGAACGCGCGCGACGCCCGGAGCTTGCGGAAGCCGTGGAGCAGGTGCCGTCGGAGATTGTCGGCGACAAGGTCCGCGATGTTGATGGCCACGGTTGGTAGTGGCCTGCATTATAGCCAAGGACTTGCCGTCACGACGGATACGACCGTATACTGATGCTATGTCTGACACAGTCGGTGCGAACGATCAACCGCAGTCGGCGCGCCGCGCCCGCGCGCTGGCGTCAGACATCGGCGCGCCGGTCCCGGCCGCTCGCTCCGGACATCCGCCCCTCGAAGACCTCCGGTTCCCCGGATGCCGCCCGCTGCCGCTGCTGCGCGACCGGTTCGACGACTTCGACGAACGGCTCGAACACTGGGACGCCGGGTCGCAGACGGTCTGGGTGGTGGCCGAGACGCCGGGCGGCGTTCACGAAGGGACGTCCCGGCGGCTGCCCCAACTGGCCGAGCGAATCGCCCTGGTGCGCGGCGCGCCGATCGTGGCCCTCGGCGCCGTGGGCCTGGTGAAGCGCGACGCCGCCGGCGCCCCCGTCCGCGCGATGCAGGCTGACGAGACCCTGTACCTGCATCCGGACCGCGCGGTTCTCCCCGAGGGCTCCCTGGTCATCGGCGAGCACGACCTGCCGGACGTCGTGCTGGAGGTCGACCACACCACCGACGTCCGACCCGGCAAGCTGCGGGTGTACGAGCGCTGGCGCTTTCCCGAGCTGTGGGTGGCGGCGCCCCCCGGAGCCAGGCGGCGGCCGGCCGGGGTGACCATCTACCGTCTGGCCGGCGGGCGATACCGCCCCGCCCCGGCCAGCACCGCCCTGCCGGGATGGACGGCGGCAGAGATCCACGCGGCCCTGAGCGAGCGGGTTCCGTCGGCGCAAACCGATCGCGTGCTCGAACGGGTGGGCCGAGGGCTCGGCGCCCGGGAAGGCACCCGACCCGACGACACGCCGCTCATCCACGCCCTCAACGAGCACGCCTACGCCGCGGGCCGCGCCGCGGGCCGCAGCGCCGCCCTCGTCGCCGCCGTGCGCAACGTGCTCGACGCGCGCGGCATTCGACTGTCACAGCCGCTGCCGGCCGGATCTGCCCCCTTCGACAACGCGTCCTTCGACACCGTGACCGCGGCGGCCGTCGCCTGCGCCGACGAGGCCGACTTCTGGCGGCGAATCGGGGTCTCCCGCAGGTGACCCGGTTGCGGCTCCGGCCGCGCGGCACGCAGCACACGTCGAGACCGCATCACCCCGGCCGGCCGGGAGCCGCGCGGGCACACAGTCCGCCAGCGAGCAGGCCGAACAGGTGGGCCTCCCAGGAAACCCCGGGATCGCGCGGCAGGATGCCCGCGAGCATCCCGCCATAGACGATCGCCACCAGGACCGCGACGGCTACTGACTGCAGGCTGCGTTCGTAGTACCCACGGCCGACCAGGAAGCCGAAATAACCGAAGATCAGACCGCTTGCGCCGACATGCGCCGCGCTGCGTCCGAACACCCACAGGCCGAGGCCGCCGAGCACGGCGATGGCCAGCGTCGCCGTCACGTAGTAGGCGACGCCGCGGATGGCCACCATGCCGCCCAGAACCAGCAGGGGTAACGTGTTGGCGGCCAGGTGCGCGAACGAGCCGTGCACGAGGGGCGCGCCGAGAACGCCGGAGAGACCGTCGAATCGGCGTGGAACGACAGCGAGGGCGTAGACGAGGTTCTCGTCGACGAGCAGACCGTAGAGCGAGACCGCCCAGATCAGAGCCGCGGCGGCGAACAATGCGACGGCTCGCGGCCTCCACGCGGACGTTTCAATCAAGAGTCGAGCTCCGCGGGCCCTTGGCGGCTTGGAACGCGGCGGGGGCAGGCCGGGCCATCGGGAGGGCGATACGACATCGCCCGCCCCTGGCAGCTACCGGGGGTGCAAATCCCCATCACCACCAGGGGCGGGCGCGGAACGCTTACCCGTCGGTCGTCCGCGACAGCTCCGACAGCTCGGTGAGCCGCTCGCCGGTGCTGTCGCCGAACTTGTCGATGGGCACGCCCAGCGTGTTCAGCAGCGTGAGCTGCAGGTTGGTGAGGCGCTGGGTCTCGTCCGGGTACTTCACGTGGCGCCCGCTCGCGATGCGCCCGCCGCCGCCCCCCGCGAGCAGGAGCGGGAGGTTGCGGACGTCGTGCGAGTTGCCCTCGCTGATGGCGCTGCCGTAGAGGGTGACGACGTTGTCGAGCACGGTGCCGTCGTCGCCGTCGGGCATCGACGCCAGCCGCTCGAGGAAGTACGCGAAGAGCGAGACGTGATAGGCGTTGATCTTGGCGAGGCTCTCGATCTTGTTCCGGTCCCCGCCGTGGTGCGAGATCGGGTGGTGCGAGTCGGAGACGCCAATCTGGGGATAGGTCGCCCCGCTCTGCTCGCGGCCGATCTGGAACGTGATGACGCGGGTGGTGTCGGTCTGGAACGCGAGGGCCTGCATGTCGAACATCAGCCGCGCGTGCTCGTCGTAGCTGACGGGGATGCCGGCCGGCGACTCCACCACGGGCAGCTCGCGTCCCTGCGACTCGGCGTTCTGGATGCGCCGCTCGATCTCGCGCACCGACTGCAAGTACTCGTCGAGCTTCGCGCGGTCGCGGGTGCCGAGGCCGCCCTGCAGACGGTCGACCTTCTCGAGCACCGAGTCGAGGATGCTGCCCTGCCGGCGCAGCCGCGCCGCCCGCACCGCGGGGTCGGTGCTGTCGACGTTGCCGAAGAGGCGGTCGAACACCACCCGTGGGTTGGTCTCGACCGGTAGCGGCGTCGACGGGCCGGCCCACGCGAGCCGGTTCTGGTAGGCGCAACTGAAGCCGACGTCGCAGGTGCCGACGCCGTTGACGGTGTCCGCCCCCTCGAGGCCGAGCTCGAGCGACGGCAGCGGCGTGTCCTGTCCGACCTCGTTGGCGAGGATCTGGTCCATCGAGATGCCGAGCTGCAGGCTCGAGCTGCCGGTGGTGGGCAGCGGCTCGATGCCGGTGAGGAAGGCGCCGGCGGGCTTGGCGTGGGCGCCCGACGCCCCCGAGCGCGACCGCGCCCCGGTGTTGTCGAGCCCGCTCACCACCAGCAGGCGGTCGCGGAACGGCTCGAGCGCCTTCAGGCTCGGCGGGAGCTCGAACTCCCGGCCCTCGGCGAGCGGCGTCCACCGCTCCATGATGATGCCGTTCGGCACGTAGACGGTGCCGAACCGGAGGGGAGACTTCGCCGCGGTCTTCGCCAGCGCGGTCGCCGCCGGCACCATGCCGTCGAGCAGCGGCAGCGCCAGGGTGGCGCCGACGCCCCGCAGAACCGTCCGGCGAGGAATGGCCTTCTTGGTGATGATCATGACTCCGCTCTCCGCATCAGGAAGGGGGTGCTCTTGACGATGCCCGAAACCAGGGACGACCAGGTGATGTCGTCGGCCGCCGACTCGCGGCTGATCTGCCGGACCACCGGCATGTCGTAGTGCTCGAGGGTGCGCCCGAGGGCGTAGGTCAGCATCTTCTCGGCGACGGTCTCGACGAACTGCTCCTCGCGGTCGAGGATGACGTCGCGGAGCCCGGCCAGCCCGTGCACCTCGGTGCCGTCGACGAGGGTGCCCGAGGCGTCGATGGGGATGCCGGTGTCGTACGGCGTCCCCCCCTCGTTGGTGGCCCGCCAGCGCCCGATGGCGTCGAACGACTCGAGGGCGAACCCGAGGGGATCGATGACGTTGTGACAGGTCGCGCACACCGCGTTCGCCCGGTGCTGCTCGAGGCGCTCGCGGACCGACCGCGGCGCCCCGTCCTCGCCCGCGGTGGGCAGGCTGGGGACGTCGGGCGGGGGCGGCGAGGGCGGCGTGCCGAGGAAGTTCTCGAGCAGCCACACGCCGCGCACCACCGGCGAGGTGCGGTTCGCGTAGGAAGTGATGGTCAGGATGCTGGCGTGGCCGAGCAGGCCCCCGCGGCTGTCGTCGGGATAGTCCACGCGGCGGAAGTGCACGCCGTGGACGTCGGGGATGCCGTAGTGCCGGGCCAGCCGCTCGTTGACGAAGGTGTGGTCGGCCCGCAGCATGTCGAGCAGGGGCCGGTCGTCGCGCAACTGGCCCTCGAGGAAGAGCTCGGTCTCCTGCCACATCGCCTCGCGCAGGTTCTCGTCGAAGGCGGTGTAGGTGGCGGTGTCGGGCGCCGCGTTCCGCAGCTTTCGGAGCTGGAGCCACTGGCCCGCGAAGTTCTCCACGAGGGCCCGCGACCGCGGATCGGCGAGCATGCGCCGCACCTGCCCGTCGAGGACGCCGGGGTCGCTCAGCTCGCCGCGCTCGGCGAGGCCGAGCAGCTCGTCGTCGGGGATGCTGCTCCACAGGAAGAACGACAGGCGCGACGCCAGCTCGATGTCGCTGACGCGGTAGGCGGTCCCCGGCGCGACCCCCGCCGGGTCGGCCTCGATGCGGAACAGGAACTCGGGGTCGACGAGCAGTCGCTCGATCGCGGCCTGGATGCCGCCCTGGAAGCCGCCCTCGGCCCGGCCCATGTCGTAGAAGTCGAGCAGGGTGTCGACGTCGGTCCCCGTCGCCGGCCGCCGGAACGCGCGGCGGGCCAGACCCGAGAGGATCGTCTCGGCGCAGGCCCGCCCGGCCGCGGCGTCGGCGCCGGCCGGGGCGCACGTGAACAGGGCGTCGCGGGTAGCCAGGTTGGCGGTCCCGTCGGGGTCGTAGGGGCCGATGATCTGCACCACCGACACCGCGGGGTTGCCGTCCTGCATCTCGTCCTGACCGTGCGAGTAGGTCGACCGGTCGGCGGGCAGTGGCAGCAGCCCCTCGGGCAGGGCCGACTGGCGCTCGAACGCCACCCCCACCCGGTGCCGGCCGCCGCTCACGGGGACGCGAACGTCGAGCCCCCGGTCGGCGTTGAGGGCGTACAGCTCCCACTCGGGGAACGACCGCGAGTCGTAGACCTGGTCGAACTTGCCGGCGTAGCCCATCGGGGGCAGCTGGCCGTCCTCCCATTCGCGGCCCACGGTGAAGGTGCCGACGCGGGCGCCGTCGAGCCGCACGTCCATCAGGTGGGGCTGGCCCATGCCGCGCACGTAGCCGTACTCCTGCTTCCGCAGGCTCACGCGGATGACGTACTCGCCGGCGACCGGGAAGTGGTGCTCGACGGCGACGCCGCCGCGGGAACCGAGGGGCAGGTCGAGGCTCACCGCGCCGTCCTGGTTCATGCCGCCGTGGACCGGGTAGGTGTGCGCCACCGGCCGGAGCGCGGTGTCGCCCACGACGAGCTGGCTGATGCGCTGGGCCGCCGCGAGGTAGCGGTCGATGAGGGTCGGCGAGACCGAGAGCACCTCGGCGATGTTGTCGAAGCCGTGGTGCTCGTCGTCGGCCGGCAGCAGGGCGTTGGCGTCGATCTCGAGGCCGAACAGGTCGCGCACGGCGTTGGCGTACTCGACGCGGTTGAGCCGGTGCACGGCCGAGCGCCCCGGATCGGGGGCGGCGAGGGCGGCGCGGTCGAGCTCGGTCTCGAGCCACGAGACGAACGCGTGCGCGGTCTCGGCGTCGGGCCGGGGGCGGCCCGCCGGGGGCATCTCGCCGGCTCGCAGGCGCCGCACGACGTGCTCCCACCTGGCGGCGGCGTCGCCGACCAGCGAGAGGTCCATCGTGTCGAGGGTGAGGTCGGCGGTGCGGGTCCGCTCGTTGTGGCAGGCCACGCAGTAGCGGTCGAGCAGGGCCCGGCCGTCCGCCGCGTTCGCCTCTGCCGCCGCCGCGAACTGCGGCAGCGACACGACGTTCCCGCGGGCGAGGCTCGCGCCCGGGGCCGGCTCGGCCCGCAACTGGAGCTGACCGGCCGCGGCGAGGGCCGATACCGCGAGGATGACGAGTGTCCTGCGCACCATGTTCGTTCCTCTCAGTAGCCCGCGAACGTCAGTAACCCGCGAACGCCCCGCCGTTCCAAGGCGCAGACTCCTATCCGCCTGCCGCGTCCGCCAGCCGGTCCACCAGCTCCCTCGCCGGGGTGCCGTCCTCGTTCTCGATGTCGGGGTCGGCCCCTTCCGCGATCAGGAGGCCGGCGACGGCCCCGAACCGGTTCCGCGCCGCGCCGTGCAGCGCCGTGTTGCCGCCGCGCCCCGCCTCGTTGATTCCCGCCGCGCCACCCGCCGCGACGACGGCTTGCACCGTCTCCAGCACGAGGTCCTCGTTGCCCCACTCGGCCGCGACCAGCTCCGGCGCGATGAGCCGGCTCCGCCGGTTGGTCGACCGGCTGAGCCCGAGGCCGACCGCCGCCATCAGCGCCGTGCTCCCGTCCTCCATCGGAATCAGGGGGTCGGCGCCCGCCTCGGCGAGGGCCCGCACGAGGTCCGGCTCGAGGTACTTCGCGGCGAGCGTGAACGGCGTCGCCCCTTTCTCGCGCAGGGTGAACACGAACTGGTAGGTCCAGCGGGGCACCGGCGTGCCGCGGACGAGCGGGACATCCGGGTCCGCCCCCGCCGCGAGCAGGGCGCGCAGCAGGCCGGGTTGCGACCGCAGCACCGCCGCGTGCAGGGCCGTGTACCCGGCCGCGGCCGCATCGGGGTCCGCTCCTTGCGCCAGCAGGAACCCGGCGAGGTTCTCGTGGCCGCTCATCGCAGCCACCACCAGGGCGCTGTTGCCGTCGGCCGACCGGTCGTTCACGTCCGCCCCGGCGGCCAGGAGGGCCCGCGCCGACTCGATGTCGCCGTGCCGGGCCGCGAACAGCAACGGCGTGAACCCGCCGGCGTCGAACCACGCAGCCCCCTGCGGGCTCGTGGTGCTGCGCTCGCCGGTCCCGCGGAACTGCCGCACCGTCCGGGTCCGCGCGTCGACGGCGGCGCCGCTCTCGAGGAGCACCCGGGTGACCGCCGGCTGGCGGTTGGCCACCGCCCACATCAGCGCCGTCTGCCCCCGCGCCGGCTCGGCCGCGTCGACGTCGACGCCGTGCGCGAGCAGCGCCCGCACCGCCCGCGGATCGCCGGTGAACGCGCAGCGCATGAGCAGTGTCTCGCCCGAGCCGAGCCCGAGGTCGGGATCGGCCCCCGCCGCGAGCAGGCGCTCGACGGCGCCGGCGTGACGGTTCGCGCAGGCCGCCCACAGCGGCGTCGCCCCGTAGTCGTTCCGCGCGTCGACGTTCGCGCCGGCGCCGATCAGGCGCGCCAGCGCGTCCGCCTCGTCCCAGTACGCCGCCCAGTGCAGCGCCGTGGCCCCGTCGGCCTGGGGGGCGTCGGGGGCGGCCCCCGTGTCGATCAGGGACGCCACGAGCGCCCAGTCGCGCGCCTTGGCCGCGTCCGCGAGACCGGCGTCGGCGCCGGCGCCGGACGCGCCGGCCGCGCAGAGTCCGTAGAGCGCGAAGGCCATCGCGCCCGCGACCGCGGATGCGCACGAGCGACGGTCGGGGTTGGCGCGACGCCACCCGAAGGATTGTGTCAAGTGCATGGAAGACTACCCGTTGCGCACAGTAAGGCAGCCCGCGGCCAATGTCAACGTGTCACTCGGGCACGGATGGTCTCTTCCGGCCTCCGGTTGCCGCGCAGGGCGCACGACCGGCCCCCCAGCCCACCCACGGGCGGTATCGCGGCCGCACGCAACGACGCGCCGTCGTTTCACCTGTGCGTCCGCGGACCCTGCCGCCGCGCGCTCAGAGCAAGGCGAACTTCACCGCGAACACCGCGGCAATCACGAAGACCCCGGCCGAGCACTCGCTCCCCCGCCCCGCCAGCACCTTGCTCACCACGTAGGTCAGGAAACCGAGGCCGATGCCGTCGGCGATGGAGTACGTCAGGGGGATGGCGATCACCGTCACCACCGCGGCGCCGTACTCGGTGACGTCGTCCCAGTCCAGGCTCGCCAGCGGCCTCGCCATCAGGCACGCCACGTAGAGGATGGCCGCCGCCGTCGCGTACGGCGGGACCGTCTGGGCCAGCGGCGCGAAGAACAGGCAGGCGAGGAAGAGGCCCGAGACGACCACCGCGGTCAGTCCGGTGCGGCCCCCGGCCGCGGTGCCGGCCGCGCTCTCGATGTAGCTCGTGACCGGCGAGGTGCCGAGCAGGGCCCCGCCCACCGTGCCCGTCGAGTCGGCGAGCAGCGCGCGGTCGATGCGCGGCAGCTTCCCCTCCGAGTCCAGCAGGTTGGCCTGCTGGCCGACCCCGATGAGGGTGCCGGTGGTGTCGAAGAGGTCGACGATGAGGAACGTCAGGACGACCGCGATCATGCCGACCTGCAGGGCCCCGCCGATGTCGAGGGCGAGCAGGGTCGGGGCCGGGTTGGGCGGCACCGCCACGAGGCCCATCCACTCCGAGACCCCGAACGCGAGACCGGCCGCGGTAACCCCGAGAATGCCGATGAGCACGCCGCCGGGCACCCCCCGTGCGGTGAGGGCGACGATGGCGCAGAAGCCGAGCAGGGCCAGGATCGAGGCCGGCGCGATCAGCTCGCCGACGGTGACCAGGGTGGCCGGGCTGTCCTGGATGATGCCGGCGTTGGTGAGGGCGATGACCCCGAGGAAGACGCCGATGCCGGCCGAGATGGCCAGCTTCAGCCCCCGCGGCACCGACTCGACGATCCACCGGCGCACGCCACCGACGCTCAGCGCCACGAACAGGACCCCGGACACGAACACCGCGCCCAGCGCGACCTCCCACGAGTGCCCCATCCCCAGCACCACGCCGTAGGCGAAGAACGCGTTGAGGCCCATGCCGGGGGCGAGGGCGATCGGGTAATTGGCGTACAGCCCCATGATCAGGGTGCTGAACGCCGCCGCGAGGCACGTGGCGACGAACACCGCCTCGAATGGCATGCCCGCTTCGGAGAGAATCTGCGGGTTGACGAAGGCAATGTAGGCCATCGTCAGGAACGTCGTCGCCCCCGCCGTCACCTCGGTGCGGACGTCCGTCCCCGACTGCGACAACCCGAACTGACGTTCCAGGAATGCGGTCACCGGCTCCTCCCGTTCGCCGGCCGCACCGGATGGCGCTGCCGGCCTGGGCCCCTCCGGGCCGGCCCACGCGAACGAAGGCCGGGCGGGCGTCGAGTCCACCGCGGGCAAGTGCAAGCGCCCGAGCGCGGGCAAACGCGTAGAGTCTACTATCGCGCGGGCCGCCGCCACCGCACCGGCGGCGCGGGCTCCTCCTTCAAGGTGACCGTCTCCGTCTCCAGCAGCCGCAACGCCTCGCGGACGGCGGCCTCGAGCTGCGGGTCTCCCCCCGCGATGACCGGCGCGGGATCGTTCCTCACCTCGATGTCGGGCGCGACCCCCTCGGCCTCCACCGCCCACTCGCCGTTCACGTCGAAGAAGCCGCCGCGGGGCGCGACGAAACCGCCGCCGTCGATCAGGGGCGGGGTGTCCCACGTCCCCACCAGACCTCCCCATGTCCGGGTGCCGACGAGGGGGCCGACGCCCCTGAAGCGGAACAGGTAGGGCAGCAGGTCGCCCCCCGACCCCGCGCGCTCGTTCATGACCATGACCTTCGGGCCGAAGAGCGCCGCCATCGGCTGGGTCCACGGCTTGCGATCCCCCGCCCGCGAGTTGAAGTAGCCGGTGAGGTCGCGGTCCAGCATGTCGACGATGTAGTCGGCGGCGGAGCCGCCGCCGTTGTTGCGCTCGTCGATGACCGCCCCTTCGCGGTCCTTCTGCGCGTAGTACATGCGGTTGAAGTGCTCGTAGCCGCCGCGCCCCGTGTTCGGCAGCCAGACGTAGGCGAGCCGGCCTCCGCTCATCTCGTCGACGCGGGCCCGGTTCGCGGCGACCCACGCCCAGCGTCGCAGCACGGCCTCGCTCGCGATCGGCTCCACGACGACGTCGCGGGCTTCGCCCGCGGACGGCGTGGACGACACCGTCAGGGTGATCGTCCGCCCCGCCGTCCCCTCCAGCAGGCGGTAGGGGTTGGCCGGCACGCGCAGCTCGGCGCCGTCGACCGCGAGGAGGTAGTCGCCCTCCGCCACCGCCAGCCCCGGCATCGAGAGCGGCCCCGTCGTGCCCGGCGTCCAGTCCTCGCCCGAGTAGACGCGGGCGATGCGGTAGAAGCCGCCGACCTCCTCGAGGTCCGCGCCGAGCAGCCCGGTGCGCGGGTTGTCGAGCTCGGGGTAGTCCCCTCCCCGCACGTAGGAGTGGCCGACCGCGATCTCGCCCGAGAGCATGTCGAGGAGCCGGTTGAAGTCCGAGCGGTGGCGCACGTCGGGCAGCCACGCCGAGTACCACGTCCACACGTCGTCCCAGGGCGCCCCGTGCTGGTTGTCGACGTAGAGGAAGTCGCGCATGAAGCGCCAGCCGTCGCGCAGCATCTGGGCGTACTCGGCCCGCGGCTCGACGCGCACGCGCATGCCGTCCATGTCGAGGGGCTCGTTACCGGCGCCCGGGGGTGCGTCGGTGCCGACGATGCGCCAGCTCGCGCCGGCGCGGTAGAGCAGCAGATGCTCGCGGTCGTGGGAGACCGTGGCCGCCATCGCGCCCTCGACGAAGTCCGCCGCTTCCCGATCCTGCACCGTGTACTTCCGTAGCGTCGCGCCCGCCGGGGGCCCCGCCCCTCCGCCGGCGCCGGCCTCGGCCAGGAAGACCGAGCCACGCGGACCCGGCAGCAGCCCCGTGTAGTTCTTCGGCGGGAGCCCCGGCGCGTCGACGATGCGGCGGTCGATGCCCTCGACGTCGATCACCACGTCGGGGAGCGGGTCCTCGTCCGCACCGGTCTCGCCCTCCCCTTCCGGCTGACTGTCCCCGGCGCCCTCCTCCTCGTCGCTCCGGGGCAGGAAGGGCGACGGCTCGCCGGCCCGCAGCAGCGCCAAGTAGAGGGCGCGGGTGACGGGACGGTCGTACGACGTCATGTCGAGCCAGCCCGTGTTGAGCCCGTAGTCGGTGGACGCCAGGAAGTAGAGGTACCTGCCCGACGCGTCCCAGACGGGCGCGATGGCGTCGGCCATCCCGTCGGTGAGCTGGTGGGTCGCGCCGGTCTGCGTGTCGTGGACCACGATGGCCCGCAACTGGTTGTCGAGCCGGCGCGCGTATGCGATCCACCGCGAGTCGGGCGACCACACCGGGTTCATGGACCGCTCGGGGTGGGCGAATCGGTCGGTGTCGACGTGCTCCACCGCGCCCGACTCCACGTCGAGGACGAGCAGACGATAGTGGGTGTCGGTGAACGCCAGCTTCGCGCCGTCGGGCGACCACTCGGGCCGGAAGTAGAACGACGGCTCGGCGATGTCGATGCGGCGCGGGTCAGACCCGTCCTGCCCGGCGACGACGAGGCCGTACTCGCCGCCCGCGTCGTTGAACCACGCGATGCGCGAGCCGTCGGGCGACCACACCGGATGGCGGTCGGCCACGCCCGGGCTGCGGGTCAGGTTGCGCCACGAGCCTTCCTTCGCCGGCACGCTGAAGAGCTCGCCGCGCCACTCGAAGAGGGCGCGCCGGCCCGTCGGCGACAGGCCCGCGCCGCGGAGCCGGGCGGGCGGAACCTCTTCCCAGCGCGGCCGCGACCAGTTCATGTCGCCGGCCGCGCGAATCTCCAGCTTCCGGGTGCGGCCCGACGCCGGATCGAGCTCGTGCAGGTAACCCGCCTGCTCGTAGACGACGACGCCGGCACCCGCCCCCAGCGACTTCACGTCAAAGTCCGCGTGCCGCGTGAGCTGGCGCTCCTCGCCGGTGCGGGGGTCGAACGACCAGACGTTGCCGGCCCAGTCGCGCTCTGACAGGTAGTAGACGACGCCGTCCATCCACGCCGGGTCCAGTTGGCGCTCGCCCTCCCACGGCGACGTCACGCGCTCCCAGGTCGACGTGGACACGATAGCGATCGGCTGCGCCTGGCCGCCGCGGTAGTTCCGCCACTCCGGATCCCAGTGGCCGATCTCCTGGTACGCCACGTACGCCCCGTCCGCGGACATCTCCCCCAGGTAGGCCTGCGGAAGCGCGAGCGGGCGCGGCAGCCCGTCCTCGGGCGGCACCGTGTAGAGCTTCCACTGCATGGTCGGCACGCCCTCCCGGCCCGACCGGAAGAGCACGTCTCCCTCCGGGGTCCAGCCCTGCACGACGTCCTCGGCCGGGTGCCACGTCAGCCGTTCGGGCTGCCCACCGGCCGAGGGCATGACGTAGACGTCGGTGTTCCCGCCGTACTGGCCCGAGAAGGCGACCCACCGCCCGTCGGGGCTGAACGCCGGATCGGTCTCGGCGCCGTCCGAGCTGGTCAGCCGCGTGGCGCCGCCGCCCTCGCGCCCCACGATCCACAGGTCGTTGGCGTGCACGAAGACGATGTGCGACCCGCTGACGTCGGGCTGGCGCAGGAAGCGCGTCCCCTGTGCATCGGCGACGGCCGGCCCGGTGAAGACCGCGGTGGCCAGGAGCGCCACGAGAGCGGCCGGGCGGCTGGTGGGAAACGTGTCGTAGCGAAACATGGGTGGCTCCCGTCCGATGGCAGAATCGTGACCGATACGGCGATGGGTCGCGGGCGCGAGCACGGAACGCCCGTTGCCCGTTCGACTATTCGACCACGGGTCCCACCGCGTCGCAACCGCAGCGCGGGCGCTCCGGCGTCCGCCGAGATGCGCGTCTGTTGTGTTGTTGACGGGGCGAATCACGCTGATCTGTGCCGCCGGCAGAACGAACGCGTCCGAAATCACCGACAGGCGCCGCCGCCTCCCGACCCGGACGCTGCGGCACGTCGAGCGCGGGCGCGGAAGTTACCGCACACGCGTAGCCGCTTCCCGAAGGCGCCGCCGGAAGTCGTCGGCGTCGGTGCACGCCAGGGCCGCGGCCAGCACCGCCTCCAGCGCGAGATCGGGGGTGCACCGCACTGCCTCGGCGAGATCCGCCGGCACGTCGATGTCTCGGAGCCGCAACGTCGCCAGCACCGCGTCGGCGCGACCCTTCGCCTCGGCTTGCCGGCTCACCGAGCGCATGATCGGATCGTCGGCGAGGGTCGTCCCCTCGCGCTCGCCCATCGCCCGCGCCACCCGCTCGAGCGCCCCCCAGGCCTCCGCGGAGATCGGCTCCTCCGTCAGCGCCCGATGGATAGCGGCCGCCGTCCAACCCGGAAAGGCCCGGCTCTCCGCCGCCTCGGCGTACCCCTCGTCCCGGCGCACGTGGATCGCGAGCCCCGGCCTGCGGGTCGAGTGGTCCCACGGCACCGCCACCCAGATCTCCGGGAAGCCGCATTCCTGGTAGACGCCGAGCTTCCACCGCCGCACGTCGGTGGAGTGGTCCACCTCCAGAACCACGTCCGGCAGCGTATCCTCGCCCACCACCACGGCCGGCCCCGAGATGCGCGCCCGACCGGGGTGCAGGTACAGGATCTCGTCCGCCTGCATGATCCACCGCTTGCCGCCCGCGGCGTCCAGGCGGAGCAGATCCGCCGATCCGAAGCACTCGATGGGAGAGCCGCGCAGCGACGCGACCCGCTCGGCCAGTCGGGTCAGTCGCCGGGTCGGCTGCTCGTGCCAGATCGACGTCGGCTCGCGGACCCTCCAGGCCGTCTCGGTCTTGCCGTCCCAGAACTCGAACCGGCCCTCGTAGGCGTCGAGGGCGATCGCCGGCAGATGGAAGGACTCACAGCCGGGCAGGTCCGGCGCCCGGTCAGAGGCCGGCGGGCCTTGGGCCTGGACCGATGAACTCGATGCGTCAGGAATGAACGCGGCCGATCGCTTCATGACGTCTCCTGGCCGATGGACGATTGTAGCGCGGAGACCGCATCGACCCCAGTGCAGCCGTCAGAGCTCCTCGGGCCGTTCCTTGTCGCGGCGGACGAGGCTCGCGAGCACGCGGTCCGGCAGGTGCCGGACGAGATGGCGGACAAGGATCGACATGCGCCAGGGAAACTCGTAGACCTTGCGCTTCCGGCGGATGGCGCGGGCGATGAGCCGGGCCGCGCGGTCGGTGTCCATGAGCAGGGGCATGCGGAAGCGGTTCCGGTCGGTCATCTCCGAGCGCACGTAGCCGGGGTGCACGGTGGTGGCGCGGATGCCGGCGCGGGCCCAGTCGGGCCGCAGGCCCTCGACGAGCCGGGTGAGGGCGGCCTTCGAGGCACAGTAGCCGGCCGCGCCGGGCAGGCCGCGGTGGGCGGCGAGGCTGGAGATCACGACCACGTGGCCGCCCCCGCGCTCGCGCATCGACGGCACCACCGCCTCGATGGCGTAGAACACGCCGAAGACGTTCACGCGGAACTCCGCCTCCAGCGCGTCGGCGGCGGGGACCAGCGCGTCGGTCCCGAGCGCGATGCCGGCGTTGGCGACAAGGAGGTCGACGGGACCCAGCCGCTCCGTCAGGCCGGCTATCGCGTGCTGGATCTCGTCGCGCCCGGTGACCCCGGCGGGTACGCATTCCGCGCGACCTCCCTCGTCGCGGATCTGCGCAGCCAGTGCCTCCAGCCGGTCGGCGCGGCGGGCGATCAGCCCGACCCGGTACCCCTCGCGGGCGAGCTCGACGGCGAGGGCGCGTCCGATGCCGCTAGACGCCCCGGTGACGATGGCCACCTCTCCCATCACAGGTCTCCTCCAGACGGCCGCGGCTCGACTCCGGCGCCGGCCGGCGCGGCTCGCTGAAGGCCGTGCAAACCGGGGGCCAACCGCCGCTTGCGCCGGCTCCCACGTCCCGGTAGAGTGGCCGGACGGGACCGAGGGAGGATACCGATGGGCAGATCGACACGCAAGGAAGACGGCGTCAGTCGGCGGGCCTTCATCAGGCGCGGCGCCACCGCGGGGGTCGGCGCGACGGCGCTGGCCGGGGTCGGGACCCGGGGGGCCGGGGCCCAGAACTTCTGGGACGTCTCGGCCGACTTCGTCACCATCGGCGCCGGCACCGCGGGGCTCGCGGCGGCGGTGTCGGCCCTCGACCACGGCGCCTCGGTGATCCTGGTCGAGGAGAACGTCGACATCGGCGGGCACGGCATGTGCTCGGGGGGCAACGTCCACCTCGGCGGCGGCACCAGCAACCAGCGGAAGCACGGGGTCGAAGACTCGGCCGAGCAGGTGTACCGCGACTGGGTGCGCCACGACCACATGCAGAGCCGCTACAGCGACCGCGACCTCGTCCGGGCCTTCGCCGACGAGAACGCCGCGACCTTTGAGTTCCTGATCGAGAACGGCGTCGAGTTCCAGGACCACCTCGTGGGCCCGACCGGGGCCTCGCAGGTGCGCCGGCAGCAGCGCACCGTGCAGTGGCCGATCGCCAGCGAGCGGGTGACCCACTACCCGACCCGGGTCGGCTCCGGCCTCGTCCGGGCCCTCGAGCGCAGCGCGCGCGCCAAGGGGGCCGAGGTGCTGCTGCGGCACAAGATGACGAGCATCGTCCGCGAGGGCCCGTCGACGGGGCGGGTGCTCGGCCTCACCGCCGTCCACGACGGCCGGACCGTCAACATCCGGGCCAGGAAGGGGCTGCTCGTCGCCACCGGCGGCAGCACCAGCAACGTCAACCTCCGCCGCACCTTCGACCCGCGGCTGACCGAGGAATACCAGGTGGCCGGCGAGCCGTGGTCGCGGCAGAGCGGCGACGGCGAGCTCGCGGCGATGGCGGTCGGCGCCTCGCTGTGGGGCACCGCCAACCAGACCGTCGAGGCCGGGATCGCCATCTCGAAGACGCGCCACATCGGGTGCCAGTGGGGCTACTCGAGCCTCATCTGGCAGCCCGACGCCCGCATCTTCGACCTCGCCCGCGCGTCGGGCCTGACCGTCACCGACTGGCAGGACGTCATCCTCGTCAACCAGCTCGGCCACCGTTTCTGGAGCGAGACCGACGCCCGCTACGACTTCTTCGCGGCGGCCATGGCCGACACCGGGGACGAGTCGAAGCGTAACGGGGGCGGGCCGATCTGGGCCGTCTTCGACCACGACGCGGTCGAGCGGGAGGAATGGGACCCGCAACCGCCCAACGTCGACCCGGACGGCTTCTTCTACAGCGCCGACACCATCGCCGAGCTCGCCGCGGCCATCGCCAACCCGTTCCAGGCGAAGCCCATGCCGGCGGCCGCTCTCGAGGAGACGGTGGCCCGCTACAACCGCTTCGTGGACGCGGGCGAGGACGCCGACTTCGGGAAGCCCAACCCGCGCTACAAGGTCCAGACCCCGCCCTTCTACGCCGCGTGGTCCACGCCGATCCTGCACGACTCGCTCACGGGGTTGCGGACGAACGCGCAGGCGCAGGTCATCGACATCCACGGCGACGTCATCCCCGGCCTCTACTGCGCCGGCGAGTCGCAGGGCGGATTCGCGCAGCACGGCCTGGGCCGCTGCCTCGTCTTCGGCCGCATTGCGGGCCGCGACGCGGCGGTGAACGGCGGGAACGCCTGACGGGAAGCGCGAGGGTGAGCGACGAGGAGGGGCAGGCGCCGCACCCGACGAGCGTCGCGGTCTGGGGGGCGCCGTCGCCCGTCACGGCCGGCCGCCGGTTCACGGTGACGGTGGGCGTGAAATGCGCCGTGGGGTGCCCGCTGGCCGGACAGCCCGTCGTCATCCGGGACGAAGCCGGCCGCGACGTCGGCCGGGGAACCCTCGGCGCCGAGCCCAGGGCCGGCACCCGCGCGCTGTACGCCGCGACAGTGAGCCTGACCGCCCCGCCCGGACCGGGGGTGCATACCTGGACCGCCGCCTCTCCGGCCTCGGCGGAGCCTTCTCCCGCCGGGGCCGCCGCGCGGTCCACCGACCCGGCGGCGGGCGAGCCACCGCTGCATGAAGCCGCCGCGTGCACGCTCAGCTTCCGCGCGGTCGAACCACCCGGGAACACGGTGACCGTCACCGTCGTCGACCGGGACACCGAGGCTCCCCTCGCCAGCGCCGATGTGCACCTGGGCGTCTACCGGGCTTCGACCGACGCCGAGGGCAGAGCGCACGTCGACGTACCGGCGGGCGAGCACGAGCTGTACGTGCGCAGCCGCGGCTACGCCCCGTACACCGAACCCGTCACCGTGACCCAAGACGCCGCCCTGCGCGTCGCCGCCTCCCGCATCCCCGACGCCGCCCTGGACGACGACCAGGTTTGGATGTGAAGGCGCTCCTCCTCAATCCTCCTTCCAGGGGTTGTTCGCGAAGATCGCCAGCTCGGGCCAGAGGGCGCGCGACTGCATGGCGAGCGCGGCCATGATCGTCTCGGCGATGTCGACGGCGTAGAGCTTGTTCGGGTTGTTCCGCCCCGTCCGCCCCATCCAGTCCGTCTGCACCTCGGACGGGCAGACGCAGGTGACGTGCACGCCGTGGGGGCGCAGCTCGGCCTGCCAGCACTGGCTGAGGCCCCTCACCGCCCACTTGCTCGCGGCGTACACCGTCCCCGACCTCGCCCCCTTCATGCCCGAGGTCGAGGCGATGTTGAAGACGTAGCCCGACTGCTGCGCCTTCAGCAGCGGGGCCACCCGGTTCGTCAGGTCGACGAGCCCGAACACGTTGATGTCGAACAGCGCCCGCATCCGGTCCACGTCGATATCGCCGATCTCGGCAAGGTAGCCGACCCCGGCGTTGTTGACGAGCACGTCGATGCCGCCCATGCGTCCGACCGCCGCCTCGACGGTGCGCCGGTTGTCGTCGGCCACCGCCACGTCCGCCCGCAGGCCGACGGCCCCGCTCTCCGCCGCCACCTGGTCGATGCGGGTCTGGTCGCGCCCCGTGAAGACCACCTCGTGGCCCTGCGCGCGGGCCAGCGAGACGAGGGCGGCGCCGATGCCCTGGCTGCCGCCGGTGATGAGAAAACGTCGAGTGTCCATGTCGGCTCCTGTATGCATCCGCGAAACGCCCCGGTATTCTAGTAGCCGGCGGCGGAACGGACGCGGGTGAACCCGAGGCGAGGAAGTCGACGATGGCGATGAGGGACGCGATACGGTCGGTGGCGGTGGGCGCCCTGCTGCTGCGCGAGCGCTGGCAGAGCGGGGTGAGCTACAACCCCCTGTCGGCCGAGATGGCCCAGGACCCCTACCCCACCTACGCCGCTCTGCGCGACCGCGACCCCGTGCACCGCAGCCGGCTGATGGACGCCTGGGTGTTCTCGCGCTTCGCCGACGCGGACGCCATCCTCCGCGACCACCGCCACTTCTCCAGCGATGCCCGCAAGCGGGTCGCCTCCTCCAGCCGGCGGGCCAGCCTCCCGAGCGTGGAGGAGCCGAGCATGCTCTTCCTCGACCCCCCGGACCACACGCGGCTGCGGGCCCTCGTCAACAAGGCGTTCACCCCGCGGGCGGTCGCCGCCCTCGAGCCCCACATCCGCGAGTTGATGACCAAGCTGCTCGACGCCGTCGACGATCCGTCCGGTTTCGACCTCATGGCGGCGGTAGCGAAGCCGCTGCCGGTCATCGTCATCGCCGAGATGCTGGGCATCCCGCCGGCAGACCGAGAGCAGTTCGGCATCTGGTCCGACCAGCGCGCCCGCATCCTCGAGCCGACGCTGACCCCGGCGGAGCGGGAGACCGCCGAGTCGGCGATGCGGGCCCTCGACGCCTACCTCGAGCCGATCATCAGCGAGCGCAAGACCGACCCCCAGGACGACATCATCAGCGCCCTCGCCCAGGCCGAGGAGGAAGGCGACCGCCTGACCGAGCGCGAGGTGCTCGTCATGCTGCGGCTGCTCCTGGTGGCCGGCAACGAGACCACCACCAACCTCATCGGCAACGGCATGCTCGCGCTGCTGCGCCACCCGGACCAACTGGCGGCGCTGAGGGACGACCCCGGGCTCATCCCGTCCGCGGTCGAGGAGCTGCTGCGGTACGACTCGCCGGTGCAGGTGGACATGCGCAGCACCCTCGCGGACTGCGACGTGAACGGCTTCCACGTGCGGCGCGGCGACAGCGTCGTCATGCTGCTCGGCGCCGCCAACCGCGACCCCGACCGGTTCGAGGCGCCGGACCGCCTCGACGTGCGCCGCGGCGATCAGAACCACCTCGCCTTCGGCCGCGGCATCCACCACTGCCTCGGCGCGCCGCTGGCCCGTCTCGAGGGGCGCGTGGTCCTCGAAGCGCTGATCGAGCGCTTCGGGTCGATGCGGCTGCTCGACGAGCGCCCGCCGTTCCGCAGCAGCGTCGTGCTGCGGGGCCTCCTGTCGTTGCCGGTGGCCGGCGTGCCGGCATAGACACCGTCCGCGGACCCGCGTGGTCAACTCGCGCGTCAGGTCCGACCGGCGGCGCGCCGGTACGCGCCAAGTGCCAGCAACGATGCCAGCAACCCCGCCGCAGCGAGCGGGAGGGCCGGCACCGGCTGAGCCATGGTCAGCTCGGCGCCGACGCGTTGGCCGTCCGTCCACCGGAATCCGGGGTCGGTCCAGGAAACTCCGGTCCAAGGAGGATCGTCGGAAGGGTAGTCAATCACCTCCGGTGCATCGACAACGTGCAACGCTTTGCCGTCCAGGGTGATGGTCATGGATTCCAGATCCCCATGATCCAGAAGCGGCGTGAATGCGAGGCCGACACCCCATTCCCCTACTGGAAGACGCTCGACCTGAAACAGCGAATAGACCTCGTACGTGTTTCCGCCGAAGTCGAATTCGGGGTCACTAATCTCGCCGAAAATCGGCAGGTCCTGATTCCCGTTGTAGCCTACGATTGCGCCGGTCAGGGGTGTCTCGATCTTTCCCGCAGTCATTGTTCCCGACCACAACGGCTCCTGAGCCGTGAGGGGGATGCTGACGACCAGCACGTAGGCAGCTACCAACGGACACCGATGCATGGAAACCTCCCAAGTATCCTCTTCATGGCGGTTGATGGTCGGGGTCGCGGCCAGCTAGCCATCACATCCGGTGGCGATCGCCAACGCGCGGCACAGCCGGCGCATCTTGTCGGGACCGAGGGTGCCGACGAAGCCCTTCAACTGGCTCCGGGGCACCGTGAGGAGATGGCACAGGTTGACGCAGGAGGCCTGCTTCAAACCCTCCTCCACGCCGACAGGCACCTCGGCCGGAGTGCCGCGCACGGTGGACGTCACCGGGGCCACGATCACCGTATGAAGGAGAGGGATCAGAGAGGGCCGGCTGATGACTACGACCGGCCGGCGCTTGTCCGGATGCGGCCGGTGCAGACGCCAGATCTCGCCGCGGTTCACGCTGGCGGCCATTCCTGGGCATCCATCAGGTCGCTGATTTCCGCCAGCATCTCGTCGGCCTGTCCGGCATAGGCCTTCCTGAACTGCTCGTCGATCTCGCGTCTCCGCCTGGCGCACAGGTACATCTCGATCGCCTGGCGGATGAAGACCGATCTTCCTCGTTCGCGGACCTCGGGATCGGCATCGATACGCCGCAGGAACTCCGCATCCATCGAAATCTGGACGGGCCTAGCCGGCATATTGGAAGCCTACCACATTTTGTTGATGGCTAAATTGTTGGCAGGCGGGAGGACGACCGGCCTCTCGGACAGGGGCTCGTCGACGCTCTCGTTCAGCCGCGTAGGCCAGGCACGCTCGAACGTCCTCGGGTGAGAGTTGAGGGAACTCCGCTAGAAGCCGCTCCTCGGACGTACCGCCAGCCAGATATCCGAGCACGTCACCGACCGTGATGCGCGTGCCCCGGACACACGGCTTTCCGAAGCGGACCGTGGGATCGATCGAAATCCGTTCGAGCTGCTCCACAACACCAAGTCTACGCCAGGCGGGTGCCTTGGACAATGCAGGCTCGCGCACAGGAGCAGAAACCCACGGACGCTCACCACGAGGAAACCGTTCCCCTACTACTCCACCGGCTCGAGGCGCAGGATCGCTCCGTCGTCGGCGTCGGTCAGCACGTAGAGCAGCCCGTCGGGACCCTGGCGGACGTCGCGGATGCGCTGGCGCAGCTCGGTGAGCAGCCACTCGCGGCGGGCCTCCTGGCCCTGCTCGTTGAAGACGATGCGCTCGAGGTGGCCGGTGTTGCGGATCATGCCGGTGCGCAGGGAGCCGACGAAGAGGTGGCCGCGCCAGTTGGGGAAGCGGTCGCCGTCGTAGAACGCCATGCCGGACGGGGCGATGGAGGGCAGCCAGACGATCTCGGCCGGCTCCATTCCTTCCTGGAAGGTCCGGTCCGCGACCCGGCCGCCGGAGTACTCGCGGCTGTAGGAGACGACCGGCCAGCCGTAGTTGGCGCCGGGGCGAATGCGGTTCACCTCGTCGCCGCCGAGGGGGCCGTTCTCGTTGGCCCAGAACTCGCCCGTCTCGGGGTGGATGGCCGCCCCGAGCTGGTTCCGGTGGCCGAGGGAGTAGATCTCCGGCCGGTGGCCGTCCCGGCCGACGAACGGGTTGTCGTCGGGGATGCCGCCGTCGTCGAGCAGGCGGACGACCTTGCCGACGGTGTCCGCAGGGTCCTGCGCCCGCGGGCCGCCGGTGGCCGCCCCGAACGCCCCGCCCACCGTCATGTAGAGGCTGCCGTCGGGGGCGAAGACGACGCGCGAGGCGGCGGTGCCGCCGACCGGGTCCGACCGGAAGAGGTCCTCGACGTCGGCCAGCCCGTGCTCCGTGAGCCGTCCCCGCGCCAGCGTCACCCACGCGCCCTCGCCGGCCGGCTTCGAGTAGGTCAGGTACACGAGCCCGTTCTCGGCGAACCCGGGATGCAGGGCCACGTCCATGAGGCCGGCCAGCCCCTGCGAATAGACCTCCGGCACGCCGGTCAGCGGCTCGGGATCGAGGACGCCGTCGCGGACGATGCGCAGCCGCCCCGGCCGCTCCGTCACGAGCAGCCCGCCGTCGGGCAGGAACGCCAGCCCCCAGGGGTGCTCCAGGCCGCGCGTCACCACCGTCACGCGAACGTGCGGCTGCTCGGCGGTGGCGAAGATGACGGGCTCGTCCGGCAGGGGCACCGGCGGCAGGCCGGGAAGCTGGGCGGCGGCGTTCGCCGCCAGCGCAAGAACACACCCGAAGGCCAAGGCCGGCCTCGACGCCGGAACTCTGCGTGAACCGCCGGTGCGAACTCTCATCGGACAGCCTCCATCACGACCGGGCGACCATCGGCGCACGAACCAGCCCCGCTCTGGCGGCGGCCGGCGCGTCCAACGCCAGCGCGAGCGCCGCGGCCACGCCCCCACGTCGTACCACTCAATACCGCCCCCGTCGCCATGGGCGACCTCGTTCATCGAGTGTCGCGTCGGCGCCTCGTCTTCGAATCAGCGCGTCGCCTTCCAGGTCTACGTCGTTCCTCGAGGGGCGGCTGGCGTCCCGATCGGTCCCTTCGCCCCTGCGGCCAGCGCGCGTCGAACCGTCAGGGCTTGCGCCCGTCCGCCGGTTCCGGCTCCCGCTCGGCCCTCCGCAGGCCGCGCAGGAAGTAGTCGGGCGCAACGTAGCGGGTGTGCCAGTTCAGCCAGTCGTCGGCGTGCCGCTGGTACACCGGGTCGTCCTCGAGCGCAGCCGACGCCTCCGGGTCGTAGACCGGCTGGTCGTGCGACGGCAGGGGTCCCACCGTCTTCGCGTGGGTGGTGTTGAAGTCGCCGTCCTTGACCCAGCCGTCGCCGATGAGCACGTAGTCGCGCCTCCACCCCGCCTCGGGCGGGGGCGGGGCCTCGAAGCGGAGCCGCATCTCGTCGCCCGCGTTCATGATGACGTAGCGGTCGTCCACCCCGGCGAGCAACTCGCGCACGTCGCCGAACCGGGTGTGGAAGCCGACGAGATCGCGCCACCGGGGCCGGTGGTTGCCGATCTGGTAGTCCGGCAGCTCGAGGCCGCGGGGCCCCAGCAGCTCCGTCCGCGAGTAGCCGCGGTAGCCGAGGTCGGCCAAGGCCGGGTCGAGGCGCGTCTCCCGCGCCAGACCGGGGTCGAGCCGCGGGGCCTGGGCGATCCAGTCCCAGTAGATCTCGAGGTTCGTCCGCAGGCGCAGCCGCCGCGGCCGCGCGCCGTCGGGGAGGCGCGGCACGTCGACGACCATGGTCTTGAGCTTGCCGGCGGGGAAGCCCAGGTCCGGGTGCAGCACCACCCAGTCGCCCTTCGCGTCCTGCCCCTCCATCGCCACCCCGCTGGGGATCGGGTGCTTCCCCTGCCCGAGGGCCACGTTGATGCTGCTGTCGGTGGGATAGACCCAGCCGTAGGCGAGCAGGGTCACCGCGTCCCACGTCTCCGTCGCCTCGTCGAGCTCGAGCTCGAGGTAGTGCGGCTCGGCGACCCCCTGGTGGGTGCCCTCGTCGAACGACGCCACGTAGCGGTTGTCGCGCTTCGCGACGAGCTCGCTCACGTCGGCGCCGGCGGCGTCCCAGACCCCGGTTACTGTGCGGGCGGGACCGGTGACGACTGTGTCGAGCGGCACAGGGTCGCGGGCGAAGCGCTCGTCCACCCACACCTCGGTGTCGGGCGGGTGGTCGACCACCAGCAGCGACACGTGGTCGAAGAAGTGCGTCTCCCACAGGTCGGCGGTGATGCGCAGGTCGTACTCGCCGTCCACGGCGGCGAGCTGATCGCCCCGGACGAGCACCCGGTCCTCGGTGAAGGCGATGTCCGCGGTGTCCTGGGCGTTGATGCGCAGGCCGAGGGGCGAGCGCCAGATGAAGTCGGTGACGAAGCTCATGCGGCTGCCGTCGTGGGCGAAGAGCCACGGGCACGAGCCCTTGAGCCGCTGCTCGGCCGCGACGACCTGGTTGGCCGCGAACTCGAAGTCGGCCTGGGTCACGCCGTTGGGCCAGCTCACGCGGGTGACGTCGGCCTGGGTCTGGACCCCGAGCCCGAAGTGGGCCGGCGCGCCAGTGAGCACCTGCTTCTGGACGAGCAGGCCCGCCCGCAGCTCGATCTCGCCGCCCACCCCGAACGCGTTGATGCGCTGGTCGCCGGCCGCGGTGTTGGCGCGGGGCCGGATCTGCTGCCAGCCGTAGCCGGCGTCGGCCTGCGCGGTGAGCCGGACCGGCGTCCCGTTCTGCACGCCGACGAGATCGAGCAGGCCGTCGCCGGTCAGGTCGTGGGCGTCGAAGATCTCCGCCTCGACCGCCACGTCGAGCGTCTCGAGCCGTGACCCCTCGTCGGCGAGCCACATGCGGGTGCCTGAGGCGCCCGACGCGAGCACGTCCAGCGCCCCGTTGTTGTCGAAGTCGGCGAGCAGCAGGCGGTGGGAGCCGGGCGCGGCCCCGGGGGGGAAGCCGTCCCAGGCTGCGGCCTCTGCAGTCTCCCACGCGGCCCCGTCCCAGCTACCCCGCCACAGCCGGCCGTCCGCGTCGAGCAGCGCGAGGTCGAGCCGGCCGTCGGCATCGAGGTCGCCGACGGCGAGGCCGATGGCACCGGCCGCCAGCGCCAGGGGCTCGGCCACGTCGAACCGGCCCGCCTGGCGGTTCTCGAACAGGTGCACCACGCCCTCGCCGTCGAGGAGCGCCCCGTCGGGGTCGCCGTCGCGGTCGAAGTCGCCCCAGCCGAAGTCGCGGAGGGCGGCCACGCCGGGAAACGGGCTCTCCCGCCGCCACGTCCCGTCGGCGTTGTTCCGCAGGACCGACGGCGCGCCGGCAATCGCCCCGAAGACGATGTCGAGGTCCCCGTCCATCTCGGTGTCGGCGGCCCAGACCCCGTAGGCGCCGCGAACCGCGGGATCGTCCCCCGGCGCCGTGACCACTTCTGCGAAGCGGTCATCGGCTCCCCCAGCGAAACCGTCGCCGGTTTCATCCCCCAGCCACAGTCGAATCCCTCCCGGTCCGGCCAGCACCAGGTCCATCCGGTAGTCTCCGGTCCAGTCGAGGGCGAGCACCCCGTCGGGGGACGGCGGCGCCGGCCCCGCCGGCCCCGTCCCGGTCGGAAACGGGAAGCTGGCACCGACGGCCGGAGCGCCGAGACGGCGCGCCTCCTGCCCGTTCGCGGCTACGACCATCGGCGCCTCCTCCCCGCCGGGCACCACCGCGACGACGACCTGGTCGTCGGCTACACCCGGGTCGAGGGGCTCGGCGACGTAAGCGAGGGTCTCGTCGCGGGGCGAGGCGACGGCGGGCGGCGAGGGCAGCACGAGGAAGCGCAACAGCGGCTCGGCAATCGCCTCGGCGCTGACGCTGACCCGGGCCTGGTCTTCCCGGAAGGCGGGCAACCGCACGAGGACGTTGCGCAGGAGCTGGGCCGGCCTCTGGGCCCCGGCCAGGTCCGCCTCGGCGACCGCCGCCGACAGCCCTTCGAGCTGGGTGACGGCGATATCCGGCCAGCCGCCGGTCATTCCCCGCAGGCGCTCGACGGTGTCGGTGAGGGCCGGCGCGTCCTGCCGGCGGGCGGCGACCCGCGCGTGCTGCACGAGGACCGCGAGGTTGCCGGGCCGGCGGTCGCGGATCGCCTCGAGCTGGGCCTGGGCCTCGGCCGCCTCGGCGTCGCCGCCGGCCCGGTCGAGCTCCTGGGCGAGGGCGTAGCGGGCCCGCAGGTGGTCGGGGTCGAGCTCGATCACCTGCCGGTACCCCGCCACGGCGTCCTCGAAACGACCCTGGAACCCGGCGAGCTGGGCCTCCAGGAAGCGGACCTCGGCGCTGTCGGGGGCGAGGCCGCGCGCCGCCTCGATGTGCCCGGCCGCCTCCGCCTCGTTGCCGAACCCGACATGCACGACCGCGAGGTTCGCCCGGATCGCCGGCTCGTCCGGGGCCAGCGCCGCCGCCCGCTCGAACGCCGCCTGCGCGTCGTCGAGCAGCCCGACCTCGAGAGAGGCCAGACCCCGGTAGAACGCGCGCACCGTCTCGCGGTACTCGGGCGAGATCTGGGAAGAGACGCCGGTCGGCATGCCCCCGCAGGCGGCCAAACCCAAGGTGAGCGCGGCACCGCACGCCGCGAACGTTCGAGATGCAGGTAGTTTCGTCATCGTCCTGGTCGAAGTCCGGGTCGTCGAAGAGGGGCATCGTGCAAGACGATGCCGCGCCGGCATGATAACAGGGACGCGCGCCGGGGACGGCGGGACTGGCGCGGACGAGACGGCAGGCGTGCGGAGGCTCCTCGGGAGGAAACCGGCCCGCTGCCGTGACAACCCGGGTTGACGCCCGCGCGTCCGGCGCCCGAACCGGGTGTGCGGGACGCCTTTCACAAGCGGAAGGCGTGGCTGCTCGACGGCAGTGGCGCCGGCAGTTTCCGTCACTTCCCGGCACCGTCGTCACCCCACCCTCCCGCGGGTCTTTCACACCGCCGTTTCGGCGGGTTTCCTTCGCGTCACGCCCCCCTGGCACGACCGTTGCGATCCATGCCGGACAGGAGCTGTCCGGTCGGCCCGGACATCCGACAGCGCGGCATGGGGTCGCGCACAACGTCGAGGAGGTCACTCATGAGGACGCGAAGACTCATGGCGGCGGCGGCGCTGGCGGCGCTTTTCGTCGCCGGCGCCCTGGACGCCACGCCCGCGCAGCCCGTCATCGAACCCCCGGACGATCCCCGGTGGCTGCACGCGTTGGGAGTCGACTGGCACTACTCGCTCTACGTCGGCCGCATGGTCGCGGGCTGCCGGAGCTGTCCGCTGGCGTACGCCATCGCCCGGTAGTGCGCCGCCCGGGCAGGTTCGCGACGACGGCGCCCGTTGCACGGAGAACGAGCGCGAGAGACGGGAGGCTCCTGGACACCGCGAGCAGGGAGGAAGGGAGCGCGGGTCGGGTGAAGGAAGGAGGCGGGATGTTCAAGCGAGTGGTGGCGGCGGTCTTGATGGCAGCGGCGTTGGCGGTGTCCGTGCCGGGTCCGGCGGTCGTAGAGGCACAGGGGGAGTGCGGGCCGCCGCATTGCGATTGGCCGCCGCCGGGATGCGAGCCCATTCCTCGGTGCGTGTACGTGCCTTGGTTCGGGGTCTGGATCTGCTGGTTGGAGTCGCCCTGCAACGCGTGAAGACGCGTCCGCATCTCGGGGGGCTGCCGCGGGCCGGCAGAAGCGGTGAGCCGGTCCCGCATGGTGCGGGGCCGGCCACCGGACGGAAGGCGGGAGGCAGATGACGAGGCTGCGACGCTCGATTCCACCCGCCGTTCACCCGCTCAGGCCCCTGGCGGGCGGCGTGCGCGGCGCCGCCCGCCAGAGGCCGCTCACACCTCGCTCAGCTCGGTCAACCGTCCGGTACTGTCTCCCACCCGTTCGGCCGGCACGTCGAGCTTGCCGAGCAGCGACAGGTAGAGGTTGGTCAGCGGGGTCCCCTCGGCGAAACGGATGTGCCGGCCGCCCTGCAGGCGTCCCGCCCCGCCGCCGGCGAGCAGGATCGGGAGGTTCTGGATGTTGTGCAGGTTGCTGTTGCTCATGCCGCTGCCGTAGAGCACCATCACCTGGTCGAGCAGCGACCCGTCGCCGTCCGGGGTCTGGCGCAGCCGGTCGAGGTAGTAGGCAAGGAGCCCGGTGTGATAGGTGCCGACCTTGATGAGCTTGGCGAGGCTCTCGGGCTTGTTCTCGTGGTGCGACAGCGCGTGGTGCGGGTCGGGCACGCCGATCTCGGGATAGGTCTGGGCGGTCAGCTCGGGCGTCATCAGGAAGCTGACGACCCGGGTCATGTCGGTCTGGTAGGCGAGCACCTGCAGGTCGAACATGACCCTTACGTACTCGCTGAACGAGGCCGGCACGCTCGCCGACGGGCGCTCCACCACCGGCAGCTCCTGGTCCGACTGGGCCTCGGCCCGCTGGATGCGCCGCTCGACGTCGCGCACCGCCGCGAGGTAGTCGCCGAGCTTGGCCTGGTCGGCCGACCCGAGCCCCTTCCGCAGCCGCGCCACCTTGCGGGTCACCGCGTCGAGGATGCTCTGGTCCTCGCGCCGCCGCGCACGCCGCGCCTCGGGGTCGGTGGTGGCGCCGTCGCCGAACAGCCGCTCGAAGAGCGCCCGCGGGTTGCTCTCCATCGGCAGCGGAGTCGTCGGCGTGCTCCACGACAGGGTGCTGATGTAGGCGCAACTGAAGCCGGCGTCGCAGGCCCCGGCGAACTCGGGCAGGCCGATGCCGACCTCGAGGGAGGCGAGCTGGGTTTCCCGGCCGAGCACCTTGGCCGCGATCTGGTCGACGGAGGTGCCCGCCCGGAAGTCCGCCCCCTCGGTGGGCTTGGCGTGCACCCCGGTGAGGAACGCGCCGGTGATGCGCCCGTGGCCGCCCGCGGGGTCGCCCGGCAGTTGGGCGGCGGGGGCGTGGTCGAGCCCGGTCAACACCTGCAGCCGGTCGCGGAACGGTTCCAGCGGCTGGAGAATCGGCGAGAACTCGAACCCGCGGCCCTCGGCGGCGGGGGTCCAGTTGTTCATGACCGCCCCGTGCGGGACGTACACCACCCCCAACCGCGGCTTCGCCCGGGCCGCCGTCCGCTCGAGCGCGGTCAGGGCCGGGACCATCCCGTCCAGCAGTGGCAGGGCCACCGCGGTCCCGAGGCCGCGGAGCACGGTACGCCGGGGGAGCGCGTGTCGGGTGATGATCATGACTCCGATCTCCTCATCTGGAACGGGAGACTGCGGGTGATGCCGAGGATTATAGACGACCACCGGTAGTCGTCGGCTGCGGCCTCGCGCACGATGGCGCGGATGGCCGGACGGTCGTAGTGCTCGGCCCCGCGGCCGAGGGCATAGGTCAGCAGCTTCTCGGTGACGGTGGCGACGAACTCCCCGCGGCGGCCGTGGAGGATGTCACGCAGCGCCGGCAGTCCGTCGAAGGCGGCGCCGTCGGGCAGCACCCCCGCGGTGTCGATGGGGGCCCCGCCGGCGTCGGCGTCGCGCCACTGCCCCACCGCGTCGAAGTTCTCGAGGGCGAAGCCCAGCGGGTCCATGCGCGAGTGGCAGCCCGAGCAGACGGGGTTGGCGCGGTGCGCCTCGAGCCGCGCCCGCAGCGACGTGGCCCCGCCGCTCTCCGCCTGCTCCTCCAGCTCGGGCACGTCAGGGGGCGGGGGCGGCGGGGGCGTACCGAGCAGGTTCTCGAGAACCCACTTGCCCCGCACCACCGGCGAGGTACGGGTGGCGAGCGACGTCACGGTCAGGATGCTGCCCTGCCCCAGCAGCCCGCGCCGCCGGTCGTCGTTCCACTCGACGCGCCGGAAGCGGGGGCCGTACACGCCGGGGATGCCGTAGTGCCGGGCCAGCCGCTCGTCGACGAACGTGTAGTCGGCGGTCAGCAGCTCGACCACGCTGCGGTCGTCCCGGAGCTGGCTGCCCACGAACAGCTCCGTCTCGCGAACGAGGGCGTCGCGCAGGTTCTCGTCGAAGGCGGGGAAGGCGTTGACGTCCGGGGAGACGGTGCGCATGCGGCGCAGGTGCAGCCACTGCGCCGCGAAGCTGGTCACCAGGGTCCCGGCCCGCTCGTCGGCGAGCATGCGCCGCACCTGCGCCTCGATCACCTCGGGGTCGCGCAGCCGGCCCGCCTCCGCCGCCTCGAGCAGCTCGTCGTCGGGAACGCTGGCCCAGAGGAAGAACGACAGGCGCGCCGCGAGCTCGAGGTCGCTCAGGGGGTACGCCGTCGCGGGGGCGGCGCCGGGCGGATCGCGCTCGATGCGGAAGAGGAACTCGGGGTCGACGAGGATGCTCTCGAGGGCGCGCCGCACGCCGGCGCGGAAGTCGCCCTCCGCCCGCCCCTCGCGGTAGAAGGCGAGCAGGTCGCCGACGTCCTCGCCGGTCACCGGCCGGTGGAACGCCCGCCGCGCCAGCGTCCCGACGATGCGCGCCGCGCACGCCTCTTCGTCGGCCGGCAACGCGGGCTCGCAGACGAAGATGCGCCGGCGGCTGGGGGTGTCGGCGGCGGCGCCCGAAGCCTCGACGCTGGCGGCGCCCGAAGCCCCGGCGGCGGCGGCGCCCGAAGCCTCGGCGGTGGCGGCGCCCGAAGCCTCGACGCGGCCGGCGCCCGAGGCCTCCCCTGCCACGGCGGCCGTCTCCCCGTCGTAGGGCCCCTCGATCTCGAAGGCGTCGAGGGCCATCGGCTGGACGTAGCCGCGGCCGGTCGAGAACGTCCACAGCGGCAGGCGGGCCGGCGCCACCCCCTCGGGGGTCATCGTCCGTCCCGTGAACGAGACCGACACGAGCCGTGTCCCCGCCCGGACCGGGAAGCGCGCCGCGAGACCCTCGTCCGCCGTGCGTGCGCCCGGCGTCCCCGCCGGCGCGTTCTCGGGCCAGCGGCCCGCGCGCAGCAGGGCGACGCGCTCGCCGTCCACCCGAACGTCTATCTCCTGGGGCTCGTTGCGCCCCCCGGCCCGAAGCTCGATGCGCAGCACGTAGTCGCCGTCGCGGGGAAAGTGGTGCCGCATCGCGGCGCCGCCCCGCGAGCCGAACGGCAGGTCCTCGCTCATCCGCCCGCCCTGCACCAGCAGCGGAGACACCGGATAGCGCGCGACGTCGGCCTCGATTGAGGGGTCACCGACGGCGAGACGGCTGACCGTGCGCGCCGCGGACATGTACCGCGAGAACAGCCCCGGCGCGACGGTGAGGATGGCCGCGTTGTTGTCGAAGCCGAACGCCATGTCGTCGGCCGGCAGCAGGGCCTGCGCGTCGATCTCGAGGTGCAGGAGGTCGCGCACCGCGTTGGCGTACTCCAGCCGGTTGAGACGGTGAATCGGCGGGCGTCCCGGGTCGGGATGGTCGGCCGCCCACCGGTCGAGCGACCGCTCGAGCCACGCGCCGAACGCGTCGTAGACGGCCGCCTCCGGCCGCGGGCGCCCGGGCGGCGGCATCGCCCGCGTGTGCAGCTTCTGAAGGACCTTCTCCCACAGCTCGGCGTGGGGACCCACCTGATCGAGATCGGCCGTGTCGAGGGCGAGGTTGCCGGCCAGCGTGCGCCGGTTGTGGCAGGCGACGCAGTAGCGGTCGAGCACCGCCCGGTAGGCCGCGACTTCCTCCGCGGGCTCGGCGGCCGCCGGCCGCGCGGTTGCGCCCGCAGGTGGCGCGATCTCACCGGCCGGCTGCGCGCGCCCGGATGCCGCACCGATGAAGATGCACGCCCACGCCAGCGCCGTTGCGCCCAGCGCGTTCGCCGCTGACCGACCATCGCGCATCATCGCTGTCTCCCTCCACGATCTCTAGCGGATGGCCCCCTGGCTGAAATTCTCGATGAAGCTCGACCGCACCGTCTCGTCGCTGCCGAGCGACCTCAGCAGGTCGGCGGTGCTCCCGCCGCCGAGGCCCGGCAGCAGGATGTGGCCGCCGCCCTCGGCGACCATCAGGGGCGTGATGCCGCGATCGTCCTCGAGGTTCACCCGCGCTCCCCGGTCGACGAGCAGCTGCACGATGGCGTCCGACCGGATGTGGGCGGCCCCGTACAGGGCGCTGCGGCCCCTCAGGTTCACCGCGTTGACGTCGGCCCCCAGCTCCAGCACCAGCTCGACCGCCGCGAGGGCCCCCTCCCCGGTGACCCGCGTCTCCGCCGGCACCTGCCCCAGCCCCGCCGCGACCATGAGCGGCGTGTTGTTCTCGTCGGTCGCGCCCCGCGTGTCGGCGCCGGCCGCCACGAGGCGGCGCATCACCTCGACGTTGGCGTCCATCGCCGCCAGCAGGAACGGGGTGGCGCCGAGCAGGCTCACCCGGAAGCGCTGGCTCGCGAAGCCGAACTGGGGCGGGTGGCGGCCGAGCCGGACGTCGGGGTCGGCCCCGTGGGCCAGCAACGCGTCGACGAGGGCCAGCTTGCCGGCGCGCAGGCCGTTGAGCGAGCGCCACTCGGGGTCGGCGCCGGTGTCGATGCCCCGCAGGCGGCCGGTCAGCTCGGTGTGCCACGACCCCGCCGCCCAGTGCAGGGCGGTGTAGCCGGGGCCGTCGGCGTTCGGGTCCGCCCCGTGCTCGAGCAGCACCATCGCGAGCCCGGCGTGGCCGCGCACCACCGCCACGTGAAGCGGCGTGGTGCCGTCCGGCGCGGCCGTGTTCACGTCGGCCCCGGCCGCGACGAGGTCGCCGACGAGGGCCGGATCGTCCTCGCGCGCGGCAACGAGCAGCGCCGTGGAGCCGCCCTTCGAACGGGCCTCGACGGCGGCGCCGTGCTCGAGCAGGGCCCGCGCCGCGTCCGCGTGCCCACCGCCGGCCGCCCACATGAGGGCGGTCTGGCCGTGCCAGGGCTCGAATGCGGAGGGGTCGGCGCCGTGGGCGAGGAGCTCGCGCACGGCCTCGGCCGAGCCGGTCCTCGCGCAGGTCATGACCGGGGTCTCGCCGGTACCCCGGGGCCGGTTCGGGTCGGCCCCCGCCGCGAGCAGCCGGGAGACCGTGGCCGCCGCGCCGTTGTCGCACGCGAGGCCGAGCGGCGTCACCCCGTAGTCGTTGGCCGCGTCGACGGCGGCGCCGGCCCCGATCAGCAGATCGACGAGCTCGACCGCCTCGTGGTAGGCCGCCCAGTGCAGCGCCGTCGCACCGTCGGGCTGGGCCGCGTCGACGTCGACGCCCCGGCCGATCAGCGCCCGCGACGCTTCGACGTCCTGCGCCCGCACCGCCGCGATCAGGGCGCGGCCATCGTCGCTGGCCGCCGCAACGGCCGTGACTCCGGGCGCCGCGAGCAGCGACGCCGCCAGCCAGCACCATCCGCGAGACCGCCGTTCGGCATCCATCGTCGCTCCTCCGCGCCGGTCGATCCGTCGAGCGGACGCACCGACGCGAACCTATGATGCAACTCGAACGCGGACTCCGCAACCCCCGCGAGGAGGGACCCGCAGCCGACTTCCGGCAGATCGGGTCGGATCGGCCGCAGGCCGAGACCCATCAGCCGGGCGCGCCGGTTCCGCCTCCGCATCGCCGCCGGCGGATCCCGTCCACGGAGCCGAAGTTCCCCTGGCTGTCGAACCAGGGGACAGCGCATGTCGAACTCCTGGGCCATCCGCGCCAGGGTGTCGATCGCGCCTCGCTGCGGCCGCCGCCCCGGGCCGCGGTCGTCCGGCCCGGCGCACGAGAACGCGACTTCGGCGAGATGAGGACCGACTGCGCCCCCGCCGTCCCGCCCCGCGCACGAGACGCGACCGTCGCGCCGACACCGAACCAGGCTCCCATGTTTGCGTTCCCGCCTGGTTTGGGTCAGCATTGGCGCAGGAGTCCCCGCCGTGGAACAGCGCGGACTTCTGCCGGATTGGTTGCGCGCCAAGCGAAGCCGAGGCGAAGATTGGCGGGCCGGCAGCCCGCGGCGAACACCCCGCGTTGCAACGAAGCGGCGAGGCGCCCGACGGACCGGGCACTTTCGCCGCGCGCTACTGAGGGAGGTTGCCATGGCACTTCGTATCGACCAGCGGGACGTCGACGCCGTCAAGGTGCTCGATCTCAGCGGCAAGGTGGCGGGCGACGCCGCCGACGCGCTGTGGGACCGGATCGACGATCTGCTCGACGCCGGACACACGAGCCTGATTCTCAACCTCGGCGCCGTGTCGTTCATCGACAGCGCGGCGCTCGGCGGGCTGCTGTCGAAGCGCTCCGCGGTCCTGGGCGCGGGCGGCAAGCTCAAGCTGCTGAACCTGAACGAGCGCGTCATGGACCTGATGGTCACGACGAAGCTCGAGATGGTGTTCGACACGTTCGAGTCGGAGTCGGACGCCGTGCAGAGCTTCTCGTAGCCCGGAAACCGTCGCCTGCGGTCCGTCGCCGCCCCGCGGCGCCGCCGCCCACACCAACCCTGCCGGGGGTGCGTCCGTCCGTAGCGCAGCCCCCCGGCGTCGAGCCGGCGAGTCGATAACGCGGTGTCCACTCAGGCCTCCTCCGGCGTCGTTCGGGTGCTGCTCGTCGAGAACGACCCCGCCGGCGCCGAGCGGGTGCGCGCCCTCCTGCAAGAGGCGCGGCGCCCGTCGTTCACCGTCGAGGTGGTGCCCGCCGCCCCGGACGCGGTGGCGGAGACTGACACCCGCCCCTACGACGCGGTGCTGCTGGTGCTCTCGCCCGAGGCGGCCCGCAGCGGGGAGGGCTTCGCGATCATCCGGCACCTGGACAAGACCGCGCCGGTGGTCGTCCTCGGCGACCTCGACGACGACGAGGTCGCGGTCAAGGCGGTCAAGCGCGGCGCGCAGGACTACCTCGTCAAGGACCACCTCATCCCCGAGCTGCTCGTGCGCAGCATCCGCTACGCGCGCGAGCGCCACCGCCTGCTCGCCGAGCAGAACCGGCGCCTGGACTACGAGCTGAAGATCGCCGCGTTCGTCCAGCAGTCCTTCCTGCCGGGGGCCATGCCGGCGGCGCCCCGCCACGACATCGGCGCCTACCTGCACGCCAGCGGCCAGGTCGGCGGCGACTTCTACGACTGCCTGGAGCTGCCGGACGACCGGGTGGCCCTGGCCGTGGGCGACGCGTCGGGCAAGGGCATCCCCGGGGCGATCCTCATGGCCGAGACCCAGGGCATCCTGCGCGCCGAGGCCTCGACGTGCGCGACGCCGATCGAGCTCGTGCAGACTCTCAACCGGGCCCTGCTCCACGAGAAGAGCCAGGACCGCTTCGTCACCCTCTTCTACGGCGTGCTGACCCGCTCGACGGGAGAGTTCACGTTCGTCAACGCCGGGCACCCGCGGGCGCTGCTGTTCGACGGCGACGCCGAGTCGGCCCTCGTCTCGACGGGGCCGCCGCTGCGCCTGTTCGCCGAGGCCGCGTGGGAGGCCCAGACGGTCACCATCGCCGACGGCGGCCGGCTCGTCATCTACAGCGACGGGGTGACCGAGGCGCAGGACGAGGCCGACCGGTTCTTCGACCTGGACGGGATCCGGGCGGTGATGGCCGAGCACCGGGACGCGTCGGCCCCGGAGCTGGCCCGCCACATCTGCCACGCGGCCGAGCGGTTCGAGCGCGGGAACCCCGACCCCGGCGACGACAAGACCGTCGTCGTGATCCGCTCCCTCGATAACTGATTCTCAGGCGCTGCGGCGCTTGAGCAGGGTCACCTGATTGCCGGTGGCGCTGTAGCGCACGTCGTCGAGAAACGTCTTCATCAGGAAGATGCCCCGGCCGGTGGGCCGCTCCAACTGCTCCGGGGCGGTCGGATCCCGCACCGCGGCCGCGTCGAACCCCCGCCCCTCGTCGCGGATGACGAAGCGCGCGCCGTCGGGCTCCAGGCTCACGCTGACGTGAATGCGCCGGTCCCGGTAGGGGGCGGCGAGGCAGCGCTCCTTCGCGAGGGCTCGGTACGCGCGCGGGTCGTGGTCGCGTATCTCGGAGCGCACCTCGAGGTTGCCGTGGTAGCAGGCGTTGGTCAGGGCCTCGTCGAGGGCGGTGGAGACGCGGTGGCAGTCCGACTCGTCGAACATGCCCGAGTGCCGGAGGACGCCGGTCAGGTAGCCGACGAGGGACGAGAGCATGTCGAGGTCGTTCTCGAGGACGAACGACGCCGCCCGCAGGCGTCCCTGCAGGAGCGTGTCGCTCTGGCGTTCCCTGAAAACGTCCAGGATGCGCTTGATCACCTCGACGAGGTCGCGCACCAGCAGCTTCTTCGGCACGTAGCTCGCGGCGCCGGCCTCGAGGGCCCGCGCCGCCAGCTCCTCGCTCCCCCGCGCGGTCATCAGGACCACGGGGACGAGGGGATGGTCCTCCTTCGCGTGCTCGACGAAGGCGAGGCCGTCGAGCTCGGGCATCACCACGTCCGTCAGCACGAGGTCGACGGCGTGCTCGCGCATCCGGGCTAGGGCGTCCCGGCCGTGCTCGGCGTACAGGACCTCCCACGACGCCCGTTCGAGCAGGGTGCCGGCCAGCTCGCGGTCGGCGGCCGAGTCGTCCACGACGAGGATGCGTGCCACGATGTCGTCTCCGGCTATCCGGCCGCTGGAACCCCTTGACGCAACTCGTCCACGGCCGCCTGCAGCTCCGGCTCGAGCTCGCGCCACGCGACCGCGGCGGGTCCCGCCGCGCCCTCCCGGCAGCGATCTTCGAGGGCCTCGGCGAGGGCCACGACGCTGGCGCCCTCGAACGACCGGAGCGAGCCGGCAATCGTATGCGCCACCCGGCGCACCACCGGCAGATCGCCGGCCTCGAGCGCGGTCCGAAGCTCGGCGATCAGCGTGGGATGCTGGCCGAGGAAACCCCCGATCACCTTCGCCAGCAACTCCCGGTCACCGGCCACGGCCTCCAGCGCCGAGCCCCAGTCGAGGCGGCCGGCCGATGCGTCCGCGCCACCGTCCGCGACGCCGCTTCCGCTCTCGTCACGGTGGTCCACGTGTGCGCCCGATGCGTCCGGGCCGGTGCCAGGCCCCGTACTCCCGCCGCTGGCCGCATCGTCGCCTTCCCCCGACGTCGGGCCGGCCCCGCCGTCCCCGCCCACCGCAGCCGGGTCCCCGTTTTCAGCGGCCTGCGTCTCGCCAACGCCGCCACCCGCGGCCTCCGCGATCCCGCGGGCCGGCGGCCCTTGCTCCACCACGGCGGCGATCGCGTCGAAGAGCTCCCGCGGGCGGTACGGCTTCAGCAGGAACCCGTCGAAGCCGGCGGCCAGGCACCACGCCTCGTTGCTGCGCGACGCCCTCGCGGTCAGGGCCAGTATCGGCGTCGGGGCGGCGCCCTGCTCCACCTCGCGCCGCCGGATCGCCTCGGTCGCGGCGTAGCCGTCCATCCCCGGCATCTGGAGGTCCATGAGCACCACGTCGAACCGTTCGGCCGCGCACGCGTCGACCGCCGCCACGCCGTCGCCGACGGTGCGCACCCGGTGGCCCGCCCGCTCGAGGAACCCGACCGCCACCCGTTGGTTGGCGACGGAGTCCTCGACCAGGAGCACCCGCAGCGCGACGCCCTCGACGACCGTCTCGCGGACCGGCGGGGTCTCGTCGGCGCCGGTCTCGGAGAGCCCGAGCCGCGAGGTGAAATGGAACGTGCTGCCCTTCCCCGGCTCGCTCTCCAGGCCGATCGCGCCGCCGAGGGCATCCACGAGGCGGGAGGCGATGGCCAGCCCCAGACCGGTGCCCCCGTAGCGCCGGGTGGTCGACGCGTCGGCCTGCACGAACTCCTCGAAGACCGCCTGCTGCTTGCCCGGCGGTATGCCGATGCCGGTATCGGACACGTCGAAACGGAGCACGACGCCGTCGTCGACCGCATCCTCCCGCCGGACGTGCAGCGCGATCGCGCCCCGCCGGGTGAACTTGACGGCGTTCGACAGGAGGTTCGCGAGGACCTGCCGCAACAGTCGCCCGTCGCCGACCACCGCGTCCGGCACGTCGGTGTCCACGTGGTGCGACAGCTTGACGTCCTTGCCGTGAAGGCGGGGCGCGAACGACTTCATCAGGGTGTCGAGGCGCTCGCGGAGGCGGAACGCGTAGGGCTCGACGACCAGCTTGCCGGCCTCCATCTTCGAGAAGTCGAGGATGTCGTTGATGATGTCGAGCAGCGCGTCGGCCGACTCGCGCAGGGCGTCGAGATGCTCGCGCTGCGCGGGGGTCAGGCCGGTCTCGGCGAGCAGCTCGGTCGTCCCGATGACCCCGTTGAGGGGCGTGCGGATCTCGTGGCTGACGTTGGCGAGGAAGATGCTCTTGGCGCGGTTGGCCCGCTCGGACGCGTCCTTCGCCTCGCGCAGCTCCGCCGCCTGGCGCCGCAGGTCCTCCTCGGCGCGCTTGAGCGCGGACACGTCGGTGTGGCAGCCCAGCAGCCGGATGGGCTCGCCCTTCTCGTTGCGGACGGCGAGGCCGCGGCAGCGGACCCAGACCGTGCTCCCGTCGCGGTGCCGGTAGCGGACGATCTGGTCGTAGGGATGGCCGGCGTCGGCGAGGTGCTTGGCGAAGTTGTCGAGGGCGAGGTCGCGGTCCTCCGGGAAGATGTTGGCCATCCACCACTCGGAGGTGTTGGGGATCTCGTCGTCGCGGTAGCCGAAGAGCTCCTTGAACCGGGGGCTCATCCACTCCTGGTCCTGGCGCTCGACGTCCCAGTACCAGATGCCGTCGAGCGAGCCCGCCTGCAGGAACTCGAAGATCGCCGGATCCTTGCGGACCAGCTCGTAGAGCTCGGACTTCAGGTAGTGCTCTTCCTCGGCCATGCCGCACCTGCCGTTCGTTCCCGCACGCGCATCCCGGGAGCCGTGGCAGGAGCCTCCGCGGCTCTCGACCGGCGACGCGCGAACGCGAGACTTCCCGCGGGCTCCTGCCGCACAAAGCGGCGACGGCCCTGCGAACCGCGCCCGCAGGGCCGTCGGAAGGGACACGGGGGCGCCGGGGGCGCCCGGTCGTCAGGTGACGATCAGCGTCCGCGGGTGCTGGTTGTTCTGCTCGAGGAAGGTCTGCTTGACCTCGAGCTCCTCCGCCGTGGGCTGCCGGTAGCCGTTGGCGTCGGTCGCGCGCGAGGTGACGGTGTGCTCTCCCGGCGTCGCCCCGTGCCACTCGTAGGTGAAGAACTTCCACGAGTACTTCTCGGTCATGCTGGCGTCGAGGGTCGCGGCCTCCCACGGACCGTCGTCCACCCGCACCTCGACCGACTCGATGGGGGTCCCGTCGTGCATGATCACCCCGAAGACGCGGTGGTGGTCGCCCACCTTCGTCACGCGGGCGATGTACGACTTCAACCGCATCTTCGTGATCGCGGTCTCGACCCACTTCAGCTCGCCGTTGATCATCTCCCCCTTCAGGGTGCGGTACCAGCGCGCCTGCCACTTGCCGAGATAGGGGTCCTCCTGCACGTGTATCTCGGACAGGTACTTGACGTTCGGCGCGCCGTACCAGCCGGGCACCAGCAGGCGGAGGGGGCGGCCCTGATGCGCGCTCAGGGGCTCGCCGTTCAGCGCGTAGGCGAGCAGCGGCTCGTCCGACAGGGCGATGTCGCGCGGCAGGCTGCGGCCGTACTGCTGGTCGACGTTGTAGGTGCGGCCGCGGAAGACCACCTCTTCCTCGCCGCGGTCGGCCCCGAGGAAGACGATCTCGCGCGCGCGGTCCTGCAGGCCGGCCCCCTCGAGCACCGTCCGTAGCGGCACGCCGGTCCACCGGCCGTTGCTCGAGAGCCCGTTCAGGGGCCCGCGGTTGCCCGAGCACTCGAACCCGAACACCAGCTCACGGCTCGGGAAGTTCCTGAGGTCGGTCAGCGACAGGTTGAGCGGGCGATCCACCATGCCCGACACCTGCAGCCGGTAGGTGGAGAGGTCGACATCGGGATGGCCGTGGTGCTGGGTGGTGAACCACTGGTCGGCCGGCGTGATCGGCCCGTCGATGTGCCGGACGTCGATGATGCGGCGGTCCGGCGTCCGCTCCAGCACTATCTCTGCCGGCAGGTCGGTGAACTCGACGAGCTCCTCGTCCTGCGCCAGCGCGGGGAACGCCCATTCGGGCACCCCGAAGGCCGCGAGCCCGCCCAGCGCGGCCCCACCCTTGAGAACTTCGCGACGCGTGGTCTGTTTCGCCATGTGTCTTCCCCTTTGAGCTTGCGGCTCTACCGCCACTTCCGAACACCCCCGGGGTCGGGCCCCGCCCGACCCGGCACCCTACCTCCGGTCCATCAGGGCAGTGATGACGCTGTGCAGCGCCTGTCCCTGTTCGTCCACCCGGCCGGTTAGGCGGTCGATGTCGGTCTTCATGACCGCGAAGTCGGCCTTCATGGCCGAGATCGCCTGGTTGTTGACGAACGCGCCGACCGCGGCCACCAGCGCCGCCGCCGCGCCGAAAATGGTCACGACTTCCATCACCGCATCTCCTCGGCCGTGTGCATGGTTCGGGGTCGTGCCAGCGCCACGACCATGTTAACAGCATCCCGAACGGCGTCGCCACGGCTCGTCACACCAGACCATGCCCGCACGGCGGCCGTACGTACTACGGTCGCGGGCATCGACTGCCCGTGCCGTCCACGCCGGAAGACGCCTACGGCGTCGCCGCGTAGATGTCCTCGACGTAGGGGGTCAGCCGCTCCGGCGCCCCGCCGCTGTAGCCGGCGAACCGCGCCGGCACCGCCCAGCCCGCCACGAAGTCGGCGGCCGGCGTGCCCGCCGCCTTCGCGGCCTGGGCGTCGGAAACGAAGGCGCCGACGAACTCGGCGTACTCGGCCAGATCGGCCGGGGCCATGACGCTGCTGTGCCCGGTGATGATGCGCTCGACGTCGACGCCCTTGGACGCCTTGCGCAGGGTCTCGGGATAGTCGACGCCGCTGCCGCCGTTGTTCGAGTCCATGATCGGCAGGTTCTTGCCGGGGAACGCGTCGCCCGCGTGCATGACCCCGAGGGCCGGGAACACCACCCAGGCGTCGCCGCCGGTGTGGGCGCGGCCGAAGTAGTGCAGCTCGACCGCGTCGTCGCCGTCGCCCAGGGTCAGCCGGTCGCTGAACGTGATCTCCGGCACGCCGTGCCCGTCGGCCCCGAACGGGGTCGGCCGCGCGGGGCGCCCCAGCCCCCGCACCGCGTTGTTCTCGCCGATGAGGCGCTGGGTGTTGGCGTGGGCCACGAAGTCGACCGAGGCCGGGAACTCGACGTTACCGTCCACGTGGTCGAAGTGGGCGTGGGTGTTGATGAGGGTGGTGACGGGGTTCGAGGTCAGCTCGCCGATCTTGTCGATGAGGGGCTGCCCCCAGCCCACGAGCTTGCTGTCCACCAGCACCACCCCGCCGTCGGTCACGAACGCGGCCGAGTTGCCGCCCCCGCCCCGGAGGACGAACAGGTTGTCCTCGAGCTGCTCGACCGTGATGGTCCGCTCCTGCTGGCCGGCGAGGCCGGCCACCGAGACCACCGCGGCCAGGATCACCGCCCCGAGCAGAGCCATTCTTCTCATGCCATTCCCCCCGAAAAGAACACCCGCTGCACGAACCAGAACGTCCCGGCCGCCATGACCCCGACGGACCCCGCGACCGCGAGCTTCCGGCCCGCCTTCTCGTTGCGTGCCCGCAGCCAGGCGAAGGCCGAGGCCACGACCACCGCCACCGCCACCTGCCCGATCTCGACCCCGAAGTTGAACGAGAACAGCGACCAGCCCAGGGCCCCCGTCGGCAGCCCCATCTCGCGCAGCACGCTCGCGAAGCCAAACCCGTGGATGAGGCCGAACACCAGGGCGATCCACACCCGCATGTCGCGCCCGCCCCGCACGAGGAGGTTGTCGGCCCCGACGTAGATGATGCTCAGCGCGATGATCGGCTCGACGACGTTGCCGGGCGGCCTCACCACGTCGAGCACCGCGAGGGCGAGGGTGATGCTGTGGGCGATGGTGAACGCGGTGATGACCAGCAGCAGCCGGCGCAGCGAGCCGCCGAGCAGCAGCAGGCCGACGAGGAACAGCAGGTGGTCGGGCCCGATCAGGATGTGGTGGATGCCCTGGGGCACGAAGCGCTGGATGACGGCCAAGGTCCCCTGCGTGCTGCCGAGGAAGTACTCGTAGCGGGGGTCGCCGCCGCTCAGGATCGCCTGCGCCGTCAGCTCCCCCTCGTCGTAGACGTTGACGAAGGTCTGGTGCTGCCAGTCGTAGGGGAACATCACCGCCTCGACGTCGATCCGCCCCGGCGCCCCGTCCAGCTCCACGCGGGCGCGCAGGCTGACCGACTGCCGCTCCGGCAGCGGCTCGGGGTCGGACCAGGCCGCGACGTCGAGCCGGGTGCCGTCGACGGTGATGGCGAGGCGCTCCCGGACGAGGTTCGCGAGGCGTTGCGCCCGCCCCCCCAGCCCGCCGGGTTCCAGCACCCGGTTCGGCGGCTGGATGGCGAGCTCGTAGGCGACGTCGAAGGCGTGGACGACGACCTCGAGGTCGACCGTCGTCGACTGGATGCGGACGTCGACGAAGCTGAACGGCGCCGGGTGCGCGTGGACCGGCGCGGGCATCCAGGCCGCGACGACGAGACCCGCGCAGGCGACGAGGCGATGGACCCACCGAATCATGCCCACAATGGTAACGCAGACCGGCGCGCGTCGAACCACCGCGCGCCGTCCGAGGCTCTATACTGACGGGCGGTAACCGGGCGCCGCCGCGACCCGGAGGAGAAACGACCATGTCCAGAGCCATGACACGCCGCCAGGCCATCCAGGGCCTCGCCGCCATCGCCCCGGCTGCCGCGTTCGCCGCCCCGGCCGCCGGACGTCCGCTGCCGCCGGCCACGGGCGCCCGCCCCGGCGCGGCCGCGCAGCAGGCCCCCATCGGCCCCTACGATCCCGACGTGCTGCCCGCCGGCGTGCGCTCGCGCTTCGTCAACGACATCAACGGCCTGCGCGTCCACGTCCTCGAGGCCGGCTACGAGGGCGACCGCCCCGCCCTGCTCCTGCTGCACGGCTTCCCCGAGCTCGCCTACAGTTGGCGCAACGTGCTCGTGCCCCTCGCCGAGGAGGGCTACCACGTCTTCGCCCCCGACATGCGGGGCTACGGCCGCACGACGGGCTGGGACGCCGACTACGACGGCGACCTCGCCTCGTTCCGCCGCCTCAACGTCGTGCGCGACGCCCTGGGGCTGGTGTCGGCCTTCGGCTACCGCGAGGTGGCCGCGGTCATCGGCCACGATTTCGGCTCGCCCGTCGCGGCGTGGTGCGCGCGCATCCGGCCCGACGTGTTCCGCTCGGTGGCGATGATGAGCGCCCCCAACGGCGGCGGCCCCACCCTGCCCTTCGACACCGCCGACGACCCGCCGGCCGAGCCCGCCGAGCCCGGCCCGACCCTGTTCGACGACCTCGCCGCCCTGCCGCGGCCTCGGAAGCACTACCAGCGGTACTACCGGACCCGCGAGGCCAACGCCAACATGTGGCGCGCCACGCAGGGGCTGCATGCCTTCCTGCGGGGCTACTACCACTACAAGAGCGCCGACTGGCCCGGCAACCGGCCGTACCGGCTCGCGGCGCGCACGGCGGCCGAGATGGCCAAGATGCCGACCTACTACATCATGGACCTCGCCGACGGCATGGCCGAGACCGTCGCCAAGCACATGCCGTCGGCCGACCACATCGCCGCCAACACCTGGCTGCCCGACGACGAGCTGGCGGTCTACACCGAGGAGTACGACCGCACCGGCTTCCAGGGCGGCCTCAACCACTACCGCTCGGGCGGCATCGGCGCCCCCGAGCAGCAGCTCTTCGCGGGCCTGACCATCGACCAGCCGTCGATCTTCATCGCCGGCTCCAGCGACTGGGGCAGCTACCAGAGCCCCGGCAACCTGGAGCGGATGCAGGAGCAGGCGTGCACCGACATGCGCGGCGTGCACATGGTCGACGGGGCCGGCCACTGGGTGCAGCAGGAGCAGCCCGAGGAGACGGCGCGGCTGCTGATCGAGTTCCTGCGGGGGCTGGCGTAGCCGTCGGTGGCGGCGGCCCGGCCCACCATCCCCCTTCGACCCGGCCCGGGGTCTGCGCCGTCGCGGGACGCGCAGGCTCCGGGCCTGACCCTGAGCGCGACTGGCCGCGGGTCGGGCGTCGGCTTCGTGAACGCCCCGCCATCCGACGGCTGCCCGATCCCATGACCCCTTGACAGTCTACGTGAAGCGCGCTACGCTCCATTACATAGACAATCTATGACAAGGAGCGGTGAGTGAAGCCAAACCGCAACCCCGACATGCTGCGCGGCACGGTCGAGCTGCTCATCCTGACCGCCCTCAGCCGCGGCCCCCGCCACGGGTTCGGCATCGCGCGCTGGCTGGAGGCGACGTCCGACGACGAGCTGCAGCTCGAGGAGGGCTCGCTCTACCCCGCCCTGCACCGCATGGAGCGGCGCGGCTGGCTGGAGGCCGAGTGGGGGATCTCGGAGAACAAGCGGCAGGTGAAGCTCTACCACCTGACGTCGCTCGGCCGCGCCCGGCTCACGAGCGAGACCGAGGGGTGGACGGCGTTCGCGGCGGCGGTCGGCCGGGTGCTCCAGGCCGCCCGGCCCGCGTAGGGGGTGGGGTCGATGGCGCGCGAACCGATGTGGCGGCGGTACATGCGGTTCTGGGGCTCCGACGTGCGGGCGGACGTGGACGCCGAGCTGGACTATCACGTCCGCGAGTTGACCGAACGGCTGGTGCGGCAGGGCCGTGATCCGGCGGAGGCCCGGGCGGAGGCGGAGCGCCGCTTCGGCGACTACGGGCGGGTCAGGGCGGCGTGCGTCGGCATCGACCGGGGCTGGGAGCGGCAGCGGCGCTGGCGGCGGCTTTTCGCCGACCTGTGGCAGGACCTGCGGATCGGCGCCCGCACGCTCGCCAGGGACCGGGGCTTCACGATCGCGGCCGTGGTGGTCCTCGGTCTCGGCCTCGGCGCCGCAACGGTGATGGTCGGGGTGATCAACGCGGTGTTCGTTCGTCCCCTCCCCTTCCCCGAGCCGGACCGCATCTTCAACGTGGTCGCGTACGGCGTGGGGCCCGGCCCGAACCCGTTCCACGCACCTGCGACCGTCGCCCTCACCCGCGACCACAGCCGGGCCTTTTCGGCGTTGGCGGGCATCCGCGAGACGCCGGGAGTCAATCTCGCCGGCGACAGCGGGTCGACGTTCGTCCGGAGCATCATGGTGACGGCGGGCTTCTTCCGGGTCTTCGGCGTCGAGCCGCAACTCGGCCGCGCCTTCGTACGGGACGACGAGACCGCGCCGTCGACGGTCGTGCTGAGCCACGCCGTCTGGGCCGGCCACTTCGAGAGCGACCCGGACATCGTCGGGCAGGCGGTGCGGCTGGGCGGCCGGCCGCACACCGTCATCGGGGTCATGCCGGCCGGCTTCTGGTCGTACGAGGGAACCGACGCGTGGACGCCGTTCCGCCCCGATCCGAACGGCATGGACCGCAATTATCAGTTGATTGGCCGGCTCGCCCCGGGTTGGACCGGCGCGCAGGCCGAGGCCGAGCTCCGGGCGCTGGCCGTGAGCCTGCGCGACCGGCTCCCGGTGCTGGCCGAGTTGCCGGCGGTGACGCCGGACGGGCCGCGGCCGGGCGTGCAGCCCTATCGGGACGTGCTGGCCGGCCGCAGCGGGGGCGTGGTCTGGCTGCTGACCTCGGCGGTGGGCGCCATGCTGCTGATCGTCTGCGCCAACGCGGCGGGACTGCTGCTGGCGCGCGCGGTGGGGCGCCGCCGAGAGCTGGCCGTCCGGTCCGCGCTCGGCGCCGGCCGGGGCCGTCTGCTCAGGCAGTTGCTGACCGAGAGCGTCCTGTTGGCGGCGGCCGGCGGCGCGGTGGGCCTCGCCGCCGGCGCCTGGGGCATGCGCGGGCTCGTCGCCGCCCAGCCGCAACTCGCGGTCTGGGGCGTCGCGGTCGATGCGCCGACGCTGCTCGGATCGCTCGGGGTGGCGCTCGCCACCGGCTTGACCTTCGGCCTGCTGCCCGGCCTGTTCGCCGCCCGCGGCAGGCCCGCGGACGCGCTGCACGGCGGGGCGTCGCGCGGCGCGACCGCGGTGCGCGGGGCCTGGGTGCGCCGGTCGCTCGTCGTCGCCCAGGTCGCCCTCTGCACCGTGCTGCTCGCCGCCGTGGGCGTGTTCCTGCGGACGTTCGTCGGGTTGAGCGCGTCCGAGCTCGGCTTCGAGCCCGCCAACGTGATCACCGCCCGCACCTCGCTCCAGGGCCCCGACTACGGGTCCGGCGCGGCGGTGTCGGCGCTCTATCGGCGCACCCTGGCCGACCTGGCGCGCGTACCCGGCGTCGAGGCCGTCGCGGTCGCCAGCAACCTGCCGGTCGAGCGCGGCCTGAACATGCCGTTGCGCGAGGCTCCCGGCGGGCCGATCGCGGGGAACGTCGACTGGCGCTACGTCGCGGGAGACTACCTGCGGGTCCTGGGCATTCCCCTCGTGGCCGGCCGGCCGTTCGGCGAAGCGGACCACCGCACCGGGGCACCGCCCGTGGCGCTGGTCAACGAGGAGTACGTCAGGCAGCTCGGCGGCGGGCGGACGGCGCTCGGCACGCGCCTCCAGGCGACGGCCATCGACTTCGACGACCGGGCGCGCGAGGTCGTCGGCGTGATCGGCAACGTTCGGACGCGCGGCGTCACCACGACCCGGCCGACGGTGTTCGTGCCGGCGGAGCAGGTGCCGGACGACCTGCTCGCGCTGCTCCACGGGTTCTTCCCGGTGAACTGGGCGCTACGGACGCGCGACGCCGCGACCGGCATCCGCCCGTCCGTCGAGCGGGTGGTCCGCGGGGCCGACCCGCAGTTGTCGATGACCGGGTTCCGGTCGATGGACGAGGTGGTCGGCGGGGCCATCGCGGCCACGCGCTTCCGCACATTCGCGCTCGGCCTGTTCGCGGTGGTGGCCCTGACCCTGGCCGCGGCGGGCCTCTACGGGCTCGTCGCCTACGCGGTAGCCCAGAGCACGAAGGAGATCGGCATTCGCCTCGCCCTGGGCGCGTCGGCGCGGCAGGTGACGGCGCGCTTCGCGCGGCAGGGCATCGCCCTCGCCACCATCGGGGCCGTGGTCGGAACCGGCGGCACGGTGCTCGTCACCGGGCTGCTGCGGCGACTGACGGAAGCGCAGCCGCTCGACCCCTGGACCGTCGCCGGCGTCGTGCTCGTCCTCGGCGCGGTCACGACCGCCGCCACCGTCGTCCCCGCCCGCCGAGCCGCGCGGGTCGACCCGATGCTGACGCTGCGCGTGGAGTGATCCGCAGGAGCGATGCGGCGCATCACGCCGACGGATCGAGGATCTCGACACCGCTCGCCATGCCGTTCTCGCCGATGACGGCCGGGCGCCAGGAGCCTGAACATCCGCAACGCCCGAGGTCACGCAGGACGTGGAACCCGCAGGAGCCCGCGCCCACCCCCGCACTCTCACCCAGGCCCTACCGTAGGGATGGCAGCTCAGGACGGACCGGTCCTCGGGCTGGCGCGACCACGGCGGATGATTCTGTCGTAGGCCGCATGGCTGCCAATCCAGAACCAGAGCAGCCCGTCATCGACCTCCACGGCCAGCGCGCGATGTCGCCGTCCAACTCTCGCCGACCAGTATCGGTCCAGTTTCTTGAACTGCAACGATGGGTGAGCGGGATTCCGCTTCAGCAGGTCGAAGTTTGCATCGGCGTGCTCTCGGACGGCCCGCGACAATTCACCGTACGCGGTCCAGAACGAGGGGCTCGCATGGTGGTTCACAGGCGCCTTGACCTACCTGCCGCATGATCGGCAAGGGCCGCGTCGGCGATTTCGTCCAGACGTCCTTCCCTGGCGTCCCGTTCGATCCGTTCGTCCCACATCTCCGCATCGAACCGTTCATACCAGGACCTGAACTCGCTCAGTTGATCCTGGCTCAATGATGAAACGGCATCCTTGATTTCACGTAGCGAGGCCATCGGTCAAATTCCCCTTCGCAGTCACGACCATTGTAGGTGGCTGCACCACGGCCGACAACCGGACCCCGCGGGTGGGTCACCGGCGCACGGCGGCCAGGCTGGCCTCCAGCCGCTCTTCGACGGCGCGGGCGCTGATGGCGCCGGCGTAGACGTAGAGCTGGCCGGGGAGCTTCTCGTCGAGGACCTCCTCGCTGACCCGCAGGCGGCGGCTGACGGCGAAGATGATCGGATGCGGCAGCCCCGCCTCCACCAGATCGACGCGGCGCCACACCGCCTCCCGGCTCCAGTAGCCGAGGACCTCGAGGTAGACGCGATGGCCGGTGTCGGCGTGGGTGAAGACGAGGTCGGGCACGCACAAGCCGAGGCCCGGCACGTCGAGCAGCTCGTGCGCCACCTCGGCCGACCACGGCGTCTTCATCCCGCGGAACCGGTCGAGCAGCCGGGCGACCTCGTCGGGCAGGTGCGCGTCCGCACCCGGGGCCCCGGTCGCCGGCTCGCCTTCCAGGTGGAACTCGAGCGCCTGCCGCTCGGGGCCCCACAGCACGTCGGCGTCGAGCTCCCAGCGGCAGCCGCAGGCATCGAGGGCCGGCAACAACAGCGCGAGCTGAAGGCCGTAGGCGGTGACGGAGCGGAACAGGCTGAACGGCCCGTCGATCACCACGCGGCACACCCCCTCGGAGGGGCGGGTCGCGACGAACAGCAGCCGATGGAACTTCAGCCGCCGGAAGAAGAGCCGGAACCCGCCGGGGTCGGGCCGGTCGAACGTGACGACGACGCGCACCGCCCGCAGGAGGATCGCCTGGTGCTGCGCGGTCTCGTAGGCAGCGACGAGCGCCGGTCCGGCGATGGCGTCGAACCGCGCGAGGACCTGGTGCTCCTTCAGGTCCGCGAAGAGCGCGTCGGGAACGTCGCGCGCGGGCAAGCCGCACTCGGCGGCCACGGTCGAGATGACCGCGTCGCGCTCGAGCACTTCATCGTCGTCCAGGGCGCGCCGGGCCGCCGCGGCGCGGGCGAAGACGGCGCGACGCAGCGCCGGCGCATCCACGTCACCCGGGGCCTCGAAGACGCAGCGGTCGCGCACGAGCTTCCGCAGCCCCTGGAGCAGCTTGTAGTCGGTGGGCTCGCACGGCACGTCGTCGCACGCCGCCTCGAACGCCGCGCGCGGCCGGCCGACCCCGGCCTGCGCGGCCGCGACGTACCCCTCCGCCGCCACCAGCAGCCGCTCGCGCGCGGCGCGCCCCGGCCGGCGGGCCTCGATGCGGCCGCCGCGGCGCCGCACGCGCACGAGGTCAGTCGTCAGCATGTCACCTGCGGTGAAAACGCCCTCCGGACCCGGGACACGAGCCGCTGCACCCCCACCAGGTCAGTCGTCGGCATGGGCCTCCCGGCGCCGCTCGCTCGTGAACACCTCGGTCGTGTCGTTCGCGACGAGCTCGTAGAGGACCGCGGTCTTGTCGCCCTGCTTGCGAAGGAGGCGGCCGAGCCGCTGCACGTGCTCGCGCGCCGAGCCGCTGCCGGAGATGACGATGCCGACGCTGGCGGCGGGCAGATCCACGCCCTCGTTCAGGACCTTCGAGGTGACGAGCGCGTTGTAGACGCCGGCGCCGAGGTCCTCGAGGATGCGGGTGCGCTCGGAGACCTTCGTCTGGTGGGTGATGATGGGTAGGAGGAATCGGCGGGACAGCGCATAGGCGGTGCGGTTGCGCTCGGTGAACAGCAGCGCGCGGTCGCGGCGGTGCCGGTGCAGGAGGTCCTCGACGTAGGCGAGCTTGGACGGCGCCGCGAACGCGATCTCCTTGTGGCGCTGCCAGGCGGCCATCGCGCGCCGCCCCTCTGCGCTCTGCGACGAGCGCATGACGAACTGCGACCACCCCTCGGGGCTCGACATGCGGATGCCCTGGCCCACGACGAACGACCGGTAGACCGCGCGCGCCTCGTCGTAGGCGCGGCGCTCGTCGTCGGTCAGCTCCACGAGAATGCGCTCGACGTCGTGATCGGCGAGATAGTCGCCGGCGAGGTCGCGGACCCGCTTGCGGTAGACGACGGGCCCCACCAGCGACTCGAGGTCGGCGTGGCGCCCGTCGGCGCGCTCCGGGGTCGCAGTCAGGCCGAGCCGGTAGGGGGCGAGGCAGCGCTCGGCCGCGAGCGAGTAGGCGGGGCCGGGCAGGTGGTGGCACTCGTCGAACACCACGAGGCCGAAGCGCGCGCCGAGGTGCTCCATGTGGATGTGGGCGGAGTCGTAGGTCGAGACGGTGATGGCCTCGACGCGATGCTCGCCGCCGCCGAGGACGCCAATCTCCGTGCGGAACCGCTCGCGCAGCAGCCGGTGCCACTGCCCCACGAGGTCGAGGGTGGGGGCCACGACGAGGGTGCCCCGGCGCACGGCGTCCATGGCCAGCAGCGCCACCTCGGTCTTGCCGGCCCCGGTCGGCAGGACGACCACGCCGCGGCCCTGCGCGGCCCGCCACGCCCCCACCGCCTCGGCCTGAAACGGCCGGGGCTCCCGGCGGACCCGCAGGCCGCCGTCGAGGACGCCGTAGCCGCGGGCCTCGTCCTCGTACGCGATTCGATGGCGGACGAGCGTCCGGACCGCCGCCGCATAGGCGACGGCCGGCGCCCGGAAACGCCCGGTCCGGGGGTCCCACCGACAGCCGTCCGGCAGCGGAGGGTCCGACCCCGCATCGAAGCCGCTGATGTCCAGCGTGCCGGCGGCGAAGCGCAGGTGGACAGTCATCTCGCGTGGCGGACGGGCATGGCGGCGCCGCTCATGATACGCGGCTGTCACCCGACCGTGAACGGTTCCGACAACCCGGCGGACGGCCGGCCTGCTCGATTCGAGCGGCGTAGAATGGGAACGACTGAACACGGGATGAACCGCGAACGCCGCAGGTCGGGAAACCGCGGCGCCCCGCGCTGCCGGATGCGAGTTGACTCTGACGGCGGGTGGTCTATGCTGTGCTCTGGGCGTACGCGCTTTCGTGGCACGACACCGGCGCCCCGACGGTGGTCGACAACGAACGTCGAGACAGTACGAGAGGAGTCCACAGAATGTCCAAGCTGAGTCGGCTCGACCGGCGCGCCTTTCTGCGCACCACCGGCATGACCGCGGTCGCGGGCGCGGTCGGCGGCGCGGTTCCCCTGGCGGCAGCGGGCGGTGGCGGGGCCCGGCTGCAGGACGGCCGCTACGACTTCGACACCATCTACAACCGCATCGGGACCGACTCGTCGAAGTGGGACGCCCAGATCGCCCGCTACGGCGCCGACAAGATCGAGGTCGGCATGGGCACCGCCGACCAGGACTTCCGCATCGCCCCGCCCATCACCGAGGCCCTCCGCAAGCGGATCGGGCACGAGAACTACGGCTACCTGTCGATTCCCGCCTCCTACAAGGAGTCGATCGTCGACTGGAACCGCCGGCGCTACGGGCTCGAGATCGACCCCGACACCATCCAGCACTCGCCCGGCGTCCACGCCGGCGTCATCAGCACCCTGCGCGCCTTCTGCCCCCCGGGCAGCAAGGTGCTCATGCAGACGCCGGGCTACAACGGGTTCTACACCGACATCCGGGTCGTCGGCTGCGTGGCCGAGGAGAGCCCCCTCAAGCTCGTCAACGGCGTCTATCAGATGGACTTCGAGGACCTTGAGCGGCGCATCGACCACGACACCCACGCGTTCATCCTGTGCAACCCGCACAACCCCACCGGCAACGTGTGGTCGCGCTCTGACCTGATGACCCTCGGCGAGATCTGCAACCGCCGGCGCGTCGTCGTGCTCGCCGACGAGATCCACTGCGACTTCGTCACCAGGGGCCACACCTACACGCCGTTCGCCACCCTCGACGACGAGGCCATCGTCCGCAATAGCGTCACCTTCAAGTCGGTCAGCAAGTCGTTCAACCTGTCGCTGATGAAGTGCGCCTACCAGTTCTCGACCAACCCCGACTATCTCGCGCGGATCTCGGGGGCGGGACAGCACCGGCAGGCGATGAACACGCTCGGCATCATCGCGGCCGAGGCGGCCTACAACGAGGGCGAGGACTGGCTCGACCAGCTCCTCGAGTACATCGACGGGACGCAGGACTTCGTCGAGTCGTACGTCAACGCGAACGTGCCGGGGGTGAAGACGGTCAAGCCGGAGGGCACCTTCCTGGCGTGGCTCGATGTCGCCGAGGCGATGGACCGGACGCGGATGAAGCAGGCGGCCGCGGCGGCGGAGCGGCCGACCACGCCGGAGGTGGCCTTCCAGCGCTTCCTCGTGGACCACGCCCACATCCACCTGAACCCGGGGTCGAGCTACGGCCTCGGCAGCGACGGCCGCATGCGGATGAACATCGGCACGTCGCGCCAGCTCGTGGAGCGGGCGCTGAGCAACATGGCGAAAGCGCTCGCCTGACGGCGGTCGCCGAAGCCCGGCGAATCGTCACCACGCCGGCTGCCGCGACGCACCGAGCCGTCACCCGGCCGCCAGCGCCGGGCGGGAGCTCCCGCCCGGCGCTGGCGGCCGTCTCCCTCACTCCGCCAGCGGATCGGGCCGGAGCTGGAAGTGGATGATGGCGCTGCGCCTCCCCTGGCCGCCCTCGATGTGCCAGTTCAGGTTCGACCCGTAGTTGGCCCACAGCCCCCGTCCCTTCCAGCCCGCGTCCGGATCGTCGATGCGGCCGTCGAGGCCGCGGGCGAAGAACCCGAGCGGATAGGGCACCCGCAGGACCACCCACTCGCCGGTGTCGGGCAGCAGGGCCAGGAGCGAGTCGGACCCCGATCCGGGCGCAATGGGGACGTTGGGGCCGAGCCCCAGCGTGCCGAACTGGTCGACCCAGTTGTAGTAGTGGTAGTCGGCGCTGCCGGGGTCGGTGACGCCCCTCATCTGCGGCCCCGGGGTCGGATACAGCGTCCAGCCTTCGGGACAGTGCTGGCCGGTGGCGTCGGGCCCGTTCAGGACGCGGCACTTGCCGCGATCGAAGCTGGCCATGTGGCCGCTGCCGGACAGCGCCGTCCAGATGACCCCGTTGCGGTCGACGTCGACGCCGCGGGGAGCGTGCCCGGTCTGCGCGGGGTCGACGGCGGGGTTCTCGATGGACGGAGGCTCGTAGACCTCGGCGATGCACGTCTCAGGCGGGTCGTCGCCGCGATCGAGGCGGACGAGGCGGCCCGGGAACGGCCCGGTGCGGGCCACCCACGCGGTGTCGTCGACGGGATTGGCGATGACGCCGTAGGCGAAGCCGGCGATGCGGGTGTCGCGCCCCGGGTCGACCTCGCCGCCCGGTTCGTTCCAGGGCCGCGTGATGACGCCGTCGCCGTTGGTGTCGACGACGGTCGGGCACCAGCCCTGCGAGAGCTGCTCGTCGCCGGTCTCGTCGTACAGCTTCGTGTCGAGCCAGCCGACGACGTTGGGGTCGCCGCTGAGCCACAGGGTGTCCTGCTCGTCCTCGCCGAACTGCAGGTGGTGGGTGCCGTAGCAACTGTCGATGAGCCCCCAGTCCTCGGTGACGGGGTCGTAGACCGAGATCTGCCGCCCGCTGCGGTCGATCGGGAAGTACCGGGCCGAGGGGTGGTCCGACCCCTCGCGGCACCAGTCCGGGTTCTCGCGGCGGCGCACCGTGGACGTCAGCCACACCCGCCCCCGCGCGTCCATCATCGGGTTGTGGGGGTTGGCGGGGGCGTCGAAGATGATCTCGTCGCCCCAGTACGGCGACGGCTCGAACCCCGGCGCGGTCGGGAACATGGAGGGCACCATCTCGCGCGGCTCGCGCAGCGGCACGTCGAGCTCGATCGACCGGTGCCGCCCGGTGTCGGTGATGACGAGCTTGTCGGTGGTGATGGACACGCCGTAGACCAGCCCGCCCCCGTTCACGGTGGGGTCGCGCTTGTCGGTCGTCACCTCGTCGTGGACGTAGGAGGTCTCGCCGGCCCAGTCCCACATCGTCAGCACGAGGTTGCGCTCGACCCCCCGGGGCCGCGGCGGCGCCTCGGGCACCTCGCCGGCGGCGATGCGGTCGCTCCAGTCGGCGAACATCGCGAGCCCCCGGTCGCGGCCGAAGCGGTTGAGGACCCCGCTCATCTGGTTCCCGCGCTGGCCGAAGGTCAGCCGGTGGGCCCACGCCTCGGCCGACGAGTCGAACCCGTCGAGGTGGCCCATGTCGAACGTGAACCGGTTGCCCATCTGGTGGCAGAGCTGACAGCCCTGCTTGGTGACGTCGACCCACGCGGCCTGGCTGCGCAGGCCGCGCGCGATGCCGTTGCCGGCGGGCCCGGTGCCCGGGAACTCACCGGCGGCCGGCGGCTCTAGCAGCGAGTACCAGTAGTTGGCGGGATAGACCCGCGCCGCCTCCTGCGGCGAGTCGGCGGGCGTCGCGTCGAGGGCCAGCGTCTCTCCCGGCCCGGCCGTCACCGGGTCGGAGTCGACGAGGCCGTAGCCGCGGACCCAGACGCGGTACGACGCGTCGGGGAGATCGGGGACGAGAAAACGCCCGTCGTCGTCGGTCACCACGATCTTGCGGAACGCGGTGTCGAGATCGTCGGTCTCGGCGATTACCCAGACCCCGGCCTCGGAACCCGCCGGGCTGCGTACCGTGCCCCGCAGGTCGTCCCCACCGGCCGGCGTCTGCCCGGCAAGCACCGACGTGACCAGCGCCGCGCCGGCGGCGGCCGGGAGCGAAACGAACCGTGCATGGCGTCTCATCGATGTCCTCCCGTGATTCCCCCGCGTCACTTCCCGCGGCTCGACGCGCGCAACCGGCGGATCTGGCTCACCGCCGCCTCGATCTGCATCTCGAGGATCTGCTCGCCGTACTCGGCCCGCGAGCGCGAGGGCGTGCCGCTGACTCCGTTGCCCGTGCCCCCGGTTCCCGGCTCCATGCGGTCGAGCCGGATCTTCGAGGGGTCGAGGAACAGCAGCGTCGAGGTGTCGTGCATGCCGGCGTGGGTGCCGACGTCCTCGGCCCGCTCGCCCTGCTCGACCAGCCACTCGTCGCCCCGCCCCGGGTAGTAGTCGGTCAGGTGGTGCACCCGGGCCGGCCCGTCCGCCCACTCCTCGTTCAGCCGCTCCGCCACCACCGCCTGCGACCGCTGGTTGCCGCCGCTGTCGCCCATCAGGGCGATGTCCGCGAACCCGTGCTGCGCGAGGCTGCGCGCGGCGTACTCCAGCACCTGCTCGAACACCGCGGGCGGGGTGGTGATCGTGCCCGGAAACCGCATGTGCCCGGTGGGGGGATCGACGTTCCCCTCCGGGACGTAGGCCATCACCGGCGCGACGAGCGCGTCCCCGAGGCGGCGGGCCGCCTCCCCCGCCTTGTGCCGCACCAGGTAGTTGTGCTTGCCCAGCACCATGTGCGGCCCGTTCTGCTCGGTGCCGCCGGTGGGGATGATGACCGTCGTCGTCCCCGCCGCGACCGCGTCGCGCACCTCGGTCCAGGTCAGCTCCTCGAGAAACACGGTGTCCGGCGCCTGCCCGAAGGCGGTGCCGGCCGCAAGGACCGCCGCCAACGCCAAAGCCGATCGCATCGTCCCCTCCTCCGCCAACGCGCCCCGGGTCTCGCGGCGAACCGCGACCCCCGACGAGCACCGGCGCGCTCCGCCGCGAGATCCGCGGCTCTCACCCAATGGAGCACCATGGTAGCCCACTGTCGAGCCATGGGGCGCCGGACGTTGCTCCGACCGGTCATGCGGCCGCCCTTCCGATCCGAACCGGCGCCGGCCCAGGCCCGGGCACCGCATTCGGCCGCGGACCGAATCGTCCGGATCGCCCCTGGTCGAGCGTCAATCGATGGGCGTCGCCGGACCCTGGACGTATACTGTCGGCACGCCGACACCACGAGAGGATGACCATGATCCACCGGACGCTCGCCCGGACGCTCGCCGCCGTCTTCACGACCGTGTTCGTTCTGGCCTGCCTGGCCGCGCCGGCGCTCGCCGGCCAGCCGGCGTCGGCGGGACGAGCCCCGGAGGGCTCCCCCGCGCCGCGTACTCCCTGGGGCGCGCCGGACCTGCAGGGCGTCTGGAGCCACGCCACCGTCACCCCCCTCGAGAGGCCCGAGCGGTACGACGGACGCGAGTTCCTGACCGCGGAGGAGGTCGCCGAGGCGAACATCCAGGCCACCACGTTCGCCAGCTCGGAGCGCCGCGCCGAGCTGAGCCCGGAGCGCGACGTGGGCCTTGCCTACAACCAGTTCTGGTGGGACCGCGGGCTGTCCGACGGCCGGACCGCCCTCATCGTCGATCCCCCCGACGGCCGCATACCGCCGCGGACCCCCGAGGCCGAGGCCCGCGCCGAGGCGCGCCGCGCCGCCGCGCGTCCCCGCGCGCTGTCGGAGAACCCCGAGGACCGCGGCCTGTGGGAGCGCTGCCTGACCCGCGGCACCGTCCGGCTCGGCGGCGCCTACAACAACAACCTCCAGATCTTCCAGACCGAGGACGTGGTCGCGATTCTCCTGGAGATGGTTCACGAGACCCGCATCATCCCCCTCGACACCGGCGCGGGGCCGGCCCACGCACCGCCTCAGTGGCTCGGCCGCTCGCACGGCCGGTGGGAGGGCGACACCCTCGTCGTCGAGAGCGACGGCTTCTCGGGACAGGCCCCCTGGCGCGGCTCCGGCGAGAACCTGCGGCTCGTCGAGCGCTTCTCACGGCCCGACGCCAACACCCTGCGCTACGAGGTCACTTTCCACGACCCGACGACGTGGGAGCGCGAGTGGACGGCCGCCCTCGACATGCCGAAGACCGAGGGCCTGATGTACGAGTACGCCTGCCACGAGCGCAACTACGGCATGGAGAACCTGCTGCGGGGCGCCCGGGTGCAGGAGATGGAGGCCGCCCAGGCGAAGTAGGCACGACATGCCCCGCGCAAGCCGCCTCCTCGTCGTGCTGCTGCTCGCGGTGACGCCGGCCCGCGCCGAGCAGGTGCCGCCGGCCCGCACCGAGCAGGTGCCGCCGCCCCCCGCCGAGCAGGAGCCGCCGGCCCGCACCGGAACCGGCGCCCTCCTCCACGAGCGCTGCCAGCTCTACTTCGAGTTCCTCGGACGGACCGGGGCGGGGCGCGAGGACACGTTCAACGAGGACCCGTTCGGCATGGGCTACTGCGCCGGCCTCGTGCGCGGCGTCGTCATCGCGGCGCAGTCGTTCATGCCCGACCGGATCTGCGTACCGCCGGGCACGACCATCGCCCAGACCGTCCACCGGGTCATCCAGTACCTGGACCAGAACCCCCAGGAACGCGGCGAGCTGGACGTGGAACTCGTGCTGCGGGCGCTGGAAGATCGCTTCCGCTGCCCGTAGCACCAGGGTTCAGTCCACGAGCCGGTCCCGACGAGGCTGCCGGGGCCGTTTCCGTTGACCGCGAAGCCCCCACCTGCGCGCGTCGGACCGCGGCTGCCGAGGCACTGCAGACCCGAGGCGGCCCACCGGCGGCGAGGTTCGCAGGCGGCCGCCAATCACGCTCCGCGCCACAAGGACCGCAGCGAGCGAATCGACCCGCGGAGGGCATCGAGCCTCGCGATCCATCGGGCTCTCGCGGCGCTGCGCGCCGCCTGCCTCGCCCGCTCGCGAGCGCGCCGAGCCGCGCGGTGCATGGCCGCTTCCGCGCCGACCAGGTCAGGATCTCGTGGCCGCGCTGCGGGATTCCGTGCTGGTGGGATCACTCTCGTTCCCCTTCACCGATCAAGATCGGAGCGCCGCCGGAATTGTCATACACCGCCCAGGCATCGACAAGATCTCGATAGATCTCTTCGAAATTCCGCCAACCGCCGTGGAACCGCCGGCGAATCACTGTCTCGGGCACATCGTGCCCACCTTCCGACACGCGCTGTGCGACCCGCGCGATCGCCGCGTCCGGTGTCGCCAGCTGCAGGAAGAACAGCTTCACCCGGTATCCCTCCTCACGCCACCGAACAATCCGGCGCGCATGACCGCGCCCGCTCAACGTCGTCTCGAACGCGAAGCTGCGCCCGTGCCGCGCGTGTGCGTCGATTTGCCGCAGTACCAACCTGCCGGCCGCGACAGCCACGCGGCCCGGACGGAAGGGGCTCAACCCGGCGGCGATCAAGTCGGCATTGACGAAAACCGGACACCCGGCTTCGTTCGGCAGGAACTCCGTGGCGAACGTCGTCTTGCCCGCACCGTTCGGCCCCGCGATCACGAAGATCCGCCTGTCAGCCTTGTCACGCGTGCGCGTCATACCCAGCCGCCACTGCTATCGCTCGAACCGCTCGAACTCCTCCGCAACCCCCACGGCCTCTTCCACCGATCGTCGTTGTCCGTCAACTGCGCCCCGATGGCGGGTGATCTGCCGGTAAGTGAAGCCTGCCAGACGGCCCATCAGGCGCCCACCGCAACGTCAAGTTCGACGATGTCCGCGTCGATTGCACGCAGGCCCTCCGGCACGGGATCTCCATGATCGAGGCACGACTCGATCAACTTGCGCGCCACGTCCTGGGCAATCTCGACTGTCTCGGTTACGGTTCTCCCTTGCGCGACAAGCCCTGGTACGGTTGCGGAGGTAGCCAGGTACTGGTGGGTCTCGAGCCGCTCGACGCGCAGATGCATTCGATACGCCTCCGGCATGTCGATGTTCCTTCCTGCTGGAGGTCGGCCTGTCACTCTCTGTTCGATGATACCGGTTTCCGGGTCGCGGGCGGTCGCAGTCGCACTCCGCGGCTCGGCGTGCCCTCCCGAGCCCGCGCGGAAGCGGGACGTGAGCTACACTGGACGGGTGCGGACCGCTGAGAATTCCGCCGGAGCACCCACGAGACACCGATGATGGCGTCCACGTCGCGACCCGTATGGACGGAGCGCCGACCGGCAACGGTACGGGCTCTGGCGCCCGGCCTCGCCGTCTGCCTGTTCGCCGCCTGCGCCGGCGGCGCCCAGGAGCCCGAGCCCGGCCCCGGCCCAGGGCCGGACCTCCAGCCAACGGCCACCGTCGAGGAGCTGATGCGGGCGATCATCGACCCCGCCGCCGACGCGGTCTGGGACGCGGTGGTCATCACCTCGACCCGGGAGGGAATCGAGCGCGAGGTGCCGGACAGCGACGAGGACTGGCTGGCCCTGGAGCACCACGCGGTGCGGCTGCTCGAGGCGGGGAACCTGCTGCGGATCGAGGGCCGGGCGATCGCCGGACCCGACTCGGTGTCCGAGCTGCCGGGCATCGACCTCGAGCCGGCGGACATCGCAGTGCGGGTGGCTGAGCGGTACGACGCCTGGCTGCGGTCGGGCCGAGAGCTGCACGATGCCGGGGTGGTGGTGCTGGACGCGGCGCGGACGCGCAGCATCGACGCGCTATTGGAGTCGGGAGACCGTCTCTACAGGGCGTGCGAGAGTTGCCATTCGCGCTTCTGGTACCCGCCGGACGCCGCGGAGGCGGCGGCAGAATCGAACGAAGCGCCTGCGCCGTAACGGTGCGAGCTACCCGACAGGGTCAGGGTCCGGCAGAAAGCGACACCGGCCGCAACGGCTCCCGGGCTTCCGGCCGGTAGCCTCGATTCCTCATAGCCGGTAGGCGGCAAAACCGGTAGCCCAGGCGCAACCGCCTTCCGGGACTGGTCCCGAACCCGCCCGCGAGTCGCTGGGAACGGCGAACCGGGGCGGACGGACGGTTCCCGCGCCGCTCCCGCTGACGGGCCGGAGCGGCGCGGGATGGTTCCGCCCGAGGCTACGGCCGGATCGGCGAGCCGTCCGGCCGCGTCAGCTCCGCGCAGCACATGCCGAACGTGCCGGGCGCCCGAGAGGGCTGCCCCACCGCCCTGATCTGGTCGCCGGCCTGGATCGTCTGCGGCGTCCAGCCGCGACGGCTCATCGAGACCGCCGCCCCCATCTCGATCTCCCAGTGGACGACCTCGCCGCCGTCGCCCGGCGCGTCGACGTAGAGGAACGAGTGCGGGTTCCGGAACACGAACCGGGTCACCTCGCCGACCGCCTCGACCCGCTGCTCGGGGTCGTAGAACGGCGCGCTCGCGTGGTGGGCGATCGTCGGCGCGGCCATGGCGACCAGCAACGCCGCCGCTGCAATCCACAAGATAGCTCTCACGATGTCCTCCTAGGAAACTCGAACGTCATTCGACGCGACCCGGCCCGGCGACCGTCGCTCACGGCGCCGACCGTGCCCGCCAATCCTGCAGGCGTCTGAGCTGCTGCCCAGGCGCCTACTGGTACCTCGGAATCAGGAACCGGCGCGGATGCCCCGCCTGCTCGGCGTCGCAGCCGTACAACTGCAGCTTGTAGCCCTCCGGCGCCGGCAGCCACCGGGTCGTGTAGGCCACCGGCTCGCGGAGGAACATGGGATCCTCGACGGTCAGGGTCAGCTTCAGCTCGTCGCCCTCCCGCCAGTAGCGCTCGGTCACCCGCTTCTGCTGCGACGACGGGATGCCGTTGTAGTCGTCGAAACCGGTGATGTCGAAGACGAAGTGCGTCGTCTCGACGTGCAGGGAGCCGTCCTCGTAGTAACCGGTCGAGAAGCCCTGGACCGTGAACTCGTTGAGGGGAGGCTCACGACCGTCGAGCCAGACGGTCCGGATCTGGTCGTCCTTCTCGTAGCGGAGCAGCACCCGGTCGGGCCACTGCGTGACCTCCATCATGTAGGGGTCGTACTGCAGGGCCGGCGACGCCGAGGGCACGCAGTCGTACTTCGGGGCGATCGCCTCGTCGAATATCGACTGGAAGGCGAGCCCGCGCTCGTTCAGCACCGGGAAGTTCTCGCCCGGCACCCACGGCATGGCCGGGCCGTTCACGGGCCTGACCCCGCCGCCCCCGTTCCACACGCCGTCGAGGTGGGGCACCTCGGCCGGATCGACGGCGGGCTGGGCCAGCGCCGGAGAACCGACGCACAGGGCCGCCAGCCCCGCCCCCATCGCCAACCGCAGGAACCGGCCGGCGGTTCCCCTGCGGACACTGGTCACGATCATGTCTCCCTCCCCCGTCTCCACACCGCGCCGCGTCGCCTCGCTACCGGGCCGCGCAACGCGCTCCCGCTCGGTTCGTTACATGCAGATTCTACACTGTCGTCCGCCCGTCGGGGCCCCGTGCCGGCGTGGGCGAAATCGAGCGCATCCGGCACCCCACCGCGCCGCTCCCGCCGTCGGGCCGCGCATCCGCCGCCGTGCGGACGAACTCCGTCTACCGCCCGCCGAGCCGACTGGAGAGGCAGCGCGTTGAGCGGGTCCGAGGATGATGCTCCCGAGCCGGCAGGCGTCGAGGCCGAGCGGGGCCAGCCGGACGCCGGGCTACGAAGCGGCGCGACGCAGCGCGTGCAGCTCTCGTCCCAGGCAGTCCGCGAGGGTCCCCATCCCGGACACCCCCGCGGCCAGCTCCGCCTCGCTGTTGTAGTTGGTGTTCGTGTTGATGTCGTAGGTATACGCGGTCCCGCCCCGGTCCACGATGAACTCGACCCCCGCGACGTGGATGTCGTTGTCGGCCAGCACCCGCTCGAAGGGCGCCACGAGCGGATGCTCGAACCCGTCGACGATGCGGAACAGCGATGCCCCCGCGTCCCCGGCGGGGCAGAAGGCGTCGTCGACCCGGCACGCGTCGGCCGGGCACAGCTCGAACCCCTGGCTGGTGTCGACCTCGACCGCGTACATGAAGCGCCCGCCGACGAACTCCACTCGCGTGATGGTCGCGTCGGGCGACTCGATGTACTCCTGGAGCAGGGTAACCCCGTCCACCGAGGGTTCGAACGCGGGGCCGCGGACGTACTCGGCGAGGGCGTCGACATCGTGGAAGAGGCGGACCCCGAGGCCCTTCCCGGCGCGGTTGTGCTTGGTGATGAACGGCGTCGTCATCGCCGACGCCGCCGCGACGATCTCCTCGCGCCCCACCACCGCCACGGTCCGGGGGGTGCGGATGCCGTGCGCGTCGAGGGCCGCGTACTGGGCGACCTTGCTGACCTCGAGCTGCAGGGCGCGGCTGCCGTTGAGCACCCGCCGGCCGTGGCGCTCGAGCCACGCGAGCGCCGCGGCCGTGTACTCCGGCCCGAACCGGTGATCCCGGGTGTGGGACGAGGCGCTCATCCGGTTGTAGAACACGCCGTCGGGCGGCGCCTTCCCGAAGTCGACCACCCCGGTGTCGAGGAACCACTCGTCGAACGGCAGCCGGCGCGCGTCGAGGGCCGTGCGCAACGGCTCGACCCATTCGTCGTTCTCGTGGAGGACGTAGATTCGGCTCATGCCGCTGCCTGCCCGCCGCCACCGCGCTCCCCGTGGAGCCCGGTCGCACCGCGTCCGTCAGAACCGCGGGTTCACGACGTTGTTGAAGATGGACCCGAACGTGTAGCTGAACCCGAACGAGACACGATACCGCGAATCGGTGGCGAGCTGCCGCCGCTCGACCAGGATCTCCTCGTCGGTCAGCTTCTTCGCGGAGAGATAGACCTGGTCGCGCACGAGCTCGGTGCTCGCGCTGGCGAACACCGACAGCCCCCGCACGACCCGGAACGACAGGTTCCCGAACACCGACGTGCTGTACTTGCTAAGGTCGTTGACGTAGCTGTTGTAGCGCAGGCGGACCCGGCTGTCCCCCCACGGCTGCTCCACATCGAAGGTGACCTCGACCTCCTGGGCGGCCAGCGTCTCCTCCATCTTCCCGAAGATGGTCTCCTCGATGTAGTCGAAGGACTCCAGCCCCATCTCGTAGGCGAAGGTCAGGCTGCGGCGCGACGACTCGGAGTACGGGAACACGTTGAACTCGATGCCCGGGAGCACGCGGATCCGCTGGTCCCGGTTCAGGAACGTCGACGCGCTGGATCCCCCCCGGATCGACGCCCCCCAGTGCTCGCCGAGGCTCTTCACGAGCTGACCGTCGACCTGGTGGCTGGTCCGCACGTCGGTGAACTCGCCGGTGCTGAGCTGGTGCACGTTCTCCCGGTACGAGCCCTCGATCTCCGCCCGCACGATCCAGTCCTCGGTGGTGCGGTTGGCCGACGCCGAGCCGTTGAAGTTGCGCTGCTCCCGCGACGCCTCGCCGGACACCCGGGCGTTGGTGCTGAGCCGGAACACCCAGAAGTCCCACGGGTCGTCTTCCGGCTGGGCCATCATGCGGAGACCGCCGCCGGCGAACCCCGTCCCGAACCCGTTCCGGCCCCCGGCGTCGATCTGGATGTCGTAGGCCATCGGGGTGTCGATGATGTAGTGGAGGAAGCCGACCCGCAGGACCTGGGCGAGCCCTTCGCGCGTCTCGTCGTCGGTGTCGGTGCGGCTCTCCGAGTAGGTGTAGCTGACGCCGCGGTCGGCGAACTCCTCGAGGCCGATGAAGTCGAGCGTGTAGAGCCGGCCGCCGCCGCTGTTCTCGGTCGTCACGAGCACGTGCACCTGGGCGTCGTGGCGGTCCCGGACGTAGTTCACGAACGTGATCTCCCGCCGCAGGTAGTCGAAGTCGCAACGGTTGCAGTCGAGGAACACGCGGAGGGCCGCCGGCGCGCCGCCGGCGTCCTGCCCGCCGCTCGCCATCCCCCCCAGGCACAGCACCCAGAGCCCGCACGCGAGCCCGAAGCGCGTCGCCCCGCGGCGCCGCCTGCCGTCCGACGAGCCCGGGCCTCCATGCCGCCCCGAGGCCGAGGCGCCCGCCTGACCAATCCAGCCCAACCGTTTCCTCCCTTGTCCGGAACGGCGGAAGGCGTCGCGGCAGTCCGTCCTCGGGGCCGGCCAGCCAGCCTGGAGGCCGCCCCGATTCACCGCGCTGTCACTTCCGCCGGCCGAGTGGGAATCAGTATACGGCGCCCCGGGTGCACGTCAGATTCGTGAGAGGCCTGTCAGGCGGCCCTGCCGGCTCGTCGTTCCCAGAAATCCTCGAAGCGGCCACTGAGCTTGCAGCACCGCAGGGCGATGATGGCGTTGGCCCCGGCCACGGTCCAGTGCATGCCGGCGCGCTTGAGCCGGGCACCGATGGCGAGCTTGCAGCCGGCCTCGACGACGCCCGACGACACACAGAGACCCGCCGCTCGGAACTCCGGATAGCGCATCCGGTGGCGGTTGCGGGTCAGGTAATCGATACACTTGCGGGCCTCCTCGCACTTCTCGCTGTGAGCGTGCAGTTCGGCCAGGATCGCATCGATCCGCCCCGCGTCCAACTCGTCCCGCCGGGCCTTGCCCCACCGGGCGGCCAAGTCCGTACCGGGGCCGTAGACGGCCTTGGCGACATCGCACAGATGACCCTTGGCGTGGTAGATGTCGACGATTTGGATGGCGTCGGGAAAATGCTCGCCGGTCAGGTTCCAGATCCAGGGGGCGCCGTCGCCGATGACGACCTGTCGGGCGGCGGTGACGAAGCCGCGCCGTTGCGCCTCGCGATGGGCGCGTTGCGGGAAGGCGGCCGGCTGCGGGTCGGTGTCGCGGCTGGCTGCGCTCTCGACCGCGGCGCTGTAGCTGACCGACCCGGGGTCGCGTTCGGGGAGGCCGTCGGCGTTGCGGGTCTCCGCCGTCCACACGGTGACGAGCTTGACTTCGCGGGTCTTGGCGGTGCCGTCGGGCTGCTTGCCGCGCCGGCCTTCCACCTCGGACTTGCGCACCGGCACGCCGGTGCCGTCCAGCCCCACATACATCGTCGGCGCCGCGGCGGGTGCGGGCTCGACCCGCTTGCGTTCGTCGTCGGCGACCTCGCGGCCCAGCGCTTCGGCGGTGCGCTCGACCTGTTTGGGGTCAACCGCCACGCCGGCCAGTTCCCCCATCCACTCGCTCGCTTCGGCGAAGCTGACGCTCGTCGCCGCCAAGCCCACCAGCCGCGTCGTGGCGGGCGACAGCGAGGTGTCCTGCAGGCCCAGGGCCCGGTCGCGGGGCCAGGTTCCCCGCCGGCAGGCGGCGCAGTGGTAGTAGGCGCGGTGCAGGGTCAGTGGTCCCAACAGCGTGGTGAAGGTCTTCGGGCGGCGGCCGGCGTAGTGCGCCGTCTGGCCGCAGGCGCACACTATCGTCGAACCCGAATGGTCGGAATCGTCTGCGTCGTAGTACTCCCCCAACGCCTGCGCGGCGAGGCCGAGGGCTTGGCGACGGAGGGCCTGCTCGAGGGCCTCGAAGTCCTGCGCGTCGACGTTCCCCGGCCCGACGAGGACACCGATTTCAGCCGCGAGCGCGGCTACGAACCCTGCGCGCCAATCACCTTGGCGGCTTGGCTGGCCGTGGCGAGCGCTCGACGGTGAACCGTCTGCAAGAGGGTCTCGAAGTCCTGGGCATTCGCGTCTCCTCGTCGGTGAAACGCGTCCACATCGGCCTTGACCGCCGCCTCCAACGCGGCGAACAGCTCCTGGACGCCCTTTTTTTTGGCCGCGTGATCGAGCGGTTCAGTCAACTGCGCCTCGGGCAAGGTCTGAATCCTCCTACCCGAGCCATCGGTCGATCCGTCCTCGCTCAATACCCCAACCCCAAATCCCCAACTTTCTTGACGTGCACCCCGGCGCCCCCGGCGCCTTGACAGCCTCCGGTTCCACTAGTACAAGGAGGGTTTGCACCGACCGGGCCTACGCTGCCCCGATTAGAGGAAACGAGGACCTGTATGCGACGAATCCTGATCATCGGCCTGCTCGCGGCTTTCGCCACCGCCGGAGCGGCCTCCGCCCAAACCGACGTCACCCCCGCCGAGCCGTTCAAGGTCGGCACCTTCGACATCCACGGCGTGCCGCACGTCGGCGTCGTGCTTCGGGACAGCCTGGTCATCGACATCGAGATCGCGAACCTGGCCCTCGAGGCGAACCCGGAGTACGCCAGGGTCCCGATGCCCGAGGACATGCTGGAGCTGATAGGCCGCTACGAGTACGGCTTGAAGTACCGGCTGTACGAGATCGTCAACGACGTGGTCGCCAACGGACTGGGCGACGACCGGGCCGACTTCGTCTACGACGTGGACGAGTTGCGGACCCGGCCCCCGATCATGTATCCGGGCAAGATCCTGAACGCCGCCGTCAACTTCTACAGCCACGTGAACGAGGCCGGCACCCCCGAGGAGCGGGCGGCCGAGATCCGGCGGCGGCAGGAGCAGCGCGGCGTGCCCTACCTGTTCCTCAAGCCCAGCCGCGGCGCCGTCGTCGGGAACGGCGACCCCGTCGTCATCCCGTACGGCCGTAACCGAACCGACTGGGAGGTCGAGCTCGGCGCAGTGGTGGGCCGGCCCGCGAAGTACGTGTCCGCGACCGACGCGCAGGACTACATCTTCGGCTACATGGTCTCGATCGACGTCTCCGACCGCGGCGGGCGCCCCCCCGGCGGCAACGCCACCCGCTCGGACTGGTTCGTCGGCAAGGGCCACGACAGCTTCGCGCCGCAGGGTCCCTGGATCGTGCCGAAGGAGTTCTACGGCGACCCGATGCAGAACCTGCGCCAGACCCTCAGCGTCGGGGGCACGGTCCTGCAGGACGCGCAGGCCGGCGACATGATCCACTCGCTGTGGGAGATCGTGGAGTACGCGTCGTCGATCATCACGCTGTACCCGGGTGACGTGATCAACAACGGCACCTCGGGGGGCACTGCGGCGGGCTCGGCCGAGACCCGGGAAGGAGACCGCTATCTGCGGCCCGGCGAGGTCATCGAGGCGACCATCGACGGCATCGGCACCCTCCGCATGCCCGCGGTGGCCGGCGACATGCCGCCGGCCGACCTGACCGGCGCGCAGTTGCCGCCCATCGACAGCTACCGCTAACCGCCATCGTGAGCGGGCGCCGCCACCAGTGGCGCCCGCTCACGCCTTTCTTCCTTCCTGACGCGCACGGGCAAGGCCTTCGCGCAGTCTCGCCCGATGCGCGAGGCTGACGCGCGGTCCCCGACATGAGGCGAGTGCGCCGGATCACGCGGGATCCGGCCGGTCGGCGCGCTTCCCGAAGAACCGCGGCCGCACGATGCGCCACCGCGGGAACCAGGCTCAACGCGGCGGCGCGGGCCGCCCGCCGTCGGGTCCTGTCGGCAGGCGCTCCTCTTCCCACGCCCGCCGCGGAATCGGCTCGCCCAGAGGCGGAAGCCGGGACAGATCGACCTCGCTGACCGCGTGCAGCCCGCCGCCCGCGGGCCGGATGCGGTAGGTTGCCTCCGGCGTCCGCACGGTGCCCGCGACCACGTCACCGTTGACGACCAGCGTCATCGTGCCCATCTCCACGCCGGCCAGCGGGCCCGCCAGCGAGTAGCCGCCCGAGAAGGTCGGCGCCACGCTCTCGACGAGGCCCGTGAACGACGCGTCATCGAAGAGGTTCAAAGTCAGCACGCCGGACGTCGCGGCGGCGGCCGCCGCGACGTCGACGCCCGCGTCCACTGGCGGCGAGAGCTGCGCGAAATCGATGCCCACCAGGCGCCGGCGCAGCGTGATGGAGTCGGAAGGGGTTTCCGAACCCTGAACAGTGGCCACCCCCGCCGGCGCCACCGCCCGGAAGAGGCCGCCGGGCTGCGCCGCCGCTTCGCCCGCCGCCAGCGCCGCCAGCAGCGTGCCCGCGAGCACCGAGGATCGGCACCCGCCGCGGATCGGCGACGCCCACCCGCCGAGGACCAGCGACCGCCCGGAAACGTGTCTTGCAGGAGTCATGGCAATCGATATCCCTGCCGGAGCTGGCTACTGATACACCGGGACGACCTTGATGTCGCCTTCCACCTCGCCCACCAGAATGGTCTTGGTGTGGGTGTTCGGGTTCCCGATGCGGATGACCCCCGATTCGCCGGGCTCACCGGCGCTCCCGATGTACACGTTGTTGCTCCCCGTGCCGTTCCGGTTGCCGGCCTGGTAGCCGATCGCGGTGTTGCCCGAGCCGTCCGTATTGGATCGGAGGGCGTCGCGACCGATCGCGATGTTCTGGCTGCCCTGGCTGGTCAGAAGCGCGGCCGCACCGATCGCCACGTTGTGCTCGCCAGCGAGATTGTTCTCCAGCGCCCCGCCCCCGAGGGCCATGTTGAAGGAGGCCGTCGTCGACTTCAGCATGGCCTGCCTGCCGATGGCGAGGTTGGCCTCGCCGCTGACCATGTCGCGCATGGCCATCCGGCCGAAGGCGGCGTTGCCCGTGCCGGTGGTCAGGTTGTACAGGGCCCGCTGGCCGAACGCCGAGTTGTCGTTGCCCGTCGTACGGTTCGCCAGGGCCCCGTCGCCGTAGTGCGTGTTCGAGAGCCCCGCGTGGTCCTGCGAGACGGCGGGGTCGCCGCCGACCACCGCGTCTCCGACGTACGCCGTCGACGCGGCCGACGACGTCGACCCCGTCGAGAGGAACGGGCCGGGCTCGCCCTGGGGCCCCTGCGGCCCCGCGGGCCCCACCGCGCCGAGAGTCGGATAGAACACCGCCCCCGCCCCGTCGGTCCACGAGAGGGCCAGCAGGTAGGTGCCGGGCAGAAGCTCCGGCAGCCCCGTCACCACTCCCGACTCGGTCATCGACATCACCGGCAGCGCCGACATGCCGAGGGTCACCGTCGGGACCTCGCCCCCGAAGTCGAAGCCGTTGATGGTCAGCGTCCCGTTCCCGGCGTCGACGAGCGCCTCGGTGATGAGCGGCTGACGCTCCGGCGCGGCTTGCGCGCCCGCCTGCAGATAGACGACCCCGGCAACGACGACCAGCACCAGGGCGACCGGGAACCACGAACCACGCATTCTCGTCATCGGAACACTCCTTTTCTCCGTCTCCATCGAGCCATCCCCAATCGCGCCCCACCAACCCGGCAGGAGGCCGCGCCGTTCTACCGCGCGGCCTCCTGCCGGGGAGCCGGTGGCCCGGGCTCGACCACCATCCCGGGACGGGGCGTGGTCGGGGCGTACGCCGGGCCGCCGCGAGCTGGCGGCGCGCCCGCCTCGGCCACCGCCTCGACCGCGGCGGGAGGACGCAGCATCCGCTGCAGCCGCTCGCGCTGCTCCGCCGCCGACAGTACCAGCGACTCCCGCACGGGGCGGGGCGGCGGCGGCCGCCGTGCGGCCGAGGCGCCCGCCGGAGCCGGCGGCGGCGCGCGGCGTGCGGCGCGTATCTTGACCAGGTCGTAGATCGAGGCGCCCGGTTCGGTCGGCCGCCGCGGCGCCGCGAGGAAGCCGGCCGCCGGCCGCAGCAGGAGGCGCAAGGCGTCCCGCTCGGGGACGCCCTCGAGGTGAAGCGTCACCGGCGCCGCCCTCAACTCGCCCACGCCTTCGAACCGGGTGCTCCCGGCCCGGGACCATTCGGCAAGGACGTCCCCCAGCGGCACCTCGGTCGCGGTCAGGGTGACGCGGCCCCCGGCGACGGCGAACACCAACTCGTCGGCCTCGGCCGTCCCCAACCCGCCCAGGGACGCCGCGACCACGGCAACCCCGGCGACCTCTCTCCACCGGCCTCGGTTCACTGGGTAACAATAGCACTGGAAGCGCGGGCAGGGCCACAGGTCGGCGCGAGCCCGCGGGTCGGGGCGGAAGGCGACGGACGCCGCTACGGGCCGGCATCGGGGCGCGGCGCGATGCGCGGCGGCGGTCCCGTCACCCCCGGGTTGTTGCGGGTGCCGATGTGGATGGGCCCCACGTCCTCCTGCGTCAGCCCGTGGGTGCGGACGATGCGCGGGGTCAGCAGCATCACGATGTCGGTCGACTGGGCCGACTCGTCGTTGGCCGAGAAGAGCTGCCTGAGGATGGGCAGGCGCAGCAGGCCGGGAAACCCCTTGAGAATCTGGCGGTCCTCCTGGCTGAGGAGGCCCGCGAGCAGGTTCGACTCGCCGTCGCGGAGGCGCAGCCGGGTCACGACCTTCCGCGTGCCGAAGGTCGGCAGCGACTGGCCGGCGACGAGGATGGGCGGCCCCAGGGTGCTGTTCTCGACCTCGAGGTCGAGGACGATCTCGTTCTCGTAGGTGACCCGCGGGACCATCCTGAGGATGACCCCGACGGGCCGGTACTGGAACGAGGTCAGCGGGTTGAACGACGCGCCGCCAACGGCGAGGGGCGTGAACGCGGTCGTCGGCACGGGGATGTCCTGCCCGAGGTTCAGCTCGAGCTCGGCCCCCTCCTGCCCCCGGATCTGGGGCTGCGCCACGAGCCGGGTGTGGGTGTCCTGCTCGAGAAAGTCGATGACCGCGGACGGCACCGCGAAGTAGAAGTCGGCGCTGCTGACGCCGGAGACGCGGCCCGGGCTGAACAGCCCGGACGGCGCGGAGGCGCCGTCGCCGCCGTTCGCGGCGGGGACGCCGCCGGGCGAGTACGTCGTCGAGATGGAGTAACGCGACAGGTCCAGCCCGTAGCGTTTCGCCCGCTCGCGGTTGACCTCGAGGATCTCCACGTCGATGACGACCTCGGCGCGCGGCTTGTCGTTCGCCGCCAGCACCCGCTCGACGATGCCGACGACCGGGGCCGTCGCGCGAACGGTGATCGCGTTGGCCTCGATGTTCGCCACCAGTTGCGGCGCGTTGGGCGTGTTGGGGGCGCTCACCAGAGAGGAGAGCAGCTCGACCAGCGTCTCGACGTTGCCGTGCGAGACGTAGAAGGTGCGGATGACCAGCTCGTCGTACTCGCCGCGCTTCTCCGGCGTCTCGGGCACGACGACGATGGTCCTCGGGTCCACCACCTTGTGGAACGCACCGTTCGCCGCGAGTATCCGGGACAGCGCCTCTTCGAAGGTGACGCCGGCCAGCGACACCGACAGCGTCAGGTCCTCGAAGTCGCGGTCGTAGAGGACGTTGATGCCCGCGGCCTCGCCGAGGAAGTCGAGCACGTCGCGCAGGCCCGTGTCGGCGAACTCCATCACCAGCGGTTCGTCCGACACCGGGTCGAGCAGCGGCGGACCCGTGTCGAGGCGCGCCTGGCTCCGCATCGCCTCGATGGGGGCGGGCGCCCGCGCGGCCTCCATCCGCTCGCGCAACGTCTGCTGCAGGTTGGCGATCCTGACGCCGGTCTGCCCGTTCGACGGATCCAGCTCGTAGGCGCGGCGGTACGCGCCGAGCGCCCCCGGCAGGTCCCCCAGCGCCTCGAGCTCCGCCGCCGCCGCCGCGTGGTCGCGCGCGGCGCTCAGCATGGCCCGCTGCAGGGCTATCCGGTACTCGGGGCGATCGGGGTCCTCCTGCAGCGCCCGGCGGTAGTACTCGACGGCGGCGTCCCAGTTGCCCTCGCGCGCGGCCGCCGCGCCCTCGCGGAAGGACTGGGTGGACGCGCACCCGGTGACGACGACGGCCGCCGCGATCAGGATCGCCGCCACAGGCTCCCGCATGCAGATGTGCCCCTTGCCGGCGCGAATCCCAGGACTTCCCGACGGCGCCGGCTTTCACTCGCCGCCCGGTCCCGTCACTCGCCGCTCGGCCTCAAGGTCAGCCGTTCCCCGTCCTCGATCCGTTCGAGAAGGAGGGCGGTGCGGTCGAGCGCGACGATCCGGTAGCGCCCGACGACGACGTCGCCGACCCGTCCGTGGTGGACGCCAGCGCCGTGCGCCAGGACCGCCACGCGGCCGACGCTCTCGGGCGCCTCGAGGACGCCGATGAACCGGACCGCCTCGGCCTCCCCGGCCGGCCGCCACCCGTCGACGGCCCCGGGCGGCACCGCCGGGCTACCGCCCGCGGCGCCGCCCGCCGGCATCAGCGGCGGCAGCGTCTCCCGCGCGAAACGGAACGGATTGCGGCGCCCGCGGTCGGGCGCCGGGACGCCGCCCGACAGGGCGTCGAGCCCCACGTCGAACAACGGCCCATCAGGACTATCGGCCAGTAGGCCGCGGCTCGTGAGGGCGGGGGCGGCGGCGACTTCCCCGGCGGGGGCGCCCGCGGGCGGGGGCGCCGCGCAGGCGACGGTCAGGATGAGACCCGGCAACAGGGCTTCGGGAAGGCGCCGTCGGGGGGCGGTGGAGAAGCTCCGGGGCACGATGGAGCCAGACTATCACGGCGCTTGCAGCCCGCGCCGTTCCACGGCGCAGACTGCTACCGGGCGACGCCGGCCGCGGCCAGCAGGAGCAACAGCGCGCGCTGGGTGCCGATGTGAGCGTCGCGCGGGCTCCACCACTCGTCGACGGAGTGCGCGCCGCCGCCGGTGCCGCCGCGGCCCAGGGTCACGGCGGGGATGCCGCGGGCGATGGGCAGGTTGGCGTCGCTCGAGGCGGCGCCGAGACGCGGCCGGAGTCCCAGGAAGCGGGTCACCGCGAGGGCGTGGCGGACGAGGGGGGCCCGCGGATCGACGAGGCCGGACGGCCGGTCGCCGATCACTTCGAGCTCCGCCTCGAGGGGGACGCCGCGGTGGCGGGTCCCGTTGTGCTCGTCGACAGCCCGCGTGACCGATGATTGGAGCACCGCGTCGAGCCGGTCGAGCCGGTCGGGATCGGTGGACCGCATGTCGACCTCGGCCCAGGCCTCGCGGGGGACGGCGTTCACGGAGGTGCCCCCGCCGATGCGCCCGACGCTGTAGCTGGCCGACGTGCCGATTCCGGCGACACCCGATGCGGCGCGGTCGAAGTAATCGATGGCCCGGGCGAGGGCGTGGGCGGGGTTGGCGAGGCCGAAGTCGCCCCACGAGTGGCCGCCGGGTCCCATTACCGCGACCCGGTACCGGCGGGAGCCCAGGGCCTGGTTCACCACCTCCTCGTCGGAGCCGCCGTCGATGGCGATGAACTGGTCGATGCGCGGCCCGCCCGGCCGGAGCAGGTGCCGCACGCCGCGCAGGTCGCCTATGCCCTCCTCGCCCACGCTGCCCACGAAGAGAACGTCCGCCCGCGTGCGCACGGCGGCCCGCTCCAGCGCCTCGGCGATGATCAGCAGGAGCACCAACCCCCGGGTGTCGTCGCCGATCCCGGGGGCGTAGAGGCGGGCCCCGCGCCGGCGGACGGTCACGTCCGTGCCGGGGGGGAAGACGGTGTCGAGATGGGCGACGACGGCCACCGCCTCGGGGCCGGCCGTCCCCGCCCGCCGCGCGATGACGTTGCCGGGCTCGTCGATGGTCACGTCGGCGAGCCCCGTCGCCCGCAGGAGCTCCGCGAACCGCCGCCCGCGCTCGGTCTCCCCGAAGGGCGGCGCGGGAATCTGCGTCAGCTCGATGAGCGGCGCTTCCGCCGTCCGCTCGAGCGCGCGGGCGAGGGCGAGGGCGCGGCGCACTTCGGGCGTCGCCGCCAGGGTTCGAACAGCGGCGTCGTATACCGGGTCCGGCGACTGGGCGGGCGCGGGACGGGGACTGCAGACGGCCAGGGCAATCCCCACCGCGATGGCGGAACTCTTCATGGCGTGCACCCCCCGGGTGCCCCCGCCGTGCGGTCGGCCGGGAGCGTCGCTCCCCGCCCGACCCAACCCTCGATCGAATCGGCGCCTCCCGCGGGAGGGTGCCTCCTACTGCGACTGCCCGGCCCGCTCCTCGGCGCGATGGCCGGCGAGAATCCCGTCCATCCCGATGTTGCCCTCGTGGCAGGCGTACTCGAACATCGGCTCGTCGCTCCGCATGAGGGGAATGCTGACCGTCCACGGCCGCGTCCACACCGTCGGGTCGGTGATCGTGACCTCGTAATCGAGGGTCCGCGGGCCCACCCGGGTCAGCCGCTCCACCAGGTGGAGGCCGTCGGACGATCCGCGGAAGTTCGCGGTGGACGAGAAGTTGGTCGTCTCGATGACCAGGGTGTCCCCCTCCCAGTAGCCCCGCGAGTCGCCGTGAAGCTGGCGGACGGACTCGGGCAGGTGGGGCTGGCCGGTGAGCGGGACCACCCGCGCGTCGTGGATCATCTCATTGAGGATCACGACGTGATCGGCGCTCTGGAAGACCTGGTAGTAGTTGTTGTAGCCCGCGCTGATGCTCGGGATCCCGTAGGTCACGCACCGCTCCTGCAGCGGCCGGTCGGTATAGCTGTCGGCGGGATGCTCGCGCCGGTACTCGGCGGCGGCGCGGAACCGCTCCCGCGCGGCCGGGGTGACGGCCGGGATCCGGCCGTCCGGCGGATCGACGATCAGCGACGTCCGGTTGTTGAAATCGCGCTCGACGATCCAGAACTGGTTGTAGTTGCCGGTGCTGGGGTCGTAGGAGGTCGCCTCCACCCCCGCGATGGCGGCCAGCACCAGTTGGTCGCCGAACAGCGCGTCCCCGTCGCTGACCGCGCTGGCGGCCGACACGCGCAGCGCGGCAAGCTCCTCGTCGCTGAGGGTCTCCCTGCCCGCCCACGCCTCGGGCCGCTGGAGGGGCGTGATGTTGTTGTTGGCCCAGACGCCCTGCAGGTCCGCGCGGCCGTCGGGCGTACGAGGGACGACCCAGCCCGCGTCAACGGGCTGGGCGGCGACCGTCGCCGGCGCGACCACCCCGGCGACCGCGAGAACCGCGGCCAGAACCCACACCGTCACCCACTTCTCGCGCATGAATCTCACTCCTTCCGCTGCCCGGAGAGCGCGCCTCGCGGTACGGCCTCCTCGACCGCCCGCCCGCGAACCCGCCCGCCTCCGCGGCGCAGACTCCGACGTTTCCGCCGATCTCCGGCCGCCGGCCACCCCGGCCCGGGCGGCCGCGATAACCGGCCGCCGACTTCGTCGCCGGCGCCGCGGACGTGCGACGGAGCCATTCTAAATCAGCGGGCGCTCCCGTGATCGTCCCATCCCGGTGAAGGCGCGCCCCGTGCCCCCAACGAGCGGGCGCTCCCGCGATTGGTCCCATCCCGGCGAAGGCGCATGACCTCGGCGGCAGCGGCCGCCGGGCTCGACGGCACAAGCGCGCACCGGGCTGCATGCGTATAATGGGCGGCGTTTCCATTGCCCTCGAGGTCCGGCCGCCCGGCCGGGGCCTCTGGCGGGCCGGGGTGCGGCCCGCGCCGGGCCGAGCGTATTGCCGACGGAGATCACATGACTGAGACGCAACAGTTGGGACTGGCCGGACGCATGCTCATGTGGGTGCTGGGCACAGCGATCTTCGTGGTCATCGCGCTCCTGCCGTACGCCCTGTTCATGCGGTTCGCCACCGACTACGTCGTGCACGTCACGGTCCTGAGCTGCGTGGGCGTCATTCTCCTCGTGCTCGTGGTCGGCACCCTCTTCGGCCCCCTGCGGACCGAGCCGCTGGCGGCGGAACCCGACACCGGCGGGGGGCTCCGTTTCCTGGCCCTCATCTCGAACGCGGTGTTCATCGGGCTGCAGATCGTGCTGGTTCCGCTGCTCGTGATCGAGATCATCCTGCGGCTCGCCGGAAGCTCCCTCTTCTAGCCGCCCCTCACGCCCGGACAGCCGTCCGTCAGGGCTCGACCGCCGCCCCCGCGAGCTGCGCGATCGCGGCCAGGGTGGTCTGGGCGGCGTTGAGGCCGAGGCGGAAGTCGTCGTCGCTGAACGTGTCGTAGCGGTCGGTGGGCTGGTGCCAGTGCGGGTCCCAGCCCGCCCCGATGTGCATGCCCCGCTCGCTCTCCCGCAGGCTGATCGACGGCGTGACGTTCATGAACGGCGTCGAGTCGGTGCTGCTCATGTGCGGCCCGACCTGAGCCGGATAGTCGGTGGCGTAGGCGTCGTTGGCGGCCTTGAAGAAGAACGCGAGATCGCGCGACTCGGCCGCGAACACCGAGTCCGACTGGAACTCGATGTTGACGTCGGCCTCCCGCCGCTGGACGGGGCTGACCTCGCCGTCGGGGCCGGGCGCCCCGTGGTCGAACAGCATCATGTCGTGCTGGATCATCCCCAGCCAGCGCGGCTCGGGATAGCGGCCCGACCCCGGCGGGTTCTCGAGGCCCTGCCGCTCGCGGCGCTGCTCGACGTAGGCCCGGCTGCCGTTCAGGCCGGTCTCCTCGTCGTTCCAGAGGGCGAACCGGATCGACCGCTCGGTCGTCACGTCGGGGGCGCTGAGGATGCGCGCGAGCTCCATCACGAGCGCCGTCCCCGACCCGTCGTCGTTCGCGGCCTCGCCGAAGCCGTGCCCGTCCATGTGGGCGCCGAGGATGTACATCTCGTCGGGGCGGGTCGAGCCGATCTTCGTGCAGTAGACCTGCGAACGGGCGCCGTCCTCGGGCTCCTCCATGTTCAGGGCCCGCAACGCCTCGTCGGGCTGCGCCATCGGGTCGCGCTCGACGCCGGTGCGGCGGCGGTAGCCGAAGATGGTGCTGCCGCCGGCCCCGCTGCCGTTGCGGCCGATGCGGCCGCCGGTGGGCGTCGGCCCGGTCGGGTTCAGGGGCGGCGGGGTCCCGCGCGTGCCCGGGTTCCGCACCTGCGGCCTCGGCGGGGGCGCGTAGTAGCTGTAGAAGACCCGCTCGGTGGTGGTACAGCCAGCCTCCTCGAGCCACGCCTCGATCCAGTCGACGGCGTCGCGGTTGCGGCGGGTCCCCTGCCGCCGGTCCCCGAACTGCGTGAGGCCCTTGATGGTGGCCTTGTATTGCTCCAGGTCGAGGCGGCCGACGAGCTCCGCGACGGCGTCGACGGCCTCGCCGGCGGGCGGTTGGCCGGCGGCGCGGTCCGCGCCGATACCGAGAACGAACGCCACCCCGACCACCAGCAGGATTCCTCTGCGCATCGCCTTCCCTCCCATGCCCTCGGACATCGGCCCGGGTTCCGTTTTGCGCCCTCGTGGATGTCCCGTGCCCGGCTTCCGACGAGCCGGCTCAGTCGCCGCTCTCCGCGATGCGGTAGAGGCCCGACGCGGTGCGGATGAGCAGGCTGCCGCGGGCCACCGCCGGCGTCGCCAGGGTCATCTCGTCGAGCGAGTTTCGCGCCAGCACCTCGAACTCCTCCCCCGCCTGCATGACGAAGGTGTCGCCGTCCTCGCTGAGGGCGAAGATCTTCCCGTTGTACGCCCACGGCGACGCGGTGAAGAGCGTCCCCGCGGTGATGCGCCGGCGCCGGTAGACCTCGCTGCCCGAGCCGGCGTCGTAGGCCATCAGGATGCCCCGGTCGAGGAGCGTGTAGTGGGTGCCGCCGTAGACGAGCGCCGACGGGTTGTAGGACCCGAGCTGCGGGTGCGACCAGACGATGTAGTCGTTGCTCGTGGCGCCCTCGGGCAGGGTGATGTCGCCGCCCGCGCCGGCCCGGATGGCGTACACCGGCCGGTTCCGGTCGGCCACGTAGCCCGAGTTGATGTAGAGCAGGCCGTTCTCGGAGAACGGGGTCGGGATGACCAGCGACGACATCCCGCTGAGCTGCCACAGGAGCTCGCCGTCGAGCCCGTACGACTTGACCCCGTTCTGGCCGGTGGTCACCAGCTCGGTCCGCACGTCGTTCTCCCACACGAACGGCGTGGACCAGTTCGACGTCTCGTCCCGGTCGGTGCGCCACAGCTCGTCGCCGGTCGCGGCGTCGAAGGCCGCCACCCACGACGCCTCCTCGTTGTCGTTGACCACGTAGAGCCGGCCGTCGTGCAGGACCGGCGAGCTCGCGGCCCCCCACTGGCGGCGCGGCAGCCAGTCGAGCGGCGCCGACCACGCCAGCTCGCCCGCGAAGTCGACCGCGAAGAGCCCGATGTCGGCGAGGTACACGTAGACCCGCTCGCCGTCGGTGACCGGGGTCTCCGAGGCGAAGGTGCTCTTCTGGTGGGTCGGCAGCGCCGGCACGCCGGTGTGCAGGGTGTGCTCCCAGCGCGTCTCGCCCGTCTCGAAGTCGATGTCGAGGAGGACCCAGCGCAGGGGCCGGTCCATCTCGGTGATGAAGGCCGCGGTCATGGTGCCGCCGAGGGAGCGCGCCCGGTAGTTCTCGATGGGCTGGATGGGCACCTCGTCGCCCTCCGCCGCCGTCGACGTCAGGACGAAGACGTGGTCCCCCCAGACGATCGGCGACGCCCAACCGCGGCCCGGCACGTCCACCCGCCAAGCCACGTTCTCGTCCCGCCCCCAGCTCTCGGGCAGCACGGGATCGTCCGCCACCACGCCGGCCGCCTCGCCGCGGAACCGCGGCCAGTTGGTCTGGGCCGCCCCCAGGGAAGCGCTCAGCAGGAAGACGCAGACGCCGAGCGCGCTCAATCGCATGTTCATCATCGACTCCTCGAAGCTCTCGAACCGTTGCCGTCGAACGTTGCAGGTATTCTAGTACAACGGCGCCCGGAAGCCGCACCCCCGCGGAGGAACGAGAGATGCTCGCAGGCAACGCACGCACCCTGGTGGCCGGCGTTTCGGCCGCTCTACTCATGGCCACGGGCTCGGGGTCGACCGCCGCCGCCCAGGACGGCGAGCACTTCGTGCCGTCCCGGCCCGAGACGCTGAGCTGGGGCTGGTTCCCCTTCGACAAGCCGCCGGTGCTGACCATCGACTCCGGCGAGACGGTGCGCATCGACACCCTGTCGCACGCCGGGGCCACCCAGAACGACCATCCCGACCTGTCGCTGATCGTGCTCGGGGTGACGCCGGACGAGATCCTCCCCGACGTGCTCGACTTCTGGGCGTCCCGGGCGGGACGGCCGCGGGAGGGCCGGAGCGGCCACCTCATCACCGGGCCGATCGCGATCCGGAACGCCGAGCCGGGCGACGTGCTCGAGATTCAGGTGCTCGAGCTCGCCACCCGCGTCCCCTACGGCATCAACAACACGAGCCCGACCGGCGGCGTCTTCTCGCCCGCCTACCCGGGGTCGCGGCCCGACGACGCCGAGCGCGACATCGCGGCGGGCCGGCACCTCATCCGCACGGGGATGGTGAACGGCCGCGAGGTCGCCCTCTTCGCCGACGGCATCCACGTGCCCGTGGCCCCGTTCATGGGCATCATGGCCGTCGCCCCCGATCCCGTCGTCGGCGAGCCCGGGGTCACCGTCCCGGGCGTGCAGGCGTCGCGGCCGCCCGGCCGCTTCGGCGGCAACCTCGACGTCAAGGACCTCACCGTCGGCAGCACCCTGTACCTCCCGGTGCTGCAGCCCGGCGCCCTGTTCTACGTCGGCGACCCCCATTCCGCGCAGGGCGACGGCGAGGTCAGCGGCACCGCCCTCGAGCAATCGCTGACCGGGCGCTTCCGCTTCGTGCTGCACAAGGACCGCGACCTGACGGCGCCGCGGGCCGAGACCGCCACCCACCACGTGCTGATGGGCATCGATCTCGACCTCGACCGGGCACTGCAGAAGGCGGTCGAGGAGGTGGTGGCGTTCCTCGTGGAAGAGCACGGCCTCAGCCCCGACCGGGCGCTGTCGCTGGCGAGCATCGCCGTCGACTTCCACGTCGCCGAGGCGGTGGACCTGACCCAGGTGGTCACGGGGCGGGTTCCTAAGAGCCTGTTCGGGCAGTGAGCGGCAGCCTCCGCGTGTAACTGCGACCCGCAACTGCACGGGTCCGTCTCCGGATGACTTACGGTCCTGAGCAAGACTACTCAAGTGCGGCCGGTACGAGGTCGAACGTGACGCGGAACCGTCGCTGCACCTCGAACGACCCGCGGGAAGCGGCTTGAAGACGCATCCAGCGTCTCATTCGAGAGTTCGTGGGCGCCAGCTCGCCCGCTTGCTGACGGCAGATTGATACGGTCTAGTAGGCCAACTGCTAACGGGTCGACCCCGACGCCGACCCAAGAGCGGGCCGTGGAAGTCAGCTCCCGAGCATGCGCAGGATGGCGATGGCGGCCCCGATGACGGCGGCGAGGATCACGCCGGTCTGCGCGAGCATGGCGCCGGCGAACCGCCATGTCAGTCGGGCCTCCAGCTCGGCGAGCCCGGCCTTGAACTGGTCGGGCGTCACGTGGTCGCCGTGGTCGGCTGCCTCTCGAACGGCGGCCGTGATGGCGTCGGCGAGCTTCGGGTCAGCGCCGGCGTCGGTCAGCGTGCGGGCTATGGCGTGGGTGTCGAGAGTGGCCATGCGTCCTTCCAGTCTAGCCCGATCCGCTTCCCGAAGGGGCCCGGTCGTCACCCGCCGTGCACCGCAAGCGCCGCGAAGGGCCACGGAGCGGTGGGCCTCGACCGGCCGCGAACCCGACCCTGATTCTGCGACTGGATCCCGGCGCCCCCCCCGCCCTCACTCCGCCGCGTCCCTGAAGAACGGCAGCACGAAAGGCAGCAGCCACAGCAGCACGACGACGATGGCGAGCACCGTGAAGGCGTCGAAGCGGCGCGGGGGCGGGGGCCGGTTGACGGCCACCCGCACCCGGTCGAGCAGCTGCCGGCCGATCCACCCCAGCACCGTCGCGAGGACGATCCACTTCAGCATCGCGGCTCAGTCGATGAACGCCCGTTCCACTCGCGCATCGCGGCTCAGTCGACGATCGCCTGGTAGGTCATCGTCGCGAGGTCCGGCCGGACGTTGAGGTGGGTGTAGGGCCGGATCTGCTCCATGAGGATGCCGATGAGCTCCTCGGACGGGTCGACCCAGAAGATGGTGCCGAAGGCGCCGCCCCAGTAGTAGGAGCCCTCCGAGCGAGGAGTACCGGACGGGCCGAGGTCGGTGACCACCGCGTAGCCGAGGCCGAACCCGTAGCCGGGGCCGGCGAGCCAGATGCCCTTGTCGCCGGTGTGGTTGGCGGTCATCAGCTCGACCGTCTTGCGGCCGAGGATGCGGGCGCCGTCGAGCTCGCCGCCGTTGAGCATCATCTGGTGGAAGCGGAAGTAGTCGCGGGCGGTCGACACGAGGCCGCCGGCGCCGCTGAAGTAGGTGTGGGGCTCGGCCACGAAGCGGCTCTCGGCCGTGGGGGCCTCGGCGAGCTCGATCTTGCCGTCGGCGTCGGGGCGGTAGAGGGCGGCGAACCGGCCGAGCTTCGATTTCGGCAGGTAGAAGTGGGTGTCCCGCATGGCGAGGGGCTCGAAGATGCGCTCCTTCAGGAACGCGTCGAGGGTCTGGCCGGACATGACCTCGACGAGCCGGCCCACGACGTCGGTGGCGCGTCCGTACTCCCAGTGGTCGCCGGGGTGGAAGTTGAGGGGCAGGGTGGCGAGCCGCTTCAGCATGTCGCCGACCGTGTCGCCGGGCTCGCGGGGCGCGACCACCCGCTGGAACTCGGGCTGGGTGATGCCGCGGTAGGTGTTGGCGAGCCCGGCCGTGTGGGTCAGGACCTGCTGCACGGTGATGGGCCGGACCGCCGGCACCGTCTTGTAGCGGCCGGTCAGCCGCTCCTGCGGGGGCGCGGGGACCGCCACCTGCATGTCCGCGAACTCGGGCAGCCACTTCGCGATGGGGTCGCGGAGCTGGAAGCGGCCCTCCTCGTAGAGCATCATCAGCGCCACCGACGCGATGGGCTTGGTCATCGACGCGATGCGGAAGATGGTGTCGTGGGTCATCGGCGCGCCGGCCTCGACGTCGCGCTTGCCGAGGGCCGAGAAGTGCACCACCTTGCCCCGGCGGGCCACGAGGGTGACGACGCCCGCCACCTCGTTGCGGTCGATGTAGCTCTGCATGACCTTGTCGAGGCGCTCGAGCCGGGCCGAGGACATCCCCACCGCCTCGGGGTCGGCCGCCGGCACGCCGTCCATCGCCGGCACGTCGCCAGGGGCATTCGCGCTCCCCACGGCCACCGCCGCCGCCAGCACCGCGGCCAGCACCCACCACTTCGTCGTCGATCTCGTCATCACTCTCTCCTCGATGCTCGCATCCGCCCATCTCCGGGCGGTCGATCCAGTTCGCATCCGCCGGTCTCTCGCCGGTCAGTCGCCGATGTTCCGCCCGCAGCGGGGCGCCATCATCCAGGTTCCGTCGCGGTCCTGTCGCCAGTAGCGCACCACCGGCGGGTCGGGCCGCTCGTCGTAGGGATCGATCTCCACGAAGCTGTAGCAGGGGGGCAACTGCTCGGGCTGCATCGACTCCAGCAGCTCGGCCTCCGACAGCCCCAGGCGCCGCCGGTGCTCGTCGAGTTGCCGCGGGGTCACGGTGCGCTGCCACGCGCCGCCGTTGATGACGACCGGGGTCGCGGCCCCGCGCACCGGCGAGAAGCCGTCTACGACGTAGGTCAGGCCGGCCTCGACGCGGGTGAAGTTCCCCTGCCGGTAGTCGGCGAGATGGGTGTGCCCGTGCACCATGACCGCGACCGGCCGGGGGTCCGTCAACTGCTCCAGGTGACGGCCGAACACGCGGTCGCGCGAGCCCCAGAAGTACTCGAACCGCGGCGCGTCGGTCTCGGGCGTGCGCGGGCACTCGGCGAGCGGGGGGCCAGTGGGGTCGAGCTGGGTCAGGATGCGCTCGAAACGCCGCCGCGCCCGGCGGAGGGCGGCGCGGTGATCGCAGATCGCGGTCAGCTCGTCGTCGCTCAGACCCTCCATGAGGGCACTCAGGCGGCCCGCTTCGAGGGCCCGCGCGGCGAGCGGCTTGAACCGGTCGTCGTCGGCCAGCGAGTCGACGAGGAACCGCGGCCCCGCCTCGCGTACGGCGGCGAGGTCCCAGACCGGGGGCTCCACGTCGCCGCGGTCGAGGTCCATCCGGAACTGCTGCCACGACATGCGGAAGAGCAGGAACCGCAGCAGGTCGGCCGCCGCTGCACCCGCGTCGTCCACCCCGGCCGCCGCGAGGGCCTCGCGCACGCCGGCGCCGTTGTCGGCGAGGTTGTCCACGATGGGGAACCGCGGCTCGTGGCGGTCGTACAGCGCCTGCACCACCGAGTGCCCCCACGGCCGCGCAAGATGCCGCTGTCCGGAGCGGGTCACGAACGGGGCCGGCCAGTCGTCGAACCGGTCGGCCCGGCCCTCGATCTGATGCCCGTGCTCGGCGTGGATCAGCCCGTCGGCCGAGCGCCAGAACCCTTCGCGGGCCACCCTGACCCGCCCCGGCGCGGCCGCGAACGCCTCGACCGCGCGCTGCCCGACGGCCGGGAACAGCAGGGCCGCGTCGTGGTCGCCGGGCACGAGCACCAGCCGGTTGTCGCCGGCGGCGGCGAACGCCGCGAGGGCGGCGGTCTCGTCGCGGTGCGCCGCGAGCACCCGGTCCAGGCGGGCCAGCGCCTCGGCCTCGGTGCACCCCAGGGCCGGGTCGTCCCAGGCGCAGGCGCCGTCGCTCGCCTGCAGCAGCTCGAACGTGTCGCCGTTCAGGACGAGGTCGGTCGGGCCGCCCTCCTCCGCGAGATCAGTCAGGAACTCCTGGAGATCTTCCGCCCACCGGAAGTCCTCGAACGGCGACCAGGCGCCATCGGGTCCGCGCCCTTCGCCCAGGCGCAGGTCGCCCATCACCACGACCCGGCGCGCCGCGTCGCCCGCGGCCTGGGCGTACACCAGGGAGGCGGACATCGCGATCGCGACGATGAGGACACCCGGCTTGCCGAACCCGCGCATCGCAGACACGCTATTCCTCCCCGGCCAGCGACAGCCGCACGATCTCCTCGTCGTTGCGAACGACGACGTGGCGGTTCGCGTAGGCGGGGTGCGACCAGTTGACGGCGCGGCCCGACAGCCGTCGCCGCACGTAGGGATGGGTGGGCTCGATGAGGGGCGTGCGGCTGACCTCCTCGTAGCCGTCCGGCGAGAACCGCGCGATGACGAGGTCGCCGGTGTCGGTGTTGACGAAATAGCGGTCACCGTTGCGGACGAAGAACGCGGTCGCCCAGTTGGTGCTCTCGCCGATCAGGGCCTCGGTCTCCCAGACGCGCCGGCCCGTCGCCGCCTCGAGGCAGCGGAGGACGCCGTGGCCGTCGACCCCGTAGACGTGGTCGTCGTGGATGAGGGGGGTGCTGATGACCGAGTTCAGGGTGTTGAAGTCGAAGCCGTACTCGGGGTCGCTCTCGCCCACCCCCTCCCAGAGGACCTCGGCCGCGGGTCGGTCCTGGTCGAGCAGCAGCATGCGCGCGCCGCCGTACTGCGACGTGAAGAACAGGTAGCGGCCGCTGTGGACCGCGGTCGCGGGGTTGATGCCCATGTCGACGATATGGCGCACTTCCCAGTACACCTCGCCGGTCTCGGGGTCGAGCGAGCTGATGTCCCGCGGGTGCCAGGCGATGAGCTGCCGCGCGCCCCCCGCCTCGATGATGATGGGCTGGCTGTAGCCGGGCTCCCAGTCCGACGACAGGGCCCGCCAGATCTCCTCGCCGGTGTGCTTGTCGAACGCCATCATCTTGGCGTTCGGCTCTCCCCCCACGAGGCAGATCAGCCGGTCGCCGTCGACGAGCGGCGCCCCCGACATGCCCCACGACGGCACCTCGGTGTCGTAGTCGGCGGGAAAGTCCTTCTCCCAACGCACCGTCCCGTCGGCAACGTCGAGGGCGAGCAGGCGGCCCATGGCGCCGAGCACGTAGACGCGGTCGCCGTCGACGGTGGGCGTGGCCCGCGGGCCGATGGCGTACACGAGCTGCAGCCCCGCGTAGTCGGTCTCCCACTCGCGGGTCCACAGCACCTCGCCGGTCTCCTCGTCGAGGGCGACCGCCCGCTCGACGACCGCGGTCGACCGCGGGTCGAGCCGGCGGGCGTCGGTGACGAAGACGCGCCCGCCGGCCACCGCGGGGCCGGCGTAGCCGCCGTGGATGGGGGTGCGCCACGCCACCGGCAGGCCGTCCTCGGGGAACGTCTCGACGAGGCCGGTCTCGTGCAGGACGCCCCCGCGGCCCGCTCCGCGCCACTCGGGCCAGTCGTCGGCGTGAACCGGCGGCGCGACGCCGCCGGCGACGAACAGAGCCGGGCCCGCGATCAACAGCGCCCGGAACTGCGAGAGGTAACGCGGCATCGCCACTCCTTGCTACTATTCCGAAGCATGGGCCCCGCCGGAACCGGCGGCCGCGGCCCCTCGTCAGATGCGGGTAGAACCATGACCAAGTTCCTGCTCTGGTGCATCCTTCTCGTGCTGTGCTGGCCCCTGGCGCTTCTGGCGCTGCTGCTCTACCCCATCGTCTGGCTGCTGCTGCTGCCGTTCCGCCTGCTCGGCATCGCGGTGACCGGGGTCTTCGCGCTGCTCACCGCGATCATCCTCTTCCCGGCCCGGGTGCTCGCCGGTCCGAGGGCATTCCAATAACCGAGCCCGCCGCTTCGGCGCGCCCCCCCGTGAGCAGCCCGTCGGCGACCGGCGCGACGGCCGACCTCCCGTGCGGGCCGACTACGGCAGCTCGTTGTAGATCACCCGCACCGCCGCCTCGACCCGGGTCGAGTCGTAGTGGGGGTACCCGCTCGCGAGGCTGACGCCCGTCGCCGCCTCGTCCTCGCTCAGCCCCGCGCCCTTGGCTGTCCGCACCGCGTCCAGGAGGTCCGCATTGAAGCGCTGGAACTCCTGGAAGTTCTCCCAGTCGGTGACCGGGATGTGCCCCGGCACCACCACGTCGACGCCCTCGATGCCGGCGAGGGCCGCAGCCAGCGTCTCGGGCATGGCGAGCCCGCTGCCGCCGTTGCTCGTGTCGAGGAACGGCGCGTCCCGCCACGGGAACATGTCGCCGGTCTGCAGCACCCCGAGGGCAGGGTACACGATGAACGTGTCGCCGTCGGTGTGGCCGGCCCCGAAGTGGTACAGGTCGATGCGGTCCGCGCCGGAGCCGAGGCTCATCCGGTCGGAGTAGGTGGCGGCGGGCAGGAACCGCGCGTTGTCGCCCTGGAAATTGTCCATGCGCTGCATGTTGGCCTTGGTGTTGTCGTGGGCCACGATGCGCGCCGCGTCGAAGAACTCGTTGCTGCCGACGTGGTCGCCGTGGGTGTGGGTGTTGACGATGGTGACGACGGGCTTGTCGGTCACCGACCGGATGCGCTCGAGGATCACCGGGCCCCAGCCCGGCAGCTTGGTGTCGACGATGGCCACCCCGTCCTCCATCACGAACACCCCGACGTTGCCGCCGCTGAACAGCGACCGGTCGGCGGTCGACGACCCGGTGATGACGTAGAGGTTGTCCCTGACGTGCTCGATGACGGCCGCGTCGACGGCATCCGGGTTGAGCTGCTGGAACCCGCCTGCCCCGACCGACAGAACGCCGACCGCCACAACCGCGCCGAGCGTGATGCTGCGTCTCATCTTCGTACACCCCCTGCGTTCGTTCCTTACGGGCCTCCCCGACGGGCTGCACCCCGGCGGATAGGTTTACCACAACCGGCGGCACGGCGGAGCGCGCCGACACCGGCCCGCCGCGGTCCGGGCCCGGCCGTGGGACCGCGGCTCTCTCACTCGATCCGGTCTTCGGGCTCCGGGGGCCGGCCGCCCTGTCGATGAAGCAGCCGCCGCGCCGCGGCGACGTCGGCCCGGGCCGCCCGTTCGCTGAAGAACGCCGCGGTCCGGAGGGCCGAGACCTTCTCCGCCACGGCGACCGCTACGAACTGGTTGATGCTCGTGCCGTCGGCCTTGCTGATCTCGGCCACGGCCGTCTTCAGCGACGTGGGCAGCCGCAACGGATAGGTGCTGAGCTGCTTCTTCATGACGACAGCCTCCTCAGGGCCTCCCGGGGTGACAACAACGAGATGCCGAACCGGGCCGGCGCCTGCCCGAAGTCCTGCCGGTTGAAGGTGACCAGCGCATCGGCCGCCCCGTTGATGGCCGCCTCGAGCACCATTTCGTCGGCCGGGTCATGGAGCTGTGGACGCCACAGGAATCGGGTCTCGACGGGCTCGGCGACCGCGCACAACGCCGTGACGAGGGTCTCGACCTCGAACTCGCTCAGGCCCGAGGCGATCCGTTGCGCGGGATCGCGGCAGACCGCCTCGTACTCCAGTGCCAACGCCACCGACAGCACCAGCACGAACGACCGGCCGAGGGCGCGATCGAGCAACGCCGCCGACGCGCCGGCCGGGCTCCTGAGACCGGCGACGATGACGTTGGTGTCCAGCACCCATCTCATCATTTGAGATATCATATCTTTCTTGTCGCCTCAATCGGGCCTTGATGACCGCACCCCTCGAAGGACAGCCATCATGCCCCGCAACCGGAACCCGAGACTGCTCCGGCCCGAAGCTGTCGGCGCGCCACCGGCGGTCCTGGAGTCCCGGCTCAAGCCGCCATCCCACGGGTGGAATGGGTCGACCGTCATTCACTGCGCGCACCCCGCCCTGACGTAGAATCGCCCGAGCACCACTTGGCGGTCGCGGAAGCCCGCCTCGCACCGAAGCCCGGCGGGCGGCGGGAAGCCCACCGCGCGGGAGCTTCGGGGGGGGGGGACATCATGCCCAAGCGAAGAGTCTCGATCACGCACCCTTCGACGGCGCTCGTCTGCGCCCTGCCGCTCCTGACCTCGGTGTCGGCCGCGGCCGGCCAGGACGTCGAGTGGCGCGCCTACGCCGCCGACGCGGCCAGCTCCAAGTACGTCCCCCTCGACCAGATCGACGCCGAGTCGGTCCACGACCTGGAGATCGTCTGGCGGCAGTCGACCATCCCAGACACCACCCGCGCGGGCAACGACCTGCGCGCGCCCGCCGCGTCCCAGAACACCCCGCTGATGGCGGGGGGACGGCTGTACATCAGCACCGGCCTCGGCATGGTCGCGGCCCTCGACGCCACCACCGGCGAGGTGGTCTGGTTCGACGACCCGCCGGCGCCCGAGGGCGAGGAACGGCAGCGCGGCCGGCCCACGCGCGGCCTCGGCTACTGGACGGACGGCGACGACGCCCGGGTGGTGGCCATCCTCGGCGACCGGCTCGTCGCCCTGAACGCCGAGACCGGCCGGCGCTACCCCGGCTTCGGCGACGGCGGCGAGGTCGACCTGACGGAAGGCTACGACGACCCGCGGGTCGAGACTTTCCGGTGGCAGTCGGCGCCGCTCGTCGTCAACGACGTCATCGTCGTCGGCTCGCTCATCGGCGACATCGTCAGCCACACCATGCCCGCCCTCAAGGAGATGCCGCCCGGCGACGTGCGCGGCTTCGACGTGCGCACCGGCGAGCAGCGCTGGATCTTCCGCACCGTCCCGCGCGAGGGCGAGCCGGGCAACGAGACGTGGCTGACCGCCCTCGACGAGGACCGGGCGTCGTGGGAGTACACGGGGAACACCAACATGTGGGCGTCACCGAGCGCCGACGCGGAGCTGGGCTACGTCTACCTGCCCCTCTCGACGCCGACCAGCGACTACTACGGGGGGCACCGACCCGGCGACAACCTGTTCGCCGAGAGCCTGGTCTGCCTCGACGCCGCGACGGGCGAGCTCGTCTGGTACTTCCAGGCGGTGCACCACGGCCTGTGGGACTACGACTTCCCCGCCGCCCCGACCCTGGTGGACGTCACCGTCGACGGCCGCGACGTCAAGGCGGTGGCCATCACGAGCAAGCAGGCCCACACCTACGTCTTCGACCGGGTCACCGGCGAGCCGGTGTGGCCCATCGAGGAGCGGCCCGTGCCCGCCGGCGACGTGCCGGGCGAGTGGTACGCGCCGACCCAGCCGTTCCCCACGAAGCCGCCAGCCTACGACCAGCAGGGGGTGAGCATCGACGACCTGATCGACTTCACGCCCGAGCTGCGGGCCGAGGCCCTCGCCATCCTCGACGACTACGTGTGGGGGCCGTTCTTCACCCCGCCGTCGCTGATCGACGACCGGCCGGGCGGCACGCAGGGCACGCTGGTGGTACCCGGCCTCGTCGGCGGCACCGACTGGAACGGGGCCGGGGTCGACCCGGAGACCGGCATCCTCTACGTCCCCTCGGTCCACAGCGGCACCGTCGTGGGGCTCAGCCGTTCCGAGCACCCCCGCTCGGACGTCGACTGGGTGATGCGGAACGCCCGGCACATTCCCGGCCCGCGGGGGCTGCCGCTGTTCAAGCCGCCCTACGGCCGCCTCGTCGCCATCGACCTCAACCGGGGCGAGATTCTGTGGACGGCGCCCAACGGCGACGGGCCACGCGACCATCCCGCGATCGCCCACCTCGACCTGCCGCCCCTCGGCCAGGGAGGCCGCGCGGCGCCGCTCGTCACCCGCAGCCTGGTGTTCCTCGGCGAGGGCGCCAACGTCGGCGCCGCGTTCCTGCCGCCGGGCAGCGGGGGAAGGATGTTCCGCGCCTTCGACAAGCGGACCGGCGAGATCGTGCGGGAGATGGAGCTGCCCGGGGGCACCACCGCCGCCCCCATCAGCTACAGCGTCGACGGCCGGCAGTACATCGTGGCCACCGTCGGCTGGGACGACATGAGTAGCGAGTACGTGGCCCTCGCGCTGCCGGAAACGCCGGAACGATGAGCGTTGACCGGCTCGCCGACGGGGGCTACTCTTGTCGGGGTGCGGCGTGATGAGCTCGGCCGGACTTCAAGGAGGTCGGAGATGAGGCAGAGACAGGTCGTAGCGCTCGGCGTCCTCGCCGCGATCGTGGCCGCGGCAGGGCTGGCCCCGCCCGCGGCGGCCCAGGACGGGCCCCGCACCGCGTGGGGCGCCCCGAACCTGCAGGGCGTGTGGGACTTCCGCACCATCACCCCGCTGCAGCGCCCCGAACGGTACGGGGACCGCGAGTTCCTGACCCAGGAGGAGGCGGCCACCCTCGAGCAGGGCGCCGTCGACCGGGACGAGCGGCTTCTCCTCGCCCCGCCCCGCCGCACCGAGGCGGGCGGCAGCGTCGGCGCCTACAACAACTTCTGGATGGACCGGGGCACCCGCACCATCGGGACCCGCCGGACGTCGCTGATCGTCGACCCCCCGAACGGGCGCATGCCGGCGCTGAGCGAGGCGGGGCAGGCGCGGGCGGACGCACGACGCGAGTACCGGGCCGAGCACCCCGCCGACTCCTGGCTCGACCGCAGCACCTTCGACCGCTGCATCCTCGGGTTCAACACCGGGCCGCCGATGACCCCGGGCGGCTACAACCAGAACATGCAGGTGTTCCAGACCGAGGACACCGTCGTCATCCTCAACGAGATGGTGCACGACTCGCGCATCATCCCCATCGACGGCACCCCGCGCACCGGCATCGGGTCGTGGACCGGCGAGTCGCGGGGGCGCTGGGAGGGCGACACCCTCGTCATCGAGACGAACAGCTTCACCGACAAGACCCGCTGGCGCGGCTCGACCGAGAACATGACGCTGGTCGAGCGGCTGACCCGGCAGGACGAGGACACCCTCGTCTACACGTTCACGGTGACCGACCCCGACACCTGGGTGCAGCCGTGGACGGCCGAGGTCCCGATGCGGCGGGGCGAGGAGCCGCTCTACGAGTACGCGTGCCACGAGGGCAACTACTCGATGGAGGGCATTCTCGCGGGCGCCCGCGCCGACGAGCGGGCGGCGGCCGAGCAGCAGTAGGCCGCCCATCGCCCGCCGGCGGCCCCGACTCGCCCCGACGCGCGGGTCGAGCTGCTGGAAGGACAGGTCCTCAGCGCGCCCCTATCCTGCGTCCGGGCCCTCAATCGCCCGCGTGAGGGCCGGGGTGCGGCCGAGCAACCGGGCGTAGAGCGCGAGTTGGGCGCGGTGGTACTCCTCGTGGGCGATACCGTGGTGCAACCAGGTGAGGCGGGTGCCGCGCTCGCCGTCGAAGCGGCGCACGTACTGCAGCATCTGCACCTCGCCGGCGGCGCGGAGCTGCCGGGCGCCGTCGCGGTAACTGCCGCGCAGCAGGCGCAGCCATTCCGCGCGGGGGCGGGGCTTCTCGACCCCCTTGGCGTAGTGGCGGATGAACGCCGGGAAGCTCTTGCGGGTGAAGTCGGCGGTGGGACGGGTCAGCTCGTTCGTCCACATCATGGCGGTGGCCACGACGTGGGCGACCAGCTCCGCGACCGACCGGGCGCCGGGGACCGGCCGGAAGTCCCAGTCGCGGGCGGGAATGCCCGCCGCCTCGGCGATGACGCCCTGCCGGGCGCCGTCCCACGCCTCTATCGCTTCCTCGAGCAGGCTGTTCATGGTCATCGCCCCCCCGGCGGGCCGGTCAGGGCCACCGTATCACTCGCACACGACGCCGTCGCCGTCGCCGTCTCGCATGTACGCGTAGGCGGGATGCGCGCGCGGCACCGGCGCGATGCCGTGCCGCCGTGCCTCGGCGCACGACACGCGGCCGTTCCCGTTGTCGTCCCAGGGTATCCGGGCGATGCCGTGCGGTGCATTCCCTCCCGCCCGCGGCGACGCCGCCGGGTTCCAGAGTCCCCGGCCCGCCGACCTCGCCTCGCGCTCGAGCCGCCGGAACCGGTCGAGATGCCGGAAGGGAAACCGCGTGTAGGCGTGGCCGTAGCCCCGCCGGATGATCTCCGCGTTGGCGAACGTCCCGTCCGCGAGATGGACGTAGGCGAGGGTCCGTCCGTACCGGTCCCTTCGCTCCCGGTCGTACTCGAGACGCACGCGCCGGCCTTCGAGCAGCCGCCTCGTGAACGCGCTCGCCTCCCGGCCGAAGAACTCGACGGGCCGCCCGGGGCTCACGGTCTCCGGCGTGTCCACGCCGATCAGCCGCACCCGGCCCACGCCGTCGACGACGATGGTGTCTCCGTCGACCACGCGTTCGACCATCTGTGCGCCGGCCGGCGCGGCCGCCAGAGTCAGCAGCAACGCCGCCGTCGGCAGGAGGCGCGTGGGGATCTTCGCGAACCCAATCGCAGGGAGACGTCGCAACACCGGCCACCTCGAGCCGGCAGAGCTTCGACACGGCAGAAACTGCCGTGTGCCCACCGGCTGACGTGGTGATTATTGCGTACATGGGCTGCGGGCGGGCGCGGCGGGTCCGGGCGCCCGGTTGGGGAGCCGAGTCAGGTGTCCAGGAAGCGCTCTCTGTGTTCCGGGGCCGGCGCCGGGCACGCCGCATGACGACCGAACAGGCGGTACCGATGCGCCGCGACCCGGTCGTAGAGCCAGTCCAGCAGCACGGTCGGCGCCCAGCCGAGGACCGTCGCGACCCGCCACGGCCAGCCGAGCTCGTCCAGGACGAACAGCGCGGCGGCCGAACGGCTCAACACGCGATCCGGACCCGACCGGTAGTCGACGACGACATGCACCGCCTCGAGCCGATCGGGGTCCTTGCCGAGCCCCGCCACGAGCTCCCGTCCCACCGCGCCCTGCAGCGCCGCGAATAGGAATCGGCGCCGATGGTCGTGCGCGAGCACGAAACGGACGAACCGGCCGCAGAGCCCGCACACGCCGTCGTACAGGAGCAGGTGGCGGCCCGGGTCGAGCCCGGACGGCCCGCCCGGGCCAGTCGTTCCCAATCCGATGCTCCACGCCGCGGCCGCCGCCCGCCGGCGACGGCGCAACGTCATGCGCGACCGGACGTCGGTACCGGCGGTCGCGCGGCCCCGAAGACGTCAGAAGCGCAACAACCGCGTGGCCTTCACGACGAAGGCGCGGTTCTGGAGGAACGGCCCCCGCGGGTCGAGGGTGTCGCGCTCGTCGGTGTAGACCACGAACAGCTCGCTGCCCGGCTGATACTCCCAGCGGAAGCGCAGGTTGGTGCCCAGCGAGTCCAGGGTCGAGTTGTACTGCACGAGCGCGGCCACGAACATGCGCGGGGTCAGCGTGTAGGTGGTGCGCACCGCGACGAGGTCGGTCCGGAAGTCGCCCTCGGGCAGGTCGAGCCAGTTGAACGACAGCGACGGCTCGACGTTGAGTTGCGACGAAAGATAGATCCGGCCGAACGTGTAGCCCACCCCGGTGCGCTCGCCCCCGAAGAACCCGCCGTGGTCGAAGCTCAGCCCGCCCGACACCGTGCGCTGCTGGCCCGGCGCGTAGACGATGCGGGTATTGGTGAAGCGGTAGGCGCCGGCGGGAATCGTGATGGCCGGAGTCATCGGGAACGACTCCTTCAGCAGCTCGTAGCTGTCGGTGACGCCGGCGAAGAACAGGTCGCTGTTCTCGAACTCGATGCCGAAGAGCCCCTGTTGCGCCCGGGTCTCGAGCAGCCCGCCGCCGTCGGTGGTGTAGTCGAGGCTGCCCTGGAACAGAAACTTGCGGATCGACGCGACGGACAGCGGGCGCGGGCTGAAACGGCCCTCCACGAAGTTGCGGCGGAAGTCGTGCCGGCGCACGAAGCCCACCTCGGGCCGGAAGTCGGCGCCGACGCCCAGACGCTCCGCGACGAGCCCCCAGCGGTCACCGCGGTAGTCGAGCCTGGCCTGATAGCTCATGGCGTCGTCGCGGCTGACGCCGGGCAGCCGGCTCTCGGCCATGTAGGTCGTGATGTTCAGGTTGTCGTAGAAGGAGAAGAGCCCGTCGACCCCGTACACCTGGTTCGACCCGTCTCCGTCCATCGACACCGAGCGGCCCGTGAACAGCGCCCCGACCGCGCTGCGGCGCAGGATGTCCCGCTTGACCCGGGCGACCGTGAAGTTGGTCGCGGCGACCGTGGCGCCCGCCTCGGCTTGCACGTTCAGCACGCCGATGCTGTAGGGGCCGGCCTTGCCGGTCAGCCGGCCGCCGGCCCGGATGGGGACGGTCTGGCCGTCCTGCAGCCCGATGCGCCGGCTGAAGAAGAGGATCGGCGCCGTCCCCGCGAACTGGCCGCCGCCGAAGTAGAACGCGGTGGAGTCGCCGGTGAATCCGCCGCCGAAGTCGAAAATGCCCTGCCCTTCCAGAAAGAACTCTCGCTTCTCGGGAAAGAAGAGGCTGAACCGGGTCAGGTTGACCTGCTGCTCGTCGACCTCGACCTGCGCGAAGTCGGTGTTGTACGTGAAGTCGGCGGTGAGGCCCTGGGTGACCCCGTACTTGACGTCGAACCCCACGTCGCCCCCTGCCGTCGTGCGCTCGTCGGGGGCGCGGGTGAGGTCGGTGGCGACGTCGGAGATGCCGTACGGCTTGACCTCGAGCCGGGTGCCCGAGGCCGGCACCTCCAGCCCCACGAGGGTCGCGGCCGACGACATCTTGTAGGCCCCGGACCAACTGAGGGACGCCGGAATCGGGGTCAGGAAAGAGGTCTCGTTGGTCGACGCCACCCGGCGCTGCACGTTGATGCCCCACATCTGCGCCGGCCCCGCCCGATACCGGAGCGACTTGAAGGGAAGGGCGATCTCCACCGTCCACCCCCCGTCGAAGCGGCCCGCGCGGACGTCCCACACCGTGTTCCAGTCGAGGTTCTGGCTGCGTTCGTCGGTGACGAGGGCGTCGAACAGGCCCCCGATGGCGTTGGTGGTGAACGCGAACGCGTTGCGCCGGTCGTAGAAGGTGTCGAGGACGAGCGAGATGGTGTCGTTGCCGTACATGCCCCAACTGTCGCGCCTCATCTCGTTGGCGACGATGCGGTCGGGGGCGGCGCTCCAGCAGCGGGCCGACACGTACAGGTTGTCCGCATCGAACGTCACCCACACCTCGGTCTGGTCGACGGCGGGCTCGCCCTCGACCGGCTCCTGCTGGATGAAGCCGGTCACCGGCGGCACGTCTCGGTAGACCCGCTCGTCGAGCCGGCCGTCGAGCTGCAACGGTGCGTCGAGCCGGATCGCGCGCAGGGTCAGCCGTCCCGAATCGTCCCGGGCCGCCACCTCGGGCGGGAGGGGGGGCGGCGGGCCGTCTATCAGGGTCGGCGCCGCCGCGAACCCGGCGGGGGCGGCCCTCCCCGCCCCGGACGGTCCCGCCGCCGACCCTGCGCCGGCCTCCCCCGCTCCCGGTCCCGCGCCGAACGTCCCGACTCCCGGTCCCGCGAACGGTCCCGACCCCTGCCCCCCGGCGGCAGCCGTCCCGCTCCCGGAACGGACGAACGCGGCCCCCTCTCCGAACGCCTCTCCCGGCGCCGCGAGCGGGCCCGGCGCGGGAGCGCCGCCCAATGCGGCCCGGGGCGGCCGCGGGGCCGCCGTCGGCGCCGCGCCGGCCGGCGCGCCCGGGCTCCCCGCCCGCCGCGCCGCCTCCCCGAGACGGACGCCCAGCTCGTCCTGCAGGGAGAACAGGTCGTCGAGCGTCCCGTCGACACGCGTGCCGGCCACGACGCGCCCGGTGGCCGAGTCGAGCAGCCGCGCGGTGATCCGCAGCCGGCCACCCACCCGCTGGTAGGCGCCGGCTACCCGCAGGCCGGACGACGCCGGGGTCCCCGCCCCGCCGAGATCGGCGGCGAGCGTCTCGGCGATGCCCTCGCCGATCCAGTCGTCGGCGGGATCGCCCGACAGGTTGGCGAACGCCGCGACCTCGACCCGGCCCGCGGCCGGGGCGGCCGGCGCCGCGGACTGGCCGCGCGCCGGCGCCGCGGCCACCGCGACGGCTGCAACGACGAGACCAACGGCAGCGGATCGGAGGGTCGCGGCGGCAATCACAACCCCTCATCATAACCGGCCCCTCCCCCCGCAGGCGCCCCGTCGCGCCCCCGAGCCACTCCGCGGCGCCCCCGCGGCCTCACCCGGACGCGCGCCCCCCGAGCCCCGCCGCGGCGTCCCCCGAGGCCTCGCCGGAGCACTGCTTCGGCGCCTCTCGGCGTCGCGCTCGGCGGCCTTCCCGCCCGCTCCCCCGCGGTCGCCCCCGCCCGCCTGGTACACTGCCGAAACGCATGCGGCACGCAGGTATCGTCTGGCTGGCCGGGGGGCTCGGGTGCCTGGCGTCGGGCGTCGCGGTGGGTCTGTCGCTGTCGTTCGAGGCGGGGGCGGCGCTCGCCCTGCTGGGCGCCGGCGCGTTGGGGGCCGGTGCAATGGCGGAGGCGCGCGGCAGCGCTCCCGACCCCGGCACGATGGCCGAGCTCGAGCGGCGGCTCGACGAGCTGCGGGGGCTGGACGCCAGGCTGACCGCGGCGGGCGTGTCGCCGGTCGAGCGGACCTACGACGAGCTGCTCCGCCGCCGCCCCGAAGCGCCTGCCCCGCCCGCGACCCTCGACGAGCAGGAACGCCGTCTCGGCGAGATGATCCGCGACCGCTGCGACCGGGTGTGGGACGGCATCGGCGACCGGCGCTACGTCAAGCGCGAGGACGGGCGCGTCGTGGACCTCGCCGGCGGCGCCATCTTCGCGGAGCTGCGCGACGTCGTTCAGGAGGTCGCGGCGCTGTATCACGCCGAGTCGGACAACGCGATCCTCGAGGCGCGCACCGGAGACATCGCCCTCGCGGTGCGCTCGGCCGTCGGCGAGCTGCTGCAGGCGGTGCGGCAGGTGCCGTTCGTCGATCCCGCCTCGTGGTCGGTCAAGACCGTGGTCACCCAGCTCGAGCAGGCCCAGCAGGGGCTCGCCCTGTACCGGAGGCTCGAGCCCTGGGAGCACTACCTCAACGGCGCGCTCCTCGCCACCCGTCTCGCCGCCGGCGCGAACCCCGTCGGGGTCGTCGCGTGGACCCTGGGCACGCAGGTGGCCAAGCGCGTGGGGAAGCGGTTCATCAAGTCGCGCGCGGAGGTTTGGCTGAAGACCCTGCTGGAGAGCTCGGTGGCGCTGGTCTACCTGCGCGTGGCGCGCATCTACGACCCCCTGCGCTCGTACCGCGGTCCCGACTGGATCGCGCTCGTCGAGGCGGTCCGCGTCCACGCGTGCATCCCCGGCGTCGACCACAACCGGCGAACGCTGCTCGATCGCATCCTGCGCGCGCCGATCCCCGACGAGTTCGCCAAGCTGGCCCTGCTGCGCGCGCTGGCCGAGGACCGCCCGCCGGCGCCGCCGGCGGCGCCTCCCGTCGACCTCGACGGGCTGCGGCCGGAAGAGCGGCGGGCCGTCGCCGAGCGCCTGGCCGATCTGCTGTCGGAAATGCACGGCCTGCAGGCGCCGGCCGCGCGGGCGGCGATAGAGGCCCTGCAGCGGCGGCTGCCCCTGCCGGTCGACCTCGGCGACTCGCACCGCCCCGAGGCGGGGCGCGCGGCCGACGGGTTCGCGCTGCTCGCCGCGCTGGCGCGCGACTGCCTCGACGCCGACCGCGCGCAGGCCGGCAGGCTCCTTCGGGCCGGCGCGTTCAGCGCGCGCGTGAGGGAGATGCTGGACGAGGAGGCAGCGGAACGGATTGTGGGGCGAGCGCTGGCGGCGACGTACGAGGCCGGCGGCCGACGAGAGGGGCCGGGCCCGGAAGCACCGCCGCCCGCCCTCGTCGGAGACCGCCTGGCCGAACCGCTGCTGACGTCGGTGGCCGATCTGCTGTGCTCGGCCCCGCCGCCCTGGCCGATCGAGTACGACCACCTCGTGCTGCTGTACGCATCCGTGCTCCTTCCCGAACGCAAGCAGGTCGCGGGCGCCTGGAAACACTACGTCGACGCCGCGTCCCGGCACCTGCGGGAACGCCTGCGCCTGCCCGACCTCTCGACGTGGCCGCCCCGCGCGGCGCCGGTGATCCTGCGCCAGCTCGGCGGCGGCGAGCCGGCGCTGGCCGTGCTCGCCGCAACCACCCGCGCGGGACGGGGGCGGTGGCTCGCGTTCCATCGCGACCACGTCGTCGTCGGAGCGGTTCCCGACAAGGAGCTCGTCGTCGACGACGGCGAGCCGGAGGTCCATCCTCTCCGGCCGGAGCTCCACCCCGTGGCGCCGGTCCGGCTCGCCCGCCGCCGGGGGCGCCTGACCGACGACCTCGTGTTCCGGTGCGGAGACGAGCGCCTGACCGTCGCCAGCGGGAAGCTCGGCAACTTCGAGCGGCGCTTCGGCCCCCTGCTGGACGCGCTCGACCTCGACGCGGACCGGCTGGTCCGCGAGGACTGACCGACCCCGGGGACCGGCCGGTTCGAGGCTGCACCGAACCGCGCGCCGCGGGGTCCGGCCCGATGGGCCGGTCTGCGGCCGGACCCACGGGCGCTACAATGGCCCGTGCTCGGCGCCTTCCCGTCCACCGGCGGTCCGCCGCGCTTCGCGCTCTCCCGCGACCTGTTCCTCCGTTTCCTCGGCCTCGTCTACCTCCTGGCGTTCGCGTCGCTCGCGCCGCAGATCCTGGCTCTCGTCGGCGCGGACGGGCTGCTGCCCGCCGCCGCGTATCTCGACCGCGTCCGCGAGCTCCGGGGCGCCGCCGCCTACCTCGAGCAGCCGACGCTGCTCTGGCTGTGGCCCGGTGACGGGTTCCTCGTCGGCACGTGCTGGCTCGGCATGGCGCTGTCCGTGGCGGCGATGGCCGGCGTGGCGCCGAGGGCGGTGTTCGCGGCCCTGTGGGCCTGCTACCTGGGACTGACCGTCGCCGGACAGGAGTTCCTCCTGTTCCAGTGGGACCGGCTGCTGCTCGAGACGGGCCTGCTGGCCGTGCTGTACTCCCCGGCCGGATGGCGGGTCCCGCTGGGGACCGGGCACGAGCCGGGGGCGGCGGCGCGCTGGCTGGTCTGGGGCCTCGCGTTCAAGCTGACCTTCCTCTCCGGCGCCACCAAGCTGCTGAGCGGCGACCCGACCTGGCGGAACCTGACCGCGCTCGAGCACCACTACCAGACGCAGCCCCTGCCGACCTGGGTGAGCTGGTACTTCCACAACGCCCCCGACTGGTTCGGCGTCCTGTCGGTCGGGGTCATGTTCTTCATCGAGGTCGCGGTGGCCTTCCTCATCCTCGCGCCGGTCCGCTTCCGCCGGACGCGGATGGCCGGCTGCGGCCTCCTCTGCCTGCTGCAGATCCTGATTGCCGCGACCGGCAACTACGGGTTCTTCAACCTGCTCGCCATCGTCCTCTATCTGTCGATGCTCGACGACGGCGCCGTCGCGTCGATGCTCCGGCTCGGCGTATCGTCGGCCGGCATGCCGGAGTACGCGAGGCGGCCCGCGCCGGCATGGCGGCGGTGGGCGCGGGCGGCGGCGACGGTGCTGCTGGCGGGGCTGAGCGCGCTCACCCTGGTCCGCGAGGTCCGCCGGCCCGCCCCGATGCCCGCGTGGGCCGGCGCCCTCCTCGAACGGGCCGAGCCGTTCCGCTCCGTCAGCGGCTACGGGCTGTTCCGGGTCATGACCACCGAGCGTTTCGAGATCGTGGTCGAAGGGAGCGCGGACGGCTCGACGTGGCTCGAGTATCCGTTCAGGTGGAAGCCGGGCGACCCCGCCCGGGCGCCCGGCTTCGTGCAGCCGCACATGCCGCGGCTCGACTGGCAACTGTGGTTCGCGGCCCTCGATCCGCGCGGGAACGCCCACTGGCTGCTGCCACTCGCGGAACGCCTGCTGGAGAACGATCCGGTCGCTCTCGGCCTGCTCGCCGGCACGCCGTTCCCGGAGGCCCCGCCCCGCTTCGTCCGCCTGATGATGTACCGCTACCGGTTCACGACCCGCGAGGACGGCGCGGGGAGCGCGTGGTGGGAGCGGGAACGGCTCGGACCGATGATGGAACCGCTCACCCGCCGGCCTTGAAACACTTGAATTTCGACCCGTCGGGGCCTACAATGCGCCGATGAGATTTGGGTCTTCCCGGACCGTTTCGCGCCTCCTGACGATGCCCGCCGGGTTGCTCGTCATCGGCGTGGCCCTGTCGCTCCCGGCAGGCGCGCACGCTCAGCAATCGGCAGGCGGGTCGGCAACGGCGGGGCTCTCGCCGGCGGCGGCCGACGCCCGCCGACTGCTCGACCGTTACTGCGTCGCCTGTCACAGCGATCGGCTCGAGACGGCCGGGCTGAGCCTGGAGAACATCGACGTCGCGCACGTTCCGGCCGCGGCCGAGGCCTGGGAGAACGTGGTACGCAAGCTGCGCACGAGCACCATGCCCCCGCCGAACCGGCCGCAGCCGCCGGGCGCGGCTCGCGCAGCGATGGCCTCCTGGCTGGAATCGACGCTCGACGAAGCGGCGGCGGCGACCCCGAACCCGGGACGGACGGAGACCCTGCGGCGCCTCAACCGAACCGAGTACCAGAACGCCATCCGCGACCTGCTGGCCCTCGACGTCGACGCCACCGCCCTGCTGCCTCCCGACGAGAGCGGCCACGGCTTCGACAACGTGACCGTCGGCGACCTGCCGCCGGCCCTGCTCGACCGCTACATCTCGGCCGCCCAGAAGATCAGCCGGCTCGTCATCGGCACCACCCAGACCTCGATGCAGGCCGACGTGATCCGGGTGCCGGCCGACACCACTCAGGAGGAGCACGTCCCGGGGCTGCCCCTCGGCACCCGCGGCGGCGTCGTGATTCCCTACACGTTCGCCCAGGACGGCGACTACGACATCCAGGTCCGGCTCGCCCGGAACCGCACCGGCAACATCGGCGGGCTGCGGGACCGGCGGCCGCACGAGATGGAGATCCTGCTCGACCGCGTCCCCGTCGCGAGCTTCACGGTCCAGCGGCCGGAGCGCGGCGACGATGCGCTGGTCGACCGCGACCTGAAGGTGCGCGCCTCGGTGACCGCCGGCCCCCACGACCTCGGCGTCACGTTCCTGAAGAGCGCCTCGTCGCTGATGGAGACCGAGCGCAGGCCCGGACAGTCGCACTTCAACGAGACCCGTCATCCGCGGTTGACCCCGGCCGTCTACCAGGTGTCGATCACCGGGCCCTACGCCCCGCAGGGGGTGAGCGACACGCCGAGCCGCGAGCGGCTGTTCGTGTGCCGGCCGACGGCCCCGAGCGGGGAGGAAGGCTGCGCGCGCGAGATCCTCTCCACCCTGATGCGGCGGGCCTACCGGCGGCCGGTGTCGGACGCGGACCTCGACGGCCCGATGGCGTTCTACCGGGAGGGCCGGGCGGGCGGCGACTTCGACGCGGGCATCGGCCGGGCCCTGAGCGCCGTTCTCATCAACCCCGAGTTCCTGTTCCGGGTCGAGCTCGACCCCGACCGCGGCGGGGCCATCCCCGCGTACCACGTCAGCGACCTCGAGCTGGCGTCGCGGCTGTCGTTCTTCCTGTGGAGCAGCCTGCCCGACGACGAGCTGCTCGACGCGGCGATCAGGGGCGAGCTGAGCGACCCCGACGAGCTCGATCGGCAGACCCGCCGGATGCTCGCCGACCCGCGCGCGTTCAACCTCGCGAGCAACTTCGCCGGGCAGTGGCTGCGCCTCCGCAACCTCGCGTCGCTGAACCCGAACGGCCGCCTGTTCCCGGACTTCGACGACAACCTGCGGCAGGCGATGCGCGAGGAGACGGAGCGGTTCATCGGCAGCGTCATCGACGAGGACCGCAGCGTGCTCGACCTCCTGCGGGCCGACTACACGTTCCTGAACGAGCGCCTCGCCAAGCACTACGGCATTCCCGACGTCTACGGCACCCGGTTCCGGCGGGTGGCCCTTGACGAGGACAGCCGGCGCGGCGGGCTGCTGCGGCACGGCAGCGTCCTCGCCGTCACCTCCTACGCGACCCGGACCTCGCCGATCATCCGCGGCGTCTGGGTGCTCGACAACATCTTCGGGGCCCCGCCCCCGCCGCCGCTCCCCGACGTGCCGGCCCTCGAGGAGAACGAGGTGGCGGCCAACCTGCCGATGCGCGAGCGGCTCGCCCAGCACCGCAACAGCCCGGCGTGCGCGAGCTGCCACCGGACCATCGACCCCGTCGGCTTCGCCCTCGAGAACTTCGACGCCCTCGGCCGCTGGCGCGACCAGGAGGGCGACAACGGCCGCATCGACGTCTCGGGCGGGCTGCCCGGCGTCGGCGCCCTCGTCGGTGTGGACGGCCTCGAGAAAGGCCTGCTGAGCCGGCCCGATCTGTTCGTCGGACGGCTGACGGAAAAGCTGCTCACGTTCGCCCTGGGCCGGGGCGTCGAGTACTACGACGCGCCCGCCGTCCGCACCATCGTCCGCGAGGCCGAAGCGGACGACTACCGGTTCTCATCGCTAATCCTCGGCATCGTCAAGAGCGTCCCGTTTCAGATGAGGAACTCCACATGATCATCACGAAGAAGGCGTTACCGCGGCGTATGTTCCTGAAGGGCGTGCAGGCGACCTTGGCCCTGCCCCTGCTCGATGCGATGATCCCCGCGGCGACCGCCCTCGCCCGGACGCCGGCCAAGCCGATCCGCCGGCTCGGGTACGTGTTCATCCCGATGGGCTGCGACCACCAGCGGTGGACGCCCGAGGACCGGGACGAGCTGGGCCAGCTCACGCCGATCCTCAGCCCCCTCGAGCCGGTCAAGGAGCAGCTCACGGTGGTGACCAACACCGAGCTGCAACTCTCCTATCCCGGCACGCACGACACGTCGAACTCCGGGTTCCTGAGCGCCGCCTACGCCAAGCACACCGAGAGCTCGGACTACTTCCTCGGCACCACCGCCGACCAGCTCGCGGCCCTGCAGATCGGGCAGGACACGCAGCTTCCGTCGCTCGAGCTGTCGATGGACCTGAACCCGCTCGCGGGCGTCTGCAACAACGGCTACGCCTGCGTCTACCAGAACTGCCTGTCGTGGTCGTCGCCGACGACCCCGCTGCCTTCCGAGGCCCATCCCCGCATCGTGTTCGAGCGGCTCTTCGGCGAGGGCGGCACGGCGGAAGAGCGGCAGGCCGCGCTGGAGAGCCGGGCCAGCCTCCTCGACTCGTTCGGCGAGGACATCGCGCGGCTCAAGGGCGCCGTCGGCGCGGCCGACCGGGCCCGCGTCGAGCAGTACCTCGACAGCATCCGCGAGGTGGAGCGCCAGATTCAGCGGGCGGAGGCGGCGGCCAGCGACAACCTGTTCCCCGACCTCGACCGCCCGGTGGGCGTGCCCGACTCGTTCGCGGACCACGCACGGCTGATGTTCGACCTGCAGGTGCTCGCGTTCCAGGGCGACATCACCCGCATCGTGACGTTCCAGCTCACGCGCGAGCTGAGCAACCGCACGTATCCCGAGATCGGCGTGCCCGATCCGCACCACCCGACGAGCCACCACGGGAACGACCCCGAGAAGCTCGCGAAGATCGCCAAGATCAACACGTTCCACGTCTCGCTGTTCGCCGAGTTCCTCCGGAAGCTGAAGGAGACGCCGGACGGCGACGGGTCGCTGCTCGATCAGACGGTCTACATGTACGGCAGCGGGATGGGCAACCCGAGCCTCCACGACCACGTCAACCTGCCGATCCTCGTCGCCGGCGGGGCCGCCGCGGGCCTGCGGGGCGGGCGCCACATCCGCTACGAGACCGGCAAGCCGCTGGCCAACCTGCACCTCACCCTGCTCGACCGCGTGGGTGTGAGGCTCGACCAGTTCGGCGACAGCACCGGCACCGTCGACACCCTCTTCGACCCTGTCGCGGTGTAGACCAACGGCCGATAACCAATCAGGGGCCGGCGCCTTCACGGAGGCGCCGGCCCCGTAGCTTGGCCGGGCGGCGATCGGCGCCGAGGCGGCGATGGCCGGGCCAGGAGAAACCGATGCATCCAGGACGAATCGCCCGACTGTCGGTGCTGGCGCTGGGGCTGGCCGGAGCCGCGTGGGCAGCCGGTGAGGCCCCGCTCGCCGACGCGGCCGAGGACGGGAACGGCGCGCTGGTCCGCACCCTGCTGCACGCGGGGGGCGCCGACGTCAACGCGGCGCAGGTCGACGGCATGACCGCCCTCCACTGGGCCGCGTACCACGACGACCTCGAGACGGCGGGGCTGCTGGTGCGGGCGGGCGCCGACGTCGACGCGGAGAACCGCTACGGCGTGCCGGCGCTGTCGCTGGCCGCCACCAACGGCAACGCCGGCCTCGTGGGCCTGCTCCTCGCCGCCGGGGCCGACCCCGACGCCGCGCTGCGGGGAGGCGAGACGGTGCTGATGACGGCGGCCCGCACCGGGAGCCTGGCCGCCGTCGAGGCCCTGCTGGCGAAGGGCGCCGATGCCAATGCGCGCGAGGCCCGCGACCAGACCGCCCTGATGTGGGCGGCGGCCGAGGGACACACGCCGATCGTGGAGACCCTGCTCGCGGCCGGCGCCGACGTGCACGCCTCCCTGCGCTCCGGCTTCACCCCGCTCTTCTTCGCGGTGCGGGGCGGACACATCGACGCCACCCGGGTCCTGCTCGACGCCGGCGTGGACGTGAACGCGGAGCTCACGCGCATCAAGGACGGGCCGGACCGCGCCGTCAACAACGCGACCTACCGGCCCGTCGACGACGGCATGAGCCCGCTGCTGCTCGCGGTGCGCAACGGCCACTTCGAGCTCGCCGTCGAGCTCATCAAGGCCGGCGCCGACCCCAACGACCAGCGGACCGGCTTCGCGCCGCTGCACACCATGAGCTGGGTGAGGAAGCCGGACGCCAGCGACCGGGGCGACCCCGCGCCGGAGGGGGCGGGCCGCCTGACCGGCCTGCAGTTCGTGCGGGCCCTCGTCGCGCTGGGGGCCGACGTGAACCTGCGCCTCGAGCAGGGCAGGCGCGCGCCTCACACCGCGTCGGGGCTGGAAATGGAAGGGGCGACGGCCTTCCTCATGGCCGCCGACCGCGCCGACGCGGCCCTGATGCAGCAGCTCCTCGAGCTGGGCGCCGACCCGTTCCTGCCCAACGCCGAGCTGAGCACCCCCCTGATGGCGGCGGCCGGCCTCGGCACCAACGCGCCCGACGAGGAAGCGGGCAGCGAAGCCGAGGCGTTGATCGCCACCCAACTGCTGCTCGATCTCGGGGCCGATGTCGACGCGGTGGACGCCAACGGCGACACCGCGATGCACGGCGCGGCGTACGGCAACTTCCCCGCCGTGGTCGGGCTGCTCGCGGCCAGCGGCGCCGATTCCGAGGTCTGGAGGCACACGAACGCGGCCGGGCGCACTCCCCTGTTCATCGCCGAGGGGTTCCGGAACGGGCTGCCGAGGCTGTCGCGGCCCACCATCGACGCCATCGAGCTCGTCATGGCGAGGGAGGGCATACCGACCGACGGGCCGCGGCCGGTGCACATCGACCAGTATTCGCGACCGGCGCAGCAACAGTAGGCGCCACACGTATCCCGGAAGGAGCAGGGGCCCGACGCCCCTGCTCCACCGTATCCTGACCTGAACCTCAGGCGTCCTTCATTCGCGCGACCATTCCCGATCGACCTTCGCCGTACCGGTTGCCGACTCCGACGCTTGCGTCCCGACCTCGGGGACCGCTCTGGCCTGACCGATGTCACAACTGCGATCTGCGCCCTCGCCGCTCCGCCCCGTCCCGGCCCGCCGCCGCCTCGCCGTCGCCGCACTGGCCGGCCTCCTGAGCGCCACCGCCCTCGTCGCGGCGAACAACGCCGGCGTGCGGGACTACCTGGACCTGGCGAGGAAGCACGAATCGAGGGGCTGCGCCCTCAGCCCGTCGAACAGCTCGGCCATCGGCTACTACCAGATGACCCTGGCCGCCCTGCGGGACATCGGTTTCAAGGACGACGACGGGAACTGGATCGAGAACGCGTGGGGCATCTCGTCGGACGACGAGTTCCGGTGCCACCGCGCCGCCAACGACGAGGCGATGAAGCGGTTCACCGAGAACAACTGGGCCATACTCGCCGACGAGGTGAAGGAGCGGATCGGCAGGAGCGCCTACGGGGTCGTCATCGACGCCGCCTCGCTCCTCGCCGGCGCGCACTTCCTCGGCGCCCGGGGCATGAACGACTTCGTCCTCTGCGGGATGCACGCCACGTGCATCTCGGAGTTCGCGGTGCTGACCAACGGCGGCGACCCCGCCAGGATTCACCGGAAGCTGATCGAGCGCCTGAAGAAAGCGGCGGGACTGAACGTGTCGGAGCTGACCGACGGCTCCTGACCCTGACGCCGCACACCCGCCCGGCGCCCCGCACTCCCGCCCGATCGCTCCCGGATCGCCACCACCGCCGTCGGCGAGTGCGCCGACTCCGACCAGGTTTCCCTCGCTACCACTCGGGAATGGAAACGCTTCAGTCGAGCCGCACCCGCGTATCGGCGGAGGCCCCGGCTACATCGCCTCGCGCGGCATCGGCAGGTGCACGAGGACGGCGGTGACGAGCAGCACCGCCGCGGCCAGGAGCAGCTCCAGCCGCGCCGTGCGCAGCAGCCGGCCCGGGCCGGAGGCCTCGCCGAGCCGTGGCGTGAGCCGGCGCCAGTTCCAGGCCCCGACGGCGCCGGTCGCCAGAAAGAGGACCACCTTGAGCAGCAGGGCGCGCCCGTAGGGGGTGGCCCACAGGTCTTCCACCGAGGCAAGGTAGAACATCCCGGTGGCGGCGCCGGAGAGGGCGACCGTCGCGACCGCGGCGAGGGCCATGGGCGAGAAGCGGCGTACGAGATCGGCGACGCGCCCCTGTCCCTGCGGCTCCCCGCGAAGGGGGGACGCGACGACGACGACCACGGCGAGGGCGCCGACCCACAGGCCCGCGCCGATCCCGTGGGCGACCTGGGCGAGATGCGGCAGGGAAGTACCGAGGCTCGCGGCGTGACCGGTCAGCGGCAGCGTGATCCAGGCGCCGGCCGCGGCGAGCGCGGTCAGCCACCAACCGCCCACCGGCCACCGGCTCCACCAGGCGGCGGCGACCACCGCCAGGACGGCGATGCCCGCCTGCGGCTGCCAACCGCCCGCCCACCGGCTCTCGATGCCGATGAGGAGCACGAGCTCGACCGTGACCGCCTCGTCGAGCCCGAACACGGACCACGTCTGCGCGTAGAGGCGGGCGGCGGCGCCGAGCACCAGCCCCGTCGCGGAGACCACGGCGACGAGGCGGAGCCGCCGGTCGACGACGCCGCGACGGGGCTCGACGACGCCGGTCGCCGGCGCGAGCAGACGGACGACCGCGACGGCGCCGGTCAGCCCCAGCAGCCCGAGGTAGGTGACCCCCTTCGCGCCGGCGAGCAGGAGGAGCGCGAACGATTCGCCGTCCATGACACTTGCGGGCCCGCCCCGGGCCGCGCCGTCGTTCCCAATCGCGAGGGCGCGCCCGCGCGGCCGAACGGTGCCGCCCCCCTCCGTCGGCTCGGCCGCGGCGAGGGCTCGGGGCCAACGCTCTCGGGCGAGATCCCGCCGCCGGCCGACGCGGACCATTCCGGCGGGACACCCGACCGAGCGCCTGTTTCAAGTCAGTCGGCGGCGCTCACCCTGAACGCGAACTCCCCGCGCTGCGTGTGCCCGTCGTCGCCGGCCGTCCGCCACCTCACGGTGTAGTCGCCCGCCGCGAGCCTGGACGGCAGCATCGCCGCCAGGGAATTGTCGTCCCGCACCTCTGTCGTCCCGAGGGCCACGTCGCCGTTCGCGCTCTCGAGGACCAGCCGGCTGATGACGGGGTCGGGCGACTGCGTGAACCACACCTGGATGTGGCCCGGCGACGCCGGCAGCACCGCGTCGGCCTCCGGCATCGTCTTCTGCACCGTCATGTGCGCGGCCGCGACCGCGACCGACGCGACGACCAGCGCGAGACACCAACCGACGGTCTTCATCTTGGACATCGTTGATTCTCCGCTCTATGCGTGCGTGTCCTCCGAAACCGGGATCATGCGATACATGCCGGGCGCGCCTCAGAACCCCATCTCCGTGCCGACGAAGACGCTGCGCCCGAGCTCGGCGATCCGCAGGCGCGTGAACGGATCGAACGAGTTCAGGTGGTTGACGTAGTAGCGGTCGGTCAGGTTCTGCACGCCGGCCCGCAGCGTCAGCCCCTCGCGCATCCGAACGCCGCCCATCAGGTCGACCGTCGTCCAGCCGTCGGTGGGCGCCTCGAACCGCGCCGAGGCGACGCGCGCCTGTGCCGCCGTGCTCGTCACCAGCAGCTCCACCCAGCGGGTCCTCGCCGGATCGTGCACGTCGAGGGCGACCTGCTGCTCGAACGGCGGCACGCCGAACAGCGGCTCGTCGAAGAGCAGATCGTCGGCCCGGACGTACGACCAGCCGCCCCGCACGTCCACCCACGGCCCGACGGCGGAGGACGCGGTCAGGTCGAATCCCGCGAAGCGCGCGGCGTCCGCCTGCACGTAGCGGAAGAGCTGGTCGGGACTGAGCGGGAGGCGCCTCGCGAGGTTGGGGTCGTGCGCCACCGTGATGTAGTCGTCGACGTTGCGCACGAAGACGTCGAGGGTGACGGTGGCCCCGGCGGCGCGCAGCGTCGTCCCCACGTTGAGCTCGAGGCTCTTCTCCGGCACGAGGCGGGGGTTGCCGACGAACTCCGCCGCGGTCTGGAACTTCACGGCGGGGAACCGGTCGGCGTAGCGCTCCAGCGCCGAGGGATTCCGCACGGCCCGACCCGCCCCGAGCGTGACCTGCCAGTAATCGGTCAGGCGCAGGCTCGCGTTGGCGGCGGCGCTGACGCTGGTGCCGGTCCGCGCGAAGGGGTCGCCGGACACCAGCATCGCGGCGCCGTGCCCGTGGTCGTGCATGTCGTGGCCGTGCGTCCCGTGGCCGTGCATGCCGTGGCCGTGCGTCGGCCCCATGCACTGCGCCGTCACGCAGCGGAACCGGCCGTGCACCTCGTCGAGCCCGTACTCGGGGACCGCGTTGTCGGCGAAGAACGAGGTCACCTGCCCCACCGCCGCCTGCTCCCGATCGATCCGCACGGTGGCCCCCAGGGTGCTCCGCCCGCGGTCGACCAGCACCTGCGCGTAGCCCCCGGCGTTGGTGAGGGTCGCGGCCGGCCACACCGGATGCCGGTCGTGGTGGACGTCGCCGGTGTCGCGGTCGCTGATGGTCTGGGTGGCGTTCTGCCGAAGCTGGTACGCGTCGAACCCCAGCTTGTAGCGGAGCGGACCCGTCGCGAGGGCGGCGTGGAAGCGAGCGCCGACGGTGTCCGACGACGTGGGCAGGTGCACGCGAATGGGGAACGGCGGCGTCCGGTGGTGGTTGCGCACCGCCGTCGGCTTGCCGTCGTTGTTCATCAGGTGGTCCTTGCGGTTCACGTAGGCCCGGCCCGCGAGCTCGGTCAGGATACCCGAGGCCGGCGCGTGCGAGAACGCCAATGCGTGCGACTGCGTCTCGAAGAACGTGGCGTCGAGGAGGCGCCCGGGATAGTCGATGTCGTTCTGCCGCTGGAAGCCGCCGCTGTACTCGAGCAGCGTCCGCCGCCCCAGGCGGGCCCCGAGGTCCCAGCGCGTGTCGAACGACTCGTATTCCCCGTCGACCGTGTCGCCGTTGCCGTCGCGGTAGTCGCCGCCCATGCGGGTGTTGTGCTGGAACGTGAACCGCACCCGGTCCGAGCTGCCGTAGAGGCTGCCGAAGCCGTCGTTGGCGCCGCCGTTGCTCCCGTAGTTGTAGCCGGCGCGGCCGCCGACCCGGAAGCCGCCCGCGCCGAACGCGGGCTTGAACGTCTCGGCCTGGATGGCGCTGAGGGCGCCGGCGCCCCACGTCAGGGCGTACGGCCCCCGCACCACGCGGAGCGACTGCAGCGCGTGGGGGCTGACGTGGCTCAAGGCCGAGTCCATGCGGGCGGGGCCCGCCGCGAACGTGCGGGTCCCGTCGACGAAGACGCCGATCTGCTCGGCGTAGAGCCCGCGGACCGAGGGGTCGAGGTTGATCGCCCCGCGGCGGAGCGCGGTCACCCCCGGGTGGCTGCGAAGCGACTGCGCGAGGTCCTGGACGACGCGACGCTCGATCTCCGACGCGGGCGCGACCAGCTCCGTCGCCACCTCGGGCATGAGGGCGGTGACGCTGACCTCCTGAGCGAACGACCCCACCTCGAGCGTGATGGCGACGTCGCCCCCTTGCGGAACGGCCGTTACCCGCTCCTCGTGCGGCGAGAACCCGAGCAGGCTCGCCGTGAGCACGTAGTCGCCGGCGGGCACGCTCTCGAGCGCGAACGCGCCGGCCCGATCGGTGACCGTCGACGCCACGAAGTCGCGCTCGGCGGTGTGAAGGACGACGGCGACGCCGGGCAGCGCCAGCCCCTGCGCGTCCGTCACCGAGCCGATCAAGCTCCCGCGCTCCCGTGCGCCCAGGCTGGCGGAAGCGGCCAGACTGGCCAACAGGAGCGCCGGCAGCCACCCGCGCAGGGGACGCCCCCCCCCGCGCACGACGAGACAGACCCTGTACACCTCGAACCTCCCTGGTGCGCCGGCCGACGGCGCGTCGAACGGGCGAAAGCCCGGACGGCGCCCACGGAGGCGCGAACGACCGCGGTTGCGGAACGGGAACGGTGCGGGCAGCGTCAGGCCCGCGGAGGCGGCGGGCCGAGAAGGCCAACGAAGGAATCGGCGGCCTGGCCGCGGTCGCCTACGCGACCGGCGGCGGCAGGGTCGGTGGTCAGCTCGAACGAGTCGGGCGTGAAGCCGGTGAGACCCAGCAACCCGATGAGCGCGTCGTCGAGGTTGTTGCAGCCGGCCATGCGCGGCTGGTCCGGCGGCGGATCCGTCTCGTCGGCATGCCCGCTCTTCAACGGACACATCGCCCCGTGCTCGCCGCCCTCGCAACAGGCGGGCACCGCGGTCCCGTCCGCGGCCATCGCGGCCCGGCAGCAGAGCGCGGCCGGCAACAACGCGAGGACGGTGAGCTTCCAGGCGATGACGGCGCCGACCGTGCCCGCACGGGAGTTTCGGACGGAGAGCATGGCGGTCGCTTCATGCTAACTGATCGCCGCCCCTGCCGCAAACCGCGCGCTGCGCCCGCGGGGTCGGTCGGGTCGCACGACCATGTCCCCTCCGCAACCCGGCCCCGGCCGCGGCGCGGCGGCCGGAGTGGTTTTGTGTGGTGCGGAGTGAGGATCGGTGCAACAATGGCCGTCCACCCATAGACCGGCTAGACCAGTTCGTTGGAGGGATCCGGCCAGAGAACACCACAGAACAACGACAGCGACGCGCAAGGTGAACGCGCTGGGAACAGACGCGCTGAAGGATGTTCGCTCGGCGGCCGTTCGGTCGGCGGCGTTGATCCGTGCTTCCACTGGAGGTGGATCCCATGCGTACAGTCGTCGTCGCACCGCTCGCCGTCCTTCTGACCTGCGTCCTGGCCGCACCGGCCTTCGCGCAGGGAACGTCCGCGATTCGCGGTATCGTCTCCGACGAGCAGGGCGGCGTCCTTCCGGGCGCCACCGTCGTCGCCACCCACGAGGAGACGGGGACCTTCCGGGAGACCGTCACCGGACCGGGGGGCGAGTACTCGCTCGCCAGCCTGCAACCCGGCCCCTACACCCTCACCGCCCGGCTCCCGGGCTTCCGCGAGCTCAACACCGAGAACATCGTCCTGCAGGTCGGACCGACCGTGCAGATCGACCTCTCGCTGCAGATCGGGGCGCTGGAGGAGTCGCTCACGGTGACCGGGGAGTCGCCGCTCGTCGACCTCACCTCGGCCCAGGTCGGCGGCAACGTCTCGACGGAGGAGCTGAGAGACCTGCCGTCGTCGAGCCGCAACTTCACGAGCTTCATCGCCCTCCTGCCCGGCGTGCAGTTGACGCCGTCGAGCAGCCCGAGCTCGTCCGGGGTGCGCATCAACGGCCAGAACCAGACCGGCATCATGTTCATGCTGGACGGGGGGGCCAACAACGACGACCTGCGCGGGGGCCAGTCGCAGGCCAAGCCCGCCCTCGAGTCGGTGGCCGAGTTCCAGGTCGTCACCAACCAGATGGACGCCGAGTACGAGTCGGCCACGTCGGGGGTCATCAACGCCATCAGCAAGACCGGGACCAACGAGCTCCACGGCAGCGCGTTCGGCTTCTACACGAGCGCCGCCCTGACCGCGCCGGACTTCCTCGTCAAGCAACGTGGCGGCGAGAAGCCGGACACGGCCCTGCGGCAACTCGGCGGCACCATCGGGGGCCCCGTCGTGCAGGACAAGGCCCACTTCTTCTTCAGCTACGAGCGCCTCGATCTCGACCTCGGGGAGAGCCGCTTCTACCCCGAGCGGCCGGACCTGAGCTTCACGGGGGTGCAGGAGTCGAACTTCGACAACTACCTGCTCCGCTTCGACGATCAGATCAACTCCGACCACAACTACTCGATCCGCTATCTCTGGGACCACCAGCCCACCAACGGCAACCCCGCCGGCAACCGCACGCAGGAGACGGTGACCAACGAGCGGGACGACGACTGGACCCTGGTGGGGACCTACAACTGGATCGTCGGCACGAACGCGGTCAACACCACGCGGGCGTCTTGGACCTACGAACGCCCCAACTGGGGCTCGCTCGGCTATCACGACACCAACGACCAGACCCTGGAGCCGCCCACCATCCTGCTGAAGAGCGGCATCATCACCCAGGCCGACTCGTTCGCGCTGGACCGGAAGATGCAATCCTACGCGTTCCAGAACGCCTTCAGTTGGTTCGTGCCGACCGACGGCGGGGACCACGACTTCAAGTTCGGCATCCAGTACAACAACGCTCAGCACCGGCGCGTCGACCAGATCGCGATGAACGGCGTCTTCCAGATGGCGAGCGACATGCCGTTCGACGCGGGCAACCCCTTCACCTACCCGGAGCGCCTGACGGTGCGCATGCCGGTGCCGGACCGGCCGTTCACGTCGGTGCACTCGGGCGGGCTCTTCCTGCAGGACAAGTGGCGCATCAACAACCTGACCCTCAACCTGGGGGTGCGCTACGACGTCCACATCGCCCCGATCAAGGCGTTCTTCAACCCGCTGTTCGACGACCCCGACGCCTACCCCGTCGACAAGAACAACATCGCGCCGCGCCTGGGCTTCGCCTACGACGCGGGGAATAACTCGGTCATCCGCGGCGGATTCGGCCGTTTCTACGAGCGGCTCTGGGTCAACCGCTTCGAGAACTTCGTCCGGCGCGGGGTCTACGCGACCTCACAGCAGGTCGATTTCCCGCTCGACGACATCGACCCGGGTCCGAGCCAGGGGATGTTCCCCACCCACCCCCTGCTCATGAACGGGCCCATGCTGGACCGTGGCCTCATCTCCCAGCTCGTGCCCATCGGCTCGTCCTTCCGGAACTTCGGGGCGGTGTGGCTGGACACCCCCAATCGCCCCGTCGCCCACCAGGACTCGGTGTCGTTCGGCTACGAGCGCGAGCTCAGTCCCCAGGTCTCGTTCGGCATCGACTACGTCAAGCTCTGGGGCCGCGACCTCCCGCTGCGCTACAACCTCACGCCGCGCGTCAGAGCGGGGACGAACCGGACCGACCCGGTCACGCGGGTCGACTTCATGGGGCTCGCCGACGAGTTGGGGATCGCGCCGTTCGCCAGCGACGTGTGGATCATCGAGAACAACGCCAGCTCGGCCTACGACGGCCTCAACTTCCAGATCGAGAAGCGCTACGCCGACAACTGGAGTGCGCGCGTGGCCTACACCCTCGGCTACGCCCGGGGCAACAACGACGGCGACCCCAACGACGAGGTGAACGTGGCCCAGGTCATGGAGAACCGCAACCTCGACCTGCTGTGGGGCCCCAGCCAGTACGACCGGCGCCACCTCCTGACCCTGAGCGGGCAGATGGAGATACCGGGGACGGGGGGCGTGACCCTCAGCGCCGTCGCCCGGTACATGAGCGGCACCCCGTTCACCATCCACGACAGCAACTTCGATCCGGACATGAACGGACAGTTGCTCGACCCGCTCCAGCCGGGCAGCTACAGCGGGTCCGGGACGAACGCGATCACGGTGGACAACGCGGGGGGGCTGAGGGGCGCCTACGGGCCCGACTACTTCCAGCTCGACCTGCGCTTCGGCTACCGCTTCAGGGGGGGCGGCGAGCAGACCGTCGACATCTTCGGCGAGCTCTTCAACGCGACGAACCGCGTGAACTGGGTCAACCCGTCGGGCGACCGGCGGTCGGGCAGCTACCTCGTGACGACCCGGCTCCTCGCCGGGGGCTACCCGCGGCAGTTCCAGGCGGGCATCCGGTACGGGTTCTGAGGAGGACAGGCCGCGGGCGGCTCGCGGACGAACCGCGAGTCGCCCCGCTTGCCGCGTCAAGCCTGCGCGTTCGGGGGAATGGCCAACCAGGGTGGCCGACGGCTCACCCGCTTCGGCCGGATCCACTCGACCTGCTCGATGAGCAACCAGCGCAGGGAGGAAGCCCCAGCCGGCAACACCCGGGGGTCTCCGGAGGCCGAAGTGGCGGTCGGCGGCTACCGCACCCGTTCCGAGAGCTCGGCGACGGCCTCCGCGACCAGCCGGATGTCGTGCCGCAGGCTCTCGGCGACCACGTCGAAGTGGGTGCGCGTGCGCCGCTCCGACGCGGCGATCTCGTTAGAGACGTGTGCCCGCATGCGTTGCTCCGACGCGGCGATGGCCGCGTGCAACTCGTCCCTCGTAGCGAGAGTCGGCAGAATCCGCTCGATCCCGTCGACCCGAAGCTCGAGCTCTTCCATACTCTGTTCCAGTTGCTCGATCTGCATGGCCCTGCTCCCCCATTCGACGGCAGCGACGGACCGCAGACCGGTCACGTGACCGCGCCATCGTAGCACGATGCCGGAGCAAGAGCCGTGCCGGAGTCAGGGAGCGTTCGAGACGCCGGCCGCGACCACCGGATCGATCCAGTCCGTGAGGATGCGGCGGTGCGCGATGCGCCACTTCCCGTCGACGCGGCGCAGGCGGTCCTCGTAGCGGCCCTGGAAGACGATGCGGGCCGAATCGCCGGTGCTGACGACGGTGACGTACGAGCGCATGGTCGCCTCGTCGCCGGCCCCGTCGATGACGAACGTCGACGGCATGTGCCGGCTGCCGGACGGCTCGCCGTCCCGCGCCAGCGACCGCAGGGCGTCGCCCTCGATGGTGTAGCCCTGAGCCACCATGTCCATCACGCCGTCTTCCGTGAACACCTCCGCCCAGGCCGCCGGCTCGCCGAGGTCGAGGGCATGGCTGTAGCGACCGGCGAGGTTGCGGATCTCGACGTGGTCGTCGGCGGTGAGGGCAGCCGGCGCCGCGCCGCCCGGGGCCGCCTCGGTGCTCGCGGACTGGGCGGCGTGAACGCCCCACGCGGATGCGGCCGCCGCGGGAATCAACAGGACGAGCAGTCTCTTGGACATGACAACTCCTCAGTACCCTTCGAGCACCGGGAAGCGCTCGTCGTCGGGCAGCGGCTGCACCCCGAAGGCGTTGAGCAGCATCGACACCATGCGGTAGCGGGCGGTGGTGGCTGCGATGCTGATCATCTGGTGGGTGTCGTACCGCTCGGCGAGGGCGTTCCACGTCTGGTCCGAGACGGCGGTGTCGCGGTACATCTCGTTCGCGGCGTCGATCAGCAGGCGCTCCGTGTCGTTCCAGCCCGCCGCGTCGTGCCCCTGGGCGATCCAGTACGGGTCGAGGCCGTGGTCGCGGGCGCGGCCGACGCTGCCGACGTGCTTGGCCCACTCGTAGACGGCCTGGGCGTTCCAGCCCGTGCGCAGGATGAGCAGCTCGCGGTCGTGCGGCGTCAGCCCCGAGAGCTCGGGGTTCAGCACGAAACCGGAGGTCGCGCTGAAGGCGTCGGCCATCGCCGGGTGCCGGCGGAACGTGCGGGAGACGCGGAGCCCGGGGCCGTCGACCGGCTCGATGCGCGGGCTCGCGAGAGGCGGTTCGCGCACCGGGACCACCACCCGATAGGCGACGTCGCGGGTGGGAATGCGCGGCGCCCCCTCGTCGGGCTGGACGCCCAGCGCGTTGAGCACGATCGCGACGGCGGTGGTGTCGGCTACCGTCGCCACCGCGTCGATCAGCTCGTGCTCGCCGTAGCGCTCGGCCAGCGCCGCCCAGGTGACGTCGGTGACCGACGAGTTGCGGAAGAGCTGATCGGCGAAGCCGACCAGGGCGTCCTCGAACGGCTCCCACCGCTCCAGCGACGGCCCCTCGGCGAGGTTCATCAGGTCGTCGTCCGTCAGCCCGGCGTCGGCCGCGGCGGCGGCGTGGGCGACCCAGAGGGCGGAGTTCTGCGTCAGCCACGCCGTCCGCAGGACGAGCAGCGCGCGGTGGCGCGGGGACAGGGTCGAGCCGCTGGAGACATAGTCCCTGAACGCGAAGATCCGGTCGGCGAGGGCGGGCACCCGCACCAGGGTGCGCAGGGCGTTCCCGAGCCCGGCGGCGCCGGCATGGCGCTCGACGACCTCGCGCTGTGCGTCCGTCCACTCGGCCTCGGCGAGCGGCCCGATACGCGGCACCCGCAGGCGGCGCTGGGGCAGCACGCTGCCAGGCAGGCCGGTGATCGCCCGCGCCGGCTCGATGCGGAGCAGGGCCGCCTCGTCCTCCTCGGTCAGCACGTAGAGAAACCCGTCGGGCCCTTGCCGGACGTCGCGGATGCGCTGCTTCAGCTCGGCCAGCAGCCACTCGCGACGCATCTCCTCGCCGCGCTGGTTGAACACGATGCGCTCGAGGTGGCCGGTCCGCTGCATCCGCCCGACCGTCATCGAGCCGACGAAGAGATTGCCCCGCCACGCGGGGAACCGGTCGCCGTCGTAGAACGTCAGCCCCGAGGGCGCGATCGACGGCCACCACAGGACCTCGGGCCGCTCGAACCCGTCGAGCCACGGGGTGTCGGACACCCGTACCCCGGTGTACTCCCGGCTGTCGGAGGCGACGGGCCAGCCGTAGTTGCGGCCGGGGAGGATGACGTTGGCCTCGTCGCCCCCCTGCGGCGCGTTCTCGGTCGCCCAGAGCTGCTCCGTCTCGGGATGGAAGGCGAGGCCGAGCTGGTTGCGGTGGCCGAACGAGAAGATCTCGGGCAGGTAGCCGGGCCGGCCGACGAACGGGTTGTCGTCGGGCACGCTGCCGTCCTCGTCGAGCCGGATGACCTTGCCCACGTGGGTGGCCGGATCCTGGGCGCGCTGCCCCGTCGTCTGCGACCGGATGGCCCCGCCCACCGTCATGTAGATCCTGCCGTCGGGGCCGAACGTCACCCGCGACGCCGCGACGCCGCGGCCGAACCCCTCGGAGACGAAGATGTCGCGGACCTCGGTCAGCGCCCCCGCGTCGAGGCGCCCTCGCGCGAGGGCGATGGTCGCGCCCCGGCGGCCGTCCTGCTCCATCGGCTTCGAGTACGTGAGATAGACGAGCCGGTCGTCTTCGGGATGGAGGGCGATGTCCATCAGGCCCGCGAGCCGCGTGCCCAGATAGACTTCGGGCGTGCCGGGAATCGGCCGCGGGTCGAGCACGCCGTCCCGGATGAGCCGCAGGGCGCCCGCGTCCCGCTCGGTGACGAGGATGTCGCCGTTGCGGCGGAACGCCATCCCCCAGGGATGGGAGAGCCCCGTCGCGACCGGCACCACGCGGATGCGGGGCTGCTCGGCGCTGTACAGCACCACCGGGCCTTCCGGCAGGGGCACCGCGGGCACCCCGCTCAGGGCGGTGGTGCGCTGGCCGACCTGCGCCGAGGCGAGCGCGCCGCGGCCCGCCTCGATGCCGGTGACGAGAAGTGCGCACACGGCGAAGGACAGCACCGTCGGCGAACGGCCAGGGGTGCAGAGCTGCATGGTCTACCTCCGTGCCCCCAACCGGGGGCGGACCGCCGTCCGCGCCGTTGCCGCGAAGACGCCTACTCGTCGTCGGTCAGCTCGGCCCGGGCCTTCCGCTCCTCGGTGATCCGGTCGTAGTCCTCGTCGGTGATGAAGATGACCTGCTGGTTCGCGTGGGCCATCTCGTCGACGGTGCGCGGCCCGTAGCTCACCCACTGGCGCGGGTCGGGGTTGTTCCGGTTCGCCCGCGTGTTGTCGTGCCACGTGGTGATCTGCATGACCGTGCCCTTCGGGAGCACCGGCGCGTGGTCTGGGTCGTAGATGTAGTTCAGGTGCCAGGTGTTGTCGAAGCGGTCCGAGTAGTTGATCACCTCGCGGTCGCCGTCGGGGTACAGCGCCTCGAGCAGGAACGCCTTGCCCCGGTAGTGCATGTGGGGCTGGAAGTTGTGGAGGATGGCCGGCGCGGGCAACACGTAGGTGCCCTGGTGCTGGACCACCGAGTGCGGGGGAATCTCCAGGTTCCGGGCCGCGTTCGCCCCCATGCCCACGAACTCGGCGCTGTACTTGGGCGGCGCGTCGTCGGGATAGAGCCACCAGCCGACGGACAGCACGTCGGTCACTTCCTCGCCGACCGCGTGATAGTGGATGTCGAACTCGACGTTCGCCCCCTCGCGCACCAGCTTGCCGACGTTCTCGGGGTAGATCTCGCCCTGCTTGCCCTGCGCCCACTCCGTGAACAGCTCGCGGACCTCCTCGGGGTCGGTGGCACGCTTCTGGGCGGCCGCGATCACCGCGTCCACCCCGACCTGGCCCGCCCGAAGCGCCCGCTCGGCCTCGATGAGCTCCGCCCCCTTCGGCTGGAGCAGATAGGTCGACGCGTGGTGGACGATGCGACGGCCTTCGAGCGACGGCTTCGTCTCGGACGCCCGCACCCACACCGGCTTCGTCAGCTTCAGATCGCCCCGCGGCCGGAACCACGCGTCCTGGCCGTCGGCGGGCATCGTCCACGGCTGCGACTCGACGACGATGTCGGGCGGGCCCAGCCGGTCCTCGAGCTCGAAGCGGTCGCCGGCCGGCCACGCCACCGGCGGCGGCATGTCGGCGGGATCGCCCAGCGGCGCCCCCGCGTCGACCCAGCGCACGATGGTGTCGATCTGCTCGTCCGTCAGCGACCGGTCGTTGATGAAGTGCTGGATGCCCACCGTCTTGTCGAGGTGCCAGGGCGGCATCTCGCGCGACTGCACCCGGGCCCGGATGGAGCGCGCCCACGGCCGCGTCTCCTGGTAGGTCACCAGCGACATCGGGGCCACGCTGCCGACACGGTGGCAGGTCTCGCACTTCTGCTGCAGGATCGGCGCGACATCCCGGGTGAAGGTCACCTCGTCGCCGGCCGTCTGCCCCGCCGCCCCGCCCGGGACCAGAGCCACAGCCGCCCCGAGCAGCAGACCGACCGCCGCCCGCCGCCCCGTCTCCGCAAGCTGTCGATGCCTCATCGCCTTCTCCTTCACCGTGTCCCGTCGACCGCCCGCACATGCACGTAGCCGTTCGTCCAGCAGCACTGGTTGCTCTGCCGCGACCCGTCGGAGACGACCGCGTAGAGCACGTAGTCGCCCGGCTCGGACAGCGTCGCGGTGGTGCCCGCCCGTCCCGTCACGCCCTGCGGTCCGTCCACGACCTCGACGTCCGGACCATGGTCCTCGAAGCTGACCGCGCCCGGCCCCCGGAACTTGCGCCACGTCAACGTCAGCACCGATTCGTCCCGGCCCGAGCCCAACCCGTCGTCGTCGATCCAGACTTCCAGGGCCAGTGGAACGCCCACCGCGGCAGTTCGCTCGGCAACGCCGCCCGACGGTCCCGAGAACCCCGCGTCCGCCGGGTCGAACCGCACCACCGGCGGACCGTTCCCGGGACTCGGTCCGGCCGCCGCCCTGAACGGTTCGATCAGGTACTCGGAGTCGAGGTTGACGGGGATCTCCAGGGTCTGGCCCCGCGAGGTCAGCGTCCACGTGACCTCGGTGTCCGCATCCGGCACCGTGACCGTGAACACGCCGATCTGGCGCCGCGGAAGGAAGTACGTGGGCTGGCCCTGGTTCTCGGGCCCGGGGGCCACGCGGTTGTCAGGCCCCACCGGAATGGTCACTTCTTCGACGTGGTTGCGATTGAAGTAGCCGAACGACGCGACGATGGTGCCGTCCCGCTGCTGATACCAGCCCTCGTAGACCGGCGACACGCTCTGCCCGCGGTCGTGACGAATCAGCCCCCCGGCCCGGGTGACCTGCGCGTCGGCAACGCCGCAGAGTCCGAACAGACCCGCGACGAGGACGGAAACGACGACGAGCCGGCTCGCCCGGGAAATCGGCGGGCCGAGGTTGGCTTGCATCGCCGGCATCTTCTCACAAACGGCAGGACCGCGCCATGACGACGGAGGTCGCGGCATGCTCGTGTCGAGAACGACGACCGCCTACGGCACGGTCGCCGCCGGGACCACGCCGGCCCGCTCCATGACGGCGCGGATGGCGGCGGCGGTGGCCGGGTTGTCCTGGATGCCCCGGCCGAGGGGCACGTTCTCGACGATGTCGAGCGGGGTCCACTCGCGCGAGTTCGGCCGGTTCCAGACCGCGGGGTCGGCCCCCGCCTCGGCGAGGAACGCCACCACCGTCGGGACGTGCTTGTAGGCGGCGCCGTGCATGACGGTCTCGCCGTTGTCGTCGACCCCGTTCAGGTCGCCGCCCAGCGCCAGGGCCACCTCGACCGCCTCGAGCACCTCGGGCGCCGTGCCGGGGTCCTCGCCCGGCGACGACGTGCCGACGCCGGCCGCCACCATGAGCGGCGTGGTGCCGTCCTCGTTGGGCAGCAGCGGGTCGGCCCCGAGCTCGGCGAGCAGGCGCATCAGCGGCGCGTCGCCGGTGCGGGCGGCGAGGAGGAACGGCGTGCCGCCGATGAAGTTCAGGCGGGTGATGCCGGCCGGCGGCCGGGTCGTGACCCGGGCGTCGAGATCGGCCCCGGCGGCGGCAATCTTCTTCACGAACTCCAGGCTCGTCATGGCGCCGGAGCCCTGGGGTGCGGGGTTGTTGCTGCCGGCGATGCCCGCCTTGCGCACCCACGACACTTGGTGCAGGGCCGTCCACCCCCGCGAGGCGACGTTGACGTCGGCGCCGCGGTCGACGAGCAGGGCCGCGAGCTCGTAGTGGGCGTTGGCGGCGGCGAGCAGGAAGGCGTTCAGACCGGTCGCCCCGCGCTCGGCGCTGGTGCCGCCGCGGCGCCGCTCCTCGATGACCGGCAGCGACTCCTCGACGTCCACTCCGGCCTCGAGCAGCGTCTGCACGACGCCGATCTCGCCCTCGCGGATCGCGAACAGCATCGGGGTCCAGCCGCGCGCCGACCGCGCGCTCACCTCGGCGCCGTGGGACAGCATGGCGGGGATGAGGTGCGCATGCCCCTCGGCCGCCGCCCACATCAGCGCCGTCTGACCGCGCCACGCCTCGGCCGCGTTCACGTCGGCGCCGCGGTCGAGCAGCAGCTCCACCACGTCGAGCGCCCCGGTCCGCGCCGCCGTCATCAGCGCCGTCTCCCCTTCGGCCAGCGTGGTGTCCGGGTCGACCCCGGCATCGAGGAGCAGCCGCACGACGGCGGCGTTGCCATTCACGCAGGCCAGCGCGATGGGCGCCACCCCGTAGCGGTTCGTCGCAGCGGCGTCCGCGCCTGCCGCCAGCAGCAGCTCGACGATGCCCGCGGCGTCGGCGTGCACCGCCCAGTGGAGCGGCGTGGTGCCGTCCGGCTCGGCCGCGGCCGCGTCGGCGCCACCGTCGAGCGCCCCGCGCACGCCGGCCTCGTCGACCGCCCTGATGGCCTCGAGCAGCCCGGCGTCGACCGCTTCGGCCGCGGCGGCGCCGGCGGCGCCGAAAGCCGCCACACCGGCGGCGAGCAGCCACGCGGCAACCGGACGAATCACAGGCCGTGGAATCGAGCAACGCATGGAATGCCTCCCGTGAACAGGCCCAAAACGACTCGCGGGCTGCCGGCCCGACAAGGCCGACAGCCCGCGATCTTCCTGCTGCAGCCTCCCGTCGAGCGCTACAGCGACAACGGCTCGACGATCTCGCCGGTGCGGCCGGTGCTGTCGGCGAAGTCGTCCAGGTGCACCCCCACGTCGTCGAGCAGCGTCAGGTGGAGGTTGGCCATCGGCGTCAGCTCGTCGTACTTGACGTGGCGTCCGCCGGCGATGCGCGACCCCGCCCCGCTCGCCACGACGATCGGCAGGTTGCGGTGGTCGTGCACGTTCGGGTTGCCGAGGCCGCTGCCGAGCATGTACGTCGTGTGGTCGAGCAGGCTGCCATCGCCGTCCTCGGTGTGCTTGAGCTGGTCGACCATGTAGGCGAAGAGCGACACGTGGTACTGGTTGATCTTCGCGAGCTGGGCCAGCTTCTCGGGGTTGTCGAGGTGGTGCGACGTCGGGTGGTGCGGCTCGGGCACGCCGATCTGCGGATAGGTCCGCGTGCTCGCCTCGCGCGCCATCTGGAACGTGACGACCCGCGTCAGGTCCGCCCGCAGCGCGAGCACCTGCAGGTCGAACATCAGCTTGACGTGGTCCTCCCAGACGTCGGGCACGCTCGTGGGGCGGGTGAGGTCGCTCAGCGGCGAGGCCGACGCCGACGCCTCGGCCCGCTCGATGCGCCGCTCGACCTCGCGGACGGTGTCGAGGTACTCGGCGACCTTGTTGCGGTCGCCGGCGCCGAGCTGCGACTGCAGGCGGGACATGTCGTCAAGCACCCAGTCGAGGATGCTCCGGTCCCGGTTCAACTGCGCCTTGCGCTGCTCGGGGGTGCCGCCCTTGCCGAAGAGGCGCTCGAAGACGATGCGGGGGTCCGCCTCGGTCGGGTTCGGGGCGGTCGGCGACGCCCACGACAGGCTGTTCATGTACGCGCACGCGAACCCGTTGTCGCAGTTGCCGACCTGGGCGATCAGGTCGGTGCCGAGCTCGAGGGACGGCAGCGGCGTGTCGCGCCCGACCTTGCTGGCCGCGATCTGGTCGACCGACGTGCCGTTGACGTAGTCGCTGCCCTCGGTGCGCTTCGGCCGCACGCAGGTCAGGAACGCCGAGTTCGCCGACGCGTGGTTCCCGGAGATGTGCGCGTCGTTGATCTCCAGGTTGGTCACGATGGTCACGTTCTCGAGGCTCGGCAGCAGCGGCGACAGCGTCGGCGACAGCGTGGTCAGCCGGCCCGTCTCGGCCGGCGTCCACGGCACCGGGTTCATCCCCATCGGGATGTACACGTAGCCGAGCCGCCGCGGCGCGGCCGTATTGGCCAGGGCGGACGCCGCCGGCACCATGGCGTCGAGCAGGGGCAGGGCCAGCGCCGCGCCCGCGCCGCGCAGGAACGTCCGCCGCGGCAGGGCCATCTTCGTGATCATCATGACTGCGATCTCCTCATCTGAAACGGCGGACTCTCGACGATTCCAAGGATCAACGACGAGAAGCGATAGTCGTCACGGGCCGCCGCGTCGACGATCGCCCGGACGGCGGGGCCGTCGGCAGGCTCGATGCCGCGCCCCAGCGCGTAGATCAGCAGCTTCTCGGTCACCGTGCCGACGAACACCTCGGGACGGTCGAGCACGGCCTGCCGCAGGCCGGCCACGCCGTCGAAGAGCTCGCCCCCGGGCAGGTTCCCGGACGCGTCGATGGCCGCCCCGCCCTCGCCCTCGACGTCGCGCCAGCGGCCGATGGCGTCGAAGTTCTCCATCGACAGCCCCGCCGGGTCCATGATGCGGTGGCAGACCGCGCAGGCGGGGTTCTGCCGGTGGGCGACCATCCGCTCGCGCATCGACATGACGTCGGTCGACGACGCGCTCTCCTCGAGGGGCGGCACGTTGGGCGGCGGGGGCGGCGGGGGCGTCCCCAGCAGGTTCTCGAGAATCCACTTGCCGCGCAGCACCGGCGATGTCCGCGTGGCGTAGGACGTGACGGTCAGGATGCTGCCGTGGCCGAGCACGCCCGCGCGGGGGCTGCCCGCGGGCAGGTCGACGCGGCGGAAGTGGTCGCCGTAGATGCCCGGCACCCCGTAGTGGGTCGCGACCCGCTGGTTGAGGAACGTGTAGTCCGCAGTGAGCAGGTCGGTCACGCTGCGGTCCTCGTCGACGACGCTCCCGAACAGAAGCTGGGTCTCGGTGCGGAAGCCCTGGCGCAGGTTGTCGTCGAAGTCGGGGAAGTTGCGCGCGTCGGGGGTGACCGCGTCGAGGTTCCGCAGGTGCAGCCACTGCGACGCGAAGTTCGTGGTCAGCGTCTCGGCGCGCGGGTCGGCGAGCATGCGCCGCACCTGGGCCCGCAGCACCTCGGGCTCGCGCAGGCGACCGGCCGCCGCGACGTCGATCAGCTCGTCGTCGGGCAGGCTGCTCCACAGGAAGAACGAGAGGCGCGAGGCCAGCTCGAGATCGCCGACGCGGTACGCGGTGCCCGGCTCCGCCCCCGCGGGGTCGCGCTCGATGCGGAACAGGAACTCGGGGCTCGTCAGCAGGGCCCGCAGCGCGGTCTCGACGCCGGCCTCGAACCCGCCCTCGGCGTAGCCCTCGCGATGGAAGCCGGTCAACTGCTCGATGTCGCCGAAGGTGACGGGGCGCCGGTAGGCGCGCCGGGCCAGCGACGCGACGATCGCGGTGGCGCACGCCTCGGCCTCCTCGGCCGTGTCGTCCGCGGGGCGGCACGAGAAGACGCGGTCGCGGCTCGGCGTCTCGCCGATGCCGGTGGGCTCGAACGGCCCCGCGATCGAGATGGTGCGCACCGCCGGCTGCTGCCGGGGATGGCGGTCCATGTTGAAGTGGGCGTCGTAGGGCTGCCGGGTCGTCTCGAGGAGGGCCGAGTTCTTCTTGATGAAGGCGGCGCCCACCCGGTGCGGCCCCGCGGTGACCGGCAGGCGCGCGTTCAGGTGGTTGTCGATGCCCTCGTCGGCGTAGTACGTCGCGTTGGCCTGAATCACCATGTTCGTGCTCGGCTCCATGGTGAACAGGCCCAGGCGCTCGCCGTCGAGGGTCAGCTCGACCTCGTGCGGCTCGGTCAGCCCCTCGACGTTCTCGTTGCGGTTGCGCTGCAGGCGGACCTGGATCTCGTACTCGCCGTCGAACGGGAAGACGTGCTCGACGACGGTGCCCCCGCGGGTCCCGAACGGCAGGCCGTCGACATGGTCCTCCTGGGTGCGGTCGGCCGGCACGATCACCACCCGGCTGTCGGGGGCCGGGGCCCGGCTGCCCACCGCCAGTTCGCTGACGGTCCGGGCGGCGGCGAGATAGCGCTCCATCAGGGTCGGCGACAACCCGCCGGTGTTCACGTTGTCGAACCCGAAGGCGGCGTCGTCGCGCGGCAGCAGCGCCGTGACGTCTATCTCGAGGGCGAGCAGGTCGCGGACGGCGTTCTGGTACTCGGTCCGGTTCAGCCGCCGGAAGGTCTCGGTGCGGCCGGGGTCGGGGTTGGCCCTCGCCGCCGCGTCGAGGGCGGTCTCGATGGTGGCCAGCAGCCGGTCGTGGGTCGCGGCGTCGGGGCGAGGACGCGGCCGGGGAGGCATCGCGCCCGCGCGCAGCTTCCGGACGACCTTTTCCCACACCTCGGCGTGGGCGGCGACATCGGCGAGGTCCACGCCCTCGAGCGACAGGCCGCCCGTCTGCAGGCGGTCGCTGTGGCAGGTGACGCAGTACCGATCGATGACCGCGCGCTCCGAGACGGACGCCCCGGCGGCGGCGGACGCGGACGGGGCCGTCTGCGCCTCCGCGCCGGCCAGCGGCAGAAGGAGACACGCGACAAGGACGAGGGCGCGCGGTACGAACCGACCTCTCAGCATCCGTTCCAGGCCTCCGGTCATCCGGGCCTCCAGCGTGCGGGTAGTCGGATCCGCGCGTATTCTACCCCAATTCTCCGAGAATCGGATCACCTCGATGGCGCGTCCACTCAGGCATCCGGCAACAGCTTCGCGACGGCTCGAGCGAAGTCTTCCAGATCGCCGAGATCGCTCTCGATGGAATCGTAGGAACGGCCGTGGTCGATGTCGAGATACGCATGGGCCAGCACGTTGCGAAAGCCGACCCAGGCGGCCACGCGATCGGCCAGAGCGTCATCGACGATGCCCTCCTCCGCGAGCACCGCAATCGCATCCCGGTAGGTGGAGGGCTGCCGGTACCCCTCGTCGGCGATGATGTGGTGCGCGATGTCGATCACGCACTCGCACGCCAGATGCAGGAGCCGCTCGGCCAGGTGGTGCAGACCGGACTCGCGCACGAACTCGTCGCGTGAACGCCCCGCGAACGGGTGCAGATCAGCCAGATAGCCCTCGAGCGCGTTCAAGCGAGTCGAGAGCACGTCCCGATCGACCACCGATCCCCCCCGCCGCGAGCCGCCGGGCCTGGGCGTTCCGGAGCATGCGGCGATAGGGCTCGCGGTCGCCGTGCTCCCGCATCGTCCGCACACGCCACGCTCGCCAGTCCGCCGGGTTGCGCTGCATCACCAACCGGCCGTGCTCGAAGATGCGCTGTCGGAGCAGCTCGGGCGCCTCGTCGACGAGCACGACGTCGACGCGGCCCCCCGGGGCCAGACCGGCGAGCGCGGCGGCGACGCGCGACACCAGCCTGCGACGGCACGCCGGATCGGCGGTCGTCGGCAGGACGGCGACGTCGAGATCGCTGTTCGGGCGCGCCCGATTGGTCGCGTGCGAACCGAACAACGCCACCGTACCCACCCCGTCGACGGCCGCGACGGCTCGTGCGATCCGCGCCTCCAGGCCTCCGGCTGACGTCTCCATGCGCTCCGTTATCGTATCCGACCGACCGCGCATCGGATCACCTCGACGGCTCCGCCTCCGGCGCCCGCTCCTCGGCGCGGGCGCCGGCGAGGATGCCGGCCATCGAGTAGTTCCCCTCGTGGCACGCGTACTCGTAGATCGACACGCGGTCCGAGATCCGGTTCATGGGCCGGGAGACGGTCCACGGCCGGGTGAACGTCCGGGGGTCGTCGACGGTGAACCGGTAGTCGATGGTGTCGGCGTCGACGCGCGTGTAGCGCTCGGTCAGGTGCAGGGTGTCGCGCGAGCCCTGGTAGCTGGTCTTGGGGTCGAAGTTGGTGGTCTCGACGACCAGGGTGTCCCCTTCCCACCGGCCGCGCGAGTCGCCCATCCACTGGGTGACGGACGCGGGCAGGTGCGGCCGCCCGTCGAGGGGGATGATGCGCGGCTCGTGGATGAGCTCCTGGAAGACGACGACGTAGCCGGGCGCCTGGAAGATCTGGTAGTTGCTGCTGTACCAGCTCCCGATGCCGTTCCAGCCCCGCGAGATGCAGCGGGTCCAGGGACTGAGGTCGGCGTAGGTGTCTGGTGAGTTGGACGGCCCCCGCGTGCTCCGCTCGGCGCGCTCGGCCTCGATTCTCGCGCGGCCTTCCGCCGACAGCTCGGGGATGCGCCCGTCCGGCGGATCGACGATCAGCGACGTCCGGGGCAGGGCGCGGCCCACGTCGCGCCAGAACGCGTTGTAGTTGCCCACGCTGCCCTCCGGCGGCGGCAGGTCGAAGTTGGCCCGGTTGGTCGCCTCGATGGTGGCCGCCTCCTCGAGCGGCAGCGTCTCCCGTCCCGCGAGCGGCCCCTCGGCCGGCCGTTCCAGCGGGGTCGAGGTCTGGCTGTTCCACTGCCCCTGCAGGTCGGGGTCGCCCCAGGGCGTGCGGGGCGGGGCCGGTTCCGCGGGCGGGGGCTGCGCGGCGGCCGGCGCGGACGCCGTCGCGACGACGATCATGATCAGGGCGGCGAGCCATCGCTGGGCCATGTAGTCCTCCAGAGCCGCAGAGAGCCGCGGGGCGTACGCAAGCTGCATGATCGCCCACCGGCGGCGCGCCTGCAAGGCCCGCCGCCGGGGTATTGCGCGCCGCGCCCGGGCAGGGCATCATGCACGTACGTGGACGATGCGCGTGGAGGACGTGCCATGAGCCGACGATACGGTCTCTCTCTGCCGGCGGCGGTCATCGCGGGCTTTCTTCCCCTCTCCGCGGCGGGCCAGCCGGACGAGAGCCCCGATCCGCGGACGCCCTGGGGCGACCCCGACCTGCAGGGCATCTGGACCAGCGCCACGTACACGCCCCTGGAACGCCCGGAGACGGTGGCCGACCGCGCGTTCCTGACCGAGGAGGAGGCAGCCGAGCTTGCCGCCCTGGTGGCCGAGGACGGGGTCGACCCCCTGCGGGCGCGCAACATCCTCGCGGCCGGGACGGACGAGGAGCGGCGGGCGGTGACCCGCCAGACGCAGGAGAACATCCACTACGACAACGCCGTCTGGCTGACCGAAGAGCGGCGGAAGACGTTCTCGACCCGGCGCACGTCGCTGATCGTCGACCCGCCGAACGGACGCATCCCGCCGCGCATCCCGGAGGCGGTGGAGCGGGAGGCGAAGCGCCGGGAGGCCAGCCGGCATCTCGTCTACAACCTCGACGAGCCGTCTTACGAGGGCTACCACACGCGCACGCTGCAGGAACGCTGCCTCGTGTGGCGGCACGAGGGCCCGCCGATGGTGCCGCCGTCCTACAACGACATGCTGCAGATCTTCCAGACGCCGGACCACGTCGTCGTCATGCAGGAGATGAGCAACAACCCGCCCCGCATCATCCCCCTCGGACGACCCCACCTGCCGTCGCGCATCCGGCAGTGGCCCGGCGACTCCCGCGGGCGCTGGGAGGGCGACACGCTCGTCGTGGACACCGTCAACTTCAACGAGAAGACCCACTACGAGGGGTCGACCGAGGCGCTGCGCGTCGTGGAGCGCTTCACCCGCGTCGACGCCGAGACCATCCGCTACGAGTTCACGGTGGAGGACGACCGGACCTGGCCGCGGCCGTGGAGCGTGGAGTTCCCGCTGATGAAGCGCGACGGCCCGCTCTACGAGTACGCGTGCCACGAGGGCAACCACGACATCCGGCACATCCTCGAGGTGGCGAGGAACGTCGAGCGGCAGGCGGCCGAGCCGCCTCGATGATTCCGTGATGCGGCGGCCCGTCGTCGGCGTCATGGGCGCGAGCGGCGCGCCGCATGCGGAACGCTCGCGGCGCGTCGGCGAGTGGGTTGCCCGCGCCGGCTATCACCTGCTCACGGGCGGCGGCCCGGGGGTGATGGCGGCCGTCACCGAGGCGTTCGTCGGCGTGCCGGACCGCCGCGGCCTCGCCGTCGGCATCGTGCCGGCGGGCGGCCTCGGCGGCACCGACGGCGCCGCGCGCCGGCCGCCCCCGGGCTACCCGAACCCCTGGGTCGAGATCGCCATCCGTACGCATCTCGACAGCCTCGGGGACCGCGGCGGCGACGAGCGCTCGCGCAACCACGTGAACGTCCTGTCGTCCGACGTCCTGATCTTCCTGCCGGGTTCCGCCGGCACCGCGAGCGAGGCGAGGCTGGCGCTACATTACGGAAGACCGTCGATAGCGTATCTCGATTCGCGCGAGGACCTGCCGGGCCTGCCGGACGCGATCTCCGTCGAGCCGGAGTTCGCCCGGGTCGAGGCCTTCGTGCGGGATGCCTGCGAACGCCGCCGCAGGCCGCCCGGCTCGTGACCCCATCCCAGCGGCACCGCGCCCGCGCAACGAGCCGATGCCGCCCGCGGTTCTCGCGGCCCGAGTCGACATGACCCCAGCCCGCCAATCGTCGCCCGGAGGCTTCGCCCGGCGACGACCCGCGGCAGTGCCGCTTCGCCCCCCGGACGGACTACCCGCAGTGCGAGGGCGCCGACCGCGTCGACTGCCTCACCGAGGGACAGAGCGACACGCTGGCGAAGATCTACGGCGGCGTCGTCAGCCGCGGCGAGCCGTACTTCCCCGGCCAGCCCCCCGGGGCCGAGCTCGGCGACCCCCTCGGCTCACCCGCTTCCCGGACCAGCGGGTGGGGCGGCTGGTTCGTCGACCCGGCGGGGCGGACGCCCCGGCTGGAGCTCTTCGGGGTCACCTTCATGCGCTACATGGCGTTCACCCGGGACGACCCCGAGTGGTCGATCGAGCAGTTCGACTTCGACGAGGACCCCTACCGGATGGACGCCATTCGCGGCATCCTCGACGCCACCGATCCCGACCTCGCCCGGTTCCGCGATGCCGGCGGCCGGATGATCACGTACCACGGCTGGTCGGACACCGCGCTCAACCCGATGATGGCGGTGAACTACTACGAGGACGTGCTGGCCGAGACGCCGGACGCCGCCGACTTCTACCGGCTGTTCATGGTCCCCGGCATGTTCCACTGCCGGGGGGGCCGGGGCATCAACACCATCGACGCCCTGCCCGACCTGGTGGCGTGGGTCGAGAACGGCGAGGCGCCCGACCGCCTCGTCGGGCGGCGCGTCGACCGCGACGGCGAGGTGCTGATGACCCGGCCGGTCTGCCCGTACCCCGAGGTCGCCCGCTACACCGGTGACGGCGACGCCGACGATGCCGGCAGCTTCGTGTGCCGGCTTCCGTCCTGACCCTTGCGGATCGGCATTTGCACCGCAGCCATCGATTGCGGTACTCTTCAAGAATTGCAGAGCAGGCATTCAACAGTACACTTGAAGATAGCGTTGGAGACGACTCGTGGCCCGGATACCGGAGATCATCCCCGTGAAGGACCTGCGCCAGGACACTGCCGCAGTGCTGAACCGCTTGCAGTCGTCTGCGCAACCGTTGGTGGTGACCCAGCGCGGGCGTAGCGCGGCGGTCATGCTCAGCGTGGCGGCCTATGAGCGTGCCGAGCGGGAACGCGAGCTGCTGCGCCTCCTGGTGCGCGGCGAGCAGGAGGTCATGGCCGGCGCCGGACACGACCTGGAGGACGTGCTGGCCGAAGCGGACACCGCCCTCGCGGCCGATCGGCAGTGACGGTCCGTTTCACCCCTTCGGGACGCCGGCAGTTCCTGGACGCAATCTCCTACATCCGCGGCGAGAGCCCCGTTGCCGCGGCAACGTTCCGGCAGCGCGCGGAAGCAGCCTTGCGCAGACTGGAGCGCTTCCCCGAATCGGGCCGCACCGTGCCCGAGTTGCCGGATCTGCCCTATCGCGAGGTCATCCTGAATCCCTACCGCTTCTTCTACCGGATCCGGGATCCGATCGTCTGGGTCGTCGCGGTCTGGCACGGCGCCCAACCTCCAGACGATCCGCGCGGTTGAAGGCCGCCGATCAAGCGGCCACGGCGATGCGCCGGCGCCCCTACCCGCGCAGCATCTCCGCCGCCCGGTCGGCCAGCGACGCGAGCAACTGCTCGAGGGCGGCCCGATGCGCCTCGACCACGCCGTCCTCCGAGGGGTCGGGCACGTCGAACGGGGCCCCGATGGCCACCGCCATCGAGCTGAACGGCCGGGGAATCTGGGTCCGGTCCCAGCTCGACGCCGACCAGTGACGCTCGGCCTCGATGTGGAAGGGCAGGATGGGACTGCCGGTCACCCCGGCGAGCCACACCGCGCCGGGCTGCACGCGGCGCGCCGGCCCTCGCGGGCCGTCGACGGTGAACGCGGCGGGGCGCCCCGCCGCGACGTCGCGCTTGAGCTGGATCAGGGCGCGCCGGGCGCCGCGGGAGGTCGAGCCGCGGGCGGTGCCGTAGCCGAAGCGACGGATGATGCGGGCGATCCACTCGCCGTCGAAGTTCCGGCTGGTCATGACCACGATGCCGCGACCGCGCCAGAAGTACGTCGCGGGCAGAATGCGCCCGTGCCAGAACGCGAAGATGGGCTCGCGGCCGCGCGCCGCGATGGCGTCGTAGTGCTCCATGCCCTCGACGCGCCAGCGGAGGGTGCGGCAGAGCAGCCCGATGAGGGGGGCGCCGACCCCGGCGATGGCCCGGGCCTGCGCGAGCTGCCAGGCCGTGAGGGAGGTGGAGGCCGCGCCCGGGCCTGCGCCCACGCTACATCCCTTCGTACTCGGGTCCGCCGCCGCCCTCCGGGGGCACCCAGTCGATGATCTGGTAGGGGTCCATGATGTCGCAGGTCTTGCAGTGGACGCAGTTCGAGGCGTTGATCTGCAACCGGCGGCCGTTGCCCGTCCCGTCGTCGACCATCTCGTAGACGTTGGCGGGACAGAAGCGCACGCACGGGTTGCCGTACTCCTCGCGGCAGCGGGTGCGGCAGACATCGGTGTCCCGCACCAGCAGATGGGCCGGCTGGTCCTCCTCGTGGCGGGTCCCGGAGTAGTGCACGTTGGTGAGCTTGTCGAAGGTCAGCGCGCGGTCCACCTTGACGGCGTTGCTCGGGGTATCGGGGTCGGCGGGGCCGCCGGGATAGTAGTCCGACAGCGACGCCAGCCGCTCGTGGCCGGGCTCGCTCGCCAGCGGCCGCGCCGGCCACCGGCCGCCCGTCAGCCAAGCCAGCCCCGCGTAGGCGGTTCCCGCCGCCAGTCCCGCCCCGAACGCCTGGTGCACGTTGCGGACCGGGTAGAGCTCTCTTCGGATGCCGCCGTGGTTGATGAGCTCCCGATACCTGACGAGCTGCGCGGCCGACACGTCGCCGGCCCGCACCGCCGCGAAGGCGGCGTCGGCGGCGTGGATGCCGCTGTGCATCGCGAGGTGGATGCCCTTCAGCCGCATGGAGTTGAGGAACCCGGCGGCGTCGCCGACGATCAGGGCCCCGTGGAGGTGGCACCGCGGAATGGCGTACCAGCCGCCCTCCGGCAGCGCCTTGGCACCGTAGCGGGTCATCTCTCCGCCCGCGAGCAGGCCGGCCACGAGGGGATGCTGCTTGAACCGCTGGAACGCCATGTGGGGATCGAAGCGCGGATCCCGGTAGTCGAGCCCCACCACCAGCCCGATCGCGACGCGCCCCTCCGGCAGCACGTAGATGAAGCCGCCGCCGAACTCCTCGTGCCGCAGCGGGTATCCGAGCGTGTGAACGACGGTGCCCGGCGCCTCCCGCTCCGGCGGAACCTGCCAGAGCTCCTTGATGCCGATGGCGTACGTCTGCGGCGATCCGGTGTCGAGCCCGTGCCGGCGGACGAGGCTCTTGGTGAGGTTGCCCCGGACGCCGTCGGCGAAGATGGTGACGGCGGCCCTGATGTCGACCCCCGGCTCGAAGGCCCCCTTCGGCCGGCCCTCCTTGTCGACGCCGCGGTCGCCGGTCCTCACCCCGACCACCCGATCGCCGTCGTGCAGCACCTCCGTTCCCGCGAACCCCGTGAAGATGTCGACGCCCTCCGCCTCCGCCTGCTCGGCGAGCCACCGGACGAAGCGGTTGAGGGAGATGACGTAGTTCCCGTGGTTGCGCAGGGGCGGCGGGGTAATCGGCGCCCGGAGCCGCGACTTCGCGGTCAGGTAGTAGATGCGGTCCTCCCGCACCGGCGTCTCGACCGGCGCCCCCCGCTCCTTCCAGTCCGGCAGCAGGGCGTCGAGGCCCGACGGGTCGAGCACCGCCCCCGACAGCATGTGCGAGCCGCTCTGGCGAGACTTCTCGAGGACCGCGACGGCGAGGGGCTCGCCGCCCTCCTGCCGCTGGAGGGCGGCAAGTCGGATGGCGGCCGACATGCCGGCCGGACCACCGCCGACGATCAGGACGTCGACGTCGAGGGTTTCGCGTTCCATCAGGCGTCGAGGGCGGCGATTATCGCGGGCACGACGTCGAAGAGGTCACCGACGATGCCGTAGTCGGCAACTTCGAAGATGGGCGCCTCGGCGTCCTTGTTCACGGCCACGATGGTGCGTGAGCCCTTCATGCCCACCAGGTGCTGGATGGCGCCGGAGATGCCCAGGGCGAGATAGAGCTTGGGGGCGACGGTCTGGCCCGAGCTGCCGATCTGGCGGTCCATCGGCAGCCAGCCGGAATCGCAGATGGGCCGCGACGCCGCGACCTCGGCCCCGAGGGCGGCCGCGAGGGACTCGACGAGGTCGATGTGCTCCCGGGCCTTGATGCCGCGTCCGACGGCGACGATGCGATCGGCCTGCGTGAGGTCGACGGCCTGCTTCGCCTCCTGGAACGGGGCCTCCACCGACTGCCGTATGGTGCCGGACTCCAGGGTCAGCGGGAACCCGGCGACCGGCGCCGGGGCCGGTCCCCGCTTCAGCGCGTCGGGCCGGAATGCGCCGATCTGGAAGCTGACGAAGTGCGGCGCGGGGCCGGTGGGCGCGACGTCGGCCACGAACTTCCCCTGGAACATCGGACGCACGAACGCGAGGCGGCCGTCCCGCGGCCTGATGCCGACGCAGTCGGCGACCAGCGACCGGCGGAGCCGGGCCGCGAGCCTCGGGGCGAACTCGCGGGTCTGATAGGTATGGGCCAGGAAGACCAGGTCGGGAGCGGCGTCGGCCACCACCGCCGCGAACGCGGCCACGAAGCCGTCGGGGGTGTACGACCCGAGCTCGGGATGGCCGACGGCGAGGACCGACTCGACCTCGGCCGCGGCCAGCTCGGCCGCCACCGCGCCCGGCTCCCCGCCGGCGACGGCGACGCGCACCGGTTGGCCGACCTGCTGGGCGGCGACCAGCGCCTCCCAGCTCGCGTTGTTCAGGACGCCGTCTCGTTGCTCCGCGATAACCAGCACCATGTCCGCACGCTCACTTCGCGGGGTCAGATCACCCGCGCTTCTTCCCGCAGCGCCTTGACCAGCTCCGCCGCCGCGTCGGCCGGGGATCCGTCGATCATCCGCGTCTGCTTGGTCTTCTCGGGCACCCGAATCTCGAGAATCTCCTGACCCGGCGCGAGATCGGCGGCCGCCTCGACCACGCGGACCTCCTTCCGCTTCGCGGCCATGATGCCCTTGAGGGTGGCGTAGCGAAGCTGGTTGATACCGCTCTGAATCGTCAGGAGCGCCGGCGTGGGCATCGAGACCCACTGGAACCACCCGCCTTCGAGCTCGCGCTTCACCCGCAGGCGCCCATCGGCAACCTGCACCTCCATGATGATGGTGGCGTGGGGGATGCCGAGCAGCTCGGCGAGGACGACCCCCGTCTGGGCGAACCCCTGGTCGTCCGACTGCAGGCCGGTCAGCACAAGGTCGAACCCCTCGTCGCGGATGGCGGCGGCAAGGGCCCCGGCGACCATGGACGCGTCGGCGGCGGCGAGGCCGTCGCCCTCGACCCGTATCGCCCGGTCGGCGCCGCGGGCCAGCGCCTCCCGGACCACCTGGGCGGCCCGCGCGGGCCCGGCCGAGCAGACCACGACCTCGCCGCCGTGCCGCTCCTTCAGGCGCAGGGCCTCCTCGAGGGCGTAGGCGTCGGGCTCGTTCATCTCGAAGCTGGCGTCCCGATCCTGGACCCAGGTGCGGGCCTCGTCGACGCGCAACGGCCACTCGCGAGTCACGACCTGCTTCACGCAGACGGCGATCTTCATTCCTTCCTCGTCATCGCGCGGCCCCGGTCCGCCGCGTCATGCATGGCCCGGCCATCGTCGCCTTCGGCTCCGCTTGGCGGGCCAACCAGCCCTCCAGTGAGCCTGCGCCTCCCCCGGAGGCGGCACCGTTCTACGGCGCAGACTCATGGTGGCGTCGAAACAGCAGGGAGGCGTTGGTCCCGCCGAACCCGAACGAGTTCGACAGGCCGTACTCGAGCGTCGCCGACCGCTTCACGTTGGGGACGTAGTCGAGGTCGCAGTCGGGGTCGGGGTTCTCGAGGTTGATGGTCGGCGGGAGGATCTGCTCGCGCACCGTCAACGCCATGATCCCGGCCTCGACCCCGCCCGCCGCCCCGAGCAGGTGGCCGGTCATCGACTTCGTCGACGAGACCGCGAGACGGCGGGCATGGTCCCCGAAGCACCGCTTGATGGCCAGCGTCTCGATGCGGTCGTTGAACGGCGTGGAGGTCCCGTGCGCATTGATGTAGTCGACCGCCTCCGGCGCGATGCCCGCCTGCTCGACCGCCGCCTTCATCACGCGGAAGGCGCCGTCCCCGTCCTCGGCGGGGGCGGTGACGTGATGCGCGTCCGCGGACATGCCGTAGCCGACGAGCTCCGCGTACACCGGCGCCCCGCGCGCCAGGGCCCGCTCGCGCTCCTCGAGGATGACGACGCCGGCGCCCTCGCCGATGATGAACCCGTCGCGTTCGCGGTCGAAGGGACGGCAGGCGCGGGTCGGCTCGTCGTTGCGGGTCGACAGGGCGCGCATCGCCGCGAACCCGCCGACGCCCATCGGGGTGATCGCCGCCTCGGACCCGCCCGCGACCATGACGTCCGCATCGCCCCGCAGGATCGTCTCGAAGGCGTCGCCGACGGCATGCGCCGACGCCGAGCAGGCGGTGCAGGTCGCCGAGTTGGGTCCCTTCGCGCCGAGGCGGATGGAGACCTGACCGGCGGCCAGGTTGATGATCGCGGCGGGGATGAAGAACGGCGAGATCTTGCGCGGTCCGCCCTTGATCAGCGCGTGATGCTCGCGCTCGATGGTGCTGAACCCGCCGATGCCGGACGCGATGTACACGCCCACGCGGGGCGCGACGTCCGGCGTCACCTCCAGTTGCGCATCGGCGCGCGCAAAGTCCGCGGCGGCGATGGCGTACTGGATGAAGACGTCCATCTTCTTGACGTCCTTCCTGGAGATGAAGGCGAGCGGATCGAAGTCCTGCACCTCGCCGGCGATGCGCGCCGCATAGCCGGAAGCGTCGAACTTCGTGATCGGGCCGATACCGCTCCGGCCCTCGCACAGCGCTTCCCAGGTCGCCGACGTTCCGATACCGAGCGGCGACACGAGGCCGACGCCCGTCACCACAACCCGCCTGCTCACAGTCACTCCCGTCCGGGCCGCCCTACTTCTTCTTCGAGTGCGCCTCGATGTACTCGACGGCCTCCTTGACGCGGGTGATCTTCTCCGCGTCCTCGTCGGGAATCTCGAGGCCGAACTCTTCTTCGAACGCCATCACGAGCTCCACCGTGTCGAGCGAGTCGGCCCCGAGATCGTCCACGAACGACGCATCGGACGTCACCTCTTCCTCGTCGACACCGAGCTGCTCCACGATGATGCCCTTCACTTTTTCAGCAACCGCCATTCACTCGCCTCCTACATGTACATTCCACCGTTCACCGCGAGCACGTGCCCCGTCACGTACGCGGCCTCGTCGGACGCCAGAAAGCCGATGGCGCCCGCGACGTCCTCGGTCGTCCCCAGCCGGCCCATCGGTATCTGCGCGAGCATCGCCGCCTGCGCCGACTCGTCGAGCTCTGCCGTCATGTCGGTGTCGATCATGCCGGGGGCCACCACGTTCACGGTGATCCCGCGCGAGGCGACCTCCCGCGCCAGCGCCCTCGAGAACCCCTCCAGACCCGCCTTGGACGCCGCGTAGTTGGCCTGCCCGGGGTTGCCCATCCGACCTACCACCGAGCCCACGTTGATGATGCGGCCGCCGCGTTGCCTGATCATGGGCCGCAACACCGCGCGAGCACAGTTGAACGCCGCCGTCAGGTTCGTGGCGAGCACCGCGTCCCAGTCGGCCGCGGACATCCGCAGCGCGAGCCGATCGCGCACGATGCCCGCGTTGTTGACCAGCACGTCGACGCGGCCGTACTCGTCGAGCGCGGTCCGGACCATGGCGTCGATGCGCCGCGGGTCGGTGACGTCGGCGCTCACCGCGACCGACCGGCCGCCGGCGCCGCGGATCTCCCCCGCGACCGCCTCGGCATGGTCGCCGCGCGCCGCCGCCACCACCACCGCCCCGGCCGCCGCGAGCCGCCGCGCCGCCGCGCGGCCGATGCCGCGCGAGGCGCCGGTCACGATGGCGACCCGATCCGCGAGGGGGCCGGACATGGCGCTACCGGTCACGCCGCCAGGGCCGCCACCGCCCGATCGACGCCGTCCGGATCCGCGACCGACAACAGGCGCGCGCCCCCGTCGATCCGCTTGATGAGGCCGCTCAACACGGTGCCCGGACCCACCTCAACATACGTGTCGACCCCTTCCGACGCAAGGCGCCGGACGACCTGCTCCCACCGGACCGGCGCCGTCACCTGGTCCACGAGGGCGGAGACCGCGGCGGCGGCGTCACGCTTCGGCTCCGCGTCCAGGTTGGCCACCACCGGGACGGCCGGGTCGGAGACCACGAGCGCCCGCAGGTCCCGTTCGAGCCGATCCTGGGCCGGCCGCATCAGCGCGCAGTGAAAGGGGGCGCTGACCGGCAGGGCGCGAACGCGTCTCGCGCCGAGCGCCCTGGCCCGGTCACCCGCCCGCCGCACCGCCTCGGCCGCGCCGGCGATGACGACCTGACCCGGGGCGTTGAGGTTGGCGGCGCTCACCACCTGCTCCCCCGCCGCCTCGCGGCACGCCTGCTCCACCAGCGGCGCATCCAGCCCCATCACCGCCGCCATGGCCCCGTCGCCCACCGGCACCGCCTCCTGCATGTAGCGGCCCCGGTTGCAGACCGTGCGCACCGCGTCGCCGAACGAGAGCGTGCCCGCCGCCACGTGCGCGGAGTACTCGCCGAGGCTGTGGCCGGCCAGCCAGCCGGGCCGCACGCCCCGGTTCACCAACGCGCGCGCCGCCGCCGTCGAGACGGTGAGCATCGCCGGCTGGGTATGCTCGGTCAGCACGAGCCGCTCGGCCGGGCCCTCGAAACAGAGCCCGCTGATGCCGACCCCGAGCGCGGCGTCGGCCTGCTCGAACGTCTCGCGGCACTCGGGGAGCCCCGCGGCGAGCGCCTGCCCCATACCCACGTGCTGCGAACCCTGGCCCGGAAATACGAAAGCGATCATCGACTGGTTTCGACAACGGGCGAACGACCGCGACCGCGAGGCGGGCCGGCTCAGGCCTCCTTGACCGGCCGCACCTGGCGGCCGCGGTAGTAGCCGCAGTACGGGCACACCTGATGCGGCGGCCTCCGCTCGTGGCACTGCGGGCACTCGCCCAACTGGACCGGGCCCAGGTTCTGGTGCGTGCGGCGTTTCGCCGTGCGTGACTTGGAATGACGTCGCTTTGGATTGGCCATGTGATTCTCGAGTCGGCGCCGTCTACGGCGCGGACTCCCCGTGCTCCAGGAGCCGCTTCAGCCCCGCCAGCCTGGGGTCCTTCCACTCGTCGGCGCATTGACAGGGCGCCGTGTTCCGGTTGCCCCCGCACACCACGCAGAGCCCCCGGCACTCCGTGCGGCACAACGGCTTCATGGGCAACGCGAGCTGGAACTGCTCCTGAACGAGGTGCCTCAGGTCGATCTGCTCGTCCCGGTAGAACGCGGTGCTCAGGTCCTCTTCCTCGATGCGAACCTCGCCGTCCCCGCGGTTCTCGGCGGCCGGCAGATACAGGAGGTCCACGTCGATCCCGGCATCGAGCCGGAAGGGCTCCAGACAGCGGCCGCAGTCGAGCTCCAGCTCGCCCTGGATCCGACCCGACAGCCGATAGTCGCTTCCTCCCTTCGAAACCAGCAGATCGAGGGAGACGACCCCCGGCACCCGATACTGCCGGCCCCCGTCCGGGGTCAGCGACCCGGCCGGGAACCGCCGACGGACATCGGTCCGCGGTCCCTCGATGGCCCGCAGATCGAGGTACGCGGAGGTTGCCGCTTCCCCCGCCCCGATCGCCCTCGGCTCCATCTCCATCGACTCCGACCACGGTGGTGACCGGCTCACGGACCGGGCGCCGGACGAATCCAGCATTATAACCAAGGTTTCCTTCCCGTTACATCCAAAGGGGGAAAATCTCCCCGCCCCGAACCGTCCGGCCCCCCGTCCCTCCGGCCGTCCCCCGGCACCCAGGGCCGGGGGATGAACAGGCGCTTGTACAGGTGCACGGCGAAGCGGTCCGTCATTCCCGCAATGAAGTCCCGCGCCGCCGCATCGACCCCGTCCGATTCCAGCGTGCGGGGGTCGAGGAACGCCTCGGGCGCCCGACGCACCCGCTCCCAGAGCCCGCCGATGATCCCGGAGGCCTTGGCCATCTCGGCCGTCGCCACCCGGTTCTCGTACACCGCCTCGAACAGGAACGCCCGCAACGCCGTCAGCGCTTCGAGGACCGGTGCGCTCATGCGGAGCTCGATGTCGGGCCTCGTGGCCCGCGTCGCGGTCACCACGTCGGATACCAGCGCCCCGATGCGCTCGGACGAGGTCCGGCCGAGCCGCTCCAGGGGTGCCGCGGGCAGATCGGACGTGTCGAGCACCCCCGCGCGGACCGCGTCGTCGATGTCGTGGTTCACGTAGGCGATCATGTCCGCGACCCGCGCCACCTGCCCTTCGAGGGTCGCCGCGCGGCGGGGCGGCTCCATGCCGAGGGGCGCGCCGTCCCTGCCCTTCGAGTGCTTCGCGATCCCGTTCCGCACCTCCCACGTCAGGTTGAGGCCGCGGTGGTCCCTCTCGAGGACGTCGACGATCCGCAGGCTGTGCCCGTAGTGGTTGAACCCCCCCGGCATCAGCCGGCCCAGGACGGCTTCGCCGGCGTGGCCGAACGGGGTGTGGCCCAGATCGTGGCCGAGGGCGATGGCCTCGGTCAGGTCCTCGTTCAGGCCGAGCACTTTGGACACCGTACGCGCGATCTGGGCGACCTCGAGGGTGTGGGTGAGGCGCGTCCGGTAGTGGTCGCCGGCCGGCGAGAAGAACACCTGGGTCTTGTGCTTGAGCCGGCGGAACGCCTTGCTGTGCAGGATGCGGTCGCGGTCGCGCTGGAACGCGGGCCGGATCGGGTCCTCGGGCTCGGCCCGGAGCCGCCCCTTCGACTCCCGGCTTCGCGACGCGTACGGCGCGAGGTACTCGGCCTCGCGAGCCTCCAGCTCGTGTCGAATCATGAGAGCACGCGCCCCGTCCCGTCGCGGATGACGGCGTCGAGCAGCTCGGCGGCCGCGTCGCACGCCGCGGGATGCTCACCCGGCGTCCCCAGCCAGTGCACACCCGGCTCGCTCTTGAACCAGGTCAACTGCCGGCGGGCGTAGCGCCGGTTCTCGCGGACGATGAGGTCCCGGGTGCCGCGCAAGTCGCGCTCACCGCGAAGGTGCTCGAGGGCCTGGCGGTACACGAGCCCGCCGAACGGCCCCGCGGCCCCGGGCACGCCCCGCGCGAGCAGGCCCCGAACCTCGTCAAGCAAACCGCCGGCCAACTGCCGGTCGACCCGGTCGGCGATGCGCGCCTCCAGTTGGTCCATGGGCAGCCGCAGGCCCACCGTGAGCACGGCATGTCCCGCGATCGGAGAACGCGTCCCGGCGAAGTGGTCGGTCAGGGTCCGGCCGGTCAGCAGGAACACCTCCAGCGCCCGGATCAGCCGCTTCTCGTCGGCGGGATGGACCCGCCGGGCCGACGCCGGATCGTGACGCGCGAGCAGCCGATGGAGGGTGCCGCGGCCCCGGCCGCGGGCCACCCGCTCCAGCCGCGTCCGAAGCCCGGCGTCGCGCCCCGGGCCCTCGAACAGCCCCCGCGTCAGGGCCCGGTAGTAGAGGCCGGTGCCGCCCGCCACTATCGGCAGCCGGCCCCTCCCCGTCACTTCGCGCACCACCCGGGCCGCGTCCCGGCCGTACCGCGCCGCCGAGTACACCTCGACGGGCTCGACGACGTCGATCAGATGGTGCGGAATCCCCCGCTGCCGGCCCGGGGGGACCTTGTCGGTCCCGATGTCGAATCCGCGGTAGACCGCCGTCGAGTCGCATCCCAGGACCTCGCCGCCGAACCGCGCCGCGACCGCCATCGCGAGCGAGCTCTTGCCCGTCGCCGTCGGTCCGACGACGGCCAGCAGCACCGGTCGCCCGTCCGGGTCCCGCGGGCGGATGGGCGATCGCACGTCACCCCAGGAGCGCCATCACCAGCACCACCGTCAACAAGATCAGGAGACCGAGCTGCTGGCGGTCCGTCAGTCGCGGCGGCTCGTTCATGCCGGAATCAGGGGTGCGGCGGCGGCCGCTCGTTGAAGTAGAACGTCACCGTGAAGAAGACGCTGTCGTCAGGATACTCCGGGGGCAAGGGGTAGGTCGGGTTCGATCCGCGAATCGCGTTGTAGGCGGAGTTGGTGAACGCGTCGACGGTGGACGGCCGCTCGACCGCGAGGTCCGTCAACGTCCCGTCCATGTGGACGTTGAAGGTCAGGACGACGTTCCCCGACATCGACATCGCCGCGTAGGGAATGAACCAGTTGCGATAGATCTGGGAACGGAACCGCGCGAGCCAGGAGCCGAAGTCGACCCCCTTCGAATCGAACTGGATGTCGGGGCCGTACTCGTCGGTACGGCCGCGCAGATTGTAGTACTGCCGGTTGCGCGCGACGCTGTCGAGACCTCGCAACGCCCGGTTCAGAATCGTCCCCTGCCGATCGCCGAGGGGACGCGGCCGCGAAAGGCGCTCGGCCAGCAGCGGCGGGGACTCGCCTTCTCCTTCCCCAGGCTCCGCCTCTGCGCCGTCCCCGGACTCCTCCGGCGCGCCGTCCTCGAACCCGTCGGACACCTCTTCCAGGGCCGCCTCGATCGCCTCCGGATCGTCACCGGGCGAGGTCAGCGGGTCGAGCCCGTCGGCAGGGTCCGGTGTCTGCACGAACTCGAACGTGTTCCCCTCGGCGTTGGGGAGGTCGTTCAGCGGGTCCTCGGCCTGGGTCGGCGACTGGGCGACGCGGTCCTGGTCCGACAGGTCCGCCAGGAGCGGGGGCGCGGACGCCGGCAGGTCCACCAGGGTGTCGACGAAGATGAACCGCGGCGCGTCGTCCGGGACCTGCCGCAAGGCCAGCTGTTCGGCCGCCGCCAGCTCCGCCAGCTCCGCCAGCCTTTGGGCGCGGCGCTCCATCGCCTCCTGCACGAACGGCAGGCGTGGCCCCAGGAGCACCAGCAGCGCGATCACCAGGTGGGTGAAGAAGGAAAGGAGAGCACACTCGCGGTAGGACATCGCCGACTCGACGGTCGGCGTCTCGAAGCGGCGGCTCTCGAAGTCGAAGTACATGGGCCGGGAGCGTGATTCCCAGTATACCCCGCCCTCAACACTCCGCGACAGAGGGGGTGCACGTCAGATTCGTGAGAGGGCTGTCAGGCGGCCCTGCCGGCTCGTCGTTCCCAGAAGTCCTCGAAGCGGCCACTGAGCTTGCAGCACCGCAGGGCGATGATGGCGTTGGCGCCGGCCACGGTCCAGTGCATGCCGGCGCGCTTGAGCCGAGCGCCGATGGCGAGCTTGCAGCCGGCCTCGACGACACCCGACGACACACAGAAACCCGCCGCTCGGAACTCCGGATAGCGCATCCGATGGCGGTTGCGGGTCAGGTAGTCGATGCACTTGCGGGCCTCCTCGCACTTCTCGCTGTGAGCGTGCAGTTCGGCCAGGATCGCATCGATCCGCCCCGCGTCCAACTCGTCCCGCCGGGCCTTGCCCCACCGGTCGGCCAAGTCCGTGCCGGGGCCGTAGACGGCCTTGGCGACATCGCACAGATGACCCTTGGCGTGGTAGATGTCGACGATTTGGATGGCGTCGGGAAAATGCTCGCCGGCCACGTTCCAGATCCAGGGGGCGCCGTCGCCGATGACGACCTGTCGGGCGGCGGTGACGAAGCCGCGCCGTTGCGCCTCTCGATGGGCGCGTTGCGGGAAGGCGGCCGGCTGCGGGTCGGTGTCGCGGCTGGCCGCGCTCTCGACCGCGGCGCTGTAGCTGACCGACCCGGGGTCGCGTTCGGGGAGGCCGTCGGCGGTGCGTGTTTCCGCCGTCCACACGGTGACGAGCTTGACTTCGCGGGTCTTGGCGGAGCCGTCGGGCTGCTTGCCGCGCCGGCCTTCCACCTCGGACTTGCGCACCGGCACGCCGGTGCCGTCCAGCCCCACATACATCGTCGGCGCCGTAGCGGGTGCGGGCTCGACCCGCTTGCGTTCGTCGTCGGCGACCTCGCGGCCCAGCGCTTCGGCGGTGCGCTCGACCTGTTTGGGGTCAACCGCCACGCCGGCCAGTTCCCCCATCCACTCGCTCGCTTCGGCGAAGCTGACGCTCGTCGCCGCCAAGCCCACCAGCCGCGTCGTGGCGGGCGACAGCGAGGTGTCCTGCAGGCCCAGGGCCCGGTCGCGGGGACAGGTTCCCCGGCGGCAGGCGGCGCAGTGGTAGTAGGCGCGGTGCAGGGTCAGCGGTCCCAACAGCGTGGTGAAGGTCTTCGGGCGGCGGCCGGCGTAGTGCGCCGTCTGGCCGCAGGCGCACGCTATCGTCGAACCCGAATGGTCAGAATCGTCGGCGTCGTAGTACTCCGCCATCGCCTCAGCGGCGAGGCCGAGGGCTTGGCGACGGAGCGCCTGCTCGAGGGCCTCGAAGTCCTGCGCGTCGACGTTCCCCGGCCCGATGAGGGCATCGATTTCAGCCGCGAGCGCGGCTACGAACGCTGCGCGCCAACCAGCTTGGCGGCTTGGCTCGCCGTGGCGAGCGCTCGACGGTGAACCGTCTGCAAGAGGGTTTCGAAGTCCTGGGCATTCGCGTCTCCTCGTCGGTGAAACGCGTCCACATCGGCCTTGACCGCCGCCTCCAACGCGGCGAACAGCTCCCGGACGCCCTTTTTTTTGGCCGCGTGATCGAGCGGTTCAGTCAACTGCGCCTCGGGCAAGGTCTGAATCCTCCCACCCGAGCCATCGGTCGATCCGTGCTCGCTCAATACCCCAACCGCAATCCCCAACTTTCTTGACGTGCACCCCGACAGAGGCCCGCCGCGTTCCACCGGCGGCCCAGGTGCAACCCGGCGTCGTGCGACCGCTCTTCAGGGTCCCGGCCGCCTCCGGGCCACGTAGAGACAGACGATGCCGAGGGCGAGGCGGTCGACGCGGACCTCGTCGAACCCGCACTCTCGCAGCACCGCCGCCAGCGCGTCCGGCCCGAGGAAGGCGTGGACCGAGGCGGGCAGGTAGGCGTACGCGTCGGCGTGCCGGGACAGCCACCGCCCGACGCGGGGCAGCACGTGCCGGAAGTACCACAGGTACGCCCCCCGAAACAACGGCAGGCGCGGCTCTCCGAACTCCAGGATGGCCAGTCGGCCGCCCGGCTTGAGGACGCGGGCGATCTCCCGGACCGCCTGCACCGGATCGACCACGTTCCGGATGCCGAACCCGATGGTCGCCGCGTCCATCGTCGCCGGCCCGCACGGCAGCCGGCAGGCGTCGCCCCGGACCAGCCGCACCCGTCCGCCGAGCCCGGACGCCCGCACCTTGCGCAGCCCGATGTCCAGCATCGCCCCCGCGAAGTCGACGCCGAGGACCGCCCCGGCCGGCGCGTCCCCGCGGCACGCGGCGATCGCGAGGTCCGCGGTGCCCGTGCACACGTCGATGAACCGGGCGCCGGCCGGCGCCCCGACCGCCGCCACCGCCTGCCGCCGCCACCGCCGGTCGAGCCCCGCGCTGAGCACGTGGTTCAGGCGGTCGTAGCGGTGGGCGATGGCGTCGAACATCCCCGCGATGCGCCCCGGGGTCTTGTCGAGGGGAGCGGCCCCGTGCCCGGGAGGCCGGCGCGCCGGATCCCCCGTCATCCCGTCCATGGAGGATAGAGGGCGTGCGGGACCCGCAGCGCGTCGAGGATCTTCCCGGCCATGAAGTCGGCGAGGTCGTCGAGGGTCCGGGGGCCCTGGTAGAACGCCGGCATGGCGGGCAGCACCGTGGCCCCCGCCTCGGCCGAGGCCACGAGGTTGCGCAGTTGCGGCAGGCTCATGGGCGTCTCGCGGGGCACGATCACGAGGGGGCGGCGCTCCTTGAGCATGACGTCGGCGGCGCGTTCGATGAGGCTCCGCGACAGCCCGTGCGCCACCCCGGCCAGGGTCTTCATGGAGCAGGGCACGATGGCCATCCCCGCGCAGGCATAGCTGCCGCTGGCGATCGACGCCCCGAGGTTGCGGTTGCTGTGGACGACGAGGGTGCCGGCCCGCACGTCGTCGCCGTAGCGGGCGGTGAGGTACTCGATCAGCCGGTCGCACGAGGCGGCCTCGCCGAGCTCGTCGTGCAGCAGGCGCCGGCCGAAGTCCGAGACCACCAGCTCGACCCGGAAGCCGCCGGCGAGGAGGGCCGCGACGGTGCGCACCGCGTACAGGGCCCCGCTCGCGCCGGTGATGCCCACCGAGACGCAGCGCCCGCGTTCATCCGGCATGGAGGGCCACGGCCGTCGCGGCCAGGTAGAAGAAACCCACGTACCCGTTCAGGTCGAACGCCTGCTTCACCCGCGAGAGGTCGTCGGCCCGCACCAGCGACTGCTCCCACGCGAGCAGCGCCGCGACCCCCCCGACCCCCGCGAGGTACCAGGCGCCGAGGGGGGCGGCCACGGCCACCGCGGCCATCGCCGCGACCGTCCCCGCGTGCAGCCAGCGCGCCATCACCAGCGACCGGCCGACGCCGAAACGGACGGGAATCGAGCGCAGGCCCTGGGCCCGATCGAAATCCAGGTCCTGGCAGGCGTACAGGATGTCGAACCCCGCCACCCACGTGCCGACGGCCAGGGCCAGCAGCCAAGGCTCCCACCCGGCGCCGCCGCCCGCGGCCAGCCAGCCCCCGACGGGGGCGACGGCGAGGGCCAACCCGAGGTACATCTGGGTCCACGTCGTGAACCGTTTCGCCAGCGAGTACCAGAACACGATGGCGAGGGCCAGCGGGGACAGCACCAGGCAGACCCACCCGAGCTGCGTCGTCACGAGGACGAAGGCCAGCGAGGACAGGGTCACCAGCCCGATCGCGTCCCCCCGCGAGAGCGCCCCGCGCGGCAGCTCGCGGCCGGCGGTCCTGGGGTTGAGGGCGTCGTAGCGCGCGTCGACCAGCCGGTTGAACCCCATCGCGGCGGTGCGGGCGGTCACCATCGCCGCGACGATCCAGCCGATGCGGGCGAGCGTCAACGGATGCTGCTCCGCCGCGAGGAGGGCGCCGACGAGGGCGAACGGGATCGCGAAGACCGAGTGGCCGAACCGCACCAGCGAGAAGCACGATCGGACGTAGCGGATAGCCGAAGCCGTCATGTCGGGCCGCCTGGATGCGGGGGCGCCTGCCGGACGCGCGACGGGCGCCGTCAGCGGGCGAGGCTCTCGAGCCGCACGACGCGGTCCGGCGTGACCCCGCCCAGGAGATATTCTTCCACATCGCCCACGCCGGGGGGAATGCGCACCCCGATGAGGTCGGCGCGGAGGCCGGGCGCGACGGCCCCGAGCTCGTCGTCGAACCCGAGCGCCTCGGCCCCGCGAAGCGTCGCGCACGCCAGCAGTCGGCGGGCCGGCGCCGAGGGGGCGAGGCGCCGCATCAGGGCGAGCTCGCTGAACAGGTTGAGGTCGGGGACGCTGGCGAGGCTGTCGGTGCCGACCGCGAGCCGCACCCCCGCCCGCAGGAACCGCTCGATCGGGGGATGGCCGACCCCGGTCCAGGCGTTGCTGCGCGGGCAGGTCACCAGGAACGCGCCCCGTTCGGCCAACCGCCGCAGCTCGGCGTCCGTCAACTGCACGCCGTGGACCGCCACCAGCCCCTCGCGCAGCCAGCCCAGCCGGTCGAGGTACTCCACCGGCCCGCACCGCGGCGGCGTCCAGGCCGGCTCCCAGCGCCCGATCCGCTCGAGGAGCCGGCGCCAGGGGCCGCGCCCGGTGCGCAGGAACTCGATCTCCTCCGGGGACTCCCCGAGGTGAATGGACCGGGGCCCGCCGAAGCGCCGCCGGGCCGCCGCGTCGAGGGCCGCGAACGCCGCGGGACCGACCGAGTAGGGGGCGTGCGCGGCCAGCCCCACCCGCAGCCCGCCGGCCGTCGCGAGCGGGGCGAGGTCGGCCGCCGCCGCGTCCACGGCGACGTCCGCCCCGGCGTCGGGGAACGCGACGACCTCCCTGAAGAGGCGCGCCGGCATGCCCGCCTCGGCCAGGATCGGCGCCGCCGCCGTGGTGTTGCCGATGTCCCCCAGCAGCCCCGTGCCCGTCGCCCGCGCCTCGGCGACGGCCCCGCGGATTGCCTCCGGGTCCGGCGCCCCCGCTTGCGCCCGGCGCTCGAGGAGGCGGTCGACCCACTGGGGCATCGACGCGGCCGGGTGCACCGCGCCCCGCAACCCCGACAGCTCCAGGTGCGTGTGGGCGTTGACCAGGGCCGGCAGGAGCGCGACGCACCCCAGGTCGACGACCGGCCCCGGCGCCGCGCCGTCAGCCGCCCCGACCCCCGCGATGCGGCCGTCGCGCACGTCGACCCGACCCCGGCGCAGCGGCGGCGCCACGATCGGCAGCACCCAGTCGGCGACGTAGCGCTTCATGCGGCGGCGCGACGCGGCGCGGGTCAGGCCGGCCGCGGGCCGGACGCCGCACGCTGCTCCTTGCCGGGCCGGCTGCGCGCGGGGTACTGGGAGAGCTCGTCGGGCACCGTGGTGTCGCCGGCCGCGCGGGCCACCGCGAGCGTCGTGCGCCGGGGTATCGTCCGGCGGCGGCAGAGAGGGTCGCCGAGGATGTCGTAGGTCATGTTGCGCCGCTTCGGCACGAAGCCGGCGTCCTCGACGTTCCGCACGATCTCGGCCTCGTCCATGCAGTACTCGGCCCCGGCGGCGCGGACCACGTTCTCCTCGATCATCACGCTGCCCATGTCGTTGGCCCCGAAGGCGAGGCTCAACTGGCCCACCTTGCCGCCCTGCGTGACCCAGGACGCCTGCAGGTTGTCGAAGTTGTCGAGGACGATGCGCGAGAGCGCGAGGGTCCGCAGGTAATCGATGCCCGTCGCCTCGACGCCGGACAGCTCGGTGTTGGCGGGCTGATAGCTCCAGGTGATGAAGGCGGTGAACCCGCCGGTCTCGTCCTGCAGCTCCCGCAGGCGGCACAGGTGCTCGACCCGCTCGGCGGGGGTGTCGACGCTGCCGTACATCATCGTCGCGGTCGATCGCAGGCCGGCCTCGTGCACGCGGCGCATCACCGAGAGCCACTCGTCGGCGGTGGCCTTGGAGTAGCAGTTCAGCTCGCGGCGCACCCGGTCCACGAGAATCTCCGCGCCCCCGCCGGGAACGCTGTCGAGCCCGGCCGCCACGAGCCGGCGGACCACCTCCGCCACCGGCTCCTGCGAGAGCCTCGACAGGTGCAGGATCTCGGGCGGGGACAGGGCGTGGAGCCTGAAGTCGGGATAGCGGGCCTTGACCGCCGAGAACAGGTCCTCGTACCACTCGAGGGGCAGATCGGGGTTGTGCCCGCCCTGCAGCAGGAGCTGCTCTCCCCCGACCGCGCGGGTCTCGTCGATCTTTCGGAACAGCTCGTCGAAGCCCAGCACGTAGCCCTCGGAGGACCCCACGGGGCGATAGAACGCGCAGAAATTGCACCGGGCCACGCACACGTTCGTGTAGTTCACGTTCCGGTCGATGATGTAGGTCACCACCCCGGAGGGGTGCTTGCGGGCCCGGATGCCGTCGGCGAGGCGCCCGAGCAGCGCCGTCGACGCGCCGGTGTAGAGCCGCAACGCCTCGCGGCCGTCGATCCGGCGGCCCTCGCGCACCCGTTCCGCGATCGACGCGATGCTCATTCCGCCGGCCACTCGTAGAAGCGGACGTCCCGCTGCACCTGGACGAGGCGCTGCTCGTACGCGTACTCGTAGAACTTCCGCAGGCCGTCCCGCGCCCGCTCGTCGAGGCCGAACGACACGTTCTCCCGGAGATAGCGCCGGCCGATCTCCCGCTGCTCCTCGTCGGGGCAGTGGCGGGCCACGATGTCGTCGACGGCCTGCTCCCCCCGGGCGCGGGCCGCCGCGAGGGCGCGGCCGTGCTCGGCCGTCAGCGCGTCGCGCCGCCCCACCCACGCCGCCCACACGAACGGCAGCGACGTCAGGACCGTCCATTCCTCACCGAGGTCGACCTTCTCCAGCCCCCGCTCCTCGTGCTCCAGGAACAGCGCGGCGTCGCCGATGATCATGGCGGCGTCGCACCGCTTCAGCATGACGGGCAGATCCGGCCGCAGCTTCACGAGCTTCGGCTCGATCTCCCAGGCCTCGGCGCACAGGATCCGAAGCAGCATGGCCGCGGTCCGGGAGTTGCTGTCGACGGCGATGGACCGGAGCGACGTCACCGGCCGGGTGGTGAACAGCGCGACGGAGGCCACCTCGCCCTCGGACGCCACCGCGAGATCGGGCACGATGCGGTAGTCGGGGTTCTCGAGGTACTCGATGGAAGGGATCAGCGCGAGGTCGGCCGACCGATCGTGAAGATGGTGCGCGCACCGGGCCGGCGCGTCGAACCGGAGATCGAACAGATCGGTCCTGCCTCCCAGGCCCTCGACGAGCGGCCTCGCGTTCAGGTACTCGACCGCGCTGACGCGAACTGGACTCATGACTGGAGTGCCTCGAAACGGCCGTTCCGCGGGACGGGCACGAAGCCGGCCGCCGTGACGTTCCGGCGAATCTCCTCCCGCGGGGACCGGCGCCACCCCTGGTCGTGCGTTGCGGCGGCCGGCACCGCGTCGACGTCGTCGGCGCCGAACGTCAACGCCACCTGGGCCAGCTTCGGCCCGTGGCGCGACCAGTCGACCTGAATCGAGTCGATATTGTCAACCAGGAGCCGCGCCAGCGCAACCTGGCGGAGGTCGCCGTAGCCGGTGGCCGGCGGCGTCGGCTCGACCGGCGGCAGGGGGGCCAGGGCGCGGCAGACGCCGCCGACACCGTCCCACGACCTCACCCGCCGAAGCAGGCGCCAGGCGCCGTCCCCCGCCGCGCCGCCCAGGGTCAGGCTCGAGACGGCGAGGCCGCTCTTGCCGAGGACGGCAACCACGGTTTCCGGATCCGGCGCGTCGGCCGCGAGCGAGGTCAACCGCGCCAGCCCCGATTCCCGCAGCTCGACGAGGAGGTCGCCCAGCCGGGCCGCATCACGGCCGCACAGCGCATCGAGGTCGCCGTAGGCGAACCCGGTGACGGGCGCCCCCCCCGACCGGGCGGCCAGGGTTCGGACCGCGGCCGCCGCCGACGAGAGCGTCTCCGGCCGGCCCGTCAACCGCAGCTCCCCGGCGTCGGCGGCGACCGGGTCGGGGAGCGCCGGAGCGTCGACCGGCACCGGCACCACCTGCACGAAGGTGGTCCGGTCTCCGTGCCGGCGGCGCCGCGCGGCGTCGGCGGCCATGCCCAGCGCGATCAGGTCGTGCCCGCTCGTCAGCGCCCGCCAGTCCCCGTCGTCGAGCGCGTCGCCGGCCTCGACCTTGTCGAGCACCGCGGCCAGATCGTCATGCATGAACCTCTCCACCACTCCCGTTCCGCCTCGTCGAAACCCCGAGCCCTCTTCCTTGCACAGGACCGAAGCAAACCCCTTGCCACCTGGCCCGCGCACCTGCCGCTCCACTTGGCCCCAGCCGACCCTCCGGAACCCGCGTCGTTCCAGGGCGCCGGCTCCGCCCCGGCAATCGTCGCCCGCGGCCCCGCTCGGCCGATCGACCCTCCGGGAGCCCACGCCGCGCTACGGCGCCGGCTCCCGTCCCGCGGACCCCGGGGAGGCCCCGGGGACGTCCCGCAGGGCCTCCGCCACCCGCACGGCGAGGGCGAGCGCCCGCCGGCCTTCGGCCCCGTCCACCCGCGGGGCCGTCATCCCGGAAACCGCCCTCGCGAAGTCGTCCAGCTCGAGCGCGAGGGGCTCGCCCGGCGGCACCGCCACCCGCCCACCGTCGATGACCGGCGTCCGGCCCCCGGTGCGTTCGACCCGCCACGTCTCGACCTCCCGCCGTGCGCAGTCGACCGAGATGTACGCATCCCGCTGGAAGAACCGCAGCTTGCGCACGCGGTCGCGGCTGATCCGGCTCGCGGTCAGGTTCGCGATGCACCCGGACGCGAACCGCAGCCGGACGTTGGCGATGTCGACGTGCTCGGTCAGCACCGGGACCCCGACCGCCTCGATGGCCGCGACCTCCCCGCCGACCGCGGTCCGCACGATGTCGAGGTCGTGAATCATCAGGTCGAAGACGACGTCGACGTCCAGGCTTCGCGGAGAGAAGGCGCCGATGCGGTGCACCTCGATGAAGCGCGGCGCCTCGACCAGGGGCAGGGCGACGGTCACCGCGGGGTTGTAGCGCTCCGTGTGCCCGACCGCCAGCACCGCCCGGCCCGCGCTCGCCGCCGCGATCATCTCGTCGGCCTCGTCGAGCGACCGCGCCATCGGCTTCTCGACGAGCACCGAGATGCCCCGCTCAAGCAACGGGACCGCGACCGCGCGGTGCCGGTCCGTGGGCACCGCGACGGTGACCGCGTCCACCCGGCCGTGCAGCGCCGCCGCATCGGTCTCCGGGCGCACGCCTGCCTCGGACGCCACGCGGGCGGCGGCCTCCGGATCGACGTCGACGACGGCTTCGAGCCGAACGCCGGGGGAAGCTGACAGGATGCGCGCGTGATGCCGGCCGAAGTGCCCGGCCCCGACCACCGCCATCCGGGGGGCGCCGCCCGCGGCCGCGGCGGTCATCGCCGGCGGACCCGCCGGCGCGGGGCTCCACGGAAGCACGCGTCGCCGGGGAAGGCCGCGGGCGCGCTCATTCCGCCCCCGGCTCCCGTCCCACCACCGCCGCCCCCTGGGCGTCGGCCTGCGCGTAGAACCGCGATCCGTCGAGCACCAGGGTCCGCCCCGCGTCGACCGACAAGGCCTTCGCGCCCGCCTTCGCCATCGCCGCGAGGGTGGGCAGGCCCACCACCGGCACGTCGAACCGCATGTCCTGGGCGGGCTTGCCGACCTTGACGATGCAGACCCCGGGGCCCGCGAGCTCGCCGGCGCGGGCGATGACCGCGTCGGTGCCCTCCATCGCCTCGACCGCCACCACCGCACGGTCCTTCACGGCGATGGTCTGGCCGATGTCCAGGGCGGCCACGGCGTCCGCCATGCGATATCCGAAGTCCAGGTCCGCCTGCTCGTCCGCCGACGGCGGACGGGCGGTCAGCGCGCCGCTCCCCGCCAGGAGCGGGCGCAGGAAGGCGGTCGAGTTCTCGAGCTCGATCCCGTGGTCGGCGAGGACGTCCGCCACCGCCGAGATCACCGCGTCGGTGTTCCTCGTCCGGAGACGGCCGAGCACCTTCAGTCCCGCCAGGTCGGGAACGATGTCCGCGAACAGCCGCGTGTGCTTGACCTGCCCGGCCATGACCGCGCGGGTCACCCCGGCGTCCTTCAGGATCGAGATGCACTTGCCGACCTGCCCCAGCGAGACCCAGTGCACGGCGGCCGGGGGATCGCCGGCCGCCGCCTCGGTCAGGGCCGGGCTCGTCTCCTCCCGGATGGCGACGATGGTCACGTCGTGGCCGAGCCGGCGCGCCCCCTCGAGGGCCAGGAACGGAAACCGGCCGTTTCCCGCGATCAGGCCGAGCCGCATCGCGTCTCCCCGTCCGGCCCGCCGAGGCGCCGCTCCCCGCCCGGCGGCTGCCGGCAGCTACTCATCGCCAGGTGTCACCTCGACGCGGCGGGAGCGACGGCGCAGATGGACCCCGCGGCGGGACGAACGGATGAAGTCGACGAGATAGGCTACCTCCGGGTCGCGCAGGGTCCGGTCCTCCTCGATCCGCTCGAGGGCCTGCGTGGTGTTGAGCTTCGACTGCAGCAGGTGGCGGAACGCCCGCCTGAGCTGCGCGATCGTCTCCTGCGGGACGCCCCGGCGATCGAGCCCCAACGTGTTCAGGTCGTAGATGCGGGCCCGGTTCCCGACGCTGCGCGCATAGGGGAGCGCATCGAGGGTCACCACCGAGGCCCCGCCGACGAAGGCGTGCCGGCCGATGCGGCAGTACTGGTGCACGCCCGAGACGGCCCCCACGAACGCGTGGTCCTCCACCGTGACGTGGCCGCCCAGCATCACCGCGTTGGCGAGGATGGTGCGGTTGCCGACCTGGCAGTCGTGGGCGACGTGGACGTAGGCCATGAAGAGGTTGTCGTCGCCGATGCGGGTCACGCCTCCGCCCTGCGCCGTCCCGCGGTGAATGGTGACGAACTCCCGGAACACGTTGCGCCGGCCGATGACGAGGGTCGTGCGCTCTCCCCCGAACTTCGTGTCCTGGGGAATCAGGCCGACGGAGGCGAACGGGAACACCTGCGTCCCGTCGCCGATCTCGGTCCACCCGTCGATGACCGCCGACGCCCCGACGAGGCAGCCGCGCCCGATACGCACGTGCGGTCCGATCACGGCGTTCGGCCCCACCACCGTGCCGGCCCCGATGCGCGCTCCCGGGGCCACCCGCGCGGTACGATCGATGCGCGCCTCGTCGAAGAGCAGCCCCAGCAGCAGCTCCGCCTCGACCACCACGTGGTCGCCCACGTGGGCCACCGCCGACGCCACCGCCATCCGCCGGCGCCGGCGCCGAATCGACACCGAGACCCGCAGCCGGTCACCCGGCACGACCTGACGGCGGAAGCGGGCGCTGTTGACCCCGCGGAACACCGCGCGCAGGGCCGCGGTCTCGCCGTCGGGCTCGAGGAGCAGCACCGCCGCGGCCTGGGCGAAGGTCTCGATCATCAGGACGCCGGGCATCACCGGATTGCCCGGAAAGTGGCCCTGGAAGAACTCCTCGTTGACGGTGACGTTCTTGACGGCGACGAGCCGCACACCCGGTTCGTGCTCGATCACGTCGTCGAGCAGCACCGAGGGATAGCGGAAGCAGAGGCGGTCGAGGGCCCGGTCGAACCCGTCGGAGAGGCCGGTGGCGGCGGGTGCCGAGGATGCCGGGCTCGACGGGAGGCTGGCCATTATCAGAAGCGCCCTGCGGCGGATCCGCCGCGGCGCGGGGCTGACTCTGACGGTCGGGCGACCGAACGGCAGCGCGCGACCCGCGCCGAAAACCGCCCGCGAGCCGCACCGTCCCGCCACGGCGATCCGGTGCGCGTTCCGGGACGGCGGCGTGGTGGACGACGGCGACCGCTAGTCGCCGCCCGAGGCGCGGTCGAGCTCCTGAATGACGTCCACGGAGATGTCGAGGGCGGGATCCGCCCACGCGAATATGCCCGTCTGCGCATTGAAGACGAACTGGAGCCGCCGGCTCGTCGCGACCTGGTTGATGGCCGGAATCAGCTTGTCCTGGAACGCGAGCTGGAGCTGCTGGTCCAGTTGGGCGACCTCCGCCTCCGCGTCCTGGGTCATCCGCTGGACCTCGAGGCCGAGACGCTCGATCTCCTGCTGCAACTGGAGCTGGGCCTGGGGACTCATCACGCTCGCGTTCTGCTGGAGCTTCTGCTGGCTGGCCGCCAGCTCCTGCTGGCGCCCCGCGAGCTGCTGCTGCTTCTGCTGGACCAGTTGCTGCAACTGCTGGTTCGCGGCGCGGCCCTCGGCCGACTCCGCGGCGATGCGAGCCAGATCGACGTAGGCCCACCTCGCATCCGACGGAAACGGCAACCGGGCCTGGGGCGCCTGTCCCGCCTCGACGGATACCGGCATCATGCAACAACCGGCGACCAGCGCCGCCGCAACTCCAGTCAGCAATCTCATCGGAACTGTCCCTCGATCGTGGCGATCCCTGCCACCAGAACCCGAAAGGCGACGGGCACGGCACACGCCGCCCGCACGCGAAGCACCCAATACGATACCAGCTTCTCCCCGTTCCCCGCGAACGCCGACTCAGAACGTGGCGCCGACCGCGAACTTGAAGACGGTCGCCTCCTGGGGCTGGAAGCGATCGTTGAGGATTCCCTCGCGCTGGGGGTTCCAGGCGTAGATCAGCCGGAACGGCACGTTGAGGACGGGCATGAAGAACCGCAGCTCCACGCCCGTCGACGTATAGAAGCGGTCGCCGGAGAACCGTTCCCCGAAGTCGGCGACCTGGCCGGTGTCGTAGAAGAAGAGCAGCCGCACGGGATTGGCGATCGCGAAGATGTACTCGGCGTTGAAGAGCAGGCTCTTGTTGCCGCCGATCACCAGCCCGCTGCCCGAGACGACGTTGCCGGCGGCGTCGAAGACGAGCGGGTCGTTCGGCCCCACGGTGCGGATGTCGAAGCCGCGCAGGCTGAACTCGCCCCCCATCGCGAGCAGCTCGAAGATCGGCAGCGTCTCGGTGTCCGCAATCGGCGCGATGTACTCGGCGCGCGCCCGCAGCCCGATCGTCAGCTTGGGATGGTGACGCAGAAACCAGACCCCCTCGAGCGAGGGCTTGTAGAAGTGCGTGTTGCCGCCCAGCACGCTGCCGGGAGCCACCTCGAACGCCGCCGTGTACCGCTGACCGGTCATCGGGAAGATCGGGTGGTCCACGGTGTTGTAGACGAACGACGGCGTGACCGAGCTGATCGTCCGCGCCCCGCCCTCGCCGAGCAGCAGGGCGTCCTGCAGGAACGGGTTGAACTGCAGGAGCCGGGGGTTCAGGAACGCGGGGTTGATCTCGCCGACGTCGGTCTCCTCGAACGAGTACCCCAGGAAGAACTGCGACCATCGCCCCGCCCGCATCCCGAACGACGTGGTGGCCCCGACCGAGCTCTGCGTGAACTGGTTGATGAACCGGATGTCGCGGCGGAAGACGTTGAACCCGGCGGTGATCGGCTTCCCGAAGAGATACGGCTCGGTGAAGCCCACGACGTAGTTCTTGATGCGCTCGCCGTTCTGGAGCGACAGCGACAGCGATTCGCCGCGGCCGAGGAAGTTGGTGGTCTGGAACGCGAGCTGCAGGAAGAAGCCGTCGAACTGCGAGGCGCCGGCGCCGAACGTCAACTGGTTGAGGTTGGTCTCCTCGACCTCGAGGGTCAGATCGACCTCGTTGTCCACCCCCGGCCGCTTCTCGATCTGGATCGCGTTGTCCTCGTCCAGCGGCTCGAAGTACCCGAGCTGGTTGAGCCTCCGGACGCTGAAGCGGAGGGCCTCGGTGTTGAAGACGCCCCGCTCGTACAGGTTGATCTCCCGCCGGATGACCTCGTCGTGGGTGGTGTTGTTGCCCACGAAGGTGATGCGGTTGACGAAGTACTGCTCGCCTTCCTGCACGCGGATGGTAACGTCGACCACCGGGTCCCCGTCGATCCGGGCCGGCGATCCGTCGTCCTCGAGGCGCGGGACCAGATCGGGGAACACCGTCATCTCGTAGTAGCCGATGGCGCCGTAGGCCTCGCGGGCCACGTCGAAGGCGTCCCGGACGACCTGCTCCGAGTAGTAGTCTCCCGGCTCCAGCCCCGAGAAGATCCCGCTCAGGGCGTCGGTCCGCAACACGTCGTGCCCGTCGAAGCCCAAGGTCCCGACGCGGTACCGCTCTCCCTCGCTCACGGGTATCCGGAGCTGCACCGGCCGGCTCTCGCCGGACTCCGACATGTCCAGGTACTCGAGCTCGGGCTGGCCGACCTGGGCCTCGATGTAGCCGTTGTTCCGGTAGTGCGCCACCAGCAGGTCGGCGTCCTGCTCGAACCCGAACGGCCGGTACGTCCCGCGGCCGCCGATGAACGAGAACAGCCAGCGCTCCTTCGTGAACCTCATCTGGCCCTTGAGCGACCGCTCGCTGATGTTGTCGTTGCCGACGAAGGAGATGTCCGAGACGTGGACCTTGGGCCCCGCGTCGATGTGGAACGTGAGCTCCACGACCCGGGGTCCGCCGGGCAGGGGGGCGATCTCGTGGGTCACCTCGGCGAACTGGAAACCCTTCTCGGCCCACATCTCCCGCAGCAGCCCCTCGGTCCGCCGGATCACGCCCGGCCCGATGCGGCTGTCCAGGCGCAGCTCGATGCCGACCGACTCCATCGCCTCGTCGATCTCGGCCCGGTCATACTCCTCGGAACCCTCGAAGTTGACGATCCGGACCCGCTCGCGCTCCTCCATGACGAAGATCGCGCGGCGGCCCTGCACCCCGTTGGGATAGGGGTCGTCGACGATCTCGATGGTCAGATCGGTCAGGAAGCCGGTGTTCCACAGCCGCTCGAAGTCTCCGAGCAGCACCTCCTCGATGGTCTCGTCCCAGGGCGTCCACCGTCCCTGCGAGGGCAGGCTGACGTAGTCGTCGATCTCCATGTAGTAGAGGTACGTCTGGCCCTCCACGCTGAGGACGTTGCCCTGGGTGGGGGCCGCCAACTGGATCGTCGTGAACAGCGTCGGCGAGTCGGGCGGGGGGAGCGGCGACGGCTGGAACTGCCCGCCCTCCGCCCGCGGTTCGCCCGCCGCAAGTGGTTCGCCCGCCGCCGCCGCGATCGGACTCGGGTCGATCGCCGCAAGGGCGATCGCAACCGCCGTCACTACTGAGCGTCTCATGGTCTTTCCCGTCCGTCCCCGTCCCTCGTCGACCGGGGCGAGCCGACCGCCGCCCCCGGCCCGCCAATCGTCGCCGAACGCGACCGCAAGGTCGCGCTGCACCCTCCGCCCACCGCCCGACCGCCCTGGATCGTTTAGACGCTGGCGGTCAGCCGGCGGCCGTCGTAGGTCCGCGCCGTGTCGCGATAGCTCAGCTCGCCGCCGTCCAGATACACCTCGATCTCGCCGCCGCGCAGCCGGCCGCGTATCAGCTCCTCGGAGAGCGGGTCCTCGACGTACCGCTGAATCGCCCGCCGGAGCGGCCGCGCGCCGTACGACCGGTCCTTGCACGTCATCTCGATGACCCAGTCGACCACCTCCGACGCGAGGTCGATGTGCAGCTTGCGGTCGACCAGGTGCTCGTTGAGCTGGTCCACCAGCATCTGGGTGATCCGCCGCAGGTCGTCGTCGACGAGGGCGTCGAAGACGATGACCTCGTCGAGCCGGTTGAGGAACTCCGGGTTGAAGGTGCGCCGCACCTCGCCCAGCACCATCTCGCTGACGTTGCGCTGGACCTGCCCCGCGTCCGAGGGCTGGAACCCCATCGAGGCCTTCTTCTGGATGAAGCGGGCCCCGATGTTCGAGGTCATGATGATGATCGCGTTCTTGAAGCTGATGCGGTTCCCGAGCCCGTCGGTGAGGTGCCCGTCCTCGAACACCTGCAGCAGGATGTTGAACAGGTCCGGATGGGCCTTCTCGATCTCGTCGAGCAACACCACCGAGTAGGGATGCCGCTTGACCTTCTCGGTGAGCTGGCCGCCCTCCTCATGCCCCACGTACCCCGGCGGCGACCCGATCAGCTTCGAGACCGAGTGCTTCTCCATGTACTCGGACATGTCGAAGCGGATCAGAGCCGAGTCGCTCCCGAACAGGAAGTTCGCGAGGGCGCGCGCGAGCTCGGTCTTCCCGACGCCGGTGGGGCCGAGGAAAACGAAGCTGCCCACGGGCCGGTTGGGCGACTTCAGGCCCGCGCGCGACCGCCGTATGGCCCGGGCCAGCGCCGACGTGGCGTGCTCCTGGCTGATGACCCGCCGGTGGAGCTCGCTCTCCATCTGCAGCAGCCGGTCGCCCTCGTCCTTGTTGATCGACGTCAGGGGCACGCCCGTCCACGTCGCCACGACGCCGTCGATGTCCTGCTTGCCCACCTCGATCGCGACCGTGCCGACCCGCTCGTCGAAACGCTCCCGCACGTACTGGAGGTTCTCGCGGGCGACGACCTCCTGCTCCTTGAAGTACTGGGCCTTCTCGAAGTCCTTCTGCGCCGCCGCGCTCTCCATCTGCTCGACCGCGGCGCGGATGTCGCGGTTGATGTCGCCGAGCTCCTCGCTGAACCGGGCCTCCCGGAGCTTGGCGCGGGACCCGGCCTCGTCGAGAAGGTCGATGGCCTTGTCGGGCAGGAACCGCTCGGTGATGTAGCGGCTCGACTGATAGACCGCCGCCTCGAGGGCCTCCGGCGTATAGGTGACGTGATGGAACGACTCGTAGCGGTCCTTGACGCCGAGCAGCACCTCGAGGGCGTCGGTCTCGCTCGTCGGCTCGACCTTGACGGCCTGGAACCGACGCTCGAGCGAGCGGTCCTTCTCGATGTGCCGACGGTACTCGGCCGGGGTGGTGGCCCCGATGCACCGGATCTCGCCGCGCGACAGGGCCGGCTTGAGGATGTTCGCGGCGTCGAGCGACCCCTCGGCGGAGCCCGCCCCGACCAGGGTGTGCAGCTCGTCGATGAACAGGATGATGTTCGGGTTCTCGACCAGCTCCTTCATGATCGCCTTGAGGCGCTCCTCGAACTGGCCCCGGTACTTGGTGCCGGCGACGATCAGCGAGATGTCGAGGGCGAGAATCCGCTTGTCGGCGAGGAAGTGCGGTACCTCGCCGCCGACGATCCGCTGGGCGAGGCCCTCGACGATCGCGGTCTTCCCGACCCCCGGCTCGCCGATGAGGACCGCGTTGTTCTTGTTGCGGCGGCACAGCACCTGCTGCACGCGCTCGAGCTCGAGGGCGCGCCCGATGAGGGGGTCGAGCCGGTTCTTCATCGCGCTCTCGGTGAGGTCCCGGCTGAACTCGGCGAGCAGCGGCGTCTCCTTGACCCGCGTGAGGGTGGTCTTCTCGTTCAGGAGCTGGACGACGTCCTCGCGAACCGTGTTCAGCCGCATGCCCTTCTCGACGAGGATGGCCGCCGCGACGCAGCGCTCTTCCCGGAGGAGGCCGAGCAGCAGGTGCTCGGTGCCCACGTAGTTGTGCAGCAGGCGGTCGGCCTCCTCGGCCGCGAACTGCAGGACGCGCTTGGTCTCGGTGCTGAACGGAATCTCCACCGAGGTCGACACCTTCTCGCGGAACACCGTCCGCCCCTCGATGTCCTTGCGGATGCCCTCGAGCGACAGGTGCGAGCGCGCGAAGATGCGGCTCGTCAATCCCTTGCCCTCCCGGATGAGCCCGAGCAGCAGGTGCTCGGTCTCGATCGAGATGCTCCCGAGCTGGCTCGCCTCGTAGCGGGCGAAGAACAGGACCCGGCGTGCCCGCTCGGTGTAGCGCTCGAACATCGGTCGACCCCTGGTCCGCCAATCGCCGCCGCCGCGCGACCTCGCGGTCGCGTTGGGAGCTTCGCCGGCGCGAAACTCCCGCGGCGCCGGGACTGACGCCCAACCAACCCTCCAGGGGTCCGCACCGGTTCCACGGCGCCGACTCCCGTCCCATCGCGACAACGGCGGCATCGACACTGCGGGAAGCTGGCGAGGCCGCACGAAGGCGATTCAGCCATTATAAGTCCCTCGGGTCGACCCGCAAGCACCTGTCGCGGGTTGGCGATGGCCTGCCGGGTGTCCGAGGGGGCGTCCGGCCGCCGCCGACCGCTCGTCGACCGATACTGCCCGGAATGGGACCACCGGCCCTCAGGCCGGTCGCAGGCGGCCGTCCTCGAGGCGGAGCACGCGGTCGCACGCCGCCGCGAGCTGCAAGTTGTGGGTGGCGATGAGCGACGTGAGCCGCCGCGCCTCGTGGAGGCACCGCAGCAGCGCGTGGAGGTCGCGGCCGGTCTGCTCGTCGAGGTCGCCGGTGGGCTCGTCGGCCAGCAGCAGGGCCGGCTGCATCACCAGCGCGCGGGCCACCGCCGCGCGCTGCTGCTCGCCGCCCGAGAGCATGCCCGGACGGTGGGTCAGCCGCTCGCCGAGCCCCACCTCGCGCAGCAGCGCCTCGGCCCGGCGGTGCGCCTCCCCCCGCGCCGCCCTCGCGATGCGCAGCGGCATCGCCACGTTCTCGACGGCGCTGAACTCCGGCAGCAGGTGGTGGAACTGGAAGACGAACCCGACGTGCCGGTTCCGGAACGCGACCCGCGCGTCGTCGCCGGCGGCGGACAGCTCCGTCCCCGCGATCGTGATGCGGCCCCCGTCGATGGCGTCGAGCCCGCCCACGCAGTGCAGCAGCGTGCTCTTCCCGACCCCGGAGGCGCCGACGACCGCGATCATCTCGCCCTCGTCGACGGCCAGCTCCAGGTCGCGCAGGACCGAGAGCCGCCGCTCGCCCACGACGTAGGACTTCGAGAGGGCGCGAACGTCGAGAAAGGCCATGAACGGCGCGGGCTCCCTATTCGTACCGGAGGGCCTCGGCCGGATCGAGCCGCGATGCCTGGCGGGACGGATACAGGGTGGCGAGCAGGCACACCGCGAGCGAGCCCAGCACGACGAGCAGGAAGTTGCCCGGCTCGACCCGGAACGGCACCCACCCCATGTCGTACACCGACGACGGCACCCGGATCCACTGGTACCGGTCGGCGAACCAGGACAGCGCGACCCCGCACGCGGCCCCGACGCCGGTCCCGACCACCCCGATTATCCCGCCCTGCAGCACGAAGACGGTCCGTATGCTGCGCGACGTCGCCCCCATCGTCTTGAGAATGGCGATGTCCCGGCTCTTCTCCATGACCAGGAGCACCAGCGACGCCACGATGTTGAGGGCCGCAACCATCATGATGAGCCCGATGGTGATGCCGATGGCCATCTTCTCGAGCCACAGGGCCGAGAACAGCGCCTGGTTGCGCTGACCCCAGTCCTGGGCGAAGTACTCGGCCCCCAGGGTCTCGGTGACGGCGTTCGCGACGTCCGGGGCTTCGTCGAGATCCTCGACGCGCAGCTCCATCATGTCGACCCGGTCCCGGTTGAACAGGCGGCCGGCCACGTCCAGGCTCACGAAACCGTAGGCGCTGTCGTACTCCCGCAGCCCGAGGCTGAAGATGCCGACCACCTCGAGGCGCCGCGGGCGCGGCACCGGCCCCCAGGGCGTCAGCGTCGCCCCCTGCGGCGTCAGCACCGAGATGGTGTCGCCGACCGACGCGCGGAGCGAGCGCGACAGATCGTCGCCGATGACCACGCCGCCCACGGCGCCGTCCCGCGGCTCGGACAGCGCCGTGAAGCTGCCCCCGACGATCGACCCGGCGACCTCGGTGACCTGCGCCTCGAGCACCGGGTCCACCCCCTTGAGGGTGATGAACGCGTCGACCCCGTGCGCCGTCGCCATCCCGTACCCGAGGGTCGCCGGGGCCGCGGCGACGACGCCGGGGACCGTCGCGAGCTTCGCGAGCTCCGCCTCGCGATCGACAAAGCCCCCGCCGAGCACCTTGTACACGTAGACGTGGGCGTCCGACCCGACGATGCGGTCGCGCAGCTCCCGCTGCATGCCGGTCATCAGGGCGAGGGCGATGACCAGGGCCATGACCCCCACCGTCACCCCCAGCGCGGAGACGGCGGAGATCACCGAGATGAACGCCTGGCGGCGCTTGGCCAGCAGGTAGCGGGTCGCGACGTAGAGCTCGAAGGGCAGGGTCATGCGGTCTCGCGGACGCCGGCGGCGGGTCCGCCTCCCTTCACCTGGCGCGCATCAGGGGAAACAGGATCACGTCGCGGATGGACGGGCTGTCGGTCAGGACCATCACCAGCCGGTCGATGCCGATGCCCTCGCCGGCGGTCGGGGGCAGGCCGTACTCGAGGGCGCGGACGTAGTCCTCGTCCATGCGGTGGGCCTCCTGATCGCCTCCCTGTCGATCGCGGATCTGGGCCTCGAACCGCCGCCGCTGCTCGACGGGGTCGTTCAGCTCGCTGAACCCGTTCGCGAGTTCCATGCCGGCCGCGTAGAGCTCGAACCGCTCGACGGTGTCCGGATCGTCGTCGCGCTGCTTCGAGAGCGGCGACACCTCGGTGGGGAAGTCGTGCACGAACGTCGGCTGCACCAGGGCCGGCTCGCAGAGCCGCTCGAAGATCTCCAGGGCGATCTTGCCGGGCCCCTGGTCCGGGGCCGTCTCGACCCCGAGGCGCGCGGCGAGCCGCGCCGCCGTCTCGCGCCCTCGCAGGTCGGATTCGGCAACCGGGGTCCCGAGCCGCTCCGCGGCCGCGTCGCACACCGCCTGCCGCAGCCTCACGCGCGGGTATGGTCCGCGGAACGACACGGTCCCGCCCCCGAAGGTCGCCGCGGCGCCACCGTCGTCACCGCCGCCGGGCGCGGGAGCGCCGCCCCCGGGCGCCGGGGCATCGTCCCCGGGCGCGCCGGCGGCGTCCCGGACGAGCGGCGCCACGTCCCGGGCGACCGTCTCCAGCAGCTCCTCGGTCATCGTCATCAGGTCGCGGTAGTCGCTGTAAGCCTGGTAGAACTCGAGCATCGTGAACTCGGGGTTGTGCTGCGTCGAGATGCCCTCGTTCCTGAAGTTCCGGTTGATCTCGTAGACCCGCTCCATGCCGCCGACCACGAGCCGCTTGAGGTAGAGCTCGGGGGCGATCCGCAGGTACAGCTCCATGTCCTGCGCGTTGTGGTGGGTCACGAACGGCCGGGCCAGCGCGCCGCCCGCGATCGGCTGCATCATCGGCGTCTCGACCTCGAGAAAGCCGCGGTCGGGGTGCTCCATGAACCGGCGGATCGAGGCCAGCACGCGGGCGCGCGCCTCGAACACCCTTCGGGACCCGGGGTTGACGATCAGATCCAGGTAGCGCTGGCGGTACCGGGTCTCGACGTCGGTCAGACCGTGCCACTTCTCCGGCAACGGCCGGTGGCACTTGGCGAGGAACTCGATGCGGGCCGCCCACACCGTCAGCTCGTCGGTCCGGGTCCGGAAGAGGCGTCCCTCGACCCCGATCTGGTCGCCGATGTCGAGCCGCGCCGCGATCCGGAAGTCCCGCTCCGGCAACGAGTCCTGCCGCACGTAGACCTGTATCCGCTTCCGGCCGTCGGAGATCACGAGGAAGCGGGCCTTCCCGAAGCTCCGCACGATGAGGATCCGGCCCGCCGTCGCGGTGTGGATCCCGGCGGCCTCGAGATCCGCGCCGCTCGTGCCGCCATGAGCGTCCACGAGGGCCGACACGGTCTCCCGGTCCCGGTCCGCGCCCCGGAAGGCGTGGGGGTAGGCGGGCACGCCGAGGTCGGTGAGCGCGGCGAGGTTCGCGCGCCGCTGGGCGCGCTGATCGTTGTCCTGGGAATCGGCCATCGGGCTCACGTCGTCGGAGGCCCGGCCTCGCCCCGGTCCCCGTGGAGCCGGTGCCGGACCGCGTCGAGCACGCCGTTCACGAAGCGCGGCGACGGCTCGTCGCTGAACGTCCGGGCCAGCTCGATCGCCTCGTCGATCACCACGGCGGCGGGGGTCTCGGCCGCGAGCAGCTCGTACACCGCCAGCCGGAGGACGAGCCGGTCGATCACCGCCATGCGCGACAGCCGCCAGTTGTCGGCGGCCGACTCGATGAGGGGGTCGATCCGCTCCAGCGCGTTCACGGTGCCCCGGAGCAAACGGTCCGCGAACTCCCGGGGACCGTCCGCCGCCGGATGCTCGCGCCAGTAGAAGCCGACCGCGCGGTCGAACCGCGGTCCCTCGACCCCGCCGACCTCGCGCTGATACAGCAACTGCAGGGCCGCCACCCGTCCCTGGTGACGGCCCGCGGGGTCGGATCCGGCCACCCTCACGCCGGGCGCCCCCGCCTGCCGGCCGGCCCCGGTTGCCGGAAGAGACGCACCATCGCCAGGGCGGCGTCCGCCGCCTCCCACCCCTTGTTCGACGGGCCGGCCCCGGCCCGGGCCAGCGCCTCTTCCGCCGAGTTGGTCGTCAGCACCCCGAACGTCATCGGTACTCCGCTGTCCAGCGCCGCCCGCGTCAGACCGTGGGCGACGGCCGAGGCAATCACCTCGAAGTGCGGCGTCTCGCCCCGGATCAGGCAACCGAGGCCGACCACCGCGTCCACGCCGCCGGCGGCCGCGAGCCGACGCGCCGCCTGCGGCACCTCGAACGCCCCCGGCACGGGCGCCACCACGATCGCCTCCTCACCCACGCCGCCCGCCCGCAACGCCTCCATCGCGCCGTCCCGCAGGCGGTTGGTGACGAAGTCGTTGTAGCGCGACACGACGAGGCCGACCCGGACGCCGGCGGTCGCCCCGCTCCCGGCCGAGGTCTGCGTGCTCACCGGCCCGTGAACCTCGCCTTCCGTTTCTCGAGGAACGCGGTCGTGCCCTCGCGCGCGTCGTCGGTCGCCCAGAGGAGTCCGAAGGCGGTCGCCTCGAGCGCGGTGGCGTCGCTCATCGACACGTCGAGGCCGTGGTTGACCACGTCGATGATGCGCCGCACCGCCTCCGGCGCCTGCGCCGCGATGGCGGTCGCCAGGCCGAGGGCCTCCCCCGCCAGGGCCTCCGGCTCGACGACCCGGTTCACGAGCCCGATGCGCCAGGCCTCCTCCGCGGTGACCGGCGCGCCGGTCAGCATCATCTCGAGCGCCCGTCCCCGCCCCACCAGGCGCGGGAGCCTCTGGGTGCCCCCGTAGCCGGGGATGATCCCCAGGGTGATCTCGGGCAGTCCCAGCCTGGCGGTCCTCGCGGCGACCCGGCACGTGCAGGCCATCGCGACCTCGCACCCGCCGCCGAGCGCATAGCCGTTGACGGCGGCGACGACCGGCTTGCCGAAACCCTCGATGAGGTCGCACATCCGGTGCCCGGCATCGGTGAGGTCGCGCGCCGTCTGCGGCGTCAGGCGCGCGAGCTCGCCGATGTCGGCCCCGGCAATGAACGCGCGATCCCCGGCGCCGGTCAGGACCACGGCCCGCACGTCCTCGTCGTTCCGGAGATCGGCGAAGACCGAGGTCATCGCCCCGACCGTGTGCGAGTTCAGGGCATTGAGCACTTTCGGCCGGTTGACGGTGACGGTGGCCACCGCCCCGGTCCGTTCGATCAGGATCGGGTCGTCGTTCATCAAGTCCCTTCCGCTCCGCTCCGTTCTACGGCGCGGACCTCTGCCGCACCCGCGCCCGCCACATCCACGCGGCGCCGCAGACCATCGCGGCGCCGGTGGCGTCGGCGACCAGGTCCGACCATTGCGCGGCGCGTCCCGGCACGAACCACTGATGCAGCTCGTCGGTCGCGCCGTACAGGGTCGCCAGGGCCGCCGCGAGCAGGGCGGTCCGTCCCGTCACCGCCTCCCAGCGCGCCGCCGCGAGGGCGCGGAGCAGCAGCGCCGCGAGAAAGCCGTAACCCAGCCCGTGCCAGACGCCGTCGTCGAGCGCACGCGCCGCCGACGGCAACGAGGACAACCCCGACGCGGCGAAGATCAGCGCCATGGCCGCCCACACGGGACCCCAGACCGCAATCAGCGACCGTACTCCGCCCCGGGGCCTGGGAGCCATCGTATCCGGGCGGCGGGTCACAGGGGGAAGGGAAACAGGATCCAGCCCAGCACGAGGGCGGCGCCGACGAAGCCGGCGAACAACCGGCCGCCGAGCTTGATCTGATCGGCCGGCTGGTCCGTCATCAGGACCGCGAAGATCAGCGACACGAACGCCGCGAACAACATCATCACCAGCAGATGGCTCGACATCTTCCTCAGCCCGCGAATCTTCGCCGCCGGCCCCGTTCTCCGGCGCCGGTGCCGCCGAATCAAGCCTATCAGGAATCGGCGCCCCGCCGGGAGGCGCCGGTCACGGCGCTCCCTGCCGCCGGCCCAGCGCCACGTCGTAGGCGTCGAGGGCGATCAGCATGTTCAGGAGGCCGGAGACGATGATGAACGTGTTGCCGTACTCGAACGACTCGGCGACGACGCGGCCCTCGCCCAGCCCGGCCGCGCGGGCGATGAGATAGGGCAGGCCGTTGCCGAGATCGGCGAACGCGGCGAGCAGCACCAGGGGCTGGCCGGAGTCGAACGGAAACAGCCGACCGCCGAATCCCAGCCCGATGGCGAACATCAGGGGGATGGCGACCAGGAACACCAAGCCTTTCTGACGGCGCGCCAGCCACAGGTGACCGCCCCCCGGGACGACCCAGCCGATCGCCGCCGCCGCCAGCGCCCGGTTCCGATCCGGACCCGACTCGGCCGCCGGGGCCGCCGGGGCTACCCGAGCTCGCCGCGAATCACGAGACCTGCGACCCATGTCACCGCCACTCCCAACGGCACTCCCGCCGCCGCCCGCAGCTCCCCGATCGACGGCATCCAGCCGACCATCTCCGCCGCGAACGTGATCCCGGTCGGCGCCGCCGCCGCCAGCACCGCCCACCGCAGCCACGCGGGCGCCCGGTTGGCCGCCCCGCACCCCTGGCCGCCTCCCGCCGCGAAGGGAAGCGCCGCTCCACCGCCCCCGGTCCAGCCCTGCCGGCGCCCGGGCCGTCCCGCCGCCCCGCCGCCCCGGCGCCGGAACGCGGCCGCCGCGAGCACCCCCAGCCCCGCGCCGAAGTACAGCCCGGCGCACCGCGCGCACACCGGCATCTGCACGCCCGCGGGATGGAAGGACCGATCCGGAAGCTGGTGACAGACGACCCCGCCGAGCAGGTAGGCGCCCGCCGAAGCCAACGTCACCGCCCGCCCCCCGATGTCGTGGGCCAGCGCCACCGGCGCCAGCAGGACCACGAGCAGCCAGCCCAGCGTGACCGCCGTGAACGCACCGCCCATCCAACCCCGCATGGTCCGCTCCTTCACAACGCCTCGAAGTCGGTCAGCCGCTTGAACGCCTGGAACCGCCGGTTGATGGTCTTCTGGGACGCCCTCACCAGGCCGTCGAGCCCGAAGTCCTCGACGGCCAGCGAGGCGAGGGCGCTGCCGGCGATGGCGGCCCGGGTCAGCACGTCGTCGCCGATCTCGCGGGCCGACGCCAGGTAGCCCATGAACCCGCCCGCGAAGGTGTCGCCGGCCCCCGTCGGGTCCTTCACGGTGTCGAGGGGCATGCCCGGCGCGGCGAAGAAGCCCTCGCCGCGCGTCATCAGCACCCCGTGCTCCCCGCGCTTGATCACGACGAGCCGGGGTCCCATCTCCTGAATGGCCCGTGCCGCCTTGACGAGGTTCGACTCGCCGGAGAGCTCGCGCGCCTCCTCGTCGTTGATCACCAGGGCGTCGATCCGCCGCAGCACCGCCCGCAGCTCCTCCGGCGTCCCCTCGATCCAGTAGTTCATGGTGTCGGCGGCCACGAACCGCGGGCGTTCGACCTGCGTCAGCACCTCGGTCTGCAGCGCCGGATGGATGTTGGCGAGGAAGACGAACGGCGTGGACCGGTACTCGTCGGGCAGGATCGGGCGAAACCGCTCGAACACGTTCAGCCGCGTGTAGATCGTCTCGCGGGTGTTGAGGTCGAAGCCGTACTCGCCCTTCCAGCGGAACGTCTCGCCGGGCACCCGCTGCAGCCCCGCGAGGTCGATGCGCCGCCCCGCGAAGGTCCGCATCTGCTCGTCGGCGAAGTCCTCGCCCACCACCGCCACGAGCCTCACGTCGGTGAAGAAGGACGCGGCGACGGCGAAGTAGGTGGCCGCCCCGCCGACGACCCGGGACGCGTCTCCGAACGGCGTCTTCACGGAATCGAACGCGACGGACCCGACGGTCACTATCGGATGCACGAACTGGACACTCCTCCGGCGCGGATGCGTCGCCTAGGACACGTACTTGCCGAGGATCGGCGCGAGGTCCCGCTTCACGGCGGCCGGAATCAACTCCGGCCGCGTAATGATAGCCGAGGCGAGCGCCGTCGCGCACTCGCAGCCGCGCTCGACCGGCAGGTGCGCCACGGCCTTCCGCACCACCCGCTGCGCGGTGACGGCGTTCTGCTGCAGCGTGGCCACGACCATCTCCACCGTCACGTCGTCGTGGCCCTCGTGCCAGCAGTCGTAGTCGGTGACGAGGGCGAGGGTCGAGTAGCAGATCTCCGCCTCGCGGGCCAGCTTCGCCTCCTGCAGGTTGGTCATCCCGATGACGTCCATCCCCCAGGAGCGGTAGAGCCGGGACTCGGCGAGGGTGGAGAACTGCGGCCCCTCCATGCACACGTAGGTGCCGCCGCGATGGACGGTGGCCCCGGACACCGCCGCGGCCTCGACGACGACGTCCGCGAGCGCCTTGCAGAACGGATGCGCGAAGCCGACGTGGGCGGCGACGCCGCCGCCGAAGAAGGTGCTGACGCGCCCCCGGGTCCGGTCTAGGAGCTGGTCCGGGACCACGATGTCGAGCGGCCGGTACCGCTCCTGCAGGCTGCCCACCGCGCTGGCCGACAGAATCCACTCGACCCCGAGGGTCTTGAGCCCGAAGATGTTGGCCCGGAAGTTCAGCTCGGACGGCAGCAGCCGATGCCCTTCGCCGTGCCGGGCGAGGAAGGCGACCCGCCGGCCGTCGAGGTCGCCAAGGACGTACGGCGCGGAGGGCTCCCCGAAGGGCGTCGACACCGCGACCGTCTCCCGGTTCGTCAACGCCTCCATGTCGTAGAGACCGCTTCCCCCGATGACCCCGATCCGGGCCGCTGGCTCTTGCATGTCCACGCTTCTCCCCTCACGGCCGGCGCGGCGCCGGCGGGACGTCCCCGCTCCCCGGGCGCCGGCTGCCTCACCGGCCGGGATCTTCCTTGAGCTCGATGAGCACGCCCTGGGCCGCCGACGGATGGATGAAGGCCACGCGGCTGCCGCCGGCCCCGGGCCGCGGATGCTCGTCGACCAGCCTGACCCCCCGCTCGCGGAGCCCGGCCAGGGTTGCCGCGAGGTCCGCCACCCGCAGGGTGATGTGGTGGATGCCGGGACCGCGGCGCTCGATGGACCGGGCGATGGCCGAGCCCTCGTCGGTCGCCTCCAGCAGCTCGAGCGCGGTATCGCCGAGGGGCAGGAACTGCGCGCGGACGCGCTCGGACGGCACTTCCTCGGCCTCGCCCACATCGAGCCCCAGCGCATCCCGGTAGAAGGCCAACGCTGCGCCCAGGTCGCGGACCGCGATACCGATGTGATCCAGCGTCGCCTTCATCCGACCTCCAGTCTCGAACCCGACCCGGCTGCGTCGGCGGAAGCGGTCCCGCGGACGGCCAGATCCAGTATGCGCTCGGCCGCCGTGTACGGATCCATCACCGTGTCGGCCACCTCATCGACGAACCGGTCGAAGCCGCCCGGCCCGAGCGCCCGCTGCTCGGCGTGCTCGAGGAAACGCCGCGAGGCCAGCTCCCGGACCCGGGCCCTCACCCGCGCCCGGCGCCGCTCTTCCGCACCGTCCCCGCCCCGCGCCCGAAACCGCTCCACCGCCTCGACGACCCCCTCGACCCCGCGCCCCTCGGTGGCGCGGGTGCGCAGCACCGGCGGCCGCCAGTCGCCGGGGCCGTACTCGTTCAGGCGCAGCACCGCCTCAATCTCCGCCGCCGCGCGGTCCGCCCCGGCGTGATCGGCCTTGTTGACCACGAACACGTCCGCGATCTCCATCACCCCCGCCTTCAGGGCCTGCACGCCGTCGCCGCCGCCGGGCATCGTCACCACCAGCGTGACGTCGGCGGCCCGCGAGATCTCGACCTCCGCCTGCCCCACCCCCACCGTCTCGATGACGACGACGTCGAACCCCGCCGCGTCCAGGACCAGGGCCGCGTCCGCGGTGGCCCGCGACAGCCCGCCGAGCCGGCCCCGGCTCGCCATGCTCCGCACGAAGACGCCGTCGTCACCGGCGTGGGCCTGCATCCGCACGCGGTCCCCCAGCAGCGCGCCGCCGGTGAACGGGCTGCTCGGATCGACGGCGAGGATCCCCACCGTCCGCCCCCGGGCGCGCAGGACCGCGGTCAGGCGGTCGACCAGGGTGCTTTTCCCGACCCCGGGCGCGCCCGTCACCCCGACCAGGTATCCCCGGCCCGTCCGCGCATGGACCGCGCGCACCATCGCCGCGGCCGCCGGGCCTTCGGCCTCCACGCGGGAGATGGCGCGGGCGACCGCCCTCCGGTCGCCCGCCGTCACCCCGGCCGCGAGCTCGCGAGCGTCCGCCGTCATGGCCCGGCGTCCAGGTACTGCCTGGCGATGATGAGACGCTGGATCTCGCTGGTGCCCTCGCCGATGGTGGTCAGCTTCACGTCGCGGAAGAACTTCTCGGCCGGGTAGTCCTTGACGAAGCCGTAGCCGCCGTGAATCTGCACGCCCTCCTCGGCCACCCGGACCGCCGCCTCGCTCGCGAACAGCTTGGCCATCGCCGACTCGCGGGTGGTGGCGGCGCCGCCGTCCTTCAGCCACGCGGCGCGGTAGGTGAGCCAGCGCGCCGCCTCGATCCGCGTGGCCATGTCCGCCAGCTTGAACTGTATCGCCTGGAACGACGCGATGGCGTGCCCGAACTGCTCGCGCTGGACGGCGTGACGCCGCGCCGCCTCGTAGGCGCCCTGGGCCAGACCCACGGCGAGGGCGGCGATGCCGATGCGGCCGGCGTCGAGGACCCGCATGGCGTCGATGAACCCGCGTCCGGCCTCGCCGAGCAACTGGTCCGTCGGCACGAAGCAGTCGTCGAACGACAGCCCGGCGGTGTCGCTGGCGCGCATGCCGAGCTTGTTCTCCTTGCGGCCCGGGGCCAGGCCGGGCGCGCCGCGCTCGACGATGAAGGCGGAGATGCCGTGCGCCCCCCGCGCCGCGTCGGTGACGGCCATGACCACGAACGTCTCGGCCAGGGTCGCGTGCGTGGTGAAGGTCTTGGAGCCGTTCAGGCGCCATCCCCCCTCGACCCGGCGCGCGCTCGTGCGCAGGCTCCCCGCGTCGCTCCCGGCCCCCGACTCGGTCAGCGCCCAGGCCCCGAGGCACCGGCCGGCAGCGAGGGGAGGGAGCCAGCGGGCGCGCTGGGCCTCGGTGCCGAACATGTGGACGTGGGCCGACGAGAGCCCGTTGTGGGCGGCCACCGAGAGGGCGATGGACGGGTCGACCCGGGCCAGCTCCTCGATGCAGATGCAGTAGTCGACGGCGTCGAGGCCGGCGCCGCCGTAGCGCTCCGGAAACTGGATGCCCATGAGCCCCAGACCGCCGAGCCTGGGCAGGAGGGACAGGGGGAAGCCCTGGGCCTCGTCCCAGGCCATGCTGTCGGGGGCCAACTCGGTTTCCGCGAACTCGCGAACGGACTGCCGCAGGAGGCGCTGCTCGTCGGTCGGCCGAAAGTCCATGGAGGTGCTCCGGCCACTGTATCACACCGGATCACACCGGTTTTCGCGGGTCCGGCCGGGGCCCCGCCCGCCCGGTGGGCCGCTCCCCCCCGAGCACCGCCGGCTCTGCTATCATTCCTCGATTCCGGTTTTTCCTCGTCCCTTTCACTGCCGCCCGTTGCGTTCCGACCATGTCGCCACGACCCGTGCCCGTTCTCCTGCTGCTCGTGGGGGTGCTGCTCGCCGGCGCCCCGCGCGCCGAGGCCGACCTGACCGCCTTCCTCGGTTCGAACACCACACCGACCAACCGCCCCGTCCGCGGCCTCGCGGTGGGCATGTCGCTCCTGATCGTCGGCCTCGAGTTCGAGTACTCGGACACGAAGGCCGACGAGACGGGCAACGCCCGACGCCACGCCGGCATGTTCAACGTGCTGGCGCAGACGCCGACCCTGTACGGACTGCAGATCTATGCCACGGTCGGCGCCGGGCTGTACCGGGAGGAGGGGGCGGAGCTGCTCGAGACCAGCACCGGGACCAACACGGGGGGCGGGGTCAAGGTCGGCCTCGTGGGGCCGCTCCGGGTGCGGTTCGACTACCGCGTCTTCCAGTTGCGCGGCGAGTCGTCGCCGAACAAGACGCATCACCGGTTCTACACCGGCGTGAACATCGCCTTCTGAGACTCCCCGGGCGCCCGCCAGGACCGGGCCGGGCGCGGCGCACCGGGGGTCTGCACGCGTTCTACCGCCAGGACTACTAGTACGACGCCACGACCCGCAGGTCGAAGACGCCCTGCTGTGCGAGACTGGTGCTGCTGTAAAGGGGGACGAGCGCGCGAACCTCGTCGCCGTTGTTCGGCGGGCCCGGCGGATAGTGCTCGGCCAGCACCCTGATCGGGTGATACTCGCTGCCGGCCGCGACCGAGCTGAGGTGTCCGAAGTAGACCGCCGGCCCCCCCGCCGACGAACGGTACAGCGTGAACCCGGCGCTGCCGCCGCTCCGCGCCGCGAGCGACTCGCCGTACGCCCGAATCACCCGTTCGAAGTTGTCGGTCTGGCCGTCGTTCACGACCCACTGCCAGAGGCCCGAGCCACCGTTGAGAATGACGCTCGGGGCCTGCGCCGCCGCCGGCCGGGGCGCCATCCAGCTTCCGAGCACCACGCCCACGACCAGCGCCGACAGCACCGCCGCGCCCACCCAAACGGGGGTCCTCCGCTCTCGCCACATCGTCCGCATCTGCTCCTCCTCGTATCCCGGGCTCTACCCGACTGGGAATGACCCACCGAACAAAAAAAGCGCTACTCTACCGCAACTGGGCCGCCGCGCCAAACACGTTCGACTCCCGACGCACCCGGCGCCCGCCACGCGGCCCTGCCGACCTCCCCCTGAGCGGGACCGGCCAAGGCCAAAGTCGCTACTTTACCGCAGGTGTCCCGTTCGGCCAAGCGAATGGCCCGGCCCGCCCCGCGACCGCCCCGCGACCGCCCCGCCGGCCGGATCAGGGCCCCGCGACCGGGACCAGGTTCAGCAGGATCTGCCCGTCCGCGAAGGCCCCCGCGTAGGTCTCGTACAGCGTCTGCGCCTCGGTCGGGAAGGCCTCGTTCAGAATGCCGGGCACCCAGTAGTCGGCCCCCGGAACGACGGGATCGAGCCACGAAACATACAGGCGCGCGCCGTCGGCCAGCGGTTCCTCCGCCTTGTACGTGCTCCAGCCGTCCGCCTGCTGCTGCCGTCCCTCGCTCTCGCTGGCCGCGAGCGCCTCGGCCACCCGCGCCAGCGTCTCCTCGTAGGCGCTCTCCGCGTCCCCCCTCACGAAGTTGAGCACCATGGCGGTGCGGGCGGTGAATTCGCGGGGCCGCTCCTGGACCAGGGGCGGCTCCGGCGCGCCCCCCGCCTCGGTCTCGGGATCCTCCTGCGTCGGCTCTTCGGGAACGGGATCGGCCGGCGTCGACTCCTCCCCCGGCACCGCATCCGCCGGCGCCGCCGGGTCGTCCGGGGCCGGGGCCGACCCGTCCGGGGGCTGCGCGGCCGGAGCCTGTTCCTCGGGAACCGGGGCCGGCCCGTCCGGAGGCTGCGCGGCCGGAGCCTGCTCCTCGGAGACCGGGGCCGGCCCGTCCGGGGGCTGCGTGGCCGGCGCCGGCTCCCGGGGCGGCTGCCAGGACGGCTCGCCGATGGCCGCGACCTCGGGGAGGGTCCCGCCGCCCCCGCACACGAACCCCAGCCAGAACGCCGCGACCACCGCGGCCACCCCGCCCACTCGTCGCCGCCGCTCCGTCATCCGCATGCCGCCATTCCTCCATGCCCGCCGACGCCCGCCAGCGCGGTCGTCAGACGAACACCTGCATCACCTCGCTGGCCAGCAGGCGGCCCCTCCGGGTCAGGCGCAGGCGTTGCCTGTCGTCCTCCAGCAGACCGGCCTCGACGCATCGCGTCAGCTCGCCGCCCCACCGCTCCCACACCCCGATCCCGTATCGCCGTTCGACCGCGGGGACGTCGACCCCCTCGGTGAGCCGCAGCCCGAGGAAGAGGGCGTCGGTCGCTCGTTCCCCCGCGGACAGCACGCGCTCCTGGGCCACCGGACTCGTCCCGTTCGCGACCCTCTCCACATAAGACACCGTTTCGCTCACGTTGCGCCAGCGCCGGCCGTCCCGCGTGGAGTGCGCGCCGCACCCGAACCCGACCCACGCGCCGTCCGACCAGTACTTCAAGTTGTGACGACACCGGCGACCGGGCCGGGCCGCGTTCGAGATCTCGTACTGGCGGTACCCGGCGGCCTCCAGGCGGTCGAGGGCCGAGTCGTACATCCCGGCCGCGACGTCGTCCGGCGCCTGCGTCCAGCCCCCCCGGGCCATGTCCTCCCGCAGCGGGGCGTTGGGATAGAGCTCGAGCAGGTAGAACGAGACGTGGCCGGGGTCGAGCTGCAGCAGGACGTCGAGGGTCTCGCCCCAGTCCTCGGGGGTCTGCTCCGGCAGCCACACCATCAGGTCGACGCTGACGTCGTCGAAGCCGGCGGCCCGGGCCGACTCGAACGCCTCGATCGCCCGCGCCGCCGTGTGCACGCGGCCGAGGCGGCGCAGCTCGGCGTCGCGGAACGACTGCACGCCGAGGCTGAGCCGGGTCACCCCGGCCGCCCGGTAGCCCTCCAGCCGCGGCCTCGACGCGGTCTCGGGGTTCGCCTCGAGGGTGATCTCGGCCGCCGGATCGAGCGCGAAGCTCGATGCGCACCGGACGATGAGGGTCCGGACCTCGGCGGGGTCGAGCACCGACGGCGTGCCGCCGCCGAAGAACACCGAGTCCGCGCGCGCGCCGTCCCCCGCCGTCTCGATCTCCCGCGTCAGGGCCGCGAGGTAGCGCCGCTTCAGGTCGTTCCGGAAGAGCTCCCGGTTGAAGTTGCAGTACTTGCAGATGGCCTCGCAGAACGGCACGTGCAGGTAGATGCCCAGAGGGCCGGGGGCCGGGACTGCGTCGTCTCCCCGCGGGAACGGCCCTCGGCGATCCGCGGGGGTGCCGAGTCCCCACCGGCCCGGACGCGGTACGGCTTTCTTTCGCATGATAGCGCTGACGCCCGGGACGGGACCCGAGGGCGTGAGAGCGAGGGCGGGCGGGCGCGGCCAGCGAACCCTCAGCCGCCTGCGCGTCCTCCCGGCCACGCCAAGTCGCCGCCGGCCGTCTTCACGCGAGCCCGCGCGCGCGACGACGTCTTGGCCGGCAACTTCGGCCGGGGTCTCGCCTTCTTCGTCTCCCAGGCGTGAGTGAGATCCTCGCTGCCGGGCGGGTACTCGAACTCGCGGTAGTCGGGGCCGTCGTACTCCAGGAACTCGCACATCTCGCGGAGCCGGGAGTGCATGCGGAAGCCCACCCGGGCCTTGAGCGAATCGACGGCCTTGTCGTCCTGCAGATCCTCGTAGTTCGTCGTGAAGATGGTGGGGCGGCGATCGTTGTAGCGGGTGTTGACGATGAAGTTCATGGTCTCGTCCACCCAGTCCGTCACGCGTTCCGCGCCCAGGTCGTCGAGCACGAGCAGCTCCGACTCGATCACGGGGCGGAGCACGTCGACCGCCGAGGCGCGGGTCACCGGGTCGTAGGTGCCTCGAATCGTGTTGAGCAGGCTCCGCGTGTCGTAGTACAGGCCCCGGGCCCGCTTCTCCGACACCACCTGCCTGAGCACCGCCACCGCGATGTGGGTCTTGCCGATGCCGGGGGGACCGATGAACAGCAGCCCCTTGTCCACGACCGGGAAGGCCTCGACGAAGCGCCGCGCCCGATCGATCGCCCGAAGGAGCTGAGGGTTCTCGTAGGTGACGAACGTGGTCAGGTCGCAGGCGCGATATCGGGCGGGAATGCGCGCCGCCGCCAGCAGGGTCCGCGCCGCGTCCTCCCGCCAGCACTCGCAACGCTCGACTCGCAGGACGCCGTCATGGGGCACCTTGCGCCAGCGGGTGCCGTCGCAGTGTGGACAGGACATCGGAGGAGTCGCGCCCCCCGCCGGCTCCCGGGCGGCCGCCGGCAGGAGGCAATCGTCCGATCAGTCCGCGTCCCCGCGCCCGCGGCCACTCCCGGCCGCCGGATTCTCCACGCGGACCAGATCGGTCGGTGACGATCTTACCAGCGCGGTGCCCAGCCGGCGCTCCCAATCTCCGAGCCCGCGGGCGAGCTCCTGCTTGACATAGGCCATGAACTCGTTGACCTCCGCCTGCATGCGGTCCATCTTGCTCCGCATGTTGAGGATGATCTCCACCCCCGCGAGGTTGACGCCCAGCTCCCGCGTCAGGGTCAGTATCGTCTCCAACTGCTCGAGATCCGCATCGGAGTACTGTCGGGTGTTGCCCTCGGTCCGGGACGGCTTCAGCAGCCCCTCGCGCTCGTAGAGTCGCAGCGTCTGCGGATGAATGTCGTAACGGCGCGCCACCGCGCTGATCATGTAGTAGCCCTGCCCGGATCCCCTGCCTGGCATGTTCCCACCCGCTTTCTGCCGCTGCTCGCGCGCACCGTCACCACAGCCCGGCGCGCACGTCCTCGGTGCTGTTCTCCGCGAACCGACGCATCAGCTCCTTCGATCGCTCGTCGAGCACGCGGGGAAGGACGATCCTGACCTCGACGATCAGGTCTCCCGGCGCGCCCGTACGCGGCGACGGGGCCCCGCGCTCGCGCAGGCGGAACCGCTGGCCCGACTGGGCCCCCGGCGGAATCCGTATCCGGGCCGGGTCCCCGATGGTCGGCACCTCGACCCGCGCCCCCAACGCCGCCTCGTGGACCGCGATCGGCAGGACGAGATGCAGGTCGTCGCCCTCGCGCCGGAACCACGGATGCGGCTCGACGGCCACCGTGACGTACAGGTCCCCGGTGGGGCCGCCGCGGCGCCCGGCGTTCCCGCCGCCGGAGACCCGCAGCCTCGTCCCCGCCGTGACCCCCGCCGGCACCGGCACCGCGACGGCCTCGATGCGCGACAGGACCCCCTCGGCCCCGCACACCCCGCAGGCACGGTGCCGGCGGCGCCCGGTCCCGCCGCACTCGGCGCAACGGCGCGAGAACACCATGTGCCCCCGCATCCAGCGGGAGTGCCCGGCGCCGGCGCAGCTCGAGCAGCGGCCCTCCGCGACTCGCCGGGCCCCGGCCCCCCCGCAGGCGTCGCACGCGGCGACCCGGGTCAGGGTGACCTCGTGGACCCCGCCCCGCATCGCCTGCTCGAACGTGAGCTTCAGCGTCGCGTGCAGATCGACGGCCGGCGCTTCCCCCGGCGGCCTGCGGCCCGAACCGGCGATGACCTCGGCGAACAGGTCTCCGAAGCTGGACGCCGCATCGCCGCCGACCGAGGCCCCGGAGAAGTCGAAGCCCTCGAAGGCGATGTCGCCCTCCGGGGGCGCCGACGCGGCGAGGCCGTGCGCGTCGTAGTCCCGGCGCCGTTCCGGATCGATGAGCGTCTCGTAGGCCTCGGTCATCCGCCGGAAGACCGCCGCGGTCTCGCGGTCCCCGGGATTGATGTCGGGATGGTACTTCCGCGCGAGACGGCGGTAGGCGCGCTTGAGGTCCCCCGCCGACGCGCTTCGCTCGACCCCGAGAATGACGTACAGGTCCATCCGTCCGTCTCAAGCGGCGCCCGGCCACGGCGGCGGGCCCCCGCCCATTCGAGCGGCGCGGGGGCCGGCCGCGCTCACTTCTTGTCCTCGACCACCTCGGCGTCGATGACCTCGCCGTCGCCGCCGGCCGCGGTGCCGCGGCCGGGCCCCGTGCCGGCGCCGTCGCCGGACGCGCCGGCCGGCGGGGGCGGCGGGGGCTCGCTCGCCTGCTTGTACATCGCCTCGGCCGCCTTGTGCTGCACCGCGGTCAGCGCCTCCATCGCGGACTTCAGGGCCGCGTCGTCCTCCGACCCGAGGGCCTTCCTGACGTCCGCCACCGCGCTCTCGATCGGAGCGCGGTCCTCGGCCGACAGCTTGTCGCCGGCCTCCTGCATCATCCGCTCGGCCGCGTAGACCGCCTGGTCGGCCTGGTTCCGGGCCTCGGTCGCCTCCCTGTGCGCCTTGTCCTCGTCGGCGTGCGCCTCAGCCTCGCGCATCATCCGGTCGACCTCCTCCTTGGACAGGCCGCTCGACGCGGTGATGGTGATCTTCTGCTCCTTGCCGGTCCCCTTGTCCTTCGCCGACACGTTCACGATGCCGTTCGCGTCGATGTCGAACGCGACCTCGATCTGCGGCACCCCGCGCGGGGCCGGGGGCAGTCCCACGAGCTGGAACTTGCCGAGGGTCCGGTTGTCCCGGGCCATCGACCGCTCGCCCTGCAGCACGTGCACCTCGACGCTCGTCTGGTTGTCGGCCGCGGTCGAGAAGATCTCGCTCTTCTTGGTGGGAATGGTGGTGTTGCGCTCGATCAGGGTGGTGCGGACGCCGCCCAGGGTCTCGATACCCAGCGACAGCGGGGTGACGTCGAGCAGCAGCAGGTCCTTGACCTCGCCGGCCAGCACCCCCGCCTGCAGCGCCGCGCCGACCGCAACCACCTCGTCGGGATTGACCCCCTTGTGGGGATCCTTGCCGAAGAGGTCGCGGACGATTGCCTGCACGCGCGGCACCCGCGTCGACCCGCCGACCATGACCACCTCGTCGATCTGCGACGCGTCGAGCCCGGCGTCGGCGAGGGCGCGCTTGACCGGCGCCACCGTCTTCTGCAGCAGGTCCTCGACGAGCTGCTCGAAGCGCGCCCGGCTCAGCTTCATGGCGAGGTGCTTGGGACCGGACTGATCGGCGGTGACGAACGGCAGGTTGATCTCGGTCTCGACCACCGTCGACAGCTCCATCTTGGCCTTCTCCGCCGCCTCCTTCAGCCGCTGGAGGGCCATGCGGTCCTTGCGCAGGTCGATGCCGTCGCTCTTGTGGAACTCGTCGGCGATCCACTCGATGATGCGCTGGTCGAGGTTGTCGCCGCCGAGATGGGTGTCGCCGTTGGTCGACTTGACCTCGACGACGCCTTCGCCCACCTCGAGGATCGAGATGTCGAAGGTCCCGCCCCCGAAGTCGTAGACGGCGATGGTCTCGTCCTTCTTCTTGTCGAGCCCGTAGGCGAGGGCGGCGGCGGTGGGCTCGTTGACGATGCGCTGAACGTTGAGGCCGGCGATCTGGCCGGCGTCCTTGGTGGCCTGCCGCTGGGCGTCGTTGAAGTACGCCGGCACGGTGATGACCGCGTCGGCGACGGACTGCCCGAGGTACTCCTCCGCCGCCTGCCTGAGCTTCTGGAGCACCATGGCGGAGATCTCGGGGGGCGACAGGTCCTTGTCCCCGGCGCGGACCCGGGCGTCGCCGTTCGACCCCCTGATCACCTCGTAGGGCACCATCTTCATCTCTTCGCTGACCTCGTCGAACTTGCGGCCCGTGAAGCGCTTGATGGAGAACACGGTGTTCTCCGGGTTCGTCACCGCCTGGCGCTTCGCCACCTGTCCGACCAGCCGTTCGCCCGACGTGGCGAACGCGACCACGGACGGCGTGGTCCGGCCGCCCTCCGGGTTCGTCACCACCGCCGGCTCGCCGGCCTCCATCACCGCCACCACCGAGTTCGTCGTACCGAGGTCGATGCCGATCACCTTGCCCATAACACCATGTCCTGAAAGAGTTTACGCACCAGTACCGGCGAATCGCCGGAAACGATACTAACAGTTGGCAAATTATATAATCTTAGCTTGTTGATGTAAAGCCGGTACAAGTCCCGACCCAGGCTTCCGGACCGACGCGGGCGGCCCGTCACCCCTTCCCGCCGCCCGCCTTCTGCATCAGGTACGCCTTGATGAACGGATCGAAGTCCCCGTCGAGGACCCGGTCCACGGCGCCGGTCTCCACCTTCGTACGCAGGTCCTTCACCATCTGATAGGGGTGGAGCACATAGCTGCGGATCTGGCTGCCGAACCCGATGGCCTTCTTCTCGCCGCCGATCTCCTCGAGCTTGTCCTGCTGCTCCTTCTGCTTCAGGTCGTACAAACGCGCCTTGAGCACCTTCATGGCGGCGTCGCGGTTGCGGTGCTGCGAGCGCTCGTTCTGGCAGGACACGACGATGCCCGAGGGCAGATGGGTGATGCGGACGGCGGAGTCGGTCACGTTGACGTGCTGGCCGCCGGCCCCGCTCGACCGGTAGGTGTCGACGCGCAGATCCTTCTCGTCGATCTCGACCTCCACGTCCTCGGGCAGCTCCGGCCACACGAACACCGAGGCGAACGACGTGTGCCGGCGGGACGCCTGGTCGAAGGGCGAGATGCGGACCAGGCGGTGCACCCCGGCCTCGGCCAGCATCAGCCCGTAGGCGTAGTCGCCGGCGATGGTGAGGGTGCCCGCCTTGATGCCCGCCTCGTCACCCGGCTGCCACTCGATGACCTCCACCTTGAAGTCGCGCCGCTCGGCCCACCGCAGGTAGGCGCGGGCCAGCATCTCCGCCCAGTCCTGCGACTCGGTGCCCCCGGCGCCGGGGTGGATGGTGACGATGGCGTTCTTGTCGTCGTGCTCGCCGCCGAGCATCTTCTTGATCTCGCCGGCCTCGATCTCGACCGCGAGCGCGTCGAGGGCGGACACGAGGTCCTCCCCCACCGGCTCGCCCTGCCCGATCCAGTCGACGAGGACGCCGAGGTCCTCCGCCTTCCGCCGCAGCGACTCCGCGAGGTCGCGGTCGTCCTGCAGGCGCCGGCGGCGCCGAAGGACGTCCTGCGCCCGGTCCGGATCGCTCCAGAAGTCGGCGGCGGCGGCGCGCGTCTCGAGCTCGCGCAGCTCCCGGTCGGTGCCCGGGGTGTCAAAGATAGCCGCGCAGGGCGAGCGACCGCTCCACGAGGTCCTGGTAGCGCCTGAGCTGTTCGTCGATCTCGATGGTCACGTCCGTCCTCCTGTGATGGTCTCGTCCGTCCGGGCCTCCGAACCGGCGTCCTCTCCCCGGCCGGCGCCGACCCCAGCCCGCCCATCGTCGCCTGTCGGCTCCGCCGGGCGCCCAACCGACCCTCCAGGAACCCGCGCCGTTCCACGGCGCAGACTCCTGGGCTCGCGGCCCTGCCGCAGCCGCGTGAGGTTCGAGCGGTGGGTGAACGCGATGAAGCCGGCCAGCACCGCCGCCAGATAGACGTCCGCGACCGGCACCGCGGGGTCCGGCCGGTACCGGAACGCCAGCAGGATCGCCGGCATCGCGGCCGCGGCGCCGATCGAGGCCGCCGACACGTAGCGCGACAGCTTCAGGAGCGCCGCGAACACCGCGAGCCCGCACGCCACCGCGCCCGGATGCGTCGCCAGGAACGCCCCGGCGGCGGTGGCGACCCCCTTGCCGCCGCGGAACCCCGCGAACACCGGATAGCAGTGTCCGAGGGTCGCGGCCGCGCCGGTGGCGAGCCCCAGCGTCGCCGCCGGCACCGGACCGCCCTCCGCCAGCCAGGGCACCAGCAGGGCCGGAACGTACCCCTTCGCGGCATCGAGCGCCAGCACCGCCAGCGCCGGCCTCCAGCCGAACGTCCGGAGCATGTTGGTGGCGCCGGGATTGCCGCTGCCGTGGCCGCGGATGTCGCTCCCGTACAACCACCGGCCGAGCGGCACCGAGGTCGGGCACGATCCCAGCAGGTAACCGGCGAGCAGTGCGAGAAACAGGGTGGAGACCAGGATGGCGCCTCCGGGGACGGCCCTACCGCGCAGACTGCGTGACCCAAGGCTCGAACCGTTCCTCGGTCCGGAGACGACGGCTGACCCGCTCCGCCTCGACGCGGTCGGCGAAGGGTCCCACCCCGACGCGATGCAACGAGCCGGGGATTCCCGGCATCGGCTCGACCACCACCGGATACCCCTTCGCCTCCAGACCCGCTTCCACGTGGCGCGCCGCGACGGCGCCGCTGACGCTCATCACCTGCACCACGAACGCCCCCGCGGGCGTGAAGGCGAACGGAGGGGGCGGCGGGTCCGGGGCCCGGCCGGCGGCCGGCGGGGACGCCGCGGCGAAGTCCAGCTTCTCCGGCACCGGCCCCGCGCCGCGCAGCCGCTCGAAGTAGCTCAGGCCGTCGAGTCGCGGCGCGGATCCGTTGCGCCGCGCGATCAGCGCGCCTGTCACACCGTCACCGCCCGCGGAGGCGGCCGGGACCGGCGCCGTCCCCCCGACGCCCTCCGCGGCCGAGGCCGTCAGCCCCCGCCCCACGTGCACCCCGCACAGGAACGCGACGACCGCGGCGATGATCGCGATCATCGTCAGGAAAACGAGCTGCTTGGGGCTGACCTTCAACTCAGGCCGAGGCGTCCGTCCCATCTTCGCTGTTGGTCTTTTCGGCCGTGGAGACCTTCGGCAGCAGGTTCATGAACTCGACGGGGACCGGGAACAGGATCGTGGAGTTCTTCTCGGTCGCGATCTCGGTCAGCGTCTGCAGGTACCGCAGGGTCACCGCGAGGGGCTGGGTGGAGATCACCCCGGCCGCCTGGGACAGGCGCTCCGACGCGTTGAACTCGCCTTCGGCGTGGATGATCTTCGCCCGCTTCTCGCGCTCCGCCTCCGCCTGCTTCGCCATGGCGCGCTGCATGTTGTCGGGCAGGTCGACGTGCTTCACCTCGACCGCGGACACCTTGATCCCCCAGGGGTCGGTCTGCTGGTCGAGCAGGTGCTGCAAGTCGCGGTTCAGCCGCTCCCGTTCGGAAAGGAGATCGTCCAGGTCGACCTGCCCGAGGACGCTCCGCAGCGTGGTCTGGGCGAGCTGGGAGGTCGCGTAGTTGAAGCTCTCGACCTCGACGATCGCCTTCTGCGGATCCATCACCCGGAAGTAGATGACCGCGTTCACCTTCACCGACACGTTGTCGCGGGTGATGATGTCCTGCGGCGGGACGTCCATGACGATGGTCCGCAGCCCCACCCGGACAATCCGATCGATGGGGGCGAAGACCAGGATGACCCCCGGCCCCTTGGGCTTCGGGAGCAGCTTGCCGAGCCGGAATATCACCCCGCGCTCGTACTCGTTGAGGATCTTGATCGAGCTCGCCAGGTAAAAGGCCACCATCAGGCCCACGATGAGCATGGGGTTGTTGAGCAACGTCGTCACTGCAGTCTCTCCCCGACCCGTTCCGCGGGCCGCTCGGGCGACACCGTCAGGGTCATGCCGTCGATGGCGACGACGCGCACGCGCGCGCCGCGCGGGATGGGCTCGCTCGCCGTCGCCGACCATGTCTCGCCATGGGTCGCCACGCGGCCGAGCTCGCCCGGCTCTATCGGTTCGACCGCCTCGCCCCGCTTGCCGACCATGCCATCGACCCCGGTCACCGGGGCACTGAGGTGGGCGCGGACGGCGAGGCGCCCCAGCAGGGTCACCAGGACCGCCAGCGCCCCCATCACCGAGAGCACGAACGGCCACCCCGGCTGCAGCTCCGGCAGGGGCGAATCGATCAGCATCACCGCCCCGAACACCATGCTCAGGAGCCCCCCGGCGGCGAGGGCGCCGAAGGTGGGGGTCAGCATCTCGAGAATCAGCAGGACGAGCCCGAACAGCAGCAGGAGCAGGCCGACGTAGTTGACCGGGAGTATCTGCAGCGCGAAGAACGCCAGCAGCAGGCACAGCCCGCCCGCGACCCCGGGCAGGATGGCGCCGGGGCTCCACAGCTCGATGGTCAGCCCGAGCGTGCCGAGGCTCAGCAGCAGCACGGCGATCTGCGGATGGGCGATGGCGCTCAGCAGCCGCTGCCGCCACGTCATCTCGATCGGCTCCACCCGCGCGCCGGCCGTGCGCAGGACCTCCTCCCGCCCGTCCCACCGCGTGACCGCCCGCCCGTCGAGCGCCTCGACGAGCGCATCGAGATCGTCGACGACGAGGTCGATCAGGGGCGGCTCCGCCGCGAGGGCCTCCTCCTCGGTGAACGACCGGCTGTCGACCACCGCTTCCTCGGCCAGCTCGACGTTCCGGCCGCGCTGCGCGGCCAGCGACCGCGCGTAGGCGGCGACGTCGGAGGCGGCCTTCTCGGCCACCGTCTCGTCCATCGGCTGCCCGCTGCCGGCCACCGGATGGGCCGCCCCCACGTGGGTCCCGGGGGCCATGGCCGCGACGTCGGCCGCGATGGTGATGAGGAACCCCGCCGAGGCCGCCCGCGCGCCGCTCGGCCCCACGAACACGACCACCGGCACCGGCGACTCGATGATCGCGCTGTTGATGTCGCGGGTGGAGTCCACCAGCCCCCCCGGCGTGCGCAGCACGAGGACGACGACGTCGGCCTCCTCGGCCGCGGCATTCTCGAGGGTCTGGACGATGAACTCGGCCGAGGCGGGGTGGATGAGGGCGTCGACCTCGGCCACGTGGACCACCCGCGCGCCGAGGCCCTCGCCCGCGGCGCCCGCCGGCGCCTCGAGACGCTCGTTCTCCGCGGCCGCGGGCGTCTCGGGGGGGGTGCCGGGCTGGCCCGCCGGCACCGGGCCGTCGACCGCGGTCAGGATCGCCCCGATCGCGATCAGCCGAATCGGCAAACGAAATCGCGGCGCGATCATGTCGATTCCTCGGGGGGCCGCGCGATCGGAAACCGCCGGTCGACCCGCACCCCGTCTCTCATGTTAACGCTTAGCCGCCCCCGGCAAAAGGCCCCCGGCGCCGCGCGGCCCGCAAGGCCCGCCGTCCCGACCGGTCGTTCCGCGAACCGGGCGACCCGCGTGCCTGCGCGTCATCCCCCCCGGACAGGCGAATCCCCGTCCGCTTCGCGGGCCCTCCGGGCTCCACCGCCGGGCGGGTCCGAGGCGCCGCGCGGCCCGCGCGCCGCCCGGGGATATCTGGTAGAGTTGGGCGCCGTGACAGAAACACCGCCGAATGCGCCGGGGGCCCGGGCCCCGTCAAACCACCGGTCGTGACCGCCACCGTGTACGCGGCGGCGATAATCGCGGGGGGCCGGGGGCGGCGCCTGGGCGGGCTCGACAAGAGCGAGCTCGTCATCGGGGGCCGTCGCATCATCGAGCGACAGCTTGCCGTGCTCGGCCAGGTCGCCCCGCACGTCCTCGTGGTCACGGACGACCATCACCGCTTCCGCGCGTCCGGGCTTCGGGTGTGCAGCGACGGCCTGCCGGGGGCGGGTCCGCTGGGGGGTCTGCACACCGCGTTGACCCGGTCGCCGGGCCCGCGGATCCTCGTCATCGCCGGCGATCTGCCGTTCCTGTCCGCGGCGTTCCTGCGCCACCTCGCGGCCCGGGCGCCCCACGCCGCCGCGGTGGTCCCGCGGAACGCGGCCGGCCTCCAGCCGCTGTGCGCGGTCTACGACCGCGGCTGCGCGGACGTGATCCGCGGCCGGATCGAGAGGGGACGGCACCGTCTGGTCGATCTGGCCGGCTGCCTGCGCGTGACCGAGGTGGGCCCCGACGAGGTGGCCGCGTTCGATCCCGACGGCATGCTGCTCTTCAACGTGAACACGCGGGCAGACCTCGAGCGGGCCACCGCGGCCGCCGACGCCGGCCCCGAAGCGCGCGCGCCCCTGGCCTGCCCGGCTTGAACCGATGAAGCGCCCTGCTCCAGCCGCCACCGGCCGCTCGCCCTCGCGCCGCTCCCCCGGCCCGCACCGCCCCGCTTCGAGACGGTCCGCGCCGCCGGCCGCCTGAACCGAGCGCCTCATCCCGACCGAGCCGAGCATGATACTGCCACTGCACACGGACCTGCGCCGCGCCATCACATCGGCCCTGGACGAGTTGTACGGCCTCGCCCCGGACGCCGTGCCCCCCATCGTGATCGAGTACCCGCCCAACCGGAAGCTGGGCGACCTCGCCGTCACCGTCGCGTTCGACCTCGCCCGCGTCCTCCGGAAAGCGCCCCGCCTGATCGCGGCGGAGATTGCCGAGGCGGCCGGGCGGGCGGGCCTCGGACGTCTCGAGGCGACCGGCGCCGGCTATCTCAACCTGTTCCTCGATCGGCCCCGCTTCGCGCGCGCCCGAATCGGCGGGAACGCGACGGCGCCCGTCCCCGGGGAGCGCGAGAAGACCATCGTCGAGCACACCGCCATCAACCCGAACAAGGCGGCCCACGTCGGCCACCTCCGCAACGCCGCCCTCGGCGACACCCTGTGCCGGCTGCTGCGGTTCCGCGGGGCCGACGTCGAGGTCCAGAACTACATCGACGACACCGGCGTGCAGGTGGCCGACGTGGTGGTCGGGCTGCGGGAGCTCGAGGAGAAGGACGTCGACGACGTGCGGCGGCTCGCCGGGGAATCCCGCTTCGACTACTACTGCTGGGACCTCTATGCGCGGGTGACGCAGTGGTACGACGAGGACGACGCGCGCCTGTCGTACCGCCGCGACGCCCTGCACGACCTCGAGCACGACGCCGACCCCACCGCGGCCATGGCCCGCGAGGTGACCGGCAGCATCGTGCGCTGCCACCTCCGGACGATGGCGCGGCTCGGGGTCGAGTACGACCTCCTGAGCTGGGAGGGCGACATCCTGAGGCTGGCGTTCTGGGACCGCGCCTTCGAGATCCTGAAGGCCTCGGGCGCCGTGCGTCTGCAGGCGGGCGGCAGGCTCGACGGCTGCTGGGTGATGCCGATCGACGGGGCCGGCGAGGGCGAGGCGCCGGCGGACGCCGACGGAGCCGACCCCGACGCCCGGCTGAAGGTCATCGTGCGGTCGAACGGCACGGTGACCTACGTCGGCAAGGACATCGCGTACCAGCTCTGGAAGTTCGGCCTGCTGGGGCGCGACTTCCACTACCGGCAATTCGACGCCCGGCCCTCGGGCCGCCCCCTGTGGACCACGTCGAGCACCGCCGCGGCGGACCGCACAGGCCGCCCGCCCGCCGGAGGCGCCGCCGGCGCGGACGCCGGAGCCCCCGCCCCGAGGTTCGGCCGCGCCGCCGCCGTCTACAACGTCATCGACACCCGACAGAGCTATCTGCAACGGCTGCTGGTTCAGGCCCTGCAGGCCCTGGACCATCCCGCCGAGGCCGAGCGCTCCGTCCATTTCTCGTACGAGATGGTCGCCCTCTCGCGCAACACCGCCGAGGCCCTCGGCCACGCGGCCGCGGCTGACGACGGGAAGCCGTTCGTCGAGGTCTCCGGCCGCAAGGGGCTCGGGGTGAAGGCCGACGACCTGCTCGATCAGGTGACGGCACGGACCGGGCAGGAGGTCGCCGCGCGCCACCCCGACCTCCCCGCCGGCGAGCAGCGGCACACGGCCGAGATCATCGCGACCGCGGCGGTCCGCTACTTCATGATCAAGTTCTCGCGCGGCAAGGTCATCGCCTTCGACATCGACGAGGCCCTCAGCTTCGAGGGCGAGACCGGGCCGTACCTGCAGTACGCCGCCGTCCGCGCCCGGAAGATCCTGCAGAAGCTCCAGGAGCGCCACCACCTCAAGGCCGCCGACGTCGTCGCGGGCCTGGGCACGATGGATGACGCCGCCCTGGCGGGCCCCGCCGGCGACGAGCTGTGGGATCTCGTCCTCGAGGCGTCGCGGCTGGACGAGATCGCCGATCAGGCGGTGCGCACGCTGGAGCTGTCGGTGCTCGCCAAGTACGCCTTCGGGCTCGCCCAGCGCTTCAACGGCTTCTATCACAGCAGCCCGGTCGTCGCGGAGGCCGACGAAGCGACTCGGCTCTGGCGCGCGGCGGGAGTCGCCTGGTTCGAGGCGCAGATGACCCGCGCCCTCGCCCTCATGGGCTGCGACGTGCCGGACCGAATGTAGGGCCCGGTCTGCTGGTCGGCCGGATCGCTTCAGATACGTCCCGACCGGCACGCGGACCACCCGTAGCGCGTCCCCCGGCGCGGCAACATCGCTCGCCGGCGCATCACGGAGTGATGCCGAGGAACAGCGCCATCGCGCGGTTGATGCGCACCGTGTCGACCTCGTCGAGTCGGCCGATCGTGCTGCCGAGCCTGCCTGCACGAACGGACATCGCCTTGTCGACCATTACGCACGACGGTACCTGCAGGCCGTTTCTGCGGGACGGTTCGATCGGCAGTCGGAACAGCGGCGCCGGTGGCGTCACGGTGGAGGTCAAGGGGAGGACGGTCACGGTGGCGTGGCCCGCGAACAGGTCCGATTGAACGACCACGGCCGGGCGCGGCTTGCCGAAATCGCTTGGCAGGGCGACGGTGACGAGGTCACCGCGCCTCAATGCCAGTCCCCGAGATCGTCGAGCGCCGCGTCGAGGAAGCTGGTCAGCTCGGGGTCGGCCCGGTCTGCGGCAGCCATGAGGGCCACCTGGCGGGCGCACTCCTCGGCGAAACCCTCGGCGCGAGTATCGGGCACCCAGACCTGTACGGGACGAAGGCCCTGCGCTCTGAGGGCATCCCGGTGCTTCCGCACCCGTTCGCCTACGGTTCGGCTCGGCATGGCGGCGCTCCCCGATGCGTATTCCGCACCGTTACATGTAACACATCCCCGAGGTGGAGCAAAGCTCTGAATGCCGTCCGCGAACGACCACGATGTCCGTGCTCTTCGCGGATTCGCTCGGCCGGTCTGCAAGTACGCAACGCAGCCGGGGCGCCACGGGGCATCCCGGCCGACCCGGCCTCGAACGGCCGCTACGCCCGGTCGAGGGTGACCACAGTCTCGACGTGGGGGGTGTTGGGGAACATGTCGAACGCCCTGACCTCGCCGAGGCGATAGCCGGAAGACCGCAAGGCGCGCAGGTCGCGGGCCTGGGTGGCCACGTCGCACGAGACGTAGACGATGCGCCGCGGGCGGCGGCGGGCGAGCCGGGTGACGGCTTCGCGAGAGAGGCCGGTCCGCGGCGGGTCCACGATGACGGTGGCGGCGGAGAGCCGGCCGCAGCGCTTCAGGTACGTCTCGACCGGCGCCCGGACGAGGCGCACATCGCCCTCCAGGGGCGCGGCGTTGGCGACGAGGTCGGCGGCGCCCACCGGTTCGCGCTCGACCGCGGTGACCCGTCCGCCGCCCCGCGCCGCGATTCCCAGGGCGAAGAGCCCGACCCCCGCGTACAGGTCCACGACCTCGCCGCCGCCGGCCAGCTCGGCCACCGCCGCCGTCAGTGGCGACACGAGGTGACGGTTCGCCTGGAAGAACGCGTCGGCGTGCCGGCGCAGCGCGAGGGCCTCGGCGCGGGGCGACGGCAGGAAGCTCGCGAGCGGGTCGGTCACGAAGGGCGACCCCACTGCCAGCGGCGGTCCCGGAAGCATCCGCGACGCCACCGACAGGCCCGATACACCCGCCTCCTCGGCCAGCGCCTCCCAGCGTACGCCCGCGCCGGCGACGGGGCCCTGCACGAGCAGGTGCAGCGCGCACCGATCGCCGGGGAGGTCCTCGGCCAGCTCGACCGTCCGGACGCCGCCGGCCGTCAGCTCGGGCACCCGACCGCTCAACGCCACGACCGCCCGCTCGGCCCCAGGCGACAGCACGCCGGTGCCGTCGACGGCGCAGACACGATGCGAGCCCTCGTCCAGGAACCCGGCCCGATCGTCCCCGACGTGCAGGCGCGCGCGCAGGCGGTAGCCGGTCTCCGGCGAGCCCGCGACCACCGGCGGCTCGGGCAGGTCGACGCGCCCGATCCGGCGGAAGGCGTCCCGCACGATCTCGGACTTCAGGGCGAGCTGCCGCGGGTACGCGACGTGGACGAGCGAACGGCCCCCGCACGAGGCGCGGACGGCGACGGGGCGCCGGTCCGGCGACGGGCGCATCACGTCGAGGGTGCGGGCGAGGATCGCGCCGCCGCGCGTCCCTTCGACCGCCGCGCGTACCCGTTCGCCGGGAATGGCCCCCGCGACGAGGACCACGCGCCCGTCCCAGCGGGCGATCATCCGGCCGCCGACCGCCGGCCTGTCGATGGTCAACTCGATGGCGTCGGCGCGGTCCGAAACGGTCTCACCCGATGGGTTCATCGCCGTCCTGCCCCGGGCCTCGGCGCGGATTCCCGAGCGGCCTCGCCCGATGGGTTCATTGTCGTCCTCCCCGGGCCGTCGCGCGGATTGCCGCCGGGAATCACCGACACGCGCCCCGCCGTCGCGCCCGAAGCTCCCCGTTGGCGCGAGACGTTTCGAGACTCCGGTCGCCGGCCGGCGGCCGAAGGGCAGGCGCGGCGCGGAACTGGAACCGCCGCGCCTACTCGTCGAACCGCACCCCGGGGAGGCCGAGGCGGCCCCGCAGCAGCCGGTCCACGCTCGCGTCCACCGCGCGGGCGAAGGCCTCGGCGTCGAGGCGCGACCTGAACGACGACAGCTCGGCCCGGGCCTCGGCCTCGAGGCCGGCGAGGTCCGGCCCCGCCGCCTCGCGCGCCGCGGCGAGCAGGGTACGGTCGATCCCGTCGAGCCGTTCGACCACCGCCTTCCTCGCCGCGCCGCGGGCGCCGCGCGCGATGGGGCGGAGGGCGTCGAGGTCGGCCACGAGCCGCGTCAGGGCCGCGCGCAGGCCCGCCGGCATCTCGTCGCGCGCGAGCCGGTTGGACGCCCCCTCGAGGATCCGGTCGACGTGCCGGGGAAGGGTGAGGCGGCGGCCCGACCGCGCGCGGCGATCGGAGGCCTTCCCGCCGGCGGGGGCATCGCGCGGCCCCGCGCTCACGCCGACCGCCCGCCGCCACTCGTCGAAGGCGTCGAGCACGTCGGCCTCGCAGAACTCGATCCGGAGCGGACGCCGATGGGGTCCGGTCGCCCGGTAGCGTGCGAGCCGGCGGTCGATGCCGGCGGTGACCACCGGCAGCGGCACCCCCGCCTCGGCCCATCCGCGCACCTGCTCGAAGGCCGGCCCGACGATGCGGATCAGGTGGCCGTCGTTGCAGCGGCAGAGATAGGACTCGATCTCGCGGCAATACGCGCCCGCGTCCGTCATCGGCCCGCTCCCCGGTTGCGGATCCAGGCGAGCCGGAGACCATGCAGGGTCAGCTCGGGGTCGACGTGGTCGATGGACCCGGTCTCGGCCGCGATGGCCGCGGCGAGCCCGCCGGTGGCGACGCTCACCGCGGGCCCGTCGCCGGCCAGCTCCGCGCGCAGGCGCGCCAGAAGCCCTTCCACCATGGCGACGTAGCCGAAGTACAGCCCGGACTGCATCGACGCCACGGTGCTCGCGCCGACGGCCTGCCCGGGCCGCCGGACATCTACCCGCGGCAGGCGCGCGGCCCGCTCGAACAGGGCGTCGGCCGAGACCTCGACCCCCGGACAGATGACGCCGCCGACGTAGTCGCCGGCGGCGGAGATGACGTCGAACGTCGTCGCGGTGCCGAAGTCGACGACGACGATCGCACGGCCCGCCTTCCCGTACCGGTCGAGCGCGGCGAGGCTGTTGACGAGCCGGTCCGCCCCGACGTCCTCCGGCGGCTCATAGCGGACGCGCAGGCCGGCGTTGGCCGCGTCGACGACGAGGGCGTCCATCCCGAACGCGTCGCGCGCCATCCGCGCGACGGTGCCGGTCAGCGGGGGAACCACCGACGAGAGCACCACGCCGGACACCCGGGCCGTCTCGAGACCGGCCTCCGCGAAGAGCCGGCCCACCAGCACCCGCAGCTCGTCCGCGGTTCGGCCCCGCAGCGTCTCCAGCCGCCAGATCTCGCCGAGCCGCTCGCCGTCGAAGATGCCGAAGACGATGTTCGTGTTGCCGACGTCGATGGCCAGCAGCATCGGTCCCCCGTCCGTCAGGACAGCGTCAGACATGAGGTCGCCAACCGCATCCGGGCACGGCCCGTCGTGGCGGGGCCGGCACGCGCGCCCGGCGAGGGCGATTCCGTCAACGTCCTTGTCCGACGTGTCGCACCTCGCCGCCGGACAACCGCTCGAGGCGCCCGTCCACCCGGACGACCAGCGCCCCCTGCTCGTCCACCCCCTCGGTGACCCCGCGTCGGCGGACCTGTCCCGCCGACCATTCCACGGCGGCGCCGCGGCTCGACGGCGCCAGCACCTCCCACCGCCGAAGGAGGGCCGCGACCCGACCCGACTCGACCTCGCGGCACCGCACGGCGAGCGCCGCCAGCATCTCCACCAGCAACGCCGCGGCATCCACGGGGCGACCGGACAGGCCTTCGACCGAGCCGGCCCGGGACGCCAGCTCGGGCGGCCACGCGCCGTCGCGCAGGTTGACGCCGATGCCCACGACGACCCGGTCGACCCGGTCGCCCACCGTCGACGCCTCGGCCAGGATGCCCGCCACCTTGCGGCGGCGACCGGCGTCCTCGACCACGACGTCGTTCGGCCACTCGAGCATCGCGTCGAGCCCGGCCGCCTGAGCGAGGGCCTCGGCCACCGCCACGCCGGCGGCCAGCGTCAGCACGGGGGAAGCGGCGGTGCGCAACAACACCGACACGTACAGACCGGTGCCGGAAGGAGAGAACCAGCGGTTCCCGTGCCGTCCCCGGCCGGCCGTCTGCTCGTCCGCCACCACCACCGTGCCGTGCGGCGCGCCGTCCCCGGCGAGGGCGGCGGCGACGTCGTTGGTCGAGCCGACCCGCGGCTGGTGATGCACCCGGCCCGCGAACGGCCCGAGCCGGGAGGCCGCGGCCCGGAGCCGCGCGTCGAAGCGACCGGGAGACGGACCGCTCACCGGTCGCCCCATCCACTGTCCGCGGCCAGGGGAGATCCGGCGCAAACGAGGACCGGGGCGGTTACCGCGCCGGCGGTCACGGCGCCAACGGTCGCGACGCCCGCGGTCACGACGCCCGCGGCCGCGACGCCGCCGGTCACGGAGACAGCTCCGCCAGCACCTCGTCGAGCTGCTGCCGCCGCTGCCGGGCCGCCGCGTGCCGGGCCTCGGTCTCGGCCACGACCTCGGGGTCGGCGCGCTCCCGGAACTTCGGATTGCCCAGCTTGCCCTCGAGCGAGCCGATCTGCTTCGAGATCTTGTCGATCTCGCGGCGAAGCCTCGCCGTTTCCGCCGCCCGGTCGATGACCCCGGCGAGGGGCAGATACAGCCGCGTGCGGCGCACGATGCGGCGCACCGTGTCGGGGTCGGCCGGCGCCGACTCGACGAACTCGAACCCCTCGAGACCGGCCAGGCGCCGCAGATAGTCGCCGTGGCCGTCGAGCACCGCGCGCTCCGCGGGGTCGGCGTGCTCTATCTGCAGCCGAAGCCGGCGCGACGGCGGCACCCCCAGCTCGGCCCGGACGGTGCGCACCGCGGTGATGACCTCCTGGAGGAGCGTCAGCACCGACGCCGCCTCGTCGTCGGCCCATTCCGCCACCGGTTGCGGCCAGGCGGCGCGGGTGACGGTTCGCGCCCGCCCGTCCGGGGTGCGCCCGTCCTCGGCCGCGTCCGCCGGCGCGGGCAGGGTCTGCCACAGCTCCTCGGTGACGAACGGCATGAAGGGGTGGGCGAGGCGCAGCACGCGGTCGTGCACGGCGAGGAGGACGGCCCGCGCCCGCTCGCGGTCGCGCTCTTCCGCGTCGTCCTGCAGGTGGGGCTTCACCAGCTCGATGTACCAATCGGCGTACTCGTGCCAGATGAAGTGGTAGAGCCGGTCGGCGGCGACGTCGAAGCGGTACCCCTCCAGGGCCCGGGTCACCTCGGCCGTGAGCTCGCTCACCCGGTGCAGCACCCAGCGGTGGATGGTCCCGAGCTCCGCCGGCGGGGGCACCGCCGGGCGATCGGTCAGCGACGGCGGCAGGTTCATCAGCACGAACCGCGAGACGTTCCAGATCTTGTTGACGAACTGCCGGTAGCCCCGCAGCCGCCCCTCCGAGAGCGAGATGTCCATGCCGGGAGAGGCGAGGGCGGCGAGGGTGAACCGGAACGCGTCGGCGCCGATCTCCTCCATCACCTGCAGGGGGTTGACGACGTTGCCCTTCGACTTGCTCATCTTCTGCCCGTGCGCGTCCCGCACGAGCGAGGTGATGTAGACGACCCTGAACGGTACGTCGCCCGCGAACTTCATGCCCAGCATCATCATCCGCGCGATCCAGAAGAAGATGATGTCGAGCCCCGTGATCATGACGCTGGTGGGGTAGTACCGCGCGAGGTCGGCGGTGGCGTCGGGCCAGCCCATGGTGCTGAACGGCCAGAGCCCCGAGCTGAACCAAGTGTCGAGCACGTCGGTGTCCTGGCGCAGGGGGCCGCCGCACTCGCACGCCTCGGGCGTCTCCTCCTCCACCACGACCTTTCCGCACCGGTCGCAGTACCAGGCCGGCACCCGGTGGCCCCACCAGAGCTGGCGCGAGATGCACCAGTCGTGGATGTTGTCCATCCATTCGAAGTAGGTGCGGGCCCAGTTCTCGGGCACGAAGCGGGTGCGGCCGTCCTTCACGGCGGCGATGGCGGGCTCGGCCAGCGGCTTGATGCGCACGAACCACTGGGTCGACACCAGGGGCTCGACCACGGTGTGGCAGCGGCTGCAGTGCCCCACCGCGTGGCGGTGGTCCTCGACCCGCTCGAGCAGGCCCTCGGCCTCGAGCCGCTCGACGACGGCCTCGCGTGCCGCGAAACGGTCCTGCCCCGCGTACGGCCCCGCCGCGGCGGTCATGCGGCCGTCCTCGCCGATCACCACCACCTGGGGCAGCTCGTGCCGCCGGCCCATCTCGAAGTCGTTGGGGTCGTGGGCCGGCGTCACCTTGACGGCGCCGGTCCCGAACCCGGCGTCGACGAACCCGTCGGCGACCACCGGCAGCTCGCGGCCGATGATGGGGAGGCGCAGGGTCCGGCCGACGAGGCCGCGGTAGCGCTCGTCGTCGGGATGCACGGCCACGGCGGTGTCGCCCAGCAACGTCTCCGGCCGGGTGGTGGCCACCGTCACGGCGCGGCCGGCGGCCGCGTTCGCGCCTCCTTCCGAGGCGCCGTCGCCGCCCGCGGCCGGGTAGCGCACGTGGTAGAGCCGGCCCGCCTGCTCCTCGTGCACCACCTCGAGGTCGGAGAGGGCGGTGCGGCAGCGGGTGCACCAGTTCACGATGTACTTGCCGCGGTAGATCAGCCCCTCGCGGTACAGGGTGACGAAGACCCGCCGCACCGCCCGCGAGAGGTCGTCGTCGAGGGTGAACCGCTCGCGGCTCCAGTCGACCGACGACCCCAGGGTGCGCATCTGGCTCGTGATGGTGCCGTGGCTCTTCCGGCTCCACGCCCACACGCGCTCCAGGAAAGCCTCGCGGCCGAGCGCGTGACGGTCGGTCCCGTCCTTGGCGAGCTGCTTCTCGACGACGTTCTGGGTCGCGATGCCCGCGTGGTCGGTGCCCGGCAGCCACAGCACGTCGTGGCCCGTCATCCGCTTCCAGCGGCACACGATGTCGGGCAGGGTCTGGTTCAGGGCGTGGCCGATGTGCAGCACCCCGGTGACGTTGGGGGGCGGCAGCACCATGCTGAACGGCGGGCGGGACGACGCCGGATCGGCGCGGAAGGCGCCGCTCGACTCCCAGAACGAGTACCACTTCGGATCGACCTTGGCATGGTCGAACCCCTTGCTCAACTCGCGCATGTCACTCATCGTATCAAGCCGCCGCGGCGGGCCGGCCCCGGCCCACCCATCGCCACGTGCCGGCGCCGCGGGGCGTCCGACCGGCTTTCCAGCGGTCGGCGCCCCCCTGCGGCGCAGGCCCCCGGCGCGGCGGAGCGGGCCGGAACGGAACAGGAATCGTGGTTGTGGTTGCCGTGATGCGCCGGGGAACCGACGGGCGGCGGGCGCGGGCCGCGGTCAAGCCGGCTCGATGCGGCCAATCTGGTCGCGCACCAGCCGCTCCGCCACCCGGGCCACCACCTCGGAGACCAGCTCGCCGGTGACGTCGCTCGACAGGCGCTCGACCACCCGCTCGGCCACCCGTTCGACGAGGTCGTCCTCGTCGGGCGGCGCGGCCCGTCGAGGCCAGGGATAGGCGGCGCGAGCCCGGTCGAGGTCCCCCTGCTCGGCCGCGAGGAGCGAGGCGAAGGCGTCGGCGAGCGAAGGCGGCGCCGGCGCCTCGACCGCGGGCACGGCGGGCGCGGACGGCGCCGCGGGCGCGGCCCCCTTGGCGGGGGCACTCCCCGGCTCCGCATCCTGCGCCGCCAGCGGGGCATGCCCGGGCTCCGCACCCTGCGCCGCCGGTGAATCCGGGTCCGCGGGCGATGCCTCGGCCGACCCCTGAGCCGCCGCATCCGGATCGGCGGCCGAGGCACGCGCCGCCGGGGCCGCCGCATCAGGGTCCGCCAACGGGACATCGGCCGCCGCCGGGGCCGCCGTATCAGGGTCCGTCGGCGAGACACCGGTGACCGCCGCGGCCGGCTCCTCCGCCCCGTCGCCGCTCCCTCCGTCCGCCGCGTCCCGCGCGGCCGCTTCCCCGGTCGGGGCCGGCGCCGCAGTGCCCGCACCCGCCGACAGGCCGAGGAGCTCGCGAACCCGCGTGAGCACCGCCGTCGGCTCGAACGGCTTCACGAGCACCGCGTCGCAGCCGACCTCGTGGGCCCGCTTGTCGTCGACCGGCTCGAAAGCCCCCGTCAGGAGCACCACCGGGATGCCGGACCGGGCGCTCTCGGCCTTGACGAATGCCGAGACCTCGTAGCCGTCCTTCTCCGGCATGTTGGTGTCGGCGAGGACGATGTCGGGCGGGTCGGCGGCGATGCGCGCGATCGCCTCGCGCCCGTCGCCGACCGTCACCACCCGGACATCCTCCTCGGCGAAGGTCATCTCGATGACGCGCTGAATGGTGGCGCTGTCGTCGGCAAGCAGTAGCGTGGCTGGCATCGGCAGGTCCGGCCCTCGACAGGGAGCGTAGCAGACTGATGCGCCGCGTCACCGGCCCGCGGCCGCGTCGGCCGCCGGCGGCGAGCCGCCGGCGACGCCGGGCGCGGCCCGGTGGCGCTCGCGAATGAAACCGACGATGTCCCTCATGGGGGTCCCGGGCTGGAAGACGCCTTCGATGCCGATGGACCGCAGCCCCGGCAGATCCGCGTCGGGAATGATACCCCCCACGACCACGAGCACGTCGTCGAGCCCCTTCTCGCGCAGCAGCTCCATCACCCGGGGACAGACGTGGTTGTGCGCCCCCGAGAGGATGGACAGCCCGATGACCCCCGCGTCCTCCTGCAGGGCCGCCTCGACGATCTGCTCGGGGGTCTGGCGCAATCCCGTGTAGATCACCTCCATCCCCTCGTCGCGGAGAGCGCGCGCGATCACCTTCGCGCCCCGGTCGTGACCGTCCAGGCCCGGCTTGGCGATGACGACGCGAATCGGCTCCATCGCGGCTACGGCTGCACGCGGAACGCCACGAGGGCCGACGCGGCCTCGCCGCCCGCCTCCGCCGACAGCTCCATCAGGTAGTCCCCCCGCGGGAACGGCGAGAGCTGCAGCAGGACCTCGTGCGGGCGGTCGCCTTCCGGCGCGGCCACCGGCAGCTCCATCATCGCGGTGCCCTCCCGGCTCAGCAGCCGGGCGCGCACCCGCGGCGGGACGTCGCCGGGCGCGTAGGCCTCGACCCGGAACAGCAACTGATCGGTGCGCCGGAAGAAGCGGGACGCCGTCGGCAACGCGTCGGCGTCGGCGAGCAGCCCCCGCATCTCCACCGCGTTCCGCGCCCGCAACACCTGGGGCGTGCTCAGGGCGATGTCGGGACCGGTGAAGTCGGGCGCCACGAGCTCGTCGATGTCCCGATCGAGCACGTCGCCGTACTCGTCCTCGATGCCGATGTTCAGCTCCAGCTCGCCCGGGTCGACGTCGAAGCGAACGCGCGGCGTCCGGCCGCGGCCCCGCCCCGGCACCTCTCCCCGGAAGTAGGCGCTGCTGTCGCTCATCGCCATCAACATCACCTGCGACGCCGATTCCTGGCGGCGGGCCCGGTCGCCGCCGATCGGCTCCCACACGAACGTCAGCTCCGTCCTGCCCTCGTCGCCGCGCCGGGTGCCGACCCAGGTGCGGACGTAGCGGCCCCGCCGCGGCTCGGCGAGGGTCGCCAGCGCGGTGTCGACGGCCCGCGGGGGCTCCGGCTTGGGCGGGGCCAGCACGCGCGCCGCGTTCTCCGCGGTCAGCGCGTAGTAGCCCTTGCGGGCCCGCACGCGGACGTCGTCGCGCAGCACCTCCACCTCGATCTCGTGGAACTCGCCGTCGGTCGGCGCCGCCGACGAGGTGTAGCCGAGCAGGTAGTAGGCGCTCTGGTCGTTCACGATCTGGCTGAGGCCCGGCAGCAGGTCGTTGCGGTTGACGATGGCCCGGCCGTCGGTCTCGTCGGCCAGCACGTGCAGGGTGTCCTGCAGCTCGCGCAGGATGCGGTAGTCGGTGCGCATGTCGATGGGCACCTGGCTGGAGTCGAACTCCCCGACGGCCAGCCCCCGGGGGTCCACCATGTAGAAGCTGGTGTTGTTCCGGTTGGCGATGTCGGCGGTGTACACCAGCTCCGAGCGCATGTACGACATCTCGAAGAACTGCTGGGTCTCCTCGATCCGCGACTCCCCCGCCAGCGGGTCGTACCGCTGGGGATTGAAGAAGCCGCCGCCGCTGAGGGCGTCGATGTTGCGCAATTGGGGGGGAACGTAGTTCGAGTAGCCCTCGCTCAGCACGATCACCGACTTGCGCCCCTCGCGCAGGCCGCCCAGGTGGATGGCCAGCGCCTTCAGGGCCGACAGGCTGACGTCGTTGCGGATGATCTCGACCGTCTGGGTCGGGAAGTTCGCGTACACGTGCTCGTACATGTTGCGCGGCCGGTAGTCGTACTTGACCCCCTCGAAGGCCTCGAGGGCCCGCACGATCTGATCGTGGTTGCGGGTGAGCCGCATGTCCATGATCGGCATCAGGGGGTACATGACGCCCACGAGGTCGGTCGGCCGAAGCTGCGTCTCGACGAACTCGACGAGGTCCCGCCGCATCCGAATGCCGTTCTCTCGCCGCACGTGGTAGTCGTCGAGGAAGAACACGAAGATGCGAGAGTCCGTCCGCGCCGCCTCCCGCTCCTGGTCATAGTCGTTGCGGATGCTGGAGGGCGGCGGCAGCGCGGGGTCGGGCACGCCGGTGACCTCCACGAGCCGGAACGACTCGACGGTCTGCTCGACGTCGTCCTCGAAGACGCGGAAGTCGTCCGCGGTCAGATCGAGGACCGGGTCGCCGTCCTCGTCGGTGACGATGGCGTCGACCCGAACGAAGTTGACGCCGGTACGGAACACCGGGGTCTGCGGCGCCGCATCGCCCCCGTCCGCCCGTTCGGGAGACGCCTGATGTTCCTGGGCGGGCACGCCGGCGCCCGAAAGGAGCACCCATGCCGCCGCCAGGACCACGGCCGCCCACCCGGACCGTTGCGCCACGGCCCGGAAGCCGCCGCCCTCGCGCACGCTCCATCGACTGCTCGCCATGCTGTTCCCTCTGCCAGGAGACCTGAAGCCATCATACCACTCGGGTTCCCGGCCGCCCGCCCCGTCGCGGCGCCCCCGCCCCCCCGCCGGCGCCCGCGGCGCTCACGTATGATCTTCATGAGGGGCCCGGCGCTCGACGGACGCGGACGACGGGCTCCACGCGGCGGGATGCCCGCGGCGCGACGACCGCGACCCACCCCGGGGCATCCCGGACCGATCGGACTGGGCACCCGCCATGCGCCTGGAGCTCACGACGGAACAGGAAGCCTTTCGTGCGGCGGCGCACCGGTTCGCCGAGGAAGAGGTGCGACCGCGCGCGGCGGAGATCGACGCGACCGACCGCTTTCCCGCCGAACTCGTGGCGCGGGCCGGCCGCCGCGGGCTCATGGGCGTCACCGTCCCCGCCGCCGCGGGCGGGGCGGGCCGCGACTACGTCAGCTACGCCGCGGCCATCGAGACGATAGCCGGGGCCAGCGCCACCCTCGCCGCCATCCTGTCGGTCAACAACTCGCTCGTCGCGGAGGTCGTGGCCCGGTTCGGGTCGGAGGCCCAGCGCGAGACCTGGCTCCGGCGGCTGGCGAGCGGCGCCGCCGTCGGCGGGTTCGCCCTCTCCGAGCCCGACGCGGGCACCGACGCCGCCAATCAGCAGACCCGGGCCGTCCCCGACGGCGAGGGCTACCGCCTGACCGGGCGCAAGGTCTGGGTGGCGAACGGGTGCGCGGCCGAGGTGTTCATCGTGTTCGCGGCCACCGAGCCGGGCATCGGGGGACGCGGGGTCTCGGCGTTCCTGGTGCCCGCCGGCGCGCCGGGGCTCGGCGCGTCGGCCACCCCCGACACCCTCGGGGTCCGGGGCCTCGGCTGCCGCGACCTCGACCTCGACGGGGTGCGCGTCGCGGCCGGTGCGATGCTCGGCGACCCCGGCGCCGGGTTCCGCATCGCGATGTGGGCGCTCGACGGCGGCCGCGTGGCGATCGGCGCCCAGGCCGTCGGCATCGGGCAGGCCGCCTTCGACGAGGCGTTGGGCCACGCCCGCGGCCGGAGGACGTTCGGGCGGCCCATCGCCCGCTACCAGGCCGTGCAGTGGATGCTCGCCGACATGGCGACCGAGATCGAGGCGGCGCGCATGCTGGTGTACCGGAGCGCCGCCGCCAAGGATACGCAGGAGCGCAGCGCGGCGGAGGCGGCCATGGCCAAGCTCTACGCGTCGGAGGCGGCCCACCGCGCCGCCGACCGGGCCATGCAGATCCTCGCCTCGGCCGGCTACCGCCGGGGCTCGACGGTCGAGCGCCTGTTCCGGGACGTCCGGGCGACGGAGATCTACCAGGGCACGTCCGAGGTGCAGCGCATGGTGATCGCCGCCCACGTCCTCGCCGAGCGGTAGCGCGTCCGCCATTGCCGCCGCAGGAGTTCGCACCGGCGAACTCCCGACGCGAGCGCAAGGTCGCGCAACGGCTCCGCTCCGCGCCCCACCGACCCCGCGGCCGCCCGCGCCGTGCTACGGCGCAGGCGCCCGGCCGGCGGCGAGCCGCTTGAAGATCGGAGCGAGGCGCTCCCGCGTCCGAGGGGGGGTCTCGGGGACGACCCGGGTGGCGCCGACGACGGTCATGAAGTTGGTGTCGCCGTCCCAGCGGGGCACCACGTGCAGGTGGAGGTGGCCCGGGATGCCCGCTCCCGCCGGGCGCCCCAGGTTGATCCCCACGTTCAGGCCGTGAGGCCGGTACGCCTCGCCGAGGGCAATCTCCGCCCGCTGCGCCATCGTCATCAGGTCGCTGAGCTCAGACGCCGTCGCCTCGGCCAGCGACGCGATGTGCCGGTTCGGAACCACCATCAGGTGGCCGTTGTTGTACGGGTACAGGTTGACGATGACGAAGCAGGTGTCGGCACGCGCCACGATCGGGGAGGCGCCCGGCGCCGCCGTCTCCCCGGCCTCGGCGAGGGCCGCGCAGAAGACGCAATCGCCGCCCGGGGCGCCGGCGCTGCCCGTCACGTAGTCGAGTCTCCAGGGGGACCAGAGTCGCTCCATGGGCAGGCCCCGAGGCGTCTTCGCCGTGGAACGGCGCGGACTCTCGCAGGGTTGGTTGGGCGCCAGGCGGAGCCGTCGGGCGACGATTGGCGGGCCAGGACCCCGGGGCGCATGGGCCGAGCCGCCGAGGCCGACTCAGAAGCCCGCGCTCCCGCCGGGCTCCTGCATCGCCGCCGGCACCGGCTCGGACAGCCCGGGGCCCGGGCCGGCCGGCTCGCGGTTGATCAGCTCCCTGAGCTCCTTGCCCGGCTTGAAGTACGGGATCCGCTTCGGGGGCACGTCCACCCGATCCCCGGTCTTCGGGTTCCGGCCCTTGCGCGGCTCGCGTTGCCGGAGGCGAAAGCTGCCGAACCCCCGCAACTCGATCTTCTCGCCCCGGCGCAGCGCGGTGATGATGCTGCGGAACACCGTATCGACGATGACCTCGGAGTGCTTCTTGGTCAGATCGGCGGCTCGAGACACTTCCTCTACGAGTGCCGCCTTGGTCACGCTCCCGCCTGCCACCAAGACCTCCCACGCTCCATGAGCCGAGCCGGACGCCGACGGCGCTAGGTCTGATGCTTGAAGTGGTCGCCCAGGGTCACCTCCGGCGATCCGGACGCCGCACCGTAGGCCTCCCAGTCCGCCTCGTAGTCGTCCGACTTCAGGGCCCGGATGCTGAGGCCGATCTTCCGCTCCGACGGGCTCAGCTTGATGATCTTCATGCTGGTGACCTCGTCGACCTTCAGCTCGACCTTGTCGCGGCCCGTGTCTTCGTCGAACTCCGACACGTGGATGAGTCCCTCGATGCCCTCGGCGAGCTCCACGAACGCCCCGAAGTTCGTGATGCGGACCACCTTGCCCTCGACCACCGACCCGACCTTGTGGGCCTCGAAGAACTCGTCCCATATATCGGTCGCAAGTTGCTTGAGGCCCAGGGACAGCCGCTGGTTGTCGGGGTCGACGTTGAGGACCATGGCCTCGACCTCGTCGCCCTTCTTCACCACCTCGGACGGATGCTTGAGGCGCTTGCTCCAGGACATGTCCGAGATGTGGATGAGCCCGTCGATACCCTCCTCGACCTCGACGAACGCGCCGAACTCGGTCAGGTTGCGGACGCGTCCCTTCAACCGCGACCCGATCGGGTACTTGTCGGCGAGCTGGTGCCACGGGTTGGTCTCGATCTGCTTCAGCCCGAGCGAGATGCGGCGCGCCTGGGGATCGACGCCGAGCACCATCGACTCGACCGCGTCGCCCACCGTGAGCAGCTTCGAGGGGTGCTTGACCCGCTTGCTCCACGACATCTCCGACACGTGGATCAGCCCCTCGACGCCCGGCTCGAGCTCGATGAACGCGCCGTAGTCGGTCAGGCTGACGACCTTGCCGCTCAGCCGCATGCCCACCTGGTAGCGCTCCTCGACCGCCGTCCACGGGTCGGCGTGGAGCTGCTTGTAGCCGAGCGACACGCGCTCGGTGGCGCGGTCGAACTTCAGCACGATCACGTCGACCTCGTCGTTCACCTTGAAGAGCTCCGACGGGTGCGCGGCGCGGCCCCACGACATGTCGGTCACGTGGAGCAGCCCGTCGAGCCCCCCCAGATCGATGAACGCGCCGTAGTCGGTGATGTTCTTGACGACGCCGCGGAACACCTTGCCCTCCTCGAGGGTGGCCAGGGTGTGCTTCTTCTTCTCGGCGTTCTCCTCTTCGAGCAGGGCCTTGCGGGACAGCACGATGTTGCCGCGCTTCTTGTTGACCTTGATGACCCGCATGCGCAGCTCCTGGCCGCGCAGGGCGTCGAGGTTGCGCACCGGGCGCACGTCCACCTGCGACCCCGGCAGGAACGCGCGCACGCCGATGTCCACCGCCAACCCGCCCTTGATGCGCTCGATGACGCGGCCGATGACGACCTTCTGATCGTCGTACGCCTTCTCGACCTCGTCCCAGATCTTCATCTTCTCGGCCTTCTCGCGCGAGAGCACGATGTGGCCGTCCCGGTCCTCGGTCCGCTCGAGCAGGACGTCGACGGCGTCGCCCGGCTGGACGATGCACTCGCCGTTCTCGTCGAGGAACTCCTGGAGGGCGATCATCCCTTCCGACTTGTAGCCGACGTCGACCACCACCTCCGACGACGACACCTTCAGCACGGTGCCGGTAATCACCTCGCCTTCGGCGATGTTGCGGAAACTGCCCTCGTACAACGCGAGCAACCGCTCGTACTCCTCCCGACTCGACGTTTCACCGTCGTCGTCGAACTGATCGGCCATGACCATCATGGGAGCGGGTCGCGCCTTCTCCGAGCGGTCCACCTCGACGTCTTCTGCCTTCGTCATGGAATTGCGAATCCTCCTGTGAGTGCTTCTCGCCGCCACGCGGCGCGCCCGTCGACACGCGGGCGACGGGGCCTGCCGCCCCACCCGCCGCGCAATGCGTCGATTGGCGATAAGCCGCAGACTATACGACAGTTACCAAGACGCGTCAAATGCGGTTCGACGCCCCAATCACACCGACGGCCCCGCCCCCCCGCGCTCCGCCAATCGGCACCGCACGATGGTCAGCACGCGCTCGATGACCGCCTCCAGCACGAGGCCCGTCGTGTCGACGCGCACCGCGTCGTCGGCCATCACCAGGGGGGAGCTGTCGCGGGTGCGGTCGGAACGGTCCCGCGCCTCGAGCGCACTCGCGACGTCCGACAGGGTCGACGCGCTACGGCCCAGGCCGTGCGCGGGATCCGCGGCGCGGCGGGCGGCCCGCTCCTCCGGCGCCGCGTCCAGGTATATCTTCACGTCGGCGTTCGGAAACACCGTCGTACCGATGTCCCGGCCCTCCATCACCACGCCGCCGAAGGCCGTGTAGGCCCGCTGCCGCCCCACGAGGACCCTCCGCACCGACGGCATGCGGGCGACGCGGGCGGCGGCGGCGTCGATAGTGCCGTTGCGTATCCGGCGCGTCACGTCGTGGCCGGCGACGATCACGGTCCCCCCGTCCTGGCTCAGCTCGGCCTCCTGGGCGAGACGCCGCACCGCGGGCTCGTCGTCCAGCGCGAGTCCCTCGTGGGAGGCCAGCCACGCGACCGCCCGGTACATGGCGCCGGTGTCGACGTACCGGCAGCCCAGCGCCCGGGCGACGGCGCGCGAGACACTCCCCTTGCCGGCCCCCGAAGGCCCGTCGATGGCGATCACCGGCGTGATGCGGGCCGGGGCCCCGGTCGGCGTCATCGGCGAACCCGGTCGCCCGGCGCGGCGGGCGCCTCCACGTCGACGGCGCGGCGCAGCGCCGCCACCTCGCCCGGGGCCAGGTCGCGGAACTGCCCCGGCCGCAGCGTCCGGTCCCGGATGGGGCCGATGGCCACCCGGCGCAGCCGCACCACGGGATGCCCGACCGACTCGCACATGTGCCGGATCTGGCGCTTCCGCCCCTCGGTGACACCGATACGGATCAACGACTGGTCCCCGGCGCGGCCGCGTCCCGCGGACACGAGGCGGGCGTCGGCGGGCAGCGTCCGCCGACCGCCGACGACGACGCCGCCGGCGAGACGCCTCAACGCCGAGGCGTCCGGCACGCCGCGGACCCGCGCCTCGTACACCCGTTCCACCCGGTGCCGCGGATGGGTCAGGCGGGCCGCGAGCTCGCCGTCATTGGTCAGCAGCAGCAGCCCCTCGCTGTCGTAGTCGAGCCGCCCCACCGGATAGACCGACTCGCGGACCCCCGACAGCAGGTGCATGACGGTGCGGCGACGCTCCGGATCGTCCCGGGTCGTCACCACCCCGCGCGGCTTGTACAGGAGCAGGTACCGCCGCCGCCCCCCCACGCCGATGCGTCGCCCGTCGACCCGGATGTCGTCGGCCGCGGGATCCGCCTTCGCGCCGGGCGTCGACACCACGGCGCCGTTGACGGTGACCCGGCCTTCGCGCATCAACGCCTCCGCCGCCCGGCGCGAGGAGACGCCGGCCGCGGCAATCAGCTTCTGCAGCCGCACGCCGCTGCTGTCGGCAAGGGGGGTCACGGCAGCCTCAGTGGACTTGCCCGGACGGCGGAGCGTCGGGGTCGCCCGCGGTCTCCGCCGGATCGTCGAACGGCAGCGGCGGGGCCTCCACGCCCCCCGCGGTCAGCCCCGACGGCACCTCCATGCCGAGCGCCTCGGCCATCTCCTCCACCTTGGGCAGGTCGTCGAGGTCGCTCAGCCCGAAGTGGTTCAGGAACTCCCGGGTCGTCGCATAGAGGAACGGCCGGCCCACCACCTGCTTGCGGCCGACCACCTTCACGAGGCGGCGCTCGAGCAGCGTGCCGACCACCCCCGACACGTTCACGCCCCGAATCTCCGCGATCTCCGCGCTCGTGATCGGCTGCTTGTAGGCGATGACGGCGAGCGTCTCGAGCGCCTGCACGGACAGCCGCTGCTTCGAGTGCTGGTGAAACAGCCGGCGCACCCAGTCGTGGAGCTCGGGCCGCGTGCAGATCTGGTAGCCGCCGGCCACCTGCACCAACTGGAGGCCGCCGCGCCCCTCGTACTCCGCCCGCAACGCCCCGAGGGCCCGCTCGACGTCCTCCCTCGGCGTCCCGTCGAGCAGCTCGACCATGGCCCCCGGGGTGAGGGGGTCCGGCGAGGCGAAGATCAGCGCTTCCAGAATCGGCTTGAGTTCGTCCGACATGCCAGCCCGCCAATCGTCGCCTGCGGCTCCGCTTGGCGCCCAACCAACCTCGCCGGGAGTCTGCACCGCTCCCCGGCGCAGACGCCCAGGTGGTCCAACCCGAAAAGCCGCCCAGACCCGCATGGCCGCGCTCAGCGCGACCGCCCCTGACGCACGAAGGAAACAGCAGAGCAACCGCGCCCGCGGCACGAGCCGCCGCCGCGGCCAATCGATCACTTGTCCTGACCGGCTTCGTCCCCCGGATGTCCGGCCGGCTCGATCGGCCTCGGCGCGTCCTCCGGCGTCTCGCGGCGGTACACGCGGATGGGGCCGCACGACCCCGACTGAAACACCCGTATCAGCTTGAGCCGAATCATCTCCAGCACCGCGAGGAACGTGGTGATGAGCTCGGCGCGACTGCCGTCCTCGGCGAAGAGCTCCTCGAACCCGCAGGCCCTCACGCGGGCGAGCCGCTCCATGAGCTGCCGGGTGCGGGTCTCGATGGACACCTCGGCCGCCGGCAGGGGCACCCCCGGCCGCGCCCGGGCGCGCTTGAGGACCGCCTGGAACGCCTGCAGGAGCCCGAACAGGTCGGCCTCGAGCTCGCGCTCGAACGGCTCGCCGGCGAGATCCGCCAGCCGTTCGTCGGAGACTCCCCACTGCGCGTTCCGCACCGTCTGCCGCTCGTGCAGCAGCTCCGCCGCCGCCTTGAACCTCTGGTGCTCGATGAGGCGCCGGACCAGCGCGTCCCGGGGGTCCTCGGCCTCTTCCGCCTCCTCGGCCTCCGTCTCCGGCCGGGGCACCAGGGTCCGCGCCTTGATGTGAATGAGGGTGGCCGCCATCACCAGGAACTCGCCCGCGGTGTCGAGGTCGAGCTCCTTCATGAGCTCGATGTACTCGATGTACTGCTGCGTGATGAGGACGATGGGGATGTCGTAGATGTCGATCTCGTTCTGGCGGATGAGGTGGAGCAGCAGATCCAGCGGTCCCTCGAAGTTGTCGAGGCGGACCGGGTAGTCCTCGAGGACCGACTCGAACTCGCCGGTCCGGCCGGCGCCCGCCGGTCCCCCCTCGGTCTCGGCCGCGGCTCGGTTCGTCATCGGTAGGCCAGCCCCACCGCCTCCCGGACCTGCTCCATCGTCTCCCGCGCTATGCGGCGCGCCCGCAACGACCCGTCCATCAGGATCTCACGAACCCGCCCCGGCCGGGCGAGAACCTCGGCCCGGCGCTCGCGCAGCGGGTCGAGGGCCGCGTTGAGGGCGCGGGCGAGCTTCTTCTTGACCTCGACGTCGCCCACCGTGCCGGCCCGGTATCGGGCCTTCAGGTCGTCGACCTCGGCGGTATCGGGATTGAAGGCGTCGTGGTAGACGAACACCGGGTTGCCCTCGACGGTGCCCGGGATGTCGGCCCGAATCCGCTTCGGGTCCGTGTACATCCGCATCACCTTCTTCCTCACCGTCTCGGCGTCGTCCGACAGGCTGATGGCGTTGTCGTAGCTCTTGCTCATCTTCCGGTTGTCGAGCCCCGGCAGCCGCGGGAAGCTCGTGAGCAGGGGCTGCGGCTCGGGAAACAGCTCGCCGAAGAACCCGTGGAAGCGGCGCACCACCTCGCGGTCGAGCTCAAGGTGCGGGACCTGATCGTCGCCCACCGGGACGTAGTTCGCCTTGTAGATGATGACGTCGGCGCCCTGCAGGAGCGGGTAGCCCAGGAACCCGAGAGTCGACAGGTCCTTCTCGGCGAGCTGCGCGATCTGCTCCTTGTAGGTCGGCACCCGCTCGAGCCAGGGAATCGGCACCACCATCTGAAGCAGCAGGTAGAGCTCGGCGTGCTCGGGCACCTGCGACTGGATGAACAGCGTGCTCCGGTCGGGGTCGACGCCGGCGGCAATCCAGTCGGCCACGTTGTCCAGGGCGTTCTCGGTCAGCCCGCCGGTGTCCGCGTACTCGCTCGTCAACGCGTGCCAGTCGGCGACGAAGTACATGCAGTCGTAGTCGTCCTGCAGCCGGGCCCACTGCTGCAGCGCCCCGACGAGGTGGCCGAGGTGCAGCTTGCCGGTCGGACGCATGCCGGAGACGACGCGTGGCTTCACGGCAGCAACCATCCCATCAACAGCGACATCGGCGGCCCGATGATCCGGTACAGCCCGCCCGTCGCCATCAGCACCAGGAGAATCACGAACCCCCAGGGCCGCACGAGGCGGTCGTAGGCGTCGGCCAGCCCCGCCGGCAGCAGCCCCGCCAGCACGTTCCCGCCGTCGAGGGGCGGCACGGGAATCATGTTGAACACCGCGAGCAGCAGGTTCAACTGCAGCATCGCGAACGCGAACGTCGCCACCGCCCCCGCCCACCCCTCGGCCGCCTCCAGGCCGACGGAGGCAAGCAGCCACGACGCGCCGACCGCGAGCACGATGTTGCTGGCCGGCCCCGCCGCCGCGATGACCAGGAAGTCCTGACGGGGCCGCCGCAGGTTGGCGGGGTTGACCGGCACCGGCTTGGCCCAGCCGAACACGAACCCGCCCGCGAGGATCCCCAGCAGGGGCAGGATCACGGTCCCGACGGGGTCGACGTGCACGGCCGGGTTCAGCGAGATCCGGCCGAGCCGCCGCGCCGTGGGGTCGCCGTACCAGTCGGCCGTCACCGCGTGGGCCGTCTCGTGGATCGTCAGGGACAGGAGCAGGACCGGCAGGATGACGAGAAGCTGACCGATATCGGGCAAGACTCGTCAGGATAACGTACCGCCCGCGAAGTGGGCGAGCACCGCGTCGGCGACCTTGGCCCCGACCACCGGCACGAGCTCCTCGCGGGTCGCGCGGCGGACGTTGGCCACGCTCCCGAACCGGGTCAGCAGCACCCGGCGCCGGCGCGGCCCCACCCCGGCGATGCCGTCGAGGGCCGACTGGAGGTCGCGGCGCGACCGCGCCTTCCGGTGGAAGGTCACCGCGAAGCGGTGGGCCTCGTCGCGCATCCGCTGCAGCAGGAGCAGGGCGGGGCTCGCGCGATCGAGGACGACGGGCTCGGCCCCGTCCCGGGTGAAGACGAGCTCCTCCTGCTTGGCCAGCCCCACCGCCACCAGGTTCGACAGCCCCAGCGACGCGAACGCCTCGTAGGCCGACGAGAGCTGCCCGCGGCCCCCGTCGATGACCACGAGGTCGGGCAGCGGCCCGCCGTCGTCCAGGAGCCGGCGGTAGCGCCGGGCGACCACCTCGCGCATCGACGCAAAGTCGTCCAGCAGGCGCCGGTCGGCGTCGGCGGCCGGGCCCGCCCCGCCGGGGGTGGGGTCGGCCGCGCCGGAGGCCCGGCCACCCGCGCCGGAGGCCCGGCCCTTCCCGCCGCGCCGGCGCCGGGGCGGCGGAGCGCCCGGCGGGGCGGTGCGCTCCTCGCCCCAGCTCCCGCCCCGCACGCGGTACTTCCGGTACTCCTTGCGCACCGCCCGCCCGTCCTCGCAGACCACCATCGAGCCGACCGTCTCCGCCCCCTGCAGGGTCGAGATGTCGAAGCACTCGATGCGCCGGGGCGCGGCCGGCAGGCCCAGCACCACCCGCAGCTCGTCGAGGGCGGCGGCCCCGGCGCGGGCCTCGTCGCTGTAGCGCGACCGGTAGGCGAGGGCCGCGTTGCGAGTGGCGAGGTCGAGCAGCCCCCGCTTCTCGCCGCGCTTCGGGACGCCGATGCGCACCTTCCGCCCCGCCCGCTCGCCGAGCCAGCTCGCCAGCGCCTCGGGCTCGTCGATCTCGACCGGCAGATGAATCTCCGGCGGCGCGGTCCGCTCGGCGTAGAACTGCTGCACCGCCGCCTGCACCGTCTCCCGCTCCGGCGACCCCGCCCCCGCCGGCAGCTCGGCCGCGAGCTCGACCCGCTCGATGACCCGCCCCCCCCGCATCTGGAACACCTGGATGATCGCGCCCGACGGCCCCAACTTGACCCCGAAGGCGTCCCGGTCGCCGAGCCGCACCGACGACATCTTCTGCTGGCGGTCACGCAGGGTCTCGACGGTCCGGATGGCGTCGCGGGTCTGGGCCGCCTCCTCGTAGCGAAGGTCGTCGGAGGCCTCGAGCATCCGCCGCTTCAGGTCGGCGATGAGCTCGTCGTTCCGGCCCTCGAGGAACAGCTTCGTGTGCTCGACCGCCTCCGCGTACTGCCCGGCGGTGCACAGGTCCGCCACGCACGGCGCCACGCACCGCTTGATGTCGTACTCCAGGCAGGCGCGGTCCCGGCGGCCGTTGATGACCTCGTTGCACGAGCGGATGCCGAACAGCTTGTGGGTCAGCGACATCGTCTTGCGCGCGAGCGTCGCGGGCAGGAACGGCCCCGCGTAGGTGTGCCCGTCGCGGGGGTCGACCCGTCGCGCCACCAGCACGCGGGGGAACGCCTCGCCCGTCGTCAACTGCAGGTAGGGGTAGTTCTTGTCGTCGCGGAGCAGGATGTTGAACCGCGGCGACCGCTGCTTGATGAGGTGGGCCTCGAGGGCGAGGGCCTCGACCAGCGAGTCGGTGACGATGACCTCGAGCCGCGTCACCTCGTGGAGCAGCGCGTCGGTCTTGGGGCTCGACCCCCAGGCGCCCAGGTAGCTGCGCACCCGGGCCCGCAGCGAGCGCGCCCGGCCCACGTAGAGGGTCTCGCCCGCGTCGTCCAGGTAGAGGTAGACGCCGGGCTGCTCGGGCAGGGCCGCGATCCGCTTCTTGAGATCACGAATGGCCATGGACTAAACTGCGGGGTTCGTGCTGTCGGGGAGCGCCGCGCCGGGGCAGGGCGCACCGGCGGTATCCTATCAGTCCGCGCCGCGGGCGCGGACAGACCGACGGGCGGCGAGCGGAGCCGAAAGGCGACGCTACCGGGCCAGCGCCGCATTCTCCTCCATGACCTTCACGGGCGCCATCGGCGCCGCCTGCATGTTCCCGCTCCGCGCCATCATCCGGGCGTGCGTCGCGTTGCGCATCCACCCCAACGTGCTCACCCTGGTCGGCGTCTTCATCAACTTCATCGCGGCGTGGTTCTTCGCCCAGGGCGAGTTCATCACCGCCGGCTTCGTCATGCTGGTGGCCAACATCTTCGACTTCATCGACGGGAAGGTGGCCGAGGCGACGAACCTGGCGTCGCGGTTCGGGGGGTTCTGGGACTCGGTGATGGACCGGTTCTCGGACCTGTCGCTGTTCATCGGCGTCATCTACCTGTACGCGCAGCTCGGGCGCACCGACTACGTCATGATCGCGGCCTTCGCGATGATGTTCTCGGTGATGACGAGCTATACGCGGGCCCGCGCCGAGTCGATGATCGACAAGTGCAAGGTCGGGTTCATGGAGCGCCCCGAGCGCATCGTGCTGGTCATGATCGGGGCGTTCACGAACCGGATGGGGGCCGTCCTGTGGGTGATCCTGGTGCTGTCGATCGTCACCGTGCTCGACCGCATCTACTTCACGTGGCGGGCCCTGAAGGCCCAGGAGTCCGCGACGTGAGCGGCGCGGGCTCCCGGCGGGCGGTGCGGGCAGCGGCGGAAGCCGTCAAGCAGCACACTCGAGGCGGGGAGGCGGGGGCGCGGTGACCATGCGGGGACTGTTGACGTTGCCGGCGCGGGCGGTCTGGCACGCCCTGTTCTGGACGTTCGAGCGGGCCACGTGGCAGTACGACCTCATGGTCATCGCCATCCTCGCGTTCGTCTGGCTCACCCCGCCCGACTGGATCGGCGATCCCACGGCCAGCGGTCCCGGGCTGATCGGCATCATCCTCGAGCGGCTGCGCTAGACGCCGGGGCCGGCGCAGCCCCCGGACCGCGAGGCGGCCGGTCGGCGGCGGCAGGACGCCCCCCGCGGCGTCACACCACTTCCCGCTCGTCGAAGCCGAGATCGAGTCCCTTGCCCTCGAAGCGGATGTCCTGGGCCGCGATCTTGTCGCGCAGGAGGCGGCGCACCTCGCCGTAGTGCTCCTGGGGCACGTCGAGGTGCCGCGCCAGGTTGCGCACGCGGTCGATGAGCACCAGCCTGGGCTCTGCGCCTTCCTGCCAGGAGAGGCCGCCGATCTGCCCGTAGGGCACGAGCCCCCGGTTCGACCACACCCCCGTGTCGTAGAAGCCGCGCTCGATGCGCAGGCTCAGAGGGAAGGCGTAGCCGTAGTAGATGAAGCCCATCGCCTCGGCGAACGCGTCGGCGAGCGGGCGGTCCCAGACGACGAGCTTCAGGAACGCGAGGAAGCCGAGCAGGATTCCCAGCCCGAGCGACACCTCGTAGAAGGACGTGCGCCGGCCCGGCCACGTCAGGACCGCGGTCGAGCGCAGGCGCAGGAAGCGCAGGAACCGGCCCAGCAGCCGGACGTTGGCGACCAGGAACCCCGCCCCCAGGATCCACAGGGCGGCGGGCAGGACCGAATCGACGAAACCGGAGAACAGCTCCTCCTCGCCCACGGATTCCGCCTCCCGCCCGCGGGCGGTCAAGCCCGCGACTGATACTCGCCGGTCTCGGTGTTCACGCGAATCCGGTCGCCGTTGCTGATGAACGGCGGCACCTGCACGACGAGCCCGGTCTCGAGGGTCGCGGGCTTGAGCTGCGCGTTCGCGGTGGCCCCCTTGATGGCCGGTGCCGTTTCCTGCACCGTCAGCTCGACCGTCATCGGCAGATCGAGTCCCATCGGCTCGCCCTCGAACAGCGACACGCGGATGGTCGCCTCCGGCAGCAGGTAGTTGACCGAGTCGCCGAGAGTGTCGGCGGTCATCTCCACCTGCTCGTAGGTCTCGAGGTCCATGAAGTGGAACGCGTCGCCGTCGCGGTAGGTGAACTGCATCTCCCGGTCGTCGAGGGCCGCCCGCTCGACGAACTCGGCCGACCGGAACTTGTGGTCGAGCAGGGTGCCGGCCCTGACGTTGCGCATCCGCGACTGCACGAACGCCTTCCCCTTGCCGGGCGTCAGGTGGGTGACGTCCATCACCCGGTAGAGCTCGTCGTTGTGCTTGACCAGCATGCCCTTGCGCAGGCGCGTAGCTTGAATCGATTCCATGACCAGTCGGGTGCGGCGCGCGAACCGGGAACCGGACCGCGCGGACGTTCCGTGAACCCACGGCGAAAAAAGGCGGATCGTACCACACCGCCCACGGCGTCAGCCCCCGGCCGCCTGCTCGCTGGCGAGGACCGGGCGCAGGTGGCGTCCGGTGTGCGACCCGCCGTCCATGGCGATCTGCTCGGGGGTGCCGGCGGCGACGATGCGGCCGCCGCCCTCGCCGCCCTCCGGCCCCAGGTCGATCACCCAGTCGGCCGACTTGACGACCTCGAGGTTGTGCTCGATGACGAGGATGCTGTTCCCCGCCTGCAGCAGCTTCCGGAACGCGGCGAGGAGCTTGGCGACGTCGTCGAAGTGCAGCCCCGTCGTCGGCTCGTCGAGGATGTACAGCGTGCGGTCGGCCTTGCGCGCGGCGAGGTGCGAGGCGATCTTGATGCGCTGCGCCTCGCCCCCCGACAGGGTCGTCGCGGGCTGGCCGAGCCGCAGGTAGCCCAGCCCGATCTCGTCGAGCAGCCGCAGCCGCCGGCAGATCTTCGCCGACCCCGCGAAGAACGCGAGGGCCTCGCGCACCGTCATGTCGAGCACGTCGTCGACGTTGCGCCCGCGGTAGCGCACGTCGAGCACCTGCGGCTTGAAGCGGCGCCCGTCGCACTCGTCGCAGGGCACGAACACGTCGGCGAGGAACTGCATCTCCACCCGCACCACCCCCTCTCCCTCGCACGCGTCGCACCGGCCGCCCGGCACGTTGAACGAGAAGTGGCCGGGGGTGAGGCCGGCGGCGCGGGCGTCCCGCGTGTGCGAGAACAGCTCGCGGATGGGGTCGAACGCCTTCAGGTAGGTGACCGGGTTCGACCGCGGGGTCCGCCCGATGGGGGTCTGGTCGACGAGGGTGACGTCGGTCACCAGCTCCGCCCCTTCGAGGCGGTCGTGGCGCCCGACCCGCTTGTCCCACGCCCCCTTCTGCCGCTTGATGGCCGCGTAGACGACGTCGTGCACCAGCGTCGACTTCCCCGACCCGCTGACCCCGGTGACGCACGTCAGGGTGTTCAGGGGAATCTCGACGTCGATGCCCCGCAGGTTGTGCTCGCGGGCGCCCGTGACGCGGATGGCCAGGGGCTGCGGGTGCTTCCGCCGGCTCGCCGGAAGGGGGATGGTCAGATCGCCCCGCATGTACTTGGCGGTCAGCGACTGCGGCTCCCCCAGCAGCGTGTCGAACGACCCCGCGTGAATGACCCGCCCCCCCTGCTCGCCCGCCCCCAGCCCCAGGTCGACGACGACGTCGGCGGTGCGGATGGTGTCGGCGTCGTGCTCGACCACCAGCACCGTGTTGCCCTGGTCGCGCAGCTTCCGCAGGATGGCGATGAGCCGCTCGTTGTCGCGCGGATGCAGGCCGATCGACGGCTCGTCGAGCACGTAGAGGGTGCCGACGAGGGCCGAGCCCAGCGCCGTCGCGAGGTTGATCCGCTGCGCCTCGCCGCCCGACAGCGTCGACGAGAGACGGTCGAGGGTCAGGTAGTCGAGCCCGACGTCGCGCAGGAACGACAACCGCCGCCCTATCTCGCGCACCAGCCGGTCGGCGACGACCCGCTCGCCGTCGCCCAGGGCGAGGCCGTCGAAGAAGGCGGCCGCCTCGCCCACCGTGAGGGCGCAGACCTCGTCGATGGTCCGCCCCGCCACCTGCACCCCGCGCGCCTCGGGCCGCAGCCGGGTCCCGTCGCAGCCGGGGCACGTCACGTAGCCGCGGTAGCGGCTCAGGAAGACGCGGACGTGCATCTTGTACTTCTTGCGCTCCAGCGACGCGAAGAAGCCGCGGACGCCCGCGTAGCCGGCGCCGTCGCCCTCGACCACGAAGTCGCGCTCGGCGTCGGTCAGCTCGCGCCACGGGGTGTCGAGCCGGACCCCGCCGTCCTTGGCCGCCCGCATCAACCGGGTCAGTTGCGGCCGGTACTCGGGCTTGCTCCACGGCTCGACGGCCTGGCGCCGGATCGACTTCGTGCGGTCGGGGACCACGAGGTTGAGGTCGAGCTCGATCACGTTGCCGAAGCCGTGGCAGGTGGGGCACGCCCCGAACGGGTTGTTGAACGAGAAGAGGCGCGGCTGCGGCGGCTCGTAGCCGATGCCGCAGGCCCGGCACTCGAACCGCTCGCTGAACCGGTGCTCGGCCGCGGGGCGCCCGTCCTTGTCGACCTCGAGCGCGAACGCGGAGCCGCCGCCTTCGAGGTACGCCGTCTCGACGGAGTCGGTCATCCGCCCCAGCAGGTCGGGGCCCACGCGCACCCGGTCGAGCACGATGCGCAGCGACCGCCGGCCCGCGAGGCTGGCGGGGTCGACCTCGTCGAGCCGGGCCACCCGGCCGCCGGCGCCGTCCGCGCCGTCCCCGTCGTCGACGATGATGCGGGCGAAGCCGCGCTTGCGCAGGCCGGCGACAGCCGCCGACACCGGATCGGCGGAAGCGGCGGCGGGGGCGTCCGCCGGCCGTTCTCCAGGCCCGCCGGGCTCGCCCGGCGGCGATTCTCCGGACCCCGACCGATCCCGTGGCGCCGACCGCTCGCCCGACTCCGACCGCTCCCCCTCCGCCGGCTCCCCGGCATCGGCGCCGGCCGCGGGGACCGCGGCGTCGGCGCCGTCCACCGCGTAGTCGAATCCCAGCAGCAGCCGCGTCCCCGCCGGCAGGGCCGCGAGCTCGCGCGCCGCCGCCTCGGCCGATTCGCGCTCCACCTCGCGCCCGCACTGCCGGCAGATCGTGCGCCCGATGCGGGCGAAGAAAAGCCGCAGATAGTCGTGGATCTCGGTGGTGGTGCCCACCGTCGACCGCGGGTTGCGCACGCTGTTCTTCTGGCGGATCGCGATGGCCGGGCAGATGCCGTCGATGCGGTCGACGTCGGGCTTCTCCATCCGCTCGAGGAACTGCCGGGCATAGGCCGACAGCGACTCGACGTACCGCCGCTGCCCCTCGGCGTAGATGGTGTCGAAGGCGAGCGAGGACTTCCCCGACCCGCTGACCCCGGTGACGATGATCAGCCGGCCCGCGGGCAGCGTCAGGTCGATGTTCTTGAGGTTGTGCGTACGGGCGCCGCGAATGACGAGGTGCCCGTTCGCGGCGGCCGCTCGGTCTTCTGGCATGCGAGATCCGGCGCCCGCGAGCGAACGCGGGCAAGCCGGCGAGCCGCCGGTCCCCGCGCACCGTCACGGGCGGTACCGTAACTCGCCAGTGTACCGCGTGCCGCGCGCTTCCGTCCAACCGGCCGCGCTCCGACCCGCCGGTCGTCGGTTCGGACGGTCAGCGTCGCCTTGGCGTCACCGGCGAACCGGGGGCGCTATTCTCCGGGGGCGGTCCGCGCCGGCAGCACGACGCGCTCGATGGTCACGCCGATTGCGGCGAGACCGCCGCAACCTTCCTGCTCCCGGCTGCACGTCGTATGATGACGTGCCTCCGATGCGCCATCCCCAGCCGGGATCCTGGATCGGGAAGGACGCGGCCGGGCCCGCCGGGGCCGGGCCCGCAACCGTCAGCCGGCGAGGCGCTCGGCCTGACCCTGGCGGGCGCCGCTCCGACCGCGGAGCCCGAGGAGGAGAAACGGATGACTTTCGGAAGAACGCGACGATACGCTCGAATCGCGGCGACGGCAGCCCTGCTGGCTCTGCTCGCGCCCACGGCCGGGCCCGCCTCGGCGCAGACCGATCTTCGCGTCCTCATGCGCCAGAAGCTCGAGCTCGCGCAGCAGCTCTTCGGGGCCGTCGTGCTCGGCCGGTTGCCCGCCGTCGAGCGCGACGCGGCCGAGCTCGTGCGCATCAGCGAGACCGCCTCGTGGATGACGGCGCCGACGCCCGCGTACCTCACCCACGCCGACGACTTCCAGGAGGCCGCCCGCGACCTCGTGGCGGCTGCATCCACGGGAGATCTCGGCGAGGTCTCCTCCGCCTACATGACCATCGTCGAGAGTTGCGTCCGGTGTCACCGGGAAGCACTGCCGAGCCCTTCGCCGTGACGCCGCCGGGCCGCGGCATGTCTACGGCGCCGACGCCTGGTCCGGGAGGGCGAAGACGTAGAGCCCGTTCCCGGACGGGGGCTGGTAGATGTCGGGGCTGAGCACCCCGCTCAGGCCGCGGAAGATGCCGACGCCGGTCGGCACCGCGACGTACTGCCTGCCGCCCGCGGCGTACGAGATCGGGAACCCGTGGCCGGACTGGCCGAGGCGGGTCTCCCAGAGCACCTCGCCGGTGCCGACGTCCAGCGCCCGGAAGTAGCGGTCGACGTCGCCGACGAAGGCCAGCCCCGTGGCCGTCGTCAGCACCGACGTCAGGAAGATGGCGCGCTGCTCGCGGCTCCACACCTCCTCCATCGTTCGCACGTCGTACGCGGCGAGGCGTCCGAGCATGCCGTTCGTGCCCGGCATCTCGTGGAGCTCGATGGCGGAGACCCCGAGGCCTCCGCCCCCCTCCACCAGCTCGACGTGACGGCCGGTCAGCGTCATGCACACCTGGTGCAGCGGATAGATGATCACCTTCGCCTCGGGGCTGTAGCCCGACGCCTGCCAGTTGTGGCCGCCGTACAGGCTCGGGCACGCGTCCACCGCGTCGTCGACGCCGGCGTCTCGAATGTCCTGCCGGTAGCTCACGCGCCCCGTCTCCATGTAGATCGACTCGAAGACGTCCTGGTGCAGCATCTCGGCGAGGTCGACGAAGGCCCCCGTGCGCCGGTCGAGCTTCCACAGGATGGCGTCCTTGCCGGCCGTGAACAGCCACTGGTGATCGTCGACGTCGACCAGCACCCGCTCGAAGACGACGTCCAGGTCGAGCGTCTCGCCCGGCACGTGCTGGAAGTACCAGGCGACCTGCCCCGTGCGCGGGTCCAGGGCGAGCGTCGAGTTGGTGTAGAGGGCGTCGTTGTAGGTCGACATGCCGCGGCTCGCCGCCACCCACGGCTTCGCCTGCGCGGTGCCGATGAAGAAGAGGCCGAGGTCGGCATCGTAGGCGCCCGGAATCCAGGTGTCGCCGCCGCCGCGCAGGTGCGGCGGGATGTCGCCCCAGGTCCCGCTGTTGACGTCGCCCGGCTGGGCGATGGTCGAGGTACGCCAGAGCTCCTCGCCGGTGTCGGGGTCGTGGCCGGTGATGAAGCAGCCCTCGTCCTCGAAGCGCTCGCAGCCGTTGATGCCGGCGACGACGACGCCGTTCGCGATGCTCGGCCCGCCCGTCTGCGAGAAGCCCTTCCGGTAGTCGGCCCGCGTGGTTTGCCAGACCGGCTCGCCCGTCCGCGCGTCGAGGGCGACGAGGGCCGCGTCGTAGGTGGCGAGGTAGACCTTGTCCCGGTAGAGGGCGATGCTGCGGGTCGGGCGCCGGCTCTCCGCGTCGTCGGGAACCGGGTGCCGGTGCTCCCAGAGCAGCTCGCCGGTGGCCGCGTCGAGGGCCTGGACGACGTTGCCGGGGCTCGCCAGGAACATCACGCCGTCGTGGACGAGCGGCGCCGTCTGGTTGGTCCCCTCGGGCATCGCCAGCGCCCAGGCCAGGCGCAGGCCGGCCACGTTGCCGGGCCCGATCTGGTCCAGCGGCGTGTAGCCGTGGTTGTCGCGGGTGCGCCGCCAGGTCAGCCAGTCCTCCGGCGGGGGATGCCGGAGCAGCTCGTCGGTGACCGGGGTGAGGCCGGAGACCTCGCGGTTGACGAACCCCCGCAGCGCCGGCACGGCGTCGACGTCGCGGGGCTCGTCGGCCGGCGCCGCGCCGGACGCATCCGCGGTGGCGGGGGCGCCCCCTGCCGGCGCGGCGCCGGGCTCGCCGACGATGGCCGCGGCGTCGGCGGCGAGCGCCCGCGGCCCCGCGGCATGGCCGTTCGCCTGCAGCAGGTAGGCGACGATGCTCAGATAGGTTCCGCCCGGGAGCGATCCGCCGAGCCCCGGCGGCATCTCGGCCCGCACGTACTCGTACAGCGCCGCCGCGGTCTGCGAGCCCCAGTTGCTCAGAAAGGCCGGGCCGGTCAGATCCGGCCCGTGCAGCCCGCCCCGCAGCGTCGTGCCGTGGCAGGAGGCGCAAGAGCTGTCGTAGGCCGTGCGTCCGCTCGCGGCCTGCGCCTCGACGAACGCGCCACCCGCCGCGGGCTGGGCCCCGGCCGGTGCGGCGATGCCGAGGGTCAGCCCCACGGCCGCCAGGACTCCGCGCCGCAGAGCCGCGCGGACTCCCGGAGGATGGAGCTGAACGCCCAGCGGAGCCGAAGGCGACGAACGGCGAGCCCGGCTCGCGATGCCGGCGAGTGGTCGCGCCCTCCGCGACGCCCGACCGCCGCTGCATCCGCCGCCATGTCCCGCGCGTGTCTGTCTCGGCATCGGCGCGCCTCCCTGGGCAGCCTCGCAGGGCCGCCCGTGTGGTCCGCGATTATAGGTCGCGGGCCCGGCGCTCGGTGCCGGTCCTCGAGAAGATTCGCGCTGCTCCGACGCTCGCCCGGCAGCGGGACGCCATCCGCCGCCTCCGTGTCGTGGCCGAGGCGTGAAGGCGGGCGCGCGGGGGGGTCGCGCCCGTCGGCGGGAACGGGCTACAATGGGGGAATCGTGACGGCGAGGATCAGGACACGGTCACGCCTGCCGCAGTCTGGCTCAGCGCCCGCTGTGCCAGCCGTTTGCTGCGCGTTCGGCTGGCCGTACCGCTGGCAGTACTTCGCGACATCCTCGCAAGTCATTGATTCTAAAGGATTGCCGGCGTAGCTCAGTTGGTAGAGCAGCTGATTCGTAATCAGCAGGTCAGCGGTTCGAGTCCGCTCGCCGGCTCCAGCTCTTCCCCTTGGTTTTCAGTAATTTACGGGCGCCCGCCCAAAACCGCTTGACGGTCAGCCGCGCCTTGAGTAGCATGCCGGTCGGGCATGAACCACCCCGCCGCACCGCCGCCGCTCGACGCCGAAGACAGGAGCACTCTGGAGGTGTGGGCGCGTAGTGCGACAGCGCCGCACCGCGTGGTGTCCTGCCGCTCGATGGCCGAGGCGGCCGGCGTGAGCCGCTCCACCGTCCAGCGCATCCGGGACGCGCACGGTCTGCAGCCGCATCGCGTGACGACGTTCAGGTTGTCGATCGGGCGCAAGAACGGCATGACGCGGTTCGTTGGTGCCGATTGGGGTCCACAGATTCTGCGGAAGAGCCTGAAATCGTAGTAGCGCGTGCGACAGTGAGGCAGCAATGACGAAAAGCCGATTCCGTGAGGTTTTGTTCGGAGCGAAACACCCTGCCGGACTGCTGGTCGCAGCAGCTACGGTCGCCGTGCTCCTTTTCATGCAAGTTGGTGCCGTTGGACAAGAAGTTGGTGCCGTTGGACAAGAACACAGTGTGTCGGCGCTGCCGTCGACTCAGGAGGCGCCGGGATATAACCCGACGACCCCGGAAAAAGTCGAGCTGGGAAGACTGCTGTTCTGGGACCCAATCATGTCGGGACCCGGAGACGTAGCCTGCGCGACGTGCCATCATCCCCAAAGCGCCTATGCGGAGGCCCGCGACCTGTCGCTCGGCGTGACGGGCATCGGCCTGGGCCGCTTCCGGCGTGGCGGGCATCTCGTCAAACGCAATAGTCCGACGGTTCTGAACGTTGCTTTCAACGGCATCGATGAATCGGGCCGCTACGACCCGGCGAGTGCGCCGGCGTTCTGGGACAATCGCATCAGGAGCCTCGAATCGCAGGCGCTCGAACCGCTCAAGTCGTTCGAGGAAATGCGAGGGGACACCTACCCGGCGGATGAGGCTGTCGCGAGAGTGGTGGCGAAGCTCCAGGCCAACGCCGAGTACCAGAGCCTGTTCGCCGGGGCCTTCGGCGGTGAACAGCCGGTCACCGCGGAAAACCTGGGCCGGGCGGTAGCGGCGTTCATGCGGTCGCTGCTGGCCAACAACTCGCCGTTCGACCGCTACATGCGCGGCGACCGCAACGCCATGACGACTGAACAGGTCAGAGGAATGCAGCGCTTCGAGGAGATCGGGTGCATCAGGTGCCACAACGGGCCCATGTTCTCCGATTACAAGCTGCATGTCATGGGCGTGCCCGACAACCCCGCTCTTGCATCAGGTCTCACAACGCCCGCCTCCGACGGAGGCGCGCAGCACCCTCCTTGCGCGGCAGCTCCTGAGGAGCCGCGTACTGCAGCGTCCCGAGCAGCGTGCGACAGCTATGCGTTTCGCACGCCGTCGCTGCGAAACCTCGAATTGACCTTCCCATACGGGCACAATGGCATGTTCAGGACGCTGAACGCCGTCGTGGGGTTCTATGAATCCACCATCGCCGGGGAGTCCCGGAACCCGAACGTCCGCTACGAGGAGCTCGATCCGCTGCTTCGCCAGTTGCAGAACGTGGACGAAGAAGACGTGGATCTGATCGAGTTTTTGATCGCTCTGAGCGATGACTCGTTCGACCGGACGATTCCCGAGCGCGTACCGAGCGGCCTGCAAGTCGGCGGAAGAATTCGATAGACAGAGTACGCACCGTCGTCGTAAACTTTCGGACACCCGTATTTTGAGGCATAGCGATTGGAGGACTCACATGAAACCGCTCTCTCTTTTTGTACTCGGCGTAATGGCGGTTGTGATGAGCGCGCCGGCGCCGGCGGAGGCGCAGGTCTATGAGGAGCGCCGGGTCGATACGAATGACCCCATCGAAAAGCCGTTGCTCGCCGCTCCGAACGCGGCCATGGCCAGGAACGCCACGGTCGTCAAGTGGATTCGGAATCCGGAGAAGAGTCCGGAGGACGACGTCACGGCTGCCGACTTTACGTTTGAAGTTTTGAGGCCCGGCCCCGGCCGTATGGTCTGCTACGACCTGACCGGCTGGCCTGGAGAGCGGCCGTGGTCGGTGGAGTGCGTCAGCAGCGATGCCAACATGGCGCGCATCGCGCAGAATCGAGCGTTCGCGGAGATGGGGGTCAAGGCCCAGCCACTGCTGCAAACGGCCAGTGGAGGCAGGCCCGCCGGGCGTCCTGTCTTGTCGAGCAGCGGCACCGGAGGGATTAGGGATCTGGTTGTGGCCGCCGGGAAAGACGGAACGCGTGAGCTGCCCGAAGTCGGGTCCATTTGGTACAACCTCCGGGGCGACAGCCAGGACACCGCCATCTGGCACACGTTTATCGGCATGCCGAACTTCATGGCGGAAGACATCGGACTGCCGAATGTTCGCGACGCGGGCGGCGCCTGGCTGATGTTCGAGGGCACGCCGGAAGCCCACATCATGTTGCCGGGCCGATAAACCGGCAGAGAGTTTCTCGGCCTCGGGTTTTTCGACCACGAATCGGGGGGAGGTGTGTGACACCTTCCCCCGATTCCCGCAGGTTGCGAATGATTTCGCTTTGCGTGAGCTTCATGAAATATCTACTGACAGGTCTTCTTGCCTCCGCTCTTCTTGCCTCCGCCACGATGTTTGCAACCCAGAGCAGACAGACTTTCTCAGGCACGATCACCGATGAGGAGTGCCCCATAGCCGATCATTCCGGAATGCGGATGGGGCCGACCGACGCTGCCTGCACCATCGCTTGCGTCGATGACCACACCGTCCCGTTCGTTTTGTTTGACGGCAACGAAGTCTATCGGTTGAGCGACCAGGACAAATCAAGAGAGTTTGCCGGAAAGAAAGTGACAGTCGTCGGCACGCTGGACTCCAGGACCAACACGATCCAGGTCGATTCAATGGCCGCGGCCAAGTGACCCATCGATCCTCCCGGCATCCCTCCCGGCATCCACACCGTTCTCGAGTAGTTCCTCAATCCTGCTTCATTCTGGCTCCCTACACCGTCGTTCACCTGGGTGGCGCCCAGGGCGTGCAGCTCGTTCCGCTCGCCGCTAGTGGTCCTTCAGGAACTGCCGTGCTTCCTCGACGGTCGGCGCGTCATCCGCCCCGCGCCACTGAGCCACGACCTGCGCGTACTGCGCGCGCGCGGTGTCCGGATCGCCGGCGGCCAAGGCGGCGCGGGCGAGCCCGCGGAGCGAGAGCGAACGGTTCGGCGTGCGCCGCAACGAGCGCTTGAACTGTTCGACGGCTTCAGCCGGCCGACCCAGCTCGAGCAGTATCTCGCCATATAGCTCGTGCGCCGGCTTGAGCGGGTTCGGCGCCCCGCGCGGCGCGCCCCGCGACTCGGCCTGCTCGATCGCCTTGTCCATCGAGGCCGCGGCGGCGTCCGCGTCGCCCCGCGCGGCGTGCAGGAGCGCCGTGACCTCGTGATGCGCGATCGCCGCGACGGCACCGTCCAGCGCGGCCAGCGCCGAGGCCGCCGCGGCGCCCGCCGCCAGGTCGCCGGTCCGCACGGCGCTGATGCCGTTCGCCAGGTGTCCCCCCGCCGCGGCATGTGGCGACACCTCGATGACCTGCCACTGCTCGGTCTCGATCACGTACCGCGGCCGGGTGACGGCTGCCCGCTGCAAGGCAATCGGCGCCCCGGTATTGGCGATGACCATCTCGCCGTTCTCGACCGCCTGCCACGCCTTGGCGTAGTCACCACGCTGCAGGTCGCCATACTGGCCCCAGTCGAGCGCATGCGTCAGGTTCCTGGCGTTGAAGTACCGCTGCGTGTCCGATTCGTAGGTGTCCTGCCGCTCGAACATCTCGAGCGCCGCCGCATACGAGGCGCCGTTCGACGACGAGACGTCGTCCCACATCCCGAGCTGGATGAAGATGTGCGACGGCATGTGCAGCGCGTGCACGACACCGGACGCGATTGCCGCGAAGCGCGTGGCCGCCGGCAGCGCGATCGCCGCGTGAATCGGATCGTCGAAGGCGTGAATGATGTAGTGCGCGGCGCCCGGATGGTCCGGATTCTCGTCGAACACCCGCAGCGCGATGGCACCCGCCTTCACGTTCGTGCGATACGGCTCGTAGCCGTAGTCGCTCGACGTGGCCAGCAGCGCCAGCGCGTAGAACGCCTGCACCTCGTGGTCGTCGGGGTGGGCGGCGGCAAGCCGCTCCATCTCGTCCGCGTACGCGACGCGGCGATCGGTTTCCTCGCCTGCGCCGAAGAACAGGGCATCCACGGCGCGGACGAACCCCTTCTCGCGCTCGGTCGGGGCCTTGGCCAACCGGGCCTCCCGGGTCGGCCCCAGCCGCTCGAGCGCCTGCCGCGGCAGGTCCCACTCCTGGAAGCGCTGGAGGGGGTGGTTGTAGCTCATCGCCTCGCCCCAGTAGGCCATGGCGAAGTCCGGAGCCAGGGCCTGGGCCTGACGGAACTCCAGGGCCGCATCCTCGAGGCCGAAGCTATGGAGCATCGCCGCGCCGCGGATAAAATGGACCTGGGCATCGGCGGAGCCGGAAGTCGGAAAGTCGATGACCCCGAGATCTGACGGCAGGGCGGCACTGGACGTCGATTGCGCGGCGCCGTCCGGGGCAGCCACGGCCACGGTCAAGACAAAGCACACGACAAAGGTGACGGTTCGCATTGGTCTCTCTCCCGATTGTCGCCCCGACGCGCAAGAGGCCGGTCGACGGTGATCGGCCGCGGTGGCGACGCGCGATTCCACACGGAACGCGGCCATCGTATCACGCCAGGCGGGCGCGATGCTCCATGCCCCTTCGACGGGTCGAACCGTGATGGAGCCCGCCACGAGGCCACGCCGGTGACCCCACTGCAGGCACGGAATCGTGCACAACAGCACATCACAGCCGACATTAGGTGACAACCTCACGACAAAAAGCCGCCCGGTCAGCTTACGCTATGGATTTGTCGTATCATGCGTCGCGACCGAGCGGAAACGGAGGCTGCGTACGCCCGCGAGCCGTGACCGCTCACCTGTCGACATGCGTCCCTCAGCCGTGTCCGGGGCGGGATCCGGATCGTTGCGCGGCGTGAGATCCCTGGAGGTGCTTCGTGGCGCTACGGGTGGTTGTCCTGGTTCTCGGGCTCGCCGTGTCTCTGGTCTCGCCGGCCTCGGCCCAGAACCCCGGCGCAATGCACTGGCGGCAAAAGACAGGACTGGGCGTCATGCTGTCCGGGGTTGTGGCCATCGGGGTCGCACACGAGCGCCACGCACCCGACGATCCGCTGCGACGGCTGCGGCCGATCGGCGCGGGCGCCGTCGTGGCGGGCGCGGTCATGGCGCTGCTGCCCGTCCCGGAGCCGGTGCGCCCGGACGTGACGGTGAGGGCGGCGGGGTGGACCGTCGGGAAGACCTGGTCATGGGGCGCCTCCAGTGGAGTCGCGAGGTCAGGCCGCGCGGTTGCAGCCGGCTATCGACGTTCCCCCCGCCTGGCAGGCTGTGGAACCGGCCCTTTCCTCGAGGTGCGCGGCGGCGCCCCGGCCGGCTGGTGCGGGCCGTCGTCGAGGTCCTCCATCAGGCTGGGGCGCTGAAACGCCGGCCGGTTAGAATACGGTAAAGTCCCCGCCTCGCTATCCCTCGGCTCGTGCTTCAAGGACTGCGGCCGTACAGGGCGTTGCCGCCAGGGGCAGACAACATCCGGATGTTGCTGTCGCCCGGTGCGGGCGGAGTGGAGCGGTTGCGGCGTGGGCCGGTGGGGCGATTGAGCGCTGGAGCGAGCGTCGAGCCGCGGGTGGTGGAGCCCGGTGAAAAACGCGTCGTGCTGGAACGGGATGGAAGCTGGTGCGCCAGGCGCCGTCCGGCGAACTTTCGCTTGAGAGTCGGCCAAGTAGCTGATTCGCCTGGGCTTGGACTTTCGCCTGCCGTGGTGGGCGCGATGGACGCACTTGCCGGCCGGAGGCCGAAAATTGGGGATGAGATTGAACACGCGCTGATGCGGGAAGAGATGGCGAATGCTCCTGAAGAAGCCGAGGGCCACGAAGCGCAGGGGCAAGCATCCCCAGAAGGCCCTCACCGACGCCTTCTGCCGAAACGTCGCCGAGGCCGGCCGGTACGCCGACGGCAACGGGCTCTACCTGCACGTGGACCCCTCGGGGGCCCGGCGGTGGGTGCAACGGCTGGTGGTCCAGGGCCGTTCCCGGGCCTTGGGCCTCGGCAGCTACGGCCTGGTCTCGCTGGCGGAGGCCCGCGCGAAGGCGCTCGCCAACCGGAGGCTGGCGCGCAAGGGTGGCGGGCTGGCGGGCGGGAGCGGCGCCCCCAAGACGCCGGCGGTTCCGCCACGATCGGCGGGCGTGCCGACCTTCGAGGAGGCCGCGGCCCAGGTCGTCGACATCTACAGCGGGGCGTGGCGAAAGGGCGGCAAGACCGCGAGCCAGTGGCGTGCGAGCCTCCGTGACCACGTCTTCCCGCACCTCGGCGACATGAGCGTCGACCGGGTGACATCGGCCGACATCATGGCCGCGCTGCAGCCCATCTGGACACGGAAGCACGTCACCGCCCGGAAGGTGCACCAGCGCATCGGGGCGGTCATGCGGTGGGCGATCGCGCAGGGTTACCGGACCGACAACCCGGCCGGCGAACCGATCACGGCGGCGCTGCCGCGGCGGCCGGCGCCGGTCCGGCATCGACGGGCGCTGCCGCACCCCGAGGTCGCCGCGGCCATCGTGACGGTCCGCGGCTCCGACGCCTGGTTGGGAACGAAGCTCGCGTTCGAGCTGTTGGTGCTGACGGCGACGCGGTCGGCCGAGGTCCGGCTGGCGAGGTGGCGCGAGGTCGACCTCACGGCGCGGGTGTGGACCATCCCGGCCTCGCGGATGAAGGCGAAGCGCGAGCACCGGGTGCCGCTGAGCGGTCGGGCGGCCGAGGTCCTGGGCGAGGCGGCGGAGCTGCGACCGTCACCGGCGCCGCACGAGCTGGTCTTCACGAGCGTCCGCGGCAGGCTGATCGACGCTTCGACGATCTCGAAGCTGGTGGCCGAGCTCGGCATCGCGGCGGTGCCGCACGGCTTCCGGTCGTCGTTCCGCGACTGGGCGTCGGAGCGGACGAACCACCCGCGGGAGGTGGTCGAGGCGGCCCTGGCCCACACGGTCCGGAACCAGACGGAGGCCGCGTATGCGCGGTCGGACCTGTTCGAGCGCCGGCGCGACTTGATGGACGACTGGACGGAGTACGTGACCGCGACGGCCGACCAGGCGGCGTCGCAGAGCGGGTAGCTACGGGCCGGGCGGCTCGTCAACCCGCTTCGCGGGTCCTCCGCTCCGCTCCGGTCCTGCGGATGACGAGCCGCCCGTCCCTCCGCTCAATCTGCGGATATGGGCCTCGCGGCCCCGACCGGACGACCCCGTCCGCCGGCGGGAAGGGCCGTTCGCCGTGGACCCGGGTCGATGCGGGCGGGCATCCGACCCGGTCTCCGTGGCGGGGAGCGCTTCGGGGGGAGAAGAAAGCCCCCCTCCCACGACTGGCGAGGGAGGGGGACCCAAGGGAGAGTTGCGAACGCCGCCGAACGCTACCGCCGCCGCAGGTACCGGCGGTATCCGCCGAGGCCGAGGAGGGCCGCCAGCAGGAGCTGGGCGATGACCGGCAGGGCCGGGACCGCAGCATCCCAGATGTGGAGATGGACCTCGCCGGTCACCTCGCCGGCCATGCCCTCGGTCATCCCGTAGAGCACCAGCTCTTCCGGCATGTTGCCTTCGTTCTCCATCATCTCGTCGGCCGTGGCCATCACCATGGTCGACCCCGACATCTGACCGGCCATGATGGTGATCGGCTCGGCCGTGTAGTCCATGTCGTCGGCGCTGCTCGCCGCGCGGTCACGCATGAGCATCACCTTGGTGTCCGCGGTGACCGCCCGATTGGCCGTCGCCGTCACCATGGCCCCCATGCCGCCCTCGACGATGTTCTCGTCCTCGGGGCCCGACAGCATGATGCTGAGGGCCTCGAGGCCCACCTCGACCGGGAACTTGACGCTGGCCGAGCGCGGGTCGGACTGATCGAGGATCTTCACGCCCGACGGCATGCTCGCATGAGCGGTGATGGTGATGTGGGCCATGCCCTCGGCTGCCGCCGTCACCATCACGGTACCGCCGTTGACCGACGCGGACGCCACGTCGCTCATGTCCGACGCGGCCGTGTAGCTGAGGGTGACCCCCTCGGCCGCGCTGAACAGGGCGCTGCCCATGACCTCGATCATCTCGCCCGCAGCAAACGTCATGTCGTCGCCCGCCCCGGCCTCCTTCGCGGCGTAGATGGCGGCCTCGACCTCCTCCTGGGTCTTCGCCCAGACGTACTTCATCGTGCCTTCCTCGATCGTCAGCGACGAGACCCCCGCATGCATGGCCTTGTCAGTGCCGTTCGCCGCCTTCGAGCCGGCGACCATCGCGTCGAGCACCAGCATCTCCATGTCGTCGAGCTCGTCGTCGGCCGTCGCCTCGACCGTGACCTTCATCTCCGCCGTGTAGGCCCCGCTCGTGCGCTCGGGGAACGTGACGGGGTTGGTCATGATCGAGTAGTCCGACATGCCGGCGGTGCTGCCGGCGCCCATCGACAGCATGACGGTGACTTCCTCTTGCGTGTACTGCAGCTTCTCGGTGCTGCTGACCGTGGTGTTGGCGGGATTCCGGTTGATCATCAGCGTCAACTCGACCATTCCGCCTTCCGCCACGGTGGCTGTCGCCGGGCTCACCATGAGCGTCGGCAGCTTGTGACGGTCCACCACCTTGATGGGATGGGAGGCCACCGGTATCGTCTGATACCCCCCTGACGCCACCGAGTACACGTTCACCGATGCCTGCAGCTCGTAGTCGTTGTCCACCCTGTTGCCGTCGCTCGCCGGCAGGTGAACCGTGACCGTGTCGCTGTTGCCGGTGGTGCCGTCCATCAACGTCATCGAGCTTCGGCTCACGGAGATTTCGGCCGAGCTCACCGTCACCCCCGCCAGATCGAGCATGTCCAACCGGACTTCGAGCGGGAGGTCGACTCTCGCCGGAGACGCCGCGACGGTGAATTCGGGAAGATCGTCACCGCTGTCGCCCTCGTAGACGGTGGAGGACGTGCGTGTGCCCATCTTCACCGTGACCTTCTGCTCCTCGTCGTCCTCGATGACCACCTCGGGCGTGATCTTGTTCTGCGCGGCAGTGGCATCCAGGTCGACGTCGCCGCCCGTGGCCATGATGTAGAACGCGTCGTTCTCCGCTTCGTGGTTGTCATGGAGAATCAGGAGGGCAAGCTTGCCCGTCTTGGCCTTGGTGTGACGACCGCTGCCGCGCTCGGCTGCGGGCACCTCGGACATCTTGGGCGTCTTGACCTTGACAGCACCCATCAGCCGGCCGAACGTTCCCGAACGGGGGAAGTGCACGTCGCCTTCCTCGTCGATCCAGGAGAGCCAGTTCGGCAACGTCATGGTCCGATCCGACATGATCCCGACTTCGATCATCTGCTCGGTGTCGTATCCGATGGCGGCGATCTCCGAATGCAGCCACTGCACGGTCACCGCCAGCTCGACATCCTGCGCGCCCTCCGGCACGTGGTACCGCTTGGTTCCCGCGATGGTCTTCTCGGAGACGCTGCCGCCGACCAGCTCGAACTTGGTGATCTGACCCTTGTCCCCGGTCGTCGGTGTCGGCGTCGCCTCCACCGTGATCTTGAAGGTCTGGGAAATGGTGTTCGCGGTGCCGTTGCCCACGGCGGCGTCCGTGACCGCGTACCGGAGGTTGTGCACACCCGCCAACGACGGCGTTCCAAGGACCGTCGGGGGATCGGCCAGAAAGCGCAATCCAGTGTCGGCACTGGTGCCAGCGTCGGGGGCGGCGGTGGTAATTTGATGGGCGTTGACACCAGTGGCAGTGCTGGCCTCAAGGTTCAGTGTATAGGTGAGAGCTCCGTTGCCGCCGGTCGCATCAGGGAGCGTAATCGCGGTGACCCGCTCGTCCAAGACCAGCTTCATGTCCTCCACGTCCGGGAGCGACGGTATCGACTCCCCCTCGGTGACTGTAAAGGCGGTGGCGTCCTCCACTGCGGCATCGTCGTCGGAGGCCTTGAGCTGGGCGGCAGTCGCTGTCGCGGGCGCGTCATAGGCCACGGTGACGGTACTACCGCTCTTGATGACTGTCGTCACCGTGAGGGTGACCTTGTCGCTGGGGCTCGACTGCGGAATCGGGCTGACAGCCGTGACCGCGTTCGCGGCAGCCGTACCCGCGCCGGCACCGTCCGCGTCAACCATGACCGTGAAGAGCGAGGCGGGCGGTGAACCGTACACCAACTGGTCCATGGTGAGTGTGATGGTCGTGGTGCCCGGATTGAACTCATGGTCAGTGGCCGTCGAGCTGAAGGCCGGCGCCTGCGCAGCGGCTTGACCAGCCCCCAGCGCGAACACCACGCCGAAAACGGCCATCCACTTCAACGCCCTGCAACTACCTCTCGCGAAAATCGCTCCTGTCCGCATGTCGCAATCTCCCTTGTGAATCCGTCCGTTTGTCGCCAGCAGCGGGGGGAAACCGAATCCTCCGCCCCCTGCCTCCCCCCGGTGTTGCCGACTACCGCTCCGCATCTGTCTCGGGCCTCCTGCGTCCTGGCGCGAGCGGCGAATTGTGCACGGAGTGGGTGACGCCGCATTTCAGGATCACCACAAGTCCATGACTGTCAGTGGGTTGCGAGAAGTCCTCAGCAGCTCGCATGACTGCGTATTGCCCACCCGGGTTCAACGTGCTTCGGGACGCGGGGCGAACCCGTTCGTGGCGCACAAGGGCGTCAAGCACCTCCGCCCACGCTGGGGGAATGTCCCGGAGGCTGTTGATCTGATGTGAAGCGGGTGGCGACTCCTCGCCCCTGTCCGTGATAGGACAGGGGTGCAATCAACAGGAGGAGAGCCACCCATGGCGAAGCATGACAGGCGGAAGCGTTCCAGCCAACCCCCCGACTCGCGAACAGCCTCGATTCAGGTGCCGCTGCCGGTGCTCAGCGTGCTGAACGGTGTGCGGGAAGCGTTCCATGGCTTGTGCATCACAGCCGGCCTACAGGTTCTGCAGGCAATGATGGAGGGGGACCGAGACGACCTCTGCGGCCCGAAGGGGCGCCATCAGGTGGAGCGGCCGGCGTGGCGGGGCGGGAGCGTGGCCAGTCAGGTGACGCTTGGCGGGCGCCAAGTTGGCGTGCCGCGGCTGCGCGTTCGGAGTGCCGACGGCGAGGTGGCGCTGCCGAGCTTCCAATGGGCGGCGGCCACCGACCCCCTGGACGAGCACACGCTGGCGGCGGTCGCGGCCGGGGTGTCGACTCGGCGGTATGCGGGCACGTTGGACCCGGTGCCGGCGGAGGTGACGGAGCGGGGGGCGTCGAGCAGCGCGGTGTCCCGGCGGTTCGTGTCGCTGTCGGCCAAGCGCCTGCAGTCGTTTCTGAGCCGGCCGTTGGGCGAGCTGGACCTCCGGGTGGTCTGCATCGACGGCAAGGTCTTCCGCGAGCACTGCATGGTGGTCGCGTTGGGGATCGACACGCAGGGCTGCAAGCACGTGTTGGGTCTGCGGGAAGGAGCCACCGAGACGGCGGCCGTCGCCAGCGGCCTGCTGAGCGACCTGGTGACGCGCGGCCTGCCGACGGACCGGTCGTTGCTGTTTGTCATCGACGGCGCGCCGGGGCTGCGGCGGGCCATCAGCGATGTCTTCGGTTCGCACGGTGTGGTGCAGCGGTGCCAAGTACACAAATTGCGCAACGTGATCGGTCATCTGCCCGAACGGCTTCACGCGTCGGTCGGCAAGGCGTTGCGGGATGCCTGGGGCCTCGATTCGGCGGACCGCGCGACGCGAGTCCTGAAGCGGCTGGCGGGGTCCCTGGAGCGCGACCACCCCGGTGCGGCGGCGTCCATCCGGGAGGGCCTCGAGGAGACGGTGACGGTGAAGCGGCTCGGTCTGACGGGGACGCTCGAACGTACGCTGCGCACGACGAACATCATCGAGAACCTGATGAGCAGCGTCGAGGGCTACACGCGGCGGGTCAAGCGGTGGCGCGGCGGCGGGATGATCCAGCGCTGGGTGGCGAGCGCGCTGGTGGAGGCGGAACCGCGCTTCCGGCGGGTGCGGGGCTACCGCGACCTGCGCTACCTGGTCGCGGCCCTGGACACGCTGGCCCCGCCCGACGGCGCGGTTGCTGACGTGGCGTAAAATAGACGACCTCGGCGCGGAAACACGGAGTCCGCTACCCGCGAAGTTCAACAACGAACGGGACAATCCCCACGCTGGTTTCCGGATCGACTGGAGACCCGATGCTGCTGATGCCGGGTTTCGTGCCGGGCCCGACATAGTGGAAGCCCGTGGCGTTCTCGAGCTTCGCGCCGCCGAAGCACTGCGGCCGGCTCGAAGGACGAGATCCGTCGGGCGCCGGTCAGGGACGGCGCCGGGCCCTTCGCGCCGGATCCGACATAGTGGAAGCACGTGCGGATTCACGCGCTGCGAGCCGCCGAAGCACTCCGAACTGATCGCCACAATGAGACCCTTGGGCGCCGGCCCGGCCCAAGACAGCCACCAGATCACGAAACAAGTACTTTTCTGTATTCACTGATCACATCTATGTCGTGTCAGTTATGTACTATCACTCTGCCCTGCCCCGCGGCTGTTCTCTTGTGTCGTGAAGATGGAGCCCGAAGACGACGACCCTCGACGGGCGTGCCGGACGCGGCATTCCCGCCGGCCTTGAACCCGACGAGAGGCACAGCAACCGAGGCGGCGTGATGCCGCGAGAGACGGCGAATGCTCCCGAAGAAGCCGAGGGCCACGAAACGCAGGGGCAGGCACCCCGAGAAGGCCCTCACCGACGCCTTCTGCCGCAACGTCGCCGAAGCTGGCCGGTACAGCGACGGCAACGGGCTCTACCTGCACGTGGACCCCTCGGGGGCCCGCCGGTGGGTGCAACGGCTGATGGTGCGCGGCCGCTCCCGGGCCCTGGGGCTCGGCAGCTATCGCCTGGTCTCGCTGGCGGAGGCCCGCGAGAGGGCGCTCGCCAACCGGAAGCTGGCGCGCGCGGGCGGCGACCCCACAGTCGCCGGCCGGCGGTGCTCCCCCGGCGTGCCGACCTTCGAGGAGGCCGCGGCCAGGGTCGTCGACGTCCACAGCGGGGCGTGGCGGAAGGGCAGCAAGACGGCCGGCCAGTGGCGTGCCAGCTTCCGCGACTACGTCTTTCCGCACCTCGGCGGCACGAGCGTCGACCGGGTGACGTCGGCCGACATCATGGCCGCGCTGCAGCCCATCTGGACGCGGAAGCACGTCACCGCCCGGAAGGTGCACCACCGCGTCAGCACGGTCATGCGGTGGGCGATCGCCCAGGGCTACCGCGACGACAACCCCGCCGGCGACGCGATAACGGCGGCGCTGCCGCGACGGCCGGTCCCGGTCCAGCATCGGCGGGCGCTGCCGCACCACGAGGTCGCCGCCGCAATGGCCGCGATCCGCGCGTCAGACGCCTGGGTCGGGACGAAGCTGGCGTTCGAGCTGCTCGTGCTGACGGCGACCCGGTCGGCCGAGGTCCGGCTGGCGAGGTGGCGCGAGGTCGACCTGACGGCGCGGGTGTGGACCATCCCGGCCTCGCGGATGAAGGCGAAGCGCGAGCACCGGGTGCCGCTGAGCGGTCGGGCGGCCGAGGTCCTGGGCGAGGCGGCGGAGCTGCGGCCGTCACCGGCGCCGCACGAGCTGGTGTTCACGAGCGTCCGCGGCAAGCTGATCGACGGCGCGGCAATCTCGAAGCTCGTGAGCGAGCTCGGCATCGCGGCCGTGCCGCACGGCTTCCGGTCGTCGTTCCGCGACTGGGCGTCGGAGCGGACGAATCACCCGCGGGAGGTGGTCGAGGCGGCCCTGGCCCACACGGTCCGCGACCGGACCGAGGCCGCGTATGCGCGGTCGGACCTGTTCGACCGCCGGCGCCACCTGATGGACGACTGGACGGAGTACCTGGTCGTGACGCGCGGGCAGGTACTGTCGTTGCGGCGGTGAAGCAGCCTCGGCATCCCGAGGATGGCGCTGAAGACGACGACGTCCTGAGCGTGCACCCGGCACACTCGGACCGCAGCCCCCCAACGGCGGCCCGGGGCTCTACCGGACGAATCGTGCCCGGTCTATGCGACATCGACTCAGTGTGATATTTTTGGTCCCGTACAGAGCCTGATTTGCGACAGAAAGACGATTTCCCGGTATCAGTCGCGCCCGCGTTCAACCGCCGCCGGCCGGGCTTGCGAGGTGATCGGTGAAGGAGAGTCCTGCCACGCTACGACGACAGATCCAGGCGCTCGAAGAGCGCGTGTCCCGGCTGAGCAACGCCGTCCTGCGCATCAGCTCGAGCCTCGACCTCGACACGGTGCTCCAGGAGGTCGTCGACAGCGCCCGCGCGCTGGCCGACGCCCGCTACGGCGTCATCACGACCGACGACGGCGCCGGGAACGTGCAGGAGTTCGTCACCTCGGGCTTCACGCCGGCCGAGAAGCAACAGATGGTCGACTGGACGGACGGGCCGCGGCTGCTCAAGCACTTCCGCGACCTCGAGGCGCCCCTGCGGCTGTCGGGCCTGCGCGACTACGTCGGTGCGCTCGGCTTCTCCTCGGACCTGATGCGGTCGGACACGCTGATGGGCACGCCGATGCGTCACCGCGACGAGCACGTCGGCAACTTCTTTCTCGCCGAAAAGGAAGGCGGACGGGAGTTCACCGAAGGGGACGAGGAAGTGCTGGTGCTGTTGGCCTCCCAGGCCGCCACCGCCATCGCCAACGCCCGCACGCACCGCGACGAGCAGCGGGCAAGGGCCGACCTGGAGACGCTGATCGAGACCTCGCCGGTGGGCGTGGTGGTCTTCGACGGCGCCACCGGGGAGCCGGTGTCGGTGAACCAGGAGGCGCGCCGGCTCGTCGAGCGCCTGAGCATGCCGGGACGCTCCCTCGAGGACCTGATCGAGGTGGTCACCTGCCGGCGGGCCGACGGGCGAGAGATCTCGCTGGCGGAGTTCCCGATTGCGCAGCAGATGGTCGGCTCCCGGAACGTGCGCGCCGAGGAGATCACGCTCTCGGTCCCCGACGGCCGCAGCATCACCACCCTGGTCAACGCGACGCCGATCCGTTCGGCGGACGACACGGTGGAGTCGATGGTGGTCACCCTGCAGGACCTGGCGCCGCTGGAGGAGCTCGAGCGCATGCGCGCCGAGTTCCTGGGCATCGTGAGCCACGAGCTGAGGGCGCCGCTGATTTCCATCAAGGGCTCGACGGCCACGGTGCTGGGGGCCTCTACGGTCCCCGACCCGGCCGAGATGCTGCAGTTCTTCCGGGTCATCGACGAACAGGCCGACCACATGCGCAGCCTGATCGCCGACCTCCTCGACCACGGGCGCATCGTGACCGGCACGCTGTCGGTGTCGCCCGAGCCGACGGAGGTCGCGGCGGTGGTCGACCACGCGCGGAGCACGTTCCTGAGCGGCGCCGGCAACCGCACCCTCGGCATCGACCTGCCGGAGGACCTGCCCCGGGTCATGGCCGACCGGGCGCGCATCGTCCAGGTGCTCGGCAACCTCCTGTCGAACGCGGCGAGGCACTCTCCCGAGTCGGCTCCCATCCGCGTCGCCGCCGTGCGCGAGGGCGTATACGTGGCGGTTTCGGTGGCCGACAAGGGCCGCGGCGTGTCCGCCGAGCGGCTACCCCACCTGTTCCGCAAGCACGCCGCGGCGGGCGGCGGCGAGGGGACGCAGGGGGCCGGCCTCGGCCTGACCATCTGCAAGGGGCTGGTCGAGGCGCACGGCGGCCGCATCTGGGCCGAGAGCGGCGGTCCGGGACGCGGCGCGCGGTTCACCTTCACCGTGCCGGTGGCCGAGGAGGCCGCGGGCGGCGCCGGCCCGGAGCCGCTGACGCGCCGCCCACCGCGGAAGGCGCGGGAGAAGACGCGCATCCTGGTCGTCGACGACGACCCGCAGATGCTGCGCTACGTCCGCGATGCGCTCACCCAGGCGGGCTATGAGGCCATCGTCACCGGTGACTGCGAGGAGTTGGCCGACCTCTTGAGGACCCACGCTCCCGCGTTGGTCCTGTTGGACCTGCTGCTCCCCGACACCGACGGCATCGTGCTGATGGAGCGCGTACCCGAGCTGAGCGACCTCCCGGTCATCTTCATCTCCGCCTACGGCCGCGACGAGACCGTCGTCAGGGCGCTCGACGCGGGCGCCGCCGACTACATCGTCAAGCCGTTCTCGCCGTCGGAGCTGACCGCGCGCGTGCGGGCGGCGCTGCGCCAGCGCGCGCAACCCGAGCCGTTCGCGCTCGGGGAGCTGACCATCCACTACGACCAGCGCCGGGTCGCCGTGGCGGGGCGGCAGGTGGAGCTGACGGCCACCGAGTACGACCTGCTCCGCGTGCTCTCGGCCAACGCGGGACGGGTGCTGACGTACGGCTCGCTGCTGCGCCAGGCGTGGGGCCGACGAAGGCCGGAGGCCACCGACCCCAAGCTCGTGCGCGCCGTGGTGAGGCGGCTCCGCCGCAAGCTGGACGACGACGCGGCGCGCCCGGTCTACATCCGCAACCAGCACGGGGTCGGCTACCGCATGCCGCACCCCAACGAGGCCGACTGAGGCGCTGCCCCGGGTGTTCCGGCGGCACCTGCCGAATCAGGAATCGGCTCGCGCACCCTTGTTGCCCACGGCGACCAGTAACGCGACGGCCCCCGCAAGGCTGACGGGGTCCGTCGCGCTCACCTCGTAGAGTCTCTCGGGGCGAACGGGTCCGCCGCCCCGTGCTCGATCAGGAACGCGACCACGTCGTCGAAGCTGTCGTCCAGGGCCGCGTCGACCGCGGTCCGCCCGCGCGCGTTCGCCACGTTGACGTCGACGCCCAGCTCGACCGCCACCCGGACCGCTTCCAGCGTCGCAGCCTCCATCTCGGCCGGATCGGGGCCCCGCCCGAGCTCCGTCGCTTCCGCGACTCTCGCGCGGTGGTCCACCCCCCAGAGGGGGTCGGGGCCCCCGAGGCCGACCGCCGCCATGAGGGCGGTCGTCTCCCCTTCCTCGAGCCACATCCGGCTTGCCGCCGTCCGACGGTCGCGGGTCCACCAGGCCGGGCTGTGGGTGGCCAGGGCATCGGCGCCGTGGCGGGCGAGGAGGCGCATGATGCCGGCCTCGCGGTGGCGGGCGGCCAGCCAGAACGCCCGCGCCCCGACGTACCAGGGCGGGAAGTAGAAGTCGGCGCTGTCGCGGGTGTAGCGCGTCGAGGCCGACACCCGGGCGTCGGGGTCGGCCCCGGCCGACAGCAGCGCCTCGGCAAGCGCAGGGTCGCGGTGCAGGATCGCCGCGTGCAGCGGGGCGTAGCCGCCCCCCGCCGCGTTCGGGTCGGCGCCGCTGTCGAGCAGGAACGCGGCGACGGCGCCGCTGCCGCTGAGGGCGGCGACGGCCAGGGCGCCGGCCCCGTCCGTCGTGGCCTCGTTCACGTCGGCGCCCGCCGCCACGAGCAGCCGCGCCGAGGCGAGGTCGCCGACCCGGGCCGCGAACAGCAGCGGGGTGAACCCGCCGCTCGGCACCTCGGTGATGTAGCACTCGTCCCGCGGCACGCACTGCAGGCCGTAGTTCGCGTAGGTCGAGATGGTCTTGACGGTCTCGGTGAACGTGGTCGAGCGAGCGCCCACGTCGGCACCGTGGGCCAGAAGCACCTCGACGACGGCGGGATGCCTCTGCGCCACCGCCCACATGAGCGCCGTCTGCCCGCCGTAGGCCCCCTCCGCGGTGGCGGCGTCGACTTCGGCCCCCGCCGCCAGCAACCGCCCGACCACGTCGGCGTTGCCGGTGCGGGCCGCCGTCATCAGCAGCGTCTCTCCGAACGGCAGCGCCCGGTTCGGGTCGGCGCCGGCCCCGAGCAGGATCCCGGCCAGGGCCGGGCTGCCGTTCTCGCACGCGGCCCAGAGGGGCGTGACCCCGAGGTCGTTCGCGGCGTCGACCTCGGCCCCGGTACGTATCAGCCGGGCCGCGAGCTCGCGATTGTCGTGGTAGCTCGCCCAGTGAAGCGCCGTCGATCCGTCGCCCTCGCGCGCATCGACATCGGCGCCCTCCTGCAGCAGCGTGCGGACCGCGGCCCAGTCGGCGCGCCTCGCGGCATTGGCGAGCGCCGCCTCGGGCGGCGCCGCGGCGGCATGAGCGCCCGCCAGGGCCAGCAGCAAGCCGGACAGCCAGACACGCGCCGTCGGACCGGCGGCGCTTCCCCGCCGGACGAAGACCCAGTGGCCCAACATCGTCGCCATCCTCCTCGCGGTCCTACACCTCCGACAGCGTGTCGATCTCGTCGATCGGCAACGCCCCCGTGCTGCCGCCCACGCGCTCCAGCGGGAAGTCGAACTTGTCCATCAGGGTCAGCAGCAGGTTGGCGTGCGAGGTCCCGTCGTAGCGGAGATGCCGCCCGCCCTTCAGCCGCCCCCCGCCGCCGCCGAGCACCAGGATGGGGACGTTGTTGCCGGCATGGCGCGTGCTGTTCGACATGCACGTGCCGTACACGATGGTCATGTTGTCGAGCATCGACCCGTCGACGTCCGGGGTCGCGCGCAGCCGCTCGAGATAGCGCGCGGTCAGGGCCGCGTGGTACGCGTTGACCTTCGACATCCGGGCGATGAGGGCGGGGTCGTTGCCGTGGTGCGACAGCGGGTGGTGCGGATCGGGGACGCCCACCTCGGGATAGGTCCGCGTGCTCTGCTCCCGGCCGAGCATGAACGTGGCCACGCGGGTGATGTCGCTCCGCAGGGCGAGGAACTGCAGGTCGAACATCAGCTCGACGTGCTCCTCGAACGTGGCCGGCACGCCCCGCGGCTCGTTGGGGAAGGCCTCCGGACTCACGTCGCTCTTCGATTCCGCCACCTCGATGCGCCGCTCGACGTCGCGGACCGCCGCCGTGTAGTCCTCGACCTTGCGGCGGTCGTCGGCCCCGACCCGGCGCTCGACGTCGGCCAGCTTGTCCATCACCGAGTCGAGGATGCTCCGCTTCTCGGCCATGCGCGCCCGCCGCACGGCGGGGTCGGTCGAGCCGCTGTCGCCGAACAGCCGCTCGAACACCGCCCGCGGGTTGTTCTCCATCGGGAGCGGCGTGGTGGGGGTGCGCCACGAGATGGTCTGGGTGTACGCGCAGCTCAGGCCCGAGGTGCACTGCCCCGCGTTGGCCTCCTTGTCGATCGACAGCTCGAGCGAGGCGAGCGGGGTCGAGGCCGCGAACTGGCTCGCGAGCAGTTGGTCGATCGACGTGTCGGCCACCACGTCCGTCTCCGACGTGCCCCCCCGCCGCGTGCCGGTCAGGAACGAGCCGGAGGCGCCGGCGTGGACGTAGGTCCAGGACGCGTTCAGCCCCGAGAAGACCAGCATCTGATCGCGGAACGGGGCGAGGGGCCGCAGGATCGGGGTGAGCTCGAAATCACACCCCGCCGCCGCCGGCGACCAGTACTCCATCGCCATCCCGTTCGGCACGAAGATCGCCTGGAAGCGGCGCACCGGCCCGCCCGCGTTCCGGGCCAGCGCCGACACCCCGGGCGCCATGGCGTCGAGGAACGGCAGCGCCACCGTCGCGCCCACGCCGCGCAGGACCGTCCGGCGGGACAAGGGCTTCGCGGTGAAGATGTTGGTGCCTCTCATGTCAGTCCTCTCCTCAGCTCGCGCTCGGCGGATCGAGTCGAACCGGTTCCCCGTCATTCCGCCGCCCGGCGCATCAGGAACGCCGGGCTCTCGACAACGCCGAGAATGATCGACGACCAGCGATGATCGTCGGCGGCCGCGTTGCGGACGATGGCGCGCACCGTGGGCTGGTCGTAGTGGCGCAGCTCGCGCCCCAGGGCATAGGCCAGGAGCCGCTCGGTGAGGGTGCCCACGAACCGCTCGGGCTCTTCGAGCAGCAGGCCCCGCAGCCCGGCGAGGCCCAACGCCGTCACCCCGTTCGGCAGGGTGCCGGCGGCATCGACCGGGTGGCCGGTCTCGGTGACCGTCCGCCACCGCCCGATGGCGTCGTAGTGCTCGAGCATGAAGCCCGGCGGATCGATGCTCCGGTGGCAGCTCGCGCACGCCGGGTTGCGCCGGTGCAGCTCCAGGCGCTCGCGCATCGACGCCGGCGCGCCGCCGTCCCCGCGCTCCGGCAGCGCGGGCACGTCGGGCGGCGGACCCGGCGGCGGCGCCCCGAAGATGGCCTCGAGCAGCCACCGCCCCCGCAGCACGGGCGAGGTCCGGTGCGGATAGGAGGTCAGCGACAGCAGCGACCCGTGGCCCAGCAGCCCGCCCCGCTGCTCGAGGTCGGGCAGCTCGACGCGCCGGAACCGGCTGCCGTAGACGCCGGGGATGCCGTAGTGCCGCGCCAGCCGCTCGTTCACCCAGGTGTAGTCGGCGCCCAGGAGATCGAGGACGCTCCGGTCCTCGTCGATGGTGCCGGCGATGAACCGCGCCGTCTCCTCCCGGAACGCCTCCACCAGGTCCTGGTCGAACTCGGGATGGACGGCGGGCTCGGCCTTGACGTCGTCGAGGTTGCGCAGGTGCAGCCACTGGGCGGCGAAGTCGCTGACCAGGGCCTCGCTGCGCGGATCGGCCAGCAGGCGCCGCACCTGGCCGCGCAGGACGGCGGGATCGGTCAGCTCGCCGCGCTCGGCCGCGTCGAGCAGCTCGTCGTCGGGGATGCTGCTCCACAGGAAGAACGAGAGGCGCGAGGCGAGCTCGAGATCGCTCAGCGGGTACGCCTGTCCCGGCGCCGCGCCGGGCGGGTCCTCCTGCACCCGCAGGAGGAAGTCGGGATCGACGAGCAGCCGCTCGAGGGCGAGCTGGATGCCGGTGTCGAAGTCGCCCCCCGGCTTCGCCCGCCCGTCCCGGTAGAACTCGAGCAGCGTCGCGACGTCGCCCGCCGTCGGCGGCCGGCGATAGGCGAGGCGGGCCAGCCGCGACAGGATGCGCCCGGCGCACGCCTCCTCCTCGGACGCGGCGGCGGGCCGGCACGTGAAGATGCGCCGCCGGCTCGGCGTGTCGTCGGGGACCGCGCCCTCGTAGGGGCCCTCGATCGTCAGCGCCTGCACCTCGGCGTTCCCGTGGTACTTCTCGTCGTTCGAGAGGACCGCGCCCTTCATGACCGGCTGCAGCGGCCCCTCGGGCTCCCACCGGTTCCGGACGAAGGAGACCCCGACGACGTGCGGGCCTCCCTCGACCGCCGCGCGGACCTCCAGGTGGGCGGCCGACTCGCGGACGTAGCGCTCCCACTCGGGGTCGCCCGCCTCCGCCGGCGACCACGTGTGGGGGGCCGGCGTGCCCGGCGCCTCGCCCCCGACGGTGAAGCGCTCGACGAGGCGTCCGTCGATGCGGAGATCGAGCAGGTTCCTGCGCCCCATGCCGCGGACGTAGTCCTGCCAGTTGGTGGTCAGGCCGATGCGGAAGATGTAGTTGCCGTCGGCGGGGAAATGGTAGGTGGCGGCGAGGCCGCCGCGGGACCCCAGCGGCAGGTCCTCGCTCTGCCGGTCGGCCTGCGTCAGCAGCACCGAGTTCTCGAACCGCGCGAAGTCGGGCGCCGTCGTGACCCCGGTGGCAAGGCGCGAGATCTTCCGCGCCGCCGACAGGTACCGCTCGAGCTGCGAGGTCGAGATGGACAGCACCTCGGCGTTGTTGTCGAACCCGGTGTCCGAGGTCTCGTCCCCGGGCAGCAGCGCCGCCACGTCCACGTCGATCGCGAGGAGATCGCGGACGGCGTTGCCGTACTCGGTGCGGTTCAGGCGGTGCATCGATCCGGTCCGCCCGGGGTCCGGGTTCGCGGCGGCGGCCTCGTCGATGCGCGCGGCCAGCCACGCGGCGGCCGCGCGCGAGGCCTCCCGGCCCGGCCGCGGCAGCCCGGCCGGCGGCATCGAGCCCGCGTCGAGCCTCTTGATTACCCGCTCCCAACGCTCGGCGTCGGCGCCCGGCCGCTCGGCGTCCACCGTGTCGAGCGCGAGCCCGGTTTCTCGGAGCTGCGCATCGAGGACGGACGCGGCCCCGCCAGCCGCGGCGACCCGGCCCTCGTTGTGGCAACTGACGCAGTAGCGATCCAGGAGGGCGCGGACGGATTGGGGGGAAGCCGGCGGCTGGGCAGCCGCAACGGTAAAGAGACGGCCGGAGGGAGGGCCGGGAGCCCAGCTCCCCGCCGTCCCCACGGCAATCGCAACGACTGCGAACATGGCCGGCGCCGAGCCGGCCCGCAATACTCTCATCGTCCCTTCAGGGTCACTGCCCGCCGTCGGTCGGCACCGACGCCGGCGCCGGGAACGGATACCCCGGCGGCCCGTAGGTGTAGTACGCCCCCAGGTCGTCGATGGCGTCCTTGTCCGGATAGAGCACGCCGAACGCGGGCGCCTCGCGGCTGCCGCGCGGCGAGTACCAGACGGCGCCGTCCCGGGTGATCTGGATCTTGGGCGAGTCGGCGTGCCGCTGCGGCTTCGGATAGAACGTGAACTCCTCGCTGCGCGGGTCGAACTTCCACAGCGTGGCGCCGTAGTCGCCGTCGGTCCGCTGGCCGACGTCGGGGGCCCAGATGTTGTCCCAGGGGTCGGCCGCGACGTCGTAGGGCTCGGCGTTCTGCTGCGGAATCGAGAACTCCGTCATCTTGCCCGTCGACTGGTCGAGCTTGACCAGCTTGCCGGCCCGCTTGCCGGCCGAGTAGATGCCCCACCAGATGTTGTTCTGCGAGTCGACGTTCAGCCGCCGCGTGTGCCCCGGGTAGGTGGGCGCGGTGAACTCCGTCCACGAGTTGTTCGACGTGTCGAACTTGACGATCTTGCCGCCGCTCCACAGGGCGATCCAGATGTTGTCGTCGCGGTCGGCGACGACCCCGTAGGGGATGGCGTGCGGGGTCGGGATGCGGTGCACCGACACCTCGCCGGTGGCCCGGTCCCACTTGCTGAGGGCCCCGCCCATGATCCAGCCGACGTAGATGTTGCCCTTCGAGTCCATGGCCAGCGACTGCATGAACTTCGTCGGGTTGCGCACCACGTCGTCGGGGTCCATCGGAATCTGGTACTCGAACTCCTCGGTCTCGGGGTTGAACCCCAGCAGCCGCTTCTCCGCCGCCCCGGTGCGGCCCCGGTGCTCGGGCAGCCAGATCAGGCCCGACGGGTCGATGAGGATCTCGTGGTTGCCGTTCCGCGGATCGGGATAGAGGTACTCCCACTGCTCGCCGGTGCGGGGGTCGAGCTTGACGAGCCGGTGGGGCACGCCGCGGTCGACGAGCCAGACGTTGCCGTCGGCGTCGAAGCGCGGGTCCTGGCCGTAGCGGGCGACCCGGTCGCGGGCCCACGGCTCGGCGTTGACGCCCTCGTCCGGGCCGTCCTTGGCGAGGTAGTACTCGATGTACATCGCCTTGCCGAGGGCCTCCTCGTCGACCGGCGTCTGCTGCTCGATGCGCACCCGCCGGCGCTTGCTGTCGGGCCCGAAGTTCTCGACGACGTAGGCGAGCAGATCGTCACGGTCCTGCCGGCCGAAGCGGAACATCGACGCCCGGAACGCCAGCAGCCCCTGCGCGTAGCGGGTGGGGTCCTGCTCGCCGAGGGTGCTGCCGACCATGTGGTCGATCCAGGTCTCCCACTGCCGCTGGGTGCCGGGGCGCGTGGGGAAGAAGTTCTCGCCGTGACAGGCCATGCACACCTGCTCGGCGACCGCCTTGCCCGGCCCCGGCGGGTAGATCTCGTCGTAGTCGGCGTACTCGAACGTCCCCGACCGACCGCTCTCCATGGCGGTCCGGCCGGCGGGGATGACCAGCGGCGGCGCGTCGCCCGAGAGCGGGCCCAGGGTCAGGTCGACCTCGGCCGCGTCGCCGGCGCCGACCGTGACGGTCTGCACGTCCGACTCGAGGCTCTTCGTGCTCGCGCTCACCTCGTAGGTGCCGGGGAACAGGGCGACGGCCCGGTAACGGCCGCCGTTGGTGTACACCTGGTACACCATGTCGCGGTCGAGGTTGCGGGCGTAGACCTGCGCCGCCGTGAACGGCTCCGAGGCGGTCACGGTCCCCGAAAGGGTAGCCGTTCCCGGCACCTCGGCCTGCAGGCCGGTCCCGGTCAGGGCCACGACCGACGCGCACAGCGCCGCGGCGAACAGCCTGACGCGAGATCGGCTTGCGCCACGTGTCTTCGAAAGCACCATCGTCTGCTCCTTTGGACGATTCGACTGGTTATGTCCAACAAGAGAATGCGCCCGGCGGCGGGTCAAGTCAAGTCTCGGCGCCCGTCGGCGCCCGGGGGCACGACCGCCCCGCTGTCTTCCGGCCGATGCGCTACGATGACGGTACGCAGTCCCGCGGACGGGACCACGCCGATGGCCGAGCGCTTCTTCAACACCTCCGGGCCGGTGGTCGCCGAAGACCACTACTGCATTCCGCCGCTCGGGCGGCTCGACCTCGACGAGATCCTGCGCCTCATCGACGCGAAGCGCTACTTCGTGCTGCACGCGCCGCGGCAGACCGGCAAGACCTCGGCGCTCCTGGCGCTGCGCGACCTGCTGAACGAGCGTGGCGCCTACCGCTGCGTGTACACGAACGTCGAGACCGGGCAGACGGCGAGGGGCGACGTGGCCGCCGGGATGCGAACCGTGCTGGCGGAGCTCTCCGAACGCGCCCTCGTCGCCCTGGGCGACGGGTTCCTCGACGGGACGTGGGAGCGGACGCTGGACCGCGCCGGTCCGCACGGCGCCCTGCGCCAGGCGCTCGGCCGTTGGTCGCTGAACGAACCCAGGCCGCTGGTGCTCCTGCTCGACGAGATCGACACGCTGGTGGGCGACACGCTGATCTCGGTGCTGCGCCAGTTGCGCGCGGGGTACGACATGCGTCCCGCGGCGTTCCCGCAGAGCGTGATCCTGTGCGGCGTCCGCGACGTGCGCGACTACCGCATCCACTCCGAATCGGCGGGCGAGATCATCACCGGCGGCAGCGCCTTCAACATCAAGGCGAAGTCGCTGCGGCTGGGCGACTTCGACGAGGCCGACATGCGCGCCCTGCTCTGCCAGCACACCGAGGAGACCGGACAGGCGTTCACCGAGGCCGCGCTCGCCGCGGTGTGGGACCAGTCCCAGGGCCAGCCGTGGCTGGTCAACGCGCTGGCCTACCAGACATGTTTCGAGAACAAGGCCGGCCGGGACCGCTCGCGGGCAATCGACGAGGAGGCGGTCATGGACGCCCGGGAGGCGCTCGTCCTGGGCCGCCAGACGCACCTGCACCAGCTCGCGAAGAAGCTGGACGAGGAGCGCGTGCGGCGCGTGATCGAGCCGGTGCTGAGCGCCGACGCCGCCGGCAGGGCCGGCCCCGACGACGTGGAGTACGTCCGCGACCTCGGCCTGTTGGCGCGCAGCGGCACGGCGCGGATCGCCAACCCGATCTACCGGGAGGTGATCCCGCGCGAGCTCATGTACGCCCGCGAAGCGGAGATCGCGCACGAGACGGAGTGGTACGTGAAGGAGGACGGCGACCTCGACATGGACGGCCTGCTGAAGGGGTTCCAGGGCTTCTTCCGGGAACACTCGGAGCACTGGATCGAGCGTTTCCAGTACAAGGAGGCGGGGCCGCAACTGCTGCTGCAGGCGTTCCTGCACCGGATCGTGAACGGCGGCGGGCGGATCGAGCGCGAGTACGCCTTGGGCCGCCGGCGCACCGACCTCCTGATCGTGTGGCCGCCGGTCCGCCCCGGCGGCGCCGCCGACCCCGGGACGCCGGCGCGCCGCCACGTCGTGGAGTGCAAGATCCTGCGGGGAAGCCCCGAGGAAACGACCCGCGAGGGCGTGGAGCAGACCCTGGCGTACATGGACCGGTGCCGCGCCGAGTCGGGCCATCTGGTGATCTTCGACCGCGCCGAGTCGACGCCCTGGGAGGAGAAGCTCTACCGGCGCCAGGAGTCCCTCGACGGACGCGCCGTGACCGTGTGGGGGGCGTGAGCGACCGCCGAACTCGTGCTTCCTCGATGCCGGCAGGTGGGGAACGAGAACCCCTCACGCGACGATGGCGCGGCCGGGCAGGTCGGTGAGGCGGAAGTCGCGGGCGCCGTAGCGGTAGGTCGGTTCTCGTGGTCGATGCCCCGGCAGACGGAAAATGGTGGCGTGCAGGTCGTGGAGGCGGACCGGGTTCTCGACCGCCCGGAAGCCGAAGTCGTCGGTGGCGCCGCAGTTCATGCCGCTGCTGACGCCACCGCCGGCCAGCCGGATTCTGCCCCCCGCCCACCGTCAGCGTCCGCGCCGGACCGCGACCACCGCCTCTCCCGGCTCGCGGTTCGGGGTCGACTCCAGCGCGACCACCGCGGCCTGAGGCTCGGTGACGTGGCGGGCCTGGTGGGGGGCGCCCCCCTCACCACCGCGTCGTCCCAGGTAGGTGACGACCGGCGGGTGGCGGCGCAGGCCGCGTCGGGACCAAGCGAAGCCTGCGGTGGGTCATTGCGCGAGGCGAACGACCCGCCTTCTCCGCCCGCCGTCACCGTTTTCATCCCGTCCCGTAATACTCGGCCACCCTGATAAAGCAGGTTCCCCCGGTGAAGGGCGGACTGACGAACTGCACTACCGTGAGTTCCGCGACTCGCCCCGCCATGAGATCGCCCACCCACACGATCCCGCTGAACCACACTCGCCTTCCTTCATCTTCGTCCATAAACAGCACGAAGTTGACGCCGCGCAGGTCTCTCAGCGCATGCACCGTGGCGATAATTTGATCACCGAGACCGTTTCACCGTTCCGTTCTCTGTGGTCGTAGCTGCAGTCCAGCGTCGTCTCCCAGCTTGGCGGCGGGGGCGAGGGAGACTCCACCGTGACCGGCACGCCGGCCGAGCAGTTGTTGCCGGCCTCGCTCTCTCCATCAACAGGCTCCACGCAGCCGCCGTAGTAGTACGTCCCCGACGAGTCCGGCGCCGTGAGGCCGACCGACGCGACCTCGCTCGCGCCCGCCGACAGGCCCGACACCGGGACCGCGCCCACCTGCGTGTCCGTCGCCGAAATCGCCGGGTCGGACGAATATCTCCGTGTCCGCAATCCCTGAATGCAGGCCGCCCGTCCATGTAGCGTTCGCCACCGTGCTCCTCGCCGCCGGGATCGAGAGACCGTTCGCACCGTCTATCGCGTCCAGGCCGCCGCCGCAGACGCGCGGCCCGGCGTAGAATTGCGGCTCCTGCATTCGCGTCCATCATGTTGGCCGCTGGCGCGCACGGCTTCACTGGCGCCGGCCCAGTCTCATGGATCCCATGTGTAGTCGTAGGAGACGATGCTGCAAACGATCTCGGTGGTGCCGGCCGGGGGCAGCTCACCAACTCCCTGTATCGTGTGTTCCGAGGTCTGACCTGCCGGGATGTGGCTCACCCACATGAAGTCAGTTGTGTACAGCTCCTCTCCCTTTCCCGTGTCGATGAACACCCTGAACCAGAGGTTGTGCACGTTTTTCCGCGCGTGCCACGTGAAGCGCACCGTGTACGCGGCGACCGTTTCACCGTTCCGCTCTGCCGAGCCTCCGCTGCATTCCTCAATCGTCGCGTCCAGGACTTCGGGAGAGGGGGGCGGGGGGGGCGGGGGAGGCGGGGGAGACTCGACCGTGACCGGCACGCCGGCCGAGCAGTTGTTGCCGGTGTCGCTCTCACCCGCGACCGGCTCGACGCACCCTCCGTAGTAGTACGTCCCCGCCGAGTCCGGCGCCGTAAGAGTGACCGACGCGACCTCGTTCGCGCCCGCCGCCAAGCCAGACACCGGGGCGGCGCCAACCTGAGTATCGCTCGCCGAGATCGCCGCGTCCGACGAACGGTAGGCCCGAAGCGTCGTCGCCCCCGCCGCACCCTCGCCGCGGTTCACCACCGTCAGCGACAGCGTGAACGACGCCCCCGGCTCCACCGTGGCGTCGCTCGCCCCCGGAGACCCCACCGCCAGGTCGGGGCCCCGCACCGTCACCGAAATGGTCTGCGAGGCGCTCAGGCCTTCCCCGTCGCGAGCCGTCACCGTGACCGTCGCCGCGCCTCCCGCCACCGGCGCCAGCGTGACCGTGCTGCCCGACACGCGGGCCGTCACCACGCCCGCGTCGCTCGAGGCCACCTCGTAGGTCAGCGGGTCGCGGTCGGGGTCGTCGAAGTACGGCGCCGCGTCGACGGCCTGCGCCCCCTCGCCCACCGTCAGCGTCCGCGCGGGAACCGCGTCCACCACCTCCGGAGCCCGGTTCGGGGCCGTCTCCAGCGCGACCACCGCGGCCCGAAGCCCCGTGACGTGGCGGGCCCGGATGGGGGTCGCCCCCGCCGTCACCACCGCGTCGTCCCACGTGGGCGAGGGCCGGCGGTCGGCCACGTACGCCGCGTCGAGCGCCGCCCGCAGCTCCGTCACGTGCACCCGAAGCACCGGGGTGACGCCGGGCGTCAGCACCGCGTCGGTCCACGAGAAGCCCGACAGGCCCGCCTGTGCCCGCAACGCGTCGATCCGTTGCCTGAGCTCCTCGAAGTGCACCGCCCTGACCGGCGTCACCCCCGCGACGAGCGGGTCGTCGGTGAACGGCGCGCCATCGGCCGCCTCCGTCGTCGCCACGGACTGCGCCGCCGCCGTGCCGCCGAAGACGGCGAGCCTCAACGTCAGGAAGACGAGGATGGACGCGACGCGACACAGGACGGCGACCCGCGGTCCCCGCCTCGCGTCAGCCGGCGCCATAGCGTCGGCCGCGCCAGTCGCTCCGGACCGCGCCGAGAAAACGCCCAGTCCGCCGCTGTCCATGGTTTGGAGTGGATTCGAGAACCGCGCGTACCACGCTTCGGCCCGACCACATAATCATACATCTCAATATGTTATTTTTTGACGACTACACAACTAAAATAGAGCTTTTTTAGCGATATACCGGAGCGTACGCTCCCCCTCCTTGCATAGCACCGAACTGCAAAGGCGCGCTTGTGGCAAGGGCGTCTTGCGGACAGTGGCGGGAGCGGGCGCCGGCGGCGACCTCGGCGTGGGTACCCTGCGCTACGCCGCCGCGGCCAGCCGCCCATCGAGGCCGCTCAGCAGCAGCTCATGGATGAGGCGGGCGTCGCCCGAGGCCCAGAAGCGCGTTCCCCCGCTGTGACGCTCGTGCCGACCAGCGTTTCCCCGCCGCACGCGAGGCCCTCGGGTCGCAAGGAAGGGGACGCGGGCACGACGACCGCTGAACCGAAGTCGAGAGACTCCTCGATCGACCACCCCTTTGTCGTCGGAAACTCCTCGGTCGTACACGGGGCCGCACCGACTCACGGCAGTGCATCTATCCTGAAATCAGAGGCGCCGACCTTGGCGATCAGCCATCCGTTGAGGAACGTATTGCCGCCGCAGAATCGACCGGAGCCGAAAGTGGAGATGGAGAAACACCCTCCATCGAGAACGCTGAAGGTCGCGCCGTCGTGGGTGCAGCTCTCGCCGGGACTGTACACCTGCCCCACTCGACAGGCGGCCGACCCGCCGCCGCTGCTCTCCACCGTCACGCCGATGCGCTGCGTCGCCGTCAACCCGCCCGGATCGAGCGCCGTCACGGTCACCGTCGCCGTTCCCGCCGCCACCGGCGTGAGGGTGACGGAGCCTCCGACTGCCGTGGCGCTGACCGTGCTCCGCGCGCTCGACCGTGCCGAGTAGGTCAGCGTGTCCCCGTCCGGGTCGGTGAAGTACCGCGCCACGTTCACCGACGCCGCGCTGCCCCCGGCCGTCAACGTCTGCGCGGGAATCGCGCCGACGGCCCGCGGCGCCCGGTTGTCGTCGCAGTCGTCCCCGTAATACTGCTCGACCGACTCCAGCCACGTCTGAAACGCCGAATCGGTCGGCGCGCACAACGCGGTTTCGCGGATATCCAGCTTGCTGAGCCGCGACAACAGGGTCAGCGCATCGGGAAGCTGTCCCGCGAGATCGGCGTTCGACGAAACGTCCACCTGTTCGAGGTCGGCGAGGTCGCCCAACGCCGCGGGAATCGGACCCGTCAACGCGTTTCCGTCCAGATGCAGCCTTCGCAGTCGGGAGAGGCGGCCGAGCCAGGCGGGCACGGGGCCCGTCAATTCGCTGTAGTAGAGCCACAGCTCCTCGAGGTTCGCCAGCTCCTGCAGAGCCGACGGGATCGCACCGGTCAACGGGTTCCGGCTCAGATTCAGGTAGCGGAGCTGGGAGAGACGACCCAGCCACGCGGGTATGGGCCCCGTCAACTGGTTGTCGTGGAGCCACAGTCCTTCGAGGTCCGTCAGGTCCTGCAGGGCCGAAGGAATCCCGCCCGTCAGCGCGTTTCCGCCCAGATTCAACCGCCGGAGCCTTGACAGGCGTCCGAGCCACGTGGGCATGGGACCGGTCAACTCGTTGCCCCACAGCCACAACATCTCGAGGTCGGCCAGGTCTTGCAGGGCCGCGGGAATCTCTCCCGTCAGCCCGTTCCCGCCCAGAGACAGATAGCGGAGCCGTGACAGGCGTCCGAGCCCCGTGGGTACGGGACCGGTCAACTCGTTCTCGTGGAGCCACAGCCCTTCGAGGTCGGTCAGGTCCTGCAAGGCGGACGGGATCGGGCCCGTCAACGCGTTTCCGCTCAGAGCCACGTAGCGGAGCCATGGCAGGCGCCCGAGCCACCCCGGCACGAGGCCGGTCAGCTCGTTGTCGTGGAGCCACAGCTCTTCGAGCTCGGCGAGATCCCGAAGGGCCGACGGGATCGAGCCCGTCAGGGCGTTCGCACCCAGATCCAGCCGCCGGAGCCGTGAGAGGCCGCCAAGCCACGCCGGTACCGCGCCGCTCAACTCGTTGTGGCTCAGATCGAGCCGTTCGAGGCCCGCCAGGTCCTACAGGGCCGACGGGATGACTCCCGTCAACGCGTTCGCACCCAGGTTCAGGTAGCGCAGATTGGACAGGCGCCCGACCCATGCGGGCACGGGACCGGTCAGCTCGTTGCCCCACAAATGCAGCAGCTCGAGGCCGGCCAGGTCCTGCAGGGCCGACGGAACTCCGCCCCTCAGCGCGTTTCCGCCCAGATCCAACCCGCGAAGTCGTGAGAGGCGCCCGAGCCATGGCGGGACGGGACCGCTCAACTGGTTGTGATCGAGATACAGCACTTCCAGGTTGCTCAAGCCGTTCCACGCGGAGGGAACCGCCCCGGTCAGCCAGTTCCGGCTCAGATCCAGCCCACGAAGGCGCGAAAGGCGCCCGAGCCGTCCCGGAAGCGGGCCCGACAGCCGGTTCTCGGAGAGGTACAGCACCTCGCGGTCGGCCAAGTCGCCGAGCGCCGACGGAATCCAGCCCCACAGTTGGTTCCCGCCGAGATCGAGCCATCGGAGACGCGACAGGCGGCCCAGCCGCCCCGGCACCCGCCCTTCCAGCCGGTTGCCGCTCAGGTCCAGCGTGACGAGCTCGTTCAGATCGGCTAGCGTCGGCGGAACGGGACCGATCAGGCCGTTGTCGCGGAGGCGCAGCGCCGTGACCCGGCCGAGGGCGTCGGTCGTCACGCCGTGCCATTGCGCCAGGGGAAGCCGCGACTTCCAGTTCGCACTTTCGTGCCAGGCCCTGCCGCCGGTCGCGTCGTACAGGGCCGCGAGCGCCGCTCGGTCCCTTGCCGCGCTGCCTTGCGCTGCGGCATCGGCGGCGATTCCCGTCACGATCGCGGCTACCGTCAGTGCCACCCCGAACGTGCGCCAGAACAGAGTTGTACCGGTCGACATTCGCCTGTTCCCTTCAGCCCGCGCCGGACCCGCGACAGACGCCGACAGCACCACGGCAGTGACCGTGAGGAGCCGGCGCCTGCCCCGCAGGTCGGCGCCACGGCAGTGATCGTGAGGAGCCGCCACCTGCCCCGCAGGTCGGCGCCACGGCAGTGATCGTGAGGAGCCGGCGCCCGCTCCGCAGGTCGGCACGCGAGTCGCCTCACTCCAGCGCCCGCACCGCCAGGCGCAACTCCCGAAGGTGCGTCGCCCTGATCGCGGTGCTCCCCGCCACCGGAGTCGCATCCGTCCACACCGGCGCCCCCCGCCCCGCCGCGCCGTACGCCGCTCCCAATGCAGACCGCAACTCCAGCAGGTGGACAAGCCTGACCGGGGTCACGCCCGCCCTCAGCACCGGGTCCGTCCAGCGGAACCGCCCCAGTCCCGCCGCCACTCGCAGCGCGTCGATTCGCGTCCGGAGCTCCGCGAAGTGAATCGCCTTGATCGGCGTCACCCCCGGCCTGATGGGATCGTCGGTGAACGGAGCCGGCGCGGCGGTAACCGTCACGCTGAACGACTGCGCGGCGCTGAGGCCGCCGGGGTCCGTCGCGGTCACCCGGATCGCCGCCGCGCCCTCGCCCACCGCGGTAAGCGTCACGCGGCCGCCGGCCGCCCTCACCGTCACCACATCCGGCGCCGACGACGAGGCCCCGTAGGCCAGCGCGTCGCCGTCGGGGTCGTCGAACGCTTGCGACACGTCCACGGTCAGGCTGCCGTGGAGCCCCAGCCGCCGGTCGGGCAACGTGCCCACCGCCACCGGCGGGCGGTTGACGCGCGGGGGCGGGTCGCGCCACGCCGCCGCCGCGGGACCCGTGGCGTTGAGGACGGCCGCCGCGTCAGACGCGCCGGTCACGCCCGAGCCGGCGCCGAAGGCGACGCCCAGCGGGTCGCCGTCGTGGCGCTGGTGTGGATTCGAGAACCGCAACAGCGGCGCGCATCGGGCGTCGGCCAGTCCGCAATGGAACTCGTAGGCCATGATCGTCGTCCAGCGGGTGGAAGGCGGGGCGCCCGACTCGAACATCCGCTGATTGACGTAGCCGTATCCGGGGTGCGAGGACACGCCGCCCTGGTTTACCTGCACCTGGAAACGGTCGTGACGCAGACCCAGGTTGTGACCGAGCTCGTGCGCGAAGACGATACCGCCACAGTCGCGGTGGGTGATGGCGAAGGGGCCGGGCCAGCCGAGCATGGGGAGGAAGGCGATGCCGCAGACGTCGTACGGACGGTCGACGATCAGGTGCACGAGGTCGGCCCCGGTGCGGTCGAGCAGGTCGTGCACTTCGTCGAGCTCACCGTCCTCCGGATCCGCGAGCTGGTCGAGGTCGCGCAAGCTGAACGTCTCGACGTACGGCACTTCCGACCGGCCCGTCAACGCCACCCGCTGCTGCACCCCGCCAGCCGCGAAGGCCTCGTTGGTCTCCGTGATCATGAGGTCGATCTCCGCCTCGATGGCGGTGGTCCCGCCCGCCGCCTCCCGCGCGGCCGTCGTGTACGCGACGACGACGTCGATCGTCACGCCCCGGTCCGACCCGCACGGCGGTCCCAGGAACTCGATGGTCGCCAGCCATTCCCGCCAGGCGGACGGCGCGCACGTCCTGGTGACCAGGATGTCCAGCCCTTCGAGGGCCGACTGCTCCAGACCGGCCGGGAGCGGTCCCGACAGGCCCCACGCGTAGGACAGGTCGAGCTTCTCGAGGCTCGCCAGATTCCCCAGCGAGCCCGGGACCGGCCCCGACAGGTCGCTGTAGGACAGGTCCAGCTCCCGGAGACTCGCCAGATTCCCCAGCTCGGGCGGAATTCGGCCCGTCAAGTCGTTCCCGCCGAGCTCCAGCGTCTCGAGGCGCGACAGGTCTCCGAGCTGCCCGGGAATCGAACCGGTCAGCTTGTTCCAGGCGAGGGACAACGACCCGAGGCTCGCCAGTCTTCCAAGCTGCCCCGGGATGGGTCCCGTCAACTCGTTCGAGTCGAGCCCCAGCGACCGAAGTCGAGCCAGGTTCCCCAACGGGCCCGGAATCGGGCCGGTCAACGCGTTGCCGCCGAGGGACAGCAACTCCAGGTTCGCCAGGGCTCCCAGCGCGGCCGGGATCGGGCCGGTCAGTCGGTTCCAGTGGAGGGACAGTGACTCCAGGTCGGTCAAGGTGCCCAGTGCGGCCGGGATCGGCCCGGTCAGACCCGCGCCGTAGAGTTCCAGGCGCCGAAGCCGGGCCAGATTCCCCACGCCCGCCGGAATCGGCCCGGTCAGGTCGTTCCAGCCGAGAGACAGCGACTCCAGGGCGCCCAGGCTTCCAAGCTCGGGCGCGATGAAACCGTCGAGGCCGTTGTCATCCAGATCCAGCCCCGTCACCCGGCCGTCGGCGTCGGTCGTCACGCCGTACCACTCGCCCAGCGGCGCCGACGTCTTCCAGCTCGTGCTCTCCGTCCAGCCCGGACCATCGGTGGCGTCGTAGAGCGCCTCGAGCGCCGCCCGGTCCGACTCCGCGCTGCCCCGCGGGTCCGGGTCCGCGGGCCCGTCCACGGTCGCCGAGAACGACTGCGACACGCTCAGTCCACCCGGATCGGTCGCCGTCGCCCGGATCGTCGTCGCACCCTCGCCCGCGGCGGTCAGCGTCACGACCGCGCCGGCCGCCCTCGCCCGCAACACCCACGGCGCCGTCGACGACGCGGTGTACGTCAGGGGGTCGCCGTCGGGGTCCGCGAACGCCTGCGACAGGTCCACGTCCAGCGTGGCGCCCGCCGACTCCAGCGTCCGGTCCGGCAGCGTTCCCGCCGCCACCGGCGGCCGGTTCGCGGCGCCGTCCGGGCGGTCCCGCCACATCGCCACCGCGGGCCCCATCGCTTCGAGGACGGCCACCGCGTCCGAAGGGCCGGTCAGGCCCGACCCCGTGCCGAAGGGAATGCCCAGCGGGTCGCCGCCGTGGCGCTGGCGCGGATTCGAGAAGCGGGGCAACACCGAGCAGGTGACGTCGGCCAGGCGGCAATGCCGCTGGTAGGACATGATCGTCGTCCAGCGCCCGGACTCCGGGGCGCCCGCGTCGAACACCCCCTGGTTGACGTAGCCGTACGCGGGGTGCGCCGACAGGCTCCCCTCGAACACGTCGAACTGAAACCGGTCGTGGTGCAGCCCCATGTTGTGCCCGAGCTCGTGCGCGAAGGTCAGCCCGCCGCACTCCAGCAGGGTGAGCCCGAAGACGCCCGGAATGCCCGCGGCGATGCCGCAGACGTCGTACCAGGGGTCGCCGACGATGAGGTGCACGAGGTCGGCCCCGACCGCGTCGCGCAGGGCGTGCGCCTCGTTGAGGTGGCCGTCCGACGGGTCACGCAGACGGTAGACGTCCTGCCCGCCGTACGTCTCCGCATACGGCACCTCGGACCGCCCGACCAGCGCCAGCCGCTGCTGCAATCCGCCCGCCGCGTAGGCCTCGTTGGTCTCGGCGATCATGAGGTCGATCGACGCCTCGATCGCGGCGGCGCCGCCCGCGGCCTCGAGGGCGGCCGGCGTATAGACGACGGCGACGTCTATCGTCCCGTCGGTCTCCGCCTCGCACAGCGGCCCGTAGAACTCGATCGTCGCCAGCCACTCCCGCCATGCCGGCGGCGCACACGTGCGGGTCACGAAGACGTCCAGCTCCTCGAGAGCCGACCGCTCGAGACCGGCCGGCAGCGGCCCCGACAGCCCCCAGGCATGCGACAGATCGAGCCTCTCGAGCTTCATCAGGTTCCCCAGCTCGGCCGGGATCGCCCCGGTCAAGTCGTTGTAGGAGAGGTCGAGCCACTCCAGGTTCGCCAGGTTTCCCAGCTCGGCCGGGATCGCCCCGGTCAGGTTGGTCTGCACAAGCGCCAACAGCCGGAGGTTCGTCAGCCTTCCCAGCTCGATCGGGATGGGGCCGGCCAGCCCGCTCTCGCTGAGGTCCAGCGACTCGAGCCTGACCAGATTCCCTAGCCAGCCCGGCACCGGACCACTCAACTCGTTCCGACCGAGGGCCAACCACTCGAGGTTCACCAGGTCTTGGAGCTCCTGGGGGATCGGACCGCTCAGGGCGTTGTCGCGGAGGTTCAGCGATTCGAGCTTGACCAGATTTCCCAACCAGTCCGGCACCGGACCTATCAACTCGTTCTCATCGAGGGCCAAGCTGTCGAGGTTCACCAGGTCCTGGAGCTCGTCGGGGATCGGACCGCTCAGGACATTGCCGCCGAGGTCCAGCGATTCGAGTCGGGCGAGACTCCCCAACCAGCCCGGCACAGGGCCGCTCAGCTCGTTCCAACCGAGGGCCAACCACTTCAGACTCACCAAGCGCTGGAGCTCGTCGGGAATCGGGCCGCTCAGGCCGTTCGTAGCGAGATGCAACGTCTCGAGTCGGGCGAGATTCCCCAACCAGCCTGGCAAGGGGCCACTCAAGTCGTTCTCCCCCAGGAACAGCTCCCGGAGGTTCGCCAGCTTCCGGAATTCGTCGGGAATCGGGCCGCTCAAGTCGTTCCCGTCGAGGTATAGCTCCCGCAGAACGCCGAGATTTCCCAGCTCCCCGGGAATCCGACCGGTCAGATCGTTTCCCTGGAGAACCAGGCGATCGAGCCTCTCCAGACGTCCCAGGTCTCGCGGAATGGAGCCGGCAAGGGCATTGTGGCCGAGGTGCAGGTCCGTGACCCGACCGTCGGCGTCGGTCGTCACGCCGTGCCACTCGTCCAGCGGGGCCGACGTCTTCCAGTTCGTGTCGTCCGTCCAGCTCGCGCCGCCCGTCGCGTCGTAGAGCGCCTCCAGCACCGCGCGGTCGCATGTCTCTGTACGGCAGGGGTCCGTCTGCGCGGCGGCTGTACCGCCGAAGACGGCGAGCTGGCCAAGCAGCAAGAGCGACACGACGGCCACCCGTCGCGCTCTCTTCACGGGACCACGCCGCATCGCCCGTCGCATACCGCCGAACCCACCACACTCGCGCCGGGGCGCCGCCACCGCTTCGGACCCGGGCTTGGAGCCCGGCGCACGTGTCGGCAGCGCGACGTCCTCATGCTCAACGGACCGGTCCTGTTGCAGCACCCGAGATCCCCTGCCATCGAGCCGGATCAGCGGTGTCACACCGGGGCGGATGTGGCGCTGAGTGGATTCAAGAAGGCCGCTCATGTCACTATCATAGCTGAACACTGCAATTGTATCGACTCAAACGTTATATTGTAGATATATCATGGCAAAAAACGAGGTATTTTCGGGACAATCTGGGGTATATGTTCCCCACAGCTTCTGCGCAGTTCCGGAAACGCCGATGAAGAGTTCAGGCCGAGCGGGCCGCCCGCAGTCGGGTGCCCAGTTCGCGCCTGAACGAGCGGCAGCGGACCTCGATGTGGAAACGGCGTACGATGGGGCGGACCGCGGGGAGCTCTTCCTGGTGCTGCAAGACGATTCGGGTCACTTCAACGGCACCGCCGCCGTCCGGACGCGCCCTCGGCGTCGTGCCCTGTGGGCTGCATCGACCTTCGCCCAGCTGCAACCCCCAAGTCGTCGGTGGCGCCGCACGTCGTGCCGCCACCGTGATCGACACTTGCCATCGGTCTACCACACGAACCCGACGGTGAGCGCCACGCCGTAGTTCCGTGTCCAACGGAGTCCCGTGTGGAGCCCCCGCCCGCCGCCACCCTTGATGGCGGTAATGAGCCCGAAGCCGTAGTTGACAATGGTTGCACTCTCCTCGGCGCAGGTGGCGTGGATACAAATCTCGACATTGGTCCTCGTATAGCCGATTATGCCGATTGGGATGACCTGCCGTCGGCCGTCGAACGAACCACCGCCGAGGCCGAATACTGCGTTGAGCCCGTTGCTATCGATCTCGGTGTCGGCGCCCGTGTCTTCCATCGCCCGATCGAACGCAGCCTGGCCTTCGTCGTGATGCCACAGGCGGTGGCCGTCCACGCCCATGGCCAGCGCAAACCAACCGAAATGCACTGTGCCGATCAGTCCGACCAGCGCGCCGCGGGTGTGTTCTTCGCCCGCGAGCACGCCGCCGGCGTAAAGATGGTAGTCATGGCCCAGAAGTTCCTCGACGTCCTGCGCATGTGTCGTCGACACCGAGAGCAGTATCCCGAACGCCGCTAGTCCGATTCGTCTGGCGAACACCCTCTTCGCTCGCGTACAGCTCAGTTCATGGTTTGCCGGTCGATCCGCGCCGGGCGATGCCGTGCGTCACTACCTGGTCCACGATTTCGCAGAAGCCGGTGTCGCACGTGCACGCGTCGCTACACTGAATCCTGCCCGTGGCACCGATGGTGGCCGTCAGGACCCCACCTTGGAAGACCATGCTGGCGGGCCGGCGCAATCATCTGCCGGTCGTGCTTCTCCATCGATAGACGCCACGGGCAGGCCGACAGGCCATCCGCCCTGCGGTGGTCGTCCGCATGGGCGTGCGGCGGCAACCGCACCCGCGGGCCGCCGGCTGCCGGGCCGGCACTGTCATTGGTAAAGACGTCCGAAGAGCAGAAACGCGGCAGGCGAGCATCGAGAAACCGGTCCTATTCCTTGCCCGGCACTCCGCCGAGCGCATCAGCGAATGCGCGCGCCGTCGCCGGACGTGCGGACCGGGCAGTCGTCAGCACCGTCGCCGCGAACGCGACGACCGCCGACTGCATCTCCGTGTCGGGTGCGGACCGTACGCGGCGGCCGAGGTGTTGACGCCGAACACGGTCCGCCACGTCTTCGACCGTGCCGCCCGCGAACGGGTGTTCACCCGACACCATCTCGTAGAGGACCACGCACAGGGACCAGACGTCGTCGGCGGCCTCGGCGGGCCGCCCCGACAGCACCTCCGGCGACAGATAGCGCGGCGTGCCGCCCGCCACTGCGGCATCGTTGGCAGGCCTGGCCAGACCCAAGTCCAGCAGCTTCGGCAAGCCGTCCGCGGTGAACCCGATGTTGCTCGGCTTGACGTCCCCGTGCAGATACCCCGCCCGGTGCAACGCGGCCAGCCCCTCGGCGAGATGAAGGGTCGCGGCAACCGACCGCGGCGCCGAGATCGGTCCATCCCCGAGCCGCTCCGCGAGCGTGCCGCCGGGCAGGAACTCGACGACCAGAAACGGGCGCCCGCGCCACGATTCGACACCGTAGATCTGAGCCACCGCCGCGTGCGGCACCCGCGCCATGGCCCATGCCTCGGGCTGCAGTCCCATCATCCGCGACACGGACCTCCCGGCCGCGGTCTTTACCGCGACGTGGCGATCGAGTCGAACATCGTGCGCCAGATAGACCGCACCCATCCCGCCAGCGCCCAGCCGCCGCGCCAGACGGAACCTGCCCGCCAGCAGCCGCGGAATCTCCGTCTCGAGGTACGCCGGTCCGCAGGCGCACCCGCGAGGCTCGTCGGCCCCTGCAACGCATCCACACGCCGGGCATTCGAACGCGAGCGGAGGCTCCGACAACCGACGTTCCGACCCGTTCAACAGCCGCACGCGCATCACTGCCTGCCCGGCCGCCGATGCCAGCACTTCCAGGAACGCCACGTCCGCACTGCGCACGATCCGGTCGTCGAAACGCCGCCCCACCACGAGGACGCCGACGACCTCGGCGCCGGGGCCGGGGACCACCACAATCACGTCGGCATCCGTCTCCGCCACCCACGCCGCGTCCCCGGCTGGCAGCAGGCCGAAGACCGACTTGGTATCGCTCGGGTGGACCCGCAACGACCCGCCGGCCTCCGTCAGGATGTGGACAATCGCAGAAGTCCGCGGCAAGGGAGCGATTGCGCTGTCCGCCGGCTCGAAATCGCACGTGTCCGACCGCGCGTCGTCCACCACGAGGAGTCTGCCGGGCGAGCCGCAGCCGCGCTTGACCGCCCGCGCCAGCGTCCGGCTGACGGTCGCCATCCGCTCGGCCTTCGCCAGGGCCGCGGTAGCCACGGGCAGGACGTGCCGCTGGTCCGCAGTCTCGGGATCGACCCAGGCGTCCAGACGACGGAGAAGGCGTTCACGGTTGATGGCCAGGACCAACAGGCTGGCGACCGCCGCGGTCAGCGACTGCACCAGCGGACTCGCGATGACCGCGCCCACTTCCCGATCGGAGTTGATCGACAGCAGCCAACCGACACCCACGGCCGGGGCGACCGCCGCCCCCACAAGCAGGCCGGGTCTCACCAACAGCCGTCGGTAGCCGGCGCGGAGCATCTCGCGAGGGTGGGGCACACGGACCGCAAGCACCGAGTACCACAGCAGCACCATCCCCGGAAAGCGCATCGCCTGCATCGGCGCAAGGACCGAGCCCGGTTCATAGTTCGACAGCCAGGATCCTGGCGACAGCGCCTCGACGACGTCGTACGCCGCACCGAGTCCCACCCACACCACGAACCCGATGCTGAACACGACGACACGCCTCACCTCCGGGGCCGGCGCCGTGTGAGCCCGCAGCGCGACCACCACTACGGCAGCCAGCGACACCGGGGACGTGGCAGCGGCGGTGCCATCGAGGACCGCCCAGTACAGGGCTCCTCCGACCGCGTCGCCGGCCGGCCCTGCCACGTAGATCGACGCAAGCCCGGCACACATGGCGCCACCGATCACCGCACTGACGGGGACCATCCAGCCCGCGAGATCGTCCAGCCGGGTCCGCCGATGAACCCGGGGGCACTCTCTGGCGAACGCCCACAGAAACGCGGGCGACATCGCGAACGCCAGCGGATACGACAAGTGCACGAACACGACGGTCGGCAGGGGTACGTCCCAGACGGAAAGCTCCGATACGGCGACTGTCGGCATCTGCCCCAGAAAGCTCGGAAGCATGTGCAGGGGTGCGAGAGTGGCCCTGAACAGGAAGAAGCCCCCCAGCAACCAGGTCCGCCGATCACGCCGTCCGGCGAACAGCAGCACGGCGGCGCTTGCGCCATACCCGGCGAGCAGGATCGCCCCATAGACCGCCACGTCTCCGTGCAGCCGATGGTAGGGTTCCCATCTCCAGGGCAGCAACAGCAACGTCGCCGCCACCTGGACTGAGGCAGCGGCCATGAGGACGTGGACGACGCGACGAATGAAGGTGCCTGCGGGAAAGCCGACGGAGGGCTCCGCCGCGGTCGACGGCGCAAGCCCCGCAGGGTCGCTATCGGCGAAGATCCGGGAGAGCTCTCGCAGCGTGCCGAGCGCGCGGCGTTCGGACGGCGTGGCCAGTCGTGCGCACCGCTCCCACTGTACGTCCTGGTTCAACGTGACGGCGTCCACCGCGTCGCCGACGACGTCCCCGGGAGCGTCTCTACGAGCCATTCGACATGACGTCGACCAACCTTCTCAACGCCCGTGTCAGCGCCTTTCGCGCCACCGCCTCGGTGGACAGACGTTCCACGAAAGCGATCTGACGGTAGCTGTACCCGAGCTCCGCGCGTCCGACTATCAGCCGCCGGTCGCGGTCCGTCAAGCGCTCCAGACCGGCTGCGTAGCGCTTCCGGGTCTCGTCGTCGACCAACTGCCGGTGCTGGGGTGCCGCACTGTCCGACAGCCGCGCAGGTGCATCGGGCATGATCACGTTCAGACGACGCCCGGCGCGCCGCAACTGGTCATTGATGCGGTTCTCGACAGCACGCAACAGGTATCCCCGGAGCGCCCTGGCGTGCCTGGACTCGAACGAGTCGAGCCTCGCAAAGGTCTGGTGCAGCGCGTCATGGACGATGTCGCTGGTGTCGATGCCGTCACGCGCCCACGGCGGCAAGCGGCCCCGTGACCGCCGCCGGAGCCAGGATCTGTATCGCGTGAACAGCGTGTCGATCGCCGACCGACTGCCCCGCCGCGCCCGCTCGAGGAGACGCCGCTCCGAGGTGGACCCGTCGGAAGCGGACTCGCCGCCGTGCCGCGCCGGGTCCGGATTGAGGTCGGTTGGCATGACCTGGCCGTTGACTGCCGGTGCTCGCATCGCCCCTGCCCGGACCACGTTCAGGATTCGGACCAGGTTGTAGAGCAACTGCCCCCGGTGATGGCCGGAATGATGAAGACCTCAATCGTGTGTTCCCAGCTCTGCCCTGCCCGGAGATCGCCCACCCACAGCGACGTGATCCACACCGTCTCTCCTTCTCCGTTTGTCATCGACACCGCGACGTTAAGGCCGACCAGGTCTCTCCGCGCGTGAACTGCAAGGCGAATCGTCATCGCCGAACCCGTTTCACCGTTGCGCTCCACGGTGCGACCGCTGCATTCCTGCGACGCGTCCCACGCGGGGGACGGAGGCGGGGGCGGGGGCAGGGGCGGGGGCGGGGGCGACTCCACCGTGACCGGCACGCCGATCGAGCAGTTGTTGCCGGTCTCGCTCTCTCCATCGACACGCTCCGCGCAACCGCCGTAGTAATGGGTCCCCGCCGAGTCCGGCGCCGTGAGGCCGACCGACAGGACCTCGCTCGCGCCCGCGGCCAGCGCCGACACCGCGACCGCGCTGACCTGCGCGTCGCTCGCCGCGATCGCCGGGCCCGACGAACGGTACGCGCGCAGTGTCGTCGGCCCCGACGCACCCTCGCCGCGGTTCACCACCGTCAGCGACAGCGTGAACGACTCCCCCGTCTCCACCGTGCCGTCGCTCACCCCCGGAGACTCCACCACCAGGTCGGGGCCCCGTACCGTCACCGGGATGGCCTGCGAGGCGCTCAGGCCTTCCTCGTCCAGAGCCGTCACCGTGACCGTCGCCGCGCCCCCCGCCACCGGCGAGAGCGTGACCGTGCTGCCCGACACCCCGGCCGTCACCACGCCCGTGTCGCTCGACGCCGCGTCGTAGGTCAGCGGGTCGCGGTCGGGGTCGTCGAAGTACGGCGCCACGTCGACCGCCTCCGACCCCCCGCCCACCGTCAGCGTCTGCGCGGGAACCGCGCCCACCGCCTCCGGCGCACGGTTCGGGGCCGTCTCCAGCGCGACCACCGCGGCCCGAAGCTCGGTGACGTGGCGGGCCCGGATAGGGGTCGCCCCCGCCGTCACCGCCGCTTCGCCCCACGTGGGCGAGGACCGCCGGTCGGCCACGTACGCCGCGTCGAGCGCCGCCCGCAGCTCCGTCACGTGCACCCGACGCACCGGGGTGACGCCGGGCGACAGCACGGGGTCTGTCCACGCGAACCCCGGCAGGCCCACCTGCCCCCGTAACGCGTCGATCCGTTGCCGGAGCTCCTCGAAGTGCGCCGCCCTGACCGGCGTCACCCCCGGGACCAGCGGGTCGTCGGTGAACGGCGCGCCGTCGGCCGCCGCCGCAGTCGGCTGCGCCGCCGCGGTACCGCCGATGACGGCGAGCACGAACACCAGGAAGACGAGGAGGGCCGCGACGGCGCGGCAGACTGCGCCGACCCGCATTCCCCACCCGCCGTCACCCGCTGCCATGCTTCTCGCCCCGACGACTTTCGCTTGGGAAGGGAACGAACGGCTGCCCGGCCGGGGCCGGCCGGGATCGCAACCACCGTGCAACCACCGCTATCGTGTCACTATACTCCACGTCAATAGGATATTAGGGATATACTCCGGTTAATGTAGTGACTTTTAGGCGATAAATCGAGAGTGTGCTTTTCCTCGTGCGGGAACACCAGCCACACCCGGCGGCGTATGGACAGCGCCGGAAACGGCGGTGAAGAGCTCAGCCGAGGGGGCAGTCCACGGTTGAGCCCCTGCTCGCGCCCGGCGATTGGGCGAGGGCGACCGCGCCCGGTCCGAGCCGGCGGCGGCCGCGCCCTGCGAGCCGCGGAAGCGTGCCTCCCCGATCGGCACGACGCCGGGAAGACGGTCAGGCGATGATGTCGTGGATGACGCGGCCATGCACGTCGGTGAGGCGGAAGTCGCGGCCGCTGTAGCGGTAGGTCAGCTTCTCGTGATCGATGCCGAGTAGGTACAGGATCGTCGCGTGCAAGTCGTGGACGTGCACCGGCTTCTCGACCGCCCGGAAGCCGAAGTCGTCGGTGGCACCGTGGGTCATGCCGCCCTTGACGCCGCCGCCCGCGAGCCAGATGCTGAAGCCGAAGGGGTTGTGGTCGCGCCCGTTGACGACGCGGCCCGCCGCCGAGCCGCCGCCGGTCTCGAGCACCGGGGTGCGGCCGAACTCGGTGGCGCACACCACCAGCGTCTCGTCGAAGAGGCCGCGCGACTTCAGGTCCTTGATGACCGCCGCGAAGGGCCGGTCCGAGTCCCGCGCGTTCTTGCGGTGCTGGAAGATGTCGCTGTGGGCGTCCCACGGATCGCCCTTGGCGTAGTAGACCTGCACCATCCGCACCCCCCGCTCGACCAGCCGCACCGCCATGAGGCAGCCGCGGGCGGTGCTGCCCGGCCCGTACAGCTTCTGCGTGGCCGCGCTCTCCTGGCGGATGTCGAAGACCTCGGGGGCCTCGGTCTGCATGCGGTAGGCGGTCTCCATCGCCTGGATGGCGCCCTCGATCTCGGGCGCGTCCTCCCCCAGGCGCTCGATGTACAGCCGGTTCAGCCTCTCGACGAGGTCGACCTCGGGGCGCTGGTCGTCGAGCCCGGTGGCGTCGTTGCGGATGTTGGGTATCAGCTCCTGCGGGTCGAAGTCGCCCTCGATGCGGGGCACCTTGTCGGAGATGTAGGTTCCCTGGTGAACGGCGGGCAGGAACGCGTTGCTCCAGAGCGGGGGGCCGACCACGGTGGGCTGGTCGGGGCAGAGGACGACGAACCCGGGCAGGTCCCGGTTCTCGACGCCCAGCCCGTAGGTCAGCCACGCCCCCAGCGAGGGGCGCCCGGGCTGGATGTGCCCGGTGTTCATCATGAGCAGCGACGGCTCGTGATTGGGGATGTCGGTGTGCATCGAACGGATGACGCAGATGTCGTCGGCGCAGTCGCCCACGTGGGGGAAGAGCTCGCTGATCTCGATGCCCGACTCGCCGTAACGGTCGAAGCGGAAGGGCGACTTCATCAGCGCCCCGGTGCGCCGCTCGGTCTCGATGGCGCCGGTCGGCATGGGCTGGCCGTCGTAGCGATCGAGGGCCGGCTTCGGGTCGAACGTGTCGACCTGCGACACCCCGCCGTTCATGAACAGGAAGATGACGTTCTTCGCGCGCGGCTCGAAGTGGGGCGCGGGCAGCGGAGCGCCGGCCGGCGAGAAGACCCCGCCCGCCGCCTCGAGCATCGACGCCCGCACCATGCCGGCGAAGGCCACCATGCCGAAGCCGGCGCCCATGGTGCGCAGGGCCTCGCGGCGGGTGCGGGGCGCCCCGCGCGTCACGCCGCAGCCGTGGTGGCGGTGATCGTGGAGCCGTTGCGGCATAGGGCGGACTCCTACTCGATGAACCTGAACTCGGCGACGCTGAACAGCGCCCGCGCGTACTGGGTCCACGCCCTCGTGGAAGCCTGACGCCCCTGCAGATCGTCCGGTTCCTTCGTGGACGCCCGCCGCTCGGCGAGGAACGCCAGCCCCGCCTCGAGCTCGGCCTCGGAGACCTCGCGACCGTAGAGCAAGGGGTAGGCGGCCCGGATCATCGCCCGGTCGGCGAAGCGCGCGGGAATGTCCTCGCCGTCATCGGGGGCGCTGTCGTCGTCGCCGCCTTCACCATCCGCGACCCGATCGGCCCCGCCTTCACCGTCTGCGCGGGTCCCGTCCCCGTCCCGGCCTTCGGCGCCCGTTTCATCGGCGTCTTCACTCTCGTGACCGACCTCCTCCGCCAGCCGCCTCACCAGCCGCTCGGCCTGCCGCCGGGCGAACGGGCTGTTCATGAAGAACAGGCTCTGCTGGGGCACGTTGGTGGCGTAGCGGCGTTCCGCCGACAGGTTGGGGTCGGGGAAGTCGAACGTCTGCAGGTAGTCGTCGAGATGGAACCGGCTCACGGTGCCGTAGAGCGTCCGCCGGTCGTTGTCGTCGTCGTCGAGGTCGACGGACGGCCCCCCCACCTTCGCGTCGAGGCCGCCCGAGACGTGCAGCAGGGCGTCGCGGATGCTCTCGGCGTCGAGGCGGCGGCGGTCGGCGCGCCAGTAGTAGCGGTTGGCGGCGTCGACGGCCTCGTTGGCGGCGTGCCGCCCGGCGCGGAGCCGGTAGGTGGCCGAGAGCATGATGTCGCGGTGCAGCCGCTTGATGGACATGCCGCCGTCGACGAAGCGGGCGGCGAGGTGCTCGAGGAGCTCGGCGTTGGTGGGCCGTTCGCCGGCGAAGCCGAAGTTGCTCGGCGTGTCGACGATGCCCGACCCCATGTGCCAGCGCCAGACGCGGTTCACGATGACCCGCGCGGCCAGGGGGTGCGTCGCGATGGCCTCCGCGAGCTGGAGCCGGCCGCTCCCCTCCGTGAACGGCCCGGCGTCCTTCCCCGCGAGGACCGAGACGAACCCGCGAGGGACCTCCTCGCCGAGATCCGTGGGGCTGCCGCGCACGTGCAGCCTGATGTCGGTCAGGTCCTCGGCCTCCCTGTCCCGCACCCCCATCACGAACGGCAGGTCCGGCAGGGCCTCCTCGAGCTCGTCGATGCGGGCGCGCATGGCCTCGACGTGGTCGGCGGCGACGCGGCCGAGCTGCCGCTCCAGGCCCCAGCCGCGGAAGCGCAGCAGCCCCGGGGCGGGAAAGAAGGTGTCGAGGGTGTTGTCGAGGTCGCGGCGGTAGACGTCGGTGTACAGGTTGAGGCGCTCGCGCTCCATGGTGTCGAGCTCGAGCTGGTGGCGGTCGAAGAAGCTCTCGAAGCCGTTGGGCATCGGGGTCGACTTCACCTCGTCGAGCGGGGTGCCCTTGGCGATGATCCGGCGGTTACGCCGACCCGTCCTCGGCCAGCCCGCGGGTGTCGTCCTCGCCGAAGCGGGCGACGTCGAGCCAGCGGCGCCCTTCTCCTCGAGCTTCGCGAGGAGGAAGCGGTCGACGTCGTTGCGGGCCCATCCGGTCCGGGCCGGCTCCGGCACGGCCGGGGCCGCGAAGGGCCGGAACGACCAGAAGTCGCGCTCGGCCGCGGTGACCTCGCGCCGCGGCGTCGCCGGGCGTGCGAGGTCGGCCGAAGCCGTCGCCGCCGCCGGCGCGGCTTCCGGCCAGGGCGCGCCCATCCGGATCCACTCGACGAGCCGCTCCACGTCCCGCGCCGCCAGGGGGTCGGCGTAGCGGGGCATCTCGCCGCCCTCGATCTCGTGGCGCACCGCCCGCACGAGCAGGCTGCCGTCGGGGTCGCCGGGCACTATCGCGGGGCCCGAGTCGCCCCCTTCCAGCAGCGCCTCCCTCGAGTCGACCCGAAGGCCGCCCGACTGCAGGCGCGCGTGGCACGCGTAGCAGTTGTCGGCCGGCACCGGCCTCACGCGCGTCTCGAAGAAGTCGATGGGAGATGCGCGCCCGCGGACGCGGGCAGGCCGAGCGCCGCCAAGGCGATGAGCGCAACGGGTCGCAAGCGGGGCCTCCGTCTTCTCGGGTGAAACCCGCCAGCGCGGCGAGGATCAACCGGGCGCATGCGTACCTTTGTTCCGGCATTCTAAGGCGGCTCGGCGGGGTGAGCAAGACCAACCCGGGCCGGGGGCGCATGTCCCACGTCAACCTCCACCGGGTCGACAGGAAGAGACCGTGGGGGAGGCGGCACGGACGTCACCCGGGCGGGGTGGCGCTCAAGGCCACACCGATTCACGGCAGTACATGGATACGTGGACGAACGGCAACAAGACAGTTGACAACAACTGCGTTGACAACGGGCTGGGTGAGCGGTATCGTTTCAACGGTTTCGTTGAAAGAGGCCCTGAATGAGATCTTCCACCGGACGTTGGGTGATTGGCGACGACTTCTTCGACCGCACCGCGGAGCTCGAGATACTCGAGGCGCGGGTGCGTGGGCGCAATCACGTGCTGTTAAGCGGGCAGCGCCGCATGGGAAAAACGAGCGTGCTGCGCGAGCTCGGGCGCCGGCTCGAGTCGGCGGGCTGGATAGTTCTGTTCGTCGACGTGGAGGGGGCGGCGAGCCCAGAGGATGCTGTCGCCGACATGGCCGAGGCGGCGTACCGGTACCGTCCCGTGGCATCGCGCTTCGCGGAGGGCATGAAGCGCTGGTTCAGCGACAGGGTCGAGGAGATCGGCGGCAGTCGATTCCGGTTGAAGGTGAGGGCCGGACTGGATGCCGGCAGTTGGCGGCGGTACGGCGACCGACTGCTGCGTGACTGCGCGGCTCAGGCAAAGCCCGTCCTCCTGGTGATCGACGAGATGCCGATCTTCCTCAAGCGCATGCTCCAGAGAGACGGAGACGCGGCGCGCGTGGACGAGTTCCTGAGCTGGCTGCGCGGGGCGATCCAGCGACTCGGCGAGCAGTCGCCTGTGCTGATCCTGTCGGGCAGCATCGGCCTCGCGCCGCTCGTGCGGCGGCTCGGCATTTCCGACCGTGTCAACCATCTCGACCCGTTCCGGCTGGGTCCGTGGGGCCGGGAGACGAGCGTCGCGTGCATCGGGCGGCTGGCCGCAAGCCATGGCTTGACCATCGAGGGCGACGTTGGGGACACGGTGTACGCGTCGCTTGGCCTCGGAATCCCCCAACACGTGCAGTCGTTCTTCGCGCGCCTCAGGGATCACGCGATCATGCAGGGAAGGAACGTTCTGAGGGTGGAAGACGTCGGAGAGGTCTATCGCAACAGCCTGCTGGGACCGTCCGGCCAGAGCGACCTCGTGCACTACGAGACCCGCCTGAAGGAGGCTCTCGACGACGAAGGCTACTCGCTTGCCATGGAGATTCTTACGGAAGCCGCCGTCGAGGGACGCTTCACGGCGCGCGCGGAGAGCTCATTGGCGACGCTGTACCGGGAGCTGGTCGAAGAAGCCCCCGTGCGGATCGCAGATGTACTGGCGGTGCTCGTACACGACGGCTATCTGGCGCCCGGCGAGGACGGCTACCGTTTCTCGTCGCACCTGCTTCAAGGACTGGTGGGCCGCGCGCTTCCGCGGCCACCACGTTGCGCTGGAGAAGCGACTCTCGACCACGGGAAGGCGGTGAACAGGAGATGAGCGGGACGATCGCCGCAGAGGTGGAGGCGAACCGGCCGATACGCAAGTTCAACCCGGGTTTGCTCCAGTCCGACGAGGAGGTGGTCGGGCAGTTCGTGGTCCGGCAGCACGAGTTCGAGGCGGTCCGCGATGTGCTGCGGAGCAACATCGGCGCCCCGTCGTGCCAGCACCTGCTCGTGGTCGCTCCCCGCGGTCGCGGCAAGACCATGCTGCTCGCTCGCGTGGCGGCTGAGATTCGAAGGGACGCGGAGTTCGGGCGGCACCTCCTGCCGGTGCGGTTCATGGAGGAGAGCCAGGAGATCTACGGGCTCGCGGACTTCTGGCTGGAGACGCTGTTCCAACTGGCCAGGGAGGTCGCGGCCGACAACCCGGCACTCGCCAAGGAGCTGTCGACAACCCATGCCTCGCTGTCCTCCCGGTGGCGGGAAGAGGGCATGGAAGGAATGGCCCGGGCCGCGGTCCTCGACGCTGCGGATCGGCTGGACCGCCGGCTGGTGCTCATGGTCGAGAACGTGCAGTCGCTCTTTTCGACCGTCGATGACGGGTTCGGCTGGGGGTTGCGCGGGGTCCTGCAGTCGGCCCCTCAGGTCATGCTGGTGGCCTCGGCCACCAGCCGCTTCGAGGGACTGGAGAATCCGCGGGCGCCCTTCTTCGAGCTCTTCCGGCTCGTCCACCTGCCGCCACTCTCGACGGAGGAGTGCCGCGGGCTGTGGGCCGTGGTCGCAGGACAGGCACCGCACACGCACGAGATCAGGCCGCTCGAAATTCTGACCGGCGGAAGCCCCAGACTTCTCGTCGTGGTGGCGGCGTTCGCCCGCCACCGGTCGCTGCGGCAATTGATGGAAGAGCTGGTCGGGCTGGTCGACGAGCACACGGAGTACTTCCGCGGCCATCTCCAGTCCCTGCCCAAGAACGAGCGCCGTGTCTTCGTGTCCCTGATCGACCTCTGGCAGGCGTCGGGCACGGGCGAGATAGCGGCCCGCGCACGCCTGGACGTCCGGGTCGTGTCGACCATGCTCGGGCGGCTGGTCGAGAGGGGCGCCGTGACCGTGATGCGGGGCGCTGACGGCGGGAAACGGTTCTACGCCGCATCCGAGCGCCTCTACAGCATCTACTACAAGCTGCGCCGCGAGCGCGACGAGGCTGCTGTGGTAGAGGCCCTCATCCACTTCATGGTGGCTTTCTACGATGTGGGGGAGCTCTACCGGGTCTCGGGCCAGCTATTGCAGGACGCGTTCGCTTCGAGGCCAATTCAAGCCGGAATGGACCGTGCCTTGGCCAAGCGGACCAGATCGCTGGACGATCTGCCTTTGCGCATGAGGTGGGAAGAAGTCGAGAGAACATCAAACAAGGTCAGAACCCGCCGGCGCGTGGACGCGGGAGTTCGATTGCAGGAAGACGTACAGGCTGCCTACCGAGAGAAAGACTGGGAGTACGTCCTGGAGCTCGTCGACCGATACGTCGCCGATGGTTGGGTCGAGCGCGCGTCGGGATGGCGGCGGGAGTCGGCGTGGGCATACGTCGGAAACCTCAGAAGCGACGCGCATCTCGGCCTCAGGCAATTCGCCAAGGTGATCGCCATCGGAGACGAAGCCGCCCGGCGGCTTGGCGACACGAACGAGATGGCGCTGTTGTTCCGGTTGTCCGCCATGGCGCTCAACAAGGCGGCAGCGTGCTATGGGGTTGGAGACTTCGCCGTGGCGAGATCGGAAAGCCGTGATGTCGTAGACCGCTTCGGCAAGGACGGGTCACCCTGGTTCGACGTGCAGGTCGCGGCGGCGCTGGTCTTGCAGGCTGAGGCCGACAACGAGCTGGGCAACGCAGAAGGCTCGGTAGCCCTGCTGGACGAGGTGCTGGAGCGGTTCGGGGACAGCGACGATGCGGACGTTCAGAGGTCGGTGGCCAGGTCGCTGGTCGTCAAGGGAGAGATCGTGCGCCGCCACCTGGGCGACCACCGTCGTTCCGCAGAGATCTATGGCGAGGCCGTGGAGCGGTATGGCCGTAGCGAGCATCCGGAGATTCGCAGAAGCGTGAACTCGGCGCGCATGAATCGGGCCTTCGCGTATGGGTCGAGCGGGGACTTCGAGGAAGAGCTCGCCTCCTACGACGACGTGATCGCTCGACTCCCTGGCTCGGAAGCCTCGCCGGGTGAGAGGTGTTCTGCCCTGGTGGCCTTGATGTTCAAGAGTCGACGGCTGGCGGAGCTCGGGAGAGCGAAGCAGGCCTTGGCGGCGTGCCACGAGGCGGCGCGGCGGTTCGACGCGGGCGTGGATGAGTGCCCACGGGAGACGATCAGGTGGATGGACTGGCATGTGAAAGGCACGCGTGCGTTGGCGTTGATGAGTAGCAGCGAGACTGCCGCCGCCATGGACGCGTTCCGCTCCGCCTATGCCGAGTTCCAGCCCCACCACGAAATCGCCATGGGCGAGATGTTGCGGCTGGTGCCTGAACTGATCGCGACCGGCGCTCCCGAGGGCGATCTGATCCGTGTGCTCCGTGGCGACGACCGCCGCTCGACCGCGTTGCAGCCCATGATCGTCTCCTTGCGCCAGAGGGCCGGGGAGTCGGTCAGGGCGCCGGTGGAGGTACTGGAGGTGGCAGCCGACCTCGGGAAGTGCATCGAGAAGCGCGTGGCAACGGGCGCCATGCCCGGCTTCATGCATCGATCGGGGAGTGACTAGTCTTGGGATTCTCCCGCGGATGGCCCCTCTCTTCGAACGCCCAGTCGCGGAAACTGGAGCGGCGCCGCTGGAATCAGCGAGCCCGACCTCGCCCCGGGTAGAATCAGGACCGACATGCCGCCCCCCGACCCGCCGGACGCCGGGCCCGTCACCCAAACCGCGCGCATCGACTCGATCGACGTGCTGCGCGGGTTCGCCCTCCTCGGCATCCTCGTCATGAACATCCAGGCGTTCGCGATGCCCCAAGCGGCGTACTTCAACCCCACCGCCTACGGCGACCTCGAGGGCGCGAACCTCCGGGTCTGGCTGGCCGGCCGGATGTTCTTCGATCAGAAGTTCATGACGCTCTTCTCGATGCTCTTCGGGGCGGGCATCGTGCTGATGGCGGGGCGGGCCGAGGCGCGCGGCGCCGGCCGGGTGCACTACCGGCGGATGGGGTGGCTGCTCGTCATCGGGCTGCTGCACGCCCACCTGCTCTGGCACGGCGACATCCTCTTCACCTACGCGGTCTGCGGCATGGCCGTCTACCCCCTGCGCCGCCTGTCGCCGGGTCGGCTCGTGGCGCTCGGGACGATCCTGCTCGCGGTCGGGTCGGCCCTTTACCTCGCCTTGGGGCTGTCGCTGCCGTACTGGCCGGAAGACGCACGGGCGGCGCTCGAGGCCGAGGCGTGGCGGCCGGCGACGGCGGTGACCGACGCCGAGCTCGCCGCCTTCCGCGGAGGCTGGCTCGAGCAGCAGCCGGTCCGCTCCGTCACCGCCCTCGGGCTCCAGACGTTCGGCCTGCTCATGTGGGGCTTCTGGCGCGCCGGCGGACTGATGCTCATCGGGATGGCCCTCTTCAAGGGCGACGTGTTCAGCGCCCGCCGCTCGCCGCGCTTCTACGGCGGGCTGGTCGCGGTGGCGGTCGCGGTGGCGCTTCCCTTGCAGGCATACGGCCTCTCCCTCGACTTCGCGCGCGGGTGGCCGGTCTGGTCGTTCTTCCTCGGCATGCAGTTCAACTACTGGCCAAGCGTCGCGGTGAGCCTGGGCTACGTGGGATTGGTGATGCTGGTCTGCCGCACCGCCGCGCTTCACCGTCTCACCCGCCCGTTCGCCGCCGTCGGGCAGACCGCCCTAACGAACTACCTGCTGCAGACCGTGCTTTGCACGCTGATCTTCTACGGCCACGGGCTCGGCTGGTTCGGCTCGGTCGACCGCGTGGGACAGTTGGGTGTGGTGGCCGCGGTCTGGACGGTGCAGCTCGTCGCCTCGCCGCTCTGGCTGCGCCGGTTCCGCTTCGGGCCGGCCGAGTGGGCCTGGCGCTCGCTCACCTACGGCGCGCGCCAGCCGCTGCGGCGGGCACCGCTGGCCGAGGCGGCGCCCTGACACCTCGACCCGCCTTGGAGAGAGGGCGGCGAACCGGCGCTATAATCGCAGGCATGGCGACTCGGGCGACAGCCACGGGCTCGCCGCCGAGGATCGACGACGGCGGACCCGGAGCCGGCGGGCTCGCGGCGCCCAGCAGTCCGCGCCGTGGAACGGCGCAGACTGCTGGCAGGTTGGTTGGGCAACCAGCGCAGCCGCCCGGCGACGATGGGCGGGCCAGGTTCCACGACCTGGACGCGCTGCGTGGCTTCGCGATGCTGCTGGGCATCCTGCTGCACGCCGGCGTCTTCCTCGTGCCCGTCGAATTCTGGCCCGTGCACGAGGCCTACGCCTACGACACGGCGCCGGAAGCCAACGTCTACGCGTGGTTCCTCTCCATCATCCACGGCTTCCGGATGCCGCTGTTCTTCCTGCTCAGCGGCTTCTTCAGCGCGATGCTGTGGCGGTCGCGGGGGCTCGGCCCCTTGGCGCGGCACCGCCTGAATCGCGTCGGCCTGCCGCTGCTCGTGGGCGCGTTCACCGTCGTGCCGGCCATCGGCTGGGTCGAGCCGGGCGACTACTCGCTGCTCGACTGGCCGCTGGCGTGGCTGGACGGCCTGGAGCACCTCTGGTTCCTCTGGTACCTCCTGCTGCTGGTGGGGGCGTTCGTCGCCGCCGCCCGCCTAGGCCTCGTGTTCCGCCATCCGGCGTGGTGGCTGCTCGTGCCCCTCGCGGTGGCGCCGCAGTACGCGATGCACGAGCAGGCCTTCGGCCCCGACACGGCGGACCGCCTGATACCGGCCGGCCGCGTCCTCGCCTACTACGCCATCTTCTTCGCGTTCGGGGTGTTCTTCCGCGAGCGGAACCTGGAGGTGCGCCGGTGGTGGACGGTCGCCCTGGCCCCCTCCCTGCTGCTGCTTCTGCCGGCCGGCGTCATGCTGCTGTACGACGCGGCGTTCCCGTACGCGGGAGCCGCGTGGGTCTGGCCGGTGGCCGCGGTCGTGCAGGTCGCCTTCGCGTGGCTGATGTGCTTCGGCGCGATGGGGCTGTTCCGCTGGGTCGCCTCGAAGGAGCGCCTCTGGGTGCGCTACCTGTCGGATGCGTCGTACTGGCTGTACCTGACCCACCTGCCGCTGGTCATCGGCGCGCAGCGGCTGATGGTGGACTGGCCGATCAGCGTGCACCTGAAGTTCGTGCTGATCAACGTCACGGTCGTCGCCGCCCTGCTGCTCGCCTACCAGGCCGGCGTTCGATACACGGCGATCGGGACGATGCTGAACGGGCCGCGCGTCCCCCGTCCCGCGTCGCCCGGTCGCCCTCTGGTGCCCCGGACGGAAGTCGGATGAGTGCCGATGGGACAGTGCCCGTAAACGCGGCGAGGACTGGCAGGGCGCTAGGCGGGGCCCGGCCGGGCCGCGAGGCACGGCCGGGAACGCACGAGAGTCGAGGTTGGATGTGCATGGTTCTCCAAACACGCGGGAGGCAAGCATGACTCGGAAAACGGGCGTATTCATCCTGCTCCTGGCGCTGTCGCCGGTCACCGCCGCGGCCCAGGACGGCGGCATCGCCGGCCGCGTCGTCGACGAGACGGGGGCCGTGCTGCCCGGCGCGACGGTCTCTCTCGGCGCTCCGGGCGAGGCGAGGGTCGCGCAGTCGGACGGCAACGGGGACTACGAGTTCCCGGCCCTGCCCCCCGGCACCTACACCCTGACGGGCGGGCTGTCGGGCTTCTCGGACGGGACCCTGGAGGGGATCGCCGTCGCGGACGACCTGGTCGAGGCGCCGCCCCTCGTGCTCGCCATCGCGAGCTTCGGCGACACCGTGGTCGTCACCGCCTCGCGCACCGAGGTCCGGGTGGTCGACGCGCCCGTCACCACGTCGGTCGTTCCCGCCGCGACCCTGGAGACCACGGCCAGCACCAACGTCGGCGAAGCCCTGCGCTCGGTGCCCGGCGTCAACGTCATCCAGCTCTCGGCCCGGGACGTCCAGGTGACGAGCCGGCAGTCCACCGGACCCATCGCCAACTCGCAGCTCGTGCTGATGGACGGCCGCAGCATCTACCTCGACTTCTTCGGCCTCGTGCTGTGGGACACGCTGCCCGCCAACCAGGGCGACATCGAGCAGATCGAGGTCGTCCGCGGTCCGGCGTCGGCGACCTGGGGCGCCAACGCAATGACCGGCGCCGTCAACATCATCACCAGGCCGCCGCGCGAGTCGGTCGGGACGACGGTGAGCATGAGCGGCGGCTGGATCGACCGCGAGGCGGGGTCGACCCTCGGGCAGGGGGCGGGAACGATGTTCGGGGCCAATGCGACGGTCACCCGGGCGCCGAGCGACACCCTCGCCTACCGCATCAGCGCCGGCTACTTCCAGTCCGACGCGTTCCCCCGCCCCACGGGCACCGTGCCCGTCATCGAGGACCCGCGGGTCCCGGGCCGCATGGTGGGCGGCGCGACCTATCCGCTCGACGGGGCCGGGCCGTTCGGGGCCGCGTTCGCGAACCGGGGCACGAGCCAGCCCAAGTTCGACGTGCGGGTGGACCAGGAGGTCGCCAACGGCGGGCAGTTCACGTACTCGGGCGGGGTCGCGGGTACCGAGGGCCTCTCGCACACCGGGGTCGGGCCATTCGACATCCAGCGCGGGTCGTACGTGGGCTACGGCAAGGTGGGCTACACGCGGGGCGACTTCCGGGTCCAGGCCTTCACCAACATCATGAACGGCGACGCCCCGAACCTGCTGCTGGCCGACCCCGCCAGCGGCCAGCCCGTGCAGCTCGGGTTCAAGGGCAACACGTTCGACGTCGAGATCGGCAACTCGTCGTTCCTCGGTACGCGGAACCTGCTGACCTACGGCGGCAACGTGCGCCGGAACACCTTCGACATCACCATCGCCCCGGAGGCGCCCGACCGCCTCGAGTTCGGGGCCTACCTGCAGGACGAGATCTTCTTCGACCGCTTCCGCCTCGTCCTCGGCGGACGGGTCGACAAGTTCGGCAGCGTGTCCACGCCGGCCTTCTCGCCGCGCCTGTCGCTGATGTTCAAGCCCGGCGTCGACCACTCGGTGACCGTCTCCTACAACCGGGCGTTCCGATCGCCGTCGATCATCAACAACTTCCTCGACATGAACGTCATCTTCCCCGTCGACCTGAGCGGCCTCGCGGTGTTCCGGCCCCTGCTGCCCCTGTTGCTGCCGCCCGGGCTGCCGCCGGCAACGGCCCAGGGAGCGCTGCAGCAGCTCGAGCAGCAGCTCGACCAGACCACCGCCCAGCCGTTCCCGCTGGTGGTCCAGTCCCTCGGCAGCGACCTGCCCTTCGGCTCGATGCCGCGGACGGACCTCACCGAAGAGTCGCTGACCGCCTACGAGCTCAGCTACACGGGGACCTTCGGCGGCACGACGGCCGGGGCCGCCGTCTACCTGAACCGCCGCGACACCCCCATCGCCTTCACCGAGGTGGCGCCGAACGTCGATCCCTACACGGCCGAGAACCCGCCGCCGGGCTGGGTGCTTCCGCCGCAGGTGCTGACGTTCATGGCGGCCGCGGCCGGCATCTACCTGCCGCGCACGGCGTTCACCTACTCGAACCTGGGACCGACGCGGCAGGTGGGGGCCGAGCTGTGGTTCGACCAGCGTATCTCGCGCTCGACCTCGGCCTGGTTCAACTACTCGTGGCAGGCCGAGCCCGAGATCCTGGCCTCGGACGACCCGCTCCTGCCCGAGTTCCTGCCCGAGGAGCTGACCCTGCCCCCGACCCACCGGGTGAACATCGGCGCGTCGCTGAACGGCACGCGGTTCCTCGGCAACGCGTCCATCAGCATGGCCACGTCCGCGTTCTGGTCGGACGTGCTCACGCCGGCCTTCCACGGCTACACCGACGGCTACACGATGGTGAACGGCAGCTTCGGCGTGCGGTGGAACAACGGGGCCGTCACGACGCTGCTGAAGGTGACGAACCTCTTCAACCAGAACATCCAGCAGCACATCTTCGGCGACATCCTGCGGCGGACGGTCGTCGGCGAGGTGCGGTTCAGCCTGTAGCGGCAACGGAGACGGAGGTAGACATGCAGGGAAACACCCAGGTGATCGACGCGCTGAACCGCGCGCTGACCATCGAGCTGACGGCCATCAACCAGTACTTCTGCCAGGCCAAGATGTGCGCCAACTGGGGCTTTCACCACCTCGCGAAGAAGCACCACGAGGAGTCGATCGGCGAGATGAAGCACGCCGAGCAGCTCATCGATCGCATCCTCTTCCTGGAGGGCACCCCGGAGATCGCGCGCTACGACGTCATCCGGGTCGGCACCGACGTGAAGGAGCAGCTCGAGAACGACCTGCAGTTGGAGCTGAAGGGCGTGAAGCACTACAACGAGGCCATCGCCCTGTGCACCCAGCTCGGCGACAACGGCACCCGCGAGATTCTGGAGCCGATTCTCGCCGAGTCGGAAGAGCACGTGGACTGGGCCGAGACGCAGCTCTTCCGCATCGAGAAGGTCGGCATCGAGAACTACCTGAGCGAGCAGATGGGAGGCCACGAGCGGTAGCCGTGGCGGGCGGGGCCGATGGCCGTCGGATCAAGCCGGAGGACTGGCGTAAGGTTCGCCGGCCGGCTCCGACAGGCACGGGGGCGAGCCCGACCAGCGGGTCAGACAGCTCTCGAGCTGGCCGTGACAGGCCGTGCACCCGGTGCCGGCCTCCGTCGCGTGGATGAGCTCCCGGACGGTCTGGACGCCGCTCAGCTCGACCGCCGCGCGCAGTTGGCGCTCGGTGACCTGCAGGCACGCGCAGACGACCCGATCCGGGTCTGCCCTCTCCATGCGGGCCGTATCATAGCACGCTTGAGAATGAGACGCGATCTCAATCGAGTGAGCAAGCGGGCCGGCTACGGCACGAGCCGGCGAATCACGCCGTCGTGCTTGTTGAGCAGGAAGAGCTGACCGCCGGGGCCGATGTCGATGCGCACGTCGGCGCGGCTCGTCGGCGGCCGCCCCTGCTCGACGTTCTTCTCCCGAATGATCTGCAGGAACGTGCGGGTCTCCCCCTCGTGCTCGAAGAGCACGCGGCGAATCGGGTCCTGGCCGCCGTCGGGCAGCTCGTCGGCGTCGAGGTAGAAGACCTCGCCGTTGGGTCCATCGCCGAAGAGCAGCAGGTTCTCGAGCTGCGGGACGGCGTCGTCCCGGTAGACGACGAGCCCGGTGGCGTGCGAGCGCGGCCCCAGCAACGGGTCGAGCTGGCCGTACTCGACGACGGGATACGCGAGGCCGGGCTCGCCGCGCGGGTCGACCAGGCTCACCTCGCGGCGGCTGATGAACCGGAAGCTCCCCTCCCAGTCGTTCCAGCCGAGGTTGGCGCCCGACCACACCGGGCTGATCTCCTCGACGATGTTCTGCCCGATGTCGGCGAGGAACATGTTGCCGTTCCGCGCGTCCCAGGCGAGGCGCTGCGGGTTTCGCACGCCGTAGGCGTAGATCTCCCCGAGGGTGAGGTCGTCGCCGTCGCCGGCGAACGGGTTGTCGGCGGGGATGCCGTACTCGCCGTTGGCGCTGTTCGAGCCGAGCGGGTCGATGCGCAGGACCTTGCCGAAGATCGAGCCGAGGTCCTGCGAGAGGTCGAGCGGGTCGCCGCCGCTGCCGCCGTCCGCCGACCCCACGTAGAGCAGGCCGAAGTCGGGGTCGCCGGGGGCCGCGAGGGGGTTGAACGCGAGCTGGCCGCCGTTGTGGTTGCCGAACGGCTGCTCGACCCGCAGCAGCTCGCGCGGCGGGCCGCCGTCGTAGACCGGCGAGGCGGCGTCGGCGGCCGTCCACTCGAGCAGGATCGTGTCGTGGGCGTCGCTGCCGCCGTTGGGCACGAAATCCGGCCGCGGCGCCGTGTTGCTCGAGTCGGTGTACGCGTAGAGCTTGCCGTACCCCGGCGCGCCGGCCTCGGCGAACTGCGGATGGAGGGCGAAGCTCTGGAAGCCGCGCTCGCGGCCCGACGCGTGGACGTCGACGGCCCAGCGCGGGTCGGTGAGGTCGAGGTACCGCGTGACCGTCGCGCCGTCGTAGCTGACGGTGTAGACGACGCCCCACATGTCGCTGACGAACAGCCGCCCCGTGCCGGGCTCGTCGACCAGGCGCATCATGCGCGCGGTCTCGCCGCGGAAGTCGGGCAGCACGGCGAACTCGACGGCGCCGACCGTGATCACGCCGTCGGTCGCGGCGATGGGCGCCGCGAACGGATCGTCGCTCGTCTGGGCGCCCGCGACCGAGACGGCCAGCAGCACCGCCCCGGCCGCGGGGCCGAGACGCCCTCTCGCGAACGTCATGGCCCCGCCTCCCCTCAGTTGCCGTCGTAGACGTGCTGCACGGTCGTCCGCAGGCTGCCCTCGGGCGCCGCGAAGTCGCTGTACTGGCCCGGTACGCTGTAGGCCGCGACCACCTCGTCGACCGACAGCCCGGCCGCCTTCCCGTGCTGCGCCTTGCTCACGACGTCGTTGAAGAACCCGCTGAAGTCGACGAACTCGGCCCACGTCACCGGCGTCGGGTTGTGCCCCGGAATGACGGTGTCGACGCCGGAGACGCCCGCGACCGCCTTCTTCAGGGTCTCGCCGAACTCGTTGGCGCTGCCGTTGCCGTTGGCAACGTCGATGAACGGCAGCCCCTTGCGCTGGAACATGTCGCCGGTGTGCATGGTGCGCGCTTCCCGGAACACCACGAACGTGTCGCCGTCGGTGTGGCCGCGCCCGAAGTGATAGAGGTCGATGCGGTCGGCGCCGTTGAAGAGCGACATCCGCTCGGAGTACCCGGTCTTCGGCAGATACTTCGCGTTCTCGCCCTTGAAGGCGTCGCAGTTGGTCACCGGTTGGCAGGTCTCGCGCGACATCTGGGCCAGGGTGTTCTCGTGCACCACGAAGCTCACGGTGTCGGGCAGCTCGATGTTGCCGCCGCTGTGGTCGAAGTGGGTGTGGGTGTTGATGACGTGGGTGATGGGCTTGTCGGTCAGCTCGCCCACGGCGGCGATGATGTCCTGGCCGTAGCCGTTGATCTTCGTGTCGACGAGGGCGACGCCGTCGGTGGTGATGAAGATGGCGGTGTTCCCGCCGCCGCCCATGCCCTGCACCTCCGGCGCGTTCCCCAGCACGTAGAGGTCGTCGGTGACCTGCTGGACCGCGAGGGCCGCCCGCTCGTCCTGCGCCTGGTACGTCGCCCCGGTCAGGGCCACGCCGATTGTCGTCAGGATGGCCAGGTATCTGCTTCGTCTCATTTCTCCTCCTCGCGCGCCGGGCGACGGCACATCGGCACTATACCGGTCCGGCCCCGTTCAGGCCAGCGCTTCACCCGTTTCTCCGCGGCCCGGTTCGACCATCGCCGTGCGCCCCGGCTGGACGATGGACGGTGCTGCTTGACTCGAACCCGCTTCCGATCTACTTTCACTTAGACATCTCACTGAACTGTCTTACTGAAACATCTAGGTGACGCCCATGACGCGGCCATCCAACACGTTGCAGGGCACGCTGGATCTGCTCGTGCTGAAGACCCTGGAGCGCGGACCCAACCACGGGTTCGGCATCACCCTCCACATCCGGACCGCCTCGGAAGGGGCGCTGCGCGTCGAGGAGGGGTCGCTCTACCCCGCCCTCCGCCGGCTCGAGAGCGACAAGGTCATCGCGGGGGAATGGCAGACGACGGAGAACGGCCGCCGCGCGCGCGTCTACCGGTTGACGGACGCGGGGATCAGGCGGCTGGCGGAATCCGAGCAGCGCTGGGTCGAGCTGACCCGGAACACCGCGCGGGTTCTGGGGTACGCATGATGGGCATCTTCACCCGGCTTTTCCGCAGAGGGTCCCTCGACGAGGACGTCCGCGAGGAGATCGAGTCGCACATCGCGATGCAGGCCGACCTCCATCGGCGGTCGGGGGTGTCGCCCGACGAGGCGTTGCGCGCAGCACGCCGGCAGTTCGGCAACGTCACCGCCGTCCGCGAGCGCATTCACGACTTCTACGGCTTCGGCTGGGTGGAGACGTTCATCGGCGACGTGCGGCACGCGCTGCGGAACCTGGCCCGGAACCCGGCCGTCTCGCTGGCCGCCGCCCTCACCGCCGCCATCGGCGTCGGCGCGGTCGCGAGCATGTTCAGCGTGCTGCAGACCCTGCTGCTGGCGCCCCCGCCGCACGTGGAGACGCCCGACCGCGTGTTCCGACTGCATACGCTGTTTCCCGTTGCGCGCTCGGGGGAAGAGTCGGTGCCCGTGGTGATGACCTCCTATCCGTTCTACGAACGGCTCGCCGATCACGCCGACTCGCTGGACTCGGTGGCGTCGTATGCGCAGGCCCGACTCGCGGCCGGGGCGGGACCGGCCGCGGCGATGACCCGGGTGGTCATGGTGTCGGCCGGGTTCTGGCGAACGCTCGGGGTCGGCCCCGCGCTCGGACGCTTCATCCTCGACGACGAGGCGCATCCGGCGACCGGCGCACGCGTCGCCGTGCTCGGACATGCGTTCTGGCAACGCCGCTTCGACGGGCGCCCCGACGTGCTCGGCGAGACCCTGCGCATCAAGGGCCGGCCGTACGAGATCGTCGGGGTCACGCCGCGCGGCTTCCGCGGCGTCGAGCTGTCCGACGTCGACCTGTGGCTTCCGCTGTTTGCGGATGCCGACGGCTCCGACCGCGCCGTCGATTGGCACACGTCCGGATTCTCATTCAACCTGACCGTGGTCGGCCGGCTGAGACCGGAGGTCACCGGTGCGCAGGCCGCCGCTCAACTGACGGGTCTTCAGCGGACGTTCCTGGAGGAGACCCACGGCCCCCGGCTGCAGGATGGGGCGCGGCGCGAGCGGTATCGGCGGGCCCGCGTGCTGCTCGGACCCGTCACGGGCGGGCTGGGCTCCGATCTCCGACCGATTGCGGAGGTCCGCGTGACGGCATGGCTGGTCGGGGTCGCGGTCGTGCTGGTCGCGATCGCGTGCCTGAACGTGGCCGGCCTGCTGCTGCTGCGGGCGATGCGCCGGCGCCGCGAGATCGCGGTCCGGCTCGCCCTCGGCATCAGCCGGTGGCGGCTGGCGCGGCTGTTGCTCACCGAGAGCCTGGTGCTGGCCCTGCTCGGCGGATTGGCCGCGTTCGCGGTGCTGATCCTGAGCCGGGCGTGGCTGCAGCGCACGATACTGCCGGCCATGGCGTGGGAGCCGGCGACCATCGTCAATCCGAGCGTCCTGGCGGTGGCGGCGGCGGCGACGCTCGCCACCGCATTGGCGGCGGGCATCAGCCCGCTCTGGTACCTGGCGCGCGATGCCCTTCCGGCCGTCCACGGCCGTATCCTGGACGCGCCGGGCAGGCGCCCGCGGCTGCAGGGCGGGCTGCTCGCGGCCCAGGGCGCCCTCTCGGTGATCCTGCTCGTCGGCGCCGGGCTGTTCCTGCGGAGCCTCCACAACGCCAACACGCTCGACATCGGGCTCGACCGCGACAACGTGCTGGCTGTACGCGTCGATTTCACCGGCACCGGCCGCACCCCGGACGACGTGGCCAGGTTCTACGAGTCGGCCCTCGACAAGGTCGCGACGATCCCGGGCGTCGCGCGGGCGAGCGCCGCGCTGAGCATCCCCTTGCGAAGCGCCCGCGGCGGGGGGTTCCGGCTGCCCGGGTCGGACGACATGCTCACCACGCCGAGTGGCACGGTGCCCTTCGTGAACCACGTGACACCGGGCTTCTTCGAGACGACGGGCATGCGCATCCGGGAGGGACGCGGATTCCTGGAGGCGGAGCGCACGCAGGGTCGGGTGATGGTCGTCAACGAGACCCTCGCGCGGCTGGCGTGGCCGCATCGTTCGGCGGTTGGCGAATGCGTGTACCGGTTCGACCAGGACGCGTGCACGACGGTCGTGGGGGTGGTGGCGGACGCGCGCCGGTTCCGTCTCGTCGGGGAAGACCCGCATCCGTACTTCTACGAGCTGCTGCCTTCGGACGACACCGGGCCGCGCGCGATCCTCGTCCGGATGGCGCCCGACCAATCTCGCCTGGACCGCGTGCTGCGGGGCGAGATCGCCGCGCTGGACGCGGACGTTCCCTTCATTCGCATCGAGTCGCTGGGCGAGGCGCTCAATCCGCAGATCCGGCCCTGGCGGTTGGGGGCGTCGCTGTTCACCGTCTTCGGCCTGCTCGCGGTCCTGCTGGCCGCCATCGGCCTCTGGTCGTCGGTGTCCTACGCCGTCTCGCAGCGGCGGCACGAGTTCGCGGTGCGCCTCGCGGTGGGGGCGAGCCGCGGCGGGCTGGTGCGGCTGGTCCTGAACGACGGCCTCCGCCCGGCGCTGATCGCGAGCGCCGCCGGGCTGCTGATCGCGGCCGGCGCGACGCACCTCATCGCCGACCTGCTCCTCGACGTGCCCCCGCGCGACCCCGCCGTGTTCGCGGCCGTTGCGGCCGTCCTCCTCGCCGTCGCGACCCTCGCCAGCCTGTGGCCGGCCCTGCGCGCTTCGCGCGTCAATCCGGCGGAGGCGCTTCGCGCCGAGTGAGCCGCATCGGCCCGTAGCCACTGCGACGCACGCATCGGCACCCTTCCCGCCTCGTTCGCGATGCGAGTTGCGACATTCCATCCGCAGCGTCGACGCGCGGCCCCGCGGAAGCCGGCGCCGACGGGTCGGGTAACATGCATGCTTCAGGAGATGGAACATGAGACGAACAGTCACCGCCCTATTCGTCGCCGTGGCATTGACCCTGACCGCCGGCGTGTCCGGACCCGGCCCATGGCCGGCGCCGGGTACGGCAGCCGCGGGCCAGGCCGCCGGCGGCGCCGCCATCGAGCCGTTCACCATCGACATCCCCGACGACGTGCTGGCCGACCTGAAGGAGCGGCTCGCCCGCGCCCGCATGCCCGACGAGCCGGAAGGGGTTGGGTGGGATCTCGGGATGAACCAGGCCTACCTGAGCCAGCTCGTGGAGTACTGGCGCGACGAGTTCGACTGGCGGGCGCAGGAGCGCCGGCTCAACCGGCTCGAGCAGTTCAAGACCCGCATCGACGGGCTCGACATCCACTTCGTGCATCGCCGGTCGGCCGAGCCCGACGCGTTCCCGCTGATCCTGACCCACGGCTGGCCGGGCACCTTCGCGGAGTTCGACAAGGTCATCGAGCCCCTGACCGACCCCGTCGCCCACGGCGGGCGGGCCGAGGACGCCTTCCACGTCGTGGTCCCGTCCATCCCCGGCTACGGCTTCTCGGACCGGCCGCGGCGGCTCGGCTACGGCCGCGACCGCACCGGCGCGATCTTCGCCGAGCTCATGGCGCGCCTGGGTTACGAGCGCTACGGCGCCCAGGGCGGCGACCTCGGCGCCGGCATCAGCCGGTGGCTGGCCGCCAACGACTCGGAGCACGTGGCCGGACTGCACCTCAACCTGTGCACCGCCGGGCCGCCCGACCCCGACAATCCGACCGCCGGCGTGCCCGCGGCCGAGGTCGCGCTGATGGAGGAGCGCGCCGCGTTCTGGACCGACGAGGAGCGCGGCTACAGCCACATGCACGGCACCAAGCCGCAGACACTCGGCTACAGCCTCAACGACTCGCCGGTGGGGCTCGCCGCGTGGATCGTCGAGAAGTACCGGAGCTGGTGCGACTGCGACGGCAACCCCGAGACGCGCTTCAGCAAGGACGAGCTGCTGACGACCCTCACCATCTACTGGGCCACGGAGACCGCGACCTCCGCCGCCCGCTACTACTACGAGGGCCGGCACGGCGCCAACGCGCCCGACCCGCCGCGCATCGAGGTGCCGACGGCCTGCGCGGCGTTTCCCGGCGAGTTCCGCTTCACGCCCCGCCGCTGGCTCGAGGCCCGCTACAACCTCGTCCGCTTCACGATGATGCCGAGCGGCGGCCACTTCGCGGCCAGCGAGGAGCCGGAGCTGTACGTCGACGACCTGCGGGGGTTCTTCCGGGATCTGCGGTAGGAGTCCGTGCCGTAGAACGGCGCGGACTCCTGGAGGCTTGGTTGGGCGCCAAGCGGAGCCGGAGGCGACGATGGGCGGGCCAGGATCCCGGGCTCTCGGCTCTCACGTTCTCGACGAGGATCCGAACGGATCGACGATGGTCAATCCCTCTATGCGTTGTCCATGCTGCAGGTCCTCGCTGTAGAGGGTGCTGCAACCCGCATCGAGCGCCGCCACCACGATGAGGCTGTCGTACACGGAGAATCCGTAGCGGGCCCGCACGTCGAGGCCGCGTCGATAGAGCGTGCTGCTGGGGTCGACCCGCCAGAGCGGGAAGAGCACGTCGTCCATCAACTTCCGCATCTGCTCGGGAGTCGCGCCGAGCTTTCCGACCAGGACGTTCATCGTCTCCTGGATGACCTGATAGCTGATGCATCCCCTTCCATCCGCCAAGCCCCGTTGAACGAGGCGGTCGGCGACCTGACGCTTCCCGGGAGCGGTTTCGTCGAACAGGTAGACGAAGACGTTGGTGTCCAGGAAGTCGTCAACGCTCATTCATCTCGTCCCTGGTGAATCGTCGTCCGCCGGTGCCCAACTCCCGCCTCAGCACCCGGATCGTCGCGGCTGCCGCCTCGGCCTGCCGCCTGCGTCCGACGTAGTCCGCCAGCCAGCGCCGGAACTGCTCGTTCAGGGTGGTTCGCTCGCTGGCGGCTCTCTGGCGCGCCGCCTCGATCAGATTCTCGTCGGCGCTCAGCGTGATGTTCTTCATGGCCCTCCTTCCCGGGAGTGAACACGACCTGCGTGCACACGACTGTAGTGTAACCCCGTAAGAGGTGTCCCTGACGATCGCCAAGGTACGTCAACCGGCGACCGGATTGCTGCGCCTCGTCGGTCGACGCCGTGCCGTAGACGGGGCTTGTTCCGGTTCACGATGGCGCCGCCCCCGGTTAACTCCGCGAGCGAACGCAGGCTGCTCTGCGCCGTGAAGGTCCACTCGTTGATCGACCTCCGGCCCCTCAACCCGGAATGGGCGGCTTCGCGTCGGGCGACCAGCCCGCGTGGATCGACGGTGTAGAACGACCCGTTGGCCTGGTTGGCCGTCGACGCCAGCTCCGCGATCTCCCTCGTCACCTCGGCATTTCGCAGCGTTTGCGTGCGCCGGCCGTTCACTCGACGAGGCCGCCGCCCCACAGAGCGTCCATGAACTCGTGCACCGGCACGATCTCGACGCCGTGGTCGTCCCGGCGCCGCCGAGTCTCGTGGCAGACCACCATCTTTCGGCGAAGCGGGATCTCGTCGGCCAGCGCGAGCAGGCCCCTGTAGTCGCGATTCGATACGCGCGACTTCGCCTTTACCTCGATCGCCACCGCATCGCCGATCACGAAGTCGACCTCCAACTGCGAGCGGCTCCGCCAGTAGGTGAGGGGGTCGTCCCGGCGGCGATAGTCCAGCCAGGCCCGGAGCTCAAGGAACACCAGGTGCTCGAGCGCCCGGCCGTACGCGTCCGACCCTCGCTCGATGGTCCCGGTGCGCCGCAACGTGTTGGCGACGCCGACGTCGAAGAAGTAGAACTTCGCGGTCGCCACGGGCTTCCGGGTGCGGGTCCTCCGGAACGCCGGCAACTGCTCACCCACCAGCGTGTCCTCGAGGATCCGGTAGTGCTCGCGCACGGTGCTGGGCGCGAGCCCCGCGTCCGAGGCCACGGCCGCGAAGTTGACCTGCTCCCCGTTGGTCAGGCCCGCCACGTCCAGAAAGCGCCCGAAGTTGCCGATGGAGCGGGTCAGCCCCTCCGCCTGAATCTCCTCCTGCAGATAGGTACCGACGTAGGCCCGGAGATCCTGCCGCGGCTCCGCCGCATCGAGGAACGCCGGCAGTCCTCCGTGGTTGATCCGATCCAGAAGACGGTCTCCGTCGATCTCGGCCGACACCAGCGGGTGCAGCCGGACCACCCGGGCACGGCCTGCCAGCAGGTTGGCGCCGCCGCGCTTGAGCTTGCGCGCGCTGCTTCCGGTCAGAACGAACCGCAACGACGGGTTCCGCTCGATGAGCAGGTGGACTTCGTCCAGCAGGGCCGGGCACTTCTGAATCTCGTCGATGACGACGATCCGCCGTCCAGGTTCCAGTGTCTGCCGCAGGTGCTCGGGGTGGGTGCTCAACTGGTGGAACGTGTCGGCCTCGAGCAGGTCGTAGAACGCCGCCTCGGGGAACGCGTGGTGGACGAGGGTGCTCTTGCCGGTCTGGCGGGGCCCGAACAGAAAGAGGGAGCGGTGCTCAACGCGGGCGCGGAGATCCAGGACCCGCCTGTACATTTCAGCAACACTATAGCGGATTTACATGGAAATTCCACAGCTCCACCGCCGTCACGTTTTCTCCGCTTCGGTCCCTCGGACCCGCTCAGGAGCCCGCCGGGCGCGGCCCGAATGCTCGCCGCCGGATCCTCGCAACGACCACCCCGGCCAGCACCAACACGGCGGCCAGGGCCAGTACCGGCGCCGTGAGCGCGAGGAGGGACAGTCCGATGGCCGCCCCGTTCTCGGCGGTCGAGACCGCCGGGTTGCCGAAGCCGCCGGTGACGAGGGTCGAAGCGCCGCGCAGCAGAGTCGTTCCCGCCTGGACCACGGCCGCCGCTCCGCCGCCGGTCAAGGCGGCCACGCTCCAGCTCAGAAGCGGTGTCGCAGCCTCGACGTTCGCCCCCGACACCAGGGTGCCGGCCGCCACCGCCGCCGGCATTGCGACCGTGTCCAGCAGGTTGTCGAGCCACGGGACGTAGTAGGCGGCGACCTCGCACGCCATCGCCACCTCGAACGTCAACAGGGCGGGGGTCGCCGCCATCCACTCCAGGCCCTCGGTCAGCTCGAGGAAACCGGCGCGGGCGGCCAGCCCCATGATCAGCACGGGCAGGAAGACCCGGAAGCCGCACGCGGCGGCGAGGCCAACGCCGAGACCGACGCTGGACACGATATCCACCCGCACAACCCCTCGACTTGGCGCGCTCCCCCGCTACCCCCGGTCCGGACCCCCACCATCGGCCCATGGTTGCCGCGGACCACTGACGGCAACGGGTCCGACAGGGCGCACTGTACGGTCGTCTGAGCGCTCCGCCATGGTAGCATGTGCGTTTTTGGTCAGTGTCAGAGTCCACTGACTCAGCTGAGGGCGCGCGGCAGGCGCCGGTGGAGACTCATGATTCAGTCACTCGAAGGGATGGACTTGGCCGACCGCCTCCGCGAGGTGTCCGGCCGAATTGCGAAGCGACTCGACAGCGTCAAGACGGAAGAGGCGACGAAGACCGCCCTGGTCCTGCCGTTCATCACGCACGTGCTCGGGTTCAACGTGCTCGGGTTCAACGTGTTCGACCCCGACGAGGTCGTGCCGGAATTCACCGCCGACGTCGGCACGAAGAAGGGCGAGAAGGTCGACTACGCCATCATCGCGAACGGCTCGCCAATCATGCTGTTCGAGTGCAAGCACTACGGCGTCGACCTGTCGAAGGAGCCGGCGTCGCAGCTCTACCGATATTTCAGCGTGACGGCCGCGCGCCTCGGCGTCCTGACCGACGGAGTGACCTACCGGTTCTTCTCGGACATCGACGAACCCAACAAGATGGACCAGAGGCCGTTCCTGGAGTTGAACATGGCCGACGCCGAGTCCATCGACGCCGACGAACTCAAGCGGTTCACGAAGCCCGCGTTCGACCTGGACAAGATCCTCGATACCTCGAAAGACCTGAAGTACACGCGAGAGGTCCTGCGCCTGCTGGCGGCCGAGTGGGCGAACCCGTCCGAGGCGCTCGTACGCCACTTCGCGAGCCAGATCTACGACGGCGTGAAGACAAAGGCCGTGGTCGAGCAGTTCGAGCGGGCCACCCGGAAGGCGATGCACCAGTTCCTGACGCGACGGATCAGCGACCGGCTGAAGTCGGCGCTGTCGTCCGACGAGGAAGAGCCCCCGACCGGCGGCGACGATACTCAGACCGCGGAAGTGGCCGAGAGCGACATCGTCACGACCGAGGAAGAGTTGCGCGGCTACTACGCGGTGACGGCGATCCTGGCGCCGGACGTGGCGGCCGACCGGGTCATCCTCCGCGACTCGAAGTCCCGGTGCTCCATAGTGTTGGACCATTGGAAGCAGACGATCTGCCGGTTGTACTTCAATTCACCCCAGAAGAAGATCGGGTTGATCGGGCCAGAGTGGGCTGAAGAGAAAGTGGCCATCGACCGGGTGAATGACATCTTCACGCACGCGGCTCGCATCCGGGAGACGGCGCGGAGGTACCTGGACAAGGCCGCCCGGCCGGATGCGGGGAGGGAAGACCCTCAAAAGGAAACCTGACCCACGCGCTTGGGTTTACAGGACCTGCGAGCCCTCCAGGAACGGCACCTCAGCCCTCGGCTATGAGTCGGCGTGTCCCATCTGGAAATACAAACAACCATTCGTCGCGCGAATAGGGCAGACCGCCGTTCCACGCACGCGCCGACCTCGTGTGCGGTGGCGTCTTCGGCCAGGATGAAGGTGTCCATACCCGCTTGGATCACGACATTCCCCCGTCGCACCGACTGCCGCCCGGCCGCACCGGTAATCTGATTCGCCAAGTGCAACACGTCGGACGTGTCGGACTGTCGGTCTGCTCGGCGGTCCAGCACGCGCATGCGCGCGCTGCCGGGGCTCGGCGATGCCCCGGCAGCGGCTCGAGCCCGGACGTTCGCCAGGTCGACGTCGGGAAGCACTCCATCAACCAGTAGCCCGCTGGACGCGGACGGATGTCTCCGGCGTGGTCGTTGGCGAGCGCGACATCCGGGCGGCAGAGGAGCTCGGCGAAGACGTCGATGCTGACTCGAATCCACCGAAGGAACGTCGAGGGATAGGCCACACCGCGGGTGCCGGTCTTTCCCGGCGTGCGGGTCTCGTACTCGCACACCCGGCCAACGCCCGGGCGACTGGATGGTGCCGCCGGATCTCGCCAAGCCTGCGGACCATCGATGAAACGGCGGCGACGTCATGGTCGCGGGCGAAGACATCGATGCATCGCGCAACGGCGGCCGGGGTGAGTGCCTCCGCCGGCCACGCCACGACCCCCGGCACGGCAACGTCTGAAGCGCCCGTCGCCGAATGCGACCAAAGCCGAACCGATGTCATCCCAACTCCGGCAGGCGAGGTCGACCCCAAGGACCCGTCGCGAGTCGTCGAGCACAGCCATCAGGATAACGTGGTGAGCGATTGGTCTGCTCTCGGGGCGAATCCTGCGCGAGCCCACGTGACCAGTTCGCGGGCGGCAGCGGGAGGTATACTCGCATCATGAAGTCAGCCGCCTCAGTCCTCCGCGCGCGCTCCGACGCCGAGGTCCGGCGCATGTCCCCAGCCGAGCGGGTCGAGTTGGCGTTCCGTCTGGGCGACGAGGCCATCGAATCACTCCAGGCCTCGCACGGAGTCGACCGACGGACCGCGATTCGCCTGATCGAGCGGCGTCGGCAAGCGACCCGCCAGCCCAGCGCATGCCTCGACCGGCTGATCGGGTGAGCCTGCTCGATCGAGTCGCCGCGACTACGAGCGCGCCGGTATGCCGTCGCCGTGATCGGCGCACCCGCCCCCTCCCCGCTCAGTCGATGGCCGGCACCTCGACACCGGCCGCCCGTGCCGCCGCCCGGAGAGCCCGGTCCAGCGTGGCGAGCGGCATCCGCATCCGCGCGGCCAACTCCAGGTACATCGCATCGTAGACGGAGATCCCGTGGGCGTTCGCCAAGTCGAGCGCCGCTCCCCACGTGCGGGACGCGGAGACCGGGTCGACCTCTATCGGCAACGCATCGAGGTGCGTGCGAATCTCCGGCCACTCGTCCTGCCCGACCCGACCGCGGCGGGTCGCGACCAGCAGCGCGTTGGCCGTCTCGACCGGCCACAGGGCCGGGACGAAGGCGCGGGTGTCGAGCAGCGCCTCGCGCAAGCGCTCGGTCGCATCGGTCGCCTCGTCCGGAAACATCCACGCCATGGTGACCGAGCAGTCGAGGACGAACGCCATCAGTAGCGCCGCCCTTCCTCGATCATCTCCCGAACCGACAGCCCCCCCAGGCTGTGGGTCCGCTGGAACTCCTTGAGGCCGTCGATGGCCGCGCGGATTCTGTCGGCGTCCCGCCGCCGAAAGGGAATCAACTCGGCCACGGGGTGCTTGTGCCTCGTGATCACGAATCGTTCGCCCTGCTCCACGCGCTTGAGCAGCTGCGGCAGATGCGTCTTCGCTTCGAATGCGCCAACTTCGGACACGGGCGGCTCCTCCATGAACAGCGCGAGAAAGACCGTACTGAGACTAGTCTATATCACCGTCCCGAAGACGGGAACCATGGACCCCTGACGGGGCTTTGCGGCCGGAGGATCCTCGCGAGGATCGGACCTCCGAGGGTGACAGACAGAATCCGTCGACCAGTCGGTCGGCCCGTACAGCAGCCGCCCCGCATGAACACCAACCCCGTTGACAACAAAATTGATATCACCTACCGTGATAACAGTTGCGTTGTCAACCACTGGAGGGGTCATGAGGCTAGCCACTGGCCGCTGGGTGAGCGGTAGCGACTTCATCGATCGCGAATCCGAGTTGCGGATTCTGGATGCACGGGTTCGCGCCGGCAACCACACTCTGCTGACCGGCCAGCGCCGGATGGGGAAGACCAGCATCGCTCGAGAGCTTGGGCGGCGGCTCGAGGCCCGGGGATGGGTCTTCCTCTTCACCGATGTCGAGGGCGCGGCCTGCGCCGAGGACGTGATCGCCAACCTCGCCGAGGCGGTGCATCCGGTCCGATCCGTCTCGTCGCGCTTCGCGACCACGATGCAACGCTGGTTCAAGGAGAACGTCGAGGAGGTTGGCGCACATGACTTTCGTATCAAGATTCGCGCCGGCCTGAACGCCGGCAACTGGCGTCGGTACGGCGGGCAGCTCATTCGCGACTGCGCCGCGCATGAACAGCCGGTCCTCCTCGTCATCGACGAGCTGCCGATATTCCTCAAGCGCATACTCGGTCAAGACGACGGCGCCCAGCAGGTCGACGCGTTCCTGAGCTGGCTCCGCGAGGTCGTTCAGGAGCTCGACGCCGGCACCCTGGTCCTCATCCTGTCCGGCAGCATCGGGCTCAAGCCCCTGGTGCAACGGCTCGGCATCCCCGACCGCATCAACCATCTCGATCCCTTTCGCCTGGGACCCTGGGACCGTCACGCCAGCGTCACGTGCTTCCAGCGACTGGCCGAGAGTCACGAATTGCCAGTTGAGCCTGGCGTGGCAGAGGCCGTGTACGACGCGCTCGGGACGGGCATTCCCCACCACGTGCAGTCCTTCTTCGCACGGTTGCGGGAATTCACCATCATGCACGGCCGAGACCGCGCGACGGTGGAGGACGTCGACACGGTCTATCGCACCGCCCTTCTCGGACCCTCGGGGCAGAACGACCTCGTGCACTACGAGACACGCCTCAAGGAGGGGGATTGTCCCGTTCGTTGTTGAACTTCGCGGGTAGCGGACTCCGTGTTTCCGCGCCGAGGTCGTCTATTTTACGCCACGTCAGCAACCGCGCCGTCGGGCGGGGCCAGCGTGTCCAGGGCCGCGACCAGGTAGCGCAGGTCGCGGTAGCCCCGCACCCGCCGGAAGCGCGGTTCCGCCTCCACCAGCGCGCTCGCCACCCAGCGCTGGATCATCCCGCCGCCGCGCCACCGCTTGACCCGCCGCGTGTAGCCCTCGACGCTGCTCATCAGGTTCTCGATGATGTTCGTCGTGCGCAGCGTACGTTCGAGCGTCCCCGTCAGACCGAGCCGCTTCACCGTCACCGTCTCCTCGAGGCCCTCCCGGATGGACGCCGCCGCACCGGGGTGGTCGCGCTCCAGGGACCCCGCCAGCCGCTTCAGGACTCGCGTCGCGCGGTCCGCCGAATCGAGGCCCCAGGCATCCCGCAACGCCTTGCCGACCGACGCGTGAAGCCGTTCGGGCAGATGACCGATCACGTTGCGCAATTTGTGTACTTGGCACCGCTGCACCACACCGTGCGAACCGAAGACATCGCTGATGGCCCGCCGCAGCCCCGGCGCGCCGTCGATGACAAACAGCAACGACCGGTCCGTCGGCAGGCCGCGCGTCACCAGGTCGCTCAGCAGGCCGCTGGCGACGGCCGCCGTCTCGGTGGCTCCTTCCCGCAGACCCAACACGTGCTTGCAGCCCTGCGTGTCGATCCCCAACGCGACCACCATGCAGTGCTCGCGGAAGACCTTGCCGTCGATGCAGACCACCCGGAGGTCCAGCTCGCCCAACGGCCGGCTCAGAAACGACTGCAGGCGCTTGGCCGACAGCGACACGAACCGCCGGGACACCGCGCTGCTCGACGCCCCCCGCTCCGTCACCTCCGCCGGCACCGGGTCCAACGTGCCCGCATACCGCCGAGTCGACACCCCGGCCGCGACCGCCGCCAGCGTGTGCTCGTCCAGGGGGTCGGTGGCCGCCGCCCATTGGAAGCTCGGCAGCGCCACCTCGCCGTCGGCACTCCGAACGCGCAGCCGCGGCACGCCAACTTGGCGCCCGCCAAGCGTCACCTGACTGGCCACGCTCCCGCCCCGCCACGCCGGCCGCTCCACCTGATGGCGCCCCTTCGGGCCGCAGAGGTCGTCTCGGTCCCCCTCCATCATTGCCTGCAGAACCTGTAGGCCGGCTGTGATGCACAAGCCATGGAACGCTTCCCGCACACCGTTCAGCACGCTGAGCACCGGCAGCGGCACCTGAATCGAGGCTGTTCGCGAGTCGGGGGGTTGGCTGGAACGCTTCCGCCTGTCATGCTTCGCCATGGGTGGCTCTCCTCCTGTTGATTGCACCCCTGTCCTATCACGGACAGGGGCGAGGAGTCGCCACCCGCTTCACATCAGATCAACAGCCTCCGGGACATTCCCCAAGGAGGGGCTGGAAGACGAACGCTACGCAATCGCCATGGAGATCCTCGCTGAAGCCGCCACCCGGGAGCGGTTCACACCGTCGGCACGACGCTGCCTCGAGCAGTTGTACGCACCGATCGTCGACGATGCGCCAAGTCGTATCGCCGACGTCCTCGAGGTCCTGGTGCACGACGGCTATCTCGAAGACGGCGCCGACGGGTTCCGATTCCCGTCGCGGCTGCTGAAGGACTGGTGGTCGGCGCGCTTCCGCGACCACTACATCCCCCTCGAGGATCGTCGGGGGCGGCCATGACCGAGGGGGCTTCGATGAACGACGCACTCGATCGGCCGATCCGCAAGTTCAATCCGGGCACGTTCCAGTCCGACGACGAGGTCGTCAGACAGTTCGTGGTCAGGCAGGGGGAGCTCGACCTCGTGCTTGAGGTCATGCGCGGCAATACCGATTCGCCGTCGTGCCAGCACGTGCTGGTCGTCGGGCCGCGCGGTCGAGGAAAGACCATGCTGCTGGCCCGGGTCGGCGCGGAGCTGCGAACCGACAACGCCCTCTCGGAGCGTCTGTTTCCCGTGCGGTTCATGGAGGAGAGCCAGGAGATCGCCACCCTCGCCGACTTCTGGCTCGAAGCGGTGTTCCACCTCGCCCACGCGAACGCGACCGGCAGTCCGGAGTTCTCCCGGGACCTCCTCGCGACGCACGCCGATCTGACCGCCCGGTGGCGCGACACGAACATCGAGGAGTGTGCGCGCGCCGCCTTTCTGGAGGCGGCGGATCGACTGGACCGACGGGTCGTCCTCATGGTCGAGAACCTGCAGTCCCTCTGCAGCGACGTCGGCGATGATTTTGGCTGGCAGCTTCGCCAGACGCTGCAGTCGGAGCCTCGAGTCATGCTGCTGGCCACCGCGACCAGTCGGTTCAAGGGACTGGACGATGCGCAGCGGCCGTTCTTCGAGCTGTTCCGGATGGTCGAGCTCGAACCGCTGAGCACGGATGCCTGCCGGCGCCTCTGGAACATGGTCAGCGGCGACGAGCAGACGAGTCGCGAGATCAAGCCCCTGAGGATTCTGACCGGCGGCAGCCCCCGCCTGCTGGTCATCGTCGCGACGTTTGCGCGGCACCGATCCCTGCGCCAGCTCCTGGAAGATCTGGTGACGCTGGTCGACGACCACACCGAGTACTTCCGCAGCCATCTTGAGGTTCTCGCCAAGACCGAGCGCCGCGTCTATCTCGCGGTGATCGACCTCTGGCAATCGTCGAGCGCCCAAGAGATCGCGGCGCGAGCCCGCATGGACATTCGCATCGTATCGGCGCTGATTGCGCGGCTGGTCGACCGGGGAGCGGTTCTCGCGGAAGGGACGGGCAGGAAGCGGAGGTACGCCGCCGCGGAACGCCTCTATAGCATCTACTACAAGTTGCGACGCGAACGCGACGAGGCCGGACTGGTGCGCAACCTCATCCAGTTCATGACGGTGTTCTACCGCAGCGACGAATTGGCCGAGATGGTTGGCACGTGGCGTGCGGAAGCGGCGCAATCGCCTCCCATTCGCGAGGGACTCGAACGGGCACTGGCCGCCGGCGACACACTGGGCCTCCGGTTGGAGTATGCCAAGGCGCTGCTCGACAAGGGCGTCATGCACCACGCACGCGGCGAGCATGAGGCGGAGCTGGCCGCCTTCGACGATCTGGTCGCGCGTTTTGGCGCCAGCGACACTCTGGAGCTTCAGCTACAGGTATCCCTGGCGCTGCTCATCAAGGGCATCACCCACGGCCAGCGAGGCGAGTCCGAGCCGGCGCTGGCTGCCTATGACGATCTGGTCGCCCGTTTCGCCGACAGCGACACCCCGGAGCTCCAGGTACTGGTTGCCAAGGCGATGTTCAACAAGGCCGCTACGCACAACGAGCGCGGCGAGTCCGAGGCGGCGTTGACCGCCTGGGACGATCTGATTGCGCGTTTTGGCGCCAGCAACGCTCTGGGACTCCACGTGGCGGTCGCCCAAGCGCTGGTCAACAAGGGCGTTAGGCACGGCCAGCGCGGCGAGTCCGGGGCGGCGTTGGCCGCCGTAAACGATCTGCTCGCCCGTTTTGCCACCAGCGACATCCCGGAGCTCCAGGTGCAGGTTGCCAAGGCCCTGCTCATCAAGGGCATCACGCACGGCCAGCGCGGCGAGTCCGAGTCGGCGTCGGCCGCCTTAGACGATCTGCTCGCCCGTTTCGCCACCAGCGACACCCCGGAGCTCCAGGTGCAGGTTGCCAAGGCCCTGCTCATCAAGGGCATCACGCACGGCCAGCGCGGCGAGTCCGAGACGGCGCTGGCAGCCGCAGACGATTTGGTCGCCCGTTTCACCGACAGCGACACTCTGGAACTCCAAGTGCAGGTTTCCAAAGCCCTGCTCATCAAGGGCATCACGCACGGCCAGCGCGGCGAGTCCGAGGCGGCGCTGGCAGCCTACGGTGTTCTGGTCGCGCGTTTTGGCGCCAGCAACGCTTCGGAACTCCAGGTGCTGGTCGCCCAAGCGCTGGTCAACAAGGGCGTTAGGCATGGCCAGCGCGGCGAGTCCGAGGCGGCGCTGGCAGCTTACGACGATCTGGTCGCCCGCTTCGGCGACGGCGACACCCCGGAACTCCAAGTGCAGGTTGCCAAAGCCCTGCTCATCAAGGGCATCACGCACGGCCTACGCGACGAGCCCGAGGCGGAGTTGGCAGCCTACGACGCTCTCGCCGCGCGTTTCGCCGACAGCGACACACCGGAGCTCCAGGTGCCGGTTGCCCAGGCGCTGGTCAGCAAGGGCTTCACGCACGGCCTACGCGACGAGTCCGAGGCGGAGTTGGCAGCCTACGACGCTCTCGTCGCGCGTTTCGCCGACAGCGACATACCGGAACTCCAGGTGCAGGTTGCCCAAGCGCTGATCAACAAGGGCATCACCCACGGTCAGCGTGGCGAATCCGAGGTGGAGCTGGCAGCCTACGACGCTCTCGCCGCGCGTTTCGCCGACAGCGACACACCGGAGCTCCAGGTGCAGGTTGCCAAGGCGCTGCTCAACAAGGGCATCACGCACGGCCAGCGAGGGGAGTCCGGGGCGGAGGAGGCAGCCTATGACGATCTCGCCGCGCGTTTCGGCGCCAGCAACGCCCCGGAACTTCAAGTGCAGGTTGCCAAGGCGCTGCTCAATAGGGGGGCTCGACGAATCGAGAGCGACCGGGCAGAAGAAGCCCTGCATACTAGCGACGAGCTCGATCGTCGTTTGGCTACGGTCACTGAAAACGAGCCGAGCGTGCTCGCGTTCTTGCGTTGGCAGGCGAAGTGGATGAGAACGCACGCGTTGCTCGTACTGAACGAACACTTGGCGGCCCTGAGCGTGTTTCGGTCGGTGTGCGCCATGTTCGTCGTCGGCAACGAAGCGATGCTGCGTGAGATGCTGGCGCGCATGCCCATCCTGATCGCAGCCGGTGCGCCGGAGCACGATCTCGTCGAGATCCTGTCGGAGGACAGCAAGACCGCTGACGCGTTGGCACCGCTCGTCGTCGCTCTGCGCCGCCTTGCTGGCGAGCCGGTTCGTGCGCCGGCTGAGGTGCTCGAGGTCGCTGCCGATATCTGCAAGAACATCGAAGAGGCGAAACGGTTGGGGATTGGTCGAGGGACCCACAAGCGCAACCATTCATGAAGCGAGCTCATGAAGCACAACGTGGGCTGCGAGTACGAGGGGCGAACCGCGACGGAGATCAGGGGTCGAAACGGCCGGGGTGACGGACACCACCCCGGCCGCCCGGCGAGGAGTGCGCTACGACAGGCCGGTCAGCTCCTTCAGCGTGCCGGTGCTGTCGCCGAAGTGCTCCACGGGCACCCCGAGCCGCTGCAGCATGGTGAGCTGCAGGTTCGTCATGGGGTTCTTGCCCTTCGGGTACACGAGGTGGCGGCCGCCCTTGATGGATCCGCCGTCGTGCCCGGCGAGGAGGAGGGGGACGTTGTCGTACACGTGGGCGTCCCCGTCGCGCAGGGCGGCGCCGTAGAGCAGCATCGCGTGGTCGAGCAGCGAGCCGTCGCCGTCGGGCGTCGACGCCAGGGTGGCGAGGAACTCGCTGTAGAGCTGCATGTGGTACTGGTTGATCTTGGTCACCTTCTCGATCTTCTCGAGGTCGCCGCGGTGATGCGTCAGCGGGTGGTGCGGGTCGGGGACCCCGATCTGCGGATAGGTGGTGCCGCTCTGCTCGCGGCCGATCATGTAGGTGAAGACGCGGGTGACGTCGGTCTGCCAGGCGAGCACGAGGAGGTCGTACATCAGCCGCGCGTGCTCCTCGAACGAGACGGGGATGCCCGCCGGCTGGTCGAGCAGCGGCAGCTCGCGGTCGGCCTGCCGCTCGGCGATCTCGATGCGGCGCTCGATCTCACGCACCGCGTCGAGGTAGTTGCCGAGCTTGCGGCGGTCCTCGCCGTCGAGCCGGCCCTGCAGCCCCGCGATCTTGTCCATGACCGCGTCGAGGATGCTGCGCTGCTGCTGGGCGCGCGCGAGCCGCACGTCGGCGCTGGTGCTACCGGCGTCGCCGAAGAGGCGCTCGAACACCACGCGCGGATTGGTCTCGCGCGGCATCGGGGTGGTGCGGTCGTGCCACGAGATATTGAGGTAGGCGCAACTGTAGCCGGTGTCGCAGGTGCTGACGCCGTTGAAGGTGTCGGCGCCCTCGAGCGACAGCTCGAGCGACGGCAGGCGCGTCTCGCGGCCCAGGGCCTGCGCCGCGAACTGATCCATCGACGTCCCGAGATCGAGCTCGGAGCCCTGCGTCTGCTCGGCGTGGAGGCCGGTGAGGAACGCGGCGGCGGGGCGCGAGTGCGACCCGAGGGCCTCGCCGGGCCGCGCGAAGGCGGCGCGGTTGTCGAGGTTGGTCAGCACCGTGAGGTGCTCGCGCACCGGCTCGAGCGGCTTCAGCAGCCGCGGCAGGTCGAACCCGGGGGCGTCGGTCGCCGGCGTCCAGTTGCCGTTGCGGGTGATGATGCCGTTCGGCACGTAGACCACGCCGAGCCGCTTCGCGGGGCTCGCCGCGGTCCGCGCGAGGGCGGTCAGCGGCGGCACCATGCCGTTCAGCAGCGGCAGCGCCAGCGCCGTGCCCATGCCCCGCAGCACGGTGCGGCGCGCGATGGTCTTCTTCGTGACGATCATGATTCGACCCTCCTCAACTGGAACGGGGCGCTCCTTACGATACCCTGAATCAACGCTGACCACCGATGGTCCTGCTCCGCCGCGTCGCGGACGATCTCGCGGACCACCGGCATGTCGGGGTGCTCCAGCCGCCGCCCGAGCGCATACGTCAACAGCCTTCCCGTCACCGTCCGGATGAACTCCTGCTGGCGGCCGAGCAGCAGGTCGCGCAATCCGGCGGGACCCTCGAACCGCGTGCCGTCCGGCATGACCCCCGAGGCGTCGATGACCGGACCCTGCCGGCCCGGCATCCGCGGGTCGTCGGTGGTCCGCCAGCGCCCGATGGCGTCGAAGTTGTCGAGGGCGAAGCCCAGCGGGTCCATCACGCGGTGACAGACGGCGCAGGTCGGGTTGCGCCGGTGCGCCTCCATGCGCTCGCGCTGCGACGTGGGGGCGGCGCCGGCGGCGTTCTCCTCGAGCGGCGGCACGTTGGCGGGCGGGGCCGGCGGCGGCGAGCCGAGCACCCGCTCGAGCAGCCACTTGCCGCGGTTCACCACCGAGGTCCGGGTGGAGTACGACGTCAGGGTGAGGATGCTCGCCTTGCCGAGCAGCCCCGCCCGCCGGTCGTCGGGCAGCACCACTCGCCGGAAGTGGTTGCCGTAGACGCCGGGAACGCCGTAGTGCCGGGCCAGCCGCTCGTTGAGGAACGTGTCGTCGGCGCGCAGCAGGTCGACCACCGCGCGGTCCTCGCGCAACTGGCTCGCCATGAACAGCGACGTCTCCTGCTGCATGGCGTCGCGCAGGTTCTGGTCGAACGCGGGGAAGATGGTGGGGTCGGGCGCCACGTTCCGGATCTTGTGCAGCTCGAGCCATCGGTCGACGAAGTTGCCGGCGAGCGAGGCGGACCGCGGGTCGGCGAGCATGCGGCGCACCTGCTCGTCGAGGACGGCGGGCCGCGCGAGCTCGCCGCGCTCGGCGAGGGCGAGCAGCTCGTCGTCGGGGATGCTGTTCCAGAGGAAGAACGAGAGGCGCGACGCCAGCTCGATGTCGTCGATGCGGTAGACCGCGTCGGCCGCGTCGGCCGGCGGACGAGGGATGCGGAACAGGAACTCGGGGTCGACGAGCACCCGCTCGAGCACCGTGCGGACGCCCGCGTCGAAGTCCGCTCCTCGGCGCGCCGTCGCGAAGAAGCCGTACAGGTGTTCCACGTCGGCCGCGGTCACCGGCCGGCGGTAGGCGCGCCGGGCGAGGGTCGAGATGATCTCCCGGGCGCAGGCCTCCTCGGCCGCGCCGTCGGCGGGGCGACAGACGAAGAGCCTCTGCCGGCTCGCCACGTCGTCGGGGACCTCGCCGTCGAACGGGCCGCCGATGACGACGTTCCCCACCGCCGGCTCGCCGCCCATCTCCTCGTCGGTGCTGTAGCCGAACGTCGACATGTCGACCGGCGGCTGCAGGACCCCCTCCTCGAGGGCCGGGTGGTCGACGAACGCGACGGCCACCGTCCGCAGGCCGGCCTCGACCGGCACCCGCACCTCGAAGTCGTCGTCGGCGTGGTTGGCGTACCGCTCCCACTCGGCCCCACCCATCCCCGAGCTGCCGCAGAAGCTGGCGATGCACCGCTCGGCGTCGGGGCTCAGGCCGCCGCCGGCGATGAACGTCGCTACCAGCGCGCCGTCCACCCGCACGTCGAGCTGGTGGGCGACATTGCCGATGCCGCGGATGTAGTTGTAGAAGTTGCGGCGCAGCCCGACCCGGATGGTGTACTCGCCGTCGAGGGGGAAGTAGTGGCGCACCGCCACGCCCCCGCGGGTGCCGAACGGCAGGTCGTCGCTGGTGTGGTGGTCCTGGATCTCGCGGTCGGGCACCCGGTAGGTGTCGAAACGCGCCCGCAGGCCGGCGTCGCCGACCGCGAGCTGGCTGACCTGCCGGGCCGCGTAGAGGTAGCGCTCCATGAGGGTCGGCGACACCGACAGCACGTCGGCGATGTTGTCGAAGCCCTCGTCGTCGTCGTCGGGCGGCAGCAGCGCCTCGGGATCGACCTCGAGGCCCAGGAGGTCGCGGACGGCGTTGCCGTACTCGACCCGGTTGAGCCGGTGCGCGACGGTGCGGCCGGGGTTGGGATCGGCGGCGGCGGCGCGGTCGAGCTCGTCCTCGAGCCAGGTCGCGACCGCGTCGTAGGCGGCCTCGTCGGGGCGCGGCCGGCCCACGGGGGGCATCATGCGCGACCGCAGCTTCAGCGCCACCGTCTCCCAGGCGGCGGGGTGCGCGCCCACGTTCGCGGGGTCGAGCGGCTGCAGCGACACGGGAACGCGCCCCGCCGCGTAGCCGCCGTCGCTGTGGCAGGTGATGCAGTAGCGGTTCAGCATCGCCTCGACCGAGGCCGGGGACGACGGCGCGGCGGCAGACTCGGACGCGCCAGCCGTCGCCGCGGACTCGGCCTGCCCCGCCACCGCAACCGCGGCCTGCAGCACGAGGCACCCGGCAAGCACCGCACCGACCTGCCACCCGTTCGGCCGTGACCGGTCGTGTCTCCGCGGCGTCACGACAGCACGCGCTCTCTCGTGCGACATCTCGTTACCCTCTCTTACCCCGCACAGCGCACGAGCAGCCCGTCCGCCGCGTGGCACATCATCTGCCGCGGCGTCCGGTTGCGCTCGTTCGCGGCGTTCAGGTCGCCGCCGTGCTCGACGAGCAGGTCCACCACCGCCGGCCACGCCTTGAAGACGGCCGAGTGCAGGGCGGTGTCGCCCGCCTCGTTGCGGGCGTTCACGTCAGCCCCCATCGCGAGCGCGAACCGCGCCGCCTTGAGGTTCGGGCCCTCGTCGGCGTGCAGGGCCTCGGCGACCTCGGGCGGGACCCGCCGGTCGTGGCGGTCGATCTCGCCGTTCGACCACCTCGCCCCCGACGCCATCATCAGCGGCGTCGTCCCGTCGCGCATCGGCAGGAACGGGTCGGCCCCGCTCTCGGCGAGGATGCGCATGATCCCGACGTCGGCGTACTTCGCGGCGAGCAGGAACGGCGTCGCCCCGACCAGGGACCCCGGCAGTATCCACCAGTGGGTGGCGCGCGGCACCCGGCTGCCCTTGGTAAGGCGAATGTCGGGATCGGCGCCGTAGGCCAGCAGGGTCTTGACCAGGGCCGCGTCGGCGCGCAGGACCGCGGTGTGCAGGGCGGCGTAGCCCGCGCCGGCCGCGTCGGGATCGGCCCCGCGGCTCAGCAGATACGCGGCCAGTTCCCCGTGACCGCTGAAGCTGGCGACGACCAGGGCCGAGGCGCCATCGGGGGCGGTCTCGTTCACGTCGGCGCCGGCGTCGAGCAGCAGCCGGGCGCTCTCGACGCTCCCCTGCCGCGCCGCGAAGAGCAGCGGCGTGAAGCCGCCGAGAGGGAGGTTCCCGGCGCGATTGGCGCCCCGGCCGCCGAGGCTCACGAGTAGCGAGCGGGCCTCGGAGCGCGCGTGCACGTCGGCGCCGTGCTCGATCAGCAGCCGCACGACATCGGGATACCCCTGGGCCGCCGCCCACATAAGCGCCGTCTGCCTCCGCGACGACTCCGGCGCGTCGACGTTGTCGGCCCCGGCATCGAGCAGGGCGCGCACCGCGTCCGCAGCCCCGGTGCGCGCGCAGGTCATGAGGACCGACTCGCCCATCGAGGTGCCGGCGTTCGGATCGGCGCCAGCCGCGAGCAGCCGCTCGACCACCGGCGCGCTACGGTTGATGCAGGCCAGCGACAGCGGCGTGACGCCGTACGCGTTGGCCGCGCCGGGGCGCGCGCCCGCGGCGAGCAACAGATCAACGGCCGCGGCGTTGTCCCACCGGACCGCCCAGTGCAGCACCGTCGCGCCGTCGCCCTCGGGCGCATTGACGTCGACGCCCTGCTCGATGAGGACGCGCGCCGCGGCGGCGTCGCCGCTCCTCACCGCCTCCTTCAGCCGGACGTCGGCCGCCTCGGCCGGCACGCCGGCGCCCGCCAGCAGCACGATCGTCCACGCGATGATCGGACGTGCCGACGTTACCGCGTCTCGCATCATGACCTCCTGCTGCCGGGACGAGGGCAGTCTACCGCACTTGTCCGGGCAAGCGTGAGGATTACCGGTTGCGACGTCCCCGGTCGTTCCCCTCGGGCAGTCATCGCGCTCAAGCCGCGGCGCGTCACGACGGCTGCTCGGCCGCGAGGCGTCCGGCTTCGACGAGCCCGCTCGTCACGGCGGCACCCGGCGAACGACGCGAGCCGGGCGCCACACGCGCTATGCTGATCGGCAGCGATGACCAGGCGCCGACTGCCCATCGGCCTGCAGACCTTCCGCGAGCTCCGCGAGGAGGGCTGCTACTACGTCGACAAGACCGGCTTCATCGCGCGGCTGCTGGACGAGGGCAAGCACTACTTCCTGTCGCGCCCGCGGCGTTTCGGCAAGAGCCTGTTTCTCGACACCCTCAAGGAGCTGTTCGAGGGCAGCGAGCCGCTGTTCGCCGGGCTCCACATCCACGATCGCTGGGACTGGTCGGTGCGGCATCCCGTCGTGCGGCTCGACTTCGGGGCCGGGCATTTCGGCGAGCCCGGGTACGTACATGCCAACGCGATGGCGCAACTGGCTGACGCCGCGGAGGAGGCCGGGGTCGCGGTGCGCTACGACACGGCACCGGAACGCTTCCGCGACCTGCTTCGCGCGCTGCACGCTCGGATGGGGCGGCGTGTGGCGGTGCTGGTCGACGAGTACGACAAACCGATTCTGGATGCTCTCGACACGCCCGACGTAGCCCGCGCCAACCGCAACTACCTGCGGGGTCTGTACTCCACGATCAAGTCCAGCGACGCCCACGTCCGCTTCACCTTCCTGACCGGGGTCAGCCGGAGCCCTCCGCGGGGGAGCGCGAGGGGGCACCCCTCGCATGAGAAAGCCTCGAAGGTGAGCGTGTTCTCGGGCCTCAACAACCTCACCGACATCACGATCGACCCGCGGTATTCCGCCATCTGCGGCTACTCCGAGACGGACCTCGACAGGGTGTTCGCCCCGGAGCTGCCCAGCCTGGACCGTGAGCGGATTCGCGACTGGTACAACGGCTACAACTGGCGGGGCGCGGAGGGGGTGTACAACCCGTTCGACATCCTCTTGCTGTTCGACAAACGCGAGTTCGGCTGCTACTGGTTCGAGACCGGCACACCGGCCTTCCTGGTGGAGACGCTGTTCCGCCGCCGGGTGAGCTCCCTGGAGCTGGACGGCATGTTGAGCAGCGACGATCTGTTGTCGTCGTTCGACGTAGACGCCATCGCCACTGAGGCGCTGCTGTTCCAGACCGGCTACCTGACGATCAAGGACGTGCAGGACCGGGGCGGCGTCCGTGGCTATCGCCTGGGCTATCCCAACCGAGAGGTCCGACAGAGCTTCAACCGGAGCATGCTGCGACATCTGGTGCAGGATGCGACGCGCCAGACCGCCAACAGCGATCGGCTGTACGGTCTGATGGAGGAGAACGACTTCGCGGGCATGCAGGCGCTCTTCCAGGCGTTCTTCTCGAGCATCCCCTACGAGTGGTACACGAGCAACGCCATCGCCGCCTACGAGGGCTACTACGCGAGCGTGTTCTATTCCTACTTCGCGGCGTCGGGCTTCGACGTGACGGTGGAGGACTCGAGCAACCGCGGCCGGGCGGACATGGCGGTGCGCTTCGCCGGCAACGTCTATCTGTTCGAGTTCAAGGTGGTGGAGCACGCGAGCGAGGGCGCCGCGCTGGCGCAGCTCCGCGAGCGGGGCTACGCTGACAAGTACCGCGCGTCAGGCGAGCCGATCCACCTGATCGGCGTGGAGTTCAGCCGGGAAGCACGCAACGTGACGGCGTTCGACGTCGAACGGGCCTGACGCCCCGCGCATACCGCCGACCGGACCAGAAGCCCCGACGTTCGGACGACCAGCCCGGAGTTCAAGATCCGCGCCATCACCAAGGCCTGGCGACGCGGCGCGTGCGAGATCCGGAGAACGACGCCGGGCTCTTCGGCCGGCTCGAACGCCGTCAGCAGGAGACGCAGTTGTCGTTGTTGACGGCGCCGAGGCCCTCGAGCAGGGCTAGCGTCTCGGGGAACGGAAGCGTGCGCTGGTACGGGCCGTTCGCCATGTCCGCGGTGGTCTGGCCGCGGCGGCTGACCACCATCACGTCGGCACCCTGCTCGACGAGATAGCGCACCATCCCGGTGTCGCCGCGGGCGGCGGCGTGGTGGACCGCGGTGTAGCCCTCGTGGTCGCGGATGTTGACGTCGACCCCGATCTCCTCCACCAGGTAACGCACGGACGGCATCCAGCCGTCGGGCACGTGGCGGTGGGCGTTGGACTCGAAGCCCTCACCGTAGCCGACGCCCGAGGCGGCGTGGATCGGCCACACGCCGGGGCCGCCGGCCTCGACCGGGGGCAGACCGGACGGATCCGCCTCCGCTTCGGCCCCGTCGCGCCGCCGGCGGGGCTCGGGGGCCCGCGTCGGCACGTGCGGGTCCGCGCCGTAGGTCCGCAGCAGCTTCATGGCCTCGACGTCGGTCGCGTAGGCGGCGCGCCAGAACGGGGTCGCCCCGTCGACGCTCTCCGAGCAGCAGTGGTTGTAGGACATGTACCAGAGGTGCTTGTCGAGCCGGACGTTGGGATCCGCCCCCGCCTCGAGCAGCGCCTCCATGACGTCGAGGTAGGTCGCCTCCTGCTGGTCGTGGGCGCGGGGCTGCGGGTAGCGCGCCCGGGGCGCCCACTGCAGGTTGAGGGCGGCGAAGAGCGGCGTGGCCCCGGCGTCGGTGGCGACGTTCGGATCGGCGCCGCGCTCGACGAGCCGCAGCGCGAGGTCGAAGTGCCCGTTCATGGTCGCGATCTGCAACGGGGTCGTGCCGTCGCCGCTCGCCCGGTCGATGTCGGCCCCCGCGTACAGCAGGGCCATCGCCACGTCGGCGTGCCCCTGACGCGCCGCGTGCAGCAGGGCCGTCAGCCCGCCCTGCACGCCCACCCGTTCGGTGTAGGCGCGCGGCGTGCCGCGCTCGAGCTGCGCGCCGTCCCCGAAGCTCGGGACGTCGTCGAGCCACTGCACTTCCCGCGCGGCACGGACCGCGGCCTGGACCTCGCTGGCGGTGGGCTGCCACCCCTGCCGCTCGTCGGGCGGGGCCGCCGCCCGGAAGCCGTCGAGCACCTGCTTGCGCCGCTGCGCCGCCGCCCGGTCCATCGAGTCGAGGGCGGGGAGGTCGACGACCCGGGTGGCGACCTCGAGGTCGGCGCCGCGCTCCATCAGCACGTTCACGGGTCCGAGCCGGTTGGCCGCGGCCCCGAACATCAGCGGGGTCTGTCCCCAGGTCCGTTCCTTCGCGTTCACGTCCGCCCCGCGATCGAGCAGGGCGGCAACGGCGGCGGCGTTCCCGGCCTGGGCGGCCAGGTGCAGCGGGGTCGCCCCGCTCGCGGTCAGGGCGTGCGGATCGGCCCCGGCGTCGAGCAGGGCCTGCACCACCTCCGCCCGGCCGCTCCGCCCCGCGACGTGCAACGGCGTGTGATGGCCGATGCGGGTCGTCGCCTCGAGGTTGGCCCCGGCGTAGAGGAGCATCCCGGCCATCGCGAGATCGCTGCGCATCGCCGCCCAGTGCAACGCCGTCATGCCGTCGGGCCGGGCCGTCTGCACGTCGGCGCCACTTCCGAGCAGAGCCCGGACGGCCTCGACGTCGCCCCGGACCGCGGCGTCCGCCACCGGTGAGTCCGCCGCGGCCACCGACCACAGGGACGGCGCCGCGGCCACGGCCGCCAACACCGCCGCAACCGCGCACGCGCGCAGTGACAGTCTCATGACGCTCTCCCTCGCTGTCCCGCCGTCCGGATAGATGTCGAGCGCGAGTTCCGCTCGCCGTTCTTGCTTCTGCCGCAAGCGGCGGTACTCGCTGTCCCCTCAGTCGAGCGAACCCGCCGCCCGCGGTTCCTCTTCTCCTGCAGGCGGCGGCACTCGCCATCCCGTCAGATGCTGAGCGCGAACTCCCCGGTGCTGTCGCCGAAGCTCGCCCGCTCGTGCCCGAGCGCATGCAGCAGGCTGAGCATGGCGTTGGCCATCGGCGTCCCCTCGGGTGCCCTGAGATGGCACCCGCCCGGGAGCCGTCCGTTGGCGTGGCCGAGCAGGAGCAGCGGACAGCGCTTGTGGTTGTGCAGGTTGGGATCGCCCATGCCCGACCCATAGAGGATGACGCTCTTCTCGAGCAGGTCGCTGTCGCCCTCCTGCACGTCCTTCAGCTTGTCCATCAGGTACGGCAGCAGGCTGACGTGGTAGCGGTTGATCTTGTTGAACTCGACGATCGCGTCCTCGCGGCCGCCGTGGTGCGACGCCGAGTGGAACGGCCGGTCGCTGCCGCTCAGGGGGTAGACCCGGCCCGACGCGTCGCGGCCCATCTTGAACGAGAACACTCTGGTGACGTCGCTCTCGAAGGCGAGGGCCTGCACGTCGAACATCAGCTTGACGTGCTCGTCGAACGAGTCGGGCACGCCGGCCGGCGCCGCCGGCAGCTCGCGCGGCTCGCCGCTCATGTTGCGCTCCTCGACCCGCTGGATGCGCCGCTCGATCTCGCGGATGTTGTCGAGGTAGCGCTCCATCCGCCGCCGGTCCGTCGCCCCCAGCTCGCGCGTGAGCTGGGACACCCGCGAGGTCATCCAGTCGAGGATGCTCGCGTCGGTCTTCCGCCGGGCCGCGCGCTCCTCGGCCGTGCCCCCGACCCCGAAGAGCTGCTCGAAGGCGACCCGCGGAGACCGGGTCACGGGCAGCGGCTCGGTCGGCGACGCCCAGCTGATGGAGTCGGTGTAGACGCAGGTGTAGCCGTAGGCGCAGCCGCCGGCCTGGTCCACGTTCTCGATGCAGAGCTGCATGGACGGGATGGGCGTCTCCTGGCCGAACTGCTGGGCGTGCAACTGGTCCAGCGAGGTCCCGGCGAAGACGTCCGAGCCCTGGGTCTGCTTCGGATGCGACTGGGTCAGGAAGACGGAGCTGGTCCGGAAGTGGTCGCCGCCGATCTCGGGCGGCGAGAACGCCTCGGCCATCCCCACGTCGGTGTCGCTGACGATGGTCAGGTGCTCGCGGTACGGCTCGAGCGAGCTCAGCGCGCCGGCGCTCAGGTCGAAGTCGCGGCCGGCCTTGGCCGGGGCCCACAGGTGCTGGGTGCCCCCCCACGCGTTGGACCCGGCCGCTCCGTGCACCATCTCGATGGTGATGAGGCGGGTCGGGTCGAGGGCGGCGGCGGTGGCCGCCGACACCCGTCCCGCGGGACGCATGGCGTCCAGGAACGGCAGGGCCAGGGTCGCGGTCCCCACGTCACGGAGGAACGTCCGGCGAGGAAGGTGCTTTCCGGTGATGAACATGAGTTGTCTCCCAGCCTGTCTCCTGAATGTTGCGCCGGTATCTCGCGCCGCCAAAACGACTACGGCCGATCCGCAGAATTCCCCGCCGCTCCGGGCGGCCGACGCCTACTGCACGACGGCGGTCGCCTCCGCCGCGACGGCCGGCTCCGCCCGCTGCATCTGGAACGCGGGGCTCTCGACGACCCCCAGGATGAACGACGACATGCGGTAGCCGTCGTCACGCGCGTCCCCGGCGATGCGCCGGACCGTGGGCATGTCGTAGTGCTCGACCCGCCGTCCCAGGGCATAGGCCATGAGGTTCTCGGTGAACGTGCGGGCCAGCGGCACCTCGAGCTTCATCAGCGCCCCCCGCAGCTCCTGCGGGGTCGACACCGCGGTCCCGTCCCACATCTCGCCGCGGGTGTCCAGGGGCATGCCGTTCTCGCGGATGCGCCACTTCCCGATGACGTCGAAGTTGTCGAGGGCGAGCCCCAGCGGATCCATGAACCGGTGGCACGCGTTGCACGTGGGGTTCGTCCGATGGACCTCCATCCGCTCGCGCGTCGTGAGGGCCCGGCCGTCGATGATCGTGGCCGTCTCGTCGAGGTCGGGGATGTTCGGCGGCGGGGGCGGCGGCGGCGTGCCGAGCACCACCTCGAGCACCCACTTGCCCCGCAGCACCGGCGAGGTCCGGTTGGCCATCGACGTCAGCATCAGCACCGAGCCGTGGCCGAAGAGGCCGCGCCGCTGATCGCCCAGATACCCGACGCGCCGGAACTGCGGCCCCGCGACGTTCGGGATGCCGTAGTGCCGGGCGAGCCGCTCGTTCACGAAGGTGTAGTCGGCCGTGAACAGGTCGAAGAAGCTGCGGTCCTCCTCGACGAGGCTGTGGAACAGCAGCTCGGTCTCGCGGCGCATCGCGTCGGCAAGCTGGCGGTCGAAGTTGGGGAACCAGAACGCGTCGGGCTGCACCTGGTCCATGTCCTGGAGCCGCAGCCACAGGGCCGCGAACCGGGTGCCGAGCGACTCCGCCCGCGGGTCGGCGAGCATGCGCCGGGTCTCGGCCTCGAGCACCCCGGGGTCCGAAAGCTCGCCCGCCGCCGCCCGCGCCGTCAGCGCCTCGTCGGGCGGCCCGCCCCAGATGAAGAAGGCGAGTCGCGAGGCCAGGGCCACGTCCGAGACGCGGTAGTTCTCGCCCGGCGCCACCGGCCCGGCCGGCCGCTCGATGCGGAACAGGAAGTCGGGGCTGGCCAGGGTCGCCTGGAGCGCCGTGCGGATGCCCGTCTCCCAGTCGCCCTCCGCGAGGCCCGCCTCGTAGAACCGCATGAGGTCCGCGAGATCGGCGTCGGTCAGGGGCCGGCGATAGGCCTGGGCGCCGAGACGCCCCACGATCTCCTCGGCGCAGGCGCGCTCGGTGTCGGGAGACGTCGGGCGGCAACTGAAGATCTCGCGGCGGCTGGGCGTCTCCGAGACGCCGGTGACGTCGTAGGGGCCGTCGATGATGAGGTCCCGCATGTGCGGCAGGGCGGTGATGCCGTACCCGAGGTCTCCGATCTCGGTGTCCACGATCGACCACTCGTGCGGGGCGAGGACGTCCTCGACCGGCCCCTCGAACTGCCGGACGAACACCGCCGACACCCGCCGGGGGCCGGCCCGCACGAAGATCGGCGCCTCGACCTCCAGGTTCACCCCGTTGGGGTCGGAGGTCCGCAGCCACTGGTCCATGGCCAGCACCGCGGCCGGCTCGCCGTCGATCGAGATCTCGATCTGCTCGTTCCGGATCGTCGACCCCGACAGGCCGCCGGTCGTCGTGTGCTGGAACGCCATCCGGAAGACGTAGTCCCCGTCGGCCGGGAAGTTGTGCACGACGGAGAACCCGCCGCGGGTGCCGTAGGGGGCGCCTTCCACGCGGTCCCACTGCGAGTACGCGCGCGACTTGGCGTAGGTGGTCTGCCTGGGCAGCGCGTTCGGGTTCCCCACCGCGAGCTGGCTCACCTCGGCCGCGGCCCGGAGGTAGCCGTCGAGCAGCGTCGCCGACAGCAACTGGACGTCGGCGATGTTGTCGAAGTTGGCGCTCATGGTGTCGAGCGGCAGGTAGTCGCCGGCGTCGACGTCGAGGGCCAGGAGGTCGCGGACGGCCTGCTCGTACTCGTGGCGGTTCAGGCGCTGGAAGGTGCGGTAGCCGGGGTTCGGGTGGGCCGCGGCGGCCTCGTCGACCACGGACTCCAGCGTCTCGACGAGCGCCGCGAGGGTCTCGGCCGGCGGGCGCCGCATGCCCGGCGGGGGCATCATGTTCGCCCGCAGCTTGCGGATCATCTTCTCCGCCCGCTCCGCGTCGCCGCCCGCGGCGCCCACGTCGAAGCCGTCCAGCGAGAAGTTGCCGGTCAGCATCCGGTCGTTGTGGCAGCGCTGGCAGTAGGTGCCGACCACGCCGTTCAGGGCGTCGTGGTCGAGGGCGGCCGGCGGCGGCGCGGCCGCTTCCTGCCCGGCGGCGGGGGCCGCGCCGAGGACGGCGAGCCCGGCGGCGAGGACCGCGGCGGAAACGGCAGGGACTCTCATCATGGGATCGCCTCGAACCGCCGAAACGCGAATCGCGCAAGTTTAGCAGATCATCGAGCTCTTCGCCTCCCCGCCCGAAGACGGTCCTCAAGTCGCGCCCCGTGATGGCGCCGCGGGCCCCGAGGGGCCTGAAGCCGCAGCCCGCCAATCGTCCCCCCTCGGCCCGCCCGGCGCCTAACCAACCCTCCAGGGAGTCCGCCCCGCCTCCGGAGGTGGGGCCGTTCTACAGCGCGGACTCCTGGCTTCGAATCGACGCCGGACCGCTGGCGGCCGGCGGCACGGTACGCTATACCTGTCGATGCGGCACAGGTGCCCACGAGACCTCCCATGTCCCACACCGCAGGATTGGCCGGGCACGCCCGACGCACCATCGCCTGCGCCTTCGTGCCGGCCCTCGTCGCCCTCCTGATGCAGTGCGCGCACGGACGGCCGGGGACGGCGGAACCGCCGCCTCCGCTCCCCTCGCGTCCGGCTGCGCAGACCAACGTCTTCGCGGACTGCGCCGACTGCCCGGAGATGATCGCCCTGCCCGGGGGCGACATGGCCCTCGGCCGGTACGAGGTGACGCTGGAGGAGTACCGCGCCTTCGCCGCCGCGGTACCGGATGCCGCCGAGCCGCGTTGCGGATCCTCCTCCGAAAGCTGGCGGGACCCCGGGTTCGTGCAAACCGCGCGGCATCCGGTGACGTGCGTGAGCTGGAACGACGCGCAGACGTACGTGAGATGGCTGTCGCTCGAGACGGGCCGCCAGTACCGTCTGCCGACCGAGGCCGAATGGGACCGAGGCGCGGCCGGCAGCCCCAGGGGATGCTCCTCCATCAGGAACGTGGCCGGAACCTGCGCGGTCGGCTCCTACGATCCGAGCGACGCCGGCCTCTTCGACATGGTGGGCAATCTCTGGGAGTGGACGGACGGCTGCTGGGACGGGGATTGCGGCCGAAGGGTGCTGCGTGGCGGGTCCCATGCGAGCCGGAACTCGGATCTGCGCCCGGAGGCGCGATCGTGGGCTCGTCCCGAGCTCAACCGTTCCGGGCTCGGCTTCCGGGTCGCCAGGACTCTTCCGCCGAACGACGGAGACTCCGTCGAGACAGCCCGAGGAGGGAGTCCGACGACCGACGGGACCCGGCCCCGGGATCCGGACGAGCAGATCGCGGAGACCAACGACGGCCGCGCCACCTCGCCCCGCAATGCCGAGCACCCGGTGGACCTGGATACGGGCGCGGTCGCCGGCGTCGCCGTGCGGGAGGCCGATGCCGGCGACACGACGACGACGGCCGAAACGCCGGTGACGGCGGTTGGGCAGGTCGACCACGTGTTCGTCGAGGTGCTGGATCGGGCCGGGCGGCCCGTCCCCGACCTGACCGCGGCCGACTTCTCGCTCCAGGAGAACAACGTCGACCTCGACATCGTGGCGGTGCGTCGCGGCACGCCGCGCCCGATGAGCATCGCGCTGCTCGTCGACAACGGCGGCCGCATCGCCGCGCGGGCGGACCGGGACGCATTACGGGACGGCCTGGCCGCCTTCCTGCGCACCCTGCCGCCGCGGCACGAGGTCTCCCTCTACACCCTCCGGGGCCGGTTTCGCCGCGTTGTCGGCGCGACGACCGACCGCGGCGCTCTCGACGACGCGACTGGCCGCGTGCGCGTCGGCGCGCGCGGCCGGGTCGGGCTGCTCGACAGCGTCCGCGAGGTCTCGGAGCCCAGCTACGAGGACGACGAGCCGTTTCCGGTGATCGTGCTGGTGCTGCCGAACGGCGACGACGACCGCGGCGGCGATCGGGAGGAAGCCGAACTGCACATGGCCCGATTGGCCGCCGCCGGGATCATGGTGCACGCGGTAGTCCTGGAGCCACGCAGCGCCGTTCCCGGCATCGCCCGGGACCTGACGCGGTTGCTCCGCGGCGTGTACATGACGCTCACGTCACGTGCCGAGCTGTCGTTGGGGCTCGCCCGGCTTGCGAGTCGGCTGGCGGCCGGCTACGAGCGGATGTCGATGCAGTACCGGGTGAGCTACGTGCGCTCCGGCGACGAGGACGCGGAGATCATGGTCGGGGTGAGGCGTTCCGGCGTCGATGTTCGCCCCTTGCCGCAACTCCAGTTGCATTGACGGCGCGGGTCCATGCGGTCCGAACGCGGAGGACCTCCGGCGCAGGTGATAGGATGCCCATCGAGAGCGACCCTTGGCGGCCATGCAGCAGCCCCCACCGAACAATCGTCCGAACCAGCCGCTGGACCCCGTCCACACGCGGGCCCCGGTATTCTCGCCCGGCAGCGGCTCGGCCGGCACGCCCGTGATGGTGGAGACGACCAACCTCCCCGCCGTCACCCCCATCTACCTCGGCATGGGGGCCACCCGCTCGAGCTTCGAGGTCCTCGCCCAGCTCGTCACCGACGAGTTCGGCGCGATGTCGACGGTCATCGACGTGCCGGCCTGGGCCACCACCGACCGGACCCACTTCTTCGTGCTGGTGGACGTCTACTTCCGCCCCCTCGCGGTGTCGGCCCCCTTCCACGTCACCGGGCCCGACGGCGCCCTGCGGCGCGCGGGGCGCATCGCGGACGGCGGGGGCGACTGCCTCGTGCTGGAGGAAGGGGGCGAAGGCGGCGAGCGCTACGTGCTGACCGGCGCCCGGCAAGACCTCGCGCCCGGCGACGACGTGGTGGTCGAGGGCCGCCTCGCCGAATCGGCCGACTGCCCCGACGGCATCGCCCTCGAGGTCGTCCGGGTCACACCCCCGAACTGACCCGCGTTCCTGGACGACCACCATCCGGACAGCACGCTTACCGCCAACGCTGCGCGCAGCCAGAACACGGGACGTACCCCGCAAGGAAGCCGGCCCCGGGCAGAACGAGCGACCCACGGGGCGAGACGACATCGCAGTCTCCGCCACGTCTGCCGCGAGCCACTTGTGTTGCCGGCGCCTCTTCGCGACTCGCGGACGCCTCCAGCCGCAGTCATCGCACGCCGCGAGCCTCCCCGGCGGACCGGCCCCCTCGCGCGAGGAGGGCGGCGGGCACGAATCCTGCTTCGGCCCGGTGGTACCATGGCGCCCATGCCCACCGCGCAGGTGCGGGTCGGCTACACCGACCTCCTCGACATGCCGGACGACGGGCGCCGCTACGAGATCCACGGAGGAGAGCTCGTCGTGGTCCCGTCACCGCTGCCGCGCCACCAGATGGTGGTCCAGAGAGTCTTCCTGCTGCTGCACGAGCACGGACTCGAGACCGGCGGGCTGGCCCTGATCGCACCGCTCGACATCGTGCTCGACGAGTTCGACGTCGTGCAGCCCGACGTCGTGTTCTTCCGTGCGGAACGGCGCCATCTCGTCCGGCCCGACGCCGTGACCCGTCACCCGCCGGACATCGCCGTCGAGGTGCTGTCCCCCTCCACCGCCGCCGTCGACCGCGGCCGCAAGATGCGGATGTTCGCGACGTACGGGGTGCCGGAGTACTGGATCGTCGACCCGGTCAGCAAGCGGATCGAGGTGCACGCGCTCGACGACGGCGCCTACCGGCAGGCGCAGGCCGCGTCGGCGGACGACGTCGTCGCTTCGGTCCTGCTCCCGAACCTGGTGTTCGCCGCCGACGGCGTACTGGAGGTTCCGTAGCACCAGTCGGCGCCGGGTCATCCCCGGGCCGCGCCGCGACGGCTCAACCGGCCGGCCGCGTCGTATCGAGCCCCCGCCGCCTCCCTGAACGCGGAAACGGCAGGTATCCCCCAGACTGTCTCGCTCACCGCAGGCCGGCACTTCGTCGCCAACCCGCCGAGCGCCGCCAGTGGCGGCTCGCGTCCACCCCGCCAGACGCCACGCCGCAGGCCGACCCGCGCCCGGTAATCGGAAGATGCTCCCCCGCCCCGTCGTCCACCGCTGGTTGGCACGGTACGTGCTTCCCATTTCCGACGCACGCGCTGACAGTGAAGCGGCGTCGCAGCGTGTGGTAGCTTGGGGCGGTCGTGCGCGCCGCCGCCCCGGGGAGGGCCCCAACGATGAGCCGACCCGTACCTGCCGCCGCCCCAATCCACTACCCGACCTCGGACGGCCGGCCCATGGCGGAGAACGACGCCCAGCGCAACGCCATCATGTACGGCATCGGCGCGCTGGCCCGTCACTTCAGGGACCGCCGGGACGTGTACGTGTCCGGCGACCTGCTGATCTACTACGAGGAAGGCAATCCGCGGGTGTCGATCGCCCCTGACGTCTTCGTGGTGTTCGGCGTGGAGAAGCGCGAACGGCCCAACTACAAGCTGTGGGAAGAGCGCCGCGCCCCGGCCTTCGTCCTGGAGGTGGCCTCTCCCAGCACGTGGCGGGACGACCTGGGTCGGAAGCGGACGGTGTACGCCCGGCTGGGCGTGCGCGAGTACTGCCGGTTCGACCCGGCCGGAGACCACCTGCCGGCGCGGCTCGAAGGTGAACGCCTGTCGCCGTCGGGCTACGTCCGTCAACCGGTGTTGACAGCGCCCGACGGCACGTTGACGCTGTCCAGCGAAACGCTGGGGCTGGAGCTACGGGCGGCGCCGGGACGCGAGCTGCGCTTCCGGGATCCGGCGACGGGCTGCGACCTGCGCAGCCACGACGAGGAGGCCGAGGGCCGCCTGGCCGCGGAGGCCCGCGCGGCGGCCGCCTCGGCGGCCGCCCAGGCCCGGGTCGCCGAGCTGGAGGCGCTCCTCCGCAAACGGTCCGGCTGAGGCGCGGCGCCGCGCCCGCGGCGCTTGGCTCGGCCCGCATGACGAGACGCTTCGCCAGGAGACGGCCGAGACCCTCGCTCCCGGGCGAACCGTCCGTCTCGGCGGGCCGCGCCACCCTTGGCAACCTTCGAACGCCGCGCTCAACCGACGGCGCCTTCGCCGTTCTTCGCGGACACCGCGACGGCCCGCTCCCGGTCCGGCTCCGGGTCGCTCCGGCCGTCGATGCGCGCCAGCAGCGCGGCGCACTCCGCCTGCCGCGCCTCGAGGATCTCGCCGGCGTTGCGCAGCCGGAGCACCTGCGCCTTGGTGCTCTCCAGCTCCGGCGCGAAGGTCTCGCGGAGCTGCTCGACGTAGTCGCGAAGCTGCTCCTTGAACCGCGCCTCGAGGGTCTCGGCCAGCTCGACGCGCAGGGTCTCGACCTTGCCCGCGAGCTCGCGCTTCAGGCGGGCTCGGCGCTGGGGCAGGATGAAGAGGCCCGAGGCGACGAGCAGGGTCGCGCCGACGGTGCCGGTGACGTCGAGGCCGAGGGTCGTGAACGCGGCGGTCAGGGCCGCCCCGAGCCCGATGACCACGGCCTGGACCCCGAACGTCTTGGCGATGGCCGCGTTCACCGCCGCCACGACCTCGTCCGCCTCGCGCTGGGCGTCGAAGAGCGCGAGCCGCCGCCGCACCGGCTGGGCGAGGCGGGTGAAGATCTCCTCGCGGTTGTAGACGTACTGCGGGCTGACGAAGCGCGTGCGCCCCGCCGCGTCGCGCAACGCCTCGCGCCGCTGTCGCAGCAGGCCGTCCGCCTTCTCCCACATCGCGAGGTTCTGGCGCACCAGCCAGTCGATGAGGGCCTGCACCTCCTCCTCGATGCGCTGCGGCGCGTCGGCGACGACCTCGTTGCGGAACCGGTTCTCGACGACGTCCTTGTCGCGCAGCCGCATGATGTTGGACAGCCGCACGAGCTCGTCGAAGAAGCGCTGGCCGCGCCGGTCGAGCTGCCAGAGGATGTTGGTGATCTGCGACTGGTAGCGGGACACGTCGTCCCGCATCCGTGTCTCGTAGGCGTCGACCTCGGTGAGGATCGACGCGAGGGCGGAGTGGTCGCCGCGCACGAGCCGCAGCCGCTCGGCGAGGGCGTCGGCCTGGCGGGCGAGCACCGGGGTGAGGCTCTTCAGCGGCGCCGTCAGCTTCAGCCGGACACGGTCGCGATCGCGCAGGGTCGACCGGAAGAACGCGCTGAAGGCGGCCCACTCGTCGTCGTCGGACAGCGGCTCGCCGGACGTGCGCTCGCGCACGACCCCGCGGGCGCTGATGGCGAACAGCGGCGGCTCCTCGCCCAGCGCCTCCTTCGCCTGTTGCTGCACGTAGCGCTTCACCCGGGCCGCGTGATCGGGGCCGGACGCCAGGTCGACCTGGTTGACGATGAACACGACGTGCTTGCCCCAGCTCAGAATGAGCTTCAGGAAGTCGTGCTCGCTCGCCGAGTACGGGCGCAGCAGCGACGTGACGAAGAAGACGATGTCGGCGCGGGGCACGAAGCCCTCGGTCAGCAACTGCTCTTCGCGCTGCATCGAGTTCGTGCCGGGGGTGTCGACGATGTTCAGCTCCTGCAGCACCTCGACCGGCAGCTCGTGGACGAGCAGGCGCGGCTCGACCTCGCGCACCGACTCGATGGCCCCGTGGCGCAGCAGGTGCACCGACCGGGTCGTGGGCAGCTCGCCGGTCTCGAGCGCGTCGGCCCCGAGGACGGCGTTCAGGAACGTGGACTTGCCGGCATTGAACTCGCCGACCACCATGATCAGGAAGAGCTCGTCGAGCCGCCGCCGCATCGCCTCCAACGCCTCGTCGTCGCCCGGCACCAGGTCGAGGTCGCCGAGCAGCGCGCGGCTGGCGTCGAACAGCCCCCGCTGCTCGTGCACCAGCTCGCGTTCGTCGGGGGTCAGGAGCGGGTCCATGCAGGTACTGCCTCGACCTGGCCGCCCGAGGTGGAGGTCCCCACTGCATTCGAGCCGCGGTGCTCCCCCCCGCTCTCGGTGCAACACGGGGTGGTCGCAACGCGGGCGGCCGGAACACGAGCGGCGGCGCCCCGGGGTACCGGAGGCGCCACGCGCGAGGAGAGGTGACGGCGAGCCGGAGCCGTCCGGCTCACGACGAACGGCTGAAGATGTGGACGGCGGTCTCGCCCTCCTGGCGCTCGCCCGCCCCGACGACGACGAAGACGTGCGAGTCGGTCGCGGCGACGTCGCGGGCCGGCTCGCCGGTCCGGAGGGTCCCGGCCGGCGCCGGGGCCGACGGATCGGAGATGTCGACGACGGCGACGCCGGCCTCGGTGTCGGCGACGAAGACGAGCGCACCCGAGAAGGCCACCCGCGACGCGCGCCCCGGCGTCTCGAAGGTCGCGGCCCGCACCGGGCGCGTGGGGTCCGAGGCGTCGTAGATCTGGAGGTGGCCGCCGCCCGCCCCCGCGAGGAGGCCGGACACCTCGCCGACCTCGCGCTGCACCTCGATGGCGCGGGGGGCGCCGGGGGCGTGAAGGACGCCGACGGGCTCGGGCGGCCCCGGCGCCGACAGGTCGAAGACGTACAGGCCGGTCGGCGAGTCGGTGGCGTAGGCCATGGGCCCCGAGGTCACCACGTCGCGGGCGTAGCCGTCGAGGAAGAACGAGCCGGCCCCCGTCGGCGCCGATTCGTCCGTCGCGTCGACGAGCACCATGCCCTCCATGTGGTCGATCAGCACCACCCGGTTCTCGTACACCGCGCCGATCTTGGTCTGCCCGAGGGTCTCGTGGTTGCCCAGCACCGTCGGCGACGCGGGGTCGGAGATGTCGACGATGGCCACCCCGAAGAAGTTGGCGCCCACGTAGGCCCGGTCGCCGCGGACCCGGAACCCCCAGATCTCCTGGGGCAGCTCGGTCGACCCCATACGCGCCGGCGCGGCCGGGTCCGACACGTCCCAGACGGTGAACGACGAGTGGTGCGAGACGTAGGCATGGTCGCCCTGCACCCGGATGTGCTCGGCCGGGCCGGGGATCTCGCCGACCTTGGTCAGGGTGACGGTCTGGGCGCCGGCCGGCGCGGTCGCCAGCGCCAGCAGCGCCAGCCCGCCCGCCGCGGCGACGGCTCTCATGGTCCTCTTCACGGCTGTCCCCCCTCTGCAATCCGATAGAGCTTCGTGCGGGTCCGCAGGATGAGGCTGCCGTTCGCCACCGCCGGCGTGGCGAGCGTCATCTCGTTGAGCGGATTGGTGTGCAGAATCTCGAAGTCGGGCCCCGCCCGGACGACGAACGTCTCGCCGTCCTCGCTGAGCAGGAATATCCGGTCATTGTACGCCCACGGCGACGCGGTGAACCCGTTGCCGATCTCGAGCCGCCGGCGGCCGTAGATCTCGTCGCCGGTGCGGGCGTCGTGGGCCACGAGGAACCCCCGGTCGAGCAGCGTGTAGTACTGGTCGCCGTAGACGAGGGCCGACGTGTTGTAGGTGCCCAGGAGCGGATAGGCCCAGGCGACGTCGTCGGACGACGCCTTGACGCCGGGGAAGCCGAAGTTGAGGCCCGTCCGCATGTCGTCGGGCGACCAGATGGAGATGTCACCCGACGCGCCCGGCCGGACCACGTAGACCGGGCGCAGGCCGCCGCCGGGATAGCCCGAGCCGATGTAGAGCAGCCCGTGCCGCGAGAACGGGGTCGGCACCGTCAGCCCCGACATGCCGTGGATCTCCCACAGCAGGTTGCCGTCGAGGTCGTAGGAGCGGACGCCCTGCGTGCCCGCGGTCACGATCTCGGTCCGCAGCTCGTTCTCCCAGACGAACGGGGTCGCCCAGTTCTGGCCGCGCTCGTCCCGCTCCACCCGCCAGATCTCGGCCCCGGTGTCCCGGTCGAGGGCGACCATGAACGAGCGGGTGACGTTGTCGTTGACGACGTAGAGGCGGTCGCCGTGCAGCGTCGGCGAGGCGGCGGAGCCGAACCCGCCGGTCGTCTCGTAGGCGCCCAGCTCGGTGTACCAGACCGTCTCGCCGCTCATGTTCAGGGCGGCGACGACGCCGGCGGTCCCGAAGTAGACGTACACCCGGCGGCCGTCGGTGACCGGGGTCTCCGACGCGAAGCTGTTCTTGATGTGCCGCGCGATGGTCGGAGCGGCGCGGTGCATCTCGCGCTCCCACCGGACGGCGCCGGTGTGGAAGTCGATGTTCCAGACCACCCAGCGGTGGACCTCGGACGAGCGGGTCGCCCCGTTGTCGTCGCCGGGGTCGTACAGACCCGGGATGGGCTCGACCTCGTCGCCGGCGCTGATCGCGGAGGTGACGAAGATGGTGTCCTCCCAGACGACCGGCGAGCTCCAACTCAGCCCCGGAAGGTCGATCTGCCAGACGACGTTCTCGGTCTCGCTCCAGGTGTCGGGCAGCGCGGGATCGTCGCCGACGTCGCCCGCGTTCGGACCCCGGAACTGCGCCCATTGCGCCGGGGAGGACGCGGGAGCGGCCAGCGCCAGCAGCAGGGCGAAGACGACGAGCGGGTATCGGTTCATGTGTGCCTCACGCGTTCCGGACGCGGGGCGGCGCGCCTCGCGTTACGTGCGTTGTTACCGACTCGCGCCGCTCCTGTCAACAACCCCACCGGGCGCGGCGCCCTGCGCTCGCGCCGACAACCGTCAGGATACACGCTTACCGCCGACCGGCCCTGCATCGCCGCCCTGCCTGTCGGACGGTTCGCGTCCGGGGTCGTCCAACCGGTCGCGGACGTCCATGAGCCCGTAGCTCCCCGATCCCGAGAATCGTCCGACCGGCGTCGCGAAGCTGCTGTCCGAATTGACACCCCGCGCGCCCAAGGCCCAAAATACGCTATCGCAGTGTGCACCCGCAGCTCGTTCCAACGAAAGGAACCACGGTCCATGTCTGGATTCCGGGTCATCGGCGCCGCCGTCGGGACCGCGCTGATCTGCGCGACGGCGGGCGCCGGGCAGCCGGCCGCGGGACGGTCCGGCACACCTGCCGACGGCCACGGCCAACTCCTCGACCGCTACTGCGTCGCCTGCCACAACGACCGGCTCGAGACCGGCGGGCTGTCGCTCGAGTCGATGGACTTGGCGAACGTCGCCGGCGACGCCGCGGTCTGGGAGAAGGTGGTCGCCAAGCTGCGGGCCGGGGCGATGCCGCCGCAGCCGCGGCCCCGGCCCGAGCCGGCGGCCTACGACGGCTTCCGCGCGTGGCTCGAGACCGAGCTCGACCGCGCCGCCGCGGCCGACCTGCGGCCGGGGCGGACCGAGGCGCTGCACCGGCTCAGCCGCGCCGAGTACCGCAACGTCGTCCGGGACCTCCTCGACCTCGACGTCGACGTGAGCGACCTCCTGCCGGCCGACGACACCAGCTACGGCTTCGACAACATCGCCGGGGTGCTGGGGGTTTCGCCGACCCTCATGGAGCGGTATCTCGCGGCGGCGAGGAAGATCAGCCGGCTCGCCGTCGGGTCGCCCGTGCCGTCGCCGATCGCCGAGACGTTCCGGGTCCCCTCCGACCAGGGGCAGGACGGCCACGTCGCGGGGCTCCCGTTCGGCACCCGCGGAGGCATGGTCCTCGACTTCAACTTCCCCGAGGACGCCGAGTACGTCATCTCGGTCGTCCCCGACGGCCCCCTCTTCATCGAGCCCCACCAGCTTGAGCTGACCCTGGACGGCGAGCGCCTCGAGGTCTTCACGGTCGGGCGGGCCCTCGAGCCGGGCCAGCGCCGCAGCCAGTACGCCGAGGCGGACGCGCGAGAGGTCCGCCTGCGGGTGAGCGCCGGCCCCCACCGCGTCGGGGCCGCCTTCCTGCGCAAGACGCTGGCCGAGCCGGAGCGCACGCGCAAGCTGTACAAGCGGCCGTTCACCGGCGAAGGGTCGGGCGCCGACTCCCGCTACCAGCCGTATCTCGAGCGGCTCACCATCGCCGGCCCGTTCGAGTCGCGGGGCACGCGCCCCCTCGTCGACACGCCGAGCCGGGCGCGCATCTTCACCTGCGAACCGGGCAACGACGCCGACTCGGCCGCCGCGTGCGCCGCCGGCATCCTGTCGGGCCTCGCCCGGCGCGCGTTCCGCCGGCCCGTCACCGGCGACGACGTCGACCGGCTGCTCGACTTCTACGAGCGGGGCGTGGCGACGGGCGGGTTCGACGGCGGCATCGAGCTCGCCCTGCGGCGCCTGCTCGTCAGCCCCGAGTTCCTGTTCCGCATCGTCGAGGACCCCGCGGGCCTGCCGCCCGGCGCCGCCTACGAGCTCGCCGACCTGGAGCTGGCCTCGCGCCTGTCGTTCTTCCTGTGGAGCAGCATCCCCGACGACGAGCTCCTCGACGCCGCCGTCCGCGGCGAGCTGCGCGACCCCGTCGTGCTCGAGGCCCAGACCCGGCGCATGCTCGCCGACCCGCGGGCGCAGGCCCTCGTCACCAACTTCGCGGGCCAGTGGCTCAGCCTGCGCAACGCCGCCGCGGTGCAGCCCGACGAGGACCTCTTCCCCGACTTCGGGGAGGACCTGCGGCAGGGTTTCCGTCGCGAAACGGAGATGCTCTTCGACGCCATCCTGCGCGAGGACCGCAGCGTCGTCGAGCTGCTCTCGGCCGACTACACGTTCCTCAACGAGCGGCTCGCGGTGCACTACGGCATCCCCGGCGTGCGGGGCAGCCACTTCCGGCGGGTCGCCCTCGACGATCCGGGGCGGGGCGGGCTGCTCGGCCACGGCAGCATCCTGACCGTGACCTCGCACGCCAACCGCACGTCGCCGGTGGTGCGGGGCAAGTGGGTGCTCGAGAACATCCTCGGCACGCCGCCCCCGCCGCCCCCCGCGGACGTCCCGGCCCTTGAGGCCACCACCACCGGCCGCTCCCTGACCATGCGCGAAGCGATGGAGCAGCACCGGGCCAACCCGGTGTGCGCGAGCTGCCACCGGGTGATGGACCCCCTGGGCCTCGCCCTCGAGCCGTTCGACGCCATCGGCCGCCGGCGCACCCCGAACCAGACCCGGGTCCCGATGGACCTGACCGGGGTGCTGCCCGACGGCACCGTCTTCGACGGGCCGGCCGGGCTGAAGGCGGCGCTGCTCGCCCACCCCGAGCGCTTCGTCACCACCGTCACCGAGAAGCTGCTGACCTATGCCATCGGCCGCGGCGTGGAGCACTACGACGCGCCGGCCGTCCGCGCCATCACCCGCGCGGCGGCCGACGACGGCTACCGCCTGACGACGCTCATCCTGGGCGTCGTCGAGAGCCCCCCGTTCCGGATGAGGAGCACGGAGTCATGATCATCACGAAGATGTCGCTGCCCCGCCGCACGTTTCTCCGAGGCGCCGGCGCCGCGCTCGCCCTGCCCCTGCTCGACGCCATGGTGCCCGCGGCCACCGCGCTCGCCCGCACCGCGGCGCGCCCGACGAAGCGGCTCGGCTTCATCTACATCCCGAACGGGGCCAACATGTCGCAGTGGACGCCAACCACCGACGGCCCCCTGGAGCTGTCGCCGATCCTGAGCCCGCTGGCCCCCGTCAAGGACCACGTGGTCATCCCCACCGGCCTCGCCCACCGACAGGCCGAGGCCTGGGGCGACGGCAACGGCGAGCACTCGCGGGCGAGCGGGGTCTGGCTGAACGGCGTGCACCCCAAGCGCACCGAGGGCGCGGACGTCCGCGCCGGCACCACCGCCGACCAGATCGCGGCGGCGAGGCTCGGTCAGGAGACCCCGCTCCCGTCGCTCGAGATCTCGCTCGAGAACAGCTACGTGGTCGGCAACTGCGACAACGGCTACAGTTGCGTCTACACCAACACCATCGCGTGGCGGACGCCGACCACCCCCCTGCCCATGGAGCACAACCCGCGCGTGGTGTTCGAGCGGCTGTTCGGCGAGGGCGGCACCACCGCCGAGCGCGTGGCGCGCCTGCGCGAGGACCGCAGCATCCTCGACGCGGTGCGCGACGACATGGCCCGGCTCGAGAAGCGCCTCGGGGCCGGCGACCGGCGGCGGGCGCACCAGTACCTCGACGCCGTCCGCGAGATCGAGCGCCGCATCCAGCGGGTCGAGGCGCAGGCCGGCGACGGCGACCTGCCCGAGAACCTCGCGCGGCCGGTGGGCATTCCCGACTCGTTCACCGAGCACGCCCGGCTCATGTTCGACCTCCAGCGGCTCGCGTTCCAGGCCGACGTGACCCGCGTGTTCACGTACCTGATCGGCCGCGAGCAGACCGCCCAGAGCTACCCCGAGGTCGGCGTGCCCGACGCGCACCACTCGGTGTCGCACCACCAGCTCGACCCCGGCCGGCTCGAGCAGTACGCCAAGATCAACACGTACCACGTGGATCTGCTCTCCGGGTTCCTGCAGTCGCTGCACGCGACCCAGGACGGCGACGGGTCGCTGCTCGACCAGTCCCTCATCCTCTACGGCGGCGGCATCAGCGACGGCGACCAGCACTCGCACATCGACCTGCCGCTGATTCTCGCCGGCGGCGGAGCCGGGCAGTTGAAGGGCGGGCGCCACGTGCGCTACCCGAGCGACACCCCGATGACCAACCTGCTGCTGGCGATGCTGGACAAGGCGGGGGTCGTCGAGCCCGAGCAGTTGGGCGACAGCACGGGGCGGCTTCCCCTCGAGCCGCTGACCGTGTAGACAGGGCAACGCGGTCAGGCGGGGACGATGACGCAAACGCAACCGGCACTCCGTTCGGCGCGCTGGGCCGCCGCGCATTTCGTCGCGGCCTCCGTTGCTCTTCTGGCCGCGCCCGTCGCGGCGCAGCCGCCGAGCATCCCCCTGATCGAGGCGGTGAAGGCCGGCGACGCGGCAACGGTCCGGGTCCTCCTCGATGACGGCGCCTACGCGGGAGCGGTCGAGCCGGACGGGACCACCGCGCTTCATTGGGCGGCTCACAACGACGACCTCGATACGGCGGCGCGTCTGCTGCAGGCGGGCGCCGAGGCGGACGCCGTCACCCGCTACGGCATCGCGCCCCTCGCGCTGGCCGCCACCAACGGCAGCGCTGCGATGCTGGGCATGCTCCTCGAGGCCGGGGCCGACCCCAACCGGGCGTCTGGCGAAGGCGAGACCCCGCTGATGACGGTCGCCCGGACCGGCGTTGCGCCCGCCGTCGCAATCCTTCTCGAGCACGGCGCCGACGTGGACGCGGTCGAGGGCTGGCGGGGCCAGACGGCGCTGATGTGGGCCGCCTCGCAGGACCAGCCGAACGCGGCCGAGGCATTGATCGCGGCCGGGGCCGACGTGCACGCACGGTCCGGAGGCGGGTTCACGTCGTTGCTGTTCGCGGCGCGCGAAGGCAGCCTCGCTGCACTCGACGTGCTGATCGCGGCCGGGGCCGACCCCGACGACACCCTGCCCGACGGCACGAGCGCCCTCGGCATGGCCGTCTACAACGCGCAGTACGAAATAGCGGCGCGGCTGCTCGCGGCCGGGGCCGACCCCGACGCACGCGGGCAGGGCTGGACGGCGCTGCACCAGGTGGTGTGGACACGAAGACCGAACCTCGGGCGCAACCCGCCGTTCCCCGTGCCCCTGGGCCGGCTGGACGGCCTCGACATGGCGCGCATCCTCATCGCCCACGGCGCCGACCCGAACCTGGGCCAGACGGCGGAGCCCCGCGACGGCAACCGCAACATGCTCGACCGGGTGGGGGCGACGCCGTTCCTGCTCGCCGCGAAGGCGGCCGACGTGCCGATGATGCGCCTGCTCGCCAGCCTCGGGGCCGATCCGAACCTGACCACCGCCAACGGCGCGACGCCAATGATGGCGGCGGCGGGGGTGGGCATCTGGAAGATCGGCGAGAACCCCGGAACCAACGACGAGGCCTTGGCCGCGGTCGAGTTCGCATGGGCGCTGGGGAACGACGTCAACGCGGTCGACGGCAACGGCGACACCGCGCTGCACGGCGCCATCCATCGGGGCGCCGACGGCATCGTGCGCTTCCTGCACGAGAAGGGGGCGGAGCTCGACGCCGTGAACGGGACCGGCTGGACGGCGCTGTCGATCGCCCAGGGCGTGTTCTACCCCAACACGTTCAACCGGCACCCGCACCTCGTGGCGCTGCTCGAGGAGCTCGGCTCGGATCCGGCCGCGGGCACGCGCCGGCAGTTGGACCTCGCCCCCTGGGAGCGCCAGGCGCTGGCCGCCGACACGCCCCGGCCGTAGCTGCGCCGCCGCTCGCGGCGCCCCGGCCGCCGGACGCAGGATCATGCGCCGGGGCGAAACCGCAGACACGACGACGATGAGCACCGAGAAGCACACCTTCACCGCCGAGGTTCAGGAGCTCCTGAACCTGATGGTCCATTCGCTGTATTCCCAGAAGGACATCTTCCTGCGCGAGCTCGTCTCGAACGGCTCGGACGCCCTCGACAAGCTGCGCATCGAGGGCCTGTCGGACCCGAAGCTCCTGCCCGAGGGGGACCTCGAGATCAGGCTCGAGTCCGACGAGGAGGCGCGCACCCTCACCATCTCGGACAACGGCATCGGGATGACGCGCGAAGAGGTGGTGCGCGACATCGGCACCATCGCGCGCTCCGGCAGCCGGGAGTTTCTCGACGCCCTGAAGGCGAAGCCGGGGGCCGGCGGCGAAGGGGTGTCGGCGGCGACCGCCGACCTGATCGGCCAGTTCGGCGTCGGCTTCTACTCGACGTTCATGGTCGCCGACCGGGTCACCCTGACGACCCGCCGCGCGGGCACGGAGGGCGCCACCCGCTGGGAGTCGACGGGCGACGGCACCTACACCCTGGACGAGGCGGCGCGGCCCCAGGCCGGCACCACGGTGGAGCTGCACCTCAAGCCGGCCGACGAGGAGGACGGGCGGCGGGACTACGCCGACCCCTTCGTGCTGCAAGAGATCGTCAAGAAGCACTCCGATTTCGTCGCCCACCCCATCCGGATGAAGGTCGAGCGCCAGGAGCCGGTCCTCGACAACACCGGCCAGCCCGTGAAGGGGGTGCTGCCGAAGACGGTGATCGAGGACGAGACCTTCAACTCGATGAAGGCCATCTGGACCCGGTCGCGGAGCGAGGTCACCGACGCCGAGTACAACGAGTTCTACCGCCACCTGTCGCACGACTGGCACGACCCGCTGGCCACCGTCCCGGCCGCGATGGAGGGCGCGTTCAACGCCCGCATCCTGCTGTTCATCCCCCCGAAGGCCCCCTTCGACCTGTATCACCGCGAGCGCATCACCAAGGGGGTGCAGCTCTACGTGAAGCGGGTCCACATCATGGACGACTGGAAGGCGCTGCTGCCCGAGTGGCTGCGCTTCCTGAAGGGGGTCATCGACTGCGAGGACCTCTCGCTGAACGTGTCGCGCGAGATCCTCCAGCATGACCGGCAGGTCAGGTCGATCCGCAACTTCGCGATCAGGAAGACGCTCGAGGCGATCGGCAAGCTGGGCAAGGACAAGCCGGAGTCGATGCGCACGTTCTGGCGCGAGTTCGGCGCGGTCATCAAGGAGGGACTCGCGACGGACGGCGAGTACCGCGACCGCCTGCTCGGCCTGATCCTGTGCGCGACCACCCACGGCGACGAGCCGACATCGCTCGCCGACTACGTCGGACGAATGAAGGAAGGCCAGGAGCACATCTACTACTTGGGCGGGACCTCGCTCGACGCGGTGCGCCACTCGCCGCACCTAGAGTCGTTCGCCCGCCAGGGCATCGAGGTGCTGTTCTTCGCCGACCCCGTCGACGAGTTCTGGCTGGAGCGCGAGCTCACCTACAAGGACAAGAAGTTCGTCTCGGTGAGCAAGGGCGAGGTCGACCTCGGGACCGGCGACGCCGAGGACGAGGAGAAGGACGCGGCGGAACGGCCGCAGCTCGACGGCCTGCTGCAGACCCTTCGCACGCACCTGCAGGACGACGTCAAGGAGGTGCGGGTCTCGGGGCGGCTCACCGACAGCCCCGCGTGCCTCGTCGGCGACCAGGACGACCTGAGCCCGCAGCTCGAGCAGATGATGCGGCAGCTCGGGCAGGATCCGCCCCGGACCAAGCGCATCCTCGAGATCAACCCCGACCACCCGTTCATCGCGCGGCTCGCGGCCATCCACGCCGAGAATGCGCAGTCGCTCAAGCTGAAGACCTACGCGCAGCTTCTGAACGGGCAGGCGATTCTCGCCGAGGGGGGCACCCTGCCGGACCCCGGCGCCTACAGCCGCATCGTCATGGAGGTCGCCAGCGAGGCGGTCACGGCCGGCGCGCCGCCGCCCCGGGTGGATGTCCCGTCGGACGACCCAGCCCCGTCGGCATCATCGTGAGGAGTCCCGTCATGAGATACCTGGACATTCGCGCGCTCGCCATCCCCCTGCTCCTGAACGCCTGCGGCGGCGCCGAGCCCGCCGCGGACCCGCCGATGGAGGAGGCGGCGGCTCCCCCGCCGTACCGCGCGTTCGTCACCAACGAGACCTCGGGCGACCTGACGGTCATCGCGGGCGGCACCCACGAGGTGATGGCGACCATCCCCCTCGGCCAGCGCCCGCGGGGCATCAAGGTCGATCCGGCCGGCGAGCGCCTCTTCGTCGCCCTCAGCGGCTCGCCGCCGGCCCCGCCGGGGACCGACCTGTCGACGCTGCCCCCGCCCGACCGCTCGGCCGACGGCATCGGCATCGTGGACATCGCCGAGGGACGGGTGGTGAACGTGCTGAACGCGGGCACCGACCCCGAGCAGGTGGCGGTGAGCCTCGACGGCACCCGGGTCTTCGTCGCCAACGAGGACGCGGCGCTCGCGAGCATCGTCGACATCGAGAGCGGCGAGATCCTCGCCCAGCTCCCGGTCGGGGGCGAGCCCGAGGGCGTGACCCGCAGCCCCGACGGCCGCTGGGTCTACGTCACGTCGGAGAACGACAACCAGGTCTCGGTCATCGACACCGAGTCGCACGAGGTCGCGGCGGTGTTCGACGTCGGGGCCCGGCCGCGCTCGTCCGCCTTCCTGCCCGACAGCACCCGCGGCTACGTCACGGCCGAGAACGGGAGCACGGTGTCGGTCGTCGACACCGCCGACCACTCCGTCATCGCGACCATCGAGCTGACCGGTGAGCTGGTGCGGCCGATGGACGCCAAGGTCTCGCCCGACGGGTCGCGGCTCTACGTCTCGACCGGCCGCGGGCGCACGGTGGCGGTCATCGACACCGCCACCAACGAGCCGATCACGCAGGTGGAGGTCGGCGAGCGGCCGTGGGGCATCGACCTCAGCCCGGACGGGCGTTATCTCTACACCGCGAACGGCCCCGGGAACGACGTCTCGGTCGTCGACACCGAGACCCTCGAGGTCGTCGCGAGGGTGGAGGTCGGCGTGCGCCCGTGGGGCGTCGTCATCGTGGAGTGAGCGGGCCTGCTCGCGCGGAACCGCCGACGGCAGGCGTCGACCGACGTCGGAGGTGTCGGCTGGCCGGCGGACACCGGCGGAGGTTGCCCTGACGTGACCCGGGGGCGGCTGACGAGTTCGCCCTCCGGCACTCGCTGGACCTGGCAGGTCTTGTATCGGTCGAGGCCCAACTGAAGTCGGGCCATCCCGCCGGCGGTCGACGGCCCGCCGGCCGGGGTCCATCACGCCCGCGGATTTCCGCGCCGCCGAGCCGGCCCCGGCGGCGCGGCCCGCTCTCTCGGAGACAACCCAATGCGCGCATGGCAACGACTCGGCCTGTCGGCGGCCCTCCTCACCCTCGGCACCGGACTCGTCTTCACCGCCGCGCAACAGCGCCCGACGTTCACCCCAGAGCAGGAGGCCCGGCTCCAGATCCGCGAGGTGAAGGACGGGCTCTACGTCCTCCCCGGCTTCGACGGCGGGCAGTCCGGCGGCAACGTCGCGGTCCGGGTGACCGATGAGGGCGTCATCATCGTCGACAACAAGTTCCCCTACAGCTACGATTTCATCATCGCCCAGGTCGCCAGCGTCACCGACCAGCCCATCCGCTACGTGCTGAACACCCACCACCACGGCGACCACGCCGGCAGCAACCCCGACTTCATGCGCTCGGCCGAGGTCATCGCCCACCGCAACGCCCGCGCCAACTTCGTCAGGAACGAGCAGCCCGGCGCGCCGCGGGTGACCTTCGCCGACGAGACCGCGGTGTTCCTCGGCGACGCCGAGGCGCAGGCCTTCCACTTCGGCCGCGGCCACACCGACGGCGACGCGGTCATCTACTTCCCCGACCTGCGCACCGTCCACACCGGCGACCTGTTCATCCACGGCCAGCGCCTCGACGGCAGCACCCTGGCCCCGTTCTGGGACTACGGCAACGGCGGCAGCGCCGCCGAGTGGCCGGGCACCCTGACCGGCCTCCTCGCGCTCGACTTCGACACCGTGATCCCCGGACACGGCGGGATCCTCGCCAAGGACGACGTCCGCACCTTCCGCGCGAAGCTCGAGACGGTCCTCGACCGGGTGCGCGCCGAGATCGCGGCCGGCGCGACCCGCGACGACATCGCCTCCCGCGTCGACACCACCGACCTCGACTGGCCCCTCGCGCCGGTGCGGATTCAGGGCGTGTACGACGAGCTGACGGCCGACTGACGGGACCTGCACCGTGGTTTCGGTCCGCCGGGACCGAGCCGGTGAGAGTCGGTGGTCGGATTCCGGACCAATCGCAATCGATCCCCGCCTGCAAGGCGGTTGACGTGAGTATTGTTCATCGTCATGATGAACAGCGGCGCTATTGCTGATTGTCATGACATGCCGCCGCCCGTGATCCCCCGCCGCCTGGACCTGCGGGCCGTCGTGGAGCAGAAGTCCTGCTTCCTGTTCGGCCCGCGGCAGTCCGGCAAGTCGACGCTGATCCGGCAGCAGTTCGCCGACTGCCCCGTCTGGAACCTGCTGGATCAGACGCTGTTCCTGCGCCTCTCCCGGAATCCGGGCCTGATCCGCGAGTCGCTGGCCGAGCGGCCCGAGACCGGCATCGCGGTAATCGACGAGATCCAGCGGATGCCGGAGCTGCTCAACGAGGTGCACCTGCTGATCGAGGAGCACGGAGTCCGGTTCCTGCTGACCGGGTCGAGCGCGCGGCGCCTGCGGCGCAGGGGCGTCAACCTGCTGGGGGGCCGGGCGCGGTCGCGCGCGCTGCACCCGTTCCTCCGGATCGAGCTCGGCGACCGGTTCGACCTCGACCGGGCGCTCGACCGCGGCCTGCTACCGTCGATCTACTTCTCCGAATCGCCGATCGAGGATCTCGCCGCCTACGCCGGCGACTATCTCCGCGAGGAGGTCGCGGCCGAGGCCATCGTCAGGAACATCGGCGCGTTCAGCCGGTTCCTCGAAGTCGCGGCGCTGGCGCACGGCGACATGATCAACTTCGCCAACCTGGCCAACGACGCGCAGGTGCCGGCGTCGACGGTTCGGGAGTACTACCAGATTCTGAAGGACACCCTCATCGCCCACGAGGTACCGGCGTTCACCGACACCCGGAAGCGCAAGGCAATCTCGACGTCCAAGTACTACCTGTTCGACATCGGGCTCGCCCGCCACCTCCAGGGCCGGCGGGGACTGGCGCCGGGAACGGCAGAGTACGGCCGGGCCTTCGAGACCTTCATCTTCCAGGAGATCAAGGCCTGGTGCGATCACCACCGGCTCGACACGCCGCGGTACTGGCGGTCGAAGTCGCAGTTCGAGGTCGACTTCGTGTTCCAGGACGTGGCCGTCGAGGTGAAGGCGAAGAAGCACGTGGGCGCGCGAGACATGAGGGGCGTCAAGGCCCTGCGCGAGGAAGGCCTCTGCGCCGACTACGTGATCGTGTCGCTGGAACCGCGGCCGCGGCGCGTCGACGGCGTCAGCATCCTGCCCTGGGCCCATTTCCTGGACCGGCTGTGGGCCGGCGCGTGGTCGGCTACTCGCTGAGTGCCGCGACTACGCTCGCGTCCGCGGCCGATCGCGACCCCGGGAGCACATTCGAGAGGCGCTGCCAGCTCTGAGGCCACCCGGACTCCCTGCGACTCCCCTTGCCACCCTGACCGACCTCGGATGGCCCACGCCGGCTTGCAGCGGCCCGCTACGCCGGCTCGGGCGTGAACGTCACGTCGCCGGCGGCGGTGTCGCCGGGGTTCAGGACGATGAGGCCGGTGTCGGTGCGGCCCTGCTCGGCCATGTTGAAGCCTTCGATGCAGTTGGTGGCGGGCTCGACGCAGAAGAAGTCCCGGCCGGCCGGGGTGTAGACGACGAGGCAGGCGTAGACGGGGTCGGCGTCGATGCGCAGCCGGGCCGACCACTCCGGCCACTCGATGATCGCGCGCCCGCCGAAGCGCGTGAAGTTGTTGTCGAGGGTGGTGGCGTCGGGGTCGAGCCCGGCGCCGCGGAGGAGGAGCTGCGGGGGCGGCGGCACGATGCGGACCGGCATGACGTTCTCGTCGGCCTCCCACATGGGGCCGACGTCGGCGCGCACCAGGGCACGCGGAGTCCGGACGAAGTAGGGGTGGAGCCCGAAGCCGACGGGCATCGGGTCGGGCGCCTCGTTGGTGACCGCGAAACGGACCCGGAGGCGCTCTTCGGTGAGGTCGAAGGTCTGCTGGGCCGCGTAGGCCCAGGGCCATGCGCCGGCCGGGTGGCGGTACTCCACCGTCAACCCCGCCTCCGCCCGGTCCAGGAGGGTCCACGGCGCCCGCCAGCCGTGCCCGTGGATGGCGTGGGGCTCGGGCGGGAAGTTCCGCGGAAGCTGGACGTCGCGGCCCCGGAAACGGAACCGCGCGTCGCGGATGCGGTTGGAGAACGGCACGAGCGGAAAGCTCGACGTCCCACCGGCGGATCGGGCCGCGAGGGCCTCGGGCGCGGCGGGACGCATCCACTCGAAGGTCCGGCCGGCGCGTTCCGAGGCGTAGCGGATGATGGACCCACCGACTTCGGGAACGACCTCGAGCCGCGTCGAGCCGGCGCGGAGGCCGACGATCTCGGGAAGGCCCTGGCGCATGACTCGATCCTACGCCCGAACTCGCCCGGCCCGCCAATTCGTCGCCTGCGTGTGGCACTTCCCTCCCGCCGGCCGGCGCCCCCGGCCGGCGGCGAAAGCTGATATCGTTGGAGCTTTGCATGTAGCTATTCGCCGGGAGGATCCGACCATGACATCGAAGCTCGCGCGGGCGACGGCGGCGATTCTGGCGCTGGCGACCGCCATCGGAAACGCCCCCAACGCAGCCGCACAGGAAGAGATGGCCGACAACCCGTTCTTCGTCGAGAGCCCGCTCCCCCATCAGCATCCGCCGTTCGACCGCATCGACGACGCGCACTACGCGCCGGCGTTCGAGCGGGGGATGGCGGACCAGATCGCCGAGATCGAGGCAATCGCGGGGTCCTCGGAACCCCCGACGTTCGACAACACCATCGTGGCCCTCGAACGGTCGGGCCAGTTGCTGAACCGCGTCGCGGCGACGTTCTTCGCGCTCTCCAGCGCCGACACCAACGACGCCATCAACGCAATTCGCAGCGAGATGGCCCCGCGCCTCGCCGCCCATACCGACCGCATGCTGCTCGACGCGGGCCTGTTCGCGCGGGTCGAGGCGCTGTACGAGCAGCGAGACGCGCTCGGCCTCGACGACGAGTCGCGGCGGCTCGTCGGAGAGTACTACGTCGACTTCGTGCGGGCCGGGGCGCGGCTCTCCGACGCCGAGAAGGAGCGGATGCAGGCCATCAACGCGCGACTGGCGGCGCTGTCGAGCCGGTTCACCCAGAACGTGCTCGACGAGGTGAACGCCTCGGCCGTGGTGGTCGAGTCGCGCGAGGAGCTGGCGGGGCTGTCCGAGGGTCAGGTCGCTTCGGCCGAGGCGGCGGCGGCGGCGCGCGACCTCGAGGACCGGTACGTCATCCCGCTGCTCAACACGAGCGGGCAGCCGGCCCTGGCCGCGCTCGAGGACCGCGCCCTCCGCGAGCGCATCATGCGGACCTCGCTCGCCCGCGGCAGCCAGGGCGGCGAGTACGACAACCGGGGCGTCATCACCGAGATGGCCCGGCTGCGGGCCGAGCGCGCGGCCATGCTCGGCTACCCCAACCACGCCGCCTACATCCTGGAGCGGCAGACGGCCCGGACCGTGGACGCCGTCAACGAGCGGCTCGCGAGCCTCGCCCCGCCCGCGGTCGCCAACGCGGAGCGCGAGGCGGCCGACCTGCAGGCGATGGCGGCGGCGGATGGCGCCGACCTGGCGCTCGCCGCGTGGGACTGGTCCTACTACACGGAGAAGGTGCGGGCGGAACGCTACGCCTTCGACGAGTCGCAGCTCCGGCCCTACTTCGAGATCGACAACGTGCTCGAGAACGGCGTGTTCTTCTCCGCCACCCGGCTCTACGGCCTGACGTTCGAGGCGCGGCCGGAGCTGCCCGTCTACCACCCGGACGTCCGGGTGTGGGAGGTGTTCGACGTCGGCGGCGAGCCGCTGGGGCTGTTCATCGGCGACTTCTACGCCCGGCCGTCCAAGCGGGGCGGCGCGTGGATGAACGCGTACGTGTCGCAGTCGCACCTGCTCGGGACGTTGCCGGTGGTGGGCAACCACCTGAACGTGCCGAAGCCGCCCGACGGCGAGCCGACGCTGCTGACCTTCGACGAGGTCACGACGATGTTCCACGAGTTCGGGCACGCCCTGCACGGCTTCTTCTCGGACGTGCGCTATCCCTACTTCGCGGGCACCTCGGTACCGCGCGACTTCGTCGAGTACCCCTCGCAGGTCCACGAGATGTGGGCCACCTGGCCCGAGGTCCTGAGGAACTACGCCGTCCACCACGAGACCGGCGAGCCGATGCCGGCGGACCTCCTCGACAGGGTGCTGGCGACGCAGCAGTTCAACCAGGGCTTCGCCACCACCGAGTACCTCGCGGCGTCGCTCCTCGACATGGCCTGGCATCAGCTCACGGCCGACGAGGTCCCCGACGCGGCCGGCGTCGAGGCGTTCGAGGCGGCCGCCCTCGCGGCGGCCGGGGTCGCCCTCGAGACGGTGCCGCCGCGCTACCGCAGCACCTACTTCTCGCACATCTGGAGCAGCGGTTACTCGGCCGGCTACTACTCCTACATCTGGAGCGAGGTGCTCGACGCCGACTCCGTCGAGTGGTTCAAGGAGAACGGCGGCCTGCTGCGCGAGAACGGCGACCACTTCCGGGACACGCTCCTGTCGAAGGGCGGCAGCATCGAGGCGCTGGACCTCTTCCGCGCGTTCCGGGGCGCGGAGCCCGACATCGGTCCGCTGCTAGTGCGGCGCGGCCTGAACTGACCGGGCCGCGACGTCCGTCTCGCGGACCGCCTCGGCCCGCGGAGCCGGGCGGTCCGCCCCGCCGGGCCCCGGACAGAGAGCGGCCGCCTCGGCCCGCGGTCGGGACGGTACCTCCGTCAGGTCCCGAGCGCCGAGGCGAAGCCCCGCCTCCGCGCGTGCGCGGGACGGCACGCGCGGCGCCGGTCCAGGTCGCGGGTGTTGTCCCCGCCTCCACCTGTGCGCGGGACGGCAGCCCCTCCTAGTCTGGGGGGGGTGTACGGCCGCCGAACGGTGGTATCATCGGTCGGCGCCTGATGAGGCATCACGGCGCGGATGCGCCATGGGAGTCGCAACCATTCGTACCGCCGAGGACACGCTTTCGGTTCCCAGCTCGGAATCGCAGCCGCGCGTGCGGCTGCGGCTCGCGGTGCGCGTGTTTCTCGCCCTCGCCCTGCTGTTGGCGGTGACCATCGTGGCCACCTCGGCCACCCTCCTCTACAACGCCGCCGCCACCCTGCAGGACGAGGCCGAGGCGAACGCGGTCAACCTGTCCGAGCTGTTCTCCGCGAGCTTCGCGGAGATGGGCGAGATCTCCGTGGCCAACGTCGCGCGGACGCTGGACGTGACCCTCGACCCGCAGATGATCGCCCAGGCCCGCATCGCCGCCCACCTCACGGCGGCGGCGGAGGCGGCCGGGTGGAACCCACCCCGCATCATCCGCGTCCTCGAGGGCATCGTCGCCGAGACGGTGCTCGACGAGTTCTGGATCACCGACGAGAGGGCGTTCTCCTACCTCACCAACGTCCGGGACGATCGGGGCCGGCTCGTGCCGTTCACGTTCAGTTTCGATCCGGCGGTGCAGCCGCAGGCGTCGAAGTTCTACGTGCTGCTCGACGGCATCGACGACGCCGACGTGATCACGCAGCCCGCCCAGGTGCGGGAAATCGACAACCAGGTCTACAAGTACGTCGGGGTCGGCGGGGTCGACCAGGAGCGGATCGTCCAGGTCGGCAACAACATCGTCTTCAGCGACCAGGAGATCCTGACGAGCCGCTACACGTCCGAGCGGGCCGACGTTTCCGCCATCATCGAGGGCATCCTGGGCCAGCAGATGGCGGCCCAGGCGACCATGCTGGAGCGCTTCATCGCCGCCGCCGAGGCGGCGGAATGGACGCGGGACGACATCGAGTTCCGGCTGCGGCGCCTCGCCACCGAGACCGTGATCGGCGAAATCCGCGTCACCGACGCGAACAACGTCCCCCACTACTCGAGCCTGCTGCCACCCGCCGCGGGCGCGGCCGAGGCGGCCCTCGTCCGTCCCGGGGACCTCGGCGAGCTGATCGATGAATCGGGCGGCGTCGTTGAGCATCCGACGGCGCCGCGGCCGTCCGACGGCGCCCTGTACAAGTACGTCACCGTCGCCACCGGCGACGCGGGTCGCCGCGTGCAGGTCGGCATTCCCATCGAGAGCGCGTCGGGCGGCAACCTGCTCTACTCGGTGTACCAGCGAGAGGCGGACGTCCTGGTCCGTTCCGGCAACCAGGACCTCGACGCCCTCTGGGTCGTCAACCTCGATCGCGAGCTGGCCGCCGCCGCGCGGCGGGCCGAGGTGCAGACCAGCGACGGCCTCAGCGCCTGGGGGCTGTTCGAGGACCGCGCCGCCGGGGTCATGGACACCGCCATGGACCAGGGGCGCGTCGTCAGCGCCGTGAGCCTGAACCCGTTTTCTTCCGAGGACAGCGGCATCTGGGTCGCCTCGCCCCTCATCAACACCGGCGGGATTCCGATCGGGGGCCTCGCCATCGCCGTCAGCCTGGACGACATCGCCGACACGGTGCGTGGCGAGACCCTGAACACCGTCGGCATCGCGTTCGTGCTCCTGGCCCTCACCGGCTTCGCGGCGGCGGGAGGCACACGCTGGCTGACCCATCCCATCGCGGTCATCGCCGACGCCGCCCGGCAGGTCGAGACCGGAAAGCCGCCCGACAACGAGGCGATGCGGGAGGTGACCAGCCGCACCGACGAGCTCGGCAGCCTCGCCCGGGTCTTCTCCGACATGACCGTGCAGGTCTTCAACCGCGAGGAGCAGTTGGAGACCATGGTGGCGGCGCGCACCCGGGAGCTGCGGACGAGCAACCAGCGCCTGCAGATCGCGCACGAGGCCATCAAGCAGGACCTGTCGATGGCCAAGGTCGTACAGGAAGCGCTCGTGCGCGAGGGCGACGCCGAGTTCGGGGCCTTCTCGGTGTCGGCGCGGATGACGCCGGCCCAGCAGATCGGCGGCGACTTCGTCGAGTTCACGGACGCGTCGGGCGGCAAGCTGTCCTTCGTCCTCGGCGACGTGTCCGGCAAGGGGGTCGCCGCCGCCCTGTTCATGGCGGCGTCGCAGTCCGCGGTGATGGGGGCGTTCGCCGAGCACACCGGCATCTCCACCATCGCCAACGAGGCCAACCGGCGGCTGTGCCAGCAGAACCCGATGGGGCTCTTCGTGACCTGCGTGCTCGGGGTCCTCGACGTGGAGAGCGGCCGGTTCGACTACGTGTGCGCCGGGCACGAGCCCGCCTACGTCGTCGGCCCCGACGATCGGCGCCGCCCCCTCCCCATGACCCAGGGGCTGGCCATGGGGCTGATGGACGACTTCGAGTACGCGAGCGGCAGCGAGGTGATACAGCCGGGCGAGACCCTGTTCATCTATACGGACGGCCTGACCGACGCCGTGGACCTCAGCGGCGCCCTGTTCGGAAAGGAACGCCTGGAAGCCACCCTGGACGGCGCGTCGCAACGGTCCACCGCGGAGATCGTGGACCGTGTCTGGAGCGAGATCGGGACCTACTCGACCGGGGCCCCCGCCGCCGACGACATGACCTGCCTCGTGCTGCGCCGCCGGTGACCGCGCCGGTATCCCGCTGACACGACGAGTGGATTGGCCGAACCGGATGTCTGCTATAGTGGCGTGCTTGCAGACCGGCCGTCATGCACGAAACCATGCCTGACCTTCATGTCTCGCTACCGGCCAAGCTGACCGAGGTGCGCAACCTCTCGGCCTCCGTCGAGGAGTTCGGGGACGCCAACCGGTTGCCGCAGCCGACGGTGTTCATCATCAACCTGGCGCTGGACGAGCTGATCACCAACGCCATCACGCATGGCACGTTCGACGTGCCCGACCCGACGATAGACATCCACCTGAAGGCCGAACGGAACATCGTGACCCTGACCATGGAGGACAACGGGTCGCCGTTCGATCCGACGGCGATGGACGGGGACGGCGTTGACACCACGTCGGCACTGGAGGACCGGGCGGTGGGCGGCCTTGGCCTGCACCTGGTCAGGACCTTCGCCCACGACCTGTCCTACGAGTTCGTGGACGGCAGGAACCGCCTGACGGTACATCACCACTTCAAGTCGGAGTCCGAGTGACCGCATGGTCGACGGGCTTTCCGCCGAGGGGCATCGATGAACATTGAAGTCGCGGAAGAACGGGAAAACGGGGCGTTGATTCTGCTCCCGGTGGGGCGGCTCGACAGCGCGAACGCGCGGGCGTTCGAGTCGATCGTCATGGAACACATCGGCAACGACGAGCGCCGCTTGATCTTCGACTTCGGCCGTCTGTCGTTCATCAGCAGCTCGGGCATGCGGGTGCTCCTGATCGCGGCGAAGAGACTCAGCGCCAACGAGGGCACCATCGCCCTGTGCAACATGCAGGACCACATCGAGGAAGTGTTCCGCGTCAGCGGCTTCGATCAGATCATTCCGATACGCGACTCGCGGCAGGCGGCTCTCGAGGTCTCCTGACCGGTCCTTCGGCGGCACGTGTCCTCGGACGCGGCATGCCCGGGCCGCCGGAGTTCCCCCGTCCGGCGGCCGCCGTTCCGGTCCGCGTCCTGCGTCCGTCACGGCGCGGGAACGTCGATCTCGTACTGCACCTGAGCCGCCATCATCAGGTCGTGGAAGCGGCGGCACTGGGCTTCGATCTCCCGGAGCCGATCGCAGCGTTCCTCCAGGGCAGGTTCGTCCGACGGCCATCGGCGGCGCACGGTCGTCGTCATCTGCGCTCCGAGACGCAGGGCGTCTCCGACCGGTCCCGCCCCCGGCGCCAGCGCACCCATCTCGCGGGCCGCCGTGTCGGAGGCCGTGTACAGCGATCGCGGCAGCCCGGAATCGACGACCAGCAGGTCGAACACCTGGTCCATGCGGACCGCGACGCCGTACCGCTGCGTGTAGGCGTCGAGTGCGTGACAGACGCGCAGCAGGCTCATCCAGTCGTGGTCGGAGACCTCCTCCACCGCCGCAATGCCTTCGAGGTGAGCCAGCAGCAGTGAGACCGCCAGTTGCACGCGCTCGATACACCGGCCGATCCGCAGGAAACGCCAGCGGTCGTCTCGATACAGGGTCCGCTCGGCCACGCCCGTGAAGGTGTCGATGTCCCGCGACACCTCCGCGTAGAAGCTCTCCGGAGCGGTCTTCCAGATGTCCTCGATGCGCAGCTCCCGGAGGCGCAGGTAGGGAAGATTGAGCGAGGTCCACATCTCGCCGGTGATGCAGTGCCGCATCTGGCGCGCGTTCTCGCGGCCCGCCGCGAAGCAGCTCCAGACCGAATCGGGGTTGGATCGCTCGAAGGTGAGATCGTCGGCGAGCGCGAACGAGTCGGCGAGGGTGAAGTCGTCGTCGAAGCCGCCGAACCCGATCGCGGGACCGGCAGGCCGCCGGCGCAATGCACCGTAGATGCGGCGCCAGCCGAAGTTGATGTCGCGGACGGGCCGGTCGACGAGGGTCTCCATCTGCTCGCGCAGCAAACGGCACAGGTGGCTCGTCCGCTCGACGTAGCGGCCCATCCAGTAGAGACCTTCCGCGTTTCGGGCCAGCATTCAGCCTTCCAGCACCCAGACGTCCTTGCCCCCGCCGCCCTGGCTCGAGTTCACGACGATGCTGCCGCGGCGGAGGGCGACGCGGCAGAACGCACCGGGCACGAGGCGGGTGCGCCGCCCCCGCAGCACGAACGGGCGCAGGTCGACGTGGCGGGGCTCGGCCCCCCCGTCGATGAAGCAGGGCGCCCGGGAGAGGTCCAGCACCGGCTGGGAGACGAAGTCGGCCGGATCGGCCCGCATCTCCCGCGCGTACGCCTCGCGCTCGGCGGGGGTGGCATGGGGACCGACGAGCATGCCGTAGCCGCCCGACTCGCCGACCCGCTTCACGATGAGCCGTTCGAGATTGTCGAGGGTGTACTCGAGATCGGCCGGACGCCGGCAGATGCGGGTCGGCACGTTGGCGATGATCGGATCCTCGCTCAGATAGTAGCGGATCAGGTCCGGCACGTAGGGATACACGCTCTTGTCGTCGGCCACCCCGGTCCCGGGGGCGTTGGCGATGACGACGCTGCCGTGCCGGTACGCCTCCATCAGGCCGGGCACGCCGAGCAGCGAGTCGGGGCGGAAGACGAGGGGGTCGAGGAAGTCGTCGTCCACGCGCCGGTAGATGACGTCGACGCGCCGCAGCCCCTCCGTCGTGCGCATGTAGACGGCCCGGTTCCTCACCACCAGGTCACGTCCCTCCACCAGCTCCCCGCCGATCTCGTCGGCGAGGAACATGTGCTCGTAGAACGCCGCGTTCGCCACCCCGGGGGTCAGCAGGGCGAGGGTCGGCTCGCGGCTGCCGGCGGGGGCGAGCTCGCGGAGGGTCTCGCGCAGGAGGCGCCCGTAGTGCTCGACCTCCCGCACGCGGCACTGCCGGTAGAGACGACGCAGGCTCGCCTTCACCGCCCGGCGGTTGGCGATCATGTAGGAAACGCCCGAGGGCACCCGCAGGTTGTCCTCGAGCACCGTGAACCCGTCGTTGGTGCGCACGACGTCCGTGCCGCAGATGGCGACCCACGTACCGTGGGGCGGGCGCATCCCGCGCATCTCGCGCCGGTACTGCGGGCAGTCGTACACCAGCTCTTCGGGGATGACCCCGTCGGCCACGGCGCGGGCGTCGCTGTAGACGTCGGCGAGGAAGTGGTTCAGGGCGAGGACCCGCTGCGCGAGCCCCGCCTCGAGCTGCTTCCACTCCTCCGCGGCCAGGATGCGGGGAATGCAGTCGATGGGGATGATGCGCTCTTCCGCCGAGTCGTCGCCGTAGACGGTGAAGGTGATGCCCTCGTTGAGGAACGAGCGGCCGACCCGCTCCTGGATCTCGCCGAGATCGGCGGCCGACAGCCGGCCCAGCGCCTCGCGGAGCGCCCGGCTGTGCTCGCGGGGCGCGCCGTCCGGCCCGAACATCTCGTCGTAGACGGCGGGGTCGATCTCGTACGCGCCGAAATCCATGCGGTGCCCCGTCAGAGCCGCCAGATGATCAGGAGCTGAATCAAGTTCTCGTCGGTGTCGGCGCCCAGCTTGTTCGGCCAGTACTGGTACTCGCCGCCCAGGAAGAGCTGGTTCGCCTGGCCGCTGATCGCCTTCCCAAGGTCCCACACGAACTGCGGCTGGGCGAGGATCCAGCTCCGGACCTCGTTCCCGAACTCGTCGGTGACGCGGTGGATGTACTCGGCGTGGCCGAAGAACGCGAACGACTGGGTGCCGACGTCGAACCCGGCGCCCCAGTTGACGTCGAACATCCAACTGTTGCTCGTCCGCGGAGCGGCGCTCCCGGTGTTGCCGTCGATGAACGCGGTGAAGTCGGTGTTGAGGAAGAAGAAGCCGGGCACCGCCCAGGACAGCCGGACGCCGGGCAGGTACTTGAAGAAGTCGGCGTCGCCGCCGAAGTTGATGCCGCCGATCAGGGCCACGTCCCGGAGCGCCCCCCCGCCCACGGTCCGGCCCGACATCTTGCCGAAGCTCAGCGTCGGGTACCACTCGCCGTAGAAGTCCTTGTCGTTGAAGCCGTCGACGAGGTCGTCGTCGATGTAGTCGATGAAGAAGAAGCTGTCGCCGAGCGACCAGCTCGACGCCTGCTGGAACGTCAGGATCCGGCTCGGCGCGGACTCGGCCGAGAACGGATTCACGAGATTGCCGTACTGGAACTGGAACTCGGTCTGCGCCGCCGCCGGCGCCGCCGCGACGCCCGCTATCACCGCCGCCAGTCCCCAACGCCGCCAGCCCGGAACGGTTCTGCTTGCGATCACGTCTGACCTCGCCGGCCCGTGTGCCAGAGCCATCGACACCCACCGGGCGCCCCGGAACCTTGCGATCCGGCTCGTGCGCACCCGAAGCCGCGAACGCCGCCGGCCGGGCGATTCCGGCGGCCCGCCAATGCCGTGCCTACGTCGCGATTCACCGACAGTATAATTCGCCGGTGCCGGAATCGAGCAGCGCCCTCGAAAGGGGGCCGACGCCGGTGGCGTCGGCGCCGCGCGGACAGTCCCCGAACGACGCCGGGTACGTCGCCTTCGAGCGCGTCACCAAGAGCTACGACGGCCGCACCCTGGTCGTGCGCGACCTCGACCTGCGGATTGCCAAGGGCGAGTTCCTCACCCTGCTCGGGCCCTCGGGATCAGGCAAGACGACCTGCCTGATGATGCTGGCCGGATTCGAGGCGCCCACCTCGGGGGTCATCCGCATCGCCGGGAGCTCGGTGCATCATCTGCCGCCGCGCCGGCGCGGCATCGGCATGGTGTTCCAGAACTACGCCCTCTTCCCGCACATGACGGTGGGCGATAACCTCGCCTTTCCTCTCGAGGTGCGCGGCCTCGCCCCCGAAGACCGGCGCGCCCGCGTCCGCCGCGCCCTGGAGCTCGTACGGCTGGAAGGTCTGGAGCAGCGGCGGCCCGGCCAGTTGTCGGGCGGCCAGCAGCAACGCGTGGCCATCGCGCGCGCCCTCGTGTTCGAGCCGGACCTCGTCCTGATGGACGAGCCGCTCGGCGCCCTCGACCGCCGCCTGCGTGAGGAGCTGCAGTACGAGATCCGCCGCATCCACCGCGACCTCGGGGTCACCATGGTGTACGTCACCCACGACCAGCACGAGGCGATGGTGATGTCGGACCGGGTCGCGGTGTTCCGGGCCGGCGTCGTCGAGCAGATCGCCTCGCCCGAGGCCCTCTACGAAGAGCCGGACTGCTCGTTCGTGGCCCGGTTCATCGGCGAGAACAACCGCCTTCCGGGGCGGGTGAGGAACGTCCGGGGAGACATCTGCGACGTCGACGTCGGCGGCCGGCAGGTCCAGGCGCTGCGGGTCGTCCCGTGCGGGGCCGGCGACCGGGTCCTCCTGTCCATCCGCCCCGAGCGCGTGTCGATCGCCCCCGAGCCGGGCATGTACACCAACGAGTTCGAAGCGACGGTCGACGACGTGACCTTCCTCGGCGACCACCTCCGCATCCGGGTCACCGTCTGCGACCAGCCGGACTTCATCGTGAAGATCCCCAACGTGGTGGGGCACGGCGCGGTGCTCGAGGGAGACCGCATCCGCATCGGCTGGACGTCGACCGACAGCCGGGTCCTGGACGCCGACGGCGGGGAGGGCGCGGCGTGAACCGTGTCGCCGGGCGATCCGCCGCCGCCGGCCGCCTCGTGGCGTTGACGTCCGCGGTGGCGGCGGCGACGGTGCTGGCGGCCGACTGCGGGCCGCCTCCCGGCGACTCGCTGACGGTGATTTCCTGGGGCGGCTCGTACGCGCAGGCCATCACCCGGGGCTACCTCGAGCCCTTCACGGCCGAGACCGGCATCGAGATCCGCCTCGACGACTACAACGGCGGGCTCGCCCAGGTGCGCGCCCAGGTGGAGACCGGCAACATCCACTGGGACGTCATCGACCTCGAGACCCCAGACGCGGTGAGCGGCTGCGACGAGGGCATTCTCGAGCCCATCGGCCCCGCCCTCCTCGCGCCGGGGGCGGACGGGACGCCCCCCGAGGACGACTTCCTGCCCAACGCGCTGCTGGAGTGCGGCGTGGGCACGTCGCTCTACTCCAACGTCTACGCCTACAACGCCGAACGCCTGACCGGCGAGAGGCCGACCACCCTGGAGGACTTCTTCGACCTCGAGCGCTTCCCCGGCCGCCGCGGACTCCGGCGGGTGCCGTTCGCGAACCTCGAGCTCGCCCTCATCGCTGACGGGGTGCCGCTCGACCGGGTGTACGCCACCCTAGACACGCCCCAGGGGCTCGACCGCGCCTTCCGCAAGCTCGACACCATCAAGGACCAGGTGGTGTGGTGGGAGGCGGGCGCGCAGCCCCCGCAGATGCTGGCGGACGGCGAGGTGGTGATGAGCACCGCCTACAACGGGCGCATCTTCAACGCGCAGAACCTGGAGGACCAGCCGCTCGTGATCGTGTGGGACGGCCAGGTGCTGGACGTGGGCCAGATCGGCATCGTCGCGGGAACGCCCGACCTCGAGGCGGCCCTCGACCTCGTCAGGTTCGCCTCGACCACCGCGTCGATGGTCGCCGTGAGCCGCTACATCGCCTACAGCCCCGCGCGCCGTTCCGGCGCCCCACTCGTCTCGACCCACGCCGACACCGGCATCGACATGAACCCGCACATGCCCGCCTGGCCGGCGAACACGAGGCGCGCGCTGCAGAACGACTGGGCGTGGTGGAGCGACCACATGGACGAGATGAACGAGCGCTTCAGCGCGTGGCTGGCCCGGTGACCCGACCCGCCCTCCGCGCGGCCCGGCTGACCCTGCCGCTGGTCGCCTTCATCGGCGTCACGTTCGTGGTGCCGCTGGCGACGATGCTCGTACGCAGTGTCTACGACCCGGTGGTCGCCGACGCCCTGCCCGACACCCTTGCCGCGCTGCGCGACTGGGACGGGCGGTCAGATCCGGGCGAGGCGGCGTACGCGGCGGCCGCGCGCGAGCTGCTGCGCGCGCGCGAGGAACGGACCATCGGCCGCGTGGCGAGCCGCATCAACCGGGTGCGCGGCGGCCTGCGGAGCGTCGTCGTGCGCAGCGGGCGACGGCTGCAGGACTTCTCGGGGGGGCCGTGGCGCGCGGTCATGCTGGAGATCGACGACCGCTGGGGCGAGCCCGCGACCTGGCAGGCCGTCCGCACCGCCGGCGACCGCCTCACCGCCCGCCACTACCTGAACGCGGTCGACCTGCAGCGCCTGCCCGACGGGTCGATCGCCCGCCAGCCGCCCGAGCGCCGCATCTACGTGGCCCTGCTGTGGCGCACCCTCGTCGTGAGCCTCGGCATCACCGCGCTGTGCCTGCTGCTCGGCTATCCCGTCGCCTACCTCATCGCCCACGCGCCGCCGCGGCGCGCCGGGCTGCTCCTCGGGCTGGTCCTGCTGCCGTTCTGGACGTCGCTCCTCGTCAGGACCACCTCGTGGATCGTGCTGCTCCAGACCCAGGGGGTCGTCAACGACGTGCTGGTCGCCCTCGGGCTGCTCGCCGACGACGGCCGCATCGCCCTCATCTACAACATGACGGGCACGGTGGTGGCGATGACCCACGTGCTGCTCCCGTTCATGGTGCTGCCGGTCTACTCGATCATGCGAGCGATTCCGCCGCAGCAGATGAACGCCGCCGCCTCGCTGGGGGCGAGCTTTCCGCGGGCGTTCCTGCGCGTCTACTGGCCGCAGACGCTCTCCGGGGTGGGCGCGGGGTCTCTGCTCGTCTTCATCCTCGCCATCGGCTACTACATCACGCCGGCCCTGGTGGGCGGCCAGAGCGGCCAGCTCATCTCGAACTTCATCGCCTACCACATGCAGACCTCGCTGAACTGGGGGCTCGCCGGCGCCCTCGGCGGGATCCTGCTGGCCTGCGTGGCGGTGCTCTATCTGGCCTACGACCGGGTGGTCGGCCTGGAGCGCATGAGGCTGGGATGACGACCACCGCGGCCGAGCCGGGACGGCCCCTCGCGACGGTTACGGAAATCGCCTCGCCAAGCGCCGCGCGCAGGGATGGCGGGACCGTCCCCGACGTGGTTGGCAAGGCCATGTCGATCACCGTCCTTGCGCCGTCGACCGCGCCCGGCGGGAAGCAGCGATGAGCATCAACGCGGTCGAGCCGGGCGCCCGTGTCGGACGTATCGTCTACCTGTCCGCCTGTGCGCTGATCTTCACGTTCCTGATCGCGCCCATCCTCGTCATCGTGCCGCTCAGCTTCAACGCCGAGCCCTACTTCACGTTCACCGAGGGAATGCTGCGCCTCGATTCCGAGGCGTGGTCGCTCCGCTGGTACCGCCAGATCGTCACCGACGACTCGTGGCGGCGCGCCCTCGGCAACAGCCTCTTCATCGGCGTCATGTCCACCGCGCTCGCGACGGTGCTCGGCACCCTCGCCGCCCTCGGGCTGTCGAGCCCCGCCATGCCCGCCCGCCGGCTCACGATGGGGCTGCTGATCTCGCCGATGGTCACGCCGCTCATCATCTCGGCCACCGGCATGTTCTTCTTCTACTCCACCCTGGGCCTCTCCCAGACCCACCTCGGGCTCATCCTCGCCCACGCAGCCCTCGGCACCCCGTTCGTCGTCATCACCGTGACCGCCGCCCTGTCCGCGTTCGACACCAACCTGACCCGCGCCGCGGCGAGCCTCGGGGCCGACCCGCTCCTCATCTTCCGCCGCGTGCAGCTTCCCCTGATCGCCCCCGGCGTCGTCTCGGGCGCCCTTTTCGCCTTCGCGGCCTCGTTCGACGAGGTCGTGGTGGTGCTGTTCATGGCCGGCGAGGACCAGCGCACCCTGCCCCGGCAGATGTGGGCCGGCATCCGCGAACAGATCAGCCCCGCCATCCTCGCCGTCGCCACGTTCCTCATCGCCTTCGCGGTGCTCCTGCTGCTCACCGTCGACTGGCTGCGCCGGCGCGGCGAACCCGCCGTCGGCGGAGCGTGACGGTCGACCCCTCGTTCCCGACCGCGCCACGAGGTCGCTGTGTGCGCAACATGGTATTGTTGAGCCCATGCGTTTGCACATAGCCCTGAACGACGACCTCGTGGCCGAGGTCGACCGCCGCGCGGGCCCCCGGCGCCGAAGCGCCTTCATCGCCGAACTCATCCAGCGTGGTCTCGACGACGAACGGCGCTGGGACGACATCGAAGCCGCGCTCGGCGGGCTGCCTGATCGCGGTCACGAGTGGGACGAAGATCCGGCGGCGTGGGTGCGGCGACAGCGTCACGCCGACCCGCGCCGAACGGGGTGACCGATGGCGCGACTGCTGCTCGATTCGACCGTGCTCATCGACGCGCTCCGCGGCCGGCCCGCCGCGGCCCGTCTGGCTGCCCTGCGACGGACCGGCACGGAGCCGTGGGCGTGCGTGATCTCCGTCGAGGAGATCTGGCGCGGCCTGCGCGTGGGCGAAGAGACGATCGCGCGCCGCCTGTTCAACGGCCTGCGACTCGCGCCGCTGGGAGTCGCCGAGGGAATACGAGCGGGAGCGTGGCGCCAGACCTTTGCCCGGCGTGGAGTCACGCTGCACCAGGCCGACTGCCTGATTGCGGCGGCAGCGGCCGGCGTCAACGCGGCTCTGGCAACGGCGAACGTCGATGACTTCCCCATGACGGAGATCAGCGTCCAGCACTGGCCGGCCGGCCAGTGAAGATCGTGCCGACGACGAGAATCCTGTTCTCGATTCGGCAACGGCCGATGGAGTCGCCCTTCGAATCGATTGTGCCTACATCATGTGTTATTGTGTACTCAATGACCAAGCGAGAGCGCAGCATCGGCATCCGCGAGTTGAAGGCACGGCTCAGCGAATGTGTCCGTGAGGTGAAATCAGGCGCCACGATCATCGTCACCGATCGCGGGCGGCCGGTGGCCCGCCTCGTTCCCGAAGCCGATTCGCTGGACGAGCGCCTCGAAGCTCTGCGGCAGACCGGAGCGATCCTGTGGAACGGCCGTCGGCTGGGTGCGATGACGCCGGATGTGCGCGCCCGCGGAGCCGGTGCGGTCGCCGACATCGTCGTCGAGAACCGTGGATGACCCTCTACGCCGACGCCAGCGCCCTCGTCAAGCGCTACGTGACTGAACGGGGGTCCGACGCCGTGACCGCGCTGATGGAGGATGCCGCGGTCGTCGCCACATCGATCGTCAGCCGCGCAGAAGTGGGGGCGGCGCTGGCGGGAGCGGTCCGCCGCGGCGTCCTCCGCGAACCGGACGGCCGCCGGGCACGGCTTCTGTTCGGGCAGGAATGGCCGGATATCGCCCGTATTCCCGTCACCGAGGGGCTCGTGACCGTAGCCGACGCCCTGGCCTGGGAACACGGCCTGCGAGGCTACGACGCCGTCCAACTCGCGTCCGCCGCCCATTGGCAGGACATGGTTGGCTCGGACGTCGTCCTCGCGACGTTCGACAAGCAGCTCTGGCATGCGGCGCAGCCAACCGGCCTGCAACCCTGGCCGCCGCAACTGCCAGAATAGCCCGACAGGACCCGACTCCGTACACGACAACATGGCAGTCGGCCCTGTTGGAGCATTCCGCGCCGGAGGAAGACAGCCGATAGGGATGTCGTCTTCCTGCATGACCTGCAGCTTCCAAGCCCACTTGTGCTACGATTGAAGATACGGTTGGAAGCCAGCTTGGCTGGCGTCGGCGGAAGCCGATCTCTCCAGCCTGCCGCCTGACCGGCGGTTGATCTACAACCGGCACCGTACGTGCCGCACTGCCCGGCCTGTCGGGTCAAGGAGCATGTGATGCCTGCCTCGAAGTCTGTCTCGGACCCCGTACCTCAATCTTCACAACACGATCCGCTACGCGAGCGCGTCTCGACAGCGTTCGAGAAGCTCGTCGCGTCCGCGACCGAGCTGAACGCCGTCTCCGACGAAATCGCCAAACCCATCGCCGCCATCGAGGCGACTCTGCAGAAGCTGAATCTGGGGGTGTCGGCCTGGGCAGAGTTCGCAGGAGAACTCAGCGTCGAGGCTGGGTACTTCTGGGACCGCTCGATCGGATACGCCAAAGTCTCAAGAGCATGGGGAATCGCGATCCGCACACGCTCAGGCCCGCTCGACGAGGACGCACCCATGGAGACAGAAGCCTGGCGGTTCAATGACGCCCCGCGCTCATATCGCATCCAAGCGCTGGGCAAGCTGCCGGATCTCCTCGAGCAACTCGTGAAAGCCACGTCCAGGACCACCGCGGAGTTGCGGAGTCAGGTGGCTGCGACGAATCAGGTGGCGGAGACGATAAGCCGGATGGCACCATCCAAGCCTGCGCGCAGGAAGTAGGCGACCATGGCCAAGCCTCCGGTCCTCAAGCCTCGCGAGGTCGCGTCGTTGCTCGATCGGCTCGGCTTTCGGGACGTGCGGCAGCACGGTTCTCACAAGCGATTTCGACACCCCGACGGAAGAGTGACGACGGTTCCGTTCCACAAGGGCCGCGACATCGCACCGTCACTACTCCGAAAGATCGCTCGGGATATCGAGCTGTCCGTGGACGAGATGCGTGGATTCGACCGGGCGGGCGACCCGCTGGATCGCCAAAACGACCTGGAGTAGACGCGCGACAGAGTCAATCAACGCGAGCCGACGTGAATATGTTGGACCCCGACGAACTCGCTCTCCGTCGAAGTCTCACCATCCTGGAGGAGCAGCTCGATGACTTCCTGCAGATTCTCGTGAAGCTCGTCCAGGGTCTCACCCTGACTGTGAGCTCCGGGGAATCCCGGGACCCAGCCCACATACAGTCCGGTATCCGCGTCGCGCTCGACGACGGCGGGATAGGTCTTCATCTGGCGGAATCTCCGTGATGTTCGCGTGCATGGACACTGGAGATGCGAACAGTTCTGCGAACCCAGAATACCACTTCAGGCACTCAGGGCGCTCCGATACCAAGCCGCTCGCCCATCACGCCCGCGACGAGGCGGGGAGCCGGCGCGCGGGTGGATGCAACCGTCCGGCTACATCCACCCGCGTGATTGTGCGGAAGTGCTCGACTACTTCGCCAGCGCGTCGGGGCGGATCTGGAAGTGCACCACCTTGCTCGGGGTGCCCGCGCCGGTCTCGGCGTGGAACGGGGCCCGGGTGCTCCAGGTCGCCCAGACGCCCCGGCCCTTCCAGCCGAGGTCGGGATCGTCGATGCGGCCGTCCATCCACTTGGTGTAGAACCCGAGCGGATACGGCACGCGCAGGGTGACCCACTCGCCGTCGCGCAGCGCGAGCAGGCCCTCGGCCGCGTTGCCGGTGTTGATGGGCACGCCGCGGCCCAGCCCCAGGGTGTCGAACTGGTCGACCCAGGTGTAGTAGCTGCCCTCGATGCTGCCCGAGGCGTCGATGCCCTTCATCTGGGGCATCGGCTCCTCGTACATCGTCCACCCCTCGGGGCAGTGCTGGCCGGTCGCGTCCGGCCCGTTCAGCGGGCCGGTGCACTTGCTGCGGTCGAAGCTCGCCATGTGGCCGCTGGCCAGCGGGGTCCACACGACCCCGTTGCGGTCGATGTCCATGCCGCGCGGCGAGTAGGCGTCCGGCACCTCGGCCCCGGGGTTCTGGAACGGCACCTCGTAGAACTCGGTCAGGCCGTCCTCGGACGGGTTGTCGCCGGTGGGGTCGAAGCGCAGCACCGCGCCGGGCATGCCGAGCGACGATCCCCAGATGCTGCCGTCGACGGGGTTGTAGGCCACGCCGTAGAACCCGGAGCGGATGCGCGTGTCCTTGGTCGGGTCGGCGGGCTCGCCGGGCTCGACCCACTCGTCGCGGACGCCGTTGCCGTTGGTGTCGAGCACGAGCGGGCTCCAGCCCTGCGCCGCCTCCTCGTCACCGGTCTCGAGGAAGAGGTTGGTGTTGAGCCACCCGATGACCTGACCGCCGCCGCTCGTCCACAGGGTGTTGTCGTCGTCCTCCGCGAAGATCAGGTGGTGGGTGCTGTAGCAGGTGCCGACCAGCGTCATCTCGTCGGTGGCGGGGTCGTACACGGCCAGGTGCCGGTTCGCGCGGGGGTTGGGGAACGCGCGGGCCGACGGATGGTCGGACCCCTCCAGGCACATCGGCGGGTTCTCGGGGCCGCGCACCCGCGAGGTCAGCCAGACGCGGCCGTCCTGGTCGAGCATGGGGTTGTGCACGTTGGTCTGGCTGTCCCAGATGGCCTCGTTCCCCCAGTAGGGCGAGGACGCGAGGGGCGGTCCCGCCGCCACCGGGGTGTCGGGGTCGCGCACCGGCACCACGACCTCGGAGATGGCGTTGGCGACCGGGTCGAGCACCGGCACGTAGTCGGCGCTGGCCTCGAGCGCGCCGTAGATCGGGCCGTAGGCGTTCACGGTCGGATCGCGCTTGTCGGTCGACGCCTCGTCGTGCAGGTAGGCGGTCGGGTCGGCCCAGTCCCACTGGGTGACGACCACGTTGCGCTCGACGCCCTGGGGCCGCGGCGGCGCCTCGGGCGGCACCTCGCCGGCCATGATGCGGCCCGTCCAGTCGGCATACATCTCAAGCGCGCGGCGGCGGCCCATCCGGTCGAGGCCCCCGACCATGCTGCCCCCGGCCTGCCCGGACTGGATGCGGCGGTCCCACGCCGCCACCAGCGAGTCGAACTCGCCGAGCTCGGGCGGGATCTCGCGGGTGGCCTTGCTCCCGAGCCCGTGGCAGGCGGTGCACCCGCCCGACTTCAGGCCGCGCAGCCACGCCGCCTGGTTCGGTATGTTCGGCGAGATGCCGTTGCCGTCCTGACCGGTGCCGGGGAACTCCTCGGGCCCCGGCACCTCGAGCAGCGCGTACCAGTAGCCCGAGGGGTAGTACTGCGCCGCCGCCTGCGCGTCGGGCGCGACCACGGCGGTATGGTCGACGCGGGTGCCCGGCGACGCCTGCTGCTTGGGCGAATCGACCAGCCCGTAGCCGCGCGCCCAGACGTCGTAGGTCGCCTCGGGCAGGTCCGGCACGACGTAGCGGCCCTCGTCGTCGGTGACCACGGTGCGGTTGAACCGGGTCGGCAGATCCGTCGTCTCGGCGATCACCCAGACGCCCGCCTCCGGCCCGTTCGGCCCCGTCACGACGCCGCCGATGTCGTCGTCGTCGATGACCACCTCCACCTGCCGGGCGCCCAGCCCCGGCTGCAACGCCAGCATGCAGACGGCCAAGCCGCCCACGAGCGCTCCGAGAAACGCCAACCTGCTTCTCGTCATCTTCTCTACTCCCTGTTTGCCTTTGCTTCGACCTCGCTCCGGTGACGCCGACTGGCGGCGGCCCGTGCTCCGTTCCCGGGCCGCCCGCCCGCGTGGCCTCCAGCGCTCGTGTCGCTCCCGCAGGTCCGAACGCCGCCGTCACGGCGGGCTCGTCCGCCACGATTTGGACACGGACATGCCACAATGTCAACCGTTCGTCGAGGCCCCGGACGACGGAGCCTTCCGGACGGAGACGGAGATCGGATGGGAGCCCGGCGCGCCGGGCATGGATGCCGAGGTCCAGGAGCCGTGGCGAGAACCCCGCTGCATTCGACCGGCAACGCCTCCCGCGTGGATTGCGGTGCGGCGCGCACTGCGTTCGGTCCGTGGTCGCCTGTACCCCGGGGCCGCCGGCGCCGCACCCCGCCCCGCGCCCGCCCCGTCCTCGGCGCCGCGCGCGGCGTCGCCGCCGGCTCCAGGCTTGCAATCGCGGCGGCGCTGGCGGCCCTGGTCGGCTGCCAGACGCAGTCCTGGGAGCAGTACATGGACGCGGCCGCGTTCGCCTACCAGGACGGCCGGACCGAAGAGGCGGAATCGTTCTTTCTCCTCGCCGCGCAGGCCGCCGAGGACTTCGAGGACACCGATCCCCGGCGGGCCCTGACCCTCGGCAACCTCGCCGACCTGTACCGCTCGCAGGCCCGCGACGAGGAAGCGGAATCGGCCTACCTCGAGTCGCTGGCGCTGCTCGAAGGGATCGACGGGCCGGACTCGCCGCGGGTGGCCCGGTTCGTGGCCGACATCGCGGTGTTCTATACGGATCTGGGGCGCGTCGAGGAGGCGGAACCTCTGTACTGGCGGGCGCTGCAGGCGCTCGAATGGACCCACGGGTTCGATCACGACGACGTGCTGGAGCTGCGGACATCGCTGGCCGGGTTCCTGCTGCAGCAGCAGCGGTACCGGGAGGCGGAACCGCTGTACGTCGAGGTGCTGGCGATTCTGCTCGACACGCCTGAGCCGGATCGCGACCTCGATCGCGTGCTGACCGCGCTCGACGAGTACGCGGCCCTGCTGCGCGCCACCGGCCGGGGCGACGAGGCGGCGGAGGCGGAGGCCCGCGCGCGCGACATCCGGGCGCGGTTCTGACGGCCCCGACGAAACAGCCCATGCGTCCTGCCGGTGGGCGCGAGGACGCGAGTAGACGGAGACATCCACCATGAGACGCCTGATCGTTCTGTCATCGGCCCTGCTGCTGCTCGCCGGCCTCGCCCACGCGCAGACGGCCAGCGTTACTACCGTCATCGGCAACGGCGCGGCGGGCCTCTCCGACGCGCAGGTCGCCAACCCCTACGGCGTCGTCGTCGGCCCCGACGGCGCGCTGTACTTCTGCGACCTCGACAACCAGCGCATCCGGCGGCTCGACCGCGAGACCGGCGCCACCACGACCATCGCCGGCAACGGCGACCGGGGCTACTACGGCGACGGCGGCCCCGCCACCGAGGCCGCCCTCAACATGCCCCACGAGATCCAGTTCGATAGCGACGGCCACCTCTACATCGTCGAGCGCGACAGCCACGTCGTGCGCCGGGTGGACGCGGAGACCGGCGTCATCTCCACCGTCGCCGGCACCGGCGAGGCCGGCTTCTCGGGCGACGGCGGGCCGGCCGTCGAGGCGATGCTCCGGCGCCCCCACAGCATCGCCTTCGACCCCGAGGGCCGGCTCATGATCTGCGACATCGGGAACCACCGCATCCGCCGCGTCGACCCCGCAACCGGCCTCATCGAGACCTGGGCCGGCACCGGCGACCGCGAGACGACGCCCGACGGCGCCCCCCTCGCCGGCACCCCCCTCAACGGCCCCCGCGCGATGGCCAGCGACCCCGACGGCAACCTGTACCTGGCCCTGCGCGAAGGCAACGCCATCTACCGCATCGACCTCGCGGCCGAGACCATCCACCACGTGGCGGGCACCGGCGAGCAGGGCTTCACCGGCGACGGCGGCCCCGCCGCGGCGGCGACCCTGGCCGGTCCCAAGGGGCTCGCCTTCGCCGAGGGCCGGCTCTACATCGCCGACACCGAGAACCACGTCATCCGCATGGTCGACACCGCCACCGGCCTCATCTCCACCGTGCTCGGCGACGGCACCCGCGGCGACGGCCCCGAGGATGACCCCCTGCGCTGCCGCATGGCGAGGCCCCACGGCATCTTCTACGAGACGGGCCGCGGCCTCTACGTCGGCGACAGCGAGGCCCACCGCATCCGGCTGCTGGAGTGACGCGTTCGCGACGGCGGCTCCGTTTCCCCTCGCGTACGCCGGTGGGCGGCGTGGGACGGAGGGTCGTGCGCCCCATCGTCGGCGTGTGCGGCGGGGTGGCCCGGTCGCCGTTCGGGCCGCACGAGTAGGGGCCGGGCACGGAATCGATGACCGGGAATCGGTCGGCACGTCACCAGTACCGCAGCCGAACCACCCCATGCATATCATCAATTTTTTTTGAATTGATGATATGTGATAGAGTTGCATCAATACTCATCAGTTTCCCATGAACTGATGGGTCGTTGCGCCGTTGCAGTGCCGGTTCACCGCGGGCAGTGCCGCTACGCCTCAGGCCAGAGATGCACTCGTGAAGCGACCACGCTCGCCGTTGCCCCTCGATAAGCTGCTCCACAGGCACCGCGATCGCCTGCCGACGTTGTTGATGGACCACGTCTTCCGCCCGATCGTGGACGGCCGCTATCTCCACTGGGACACGCTGCGCCGGCTCGACCCGCCCCCAAACCTGAGCTGCGAAGAGTGGTGGACGGGCATCAGGCTGTCCCGGAGCGGCCTGTCCCGCCGGGTCCCGTTGCGCGACGCGCGCGGACGGCCGTTCCGCTTCATGCTGCCCGACCCCGTCCAGGAGGCGCTGCACCGGATCGACAGCCGGGCCGGCGGGCGGATTGGAACGGCCGACACGGTGGTCAACCGGCAGACCCGGGACCGGTTCATCGTCGACTCGCTGATCGACGAGGCCATCACGTCGAGCCAGCTCGAGGGCGCCTCCACGACGAGGGCCGCCGCGACCAGGATGATCCGATCCGGACGACGCCCCCGGGACCGCAGCGAACGGATGATCCTGAACAACTACCGGGCCATGCAGGCGATCCGCACGATGAGGGAGTCGCCGCTGACCGCCGACGCAGTCCTGACCCTGCACGTCACGCTGACGGCAGACACGCTACGCGACCCGGCCGCAGCCGGGCGTCTGCAGCGGCCGGAGGACGACCGCGTCGAGGTGGGCGACGCAGACGACCAGGTGCTGTACCACCCGCCGCCGGCGGAACAGCTTCCCGAACGCCTGGACCAGATGGTGCAGTTCGCGAATCGGGACGCCGACGACGGCGCCTTCATGCACCCCGTCGTTCGCGCCATCCTGCTGCACTTCTGGCTCGCCTTCGACCACCCGTTCGAGGACGGCAACGGCCGCACGGCCCGGGCGCTGTTCTACTGGGCAATGTTGCGCCACGGCTACTGGCCGTTCGAGTTCATCTCGATCAGCCGTTTTCTCAAGAAGGCGCCGGCGCAGTACGCCCGGGCGTTCCTGCACACCGAGACCGACGGCAACGACCTGACCTATTTCATCGTGCACCAGGTGGACGTGATCCGGCGGGCAATCGACGAGCTCGACACGTACCTCGAAACCAAGGTCCGGCAGGTGCAGCGGGTCGAGCGCATGATCGAGCGTTCGACCGACCTGAACCACCGCCAGCTCGCGCTGCTGGCCCATGCCGTTCGGCACCCGGATGCCGAGTACACGACCCGGTCGCACCAGACGAGTCACGACGTCGCCTACGCGACGGCCCGCGCCGATCTGTTCCGGCTCGCCGAGCTCGGGCTCCTGGAGCAGCGGCGGATGGGCCGGCGCACCCATGTCTTTCGCGTACCGGCCGACCTCGAGACCCGACTGGAATCGCCCGCCCCGGCCGAATGAGCCGACTCCATCGGGTGCCCGGTAGCTGTTTCGCGGTCGTCCGTCGCCGGCGAGACGGCGGCGACGCGTGATGCGAGTGGCAGGCGTCGCGTTCTGCCGGCGACCACGTCGCGACGCGCTCTGTGGTATATCAACCTCTATCGACGCCGCGATGGTGCCGGCCACAGACGCCCGGCCGGCTCCGCGGCGACGACGCCCGGCCGGCGCATCACTAACTGCCGTCGGTGACCCCGATGGAGGAGTCACGGGCGCCGGCTGCGGCGGCGGATTGATGAACCATCACCAATGTTCATCAATTTTCTTGAAACTGATGAGTTAAGCCCGGCGGAAGACGCCAGCGCGCCCGGGTTCGGGAGGATTTGCGATGTCACGTGGTCAGCTCGCGGCGGCGATGGGACTCGGCATGGCGCTCGGCGCCGCCCCAGCGGCGGCGCAGCCCGTGCAGGACGACTTTCACCATCTCGGCGAGATCAACAAGGCGTCCATCGTCATGCTGGCCGAGGTCGGCCTGGTTCCCGAGCCGATGGCGGCGGAGATCGCCCGCGGCATTGCGGCGGTCGTCGCCGGGCAGGACGAGCCGGGCGCGCCGCGCTCGTCCGACTACCTCGACTTCGAGGCGCGCCTCGTCGAGGTCGCGGGCCGCGACGCGTCGCGGCTCCACACCGGCCGGAGCCGGCAGGACATCGGCTCGACCTTCCGGCGCCTCGCCATCCGCAGGGCCCTGCTCGAGGCCTACGAGGCCCTGCTCGCGCCGCGCGATGCGCTGCTCGACCTGGCCGCGCAGCACACCGCCACAATCATCCCCGCCTACACCCACGGCGTGCAGGCGCAGCCGACGTCGCTGGCCCACTACCTGCTGGCCTTCGCCGCCGCTCTCGACCGCGACGCCGAGCGGCTGGAGGAGGCCTTCGCGCGGGTGAACCGCAGCCCCCTCGGGGCCGCCGCCCTCGCCACCTCCGGGTTCCCCCTCGACCGCGGGCGCCTCGCCGAGCTGCTGGGGTTCGACAGCGTCGTCGAGAACGCCTACGACGCCAACCACGTCTCGTCGGTCGACTCGAAGACGGAGGTCGCCTCGACCCTCGCGATCTCCGCCCTGTCGATCGGCCAGCTCATGGAGGACGTGCACGTCCAGTACCACGACCCGGCGCCGTGGCTGCTCCTCGACCGCTCGCTCACCGGGGTCAGCAGCATCATGCCGCAGAAGCGGAACCCCGTCATCATGGCGACGCTCCGGCGGCTGGCGAGCACCGTGATCGGCGACGCGCAGACGGTGTTCCTCGCCGCGCACAACACGTCGACGGGCATGGCCGACTACCGCGCCCCCGACCAGCTTCTCGAGACCATCGCCAAGGCGGCGGAGATGTACCGGGTCTACGCGCGCGTCGTGAACGGGCTGGTGGTCGACCCCGCGCGGTCGCTTGCCGAAGTCGACGCCGACTACGCGACGATGACCGAGGTCGCCGACACGCTGCTGCGGCACGCCGGCGTGCCGTTCCGCATCGGCCACCACTACGCGTCGGAGATCACGGAGTACGGCCGCGCGCAAGGCAAGCGCCCGAAGGAGTTGACCGCCGACGAGCTGCGGCACCTGTACGACGAAGCCTACGGCGAGCCGTTGCCCGTCGACGTGACCCTGATACAGGCCGCGCTCGACCCCGAGCAGATGGTGGCGAGCCGGCGAGGCCTCGGCGGGCCGCAGGCGGCGGAGGTGACGCGCATGCTCGAGGCGGGCCGCGAGCGCGCCGATGCCAGCCGGGGGTGGCTGCGCGATACGCGCGCACGCCTCGCCGAAGCTCAGTCCGCGCTCCAGGCGGCATTCACGCGGCTAGTGGAGGCGTCGCCCTGAACGATTCCCCTGGCCTCGCGGAGGTACGGTGCGCTCGTCCGTTCCCTCGCCGGAACGCAACACGCCCTGCTGGAAGGCCTGCACCTCCCCCAATCCGCCCAACGACTTCGCCAACAGGAAGTAGTTGGCCGGATCCAGAAGGTTGCGGAATGCGGCGAGCACCTGCTCGATGGGAATCCGTTGCAGAGGGACACGGACTCTCATCCCCACAGGCTCGACGTGACACAACTTCCACCCACGCTCATTCACGCTGTATTTTCCCAGCGGGCACCGGTACTGCGCCTTCTTGCGTTCTTCCCGCTCGAACGCCATCGCCACCGGAATCTCGTCGCGTTCGAACCACTCGCGAACCTGGGCGATGCTCGGCGTCCTGCCAGCGACAGCCAGCCAGCACCCCCAATGCGCCGGCGAATTGTCGCACCGAACGAGTTTTCGGCCCGATTCATGAATGACGACCGACCCCCGCTCCTTCGATGCTTTTCTCACAAGCAGGGGAATGTCCTCCTCCAGCTCCCATTCGTGAAGCAGGTGCTGCCACCGTGATCGGACGGACTTCTCCACGAACCGCAGGCAACGCGGACTGCTGTTCACGGTGGTCGCCAGTTTTTCCAGCCCGTTGCGGACTTCGTCAGGTACTCGCTCGGCAGCGTCGGGAAACACGTAGTCAGGCTTCGTTCCCGTGGACCCGTGGTCGCTGTCAGGCAGAATCAACCGGGCCGCCCTGCGAAAGAACTTGCCGCGCTCCCCCCTGGAGAAGTCGTATTCTGGTTTCATTCCTTCGACTCATACTGCCTGCGCTCGCGTTTCCCTGCCCTTCGTGCGGAGATGATGCGAACGACGGCGGCATCGACGCCGACCTCCTGGTAGGTATGAACAACCACGAGCAGAGCCCCGTTGGCGGCCTGACCGAGGGTCAGCCAACGTTCCTCGGTCGCGCTGTGATCCTCGTCCGGAACCGACAGGGCGAGCGGATCGTTGAGAACGGTGGCGGCCAGATCGAACGTGACGCCGTGCTTGCCATGGTTCCTCCGTGCCTTGACCGGATCCCAGGAAACGTGGTGCTGGAACACGGTCGTGCCGACCTCTGACTGTCGTCCCGATAGTCCGCGGTCGCCACAACGGAGTCGAGAACGGCTCATCCGCCGCCGCAACTCGTCCCCGTAGACGCTCCGTGCTTCTGGTCTCCACCGAGAGTGGGACCACTGTCGGCGCCGTGCAGGCCCTTCTGCGCCGCTGCCTTGTCCTCCTCCAACTCTACCGCGGGTACTTGATCTGCAGCCGCTCGTACATTCGTACGACCGCGCGCGGGTCGGGCCGCGCCGCGTTCGGGCCGTAGTGCTGCGTATGGGCGCCGAGGTCCACGCGCCGGGCCGCGCTCTGGGCGGAGACGCCCTCGGCGTACAGGTCGTTGACCTGCCGGTTCAGGTCGCGGAGATACGCCTGCAGGTGGTCGATCTGCTCGCGCTCGGTGAACGGCGTGCCGTGGCCGGGCACCATGACGTCGAACTCCAGCGCCTTCAGCCGGTCCAGCGAGGCCGGCCACTCCTCGACGTAGCCGTCGCCCATGTAGGGCAGGCCGTGGCCGCCGGGGCGGCCGACGAAGAAATCGCCGGTGAACACGATGCGCTCCTCGGGCAGGAACACCAGGGTGTCGCCGCCGGTGTGGCCGGGCCCGGGGAAGTGGAGCTGCACCTCGCGGCCGCCCTTCACCAGGGTCATGGTGTCGCTGTAGGTCAGGTTCGGGGGGGTCGGCACCGTCTCCTGCAGGGCCTCCCAGTGGGCCTCCTGGATGCGGAGCTGGGTCTCCAGCCGCGCCCGCTCCGCCGCGTCCTCCGTCGCCGCGATCTCCGCCTTCCGCTGCTCGATCCGGCCGGGGATGACCTCGGTGAACGAGCGGTTGGTGCGCTGGCTGAGGACGTCGGACGACAGCATCGTACGCACGAAGTCGTGGCCGATGATCTCCACGTCGTCGCCGAAGATCTGGTTACCGTGCGCGTGGTCGAAGTGGTAGTGGGTGTTGAAGACGTAGCGGACGGGCTTGTCGGTCAGGGTCGCGATGCCCTCGAGGAGCCCGCGCGCGGCGGCGGGGGTCACCGCGGTGTCGACGATCATGACGTGGTCGTCGTTGATGATGACGAGCGAGTTGCTCATGACCGTCATCGACCCGGAGGCGATGGCGAACCAGACCCCGTCGGCGAGCTCCTCGAAGCGGTGGCTGGGGCTGCCGTCGGGGCTCTGCAGAGCGGCGACGCGGGTCTGCCACTGGGCCGCGAACACGGCCAGGGCGACGATGGAGAGGGTCATCAGAAGTCGTTTCATCGGTGGTTCGCCTCCAATAGAACGCGCTCGTTGCGGGCCGTGAAAGCGTCGCCTTGCGGTTCCGCCTGCCGCCCAGTCAATCCCCCGGGAAACCGCACCGTTCCAAGGCGCAGACTCCTGGCCACCCGCCCCGGGGCCGGCGCGTGGTGGTGTTCCAGATAGAGATAGCCGCTGTAGAACCCGGTGCGGTCGGGGCGGTGCTGCCGGTCCCGGATGTGAATCGTCAGCGTCCGCGGCACTTGGGCGGCGTAGCAGTTGTCCCGTGCGGCGGTCTGCAGGTGCAGGTACGCCATGCGCTGCTCGCGGGTCTGGCGGTAGCGCGGGCGATCCGGGGACCCCACGTCGGTGTACGCGCCGCCCCGCATGTCGTCGAGGGGCGACGGCCGGTGGTTGGCCCGGCGCATGGAGCGCCGGTCGCCGGCCTCGACGAGCCGGTTCACGATGGCCTGCGTCAGCCGCGACATCGCGAGGCACTCCCGGCACTCGGGATGGTCGCCGACCTCCTCGACGCGATGCACGATCGGATCGCCGAGCCGGGCCTGGAGTTCGAGGACGTCGGGTGGCGGCTCGCCGAAGTACACCATGCCGTCGACCTGCCGGATCACGTAGCAGTCGCCGGGATGCAGCTCGACCACTTCGACCCCGTCGTGCTGCGCGGGGAGCACCCAGTGCCAGGTCTCGGACGCCGGCCGCCAGTCCTGCTGCCCGACTCCCGCACGTCCCTCCAGCGCCGCAGCGCCCAGCACCGCGCCGATCACCACCGCGGTGGCGACCCCCGCCGCCGCCAGGGCCCGCCGACCGTGGATCCGTTCGGGCATGGCCCGGCCATTCTAGCGCGGATTCGTGCCCTGCGGCTCCGCTTGGCCACCAGACCCGAACCTGCAGAAGTGCGCGTCGCAACACGCCGCACACTCCTGCCCCGGAAACCGTCGCCTGACGGCTCCGAAGACCGCCCAACCTGCGGGAATCCGCATCGTTGCACGCCGCACACTCCTGTCCCGGAAATCGTCACCTGTCGGCTCCGATGGCCGCCCAATGGAACATCGAGGCGTCCGCGCCGGGACGCGCCGCAGTCGCTTCCTCTTCACCACGCTGCCCCGAAGGCGGCGCCTTTGTCACCCTCCGGCCGACCGGCCTTGCCCGCCGAGGCGGCGGGTAGCGGTATCATTTGTGCACTTCGGCGACGCGGTTCGACACCTGCGAGGAGCGACGACGATGACGCGAAGGGCTCACCCGATCGGCTGGATGCTGGCCGCGGCGCTGATGGCCGCGCCGACGGCGGCGGCGCAACAGGGGGCGCCGGCCAACGGCGAGTGGCCCACCTACGGGGGCGACCTCGGCAGCACCAAGTACTCGCCCCTCGATCAGATCGACGCCGGCAACTTCGGCGACCTCGAGATCGCCTGGCGCTGGCAGTCGGCCGACGCCTGGGTCAGCATGACCACTCCCGGCGGGGGCGAGTGGCGGGCGCGGTCGGACGTCATCTTCGGCGCGCTCGACGCGGCCGACCCCGAGCGATGGCGCGACCGCCAGGCGCCCTACACGAACAACCTCAAGGCGACGCCGCTGATGGTCGGCGGCCGGCTGTTCATCAACATGCCGACCTCGCAGGGGGCCGCCGTCGACGCCGCCACCGGGGAGACCCTGTGGGTCTACAACCCGAAGACCTACGAGGCCGGCACCACCACCATGACCGCGCGGTGGAACCAGCGCGGCGTCGCCTACTGGAGCGACGGGTCGGCCGAGCGCGTCTTCTGGGGCACGAGCAACGGTTTCCTGCTCTGCGTGGACGCGGCCACCGGGCGGCCGTGCCCGGACTTCGGCGAGAACGGACGCGTCGACCTGACCCGCGACATCCCCCGCGCGGGCCGCGGCGACCGCGACTGGCTGAACGCCCTGCTCTACTCGGTGCAGTCGCCGCCCCTGGTGGTCGGCGACACCATCATCACCCCGTCGTCCATCTCGTCGTACAACATCACGCGGGAGGCCCCGCCGGGGTGGATGCGGGGGTTCGACGTCCATTCGGGCCGCACGAAGTGGACGTTCCACACCATTCCCCAGGGCGACGAGTTCGGCAACGACACCTGGGGCGGCGACTCGTGGCGGGTCACCGGCAAGGTCGGGGTGTGGACGATGATGAGCGCCGACCCGGAGCTGGGCCTCGTGTACCTGCCCACCAACACCCCCGCCCCCGACTACTACGGCGGGCACCGCCCGGGTGAGAACCTCTTCGCGGAGAGCGTGGTGGCGCTCGACATCGAGACCGGCCAGCGCGAGTGGCACTTCCAGGCTGTGCACCACGGGCTGTGGGACTACGACTTCCCCGCCGCGCCGAACCTCGTCGACATCGAGGTGGACGGCCGCCCGATCAAGGCGCTGGCCCAGGTGAGCAAGCAGGGGTTCCTGTACGTGTTCGACCGGATCACCGGCGAGCCGGTGTGGCCCATCGAAGAGCGGCCGGTCCCGACCGACACCGACATCCCCGGCGAGGTGGTCTGGCCCACCCAGCCCTTCCCCACCCGGCCCGCGCCGTTCGAGTACCAGGGCGCGACCATCGACGACCTCGCCGACTTCACGCCCGAGATCCGACAGATGGCGATGGACGCGGTGGACGGCTTCCGGCTCGGGCCCCTGTTCACGCCGCAGAGCCTCAGCGGGACCATCCAGCGGCCCAGCGCCGGAGGCGGCGCCAACTGGTCGGGGGCGGGGGTCGACCCCGAGACGGGCCTGCTCTACGTGCCCTCGGTCAACGCCTTCAGCGTGCGCAACTACCGCGACCCCGAGCCAGGCGAGGGGGCCACCCTGAACATCATCGAGGCGCGCGGGGCCGGCACCCGGTCGCCGACGATGCCCCAGGGCCTGCCCCTGTTCAAGCCGCCGTACTCGCGGATGACCGCCATCGACCTGAACACCGGCGACCACGCGTGGATGAACCCGCTCGGCGACGGCGACCGGGTGCGGAACCACCCGCGGCTGCGCGACCTCGACCTGCCGCCGGTGGGCGGCGACCACAGCCGCAGCGGGCCGCTGGTGACCCCGACCCTGCTCATCTACGCGTTGACCACCGGCGGGTCGTCGGGCGGCCCCCGCCTCCTCGCGGTCGACAAGGCCACCGGCGGGGAACTGGCGTCGGTCGACATCCCGCGCGGAGCGATCGGCACCCCGATGACCTATCTGCTCGACGGCCGGCAGTACATCGCCCTGACGGTCGGCGGCTCGCCGGTGCCCGAGCTCATCGCGCTGGCCCTGCCCGAGTAGCGTTCGACAAGCCGACGATGACCACGGCTCCGAATTCGGCTCGAGCCCGCCTGATCGGGGCGGCCGCGTTGGCCCTGCTCGCAGCCGAGGCCCCCGACGCGGCGGCCCAGGCCGGGGCGACGACGGGCGTCATCCGGGGCGTGGTCCGCGATCCGCTCGGCCAGCCCATGCCCCGCGCGGTCATCGTCGTCCTGCACCGCGAGACCGACCTGCAGACCATCGTCGAGACCACGCCGGCCGGCACGTTCGTGCGTACCCTCCTGCCGCCGGGCACCTACGACCTCACGGTGACGGCGGACGGCGGGTACGGGGTCGAGCGCATCGAGGGCGCGGCGCTGCGGGTGGGCGAGACCCTCGACCTCGCGGTCGACCTGCGGGTGGTGGCGGCGGAGACGGTCACGGTGGCCGCGGACACCGCGCGCCTGGTCTCGACGGCAGACGTGACGAGCTCGCAGCGGGTGGCCGAGGAGGTGGTCGACCGGCTGCCCAGCAACGGCCGCAACTACCTCGACCTCGCCCTCCTGACGCCGGGGGCGTCCATCTCGCAGGGGCCCGACGGCGACGTCCTCAACATCGCCGGCCAGCGCGGCATCTTCAACAACGTCATCGTCGACGGGGCCGACTTCAACAACCCCTTCTTCGGCGAGCAGCGGGGCGGCCAGCGGCCAGCGTTCACCTTCAACCAGGACGCGATCGAGGAAATCGTGGTGGTGAACCAGGGGGCGACGGCCGAGTTCGGCCGCTCGGCCGGCGGCTTCGTCAACGTCATCACCAAGTCGGGGACGAACGACGCGAGCGGGTCGGCCCACTACTTCGGGCAGTGGGACGAGATATCCGCCGCCCACTCGCCCGCCCGGGGGGGCGGCGAGCCCGACTTCGGGCGCAACCAGCTCGGCGGCACCTTGGGCGGCCCCCTCGTGCGCGACCGCGCGTTCTACTTCGTCGCCTACGACCAGCAGGCGGCGGCCGAGACCCGACAGGTGGAGCGCCGCGTCGTGAACCCGGCCGAGCTGGCCCGGCTCGAGACGTTCCTGCAGGCCCGCTGGCCGGGCCTCTTCGACGACGAGTTCGGGCCCATCCGCCGCACCGACGACGCCCGGTCGCTCCTCGCCAAGATCGACGTCACCCTCGACGCCCGCCACCAGCTCAGCGGCAAGTACAACCACACGTGGTCCGAGCAGGTGAACGGCACCTTCGACGTCGACTCGTGGGGGCGCTCGGCCAACGGCATCGAGGGCGACCGGTCGCACGCGTTCAACGCCGGGCTGCGCTCGCTCCTCGGCAACACGTTGTCGAACGAGTTCCGCGTGCAGTGGGCGCGCGAGGACCGGCCCCGCTGGTACGACGGCCCGCTCATGCCGGGGGCGGCGCTGCCCGGCCCGCCGCAGTTCGATCGCCTCGGAGGACGCCCCTTTCCCGACATCGGGATGGACTTCGCCGACGGCTTCCGCATCGGGCTACCGTTCTTCCTGCCGATCGACCCCGCCTACGACAACCGCCTCCAGGTGCTCGACAACGCCTCGGTCCTCGTGGGCCGCCACCTCGTCAAGGCGGGCGTGGAGTACAACCGGACCGGCGCCGGCCAGCAGTTCATCGGGTTCGCCAACAGCCGCTATCTCTTCGACTCGGTCTCGGGCTTCATGAACTTCGCGACCCGCGGCAACCGCTACGTCACCTGCTCGGACGGCTCGAGCAGCGACGTGGGGGTCTGCCCGGCGGGGGCGGAGATCACCGGGCCGGTGCTGCTCTACCTGCAGTCAGCGACGGTGCCGGGGGTGCCCCCCGAACAGCTCGGGCGGCAGCAGCTCCGGACCCAGGAGCTGGGGCTCTTCCTGCAGGACACGTGGACCCCGCACGACCGGCTGACCCTCGACCTCGGCCTCCGCTGGGAGGGCTCGTGGCACCCCGACATGTTCGTCGCGCCGGAGGAGACGTTCTTCGCCCCCTACCTCGACGATCCGCGCTTCCCTTCCGACGGCCGCATCCCCCACGACCTCGACAACTTCCAGCCCCGCGTGGGGATGGCGTGGGACGTCGGGGGCGATGGCCGCACGGTGGTGCGGGCGAACGCCGGCTCCTACGTCGCGCGCATCCCGATGCTGGTCTTCGCGCAGCACCGCACCACCAACGGCGCCTTCCAGCAGATCATCTTCCGCAGCAGCGCCGCCTCGCCGGCGCTCGGGCCGGTGCCGGCCCTCGACGGCCAGATCGACGGCGCCGCGACCCTGCCGTTCCTGCCCGACGTCCACGTCGCGGATCGCAACCTGGAGCTGCCGCGCACGTGGTCGTTCAGCGCCGCCGTCGACCGGGACCTCGGGCGCGGCCTCGCCGCGAGCGTCACGTTCACCCACGCGCGCACCGACGACCTGTTCCGCTTCGTCAACCGGAACGACCCCGTCCTCGGCGCGCCGTTCGGCCTCGGCACGCACCCGACCGGCGGCGGCCTCGGCGCCCTGACCGTGACCGAGAGCAGCGCCCGCTCGCGCTACCACGGGCTGACCCTCGGCCTGCGGGGGCGGGACGCGCTCGGGGGCCGGCTGACGTTCGAGACCAACTACACGCTCGCGTTCGACCGCTCCGACGACGACAACGAGCGTGACCCGTTCGTCTTCCGCTACGCGACCGCCGCCGACCTCGCGCCCGAGTTCGGCTGGTCCGACCGCGACCGGCGACACGGGGCGAACGGCTACGTCCTGCTCACCCTGCCCGGCGACGTGCGGTTCGACAACGCGTTCCAGTACCTGTCGGCGTCGCCGGTGTCCGAGCGGTGCGCCGCCCCGGGGACGCGCGCCGCGCAGCCCTCCGACCGGATCTGCGCCGACGGGTCGATCCTCCGGCGCAACACGCTGCGCCGCGAGAACGAGTTCGTGACGTGGGACCTGCGGCTCGCCCGGCGCTTCGGCCTCCGGAACGGCGCCACGGTCGAGCCGGTCTTCGAGGTGTTCAACGTCCTGAACGCCGACAACATCCTCGACACCGCCCAGGGGTCGCTGCTCTTCAACTTCGACGGCACCATTCGTAGCGGGCTCGGCGACACCCGGCGGGCCCAGGTGGGGGTCAATGTCCGATTCTGAGCCCGAGCTCATCATCTTCGATACGGATTCGGCCGTCTTCAACGACGACGCGGCGGCCCTGGCGATGCTCCTCCGGCGGCCCGACCGGGTCGACGTGCTCGGGGTCACGGTGGTCGCCGGCAACCACACCGTCCCGCAGGGCGCCGAGCACATGCTGCACCTGCTGGAGTTGGTGGGGGCGGCTGACGTCCCGCTTCACCTGGGCGCGCGCGTTCCCCTCGTCAACACCCCCGAACGAGCGGCGCGGCAGGAAGCGCAGTGGGGGCCGATCTCGTTCAAGGGCGCCTTCGACGAGGGGCCCGACGTGCGCCTGCCGCACGGGGGGCGCTTCGCCGCCGTCCGTCCCCGGCCGGCCGACGCAACATCGTTCATCATCGACACCATCGAGCGGCGGCCGGACGAGGTCACCCTCGTCGCGGTCGGGCCCATGACCAACCTCGCGCACGTGTTCCGCGCCCGCCCCGACCTCGCGCCCCGCGTCAAGCGCCTCGTCTTCATGGGCGGGGCCGCACGGGTGCCGGGGAACGTGACGCCGGCGGCGGAGTTCAACCTCTGGTTCGATCCCGACGCGGCGGCCGAGGTGCTCCGGGCCGGCGTGCCCTCCGTCGTGATGTTCGGCCTCGACATCACCAACCACGCCCCGGTGCGCAAGGCGCTCTTCGACCGCATCGTCGCCGCGGACACCCCGCTCACCCGGCTCATGCAGCACCACATGGGGCCCCGCTACGCCCGCGACCCCGCCGCGACCTACTACGTCTGGGACTGCATCACCGCGGCGTGGCTCATCGACCCGTCGGTGGTGACGGTGTCGGAGACGCTGCCCGTCGCGGTCGAGACGGCGTTCGGCCCCGCGTGCGGCGCCACCACCGTAACCGCACCGGACGACCCCCGCGGCCGGCCCGTCGAGGTCATGCTGGATCTCGACGTCGGCGCCTTCTACGACCTGTACGCGGAGCTGCTTGCGGCCACGTGATCTCCGCCGGACGCCACGACGGCGCTCGCCGCTGCGAAGAAAGGCGGGGCTGCCCGCGCACTCGCCGCGCGGGCATCACCGTCCGCGTCACGACTCTACGGAGCCGCGACCACGCTGGCCTGGAACTGGATGGACGCGGTGTCGTCGTCGTCGTCGGTCGCCGAGTAGACGTAGGTGGTTGCCGACTGAACCGCGGTCGGGGTGCCGGAGATCGTACGCGCGGCGGCGTCGAAGGTCAGCCCGGCCTGGAGCTCCGGCGAGAGGCGGTAGGTCAGGGGCGGGTTCCCGCCGGTCGCGGCCGGCAGCGACATGTGGATGGCGACGCCGACCGTCCACGTCTGATCCGAGACGAACTCCGCGAACGACGGCTGCAGGTCCTCGTCGCCGGGCGAGAAGGGATTGAGGGAGCCGACGGAGTCGCACCCCGCCATCAGGCCCGCCGCGGCCACCAGCATCATCGACAGCGAGACTTCTCGGCTCATGCTTCCCCTGCGGCGGTGGGCCGGAAACCGTCTCCCACCCTGAACGCACCCGTCCGACCAGCGCGAACATGGTACTCCAGCCGGCCGCGGAGGCGCCCGCCGACGCCCCTGGGGCGCGAGCGCCGCATCGGGGTAAACTCTCCGCCATGTCCGACCTGCCCACGGCCGGCACCGAGGCGCCGGCGTTCTCGCTGACCGACCGGCACGGCGGCACCCTCGCGTTCGACGGCGACGCCGACGCGCCCGGGGCCACCCTGCTCTTCTTCTTCAAGCACGACTGCGCGACGTGCGAGCTGACGGCCCCGCTCGTCGAGCGGCTCCACCGCGCCCTCGGGCCGCACGGCCTGCGGGTCACGGGGGTGTCGCAGGACCCCGACGCCGACACCGCCGGCTTCGTGGAGCGGCACGGCCTGAGCTTCGACGTGGCCCTCGACGGCGACCTCACGGTGTCGGCCGACTACGGGTTCGACGCGGTGCCCGCCCTCGTGCTGGCCGGCGCCGCCCGCCGCGTCCGGCGCAGCTTCGAGGGGTTCGTGAAGCAGGACCTGCTGGCGCTGATCGCCGAGGCGGCGGCGGCGTGCAGCGTCGCCGCGCCCGAGATCGTCCGCGACGAGGACGGCCTGCCCGAGCATCGTCCGGGGTGCGGCTCGAAGGTCCACGACCCCGAGGTGGCCCGACGCCTCGCCGTGAGGCGCGGCGCGGCGACGCTGGGGGCACGGCGGGTGCGCATCCCCGTCGACGACGATCCGTTCGAGTTCATGGCGTCGCAGGGTCTCGGCGACGGGCTGCCGGTGGTGCCCCCGACCGAGGACCGGGTGCTGCGGATGCTCGCGGGCACGAGCCGGCCGGCGTCCGACGTCGTGGCCCACGTGCCCCCGAACCTCGCCCCCGCCACGGTGGAGAAGGTCGCCATCAACGCGGTCATGGCCGGCTGCCGGCCCGAGTACCTGCCGGTGGTCATCGCCGCCGCCGAGGCCGCCTGCACCGACACGTTCAACCTGCACGGGGTGCTGGCCACGACCTACTTCGCGACGCCGGTCATCGTCGTCAACGGGCCGATCCGGGCACGCATCGGCCTCAACTGCGGCGGCAACGTCTTCGGGCAGGGGTTCCGGGCCAACGCGACCATCGGGCGGGCGCTGCAGCTCCTGGTGCGCAACGTCGGGGGCGGCCGGCCCGGCGAGGTCGACATGTCGACCCTCGGCCAGCCGGGCAAGTTCACCTGCTGCATCGGCGAGCACGAGGAGGTGAGCGCCTGGGAGCCGCTGCACGTCGAGCGCGGGTTCCCGGCCGGGGCCAGCACCGTCACCGTCTTCGCGGGCGAGGGGCCGCGGGCCATCCGCGACCAGCTCTCGCGGACGGCGCGGTCGCTCGGGGCCAGCATGGGGTGGTGCATGGAGACGGTGGCGCACCCCCGGCTGCACCGCATGGGCGAGGTGCTGCTGGTGGTCAGCCCCGAGCACGCGAGGACGTTCGCGCGCGACGGCTACACCAAAGCCGACCTGCGAGCCCGCATCCAGGAGGCGACGGCGAGGCCCCTGCGGGAGCTGCTGCCCGACGACGAGTGCCGGAAGGGCATGGTCCCCGGCGCCCTGCCCCCGGAGCTCCTCGGCCCGGACGGCCGCCCGACGCCGGAGGCGCTCGACACGCCCCTGCCCAAGTTCCGCCGCGACGACGACATCCTGATAGTCGTGGCCGGCGGCACCGCCGGGAAGTTCTCGGCCGTGGTGGGCGGCTGGGCGAGCGGCGCCGCCGGCTCGACCGCGGTGACGCGGAAGATCACGGACACTACACTAGGGTGAACGACATGCACAACGAGTCCCCGGTCATTCTCGACCCCACCGACGAGCGCGCCCCCATGGGGCGGCAGCCCGCGGCCCGGCCCGCCCGCCTCGAGGGCGCGCTGGGCATCATCGACATCGCGAAGGCGCGGGGCGACGTCTTTTGCGACGAGGTGGAGCGGCTCGTCCGCGAGCGGTTCCCTTCGCTCGACGTCATCCGCCTCCGCAAGCCGACCTACACCAAGCCGGCCCCGGACGACCTGCGGGAGGAGGTGGGGGCGCGGTGCCGGGCCGTCATCCAGGCCCTCGCCGATTGAGGGTCCTGCACGTCGTGCAGTGTGCACGACCTGGTCGACTACGAGGCCCGCGGCATTCCCGCCGTCATGGTGGCGTCGAGCGAGTTCGTCCGCCCCGCCCGGATGCAGGCGGAAGCGCTCGGCATGCCGGAAATCGCAAGCGGCTCGGTCTTCGTGCCGCATCCGATCCAGGACGCCACCGACGACGAGATGCGGGCGAAGGCGCGTGACGCGCTGGACGACATCCTCGCCGCGCTGACCGCCCCGGCGTGACGCAGGCCGGGCGTGCCGCCCGGTCGAGCCGGCCGAAGGAGCCCGCGCATGGACGCCATCGCGCCCGCGATCATCGTCGTCTACCTGGTGGCGGCCACCGCCGTCGGCAGCCTCATGGCCCGCCGGGCCGGCAGCTCGGCGGGGTGGGCGGTGGCCGGCGGCGGCATGTCCACCGCGATGGTCGCCTTCGGGGTCGCCGGCACCCGCATCGGGGGCGCGGGCACCTACGGGGTGGCCGGCGACGTCATCACCGGCGGCGTCTGGAACCTGTGGTGGTACGGCATCAACACGTTCCTCGCCCTCGCCATCGTCGGCATCTTCTTCGGCGTCTACTACCGGCGCTTCCGGCTGCACACGGTCGGCGAGCTGTTCACCATCCGCTTCGGCACCCGGCGGTGCCAGTGGCTCACGAGCCTGTGCGTCCAGACCGAGTACGTCGTCGTCAACCTCATCGAGGCCTACGTCATCGGGGTCATCCTGAGCACCCTGACGCCCCTCTCGATGTTCGGCGGGGTCATGGTGGCCGCCGTCATCTTCTCCACCTACGTCTCCCTCGGCGGGCTGTGGGGCACCGCGGTCACCAACCTCATCCACTGCTCGGTGGTGCTCGTCGGCCTCCTCTGGGTGGGGCTGGCCGGCATCGAGCAGCTCGGGGGCTGGCCCGCCGTCACCGCGGCCGTCGGCGACCAGCTCGAGGCGGCCTCCCGGAGCGAGACGGCCTGGTGGGGGTTCGCGGGGGCGGGGTGGCTCCCCGTCATCGGGATGTTCTTCGCGGCGTCGGTGCACACGCCGGCCGCCTCGGTGTACACGAACTACTCGACGGCGGCCCGCACCGAGCGGCAGATCGCGCCAGCGTTCCTGATCGGGGGACTGATCGCGGCCGCGATGTCGGTGCTCGCGGGCCTGATCGGCGTCCTCACCACCGCCCGCTACGGCTTCGACGCCGGGCTCGGCGGCTACCGCAACCTCACGACCCTCGCCTCCGAGATCGACCCGGTGGTCGGCGGGGTCGCCCTCGCCGCGGTGCTCGCCGCGGTCATCTCGTCCGGGGGCCCGATCCTGCTCTCGAGCGCCACCATGGTGGTCGACGACTGGCTGCCGGCGGCCCGCCGCCGGACGCAGGAGCAACGGCTCAAGGCGTACCGCGTCACCACCACCGTCTACGCCTTCGCGGCGGCGGTCGCGGCCTGGTACGTCGCCACCCGGACCAGCATCTCCATCCTCGACCTGCTGCTGTTCGGCTTCGCCATGGTGGTCCCGCCCGCCGTCGCCCTCGGCTACCTCATCTATTGGCGGCGGACCACCGAGCAGGGCGCGTGGTGGGGCATGGCCGTCGGCTACGGGGCCGGGCTCGTCTGGTTCGCGGCGATCAAGATCGCCGTCGCGGCCGGCCTGACCGCCCCCGAGTCGGCGGGGCCCGTCGTGCGACTTCTCGTCGAGGCGCTCACCGTCGGCGGCGAAGGCGTCGACCCGTCGTACTTCACCTTCTTCGTGCCCCTCGCGGTCGTCCCCATCGTGTCGCTGATGACCGCCGACGACGACGCCGGCGAGGACTTCTACGACGTGGTGGCGGGGCGCAAGCGGCTGGCCTCGGAATCGGGCTGACGGCTCGCGCTCGCTTCGCGACCGGCGGCACGCGGTCGAGATTCTGCGGACCGACGAGTGGTGTGGCCCGCGAAATGGCTTGACATCGCACGGCCGTGGTCGACAAGGCCGGACGACCTCCAATCTCGGGCGCCAACCGCGTCTCGGCGGCGGAAGCTGAACCACAGAGTCCGACCGGCCGAGACCCGAATCGCCGGCAACCCCTGGCCGTACCCTGCCGTCCAAGGGAGTGATGGCGGAGACGCAGGTCGTCCACGCGCTGGCGCCGGCCGCGGCGAGCGCCGACGAGTCGGCCTTCGAGGCGCTCTATCGCACCCATGCGAAACGCATCTACTCGCTGGCCTACCGGTTCGCAGGCAACGCGGCCGAGGCGGAGGAGCTGCTGCAGGAGATCTTCCTGCAGGCGTACCGCAAGCTCGGCGGCTTCCGCCGCGAGGCGGCCCTCGGGACCTGGCTGCACCGGCTCGCCGTCAACCGCTGCCTCGACCACGTGCGCAGCCGCGCCGCCCGGCAGGATGCGGTCACCGAGCCGCTGAACGCGGACCACCCGCCGCCCGACCACGCCGGGGCGAGCCCGATCACGCACCTCGACCTCGAGCGCGCCATCGCGCAACTCCCGGACGGCTGCCGAATGGCCTTCGTGCTGCACGACGTCGAGGGGTACGAGCACCGGGAGGTCGCCGAGCGGCTCGGCATCGCCACCGGCACCTCCAAGTCGCAGGTGCACAAGGCGCGCCTGCGGCTCCGCCGCCTGTTGAGGCGACCATGAGCAAGAGCAACCACGAACCGGCGCGGGGACCCGACTGCGAACGGCACGCCGACGCCCTTGCCGCCCTGGTCGACGACGCCCTCGACCCGCGCGAACGGCGGCCGCTCGACGAGCATCTCGCCGGCTGCAAGGCGTGCCGGGCCCTGCTCGCGGACCTGCGCGAGATTCGATCGGTCGCCGCCGCTCTCGAGCCGATCGAGCCGCCGGCCCGGGTCTGGCACGACGTCCGGCGGCGGATCGCGTCGGCCGAGCCGCCGCCGCGGAACGCGGTGGGATGGCGACACTGGTGGCCGCTGGGCGGCGCGGCCCTCGCCGGCGCCGCCGCGATGGCCGCCGTCCTCGTCATCGGCCCCGCCGACCTCGCCCGGTCGCCGGCGTCGACCGACCCGGCGGACCCCGCGGTCCGGGCCGCGGCGGCCGCGCTGGCAGAGATCGAGAGGCCTCACGCCGACGCCATCCGGGAGCTCGAGCGGCGCATCGGGACCGGCGCGCCGATCCCGGCCGCCGCCCGCGACGTGCTGACCAGGAACCTGGCCCTCGTCGACGACGCCATCGCCGAGAGCCGGGCCGCCGCGGCGACCGATCCCGCCGCCGCCATCGCCCGCGAGCGGCTGCAGGCCGGCCTGACCCGGAAGCTGGCGCTGCTCCGGACGATGGCCGCCCTGGAGCTGGAAGGCGGCTGACGCGGGCCGCGAGCACCCCGGTTGGCGGCCTGGAAGCGACGGATGTGAGCGCGGCGGCACCGATCGGCCGCAGCGGGCCGCGGACACCGCGACGACGGACCGACCGGGGACGGCCGGAGAGATGTTGCCGGTGCCGCGATCGTCTTCGGCAGGTGACCCCGGCCCGGCTGAGCCGCTTCCCGGGACGGACCGGAGCGGCGGACGGAACCGAAACGGAGAGTGACCATGATCAGACAGTTCCTGCGGCGCGCGAGCATCGTTGTCCTGGCGACAGGGGTGGCGGGGACCGCCGGCGGCCAGACCGAAGAGCTCGTCAGGACCATTCCGATGGAGCCCGGCGGGCAGTTCACGCTCAGCAACATCTCGGGAGACATCACGGTAGCCGGGACCGACGACGGCACGCTGACGCTGCGCGTCACGAAGCGGCTCGTCGATCCCGAAGCCGTCAGCGAGGCGGCGGCCGACGATGCGCTCGACCGCGTCGAGATCGAGATCCGGGAGCGGGGCGATCGAGTCACCGTCGAGACCGAGTATCCGCGCCGCGGCCTCGGCGACCGTCTGGGCGGCCTGTTCCGAGGCGGGCGGGCCGCCGTGGCGGTGGACTACGAGGTGACCGTCCCCCGCGGCGTCGGGGTCGCGATCGAGTCGATCTCGGGCGGCGTCACGGTGGAGGGCATCGACGGCGAGACGAGCATCGAGACGGTCAGCGGCGACGTGCGGCTCGCCTCGCTGCCGCGGCTCGCCGAGGTGGAGATGGTGTCGGGCGATCTACGGATGACCGACGTCGGCAGCGACGACGAGCTGTCGACCGAGGCCGTCAGCGGGCGGATCACCATCGACGGAGTCCGGGCACCGCGGCTCGACGTGTCGACGGTCAGCGGGACGCTCGCGCTCACCCGCGTGGAGGCCCGGCGGGTCGACGTGGAGACCGTATCGGGACCGGTCACCTTCGACGGCACGCTCGACGCCGACGGCCGCTACGAGTTCGAGTCGCACTCGGGCAGCATCCGCGCGACGGTGCCGGCCGGGACCGGATTCGATCTCGAGGCGCAGTCCTTCAGCGGCGCTCTGGAATTGAACGCTCCGATCACGGTCCGGGTCGCCGGGCGGGGCAACCGGACCGTCGAACTGACAACCGGCGGCAGGTTCTTCACGACTCGGGGCCGGGTCGATGAAACGCCGGTGGAGACGACCGGCGTCTTGACCGTCGACTCGCTCTTCGACCTCGGAAGCCGCACCGGCAACCGCGAGATAGACGGCACCGTCGGCGGCGGCGGCGCCCGCCTCGAGCTGTCGACCTTCAGCGGCGACATGACCATCGTGGTGGACGGCGCCCCCTGACGGACGGCGGCACGGGACCGCGGGGAGCAGCCGGGCCGGGGGCTTGCGGTGCAAGGCGAAACCCGCTGTCCGCGCCGAGACACGGCGCGGACAGCGGGCGGAGCGGGCCTCGGGCTAGTTGTCGGCGACCGAGAAGAAGAGCTCCTGCGTCAGCTCCTCGTCCTCCTCGTTGTCGGTGACCTTGATCTCGAGACGATAGGAGCCGGCGGGGAAGCCGCCGAGGGGGATGTTCTGCCCGGTGACGAGCTGCATCCCCTGCCGGACGTCGAAGCCCGGCGGCAGGGTCTGCGGGCCGAGCTGCTGCGGGGCGGTGCTGTTGAAGAGATCCTCGCCGCCGTCGTCCTGCGTGTAGAAGTCGTAGTCGACGGTGACGTCGGGCACCCCGCCGTCGTGTCCGGTGTTGTAGATGACGAACACGAAGCCCAGCACGTCCTGCTTGCCGAAGTCGACGCTCAGCCGGGGAATGACCCGGGTCGGGCCGACCATGTAGGGGAACTCGGCGAGCTCTTCCGGGGTCGGGGCCTGTTGCAAGGGCTGCACGTCCTGGATCAGCAGGACGCTGCTGGTCTGCAGCTCGTCGTTCCACAGGTCGGGAATCGTGACGCGCTCGCGCAGGATGGTGATCGGCGGAACGACCGTCTGTTCGATGATCCGTCTCGTCACCGGGTCGAGGGACCGCTCTACCGGCGCATCGTCGTCGAAGCTGTAGCGGATGGCGATGTAGAGGTCGTAGTCGCCGCCTTCGGCCTGCAGGTTGCCGGCGACACGTACCCGATCGCCCTCCCGCTCGTCGGCCTCGACGTAGAAGCCATTCTCGAAGTCCAGATCCGACGAGTCGGAGCCGGGCTCGGCCATGGCCACGTAGGCGACGATGTTGTCCTGGACGTCGTTGTCCTCATCGCTCACCGCCGCCGGATCGATCAGCAGCGTGAACGGGACATAGGTAACGTCGTCGGCGCCCTTGAGGTAGCTGGGCAGATAGGTGATCGCGCCGACGTCGGGAGCGCGCTCACCCCGGCGGGCCTGGTCCACGGCCACCACGAGGGTGCGCAGCTCTTCCTCCTGCCAGTCTTCGAGGTCTTGCGCGCCGACCGGCACAGCCGCGAACATCATCGCCGTGACGCACCCGGCCACGACCCAAGCGCTTCGAACACAGTCCTTCATGGAAGTTGATCTCCTGGAACGGGGTGAATCTGCGAAAGTGGTCATCATAGGCGACGAACCGCACGAAGTCAAACGAAATCGTTGTAAGGTATTGATTAGAAGCAGGTTAAAAGGACAACAACGCAGGCGCATCTAGTGGAAGTCCCGGCTGCCGACCGCGTTCGGCCCCGCGTCGAGCTCGGGCCGCCACAACGTGTCGGCGACGAGGTGCACGACGCCGTCCGCCCGCTGAATCCTGCCGGTCACGCCGAGGAAAGACGCGGTCCTCGCGATCAGCGCATGCGCGTCGAACACCCGGCTCCACACGACCAGGTTCACGAACCCGGTCTCGTCCTCCAGAGTCATGAACACGACCCCGCCCGCGGTGCCGGGACGCTGCCGGCAGATGACGAGGCCGGCGTAGCGCGTCTTCCGCCCGTCGCGCATCGCCGAGACGGTGCGGGCGTCGGGAAGGCGCCGGGCCCCGAGCTGCGCCCGCAGGGCGGCGAGGGGATGGCCGCGCGGGCTGTGCGCGCTGGTGCGGTAGTCCCACGCGATGGTCTCGCCCGGGTCCAGGTCGTCGAACGCGGGGGTCTCGTCCCGCGCGGCCCCGGGCGGCAGGACCGGCGCGCGCGCATGGACGAGGCCGCGGACCTGCCAGAGCGCGTCGCGGCGCCGCCGCTCCAGACCGGCCAGCGCCCCCGCCTCGGCGAGACGGCCCGCCACCCGCTCGTCGAGGCCGGTCCGGGCCACGAAGTCGGCAACCGAGCCGAACCGTACCCGCCCGCGCGCGGCCTCGATGCGGGCCCAGTCGCGCGATTCGGACAACCCCTTGACGTACCGCAGCCCCATCCGCACCGCGAACCTGGGCGTCCCCGCAGAACGCCGCCGCCTGGACAGACTCCCCGAGTCGACGGCCCGGGTCCTGCTCTCCTCGGTCTGGGCGCCCGCAGAACGGCGCCTGGACAGACTCCCCGAGGAGCGGTCGGGCGACGATCGGCGCGGCAGGGCGCCGATGGCCGGGTCCGACCGCGCCGGCCCCGTCGACCCGCCCGCGCCGACCGGCACCGGCGCTGGAGAAGACGGCGCCTCGCCCGCCGGCTCCAGGGTGCAGTCCCAGTCGCTGCAGGCGACGTCGACCGGGCGCACGTCGACGCCGTGCCGCCGGGCGTCGTCGACGATGGTGGCCGGCGCGTAGAACCCCATCGGCTGCGCGTTGAGCAGTGCGCAGGTGAAGACGTCGGGATAGTGGCGCCGGAGCCAGGACGTGGCGTAGGCGATGAGCGCGAAGCTGGCCGCGTGGCTCTCGGGAAACCCGTAGTCCCCGAAGCCGCGAATCTGGTCGAACACCCGCTCGGCGAACTCGGGGGCGATGCCCTTGGCCGTCATCCTGCCGACCAGCCGCTCGCGGTGACGCTCTATCCGCCCGCTGCGCCGCCACGCCGCCATGTCGCGCCGCAACTGGTCCGCCTCGCCGGGGGTGTAGTCGGCGGCGACCATCGCGAGCTTCATCACCTGCTCCTGGAACAGCGGCACCCCCAGCGTCTTCTCGAGCACCGGCTCGAGACACGGGTGGGGGTAGGCCACCGCCTCCTCCCCGTTGCGCCGACGCAGGTACGGGTGCACCATCCCGCCGGTGATGGGCCCCGGCCGGACGATGGACACCTCGATGACGAGGTCGTAGTAGCTGCGCGGCCTGAGCCGCGGCAGCATCGCCATCTGCGCCCGGCTCTCGATCTGGAAGACGCCGACGGTGTCGCCGCGGCAGATCATGTCGTAGGTGGCCTCGTCCCCCTCCGGGATCGCGGCCATCGACAGCGTGCGGCCGTAATGCCGCTCGATCAGCCCGAACGACAGGTCGAGCTGGGTCAACGCCCCCAGCCCCAGCAGGTCGACCTTGAACAGCCCGAGGTTCTCCAGGTCCTCCTTGTCCCACTGGATCACGGTGCGGCCGGGCATCGCCGCGTTTTCGATCGGCACCAGGTCGTGCACCGGCTCGTGGCCCAAGAGAAAGCCGCCGGGGTGAATGGACAGGTGGCGGGGGAAGTCCCGGATCTCGCCGGCGAGCCGCACGAGGTGCGCCGCCGCCGGGCCCTCGCCGTCCAGCACCTGCCGCACCGTGTCCCCGTCGACGGCGTCGTAGTGGGACAACCGCCTGGCGAGCCGGTCGACCGGGGTCTCGGGCAGCCCCAGCGCCTTCCCCACCTCGCGCACGGCCGAGCGGGCGCGGTAGCGGACGACGTTGGCGACCATCGCCGCCCGGTCGCGCCCGTACTTCTCGTAGACGAACTGAATCACCTCCTCCCGCCGCTCGTGCATGATGTCGAGGTCGATGTCGGGCGGCTCGGCCCGCTCGCGCGACAGGAAGCGCTCGAACAACAGGTCGACCCGGGTGGGGTCGACGGCGGTGATGCCGAGGCAGTAGCAGACGGCCGAGTTGGCGGCCGACCCCCGCCCCTGGCAGAGGATGCCGTGGCGGCGGCAGAACTCGACGATCTCCCACATGGTGAGGAAGTAGCCGCAGTAGTCGAGCTCGTCGATGAGGGCCAGCTCCTTCGCAATCTGCGTCCGCAACGCGGCGGGTACTCGGCCGCCGAAGCGACGGCGCGCCCCCTCCTCGGTGAGCCGGGCGAGCCAGCTCGACGAGGTGTCGCCGTCGGGCAGGCGTTCGGACGGGTAACGGTAGCGGATGGCGTCGAGCGAGAAGCGGCACCGGGCCGCTATCTCGACCGTACGCGCCACCGCGGCGGGGTCGTCGCGGTACAGCGCGGCGACGGCGGCCGGAGACTTCAGGCCGTGCTCGGCGTTGGCGTGGATGCGCCGTCCCGCCCGGGCGAGGCTGACGCCGTGCCGGATGCAGGTCAGCACGTCCTGGAGATCGCGGCGCGCCGGGTCGTGGTAGAGCACCTCGGTCGCCGCCGCCAGGGGCAGGCCGATCTCCCGGGCCCGCGCCCGCAGCCAACCCTCCCGCGGCCCCTCGCCGGCGAGGCGGTGGCGGGCCAGCAGCCCGCAGGCCCGGTCGCCGAAGGCGTCGCGAAGGGCGGCCAGGGCCGGGCGGTCGCGGTCGGCGTCGGCCTCGGCCGCCCAGTGGGCGCCGGGCCAGAGGGCCAGCAGCCCCCCGCCGTGCCCGCAGACCTCGTCGGCGGTGACCGTGCACTCGCCCTTGGCGTGTCGGAGACGGCCGAGGGTAATGAGCCGGCAGAGGTTGGCGTAGCCGGCGCGATCGGCGGCCAGCAACACCACCTGCGCCCCGCCCGCCAGCGACATCTGGGCCCCGCAGATCAGGTGCACGCCGAGCTCGCGGGCCCGCACGTGGGCGCGCACGATGCCGTAGACGCCGTCCCGGTCGGTCAGGGCGAGGCCGCGCAGGCCCAGGGCGTGGGCCTGCTCGACCAGCTCCTCGGGATGGGAGGCGCCTTCCAGAAACGAGTAGTTGCTCTTGCACCAGAGCGGCGCGTACTCCACCTCGGCCGTTTCCCACCCGGCTCATGCCACCTCGGCTCGGGTCACTGCGCTCATTCGACCGCGGCCATGCGACCGCCGCTTCATTCCACCGCGCCCTGCTCGAACCAGGCCCGGCGGCGGCGGTCGTAGTAGATCCAGCGCCAGGCCCGCCCCCCGGCCCCGGCGAAGTAGTACTCGCGGTGGATCGGGGTCCTCCACCAGCCGCCCGCCACCACGTAGGGCCCGCGCATCCCGCCGGCCCGGCCGGGACCAGCGCCGGGCGCCACTCTACCGTCCAGCTCGCGCTGCCGCGGGGACGGCATCCGGCGCGGCGCGGCGAAGAAGCGCCGCACCAACGAGAGGACGCCGTCCGGGGCGGGGACCGGGCGCACGACGTGGTCGAGCGGCCGCCAGTCGAAGGCCGCCTCGGGCAGATGGCCGTCGGCGAGCGCCGCCCGCACCACCGCGCCGTCGCCGAACTCGGCCCTGACGCGGGCCACGGCGCGGTCTGCGGCCCGGAGGTCGCGCCGGGTCCCCTCCTGGAAGAGCCGCAGTTGCTCGCGGGTCGCCCGCGCCGGCGTCACCGCCAGGCCGATCTCGATCACCCCGGCGGACAGGGCCAGCCCTTCGACGCGCAGTCGCACGAGGTTCAGGACCTGTCGGACGTCGAGGGTCGGGGCGGCGGGGCGGATGCGCTCGACCCGCTCGACCCGCGGCGCCGTGGCCGGCGCGTCCAGCCGCAGGCGGAGCTCGAGGCCGGCCAGCGCCTCCTGCCGCGACGCCATCACCCCGAGCAACGGGTCGAGCGCCTGCTTGACCCGGAACAGCAGGCCCTCGACCCCCGTCTCCGGCGCGTCGAGGTCGAGGCGGCGCGCGAGCGGCTCGACCGCCGGCGCGGGCTGGAAGGGGACCGCCAGGTCCCCCGCCGCCTCGCGGTGCAGCCGGTGCGCCTCGCGGCCGAAGCGCCGGCGGACGCCGGCGGCCGGCAGCCGCAGGAACGCCCCGACGGTGCGGACCCCGAGCTTGTCGAGGGCGTCGCGCAGCGCGGGGTCGACGTCGAGCCGGCGCAGGGGGACGCGGCGGGCCGCCCGCCGCTCGGCCGCGGCGTCGTCGAGCACCGTCACCTGACCGTCCCCCTCCCCCCGGTCCGCTTCCGCCCCGGCCCCAGCCCGCCAATCGTCGCCTGACGGCTCCGCTTGGCGCCCAACCAACCCGCGAGGAGTCCGGACCGTTCCACGACACGGACTCCTGGCCAGCGCATACGTGCCGAACCGGGTGAACCCCACCACCACCCGGCCCCGGAACCCGGCCCCCCGCAGATGCGCCCATATCCCGCGCCCCCAGTCCACGAGGGAGGCGAACAGCGGCTGCAGCCCCGAGGCGTCGAGCCAGAACACGCCGGGACGGGCGCGGGACGGCTCGACGCCGGGCGTGAACCGCCGGAGCAGGCCGACGACCGCATCGACGCCGGCCGCGACGTCGCCGGGGGGCACCTCGGCCGCACGGAGCCCACCGGCCAGCGAGAGCCCCGTCGCGTACGACATGCCGGGCAGCACCCCGGCCCGGCGGGCAGGCTCGTTCACCCACTCGACGACCCCCTGCGGCCGGTCGCGGTCGACCACCGCCGCCGGGTGCGCCGCCCACGCGGGGTGCCGGCGCATCAGCAACTGGAGGGGCAACGCCGGCACGTCAACACAGGCCATCCGGTCCACGGCACACCTCGACGTGCCTCCACCCCGGATCCGTCCGACGGTTCCGACAGCGGCAACGGCAACTGCGGCGGCGGCGCGTCAACACAGGCCATCCGGTCCACGGCACACCTCGACGTGCCTCCACCCGGGCCCGCCCCGCTTGTCCTTGATCACCCGGGCGGTGCACGTGAAGGCGCCGGCCCCGTAGCGGGGAGCGTCCTCCCCGGCCGCCGCCGGACCCGCCGGCGCCCCCCCGGCCGGCTCGGCACGGGGCGAACTCCCCGGAGCGTCCTCCCCGGCCGCCGCCGGACCCGCCGGCGCCTGCCCCGCCTCGGCCCTGAGCGACACGAGGGAGCCGAGCGACGCGTCGCCGGCCCCCTTCCGGGTCAGGAACAGCACCGCCGACTCGTGCTGCCGGGCCAGACCGAGCAGGCGCATCTGCATGGGGACCGGCACCCGGGCGGCCTCGCCGAGGTCGAGCACGAGGAGGCCGAAGGCGCCCGAGCGCGCCAGGTGCTCGGCCGCGCGCGGGAGCTGCCCGGCCGCCGGCAGCCGGACAACGACGAGGGCGTCGAGGTCGACGCCGCCGCGCGCCGCGTCGGGGGGGAAGAAGGCGCTCTCGTCAACCGTCAGCCAGCCCACCGGCTCGCCGGCCCGCTGGGCATCGAGCACCAGCGAGAACGCCAGGGTCAGCCCCGCCGCCCCCTCCCGGCTCGACAACTCGGCCAGCCGCCCGGCCAGGGCCGCGAAACGCCACGACCTGAGCGGCCCGCCGGCCGGCCCCGGGGCGGCGGGCGCACCCGGGAGCGGGGACGCCACCAGGCGCCCCGCCAGTCGCGGCGGCAGCTTCAGCGTTGCGGCGCGGGCCATCGCGCATCCCCATCAACCTACGGTGCGGCGCACCTCGACGACCTTGCCGAGCAGGGTTATCTCCCGGTCGGACCGGATGGGCGCGAACTCGGGGTTCTCCGGGTGCAGCTCCACCCGCCCGTCCCGCCGGCGCAGCCGCTTGACCGTCGCCTCGCCGTCGACCAGGGCCACCACCAGCGCCCCCGGATCGGCGGTCGGCTGGCGCCGCACGATCACGAGATCGCCGGGCAGGATGCCGGCCCCCACCATGCTGCGCCCCTGCACCCGCAGCGCGAACAGCCCCGCCCCCGCCCGATCGGCCGGCATCGGAACGTAGCCTTCGACGTCCTCGACCGCCTCGGCCGGACGCCCCGCCTCGACCCGCCCCAGCAGCGGCACCCAGCCCACCGGCGCCGCTGGCTCGCCGCCCATCGGCAGGCGATAGCCGCGGGCCTTGCCGCGGGCCGCCGACAGCTTCCGTTCGGCCACGAGCTTCTCCAGGTGGTACCGCGCCGTGTGCGGCGTGCGGAAGCCGAACACCTGCTGCACCTCGCGCACCGTCGGCGGGTCGCCGGCGAGCAGCCGGTCGCGAACGAACCGGAACACCCGGTCGCGGGTCCGCTCCACCCGTGCCTGGCTCATGTCCGGAGAATATAATACATATGTATCACTGATCAACCCTTGCGATCCCCCTTCGCTCTCCTACCCGGAACGGCCTGGGGCAACAACCCGGGAGCAGTCCGAACGGGCCCGAGATCGAGCCCGTCTGCGCGTGGGTTACGCGACGGCTTGCTACGAACCTCGATCGGCAGGGAGCAGACTCGAGTCTCTGATCCGACGCTTGTAGAATCGTGGTGATGGGCAGGTTGACCGAGGAGGAGCGGAACATCGTCGAAGCCTTCGAGCGCAACGAGTTGCGCTCGCCCCGGAACAAGGCCGCAATGATGAAGAAGCACCAGGAGTACGCGGCGGCCACGATCCGAGAGGACCGGACGCCCCGGGCCATTACGCGCCGGCCGTCACGCGCCGGATCAGGTCGGGAAGGTTGACGAACCGGACCGTGACCCCGCGGTAGTCCCGGACGTACGAGGTCACGGTGTCGTCGGTCACCACGAAGTTGTCGCCGTCGGGATAGCGGGCGCGAAAGGCCCTCACGTTGCGCGCGTCGAAGCCGGCGGCGCGCCACTTGCACTCGACGGCCACGGGCGAGGCGTCCCTGCCGCCGAGGACGAAGTCGACCTCATGTCCCCGCTTGTCCCGCCAGTACCGCACGCGGGGGTGCCGGACCCGGGCCAGGTACTCGTTGAGCACGCAATGCTCCCAGAGGAGGCCGCGGTCTTCATCCCGCAGGCGGTCCCACCCCTTGAACAGGCAGACGAACCCGGTGTCGAACCCGTAGACCTTCGGCGCCGCCACGATCTCCGAAGCGCGGCGAGTGCTGTACGGCCTGACGACCTGCACGACAAGGGTATCCTCGAGCACCCGCAGGTAGTTGGCGACGGTGGCCCGGCTCACCTCGCACGGACGGGCGAACCGCGTGGCCTCGAAGACGCCGCCGCTCTGCGCGAGCACCAGCTCGACGAACCGCAGGAACGACCAGCGGCGCTCGAGGCGGAAGAGCTCCTGAATGTCGCGGGCCCAGTAGGAATCCAGCCACTCCTGGAACCCGTGCGCGGGCACGGCGTCGGCGAGGAAGAACGGCGGCAGCCCGCCGTGGAGAAACCGGTGATCGATGCCGCGGGGGCCGAACTCCAGCTCGTCCTGCCCGATCATCGGCGTGAGCCGGAGGTCGCGCTTGCGGTCGGTGAGGGTGTCGCGGAACCGCCGGGAGGCGCCGAGGAACGACGACCCGGTCGCGATGACGTGGGTCTCCGGGTGGTAGTCGGCGGCGATCTTGAGCAGCTCGGACGGATTGCGCAGGCGCTGGATCTCGTCGACGACGATCCGCCGGCCGGCCGCGTCCCGGAGAAACCGCTCGGGATCCTCGAGAGTGCGCCGCGTGCTCGGCAGCTCGCAGTCGAGGTACTCGACGTCGGGCAGGGAGCGGCACAGGAAGGTCTTGCCGGCCCGGCGGACCCCGGAGAGCCAGACCACCGACTTCTCCCGCCACAGGCGCTCGATGGTCTCGATCCAGTGGCTGCGCCGAACCATATGCTGCCAGGAATAGCAGATAGTGCGACCAAACGCAATCCTGGTGGCGTTTGGTCGCGCATCGTGACCGCCTCGGAGACAGCTCCGCCCGAGCGCCGACGGCGGCGGGGTGCCGGTGGTCGTGCGGTGCTCGGCTGACAGCTCCGTCCGAGCGCCAGCGGCCACGGTGGAAGGGACCGGCGCGCGAACGTGAAGATTCCCGGCGGATGCCCTGATACGACCGGCCCTGTCCGGAGAGCATTCCCACCGGACCCAGCCAGCCTGTCGAACAGGCGCGTCGACGTGGGGAGCCGGGCCCGGCGGGACATCGGGCCCGGCCGGTCCACTAGTCGATCTGGTACTCCGGCGTGCTCATGATGAGGTGCGCCACCATGCGCAGCGGGTCCTCCAGGTAGGTCTCGGCGCGGCCGAGGTCCGAGGTCCCCAGCTCGTCGTCGAGCAAGGTCACGAGGGCGTCGCGCATGCCCGCCGACACCGGCATGCGCAGAAACCGCGCCAGCAGGTAGTCGACGGCCTCGCCGGTGGTCGCCGCGCCGCTGTCCATGACCATCCGCGTCATGTCCACCCGGGCCGCGCCGCGCGGGGTCGGAATCAGCTTCTGCATGGCCCGGGCGGCCGCGGTGTAGCCGGAGACGCGGGTGTTGAACAGCTCGTCCCGCTCGAGGGCCGCGAGGTCGAACGCCGACATGTTCGCGGGGTCGTCGTCGAACGCGATGGCGGCGCCGTAGTCGAAGCCGCGGCGCAGGCGGTCGCCCACGACCCCGTCCCCGCTGTAGCTGAGGAAGTTCGGGTCGCGGAAGTTGACGATGTCGGGGAACAGGTAGTCGAAGGCGACGTTGCCCCGCTCCTGCAGCAGCGCCGGCGTGATCCAGGCCCGGCCCTGCGCCCAGCCCGCCACCGACGGCGGGTTCAGCAGGTGCTGGCCGAGCGCGATGGCGGTGCTGTTGAAGTCGGGCACGCCGGGCACGTCGTCGGCCCCGAGGTGCTTCAGCAGGGTGATGACGTGCTCGACCGGACCCTTGATGTGGGCGCCGTAGCTCGCCTCGCTGTAGAAGTCGCGCGACAGGAAGATCGTCCGCATCAGCGGCTTCAGCTCGTAGTCGTTGTCCCGGAAGACGGCGCCGAGCTCGGCCTGCAGGGCCGGCGACGGGTCCTCGCGGACGAAGAAGCGGTAGAGCTTGGACGCGATGTACTCGGCCGTGACCGGCTGCTCGAGGATGATGTGGAGCACGTCGACGCCGTCGAAGTTCCCGGTCCGCCCCAGGAAGGTCTTCTCGCCGTCGTCGTGCTGCCCGACGTTGACCACGAAGTCGAGGTTCTCGAAGTTCCAGCCGGTGAAGGCGCGCGCCGCCTCGCGGACGTCTCGCTCGGTGTAGTTGCCCACCCCCATGGAGAAGAGCTCCATCACCTCGCGGGCGAAGTTCTCGTTGGCCGCGCCCTTCACGTTCACCCCGGCGTCTAGGTAGTAGAGCATGCCCGGGTCCTGGGCCACCGCCACCAGCAGCTCGCCGAAGTTGCCCGTCGCGTGCCGCTCGAACGTGTCTATCTGGAGCAGCATCTTGCGGTAGTCACGCACCTTGTTCTGGGCGGTGGCGAAATGGCCGTGCCAGAAGAGCGCCATCTTCTCCTGGAGCGGCCGGTGGGTGTCGAGCATGCGCTCGGCCCACCAGTAGCCGACCCGGCGGGTCTCCAGCCCGGTCGCGCGCAGCCAGTAGAAGAACCGGTCGGAGATCGGCTGTCCGTGCCGGTTGACATGGTCGGGCTTGACCCGCACCCCCATGCTCTCGCCGTTCCTCATCCCCAGCTCGGTGGCGGCGGGCCGGCTCGGCGGAAAATTGAGCAGCCCCTCGTCCCAGAACCCGGAGTGCTCGAACGGCGGCAGGTGGTCGTTGGGGATGTCGTCGTAGTCGACGAGGGAGCGGACCGCCTCCTCGGGGGTCATCTCGGCGAGCTTCCGGATGTCCTCCGGCGTGCCGCTGAACCCCGCGCGGCCCAGCAGGTGCTCGGCCCGGTCGAAGCTCCAGTCCGCCTCGGTGATCGGGGTCAGGTCGCCCCGCCATTCGGCCGGCCCCGGCTCCCAGGTCTGCGCGTCCGCCGGCGCGGCGCCGCCGGTGAAGCAGAGCGCAAGCACGGCCGCAATCGCTACGGCAAGGTGGTGTCGAATCGTCATGGGTCGGTCCCCTTCATGCGTCGTCCGGAGTCTCCATTGTGGGCGGTCAGCCCGCATTGTCAAGGCTCTGCGATGTGAGAAGATGGGTCGCTGGATTTCCGACATGACGAGACAGATAATCCCGATGCTCTTCGCGGGTCTGATCCTGGCCTCCTCCACGGTCCACGCGCAGAGCGGCGACCCCGGGGCGTGGGACCGGCAAGCCGCCGCCGCCTACCTCGACCAGCGGGTGGACTGGTGGTCGGGCTGGGAGACGGCGGCGCGCGAGCGCGGGACGTTCTGCGTCTCCTGCCACACGACCGCCCCCTACGGCCTCGCCCGCCCGATGCTGCGGCCGGCGGCCGCCACTGGCGAGACGACGCTGCCCGAGCGAGCGCTGCTCGACAGCGTGACGACCCGCGTCGCCCGTTGGGACGAGGTCGGCCCCTTCTACGCCGACGAGCGCTACGGCGCGCCCAAGACCAGCCAGTCGCGGGGGACCGAAGCCATACTCAACGCCCTCGTCCTCGCCAGGCAGGACGAGCGGACCGGCAAGCTGAGCGACCGCACGCGCCGGGCGTTCGACAACCTGTGGGCGCTGCAACGGGCCAGCGGCGCCGACGAGGGCGCGTGGCCCTGGCTGCACTTCAATCTGGCGCCGTGGGAAACGGACGAGGGACCGTACCACGGGGCGGCGCTGGCCGCCGTCGCGGTGGGGCTCGCGCCGGAGGGGTACGGCACCCACCCCGACGTCCGGGACAACGTCGCGCGGCTCGGCGACCATCTCCGGCGCCGGCTCGACGCCCAGCCGCCCTTCAACCGCGTCATGGCCCTCTGGGCCTCCGGCGCGCTGCCGGACCTGCTGGCGGATGCCCGGCGGCAGAAGATCATCGGCGAGATCGCCGGCCTGCAGCGGGACGACGGCGGCTGGAGCCTCTCGTCGCTGGGCGCCTGGGAACGGCGGGACGGGACGCCCGTCGGCACCGCGAGCGACGGCTACGCGACGGGGCTGGTCACGCTGGCGCTGCAGCAGGCCGGTCTGGCGTCGGACCACACGGCGGTCGCGGGCGGGCTCGCCTGGCTCGCCCGGAACCAGGACCCCGACGGGTCGTGGCCCGCGTCGTCGCTCAACCGCGAGCACGACCCGGCGTCCGACCGGGGCCGCTTCATGCGCGACGCCGCCACCGCCTACGCGGTGCTGGCCTTGACAGCGAAGGACGGTCGCTGACCGGACCTGCGCACCGGTCGAGCGGTGCGTCCATGCGCGACGCCGCCACCGCCTGCGCGGTGCCGGCGCCGACGGCGAAGGACGGCGCAGATCGCGCCTGCCGACGGTCCGGCGGCGCGTCCGCCCGTCGGCACGGACGCCGGCGGTGCGTTCGTCGTAGAGCACGACGACCGCAATCCGGGAGACGGAACACAGGGAGGAGCTCTCAGATGAAGTACCGAGCAGGCAAGCGCACGGCGTTGGCGGTGGTCGTGGCGGCAATCGTCTCGGCGGCGGGAGCGGCGCCCGCCCAGCCGGTCACCGGGCCGACGAACGAGCACCCGAACCCGTTCGAGACCATCAACGACCACTTCAAGCTGCCCGAGGGCCGCACCTGGGGCTCGACCAGCGCCGTGGACATCGACCCCGACGGCACGTCGATCTGGGTCGGCGAGCGGTGCGGGGCGAACAGTTGCGCCGAATCGGACCTCGACCCCATCCTCAAGTTCGACAAGGACGGCAACCTGCTGACGAGCTTCGGCGGCGGGATGTTCATCTTCCCCCACGGCATCCACGTCGACCGGCAGGGCAACGTCTGGCTCACCGACGCCCAGGGCCCCCGGGGACGCGGCCCCGCCTACGAGGGCAAGGGGCACGCGGTCTTCAAGTTCAACCCCGACGGCGAGCTCCTGATGACCCTGGGCCGGCCCGGCGTCGGCGGCGACGGCTCCGGGCCGCTCCTCAACGAGCCGAACGACGTGCACGTCGCCCCGAACGGCGACATCTTCGTCGCCGAGGGCCACAGCGGCCAGGGGGCGGGGGCGACCTGGGACACCGTCGCCCGCGTCGTCAAGTTCGACCGCCAGGGCAACTTCATCAAGTCGTGGGGCGGCATCGGCACCGCGCCGGGGCAGTTCCGCACCCCGCATGGCCTCGCCATGGACTCGCGCGGCCGCCTCTACGTGGCCGACCGCGGCAACGTGCGCATCCAGATCTTCGACCAGGACGGCAACTACATCGACCAGTGGAAGCAGTTCAGCCGCCTCAGCGGCATCTACATCGACGCCGACGACAACATCTACGGTGCCGATTCCGAGTCGAGCCCGACGTCGAACCCGGGCTGGCGCCGCGGCATCCGCATCGGGAACGCCGCGACCGGCCACGTGCGGTTCTTCATTCCCGACCCCGACCCGGTGCCTCGGGGAACGACGGCGGCCGAGGGCGTGGCGGTCGACGCCGAGGGCAACGTCTACGGCGCCGAGGTGGGGCCCCGGCAGCTCGTCAAGTACGTCCGGCGCGAGCAGTAGTCGACGTGCCGGGTCCCGGACGGGGCAACGCCCTTCCGGGACCCGGCGCTCCGTCCTCGGCTCCCTCCTCACCGGCGATTCTCGAGAAGCCGGTTGAACTCGGCGGTCAGGCATGACTTGAACGGAAACACTGGGCCGACGCCAACATGAGCTCCTTTCCGCTGACGCCGGATATGGGTTCCTGATCGACGCGGTTGCGGGCGTCCGCTACGCCATTCCCGTCGGTGGCGACGCTGGCTGCGGCTGCTCCGCGGCGGCCGTCGCGGCCTGCGTCCGTTGAAGCATGTTCTCGACGAGCGTCCTGAAGTCGCGGAACGCGTCGCGAGCCGCGACGGCATGACTCCCGAGGGCGCCGTCTCCCGCAGACAGAGAGAAGATCGGCTTGCGCGCGTCCTGGGCAAGCGGAATCAGGCTGCGGTAGTGCTTCACGGTGGCGATGCAATGCCCGTCGGCCTGCGGATCCGGCGCAGCCGCGGGAGTCTTGTCACCCAGCACGCTTCGGGAGTACTCGGCCGGCATCTGCCTTGCCCATCGGTCATAGGCCTTGACCGGACGGCTGAGTCTGACTCCGTGCTGCTGAATCAGGTAGCCGATCGGCTGCATGTTGCCGGGCGGCAGGTCGAAGTCGGGCTCGGCCCAGTTGTCGAGGCACTTCTTCCAATCCCCCCGCCAGCGGCGCAGGGTCGGACCCAGGTTGCGCAACCCCTGGCGGGAGAACAAGTCGGCGGCGAGCGGCACCGCGACGAAGTCGGTCGCAATCAGGGCGGAACGGTTGATGGCCCCAAGGCTGGGACCTACGTCGACCAGCACGATGTCCGCGCCCGCCGTTCTGGCGCCTCTTTGAACGACCTGCCAGAACGCCGTGGTCACGCGAAACGCGCGGTACAGGTTCGTGGTGCCCAGGCAGTTCGGCCATTCCGTGGACAGCAGATCCTCGAATCCGGACAGGGCCAGATCGCCCGCCAGCAGATAGAGCCTGTCCGAGGGTCGCCGCAGCTCGGGGTCTCTGACATCCCCGACACGCGTGAGCGGCGCGACGCACTGGTAGATCGTCTTGCCGGACGAGGAGGCTTGGTCGCTCCAGAGCTCGGCGAGCGTATCCTCGTCCAGGAACGCCGCCGTGAGATTGGCCTGGGGGTCGAGATCGACGACCAGCACCGTGTGGTCCAGCTCCGACAACATCCACGCCGCGTGGTAGACCAGCGACGTCTTTCCCACACCACCCTTGTTGTTGAAGAACGTCAGTACGGGCGTCATCACGGGCGGGCCCTCACCGTGCAGTGAACCCAGTTCGGCTCTACGCGGAAGTCGGGTTCCGGCTGCCCATTCTCCAGCAACGCGCGCCGCGCCGTCGGGATTCCCGCGCCGTAGCGCTGGGCCAGTCCGAGCACCCTCATCGCTTCAGCCAGAATCTGGTTGCGATAGTCCACGATGCCCGGCTGCCCGAAGTTCTCGGCGTTGAGGGCCCCGTAGGGCCCGCCTGGGCTCGTGATCTCGATACGATCGTCGAACCAGTAGACATGGATCGGCGCGTTCGTGCCTTCGTAAGTCCTGTGCATGACGGCGTTGCGAACGAGCTGCTGAAGAGCTGCCATCGGATACGCCGGCGTACGCACCTCAACGGGCCCCGACGTGAAGTCGACGGCGGTCCGATTGTGCGCCAGCAGCTTGTCGTCCAGACCGCGGACCAGGTGGGCAATCGGTCCGGTGCATCGTCCGTCGTCGACTACGGGGTCGGCGAGATCCGTGCCGGCGACCCGGAGGAACTGCGCGAATGCGGCGGGAAGGAAGTCCTGTGGGTTCTTGCCCAGAACGAGGATGCCGGCAATCGTGGGCCTCGGGTCGTCCACCCCGGCGATCATCTTCAGGGCGGCGAGACGTTCCTCGGTGCTCCGATCGTTCTCGGCAAGGGCCGCCGCGTCTACCGCCAGCGGGAGGTACTCTTCCTCGAAGCGCCGCACGTCGAGATCCGCAACACTGGCGGTGGGTACGGGCTGCGCATCGAAGTGGGGGTCGCGATGCCGCCGCTTCTCGTTCAGGATCCGTTCGTCCTGGGCGCTGGCGATGGCCCGTCTCGGCCCGGCGCGAATCCAGATCCGCCCCCGGTGGCGCACCGGCGGTGTGTCCGACGGGATGACGGTGACGACCGCAACCGGGGTCCCGAGCAGCACGCGCCTATCCACGGTGAGCGTCGGCGGCGGCACGATGTTGCCGTCCGTCTTGACGTCGGCGAGCTGGAGCAGCAGCTCGTCCGTGATCTCCAGGCCGACGGGTGCGCCAGCGTCGTCCGCTCCGACGAACACGATGCCTGGACGCTGGTGGTCCGGCAGATCGTTGGCGAAGGCGCAGACGGCTTGCCGGATCTTGCGGGGATTGTCTCCCCTCAAGGACTCCTTGCGCTCGACGAGGTCGGACTCCAGGTCCGCCAGCATCGCTTCGAGCTGGTGCTGGGTATACGGGGCAGTCACTCGGGGCGCCTCCGTGCGTCGAATCGAACCCTTCCGGCTCGTAGCTTACACCGGCGCTCTCGAGTCTGAAGGACCGGCCGGTTTTACACTTGACAATTATATCTACCACGTGAACAATGACGTTGTCGAGTGTGGAAAGCGGCATGACCCAGAAGCAATCGATCCAGAAGCGGGTGCTCGCCGCGGCTCAGCGCCTCTGCCGGACCAGGGACGACTGGACGTTCACGCCGGCAGAGATCGTCCGCTCGCTGCCCGGCGTGAACGGGGCCACGGTGCGAACCGAGGTCACCGGGCGATGTTGTGTGAATGCGCCCGATCATCATGCCCGGCGCTGGCCGTACTTCCGCCGCGTGCGCCGCGGCCTCTACCAGATCGAACCCGCGTTCCGCGAGTCCCCGGCGGAGACCGTCGCCACGTACGCCGGCCCGGAACGCGGCGCCGTCCCCAGGGTTTCGGAGACCGCTCCCGCGTACGGTCAGGAGGACGTCGAGATTCGCGACACGGTTCATGCCGTGGTGACCGAGAGCGAGGGGTGGTACGTGGCCGAATGCCTGGAGCTGGCCGTCGTCACCCAGGCGCGGTCGTTCGACGAGCTGCTCGCCAACCTTCGCGAGGCGCTGGCGCTGCACCTGGAAGGCGAGGACCCCGCGTGGCTGGGCCTGTCGCGCGCTCCGCGGCTGTCGGTGAGCTACGAAACGGCTCCCCTCGGAGCGTGATGCCGCGGCTGCGGCGGCTGTCGTCCGGGGACGTGCTGCGCATCCTCCACCGGTTCGGCTTCGCGGTTACCGGGCAGAGAGGCAGCCACGCCAAGCTGGTGCGAGTCACTCCCGGTGGCGCGCGACAGATCCTGATCGTGCCCGTGCACAGGGACCTCGCGACGGGCACGCTGCATGCCATCTATCGAAAGGTAGTGCGCTTCGTGCCGTCCGTCGAGCTGCGACCGGCGTTCTTCGCGGACTGAGAGAAGTCCCTCTACGTTGTCTCGGTGCAACGCGGGAGCAACCACGGGCTCCTCGCTGGCGCAGGGCCGCAGCCCCGCCTCACTCCGGCAGGGTGAGTTCCGTATATTCCATAAGTCATTCACAATACGTGACTTAATTCAGGTGCGCCGGCCACCGTTCCCCCGCTCGTTCCCTCATCTTCAGCGGGAATCCAGTGGGCCTTGCACGCCCGCCGCGGATGATCCCGCCATGACGCCCGATGGTCTCCAGCCCGTCTCGCGAAGCTCAAACCCGCCCGCCCGAGCGCCCGTGTTGCATCCTGTCAGCGGCATCGAAAACGCGCGGGCCGTCCGTCCAGGACCATCCCTCCATGGCGCAGCGCGTCTCCCACACTGCCCTGGATGGGCGCCCGCAGCCCGCCGACAGGCTGCACGGGCATCTTCGTCCTCGAACCGAACGAAACGAGAGTCTATCGCGGCCCCGCCGCGCTGAGAAGCCGGCAAGTCGCGGTCGACGCCTGCGCGTCGGGGTCCGCACTCGTCTGGACTGCGACCGTCGAGCTCTTCCCGAATCTCGAGGCCCGGGCCGCGGCGATCACGGCCGACCAGGGTCCACGGGCCATAGGGGCCGCCGACGCGCCGTTACGTAACCGCGTACAATCGGACTCGGCGGCCCTCACCCCGCTGAACGGCAACGCCGCTTCGGGGAGCGCCGCGCCGCTGGCGCCCCTGTTCAGTCGCGACGTCCGGCCCGGCCGAAATCCCGGCCGGCGCGGTGGGCCGCGGCGCTGATCGCACTCCGCACCTTGCAGGCCGAGTACCCGGACCGGCGCGAGCCGGCTCGCCGAGGCCCGGGCCGACTCCCGGACCGCCGAACGCCTCGACGAGGTGTGCGACCTCCACCCCGACGCCCTCGCCGCCGGACTGGAGGGCGCCCGTGGTCACCCCATGGCGCGTGGGCTTCGGGGGCGCCGCCTCGCGCCGCCGAGCCCGGCAAGGCCTGCGGGCGGTCGGCGTTCGAGGCGTAGGTCCGCTGGCGGACCATGTTCACTCCATGCAGGCCGCTTCGTTCACGCGTAGGTATTCCAAGACAAAGCGATCTAGTAGCTCAGACAGTCCTTCCGCGGAATTCCTGTACATTCCATATAATTTCCATGTCTCAGCCAGAAACCACCTCTCAGAGAAGGAATCGCGCACGGGCTTGCGGTAGGACAGCAGTACTGCCTCGGCTTGGCCGACAACGCCGAAGATCTCTATCGATAGCAGCGACGAGACGGCGCTCCTGTCGGCGTCGGTGTCGTATAGCCGCGCCGCGCGGAGCCTGCTTTCTGCCATGGTTTCGACGCGTTCTCTGAGTCGTTGATCCACCACGATTGCGATCAGATCCATCGGTTCGCACGCGTTGAAGAGTCCGAAGCGTTCCGCTTCGCGGAAGCGTTCCTCGTCGACCTGGGAGCCGCTTGCGCTGCCGGCGAGCGCGAGCGCGAGCACGAGGAAACACGGGCATCGTCTGGCCATTGGTTCAATCGTCCTTTCCGGGGCGAAACGTGATGGAGTCCCTGTGGAACGCATCCAACTCTTGTTCAACGCTCGTCGAATGGCGATCCAGGTGTCTGCGTATCTCCCTGACCTCAGCGCGAATGCCGGCTAGGAGCCTGCGCCGCAGGAGTTCGCGGAACCCCGGCGGTCTGCGTCGTGACGCACGGCGTCGGGGCGTAGGCCGCCGGCCGACGAGCCGGTGATCCTCGGCCGATCGGCGGCACGGAACCGAAGAACAGGCCGTACACGGCCCAAACGCCGCGATTCGTGACCGATTCTCGGGCAGTGTGGGGCCAGAATCGCCCCCGTTACGCCGCCATCAGAACGTGCAGGCGCTTTGCGTTCACCGCCAGGCACACCAAGTCCCACTCGCCTCGCACTTTCGCCAGTCCACGCAGGCTGAAGCACCGGAAGCCCAGCACGTGCTTGATCCAGCCGTACGGCGCCTCCGACAACCACTTCCGCTCCGCGTACGCCGACCGGCCCGCCGGCGTCGACAGCTTCGCTGCCATGCGGCCTGTCGCCGGGTGCTTCTTCAGATTGCGGGCGGCGACCCGCTTGTCCTCCCGGCCCACCGCCACATACCCGTCAACACCCCGCGTTTCCAGCTCCGTCAAGTCCCGCTCGTTGCAGAATCCCGAGTCGGCCAGCACCGTCTCCGGCTGCGTGTCGAACCGCTCCTCCACCTGGTCGAGCAACACCGGCAATCCGCCCTGGTCGCTCGCGTTCGCCGTCACATCCGTCGCCACCACCAACTGGTGCTCAGCGTCCACCGCCGCCTGCGCGTTGTAGCACTGCTGGAAGCCCTCGTTGCTCGTCTTCATGATCCCGCTTTCCGGGTCCGTGAAGTTGCTCTGCGCCTTCTCGTCGGGCTCGCCATACGACCGCTTGTACGGCCGACCCCCCTTCGGGTTCCGCGTCTGGCCCGGCTGCCGACCCCGCGCGTCGTCGGCCGCCCGCTGCGCCGCCTCCAACCGCGCCTTCGCCGCCCGGATCGCCGCCAAACGGTCCTCTCGTCGCTGCAACTCCGCCGGCAACTCGTCGCCACGGACCTCCGGGCCCAACCGAACGTCCTCGGCCACGTCGGTCGAGTCCGCCGAACGCAACAGCGCGTCGATCTCCCCGGCCAGACGCCGCTCCTCCTCCTGCATCCGACCGTAGCTCATCGCCTTGCGCTTGCTCGCATTCGCCCGCACCTTCGTCCCGTCAATCGACAGCTTTCCGAATCGGGCCAGACCCAGTTCCCGCGCCAGACCGACCACCTCCACGAACAGCCGCTTGAAATCCGCCAAGTGCCGGCGTCGAAACTCGCAGAGCGTCCGGTGCTGCGGGAAGTTGCCCGCCGCCAGCACCCGGAACGCCACGTCTTCTTCCAGCTTCTTCGCGACCCCCCGCGACGAAAACACCCCCGTCGCGTACGCGTAGAGCAGCACCTTCACCATCATCCGAGGCTCGTACGGCGCGTTGCGCCGACCGTCCCCCTCGTACGGCGCGTAGAACGCCGTCAGATCCAGACCGTCAACCAGATCGCTGATGTGGTGCGCCAAGTGACCCTCGGGCAGCCACTCCCGCACATCGGGCGGCAACAGCAGCGACTGCTCCGGGGCGTAGCGGCGGAATGTAGTCGACATCCAGTCCCTTCGTCGGCGGCTCGTCTACAATTGTCGCATCCCGGTTTCTGCGGCGCAGACTCCTAGCTCCGCCCGGACCTCCGACTGGAACGCAGCCAGATCGGCGAAGTGCGCGTGCAGCCAAGCCACTAGGCGGTCGTGTCTCCAGTTCAGCCAGACCACCCCAAGAAACGCCACCGCCGCCGTCAGGACTCCCAACATCCCGTGAGCCTCCCCGCTCATCGTAAACGCTTCCGCCTGCGCGTGCCGTAGCGGGATCGAGGGTATCAACGGCCGTCGCGGGCGAGGTGCCTCGCCCAATCGTCCATCAGCAGCCGCCGGCGCTCGACCAGGTCCGACCTTGCATAGATCGCCTCGACGCGGCTCGCAACGACATGAGCGAACGCCACCTCGACGACCTTCCCGCGGATGGTCCGTCTCCTCGGTCGCCCGTCCTGGAACGACGACCGGAATCCATGAGGGACGGCAGCGATCCGGTGGTACTGGAGCTCCAGCCCCTCTCGCGAAGCTGCGCTTGCGCGGCTGGCGGTAGGCGCTGGCGGGCGGCGTTCGTGGCGTAGACCCGCTGGCGCGCGATCATGTCAGCGCGTCCCGTGCAGCCCGGCGCGTTGACGTGCGCGTTGTGCGCCCGCTCCGCCGCATCCATGCACCCCGAGAACTTGGCGAATTGGTGGCGTTCCAGAGTCCCGCCGCCGCCCCAACGAACGCCGCCGCCGCGGTGAAGACCTCCAGCATCGCGTCGCCCCCGTTCACCAGTCGACGGCGACCCGCAACTCGTAGAGCCGCAGCCGGAGTACCGCGGGCTGGAGCTGGAGCTCGAGCTGCAGCCGGGAGATCTCGCGCTGCAAGTCGAGCCGCGCTCTGACGTTCTGTTCCGGTTCCAGCTTCTGCTGGAGTTCCAGGAGTTGCTGGGTCGTAGTCTGCCGGGACGACTGCCGCCCCTCCTGCGGTCCGCCCAGAACGACCGCCCACATGTCGAAGCACTGGCCATCTGCTGCCGCGAACGAACTCCACGACCACCGCGAGCCGTCGTTCTCGCCGATGCTGTTCCCGGTCACGCTGCGCTCGCCGGTCCCGCTGCCCTCCAGGTTCAGCGACCACGACCCGCGATAGCCCGGTTCGACCCGGCCCGCCAGCACATACGCGCTCGCATGCAGACAGATCCGCTCCGTCCGGCCCGACCCGAACGTCAATGGCGAGCCCGGCGACACATCCCACCGGCCGCCCTCGACCGGATGCAGGCTTGCCGATGCCCGCGGTTGCGCCGAAACCGCCGTCGCCATCAACAGCACGCCGACGAGGGCCGTCAGTACTCCTCGCATTTCAGTGAGCTTCCCGCTCAACCGTAACGTTTGGCGCCCTCGGCGGAGGGGCACACCGTCAGCATTCCCCGATCATGGAACCAGCCGAACACGAACTCGCCACCCGTGGCCGGACTGCCAACCAGAAGCGCAAACCAAAGCCCCGGGCAACCACGGAATACGCACACCCGTCAACCGTTGAAGGTAGCGCGTTCGATTCCCCAGATGCATCAGCGAGCCCCTTCCTGCGACACAGCCGGCGTGCGATCCGCCGACGCCTGCTTGAGGACCACGAGATCGTCTAGCAGCAAGATGGTTCGCAGCAAGCAGCGCCGCGTCTCGGTGCGATACACGTCTGCGTGGACCCCCTTCTGGGTGACCGCGAGCAACGCGGTAATCTGCTCGTTGAGCGCGTCCGTGCTCGCCCAGACGAGGTCAAGCGAGGAATCCGTACGCCGTTCCTGGTCCGCAAACGCAAGCAGGCGGTTGCGATAGTGCTGCCGCCCGAGTTGCCGCCCACCCGTCGGCGTCTCTCTTGGAGGAAACAGTCGGTCGGCGACGTGCTCGATGATCCGTCGGCAGGTCGCGGCTACCTGCGACAACTGTTCCGTTGTCTCCGCTTGGTCGAACGTCCGGAGTGCGCTCCAGAGCCGGTCGCCGAGATCCGGAACGACGTCGCCGAGGCCCGACACGACCGAGTCGGCGATGAATCCCAACATCCGGCCACAGTCTCGCTTCCATTCGGCGACGCGTTGGGCGTGCTCAAAACTGTGGTAGCGGTCGAAAATCGAGAACCGAGCGTTCAGACTCTCCCATCGCACAGGATCGAATCCAAGGCTCTGCACTTCCTGGAAGAACCCTCGGTCCCTCCCGTCCTCGGAAAGGCCGTCCCAAAACACCTGCGCACCGTGGCCGACGACTCGAAACAGCGGGATCAGATTCCTCGAATACAGTTGCCAATGGACGAAGGAACCGTCGTCGACCTCCATCGCTCCCAGATACGAGGCAGCGTCCACCAGGTCCTCATGCAGCCGTTCCGCCGCCTTCTGGTCAACACTCTCAAAGCAGATCGCATAGACTTGCCCGAGTGCGGGTGTAAGTCGTTCCTCGAACAGGCGAGCCCACACTGGATTCTGCGGGCGCAGCCAGAACTCCAGGACATCGCTGTACTTCAGGTCGGGTCGCGAAGAACTGCGGTGGCGGCCATCGCGCGACGTGTCGATGGTCCCGAACAACAGGTCGCCAACGAAGACGGTCGAAGCGACGTGCGTGTCGCGCTGGTCGAGTAGACCGGGGAAGACGAGCCGGCGTGCGGCTCGACCGTACGCGTCCCCGAGATCTGGGTGGAGACCGTCGAAGTGGAGGGCGAGCTTCATCGTTTCCTCGCTGGCCCCGTTGACAGCCGGGCTGCCATCCCAGCAGTGCACGCGGCCGCTCTCGCAACTCGGAAACGTCGGCCCGGAGTCCGCGAATGTCGCAGCGAAGCTCGCGGGTACGCGATCCCTCTGAAGCCGAGATTCGCCACGCCGACGCCGACGATGGTCCTGATGATGGTCCATGCCTCTGCCGACGTCACGGGCTACCCGGCGGGCATCCTAACACGGCTGCGACCCCACCTTGGGCGGCACGGTCACGCGGGCCGCGGCGGACGGATCGGACACAGCGCGCCCAGCGTCGCTCGCGGCCCACCCTGGCCAGCATCCGGCGGGTGCGGCTCGGGGAGGTCGACCCTCATGGTGCGCGCTGGCGCCACAACGCCCCAGGGGCCGAGTGGGATACTGGCCGAGCTGGACCGCGCCGGGCCGAAGCCGGCCGGCCCGGTGCACGGTGGACATCGCCGAGTCACGGGCCACGAGGGCTACCGGGCAAGGTAGGCCGACCAGTCGTCCATCAACCGCCGCCGCCGCGCGAACAGGTCCGACCGCGCGTAGGCCGCCTCGACCTTGTTCTGGACCACGTGAGCCAGCGCCGTCTCGATGACCTCGCGCGGGTGGTCCGTCTCCTCCGCCGCCCAGTCCCGGAACGACGAGCGGAAGCCATGCGGCACGGCCGCGACCCGAAGATCGTTGAGCGTCTTGAGGAGCGTCGACGCCGATATCGGCCGCCCGCTCCGTATCGGGAACACGTGCGGATTGCCGTCGCCGAGCGCACGCGCCGCGTCGAGGACCTCTGGCGCCCGGCCGCAGAGCGGCACACGATGCTCGCGCTTCGCCTTCATCCGCTGCGCCGACAAGGTCCACACGTGGTCCGTCGTGTCAATCTCGGCCCATTGTGCACCACGGACCTCGCCCGACCGCGTCGCCGTCAGCACGAGGAACTCGAACGCCAGCTTGACGGCGGGCTGCGCAGACCCCGCCTGAACCGTCTCGATGGCCGAGGCCACGTCCTTGTGGGGCAGTGCCAGCCGGTGCGTCACGATGTCGTTCTGCGGACCGAGCACCGGCAGCACCCGGTCGCAGGGGTTGTCGTTCCGCATGTCCAACGCGATGGCCCACTCGAGCACCGACCGGATGCACTGGCGGACGGCGCGGGCCGTCTCCGCCTTGGCGTGCCAGATCCGCGTGAGGATCTCCAGCACGTCGGCCGTGTTGACCTCGGACACGCGCCGGCTGCGGGATGGGGCTGGATTCTGCAACACGTCCTGCCGCGGTCAGTCCGCGTCGACGAAGCATAAACGATTACCAGTCAAGTATTTGCGAATTCTATCGCACGAATCTGGACGCTGGCGGACTACCCTTGGTTGTTTTAAGGCAAGGCGAAGACGTAGAGCGCGTTCCCGCCCTCCGGCTGGAAGATCTCCGGGGTGAGCTGTGCGGTGAGGCCCCGGAACGCGCCGGCCAGCGAAGCGGGGACGGCGAGGAACTGCCGGCCGCCCGCCTCGTAGGTGATGGGATAGCCGTGCGCGGCGGCGCCGAGGCGGGTCTCCCAGAGGACCTCCCCCGTCCGGACGTCGAACGCCCGGTAGTAGCGGTCGGCGTCGCCCGCGAAGACGAGCCCGCCCGCCGTCGTCAGCGTCGACGTCAGGAACGCGGCCCGCTGCTCGCGGCTCCACAGCTCGTCCATCGTCCGCACGTCGTAGGCGGCCAGCTTCCCCACGTTGCCGTTCGAGCCGGGCATCTCGCGGAACTCCGACCGGCCCGCCACGCCGCCGCCGCCCTCGACGAACTCCACCTCGCGCCCCGTCAGGTACATGCACGCCTGGTGGAGCGGAATCACGAGGGCGCCGGCCCCGGGGTGATACGCCGACGCCTGCCAATTGTGCCCGCCGAGCAGGCTGGGGCACGCCGGCACGCGGTCGCCGACGTCCGCATCACGGATGTCCGGGCGGTAGGTCAGCTCGCCGGTGGTCCGGTCGATCGACTCGAAGACGTCCTGGTAGACCGTCTCGCGCAGGTCGACGAGCGCCCCGGTCCGCCGGTCGAGCTTCCAGAGGATGCCGTCCTTGCCGATGGTGAAGAGCCACTGCTCGCCGTCGGCGTCGACGAGCACCCGCTCGTACACGATGTCGAGGTCGAGGGTCTCGCCCGGCGCGTGCTGGAAGTACCACTCCACCTGCCCCGTGCGCGGGTTCAACGCCAGCGTCGAGTTGGTGTAGAGCGCGTCCTGCCGCGTCGTCATGCCGCGGCTCGCCGCCACCCACGGCTTCGCCTGCGCGGTGCCGATGTAGAAGAGGCCCAGGCCCGGATCGTAGCTGCCCGGGATCCACGAGTCGCCGCCGGCCCGGAGATACGGCGGCGTGTCGCCCCACGAGGCGTCGTTCGGGTCGCCGGGCAGGGCGATGGTGGACGTGCGCCACAGCTCGTCGCCGGTGTCGGGGTCGTGCCCGGTGATGAAGCAGGTCTGCTCCTTGTAGCGGTTGCAGCCGTTCATGCCGCTGATGACGACGCCGTCGGCGACGACGGGGCCGGAGTTCTGGCGGAAGCCCTGCCTGTAGTCGGCCTTCACGGCGCGCCACGCCTCGGCCCCGGTCCGCGCGTCGAGGGCGACGAGGGCCGCGTCGTGGGTGGCGAGGAAGACCTTGTCGCCGTAGAGGGCGAGGGTGCGGGTCGCCGCCCGCTGGGGTGCATCGTCGGGCAGGGGCCATCGATACTGCCAGATGACGTCGCCGCCGACCGCGTCCAACGCCTGCACCACGTTCCCCGGACTCGCCAGGAACATCACGCCGTCGTGCACGAGCGGCGTCGTCTGGTTGTTGCCCTCGCGGATGGCGAGCACCCAGGCGAGCTGCAACTGGTCGACGTTGTCGCGCGTGATCCGGTCCAGCGGACTGTAGCCGTGGCTGTCGCGCGTCCGCCGCCAGCTCAGCCAGTCGCCGGGCGGCGGGTCGGCGAGCAGCGCGTCGGTGACCGGGGTCAGCTCGCGCGGCACCTCCCGGTTGACGAACCGCGTCGGCCGCCGCCGCGGCGGCTCGCCCCGCTCGGCCGCGCGGCGCGCCTCGGCCACGTCCGCCGCATCGCCGATCGCGACCGCGGCGTCGGCCGTCAGCGGCGCGTCGCCGGGCCGGGCGCCGTTCGCATCGAGGATGTACGCGACGAGGCCCAGGTAGACCCGATCGGTGAGCGAGCCGCCGAGGCCGGGGGGCATCTCGTCGCGCACGTACGCGAACAGCTCGTCCGTCGTCTGCCCCGCCCAGCCGTTCAGGAAGTCGACCCCGCGCAGGGCCGGCGCTTCCGCCCCGTCGAGCCCCTCGCCGTGGCACTCGCCGCACTGCCGCGCGTACACCGTCCAGCCGGCGGCGGCCTGATCCGCCGTGAAGCCGCCGTCCGCCGGGGCCTGCGCCGCCTCGACGCCCGAAGCGACACCCGGTCCGCCAGCGAGGCCGGCGGCTGCGATCAGTCCGGCGGCCGTTGCCCGGACCGCCGACGACACGACACCGACGCGAGTTCTCTTGGACATGCTCGCAACTCCCTGGTACCGTCAGAGGACGCTTGCAGGACCGCGTGGCCACCATGCCGCCCTTATACCACCAACCCGTACGAGCACGAGATCCCCATCGCGCACCACGGCGGGAATAGCGCCAATCCGGATCCCCCGGTCGAGAATGCGGCCCGAGCGGACACAGCAAGCCGTACGATGGGATGATGCCCCCTGCAGAACGAGAACCCACGGAGCTCGCATGACCGCGAGTCAGCTCGCTGCCGCACTCGCCGCCTTCGCGCCGACGCTCGCCTCGGCGCTCGGCCACCAGGCGCCGACGATACGGCCGGGGCGCTGAGCAAGGGGAACCATGCCGGCACGGGCAATCGTCACATCGGACGGCGTGGAGCTCCACACGGAGTCCGCGGGCCGCGGCAGCGCCATCCTCTTCGTTCACGAGTACGCCGGCGACCATCGGAGCTGGGAGCCGCAGGTCCGGCGCTTCTCCCGAAGTCACCGTTGCATCACCTACGCGGCCCGGGGCTATCCGCCGTCAGGGGTGCCGGCCGATTCCGGCGCCTACTCGCAGCACCACGCGGTCGACGACGCCGTCGCGGTGCTGGACGGACTCGGCGTCGAGGCGGCGGACATCGTCGGCATCTCCATGGGCGGCTTCGCCGGACTGCATCTCGCGATGCAGCACCCCGCCCGCGTCCGCTCGCTGGTCGTCCTGGGTACCGGCTACGGCGCGCGCCCCGCGGAGGCGCAGCGTTTCCGCGCCGAGTGCGAGGCCATCGCCCGACTGATCGAGAAGGCCGGAATGGAGTCCTTCGCCCGCCGGTACCTGTCCGGGCCGGCGCGCGTACAGTTTCAGAACAAGGACCCACGGGGTTGGGAGCAGCTCGTACGCGAGCTGGGAGAGCACGCCGCGGAAGGGGCCGTGCGCACGATGCTCGGCGTGCAGCGACAGCGGCCGTCGTTGTACGCGCTGGAAGCCCAGCTGCGCGAGATCGAGGCGCCAGTGCTGATCCTCGCGGGGGACGAGGACGACGGCTGCCTGGAGACCAGCCTGTGGCTGAAGCGCGTCATCCCCCGGAGCGGCCTCGTCGTCCTGCCGAAGTCGGGCCACACCCTCAACCTCGAAGAGCCCGACCTCGTGAACGCGTTCATCGCGGACTTCCTGGGACGGGTCGCGGCCGGGGCGTGGGGACCCCGCGACCGGCGCGCCACGCCGGGAGCCATCACGGGAATCTCGTAACCCGTGCCGCCGCGCCAGCGGCGGCTCTCGTCCGGCGACGTGCCGACGGGAGACGCGCACCCGGCGCGGCGGGCGCCGCCTCCTGGCGTTCGAGGCCAACCCGTCCCGTTGACGAATGCCGAAGTTGGGGACGACTTCCAGAGCACATGCCTTTCGACATGTCGGCAGACGGTCGTCCCGAAGTCGAAACCCGGACGGGTCGCCGAGGATAGCTCGATTGCCGAGATTCAGAGGAGGGCGGATCGCGGCCGCGGGCGCAGAAATCGAGGCCCTCTCACTCCAGCGCCAGCACCGCGGCGCGCAGCTCCATCAGGTGCACCGCCCGGATCGGGGTCGACCCCGCCGCCGGCGACGCGTCCGTCCAGCGCGGGACCGCGCGACCCGCAGCCGCGTACACGTCGGCCAGCGCCGACCGCAGCTCGAGCAGATGCACGCGCTGGACCCGCGTCACCCCCGGCCGCAGCTCCGGATCGGTCCAGCGAAATGACGCCAGTCTCGCTTCCCGCCGCAGGACGTCGATACGCGCCCGCAGCTCCGTGAAATGGACGGTCCTGACCGGCGTCACCCCGGGCACGATGGGGTCGTCGGTGAACGGCGTGGGAGGCCGCACCGTTACCGTGAACCTCTGTGAGGCGCTCCGGTCGTCGGGGTCGATCGCCGTCACCCGAATCGCCGCGACGCCCGTGCTGATCGCCGTGAGGGTCACCCGGGCGCCTGCCGCCAGCACCGTCACCACGTCCGGCGCCGACGACAACCCCGCGTAGGTCAGCGGATCGCCGTCGGGGTCGTCGAACGCCTGCGACACGTCCAGCTCCAGCCGGCGCCCGGCCTCGAGCGTGCGGTCGGGCAGGGCGCCCACGGCGACCGGCCGCCGGTTGGCCCCGGGAGGATCCCGCCACGCCGCCACCGCGGGGCCCGTGGCGTTGAGGACGGCCACCGCGTCGGACGGGCCGGTCACGCCCGAGGCGCCGGCGTCGAAGGCGACGCCCAGCGGGTCGCCGTCAAGGCGGTGCTGCGGATTCGAGAAGCGGTCGAGCCCCCAGCAGGAGAAGCCGGCATCGCTGCACTGCGTCGAGTAGGCCATTATCGAGATCCAGCGGCGGGACGACCCGCCCCCCGCCTCGAAGGCCCGCTGGTTGACGTAGCCGTAGGCCGGATGCGCGAACGCGCCGCCCTCGCCATGGTGCACCTGGTAGCGGTCGTGCGAGAGCCCCATGTTGTGCCCCAGCTCGTGGGCGAGGGTCCGGCCACCCTGGTCGTGGGAGGAGGTGCTGAAAGCGCCGGGGAAAACGGCGATACCCCCGATCTCACCGCTGGCCGCGTCGAAGACCAGGTGCACGAGGTCCGCCCCGACGCGGTCGCGCCAGGCGTGCACTTCATCCATGTGGCCGTCCGAGGGCGACTCGAGACGGGACAGATCGGTGTACAGGTCGCCCGACTCGACGTACTGGACCTCGTCCGTGCCAACGAGGGCCAAGCGGTGATGCACGCCGCTCTCCAGATAGGCCGCGTTGGTCTCGGCCACCATGAGATCGATCGCCGCCTCGATCGCGGCGCGGCCGCCCACCGCCTGACGCGCGGCCGGCGTATAGACGACCGCGAGGTCGACGGTCACGTGTGTTTCGGCGCCGCAGACGCGGCCCCAGAACTCGGTCTCCAGCCGGTCCCGCCAGACGGCCGGCGCGCACGCCTGGGTCGCGAATATGTCCAGCTTCTGGAGGTCCGTCGTTTCCAGGCCGCGCGGAAGCGATCCCGTGACGCCCCAGGCCCAGGACAGCCTCAGCTCCTCGAGATCCTGCAACCGTCCCAGGGCTTCCGGCAACGGACCGGTCAACCCCGTATGGGAGAGCCCCAGCGACCGGAGGCGGGCCAGGTTCCCCAACCACGCCGGGACCGGGCCGGTCAACGCGTTGAAGCCCAGGAACAGCAACCGCAGGTTCTCGAGGTTCGCCAGCGCGCCCGGGATCGGTCCGGTCAGGGCGTTGCGGGAGACGTCGAGCCACCGAAGCTCGGTCAGGTTCCCCAGCGACGCCGGGATCGGCCCGGTCAGGTCGTTCGAGGCGAGGAACAGGAGCTCAAGACTGGCCAGGCTTCCGAGGGCGTCCGGAATGGGACCCGTCAACGCATTGAAATCGAGTCGCAGATCCAGCAGGTTCGTCAGGCTTCCGAGTGCGGGCGGGATCGAACCGACCAAGCCGTTGTCCTGGAGATAGAGCTGGGTGACCCGGCCGTCGGTATCGGTCGTCACCCCGCGCCACTCGCCCAGGGGAGCCGGTGTCTTCCAGTTCGCGCTCTCGGTCCAGCCCGCGCCGCCGGTCGCGTCGTAGAGCGCCTCCAACGCCGCCCGATCCGACTCGACGCCGCCCTGTGCGACCGCGCCAGGCGCCGACAGCGGCCAGCACGCGACGGCCACGAGGATCCGCGCGAACGAGGAATTCGGGGCCGGCCTGCGCCTTGCCTTGCTCCGCCGAACCCCCCTCCCACCTGGAGGGAGGGACTTGAACAGAGGCGACGGCACGGTTGGGGGACGGCAGGATACAGGGCAGCCCTCGGCCATGGAGTCTCTTTTCAACGCGTCCTTCCACCAACGCCCATGGCGTAAGGCAGCGCCGGCTCTTCGCCGGGCTCGAATCGTCCGAATGCGCGTGGGGCCGACGCACCGTCCGCTCTGCTCGGCATCGACCCTCTACCGTCGCGCCGATCGGCCGGAAACTCTCTGAGCGCGATACAAAGGCCTGCGATCTTACCATCACGATAGCGATAAATTAGAGATAACTCAGGTAAATCAGTCGATATTAAAGAGATACCATGCGATTCTAGACATCGGGGGCGCCGTCCTTGGCCTGTCGGCAGTAGACCGAGGGGCCGGCGACAGGTCCCGAGGCCCCGACAGCCGCGAAGCGCCACTGTGCCGAACGCGGCCGATGGCACCGCCCGGGTCGCGCAGGTCTTCCAACCCCGCGTTGTCCTCGACAGGGACACGATGCAGCGACGAGCGGGAGCATCGCCGCCGGGTCGAGTCGCGCGTCACCGAGATTCCGGTCTGGAGGCCGGTTTACCCATTCGCAAGCATGCGTGTAGAGTGGGGCGTGGAGGGCGTATGTCTACGATTCGTTGGGCGTTGGTGATGTGTCTCGCGATGACGGCGGACCAGGCGCCGGCTCAGCCGGGAAGCCCCTTCGTCCCGGTGACGGACGACGTGCTGCAGGATCCCGATCCGGCCGACTGGCTCATGTGGCGGCGGACGCTCGACGGCTGGGGCTACAGCCCGCTCGATCAGATCGATCGCGACAACGTGGGCGAGCTGCGGATGGTCTGGACGCGGGCCCTCGCGCCGGGCCTCCAGCAGGGCACGCCGCTGGTGCATGACGGCGTCCTGTACATGCCCAACCCGCGGGACGTCATCCAGGCCCTCGACGGCGCGAGCGGCGATCTCCTGTGGGAGTACCGGCGGTCGCTCCCCGACGACGTGGACGAGTTCCTCATCACCGTCCTCGCCGAGGTCAACCGCAACCTCGCCATCTATGACGACCTCATCATCGACACCAGCGTCGACGACTACGTCTTCGCCCTCGACGCCGAGACGGGCCGGCTCGCCTGGGAGACGCAGATCCTCGACTACAGGACGCATCCCGCCAACCAGACCTCCGGCCCCATCATCGCCGGCGGGAAGATCATCTCGGGGCGGAGCTGCACCCCGGCCGGCGGTCCCGAGGCGTGCGTCATCGCCGCCCACGACGCCAGGACCGGCGAGGAGCTGTGGCGGACGCGCACCATTCCCGCGCCCGGCGAGCCGGGGGACGAGAGCTGGGGCGACGTGCCCTACGAGGAGCGCAAGCACGTGGGCGCCTGGATGGTCCCCAGCTTCGACCCGGCCCTCAACCTCGTCTACATCGGCACGTCGGTGACGTCTCCCGCCCCGAAGTTCATGCTCGGGGGGACCGACAAGAAGCACCTGTACCACAACTCGACGCTGGCCCTCGACGCCGACACCGGCGAGATCGTCTGGTACTAGATGAAGATCGAGAATACCGCAACGAAAACGGGCCTCTTTGGAGCTTCGTGATCACTGATATACCACGTTTCGGACCACGCAATGATTCCTGTCCAAAGCGGTCCACGACGGTCCAGCGCCGCAGCGCCGCAGCGCCAGCGCCCCAGCGCCCAGCGCCCCAGCGCCCCCAGCGCCCCCAGCGCCCAGCGCCGACGCGCCGAACCGCGCCAGCGCCTTTCCCCAGCGCCTCCCCCGTCTGGCAGCCCGCAGGGCCTGCTCGGCCTGCCCAGCCTGCCCAGCCTGCCCGCTACGGGCTCGGACCGCTCGCAAGCTGGAGGGCGTTGCGGCCAGGAGCCCGCTCAACGGCGCCCGGCCACCTCTGCGGTGGCGCCTTTGGTGCGTCGCTGCGCTGCATCGGAGAATGACGCGGCACGACTCCGTCGTCTTTGTCGAGTGTGCGTTAACACTTCCCACAACGGAAAGCAAGGAGGTAGCTCATGAGTTTGCGTACCCTGTGGGCGATCGAGATCGAACGCATGACACCGTCGGAACGCACGAATACGACGAGATTCAGCCCCTACCGTGTGACTCCGGATGGGTCCTTGCACTTACCTTTTGATGGCATTCGGTCCGACGGACCCCAAGCTTGGCCCGTCGGCAGGGCACCCGGCTGGACAACGCCCACACTGACTGCGGAACAAGAATACGGATTCTGGCGGCCTCTCGGTTCCGAGTTTTATTTTGACCCACAACACGCGACGCCCTTTACTGTACACGTACGTCCCGAGGATATCTCCCGGCTCAACTCCATAGGTAGTGCAGAGCTGCGGGACCTGGTTCGGCGTGGCTACGCGTTCCCGTTCTGTGGGCGTGTATTTGTTCTTCCTGACTGGGAAGAGTTTATTATGAACTCCATGCAGTATCATGTTGACGGCATGGATCGCCTAGCCGTATTCGTGGGTTACAGAGGTACCTCGAAACAGTACAAAGAAAAGCTGACCCCTGGACTCTATCGTAAGCACACGGGTTCGTCGAAATCAAAACAGACGTGGGTATTGCAATCAAGAGTTGCAGGAAACGTTCTGAAACAGCGGTTTCTCGAAAACAGAAACAAGCCCCTTACGGAGATTGAGTCAATAGGGATTCTCCAGCATCACGCAATCATCGGTCCAACTGACATGCTCGATTTTAGCCATGACCTGAGTGTAGCTAAGTGGTTTGCCCTTAATGAGTGCCATAACGGCACCTATCGACAAAAACGATTCGACGACCCTAATGACGACCGAGCAGGTGTTGGCAACACGAGTTGCGTCTATATCGTGGCCGCACGGGTGATTCCTCTCGATGTAGAGGATGCCAAGCAGACCGCTCATGGCGTGACTTTCGAACTGTGGGAGAATTTCGGTCTCCAGCCAATGACGCCGCAGGCAGCGGTGTCAGCATGGAATATTGCACCGATTTGGTCCGAACGTCCACAGAGACAGAGGGCGTTCGGGCTCCGTGGCATTGGCCCTGGAGATGTGGATATGCATGGTGCCGTCTTGAGTGTCACTGAGCATTTATTTCATCCAGAGTCTCACGCGAATGGATGGGATTGTATCGGTGGACCTGAGTTTACTCTCAACAATCAACGGTTCACATTCGACGAGAATTCGTCGCATCTGGCCGAGTATCTTTTTCCGGAGAAACCGAAGTGGCTCACGGACGCGTTCGGCGAGATCAGGCGAGTTCTCGATCTCGTGTAGATCGCGTGGATGCCTGAATTGGTCGGTCATAGGGAATCGGGGCTGGATGCGAAGGGGGGTGTCCCAGTCGCCTTTTCGTGGACGCAGCGGGAGTTCGGTACCGGGGGGGCATGCCGAAGAAGTCTGGAACCTCGCGAGGGGCGTATCTTGACAGATGTTTCGGGTTTCTGCCAGCGATTCTCTCGTCGTTTCAGACCCGCAAAGTCAAAATGACCCAGTGAGCCCGGCGACGTCCTGCACGCTGGACCGCGGGGACGCGTGTCCTGGGGGCGGTCACATGGTCACGTTCCCCCGGTACTGCTTTCGGGCACCCCCCGACCGGCGCGCTCGCCTTCGATCCAGCCTTCTAGTCGCGCAAGTCGGCGATCCACGTCTCGCACGTCAACGGCCAGAGCGGCGATCTGGCGCCACAGCAGCCCGCCGATACTCACCATTACCGCAATCGTCGGCCAATCAACTGCCATCGTTCATCCTTCCGCGATCGCTCACCCCTTCGACCGTGCGTCGGCTATCGCACTTGCCTTCTCTCTCCGTTCCCCGCGACTTGCATCCTTTGTGAGGTCTGTTGGCAGGCCCCCGGCAACGACCATCAACTTGACCGCGATGTCGCAGTTGGCGGAAACCGGAGGCGACGCGGCGCCTCATGCGCGTCACTCCAGCGCCCGTACCGCAGCGCGCAACTCCATCAGGTGCGCGGCGCGGACCGGCGTCGTTCCACCCACCGGTGCCGCATCCGTCCACAGGGGAGCCGCCCGGCCCGCCGCCCTGTACGCCGCGGTGAGGGCCGACCGCAGCTCCAGAAGATGCACCACCCGGACCGGCGTCGCCCCCGCCGTCAGGACTGGGTCTGTCCACGCGAGACGGCCCAGCCCCACGGCCATCCGAAGGCCGTCGATCCGCGTCCGCAACTCCGTGAAGTGGACGGCCCGGACCGGCGTCACCCCCGGCACGATCGGGTCGTCGGTGAACGGCACCGTCACCCGTTGCCCCACCGTCACCCTGAACGCCTGAACGGCACTCAGGCCGCCGGGGTCGGTCGCGGTCACCCGGATCGGCGCCGTGCCCTCGCTCACCGCCGTCAAGGTGACGCGGGCCCCCGCCGCGCTCACCATCACCGCGCCCGGTGTCGACGAGGTTGCGGTGTAGGTCAGCGGGTCACCGTCCGGGTCGCGGAACGCCCCCGCGACGTCCACCTCCAGATGGACCCCGGCCGACAGCTGCCGGTCCGGCAGGGTGCCGACCGCTGCGGGCGGTCGGTTGGGGCGCGGGGGCGGGTCTCGCCACAGCGCTGCCACCTTGAATCGAGACCACAGCCGCGAGCGCTCTTCCGAGTCCGCTAGCAGCTCCCCGCCGCCACCCCGCGCGGCGACGACCGAATGCCCGCTCGTCGTGTGCAGCGACAGCGCGTCCCCGGCGCGGAGCGGGCCCGAGCCGAGCTGCCGCCGCACGACGAACCGCGTCCAGGGAGACGCCTGCCGCGCGGTGGCATCGACCTCTGCGCCGTCCCCAAGCTGCGCCTGCAGGTAGAAGCCATCCGATGTTTGCAGGGACACGCTGTCGCCAGACTCGACGCACGACCCTCCGTTGTGGTCAACCAGCGTGAACAAGCCGTGGGCCCCCAAGCGACGCTGATCCGCCCTGACTGCCCCGCCGCCGTTCCCCACCGCCCCCACGTACTGCCCGTTGCTCGCCTGCAGCCGGACGCTACTGCCGCCGCTCAGACACGGCGCCCGCCGCCAATTCGCAGCGTATCGCCTCATCCTGTTCATGTGCCGCGCCGCGTTTGCCGGGCCGTCCGTCGCGCCTGAGGGCTCGGTTCCGGGGATGCCGGTTGCGATTCCAAGGACTTCCCGCTCCGGGTTGCTGAACCGGACGACCTGCCGGGAACCGTCCTCAAGGCACTCCAGTCCGGTGGCCATTATCGTGACCAAGCAGTGGGTGTCCGGGTCACCGTCGATGGGCCCCGCGAACCCGAAAGCCTCGGGATGCGGAACGTCGATCAGCGGAACGTCGGTGATCAGCGGCCTGTCCTCCTCCTTCCACTCGTAGCGGTCATGATACAAGCCGAGGTTGTGGCCGATCTCGTGGGGGAAGGCCCTTGAGCAAGTCGAACACGTTACGCTGAACGGCAGAGCCTCATCCGCCGTCACTCGGTCGGGGATGTTCAGGAAACCCAAGGCGAACGCGGACTCCAACCCCTTCCCGCGGAACATCAGCGTCACAAGGTCCGCCGCGTAGCGGTCCCGCAGTTCGCGTCCGCGCTCCCATTCCGAGAGCATTTGGATCATCTCACCGGAGGAACGGAAGCCAGATTCTCGAAGCGGCTCCGCCTCTATCGGCTGAGCCGCCAACCGCAGCCGATGTGCTACCCCGCTCTCGGCGTACACCGCGTTGGTGTGGACGATCATGAGGTCGACCAGTAGCTCCATGATGGCCGCGTTTCCGCCCGCGTCCTCCTGCTTCGCCTCTGGCGTGTAGAACACCAGCACGTCGATCCAACTCCCATCCTCCATCGGAGCGGCCGCATCCTCGGCAGTCAGCCGCAACGGCTCTGACGCCCTTGACAGCCGCGGAACCATGACGACATCGTTGCCCACGACTCGAACACCGTTGGAGAAGCGGGACGGCGGCGCGTCGGCGGTGGAGCTACCGTCTCCCGTCCGCCAGACGGTCCAGTACACTGTCGCCGCGGCGAGTTGACCGTGAACCACCACCTTCACCGGCCAATCGGGCAATCCCTCGAGTGTTCCCGCGAGATAGTAGCCGGCGGACGTAGGGCCCGTCGCGTCGAGGATCACCTGATAGCCGAACGAGACGCTTTGGGGCAGCTCAATGCGCGCCCGGCCGGTTGCACCGATCTCGACTCGCGCGGCCTCCAACACCCCCAAGTCGAACTCGGCCAGTCCGGGCTGCGAAGCCGCAGGTGCCGCGAGCGCGAGCAGGAGGGCGATGAGGGCTGCCCTCATCCGTAGCGCGCCCGCGCCTACCGCACCGAGTTTGGCCAGGGCGTCACCGTCCTGTCCGGTCAGTTGAACGGACACGTCCTCCGGGTACTTCGGGGCGGTCATCGGTGCAGAGCTGGCGCGTTGACATGCGCGTTGTGCGCGGTCTCAAGCGTATCGACTCGCGCCGTCAGTCCCTTGAACTGGTAGGCGTTCCAGAGCCCGGCGCCGGCCCCCGTGAACGCCGCCGCGGCGGTCAGTAGGTCGATCACGATCTGCATGGCTTCGGTCATGGTCTGTCTCCGACGTCAGGCTCGAGCCCGTTGAGGGGCACCAGCGGCGCCCTCCATGAACAGGCGACCGGGTTGCCCCGCCGCCTCGCCGGTCGCCAGCGCGGTCAGCAGCGCGCTGGCGAGGATGGCACCGCGACCGCCCCGGAACGCCAGCTCGGGGGCGGGTCTGCGTGCAACGTGCCCCAGGGTTTCGTGGCAGTCGTTCCTCGAACCGACGCTCAATCGTACACCGGGGCGACCTTGATGTCGCCCACCACCTCGCCCGCGCGCTACGCTTCGTCGTGTACACCCTCGGTCGCTTGGCCACGGCGATTCTCTCGCGTCTGCTCGTGCCTGCTTGCCGCGGTCTGCTCGCCTGCATGTCCGCCCGGCGTTCGTCTCAGCGTCGCACGCACTTCGCCGATGGTGCTCCGCCCGTCTCCGCGGCGTGTGGGAGCGGGGCGCCGTCGGGCTGACGCGCGCCGCGCCCGCGTTGCCCCGGACTCGGCAGGGTCTCGCCCACCGCATCCACCGCATCCGCTATCGCCACGGCGGTGAGCGATCTCCGTCGCATCTGCGGGCATCGACCCATTCATCGACGACCTCCTGCGGCCAGCGAGGGCCTGCGCCGGGAAGCCGGATCGGTGCGGCCGGGAACACCCGATCCTCCAGCATCTTGTGCACCGTCGACCGCGAGACGCCGCGCTGCCCGGCAACTCATCAAAGAGCTGAGCCACCAAGTACCTCCTATCGTCATGGCACGCCGCCCGGCTAGGCGTCGAGGCGGAATGGAGATCGATCTCGCTACCGCGATCCCGAGCAGCCCTGTCGACGTATGCGTGTATGTACCGAAATGGATCAAGGCCACGAGGTTCCAGTAACGTGCACGTTCGTCTTGAGAGGCGGTATACTTTCCGGCGTGATGACCATTGATTTCGCGGAGACGGTCCGGCGGCGGCTCGCGGAAAGGGGACAATCCCGGTACCGAGCCGCCGTCAACAGCGGCCTGCCGCAGGACGCCATCCGGTCGGTTTTGAACGGGCACGTCCCCCGCCTGAACCGCGCCGAGCAGATCTGCCGTGCCCTCGGTCTGGAGCTCTACATCGGTCCCTCGCGGGATGTTCAGGTCGAGGCCGACGGCGCGGAACCGTCCCGGCCGCTGACCCGCCTCGACCCGAGCGTCCAACTGCCGGTGCGGGTGTTGTCGCCGCCGTCGCCGGGGGTCCACCTGACGGAGAGCGAAGAGGCCGATCGGACGAGGCCGGCGCCGGTGGATCTGGACGACCCCCAGGCGTTCTACGTGAGCTGCCACGGCGACTCGATGGTCCCGGCCGGCATCCGGTCGGCGGACTTCTGCCTCGTCTCTCCGTGCGCGAGGCTCGAGCCCGGTCAGCGGATCTGGCTGCGGGACCGGAAGGGGCGCGAAGGGCTGCGGTGGCTGATCCGGCTGACGGCGACCACCTACGAGGTGGCCGCCTGGGACGCGCCCAAGCCGAACGGCCACCAGGACCTGGTCCCCGAGCGGTGGGAGCGCAAGGACGTCGACGACCGCGGCGTTATCCTGGCGGTGTACCGCGGTTGGCTCGTTCCGTCGGACCCGGTGTACCGGCTTCCCGACTGGCACGGCGGCCCGCTCACCGGTTTGTGGCGGGCGCTGCTCGACGAGGAGCCGGACCTCCAGGCCGCGGTGGCCGAGCATCTCGAAGAAACGACCTCCTCCTTCAACCGGCGGATCACGGGCTGGCTCAAGCACGGTTCGGTCCGGCGCTCCGACATGCAGGATCTCCTGCAGCAGGTCGAGGACGTGAAGCAGTTGGCGCAGTTGCTGTCCCGGCGATCGGCAGCGTCCCACAACGAGTCTGGAGCGCGTGGCGAAGAAGCTGACCGGCCCGCCGACGGGCGCGGGGGCGAGGGAGCGGTAACGGATCCCGCCCTCGCGTGACGGCGCCCGCCGGCTGATCTTCGTCCTCGACGACCTGCCCTTTCGCTCACTTCCCACCACCGGCTCGACACCGACGATCCTCACGAACGGACGCCCTGTCGGGCGGCAGTCGGCGGCCACCGGGCGCCACGGGCGCACGAGTCGCCATCATTCATCGGGCGGCTCCTGCGCGTTGGCGCGGTCGAGCATCGCGCCGATCACGGAGGTCGCCTTCGCCTTGCCGAGCTTCTCCAGCGCGGGCTCGTCGGGGTCGACGCCGAGCTCCCGCGCGAACTGCGGATGCTCCTCGACCAGCTTGGCCAACAGCTTCTTCTGCCGGGCGGTGATCGGGGCCGCCCGCGCGGCTGCCGTCTCGGCCTTGTCCGCGTCGGTGGGGTCGGCGGACGGCTCGACATCGAGACCGAAGAGGGCGCGGTCGTCGGGCCGCTTCAGGGTCCGGATCTGCTCGTCGAGCCAGCCGAGACTGATGTCCGTGCGCGACGTCTGCGCCGCCCGGACGATGGCCCCGACGATGATCTTGCGGCGGGTCTCCCGCTTGCGCTCGGTCTTCGCCTCGTCCGTCTGGAGCCGGCGCAGCCGATCCGCGAGGAGCCTGTCGGCGTCCCTCGCTTTGGCCGCCAGCTCCTGCCGCCGCTCCTTGAGCTTCACGATCTGAGTAGCACGTCTTGACGTCTGCATGAACCAGGTATGTATCATGAATCCAGGCGGTCGAAAAATGGAGCAAAACAACCGTACAAGCCAAGAATCTTTCGGACTTCACGGCACAAACTGAAGGAAACCCCGAAACCCGAAGGGCGCACTTACCGGTTTCGCTGCGCGAAACCGACGTGCGACGAGAGCCTTCGGCCCGAAGAGCACGACGCCATGTATTGCCACGTCAACGTGAGCACGGGCAGCCGCGGCACGGGCCAGTCGGCGGCGGCGAAGTACGACTACATCAGCCGCGAGGGCAAGTACGAGGCGGCCTGTCAGGACGAGGTGGTGCACCTCGAGTCGGGCTGCATGCCGTCGTTCGCGTCGTCGGACGCGCGCCTGTACTGGGCGGCGGCCGACTGCCACGAGCGGAGCAACGGGCGGCTCTTTCGATCGCTGACGGCGGCGCTGCCCAACTCGCTGGACCCTGCCGGTCGGCTGGATCTGGCGCGGAGCTTCGCGGCGCACGTGACGTCGGGCGAGTTGCCGTACACGCTGGCGGTGCACGCCGGCGAGTCGAAGAAGGCGGGGGTGGCGGACAACCCGCACCTGCACCTGGTGTTCTCGGAGCGGGTGAACGACGGGGTGGAGCGCGGGGCGGAGCAGTGGTTCCGGCGGGCGGCGCCGAAGAAGGGCGATCCGGCGTCGGGGGGCGCGAGGAAGACGGAGCGGACGAAGCCGCGGGCGTGGCTGGAGGAGACGCGACAGGCGTGGGCGGGGGAGATGAACCTGGCGTTCGAGCGGGCCGGCGTGGACGACCGGGTGACGTCGGAGAGCCACGCCACGCAACTGGCGCGGGCGCGCGAGGCCGGCGACGCGGCGGAGGAGGTGCGTCTTCTGCTGAACCCGCCGTCGTTGCACATCGGCCCGCCGGCGAAGCACAGCTGGGAGGACCGGCCGGGGAGGGCGCAGGAGCTGAAGCCGGATCGGTATGCGGCGGCCGAGGCGGCGGCGGCTTCCGCCGAGGAGGTCCGTTCGGCGCACGCGCCGGACGTGGCGGAAGTGGCCGAGGCGAGGTCGCGGGTCGCGGTGCTCGACGCGCGTATCGCGGCGCTGGAGGCGGAGGCGGCGGCCGGCGAACGGCGGGCCGGGCTGGCCGCCCGCGAGGAGTCGGTGCGGGCGACCTCGGCGGGCGGGCAGTGGCTGGACGAGGCGCACCAGTCGGTCCGCGGCGACGGCCGTCTGACGCCGGGCGAGAGGGAACGCGCCGTGGAGACGGTGGAAGACCGTCTCCGCGCGGACCTCGCCGCCCGCGAGGAGTCGCTCATGGCAACGTCGACCGGCTCGACGTTGCTGAGGGAGGAGTACGGGGAGGCCGTCGCCGCCGCGGCGGCGACGCAGAGCTTCGCGAAGCGGGAATCCGTTCTGGAACGGGTCGCGCAACAAGTCGGCGAGGAGCTGGGGGCCCGCGAGGAAGCGCTCCGGTCGGTCCCGCTGGGCCGGCAGCATCTGTCGGAGACGGAACAGGCTCGGGCCGTCGGGGCAGCGGGGCCACCGCCACCGGCCGAGCGCGAGTCGGTGGTCCGAGCGGCGGAGCAGCGGTTGCGGGAGGAGCTCGACCGGCGCGAGGAACGGGTCCGCGCGGCGACGGGCGACGACCGGCTGCTGGCCGAGGCGGTCGAAGAGCTGACGGAGCGCGGCGCGATCTCGGGCGACGGCGGCTTCGCGGAGCGGGCGCGGGTCATCGACAGGGCGGAGGACCGGCTTGAGGCGGACCGCACCGAGCTCGGGCTCAAGGAAGCGGATCTGCGGAAGGACGCGGCCGGCGAGGAGCTTCTCCGCAACGCCCGGGGCGATGTCCTCGGCGCCGCCGACCGGGAGCCGGAGACGCTCACCGACGGCTGGGCCGTCATCGACCAGGCGTCCGCGGCGAAGGCCCGCGTCGAGGCGCTCGGCATCGGGGGCATGGACCTGTACCACGCCCACTTGGCGAACATCGATGCGAAGTGGGGCGTGGACGGGAACGCCGCGACGACGCGCGAGAACCAGGATGCGGCGCTGAGCGCGGCGGAGTCCGACGGCGCGCGCCTCGGGCGCGTTCGCGCCGTGCTGACGGACGAGGCCGCCGCCGCCCGCTACCGCGAGGTCCTCGGCGACAGTCCGGACCGGTTCGACACGGCGGACCTCGACAGGGCCCTCGCGGCGGGCGAGCGGAAGCGGGAGGAGTTGGAGGCGGCCGGCGAACGGCGGGCCAGGCTGGCCGCCCGCGAGGAGTCGGTGCGGGCGACCTCGGCGGGCGGGCAGTGGCTGGACGAGGCGCACCAGTCGGTCCTTGCCGACGCCGGCGGCCGTCTGACGCTGGGCGAGAGGGAACGCGCCGTGGAGACGGTGGAAGGCCGTCTCCGTGCGGACCTCGCCGCCCGCGAGGAGTCGCTCATGGCGACGTCGACCGGCTCGACGTTGCTGAGGGAGGAGTACGGGGAGGGCGGCGCCGCGGCGGCGGCGCAGAGCTTCGCGGAGCGGGAATCCGTTCTGGAACGGGTCGCGCAACGGGTCGACGAGGAGCTGGGGGCTCGCGAGGAAGCGCTCCGGTCGATCCCGCTGGGCCGGCGGCATCTGTCGGCGGCGGAGCAGGCTCGGGCCGGCGGTGCTACGGATGCGCCGCCGACCCCCGCCGAGCGCGAGTCGATGGTCCGCGCGGCGGAGCAGCGGGTCGGGGAGGAGCTCGACCGGCGTGAGGAACGGGTCCTCGCGGCCACGGGCGACGACCGGCTGCTGGCCGAGGCGGCCGAAGAGCTGGCGGCGCGCGGCGCGGTCTTCGGCGACGGCGGCTTCGAGGAGCAGGCGTTGATCATCGACCAGGCGGAGGACCTGCTCGAGGGGGAGCGCGCCGGGCTCGAGCTCGAGGAAGGCGATCTGCTGAAGGCCGCCGGCGGCGAGGAGCTTCTCCGCAACGCCCGGCGCGATGTCCTCGGCGACGACGACCTGGAGGCGGAGACGCTCGTCGACGACCGGGCCATCATCGAGCAGGCGTCCTCGGCGAAGGCCCGCGTCGAGGCGCTCGGCACCGGGGGCCTGGACCTGTACCACGCCCACCTGGCGGCCGTCGATGCGAAGTGGCGCGTGGACGGAAACGCCACGACGACGCGCGTGAGCCAGGATGCGGCGCTGAGCGCGGCGGAGTCCGACGGCGCGCGCCTCGAGCGGCTTCGCGCCGTGCGGTCGGACGAGGCCGCCGCCGCCCGCTACCGCGAGGTCCTCGGCGACAGTCCGGGGCGGTTCGACACGGCGGCCCTCGACGGGGCCCTCGCGGCGGGCGAGCGGGAGCGGGAGGAGCGGGCGGCGCGCCGGGCGGCGGACCTCGATACGGCCACGGAGAAGGCCCAGGCCGCGGCGGCGCGGTCGAAGGTCCGTTTGCGCCCCGCCGCTGTCCGTGCGGTCTACGAGACCGGCGAGACGCACGCGGCCGGTATCGCGGCGGTGGAGCGCACGACCAAGGCCCTCGACGCTGCGGCCGACCAGCGTCTCCCGGCAAGCACGGTCATCGACGCCTGGACCGCGAACCGTTCGGCGCCTGGCGGGATAGCGGCGGCCCTTGCCGCCGCCACCGCCGCCGCCCGCCGCGAGGCGGAGCGCGCCGAGGCGGCGCGGCAGGCGGCCATCGAGAAGCGCAACTCTCGGGTGGAGCGGCAGTTGGCCGACCCCGCGTCGGCCGACGCACTCATCGAGGCCCTCGAGGCGGAGGACCCGTCGTGGCGGTCAGGGATCCGCCCGGCCCGCATCGACCGGGCGCTCGACGTCGCCGAGCGGGATTCCGGCCGCCGGGAGGTCGCCGCTCGGCGACACCAGGAACACCAGGTGGTCCTCGAAGCGGAACAGCGCTTCCCCGACGCCACCAGCACGGCGTGCCAGTACGCGAGTGGCCGTTTCGACGGGACCACGGAGGTGGGCCGTGCGGGCCGGCGCGTCTCGCAGGATCTCTCGGACCGCGTCCTCGTGAGAGCGCACGCGGCCGAGAAGGCCGAGCCGCCGGCGTCGCGCAACCTCGTTCAGCGGCTCTACGAGTGGCTGCGGGATCGGATCGAGCGGCTGTTCGGCCGTTCGCCCGGCCCGGCCGCGGAGGCCGCCACCCTCGGGCCGGAGGCCTCCGCGGAGCGTCCGGCCGAAGCGGGACGGTCTCGAACCGCCGCCTTCGAGGAGCGGTACTGCCGGGAGTGGCCCGAGCACGCGGCCGACATCCGCCGCCCGGACTTCGAGAAGCTGGCCGCGGGCGCGTCGAGCGGCAACCGGCTCTTCGAGCGGGAGGAGCCCCGCTCGTCGAGATGGATCACGGTCGAACCGGGCGAGCTGCCGGCCGCTCTCGCCAAGCCCGCGCCGGCCTGGAGCGACAAGGCCGTCGAGGAGGTGACCCGGCGGGCTACAGTCTGGGACCCGGACCGGACCGAGGGCCGGAAGGTCGCCGAGGCGCACCTGGGTGGCTACGAGAGCCGGTTGCCGGCGGAGTACTCGCACTCGGCGGAATGGCAGGCGATCCTGAAGCGCGCGGAGGAGGCGGTCGGGAAGGCACACAACAGCTGGCGGTACAAGTGGGGCGACCGCCGGAAGGACGACCGGAAGAAGCGGGAGCTCGAGGCGACCGCGATCAACCGCGCCTGCGGGCGCGACGCGCGCCGCCTGCACGGGAAGATGATGGCGGGGCGTGAGGCCGCGCGGCCCGGCTGGGAGGTCACGGTCAGGATCCGGGCCGTTCAGGAGCTCATCCGGAGCGAAGAGGCGACCCGGCGGCTCAAGCAGGAGCAGGCACGGGAACGGGCACGGGAGCGGGAGCGGGAGCGCCCCGCCGACAGGCCGCCGCCCGAGCGAAAGCGGACGAGAGACCGGGGACGCGGCCTGGATCGATGAAGACCGTTACGTCCGCGGATGCAGGCGGCCACGCGGAGCGGGAAGACCGCCGCGCGGCCCTGGCGCCTCGCACCGCTTCGGAAACTGCCCCACCGCGGCTCGCCGCCGCGGGCCCGCCACCGCGCCGGTCGTCGACTCCACCTCCCTCCCGCAAACAACGCGCTCCTGCTCACGCGGCGCAGGCCTGAGAGGCTGGCTTGCACGCACAGTCGTCCCATCCGCCCCCGGAGCGGGGTGGAAGGACGACCCCGCTCCGAACGCCGGCAGCCGCCGGCGGGGCGGACGCCGCCCCCGGCCGGACCTGGAACCGCGGTCCGGCCTCCATCCCGGGGCCGTGAAGGGCGACGGCCGCGGGATGGGCGGCGAACCCCTGCCCTTGCGACGGCGCCCCCGGCCGGCCTGAAGAACGGGCCGGCCAGACGGGTGCGCCTTCCGCAGATTCCGGCGTCAAGGACGGCTGAGCGAAGAGCGGTCGCCGCCGCTGAACGCCCGGGGCGACGAATCTCCGCTTGTTCACCTTGACGGCGCCGGCAAAAAACGCGGCTTCGCCGCAGGCCGGCACTTCCTCGCCACTACCACCGCCGTGCCCGACGAGAGAACCGCTCTCTCAGGCCGGCCGGCCTGAACGCCGGCGCCGAAAACCATCGGCTGGTCGATTAGCCGCCCCGGGCAGCGGTCCCCTGCGGGGCTCCCTGACTCCGGAATCGCGGGCAGGGTCCCGCGGCCGGACGTGTGCGCGCGAGCGCGGGCCGGCATGAGGCCGGACGCGACTCGCTGCGAGAGGGAGTGACCGATGGCCACTACTCGCGTCCGCGGCTTGAGGAGGGTTCGGTTCCGGGACGGTCGGCCGATACGAGTCGGCTCCGAGATTGTCGTCCGCTCCATCGACCGCGGCGGCTCGACGATCCGCGCCTTGCGGCTCACGGCGAAGCTGCGCATGCAGGGCTCCGCGCTGGCCGCCGCGCTGGCGAGTCCGGCCGTGAGCTCGGCTCTCGCCGACGTGTCGTATCGCACCGGCGCCGGCCACACGACGGGGTAGAGTCGACGACTGGCGCGGTGGCGGTAGGCGGAAGGGGGGTAGCTGTTCCCGGCGGCTTTCGCCAAGGGCCGGTGCCTCACTCCCCGCCGTGGCTCCGTTTCCAGTCGCCGCTCATCGAACCGGACGTGCGGATTTCCCGCATCCGGCTCTCGGACGAGATCATGCCTTCGCCCACGGAAAGCTCCCCGTTCGCGTGGCAAGGCGCGCGAGCCCGTACTCCGTCCAGAGTCGCTCGGCCGGGAAGCGCACAAGCTTCCCGGCTCGCACCTTGTGCTTGCGGCAGAGCCACTGGCGTAGCCGCCGCGTGGCGTGCTTGTCAACGGCGCGATACGCGGGACTGACCTGCCCGAGGGTGAAGTAGTTCGCCCAGCCGGTCAGCAACCGGTTCAGGCGCGCCACCACGTCTCCCGGCGGCAGGAGCGCGTCACGCCGCGTCGTCAGCTCGCTCACGCGACGGCAGATGCTCTGGATGCTCTCCCGGCTGGGACGTGTGCCGATGTAGGCGGCACCCGTGGTTGGCCGGTGGTTGCGCCCAATCCGGTAGCCGAGGAACGTCATCGGCTCCTCCGGCACCCGGCAGCAGCGGGTCTTCTCGGCGTTCATCGGCAGCTTCAGACGCCGCATCAGGCCCTCGACCGCCGTCAGCATCTCTGCCGCCGGCGCTCGGCCGAGCACCGCGAAGTCGTCTGCGTAGTTGACGATTTCCGCCTCGAAGCGCCGGGCGTAGCCCAGCGCCTTCCAGCCCAAGATGAAGCGACGCATGTAGATGTTGCTGAACAGCGGCGAAATCGGTGACCCTTGCGGGGTACCCTTCCGCTCTCGACGCGCCCGGTTCGTACGGCGGCGACCGCCACGCCCGTCGTCCTCCTCCACCGCCATCTCCAGCCACGCCTTGACCCAGCCCAGCAGCCGCCCGTCGCTCGCGCGACGCGCGATGGACCGGAGCAGTTCGGCGTGCGGAATCTGGCCGAAGTAGTCCGACAGGTCGGCGTCTACCACCTCCCGATGGCCCGTCGTCAGCAGCCGGTGCACGCGCCTGACCGCGTCATTCGCGTCCCGGCCCGGTCGATAGGCGTACTGTTCCGGTTGCAGGTCGGCCTCGAAGATCGGCGACAACACCAGCATCGCCGCCGTCTGCGCCACCCGGTCCCGGAGACACGGAATGCCCAGCGGCCGAAACTTCCCACGCTGCTTCTTCGGGATGAGGACCTGCCGAACCGCACGCGGCCGGTAGGTCCCCGCCTTCAGGTCCCGCGCCAGTGCTCCCAACCACCGGTCTACTCCCTGTGACTCGACGTCCGCGACCGTCTCGCCGTCCACCCCGGCCGCCCCGCCGTTGCGGCGGACGGTCTGCCAGGCGACCACGAGCACGTCGTCGCGCCACACCTTGTCGCTCAGCGAGTAGAACCGGAAGCTCGGAGCTCCCTTCGCTTTCGCATGTAGCGCCGTCTGGAGTCGCTGAACACGTTCTGAGGCGGTTAGGCTTGCGCCAGTCCCCACGTCCCTTCCCTCCGTCATGCGCTGCTCTCGAACCAAGGCCCCTTCCCTCCACCGGCGTTACCCGGCTTCCCCGGTACTACGGGCCTCTCCGCCACCCTGCTCGGCCCGACCCGACCCTCGCGGGCTGTCGGTTGGCGCGTGCCACGCCACCGGCAGGGCTTCCCGTGTTGCGTCCATCCCCCTCTTCCGCGCGTGCCGTCGCCACTACCCCGGCGGAGGCGGTCGGTGCTCGCGTCGCTCGCTTCCCGGCCGCTGGCAGCCTTCCCCATGAAAGCGGTGGGTCGGCTTCCGCATCGACCGTTTCGGGGCCTGCTCGGCGTTCACTCCCGTTACGGCCCGCGTGGTCGCTGAGCCGCCAAGGCGGCCCTTTGTCGTCGGAGTGCTTCAGTCGATGTCGTTACCTCCATCGTCCGCTCCGACTGCTACCGGCTGGAGCGACAGTTGCCGGGCGGGATTCGCACCCGCTGAGGGATGGCGCCTTTCACGGCGCACGCTTTCCGTCGTCTACCAGCAGGTCGAGCCGCTGACCACGGTCGTCCGCGAGTCGGCCGTGAGCGCCGGGCAGGTGTTCGAGGTCGCGTGGCGGGGCGCCGACGGCCTCCTCGACCAGATGCCGGACCCCGAGCCCATCGACGGCAGTCCGACGCGCGCCGTCGTCGACTGGCACGAGGTGGCGAAGCACGCATCAGACTTCTACGACGACGAGCGCTCGATGCCGGCCCTCGCCGACCGGAAGGTGCTGCGCCGGCGCGGCCGCGTGACGGTCAGGCGCGGGTTCCTGCGCCCGCCGATGTCGGCCGAGGCCGTCGCGCGCATGGTCGAGCTTCGGGCCCAGGGCCTCGGCTTCAAGCGTATCGCGCGGGCGGTCGGCTGCGCGCCCATCACCGTGTCCCGCTACCTGCGCAGCTTCGAGGAGGAAAGCCGATGACCGTTTCCGGGTAGCGCTGAACGTCCCGCGGCCGGACCGGCCGAGCCGCGGGACTTCGCTGACAAACGACGCGCCCCGGCCGGCGGGGCCGTCATCCCGACCTCCCGGGAATACGGCGCATAGGCGAGGCACAGGCAGGGGCGGCGGAGGCACGATCGACCCATCATGTGAACCTGGACCCCTTACCCCTCGCCCCCCCCGTCCACCCGGCCGCCTGTCTTCGACAGGCGGCCGGGACGGCAAAATTTCGCGCCATGCGGAGCCTGCCGGCGGACCGAACGCAGGCCGCCCGGCTCGCGGCGGAAGCCGGCTATCGTCCCGGTTCGCCAGTCGCCGGGTCAAGCCGGGCGCAGGCCTCATCCATGTACCGTTGCGTGCGCGACACCGAACGACTGTCGGGATACAGATCGGCTGGAAGCGGCATGTCGCAACGCAGAAAGGCGAGCAACTCTTCGGATCGCTGCAGGAGGGTCTCGACGCCGTCGAGGAGATACGGCGGTTCGTCGAGACACCGGACGGCGAACCGCGGATCGATGCGCAGGGTGCCGGCCACGCGCGGCCCGGCGGGGTCGTCGACATCGTCAACCAGGACGACGTTGTCGCCACGCAGAGAGACGGGGTGCTCCTGCACGTAGACGGTTGCACTCTCCGGTTCGAACCGGAGCTCCAAGCGCACTCTCCCCTGGTGAATACTGACCGACGAGCCGAGGCGACGGCCAGCCGGCACGCCGCCCGCCGCCGGACGTGACGCGTCCCGGCCGGGCCGTGGGTAGGAGGCGCCGCTGTCGAAGGACACCGATGAGCCACCGCCGGGGCCCGGCTCGAGAAACCACCCCGGGGTCCCGCGCCAGAGAACGAGCATCTCCAGCATCGCGGAAGACTCCCGGTTCTCCCCGCCCGCAGGGGCCACCTGCGGAGGCGACGCTACCGGTGAGCGCAACGGTTCCAGGCCGGCCGAGCAGTTGACCGGCTCGTGCTGTTGAGCGAACCAGCTGGCCCCGACCGACGGCGAGAGCTGACGCCATGCGGTGTCCGCGAACGCCGCCGATCGGTTGGGCGGTGACGAACAGCCCGGAGCTGCCAGGAGGAACGCGGCAACGAAGACGGCCTCGGCGACCCGCGTCCAAGACCTCACCGCCTCGAACAGGCAGGGCATCCCCCCAACGAGTCGGCGGCGAGCTTCTGGCCCGCCGACGGTCTGCTCTCTCGTCATGAGTGGTCTTCGCTCCGCTGTGTCTTGCCGCGCCACCACAAGGCGACTCGGTGCCGCCGGCAACAGAATCCAAGGAACCATCGCAGGCGTCTCCGGACCGTACCGCACCGCCGCCGGCTCACAGCCCGGCTCAAGCTATCGCGCCTAAGAATCTAGCAACATGACCGTACCACATCGTAGCGGCGCGGACCGAACCGGTCCCTCGGAGTCCCGTCCGTGCCAGCCCTGCGGATGAAGGCGAAGCGCGAGCACCGGGTTCCACTCTGCCCGTGTCGACGCGCCCAACGTCGACGCCGCCGCGAGGCTCGCACTGTCCCATCACATCGAGAGCCGGCCGACCCCGCCTCCGGCCGGGACCTCCTTCGGGCCGGCCCGTCGTGATCACGCCGCCGTCCTGCGACCCGAACGTGCCTCACCACGACCTCGACGACGAGGCCCAGATGCTGCCGGACTAGAAGACCACGCCCAGCTCGGCGGGCGGGGTCGGCAGCCTGCGGGTCAGCATCTCGACGCCGAGCAACCGACCTTGATCGCGATGATCATCTCGCAGCAGTTCGGCACCGTATCGGTTAACGCGCATCGATTGGCCCCGGCGGGCGTGATCGTACACCGCAGGACACATCCGTCCGCCGCGCCCGTACCAGCCGCTGACCGCGTCCGGGCGCGGCCGCGCGGGCCGCGCCCCCTTTCGCGGGTGGCCGGAGGCGCCAGCCCAAGGTATCGGAGCCCGGATCGGGGTACCATGTGCGCAAAGCGAGACCGGTTCACGCATCGCCAAGGAGGGAATGTTGGCAAGAGTCAAGAAGCTCACCGTGGCCATGACGAAGACGCAGCTGTTTTCGGACATCGCGGAGAACACGGCGTTGACGAGGCGGCAGGTCGCGGATGTCTTCGAGGCGCTGGAATCGGTCATCGAGCGCCATGTCCGGAAAGGGGCCGTCGGCGTTTGCACGATACCCGGCCTGATGAAGATCAGGGTCGTGAAGAAGCCCGCGCAACGGGCCCGGAAGAACGTGCCGAATCCGTTCCGGCCGGGTGAGACGATGGACGTGAAGGCCAAGCCGGCCAGCACCTCCGTGAAGGTCCAGCCGCTCAAGAAGCTGAAAGATATGGCGTAGATGTCGGCCGGTACGGCTCGGCGTCCCGCTCGCGCCGGGTTAATCCGGTTCGACGCGCGCGTGACCGAGATCAAGGCGCCTACGGCCTGACCGTCGACCGCCGGAGAGCGCGACACCCTGGCCCGCACCCTGGCAGGCTGCGAAGACACCGAGATCGACATCATCGCGCCGGGTGCCGCCGGGGGTGAGGGGCCGGCCTACCCCGAGGCGGCTTCTCTCTCGCCGTCCAGTCGGACGCGTTCCTCGCACGGACGAAGTCGGACGCGCTCACCGCGGCGAGCGCGGGCAACCCGGCGGCCGCCCCGGCGACGGCGAGCCGCGTGCGTGCGGGCGCTCGAAGACTCCCGCACCCTGCGTTTCGCCGGCCGCACCCTCCCGCCGTCTGTCGAACTCGGCGTCCACTAGGACGGCGGCGACGCCGAGACGGGGCTCGGCCTCGAGCGCGTCGAGATCCGCTTGGACGAGATCGGCCGGGACACCGGCGAGTTGCGCGACCGTATCGGCAAGCTCGAAGCGTGACGCTCTCGCCCTCCGCCGCCGCGGCCGTGGTGTCCAGGAACACCAGCGCGTCTCGCCGACGCTCGAAGGAGGCATGGCAGCGCCAGCCGTCGGCGCGGCCCGCGCGTTCGTGAACCTCCCAGTGCGGTCGCTCGTTCCGGCGGCGCCGGGGCCGCACGACCCGCCAAGTGCCGTCCGGCGAGCGGTACTCGCGGCGGCTGTGCTCACCGTCCTGGTGGTGGGGAATCAGCTTCATCGTGCCTCCGGTCATGGGGAGCCGGCCGGGCTCCGGTCCAGGGCGCGGCCACGCGCCTCAGTCGCGACCGAAGCCCCGGGGCAGGTCGACGTCGAGGGCGTCGAGGTCGACGTCGTTCAAAGACGCGAGGACCTCGCTGAGCCGGACCGGCTGGTATCCGGTGCGCTCGACGGAAAGGTTCCGATGGTGTCGCGTCGGCCCGGGGGCGGCGTGGATGTGGCCGTGCAGGTTCACGGTGTCCGCCGGCACCCGCGACAGGGGCATGTGAGTCAGGATGAGCACCGGGCGGGTGTCGCAGACGGCCGCCGCGTATTGCTTGTCGAATCCCGCCAGGGCGAGTTCTTCGCGCGTGTGGAAGTCGTGGTTGCCGAGGATGAGCAGGCGTTCGCCCGGGCAGCCGGCGAGATCGAGCTGCAGTCGGCTGTGATCCCGCCAAGCGTCGGGATGGGCGACGTCGCCCAGGCAGATGATCGTGTCGCTGGATCGGATCCGGCGGCGCCACTCGGCGAGGAGCGCTCGGTTCATGTGCGTGAGGTTTCGGAACGGCCGGTTCCACGTCTCGACCATCGCGAGGTCGCCGAGGTGGAGGTCCGACCAAATCCACGTGTGTCCCGGGTCCGGGCGGAGAACCGGGACGGCGGCCGTGCCGAGCTCGCGCAGCAGGGCCTGCAGCAGGGGCTCGCTGACGGCGCCGTCGGCGCCCGCCGCGGGCGGCGGGGTCAGTTCCGCGACCCAGTGGTCGCGCAGTGTCTCGGTGTTCATACTGGAGTTCATCGGGCCGCTGGGCCGTGCTCCGACCAGGCAAACCATCGAACGGGGGACCGGCCCAGGCCGCCCCCCAGTGGCGCAAGGTCCCCCTGGACCTCACCGTACGCGATGTCGCCGAGGAACTCCAGGAGAGCCACCTGCTCCGGCGCCGCCATGGCTGACCCCTCGGTTCCGGCGGACCCGCTCCGCCGTCGTCTCTCAAGCCGGCACCCCGCCGGCCAGACGTTGAGACCTCGCGGCCGCGCTCGGGCCGCGGTCGCTGCGGCCAGGGCCTCGGACCAAGTCACGTCTCTCGCACCGGCGTTCCGCCGCGGTCGCTGCGTCGAGGGGCTTTGGCGCACCACGGCGACCGGGCTCGCTGAGCGCTTCGGCAATCGCTCGGGTGATGACCGCGGACCGGGGGCGCTCGCCGGCGTGATCGCTTTCGACGTCAGGAAGCAGCTCGAGCAGGCCAGGACGAGCCGGTTGGCGATGTCGCGCTTGAGCCGCCGGGCGGCCTTGCCTCGGCCGACATCGGCGGGCGCGGGAATCCACGCCTGACCGTCACCCGGCCGCGCCGGCCCAGAACCCTCCGGTCGGCGAGGGCCGGCATCGAGCGCTCGTCGTCGACGTCGGGCGCGTGCTTCACCAGCTCGTGCCAGTCGACGGCCGCGCGCGTCGGACTGCCGTCGATGGGCTCGGGGTCCGGCATCTGGTCGAGGAAGCCGTCAGCGCCTCGCCAGGCGACCTCGAACTCCTGCTCGGCACCCACGGCCGACTCGTGGACGACCGTTGTCAGCGGCTCGACCTAATGGTCGACGGACAGGCCCGTCGTGTGGCCGGCGCCGGTGCGATACGACAGGTCGGCGGAGGGCCGAGTTCACAGCTGGGCTCGCCCGGCGCCGCGGCCAGCGCCGAGCCCTACGGGCGCAGCTTCGCCGTCACCCTCACGCTGTCGCGGTGTAGCGCAACCGCCGATGAGTAATCAGGGGCTGGCGCCTTCACCGAGGCGGCGGCCCCGCAGCTTGGCCCGGGCAGCGAGCGGGCGCCGAGCGACGATGGCCGGGGCCAGGAGAAGAACAGATGCATCCAGGACGAATCGCCCGACTGCCGGTGCTGGTGCGACCATCCAAGTCGACCTTCGCCGTACCCGTTGCTGAACTCCGACGTTGCGTCCCGATCTCGGGGACCGCTCTGGCCTGACCGATGTTACAACCACGATCTGCATCCGCGCCCCTCCGCCCGGTCCCGACCCGCCGCCGCTTCGCCGCCGCCGCGCTGGCCGGCCTCGTGAGCGCCACCGCTCTCGCCGCGGCGAACAACGCCGGCGTGCGCGACTACCTGGATCTGGCGAGGAAGCACGAGTCGAGGGGCTGCGCCCTCAGCCCGTCGAACAGCTCGGCCATCGGCTACTACCAGATGACCCTGGCCGCCCTGCGTGACATCGGCTTCAAGGACGATGACGGGAACTGGGTCGAGAACGAATGGGGCATCACGTCGGACGAGGAGTTCCGGTGCCACCGCACCGCGAACGACGAGGCGATGAAGCGGTTCACCGAGAACAACTGGGCCATACTCGCCGACGAGGTGAAGGAGCGGATGGGCAGGAGCGCCTACGGGGTCGTCATCGACGCCGCCTCGCTGCTCGCCGGCGCTCACTTCCTCGGCGCCCGGGGCATGAACGACTTCGTCCTCTGCGGCATGCACGCCACGTGCATCTCGGAGTTCGCGGTGCTGACCAACGGGGGCGACCCCGCCCGGATTCACCGGAAGCTGATCGAGCGCCTGAAGAAGGCGGCGGGTATGAATGTGTCGGAGCTGACCGATGGTTTCTGAGATCCGTCCCCGTCGTCGTCGAGGTCATGCCGTCCGTCCTTCGCGGTTGCGTTCGAGCACCGTCTCGCGAACCGCGCGCTACGCGAGGCGCGCGTCGCCCTGGTGGCGATGCAGGTGCCGTTCGAGACCCGCGATGGGCGTCAGGCTCACCGGGGCCCGCGCATCCCGGTGCAGCGCCGACGCAAAGCTCGGTAGCCACCCCGCGGCTTGGTCAGCCGCCTCGACCGCGGCATCGCGGCCGATACCTGACGGCATCTCGAGGCGGGCGATGCCCGACCGGGGACCCGACCAGCCCGCACTCGGCGACGCCGATGGTGTCGGTTCGGGTCTGCCGGGACAGGTGGGGCTCTGCATCCGCCTCAGTCTGCGACGCACCTGTTGACCACACCGCCTTGAGCGGCGGCCCGCCGTGGCCGCCGAAAGCGGGATCTTCCGGGACGGATGGTCGTACCTCGCAGGCAACCGGTCCCCGGGGCCTTTGACCGGCCCCCGGCCGTCCTGTCTTGACACACCCCCCCGAGGGAGGCCGCGATCTATTCGTAGCGCAGGGCTTCGATGGGGTCGAGGCTGGAGGCCTTGATGGCCGGGTACATGCCGAAGACGATGCCGACGGCGGATCAGCTCCATGAACTCCTCGCCCGAGCCCAAGCTGACAGCGGAGAACTTCGTCAGCATGATGACGTCCGGCCCCATCGTCTCGATGGTGTCGCGCAGCGACTGGTCGAGCCCCCGGATCAGCGACGTGCTGCCGACGATGGACATGATCCCGATGACGACGCCGAGGATCGTCAGCCCCGACCGCGCCTTCTGATCGCGCAGCGTGGCCACCGCCATCGTCACGATCTCGCCGAACAGGCCGCGGTAGGAGTGCTTGGCCATGGATTCGTCCGTCTCGGATGGATGTTGGCGGGACCGAATCAGGCGCGGCCCAGCGCCGTGATGGAATCCGGGAAGGGATCGCCGAAAGGGTTCGTCGACCTACACCGCCGCGCCCTTCCTCCCAGTATGCAGGCGCTTTCATCACGTGCGGAGAGGCGGCCCGCGCGCCAGCACTGGAGTTAGTACCACAACACGAATGTTGTCGGCACCTTAACATGAGCGTGATCGAGGCGGCGCCGGCGCGCGACAGCGAGTCGACCTCCTGCACCCCCGATCGCAGACGCCCGCCGAGTCCCTGCCGGCCGCGCCAAGTCCTGCTGTCGGCTCCTGGCGTCGCTGATGCCGACCGCAGCCTGCCGGTCCCGGCCAGCTCGCACGACTGGCTTCGCCGAGCGCCCGGTGCGCCCTCGACGAGGGCCTGCGGCTGGTCGCCGCGGCGCGGGCCGGTGCTATCGCCGGCGCGCGGAGGAAAGGCTTGGGAACCGGGGAACCGCGTCGCCACTCGGGACTCGGCAGGTTAACCGAACAGCCCATTATCGGACCCCGTTGCCGACGTCCGGTGTCTCCGATCCAAGCTTTGCAAACAAGACGACGACCACCAATACCCCGAGAAGAGCGCCCCACCCCCACCCCAGGGCCATGAAGACGAACCCCACCAGACATCCGGCCAGGAACTGAATTCCGCCGCGCATCACACGTTTCAGCTTGCCGCCAACCCCGCGCCGTGGCTCCGGTTCAAGTGGAACAAGTCCAACGTGGGCATCGGCCCATTCGTCGATGCGCCGGGCGTAGTCGCGCAAGGCGTCAGGGTGCCGCGCCTCAGGACCGGCGCCAGCCGCGCCGCGAAGGGTCTTGGCGATATTCCGCAAGTCACGTTCCCGGGTCCGCTCGTTGGGTCTGTTGGTCATTGGGCGAATTAATTCTATCCCGGCGGGTGGTGGGGCCGTCGTGTGCCTCAGTCGCGGCCAAGAAGCCCCACCGTAGCTCAAGGTCAAGGGCGTCCGAGGTCGACGTCGCAGACGCCCTCGAGGAGCTCGAGGCCGTCCGCGCCGACCCTGACGCGGTACCGGCGGCGCCAGGCTCACCCGTGGCCAAGGGGGTCGGACGAGGCGGGCCCTGCCCCGGCGAATCGTCGGGATGGCTACGGGGGCGGACTCCAGGGCCTGGCTTCGGCGTCTCGCTCTGACGCGCTCGGTAGATTAGTCGACGCGAAGCGCCGCCATCGGGTCGACGCGGGTCGCCCGACGCACCGGCAGCCAGCTCGCGAGCAGGCAGATCGCAACGAGCAGGACTGCTACCGCCGCGAGGACGGCCGGTTCGAGCGGACTCGTCTCGAACAGCAGGGCCTGGAGCTGACGGGTCAGCGCCGCCGCCGCGCCGCCGCCCAGCGCCGCGCCGCCCAGCGCCAGCGCACCTGCCTCCGCCAGCACGAGCCGGCGGATGTCGCCCGCCTGCGCTCCCACTGCCATGCGCACGGCGATCTCGCGGCGCCGCCGCGTCACCATGTACGCGATGACCCCGTAGAGGCCGACGACCGTCAGCAGCAGGGCGAACGCGGCCGCCGCCATGAGCAGCACCATGACGAACGCCCTTTGCGCGCGCGCCCCGGAGACAAGGGTCTCGAGGGTAGCGATCCCCGAGATCGGGAGACCGGAGTCCAGATCATTGACGACCTCACGCACGCCGGTGGTCAGCGCGGCCGCGTTCGAGCCGCGGACCACGTACCGCATGGACGGCTGGACGGCGGTCATGTCTCCGTCGAGGCGACCTGTGAACGCCATCGGGTAGTAGCTCATCGCCGGCGCATCCTCGTGGAGCGCCGTCTCGTGCACGTCCTCCACAACCCCGACGACCCGGAACAACCCGTCGCCGGGCGGCACCGGCAGACCGCCCGGGCGGAGGCCCTTGCCCAACGCCGGTTCTCCCGGCCAGTACGTCTCCGCCAGCGACCGCGACACGATGGCGACCGGCGCCCTCTCGGCATCCAGGCGGTCGAACTCGCGACCCGCGAACAGCGCTATGCCCATCGTCTCGAAGTAGCCGGGCGACACCTGTTTCCACGGGAGCACGGGCCGTCCGCCGTCCGCGTCGAGCCACCCTTCGAAGTGCATGTCCGACGTCCGCCTGGAGCCGGACAGGGGCATGTGGGTCGCCGCCGCCGAGCCGGAGACGCCCGGCAGGCCGTTCAGACCTTCGAGCACTCGGCGGTGGAAGGCCAGCCGCGACTCGGGGGTCGGGTAGCCGCGATCCGGAAGCGTCAGTCCGAACGTGAGCGCCTCGGTCGGATCGAAGCCCGGCTCGACCGCGGCCAGCCGCTGGAACGAGTGCACCGCCAACCCCGCTCCAACGAGCAGGGTGAGCGCGAGGGAGATCTGCGCCACCACCAGCCCCCTTCGGGCAAGCTGTCGGTCCCGGCCGGCGGTGGCGCCCCGCGCGCCCGCCGTCAGGTTGATCGCCGTCCCCACCGCGCTCGCGCGCCAAGCCGGCAGCAGGCCCAGGAGCAGGCCCGCCGCGACCGAGACGACTAGCCCGAAGAGCAGTACCGGACCGTCGACCGAGACCTCGTGGAGCCGAGGCAGGTCCCCGGGGGCGGCAAGCACGAGCGTCCGCACCGCCAGCCAGGCGAGCGGGAGCGCCGCCGCGCCGCCCACCAAACCGAGCAGCAGGCTCTCGAGGAGGACCGAGCCCGCGAGCCCCCGGCGGCGGGCGCCCAGAGCGAACCGGATCGCGAGTTCGCCGGTGCGCGCCTCGGAGCGCACGAGGAACAGGTTGGCGACGTTGACGCAGGCGACCAGCAGCAGAATCCCGACCGCGCTCAGCAGGATCCACAGCGTCGCCCGGATATCACCCACGACGGTCTCGAGGAGCGGGACGATCAGGGGCCGGAAACCGCGCTCGGCCAGAAAAGGCGCGGCGTACTGGTCCGGAAAGACGTCAAGCAGATTCGACACGAGCGTCTGCAGCTCGGCCTGCCCCTGTGCCGGCGTGACGCCGTCTGCAAGGCGCGCCACGCCCCGATAGAAGAAGTTGCCCAGTTGCGTGGTCTCCCGGTCGATGCGTAGCGGCCGCCAGAGCGCCGTCTCCGGCCCGGGAAACGCGAATGCCGGCGGCATCACCCCGACCACCTCGGTGCGCGTCCTGTCGATGTCGATGATCCGGCCCACCGAGTCCGGGTCGGCGCCGAACCGCCCGCGCCACAGGGCATCGCTGAGCACCACCACCGGCGGCGCGTCCGGTTGCGCGTCGGCGGCGGTGAAGACCCGGCCGAGGCGCGGCGGCGTTCGCAACACCTCGAAGAACGACGGCGTGACGTGCGCCGCCGACACGCGTTGCGGATCGTCAGGGTCGGTGAGGTTGACCGACTGTCCCTCGTACGCTGACACCGCGTCGAGGGTGCGGCTCTCGTCGACGTAGCGGAAGTAAAGGGGGCCGGAGAGCCCGAAGCTGCGGCCACTGCTCCCGCCGCCGCGGCCACTGTCGCCGGACCAGGCGAGCGTCACGAGCCGATCCGCGTCCGGAAACGGCAGTGGCCGTAGCAGCACCGTGTTGACGATGGTGAAGATGGCGATGGTCGCGCCGATCGCGAGGGTCAGGGTCAGGACCGTGGCGGCCGCGAAGCCCGGATTCCGGCACAGCACCCGCAGGACGTGGCGGACGTCCCGCAGCACGGGCTCGAGCGCGGCCCCGAACCGTGCCTCGCGAACCTGGTAGCGGGCCGACTCGATCCCTCCGAGGGTCGCCAGCGCCTGCCGGCGCGCTTCGGTCGGCGGCACCCCCTGCGCACGCCGCGACTCGGTTTCGAGCGCGACGTGATGACGCAGCTCGTCGTCGAGCTCGCGGTCGACGCGGTCCCGGTCGAGGAGCATCCGCAACCGGACCCGCCAGGCGTACCGCCATTGCTCAAGGAACATGACCCGGCCTCCGTCAGTCAAGTCGCCCAGTGCGTCACCTTCGACGATCCGGTCATCCAAGGGGTTGCCAGCGGTAGCGCGACGTTGACCACCGACGTGCTCCCGAAAGCCCGGGCGTCGTGACCGCGCGGCGCGGCGTTCGGGCCAAGCCTTTTCGTGGATGGCCATCCGGACGCTCGTACCGGCCCTGAGCAACGCCCGCAAGAGAACGCGGGCGAACGAGATGAGCGCTGCCACCAGCGCGATGAACGCCAGGAAATCGACTGCGCGGGTCTCGTGCACGACAAACCAGCCTCAATCCGTCTCGCGCCCGCTGGCGGGAAGCCGCACATCGACGGCGCGCTACCCTTGTCGGCGGCAGACCCCACCGGAACTCGAACAGGTCCGAGCGGCCGTCTCAACTCGGCTGAGGACCGTGTGGGCCAACACCGACACCTCCCGCGGGAAGCGTTCCCCTTCTCACTTCTCCACCAAGTCGCCAGCGGCACCAAGTCGCCAGCGGCCACACGACGCTCCAGAAGATGAGGTAAGACCAGTCTCCCGACAACGCCCACAACACCGCGAGAGCCAGCCACGCGAGCGGGAGTGGTGACAACAGTTGCTGCGTAAACGTCTTGTCGGTCGGGTCTACCTTCATCCCCAGTGCTCGCCCGGTCACGAGCATGACGCCAGTAACGATGAAGAACCCCGCGAGTTTGGGGAGCTCCGCGTGACCGATGATCAGCCAGACGGTGCCGATGATCACTGCGAACAACACGAGCTCCTTCCACACTGGGTTGGTCGATCCCGCAGCACTCATGGTCGACCCTTCTGCTCGTGCTCCACCATGTTCCACCAGATGATGATCCCGATATTCACGGTGTGGAACAAGAGGTAGTGGCCCTGCGGCGCCCCGCTCTCGCGAGTGAACTCGACGAGCAGGAGCACGCCGAAATTCACGAGCGCCGCGATGCCCGGCGGCTGCCGCATCCGCCTCTTGACCCGATCCCATCTGGTCACGTCAGCCGACTATATCACCGCGGGGTCAACGCACCGGCGACCACAACCAGCCACGTGTTCAGCCCAAGCGGCCATCAACAGGCGACGCTTCGCGAGGAGGTCGCCGCGGCGGTACGCCCGCTCGACCCCGGAGCCCACCGCATGGGCCAACGCCGTTTCGACGACGGCGAAGTCGTGGGCCGTCTCCTCCGACGCCCAATCGCGGAACGAGGAGCGGAAGCCGTGGATCGTGCCGGCGATGTTCTGCACCGTCCGGGTCAGCCCCATCTGCGACAGGGCGCGGCCGGTGCGCTCGGAGGCGAACACGAGCCCTCCCCTGTGCAGGCCGCGTCGTTCCTCGAGGATCGACAAAGCCGGGCCGCTCAGCGGCACGACGTGCGCCCGCTTGCTCTTCATGCGTGCGGCCGGTATGGTCCAGGTTTTGCCGCCCAGGTCGATCTCGTCCCACCGCGCCCCCCGAGCCTCGGCCGACCGGGTGGCCGTCAGGACCAGAAAGGCGGCGCAGGCTCGGGCGGAATCCGCGGCCTGACTGCCGAGAATGCTGCGGTACGCGCTCGGCACATCCCGGTAAGGGACTGCCTCGTGGTGGCGCCTGACGCGCTCCTGGACCGGGAGAGCCGCCTTGATGCCGCCGTTCGCGGCGACGTTCTCGGAGACGTGGCCGTGGGCCAGGCACCAGTCGAGGACGGCCCGAACCCGCTGGAGCGCCTTGCGGCTCTCGGCCGGCTTCGAGGTCCAGACGGGCTTGAGCACGCCGATGATATCCTGGCGGCTGATGGCGTTCACGCGATGCTGGCCGAGCACCCTGAGGACGTTGCAGCCCCGAAGCGGCTGCATGAACGCTCGGGCGCTGCTCTCGGACCACCGTCCGCGGTTGCCCGCCAACGTCGCCTCTGCGGCGTCCCGGAACAGCGGCTTGACGTTGTGCGGAGCGGTGAAGGGGTCACGGCCGTCGAGCCGGGCCGCCCGGCGGTTGGCCGACGCGATGGCCCGCGCCTCTGCGAGCGTCCGCAGGGGCCATCCGCCGAGGCCGCGGTCGACGCGCTTGCCGTTGACGGTGAGCCGCTGCACGAACGCCCGGGAGCCGGAGGGCTGCACGACGACGAACAGGGTCTTGCAGTCCGAGTCGCCGTGGCGCCCGGCGGGCAACGTCCCGATCCGTCTCTGGGTCAGCTTCATCGCACCTCCCGTGGCTCGATGTCTTCCACGAACTATACCACGTTTTGGTCGTGGTTTCAGCGCGATTCCTGTGGACGCGCCTGGATTGATCGAGACGCGACAATCGCCGTAAGTAGCAGAAAAAGATTACTTTAGATGGACAACATGGGATCATCTCGAACTTCCAGCGACACTGTGCGTGGAGTTCGTCTGGTACTACCAGCACCTCAACGATCACTGGGACCTCGATCACCCGTTCGAGCGCCTGCTGATCGACACCGCGGTCGCGCCGGATCCGGCGACCGTGCCCTGGATCAACCCGCGCCTGCGGCCCGGCGAGGTGCGCAAGGTCGTGACCGGGATTCCCGGCAAGACCGGCATCGTCTATACCCTCGACCGCGAGACCGGCGAGTTCCTGTGGGCGACGCCGACGGTCACGCAGAACGTGATCAGCGACATCGACGGCGCCACCGGCGCGGTCACGGAGAACTCGGAGGTCGTCTTCACGGGCGACGGGCAGACGGTGCTGGCCTGCCCGACCCTGGTGGGCGGCAAGGACTGGGAGGCGGGCGCCTACAGCCCGGCGACGGGGCTGATGTACTTCCCGTTGCGCAACGCCTGCGCGCGGATGATGGCCACGGCCGGCGGCGACAGCGTCGCCACCTCGCTCTATGCGCTCGTCGTGCGCAGCGAGCTCGCGCCCGGCACCGACCAGCTCGGCACCGTCCAGGCGATCTCCCCGGAGACCGGCGAGGTGAAGTGGACCTACGAGCAGCGGGCCGCCACCACCTCGCTCGTCGCGACGGCCGGCGGGCTCGTGTTCGGCGGCGACCTCAACGGCCGGTTCCGCGCCCTCGACGCGGAGACCGGCGACGTGCTGTGGGAGGTGAACCTGGGCTCGCCCATCACCGGGTTTCCCATCTCGTTCGCCGTCGACGGCAGGCAGTACGTCGCGGTCAGCACCGGCAGCTCGCGCACCCTGGTGTACTTCGCGCCCCTGACGCCCGAGCTGCGCCCGAGCATGGGCAACAACCTGTTCGTCTTCGCCTTGCCCGACTAGAGCGCGGCCGGCAGGGAACCGAAGCCGAGACGGCTGGGCCCGCCTCGCCGACCGACGCGGCCGGCGAGCCGCGCCAGGATCCCGCTCCGCGGGCCGGTTGGGCTGCCCTCCAACTCGCGGTTGTGCGCCTCCGCCTCCCGGAGTCGGACGATGGCCCCGCCCCGCGGACCGGTTGCGGTTCCCGAACCGAGCGACACGAGTCGTGGCCGGCATCTGGAAACCCGTCATGGATCCCCGGCGGTATGATCCCGGCATGATCGCGAGGCTCCCCGCTTGAAGCCGCCACGCGCCGCCGCGCACCGGAGCCGCGGATCGGGCCAGCCGCAACTCTTCCGCGAGTGGGTCGGCGGCCGGTTCGAGGCGCCCTTCTTCGTCCACCATCGCGAAGAGCCCTGCCGTCCCCACATCGTGCTCTGGGTCGAGCTGCCCGACGGGTTCATCGTCGGGCAGGCGGTCGTCCTGCCCGACGACGCGGCCGGGGCCGTCGCGCTCGCGCTGCGCAGCGCCCTGACACGGCCGTTGCTCGGCCCGCCGCGCCGGCCCGACGTCATCCGCGTCGCCGACACCGCCACTGCCGCCGAGGTGCGGGCCGAGGTCGCCCGGGCGATACCCGTCCACGTCGCGCCGACGCCCGAGCTGCAAGAGCTTCTCGAGCACATGGTCGCGTCGCTGACGGCGGACGCCGGCAACGAGCCGAGCTACTTCGCGTCGGGCCACGTGTCGCCCGAGGCGGTCGAGAAGCTGTTCACGGCCTGCGCCCGCCTGTTCGCGATGAAGCCGTGGAAGGTCGTCGACGACATCCAGACGATCCGGATGGACATTCCCGCCCTGGACGTCGACGGCGCCTGCGTCTCCGTCATCGGCGGCCTCGACGAGCACCACGGGCTGTTGATCTTCCCCTCGGCCGAGGGCTTCGAACGGTATCTCGAGGCCGCGGCTACCGGCGCCCTCGAAGAAGGCGCGGGCCCCGGCACCGGGCTGCTGTCGCTGCTCTTCGAGCCCGCGACGGAGCTGCCTCCGTCGATGCGGCGCGAGGCGATGGAGCACCGGTGGCCGGTGGCGGGCCCCGACGCCTACCCGTCCGTGGTACGGCTGGAGCCGGACGGCGCGGCGCGTCCCCTCGTCGAACGCGACGTCGAGATCGCCACCGCCGCCGCACGGGCCTTCGGCGAGTTGTTCGACAGGCACTCGGCGGTGTTCGAGTCGGACGCCCCGGTGCCCGTCCGCGAGTCGTACTTCGACGACGACGACCGCGAGGTGCGGCTCACCGCTCCCTTCGAGGCCGCGGCGAACTTCGACCCGGCGCCCCCGGAATCCGAACCCGACGACGACTTCGCCCCGTCCGCCCCGCCCGCGCCGGCAGAGCCGTTCCGGCCCCGGGCGGGCCGCAACGACCCCTGTCCGTGCGGCAGCGGCCGCAAGTACAAGAAGTGCCATCTCGCCGCCGACGAGGCCGAGCACGCCCAAGCCTGTAGCGCGAGCGCGACGCACGGGCTGGACGAGCGGCTGGTCCTTCGCCTCACCCGGTTCGCGCTCGACAGGTTCGGGGAGAGGTGGCAGGCCTTCCAGGACGACTTCACCGACGCGCCCGCCGCCGCGCCGCTCGCGTGGCCCTGGTCCGTCTACGGCTTCGAGGTGGACGGACGGACCGTTGCCGACGCCTACCGGGCCGCCCACGGGCGCCGCTGCTCGCCCGAGGAACGCCGCTGGCTGGACGCGCAACGGGCCGCGTGGCTCTCGGTCTGGGAGGTCGAGGCGGTCGATCCGGGGAAGACGCTGACGCTACGCGACCTCCTGTCCGACGAGCGGCGCACGGTGCGGGAGAAGCGGGCGTCGGAGATCCTGGTGCGGCGCGACGCGCTGCTGGCCCGCGTCGCCGACCACGAGGGCGTCTCCCTGCTCTGCGGAACGCACCCGCGCCCGCTGCCGCCATACCATGCGGCCGAGGTCGTCCGGCGCGCCCGCGGCCGCCTGCGGCGCCGGCGCGCCGTGCCGGTCGAGCGTCTCCGGGACGCTTCCTTCGGGTGCTACCTGATTCGCCGCTGGGAGGAGGCCGTCGAAGACTGCGACGCGCGAAGCGCAGTCCCACCCGACCTGCGCAACCACGACGGCGACCCCTTGCTGCTCACGGTGGACCACTTCGAGGTGACGCCAAGCGCCATGCGGGCCGTCGATACCTGCATCGCCGGCATGGAAGGCGCCGCGAAGGAAAGCGCGGAAGGGGATTCTTCGACCTGGGTGTTCGTGCGTCCCGACGACCCGGCGCGGCCGGACAGCGAATCGACCATCGTCGGCCGTGTGGAGCTGAACGCTTCCGCGCTGCGGGTGGAAACCAACTCGCAGGCCCGCGCGGACACGCTGAGGGTATGCATCGAGGCGGCGTGCGGCTCCCGCGTCCGCCACCGCGCACGCGAGCATTCCGATCCGCTCGCACTCCGGGACAGGGTCGAGAGATCGCCGCGGGCGCCGGCTTCACCGGAAGAGGAAAGCGTGGTCGCCGATTTCAAGGCGCGCCACTATGCCGACTGGCCGGACCGGCCGCTGCCGGCGCTGAACGGCAGGACGCCGCGGGAGTGCGCGCGCACCGCGGCGGGACGCCGAGCGGTCGATCTGCTGCTCAAGGACATGGAGCACAAGGAGCACCGCAGCCCCGGAAAGCCCTTCGACTTCTCGACCGTCCGCCGCGACCTCGGCCTCGCCTCGCCGTGACGACGCCGGGGGGAGCAACCCCGTCCATCCGACCGGCAACGTCGCTGGGAGTCTGCGCCGTAGAACGGTGCCGACTCCCGGCAGGGTTGGTTGGGCGCCCAGCGGAGCCGCAAGGTGACGCTGGGCGGGCTGGTCCGGGGCGCGAGACTCGACCCTGCGCGGCGGTACCACCGCCGGTCGAGTCCGCACGCGACCCGGCGGCAGGAGCTAGAAGTCGGCCGGTGCCGGCGCGTTGTTGCCGTCCCAGTCCTTCACGTCGCCGTCCGGGGCCTTCAGGAACCCGAGCAGGCAGCCCGGCGAGCCGTCCCTCACGGGGTGGCAGCGCGCCTTGACCGCGTCGCCGGGCGTGAGATAGCCGCGGGTGATGCCGCTCTCCGCCAGGTGGTTGCGGTCGCTGGCCTCCAGCGCCCAGATCTGCGGCTCGCCTTCGGGGCCCTCGACCTCGAGGTAGAGCCAGGAATGCGGGACGAGCAGATGGAGCTCGGTGACCACCCCCTCTATGTCCGTGAACTCCTCAGAGTAGTTGCCGTGGGAATGGTGCCCCCCGACCGGCAACGCGACGGCGAACGCCAGGATGGCCGCAAGGCCGAGCTTGAAACGCATGATCACCCTCCTCACCGGCCTCGACCGTCGGGAATCACGACGGCGCGAGGCTGTTTGCCCGTCTCGAAACACACGGCCGGCACGCGCCGGAACACGGCCAGGGCGCTAGAACACCGCGGGCACGCGGGGCGGCGCCGGGAACCCGTTCGAGTAGGCCGACTCGTAGCGCAGCCCGTTCCCGTCCTCGTCGAGCCAGCCCAGCGACTGCTGGAAGAGCGCCGGCTCGGGGTAGCCCCGCGGGACCGTGCCCTCGGCAACGTAGAGCTTGTCCTCGTGCATGTAGATCGACACGAACGTGCGCGACCGGTCGGGGTTGGTCAGGTGCATCTGGTGGCCCTCGACGCGGTCGAGCGAGTTGTAGCCCAGGTGCGTCACCTCGGCGTCACGCTGCATGAACGTCCAGGTCGCGTAGAGCATCGCGCCCCGCACGTCGTGGCGCCAGTACCCCTCGCCGGTCGACCCGCCGCCGCTGCAGCGCTCCGCCCCCGGCGGGCAGTTGCCGGCCCGCTCGGTGAGGATGCGCGCGACGTGGCTGTAGTCGGCCACCGTCACCGAGAAACGGCTCGGGCCCCTCTCGGCGGAGTAGACGCGCGCGGGCACCTCGGCCCCCATTTCGGAGACCCACGTGGTGTCGGTGACCACCGGCTCGCCGGGGAAGTTGCAGGTGAACCGGTCCTCCAGGCTCGCGAACTCGGTCCAGTCCTGCGCCGCCCCCGGCGCGGCTGCGAGCACGGCCCACGCCGCCACGACGACTGTCAACAGGCGCATTGTCGTTCCTCCCCCCAATAGGCGACAGTGATCGAAGTCGAAAGCTGCCGACCGCGGCCCGCCCTCCCCGGTTTCCGCGCATGGCAAGCGGCCAGGCGAGCTTGGTCAGCGGCCTGGGGATCCACCGTCAGGGCTCCTGCCGGCAGCGGTCCGCCCCCACCCCGCGCCCCTCGGCGCCCACGTCGCGATAGACCAAGTGGCAGTTCGCGCAGGCCTCGTTGAGCTGGTCGGTGACCGCGATGACCGCGTCCCAGTCCCGCGACTGCGAAGCCCGGTAGGCGGCCCGTCCCGCCTCGACGACCGCCGCCGTGTACTCCCGCCAGTCGGCCCGGTCGACGGGCACCGGCCGGCCGTTCTCGCACCGGCGGCCGGGCACCAGGAAGAGGGGTGCGGACTCGGCGATGGCCAGCGCCGCGAGGTCGATGGACTCCCAGCCCGGATAGACCGTCTCTCCCCATTCGACGAAGTCGAAGGGCCGGGTCCCCGTCGGCTCCGGCACCTCGGCCCCGGGGTCCTTGATCTGAGTGTTGAAGACGATGTTCGAGGCGGGGAAGGCGATGGCCCGCATCAGCTGGGCGAGGTTGGCGATGGGCGCGACGGAGAGGTCCCCGCCGGCGGCGGACGCGGAAGCGGTGGCCACCGTGGGGAGCGCGATGTCGGCCAGCGCGGCGTCGGCCAGCTCCGCCTCTGCGGCCGGGAACGCGCCGGCCTCGAGGATGTAGGCGGTGAGGTCGATCGACTCCTGCCGCGAGAGCGGCGCCGTCGCCTGCAGGGGCATGGTGTTGTGGATCTTGTCGACGAGCTCCACCAGCGGCAGCGCGCTCCAGATCGACAGGAATCCGTCTCCGGCCAGCGGCGGGCCGACGCTGCCCTCGAGCGCCTCGCCATGGCAGGTCACGCACAGCGCCTGGTAGACTTGGGCGCCCCGCGCCGCCTGCCCGGCGGTGTAGACCCCGTCGGCCACCGTGCGCGACGGCTGGGCGCGCGCGGTGAGGGCGAACGCCCCCGCGAGCGCGCCCGCGCAGAGCATCGCGGCCATTGCCCGGCGAACGGTCCCCCAACCGGGTCGAATCATGCGCATGATGAACTCTCTCGAGCCTGGCGCCAACGGCCCCCGAACGCCCGCCGCCGACCCGCCGGCGCATCCCGCATAGATGGTAGCAGGCATCCCGGTTGCCACGTCTCCTTCAGATTCGCGGGCGATGCCGCGCTTCTCGAGCTTCGTCATGCGGACCACCCACCAGCCCGCTCATCGTCGCCTGCGGCTCCGCTGGGCGCCCCAACCAACTCTGCCAGGAGGCTGCACCGTTCTGCACCCGTTCCACGACGACTCCTAGAAAACGACGAGGAACCGGCCATCGTGGACGACGGCGGCGACGGTGCTTCCCTCGATGACCGTACCGGCCCCGCCGCCCGGCTCCCCCACCGGGCGGCCGGCGGGGTCGAAGACCTGCCAGTGCAGCGAGCCGCCGAAGCTGAAGCCGGGGCCGTCGCCCCAGGCAAGCAGCGTATCTCCGCGGGCATCCACCGCGACCGAGGGGTTCTTGCGGCGGAAGCGGGCCTCCCCCGGCGGCGAGCGCGCGTCGTCGAGCCGGCCGGCGCCGGCGAAGTACACCTGCCCCTGCGTCTCCCACGCCACGGTCAGGCCGTCGGGGCCGGCGACCAGGCTCGTGGTCGACACCGGGCAGGCCCCCAGCTCCCACGGCTGGACCAGCCGGTCGGAGAAGGTGCGACCGTGGTCGGCCGACGTCAGCAGCCGCTGCCCCCGGCGCACGTTGTCGCCGGCCCCGCGGTACGACGCATGAACGGCGCCGCCCGCCGCGACCAGCGCGCTCAGGCCGCAGCAGGCGCACGCGCCCTCCGCCTCCGCGCTGACGCGGCTGGCCGGCTCGAAGGTCGTCCCGCCGTCGCGCGACAGCGTCAGGAAGACGCTGCGCCGCGCGTCATCGAACGCGCCGGCGTGCCAGAAGACGTAGACGCTGCCGCCGTCGGCGGCGACGGCCGGGCCTGCCTCGAGGGCGCCCGTCTGGCCGGCCGGCAGCTCGCGCTGGGGCTCGAAGCCGGGGCCGTCCGCGCGGCTCCGCGTGTAGAAGAACGCCGGGGGGTCGGCCTGCAGCCAGACGACGTGGAGCCGCCCGTCGGGCCCGAGCGCGAGCTGCGCGCCGTCTATCGGGCCCACGGCCGTCACCGAGCGCGCCCGGCTGTTGACCTGTCGCGGCTCCGACCAGCCGGCCACGCCGGGCTCGCGCGTCACGTGGAAGAGGTCGCCGCCGCTCGTGTCTCCGGCGGCGTACACGACGTGCAGGGTTCCCTCTCCGTCGACGACCGCCCGCGGCATGCGGCCGCCCTCCGGAATCCGCAACGTCGCGACCGCCGCGTGAGACGATGCCGCCGCCGCGCGCGGCGACACGGCTTCGCGCAACGAGAGGCCCGGCCCGACGACGACCGTCAGCAGGAGAACGCCGACCGCCGCACGCCCGAGTCGAAGCGGCGTGGCCATCACGGGCCTACCTTAACGCTCATCGGTCGCCCCCGCAAGGCGAGGGAGAGGACGGCACCGGCGGGGCCGCCGCCTACGATGCAGCAACGGGTCTGTCGGTCATGAGTTGCCGACGAGAGTCAGCGGGGGGGCGACGAATCGGCTCCGGGGCAGTCCGCTGGGGCTAGGCGTGCTGCGCCAGGTACCAGAGCCACGTCTGCCAACGGCGGGCACTGTACTCCCCCACGAGGTCGCTCAGGAGCGGCTCGTCTTCGAGCTCCGGCAACTCCTTCCACCGCGCGACGAGGGCGCGTTGGGTGCTCTCGACCGCCCGCAATCCGGCAGGTGTCACCTCGAAGACCCGCCTGGCGCCACGCCTCCGCGGCGAGCCCGGACCGCCCCCGCAGGACACCACGAGTCCGTTGCCCTCCAGCCGGTCGAGCGCGGCGTGGATCTCGCCGAGCACGACGCTGCGGCAGTCCCTCCACCGGAGCTCGCGGGCAATCGCGGCGGCGCCGGCTCGCTCGCCGGCCACGAGGATCGCCAGGACGATCATCAAGTCGTAGTCGGTCAGACGGTCGACGGCCATGACTCCCACTTCCGTTCCGCCAGGCAAGCCGTCCGGTCAGCACGTCGGGAACCCCTTGGCGCAAGACATCACGTCAGGTCCCAGCCGGGCAGGGCGGCCGCCTGCCGGACCCACGCCGCCATCTGCGCCTCGTCGAACTCGCCCTCGTGGACGTCGACCCAGCGCGCGTCCCTGTCCTTGCCCGAGCCGGGCGGGGCGGGCCGCAGCGACGCACCCTGGAAGAAGGTCACCTTCACGTAGCGGGTGAAGACGTGGACGTTGAGGAACCAGCCCCGGCCCTCGACCCCGTAGAAGGGCGAGTTCCACCGCACGCACTTGCGCACGTCCGGCACGGTGCGCACGATGAGCGCGTCGAGGCGGCGCCCCACGTCGCTCTTCCAGCCCGGCATGGCCGCGATGTACGCCTGCACGGGGGCGTCGCCGTCGGACTTCGCGATCTGGGGGTTGCCGCCCGAGAGGAGGACCGGCTTCCCCTTCGCCCGGCCGGCGACGGCCTTCCCCGCGTTCTTCGTCGACTTCCCGGGTATCCGACCAGCCATTGCGTCTACTCCATCCGGGTCCGTCCGCGCGCCTCCCCGCGGACACGCTCGGGCCGGACACCCCAGCCGACGAGCCACGCGGGCAGGTCGCGGTGTCCCCCCGGAACGCCCGATCGAAGTCGTCCCGGGCCTCGAGCAGCGCCACGGGCACACCGCGGCGGGCGAGGAGCAGGGCGAGGACGGCGCCCGGCGGGCCCGCCCCCCACGATGCAGCAGCCGACCTGGGTCGCAGCTCCGGTCGCCAGCCGTCCGTCATCCATCGCGCGCTTCCACAGCCTGCCGGACCTGGCCGGGTCTCTGCAACCCCCGGATTCCGCGGACATCCGCTGGGCAGCCAAGCGAGCACAAACGGCTGTGCATATCAGATGCATATGTATACTACATACATATGAACAGTGCGACGATCATCAAGCGCCTGGAGCGTGATGGATGGCGGAACGCCGGCGGTCGCGGCAGCCATCGGAACTTCACGCACCCCACGAAGCCGGGCCGCGTGACCGTACCGCATCCGAGGAAGGACCTCTACGTGACGACGCTCCGCAACATCTACCGGCAGGCCGGCTGGGACTGGAGAGACCGATGATCCTCTACCTTGCAAAACTGCACGCCGAGGCCGACGGCGGGTACAGCGTCGAGATCGTCGACCTGCCGGGGTGCTTCACCGAGGGCGACAACCTGGCCGAGGCCATCCGCAACGCCGAAGAGGCGATCCTGTGTCATCTCGACGGCATGATCGCCGACGGCGAGCCCATCCCCGACCCGGACGTGGTCGGCCGGACCACAGTCGAGCCGGGGGCGTTCCTGGTGGGCATCCAGGTCGATCTCGACAAGCTGGCGATCTCGAACAAGACCGTCCGGCTGAGCGTGACGATCCCGCGGCGCGCGCTGGCTCTGATCGACCGCGCCGCAAAGCTCGCCGAGACGTCCAGATCCGGCTTTCTCACGCAGGCCGCCCTCACCTACATCGAGCGGCACGCCGCGAAGCGACCCTGAGGCAGGGGGGGCGCCGAGCGCCCGGGCTATTCCGCCAGCGGGTGCGGCCGGAACTGGAACTTCACGAGGATCGGCTTCGACACCGACCGGTACTCGCCGTCCTCGACGGCCAGCCCGTCCTCGGCGTGCCACACCGTGTCGGAGCCGGTCGACGAGTAAACGCCGCGCCCCTTCCAGCCGGCGTCGGGGTCGTCGATGCGGCCGTCGAGGCCCCGCGGGTGGAAGCCGGCGAGCGGATAGGGCACCCGCATGACGACCGTCTCGCCGGTCTCGGGCAGCAGCGCCACCAGCGAGTCCGAGCCGGTGCCGGTGGCGATGGGCACGTTCTCGCCGAGGCCCAGGGTGTCGAACTGGTCGACCCAGTTGTAGTAGTTGTAATCGGCGCGGACGTCGGTCCCCCTGAACACCGGGCCCGGCAGGGGATGGAGGGTCCATCCTTCCGCGCAGTGCCGCCCGGTGTGCGCCTCGGGCCCGGTCAGCGATGCGCACCTGGCCCGGTCGAAGCTCGCGAGGTGGTTGGTCCCCGACAGCGCCGTCCACAGGACGCCGTTCGTGTCGACGTCGAGGCCGCGAGGCATGAAGCCGCGCTCGCCCGCCGCCTCGACGTCCCAGCGCTCGGAGGGCACCTCGAAGACCTCGGCGATGCAGCTCTCCGGCGGGTCGTCTCCCACCACGAGCCGGACGATGCGGCCCGGGTAGGAGTCCTGCGCGCCCCAGACCGATCCGTCGACGGGGTTGACGATGATGCCGTACGCCCCCACCGTGACCCGCGTGTCCCGCGCCGGGTCGAAGTCGTAGGTGCTGGCCGTCGGGTCCTCCTCGAACCGGCTGGCGCGGGCCACCGCCGGCTCGTTCCACGGCTTCGTGATGCGGCCGTCGCCGTTGGTGTCGACCACCGTCGGGCACCAGCCCTGCGCGAGCCGCCCGTCGCCGGTCTCGTCGAACAGCTTCGTGTCGAGCCAGCCGAAGACGTCGCTGTTGGGCCGGCTGAGGAACAGGGTCTCGTTCTCGTCGTGCGCGAACTGCAGGTGGTGGCTGCCGAAGCAGGTGTCGACCATCGTGAACTCGCCGGTCTCGGGGTCGTAGTAGCTCACGTTGCGGCCCGACCGCTCGACCGGGAAGTACTCGGCGAACTTGTTGCCGGAGCCGTCCATGCACCAGTCGGGCTGGTTCTCGGGCGGGCGCAGCGTTGCCGTGTACCAGACCCGGCCCCGGCTGTCGAGCATCGGGTTGTGGATGCTCGCGGGGTTGAAGCGCGCGAGGTCGGCGAGGCGCGACGGCGGATAGCCCGACTGCGCGTAGGACGCCCGCATGGTCGAGCGGTCGACCAGGGTCGGGATGCGCAACATCGTCGCGGAGTGGGTGCTCGGGTCGAGCATGGCGAGGTTGTCGTTGGCGATGTCCACCCCGTAGATGGGGCCGTTGGCGTTCACCGTCGGGTTGCGCTTGTCGGTCGACGCCTCGTCGTGGATCTTGCCCATCTCGTCGGTCCACTCCCACTGGGTGAGGACCAGGTTGCGCTCGACCCCGCGCGGTCGCGGCGGCGCCGGCGGCACCTCGCCGGTGGCGATGCGGTCGCTCCAGTCGGCGAACATGCGCAGCCCGCGCCCACGGCCGAACCGCGACATCCACATGCTCATCTCGGCCCCGCGCTGACCCATGCGGACGCGCGCGTCCCACGCGTCGGCGCTCGAGTCGTAGTCGAGCCCGTCGGAGTGCCCGCGCGTGAACTCGCCCCCGACCTGGTGGCAGCGCAGGCAGGCTTTCACGTTGTAGAGGTACTCGTCGCGGGTGCGCAGGTCCTCGCTGATGCCGTTGCCCTCGGGGCCCGTGCCCGGGAACTCGTCCGCTCCGGGCGGCTCGATCAGCGACAGCCAGTACGCGGCCGGATAGACCGCGGCGGCCTCCTGCGGCGTGGCGGCGACGGTCGTCGTCAAGCGCAGGTCATTCCCCGGCGCCGCCGTCACCGGCGTCGAGTCGACGAGGCCGTACCCGCGCACCCAGACCGAGTAGCTCGCCTCCGGCAGCTCCGGCAGCAGGAAGCGGCCATCGTCGTCGGTCACCACGATCTTGCGGAACGTCGTCGGCAGGTCGCCGGTCTCGGCGACCACCCAGACGCCCGCCTCGGGGCCGGCGCCGCTGGTGACGACGCCCGCGATGGTCCGATCCCCGCCCTGCGCGTGCAGCACGAGTCCCGCTGCGCCCATCGCCAGAAGCACCCCCGCCGCCAACCGCCCCGGTCTCCGTGGCATCCCGACCTCCCGCTGTTTCGCGCCCTCCGGGCGTTCTCATGCCGACCATGACCGTTCGAACCGTCGACGTCAAGAGTCGAGGCGCGATCGATTGATGTCGTTTCGATGGCGATGTACAGATGATGGCGTGATCAAGACGCAGATCCAACTCCCGGACGCGCTGTATCGCGACATCAAGCGGCAGCCGGTAGGCGTCGGGGTCGACGGCGGGGATGCCGGCGTGATGGCGCTCCGGACGCCAGCTCGGGCCCGAGCGCAGACCGCGCGCCATTCCTCGACGGCCGGCATGGCATCGGTGTTGTCGCTCGGGGTCCGGGGGCCGCGTTTACAGCAGCCCCGCCACGGGCTATCGTAGACCGCCAGGGCCGCCCTGCGAGGCGGGCGCCCGCATGGAGGAGGTAGAGCCATGACGGTCGTGAGAGGTCGAATCGTCGCGCCGACGCTGGCGGTGGTGCTCGTCGTGCTGGCGGCCGGCGCGGCTGCCGGCCAGGACGCGCCGCGGACCCCGTGGGGCGCCCCCGACCTGCAGGGCATCTGGGACTTCAAGACCGCCACGCCCCTCGAGCGGCCCGAGGACCGCGGGGACCAGGCGTTCCTGACCGAGGAGGAGGCGGCCACCATCGAGCAGGAGCGGGTGGAGCGGAACGTCCGCCTCTGGGAGGCGGCGCCCCGGCGGACCGAGGCCGGGGGCAACGTCGGCGGCTACAACAACTTCTGGCTCGACTTCGGCACCACCGTCATCGACGACCGCCGCACGTCGCTCATCGTCGACCCGCCGAACGGGCGCATTCCCGCCCTGAGCGACGAGGGGCAGCGCCGCGCCGACGAGCGGCGCGCGTACCGCGAGGCCCACCCCGCCGACTCGTACACCGACCGCAGCGCGTTCGACCGCTGCATTCTCGGGTTCAACACCGGGCCCCCGATGACCCCCGGCTTCTACAACCAGCACATGCAGCTCTTCCAGACCCCCGACCACGTCGTGGTGCTCAACGAGATGGTGCACGACTCGCGCATCATCCCCCTCGACGGCCGTCCCCGCCCCGACATCGAGTCGTGGACCGGCGAGTCGCGCGGCGTCTGGGAGGGCGACACGCTGGTGGTCGAGACCACGCACTTCAGCGACAAGCACGGCTACCGGGGCTCGACCAGGGACCGTCATCTCGTCGAGCGGTTCACGCGGGTGGACGCGGACACGCTGCTCTACGAGTTCACGATCAGCGACCCCGCGACGTGGTCGGCGCCCTGGACGGCGCGGATTCCGATGAAGTGGACCGAGCTGCCGATGTTCGAGTACGCGTGTCACGAGGGGAACTACGCGATGCCGAACATCCTGGGGGGCGCGCGGTTGGAGGAGCGGAGCGGGGAGAGCGGACAGGATTGAGGGGGGCGGGGCCCACGGGGCTGTCTCGCGCTGAGGCTCGTGCTTTGGTCGCCCGTGTCTCCGTGGACCGAAGAGCAAGATGACCAGGAAGCGCCGACCCTTCGGCCTTGTTCGGGCACGCCCGCTCGACCAGCTCGGGGACACATTGGCGAGCAAGACTTCAGGCCCCGGGTCGGGAGGGTGTTGGCGAAGAACGGGCCGGTCTCGCGGTAGCCCGGGCTCGGCGTGCCGGTCAGGACCTGGGCGAGGTCGGCCGCGAAGTCGGCGTCGGCGACCGTGCCGTCGAGCACGTCACGCCGGGGGTGAAGATCTTCGGAATGGTCACGCGTCTGCTCTCGAGGCCGCGGGGACGTGCGAGACCATCCCCCCCGGATGGACATCAACTCATCAGACTGCTAATGTCCGGATGTATGCGGACGACCTTCAGCCTGGATCCCGACGTGGCGGCCTTGGCGCAACGGATGCAGCAGGTGCGCGGGGAGAGCTTCAAGACCATCGTCAATGAGGCCCTGCGCCGCGGTCTGCGCGCCATGGCGGCGCCGCCGACGCGGTCGGTCCCCTATCGGACGCCCACGGTCGATCTCGGCTCGTGTCTGGCCGGCAGCCTCGACGACGTGGCCGAGGTGCTCGCCGTCGCGGAGGGCGAAGAGTTCCGGTGATCCTCGTCGACGCCAATCTGCTGGTCTACGCGCACGTGGCCTCGTTCCCGCAACACGCGAGGGCGCACGAGTGGCTCGACGAACGGATCAACGCCGCCGCGCCGGTAGGCCTGCCTTGGCCCAGCCTGCTCGCGTTCGCGCGGATCGCCAGCAACCCGCGCATCTTTCCTCGCCCCGCCTCGGTGGCCGCCGCATGGCGGCAGGTGGAGTCGTGGCTCGCCACCGAGTCCGTCTGGATTCCCCTGCCGACGGAACGCCACCAGCAGACGCTCGCCCCCATGATGCAGAAGGCGGAAGGCCGCGCGATCGTCGACGGTGCATGGCCATCCCCAGCCAATAGGCGGCTTCCTCGGGTTCCATGGCCTCGATGCCGGCCGCGACCGCGCGGATGTTGTCGCGGCTGCGCATGGGGGCGGGGCTCGGAACGGCAGCCCGAGGGCCAGCGCCGTGTCTTCCCGCAGGACGAGGCGCCGGCGCGCTCCGTGCGCGGACGGCCGGGGCCGCACGCCGGCGCGAGCCAGGCGCCGCATCACCGAATGCTCGACGAGATCGAGATTCCGGCAGATAGACCGACAGCTCGTCGAGCAGGTTGACGCCGGCGCATCGCCGAACAGGGCGCATAGCGTCTCGGAGCCGGGCGCCACCTGCTGCTCGCCGCTCCGGCGCATCGGCTTGGCCGAGGCACCTGCTCAGGTTCCCGTGGAGTTCTTGGCTCGCGACGGCTGCTGCTCGGTCCTGAGCTCTTGGCTCACGCGTTCGAGACCCTCCACGGCTCTCGCCTTCATCGGCTTTCCGGCGTACAGCCTTGCATGGATGCCGGTTGCTTCGGCCACGTCCGTTATCCCGAGGCGCTTCATCAGAAGCTTCACGTCCTTCATGTCGCGTGCCCGTCCGGCCTCGAGTTTCATGGCGAGCAGGTGCTTCGGCGAGGCTCCCGTCACCGTGAGGTACGGCGAGTTGTAGAGCGTCCGCGTGTTCCTGTCCGTCTCCCGTGGTATCGCGCTCGTCGCCTCTTCGTTGAGCCAGTTGTGAGTGAGGCCCCGCTTGCGCGCGATCTTCTCGACCGCCTTCATCAGCGCACCGTGGCCGGCGTCGATTCTTGCGTCCACGTCCTTGGTCGTCCGGCCCCGGTCGAACGCCATGCTCATCGCGGCTCCGCCGATGACGTAGATCTGCACGCGGGTTCGCGCGAACTCGAGCTCCCGGGAGAGGTCGTCGAACAGGTTCGTCAGCCTTTCCCGATCAAGATCGGGGTTCCCAATCACTGGTGTCTCCCGTGCGCTCGTTGAACTCTCCGGGGTCTGGCACGGCGCCGTGTCTCAGGAAGGGTCCCGGTGCGAACATCAGGCAGAACTCCCGTGCCATCCGTCCTTCGGCCAGCACCCACGTTTCGTCGAGGAACCGCTCGGGCTCGTCGACCCAGCTCGGTACCGGAAGGTGGTGGGTGAGCGCGAGCTGTTCGACCGTCGCAGCGATCAGCGCGTCCCATTTCGTGTGGGTCAGCTCGACGCCTCGCTCCAGCTCCTGCTTCTGGCGCTCGCGGCTCAGTGCGTGGAAGGTCCGGCCGAGATCGCGCAGGATGAACCGCTCGATGTCGTCATCGGGCCAGCCCGCCTTGATGAGCTCCGTGTAGTTCGAGAACCGGAACGGCGGAAACCGCCAGTCCTCGTCGTGGTCCCGTTTTCCCATGGTCCTGGCTTGCGCTCGTGGGAACGCTCGTGGTCGAGAGCGTTGGCGTCGTGTGGGGGGACGTTCCCTTCCGGCTCGCTCACGCCGAAGACCAAGTAGATTGTACGCGGTCTTGGCAGCTCGCCGGTGCGTCGGCGCGTCCCCCGCCCCTCTGACCATGCGTACGCCCGCTTCAACAAGATTTCGGCGCCGGATCTCGCTCGAACCCGCCCTATGTGCTACACTCCGTAACGTGACGATTCGTAACGCCATCCTGACCGAGTTGCAGCAGGCCGTCATGGAGGTGATCTGGTCCGGCGGCGAAGCGACCGCGGAGCAGGTGCGCGAAGGGCTGCTGCCCGCCCATCCGCTCAAGGACTCGAGCGTACGGACGGTGCTGAGGCGCCTGGAGGCCCGCGGCTACCTGAGCCACCGGGTGGCGGGCAAGACGTTCGTCTACCGGGCCGAGCTGCCGCCGGAGGGCATTGCCGCGTCCGCCGTGCGGCGCATCATCGACCGCTTCTGCGCGGGCTCGACCGAGCAGTTCCTCGTGGGCATGGTCGACGAGCAGGTGCTCTCGGTGGACGAGCTCGAACGCCTCGCGCGCCGGGCGAGAGGCAAGGCGAAGACGCGGCGCGGGGGGCGGTCATGAGCGGGATGGTGCTGGAGGCGCTGGCCGACGCGTCGCTGCGGGCGGCGCTGGTCGCGGCGTTCGTGGCGGCGATCCTCGCCGCCCTCCGGGTGCGGGCCGGCGCGACCCGGCACGCCACGTGGACCGTCGTGCTCGTGGCGATGCTGCTGATGCCGGCGCTGTCGCGCCTCGTGCCGGCCGTCGGCGTGCCGGTTCCGCCCGCCGCGCGCGAAGTCGTCGCCGCCGCGCTCGCCACGACCCCCGGCCCGCGGACCGAACGGAGTCCGGCGGCGCCGGCTCCCCCGCCGCTGACGCCGCCTCGTCGGGCACGCGGCGCCTCGCACGACCCCGCGCCGGCGGCGCCTTCCTCAGCCGCGCGGCCGTGGACCCCAGGCGCGTGGCCGTGGGCGGCAAGCGGGCGGCCGTGGGCGGCGACCGCTCTCGCCGTCTACGCCGCCGGCATGGCGTCGATGCTGCTGCGACTCGTGCTCGGGTTGTGGGGCTCGCGGCGGCTCGCGCGCGGCGCGCGGCCTATCGACGGGCCGCCCCGCCGCCGGCTCGGCGCCCTCCCCGTCCGGATCAGCGAGTCGGACCGCGTCGCCGTGCCGGTCACGGTGGGCCTCTTGCGACCGACCGTGGTGCTCCCGCTTGGCTGGGAACGGTGGCCTGGGGCTACGCTCCGCGCGGTGGTCGCGCACGAGCACGCGCACGTCGTGAGGCACGACCCCCTCGTCGCCGGGCTCGCCTCGCTGAACCGCTGCCTGTTCTGGTTCCATCCGCTCGCCTGGTGGCTGCGCCGCGCCCTCGCCCTGACCGCCGAGCACGCGTGCGACGAGGCGGCCTTGCGTACGGTGCGCGCGCCCCAGGCCTACGTCGACGTGCTGAGGTCAATGGCCATCGCCGTCCGCGCGCGCGGCGGCCGTTTCTCGTGGGAGGGTGTCGGCATGCATGGAAGCCCGTCGCTGACTCGGCGAATCGCGCACATCCTGCAACGGGCGCCCCGGCGCGCCACCTCGCCGCTCTCCACCGCCGCCCTGGGCGCCGGCTGCTGCCTGATCGCGATCGCGGGCGCGGCGTGCCGCCCGGCCGCGGACGGGACGGGGAACCCGTTCCTGGACATCCAGCGGCAAATGGACATCGCCACGGTCGCGAGCTGGCCGGTCGAGCGGCTCCTCGACGACTTTCCCGACACCGAGGTCGCGGTGAGGCATGGCGACCGGCCGCGCGCCGAGGAGATCCTGCTCCAGCGCCGGTCGGAAGACCCGACGGGCGGCTGGTCGGCCCGCCTGGGCCGGTTCTACGCGGCCAGCGCCACCGGCTACCGCGTCCGCGTCACCGACGACGGCCCGCTCGTCGAGGTGACCGGCTTCGACCCGGACGGCGCGTTCGCCGCGCATGCGCGCGCCCGCCTCGCCGCGTCGAGCGATCCGGTCCTGCTGACCGCCGCCGCCGAGTACGTGCTCAACGCGCCGCGCTACAACCGGAACAGCTTTCCGGAGGACGTCCTGATGGCCAGGGACTGCCTCGAACGCGCCGTGCGCCTCGATCCGGAGTCGGTGCGGACCCGGACGATGCTGGCGGACCTGGTGGCGAGTGAGCGAAGCCGCGCCGCATGGCACCGCGACCGCACCGTGGCCCCGGCCGAGCAGTACGACGCCCTGGCCGCCCTGCCCCCGGCCGAGCGCTTCGAAGCGATGGCCGAGGCCGCGGTCGACGCGCTGCAGAGCATCCGCGGGGCCGCGCGGTTCGACGACCGCAACCTGGCGGGTTACATCGAGACGAAGACGGACAACGCGAGACGCTTCGCGCGCGACGTGCTCGACCTCGCGCCCCGCTTCGCGGGCGTGCCCGATGCCGGCTCGTTCATCTACCAGGCGCACATGACGCTCGCCTCGACGGCCATGCTCGACGGGGACGTCGACGCGGCCGTCGACGCGCTCCGCCGCGCCTCCCTGGCGCCCCCGGCCGAGGGGCTGACCTACGGCCACGGGGTGGCCGCCTGGCGCGTCCTCCTCGACCTCGTCGACGCGGGCGAGCACGCCGCGGTCGTCGACTTCCTCGAAGCCATGGCCGAACGCAACCTCGCGGCTCCGAACCGCCTGCTCGCGGCGGCGGACGACGTTCGCGGCGGACGAACTCCGTCCCGCCTGTTCGAACGCGCCGCCCCGCCGCGCTGACGCTCGCGAGACGACGTCGGGGCGCGCATCTGCGGCGTGATGAAGAACGGCCGCCTCCTCGACGCCGACACCCTTGACGAACGGTGGCCGCGCGAGCGGGCGCTCGGCACGTCCGTCCGGCCGGGCGACGACCCGGACAGCGTCGTCGCGGGCATCCTGTAGCGAACGGCCCGTCGCCGCGACGACCGGCCCGAGTTGCTCAGAGCCGCTGCGCGCCGGGCCGGCCGTCCTCGACGACGAACGACGCGCGCGTGGAGATGGGGCTGCCGGGCCGGGTGACGTACTCCAGGACCTGGTAGTCGGCCCGGCACCGCTCGGGGGTCAGGTCGCAGCGCACATAGCCGCGCTGGGCGTTGTAGAAGCGGATCGCCGGGTTCTCCGCGAGCAGCGCGGCGGTGTCGTCGCGGACGTCGGCGCCGTCGCCGCTCGAGCTGATGGAGGTGCCGACGAGCTCGGTGCCGACCACCGGCGCGGCGGGGTCGCGGTAGTCGACCTTGAGGTCGTTGACCCAGTTGCTGTGGATGTCGCCGGTGAGGACCAGCGGGTTTCCGGGCCGGCGCGCGGCGAGGAACTCCATGAGCCGTCGGCGCGCGGCCTCGTAGCCCGACCACATGTCCAGCGCGTAGGACTCGCCGTCGCCCGGGGTGTAGTCGATGCGCGCCATCATGATCTGCTGGGGGATGACGTTCCACCGCGCGGCCGAGCCGCCGAGCCCGTCCAGCAGCCAGCGCTCCTGCGCCTCGCCGAGCGGGGTGGCGGCGGGGTCCAACATGCCGTCGCAGGCGCCCCGGCCGTCGCCGCACGGCTGATCGGTGCGGTACTGCCGCGTGTCGAGCACGTGGACCGAGGCGAGGTCGCCCCAGCCGAAGGCGCGGTAGAGCTGCAGGTCGGGACCGGCGGGCAGCGACGAGCGGCGCAGCGGCATGTGCTCGTAGTAGGCCTGGTAGGCGGCGGCGCGGCGGCGGAGGAACAGCTCGGCCGGCAGCCCCTCCTCTTCCGACACCGCGTTCGCGTAGTTGTTGTCGACCTCGTGGTCGTCCCACGTCACCACCCACGGAAACGCCGCGTGCGCCGCCTGCAGGTCGGGGTCGCTGCGATAGAGCGCGTACCGGTTGCGGTAGTCGTCGACCAGCTCGATCTCGTCGCCGGTGTGCCTGCGCACCCCCCCGTCGCGCCCCTCGTACTCGTAGATGTAGTCGCCGAGGTGGAAGACGAGATCCAGGTCGTCCTCGGCCATGTGCCGGTATGCCGTGAAGTACCCGTGCTCGTAGTGCTGGCACGACGCGAACGCGAACCGCAGCCGGTCGGCGCGCGCTCCCGCGGCCGGCAGGGTGCGCGTCCGACCGACGGCGCTCTCGTCAGCCCCGGCGCGGAACCTGTACCAGTACCAGCGCCCCGGCTCGAGCCCGTCGACCTCGACGTGGACGCTGTGTCCGAGCACATCGCGGGCGACGCTCGTCCCGCGTCGGACCACGTCGGCCATCCCCTCGTCGCGAGCAACCTCCCAGACGACCTCCACGTCGTCCGGAGGCATGCCGCCGCCGTTCAACGGGTCCAGGGCGAGGCGCGTCCAGAGAACGACGCCGTCCGGCGTCGGATCGCCCGACGCGACGCCGAGCGGGAACGCGGAGGGCTGGAAGAGAGACCCGCCCGAGGTGCGGCGGGCGGCGCCCAGTCCGAGCAGGGCCAGGCCGCCGGTCAGCAGATCACGGCGGTCCAACCGACGCTGAAGCAACGAATCGACACGGAGGGAGTGGGTCATCGCTCGTCCTCGGCTTCCGACGGCGCAGTTGCGCCGTCTGGTGACATCATGGTTCGGCCGGCGTCGCCGCCAGCATCGCGGGATGCCGCAAGTCTACCCCGGAAACCGCTTTCAACGGCGTGGACGATCACGGACATCGCGTCGAGGGCCGTTCGGGCCGCCAGCTCGCCAACAGCGTCGGTGCCAGGTCGGCCGGCGATTGTGGAATCGCCGATGGTGCGGAGCCAACGAAGCCCGTGGCGCGTCGCCGGAACACGCGAGCCCCGGCGTTCCTGGTCGTCAATCGCGCGGGTCCGGAACGTCGGCGCGCACGGGGGAACAGACTGACTCAGAGCGGCTGCGCGCCGGGGCGGCCGTCCTCGACGACGAACGACGCGCGCGTCGAGATGGGGCTGCCGGGCCGGGTGACGTACTCCAGCACCTGGTAGTCGGCCCGGCATTGCTCGGGCGTCAGATCGCAGCGCACGTAGCCGCGCTGGCCGTTGTAGAAGCGGATGGCCGGGTTCTCCGCGATCAGCGCGGCGGCGCGGTCGCCGCCGTCAGCGCCGTCGCCGCCCGAGCTGATGGAGGTGCACACGAGCTCGGTGCCGACCACGGGGGCGGCGGGGTCGCGGTAGTCGACCTTGAGGTCGTTGACCCAGTTGCTGTGGATGTCGCCGGCGAGGACGAGCGGGTTGGCGGGCCGGCGCGCCGCGAGAAACTCCATCAGCCGCCGGCGCGCGGCCTCGTAGCCCGACCATATGTCCACCGGGTAGGACTCGTCGTCGCCGGACGCGAAGTCCACCCGCGCCATCATGAGCTGCTGCGGCACGACGTTCCAGCGCGCCGTCGAGCCGTCGAGCCCGTCCATCAGCCAGCGCTCCTGCGCCTCGCCGAGCAGCGTCGCCGCCGGGTCGTAGATGCCGTCGCAGTGGCCGCCCCGGTCGCCGCACGGCTGGTCGGAGCGGTACTGCCGCGTGTCGAGCACGTGGACCGAGGCGAGGTCGCCCCAGCCGAAGGCGCGGTAGAGCTGCAGGTTCGGGCCGGCGGGCAGAGACGACCGGCGCAGCGGCATGTGCTCGTAGTACGCCTGGTACGCGGCGGCGCGGCGCCGGAGGAACAGCTCGGCCGGCAGCCCCTCCTCTTCCGAGACCGCATTCGCGTAGTTGTTGTCGACCTCGTGGTCGTCCCACGTCACCACCCACGGGAACGCCGCGTGCGCCGCCTGGAGGTCCGGGTCGCTGCGATAAAGCGCGTACCGGTTGCGGTAGTCGTCGATCAGCTCGATCTCGTCGCCGGTGTGCCTCCGCACCCGCCCGTCGCGCCCCTCGTATTCGTAGATGTAGTCGCCGAGGTGGAAGACGAGGTCGAGGTCGTCCTCGGCCATGTGCCGGTACGCCGTGTAGTACCCCTGCTCGTAGTGCTGGCACGAGGCAAAGGCGAACCGCAGCCGGTCGGCACGCGCGCCTGCCGCCGGCAGGGTGCGGGTCCGCCCCACCGCGCTCTCGTCGGCCCCGGCCCGGAACCGGTACCAGTACCAGCGCCCCGGCTCGAGCCCATCCACCTCGACGTGGACGCTGTGGCCGAGCACCTCGCGGGCGACGCTCGTGCCGCGCCGCACCACGTCGGCCATCCCCTCGTCCCGCGCCACCTCCCAGACGACCTCGACGTCGTCCGGGGGCATGCCGCCGCCGTTCAGCGGATCCAGGGCGAGGCGCGTCCAGAGGACGACGCCGTCCGCCGCCGGGTCGCCCGACGCGACGCCGAGCGGGAACGCGGAGGGCTGGAAGAGAGACCGGCCCGAGACGCGGCGGGCGGCGCCGAGTCCGAGCAGAGCCAGTCCGCTGGTCAGCAGATCGCGACGGTCCAGCCGACGCTGGAGCAACGAATCGACACGCAGGTAATCGGTCATCGCCTGTCCTCGGCTGCCGATGGTGCCTTCGCGCCAGGTATCGAGAGCATGGCGCGGCCGCCGTCGTTGCCCGGCACCTCGGGATACGGCAAGTCTACGCCGAAACTCTTTCGTCCGTGTAGCGGCGAGGTCGACTTCCGGCAAGACATCTCCTCCGCAGGCACGGTTGTCGATGCGTGACCCAGGCGGTGTCGACCCCTGTCTCCACATACATTGACAATCTACATTATTCGATCTATTGTAGATTATCTTCATATACGGAGAGCCAACCATGCCGCTGCGTTCGCCCCTCGTTCGCCTGCTCCCGTGGCTCCGCCGCCGCCGCGCGAAGCGGGCGGAGACGGACATCCGGCGCGAGCTCTCCCTGCACCTGGAGCTCGAGACCCAGCAGAACCTCGAGCGGGGCATGTCGCCCGCGGACGCCGCGCGGGCGGCGCGGGCGACGCTCGGCAACGCCGGGCTCATCCGCGAGGACGTCCGGGCCCTGTGGCGCTGGCGCTGGCTCGATCAGTTGCGGCAGGACGTATGGTGCGGCGCACGCGCCCTCGCCCGCCGCCGCGGGTTCACGGCAATGTCGGTCGCCACCCTGGCCCTCACCATCGGCGCGACGACGGCCATCTTCAGCGCCCTCCACGGCATTCTCCTGCGCCCTCTGCCGGTCGAGGAACCGGACCGGCTGGTCCGCATCCTCGACATCGGCTACGTCGGCGAGCTCGTCGAGCTGCGAGAGCGGGCGCGCACCCTCGACGTCTCCGCCTATGTCCCGCCGGACGACCGGACCCTCACCGGACTCGACGAGCCCTTGCGCGTGAGCGTCGTGCCGACCACGGGCGATCTACTGGCCCGCCTGGGCCGCGCGCCGGTGTTGGGTCAGGGCTTCCGCCTCGACGACGAGCGCCCCGGCGCCGCGCCGGCCGCCCTGCTGAGCGACGCGCTGTGGCGGCAACGCTTCGGCGCCGACCCGGCCGTCGTCGGGCGGACGCTGCCGCTCGACGGTGTCGCCCACGAGGTGCGCGGCGTCATGCCGCCCGACTTCGACTTCCCGTCGGCCGGCGTGGACATCTGGGTGCCGATGACCGTGGACCCGGCGAGCCCGGTCGGCCTGTGGGCACGCACCGCGTTCCTGGTCGGCCGGCTCCGCCCCGGCGTCTCCCTGGAGGCGGCGACGGACGAGATGCGGGCGCTCGGCCCGAGGTTCGCCGGGCTGTTCCCGTGGCGGATGCCCGACGACTACGGGGCGCGCGTCAGCCTGAGGACGTGGCGGGAGGACCGGCTCGGGGCGGTGCGCCCGATGCTGCTCCTGCTGCTCGCGGCGGTCGCCGCGGTGTGGCTGATCGGGGCCGTGAACCTGACCAACCTGCAGCAGGTCCGCGCCGCCGCCCGCCGGCACGAGCTGGCCCTGCGCGCCGCCCTCGGGGCCGGCCGCGGGCGCGTCGTCCGGCAGCTCCTGACCGAGAGCGCGCTCGTCAGCCTGCTCGGGGGCGCGGCGGGCCTCGCCGTCGCCTGGGCCGGCGTGCCGGCCCTGGTCGCGCTCCTGCCCGCCGACGTTCCGCGGGCGGACGGGATTCGCGTCGACGGCGTCGTCCTCGGCTTCACCGCGGTGCTCTCGGTCGTCACCGCGCTGGCCGCCGGCACCCTGCCGGCGCTGCGCGCGGCGCGCGCGGGCGAGGAGTCCGCGCGATCGGGCACGCGCGGAAGCGTCGGCGAAACGACGGGGCGCGGTCTCGACCTGTTCGTCACCGTCGAGACCGCGGCGGCCGTCACCCTCGCCATCGCGGCCGCCCTGCTCGCCCGGAGCCTGGCCTCGCAGCTCGCCGTCGATGTCGGACTCAGCCCGGAGCGCCGCGTCGTGGCGGAGGTCGCGCCGTCGGCCGCGCGTCATCCCGACGATAGCGCCAGGCTCGGCTTCTACACGGCGCTGGAGCAACGTCTTCGCGCCCTTCCGTTCGTCCGCACGGTGGGGCTGTCGACCGTCTTCGAGCCCTTCGGGGCCGGCTTCGGCTTCAGCGTGTTCACGATCGAGGGCCGGCCGAACCCGGCCACCGAGGGCGGGGAGTGGCCGTCGACCGACCTGCGAACCGCCGTGAGCGCCGACTACCTGACCGCCCTCGGCGTGCCCATCGTCGAAGGCCGCGCGTTCACCGAGGCCGACTCGAGCGGCGCGCAGCGGGTCGTGCTCGTCAGCCGGCGCCTGGCCGAGACCTGGTGGCCGGGCGAGACCGCGGTCGGCCAACGCATCCAGTTCCCCGGCGGTCAGGGAGACGCCGACCCCTGGCGTACCGTGGTCGGCGTGGTCGCGGACGTCCGTTGGCAGGGACCCGCGAGCGAGGAGGGCACGACGCTGTATCTGCCCCTGGCCCAGCACCTCGGCGCCATCGACGCGATGTCCGTGATCGTCCACGCCGGCGCCGACCCGGCCCTGGTCACCGACAACCTGCGGGCGGTGGTCGCCTCGCTCGACGCGGAGACGCCGGTCAGCCGCATCCGTTCGATGGAGGACGTCATGGCCCAGGCCGTCAGCCGCCCGCGCTTCACGACGACCCTGGTGCTGGGGTTCGCCGTCCTCGGCGTCGCCCTCGGGATGATCGGGGTCTACGGCGTCGTCGCCTGCGCCGCCGCGCGCCGGCGCCGCGACATCGGCATCCGGCTCGCCCTCGGCGCGACCCGCGCCGGCGTCCGCACGCGCTTCGTGCGCCACGCGCTGGCGTTCGCGGGCGCCGGCGTCGTCATCGGAGAGCTGGCCGCGGCCGTCCTGATGTCGTCGCTCTCCTCTCAGCTCCATGGCGTCAGCCCGTGGGACCCCGCCACCTACGTGGCGGTCCCCGTGCTGTTCGCCCTGCTCGCGGGGCTCGCGGCCTATGTCCCCGCGCGCCGCGCGACCGCGCTCGATCCCGCCACGGTGCTGCGGAGCGAATAGCGCGAACGCCCCGCCGCCTGTACCTACATGCGCCTGAACAGGTGCCGGTAGGCGGCGCTCACCCGCAGCACCTCGGGGCGCTCCTTCAACGTCAGGCGATAGCGCCCGCGCAGATCGCGGCGGGCCGCCTCGATAGCGGCGACGTTGACGATGCCGCCGCGGTGGATCCGCCAGAACCGCGCGGGATCGAGGCGCGCCGCCAGCTCCGAGATGGGCGTGCGCACCAGGTGCTCCCGGTCGCGCGTCACCGCCGCGGTGTACTTGCGGTCGGACCGGAAGAAGCAGACGTCGTCGACGGCGACGAGCTCGACGCGCTCCCCGTGTCCGACCCGCAGCCAGTGCAGGTAGTCGGGGGTGTCGGCCAGGCGCCGGATCAGCGATTCGAGGACCCGCGGGTCCGGACCGTCGCGGTCCCCGCCGGCCAGCCGCCGCTTCAGGCGATGCACGGTCTCGTCGAGGCGCGGCCCGAGCACGGGCTTGAGGAGATAGTCCACCGCCGCCCGCTCGAACGCCTCCACCGCATGGGTGTCGTACGCCGTCACGAACACGACGGCGGTGTCCGGGCCGGCGCGCCGCGCGACGTCCAGGCCCGAGGGCGGCGGCATGCGGATGTCGAGGAAGGCGACGTCCGGCCGCAGGCGTTCGATCGCCTCGAGGGCCGCCGCGCCGTCCCCGACCGACGCCACGATCCCCAGCTCCGGCCACGCGCCCGCGAGCAGGCGTCGGAGCTCGGCCCGCAGCGCCGGCTCGTCGTCGGCGATCAGCGCCCTGGCGGCATCGCCCATCCTCAGCGCACCTCCGCGGCCGCGGCGGGGGCGGCGGGAAACCGCAGCTCGGCGCTGACGCCGCCGCCGGGCGTCTCCTCGAGGGCCAGCCGCCCGCCCTCGCCGAACGTCGCGTGCAGACGCTCGCGGACGCTGGCGAGGCCGACGCCCTGCGCGGCGGTGTCCGGATCGAGCCCGATGCCATCGTCGGTCACCCGGATCCGCACCACCCCGCGCGCCCGGTCCGCGCGCACCACGACGCGCCCCCCGGCCGGCGACGGCTCGATGCCGTGGAGCACCGCGTTCTCCACCAGCGGCTGCAGCAGGAGCGGCGGCATCGGCACCGCCTCGAGGCCGGGGTCCACGTCCACCTCGAAGGTCATCCGTCCCGCCATGCGCAACGACTGGATGTCGAGGTAGGCCCGCACCCCCGCGAGCTCGTCGCCCAGCGTCCCGCCGGCGCGGCGCGTGCGCGACAGCGAGGCGCGCAGCAGCGACGTCAGCCGCTCCAGGAGCCGCGCGGCCCGTTCGGGATGCGTGCGGATGAGCGAGATGACGTTCGCCAGCGTGTTGAACAGGAAGTGCGGCTCGACCTGCGCCTGCAGCACGCGCAGCTCGGCCTCCGCCAATGCCTTGTCGCGGGCCAGGGCGTCCCGCCTCGCCCGCTCGAGCCGGTTGCGCACCTCCCACAGACGCTCGACCGCGATGGAGCCGGCGAGGCCCGCGCCGCTCAGCAGGACGCCGATCAGCAGGAACGCGTTGCTGCCCAGCAGGAACAGGGGGTCGCCATCGAGGAGGACGCCGCCGAGGGCGAGACCGAGGACCATCCCGCACGCCGTGGCGACGGTCTCCCCCGCCCGGCGCGGCAGCCACGCCGGCCCGTGCCGGTGCGCGAGCAGGTTGAAGGCATGGATGGAGAACCCGATGCCATAGCTGGTCGCGAAGTACGCCGGCTCGATCCGCTCGGACATCGCCAGGCTCAGCACGCCGCCGACCAGCGTGCAGAACGCCGCGTTGAGCGCCCACCCCCAGTGCGCGGGATGCTCCCGAATCGACGCCTGCAGCCAAGCCGTCATGGTCAGAACTCGAGCTCGAAGCCGCCCACCGGGAGAAGCCCCCACTGGGTGGCGCGTTCCGGACGATTGTCGTCCGCATCCCAGTGGTAATGGAAGACGTTGTCGCGGTCGTAGACGTTGAGCACGCTGAAGAAGCTGACGAGGGTGACGCGCCGGTAGTGCCGGCGGTGGTCGAAGCGCAGATCGAGCCGATGGTAGGCGGTGTGGCGTTCGGCGTTGATCCGATCCCGCCGCACGATGCCGGCCCCCGCCTGCGCCGACAGCTCCGGGTCGAAGGGCGAGTAGGGGCCGTCCGCCGGCGTACCGCCACCGCCCGCTGAGTTCGAAGCGCTCGTTGGGGCGGTAGCCGACCATCACCGACGCGACGTGCCGGTGGTCGAACGTCCGGTCGCGCTCGACCCCGGTCGCGTCCGTGTAGCGGGACACCGCCCAGGCGTAGCTCACCAGGCCGTGGACGTCCCGCGCCAGCTTCTTCCGTACGAGGCCCTCGATCCCGTGCGACCGCGCCCGGCCGCCCCCGACGAGGCGCCCTGGCGCCGGCGTCCTGAAGTCGGCGAACCGGTCGACGACGAGCGCGGTCGGATCATCCGGGTCGAACGGCAGCCCGCGGTAGTCCTTGCGGTACGCCTCGACGCTCAGCAACGTGCTCGGCGTCAGCCGCCGCCGCACGCCGGCCACGTAATGATCGGCGCGCTGGTCGTCGAGGCGGCGGTTGTCCCGGTGCTGGACGAGCAGCCACGCGGGCAGCGTCTGACGGTAGACGCCGGCCGCCGCGGTCAGCGTCGTTCGGGGGTCGACCTCATAGGACAGTCCGAGGCGCGGCGACCACGCGCCCCGCCGGTTGATCGTGAAGTGGTCGAAGCGGCCGCCGAGCGTCGCGGTGAGGCGCGGGCCGATCGACTGCTCCACCGAGGCGAAGGCGCCGGTCTTGCGCCCGGTCAGCACCGTCCGCACGTCGAGCTGCGCCAGTGGCTGCGCAGCACCATCTCCTGCTCGCGGGAGTCGTTCTCGAACAGCACGCGCGCCTCGTCGTCCGCCGCTTCCGTGACGCGCTCGACCCCGAACCCGCCGGCCGAGAAGCTGACGTCGGCGATGAGGTCGGTGTTGAGCAGGCCGATCACGCCGCCCGACGCCCCCTGGGTCGGAAAGTGGTTGATGTTGGGGATCTCGATGTTGTCGACGACGGTGAGGTGCTCGCCCGGGCTGCCGCCCCGGACGATCAGGTCGTTCCGTTGATCGGTGGCCATGCCCACGCCCGGCAGCACCTGCAGCAGCCGGCTGACGTCGCCGGCCGACCCCGGCGCCCGCCGGATCTCCTCGAAGCTGAAGCTCACCGTGCCGACCGCCGTCTCCTCTTCCGCCGAGAAGTAGTCGGGAGTGACGTCGACGACCTCGCGCACGGTGGGGCCGGCCTCGTCGACCGCCACCGCCAGCGGCGTGAAGCGGCCCGGCCGTACGACGACGTCGTGCAGGATGGCCGACTCGTAGCCGACCAGCACGACCTGCACGCGCTGCAGCCCGACCGGCACGTCCACCAGCGTGAAGCGCCCGTCGGCGCCGGTGACGGTGGCGAGGCCGCGATCGAGGACGACGACGGCGGCCGCGCCGAGCGGCTGCCGGGTGGCGGCGTCGACGACCTGGCCATGGATGCTGCCGGTGCGACTCGCCTCCTGTGCGTGCGCCGCGACGACCCCGGCGAGCAGCGCGACGACGACGCAGACGCGGCACAGCGTCGGAGCGACGCGCCGACCGTGACGCCCGTTGCTCGTCCCGATGCCACACATGCCATCACGGTAGACGGGCTCGGCGAGAAGAGGCACCCGCAGGCGACGAAGACGCCATCGGGCGGAACGAAACGGGCCTGGTGGGGAACCAACGGATCCGCGCAATGCCGGCTCGGCGGGCCGCCTCGTTCCGCCGGGACATCCTCCGCCTCGGCCGCCGGGGTGCCAGATGACGACGACGGCCATGACGTCGCCCACCGCGAAGTCGTCGTGCGCGCTGTCCGAATGCAGCGGTTCCGCCGACACCGATCGCGACCGATGGCTGCCGCAAGCAGATATCGAACGCATGAACCGCATGCGCCGCCGCCCCCGCGGCGGGAGAGCGGGTCACCGGGCCGTGGCTTCAGGGGAGGGCGGTCAATGCCTGGCGCGCTCCTCGGCGCAGGCGCCCCGGGGATGAGGGGCATGCTGCAGGAGCGGATCGCCGGACTCCGGCTTCAGGGGAGGGCGGTCACCGCCCGGCGCGCTCCTCGGCGCGGGCGCCGCGGAGGATGAGGGGCATGCTGTAGTTGCCCTCGTGGCAGGCGTTCTCGAAGACGGGGCCGGCGGCGCGGGTGATGGGGAACATCACCGTCCAGGGCCCGGCGAACGACTCGGGGTCGTGCGCCGTGAACTCGTAGTGCAGCCGGTCGGGGCCGGCGAGGCGAATGCGCTCGACGTAGCGCGCGTTCGGACCGGTGCCCTGAATCGTCCATACCCCCTTGAAGCCGGTCGTCTCGACGACGAGCGTGTCGCCCTCCCAGCGGCCGCGGGAATTCCCCTGCCACTGGCGGAGCCCCGCGGGCAGCGGCGCGCGCCCGTCGAGGGGGATGATGCGCAGATCGGAGTTCTGCTCGTGGAGGATGGCGACGTAGTCGGGCGTCTGGAAGATCTGCGCGAGCCGGTTGGGAGACACCGCCAGCAGCGGCACCGTGCGCCCCATGATGCAGCGCTCGTAGCGCTCGCGGTCCTCGGGGCCGTCGGCCGACCGCAACCGGCTGGCGATGCCCAGCGTGCGCGCCCGCTCGCGGCCCGCCTCGGTGCGCGCCGGCAGCCGGCCGTCGGGTGGGTCCACGATCAGCGACGTCCGCCCGTCGGTCAGGCCCCCGGGCTGCCACCAGTCGGCGTTGAGCTGCAGGTCGCGCTCGCGCCCGATGGCGGCGTGGCGCCCGACCAGGTACTCCGCCTCTTCCTCGGGCGTCAGCACCTCCCGGCCCGCGAGCGCCACCGGCCGCTCGAGCGGCGTCGTGCTGCGGTACTCCCAGTAGCCGCTCAGGTCCGGCGCGCCGGAGAGCGTGCGGGGCGCCTCGACCGCCTGCGCCAGCGCAGGGACCGGGGCCATCAGCAGAAGGACGACGAGCGACAGGCTGCGCATGACGACCCACGATACTGCAGAATGCCGTCGTGCGCACCCTGCCAGCGCTGACCTTGGGACGCTGACGGGAACTACCTTGCCACGTGCCGAGCGCGTCGTACCGCCGAAAAACGGGTTTCCGCTGGCGCAGTTGCCACTCTGTAACGGTCACTGCCCTGCCGACCGGTCGATCCGAACCGGCGATCGACGTTCGGTGGAGGCCACCGTGCGCACGAGGCGCCACGGGATCAACCGGGCAGCCGTGCGCTGCTGGAGCTCCTCGCCGCCATAGACCACGGCCGCGTCGCATTCCGGGCGCAGATCCTGTAGATGCGGCCGCACGCGCTTCAAGCCGTTCAGCAAACTCGCGGACGCCGTGGCGGAGGATTTCGCCTCGACGAGCGTCAGCGCGTCCCCCTCGTCGATTACCAGGTCGAGCTCGGCCCCGTTGCGGTCCCGGTAGAACGACAGACCGCCGCTCTCGCCGCCGTGAGTACGGTGCTTGACCACCTCGGAGACCACCCAGGTCTCGAACAGGGCTCCCCGCAGCGGATGGGCGCGAAGCTGCCGCGGCTCCCGGATTCCCAACAGCCAACAAGCCAGGCCGGTGTCGTGGAAGTACAGCTTGGGCATCTTCACCAGCCGACGGCGCTGCTTCATGCCGAACGCGGGCAGGTGGAACGCGATGAAGCTCGCCTCCAGGATGCTGAACCAAGCCTTCGCGGTCGGCTGCGAGATGCCGCAGTCGTCGGCCAGGGACGAGTAGTTCAGCAGTTGCGCGCTCCGGCCCGCGCAGAGCTCCACGAACCGCTGGAAGGTCGTCAGATCGCCGACGCTGCCGACTCTGCGCACGTCCCGCTCGATGTAGGTCGCCACGTACGAACGGAACCAGTCCGCCGGATTGGGACCCCGATCGAAGATGGCCGGGTAACCGCCGCTGAAGAGGGCCTCGTCGAGATCGCCGGGGCATCGAGGGAAGCGCGTGATCTCTTCCCACGACAGGGGCAGGAGTCGATGCATCGCGGTCCTGCCGGCCAGCGACTGGCTGATCGACTCGAGCAGCGCGAAGTTCTGCGACCCGCTCAGGATCCACCGCCCCGGGGTGGGGTCGGCGTCGATGATGCCCTGGAGGTACGACAGCAGATCCGGAACGCGCTGCACCTCGTCGAGGACGGCGCCTCGCGGGAATTGCCCGAGGAACGCCCGCGGGTCCTCCGCCGCGAACGCCCGTTCGTCCGGCGCCTCCAGCGATCGGTAGGGATGATCCGGGAACACCGCCCGGCACAGCGTGGTCTTCCCACTCTGTCGCGGGCCCGTCAGCGTGATGGACGGGGCCCACCCGGCCGCGCGCTTCAGCTCCGCCGACAGGTCTCGATGGATCACGGACGGAGCGTAGCATGGACTACGCTGATTCGAATCGGTGTTTTGAATTAGCCTGGCGCTGACACCATCGCGGATGCCGGCCGGCAGACCGCCGACCCCGCGGATCACGTAACGGCAGACCAGTTCACCGCCGGACCGGCGCTGGAGCTTCGGCTGATCGCCGCGGCGATCAGAATGACGCCGGCGCGGCGTTCCCCCGGTTCCACACGGTCCGTGCATTCCAGGGTCGCCAGGGGTGGGCACGGCGACGCGCCAGGGCCGCAGGTCTTGGCCTCGGCCATCGTCCGCGACGCCACCCGCTTCTTCGGGACTTGCTGCGGATGCTCGAAGCCCCAAGCCACTAGCCGCCTCCGGGACCTTGGAGCGTCGTGACAAGCGGCTCCGGAAAACTCGAGACGCCTCTCAGCGGCATGGCCGGTATCAGGCGGATCATCGACCGCGGCGTGCGTTGCCGCAACACCAATGTTCTTGGGTCTCAGACGCCATTGAGGTCATGCTTCGGCGTTGGAAACCTCATGGAGGACCGCCTGCACCCGGCCGGCCCACGGTCTGCGGGGATGCCGGCCTTCGGGCGCCGGGCTCGCCGAAAACAGGTTGGCCGGACACGCCTGGTGGAACACGCGGCGGAGGCCGCCAGCCTGACGACCCCGGTCCGGTCCGACGCCCGCCGGAGGCGGCCTGCACGACATCTCGCGGGCCTGCCGCGGGTTGCGTTCCGCGGAGGGTGCTATAAGATGCTCTCTACGCGGGCCGCACGTCGAGCCGGGTGACGAATCGCGACCGGGACCTGCCCGGGGACTGCCGATGCCGCCGAAGCGTGATGCAGCCGATCCGGACGGCGCCTTCTCGGCGTCGCGGCGGAGCTTTCTGAAGTGGAGCGCTCTCGTCGGGGGCGCCACAGCGCTCGGCGGGGGCGGGCTGCTCCTGTCCCGGTACCCGACCAGGGGGGCGCCGGCCGGCGTCTCCACCGCCGGGGCCGCCGCGGCCGCGACCCGCGTCGTCCGCACCGCCAACACCCCGGAGTGCCTGCACTGCGCGATGCTCGCGCACGTCGAGGACGGCCGCCTCGTCAAGGTGACCGGCGACCCCGACTTCAACGTGCTCGCCTGCGCCCGCGGCATCTCGCGCATCCGCCAGCTCTACAGCCCCCACCGCCTGAAGTACCCCATGCGCCGGGCCGGCCGGCGGGGCGAGGACCGCTGGGAGCGCGTGAGCTGGGAGGAGGCGCTCGATACCATCGCCGAGCGCTACCGCCGGATTCTCGAGGAGGACGGCAACCAGGCGTTCCTCGCCTTCGGGGGGACCGGCAACTGGTCGACGCTGTCGACGGGGGTGCGGGGGCTCTACTCGGCTTGGTGGAACCGCTTCGGCGGCGCGACGCCGATTATCTCGCAGCTCTGCTGCGCCTCGGTCAGCTCGGGGTTCAACGCCATCTTCGGGGGCGGGCGGTCGGAGTTCCGCGACGAGTGGGTGCACAGCCGGTACTTCCTGGCCTGGGGCAACAACCCCGCGGTGTCGAACCAGGGCTACGTGAAGAACATCTTCCAGGCGCGGGAGGAGCACGGGGCGCGGCTGACGACCATCGACCCGCGGCTCAGCGAGACGGCGGCCCTCTCGGACCGGTGGATCCAGATCCGGCCGGGGACAGACGCGGCGTACGCGCTCGGGATGATCAAGGTTCTGCTCGACGAGGGGCTGTTCGACGAGGAGTACGTCCGGCAATACACCAACGCGCCGTTCCTGGTGCGGCTCGGCGAGGGCGGCTACGACCTGGAGGCGGCGTCGCGGGGGTGGCCGGCCGGGGGCGAGACGCTGCCCGTCGACCTGCGCGACCTGCGGCTGCTGACCACTGGCGGCAGCGGCCCGGGGAGCTTCGTCGTCTGGGACGAGGGCGCCGGCCAGCCCGTCGCCGCCGACGCTCCGGGCGCGCGGCCGGCCCTGCGCGGAAGCTACACCATCGACGGCGTCCGCTATCAGCCGGTGCTGGAGTGGGTGCGCGCCATCGCCGCGCGCTACACGCCCGAGGTCGTGCAGCGCATCACCGGCGCCCCGCCCGACTCGATCGCGGCGCTGACGCGCGAGTACGCGGCCGCGAAGCCCGCCGCCATCATCCAGAACATGGCCGGCGCGCAGCGCACCGACCACGGCACCCTGACCGTCATCGGCCACCTCTACCTCGCCTCGCTCACCGGCAACATCGGGGTGCTCGGGGGCGGCGTCAACGACAACGGCGGCTACCTGAGCGAGGGCGGGACCGTCAACCCGCCGGTGCCGCTGCAGCGCAACCCGCGCATCGACGGCATCCCCGCCACCAAGCTCGGCGAGTACCTGGTCGATCGCAAGCCACATCCCATCCGCGCCATCCACGTCGCGGGGACGGGGGTGCTCACGCAGTACCCGAACACGCGCAAGATCATCGCCGGACTCGACAACATCGACCTGATGGTGGTGCAGGACATCTTCATGACGACGACGGCGCGCTACGCCGACTTCGTCCTGCCGGTGACCACCCTGTTCGAGACGCGGAACCTGCTGGCGGGCATCCGCAGCCGCTACATCCAGCTCATGAATCAGGCCATCGAGCCGCTCTTCGAGTCGCGCTCCGACCGCTGGATCATGACCGAGCTCGCGAAGCGGCTCGGCTTCGGCGACGACTTCGACAAGCCCGACGACGATCTGCTGCGGCACGTCCTCGAGCCGACCGGGGTGACCCTGGAGCAATTGGAGGAGGGGCCGGTCAATCCCATGCCCAACCCGTGGGTCCCGTTCGCCGACAAGAAGTTCAACACGGCGTCGGGCCGCATTGAGCTCTTCTCGCTGTACCTGCAGGAGCGGGGCTTCGACCCGCTCCTCGAGTACCTGCACCCGGTCGAGGCGCCCTGGGTGGACACCGCGCGCGCCGCGCGCTACCCGCTGCAGCTCATCAACCGCAAGAACCACAACCACGTCAACTCGAGCTTCCACCACCACGACTTCCTCACCGAGATCTGGGCCAGCCAGGTGCTGCAGATTCACCCCGACGACGCCGGGCCGCGCGGCATCGAGGACGGCGCGCGCATCCGCGTCTTCAACGACCGCGGCGAGATCGAGGCGATGGCGCAGGTCACGAAGGGCATCATGCGCGGGGTGGTGAGCGTGACGACGGGCTGGGGCGCGGTGAACGAAAAGCAGACGGCGAGCATCCTCAGCCCCGACAAATACGAGCCGATCTCGCTCGGCCACACGCTGAACTCGTCGATGGTGGAGGTCGCCGGCGGACACGCGGCATCCACGGGGGACGCGGCATGAGCGACACGCAGAAGCAGGTAGCGTTCTTCTTCGACGCCAACCGGTGCACCGGCTGCCGCACCTGCGAGGTCGCGTGCAAGGTCGAGAACGGGGTCGAGCTGGGGCCGCGCTGGCGCAAGGTGCGCACGGTGGAGGGCGACGGCGACGGCGGGCCCTACATGTACCACGTGTCGATGTCGTGCAACCACTGCGAGGTCCCGGTGTGCGCCGAGGCCTGCCCCTCGGGGGCCATCACCAAGCGGCCCGACGGCATCGTCATCGTCGACGAGAGCAAGTGCATCGGCGCCCGTCTCTGCGCGTGGGCGTGCCCCTACGACGCGCCGCAGTTCAGCGAAGAGACCGGCAAGATGGAGAAGTGCAACTTCTGCTCGCACCGCATCGACGCCGGCACCGGGGGGCCCGCGTGCGCCGAGGCGTGCCCCACCAAGGCGCTGCAGTGGGGCCCGCTCGACGAGATCGCGGCGAAGGCGGGCGGCACCGACCAGTTCGGGCCGCTGCCCGACGCCGAGATCACGAAGCCGGCGATTCGCTTCATCCCCCTCAAGCTCGTCCGCGCCTGACCGCGCCGCCCGGATGGAGACGCGCGACTGGTCGCTCGTGTTCTTCACGGTCCTGACCCAGGCGGCAGTGGGGGCGTTTCTCGTCCTGCAGGTCCTGCGGTATCTGTCGCATCGACAGCGCGCGCCACGTGGCACGCGCACAGCCGACGAAGGGCCGAGCGCGCGACGCCCGGCGGACGGCGCGCGGCACGACGGCCCGGAAGCAGGGAACGCGGGCGACGTCGGCCGCGAGGCGGCACTTTCCCTCCTGATCGTGCTGGCGGTGCTGTCCGCCGGCCTGTTCGCGGCCCTCTTTCACCTCTCCACCCCGCTCCAGGCCGCGCGCGCCATCGTGAACTTCTCGTCGTCATGGTTGAGCCGCGAGATCGTCTTCGGCAGCCTCTTCGCGGCGCTGCTGGGTATGCTCGTGTGGCGGGAATGGCGCGCCGCCGATGCAGTGCCGGCGAATCCCTTGCTGGTGGCGTGGCTGCCGAGGCTCGCGGCGGCGGCCGGCCTGACGTTTCTCGGCTGCCAGGTCGCAATCTACCTGCTCCCGGCCCAGCCCGCCTGGAACAGCTTCGCCACGCCCGCCGCGTTCGCGGGCACGGCGCTACGGCTGGGCATCCTCGGAGTCACGGCCGGGCTTGTCGTACAGAAAGCGACTGACCGCCCGGACGACCCGATGCGCACAGGCAGGGTGTCGCCGGCGGTCCTCCGCGGGCTCGCGGCGGCCGGCATCGCGGCGCTGGCCCTGGAGTTCGCCATCGTGCCGCTCCATCTCGCCGCGCTGGCCGCCGACGGCACGTCGGCCGCCGCCGCGAGCGCCCAGCGGCTCAGCGGCGACTACGGCGGCGTGCTCCTGCTGCGGCTCGGGCTGCTGGCCGCGGCCGCGGCGGCGCTGGGCGGAGTCCTCGCCGTCGCCCGCGAGCCCGTGCGAGCGCCCCGGCGCCGACTCGCTTCAACCCTCGCCAGCGGCGCGTTCGGCCTGGTCGCGGTGTCGGAGATCTGCGGGCGCTTCCTGTTCTACGCGATGCAGGTGAGGGTCGGCATTTGAGCGCTCCCGCGCCGAACGAGGCGGCGACCGTGCCGGCCGAGTGGCGGCGGCGGCAGGAGGAGCAAGCCCTCGCCTACCACTTTCTCGGGCGGTGCTTCTACGAGGCGCCGCGCGCCGAGTGGCTGGCCGCGCTCGCCGGCGACCGGCTGTTCGAGGCGTGGCCCTTCCCGTCCCGCGACGACGGCACCGCCGCGGGGCTGGCGTTGCTGAACGCGTTCTGCGCGGGCTGGGACCCGGCCGGGCTCGGCGCCCTCGAGTGGGACTTCAACCAACTCTTCGTGGGCCCCGGCGAGATGCGCGCCCCGCCCTGGGAATCGGTCCACCGCAGCAAGACGAAGCTCACCTTCCAGGAGCCCACCCTGCAGGTGCGCGAGGTCTACCAGCGGTTCGGCGTCGAGGCCCCGGCCGTCCACCGCGAGCCCGACGACCACCTCGGGCTCGAGCTGGCCTTCGTGGGCACCCTGTCCGACCAGGCCGCCGGGGCCGCGGCCCGGGGCGACACGGCGCACCTCGCGCGGTGCTTCCAGGCCCAGAGCGACTTCCTCCGGGACCACCTGCTCGCGTGGGCGCCGGCCTGCCTCGCCCTCGTCGACAAGCACGCCGCGACCGACTACTACCGCGGCGCGGCCCGCCTCGCCCTCGGCTCGCTCTCGGAATCGGCGCGCCTGTGCGGCGCCGGCGCCACGGACCCGTCCCGGTGACACTGCCGTCCTGAGCGCCTTGCCTGCCCGCTTCACGTCCGAACGCCTCTTCACGTCCGACCGGGAACGCCGCCTATGGGCCTGGACGCTGGCCGTCGTGGCCGCCATCTACTCGACCCTCGGCCTCGCGCGGACGCTGAACGCGGCGCTCGGCGACCTCGGGCTGGGCGTCGGCCTCTTCATGCTCTGCTGCCTTCTGGTGCTGGCGACTGCGGTGACGCAGGGCCTCAGGGTTCGTCCGGGCGGGGCCGAGATCGCCGTCGCACTGGGCGTCGCGGCCGCCTACCTCCTGGTGCTCGTGCGGATGTCGATTCCGACGGAGCGTTCCCACCTCATCGAGTACGGCGTCGTCGCCCTGTTCATCCACGAAGCGCTCACCGAGCGGGCGAGCCGCGGCCGCCGCGTCCCCGCCCCCGCGCTGCTCGCGGTCGTGGCGGCCAGTCTCGTCGGAGTGCTCGACGAGTGCCTTCAACTGCTGATACCGAGCCGCGTGTTCGACCCCGTCGACATGCTGTTCAACCTCCTGGCGGCGACAATGGCGGTGACCGCCAGCTCCGCGCTGCGCTGGGCGCGGTCGCGGCGGCGAAGTTCGAGAGCCAAGGAAGGGGTGACGTGAAGGCGCGCTACGACGAGGCCACGGATACGCTCACGCTCATCCTGCGCGATGCGCCAGTGGCCGAGAGCGATGAAGACAAGCCCGGCGTCATTCTCGACTACGGTGAGGACGGCTCCCTCGTCTCGCTGGAAGTGCTCGACGCGTCCAAGCGTGTCGAAGACCCGCGCGTGGTGACTTTGGTCGTGGACGCCTGACGGGCACGGCCCCCCGTCTACGGCCGGAAAGTTATGTCGATGGTCATCCGCGTGTCGACCGGCACGCCGTGGAGCAGGGTCGGCTCGTAGCGCCATCCGCCGACCGCCTCGACGGCGGCGCGGGCCAGGTCGGGGTGCACCGTCGTCATCGTGTCCGGGTCCACCGGGGCGAGAATCTGCAGCACCTCGACCGTGCCGTCGGTCGTGATAAGCCCTTCCAGGACGACCTTGCCCTCGAAGCCGCTGCCGCGCACGGACGCCGGGTAGACGGGCGCGACGTCCCGGATCTTGATGGGCGGCGCTATCGAGCCGCCACCCGCGTTACGGTTCTGCATGTACCGCTCGCGCGTGGCGGCGCTGATCTCCCTCACCTCGGAGGACGATTCGCCGGTGTCGGTCACCGTGATCGTCTCTTCCACGGAGCCGAGCTCGAGCACCAGCTCTTCCTCGACCCGCTGTCCCGCTTCCAGCGAGAACCGCCGGAACAGCCTCGCGAAGCCCGGCCTGGCGACCATGAGGCTGTAGACGCCCGGCTCCAGGTCGGCGAACTCGAAGCGGCCGGCGTCGTCGCCGTCCACCCGCGTCTGCTCCCCGGTGCCGCGGTCGGTGAGCGTGAGACCGGCGTTTTCCACCACCTGACCGGCCTGGTCGACGACGGTGCCGGCGATGCCCGCGGTCTGCGCGGCCAACTGCAGGCTGGCGATAAGCATCGAGGCCAGGGCCATCCCCGCCAGGCTCCAGATGCGGCCGGGGCGCGTCATCGGACGCCGGTTCGTGCGCGGATTCAACATGGTGGACACCCTCCGTTCCAGTTGTGACGGACGCGCCAGCGTGGGCGCCGGCAACCACGTCCGCCGGTGTTTCCGAACCTCCCTCGCCAGCTCGACGAGGTGCATGGCGAAGGCGGCGGGGGCGACGCCGTGCGTGAGCACGAGGTCGTCGGCGGCCTGCTCGCTCTCGCGGCGGAGCCGCGCCCGAAGCACCCACGCCAGCGGATTGAACCACCAGACGCACGACAGCGCCTCGGCCGCCACCTGCACCACCCAGTCGCCGCGGCGCGCGTGCGCGAGCTCGTGGAGCAGCACGACCCGCATCCGTTCCGCCGGCCACCCCGACGCCGATTCCGGCAGCATGACGACGGGCCGCCGCCAGCCCCACGTCGCCACCAGCCCGGGGGCCGGCCCCAGCAGGAGATCGACGCCGCGCCGGCAGCCGCACGACCGCGCGAGGTCGCCGCACAGCCGATGCCACGGCCCTCCCGTCACCCGCCGCGCCGACGCGCGGAGGCGGCGGAGCCTCGCCAGTCCGACGAGCAGCACGCCGACACCGCCGGCGGCGCCCGTCAACCAGATCGCCGCGCCGAGCCGGCCCGCGGCCGCGTCGATCGCGGCCACCGCAACCGGTCGCGACGAGCCCGATCGGCGCCCCGAAGGACCCCGCTCCACCGGGGGCAACGCGGCGCCGGGGCCGGCCGGTTCGGTGAGCGGGGCCACGTAGGGACGCAGGCGGAGCGCTTCGAACACCGGCCCGGCGCTCCACGCGAGCGGCCCGACGGGGGCCGCCTGCACGCCGGGCAGGAGCGGAAGGACGTGGATGACCGGGGCCGCGCACGCCGCCACGACGCCGACGGTCAGGACCCAGTGCCTCGCGTCGGCCGACCTCGGCCGCAGGCACAGCGCGCCGGCCAGGGCGAGGAGCAGGATGGCCGACACCTTGAAGGTCAGCGCTGCGAGCGGGATCATCGCGGCTCCTCCCGCTTTCGTCGCGGGCTGCGCTCCGGCCGCGGGCCGGCCGGCGCGCCGCCCTGACGCTCTCCGGCCCGCTGCCCCCCTCTCGCCTCCGTGACGATCCGCGCGATGCGGTCCAGCTCGGGGTCGGTCAGACGCCTGGCCTCGCCGCCGAGCAACGCGGCCACCGCCCGCTCGGCGGACCCCTCGAAGAACGTGTCGACGAGGTGACGCAACGCCGATCGGCGCGCCGTCCGCGGCGACGTGACCGGACGGTACACGTAGCGCAGCCCCTCCTCGTCGTGGCGCACGTGTCCCTTCCTCTCGAGAATCCGCAGTTGCGTGCGGACCGTCGACGAGCTGAGATCGCCCGGCAGCTCGTCCCGCACGACGCTGGCCGGGGCCCGGCCGTGCCGGAAGAGAATGTCCATGATCTGTCGCTCGCGGCGCGACAGGCGGCTGTGCCAGGGTATGGTCATGGGCTTCGGGGATCGCCGCCGGGGCGGCTGCGGGCAATATGTTAACTTTTTAGCTACTGGCCAACAAATTAGCAGCTCGAAACCTGCATGTCAACCCCTCATCGCGGCCGGACCGCGCCGCGTCGCTCCAGCTTCTCCTCGGGGTAGCGCCCCCGTGACCGACCGCGTGCCCGGCGGCAAGGACCTCGTGTCTCGCGGCGCGTCGGCTCGAATAACGCTCTGGACAGGGTCTGGAGCCTTCGCGACAACGTCACCGCGTATGACGCGGTCTACGTGGCTCTGGCGGAAGCGCTCGGGGAGCCGCTGGTTACCGCGGACCGAAAGCTGGCCGGCTCTTCGGGGCTGAGCGTCCACCTCGAGCTGGTGTAACGACCGTGATCGATACGGACCTGCAAACTACTACCCCCACCCCGACGCAGCCCGTCTTCCACGGTGTCCCGCACATGCACGTGGCAAGGTGATTCCCGTCACCATCCCAAGGGGAATCCGGACCGGCGACGAGGAGTCTCTCGCGCTGCGACGGAAGGAAGGCATGCGTCGCGTTCGATGGGAGGATCGTCGACCGGCCTACGGCCCGAGCCGCTCCTTCAGGTAGCGCCCGGTGTGGCTGACCGCGTGCCGCTCGGCGACCGCCTCCGGCGTGCCCTCGGCGACGATGCGCCCCCCCGCCCTGCCCCCCTCCGGGCCGAGGTCGACGATCCAGTCCGCGGCGGCGACGACATCGAGGTTGTGCTCGATGACGACCACGGTGTTGCCGCCCGCGAGGAGCCGGTCGACGATCGCGAGCAACCGGTCGATATCGGCGGGGTGGAGGCCGGTAGTCGGCTCGTCCATGACGTAGACGTTGCCCGACCGCGTCAGCTCGGCCGCGAGCTTCAGGCGCTGCGCCTCGCCGCCGGAGAGGGTGGACAGGGACTGGCCCAGGCGCAGGTAGCCGACGCCGACGTCGGCGAGAAGCTGCAGGCCGCGCCCGATGGCGGCGAGCCGCGCCCGGCCGCCACCGCCTTCGCCCGAGGCGAAGAAGGCCAGGGCGTCGGTGACCGTCATCTCGAGGACGTCGTGGATGGACCGCCCTCGCCACGTGAGCTCCAGGACGTCGTCCCGGTACCGGCGGCCCTCGCACACCTTGCAGTCGAGGCGCACGTCGTCGAGGAACGACAGCTCGACCTCGAGGTAGCCCCGACCCTTGCATTCCGGGCACGAGCCCTCGGCGTTGAAGCTGAACAGCGACGGCGCGACGCGGTTGGCGGCGGCGAACAGCTTGCGGACCGGGTCGAACACCCCGACGTAGGTGGCGGGGTTGGAGCGCGACGAGCGTCCGACGGGGCGCTGATCGACGACGACGACCTCGACCCCGCGCCCGCCCTCGGCCGGATCGCGCCGCAGGGTGTCGACGAGCTCGGCGACGAGCGAGCTCTTGCCGGACCCGGCGACCCCGGTGATGCACGTCAGCACGCCCCTCGGTAACCGGACCGAGACGTTGCGCAGGTTGTTGGCGCTCGCGTTCTCGATGACCAGCGTGTCGCGGAACGGCCGGCGGCACCGCCGCGCCGGGGCGACCCCGTCCCGCAGGGCGTATGAAGTGGCGCCGTCGGCCCGCAGCAGATCGTCGAGACGACCCGAGAAGACCACCTCGCCCCCGCCGTCGCCGGCGCCGGGGCCGACGTCGACCACCCAGTCCGCGGCGCGGATGACGGCGGGGTCGTGCTCGACCACGAGCACCGAGTTGCCCTGATCGCGCAGGCGGCGCAGCATGGCGATGAGGTGATCGATGTCGCGCGGATGGAGCCCGACGGTCGGCTCGTCGAGGATGTAGACGAGGTCGACGAGGTCGCAGTCGAGCTGGCGCGCCATCTTGACCCGCTGGCTCTCGCCGCCCGAGAGCGTCGGCACCCCGCGGTTGAGCGACAGGTAGCCGACGCCGATGTCGATCAGGTGCCGGAGCGTCCCTCGCATCCGCGCGACGAGCGACTCGACGACTTCGCGGATCGGCGCGTAGTCGTCGTGGCCGACGAGGTCCCCGAGCGCCCGGTCCAGCTCGGTCAGCTCGCACTCGACGAGCCGCCCGATGGTCCAGCCGCCGGCCAGCTCGACTGCCAGCGCGGCGAGGTTCAGCCGGGCGCCGCCGCAATCGGGGCAGGGCCGCTCGCGGAACAGCCGCCGGTACGCCTCCCGCGCCACCTTCGGGATCTGGTCCTCGTTCTTGTCGACGTGGAGCCGCTCGAGCTTGCGGGCCACCCCGTCGAAGGGCCGCTCGTAGGTCTCGCCCTGGTGGACCTTCCTGACGATCAGACCGTCGGCCCAGAGCAGCCGCTGCATCTCGGCCTCGCTGAACCGCCGGAGCGACTTGTCCGGCGGGACCACCCGGGAGCCGACGATCTCCCGCCAGTACCACTTGCCGATGGCGTAGCTCGGGTGGCGGATGGCGCCCTCCTCGACGCTCCGGTCGAGGTCGAGCAGCTCGTCGACGTCGATGCGGACCCGCTTGCCGAGGCCCTTGCAGGCGGTGCACATGCCGTCGGGATGGTTGAACGAGAAGCGGTGCGACCAGCCCACGTGCGGCCGCCCGCAGCGCGAGAACAGCATCCGCAGGTAGGTGTAGACCTCGGTGACGGTGCCGACGGTGCTGCGGCTGCTCGCGCCGAGGCGCTTCTGGTCGATGACGATGCACGGCGAGATGTTCCGGATGGCCTCTACGGGCGGGCGCGTGAGCTGCGGCAGGCGGCGGCGGGCATAGGTGCTGAACGTCTCGACGAGCTGGCGCTGCGCCTCGGTGCAGATGGTGTCGAAGACGAGCGACGACTTCCCGCTGCCGCTCACGCCGGTGAAGGCGACGAGCCGGTGCTTGGGGACGTCGACGTCGATGCCCTTCAGGTTGTGGGTCCGGGCGCCCCGAATCTCGATGTGGGTCACGTGCGGCGGTCCTCGCCCGCCAATCGTCGCCGTAAGCGTTCTCGCGACGGCGAGACTACCAGCGCGACCGCAAGGTCGCGCAGCGGCCTCCGCCCGGCGCCCAACCAATCGTCCAGGAGTCCGCGCCCTTCTACGTCGCAGACTCATGGCTGGCATAAGATCGTATCCGCGTAATCTGCGGAGGGTTGACCATGCAATGGAGCGGTACGCCAGGCGCTTGCGCCGAAGGGGCTTCGAGCCGGCGAGACTTCCGACACGACCGCGAGGTCGCGCGGACGGCACGCGGCCTGGTCGGCATGCTGCTGTTGGCGGTCGCGGCGACGGGGCCACCGGAAGCGCTCGCCCAGGCCGGCGCCGACCCGAAGGAGTGGCGTTTCTACGGGGGCGACCCCGGCCACACGAAGTACACGCCGCTCGACCAGATCACCGCGGACAACGTCGACCGGCTCGAGATCGCGTGGACCTGGACGTCGGTCGACGAGAAGCTGCGGGCGGAGAACCCGGTCATTGGCGAAGGACGCCGGTTCCGCACCTACGCCTACGAGGTCACCCCCCTGGTCGTCGACGGCGTGCTCTACACCACCACCAACCTCGGGCAGGTCGCGGCGGTCGACCCGACGACCGGCGAGACCCTCTGGACCTACGACCCCGGCCTCTACCTCGACGGCCGACCCGCCGTGCACGGCTTCCTCTCGCGGGGCCTCGCCTACTGGTCGGACGGCGAGGACGCCCGGCTGCTCTACGCCGGCGGGCGGACGTGGCTGGTCTCGGTCGACGCCAAGACCGGCGAGCCCGACCCCGACTTCGGCGTGAACGGGCGGGTCGACCTCACCCGGGGCCTCGGCCGCATCATCGACACGAGCCAGTACGCGGTCAGCTCGGCCCCGCTCGTGGCCGGCGACACCGTCGTCGTCGGCTCGGCCATCACCGAGGGCACCGGCCGCAAGGAGGCGCCGCCGGGGCACGTCCGCGGCTACGACGTGCGCACCGGCGAGATGAAGTGGATCTTCCACACGATTCCCCAGCCCGGCGAGTTCGGCCACGAGACCTGGGGCAACGACTCGTGGAAGTGGGCGGGCGGGGCCAACGTCTGGTCGAACATGAGCGCCGACCCCGAGCTGGGCTACGTGTACCTGCCGATCGGCTCACCGGTGACCGACTACTACGGGGGCCACCGTCCCGGCGACAACCTCTTCGCGAACTCGCTGGTCTGCCTCGACGCCGAGACCGGCGAGCGGGTGTGGCACTTCCAGTTCGTGCACCACGCGGTGTGGGACTACGACCTGCCGGCGGCCCCGAACCTCATCGACATCACGGTCGACGGGCGCGATATCGCGGCGGTCGCGCAGATCACCAAGCAGGGGTTCACGTTCGTCTTCGACCGGGCCACCGGCGAGCCGGTGTGGCCCATCGAGGAGCGGCCGGTCCCGCCGTCGACGGTGCCGGGCGAGCGCACCTCGCCGACGCAGCCGTACCCGACGAAGCCGCCGCTCTACCTGACGAACGGGTCGCTCGAGGAGGACCTGATCGACTTCACGGACGAGTTGCGGGCCGAGGCCCTCGCAATCTACGAGCGGCACACCGCCGGCCCCCTCTACACGCCGCCGGCGCTGGGCGGCAACATCGTGCGGCCGGGCTGGAGCGGAGGCGCCAACTGGTGGGGCGCCGCCTTCGACCCAGAGACGGGCCGCCTCTACGTGCCGAGCTGGGCCCACTTCTCGTTCGTGGTGCTCGAGCCGGGCGACCCCGCGCGGTCCGACCTGACGATCCGGCCGCGGGTGAGCAACCTGCCCGGGCCGCGGGGCCTGCCCCTCTTCAAGCCGCCCTATTCGCAGCTCGCGGCCCTCGACCTGAACGCCGGCGAGAAGCTGTGGAGCGTGCCCCTCGGCGACGGCCCCCGCGACCACGAGGCGCTGCGCGGCATGGACCTGCCGCCGCTCGGCAACTACGAGAAGGGCGGCGGGCCGCTGCTGACGAAGACCCTGCTCTTCATCGGCCAGGGCATCGAGTCGAACCGGCTGCGGGCGTTCGACAAGGAGGCCGGCTACGAGGCGTTCGAGATGGAGCTGCCGGCGCGGTCGTCGTCGGCGCCCATCAGCTACCTCGCCGACGGCCGGCAGTACATCGTCCTCGCCGTCGGGGGCGGCGACGCCCGCGAGCAGCTCGTCGCGCTGGCGCTGCCGCTACCGTAGCCGCCCCGGCTCCGACGCACGCATGAATCCGCGCTCCGTCCTGAACCCGCTCGCGTGAGGGAGGCAGCTCCATGAGGACCGCAATCGTCACCATCCTGCTGCTCGGCGCCGCCGGGATCGCGAGCGGCGAGGTCGCGCGGCAGGACGAACCCCCGATGGTCTTCCAGCGCGTCTGCAACGTCGTGCCGGGCCTGAAGGCGGACGCCGAGGCCCTGGCGCGGGAGATGGTCGACATCGTCGGGGGCAGGTACCCCGGCGCGGAGATGTCGGCACGGACCGGCCGCTGGATGACGGGCTTTCAGAACATCGAGCGGCCCGTCGATCAGATCCTCTTCAGCGAACGGCACCCCGACGAGGACATGCGCCAGGACTTCAACGAGATCCTGATGGGCGACGACGAGTTCCGCGCCCTGCAGCAGAAGATGGCGGGGGTCATCGACTTCAGCAGTTGCACCGAGACCCGGTATCGCGCACGTCCGTAGCCGCCGAAGAAGGATGAACGCAGGGAGGACGCCGTGATGAGACGAACATTCGCACTCGTGGTTCTGGGCAGTCTGCTCGCCGCCCTGGCGGCGCCGGCGGCGGATGCGCGGGTGGTGCGGATCGTCGTCGAGCGGACGACGCCGTACGCCGGCGGCCAAGCGTTCGGCGACGTTGGTCCGTTCGAGCGCCTCGACGGCACCGTTCACATGGAGGTCGACCCCGCCAATCCGCTGAACGCGGTGATCGTCAACCTCGACCGCGCGCCGCGCAACGAGCGGGGGCTGGTCGAGTTCAGCGCGCCGTTCTTCATCGTCAAGCCGGTCGACATGGCGCGCGGCAACCGCAAGCTGCTGTACGGCATCAACAACCGCGGGAACGCCATCGAGCTCGGCTTCCACACCTTCCCGTCGACCGGTCCCGGCGCCGACGACGGGCTGTTCTTTCGCCTCGGCTACACCCTGGTGGACGCGGGCTGGGCCGGCGACGTGGTGACGACGGCGACGCGGCTCGGGGCCAACCTGCCGGTCGCGGCGCAGGCCGACGGCAGCCCCATCGTCTCGCGCGTCCGCATCGAGTACCCGTCCGACCCGACGGCGTCCGGCGCCGTCACCCACACGCTCCCCCTCAAGGGGAACGACCGCTTCGTGAGCTACGAGACTGCCGACACCGACACGGCGCTCTCGACGCTGACGGTCCGCGACGCCATCGACGGCGAGCGCCGGCCGGTCGCGGCCGGCGGCTGGGCGTTCGGGACGTGCCCGTCGGGCGAGGCGTCGCTCGCGCCCTCGACCACCGACATCTGCCTCTTCGACGGGTTCGACCCCGACAAGGTGTACGAGCTGATCTACCCCGCGAAGAACCCATGGGTCATGGGCCTCGGCTACGCGGTCACCCGGGACCTCGCCTCGTTCCTGCGCTACGAGACGGCCGACGACGCGGGGACGCCGAACCCCCTCGCCGCGAGCGCCGACGCGACCGGCATCCGCCGCGCCTACGGGCTCGGCATCTCGTCGACGGGGATGTACCTGCGCGACTGGCTATATCTGGGCTTCAACGAGGACGAGGGACACCGGCGGGTGTTCGACGCCGTCCGCATCCACATCCCCGGGTCCCACCGGCTGTTCGCGAACGTCGAGTTCGCCGACCCCAACATCTACTCGCGCCAGGACCGGACGCCCGACTTCACGTCGCAGTCGGTCCCGCCGCTGACCTACGCGGTGACCACCGACCCGGTGACGAACGTGCGCGACGGCATCCTCAAGCGGCCCGCCACCGATCCGCTCGTCTTCCACGTCGACACGAGCAACGAGTTCTGGCAGATGAAGGCGTCGCTGAACGTCCACGACGGGCACGGCGACCCGGTGCCGGTGCCCGGCAACGTCCGCTTCTACCTGCTGGCCAGCCACCCCCACGGCGGGGCGGCGGGGGTCGGGGCACGGCCCACCGACCTCGGCGCCTGCGCGTACGTGACGAACACCTACCGGAGCGCGGCGCCGGCGATGCGCGCGCTCCTCGTGGCGATGGACGACTGGGCCGACCGCGGCATCGAGCCGCCCGCGAGCCGCTACCCCGACGTGCGCCGCGGGACGCTCGCCACCGTCGACGAGGTGGCGCGCACGTTCCCGGCCATTCCCGGCGTCACGTTCCCGACGCGGGTGAACGGGCTCGACGCCCTCGGCTTCGGCCCCACGTTCGGCGCCGGGGGCGGCCGCCAGACGGTGCTGCCGCCGGCGCGCGGCGGGTCATACCGGGTGCTCGTGCCGACGACGGACCGCGACGGGCACGACGTCGCCGGCATCCACACCGTGGACATCGCGGCGCCGGTGGGCACCAACACCGGCTGGAACCTGCACGCGGCCGGCCCCCGCGGGCGCGACCTCTGCTCGCTGACGGGGTCGTTCTTCCCCTTCGCCCGGACGCGCGCGGAGCGGATGGCGAGCGGAGACCCGCGGCTGTCGCTGGAGGAGCGCTACGGCGACCACGCGGGCTTCGTGGCCGCGGTCCGGCAGGCCGCCGACGAGTCGGTCGCCCGCCGGTTCCTGCTACCCGACGACGCCGAGGTGCTCGTCCGGATCGCGGAGGAGAGCGACGTGCTGCGGTGACCGCGGGTCGAGCGGCGAAGCGACGATTCGGCGGGCCGGGTCACGGGTGTCAGCACGCCCCGGCCCGCCGGCACTTCCGGGGTGCCATCGCCACGCGGACGGCCTGCCGCGCAGCCTCGTCTCCCCGCAGGCCTCCCCGTCGGTTAGACTGCCAGATGAATCCGCGGTGCCGAGCTCCACGCCGGACCCGGCCGGCCGAGCGGCTCCGCGACACTCGACGGAGGTCGGCGATGAGCGTCATGGAAGCAGACGAGTTCGTGCGGCGGCTCGACGCCGCCGTCAGCGTCGGGGACGTCGAGGCCGTGACCCTGGCCGTGCAGCACGAGATCGAGAACGCGCCCGGGCGGCTCCAACTCGACGAGCGTTTCCGGCGCACCCACCCAGACCACTACGCGAGGCGGCTGCTGCACCGCGACCCGGCTCGCCGCTACACGGTCCTCGTGATCGCCTGGGCTCCCGGCCAGGGAACCCCGATTCACGACCACCCCAACCTGTGGAGCGTCGAGGGGGTCCTGGAGGGCGAGCTGGACGTGACGCAGTACGCCCCGCTCAAGGAGGAGGCCCATCGTTGCCGGTTCGCCCCGGTGGAGTCGCACCGGGTCGTCGCCGGCGACGCCAACTTCCTGATCCCGCCCTTCGAGTACCACTCGCTGACGAACGACCTCACCGACCAGCCGTGCGTGACGCTTCACGTCTTCGGCGGCGAGCTGATGGAGATGAACACGTTCGACCCGGTCGGAGACGGCTGGTACGAGCGCTCGTTGACCCGGGTCTCGTACGACGATTGAGACTACGTCGAGATCACGGATCGACGAATACGTACTCTCCCAGGCGAGATGACGCTGAACGCGGCACGCATTTCGTCACCGCGGTCAGCAAGCACGCGCGACACAGTGTCGCCCTTTGCCGCGGCGGGCAGACCGGCCAACCGGATGAGCACGACACCTGCGTGTACCCGCTGCAAACGGAAGACGAGCTCGCCGAAATCCCGATCGCCGGTCAGCAGCAACGCGCCGTTCCGTGTTGCCCGCTGCAGCACCGTGTCGTCGTCGATACCCGGATCCATCTCGGCGACATACAGTACCGCATGACCGTCCGCACGAAGGCGATCGACGACGACCCCGTCCACGCTCTCGTCCGCCAGGAGATTCACGCGTCCGGTCCCGCGGTGGGATAGACCACATCGGCTCGCAAGGCGCTGGCCGCGAACCTCAGAGCAGCTTGGATCCCATCACCGGTCAGGCGCGGATGCGCCTCGAGTATCTGGTCGAATGTCTCGCCGGCCGCGAGCTTCTCCAGAATCAGCTCGACGGTGATGCGCGTTCCTGCGACGACCGGTTTGCCCATCAGTACGGCGGGGTCCGACCGGATGAGATCGGTGTCCATGTTCATTCCTCCTGCACACCGTGGCGCGTGTCGCCGAGACGGCTCCGCGTGCCCGCTGACCGGGCGATGCCTCGACTCTCCGGCCGCCCCGGCGACACACCCGCCGTGCAGGTCGGGAACGCGGGAATAGCCTATCGCGGGTCCGAAGCCTCGGCCGCCGCCCGCTCCTCGGCCCGCGCGGCCGAGAGGATGTTCACGAGGCCGTAGTTGCCCTCGTGGCAGGCGTACTCGAACACCGGCCCCTCCGTCTTCCGCAACGGCACCCGGGCCGTCCACGGGGCCTCCCAGATGTCCGGGGCCTCGACCGTGAACTCGTACTGGAGGATGTCGCCCTCGCGGGTGAAGCGCTCGACGAGGCGGCGCGGCTCGCTGCCGATCATCGTCAGCTCGCCGTCGAAGTGCATCGACTCGACGACCAGCGTGTCCCCCTCCCAGCGGCCGCGGCCGTTGCCGCCGAACTGGGGAAGGCCGCTGCGGGGGCTCTCGTCGAGGGGGACGATGCGCACGAAGTGCATGCTCTCGGCGAGGATGGCGACGTGGTCGGGGGTCTGGAAGACCTGCACGTTGTTGTTGTAGGGGCCGGGCACGATGGGGAAGCCGATGGTGCCGAGGCAGCGGTCCATCAGGTTCAGGTCCTCCCACGAGTCGAAGGGCCCGGGGCCGAACGAGCCGGCGACGGCGGCGCGTCGCTCATCCGCGCCGTCCACGGTGGGCGGATGGCGGCCGCTCGGCGGGTCGACGATGAGCGAGGTGCGCCGGTCCGGAACGGGTTCGGTGCCAAACTCGAGGAAGACCCGGGTGTGTATCTCGTGGCCGGGCACGGTCTCCCCGTTGTCGATCGACTCGAACAGGTCGGCCGACCGGCGCGCGAGGGCCGCCGCCTCCTCCTCGGTCATCACCGCCCGGTCGCCGTATTCGTCCGGCCGCGCCATCGGCGTGGCGGAGCGGTAGTCCCACACGCCCCCGAGATCGGGAGCCCCCCAGGGCGTGCGCGGCGTGTCCGCTGTCTGGGCCGCCGCCGGCCCGGCCGGCCACACGAGCAGGGCGCCGAGCAGTCCCACCGCCGGCCAACCACGAGTCATCGTCTCCCCCTCCGATTACGGTGCGCGCAACGACGGCGTTCAGTGACCCCGTCGGTCGTCGTAACCGGCCTCCAGCTCTTCGAGCGACTCCCGCAGACGTCGCGCGTTCGCAGGACTCCTCAGCAGGTAGGCCGTTTCCTCGAGTCCCTCGTAGTCGCGCAACGACAGCATGACGACGGCCCCGCCGTTCCTGCGCGTGATGATGACCGGGGTGTGATCGTCGCAGACCCGATCCATCGTCTTCGCGAGGTTTGCCCGAGCAGCCGAGTACGTGATCGTGTCCATGACTTCGTCTCTGCCGAGCGTCGGTACAGAATAGGGTACAAGTCGACCGAACAGAAACCCCGAGGTATGCACCATGCGATGGATCGGCGCACTGACGACCGGGGCGCTCGCGATGGCCGTGTGCCTGGCTGCGAGCCCCGCCGAAGCGCAGTACGGGGCGCCCGCCGGCGGCGAGTGGCGCAGCTACGCCGGCGACAGCGGCAGCACGAAGTACTCGCCGCTCGACCAGATCACGGCCGGGAACTTCGCCGATCTCGAGGTGCGCTGGCACTGGACGTCGGTCGACGCCCACCTCGTCCGCTCCGGTCCCGGCGGTGACTCGCTGGTTGCGGCCGACACCCTCTTCGGCATCCTGCAGGCGGACGAGCCCGACCTGTGGACGGCGTGGGACGGGGTACGGCAGACGAGGGTCCGGCCGACCATCCGCTCGCTGGTGGCGACGCCCCTCATGGTCGACGGGGTCCTCTATCTCAGCACGCCCCTGTACCGGGCCGCGGCCATCGACGCGCGCACCGGCGAGACCCTGTGGGTGCACGACCCCCGCGCCTACGAGTCGGGCATGCCGGCCATCGCGCAGTGGCGCCACCGCGGCGTGGCGTACTGGGAGAACGAGGGCGACGCCCGCATCGTGTGGGCCACCGGCGACGGCTTCCTCGTCGCCGTCGACGCCAAGACCGGGCTGCCCGACCCGGACTTCGGCGAGAACGGGCGCGTCGACCTCACCGACGGCGTGCCGCGCGCGACCCGCGGCGAGCGCGACGTCCTGAACCTGCTGCCCCTCTCGTCGCAGTCGCCGCCGATGATCATCCGCGACACCATCGTCGTCGGCTCGACCATCAACGACCGCACCATCACCCGCGAGGCCACCCCCGGCTTCGCCCGCGCCTACGACATCCGGACCGGGCGGCACCGGTGGGACTTCCACACCGTGCCCCAGAGCGCCGACGAGTTCGGGTCGGACACCTGGCTGAACGAGTCGTGGCGCTACAGCGGCAACACCAACATCTGGTCGATGATGAGCGGCGACGAGGAGCTCGGCTGGGTCTACCTGCCCGTCGGCACCCCGACCAACGACTACTACGGCGGCCACCGGCCCGGCGACAAACTCTTCGCCGAGAGCATCGTCGCCGTCGACGTCGAGACCGGCCAGCGGCAGTGGCACTTCCAGACCATCCACCACGGGCTGTGGGACTACGACCTGCCGGCCGCCCCGAACCTGCTCGACATCACCGTCGACGGGCGCGAGATCAAGGCGGTGGCCCAGGTCAGCAAGCAGGGCTTCGTCTACGTCTTCGACCGGGTGACCGGCGAGCCGTTGTGGCCCATCGAGGAGCTGCCGGTGGCCACCGACACCGACCTCGAGGGCGAGGTGATGTCGCCCACGCAGCCCTTCCCCACCCGGCCCGCCGCGTTCGAGTACCAGGGCACCTCGATCGACGACCTCGTCGACTTCACGCCCGAGATCCGGCAGATGGCCGTCGACGCGGTCGACGGCTTCCGGCTCGGCCCCCTCTACACGCCCCAGACCCTGCGCGGCACCATCATGCGGCCCCCCGTGGGCGGCGGCGCGAGCTGGTCGGGGGCGGCCGTCGACCCCGAGACCGGCTACCTGTACGTGCCGTCGACCAACGGCCACTCGACCATCCAGCTCACCGAGCCCGAGCCGCACGAGCAGTCGACGCTGCGCTACATCCGCCGCTCGGTCTCGGCCGGCCCCGTCATGCCGCGCGGGCTGCCCCTGTGGAAGCCGCCCTACACCCGCATGACCGCCATCGACATGAACACCGGCGAGCACGCGTGGATGGTCCCCACCGGCGACGGCGACCGCATCCGCAACCACCCCATGCTGCGCGACCTCGACCTGCCGCCGGTCGGCGGGGACGCCAGCCGCAGCGGCCCCCTGCTGACCAAGACGCTGCTGATCTACGCGCTGACCGCGGGCGGCAGCGACGGCGGGCCGCGGCTCGTGGCCTCCGACAAGGCGACCGGGGCAGAGATCGCCTCGATCGACCTGCCGGCCGGCGCCCTCGGCGCGCCCATGACCTACCTGCTCGACGGCGTGCAGCACATCGCTCTGACCGTCGGCGGCGAGGTGCCGGGGCTCATCTCGTTCCGGCTGCCGGAGGGAATCTTGCAATGACAGCGGACATGGGAGAGATATCAGTCGACTTCGAGTTGGAGAACCCGGTCGATCACGAGCTTCTCGAGCGGGGGCTCGGCGAGCAATCCACCGTTCGGCGCGCTCGCGTGCAGGGCGTCGTCGACACCGGGGCGATGATGCTCGTGCTTCCGCAGAACATCGTCGAGCGACTCGGGTTGCGGGTCCAGGACACCGTGGTTGTCACCTACGCCGACAATCGCAAGGAGGAACGCCCCGTCGCGGGTCCGGTGACGGTGCGCATCTGCGGCCGATCGACGCGCACCGACTGCGTGGTCGGCCCGCCGTCGGGCGAGGTCCTGATCGGCCAGATCATCCTCAAGACCCTCGACCTGATCGCCGACTGCACGAACCGCACGCTGACGCCGCGGATACCCGACTACCCGCTGCTGAGAATCTGAAGCTCCCGATCTGAGTCGAAGGCCAACCCCGTCAGGTCCCGGCGCCGGCCGGCGTTGCGACAGGCATTGCGCGGGGACGCCCGACGCGTGCCAACTCCAGGATCTCTTCCTGGGTCATGGGACTCGGTGGATGGTGGCTCAGGCACATGGGACTGCGCACCCGTTGAAACGGCACCATGTCGCTTCCCACGAAGAACTCCCCGGGACGCAAGCGAGCGATGCCCCGCGCGTCGCCGCCTTTCTGAGCGGCCATTTCCTGGGCGGCCGCGATCTGCGCCGGGGCATTGAGCAGGCCAAAGAACTGCGTCGTCGCGTTGCCGGGGATCCGGTTGTGGAGCCCCTTCGGCGCCTGAGTGGCGAAGACCAGGCCGAGGCCGTACTTCCGTGCCTGGGAGGCCAGGGCGAGCGTGCTGTCCGTGGTCGCCGTACGGCCTGTTGACGGCGCGAACGTCTGCGCTTCGTCCATGACGAACAGGCCGCCCAGCGGCCGGTCTCCGGCAGGGTGCTTCTTCACCCAGGCGAAGAGGGCCATCTGGAGCTGATTGACGAAATGCTGTCGCTGCTCATCGTTCGGCAGCCCGACGAGGCTGATGACGGAGATGCGGGCACGTCGGCCTCCCTTCGGCTGGAGAAGGGCCGATGGATCGACGGCATCGCCGGTGCCGCCCAGCATGGGATCGTTCACGGTCTCGGCGAGCAGCGTCTGGGCGATGTCTGCCGCGAGCTTCCCGCCGCTGGCGAGCCGGCTGACGCCCTCCGGCAACGCAGACAGGTAGCCGAGGAATCCCGTGAGGTCTCCGCCGCCGCGCTGCACGTAGGCAGCCAGGGCCTCCTTCAGTACGGCTCGGCCCTGGGTCTGTCGCGCGCCGGACGCGGGCAGGCCCGCGCGAGGGACGAGCGAGGCGACGGCATTGTCGAGCACCATCCCGAACTCGTCGGGATCGCCCGCCACGTCGCCCAGGCCGGCCAGTGGTGCGAACGAGAGCGGGCGTCCCGTCGTCAGCCGCGGCGTCCACACGACGACCTCGGTATCGCGAAGGTAGGTCTCTGCCCTGCCCGCATCGCCGTCGTGCCAGTCTCGAGGAGGCTCGGGCCAGGGCAGACCGAGGCGCGCGAGGTCGTTGTTCGGATCGAGCACCACGGCCGAGACGCCCTTCAGCGCGCACTCCTCGATGAGGCGGCGGATGAGCACGGTCTTGCCGGAGCCGGAGCCCGCGAAGATCACCGTGTGGCGCCGCAGGTCCTCGAGCGGCATGGTCACGGGTTGCCGCGTGCCTTCCGCGATGCCGATGAGAATGGAGTCCTCGTCAGCTTCGCGGGGCACGCTGGCGGCCTTCGATGTTGCAGTCTCAGAGGGTGCGCCAGTCACGGGCGGTTCGGCAGCCTTGACCGACTCCGCGGTCTTGGGCGGTTCCGCGGTCTTGGGCGGTTCCGTGGTCTTGGGTGGTTCGGCGGACTTGGGCGGCGCGACGGCCTTGGCCGGCTCGGTAGCGGTCGGCGGTGCGGCGGCTCCGGCCGGCTCACCAATCCCGGCCACATCCGCGGCCCTTGGCGGTGAAGCAGCTTCGGGCGGCGGACCGGCTTCGGCCGGCGCGGCCGAGACGGCGGGCTCGGAACTCAGGGACGCGAGCAGTGCAGTCCGGCTCGCGTGACGGTGCGTCCTGAGCCAGGCGACGAGGCCCGGCGGCTTCTCTTCGAGGAGCTGCTGCAAGGCCCGGAACACCTTGAGGTCGGCCTCCGGCAGCGTCATGAGGGTGCCGCCGCGCGCCCCCAGCTCATCGAGCGCCTGCTGCGTCAACCGGCCCCGGGACCACGCCGAGTTGCGAAGGACGAAGAGCCGCCGCCGCTCCCCCGACAGCTCGAGCCCCGACGAGGTCACTGCGGCTCGCAGCCGGTTCAAGGCCGCCGCCGGGCTGGCGTTCAGGACCGCCCGGAACGACCAGTGCACTTCATCGTCCGTGTCCGCGTCGACCACCCACCGCAGCCGCGCATGCAGCGAGGCATTCCTACCGAGCGGCGGATCCACCGAGAATTCGCCCGCCGCGGCGTTCTCTTCCGCCCACGCCGTCAGGCCGGCACGCAGCAGCGGCGGCAGGCCATAGTCCACCATCTTCTCGTCGAGGGCGGCGGCGACTTCCGCCTCCTGAAGCAACCGGCTGAATCGCTCATCGATAACATCACTCTGCGCCAGGGGCGGCGGAGGCGGCGGTGGCGGGCGCTCGGCCACCAACTGCTCCAACTCGGCGACCCGACCGCGTTCCCGACAGCGAGCGCAGTGGTCCTGGACCAGGTTGATCAGGCTGCGCGGGGAGAACAGGGACGCGTCGACGAAGGCGGTCGACCACACCGGCCAGGTCGGATACGGGGGCGTGAACCCGGCGCGGGTGTGGGCCACTCGGAGATAGGCGGCGATCAGCGCCGCCCCGACGGCCGCCGAGGGGATCTCGCGAAGATAGATGACCGCCGGATACCGATCGTGGGCGGTCGCCACGGACCGCTCGCGGAACAGCGTCCAACTGTCGTTCAAGCATGACACGACGACCAGTGAATGCTGCACGTCCTCCGCAAGATCCATCAGGCCGGTAGCCATTTGGTCGAGCAACAAGTGCTGCTCGGCGCCGGCAAGCGACCGTGAGAGCGCGACCAGTCCGTCGAGCTGATCGACCGCGACAAGGGTCGTACGCCCGGAGGCGCCCACGAGCCGGTCGAATGCGCTGACGACCTCCCGGCACGGAATCCGCCTCGCGCGAATGGCGTGCGCGCGTGCCTTGTCGGCATCGATTTCCAGCCCTTGCGTCAGGGCATCTCCGATGTCCTGGTGGGCAGCATCTTCGCTGTTGGTCAGAATGAGCGCGAGGGCCACGTCGACGGCGACCTGGTCCGCGGGCCGGCGACCGAGGTGCAGTCGAAGGCTTCGGCGAACGTCCTTCAGATGCGAGACGTCGAACGTTCCCGCCGCGAGGTCCTCGATCTCCGTTTCCTGCAGCCCAATCGCCGCGCCCAAACCCTGGAGGACGGCACTCAACTGGGTCCCACCCGCTACGCCTGCCTTCCGATGCAGAGCATCCAGGTAGGCAAGGGCCAGACTGTCCCAGAACCGGCGCGCGGTACTGGGCTGGAAGAGGACGAAGACCTGACCCCGCTCGACCACCGCGTGTCGGACGCGGCCCAGGAAGTGCGACTTGCCGATTCCCGGCCGCCCCTGGATGACCAGGTTGCCGACCGGGGCGCCGTCGCGCACTCGGTCGAGCGTCTCCAGGACCCGGTCGAACGCCCACGAGTGAATGCCGTCGACATGGATGACGCCGTCGCGCCAGATGTCGTTGCCGGCATACGCCGTACGGAATGCGACCTGTCCGAGTGCTCTCAGCTCTGGCTCCACAGCCTCACTCCATGCTGATCAGGTGCATGTCGTCCACGCCGAGCCGAAGCGCCGCGTCCCGGTCGGCCTGCGTGAGCCGGCCGCGGTCCTCGTGCAGCGTGAGACTCACGTCCTTCTCGCGGAACATCCGGACGAGCTCCTGGTCCACCTCGCGGCGAGGCCAATCGCCGAGCTGCGCCCGGAGGTCGCGCAGCTCCACCCAGTCGCGCGGCCGGCGCGCGAGACTGCGGTAGGTCCGCCGAATCCGGTCCCGGAGCAAAACGGCAGATCCAGGGGCCCGGGGAGCGAACAGGTCCTGGAGCAGCATCCCCCGCGCGTCGAGCGCAACCTTCAGACCGTTGAGGAGCGCGTACAGCGCGCCGGCGGCGGCCGAGCGCGCCCGGAACGGCACCGGTGCGTCGAGCTCGTTCACCGCCCAGGCCCACCCGGCGTCCGTCAATTCGTGGACGTAGCCCCTGGATCCCCGGCGGCGGCTCTGGAGGAGCCCCGCCCGGTTGAGCTTCACCCGAACGGACTTCCTCACGTCGATTCGGTAGCGACGCTTGAGCTCTGGGTTCGGCGTCTCCTTGTTGAGCGCCATCAGGGCGATCATCACGGCGCGTTCCGGAATTCCGTACTCCATCTCACGCCTCCCCTGCCGTGGACCGCCGCCGGTCCTTCAAGAATCGTTCGAGGTCGTCGACAACGCGGGCCACGTCACTCAGCACCTCGTCGTTCGTGTAGCGAAGAACCAGGAAGCCTGCGCGCTGCAGCGCGCGGTCGCGCGCACGGTCGGCGGCGTACTTGTCCATGTCGAGGTGGTCGGGTCCATCGAGCTCGACGACGCACTTCTCCCGCCGCCAGACGAGATCGACCCGGATGGGATTGGCCAGGACCCCCGACGACCAGGTCCGGTTCCAGGCGCGGCCGGTTGCCCACGACGATCGGGCGAGATGCGCCTCGAGACGCTGCTCGGCCCGGCTGAACGGGTTGGGCCGCCCTCGTAGCGGCGTCAGGTAGGGGGCGTGGCGCGCAGCCGGCGGCTCCGACGCCGGCATCCGGTCGCGGAGCGAAGAGCGCGGCACTCGCGTCATGCGGGCGGTCGGGCTCCCGAAGAGCCAGACGCCGAGCTCTCCGGGCCCGGCCAGCCAGAGCGCGTCCGCTTCCGCGGCCTCGATCTGCGCGGTGCTCCACGTACCCGTCAGCTCGACCATCACGACGACTCGTTCATACCCGTAGGCGCGCAGGATCAGCTTCCGGGCCTGACGCACGGCCGTCTCTCGCGCGAACTCCGCCACCGCGAGCGGCCGCCCGCACAGCGACGCCTCCGCGGCCGCGAGGAGGAACGGGCCGAACAAGTCGCTGCTGGCCGCGGATCGCTCGCACATCGCGCGCAACGCCGACAAGCCCGCGCCACCGGGCCCCGCGAGGCGTCCCGCCTCCGGAAGCCAAGCGGGGTACGTGCCGGTGATCGCTTCCGACAACGCGTCGATGACCTGCTCCGTGAGATCGCGCCGGCCCAGACTCGAACCGGCCACGGCGACCGCCAGAATCGCTGCCTCAACCCCTTGAGTCGATTCGACGACCTCTCGCACCGCGACCGGAGACACCTCGGGCCAGCTCACGAGGGACTCGTGCAGCAACGCTTCGATCCCTGCATCGCTCGGGACGGCGTCGCACCGGGGAGCCAAAGACACGAGGACGGATCGTACTCGAACCAAGGGCCATGGGCCACGGCGGCCGAAGCGGTTGCAGACCCGGGAGCTTCCTGATCTCATGGGCGCGCGTCACCGTCAGCCGCGACATGCGGGCGCAGGTCCCTTGCCGGGTTGTCGCGCGCGACGGCGCTTTCTTGCCCGCCCAGGTCGGGTCGAAGGAAAGGGGTCAAGCCTAGTCTAGAACAGCAGCTTCGCGGCGAATTGCATCTGCCGCGGCGGACCCACGGTGCCGGTGATCCTGCCGAACGTCGGCAGGCCGAAGGCGCCGCTGGGGTTGTCGAAGTTCACACGGTTGAACAGGTTATAGACCTCGTAGCGGAGCTGCAGGTCGACATCGTCGGCCCGAATCGTCCGGAAGATCGAGAGATCCACCTGGCTCCGGGAGGGGCCGCGGAACCCGTTGCGTCCAGGCATGTTGGTTGCGACCGTGTCGATCGGCTGCGGCTCGAACGCGTCGGGGCTGAGCCACCGCTCGTAGGTCGGGTTGGAGAGTTGCGCCGGGCCCACGAGATTGGGGCGGTCGCCGCGCGCGCCGGTGTTGGTGCGGGACGAAGCGTTCTGCACGTTGAATGGCCGCCCCGACTGCCAGTAGGCGATGCCGTTGACCTGCCAGTCGCTCAGCAGCACCCCGGCGGCGCCAGTCGCATGGTACGGCATCTCGTAGGTCACCGAGAGCACCACGCGATGCCGGACGTCGTTGTCCGCGGCGAACTTCTCGATCACGCTCTCGTCCCAGGGTGCTCCGTCGGTTCGCTGGTTGTGCGCCAGCGTGTAATTGAAGCTGAAGCCCAGCCCGCCGACCGGGCGGCGTTGGAACACGAGCTGCATCGAGTCGTACTGCGACTCGAAGGCCGACGAGAAGACCCTGATGTTGCTCACCCCGGGCAGTTGCGCGGCGTACGGGCGCCGGGCAGAGATGTCGCCGGCGCCCACCGGAGGCAGGTTCAGGTTGATCCGACCGGCGACGAAATCGCCGCGCGAGCCGACATAGCCGATGCCCGCCACGTTGTGGCCGATCTGCCGCTCGAGAATCGCGTTGAGCTGCTGCACCCGCGTCGACCGGAAGTCGAGCGCGACGGCGCCGATGTTGCCGGTCGGGTCGAGGTGGTCCGTGGGTTCCGGCGTCGGCAGACCGTCGCCGAGCCGTAACGCGGGCACGCCCGACGTGCTGTTCTGGAACTGCTGGTTGCTGATGAACGGCGCGTTCTTCATGGTCGCGTCGCTCGTGATGTTGCCCGGGAAGTACGACAGGCCGTACCCGCCGCGGAGGACCAGAGAGTCGCTCAGCGACGCCGCGAATCCCAGCCGGGGGGCGAGATTGGAGTAGTCGGTCGCGATGCCCGCAGTCTCCGAGACGCCGTCCTGTCCGGGAACGATGATCTGCGCGGTGACCGGGTCGAAGTTCGAGATCCGGTTGGTCTCCTCCCGAAGCGGCGTGAAGACGTCGTACCGCAGACCCAGGTTGAGCGTCAGCCGGTCGTTCGCGCGCCAGTCGTCCTGGACGAACAGGCTGTACTCGTTGGTGTGGTACCGCGGGACCACCAGCGCGTGGGCGCGACTGACGACGTTGGGGAATCCGAGCAGGAACGAGGCCATCGCGTCGCCGCCGGCGCCGGCGCCGTTGCCGGTCTCGAGCGCCGAGAACTCGAACTGGCCGATCGCCTGCTCGCTCTGGAACACCGAGTACTCGCGCAGGATGACCCCGCCGCCGAACCGCACGTTGTGCTCGCCCGCGGCCCTGGTCAGCGTGAGGTTGAGCTGGGTGGTGTCGTCGATCTGGCCCAGCGGGATCCAGTTCGAGGCCCCCAGCCCCGAGTAGCCGTCGAACCGTAGCGGTACGAGTCCCGAGGTGATGTCGTCGCCCTCGATGTTGCCGTTGGGGATGCCGAACCGGCTGGTCAGCGCCTGTCCGTAGTTGACCGGTAGCGACAGCAGGTCGACCTTGAGGTGACCGCCGCGGACCTCCGCGATGAACGACGGGCTGAACACGCGGGTGTAGTTCACCTGCACGCCGTGCGCCCTGGTGACGTTCGGGCCCGGCCAGGCGGTGCCCCCGCCGGAGCACCCCGGGTCGATGCCGTCGGCGATCGGGCAGGCCGACGGCGTGTAGACGTCTGCGTCGTTCCAGGAGTACCGCACGAACATCTGGTTGTTGCCGTCGAAGCGATGGTCGACCCGGAAATCCGCCGTCCTGGTGTCCTGCGTGCGGTCGGTCACGCTGGCGTAGTTGGCCGACAGGCCAGCACTGGTGGGCTCGGGGTACAGATCGAGCAGCGCCAGGGCGATCGGCGACATCCGGCTCGCCGGGATCCGATTGCCGGGGAACGGCAGGCGCGTCAGCGGGTCGTGGATCTGTACGGGAAGCTCGGAGAAGTCGCCGGTGCGCATCGCCATCGTCGGCACCGTGATCACGTTCGTCACGCCCGACGTATGGGCGAAGTTCTCGAAATCCGCGAAGAAGAAAGTCCGGTTCGGGGCAATCGGGCCGCCGATGCTGCCGCCCGCCTGGTATTGCTCGAGCGTGGGCCTGGTCGTGGCGAAGAAGTCCTGCGAGTCGAACCGGTCGTTGCGGACGTAACCGAACAACGAGCCGCTGAAGACGTTCGTGCCCGACTTCGTGATGACGTTGATGACGCCGCCGGCCGTCCGGCCGACCTCGGCCGTGTAGTTGTTGGTCTGGACGCGCACCTCGGCGATGGCCTCGATCGACGGCTTCACGCCGATCGTGCCGATCTGCCGCTCGTTGTTGTCCATGCCGTCGATCATGTGATTGTTCTGGTTGTCCTGGGCGCCGTTGACCGAGATGGCCGACGTATTGCGGCGGTCGTCGGGCCTCGTGCCGCTGGCGAGCGAGTTCGGCAGACCGGCGTTTGCACCAGGCACCGTCTGCACGAGCTCGACGAAGTTCCGGCCGTTGACGGGCAGGTCCTGCACGAGCTGATCATCGACGAGCGCCGAGACGGTCGAGGTCTCGGTCTGAAGCAGCGGCGCTTCGGCCGCGACGGTGACGGTTTCGGTCACGCCGCCGATCTCCAGTTGCGCATCGAGTCTGGCCCGGTCGCCCGACGACAACGTGACGCGGCGGGTTTCGGAGCCGAAGCCGTCGAGTTCTATCGTCACCGTGTAGGTGCCGGGCGGAAGCAAGTTGAACGCATAGTCGCCGGTGGTGTCGGTGGGCGCCGTGCGCGCGTCGCCGGTGCCCTCGTTCTCGATGTTCACCGTCACGCCGGGAAGGACGCCTCGCGAAGCGTCGGTCACGCGACCGACGATGTCCGCCGTCGTCTGCGCGACAGCGGGTACTGCCGGCATCATGGCCAGCAAGGCCACGGCGCAGCAACGCGCGATGGCGCCCGGCATTGCGACACGATTGGCGAGGAGCTGCTTTCCGGCTCCGCAGCCGACATCGACAACGCTCACCTGCGAAGCCTCGATGGAGGGTGCCTCGTCCACGAAGGCAGTCAGCGCCGGGTCCACGTCGTGATCACGTGAGGGCTCGTCGTACGGCGCGGGCGATCTCGTCGTAGTCCAATCGCCGCATTCCGCATCATACCCCGCGTACCGCTGGGACCGGCGCACGGGCGCCGCCCAGCCCGAGCGCCTCGCTGCTCTCGGTACAACGCGGGTTCCACCGCGGGCTGCCGGGCGAACGCGCAGTGTCCGTGATGTCGCGCTAGAAGCGGAACAGCCGGTTCACCTTGACCACGAACCCGCGGTTGCGGAGCTCCGAGAAGCGGTCTGGGCGCAGGGGGTCGGTCTCGCGGTCCTCGGTGTAGACCACGAAGAGCTCGCTGCCCGGCTGGTACTCCCAGCGGAGGCGGAGGTTGTTGCTGACGGTGTTGGTGCTCGAGTTGTACTGGATCAGGCCGCTGAAGAACATGCGGGGCGTGAAGGAGAAGTTCACCCGCGACACGAGCAGGTCGGTGCGGAACGAGCCCTGCGGCGAGTCGATCCAGTTGACCGACACGCTCGGCTCGAGCGAAAGCCGCTGGGTCACCTCCATGCGCCCGCGGCTGAAGCCGACCAAGCGGATGGTGCCGTTGAAGTAGTCGCCGGCGCGCACCGTGAAGGTCCCGTTCAACCGGCGCTGCGCGCCCGGCGAGTACGTGCCCTCGACGTCGAAGAACTGGTAGCCGCCGACCGGGAAGGCCACTTCGTCGGGCCCCGGGGTGAACTCGCGGTGCAGGAACTCGAAGTTGTCGGCCACCGAGACACCGAACCGGTCGCTGTTCTCGAGCTCGGTCGCGAACGCCAACTGCGACTGCCGCGTCTCGACGATGCCGAGGTCGGCGGTCTCGATGTAGTCGTAGCTCCCCTCCAAACGGAACTGCCGGATGCCGGCGAGCGACCGGGGCCGGGGGCTGTAGCGCGCCGTCCCGTAGGAGCGGCGGAAGTTGTCGCGTCGCAGGAAGCCGACCTCGGGGATGAAGTTGTCCTCGACGACCAGGTGCTCGGCCTGAAACCCGTAGAGGTCGCCAGCGTAGTTGAAGCGGCCCTGGTAGCTCAGGTCCTGCCCGTCGTTTCCCGGGGTCTGCGTGCGGGCCGCGTAGGCCAGCAGGCTCACGTTCTCGTAGAAGGAGAACGTCGCGTCCGCCCCGTAGGCCTGGCTCGAGCCGTCGCCGAGCAGCGAGACCGATCGGTTCGTGAAGATCCCGCCGATACTGCTGCGGCGCAGAATGTCGCGCCTCAGCCGCACGACGGTGAAGTTGGTCCTCTCCGCCGCGGCCGCCGCGTGCTCGTCGGCCTGGATGTTCAGCAACCCGACGTCGAACGCGCCGATCTTGCCGGTGACCCGGCCCCCGCCGACTATCGGCACCACGGTCCGGTTCTGCAAGCCGATCTGCCGGCTGTAGAACAGGGTCGGCGCATTGCCGCCACCGAAGAAGCCGCCGCCCTGCCCGCCCCGGCGCAGGGCCCCGCCGAAGCCGCCGGCGAGGCCGCCTCGGGCGAAGCCGAAGATGCCGCGGCCCTCGAGGAAGAACTCGCGCTTCTCGGGGAAGAACAGGCTGAACCGGGTCAGGTTCACCTGCTGCTCGTCCACCTCGACCTGGGCGAAGTCGGTGTTGTACGTGAAATCGGCGGTCAAGTTCTGGGTGATGCCGTACTTCACGTCGAGGCCGCCGTCACCACTGCCGGCGTTGACGGTGGGCTCCGACGCGGCGAGGTTGGTGCTGATGCCGCCGATGCCGTACGGCTTGATCTCCAAGTTGGCGCTGCCGCTCGGGGCGTCGAGCCCGACCAGGGTCCCCGCGTCCGAGACGCGAAAGATGCCGCCCGGCCCCGACCCGGCCGAGATCGGCAGGGCCGTGATGTAGGCCCACTCGTTCTTGCGCCGCACGTTGCGCCGGAGCTGCACCCCCCAGATCTGCGAGGGCCCCGGGCGGTACCGGAGGGACTTGAACGGAATCTCCATCTCGACCGTCCAGCCCCCCGCGAAGCGGCCGGTGCGGACGTCCCAGATGGGGTTCCAGTCGCTGTTGGGGTTGCCCTCGTTGGTGATCTGGAAGTCGGCCAGCGCGCCGAGGGCGTTGGTGTAGAACGCCACCCCGTTCCGGCGGTCGTAGAAGGTGTCGAGGATGACCGCGAAGGTGTCGTTCTGCCGGAGCTGCCGCGTGTCGCGGCGCATCTCGTTGGCGACCCACTGGCTGGGCGGGGCCGAGTCCCACACGCGCGCCGCGACATAGATGTTGTCGTCGTCGAACAGAATCCAGGCCTCGGTCTCCTCGGTGGCGGGGGCGCCCTCGTCGGGCGACTGCTGGATGAAGCCGGTGATGGCGGGCACCGTGAAGTAGACGTTCTCGTCGAGCTGCCCGTCGAGCCGGATGCCTTCAGGCAGCTCGACGGCGCGGATGGTGGCGTTGCCCTGGTCGTCGCGGCGGATGACCTCGGGCGGGAACGGTGGCGGCGGTCCGTCGATGACGCCCGGCGCGAAGCGCGGCGCCTCGAACCCGGCCGCGCCCGCGGGCGCCGGCGCCGCAGTGGCCGCGGGCGGCGGCGCGGCGCTGGCTGCGGGCGGGTTCGAGGCGCCGGCCGGCCGCCCCCCCCGCGGCAACGCCGGCAGCCGGCCTGCGGGTTCCGCCCGCCTCGGCTCGATCGGCCCGCGGCCGGCCGGAGGCCGCGGCGGGAACGCTCCCTCTCCGAACTCGAAAGGCCCTGGTCGCCGGCCGGCCGCCGGCCGCGCGACGGGGCTGCCCGAAGCGTCGGAGCCCGCGGCCGCGAGCAGATCCGCGGCCACCCTGTCCTGAAGCGCGAAGAGATCGCCGGCAGCGCCGTCCACCACCGTCGCGGAGACTACGGCCGCCGTGCGCACCTCGACAAGCCTCGCGGTGATGCGCAGCCGATCACCCAGCCGCTGGTAGCCGCCGCCGACCACCCAGCGCGCCCCGGCGGCCCGGCCCGCCTCGACGAGAACCGCGTCGGACGTCGCGGCTGCACCAGCCACGGGGCGCGCACTCGGGGAGCCGCCGACGCGGGCACGGAACCACTCGTCGGCAGGCGCGCCGCTGATGTTGACGAACTCGGTGACGACCACCGCCTCGGACGAAACGCCCTGGGCGCCGACGCAGACCGCCGCCAGCCAGCAGAGCAGACCGGCCAACGCGACGCGAGCCGGATGGGCGTGCATCACATCGATAGACGCCGGGCGGAGAGCCGCCGTTTCACCACGTGATGCCGCGGACGCGGCGGGGAACGCCATCGTCCTCGAGCTCGGCACGGGCCTGATCGTCATCCTGGCGCACCTCCGGTAGCCGCGGGTGGTTCATGTGCCTTCTTCAGCGCGTGATGGTGATTGCGTCGCGATGCAGCGGCAAGCGTGAGGCTATAGGCGTGTAGTTTGAAGATCGAATCTTCAGTATGCAACACTCTCCCTGTGATTCCGAGGCATCTCGCGGCAACGGTAGGGCGGGCGGCGACGCAGTACCCGGTCGTGTCGGTGAACGGACCGCGACAGTCCGGAAAGACGACCCTGCTTCGCAGCGCCTTCCCGCGCCACCGCTACGTCTCGCTCGAGTCGCCGGACGAGCGCACGTTCGCCCTCGAAGATCCACGCGGTTTCCTGGGCCGCTTCGACGGACCGGCGATCCTGGACGAGGCGCAGCGGGCGCCCGACCTGTTCTCGTACATCCAGTCGATCGTGGACGACGATCCGGCTCCCGGCCGCTTCCTGCTGTCGGGCTCCCGGAACTTCCTGCTGATGCAGGGCATCCCCCAGTCGCTGGCGGGGCGGGTCCGCCTGACCAGCCTGCTGCCGTTCTCGCTGGCCGAGCTGACCCGGCGGGACGCGCCGGCCATGGGCGACCTGCTGTCGGCCGGCCCCCGGCAGCCGTCGCCCGACGGCGCCTGGACGGTCCACGCCGTGCAGGGCTTCTACCCGCGCATCCACGACCTGGGGCTCGATGCCGGCGAGTGGCTGGCGCAGTACTTCCAGACGTATCTGGAGCGTGACGTGCGCGACCTGACGCAGGTCGGCGATCTGGAGGCGTTCGGCCGTTTCGTCCGGCTGTGCGCGGGCCGGGCCGGCGGGCTGTTGAACCTGTCGGGCCTCGGCAACGACTGCGGCGTGAGCCACGACACCGCCCGCCGCTGGCTGTCGGTGCTGGAGGCGAGCTTCGTGACGTTCCGGCTCCAGCCGTACCACCAGCGCTTCAACAAGCGGCTGACGAGGCGTCCCAAGCTCTACTTCGTCGATACCGGGCTGCTGTGCTGGCTGCTGCGCATCCGCGACGCCGACCAGCTTGCGACGCACGCCGCGCGCGGGGCGGTGTTCGAGAACCTGGTGATCGCCGAGACGCTGAAGGCGGCCTGCAACGCGGGGCAAGTGCCCGACCTGTACTTCTGGCGCGACCACCGGGGCCACGAGGTCGACCTGCTCGTCGAGACGCCGGACGGCCCGCACGCGGTGGAGATCAAGTCGGGAGAGACCGTCGCTGGCGACTTCTTCAAGGGCCTCGCCCATTGGCGCTCGCTGTCGGGGCGGTCCAGCCCGGCCACCGTCGTCTACGGCGGGCGCGAGAGCTACGTCCGGGGCGGCATCGACGTCCGCGCCTGGCGCGACTGGATGTGACATGATTTTCACCAATGCTGCACCAACTAATTCATTACTAATCGGAGGGTCGCATGAACAAGTATCTGAGAATCTCCCTCAAAGCCTTCTCCGGTCTTATCGGATTTTACCTCATCGCCACATGGAGCCGTTGGTGGTTTCAGGAAGACGTGATGATGGAGCGAATGGGTATTTCAACGGACACGCTTCTGGGCTTGAGTCAGTTCAAGTCCGATATGGGGGGGGTTCGTTCTGACCATCGGCGCTCTGATGCTCATCGCCCTATGGAAGCGCGGAACCTGGTACTCCGCCGCACTTGTCGCGCTCGGTGCGATCGTGGGCACCCGAATCCTGGCTGGCTTTCAGGATGGATTCGACCGTGCCGTGAACTTTGCCCTCGGGTTGGAAGCCGTTGTCTTCCTCGTGATGCTCGTTCTTGCCCGCTTCGATCGCGTCGACCGGCCGCAGACCACGCACCGCGAGGGTGCGGGAACGGGGGCGGCGGCAAGGACGGAGCGTCTGTCCGATGGCCGGGGGGCGGGGGAAGTGTGATCACGATCGTATCTGATCTCACCAGCCCCGCTGCCGCCGCAGCCCCCGCGCCCACCGCGGCGTGGGCCACGCAGGACTCGTTCTCTGCGACGTCGGCGGCGGCTTTTGCCGTGGAAATCCGCTGGCCGGCACGCGTCGCTCGGAAGGCCCGCCGGCGGGATCGCCGCCGGGACGCGGTGTTGACACCCGTACCCGCCGCGAATACCGTTGCCGGACCGGCGCAATGCCGCGCCTCACCCTCGTCCGGCCGCCAATGGCGACACAACCAGCGGGCCGCGGACGTCGATGGATCGAGAACGCCAAGCTGATTCTCGCCCACGTGGCGGCCGTGGCCGTCGGATTCGTCCTGATGGTCGTCGGCCTCGGCCTGGGCGTGACGATGATCATGCTGCCGGTCGGCCTCGCCGTCGGCCTGCTCGGCGTCATGCTGTTCGTGTGGGGGCTCTTCGGTCACCTCGGTGCGGACCGATAGCATATGCGCTTTCACCGGACCCGCACTCGCACGGCCGAGGTGCAAGAGGCGCGGCGTACCCGCGCGCACGCACCCGAACCCAAGGTCAGATGTCAGGCAGGGAAGTGCTCATTGTCGATCGCATCCAGCATGCCGCCGGTGGCGAGTTGGCGTATCCGGCTCCTGTCGCTATGGAGAAGGTGGTACGTCCAGGGCAGCACGGGGGCGCTCGCCTCGTTCAGCGCCTGCATGTCCTCGACAGGCAGGGTGAGTGACAGGTATCGCAGGCTGTCCTCGATCTGGGAGACTTTCCGGGCCCCGACCATCGGGATCACTCCCCAGTCTCGCACCCACGCCAGGGCCACTGCGGCCGAGTTGGTTCCCAGGCGGTCGGCGATCTCGTCCACCTTGCGGGCGATCTCGTACGCCTTCTCATCGAACTGGAAGGCGACGTGCCTGAAGAACTCGCTGTCGAAGCGTCGGTTCTCCGTGCTGTCGCCACGCGTGTACTTGCCGGTCAGGAAGCCGCCGGCCAGCGGCGAGTACGCGTTCACGCTGATTCCGAGCGCGCGGGCACAGGGGATGATCTCGAATTCCAGATCCCTCGAGACCAGGTTGTACTGGTACTGCAGTGCCGAGATCGGCTCCCAGCCTCTCTGCTCGGCCACGGTCTGGCCGCGCGCCACCACCCACGCCGGCGTGTTGCACAGGCCGAAGTGCAGGACCTTGCCCTGCTGCACCAAGTCGTTCACGTTGCGCATCACGTCCGCGATGTCGGTGCTGTACTCCCAGAAGTGAATCCAGAGGAGATCGATGTAGTCCACGCCGAGGCGCTTGAGGCTCCCTTCGACCGAATGCACCATGCTCTTCTTGTGGTTGCCGCCGGCGTTGGCGTGGTCCCGGATGCTCGAGTCCAAGCCGCTGTACAGGGTGTTGGTGTACTTCGTCGTCACGACGTAACGATGGCGGTCGGAAGCGACGAATTCCCCCAAAATCCGTTCGCTGAGGCCGCCACTGTAGACTTCGTTGGCCGTGTCGAAGTAGTTGCCGCCCTTGTCCGCGAACGCGTCCAGGATCCGGCGGCTCTCCTCGGGTCCGGCGGAGCTGGGCGACTCCGTCGACATCATCATCGTGCCCAAGCAGACCTCCGACACGCGGAGGCCGCTCCTTCCCAGCAGCTTGTACCGCATTCGTCTCCTCTTTCTCGATGTATGCGTCGTTCGGCAAACCGGGTCGGCTGCCCCGTCGCCTGCGGGCGGGCTGCCCGACGGGCGGTCTACGCTGTTTCACGAGTCTGCCAGGTTGATCGGCTCCGGCAGTCAACGTTGGTCGTGGGGGTCGGCCGCGTGGTCCGTCGCCTGCCGCCGGTCGTCGGGTTGCCGAACCCGCCGGAAGCAAGTCCATGCGGGCTCGCTGATGACACGCACATGATGCGCGTCCCTGGGCCGTCTGGGCCGTAGACCATCAGGATCTGCCTCCGGCCGCCCGCGGCCTTGGGGCAGAGCCACTTGCTCTCGCTGTCACCGCGAACGAGCAGCCGGCCCCGCGTCTTGCGGCCGGCGGCCGAGTCCGCGCAATGTTCTGGTTTTTCACCCCCGGAGTCAAGCGGCGCCACATCGCTCGTTTGGCGATCGAGACGACGGGGTCGGTCGGCTCGCGGGGGAGGCGGCGTCGAAGCGCGTCGCGTACTGCACGCGCTCCGGCCCCGACGGGTGAGCGATGGTGACCTTCACGGCAAGCCAAACACGAACAGGTTGTTCCCGTAGCTCGGGCGAAGCTCCGGCGTCAGGCCGACGAACGCCGACGCGCTCGCGGCCGTGCCGGTGCTGACCGCGATGTACTGGCGACCGTCGACCGCGAAGCTGATGGGGAAGCCGGTAACCGGCGACCCGATGTTGATCTCCCACAGCACTTCGCCGGTCTCCTGGTCGAGGGCGCGGAAACGGCCATGCACGTCGCCGCCGAACACCAGTCCGCCTCCGGTGGCGACGAGCGACAGCGTCGCGGCCCGCTGCTCGCGGAGCCAGGTCGTCCGGCCCGTCTCCGCCGAGATCGCCCGAACCGTGCCGAGCTGGTCGGTGCCGGGCGCCAACTGGAACCGTGCCGCGAGCTGATAGATCGCAAGCCCCTCGTCCGCGGTCGCCAGCACGCGCGCGCAGGAGTTGCGTAGCGGGTAGTACATCGTGTTCGTCAGGGGGCTGTACGCGCCCGCTTCCCAGTCCTTGCCGCCCAGCCACCCCGGGCACGACAGGATCTGCTGCCCGTACGAGCTGAAGATCACCTCGGGGTTCTCGGTCACCTCGCCGGTGGCGCCGTCGATGTCGCTGATGAGGTTCTGGCCGACCGTCGGCGTGGCCCAGAGGAACTCCCCGGTCTCGCGGTCGAGGGTGTACACCACGCCCGTCTTGCCGGGAATGCCGGTCACCACCCTGCGCACCTCCCCGGCGCGCAGCCGCGGATTGATCCAGCTCACGGCGTCGGGGTCGGGAGCCACCGCCGTGTCGACGAGCAGCCGCTCGAAGGGATGGTCCATGTCCCAGTGGTCGTTCAGGTGCTGGTAGTACCACCGGATCTCGCCGGTGTCGGCGTCGAGCGCGAGCGTCGAGTTGTGGTAGAGGTGCTTGTTGCCGCTGCCGCCCAGCAGGAACTTCGGCGCGGGGGAGGTGACCGACGTCCCGACATAGACGAGGTTCAGCTCGGGGTCGTAGCTGGGCACCATCCACGACCCCACGTGCACCCGCTCCTCGTAGGGCACGCCGCCCCAGGTCTCGTCGCCGGGCTCGCCCGGCGCGGGCACGAGGCGGGTCCGCCACAGCTCGGCGCCGGTCGTGGCGTCGTGCGCGACGATCACGCAGGCCGCCGGCCCGCCGGCGGGCCGGCAACTGCGCCCCGAGACCACCTTGCCGTTGGCGACGATGGGCCCCGACGAGTGCCGCGCCGACCCCGTCGCGTAGTCGAAGATCTCGGTCTCCCAGGCCAGCTCCCCGGTGGCGGCGTCGACGGCATAGACGTAGCCGTCGTTGCCGGTGTCGATGATCACGTTCCCGTGAATCGCCACGTTCCGGTTGACGGAGACCAGCCCCGCCGCCGCGGCCAGCGTCTCGGCCGCGCCCTCCGGGGTCTCCCGGCGGTACTCCCAGAGCAGATCGCCGGTCGCCGCATCGATCGCCTGCAGGTGGTCGTTGGGGTTCGGCATGTACAGGGTGCCGCCGTAGACCAGCGGCGTGCCTTCCTGGTAGCCGGACGACAGGCCGCGGGTCCACACCAGACGCAGATCGTTCACGTTCTCCCGGTCGATCTGGTCGAGCGGGCTGTAGCCCCAGCCGTTCAGGGTGCGCCGCCACATGAGCCAGTCGCCGGGCGCCGGATCCTGCAGCATGGCGTCGGTGACGGGAGGAGCCTCGGGGGCCTGCGCGGTGGCCGGAACGGCCGCGGCCGCGAGGCCGATCAGGGTGAAAACGACAAGACGCATCATCTCTCCTCAGTTCGCCGCCGCGTCGTCCAGCGGCTCGATTCTCAGCACCGCCCCAGCTTCGTGATCGGTCGTCACGTACAGCAGGCCGTCCGGCCCCTGCTTGACGTCGCGGATGCGCTGGTTGAGCTCGGTCAGGAGCGGGATGTGCCGCACCGGCAGTCCCCGCTGGTTGAAAACGACGCGCTGGAGCTGCGTGGTGGACATCCCGCCGACGAAGAGGTCTCCCTTCCACGCGGGGAACGCGTCGCCCGTGTAGAGGGCCATGCCGCCGGGAGAGATGACGGGATACCAGTAGAGCAGCGGCTGCTCCATGCCGGGCGCACAGGGCTCGGGCAGCTCCGGGCCCGTCCCGCCCGTGCCGATGGTGGCCTCGCCGGTGTACGCGCGGCCGTAGGAGACGATGGGCCAGCCGTAGTTGCGCCCCGGACGCACGATGTTGAGCTCGTCGCCGCCCTGCGGGCCGTGCTCCACCTCCCAGAGCTCGCCGGTCTCGGGATGGATGACGAGGCCCAGCGGATCGCGGAACCCCAGGGCGTAGATCTCCGGCCGATAGGCAGGGTCGCCGACGAAGGGATTGTCCTCGGGCGCCGTCCCGTCGTCGTTGAGGCGCAGGATCTTGCCGGCGTGACTGCCGGGCTCCTGCGACTGCTCCGCCGTGCCGACGCGGTTGCTGCCTCCGTGCTCCCGGTCGCGCAGCGGCATGCCGATCGACATGAAGATCTTGCCGTCGGGGGCGAAGATCAGTCGCGCCACGCTGAAGCCGCTGACCCGGGCGTCCGAGACGAAGATGTCCTCGACATCGGTCAGGGCGTTGGCGCCGTCGAGGCGGCCGCGAGCCAGCACCGATGTTCCGGCGAGCCCCTGGGACACGCCCGGGTCCTCTGGCACCTCCTCGCTCCGGTCGGGCTTCAGGTACGTGAAGTAGACCAGCCGATTCTCGGCGAACCGCGGATGCACGGCCACGTCCCATAGGCCCAGCCGGCCGCCGTAGGCGTTGTACACCTCGGGCATGCCGCGGATGGGCTCGGGATCGAGCACGCCATCGCGGATGATCCGCAGGCCGCCCGAGCGCTCGGCGACCAGGACGTCGCCGTTCGGCAGGAAGTCAACGGCCGACGGACGGAAGAAGCCCTTGATGGGGACGACTCGGAATCGCTGATCGCCGAAGCCCAGGATCTGCGGCTCGTCGGGCAGGGTGTCCGGGCCGATCCCCCGGCGTCCCTGCTGCGCGTTGCTGATCGCGATGAACAGGCACATCGTGAGGACGACGAAGAGCACGGGCGACCGTCTCGGCGAGCTTGCGAGCGTCATGGTAAACCTCCGACAAGGACAGAGCCATTCCTGGCGGCGCGAGGAAGTCCTCCGCGCCACGCTGCGATCATCGGCCAAGACTGCGAACGAGGACGAGACGAAGGAGAGCGAAGCGCTGGTCGACGCCGTAGCGGCAAGGGCTCGGCAGCCCGGCCGGTCCGCAGACGCCGGCGTTGACGCCGAGCCGGTTCTCCACCTGGTGGACCGCCTCGCCGAAGTCCATGTACAGGCCTTCGAATCGGAGCGTCCAGGCGCCGCCCGCCGGCGTATCGATGCCCGCCCCGGCGACCCACCCGATGCGCGTCGACCGCTCGTCGAAAGAATCGTCGGGGTCCACCTGCATGCGCCCGTCCGTTCCCTCATCCAGATCGGTGAACGAGCTCGAGATTCCCGCAAGCGACACGCCGGCGCCGAAGAACACGCCGGCGCGGCCGAGAGACCGCCGAGCGCCGATGCGCGCCGTCCCGACCCAGCGCAGCTCCGACGCCGCCGTTTCGTCCAGTCCGACGGGATCCAACTGCCGGGCCGCCGCCGGCAGGCCGCCGAACGCCCCGTCGGCCTCGAACCGGAGCCGCGCACGCCCCAGGTGGAAGTAGCGCCCCGCCACCACGCCCGCCGCGAGTCCGGTGTCGTCGTACTCGAACGTCTGGCCGGGGACACCGTTCGACCCCGAAAAGCCGTCGGTGTCGGTGGTGCGAACGTCCACCGCGCCCAGTCCCGCGAATGCGCCGACGTAGCTCACCGCCTGACCGGAACCGGCCGTGCCGACCTGGGCCTGCGCGGTGCCCGCGACCGCCAGCAGGCTCACGAGGGCCGGGGCAAGCACGCGCCGGCCACCCCCGCGACAACGCTGACCGGCGAGACGCGCTTTCCGACATCCCTCGGCGACGAACGCGTGCGCCCGCACGGCCAAGACCGCCGGCAACCCAGTCTCGATTCGGACCCTTTCCATGCCGTCAAGGTACCACGGCCCGCGGCTTCGGCGGTCGGCACAGATTGACCACAGGCTGGCTGCGGGCTCGGGAGGCGTCAGGTTCTCCATGGGTCGTCCGGGCGCGGAGGAGGCGTCGCGAAGGCGTTGATCCGGCGGATCCGCAGTGGCGGTACGGTGCCCTGCGCCGGGCGGCTCGGGCGAGCTGGGTCGCGGCCGGGATTCCAGTGCCCCGCGCCGTGGACTATGCTGGCTCGCATGTCATTCCCACGAGTTCTCCTTCCGTTTCTTCCGAGCCGGAGAACCTCCCCGGAACCGCGCCGGGGACGGACGTGACCGGGACCCGCCGGAGCCGTCCGAAGTTCACCCGGGAGGCAGCAACCCGACTGTGGCTGCACCGCCAGGGGTTCGACCGGCCCCGTGGGTCGACTCCGCTCGGCGCCGCGGCCTTGGTCGACCACCTGGAGCGGACCGGCGCCCTCCAGCTCGACAGCGTGAACGTCGTGGATCGGGCCCACTACCTGACCCTCTGGAGCCGGTTCGGCTCGTACGACCGCTCGAAAGTGGATCGGTGGGTGTACGAAGATCGTCTCGCGTACGAGTACTGGGGACACGAAGCCTCGATCCTTCCCATCTCCCATCTCCCTCTCGGGGGGCGGCGCATGCGACGATTCCCTCCCGAGAGCTGGTCGCGACGCGCATGGTGGGACCGATTCGCGACCTCGACGGCGTCGAAGCGGCGAGTGCTGCGGCGGCTGCGCGCGGAGGGGCCTCTGGAGAGCATCGACTTCCAGCCGCGGCCGGCCGAACGTGAGGAGAAGACGGACTCGCTTGCGTGGCGCCTGAAGGAGGACAAGCGCTCGCTCGACCTGCTATGGCACGACGGTCGGGTCGCCGTGAGCGGGCGGCGGCACTTTCGATGCATCTACGAGGTGGCGGAGTGCGTCTACCCCGCCGGGCCGGTCGCGTCGCTGACCGAGTACCACGACAGTTGGCTCCTGATCGGCCTCTCGGGATGCGGGATCGCTCCGGAACGACACCTCGTCAACTACTTCACCGGGCCGGAGCTCAACGCGGCGGAGCGGCGCCGGGTCATCGCCCGCAACCTGCGGAAGAAACGGATCGTCGAGGTGGACGTGGAGGGATTGCGGGGTCCCTGCTACGCCCTGCCCGAACACCTCGAGGCGATCGACCATCTGCCCGAGCCGACCGGGACCACGCTGATCTGCCCCTTCGATTCCCTCCTCTGGCAGCGAAAACGCGCGGCCGAGCTTCTCGACTTCGAGTACACCGTCGAAATCTACGTCCCCGCCCCGAAGCGGAAGTACGGCTACTACGTGTTGCCGATCCTTCACGACGGACGGCTCGTAGGACGACTCGATCCGAAGCTCCACCGCGACCGCGGCCTGCTCGAGATCCGGGCTCTCCACGTAGAGCCCGACTGCGCGATGACCGCGGACCTCCGCGTCGAACTCGACGATGCGATCGCGGATCTCGCGAGCTTCCTCGGCGCCACGAACATCCGAATGCCCTCCTTGTGAAGGCTGGACCGCGCCCGACGAGATGGCGTACCGCTATCGCGCCCCTCTGCGCCGTACCCCGGCGCGGCCGCCGGCGACGGATTCCGGACTGCCGCCGAGTTGGTTGACGATGTTGCGGTCGTTGTCCTGCAGCAGATCGATGAGGTGTTCCGACCGGGGAGGAGCACGTCGATGTCGGTGCTGATCCGGTGCTTCCAGCGGGCCGCGAGGATCGTACCGCCGCCGAGGTGCGGAGGAATGATCCGGCCGAACATCTCGGGCGGTATCGCGTGAACGATGCTGCGTTTCGCGGCCCACAGGCTGGCCGCGGGTTCGGGAAGCGTCAGGTTCTCCATGGGTTGTCCGAACGCGGAGGAGGCGTCGAGAAGGCGTTGATCTGCCGGATGCGCAGTGGCAGTACGGTGTCCTGGCGCCGGGCGGCCCGGGCGAGCTGCCGCCAGGTGAACGCGCCTTCCGTGTGGGCGTTGACGAGGTCCTCGAAGGAGGCTTCGTTGATGAGCACGGTGGCTATGGACCGTTGGCGGTTCGTGGGGTTGTCGGCGCGGAGGGCGTCGTAGAGCTCGACGCTGGTCGGGCGGACGGGCCAGCCGGCGCACGCGCCGCCGAGCAGTCCCCGGATGGTCTGGGAGTTGGGACCGGTGGCGTTGGGATCGGCGTCGAGACGAATCGCGGCGAGGTCGCCGGCTGTGGAGTACTCGTCGGGAAAGGCGTCGATCGGGGCGAGGGTGGGCTGTGTGGCGGCAACGTGGCGCCGGCGATCGGTCTCTGCCTTGCTCCAAGCCCACGTGTCCGTCTTCCGGGGGTCGGCGGCTTCCGGAGGGAGAAGGGGCGCAGGCACCGATGTGTTCTCCGCCCGTCGTTCGAGGCTCCCTCCAGTTGGGTCCTCAACCGCGGCGGGCGGGTGGGCCGAAAGCGCCCCCCGCCCGTGCGGGCGGCTCAGGTTGGCGGGCGGTCGTTTGACGGTACCGGCGTCCATCAGGTCGATCATCAGATCGTATGAGCAGTACTGGCAAGTCGATTCGTGTGCTTGCCACGGTCAGCGGCTTTCCCGGTGGGCGTGATTCTCGTGCGACCGCGCGCGGCACCGTGGGGCGGTTCCGTCAGGGGGTCGGCGCCCCGTCGATCAACATCGGCGGGCGTTACTCCGGCACGGCTCCCTCGGCCCTGAGCGCCGTCACCGGATTGACACGGAAAGCGCGCGGGGCCGGCCACAGGCCAGCGAGCACGGCCACATCGACGACGCCGGCCCGTTCAGCGCGGTTCCAGGACGGAGAGACCGAGGTCCCGGAAGTCCGAGGTGTTCAGCGTCGCCAGGGAATAGCCGCGGCTCGTGGCCGTCCCGGCGATCTGGGAATCGGCCAGGCTCATCGGCGAGCCCGCGCGCCGCCGCTTGGCCCGCAACCGCGCGCTCTCTGCGGCGGCCTGCACGTCGAACGGGACGACACGCTCCGAGAACCCGTCGACGATCTTCGAGAACGCGCGGCCCAGGCGCACCCGTTTCCGTCCCGCCGGCAGTATCTCTATTCCGAAGAGAATCTCGTCGACGGTGACGGCGGAGAGAAACAGGACCGACGGAGGGTGTCCGTCCAACCAGCGCATCACACGCCCATCCGGCTCGACGCGCATCGCTTCCGACAGCACGTTGGTGTCCAGAAGAATCACTCGGGATCGCCCCGGCCATATTCGCTCGACGTGAAGTCGATCGGATCGTCGACCTCACGCGCCGGCAGGTCCAAATCGATGGCATCGTCGCCGATGATGCGGCGGATCATCGCGCCCGCCGGCTCCACGTCGACGACGGCGTCGGCCAGGATGCGACGCACGGTCTCTTCCACGGACAGGCCGTCGCGTTGCGCCAGCATCTTCAGCCGCCGAACGACCTCGCCGTCCACGCGGCGCACACTCAAGCTCGCCATGGCGCAGCCCCTCTGGTTGCCTCAAATGCTAGCACAAGTCGATGAGGTGCTCGCAATCGACGACGTCAGGCGAGCTCCTCGAGGAAGGTGTGGGCCTCGCGGTAGGTGACCCTTGCCGAGACTCGCAAGGACTACCTGGCCGAGCTGACCCGGGTGCCCCTGCTCATCATCGACGACCTCGGCATGCGCAAGCTGCCCCACACCGCGGCCGAGGACCTACTTGAACTGATCATGCGCCGCTACGAGCGGGCCTCCACGATGCTCACCTCGACCGCCGGTCGACGATTAAGGCAAGCTGCTCGGCGACACCGCCGCCGTCACGGCGCTGCTCGACCGCCTCCTCCATCACGCGCACGTGCTGAAGTGCGGGCCGCGGAACTGACGCACCAAGATCCAGACGACCTTGCGAACACAGGGGGCCGTGAAGTAAAGACCAACGCCCTCCGAAACGAAGCGAGCGCTTCCTCCCTCAAGAACCCACGCGGCATCGTCGGACGCCTCAACCTACGCGTGTGCTGCCCAGCGTCAAACCCAGCTGCGCTGACCCGCTCGGCGAGCTGGAGCTCTTGACACTGCTCCGCACACGCCCCACAGCGGGCTCTTGTCCGACGATGCCGAATCATCGACACAGCGCCACCGGCCACCATACCGCGTGGCCCTCTTGGGCCGCACTGGTCATCCTCTCACTGGAAGAGCCGCGCCACGAACCTGCTCGCGGGTACCCGGCGTAGCTCCGACGGCGTCCCGCACTGCACGATCCGGCCACGCCGTAGCACTGCGATCCGATCCGCGACCTCCAGTGCGTCAGCGGGATCGCGCGTCGCATAGATCAATGCCCGGCGGCGCGGCCTCGGGTGCAGAGCATGCAGCTCGCGGATGAATGTACATCGGTCGGCCGCGTCGCCGAACCGCCGTTTCGTCGACAGGTCGTCGACCAGCAGCAGGTCCTGCTGGTCCGGGTCATTGGGACCTGGCCCCTTCCAGCCGATTTCTCGCACCGTGCCGTTCTCGGAGCGAACGGAAAAGAACACGTTGTCGGCGTCCTCGGACCAACCGCCAGGAGGCTCGCGGGCAGAGCCGTCCAGCGCCGTGTTCGGGAAAGCGTAGCGCCGGGTCCAGACGCCGTGCCATCGCTCCGAGCGCCACTCTGGTGGGAATGCGTCTGCTCCCGCCGTGAAACGCCAGCCGCGGAACAAGCCCGGCTTGCGCCCGCTCTCGTCCGCTTCCGAACCGAGGAAGACCCGGTCCCGTCCGTCCGAACGCCGGCCGACGTAGCGGATCAGCGTCGTCTTGCCGGCGCCGGCCGGGCCAACTACCACGACAATCTCTCCCGAGCGGACGAACAGGGACAGCCTGTCGAGGACGGGTGCCGGCGCGCCGCGGTATCGGACAGTGATCGCGTCGAGGAAGAGGTACATCGGTCGGCCGTCGAGCGCGTTCTCCGGCTCAGGATGTGACCCGCGCCTCACCGCTCGGCACGCGTCGTCTCCGCTGCTTGTTCACACGCCACCGCCGTTCAGCGCCAACAACTCGCGCAGGGCGTCCTCGTCGGAGATGCCTGCCGACCAACCGTACGCAGCAGCCACTGCGGCGTCAAGGGCGTCGTGTGCATCGGCGAGCCACTGCGGCCGGGCGTTGTACAGGTTGGTCAGCGTGCGCTTCTTCAGCGCCTTGGCGGCGTCCGCGTCGCGAGGAACCGGACGCTCCGGATAGCCGGGCACCGGCTCGTCCACCCACTCGACCCATTCGGGCGGGTTGAGCCAACGGTCGCGCAGCTCGACGAGCCGGCGGGCGGCCACTGCGATGGCGGCGGCGCGGGGATCGTTGGCGTAGTTGGCAGCCGGAATGTCCGGTGTCATGCCGGGCGGGATCTTGTCGCGGTCGGTGTAGTGCGCGCCGAGCTGGGCGCGCTTGCCGGGATCGAGACCACGCTCGAACAGCGTGCCGAGAATCGACGGGTCGATTTCGGACCAGTCGAGTTTCGATGCGGCCAGCACGGCATCGATGTCGGACGTCTCGAGCGGCAGAGTCGCGTCGTTGTCGAACAGCCCGCCGTTGAACCAGTCGACCGTCTCGAAGCCGACCCGGCCCCCGCGAGCCATCACGCGGAACAGATCGCCGGCGAGGGCCGCGAAGTGTGCGGGCGCGCGCCGCGCCTGCTCGAGCATCCGCGTGAACATGTGGTCGGGTAGCAGGCCCACGTCGTCGGCGAACATGCAGAAGACGAGCCCGTTGACGAAGTGCGCGACCCGGTGCGGGTCGTGGCCGCGCCCTCGCAGCGCCTGGGCGACGGTCGCGAAGGACGCCGCGGCGCGCTCGGTGAGCGACTGCCGAGTCTCGCCCGGCCGCAGCCGCTCGGGATCGGAGAACGCCCACTTGAGCCTTTCCCGCGCCGCCGCGTCGGCCAAGTCGTCCAGGCCGAACTCGTAGGTCTTGCTGACGCTGTTCGTCCAGTTGGTGCGGATGCGGAACCGCAGCATGTCCGAGACGATCAGCAGCGGCGGATTCTCCAGCGCCAACGCGTACAGCCGGAGCTGGCCGAACGCGGCGTCGAGATCGGCCCGCTTGCCCTTGCTACTCCCAGGCGAAATGGTGCCGCTTCCAGATGTCGGCCCAGCCGTCGCCGCCGGTGTCCTTGCGAGCGCCGCGCTCGAAGCAGTACGCCTCGCCGGTCGGGTCGGCCTCGGCCGGCGTCGGCTCGCCGAGCAGCCGGCACAGGTCGATGAAGTGCTCCCGCGAGGCCGAGCGCTCCTTGAGCGCCGAGGCGCGCCACTTGCTGATGAACTCGTACGGCGTCATGGGCGCGTTCAGGGTAGCCCATGAGTACCGCCGCCGGCTACGGGGAGAACCTGTCGCTTGGGCCGACAATGACCCACGCCGAGGGGCAAATCACCGAGAATCGAGCTGGCCGAGCCGGTTGATCATGTCGATGTTCGAGCGGCCTGTGCTGTCGAGGATCGTGCGTTCGCTGCCGTCGTCGACGGCAGCCCGGATCGCGCCGAGGTGCCGCCGAGCTCGTTGGCGATGATGCGGTCGTAGTCCTGCCGCAGATCGATGAGGGTGTTGCGGCCGGGAAGGAGCACGTCGATGTAGGTGCTGACCCAGTGCTTCCAGCGGGATGCGAGGATCGTGCCGCCGCCGAGGTACGGAAAATTGATCCGGCGGAACATCTCGGGCGGTATCGCGTGCACGATGCCGCGTTTCGCGGCCCCCGGGCTGGCTGCGGGTTCCGGGAGCGTCAGGTTCTGTATGGGTCGTCCGGCGGCGGAGCCGACGTCGCGAAGGCGTTGATCTGGCGGATCCGCAGTGGTGGTACGGTGCCCTGGCTCCGAGCGGCTCGGGCGAGCTGCCGCCAAGTGAACGCGCCTTCCGTGTGAGCGTTGACGAGGTCCTCGAACGAGGCTTCGTTGATGAGCACGGTGGCTATGGACCGTTGGCGGTTCGTGGGGTTGTCGGCGCGCAGAGCGTCGTAGAGCTCGTCGCTCGTCGGCCGGGCGCACCAGCCGGCGCAGGCGCCGCCGACGTGGCGCCAGGAGAATCCCGGCCGGCGCAACGCGTCCGGGCGATGGCGCGCTATCTCTCGCCGGACGACGGCAGGCACGAGCAGGCGCCGAAATCGTGCAGAAGGTCGAGACAGCCGAGTTCATCCAGATGGATGACCGGACCCGCATCGCACACGACCGATGGCGGCACCGTCTCAGTCGTCTCCATGAAGTCCCCATTGGACGTCCTCCTTCATGAAGGCTTCGGTCAACTCGGACGCATGTGACTCGAGAAAGCGCCGCAGCGCCTCGGCCAGCAGGTCGTCGAGATCGTTCGCGCATCCCTCGGCGACGAACGCGCGCGCCTGCGCGGCCAACGCCGCCGGCAACTCCGCCTCGATTCGGACCTTCTCCATACCGTTCAAAGTACCACGCTCGCGTGGCCTCTTCAGTCGAGAGGCGCGAACAACCAGATGACGTCTCACCGGCGTCCGCGCCCACCACGACCGCCACGCAACGTCACTCCGGCAGAGCGAACACGAAGAGCGCGTTCCCCCCCTCCGGCTGGTAGATCTCCGGGCTCAGCTTCGCCGTCAGGCTGCGGAACACCCCGCCCAGCGCGGCGGGGACGGCGATGAACTGGCGGCCGCCCGCCTCGTAGGTGACCGGGTAGCCGTGGGCCGACGAGGCGAGCCGGGTCTCCCAGAGCACCTCGCCGGTCTCGACGTCGAACGCGCGGTAGTAGCGGGCGCCGTCGCCGGCGAAGACGAGGCCGCCGGCGGTGGTGAGGGCCGACGTCAGGAAGGGCGCGCGCTGCTCGTGGCTCCAGAGCTCGTCCATGGTGCGGACGTCGTAGGCGGCGAGCTTGCCGGTGTTGCCGTCGCTGCCGGGCATCTCGAGCAGCTCGTAGCGGCCGGCGGTGCCGCCGCCGCCCTCGATGAACTCGACCTCGCGGCCGGTCAGGTGCATGCACGCCTGGTGGAGGGGGATGACGAGGGCGCCGGCGCCGGGGTGGTAGGCCGACGCCTGCCAGTTGTGGCCGCCGAGGAGGCTCGGGCACGCGAAGACCCGCTCGCCGATGGCGATGTCCTGCAGGTCGTCGCGGTAGGTCAGCTCGCCGGTGTCGCGGTCGATGGACGCGAAGATGTCCTGGTGGACGGTCTCGCGCAGGTCGACGAAGGCGCCCGTTCGCCGGTCGAGCTTCCAGAGGATGCCGTCCTTGCCGATCGTGAAGAGCCACCTTTCGTCGTCGGCGTCGACGAGCACCCGCTCGTAGACGATGTCGAGGTCGAGGGTCTCGCCCGGCGCGTGCTGGAAGTACCACTGCACCTGACCGGTCTGCGGGTTCAGGGCGAGGGTCGAGTTGGTGTAGAGCGCGTCCTGCCGCGTCGTCATGCCGCGGCTCGACGCCACCCACGGCTTGGCCTGGGCGGTGCCGATGAAGAAGAGGCCGAGGTCGGGGTCGTAGCTGCCCGGTATCCACGAGTCGCCGCCCGCCCGCAGGTACGGCGGCGTGTCGCCCCACGACGCGTTGTTGGGGTCGCCGGGGAGGGCAATGGTGGACGTGCGCCACAGCTCGTCGCCGGTGTCGGGGTCGTGGCCGGTGATGAAGCAGGTCTGCTCGGTGTAGCGCTCGCAGCCGTTGGTGCCGGTGATGACGACGCCGTTGGCGATGACGGGGCCGGCGTTCTGGCGGAAGCCCTGCGTGTAGTCGTCCTTGACCGAGCGCCACACCTCGTCGCCGGTGCTCGCGTCGAGGGCGACCAGGGACGCGTCGGCCCGGGCGAGGAAGAGCTTGTCGCCGTAGAGGGCGAGGGTGCGGGTGGCGCCGGGGCGCGCGTCTTCCGGCAGTCGCGCGCGGTACACCCAGATGACGTCGCCGGTCACCGCGTCGATGGCCCGCACGACGTTCCCGGGGCTGGCGAGGAACATGACGCCGTCGTGCACGAGCGGGGTCGTCTGGTGGTTGCCGGGCCGGACCGAGATGGACCACGCGAGCTGCAGGTCGCCGACGTTGTCGCGCGTGATCTGGTCGAGGGGGCTGTAGCCGTGGCCGTTGCGGGTGCGCCGCCAGTTCAGCCAGTCGCCGGGCGGCGGGTCGGCGAGCATGGCGTCGGTCACCGGCGACAGCTCGTGCGGCACGGTCTGGTTGACGAAGCGCGACACCCGCCGCCGCGGCCGCTCGCCGGCCTGGGCGGCGCGCTGCGCCTCGGCGATGTCCGCGGCGTCGCCAATCGTCACCGCCTCGCCGACGGCCAGGGTGCGCTCGCCGGGCAGGGCGCCGTTGGCCTCGAGCATGTAGGCCACGAGGTCGATGTAGGACTGGTCGCTGAGCGCGCCCTCGGCCCCGGGGGGCATGGTGTCGCGCAGGTACTCGAAGAGCTCGTCGGTGGTCTGCCCCGCCCAGGTGTTCAGGAACTCGACGCCGGACAGGGGCGGCGCGATCATGCCCTCGAGGCCGATGCCGTGGCACTCGCTGCACTGGACGCCGTAGGCCGCCCAGCCGCTCGCCGCCTGGTCCGCGGTGAAGGCGCCGTCCGCGCCTGCGGGCTGCCCCGTCGCGGAGACGGCGCCCGGCCCGACGGTGATACCGCCCGCCACGAGCAGTCCGGCCGCGACCGCTCGGGCCCCCGCCACAAGACCGGTTGCTCTCCAACGCGATTCGCCGAGTCGCACACGAGCTTCCTTCGACATGGTCCGCACTCCCGGCCCGCCAAACGTCGCCTGCCGGCTCCGCTTGGCGCCCAATCGACCCGCCGGAGCCCCACGCGTCCACGGCGCGCGCGCCCGGGGCCCGTCAGCCGGCGTCTGAACGCCGCTACTGGTCCGTGCCGCCCTTATATCACCAACGCGATGGCGGCGCCATGCTCCCGCCCCGGCTGGTCTGACCGACGTCGGCGGAGCGCATCGGCGCGGCGCCGCCGCGAATGGCTCGCCGGCCGGCCGGCGCACCCGCCCGACCGCACCGCTCGGCGGCGCGGCGGAAACACGCCGTCACCGGGCCGAACCGTCAGTCGAGACCCGGCACGTCCCTCACCCACGCGGTGGGGCCGTCCTCCCACTTGTTGTGGGTCAGCCGGACCACCGTGCCATCGGAGAGGCGGACGGCGTGCAGCTCGCCGTAGGGCTGGGGCTGGAAGACGACCCGCAGCAGGGGCAGCTCGTCGCCGAGCTCGGCGCGCTGGGAGGTGAAGAGCACCCACTCGTCGTCGGGCGAGAACCGGGGGTGCATGTCGTGGCCGGGGCTCGTGGTGAGGCGCTCGGGCGGGCCCGGCCGGCCCTCCTCGTCCACGGTGACGGTGTACAGCTCGAAGTTCCCGTCCCGGAGCGACGTGAACGCGACGCGGTCGCCGGCCGACGAGAACGCGGGCATCGTGTCGGTGGCCTCGTGGCGCGTCAGGCGCCGCACGTCGCCGCCGTCCGCGTTCATCAGGTAGATGTCGGCGTTGCCGCCGCGGCGGCTGCGGAAGACGATGCGGCGGCCGTCGGGCGAGAAGTCGGGCAGGGCGTCGTTGGCGTCCGAGTCGGGCGTCAGGTTGACGAGGCCGGTGCCGTCGCTGCGGACCTTCCAGATGTCGACGTCCACCGCGTCGGAGGCGAACGGCGGCCCGACGATGAACGCCAGCCAGCGGCCGTCCTTCGACCACGAGGGCCCCCAGGCGGAGTCGGGGCCCCGGTAGCGGTCCGCCCCTCCCGCGAGGTCGTGAATCACGCGCTTCCCGGTGCCGTCGGGCCTCGACGCGACGAGGCGCGCGAACGCCTCGCTGGTCGCGATCTCGCCCGAGGTGGGATCGACGGCGGGCAGGTAGCCGCGGATGCCGATGAGGGACACCTGACGGTCCGGCATGTCGACGGGGAGCGGCGGGTGGACGAGGAACTCACCCGGGGCGTCGCTCTCGAACACGGACCCGTCCGCGACCGGTCCCGGCCCGTGGGCGAGGAGACGGCCCGAGGCGGGGTCGAAGGTCGGCGCCCAGTAGTCGCGGACGGCGTCGCTCTCGACCCGCGGGTCGGAGCCGTCGGGCCGCGTGGAGACGAGGGTCCACCGGCCATCGCGGTGCGCGGTGTAGGCGAGTCGGCCATCGGGACCGAGGGCCGGCGACAGCGCGGCCTCGTCGGCGACGGAGACGGGCTCGGGGCCGACGCCGGCGGGCTTCGCGGTGTCCAACGCGTCGGGGTCACCCCCGGCGGCGCCCGCACCGCCGTCGACGGCGGTGCGGTAGATGCGCGGCTCACCGTCCCGCTGCGAGTAGAAGAAGACGCCCCGGCCGTCGGGCGCCCACGCCGGGGCGCCGTCCCAGCTCTCGTGCCGCGTCAGCCTCCGCACGCCCGTGCCGTCCGACCGCATCACGTACAGCTCGCTGGCGAGGTAGGTCGGCCCCGGGCTCGCCCCCGCGCTCGTCGCCACCGCCGTGTCGCGGCTGCTGGAAAAGAGAATCCGCGTGCCGTCGGGCGAGTAGGCGGGGTTGTAGTCGCCTGCCGCGTGCCGCGTCAGGTTCCGCGCCTCGCGGGCCGCAACCGGATCCTCGGGTCGGAACGGCATCTCGAAGATGTCGGCGTTGCCGCTTCGCGTGCTGACGAAGAGCAGCCGCCGGCCGTCCGGCGAGATGGCCGCCGCGTCCTCCATGGCGGGGCCCTCGACCAGCGCCCGCGGCGCGGCGTCGCCGTGCAGGTCGAGCACGTACAGGTCGGGGCTGCCGGTCCGCTCGGAGGTGAACACCACCCAGCGCCCGTCGGGGGAGATGACGCCGTTGTAGTCGAGACCGGGGTCCGTCGTGAGCCGGCGGGGCTCCGAGCCGGAGCCCTCGAAGAGGTACAGGTCCCAGTTGGCGGGCTGGATGCTGCTGTAGACGATGGTCTCCCGGACCGGCTTGGATTCCTGCGCAGCGCGCACGTGGCCGGTCGCGACGACGGCGGCGAGCAGCGCGCAGAGCGCGGCGAGCTTCGCAGGCTTCATCCCTACACCCTCCTCCGTCCTGCCACCATCACTCGGGCAGGGTTGGTCGTCGAATGCTCACAAGTCGTCCACCGGGGTCGATCCGACCATCGGGAGCTCCGCATATCAAGCCCAAGCCGAAGGTGATTGTGCGGTGTCCGTCGACGGACTCTTGCGACGGGAGTTGCCGCGGACTTCGTACGCTCACGGACTACGATTCGCCCGCGACCTCGTGAAACCTGCGCCGGATCTCGTCCACCGGGACAGCGCGCACGGGCTGATGAAAGCTCCACAGGTGCCCTTCGGGATCCTTCGCCTCGTAGCGCCGCTCACCCCAGAACTGGTCGGCAGGTTCCGACACGATCTCGGCCCCGGCCGCTCGCGCACGCCTGCAATGCCCGTCCAGGTCGTCGACGTACACGATCAGGGCCTGCGTCGTCGTCCCGGCGGTCGCGGGGCTGGCAAGCCCGTGGCCGCCCGCTGCGCCGATCATGACGCTGACGCCGGCGACGACGATCTGCGTCAGATAGACCGACCCTTCGGGCTGCTCGAGCCGGGCGGCGCGGTCCTCGGCGAAGCCGAACGCCCGATCGAGGAACGCCACGGCCGCCGTCGGGTCGTTGTACGCCAAACGAGGCACCACACGTAACCGGGGCATCGAGTCCAGCTCCATTCGTTTCGCCAGGGTGGGCCGCTACCTGCGCAGGCGCTGCATGAACCACCAGTGGTGCCCCTCAGGGTCCTGGGCCTCGTAGGTGCGGTCCTTCCAGTACCCCTCGCCGTAGTCCTGAGTCGCCGGCTCGACGGTTACGACGGCACCTGCCGCCCGCGCCCGCTCGCAGTGGGCGTCCACGTCGTCGACGTACACGCACAGCGCCTGTGTGTTCGCGCCACCGACCGCACGCGGCGACCGCGGGTACGTCCGGTCCGGACGCAGGCCCACCTGTCCAACCATGACGAGGCCCCCATCGAGAACGAGTTGCGAATGGGCGATCCGCCCCCGGTCGTCCTCGACCCTCACCTGCACCTCGAAGCCGAAAGCGCGTGTCAGCCAGTCGATCGCCGCCGCGGCGTCGTCGTAGAACACCGCCGGTGCGATTCGTGGCCACCCGTCGGGGGGATTCTCCATGCGGTTCTCCTGTCGCCTCGGTGGCTCGCGCAGGATCCGAGGGCGCGCCGCCGTTCAGATCCTACGCCAAGGGCAAGACTCCGGAACCGTACCCGATCGCACGCCGCGTGCAGGCAGGGCGCGACCGGCCACGACCGAGAACGCCCTGTCGGGGTGGCGTCCCCGGCGCCTGGTTCGGCCGGCGCAGCCGGTGGCACGCGCAGAACGGTGGGCGCACTCCGCAGACGACCACTGGCCTGTCAAGGCAGGGCGAAGACGTAGAGCGCGTTGCCTCCCTCGGGCTGGAAGATCTCCGGCGTGAGCGATGCGGTGAGGCTGCGGAACGCGCCCCCCAGCGCCGCCGGCACCGCGATGAACTGCCGGCCGCCCGCTTCGTAGGTGATGGGATACCCGTGCGCCTTCGCCCCGAGGCGGGTCTCCCAGAGGACCTCCCCCGTCTCGATGTCGAACGCCCGGTAGTAGCGGTCGGCGTCGCCCGCGAAGACGAACCCGCCCGCCGTCGTCAGCGTCGACGTCAGGAACGCGGCCCGCTGCTCGTGGCTCCACAGCTCGTCCATCGTCCGCACGTCGTAGGCGGCCAGCTTCCCGACGTTCCCGTTCGAGCCGGGCATCTCGGTGAACTCCGACCGGCCCGCCTCTCCCCCGCCGCCGTCCACGAACTCCACCTCGCGGCCCGTCAGGTACATGCAGGCCTGGTGCAGGGGAATCACGAGAGCGAAGGCGCCGGGGTGGTAAGCCGATGCCTGCCAGTTGTGGCCGCCGAGCAGGCTGGGGCAGGCGGGCACGCGGTCGCCGACGCCCGCGTCGTGGATGTCCTGCCGGTACTCGAGCCGCCCCGTGGTCCGGTCGATCGACTCGAAGATGTCCTGGTACACCGTTTCTCGCAGGTCGACGAAGGCGCCGGTGCGCCGGTCGAGCTTCCAGAGAATGCCGTCCTTGCCGATGGTGAACAGCCACTGCTCGCCGTCGGCGTCGACGAGCACCCGCTCGTAGACGATGTCGAGGTCGAGGGTCTCGCCCGGGGCGTGCTGGAAGTACCACTCCACCTGCCCCGTGCGCGGGCTCAGGGCCAGCGTCGAGTTGGTGTAGAGCGCGTCCTGCCGCGTGGTCATGCCGCGGCTCGCCGCCACCCACGGCTTGGCCTGCGCGGTGCCGATGTAGAAGAGACCGAGCTCCGGATCGTAGCTGCCGGGAATCCAGAGGTCGCCGCCCGCCCGGAGATACGGCGGCGTGTCTCCCCACGGGGCGTCGTGGGGTCGCCGGGCAGGGCGATGGTGGACGTGCGCCACAGCTCGCGGCCGGTGTCGGGGTCGTGCCCGGTGATGAAGCAGGTCTGCTCCTTGTAGCGCTGGCACCCGTTGGTGCCGGTCACCACGACCCCGTCGGCGATGACGGGGCCGCCGAACTGCATGAACCCCTGCGTGTAGTCGGCCTTGACGGTGCGCCACACCTCGCGGCCGGTCCGCGCGTCGAGGGCGACGAGGCGGCCGTCAGCGGCGCGTCGCCGGGGCGGGCGCCGTTCATGTCGAGGATGTACGCGACCAGTCCCAGGCAGACCCCGTCGGCGAGCGAGCCCCCGAGGCCCGGTGGCATCACACGGCAAGGGGAAACGGTCGGACGACGGTCTTCCGGACGCCCCGGGTGCGGGTCGACGCCGAGCGCGTCGTAGACGTCCCGCAGCCCGCTTTCGGCCTGCGTGGCCGTGCGCACATGAAGCGTGTGCCCCTCGGGACGCCGGAAGGTGACGGTGACGCGCTGCTGGCGTCCAGCATGCGGCGTAGCGCAAGATACAATTCACCAAGGGGGGTTGCGACCTGTTCGCGGACGCCATGATGCCCCCGTACTCGCGCAGCGCAAGATACAATTCACCCAAGGGGGGTTGCGACGTGACGGAGCTGCTGGAGGAGGCGTTCGCAAGGGTGGCCCGGCTGCCTGACCACGAACAGAATGCGCTCGCGCGTTGGCTCATGGACGAACTGGAGTCCGAGCGGCGCTGGTCCCGCGCGTTCGAGACTTCACAGGGTCGACTGGCCGAATTGGCTCGGGAAGCCCTGGAAGACGATCTCGCCGGCCGCGTTGAACCGCTCGACCCCGACCGGCTGTGACGTCACGCATCACTCGTCGCTTCCGTGAGTGTTTCGACCGCCTGCCGCCCGACATTCAGCGGCAGGCCAGACGCGCCCACGCGCTGTTTCGCGACGATCCCCGTCATCCCGGTCTCCGATTCAAGAGGGTCCACCGGACCGAGCCGGTCTGTTCGGTTCGGGTCGGCCAGGGTTACCGCGCTGTCGGCGTCCTCCAAGGGGACATCATCATCTGGTTCTGGATCGGCTCCCACGCCGACTACGACCGTCTCCTGTCACAACTCTGAATTGCAGGTCTGGCCCCGTTGCCCTCGCCGCGGCTGCGGAAGACGATGCGGCGGCCGTCGGGCGAGAAGTCAGCCAGGGCGTCGTTGGCGGTGGAGTCGGGCGTCACGCTCACGAGGCCGGTGCCGTCGCTGCGGATCTTCCAGATGTCGACGTCCACCGCGTCGGAGGCGACGGCGGCCCGACGATGAACGCGAGCCAGCGGCCGTCCTTCGACCAGGAGGGCCCCCAGGGACCCCAAGCGGAGTCGGAACCCCGGTAGCGGTCGGCGCCTCCGGCGAGATCGTGGATGACGCGCTTCCCGCTGCCGTCGGACCTCGACGCGACGAGGCGGGCAAACGCCTCGCTGGAGGCCATCTCGCCGCCATCTCGCCTGAGGTGGGATCGACGGCCCGCGGGTTCAGCCCCGGGGCCATCACTCCCATCTACCGGTGCGGCCTCCCCCCAAGCGTGCGGGCCGACACGAGCGTCGCCACGACAGTGCCGAAGACAGCCCACTCCACCGGACCGCCCCAATCCCATCCAACCCGTCGCTCGTAGATCGCTATGGCCGCGAAGGCTGCGACCAATCCTGCCACGATTCCCGCTTGCGGCCACGCGACAACGACACGCCAGTATCGCTTTCGCGACCTAATGCCCGAGGTCGCCCAGACTGTTCGGAAGGTGCATGTTGTCGACCGGCCCGCCGTTCCTCTCCTCTCTGACGTTCTCGCTCTCGTCGTTCAGACCGCTCCTGCTCCCGTCCAACACGCTCCGCCCGTTCTTGCCGCTCGCGCTGCTGCTCCTCGGCTTGCCTCTCTCGGTCGTTCGCCCCAGTGGACTCGCAGTTCCGCCACGGTTGCCCTCCCGCCCGGCCGTCGGTGCCATGAACACGGCGGAGACGCTCGTAAGCCAGGCCAACCTCTTTGAAAATGCACTCAGACGCCTTGTCTCCGGGATTCTTGTCCGGGTGGTGCTTCTTCGCCAAACGCCGGTACGCCTCCCTGACCTCCAGCCACGTCGCTTCCGGCTGTATGCCCAAGACTTCGTATGGATCGACTTCGTGCTGTGCCATCAGGTCTGATCCAACTGGAGTTTCTACGGGGATGATCCGAGACGCGGAGCCCAGGCGTTCAGACCGTAGGCCCACGCAGGACTACCTGCCTGCACCAATCTGGCCGACCAGTTCTTCGAGCGTGCCTACAAGCTCCTCCATCTCCGGCCCGTAGAAGATCTGCGCTAGTTTGTTGGGTGTAGGGAGACATTGGACCCTCCGTTTCCACTGCCTGTCTAGCGTAGCAAGGCTCCCGTACGCGGCTCCGAGTACTGCGTGACAAAAATCTGCGCCGTCACCTCTTTTGATCGTGTACTCGTCGCTGACGAGGCTCCGGAGCAGATGTGCAAGGGCAAACGAGGCCGGCCGTTGGCGATCATACGGAATGAAAGGGAACTCCATGTCCAGTGAGTCCACATTCTTCTCATAGCGCCCACGGGCTGCATGTACCATCTTTCTCAACGACTCGTCCAAACTTCGCAAGTCTGCACAGGTCGAGTCACGCTCTTCTTGAGCCCAATCGACAACCGCCTCCAAGCTGAAGAATCCCTCCGAGAGATCCAGTACTTCCTTCCCTCCGGGTGACAGTTCGTAAGATCTCTGCCCGAAGTACGCACTGATAAACGTGTCCGAAATCGCTGTCCGCTCTGCCGGCATCCCGCTGCACTCCCTCTTCGCGACAGTAAAGGGATTGGTTTCCAGTGGAATCCAGTGGGTTCCAATCGCGCTCAGGAACTCGCGAATCCGAGCGGCGGAGTCGCCCTGTGGTCCCCACAGCTCTGCAGCATTGGTCCATGAGAACAGCAGTTCGCCTCCCTCCTCGAGTGCCTTCAGGAAGCGGTCTCGCCTCGACCCATCGCCCTCCGCAAGCTCAATGATGGCCCAATTGTCGAGGTAAACGCCGCAGCGATTGGCTGGGATTTCTGCTACACACGTGGGTTTACCTTCGTCCGTGGTGAATCTGACGCTCATCTCGCCCGCTCAACGTCCTCAGTCCGCTCCAACGGTGTCAGCCGAACAGCCGGGTCGCATCGACCCACCATCAACTCGCGACGGTCGGCCGCGGCGTAAGCGACATAGAGGCCACGGCAACGCCTCGGCTGCGTCCTCGCGTCGCGTGGCTGTCCATCGGCGACAAGGTATCACGGCAGGGCGAACACGTAGAGCGCGTTGCCTCCCTCGGGCTGGAAGATCTCCGGCGTGAGCGATGCGGTGAGGCTGCGGAACGCGCCCCCCAGCGCCGCCGGCACCGCGATGAACTGCCGGCCGCCCGCCTCGTAGGTGATGGGATAGCCGTGCGCCTTCGCCCCGAGGCGGGTCTCCCAGAGGACCTCCCCCGTCTCGATGTCGAACGCCCGGTAGTAGCGGTCGGCGTCGCCCGCGAAGACGAGCCCGCCCGCCGTCGTCAGGGTCGACGTCAGGAACGCGGCCCGCTGCTCGTGGCTCCACAGCTCGTCCATCGTCCGCACGTCGTAGGCGGCCAGCTTCCCGACGTTGCCGTTCGAGCCGGGCATCTCGATGAACTCCGACCGGCCCGCCTCTCCCCCGCCGCCGTCCACGAACTCCACCTCGCGGCCCGTCAGGTACATGCAGGCCTGGTGCAGGGGAATCACGAGAGCGAAGGCGCCGGGGTGGTAAGCCGATGCCTGCCAGTTGTGGCCGCCGAGCAGGCTGGGGCAGGCGGGCACGCGGTCGCCGACGCCCGCGTCGTGGATGTCCTGCCGGTACTCGAGCCGCCCCGTGGTCCGGTCGATCGACTCGAAGATGTCCTGGTACACCGTTTCTCGCAGGTCGACGAAGGCGCCGGTGCGCCGGTCGAGCTTCCAGAGAATGCCGTCCTTGCCGATGGTGAACAGCCACTGCTCGCCGTCGGCGTCGACGAGCACCCGCTCGTAGACGATGTCGAGGTCGAGGGTCTCGCCCGGGGCGTGCTGGAAGTACCACTCCACCTGCCCCGTGCGCGGGCTCAGGGCCAGCGTCGAGTTGGTGTAGAGCGCGTCCTGCCGCGTGGTCATGCCGCGGCTCGCCGCCACCCACGGCTTGGCCTGCGCGGTGCCGATGTAGAAGAGACCGAGCTCCGGATCGTAGCTGCCGGGAATCCAGAGGTCGCCGCCCGCCCGGAGATACGGCGGCGTGTCTCCCCATGACGCGTCGTTCGGGTCGCCGGGCAGGGCGATGGTGGACGTGCGCCACAGCTCCTCGCCGGTGTCGGGGTCGTGGCCGGTGATGAAGCAGGTCTGCTCCTTGTAACGCTGGCACCCGTTGATGCCGGTCACCACGACGCCGTCGGCGATGACGGGGCCGCCGAACTGCATGAACCCCTGCGTGTAGTCCGCCTTGACGGTGCGCCACACCTCGCGGCCGGTCCGCGCGTCGAGGGCGACGAGTGCGGCGTCGTAGGTGGCGAGGAAGAGCTTGTCGCCGTAGAGGGCGAGAGTGCGGGTCGCGCCCCGCTGCACCGCGTCCTCGGGCAGCGGCGACCGGTACTGCCAGATGACCTCGCCGGTGGCCGCGTCTATCGCCTGGATGACGTTCCCGGGATTGGCGAGGAACATCACCCCGTCGTGCACGAGCGGGGTCGTCTGGTGGTTCCCCTCGCGGATCGCGAGCACCCAGGCCAGCCGCAGCTCGTCGACGTTGTCGCGCGTCACCTGGTCGAGGGGGCTGTAGCCGTGACCGTCGCGGGTGCGCCGCCAGCTCAGCCAGTCGCCCGGCGGCGGGTCCGCGAGCAGCGCGTCGGTGACCGGGGTCAGGTCGTGCGGCACCTCGCGGTTGACGAACCGCGTAGACCGCCGGCGCGGCCGGTCGCCCTCACGCGCCGCCCGCTCCGCCTCGGCGATGTCCGCCGCGTCGCCGATGGTGACGGCCGCGTCGGCCGTGAGCGGCGCGTCGCCGGGCCGGGCGCCGTTCATGTCGAGGATGTACGCGACCAGTCCCAGGTAGACCCCGTCGGCGAGCGATCCCCCGAGGCCCGGCGGCATCTCGTCCCGCAGGTACGTGAACAGCTCGTCGGTCGTCCGCCCCGCCCAGCCGTTCAGGAAATCGATGCCGCGCAGGGCCGGCGCCTCCGCCCCGAACAGCCCCTGCCCGTGGCACTCTCCGCACTGCCGTCCGTACGCCGCCCACCCCGCCGCCGACTGGTCTGCCGTGAACCCGCCGTCCGCCCCCTGGGGCTGCCCTGCAGCCACGTCGGCGCCCGGTCCGCCGGCCGATCCACCCAGCGCGATCACGCCGGCCGCCGCCACCCGGACCAACGCTGCCGCCAGCCCATGCGATCCACCGCCTCCGACGCGAGGTCTCTTCGACATGATCCGCAACTCCTCGGCGCCACCGACGGCGCCTTCACGCCACGCGGCCGCCCGGCGGGTCGGCCGGCACGGCCGCACGCCGCGTCACCCGGCCGGGCGAACCCGGCCGCGGCCCCGCGCTGCTTCACTCCGGCAGGGCGAAGACGTAGAGCGCGTTGCCCCCCTCCGGCTGGAAGATCTCCGGCGTGAGGGTCGCGGTCAGGCTGCGGAACGCGCCGCCGAGCGCCGCCGGCACCGCGATGAACTGCCGCCCCCCCGCCTCGTAGGTGATGGGATAGCCGTGCGCCTTGGCCCCGAGGCGGGCCTCCCAGAGGACCTCGCCCGTCTCGATGTCGAACGCCCGGTAGTAGCGGTCGGCGTCGCCCGCGAACACGAGCCCGCCCGCCGTCGTCAGCGTCGAGGTCAGGAACGCGGCCCGCTGCTCGCGGCTCCACAGCTCTTCCATCGTCCGCACGTCGTAGGCGGCCAGCTTGCCCACGTTGCCGTTGGAGCCGGGCATCTCGAGGTACTCGGACCGGCCGGCCACGCCGCCGCCCCCCTCGACGAACTCCACCTCGCGCCCCGTCAGGTACATGCAGGCCTGGTGGAGGGGAATCACGAGGGCGCCGGCGCCGGGGTGATACGCCGACGCCTGCCAGTTGTGACCGCCGAGGAGGCTGGGGCAGGCGGGCACGCGGTCGCCGATGTCCGCGTCGCGGATGTCCGGCCGGTAGGTCAGCTCGCCGGTGGTCCGGTCGATGGATTCGAAGACGTCCTGGTACACCGTCTCGCGCAGGTCGACCAGGGCCCCGGTCCGCCGGTCGAGCTTCCAGAGGATGCCGTCCTTGCCGATGGTGAAGAGCCACTTTTCGTGGTCGGCGTCCACCAGCACCCGCTCGTAGACGATGTCGAGGTCGAGGGTCTCGCCCGGCGCGTGCTGGAAGTACCACTCCACCTGCCCCGTGCGCGGGTGGAGGGCCAACGTCGAGTTGGTGTAGAGCGCGTCCTGCCGCGTCGTCATACCGCGGCTCGCCGCCACCCACGGCTTGGCCTGCGCGGTGCCGATGTAGTAGAGGCCGAGCTCGGGGTCGTAGCTGCCGGGAATCCACTGGTCGCCGCCGGCCCGCAGGTACGGTGGTGTGTCGCCCCACGAGGCGTCGTTGGGGTCGCCGGGAAGGGCGATGGTCGAAGTACGCCACAGCTCGCGGCCGGTGTCGGGATCGTGCCCGGTGATGAAGCAGGTCTGCGCCTTGTAGCGCTGGCACCCGTTGGTGCCGGTGACGACGACGCCGTCGGCGATGACGGGGCCGGCGTTCTGGCGGAAGCCCTGCGTGTAGTCGGCCTTGACCGTCCGCCACACCTCGGCCCCAGTCCGCGCGTCGAGGGCGACGATGGCCGCGTCGGCGGTGGCGAGGAACACCCGGTCGCCGTAGAGGGCCAGGGTGCGGGTGGGGGCCCGCTGCGGCGCGTCCTCGGGCAGCGGCGAACGGTACTGCCAGATGACGTCGCCGGCGACCGCGTCTATCGCCTGCACGACATCCCCGGGGCTGGCCAGGAACATCACCCCGTCGTGCACGAGGGGCGCCGTCTGGTGGTTCCCCTCGCGGACCGCGAGCACCCAGGCCAGCCGAAGCTGGTCGACGTTGTCGCGCGTGATCTGATCGAGGGAGCTGTAGCCGTGACCGTCGCGGGTCCGCCGCCAGCTCAGCCAGTCGCCCGGCGGCGGGTCCTGCAGCAGCGCGTCGGTCACCGGGGTCAGGGGCCCCTCGACGGCCCGGTTGACGAACCGCGTCGGCCTCCGCCGAGGCGCCTCGCCCGCCTCCGCGGCCCGCCGCGCCTCGGCGATGTCCGCGGCGTCGCCGATGGTGACCGCCGCCTCGGCCGTCAGCGGGGCGTCGCTGGGTCGTGCCCCGTTCGCGTCGAGGATGTACGCGACCAGGTTCAGGTAGACCTGGGTGCCGAGCGAGCCCCCGAGCCCCGGCGGCATCTCGTCCCGGACGTATGCGAACAGCTCGTCGGTGGTCCGGCCCGCCCAGCCGTTCAGGAAGTCGACCCCGCGCAGGGCCGGCGCTTCCGCCCCGTCCAGCCCCTCGCCGTGGCACTCCCCGCACTGCCGCGCGTACTCCGTCCACCCCGCCGCGGCCTGCTCGGCCGTGAAGCCCCCGTCCGCGCCCGGGGCCTGAGCCGCCCCGGCGATGCCCGGTCCGACCATCGGGGCCACCGCCGCGATCAGGCCCGCGGCCGCAACCCGGAGCACGGCCCCCGCCAGCCGGCGCGCTCCGCCGACTCCGACGCGAGTTCCCTTCGGCATGATCCGCAGCTCCCCGGCGCCGTCGCCCGGCGCCTGCACGTTCTCGTGTCTGCCCGTGCCGCCCTTATACCACGGCTCGGGCGCCGACCCGCCCGCTCGCGCAGCTGCGGGCAGCGCCGACGGCGACGTCGGGAAGACGTCTTCGGGAACTCGGGGAAACCGCGTGCGGGGTCTGCGAGGCGTCACGGACATCGATCGAACGCGGACCAGACGTGAACGCGGTTCTGCGAGCCGCTCTCGATCAGCCGGATCTGCTCCCCGTCCTTCACGTCCTCGATGATGCTCCGAACGAACAGAGCGCCGAACAGGTAACGGATTTTCGCGAGCTCGCGGTCGTCGGCGTAGGGGAAGACGAACCGCGTCACCGCGGTGGTCTCGTCCATGAGGTAGCGGGCGCCCTGCGTCTCGAACTCCGAGGCCCGCTCCTGGGAGAGCAGGGGGCCGAACCGGCTGCGGCCGCTGACGTGGGTTACGGAATAGCCCACGAACCGTTCCTGTATGAAGTCGAGTATGCGCTCCAGGTGATGCCAGTCGCCCTGCTTCGGCGTGCGCGGAAAGACCTCCTCCAGCTCGTCGCTCCGAAGGGCCCGCAGCCGCGCGACGAGCGTATCGCGAAAGCACAGGTCGTCGAGCGTCTTCCGCAGGGGCGCTTCGTGGGTCAGCGGCATCAGGAAGTCGTAGATCAGCACTCTCGACGTCCTGGGTGCGTGGCGCGTCCCGGCGAGCGGCCCACCCGCGGCGAGCCGCGCCGGCCCGCCGCCGTCCGCCGGCTTGCCGCCGACCGCCTCCCCGCGACACCGCGACGCGCGGGAAGCCCTGCGGTACCCATGCGACGCCAGGGCGAACCTCTCCGGATGATCCAATCGCACCCCCATTGTCGCGTCCATCACTTCCTCCCTGCCGGCCGCCGGAGACCCGGCGACCATCGCCGGCCCCGGCCAGGCGCGGGAACAATTCCCTCTATAGGTACGGACGGTAACCCGCCGTACCGGGTTTCGTGGGACCGGAGCGTGCCAACGGAAACCTGCATGAAGGTGTCGGCACTCGTGCCGCAGGCTGGGACCCGCGGGCTCCCGCGAGCGTGCTACGGCCCATCGGGCAGCGGGCCGAAGTCGGGCGGGGGCACGCGGTGGCGGGTCGCCGCCTCGTAGGCCGACGCCGCCTTCAGCACCGCGGCCTCGTCGCCGGGGTCGGCCCAGAACATCATGCCGATGGGCAGGGGGGTGTCCAGCCGCGACGGCTCGTAGCCGGGCACCGCGTCGTACCCGTCGCCGGCCGTGTTCAGGACGTAACGGGGCTCGTAGACGATGTCGTTGAACCCCGCGGGCACGACGATCTCGGGCGCGCCGATGAGCGCGGTGATGGTCTGGGTCGACCCCGACGCGCCGCGGCCGTTGACGGTGGGCTCGCTGGGCCCACCCACCTTCTGGTGGGGCAGGGTGTTCTCTGGGTTCACGAGCACGTCGAGGCGGTTCTCGCGCATCACCTTGGCGAGCACGAGCTGCATGACCGCGCGCATCTGCATGCGCTCGGTGTTGCCGGTCGAGCGGACGTCTTCGATGGCGGCCCAGTTCGCCGACCCCGCCTCGGCCGCGGCCGAGAAGTACTTCGTGTTGGCGTCGAGGCTCGCCATGTCCGTGACCCGCTCGTCGCCGCGCCGGGCGAGGTACTGATCGATGTGGAAGCCGAAAGCCCGCGTCGCCGGCGAGAGGGTCACGCGGCGCAGGTTCAGGTTGGCCGCGAGCGGCGCGCGGCCCTCCGCGAGCTGGACAAGATAGCGCTTCGACGTGACGTCGTGGCCCTGCACCGCGAACTCGAGGGCGCCGGCGCGGGTTTTTGAGAAGTACTCGGGCATGTGGATCGGCAGGATCTCGGCCAGCGCATCCTGGAACGTGTAGTCCATGTCGGGCACGGTGGGGTCGTCGGGATACAACGCGTCCCGCGACTCGACGAGGGTCGCCCCGAGCCGGTCCCGAAGCACGGTCTTGATCTCCGCGTCGATCCGGTCGCTGATCGCCGCGTCGTTCTGCGTGTGCCTGACCATGTACTCGCGGACGACGCCGATGCGCATGCCGGCGAGCGGCGGCTCTCCTCCGTCGCCGGGGGCCTCTCCCACGACGAATTCGGCGTACGGCTCGTCGGAAACCAGGGCCTCCGGGAGCGCGGTGTAGATGTCCCGGGGATCGAAGTAGCCCAGCGCGGGATCCACGAGCGCGTCCAGCACGAGGACGGCGTCGCGGACGGTGCGGCAATTGATGCCCGCGCGGTCCACCAGGGGGTTCGACCCCACGGCGCCCCCGTAGGGGATCAGCCCCTTGGTCGTCAGCAGGCTGACCACCCCGTTGCGCGATGCCGGTCCCTTGCACGACCCGCCCGTCTGCTCGCAGAAGGCGCACGTGACGAGGTTCGCGGACACCGCGACGCCCGACCCCGAGCTCGAGCCCCGCGGCGAGCGCTCGGTGTCGTAGGGGTTGCAGGCCTGTCCGCCCCACGTACTGCGCTCCGAGTAGCCGAGGTAGCGGGCGGTCGCGGCGGCCGGTCCGCCGGGGTTCCCGACGCCGCCGTTGAACTCGGTCGCGTTGGCCTTGGCGTAGACGATGGCGCCCTTCGACCGCAGCCGCTCGACGATGGTCGCGTCGGCGGGGGGCGCGTCGGCGGCGAAGTCGATGTCCGCCGCCGTCGTGGTGCGCATGTCCTTGGTGTCGAAGACGTCCTTGAAGGCCAGGGGAATGCAGTACATCGGCAGCGCCGTCAGGTCGGGGTCGTCGCCGTGCTCCGCGTCCAGCTCTGCCGCCCGCTCTAGGGCGTCGGGCTGCCGCCGGAACGCGTCGCAGGCGGCGGGACAGTCCGCGGGCAGCTCCCCCGTCGAGGGATGCGCGTCGCAGCCCCCCTTGCAGGTGACCGAGCGTTCGCCGCGCAGGTTGAGGGTACTGAGCGCGTTGACCTGTCCCGCGTCCGGGACGCCGGCGACCATGCCGTACTGCGCCTGCACGCTCGGGTCCGAGAGGGTGGGCTCCATCCGCCCGAGGTCGAGCGGGAGGCCCGCATACCGGTCGACGTCGGGCAGGATGCTCGACACCGGGACGGTGGACGTGGGAAAGCGGACCGTCGCGCCGGCGCGGACCGGGCCGCTCGCCGGCGCGACGGGCGCCCCGTCGAGGGTGACGAGCCGCGTGCAGGCGCCGTTGTAGGCGCGAGCCCGGTCCACGAAGGCTTGCACCAGTCCCCGGCAACTGATCCGGCCGTCCTGGATGGCCCGGTGAATCCCCTCGATGGTCGCTTCCTCGACCTGGAACCCCTCCGACTGGCCGGTCCCCGGCTGCGCGGCGGCGATTGCCGGCATCAGCACGCAGAGGGCCGCGCCTGCCAGCGCTCCCGTCGATACCCGGCGCCGTCGCTCGCGAGTCGTCGTCAGTCCACCCATGCCAACCTCCCGAGCGTACGAGCGGGCCCCCGCGACACCGGCCGAAACCGCTGGTGGCGTTCGGGGCCGTCGAGTTCAACGATGTCGTCGGATTATACGGGCAGGCGGGCCCCGGCGAGGAACGGTCAGGGGGTCGGCGGCGGGCCCTGGTCCAGCGCGCCGGCCGTTGCGGACTCTTCGTCCGGTGCCCTCGAACCCTGTATCGCGCCGGCCGGCCTATTGCCGCTGCCGGATCACGATGTTGGCGAGGCCGCGCGCATCGGCTGGGAGTTCGCCGTCGCCGGCCGGCATCCTGCTCATCGAGAGCATGTAGGCGACGACGTCGGCGTATTCTTCGTCGGTGAGGGACGCGGGGTTGTCCTCGGGCATCGTCAGCCGCGTGTACGCGAGGAGGACGGCGAGCGAACGGCCCTCCCACACGCGCAGGAAGCGCGCCCGCGCCAGCGGGGGCGTGGACAGCATGTCGGGGTCGTCGGGCGCGCCGTTCAATCGCCGCCCGTGGCACAGGCCGCAGGCGCCGAAGTAGACCTGCCGGCCCCGCGCCGCCTGGTCCTCGCTGAAGACGCCGTCCCAGACCGATGCCGCCGGCTCGGTGTCCGCGAGCCGGGCCAGCACCGCCGCCGCCCCGTCGGCCGTCACCGCGCCGAACCCGTTCGTCCAGGCACCGCGGACGTAGCTCGCGACGGCGGCGGTTTCGGCCGCGCTCAGCACCGGGAACGCCGGCATGTTGCCGATGCCCTCGCGGACGGCGCGAACGACGCGGGCCGCGTTTCCGAGGCGCTCGTTGCCGTTCAGGGCTGGGAACACGGTCGAGCGGCCCCCGCCCGAGTCGCCGTGGCACAGGGTGCAGTGCTGCTCGTAGAGCCGCCGTCCCTGCTCGACGACCGCTTCATCGACCTGCGCGGCGGCCGCGCCCGGGACCAGCAGGCACGCCAGAAGGCCGTGGATGAAGCCCCGCCGCATTCGGCCGGCGCGGCGCGCGACCTCGCCGCGGGCTCCCGGACCCGGACCACCAACCAGGATGTCTTCCATCAGCCGAGCCCCCACATCGTTTCGTCCCGTTCGCGCCAAGGAAGGCCTCTCCGCGCACCGCGAGGCCGGTGTGACTCGCCGGATCAGGACCAGATGTCCGCATCCGAGAGCTCGCGATCCTGCTCGAGCTCCGCCCGGATCCTCGTGTCGCCCTTCACCTCTCCGTCGAAGCGGAAGGGAACGCAGCCCTTCCCCGAGACGAAGAGCCGGTACTCGCCGGCCGGCACCCGCAGCTCGGCCGCGCCGCGCGCGTCGGTGACGGTCCGGTACGGGTGCGCGACGACCCGCGCGCCCTCGACGGGAGCGCCGCTCTCGGCGTCCACCGCCACCACCGTCACGAGGCAATCGGGCGACGACACCACGCGCACGCCGAAGCGCGCGCGCCCACCGGTCTGCGCGCCCGCCACCCCGCCCGGCTCCGCCACACCGCCGGTTTCCGCCACCCCGCCCGGCTCCGCCGCACCGCCGGTCGCCGACCTGACGTCGGTCGCCGAGGCGACACGCGTCGCGGCCGCAGCCTCCCAGGTGTAGAGGCCCTCGGCTGCCGGGGCGACGAGCGCGACCTCGGCATGGTAGAGCGCCTCGGTGCCGGGCCACCGCTCCTCGCCGACGGTCGCCGTCGCCCGGCTCCCGCCCTCGTGGTCGCGCACCTCCACCTGCCAGCCGTCGGGTCGGCGCGCAGAGGGACAGGTAATCCCGATCCTGACGTTGAAGCGCCTCCCGCGCTCGATGGCCGCCGGCACGTCCCAGACGACGACGCGCGCGGCGGCCGGCGGCGCGGCGCCGGCGTCTGCCGTCCGGGACGACGCCTCGGCGTCGGACGCGGCCATCTCCGGCTGTAGATCGTCGTTGGGGTCCATGGTCGGTCAGCGCGTCAGACGGGATCGCCGACATCGAATCCGGCCGTGCCCGCGGGCAGCCACGTACTCGAGCTCGACAAGCGCTTCGGCGGCACCTTTCAAGCCGACAGGTACGCGTTCGGCGCCCGGGCACGCCGGCGCGTGGCAGCCGGGCCGGGGGCGACCGTCTTTACGCCGACGGATCTTCCGCAGCGTGCGTGCCCGCGATGTAGCCGTGCACGTGGCCCTTGCCGAGGCCGTGCTTGTTGAACCCGCCCACCGCCTCGCCGCCCGCGAACAGGCCGGGGATGGCCTCGCCCTGCATGTCCACGACCTGCTGGCGGCCGTTGACCCGCAGGCCGCCGTAGGAGTCGTGCCAGACCACCATGATCGACAGCGCGTAGAACGGCGGCCGGTCGATGCGGTACATCGGCGCGTCGGCCTCGCGCTCGAAGTCGGGGTCGGCCCCGGCGTCCACGTGCTCGTTCCACCTGGCGACGGTCTCGGCGAGGTGGCGCAGCGGCACCCGCTGGAACTCGTGGCCGGCCTTCATCTTCTCGGCCAGCTCCTCGATGGTGTCGGCCTTGAAGAAGTAGCCGTTGTCGGCCACGTAGGGGTAGTAGAGCTCCCAGCCGGTGCGGTCGACCGCCTCCTCGTCGAAGATGGCCCACAGCGGCCCCGAGTGGTAGTCGGGCGCCTCCGACCCCTCGTTGATGGCCAGCGCGGCGTCGAGGCCGTGCTCGTAGCTGTACATCTCGCGCACCCACTTCGCCTGGCAGTTGCGCCAGTCGAGGGGCTTGTGGTCGAGCCCCCGGCCGGGGGTGGCGCCGTCGCCGGGGTACCGGCTGCCGGCCGGCCGGGACGGCAGGCGGACCTCGTTGAAGAACCGCTTCCCGACCTGGTTCACGGCGATGAACTCCTCGAAGCCGGCGCTGCCGACGTTGACCCCGGCCGAGCCGCGGAAGCCGAACGTCGGGTGCCCCGGCATCATCGTGGTGTAGGCGTCCCGGGTGCCGAGGCGGGTCGAGATGTGGAACGTCGTGGGGTACGACAGGTTCTGCTGCATGCCCGCGAGGTTCGCGCCCACCCGCAGGCCGGCGACGAGCGCGCTCGCGTCCTGGCCGTGGGGGCCCTGCAGGGCGAGCCCGCTCGTCGGGAACGCGGGCTCGCGCATGGCCGGGTAGAACATGCTGCGCACCTGGGGGTTGCCGGCGTGGCCACCGCTGGCGAGGATGACGCCCCGGCGCGCGCGGATGGTCACCGTCTCGCGCCGCTCGTCGACGTTGCCGTTCTGCCAGTAGCTCTGCATGAGCTCGCCGGTCTCGGGGTGGTGGCGCGGCGAGTAATGAGCGCGGATGCCCACCACTCGCCCCGAGAACGGCTTCTCGCGGATCAGATCCGCGAAGGCGCGGTGCAGCATGAACTCGACGCCCTTCTCGCGGGCCGAGAACTCCAGCGGCCGGGCGAGGGCCACGCCGTTGCTGACGGCGCCGGGCGCGACCGAGCGGCTCGCGTCGTTCATCTGCACCGGCGCGAGCGCGCTCGTGCGCTCGGGGTCGGCGACGCCGGCGTCCTCGGCAGTGATGGTGCCCGCCTTGATGTCGGTCTTGTCGCCGAGCATGAGGAAGGCGCGCGCGCCGCGCGCGCGCGACAGGCCGCCCCCGCCGTGGGTGCCGCCGGCGCGCGCGAACCGGACGTAGTTGTCGATGAGCAGCTGCCGCGTGGCCGGGCAATTCTCGGCCCAGGCGCGCGAGAGCTCGCGCTCGTTGTAGCGGTACGGGCTCTGGCCCTTGCGGTCGAGCACCGACCAGTCGGTGAGGTCGGTGAACAGGAGATCGACGCTGTCGTCGAGCTCCTCCGGCGCCTCGGTGGGATCGACGGTGATGAACCCTTCCTTGTCCTTCTCGCCCTTCATGTCCCGCACCTGGACGGGGTCGCCGCCCCCGAGGGACACGAACGACCCGCTGTGCAGCATGCGGCCGCCGACATCGTAGTTCGCGTCGACCACCAGCACGCTGGCCCCGAGGTCGCGCGCGCGGATGGCCGCGGTGAGGCCGGCGCACCCGCCGCCGGCGATGACGACGTCGACCTCGTAGTCCCAGGCGACGTCCTCGGCCGGTGTCTGCGCCTCGGCCGAGCCCGGCGCGAGCAGCGCGCCCGCCCCGAGACCGGCGGCGGCCCCGGTCTTGACGAAGTCCCGCCGGCTGACGCCCTGCTCGTTCTCGAGCCTCGGATCGTCGTGGTCGTTGTCGCGCCTCTTCGCCATGTCCAGTCTCCCTCGGTTGCCTTCGCGAACGCCTGCAACACTACACCGAAATGCCGAACAGCGGGGCCGCGTCCCCCCCAAATGGCGATCCGGTCGTCGTCGCCCAGCCCCGACGTGTCGACTACCCGTTTCCGTGGGCGGCGACTCCGGGCGACGCCCGGGTGCCTCGCTTCGGTCAAGGCCGATTATGCCACTCCGAGAGCCAACGCGCGATTCGGGCTGCACCGGCCGGTTGCCGACTCGATTCGACGGAAAGAGGCCGTCCGGCTCCGTTGGCCGGGTGGATCTCGGCATTGTGAGCCCCACGACGGTCAGCGAAGCCGTCGGCGCGCATGCAGGCTTCGAGTTCCCGTCGGGCCGCGACGAGGAACGTCACGCGCCGGTGATGAAGTCGAGGTAGTTCTCCCGATCGACCACGCGGAACGAGCCGGCGGGATACGCCTCGCGCCAGGCGCGGGGGGGGCGGAGCCAGGGTCGCGGGGGCCACTTCATCTCCACCCCGTCGAGGCGGCCGCCCCGCTCTTCGACGAGGTCGATCTCCTGGCGGTCGTAGGTGCGCCAAAAGTAGCTCTCGGCCTGACGTCCGGTGTAGAGGTTGTACTTCAGCCGCTCGACCATGACGTAGTTCTCCCACAGCGCGCCGGCGTCGTCGCGCAGCGCGATGGGATTGAAGTTGTTGATCAGTCCGTTCCGGACGCCGTTGTCGTAGAAGTAGTAGCGTCGGCTCTTGGCGATCTCCTTGCGGAGGTTGCGGCTGAAGCCGAAACGGCGGTAGATGACGCAGGCCTTCTCGAGAAGGCCGAGGTAGCGTGCCACCGTGTTCTTGCTCATGCCGAGCCGGGTCCCGAGCTCGGCGACCGAGACCTCGCCACCAATCTGAAAGGCGACCGCCTGCAGCAGGCGCAGCAGCTTGTCGGCGTGCCGCACGCCTTCGAGCTGCAGAATGTCCCTGAAGAGGTAGGACGCGATGAGCTCCTTCAGGTAGATCCCGCGATCCTCGATCGACTCCGTCAGGACCACTTCGGGATACGACCCGTATATCAGCCGCATCTCGAGCTGCGCCCTCGTCTCGGGGGCCGTCTCGACCCCCGCGAGCTCCAGTTGCGCGAGGGGGAGGAGCAGGAGCGTGCGCTTCCGCCCCGTGAGCGGTTCGCCGGTCTGCCGGGCGAGGTCGAACGACGACGATCCGCTGGCCACGATGCGCAGCCCCTGGACGTGGTCGGCGAGCAGCTTGAGGTTGAGGCCGACCTCCCGCACGTGCTGCGCCTCGTCCACGATCAGCGTCGTGCGCCGTCCGACGAGCGCGCGCAGCCTGGCCACCGACTGGCTCTCGAGATACTCGCGCACGTCGACGTCCTCCCCCGACACCAGCAGCGCGTCGGGGTCGTGCTGCCGCGTGTACTGTCGCAGGAGCGTCGTCTTGCCCACCCGCCGGGGACCGTAGACGACAACGACCCGGTTGGGTGCGACCGAGCGCGCAAGGCGCCCGAGTTGGGCGTGTGGGATGTAACGAGCGACCATTAACCGACCAAATTAGCGTTAATTTGGTCAGTTTTCAAGCCTGTATTCATGTCCCGGGAGTCGAAAGGGGGAACGGGCCTACCGTCCGTCACTCTGCTCTCGTCGCCAGCCCCGGGTGGCACGTATAGGAGGACGCGCGGGTGCGTGGCGATCCGGACGAACCCGAGCATCACCACCCAGGCAAGGCCGACGCCCTCGGTTCCCGCGAGACACCGATCCCACCAGCGTCCGGCCCGCTCGTGCACGGCGGAATCGCTGTCGTGCGCGTGCACGAGGACGTTGACGTCCGGCAGAATCATCTCGTCCGCGCGAGCGACTCCAGCCTGAAGTCGCCGGCCGTGGCACAATGCATGGTCAGGAGTCTGCGCCGTAGAACGGCGCGGGCTCCTGGAGGGTCGACCCGGACGGGCTTGAGCGTCGGCTCCCCACCCCGGGAGCCTGGTCAACCCGTCCAGGAGACCGGACAAACCCACTCGATTGACGAGGCGCGGGCGTGAACCGAGAAACCGAGGCGGCCGTCGCTCCAGTCCAACGCGTGGCGGAGGAGCTGGAGCGGCGCCGGAGATCTGAGACAGTGCCGCGACGGTGCACACTGGCCCCTCCTGAAGCCTTCAGCGCGGACCCGGCGCCGCCCGAGGCGCTCGAGAGGCTGTGCCCGGGGATCGAACCGGCCGAGACGGGACGGAAGGCGCGGGCCGTCTCGGGGCGAATCGGATCGAGCTGCGCCGGCTGGGCAAGGCCCCCGACGCCCAAGGAGTTCTACGAAGCGGTACGCGCGGAGCGGCCGAGCGAACGGCAGAAAGCCATCGTGCTGATGTGGGTCACCGAAGCGACCACCCACGAGATCATGGCGGCGTGGGCGCAGCACGCCTACACGTTCCGTCAGCTCGCCCGCGCGGCCGCGGCAGCCGGTCTCACCTACCCGGCGCCCATCCAACAGTTGAACTACATCGCCACGCCGCTCCCCGAGCGGGGCGGGCCGCGACCCGGATGACACTATCGGAACCCGCACGCCGGCTCTGGCTCCTCGCGTACGACGCCATCGAGGAACACGTCAACACTCTGTCGAGGGGCCCGCACGAGATACGCCTCGGAGGCGGCACGGTGCTCGCCGCGCGCTGGAAGCACCGGACCAGCTTCGACATCGACCTGACGCTGAGCCCGGAGGCGAAGATCGCACGGTTGACCGCAGAGAACAACCCGGCCCTCGACGCGGCGCTCCGGGCGCTGGGCGGGACGCCGGAACACGAGCCGCCGAACTACAGGGTGAAGTTCGAGACGGGATGGATTGACATCGCGGCCCTGGAGCCCCGACCTGCGAAGGGAGCGGCGACGGCGACCGTGCACGGCAAGACGGTGCAGGTGCTGAGCACCACCCAGATCCTGCGCGGCAAGCTCGAACGGGGAACGCGCAGCCCCGTCCGCGACGTCTTCGACTTCGTCACCGCGAAGGAGATCGACCGCGGCGGGCTGGCCGCGGCCGTGAACTGCCTGGCGGCGGCGAGGATCCACGAGATCGCGTTCTGGTGGGACGAGGCCAACGAGAAGCTGATGACCGAGGCCGGCGCGCAGCTGTCGCACGTGCCCGAGCGCTTCCGGCGGGACCCTTCCACCCTCGGCGCCCAAGGCGCCGAAACGCTCCGCGGGGCGATCTACGAGCGGGCCGCGATCTACGCCGGCGCGGGCCGGGCGTATGCAGAGGTCGCGACGCTGGACGGCTACGAAGCCACGTTCGACGTTCGCGGTGAAGAGCTGATCAGCCGCGGCCTGTTCGACCACATCGAAGCCTTGACCGGCGACGCCGAGGGCGTCAGGGAGAGAATCGCGACGGCCTGCGGGAGGCGGGGCGCTCCGACGAGAGTCTGGGCGAGCCGCCTCGGAAGAGCGGAGGGAGCGCGGCCATGAACCTGCTGAGATACCTCATGGACGGGTGGCGCCCCGAAGGCGCCGCGACGAGGGGCGCTGGTCCACATTCTCGACAGGCGCACCTCCCCCGGCATGGCGGACGCTTTCGTCAGGCTCGTCGGCCCCGCGGGCGTGGCACCGCCACTCGACACCCGGCCGGACCGGCCTTCCCCAGTTCGCGGGCATACCCGCCGGCACCGCCGTTGACACGCCCGCCGGAGCTCGGGCACTCTTCCATCGTCAAACGATGGGAAAAAAAAGCGGCCCCGAGCTCCTGCCCGGCACCCTCGACCTGCTGATCCTGCGGACGCTGGTTGCCGGATCGCAGCACGGCTACGGCATCGCGTCCCACCTGAAGACCGTCTCCGACGACATCTTGCAGGTCGGCGAGAGCTCGCTCTATCCCGCCCCCTGCAGCGCCTGCTGCTGAACGGGTGGGTCGAAGCGGCCTGGGGCACGTCCGAGAACAACCGGCGGGCCCGGTTCTACTCCCTGACCGAGGCCGGCCGCCGGCAGTTGACGCAGAAGCGCGACGAGTTCGACCGCATCGTCTTCGCCATCCACCGCGTCCTCGACGCGACGTAAGGAGTCCACGCCATGGAATGGCGCAGCCCCCCGGAAGGGTTGGTCGGGCGCCGAGCCGAGGCGACGATTGACGGGCCAAGGAGGTCTGCATGACGAGGCTGCTGCGGCGCCTGCGCTACCTGCTCCGGCGGGACCGTCACGAACGCGACCTCGACGACGAGCTGCAGTTCCACCTGGAGATGAAGCGCCGGGAGCTCAAGTCTCGCGGCGTGGATCACGCGACGGCGGCGGCAACCGCCCGGCGCGCGCTCGGCAACCTGCCGCTCACCCGCGACCACGTGCGCGACGTGTGGATCGCGCCGTGGCTCCGGAGCGCGGCGCAGGACGTCCGCTTCGCGGCGCGTCTCCTGCTGAAGGAACGCGGGTTCACGCTCGCCGTCGTGGTGGTGCTCGGCGTGGGGATGGCGCTGACCGGCGCCATGTACACGGTGGTGAACGCCATCCTGTTCGGGTCCCTGCCCGGCGACGACGGCGAGCGCATCGTGTCGCTCGGCACGCTGGATGCACTGGGGCGTGGCGGGGGTCTCGCTGCCCGACTTCGAGGACTGGAGAGACGGGAACGAGACCTTCGACGGGATGGCCGCGATGTTCGGGACCTCCCTCAACGTCAGCGACGACGAGGTCGCCCCCGAGATGGTGGTCGGGGCCTACGTCTCGCACGATGCGTTCCGGCTCCTCCGCACCCCGCCGCTCCTCGGGCGCGACTTCCTGCCGGCGGACGACGTCGACGGCGCCCCCGGCACGGCAATCCTCTCCCACGACCTCTGGATGAGCCGCTACGGCGGCGACCGGGACGTGGTCGGCCGGACGATTCGCGTGAACGATCGGCCCTCGGTGCTCATCGGCGTCATGCCCGAGGGATTCGCGTTTCCCTTCGCGACCGCGGTCTGGGCGCCCGTCGGACCGACGTTCGGCGGATCGGACCGCGGCCGCGACGCGCGGACCCACCAAGCGTTCGGCCGGCTCGCCGACGGGGTGTCCCCTGCCGCGCGCGCAGGCCGACCTCGACGTGGTGGCGGCCCGGCTCGCGGAGCGATACCCGGAGACCAACGCGGGCATCCGGCCAACCGCCGTGCGGTTCGCGGAGCTGGTGTCGGACGACGAGAAACGCCTGCTGCTCTCGCTGCTCGGGGGCGTCGTCTTCGTCCTGCTGATCGCGTGCGCGAACGTCGCCAATCTGCTGCTGTCGCGCTCGGCGCGCAGGACCCGGGAGATGAGCCTCCGCGTGTCGCTCGGGGCGACGCGCTGGCGGCTCGTGCGGCAGTTGCTGGTGGAGAGCGCGCTGCTCGCGGGGACGGCGGGACTCGCCGGCGTCGCCCTGACCGGCCTCGCCATCCGGCTGGTGACGACGCAACTGGGCGGTCCGGGAGCCTACTGGATAGAGTACTCGATGGACGGGCGCGTGCTGGCGCTCGTCGCCGCCACCTGCCTCGCGGCCGGGCTCGCGTGCGGCGTCGCGCCGGCCCTGCACGCGTCGAGGACGAACGTGATCGACCGCCTGAAGGACGGCCGGACCGGCAGCGGCGCCGCCGGCCTCCGCGCCCGCCGGTGGGCGACGGGGCTGCTGACCGCGGAGGTCGCGCTGACGCTGGTGCTGCTGGCGGGGACCGGGTTGATGGTGCGGAGCTTTCTCGCGCTCCACGAGGAGAGCCTCGTGGTCGATGCCGAGGGGCTCACCACCATGGGGGTCAGGCTGTCGTCGGCGAAGTACCCGACCCCCGGGGAGCGCAGGGCGTTCTACGAGGAGGTCGAGGCCCGACTCGGAACCGTGGGCGCCGTCGACGCGTTCACCATGGCGAGCGTCAATCCGCTCGGCTTCGGGTACGCCCGATCGCTCTCCATCGACGGGCGGCCGGCCGAGGTCGGCGTCGAACCGCCGCGCGTGACGTACGTGACCGTCGGGTCGGACTATTTCCGGACCCTCGGGCTTCCGGTCCTTCGCGGGCGCGCGTTCACGCGGCTCGACGGGACCGCGGGTCACGAGAACGCCGTCGTCAATGAGCGCTTCGCGACGATGTTCTTCCCCGACGGCGATCCCGTCGGCCGGCGGATCCGGCTGGCAAACCCGAACGCGATCGCGGAGGAGCTGCCGTGGCTGACGATCGTCGGCGTGTCGCCGACGGTGCGCCAGATGGCACGGACCGGGGGACCCCCGAATCCCGTCGTCTACTACCCCTTTCGGGGCGACAGCGGGTTCTTCGCCCGGCTCATCGTGCGCAGCTCGCCGGGATCGGGCGTCGTGGCCGCGATTCGCGAGGAGATGCGCCGGCTCAGCCCCGACCTCCCGCTCTTCGCGGTGGGGCCGCTCGAAGAGGCCATGGCCGGCTCGCGATGGAACCAGCGCTCGCTCGGCGACCTGCTCGGCATCTTCGCGGTCGTGGGGCTGCTGCTCGCCGCGGTCGGCGTGTACGCGGTCGTGGCGTACTCTGTGACGCACCGGACCCACGAGATCGGGATACGCATCGCGCTCGGCGCGACCGCCGCGCAGGTCGTCCGGTCGGTCTGCCACCGAGCCGCCTGCTCCGCTCGGGCTCGGCCTGCTCGCCGGCCTGGCCGGCGCCGGCGCCCTCGGCCGCACCCTGGAGGCGTTCCTCGTCGGGATCGAGCCCGTTCGACGCGGCCACGTTGCTGGTCGTAGCCGCGCTGCTGGCCGGCGTCGTGCTCGTCGCCAGCCTGGTCCCCGCCCGCAGGGCGGCGGGGGTCGACCCGCTGACGGCGCTTCGGTGCGAGTAGGGCGGGGCGAGCGTCTCCTGCCCAACGCAGCCTTGACACTGCTCCTGCCGTTCGGGCATACTTCCATCGCCATACGATGGAAAAAAAAAGCGGCCCCGAGCTCCTGCCCGGTACTCTCGACCTACTGATCCTGCGGACGCTCGCCGCCGGATCGCAGCACGGCTACGGCATCGCATCCCACGTGAAGACCGTCTCCGACGACGTGCTGCAGGTCGGCGAGAGCTCGCTCTATCCCGCCCTCCAGCGGCTCCTGCTGAACGGTTGGGTCGAGGCCGCCTGGGGCACGTCAGAGAACAACCGGCGCGCCCGGTTCTACTCCCTGACCGAGGCCGGCCGGCGACAGTTGACCCACAAGCGCGACGAGTTCGACCGCATCGTCTTCGCCATCCACCGCGTCCTCGACGCAACGTAGGAGGGCTTGCATGACCAGGCTGCTGCGGCGTCTGCGCTACCTTCTCCAGCGCGGTCGCCGCGAACGCGAGCTCGACGACGAGCTGCAGTTCCACCTGGACATGAAACGCCGGGAGCTGGAGTCGCGGGGACTCGATCGGGCCGCAGCGACCCTGGCCGCCCGGCGCTCGCTGGGCAACCTGCCGCTCACCCGCGACCACGTACGCGACGTGTGGATGGCGCCGTGGCTCCAGAGCGTGGCGCGCGAGGTCCGGTATGCCCTGCGAGAGCTTCGACGGTCCAAGCGCTTCACCGTCTTCGCCGGCCTGATGTTGGCGGTCGGCATGGGCGCCGCGGCCGCGGTCTTCGCGGTGCTCGACGTCATCGTGCTCCGCCCGCTGCCCTACGCGGAGCCTGACGGCCTGATGGCGTTTCGTTCGGTGGATCAGAGAAACGAGCGGCCGTCGCAATTGTCGTATCCCAACTTCATCGATTTTCGGGAACGCAATCGGGTGTTCGACCATCTGGTGTCGTACCGCGACGCGCAGTTCACCCTTGGCGAGTCGGTGCCGCCGATACCGGTCGCAGGGCAAATCGTCTCCTGGGACCTGTTTCCCCTGCTGGGGGTCCGGCCTGCGCCGGGACGCGGGTTCCGGCCGGAAGAGGAGCAGCCGGGAACGCACGTCGCCATTCTCAGCCATGACCTGTGGACGAGTCGGTTCGGCGGAGACGAGCGGATTCTGGGCGAGCCGATCTCCCTCGATGGGACGCCCTTCACGGTCGTCGGCGTGGCCCCCGAGGGCTTCCAGTTTCCCCTGGATGTTCCCGTGGTCGACTTGTGGGTCACCCTCGCCGAAGACGTCGAGGCGAGGCATCAGCGGGGAGCGCGGATGCTGGACGTCATCGGCCGTCTGCGACCCGGCATCTCCGTCGAGCGGGCGCGTGCGGAGATGGACGCGGTCGCCGTCGCGCTGGCGGAAGAGTATCCGGACAGCAACGGGAGCATCGCCAGGACGTCGATCGGACCGGAAGCGGAGCGGGTGGCAGGTCGGGGTCGGACGATCGTGTTCGGCCTGCTGGCGGCGGTCGTGCTCGTCCTCCTCATCGCGTGTGGGAACGTGGCGAGCCTGCTGCTGGCCCGCAGCACGGAGCGTGCTCGTGACTTCGCCCTGCGGATGGCGCTCGGCGCTTCACGGCTGTCGCTGACGCGACAACTGATGATCGAGAGCGTGACGCTGGCCTTGCTCGGCTCAGGGGGCGGCGTGCTGGTGGCGACCGGAGCCTTGAACCTGATCGTGCCGCTGGCCGGCGACCGCCTGCCGCGGCTCGCTGATGCGGTCATCGACAGTCGCGTGCTGGCCTTCTCGGCGGCCCTGGTCGTGCTGACCAGCGTCCTGTTCGGTCTTGCTCCGGCCCTCCGGGCGGCATCCACGGATCCGGCCGGCGCCGTCCGAGAGGTTGCTCGAAGCGTGACGCTCGGCCGTGATCGATTCCGCAGCGTGCTGGTGGTCGGGCAGGTCGCGCTCGCCTTGATGCTGCTGGTCGGCGCCAACCTGCTGATGTCCGGATTGCTGGCCCTGACGCGAACGGACCCGGGTTTCAGACCAGACCACCTCGTGGCCTTCGACCTCACGACCGCCGAGCCGTACACGATCGAACAGGAAGTGGCATTGTCAGACCGTGTGCTCGCGCAACTGGCGGCGGTTCCGGGTGTCAGTGCGGCGGCGGCCGGCAGCCCGTTGCCGTTGCAGGGCCACGTGATGAGATTGGCGTTCGACATCGAGACCAGACCGGTGGCGGCGTCTGCCAGACCGCGCTCCGACGCTGCGATCGTCACTCCCGGCTACTTTGCCGCGATGGGGATTCCGCTCCTCGCGGGCCGGGACTTCAACGCCGGAGACAATGCCGGGGCGGCGCCTGTCCTGGTGGTCAATCAAGCCTTCCAGCGAAGGTTCTTTCCCGGTGAGGAGGTCATCGGCAAGCGCATTCGGCCCGGCGCGGGACTCGACCCCGTGATGCGCGAGATCGTCGGTGTCGTCGCCGATGCCAGGCAGGCGGTGGCGGGAACCGATGCCGATCCCATCTACTACTTTCCGTACAAGCAGTTGCCGTGGCGCATCGGCACGATCGTGCTGCGCACCTCGGTCCCGCCCGCGAGCACCGTGCCGGCAGTGCGCGAGGCGCTGGGGGCGCTGTACCGGAACCTGACGATGCAGGGGTTTCGAACCGGGGAGCAACTGGCGGCCTCGGTCCTTGCGCCGGCCCGGTTCCTGACTGCCCTGATGGGCACCTTCGCGGGAGTCGCGCTGCTGCTGACGGTGGCCGGCCTGTACGGCGTGCTCTCGTACATGGTGGCGAGGCGGCGGCATGAGCTGGGAGTGCGGATCGCGCTCGGCGCCGGGCGCACGGACGCCGTCCGCATCGTCTCGCGCCGGGCCGCCCTGTTGGTGCTTCCCGGTGTGATTGTGGGCGCGGCGGGCTCATTCCTCCTGGGGCGATTGCTGGGCGGCATGGTGTTCGGCGTTCCGGCCGACCTTGGGATGGTCGTGGCCGGCGCCGGCTCGGCGATGGCGGTGACCGGCTTGGCGGCGGCGGTCGTCCCGGCGGCGCAGGCAGCGTCCATCCACCCCGTGCAGGTCCTGCGCGCCGAGTAGGCTTGCGGCGCCCTCCGGACGTGCCTGCCAGTGGCGGGGGTCCATCCCTGGACGGTGCGGCGGGTGGGACCGGCGCACCAACAACGAGAGCTCGAGGGCGCCGCTTCGGGCACGACAGACCGGCGGTCCAGCCGAGATCGAGGAGGGTAGGAGATGGGAACGCCAACCGAGACCATGCACAGGCCGACCGGACGGCTGCTTCTCGTTCTGGCCCTGGTCGGCGCGTGCACCTCCAGTTCACCCGGTCTCGAGCAAGACCTCCGCGCCATCGAGGCGCTCAACCAGCACGACGTCGACGCGGTGCTGTCGAGCGACATCGATGCGCTGATCTCGCAGTGGACGGATGACTTCGTGGTGATCACGCAGGGCTCCATCGTACGCGGCCGGGACGCCAACGCCGCGCTGATGGAGCCGGCCCGGGAAATGGCCAGCCAGCTCGAGCCGCTGGAGCACGTGCTCGACTTCGAGGAGACGATCGTCGCCGGCGACTACGCGTTCCAGTGGGGCACCGTCCGATCGAGCTCCCGGGCGCGCGCGTCCGGGGAGGTGTTCTCCGGCGGCGGCAAGCTGATGCGCATCCTGCAGCGCCAGCCCGACGGCTCGTGGAAAATGCACCGGACGATGACGGTGGGCGACCCCGCCAGCGAGTAGGTGCGGCTCTGCGAAACCGGAGCGGCCGGGGCTGAGGCCGCAGAGCCCCTTGCGCTCATTGCGGTCTCACGGAAAAGACACGTGGGTGAACGCCTCGAGCATCGCCGATTCCGACGGTGACGACAGGACGTGCTGCGCCGCAAAGTCGTCGGCTTGCGGATAGCCCGTCTCACGCACCCGCGCCGCGGCCGCATCGAGGTCGACCTCCGTGTGGCAGAGCTCGACCCCCGGCCCGAGCAGGAGCCAATCCGCCCCGGTCCGCCCGAACGGCATGCCCACGCTCCCGGCGTTGACGACGCGAACGCGGCCGAGCGAGCGGTCGAACTGCATGTGAGTGTGACCGCAGACGACGAGCGGGGCGGTCACTCCTTCGAACGCCTCCAGCAGCCCTTCCTCGGGCGTCAGGCGCGTGAAGCACTCGCACTCGCTTCGCGGCGTCCCGTGACAGAACAGAACCCGCCCCACCCCGTCGACCTCGAGCTCCCGCGTTCTGGACCATCCCTCGAGCCGCGCAAGGTGCCCGGCGGGCAGCTCGCTCGCGGTCCAGCGCAACACCTCCCGTTGCGGTTCCGGGAGCGGCTCGCCGGACGCGGTGCCCCAGTACGTCACGGCGTCGGGGTCGTCCGCCTCGGCCTGCGCCAGCACCGCCAAATCTCCGTTCCCGCAGATGAAGTGCGTCGGCGTGTCGAGGCCCAGAAGCAGGTCAAGGGTCTCGCGAGGCATCGGACCGGGAACGACATCGCCCCCGACCAGCACGCGGTCGACCTCCGCGTTGCGGACTTCCCCGAGCACCGCCTCGAGAGCCGGGAGGTTCGCGTGTATGTCGTAGAGTGCTGCCACGCGCATCGCGCAATGTCCTTGATTGTCCCGATCTGGTTCGCCCGCCGGACGAGCGGCGTGGATCCACCCGCTGGGCGCGTTTCGGCGCGAGGCCGCGGGGACGGCGCCCGCTCCATCACTCACGCCCACGCGGGGGCGCGGTGTTCCCCTGCCTCAGAGCCGTCCCAGGTAGATGAAGGACGCAAGGAAGCTCATCGAAAGCAGAACCATGTTTCCGCTCGTCATCCACAACACGGTCCGGTTCAGCGACCACTCCGGAAAGGCCCACCACAAGGCCAGGTTGAAGCAGATGGACAAGACCGCGGCGGCAAGCATGAACCACCCTGCCGCCCGATTGGCCGGATACCAGACCTTCTCGGATTCGAGGGTCTTCGGCGTCCTGAAGCCGTAGGCGCCGTCGGGGGGAACCCTGTCCAGAATCATGGGTATGGACAGCCCCAGGATCAGTAACGGAACGACGTAGTCGATCAGGTGCTTGACCATGTCTGCTCCAGGAAGGCTGCCGCACGGCAGGCTCGACGTGCTCGGCGCGTCACTTCGCCTCGTCGTCGACATCGGAGATCGGCACGCCGCAAGGCGCGGTGAACTCGTTCGGCGGGAGATTCCCGGTGTTGACGGTCCCGGCCGGCTCGAAGCACAGCACGTACGCGTCCTCGTCAGCCGAGGTGCGATGCTCCACGCCGCGGGGAACCAGCACGCACTCTCCCTCTCCCATGTCTACCCGCCGGTCGCGAAACTCTACCGAAAACCGTCCCTTCCACACCAGGAAGAACTCGTCGGCGTCGTCGTGACGGTGCCAGGGAAAGATGCCCTTCGCCCTGATGAGCTTGACCTCCTGCCCGTTGAGGCCAGCGATGACACGCGGACGCCACGCTTCGTCGAGACGGCTGCAGCTTTCGTCTACGCTGATCTTCTCCCTCATCCCGTCCTCACGAGGACCGTCCCGCCGGCCGGTCCCGTTCCGGGCCATGAGCGGTCATGCGTTGCGGCGCGCTTCCTGTTCGATGCAGGTCAGCGCGGAGCGGGTCAAGAACTCCGATCGCGACGTACCGGCGCGCTTCGCGGCAAAGTCGATCAGCGCGAGGGCATGCTCCGGGATCGTGACGCTCAGGCGGGTCGCTCTGTTCGAGATGCCGGGCGTGTGCAGGTCCACCTCCACGAAGCCGATCAGGGCGCCGGGCGCGCTCGGCGGCGCGGGCTCGGTACTGGGAGCCGGCACGGGCTCGCCATCGGCGATCATCGCCTCGAGATGCAATGAGATCGCCTCCTTGGCGTTGCGGAGTGCTTCGTCGAGGTCGTCGCCCGCCGACGTGCAGCCGGGCAGGTCCGGCACGGTCACGTCGTAGCCGACCCCCGGCTCGCCGCCGTCGAGTTCCACGAGATACCTCACCGGTCCCTCCGATCCCAGCCGGGTTGCTGGAAGTCACGAGCCGCTCCCGCGCGGCTCACTCGGATTCGCGGAGCGCCGCCAGGGGGTCGACTCTCGTCGCGCGCCACGCCGCCAGCAAGCTCGCCGCGCCGCACACCGCCACGAGCAGGGCGGTGAGCGCGGCCAGCGCGCCCGCCTCTCGCGGGGCCACGCCGAAGAGGAGCGGGCGAAGCAGCACCGCGGCGGCGAGGGCCGCGCCGAGACCGATGGCGGCGCCGAGCAGGGTGAGCACGACGGCCTGCGCCCCCACCAGCCGCAGCACGTCGACCGCCTGCGCGCCGAGGGCGCGGCGCACGCCGATCTCGCGGGTCCTCCGGGCGACCCCGTAGGCGACGGTGCCGAAGAGGCCGACGGCGGCGAGGCCGAGGGCGAGGCCGGCAAGCAGCGTGGCCAGGGTCATGTTGAAGCGCCACGGGCGCATGGCGTCGTCGACGAGGCCGCGGAGCGGCGTGACGGACGGGACGACGAAGTTGGGGTCGGCGCGGGGCACCTCGGCACGAAGCGCGGCGGCGAGCCTCGCCGGGTCGCCCTCCGTGCGAACCACCAGGTGGTTCAGGCCCATCGACACCTGCGTGAACGGCACGTAGAGGCCGAACCGACCGCGCGTAATCTCCCGGTACCGGGCGTCCTCGACGACGCCGGCGACGGTCTGCCACGCCGGCGCGCCGGCGCGGCCGGCCCGGGCCCCGATCGCGATCAGGCGCCGGCCCACGGCGCCGCCGGCCGGCCACAGATGGCGCGCGAGCGACTCGCTGACCACGACCGCGGCGGGCGCGTCCGCGGTGTCGCGGACGGTGAACGTGCGGCCCGCGACGACATCGAGCCCCATCGCCTCGAAGTAGCCGGGCGACACGGACTGCAGGGTGACCGGCGGCCGTTCCGGCCGGTCGGGTCCGTCGAGCGGCTCGCCCTCGAGCACCACGCCGCCGTCCACGCCGACGACCCCGTGCTCGAAGGGCAGCAGCATCGTCCCGCCGGCGGCCTCGACCCCGCGCAGAGCGCGGACGCGGGCGAGGAGCTCCCGCCAGGCGGTCCGCCTCGCCGCGGCTTCCTCGTACGCGCCGTCCCGTGTGGTGAGGGTTAGCGCGAGCACGCCGGCGGGCCGGTAGCCGAGGTCGACCCGCGCGAGGTTGCGGTAGCTGGACGCGAGGAGGCCGGCGCCGACGGTGAGGACGAGCGCCATCGCGACCTGCGAGACGACGAGTACGTTGCGCGCGCCGGCTCCCGCGCGCCCCGGGGTCACGCCGTGCGCGCCGTCGCGCTGCCACGCGACGAGAGACAGCCGGCCGGGGCGCGGAGACGCCGCCGCGGTCATCGCGAACGCGAGCCCGACCGCGAGCAGCGCGGCGAGGGCGACCGAGGTTCCGTCCACCGCGGCCCGCTCCAGCCTCGGCATGTCGGCGGGACCGAGCGCGACGAAAACGGGCAACGCCGCCGAGGCGAGGGCGATGCCGCCCGCCGACGCGGCTCCCGTGACGAGCAGGGTCTCCAGCAGGTGGGCACGGAAGAGGCGCCCCCGGCCGATGCCGAGCGCGCACCGCACCGCCGTGTCGCGCCGGCGCGACTGTGCGCGCACGATCATCAGGCCGGTCACGTTGGCGCCGGCGATCACCAGCAGGAGCGCCACGCCGCCCAGGAGAACGAGCAGGGCGGCCTCGGCGTTGCCGAAGACGTAGTCCGTCAGTGGCGTGACGACCGCGCGCCGCGTGTCCAGCCGCGAGAAGTGCGCTTCCCACAGCCCCGGCACGATGACGTCCATCTCCGCCCGCGCCTCGTCCACGGTGCGGCCCGGGGCCAGGCGTCCGATGACGTAGAGAACCCCGAGGCCGCGTTGCGCGCCGGCGTCCATCCCGTTCCCGCGGAAGATGCCCGCGAGCTCGCGGCCGACCGGCGTCCATCCCTCGGCGCCGGGCGGGAACTCGAACGCGGGCGGCATGACCCCGACGACGGTGAACGGCTCGCGTCGCGCGCCGACCGGCACCGTCGACCCGACGACATCGGGGTCGCCGTCGAAGTACTGCCGCCACGCGGCGTGGCTGAGCACCATCACGCGCGCGGCCTCCGCGCCGTCCTCTTCCGGCAGGAACGTCCGGCCGAGCAGCGGCTGCGCCCCGAGGGTGTCGAAGAACGACGCGGAGACCGCGCTGATCGTAAGCCGGACCGGCGGGTCCTCCTGGACCTCGACCTCTCCCCACGTCGTCGAGCCCATCGCGGCCATGCTCGCGAACGACCGGGCCTGCACGCGCCAGTCCTCGAAGTTCGGCAGCGACACCTCGATGTGGGGGTTGCCGGTGCTGTCGTCCTTCTCCCACAGGACGACGAGCTCGTCCTGGTCGGCGAACGGAAGGGGCTGCAGGAGGACGGCGTCGACCACCGCGAAGAGCCCGACGGCCAGCCCGAGGCCGAGGGCCAGGGTGAGGGTCGCCGCAAGCACGAAACCGGGTTGCCTGCGTAGGCCGCGGAACGCGTACCGCAGGTCCTGGCCGCACCCGTCAGCGAGCCGGAAGCCGCGCGCCGCCCGGGGCGCATCGTCGGGAACCGGCCGCGACCACCCGGTCCCCGGGCTCGGTTGTTCTGGGCGCCGGCGTTTGTCCATTGCTTGACGACGTCGATGTCCGCCTGGGAGAGGAACGGCTCACTCCCCGGGCTCAGTTGTTCTGGGCGCCGGCGTTTATCCATTGCTTGATGACGTCGATGTCCGCCTGTGAGAGGAACGGCCCCGCCGGCGGCATCCGGTCGCCGACGATGCCCGCGCGGCCGTCGAGCTTGTGAATCAGGTAGCTGTTCTCGGCGTCGTTGGGCTCGACGAGATCCAGCGCCACCTGGATGCTCTGCCGGTTCACGAGGTTCGAGAACGACTGGCCGTCCCGGAGATCGAGGTCGGCGTCGGTCGCGTGGTCGCCGTGATGGCCGATGCACGAGTCGTTGAACACCACGCTCTGGATGCTCGACAGGGTGGCGGTCAGCGCGCCCGGTGTCGGGGTCGGGGTCGGGGTCGTGGTCGGCGGAGTCGGCGCGGTGGGCGAATCGCTCCCGCACGCCGCGACGCCGACGGCGAGAAGCAGAAGCAGCGCGGAACGGGAGATGGTCCTCATGGCGATAGCGTAGCCGACGGCGGGAGGCGGGTCCAGAGAGGGTCGTCCCGGGGCGCGGCATCGCCACGCGCAGGGCCGCCCCGGCCGGGCGCGGTTCGCACGCGGCGCCGGCTTCGGACGCACCCTCCGGCCCCGCGACAGTACCGGCCGGTCTCGTGGAACAGAGGTCGATCGCCTGCGAACCCGTGGCAAGGGGCGCTGCCTTCGAGCGGCGATGCACCCTGCCTCCGCGAGCTCGCCACCGCGCGGTTTCGAGCGCTCCTACAGATAGAGGTGCAACTGCGCCAGCACGGTCTGCGCCCGCAGGTCGGTGAACGGCAGGCGGTCCCGGTAGTAGGACAGGTTGACGTGCCAGTGGGTCCGCGGGTAGAAGTCCAGGCCGTACACGAGGCGGCGGACCTCTCCGCGGGGGTCGGTGTCGGTCCGGTGCCACTGCGGGGAAATGCGCAACCACAAACCGCGGACCGCCTCGACCGACGTCTGGTTGGCGAGGATGTAGGCGCGGCCGCTCGCGGTCCGCCGCTGGAATCCCACGTCGGCGTGGGTCCAGGTGGTCAGCCACGGGACCGGCGCGTATCCGAAGGACAACCCCGTGTTCGTGCTCCGGGCGGCGACCTCCGACGCCCCCCGGTGCAGCACCGAGGTCGCGAGGACCATCCGCGGGCCGAGGTCGACCTGGAACCGGCCGGCCGACGTGAACGCCCGCCGGCCGTCGTCGTCGACGAGAGACTCGGCGCGGCCGGGGCCGACCGAGACCTGCAGGAGCGTCCGATCCGTCGATACGCCCACCTCGACCCCGTAGACCTGCCCGTCCTGCGCGAGGTCGAGGCTCTTGCGCGTGAACGACTCGTGGTCGGCGAAGCGGACGCCGTAGGCGGGGAGAAAACGCCCGCCGCGCACGCTGATCCCGTCGGTGGCCTGATAGGCGACCCAGTGCTCGTAGGAGATCGGTCGGGTGCCGCCGGGCGCGGGCTCGCGACCGAGGGTGCCGTACGCCGTCCACCGGCCGCGCCGCCACGCGGCCTGAAGATCGAGGTTCATGAGGAAGTTGCGGTCCGGCAACGCGCGGCCGCCCACGTCGACGGCGATGCGGGACGGCCTGACGTCGAGACCGAGCTGCAAGGGGCTCTCGCCCGGGATGGCGCCGAAGAGGAAGCCCTCCTCGCCCCTCGCCCCCGTCGGGGCCCCGCCCGCCCCCTGCCGGCCGAACGTCGAGATCTCCTCCCGCGACAACGACCGGCCGTAGGGCGTCAGGAGTCCGCCGCCCGAGGCCGAGTAGTGGCAGGCGGTGCACCGCGGGTACTGCTTCGAGAGAAACGTGGGCTCGGCGGAAGCGGGGCCCGCTCCGCATGCCCCCAGGAGCAGTGCCGTCCAGAGACCCAGTCGCACGGTCGCGCCGGGCCGTGCGTTGCGGGTCATGAGCCGTCCGGCGGCGTACCGACGCCCGCCGCCTCGAACCGCACCGTGATCTCGACCTCGTCGCGCACCCCAATGCCGAGGTAGCGCGGGGGCGGGATGCCGAACGCCTCCAGGCTCAACCGGAACGCCGCCTCGACCTGAAGGCGCCCGTCGCGCCGGCGAAGCTCGGCCTCGCCCTCGATCGCCCGCCGGACGCCGTGCAGGGCCAGGGAGCCGGAGAACCGGGTCTCGCGCCGACCGCCCCCGCCCGGCGGCGGATCGTCGAGCACGATGCCCGAGAGAACGGCCTCGCGGAAGTCCGGGCCCCGCTCGACCTCCAGGTAGTCGCCCCGGAGGTGGCCGTTGCGCAGTGAGATGCCGGTGTCGAGGGTCGCGAGCTCCACCCGCAACTCGCCCGAGAAAACGGCGCCGTCGTTCGCCGAAGGCCGGAGGGCGCCGGACAGCGACGACGTGACCGCGTCGAACGAGCCGCCCACCGTCAGGCGGCAGCGGACCCGCACGTCGCCGGCCGACACCGTCCACGACGCGGTCCCGGGCGCGGTCTGGGCGCCGGCCGGGGCGGCGACAGCCGAGACCAGGGCGGCCACGACGAGCGCCGCGCCGACGCCACCCGGCCTGGGAAACGCGGCCAACGCCCGGCTCCTACCGATCGAGTTGCTCGAGGGCGTCGAGGAACTCGCCCCACGGCACCGGCTCGCCGTGCACCGGGGCCAGCGTCTCCACGTCCAGGTTCATGCGCTCCACCTGCGTGTGCAACGCGCGCATCGACGGCAACTGCGCCGGCTTCGGCGGCTCGTGCGTATCGAACAGGTCCGCCTGGAACGCGATGCGCTCGGCTGGCAGGTACGCCATCAGCATCCCGGCGACGTGTCGTAGCGGCTGCACGTAGTAGACGCGCAGTATCCGGGAGTTGTCGGTGATGACGTAGTTCTCCTGGACGGCCTCGTAGTTGTAGCCCTCGGCGAGCTCCGTCGGCGGCCACTTCGAGATGATGTCGGGCTTGATGGTCCGCGGCTCGTAGGTCAGCACGTCGTGGTTCAGGAACTCGAGGTTGATCATGTGGGTGACGATGGTCGACCCGACGTGCAGGTAGGTGCGCAGCCCCCCGATGGAGTCGAAGTGCGGGTGAGACACGATGACGAAGCGGATCGGCTTGCCGGGGGCCAGCTTCGTGATCCGGTCGATGACCTTCAGGCTCCACTCCTCGTCGCCGGGGGCCTCGAAGACGGCCACGAAGTCGCTGAACTCGATCATGTAGCTGGCGGCGGGATTGCCGCCGAGGCGGTAGACGCCGTCGGCGATCTCGTCGACGGTGACTTCGGTGGTCCAGTCCGCCCCGGCCACCGACTCGGGCACCGGTACCGGATCGCCGCAGTCGTTGGGACGGATGTCGGGGAACGACCCGCCGTAGGCGTTGTGCCCGGTGCTCTGGCGGTAGAACTGCCAGTTGTCGTCCCAGCCCTGGTGCGAGTGCCAGTTGGTCGGCCACTTGACGTCGCCGAACGAGACGAAGTTGGTGGACTCGTGCTCGATGTTGAAGTCGCCGAGGGCGGGGATGTTCACCGTGGTCTTGAGCCGCTGGATCAGGTTCTGGGGGTTGATGGTGGCGTCCACGCGGTACTTCCCGAACATCTCGATCGCGACCACGTGCATCTTGACCGGCGCCACGACGTTGCCGTCGCGGCCCTTCTCGATCTGCTCCCAGCGCCAGAACGCCACCGGGTTCGCGCCTGGCATGCGGGCGGCCTTCAGGAACCCGTGCGGGTTCAGCCACATGTCGAGCTGGTACACCTCGGCGATCTCGGGGTGCACCGCCACCGGCGCCCCGTCGCCGTCCATGTGCCACGAGAACTCGCCGTTGGTGACGTGGGTCTGGCGCGTCTGGGTCTGCGTGGGCGTGCCGCCGCGCCAGCCGAGGCCGTACTTCCAGGACGCGGGCGCGAGGCCCGGCTCCCGGTCGAACGTCTCCACGCTCGTGCCCGCCTCCCAGTTGATGGTGCGCGTGTAGTTGTCGAGCGAGCCGATGCGCGGCCAGTCGATGTTGACCGCGTTCTCGAACGTCTGGCCCACCGCGCCGGCGTAGCCGCCGCTGCCGGAGTACGAGAGGCAGCGCAGGTCGGCCTCGCCGATCTCCTCAGCGGCGGCGGCGAGCAGGGGCGCCGGGTCGACGAAGCCCGGGGGGAACTCCTGGGCGGCCAGGGGACTCCCGGCCAGCACGAGCACGACCACGACCACGCCGACAAGACGCTTCTTCATTTGCCTACCCTCGTCTCGGTGCCGCGCGGCCGATCCACGACCGGTCGCGTTCCGCTGGCCCCTTGCAGACGGTCATTTGCCGTGCAGTCCCGGCGCGTTGATATGAGCGTTCACGGTCTCGCTCGTCGCCGTCCAGGCGCCCTTCACCGCCGCCAGATCTTCCCGAACGGCGGCAATCTCCCGGCTGTTCGACCACGTCACGAACGCACCCAACCCCGCCGCCAGCGCGCCGAGCACCGCGCCCACGGCGGTAATCAGAACTATGAACTCCGGCATGCGTCACCGCCTCCCGAACCTCGTGCTACGGAGCGCCCCATCCGCCACCGACACTCCGCGACAGGCCGCCCCCAACGCCCTCCGCCCAACGATTCCCCCGACCCGCCCGGCAGCGCGCCGGGCCATGTCGAGACCATCTACAGCAGACGCTCCACGTGCGGCGCCAGCTCCTCGTAGGGGAGGTCGCCCGGGTTGTAGAGCCGCACTATGCCCTCGCGGTCGATGACGACGAGGGTCGGGGTGGTGCTGACCCCGAACTCCAGGAAGTTGCGCTGGCTGACCGGCGCGCTCATCCACGACGGGATGGGGAACCGCTCCTGGTAGGCGCCGCGCAGGTACGCGAGCTCCTGCTCGGGCGTCGCGTCCTCGCCCCGCGCGATGTAGCCGTAGAGCTGCGTCGGGCCGAGGACGACCAGCCCCTGGTCGCCGTAGGCGTCGTGGAGCTGCTCGAGGACCGGGATCTGCCGCTTGCAGTCGGGGCACCAGTGGGCCCAGAAGAACGCCACGACCACGTTCCCCTTCAGGCCCTCGGCGTCGGGGAGCGGCGTGCCCAGGTCGTGCTCGACGTCGAGCGCGGGGAACGGCGCGCCCTCGAGGCTGAGCAGCAGCACGTTCTTCTGGATGCGGGTCTCGATGGACGTGCCGCGGTACCGCTCGCGCTCGGCGGTCAGGAACTCGACGCCGCCGGCGCGGTCGCCACGCGCGTCGTGGACGCGACCGAGCACCTCGATGCCGGCCCCCAGGGCGAGGGGCAGCTCGTTGTCGGCGTCGAGATCGCGCTCGTCGAGCAGGGCGACGCTGCCGTCGCGCGCCTCGCTCGCGTACCGCTCGGCCACGTCCCAACGCTCGGCGAAGCCGGCGCCGCGGCCCAGCCACGAGGCCGCGAGCAGCCAGCGCGGCGACGACGTGTCGTGATGCGGCCGCTGCGCCTCGATGAGCGCCTGCGCGGCGTCGACCTCCTCGGCCCACGCCATGTCGCGCATCTCGGCGATGAGCTCGGAGACGCCGAGCGGGCTCGACGCCGGTTCTGTCCCTTCGCCGACTCCGGCCGGCGCCGGGCCGCACGCCACGCTGAAGGCCAGCCCGGCCGACCCCGCCAACACCGCCAGCTTGCTCACTGTCATCTCGGACGCTCCCTCTGCCGTTCTCGGCACAGAATCTCCACCGCCCCATTCTACTCCCGCCGGGTGAAGCGGCGCCCCCCTGCTCCCGCCGGGTGAAGCGGCGCCCCGCAAGCCGACTGCCCGAGTCGGCCCCGTCGACGCTCTGCGGCCAGCCCGTTCACGGAGCGATCAAGCGCACCGATGGGAAGTAGGTCCTTATCCTGCCGGTGTCGGCGGTAGCGAGCGCCCATCCCATCACCTGCGCGTGCGCCCCGATGAAGAAGTCGGGCAACGGCGTTCGCGGCGATGGCCGGCCGGATTGTCGTCGCCTTCGGTCGCAGTAGCGCCGGTAGGCGACCGCACAGGACTCCGCCGCCGCGGCCGGCACGTCGAGCACCTCGACACCCCAGCCGCGAACGAGATCCGCGGCAGTCGAGGGATCCGACGCGCCGACGCAGATCTCGGCCAGGCAGACGGCGTTGATGGCCGCGCCCTCGGCCGCGACGGCCCCGGCCACGGTGCTTCGCGCCCACTCGTGATGGGCCGAGCCGCTTTCCGAAACGTATATCAACACGTTGGTGTCGAGCAGCGTCATGGTTCGCGTGTAAGCCGCTTCAGTCGGTCCCAGGAGAGCGTCATCCGCAGGGGCGACCGCGACATCGCCTCGAGACACTCGTCACGGCTCACGCTCGGCAACGGGGCGGGACGGTGGAGGCGCACCAGCACGTACCGTTCCTCTCCGAGCCGCTGAACGTCGAAGACGTCGCCGGGTCTGGCTCCCGGCACGACGACGCGCCTCTTCCCGTCGGCTCGGACCGTGCCCATGGTGGGATTGTCCCACCCGCACGTTGGTCGGTCAACGTCAGGCGTCCCCGCGGCGGTCCGGGAAGGGCGACTTCGCCCGCACGAACTCGGCGTATACTGCCGGGAGCATGTTTCCGATACGCGCGTGCGCGGCCCTCGGCGGCCTTGCGCTGCTCCTGGCCGCTTCCTGCAGCGGTGGAGGCGGAGCGTCCGACGCGGCTTCCGGCCCCGCCGCCGACAGCGTCCCCGAGGTGGCCGCCGCCGAGGCCCCCGAGCCGGACCCCGGACCGCAGGCGACTTTCATCAACCTCCTGCCCTGGGGCGAGGTCGACTTCACGCGGGGCGAGTTCCCCTCGCGGGACGCGTGCAACGCCTTCGTGCGCGCCCTCCCGAACTACTCGGGCTACACCACCCCCGAGCGCTGCGAGCCGATAGACGACCCGGTGTACTGCACCGAGTGGCAGGACCCCGACGACCCGCGGGCGAGCATGGACTGCTTCAGGGGCGTGGGCGGCTGCGAGGTCGAGTTGCGGCGCCACGACCTGCTGGCGGAGAGCCGCGGCCGCACCCTCGCCGCCCGGTGCGAGCCGGCCTCCCTCGCCGACGCCTGGGCGCGGTACCAGGACCTCGACCCCGACGCGGAGCCGTGAGCGAGCCGGAAGGCAGCGTCTTCTACCGGTTCGGCCGGCTCGCCGGCCGCAAGGCCCGCAAGGCGACCTGGGTCTGGCACTCGCTGACCGGAGACGACGACAAGGCCATCGAGGCCGAGTACGGGGTCGGCGCCGACATGGCGGCGGTGGTGCGGGAGAAGAGCGGGGTCGAGGCCGACCCCGCCCTGCGCGTGCAACTCGACCAGACCGTGACCGCCCTCGCCGGGGTGGTCCGCAACCGGCTCCACCGCTTCGAGGTCGGGGTGGTGGGCGACGAGCAGCCGACCGCCTACGCCCTGCCCGGCGGCTTCATCTTCCTGACCGCCTCGCTCGTAGACCTGTGCCGGCGCGACCGTGACGAGCTCGCCTTCATCGTCGCCCACGAGATGGCCCACGTCATCCGGCGGCACGCGGTCAAGCGGGTTCTGCGCCAGACCGCCTACTCCGCCGCGTCGATCCTGACGCCGGGGCGCGGGGTCATCGCCCCGTGGCTGCACCGCATCGGGCTCGAGTGGCTGGAGCGCGCCTACTCGCGCGAGCAGGAGCTCGAGGCCGACGCCCTGGCGGTGCTCTTGACCAGGGCCGGGGGGTTCGACGCGGAGGGCGCCCTCCGACTGTTCGAGCGGCTCCGCGCCCTGGAGCCGGCCGGCGGCAAGGGCATGGGCGCGTACCTGTCGACCCATCCACCGGTCGACGAGCGCCTGGCGGCGCTACGCCCGCGGCTGGCGTCCCGCCGAGCGCGGCCCCGAGGCGACGCCGGTTGACGATCCGGCCCGGCCGGCGGCCCCGGCCGACCCTGGCGCGAATCGACCGGCTTCCTGGTGGACCGTCCTCGAGCTACGTTCGCCGTCCGAATGCTGGCTCTTCTCCAGGGAATCGACGGGAAACCGGTACCATGGGCAGCCTTTCTGCAAGACAGCCCACTACTGTCCGGGCTCCCGGGGCCCGGGCTCCTGCGCCTTCGCGTCGAGCCGGGCCTGGAGCGCCGCCCTGATGCCGCCGATCTCCTCTCGCTGCCGCTTGTAGCGCCTGAGGTAGTGGGCCGCGGCGTCCAGGATCTCGGCCAGCTCGGTATTGCCGATCCACGCCCCCGCCCGGTTGCGCGCCGCGATGTCCTGGGCGGCGTGGGTCTGTTCGAGGACGAGCGCGGTGTCCTCCGCGACCAGCGCCGCGACGGCGGAAACGAGGGCGATCTGGCGGGGATCGTCGAGGGTCTCGGCGAGCTCCCTGAGCGGCGCGAGGCGGTTGTCCTGCGGGTCGGTCATGGATCTCCGGGTGCGGGCAGGCGGATGCGGTGCGCCGTGCCGTGCAACGTAGAATACAGTACACGGATCGAACGATCCCCGGCCGCTGGCGCGACGGGCGTCGGCGCGAGGCGAGCTCGCACCAATCGCCGGCCCCGAGCGGCGGGCGCCGGCTCGCGGAGACCCGGACCCGGTCGTCGGCATGCGCCACGACGAAGCCGGGAGTGGCCATCGGCGAGGGGCGGCGGGACTTCCAACTCCGGCGCACGCCGAGCTGCCCGGGTGGGGTTCCGCGTCGCACAGCGCCCGGAGGGCGCCAGCGAACTGCCGAGGCGCCCGCCTGACAAGGCGTGAGGAGAGCGCACGCCGAGCATATGCAACCGACGAAGGACCACCGGCGACCAGGCCGTGACCGGACGACGGGGACGGTGCTGGGCCTCCTCGCGGCCGGTGCGCTGTGGGCCGGTTGCACCCCGGCGCCGGCCGGGGAGGGCTTGGCGGACGCGCCCGGCGCCGGCAGCGGGACGGAGACCGTGGCGCTGGCCGTCGGCCACGAGACGCGCTGGCGACAGTTGCGCATCGAGGGCGAGACGGATCTGCCGGACGGGGCGGTGGTGACCTGGCAGGTCACCCATGGCTTGGCCAACGAGCTCCCGCGGGGCGAGTGGCCCGCGCAGAACCTGCTCTCCGACGGCGAGGCGGTGGTGCAGGACGGCGTGTACTGGACACGCCTCAACACCACCTACTGGACGCCGGGCCGCGTCGACGTGCGGGTGCAGTTCCCGGTGGCGCCCCAGCCCGACCCCGTGCGACTCCGCTACGGCGCGTTCGGCGAGCACCTGACCGGCGAGAACGTGGCGTCTCTCGGCGGGTCCCGGGTCGTCACCGCCGAGCACGCCTTCGACTGGACGCGCTGACCGCGCCGCTGACCACGCCGTGTCATTCTTCCGTCCCGCCGTCGACGCGCTCCAGCCCTACGTCCCGGGCCGGCAGCCCCCGCCGGGCGCCCGCGTCGTCAAGCTGAACACCAACGAGAACCCGTATCCGCCGAGCCCGCGCGCGATGGCCGCGCTCGCCGCCCTCGACGGCGACGCGCTGCGCCGTTACCCGGACCCCTCCAGCCGGGAGTTCCGCGAGGCCGCGGCCGAGGCCCTCGACGTCGACCCGGCGTGGATTCTCGCCGGCAACGGCAGCGACGACGTGCTCACGATGCTCGTCCGCTCGGTCACCGGACCCGGCCGCCCGGTGGTCTACCCCACGCCGACCTACGTCCTGTACCGGACCCTCGCGGGCATCCAGGAGGCCCCGGTGGTCGAGGTGCCCTTCGACGAAGACTTCGTCCTGCCCGTCGCGGCCCTCGCCGAGGCGGGCGGGGCGCTGACGTTCGTAGCCAACCCGAACAGCCCGTCGGGCACGGCCGCCCCGGTACCGACTCTCGCCCGTCTGGCCGACTCGCTCGACGGCCTGCTGGTGATCGACGAAGCCTACGCCGCCTTCGCCGAGGCCGACGCCCTCGACCTCGTTCGGCGGCGCCCCAACGTCGTCGTCCTGCGGACGCTGTCGAAGAGCCACGGGCTCGCCGGCCTCCGCCTCGGCTACGCGATCGCGCCGCCGGCGGTGCTCGAGGGGCTCGGCAAGGTGAAGGACAGCTACAACGTCGGCGCCGTGGCGGACCGGGTGGGGGCCGCGGCCATCCGCGACACCGCCTACGCGCAGCGCGTCGCCGACCGGATCGTCGAGAGCCGCCGCCGCCTGGCCGGACGTCTCGAGGGGCTGGGGTGCCGGGTGTGGCCCAGCCACGCGAACTTCCTGCTCGTCCGGCCGCCGTCGGGCGACGCCGCCCTCGTCCATCGCCGGCTCGAGGCGGCCGGGGTGCTCGTGCGCTACTTCGACGAGCCGGCACTGGCCGAGACCCTGCGCATCACCGTCGGCACCGACGAGGAGAACGCCGCGCTCCTCGACGCGTTGCAGCAGATCCTGCAAGGACAGTGATCGATATAACCTTGCCAACTACGTTCACGACGGTCCCGCTTGCCTGCAGCTCCTGTGCGCGGCACGTGGCAAGGTAATTTCCGCCACCGTCCTAAGGGACGGGTCGCCGTACGCCCCCGGTTGCCGCCATGCCCATCGCCGTCGATGTCGCGATTCTGCTCTCCGGCGACTCGCGGACCGCCGTCGAGCGCCTGAACGCGGGGTTCGACCACGCGCCGGGCGCGGGGTTCCGGTTCGACGGGTCGCATCACCCTCACGTCACCCTCAGCCAGCACTTCGTGGGGCGCGAGCGGCTGGCCGAGGTGCGGCGGCTCGTCGGCGACGTGGTGGGCCGGCTCGAGCCGTTCGAGGCACGGGTGACCGGCGCGCGCGCCGGACGCACGTCGCAGGTCCTCACCGTCGAGGCATCCGCGACCCTGGGGCAGCTTCACGAGCGGCTGATGGACGCGCTTCGCAACGAGGAGGTGGCGGGCGACGCGGCCTCGTTCCAGGCGGACGGCGAGCCGGCGCGGCCCGCGGACGTCGCCTGGGTCGAGGGGTTCCGCGAGCGTTCGAGCTACGCCCGCTACGATCCACACGTGACCGTCGGCATCGGGCCGGGGCCGCTCCGGGCGGTGCCGTTCCTCTTTCCGGTGGAGGAAATCGCGCTCTGCCGGCTCGGGCGGTTCTGCACCTGCCGCGACCGGCTCGCGGCCTGGACGTTGTGAGTCACGGGGAGCATACGACGCCGACGTACCGGCTCGGCCCGCCACGGTCGGCGGGCGTCACGGCCGGCGCGCCGGGGCCGGCGACCGCGGGAGCTTGCCACCGCGGGCCGTACCGGGAGAGCATACGGCCGGATCGGCGGGGAGGACCGGCCGCACGACGTCAGGCGGTCGACCCCGCGCCGCTCCCCGCGCCCAGACCGCGCCGCGACCCCGCGGCGCCTTCGATGGAGGTCGCCAGATGTTGCGCAGACTCGTCGTCCTCGGCTCCGCCGCCCTGCTCGCGGCGGGCGGACTCTACGTCGCCACCGGCGCGCACGCCGCCGCCGGCGAGGCGGCCGGCCAGGAGGCGTTCACGCCCCGCGAGGTCACCCCGGCCGACATTCCGCCGGACATCCACGAGGACTCGTGGGCGCGGCTGCCCACGATCCAGCGCGAGGACCTCGACGCGGAGGGCCAGCGCGTCTTCGACCTCATCGTGAACCCGGACAGCCGCTACTCCACCGGGCTGCGCGGCCCCATCGGGATGTGGATGTACAGCCCGCCGATGGCCGAGCACCTGTTCCCGGCCAGCAGCTACCTGCGCTTCGGCGCGGACGGGGCGCGGGACCAGCGGCTGGCGGAGCTGGCCATCCTGACCGCGGCCCGGGCGCTCGACAGCCAGTACGAGTGGTCGGCCCACGAGGGGCTGGGGCTCCAGGCCGGGCTCGAGGAGGAGATCATCGACCTGGTCCGCCACGATCGTCCGGTGGCGGAAGGCGACGGCCTGCCGGGGTTCGGCGAGGTGGAGAGCACGATCGTCCAGGCCACCCGCGAGCTGATCCGCGAGCCGAAGCTCAGCCGGGAGACCTTCGAGGCCGCCCAGAGGCTGCTCGGCAACCAGGGCATCATGGACCTCGCGGGCCTCATCGGCCACTACACGCTGGTGAACTACACCCTCAAGGCGTTCGACGTGCAGCGGCCGCCGGGCAGTCGGCTTCTGCTGCCGCTGACGGATCAGCCCTGACGGGGCGCGACGGTCCCCGCGCCCGCGGCCCCGGGGACGGGGCGGTCGGCGACCGCCCCGTCCCCGGCCAGCCGCCGGCGTTCGGCGACGATGAGGCCGTACTCGGCCGCGCGCTTCCACATCCGGTTGGCCATCTCCGTCAGGTGGACCGCGCGCAGGCCGCAGTAGAGGAAGACTGCGCCGACGACGCCCACGACCAGCGCCTGCAGCGCGCCGACGGCGGGCTCGCCCAGCTCCGGGGCGAGTCGGCCAAGGCCCTGGTAGACGACGAACCCCAACGCGGCCAGCAACGGCCCGGTGACGGTTCGCACGCTCCACGACGCCACCCGCGACTGCTTCTCCATCGCCGTCGCCACCGCTCGCAGCCGCTCGAGCCCACGAGCGATGCGGTCGAAGTCGCCCGCCAGCAGGACGTCGCGCAAGGTGACCTGGGCCCGGCACGCCCGCGCCACCCGGCGGTCGCCGCGGAGCCAGGACACCCTTTGAATCGCTACCGTGAAGTCGGGAAATCGGTCGTGCAGACGGGCGACGAGCCGGGCCTGTCCGGTCTCGGTGTGCTCGTGCAGGGTCGAGGCGGGATCCAGCTCGATGCGGCGCCGGGACGGGGTCAGCACCAACTCCTGGAGCTCGCCGGTTTCGGGGTCCTCGACGTAGGCGGCGGCGAGGGGCGCGATGCCCTCGTGCAGCACCGCCTCGTGCTCGAGGCAGGGGAGGCGCGGAACCGCGGCGGCGCCGTCGACCCGCAGGCGGTACACCTTGACGGCGCGGAGCCGAACGAACGACGCCAGCTCGGCGAAGAAGCGGCTGCTGATAGCGCACGTCCCGGGCTCGGCGTCGGGGGACGCCGCCCCGCCCGTGCGCTCCGCCCGGGTCAGTGTCTCCGGCTCCATCACGAGACAGGTGGAACCGCGGCGCCTTCGCCCGCGTATCCCCTGACTGTATCGACGCCCGGCGGCGACAGGATCGACGCGCCGGCCCGGGTCGGGAACGGCGCCGGCGGCCGCGAAGGCCTGTCAGAATAGCACGCGCCTGCGCGGCGGGAACCGGGCCGGACGGCGCCGGGCCGGGCGCAGACGAGGAGAGAATCGATGTCGGACCAACAGTGGTATCGGGCCGAGGGCGGAAACCAGATCGGTCCGATGTCGGAGGCGGACCTCGCCACGGCCATCCGGAAGGGCCACGCCGACGCCTCGACCCTGGTCTACACCGCCGGCATGGCGAACTGGACGGCCGTCGGCGATGTCCCGCGCCTGCGGACCCACCTGCCGGCGGAGACCCTCGCGGTGCTGCCGGTGCCGGCGGGCCGTATCGCCCACGAGATCGACTACCACATCGAGGGCGTCGAGATGCAGTACGTCGAGATCGAGCTCGACCCCGGCGAGAGCGCCGTCGCGGAAGCCGGCGGGATGATGTACATGCACGGCGGCATCGTCATGGAGACGGTGTTCGGCGACGGCAGCGAGCCCCAGCGCGGCGGGTTCATGGACAAGCTGCTGGGGGCCGGCAAGCGGCTGCTCACCGGCGAGAGCCTGTTCATGACGGTGTTCACCAACAACGCCCACGGGAAGGCGCGGGTGGCCTTCGCCGCGCCCTACGCCGGCAAGATCCTGCCCATGGACCTCAGCCAGCTCGGGGGCGAGCTGATCTGCCAGAAGGACGCCTTCCTCTGCGCGGCCAAGGGCGTCTCCATCGGCATCGCGTTCCAGAAGAAGATCGGGGTCGGGCTGTTCGGCGGCGAGGGCTTCATCATGCAGCGCCTCGAGGGCGACGGCCTCTCGTTCCTGCACGCGGGGGGCAGCGTCCACCAGCTCGACCTGGAGCCGGGCGAGACGATCCGGGTCGACACCGGTTGCCTCGTGGCGCTCCAGCCCACCGTGTCCTACGACATCCAGTGGGTGGGCGGCATCAAGACGGCCCTGTTCGGGGGCGAAGGGCTCTTCTTCGCCAACCTCACCGGTCCCGGCGAGGTGTGGCTGCAATCGCTGCCTCTGAGCCGCCTCGCCGACCGCATCTACAAGGCGGCGCCGCAGACCGGCGGCCGCCGCCAGGGCGAGGGCTCCGTGCTGGACCACGCGCTGGGCATCGGCAACCTGATCGACGGGAAGTAGCGGCCGACCCGCGGAACGGCGCCGGCGGCCGGGGGGAAAGACATCGCCGGCGGGCCGGCCAGGGGCGGCGGGAGCAACGGCCCCGGCGGCCGGGCGGCCGCCGGGTGATTCGCCCGCGGGGATGATATAGTTCACGTTCTGATTCAGCCTCTTCGCGCCCCCCGCGACTGCGTGCCGGCGTTGCCGTGCCGCCCCGGGCGCGGAGGCTGCGTGGAAGTGCGTACGACGGCGCCTGCCGCGTGCACTCTTCGGCAACCGGCGTCAACCGGGCGGCGCGATGCCGCCTCTGACCGCCCCCAGACAGACGAGGTATGAGAGAAATGCGGAATCCGTCCCCCAACCCCGGCCGCCGCGTCTTCGCGATGTGCCTGCTGGCCACGCTCTGCCTCGCGGCAGCCCTCACGACGACGACCGCCGCCCAGGACCAGACGATCTGGGACGGCGTGTACACCGAGGAGCAGGCGGCCCGCGGCCAGCGTACCTACGACCAGGAATGCGCGGCGTGCCACCTCGACGACCTCATGGGTGACGGCATCGCGCCGTCGCTGATCGGCTCGGCCTTCTTCTTCCGGTGGAGCGAGCTGTCGATGGGCGACATGTACACCGCCATCCGGACCACCATGCCGCAGGGCGCCCCGGCGAGCCTGAGCCCGTCCGGCTACGCCGACATCTCCGCCTACATGCTGCAGAAGAACGACGTGCCGGCCGGAAGCATGGAGCTTCCCAGCGACACCGACGATCTCGAAGCCATCATGATCACCGAGGCGCAGTAGCCCTCGGACGCGCTCCGCCGGGGCCGGCCGACGGCCCCGGCGCCACCCCTGCCGCCCGACCGCGCGGCGCCGCAGGGCAGTTGCCCCGCCGGGCTCCCTTCCCGCAGCTCCACCGCCTCCGGCTTCAAGCCATCGCCTCCGGCCATCCGGGGGGCAGCGCCGTCCTAATCGATATAGAGGGCGTGACCGACCGGCGACCTCGCGTCGCGACCCGCGGATCCGGGGAGGGATCAATCGACATGACGACAACGACGACTTGCTTGAGACGAACACTGTGGGGCATCGCGGTGCTGGTGGCGCTGGCCGCGCCGACCGCGGCGGGAACGGAGGCAACGACTCAGGAAGAACGGGAGGAGGTAGAGCGCACGGTGGTGAGGCGGCTCGATTTCGGCGCGCCCCGCACCGAGATCGGTGTCTCGATCCGCGACATCGAGGAATCCGACGGGGCCGACGAGGGCGCGGTGGTGAGCGACGTGCGCGCGGACGGCCCGGCCGAGTCGGCCGGCATCGAGGCGGGGGACGTCATCGTCGAGTTCGACGGCGAGCGCGTGCGCAGCGCCCGACAATTGGCGCGGCTCGTCGAGGAGACGCCGGCCGGCCGGACCGCGCCGGTGCGCGTGTTGCGCGGCGGATCGCCGGTGACGCTCGACATCGCGCCGGCAGCGAGGGCCGGCTGGATGGGCCGTTGGCCCCGAGGATTCGCCGATCGCATCCGCGTGGAGGTGGACGAGGTCGAGGAGCGCGGCGACGTGCAGGAGTTCGCGAGGGAGCTCGCCGAATCGCAGGATCTCACCGTGCTCCGCCGGCTGCCCGAGGTCCTGCGCGGCTTTTCCGTCCGGCGACCGGGGCGCGTCCGACTGGGCATTCGCGGCGAGTCCGTCGGCGGACAGCTCGCCGAGTACTTCGGCGCCGGCGCCGGCGTCCTCGTCGAGCACGTCGACGAGGACACGACGGGGGCGGCCGCGGGCCTGCGGGCCGGTGACGTCATCACCGCCATCGGCGGAAACGCCGTGGACGACCTCGGGGCCCTCCGCCGGCAGCTCGCGCGCCTCGAGCCGGGCGCCGCGTTCGACATCACCATCGTGCGCGACCGCGCCGAGACGTCCCTGACCGCCGAGCCGCCACGGGAAGAGGAAGAGGAGGAGGCGCGCCCGCGACCGCGACGGCGCGGATCGGCAATCTGACGCCGATGATTCGCGGGGGGGGCCGGGACGGGACGGCGCGCTGTGTCGAGACCGGGTGAGGGCGCCCGGCGGAGGGGCGCCCGCGAACCGGGCGCCGACGGGCGTGCTGCCCGGGCGGTGCCGTACAGCGGCGCTCCCCCGGTTCGGGAAGTGACGCCGCCACGCGCGACAACCGTGGCGTCCCGCCGCGCGAGCGCCCAGTACGGGAGGTAGGCGACGAGCCCGGGATCGACGTCGAGCCCCAGAATCCGGGCGTCGCCGACGATCCCCACCACCTCCTGCTCGGGGCGGTCCGGGCTACCCCAGAGGAAGCGCCGGCCGATGGGATCCTGACCGGGCCAGAGCCGCGACGCGGTCTGCTCCGTGACGACGGCGACCGGACGTCCGCGATCCTGAACGGTGAAAAGGCGACCGCGCGTCAGGGCCATCCCGAGGGTCTCGAGGTAGTCGGGCTGACGAAGCGGTAGTTCCCGACGAGGGCGGCCCGCTCGGCCGGGTCGGCGGGCGTGCGGCCCGCCGGCACGAGGACCTCGACGAACGCCTCCCCTTCCAGGGGCAGGCGCTGCGTCTTCCAGCGGGGGAGATCCGGTCGGAGGACGGCGTTCCTCCATGCGCCTCGACGCACCTCCGGCACGGGACCACGGGAGTGATACGATGGTGACAGGCTTCCGCCGCAACCTGCCCGCATCGGAGCGGCGCCGCTCGCCAGGGCGGGCCTCGCCGTCGGACGCCCGGCACCGGCGCGGAGACCGCGAGAGACCCGTCCATGGACACCTACTACCATCCCCCCGATCTGGCGAGGTTCGGCGACGTCGGCAAGGACGCGCCGGAGCTGTGGGAGAAGTTCTCGGCGTGGTACGACGCGGTGTTCGCCGAGGGCGCGTTGACCGAGCGCGAGAAGGCGCTGATCGCGCTGGCGGTGTCCCACGCGGTCCAGTGCCCCTACTGCATCGACGCGTACACGACGGCGTCCCTGGAGAAGGGCGCCGCCCCCGACCAGATGACCGAGGCGGTGCACGTCGCCGCCGCCATCCGCGGCGGGGCGGCGCTGGTCCACGGCGTGCAGATGCGCAACCGCCTCGACAAGCTGTCGATGTAGCCATGTCGCTGCCCACCCTGCTCAACACGCGCTCGCCGCTGGCCCCGCCCGCCGCCCAGCGCGCCCGCCTCGATGCGCTGCCCCTTGCCGGCACCTTCCGCGAGGCGGCCGCTTCGGCCGGACACGATCCGCTGCGGCCGGAGGCGGCGACGACGCTGCAGATCAACGTGGGCAAGCGCTGCAACCAGGTCTGCCGCCACTGTCACGTCGACGCCGGCCCGGACCGGCGCGAGGTGATGCCGGACGCGGTGGTCGAGGCGTGCTTCGCGCTGCTCGCGGCGACGGACATCCCCACCGTCGACATCACCGGCGGGGCGCCCGAGCTGCACCCGCGGTTCCGCGACATGGTGGCGCGGGCGACGGGGCTCGGCCGGCGCGTGATGGACCGGTGCAACCTGACCATCCTGACCCTGCCGGCCTACGAGGGCCTAGCGGAGTTCCTGGCCGAGCACCGGGTGGAGATCGTGGCGTCGCTGCCGTCCTACGCCGGCGCGATGACCGACCGGCAGCGTGGCGACGGCGTCTTCGAGCAGTCGATCGAGGCGCTGCGCCGGCTCAACGCCCTGGGCTACGGCGCGCCCGATTCGGGCCTCGAGCTCGACCTCGTGACGAACCCCGTCGGGGCATTCCTGCCGGCCGGGCAGGCCGCGCTCGAGCGCGACTGGAAGCGCGAGCTCGAACGGCGCCACGGCATCCGCTTCAACCGGCTGTTCACCATCACCAACATGCCGATCAGCCGGTACCTCGACTGGCTCGAGCAGTCGGGGAACCTGCAGGGGTACATGGACCGCCTCGTGCAGGCGTTCAATCCGGCCGCCGTGGACGGCCTGATGTGCCGCTACACCCTCAGCGTCGCCTGGGACGGCCGGCTCTACGACTGCGACTTCAACCAGATGCTCGACCTGGCGGTGGAGCCCTCCGCCCCGCAGACGGTGATGGACCTCGCGCGCGGCCTGCCGGGACCCGGCGGTGAACCGGCGTCACCCGCCCACGCCGTCGCCACCCTCGAGCGGCGCCGCGTCGTGACCGGCCCGCACTGCTTCGGCTGCACCGCCGGGGCCGGCAGCTCGTGCGGCGGCGCGACGGCCGCGTCATGACCCGCCATGGCCGCACGCGCACGATCGTTCGGACCGCCGTCGGTGGGAGCGGGCCTTGCCGTGCCCGCGCGCCCGACCGCCGGCCCCCGAGCACGCCCCTCCGACGCCCATGGTTTCGACGCTCGACGGCGCCGAGAAGGTCAGATCAGCGTCTTCAGCAGGGCGAGGGCCGGCGCCACGCGAACATCGTCCGGGCTCGCGTAGTCCTTCGTGCCGGTGGCAGAGACCTGCCACGCGTCGCAATCCGGGAATCGCTTCTTGAAGTAGCGCAGGCTCTTGTCGACCGGGGTGTCGGCCCACTTGCATTCGACGCAGCGGACCGGGCGCCGTCCGTCCACGATCACGAAATCGACCTCCCGCCCGTCGGTATCCCGGAAGTAGCGAAGCTCGATGTCCCGTCCTTCGGCGTCCTGCTGGTAGTGGACCCACTTCAGCAGGTGACAGGCAACCAGGTTCTCGAACCGCGCGGCATCCGAGGGCACGACCGACCAGTCGAAGTGGTAGTGCTTCCGTTCCTTCTTGACGGCACGGATACGGGGAGCGCCGAACGGCGGCAGGCGGACGATGGCATCGAGCCGCTCGAAGATCTGCAGCCACGCCGCCGCCGTCTTGTGGCTCACCTGCAGGTCTTCGCGCAAGGCATTCACCGAGAGCGGCGAGCCGACGAGCGCCGGCAGACGGAGCATGAGGTCCTCGAGCGCGCCCAGGTCCTGGACGCGCTCCAGACTCGCGACCTCGTCGCGGATGAGCAGGGTCCGATGCGCCCGCGACCAGCGCCGGGCCTCGAGCTCGGAGCCTCCGAGGAACGGTTCCGGAAACCCGCCGAGCGTCAACAGATCGCGCAGCTCGGCAGGTGACTCCAGACCGAGCTCGGCCGCCGACAGGGGGTGCAGCCGCAGGAGATGGTAGCGGCCCTGCAACGAGTCCCCGCCGAAACGGTAGAGATCGAGCCGCGCGCTTCCCGCGACCAGCAGACGGCGACCGCGCGCCCGACCGTCGTAGAGTCCCTTGAGGTAGTTGCGCCAGCCTCGGTACTTGTGAATCTCGTCGAACACCCACAACTGCGCCGACGGCAGCTCGCGCCGCAGGATGCGCTCCCGGTCCTCGGCGACGTCCCAGTTCAGGTAGCCCCGCCGGGCGCCGGGCAACATGCGGGCCAACGTGGTCTTGCCCACTTGGCGCGGACCCGCGACGAACACCATCTTCCGGGCGAGATCCCGAGTGACCTGCCCGGCCAGGTAGCGGGTACGATGGGCCACGGGCCGACGGTATCAGTATTTTGGACTATGGTCAAAAATACTCATGAGCATTTTTGACTAACCTCAAGAATGCAGACGATTCCCGCCACCGGGAACGCCCTCTCCCCCAAGTGACCGACCGCGGGCCGTGACCGGACGTCCGCCGTCACCGGGGCCGACACCGTTGCCTTCACCGAGGACTCGCCACCGGTGCACTAACCGCCCCAGCGGTAGCCGAGGCGCGCGTAGTAATAGCCCCCGCTCAGCCCCCAGGGCGTGAACTGGCTGTAGGGCAGGCCGAACCGCTCCGCGAACAGGTCCATGCGGTCCGAGTAGGTGTCGAAGACGTTCTGGCCACCCACGGAGAGGGTCGCGGCGGCGGTGAGGGGAACGCTGGCCTCCAGGTCGAGGATGAAGCGGCCGCCGAGGACCGGGGCGGCGGCCCCGCGCGCGGAGCGGGCATCGATGTGATCGACCCACGACCCGTAGTAGTGGAGGCGGCCGAGGAGGCCGACCCGGCCGGCGCGCTGGTTGACGGCCACGTTCCAGCGCGTCTCCGGCACGCCGCGTTCCAGGGCGAGAACGTCGCCGGGACCGAGCAGGTTCGAGTCCTTCATCACTTCCGTGTCGGTGTGGTTCAGCGCGAAGCTGAAGACGGTACCTCCGCCCAGGGCGGGAGGGGTCCAGGTGGAGACGACGTCGACACCGCGCGTCCGGGTCGAGAAGTCGTTGATGAAGAAGCGGAAGAAGGCCAGGGTGCGCGCCGACGCGATGCCCTCCGACAGGAGCTGCGCGCGCTCGTCGGCGCCGAGGGTGAAGTTCTGCGACAGGGCGAGGCGGTTGCCGACGTCGACCTGGAAGTAGTCGGCGGTCAGGGTGAACGGCCCGGTGTCGACCACCACCCCCGCCGTCGCGTTGACCGAGGTCTCGGGGTCGAGGGGCCGGCCGCCCCGGAGCTGCGCGGCCCGGAAGGTCGACGGCACGGTGGCGCTGTCGACGAGGTCCAGGGTGTCCGGGTCGATGGTCGACTGCACGTTGAACGTGTTCTGCTGCCCCGGCGTCGGGGCGCGGAACCCGGTGCTGACGCCGCCACGCACCGAGACGGCGCCGGACAGCGCGTAGCGGGCCGACAGCTTGCCGTTGGTGGTCGCACCGAACACGTCGAAGCGCTCGAGCCGCAGGGCGCCGCCGACCGTCCAGCGGTCGTCGTCGGGCTCCCGCAGCTCCACGTCGCCGTAGACGGCGGCGTTGGCGCGGGTCCACGTGCCGGCCGTGTAGTCGGGGAACCCCGCGAAGCCGTTCGAGCCGGAGACGAAGCCCTGCGCCGCGTAGGGGCCCACCCGCCACGAGAGCGGCTCGCCCTCCCGGATCGTGAACCGCTCGTCCCGCCACTCGGCCCCGCCGGCGAGATGCACCATCTCGCTGGCCGCCCAGGAGACGTCGAGGTTCAGGTTCACCTCGGCCTGCCGGTAGAGGCCGGGGTCGAAGTCGCGGGGCGTGTCGGGGCCGAGCGAGGCGTTGACGGTGTTGAAGAGGAAGAAGTCGGCCTGGTGCGCGCCGTAGCCGGCGCTCGCGTCCCAGGTCAGGCCGTTGGCCGCGGTGCGGCGCAGGCCGGCGACGGCCGACACGTCGGTGATGACGCCGCTGAACGAGGGGGTGAACCCGCCGGGGGCGATCTCCTGGAAGGCGAAGCAGTCGGGGTCGGCGAACACCTGCGCCAGTGCCGCAGGGTCGGGCCGGTCGTCGGTGATCGTCACCGTGGGGCAGCCCGCCGAGCCGTCGCGGACGCCGTCACGCGCGTCGAGCACGTCGCCGACGAGCAGCGTCTGCCCGCGGTCGAGGCTGAAGATGTTGGCCCGCGTGTTGGGGTTCCGGTAGTAGAAACCCTGCGTCGAGGTCCTGCCCGCGTAGTTGGCGTGCCCGTAGAGCTCGAGGCCGTTCGCGTACCGGTGGCCGAAGTTGCCGAACAGCTTCAGGTCGTCCTCGCTCGTCGGGTCGCCCCACGGCTGCGCGGGGTCGGCCACGGCGGTGTTGCCGGCCGCGACGAGGGCCGCCGCGTCGGCCCGCTGGACGCTGCGGTCGGTGGGGCCGGTGTTGCCGTACTCGAAGCTGAGGTTGGCGAAGCCGGTGTCGCCGAGGGGCAGCCCGACGTTGCCGGCGGCGCTGTAGGCGTCGCCGTCGCCCGCGCGGTAGGTGCCGGTGTCGATCTCCAGGCTGCCGCCCGACCGGTCGTCCTTGAGCAGGAAGTTCATTACCCCGGCGATGGCGTCCGAGCCGTACTGCGCCGACGCGCCGTCGCGCAGCACCTCGACCTGCCGAAGCGCGATGGCCGGGATGGTCGAGATGTCCGGGCCCTGGGTGCCGTCGGTCACCCCGCCGAACCAGACGAGGATGGCCGAACGGTGGCGGCGCTTCCCGTTGACGAGCACCAGCGTGTGGTCGTGCGCGAGGTTGCGGAGGCTGGCCGGCCGCACCAGCGACGCCGCCCCGCTGATGGGGTGCGTAGCGACGTTGAACGACGGCACCAGCGTCCGCAACCGGTAGTCGAGCGAGTGCCCCCCCTGGCTGGCGACGTCGCGGAACGGGATGGCGTCGATGGGCACCGGCGACGCCGTCACCGACCGCGGCCGCGCGCGGCTGCCGACGACCACGACCTGCTCCTCGAGCTCCACGATCAGCTCGACCTCAAGGGTGGTCGCGGCTCCCGGCAACGCCTCGACCCCCGTGCGCACGACCTCGTGGAAACCGGGCAGCGTGAACCGCACGTCGTACATGCCCGGCCGCAGCCCCGCGATTGCGAACGCGCCACCGCCGTCGGTAACGGCGGTCGCGACCGGCCGGCCGTCCGCCGTGTTGCGCACCTCCACCGTCACGCCGGGCAGCACCAGGCCCGTCGCATCGGTGACGGCGCCGTCGATGACCGCGTCCTGGGCGTGGGCGGCGCCCGCGCCCCCAAGCACGAAGATCAGGGCGAGAGCGGTCCCGGGCAGTATCCCTCTCGAGCAACAATCCATGGTGTCGAGCATCTCCATCTTCGAACCGCTCCCTGGCCTTGAAGCCATTCGAAGGCGGCGTTCCGAGCCCTTGCGTCCCAGGTGCTATCAGCCATGTCGACTGCGCCGCGCGCGCACCACGCCAACCGCGAACCGGTTCCAGGAGAAGCGGGACCCGAACGGACCGCTTCGCCCATCGCGGCACCGCCCGCCAGCGCCGCGGGGCGGTTTTCGAGCGGCCGCTCGACGACTCGGCCGGGCCGTTCTTCCGCCATCAGCGGCCCGCGCCGTCCGCCTGGGCGCGCAGGGCGGCCACCGCGGCGTCCGCAGTGGGGCGGCAACCGCCGGTCAACGTCCGGGCGAGCGTGCCGGTGACGTTGGCCACGGCAAAGCTCAGGCCCTTGAGGTTCCGCTCCGGGGGAATGCCCGGCGCCGGCCGGGGATAGCCGGACGCGCGGCAGACCGGCCGCCGCTCCGCATCCGCTCCCACCTCCACCGAGAGCCGCGGGCAGGTCCAGTCGAGCTCCACCGCCACCACGCCGTCGAGCGCCCCCGGCAGGTACCGCACCTGTTCACGGCGCCCCGCACTGACGATCAGTGCTCCCGTCGCCGCGGCCCGCTCCGCGGCCGCGCGCAGCGCGGCGGCGTGCGCCTGGTTCGCAGTGCCGAGACTCAGGTTGATGAGATCCGCGCCGTGCCGCCACGCCGCGTCGATGCCGGCGACCAGCGTGCCGATGGACGCCGAGAGCGACCGATCGAAGACCTTCACGATGAACAAGTCGGCCCCCGGCGCACGTTCCTGGATGGCCGCGGTCACCGCGGTGCCGTGACCGATACGGTCGAGACAGTCGCCGCCGTCCCCCGCGCCGGGTACCACGCTCAGCCCCCCCGCGATGCTCCCGATGTGCGGATGGGACGGATTGACGCCGCTGTCCACCACGGCCACGCGTACCGGCTTCGACGCGCGCGGAGCAGTCACGATTCGAGATCCGCCGCGAACAACTGCGCGAACCGCCCTCCCCGCGACATCAGCTCGTCGGGGGCGCCCTCTTCGACGACGCGCGCGCCGTCGAGCACCGCGACCCGATCCGCCCGCCGGGCGAGGGCCGCGCGGTGGGTGATGAGCACGGTGGTGCGCCCCCGCATGACCGCCTCGAACCCTTCCGCCACCCGCTGCTCCGACTCCGGATCGAGGGCCGCCGTCGGCTCGTCGAGGACCAGCACCGAGGGGGCGGCGAGCAGCGCCCGCGCCACCGCCAGCCGCTGCCGCTCGCCCGCCGACAGCGCCGCCCCGCGCTCCCCCACCACCGTCTCGTACCCGTCCGGCAGCGTCGCCGCGAACCGCGCCAGCCCCGCCCGGGCGGCCGCGGCCCGCACCTCCTCGTCGGTCGCGTCCGGGCGCGCGTAGCGGATGTTGTCGGCGATCGAGGCGTGGAACACCGCCGGCTCCTGCTCCACGAGCCCGACGTGCGCGCGCAGGTCGCGCAACCTGAGCGCGCGCAGGTCTCGCCCGTCGAGGCGCACCGTCCCCGCGTCGGGGTCGAGGAACCGCAGCGCGAGGTCGGCGATGGTGCTCTTGCCGCCGCCGCTCGGGCCGACGATGGCGAGGCAGGCGCCGGCCGGCGCCCGCAGGGTGACGTGCTCCAGCACCGGGCCGCCGCGATCGAACGACAAGGTGACGTCGTCCAGCTCCAGCTCGCCGCTCACCTCGGGGAGCGCCTCGGCCGACGGGGGCTCCACCACCTCGGGCTCGACGTCGAGGATCTCGTGCACCCGTCCCAGCGACACCCGCACCGTCGCGAGGCTGGCGTACAGCCCCATCAACGCCTGCACCGGGGCGAACAGCCGAAGCTGATAGGCCATGAACGCCACGAGGGTGCCCAGGGTCAGGGTGCCGTCGATGACCCGCTGGCCGCCGTACAGGAACACCAGCGCGGTGCTGCCCGAGAGCACCAGCCCCGGGAGGCCGCCCGACAGGTAGGTCGTCCACTGCATGGCCATCAGGGCCTCGATGAACCGCCCGTTCCGGTGCCGGAAGCGCTGCACCTCGCGCTCCTGCGCGTTGGCGGCGACGACGAGCCTCACCCCCTGCAGGGTCTCGATGAGGAAGCTGCCGATGTCGGCGCTCCGCTCGCGCAGCACCGCGACCCGCTTCTCGAGGCGGCGCCGGTAGTGCACGAGGGCCCAGATGCTGACGGGGAGGGCGGCGGTGCCGAGCAGGAGCAGCCGCAGGTCGAGGTACGCCAGCATGACGACCGCCCCGACGAGGAACAGCACGTTCCCCACCCAGGCGAGCACGACCTCGGACGCGATGCGCTGGATCTCCCCGATGTCGTTGTTCAGCCGCGACATGACGTCGCCGAACCGGGTCCGGGCGTGGAACCGCGGTGAGAGCCGCTGCAGATGGCGGTAGAGGGCGAGGCGCATGTCGAAGAGGACGTCCGCCGACACGCGGGTGTAGCGCAGCCCGCTCCACACGTTCAGCCCGAACCCGGCCGCGGTGACCGCGACGAAGACGAGCACGACGAGGCGCAGGGCCCCGGCGTCGCCGGCGAGGATCGCACCGTCGACGAGGGTCCGGGACAGCAGCGGCACCACGAGCGAGAAGCCGGTGGAGACGAGGCTGAGCAAGACCACCAGGGTCAATTGCCACCGGTAGGGCCTCAGGTACGACAGCGCGCGGCGAAAGTGCGGGTCGAGCACGGGTGAAAGGATATGCCGAACCTGCGACACGAGAGCCCCGATTCGGCCACAATGGCGGCATGGGTGCGGCGCCCCTCGACGTCGTCGTCATCGGGGGCGGCCCCGCCGGCGCGGCGGCGGCCCGCCTGCTCGCCGACCGTGGCCACTCCGTGCGGCTGCTGGCGAAGCCGGCGGACGACGCCCGCACCCTGGGCGAGTCGCTGCCGCCGAGCTGCCGCGGCCTGTTCGACCTGATCGGGGTGACCGTGGAGATCGAGGCGGCGGGCTTCCTCCGCAGCACCGGGAACACGGTCTGGTGGGGCGGACGGGGCCCGAGCGCGGTGCGGTTCGCGGGAGACGGCGCCGGGTGGCAGGTGCGGCGGAGCGCGCTCGACCGGCTCCTGCTGCGCCTCGCGGCCGAGGCCGGCGCCGCCGTGGACACCGACGCCATGGTTCGACGAGTCGACCTGGCGCCGGCGTCCGCCCGGGCCGGAGCGGCAGAGTCCTCGATCCGCTACGTGACCGGCGTCGCCCACGGCTCGCTGGCCGCGCGGTTCGTGCTCGACTGCTCGGGCCGTGCCGGCGTCGTCGCCCGGCGCGGGTTCCGCCGGCGCGCGGCCGGGCGCACCACCCTGGCCCTCACCGCGGTGTGGTCCCGGCCCGGCGGCTGGGGTCTCCCCGATGAGTCGCACACCCTGGTGGAAAGCTACGGGGACGGCTGGGCGTGGTCGGTCCCGGTGACGGCCGAGCAGCGCTACTTCACCCTGATGGTCGACCCTCGGGTCACCCGCCTCGAGCGCGGCGGCCCTCTCGCGCCCTGCTACGACGCCGAACTCGCCAAGACCGCCGCCCTCGGCCCCCTCACGGCCGGGGCCTCCCTCGACGTCGAGCCCTGGGGCTGCGACGCCTCGGTCTACGACGCGCGCGCCTACGGGGCCCCCGGCATGCTGCTTGTCGGCGACGCCGGGTCGTTCGTCGACCCACTGTCGTCCTACGGCGTCAAGAAAGCCTTGGCGTCGGGGTGGCTGGCCGCCGTCGCGGTGCACACCGCGCTGGTCGAACCCGGGCTGGCGGATGTCGCGCTCGAGGTCTTCGACGCCCGGGAGCGGGAGATGCACGCCGCGCTGGAGCGACAGTCGGCCGAGTTCTTCGCCGAGGCGGCGGGCCGGCACGACCATCCGTTCTGGACCGACCGCGCCGAGGCGGACATGCCGGAGGCGGGCCCGCTCTCCCCCCCCGAGCCGGCCGTCGACGCCCTGCGCCGGGATCCCGGCGTCGTCGCCGCCTTCGAGGCCCTCCGGCGCGCCCCCGCGCTGCGGCTCCGGCGCGGCGACCGGCTCGACGTCATCCGCCGCCCCGCCATCACCGCCCGGCGCATCATCCTGGAGGACCGTCTCGTCGTCCCTGGCTGGCGGGACGCCGACGCCAAGCGGGGCCTCCGGTTCCTCCGTGACATCGACCTCGTCCGGGTGGTGGAGCTGGCCCCACTCCACCGGCAGGTCCCCGATCTGTACGAGGCCTACAACCGCGTCTGCCCCCCCGCCCCGCTGCCGGACTTCCTCGGTGTCCTGTCGGTCCTCATCGCCAAGGGCGCGCTGCAGGAAGCCGGCGACCCGTCCCCGGCGTGAGTCCAAAGCAGTTCGAGAAGCGCCACCTTCCCGCCGACCTGCAGCCACGCGAGGCCCACTGTCCGGCACGTCGGGAGCCGACAGGTTCCGCCATCGTCCCGCCTGCCCCACGGCGCGGCGGAGCGCAGAACGGTGCTGGACCGGCACGTGACGAACCCGGCCGGCACGCATGGCGGCAGGTCAGGGGCGTCTTCCGGTGAGGGTTGCCGGCCGTTCGTCCGCACCCATGCGCACGTCACACCTGGCGGCTATCGCCCTGGCGAGCTTCTCGAAGTCGCTGAAGCAGTCCCGCACGGCGTAGATGTGACCGCCGAGCGCGCCGTCCGCCGCCCTGAGATAGAACATCGGCTTGCGGGCCTCGTGCGCCATGGCCATCAGGCTGAGGTAGTGCTTCAGGGTGGCGAGACATTCGGCGTCGTCATCGGTCGAGGATGCGCCGTCACCGACCTGATCGAGCGCTTCCTTGCGATAGACGTCCGGAATTCGCTCGATCCACTTCTGGTAGGCCCGAACCGGACGACCCGCGCGCACCGCGTGCTGCATGACGACATAGCCGGCCGGCACGATATCGGCCGACGGCAGGTCGAGGTCGTGAACCGCCGGACGACGCACCAGGCGATCCTGCCAATCGCCGCGCCACTCGCGGAGCGTCGGTCCCACGTTGCGCAGCGCCTGGAGGGAGAACAGGTCAGGGGCGAGGGGGAAGACGACAAAGTTCGCCGCAATGATCGCGGCCCGGTTGATGGCGCCCAGGTTCGGACCGAGGTCGATCAACGCCAAGTCGGCATTCTGCTCGTCGCCGGCCCCGAGGATCGTCCGATGGAACGCCGACTCGACGCGAAACGCCGACTCGTCACGGCTCAGGCAGTCCGGCCACGCCGAGGACAACTTCGCCTCGAAGCTCGACAATCCCAGATCGCCGACGATCAGGCCCAGGTTGTCGGCGACCTTCTCGACGTGCGGGGCCCTGATGTCCCCGAGACCGCGCAGAATGGGCGATACGGCGCCCAGAATGCTGTCCGGATGATCGCCGTCGGGCCACAACCGCTCCAGCCGCTCGTCGTCGAGGAACGCGGTGCTGAGGTTCGCCTGCGGATCGAGGTCCGCCGCCAACACCGAGAATCCGAGCTCCGCGTACATCCAGGCCAGGTGGTATACGAGCGTGGTCTTGCCGACGCCCCCCTTGTTGTTGAAGAAGGCGATCGTCTTCAAGGCGCCCTCCGGATGGTCGCCAGCACCTGGGTGGGATCGAACGTGAATTCCGCCTCGGGGTTGCCGTTCCTGCGCAGCACGTCCTGCGCCCGGACGACCCCGCGCCCGAAGGCGTTGACGTACCCCAGCGTCGCGAGGGCCTCGGACAGGACCGGATTGCGGTAGTCCGTCTGCCGCGGGAAGTTCTCGCGCGACGCCAAGCCGTACAGCCCGCCTGGGTTCTGGATCTCGATGCGGTCGTCGTACCAGTAGAACCGGACGGGCGCATTCGACTCGTACGAGCGGTGCATGATCGCGTTCAGCAAGAGCTCGCGAACCGCAATCGTCGGGTAGTCCGTCTCGGTCCTCTCGCGGAGGGCCGATTCGGTCACGGGACGCGCCTGTGCAGGGAGTGAAATGAACGCTTCGATCTCCCTCAGAACGGTGATCAGGTCGCCGCGGAACCGCCTCTCGCCGATCGGATCGTGCGCCATCGTCGTCCCCGCCCAGCGGACGAACTGAACCCAGGCACCGGGCATCCAGCGCAGAGGATCCCGGGCGAACAACAGCGTTCCCGCGTTCGTGGGGCAGCCGGCACCCAGGTCGTACAGCCGCAGCGACGCCATCTGCTCCTCGTTCCCGCGATTGTTCTCGGCGATGACCGCCAGGTCCACGGCGGCAGGCAGGTAGGTGACCAGAAACAGGTCCAGGGCGAGGTCGTCGAGCGTGCAACCGTGGCAGGGGCGGACGTCGAACGGCCGCTGCCGGGCGGTCCTTTTCTCGGTCAGAATGCGCTCTTCCTGCTGATTGGCGCCACGGCGGGACGGACCGACGCGAACCCAGACCCGGCCCTTATAGCGAACGGGCGGCAGATCGGACGGCAGGACTTCGACGACGGCCACGTCGCCGTCCGGCAGCGTGTACTTGTGGACGGTCATGGCCGGAAGCGGCTCGAGGTTGACGTTCGAGCGCAACTCCCCCAAGCGCTTGAGCAGGTCGTCGGTGACGGCGAGGCCGCCGACCGTTCCGGCGTCGTCGACGCCGACGACGAGGCGGCCCGGCTGCCCGTGATCGGGGAAGTCGTTGGCGAAGGCGCAGATCGCCTCGCCGAACTTGTCCGTGTTCGCCGTCGAGACCGTGAACTCGACGCGGTCGGATTCCCCGCCGGCGATCAACGCGCGCAACTCGTCCGTCGTCAGCACGCCCCTGCCCCCATCAAGAGGGTACATCAGCGATGGTTCTCACGGCCGGGTGCACGTCAGGATTTGTGAGATGACGGCCCTTGGCGCCGTCGGGCTCCCGATTCGCGGGAGCGGCGTGCGCCCGGACCCCGCGAACACGCCGCTCAATGGGGTTCGGCGCGCGCACACGAGGCTGCGCCCCGTCTTGGGTAGCGCCGCCACTTTCTTGACGTGCACCCCTCAAGACCGACGAGGCTGACAGACACGGCCGTATGTGCTACAAAGGTCCGTTCGCCGGAGTCGACCGATGCCCCAGCCCCGCCTGAAGCTGTTCGGCGCCCCCCTCGTCGCGTTGCTCGCGGCCGCCGGCGCCGCCGCCCAACCGGCCGAGAACGACGGCCCCGGCATTCCCGTCGACGACGAGACGGTGCGCCAGGCCTGCGGCTCGTGCCACCAGCCCGACGACGAGGGCCGGCTGTCGCGCATCTCGTTCCGGCGCACCACGCCCGAGGGGTGGCAGCAGACCATCCGCCGCATGGTCACCCTGAACGACGTGGCCCTGACCCCGGAGACGGCCCGCGAGGTGGTGCGCTACCTCGCGAACAACCTCGGCCTCGCCCCGGCCGAGGCCCTCGACGCCGCCTGGGAGGCGGAGCGCCGCAGCGACGACCAGCCCTACGACGACGCCGACGTCGAGGAGACGTGCATTCAGTGCCACTCGATGGGGCGCGTCATCAGCCAGCGGCGGACCGGCGAGGAGTGGTCGCTGCTGATGGCGATGCACCGCGGCTATTACCCGTTCACCGACTTCCAGGCGTTCCGGCGCGGCAACCCCGGCGACGGCGAGCCGCAGGCGGTCGACCGGGCGGTGGCCCACCTGTCGGAGCGGTTCCCGTTCGAGACGGCGGCGTGGACGGCGTGGTCGGCGACGATGCGGCCGCCCCGCGTCGGCGGCGCGTGGCTGCTGCGCGGGCATGCGCCGGGCCGGGGCGCGGTGTACGGGCGGATGACCGTCACCCCGGTGGCCGGCACCGAGGACGAGTTCACGACCGACGCGACGTACACCTTCGCGCACACCGGCCGGACCGTCCAACGTACCGGCCGTGCCATCGTCTACACCGGCTTCCAGTGGCGGGGCCGGTCCATCCCCGGCGGTCCGGACGACGACGAGCTGCGCGAGGTGATGTTCGTCGAGCGCGACTGGCGCACCATCAGCGGCCGCTGGTTCACGGGCGGCTACGACGAGACGGGCATCGACGTCACCCTGGAGCGCCTCGACGACGGGCCGGCGGTGGCCGGGGTGCATCCCCCGTCGCTGCCGGCGGGCGCCACCGCGACAATCCGGGTCCATGGCCAGAACCTCGCCGCGTCGGCCGACACCGTCGACCTCGGCCCCGGCGTCTCGGTGCTGGACGTCGCGGGGACGACCGGCGAATGGCTCGACCTGCAGGTGCGGGTCGACGCCGACGCGGCCACCGGCGGCCGCGACCTCGTGCTCGACCGGACCGCGGTGGCCGGCGCCCTCACCGTCTACGACGCGGTCGACCGCATCGCGGTGACCCCGCGGGCGGGGATGGCCAGGGTCGGCGGCGTGCGCTTCCCCAAGCAGTTCCAGCAGTTCGAGGCGCGGGCGTGGCACGACGGGCCGGACGGCGAGCCGGCGACCGACGACGACCTCGACCTGGGGATGGTCGACGCGCGTTGGTCCATCGAGGAGTACGCCGTCACCGTCGGCGACGACGACATCCGCTACGTGGGCGATATCGAGGCCGGCGGGCGGTTCGTCCCCGCCGTCGACGGGCCGAACGTGGAGCGCAGCGGCAGCCGCAACAACGTCGGCGACGTCTGGGTGGTGGCGACGTGGCCGCCGGACGCGACCGACGGGGACGGGCTGACCGGTCGCGCCCACCTCCTCGTCACCGTGCCCCTGTACCTGCGCTGGGACCCGACCGCCGTGGAGCAGCCATGAGCCTTGGCGCATCAGTGTCCGCGGCGCGCTCGTCGCTGGCGCCGGCACCCTGCCGGGGTGGAGCAGCCATGAGCCCGGGTGCATCGGGACGAGTCGCGCGCGCCCACCGTCGGTGCCGGGACGCCACCACCGTGGAGCAGCCATGAGCGTGCTTGCCCAGGGAGAGTTCCATCCGTTCACCGCGGCGGGACGCCGGTTCCTCTACCTGGTGCCGAGCGCGGCGGTGTTCGCGCTCGACGAGCCGGCGGCGGCGCTGATCGACGGCCTCGACGGCCGGCGGGTGCCGCGCGAGGACCTGCTCGCCGACGTCGGCGCCCGGTTCCCCGACACCGACCTCGGGGAGACGCTCGACGAGCTCGAGCAGGTGCACGCGGTGCGCACCGTCGCCGCCCCGCCGCCGGCACCACCGGCGCCAACGATCATCCCGCTGACCCCGTTCCCCCTGACGACTGCGGTCCTGAACGTCACCAACCAGTGCAACCTCAGTTGCACCTACTGCTACGAGTACAGCGAGGACAAGATCGTCGACACCACCACCGGGGCTCAGCCCAAGTTCATGAGCGAGGAGACCGCCCGCAAGAGCGTCGACCTGCTGATGAACGAGTCGGGCGACAACCGGGTGGTGCACGTGAGCTTCTTCGGCGGCGAGACGCTGATGAACTACCCGGTGCTGAGCCGCGTGGTGCCCTACGCCCGCGAGCAGGCCGAGGCCCGGGGCAAGCGGGTCGAGTTCAACCTGACGACGAACGCCACCCTGCTGACCGGCGAGATGATCGGGTTCCTCGCCGAGAACGACATCTCGGTGACGGTGTCGATAGACGGCCCCCGCGAGATGCAGGACCGCTTCCGCGTCTTCCACGACGGCCGCGGCAGCTACGACGAGCTGCTGCCGCGGGTGCGCGAGCTGCTGCGGCGCCACACCCGCCGGCCCATCGGGGCCCGGGTAACGCTGACCTCGCAGGTGAGCGACGTCGTGAGCATCTACCGGCACCTGACGGAGGAGATCGGCTTTCAGGAGGTGGGTTTCGCCCCGGTGACGACCTCGCCGGGCCGCGACTACGCCCTCGACGGGTCGGGCTTCGACCAGATGGTCGATCAGTTCACGGCCCTCGCCGACGAGTTCCTCGAGGCCGCCCTGGCCGGGAAGCACCACGGGTTCTCGAACGTGAGCGAGACCCTCGAGGAGATTCACAAGGGCGCCAGCAAGGCCTATCCGTGCGGGGCGGGGCTGGGACTGGTGGGGGTCGCCACCGGCGGCGACGTCGCCCTGTGCCACCGGTTCGCGGGCTCGGACGAGCACAAGCTGGGCACCGTCGACGACGGCCTCGACCGCGAAGCCCAGAACGCGTTCCTCGAGCGCCACCACCTGGCCAACAAGACCGACTGCCACACCTGCTGGGCGCGGCCGCTGTGCTCGGGCGGGTGCTACCACGAGGCGCACACCCGCTACGGGACGAGCGCCCAACCCAACCTGCACTACTGCGAGTGGATCCGCGGGTGGACCGACGTCTGCCTGCGCGTCTACGGCGAGCTGGCGGCGCGGAACCCGGAGTTCCTGCGCCGGTTCGAGTGAGCGGACGGTGAGACCATGAGACACCTGAGAGCGATCAACCAGAAGGCCGCCCGCGTCGAGCGGGCCGTCGCCGCGCCGCCGCCCGACGCGTCCCCCGACGGCGACGTCGTCGCGCTGCAGGAGCAGGGCTCGAGCCCGCCGCAGCAGCCGGCGGGGCCGCACATCCCCCTGGGCTGCTCGCTCGTCTTCCAGCCGGGCTGGGAGGCGGACCGCAACGGCGGCACCGCGGGGCTGTGCCAGCCGGTCGAGCGCGACCTCTTCGACTGCCACCGCGGCTGCTTCTGGCCCGCGCACGTGCCCGACCAGCTCAACCACACGCCGGACTGGACCGGCAAGTGCGCGGCGGCCCAGAAGGACTGGCGCAACATCGACCTGATCTTTCCGTAGGCGTCTGCCGCCCCTCGTTCGGGAGCTCGACCCATGCGCGAACTGATCCGCACACTGGCGATTCTCGCCCTCCTCCCTGCCGCCGCGCCGGCCCAGCCCGCCGGCGGGCTGACGGGCGGCGACGGCACCTTCTACGTCGGCGCGTTCCCCAACCGCATCTACGTCATCGACGAGGCGACCGAGCAGGTCGTCGACACCATCGAGATGACCCTCGGGGGACCGCCCAACGAGATGCGGATGTCCGCCGACGGCTCCCGCATGTACATGCGCGACCGCACGTTCGAGCAGGTCGAGGTGATCGACCTCGAGGCGAGGAGCACCCTCGACACCTTCACCCTCAGCGAGGGCGCGACGAAGGTGCGCATCCGCAGCCTGGTGGTGTCGCCCGACGACGCCTACGCCGTCCTCCTCGCCGACACCGCGATCAAGCACCCCGACCGCTTCGAGATCGCCCGCCGCCGCCTCCTCCAGGTGGATCTCGCCTCGCACGAGATCATGCGGGAGATCCCGTGGCCGGACGGCGAGGAGCGAACCGGCGCGAGCATGATGTTCTCGCCCGGCGGCGACCTGCTCTACCTGTTCGGCGGCGAGATCCTCGCCCTCGACACCGGGTCGTTCGAGGTGGTCGACCGGTGGGAGCTCTCGTCGGTCGAGGCGCCCGACCTCGAGCGGTTCAGCTTCGGCTTCGGCGTCGACCGCAACGAGGAGCCCGGCTACTTCACCAACCTCTTCCGCGTGAGCGACCCCGTGCAGAACCGGCGCCTGATGGGCATCGCGCGCATCAACCTCGCCGAGCGCGACGTCGACTTCTACACCCTCGGGCCGGACGAGCCCCTGTCGTCGTTCTCGCTCGCGCCGGATCGGCGCAAGGCCTACGCGGTCCTCAAGCGCATCGGCCACTACGAGATCTGGACCTTCGACCTCGAGGGGCGGCGCGTCGAGCGGCGCGAGGTCTTCGACGGGCGCCCGCGCATGTCGCTCGCGGTGAGCACCAACGGCCGGCTCCTCTACGTCCACCAGGCCGGCGCCACCATCGACCTGCTCGAGGCGTCGACCTACCGCTACCTGCGCACCATCAGCCTCGACGGCGACATGACCAACCTGTTCCTGGTCCCGGGCCGGGGACAGTGACAGGAATCGCCTTGCCCGCGTCCCGGCCGCACCGCCGGCACCATGCCGGGCGGTAGCGCCGTTGACGAATCCGCATCCATCGTCGCCCCCGGCCCCTGAACGCGCGCGTGAGGTTCCGGGCGCACTCGGTCGGCGACACTTTGGGCGGGTCCGGTTCCGTTGTCGCGCCGACGCCTGCCGGGTCTGCGCTGGTAGGATCCGAGCGTGAGCTCCATGGCGTCGCTCGCGAAGCTGCCGGCGTCGGTGCCGGAACCGTTCCGCACGTCGATAGTCACGGCCAGCGATGCCTGGTCTACGCTTCTCGGGCCCCGCCTTCGCTCGTTGGTACTCTTCGGCTCGCTCGCCCACGGCAAGGGCACGGCCTGCTCTGACGTCGACCTCCTGGTCATAGCCGAGGGCTTCCCGCGCAGCCTCGTCGAACGCCGTCGCCCCCTGCTCGCGGCGTGGTCGGAGGCACGCGCCCGACACGCCCTGCCCGCCGTCGAATGGAACCTCGTGACGAAGACGCCGGACGAGGCGCGGTACCACAGCCCCCTATATCTCGACATCGTCGAGGACGGCATCCTCCTCGTCGACCGCGGGCGATTCTTCGAGACGGTGCTCTGGGCCACGGTCGTCCGCGAGGCGCAGGAGTGCGTAGAGCTGTTCCTGAAGGGCGCCCTCCGCCTCGCCGCGGTCAAGCCGACCCGGACCCACGACTTCGCCGAGTTGCTGCGTCGCGAGGCCGCGCGCATTCCCGAGTGGTTCCACACGGAGATCGACCGCCTCGCGACCATCTCGACGGAGATGGCGGGCGACCGCGGCAGCCGCGGTTTGCCGGTCCGGCGGCTGCCTGCGAACATCCGGCGTCGGGCGCGCATGCGGCTTCAACGGATCGTCGCCGCCGTCGCTCTCTCGGACCTTCGCCTCCCGCCGTCCCACCGCCTCGAGGCGCTGCGCGGCGACCGGGCAGGTCAGCACAGCATCCGCATCAACGACCAATGGCGCATCTGCTTCATCTGGACCGATCAGGGTGCGACGGAGATCGAGATCACCGACTATCACTGAGGGCAGGCACCATGACCCACACCACGCCCATCCACCCCGGTGAACATCTCGCCGAGATGCTGGCCGAGCTCGGAATCAGCCAGTACCGGCTGGCCCGGACCATCGGCGTACCCCCGCGGCGCATCAACGAGATCGTCCACGGCCGCCGGTCGGTCACGGCGGACACGGCGCTGCGAATCGGGCGGGCCCTGGGAACGACCCCCGAGTTCTGGTTGAACCTGCAGCGGATGTACGAGCTGGACCGGGCGCGGACCTCGGCGGACGTCAGCCACATCGAACCGCTGGTCGCGGCCGGCCGGGAAACCACCTCGTAGAGCGACGATGGCTGGGTCCACCGAACGACGCTGCAGGAGCGGTCGAGCCGCCGAAGCCGGCCGGCTCCAGCCCCCCCACCGTTCGCCTGGCAACTCTTACACCAGCGGCCGGGTGTCGACGGTCACCGTGAGCACGTCGAGGTCGTAGAACTGCTCGTGCTTCACCTCCTTCGCGACGTGGCGGAGGATGCGCGGACCGACGTCCCTCGCGATCTCGTGGTCCTGGTCCAGCCGGCCGAGGCGGTCCTCCAGGTTGACGTCGTCGGGACCGGCGATGAGCTCGATCTGGAGGACATCGTCGACGGGCCGCACCGAGACGCGGACGGGTTGCGGCTTCGACTCCTCCTGGCGCTCGAGCAGGTACAGGAACGCCTCCTCGCCGGCGAGCTGCAGGCGGTTGACGGCCAGCTCGTCCCAGCCGGCGCGTTCCGCGGCGAGGTCGAGGGCGGCGTGCAGCTTCGGGAGCGACCGCACGCTCGGCTCGAGCACGTCGCGCTGGGAGCGCTGCTTGAGGGACACCAGCAGGGTCAGGATCATGGCGACGATGCCCCCGGCGGCCATGCCGTTGTCGAGGATGCCGCGGGACCACTCGGGCAGATGGTCGGGGAAGATGGCGCCGTACTGGAAGCCGAGGCCAACCCAGAACGAGATGCAGACGATGAGGCCGCGCTCGTAGCCGAACCCGCCGGTGGTGACGAGCCGCACCCCCTGGCGGAACAGCAGCACCACGAAGATGAAGATGTACGCGCCGGCGACGGGGTCGGGCACCACCTGCAGGAGCGCCGGGAGCTTGGGCATGAAGGCGGTGAGGACGATGATGATGCCACCCCAGAGGGCCACCCGGCGCGCCGCGACGCCGGTCAGGTCGGCGATGGAGATGCTGCTCGAGTAGGTGGTGTTGGGCACGGTGCCGGCGAGGCCGGAGAGCAGGTTGCCCACGCCGTCCGCGTTCAGCGCCCGCTGGACGACCTTGAAGTCGACCGGCACCGCGGTGCGGTGCGAGACCCGTTGTATCGCGATGGCGTCGCCGTAGGTCTCGATGGCGCCGATCACGGTGACGATTACGAACGGGACGAGGAGGCCGAAGAACCGGCCGTCGAACGAGAGGTCCAGGCCCGGCCAGCCGCTCCGAGGCAGGCCGAACCAGGCGGCGTCGACGAGCGGGGTCCAGTCCAGCATCCCGGTCGGGACGGCGACGGCGGTGCCCACCACGATGCCGAAGAGGGGGGCCCACAGGCGGGCCGCGCCGCGCGCGTACAGCGACACCAGGAGGATGGTCACGAAGGACACGGAGGCGACCAGGGGCCCGCTCGGCGACGCGGGGTCGACGCCGGGGGGGACCTCCGACAGCATGTCCGTCGTGATGGGGAACACGTTGACGGCGAGCAGCATGATGACGGTGCCGCCGACCGTCGGCGTGATCAGCCGGCGGAAGAACGACAGCCGCGCGGAGAAGAAGAACTGCACCAGCGACGAGGCGACCACGAGGGTGCCGAGCAGCGACAGGCCGCCCGCCGCCACCGCCGCCGCCGAGACGCCGATGAACGCGCCCGACGTGCCCATGTAGAGGGGATAGCCGGCCCCGATGGGGCCCGCCGGCCGGGCCTGCAGGATGGTCGCGAGGCCGCTCACCACGAGGGCCGCGAACACCGCCCACTCCAGGCCCTCGGGGTAGTCGGCGGCGTTGAGGACGATGATGGGAATGAGGATGATGCCGGTCAGGACGAGCGTCACCACCTGCAGGCTGAGCCCGAGGGTCAGCCCGTCCGACGGCGTCTCGTCGACGGCGTAGCGCAGACGGGAGCTCGAGGTCGGTCCCTGGGGTTCGCTCATCGAACGGCCGCTCCTTCACGTCCGAAACGCGACACGCCACCGAAGAAGGAATGCGGAGATCATCCGATGAAGCGCGTGGCGATCAGCAGCACCAGCGCCGGGACCACGGTGACCGCGATGAGGTCCATCAGCACGCCGTAGCGGATCATGTCGGTGATGCGGACCCGGCCCGAGGCGTAGACGATGGCGTTGGGCGGGGTCGACACCGGCAGGGCGTCGGCCACCGAGGCGGACAGCGCGGCCGCGACCGAGGGGATGATGGGGCTGACCCCCGCCGCCGCCGCGATCGAGATGACGATGGGCACCGCGATGTTCGTCGCCGCGGTGTTCGACATCGTCTCGGACAGGATGACCGTGAACAGGGCGGCCGCGAACGTCAGCGTGACCAGCTCGCTCGTCGGCACCAGCCCGGTGATGCCCTCGCCCACGACCCGCGCGAGGCCCGTCGACGCGGCCAGCCCGCCGAGGGCGAGCCCGCCGCCGAAGAGCAGGATGGTCCCCCAGTCGATCTGGGCCGCCTGCTTCCAGGTGATGGTGGTGGGCTCGTTCGGGCCGTTGGGCAGCAGGAACAGCAGCGCCACCCCCGCGAGGGCTGCCACCGCCTCGGGCACGCTGGCCAGCACCGAGCTCGCCACGGGATGGTCGGCGCCCAGCACCAGGGCGAGGAGGCCGGGGCCCACCCACAGGGAGACGGTGACGCCGAACGCGATCACCGCGTTGATCTCGCCGCGGCGCCACGGCCCGAGGGCGGCCTTGCGCTCGGCGATGATGCGGTCGGTGCCGGGAATCTCCTTCATGCCGGTCTGCCCGACCCAGTTCAGATAGACGAAGACGATCGCCATCAGCACGCAGACGATGGGCACCGAGAACAGCATCCACTGCACGAACGTGATCCGGTAGTCGAGCTGCTCGCTGAGCATCCCCACCGCGATGAGGTTCGGCGGAGTGCCGACCGGCGTCGCCATGCCGCCGCGCGAGCAGCAGTACGTCGTCATCAGCATCAGCGCCGTGCCGTACTTCTTCGGGATGTCCGCCGTCGACTCCATGAACCGGATCAGCGAAACGCCGAGGGGGACGAGCATCGCGGCGGTCGCGGTGTTGCTCATCCACGCCGAGAGGGCGGCGGCGATGAGGCCGTAGGCGAACAGGATGCGCGTCGGCCGGGCCCCGATGATCCCCAGCGAGAGGACCCCGAACGCCACCCGCTCGTTCACCCGGTGCACGAAGAGGGCCCGGGCGAGGATGAAGCTGCCGATGAACAGGAAGATCGTGGTGCTGGCGAACGGCCGGAAGGTCTCGCCGGCCGGCGCCACCTGGAGGAAGATGGCCAGCGCCGGTCCGATCAGCGCGGTGACGGCCAGCGGCACCGCCTCGGTGACCCAGAACACGATGACCAGGGCCATGACCGCCGCGAGCCGGTGCCCCTCGGGGGTCAGGGACTCGAAGGGCCACGCGAGGACCAGCAGGAAGGCCAGCGGCCCGACCACCAGGCCGATCTTCCGCCGCTTCTCGTCGAACGCGGCTTCCGCGGCGGTCTTGGCGGGACGTGGGTCTCTCGGCGCGGCGGCGGTCGACGACGGGGGCTCGGATGTCATAAGCTGGTCGATCTATCACACTTCCAGGCCGCATCAAAGCCGCTCCGGCGGCCCGCCTCGGCGCGCGACGCCGGCGGCGGCCGGCGGGGGTGGAACCCGGTCGCGTTCACGGGGCACCACCGCGGCCCGACATCCCGGCAAGGCCGCAGGGGCGCGCGGCTCTGCAGCGTCGCGCCCCGACGTGATATTCTCTTGGTGGAGATTCCCGGCTTCGACGAGGAAGGTGCCCTGTGATGGACCATACGGTTTTCGCGCTCATCGGCACGCTCGGCGTTCCCGAGCTGATCATCATTTTCCTGATTCTGATGCTCATCTTCGGCGCCAACCGCCTGTCCGGGCTCGGCCGCGGCATGGGTCAGGCCATCCGCGGGTTCAAGGACGAGATGGGCGCGAAGGAGAAGCCGGCCGAAGCCGACCCGCCGCGGGACGCCTGACCCGCCCGCTGACGCGGCGTTCGTCCCACAGTACGCGGTGAAGGCCGGCGCGCCCCGTAGGCACGTCGGCCTTCACCGCGGCCAATCCCATCCCATCGGAACCGGCGGACCTTCGGGGCCGCGTTTCCGGCTGCCAATCGTCGCCTGCGATTCCGCGTGGCGCCCGACCGGCCCGTTCGGGTTTTCCGCGCCACTTCGCGTGCAGAGTCCCGAGCCTGCCCATCGCCGCCTTCGGCTCCGGTGGGCGCCCAACCGGCCCTCCAGGAGCCCCCGCCGTTCTGCGGTGCAGACTCCCTAGTCGAGACCGAGGTCGCGCATGTGCGCCACCAGGTCCCGCCCCGCCGTCGACGGGTTGACCCGCTTGTCGATGCGCAGGATGCGACCGTCGCCGCCGATGATGAAGGTCCAGCGCGCAGGGAACCCGCGCCCGCCGGACGGCACCACCCCGTAGGCCTCGGCGACCTCCCGCGTCGGATTGCTCAGGATGGGGAAGCCGGCGCCGAGCGACTCCGCGAACCGCCGGTTCGTGTCGGGGTCGTCGGTGCTGATCATGAAGTACGCCATGTCGATGGCGTTCAACGCGTCGCTGGACTCACGCAGCGACCTGCACTGGGCCGTTCAACCGCCGGTGAACGCCATGGGGAACCACGCGAGCACCACCGGCGTCCCCGCGTAGTCGGACAGGCTGTGGGTCTTGCCGTCGCTGCCCGGCAGGCTGAAGGCCGGCGCCGCGTCGCCGGCCCTCAGCGGCTGGGCGGCGGCTCCCTTCACGCCGACCGCGGCCACGGCCACCACGGCCAAGGCGCAAAGTGCCACGAGCATTCTCATTCTCTCCTGCTCCTTCGCTCGACGACGCTTCCGCGGAACCAACGCCGGCCGCAAGGACGCGGCATGCTATCACGTGCGGCCCGGCCGTCCCGGCGCGGCCGGCTGCCGCCCGGAGCCGGTCGCGGCGTCGAGCACGCCGATGTAGGGCAGTTGCCGGTACCGTTCGGCGTAGTCCAGCCCGTAGCCGACCACGAACCGGTCGGGGATGGTGAAGCCCACGTGCTCGATGTCGACATCGACGCGGCGTCTCGACGGCTTGTCGAGCAGGGCGACGGTGCGCAGGGACCGCGGCCGCCTGCCGCGCACCGTGTCGATCAGCAGCTCCAGGGTCCGGCCGGTATCGACGATGTCCTCGACGATGAGCACGTCGCGGCCCGCGACGTCGTCGTCCAGGTCCTTCATCAGCCTCGGCGAACCGGCCGGGTGGGTCCCCGACCCGTAGCTCGCCAACCTGACGAAGTCGACGGTGACCGGCCGGGTGATCGCCCGCATCAGGTCGGCGACGAAGACCACCCCGCCCTTCAGGACGGACAGGAGGTGGAACTCGCAGCCCTCCGGGTAGCCGGCGCAGATCTCGGCGCCAAGCTCCCCGACCCGCTCCTGGATCCGCTCGGGAGTGAACAGGACCGACGGGGTGGGGCCGCCGGCCGCGCCCGAAACCGGCTCGGTCGTCGCAGGCGAAGGCCCCGCTGGGTTGGACGGGCGATGCATCCTGCCTGACCGGCGTCGTTCTTCAGAGCCACGCTGCTCCGCGGTCACCCGCGTCCGACAGGCCGCGTCGCGACACCGGCTCGCACGGACGCGCCAGCCCGCCAACCGTCGCCCTCGGCTCCGCTTGGCGCCCAAGCAACCCTGCGGGAGTTCCCGCCGTTCCACGGCACAGACTCGTGGCCCGCGGGCGCTTGGGCAGGTGCCGGTGTCGCGCGGAACTCTCGCCGCCGACCGCCGGCGAAGAAGTGGTGGGCGCTAGTGGATTCGAACCACTGACCCCCGCCGTGTGAAGGCGATGCTCTACCACTGAGCCAAGCGCCCACTCCGAAACCGGCCGCCCATTGTACCTCACGCGGGCAACCGGCCGGCGATCAGGGAACCGCCTCGAGCAGCGCCCGCAACATGCGGGCGTAGCTCGCGTCGGCCTCGCCGTGCTCGGCCGTCGCCGCGTCGGTGAACGCCACGACGGTCCCGGCGACGTTCGCACTGTCGCCCGGCGCGCCCGCCTGCAGGCCGTCGGCCCCGACGTCGGTCACCAGTACCTTGCTGGCCGCGATCGACGCCATGTTGAGGTCCATGTAGACGTCCCGATAGCTGCCGGCGGCCAGCTTCTGCTCGACGTAGATCGTGGGGTCCATGCGGGCGGACACCACCATGAGCTGTCCCGGGAAGCGCAGGGCGGCCACGAACCGGTCGGCGCCCTGCGGGCCTTCGGGATCCCGGGCCGCGATGCTGTCGAGTTGCGCGCTCTCCAGGGCCGCGGCCAGTTGGCCCGCCAGCGACGCCGACTCCTGGGCCTGCGCCCAGGACGCGGCGCCCACGATGAGCACCGTGACCGCCGCAACCACCGCGGGTCTCGCTACACACCGAACGCATCCCTGCATGGTGCCCTCCTATGTCCCGATGAGCGGCTTCTCGTCCTCCTCCGCCGACGCCGGCGACCGCGACACGACGAGCCCGTGCGAAACCGCGCACCGAAAGGCTCCAATGCAGCGGGTTGGCTCCGGGCTCGTGGCCCCATTCTACACCCGGTCCGTTCGCCTGCACCCGGAAATGCGCCGTCAGGACAACGCGTAGCCGGGGCTGCGCAGCGCCTTGATCTTGTCGCGCAACGCCGCCGCGCGCTCGAACTCCAGGTTGGCCGCCGCCGACCGCATCTCCGTCTCCAGCGACCGCAGGTGGACGTCGAGCTCGGCCTGCGTCCCGAACGTCTCCGCCGTCTCGCGGACCGCGGGCACCGTGACGTAGTCCCGTTCGTAGACCCCGGTCAGGACATCGTCGATGTCCTTCACGATCGACTCCGGGGTCAGCCCGTGCTCGCGGTTGAACGCCTCCTGGAGCGACCGGCGGCGCTGCATCTCGTCGAGGGCGGCGCGCATCGAGTCGGTGACGACGTCGGCGTACATGATCACCAGCCCGTTGACGTTCCGGGCGGCCCGGCCCGCGGTCTGGATGAGGGAGCCCGACGACCGCAGAAAGCCCTCCTTGTCCGCGTCGAGAATCGCCACCAGCGACACCTCGGGCAGGTCCAGCCCCTCCCGCAGGAGGTTGATGCCGACGAGCACGTCGAACACTCCCCGCCGCAGGTCCCGAAGAATCTGCACCCGCTCCAGCGTCTCGACCTCCGAGTGCAGGTATCGCACCCGGACCCCCAGCTCCTGGTAGAACTGGGTCAGGTCCTCGGCCATCCGCTTCGTGAGGGTGGTGACGAGCACCCGCTCGCGGCGCTCCGCCCGCCGCCGGATCTCGTGCAGCAGGTCGTCGACCTGCCCCTTCACGGGGCGGACGTCCACCACCGGGTCGATCAGGCCGGTGGGGCGGATGATCTGCTCGACGACCACCCCCTCGCTCTGGTCCAGCTCGTACGGCCCGGGGGTGGCGGACACGAAGACCACCTGGCCCACCCGGCCCTTCCACTCGTCGAAGGTGAGTGGCCGGTTGTCGAGGGCCGAGGGCAGGCGGAACCCGTGCTCCACCAGCATCTCCTTCCGCGAGCGGTCCCCGTGATACATGCCCCGCACTTGCGGGACCGTCTGGTGGCTCTCGTCGACGATGGTCAGGGCGTCCGGCGGCACGTAGTCGAGCAGGGTCGGCGGCGGCTCGCCGGCGGCGCGGCCCGACAGGTGCCGGGCGTAGTTCTCGATGCCGTGGCAGTAGCCGATCTCGCGCATCATCTCGAGGTCGAACATCGTGCGCTGGTGCAGCCGTTGCGCCTCGAGCAGCTTGCCGATCGACTCGAGGTCGCCGCGGCGTTCCGCGAGCTCGGCCCTGATCGCCTCGACCGCCTCGAGGGTCCGAGCCTTGGGGGTCACGAAGTGCGACTTCGGGTACACCGCGACCTTGTCGTGCCGCCGGAGAGTCCGGCCCGTGATCGGGTCGAAGGTGATCAGCTCGTCGACCTCGTCGCCGAAGAGCTCGATGCGCACGCCGACGTTCTCGTAGGACGGATGCACCTCCACCACGTCGCCGCGCACCCGGAAGGTGCCGCGGTCGAACTCGTGGTCGTTGCGCTCGTACTGAATCTCCACCAGCTTGCGCAGGATCCAGTCGCGCTCGACGCGCTGGCCCCGCTCGAGCGGCAGCATCAACCCGTAGTACGCCTCGGGTGAGCCGAGGCCGTAGATGCACGACACGCTGGCGACGATGAGGACGTCGCGCCGCTCGAAGAGGGACCGGGTGGCGGAGAGCCGCATGCGGTCGATCTCGTCGTTGATGGTCGCCTCTTTCTCGATGTACGAGTCGGTGGCGGGCACGTAGGCCTCGGGCTGGTAGTAGTCGTAGTAGCTGACGAAGTACTCGACCGCGTTCTCGGGGAAGAACCGCCGGAACTCGAGGAAGAGCTGCGCGGCGAGGGTCTTGTTGTGGACCATCACGAGGGTCGGACGGTTCACCTCGGCGATGGTCCGGGCCATCGTGAACGTCTTGCCGGAACCGGTCACCCCCAGCAGGACCTGGTGCCGGTCGCCGCGCCGCAGGCCGTCGGTGAGCTCCTGCACCGCGCGGGGCTGGTCGCCGCGCAACTCGAAGTCGCTGACGAGCTTGAAGCGATCGTAGGTGGAAGGCACGAGCGATCGCGCTAGCGCGGCGCGGACTCTTCGATGTAGGGCGCGAAGTAGCCCTCTCGCGCGCGAATGCGGGCGTCGTCGAGCTCCGGCCGATCTGCCCGCAGGCTCACGGTCACGCGGCGCCACGCGCCGTCGGTGGTCCTGTCCGTGGACACGTAACCGAGCGAGTACCGCGACTCCAGCTCCTCGCGAATCTCCCCGTAGATCTCGCCCAGGTCGTCCCGCGAGATCGGGAAGTAGGCACGCCCCCCCGTCAGCTCCGCGATCTGCCGCAGCCGCCGGCGCTCCCGCATCTGCGCCATGGACCGCCGCTGGGCCTGGAAGCCGATGGCGTAGACGGTCACGTCGGAGGCCCGCAGCAGATCGCGCAACTCGCCGTAGCGCAGCCGGCTCCGGGTGTCGGCGCCGTCGGTGTAGAGCAGCAGCAGCTTGCGCCCGTCCTGGGCGAAGGCGCCGTCGAGATAGACGCCGAGGGCGTCGTAGAGCGCGGTCATCCCCTGGGCCCGCTGGCTTCGCAGCCTCTCCACGAGCCGGGGAAAGTCCGCCTGGCTGAACCGGCTCACCCGCACCTGGGTGTCGAACTCGACCAGGGTCATGTCGGCCGCGAAGTCCAGCCCCCGCAGGAACCGGATGGCCGCCGTCTTGGCGAACGCCGCGTCGACGGTCATGCTGCCGCTGACGTCGAAGAGCACCCCGAGGTGCAGCGGGATTCGACCGCTGTCGAGCTCGAGTCCGCGCGAGAAGTAGGCGATGCGCTGCTCCTGCCCCTCCTCGACCACCCGGAAGTCGTCGGCCGTCAGCCCCGAGACGATCTCACCATCCTCGTCGAGGACGGTGACCCCGAACCGGACCAGGTCGACGCCGCTCCGGAACACCGGCTGCGCAGCGGCTGCAACCGCCCCCGCGAGGACCAGGACGATCGACGTCGCGGCTCGGCGCATGGCACTCTCCTGCTTCGGTTGTCGGCGATCTTATCCGATTCCCCCCCGCAGGACCGGCGCCGGTCGGCGCCGCCCGACTATAATGGAACCTCGGGCCGCTTCGGAGCGGCCCGAACGGTCAGCAGCATGAAGTGCCTCGCCGTCTGCCAGGACGAGGGGACCATCCGACTCCTGGCCCGGACGCTCGAACCGCGCCTCGACATCGAGTTCGTCGTCGAAGACCGACTCCTCGGACGGCGTCTCGACGACGCCGGCCTCTCCGTCCACGTCGGCAACCCGCGCCGGGTCGACACGTGGCTCAAGGCCGACATCGGTCCCGCGTCCTGCGTCCTCGTCGAGGATCTCCCGCGCCGGAGCCCGCGGCGGACGATCGAGGCGATAAGGGACGCGGGGGCCACGCTGGTATATCTGCTCGACACCGAGCAGCCCCGGAGCCCCAGGCAGCAGGAGCGGCAACGGCTGCTGACCGCGTCGGGGGTCGCCCGGCTGGCTCTCTCCGACCTCCTCCGGGGCGCCCTGGGGGCGGCGCTGGAGCGGTCCATCACCCGCGCCCGGGTCGAGCAGTACCAGCGCTATCTGGCCGACGCCGACCGCATCCTGATTCTCCTGCACAACGACCCCGACCCCGACGCGATGGCGAGCGGGCTCGCCCTGCGAACGCTGCTCCGCCGCACCAGGACGACCGCCATCATCGGGACGTTCCAGGCCGCCACCCGGCCCGAGAACCTTCGCATGGCCAACCTGCTCGACATCAAGATCGAGCTGATCAACCGCCGGTCGCTGACCGAGTTCCCCCGTATCGCCACCGTCGACGTGCAGCCGCACTACTTCGGGGGGCTGATCAACCGGGTGGACCTCGTCATCGACCACCATCCCCAGCGCGCCGGTTACAGCGCGGCGTTCAAGGACATCAGGCCCGACTACGGCTCCACCTGCACCATCCTCACCGAGCACCTGCGCGCCGTCGACGCCAACATCTCGGAGCGCACCGCCACCGCGATGCTCTACGCCATCAAGTCCGACACCCTGTTCCTGTCGCGCCACACCGACGAGTCGGACCTCGACGCGTTCCGCTTCCTCTACCCCCTCGCCAACGCGGCCCTCGTCCGCAAGATGGAGGGGTCGGAGACGAACCTCGAACGGCTGGCGTGCCTGTCCACCGCGATGCAGCGCAGCCGGGTCGACGGGACGCTCTACACGTCGCACCTCGGCGAGGTCGAGCGCGAGGACCTGATCACCTTCGTCGCCGACTTCCTGCTCGAGGTGGACGAGATCTCGTGGTCGGTGGTGTCGGGAATCGTGCGGCAGAACGTGGTGATCTGCGCCCGCAACCTCGGCGAATGCGGCGACGCCGGCAGGTTCGTGCGGCGGTCGTTCGGCGACATCGGCAGCGCCGGCGGCCATCGCGTCATGGCCAAGTCGGTCGCTCCCGTCGACCGCTTCATCGAGAGGTTCGGATCGGTCGAGCCGGACCGCGTCCTCGCCGTCACCCACGCACTGGCCGAGGAGTTCCTGGGGGCGTCGTCGGCGACCGAGCGGCGCCGAGGCGCTGACGCCGACGCCGGGCCGGCGGTCTGAGCCGAGAGGCCCGCGCAGTGAACGTCGTCCGTTCCGCGGCGCGGGGTCTCATGCCACCGGCGAAACCGGGGTCGGCGGACGGGGCCGCGGCGTCGGCTGCATCTCCTCTCCGCCGGGGGCGACGACGGGATTGACGAACTGCCGGTAGCCGTCGTCGAAGCCGCGGTCGACGAGGTCGGTGAGGGTCCACGCCCGATCCGAACGCTCGTCGTACGAGCCCGCGAAGTCGAACGGCCCCAGCGGATTGTGGGCGGGACGTATCTCGAAGAACGCCTGGAACAGCCGGGCCCGGCTCGCGACGGCGTCGCGCGCCGCCGCCGCCTCGATCGACTGCAGCGACTCCCCGATGCGCCCGCGGCCGTCGCGGCGCCGGCTCCCCAAGGCGTGCGGGCCCGTCAGCGGCGGCTGGGCGGACACGAAGATGACCTGCTGCACGCCGGCGAGGACCACCTCGTCGAGCAGGCGCCCGACCGCGTCCGGCCGGTCGCACAGCCGATGCATCTCGCCCCGCCAGCCGCTGCCGGCCGGAAACTGCACCAGCCACGGCTCCGTCGCGACCGGCAGGCTGAGGGAAGCGGCGAGGGCGTCGAACGAGTGCCGGGCCGCCCATCCGCTCAGGTCCAGTGCCTCCAGAGGCCGGTCGGCGCCCCCGCCGCGGCGCCGAAAGAACGAGCCCCTGAACTTCTTGGTGAGCATGGCGAGGACGAGGTCGCGGGACCCGTCCAGGTCGTGCACCGCGATCAGGAGCTCGCGGAACCCGGGCTGGCCGAGGCTGTCCGAGAGCAGGCGCGTGTACCGGAGCCCGAACTTCTCGGGGCTCGGGCGCGCCATCGCCGAGGCCCCGCGCACCGACTTCCACAGGCCCTTGCCGAACCAGCGCTGCCCGTAGTCGGCGTCGAGAGGGGCCCCCGCGAGCAGCCACCACAGCGCCCCCCGCCCCCGCCGCCCCGGCCGTGTCCGGTACCACGTCAGCGCCGCCGACCAGCCCAGCACGCCGAGCAGCAGGACGAGGGCGAACACCGTGACCCGCGGCAGCCAGACCGGCAGCACGCCCGGGGCGAAGACCCAGTCGACGAGCCGGCCGAACCCGCTCGTCAACCAGGTCCCGTCCAATCCGGCGACCTGGACGAAGTAGGCTATCGCGTAGACCAGCGTGGCGATGACGACCACGCCGAGGGGGAGGAGCAGGGCGGCGAGCGCGGTCCCGAGAACGGCGGCGGCCGAAACCAGCGCGGGGCGCCACCGGTACAACCGGGCCACGCCGGGCGCCGCCCACAACCCCGACCGCTCCCAGAGCTGGTCGGCGCCGTCCACCGCCCCGAACAACGCGCCGACGGTGCCGATGCCGCGCCCGGCCATCAGATCGACCTTGACGCCGGCCTCGTGCAACGCCCGCAGCACCCCGGCGTGGTACGCGCCGGCGGTGCCGGTGCCGGTCAGCACCACGGCGGTGCGCCGGTGCGGCGAGTAACGCAACCGGCCGCCAGCCTGTGTGGGAGCCGCGGCGCTGCCCGACGGGGTCGGGGAGGGCGGTCTACTCGCCATGAATCGTGACGAGCTTGATCAGTTCGAACTCGCGTATGCCGCTCGGGGTCGGCACCGCCACTTCGTCCCCTTCTTCCTTGCCCATCAGGGCGCGCCCGATCGGCGAGGCGGTGGATATCCAGCCCTTCTCGGGGTCCGCGTCCTCGGGCATGACGAGCCGGTAGACGATGGCGTCGGCGTCCACCTCCTGCAGGTGCACGGTCGAGCCGAAGCCGGCGCGGTCGGTGGGAATCCGGTCGAGGTTCAGCAGCGACAGCTCCGCCACTCGCTTGCGCAGCATGGCGAGGCGGGCCTGCACGAAGACCTGGCGCTCCTTCGCGGCCTGGTACTCGGCGTTCTCGCGCAGGTCGCCGAGCTCGCGGGCGCGCTTGATCTCCTGCGGCAGCTCGCTGCTGAGCTCCCGCTCGAGCTGGCGAATCTCGCCCTCGAATCGCTTGAGCAGTTCCGCCTTCATGCGGCGTGGTCTCCACCTGACGGGTAATCGTCGCCGCGCGACCCCGGGTCGCGTTGGACGCTTGCGCTGCTGCGAAGCTTCTGCGGATCCGATTGCCGCCGGAGCCGCCGCCCACCCCTCCTGCGCGCGCCCGCGGCGTGTCCGCCAAAGGGTAACGATAGCACATCTGCTATCCTCGCCCCGACGCCGAGCGCCGAGCCCGTGGAGACGATCACCAGCCGCCGCAACCCGCTCGCGACCCGATTCCGGAACGCCGCGCGGCGCGATACGGGGACCGATTCCACCGTCCTCCTCGAGGGCCCGCGGCTGGTCGAGGACGCCCTGGCGGCGGGCCTGCGCCTGGACGTCGCGGCGGTGGCGGCGAGCCCCGCCCCCCGCGTCTCGGCGCTGGCCCGCCGTCTCGAGCCGGTCACGCGGGTGGTTCGGGTAACCGCGGCGGTGATGGAAGCGTTGAGCCCGGCCGCGACGCCGAGCGGCCTCGTCGCCCTGGCCGCCCTCCGGCCGGCCCCGGCCGAGGACGCCATGCGGGAGCCGCGGCCGCTGGTGGTCGCGCTCAGCGGGGTCCAGGACCCCGGCAACGCCGGCGCGGTGATCCGCGCGGTCGAGGCCGGGGGCGCCTCCGGCGTCGTCACCGTCGGCGGCGCCGATCCCCTCGGCTGGAAGGCCCTCCGGGGTGCCATGGGCAGCGCGTTCCGACTCCCGATCGCCCGCGCCGACGACCCCGCCGCGGTCGCGCGGCTGGCGGCGGCGCACGGCCTGCGGGTGATCGCGGCGACACCGCACGGCGGGACCCCGGTGGCCGAGATCGACCTGAGAAGCCCATGCCTGCTCTGGCTCGGGGCCGAAGGCGCCGGCCTCGGCGGGGACGCGGCGGCGACGGCCGACGAGACGGTGTCGATTCCGATGCGCCCTCCCGTCGAGTCGCTCAACATCGCGGTGGCGGCGGCGCTCATCGTCTACGAGGCGGCCCGTCAGCGGGGCGCCGGCGTGACGCCGCCGGGGGAGGCGGCCGCGCCGACCGCGCCGGACCCGGCATGACTTCCCGATCCCTCTTCGACGAGCCTCCCGACGAGACGGGAGCGGCGGCCGACACCCCCCTGGCCGAGCGGATGCGCCCGCGGAGCTTCGACGAGCTGGTCGGCCAGGACGATCTCGTCGGCCGCGGCCGCCCGCTGCGGCAGGCGATCGAGCGAGACACGCTACGGTCGATCATCCTCTGGGGTCCCCCCGGCAGCGGGAAGACCACCCTGGCCCGGCTCATCGCCGAGGTCACGACCTCGCGGTTCGTCGCGTTCAGCGCGGTCCTCTCCGGCATCAAGGAGATCCGGGGGGTGCTGGCGGGGGCGGAGGCGGCGCGGGCCCGTGGACGCCGGAGGACGATCCTGTTCGTCGACGAGATCCACCGCTTCAACAAGGCCCAACAGGACGCGTTCCTTCCCAGGGTCGAGGCGGGCGACATCGTCCTCGTCGGCGCCACCACCGAGAACCCGTCGTTCGAGGTCAACGCGGCGCTGCTCTCGCGCTCCCAGGTCTACGTGCTGAAGCCGCTGTCGCGCGAGGCCGTCGGCGCCCTGCTCGACCGCGCCCTCGCGGATGGGAAGCGGGGGCTCGGCGGGGAGGCGCTGCGGGCCGACCCCGACGCCCTCGCCGCCATCGCCCGCCACGCCAACGGCGACGCCCGCGTCGCCCTGAACCTGCTCGAGCTCGGGGCGGCGGCCGCCCTCGCCCGTGCGGCCGAGACAGACACGGCCGGCGAGGCCCGCCTCACCCTGGCCCTCGCCTCGGACGCGATGCAGCGGCGCGCGCTGCTCTACGACAAGGGCGGCGAGGAGCACTACAACCTCATCTCCGCCCTTCACAAGTCGATGCGCAACAGCGACCCCGACGCGGCGGTGTACTGGCTCGCGCGCATGCTGGAGGCCGGCGAGGACCCCCTCTACGTCGCCCGCCGCCTCGTCCGCTTCGCGTCGGAGGACGTCGGCAACGCCGACCCGCAGGCCCTCACCGTGGCGGTGGCGGCCAAGGAGGCGGTACACTTCATCGGCATGCCGGAAGGCAACACCGCCCTCGCCCAGGCCGCCGTCTACTTGGCCACCGCCCCGAAGAGCAACGCCGTCTACCGGGCCTACGGGCAGGCCGCGGCCGACGCGCACCGCGAGGCCGCCGATCCCGTGCCGCTGCACCTGCGCAACGCGCCGACCCGCCTGATGAAGGACCTCGACTACGGCAAGGGCTACCGCTACGCGCACGACGAGCCGGAGGCGGTGGCGGCGATGAGCTGCCTGCCGCCCTCGCTCGAGGGGCGGCGCTACTACGCGCCGACCGCGCGAGGCTTCGAGAAGGAGATCGGCCGCCGCCTCGCCGGCTGGCGGCGCATCCAGGCCGAGCGCCGCGCATCCGCCGACGCCGGGCGCGGCGGGGCCGGCGCGGCTCCCCCGCCGCCCGATGCGGAGGAGGGAGACTGAACCATGCCCGGCGCCCTCTACTACGTCGGCCGCGGACTCCAGTTGCTGGGGATGGCGGCGCTTCTCGAGTCGATACTCATCGCCGGACCCATGGGCCCCAGCCCCCGCATCTTCGGCTTCGGCGTCGCGGTCTTTCTCGTGGGGCACTTCATCGTGAAGCGCACCACCGGATAGGGCTTCGCCGCAGACGTCGGGGCCGGCGACACTCCCGAGACCGCCGGCCGCCGGTTGCGGCAAAGCGGCACCGCGCCGGGCGCCTCCGTTTCCGTGGTCACCTTCGCCGCGCGATGACGACCCATATCTCCGCGTCGGGCGACCAGGCTTCTTCCCGGTAGCCGCCGAGCACCGCGTCGACCGCAAAGCCCGCCGCCTCGAGGCGGTCGACCATCTCGGGAACATCGAGCGTGCGGAACGCGATGGAGACCGGGTAGGTCCTGCGCCGTCCCCGCCGGGTCTCCACGAACTCCTGGTCGAAGACCGTCAACCCCTGTCGCGGCGCCTGACGCACCGACTCGATCAGCGTCACGCGGCGGCCGCCGCTCATCGGCCCGCGGAGCCCGACCCGACGGGAGTACTCGCCCCAGCGCGGCAGGCCGGGGGCGAGGTCGACGCCGAAGGTGCCGCCGGGCGCGAGCACGCCGGCGACGCCGTCCAGCGTCGCCGCGAGATCGTCGTCGGAGAGGAGCGACTGCAGCATGCCGTAGGGGGCCATGACGAGGCGGCAACGCCAGTCCGGGCGGAAGGGCAGGGCGCGGATGTCGCCGCGCACGATCGAGGCGCGGCCGGTCAGGCGCGCGCGCCGCAGCCGCGCGCGCAGCTTCCGCAGCATCGCCGCCGACCGGTCGATGCCGACGAAGCCGCGCGCCTTGCGCGCGACCGGCACCGAGAGCCGTCCCGTGCCGCACCCGAGCTCCAGGACCGTCCCGTCCGCGCGGGCGGCCAGATCGGCCCAGAACCGGACGTCGCGGCGGCCGACGGTCTGGGCGTTCTCCCAGTCGTAGAACCGCGCATAGGCTTCCCACCCGTGCCACCCTTCGGCGGGCGTGCTCATGCGAGGCGCCCTCCGGCTAGATGCGCTCGAACCGCTTCTCGATCTCCCCCCGCGAGAGGCGCAGGACGACGGGGCGGCCGTGGGGACAAACGGAAGAATGCGCGGTGCGGCGCAGGGCGTCGAGAATCCAGATCATCTTCTCGGGCGTCAGCCGGTCGTGGGCCTTGACGGCGGCGTGGCACGCGGTGGTGGCGGCGCTGCGTCTCAGCGCCTCGTCGACGGCGGCGCCGCGGTCGAGGCCGTCGAGATCCTGGGCGAGCCCCCGCACCGCCGCCTCCGCCGCGGCCAGGGGCACGACGACCGGTACTGCCGCGATCCGCACGCTCTCGCCGCCGAACTCCTCGACCTCGAACCCCAGCCGGTCGAGCGCCTCCCTGTGGGCGGCCAGCGCCTGGCGCTCGGCCGGGGGCAGGTCCAGCACGATCGGGTGCAGCAGCCGCTGGCTCTCGAGCCGGCCGGCCGTCAGCCGCTCCATCACCTGCTCGAACAGCACGCGCTCGTGGGCCACGTGCTGGTCGACGATGGCGATGCCGTCCTCGTCGACGGCAACGATGAAGGTGTCGCGGAACTGACCGAGGGGCTGCATCGGGCGGTCGACGACCCCACCCGCCGGCACCGCGGGAGCACCGGCCGCGCTCTCCACGGTGACCGCGGCCGGGCGCAGCTCGCGCACGGCGTCGGCCAGCGTGGGTCCGCCCGCTCCAGCGGAGCCCGCGGCGCCGGCGGGTGCGGCGCGCGCTCGCGCATCGCTCTCATCCCGCGGCGCCGCGCCGACCTGCGCGCCCGCCCCCGTCTCCGGAACGGCATGAGGGACCGGCTGCCAACCGCCCGCGGCTTCCGCCCCGGACGCTCCCGCGCTCCCTGCAGCCGGTGACGCCGCGCGCCCGGAGGCCGGATCGCGCAACGTCACCGCCGGCGCGGCGGTGGCGCCCAGGGCTTCGGCAATGGCCCGCCGCAGCACCTCGTGCACCAGGGAGGGCTCGAGAAAGCGGACCTCGGCCTTGGTGGGATGCACGTTGACGTCGACCCGGTCGGGGGGCAGCTCGATGAAGAGGTGGACCTCGGGGCGGCGCTCCTTGATGGTGGCGGTGTCGTAGGCGTGGACGATGGCGTGGGCGATAGTGCGGTCCTTCACGGCGCGGCCGTTCACGAAGACGTTCTGCGGGCCCCGCGCGCGCCCGCCGCTCCCCCCGGCGAGGCCGGCCACGAAGCCGGTGACGGTCACCCCGGCCGCCTGCTTGGCGACGTCGACGAGGTCGTCGCGGTCCCGGTAGAGCTGGAACAGGCGCTCCGCCAGACCCCCGACCGGCGGCCACCGCGCGATCCGGCGCGTCCCGCTCGTGAACGTGAAGCCCACGCCGGGCCGGCCCAGGGCGAGCTGCGTGACGAGCCGCGAGATCTGCGCGGTCTCCGCCCCGTCCGCCTTCAGGAACTTGCGGCGCGCCGGCACGTTGTAGAAGAGGTCGGTCACCTCGACGATGGTGCCCTCGGCCGCCCCCGCCTCGCGCGTCGAGTCGATGACCCCGCCCGACACCCGCACCTCGACCCCGCGCGAGGCGCCGCGCGCGCGGGTGCGCAGCAACAGGTGCGACACCGAGGCGATGCTCGGCAGCGCCTCGCCGCGGAACCCCAGCGAGGCGATGGCCGCGAGGTCCTCGACCCGCCGGATCTTGCTGGTGGCGTGCCGCTCGAGCGCGAGGAGGGCCTCGTCGGGGGTCATCCCCTCGCCGTCGTCCTCCACCCGCACGAGCCGCTTGCCGCCCAGCTCGACGGTGACCGCGACGCGCGACGCCCCGGCGTCGAGGGCGTTCTCGACCAGCTCCTTGACCACCGACGCGGGGCGCTCGACCACCTCGCCGGCGGCGATCTGGTTCGCCAGCTCGGCCGGCAGCCGCACGATGCGCGACGGGCGGTCTTCCGCGGGGACGTAGTCGGTCATGGACCCGGGGCTGCCATCGCTAGTCCGCGTCCTTCACCAGCGCCGACACGTCGGCGAGCTGCAGGATCAGGTGCTCGAGCCGCTTCAGCAGGGCGAGACGCCGGCGCCGCAGGACCGGATCGTCGGCCATGACGAGCACGTCGGTGAAGAAGCGGTCGACGGCGGGGCCGAACGCCGCCGCCTCCGCGAACGCCGCGTGGTAGTCGGTCCCCGCCGCCACCGCCGCCGCGATGGCCGGCCGGCGCCGGTCGAGCTCGGCCGCCAAGGCCGCTTCCGCCGGTTCGGGCGGCTCGTCCGACACCGCGACCCGTCCCGCCTCCACGTCGGCGAGCTCGGCGTCGGGCAGCTCCCGGGCTATGTTGCGCACCCGCTTGAAGAGCGCCGCGAGCTGCTGGAAGTCGGCCGACCCCGTGAACCCCGACAACGCCTCGAGCTTGCGGCGCGCGTCGAGGGGGACGACGGCTCGCCAGGACGGCCACGGCTGGGTCACCGCCCGCACGTTGCGCACGTCGTGGCCGCGCTGCTCCAGCACGAACCGCAGACGCTCGACCAGGAACTGCTGCAGCCGCTCGAGGGCCTCGGCGTCGCTCCCCGATTCCTGCCCCGCTTCGTGCGCGCCGTTCCCGGCGTCGCCCCCCCCTTCGTGCGCCGCCTCCGCCGCCGCGACCAGATGCCCCAGGTCCGGGCGTGCGGCCAGCCCGGTCAGCTCCGGCAGGTCCACGAGGATCGCGAAGACGCCGTGGGCCTGCCGCCGCAGCCCGAACGGGTCCCGCGCCCCCCGCGGCCGCTCGCCGGCCCGGAACAGCCCGACCAGCGTGTCCAGCTTGTCGGCGAGGGCGACGGCGGCCCAGCTCGTGCCGGCCCCGCCCAGATCGTCCGGCCGGGGCGGGGCGTCGACGGTGACGCCGATCGGCAGGTAGTGGTGGTAGACGGCGCGCCACACCTCTTCCGGCTCGCCGTCCTCGCGGGCGTAGATGCCCCCCATGATCCCCTGCAGCTCGGGGAACTCGCCGACCATGTCGGTGGTCAGGTCGGCCTTGGCGAGGCGGGCGGCGCGGGCCGCGTGACCGACCGCGGCGGGCGCGCCGAACGCGTCGCCGGCGACGGCGGCGGCCAGCTTCTCGATGCGCCGGGCCTTGTCCAGATAGCTGCCGAGCTTCGCGTGGAACCGCAGCGTGTCCAGACGGTCGAGGCGCGAGTCGAGCGGCGCGCCGCGGTCCGCCTCCCAGAAGAACCGGGCGTCCCGCAGCCGCGCCACGAGCACCCGTTCGGAGTTGCGGGCGATCGCGGGCACGTTGTCCTTCGGGACGTTGGTCACCGCGAGGAAGTGCTCGGTGAGGCGGCCGTCCCCCGCCGCCACCGGGAAGTAGTGCTGGTGGTGGATCATCGTCGTCTTCAGCACTTCCTCGGGCAGGGCGAGGAACTCCTCGGGAAAGCGGCCGGCGACGACCGACGGGTACTCGACGAGATCGGGCACCTCGTCGAGGAGCGACGCGGCGCCACCGGCGCCCCCGACCACGCCGCCCACGCGCTTCGCCTGCGTCTCGAGCTTCTTCGCGATGCGGGCGCGGCGCTCCTCGCGGGTCAGCAGCACGTAGTGCCGCTTCAGGGTCTTGCGGTACTCGGCGAACGAGCCCACCCGCACGGGGCGGCCGGGCCGGCCGTCGCGCGAGAAGAAGCGGTGACCGCGGGTGGCCGAGCCGGCGCGAATCGGCGCCACCCCCCGCGCCGCCGCCTCCGGCGTCCGGTCGATGACGAACGGCACGACCCGCCCGCCGAACAGGAACACCAGCCAGCGGATGGGGCGCCCGAAGGGCAGGTCGCCGCGGCCGTCCTCGAGCCGGGCGTCCCAGTGCATCTGCTTCGGAAACGCGAGGTCACGCAGGGTCGCGGAGAGCACGCCGCCGAGGACCGAGCGGGCGGCCCGCCCCCGCTGCCGGCGCCGGTGGGCCAGGTAGGTCCCCTTGGGCGTCTCGATCCGGATCAGGCGGTCGACGGGGACCCCGTGCTTGCGGGCGAACCCCGCGGCGGCACGAGTGGGCTCTCCGTCGTCGGTGAAGGCGGCGCGGACCGGGGGTCCGGTGACCGTCTCCTCGAGGTCCGGTTGCCGTTCCGCCACCCGTGCCGCGCGAACCACGAGCCGGCGCGGCGTCGCGAACGCCTCCGGCGGGGTCGGGCACGCGAGCCGGGCCGCTTCGAGCCGGGCCCCGACGCAGGCGCCCAGCTGCCGCACCAGTGGCGGCATCCAGCTCGCAGGCAGCTCCTCGCACCCGATCTCGATCAGCAGCTCTCGATGCATGATTCGCGAATCCGCTCCCTGCACGGAGGCCCCGGCGTCACGACACCGCCCCGGCGCCGGCCGCCGCCCCCGTGGCCTCGGCCTCGCCGGCCGCGTAGGCCCCGGCCACCGCCACCGCCAGCTCTCGGACCCTGAGGATGTACGCGGCGCGCTCGGTCACCCCGATGCCGCCGCTCGCGTCGAGGATGTTGAAGGTGTGCGAGCACTTCAGGCACGCGTCGAGGGCCGGCAGCACCAGCCTCGACTCGATCAGCGTCCGCGCCATCCCGTGATGCTGCTCGAACAGCTCCCGGTGGCGGGCCGCGAACTCCGCCTCCGGCATGTCGACCATGCCGAACGCGTACTTCGTCTGCTCCACCTCGTCCTGGTGCCGCACCGTCCGGTACGTCACTCCCGGCGCCCACTCGAGGTCGTAGACATCGTCGACCCCCTGCAGGTGCATCGCGATGCGCTCGAGCCCGTAGGTGAGCTCGACCGACACCGGCGACAGCTCGATGCCGCCGGCCTGCTGGAAGTAGGTGAACTGGGTTATCTCCATCCCGTCAAGGAGCACCTGCCACCCGATGCCCCACGCCCCCAGGGTGGGCGACTCCCAGTTGTCCTCCTCGAAGCGCACGTCGTGGCGGACGGGGTCGATGCCGCACACCCGAAGGCTGTCCAGGTAGAGGTCCTGCGCGGCGTCCGGCGACGGCTTCAGGATGACCTGGAACTGATGGTGCTTGAACAGCCGGTTCGGGTTCTCGCCGAAGCGGCCGTCGGCGGGGCGCCGCGACGGCTGCACGTAGGCGACCCGCCAGGGCCGGGGCCCGAGAACGCGGAGGAACGTCTCGGGATGCATGGTGCCGGCCCCCACCTCGGTGTCGAGGGGCTGGTGAATCAGGCATCCGCGCGACGACCAGAAGCGCGACAACGCGGCGATCAGGTCCTGGAGGGTCACGGCGTCACCGCCCGGTTCGAGCTTCGCGCCGGCGCGGTCCGGAGCGTCACGGGGCGGGGGCCGACCGCGCGTGGCGACACCTCGCGCGGCCCCGAGGCCTGCGGTGCGCCGGTCGAGGATGGCACGACGGAAAGGTACATGGTCGTCATGGCGGCGTCACTCCGGGGCTGGCGGCCGTCCGGGCCATCGCCCGCAGCACCTTGGCGGCCCGCAACTCCTTCTCCAGGTGCATCGCGAGCAGGCGCCCGTGCGCCTGGTCCAGCTCCTGGTCCGCGCGGGCCGGCAACCCTACCCCCGACAGTCCGTCGGGCGGCGTCGATGCGGCGTCACGGAGAAAGCGCAACGCCTCGGCCGACAACGGGAGCCCCCGCCCGCCGGCGCACGCGGCACACCGGAAGCCGCCACGCGACGCATCGATGCGGCCGCCCGAATCGGGGCGGCGGCCGCACCGCCCGCAGGCGCTCAGCGAGGGATAGACCCCCTGCAAGCGGAGCACCCAGTACTCGAAGTAGCGCGCCAGCCGCGCAATGGGAATCTCCCCCGCGAGCAGCGCCCCCACCGCCGACCCGAGCCGGAACAGCGCCGCGTTCGGCTCCGCCTCCTGCGCGCACTCGTCGAGGATCTCCGCGAAGTACTCGACGTAGCCGAGCCGCTCGCCGTCCCGGGCCAGCATCGGCGAGCGCACCGGCTCGACGTAGCGCAGCCGGACCAGCTCGCGGTGCTCCCGCTCGTAGTAGGCGAGCCGCACCGACGTCAACGGCTCGAGCCCGCCGGCGAACCGCCGCGAGCGCGGCCGGCGCGCGCCGTTGGCCACGCCCCGCTTCTTGCCCCGCTCCGGCGTCAGGAACACGACGATGCGGTCCGCTTCACCAAGATGGTAGGTGCGCAGAATCAGCGCGTCGGTCGTCAGGACTGGCATCGCGAGCGCGGCGTGCCCGGCCGGCCACCATTGTAGCGTCCCGCCGCGGTCGAGGCCACGGCGGGGCCGCCGCGGTCACACCAGCCCGTCCAGATAGGGCAGGAACACGGTGGCGAGACCGAGGAACGCGAAGAACCCGAAGACGTCCGTCAACGTGGTGATGAACACCGCCGACGCCAGGGCCGGATCCACCTTGAGGGCCCGCAGGGCGATGGGAATCACCGTCGCGGCCACCGCCGCCACCAGCAGGTTGATGACCATCGCGAGGGCCAGGATCGCCCCCAGGTACACGTTGCCGTACAACAGCCACGCCACCAGGGCCCCCACCGTCCCGAGGACGATGCCGTTGCCCAGGCCGACCAGCGCCTCCTTCAGCACCGCCCGGCGCGAGCTGCCCCAGGTGAGCTCCCCGAGGGCGATGGACCGCACGATGACGGTCAGGGTCTGGGTCGCCGCGTTGCCCCCCATGCTGGCGACGATGGTCATGAGGACGGCCAGCGCCACCGCCTGATCGATGGTCGCCTGGAACGCCCGGACGACGATCGCGGCGAGGGTCGCGGTGACGAGGTTCATGGCCAGCCACGGCAGCCGCTTCCGCGCCGACTCCCCCGCCGGGGTGAACACGTGCTCGTCGCCGCTGACGCCGGCCAGCCGGTAGAGGTCCTCGGTGGCCTCGTCCTTGATGATGTCGATGACGTCGTCGACGGTGATGATGCCGACGAGCTTGTTCTCCTCGTCGACCACCGGGATCGCCAGCAGGTTGTAGTTGGCGACGTGCTGCGCCACCTCTTCCTGGTCGGTGTCGACCCGCGCGCTGATCAGGTCGGTGGTCATGATGCGCTGCAGCGGGGTCTCGGTGGCCACGAGCAGCAGCCGGCGCAGCGAGACGACGCCCACGAGATGCCGGCGCTCGTCGACCACGTAGAGGTAGAAGACCATCTCCACCTCGCGCGATCCCTGCAACGCGTGGATCGCCTCGCCCGCCGTCATCTCCTCCGACAGCGCGAACACCGTCGGGTTCATGATGCGGCCGGCCGTCTGCTCCGCGTACTCGAGCAGGTTCTCGACCTCGCCGGACTCGTGCGGGCGCATCCGCTCGAGCACCTCGGCCGACAGCTCGTCGGGCAGCTCGTCGATCAGCGCCGCCGCGTCGTCCGACGGCAGGTCGAGCAGCCACAGCGCGATGCGCTCCGGCGGGTGGTCGACGAGCAGACCGGCGCCGGGCTCGGCGCCGTATTCCATCAGCGCCTCCATCGCGAGGCGGCTGTCGCGGTCGAGCAGCAGGTTGAAGGCGTCGCGCCGGTTCTTGTCGGTGAGCTCGCCAAGGACCTCGGCGAGGTCGGCGGGGCGCTGTTTCTGGAGGAGGTTCAGGAGGTTGGCGGACGCACCTATCCGCTGCAGTCGCTTGACCGAGTCGAGCACCACGTCGATGCGGCGGTGGAAGGGCATCGTCCCGTCGTCCGGGGCGCGGTCACGGACGAATGCCGCGACAAGTCGGGTTCCTCTGGAGGGTCCACTGTCAGCATCAGGATCATTTCAGTTTAGCACAGCAAACGGGTTGGGCTTCGGCGCCACGGCGGCTCGATGTCGCCTGGAGCCAACCACATCAACCCGATACGCTCATGGCCGAGACAGCCGCGGGGGCTGGTTGCGATCGAAACGCTCGGCGCCATGGAGCCGGCACCGGGACCCGAGGGCCCGGACCGGTGGGAGCGCGAGTACGGCGATGGGAAGGCCGGGGCAGCGACCGTCTTGCGCCCCGGATGCCGAGGCCGGCCCCGAGACGCGGAAGCCGCGAGGCCGACGGAATCCGAGGGATACGGTCGGCCGACGGAACTCCGACCGACTGGCGATGGTGGAGCGCGCCGATCCTGCCGACCTCGCCCAGCCCGAGCAGGCGACGGGAGTCGGCGCCTCGAGAACGAACATGACTCCTGGAGCGCCCGGGGCCGCAAGGCCACGAGGCCGCTGGCGGCAGGTCGCGTGGACCCGCCGCCGGCGGCGGGACGGGCTCACTCCGCGGGGGGCGTGCAGCGCGGAACGGGCGGGTCGGTATAGCTGTCGCGGTAGACGCCGTGGCAGGCCGAGCAGGCCTCGGCGACCTCGCCGGTCATGAGGATCGCGTCGAAGTCGTCGTAGGCGCGGGCCTGCGCCCACTCGTAGGCGGTCTGGCCCGCCGCCCGCAGCCCGGCGACGTACTGCTTCCAGTCGTCGCGCTCGACCGGGGCCGGCACGCCGTTGCGCGCGGGATCGTCCTCGAGGTTCTCGCACAGGCGCGGCAGCTCGATCAGGTTGGCGGCCTCGACGAGGGCGACGGCCGCGTTCTCGAGGGCCTCCCATCCGGTGTAGATGTTGGAGAAGCGGGCGCTGGTGGAATCGCCCTCGGCCGCCTCGACCGGATCGTCGGGGTTGTTCGTCTGCACGTCGAAGATGATGTTCGAGTTGGGGAAGAGAATGCCGCGCATCACCTCGGCCAGATCGCCGAACACCTGCGGCTCGGGCTCCTGGGCCCTGGCGGTGCCGGCGACCAGCAGGATCGCCATGAAGAAAACGCTCAGTCTACGCATTCGCTCATCTCTCCGATTTGGATGTGCCCGGACCGGGACGGGCAGTGTCGCTCAGCCCACCGAGTGGATTCGCCCTGGTCGGAGCGGGCAGTTTATCCCGTCGTCGGCGAACGGTCAACCGCGTGGGCCCGCGGGGGCCGACCGGCTTGCGGCGCTACCGCGGCAATGGACGGCGGCGCGGTATCATGGTGCAAACTTCCACACCGAGGAGGATGCGTGACGATGTCCAGTCCTGCACGAGCCGTGCCCGTCCTGGCCGCCATGGCCTTCGCCCTGTTCCCGATCGCCGACTCGGCCCCGCTGGTCGCGTCCGGACCCGTGCAGGAGGCGGCCGCCGAGGCGCCGGAGAACCCGATCGAGGCGACCGAGGAATCGGCGAGGGCGGGCCTGCGGGTCTACGGACGCTTCTGCCGCTCGTGCCACGGCCCGCGCGCCGACGGCCAGGGCACGACCGCACCGCCGGGGTCGAGGCCGGCGAACCTGATCGACGACGAGTGGGTGCACGGCGACACCGACGGCGACATCTTCCTCGTGATTCGCAACGGCGTGCCGCCGGCCTACGACATGGACGCCTGGGAGGGCCGCATCACCGACGAGGAGATCTGGCACGTCGTCAACTTCCTGCGCAACATGGCCGAGCGGATGGCGCGCTAGGGAATCTGCGCCGTGGAACGGCGGAGCCGAACGCAACGATGGGGGGGTCGACGCGGCCTTGGGCGGCGGCTTCGCCGCTCATCCCTGCTCGGTCGGGGCCACGCCGGCCTGGTCGAGGATCCGGTCGTCGTCGCGCCAGTCGGCCCGCACCTTGACGTGGAGGTCCAGATAGACAGGGACACCGAAGAACCGTTCCAGGTCCTGTCGGGCCTCGGTCCCGATTTGCCGGATGCGCGCCCCTCCGGGACCGATGACGATGGGCTTCTGCGACTTCCGCTCGACCAGGATGGAGCAGAACAGGCCCAGGCGCCCCGGCTCGCTCTCGTCGTCGAAGCGGTCGACGACCACCGCGGTCACGAACGGCAGCTCGGCGTGGGTGTGGCGGAGCACCTTCTCGCGCACGGTCTCGGCCGCGAGGACGCGCTCGGGCTGGTCTGTGAGGAAGTCGTCGGGATAGAGCGCCGGGCCGGCCGGGAGCCTCGCGACGATCTCCCGCTCGAGGATGTCGACCCCGTCGCCGGTGGCCGCGGACACGGGCACGAAGGCGGCGAAGTCGCGCTGGCGGCGGTACCAGTCGATGATCGGCAGCAGGCGCGGCTTGGCGATCAGGTCGATCTTGTTGAGGATCAGCACCACCGGCGCCGGAGCCCGCTCCAGGGCGCCGACGACGAAGCGGTCGCCGGCGCCGACGCCGTCGGTGACGTCCCGCACCAGCCCGATCAGGTCGACCTCGGCGATCGACTCCAGGGCCATGTCGACCATGCGCACGTTCATCCGGTGCAGCGGCCGGTGAATGCCCGGGGTGTCCACGAAGACCACCTGCGCGGGGGTCTTCCCCGTGTAGTTCCGCACCGCCAGGATCCGGTTCCGCGTGGTCTGCGGCTTGTCCGAGACGATGGCCAGCTTCGTGCCGACGATGCGATTGAGCAGGGTGGACTTGCCCGCGTTGGGGCGCCCGACGAGCGACATGAAGCCGGCGCGCATGGCCGGCGGCCCGGTTCCCGTCACGCCTGTCCCTCGGCCGCCGCCACCGGCCGGCGGCTGACCCGCACCTTCCGCACGCGCCGACGCTCGGCGTCGAGCACCTCGACGACGAGGTCGTCCACGTCGACCGTCTCCCCGACCGCCGGCACGCGCCCGAGCCGGGTCAGCAGATAGCCCCCCACCGATTCGAAGCCGTCCCGCTCGACCGACACCCCCAGGCGCTCGGCCAGCTCGCCGACCCCCACCGTGGCGAGGAACACGAACCGCCCGCCGTCTTCCTCGACCACCGGCTCGGACTCGTCATCGTCGTACTCGTCGCGTATCTCGCCTACGATCTCCTCGAGGAGATCCTCGATGGTCACGAGCCCCGCCGTGCCCCCGTACTCGTCGACGACGATGGCGCTCTGCACGTGCCTGCCCTGGAGCTCGCGCAAGAGGTCGGCGACGCGCTGGCCCTCGGGCACGACGCAGGCCGGCCGCAGCAGTCGGGGGACGATGGGCGAGTCCCCCGAGAGCCCGTCGGCCTTCACCAGGTCCTTGGCGAAGACGAAGCCCAGGATATTGTCGAGGTCGTTCTCGAAGACCGGGATTCGCGAGTACTCCTCCTCCGCGAAGAGGGCCCGCAGCTCGTCGACCGTCGCGTCGTGGGCGATGGCCACGATGTCCGGGCGAGGGGTCATCACCTCGCGAACCAGCGTCCCCCCGAAGTCCACCACCGACTGAAGGAGCCGCCGCTCCTCGGTGTCGGCCGCCTCCGCCCGCGCCTCGTCGTCCTCGCCCTCCGCGTCGTCCGCGCCGCCGCCGCGCCCGTTGGCGGGCCGCCCGCGGCGCGGCCGCGCCAGGAGCAGCAGCCAGCCCGTTGCCGGGCCCAGGACCCGGAGCGCGAGGTCGAACGTCGGCAGCAGCAGCTCGAGCACGCGCCCGGCGTTGCGCCGCGCGAGGGCGGAGGGCACCACCTGCTCGCAGACGAGGACGAACCCGACGATGCTCAGGAGCAGCACGCCGACCTCCCGGGGCGTGGCCACGCCGATGAGCTGGGCCAGGATCACGGCGGCGAGGGCGAACAGCCCGCCCCGCAGCAGGCGGGTGACGACGTACAGGCGCAGCGGGTCCTCGAGGTGGGTCACGAGCGACGCGCTGCGGGCGTCCCGCTCCGCCGTCAACCGTTCCGGCAGGCGGACCATCGCCCCGAACGCCGACTCGATGGTCGCGACGTAAATCACCGCGCAACCGAGGAGAAACAGCGCGAGGGGCATCATGAGGCGTCCACCGGCAGGCCGCCGCGCCGCTGGAGCCGCCGCTCCAGCCGCCGCATGCGTCCGTCGTCGCGCTCGTGGTCGTAGCCCAGCAGGTGCAGCAGGCCGTGGAGGGCGAGGCGGCGCCGCTCCTCGCCCTCGGTGAGCCCGGCCGCGCGGGCCTGGCGGGCCGCCCGACCGGTGGCGATGACGATGTCGCCCAGCCATCGCGGGGCGCCGGTCGCGCCGGGGCGGCGGGGCCCGGTCCCGTCGGGTTCGGCCGGAAACGACAGGACGTCGGTCACGCGATCGATGCCGCGGAACCGATGGTTGAGGTCGCGCATCTTGCGGTCGCAGACCAGGGCGACCACCGCCTGCCCGGCCGCGGACCGGGGCGCCACCCCGGCGAGCCACGCCGGGAGGTCGCCGGCCGCCTTGCGCCGTCCGCGCCCGTCCGTCACCACGACCTCGAGCCGGGCGGGGGGACGGGTGGGGCGAGGGTCGGGATCGTCCGCGGTCATCGGAGGTCGGGCACCGTCGAGGCGCCGGCTCGAGAGGCCCTCGTCGCGCCGCGCGTCGTGGTGGTCGTCATCGTCCGGTTCGTCGAGCGGGTCATGGCGTCGAGAAGGCCCCGCTTCCGGCTGGAGCCGCCGCCGCGGCCGGCTCGTCGGGACGCTCCGCCCAGGTCTCGTAGGCCCGGACGATCCTGCGCACGAGCGGGTGCCGCACCACGTCGCGATCGTCGAAGCGGGTGAACGCGATGCCGTCCACGTGCTCCAGGATCCGCAGCACCTCGACGAGGCCGGACACGCGGCCCGCCGGCAGGTCGATCTGGGTGATGTCGCCGGTGATGACCGCCTTCGACCCGAACCCGAGGCGGGTGAGGAACATCTTCATCTGCTCGGCCGTGGTGTTCTGGGCCTCGTCGAGAATCACGAACGCGTCGTTGAGGGTCCGCCCCCGCATGAAGGCGAGGGGCGCGATCTCGATGGTGCGGCGATCGAGCAACCGGTCGACCCGGTCGAGGTCGAGCATGTCGTAGAGGGCGTCGTAGAGCGGACGCAGGTAGGGGTTGACCTTCTCCTGCATGTCGCCGGGCAGGAACCCCAGCCGCTCGCCGGCCTCGACGGCGGGGCGCGCGAGGATGATGCGGGTGACCTTCTTCGCGGTCAGGTAGGCGACGGCCTGGGCCATCGCCAGATAGGTCTTCCCCGTCCCCGCCGGTCCGACCCCGAAGACCACGTCGTGCCGGTCGATGGCCTCCAGGTAACGCCGCTGGTTCAGGCTCTTGGGGGCGACCTGCCGCTTGCTCGACGCCTTGACGGTGATCTTCACGAAATAGTCGCGAAGCCGGACCGACGCGTCCTGCATCACGAGCTGCGCCGCCTGCCTCACGTCGTCCGGCGACAGCCGGTAGCCGTCGCCGACGAGCGCCGACAACTGCCGGACGGTCCGCTCCACCCCCTCGACCGCCCGCGCCTCGCCGTCGACCAGCAACTGATTGCCGTCCGTCCGGACCCTCACCCCGAACAGCTCCTCGAAGGCGGTGAGATGGGAGTCGTGGGCGCCGAACAGTTGCTCGATCCCGTCGTCGGGCACGGCGATCCGGGTGGCCGCGGCGGTGCCGGATGGGCTGGGTTCTTCGGACACGTCCGCCTGCGATCGTGCACCAATCGGCCGGCTACGGCAAGTGCCCGCCCTGCGCGGCTTCCGACCGGCGACGCCGGCCCCGGCGGGCTCCTCCGTCGCGCCTTCAACCCCGCCCGCGCGGCGGCGGCCGAGGGGAACGGCACTCAACCCTCCGTCTGCAGGTGCAGTTCGCGGAGCTGGTGGGGGCTCACCGTCGACGGGGCGCCGGTCATCAGGTCGACGGCGGCGGCGGTCTTGGGAAACGCCATGACGTCGCGGATGGAGCCCTCACCCGCGAGCAGGGCCACGATGCGGTCGACCCCGAAGGCGATGCCGCCGTGCGGCGGCGTCCCGTACTCGAGCGCGTCGAGGAAGAAGCCGAAGCGCGAACGGGCGTCCTCGTCGCTGATCTTGAGCAGCTCGAAGATGCGCCGCTGCAGCGGTTGCTCGTGGATCCGGATGCTGCCGCCGCCGATCTCCCAGCCGTTGAACACGAGGTCGTAGGCCTTGGCCCGGATGGCCCCGAGGTCGCCGTCGTCGAGCAGGTGGCGGTCGCCGGCGTGCGGCGACGTGAACGGGTGGTGCCGCGACACGTGACGCCCCTCGGTCTCGTTCCACTCGAACATCGGGAAGTCGACGATCCACGCCAGAGCGGTGCGGGACTCGTCGACGAGCCCCTCGCGCCGGGCGAGCTGCAGCCGCATCTGCCCGAGCAGCCGGGACGGCTCCTCGCCCGAACCCGCCGCCACGAGCACGAGGTCGGCGTCGCCGGCGTCCGCCGCCTCGAGCAGCCTCCCCAGGGTCTCGGCCCCCGCCACCTTGAGGATCGAGCTCTGCACGTCGCCCTCCGGCCCGCGCCGCGCCCACACCAGGCCGGAGGCGCCCAGCGCGATGGCCTCGTCGACGAGCTTGTCGACCTGGCTGCGCGAGTACCGCCCCGCCCCCGGCACGACGAGGGCGCGGATGACGCCCCCCTCGGCCACGCACTCCCGGAACACCCGGAAGCTCGAGTCGGCGAAGACGGCGGAGACGTCGGCGATCTCCATTCCGATGCGCAGGTCGGGCTTGTCCGACCCGTACCTCGCCATCGCGTCGGCGTAGGTCAACCGGGGAAACGGCGCCTCCACGGTCAGGCCGGCGGCGGCGCACACCGACTCCATCAGGCGCTCGACGATGCCGAAGACGACGTCGGGGGTGGCGAACGACACCTCCATGTCGATCTGCGTGAACTCGGGCTGGCGGTCGGCGCGCAGGTCCTCGTCGCGGAAGCAGCGGGCGATCTGGAAGTAGCGGTCCATGCCCGAGATCATCAGGATCTGCTTGAATATCTGCGGGGACTGCGGCAGGGCGAAGAACTCGCCCGGATGCACCCGGCTGGGGACCAGGTAGTCGCGCGCCCCTTCCGGGGTCGACTTGGCCAGGATCGGGGTCTCGATCTCCAGGAAGCCCTGCTCGTCGAGGGCGCGCCGCACCGCCAGCACCACCCGATGCCGGAGCTGCATGTTCCGTTGCATCCGCTGGCGCCGCAGATCGAGGTAGCGGTACTTCAGCCGGAGGTCCTCCGAGACCGGGCTTTCCTCGGCGATGTGGAAGGGCGGGCGCTTCGACTCGTTCAGGACCTCGATGGACCGCACCGCGATCTCGACCTCGCCGGTGGCGATCTTCGGGTTGAGGGTGTCGTCGGACCGACGCTCGACGACGCCGGCGACCGCCACCACGAACTCGGGCCGCAGCCGCTTCGCCTGCGCGAGCAGCGCCTCGTCGTCGCGGGCCACCACCTGGGTGACCCCGTAGCGGTCGCGCACGTCGACGAAGATGAGGGAGCCGAGGTCGCGCACCCGGTGCACCCACCCCAGCAGGGTCGCCTCCTGCCCCATGTCGCTCGGGCGCAACGCGCCGCATGTATGTGTCCGCACTGCTCTACACCCTGTTCCCGGCGTCGACGTCCCCGTCGCTCGTCCGTCCATTCCGCTCCGGCGGCGTGGCGCGTCTCGCCGCAAGCGCCGCCGCGACGGCGTCGCGGGCCACCCGACGCTGCTCGCTCGTCGCCATCTCCTTGACGGTCACCTCGCCGGCGGCCAGCTCGTCCTCGCCGATGATGAGCATGTGCCGGGCCCCGCTGCGGTTGGCCCGCTTCATCTGCGACTTCGACGAACGCCCCCCGTAGTCGATCAGCACCCGCAGGCCGGCCCGGCGCAGGTCGCGGGCCAGCACCCGCGCCGACGCCCACGTCCCGTCGCCGAGGGCGACCACGAACGCGTCGGCCGGGGCCGCGTCGCCCGCGTCCTCGGGCAGCGCGAGGACCAGCCGCTCGAGCCCCGCCGCGAACCCGATGCCGGGGCGGTCCGGCCCCCCGAGCTGCTTCACGAGGCGGTCGTAGCGGCCGCCGCCCAGCAGCGCGTTCTGCGCCCCGAGCCCGGCCCCGAGAATCTCGAAGGTGGTGCGCGTGTAGTAGTCGAGGCCCCGGACGAGCCGGTGGGACACCCGGTACGAGAGCCCGTAGGCGTCCAGATGGCCCCGCACCTCCGCGAAATGGTCGCGGCAGGCTTCGCACAGGTAATCCGTCGAGTGCGGCAGGGCGTCGATGATCGGCTGGTCGGCGGGCACCTTGCAGTCGAAGATGCGCAGGGGGTTGGTCCCGGCCCGGCGCCGGCAGTCGCCGCACAGGCCGGATACCCGTTCGCCGAGGGCGCCGAGCAGGGCGGCGCTGAACGCGGGCCGGCACGCCTCGCACCCCACGGAGTTGATGACGAGCTCGGCCCCCTTGAGACCGAGCTCGGTCACGAAGGCCCAGGCCATCTCGATGACCTCGGCGTCGACGGCCGGATCGGCGATGCCGAACACCTCGACGTCGAGCTGGTGGAACTGCCGGTAGCGGCCCTTCTGAGGGCGCTCGTAGCGGAACATCGGCCCCAGGCTGTACAGCTTCGCGAACGGCAGGGCCTGCTCGAGGCCGTGCTCGACGAAGGCGCGGACGAGGCTGGGGGTCGCCTCGGGCCGCAGGGTGACGCGCTCGCCCCCCTTGTCGGTGAAGGCGTACATCTCCTTCTGGACGATGTCCGTCGATTCTCCGGTCCCCTTCGCGAACAGCTCCTCCCGCTCGATGACGGGGGTGCGCACCTCGACGTAGCCGTAGCGCTCGCACACCTCCACCGCCGCGCGCTCGACGCGCCGCCACCTGCCCGCCTCGCCGGGCAGGATGTCCCGCGTGCCGCGAATACCGGGAATCACAGTGAGGAGGGGTCCCTTCCTTCAGACCGCCGACCGCATCTTCATCGCGCGTCCGGACTCTCCCCGGGTCCGTCCGGAGACGTCAGGAACTCGCGCTTGTAGGCGACGTAGTGATCGGCGTAGCGGCGGATCGATGCCGCTTCGTCGCCGGTGGTCGCCCGCCGCACTTTCCCGGGGCTGCCCATGACCAGCGACCCCGGGGGAATGGCGGTGCCCTCGGCCACCAGGGTGCCGGCGGCCACGATCGAGCCGGAACCGACGATCGCCCCGTTCAGCACGATCGCCCCCATGCCGATGAGGCACCGGTCCTCGACCACGCACCCGTGGAGAATCGCCCCGTGCCCCACCGTCACCTCGTCGCCGAGCCGGGTCGGGTGAGTCCCGCTCATCCCGTGGAGCACGCTGGCGTCCTGGATGTTGGTGCGGTGGCCGACGCGGATCCAGTGGACGTCCCCGCGCAGCACCGCGTTCATCCACACGCTGCTGTCCTCGCCGATCTCGACGTCGCCGATCACCTGGGCGCTTTCGTCTACGAACGCCGACGCAGCGACTCGCGGGAAGCCGGCGCGGTGGGACCGGAGCACGGCGTGAATTATATGTCGAACCGGCGGTCGGACGGCGTCGCACCGGGGGCAGCCCGCGAGACCGCGATGCGGCTCTCCCAGGGCCTCAGAGAGGGAGAGCGTGGTCCTCGCACCCGATGAGCCCGGTGGCGAGGCGGCCGGCGGTCTCCCGCCGGAGTTCGCCGCCGGGTGCTACGCGGGCCGGTTCATCCGGCGGCGAACGGCGGCGCCGTGGCTCTCCCCGCGGCCCCAGGCCCTTGCCGCAGTGGCATAATGAAGGGCGATGGAGGTCCAGGATCAACTCGGCCGGCCGCTCGCGAACCTGCGGGTGTCGGTGACCGACCGGTGCAACCTGCGGTGCCACTACTGCATGCCCGAGGCGGAGTACGTCTGGCTGCCCCGCAACGACATCCTGACCTTCGAGGAGATCGACCGCCTGGTCGACGTGTTCGCGGCCCTCGGGACCGACAAGGTCCGCATCACCGGGGGTGAACCGCTGCTGCGCACCGACCTGCCGGACCTCGTCGCGCTGCTCGCCGGCAGGGCCGCGCTTCGCGACCTCGCCCTGACCACCAACGGCATCCTCCTCGCCGACCAGGTCGCGGCGCTGCGGCAGGCCGGCCTGCCGCGCATCACCGTGAGCCTGGATACGCTGGACGCCGACCGCTTCGAGACCCTCACGCGCTTCGATCGCCACCGGGAGGTGCTGCGGGGGCTGGACGCGGCGGCCGAGGCCGGGTTCGAGAGCGTCAAGATCGACACCGTGGTGATCCGCGGGGTCAACGACGACGAGCTCGTACCCATGCTGGAGTACGGCCGGCGGGTGAACGCCGAGGTCCGGTTCATCGAGTACATGGACGTCGGCGGCGCCACCCGCTGGTCGATGGACGACGTCCTGTCGCGCCGGGAGATGCTCGACCGGCTGGCCGCCCACTACGGACCCGTCGAGGCCGTCGACGAGACCACCGCCGCGCCCGCCGACCGCTTCACCCTGCCCGACGGCCTCGTGTTCGGCATCATCTCGTCGACGACCGAGCCCTTCTGCCGGCAATGCGACCGCAGCCGCCTCACCGCCGACGGGCTCTGGTACCGCTGCCTCTACGCGCGCACCGGCACCGACCTGCGCGGGCCGCTGAGGGCCGGCGCGAGCCGGGAGGCCCTGCAGGACCTCATCGCGGCCACGTGGCGGCAGCGCGACGACCGCGGCGCCGAGGAGCGCCTGGCCGCCGCCGACCGCGCCACCTTCATCCCCGTCGAGGCGCTGCAGGAGCAACCGCACCTCGAGATGCACACGCGCGGCGGTTAGAGGGCCACGTGTCCGCACCGCCGCGAGCCTGCAGGTCGTGAGACGATAGCAGCATGGCAACGCCCCATCCGGCGACGGCCGCGTCGGCCGCTTCTCAGGACGCCCTGCACGCCCTCCTGCGGGAGGTTCTGCCGCCCCAGGGGGCCTGGAGCGACGAGGAGTATCTCTGGCTCACCGATCGGTGCAACCACCTGATCGAGTTCACGGACGGCCACGTGCAGGAACTGCCGATGCCCACGTTCACGCACCAGGCGGTCCTCGCGTTCCTCTATCGCCTGTTCCACGCGCATGTCGCCCCGCGCGGCGGCATTGTGATGTTCTCGGCGTTGCGCATGCGCATCCGCGAGGGCAAGTTCCGCGAGCCCGACCTGCTGTTGCTCCGTAATCGTTCGGACTCCCGCTGCCAGGACCGCTACTGGCTGGGCGCGGACCTGGTCGTCGAGGTGGTCAGCCCCGACGACCCGGACCGGGACCTCGTCGAGAAACGCGCCGACTACGCCGAGGCGGGCATTCCGGAGTACTGGATCGTCGACCCCCGCGACGCGACGATCACGGTGCTCGCTCTCGAGAGCGACGCCTACGTCGAGCAGGGTGTGTTCGTCGGTGGCGACGCCGCTACGTCACGGCTGCTCGACGGGTTCGCCGCCGACGTCACGGCGGTGTTCGACGCGCCGGAATCCGGCGCCTGAGCCGGCGTCGGTTGGCACCGCCCCTCTTTGCGGCCCGGCGCGCGGGCAGACACCCGCCCGCTGGCCGTGTCAAGATCGGGGAGTTCAGCGGGTACGGGGGCGGCGTTCCGCACCGGACGCCCGTACGGAGCGGGGACCGGCATGACAGTTGCGGTTCCTCGCCTTCATTCCGACGTCAATGGAGTGACGGTGGCCCGGCCGTTCCGGCCTGGTAGCCGAGAACGTCGACCGCCTCTTCGTTGAGCTCGTCGGCGCAGGCGTCGAGAATGGCCCGATCGCGCCGGTCGATCGCGGCCCGTTCCTGTTCGGCGAGGCTCTGTCGAAGCAGCCGCTCGATCACCTGCGATCGACTCTCGCCATCACGGGCGGCCCTCGCCACCGCGGCCACCACCTCTTCTTCGAGTGTGATGGAAGTCTTCAGCTTCATACCTCGAATCACACCCACCGCGGCGCGCGCCCATCAAGCCGCTCCCCGGTCGGCGGCCCGGCCTCCGGCCTCGATCGGGAGACGCGACCGGGCCTCGACGGGTCAGCCCCGTCGTGTCTTCCGACGGGAGAACAGCAGACCCGACCAGTCGTCGTCGACGGCGCAGATCTTGTAATCGACCAACCCCTGGTGGAGACCCGCCGAGCGGACCTCCCGCTGCGAGACGTCGGCGGCGAGAGGGGATGTCTTCTTGGGCCACACGATCCACAGCCTGTCGGTGGTCACCGCGCCCGCCACGCGCTCGAGCCCCTCTTCCAGATCGCGGCGGCGCGAGACGAACCAGAGGGTGAGATCGCACGCCCCGCCGCGGCGCCGGGTGACCCTGGCCCCCTCGGGCAGCTCCCCGAGGGTGGCCTCGAAGCCCGCCGGCGCCTTCAGGAGCCGCACCACGGTCCCCGGCTTGATGCCGAGCTTGCGAGGCAACGGCGTGCCGGAGTAGCCGGCCAGCACCGACGGCGGTCGGGGCACGTCGGCGGGCGGGCGCTCGATGACCTGCCGCACCGCCGCGAGAACCTGTCGGCCGGGGGTGCAGACCGCGCCCGGAAGCAGGTGGCGAATCTGCGACAACCGTTCCGGGCTGCCGTCGACGAACACGAGGGGCACCGCGCGCGACGACGCCTGCTGGCGAATCCCCAGCCCGAAGTCCCGCCCCTGGCTCGCCGCGCGCGACAGGTCGATGGCCACCGCGGCCGGCGGGTCCTCGCCGATCGCCTTCAGGTCGGCCGGGGAGCGGAGAGGCCTCACGTCGACCACGTAGCCGCCCCCCCGCAACTGCCCGACCCAGACGGCGGCGGGGTGGTGGTTGAGAACGCGGACGGTTGCGGTGGGCATCGTCGCGATCGGTGGACGCGTGATGGTAGCACCGGCTCCCCCCGGCGGGCCGGCGGTCCTTCGATGGATACAATCTTGCGACATGGCCGCCAATTCGCCCCCCGCGCCCGACGACTCCCTGACCGCCCTCCTCCACCCGCGCTCGATCGCGATCATCGGCGCCTCGGACGACCCCGCCCGCATCGGCGGCCGGCCGCTAGCGTACACGCGGGACGCCGGGTTCGCGGGACCCATCTTCCCCGTGAACCCGCGGCGCGCCACGATCCAGGGCCTCCCGGCGTTCCCGACCATCGCCGACGTCCGCGAGCCCGTCGACACCGCGGTCATCGCGGTGCCGGCCCCCGCGGTGGTCGAGACCGCGGAGGCCTGCGCGGGGGCCGGCGTGAAGGCCGTGGTCGTCTTCAGCGCCGGCTTCGCGGAGACCGGCGGCGACGGCCGGCGGCGGCAGGACGCGCTGACCGCCGTCGCCCGCGCGTCCGGCATGCGCATCGTCGGCCCCAACTGCCTCGGAATCTACAACTCCGCCAACGGGTTCTACGCCACGTTCACGACGACCCTCGAGGCGGCGCACCCCGTGCCCGGCGGCGTCGGGCTGGTCAGCCAGAGCGGAGCCTACGGCAGCCACCTGTCGCTGCTCGCCACCCGCCGCCGCATCGGCATCCGGTTCTTCGTCACCACCGGCAACGAGTGCGACGTCGACGTCGCCGAGACCATCGGCTGGCTCGCCCGCCACCCCGACATCTCGGTGATCGTGGCCTACATCGAGGGCGTCGCCGACCGCGACCGGCTGCTCGCTTCACTCGCCGCCGCCCGCGAGCACGGCAAGCCGGTCATCCTGCAGAAGGTGGGCCGCACGGAGATCGGCGCCGACGCGGTGCGGTCGCACACCGCGACCCTGGCGGGCAGCGACGCGGTGTACGACGGGGTGTTCCGCCAGTTCGGCGTCCACCGCGCCCGCGATGCCGAGGAGATGCTCGACGTCGCCTACGCCGCGACCTTCGGCGCGTTCCCGGCGAGCCGGCGGGTCGCGCTGATGAGCATCTCCGGCGGGGTCGGCGTCCAGATGGCGGACGAGGCGGTCGGCTGCGGGCTCGAGGTCACCCCGATGAGCGACCGCGCCCAGGCCCGGCTGAAGGCGCAGCTCCCCTACGCCTCGCCCCGCAACCCCGTCGACATCACCGCCCAGGCGTTCAACGACCTCGGCCTGATCCGGTCGAACCTCGACGTCGTCCTCGAGGAGGACGCCTACGACGCCGTCGTCGCCTTCTTCACGTTCGTCGCCGCCGCCGAGGCGATGGTCGAGCCCGTTCGCGAGATCCTGCAGGACGCGCGGCGCCGCCACCCCGACCGCCTGCTCGTCCTGTCCATCGTCGGCCCTCCCGACGTCGTGCAGCACTACGAGGCGGCAGGCTGCCCCGTGTTCGAGGACCCCTCGCGCGCGGTCCGCGCGGTCGCCGCTCTCGCCCGGCTCGCGGAGAGCTTCGACCGGCCTCGCGCGGTGCCGCCCGCCGTCTCGCCCGTCGAGCCCCTGCCGCCGGCGCCGGTAGGCGAGGCCGAGGCCCGGCGGATCCTCGCCGAGGCCGGGCTTCCGATGGTGGCGTCGAGGCTCTGCGCCACGGCCGGCCACGCGACGGAAGCCGCGGCGGCCCTCGGCTTTCCCGTCGCCCTGAAGATCGCCTCACCCGACATCGCCCACAAGAGCGACGTCGGCGGGGTCGCGCTGGACCTGGACACGCCGGACGCGGTGGCCGAAGCCTTCACCGCGGTCACCGGCAAGGCGCGGGCCGCCCGCCCTCACGCTCGGGTCGACGGCGTCCTCGTCTCCCCGATGGTCCGGGACGGCGTCGAGATGATCCTCGGCGTGCAGCACGACCCGACGTTCGGCCCCGTGGTGATGTGCGGGCTCGGCGGGGTGTTCGTCGAGGTGCTCGCGGACGTCTCCTTCCGGCCCGCCCCGTTCGACGACGCCGAGGCGCACCGCATGCTGCGCGAGCTGCGGGGGTTCCCGCTCCTCGCCGGCGCGCGCGGGCGCCCGCCGGGCGACGTGGACGCCCTCGCCGCCGCGCTGGCGGCCTTGTCCCGCTTCGCTGCCGCCCATGCCGGACGGCTCGAGAGCGCCGAGCTGAATCCGTTGATGGTGCGCCCGGCCCGCCGGGGCGTCATCGCCCTGGACGCGCTGATCGTGCCGAGGGCGTAGAGAGCAGGCTCTCCCTGCCATTCGGCCGGCTCAAGGTCCGAGCCGGCCATGGTATTTTCCTGCCATGCAGACTACCACCGCTGCCGCCGGGCGCGTGGTCGTTCCGGAACCGATGCGTGAGAGTCCGGGGCTGACGGCCGGGCGCACCATCGAGAGCCGCGAACGGGAAGGCGTCATCGAAATCGAGCCGGCAGCCACGGCCATGCGCCTGGAAGAACGGAACGGGCATCTCGTGGCGGTTCCGGATCGCGAGCTGCCGCCGCTGACCGACGACCTCGTTCGCGCCACCCTCGAGAAGACGCGACGCTGATGCAGGCCGTCGATACGAGTGTCGTCATCGCCGGCTTCGCGACGTGGCACGACGGTCACGACGCGGCGCTCGCCGTGCTCGACCGGCGCCCCCGACCGGCCGGGCAGTAGAATCGGGACATGGGCGGCCACGAGTGCTACCACTGCAAGCAGTGGGTCGAGGAGGGCGAGGCGCACGACTGCTGGACGACGACCGAGGCGGCGCTGACCGCGGAGCTCTCGGAGGACCTGCAGGAGGCCTGGGAGCGGATTCGGGAGACGGCGACCGCATTCGGCGACCAGCGCATCTACGCCTCGCACCGGTCGATCATGTTCTCGCGGGAGTCGTGCTACTTCTTCGTCCGCCCGAAGCGGACCTTCCTGGAGTTGTGCGTCTTCCTCGGCCGGACGGTTGACGCCCCCCAGATTCGCCGTGTCGACCGCGTCTCGAGGTCCAAGCTGCGACATACCATTCCCGTCCGGCACCGCGACGAGGTGGAGCCCCCCGTCACCGACTGGCTCGCAGAGGCCTGGGAGCTCGCCGGCGCGCCGGTCGCCGGGGGACCGGCCCCGCGAGCCGTCGCGCGTGCGAAACGGAAGCCGGAGCGTCTCCCGACGACCGCGGAAGAAACGCGGACGACGAGCGCCGCACGCACCAACCGGCGGTGACCGGCGCGCCGACGCACTGACTTGTCCCGAAGATGCCGGCTGAGCTATCCTGTGAGATAAATCCGACACAGGACGCCACACATGCCGCACGCCACCACGAGACCTCCGGTTCACTCCGAACGCAATCGCAACCGACAGGTCGTCGCGACGGAGGGTACGGAACCGCCCCGGGCAATGGAGTTCCCCGGTTGCGACCCCGTCTCGCTGCCGACCTGGGACGACGTGTGGGCCTACGAGGGGCGCATCGAGTACTGGCTGCGCGAGACGGGGACAGCCTGGGTGCTGCGCGACGCCGGCCCCGTCCACGAGACTGCCCCGACCCTGCTGAGCGAGCTGCTGACCCGCCTCGGCCAGGAGCGTGGGTCGCGCATCCGCTGCGCCGGGGCGGTCTACCTGATGGAGCGGGACGAGGCCGGCCGGCCGCGGCAGGTGCTGGTGGCCGACCAGACCATCTACCTGGACCGTAGCGTCTGGCGGCCGCGCGACCCCGCCATCGTGCTGGGGGTGGACCCCCTGCCGGACGTGATCCTCGAGGTGGACCACACCACCGACGTCCGGCGCAACAAGCTGCCGGTGTACGAGGCGTGGGGGTTCCCCGAGGTGTGGGTGGACACCCCCGACGAGCCGTCGCGGAACCGGCCCCGTCGCGTGCGGCCGGGCCTGACCATCTACGTGCTGGAGGAGGGCCGCTTCCGCATCGCGGACGAGAGCCGCGCGTTCCCCGCCTGGACGGCCCTGCAGATCCACGCCGCCCTCAACGAGAGCCGCCTCGGCCCGCGCACCCTGGCCGACCTGACGCGGGTCGGGCGGGGCCTCGGCCGGCGGGAAGGCACCACCCCCGACGACGACCCGCAGCTCGGCCGCCACCGCCGGCAGGCCCGCGATGCCGGCCTCGCGGAAGGCGTCGCCCGCGAGCGAGCGCTCCTCGGCCGGCTCGCGGCGCGGAAGTTCGGTCTCGTCACCGCCGAACGCCTCGCCGGCCTGATCGCCGGAGTCGCGGATCCCGAACGCCTCGCCTGCGTCGGCGACCTCATCATCGACTGCGACGACGGCGACGACCTGCTCTCGCGCCTGGGTTCAACGTGATTCGGTGCGAAACCGCGACCGAGTTGGGCCCCCAGCGCGTCCACCGATCGATCTGGCCGCGCTCCGCGCATCTCTCCGATTGACCAGCGACCGCGCAACGGCCGGGACGTGCCGCTTGCGGGTCGCCTTCGTGACTGCAACAGAAAGGCCGCAAGGCATCCGCCCTGCGGCCCTTCGGTGTTCGTCGAGGCGCACCGCCATCGCGACGACGGCGCGGCTAGGAGTCTGCGCCGCAGAAACCGGGATGCGACAATTGTAGACGAGCCGCCGACGAAGGGACTGGATGTCGACTACATTCCGCCGCTACGCCCCGGAGCAGTCGCTGCTGTTGCCGCCCGATGTGCGGGAGTGGCTGCCCGAGGGTCACTTGGCGCACCACATCAGCGATCTGGTTGACGGTCTGGATCTGACGGCGTTCTACGCGCCGTACGAGGGGGACAGTCGGCGCAACGCGCCGTACGAGCCTCGGATGATGGTGAAGGTGCTGCTCTACGCGTACGCGACGGGGGTGTTTTCGTCGCGGGGGGTCGCGAAGAAGCTGGAAGAAGACGTGGCGTTCCGGGTGCTGGCGGCGGGCAACTTCCCGCAGCACCGGACGCTCTGCGAGTTTCGACGCCGGCACTTGGCGGATTTCAAGCGGCTGTTCGTGGAGGTGGTCGGTCTGGCGCGGGAACTGGGTCTGGCCCGATTCGGAAAGCTGTCGATTGACGGGACGAAGGTGCGGGCGAATGCGAGCAAGCGCAAGGCGATGAGCTACGGTCGGATGCAGGAGGAGGAGCGGCGTCTGGCCGGGGAGATCGACGCGCTGTTGCGTTCGGCGGACTCGACCGACGTGGCCGAGGACGTTCGGTTGGGCCCGGAGGTCCGTGGCGACGAGTTGCCGGCGGAGTTGCAGCGACGAGAGGACCGTTTGGCGGCGATCCGGGCGGCGAAGGCGCGGTTGGAGGCGGCGCAGCGGGCGGCCGACGACGCGCGGGGTCGGCAGCCGGGCCAGACGCGGAACCCGAAGGGGGGTCGGCCGTACAAGCGGGCGTATGGCGAGCCTGACGAGAAGGCGCAGAGCAACTTCACGGACCCGGAAAGCGGGATCATGAAGACGAGCAACGAGGGCTTCCAGCAGTGCTACAACGCGCAGGCGGCGGTGGACGCTGAGCACCAGTTGGTGGTGGCGACGGATGTGACGGCGAACGCGAGCGACCAGGGCGGATTGCCGGTGTTGCTCGACCAGGTGGAGGAGCGGTTCGACACGCAGCCGGAGACGGTGCTGGCCGACTCGGGATTCTGCAACGAGCGGGACTTGACGGAGCTGGAAACGCGGGGTGTTGACGGGTATGTGGCGGTGGGCCGGGAGGACAAGCGGGTCGCCGCCCGCAATCTGAAGAAGCACCCGGCGACAGGCCGCATGGCAGCGAAGCTGTCGACGCCGGCGGGCCGGTCGGCGTACGCGGAGCGGAAGTGGTTGTCGGAGGCGCCGTACGGCTGGATCAAGCACGTGCTGGGCTTCCGGTGCTTCAGCCTGCGTGGACTGGCGAAAGTGCGAGGCGAGTGGGACTTGGTGTGCCTGGCGGTGAACGCAAAGCGCCTGCACGTTCTGATGGCGGCGTAACGGGGGCGATTCTGGCCCCACACTGCCCGAGAATCGGTCACGAATCGCGGCGTTTGGGCCGTGTACGGCCTGTTCTTCGGTTCCGTGCCGCCGATCGGCCGAGGATCGCCTGCTCGTCGGCCGGCGGCCTACGCCCCGACGCCGTGCGTCACGACGCAGACCGCCGGGGTTCCGCGAACTCCTGCGGCGCAGGCTCCTAGCCGACGCCGACCGTCTCGCGCTCCTCCGCCTTCGCCTTGGCGCCGCCGAGGCCCTGGATCTGGATGAGGCCCTCCCCGGGAGCCTCCTCCTTCAGGATGTGCTCGCGGTAGAGCGCGGCCATCCGCTTGTTCTCGGCCTCCTGCTTCATCCGCTCGCGGGCCTCGAGCTTCTCCTGGCGGGCGTTCTTGGCGATGCCCTTCTCGTCGAGGTCGGTCTGCAGGCCCGCCGCCACCGCCTCGGGGTCGAGCACGAGGTGATGCTCGGCGCTCGACATGGCCACGTTCTTGCCGCCGGCGAAGATCTCGTGGCGGCCGTGCTCGTCGTACCACTTGGTGAGGGTGGCGGTCATGTGCATCTTCTCGATGATGTTCCGCCAGCCGATGCCGGTGTTGTAGGCGCAGAAGGAGATCTCTCCCTCCTGGGTGGCGTAGGGGATGATGCACCGCTCGGTGCGGCGGAAGTCGTAGTTGAAGAGATCCTGGAACCACATGCCGGCGATGAACAGGAAGTTCCAGCGGTCGCCCCGCCGCTTGGCGATGTCGGCCCGCGTCCGGTCGCCGGTCACGCTGCCGTAGTCCTTCTTCGACGCGCCGAACGTCTTGTCGAACTTCTGCAGCAGGTCCCACAGCTTGAAGTGGGTGGGCGCCTTGAACGGGTCGTAGTTCCGCATCAGGGCGAGGGCCATGCCGAGGACCGAGGTCCGGCGGCCGCGGCCGCCGTCGTTCACCCGCCCGAGGTCCTTGGCGAGCCGCTCCGCCTTCAGGAACGCGGTGACCGGCACCGACTCCTTCGTCTCCTTGTCGATCATCACCGCCATGCCGACCCCGCAGTTGGGGTGGCAGCCGCAGTTGAGCTGGCCCCAGTCGGCCTGCGGGCCGTGGACGTAGTCGGCCGAGTCGGTGAACGTGCCCATGAACGAGATGGGGAACCAGTCGCGGACGGGCTCGCCGATGCCGGTCTGGTCCTTCACGTCGTGGGCGAGGTGCGACAGGGTGTAGCGCTGGGCGTGCCGCCGCTCGTCGGTGATCTCCTCGTCGCGCCCCGTGAACGACACCGGCTGGAACGACAGGAAGTTGATCTTCTTGGGGTTGTCGAGGGCGAACTGCACGACCCGGCCGACCTGCTCGTTGTTGATTCCGTTGAGGATGGTGATGACGGGGACGATGTCGACCCCGGCGTTGTGCAGGTTCTCGATGGCCCGCAGCTTGACGTCGAACAGGTTGCCGACGAGCCGGTGCGAGTTGGCGGCGTTGCCGATGCCGTCGAACTGCAGGTAGGCGTAGCGCAGCCCGGCGTCGGCCGCGGCCTGGGCGAAATCGGCGCTCTTGGCGAACTCGATGCCGTTGGTGGCCGCCTGCACGCTGTTGTAACCGACCTTGCGGGCGTAGCGCACGGCGTCGAGGAAGTACGGCGAGATGGTCGGCTCGCCGCCCGAGAACTGCACCGACATCTGCCGCTTCGGCTTGATGGAGATGGCGTTGTCGAGCAGGGTCTTGATGTCGTCCCACCCGAGCTCGTGGACGAACCCGACCTGGTTCGCGTCCATGAAGCAGGGGTCGCACATCATGTTGCAGCGGTTCGTCAGGTCGATGGTCAGCACCGAGCCGCGGCCGTACTTGATGGTGCTGCTCCCGTGGTTGTGCAGCTTCTCGTCGTTGTGGGCCCGCATGTCGCTGCCCGGGAACGACTCCTCAAGGTGCTTGAAGAACTCGGTGTCGATGGCCATCACGTCCTCGAAGTGGCCATGGATCGGGCAGTCCTTCACCATCAGGATCTTGCCGTCGCGCTCGATGATGGTCGCCTTGATCTCGCCGACCTTCTCGTTCAGCAGGATCTTGTAGTCCTTCTTGCCGTCGAGAATCTCCTGCCGCGCCTCGCGGACGCAAATGGGGCAGAGCGAGTCGGTCTCGCGGGGCCAGCCGAGGGGCGGCTTCACCTTCTCGTGCGACTTGAGCAGCGGCTTGTCGGCCCAGGCCGGCGTGAACGACGGCCGCTGGTTGAACCGGTTGACGAAATCGAACACCCGGAAGCCGGCGTCGGCCGCCAGCGTCAGACCCTTCTCGGCGTACTTGATTGGCTTGTGCATCTTCAGCTCCTGCGGATCGGCGGCGTTGCCGAGCGCGACGCGGCCATCCGGCGCACCCGCGTCCGAGGACGAGGCGGGCCGGGTCGGCATGCATCGACGTGCAACCGTACCCTAGCCCGGGCCGACGGCGAACCCCGCGACTTTGCTCCGGGATGGCGCATTCGCACGTTGAACGGGCATGGGACGCGCTGATTGGCGAGCTCCGCCGCCCGGACCCGGCCACGGCGCGGCGCGGCCGGCGGGGTGTCACGCCGCGCCCTGACGAAACGTGAGGTTGAAGCGCCCCGCGAAACCGTACCCGGAGGGCCCCGTTCCGGGAAGGATCGACACCACGCCGTGATACCGCAACCGGCTGCGGCCACCGAAAACGAACCCGTCGCCCGACGCCAGCCGCACCACCGTCTTCGGCTCCTTGCGCGTGAGCCCGCCCATGACGAACCTCGCGGTATCGCCGACGGACAGCGACACGATGGGCACCCCCGCGTCGAGCGTCTCGCGACGCTCGTCCTTGTCCTGATGCAGCCCCATCCGCCCGCCGGCCTCGTAGTAGTTGAGGATGCAGACGTCGGGCGCGAGCCGCATGCCGGCGGCGGCCGCCACCCGCGCCGCCAGCTCCGCGAGATCGGCGGGCAGGGGAAGGACGGCGCGGCCGTCGTGGTCGCCGCGCACGGCCTCGTACCCATAGGTGCGCGCGTTCCAGTGCCGGCCCAGACAGACCATCCGCACCCGCATGAGGCCCCCGCCCCGCACGCGGGGGACGTACCAGCCGGCCGGTCCGCGCCCGATGGCCAGGCACCGCGCAGCGAGCCGGCGCTGTTCGTCCGGGGCCAGCACCGCGGGCAGGTGCAGCGCATCGGGGTAGATCTCGATACAGGGGGACGCCATCAGTGATATTTTAGGGTTTCGGCGCATCGCGGCCGACCCCTTTCGGCGCACGACCGCCCCCATCGAGGATCGGCGAATCTTGACCACTGCCTGGAAAACGCGATACACGGCGGACGTCGCCGTCATCGGCGCCGGCGTGTTCGGCGCCTGGGCCGCACTGCAGCTCCGCAGCACCGGCCGTTCCGTCGTGCTCGTCGACGCCTTCGGCGCGGGCAACACGCGGTCCAGCTCGAGCGGGGAGTCACGGCTCATCCGCTTCGGCTACGGCCGGCACGCGCTGTACACGCGCTGGGCCCAGTACTCGGCCCACGCGTGGCAGGAGCTCCTGCGCGACTGGCGCGAGGATCTCTTCGTCCGCACCGGCGTGCTGTGGATGGCCCGGGGGAACGACGCCGCTCTCGACGACAGCGCCCGCAACCTGGGGTCGCTGCACGTACCGTTCGAGATGCTGGATCGCGCCGAGCTGGAGCGACGGTACCCGCAGTTCACGCTGGGTCCCGTCACGCGCGGCCTGCTCGAGCCGACGGCCGGGGTCATACTCGCGCGGCGGGCGGTGCAGGGCGTCGTCCGTCAGGCCGTCAAGCGGAGCGTCGACTACGTGATCGCGAGGGTGCTGCCGCCGCCAACGGACGCCGAACGCCTCGAGTCGCTGCAGACGAACAACGGCGACCACATCGTGGCCGACAGCTACGTCTTCGCCTGCGGCGCGTGGCTCCCTCAGATCTTCCCCGGCCTCCTCGGCGACCGCATCCATCCCACGCGGCAGGAGGTCTTCTTCTTCGGGCCGGACCCGGGCGACCGGCGATTCACGTCCCCGTCGATGCCGGCCTGGATCGACCCCTCGGGAGGCGTCTACGGACTGCCCGACATCGAGGGCCGGGGGTTCAAGATCGGCCTCGACCACCACGGCTCGGAGTTCGACCCGACGACCCGCGACGATCGCATCATCTCGGAAGGGGGCCTGCAGGTCGCGCGCATGATCCTGGCCCGGCGCATACCCGCCCTGCGCGACGCCCCGCTCCTCGACGCGCGGGTCTGCGCCTATTCGAACAGTTGGAACGGCGACTTCCTGATCGACCGCCACCCGGACATCGCCAACGTCTGGCTCGTCGGCGCCGGCTCCGGCCACGGCTTCAAGCATGGCCCCGCCGTCGGCAACTACGTGGCGTCGCAGATCGCCGGGCTCGACGAGCCCGAGCCCCGCCTCACCCTCGCCGCGCACCGACAGCAGCGGTCGCGTCAGATCTTCTGAGGGCGCAAGGGCGGGGACCTCCGCCGGACGTCGTTCTCGCCTGGTCCGGCTAGGAGGCGACGCGCGGCCGCACCGCTCCGCGGCCCGCCTCCGCCGCCGTGAACCGCGGACGGAGCCGGAACCAGAGGCGCACGCCGAGAAGCAGGGCCAGCACCGCGGCGTACGCAAGCGGCGGCCGGATGTCGATCTTGACCAGCCACAGGTAGTGCACGACCCCGGCGACGGCGGCGACATAGGCCAGCCGGTGCAGCCGCCGCCACCGCTCTCCCCCCAGACGCCGGATCATGGCGTTGGTCGAGGTGACGGCGAGGGGAACGAGCAGGACGAACCCCGCGAAGCCCGCCGTCACGTAGCGGCGCTCCACGATGTCGTCGAGGATGAGGTCGAAAGCGAAGAAGAAGTCGAGCACCAGGTAGGTGCTGAAGTGCAGCAGCGCGTAGAAGAACGCGAACAGCCCGAACATCCGGCGGAAGCCGGCCGCCCACGACCATCCGAACAGCCGGCGCGCCGGGGTCACGGCCAGCGCGATCAGCAGGAACCGCAGGGTCCAGTCGCCGGTGCGGTGGGTGATGAACTCGATGGGGTTGGCGGACAGATTGCCGGTGAACGCGCGCCAGACGAGCACGCCCAAGGGAATCAGGCAGGCGGCGAACACCCACGGCTTGACACGGCGCACCGACATCTTCAGTAGTACCGTCGCAGGTCCATCCCGTCGTAGAGGCTCGCCACTTGATCGGCGTAGCCGTTGAACATCTGGGTCCGGATGCGGAAGAAGCTGCCGATCCGGCGCTCGCTCGCCTGGCTCCACCGGGGGTGGTTCACCTCGGGGTTCACGTTCGAGTAGAAGCCGTACTCGTTCGGGATGGCCACGTTCCAGGAGTTCCTCGGCTGGTCCTCGACGAACTGGATCCTGACGATGGACTTGATGCTCTTGAAGCCGTACTTCCAGGGCACGACGAGCCGCAGCGGGGCGCCCTGCTGGTTGAGCAGGGTCTTGCCGTAGACGCCGACCGCGAGGATCGTCAGGGGGTGCATGGCCTCGTCCATCCGCAGGCCCTCGACGTAGGGCCACTCGAGCGAGCGTCCGCGCTGGCCGCGCATCTCGGACGGACGGTAGAGGGTCTCGAACCGGACGTACCTCGCCCTCGAGGTCGGCTCGAAGCGCTTGATGAGGTCGCCGAGGGGGAACCCCACCCACGGCACCACCATCGACCACGCCTCGACGCAGCGCAGCCGATAGATGCGCTCCTCGAGCGGGTGCGGGCGCAGCAGCGCCTCGAGGGGCACGTCGGCGGCCGGCTTGTTCATCTCCCCCTCGACCCGGACCGACCAGGGGTCGATGGTCATCTGGTGCGCGTAGCGCGCCGGATCGCCCTTGTCGAGCCCGAACTCGTAGAAGTTGTTGTAGGTGGTGATGTCCTCGAACGAGTTCAGCGCCTCGTCGGTGCTGAAGGGGGACTTCAGCAGGTTCGGGATGGGCTCCTGCGCCTCGACCCGGCCGGCCTCCCGTCCCCACGCGGCCCCCGCCGCCATCGCCCCGGCCACCGCGCCGGACGCGGTGCGGATGAACTCTCGCCGGTTGCGGTACACCCGCTCGGGGGTGATCTCCGACGATCGGATATCCGGTGCCTGCTTGATCAACATGCTCGTGCTCCACTCGAGTGACGACGGGTCACCACGTCCCTGGCCCACCCATCGTCGCCTTCGGCTCCGCTGGGCGCCCAACCAACCGCCCAGGCGCCGCGCCGTCCCATGGTGCGGACTCCTGGCCCGCCAAATCGTCGCCTGGCGACCGATCGACCCGCCAGGCGCCCGCGCCGCGGCACAGGCCCCTGTTGGTCATGTTCGCTCCAGCACGGTTGGCTTGTCAAACCGTGTCCTCGCCCGAGTCCCGCCACGCCGGGTACATCGCGGCGAGGCGATCCGGAGGCCGGCCCGCGAGATGCAGCGCCAGGATGTGGAGGTTGGCGGCGGTGCGGCGCCACCAGCCGTCCCGCTCCCAGCGCCTCGCCGACACCGTCACCCCGACCGAAGACCGCCAGAAACGTCCCTGCGCGCGGATTCGCGCCACGAGGTCGGCGTCCTCCATCACGGGTATCGGCCGGTAGCCCCCCAGCCGCCGGAAGAGATCCCGCCGCACGAAGACGGCCTGATCCCCGTACGCGACCCCGAGCCAGCGGACCCGCCAGCGGACCCCCGCCTCGATAACGCGCGCCTGCCAGCGGCGGGCGTCGATGCGCAGCCGGAAGCAGCCCCCGACCGCGCCGGCCGCCCCGGCCCGGCCGATCTCGTCGGTCCATCCCGCGTCGGGCAGCGCGTCGGCATGCAGGAACAGCAGCCACTCCCTCCCCGCCCGCGCCGCCCCCGCGTTCATCTGCCGTCCCCGCCCCGGCTCGCTGTCGACCCAGACCACGTCCGGCCGCGCCCCGCGCATGCGGCGGACGGCCGCGTCGCCCGCATCGCCGTTGGCGACGATGACCTCGCACCGGGACCGCCCCGGCAGCCGCTCGAGCAGCCGCTCGAGCAGCGCCGCGTCGTGCAGGACGGGAACGATCACGGATATCGAAGGCGCGAGGGGTACCGGAGGATCGACCGCAGCCATGACCACCAACCGGAGACGCCGGGACCGGTCTAACCTACCATCCCGAAGGACGCCCCGGGGCACCTCATATAATCCGGGCCGTGACCCACCCGTGCCACGAACCGCCGCCGCCGCTGCTGCGGCGCGGCATCGAGCAGTTCAACGCGGGCGAGTTCTTCGAGCAGCACGAGACCCTCGAGGACCTCTGGCGGGCGGAAGCCCGGCCGGTCCGTCGTCTGTACCAGGGCATCCTGCAGATCGGAGTCGCGATGTACCACCTGCAGCGCGGCAACCACCACGGGGTGACGGTCATGCTCGCGCGGGGCACGAACCACCTGCGCCCGTTCGCGCCGGCCTGCCAGGGCGTCGATGTGGCGGATCTCGTCGCAGGGGCGGAGCGCGTTCGGCGGGCCGTGGACCGCCTCGGTCCGGCGCGGCTCGACGCCTTCGACTGGTCGCTCGCGCCGACCGTCAAGTGGTCCGGCTCGGGCGCCGGCTACGACGTCCCGGGGTAGTACCGCACGCCTCGCGCGGGCCAACGCCGAACACTTATCACGCCGAGACCGGTAGCATGGACGGGCGGGCCGGGAGACGCCCATCCGGCGGGCACCGGCGATGGGGCGCGTCGGGCCCGACCGTCGGAACCCGCGGTCGGGCCCCGCTGCTATACTCTGCCGCCGATGAGCACCGCCGACCTCCGGTTCACGAAGCAGACCGTCGCGTTCCTCGAGGCCCTGAAGCGGAACAACGACCGGGACTGGTTCAACGCCCACAAGCCCGACTACGAGGCCCACGTGCGCGCCCCGATGCTCGCGATCATCGAGCGGCTCGCGCAGGACTTTCCCCGCATCGCCCCGGATCTCGCCGCCCTGCCGCGGTCCATGTACCGGATCTACCGGGATACGCGGTTCTCGCCCGACAAGACCCCGTACAAGACTTACGTGGCGGCCGCCTTCACGCACCGGACACTGCCCAAGAGCGAGAGCGCGGCCCTGTACTTCCACTTCGCGCCCGGCCAACTGTGGATCGGCGCCGGGCTGTATGCCCCCGGGACACCCCGGCTGCACCGCATCCGCCAGCATATCGCGGCCGACCCCGACCGCTTCCGCCGCCTCGTGGAGTCGCCGGCGTTCCGGCGCCGGGGCGGCGTGCACGGGGCGAAGCTGCAGCGGATGCCCCGCGGCTTCCCCCCCGACCACGAGCTGGCCGAGTACCTGAAGCTGAAGCAGCTCCTGGCCGGCGGCGAGGAGCGAGACCCGAACATCGCCCTGGGTCCGCGGTTCTACCGCACGCTGCTGCGGCGTTTCGAGACCCTGGCGCCCTTCGTCGAGTTCCTCAACGCGCCGCTGGTTGCGACGGCAGGGCTGACCCGCTGACGCAACGCCCCGGCGCGCGGCCACGACCGGCGGCCGCGGCCCCCGGGACGCGGAAGGCGCCGTTTCCGCGGGCTCCCGCCCGGGTGCCGACGGATGCACGCGGCGCGGACGGTGTTACCATGCCCGTCGAAGGCAGGGTAGGTTGTTCTTCGAGATCCTCGACATCCTCGGGCGCGGCGCAAAGCTGAGATGCCCCTGCTGCGGGCACGGGCGGCTGTTCCGGACGAGATTCCGCATCCATGACCACTGCCTGGCGTGCGGCGAGCGCTTCGAACGCGAGCCCGGACAGTGGTTCGGGGTCATCTACATCAACCTCGGGCTTTCCGGCATCCTCCCGGCCTGCGGCTACCTGATCATCAACGCCTTCACCGCGTTGCCCGCGTCGCAGGTGCTCGGTCTGCTGCTCCCCCTCGCCGCCATCGGGCCGTTCCTCTTCTTCCGACTCGCCACGGGCCTCTGGACCAGCATCATCTTCCTGGGCGAAGGACTCTACATTCAGTGGCCGAACCGGTAGCCGACGCATCCCGCGACGCATCCCGCCCCGACCCCGCCCCCGCGCCGACCGGTTCAGCGCTGTTGCTGCGGCTGATCGCGGCGTTCACGTTCGCCAAGTTCCGGAACATGTGGCTGGCCGCGTTCACCTCGGCCATCGGGACGTGGGTGCAGCGCATCGCCCAGCAGTGGCTGATTCTGAGCCTGACCGGCTCCGCCTTCTTCCTCGGGCTCGACACGTTCCTCGCCGAGCTGCCGCTGCTGCTCTTCACCCTGATCGGCGGCGTCGTCGCCGATCGCTACGACCGCCGGCACCTCCTGATGGGCTCCCAGAGCCTGCAGATGGCCAGCGCCCTCACCCTCACCGCGCTGGTGTTCTTCGACGTCGTGGAGGTGTGGCACATCCTGGCGCTGTCGTTCGTGGCGGGCCTCGCCCAGGCCTTCGGCGGACCCGCCTTCCAGTCCCTGGTCCCGTCCCTCGTGCCCCGGCAGCACCTTCCGAACGCCGTCGCCCTCAACTCGATTCAGTTCAACCTGGCGCAGATGATCGGGCCCGCCATCGGCGGGGTGATCATGGTGGCACTCGGCATGGCCGCCTGCTTCGGCCTCAACAGCCTGTCGTTCCTGGTCGTCATCGTCGTGCTCGGGCTGATGCGCGTCCCACCCCCGGCCCCGGCCACGCGCCAGCGGCTCCTGACCGAGCTGGGGAGCGGCCTGCACTACGTGCGGCAGAGCCGCGCCCTCCTCGGGCTGACGGCGCTGGCGTTCGCGACGACCTCGCTGGCCCTGCCGATCAGGGCCTTCCTGCCGGTGTTCGCCGAGGACGACGTCCTGCTGCTGAGCCGCATGATGACGACGTTCGGGGCCGGCGCGGTGGTCGGCGCCCTCGTCGTGGCCTGGCTGGGCCGGTTCGACCACATGGGCCGGGCGCTCCTGCAGACCCAGATCGTCTTCGGCGGCATCGTCGCCACGTTCGCCCTCCTGCCAATCGGCGGCGCCAGCTACGTGCTGCTGTTCCTCGGCGGCACCGCCCTCCTGATGATCTTCTCGCTGACCAACTCGCTCGTGCAGCTCACCGTCCCCGACGAGTTGCGCGGCCGGGTCATCAGCATCTACCTGGTGGCGTTCCGCGGGGGGATGCCGCTCGGCAGCCTGGTGAGCGGAGCCCTCATCGCGCAGTACTCGGCGCCCGCCGTCATCGCCGTCAACGGGTGCCTGCTGTCGGTGGTGGCGGCCCTGTTCCTGCTCGGCCATCGGCACGTGCGGGAGCTCTAGCGCCGCCTCTTGATTTCTCGCCCCGCTGCGCGACAATGTGGCAGGAGTCCGCGCCGTTGGAACGCGGACTCCTGGAGGGTCGGTTGGCGCCCAGCGGAGCCGAAGGCGACGAGGGGCGGGCTACCGCAGAGCGAGGGCGACCATGGCCAAGACTCCCGCATCAGCCGCGCCCGGATCTCGCCGGAAAGCGCCCGTCGGCAGGAAAAGGAAGCTGCCGATGGTCGTCCTCACCATGGCCGTCGGGGGCGGCATCGGGCTGCTGGCGAGTTGGGTGATCGACCACATCGACGGGCTGAACGACGAGATCGCCACGCTGCAGGTCGCCGAGCAGCGCGCAACCGACGAGGCCCGCCAAGAGTCCTCGCGGGCCGACTCGGCGGAACGGTCCGCCCGCGATGCACGCGCCGCCCGGGAGCGGGCCGAGACCGATGCCGAAGCGGCTCGGGAGGAGGCGGCCGACGCCGACGAACGGGCCGCCACCGCCATTTCGCGGGCCGCCGACGTCGAGGCCACGTCGCTCGCGGCGCAGGCGGAGGCGCGACGGGCCCTGGAGGCGGCCGAGGCCACCCGCCAGGCGGCGGAAGCGGAGATGAACCGCCTGAACGAGGCGCTGGGCAGAATCGCGGAGACCCGTCGCACCGCGCTCGGTCTCGTGATGAGCCTCGACGAGGGTTCCCTCAAGTTCGACTTCAACCGGACGGATCTGCGGCCGGAGAGCCGGGAGACCCTGGCCCTGATCGCCGGCATCCTGTTCACGTCGGAGGACTTCGCCATCACCATCAGCGGCCATACCGACGCCCGCGGCAGCGAGCAGTACAACCAGAGCCTCTCGGAACGACGGGCCCGGGCCGTCGCGGACTACCTGATCGAGGCCGGACTCGCGGCCGAGCGCTTCACGGTGGAGGGCCTGGGCGAGGCCTATCTCCTCGACACGGGGAACAGCGACGCCGCCCATGCCAGGAACCGGCGCGTCGAGCTCGGCATCGTGAACGCCCGCATCGTCGATCCCCGGCAGCTCGAGCCGTGAACGACGCCGCCCCCCTCCGGCCGCGGCGCGGTGAGGGATAGAATCCCCGCGTGACCACGCACGGCATCCTCCGCGAGCTCGCCGGCCTGTTCCTTCGCCTGGGCGTCACCGCCTTCGGCGGACCCGCCGCCCACATCGCGATGATGCGGGACGAGGTCGTCGAGCGCAGGCGGTGGCTGAGCGACGCCGAATTCCTCGATCTGCTCGCCGCGACGCACCTGATTCCGGGTCCCAACTCGACCGAGATGGCGATCCATCTCGGGCTGAAGCGCGGGGGCGCTTCCGGGCTGCTCCTCGCCGGCACCTGCTTCATCCTGCCCGCCGCCCTCATCGTGGGGGCCATCGCCTGGGCCTACGTGCGCTTCGGCGACGCGCCGCAGCTCGGCTGGGTGATGTACGGCATCGGGCCGGTGATCATCGCGATCGTCGCCCAGGCCCTGTGGAAGCTCGGGAGGGCCGCGGTGAAGGGGCCGCTGACCCTGCTGCTCGGCGTGGCCGCGACGGGACTGGCCCTCCAGGGCTGGAACGAGCTGGGCCTGCTCGCCATGGGCGGCATCGTCATGGCCGGGGCCCGACTCGGCCGGCCCGGCATCGCCGCCCTGGCGGGGGCGTGCCTCCCGGCGACGGCGGCGCTGGCCGCCGGCCCGGGGCTCGCGGCGCCCGTCACCCTCGCCCGCCTGACCCTCTTCTTCCTCAAGGTGGGGTCGGTCCTGTTCGGCAGCGGCTACGTGCTGCTCGCCTTCCTCCGCGCGGACCTCGTCGACCGCTGGGGGTGGCTGAGCGATGCGCAGTTGATCGACGCCATCACCATCGGCCAGGTGACGCCGGGCCCCGTCTTCACCACCGCCACCTTCATCGGCTACGTGCTGCACGGGTGGGGCGGCGCGATGCTCGCCACCCTCGGCATCTTCGCGCCGGGGTTCCTGTTCGTGGCCTGCTCGCAGCCTCTCATCCCCCGCCTGCGGGCCTCCGCCGTCACCAGCGCCGTCCTCGACGGCGTCGTCGTCGCCTCGCTGGGGTTGATGGCGGCGGTCACCTGGAGCCTCTTCCGCTCGACGATCGTGGACCCGCCGACGGGGGCGCTACTGGTGGCGGCGGCCGTCGTGCTGTTCGCCACCCGCCTCAACTCCACCTGGCTGGTGCTGGGGGGCGGCGTCGCGGGGGCGATCCTCCAGGGCGCGGGCTGACGGACGGCGACCGGCGCCCCGGCGCTCGGACCCGCGCGGAGGCCCGGGACTCCGGCACTGGACGGGCCGGGACTCCGGCACTAGAATTGTCCGGGCTCGTCGGACCGGGCATCGCCGCACGGCATCGCGGAACCAGAGGAATGGGCCAGACGGTCTGCGTCTACTGCCGGGAGCGCGCCGTGGTCCCCGACTGGGCTCCATTCTGCAGCGAGCGGTGCAGGCTGCTGGATCTGCGGAACTGGGTGGACGGACGCTATCGGATCCCGGGCGAACACGCGGCTGCGGCGGGCGAGGACGACCCGGACCGACAGCCCTGACGGCCACCCCGGCGCGGAGCCCGAGCACGCCTGCCCCCCACGATCCGATCCTCGATGACAGAACGACCGCGAACAGACATGGCTGACACCCTCACGATTACCGACAACCGCACGGGCCGGCAGTACGAGATCCCCGTGGTCGACGACACCATCCGCGCCCTGGATCTCCGGCAGATCAAGGTCGATCCGGGCGACTTCGGCATGATGTCCTACGACCCGGCGTTCCTGAACACCGCCTCGTGCCGGAGCGCGGTCACGTTCATCGACGGGGAGAAGGGCATCCTCCGGTATCGGGGCTATCCCATCGAGCAGCTCGCCGAGCAGAGCACCTTCGTCGAGACCGCCTACCTGCTCGTGAACGGCGAGCTGCCGACCGGCGCTCAGCTCGCGGAGTGGCAGGACGACCTGTCGCAGCACGTGATGCTGCACGAGAACATCAAGAAGCTCGTGGAGGGCTTCCGCTACGACGCCCACCCCATGGGCATCTTCCTGAGCACCGTCGGCGCCCTGTCCACGTTCTATCCTCTCGCCAAGGCCATCGACGACCCCGCGTCGCGGCGTCTCCAGACGATCCGGCTGATCGCGAAGGTGCCGGGCATCGCCGCCTACGCCTACCGGCACAGCCTCGGCAAGCCTTACGTGGACCCGGACGGCGGGCTCAGCTACACCGGCAACTTCCTGAGCCAGCTCTTCAAGCGGACCGAGCCGGTCTACCGGCCGGACCCGGTGCTCGAGCGGGCCCTCGACGTGCTCTTCATCCTGCACGCCGACCACGAGCAGAACTGCAGCACGAGCGCCATGCGCGGCATCGGCAGCTCGCACGCCGATCCCTACGCGGCGATGGCCGGCGCCGCCGCCGCCCTCTCCGGCCCCCTCCACGGCGGGGCCAACGAGGCCGTCCTGCGCATGCTGGCGAAGATCGGCAGCGTCGACAACGTGCCCGCCTTCGTCCAGAGCGTGAAGAACGGCGAGGGCCGGCTCATGGGCTTCGGCCACCGCGTGTACAAGTCCTACGACCCCCGCGCCAGGGTCATCAAGGCCACCGCCGACCAGGTCTTCGAGGTGACCGGCCGCAATCCTCTGCTCGACATCGCCCTCGAGCTCGAGCGGATCGCGCTCGAGGACGATTACTTCATCGAGCGCAAGCTCTACCCCAACGTCGACTTCTACTCGGGACTCATCTACCAGGCGATGGGCTTCGAGCCGGCGATGTTCACGGTGCTCTTCGCCATCGGCCGCACCGCCGGCTGGATCGCGCAGTGGGAGGAGCTGCTGTCGGACGAGACCCGCAAGATCGCCCGCCCCCGGCAAGTCTACGTCGGCGAGGACCAGCGCGACTACGTCCCGATGGCGGGCCGCTGAGCCGGCGGGCAGGAGCCCAATTGGACCGGGGCCTCCAGCCTGTCGGCGCAGATCGACCGCGGGGCGAGTCGCCAAGGTCGGCGTGGCGCCGGTCAGGCTCGCGCATCTGCTCGAGCTCCGCGAGGCGCTCGCCGCGGCGTACGCCAACCCCGACCGGGAACCGATGCCTCCCGACACGCGACCACGAGCGCCGTGGCGGCCAACCGGCGACGGCCCACCCCTTTGAGCTTCGTGCACCGCATCGGACAGTCTTTACAAACATACTGTCAGACAAACATAATGACGAACCATGCGCCTTCCGTTTCTCGACCGCGTTCGCGAGCTCGCCCGCCTGCGCCGAGCCCTGTCCAGACCGTACGGCTCGCTGATCGTCGTCTACGGCCGGCGGCGGTGCGGCAAGTCGCGGCTGCTGCAGGAGGCACTGCGCGAGCACCTGCACACGTACTATCTGGCCGATCTCAGTGACGCCGGCATTCAGCGACGGGCCCTCTCGGTCGAGGCGGAGCGCGTCGTACCGGCATTCGCCGCCGCCTCGTACGGCGATTGGGCCGCGGTCCTGGACACGTGGCGCCTGCGCGCCCCCGGGAACGCCTGGCTGGTGCTCGATGAGCTGCCCTACCTGGTGCAGGTCTCCCCGGCGCTGCCGAGCATCATCCAGAAGATTGTCGACGCCCCTGGCGAACGGCCTCTGCGCCTGGTGGCGTGCGGGTCATCCCAGCGCATGATGCACGGCCTCGTCCTCGACGAGACCGCGCCGCTGTACGGTCGCGCCGCGGAGATCATCAAGGTCGCTCCGATGCCTCCGGAGGCGCTGCCCAGCGCGCTGAAGCTCGCCGCGGAGGACAGTGTCATCGCTTACTCCGTCTGGGGCGGACTGCCTCGCAATTGGGAGCTGGCCGCGGACTACCCGTCGACGACCGCGGCGCTGGCCGCGCTCGTCCTCGACCGCAACGGCGTGCTGCACGGCGAGCCGCAGCGCCTTCTGCTCGACGACATGCGCAGCGCGGTCCAGGCCAACTCGCTGCTCGGCCTGATCGGCGCCGGGTGTCACCGGCTGAGCGAGCTCGCGAGCCGGGTCGGGCAGTCGGCCACCAACCTGAGTCGTCCCCTGAGCCGGCTGATCGACCTGGGCTACGTGCGACGGGAGGTTCCTTTCGGCGAGAGCGTACGATCGACGCGCCGCAGTCTGTACCGGCTGGACGACCCGTTCCTGCTGTTCTGGTATCGGTTCGTCGCCCCGAACCGGTCCCGACTCGAGCTCGATCTGATCGACGCGGTCCAGGCCGACGTGCTGACCAGGCTCCCGGGCCATGTGGCGGAGGTCTGGGAATGGCTGGCCCGCCGCTCGGTGCCGCATCTGGTGATTGACGGCGTGCGTTGGAACCCGGCATCGCGCTGGTGGGGCCGGGGCGTCGACGACGACCCGCTGGAGATCGACATCGTGGCCGAATCCTCCGACCGACGCCGTCTGCTGCTCGGCGAAGCCAAGTGGACCGACAGGGCCGACCCGGACGGTCTGCTCGCAGGGCTCGCCCGCAAGGCGCGCCGCCTTCCGTTCCGCCACGGTCGCCGATTGCATTACGCACTGTGGCTGAAGCGCGGCACGGGAGATCGAGTCGACCGGGCGCCAGTCATCACACCGGACAGGGTGATGTCGGCCTCGGGGGAAGCGTGACCCCGGCAAGATAGTGAACCGGCCCGGCCCGCCAGCCGCCGCCTTCGGCTCCCGCTCGGCGCCCAACCAACCCTCCAGGAGTCCGCGCCGTTCCACGGCGCCGACACCTACCGACCGTCCGCGGGGTTCGACGTCGGTCCCCGGTACGCGACCACCACCACCGTCACGTCGTCGTTCTGCGGCGCCCCGGCCGTGAACCTGTTCACGCTCGACAGCAGGTGCTCCATCTGCGCCGGGGCATCCCGGCCGGGGGCGCCGGCGATGCTCCGGAGGATACGGGCGTCCTCGAACTCGTTGCCGTCGGGGTCGAGGGCCTCGGACACGCCGTCGGAGAACAGGACGAGGAAGTCGCCCGGCTCCATCCTGACCGACTCCTCGGTGAACGGCAGGCCGTCGAAGAGCCCCATCGGCATGCCTCCCGCCTCGAGCCGGCGCACCCCGCCGCGGCCGTCCACCAGGAACGGCGGGTTGTGCCCGCCGTTGCAGAACGTCAGCGTGCCGTCGGGGTCGAGCTGGGCGTAGAACAGCGTGACGAACCTGGCCTCTATGGCGCGCTTGACGAGGGCGGAGTTGAGCCGGCTCAGCGCGTCGGCGGGCCCGGAGGCGACGGCCGTCTGCGCGGTCAGGCTGCCCTGGGTCAGGGCGCCGAGCAGGGCGGCCGGCGGCCCCTTGCCGGAGACGTCGCCCAGCGCGAGCCCGAAGCTCCCGTTCGGCAGGTCGATGTACTCGAAGAAGTCGCCGCCTATCGACAGGCACGGCAGCATCTCCGCCGCCGCGTCGAAGTACGGTCCCGTCCGGCTGCGGGTCGGCAGCAGGGCCTGCTGTATCTCGGCCGCCGTGGCCATCTCCTGGTCGAGCCGCGCCTTCTCGACCGCGGCCCGGTATAGCCGCGCGTTGTCGATGGCCACCGCGGCCTCGGCGGCCAGGGCGTCGAGGGTCGCGCCGGTCTCGGGCGACAGCAGGTCGCCCTTCGTGCGGCTGTCGAGGTAGAGCACGCCGATGCGCCGGTCCTCGGCGGCGGCGTCGTTCGCTTCGACGTGGCGCAGGAGACGCAACGGCACGCACAGGACGTTGCGGATGCCGAGGGCGACGGTGCCCATGTGCTGATCGGCGAGGTCGCCGTCGAGCAGGTCGGTCTCGATGCGCGTGCGGCCCGCGCGAAAGACCTCCTCCGGGATCTTGCGGCTGGTCTGGAACGTGTCCCCGGGCAGCGTGGACTGATCGTGGGAGCGCCCCAGCTTGAACTCGAGCCGATCGTCGTCTCCCGCCAGCATGATGAAGCCGCGCTCGGCCCGGCTGACGGCGATGGCGGAGTCGACGACCATCGCCAGCACGTCGTCGAGCACCTTGCCCGAGCTCAGGGCCCTCAACCCCTCCAGCAGCACCGCCACCTGGTGCATCTCGCCGATGGCGGCGCGCTCCGAGGAGGCGCCTTCCGCGGCGTCCTCGTCCGACAGGAAGACGAACTCGGCCCCGTCCCGGTGGCCGAGCCGGACCCGGTCGCCGTGCGCGAGCCGATGCTCGGCGATCGCCTCGCCGTTGACGAAGGTCCCGTGGCGCGATCCGCGATCGCAGAGGCGGAAGCCGTCGTCGACCGCGGTGATCTCGGCATGGACGCGCGAGACGTCACCGTTCGTCAGGTGCAGGTCGCTCCCGATCCGCCGGCCGATGGTGAACGGGTCCTTGTGGACGGTCACGGCCCGCCGGCCGTGCTCATCCTTGACGTCGAGTCTCGGCAGAGCCATGGAACTCCCAGCCCGGGCGGCCCCGGGCGTCAATCCTCCACCGGAACGGAGAGAGCCGGGTCCGGCCCGCGGAGCCGATCGAGCCAGCCGTCCCCGAGCAGCGTCCAGCCGGCCAGGCCCAGCAGGACGAACCCCGCCAGGACCACCCAGGGCCACCGGCGCCGCCGGCCGACCCGCGCCGGCTCCCGGTGCCGCCGGGTGGTCGGGGCGCCGCAGCGAAAGCAGATCAGCGCCTTCTCGGCAATCTCGGTACCACAGGTCGCACAGTGCATGAGGAACAGGAAATCCCCGTCAATCGTCGCCTACGGCGCAGGCTCCCCGGGGTTCGCCCCAAGCCGCCGGATCCGCCGCGAGACCCGCGCCAGCTCGATCAGCGTCCGTTCGAGGTCGTCGAGATACGCCGCCGGCGACATGCGCGGCCGCGCCGCCTTCAGGGCGTGCACCGCCTCCTCGAGCGCCGCCCGCCGCGCCATGAGCAGCGCCGCCGCCGGATCGGCCGCCGCCGCGAGCGTCGCCGCGGGACCCGCCCCGACGTGGAGCCGGGCCGCGGCGGCCCCGTCCGGGCCCGGCTGGCCCGCCTCCCGCCCGCGGCCGTCGCCGTCGTCGTCGATCAGCGCCCGCTCCGTCGCCAGCCGTCCCTGCTGCCGGTACCACTCCCGCACCGAGAGGCTCGCGTGCTCGAAAGCCTCGAGCACCGAGACGCGGCCGTCCCTGTCCGCGTCGGCGGCGGCATCGGTGAGGGCGCCGATGAAGAACCGCGGGAACACCGTATCGTAGCGCTGGGCCGCCGACCCGGTCGCGGTGACGATGGTCCGACCCGGCGCCGACAGCCGGGAGAGGAACGGAAAGCTCGCGCTGCCGGTGTTGACGAAGACGAGCCGCCCCGGCAGGTCCCCCAGCCAACCGTCCCACTCGCCCGCCTCGAGGTCCGGGCCGACGAGGTTGAACTTGGCGTCGACGCCGTCGAACGAGCCGTGGCCGATGAGAAAGACGTAGAGGACCGCGTCCCCTTCCATGCGCCCCGCCAACGTGTCGACCGCGCGCCGGACGCCGGCGCGCGACGCCCGCCCCACGCCGGGGCCGGGGGTCTCGGCCAGGACGATCAGGTGGTCCTCGTCGAACCCGGGGAGGCCGCGCAGGGCGGCGACCAGCTCCCCGCGCCATCGCGCGTGCCTCTCGCGGAACGCGTCGCCGCCGGAAGCGCCGCCGACCACGAGGGCGTACCGGTCCTGGGCCGACGCGGCGGCGGGCTCGATCCCGGCCAGGAGGGCCACGAGCAGGACCGCGGCGCCGCGGCGGGCCCCGCTCATCGCAGACCCCACCGGCGCCGCAACCCCCACTCGGTGGCGAGCAGCCCGACGATCAGGAGAAACCCCCACACGGTGTCCCAGGCGTCGCGAAGGACGGGGGCCGGCGGGGGGCCGAGCCCGGCCCGCACCGTATCCGCCAGCCCGCCGGCACCACCCAGATCGAACGACCGGCCACCGCCGGCCTCGGCGAGGCGTCGCAGCAGGCGATCGTGGCGGCGAGGCCCGCTCAGCTCCGGATCCGATCCCCCCACCAGGAGCGCCGTGCCCGCACGCCCGACGCGGCCGCCACCGTGCTCGACGACCGCCGTCACCCGGTGCACGCCAGCCCCCCCGGGCTCGACCGTCACCGCGTAACGTCCCGGCTCGCCGGGCCGAGGGAACGCGGAATACTCCCGCCGACGGCCGTCCGGGTCCTCCACGGAAACCCGCACGCGTGCCCCGGTCAGCGGCGCGAACCGTTCGTCGGCCGCCTCGACCGCGATGCGCAGCCCCTCGCCCTCGAAGCGCCCGCCGTCGATCCGCAGCGTAACACGGTCGGGCGCCGCGCCCCCCAGCCACCGCACCGTCTGACGCCAGAACCGCTCGTAGGTCCGGTCGGTCGACGGGGCGAGCATCTGCCAGCGCCAGGACGCCTCGCCGGCGAAGACCATGGTGCGTCCGCGTCCGAAGCGCTGCACCGCGACGACCGGCCGCGCCGGTTCGCCGGGCGCGACGGCGAGCACCGCCGCGCCGGGCCGCGAGGGTCCGAGGGGAACGACGCGTCCCAGCGCGGGCATCGCCGCCCATCCCGCGGCCGTCTCCTCTACGCCCGCCCCCAGACGCATGATCGGATGACGCTCCCCTTCCGGGGTCGGGACGATGCGCGGCGGCGCGCCCGCGGCGGCGCCGGCGCCGAGCACTCCCGCCCGCCCTTCTTCCCGGAGCGCCAACGGGAGCAGCGCCTCGAGGGGGGTCGCCTGGAACCCGCGCCCCTCGAACGAGCGGGCCCCCATGACGAGCAGGCCTCCCCCCCGCTCGGAGACGAAGTCCACGGTGCTCTCGATTTGGTTCGGGCGCAGCCGCTCGGGCTCCACGTTCCCCAGAATCACGGCGTCGTACCGGAACAACGCCTCGCGCGTCGCCGGATACCCCCCGGCCAGCGCCTCGACCCTGCCGGCTGCACCCTGCACGTAGAACGTGCGCTCACCGAGGTCGTTGCGGCCCTTCTCGATCACCGCGTCGACGACGACGCCGGGGTCGACGCGCAGGACCCGCTTGAGGAAGCTGTGCTCGTAGCCGGGACCGCCCTCGACCAGAAGCACGCGGCGGGCCCGGGCGGGGGGCGGCACCAGCACGCGGCGCGTGTTGTTCGCGGCCACCGGCTCGCTCGCGTCGACGGGAATCTCGACCGTGTAGAGGGTCGCGCCATCACGGCCGGGCGACACCGGGACGACCGTCCGGGTGACGGCGCCGTCTCCCGGCGGGTCCACCGTCACCACCGTGATCAAGCGGTCGTCCTCCAGGACCCGGACGTCGAACGGCCCGCCGTCGAACCCGTGGCCGACGGTCGAGAACGCGAGGTCTACGGTCGACCCCGCCGCCGCCGGCCGGCCCGCGCTCAACTCGATCACCCCGCGGTCCCGGGCGGGCTCCGTGGCGCCCACGCCGACGGTGAAGACGGGCGGTCCGTCCGGCGCGTCGGGGACGCCGGCGCCCGTGTCGGCGCCGTCGGAGACGAGCACGATGCCGGCCGTCCGGCGCTCCGCGTAGCGCTCCACCGCCTCGCCGAGAGCGCCGGTCAGGTCGCTCCAGCGGGCCTCGGGCCGGGCGGCCTCGAGATCGAGGGGATCGAGGCGCTCGCCGACGCCCCACAGCTCGATCCGCACGTCGCCCGCGAGAGCCGGGGTCACCACGTCCCGGATCGCCGTCACCGCGGCGTCGAGGCGGCGGGCGCCGCCCGCGTCGGCGACCCCCATGCTGCGGGACACGTCGAGCAGGATGGGGAGCACGGGGCGGTCCGCGGATGCCGGCTCCTCGCGCACGGGCCGGGCGAGCAGGAGCAGAATGAGCAGGAAGACGGAGAAACGGAGCCCGGCCAGCAGCCCGCGGCGCCACCCCGACAGCGTCGCGAGGGGCCGGAGATAACCCCAGCCCGCGGCGACGGCGAGGCCCGCGGCCAGGCCCAGCATCACCCACCACGGCCACGGGGCAGCCAGGCGCATCACGGGTCCGCCCGCGGGCCGGCCAGCGACCGGTAGTACTGATCCACGAGGCGCCGATAGCGCTCGGGCACCGCGTCGTCCGGCCCCGCCGCGTACCGGTCCCTGAGCGCCCGCTCCGCGAGCTCCTGCGCGCGGTCCCGCTCGAACCGCAGCAGGGCGGTGACGAGGTCGCGGCGAAGCGAGGTCCAGCGGGCGTGATCGAGCCTCGCGGGGTCGGTGCCGGGCGCGGACCGGCTGCGCCACTGCCGCGCCCACCGTTCGAGGTCGGCGCGCAGCCGGGGGTCGGCCTCTCCCATGGCCCGGAGCAGCCCGGGATGCTGCGCCAGCTCGGCCGCCGCCTCCTGTCCCGGATCCGGCGCCGAGCCGACGCCCTCACCGCCGCCCGCCGCCGATAGGTCCGCCCGGCGCCCGGTCTCGCGGCCGTCCCCGCCCGATCGCTCGCTCGCCGCACTCGTTTCGATCCCGCCTCGGGAGGCGGGCGACGGCTCTCCGCGGGACGGGCCGTCGTCCGAGGGCTCGCCGGCGTCCGCCGGGCGACTCGCGCCCTCTCCCGCGGCCGAAGCCTGCAGGCGCTCGAGCAGCCGCCGGACGGTCTCCAGCTCGGCCGCCAGCCGCTGCCCGGCCTCGTCCTGCGGCTCGCCCGGCGTGCCCGCCCCCGCACCCGGCTGCTCGCCCCGCAGGCGCTCCGCGAGCCGGCGCAGCGCGTCCGCGGCGCGGTCTCCGTGCTCACGCGCGGCTCCCGTGTCCTCGCGTCCCAGGCCGCTGGTGGCGCGCCGCATCTCCTCCGACGCCCGGCCCAACTCGTCGCCGGCGCTCCCGCCCGCCGCCGATCCCCCCTCCGAATCCGGCCGGCCGAGCCGGGCCGCCAGCGCCTCGAGCTCGGCCCGGAGCGCCTGCTGCTCCCGCCTCAGCCGCTCCAGCCTCCGTCGCCGCTCCTCCGTCGTGCCCGCCTCCGGCGACTCGCGCAGGTCCCGATTGAGCCGTTCCTGCCGCCGGGCGAGCTCCCGCAGGCGGTCGAGGGCCTCGTCGTCGTCCTCGCCGCCCGCCGGCCCGCCGGGCTGACGGCCGGTCTCGTAGCTGGTCTCCTGCTCGCGCCGCAACTCCCGATCGAAGAGCTGCGAGAGGTCGAGCTGCGCCTGCTGTCCCCCCGCGCCCCCGCCGGGCTGCATCGAGACCTGCCGGCGCCGGACCGCCGCCTGGGCGGTCAGCAACCGGTTCAGCGCCTCGGTCTCGTGCGGCATCGCCGAGGTGGTGTCGAGCGCCTCCAGCGCCTCCTCGGCCGCGGTCATGGCCTCGACCGCGTCCTGCAGCGCCCGCCGCTGGACGGCGGGACCGGGGTCGCCGTCCGCACCGCCTCCGCCCCGCCCGAACGTCCGCCCCACCGCGCCGACCGCCCCCGCCGTCGTGTCCCGCAAGTCGCCCTGGACCTCGGCGACGGCGCGCACGTCGTCGTCGCTTCTGCCGACGGCCTGATCGAGCCGCCACGTCGCGACGACGATCTGCTTCTGCAACCCCACCAGGCGGCCGAGCTCGGCCGCCTGCGGCCCCAGGCCACCCTGGCTCAGCGCTTCCTCGAACTCGTTGTCGAACGGCCGGATCTCCAGGAAGTAGAGGTCGGAGCGCGCCTCGGTCGAGACGCCTCCGAAGCCCGAATCGCGCGCCCGCGCGAAGTAGGTGACGACATCGCCGGGCTCGACGGCGAGGTCCTCGACGAAGAAGGTGCGGACCCCCGTCACCGCCGAGGCCCCCTCGGGGACGTCGAACGGCAGCGTCCGCTCGGCCCGGCCGACGACCGTGTAGATCAGGTCCAGGCGCTCCACGGCGTGGTCGTCGTCGGCCCGTACCTCGATGGTCACCTCCTCGAGCGGCGTGACCTCCCGGTCGCCCCCGGGTCGCAGCACCCGCACCGTCGGAGGACGGTCGACGGTGGCGCGGATGAGGTAGTCGGCCCGGTCCCGGTTCGACAGTCCGTGGGCGTCGACGACCCGCACCCGGTACCGGCCGTCGCCCTCGACGACGAGGGTCGCCGCTCGGCGGCGGGCGCCCGCGGCGCCGGCCAGCGCCACCCGACGGCCGTCGGACAGCACCAGGGCCCCTTCGACGACCGGTTTGTCGGTGTGGACGACGAGCCGGGCGGAGGTGCCGGCAGGGGCGAACAGGTCGCCTCCGTCCTCTTCCGACCGCGGGGCGAGACCGGTGAAGGACGGGTAGACGTACTCGACGTCGATGCGCATGACCCGGGGCGGCGTCAGGACCTCGACGGAATACGCCGGAGAGGTGAACGCGGCGGCCCCGACCCGGTAGCGGAAGCTGCGGTCCACCGACGGGAACTCCGCGAGATAGCCGTCGCCGGACGGCCGCATGCGGACGTCGCGCGGGGTCATGCCGTCGAGCACCGACAGGACGGGCGGGGTCCGGGCCGACGAGGCGCCGCCGTCCTCGAACCGGGCGCGGACGCGGAGGGGTTGGCCGGCGACGAGGCGGAAGTCCCCCGGCTCCACCGCGAGCTCCGCGCCGGAGGGCGAGGCGTGCAGCCAGGCGGTGCGGGCGATCCGCGAGAGGGGGGTGGATCCGAGGGTGACGACCGCGACCAGCGCGGCCAGGGCCAGCAGGCTCCGCACGGCGGCGCGACGCAGCCGCGCCCGCGTGACGACGCGGCCCGGGTCGATGCGACGGAGCCGCTCGGCGGCGTCGGCGACCAGCAGCTCCTCGAAGCCGGTGGCGGGGCGGGGCGCGGCCAGGGCGGCGGCGCTGGCCACCCGATCTTCCAGCTCGGGGCAACGCTCCTCGACGAGCCGCGCGACCCGCCCGTCCGACGGCGGGCGGCCGAGCGGCCACAGCACGCGGGCCGAGAAGGCGAGCGCCGCCGCGAGCGCGGCGGCCGCCGTCGCCAGCAACGGGACGTCCGGCGGCGCGAGGAGCAGCTCGGTCCCGATGACCGCGAGCAGGCCGACGCAGACGACTCCCGCAACATGGGCCAGACCATGCAGCCACCGGGCGGTCAGCCAACGGCGCCGGACCCGGGCCAAGGCGATCCGCAACTCTGCCCCGTGTCCGTCGGCCATGGCGCCAATTGTCTCACCCGGCCCCGGCGGCGGCAACCGGCCGCGGCGCCACCGGCCTCGGGGCCTCGGCGATACGGGCCGTCAGGGCCGGCGACCGTCGCGGCGGACGCGCCCGGGCGGCCGCCGGAACCCCGGCCCGGCGCGAACCGTCAGCTCTTCCTCGGCAACGTCTTCGTCCCTCGGTCCGCGCGGCCGCGGGACCCCGGCGGGGCGCGGACCGTCAGAGCGTCCGGGCCGCCAGCAGTCCCTCGGCGACCAGCAGGAGGGCCATGCCCATCAGGAGATAGCGCCACAGAGCCTGCTCCGCCTCTTCTCGGGGAGGCGCCGGGTCGCCGGAGCGCGCCGCCTCCCCCGCCGACGCCGCCGGCCCGGGATCCGACCCAGCGGCAAGCCGCGCGACCGATGCCCGGAACGCCTCGTCGCCGAGGGGCACGAACGCCGACTCCCGGGTATCGACGTTCAGGACGACGGGGCCGGCCCCACCCGGCAGCCGCGCCGGACCCGGCTCGCCCGGCGCCCCCGGCGGAGCCGCGCCGACGACGAACCCGCGCGGCCGCGCCGGCCGGGCCGCCAGGTAACCGACCACCTCGTGCAGGAACGGCACGAACTCGGGCCGCCGGGGCAGGTCGTTGCCGTCGTTGCGCAGGTCGGCGGCGAAGACGAGAATCCGGCCGTCTCCCGCCGCGTGCTCCACCAGCGCCGGGGCGCCGTCGGTGAACGAGAGAACGACGCCGCCGGCCGCGGCGTCGAGCGACGCGGTCCGCGTGAACCGGGACCGGCCGAGCCGGCCGGCCAGCCCTCCGAGGGCGCGCACCAGCGGATGACGGCGGTCCGTGGCCACGAGCGCCACCGGCTCGGCGTGCTCGCGGGTCGCGGCCGGGCCGGCACCGGCCTCGAGCAGCCCCGCTCTCACGGCCGCGGCGGCGGCCGGGCCGTCGACCGCGAGCAGTCCACCCCCGCTCCGCACGAATCCCGCGAGCCGTTCGCGCCCGGTGCGGTCGAGGCCGCGGCCACCGGCCAGCACCGCCACCGCCGCCGTCGCCAGCGGGTCCGGCCGCCCCCCGAGGTCGGCCGCCGACGCCGTGGCGACGGTGAACCCGCCCACCCCGTCGCCGGGGGCGAGCGCCCGCTCCAGGAAGAGCCCGGGACGCTCCCGATCCGCGGTGACCAGGAGGACCGCGGCCGAGGTCTCCGCCTCCAGCCGCCGGTAGCGTCGATCATCGGCGGGATACCCCGCCGGGTCCGAGACCGCCGCCGTCACCACCCCCGAGGCGGGCAGGACGACGGGACGCCGGATCGTCGACTCGCCGGGCTCCACCGGGTGGACGCTCTCGTCGATCACCGCGCCGTCGACCTCGAGCGTGAGCCGGGTGCTATCCCCGCCGTCCCCCCACCGGGACAGCCGGACCGCCGTGCCCGACGGTTCCCGGTCGACGCCCACCACCGCGAGGTTGCCGGCGGGCGCGGCCACGCGCCGGGTCTCCACCTCGACGTGGGGCGGGAGGCGGCCGGCGCCCACCTCCCAGCCGCCCGCCTGCAGGTCCGTCACCACCACCACCCGTCCCGGCCGCTCCCCGATGAGGGCCGCGGCGGCAGCCAGCCCGGCGCGGTAGCGGGTAGCGCGCGGACGCGGCGACAGCCCGTCGACGGCGGCGTGGGCCCCGGCGCGCGGGAGGGTCAGCGGGGCCACCACCCGGGCCGCGTCGTCGAACGCCACCACCCCCACCAACTGCCCGGCGGGGACTGCGTCGATGGCGGCGTGGGCGAGCGCCCGCGCCTCGGCCGCCTGACCGGGCGCGGAGACGCTGAAGGAGGTGTCGACCAGCACCACCGTCGCGCCCTCCCCGGACCCGCCCCGGTCGGCGACGAACGGCCGCGCGAACGCCACCGCGAGCAGCACCAGCGCGGCCACGCGCAGGGCCAGCAGCACCAGCTCGCGCAGTCGCTGCCGACGGGTCTGATCGAGCCGCGCGCCCCGCAGCAGGCGCACGTCGCTGAACGGCACTTGAGGCAGCCGCTCCCGCCGGAGGAGGTGCAGCACGATGGGCACCGCGGCGGCCAGGATCCCGAGCAGGAACGCCGGCGTGAGGAACGCCATTCACCGCCTCCGCCCGCGCGCCGCGAGGAACGCGAGGAGCGCCGTGTCCAGTGAATGGTCCGTGCGCAGCAGGTGGTGCTCGACGTCGGCGGGGCGGAGCGCTTCGCGGTAGCGCGCGACGAGGGCGTCGATCTCGGCCAAGTAGCGCCGCCGCACCCGGGCCGGCACCACCGGCACCTCGTCGGCGGACTCCAGATCCCGGAACCTCGCCGCCTCCTCGAACGGAAAGGTCAGCTCCGCCGGGTCGAGAACCTGGAACACCAGGACGTCCGCTCCCCGGAACCGCAGGTGCTTCAGCCCTTCGATGACGCCCGCGGGATCGTCCAGGAGGTCCGAGACCAGCACCACGAGGCCGCGGCGCCGCATGGCGGCGGCGAGCCGGTGGAGGGGCATGGCCACGTCCGACCGCGACCCCGCCTCGGCCCCGCTCAGCCGCGCGAGGACCCGCCGGAGATGGCCGCTCCGCGCGCCGGCGGGAACCGCGTCGACCACCTCGTGATCGAACAGGGTGAGGGCGATCGCGTCCCGCTGTCGGTGCATCAGATAGGCGAGCGCGGCGAGCACGAAGCACCCGTACCGGAGCTTGCTGACGGCGTGCGAGCCGTAGGCCATCGACGCGCTGACGTCGAGCAGGAGGTGGCACTCCAGGTTCGTCTCTTCCTCGAACCGCTTGACATAGTAGCGGTCGCGGCGGGCGGCGAGCTTCCAGTCGATGGTGGCGGGGTCGTCGCCCGGAACGTACGGGCGGAACTCGCTGAACTCGACGCTGAACCCCTTGAAGGGACTGCGGTGGAGGCCGACGAGAAACCCCTCGACGACGGCGCGGGCGATCAGCTCGAGCGACCCGATGCGGGCCACGACGGCGGGGTCGAGCAGCGACAGCTCGTGGGACGCCGCGCCGGGAGCCTGCGCCGTGGGAACGGCGCGGACTCCTGCAGGATTGGTTGGGCGCCGAGCGGAGCCGGAGGCGACGATTGGCGGGCTGGGCATGGCCGCCCTCACATCCCGCTGGCCGGGGCCGGCACCGTCTCGAGCAGGCGGTCGATGACCGCGTCGGCGTCGACCCCGTCCGACTCGGCGTAGAAGCTGGTGACGATGCGGTGCCTGAGGATGGGATGGGCGAGGGCCCGCACGTCGTCCACCGAGACGTGGTAGCGCCCGCGCACCAGGGCCCGGGCCTTGCCGCCGAGGACGAGGGCCTGGGACGCCCGCAGGCTCGCCCCCCACCGGACCCACTTCTCGACGAAGGACGGCGCGTTGGGCTGTCCGGGCCGGGACGCGTCCACGAGCCGGACCGCGTAGCGCGCCACCTCCTCCGCCACCGGCACCCGCCGCACGAGATGCTGCACGGCGAGGATGTCGTCCCCGTCGAGAACCCGCGCCAGCCGGGGCTCCTCGTCGCCGGTGGTCGCGGTCACCACGCTGACCTCGTCGTCCTCGGTGAGGTACCGGATGACCACGTTGAACATGAAGCGATCGAGTTGCGCCTCGGGGAGCGGATAGGTGCCCTCGAGCTCGATCGGGTTCTGGGTGGCGAGCACGAAGAACGGGCGCTGGAGCGGATAGCTGTGCCCGGCCACCGTGACGTGGTGCTCCTGCATCGCCTCGAGCAACGCCGCCTGCGTCTTCGGCGGCGTCCGGTTGATCTCGTCGGCGAGGATGATCTGGGCGAAGATCGGCCCCTCGCTGAACGTCAGGGTGCGATGGCCGCTCGACTCGTCGAGGATCTCGGTGCCGGTGATGTCGGCCGGCATCAGGTCCGGCGTGAACTGGATGCGCTTGAACGGCAGGTCGAGGATGTCGGCGAGGGCCTTGATGAGCCGGGTCTTGGCGAGCCCCGGCACGCCCGTTATCAGGCAGTGCCCGCCCGTGAACAGAGCGGTCAGCACGAGGTCGATGGCCTCGTCCTGGCCGACGATCACGCGGCGGAGCTCGCCGAGGATGCGCTCGCGGCTGTGCGCGAGGTCCCGTGCCCCGGCCGCCGCCGCATCGGCCGCGGCGGAGAGGCCGGCCGGTGGAGCGGGAGGCGTCCCGACGGCGGCGGCGTCCTCGGCCGGGACGTCAGCCATGCGGGCGGCCGGACTTCGCGTCAGTGGGTGAGGGCATAGACGACCTCGTTGATCATCATGCGGTAGGCCCGGGCGGTGTACCGGATGTAGCCCGGGTAGTCCTCGGCGTTCGACCACTCCCAGCCGTCGCCCATGTCGGTGTTGAAGTTGAGGAGGACCATGGCGCGGCCGTCGTCGTCGAGAATCGCGTGCAACCCCGCCTCGACTCCTCCCTTCTCCCACGTGACCCCGTTGAAGAACGAACCGAGCCCCGGGATCTGCGGGTACTCGGTCAGCCGGTAAAACGCGCTGAACACGGGATGGTCGAGCGGGAGCTTCACGATCTCCCGCTCGGGGAACACCCGCAGGAGCTCCTTCTGCACGGTGCCGAACTCGATCGGCCCGTGGAAGTCGTCGAACGTCGCGGTGCCGCCCCGCAGCAGGAACTCCCGCAGGGTCTCCACTTCCTCCGGCTTCAGCCGCAGGTTCCCGGGCTCGACGAAGTAGATCCAGGGGTACTCCCACAGCCGCTCGTCGTTCAGGGTCAGCACCACCGGGTCCTTGACCCGGATCGAGGTCACCCGCCCGAGGCGTCGCGACAGGTTCTGCTCGGCCGCGGGGCCGTCGATGGCCCAGGGGTCGCTCCAGTACCGCGCCCGGAAGGCCCGAAGCTGCTCCTCCCACGAGCTGTAGCGGATGCGCACGAAGGTCCACTCCAGGCCGTCGAGCTGGGGCGTCGGGGGCGCCGCGTCGATGTCGGTGATGACCGCGCCCGGGGGCTGGGCGGCGGCCGGAGCCGCGCCGGCAACGAGCAGCGCGAGCACGATCGGCAGCCAGCGACGAAACCGCCCGCCGCGGCCCGATCCCGGATCGAACGCGACACCGCCCTCCCGGCGTGCTCCCGACGCCGTCACAGGCCGGCCTCCACGATCTCCAGCAGCATCTCCTGGGCCCGCTCGTAGGTCGGGGCGATCTCGAGGGCGGCGATGACCTGCCGCCTCGCGGCGTCCATGTCGCCGGCGGCCAGGTGGCTGTCCGCGAGGTCGACGTGGGCCGACACCCGATCGATGGGCCCCGCCGCGAGCGCGATCGAGAACTCCCGCACCGCCGTCGCGGTGTCTCCGGCGGCCATCGCGAGGCGGCCGAGCGACTGGTGGGGCTCGGCGTCGAACGGGTCCAGCGCCGTGATCAGCTCGTAGGCGCGGCGCCGGCGCCGGTCGTCGCCCGCCTCCTCCGCGAGGACGGCGAGCTGCCGGGCCGCGCCGAGGGCGCGATGGTCGTGCTCGAGATGGGCCTCGAGATGCCCCATCGCCCGTTCCCGGTCCTCCTGCTCCAGGGCGATGGCGGCAAGCGGCAGGTCGGCGCTGCCGTCGCCGGTGGCCATCGGCGCGAGCGCCGCCGCCCGCTCGAACGCGGCCCGCGCCGCCTCGATGTCGCCGTCGGCCCACAGGGCGTGGCCCAGCGACATCTGGACGGGATAGCTGCCCGGATGCTCCTCGCCCTGCTCGCGCAGGCGTTCGAGCCGGGCCTCACCCTCCAGCTCCCGGCCCGGCGCCCCCGGGCTCGCCGGCTCGTCCGGGTCGCCCAGCCGCCGGACGAGCGCTCCCGCGGCCCCCGGGTTCGGCTGCTCGGGGTTCTCCATGGCCCGGCGCAATGCGCCGAACCGGGCCTCGAGGTAGGCGTCGAACGACGCCTGCAGCGTGTCGAAGCTCAGCCCCACCCGGTCCAGGGCCGCCTCGGTGTCGAGGCCCTCCCCGTAGGCCCGCAGGAGGTCGTAGATGGTCGACTCGCCGTAGGCGTCGATCATGTGCTCGACGAGCACCGAGGCCTGGAAGTACGAGATGGAGATCTTGTCGGGCCGCGAGAAGCCGGAATTCAGATCGCGCAGCGAAAGCACGTCGCCCCGGTTGAGGTCCGTTGCGAACTCGAGGTCCTGGTCGCGGCCCCAGTCGGCGCGCACCCGCTTCTCCTCGTACACCGACAGCCCCTCGGTCAGCCACCGCGGGACCCGCTGGTTCGACATCTGGAGGGCGATGACGTGGGCCATCTCGTGCCACAGCGTCGACTGCCAGTTGAAATCGCCGGGGCTCCGCGCGCGGGGCGAGTCGAGAGTCACCACCCTGCCGAAGCAGGCCCCGAGCGCCCCGATCATGCCGGGCAGGCCCAGCGTCCGCACCGCGAAGTGATCGTGCTGCGGGAACATCTCGATCAGGATCGGCACCTCCGGCTCCATGCCGTAGCGGGCCGAGAGCTCGTCGAGGGAGCGCTGGCCGATCTCGATCACGTAGTCCTTCAGCACCGGCGCCTCGTCGGGATGGAGCCGGACGATGAGGTCGCCCTCCTCGAACGTCTCGAACCCGTCGAGGGTGTCGAGCATCTCCAGCAGGTTGAACGTGATGACGTCGTAGGGGTCCTCCCCGAACGACCGCTCCAGGGCCAGCCGCGCCCCCGCCTCGTCCCCGGTACGGAGCAGGTGCATGCCCAGCTCGGCGTAGGCGCGCGTGTTGGCCGGATCGATGGCCAGGCCCCGGCGCACCAGGGCCGCCGCCTCCTCGAATCGGTAGTTGCGGGCGGTCAGGTTGCCGGCGACCCGGTAGACCTCGCCGTAGGTCGGGTTGAACTCGAGAACGCCTTGCACCTCCGCCTCGAAGTCGTCCAGCCGGTCCTCGACGTAGGCGACGGCGGCCCGCAACGACCGCGCCTCGAGGCTCCGCTCGTTGATGGCGAGGGCGCGCTCGAGCGACGCCCGGCCCGCCTCGTGGTCGCGGTCTTCGAAGCCGCGCTGGGCGAGGAAGAGATGAGCGTCCAGGTAGTCGGGGTCGATCTCGATGGCCCGGCTCGCCGAGGCGCTCGCGGCCGGGGGGTTGGTGTCGGCGAGGGCGCGGGCCATCCCCAGCAGGGCCGGCGTCCACTCCTCGTCGATCTCCAGGGCCGCGATGTACGACTGCGAGGCCTCCGCCTGGTCGTACTTCTCCCCGAACAGGTCGCCCCACAGGGTCTGGATGGCGGGGTCGTCGGGGGCGACGCCGGCCGCGTTCCGCAACAGCGCGTTGGCCTGACGGTAACGGCCGAGCGCCCGGGCGGCCCGGGCCGCCCGGTACAGGTCGACGGCGTCCGGCGAGCGCTGCAGCCGGTCGACGAGCACCCGGAACCGGGCCGCCGCCTCGTCGCGCCGGCCGAGATACTGCTGCAGCAGCGCCAGCTCGAGCCCCGCCGCGCTGACGGGGTTCGCCTCCGCGACCGGGGCGAGCCGCTCCTCCGCCGCCTCGTACTCGCCGCCGAGGACGTCGAGCCGGGCCAGCAGCGCCGCGGCCGACGGATCCCCGGCATCCCGCTCCCCGGCCAGCCCCCGCGCCTCGTCGTACTCGCCGTGGGCCAGCGCGCGGGTGGCCGCACGGTGGAACTCGTCCTCTTCCGCCCGCGTGTACCGCTCCTGGGCCGCCCCCGCGGCGGGCCACAGGCTCGCGGCGCCGAGCGCGACAGCGGCGCAGAGCACACCGAAGCCGGGACGTCTGCTCGTCACTCTGCCTCTCCTGTGCATCGGGCTCTCGAAGGTCCGATTATATCCACGTCCGTCGCGCGAGCGGCCGGGCGCCGGGCGGTCAGCCCCCGAAGGGCCAGGCCGGCGCCATCTCGATGACCGCCCTTCGGGTCGTGCGTGAAGCGTTCGGGACCGCTCCAGGCTTCTCGGGGGGACTGGCGTCCGCTCAGCCCGAGCGGACCGCCACCGGGGGCGGTCACAGGAAGGCGATCGACTGATGAGACGGGATCTCGAAGCGGCAGCGGCACCGGGGGCAGGTCAGCATGTCGTCGACCCGCACCATGTAGTCGCGGAGCTTCCGGTGCATCTCGCGGTCCTCGGCGTCGGCCCCGCGGGGCGGCCGGTCCTTCTTCAGGCGCCGGATCCACCGCACCTGGTACTCCCCGCGGTGCCGGCACCGGGGGCAGGTGAACGTGGCCGGCTTCCGCTCTTCGCGTTCGTTGAAGAAGTCGCGCTCGTGACGTGCCATGGTGACGATGCCGGCGCCGGTCCTCGGACACCGGCGATCGGCGTCGCGCCCCGCTCGCGCCGGCGGGTCAGGCGTCCTTGATGCAGGTGACGAGGGACCAGATGCGGGGAATGTTGACCTTCTCGATCGACACCGGCTCGAGGCCGGCCTGGGCCAGGAACGCCGGCAGGTCCAGATCCGCCTTGAAGCCGAGATGCACGGTGACGGGAGAGATCCACCGTTCGATCTTCGCCCCCAGCCGGCTCCTGCTCATGAAGTGGTTGAGGAACACGAACCGGCCCCCGGGCCGGCAGACACGCCGCATCTCGTGCACGGTCCGGATGGGATCGGAGACGACGCTGATGGTGTACGGCGCGTAGACGATGTCGAACGAATCGTCGGGGAACGTCAGCGCCTCGGCGTCCATCTGCATCAACCGGACGTTGGTGCGCCGGCGCCGGGCGATGCGCTGCTCCGCCTTCTCGAGCATCGACGCCGACAGGTCGATGCCGGTGACGTGGCAGTCGCGCGGGTAGAGCACCGCGTTGATGCCGGTGCCGACCCCGACCTCGAGCACCCGGTCGCCGGGCGCGATGCCGAGAAGCCCGATCGACTCGAGCCGCCCCGCGTGCAGGGTCGGACCGAACGTGTAGTCGTACACCGAGGCGATCTTCTCGTAGACCTCCTCGACGAAGTCGGTCTCGACCGACGCGACGGAGAGCGTGCGGGTGGCGGCGTCGGGAGGCGCGACCGCCTTCTTGGGCTCCGACTCCTGCATCTGTAGGGACATGCAATCGCGCTCCGCGTGGCGGTCCACCGGACAGCCTCAAAGGACGGCCGTGCGGTGTGGTCCCGCCGTCGCCCCGAGACGACAACCGTGCGACTATACCGTTTCGCCGACGTAACGGCAAGGAGAGAAACCGGGCCGGACCGGCCGGAGACCGAGGCGCGGCGGCGCCGGGTCGGTCGCTAACTCATTGGCTGCCAAGGCTTTGGCTACCATCGCGCCGTTTGACAGGCGGCCGGCGGCGCCGGTATAGTGGCGCGAGCCGGTCGTCGTGGCGCCCCGCGGCGCCGGCCGCTCCTCCCGCTGACCATGCCCGAGGAAGGCAGACTCCTCACGGTCGAGCAGGCGTTGCTGACCACCGTCGTGGTCAAGATCGCGCTGGTGGCGGCGCTCGCCACCATGCTCGTCCGCTTCGGCCAGTTCCGCCGGATCCTCCTGACCGAGAAGCGCGCGTGGCGCGAGCGCCTGACGTTCGCGTTCGCGTTCGGCATCCCCGTCAGCATCGGGGTCATCTCTCGGCTGCTGCTCGACTACGCGGCGGCCGATCTCTCCCTCGCCGGCTCGTTCCTCGCGGGACTCATCGCGGGCCCCTACGCGGGGGCGATCGTCGGGGGCCTCGTCGGCTTCCCCGCCCTGATGGCCGGCGAGTGGATCGCGATCATCCACATGGTCGGCTGCGGATTCGCCGGCGGGGGACTTCGCGAGCTGTCCCCCAAGGAGGCGATCTGGCACGTGAGCCCGTTGCTCGTGACGGCCCTGCGGCGGCACACGTGGCGGCTCGCGGGCCGGTTCCGCGTCGACTGGCAGTTCACCCTGATGGCGGGACCGGTCGGCCTCGAGCTGCTTCGGCAGGCGCTCGCGGACCGGTTCGGCGCCCAGCGCCTCTTCGCCCTCGAGCCGACGAACGTCTGGCTGATGGCGGTCATCGTGCTGACGACGGTCATGTCGGTCGCCATCCCCATCAAGATCTGGAACACCGCGCGCATCGAGCACCGGCTGCAGGAGCAGGAGAAGCTGCTCATGCAGGCCCGGGTCGAAGCCCTCGCGAGCCAGATCAACCCCCATTTCCTGTTCAACACCCTGACGTCCATCTCGTCCCTGATCCGCTCTCAGCCCGAGACCGCCCGCATGCTGATCGGCAAGCTCTCCGGGCTGTTGCGACGGCTCCTGCGGAGTCAGGAGCACTTCGTCACCCTGCGGGAGGAGATCGAGTCGATCGACGAGTACCTCGACATCGAGACGGTGCGCTTCGGCGAGACCCTGGTCGTCGAGAAGCGTATCGCCCCGGAGACCCTGGACCAACTGGTGCCCAGCATGCTGCTGCAACCCCTGGTGGAGAACTCCATCAAGCACGGCATCTCGCGCAAGGTCGGCGGCGGCCGCATCACCATCTCGAGCGGGCGCGTCCGCGGCCACACCGTGATCGAGGTGATCGACGACGGTCTGGGCATGGTGACCGACGCCCCCGCCGCCGGTGGGCGGCGCGGCATCGGCCTGAAGAACGTGGACGAGCGGCTCCGGGTCATCTACGGCGCCAACTATCACCTGAAGCTCCACAGCGCGCCGGGCGAGGGGACCCGCGCCCGCATCGAGATTCCCGAGCTGGCGATGCCGCGCGCCGCCACGGCCTGACGTGGCCGGCGATCCGCGGTCCTGATAGAATGCCCCTTCGAGTTCTGGTCGCCGACGACGAGCAGCTCGCCCGCAACGAGCTCTGCTTTCAGCTCGGTCAGCTCGACGACGTCGAGGTGGTCGAGCAGGCGGCGGACGGGCCGCAGGCGGTGTCGCTGGCCGAGGCTCTCGATCCCGACCTGGTGCTGCTCGACATCCAGATGCCGGGCATGACCGGGTTCGAGGTGGCCCGTCGGCTGCTGGAGCACGGGGTCAGGAGCCGGGTCGTCTTCGTGACCGCGTACGATCAGTACGCGATCGAGGCGTTCGAGGTGAGCGCGGTCGACTACCTCCTGAAGCCGGTCGAGTCGTCGCGGCTCGCCCGGTCGATCGAACGGGTCCGGCGGCTGCAGGCCGCGCCGGTCGAGCAACCCGACGGCGCGGCGGCAAACCGCGAGCTCGAACGGATCGTCCAATACGTAGCGGAGCGGCAGCACCGGCGGGAACGCCTGGCCATCAGGGTGGGCGACCGCTTCCTGCTCGTTCAGGCCGACGACATCGTCTACGCCTCGCTGGCCGACGACGTCATCACGATCGTGACGGGCACCGTGACCGGCACGTCGAACTATCGGACGCTCGATGAGTTGCACTCGCACCTCGACCCCGCCGTGTTCTGGCGCGTGCATCGGTCGCACGTCGTCAACATCAACAAGATCAAGGAGATAGTCCCCTGGTTCAGCCGCAACTACATCCTGAGGATGAAGGACGGGAAAGGCACGGAGATTCCGGTCAGCCGCACCCAGACCAAGCGGCTCCGGGAGTACCTGAGCCTGTAGCCCCGAGCAGGTGGGAGGACGGACTCTCCCCCAGCGAGGCCTACGAGGCCGAGCGGAGGGCCTATCGATCGGCGCTGGCGGCGCGGGCCGGCGAGGAGATCGTGGCGTGGATCAAGACCTTCGCGTCGGCCGCGGTCTACGCGACCCTCATCGTCACCTTCGGGTTCCAGGTGGCGCGGGTCGAGGGCCGCAGCATGGAGCCGACGCTGGAGGACCAGGACCGGTTGATCGTCAACAAGGCCCTGTACAAGTTCTTCGGCCGGCCCGAGCCCGGCGACATCGTCATGCTCCACTACCCGCGCGACCCCGACAAGTCCTTCGTCAAGCGGGTCATCGCGGAGGCCGGCGACGAGGTGCGCATCGAGAACGGCCAGGTCTACGTGAACGACGACCTGCTGCCGGACGAGTACGTGCCGCCCCGGTTCCGGAGCCACGAGACCCTCGGTCCCGAGCGGGTCGAGGACGCCCACTACTTCGTCATGGGCGACCACCGGAACAGCAGCTCCGACAGCCGCCACTGGGGCCAGGTGCCGGAGAAGTACGTCATCGGCAAGGTGCAACTGCGCTGGTGGCCCCTCTCCAACGCCACCATCTTCTGACGCGGGACCCGCCGGCCTCACGGCGTCCACGTCACCACCCGGCGAGTGGCCGCCGTGAGACCGGCCCGTCCCATCGGCGCCTGAGGCTCCCCCGCGGCGCTCGCCGCCGGGGGAACCCCTCCGATCCGGGCTAGAAGAACCGCACCGAGTAGCCCACCTTGACGCCGCGGCCCATCTCGGGAGCCAGGTCCTTGATGAAGGACGTGTGGTTCCGGTAGAGGGCGTTCGTCAGGTTGTACCCCGTGAAGCTCAGGATGTGCGCCGCGTGCTGGCGCGGCCAGACGTAGGACGCGCGGAGGTTGACGACCGAGTAGCCCTCGGTCTCGGTCTCGCCGTGGAACACGCGGTCCTGGGCGCCCGCGAACTCCAGCTCCGGGCTGACCGTGAACCCGCCGTACGGCAGGTCGAGGCTCAGCGTCCCGCGCAGCGGCGGAATGCGCGGCAGCGGCTCGTTGGTGGCGGTGAGCCTGGCGTCGACGTAGCCGATGCCGAGGGTCGTCCAGGCGCGTCCCCCCAGCCGGAAGCTCGCGCGGGCGTCCCAGCCCCTGAACCGGCTGTCCCCCTGGTGGAAGTCGAGGACCCCGAGGCCGTCGGCCTCCTCGCCGGTCCGCTCGCCGAAGATGAAGTTGTCGATCCCGTAGACGTAGAAGTTCACGTTGGCCCGCGTGCTCTCGGACTGGTGACGCAGGCTCAGGTCGAGGCCGAGCGTCGTCTCGGCGTCGAGATCGGGGTTGCCGACCTCGAAGGCCAGGTTCCCGACGTGGGGACCGAAGTTGAACAGCTCCTCGAGGGCGGGGGCGCGGTGCGACGAGGTGACGTTGGCCACGAACGCGCTGCCCGCGCCGAGATCCGTGTGGAGGCCGAAGGACGCCGAGCTTCCCAGGAACTGCCGGTCCCGCGGATCGGGCGCCACGAGCCCGCCGTGGTCGTGGTCGTCCTCGTCGTCGTCATGGTCGTCCTCGTCGTCGTCATGGTCGTGGTCGTGGTCATGGTCATGATCGTCTTGGTCGTCGTCATGATCGTCGCCGTCGTCATGATCGTCGTCGTGGTCGTCGTCGTGGCCCCCCGGCCGCTCGTCGGGCCGGTAGTCGTTCCGCTCGACCCGGCCGCCGAACTGCAGCCGGACGCGCCCGAAGTCGACCTCCTCGTAGGCGAACGCGGCGAACGAGGTCTGGTCCGTCCGCGGCGCCAGCGCCTCGACCCCGACCGCCTCGAACTCGCGCATCTGGGCCCAGGCCCCGAACCGGCCTGACAGCCGCGCCGTCTGCTGCTGGTCGACCTCGGCACGCACGATGGTGGTCCGGTTGGTGAACCGGGTGCCGATGCTCTCGACGCCCTCGTCGATCTCCAGCTCGTCGTGGCCCCAGTCGATGACGTTGGCGGTGAAGCGGACGCCCTCGATGGCCCGGTTGGTGAGGTTGCGGAGGCCGACGTCGAAACGGCCGACGCGCCGACGCGAGGCGAGGTCGATCGCGGCCTCGTGTGCCTCTTCGTCCTCGTGGTCGTCCTCGTCCTCGTGGTCGTCGTGGTCGTCGTCGTGATCGTGGTCGTGATCGTGGTCGTGGTCGTCGCGGTCGTCGTGATCGTCGTGTTCGTCCACGCCGTGCGCCGCGTGGAACTCGCCGGCGAACGGCACCCCGTACCGGCCGTCCTCCGCCCTGAACCCGCCGCTGGCGAACGCCCGGTCGCCGAACCAGCCGACCCCGGCCTGCGCGTTCGTCAGCTCTGTCGCGGAGTTCTCGACGATGCCGTCCGGAGTGCTGTAGTCACCCGTCCGCCGCAGGCTGCCGCCGCCCCAGAACAGCATGTTGCCCTGCGCATGCTGGAAGCTGGCCGCGGTGCCCGCCTGGGCGTTGGCGTTCCCGGCGTCGACGGTGAACTGCCCCCGCGTCCCCTGGAACAGCGCGTCGCGGTAGCTCTCGTGGGGCGTGATGATGTTGACGAGGCCGCCGACGGCGTTCGAGCCGTAGAGCAGGGTCGCCGGGCCGCGGACGATCTCGATGCGCTCGGCCCCGTTGGGGTCCACGGTGACGCCGTGGTCACCCGACTGGCTCGAGAGGTCGCCGGTGCGGATGCCGTCCTCGAGAATGAGCACCCGGTCGCCGTCGAAGCCGCGGATGATCGGCCGGTCCGAGCCCGGCCCGAAGCTGCGGTTCGCGATGCCCGGCTCGTTCCGCAACGCCTCGCCGATGGTGTTGGCGCCCACCGCCACGACGTCGAACGAGTCGAGGGTGGTGACCGCGTTGAACGCCTCGAGCGACGTCTCGGCCCCGCCGGCCGAGGCGGTGACGGTGAGCTCCTCGTGGACGGCCGACAGGCCGAGCATGAAGTCGACCATCGCCGTCTCCCCCGGGGCGACGGTGACGGCCTGGCGGCCGGCGGTGAGGTGCTCGCGCTGCGCGAGCACGTCGTAGGTGCCGGCCGGCACGTCGTCGATCTCGAACGCGCCGTCCTCGTCGGTCAGGCCCACCGCCCCGGCGCCGACCACCACGATCACCGCGCCGTGGACGGGCCCGCCGCCTTCCTCCAACGTGACCCGGCCGCCGACCGCGCCGGTCTCCTGCGCCCGCGCCGGCAGGGCCAGCAGCGCGGCCGCCGCCAGGGCGGCCGACAAACGTGTTGCACTCAGTCGGTACATCGAACTCTCCTCATCTTCCAAGCCTGTTTTCGGGGAAACTGTTCTGTTCCGGGGGCCAGCCGGCCGGCGCGCGACCGGAGCCGCACGCCGCGGGACGGGGAACCCGCACCAGACCCACGACGGGGTGTACGAAGGACGTACGCCAAGCGAACACGAAAAGGGGAATGCGGCGTGGGATGGTCCTCGACATCAGAGGCAACGGCCTCGGCCCCGCGACCCTCCGTGGCGGCGGCTGCGTCGAAGGACCCGCCCCTATGCCAGGAGGCGGCTATTCCCAGCCACCGGTGGACGTAGGCGATCCACCTGGGCCAATCCGGGCCAACGCTTCATTGGTCGCATGGTCCTCAAGGAGGACCATGGGGAACATGCCACTATAGTGGCGGGCAGCAGGGCGCACTAACTTAAGAGTTGCTGAAATCGCCTTAAGGAACGCGTCAGGCAACCTCTACACGATCGACGTAATGCAGCGAGTGAAGAGAGCTAGGCGGGGGGAGCGCGGGCGGGGAGACGGGAGAGTCGATCGGACACGGTCCAGCCGCGGCGGGGAAGCGGTTCCAGCCGCTCCGCGTCGGCGGTGGGTCCGATATCGAGATCGCCGGACAGCTCGGCCACGGGCTGCTGACGCAACTGGCAGACCGCGCAGTCCCGACCGCCGGCGTGGTCTCCGTGCCAAGCGGTTGCGGCGGACGCGGCACCGACCAGCGCAATCGCCAGTACGGCGATCCGGACGCGCCAGCAGGGGCTACGCCGGGCGAGCCCCGTGTGCATGGGTCCTCCTGGGAGCACCATCATCGATGTGTCAGCTTAACCGGGATTCCGCGGCCGGGCAAACCGGGGCCCGAGGCGGCCGCGGGCCGCAGCCACCGCCGCTCCGGGCGGGAAGCGGTGGACCCGGCCGACCTGCACGGAGCGTGCCGCACCTCGAAGCCGGCCGAACCCAGGTGGAGCGGTCAGGCGTCCTGGTAGATCCCCTCGATGGCGTCCTGCCAGCGCTCCATGACCACGCGGCGCTTCAGCTTCAGCGTGGGGGTCAGCTCGCCGGTGTCGATGGAGAACTGCGCCGGCAAGAGCGCGAACCGCTTGACCTGCTCGAAGCTCGCCAGCTCGGCATTGGCCTCGTCGACGATGGGCTTGAACAACGCCCGCACGTCCTCGCGCCCGACGAGGCCGTCGAGGTCGCCGGACGCGATGCCCGACGCGGCCAGACGCTGCTCCAGGGTCGCCGCGTCCGGCACCAGCACCGCCGACACGTAGGGACGCCGGTCGCCGACGAGCATCGCCTCGGCGACGATCGGGTCGCGCTTGAGGAGCGCCTCGATCGGCTGCGGGGCGACGTTCTTGCCGCCGGCGGTGACGAGGATCTCCTTCTTGCGGTCGGTGATCGAGAGATACCCGTCCTCGTCGATGCGGCCGATGTCGCCGGTGTGAAACCAGCCCTCGCGGATGCACTCGGCGGTGGCCGCGGGGTTCTCGTAGTACCCCATCATGATGTTCGGCCCGCGCGCGAGCACCTCGCCGTCGTCGGCGATGCGCAGCTCCACCCGGGGCAGAGCCGGCCCGACGGTGCCGATGCGGGCCGCCCCGAGGGGGTTGACGGTCAGCACCGGCGCGGTCTCGGTCAGGCCGTAGCCCTCGAGGACGGGCAGCCCCACCGCGTAGAGGAACTCGGCCACCTCCCGGCTCAGGGGGGCGCTGCCGGAGCACACGAACCGCAGCCGCCCGCCGGTCCGCGCGCGGATCTTCGAGAGCACGAGGCGGTCGGCAATCGGCGCCCGGAGGCGGGTCCAGAGGCCCGGCTTCCTTCCCCCCGTTTGGGCGCCGGCCATGGCGTGGCCCACGCCGGTGGCCCACGCGAACAACGCCTGCCGCACCCGCGGCGCCTCGGCGACGGCCGCCACCACCCGCGCCCGGACCTTCTCGAAGACCCGCGGCACGCCGGTCATCACCGTCGGACGGACCTGCTGCATGTCCCGGCCGATCGTCTCGAGGGACTCGGCGAAGATGAACGTTGCGCCGTTGTACAGGTACATGTAGACGGTGGTGCGCTCGAACGCATGGCTCAGCGGCAGGAACGACAACGCGGTGTCGTCCTCGGAGATGCCGACGACCTGGTTGACGTCGGCGACGTTGGCGAGGAAGTTGCGGTGCGAGAGCATCACCCCCTTGGGGTGCCCGGTCGTGCCCGACGTGTAGATGATGGTGGCCAGCGCGTCCGGTTCGATCGCGTGCGCCCGCTCCTTGAAGATGCGGCCGAGGCCGTTCTCGGTCATCAGCCGGTGATGCCCGCGTTCCCGGATCTCGGCCAGCGAGTACTCCCGCAGCGGGGTCCCGGCATCGGCCTCGCCGGCACCCGACTCGTCCGCACCGGCGTCGACGGCAGCGGCTGCCGGGTCACCCGCGGCCGGAGCAACGGGGTCGGCCGCCTCGGCCGGGGCCGTGCCGCGGTCGAAGACCACGACGGCTTCGACCGCCGGCGCGTCCTTCCGCGCCGCCCGCACCTTCGCGGCCTGCTCCTCGTCGGCGACCATCACCACCCGGGCCCCGCTGTGGGCCAGGATGTAGCCGACCTGGTTGGCGGGCAGGGTCGGATAGACGGGCACCGTCACCGCCCCCGCGGTCAGTGCCGCGAGGTCGCTGATGACCCATTCCGGGCGGCTGTCCGACAGGATCGCGACGCGGTCGCGCGGCCGGACGCCCAGCGCCCCCAGCCCCAGGCTGAGGTCGCGCACCTCGTCGAAGAGCTGCCGGTTCGACCACTCGCGAACCTGGTCGCCCTCGCAACGACCCGTGAGCACCGGCTTGGAGAAGCGTCCGGACACGCGGAACGGCAGCTCCGCCAGGGTCCGGATGTCGGAATCGGTCATGTCGTCTCTCCTGTCCGTCATCGCTCCCGGCGGTACTCGCCGCCGCGGCCGCCCGTCTTCCGCATCAGGCGAATCTCGCCGATCACCATCGTCTTGTCGACCGCCTTCACCATGTCGTAGACGGTCAGCGCGGCCGCCGCCACCGCGGTGAGGGCCTCCATCTCGACGCCTGTCGGCGCCGTCGTCCGCGCCACCGCCTCGATATCGTAGCCGTCGGGACGCTCCTGCAGCTCGACTTCGACGTGCGAGAGCGGCAAGGGATGGCACAGCGGGATGAGGTCCGCGGTCCGCTTCGCGGCCATGATCCCCGCGATCCGCGCCGCCTGCAACGGGTCGCCCTTGGCGATCCGCCCCTCGCGGATCAGGACGAGAGCATCCGCCGCGATGGTGATGGAGCCGCGCGCCACCGCCTCGCGGCGCGTCGCGTCCTTGCCGCCGACGTCGACCATGCGAACGCGGCCCTCGGCATCGACGTGCGACAGGCGGGTCCCCGAGCCGCCGGCTGCCGTGCGCGACCTGGTGTCCGGCATCGGGCTAGAGGGGACTTGGCCGGTCGGCGCCGCGGGCCAGATGAAAGGAGAGGCTCTCGAGGGACACCGTCAGGTCGACGCTCTTCAGCTTGACGTCGGGGGGCACGCGCAACGCGCCCGGCGAGAAGTTCAGCAATGCCCTGATGCCCGCCTCGACGACGGTGTTCACCACCACCTGGGCCGACTCCGCGGGCACGGCGACCACCGCGATGGTGATCCGCTCCCGGCGCGCCACCTTCTTCAGGTCGCGGATGTCGTGGATGGGCACGCCGCTCCGCGACCGCCGGCCGACCTTCTCGGGAAGGGTATCGAACAGCGCGACGATTCGGAACCCCTCCTTGCGGAAACCGGGATAGTCGGCAAGGGCGAAGCCCAGGTTGCCGGCGCCGATGATGGTCACGTTCAGGCAGCGGTCGAGCCCCAGTATCTGCCGCAGGCGCCGGCGCAGGTCCGCGACCACGTAGCCCACGCCCCGCACGCCGAGGTCGCCGAAGTGCGACAGGTCCTTGCGGATGAGGGCCGCGTTCAGATCGAACTGGGCCGCGAGCACCTTGGACGACACGGTGCGCACGCCGCCCGCCTCGAGCTCGTTCAGGAACCGAAGATACAGCGACAACCGATTGGTGGTCTGCTCGGAAACCTGCTCTGCCATGACACCCCGGCCGGCCTGCCGCCGCCCCCCCCGTCGCCGCAACTGCCGGAGAGAGTATATGTTAGGATACCGGCGTGCGGAGCACGTCAACCGCCGACGGACGCCTTCCCTCCACGCCGGCGCCGCACCTTCGGCGGCGGTGGCTCGCGGCCGCCGCCGTGCTTCTCCTCGCCAGCGTGCTGCGCCCCGCGGTCCCCGCCGCCCAGCCGCTCCGCTACATGCCGACGACCCTGGCCGCCCTCGACGCTTATCCCAGCTTCTTCCACCGCCAGCCGGTGGTGGTGCGGGCCACGCCGGAGGGCGATCTGCAGGACGTGTTCGTCAGCGACGGGGCACGGCGCCTCCGCGCGCTCTACGTCGCCCCTCCGGTCGCCGACGAGCGCGACCTCCTCGAGATCGAGGGTACGTTCTGGGACGTGGGCCGCCTCCAGCCGGACGACCCCCGCGTGGCGGGCCACGGCATCGCCGTCATGTCCGAGAGGCTGCTCGGCAAGCCGTGGCCGTCGGCCGGCGAGCTGCGGCTCCTGATTGCAGACGACACGCGGCGGGCGGATGCGCCCGACGGCGCCACCATCCGGACCATCTCCCTCGAGCCGGCCCGCTACCGCGGCCGGACCGTCACCGTGACCGGCCGGTTCCGCGCCCGCAACCTGTTCGGTGACCAGCCGCAGGCGCCGGGCAACACCCGCGACGACTTCGTGCTGCGTTCCGGCGATGCCTCCATCTGGGTCGTGGGCATGGAGCCGAAGGGCGACGGGTTCGACTTCGACGTGATGGCCAGGGTCGACACCAACCGCTGGCTGCAGGTCACCGGCGTCGTCGGCGGCGGCAGCCGTCTCACCACCATCGAGGCCGAGAGCCTCGCCGCGGTCGACCGGCCCGCCCCCGCCACCGCCCGCCGGGCCGCGCCCCGGCCCGAGCAGCGGCTGCCGGCCGAGGTCATCTTCTCGGCCCCGACTCAGGACGACACGGGGGTGGCGGTCGACGCGCTCGTCCGTTTCCAGTTCTCGCGCGACATGAATCCGGACTCGTTCGCGGGGAACGTCCAGGCGGCCTACGTCGGCACCGACGACGCGCTGGACGTCGCGCCGGAGTATCGCTCCCGCAACCGGGTCCTGAACGTGCAGTTCGCCGAGCCCCTGCTCCCCTACCGGCCGGTCGCGGTGACTCTCGGAGACGGGATCGAGGCGGTCGACGGCGCGGCGCTGATCCCCTACACGCTGCGGTTCGCCACCGGCGGCTCCTGAGAGCCCGCGCGGTTCGCGCGACCGACCGGCCCGACGTCGACAGCCGTGGCGGTCAGGGGACGGGTCCTGCCGCCAGCAGCCCTTCCATCGCCGACCGGGTGGCCTCGATCAGCTCGTCGCGCCGGGCGAAGCCGAACCGGCGCGACTCGATGGGCGGTCCGATCCGCACGCTGACGGTGACGGGACGGATGATGGGACTGCCCCGGCGCATCGCCTCGCCGGCGCCGAGTATCGTCAGGGGCACGACGGTCGCGTCTCCCCGGATCGCCATCACGAACCCGCCCTTCTTGAACGGCAGGAGCTCGCCGCTCCGGCTCCGCGTGCCTTCGGGGAAGACGAGGAAGGAGAATCCGCCCCTGAGCGCCGCGGCCGCGGTGTCGATGGCGGCCCGGCTCTGCTCACGGTTGCGGCGCTCGATGGGCACGAACCCGGCGACCCCGAACGCCACGGGCAGCAACGGCAGCTTCTGGAGCTCCGCCTTGTAGAGAATGCGCAGCCTCGGGTGCACGGCGCGAAGCGCCATGTAGACGATGGGAGGCTCCAGGTTGCTGGTGTGGTTGACGCAATACACGGTGGGACGGTCGCCCCGGACGTGCTCGGCCCCGGCGACCCGGTACCGGATGCCGACGGTGGCCAGCCCGATGCGCACCCCCTGGCGGCCGAGCCAGTAGAGCACGCCGGGATGCCGCACGACGAGGGCGACCGCCATCCCCACCGGCGCCGTCACCAGGACGTAGAGGGAGACGATCACGTAGGCGGCGAGGGACCTCAGGGCGGCGACGGCGGTGGAGTGCGCGAAACGCATCATCGAACGGGGCCGGCGCATACTGAAAGAGCCCGGTCCGGCGGCGCCGGACCGGGCTCTCCGAGGACGCCGACCAGCCCTCAGGACGCGCGGGCTTCCTGCGCCCCGGCCGACGGCGTCTTCGTCGCCTTGGCGACGGTCGCCTTTGTCTTGGTCTTCGCCGCCTTGGCCCGGGCCATGGCCCGATCCCGGTTGACGAAGCAGCGGTCGAGCGCCTTGTTCACTCTCTCGTCGATGGCCTCGGCGGTGTCGCCCACCACCTCGGAGATCTCGGACACGACCAGGAACTTCGCCCGGTCGAGCATGCGCTTCTCGCGGAACGACAGGTTCTTCGACTTGGCGAGGAACGTGAGGTTCTTCAGCACGTCGACCACGTCGTAGATCGAGCCGGTGCGCATCTTGTCCGAGTTGTCCTTGAAGCGTCCCTTCCAGTTCTGGTGATTGTCGATCTTGCCGTTCCCGAGCAGCGTGAACAGCTTCTTGACCTCCCTGTCGCCGATCGCACGACGCAGCCCCACGCCGTCGACGTTGTCGACGGGGACGAGCACGGTGGTGTCGCTGTCCGCCATACGCAACGAGTAGAACCCGCAGGTCGTCCCCATGATGGTCCGGGTCTCGATGCACCGCACGACGCCCAGACCGTGGTTCGGGTAGATGACCTTGTCTCCAACTTCGAACTTCACGTAACCCCCTAGTTGGAATCCGGCTATCGCGCGCTCCGAAATCTGCTCAGTATAGCCTTTTTTGCTCCTTTGATCAACGGCAAACCCCACATTTCTCGACGGTTACGGAACTCGCGGCCCTCGCCGGCCAATCGCCGCCCGCGGCCCCGCCCGGCGCCCGACCAACCCTCCGGGGGACCGCGCCGTTGCGGCGCGGCCCCCTCGCCCGCCCGCGGCTCCGGACCGCCCCCGCGCGCCCGGCGCCCCCCCTCCTCCGCAGCCCCAGCCCGCGCGCGCGGATCGCCCGCGCGCGCCCGCCGGCCCCGCCGGCGGGGCCGGCCACGAGTCGAAAGTACTGTAGAGTAGGGGCTGGAGCGACCGACCGTGGTTCGATCAGGAGACTGTCATGCGTAGACGGGCCGCAATGCTGGCGGCGGTGCTGGCGATCGCCGTTTCTGCGCCGATCACCCCGCCGACGGTGACCGCCCGCCAGCCGGGAGAGAGCCTGGCGCCCTACGTTCCCACGCCTTACGACGTGGTGAACCGGATGCTCGAGCTGGCCGAGGTAACCCGGGACGACGTGGTCTACGACCTCGGCTGCGGCGACGGCCGCATCGTCATCACCGCGGCCGAGCGCTTCGGCGCCCGCGGCGTCGGGATCGACTACGACCCGGCGCGGATCGCCGAGGCGAACGCCAACGCGGCCCGCCGCGGCGTGCAGGACCTCGTGACCTTCATCCAGCAGGACGCGATGCAGGCCGACGTGTCCGAGGCCACCGTCGTCACCCTCTACCTGCTCTCGTCGTCGAACCGGAAGCTGCGCCCGATCCTGACGAGACAGCTCAGGCCGGGCGCGCGCATCGTCTCGCACGCCTTCCGCATGGGCGACTGGCGGCCGGACGTGACGGACGAGTTCGAGGACGAGCGCGGCACCACGCGTTCCCTGCACCTTTGGCGCGCCGACGGCGTCATGCGCCCGTAGCAGCACCGCGGACCCTCCGTGCCGGAGTGGTGAAACTGGCAGACGCGCGGGACTCAAAATCCCGTGGGCCTTACGGCCCGTGTGGGTTCGACCCCCACCTCCGGCACCAGCACTTTCTCCCCCAGATCAGTGAACCGATGAGGCTTGGGCGCTCGACGAGATGACCCGGGCGATCATCTGCGTCAGCTCGTCGGCCGGCAGATCGAAGGGGCCGGCGGCGATGGCGCCGCTGGGGATCTCGATGGCGATCGCCACCCCGGCGTCGGTCGCGGTGACGATCCAGCTCAGGCCGCGCAGGGAGACCTCGCCGGGCTCCGCCTCCTCCTTGCGGTTCACCCGGTCGAACACCCGCAGTATCGACAGCAGCACCTCGCGGACATCCGCGTCGGTCCAGCCCGGCGGCTCGGGACCGGGGTAGGTCACCGTCTCGGCGACCACATCGTCGGTCCCCTTCAGCAGCACCTCGACGTCGAAGGTCACGCGGTGGCTCCTCCCGCGGCCGTCAGGACCGCACCGCCTGCGCCCGGTGGGCGGTCAGGGCCGCGAGCCGGGCGCGGAACGCCTCGGCGTCGTTCACCGGCCGCTCGCACGCGCCGTCGCGGCAGAGGTAGGCGGTGGGCCGGCCGTCGAGCATCTCCATCGACGCGGTCCACGGCAGCCGCGCCGCGATCTCGCGCTGGTGCGCTCCCGGCTCGACGACGAGGCTGACCGCCCCGGGCAGGAAGCACGCGGCGAACGCCCGGTGGAGGGCCGCGGTGCCGGCGGCGTCGCGCGGCCCGAGCAGGATCACCTGCGGCACGCCGGCCTCGGCCGCGGACGCGGCCGCCATCATCATCGGCACCACCCGCGCGAGCTGGGGCGACGCGGGGACCCGGCGCAGGGTCTCCTCGAGCTGCTCCCGATACGCGCCGGCCTCTCCGGCGCCCGACAGGTGCGCGAGGCTCAGGAGGTTCCACGCGGTGATCGACGCGGCCGACGGCTCCGCCCCGTCGTAGTCCTCCTTCAGGCGAAGGAGGACGCTGGCGTCGTCGCCGCTGGTGCTGAACCATCCGCCGTCCGCGTCGTCCCGGAACAGGCGGCTCTGCGTTGCGTGGAGCTGCTTCGCCCAGTCGAGCCAGGCCGGATCGCCACCGGCCTGGAACAGCTCGATCAGGCCCCAAGCCACGCAGGCATAGTCCTCGGCGTAGCCGTCGATGCCCGCGCGCCCGTCCCGGAACCGGCGCAGCAGCACGCCTCGCTCCGCGTCCCAAAGCTGGTCGCGCAGGAAACCGGCGGCGGCGGCCGCGGCCCCGAGCGGATCCGGCGACGGGGCCTCGTCCAGCGGGGCGAGCCGCGCGGCGCGGGCGAACGCCGCGATCATCAGGCCGTTCCAGCCGGCCAGCACCTTGTCGTCGAGGGACGGACGGGGACGCCGCGCGCGCACCTCGAAGAGGCGCGGCCTCGCCCCGTCGAGCGCCGACATGACCGATTCGAGGGACCGGCCGCTCAGCCGCGCGACGTCGTCGACCCCGCGGGCCACGTAGAGCAGGTTCTGGCCGGTGAACTCGCTGTGCGGGTCCTGGGGCGCGTTGCCGTCGGGCTCGACGCCGTAGCGGAACCGCACGACGTCGGCGTCGTCCCCGAAGAGCGCCTCGACCTCCGCCTGGGCCCAGACGTAGAACGCGCCCTCGCGCTTCGCCGCCGCGGAAGGACCGCCCGCGGCCGGGCCACCGTCCGGCGGGAGGCTGTCGGCGTCCTCGGCCGAGAAGAACCCGCCCCCGGGGTGACGCAGGTCGCGGTGGACGTACGTCAGCGTGTCGCGGGCGACGTCGGCGAACGACGGCTCGCCCGCCGCCTGCGCGGTCTCCAGAAACGCGATGGCCAGTTGCGCCTGGTCGTAGAGCATCTTCTCGAAGTGGGGAACGCGCCACTTGGCGTCGACCGAGTAGCGGTGGAACCCGCCGCCCACGTGGTCGCGCATGCCGCCGAGGGCCATCGCCCGGAGGGTCTCGAGCACCATGTGGCGGGCCTCGACGTCCCCGGTGCGCGCGTGCTCGCGCAGCAGGAAGAGCAGCTCTGCCGGACGCGGGAACTTGGGCGCCCCGCCGAACCCGCCGTTGCGGGCGTCGAAGGCGCCCGCGTACTCTCGCACGCCGGCCGCCAGCAGCTCGCCGTCCGGCATCCGCCCCCCGGACGGACGCCGGTTCTGCTGTACGTCCCGCAACCGCTCGATCACCCCGTCGGCCGACGCCGCCAGCTCCGACCGCGACTCGCGCCAGCGCTTGGCGATCTCGGCCAGGATCTCCGCGAAGCCGGGACGGCCCCAACGCGAGGACGGCGGGAAGTAGGTGCCGCCGTAGAACGGCTTCAGCTCCGGGGTGAGCCAGACGCTCATCGGCCACCCCCCCGAGCCGGTCGTCGCCTGCACGAAGGCCATGTACACGCGGTCGATGTCCGGGCGCTCCTCGCGGTCGACCTTGACGGGGACGAAGCTCGCATTGAGGACGCGGGCGATGTCCTGGTCCTCGAACGACTCGTGCTCCATGACGTGACACCAGTGGCACGTCGAGTACCCGACGGAGAGGAAGATGGGCAGGTCCTCGGCGCGGGCGCGGGCGAACGCCTCCTCCCCCCACGGATACCAGTCGACCGGGTTCTCGCAGTGCTGGAGGAGATACGGGCTGGGCTCGTCGGCGAGGCGGTTCGGCATCTATTCGGCCCCGGGCTCCTCCCAGCGCGGATACGACCCCAGCGTCCTCAGCAGGGGGGCGAACTCGGCCAGGTGCATGAGAGCGCGCGCGCAGGGCAGATCATCGCGCGACGCGGTGAGGTCGGCGTAGAACAGGTACTCGAAGGGGCGCTCGGGAATCGGCCTGGACTCGAGCTTCGTCAGGTCGATGTCGCGCAGCGCGAAGACGCTCAGCGCCCTGAACAGCGCGCCGGCGTCGTTGGTCACGGTGAAGACGATGGTCGTCTTGTCGGCGGGACCGAGCGGCGTCGAGTCGCGCCCGACGAGCAGGAACCGGGTGGTGTTGTCGGCGAAGTCCTGCACGCCCGCCGTCAGTATCGACAACCCGAACACCTCGGCCGCGCGCTCGGACGCGACCGCCCCGGTGTCACGCAGCCCGCCGTCGCGAATCAGCTTGGCGCTGCCCGCGGTATCGTAGGTGGGCACGAGTTCCACGTCGAGGGTGCGGAGGAACCGCTCGCACTGTCCGAGGCCCTGCGGGTGCGAGAACACCCGCCGCAACTGCTGCCGCGTCGTCCCCTCGAGCACGAGCAGGTTGTGCACGATGGGCTGCTTCACCTCGCCGACAATCGGCAGCTCGTGCTTCAGCAGGAGGTCGTAGTTGCCGTGAATCGTGCCGTGGCTCGAGTTCTCGATGGGCAGGATGCCGTGCGTCGCCCTTCCCTGCTCGACCGCCGCGAACACCGCTCCGAAGGTCTCGCACGGCAGGAGGTCGGCCGACGGCCGAAAGCGCAGGGCGGCGGCCTCGGAGTAGGCCCCGGGCTCCCCCTGGTAGGCGATGCGCATCCCTAAAGGATAACAGCAGCGGCGGCAGCCGCCTGCCCGGCCGCGCTCGTGCGCGGGGCTATAATCCATGAGTCAGCGCCCCGAGCCCCCGACGTTCGCCACATGCGTGTCCTGCCCACCAGCATCGAAACCGGCAGCGAGGAGTTCCGGGCCAACCTGCGCGCGACGGAGACGCTGGAGCGCGACCTCGAAGCGCGTCGGGCGCGCGCGCGGGAGGGCGGCGGCGAGGCGGCGGCACGCCGGCACGCCGGCCAGGGCAAGCTGCCCGTGCGCGAACGCCTCACGCGGCTTCTCGACCCCGACACCCCCTTTCTCGAGCTGTCGGCGCTGGCCGCGGGAGGCATGTACGACGACGAGGCCCCGGGGGCCGGGCTCGTTACCGGCGTCGGGCGGGTGAGCGGCCGCGAGGTGATGGTGGTGGCCAACGACGCCACCGTCAAGGGCGGCACGTACTTCCCCGTCACCGTCAAGAAGCACCTCCGGGCGCAGCAGATCGCGCTCGAGAACCGGCTGCCGTGCGTCTATCTCGTCGACTCCGGGGGCGCCTACCTCCCCATGCAGGCCGAGGTGTTCCCCGACCGCGAGCACTTCGGACGCATCTTCTTCAACCAGGCCCGGCTCTCGGCGGCGGGGATTCCGCAGATCGCGGTGGTCATGGGCTCGTGCACGGCCGGCGGCGCCTACGTGCCGGCGATGGCCGACGAGACGATCATCGTCGAGGGCACGGGCACCATCTTCCTCGGCGGGCCGCCCCTCGTGAAGGCGGCGACCGGCGAGGACGTCCCGGCCGAGGAGCTCGGGGGCGCCGACGTCCATACGCGGCTCTCCGGGGTCGCAGACTACCGCGCGCGCAACGAGGCCGAGGCGCTGGAGCTGACCCGCACCGTCGTCTCGACCCTGCACGCCGCCAAGCCGCCGCCCGGCGACGTCACGACACCGGAGGACCCACGGTACGACCCCGGCGAGATCGGCGGCATCGTCGGCGCCGATCTCCGGCGCCAGTACGACGTGCGCGAGGTCATCGCCCGCCTCGTCGACGGCTCCCGCTTCGACGAGTTCAAGGCCCGCTACGGCCCCACCCTCGTCACCGGGTTCGCGCGCCTCCACGGCTTCCTCGTCGGCATCGTCGCCAACAACGGCGTCCTCTTCTCGGAGTCGGCCCTCAAGGCGACCCACTTCATCCAGCTCTGCAACCTGCGGGGGGTCCCGTTGATCTTCCTCCAGAACATCACCGGGTTCATGGTCGGCCGGGAGTACGAGCGGGCGGGCATCGCCAAGGACGGGGCCAAGATGGTGCACGCGGTGGCGAACGCCGTCGTCCCCCGGTTCAGCGTCATCATCGGCGGGTCGTTCGGGGCCGGCAACTACGGCATGTGCGGCCGCGCCTACGACCCGCGCCTGCTGTGGATGTGGCCCAACGCCCGCATCTCGGTGATGGGAGGGCCCCAGGCGGCCAGCGTCCTCGTGACCGTGAAGCGGGACCAGCGCGAGCGCCGGGGCGGGGAGCTCTCGCCGGACGACGAGGCGGCCATCCGCGACCCCATCCTCGCCCGCTACGACCACGAGGGATCGCCCTGGTACGCGACGGCCCGTCTCTGGGACGACGGCGTGATCACCGCGGCCGAGACCCGGCCCGCCCTCGCCCTCGGCCTGTCGATGGCGGCGGGCGCCCCCCTCGCCGACCCGAAGTTCGGCGTCTTCCGCATGTGACGCCGATGCCCGGACCTATCTCCCGGCTGCTCGTCGCCAACCGCGGCGAGATCGCCCTGCGCATCGTCCGTGCGTGCCGCGAGCTGGGCATCGACTCGGTGGCCGTCTGCTCCACCGCCGACGCCGGGGCCCCGCACGTGCGCGCGGCCGACCGGTCCGTCACCATCGGCCCGCCGCATCCGCGCGACAGCTACCTGAACATCGGCGCGATCATCGACGCCGCCCGCGAGACCGGGGCCGACGCCGTCCACCCCGGCTACGGCTTCCTGTCCGAGGACCCGGCGATGGCCGCCGCCAGCGCCGAAGCCGGCCTCGCGTGGGTCGGCCCCCCCGCCGACGTCATCGCGCGCCTCGGCTCGAAGATCGAGGCGCGACGCCTGATGAAGGCGGCCGGCGTGCCCATCGTCCCCGGCGAGACCCCCGCCGATCAGACCGACGCCGGCCTCGCCGCCGCGGCCGAGCGGGTCGGCTACCCGCTGCTGCTGAAGGCGTCGGCGGGCGGCGGGGGGCGCGGAATGCGCACGGTGCGCGCGGCCGACGGTCTGCGCGAGGCCATCGGCGAGGCGCGCCGCGAGTCGGCGTCCGCGTTCGGGGACGGCACCCTGTACGTCGAGCGGCTGCTCGTGCGTCCCCGGCACGTCGAGGTCCAGATCGTGGCTGACGGCGCGGGGCGGGTCGTGCACCTGCACGAGCGGGACTGCTCGATCCAGCGTCGCCATCAGAAGGTGGTCGAGGAGAGCCCGGCGCCGGGCCTGGCGCCGGGCGTGCGGGCGCGGCTGACCGAGGCCGCGGTCTCCGCCGCCCGCGCCGCCGGCTACCGCAACGCGGGGACGGTGGAGTTCCTCGTGGACGGCGCCGGCGACGACGCGACCGTCGCGTTCCTCGAGATGAACACCCGGCTGCAGGTCGAGCACCCCGTCACCGAGGCGGTGACGGGCCGCGACCTCGTGCACGCCCAGCTCGCGGTGGCCGGCGGGGCCGGCCTGCCGTGGTCGCAGGACGAGATCGCGGTGCGCGGCCACGCGGTCGAGTGCCGCGTCTACGCGGAGCGTCCGGCCGAGGGCTTCCTGCCCGACGCCGGGACCCTGCTCCGCTACCGGGAGCCGGCCGGCCCCGGCATCCGGGTCGACGCCGGGGTCGTCGAGGGGAGCGTCGTCTCCCCCGCCTACGACGCGCTCCTCGCCAAGCTCGTCGTCCACGGCGAGACGCGGGCGCGGGCCCTGGCGCGGGCCCGGGCCGCCCTCGCCCGCTACGTGGTGCTCGGCGTGCGCACCAACCTCGATCTCCTGTCGCGCATCCTGCGCCACCCGCGGGTGGTCGCGGGGCCGGTCGACACCGCGTTCCTCGACGCCGCCCTCGACGGCCTGCTGGCCGACGACGACGAGGGGCCGGCCCTCGCCCTCGCGGCGGCCCTGGCCGTCGACGCGCGGCTCTCGCCCGACGCTCCCGAGGCGGAACGGCGCGCACCGGAAGCGCGGAACGATCCCTGGACCGCCCTCGGGGGCTGGCGGCTCTCATGACCCCTCCCCGACGGCCGGTGACGGTGGAGGCAATCGCCCGCGACGCGGACCCGGCGACCGGTCGAGTGCTCATCCCGGGCGTCGACGAGCCGGCCGAGGTGGAACGGATCGACGAAGGCAGCTACCGGGTCCGGCTGGGCGAACGACGGTTCGAGGTCGTCGTCGCCCGCGAGCCGGGCGTCGAGTGGGGCTGGGTGGACGGCCGCGCCTTCCGCTGGACGCGCGCCGTGGAGGCGGCGGCCCGCGATCCCGAACCGGCCGCCGACGCGGGGGCCGTCCGCGCCCCGATGCCCGCCGTCGTGACCGCGGTCGCGGTCTCGACCGGGCAGGCGGTGGCAAGGGGCGACACCCTGCTGGTGCTCGAGGCGATGAAGATGGAGATTCCGGTGAAGGCGCCGCGCGACGGCCTGGTCGCCATCGTCCGGTGCAAGGCCGGGGACCGCGTGGACGCGGATGCGTCCCTGGTGGAGCTGGACGGCCGCGATTCCGGACAGGCGTGAAGGTCGCGCTCCGCTGACGCCCTCCGTCCGGGCAGTGCTGCCCCTGGCGTCAGGCGTTTCGCTCAGCCCTGACGAGAGCGCCGCCGTTCACGGTTGTGCAGCCCGCCCGGGGCGAGCACGGTCACCACCGTCTGCAGCGTGGCTCCATCGAGTCGACCCGGCCCGACAGCCGCTCGACCCGATCCGACAGCCGGGTAATCCGGCACGCGTTGAACCGCGCCCCGCCCGACGCGATCGGCAAGAGCCCCGTTTCCACGGTCACGGTCATCTCAGGCGGTGGCCGGCTCGGCCCCGGCCGGTGCGTCGGCCCCCATCTCGGACTCGACCGCCGTGACCACGTCCCCGTACTCGACCATGTCGATCGCGTCGTAGTCGGCCGGGCACCCGAAGTCCCGCTTGCCGGGCGCGGTCGGGTTGCCGATGGTCACGCAGAGCCCGCAGCCGATGCACTTGTCGATGCGCACCGCGCAGACCCAGCGGTCGTTGGCATCCTTCTCCTCGACGATGCAGTCTTCGACGGGGCAGGCGGCCTGACAGATCGAGCAGGCGAACGCGCCGAAGCAGCGGTCCGGGTCGACCACCGCGACCTTGCGGGGCGCCCGCTTGCGGGGGGTGTTCTGAAGCTTCGTCCACATGGGCCGTGATTATACCGCAGCCGCCCGCGGACTCCGGCCGGCCTAGACACCCCGCCCCCGCAGCCGGTCGGCCAACCTGGTCCGACGCGGCGATCGACGAGGAACTTCACGGCTCGGGCACGGAAACGGCGAACTGCCTTCTTCACGGCGGCGAGGCGGCCGCCGCCGCCCGCGTCGACCCGCGCTACAATGGGAATCCCATGAACTGGAAGGACCACCTCGGCCCCATCGTAACCACCATCATCGGCGGCATCCTGATCGCCACGTTCACCGTCATGATCGGCGGCGTCAACCGCCGCATCGACGCCCTCGGCGCCGGACTGCAACGCACCAACGAGCGCATCGACACGCTCGGCGCCGAGATCCGAACCGAGATACAACACGCTCACGAGCGCATCGACGCGCTGGGCGCCGAAATCCGAACCGAGATACGGCGTGCCAACGGGCGCATCGAGCGCACCAACGAGCGCATCGACCGCACCAACGAGCGCATCAACCGCGTGCTGGAAATCCTCCAGGCGCCCGCTGGCGCGGACGCCCGGTAGCGCCGGGGGCGGCCGACTCGCGGACCCGTCGCGCCCGCCTCAGACGGACATCCCCCGCCCCGCGATCGGCCACACCACCTCGACCCGATCGCCCCTCACCCCGTAGAGCTGGTCGTAGAGGTTCACCACCGGGTCGCAGTGCGACACGATCAGCTCGAGCTTGTCGCCCACGCGGTAGGTGCGGCTGGCGTTCTCCTCGTAGCGTATGGTCCCGAACTCGTCCGACCCGGACGTATAGCTCATGCCCGTCTCGCCGGCCACGATCGGCCACGGCCGGTTGATGGTGTTCGCCTTGGCCCCGGCGTCGGTGGTGGCGCGGCCCTCGTACTGGGCGTTCAGCACCGTGGTCAGCACCGTCAGGGCGGGGGCGAAGTCGCTGTAGACCTCGTCGTCCTCCTCGCCCCCGATGCCCAGGTACTGCGCGTCCATGAACACGTAGCTGCCGACCTGCACGTCGGTCATGCCGGGGGTCTCGTGGTCGATGTTGTAGGTGCCGGTGCCGCCGCCGCTGAAGATGCCGGTGTCGAGCCCCGACCGCTTCATGCGGTCCGCGGTGTCGGCGGCCGCCTCCAGGTTGGCGAGGGTGCGGCGGCGGCGCTCGGCGAACCCGGTCACGTGCTGCGAGCCGCCGTCGTAGCAGAGCATGCCGCGCAGGCGCAGCCCCGGCAGCGAGTCGACGAGCTGGGCCAGCTCGAGGGCGGGGGCGCCCGGCGTGATGCCGGTGCGGTGCCCGCCGGGGTCGACGTCGACGGTGACGTCGGCGACGACCCCGGCCTCTGCCGCCGCGTCCGAGAGCTCGCGGGCGTTGGCGGCGGTGTCGACGGCCTGGACGAAGCCGTCGCACCACTTCCTCAGGTACATCGCGCGGCGGATCTTGCGCGAGCTCACGTTGACCGTGGTCAGCAGGATCTGCTCGACGCCGTGCTCGAACATCACCTCGGCCTCGGAGATCTTGGCGGTGCAGATGCCCACCGAGCCGGTGGCGATCTGCAGGCGCGCGATGGCCGGGCACTTGTGGGTCTTGGCGTGGGGGCGGCTGGCGATGCCGTTGCGGGTGACGGTGGTCTGCATCCGGTCCAGGTTGCCCTCGAGTCGGTCCAGATCGACGCAGAGGCACGGCGTGTCGAGGTCCCACTTGGAGATGCCCGCCTCGAGGCGGGCCCCCGGCGCCTGCTGCCTCATCTCGGCCGCGCTGTAGCCCTTGACGGGCTTGGGAATCCAGACCGACGCGGCGCCGGCGCCGGCCGCGTGCAGGAAGTGACGACGAGACAGGGGATGAGTCATCGAAGCAAGCTCCTCTCGCCGGTGGTTATACCGCAAAACGCCGCGCGACGGCAGGGTGGGGCCCATGAGCACGGAAGTGGAAGGGGCGCGCCCACCCACCGTCAGAAGCGGAACAGCCGGTTCACCTTCACCACCAGCCCGCGGTTGCGCAGCCCCCCCGCGTACCGGTCCGGCCTGAGCGGATCGCTGTCGCGGTCCTCGGTGTAGACGACGAACAGCTCGCTGCCGGGGCTGTACTCCCATCGCAGCCGGAGGTTGTTGCTGACGGTGCGGGTGCTCGAGTTGTACTGGACGAGACCGCTGAAGAACATGCGGGGCGAGAGGGTCCACGTGATGCGCGAGACGAGCAGGTCGGCGCGGAACGCGCCCTGCGGCGTCTCGATCCAGTTGACCGACACCGTCGGCTCGACCGCGAGCTGCGGCACGAGGACGAAGCGCGCGCGCCGGAAGCCGACGGACCGGATGGTGCCGCCGAAGTACTCGCCGGTGCGCACCGTGAAGATGCCGCTCAGGCGGCGCTGCCCCCCGAGGGTGTAGGTGGTCTCGAGGTCGCGGAAGCGGTAGCCGCCGACGGGCAGCACCACGCCCCGACCCGGCTCGAACGGCTCGACGAGGAACTCGTAGTTCTCCGCCGCCGACACGCCGATGCGGTCGCTGTTCTCGAACTCGGTCAGAAACGCGAGCTGCGTCTGCCGGGTCTCGGCGATGCCCGTGTCCGCCGCCTCGACGTAATCGAAGCTGCCTTCGAGCCGGAACTGGCGGATCGCGTCGATCGAGGCGGGCCGCGGGCTGAACCGCGCGGCCCCGAACGAGCGGCGGAAGTTCTCGCGCCGCCAGAACCCGACCTCGGGCCGGAAGTTGTCCTCGACCGTCAGGTGCTCGGCCCGGAACCCGTAGCGGTCCCCGTCCCAGCTGAGCTGCCCCTGGTAGCTCAGGTCGCGGCCGGTGCGGCCCGGCGTCCGCGTCCGGGCCACGTAGGCGACGGCGTTGACGTTCTCATAGAACGAGAAGGTGCCGTCGGCGCCGAAGGTCTGGCTGGCCCCGCCGCCGGCGAGCGACACCGAGCGGTTGGTGAAGAGGGCCCCGACGGCGCTGCGGCGCAGGAGGTCGCGCTTGATCCGCGCGACGGTGAAGTTGGTCGGCTCGACGCCCGCGCGCGCCTCGTCGCCGACGAGCGCCCCGGCATGCATGTTCAGCGCCCCGACGTCGAAGTCGCCCACCTTCCCGGTGACTCTCGCCCCGCCGGTGATGGGCACGACGGCGCCTTCCTGGAGCCCGATGCGGCGGGAGTAGAACAGCGTGGGCGCGTGGCTCTCCTCGCTGGACCGGCCGGTGCCGATCAGCCGCAGGGCGCCGTCGCGGAGGCTGGGGCCGCCCCCGCGGGCGAACTCGAAGATGCCGCGGCCCTCGAGGAAGAACTCGCGCTTCTCGGGGAAGAACAGGTTGAACCGGGTCAGGTTCACCTGCTGCTCGTCCACCTCGACCTGGGCGAAGTCGGTGTTCCAGGTCAGGTCCGCGGTCAGGTTCCGGGTGATGCCGTACTTGACGTCCACCCCGTAGTCGCCGTCGCCGTCGTTCCGGCGCGGTTCGTCCAGCGTGAGGTCGGTGGTGACCCCGGAGATGCCGTACGGCTTGATCTCGAGGTTGGTGCCGCTGTCGGGCACGTCGAGGCCCGTGAGCAGGGCGGCGTCGGACATGCGGAAGAAGCCCCGGCGGCCGGCCGCGATCGGCACCGACGTGATGTACGTCTGCTCGTTCTTCCGGCGCACGAGGCGGCGAACCTGCAACCCCCACTGCTGGAGCGGCCCCGGCCGGTAGCGCAGCGACTTGAACGGAATCGCCATCTCCACCGTCCAGCCGCCCTCGAAGCGCCCCGTGCGCACGTCCCACACGGGGTTCCAGTCGCCGTTCGGATTGCCCTCGTTGGTGATGCCGAAGTCGCCGATCGCCCCCAGCGGGTTGGTGTAGAAGGCAACGCCGTTGCGCCGGTCGTTGAAGGTGTCGAACGCCACCCAGAACGAGTCGTTCTCGCGAAGCTGGGGGGTGTCGCGCCGCATCTCGTTCGCCACCCACTCGGCGGGGGGCGCCGAGTCCCAAACGCGCCCCCCGACGTAGACGTTCGCCTCGTCGAACAGGATCCACACCTCGGTCTTCTCGGTCGCCGGAGCCCCTTCCACCGGCATCTGCTGGATGAAGTCGCTGACGGCGGGCACTCTCTCGTACACCGGCTCGTCGAGCCGGCCGTCGACGCTCAGGCCGGTGGCGAGGCGGACCGCCCGGACCGACGCCCGGCCCAGCGCGTCGCGCACGACCACCGCCGGCGGGCTCGGCGGCGCCGGCCGGTCGGGCACCCCGGCCAGCGCGAACCCGCCGACGCCGCGAGCGGCGCTCCCCGGCGCCTGCCCATCGCCCGACCCGGCAACCGCCGCGGGGGTCCCCGGCACCGCCGCCGTCCCCGCGGGGGCCTGGTCGCGGGATGCATCCTGCGCACCGGCCGAGGCGGCAGCGCATGCAAGAAGCAGCGCACACAGGACGCTCGGGAACGCCGGGGTACCGGGACGGCGCCGCACCGCCGACCGGTCGCGTGGGGACAGATGCAAGGTCAACCGATCACGATCAAGCGCTGGGGCCGGACGTACGATGAAACTCAGAGAGACAGATGGCGTCTCGCACAATCGAGAATACCGAGCTTTCTTGCGAGAGACCTGACTGCGCTCGATGGGCAACCCACAGCGGCCACGTTCGCATCGCCATCCGCCCTTCCTCAATCAACACGCGTCTCGCCATTCTATCGAAACACCTCGCTCATCGGGCGCCCGGAGTATCCGGTCATCTCCAGATAGCCGCGCCCCCGGACCCGCCGGCCGTCGACCCGGCCGGTCACGGTGACCGCGCCCTCCCAGTAGGTCACCCCGGTCGACGCGCCGGTGTCCAGCTCCTGGGCGTCGAGGGCGGCGGCGACCTCGAGGATCGCTGCCCGCCCGGGCACCTCGACGCGCCATTCGACCGGGTAGGCGGCGCCGCTGGCCGGCGACGTCCACCGCCGCCCGGGTACCAGGCGCACGTCTTCCCGTTGGAGCGCCGTCGCGCCGTCGACTTCCACCCAGGTGCCGGCGGAGTGCTCGTCGGGCATCCCGTCGGCGCGGCGCAGCTGGAAGACCATGACGTCCGCGCCGTCCTCGAGCTGCAGCGAGAACCAGTCCCAGCCGACCTGACCCGGCTCGAGGAACGTCGTGCCGAACTCGTGGTCCATCCAGCTCGCGCCGGTCACGTCGATCCACTCGCCGTCGAGCCGCACCCGGCCCGCGGTCGGCATCCGGGTCATCGAATAGTACAGCGAGGCGTTGCCGGCGGAGGGTCCCTTCCGGCTGAGGCCGTTCTCGCCGTGGAGGGTCGGCCCCCGGCCGGGCTCCAGACGAAGATCGATCCCGAACGACCGGTCGACCACCTCCAGCCGGTGGCCGCCGGCGTCGAGAGAAGCCCGCCAGTCGCCGTTCCAGACATCGAGGGTTCCCGTCCGCGCGCCGGCCCAGCCGAGCCCTCCGCGATCGAGCCGCTCCCCGAACAGGTGCCGGCCGGTCCCGAGGTCGGTCACCGCCAGGTGAGCCATGTGGAGATCGCGGACCGCCCACCGCGACGGGTTCTCCGGCGCCGGGTCCACGCCGACGCGGAAGAAGGTCACCTGGTAGCCGAACCGGCGGCCTCCGTCCGCGGCGAGGTTGCCTGTGTAGTACCACCACTCGATGCGGTACTCCGGGTGGCTGCCGTGGTCCCGTGGAAACTGCCACGCGTAGCCGGGCTCGGCCTGACGCCAGCCCGCCGCGGTCACCGTCCCGTCGGCCTGTTGGCCGGGGGCCGGCCCCGGATGCTCCGGAACCACGGGAGCGACCCGCCCCGCCGGATCGCCGGTTCCGGCCCGCGATGCGACCGCGAGCGTCGGCGGCAGGCCCGCGCGTTCGATGAAGACCGGCGCGACGCCGGCGGCGCCGGGCGCGACGAGGGCGCCGTGCAGAAGCGCCGTCCACGCGGGAAGCAGCGCCATTCCAGTGCGGCAGGACCGCCACCGACCGCGGCCGGCACGCCGCGGCACCGTCGATCCGACGGCGCCGCGGGGGCCGGTCATCGCTCCGCCCCCGCCGCCACCCGCGAGGCCACCCGGGCCGGGTACAGGCCGGCCAGCGCCGTCGCCGCCGCGATGAGGACCGTCGACTGGGCGAGGAACCCGAGCGGCAGGTGGAACTGGATGGTCCAGCCGAAGCTCTGCACGTTGATGACGTAGATGAGGATCAGCGACAGCGCGATGCCCACGGCCAGCCCCACCCCCTGGCTGACGAGCCCGAGCATCGCGGCCTCGATGACCACCATGCGTCGAATCAGCGGGCGGCCGGCCCCGACCAGCCGGAGCATCGCCAGCTCGCGGCGGCGTTCCAGCACCAGGGTCAGCAGGGTGGCGGCCACCCCCAGGATCGCGACGACGATGGCGATGGCCTGGAGCGCGTAGGTGATGGCGAAGGTGGCGTCGAAGATGCGCAGCACCTCGGCGCGGAGGGTCCGGTTGGTGCGGATGAAGAGCCGGTGGTCGGGACCGGCGGCGGCGAGCAGCTCGTCGCGCACCGTATCCGGGTCCGCGCCCGGCGCAAGATAGAGCGTGAGGCCGCCCGGCCGCCGGGGGCCGTAGTGGACGGCGAAGGTCCTCTCGTCCATCACCACGATACCCCGGTCGCTCGAGTAGTCGAAGTACACGGCGGCGACCCGGAACGGGTGCGGCCCCCGCGGCGTGTCCAGCTCGATGCGGTCGCCCACCGCCGCCCCGTGCTTGATGGCGAAGCTCTCCGACACCGTCACCATGTCGGTCCCGATTGCCTGACGCATCGCCCCCCGCCCGTCCGCGGGAGCCTTGAACAGCAGCGCCCCGTGCTCGAGCAGCACCTCGAAGCGCCCCGCGCCCAGGATGATCAGGTCTCCCGCCGGGCCGTAGGCCAGATCGACGCTGCGGAACCCGTCCACCGCGACGACGGCGGGGTGCGCCGCGATCCGCCGCTCCGCCGCCTCCGAGATGCCCGCCGACGCACCCACCGGCCCGCCGTCCGCGACGGCCACGAAGAGATCGGCCTGCAGGGTCTGCCCCACCCAGTAGGCGACGGTCTCGCGAAAGCTGCCGACCATGATCGCGATGGCCGCGAGCATCGCGAGGCTGACGACGAGGGCCGCGACGGAGACCGCGAGCCGTGACACCGCCGCGGACAGGTTCGCGTGGGCGAGGAGGCCCGCGATGCGGAACCGGCCCGAGAGCAGCGCGCGGCCCCGGCGGCGCAGCCACGCCAGCAGCACCGGCACCAGCGCCGCCGCCCCGAAGACGACCGCGAGGGCCGCGGCGAGGCCGAACACCGGCAGCCCGCCGACCGCGTCCAGCGTCGACAGCCAGCCGCCGGCCCCGAAGAGACCCGCCGCGACGAGGGCCGCCCGTCGCGGGAAGCGCCGGCGATCGGTCCCGCCGTCGGCGGCGCGCACGGCGGCGATCGGGGCGACCCCGGCCGCCTCCGCCGCCGGCATCGCCGCCGCGACGAGGGCCAGCGGAATCGCGACGGCCGCCGCGAGGGCCACGTCCGCCACCCCCAGCGGCGGCACCACGGCCTGCGAGGTCACGTAGAGCGTGTTGACGGTGGTCGAGGTCAGGGCCACCGCGGCGCGGGCCAGCCCCCATCCCGCCGGCGCGCCGAGCGCCGCCGCGAGAGCTCCCAGCACCGCCGCCTCGCCGAGGAACAGGCCGAGCACGAGACGACGGGTCGCGCCGAGGGCGCGCAGGACCCCGATCTCGGCGCGCCGGGAGATGACCGAGACCGCCACCGTGTTGTAGACCAGGAACAGCCCCACGACCAGCGCGATCCAGGACAGCGCGGTCAGGTTGAAGTGAAAGGCGGCGAGCATCCGTTCGACCTGCCGCCCCCGTTGCGCGGGCCGCTGCACCCGGAGCCCGTCCGGCAGCCGCGCCGCGATGGCGCGCTCCGCGGCGTCGACAGCGGACGCGTCGAAGAGCTGGATCTCGACCCGGTCGACCCAGCCGAGGCCGTCGAAGCGCCATTGCGCGGCCGCGATGTCCAGCAGCGCGAGCCGGCCGTCCACGACCCGCGCGGGCCCCTCGTCGAGCAGCAGGCCGCGCACGGTCATGTCGTGCACCGCGTCGCCGACGACGAGCCGCACGGGCGCGCCGACGTCGATGCCGTGCCGCCGCGCGAACCGCTCGGTCAGCACGATCGACGTGGAGTCGAGCAGGACGTCGAGCAGCTCCTGGGGCCGCGGGGGCCGCCCCTGCCGGGAGAACCGCAGCAACTGGTACTCCCTGAACGGCCGGTCGCGCAGCACGTCGACCCCGAGCACGCGGAGCCGGTGGCCGATGCCGCCGGCCGTCTCGAGCCGGACGTTGCGATCGATGACGGGGCTGACGCGCCCGTGCTCGCGCAGCCACCCCATGCCCGCGAGCTGCTCTTCAGGGACGCCGACCCCCGCCCCCACGATCTCCAGCGAGGTCTGTCCCGCCACGACGTCGAGCGCGGCCTCGAAGCCGCGCACCGAAGCGGTGTTGGCGAGGCGGATCGCCACCACGACCGCGACCCCCAGCGTCAACCCCGCCACGGTGACGAGGCCCCGCACGGGGTCGCGCCGCATGCCGCGCACGATGAACTGGCGGAAGAGCGTCAATCGACTGGCTCCGGTCAACCGGGCGGGACACGCGACACGTCCGCCTCACCGTCCGCGCCCGACCGCCCGACCCGGGTTCGAGTCAGCGCCGAAGGGTCCCGCGCACCACGTGCCACCCGCGCGACGCGCGGGTCCGCCTCGCCCGCCTCCTCGGCGCCGTCCCGCAGCCGGAGAACGCGGTCGGCGGCGGCCGCGAGCGCCGGGTCGTGGGTCGCCAGCAGCAGCGCGACGCCCGTCTCGCGGTTCAGCTCCCGCAGCAGCGAGAGCACCCGGCCACCGTTGTCCGAGTCGAGGTTGCCGGTGGGCTCGTCGGCGATGACGAGGGCGGGGCGATGGACGACGGCCCGCGCGACCGCCGCCCGCTGCAGCTCTCCCCCCGAGACGCCCCCCGGATAGTGCGCCAGTCTGTGGCCGAGACCTACCCTGCGGGCCGCCTGTCCGGCGCGCGCCAGGCCCGTGCGGCTCGGCACGCCCGCGAGGAGAAGCGGCAGCGCGATGTTCTCGGCGAGCGTGAGCGTGGGCAGGAGGTTGAAGAACTGGAAGACGAAGCCGATCCGGTCGCGCCGCAGGGTCGTCAACGCCTCCTCGTCGAGCGCCGCGAGCTCGACAGCTTCGACGGTCACGGTACCCGACGTGGGCCGGTCCATGCCCCCGCACAAGTGCAGCAGGGTCGACTTGCCGCACCCCGACGGCCCCACCACAGCCACGAACTCGCCCGCCACGAGATCGAGGCTGACACCCCGCAAGGCGTCCACCGCGCTCTCGCCGCCACCGTAGCGCTTGCGCAGGTCGCGGGCCCGCAGCACCGGGCCGACCCCGGGAACTGCGCCTGACGGTTGGACGACATCTGCACTCCGCCGCGAGCGTGGCTGAATCGGAATGGCCCCGTCCGGATCGCCGACGTCCGGTGCCGGTTCGGGGCGGCGCCCGGTCGACCCCGCCGCCCCCGGAGACCCGGGCCCGGTAACGTCGTGTGCCGGGGGCGCTACCACCGGACGGGCTCTGACCACTGCGAGCCGTACGGCCCGGGCAACCAGCGAAACCCAGGGTCCCCGATGGGGCTACCGGGAGGCGCCGCCGGTGGCTCCCACGCCTCGGCGCCTTCGGCAGGCGCCTCGAGGAACCGTGTAATGTCGCGCTCCAGGTCGTTCACGTGCGCCAGGTACGCGATCAAATCGACGTCGGCGGCGAGATCCAGATCGGCGACCGGTCTCCTCAGCCGGGCGGGAAGTGTCTCCAGCCGGTCGGCGGCCACCGCCCGCACCTGAGCCATGGGCGCAACCGATGCAAGGCGCATCAGGCGATCCACGACGACGCGCTGAACCGCACGCTGAACTTCGTGTCCATCCGAGTGCGCCTGCCCGAAGGTCGCCTGCGCGAGCGTCTCGATCACCTCGACCAGCCCCGGCAGGTCGCCGTCCTGCGCGTGCTGCTCGACGAGCCGCGCGGCGCGGTCGGGGCGGAGCAGCGCCGACACCGTGAGGTCGGCGGCGACCACGGCGGGGGTGATCCGGTCGAACACCGGACCGGTATAGCGCGGGAACAGCTCGCGGTGGCGTCCGTAGCCGGCGGGGCGGGGCGGTATCAGGTTGGCGACGTCGGCGGGAACGGTGAGCTCGTCGGCCCGCAGGGTCCGCATCAGCGCGCCGAGCGCCGCCCGCTGGTCGGCGGCCGGGACCACCCGTTGCGGCTCGCGCCCGTCTCCCCGGTACGCGTAGTTGTAGTCCACCCCGCCGAGGGCCGACGCCGCCGCCTCGATCTGATAGCGGTGGTGCAGGAACAGGGGTACCAGCACCTCCTCGAGTAGGGCGAGCGGCGTGCCATTGCGCACCGCCGTCTCCCCGAACCGGTCCAACGCGGCGCGCCGCACGTCGAGCATGCGATGCAGCTCGGCCGCCGGCTCGGTGCCGTTGGCCCAGATGTGCACGCGGGGGTTGGCGCCGGTGTCTTGCCCGGTGAGGAAGCGGAGGTCCGCGTCCCACGCATCGTCGAGCACCGCCGCGAGGGCCGCCGGCTCGTCCGTCCCGGCCGGGAAGTCCTGGTAGCCGTAGCGAATCGCCACCTCGTCCCAGGCCCCGATGCCGACGTCGTAGGCGTCCGACAGGTCGATGCGCCCGTCCCGGTTCACGGTCACGAGGGGGTGGGGATAGTCCATGACCGAGACACGGCCCTGCGAGCTCGCGTAGTAGTTGTGGCTCAGCCCGATGGTGTGCCCGACCTCGTGGGCCGAGAGCTGCCGGATGCGGGCGAGGGCCATCTCCGACAGCTCGGCCGGCTCCTCGTCACCGTCGACGTAGGGCGAGAGCAGCCCCTCGGCGAGCAGGTAGTCCTGGCGGACCCGGAGCGAGCCGAGGGTGACGTGGCCCTTGATGATCTCGCCGGTGCGGGGGTCGGTGACCGACGAGCCGTAGCTCCAGCCCCTGGTCGACCGGTGCACCCACTGGATGACGTTGTAGCGGACGTCCAGGCTGTCGGCGCCCTCCGGCATCATCTCCACCCGGAACGCGTCGCGGTACCCGGCCGCCTCGAACGCCTGGTTCCACCAGCGGGCGCCGTCGAGGAGGGCGGACCGGACGGGCTCCGGGGTCCCCCGGTCGAGGTAGTACACGATGGGCTCGACGGGCTCGCTGGCGGCGGCCGCGGGGTCCCGCTTCTCGAGGCGGTGGCGCCGCAGGAACCGCCGGGTCATCGGCTGCCCCAGCGGGGCGCCGTAGTCCTCCCAGGTCAGGGCCCCGAAGCCGGCCCGCGGGTCCCAGGGGCGGGGCGTATAGCCGTCGTCGGGCAGCTCGACGAACGAGTGGTGCTGCCGCACCGTCACCGCCCGCGCGGTCGGCGCCACCGCCCCGAGCGAGCCGCGCCCGAACCCCGGCCCTCCGCCGCCCGGGTCGCCGGTGAACGTCAGCCGCGCCTCGAGCTCGGTGTTCCGGGGGAACCCCCGGGTGCGCGGCAGATGGACGGCGCTGCGGCTCTCGTCGAGGCGGTAGGCACCGGGCAGCCGGTCGGCCACCCCGTGCGCGTCGCGGAGGAGGAACGGCGTCACGTCGACGAGCACCGTCCCCTCCGTCTCCGCCTCGACCGTGAACCCCCAGAGGACCGACGTGGCGAACGCCTCCTCGAGCGCCCGCGCCTCGTCGGGGTTCTCGCTGTCGACCCGGTAGCGCTGGTTGGGCTGCACAAGCAGCACCTTGGGGCCGACGCGCTCGAACCGCACGATGGCGGTCGCCCCGAGCTGGCCGCGATCGAGCCCGATGTCGTTGGATCCGACCCCGGCGGCGAGCGAGCGCACATAGAGGAGATCCTGGTCGAGCCGGGCGATCTCCATCCACAGCGTTCCGCTCCCCTCGTCCCAGTGCAGCGGGAGGAACCCGGACAGCCGTTCCATGCCCGCGGTCCGCTCGGCGATGAAGGGCCGCTCCTGGCCCAGGGCGAAGACCGGCCAGACCGTCACCGCCGCCAGCACGGCCGGCAGGAATCGTCTCGAGATTGCGGGCATGGTTCCTTCCGCGGGCCCGGCGGCCCGCTTCAATTGCGGCGGAGGGGGTCGGCGACGTAGCCGCGGCGGGTCCGTACCGTGAGGTCCTGCCCCTTGATGCGGACGCGGATCGACCGGTAGCTGCCGTCGGCGGGCCGCTCGGGCCGGTAGCCGAGCATGTACTGGTGGTTCAGCTCCTCCGCGATGCGCGCCGTCGCCGGTCCCAGCTCGGGGCTGTCGCGCACCACCTCGGTGTAGCCGCCGCTCTCGGTGGTCATCTCGCGCAACGCGTGCGGATTGACGCGGTCGTTGATGGCCCGCGTGTCGGGGGCGTCGATGGCGATGGCGTAGACGAAGGCGGAGTTGCGGCGCAGCAGGCGCCGGACGTCGCGCACGCTGGCGAGGCTGCCGGTGTCGGAGCCGTCGGAGATCAGGACCACCGCGGCGCGGGGATGCCGGCGGTCCTCGAACAGCGGCAGCGCGTTCATCATCGCGTCGTAGATGCTCGTGCCGCCCCACGGGCGGACGTCGTCGAGCCGGTTGCGGAGCTCGCGCGGCCCCACCGTCCACGGCACGGCGATGCTCGGCTCGTGGTTGAAGACGCTGATGAAGACCTCGTCGCCCACGTCCAGCCGGTCCGCCAGGAACTGGTCGAGGGCGAGGCGCGCGTCGTCGATGCGCTGCCCGTACATGCTCTGGCTGACGTCGAGGACCACGCCCACGCTGAGGGGCACGCGGTCGCGCGTGAAGTGGGTCAGGGCCTGCGGCTGGCCGTTCTCGTGGATCTCGAAGTCGTCCCGGCCGAGGTCGCCCACGAGGCGGCCGTCGGCGTCGACGACGGTGGCCGCCATCTGGACGATCTCGACCCCGGTGCGGAAGAAGTCGTCGCCGCGCTCGGCCTGCTGGCCGGAGACGGCAATCGACACCGCGGCCGCGGCGAGCGGCGCGAGGAGCATCCCGGGCAATGCGCGGCGAGACATGGGTCAACCGTCATTCTATGCGAGCCGCGAGGCGGATTCCAGCCGGCTCGCGGCGCCGCCTCGGCGGCGGCGGGGGCGGGGGCCCGGTACGCACGAAAAGGCCCGGGCGCAGACGCACCCGAGCCTTTCCGAAGCTGTCTCCCGCAGCCTGTCGCCTATTCGGGCTCGGTGGGGTCGCGGCCGTCGCGCGGCGCGCCGGTACCCGACGAACCCATGAACAGCTTGCGGCCGTCCCGGAAGGTCAGGTCGCGGCCGTTGCCCTTGTTCGAGCCGTCCTTGGCCTGGTAGCCGTCCACGATGATGAAGGTGCCCGGAAGCAGCGACTGCCTGTTGAACCCGCGCCGAAGCAGCGTGTTCGGGGTGCCGCCCTCGACCATCCAGCTCGTGACCGTCCCGTCCTCGTTCTCGACGTCCAGATGGACCCACGCGTGCGGGTTGATCCACTCCATCCTCGTCACCACCCCTTCGAGGTGGATCGGACGATTGGCGTCGAACTCAGCCGAGAATGCGTGATGAGCATCCCCGGGGACGGTGGCCAAACCCACGACAACCGCGGCCGCCACGACTGCTAGCACTGTTCGCATCTCTTACGCCTCCTCGCTGTGTAAGCTCACACTCCGATGATTATGGAAATTCCCGTGTCCCGTGTCAATACCGTGATTCGCGCAACCCGATCGACCCGCTATTGGGGCGGCTCGAGGACGACCTGGCGGTCGGAACCCACGCCGGACGCCCGGAAGACCGGGGTCAGGTCCGGATCCTTGCGCAGGTGCCCGTACATCAGCTCCTCGGCGAACTCGACGCACTTGAACTCGAGCAGCTGCATGTTCTCGTCGATGCGGCGATAGAGCGGCAGCTTGATGGTCCAGGGCCGCGTGTAGGTCTCGGGATCGGTGATGGTCGCCTCGTACATCAAGTGGTTCGGGCTGATGGCGGTGTACCGCTCCTCGACGTGCATCTGGTTGCTGTGGTGGTTCCCCGAGCTGTCGAGCCAGGTGTCGGGCACCTGCGCGGTCACGTCGATGATCAGGGTCTCGCCTTCCCAGCGGCCGATGTTGTGGCCCATCCAGGCGTCGACCGGCGCCACGAAGTCGGGGCGGTCCATGTAGACGATGCGGCTCGCGCTCGCGAACTCGTAGGCCAGGAGCACGTACTCGGGCGTCTGCACGAGCTGGAACGGATACGGCATGTACGTCGCGCGCGGCACGCCCGGCATGTAGCACTTCACGGCGGGGTCGCGCTCGAGCCAATACTGCAGGTTCTCCTGCTGCTGGGCCCGCGCCTCGTCGGTGTAGGGAATCTCCCCGCCCTCGACGATGCCGAGGCCGCCGGGAATCGCGCCAAGGGAGGCCATTTCGACGACGGGGCCGAGCCGTGCCGCGTGCGGCTCGATGTCATGGTGCGCGGAGCCGATGGCCTGCCAGATGCCGTTCAGGTCCGGGTTGCCGGCGGCGGTGCGCGGCGCCATGTACTCGTCCTGGGCCAGGGCCGGCTGGACGGCCACCGTCAAGCCGAAGACCATCACGGCAGCCGTCAGGCCGGCGATCGTTGCTGTTCTGAGCCGATTTCGCATTTCTCTGTGTCTCCCTGACACGCACCAGCGTGTCTGACCGGCGGAACCCCGCTCGTCCGCGGGCCCCGCCACCACGAGCTTGCCCTACGCCATACAACTCTACGACAACAGTCCGATGAGGCGCGCGCCGATCGTGACGCTCGTCCACAGCGCGATCGACGTGATCCCCACCACCTTCGGCCAGACCGGCCCGAAATGCCCCTCCTCCTTCGATGCGATGATTCGACGAATCACGAACGTCACGACGACGCCCACGAACAGCGCCTCCATCTTCCACCAGAAGAAGGGGCTGTAGTACTGCTTGATCGCGGTCGACGACATCTGCGGGATGCCGGTCAGCACCAGCACCACGAAGCTCCAAACGAGCCACGGCTGCGCGGTCCGCGCCAGCTCCGGAATCGACGCCCACGTCAGTCCGCGGCCGAGGAGCCGCAGGTCGACGACGAGCACCGCGCCCGCGAACACCGCCACCGCGAGCAGGTGGATGCACTGCACGATGGGGGTGGGCCAGACCGAGTTGAGGAAGTAGGCGCTGAAGCCCAGCTCCTGCATCCACTGAAAGAACGGTAGCAGCATCGCGTTACCCCAGCCCCATGTCGGCCCACCACTGAGGCACGAGACCGCTGTAGGCGGTCATGCGCCCGGTCACGATGACGCCGGCCCAGAACGCCAGCGACACGTAGCCCGCCACCCGGGCCTTGAGCGGCGCCACCGGATCGTTCTCCCACTGGTCGACGGTCTTCTCGATCTTCTGGTGGAAGTAGGCCGCATTGCAGGCCAGGATGACGAGCATCCCCATCTTGAACCAGAACCAGAAGTTCGGATAATACCGCATCGGCTGGCTGTAGAGCATGACGAAGCCGGTGCCCGCGTTGATCGCCACGCCGGCGTACAGCCAGGGGAACAGCCCCGACTTCACCTTCGTCACCGGCACCCACTTCAGGGCCATGCCCGTCAGGCGCATGTCCCAGTAGGCGATGACCCCCGCCACCAGCCCCATGCTGACGACGTGCGCCGTCAGCAGGTAGACGTAGCCGTTCAGCGATTCCCGGAGCGCGATGCTGCTGGGGAACGCGTCGACCCACTCGAAGAGGGGCCGCACCAACTCAAGCAGGCTGCCAATCATCCGCTGCCACTCCCTCGGTCGTCTCGCCGCCCCGTCACGCGCTTCGTCCCGCCCCCGCGCCGACCGCGGGAACGAGGAAGCACGGGACTCACCGATGCGACGTCACGGTGCGGTGCAGCGATTCTCCTCGGGGCAGCGGCGGTCACCTCCGCCGGGTCGCACCGCCGCCGCACGCCAACTGCCGCGCGCCGCTTCACGCCTCTACCGTACCGCTCGCGGCGGGCCCGCCTCGGGCTGCCCAGCCCCAAGCGACCGGCGCGAACGCCACGCCGTTTCGCAGGCGCGGAGTTTACCTCGCAGCTTGGTCAAGGTCAAGAAAGGCGGGGAGGCCGCGGGGGCGCGAAATCGCGTCAGGAACGCGGGCGCAGGCGGCGGGCGTGCCGCCGCAGACGCCGCCATCCCTGCCCCGCGGACGTCACGCTCACGAGAATGCCGCCGAGGCTCAACCCGATCACCACCGCGTCCCACAGGGGCCGGCGTCCGTACAGGAACGGGAAGTCCAGCCCGTGCAGACCGCGGTACAGCCAGCGGTTGACGCGGGTCAGGCGTTCCTCCTTCCGGGCGATGGCGCCGCGGTAGGGGTCGAAGTAGAGCCACGTGGCGCCGGCGTCGTCGTACCGGACCCGCAGCACCGGCAGCGGCCGGCGCCGGCTGCGATCGTGGTAGTAGTCGTCATAGGCCCGGAGCCATGTCGCATCCTCGACCGCGGCGCCGGGCATGGCGGCGGCCGCCGAGGCCTCGATGAGATCGTCTTCGAACCGGACGAAGGCGCCGTCCTCCGGGCGCAGCAGCGAGACGAGCCTCTGCCCGGGGCCCGGGGACCGGAGGGTGGCCAGGGTGGTCGGCAGGGCCAGGTCCTCGGGCGGCGCCCCCGCGGGGTCGACGGCCCGCACGTGCGGCTCGTTCGCGATCTGCAGCACCTCCAGCTCCTTCGGCGGGAAGGACCCGCCGATCGCCGCCGCGGCGGCGCGAAGGCCGTCGGCGGTGAGGGGACCGAGCCGCAGCGGCCCCCCGGACACCGCCTGCCGCTGCGAGGCCGTCGCCGCCGTGCCCGGGTGCCAGCTCCAGGGGTCCATCGACAGCCCGCCGCTGAAGATCCACGTGAAGGTGAACAGGCCGAACACGAGGCCGGCGTAGTGGTGCCACCGCATCAGGCCCGCGTAGGGCGAGTGCGAACGGCCGTCCCGCAGCCGGTAGGCGGTCGAGGCCGCCACCCGCCACAGCCCCCAGACGAGGCCCGACAGCGCCAGCACGCACCCGAGCATCGACAGCCAGATGACCAGGTCGGACCAGAGGGCGGCCCGCGAGCGCAGGGGCGTGAAGTACAGCCAGTGCGGCACCGCCCCCAGCCACGCCCAGAGCCGGCCCCGCCGGGTGGTCTCGAGGACCGGCTCGACCGTGCGATCGGAGATGTAGAGGACGGTGGCGGCGGCGTCGCCGAGGGCCACGCGATGGAGGGGAAAGAAGGCGCCGCTCTGCAGCGTCCACTGATCGGGCGCCGTCAGCCGCGCGTCGTAGCGGGCGCCGGCCGCGTGCTCGGGGGCGAAGCGTCGCGCGATCTCCAGGGCCTCCCCCGGCTCGAGCCCGCCGGCCGTCTCCCCCGTATCGGCGTAGACAGTCGTCCAGCCGCCGCCTCCGGCGAGCCGGTAGACGGGCCGCTCGCCGTGCATGCCGACGAGAATGCGCGCGGGCCCGAACCCCGCCCGCACCGCCGCCTCGCCGACGTCGAGCCGGGCCGCCGACAGGTCCAGGTCGGGCGCGCGCGCGAGCCGCTCGGCGGGGTCGAGGACCGGCATGCCCGCGTACATCAGGACGATGCCGGAGGCGAACCAGACGACGAACAGCAGGCTGCCGGCGATGCCCAGCCAGCGATGCGTGTAGATGAAGCCGCGACGCAAGACGATGGATGGGCTCGACACCGATCGTACCCGTATCTGTTCCGGAGCCCGCCGCCTGCGGCGCGGCCTCCCCGCGGACTCCCGGCCGCCCCCGGACTCAGGCCCCCGGCTCGATGGCGCGGCCCCGGTCCGCGTCGTCCACCCAGTACAGGGTGTGGCAGTTGTTGCACGTCTCGTAGACGACCTCGCCGAGATCGAATATCCGCTGAGGATCCTCCGCCGCGGCCGCGTCGAACGCGAGCATGGCGGCGTCGGCCATCGCCTCGGACATGCGGATCCACTGGTCCTGGTCGCGGGCGCGACCCTCCATGATGAGCAGGTTCGCCGACTCGGCGAGGGCCACCGCGCCCAGCTTGACCTGCAGCCAGTCCTCCTCGGTCTCCGGCTCCCAGTAGGTCTCGCCGTTCTCGTCGAGAATCGTCCCGACGGCGTCCCACAGAAGGTCGGCGGCCGGATCCAGCATGTTCGCCATCAGCATCTGGACGGTGTTGTCCGTCCGAAACGGCGGCCCGGCGGGCGGCTCTCCTCCGCACGACCCCGCAAGCATCACGGCGGCGGCGACTATCGCGGTCCTCGTTCGCATCTCGTCTCCTCGGGCGTCTCCGCCGCTGGAGCTTCGCGCGGCGAAGCTCCCAACGCAACCATGGGTTGCACCGCGACCACAGGGTCGCGCTCGCTCCCGGTCCGTGAAGCGTACGGCGGTCGGGCGAGTGGCCGACCGGGCAGTGCCGCTCCGAACCGAACATCCGCCTCCACGGGCGAATCCGCAACCGTTCTCCAGACTACGGCAGGGATTATATCGTGGCGAACCGCGTCCACGGCCGTCCCGGCGGCCCTATAATGGCCGCGTTTCCCGGTTTCGACTCGACGCGCAGCGCCGTGCCCGGCTGCCGCGGGGCGCATCGCGATTCAGAGGGAGATCGACCGATGACCGCATCTCGCCGACTGTCGCTGTCGCTGGGGGCCGCCGCCTGCGCGGCGATGCTCTCAACCGGGTCCCGCGCCCAGGAGCCGGACACCCTGCCCCCCCTCGTGAGCGCCGAGCAGTTCGAGCGCTGGCTGACCGATCTCTCGAACTGGGGCCGCTTCGGGCCCGACGACGAGCTGGGCATGGCCAACCTCATCACCCCCGCGAAGCGGGCCGAGGCGGCGGCCCTCGTCACCGAGGGCCACACCGTCTCGCTGGCGTCGGACGCGCAGAACTACCGCTCGGCCGACGTGCCGTGCCCGGTCGAGTGGTCGATGTCGCGCGCCACCCGCACCGGGGCCAGCGACACCATCGCCTATCCGTGCATCCACGGCCCCGGCACCACCCACCTCGACGCCTTCGCGCACGTCTTCTTCGACGGCAAGATGTGGAACGGCTACGACGTGGACGGCCTCGTCACGATGGAGGACGGCGCGCTGAAGAACTCGATCATGGCCGTGAAGGACGGCCTCGTGACGCGCGGAGTGCTCTACGACATCCCGCGGCTCAAGGGCGTGCCGTGGCTCGAGCCGGGGACCCGCATCACCGTCGAGGACCTCGAGGCGTGGGAAGAGCGGACCGGGACACGCGTCGGCCCCGGCGACGCCTTCCTCATCCGCTGGGGCCGCTGGGCCCGCCAGGACGCCCTGGGCCCCTTCGACACCGGCCGCGAGGCGGCGGGCCTGGACAACAACGTCATCCCGTGGCTGAAGGAGCGGGACGTGGCCATCGCGGGCTGGGAGACGCCCGGCTACGTGCCCCAGCCCGAGGGCGACCTGCCACGCACCGCCCTCCACAACTTCGCCCTGACCATCCTCGGCATCCAGCTCCTCGACCGGGCCGACTTCCAGGCCCTGGCCGAGGCCGCGGCCGAGCGCAACCGATGGGAGTTCATGGTGACCATCGCCCCCCTGCGCATTCCCAACGGCACGGGGTCGCCGGTCAATCCCATCGCCATGTTCTAGTTGAAGGGGAGAACCCGCGTGAAGGTCACCGCCGTCGAGGCCACCACGTGCGTCGTACCGCTCGAGCGCGGCATCGCGTTCGCCACCCGGGCGGTGTCCGAGCGCCACTACACCCTGGTGCGCGTTCGGACGGATACCGGAGCCGAGGGCATCGGCTTCTGCTACGGCGGTACGCGGGGGGGACGGCTCGCGACCCTCGCGGTGCGCGAGCTGCTCCGCGACCTTGCGGTGGGGCGCGACCCCCACGGCGTCGAGGCGATCTGGGAGGCGATGTACCGCGAGGCCCTGCTCCAGGGCCGGCGGGGGGCGGTGGTGCGGGCCATCAGCGCCGTCGACCAGGCGCTGTGGGACGCCGTCTCGCGCGAGGCAGGCCTCCCCCTGCACCGCTACCTCGGCGGCTACCGCACGGGGATGGCGCCGGCCTACGCGAGCGGCGGCTATTACGCCGAGGGCAAGACCCCCGACGACCTCGCCGACGAGGTGCGCGGCTACGTGGACATGGGCTTCGACGCCGTCAAGATCAAGGTCGGCGGGGTGTCGACGGCGGAGGACGCGGCGAGGATTGCGGCCGCCCGGGAGGCCGTCGGGCCCGACGTCGAGCTCTTCCTCGACGCCAACAACGCGTGGCGCGACGCGGCGAGCGCGATCCGGGCGGTGCGCGCGTGGGAGGAATGGGATCCGGGCTGGATCGAGGAGCCCCTGATGCCCGACGACGTCGACGGGCACGCGCGGGTCGCCGAGTCGGTGGAGACGCCGGTCGCGACCGGTGAGATCCACGCGACGCGCTGGGACTTCCTCCAGCTCGTCGACCGGGGAGCGGCCGACATCCTCCAGCCCGACGCCGGGGTCTGCGGCGGCATCACCGAGTGGCGCCGCATCGCGGGGCTGGCCGCCGCCCACGACCTCGCCGTCGCCCCCCACTGGCTCGCCGACCTGCACGTGCACCTCGTGGCGGCTACCCCCAACGCGGCGTGGGTGGAGTACTTCACCGACTTCAAGGTCCTCAACCTCGGCCGGCTGTTCTCGACCGCCCTCGAGGTCGTTCCCGGCGGCGTGGCCCTGCCGTCCGGTCCCGGCCTCGGGATAACCCTGGACGACGACGCGGTGTCCCGCTACTCGATCGACGGCTGGAGCTGACGTCGGGTCTGCCCTTCCTTGCGCTCTCCGCACGCCGGGACACGGCCAGGTTCGGCATGCTCCCAGGGCGCCCCCGGTTGCAGACCGGGAAGCGGCGCGCGTTCCGGTCCCTCGCCGCCGGCGCCCGCAGCACTCGTCGAAGTCGACGCCGCTCTTGAATCGGCGGTGGGGACACGGCTAGACTGTTGGCGTCCATTCTCATAGATGCAGACACGAGTCACCGCCCTCACCGCCGGCTTGTGCGTCCTCTTCGCCGGCGGCGCGTCGGAATCCGCATCCGCCCAGACCGCGTCGGGCGGCGCCCCCGAGCGCGTGGTGCGCGGCACCTGCGTCACCTGTCACAACGACCGGACGCTGCGCGGCAACCTGTCGCTCGAGCGCTTCGACCCGACGGCGGCGGCGGACCACCCCGACGTCGCCGAGGCGATGGTCCGCAAGCTGCGGGCGGGCATGATGCCGCCGCCGGGACCGCGCCGGCCCGCCGACGCCGACCTCCGCGCCCTCGTCGAGACCCTCGAGGACCAGCTCGACGAGGCCTCGGGCATCGCCCCCGATCCCGGCGGCCGGCCCTTCCAGCGCCTCAACCGGGCCGAGTACGCCCGGGCCGTCCGCGACCTGCTGGGGCTCGAGGTCGACGCCGGCGACTGGCTGCCCCTCGACCAACTGAGCGCCAACTTCGACAACATCGCCGACGCGCAGACGCTGTCGCCGACGCTGCTCGAGGCGTACCTGAACGCGGCCAGCGCCATCGCCCGGCTCGCGGTCGGCGAGCCCGGGCGCCGCGCCGTCGACCACACCTACTCGAACTCCGAGTACGTGTCGCAGCATCCCTGGGACCACGTCGAGGGCGCGCCCTACGGCACCCGGGGCGGCATCGTCGTCGACCACGTGTTCCCCGCCGACGCCGAGTACGTCTTCGGGTTGACGTTCACCTCGGGGGCGAACACGCGGATCGAGGACATCGACGTCTCGATCGACGGCGAGCGGGTGGCCCTGCTGCACTACAACACCGATCGGCGCGTCGACGCCGACGGCCGGGGCGGCGTGACCACCCAGACCCCGCCGGTCTCCGTGCGGGCGGGGCCCCACCGGGTAGCGGCGGCGTTCGTCCGCCGGTCAGACGGCCCCTACGAGGACCTGATACGCCCCCACGACTGGTCGTTCGCGGGCGGCGGCTCGGGCGGCGCGGGCGTCACCACCCTGCCCCACGTGCGCGACCTCATCGTCACCGGGCCCCACGGGGTCACCGGCCTCTCCGAGACGCCGAGCCGGCAGCGCATCTTCACGTGTCGTCCCACCGCCCCGGACGAGGCCCGGCCCTGCGCGCGGCGCATCGTCGAGCGCCTCGGCCGCGAGGCGTACCGGCGGGCCCTGACCCCGCGCGACGTCGACGGCCTGCTGTCGTTCTTCGACGAGGGGGCGGCGGCCGGCGGCTTCGAGATCGGCGTGCGGACCGCCCTCGAGGCGATGCTGGCGAGCCCGCACTTCGTGCTGCGGCTGGAGCGGGCGCCGGTCGACGCGCCGCGGCGGGGGTACCGCCTGAGCGACGCCGCCCTCGCCTCGCGCCTGTCCTTCTTCGTGTGGGGCACGCCGCCCGACGAGGAGCTGCGGTCGCTGGCCGAGGCGGGCCGCCTCACCCCGGAGGAGCTCGAGCGGCAGGCCCTGCGGATGCTCGCCGACCCCCGCGCCGAGGCGCTCGGCACCCGCTTCGCGGCGCAGTGGTTCCGCCTGCAGGACATGGACAAGGTCCGTCCGGACCCCAACTTCTTCCCGAACTACGACGAAAACCTCGCCCGCGCGATGCGGCGGGAAACAGAGCTGTTCTTCGCGAACCTCGTACAGGAGAACCGCAGCCTGCTCGACCTCTACCGGGCCGACTACACGTTCGTCGACGAGCGGCTTGCGCGGCACTACGGCATTCCGGGAGTGGCGGGGCACCAGTTCCGGCGGGTGGCCTATCCGGACGAGACCCGCCGCGGCGTGCTCGGGCACGGCAGCATCCTCGTGCTGACGTCGCTGGCGAATCGCACGTCGCCGGTGCTGCGCGGCAAATGGGTCATGGAGGTGCTGCTCGGCACCCCGCCGCCCCCGCCCCCGCCCGACATTCCGGCCCTCGAAGAGACCGACGAGATCCGGGACGGCCGGCGGCTGACGACCCGCGAGCGGATGGAGCAGCACCGGTCGAACCCCGCGTGCAGCTCGTGTCACCGGCTGATCGACCCCATCGGGCTCGCCCTCGACAACTTCGACGTCACCGCGAAGTGGCGGGTGCGCGAGCACGGCGTCCCTCTCGACACCCGCGGCGACTACTACGACGGCACCCCGGTGTCGACCCCGCGCGAGCTCGTCGACGCCCTGATGGCGCGGCCGATTCCGCTGGTGCGCACCTTCACCGAGAACCTGCTGGCGTTCGCGATCGGCCGGCGGGTCGAGCACTTCGATCAGGCGACGGTCCGCGCCATCACGCGCGCGGCCGAGGCCAACGACTACCGGATGGCCTCGTTCGTCGTCGGGGTGGTCGGCAGCGACGCGTTTCAGCGTAGTCGGGAACCCCGGGAGTCCGCGCCATAGCGGCGGTGCGTCCTGGCCGGGGCGGTTGGGCGAAAATCGGAACCGCAGACGACGACTTCCGGGCGAGGACCCGGCCCGCGGGCCGGGCTCGGCCGACGTAGACGTAGAGGAGACCTCATGGCGTTCATCACCGGAAAGCACCTGCCCCGGCGGACGTTCCTGCGCGGCATGGGCGCCACCGTGGCGCTGCCGTTCCTCGATGCGATGGCCCCGGCGGGGCGCTTCGGGCGGACCGCCCTGGCCGCGGTCAACGACGTGACCCGGCTCGTGTGCATCGAGGAGGTGCACGGGCTCCCCGGCTGCAACGAATGGGGCGCGACGCAGCACCTGTTCGCGCCGGCGACGGTGGGGCGCGACTTCGAGCTGCTGCCCGACAACGCCCTCAAGTCGCTCGAGCCGTTCCGCGACTACCTGACCATCGTCAGCAACACCGACGTGCGGATGGCCGAGGCGTTCAGCCCGCCGGAGATCGGCGGCGACCACTTCCGGTCGTCGGCGGTGTTCCTGACCCAGTCCCACCCCAAGCAGACCCAGGGGTCGGACCTCTTCGTGGGCACGTCGCTCGACCAGCTCTACGCGCAGCGGTTCGGGCAGTCGACGCCGATGCCGTCGATGCAGTTCTGCATCGAGAACCTCGATCAGGCCGGCGGGTGCACCTACAACTACTCGTGCGCGTACACCGACTCGATCAGCTGGTCGTCGCCGAGCGAGCCGCTCCCGATGATTCGCGACCCGCGCGTCGCCTTCGAGATGCTGTTCGGGGCCGGGGGCAGCCCCGAGGAACGGGCCGAGCGGCGGGCGACGCGGCGCAGCATCCTCGACTGGATCCTGAACGACGTGGCCGAGGTGAGGCACGAGCTCGGGGCCGCCGACCGCCGCCGCATGGACCGCTACCTCGACGACGTCCGCGAGGTCGAGCGCCGCATCCAGATGGTGGAGGGCCGCAACGACGGCTCGGCCGACCCGCGCGAGCTGCCCGACGCCCCCCCCGGGGTGCCCGACTCGTTCACGGAGCACATGCAGCTGCTGTTCGATCTCCAGGTGCTGGCGATGGAGACGGACATGACGCGGGTGATCTCGTTCAAGACGGGCCGCGACGCCCAGAACCGGGTTTTCCCGGAGAGCGGCAGCAACCGGCCGTTCCACCCCGCGTCGCACCACGGGAACAACGAGGGGCGGATCATGGACTTCAACACGATCTGCCAGTATCGCGTGGGGCAGCTCCCGTACTTCCTGGAGAAGATGCAGCAGGCGATGGAAGGGGACGCGTCGCTCCTCGAGAAGACCGCCGTCATCTGGGGCTCGCCGATGGCCGACGCCAACATCCACAACCACCGGCGGTGCCCGCTGGCGCTGCTCGGCCACGCCAACGGCCATCTCCGCGGCAACCTGCACCTGAAGGCGGCCGACGGGACCCCCATGGCGAACGCGATGCTGACGCTGATGCAGTCGCTGGGGCTCGAGATGGACCACTTCGGCGACAGCAACGGGACGTTCGCGCTGTCGGGGCCGATGGCGCCGGAGACCACCGAGACGGGAGGATAGCGCGCCGAACGCGCCACGCGTTCAGGGCGGCGGCGGCAGTCGCCCTGCCGGCGTCGGACGCGCGCGCCACGGGGTGGGACGCGCAGACCGCGAAGAAGCGGCGTTGCGCCCGAGCAACTCGACGGTTGCGCTGGGCAGACCGTCGCCGCGATGTCGCGTCCGGCCGACGAATCCGACTTCACGGAAGCGGGAGGGTAACGCGGTGCATGTGTCACGCACGAAGGGTCGTGTCGCGAAGGCCGTCGCCGGAGCGTTCTTCGCCGTCGCGGCGACCGTCGGGATGGCCGCCGTCGGCGGGCTCGCGGCCGCGCCGGGAGACGCGCCGGTCGCCGACGCGGCGCGCATCGGAGACCTGCACGCGGTCCGCGCGCTGCTCCAGGGCGGGGCGGACGTGAACGCCGCCCACGGGGACGGCATGTCGGCGCTGCACTGGGCGGCGGAGCGGGGCGACGCGGAGATGGTCGAGGCCCTCGCCCAGGCCGGCGCCGCCGTCGACGCGGTGACCCGCATCGGGCACTATACGCCGCTGCACGTGGCGAGCACCGGGGGCCACGCCGCGGTCATCGAACGGCTGGTCGAGGCGGGTGCCGACGTGTCGGCGATCACCAGCACCTCGGGGGTGACACCGCTGCACCTCGCGGCCGCGGCGGGAAGCGCGGCCGCGGTGGCGGCCCTGCTCGACCACGGCGCCGACGCCGACGCCCGGGAGAGCGCATGGGGACAGACGCCGCTGATCTTCGCGGCGGCGCGGGACCGCGACGAGGCCATCCGCGTCCTCCTCGACGGTGGAGCCGACCCCGCCATCGCCTCGAAGACCGTCGATCTCGTCGCCGACGGCCGGCTCGCCGGCGAGGCGAGGCGACGCCAGCGCGCGGTGATGGAGGCGTTCGAGGCGGGAGAAGCGCGGGCGACGCCGAGCCAGATCCAGGCCGCGGTGCTCGCCGGGCGCGCCCGCTACCTGTCCGGCGAGGTGCCGCCGGCCGAGGAGAACCCGAACGCGCGGCCTCCGTCCATCGAGACCAAGGGCGGGCTGACGGCCCTGCTCCACGCGGTGCGGCAGGGACACGTCGGGGCGGCGATGGCCCTGCTCGACGGCGGCGCCGACGTCGACCAGGCCGGAGACGGCGACGGCACGAGCCCGTTGCTGATGGCCGCCATCAACGCGCATTTCGACCTGGCCCTGATGCTCGTCGACCGCGGCGCCGACCCCAGCCTCGCGTCCGGCCTCAACGGGGTGACGCCGCTGTGGGCGACGGTGAACGCCGAGTGGCAGCCGAGGACCCGGTATCCCCAGCCCCAGCAGCACGGCCTGCAGCAGGCGACCTATCTCGACGTGATGGCGGCGCTGCTCGAGGCCGGCGCCGATCCCAACGCCCGGCTGACCCGCCACCCCTGGTACATGGTCTACAGCGGCTGCGGCAACCGGAACTGCGGCCTCGTGGACACGCAGGGCTCGACCGCGTTCTGGCGCGCCGCCTATGCGACCGACGTGCCGGCCATGCGCCTGCTCGTCGAGCACGGCGCGAACCCGGACATCCCCACCCTGGCCCCCCCGTTCCGGCGAGCGCGCGGAGGCACCACCGCGGAGAACGACGAGGACCAGGACGTGCCGGCGGTGCTGCCGGCCGCCCCCGGGCTGTGGGTGGCGACCGACCTGACGAGAATGGGTCCCGACCCGTCGGGCCTGCCCCCGTACAAAGAGGGCGACCCGGGGGTGTACCCGATTCACGCCGCGTCCGGCGTGGGCTACGGCGAGGGTTTCGCCGGCAACGCCCACCGCCACGCGCCCGACGCCTGGCTCGACACCGTCCGCTACCTCGTGGAGCTGGGCGCCGACGTGAACCAGCGCGACCACAACGGCTACAACGCCATCCACCACGCCGCCGCGCGCGGGGACGACGAGCTCATCCTCTACTTGGTCGACCGGGGCGGCGACGTCACCGCGGTGAGTCGCCGCGGCCAGACCACCGCGGACATGGCCAACGGCCCGGTGCAGCGCGTGTCGCCGATCCCCCGGACGGTGGCCCTGCTCGAGAGCCTCGGCTCGAAGAACAACGACAACTGCGTGACGTGCTGATGCGGAAGTTGCCGGCGGTCCTCAACCCAGGGGAGCAGCCGCGCGACTTCATCTTGGGAGATCCAGCCGTTCGGTCCCGCAACCGAGGATGCGGCCTTCAAGGTGCGCCGGTCGTCTCCCGGTGCGCGACTTCGCGAACGATCCACAGCGCCGCCCGAGCACCCATCGCCGGCGTCACCCAGTCGGGCCACTCACCCATGTCGATGATGTCAACGCCACGCTGCGCCGACGAAGCGGAGAAGCACAGGAACCGCCGCGCGAGCGCCAGGACACTGCGAATGCTCCTCGTGCTGGGGTTGACGCTGCTCGCGGCGCCGGCATGGGCCCAGGACCCTGCGCCCTGGCTCGAGATGACCATCGTCCACGTCGACCCCGCCCGGGTCGACGAGTTCCTCGCCGCGCAACGGGAGATCTCGGCCCTCGACGAGGAGGCGGGCGTGCCGTGGCGCAGCGTGGGACGGACCGCCGTCTTCGGCGACACCTACCGGTTCGTCATCACCACGCCGCTAGCCAACTTCGCGGGACTCGACCGCCCCGGCGACGACGACCCCGCCCGCGCCGCCGCCGTCAACCGCATCCGGAACGTCATCACGAGCCGCGCCACCTACGCGGTGCGGACGGCGCCGCCCCTCGACAACCCCCTCCCGGAGGGCGAGGCGCCGGCCCTGATGCTCGTGCAGATCGTCTCCATCGCCCCCGGCCGCGAGCAGGAGTACCTGCAGGTGATGGCCGACGACGTCCTCCCCCACTTCGACGAGGCCGAGATGCACCACACCACCGGCGCCCTCACGTTCGGGGGCGAGGGCGGATACGTCCACGTCTTCCACGTCGAGAACTTCGCCGCCCTCGACCAGGGGTCGCCGCTGGCCCGCGCCCTCGGCGCCCCGGCGGCGCTGGAGGTGATGGCGAAGCTGTCGGGCGTCGTGACCCGCAGCGAGCAGTGGCTCGTCCGGTACCTGCCCGACGTGAGCTTCCGGCCGGAGCAGGAGGCCGAAGACCGGCCGTAGCGGACCACGACGCGCACCGGCTCGTCCGCTACCTCCCGACGTGAACTTCCGGCCGGAGCCGGAGGCCGAAGACCGACCGTGGCAGACGACGGCGCTCACCACGACCCCGGCGAATCGCATCGGATGTGACGCAAATCGCTCAATACGTGCTATATTCGATGACGATGACAGAGCCCGAAGCCCTCGTCGCGGGGAACCGAGAGGCCACGAGGCACGTCGGGCCGCTCGGGTCCACCATCCACGTCCTGCGCGCCGACGCCGGGACCATCGCCGAGCTCGGCGCCATCGACTGGAACAGCTCGTTCCGGCGAGTCTGCCTCGACCCGGTCGGCGGGCTCATCGTCCTGATGACCCCGTCGCGCCTCCACGAAGATCTGTCGAGGATTCTCGACGACGTCGTGGACGTCGCCGCCAGCACGCTCAGGGGCGCGGTCAGGGCGCTGCGCACCTCCCGCCTCCGCGAACCCGGCGCCCCGCCCGGCACCGGCATGGAGCCCGACTGCGCCTTCTACGTCGGCGATAACGCACGGGCCTATCGCGAAACCCTGGCGGAAGGCGACGACGCGGCCGAAGCGTTCTTCGAGAAGACCCCGCCCGACCTCGTCGTCGAAGTCGAGATCACGAGCGCGGCCCGAGGCAAGATCGCCCGCTACGCCGATCTGGGGGTGCCGGAGCTGTGGCTCTTCCGCCCCCGCAACGGCAAGGACGACGACCCGGAGCTCGACTTCCTCGCCTTGCGTCCCGGCGCCGACCCCCGGCCGCTCCCCGTTTCGAACGTCCTCGGCACGCTCACGCCCGCCGACGTGCGCGACGCGATGAACGGCATGCGGCTCAGCGTGACCCACGACGAGCGCGCGGAGGCCGTCGCCCGCATCGTGCGCCGCCGCCAGCGCAGCAGCGTGCGCGTTCGCGAAGAGGAGGCGGAGTACGCCCCCGACCGGAGCCAGGAGTCTGCGCCGTAGAACGACGCGGACTCCTGCCGGGTTCGCTCCGCGGAAAGCGGGAGCCGCCGGCGACGACTTGCGGACTGGCTCGACTTGCGTTCGTGACGTTCCGCCCGTGCGCGGCAGGCCCTACCGGCCTCCGCGACGAATCAGCTCCGCCCTTCGTGGAACAGGCTCCTGAGCACGAACAGCACGTTGGCCGGGCGTTCCCCCAGCCGGCGCATGAAGTAGGGGAACCACTCGCTCCCGAACGGCACGTAGACGCGGACGCGGTGCCCCTGGTCGACCAGCCGGGCCTGCAGGTCGCGCCGCACCCCGAACAGCATCTGGAACTCGAACCGCTCCGGCCCGAGGCCGAGGTCGCGGGCGTGGGCGTGGGTGGCCGCGATCATGTCGGGGTCGTGGGTGGCGAACGCGGGGTCGACGCCGCCCTCGAGGAGCGACCGCATGAGCCGCACGAACGAGGCGTTCACGTCCGCCTTCCGCGGCCAGGCGACGGCCGGAGCCTCCTGGTAGGCGCCCTTGCAGAGGCGCACGCGGGCGCCGAGCGCGTTCAGCCGGGCGAGGTCGTCGGCCGTCCGGTAGAGATAGGCCTGCAGCACCACCCCCACGTTGCGGTGGCCGTCGCGCCAGACGCGCTCGAACAGGTCGAGGGTGGACTCCACCCACCGCGACTGCTCCATGTCGATGCGGACGAAGCACCCGTCGCCGGCGGCGGCGAGCACCCGGCGCAGGTTGGCCTCGCAGGCCGCGGGGTCGACGCCCAGGCCGAGCTGGGTGAGCTTGACGGAGATCTGGCACGCGAGGCCGGCTTCGCGCGCGTCCTCCACCACGCAGGCATAGGCGTCGGCCGCGGCCCGCGCTGCCGGCGACGCGGTGACGGCCTCTCCGAGGTGGTTCAGGGTGCACCCGATGCCGCGCCCGGCCAGCGCGCGGGCGGCGGCGAGCGCGTCGCCGACCCGTTCTCCGGCGATGAACCGCCGGGCGAACCGGCCCTCGCGCATCCCGTGGCGGGAGGCGAGCCGCTTCACCGTCCCGCTCGCCGCGAGGGTGTGGAACAGCGCGCGCGACAGGGGCTCGATCATGCGACGGGGCGACCGCGGTCGGCCGAGATCGAGTTGCCGAGGTGGTTGGCGGGACGGCGGGGCGTGCGACTCCGCCGGCGGGGAACGGCGACTCCGTTCATCGGCACCTCACACCGGCGCCCGGATGGACCCGAGCGGCAGGTGGAACGAGGCCGCCAGCAGGCGACGGCAACTCTCTCCACCCTCCGGTCTCCCCCCCGCCGGCCGTCACGCCAGAATCTCGTGCACCACCCGGGCCGGCTCGACCCCGGTCAGCCGCGCGTCGAGCCCGCGATGCCTGAACGTGAACCGCTCGTGGTCGATGCCGAACAGGTGCAGGATGGTCGCCTGGAAGTCGTGGATGTGCACCGGGTCCTTGACGATGTTGTACGAGAAGTCGTCGGTCTCGCCGTACACCACCCCGCCCTGCACGCCGCCGCCGGCCATCCACAGGCTGTAGCAGCGCGGATGGTGGTCGCGGCCGTAGTCGGTGGGGGTCAGCCGGCCCTGCGAGTAGATGGTGCGGCCGAACTCGCCGCCCCAGATGACGAGGGTCTCGTCGAAGAGCCCGCGCTCCTTCAGATCCTGCACGAGGGCCCACGCGGCGCGGTCGACGTCGCGGGCCTGGGCCGGCAGCACCTGGGGGGCGAACGCGTGCACGTCCCAGCCGCGGTGGTAGATCTGCACGAAGCGCACGCCCCGCTCGATGAGCCGGCGCGCCATCAGGGCCGCGTTCTGGAACTTGCCGGCCTGCTTCGCCTCCTCGCCGTAGCGCTCGAAGGTGCGGTCGGGCTCGCTCGACAGGTCGGCCATCTCGGGCACCGACGACTGCATGCGGAACGCCATCTCGTACTGCTCGATGCGGGCGAGGGTCTCGGGGTCACCGACCTGCTCGTGGCGCAGCCGGTTCAGCGCGCCGAGCCCGTCGAGCATCTCGCGCCGCACGCCGGGCGACACGCCGTCGGGATCGCGCAGGTAGAGCACGGGGTCGGCCCCGGTGCGCAGCCCCACCCCGGCGTACTCGGGCGACAGGAAACCCGCGCTCCAGAGCTTGGCGGAGATCGCCTGCACCCCGGCGCGGGGGTGGCTGCGCTCCGCGTTCATGACCACGAACGTCGGCAGGTCCTCGTTCATGCTGCCGAGGCCGTAGGCGAACCACGCCCCGATGCACGGCCGCCCGGGGATCTGCTGGCCGGTCTGGATGAACGTGATGCCCGGCTCGTGGTTGATGGCGTCGGTGTGCATCGACCGGATGACGGCGATGTCGTTGGCCATGCTCGCGGTGTGGGGCAGGATCTCCGAGAACCACGCGCCGCCGTCGCCGTGCTGCGAGAACTCGAACACCGAGGGGGCGATGGGGAAGCGCGACTGCCCCGACGTCATCGTCGTCAGGCGCTGGCCCTGGCGGATCGACTCGGGCAGGTCCTTGTCGTACCAGTCCCGCATCTTCGGCTTGTAGTCGAGCAGGTCCATCTGGGGCGGCGCGCCCATCATGTGCAGGTAGATGCAGCGCTTCGCCTTGGGCGCGAAGTGCGGCAGGGCCGGCAGCCCCGCCGACGCGGCCGGGGCCTGCCCGGGCAGGGCGAACGCGTCGTCCGCCAGGAGGTTGGCCAGGGCGAGCCCGCCGATGCCCCGGGCGGTGCGGCCGAAGAACTGACGCCGGGTCTCCGCACGAACGGCTTCCTTGAATGGGTGCATCGTTTCCTCTCCGCGCCCTACTTGTTCAGGACCTCGTCCAGGTTCATGAGCTGGCTCGCCAGCATCGTCCACGCCGCCGACTCGGTCAACGGCAGCGCTGCGTCGTGGGCCGACTCGCCCACCGCCAGCAGCTCCCGCGCGCCGTCGGCGTCGGTCCCGTAGAGGTCGACGAAGCGGTCCCACGTCCGGCGCGCCACCGCCCGCTCCGGTGCGGTGAAGCTGCGTGCGAGCAGCCGCGTCGTCATGTAGTCGAGCCGCTCGTCGAAATCGTACCCGCCCTCGCGCATCGCCCGCTGGGCGAGGTGCCGCGACGCCTCGACGAACTGCGTGTCGTTCATCGTCACCAGGGCCTGGAGCGGCGTGTTGGTCCTTTCGCGGCGCACCGTCGAGTGCTCGCGCGTCGGCGCGTTGAAGATGTCCATCGACGCCGGCGGGGCCGACCGCTTCCAGAACGTGTAGAGGCTGCGCCGGTACAGGGCGTCCCCGCTGTCCCGTTCGTAGACGCGGGTATTGCTCTGCGGCATCGCCACCGTCGACCAGACCCCCTCGGGCTGGTACGGCCTCACGCTCGGGCCGCCGATGGTGCGCACGAGCAGCCCGCTCGCGGCGAGGGCCTGGTCGCGGACCATCTCGGCGTCCATCCGGAACCGGGACCCGCGCGACAGGAGCCGGTTCTGCGGGTCACGCTCGAGCTTCTCGGGGGTCACCGACGCAGCCTGCCGGTAGGTCGCCGACGTCACGAGATTGCGGTAGAACCGCTTGACGTCCCACTCCGATGCCCGGAAGTCGTGGGCCAGGTAGTCGAGCAGCTCGGGGTGCGAGGGGGTCTCCCCCTGCGCCCCGAAGTCCTCGCTGGTCGCCACGAGCCCGGTGCCGAACACCTGCTGCCAGAACCGGTTCACGGTGACCCGCGCGGTCAGGGGGTTGGCGTCGTCGACGAGCCACCGCGCGAGGCCGAGGCGGTTGCGGGGCCATGACTCCGCCATCGGCGGCAGCGCCGCCGGGGTGGCCGCGAGGACCCGCTCGCGGCGCTGGTCGTACACCCCGCGCTCGAGCACGTAGGCCGCCGCCTCGCCGTCAGCGCGCTCCTGCATCACGTGGGTGATGCTGCCGCGTCGCCGCACCTCGCGCCACTCGTCGTCCGCGGAGCGGCGCCGGGCCTGGAGCCGCCGGTAGGGCCCGTCGTCGATGCTCAGGTAGCGCAGCCGCAGGACGTTGCGCTCGGGCATGGTCAGGCCCTGCGGCGACTTGACGGTCGCCCCGCGCAGGGTCCGCCACTCGGACACCACCTTGGCCTCCTGCACCGTGAGGGCGCGGTCGAAGACACGGAGATCGGCGATGCCCCCGCCCGCGAAGTGGCGGGTCTCGAGCACCCCGCGGTTGATGGCGTCGCCCCGTCCCAGGTAGAACGGCTTGTCGGTGACGATGCTGCCCTCCGCCTTCGCGAAGAACTCGCTGCCCTGCTCCTCGACGCGCTCGCCGTTCTGGTAGACGTGCAGGCCGCCGCGCTCGCCCGACCCGTCGTGGGTGAGCACGATGTGCGTCCACTCGCCGGCCGGCATCCGCTTCGTGTTGATGGGCCCGACGCGGGCGCTGGTGGCGGCCCCGCGCTCGTTGCGCTCGCCGGTGAGCCGGAAGTTGAGCTGCCGCGAGCCGAGGGTCACCGACCACCCCCGTGCGCCGTCCTCCTGGTCGTACTGGCCGGCCACGACGAAGTTGCCCTCGCCCGCGGGCTGGTAGATCCACATCGCGATCGAGAACGGCGTGTCGCTGTCGAGATCCAGGGACGGCAGCTCGACCCACGACTCGCCCTCGAAGCGCAGGGCGGGATGCCCGTCGGGGCCGTCCTCGATGGTGACGCCGGGCTCGAGGGCGACGGGGCGCCGCTCGCCGGCGTGGACGACGGCGGGGCCCGCGGGGTCGTCGAGGATCAGCGTCAGCAGCTCGGCCTCGGGCTCGAGCGGCGTCACGACGTCGCGGTGCTCGCCGCGGGTCACCCACTCGATGAAGTCGGGGTTCACCGACGCCGCGCGCTCGTCGAGCCTGCCGTCGAGCTCGGCCGCCTCCTCGCGCAGCTCATGCCAGAGTGCGCGGTCCGCGTCGTCGGGCACCACGAGGATGGGCGGCGGGTCGGAGACGTTGCCGTCCATCACGTACTGGGTGGTGTTCCGGAAGAACGCGGTCATCGCGTAGAACTCGCTCTGCGCGATGGGATCGAACTTGTGATCGTGGCAGGTGGCGCAGCCGACGGTCAGCCCGAGGAAGACGTTGCCGATGGTCTCGGCCCGGTCCTTGGCGTAGATCGCCTCGTACTCCTCGGGCACCACCCCGCCCTCGTTGGTGGTGATGTTGTTGCGCTGGAACCCCGTGGCGACGAGCTGATCGAGGCTCGGCTCGGGCAGGAGGTCGCCGGCCACCTGCTCGACGACGAAGTCGTCGAAGGGCTTGTTCTCGTTGAACGCCCCGATCGTCCAGTCGCGCCAGGCGAACATCTCGCGGTAGTTGTCGATGTGGATGCCGTGGGTGTCGCCGTAGCGCGCCGCGTCGAGCCAGTAGCGGGCGCGGTGCTCGCCCCAGTGCCGCGACTGCAGCAGCCGGTCGACGAGGGTCTCGTAGGCGTCGTCCGACGTGTCGTTCAGATAGGACTCGAGGAGGCCGGGATCGGGGGGCAGCCCCGTCAGGTCGAGGGCCGCCCGGCGGGCCAGGGTGCGCTTGTCGGCCTCGTCCGCCGGCGTCAACCCCTCGGCGTCGAGCCGCGCGAGCACGAACCGGTCGATCGGGTTGCGCACCCACGCCTCGTCGCTCACGGCGGGAGGCGCGTGCTCGGCGACGGCCTCGAACGACCAGTGCTGGTCCCAGGAGGCGCCCTCGTCGATCCAGCGCGTCAGCACGTCGACCTGCTCGGCCGACAGCCGCTTGTTGGACAGCGCCGGGGGCGGCATGCGCAGGCGCTCGTCGGCGTGGGTGACGCGCTGGTGCAGCAGGCTCGCCCCGGCGTCGCCGGGCACGACGGCGGCGCCGCGCGGGCGCGCTCCGAACGCACCCTCCTGCGTGTCGAGGCGCAGCCTCGCCTGGCGGGTGCCCTCGTCCGGGCCGTGGCACGAGAAGCAGTTGTCGGCCAGGATCGGCCGCACGTCGCGCTGGAAGTCGACGGCGGGGGCCGGCGGGGCCTGGGCAGCGGAGGCCACCGGCAGCAGCGCCACGGCGCAACCGGCCGCAGTAAGGACGAGAGCCAAGCGACGAATGGACATGGTGTGCGCTCTCCGCATGCAAGGTACCCGGCGGTACGGACACGGGCGAACCACAGCCGGCTCGGCACCGGACGCGTCGCTGCCGGTCGCCCCCGCCTCACGTCGGCTCCTCCCCGGCCCGTGCGGGTCGGGGAGGGCCGCCGATCAGAAGCGGAACAGTCTGGTGAACTTTACAACGAAAGCGCGATTCTGGAGCATCGGAAACCGCTGGTCCGGCACGAGCACGGTGTCGCGCTGGTCGTTGTAGACGACGAACAGCTCGCTGCCGGGGCGGTACTCCCACCGCAGGCGCAGGTTGGTGCTCACCACTTCCTGGGTCGGGTTGAACTGCACCAGCCCGCTGAAGAAGACGCGCGGGTTGAAGGTGTAGGTCACGCGGGTGATGGCGAGGGGCGCCGTGAACTCCGCGTCAGGCAGCCGGACGCGGTTGACCGAGATGCTCGGCTCGAACGAGAACTGGGGGGTGACCTCGATGCGGCCCCGCGAGTAGCCCACCGACGTGATCTCGCCGTTGTAGAACTCGCCGTACTGCAGCGACAGGTTGCCCGAGAGGCGTCGCTGCGCACCCATCGAGTACGACACGTAGTAGTCCCGGAACACGTACTCGCCGGCCGGAATCATGTAATCGGTGCCCAGCACGCGCTCCCACGGCACGTCGAGGAACTCGTAGGCGCGCTGCACGTCGGCGCTGAACCGGTCGCTGTTCTCGAACTCGATCTGGAAGTTGGCCTGGGCGATCTCCGACTCGGGGATGCGGTCCACGGCCGTCTCGAAGAAGTCGTAGCTGCCCCCGAACGTGAACTGGCGCACCGCCTCGATGCCGGCCGGGCGGGGCGAGTACTTCGCCTGCACGTAGGTGCGCCGGAAGTCGTCGCGGCGCATGAAGCCCACCTCGGGGTTGAAGTTGTCGCCGACCAGCAGGTGGTCGACGCTGACCGCGTAGAGGTCGCCGTTGTAGGTGAACGCGGCCTGGTAGCTCTCGTCCTCGCCGGCGAGCCCCGGGGTCTGTGTCTTGGCGTAGTACCCGTTGAAGTTCACGTTGTCGTAGAACGAGAACACGCCGTCGACGCCGTACGCCTCGTTCGTTCCGTCGCCGTTGAGCGACACCGACCGCCCGGTGAAGAGCGCCCCCACCGCGCTGCGGCGCAGGATGTCGCGCTTCAGCCGGAGGACCGTGAAGTTGGTCGTGTCCGCGACGTCGGCGACGTCGTTGGTCTGAATGTTCAGGGCCCCCAGCGTGAAGTCGCCGACCTTGCCGGTCAGCCGCCCGCCGGCCTGAATGGGCACCGTGGTCCCCGACTCGAGGCCGATCCGCCGGCTGAAGAAGACGGTGGGTACGTCGCCGCCGCCGAAGAAGCCGCCGGAGCCCGGTCTCCCGCCGCCCCCGGGCCCGCCGCCGCCGCCGAACCGCACCCCGCGGCCGAAGTCGAAGATGCCGCGGCCCTCCAGGAAGAACTCGCGCTTCTCCGGGAAGAACAGGCTGAACCGCGTCAGGTTGATCTGCGCCTCGTCCACCTCGACCTGCGCGAAGTCGGTGTTCACGGTGAAGTCCGCGGTCAGGTTCTCGGTGACGCCGTACTTGACGTCGACGCCGCCGTTGTAGTCACCCTGGTTGTAGACGTCCGTGGCGACGTTGGTGGCCGACGACCCGATGCCGTAGGGCTTGATCTCGAACGTCCGGTTGCCCGACGGCACCTGCAGCCCGGCCAGGGTGCCCGCCGCCGACAGCCGGAACATCCCCGGTCCGGCGGAGATCGACACCGGGGTCAGATAGGTCCACTCGTTCTTCCAGCGGATGTTGCGGCCGAGCTGGATGCCCCACACCTGCGACTCGCCGCCGGGGAACCGGATCGACTTGAAGGGAATCTCCATCTCGACCGTCCAGCCCCCGGCGAAGCGCCCCGTCCGGACGTCCCATATCGGGTTCCAGTCGCTGTTGGGATTGCCCTCGTCGGTGATCTGGTAGTCGAAGAACCCCCCGATGGGGTTGACCATGAACGCGAACCCGTTGCGCCGGTCGTAGAAGGTGTCGAAGGCGGCGCTGAACGTGTCGTTGTTGATGATCTGGAACGAGTCGCGCTGCATCTCGTTGGCGACCCACTGCGACTCGGGCGCCGAGTCCCACATGCGCGCCGAGATGTAGATGCTGCTGTCGTCGTAGAACACCCAGGCCTCGGTGCGCTCGGTCGCCGGCGCCCCCTCGTCGGGCTGCTGCTGCACGAAGCCCGTCAGCGGCTGCACGATCTCGTAGAAGCCCTCGTCGAGGGTGCCGTCGAGGTCGAGGGGCCGGTCGAGGGGCACCGCCCGGACCGTCACCCGCCCCGCCGCGTCGCGCGCCAGCGTCTCGGGGGCGAGGGGCGGCGGGGGGCCGTCGATGATGCGCGGTGCCGCGCCGAAGCCGGCGGGCTGTCCCGCGCCCGCCGCCGCACCACCGCCGGGACCGCCGAAGGGAGGACGCCCCCCCGCGCCGGCGTCACCGCCGGGGCCGCCGAACGGAGGACGGCGTCCCGCGCCCGCGCCGGCGTCACCGCCGGGGCCGCCGAACGGGGGGCGGCGCCCGGCGCCGGGGTCACCGCCGGGCGGGGCGAACGGGGGACGGCGCCCGGCGCCCGGGCCCGCGTCACCGCCGGGCGGGGCGAAGGGAGGACGGCGTCCCGCGCCCGCATCGCCGCCGGGGCCGGCGAACGGGGGACGGCGTCCCGCGCCCGCGCCGCCGCCCGGCGGGGCGAAGGGAGGCCGGCCACCTTCCGCCACCGGCGGGTCGCCGCCCAGCGGGTCGCGCGGCGCGCCCGGCCGACCCGTCGGGGGAGGCGGCGCGACTCCCGCGGGCGGCAAGTTCGCGGCCATCGCGGGTCCCGACGCCGAGAGCCCCCGGCGCAGGTCGGCCGACAGCCGATCCTGCAGGTCGAAGAGATCCGTCAGCACGCCGTCCACGGTGGTCGCGTGCCGCACCGCCGCCGTCGCCACGTCGACGATGCGCGCCGTGAGCCGCACCTGTTGCCCCAGCCGCTGGAAGCCGCCGCTGACGACCCATCGCGCGCCGAGCGTCCGCCCCGCCTGCACCGCGGGGGTGTCGCTCAGGTCCGCAGCCCCTCCCGCGGCGACGCGCGCCTGCCGCAACGCCGCCTCCACCGCGTCGTTCCCCACCACCGCCACCGTGCCCGTGCCGGCCAGGTCCGCGGTGATCGTCTCGGCGATGCCGAACCCGATCCAGTCGTCCTCGGCGGCGCCGGTGATGTTGGCGAACGCCACGACGGCGACAGTGTCGCCGGAGGCGCCCGGCGCGGCGAACTGGGCCTGCGCCGGTACCGAGGCAAGCAGCAGCATGGCCGGGAGCCAGAACCGGATCCCCGCGAGGACGCCGGACGCACCGCCGGGGCTGGCCGCACGGGCTGCCCGCGCGCCCGGCCACCGCCGCGAGGGGCAGCGGTGCGCCGCCAGCCTGGAATCCCCAGGCATCATCGTTCCGACTCCCTGTATGCCATCCGGCAATTGTCGCATACCCATACAGGACGTTCGAGACCCGCATTCCGTTGACAGCCCGCCTTGTTTCGACGGCGGAGAGCCCGATGGGCCGGGTATGGATCCGGCGGCCGGTCGCCCCCGACCGGCCGCTGACGCACCGGCGGTGCGCCGACCGGCGGGTTCGCGTCATAATGCCGGGGCGGGAGCAAGCCGGACGGCCCGGCGTTGGGACGCATCGGCCCGGCCCGGCAAGCCGGGCATCGAGACGTGGCCTGAAGCACGAAGGCAGGAATGGCACACGCAGGAGAGAACGAATGGCGAGACTTTCGATACGACTCGTAGCGGCAGGCGCCGCCGTCGCCGCGCTCGCGCTGGCGGTTCCGCCGGCGGCCGCCCAGGAACCCGACTACACGCCGGTGACCGACGAGCGCCTTCGGTCGCCGGCCGACGGCGACTGGCTGATGTACCGCCGTACCTACGACAGTTGGGGCTACAGCCCCCTCGACCAGATCACGGCCGCGAACGTGGCCGACCTCGAGCCGGTGTGGCTGCTGTCGACGGGCGTCACCTCGGGCCACGAGTCGCCGCCGGTGGTCAACGACGGCATCATGTTCATCACCACCCCCGAGGATCGGGTCATCGCGGTGGACGCCCGCACCGGGGAGCAGCTCTGGCTGTACACGCGCCAGTTCCCCGAGGGCATGGCCCATCCCCACCGCACCAACCGCGGGGTCGCCCTCTACGGCGACAAGGTCTACTACACGGCGCACGACGCGTTCGTGATCGCCCTCGACGCGATGACCGGCGAGCTGGTCTGGGAGACCGCCGTCGCCGACTACCGGACCGGCTACTACATGACCATCGCGCCGCTCATCGCCAACGGCAAGGTCCTCGTCGGCCCGTCGGGGGGCGAGCGCGGCATCCGCGGCTTCGTGGCCGCCTTCGACGCCGAGACCGGCGAGGAGGTTTGGCGCACGCACACGATCCCCGGCCCCGGCGACCCCGGCATCGAGACGTGGCCGGGCGAGACGTGGCGGACAGGCGGCGCCTCCATCTGGATCACCGGCTCGTTCGACCCCGAGCTGAACCTCACCTACTGGGGAACGGGCAACCCCGGCCCGTGGATAGGTGACCAGCGGCCCGGCGACAACCTCTACACCAACTCGGTCGTCGCCTTCGACGCCGACACCGGCGAGTTGAAGGGGCACCACCAGTACCACTGGAACGGCTCGTGGGACTGGGACGAGGTGTCGGCCCCGCTGCTCATCGACGTCCCCCGCGACGGCCGCACCATCCCCACCCTGGTGCACCCCGCCCGCAACGGCTACCTGTGGATGCTCGAGCGCGGGCCCGACGCCATCACCTTCGTCGACGCGCAGCCCTACGTGGACCAGAACGTGTTCACGGCCATCGACCCGGTGACCGGCCGCCCGGAGTACGACCCCGAGCGCAAGCCCGGCACCAACCGCCCGGCCACCTTCTGCCCCTCGCTGTGGGGCGGCAAGGACTGGCCCCCGGCCGCCTACAGCCCGCAGACCGGCTACCTCTACATCCCCGCCAACGAGAACCTCTGCTCGACCATCGTCGGCCGCGAGGTCGAGTACGTCCCCGGCCGGGCGTTCACCGGCGCCTCGTCCCAGGTGTTCGTGGTGAACGACGCCGAACACCTCGGCGAGCTGCAGGCGTGGGACCTCGCGACCGGCGAGCAGGTCTGGACCCACGAGTTCCCCGAGTCGCAGAACTGGGGCCCGATCATGACCACCGGGGGCGGCCTCGTCTTCGCCGGCGGCACCAACGACCGCTACTTCCGGGCGTTCGACGCGGCGACCGGCGAGGTCCTCTGGGAGCAGCGCACGAACTCGGGGGTCATCGGCGTCCCCTCGTCCTACGAGGTCGACGGCGTCCAGTACATCGCCGTCCAGTCGGGCTGGGGGGTCGACGCCCAGGGCATGCAGCGGGCCGTCAACGCGCACTTCGAGCGGAACGTCCAGGTGCCCCAGGGCGGCGTCCTCTGGGTGTTCGCGCTGGACGGCGAATAGGGCGCCCGGGTTGCGCTCGGTCCGGTCGCCCGGACCGGGCGCGGCCGAGGCCGCGGTGCGGCTCCGATGGGTGGGGCGCTCACTCGGTCGGCTCCTCGCCGGACCGAACGCGGCCCGCAGCACGGCCGGTTCGACTCGTCAGGGAGGCATCATGGCCACCGCAACAGTCCATCGCCACCGCTTCACCGTCGACGATTTCTCGCGCATGGGCCGGGCGGGCATCTTCACCGCGGACGACCGGGTGGAACTCATCGACGGAGAGGTCCGCACCATGAACCCCATCGGGCCCCCGCACGCCTGGACCGTCAACCGCCTCGTACGGTTGCTGCTCACCCGCCTGGCCGACACTGCGTACGTGAGCAGCCGGAACCCGATCCGTCTGGGGCGACACACGGAGCCGCAGCCCGACGTGGTGGTGGCGCGGCCGCGCGGAAGCGCCTACTTGCAGCAGCACCCGGAAGCCGGCGACGTGCTTCTCGTCATCGAGGTGGCCGACTCGTCCCTGCTCTACGACCGGCTCGAGAAGGCGCCGCGGTACGGCCAGGCAGGCATCCCCGAGCTGTGGATCGTGGACGTTGGGGCGAAGACCGTCACGGTGTACACCGGCCCCGGTCCAGACGGCTACGGCAGGGAGCGCATCGTGTCCAGCGGGGAAACGGTGACGTCGACATCGGTCGCCGGACTGCGGCTGCCGGTCGACGAGATGTTCGAGTGACTCGTCGGGCACGGCCGGCCGGTGGTTCAGGCGTGGCGCGTCGAGAGGCTGAGCGACGGCATGCGCTACCGGATCGACACGTCGCATCCGACCGTCGTCGCCGTACTCGACAACGCTGCCGGCCTCACGCCGCAGATCCGCGCGATGATTCGCGTCGTCGAGGGGACAGTTCCGGTGCAGCGCATCTGGCTGGACACAACCGAAGGCCGCGAAACCCCGAGGACCGGATTCGGCGGGGCTCCCCCGGAGGAGATCGCAACTGTCGCGAACGTGCTCTCTAGCGACCTTGTGGCTCGACAGGGCCTGACGCCGGAGACGGCCCGCGAGCGGCTGCCGCGCACGGACCGTTCCACAATCACCCGGATCCGGTAGCCGGGCTGCGGACCCCGTGACGACCGGAGAAGCGCGCCGAATGGCACACCAGGACACCGCCGTCAAGCTGCTGCAGGCGATGCTGCAGGCGGAGATCGGCAAGCACGACATCACCCCGTCCCTCATCGCCGAGAAGCTGGACTGGCTGCTGCAGCACGGACCGCAGCTCGCCATCGACCCGGAACGAATCGAACGGCAGGCAACCATCGATGAGATGGTCCGCCGGTTCAGCTGGACGCCACGCTGCCAGCGACGTTCGGCGTTCCACAAGGGCGGCGTCGCCTCTTCCTGATCTGCGATCGCGAAGAAATGCCCGCTTCCGTGACTCCGCCGCCGCGACCGTGCGCAGCGCCGCCTGATCACAGCTCGACGGCCGGTGCGCGTGTCGTAGGCCGGGCAGCCTCGGCGGTCACGACCGGCCGACAGGTCTGGCGGACGCCCCGACGACGCGTCACGCGAAGGGACGGACCACCGCCAGCAGCTCCTCACCGGGCCGCCCCGCCGCAGTGGCGCGCCAACCCACCAGGTCCGGCCACCTGCCGAAGAGCGCGAAGACTCGACCGTCACGCGATTCGCCGGGCTGAAGGCCGCCGTCTACGTGGCAACCCTGGGCACCCCCGGGCACGAGCGCCGCTGATGGCGCTTCGAGCCCGCGCACGCCCAGGCGTCGCAGGCGAGACGCTTCTGCCCGACAAGCCGGGTGTGACGCGCGACCGCCCGTGAGAACGTCACGCGCCAGGTTGGGGCTTGCGAGGGGAGGCTCACCGAGGTCGACCGCCCACAGCGTGCGGCGGATCGTCGCGAGGTCGTCCGGGTCGGAAATCTCCTCGTGGCGCAGCAACTCTGCCCATGCGCCGTCCGGGGTATCGCTGAAGTAGTGGGCCGGGCCGTCACCCGTCGCGTGCCAGCGCGCGGCAGGTTGATCCGCGCCTTCCCACAGAAACGGATAGCGCGGGTCGGCGTGGCGGAAACCGATCATGATCACGTGGCGGGCGATGCCGTCAGGGCATTGGCCAGACCGCGCACCTGGCGGGGCCCGGGGTCGTCCGGCTGCCACCCGGCCGTCAGGACGTCGGCGGGCGCACGATTCCCCAGCACCGTGCGCGGCCGGGCGAACCAGCGACGAATGCCGGCGTCGTTGTACGCGCCCGCGAGGTCGCCGACGATCAGGGCCAGCGCGTGCAGGCGGACGGCGACGTCGTCCGGGGTTCCCCTGACCCCGGACAGATAGCGGCGGAGGCTGACGGTGGAAATGCCGAGCAGACGGGCGAGCACATCGACGCCGAGCACCCGCCGCAGGGCCGGCCATTCCAACGCGGGCACGGGCGACACGCCGAGGGCCTCGTTGACGTGTTCGAGCATCGCCTGGAAGCGGTCCGGTTCCGGCGCGCCCGAGCCCAGGGGCTCCGCGAGAATCCCCTTGCCGACTCCCGCCCGCGTGACGTCCCTCGCCACGCGTTCCCATTCCGACAGGTCGAGACGATTGATCGAACGCTCGGCAAGCAGGCCCATGGCGTCCGCTCGCATCACGACCGAGATCGCGAGACGGGCAATCTCGGGGTTGTCGAACGGACTCCGAACGGACTCTATTCGGATAACGGCCATCCATCCGATTCTACACCGGACCGGCGATGCTTCAACGGCACGAACCCGCACCCCGGTACCGAGCACACCGGAGCGTCGCCTGAGCGCGTCGGGACCGCTGCGCGCGGTCCGGCCGCTCACGCGACCGGTCTCGACCGTGGCGGCGGCACGGACCTGGAAGCTGGCCCGCGGTGGCCTGACGCGTCTTGACAATGTAGGCTCACGTAGCTACGCTGCGGATGATGAAGACGACAGGCGTACGAGACATCAAGAACCGCTTCAGCGAATACCTGCGCCATGTGCAGAACGGCGAGCGCGTGGCGGTCACGCACCGCGGCCGGATCGTGGCCGAGCTCGGACCGCCGGCGCACGTCACCGAGGAAGAAGCCTACGGCGAGCTGCGGCGTCGCGCCCGTAACGGAACCGTCCGCCTCGGCGCCCCGAACCGCCCGGACGTCTACTCCCGCCCGGCGCGTCGGCTCCCCTCCGCCGTTCTGCAGGAATTGCTCGACGGCGTTCGGGGCGAACGGTGAATCTGTACGCCGAGACGAGCGCCGTCCTGTCGTGGCTGCTCGCCGGGGACCGCGGCGAGAGCGCCCGGTCGCAACTGACCGCCGCGGCGGGAGTCTCCACGTCCGACCTGACGCTCATCGAATGCGACCGAGCGCTTCGGTGCGCCGTCGCGACAGGACGCCTGACGGCCGGGGAGTCCTCGCAACTACACGGGCTGGTCGACACCGCCTCCGCCCATTGGACCCTCTGGAGCATGGACGCGGAAATCGTCCATCGATCCCGCCGATCATTTCCCCGCGAGCCGATCCGGGCCCTCGACGCCGTCCATCTCGCCACCGCGCTGGCGGTCCGCAACCTCTTCCCCGACGTTCGCGTGCTGTCGTTCGACGACCGCATCCGCGGCAACGCCTCCGCCCTCGGCTTCGACGTCGTGCCCTCGCTCGACGGTCGCGCTTGAGCTCCTTGCGACGCGGCGCATCGAGGGGGTTCGTGCTCGCCCTCGGATCAGGCGCCGCTACCCGCGCCGTGCGTACCTCGGACTCCCGGGAGGCCCGCCGAGAGCTCGACGGACCTCCGCGCAAACCGCTCACGCTTTCGAGACCGACCTCACATGCCGGAGACGCGCCCGGCGATGCGGTAGCAGTGGAAGATGATGTGCCACCCCAGCACCACCGCCGCGAGCCACGCCACCCAGTAGTAGTCGCCGGGAATCCCCAGGTTGCCGCCGAAGAACGGGGTCGCGTGCTCGTTGGCCATCGCCCATAGTAGCGGCAGCGACATGTACGTGTTGTGCTTCGAGCGCAGCCCGGCCAGCGCCGGGTCGGCGGGGTCCGGAGCCTTGCCGGCCTTCACCGCCGCGATGATGCGCTGCTGCGCCGGCCAGATGCGGAACCACACGTTGAAGGCCATCATCGTCCCGAACATCGCGCCGGTGTGGATGAGGACCGAGCGGGGCGGGAATCCGCCGACCTCCACGAACAGGAAGACGACGACCGCCAGCAGCAGGAACGAGACGATGGTGGCGGCGCGGACGTTCGACTTGAGCCCGCTCTTCCAGAGCGCGTCGTAGCCGAAGACGGCCAGGAACGTCACCGCGATCATCGAGATCGCGCCGCCCCCCCAGCTCGCGTCGACCTCGATCGCGAGGCGGCCGTGGTAGAAGATCAGCAGCAGCAGGAGAACCCCCGTGATCCAGGTCCACGCCGCACCCCAGCGGAACCAGAAGAGTGCCCGGGGCATCAGCTCCGGCACCACCTTCTGCTTCGTCGGCCCGTCGAGCTTCGCGGCCATCTGGGCGTTCACGAAGTTGAAGAAGTAGAGGTGCCCTATCCAGATGATCCCCGCGAACACGTGGAGCCACCGGAAGATGAACTGCAGGCTTTCCATCATGGTGTTCCTCCTCTTCGTTGCGCCGCACGTTCCGAACTGCCCCGATTGTAGCCCCATGGGGTCCGCTCCGCCGCGTGTACAACACGGCGGCGGGACCGGCACGCCGGCCGTTCGCCTCTTCCGCGGGCACGGGCGCCGTCAACCGCCCGACGGGCCGTCGCCGCGGACGTGGGCGAGAAGCTCCGGCGCCGTCGCGCACTCGATGATCCAGTCGCCGACCCGCCCGAGCCGCTCCGGGTCGGTGACGCCGGCCAGGGCGGCGGCCAGCATCTCCCCCGCCGCCGCATCGAACTTCCGCGCCGCCTGACGGCAGAGCAGCGCCCGCCCCTGCTCGATGCCCTGCGCCCGGCCCTGCTCGATGCCCTTCGCCAGCCATTCGCGGGTCCACTCCCGCACGTTCTCCTCCAGCATCGTGTGCATCTCCTGCAACTGCGCCAGCGCGCCGCCCCGGCCCTCGGGAAGCCGACCCGCGAGCCGCAGGCCCTGGCGGAGCCACGCCGCGAACGCCTGCCTCAGCTCCTCGTCGGGTTGCGCCCGCAAGAGGTCGATCAGCACTTGCACCTGCAACGGCTCGGGCAGCCGCGCCGTCCCGCGCGCCCGCTCCAGGCCGACGAGCGCCGACACCAGGTTGTCGGGCGGCAGATCCGCGTCGGCCGTGCGCGCCGCGTCCAGAACATAGTATCGCTGCGACGGCTGGTACGGTGCCAGCCGTTCGCTCCCGGTCTGCACCAGGTCCGCCATCTCGACCGGCGCCGTCCACCGCCGCCGGCCGTTGTAGAGAACGACGGGCAGCACCGGCGGCAGGACCTCGTGTTCGCGGAGCACGCCGTCGGAGGCAAGCCGCTGGTAGAGCAGCCCCGTGTAGGTCAGCAGGCGAACCGCCATCGCCGGGTCGACGGTGGCCTGGAACTCGAGGAGCAGCACCAGGTAGAGCCATCGGTCGCCACGGAGGCGGACGCGCCACACGAGGTCGCCGTGGCGCTGCCGGAGCTCCCGGTCGACGAAGCTGGCGGGCACGGGGACCAGGGTGTCGAAATCGAGGGCGTCGCTCCAGCCGCGGGCTGCGAAGCCGTCGAGCAGGTCTCGGACCATGCGCGGGCGCGCGAAGATCAGCTTGTAGGCGGCGTCGTGCATTCTTGCTCCCAGCGGCATCCCGAGTGATGGCGGCCTGCGTGACGCGCGGCGCTCGCGCCGGGCGGCGGCGCGCCATGGGCGGGCCGCGAGGCGGCAACCGGTGCTCCACGAGCAAGAACAACGCCAACCCGGGACGGCCCGCGCTCACGGGGAAGGAAGGGGCGCCGAGCCGCCCGCGGCGCGGGAACTGCAACGCCGGGCCGGCGCGGCGGTCCCGCTGATGTCAACCTGGCGGGGTGTGCGCGTCGAGACGATGGGGCGGAGCTTCCTCGTGGCCGGCGAGGCGGGCGCGCTGACGGTGATCATGCGATGGGGCGACTACGGGCAGGAAGAGGTCGAGGGCGCCGACGGGAAGTCGGAGTCGTTCTGGCACCGGCAGGCGAACGAACGCGTGCTCGGGTTGGAGGACGCCGCATTCTTTCCGAGAACGGCGTGAAGCCCGGCGCTCGTGCGGTAGGAGACCGTGACGAGAATCACCGTGCCACGCGCCAACCGCGGTGAACGGCAGAGCAGGGCTGCGTCCGGATGCCAGCGGGGCCAAAGCCGCTCCCGGTCCCGACGGGAGCCGTTCCCATCCAGCGGGCCGGGCCGCTGGCGCGGCCCGCCGGATGTCGCGGAAGACCGGCCGCGCCCGGCTACCGGATCGCCTCGTAGACGAGGGTCTGGAACTCGCGCTCGAGGTCGTACGCGGCGAACGGCATGAACTGGGTCCACACCATGCCGACGAGCTCGGCCGCGGGGTCGATCCAGAAGAACGTGTTGGCGGCGCCGGCCCAGCGGAAGACGCCGTCGTGGTCGGGCTCGGGCGAGGCCTCGGCGTCGACCATGACCGCGAACCCGAGCCCGAAGCCGTAGCCGGGGCTGAGGAACGCGCCCAGCTCGATCGGGACCATCGCGTCGGGGAGGTGGTTCGAGCGCATCTTCTCGACGGTCTCGGGCGCGAGGATGCGGACGCCGTCGAGGCTGCCTCCCTCCAGCAGCATCTGGGCGAAGCGGATGTAGTCGGACGCGGTCGAGGTCAGGCCGCCGCCGCCGGAGGGGAACGCCGGCGGGCGCGTGTACTGCCCGTCCACCGGCGAGTCGGCCACGACGAGGTTGCCGCCGAGACTGGCGTAGTTGGCCATGAAGCGGCCCCGCTTCTCCTCGGGCACCCAGAACGCCGTGTCGTCCATGCCGAGCGGGTCGAGGATGCGTTCCTCGACGAACGCGTCGAACGGCCGGCCCGAGGCCACCTCGACGACCCGGCCGAGGATGTCGGTCGAGACGCTGTAGTTCCAGCGCGCGCCGGGGCTCGCGATGAGCGGGAGCTCGGCCACGCGCCGGCCGAAGTCCTCCAGGTCCTCGGCGAGGGTGAGGGGGTTGGACTGGTTGTAGAGGCGGTCGACGGCCGAGTCGCCGAAGAACCCGTAGGTGAGCCCCGAGGTGTGGGTCAGCAGGTGCTCGACGGTCATGGGCCCGTCCGCCGCGACGCGCTCGCCGCCGTCGCCCAGGACCTTGACGTCGGCGAACTCGGGTACGAACTTCGAGACCGGGTCGTCCAGCGCGACCTTGCCCTCCTCGACCAGGATCATCACCGCGACGCTGGTCACCGGCTTGGTCATCGAGTAGATGCGGAAGATGTCGTCCCGCTCCACCGGGTCGCCGGACGCGGTGTCGCGCGTCCCCGTCGCCTCCCAGTGGACGACCTGCCCCCGGCGAGCCACCATCGTCATCACCGCGGCGAGCCGGCCGTCGTCGACATAGGCCTGCATGGCCGGCCCGATGCGGGCCAGCGCGTCGGCCGACATCCCGACCGAGCCGGGGCTCGCCGTCGGCAGCCCGGCGTCGGCCGGCGCCGACGACTGGCCGAGCGCCGCCGGGGCGAACACCGCCAGCGCGAACGCCGCGACCGCAACGAATCCCACGAACGCGGCCGCGTTGGCCGAATACTCGCGAATCATGACTGTCTACCTCCCTGGTGGTCGATCTCGACTCTTTCGAACGGATGCCGGGCTCGGCGCGCAGACCGCCCCCGGGGCTTGCGCACCCGGTCGACCCGGCATCGATCTCATCCAGCGTCAGGCGGTCGGTCCAGCCTCCGATGAGGTCCGCTGCATGGAAGCCGCGGTCGGCCCCGCGCGAGCCCCTCGCAAACCAATCAGGGATGGCTCCATGGGTTCTACCGCACGCCGAGCAGGATCTCCGTCGTCAACTGGTCCAGCCGCTCGTAGGCCAGCTCCCGGCGCCCCAGCGCGGCCCGGTCGAAGCGGTGGCCCTTCAGCGCGGCCGCACCGTCCGGGCTGAACGCCCCGAACCCCGGCGCGGCCTGGGTGGCCTCGGCGAGGCCGTCGAGGAGGGCGCGGACGTCGGGGTCGGCGCTCCACCGCGCCGCCTTCTCCTTCAGGATGAGGTAGGTGCGCATGCAGCCCCGCGCGAAGTCCTTGACGCCCTCGACGCCCTCGGTGCGGTAGGCGTGGGCGTCAAAGTGGCGTGGGCCGGCGTAGCCGACGTCCTCGAGGAACTTCACCAGCCAGAACGCCGCCTTGGGGTTCGCGGCGCCGAACCGGAAGTCCTGGTCGTAGCGGCCGATGACCTGGTCGTTCAGGTCGATGTGGAAGAGCTTGCCCGCCTCCCACGCCTGGGCCACCGCGTGGGTCATGTTCAGGCCGGCCATGTGCTCGTGGGCGACCTCGGGGTTCACGCCCACGAGCTCGGGGTGGTCGAGGGTCGGGATGAACCCGAGATAGGCGCCGGTTGTCGCGAAGTAGATGTCGCTGCGCGGCTCGTTGGGCTTCGCCTCGAGCGCGAAGCGGTAGTCGTAGCCGTTGGCGATGGAGTACTCGCAGAGGAAGTTCAGGGCCTCGCGGAACCGCTGGACGGCGGCGTCGGGGCGCCGGCAGCCGTCGGTCTCGGTGCCCTCGCGCCCGCCCCACATGACGAAGATCCTCGCCCCCAGCTCGGCCCCGAGGTCCATCGCCCCCATCGCCTTCTGCACCGAGAGGGCCCGCACCGCCGGGTCGTTGGCGGTGAACGCGCCGTCCTTGAAGGCGGGGTCGGTGAACAGGTTGGTGGTGACCATGGGCACGACGAGTCCGTGGTCCGCGCACGCCTGCCGGAAGTCCCGCACGATGCGGTCGCGCTCGGCCGCGGTCGCCTCGATGGGCACGAGGTCGTTGTCGTGCAGGTTCACGCCCCAGGCGCCGACCTCGCCGAGAAGCGCCACGAGCTCAACGGGGGACAGCCGCGGCCGCACCGGCTCGCCGAAGGGGTCGCGGCCGGGGTTGCCGACCGTCCACAGGCCGAACGAGAACTTGTGCTCCGGACGGGGAGCGTAGGCGTCGTCAGACATGGTTCATCCCGTCACCGGCTTGGCCGAAGGGGTCGCGGGCGGGTTGCCGGCCGTCCGCGACCGAGTGCGAGCCCGTGCCCCGAACGCGACGCGCGGGCGCCGGCGGACCTGGTGCAAGCGGCACCGTCCACGGTCGGGCGGGTCCGTCGCGGACCCGGGGGGAGCCCCGCGGTCGGCGGCGTCGAGATCCCGGCCCTCGGTGGGCCCGGTCGACCCTCCGGAGCCGTCGTCCCGAGCCCTCATGCGCCGGCCTGCGGATGCAGCGCCCCGTACAGGGTGCGGAAGCGGTCGTACTGGCGGTCGAGCGTCTCCATCGCGCCCGGCTCCGGCGCCACCGTCCCCGCCACCCTGACCGCGGCCGTGCACGCCTCGTCCACCGAGCCCCACACCCCCGCCCCGACCCCCGCGAGCAGCGCCGCGCCGTAGGCGGCGCCCTCCTCCGCCGCCAGCACGTCGACGGGCCGGCGGTACGCGTCGGCCTGGATCTGCCGCCACAGCCGCGACCGCGCACCACCCCCGCCGAGCCGGATGCGGGTCGCCGGCACCCCCATCTCGTCGAAGATGGTCAGGCTGTCGCGCAAGCTGAAGGCGACGCCCTCCAGCACCGCGCGGATCATGTGGGCCCGGCCGTGCGCGGCGGACAACCCTACCAGCGCCGCCCGGGCCTCCGGGTCGAGGTGCGGCGTGCGCTCACCCATCAGGTAGGGCGCCCACAGGACCCCGTCGGCGCCCGGCGGGGCCTCCGCCGCCTCGGCGCACAGGCGGTCGTAGGGGTCGTCCACCGCATCCGGGCCGCCGTCACCCACGCCGATGGTGTCGCGCAGCCAGCGCAGCGACAGCCCCGCGCCCTGGGTCACCCCCATGACGTGCCAGCGGCCCGGCACCGCGTGGCAGAAGGTGTGCACCCGCCCCCGGGGGTCGCGCGCCGGACGGTCGGTGGCCGCGAACACCACCCCCGAAGTCCCGATGGTGGCGCTGACGCCACCGGGCCGCACGATGCCCATCCCCACCGCCCCCGCCGCCTGGTCTCCCCCGCCCGCCACGACCGGGGTCCCGGGGGGGAGGCCGGTGGCCTCGGCCCCGGCGGGGGCGAGACGGCCGGTGACCTCGGGCCCCTCGTGGACGGCGGGCAGGGCGTCCGCGTCGATCCCCACTTGCGAGAGCAGCGCCGACGACCACCGCCGCCCGGCCACGTCGAAGAGCAGGGTCCCCGAGGCGTCCGCCGCGTCGGTGGCGCGCTCTCCCGTGAGCCGCCACCGCACGTAGTCCTTGGGCAGCAGGACCGTCCGCACCCGCTCCCAGTGCGCGGGCTCCTCGTCGCGCACCCACAGCAGCTTCGGGAGCGTGAACCCGGTGAGGGCGGGATTGGCGACGAGCTCGATCAGGCGGGCCGCCCCGACCTCGTCGGTGAGCCGCCGGCACTGGGCGCCGGTCCGCTGGTCGCACCAGATGAGGGCGGGCCGCACCACCTCTCCCGCCGCGTCGAGCAGCACCGCGCCGTGCATCTGGCCCGACAGCCCGACGGCGCGGATGTCGCCGGGCGCCGTCGCCCCCGCCGCCAGGACGGCCCGGATGGCCGCCTGCGACGCGCGCCACCAGTCGCCGGGGTGCTGCTCGGCCCAGCCCGTGCGGGGCGAGTCGAACGCCGCGTGCGCCTCGGTGGCCGTCGCGGTCACCGCCCCGTCGGCATCCACGATCACCGCGCGCGACCCGCCGGTTCCGACATCGAGCCCCAGCACCGCCATCGGCCCCATAGGATACCCCGGGGGCCGACCCGGGCCCGCGAGCGTGGGGCTCCGTAGTGTCGGTCCGGGGACGAGACGCGTGCCGGGCGGCGCTCCCGGCGCGTCAGCGTCCTCTCCGGCGAGAAACGCGGTACCATGATGGGCACGGCATGACCCCGACCGCGGAAAGGATGTGGACCGTGCGACACGCAGTTCAGCTCGTAGCCATGACAGCAGCCGCCCTCTCGCTCCTCGCCGCCCCGACGCCGGCCGCGGCGGAGACCGCCAAGGTCCTCTACCTCACGCAGTCGGCCGCGTTCGCGCATCCGTCCTGCCGCACTCCGAGGCCGTCTTCACGCGCATCGCGAAGGAGACCGGCCAGCTCGAGGTGACCGTCTCGCGCGACGCCTCGACCCTGACCGCGGACACCCTCGCCGAGTACGACGCGGTGGTCTTCTTCACGACCGGCGAGCTGCCCATGGACGAGGCGCAGAAGGCGGCCCTGCTCGCCTGGGTGCGCGGCGGCGGCGCGTTCGTCGGCGTCCACAGCGCCACCGACACCTTCTACGAGTGGCCGGGCTACCTCGCCCTCATCGGCGGCTACTTCGACGGCCACCCCTGGCACCAGGAGGTCACGGTGCGGGTCGAGAATCCCGAGCACCCCGCGACGCGGCACCTCGGCGAGTCGTTCCGCATCCACGACGAGATCTACCAGCACCGCGAGTGGTCGCGCGCCAACGTCGACGTGCTGCTGAGCCTCGACACCGGGTCGGTCGACATGAACGCGCGCAACATCCGGCGCGACGACGGCGACTTCGCCCTCGCCTGGACTCGCGAGGAGGGCGACGGCCGCGTCTTCTACACCGCGCTCGGCCACCGCCCCGAGGTGTGGGACGACCCGCGCTTCCAGACCCATCTGCTGCAGGGCATCGCGTGGGCCATCGGCGCCCCCGCGCCCGCCGCCGACGAGGCCGCCGCCAACGCGCTGACCGCCGAGGAGAAGGCCGACGGCTGGGAGCTGCTCTTCGACGGCGAGAGCCTCGCGGCGTGGCGCGGGTACCGGCGCGACGGCGTGCCCGACGGCTGGCAGGCGGTCGACGGCGCCATGGCCCGGGTCGGCCGCGGCGGCGACATCATCACCGTCGAGCAGTTCGCCGACTTCGACCTGCGCTTCGACTGGCGGGTGGAGGAAGGCGGCAACAGCGGCGTGATGTTCCGCGTCGCGGAGGGCGACGGCCCGACCTGGCACACCGGCCCCGAGTTCCAGATCCTGCACAACGCCGGCCACCGCGACGGGGAGGCCCCCATCACCTCGGCCGCGAGCAACTACGCCGTCCACCCGCCGGCCCGCGACGTCACCCGGCCCGTCGGCGAGTGGAACAGCGCCCGCCTCGTCGTGCGGGGCGCCCGTGTCGAGCACTGGATGAACGGCGAGAAGCTGCTCGAGTACGAGCTCGGCAGCCCCGACTGGGAGCGGCGGATGATGGCGAGCAAGTTCGCGTCGATCCCCCGCTACGGTCGCGAGCCCCGCGGGCACATCGCCATCCAGGACCACGGCGACCCCGTCGCGTTCCGGAACGTCAGAATCCGCCGGCTCGACGCGAACTGACCATGGGCATCGCTCCGGCGCTCCGGCGCGGGCGGTGCGCGGCCATGGTCGGGCCGGCCGTCCCGGGAGGACGCACGACGAGGCTTCCGTGGGCGAAGGCATGATCTCGTCCGGGAGCCGGCGTGCGGTCCGGACCTCACGTCCGGTTTCCGGACGAGCGACTCTCGAGAGGAGCACCTCCGCCCCGGCGAGCCTCGCGCCCGCAGCGCAAACGCGGGGCTCGTCCGGGAAGCCCGGCCATGCGTGAGATACGCCTGACGCTCCGCGTCCCGGACTGGATGTGCCGCGGGTCGCTCCCGACCGGTGCCGGTATCGCGGCGGGGTTCGCGGCGCTCAATCTGCTCCTCTTCGTTCCCCTCTACCTGCTCGTCTCGCAGGAGCACGATTTCTGGCCCTTCTTCCCGCGCGAGCATCCCCGGGGGCAGTACGACTGGGGATGGGCGGGACTCGGGCGCAGCAGCTACGAGTACGTCATGCAGCTGTTCGTCCGACGCGCCAACATGGACATGTTCCGGGTCAGCGCGGACTGGGTCTTCATTCTCACGTCGCTGGTTCTCGCCAGCCGATTCGCCGGCGGGTGGCGCTCGACCGCGGTGTCGCTGGCGTGGTTCGCCTACGTCGCGCTGCTTGCGTTCATGGCGTACACCGGCTTCGTCCACGCGCTCTTCGACCGCCCCGGCACGGTGCTCGACGACGTTCTCATGCTCGAGAGCGCGTGGATCTTCGTGCGCGACACATGGGGATTCACGGACGTCCTCTTCGCCGCCGCGTTCCTGGCCGTGGCCGCCGGTCTCGGATGGCTGGTGGCGCGGTACCTCGGGGCCGCCTGGCGCTGGGGGGGCGGACTCGACCGTCGGTCCGCGGCCGCCGGGTGGGTAGTCGTGAACGCCTACTGCGTGCTGTCGCTGTCATGGTTCGGCCCGTGGCGGGCGACCCCGTCATTCAACTCCAGGCCAGGCACGCGTACTCCAATTGGCAGCGGTCGCAGGACGTGCTGAGCACCGTCGAGGCGCTGGACGATTCCGCCCTCCGGGAGGCGGCCACCCTGGCCGGGACGGCGCCCGTGCGCCGCCCCGACATCTTTCTCTTCGGTGTCGAGTCGTACGGGGCGGCACTGTGGGCCGACGACGACTACCGTGTCGCAAGACAGGGGCTGATGGACCGGGTGCAGAGCGAGCTGGACGCGCGGCGGCTCCCGATGTTCACGCGCTTCGCGGCGGCCCCGGTGAACGGTGGCGGGTCCTGGATGAGCACCGCGTCGGCGTTGAGCGGGATACGAATCGGCAACCATTCGACGTATTGGGCCTGGAAGCGGATGGCCCGCCGCTATCCTCACCTGATCTCGTACCTCGAGCGCCACGGGTACTACACGCTGTCGGTTCAGCCCGGCGCCACGTGGGCGGAGGACCTGTACGACTACGACGACGTCAGGACTTCTCGTACGACGGCTTCCTGTACGGGTTCGGTCACGTGCCGGATCAATGGGCCTTGGAATACGCGTTCGAGAACTACTGGAGCCGGCGCCCGCGGCCCCGGCTCTTTCACTTTTCGACCGTATCGACGCACTTCGCGTGGGAGCCTCCTCCGCGCATCACGGAGGACGTTGCGGAGCTCGAAGAACCCCAGCCGTCGTTCATCGAGACCCGACCCGACTACGTGGAGCTCGCGCTGACGGTACCCCAGGGCTGGAAGCGGAGCTACTTCATAACCCTCGCCTATGAATGGGAGCTGTTGCTCGCGGCATTCCGACATCGTATCGAGCCCGGATTCATCGCCCTCGTCTTCGGCGATCACCAACCGCCGTTCATCGCCGACGGGCAGGGTGACAGCGACGTCGCGTTTCACGTCGTCACGGACATCCCCGCTCTCTCCGGGCCGCTGGCGGCGGCGGGCTTCGCGGTTGGAGGGAAGGTCGCCTGGGAGCCCGGCGCGTCGACGGCGTTCCGGATGGAGGCCCTCTATCCGTTCCTGTCGAGCCTGCTGTCCACGGAAGCCGGGGAGCCCTTGCGGTACAGCCCGACGGGCATCGGCGTCCCCGAGCTGCCGACATGGTGACACGACGCATGACCTGATCGCTTCAAGACAGGCGGGAGAGCAGGTCGTCGCCGTCGTCGCACGCGATTATCAGGTCGCCGGCCTCGCTGAGGCGGTCGGGGTCCTCGATGCCGGCCAGGAGCTCGGCGATCCGATCCGCCGTGAGCGGCCCGAACCTCTGCGCGGCCAGCCGGCCGAGCAGAGTCCGTTGGCGGGCGATGCCCTCGGCCCGCTCCTGCGTGAGCCCTTCGGCCCGCCCCTGCGTGAGCCCTTCGGCCCGCCCCTGCGTGAGCCCCTCGGCGCGGCCTTCCGCGCGGCCCGCCCGGAGCCCGGCGTCGTGGGCCTGCCGGCGGTGGCGGCCGAGCTGCGGATCGTCGTCGGGGGTGGTGCCCTCGTGCCCGCCGAGCCGCCGGCCCACCCGGGTGAGGTCGGCCAGCGTTCGCCGGCTGAGGCGGCTCTCGTTCAGGGCGGCGTGGATCTGTCGGGCCGTCCAGGTGGGGAACGCGCGGCTCTCGTCCGCGATTCGGAAGCGGCCCTCCTCCAGCACGTAGATCGTCAGGCCCGGCCGCACGCGCCGGGGCCGGTTCGGCGAGGGCTCGTCGGGAGTGTCCACCCACACCTCGGGAAACCCCCACGCCTCGTACACCGGCAGCTTGTTGCGCCGGACGTCGGTGGTGTGGTCCACCTCGAGGATCACGTCCGGCAGGGGGTCCACTCCCAGCACGACGGCGGGGTCGCGCGGCCGCCAGACGCTTCGATCCAGGTAGACGGTCTGGTCGGCCACCAGCACCTGCCGCGGCTCGCCGTCCTCGTCCCGCTCCATCAGGTAGACGGCCCCGGCCAACAGGAAGCGCGACCCGCGCTCCAGGCACATGCGGGTCAGCAGCTCGCTCAGCAGGTTCGGGGCGCTCTCGTGCACGGGGCCGGCGTCGCGCATCACCCAGGCCGTCCCCGTCTCGCGCAACCAGTACTCGATGCGCTTCTCGTAGGCCCACACGTCGTCCCAGGTCGGCAGCGAGACGGGATCGCAGCCGGGAAAGTCCTGCGTCGCGGTCGGCGTCGGCGCGCTCGGCCTGACGACGCGTTGGGTGCGTCCGATTGGCGAGGGGATCGATGCCATTCACCCATTGTGTCATATTCCACCCAGAGACCGCGAGCCCGCCCTCGCCGCGTACCGCATCCGTCCCACGCCGGGTGGTTCGAGGAGCAGCGGCCGAGGGCTCCTCACGAGCGTTCGAACGTGCAGGACCGGGAAGGCTCCTCCCCCGTTGCACCCCATGGCGCATCCGTACCGGTGTGTCGTCTTTCGATCACGGAGCCCGCCCATTGGCTCTCGCCCGCCGCCGTCATCGCCATCGTGGCGCTGCTCCGGCGCCAGACGACCAGTGGAATCGGTCGCCTCGACGCCGGAGGGCGGCGCATTTCGGCTCTGCCCCCGCTCGCCCCTATGCGAGCGGAGCATATGAACCCGCCACGGCCTCGCGGGTCTTCTCGGACAGCTCCCGGTAGTCGGCCCCGGCGATGGGCGGTGAGACGACCACGTCCACCTCGATGCGGCGGTGGTGGAGCAGCCGCCACACGTGGGGGAAGAACGCCATGCCCCCGTACCAGCAGACGTCGTCCCGGTTCCCGCAGCCGACAGGGACTGCGTCCAGGGCCCGGTAATTCAGGGTCAGGGGCAGCACGTGGACTCCCGCCACCGCGCAGGCCTTGAACAAGGGACTCCTGAAGGGCTGTACCCCGGCCCCGTCGCTCGCCGCGCCCTCCGGGAACAGGGTCACGGGGACGCCGCTCTCGAGGAGGGCGGCGACGCCCCGTATCTCCTCCGCGAGCCGCCGCCGGCTGATGCGGTCCACGAAGAAGCACTGGGCGAAGCGGCAGATGTGCCCCAGGAAGGGGGTCCCGTGCATCTCCCGCGACGTGACGAACGTCGAGGGAAAGAGGGCCCCCTGGACCAGGATATCGAGGTAGGACAGGTGGTTGACGGCGTAGAGACACGTCTGCCCGGGCGCGGCGTGGCGCGCGTTCCTGAGGGTGACGGCGATTCCCCAGTGGCGCAGGAACGCCCGGCATCCGAGGGACGTGACCCGGTTCGCGTAGCGGCGGGCGGCCAGGGGGAACCACCGCCTCGAGCAGATCCCGAAGATCTGCCAGAACGCGAACGCGAGAACGATGATGCCCCCGCCGATGAGCTTGAGCAGCGCCCTGAAGGACGTCACGGGACCCGCCCCCGCCGGTGCCAGGACGTGTCACTCGCCAAGGGCAGGCGGAGCAGGTCGATCTCGTAGTCGACGGACGACTCGCGAGTCAACCGCCAGCTCAACGTGCTGCCGTCACCCACGATCACGATGGGGAGGGGGTGGCCCGCGGTCGACAACTCGCGGGTCAAACGCCAGCTCACTCGCCGAACAGGTCGACGCTCGCGTTGTAGAGCAGCGATCACCGAGAGGACCTCGGTCTCGATCACGTCAAGACGGTGCAGCACGATGGCGATGACGGCAGCCAGCACGCCGGCAACGGCGTCCCACTCGGTCTTCAGCATGAGTTCGACGCGAGAAGTCCGGCGCGGTCACGCGCCACCGCGCGGCCGCCTCGAGCTCCGACAGCGCCTGCTGGTACAGGCCGCGGATGCTCGCCCGGTGGCGCCGTCGAGGCTCTGGTCTTGCGCCGTCTCGATCAGGCGCTGGTCGATCACCGCGACCGAGGGCGGGGGTTCGACCCCGGGAGGCTGCGCCGCCGCCCGTTCCACGCCCCAGGAGGCGCTCGCCACCAAGAGACACGCCGCCGCCACCGTCGCTCGGCGTTTCAGATTCATGTCGGGAAGCCCGACCGTCGACGCTGCCCGCGCAGGACTGGTCAGCGTACCACGGTTGAAGATCCGCGATCACCGCGTTTGGGCCCAGGAGCCTGCGCCGTCGCACGGCGCGGACTCCTGGAGGTTGGTTGGGCGCCAAGCGGAGGCCGTAGCGCGACCTCGCGGTCGCGTCCGGCGACGGTTGGCGGGCCGCGAGTCCGGCGCCGAGGCGGTCGAGCACGCGCTGCACGACATCCTCGAGCAGCCGCGGGAACGGCGGGTGGCCACGTTCGTTTCCGGCGCCTTCATGGTGCTGGTGGGGATGAGCCTCCCGCCGATCTTCGGCGGTCCGGACGCGGAGCACCCGGCGCCTGCGCCCGCCTCTCTTCACGCCGCCGCACCCGGTAGCGTCGTGGACGATCCGACCCTCCTCGGGGGGGAGGAGGAGGGTCGCTACACGGCGACCGTCACCGGGAGCCGGCCGAGCCTCGGGTGGCCCGCGATCGCGATGCACGTGCTGATCCTGACGGTCCTGAGCAACCTGGGGAAGATGTTCCCGGCCTTCTGCTATCGCCGTGAGGCGCACTGGAGACACCGTCTGGCCGTGGCCGTCGGCATGTGGCCGCGCGGCGAGGTCGGCGCCGGGGTCCTGGTGCTCAGCGTGAGCTACGGCATCGGCGGGCCCGTCGTCACGGTGGCGATGCTGCCGCTGGCCCTCAACCTGGCCCTGACGGGTGTCTTCATCCTGATCGTCAAGCAGCTGATCGACGGGGTGCCGGAAGGCTCGCCGACGGCCGTTCACCGGCCCGCCGTCGACCACCTGACTCAAGCGCCTTCCGGAACGGTTTCCTGAGCACCACGGTCCCCGAAGCCGATCGTCTCTGGCCCCCGAGGCATTCCCGAAAGCCTTGTATTTCCACAGCGCTGACGACGAAAATACATGCTATTGCGTCAGGACAGGCCGTGCCCGAAGTGCTGCACCGTCGAGAGAGCGCCTATCTGGAGGCTTGGGCGGCGCGCCGGCCGCACAAGCCGATCGTGATTCGGGGCGCGCGACAGGTCGGCAAGTCGACGCTCGTGCGCGAGTTCGCCCGCGCCTCGGGGCTGACGCTCGTGGCGGTCGACTTCGAGCGGAACCCCGAGCTGCGGGAGGCCTTCGCGGGCCGCGACCCGGTGCGCATCCTGGCCCTGCTCAAGCTGCTGACCGGGAAGACGGCGGCGGCGGGCACGCATCTGTTGTTCCTGGACGAGATACAGGCCGCGCCCGAAGCGCTCGCGTCGCTGCGTTACTTCCACGAGGAGATGCCCGGGCTGCACGTGCTGGCGGCGGGCTCGCTGCTCGAGTTCGCGCTCGCACAGACGCGCTTCCCGATGCCCGTCGGCCGCGCGGAGTACATGCACCTCGGCCCCATGCACTTCGAGGACTTCGTGACGGCCATGGGTGAGGCGGACCTCGCCGACTTCCTGCGCGGCTTCCCCCTGAGCGGCGTCCGGGAGAACGCCCTGCCCGCGGCGCTGCACCGCAAGTGCCTCGATCTGCTGCGCCGGTACTGGGTCGTGGGCGGACTTCCCGAGGCGGTGGCGGCGTTCGTGGCGGGCGGCGGCCTCGACTTCGAGCCGGTGTCCCGCGTGCTGCAGAGCGTCGTCGCCACCTACCGGGACGACTTCGCCAAGTACGGCCGGTCCCGAGACCGCATTCGGATGGTCTTCGACAGGCTGCCGCACCTGGTGGCGCGGAAGTTCAAGTACGTGGAGGTCAGCCGAGAACATCGAGCCGCCGAGATCGGCGCGGCGCTCGATCACCTGTGCATGGCCCGCGTGGCCTGCAAGGTGTTCCGTACCGCCGCCAACGGGGTGCCGCTCGCGGCCGAGACCAACGAGCGCTTCTTCAAGTGCATGCACGTCGACGTCGGCCTCATGTGCGCCGCCCTGGGCCTGGACCTGCTCGATCTCGAGCATGAGCGGGATCCCACGCTCGTCAACCGCGGCGCGGTCGCCGAGCAGTTCGTGGGCCAGCACCTGCTCTACCGCGAGGCGCCGTACCGCACGCCGGCACTGCACTACTGGGCCCGCGAGGCGCGCAACGCGGCGGCCGAGCTCGACTACGTCATCACGGTGGGGAGCCGCGTCGTCCCGGTCGAGGTCAAGGCCGGCGCCACCGGATCGCTCAGGTCGCTGCACCAGTTCGTCCGCGAGAAGTCCTCCGGCCTCGCCGTGCGCTTCAACGGGGACCCGCCGAGCCTGCTGCGCGACTCGAGAAAGCTGCCGGGTGGGGTGACGGTACGCTACGACTTGCTGTCGTTGCCGCTGTATCTCGTCGGCCAGGCGCGCCGGCTGATCGGCGAGGCCGCCGCGCACAGCGCCTCGTGACCCGCTCGAACGATCGCCGCCTATTCGAGCGAGACGAACGAGCCTGCGATGGCCTCGCGGGCCTTCTCGGCGAGCTCCCGGTAGTCGGCCCCGACGATGGGCGGTGAGACGACGACGTCCACCTCGATGCGGCGGTGGTGAAGCAGCCGCCACACGTGGGGGAAGAACGCCATGCCCCCGTACCAGCAGACGTCGTCCCGGTTCCCGCGGTTTACGGGGACCGAGCCCAGGGTCCGGTAGTTCAGGGTCAGCGGCAGCACCGGCGCCCCCGACGCCGCACCCGCCTTGAACAGCGGGCTCTTGAAGGGCTGGACCCCGGCCCCGTCGCTCGCCGCGCCCTCCGCGAAGAGGGTCACGGGGACGCCGCTCTCGAGGAGGGCGGCAACCCCCCTTATCTCCTGCGCGAGCCGCCTCCGGCTGATGCGGTCCACGAAGAAGCACTGGGCGAACCGGCAGATGTGCCCCAGGAAAGGGGTCCCGTGCATCTCCCGCGACGTGACGAACGTCGAGGGGAAGAGGGCCCCGTGGACCAGGATGTCCAGATACGACAGGTGGTTGAGGGCGTAGAGATACGTCTGCCCGGGCGCAACGTGACCCGCGTTCCTGAGGGTGACGGCGACGCCCCAGTGACGCAGGAACGCCCGGCATCCGAGGGCCGTGACCCGGTTGGCATAGCGCCGTGCGGCCAGCGGGAGCCAGCGCCTGAGGCAGATCCCGAAGGTCTGCCAGAACGCGAAGGCGAGGACGATGATGCCCCCGCCGATCAGCTTGAACAGGGCCCTGCAGGACGTCACGTCAGGACGCTTCGACTCGAACTTGCCAACTGCACCCGGGCGTGGCCCGCCTTCGTCGATTCCTCGCGCTCGGTGCCCGGCGGGGCTGACTGCCCTCGGCGGCCCCCGACCGCGCGCCGGTGTCAGACGGCGCCGGGAAGGGCCCGAAACGCCGGGGCGGTCGGTCGGGCCGTCCGCGCCGCCGCGCGGACGGCGCCGCCGCAGGCGACGTTCTCCGGTACTACGGCAGCGATAGCGCGAACGCAGCGAAAAACCCCCGGATTCATTAGGGTTTCTGTCAGGGCGTGCCGGATACGGCCACGATTCCGACAGCCCGACTCGCTCCAGCGTCGCGCCGACCAGCCCCACTAGCGTACCATTAACCGCGCCAGCCCCTCCGGCGAGGCATCAACTCACTGTTTCCCCTCCAGCCGTGCTCTCGCTTCTCGAGCTGTACCAGCCCCAGCTTGATGGCGTTGCGCAGGATAACGCCCGGCTTGAGGTTGCTGCTGGGGTCGTGCGCGAGGGCGTCGTGGGCGAGTCGCTCGCCCCTGCTTGGAGGAAGCAGCCCGGCTTCGAGATCCGAATCGTCGTGCAGTCCGGAATCGCCCGCCCCAGCCGTTCCGCCAAGCGCGGCTGGCCGCGCTCAGTCGAGCGCGCCGACCTGACCGCCGATGAGGAAGCCCCTGCCATATGGCGAGTGGGTCAGCGAGCCGAACCAGTTCAGCAGCCGGCCGCCCGGCAGCCGCAGGCCGTAGCCGCCACGGGCGTCCACCTCCCACGCATCGGCCGCCGCGGGCGCGTGGCGGCCGTAGACCTGCTCCTGCCACAGCGCGCCGGCGCCCGCTGCAGAGTCGCCCCAGCGCGGCGACACCGACAGCGACAGACCCTCCTGGTCCTGGTCGCCTACGCTCAGCGTCAGGCCCACGCCCCGCTCCCGATACCCCTCCGCCGAGTGCACCACCAGCAATCGGCCCTGCGCGTCTACTCGTACCTTGCCCGCCGTTGCCCGCAACCCGCCGGCCACCTCGACGCCCTCGCCCCTCTGGCCGGCCCCGCCGTCCCGCCGCACATGCACTTCGGTGAACGGGGCCAGCGTCAGGCCCCCCAGTCGCACCGGTCGCGACACGTCCGCCCCGACCCGCGCCTGATGCACAGCCACCGTCTGGCCGTCTATGGTCTCCCCGCCCCCCGCTGTCCGCAGCTCCGCCCACGCCGCGTCGCCACGCACCCCGAACTGCACGCCGCCGGCCGACCCCAGCCCCCGCCGCAGCTCCACGAGGCCCAGCCGCAGGCCCAGGTCGCTCTCGCCCTTCCGGCCGCTGGCGCGCACGTTCTCCGCCACGCCCCAGCCGCCGCCCGCCGTCGCCCACACCGACGTCGTCCGGTCAGACCACTGCACGTAGGGATGCACGGCCGTCAGCGTCGTCTCCAGCGCCCCGCGGGTCCCGCCCGCGCGCCAGTCGCCGTCGCCGATGCTGCGCGCCACCGCCATGCCCGCCATCCAGCGGTCGGTGAGCCACGTGTCCACGCCCAGGTAGGTGGTCCGGAGCTGGCCGTCGTAGCCCGCGGCGTCGGAGGGCGCGCCCTGGAACGTCTGCACGTCGCCCTGGCCCCACACCTGCCAGCGCCGCCCCGGCCGGCTTGCTTCTTCCCCGTCCTGCCTGCCGCCCAGCGCCAACAGGAACTCGGAGCCGCGCAGCGGGTCCCCGCCGCGCCCGAAGCCGCCGCCGATACCGCCGAGGCCCCATGGCTCCCCAAGACCGCGGGGAACTCCGCCGTGCCCGACCGCGCCGGGAGCGCCCATGCCGGTCGACGCAGCCGGCATCGTGGCCGCCGACGCCACGCCTGGCCCACGAGCGCCAAGCCCGGAGCCAAGCCCAGCTCCCGCTCCCGGCGCCAGGGCGCCGAAGCCGCCGCCCGCTCCTGGCAACCCGCGCGCCGCTGCCGGCCCGATCGCCGCTGCCGACCCGATCGCCGCTGCCGGCCCGATCGCCGGCGCGCCGAACCCGGAGCCCGCAGGTGCGCCGAGGCCCGGCGTGGCTCCCGGACCTCTGTGCGTCAGCACTGCCGACAGCCAGCCCGCCAGCATCTGCTCGGCCTGCACCCGCGCTGCCGCCTTGCCTAGCGGCACCGTGCGGCCCAGCACCGTCATCCGCGACGCCTCCGTCGGGTTCGCCGTCACGCGCCGGCCCAGCATCATCCGCGCGCTCGCAAGATGCGACCGCGCCATCCCCGCCAACGTGTCCGCCACCGCCTCCCGCGCCAACCGGTCGCTCACCCCCACCGAGAATGCCTGCGTCGCCGTGAGGCCGCCCGCATCCTCCGCCGTCACCGTCACCACCGCCGACCCATACGCCGCCGGTGACAGCACCACCGCCGCTCCGGCGACCGACACCGCCACCACCGACGGGGCCGACGACGACACGCGGTACTCCAGCGCGTCCCCGTCCGCGTCTTCGAAGAACGGCCCCAGCTCCACCGTCTTCTCCCCGCCGCCCTCGTCGAGCACCTGGTCCGGGATAACACCTACGGCCGCCGGCGCATCGTTCACCGGCGCCACCGTCACCTCCACCGCCGCCTCCGACCTCTCGCCGTTGCCGTCCGCGACGACGTAGGTGAAGCGGTCCATGCCGTGGTAGTTCGCCGTCGGCGTATACAGCACCCCTCCGCGCGCGACGACGGCCGTTCCGTGGGCCGGATCCGACACCGACTCCACCTGCAGGCCGTCGCCGTCCGGGTCCGTGTCGTTCGCCAGCACGTCGATCGTGACCGCCTGATCCTCGTCCGTGGCGGCCTCGTCGTCCATCGCCTCCGGCGGCTCGTTCACGTCGATGACCGTCACGACCACCAGGGCCTCCGCCTCCGCGTCGTGCGGGTCGCGCGCACGCACCGCCAGCTCGAAGCGCGTCGGCCCCGACTCGAAGTCCTCGCCCGCGCCCACGTAGCGCACCGCGCCGCCCCGCGCCCCAACCGTGAAGCGCGAGCCGTCGCCCGACGCCATCTCGTAGATCAACTCGTCCCCGTCCGGGTCCGTCGCCGCCACCGCGCCGAGGTCGAGTGCCGTCCGGCTCCCGTCCGCATTCTCTTGCAGCTCGAAGCCATACTCGGACGACTCGAACGCCGGCGGTTCGTTCACCGGCAGCACCGTTACCGCCACCGCCGCCGTCGCCGTCCCACCGTTCCCATCCGAGACGACGTAGGTGAAGCCGTCCGCGCCGTGGTAGCTCGCCTCCGGCGTATACAGCACCCCGCCCCGCGCGACCACGGCCGTTCCGTGGGCCGGAACCGACACCGACTCCACCTGCAGGCCGTCGCCGTCCGGGTCCGTGTCGTTCGCCAGTACGTCGATCGTGACCGCCTGATCCTCGTCCGTGGCGGCCTCGTCGTCCATCGCCTCCGGCGGCTCGTTCACGTCGATGACCGTCACGACCACCAGGGCCTCCGCCTCCGCGTCGTGCGGGTCGCGCGCACGCACCGCCAGCTCGAAGCGCGTCGGCCCCGACTCGAAGTCCTCGCCCGCGCCCACGTAGCGCACCACCCCGTCCCGCGCCCCGACCGTGAAGCGCGCCCGGTCGCCCGACGCCACCTCGTAGATCAGCTCGTCGCCCTCAGGGTCTGCCGCCGCCACCGCGCCGACGTCGACGGGGGTGCGGCTCCCGTCCGCGTTCTCCAGCAGCTCGAAGCCATACTCGGACGACTCGAACGCCGGCGGTTCGTTCGGTGGTTGGTTCGTTACCTCGATGGTCACCGTCGCCGATGCCGCGCCGCCCTGCCCGTCGGAGACTTCCACGCTGATCGTCACGCGCTCGACCGCCTCCGGTGCGGTCCAGCGCACCGTCGCGCCGTCGGCCGCCCCGACGAAGCTGCCCGAAGTCGCGCTCCACGCATAGGTCAGACCGTCGTCGTCGGGGTCGGACGCCGTCGCCGTCAGCGTCAACTCGCCGCCGGGGGCCACCACGCACGGCTCGCATAAGGCCGACACCACAGGCGGACGGTTTCCACCGGGCGGAGACGGTGGCGGAGACGGTGGCGGCGGCGTGCCGTCGTCGTCCTCGATCGTCCCCACTGCCGTCGCGGTGTTGATGATCACCCCTGCCGGCAGCGTGGTCGCGGTGATGGTGACCTTGAACGTCTCGTCGGACTCCGCCGTCGTGTCGTCCGTGGTCTGCACCGTGAGCGTCGCCGTGGTCTGGCCCGCCGCGATCGTCACGCTGCCGCCCGTCACTGCCGTGTAGTCCGTGCCCGACGTCGCCTGGATGGCCCCCTCCGTGTCGTCGTCGCCGGTCGACCAGCCCAGAACCACGTTCGAGCTCACCGTCTCCGACAGCCGCACCGTGAACGACAGCGCCGAGCCCTCGGTCGCCGACGCGGACTCGACCGACACCTTCGTTCCGTCGTCGTCCAGGATCGTCCCCACCACCTCCGCGCTGTCGCTGGCACAGTCGATCGCAGGAAGGGACGACGATGAGCAAATGACCGCCCCGGCCGGCAGGCTGGTCCCGGTGATGGTGACCTTGAACGTCTCGTCGCCTTCGACGTCCGAGTCCGCTGTCGTCTGCACCGTGAGCGTCGCCGTGGTCTGGCCGGCCGTGATCGTCGCGCTGCCGCTCGTCACTGCCGTGTAATCCGTGCCCGACGTCGCCTGCCGCGCCCCCGCCGTATCGTCGCCAGTAGACCACCCCAGCACCACGTTGGAGCTCACCGCCTTCGACAGCCGTACCGGGAATGACAGCGCCGAGCCCTCGGCCGCGGACGCGGCCCCGACCAACACCGTCGCCGCGGCGTCCATGATCGTCCCCACCACCCGCTCGTTCGCGAGCGTCACGCCGTCCGGCAGCGCATTTTCACCGCTTCGCTCCTCGACCACGACAAGGAAGGTCTCGTCGCCCTCGACGTCGTTGTCCGCCAACGTCCGCACCGACATCACGTTGGATTCGGTCTTGCCCGCCGGAATCGTCGCGGCGATACGGGTGCCTCTGTAGTCGGTGCCCACTGTCGCCAGTCGCCCCTCGCCGCCCCACTCGGTGTACATCGCCACACTCACCGTCGAGTCGATCGACTGCGTGAGCCGCGCGGTGAATTCCACCGGCACGCCCTCGAACGCCGAGGCGCGGTCGACCACCAACCTCACGTTCTCGTCGTCGTGGATCTTCGCGATCACGTTCGTGTTCGTGAACCCCGCGTTCGCAGGCAGCCCGGTCGAGGTCATGGTGACCTTGAAGGTTTCTATCCCCTCCGGCTCCGAGTCCTCCTTGACGACCACGCGGTACTCGCCCTTCGTCCCGCCGAACGGAATGGTCACGGCGCCGTTCGTCACCGCCGTGTAGTCCGTGCCGGCCGTCGCCTGGTTGGCCCCCGGCGTGTCGTCGTCGCCGGTGGAGAGGGATACGACCATGGCCTCGAGCGCCGGACGCGACAGCCGCACGACCATGTCCGTATACCCGGTGCTCTCGAACGCCCCGAAGTTGCCCTGCTCGAGCGAAACCCCTATCGTGTTGTCCGTGATAGTCCCCACCGCCGTCGCGGTCTGAATGACCACTCCAGCCGGCAACGTGACCGCGATGAGAGTAGCCTTGAAGGTCTCGTCGCCCTCCAGGTGCGCATCGGCATAGGTATCCACCATGACGATCTTCTCGGTCGCGCCGGCGCTTATGGTGACTCGGGGCCGACTTCTCAGGTAGTCGACGTTCTCCGTCGCCTGGTTGGCCCCCGGCGTGTCGTCGGCGCCGGTCGACAGGACCACCACCACGTCCGCGCTCGCCACCCTCGACAGCCGCACCGTGAACGACAAGGTGGTGCCCTCGACAATCGAGGTGTCCTCGACCGACACCTTTGTCACGTCGTCGTCCTCGATCGTCCCCACCGCCCTCGCAGTCTGAATGACCACTCCCGCCGGCAGCGTGGTCCCGGTGATGGTGACCTTGAACGTCTCGTCGCCTTCCGCCGTCGTGTCGGCCGTGGTCTGCACCGTGAGCGTCGCCGTGGTCTGGCCGGCCGTGATCGTCGCGCTGCCGCTCGTCACTGCCGTGTAGTCCGTGCCCGACGTCGCCTGGTTGGCCCCCGACGTGCGGTCGGCGCCGGTCGACCAGCCCAGAACCACGTTGGAGCTCGCCGGCGCCGACAGCCGCACCGTGAACGAGAGCGCCGAGCCCTCGGTCGCCGACGCGGACTCGACCGACACCGCCGCGTTGACGTCGTCATCCTCGATCGTCCCCACCGCCGTCGCGGCCTGAACAACCACTCCCGTCGGCAGCGTGGTCCCGGTGATGGTGACCTTGAACGTCTCGTCGCCGTCCGCCGCCGAGTTGGCCGTGGTCTGCACCGTGAGCGTCGCCGCGGTCTGACCGGCCGCGATGGTCACGCTGCCGCTCGTCATCGCCTGGTAGTCGGTACCCGAAGTTGCCCGCCGCGCCCCCGCCGTGTCGTCGGCGACGGTCGACCAGCCCAGAACCACGTCCGAGCTCACCGGCTTCGACAGCCGCACCGGGAAAGACAGCGGCGAGCCCTCGGTGGCGGAGTCCGCCCGGACCGACACCGTGGCCACGTCGTCGTCCCTGATCGTCCCCACCGCCGTCGCGGTCCGAATGACCACTCCCGCCGGCAGCGTGGTCCCGGTGATGGTGACCTTGAGGGTCTCGTCGCCTTCCACCGCCGAGTCCACCGTGGTCGACACGACCAGGAAATCGAGGGTCCTGCCTGCCGTAATCGTCAGGCTGCCGTTCGTCACTGCCGTGTAGTCCGTGCCCGACGTCGCCTGGTTGGCCCCCGACGTGTCGTCGGCGCCGGTCGACCAGCCCAGAACCACGTTCGAGCTCGCCGGCTTCGACAGCCGCACCGGGAAAGACAACTTCGACCTCGAGCCCTCGTACGTGGAGGCCGGCTCGACCGATACCGTGACCGTGTCGTCGTCCACGATCGTCCCCACCGCGGCCGAGGTGCCGATGGTCACCCCGTCCGGCAGCGTGGTCCCGGTGATGGTGACCTTGAGGGTCTCGTCGCTTTCCAGTGTCGAGTCGGCCGTGGTCTGCACCGTGAGCGTCGCCGTCGTCTGGCCGGCCGCGATCGTCGCGCTGCCGCTCGTCACCGCGGTGTAGTCCGTGCCCGACGTCGCCTGGTTGGCCCCCGACGTGTCGTCGGCGCCGGTCGACCAGCCCAGCACCACGTTGGAGCTCACCGCCTTCAACAGCCGCACCGTGAACGACAGCGCCGAGCCCTCGGTCGCCGAGGCAGCCTCGACCGACACCGTCACGCCGTCGTCGTCCACGATCGTCCCCACCGCCGAGGTGCTGCCAACCTCGACGCCGGTCGGCAGGTCGATCGCAGTCATGGTGACCTTGAGGGTCTCGTCGCCTTCCGCCGCCGTGTCGGCCGTGGTCTGCACCGTGAGCGTCGCCGTGGTCTGGCCGGCCGCGATCGTCGCGCGGCCGCTCGCTACCGCCGTGTAGTCCGTGCCCGACGTCGCCTGGTTGGCCCCCGACGTGTCGTCGTCGCCGGTCGACCAGCCCAGAACCACGTCCGAGCTCACCGCCTCCGACAGCCGCGCCGTGAACGACAGCGCCGAGCCCTCGGTCGCCGACGCGGCCTCGACCGACACCCTCGTTCCGTCGTCGTTCCCGGACGCGTCGTTGTCCACGATCGTCCCCACCGCCGTCGAGTCGAGGATGTCGAACCCGGTCGGGCTTGTCCCGGTGATGGTGACCTTGAAGGTCTCGTCGCCTTCGGCGACCGAGTCGTCCGTCGTGCTAATGCCGAAGTCCGCCGTGGTCTGGCCTTCCTTTACGGTTATGGCAGAAGTCGACGCCGTGTAGTCGGTGCCCGACGTCGCCTGGTTGGCCCCCGCCGTGTCGTCGTCGCCGGTCGAGAATTGCACCGACACGCCGCCGGTGGGAGCCGCCCGGGTCAGCCGCACCGTGAAGCTCACCGCCGAGCCCTCGGTCGCCGACCCGTCCTCGATCGACACCCCCACGTCGTCGTCCGTGATCGTCCCCACTGCCGTCGCGGTGCTGATGGTCACTCCCGCCGGCAGCGTGGTCCCGGTGATGGTGACCTTGAACGTCTCGTCAGATTCCGCGCTCGTGTCTTGCGTGGTCTGCACATCGATGCGGCTAGCGGTGCTGCCGGCCGTGATCGTCACGCTGCCGTTCGTCACTGCCGTGTAGTCCGTGCCCGACGTCGCCTGGTTGGCCCCCTCCGTATCGTCGTCGCCGGTCGACCAGCCCAGAACCACGTCCGAGCTCGCCACCGCCGACAGCCGCACCAAGAACCCTAGCTGCCGGCCCTCGGGTATCCCCCCCTCGGAGACCGCCGCGATCGATACCTTGACCGAGGTGTCCTCCCTGATCGTCCCCACTGCCGTCGCGGTCTTGATGATCACCCCTGCCGGCAGCGTGGTCCCGGTGATGGTGACCTTGAACGTCTCATCGGACTCCGCCGTCGCGTCGGCCGTGGTCTGCACCGTGAGCGTCGCCGTGGTCTGGCCGGCCGTGATCGTCGCGCTGCCGTTCGTCACTGCCGTGTAGTCGGTGCCCGACGTCGCCTGATTGGCCCCCGACGTGTCGTCGTCGCCGGTCGACCAGCCCAGAACCACGTTCGAGCTCACCGCCGCCGACAGCCGCACCGTGAACGACAGCGCCGAGCCCTCGGTCGCCGAGGCAGCCTCGACCGACACCTTCGTTCCGTCGTCGTCCTCGATCGTCCCGACTGCCGTCGTGGTGCTGATGATCACCCCAGCCGGCAGCGTGGTCCCGGTGATGGTGACCTTGAACGTCTCGTCAGGTTCCGCCGTCGTGTCGGCCGTGGTCTGCACCGTGAGCGTCGCCGTGGTCTCGCCCGCCGTGATCGTCGCGCTGCCGCTCGTCACCGCGGTGTAGTCGGTGCCCGACGTCGCCTGGTTGGCTCCCGACGTGTCGTCGTCGCCGGTCGACCAGCCCAGCACCACGTTCGAGCTCACCACCGCCGACAGCCGCACCGTGAACGACAGCGCCGAGCCCTCGGTCGCCGACGCGGACTCGACCGACACCGTCGTTGCGTCGTCGTCCACGATCGTCCCCACCGCCGTCGCGGTGCTGATCCTCACGCCTGTCGGCAGGGCCTCTTGACCACTCCGCTCGGAGATCCGGACCTTGAAAGTCTCGGGGCCCTCGACGTCGTCGTCCGTCAGCGTCGTCACCGAGATGGCGGCCGACTCCTTCTGTCCCGCCAGGACCGTCGCGGTAGTCCCGAGGCCTTGGTAATCCGTGCCTGCCGTCGCCTGCCGCGCCCCCGGCGTGTCGTCGTCCGCGGTGGCGAAGGTCACGACCACGTTCGACGCGACCGCCTTGGACAGCGTCACCTTGAATTCCACCGGCGAGCCCTCGGTCGCCGAGGCGGGCGCGACCGACACCGTGACCCAGTCGTCGTCCACGATCGTCCCCACCGCCGTCGCAGTCCCGACGATCACCCCTGCCGGCAGCGTGGGTCCCGGTGATGGTGACCTTGAGGGTCTCGTCGCTTTCCAGTGTCGAGTCGGCCGTGGTCTGCACCGTGAGCGTCGCCGTGGTCTGGCCGGCCGTGATCGTCGCGCTGCCGCTCGTGACCGCGGTGTAGTCCGTGCCCGACGTCGCCTGGTTGGCCCCCGACGTGTCGTCGTCGCCGGTCGACCAGCCCAGAACCACGTTCGAGCTCACCACCGCCGACAGCCGCACCGTGAACGACAGCGCCGAGCCCTCGGTCGCCGAGGCAGCCTCAACCGACACCGTCGTTCCGTCGTCGTCGTCGTTGATAGTCCCCACCGCCGTCGCGGTGTTGATGATCACCCCCGCCGGCAGCGTGGCCCCGGTGATGGTGACCTTGAGGGTCTCGTCAGGTTCCGCCGTCGTGTCGGCCGTGGTTTGCACCGTGAGCGTCGCCGTGGTCTGACCGGCCGTGATCGTCGCGCTGCCGTTCGTCACTGCCGTGTAGTCCGTGCCCGACGTCGCCTGGTTGGCCCCCGACGTGTCGTCGTCGCCGGTCGACCAGCCCAGAACCACGTTCGAGCTCACCACCGCCGACAGCCGCACCGTGAACGACAGCGCCGAGCCCTCGGTCGCCGAGGCAGCCTCAACCGACACGGTCGCGGACACGTCGTTGTCCACGATCGTCCCCACGGCCGTCGAGCCGGTGATTTGCCACCCGATGTCGAATGTCGTCCCGGTGAGGGTGACCTTGAAGGTCTCGTCGCCTTCGGCGACCGAGTCGTCCGTCGTGCTAATGCCGAAGGTCTCCGAGGTCTGGCCTTCCTTTACGACTATGGTAGAAGTCGACGCCGTGTAGTCGGTGCCCGACGTCGCCTGGTTGGCCCCCGCCGTATCGTCGTCACCGGTATTGAAATTCACATACACGCCGCCGGTGGGAGCCGCCTCGGTCAGCCGCACCGTGAATATCACCGCCGAGCCCTCGGTCCTCGACCCGCCCTCGATCCAAATCCCCTTTGTGGCGTTCCTGATCGTCCCGACTGCCGTCGCGGTGCCGATGGTCACCCCTGCCGGCAGCGTGGTCCCGGTGATGGTGACCTTGAACGTCTCATCGGACTCCGCCGTCGCGTCGGCCGTGGTCTGCACCGTGAGCGTCGCCGTCGTCTGGCCGGCCGTGATCGTCGCGCTGCCGTTCGTCACTGCGGTGTAGTCCGTGCCCGACGTCGCCTGGTTGGCCCCCGACGTGTCGTCGTCGCCGGTCGACCAGCCCAGAACCACGTTCGAGCTCACCGCCGCCGACAGCCGCACCGTGAACGACAGCGCCGAGCCCTCGGTCGCCGAGGCAGCCTCGACCGACACCTTCGTTCCGTCGTCGTCGTTGATAGTCCCCACCGCCGTCGCGGTGTTGATGATCACCCCCGCCGGCAGCGTGGTCCCGGTGATGGTGACCTTGAGGGTCTCGTCAGGTTCGACCGTCGTGTCGGCCGTGGTCTGCACCGTGAGCGTCGCCGTCGTCTGGCCGGCCGTGATCGTCGCGCTGCCGCTCGTCACCGCGGTGTAGTCCGTGCCCGACGTCGCCTGGTTGGCCCCCTCCGTATCGTCGTCGCCGGTCGACCAGCCCAGCACCACGTTCGAGCTCACCACCGCCGACAGCCGCACCGTGAACGACAGCGCCGAGCCCTCGGTCGCCGAGGCAGCCTCGACCGACACCGTCTCGGACACGTCGTTGTCCTTGATCGTCCCCACCGCCTTCGAGTCGAGGATGTCGAACCCGGTCGGGATTGTCCCGGTGATGGTGACCTTGAAGGTCTCGTTGCCTTCGGCGACCGAGTCGTCCGTCGTGCTAATGCCGAAGGTCTCCGAGGTCTGGCCTTCCTTTACGACTATGGTAGAAGTCGACGCCGTGTAGTCGGTGCCCGACGTCGCCTGGTTGGCCCCCGACGTGTCGTCGTCGCCGGTCGAGAATTGCACCGTCACGCCGCCGGTGGGAGCCGCCCGGGTCAGCCGCACCGTGAATATCACCGCCGAGCCCTCGGTCGCCGACCCGTCCTCGATCGACACCCCCACGTCGTCGTCCGTGATCGTCCCCACTGCCGTCGCGGTGCTGATGGTCACTCCCGCCGGCAGCGTGGTCCCGGTGATGGTGACCTTGAACGTCTCGTCAGATTCCGCGCTCGTGTCTTGCGTGGTCTGCACATCGATGCGGCTAGCGGTGCTGCCGGCCGTGATCGTCACGCTGCCGTTCGTCACTGCCGTGTAGTCCGTGCCCGACGTCGCCTGGTTGGCCCCCTCCGTATCGTCGTCGCCGGTCGACCAGCCCAGAACCACGTTCGAGCCCACTGCCTCCGACAGCCGCACCAAGAACCCCAGCTGCCGGCCCTCGGGTATCCCCCCCTCGGAGACCGCCGCGATCGATACCGTTTGAGCCGAGGCGTCGGTGACGGCTACCCCGAGCAACAGAGCCACGGCAGCGGCCAGCGGCAGGCCGGCGCGAACCAGGAATTGGTGGCCGCGGACGACGCAGCCGTGGCTACGATGGCGAGGCGTCCGGGAGAAAGGCGGAAGCGGGAGCTGAGTGCGGCGCGACCGGCCGCTCGGCGGGCGCCTTGCGTGCGCGAGAGGCGGGCGAACTCGATGCGGAAGCGGGAAGGGCCGGCCCTCAGGCTGGGCAATGCCTAATGGCTGGCTGGCTGGCTAGCTGGCTGGCTGGCTGGCTGGCTGGCTGGCTGGCTGGCTGGCTGGCTGGCTGGCTGGCTGGCGCAAAAGCCATGCCACCGCTCTGCCCCGTCATGCCTCTCGACATCACCTTCCGCACCCACCGCGCGCCACCCCCAAGACCCGCCAGCTCGCACCCGGATTTCACCCTCAACATGGACCGTTCGCAGGGGCTAGGGATGGATACTACCAGATGTTTTGTATTATTTTCGTGTTCTTGACTGGCTATATCGTGTGTTTTTCATCAACATCCGCTATGCTCGCACCGCCGGGCACGTCCAGAGACCGGAAACGCCCCGTTCCAGTCCTCGACAACGCGATTCGCGCCGACCCGGCGGAAGGAGACCCCTTGGCACGGCCCGGTGATGCGCGGCATGAGATCGAGGCGCTGCGCGAGCGCATCTCCACCCTGAGTGCGGCCATCCTGCGCATCAGCGCCACGCTCGACCTCGACAACGTGCTCGCCGAGGTCGTCGAGAGCGCCCGCACGCTCACCGGCGCCCGCTACGGCGTCATCGCCACCGTCGACGAGACCGGCGCGCCCACCCGGGAGTCGGTGTTCTCAGGCTTCACGCCCGATGAGGAGCGGGAGCTGGCCGCCTGGCCCGACAGCGGCCGCCTGTTCGAGCACCTTCGCCACCTGCCGGGGCCGCTAGGGCTCACGGACCTCTCCGGCTACGTCCGCGCGCTCGGCATCGCGCCCGCGCGGATGTTCTCGCGGACCTTCCAGGGCACGCCGATGCGCCACCGCGGCGCCGACGTCGGCCACTTCTTCCTCGCCGAGAAGGCCGACGGCGAGGAGTTCACCGGCGACGACGAGGAGGTGCTGACGCTGTTCGCGTCCCAGGCCGCCGCCGCGATCACCAACGCCCGAACGCACCGCGGCGAGCGGCGCGCGCGGGCCGACCTCGAGGCCCTGGTCGAGACCTGCCGGTCGGCGTCGTGGTCATGGACGCCTGCGCCGGCCGGCCGGTCTCGTTCAACCGCGAGGCCCGGCGCATCGTCGAGAGCCTGCGGACGCCAGGCCGTCCGCCCGAGCACCTCCTGGAGGTGGTCTCGGTCCGCCGCGCCGACGGACGGGAGGTGTCACTGGCCGAGATTCCGCTCGAGCAGACGCTCCGCACCGGCGAGACGGTGCGCGCCGAGGAGGTGGTGCTCTCGGTCCCGGACGGGCGCAGCGTCAGGACGCTCATCAACGCCACGCCGATCCGGGCGGAAGGAGACGAGATCGGGTCGGTGGTGGTGACCATGCAGGACCTGGCCCCGCTCGACGAGATCGAGCGGATGCGGACCGAGTTCCTGGGCCTGGTGGGCCACGAGCTGCGCGCCCCGCTGCGCGCCATCAAGGGCTCGGCCGACGCGGGGCTGGAGGAGGAGGCCGAGCTCGACCCGGCCGAGATCCGCGAGTTCTTCCGCATCATCGCCGAGCAGGCCGGCCACATGCGCGGCCTCATCCGCGACCTGCTCGACGCGGGGCGCATCGACGCGTGCACGCTCTCGGTCGCGGCGGACCCCTCGGAGGTGGCCGCGCTGGTCGAGCGGGCGCGAAGCACGTTCCTCGGCGGCGGCGGCCGGCACGCCGTCCTCGTCGACCTGCCGGCCGGCCTGCCCCCCGTGATGGCCCACCGCCGGCGCGTCGTGCAGGTGCTCAACAACCTGTTCGCCAACGCCGCGCGGCACGCGCCCGAGTCGACCCCGATCCGGGTGGCGGCCGTGCGCGAGGACGCGCACGTCGCCGTCTCGATCTCCGACGAGGGGAGCGGGGTGGCGCCCGAGCTGCTCCCGCACCTGTTCAGCAAGCACGGCGGCGGCAGGCCGGGCGCGACGGCGGGCCACGGCCTCGGGCTGGCCATCTCGAAGGGGCTCGTCGAGGCGCACGGCGGCCGCATCCGGGCCGAGAGCCCCGGCGCCGGCCGCGGCGCCACCTTCACCCTCACGCTCCCGGTGGCCGGGGAGGCAGGCCCGACGGCGGCGGCCGATCACGCCGCCGTCGCGGCGACCGCGCCGGAACCCGGCGAGCCACCGCGCATCCTGGTGGTGGACGACGACCCGCGGGCGCTGCGCTTCGTCCGCGACGCGCTCTCGAAGGCCGGCTACGCCCCGCTGGTGACCGGCGCGCCGCAGGACATGCCGCGCATCATCCGGACCGAGCGACCGCGGCTGGTGCTGCTCGACCTGATGCTGCCCGACGCCGACGGCATCGAGCTGATGGGGCAGGTCCCCGAGCTCGCCGACCTGCCCGTCATCTTCATCTACGGCTACGGCCGCGACGAGACCGTCGCGAAGCCACTCGAGGCGGGCGCGGCCGACTACCTCGTCAAGCCCTTCTCGCCGACGGAGCTCGTCGCCCGTGTCCGGGCGGCGCTACGGCGCCGCGAGGAGCCCGAGCCGTTCGTGGTCGGAGACCTCGCCATCGACTACGCGCACCGCAGGGCAGCTTCAGTGGTGCTCGGCGTCTCTCTCCCGGCTGGCGGCGCTCAAGACGACGCCTCGCGGGCGAGCAGAACTCGCTTTCGCTCCACGCCCCAGCGGTATCCGCCGAGCGTGCCGTCGTTCCGGATCACCCGGTGGCACGGGATCGCGATGGCGAGAGGGTTTGAGGCGCACGCCCGCGCGACCGCCCGCGCGGCCCTCGGCGAACCGACGCGATCGGCGATTGCGCGGTAGCTGGCCGTCGTGCCCGCAGGAATATCCCGAAGCGCCTGCCATATCCGCCGCTGAAACGTCGTCCCGCGAATGTCGAGCGGCAGATCGAGATCTGACGCTGGCCCTTCGACGAAACCGACGACCTGCGCTACCATCGATTCGAACTCGCCGTCTCCTCCGACCACTTCAGCCCGCGGAAAGCGGTCCTCCAGGTCGCGCGCCAGGGCGGCCGGATCGTCGCCGAGCAGGATCGCGCAAACCCCTTTGGCCGTCGCCGCCACCAGGATTGAGCCCAGCGAACACTCGCCGACGGCGAACCGGATCGTCTCGCCTGCACCACCGCGCCGGAAGGTCGCGGGAGCCATTCCGAGCATCTCCGGCGACGCCGCGTAGAACCGCCCGCTAGAGTTGAAGCCGGCGCCATAGATGGCGTCGGTGACGGTTCGCGACGTCCGCAGGACCTCGCGTGTCCGATCCGCGCGACACGCGGTGGCATATGCCCGCGGTGTGCAGCCAGTCGCGGCCTTGAAGACCCGGTGGAAATGGAACCGGCTCATCCCGGCCGCCCGCGCCATCGCATCGAGGTCCGGCATTCCCTCCGCCGTCTCGACGAGGCGACACGCAGCCGCCACCGCCCGCGCATGCCGTTCGGCGAGAGGCGGCTCGTTCGGGAGGCAACGCCGGCACGGCCGGAAGCCGGCGTTCTCGGCATCCTTGCAGGAAGCATAGAAGCGCACGTGCTCGCGCCGCGGCCGCCGCGCCGCGCAGCCCGGACGGCAATAGACGCCGGTCGTAGTGACGCTGTAAACAAACTCACCAGCGGCGGCACAGTCACGGTTCACGACCGCCGCCCAGCGTTCATCGTTGCTGCGAACTCGAGTTGGCACCGAGGTTCCGATCGCCTGCGCGTCGACCATCGCATCTCCTCATCCGGTCATCCGCCCGTTGCGGCCCGGCCGCCTTCTGTTATGAGGATCCTGGCATGCCCGCCGCGGCTGCGCATCCCGATTCTTGCTCTCGAATTGACCCGACGGGGCGCGGCCGGAGCGAACCGCCATCCGCATCCTCGTTCATCCCGAACGGGAGTTGTCAGCGGTCGGAGAAGCTCGCACGCCGGTCAGGCAGAACGCGAGATCGGTGGGGGTGCGCCAACCTCACAGGGTCGTACGCGGTGAGCATCCGGCAACGCCGGCCCGACGTGCCGGTGGGGCAGGAAGGGGCGGCCGTCGATCACGTCGCCGGCGGAACTCGCGCCCTGATCGTGGCCCCTCTGCAACACGCACGTCGCACTCCTGCGGTCCACGCTGCCGGCCGGCGCCCGGTTCCCCGCGGGTTTCGGCCACGCAGCGAGGCCGAGGAGCGGAGCGTGGCAACGCACTCAGCGCACAGCGGTGACACGGCTTCTGCGCGGTGCCGACTCAGCGCCGCCGCAGGTGACCAGCGAGGGCGTTCGTGTGCGGCGACTGGGGAGACGTGCTACCGGGTAGCTGCCGCGCCGGTCAAGAACGCGGCCCAGCCGTCCATCAGCACGCGCCGCTGGTCGAACAGATCGCTACCCGCGTAACTCCGCTCGACCGCCCCGCCCACCACGTGCGCAAGTGCCAGCTCCGCCACATCCCTCGTCGCCCCGGAACGCTCCGCCGCCCACGTCCGGACCGGCATGGACCCCGGAGGCTGGTTATTCCCTGCCATTATGCAGAAACCCGCATGTCTCGACAGATTCGGACTGATACGGACCAGAGACAGCGTTAAGGCAGTGATAGCACGAATACAGCGAAAAACCCCCGGATTCATTAGGGCTTCTGTCGTGGCGTGCCGGATACGCCCACGATTCCACCCACACGCAACCGCCGCCCACGACCGGCGGCCGTTGTCGCAGCGGCTCGCGGGGCGCCGCGGGCGTTCGGGCCGGCCGGGTCACGCCAGAACAGAACACGCCGTTGCGACACCAGCCCCCGAACTGAGCCTACAGCCCGACCCGCTCTTAGCTCCGCGCCGACCAGGACCGCGACCCGCCCTAGCGTAGCCTGGCAGATCGTCAGCGACAACCCAACTAGCACGTCTGGTCTACGCGGCCCTGGCCGCCCGGCGCCGAGGTCGCCCAAGGGCGCGCCAAGAAGACCAACGCCGCCAAGCCGCCTGCCCGCCGCCGCGTCCGCGTCGCCGACCGCATCTACCGCGACCGCCACGGGCTCGCCGCCAACATCAAGGTCAACGGCGTCCAGCGCGAGCTCTGCTTCCCGCCCGGCACCCCGCTCAAGACTGTCCGGGCGCGGCGCGACGAGCTGCTAAGCGTGCGGCGAGCGCCACTCCCTGAACCACTCCGCCGGCCGCTACCTCGATCAGGTCCGGAGCACGCTGACCGCCTTCCACGACCGCGCGCGGGAGTTGCGAGCGTGGCTGCCCCGGTTCGGCCACCTCCGCACGCTCGCGCTCGCGAAGCACCTGCTCGCGCCCAATGCGCAGTTGCACGAGTGGCGCGACTCGTTCGCCGCCTCCACCTGCAACCGCCGCCACCGCTCACGAACCTCGTCCGCGTCCTCTACGGTCGCCGCGCCTCGTTCGACCTGCTCGACCTCGTCCGCTTCGCCGCCCCCGAACCCGCCCTGGGTCGACCCCATGGCACACCGCCGCCGTCCTCGCCCAGCTCGAGCCCGGCTCGGTGACCCGCGTCCGACTGGAGCTGATGCACTGGACCGGGTTGCGCCCCTCGCAGATGGGCCGCCTCCAGGCCGACGACTTCCGCCTCGACGAGCCGATTCCCCACGTCGCCGTCCTGCGCGGCAAGGGCGGCGGGCTCGCCGCCGTCCCCCTCGTCCCCGAGGGCGTCGCCGCCGCCCGCGCCTTCCTCCACGCCGAGGCCTTCGGGCCGTGGCACCGCAGCAGCGTCAACCGCGCTCTCGCCGCCGCTGCCCGCCCCGCCGGACGGCCGCCGTTCACCACCTACCAGATCCGCCCTCGTTCGCCGCGGGGCTCCGCCGCCGGGATCGACGTGGCCGACATCCAGCGCTCCTATGGACACACGCGGCCCGAGACGACAATGATCTATACGCCGCCCGAGTTGCCCAACCATCTCGCCGCACTCGAACGGCTGCGACGAAACGCGGGCACGGGTACACTGTTCCCCGCCCGCCCGGCGCCGCTCGCTGGTAGTCGACTAGCCGGACAGCGCATGATCCCCATTTCAGTCCCTACAACCGCAAGATCTGCTCCCGCCCTCGGCGCGGTGGGCGCCGTTCGCTTCGACGCCGCGCGCCTCGCCCCGTGCCCGCCATCCGTCCCGACGCTGACGACGTCGGGGTCCGCGTCCCCGATCGCCGTGACCCACCGTCCGCGTTCCACCTGCCATGTCGCCACATACGCTTCTCGCCCCCGCCTCCCGGCCCATGCGTTCAACGGGGTGCCGACGGACAATGGCCTATTCCGGGGAAACAACCGATGAACAAGAGCAGCCGTCCGTCGCTTGTGCCATCCTTCGCAAAGCGATCCCGCCCCAAGCCGTCCATGCTCTACTCGACCCTTTGGCGTTTCGCCTCCGAGCGTCATCGCGTCTACCTGCGTCGCGTCGCCGGTAAGCCGTATCCATGGACGAACGATTCCGTCCTGTCGAGTTACCGGTTCACAAACGCCTATCGGGCCGCCGATCGAGTGAGTCAATATTTGATACGCATGACGTATTCCGACAGAGACGCCAGCGACAATACGGTGTTCCTGCGCACCATCCTATTCAAGATCTTCAACAGAATAGAAACATGGGAATCCATCGTGAGCAACATGGGCCTGCCCACCGCCGGTCACTTCGACTACACACGGTGTGACGAGCTACTCACCGAGCGACGTCTGCACAACAAGAGAATCTACTCAGCCGCGTACATCATGCCGTCCGGCGCCCCGGACGCACCAAAGCACAGGATGCATCTGCGCCTGATACGAGGCATGCTCGAGGACCGCCTGCCGACCAAGCTCAGGCACACGACCTCTCTGCAGGATGCATACGCCCTTCTCTTGAACTACCCGTCGCTTGGACCGTTCCTCGCCTTCCAGTACGCAATCGACCTCAATTACACGACCCTAATGTCCCATTCCGAACGGAGCTTCGTGGTGCCGGGTCCGGGTGCACTAGACGGGTTGTCCAAGTGCTTCGATTCTCTGGGGGAGTACACACCAGAAGACGCAATTCTCTGGCTGTCGGACCTGCAGGACGAGGAGTTTCGGCGAGACAACCTGGAGTTTGCTGGCCTTTGGGGACGATTTCTTCGACCGATAGACATCCAGAACCTGTTATGCGAGGTGTCCAAGTACACACGGGTTACACACCCCGAAATTAGGGGCCAAGCTGGCCGCCGACGCATCAAGCAGAGATTCAGAGACGCAGGCCCCCTGCCTCGACCCTTCTTTCCGCCAAAGTGGGAGCTCAACGAACGCATCGACAAGTGGTTCCACGAAAACAGCGATCCGCACAAAAGCGGCCCGTGGCGCCATCAACCGTCTCTTCCGTTTATCCTTGACGGCGCCTCGTAGCCCAGCCGCCGGGTTAGTAGATCCAGTGATACTTTACCACCTCGGTACTTGCGAAGCGCCCTGAACACACGGTAACCGTTCAGGATCATGGCCTCCCACTGCCACAGAGGTACCTCATCCACTTCATAGCCGCGCACCAATTCCGTCACCGTCTTGAGCAACTCGTAGTCCACCCGGTCCACGCCGTCGTAGTAACGCATTTCTTTCGCCCGGCTGAACACCGTCGCCGCCACCGCCTCTTCGATAATCCCCGCGCGCGCTCCGTCTTGGTTCTCGTCCGCGTCCGGATCGCTCTTCCTCTTGCACTTCAGGAGACCACGCAGAATTGGTGACCACCCGAGGTAAACGGCATGTGCGAAATGAAAGACGTCGTGGAACCGGTAGAAATCTTCGTCTTCTATGTTGTCCGTCAGACGATCTCCAAGATTGAGCCCGTTGCACCGCAGGATGACGACGCTCTTCCCACGTCGGCTGATCTCTTTGAACTCGACTTTCAGCATGCGGGGGATCTTCTCTTCATCTGGAATCGCGTCGTCATCGTCGAACAACCGCCGGAACTGGGCCTCTTCCGGCCACCGGCTGCGCGTCTTTTCGCGATTCTTCTCGGCCGCGCGCCGGAGGTCTATACGGAGTGTCACCGCTATTCGATCAAGTGCACGCCAGACCGCGACGAGGCGCGTAGCGACATCGCTACTGCGGTCTTGTTGCAGGCTGCCGAGGAGCCCGCCGGCCGCCGCGCCAAGCGCGAGTGCTCCTGCAGGGTCATTCTCCGCTGGGGACGCTTCCCGTCCGGCGGGATCGTCGAGCCCTTCGACCATGGACGGCACCAAGACGGTCGTCAAACGAGCGAAGTACCACAGAAAATCACCAATCTCTTCGACGAGACGCTCTTGGTAAAAGGGGTATGCCTCCCTTTCCCGATCCCTCTTCTTCAGCTCAGCCAGAATGCTGCCAGTTTCGCCGAAGAGCCCCGCGGCCAGAAGTTCGACATGACGCGGGTTCGTAGCAAGCTGATCTGTCCGCTCTGCATCCTCACAATACCGGCGAAACCACGTCATTGGTCGGTACCTCACTCTACACGTCGCCACGGCCGAGCGCCGCGCCGGAGATCATCCACGCCCGGCGCCGTCCTCCACCGTCTATACGCCGCCGCTGCGGCTGATGTGGGCGTTGGTCCAACGTTGCGTGCCGTTTCTCATCGATCCCAATCCAGAGGATCCCCGCGGTAGCCCGTCTCATTGAGGCCACGCAACCATGCGATGCAACTGCTAACAAGGTCGGCGGGGAATCTGCAGCGGTGGCCCTGCCCACCCTTGCAGATCTCCTCACGGAAAGTCAGGGGAATCCGAGGGCCGCTGCCGCCCCAGTAGACAAAGTCATCGCTGACCAGAACCCGGTCGACACTGGTGTCGTGACAGATGTTCTTGGTATTCGGCGCACCGTGTTGGTAGCTGTGATGAGAATCCACTTGATGCCACTCGCCGGTAAGATCGTTCCGGTGGTAAATGTTATCGCCAAAGGCGCTGCGAATGCTTGCGTGCATATTGGGACGCTTGGGTCGAAAGCGGGGATCCTGCCAGTAATCGCTGAACGACATCGCTTCGGTCACACGCATGGCGTAGACTATATAAGCGGCGCGCCCGTGTCTTGCTGAGCCCGTTCCGACAATCCAGTCGCCGACGGCTGCTGTCCGCCGTATCTGTGGCTTGCAGGTTGCGAGCGTGCAAAAGCCGACGAAGGGGTTCGGTGCAAACCCATAGTCCCTCGCGACAACGTAGGAATACAGCCTTGGCACAGGTGTACTCGTTCTCGTCGTCAGCGGCAAGAGAACCGACCGATGTTGCGGTAGTCCGCCGTCGAGCCATCCGGCTTGTACCAAGTGTCGGATGCGCCGTTGATGGCGTCAATGATGCTCTCGCCGTTCCATCCGACAACCGCATCCCCGTGGCGGTCGAGAGCTTCGGGAATCTCGCAATTGCGGTCACCGCGCGCCCACACGCCCACAATTCGCTTTCCCAACTTCTGAGCATAATCGATCTCCCATTCTACCCATTCACTGTGCCGGGTTCTATCGGAGACGTAGACCACGAGGCAACCGGCCTGCTGTATTCGCGGGGCGAGTATTTGGTACTTGATGTACTCTTCGTTATGGGCGTTGTTCGGATTGTCCGCGCGTATGGAGTAGTCGCGACACTCCATACCGTGCTGCTTGACGAGCTGCTTGAGGTCCTTCAGGCCATCATCGTCTTCGTGTCTGTGGCTGATGAACACGTTCCTGATTTGGTCCGCCATTGCTTCACTTCCCCGCTTCGAGGTTGGTAAGGTCCTCTACGCCTGCAACCTCTGCTAGTAGACGATTGTACTTCCGTAGGTCGGTTTGCAGGGTTTCCAACTGCTCGCGGAACTCGTTGCGCTTTATCGTATCATGGAATGCACCCGACAAAGATTCTCTATGCCATCTCGCTGTAAAGGGACGGACAATTTGGTTCAGGATGGGTATTGCGACCTTGCTGAATTCGACCGTACCACGCCCGCGGCGGCGCAGAATCTCACGGGTAGTCGGGAAAAGGGACTGAACGCTCTCGAGAGCAGTGTCCTCATCGCCGGTACCGGTCGGTAGCGGTTGCGTGACGATTCTCGTCAGGAGTTCCACGTACAGTTCCCACGCCGCGGCCCGGTCGTCGTCCTTGAAGTCGATCTCCACATTGACCCACCGGGGACCTATTCGGACCCGCCCCAACTGGAACTTCTCGAACAAGGTTGTCAAGTCCATGGTGTCCTTGGCATTCGAGTGCGCGGGAAGCCACGGGCGAACGTAGCCGCCGGCGACGAGTTGCGACAGCAGCCGGTAGCCTTGTCCCTCGTACAGGCGCAGACCACGGCTTTCAGTCTGTCGCGACGAATGGGTCGATGGCGTCGAGAGTCGTACATCCGGTGGAGGTCCAAGCAATACTCCGGCGTCGTGACCAGGGCCTGTCCGATGCGGAGCGGGGTGTCCGGTGCAAGTGATCGACGGCCGCAGCGGATGTCGTGGCTCCGGCGGGGCCGGGCGTGGTCGACTGTGGTCGCGACCAGTCCTTGAAGACGCACGCGCGGGCGGCGATGGATCGCAGCCCGGAGTCGAGCCACAAGCCGGCCGTCGAAGACTTGCGCGAAGGCGGAGTCCGCAAAACGGTTCATTCGATTGATGTTATCGTGTTTCGATGGCACGCGTCGAGTCGCGGCCGGGATCTGCGCCCAGGGGCGAGCTGCACATGGAATTGGGGCACCACCAGAGGCACGCGGTGGTCGCTCGACTCGTCCAACAGGGGTGCTCTCAAGAGAAGGAGCGGTTGCGTCCGGGCGGCCCGAGGGAAGGGGCACAGCTGTCGAGACCGATGCCCCCGCCAGACGATCAGCGTGCCGGCCCACAACGACCTCGCACGTCGCCTCCGCGTCTCCGGCGACAGGCTCGACCTCGTGCGGCGTCCCCGGGCGCTGGGTTGGGAACCGGTTGGGAACCCGCCGCCACATCACCGCAACGTGCTGGCCGAGGTCCCCTTTGTCCGGCCGGAGCTGATGCACTGGACGCGAATTCGGCCGTCCCGCCGGGGGCTTCTGCGAGCAGCGGCGCTCGGGCTCGACGACCCGAGCCCGTAATGGTCGCCGCGCGGGAATGCCGGCGTTCCGCTGTTCCCGAAAGGCGTCAGAGCCGGTCGCGTCTTGCTCGACGGCGAGGCCGCCCCCCGGTGGGCCCCGCAGCAACGCCGACGCCGCGCGCTCGCCTCAGGCACACGCCCGACCGCCAGGCTTGGGTTCAGCGCGTACCAAGGCCACCACTCGTCGCCGCCGGATTCGTGTCTGCCGGCACCGGCATGGCCGAACATGGACACACCCGGCCGGAGACGACCATCATCTACGCGCCGCCGGAGCTGGCGAAACACCGCACCGTCCTGGAACGCCTGCGGCGCCAGGACGAGACTGCCGCGCCCTTCCCGGTGAGCGGGTAAGTTGCTGATAACGTGATAGTTGCAGTGCTGCCGAACCTTGGCCCCAAGGGCCAGTTCCTGTACACTGAAGGGGACGCACTCACGTTGCGATCGGTGCTTGAGAGCCCAACCGCCGATCTTCGACCCGATGAGGCTGTGGCTCAAGGGCGAACGCCTACGCGGACAACCTATGGCACTCGACACGTCGCCGGTCTTCACCTGCTTCGTGACCTGGCATCCGGGATCCACCGACGGTGGCCGTATCGCCGATGGCCTTCGGAGTCACTTCGACATGGATGACTTCCGGCGCGTGGCCGGCGATGCCGGGCTCCGCGTGCTGTTCCGCAGCACTCCAGAGCCCGGCATGCTCCGGCCGCGGCCGATCCTCTGGAACAGCGCGGACAGCGTCGCTGTGGTCGCACTCGTCGACCGGGCGCTTGCAGAGGATCCTGAGTTCTCCGACTACGTCCATACCACGTTCGCGGACGCCCGAAGGAGGGAATCCCGCGCGTTAGTGATTCCCGTCACGTTGGATGCAGATGCCCTGCGCATCCGTTTCGAGGAGCAGGCTCTGCGATGGGACCACTGGGAGGGTGACGAGCGGGCACGTGAACAGCGCCTCGTCAGAGACCTGACGTACGAGTTTAGCCGCATGCTGCGTCATCGCCTCGATCAGTTGCGGACCGGCGGCCACGGCGACACGTCGCTTTACCGAAGGAAAGTAGAGGTATTCCTCAGTCATTCCAAGAACGACGACTACGGGGTACGGATCGCCGAGCTGGTTCGAGAGTGGCTTCACGACAACAGCCAGTTGTCGAGTTTCTTCGACATCCACGACATTCCGCCCGGACGTCGGTTCTCCTCCGTCATCCTCGAGGCGATAAGCAGCGGGGTCCTGCTAGCGGTTCAGACGGACACCTACTCGTCGCGCGAATGGTGCCGGCGGGAAGTGCTTGCGGCGAAACTCGCAGGTGTGCCGATGGTCGTGGTGGACGCTCTCGCGGCGGGGGAGCCGCGGGCGTTTCCTTATCTGGGCAACACACCGGTCGTGCGCATGAACCCGTCACGCCCGGATCAGATCGGGCGCATCATCGGGTGCCTTCTCGACGAAATCCTCAAGGAACTCCTCTGGCAGCGTAGAGTTGAACGGTTCGGGGTAACCAGCTCGCCGGTCCTCTTCACGGCGCGTCCGCCGGAACTGCTTGCTCTTGCCGGCCTTCCCGAGAGTACGGCGCCCAACGGGTCGGTGATCGTGTACCCCGACCCACCGCTGAGTGAAGAAGAACGACGACTGTTCGAAGCAGTCCGTGGCGACGTGCGCCTGCGCACGGTTACGCAGTGGTCTGCGGAGATCGAGCCATGACACGAGAGGTAACTCGCCGCCCTGTCGTAGTTGCGATATCGATCTCGGAGAGTCCCGACATGCCGGCACTCGGCCTAGGCGACGGCCACCTTCGGAGCGCCATGGCCGCGATCGCGGCGCACGTACTAGCACGCGGAGACGATTTGGCCTACGGCGGAGACCTGCGCGGCGGAGGCTTTACGGAACTGCTTCTCGAGCTAGTGGTGCGGTACTCGCCGCGCGACGTGCTGTCTGACCGCGCGAGGGTAACCGACTATCTGGCTTGGCCGGTTCACATCAGCATGAGCGCGGATGCCTTGGATCAGCGGGTGTCGCGCCTAGATGACATTGCCCGATTGGCCCTGATCGATCCGCACGGTAGCAGAATTCCAATGGAGGAGCGGCGATTGATGCCACCGCACGAACCTGACAATAGTGAATGGGAAGCAGGCCTGACGGCCATGCGAGCGACCATGCTTGCCGAGACCGACGTGCGCGTTGTGGTCGGCGGACGCGTTCATGGCTACAAGGGTCGCATGCCGGGCATCGCAGAAGAGGCGCTATTGTCCCTGGAGGCTGGCCAGGCGCTGTTTCTGCTCGGCGGATACGGTGGCTGCGCCCGCGACATCGCGGAGACGCTCGGGCTGATCGATGGCTGGTCGGGCTCTCGTTCCGACTGGCCGGGGCGAGAGCACTTCAAGCGCCATCTCCGCGGCGGCCTGAATAACGGCCTCTCGCCCGAGGAGAACGGCCTGCTGGCTCACACGCCATACATCGATCAGGCGATCAGCATGATAGTGCGCGGGCTCAACAGATTGTGCGACGGTGGAAGTGGCGTCGCGGAGACAGGAAACGGAAAACATGCATAAGGTTTTCGTCAGCTACCACCACCAGAGCGATCAGTATTACAAGGATCGTCTGGTGGAAGTCGGCGAACAGTACTCGATCTTCATCGATGCATCCGTCGATACCGGGGACATCTCCGATCATCTGAGCGATCAGACGATTCGAGAGAGGATCCGCGACGAGTACTTGAGGGATTCTACAGTTACGATTGTCCTGGTTGGAAGCGAAACGCGGCGACGCAAACACGTCGACTGGGAGATCTACTCCAGCATGCACGATGGAAGAGTAAACAAGAAGTCGGGGATCCTAGCGATCAACCTGCCCGGCATGTCCGATCTCGGACACACAGCCCACGACGGCGAGAAGCAGGCGGTATATCCGGACGTGACTTCATGGACGACGTTCGATACACGAAAACAGTACGAAGACCGATATCCCGAAATGCCGGATCGTATCGTCGACAACCTGATCGACCCGAAGGCAAAGATATCCGTCTTACCTTGGAGCCGGGTCAACGTGGACACACTGAGGTTCCTGATCGACGCGACGTTTAGTGCTCGGACTCGCTGCGAATACGACCTGAGCCGACCTATGAGGCGGGCCAATTCTTGAGCGCTGCAGCCGAAACCGGCGGGGAGTTGTGGCGGCGGCTCGTGCCCGCCCCCGGCGGGCCCGGGGACGAGACCTGGGGCGACGTGCCCTATGAGGACCGCGTCTGTCGCCTGACTCCCGGCACGCCGGACGACACAGACTCGACCCAGACTTCACCGCTGACTGCCGTCGCCTGAAGCAACCACTCCGACCTGGGCCAAGCGCTCCGTCAGCAGCGTCTCGAACGATCCGGGGTCTGCCGCCGTGGCCGCCGTGTGAGCACCCCCGGCGCTGATCCTGCACGCACACGTGCCCTCCGGCCCCACGGTGATGCTCACGTCGACCAGGTCGTCTTCGGGCAGTTCGGCTGTGATCACGATGAAGCCGTCCTCGCCTACCTGCACGCCGCCAACGCCGCGGCCGAACGTCGCGCAGAGGAACCGCACGACCGCCTCAGCGTGCCACCCCGCGGCGGCGGCGTCCTTCCTGCACCGCTCGTCCGCCCTGTCGACCGCGCTTCGCAGCGCCTCGAGCCCCGCCCGCACGTCCGCCGCCTCACGCACAGCGCCCGGCAGCGTTTCGACGTCGCCGGGCTGCGGCGCCACGGCCGGGTTGCCGGCACCGAGGAAGGCCGGCAACGCCTCCACACGCGCCCGCGCCCCCGAAGCACCGCCGCCGGCCGCGTCCTCGACCGCCGAGTACTCCGCCGCTCCGGGCCGCACGAACTCGCCGCCTTCCGGTTCCGGCCGCGGCTTCAACATGGCGTCGATCAGCGCCGGTGAGACGTCGAGATCCAGCACGTCTTCCGCCGGTTCGTCCTCCGCCCACACCAGGAACCGGTACTCCCGTTGGGCGCGGTGCGCCGCGTGCTTCACGAACAGGAGCAGCAGCGCAAGCTCCAGCGCCGACGACGCGCTCTCCAGGCGCCCGTGGGGATCGTCGAGGTAGGCGACGGGGCCATGGTAGACCGTCTGGCTCTTGTGGGCCGTGCAGAACGTCCGACCCTCGACCGTGTTCCGCAGCAGGACGATCCGCCCGCGCGGCCCTGCCTGCTCGGCGACCATCGCCCCGAGCGCCCGCGCGAACTCCCGCGGCCGCCGGATGGGCGAGACGGCATCGCGGCCGGCCGGCATCGTCCCGCGCCATGCGGCCTGCTCCTCGGCCGTCTCCGGCTCGATCGACGCACAGTAGATCCAGCCGTTCGTCCCGTGGTGCGACTCGCCGCCGTCGTTGTATCCCTCACCCCGGTCGAGGAAGCAAGCCGGCTTCGAGAGCCGGATCGTCTCGCAGTCCGGAATCGCGTGCCGCTTCGACGACGCCTTCCGCAGGGCCGCCACCGGAAGCCGCTCCGACGGATCGCGGAAGTCGACGTACGTGCAGGCGATCAGGTTCCCCGCGTCATCGACGTGGTGCCCGTCCGCCAAGCACTCGTAGTTGGCCATGAAAGCCTCGGGCACGGCATCCGCGGCGGGCCTACCCTCCCGGCCGTGTCCGCTTCTCGAGCTGGACCAGGCCCAGCTTGATGGCGTTGCGCAGGATCACGCCCGGCTTGAGGTTGGTGCTGGTTGCGACCTGCCGCACCCGCTCGTACCAGTAGGCCGACAACGCGACCGAGCGTCTGACCGTGTAGCATCTCCGCTTGTCGGCCGCGGGATCGGGGTCGTGCAGCGCGTCGTTCGGATCTTCCATGCGTCACTCCTTCGCAATCGGGGATCACCCCCGAAGAGCGTCGGCGCCGCGCCGAGAATGGGAGGAGGAAGCCGGTCCCGCGGACGGCGGACGAGACAGGTCAGCGCGCCGGCTGAACCCGTCGAGACGGTGTGGGACCGGCACTCCCCACGGCCGCCCGGCCGCGGGACGCAGCCAGCTGTCACGTGCCGCTTCGATGACGCCTTCTGCAGGAAGGTGATCGGGTAGCGCTCTGCCGGGTCGCGGAAATCGCCGTACGTGCAGGCCATCCGGTTCCCCGCGTCATCGACGTGGTGCCCGTTCGCCAGGTACTCGAAGCCGGCCATGAAGGCCCGGGCGCGGGATCCGCGGGCCCGCTCATCCCGGACCCCGGCCTACCAACCGAGCGAGGCCCGGCCCAGGAACCCGTTGCTGGCTTCGCCGTGCATCGGGCTTTCCCGCCGCTGCGCGTCGACCCCCAGCTCGAAGTTCACGTTCCCTCGGTCCAGCACCCCGAGGCCGTAGCCGAACCGGTAGTCCCGGCCGTACGGCGAGGTCGTCAACCCGACGCGCGGGGTCCCCACGAAGCGGGCGCCCACCGGCAGTCCGTAGCCCACCTCCGCGTCGACGCGGTCGCCGGACCCATACATCTGGTGCGAGCCCGTGCCGTAGGCCATCTGGCTGCCCCACAGCGCCTCGGCACCGGCCCGCGCCTGCCCGCCCCACGACGGGGCTACCTTCGCGCTCAGGCCCAGGGGGCTCGACGGCGTCGGGTCCCACCCGAACGACAGCGACATCCCGCGCTCGGTGAACCCGTCGGCCTGGTGCACGACCAGCGTCCGCACCCGCACGTCCAGCGACAGCCCCGTCACCCTGTCCGTGAAGGCGAGCCCGCCGCCGACGTCCATGCCCGCGCCCGTCTCGGCATCGCCGCCGTCGCGGCGCAGCCCGACCTCGACGCTCGGCGTCAGCGACAGCCGGCCGCCGCCCAGCGTGAAGCCCCGCGAGCCCTCCAGTGCCGTGCGCACCCGCGTCACCCCCGCCTCGGAGGCGTTCAGCCGGCCCGCCGCGCCGTCGAGCAGATCGCTGGCCGCGCCCACCCACAGCGCATCGGCCTTGAACGCCAGCGCGAATCCGCCGGTGGCCCGCGAGCCGATCAGCTCGCCCCGCGTCCCCACCGCCGACATCGCCATCGACACGCCCGTCTCGAGCGCCCCCGCGCCGTCCGGCGTCAGGCTCAGCGCGCCGGTGCCGTAGCCGGTCACCCCCCACACCGAGACCCGGTCGTTGACCTGGTAACCCACCCACGGGTAGAACCCGGTCATCGACGTGCTCATCTGCCCGCCGCTCGGACCGCTGTAGCCGCCGAGCCCGAGGGTGCGGCCCACCGAGAGACCGACGGTCAGCGCGCCGCGCGAATAGTCGGCCCCGACCATGGTGGTCCGCACGTCCCCGTTGAGCGACAGCGCGTCCTCCAGGCCGCTGAAGTAGGACCGCGAGCTGCGGCTCCACACCGACAGGATGCCCCCCCGGCTCTCGCGGTTCAGCTCGAACTCGGAGTTGGAGAACACGCCGCCGCCCGGCGCCATCGAGCCGAACAGGCCGCCGCCGTGCGCGCCGTCCGCCGGCCCGTAGCCGGCCGACCCCGCCCCGCCGCCCATCGGCGCATGCTGGCCGGCCATGCCCATCGCGCCCGCCGAGCCGCCCATGCCGGCCATGCCCACGGCGCCGCGCATGCCCATCGCGCCGCGCATGCCGGCCGGGCCCGCGGCGAAAGCGCCCGGGCCGGCCCCGTGCGAGCCCATCGCCATCGGGGCCGCGCCCCCCATCGCAGCACCCCCCATCGGGGCCGCACCCGCTATCGCCGTACCCATCGGCGCGAACGACGACAGGAAGCCGAGCGCGAAGTCCCGTTCGCTGCCCGACCGCAACTCCTGGCCGGCGAAGCGCGCCCGGAAGCCCCGCTGCCGCGGCGCCGCCATCCGCTCCTCGATGTGCTCGACCACCTGCTCGGCCGTCGCCCGCCCGAAGCGCGCCAGCAGCGCCGCCGGCATCAGGTCCGTGTTCTCGATCGTGCCCGTCGCCTCGCCGTCCGTCAGCCGGCCGCTGGAGGCGTTCGAGAGCCGTAGCGTCAGCGTCTCCTCCCCCTCGTCGTGCGCGTCGTCGAGCACCGCCACCTCGATCGTCCGCGACGAGTCGCCCGCCTGGAACGAGAGCGTCCCGCTCGCCGCCGTGTAGTCCTCGCCCGCCCGCGCACTGCCGTCCGACGTGGCGTAGTCCACGCTGAACGCGCTCGTGGCCGCCCGGCTGAGCGTGACCGCGAAGGCCAGCACGGCGCCGGCGCCCTCCTCGACCCGCGCGTCGGCCACCGAGACACCCACCGGTCCGATCACCGACGCCGAGCTCGAGTTCGACAGCGGCCGCCCGTCGCTCGTGCAGATCGCCCCGGCGGCGTTGCAGCTCGTCGTAGCCGGCAGCGTGATCGACACCGCCCCGGAGCCCGACGGCTGGATGTGAATCTCCCGCAGGTCGTGGCGGCCGTTCACCCGCGGTGCCCGGCGCACCGTTCCGCCCGTCACGTCGAACGCCGTCTCGCGCAGCACCCGCGGAGTCACGTCCGCGTCCTCGCTGAACTTCACCCGGAAGGTGAACGTCGTGCCGTCGTGCTCGGCCGGCACCTTCCGGAAACTCGCCGTCAGCGGGGCCAGCGACTCGTCGTCGTCCTCGATCGTGCCGGTCGCCGCCGCGTCGCCCAGCGTGGCGCCCGACGGGTTCGACAGCTCCAGCGTGAACGTCTCGTCCTCCTCGTCCGCCGAGTCTTGCGCCGTCTGCACCCGCACCGTCTGCGACGTGGCGTTCGCCGTGAAGGTCAGCGTTCCCGACGCGGCGGTGAAGTCCGTCCCGCTGTCGGCCGTCCCGCCCGACGTGGCGTAGTCAACCGTCACCTGCTCGTCGCTCGCTGCCGACAGCGACACCGTGAACTCGACCGTCTCGCCCTCGACCGCACTCGCGTCCGACACGCTCACCGCCGGCGCCGTCGTGGACCTCGAGCGGGACACGAAGTCGATCGTCGCCGAGGTCGTGTTCGAGAGCCTCCTGCCCGCCTCCGTGCATATCGCGCCCGCAGCCGCGCAGTCCTCCGTCGCCGGCAGCGTCACGGTCACGTCGTCGCTCGACTGCGGCCGCACCGTGATCGTCCAGCGCTGGTTCTGCCCCTGCGTCACGCGCCGGGCGCCCGTCACCTGACCGTTGGTTGCCTGCAGCGCCTCGTCTCTGAGGACCTTGTAGCGCAGGCGGCCCGGGAAGTTCTCGCTGAAGCGCAACTCGAAGCTGAACTCCGTCTCGCCGTCGTGGCTGGCCGGCACGTCCCGGAACGACGCCGTGAGCGCGGTCGCGGCCAGCGTGGTCACAGACACGGGGTCCGAGTACGTCGGTACAGTGTTGAACCCGAACCGGATGCGGAAGCTGTAGTCCGTCCCGGCGCTCAGCCCGGTAACCGTGTGCGCCACCGCGTCGCCGGCAAGCTTCGCCACCGGTTTCCACCAGGCCCCAGTAGGCTCTTCCGCGTCCCACTGTTCCACTGCGATGTAGAGCTCATCCGCTATCTCCGTTACCCACTCGGGCCGTTCGGCGGGCAGCGTCCACGCCAGGTCGGCCGTCGTCTGCGTCGCGTTCGACGCAGTCAAGCCGGTGGCGGGTTTCAGATCCTCTTGATCACTCGTCCACGACACGACCTGGGAATCCACGTCGCCGAAGTTGGTGACGAGCCGGACGCGGTAGTAGAAGGTAAAGCCCCCGTGGCGCACATCCCACGGACTCCGGATCACCTCCCCAGGCTGCGGCTGCCAGTAGCCCACAGCGAGGCGCTGGTCTGCATGAGGGCGAAAGTCCGCCCCCCCCGTGACGCCGGGCTTGGTCCGTGCCGAATAGTATTCCACGGCGGTCACGCTCACGCCCGCGGGCTGGGCGGGAAACGTCCAGGACAGCTCGACTGTCTTCCCGCCCCCGCCCTTGAGCGAAACCGAGAGGTCCGTGGCGGGCTCCGGACCGATCGTCACCGGCACGCCGGAGAACGCCGCCGCCAGGGTGCCGTCGGTGTATTGCAGGGGCTCGTGCCGCCCCTCCGGGTATCCAGACATGGGGTCGGTGTTGGGGACCTTCTCCGGGTCGTAGCTCACCGTGACCGTCTGCCCCGGTTCCGCGCCCGTGCCGAGTTCGAGTGTGGCCGTCCGGTTGTCCATGGTCATCGCACTCGGCTGCACGCTGCCGCTGTTCGAGATCCCGTCGACCGTGAACCCTTGCACCAGCAGCGAGGTGGTCCCTATCACCACCGGCTTGCCGAATTCGAGCGTCAGCTTCGTCCCGAGGAGCCTCGCGGACTTCAGCGGCGTGCCCGCCCACTGGTGCGCCGCCACGGTCGCCGTCGTCGCGTTCGACAGCGGACGCCCGTCGGGCGTACAGAGCGCACCGGCCGCCGCGCAGTCCGTCGTCGCCGGCAGCGACACCGTCACCGCCTCGGCCGAGTTCGGCTGTACCGTGATCGTCCAGCGCCGGTTCTCCCGCTTCACCACGCGCTTGGCGCGCGTCACCGTCGCGTTGGTCGCCTCCAGCGCCACGTCCCGCAGCGTCGCCGAGGACAGCTCCCGCGCCAGATCCTCGCTGAACCGCAGCTCGAAGCTGAACTCGCTCTCGCCGTCGTGCTCGGCCGGCACGTCGTGGAACGACGCCGTGAGGGGGCCGGCCAGCGTGGTCACGGACACGGGCTTCGAGGGCGCGATGGCAGCGGGGTCATCGAGCGCGACGCGGAAGCTGTAGGCCGTCCCGCCGCGCAGTCCGGCAACCGTGTGCGCCACCGCGTTGGCGGCGAGCTTCGCCACCGTGCTCCACGTCTCATCCGCCTCCTGCCGTTGCACTGCGATCCAGATCTCATCCGCCCCCATCTGCGCTACCCACGCGGGCTGTTGGGGCACCGTCCACGCCAGGTCGACCGTCGTCTGCGTCGCGTTCGACGCCGTCAAGCCGGTGGGCGGTCGCTGAAGCTCCTGATCACTCGTCCACGACACGACCTGGGAATCCACGTCGCCGAAGTTGGTGACGAGCCGGACGCGCCAGTAGTAGGTGAAGCCCCCGTGGATCACCGTCTGCTCTTGAGAGGTCGCGTCCGCACCGGGACGCGACAGACCATAGAAGCTAAAGTCCGGGCCCGTCGTGACGCCGGGCTCGGTCTGCATCGCGTGAACCTCCACGGCGGTCACGCTCACGCCCGCGGGTTGGGCGGGAAGCGTCCAGGACAGGTTGACGGTCCTCCCGCTCACGTACGAAGCCGTGACGCCCGTGGCGGGCGTCGGAGCCAAGACGGTCACCGCCACGCCGGAGAACGCCGCCACGAATGTGTTGTCGGTGTAGCGCAGGCGATTGTCCCACTCCCGACCGTTCTCGTCCCGGGTCTTGGGGACCATGTCCGGGTCGTAGCTCACCGTGACCGTCTGCCCCGGTTCCGCGCCCATGCCGAGCTCGAGTGTGACCCTCCGGTTGTCCGGTATGGCCGCCGCACTCGGGTGCACGCTGCCGCTGCCCAGCCCTTCGACCGTGAACCCGTGCACCAGCGGCGGGGCGTGCGATCTCATTATTCCGGCACCCCCCTTGTCGAATGTGAGCGTCAGCGCCGTCCCGAGGAGCGTCGCGGACTCCGGCGGCGTCCCCGAGGTCTGTGCCTGCGCCGGCGCGGCGCCGAGCAGCAGGGTGAGACCCAGGAGGTACGCCGCCGCATCCCCGATACGGGCCGGGCGTCTGGAATCAGGGGAGGAGGCAGCCTCAATCGCGTCGCTACCTCTCTTGGTTCTCAGCATCCACTGCTCGTTCCCCCGAACCGGCATGGGGGGCCTCACCAGACATCGCACGCGCCTGAGACGTGAATACATCGCTACTCCTCCCAACCGACGCCCCCGCGGACCCGACACCGTCACTGCCGTTCTGGACTGGAGCGACGGCCGGACGGCTCGCGTTCGCAGGGAGGTTTTGCTCGCGATAACTGGATTTATCGCGAGTAAAATCTGCGGCCTTTTCGGACTGACCGGGAGGCCGCCGGATGCTGAGTTCGCAGACGGACTGCGACTTGAAACGCTCGTTCGAACGAGGACAGGTAACGAGGTTGGGAGACACGTTGGCCGCCTACTTCGAGGCCGCCAGGGGCGCATTCAGCCGGAACACGGAACGGGCCGGGAGATCGGATGTGCAGATATTCGCGGCCTGGTGCCGGAGGCACTTCCGGGCCGCGTTGCCCGCTGACGCCGCCGACGTCGTCGCCTTCATCGACGAGATGGCTCGCGTCAAGACGCCGGCGACGGTGCGGCGCTACGTGTCCAGCATCGCCACCCTGCACCGGGCGCTGCGGCACCCGAACCCGCTCGACAGCGCGTCGGTCCGCTTCGCCCTGAAGCGGATGCACCGGCGTCGGGGACGCCGGCAGGCGCAGGTCCGGGGACTGACCTGGCCTCTCAGGAACCGGCTGATCGAGGCGGGCGGAGACCGGCTGATCGACGCCCGGGACCGGGCGCTGCTGGCCGTGGGGTACGATACGCTGCTGCGGCGCACCGAGCTGGTGTCGCTGCAAGTGCCTGATTTATTGGAGGAAATCGACGGAACGGCGACGCTGCTGGTGCGCTCGGGCAAGACCGACCCGGACGGGCGAGGCGCGACGCTGTACCTGGCGCGCGACACCGTGCAGTTCGTCAAGACGTGGCTCGAACTGGGCGGCGTCGACGGCGGGCGGTTGTTCCGGTCCGTGCGCAAGGACGGCACGGTGGGCGAGAAGCTCGACGCCAGCCAGGTGCCGCGCATCTACAAGCGGATGGCCCGGCGGGCCGGGCTTCCCGGCGACCTCGTGGACACGCTGGCCGGTCACAGCACGCGCGTCGGGGCGGTCCAGGACATGATCGCCTGCGGCATCGAGCTGCCAGCCATCCTCCAGTCGGGGCGCTGGAAGACGACGCGCATGGTCCAGCGCTACGGCGAGCGGCTGCTGGCGCGGCGCAGCGGCGCCGCGCAGTTGGCCGAGCGGCAGCGGCGCTGAGGAAGGCCGCGTGGCCGGGGAATCGGGGGCCGTGGCGCTCCAGCGGCGGCGGCCGGGGCGTGGACGTGCGCGTGCCGTTCGAGGGCTGGTCACGGACACTCGCGAGGTAGTTATCGCGAGCAATAATGTGAGCGAGTCCCACTCCGATCCGCCTCGGCCGGGATCGGCCGTCACGCCGGGCGGGCGCGGCGCCCTCCGAAGAACTCAAGCGGTGTCAGCAAGTTGCGTCCGAGGCGGCGGGCTTGCGGATCGCGTTCGGCATGTGTAGAATTGGCATCCGTTTCGGTGTGGAGGTCGATCTTTACTCGCGATAAATCCAGTTATCGCGAGCAAAAACCGGACGCCGAACCGCCGACACTACACCCCGTCGAGCCCACTCCAATCGCACCGAGCGCGGCTGCACTTGCCCGGCTTCGTCTGGCGGGACAGTCCCGCTTCCGGCGAATCCTAGCGCACGTGTGCACGTCCTCGCGCCCCCCAAATTGGTAGCGTTTCGGTCGTCTCCCGGACAATCGTCGAGGGACCCTCATTGACGACGGTTCGCCGGAATGCGGACGCCACGGCCTCCGGGCCGACCGGTGACGGTGCGGGTTCCCGACGACGTTCTACATCTCGTCGACCGGTCGCCGGGCCACCAGTGCGCCGCTTGGCGGTCACCATCGACGAGGTGTCCGCCCTCACGGTCGACGGCGGGGGTCTTCTTCGCCGGTCTCGCCGTCAGCGACGGCGAGGGGGCGGTGACCGAAGATACGGCGGGGGGCTCTCGTCCTGCGCGACGTGGGATTTCGACTACCCTGACCCTCGACCGCCGGTCGTCGACCCTGTCGGGGGCGAGGCGCAGCGCATCAACCTGGCGACGGCCCTCGAACTTGGCGACGGCCCTCGTCGACACCCTCTACGTGCTTGACGAGCCGTCGATCGGCCTGCACCCGTGGTCGAGCACGACGCCGACACCATCCGCACCGCCGATTGTCGTGGTCGACCTGGGGCTGGGCGCGGGCGAGCAAGGGGGGCGGGTCATCTACCCGGGCTCGTTCGCCGAGTTGCTGGAGGATCCGCAGTCGCCGACCGCCAGGTACATGCCGGACGAGACCATCCCCATTCCCGTCGAGCCGGCGAAGCACCCGCAGCCCCTGGCCATCCGCGTCGTCGGTGCCCGCGAGCACAACCTGCGGGGCATCGACATCGAGATTCCCCTGAACACCCTGACCTGCATCACCGCGGCCATCAAGCGGCACCACGACCGCCTCAATGGGGCTGGAGCTGGTGACCGGCGTCATCCGCCGAACCGCTATCGCCTCGGCGGTGAGCGATCTCCGTCGCATCTGCGGGTATCGACCCATTCATCGACGACCTCCTGCGGCCAGCGAGGGTCGCCGCCGGGAAGCCGGATCGGTGCGGCCGGGAACACCCGGTCCTCCAGCATCTTGTACACGGTCGACCGCGAGACGCCGAGCTGACCGGCAACCTGCCTCACCGTCAACAGCTGAGCCACACCAGTACCTCCTGTCGTCATGGCACGCTGCCCGGCCAAGCGTCGAGGCGGAATGGAGATCGTCCTCGCCGCCGCGATCCCGATGCAAGCTGCCGATGTTGTTATAGATACCGAAAATGGTGGATCACGATCACAGGCCCAGTCAAGCGCCGTTCGCCTTGAGAGGCGGTATACTTCCGGCATGGCGATCATCGATTTCGCGGAGGTGGTCCGGCGCCGGCTTGCGGAAAGAGGACAATCCCAGTACCGGGCCGCCGTTAACGGCGGTCTGCCGCAAGACGCCATCCGGTCCGTCTTGAACGGACACGTCCCCCGTCTGAACCGCGTCGAGCAGATCTGCCGCGCCCTCGGCCTGGAGCTCTACATCGGTCCGCCGCGGGATGTTCAGGTCGAGGCCGACGGCGCGGAACCGTCCCGTCCGCTGACCCGCTTCGACCCGAGCGTCCAACTGCCGGTGCGGGTGTTGTCGCAGCCGTCGCCGAAGGTCCATCTGACGGAGAGCGAAGAGGAGGATCGGCCGAGGCCGGCGCTGGTGGATCTGGACGACCCGCAGGCGTTCTACGTGAGCTACTACGGCTACTCGATGATCCCGGCCGGCATCGGGTCGGCAGACTTCTGCCTCGTCTCTCCGTGCGCGAAGCTCGAACCCGGTCAGCGGATCTGGCTGCGCGACCGGAAGGGGCGCGAAGGGCTGCGATGGCTGATCCGGCTGACGGCGACCGCCTACGAGGTGGCCGCCTGGGACGCGCCGAAGCCGAACGGCCACCAGGACCTGATCCCCGAGCGGTGGGAGCGCAAGGACATCGACGACCGCGGCGTCATCCTGGCGGTGTACCGCGGTTGGCTCGTACCGTCGGAACCGGCGCGCCGGCTTCCCGACTGGCACCCCGGCCGGCTCACCGGTTTGTGGCGGGCGCTGTTCGACCAGGAACCGGAGCTCCAGGCCGCGGTGGCGGAGCATCTCGAAGAGACGACCTCCTCCTTCAACGAGCGGATCAAGGGCTGGCTCGAGCAGGGTTCGGTCCAGCGCTCCGACATGCAGGATCTCCTGCAGCAGGTCGAGAGCGTGAAGCAGTTGGCGCAGCTCTTGTCCCGGCGATCGGATGCGTCCCGCAACGAATCCGGAGCGCTTGGCGAAGAGTTGACCGGCCCGCCGGTAGGCGCGGGGGCGAGGAAGCGGTAACGGATCCTGCCCTCGCGTGACGGCGCCCTCCGGCCGATCTTCGTCCTCGACGACCTGTCCTTTCGCTCACTTCCCACCACCGGCTCGATACTGACGACTCTCGCGAACGGACGGCCGCCGGGCGGAAATCTGCGGCCGCCCGGCACCCGGCCGCACCAGTCGTCATCGGTCACCGGGCGGCGCCTGCGCGTTTGGCGTGATCGACCATCGCTCCGATCAGGGAGGTCGCCTTCGCCTTGCCGAGCTTCTCCAGCCCGGGATCGTCGGGGTCGACGCCGAGCTCCCGCGCGAACCGGGGATGCTCCTCGACCAGCTTGGCCAACAGCTTCTTCTGCAGGGCGGTGATCGGCGCGGCTGCCGGCTCGGCCTTGTCCGCGTCGGTGGCGCCCGCGGACGGCTCTACGTCCAGACCGAAGAGGGCACGATCGTCGGGCCGCTCCAGGGCCTGGATCTGCTCCTCGAGCCAGCGGAGGCTGATGTCGGTCCGCGATGTCTGCGCCGCCCGGACGATGGCCCCGACGATGATCTTGCGCCGGGTCTCCCGCTTGCGCTCGGTCTTCGCCTCGTCCGTCTGGAGTCGGCGCAGCCGATCCGCGAGTCGCTTGTCGGCGTCCCTCGCCTTGGTCGCCAGTTCCTGCCGCCGCTCCTTGAGCTTCTCGATTTGGGCCGCATGTCTTGACGTCTGCATGACTCCGGTATATATCATGAATTTAGGCGGCAGGAAAACGGAACAAAACAACAGTACCACCCGAGAGTCCCCAGGACACCACAGTACCAACAGAAAAAACCCCGAAACCCGAAGGGCGCACTTACCGGTTTCGCTGTGCGAAACCGACGTGCGACGAGAGCCTTCGGCCAGAACAGCACGACGCCATGTATTGCCACGTCAACGTGAAGACGGGCAGCCGCGGCACCGGCCAGTCGGCGGCGGCGAAGTACGACTACATCAGCCGCATCGGCAAGTACGGGGCGGCCTGCCAGGACGAGGTGGTACACCTCGAGTCGGGCTGCATGCCGGCGTTCGCGTCGTCGGACGCGCGGCTGTACTGGGCGGCGGCCGACTGCCACGAGCGGAGCAACGGCCGCCTGTTCCGCTCACTGACGGCGGCGCTCCCCAACTCGCTGGACTCTGCCGGGCGGCTGGACCTGGCGCGGAGCTTCGCGGTGCACGTGACGGCGGGCGAGTTGCCGTACACACTGGCGGTGCACGCCGGCCAGTCGAAGAAGGCGGGGGTGGCGGACAACCCGCACCTGCACCTGGTGTTCTCCGAGCGGGTCAACGACGGGGTGGCGCGGGCGCCGGAGCAGTGGTTCCGGCGCGCGGCTCCGAAGGGGAGCGATCCCGCGGCTGGCGGTGCGAAGAAGAGCGAGCGCACGAAGCCGCGGTCGTGGCTGGAGGAGACGCGGCAGGCGTGGGCGGCGGAGATGAACCTGGCGTTCGACCGGGCCGGCGTGGCGGACCGGGTGACGTCGGAGAGCCACGCCACGCAACTGGCGCGGGCGCGCGAGGCCGGCGACGCGAAGGAGGAGGAGCGTCTTCTGCTCAGCCCGCCGTCGGCGCACATCGGGCCGGCGGCGAAGCACAGATGGGAGGACCGGTCGCCAACGCAGAAGCCGGACCGGTATGTCGCGTACGAGGCGGCGTCGGCTTCGGCCCGAGAGGCCCGGTCGGCGCACGCGCGGGACGCGGCGGAAGCGGCCGAGGCGAGGTCGAGGATCGAGGCGATCGACGCGGAGATCGCGGCGCTGGAGGCGGAGCAGCGGCGAGCCGACGCGGCCGCACGGCGAGAAGCGGCAGCCCGGCGAGAAGCGGAACGGCGCCGTACCGAGGCGAAGCGGGACGAGGAGAGGAAAGCCCGCCGAACGGCTCTCGGCCGCCTGCCCGGGGGCGTGGAGCTGCTGCTCGCGAACCTGGCCGACCTCGATCCGAAGTGGAACGTGGACGGCAACGACGCGACGACGAGCGCGAACATCGATGCGGCCCTCGACGCCGCCGAGTCGGACGAGACGCGTCTCGGGCGGCTTCGCGACGTGCTGTCGGACGAGGCGGCCGACGCCCGGTTCCGTCGGGAGCTCGGCAGATGCGGCGGGCGGTTCGGGACGGCGGATCTCGACGACGCCGTCGCGACGGCCGAAGCCCTGCACAGGCGCGTCTCTCGCGTGAGGGAGCTGTTCTCCACGCCGGGCGGCGACGCAGCGCTCGTCGCAGCCCTCGACCGCCGCAGCCCGTCCTGGTCGCGCACAGGGACGCCGACCGACATCGAGCGCGCGCTCGATGTCGCCGAGCGGCGATTGGACCGGCGGCAGCCGGCGACCTGGGAGCACCGGGTGATTCTCGAAGCGGAACAGGTGTTCCCGGATGCCCCAGCCGCAGCATGGCGACGAACGGGCGAGGGGTTCGACGAGTTCACCGAGACCGGCCGGCCGGGCCGGCGCCTCACGCGGACGCTCTCGGATCGCGCCCGCGCGGTTGCCATCGCCGCCGAGCGGCCCGAGCCGCCGGCCCCGCCCGGCCTGGTGAAGCGGCTCTTCGAGTGGGTGCGGGAGCGAGTTCAGAAGATGCTGCACAGGCTTCGCCCGTCGAAAGCGGCGCACGGTCAGGATCGTTCTCCGGGCGGCGATGCCGAACCGGCACGCGCCGCCGCGGCCGAGCGGAAACCGGCGGAGCGGGATCTGGCCGGCCAGTTGATCGCCGCGGCCAGAACAGCCGCCCGGCAGTGGGGGAACACCACCCCCGCCACGGAAACCCTCATCGCCGCCGCGATGTCGATCGACACCCGGCGGGAGACGCCGGCGGCTCAGCGGGGGGTCCTCGAGCGGATCAACTGGGAGACGGCGCCCTGGGTCGGCCGCTCGACCGAGGCTGCCGGATTGAGAGGCCGCTGCCGCGGTGAGAAGGACGCGGCGGCCGACCAGCGCCATCAGCAGGCCCTCGGCGAGTGGAGCGCCCTGCCGCGTCGGCGGCGCTGGATGACCCGACGGCCGGAACGAGAGCGTCCCGACCTGCCGAGCCGGCAAGAAGTCGCGGCCGCTCGTGGCGAGCTGTTCGGCGTCGTCAGGGCGGCCATGGCCGCCGAGCTGGAGCGGATCATGCCGAGGCCGCGGCCGCCCTCGGAGTCCGCCCGAACCCCGCCGGCCGAGACCATGTGGCCCCACGACGCGACCTCGCCGCCTTCGGCGCCGCTCTCGAACGATGGCGACGTCGAGCGTCCCGCCGAGGGAAAGCGCCCGTTTCGGGTCCCGACCCGGGACACGTCGTCCAGGCCGGCGCCGGCAACGTCGCCATCCGGGCGCCCGCCGCGGCGGGACCGGGGACATGACCCGAGCTTCTGATCGATACCCGCGACGACTCGGACGGGTCTTGCCCGCGCCCTGCCCGGGCCCGATCCTCGCCGCCGGCCGACGGCTGAGAGCGCCGCCAAGGCCTCGCCCCGACCTCCGGAGACCCGGCCCGTTGGGGTGCATAGTGGGAGGGCGGGTACCATCGATCAATCATGTGACCCGACCCCTTGCCCCTCCGTCCCCGTTCACCCTCCCGGCCGCCTTCGCCCGGGTGGCCGCTAGGGGAAGAATCGCGCGCTATGCGCGCTTTTGTTGCCCCGCTGTGCGGGGCAACGACGAAGACCCCGGCCGGCAAGGCGCCGCCACGAACCTCCCCAGGGAAAGGAGAACCCGAACGAACAAGGTGAGACTCGACGCGCGGCAGGCGCCGGCCCGCGCCGAGCTGCAGCTGGCCGCGTACTTCGGGCACGAGGTCCGAGGCTGCCCGATCCACGGCCGGCTCGAGAGCGAGGACAACGGCGCCGGCCCGAGGCTGAAGATCGGCGCCGTCCGGACGCGCCGGCTCGCGGCGAGCGAAGCCGCCGCCAGGCCCTCGGGCAGCGCCCACTGCAACCCGCTGCGCGACACGCGCGAGAGAGAGCGCCCCCACCGTCCCCGTCGGAGCGTCCTTGGTCGCGAGGACCGACGTCCCCCGACGCCCACGGCTGGCGCCGGGCGGGGCCGTCATCTACAACCGGTGGATCGAGCACGACCCTGCCAACGCGGAGTTGGCGCTCGCCGAGCTGCGGGCGGCCCCGGCGAGGAGCCCGGCGGCGGCGCTGCGCCGCGCTGTCGACACGGCAGCCCGGCCACGCGCGCGGCCGAGCGCCCCGGCGAAGCCCCGGTCGCGGGCGGCACGGCGGCGGTGGCGGCGCGCCCTCGCCCGGAAACGCGGCCGCGCATGACTTCGAGCACCGGAACCGAGGAGCAGCACGGCGTCAGCACGCTGAGCGACGCCGAGCTGCTGACGATCCCGTCCGCCGCACATCCGCAACGAGAGGAGAACCATGTCCGAACGAACCGTGCAGCGGGTCGGCGGTCACGTTCAAGCTGCGGCTGCCGGGGTTCGGCCCTCGCTGCGGCGCTCGCCAGGCCCGACGTCCCGGCGCCGGTGCGCCAGCTGACGTCGGCCCGCGCGGACTGCGGCACGTCACCGGCGTATCGGCCGTCTGCGGCGAGCCCGAGCCCGAGCTGACCTCGCTACGGGCGGCCGCCACCGGCGCACTGGCCGAGGGCGAGGTGGTCTGGCAGGGCAGCGACGGCGCCCTCGACCAGGACCTCGACGAGTTCATGCCCGAGGGACCGCAGCGGGCGCACCTCGACTGGAAGGACGTCGGCAAGTACACCCCGGACAGACGATCCGCGCGCGACGCCGATCCCGGCAGACCGGGTAACGCTCAGACGCCCGGGCCGGTTGTCCGACCGGCGCGGTTTCCTTCGCCCCGCCGCTCCCGGTCGACACCGTCGCGCGCATCTTCGAGCTCCGCCACGAGGGCCTCAGCCTCAAGAAGATCGGCAAGGCTGGAAATGCAACTGAAAAAGCGATCCCCGTAGCCACGTGAAGAGGCCCCCCCCAGTTCTCCGTCAACACATCAAATTTCTGGGCCCTCCTGTCTGAGCGTTCCCGGGCTGTCGGGCAGGATCTCCGCTATCACCCGTTCATTACGCAGCCGGCGAAGAAGTAGGCCATCCAGTTGACGAACGCCATACACAGGTCACCGGTGGAGAATTCTCCAGCGAGCGTCTCGAGATTACTCCTGGGCATCTGCGCCCGTCACCGTGACGTCCCCGTGGCTTCGAGGATCGGTGCAGCGATCGGTATGGCCGCGCGCAACGTCCGGATCGCGACTTGACACTCGTTCTCCGTCCTGCCCGGCTGAAGGTTGGCGTGAGCCAGGTCGGCCAGCAGTGCGCCGTCGGCAAACGCCAAGATATTCGTTCGCTGGGTGGAAGGCGTCACAGCCATGTTCACGATAGCCTCTCTACACCAAGTGTGGTAACGTCCCGACCATTCCAGTCCACTATGATGAACTCTGACTTGCGGCCCTCTTTTTCCACTCGCCCTGGCGCTCCGAAGAGCCGATCCTTTCCCACTAGTTGCGACAAGTCAACGCCTTCTTTGAAGGTGATACTTCCACTAGCCACGCTTCCAAACTTTGCTGGGAACCATAGCGGTCCACCGCCCAAACTCCCTTTAGCAACCCAATCATCGTCTATATTATCGTAGAACGACGTGTCCCAACTCCTAGGCAGCAGCACCGCGATTCCTGACATTATGACTGCCCAGCACTGGGTATCTCTATGATTCATGAGGATTCCGGACAACTCTGTATCCTCTGAACTCTTGACGGCAAAGTGGCGAATAATCTCATCGTCTGGCTTCAAAATTTGCTCGCGCACACGCTCCAAAGCCGCGCCTTTAGCATAGCGGTAGCCATATACCCCCAACAACGAAAACACAGACAAGTACGAGAGCTTCAACCAGGTAACCATAGCAGCACGCGGATTGCGAGGCGCAGTAAACGTGAGGGTCATATTTTCCCCCTTCGACATAGCTTTCCTGTGGGCCCTTGCCCTGACCGTGTCGTGATGCTCGCGGATCTTGGCGTTAAGGGTACCGTCCTCCTCCACCTCCATATCGGCCTGCAGAATTGCTCCACCCACTTCTAGCTGAGCCCTAGTACGGATAAGTTGTGAGGCTACAGCAGGTTCGACTCCAAGCTCGTGACAATCCTTGCACGTCAGGCACGCTTCCACCGACTCGTCCATAGCAAATGTCCTAAGAGGGATGTGGGCGAGGACTACAGATGACCCAATCTCGACATCATTCTTTGAGAACATGCGGAGACAGATAGGGCAGGCATTGTTGCCTGCATCAAAAAGCCGTAGTCTCGTCCCTGCGTCTGAACTCCAGACGTCAAAGGAGTACTTGGCCCACTCTAGCTCATTTACAGGAACGAGGATATTTCCTTCGTCGGGATCGTCGGCTAGCAGAGTCTCAGCATCCTCACGCGTTGTGACGTGCTTGATATCCAATGAGTAAGGGGAATGTCCACTGCCTCTGCGATACTTGCAGGCGAGGTAGCCGTCAGGGCTACTGTAGAGAGCCTCCCGCAATCCACCCCACCACAGGTGGGTCAAAGCATGCTCACTTGCGTAGGCCTTCACTTCGCCTTCTATTCTTTCTGGCGACAAACCGTCGTTTAGCCGGAGCATCGCCCTACCTCCCACCCAATTCTCTAGCTGTTCTTAGACCATTCCAGCGGGCGGTGCAATCGCGCAGCTCGGCAAGGAGCTTTGTTGCTGAGTCGGTCTCCAGGTTCTCCAAGTCGACATGTACTTCCAGCTTTCGAAGTTTGATTTTAAGCAGAGCAGCCTCGTGTTTCGCCTTACCGTGTTCGCCTTGGGCTACAGTGGTCGCCACCCGCTTAACAAGGAAATATAAGACGCAAAAGCGTATCCTAGCGGCTGCGCTAGAGACAACCCCTCTTAGAGTGGCAATGGCAGCCGCCACTCCCATACCTGCAAATAGAAGCAGAATGTAGTAGTACCACGTAGTCGATGTAATGACGGGTGCTTGAAGATCCACGAGCCCGGCGATAACGAATGCAACAAATGCCAGTGCCATGTCAGAGCCGCTTGGCCACCGCGCCTCGAAAGTTTGCATCGGCGGACACCACCTTACTGGTTCTGTCACCCCAGCGGCGACGTTCGGTCAGAGAGTCTACACGATGTCAATGGCAACCGAAAATTGCACACTTCTGGGGAGAACGTCGCGGGCGGGTCCGATGTTCTCCGGTTGAGGTCCACCGGGCGTTTCGGGTCGGACGGAGGGACCGGAACGACCGGAGTCCGGCCCGAAACGCGGCGCGAGGGCTAGCGCGCCGGCGGTCACGTCGCGACTCCCTCCTCGGTGCTTGTCGGCGGCGGTCCGCAGCCACTGCTGATGCTCCTGCAGGACGCCGACTGACATCGGGCGCGCGCTCAATGTCGCCGAGCGGCGATTGCACCACCGGCAGCCGGCGACCTGGGTGTTCCGGGACGTCCCAGCCGCAGCATGGCGACGAACGGGCGAGTGGTTCAACGATTTCACCGATACCGGCTGGGCAGGCGCCTGACGCACACGCTCTCGGCGTGCGCCCGCGCGTTGCCATCGCCGCCGAGCGGCCCGAGCCGCCGGCGTCGCCCGGCCTGGTGAAGCGGCTCTTCGAGTGGGTGCGGGAACGAGTGCAGAAGATGCTGCACAGGCTTCGCCCGTCGAGAGCCACGCATCGTCAGGATCGTTCCGCGGGCGTCGACGTCAAACCGGCCCGGGCTGCGGCCATGCGGCAAACGGAGCGGGACCTCTCCGGCCAGTTGATCACCGCGGCCCGGACGGCCGCCCGGCAGTGGGGGAACACCGCGGCGTCGATCGGCGCCCCAACCGAAGACGTCGGCGTCGGCTCAGCGGGCGGTCCTCGAGCAGATCAACTGGGAGACGGCGCACCCGGTCAGTCGCTCGACCGAGGCTGCCGGATTGGGGCACCGCTGTCTGGCTGAGAGGGAGGCGGCGGCCGACCAGCGCCATCGGCAGGCCCTCGGCGAATGGAGCGCCCTGCCGCGGCGGCGGCGCTGGATGACCCGACGCCGGAACGAGAGCGTTCCGACCCCGCCGAGCGGGCAAGAAGTCCCGGCCGCTCGTGGCGAGCTGTTCGGCGTCGTCAGGGCGGCCATGGCCGCCGAGCTCGAGCGGGTCATGCCAAGTCCGCGGCCGCCCTCCGAGTCCTCCCGGACCCTGCCGGCCGAGACCATGCGGCGCCACGAGGCGCCCTCGCCGCCTTCGAGGGCGCCGCTCCGGAACGATGGCGAGGTCGAGCGTCCCGCCGAGGGGAAGCGCCCGGTTCGGGTCCCGACCCGCGACACGTCGTCCAGGCCGGCGCCGGCAACGTCGCCGCCCGGGCGCACGACGCGGCGGGACCGCGGACAGGAACCGAGCTTCTGATCGATACCCGCGACGACTCGGATGGGTCTTGCCCGCCCCCGGCCCGGGCCCCGATCCTCGCCGGCCGACGCCTGAGATCGCCGCCAAGGCTTCGCCCCGACCTCCGGAGACCCGGCCCGTTGGGGTGCACAGCGGGGGGGCTCGGGGGCGGGTACCATCGATCCATCATGTAACCCGACCCCTTGCCCCTCGCCCCCCCGTCCACCCGGCCGCCTGTCCTCGACAGGCGGCGGGACCGGGAAATTTGCGCGCGCTATGCGCGCTTTTTTTTGCCCCGCTGAGCGGGGCAACGACGAAGACCCCGGCCGGCAAGAGGCCGCCACGAACCTCCCCAGGGAAAGGAGAACGCGATGAACGTAAGGCTCGACCCGCAACAGGCGCCGGCGCGCGCCGAGCTGCTGCTGGCGGCCGACTTCGGGCAGGAGGCCCGGGGCCGCCCGATCCACGGCCGGCTCGAGAGCGAGGAAGGCGGCGCTGGCGAGCCCGGGCCGAGGCTGAAGCTCGGCGCCGTCCGGACGCGCCGGCTCGCGGCGAGCGAAGCCGCCGCCAGGTCCTCGGGCAGCGCCTACGGCAACCCGCTCCGCGGCACGCGAGACATCGCTCCGGCCGTCCCTGTCGGCGCGCCCGTGATCGCGAGGACCGACGTCCCCGACGCCCGCGGCTGGCGCGTCTACCGGGTGGCGCCGGACGGGGCCGTCATCTACGACCGGTGGATCGAGCACGACCCCGCCAACGCGGAGCTGGCGCTCGCCGAGCTGCGGGCGGCCGCGGCGATGAGCCCCGCGGCGGCGCTGCGCCGCGCCGTCGAGAGGCGGCCCGGCCACGCGAGCGAGCAAGCGATCACGCGGTGGCTCGCCGGCCAGCAGACCGAGCGGCCGAGCGCCCCAGCCAGGCCCCGGTCGCGGGCGGCACGCCGGCGGTGGCGGCGCGCCCTCGCCCGGAAAGGCGGCCGGGCATGACGCGCCTCACCGCGAACCGCGACACCCCGCAGTTGATGCCAACCGTTGCCCGTGGTCGGCCACCGGCGCCGCGTTGCGGCGGGCCGGCCCGCCCGACGACGACCACGCCGGCCGAAGGGCGGCACGTTGCGGCGCCGACGCCGTGCACCGGCACGCCGCGGACGATCCCGACGTCGCGACCATCCTGACGACCGCGCACGACATCCACCGCGTCACCGTTCGCCTTCAGCTCCGGCCGCATCTCCACAGCCCACGCCACCGCAGCCGCCGCGCGCGCAAACCTCGCCGGCCTCCTCCGTCAGGCCGCCGTCGTGACCGCCGCCCACGCGGACCCGTCCCGCCCCCGTGCCGATCCCGGGCGCGCCCCGCCGCCGGCCCGCGTGGATCGCCGTCGACCGTTCGATCCCCACCGCCCATCTCGACTCCCCGTAAGAGCACGGCCCCCACTCGGCGCACCCGGCGGGTGATCCCGCCCGCCGCACATCCCCAAAAAGAGGAGAACCATGTCCGAACGAACCGTTCAGCGCGTCGGCGCCAAGGTCGTCGTCCGCTCCATCGACAACGCCGGCTGCACCATGCGGGCGTTGACGGTCACGTCCAAGCTGCGGCTGCAGGGTTCGGCCCTCGCCGCGGCGCTCGCTAGGCCCGATGTCCTGTCCGCGCTGGCCGACGTCAGCTGGCGCACCGGCGCCGGGCACGTCACCGGCGTATCGGTCGTCTGCGGCGGGCCCGAGCCCGAGCTGACCTCGCTACGGGAAACCCCCACCGGCCCACCGGCCGAGGGCGAGGTGGTCTGGCAGGGCAGCGACGGCGCCCTCGACCAGGACATCGAGGAGTTCATGCCGGAGGGGCCGCAGCGGGCGCGTCTCGACTGGAACGACCTCGGCAAGTTCGCCCCGGACGTCGACGACCCGCGCGCGGCGCCGATGCCGGCGGACCGGGTAATGCTCAGACGCCCGGGCCGGGTGTCCAGCCGGCGCGGTTTCTTTCGCCCGCCGCTCTCGGTCGACACCGTCGCGCGCATCTTCGAACTCCGCAACGAGGGCCTCAGCTTCAAGAAGATCGCCAAGGCACTCGGTATCGCGGCGTGGACCGTCTCGCGCTACGTCCGCAGTTTCGAGGAGGGAGACCGATAACGAGGAGAAGTTCAGCACCCCGTTGCGGCCGGTAAAGGCGCACTGCAATCCATATCGAGGAGGTCGACGCGCGGGAACGTCGACGCGCGGGCCGCACGGCTCGCACTGTCGCATCACATCGACAACACAACCGACCCCGCCTCCCGCCCGCGACCTCGTTCGGTGCTCGTCGTGCTTACGCCGCCGTCTTCATCGTCGTATCGACGTCCGCGGCTAGAGACAGCCAAACGCGATGTCAGCTCGCATCCCGACCAGCATCCCCCACGAGTAGCGCAAGCCGGACCGTCGCCGACGAGGACCCCGCCGCGCTCCCGCCGCCGCCGGCGTGGTCTGCCCGCAACGGGCCGTTCATCGAGAGCGCCTAGCGCGAAGCCGCCGGCATGCTCGCCGACAACTTCCACGACTCGATCCGTGGCGCCCGCCGCGCCGACGCCACCCCGTTCGGGCTCGAGGCCGCCGCCTTCCAGGCCCACCGTTACACCCGCCTCGAGATCGACCTCCACAGCCACACGCTCTCCGTCCGCAAGACCATCGGCGCAGGTCCCCTCGAACCCGAGACGTACGCTGCCCCCAGCGCCGGCAGGGCCCTCGTTCAATCCGGCCTGGGCCTGGCCAACACCTCAACAACAACGGCCCCGTCACCGCACCCCAGGTCCTCGCCGCCATCCGGGCCGCCGTCAACGCCGGCACCGAGCGCACGATCCTCGACTCCGCGAGCCGATCGGGCATCGACATGATCAACCGGCTCGACCAAGTCGAGCTCCGACGGCCACAGCCGACCGTGCCCGGACAGGCGCAAGCCCGCACCCGCAACAAGGACCACGGGTACGACCGCTGACACCGCCGCACGCGAACACGGAAACCGCGGCCGGGCTCCGCTCGGCTCCCGGCTCACTCGACCCGACAACCGCCGGCGCCATCAGCCGACCGTCCGCGGACCCGCGCCACCCCCGCGGGCGGCAAGGGTCTTCCGGCCCCCCCCCCACCCCAGTTGACGACACGACCAGGGGAGCCACCACGGCTCGAAGTCTTGCTCGCTCGCCGTCTCGTCCCGGAAAGTCCTCCGCCCAAGCGTCCACCGGCAGGCCGACCGCTGCTCCAGCTCACCGGCGGACGCACCGTCTGCGCCCAAGCCCGCCACGGTTGTGTGTGCGTCTCTCGCTGAGCTCCAGAGCTTCCCCCCGCCGTGAGGCGAACGTGTGCGACCGCGACGCGCACCAGACCCCCAATCGCTCTTGCGCACGGCACATCCCTTCCACTGTCTCCACCTAACTGTCGGCCGGCTTCAACACATCACGCATGATCGCCTTGGCCGGCCGAATGCGATTGGTAAGAATGTCCAGCGCGAACCGTGGTGGCCCCGGCCGCCCACACTCGGCCGCCAATAACTCTTCTGCCAAGTCCAGGCCTCGCCTTGTCGACATCGACGACAACAGCCGGACAGTCGACGCGCGGACACTCGGCTCATCATTGTCCATAGCGAGTTGTCGCAGGGCCACTTCAACCTCGGGCTCCCGTTCTAATCGCGCGCGGAATGCGTCCAACGCGTCCTCGGGGAAATCCCATGGACTCGGAGCCGGCCTCGTTACGAACTGGGCAAATGCCGCCGCAACTTGTTCGCGCGTTCCCTGTGCGCTCAAAACCCAGAGTACAGCGCAGTCCAGCAACCTGCGCCAGGCCTGTCCCTTCCGGAGATTTCGGTATTCGCGTACAACTATCTCTTGACCCGGCCACTGGGACGCCAATCCGACCAGCGCGCCTCCCTGCGACCGCATACTGTCGCTGGCCGCTATGATCGCCGCGACCGCGGAGGAATCTCCGGAGAACTGCGTAGCCAGACATTTTGACGCGACCACCGTGGATCGGGCCACATCCAAGGGGGTCCCCCTCTGTGCGCCCACCTCTGAGGCCAAAACCCGTTTGCAGCAATCCAGCAGCAGCGCACTGCCGGGCCTGAGCCGTGACAGCGCCACGAGCCCGGGCGCGTCCAGCACCACGGATTCTTCCTCGCAGTATTCTAGGAATCTCGTCCTCAAGAGCGGTGAACGGCTTACGTAGGGTGCAAACGCTCCCCAGAAGCCCGCAGGATCACCGCCCCGTCGACTGAGGCGACTAGCCGCAGAGCCCCCCATCGCCGCTTCCAGTTTCTCCCATCGCTCCGCCGCCAGTTCAAGAGCAGGTGCGTAGTCCTTGAACTGCGGCTCCACAAGGTCAATTCCAAGGGCCTCGTCGCCACGTTCATCTCTCGCATCCGCGAAGACATCGATCCGTCCGAGCGCCAGCAAGCCGCTGAAAGCCGCCACGCGCCGCTCGTCGTAGTCGGGCCCGACCGCGTGGAGTTGTGCGCGCAGAACTTCGGTTCTCGCCTGGGCCTCGCCGGGTGTTGCAAGCGCTGCATAGGAGAGCCCGATCGTCGCCTGGACCATCGCGTGTTCATCCGTCTCCAGTTCGCACTGTTGCAGCGATCCCCGCAACGCCTCGTCATCGACGCGTTGGCTAGCCCTCTTTGCAATGTATCGGCGAAACACTGCCGGCAGCGGAGCCGCACGCTCCAATATCAACCGCGCAATCTCACCGTCGGTGCCGTAAACCCCCGCCATCGCTGCCAGGGGCGGCGATCGCCTCCTTAATCGCTCCAACGCGAAAGTCCTCACCCGGGGATCTGCGTGAAACCGCGCGATCAGAGTGTCTTCGCCGCCGAACGCGGCTCGAGACTTCCTGACATGAGGCAAGATCGCCGACACGGCCTCCCCGTCGTCGATCTGTTTCCCGAGGGCGGTGAACCCCCTTATCACGAAGTCGATGCGTGAGACCTCCGGGAGGTCACAAATCTCCAGCAGCAGCCGAAAGCTCTCGTCGACAGATCCGACGATCGCCGGAACGTGATGGGCAATGTGCTGTCTCTCGTCGGGTGGGATCCGCGGGAGCGGTTCAAGAACGGCGGCGACCTCTCGATTGTCGATCCCCCAGCCATGTAGCAGGCTCCAGACCGGCCAGAACCGAAATTGGCCCGCCTTTGCTAAATTCATTAACATCGCTCGCTTGGCCGCGTCGCTCCTGAGCATCGCTGCCAACTGAGCCGCCACGTAGTCGTGACTCGAGAATCTATTCTCCTGGAACCAAGTCTCGACGGCCGCACGCACGTTCGGATGTTGGGACAGGATCGGTTCCAGCGGGGTGTCCCCATGCAACGTTTCCCTGAACGGGAAATACTTGCGGGTCTCTATTTCCTCTTGTACCCAGCCCGGCACCCGGGGATCTTCCCGATGGAGCCTCAGCAGCATCGTGCGGGCGTCGCCGGGGCTGATGTCGTATTTCGGAGAACCGTGCTTGCCCACGGCCGCCCAACAGGCGTCGTGCAAGTGGCAATCGTCCGCCCATTCCGCGACGAGCGCGTCCATGATCTCCCCATGAATGTGGCCCGAAAACCGGCTCCAACGGATACCCAACGTGTGCAACAACGAGTCCCTTCCCTCGCCACCTCGCCGGCCACGCCGGTACAACGCCAACGCGGCTACCGCTCGCAAGTGAACACTAGGCGATCGCTCGGCCTCGTGCAACCACTTGTCCAGGCCCTCAATGGACGGCCAGCCGCGGCTCAGCGCATCGAGCGCCGCTGCGGTCACCCAAGGGTTCATCGACTCCTGGACGAGCGACTTGAGCCAATCCCCAACCTCGCGGCTACCCCCGAACACCCTGGCAAGGCTCGCCGCGGCAGCCTGCTGGTTTCTGTCGCCCAGGAGTGCCAGTTGGAGAGTCTGCGCAAGTTCCTCGGTGGGACGCCACCCGCCAAGCTGCGAGTACAATTTGTCTGGCCAGTCGGTGACGGCGGGCCACCACCTCCCAAGCCGTGTGACTATCGCCTCGCCGATCGGACCAGCACGCGGACCATCCAACGCCATGCTCAACAACTCGAGCCCTTCGGCGTCGCTCGTCCCCGCTTCGATGCGACTCATGCTGTCAAGAGCCGTCCGCCGACCGACCGGCCCCGAAACGGACGCCGTTGCGAACGCGCCGTCCGCGAGCAGTAGCCGGCGGTCCGTCGAGTCCGTTGTTGCCTCCTGTTCGTCCCCTATCGCTTCGAGCATGCGGTCCACGTCGGCCCTGCGCTTCAGCGATTGGAGCAACGTAAGAATGGCACCGCGCCAGCGCGGTTCGCCCGCATGGCCGGATGTGAATTCAACTTGGTCGTCCGGCGTCCAGGTGGTGAGTTCCAGACCTGCGAGGTGTTCGCGAAACACGGCGTGGCAGAACGCGAGTTCGTCCGGCCCACGCTCCACCAGGAGGCCAGACGTGTCCGCATCGATGTCCGTCAGTTCCCGCGCCCCGAGTCGGGCGTGCTCCCTCGACCACGCGGGCCCGCCCTGCGAGTCAGCCAAGAAGTCTTCGATGACGCGCCTGGCATCGCCGCGGTCGATCCCGGCGTCCGCGCCCCGGAGTTGAACCTCGAAAGCCAGCTTGGCTAGCGCTTCGCTCCGAACGTCATCGGTCGAGAACATGCGGCTTCGTGGTTTCACCTCGGCGGCGGCTGTCGCCCGCCGACTCGGATGTACCTCCAGGAGGATCTCGATGAGTTTCTGGAGCAACTGGAAACGCGTGTTCGGCAGGATGATGCGGCGCGCCGCCACGGAGAGCATCCCGTGGAGAAGTAGCGGATTGCCTGCGAGCGACTGCAGTCGACCGCTATGCTCCAGTTGCTGGAAGAACTGCTCGACCCGAAGCGCGACGGGAGTTGCCGCGCTGTCGTCCTCGCTCAGGAGCTTGGTCGCGAGGTCGCGCTGTTGGCGCGGCTGCAACTCCAGCAGTCGCGCAGTCTTCCAGTGTCCGCTCATCGCACCCAGACGGCGCAACCCGGCCGGGCGCGCGGTCGCAATGGTGAACACGTCGTGGGTGCGAACGAAGGTCTCGATGGTCGCGAGCGTCGTCCGCGCGGCCTGCGCGTCGCTGTACTCGTCCAGACCGTCTATCAAAAGCACCAGTCTCTCGTCGGCCAGGGCTTCGATGAAGGAGTCTTCCAGCGCCCTTTGTGGAACGAATGCCCTGAACGCCTCGCGGATCACCTCCGCCAACGCCACTTCGCGTTGTTCCTTCGCGGCGAGGCGGCTCCAGAGAGCAAAGGGGATGACCAATGGTATGCGCGCGCCGAGCCGGTCGTTCACTGCGGGGAACAGTTCCGGTGCGCACACCAGGTCGAGCGCGAGGCACCGCAGAACCGTGCTCTTGCCCGAGCCGGGCGCGCCTGAGAGCAGCAGCGCGCGCTCGCCCTGCAACAGCCACTCGTCGAACGCGGCGGAAGGCGTCTCGGACGGCCCGCTCGCCGGTCTGCGGAAGCGGGCTGGTTTCCCGGGGTCGCTGTACTCGTCGAAATCCCAGGCATGGTCGTCGTGTCGGGGCGACTCGGTGGGCAAGTCCTCCGGCTCCAGCGACGGCTCGAGGAACGGATTGACCGGATCGACGTTGGGGACGACGAAGCGCTTGCGGATGTCGCGTGTCGCCCGCCGCGCCGGGTCAACATTCAACCCCGGGTCGAGCTGCTGGATCCGTGCACGGTAGATCTCCGCGAGACGACTCCGCAGCGCGATCACGCGTTGTATTGCTAACGGTCGTTTCAGGCTCGCCGCGGCCTCCTCGCCGGCAAAGGCAACCAGCCAGTTCCGGCCGAAGAAGTCGTCAATGATCTCCGGGTGGGGCCTTAGCCTCTCGCTAAGCTCGGTGCCGTCGACACCTTCGAACACGATGCCTTTTTCACGAAGCCGTGCGGCCTGTACCTCGATCGTGTGCTGCAGCGCGGTGTCCGCAAGGCTTGCGCGGACGCACAAGACGAAGCGCTCCGCCGATGCCGCCCATCGACCGTTTAGAAAGTCACCGACAGCCTTCTCGATGTCTGAAGCGTCTATACTTTTTCGGTTTTTGGCCTGCCAACAGACATACCGGCCGCCGCCCAGACGGGCATAAACATCGATACCATGCTGAGCTTGACCGGCTCGCCCATACAGCGCGCAGTACTCGACGTCGGCATTCTCGCGCACCAAGCGGAACACAAGCCGTTCGAAATCCCGCCATGAGAGCCGGTCGCATGGCAATTCGGCTTTCCGGGTCTCGACCGGGAGGGATTCGACCGGCGATTCCGGCAACTCCCGGAGATAGGCGGGGACGGTCGGGATCATCCCTGAGAGCGCGATCGAATTCTGCAATGCTCGACCACCTTTCCATCACGGCTCGGACGTTCCGTCGACGGCGCAGGTTTTTGCCCCGATAGCTGAACCCTCCTCCCGCCCGCGGGCGACCAAAGAGAGCGTTCGTTTGCGGCGACCGGGGGAGCGTGTTACCGGGTGGGCACAGGGGTGGTCACGAACGCCGCCCAGCGGTCCATCAGCACCCGACGCTGGTCGAACAGATCGCTGCGCGCGTAACTCCGCTCGACAGCCCCGCCAACCACGTGCGCAAGGGCCAACTCCGCCACGTCCCTCGTCGCACCGGAACGCTCCGCCGCCCACGTCCGGAAGCTCGACCGGAAGCCGTGAACGTCCGCATCCGTTCCCGTCGCTCGCCGCAGCGCAATGACCAAGGTGCCGCCGTTGAGCCGCCGCCCGCCCACGCCAGGGAAGATCAGCGAATCGGCCGCGCCGTCAGAACCCGCCTTCATGCCCTCCAGCACCGCCACAGCCGCATCCGACAACGGCACCCGATGTTCCGATCCCGCCTTCATCCGCGAGGCCGGCACGCGCCACTCCCGAGCCTCCAGGTCGACCTCGCCCCACGTCGCCCCGCGAGTCTCGCCGGACCGTACCGCCGTCAGCGCCGTGAAACGAATCGCCGCCTTGGCGGCCGGACCCGCCCCCGACGCCTCGACCGCCACGAGCGCCGCCGGAACGTCCGCGTACGGCAACGCCCGCCGATGCGCCCGCGCCTTCGGGCTCTTCGGCAAGGCCGCGTCGATCACTTCGCCCGCCGCGTTCACGTCGACATGGCCGAGAGCCTGCGCCGCCGCGAGCACGCCACGGACCCAGCCGCGCAAGAGCTTGCCGGTCGCGGGCTTATCATGGTACACGGGTGCGAGCAGCGAGAGCACCGCCGCCCGGTCGATCTGGTCGACGGGCCGGCCCATCAGACGCCCCGCGTACCGCGCCAGCGTCCGCCGACGCGTCTCTCGGGTCTGGCCGCGCCACTGGGCCCCTCGCTCGACCTTGGCCGAAACGTCCGCGAACGTCGGCACGGTCGACGCGCGCCCGGACGGGTCGCCGCCCCGCTTCGCCGTCAGGCGGTTGTAGTGCGCTCGCTCCCGAGCCTCGGACAGCGTGACGGCCGGATACGTGCCGATGCTGATATCACGTCGCGTCCCCTGGACGTGAAGCCGTTGGACCCATCGCTTGTTCACCCGCCCGGTCCGGCCCCTGGCCACGACCAGGTACACCGTGTCGCCCGCCCGGTACCGGCCCGGCTTCCGTAGCGTCTCGGCCCGCTTGGCTGTCAGTCTCTCCATGGGAATCAGCCCCTTTCGGCCGAAATGGTACACCCACGGTACGACCACAATCAAGTCTCGGATTGGGGCGGATCGGTCCGGACCCGCACGGACCCCATAGGCGGGTAATCCCCTATTATTACGCTACAAACCGGCACGTTTGGACAGATGCGGACCGACACGGACCAGCACACGCGTTAAGGCAGCGCGAAGACGAAGATGTTGTTGCCGTTGCTCGGCCGCAGCTCCGGGGTAAGGCGCATGTTGTCGCGCGAGCTCAGCGACGAGCCGGTGCTCGCGACGACGTACTGCTTCCCGTCGACCGCGTAGGTGATGGGGAAGCCGGTGACCGACGTCCCGAGGTTGATCTCCCAGAGCGACTCGCCCGTCTCCTGGTCGAGGGCCCGGAATCGCCCGTTGCCGTCGCCGCCGAAGACGAGCCCGCCGCCGGTGGCGATGAGCGAGGTGGTGCCGGCCCGCTGCTCGTAGACCCACGCGGTGTTCCCGGTCTCGGCCGAGATCGCGTAGACGGCGCCGACCTGGTCGGTGCCCGGCGCGATCTGCTGCCGTTGCGCGAGGTTGTAGAGGGTCACGCCGCCCTCGGTGGTCGCCATCATGCGGGCGCACACGTTGCGCAGGGGGTAGTACATCAGGCCCGTCAGGGGGCTGTAGGCGCCGGCCTCGTGGTCCTTGCCGCCGGTCACGAAGCTCGGGCAGATGAGCATGTCCTGCCCCTCGCGCTCGAAGACGAGCTCGGCGTTCTCGGTGACCGCGCCGGTCGCGCCGTCGATGGCACTGACCACGTTCTGGGCGGTGGTGGGCATGGCCCAGAGGAACTCGCCGGTCGCGCGGTCGAGGGTGTAGACGATGCCGGTCTTGCCGGGAATGCCGGTCATGACCTTCCGCACCTCGCCCGGCTGCAGCCCGGGGTTGATCCAGGGCACGACGGCCGGGTCCGGGGCCACCGCGGTATCGAGGAGCAGCCGCTCGAACGGGTGGTCGAGGTCCCAGTGATCGTTCAGGTGCTGGTAGTACCAGACGATCTCGCCGGTGTCGGCGTCCAGCGCGAGGGTCGAGTTGTGGTACAGGTGCTTCAGGTCGGTCCCGCCGATCATGAACTTGGGCGCCGGCGAGGTGACCGAAGTGCCCACGTAGACGAGGTTCAGCTCGGGGTCGTAGCTCGGGACCATCCACGAGCCGACGTGCTTCCGCTCCTCGAAGGGGACCGCGCCCCAGCTCTCGTCGCCGGGCTCGCCGGGGCCGGGGATGAGCCGCCGGCGCCACAGCTCCTCGCCCGTCATGGCGTCGTGGGCGACGATGACGCAGGCGTGGGGGCCGCCCTTGGGGGCGCAGCTCCGGCCCGACACCACCTTGCCGTCCGCCACGATGGGGCCCGAGGTCTGGTTGGCGGGATGCACCCGGTAGTCGAGGACCTCGGTCTCCCACACCAGCTCGCCGGTCTTCGCGTCGAGGGCGAAGATGTAGTCGTCGCCGCTCGTGTCGATGATCAGCTCGCCCCAGATCGCGATGTTGCGGTTGGTGTCGGTGAGGCTGCCGATCATGTACTCGGCGAGGTCGTCGGGTCGATCGCGGCGGTACTCCCAGATCAGGTCGCCGGTCACCGCGTCGAGGGCCTGGATGACGTCACGCGGGTTGGGCATGTACATCACCCCGTCGTAGACCACCGGGGTCCCCTGCTGCAGCCCGGGCCCCAGCGCCCGCGTCCACACCATGCGGATGTCGCCGACGTTGCCGCGGTCGATCTGGTCGAGGGGGCTGTAGCCCAGGGTGTCGAGGGTGCGCCGCCACATCAGCCAGTCCTCGGGGTCGGGGTCCTGCAGCATGGCGTCGGTGACGGGGACGAACTCGTCCGGGGCCTGGGCGTGGGCGGCGGGCGGCAGCCCGAGCGGCGCCAGCAGGCCGAGGACGACGAGAGACGACGAGACGAAGCGGCGTGCGTGCATGATGGCTCCTTGGGGACGCTCAGGCCGGAATGCGGTCACTCCGGAAGCGCGAAGACGTAGAGCGCGTTGCCGCTCCGCGCCTGGTGGATCTCCGGGTTCAACGTGGCGGTCAGCCCTCTGAAGATGCCGAGCCCGGTCGGCACCGCGACGAACTGCCGGCCGCCGGCCGCGTAGGTGATGGGGAAGCCGTGCGCGGCGTGGCCGAGGCGGGTCTCCCAGAGCACCTCGCCCGTGCGGACGTCGTGGGCACGGAACCAGCGGTCGGCGTCGCCGGCGAAGACGAGCCCGCCCGCCGTCGTGAGGGCCGACGTCAGGAACGGCGCGCGCTGCTCGCGGCTCCACAGCTCGTCCATGGTGCGGACGTCCCAGGCCGCGAGCCGGCCGACGTTGCCGCCGGTGCCGGGCATCTCGAGAAGCTGGGGCAGCCCCGCCTCGCCGCCTCCGCCGTCGGCCATCTCCACCGGCATGCCGGTCATCGTCATGCACATCTGGTGGAGAGGAATGACGAGCGCCCCGCTCTCGGGATGGTAGGCCGTCGCCTGCCAGTTGTGGCCGCCGTACAGCCCCGGGCAGGCCGACACGGTGTCCCCGATCCCGGCGTCGCGGATGTCCCGCCGATAGGTCACCCGCCCCGTCTCGCGGTCGATCGACTCGAAGATGTCCTGGAACAGCGTCTCCCGCAGGTCGACGAACGAGCCGGTGCGGCGGTCGAGCTTCCAGAGGATGGCGTCCTTCCCGATCGTGAAGAGGAGCTCCCGGCCGTCGACGTCGACGAGCACCCGCTCGTAGACGCTGTCCATGTCGAGGGTCTCGCCCGGCACGTGCTGGAAGTACCACTCGACCTGCCCGCTCCGGGGGTTCAGGGCGAGGGTCGAGTTGGTGTAGAGCGCGTCGTTGCGGGTCGACATGCCCCGGCTCGCGGCCACCCAAGGCTTCGCCTGGGCGGTGCCGATGTAGAAGAGGTCGAGGCCCGGGTCGTAGCTGCCCGGAATCCACGTGTCTCCGCCGGCCCGCAGGTGCGGCGGCACGTCGCCCCAGGAACCGCTGTTCGGATCGCCGGGGAGGGCGATGGTGGAGGTGCGCCACAGCTCGCGGCCGGTGTCGGGGTCGTGACCGGTGATGAAGCAGGTCTCGTCCTTGTAGCGCTGGCAACCGTTGATGCCGCTCACCACCACGCCGTCGGCGACGACGGGGCCGCCGAAATGCATGAAGCCCTGGGTGTAGTCGGCCTTGACGGTCTCCCACGCCAGATCGCCGGTGCCGGCGTCGAGGGCCACCAGGCGCGCGTCGTAGGTGGCCAGGAAGACCTTGTCGCCGTGGAGGGCGAGGGTGCGGGTCGCCCCCCAGCGCGCCGCGTCCTCGGGCACGGGATGGCGGTACTCCCACAGCACGTCGCCGGTGCCGGCGTCGAGGGCCTGCACCACGTTGCCGGGGTGGGCGAGGAACATCACCCCGTCGTGGACCAGGGCGTGGTCTGGCTGTTGCCGTCCTCGATGGCGACGGCCCACGCGAGCCGCAGGCCGCCGACGGTGCCGCGGTCGATCCGGTCGAGAGGGCTGTAGCCGTGGTTGTCGAGGGTCCGCCGCCAGCTCGGCCAGTCGGCGGCCGGGGGGTCCTGCAGCAGCGCGTCGGTGACCGGGGTCAGGGCCAGCGTGCGGGGAGGGCCGTAGCGTGTCGTCCGCGCGCCGGCGTCCACCTCCCCGCCGAGGCCCGGCGCCGCCGCGATCGCCGCCTCTGGATCTGTCCGGGGCCCGGCCTCGACCGCGGTCAGCGGCACGCCGCCCGCCGCCCGTCCGTTCGACTGGATCACGAGGGCGACGAGGCCGTGATAGGCGTCCTCGCTCAGCGTGCCGCCGAGCCCCGGGGGCATCTCCTCGCGGAGGTACTCGAGCAACTCGGCCGCGGTCCGCCCGCCCCACCGGCTCTCGAACCCGACGCCGGTCAGCGCGGGCCCGTGCGACCCGCCCTCCAGGGCCGCCCCGTGGCACTCGGCGCACGCACCGGCGTAGACCGCACGGCCCAGCGCGATCTGCGCCTCGGTGAACCCGTCCGCTTCGGTGCCCTGCCGCGCGCCGGCGGTGCCGGGGCCGGGCACCCAGACCGCGGCTGCCGTCACGATCGCCCCGACGAGACGAACCTGCAACGGACTCTGCATGGAGCTCCTTCGCGATGCGGGCAAGGACAGTGATCGATATGGATTTGCCAACTGGATTCAGACGCGGCCCGCGTTCTGCTGTCTCGCGGACTTCGCAGACGGCAAGATGATTCCCGTCAGCGTCCTGAACCAGTGCCAGCCGGATGTTCGGAGGGGCGGGAGTTCCACCTCACCGCCGACCCGCGGGCGGGGGGTCGACGACGACGCTGGCCCCGAGCAGCGGCGTCGCGTACTCGCGGCGGACCGCCCGCGGCGGCGGCACCGGCCCCACCTCGAGTCCGGCCGCGATGCGCACCGGCGAGAACCGGTCCCGCGGCACCACCTCGGCCACCTCGCTCCAATGGTCCTCGACCACGATGGAGACGGCGGGCGGCCCCGGCAGGAATCCGGGACATCCGGTCAGGGCGGCGTGGAACATCGCTCACGGCCCCTCGTGGGTGTGAATGTAGCGTTCGCCCCGCGCCACCGCCTGCCGGCCGGCGGCCAGGCGGTGCTCGTTGGTGACGCCCTCGGAACAGGCTTCCTCGAAGAACTCGTACTCCCCGTCGCGCCCGATGCGCCCCATGTCGAACCTCAGCGTCCACGGCCTCGTGAAGACGGTGGGGTCCTCCAGGGTCGCCTCGTAGCGCAGGGTGTCGTCGTCGACAAGGGTGTAGCGCTCGACCACCCGCAGGTTCTCGCTGTAGAAGCTGCCGTGGGAGTCGAGCCACGGCTCGTCGTTGAAGTTGGCCACCTCGACCACGAGCGTGTCGCCCTCCCAGCGGCCGCGGGAGTCGCCGTTGTACATCCTGATGCCACCGCCCACGTGGGGACGTCCGTCGAGCGGGATGATGCGATAGGCGTGGGCCCACTCGTACTGAATCACCACGTAGCCGTCGTTCTGGCGAATCTCCAGATCGCCCCGGTAGTTGCTGCGCGGGGCCCCGAGGAGCAGGCACCGGTCCTCGGGGTCGATGTGGGCCAGCTCGGTCGGCGTCTCCATGTCGTAGAGCATCTCGGTGCGCCGCTCCTGCGCCCACGCCTGGTAGGGGATGCGCCCGTCCGGCGGGTCGACGATCACCTGGAAGGGCAGGCCCAGCCGCTCCGGGCCGCGGCTCTGCATGCGCGCGTGGACGGGATCGCAGCAGCCGTCCTCGATGCTGTGCGAGGCGTTGGCCGGCCCCCCGTCCCAGTAGCCCTGCATGTCGGGGCGGCCGTCGGCGGTGCGCCGCGGCGACCACGCCGACGCCGCCTCCTGGTTGGCCCCGGCTCCGGACGCGGTCTCGGCTTCCGCCACCGACGTCGACTGCCCGGCCGCGGGAGGCGCCAGCAGGCCGCCCGCGATCAAGCCGGCAGTCGCCAGGATCCCCGCCACCGTCGGTCTGCTCCTGATCCTCTGCATCGGTGTCTCCCCCCGCTCTTCCCGGCCCGCCGCCGCGGTCCGTCCCGACCGCTTTCCTCGAACCCGTCAGACAACCGGATGTGCTCTCCGCCAGGGGGCCCTGCGCCGCAGAACGGCGCGGGCTCCCGCGGGGCCGGATGGGCACCGGGGGAGCCCAGCCTCCGCTCGCCGGGCCAAGCCGGCATCGTTCCCGCTTCCCGATCGCGCACCGAAGACGGCGGGCTTCACCGCGCCTCGTCCGGCCGCGCCCCGACCGCCAGGTCCTCCTCCGCGTAGGCGTAGCACTCGTACTCGAGAAGCTGGACGTCGGCCTCCTGCCGCCGGTAGAGCGGCATGCGTATCGTCCAGGGCCGCGTGAAGACCTCCGGGTCCTCGATGGTGGCCTCGTACAACAGGTGATCGGGGCCGGTCGGCGTGTAGCGCTCCACCACGTGCAGGGCCGTGCTGTGGAAGTTGCCGGCCCGGTCGAACCATGTCTCGTCGTTGAAGTGGATCACGTCGACGACCAGCGTGTCCCCTTCCCACCGGCCGCGCGAGTCGCCCATCCAGAAGTCGATGTGCCCCTCGGGGTGCGGGGTGCCGTCCATGTACACCGTGCGGGTGGCGTGGACGTACTCGTAGAGGATCAGCACCCGATTGGAGAACTGGAGAATCTGGAACGGATACGGCATGTAGGTGATGCGCGGCACCCCCGGCATGGCGCACCGGGTCTCGGGGTCCGCCGTCGCCCGGTTCTCGAAGTTCCGCTGCTTCTGCTCCAGGGCCCATGGCTGGTAGGGAATCTCGCCGCCCACCACGACGCCCTGGCCGGCGGGGATGCCGCGGCTGCCTGAGTGGTCCTGGAGGTCCCAGGCGGCGGTGTTCAGCGCCTGCCAGATGCCCTGCAGGTCGGGCTGGCCGTCGCTGGTCCGCGGCGCGACGTAGGCCTCCTCCCCGGGCTGCGGGGCCTGGCCGCCCGCCGCTGGTAGCACGAACAGACCCAGCACCAGGACCACCGCGCCGCACCGCCGCACGCACTGGCCGCATCCAGTCATGATCGACTCCGCCACGGATTGATCGACGCTACCGCCGGTTCGGCTCCGGCGCGCCGGTGCCCGACGAGCCCGCGAACACGTTGCGGCCGTCGGGGAAGGTCACGGTGATGCCGTTGGCGGTGGGCGTCGCGTCCTTGGCCTTGTAGCCCTCGACCACGATCTCCATGCCCGGCGGGAAGTCGCTCCGCCGCAGGCCGCGCCGCAGGAGCGCGGTCGGGTTCCCCATCTCGACCGCCCAGTTCACCACCGCCCCGTCGGGGCCGGCGACGTCCATGTGGATCCAGCCGTGCGGGTTCACCCACTCCAGCTCGGTCAGCGTGCCCTTCAGGGTGACCGGCTGGTCGATATCGAACTCGGCCGAGAACGAGTGGTGCCCTCCCACCACCGCGCTCACCAGCAGCAGAGCGCAACCCACGACGCCGACAGACAGCATTCTCATGCCTGACCTCCTGCCGTCTACCAGAAACTGTCCCGTGCACCGCAGGGTACACCCGCGCCGGCCGAGACGCAATCAGGCCCGCCGCCGGCCGAGCGGCAGGCGGTCCCGGCGTCCACCCGAGGTAGACTGACGCCGAGCGCGAGGGCACGTGCCCCCGCGAGCTCCCGGGTCGGGCCCTGGCACCAGAGGGGCGCGAGGAGGCAGGCGGGCGGCAGTCGCCAGTCGAGCCGGACTCGGAGGCCCGGATGGCCGGGGGCGGGGCTCAGGCGGGATACGAGATGATGATCAAGCCACTCCGAAGCGTCCTGGCGGCGGCGACGGGCGCACTGATCGCGCTGCCGGCGATGCACGCGGCGGGGTCGCAGTCGACAGGGTCATCGCGCCCGCCCAACGTCGTCATCATCGTCGCCGACGACCTCGGCCGGCGCGACGTCGGCTTCAACGGCGGAGAACTCGCTACCCCGAACATCGACCGGCTCGCGCACGAGGGCGTGTCCCTCGGCCGGTTCTACGCCGCCCCGGTCTGCTCGCCCACCCGGGCGGGGCTGATGACGGGGCGCTACCCCATCCGTTTCGGCCTCATGCGGGCGGTCATCCCCCCGTGGCGCGACTTCGGGATGGACCTCGCGGAGACGACCCTGCCCGAGCTGCTGGCCGAGGCCGGCTACCGGCACCGCGCCGTCTTCGGCAAGTGGCACCTGGGGCACACGTCGGTGCGCTACCACCCGCTGCGCCGCGGCTTCACCCGGTTCGTGGGCCACTACAACGGCGCCATCGACTACTTCACCCACGAGCGGGAGGGCGAGCGCGACTGGCAGCACGGCTACGAGTCGGTCGGCGAGCCGGGCTACGCCACCGACCTCGTCGCCGAGCACGCGGTCCGGTTCATCGACGAGCGCGCCGCCGAGCCCGAGCCGTTCCTGCTCTACGTCCCGTTCGGGGCGGTGCACTCGCCGTTCCAGGCCAAGGAGCCCGACCTCGCCCTCTTCGGCGACCTCCCCGGCATCGACCTGCCGCGCGACTGGCGGGTGGCGACGGCGGCCGCGCGCGAGCCGCCGGCCGACCGCCGAACCCGGAACCGGCGTATCACCGCCGCCATGAACCGGGCACTGGACGCCGGCGTCGGCCGCATTCTCGACCGCCTCGACCATCACGGCATCGCGGACGAGACGTTCGTGCTGTTCTTCTCCGACAACGGCGGCGTGGTCGGGGTGGGCGACAACCGCCCGTTCCGGGGCTCGAAGGGGACGGTGTTCGAGGGCGGCACGCGGGTCGCGGCCGCCGCCCGCTGGCCGGCCGGCGGCATCGCGGGCGGCCGCGAGGTCACCGCACCCGTCGCCTACATCGACATCCTCCCGACCTTGCTGGCGATGGCGGGGCTGGACCCGCCCGAGGATCGCCCGCTCGACGGCGTCGACGTCGGCCCCGTGCTCACGGGCGACCGGCCGCGGCTCGACCGCGACCTCTATTCGTTCATCGCGCAGCTCGATCCCGCCGTCGAGCAGGTGAGCGTCACCGAGCCACGATGGAAGCTCGTCGTCATCGGGCCCGCCCTCACCACGCCCGGCGCCGCCGGGGCGTCCCGGATCGAGTTGTTCGACATCGTCGCCGACCCCCTCGAGGCGGCCAACGTGGCCGACGGCCACCCCGAGGCGGTGGCGTGGCTGCTCGACAAGGCGCGGGCGTTCCGCGCGCTGCAGCCGGAGGTCCACGTGCCGCCGTTCCCGGCGGGCCGGGAGGGGTTCGTGCCGCCGCCGCGCTGGCGGCCGGCCGATCTCCCCCCAGCCGCATCGCGCTGACGACCCCGCCCTCCGCGGGGCGGTGAGGCGCCGCCCCCCCGCGAGCGCCCAGGCGGCGGGCGGCGTCGAAGGAGCCAACCATGTCCAGATTACAGCTTGCGATCAACGTGACCGACCTCGACGAGGCGATCGCGTTCTACTCCCGCTTGTTCGACACCGCCCCCGCGAAGGTGAAGCCCGGCTACGCGAACTTCGCAATCGCCGATCCGCCCCTGAAGCTGGTCCTCTTCGAGGGTCCGCAGGGGGCCACCCTCAACCACCTGGGCGTCGAGGTCGAGACGGCCGAGGAGGTTGCGTCGGCCGAGCGGCGCCTGCGCGGGGCCGGGCTCGAGACGACCGGCGTCGAGGACGCCGTCTGCTGCTACGCCGAGAAGACCGAGACTTGGCTCGCCGACCCCGACGGCGCGCGCTGGGAGTGGTACGTCAAGTCGGGAGACGCCGGCCAGCTCGACAAGAGGGTCGCCGGCAGTCACCCCCCAGACGGAACGACCGGCGGCGAGCCCGCGAGCTGCTGTTCCGGACGGCCGCCAGGCATCGGCTCGGGTGGTTCTTGAACTCGGCGATGTTGGCAACCTTCATGACCATGTCCTAAGCTGGCTTCATGACCCTGAAGCGAATCCTGCTGCCGACCGACTTCAGCGAGACAGCCGCGCACGCCCTCGGCTACGCCCGCGAGATGGCGGAACGGTTCGGGGCCGAGGTGCACGTGTTGTACGTGGTGCCCGACCCGACGCCGCAGGACTGGGCGGTGGGGGCGGCGGCGCCGATCGTCTCCGACCTGCTCGACAAGTGGCAGGCCGACGCCGAACGCCACCTCGATCAGGTCTCGCTCGGCGGCGTCGACACGGTGCGGGCGCTCCGCGTCGGCCACGCGTTCATGGAGATCGTCCGCTACGCCACCAACAACGCGATCGACATGATCGTGATGGGGACCCACGGTCGCGGCCCGGTCCGGCACCTCCTCCTCGGGAGCGTGGCCGAGAAGGTGGTCCGCAAGGCGCCCTGCCCCGTGCTCACGGTGCGGCAGCCGGGACACGCGTTCGAGATGCCGGTGCCGCCGGCCGGCGAGTGAGGACCGATGCGCCCGCCCCCATGCAGACCTTCGGCTCCGCGGCTCAGTCGAGATGGAACTTCCCCGCGACAGGAGTAGAGATCGATGGTCTTGCTGGTTCGCAATCGCGTGAAGGACGCTGAGCGGTGGAAGCGGGTCTTCGACGCCCAGGCGGCGGCGGGGACCGCGGCAGGCCTCACCGTCCTGCGGGCGTGGCGCTCGATCGATGCGCCCGACCAGGTCTTCTTCCTCCTGGACGTCCAGGACCGGGAGCGGGCGGAGGCGTACATGGCTTCGCCGGAGGCGGCCGCCGTGGGCGACGAGGCCGGCGCTCTCGACGGCGAGGTCCATTTTCTCGACGCGTTTCCGGAATAACCCGCCAATCGTCGCCTCGGGAGATTCGCGCGAGCAAGACTCGACGAGCTCGCTCGCGTCGAGCCCGGCGACCGGCGGGAGCAAGTCGAGGGAACGCTGACCATTCTCTCGACGATCGGCTCCTCGGCGTCTCCCGTGTTCAGGAGGGTCGACCCGTGCTCGAACCGCCGGCGGCCCCGGTCCGTCTACCTCCACAGCGGCATCGGCAGGACACGATGGGAGACAGCGAACACGAAAGGGCCCGGTCGCGGCCCGGCCGTCCCGTGGCGACGGCGGCCGGCCCGCCCCTCCGGCTCGGCATCTCGAGCTGCCTGCTCGGCGAGGCGGTCCGCTACGACGGCGGGCACAAGCGCGATCCCTACCTGGTCGAGACGCTCGGCCGGCTCGTCGAGTGGGTGCCGGTCTGCCCGGAAGCGGAGCTGGGTCTGGGGACGCCGCGCGAGCCCATACGGCTCGTTCGCGACGCCGGCCGGACCGGCCGCGTGAGGCTCGTCGGCCGCAGCGGCGTCCGGTTGACGGGGCGGATGCGGCGCTTCGCCCGGAGCCGGGTGCGCGCCCTCGCGAAGGAAGACCTGAGCGGCTACGTCCTGAAGAAGGACTCGCCGAGCTGCGGGATGGAGCGCGTCAAGGTCTGGACGGAGGGCGACGGGGGAGCGGCGGAACGGAACGGCCGCGGCGTCTTCGCGGCCGAGCTGCTGCGTCAGTACCCCAACCTCCCGGTGGAAGAAGAAGGCCGCCTCCGGGACCCGGTGCTGCGCGAGAACTTCGTCGAGCGGGTCTTCGCCTACCGGCGGCTGCGGGCCCTCCTCTCCACGCGCTGGAACGTCGGCGCCCTCGTACGCTGGCACACCGCCCAGAAGCTGGCCCTGATGGCCCACTCCACGGTCCGCTACCGGGAGCTGGGGCGGCTGGTGGCCGAGGCGGCCGAGATCCCGCGGGCCGAGCTGGGCCGCCGCTACGAGGACGAGTTCATGTCCGCGATGCGCATTCGCGCGACCCGGGCGCGCCACACCAACGCCCTCATGCACGCCGTCGGCCACTTCAAGCGGCAAATCGACGCCGCCTCGCGCGACGAGCTGCTGGCCACCCTCGAGGACTACCGCCTGGGCCTCGTCCCGCGCATCGTGCCCCTGACCCTAGTGAGGCACCACGCACGGCGGCTGGAGGTGGCGTATCTGCTCGACCAGACCTACCTCCGCCCGCACCCGAAGGAGCTGGCCCTGCTGAACCACGTCTGACGCCGCTCTACGGCTTGGCGACGTTCCAGTACACCCCCGCCCCGCCGTAGGTGTCGCCGAGCTCGGCCAGCCACGCGGTACGTTCGATGTCGCCGGGGCCGCCGTCCGGCTTCGAGAAGCTGTAGGTGGCCTGCCCCCGGTTCTGGCCGGGCGCCTCGTCGTCGGCGTAGGTGTAGAGCGCGTAACCCTTGTAGGCCCACTGGCGGGTCCCGTCGCCGCGCTCGATGACCTCCCAGAAGCCCGTCGACAGGGCGTCGGCGGACGCGTGGAACGGGCGCCAGAGCTTCAGGCACGCCGCGTCGGCGCACGCGTCGCCGCCCAGCCGCTTGCCCCGGTGCCAGGCGTTCTTGAAGCTGTCGCGCAGGTTGCGCCCGCCCCAGTACTTCTGGAACGCGGAGCCCGAGTACAGGGTCATGCCGTCGAGCGACAGGGCGTCGCCGTAGCCCTCGAGGGCGGTCACCGCCACCCGCGGCGGCCGGAAGCTCTCGGTCAGCACCGCCATGCTCCATCGGGCGTCGGCGGCCCGGCCGTGCGCATCGCCCGGCAGCAGGTCGCCGCGGTAGCGATAGAGGGGCCGTCCGCGCCAGGACCACTGGCGGGAGCCGCCCGCGCGGTTCACGACCGAGAAGCCGCCCACGTCGAGGGCAAGGGCGGGCGCCATCACCGGCAGCCAGCGCATCTCGCAGCCGCGGTCGGAGCAGGACTGACCGTCGTCCGCGGCATCGCCCTCGAACGCGTAGAGCGTGAACCCGCCGAAGTCGGTCAGGACGACGGCCTGCGCCGACAGCACCGGCCTCGCCTCGATGCCGTCCGGCGTCGCGATGGACCGGTGCGGCTCGAAGCGGGCGACTGTCCATCCCGGCGGCGGCAACAGCGCCCCCGCCGCCTCCGGCCGCTCGGCGAGCTTCAGGTTCGCGGTCTCGGCGAGGCCGACGTTGGTGGCGACCTCGCCCGGCTCCTGCTCCCGGGACCACGTGTGCAGCGGGCGCAACTGGTAGGCCCACTGCAGGCGTCCGTCGGGGCGGCGCAGCAGCGACCAGTCGGCGAAGGGCTCCGCGCCGTCGGGGGCCAGCAGGGGCGGGAACTCGCCGGCGCAGGCGGCCACGCAGACCGCGCCGCCGGTTCGGCCGTCCTCCGAGAACAGGAGGGTGCGGCCCTCCTCGTCCCCGAGCCGCGTCCACAGCACCTGGGCGGCCGACGCCGACAGCTCCCGCACCACCTCAACCAGGGTCACCCCGGGCGGCACGGTCGGGGGCGCCTCGCTTTCTTCCGCCAGGGCCGGGAACGGCCCGCCCAGCACGAACACCGGCACGACGACCGCGGCCGCGGCAACCGCCGCGCGCCGAACCACCGGCCCATCCCATCGCAGACGCATCATGGCACTCTCCCGTGCAGGACCGGCCGCCGCGTCAGGCCAGCACCTCGGTGAACGGCCGCGACACCTGGTTCGACTCGGTGCCCCAACTGCCGCTCACCAGCCCCAGGGCCTGCTGGATGGTGAACCCGACGCGGGTGGCCGCGTCGCCCTCCGCCGCGACGTGCAGCCCCGTCTTCATGCGGCCCCCGCCGCTGCCGGCGGTCAGAATTGGGTAGCGCTTCATCGAGTGCATGCGCGCCTCGCCGTGGTCGGTGAACGCGAAGACCACGGTGCGGTCGAGCAGGGTGCCCTCGCCCTCCTGAATGCCGTCGAGCGTCTCGACGAACTCGCGGAAGAAGTCCATCATCCGCTCGGCCAGCCACTTGCAGCCGGGCTGATAGCCGAGCTCGGGATGTATCGGCTCCTCGTGGGTCAGCGCATGGTAGGCGTTCACCTCGCCGGGCAGGCGCAGCCGGGAGAACGCCGAACCCATCGTCAGGTTGAAGATGCGGGTCTGGCCGCACGCCATCGCGTGGGCGAGAAGCCGCGCCAACTGCCGATGGGTGCGCTCGACCTGTTCGACGAGGGCGCCGATCTCCTCCGTCCCCGCCTCCGGCACCCGGCACGCGGGGAGCGGCGCCGGCCGGTCGAGCTCGAACGCCAGCTTCTGCTCCAGATCGCGCACCGACGAGAAGTACTCGTCGAGGCGCGCCCGGTCCGACGCGGACACCGCCGACATCAGCTTCCGGCGCTGCTCGGACACGGCCGAGAGCACGCTGTGGCGGACCATCACCGCGGGGTCGGGCCGGAACTCGGCGAGGTTGGGGTCGCGGAAGCCGTCGCCGAAGATGCGCGCGTAGAGCGCGAGGGGCGACGTCTCGGACGGGTTGAGGCCGCTCGACCCGCGCGCGCTCCAGCTCGCGCTGGCGTCGCCGTCGCAGGTCACCTCGAGCGAGCGGAACCGCGTGCCCCGGCCGATGTGGTCGCCGATGAGGGTGTCGATGCTCGTCGAGTAGTCGCCGCCATTGCGCGACACCATGCCGGTGGCCTGGCCCTGGGCCCCCGAGTAGTGGTTCTGGTTGACCTTGCCGTCCAGGAACACCTGCATGCCGCTGAACAGGTTCATCTTCGACCGGATGGGCTTCAGCCCCGCGAGGTGCTCGGGCAGCTCGTAGTCGGGGCCGGCGATCGCGGGCTCCCAGTGGTTGGGGATGAGCCCGAGCCCCCAGAACCACGTGCCGAAGCAGGGCGGCAGCGGCGCGCCGGTGGCCGCGTACGCGGTCCCGTTCGCGTTCAGGAACGACTCCAGCACCGGCAACCCGACGGTGACCGCGGCGCCGCCCCTCAACATGCCCCGCAGCACCGTGCGGCGGCCGATCTCGCGTGTTGCAGTCATGTCGCTTTCCTCTTCTGACCGGGACGCCCGTCACGATGCGCCCGCGACCACCGTGTAGAAGTCCGGTTGCCGCGCGATGCGGCCCATGAGATCGCGCCACTTCACGCCGCGCTCGACGAGCTGCGCCTCGACAGCGGCGAGCCACGCCCGCTCGCCGTCGGTCGGCGCCCGCGCCGCGCCGTAAGAGTAAGCCCGTTCGATGAAGCACGACGCCGCCCGCGGGTCGTCCCGCAGCGCCTCCGCCAGCCCCGCCGGTCCCGCGTAGGTCCGGCCGTTCAGCTCGCCGCTGGCGTCGATGGGCGCGCCGTTCTCCATCGTCCGGTAGCCGCCGGCCGCGTCGAACACCTCGAGGGTCAGCCCGATGGGGTCCGTCAGGTTGTGGCAGCTCGCGCACGCGGGGTTGCGCCGGTGCTCGGCCAGCCGGTCGCGCGTGGTCCGGTAGTCGGGGTTGTAGGTGTCCTGCAGCAGGCTGAAGTCGACGTCCGGGGGCGGCGGCGGCACCGTCCGGCACAGGAAGATCTGCTGCACCGCCTGTCCGCGCAGGGTCGGGGACGAGCGCCCGGGATGCGAGTGCAGGGCCAGGAAGCTGACCTGACCGAGCAGCCCCACATGGCTGCTGTGTTCGGGGAAGCGGTACGGCACCCACGGCACCGCGCCTCCCAGCTCCTGCGAGCGCGCCAGCGGCACGCCGTAGATCGCGGCGAGCGGCGGCGTCAGGAAGGTGTCGCGGGTGACGAACAGGTCGCGGTAGTCGCGGTTCCGGTTCAGCAGGTGATCGGCGACGGTCCGCAGGGTCTGCTCGCGCGCGTCGTCCTCGACGTTCTTCGTGAAGCGGGGGAAGAGGCTCGAGTCGATGGACAGCGTCGCGAACCGGTCGAGCTCGAGCATGTCCGAGAAGAACGCGCGCACGCCCTGCTCGGCCCGCGGCGACGCCAGCATCCGCTCGACCTGCCGCTCGAGCCCTTCGGGGGAGAGCAGCTCGCCGGACTCGGCGGCGTCGAGCAGCAGGTGGTCCGGCGCGCTGTCCCACAGGAAGAAGCTGAGGCGCGACGCCCGCGACCAGGCGTCGAGCCGCAGGCGTCCGGGGTCGGCGGGGTCCGACTCGCTGCGCTCGACGCGGAACAGGAACTCCGGCGCCACCAGCATTCCCGCCAGCGCCGAGCGAAGCCCCGCGTAGTAGTCGCCGAGGGTCTCGGCCGCGGTGCGCGCCACCGCGACGTACAGGTCGGACTCCCCACCGGTCAGGGGCCGGCGGAACAGGAACCGCCCCGCCCGCTCGACGAACCGGGCGGCGCAGGCGTCGTCGGGGGCGTCCACCGCCGCAGGCCGGCACCCGATGAGGGTGGCCCGGCGCGACGGTTCCGTCACCTGGGCGGCGATGCGCTGCGCGAGGGCCTCGTAGCGCTCCACTTCCGCCGCGGTCAGGGTCGCCCTCCGGGCCCCGACGGCGAGCAGGCCCTGGTCCCGAACGCCCAGCACCGAGGCGCTGTCGTCGACGCGGATGCCCGCGCCGAAGATCTCGTGGACGGCGCGCTGGTACTGGGCCGGCGTGAGCCGTACGAACGTCAGCTCCTCGGCCGCGCTCGGCGCCGGAGACAGGCCGACAATCAGCAACGCCAGCAGGGCCGGCAGGCGAGCGATACGCCGCATGGGAATGCTCCCGCTCATGTCCTCACTCCGGGTCCGGGGAGCCCGTGGCGAAGCTCCACGGTTGTACCGCGGGCTCCTCATGGCCACGTCCGGGTGCCAGGTCCCGCTCACGTCCTCATTCCGGGTCCAGCGTCACGTTCTCGTGCACCGCCGGTCCGCTCAGCTCCGGGCCGGGACCGACGGCGTCGGCCACGACCTCGCCCGCCAGCGTCGCGTGGAAGGCGGGCACCGCCTCGAGGAAATAGGCGGCTGAGATCGCGGTGTTCTCCCCCGTCTCCGGGTCCGGCACGCCATCGGCCAGGCGCCTCATGGCGTAGTACACCCCCGGCAGGTCCACCTGGGCGTTCTCCTCGCCGCGGATGGCCAGGTAGTGGAAGTAGTCGCGCCACGGCTGGTAGCCGCCGATGATGCCCGACGCGCCGCCGTGGTCGGCCATCTCCAGACGAAGGCGGGTGCCCGTGAACCGCAGGATCGCGTAGAACTGCGACTCGCCCTGAATGGAGAAGTCGCCCGGCTCGATGGTGAGGACGCCATCCTCGATGCGGCCCGCGAACACGCTGTGCGAGCGCGGGTCGGGGTCGACGACGAAGGTGGCGCCCGACAGCACCCCGACGCGCGCGTCGCGCATGGCCACGTTCAGGGACCGGTCGAAGGTGACGGTGACGGGGCCGTCGCGGTCCAGGTCGCCCCCGGACACCGACATCAGCCACGCCGGCATCGCGTCGAGCGCGGTGTCCCAGGCGATGTCCTCGTTGTAGGGCCGCACCGGCCGGCGCACCTGGTAGACCTCGAAGCAGCCCAGGGCCCGCCACATCTGGTTGTCGACCCCGACCTCGCCGCTGACCGGATCCTCGAAGGCGTCGGGCTCTACGACGCCGTTCAGATTGAAGCCGTGGGCGAAGCGGCCCCGCGCGGTGCGGATCCGCGGGTCGGCGACGAGCACGGGCACGTTGCCGGGGTTGACCGCCTGCCCGTTCAGGCGCGGAAGCTCGTTGACCGGCACCCGGTTGCCGTCCGCGTCGACACCGGTGGCGAGGATGGTCCTGGCCTCCGCTTCGCTGAAGCCCCGGCCGACGAGGCGCCGCACCTTCAGCGCGGTGAGCCCGCCGTTGTCGCCCTGCGGGCAGGTGTCCGCGTTCGCCCAGGTCGCGGTGTGGACCATGGAGATCACGTAACCGCGCGTCTCGGCAGACGCGTCGGGCGCGCCAATCCCGCCGAGGACCAGCGCCAGTGCGACGGCGAGCCCGACGGTCGACTTCTCCCGAAACGGCTCTCGACGACGCACGCCTGGGGCAGTCATCGCTCCTCCCGTCGTCTCCGCCGCGCACCCCGCTCGTCGCCGAGCCGAGTCGCGGCACTGACCGTCACGGACGCTGCCCGCAACCATGCCGCTACCGGAGCGGGTTGTCAAGGGCGGCCCCCGGATTCGACCCCGTACATAGCACATATGCTATATTGCGTCGGTGCGCTGGTCGGTCGAGACCCTGAACGAGACCGTCGACGGGGAGCTCGACGCCCTGCCCGCCGACATGCGCGCCCGGTTCGCGCGCATCAGCGAACTGATCGCTGCGGTCGGACTCGACGGTGTACGTGAACCGTACGTCAAGCACGTACAGGGTCCGCTCTGGGAAATGCGCCTGACCGGCCGCGCCGGAATAGCCCGAGCACTCTACGTCACGGTCCGCGATCGACGTATCGTGGTCGTACGAGTGTTCGTCAAGAAGACACGCAAGACGCCCGCCGGCGAGGTACGGCTGGCCCTGCGGCGGGCGCGCAAGGTGAACGAATGACCAAGGTACGGGATCTCCACCGGAAATGGAGCCGCGCCCCGGCGTATCGCCGGGCCTATGACGATCTCGATGCCGAGTTCACGCTGACGCGCTCGCTGATCGAGGCGCGCCTGGGCGCCGGGCTCACCCAGGCGCAGTTGGCGGAACGCATGGATACGACCCAGTCGGTCGTGGCGCGACTCGAGTGCGGACGGGGAAACCCGTCGACCCGCACATTGGAGGCGCTCGCCAGGAGCACCGGGACGCGTCTCCGGATCTCCTTCGAGCCCGTCGATCCATTCGCCGGCGCCGGCATCGACGAGCTCGTGGACAAGTTGAGGAAGCAGCTCCCGAGCGACAAGCTCCGACGGCTGGCCAAGGACTTCTCCTACCGCAATGGCGAACAGACGCTCGACGGAAGGGGCGCCGATTACCGGAACCAGGGTCACCTCACGCTCCAGCAGGCGTCCGAATTGGTGAAATGGAAGACGGCTCGCCAGTGGAGCAACTTCCGGAAGCGGAACCGGAACGAGGATGTCGAGCGGTTGACCGCGACCGCGGCCCGATGTACTGACGAACGGCCCGAGTTTCCAGAGGAGGCCGCCCGGATCCTGAACGAGCTCAACGCGGTGAGCTACCCCACCGCCTCGACCTTTCTCACCGCGCTGAATCCGAAGAGGTTCGGAATCCTGGACGTACGCACCTGGCGGGCGTTGCACCGGCTTACTGGATCCTCGACTTTCGACAAGGGCAGGCGCACGCTTTTCAAGCCTGAGGAGTTTCGGCGCTATACGCTGCTGCTCAGGCGATGGAGCGCACGCGAACAGGGCGTCTTCCCACGCCTGATCGACAAGGCGCTCTGGCAATACGACCGGGAAGCCTCGGAGAAGCAACGGACGCGAGGGGTGGCCCGCTCCACCACGCTGGCCGACCTGAGCCCGGTTTCGGTGGGCCGGGTGTCGAAACCGCTGCGTACCAACGACGACCTGCTGGAGGAGATGCTCGACGACGACCGAGCTTGACGCCGCCGTTCCCCCGCCCGTCAGGGCAGGGCCAGCGCCACCCACTCCGCCGGCCGGTCGCGGCCGCCGACGGGGACCACGATGAACTGCCGGCCCTCGTGCAGGTAGGTCATCGGCCCGCCGGTCGTCCCCGCCGGCAGCTCCGTCTCCCAGACCACCGCGCCCGTCGCCTTGTCGTAGGCGCGGAAGGCCGTCCCCCACATGTTGTCCTGGATGCCGCCGAAGACGTTGCCGCCCTCGCCGATGAAGAGCAGCGTTGCCGTCACCAGCGCCACCGGTCGGCTGGCGATGCCGAGCCTCGGCAGGTCGAGCCCGCGCAGGGCGGGATGGTCGCGCAGCCCGCGGCCGTTGGCGACCCGCCATACCAGATCGCCGCGGTTGAGGTCGATGGCGGTGAGGCGGCCCCACGGCGGCTTGACGAGGGGGATGCCGTCCGGGTACGGCGCTTCGCGGTTGGGGCTGTAGTAGGTCATCTCCGCGTTCTCTTCGCCCGAGGCGTCGGCGAGCCGGTAGACCCGCGGCACGACGTGGGAGAAGGCGTAGTAGAGCCCCGTCTCGGGATCGAACGCGCCGGTGTTCCAGTTGCCCGAGCCCCACGAGCCGGGGAGGGCGAGGGTGCCGTCGGTGCCACCCGGCCCGTCGCTGACGAGCGACGGCGGCGTGAACAGGGGGCCGAGGACGAAGCGGCCGGCGACCTCGCGGGCCTGCTCCTCGAGGTCGGACGTGAAGTCGATCAGGTCGTCCTCGCTCACTCCCTGGTGCGCGAACGGTGGCGGGCGGGTCGGGAACGGCTGGGTCGGCGACGCCTGCTCGCCCGGCACCGTCGACGGCGGCACCGTGCGCTCCTCGATGGGCCATACCGGCTCGCCGGTCGCGCGGTCGAAAACGTACAGGAACCCCGTCTTGCTCGGCTGCATGACGGCGCGGATGCGGCGGCCGTCCACCGTGATCTCGCCCAGGGTCGGGGGCCCGACGGTGTCGTACTCCCACAGGTCGTGGTGCACCATCTGGAAGTGCCAGACCCGCTCGCCGGTAGCCGCGTCGAGGGCGACGAGGCTGTTCGAGAAGAGGTTGTCGCCGGGCCGGTGGCCGCCGTAGTAGGCGGCCGTGGGAGCCGTCAGCGGCACGTAGACGTAGCCCAGCCCGGGGTCGGCGCTGAGGCAGCACCACGACCCGAGGTCGCCCGAGGCTTCAAGGGAGCCGGCGCCCCAGGTGTCGGCGCCGAACTCACCCGGCCGCGGCACGACGTGGAAGGTCCACCGCAACTCGCCGGTCCGCGCGTCGAAGCCCCGCACGTTCTCCGGGGCGCTGCCGCGCCAGCGCGCGCCGCTGTCGCCGGCGCCGTCCACCGTGCCCGCCGCCACCACCACGTCGCCGACCACGATGGGGCTCGCCCCGCCGTGGGCGCTCCGGGCGCCCGGCGGCGTCAGGTCGACGCGCCCACCGTCGCCGAACTCCGCGATCGGCTCGCCGGTGGCGGCGTCGAGGGCGTACAGGAACCGGTTGCGGAACGCGAAGATGCGCCGGTCCTCGCCGTCCGACCAATAGGCCACGCCGTGGGCGCCGCGGCCCGCGACCCCCTCCAGGGTCGGCAGCGGCGGCCGCTGCAGCCACAGCGTCGCGCCCGTGGCGGGATCGAACGCTTCGACCAACCCCACCGCGTTCGACGCGTAGAGCACCCCGTCCACCAGGATCGGGGTGGAGCGGAGATAGCCCGACGGCTCCAGCTCGGGGAACGGTCCGGTGAACGACGCGTCGACGGCCGGCCGCCGCCACGCCACCCGCAGGCCGGCGACGTTGCCCCGGTCGATCTGGTCGAGGGGCGCGTAGCGGGTGAAGGCGCGGGTGCCGCCGAAGTAGGACCAGTCGCTCGGCGCGTCGCCGGTGGCCTGGGCCACGGCGGCCGCCGGCAGACCGGCGATAGCCAGCCCGGCGAGGCTGACCGCAGCAAGTTGCCGCTTGCCCCGACTCATCGAAGCCCCTTGAGCCGCACCGAGGGCAGCTTCTTCAACCGCTGGTTCTGCGGATCGATCTCGATGCCGGCGGACTCGAGGGCGGTGACGCCGAGCAGCGGCTCGGCGTCGGCGTCCCCGAAGATGATGAGCCCGGCCGTGAGCTCGCCCATGAGCTCGATCTCCCCCGTGGTGACGTCCATCGTGACCTCACGGCCGTCCGCGGTCTCGTAGGTCCGCCGGGCCCTGGGCACGAGGCCGATGGCTTCCAGGTGCGGCCGCGGGACGAGCGAATCGATCGCCCCGGTATCGACCAGAAACGGTCCCTCCCAACTCCTCGCGGGATCGGCCGGGTTCCGGATGGTGACGTTGACGTGCATGATGCCCATGGCCTCTCTTCTTCCCTCCAGAATATGGTAATGCCACCCCGAAACGGCTGGCCCAAGCCCCCCAAGACATCTGACACGAGCAAGCGCCCCTATTCCAGCAGCGCCTTGAAGACCCCGTCCGCCGGGTCGCTGTAGAACTCGACGTTGATCTTCGTCCATAGGTCGTCCGGCAGCTCGTTCAGGGCCCGCCGGGCCGCGACCGGCATCAGCAGCGTGGCGGCCTGCTTGTCCACCGCGAGTTCGGCAACGGCCACCGGGTTGGGGATCCTCTCTATCGACCCGCCGAGGTTCAGAGGTCCGACGATGATGGTGCCGCCGCGTGTGCTGCGCTCCAGCAACCCACCGACACAGGCCACGAGGACGGGCAGCCCGAGACCCGCGCCGGACGTGTCCGCGTCGAACGGCCGAAGCTGGATGGTGTACTCGTGGGCCCGCGCGTCCCGGTCGCCAATCAGCTCCTTGGCGCGCGCGTATAGGTTCTGCTCGCCCACCTTGACGCTCTCGCGGAAGGCGGGCGGCACGGGGTGGTTCAATACCTTGGCGCCGTTGCCGGGGCCCGCGGCGATCTCGATGCGGTAGAGGCCCGCGCCGGTCTCGCCGTGGCCGGGGCCGATGGCCCAGACCTGCCCGGGCGGCAGCGGATCGCCGTCGATGGCCTCGTCGCTGTGCAGCTCGGGGGTCGAGACGAACTGCTCGACGCCGTCGACCCCGAGGGTGAACGAGAAATGCGTGTTGCGGAACTCGCTCTTCAGGCAGCGCTTCTGCTGCTCCTTCACGCGCCGGCGCGACTCCAGGGCCAACCGCACGACCCACTCCAGGTCGTCGTCCGACACGGGCGCGTCGGGGTCGGGGAAGAGCAGCTTCACGAGACCCGAGCAGGTCTTGTGCACGGCCTCCACATCGCGCCCGCTCAGCGCCCCGCCCCAGAACACGCGGTTCTGGAGCGCCGAGACTCGGCTCGTCCGCCGCAGGCGGGTCCAGCACTCGCTCAGGAAGTCGCTCACGAGCCCGAAGTGGTTGGTGAGGTGATCGGCGGGGTTGAGCTTCGGAAAGTTCCAGCCCGGGGCATAGGCGTGGATGCGGTCGTGGAAGGCGGTGTCGTCCCGCATCTCCCTCGGTAGTGGACTGAGGAGATGGCCGATGCGCTGCTGCTGCTCGACGTCCACCTCGAAGTTCCCGACCATGACGATGCCACCCTCGGCGCGGATGCTCGCCTTGCCGCGGCTGAACTCGCCCGAGGCCATGTAGCCCTTCATGATGTTGACGCCGTCCTTCTGGTCGAAGGAGATGCCGGCGACCTCGTCGAAGCAGACCACGTCGTACTGGCAGACGAGCCCGCGCTGCCCGTTGGCCATGTTCACGAACATCTTGGCGACGGTGGCCTTGCCGCCCGACAGCAGGTGCGAGTAGGGAGAGAGCTGCTGGTAGATGTGGCTCTTCCCGGTCCCGCGCGGACCCAGCTCGACGAGGTTGTAGTTGCGCTCGACGAACGGCGCCATGCGGAGGAGGACGACGCGCTTGGCCGCCTCGTCCAGGCTCCTCGGCTCCAGGCCCGCGGACCGGACGAGGAAGTCGCGCCAATGCGCGGTCGTGAATGCGCGGCGGCCCCTGGCCAGCACGTCGAGCACGTCCGGCTTCGACATCTGGATGGGGCGCAACTGCGCGAGGCGGAACGGGCGGCCCGAGGCGTCCTGCGACTCCACCGGGTCGTAGCCGAGGGTCACCTCGGCGTAGAACCCGTCGCCGAGCATGCGCTCGTTGTCCTTGACGAGGGCGTCCGACACCTGCACGTCGTTCAGGTTCAGGCTCGGCAGCTCGGCCACGTAGCAGTCGTTCTTCGCGTCCAGCCTGGCGCGAACGACGTCGATCAGCTTGACCGAGCCGTTCTCGCGGGCGCGCGACTTGAACACCTCCCGCTCGCTGGTCCGCACCGTCCGGCCCTGGAGCTGCCGCTCGACGATGGCCAGCCCCTCCTCTATCTCGCGTTCGTCGACGCTCGCGCAGTAGCGCCCCAGCAGGAACTCGACCACGTAGGTCGGCACCGGGTACTGACGCGCGTAGCGCCGCACCAGGTCCTTGCGCACGAGGTAGCCCGGAAAGGCGTCCGCGGCAAGCGCGTCCAGCGCGTCCATCTCGACGGCGTCGCTCATGCGTCCTCTCCTACGCGGACCGGCCGCTGGGCCAGCACCCGGCCCGCGTCGTCCAGCAGGACGAGCACCAGCGCGGCCATCTCGTGCTCGTCGTCGGCCAGCACCAGGCTGACCGCGCCCTCGGCGTCGATCGGCTTAGCGCTCGCGGCCACCGACTCGCCGGTGGGCCGCGCCAGGCGCAGGTCGGCCGTCACCGGCCCGCCACGGACGTCCGCCTCGACGAAGCAGCGGAGGCCGCGCCACGTGACCGACGTGATGCTGCCGGCCGCCTCCGACACGTCGGCGCGGGTCACCGCGAGATCCGGGATCAGGCACTCCTGGATGCTCAGGCCGCCGTGCGCGTACTCCTCCGAGCGGTTGAAGCAGGCGGCGCCGGGCGGCGTCGCGAACCACTGCCGGGCGTCCCAGTGCCAGGGGGCGCGGCCGACGTCGGGGACCGATTCCCCGGAGATCGCCGCGCAGCGGGCCCAGCGGGTCTCCGTCAAGTGCTTCGGCAAATCCACCCTGGGCAGCCCGCCCGGCAGCAACAGCCATCCGTGGTCGGTCACCACGCGGACCGACGCCCAGCCGGCGTCGAGCACGCGCCCTATCCGTTCCGCCACGCGCTCCAGCTCGCCTTCGAGGTCACGCGCGAGCCGCGCGCCCCGCTGGTGGCCGAGGGTGTCGAACTCGCCGGCCTCCAGCCACCCGCGCGCGGGATGGGCGCGGGGGGCGTCGGCGCCGTCGCCGGCCACGACCTGGTAGCCTCGAGCCTCCAGCGCGGCGCGCAGGGACGCCGCGGCGGCGGCACGCAGATCGGACCCCCGGGCAAGACTCGGGCCGGGGCCCTCCGACGCCTTCCCGCCGGGCCGTATCCGCGCCCCGAACGCCCGGCCGAGCCCGCCGGCCTCGATGTCCGGCGCCACCGGCGTCACCGCCGGTTTCCCCGTCCCGGTCACCGTCGGCAGCGCCGCCCACCGATAGCCGAGGTCCACGCGGAGCCCGCAGCCCTCCAGCCGCTCCGCGAGGCGCTGCGCGAGGTCGTAGCGCAACCCGTCGACGAAGACGAGGCAACCGTCGTCCCCCGCCTCGACCGCCGGTTGCCCCCCGGCGCCCGGCAGGGAGGTGCGTTCGACCGCCGCCTGGAACGCCCTCGCCGATTCGTCCAGCCACGGTTCCAGCAGGCGCCGCACCGCCCGCGACACGCACGCCTCGTCGGGGACGGGCGCCGCCGCCACCGCCTGCCAGGCGCCGAGGTCGGCCTGCCACCCGCGCTCCAGGTAGGCCGCCGCCACGTCCGCCGGCTCGGTCCCGCCCAGCGCCCGCCGCGCCGCCGCGGCCAGACCCGAGAGCGGCTTCAGCACCTCGGCCATGGGCGCCAGCCCGAGGCGCGCCCACACCCACGCGCGCCGTTCGCCGTGTTGCCTCTCCAGCGCCGCCACCGTCTCGCACGCCTCGCGGTGCGGCAACGCCGGCAGCTTCCCGAGGGCGTCGCGCACCGCGCCCTCGTCCTCGTCGTTCAGGTCCGGCCACCGCTCCCGTTCCTCGAACCGCAGGGCGCCCGCCGGCGCGCTGCGCCGCAGGAGGCCCGCAACGTCCCCGTAGGCGCCCGGCGCCTCGGCGAACCGCTCCCACACCTTCGCCCACCCCTCCTCGCCCCTCGCCATGCGCTCGCCGGCGACCACGTCCGCCTCCTGCGCCGGATTGAACCCCAGCTCGTCCTGACAGCGGGTGCAGAACGCGTGCCAGCCGTTGTCGCCCAGACGCGCGCGCGTCGTCTCGGGATCGCCCATCCACCGCAGCAGATCGCGGATGACGTCGCCGGCCAGCATGCGGTCGAAGTCGTCCGCCTCGAGGCGGCGTCCCTCCAGTTGCGCCACCGGCGCCAGCGCCACCTCGGGCAGCGCCCGCAGCAGAGCCTCCGCGGTGGTGCGGTCGCCGGCGACGTCGAGGGCGAGCGCCTTGCGCGACGTCAGGAAGGCGTTGACGGTCCAGTCGCTGCCGTTCGGCTGGCGCCACAGCGCGCCCCGGAACAGCAGCTCGACCAGCGGCCTCAGTTCGTCCGGGCACTCTCCGCCCGCGCGGAGATCCTGGCGCCCCACGCCCGGCAGGTAGACGATGGGCGGGCGGCCGTCGGGCAACGCCGGCTCGTCGAGCGTGCGGTCCACGACGCAGCGCAGCCAGACGGCGGGACCCGTGCGGCGGGCCGGGGCGTAGTCGCCGAGCACCACGCACTCGTCGACGTTCTGCAGCAGCAGGTCGACCAGGGGTCGCCATTCGCCCTTCGGGTCCGTCCACAGCACCGCGGCGGGGCGCGTCTCGCCGTCGAGCGACGCCGCCTTCGCCCGCAGGCTCGCGAGCAGCCGGTCGAGGACGGTGGGTTCGCTCATCGTGAATCGACTCCCACTTCCCCCGGCTCCGAGCCGCCGCCCACCGCCTCGCAGGCGGCCATCTCCCAGCCGTGGAACACCACCGCAAGGCCGACGTGCCTCACCGACGTATGGCGGCGCTGCAAGCCCTCGTCGGCCAGATAGCCCCGCACCTGGTTCGCCGCCTCCCGCAACTTCCCCGCTACCACGGACTCGTTCAGGCTCTCGCGCCGCTTCAGGTACTTGACCTCGATCACGTAGCCGAACGCCACGCCCGGGTAGCGGGCCGCGAACGGCTCCAGGTAGAGGTCGGCGTAGCCCTTGTTCAGCTCGTGCTCGGTGTGGATCAGGAACACGTCGAGCAGGCTGAAGTGGGCGGCGAGAAAGGCGTGCACCACCTTCTCGCCGTCCACGTAGTCGCGAATCCCGGTCTGGCGCCGAACCGCATCGCGCAGGTGCTCCAGCGCCGGCCGCCAGTCCCCTTCGTAGGCCATCGCCCGCACCAGTCGCGAGCAGTCGTAGGCGTCGACCGAGAACACGTCCACGTCGCGCCAGCCGTCGCGCAGGTAGCCGTACATGAGCCGCCGGACGGTCTGGTTGGGAATGCCCAGGCAAGGCGTGTCGCCCGAGACGTGCCGGAAGCTCAGCAGGCCGAAGAAATACAGCAGCGAGAGGAAGTTCTCCCGTTCGCCCAACCGCTCCAGCGGGAAGCTGGGTTGCACCTCGGCGTCCACCCGTCCTTCGCCGATGACGTGCCGCAGAAGCTCGAAGTTGCCGTTGAGCTGCCGGCCGACCACCAGAGAGCCCTCAGCGGGGGAGCGCGAGGGGGAACCCCTCGCAAGAAAGAAGCGACGCAGCTTGCCGTAGTCGATGCGGACGTTGGTGTCGATCAGGTACCTCGGGAGAGATTTGTTCGGGATGGACTCGCACAGGTAGTAGAGCACCATGTCGGTGCTGTAGAGCTCGCCCTCCACGTCCTCGGCGAACCGGTAGCCGTTGTACCACTCGCGCATGACGTCCAGTGCGGCGTCCACGTCCTGGTCGAGCACGCCGCGCTCGCGATAGATCTCCAGCAGGCCCCGCATCTCGTCCTCGGTGAACCCGAGCAGGTCGTTGAACTCGGGCTGCAGGCTGATGTTCCTCCCGATGTTGAAGCCGCTCGTGACGTCGTCGAGGGTGACGGGCGAGACGCCGGTGATGAACAGGCGCTCCAGCCCGCCGCTCCCCGCGTCGGTCCCCGCCTTCAGGGTGGCCAAGAAGTTGCGGTAGAAGCCGCCGCCGCGGGTGAAGCTCTGGTACGCCGCCTCGCCGTGGTGGGCCAGCACCGTATTGGCGAAGTTGTCGTACTCGTCGACGAGCGCGCAGAGCGGAATGTCGTGGTCGGCCACGTACATGAACAGCTCGTTGAGCTGACCGTTCACGGACGCCGGGGCGCGGATGCGCCGGACCGCCGCCTCGGGGAACAGGTCCGGATTCCGCTCCAGCGCGCCGCGCAGCCTGAGCTGGCAATACTCCTCGAAGTGGTACTCCAGACCGTCGAGGGCGGTCTTGAACGCCGAGAAGTTGAAGCGCAGCACGACGTAGCGGTGACGCTTCCCGGTCGGCTCCCGACCGATATCGGTGCCCCCGAACACGGCGTCGAACTCGTGCGCCCACTTGCGGTCGTAGTAGTGCTCCAGCACCGACACCCAGCACGTCTTGCCGAAGCGCCGCGGCCGGATCAGGACGGCGTGGTCCACCCCGTCCATCGCGCGGAGAAAGCGCGTCTTGTCGACCCAGAGCCTGCGCTCCATGCGGATGCGCCGGAAGTTGGCCAACCCGTAGGGGATGGCGGGGTAGTCGGGTTCGTCAGGTGTCATCTCGGGTCCCTCGGCGCCGCGGGTCGCCATGTACGCCGCCCCCGTCCACGAAGCCCCGGCACTACGACCGACCCCTTTTCCAAACCACCGCATAGCGGACGCCGGCCGCGCGTCTCGTCTCGTCGAGGACGCACGGCTGGCCGCCCATCGGAGGTGTCAGCCACGGCGCGTCCCCCGCGCGAACGTCACCCGAACGAACCGGTTGCGCTCGTCGCTGACCAGCTCGGGCTCGGTTCCGTTGAAGCGCCTCATCGCGTGCCGCATCGTCAGCCAGCCCCGCCCGCGGCGCTCCATCAACCCGCCGACGACCATCGCGTTCGCCATCATCTCGTTGCGCGACCGCGGAGCGCCGCCCTTGCGCGCCTGATCGACGGTCATGTGATTGGGCAACGCACCGGGACTCGTCACCACGATGCGGTCGTCGAACACCTCCAGCAGCACCTGCGACCCGGTGATGGCGTAGTCGCGGTGGATGACGGCGTTGACCAGCGCCTCCCGCAACGCCGCTTCCGGCACCGGCGGGACGTCGATGCGCCGGATGCCCTCGTACGTCTCCCTCCGGCCGAGACTGCGAAACCAGCCCATCGCCCGCTGCACCTGGTCCTGCAGCCGGCCCTTGCCTTCCCCGGCGCTCAACACGTCGGCGGCCTGGTCCGTACCCCCGTACGCCGTGCACTGCACGAACAGGCTCAGCGTGTGCGCGTATGCCTGCGGGTCGCGGCCGAACACCATCAGCCCGTAGAGCGTCGGCCGCAGCACGCCGTCCAGCTCGTCGACGATGCTGCCGTTCCTCAGATCGTCCTCGCGAGCCGGCTGGGGAGCTTCGTCCAGATCGAGGCCCTGCGCGCGCATGAACGCCCGCACGGCGCCGAAATCGATGTCTTCGACTGTTGCCGACGGGATGATCTGCTTCTCTGTCAGCACCAGTCCGAAGGCGTTCAGCAGCTCCGGCAACTCCGAGGGCGACGGCGCCCCCGTGCTCCGCCCGCGCCTGATCCAGAACCGGCCGTCGCACGAGAACGGCTCGTATCCGCGCTGATGACGGTGCACGTCGACCCAGTGCACCCACCCGCCCTTGGTCTCGTGCCTGCCGCACTCCGCGGTCACGGGCTTGCCGCAACCGGTCTGGAGAAAGCTCGCCAACCGCTCCTGAACCGTCTCCGGGTTCTCCCCTTCGCCGACGATGCCGCCCGCATCATCGACGCCGATGACCATGAGTCCCCCGTCGCCGTTGGCGAACGCGCAGACCGTCCGGCCGACCCCGCGCAGGTCCCCCAGCCTCCGCTTGAACTCGGTGCGGGCGTCCTCCCCGGCCGCGATGCGCCGCCGCACGTCAGACCATTCCATGGTGGTTGGCGTCCTCGTCCCGCATGACCCGCGCGCCTCTCCGGTCATGAAGCGGCGGCGGTCCGACCCACGCCCTGCTTCTCGACCCGGGTGACGTACAGCGTCTGCCCCTCGCACGTCCTGAGCCGCCAGGGGCGCACCGTGATCGACTTCGAGATCGGCTTGAGATCCGGCAGCGCCGTCGCCCGAGCGAGCATCCCCCCGCCAAGAGACACCTCGTGTTGCACGTTCCACTCGAGGTTCGCCAGGATGGCCCGCAGCGCGGGAGCCTCCACCGACTCGTGATGCGCCGACGGTCCCAGGGCGACCCGGCCCACTAGGCCTACCCTTGCCCCGTAACTTTTCGCTGGACTTCATGAAGCCACCTCGCTACGGTGGCGGGCATGGAGATTCAGAGACAGGTTGGACGCAGCCTGCGGGGCGACCTCGCCCGGCTGCGCGAGGTGCTGGACGGGGCGGTAGCGCAGGGCGTTCAAGGGCTCGGGCAGGTCGCCGACCGCGTCTGTGAAGCGTTCGATTTCCGCGATGGACGCGGCCGGTGGCAGCGCGCGAGCTGCTCGGCGGCGTTGGCCGACCTCGAGGCGGCGGGCCACGTTTCTCTGCCTCGGGACCGGCCGTCCCGCGGCGGTGCGCGGGGGCCGCGTGTGTTTCCGCAGCCGGTGGCTCCTGCGGTTGACGTGCCGGCCACGGTCGGCGAGGTCCGGGACTTGGCGCTGGTGCGGGTGGAAACCGACGAGCAACGCCGAATCTGGAACACGCTGATGGCGCATGAGCACCCGCGCGGCGCCGGACCGTTTGTCGGCCCTCAACTGCGCTATCTGGTAGGCTCGGCGCATGGTTGGCTGGGCGGGGTGGGATTCGCCGCGAGTGCGCGGCGCCTGCGAGACCGCGACGCCTGGATCGGCTGGGACGACACGCGCCGACGCGCCCACCTGCACCGGGTGCTGGGCCTGTGCCGGTTGCTGGTGCGCCCCGGCGTCGCGTGCCGCAATCTGGCCTCTCACGTGTTGGGCCGGGCCGCCCGGGCGGTCGGTGACGACTGCGAGCGCCTCTACGGCTATCGGCCCTGGCTGCTGGAGACGTTCGTCGACGAGACCGCACAGACGGGGGCGAGCCTTCGGGCGGCGAACTGGGTCCGCGTGGGTGCGACCTGCGGGCGCGGGCGCCAGGACCGGACGCACGCGGCATCGGAAACGCGCAAGGGCGTGTATCTGTATGTGTTGGAGCCGGCGTGGCGCGACACCCTCCAGGCGCCCGCGCCGGGCGTGGCGTCGCTCGAGGTCGGCGACGGGCTCGACGCGGCATCCTGGGCGGACCACGAGTTCGGCGGGGCGCGGCTGGGGGACGCGCGGCTGAGCGCGCGCCTGGTGCTGAGCGCCCATCTGCTGGGCGAGTCCCCGCAGCGCGCCATGCCCGGGGCCGCGAACGGTACGAGAGCATCGGTGAAGGGACATTACCGGCTGATCGACCAGCCCGCCGAGAGCGCGGTGACGGTCGAGAACATTCTCGCCCCCCATCGCGAGCGCACGCTGCGGCGGATGCGGGCGCATGACACGGTGCTTTGCATCCAGGACGGCACCCGCCTGAACTTCACCCGGCGGAGCCGGACCGAGGGGCTGGGAGTCATCGGCTCGAATCAGACCGGCGCCGTGGCCCGCGGCCTGGATCTGCAGACGACCTTGGCGGTCAATACGGACGGCGTGGCGCTGGGCGTCCTGCGCGCCGCGTTCGACGCGCCCGAGCCCCCGGCTCCGGAGGAGAAAGGCCGGCCGAAGCCGCGCAAGGAGCGGAAGTCGTTCCGTTGGGTGGAGGGGCTGCGCGACTGCGCGGAGGCGGCCGGGCGGTTGGGTGAGGAGACCCGGGTCGTGTGCACGATGGACCGCGAGGCCGACTTCCTCGACCTGTTCGTCGAGCGCCGGGCGCACGCCCCGCAGGTCGACCTGCTGGTGCGGGCGAAGGTGGACCGCGTCCTCGGCCGGGAGAAGACGGCCGACGGGCACGTGGTCTCGCGCCGTCTGTTCGACGAGGTGCGCAACGCGCCGGCCCGCGGCGCCGCCACAGTCGAGGTGGGACGGCTGAGCGCGCGGGTGAAGGCCAGCAAACAGCCCGCCAAGGCCGGCCGGGCCAAGCGCGACGCCGAGTTGACCCTGCGCTACCAGCCGGTGACGCTGCCGTGCCCCGGCGCCGAGCCGGTGGCGCTGTTCATCGTCCATGCGCGCGAGGAACACCCCCCGCCCGCGGTCAAGCCGCTGGAGTGGTTCCTGTTGACCACGCTGCGGGTGACCAGCGTCGATGACGCGATGCGTATTCTGAGCTGGTACGCCCTGCGCTGGCGCATCGAAGAGTACTTCCGGGTCCTCAAGTCCGGCTGCAAGGTGGAGGAGTTGCAGCACCACACGGCGGAGCGTCTCGAGCGGGCCATCGCCATCAAGATGGTCGTGGGGTGGCGAATCCAGTTGATGGTCCAGCTCGGGCGCGAGACCCCCGACCTGCCGCCGGACTTGCTGTTTTCCGACAGCGAGTTGCGCGTGCTCGCGGTCTTCGCCCGCTCCCGCAACCTGCCGGCGCCGACGCCCCTTGGTGAAGCCGTCGGTCTGGTGGCCCGCCTCGGCGGCTGGCTCGGGCGCAAGCGCGACCCGCCCGGCGCGCAGCTCCTGTGGCATGGCTACACCCAGCTCGTCGCCATGACCTTCGCGTTCGAACTGCGGGACGAATTCGGATGACCTTGCACGCATTTACGAAGTCCAGCCGGCGAGATCCGGGGCAAGGGCAGCACTAGGCTGCGCAGGTAGGCGGCGTCCTGCACGCGCCGCCATGGCGCCGGCAGCCACTCGTCCCCGGCGAGACACCCCAGGAGCCCCCCGGTCATCGCGGCGAGCGTGTCGGTATCGGCGCCCGACTCGAACGCCGCCCGCAGTACACCCTGCGCAGGCTGCGCCGCATGTCTCGCCGCGAGATACGCAGCGGCCGCGGCGGCCACCGTGCCCGCGCCCCTGCCGGCGCCGAAGGATCCGAGGTCGGCGAGCACCGCCCGGTCGTCGGCCAGCGCGCCGGCCTGAATCCCGTGGCGGGCCTTGTCCAGCAATCCCCGCATCTCTTCGACGGTGCGCTTCCAGACCCCTTCGTAGGGCGCGTCGAACACACGGCCCGCCGCGGCCAGCCACGTGCCGGCGCCGCGTCCCCGCTCCGGAAACTGGCCCCAGGCACCCGCTTCGTCCAACAGCAGGTCCAGCAGCTCTCCGAACCTCAGCGTCGCACGCCGGCGCGCCAGCGACCACGCGGCGAACGCATTCGCCGTCGCGCCCACCAACGCCCGCGGATGGCCGTGCGTCGCGACGCCGTCCCGCACGACGTCCTGCACCAGCGCCGCCGGATCGTCGTTCCCCGCCAGAAACAGGGCGTGCGGCAGCACCCGCACGGCGACCCCGTTGCCGCCCGCGCCGAAGTACCGGCGAAGGTCGTCGGCCGTGTCCGCCAGCCACGGGGGCACGCCGGCGCACCAAGCCCCCGCCGCCCGCTTCGTCGCGCCCCCGCCGCCGCGCTCGTAGAGCGTCCAGCGGGGCAGCTCCATCCGCACCCACGCCTTCCACCAATCGGCGCCGTGATTCGCACGGCAGCGCGCCACCGCCAGCGCGAGCTGCGTATCGTCGCTGTACTCGCCGGCCCCGATGGTCTCATCGTAGAGTCCGAACCGACCGCCGCTCCGCCGCGTCCATGCCCGGAACTCCAGACTCGGCGCGCCGCCGCCAACCCCGCCCCGAACGCGCCGCGGCATCTCCTGCGGCCAACCCAGCGCGTCCCCGGCCGCCAGCGCGATGAACGCGCCCTCGGCCTTCGCCAGCGGAACGGCAGGACGAAACTGCCGCGACAAGTTGTCCTCCACCTGCCTCCTCGCCCGCCGCGAGTCCCAGGTCTTTCGCAACGACGCGTCAAGGAAGGACATGCCGCGGTGTCTCCATGGCCGACGGTCCGCCTGCTCCGCTACACCGAGTCGCCGGCGGCAGGGTCGGCCGCGTAGATTGTCAGACGCAGCTCGTCCCCGAACAGCTCATACACGGGCTGTCTGCCCGAGATGCGCCGGCTCCGCGCGAGAATGGCCGGCACGCCCGCGCCGCGCCGGTCCATCATCGTGCCGCGCGGCGCCACGATTTCCTCCGCGACCGCGCAGCGCTTGAGGAGGTTGGCGACGGCAGGGTTCCGTGCATTCTGCTTGTAGGCGATCTCATCGAGGCGCATGCCGTTGGCCGGCGCGCCCGGCGAGTACAGCTCGATGCGGTCCGAGAACATCCGCAGGCGCACCTTGGACCCGCGACGCGAGTAGTCGCGATGCGCGACGGCGTTGACGACGGCCTCGAAGACTGCCGCCAAGTCGTACTGCGGCCAGTCGATGCGCCCCAGGTGCTTCGATGCCTCAACCCGCTGATTCCTCGCCACGAACCGGCAGGCGTACTCGATCTGATCGTCGAGCGGTCCGTCGTTGTCCTTGGCATCGAGCTGGTAGCGCGGCGAGCCCATCGCGTCTGAAACGCTGACGCCACGGTACGCCACCGACTGGATGAACGCGTGCGGCAGCCAGCGCTGCGGCTCGCGCGTCCCGAGAAGCGCGAAGCGTCCGGCCACGGTCCAGCAGTCCTGGTCCCGCTCGCGGGCCAACTCCTCGCACTCGGTCAGCGAGACGGCGACGCCCGAGTCGGGCTCGATCAGCAGGTCGTTCTCGGCCAGGAAGCGGGCGAACAGCATCCGGTGCCAGTGCTCGTAAGCGACCTCGTGGGCAAGGCGCGCGACTTGCTGCACGCCGTTCTCCGCGTCGAGGCGGTCGCCGAGCTGACGCCCGTGCGCGCGGAGCCGCCGCCGCAGGTCCTGCTCATCCGGCGACAGCGACGGGTGCGGCCGAGCATCGCCGACGGCCAGCACCCCCAGGGCGCTACGCGCGCCAGCCTCGCCGGTCCGGCGGGCCGCCTTGACCACCGCCGCGAGCTGGTTGCGAAGTTCGCCGGGCAACGACTGCATCTCAATCTCCGGCGTGCAGGACGTCCGCGGGCGTCACGATCCGCGTGCCCGGCACGGATGCGGCAAGGAGCAGAGCGCTTACCACGGCGTTCGTGTCCACGACGACCCGCATCAATCCTCGTTCAGAATCGACCGCAGGATGTCGGGAGTCAGCCCGCGCCGCTGCGCGCCCTGACGGATGTCCCGCATGATCTCGCGCAGCGGCCGTTCGGAGTGTGTCGCCTCTCGCAAGCGCAAGTTGACCAGCAAATCCAGTTTGCGGCGGTCGCCGTCGGGTGCCGCGCGGTACGCCTCCGCGATGTCGGCGTCCACGGATACCGTGATTCGGTCGCCCATTCTGCACACCTCCAGGAGTCGGCGCATCGGATCCCTCAATCAACCCTCGAACACGCGACGAAACCACGCAACGAAGCGCCCGGCCGTCGGGCTGTCATGGCGAAAGTACCGGGCCTTGATTGCCGTGCCGTACGGCAGACCGGGCTCCTCCTGCCATGCGAGCCAGGCATGCAGTTCCGCCTTCTTCACGTCGCGGTCGGGGTAGCGCGCTCCGTGCTCGGTCTTCGCCCGCGTAGTAGCCTCTCGCGCGTAAAGCAACAGGGGATCACCATCGTGGGTGAGAGTCTCCAGAAAGCGCTCCAGCGTTCCCTCTCCGCGCTCGCCCTCCTGCCCGTTGTCCGGCATCAGCCATACGCCCACTCTCGCCCTGTATGCGCCGGATTCGCCCACGAAGCCGTCGCGGGGAATGCCTTCCGTGATCTCAACACCCACGGCCCGGAGGCGCGCCGAGATCGCCCGCCATCGATCCTGAACCCGGAAGTCGGCATCCAACACGAACGCAACCGCTCGGCCGCTGCTTGCCCGTACACTGCGGTCCACGTCGTCAAGCAACTCCTCCTTGCCGCCGGTATCTTCGATGAAGGGGAACCACGTCGGCCATGGTGTCTGGTCGTAATCGAGACCGTGCCTGACGAGGAGATGACGGATGGCATGGCTGTCGTCGCGTCCCTCGACACGCAGTTGAGATCGTTCCGCCACTACCGCACCTCGATGTTGCGCTCGACCGCCGCGCGTATGTCAGCCGCATCGAAGCGCACGGCCTTCTGGAGCAATCTCTCGATCTTGTGGATGGACACGTCGTCCACCAGATCCGGGCGCGACTCGACGAGCGACGAAAGCCCCCGGATGCAGTCGAAGCGGGATTGTCCCGTTCGTTGTTGAACTTCGCGGGTAGCGGACTCCGTGTTTCCGCGCCGAGGTCGTCTATTTTACGCCACGTCAGCAACCGCGCCGTCGGGCGGGGCCAGCGTGTCCAGGGCCGCGACCAGGTAGCGCAGGTCGCGGTAGCCCCGCACCCGCCGGAAGCGCGGTTCCGCCTCCACCAGCGCGCTCGCCACCCAGCGCTGGATCATCCCGCCGCCGCGCCACCGCTTGACCCGCCGCGTGTAGCCCTCGACGCTGCTCATCAGGTTCTCGATGATGTTCGTCGTGCGCAGCGTACGTTCGAGCGTCCCCGTCAGACCGAGCCGCTTCACCGTCACCGTCTCCTCGAGGCCCTCCCGGATGGACGCCGCCGCACCGGGGTGGTCGCGCTCCAGGGACCCCGCCAGCCGCTTCAGGACTCGCGTCGCGCGGTCCGCCGAATCGAGGCCCCAGGCATCCCGCAACGCCTTGCCGACCGACGCGTGAAGCCGTTCGGGCAGATGACCGATCACGTTGCGCAATTTGTGTACTTGGCACCGCTGCACCACACCGTGCGAACCGAAGACATCGCTGATGGCCCGCCGCAGCCCCGGCGCGCCGTCGATGACAAACAGCAACGACCGGTCCGTCGGCAGGCCGCGCGTCACCAGGTCGCTCAGCAGGCCGCTGGCGACGGCCGCCGTCTCGGTGGCTCCTTCCCGCAGACCCAACACGTGCTTGCAGCCCTGCGTGTCGATCCCCAACGCGACCACCATGCAGTGCTCGCGGAAGACCTTGCCGTCGATGCAGACCACCCGGAGGTCCAGCTCGCCCAACGGCCGGCTCAGAAACGACTGCAGGCGCTTGGCCGACAGCGACACGAACCGCCGGGACACCGCGCTGCTCGACGCCCCCCGCTCCGTCACCTCCGCCGGCACCGGGTCCAACGTGCCCGCATACCGCCGAGTCGACACCCCGGCCGCGACCGCCGCCAGCGTGTGCTCGTCCAGGGGGTCGGTGGCCGCCGCCCATTGGAAGCTCGGCAGCGCCACCTCGCCGTCGGCACTCCGAACGCGCAGCCGCGGCACGCCAACTTGGCGCCCGCCAAGCGTCACCTGACTGGCCACGCTCCCGCCCCGCCACGCCGGCCGCTCCACCTGATGGCGCCCCTTCGGGCCGCAGAGGTCGTCTCGGTCCCCCTCCATCATTGCCTGCAGAACCTGTAGGCCGGCTGTGATGCACAAGCCATGGAACGCTTCCCGCACACCGTTCAGCACGCTGAGCACCGGCAGCGGCACCTGAATCGAGGCTGTTCGCGAGTCGGGGGGTTGGCTGGAACGCTTCCGCCTGTCATGCTTCGCCATGGGTGGCTCTCCTCCTGTTGATTGCACCCCTGTCCTATCACGGACAGGGGCGAGGAGTCGCCACCCGCTTCACATCAGATCAACAGCCTCCGGGACATTCCCGTCGAAGCTGTGCGTCGTGGCGAACACCTGCATGGACGACTCGCGCGCCGTCTCGACGACCAGCCGCCACATGTCGTCCATGACGGTCCAGTGCAGGCCGGTATCGATCTCGTCGATCAGCAGGAATCCGCCGGAAGCTCGCACGAGGCCGAGAGAAAGGGCCAGAAGCCGGTGCATGCCGTCGCCGTGGGTTCCGAGCGGAACGCGCTGGCGTCGACCGTTCCCGCCGAGTCCGAGCAGAACCCCGGCGCGGCCCGATTCGGCGCGGGACGCGTCGCTCGTCAGGAAGACGATCGACTCGACGTCTTCGTGCAGGAGCCTGACGGCGTCGATCGCCTCGGTCTCGCGTCCCTCCTTCAACGCCGTATCCCACGCCTCGCGCAGGGCTTCACCGTCGAGCGAATCGAGGGTGACGAACTGCACGGTCGGCGGAGACGGCTGGTCGAACCACCGTCCTCGGAATCGGTGGCGCCGATAGTTCACCATGTAGCCGTTCTCGGTGACCGGGATGGCGAAGGTCGTGCCCAGCGCGCTGGTCTCGATCAGCAGTTGGAACGCCGAAGGATCGGCATCGTCGGCTTCGTCAGGGAGGCGGACCCCAACGGAAACGCACCCGTGCCCCTCGCCCGAAACCCGCAGGGTCGCACCCGGTGCGAAACGGTGACCGAAGAAGAAGCGCGCGATGCTCGGGCCGGCTTGCCGGGATCCGGACCCAACCTCGGCCAACGACGGAGCCGCGCTCCGTGGCGCCACATCGGCGCCTTCCCCGCGCCGACCCGCGCACTCGGCGAGAACCATCGGGTCTCCCCGCGACACCAGAAAGTGAATCGCCTCCAGGATCGAAGTCCTCCCGCAGTCGTTCTTGCCGACGAGCAGATTGACGCGCGACAGGTCGTTCAGCTCGTATTCGTCGAAGCTGCGGTACTTTTCCAGCTTGAGGTTGCGAAGCATCGAAGCTCTCCCATCAACGCAGGGGCATCTCGATGACGCCTACCGGACGATCACCGGCCCGGTTCGGACCGCCTCCATCAGCTTGCTCTCCTGCTCTCGCAGCCATTCGCGCACCGCGGGCTCGTCGGACAGGGTGCCGCGACGAACGTCAACTGTGGTCGTGCGGGGAGGCGTGGGAGGACTCGTGCCGTCCGCCGCCTTTCCGCCTCCGGGCGGCCTGTCGGCATCGCTCCGCTTCGCCGCCTCTTGCAGCGCCTGCCCGACCCGCGTGTCCACCGCGTCGATCTCGGATCGCCACGCCGCGAGCGATCTCGCCTCCAGCGCCCGCAGCAGATCATCGTCGGTAGCCACGGCCAGTGGAGGCGGCGCGCCGAGGCCGAGTCGCGAACGAATCTCGTCCTGCGCAGCAGCGTCCAGCTTAGCCCAGGTCGCGTCGCCGGCGAGTGTCCCGCGGACCGCCTGAGTCATCCCGGTCAGCCCCTGGTGCCTTTCGACCAACGCGGCGCGCAAGGCGGCGGCCGACGCGGCGACGATCGGCCGAACGTGATCAGTCTCGGCCAACAACGAGCGCTGCTCGACGATGGCGTCGATGTCGGCGCCGATAGCAGCGGCGGCCGGCAGCCCGTCGGCGTGACGCCGGAGCGCGAGGGCGAGGCGCCAGCTCGGCATCCGGGCTTTGGCGCGGTCTGCGAGGACCGTCCACTCCTCGATCCACCGTTCCAGCACGTCCTTCCGGGCGTGGATCTCCGCGAGCTGCTCCGCGCCGGCGAGCCGCTTCATGTCGTCCAGCGCCGTGGTGTCGGGAACCGGCGGCAACGGCGCCGCCCCGCCCGCGCGGCCGGCAAGCGCCTCGAGGGCGCCCAGGAACTCGGGCGCCCGCGCCTCTTCCTCCCCGCTCTTCGTGGCGATGCCCAGCTTCCCGAACAACCCGCGCAGGGCGATGCGCTGGCTGGTGGTCAGCCGGACCCTCTCGGGGCGGAACTCCGCCGTCTTCACCCCGGCCTGGTCGAGCTCGCCCGCGGCCACCGGCCGCCCGTTCCGGGTGGCGCGCAGATGGCCGGCGCGGTGCAGGGCGATGAGCACGGCGTCGACGGCGTCCTGCGGCCAGCCATACGGGGCGGTTTTCAGGGCCTTGTGGAGCGCGGTGCCACGGGCGCCGGTGCCGACCGCGCCGAGCACCTGCTTGGCCACCGGGTGGGCGTCGGTGGCGCCGTCCCAGCCGACCACCTTGAGAGGCTGGTCCGACCCCTGGCGGGCGCGGTTCACCGCCCCCTCCCACCCGCGGTGGTCGCCGTCGTCGAAGCGGGGAAAGAGGCGCGCGAGGGACGCGCCGGCGCCGGTCTTGAGCTTCTCCCCCAGGCTGTCGCCGAAGACCTCGGTGCCGCCGCCTTGGAGAACCGTCGCGGCCCGCAACACGTCGCGCACGATGGCGTCCCGCTCCTGGGCGGCGCGCGCCCGCCGGCTCTCCATGCTCTCGCGGGCCTCCTGCCCCTCGGGCGAAGCGGGCACGCCGTGGTGGTCGAGCACCTGCCGGGCTGCCTCGGCGTCGAGGACGTGGCCCCGGAGGACATCGGCGCTTCTCCGCGGAAGATGGACATGCAGCGTCGGGTCGTCGGCCCCCAGCCGCCGCGCCTCGTTGTCGACCTCTTTCCGCCCACACGACCAGCCGTCGCGCAGCCAGACGCTGACGACGTCGCCGTTCGCGGCCGGCGGCTCGGTCCCGTTGTGCAGCGCGAGCTTGCGGCGCAGCTTGGCCTGACCGTGCTGGAGCCTGATGGCGCCGAGCGCCTCCTGGACGGCTTGCGCGAACAGGTGATCGCGGCGGGTGGCGATCTCCACGTCGGTGAGGGCCTGCCGTCGCTCGCGGAACGCGCGGTCCCACTCGGCGCCCTCGGTCGTCTGCAGCCGGTACTCGTCGCCGACCTTCATGAGCACGCCGTCCCCCGCCAGCGCCTCCAGCGTGCCCGCGATGGCGTGACGGCGGGGACCGGAATCGGCCGTGATGTCGTCGATCAGCAGGTCGGCCAGCGTGTTCGCGTTGGCGCGGACGCCGAGATCGGTGCCTTCCTGCCGCGGCAACTTCCCGATCAGGAAGACGAGCCCGCAGAGGTCGCGCCGCAGTCGCCCCTGCTCGCTGTCGTCATCCAGCTTCTGGATGCGGGTGTTGAGCTCGTTGAGCAGCACGCCGGTGCTGACCAGGCTCGGCGCCAGCGCGTCGAAGAGGTCGCTGGCGGGAACGGTCGCGCCGAGCGGGCGGTCCGCCACGCTCGCGAGCGAGTCGTGCAGGATGCGCAGTTGCGACCGGAGCTGGCTGTGACTGCCGGCGGCATCGACGGCCTGGAAGCACGCCTCCCAGAAGCGCCGCCGCGTGCAGAGCAACGGATAATCGGCGACCCGGTCGGCCGCGTCCTCGGGCCGCGACGCCACCCGGGTGCCCTGCAGGTGACGGGCGACCTCGCCCGCATGCGCGTCGAACATCCCGTCGATCTCGGGACCGGCACTCGGCCGCTTGTGCAGCAGCACCTTGCGGGTCACCGCCTCGACGTCGGCATCGGTCAGCTCGACCGCGATGCGGAAGCGGTCGCGGAGCCACAGCAGCGCCGGGGTGCCGGCCGAGAGGGCCGACTGCCCGGCGCCCACGAGCATGACCCGGCTGTCGAACTGGGTCTGCACCGCCTCGGCCACCTCCGTCAAAGCGGCCGAGCGATCCTGGGCCTCGTTGATGTACTGCTGCACCTCGTCGAGCACGAGGACGGTGTGCGGCAGCTCGCCGTTCGGGGACAGGGCGTGTCGCGCCGCCTCGATGAACTGCTCTGTGGAGATGTCGGTCTTCAACGGCGGGAACTGTCGGGTCAGCAGTTGCCGGGCCGACCTCACGTCGGCCGCGAAGCTGGCATCGGCGTCGATCAGCGCATTGGCGACGACCGGGCTGACGTAGAGGTTGTGGAGCTCGCTCAACCAGTTCTTCCCGGCCGCCTCGACCGCGGCGCGAACGGCGTCGAGCAGCCCCCGCTCGCGCAACCAGAAGCAGAAGCGCGCCTCGGGGTACTGCGCAGGCCAGCCGCAGGCACGGAGCAGAATCGACAGGACGGTGTGCCGGACGTGATCGACGCTGCCCCCGAGCACCGTTCCGGCGGCCGCCACGGGGGACCGCCCGGCCCGGTGCGCATGGGTGTCCAGCTCGCGAAGCTGGGCCCGAACCTCGTCGGGCAGACCGCCGCGAACGAGACCGCGGGCGGTAGCCCCGTCGGGGAACTCGGTGTTCACCCACAGGTGGGTGAGCATCTTGAGGAGGTGCGACTTGCCGCTGCCGAAGAAGCCGCTGACCCACGCCGACTCCTGCTTCGGGGTCCCGAGGTTCGCGAGATAGCGGTCGAGAATGCGCTGGAGCGCGTCGCCGAACTGCCCGTCGCAGACGAACGTCTCGAGCTCGGCCCGCAGCTCCTTCATCGCCGGCTCGTCGGCGTTGTCTGCGATGCGCGCCTGCCCGCCGTTGGCGAGCCTCGCCGTGCGCGGATCGCGATCGAGTGCTTCGTGGATCTTCACGGAACAGGTCCCCCACCGTGCAACGTGATCCCCTGGGCGAGGTAGTTCCAGCCGTCGCGGGCGTCGAGCAGCCGATAGTTGCTCTCGTTCTTCGTGCCGGGAAAGAACACCACCAGCCGCCCGCGAATCGACTGCTCGACCGCGCGGATGACCTCGGACACCCTCAGAAAGCCGTACAGGGAGGCAACCCCGAGCAAGGCCACGACGCCGTTCTCGCCGACCGCCTCGAGCTCAGCCCGCAGCCGGTTGGCGACGTGCTCGCGGAACTCGCCTTCCAGCTTCATCCCGAGCAGCTCCGGGTCCTCGAACCACGACTCCCGGTACTCGTCGGCCGCCATCCACTCGGCGAACCAGCGCGTGCAGTCGACCGGCGTCCAGTCGTGCCCACTCCGTCGCGTCGCCTGCTCGAACTCGCCGATCCGCGCCCGCAGGGTGCGTTCGAGCTCCTTCTCGTAGACGACCAGCATCACCCGCTGCGCACCGGCCACGCTGCGCTGCCACGGAACGCTGACGTGCCGTTCGTAGACCGCCGCCAGATCTTCGATCTTGCCCACGCTCAGGTCCTCACCGCCGCGGGGTCGACGCGGCCCGGCCTCGTCGGAGGTGTCATGCGGGCCATTGTGACGCTCAGGTCCTCGCCGCCGCGGGGTCGACGCTGCTGACGTCGATCTCGACCACCCCCCCGCCGGCCCGCGCGTGCAGCAGGCCGAGCTGCTTGGCCTGGAGCGCCACCGGCAGGACCTCCTGGCCCGAGCGGTCGAGAACGCGCGTCCAGCGGCAGTCGAGGAGCGCCTGCCCCGCGAGCCCTTCCACGGCGCCGAGCCAGAGCGCCATGGTCAGGGAGCCAGGAGTCGGCGCCACCCGCATCCTCATCTTCCGCATGCGGCCCTTCAGGTGCCCCGACTGCGCCCACGAGCTGGCCGCGTTCCGCGCTACCTTTTCGAGAACCGACTCGTTGAGCCGCGTGCCGGCAACCTGCCGCACCTCGTCCAGGAAGCTCGACCTGACGAGCTCGGCTCCGACCGGCAGGGCGAGCACGGCGGACGCGGTGGAACGGAGCAGCGGATCGCGCGCCAGGGCGCACAGCATCGCCAGCAGCGGACGCCCCGCGACGTCCACCGGCCAGAGCCGCCGCAGCACCCGGAAGATCGCGACGCGCGGGTCGAGCGCGTACAGCTCGCTCAGCCGCTGGCTCGTCCAGCGCCGGGTGGCGACGGTCGCCTTGCCGAGGACGTTCTCTTCGACGATCGCGGCCGTGTAGTCCCTGCGGGCGGCGTCCGGCGGAACCGCGGCGAGGAGGTCGACCAGCTCGGCCAGCATGATCGTCCGGCTCGTGTGAACGCTCCTGTCCCCGAATCTCAATCCCGCCTTGCTGGCGCGTGCCTCAGCCTGGGAACCGGCGGCGTCCTGGAGCATCCTGGACATGGTGAACCGGCCATGGGAAGAATGTCAAGAACAACATCCAATTACGCCGGCAAATTTGCCGGCGCATGGAACATAGATCAAGAAAATCGCTCAGGCGCGGTTCGCGAAAGCAGGCGTGCCTCGCGGCCGGAATCGACGATGCCCGCACGCAGGGGAACGGAGAAGAGGGGTCTTCCCTGGCGATCGTCCGGCAGCGCCATAAGCACTTCGGGGATTGACCGAGGAGCACCGCAGTCAGGCGGAATGCGACTCAAACGCAGCCGCGACCTTCGCCACGGACCGGCAGCAGGGAAGTCAAAGAGTCTTCCACAGCTCGCGCGCGACCTGGTCACTGGTCAGGTCGCCAGGGCCGGCAGCAGGGAGGTCAACGAGCCCTCGATTCGTCGGCCGCCTCTCGCCCCCGCTACTCGTCTCGCAGAGCCACCAAGGGATCGACGCCCATCGCGCGGCGCGCCGGCAGGTAGCAGGCCGCGAGCCCGGTCACGACGAACACCGCCACCACGGCCGCATAGACGCCGGGATCGGCAGGCTGCGTCGCGTAGAGGAAGCTCGACAGCGTCCGCGACAGCGCCGCGGCCGCGGCGGCGCCGATGGCGAGCCCCGCCAGCACCAGGACCAGCCCCTGGCGCAGCACCATGGCCAGGATGGACCGGCGCTCGGCCCCCAGGGCCAGCCGGAGGCCGAACTCGCGGGTGCGGTGGCTGACGGAGGTGGCGATGACGGCGGCGATGCCGCTGACGGTGATGAGGAAGGCGAGGGCCGCGAAGAGGCTCAGCAGCATCACCGAGAGCCGCCGCGTCGCCGTCGTGCCCGCGCGGGTCTCCTCCAGGGTCCGGAAGTTCTCGACCGGCTGCTCGGGGTCGACGGCGTGCACGGCGTCGCGTACCTGGGCGCTCAGGGCCCGCGGGTCGCCCTGCGCCCGCACGAGGACGCGGGTCGGCGAGCCGGCGCCCTGCAGGAAGGGCCGGTAGAGCTGGTCCGGCGGCTCGCGGTCGAGGCCATGGTCGCGCACGTCGCCGACGACGCCGACGATGGTCACCCAGGTCTCGCCGTCGTCGAGGGTGACGCGCTGCTGGAGCGGAGTCTCGCCGCGGAGCCAGTGCCGCTCGGCCAGCGATCGGCTGACCACCGCCACCGGCGTCGTCTCCGCGTCGTCGAGCCGGGTGAAGGCGCGGCCGGCGAGGAGGGGGACGCCGACGGCCGCGAAGTAGTCGGGGCTGACCACGCGGGTCTCCAGCTCCGGCCGGAGATCCGGGTCCTCGTAGGTGCGGCCCTCGATGGCGAATTGCTGCTGCTGCCCCACCTCGCTCGCCATCGGGAAGCCGTTGGCGACGGCCGCCGCGGTCAGCCCGGGCCGGCTCTCGAGGCGCGCGAGGACGTCGGCGAAGAGCTGGCGGCGGCTCTCCTGCGTCGTGTACTTCGACCAGTTGGGGAAGACCTCGGCGGTCAGGACGCGCCCCGCGTCGAACCCGGCGTCCACCTGCTGCAGCCGGTAGAAGCTGGTCAGGAGCAGCCCGGTGGCGATGAGGAGCACGAAGGCGGCGGCGACCTGCGACGCCGTCAGCAGTCCCCGCGCGCGGTGCCGCGCCGGCGTGTCGGTGGTATGCGCGCCGGCCTCCTTGAGGGCCGCCGACACGTCGCGCCGCCCCCCCAGGGCGGGAGCGGCGCCGAACGCGACGCCGGTTGCCAGGGACAGCCCGAGGGTGAACGCGAGCACCCGGCCGTCGACCGCCACCTCCGTGGTCCGGGTCGTGAACAGCGCCGCGAACGCCACGAGGAGGTCGAGGCTCAGCCACGCGATCAGAAGGCCGAAGGCGCCGGCGGCGACCGCGAGGAGGCTCGACTCGGTCACGAGCTGCCGCAGCAGGCGGCCGCGCCCCGCCCCGAGGGCCGACCGGAGGGCGAGCTCGCGCTCGCGGCGGCTCATCCGCGCCATGGTGAGGTTGGCGACGTTGGCGCACGCGATCAGCAGCACGAGCGCGGTGGTGGCCAACAGGACCAGCAGCGTGGGGCGGGCCTCCCGCGTCAGCTCGTCGGCGAGCGGCAGCGGGGTCGCCGTATAGCCGGAGTCGTCGGGATAGGTGTCGGGGTGGGCGCGCTGCAGCCGGCCCGCCACCGTGGCCAGCTCCGCCCCGAAGCGGTCGACGTCGACGCCGGGCGCGAGCCGGCCGAAGGCGGTCATGCCGCGGAACGCGGTGCGGTCCTCCTCCATCCGGGCCTCGGCGCGAGCGCGGAAGGGGCAGGCCGACGTCGGCATGTAGACGTCGTTCTCGCGCGGGTACTGCGGGACCGGGGGCAGCACCCCGACCACGGTGTGGGGTCGGTCGTTCATCTCGAAGACCTGCCCGACGATGTCGGGGTCGGCGCCGAAGCGCTGCTGCCAGTAGGGGTAGCTGAGGACGAGGACGGCCTCGGCCCCGAGGTCGTCGTCGGCGTCGCGGAACGTCCGGCCGTGCAGGGGCCGCACGCCGAGCACGTCGAAGAAGTTCGCCGACACCACCCCGGTGAGCACGCGGTCCGGCTCGCCGCGGTTCAGCAGCGTGAACGACATGCCGTGGTACTCGACGAAGCCGTCGAGGGTCGCGAGCTGCTCCCGGTAGTCGCCGATCTCCTTGACCGAGAAGGGGATGTTGGCCGAGCCGGACCGCTGCGCCTGCTGCCGGGCGAGCACCAGCTCGTGCCCGTCGGCGTAGGGCAGCGGCCGCAGCAGGACCCCGTCGACGAGGCTGAAGATGGCGGTGTTGGCGCCGATGCCGAGGCCGAGGGTCAGCACCACGGTCAGGGCGTACCCCGGCGACCCGAGCAGCGAGCGCAGGCCGTAGCGGACGTCGCGTGTCAGGGTATCCAGCATGGGTTGGGTCCGTGGCGGGCGCGCGCCGCCGGGCGGCTAGTCGTAGTCGGCCGCGTCGAGCGACAGCCGCACCACCTCGGCGTCGTTGCGCGCCACGACGTGCCGGTTCGCAAAGGCAGGGTGGGCCCAGAGCACGGCCCGGTCCCCCCACCGGCCGGTGGCCCCGCCCTGGGTGCGGGTGGTCGGCTCGATCAGCCTGACCCGGTCGATCTCCTGGTAGCCCTCCGGGGTGAACCACGCGATGATCAGGTCGCCCGAGTCGTTGGTCACGAAGTAGCGGTCGCCGTTGCGCACGAAGTAGGCGGTGGCCCAGCGGTCCTGGGCGTTCATGCGGTCGCTCTGCCACAGCCGCTCGCCGGTGGTGGCGTCGATGCCCCGCAGCTCGCCGTAGCTGCCGACCCCGTAGAGGTGGTCGCCGACCACGATCGGGGTCGAGATGATGGCGTGCAGCGTGTCGGTCTGCTCCGGCAGCTCGCCGCGGTTGCGGCCCCGCCACAGCAGCCGCGCGGCGGGCCGGTCCGAGTTGAGGGCGAGCATCATCGCCCCGTTGAAGAACTGGCTGACCACGAGGTAGCGCCCGCTGCGCACCGGCGTCGTGATCGACAGTCCGCCCCCGATGGCGAAAGGCTGCTCCCAGTAGATTTCACCGGTCGCGGGGTCCAGCGAGGTTATCGCGGTCGCGTGCCAGACGACGAGCTGCCGCGCGCCGCCCGCGTCGATGACGATGGGCGACGAGTAGCCGGTCTCGGAGTCGTTCTCCAGGGCCCGCCACACCTCCTCGCCGGTGGCCTTGTCGAAGGCGGCGATCTTCGCGTCGGGCTCGCCCCCGAGCACCACGATCAGCAGGTCGCCCTCGACGAGCGGCGACTGCGACACGCCGTAGACGGGCACGGTTACGCCGTACTCGGCCGGGGTGTCGATGCGCCAGACGAGGTCGCCGGTGGTGGTGTCGAAGCACGACAGCATGCCCGCCGCCCCGAGGACGTAGACGCGGTCGCCGTCGACGGTGGGCGTGGCCCGGGGACCGGTCGCGAACTTGAAGTGGATGTTGCGGTAGGTGGCGGGCCACTCCCGCGTCCACAGCAGCTCCCCGGTCTCCTCGTCGAGGACCACGAGCCGCTCGTGTCCGTCCATGGTGCGGCTGCCCGGGGTCTCCGCGTAGTCGAGGACGAAGACCCGGCCGCCAGCCACCGCCGGCCCCGCGAAGCCGCCGCGCACGGGGACCCGCCACTTCACGGCGAGGCCGCCGTCGGGGAACCGATCGACGAGGCCGGTGTCGCGCCACACCGCGTCCCGGTCGACGCCCCGCCACTGCGGCCAGTCCTCGGCGCCGAGGGCGGCTGCCGCGAGGCAGACGAAGGCGCACGCGATGGCGGTGGTCCGGGTCGGCAAGCGACGGTCAGACATGGGCTACTCCACGTTCAGTACGAAACGACGTCGACGCCGGGCACCCGGTCGAAGTGCCTACGGTTGCGCGTCACCAGCGGGGCCTCGTCGACGACCGCCGCCGTGGCGATCATCACGTCCATCGTCGCGATGATCTCCCCGCCCCGCTGGAGGCCGGCCAGCAGCCGCGCGTAGACCGATGCGAACCGCTCGTCAGGATAGACGATCCCCAGAAAGCCCGTCAGCCCCTCGACCCTGGCCCGCTCCCGAAGCGGATTCGCCGATCGCTCGACGCCAGCGTACAGCTCGCAGGCCGCGAACACCGACAGCACGATCTCGCGTCCGTGAAGCGCATCGAGCAGGCCGTGGGCCGGGCCCGGGTGAGATCGGGCCGACTCGCGCAGCAGATCGACGAGAAAGGACGTGTCGCAGTGGATCACAACTCGACAGAGCCGGCCGGGTTCTCGACTCGACGCCGCACGACGTCCTCGATCGCGTCGAGCGTGTCCGGGCTCAACGCGAACCGATCGAGGGCCGCCCGCAGGTCCCCCCCGGTCTTGGGCGCGTTGAAGCGTTCCTTGATCACCTGCGAGAACGACTGGCCGCTACGCTTGTGTCGCCGAAGCGCCTCGTACGCGTCCAGGTCGATGGTGATGGTCTTGACGGCCATGCGCTTATCGTGCACGTGTACTCGGCGACCGTCAAACGGCTGGTGTGACCGGAGAGATCGCGGTCGCGCACGACCTGCCGACCCGCCGGCCGCGCGGATTCGACTACTCGTAGTCCTCGGCCGCCAGCGACAGCCGCACCACCTCGGCGTCGTTCCTCGCCACCACGTGCCGGTTCGCGAACGCGGGGTGCGACCACAGGACGGCCCGGTCGTCCCAGCGGCCGGAGGCGCCGCCGCGGGTGCGGGTGGTCGGGGTCAACAGGTGCGTGCGGTCGATCTCCTCGTAGCCGGCCGGCGTGAAGCGGGCCAGAACCAGCTCGCCGCTCTCGTTGACGACGAACCAGCGGTCGCCGTTCTGCACCAGGTAGGAGTTGGCCCACCGCTCGTGGGGGGTCAGCCGGTCGGTCGACCAGAGGCGTTCGCCGGTCGCGGCGTCGAGGCCGCGGAACTCGCCGTAGCTGTTCAGGCCGTACAGGGCGTCGCCCGCGACCACCGGGGTCGACAGGGTCGCCCCCTGCGGCGGCCGGTCGGTGCGGTTGGGGTTCTCGCCGTTCCACAGGGGCCGCGCGTCCGGCCGGTCCGAGTTGAGGGCCATCATCAGGCCGCCGTTCTCGACCTGGGTCACCAGCAGGTACCGCCCGCTCCGCACCGGGGTCCCGATCGTCAGCCCGCTCGGGACCACGAAGTCGTGCTGCCACCAGACGGCGCCGGTCGCCGGGTCGAGCGACGTCACCGCCGCCGCGTGCCAGACGATGAGCTGGCGGACGCCGCCCGCGGTGATCACGATCGGGGAGGAGTAACCCGGCTCCGAGGTGGTCTCGATGGCCCGCCACGCCTCTTCCCCGGTCGTCTTGTCGAACGCCACCACCATCGCGTCGGGCTCGCCACCGAGCAGGGCGATGAGGTGGTCGCCTTCGACGAGCGGCGACTGCGAGACCCCGAACACGGGCACCGTCACCCCGTAGTCGATGGCCGTCTCGACCCGCCAGACGAGGTCGCCGGTCGCGATCTCGAAGCACGACAGCGTCCCCGCCGCCCCGAGGATGTAGACGTGGTCGCCGTCCACCGTGGGGGTCGCGCGCGGGCCGATCGCGAACTTGAAGTGGATGTTGCGGTAGGCGGCGGGCCATTCCCGGGTCCAGAGGACCTCACCGGTCTCCTCGTCGAGGACCAGCAGCCGCTCGTGACCGTCCATGGTGCGGCTGCCCGGCGTCTCCTGGTAGTCGAGGACGAAGACGCGGCCGCCGGCCACCGCCGGCCCCGCGAAGCCGCCGCGGATGGGCGTACGCCACTTCACGACGAGCCCCTCGTCCGCGAACCGCTCGACGATGCCGGTGTCGCGCCACACCGCGTCGCGGTCGACGCCGCGCCACTGCGGCCAGTCCTCGGCGGCCAGCGAGACCCCGGCCAGGCAGACGAGGGTACAGCCAATCGCAGCTCTCATCCGGCTGCGCGCACGTTGATCGGACATCGACTGCTCCCTGGCGAATCCGGAAACGACGGGTCCCCGCTCACTCGTAGTCGGCGGCGGCCAGCGACACGCGCACCACCTCGGCGTCGTTGCGCGCGAACACGTGGCGGTTCGCGTAGGCCGGGTGCGCCCACAGGACCGCGCGATCGACGCCTCTCCAGCGGCCGGAGCCGCCGCCGCGGGTGCGGGTGGTGGGCGTCAGCAGGTGCGTCCGGTCGAGCTCCTCGTAGCCGGCTGGCGAGAAGCGCGCGATGACGAGGTCGCCGGTCTCGACGGAGATGAACGAGCGGTCCCGGTGCCGCACGATGTGCGAGCTCGCCCAGCGGTCCTGGGGCACGAGCCGGTCGCTCGACCACAGCCGCTCGCCCGTCGTCGCGTCCACGCCGCGCAGCTCGCCGTAGCTGTTGAGCCCGTAGATCGCGCCGCCCAGCACGATCGGCGTCGACGTCATGGAGTTCTGCGCCGGGAGTTCGGTGCGGTTGGGGTTCGCCCCCGTCCAGACCACACGGGCGGCCGGACGGTCGGGGTTGAGGGCCAGCATCAGGCCCCCGTTCTCGACCTGCGAGATGAGCAGGTAGCGCCCGCTGCGGACCGGCGTGCCGATGGTCAGGCCGCTCGCGATCCGGAAGTCGTGCTGCCACCAGGTGTCACCGGTCGCCGGGTCGAGCGAAGTGACCGCGGCCGGGTGCCAGACGATCAACTGCCGCACGCCCCCGGCGGTGGTCACGATGGGCGAGGAGTAGCCCGCCTCGGAGACCGTGTCGATCGCACGCCACGCCTCGGCGCCCGTCGTCTTGTCGAACGCCACGACCATGGCGTCGGGCTCGCCACCGAGCAGCGTGATGAGGAGGTCGTCCTCGACGAGCGGCGAGTGCGCGACGCCGTACACCGGCACGGTGACGCCGTAGTCGGCCGCGGTGTCGATCTGCCAGAGCAGGTCGCCGGTGGCGGTGTCGAAGCACGACAGCATGCCGGCGGCCCCCAGGACGTGGACGCGGTCGCCGTCGACGGTCGGGGTGGCCCGGGGCCCGGTGGCGAACACCGGCACGATGTTGCGGTAGGTGGCCGGCCATTCCCGCGTCCAGAGCACCGCCCCGGTCTCCTCGTCGAGGGCCAGGAGCCGCTCGCGGCCGTCCATGGTGCGGGTGCCCGGCGTCTCCTGGTAGTCGAGGACGAAGACGCGTCCGTCGGCGACGGCCGGCCCCGCGAAGCCGGCCCGCACCGGCGTGCGCCACTTCACGATCAGCCCGTCGTCGTCGAACCGCTCGACGATGCCGGTGTCGCGCCACACCGCGTCCCGGTCGGCGCCCCGCCACTGGGGCCAGTCCTCGGCGTCGAGCGGGACCGCCGCGAGGCAGGCGACCGCGCAAGCGATCGCGAGAGTCATCCGGATGCGAAAACGACGGCCAGACACCGTAACCTTCATGGCGTGTGATGGTATTGGCGGTCGGGTCCCCCGTCAAACCGCCCAACCAGCGAGGGCTGATCCATGGGTCGCGAATCGGCCATAATGGTTGGTTCGACCCACCGCGGAGAACCGTCATGGCGACCTTCGAATCCCGAGTCCACGCCCTGCGCATCGAGCCGCACCCCAACGCCGACCGCCTCGAGCTCGCCGCGGTAGGCGGGTTCCGCTGCGTCGTCGGAAAGGGCTCGTTCAGCGACGGCGACCTCGCCGCGTACATCCCCGAGGGCGCCGTCTGCCCCGAATGGCTCATCGCCGAGCTCGGCCTCGAAGGCAAGCTGGCCGGGGGCAGGAAGAACCGCGTCAAGGCGGTGAAGCTGCGCGGCTCGTTGTCGCAGGGACTCGTCTACCCGGTGCGCGACGGCATGATCCGCGGACGGCCGGCGGCCGAGGGCGACGAAGTGACGGAGCTGCTGGAGCTCGTGAAGTACGAGCCGCCCATCCCCATCGCCATGCAGGGCGAGGTGCGGCCGGTGCACGGCGCGACGCTCCGCTACGACATCGAGAACGTCAAGAAGTACCCCGACGCGCTGCGGGAGGGCGAGCCGGTGGTCGTCACCGAGAAGCTGCACGGCACCTGGTGCTGCCTGGGGTGGCATCCCGACCACGGCCCCATCGTCACGTCGAAGGGGATGTCCGACCGCGGCATGGCCCTGTTTCTGAACGACGCGAACCGCGACAACCTCTACGTGCACACGTGGCGCGCCTTCGAGGCCCCGTTCGAGACCGCGCGCGACCGCCTCGCCGGGGACGGCCAGCCGTTCTACGTGCTCGGGGAGGTGTACGGCCGGGGCGTGCAGGACCTCCACTACGGCGAGCCGAACCCCGCGTTCCGGGTGTTCGACGCCTACGTCGGCGCACCCGGCCGGGGCCGCTACCTGCCGCCGGACGAGATCGAGTCGTCGCTCGGCGACCTGTTCCCGCTCGTCCCGGTGCTGTACCGCGGGCCGTTCAGCGCCGCGGTGATGCTGGAGGAGACCGACGGCGCGACCGCGCTCGGCGGCAAGCACGTGCGCGAGGGCGTCGTGGTGAAGCCCGCCGAGGAACGCGAGTCGGCCGAGTTCGGACGGGTGATCCTCAAGAGCGTCTCCGGCGACTACCTGACTCGCAAGGGCGGCACCGACTACAACTGACGCGGATCGCCCGGGCCGGCTGAAGTCCTGGAATTGGACGAAGGACGTCCAATTTTCAAGATTCCGTGGCCGTCATGGCCCGTGACGGGCACCGGACCCTTGATCGTCTCCTGTCCCGCCCCTGATCTGTGTCCGAGCCTTGGGTCCGCGCCGGCCGCCCCCGGCGACCAACCGGGAACCCGGCGGACGCAAGCCTTGATCTTCTACACATCGATCTGCTACATGTAGAAGACAGAGGCATCAAGCAATGAACGAACCCAAGACCGAGTTGCCGCAGGGCACGCTGGACCTGCTGGTGCTGCAGGTGGCCGCGAACGGTCCGATTCACGGCTACGGCATCGCCCAGCGGATCAAGCAGATCTCGCGCGACGTGCTCCAGGTGCCGCAGGGGTCGCTCTACCCGGCCCTCCATCGCCTGGAAAACCGCAAGCTCCTCGTGGCGGAGTGGAAACCGTCCGACACGGGCCGCGATGCCAGGTTCTACCGGCTCACGCCGAAGGGCCGGGCCCGGCTGCAGGAGCAGACCGAGAGTTGGGCCCGGCTCGCCGAGGCCGTCGGCCTGATTCTCGGGACCGCGGGCGGAGGCGCGCGGTGAGCTGGTGGCGGCGCCTCCGGCACCGTGACCGGCTCGAGGGAGAGCTGGACCGCGAGCTGCGCGACCACGTCGAGCGGCAGGTGGCCGAACACGTGCGGACCGGCCTGCCCGAGGACGAGTCGCGGCGCCGCGCGCGCCTCGAGTTCGGCGGCCTCGACCAGATCAAGGAGCTGTGCCGCGACGCGCGTGGGACGCGGTGGATCGAGAGCATCTCGCGCGACCTGCGCTACGCGGTCCGCCGCCTCGCGCGGGACCGCTCCCTCGTGGCCCTGGCGGTCTCGACGCTGGGGCTGGGCATCGGCCTCAACGTGGCGATCTTCACGATGGTTCACGCCATCTTCGTCCGCGGCCTGCCCTACGAGGACCCCGGTCGCCTGGTCAACGTCTCGTCGGGGCGCGACCCCGGTGACGCGTACCAGCGCGTGTCGCTCCCCGATTTCGAGGACTACCGACGCGGCGCCGCCACGCTGAGCGGCCTCGCCGCGTTCACGGTCGACAGCCGGATGGGCCTGAGCGGCGGCGGGCACGGACCGGAGCCGCGGAACGGCTCGCTCGTCACGCCGAACACGTTCGGCCTCCTCGGCCAGCCGGTCCTGCTGGGGCGCGACTTCCGAGCCGCGGACGGCCGGCGCGGCGCCGACGGAACGGTGGTCCTCGCCTTTCAGTTGTGGCGGGACCGCTACGGGGGAGACCCGGAGGTCATCGGCCGCATCGTGCGCGTCGACGGCGAGCCCTCGACCGTCATCGGCGTGATGCCCGAGGGGGTCCGTTTCCCGTTCCGGGCGGACTTCTGGCAGGCGCTTCGCCCGACCGAGGTCCTCGATCGCCGTGACTTCCGCGCGCTGGCCACCGTCGGACGCCTGGGTCCCGGCGCGGCAATCGAGGAGGCCCGGGCCGAGGTACGCACCATCGCCGAGCGACTCCGGTCGCAGCATCCCGCCACGAACGAGGACATCCGCACCATCGTGCAGTCGTTCAACGACTGGGCGACCGGCGCGAACGTCCGGTTGATCTACCTGACGCTGGCCGGCGCCGTGGCGTTCGTCCTCCTCATCGCGTGCGCCAACGTCGCCAACCTCCTGATTGCGCGGTCGGCGCAGCGTGCGCACGAGTTCGCGATCCGGTTCGCGCTGGGCGCCACCCGGTGGCAGGTGGTCCGGCAGTTGTCGGTGGAGAGCCTTGTCCTGGGAGGCGCGGGCGGCCTCGCCGGTCTCGCGGTGGCCGTCGGCGGCGTGCGGCTGGCCGAGGTCCTCACTCGCGACATGGGCATGCCGCCGTGGATGGTGTTCACGATCGACCCGCCGGTGGTGGCCTTCTTCATCGGCCTCTGCATCACGACGACGCTGCTCTTCGGTCTCGCGCCGTTGCTGCACCTGGCCCGCCAATCGTCGCCTCACGGCTCCGCTTGGCGCCCAGCCAATCCTGCAGGAGTCCGCGCCGTCCTGCGGCGCAGACTCCCGGCGCGGACGCCGGTCGGCGGGCTGCTGCAGGATGGCGGCCGGTCGGGAACCCAGAGCGTCCGCGCGCGCCGCCTGAGCTCCGCGATGCTCGTCGTGGAAGCGATGCTGGCCCTCGTTCTGCTGGGCGGGACGGGACTGATGCTGCGGAGCCTCGACAAGCTCTACCGGATCGACCTGGGGTTCGATCTCGACCGCGTGCTGTACGGAGAGGTCGCGCTGCCCTCGGCGCGGTACTCGGAGCCGGAGGAGCGGGTCCGGTTCGTCACCCGGCTCGAGGACCGGCTGAACGCGTCGCGCGGCGTGCGCGCGGCCAGCGTCGTGACCAATCGGTCGACCGCGATGCTCGAGGTGGACGGCCGGCCGGCACCTGAGGAGCCGCCGGCCGAGGTGCTGCTGCTGAGCGTCGGCCCGCGCTACTTCGAATCGCTGGAAGCGCGGATTCTGCGCGGCCGGGCGCTGACTCGGGACGACGGGCGCCCCGGGTCCGAAGCAGCCGTCGTCAACGCGACGTTCGCCGAGCGGTTCTTCGAAGGCGACGATGCGCTCGGCCGCCGTATTCGGGTCCGGCCGCCGGACGAGCCGGTGGGACCCTGGCTGACCATCGTCGGCATCGGTTCGAACATCCACATCGGAGACCTCCGCAGACGCGATCCGCCTCCCGTCGTGCACGTGCCGTACCGAATGGCGCCCGGACGCGGGCTCGGTCTCCAGGTCCTGACCGAGAACGCCCCCGCCGCGTTCGCTCCGCGCCTGCGGGCGGCGGTGCGCGCGCTCGACCCCGACCTGCCCGTGTACCGCGCCCAGTCGATGACGGTCCTGCTCGAGGACACGCGCTGGTGGTTCGTCGTGCTCAGCGGCGCGCTCGGCGTGTTCGCGGTGTTCGCGGTCGTCCTCGCCGAGGTCGGAATCTACGCGGTCACGGCGTACTCCGTGGCCCAACGGACGCGGGAGATCGGGATTCGCATGGCGCTCGGCGCCCCGCCGCACCAGATAGCCTGGAGCGCCGTCGGACGCGTGCTCGCGCACGTCGGCGCCGGCCTGCTCCTCGGGGTGGCGGGCGCGCTGGCCGTCGGCCGGGTGATCGAGAGCCTGTTGTTCCAGGTCTCCCCCGTCGATCCGTTGACGCTGGGGGCCGTGCCGCTGATTTTCGCGGCGCTGGTGGCCGTCGCGTGCGCGGGCCCGGTGCGACGGGCGCTCTCGCTCGATCCGTCGGCCGTGCTGCGTCTCGAGTAACCGGCGGCCGGAGCGAACTCCGCCGCGGCGCACGACAGTTCGGCCCGCCGCGGCGCGGGCGAAGGAGTCGCGGAATGCACATCCAATCTCGCGGTGGCCGCTCGTTCGATGCATCGAAATCCGGCAGCAGCCGGAAGCTGCTGTACGCATCGGTCTCCCTCCTCGCCGCCGTCGTCGCCCTCGAGGCGGTCCGCCCGCAGGAGGGCGGGGAACCCGACGTTCGCACCATCGTGGTCGAGGCGGTCGAACGCATGGACGAGGCGTTGCAGGCGGTGGCCGGCGATTATCGGGCGCTGATCACGAGCGAGTCCCGGGAGTTCGACGGCCGCGGCGAGGTCGAGGAGGAGACGCGGGTCGAGTGGGAGTCGATTCCGATCGACGGGGCCAGGTTCTCGCGGCGGATCGCCATCGACGGCCGGCCCCTCACCGAGGAGGAGCGCACCCGCGAGATCGAGCGCGAAGCGGCGTTCCGCGAGCGGCTCCGCCGGCTGCGGGCCGGCGAGATCGATCCGGAGGAGAACGAGAACCAGATCATCTTCGACGAGGAGCTCGTCGCGCGCTACGACATGACGCTCGAGGGCGAGGAACCGATTCGGAACCGCCCGAGCTATCGCATCGCGTTCGCGCCGCGCGACGGCGACCTGCCGGTGCGACGGCAGATCGAGCGCGCGCTCAACAAGGCGCGCGGCCGGATATGGGTCGACCGCGAGACGCACGAGATAGCCCGGCTGGAGTTCGAGCTCATCGACCGCGTGCGCCTGTGGTGGGGACTGGTGGGCACCATCCACCGCTTCCGCGGCTCGCTCGACCGCGGGCCGGTGCTCGACGGCGCGTGGGCGAATCTCCAGAGCGAGAGCTACAGTGATGTCCGCGTCTTCTTCAGCCGCTCGCGACAGGCATCGGTCCAGCGCTGGCGCGACTACGCGTGGACCGGCGACTCCGCCGCGACGGACGCGTCGACCGCCGCCGATTCCGACACCGTGGAAGAGGGCGCGCGATGAGCTGGTGGCGGCGCCTTCGTCACCGCGATCGGCTCGAAAGCGAGCTGGACCGCGAGTTGCGCGACCACGTCGAGCGGCAGGTGGCCGAGCATCGTCGGGCGGGCTTGCCGGAGGGCGAGGCGCGGCGCCGCGCGCGTCTCGAGTTCGGCGGCCTCGACCAGGTCAAGGAGCTGTGCCGCGACGTCGGCGGCGCACGGTGGCTCGATGACCTCGGACGCGACCTGCGGTACGCGCTGCGACGGCAGTTCACGGGCCGCGGCTCGGGCGTCTCCGTGTTCGCCGTCGCCGCCCTGGCCCTGGGCGTCGGCGCCGGCACGGCGATGTTCAGCGTCCTCGATGCCGTCGTGCTCCAGCCCCTGCCGTTTCCGCAGGAGGACCGCCTCGTCGTCGGGTGGAAGACCAGCCGGACCGACCCCGCGCGCCTCATCGAGCTTTCCTACCCCGAGTTCCTGGCCTGGCAGGCGCAGTCGACGAGCTTCGACAGCCTGGCCGCCCTGCCGACCACCGTCTACGGGTACAGCTACGTCCTGACCGGCCGCGGCGATCCGGTCGCGGTCGAGAGCGCACGCGTCACCGGCGCGTTCTTCGACGCCCTCGCGGTACGGCCCCTCCTCGGCCGCACCTTCCTGGCAGCGGACGACCGGGAGGGGGCCCCGCCGACCGTCGTCCTCACGCACGCGTTCTGGACGAACGTCCTCGGCGCGGAGCCCGGCATCGTGGGGTCCGGCCTGACCCTGACCGGCGTCGACTTCACGGTGATCGGCGTACTCCCGGCCGGGTTCGACTTTCCCCGGGGGGTGGACGTCTTCACCGCGCTCGGCACGCGGCGCGGACTGGCGAACAACCGCACCGTGTTCCTGCAGGTGGTCGGGCGCCTGCGCCCGGGCGTGTCGCGGGAGCAGGCGGCCTCGGAGCTCGACGGCATCGTGTCGAGGCTGGAGACGCAACGGCCGGGGGCGCTCGTCGGGGATCAGGTCGCGGCGCTCACGCCGCTGCGCGATCACGTGCTGGGAGGCAGCCGGCTCGTCGCGTCGCTGCTCTTCGCCGGGGCGGTCGTGCTGCTGCTGGTCGCCGGCGTCAACCTCGGCGGACTGCTGGCGACGCGCGCGGCCCGCCGCGGCGGCGAGGTGGCGTTGCGCCTCGGCCTGGGCGCCTCGACCCGCCATCTCGTCCGCCAGTTCGTCGCGGAGGGGCTAATTCTGGCGACCGTCGGCACCGCCGCGGGGATCGGTCTCGCCGTCGTGATGCTGGACGCCGTGGTCGCGCTTGCGCCGGACGGGGTCGCGCGGATGGCGTCCGCCTCGATCGACGGCTGGTCGCTCCTGTTCGCCGCCACATGCCTCGCGGTGCTGACCCTCGGGATGGGCTGCGTCCCCCTGTGGCTGGTCCGCGCCCCGTCCATCGACACGCTCCTGCGCCGGAGCGCGGCCGGCGCGGGAGGCTCGACCCGCGCCGCGCGCGTGGGCGGCGCGCTGGTCACCGTCGAGGTGATGGGGACGGTGGCGCTGCTCGTCATCGCCGGTGGCCTCGCCGTGAGCTTCGCCAACCTGCGCGGCGCGAACGTGGGCTTCGACCGCGACGGGGTCCTGACCGCATTCGTGAACCCGGGTCGCGCGCGCTACCCCGACGCGGCGGCGCGGCGCCGGTTCTTCCGGGACGTGCTGGAGCGACTCGAGGCGAACGCCGAGGTCGACGCGGCCGGCGCGGCGCTGCTGAGGCCCCTGGAGGGCGTGATCGGATGGGACCTGCCCTACGCGCTTCCCGGCCAGAGCCCCGAGGACGCGGCCGGCAACTCCATCCTGAACCTGGAGGTCGTGACGCCCGCGTACTTCGACGCCATCGGCACCCCGTTGCTGGCCGGACGCGTCTTCGCCGAAACGGACGGCCTGCCCGTCGTCGGCGCCGGGCCGGGCCCCGCTGCGCAGTCCACCGAGGAGTCCGCGGCCGGGCCCCGGCCGCCGGCAGCCGTCGAGTCCACGGCGGTGGGCCAGCCGACGGCCGCCGGCGAGCCCGCGCTCGAGCCCCGGCCGCTGGTGGCCATCGTCAGCGAGAGCGCCGCCCGCGAGATGTACGGGTCCCCGCTGGCCGCCCTCGGCCGGCGGTTCGTCGGCGGCCGCAATGCGCCGCGCTCCTATCGCATCGTCGGCGTCGTGGCCGACGGCCGCTACCGCCGCGTGCACGAGGTCAGCCGCGACGTGTTCCTGCCCTATACGCAGACCGCCATCCCGCTGCGGTACGTCGCGGTCCGCACGACCGCCAGCCCCGCCGCCGCGCGGGGCATGCTGCGCCGCGCCCTCGCCGAGACGGACCCGCAACAGCCGATGAGCGCCGACCTCACGACGACGGAGCTCGTCGAGCGGGCGCTGTCGCGAGAGCGGTTCCAGAGCGCGCTGCTGATCCCGTTCGGGCTCGGGTCCGCCCTTCTGGCGGCAATCGGCGTGTTCGGCATGGTGAGCGACGCCGCGAACCGCCGGCGGCGCGAGCTCGCGGTTCGTCAGGCCCTCGGCGCGACCCGAATCCAGGTCGTGTCGCGGCTGCTCCGCTCGACCCTCGCGTGCGTGCTGGCGGGCCTGGGCGCCGGCGTGCTCGTGGCCGTCACGGCAGGCCGCATGCTGAACCTGACCCTCTTCGAGACCGCCCTCGCGAACCCGTGGATCATCGCCGCCGTCGGCGGCCTGATTCTCGGCGTCTCGCTCATCGCCTGCGCCGGGCCGGCGGTGCGCGTGGTGCGGCTCGACATGGGCGCGGAGTTGCGACAGTGAGAGCACTGCACGCGAGTCGCGGCGCCGCCGGTGGAGGTGCGCAATGAGCTGGTGGAACCGTCTCCGGAACCGTGACCGCCTCGATGGAGAGCTGGACCGCGAGCTGCGCGACCACGTCGAGCGGCAGGTCGCCGAGCACGTGCGGGCGGGCCTGCCCGAGGACGAGGCGCGCCGGCGCGCGCGCCTCGCGTTCGGCGGCCTCGACCAGGTCAAGGAGCTGTGCCGCGACGCGCGCGGCACCCGGTGGATCGACGAGACCAGGCAGGACCTGCGTTTCGCGGCGCGTCTGCTGGGCAGCCAGCGGTCATTCACGGTTGTCACGGTCATGGTGCTGGGGATCGGGATTGCCGTCACCACGCAGTTCTTCACGCTGTTCGACGCGCTCACGTCGAGGAGCCTGCCCATCGACGATCCGGAACGGGTGGTCCACATCTCGACCCGGGACGGCCGCGCGCGTCCGGGGGGCGTCTCGTACGCCGACTTCGAGGACATTCGGAACGCGGCGACGTCGTTCGGCGCGCTGGCCGCCTACGAGGCGACGCCGACCGCCGTCGCCGAGGACGACCGGGCGCCGGCGCGATTCCAGCGCGTCTTCATTTCCGAGAACGGCCTGCGCCTGCTCGGCGAGGCGCCCGTCCTCGGCCGGGACTTCCGGGCCGCGGACGAGCGACCCGGCGCGCCGCCGGTCGTCATGCTCGCGGGGCACGTCTGGCGAGACCGCTACGGCGCCGACCCGGCCGTGATCGGCCGGCCGATCCGGATCGACGGCGAGCCGGCGGAAGTGACTGGCGTCATGCCCGACGGCTTCCGCTTTCCGCGGCTCGCCGACCTGTGGCAGCCGGTCTCCCAGGTCGCGGACCTCGCGGAGCAGCCGCGGGACCGGCGCGCTTTCGGGGTGATCGGCCGGCTCGCCGACCGCGCGTCCGTGGCGAGCACGCGCGCCGAGGTGGAGACGATCGCCGCGACCCTCGCCCGGGACCATCCGGAAGCTCATGACGACGTCCGGCACGTCACGGTGCCGGTTGCCGAGCGGTTCGTCGCCAGCGACCCGACCCATCCGGCGTGGTTCGCCTTCCTGTCCGCCGGGGCCGTCGTCCTCCTCATCGCCTGCGCGAACGCCGCCAACCTGATGCTGATGCAGGCCGTACGGCGCCGCCGCGAGATCGCGGTCCGGCTCGCCCTGGGAGCCGGCCGGTGGCGGGTCGTCCGGCAGGTGCTGATCGAGTGCGCGGTCCTGGCGTTCCTGGGCGTGCTCGTCGGCGGCGTCCTCGCCATGCTCGGCCTCCGGGCGCTCGACAACGCCATTCCCGACGGCGTGCTGGGCTACTGGATCACGTTCGACTTCGACGCGCGGGTCTTCGCCGCCATGGTCGGGATCGGCAGCGCGTCAGTCATCCTCTTCGGTCTGGTTCCCGCCCTTTCGGTGTCCAACCGCAGCAGTGGGACGCTCCGCGACGATGCGCGGGCCGGCGCGGGCCGGAGCACCAGTCGTCTGACGAGCGTGTTCCTTGCGGCCGAGTTCGGGCTGACACTCATCCTGCTGACGGTGCTCTCCACCTCGGTGCTCAGGTTCGTGGAGGATCGAAGGACCTTCGCCATGGTCGATTCGGCGGGTGTGCTGACGGCGGAGGTCGCGCTGACCGCGGACCGGTACGAGACACCCGAGGCGCGCACCGCGTTCTTCGAGGACGTGCGCGCTCGGCTCGCTACCCGGAGCACGACGGCGGCGATTGGCAACGCGCTCCCGGGCGGCGGAGCGGGCCGCACGTCCGGGGTCCGGATCGACGAACGACCGGAGACGCCGGCCGAGTTGCTCCCCGACGTCCTGACCTTGACGGTGGGGCCGGGCTACTTCGACGCGATCGGCGCGCCGCTGCTGCGGGGACGGCCGTTCTCCGACCGTGACGGCGCGCCGGGCGCGGAGGCCGCGATCGTCAACGCCCGCTTCGTCGAGATTCACTTCCCGGAGGAGGAGCCTCTCGGCCGCAGGATCGGGCTCGTCCCGACCGCGACGGACCCGCCGGAGTCCTGGCTGACCGTCGTCGGCGTGGCGCCGACGCTGCGGCAACGCCCGGCGCGCCGGGAGCCCGACCCGCTGGTCTACCTGCCGTCCCGCGCCGACCCGCCCCGCATCGCGACCCTCCTGGCCCGCGGCCCCGCCGACCCGGGCTCGGCCGCGTCCGTGGTTCGCGAGACGGTCCGGCGGATCGACCCGGGTCTGCCGCTGTTCCGCGTCCGCACGCTGGAGCAGGCGCTCCGCGACGCCTCGTGGAACGGCCGGATGAGCGAGGCGATACTCTGGACCATCGCGTTCATCGCCCTCGCCCTCTCGACGGCCGGCCTCTTCGCCGTGACCTCCCACGCCGTCGAACGGCGGATGCGCGACCTCGGCATCCGCATCGCGCTGGGCGCGCACCTCCGCAGGTGGGCTGGATGGTGCTCCGGAACGTGGTCCGCCACCTTGCCCTGGGCACCGCCGTCGGGTCGTCGGCGTCTACGTCTGGAGCACGTGGATCGAGGGCGCGAACGGCGGTGGCGAGGGGCTCCTCGTGCGGCTGCTGGCCTTCGCGCCGGGGCCCGCCGTCGTCACCCTCGTGGGCCTGTTGGCGAGCCTCGGCCCGGTGAGGCGCGCGGTCCGGCTCGATCCGATGACCGTGCTGCGAAGGGAGTGACCGTCATCGAGCTGGTCGCGGCGGCTGCGGAACCACGAGCGTGTGGAGCACGAGCTGGACGTCCCGGTTCGATGACCGTGTTGCGAAGGGAGTGACTGTCATGAGCTGGTGGCGACGGCTGCGGAATCGCGAGCGTGTCGAGAACGAGCTGGACGCCGAGCTGCGCGACCACGTCGAGCGTCAGGTCGCCCACCACGTCCGGGCCGGCCTCTCGGCGCGGGAGGCGCGCCGGCGTGCGCGCCTCGAGTTCGGCGATCTCGACCACGTCAAGGAGATGTGCCGCGACGCGCGCGGGACGCGGTGGATCGACGAGACGTGGCAGGACCTGCGGTTCGCGGCGCGGCTGCTGCTCAAGGAACGCTGGTTCACGGCGGCGGCGGTGCTCGCGCTCGGGCTCGGCATCGGGCTCACGAGCACGGGATTCACGGTGTACAACGCCATGCTCGTCCGCGGTCTGCCCATCGACGACCAGGACCGCGTCATGGCGCTGGCGATGCGCGACCCTGACGGCCGCGAGCGGCTGTTGTCGTATCTGGATTTCCGGGACTGGCGAGCCGAGACGACCACCTTCAGCGGCGTCGCCGCCTACAGCGAGCCGGCGATGACCGTCGGCGACCCCGGGCTGGCGACCGAGCGGTTCCCGGGCGCGCGGGTCACCGCGAACACCTTCCGTCTGCTCGGGGTCGAGCCCCTGCTCGGCCGCGACTTCCGGCCGGAGGACGACCGCCCGCGCGCCGCCCCCGTCGTGATGCTCGGGCACGGCATCTGGACCAGCCGCTACGGCGCCGAGGCCGAGGTGCTCGGCCGCGTCGTCCGCGTCGACGGCGCGCCGGCGACGGTCGTCGGCGTCATGCCCGAGGGCTTCGAGTTCCCCATGTGGGCGGAGCTGTGGCAGCCGCTGGGTCTCACGCCCGACCTCGCCGGGCAGCCGCGCGACCAACGGGTCTTCCGGGCCGTCGGCCGCCTCGCCGACGGCGTGACCGTCGCGCGGGCCCAGTCGGACCTCGACGCCGTCGCGGCGCGCCTCGCCGCCGCCTACCCCGACACCAACGCGGGGTTCCGGCCGTGGGTCGACCCGTTCAACGAGCACTACAACGGGACGCTGCGGCCCGCCCTGACGGCGCTGCTGATCGCGGCCGTCATCGTGCTGCTCATCGCCTGCGCCAATGCCGCCAACCTGTTGCTGGCGCGCGCCGCGCGCCGGTCCCGCGAGGTCGGCATGCGCGTGTCGCTGGGGGCGACGCGCGCGCGCATCGTGCGGCAGCTCCTGGCCGAGTGCGCGTTGATCGCGGGCGCGGCGGGGGTGCTCGGCCTGGGTCTCGCCAACCTGTGCGCGCGCCTGCTCACCCTGAGCATCGAGCCGCTGATGGCGCCCTTCTGGGTCGACTTCGCCATCGACGGCCGCGTGCTGGCGTTCCTCACCGCGACCTGCCTGTCCGCCGCCCTGATCTTCGGGCTGGCGCCGGCCCTGCACACGTCGAGGGCGAACGTGCGCGATCTCGCCACCGCGGCGGGGCCGGCGGGCGCCGCCGGACGGCCCGCCCGGCGCTGGATGGGATGGCTCGTGACGGCCGAGCTGGCCCTGACCCTGGTCCTGCTCGCGGGAGCCGGCCTGATGGCGCGCAGCCTGCTGACGCTCGCCCGCGCCGACCGGGTCATCGACACCGCCGGCGTGGCGACCATGCAGATAGGCCTCCCGGACGCCCGCTACCCGACGGCGGCGCAGCGCATTGCCTTCTTCCGCACGCTTCACGAGCAGGTCGCGGCCAGCCCGTCGATCACGTCGGTGACGCGCGCGAGCGCCATCCCTTTCGCGCCGGGCGGGGCGGCCCGGCGAACCGTGACCATCGACGGACGGCCGGCGCCCGACGGCGACTCGGCGCCCACCGCGCGCGTCGTCGCCATCGCGAACGACTACTTCGAGGCCCTCGGCCTCCGCCTCCAGCGCGGCCGATCGTTCACGGACCGCGACGGGACGGCCGGCTACGCCAGCGTCATCGTCAATCGACGCTTCGCGGACCTGCTTCTGGCCGACGACGATCCGCTGGCTCGCCAGCCGTCGCCTGACGGTTCCGCTCGGCGCCCAACCGACCCTGCAGCACTCCGCACGGTTCCACGGCGCGGACTCCTCGGCCGGCGGATCCGTCTGACGCCCGCCGGCGAAGGCAGCGAGCCCGGCCCGTGGCTGAACATCGTCGGCGTCTCGCCGACGGTGCGGCAGAGCATGGGCCAGGCGCCCGGTCCGGTCGCCTATCTGCCGTATCGCGCGGAAGCGCTGCCGTTCGCCGAGCTGCTGGTGCGCAGCGAGCTCGGCCCGGACGCGGCGGCCCGCGCGGTCGGGCAGATCGTGCGCGGGCTCGACCCGGACGTGCCGATCGGGCGCATCTGGACGCTGGACGGCGTGCTCGGGCAGACGCTCTTCATCCCGCGCATGATCGGGTCGCTGCTGGGCGCGTTCGCCTGGGTCGCGCTGGTCCTGTCCGCCGTCGGCCTCTACGGCGTCACCGCCTACGCCGTCACGCAACGGACGCAGGAGATCGGGGTGCGAATGGCCCTGGGCGCTCAGGCCGGCCAGGTCCGATGGATGGTGCTGCGGCGCGGGCTCGCGCAGCTCGGCGCCGGGCTCGCCCTCGGCCTCTGGGGCGCGCTGACCGTCGGCCGGCTGTTCGAGGCCTGGCTCGCCGACACCCCGCCGACCGATCCGGTGACGCAGGGCGCGGTCGCCGTCCTCCTCGGGGGCGTGTCGGTGGCGGCGTGCGTCTGGCCCGCACGGCGCGCGGCCCGGCTCGACCCGGTGGCCGCGCTGCGTCACGAGTGAGCGCGTCGCGACCATGTCGTCGACGCCGACCGGAGAATCCGAATGCTCGAGGTGATCAACGTCACCAAGTACTACGGCGCGGTCGTCGCGGTCCGCGGCGTCAGCTTCACGGCGCGCCGCGGCGAGGTGCTCGGCTATCTCGGCCCGAACGGCTCAGGCAAGTCGACGACCGTCAACATGATCGCCGGGCTCCTCGATCCGACGAGCGGCGAGATCCGCGTCGACGGCAAGGACATCCGCCGCGACCTCCTCGCCCACCGGCGCCGCATCGGGTACGTGCCGGAGACGCCCGACGTCTACTCGTACCTCACCGGCCCCGAGTACCTCACGCTGGTGGGACGCCTCCGCCGCATCGCCCCCGACGTGCTCGAGGAGAAGATCGAGCGCTTCCTGCGCCTCTTCGGCATCTACGGCGACCGGTATGCGCAGCTCTCGGCCTACTCGAAGGGCATGCGGCAGAAGATCCTCATCGCCGCGGGGCTGCTGCACGACCCGGAGGTCATCATCCTCGACGAGCCCTCCTCGGGCCTCGACGTCGGCGCGACCCTCGTCCTCAAGCAGCTCATCCGCGCCCTCGCGGCCGAGGGCAAGATCATCCTCTACAGCTCGCACGTCCTCGAGATCGTCGAGCAGGTGTGCTCGTCGGTGGTCATCCTGCGCGAGGGGCAGGTGGCGGCCTCGGACCGCATCGAGCGCCTCGAGGAGCTGATGAACCAGCCGTCCCTCGAGCAGGTGTTCACGCAGCTCGCGGTGCAGGACGACGCCGGCGAGGTCGCGGGCGAGCTGGTGGAGGCGATGAAGCTGTGAGGGACGACCGCGTCCGCCGCGCCGGCCTGGACGAGGAGCGGGAGCAGTTCCGGGTGCTGTTCCGCACGTTCCTGCGGCGGCTCTTCCACAACGACCTCGTGCCGGAGACCGTCGACCTGCGCCAGTCGGCGATCGTCATGGCCGCGGTGCTCACGGTGCCTCCCTCGTTCTACGCCGTCGCGTCCGCGTGGAGCTACGGCTCCTGGATGGGCAACCTGCAACTGGCGACACGGGCGGTGCCCCACAAGCTGTACTTCATCGGCTACTCGATGGCCGCGGTAGGCCTGGTGACGGTCCTCGTGTGGGACGCGCTGTTCCCCGATCGCCGCGACGCGATGGTGCTCGGCGGACTGCCGCTCCGCGCGCGCACCGTCGCCCTCTCCAAGCTCGCGGCGCTGGTCGCCTTCGTCGGCGGCTTCGCGGTGGCCGTCAACGCACCGGCCATGGTCGTCTTCTCGTTCGCCGCGGGCGGCTACCTGCCGTTCGAGACGTTCCTGCGCTACCCCGCCGCCCACCTCGCGGCGACGGCGTCGGCCGGCCTGCTCGTGTTCCTCGCCCTCGTCGCGGTGCAGGCGGGCCTCGCGCTGGTGTGCCCGCGACGCCTCCACCAGCGGCTGACGATGCTGGCGCAACTGCTGTTCGTGATCATGCTGATCGAGTGGTTCGCCTTCGCGCCGGGCCTGCTCTACAGCTTCGCCGGCATCGACTCCGCCGTGACGAGCGAGCAACTGATCGCCGCCGGGGGGCGGTACCGGTTCATCGGGCTGACGGCGAGCGGGGCCGGCACGTGGCTGCCGCCGGTCTGGTTCCTCGGGCTCTACGAGGTCATCTGGGGCTTCGACCCCGACGTCTACCGCCGTCTCGCCGGAACCGCGGTCACGGCTTTCGCGGCCGCCCTCTCCCTCGCGGCCGTCGCCTACGGGATCGGCTTTCGGCGCATGATGAAGCGCCCGCTGGAGACACCGCCCGACACGTCGGGGCGCGCCGGCGCGCTGCCGCGCGCCGCGGCGCGCCTCGCCACCGCCGGTCTCGCGCGCCACCCCGTGGCGCAGGCGGTCGCGGCGTTCGCGGCCGCGAGCACGGTGCGCAGCCGCCGCCACCGGCTCATCATCGCCGCCTACGTCGGCCTCGGGCTCGCGTTCGTCATCGGCTCGTTCCTCAGCCCGATCACCGGCATCGACGAGGACGCGTTGGCCGAGCCGCTCTCGGCGCCGTCGGTGCGCCTGCTCTCGATCCCCTTCCTTCTCTCGTTCTTCGTCCTCGCCGCGCTCCGCTTCATGTTCGCCGTGCCCACGGAGATCCGCGCCAACTGGGTCTTCCGCATCACCGAGATCGACGACCGGTGCGCGTACCTGGCCGGCGCCCGGGCCGCCCTGTGGATGCTCGGCGTCGCCCCGGTGGCCCTCGTGACGTGTCCGATCTACCTCGCGTTGTGGGGACCCGGCCTCGCCGTCGCCCACACCGTCTTCTGGGTCCTCATGGCCGGCGTGCTCACCGAGCTGCTGCTGTGCCGGTTCCACAAGGTGCCGTTCGCGTGCAGCTACGTACCCGGCAAGGCCAACGTGAAGCTCCTGTGGCCCCTGTACGCGCTCGCGCTGACGGCGTACGCCTCGTGGACCGCGCGACTGGAGCTCTGGCTGCTCGGCCGACCCCTCTGGTGGACTGTCGCCTGCACGACGCTGATCGCCGGTCTCGTCACCGTCATCGGCTGGCGCCGACGCGCCCTCGCGTCCGCCTCCCCGCTCCAGTACGAGGAAGCCGTCGATCCGGCCGTCCAGGTCCTGGGCGTGATGCGGACCTAGGCCCCGAGGGACCCGGGGCCCCGGGGATGCCTCGGTCCGCGTACTGGCTCACGCTCGATTCGCACGAGGCTGGCAAATCAGTATTTCAGACATACTGGAGTACGATTTGATGATATTTCAGAAAACGTGATAGTGTCGGGCCATGGAAGTAGCGAGGATCACAGCGCGCGGCCAGACGACCATCCCCAAGCGCATCCGAGAAGGGGCCGGTCTGCTCGAGGGAGACGTGATCGCCTTCGAGATCGAGGGCGACCACCTGATCGTGCGGAAGGTCGCGAGAGGCCGGGACGAGTACCTGCACGGCCTTTCCGCAACGGTGAGCGAGTGGGCCTCGCCCGAGGACGAGGACGCCTGGCGTGACCTGTGAACCGCTCGACGTCGTCGCCGTGCCGTTCCCGTTCACCGACCGGCCCGCGGCGAAGCGCAGGCCGGCGCTGGTGGTGTCCTCGGCTGCGTTCAACCACGCGCACGCGCAGTCGATCCTGGCAATGATCACCTCGGCACGGAGCGCTTGGCCGAGCGACATCGCGATACGCGACTGGCGCCAGGCCGGCCTTCACGTCCCCTGTCGGGTCCGCCTCAAGCTCTTCACACTCGACGACGCCCTGCTGGTGCGCAAGCTCGGGGCCCTGTCGAAACCAGACGGCCAAGCCGTCGCGGACGCGCTCTCGCGCTCCCTCGCCGTCTGACCCCTCGATCGGCGAAGGAGATGTCCGACGGACTTCCACTGCATTGAATTCTGAGCACCCACCGCACAGAGTTCAATGCAGCATGCGCCCTGATCCGCGGCCGGCGCCAGCGGGCTCGGCTCAGTGATCCGGCTCGATTCGGAACCCGCGCCGCGTCTCCGGCGTCCAGGTGCCCGGCATCACGTAGTCGTCGCGGCGCGGCATCCGGACCTGCGGCAGCGTCTCCGCGTCCATGACGGCCTCCTCTGAGATGATGTCGTTCCGATAGAGGAGGTACGCGGTCACCGCGTAGGCCTCGTCGTCGGTGAGGATGCCCGGCCGGTCGTAGGGCATGACGCGGCGGATGTAGTCCCAGACGCCCGGGGCGAACGGCCAGTGCCGGATCGGCCAGTAGTTGGTGCGGGTGGTGACGTCGCCGCCGACGAGGGAGATGGACGGGCCCTCTTCACCGGTCGGGCCGTGGCAGTTCGAGCAGCCGCGGCGCGCGAACACCATCGCGCCCTCGGCCGCGTTGCCGCTGCCCTCGGGCAGGTCCGCGCCGTCGGGCCCGACGATGCGATCGGCGAGCTCGGCCGCGGTGGGGGCGCGACCGAGGCCGGAGAGCGATGGCGCGTCCTGCGTCTGGCCCGCCGCGCTCAGGGGACCGGCCGCAACGAGCAGGCCGGCCGCGACGAGCAGGCCCGCGACGCTCAAGCCCGCCGCGCACAGGCTGCCCGCGAGGGGAGGGCCGGAGGCAGCGGCGCCGCCGCCTGGCTGCGCCGCCGCTCCAACCGACCCTTCAGAGAGCCGGCGCCGCGCCGGCGGCGACGCCGTTCCACGGCGCGGGCCGCTACGCATGCACGTCGACGACCACGTCGACGGGCTCCAGCCCGTTCGTGACCTTGCCATCGGAATCCACCCTCCACGGCTGAATCCAGTTGCAGTGCCCGAGCTGGCTCTGGATCGTCCCGTACAACTGCCCCCGCGTCAGGCCCCAGTACTCCGCGTACTCCGCCTCGGTCGGCTGAAGCTGCCCCCGCTCGTCGAGGCAGCGCGACTGCAGCACCGCCTCGTCGCCGTTCCAGCGCCACGGCAGGCAGAAGCGGGTGTGGGCCTTGGACAGCACCGGCCCCACGAGCTCCGCCTCCCGATAGGTGGCGCCGCCGTCGGTCGACACCTCGACGCGGCTCACCTTGCCGCTTCCCGACCACGCGAGCCCGCTGATGACGTGGGCGCCGTGCGCCTCCAGGCGCTGGTCGCCGGACGGCCGGGTGATGACCGAGTTCGGCCCGAAGTCGTAGCTGTCGCGCTGCGTCTTCGGGTCGGGGGTCAGGAAGCGCGAGTGCTCCTGGAACGACAGGTACGGCTGGTCGACGACCTTGATGCGCTTGAGCCACTTGACGTTGTAGATGCCCTCGAAGCCCGGCACGAGGAGCCGCAGCGGGTAGCCGTGGTCGGGCCGCACCGGCTCGCCGTTCTGCCCGTAGGCGACGAGGACGTCGTCGAGGGCCTTGGCGAGGGGCACGCTCTTGGTGTGCCGCCCGCCGTCGGCCGCCTCCGCGATGATCCACGACGCGCCGTCGCGCACCCCGACCTCGCCTAGCAGCACCGACAGCGGCACCCCGGTCCACTCGCTGCACCCCATGCGGCCGTGCGTCGCGGTCACCGTCGCGCCGCGAGGGTTGGGCCGGTTGCCGACGCACTCCAGGAAGTGCACGCGCGAGACGAACGGCAGCCGGTGCAGCTCGTCCATCGTGAACACGAGGGGCCGGTCCACCATCCCCTCGACCATCAGGGTGTGCTCGGCCGGGTTGATGTCGGGAATACCGTAGTAGTGCTGCGTCGTGAAGTGCAACGACGTGGGGGTGATGGTGCCGGTCAACTCGGCCAGCGGGGTCTTGGCGCTCGGCCGCTGCGGGTTGGGCCGGATCCGCGGGATCTGGTAGTGGCTGCGCCCCTCGATCTCGCGCGTCGTCGTGACGAACCGCGACCGCCGGCCGTAGAGCACGCTCTCGATGGCGTTGTTGTCGGCCACCGCCGGCACCTGCGCCGCCGCGGACGACCCGCCGGCCAGCTCCAACGCCGGAGGCGCCGCGACGAGGCCGGCCGCGACCGCGCCCTTCTTCAGAAACCGCCGCCGGCTCGGGTGTGTGCCGCTCATCGTCTTCCTCCTCGAACCGTCCGAATCAGAATATCGCCAGCGCGTTGACCGGCGAACCGGTGCCGTTCTCCACCGCCAGCGGCCCCGCGACGAGCAGGAACTCCCAGCGGTTCAGCGACGCCGCGGTCTCGGCCAGCGCCTCCAGGTCCTGGTTGTCGAACAGGTCGACCCCCATCGCCACGATCGTCAGCAGGTGCACCGGCAGGCGGACGTCCTCGACCAGCGACGGCACGACGTCCAGGGCCGCGTCGCTGCCCATGAACGAGACGTCGCGCGACTTGAACCACGGCAAGGCCGAGGCGTGGAGCCCCGCCGCGTTCTGCGAGATGTTCCACGGGCCGACCTCGGCGCGCCGCGCCCACCGGCCGGTACGGACGAAGACGGCGTCGCCCGGTTGGACCGTGACCCCCGCCATCTCCTCCCAGGCGTCGAGGTCCTCCACGTAGATCGGCGTCCCCGGCTCGAGATACGGCACGCCCTTCAGGCGCGGGACGTCGACGAGCACCCCGCGGGTGACGATGCCACCCTGCAGGTTGACGATCGACGCGTGGGAGCAGCCCGACTCGCTGATGGTGTCCTGCGAGAAGCCGTTGTACATCCGCCCCCTGTGGAGGATGTGGCACAGCGAGTCGATGTGGCTGTGCGAGTAGCCGTGGTAGCTGATCTCGTAGCGGTCGCTGACGCCGCCGAAGAACGCCGAGGCGGCCTCCTCGTCGGGGACCCCCAGCATGCTGTGCCCGAACGGCAGCGGCACGTCGTCGGCCTCGTCCTTCAGGAGACGGTGCGCGAGCGAGACGGTGATGCCCTCGGTGGCCAGGGCCAGCGCCGCCAGCCGCTTCTCGGGGGTGATCAGGTTCGCCGCTCCGAGCTGGTCGTCGGGCCCCCAGCGCCCCCAGTTCGACAGCTCATCCACCAGGCGCTCGATGTCGGCCTGATCGAGCTCGCGCGACTCCGGGGTGAAGGGAGGCGGCACGTAGGCGGCGGGCGCATCGGCCGTCGCCTCGGAAGCGGGGTCGCCGCGAGACTCGCCCCCCGTGGTCAGGAAGAACCCCGCGAGGGCGCCCACGAGGAAGACGGCCACCAGTCGTCCGTACTGCATCGCGCTACCTCCACTTCCTGCCGACACCGGCGGTCGCACGGTGGTCCACGACGTTCCTGCCCTGAATGGTGACCACAACCTTATCAGCCATGACCATCAATGGGAAATCACGCCGGGGGCCGGCGCTGAGACCCGCGTTGCAGCGCGCCGGCCGGACGCCGGCGGAGGCCGGAGGGCGCAGCAGTCGCTTGGCGCCCGGGCCTGGCCGTACGCGACAGCGGAGGGCGCCCGTGGCGGCCCGCCCGCGGCCACCGCCCGAAAACGCGAATGGTCAGGGGCCGACCTCCATGAATGGCGGTACAATCATCCGGGGCGCCGGACGTTCCGCGGTGCACCAGACTTCGGGTGGTGGAGGAGCGTCGGAGGCGGATCGGACATGGCAGCAGAGCAGGTGTACGACTCCATCGCCAACCAGTACCGCGAGTCGAAGTGGCTGCTGTTCCGCCACTTCATCGAGCGCTACTCCATCATGAAGCTGCTCGGCGACCTGCGGGGCCGGACGATGGTCGACCTCGCCTGCGGCGAGGGCGTCTACGCGCGCCAGTTCAAGCGTTGCGGCGCGGCCGCGGTGACCGGCGTCGACATCTCCGAGGGGATGATCGCCCTGGCGGAAGCGGAAGAGCGCAGGGAGCCGCTCGGCTGCCGCTACGTCCAGTCGGACGCGGCCGCGTTCACGCCGGACGAGCCCGTCGACGTCGCCACCGCGATCTATCTGTTCAACTACGCCCGGACCCGGGAAGAGCTCGGCGCGCTCTGCCGCGCCTGCTACCACGCGCTGCGGCCCGGGGGTCGGCTGGTCGGCTTCAACGACAACGCCCGGCGTCCGCCCCGGCCGGGGGAGTCGCTGGCGAAGTACGGGCTCCAGAGGACCTGCCCGCACCCGCCCCGTGAAGGCGACCCCGTCGTGTGGACGATCACCAACCACGACGGCACGACATTCCAGTTCGACAACTACTACCTGGAGCCGGCCGCCTACGCGGCGGCGGCGCGCAACGCCGGCTTCGAGGACTTCCGCTGGGTGGACGCCATGCTCGAGCCTTCGGAGCACGGCGATTCCTACTGGGAGGACTTCATGGCCCAGACGCCGCTGGCCGGGTTCACGGCGTCGAGGCGATAGGATGGCGGCGCGCTAATCCGCGAGGATTTTTCCTATCTCCCTTCGGGCCGGCGCGGTCAGGGCGTAGTGGCCCGGCCGCGGCTCGTTGAGCTGTCGCTCCTTGATCAGATTCCGCAGGTATCTGCTCAGGTTCTTGCCGTAGACCGGCTGATAGTATTGGGCCGCCGTCTTCATTTCCCCGAGCAACACGGCCCGCGAGAAGGACCTCTGCCCCGCCCCGAGACTCAATTGGGCCGACGCCGCGAGCACCAGGTCGGTCCCGTGCTTGCACCCGATCTTCGCGGCGATGACCGCAGTAGGGGAGGCCGGCGGCGGCTTCGTACCCGGACCGGCGGAGCCCCTGTCGCCGGTCGGGCCGGCGGAACCGGATGCCGCCGAAGCCTTGCTGGCGGTCTTGCCGCCCGACGGCCTTCTCGCGGAACTCTTTTCGCCGGAGGTCCCTGTCGGGGAAGCCTTCCCCCGCGAGACGGGGCGGGCGGCCGCCGCCCCCCTTTGCCCGCCGGAACCCGCAGGAAACGTCGAGGCGGCCTGAAGCAGGCTCGCGAGCTCGGTCTTGAGGAACTGTTCACTTCCTTCGTACTCGACTTCGGTGTCTCCCTTGCGGACTCGAATCCTGGTGGCCATCAAGGCTCCTCCTGCCGGGCGGCTCCCGTTCGGTGCGGCACCCGTGGTCGCGCCCTCGTCGCGCGGCGGCCGGCGCCCGCGCCGGCCGCCCTGCCCAGCCGCCTGCGCGGGTCCCGAAGAGCACCGCGCCGGCGGCGGGCGCCGCACGACACGCCGTCTCACCGAACCGACGCGCGAAATCCTAATGAACGCCGGTGGCCAAATGCAAGCGGCGGGGCGGTCGCCCCGCGGTGATTCCGCGCTCGCTCGTCACGCCGGTCCCGACTCCCGCGATTCGGCCCGCGCCGACCACAGGAGGCCGCCCGCCACGACCAGCCACAGCGTGAACACGATGCCGGTGACCTGGTGCGCGACGGTGGCGGCATCGATCCAGACCAGTTGCATCGCACTCCCGAGAACCGCCGACACGGGCGCGAGGCGCTTCCAGGCGCCGCCGAGACGCCACTGCGGCACCGCCATGACGATGAGCGCCCCGCCGGCGAGCGCGAACCCGAGCGCGCCGAACAGCGGCCGGAGTCGGGCGGTCACTTCCAGCGAGTTCGCAGCGGCGGCGAACGCACCGGGATCCGCGATATCCCGGACGGCGAAGGCCATCAGCACCGCGTATGCGCCGGAGACCGCGGTGCAGGCCCCCGACGCCGAGAGGAGTCCCGCGGCCAGGGGGGGTGCGGGACCCCGGACCCCCGCGGGTGTCCGCGACAGGTACCAGGCTGCCGCGATCAGGGTGAGACCGGAGGCCAACCGGCCGGCGCCCCCCGCGCCGTAGAGCCAGGCGGCGCGGGCGATAGCGGCCAGCGAGTCGACGAGCGCGGGCTGATCGGCGCCGGCGGAGACCCGTCCGACCACCGCCACGACGGTGGCGGCGGCGGTCAGGCCGAGCAGAACGCCCGCCCGGCGGGACGCGCCGGGCGCGCCGCGGGCTGAACGCCCTTGCGAGAACGCCGAACCTGACGGGCGCATGTCGTCGCCCTCACGATCCGAACAGCTTCGTTCCGTGCTTCACCAGGGTGCGGCCCAGTCCCTGCACCCGTTGATGCTGCTCCGGGTCGACGAGCCGGCCGTCGCCGTCGAACGCCTCGCGGGCCTTGGGTACCGCCACCTGATCGGGGAGGACGACGCAACCGAGGTTGCCGAGGATCGCGCGCACGTGGACCAGCCCCCGCAGCCCGCCCAGCACCCCCGGCGAGGCGCTCATCAGCACGATGAGCTTGCCGCGGAACGCCGCCAGCGGACCGGGGTCGCCGGGGTCGGGCCGGGACGCCCAGTCGATGCTGTTCTTGAGCACGCCGGTGATCGAACTGTTGTACTCGGGCGCCGCGACGAGCCACGCATCGTGGTCGATCAAGTGCCGCTTCAGCCGACGTGCCGGCTCCGGCTTGCCGTGCTCCGACTCGTCGTCCTGATCGAAGACCGGCAGCCGATAGTCGCGCAGGTCGATCTCGGTGACGTCCGCGCCCGCCTCGCGGGCTCCGTCGGCGGCAATCCGGACGAGGGCCCGGTTGAACGATGCCCGCCGCGTGCTGCCCGCGAGAGCGAGCACCCGCAGTGGTTCCTGCATGGAGAGTCTCCTTCAGCGCGGGGGCGGGAATCCGGGCCCGGCCCGCTATAATCCTGCCAATCTCGTCGGCGCCCTCGAGGAGGGCGGTCGCTCCGAGAGCGAGGTCGACCGGACCGCGCGCAGCGAGAACGCTCCGCGCCAATGCGGCAGGCGGGGGCAGGCCCGGACGAAGTGCCGAGGGCGGGGCTCGAACCCGCACGACCCGAAGGGTCACGAGATTTTAAGTCTCGTGCGTCTGCCAGTTTCGCCACCTCGGCATGGCCGCCCGCCCGACGAATCCGACGCGACGCCGCCGGCGCTCGACGCCGCGGCCATCCTCGACGCTGCCCCTCCAGACCGGCTCGAGGCTTGGGGACCGATGCCAGAGATGATAACGCGCCGCAGCGCTACCGCGTTCCACTCGGCCCGCTCGACTCTCGCGGCGGGCGGAGCCCTGCTCGGCCACCGGCTGCTGCTCGGGTAGAGTCGACGACTGGCGCGGTGGCGGTAGGCGGTAGGCGGTAAGGGGGTAGCTGTTCCCGGCGGCTTTCGCCAAGTGCCGGTGCCTCACTCCCCGCCGTGGCTCCGTTTCCAGTCGCCGCTCATCGAACCGGACGTGCAGATTTCCCGCATCCGGCTCTCGGACGAGATCATGCCTTCGCCCACGGGAAGCTCGCCGTTCGCGTGGCAAGGCACGTGAGCCCGTACTCCGTCCGGAGTCGCTCGGACGGGAAGCGCACAAGCTTCCCGTCTCGCACCTTGTACTTGCGGCAGAGCCACTGGCGTAGCCGCCGCGTGGCGTGCTGGTCAACGGCGCGGTACGCGGGACTGACCTGCCCGAGGGTGAAGTAGTTCGCCCAGCCGGTCAGCAACCGGTTCAGGCGCGCCACCACGTCTCCCGGCGGCAGGAGCGCGTCACGCCGCGTCGTCAGCTCGCTCACGCGACGGCAGATGCTCTGGATGCTCTCCCGGCTCGGACGCGTGCCGATGTAGGCGGCACCCGTAGTTGGCCGGTAGTTGCGCCCAATCCGGTAGCCGAGGAACGTCATCGGCTCCTCCGGCACCCGGCAGCAGCGGGTCTTCTCGGCGTTCATCGGCAGCTTCAGACGCCGCATCAGGCCCTCGACCGCCGTCAGCATCTCTGCCGCCGGCGCTCGGCCGAGCACCGCGAAGTCGTCCGCGTAGTTGACGATTTCCGCCTCGAAGCGCCGGGCATACCCCAGCGCCTTCCAGCCCAGGATGAAGCGACGCATGTAGATGTTGCTGAACAGCGGCGAAATCGGTGACCCTTGCGGGGTACCCTTCCGCTCGCGACGCGCACGGTTCGTCCGGTGGCGTCCGCCCCGACCATCGTCCTCCTCGACCGCCATCTCCAGCCACGCCTTGACCCACCCCAACAGCCGACCGTCGCTCACGCGACGGGCGACCGATTTCAGCAGGTCCGCGTGCGGGATTTCGCCGAAGTAGTTCGTCAGGTCGGCGTCCACCACCTCCCGATGCCCGGTGTTCAGCAGCCGGTGTACGCGTCTGACCGCGTCATTCGCGCCCCGGCCCGGCCGGTAGGCGTATTGCTCCGGTTGCAGGTCGGCCTCGAAGATCGGCGACAACACCAGCATCGCCGCCGTCTGCGCCACCCGGTCCCGGAGACACGGAATGCCCAACGGCCGGAACTTCCCACGCTGCTTCTTCGGGATGAGGACCTGCCGAACCGCACGCGGCCGGTAGGTCCCCGCCTTCAGGTCCCGCGCCAGTGCTCCCAGCCACCGGTCCACCCCGAACGACTCGACGTCCGCGACCGTCTCGCCGTCCACCCCGGCCGCCCCGCCGTTGCGGCGGACGGTCTGCCAGGCGACCGCGAGCACGTCGTCGCGCCACACCTTGTCGCTCAGCGAGTAGAACCGGAAGCTCGGAGCTCCCTTCGCTTTCGCATGTAGCGCCGTCTGGAGTCGCTGAACACGTTCTGAGGCTGCTAGGAGCCTGCGCCGCAGGAGTTCGCGGAACCCCGGCGGTCTGCGTCGTGACGCACGGCGTCGGGGCGTAGGCCGCCGGCCGACGAGCCGGTGATCCTCGGCCGATCGGCGGCACGGAACCGAAGAACAGGCCGTACACGGCCCAAACGCCGCGATTCGTGACCGATTCTCGGGCAGTGTGGGGCCAGAATCGCCCCCGTTACGCCGCCATCAGAACGTGCAGGCGCTTTGCGTTCACCGCCAGGCACACCAAGTCCCACTCGCCTCGCACTTTCGCCAGTCCACGCAGGCTGAAGCACCGGAAGCCCAGCACGTGCTTGATCCAGCCGTACGGCGCCTCCGACAACCACTTCCGCTCCGCGTACGCCGACCGGCCCGCCGGCGTCGACAGCTTCGCTGCCATGCGGCCTGTCGCCGGGTGCTTCTTCAGATTGCGGGCGGCGACCCGCTTGTCCTCCCGGCCCACCGCCACATACCCGTCAACACCCCGCGTTTCCAGCTCCGTCAAGTCCCGCTCGTTGCAGAATCCCGAGTCGGCCAGCACCGTCTCCGGCTGCGTGTCGAACCGCTCCTCCACCTGGTCGAGCAACACCGGCAATCCGCCCTGGTCGCTCGCGTTCGCCGTCACATCCGTCGCCACCACCAACTGGTGCTCAGCGTCCACCGCCGCCTGCGCGTTGTAGCACTGCTGGAAGCCCTCGTTGCTCGTCTTCATGATCCCGCTTTCCGGGTCCGTGAAGTTGCTCTGCGCCTTCTCGTCGGGCTCGCCATACGACCGCTTGTACGGCCGACCCCCCTTCGGGTTCCGCGTCTGGCCCGGCTGCCGACCCCGCGCGTCGTCGGCCGCCCGCTGCGCCGCCTCCAACCGCGCCTTCGCCGCCCGGATCGCCGCCAAACGGTCCTCTCGTCGCTGCAACTCCGCCGGCAACTCGTCGCCACGGACCTCCGGGCCCAACCGAACGTCCTCGGCCACGTCGGTCGAGTCCGCCGAACGCAACAGCGCGTCGATCTCCCCGGCCAGACGCCGCTCCTCCTCCTGCATCCGACCGTAGCTCATCGCCTTGCGCTTGCTCGCATTCGCCCGCACCTTCGTCCCGTCAATCGACAGCTTTCCGAATCGGGCCAGACCCAGTTCCCGCGCCAGACCGACCACCTCCACGAACAGCCGCTTGAAATCCGCCAAGTGCCGGCGTCGAAACTCGCAGAGCGTCCGGTGCTGCGGGAAGTTGCCCGCCGCCAGCACCCGGAACGCCACGTCTTCTTCCAGCTTCTTCGCGACCCCCCGCGACGAAAACACCCCCGTCGCGTACGCGTAGAGCAGCACCTTCACCATCATCCGAGGCTCGTACGGCGCGTTGCGCCGACCGTCCCCCTCGTACGGCGCGTAGAACGCCGTCAGATCCAGACCGTCAACCAGATCGCTGATGTGGTGCGCCAAGTGACCCTCGGGCAGCCACTCCCGCACATCGGGCGGCAACAGCAGCGACTGCTCCGGGGCGTAGCGGCGGAATGTAGTCGACATCCAGTCCCTTCGTCGGCGGCTCGTCTACAATTGTCGCATCCCGGTTTCTGCGGCGCAGACTCCTAGGCCCTCGCCAGTCCCCACGTCCCTTCCTCCGTCATGCGCTGCTCTCGAACCGAGGCCCCTTCCCTCCACCGGCGTTACCCGGCTTCCCCGGTACTACGGGCCTCTCCGCCACCCTGCTCGGCCCGACCCGACCCTCGCGGGCTGTCGGTTGGCGCGTGCCACGCCACCGGCAGGGCTTCCCGTGTTGCGTCCATCCCCCTCTTCCACGCGTGCCGTCGCCACTACCCCGGCGGAGGCGGTCGGTGCTCGCGTCGCTCGCTTCCCGGCCGCTGGCAGCCTTCCCCATGACAAGGGTGGGTCGGCTTCCGCATCGACAGTTTCGGGGCCTGCTCGGCGTTCACTCGCGTTACGGCCCGCGTGGTCGCTGAGCCGCCAAGGCGGCCCTTGTTGTCGGAGTGCTTCAGCCGATGTCGTTACCTCCATCGTCCGCTCCGACTGCTACCGGCTGGAGCGACAGTTGCCGGGCGGGATTCGCACCCGCTGAGGAACGGCGCCTTTCACGGCGCACCCTGTCCATCGTCTGCCTGGCCTTCGCAGCCGCCCCCGGCGCGGAGGCCCAGCCGGGAGTTGCCGGCGACGGCGCCCACCACGGCTACCTCGCCGTCCGGCTGGCCGACGACGGCGGGCTGGCCGTGCTCGACGAGCTGAACGCCGGCCGCTTCTTCGTGCCCGCGTCGGTGCTCAAGGTCGTGACGGCGGCGGCCGCCCTCGATCACCTCGGGACCGCTTACCGCTGGCGCACCCGGCTGAAGTCTGCCGCCGCCGTAACCGGGGGAGTCCTCGACGGCGACCTCGTCATCGAGCCCGGCGCCGACCCGACCTGGGGACGGGACCGGTTCCCGGGCGGTGCGGCCGAGCCCCTGGGCGCGCTCGCGGAACAGGTGCGCGCGCGCGGCATCGCCCGCATCAGCGGCGATCTGGTGGTCGACGCCAGCCGTTTTCCGGGCCGCCCGCACCCGCTCGAGCGCGCCCTCGGCGATCTGCCGTACCGTCACGGCACCCCGCCCGCCGCGCTCGCCGTCGACGAGGCGACGATCTCGGTGCGGGTGGCCCCTGGCCCCTCCCTCGGCGCACCCGCCCGGGTGCAAGCGCCGGACGGCGTGACCGCCATCAATCTGACGACCACCGTGGGCCGCGACCGCCACGGAGCCGGCACCCTCGATTTCCTTCCGGTTTGGGGTACGGACACGTTCCTGCTCCGAGGCGAGTACCCGCTGAGCGAGCCCTCGTTCGTGGTCCCCGTGAGCGACCCCGCGCCGATGCTGCGCGCGGCCCGCCGCCTGCGGGCGGCCCTCGGAGAAGCGGGAGTGGCCGTCGGCGGTCAGGTGCGGCTGGAGAGGACGCCGCCCGCCGCGGCGAGCCCGGCCCCGGTGCTGGCCGAGCTCCGGTCCCCCCCGCTGGACGACCTGCTGGGCCCGCTCCTCACCAACAGCCACAACTGGTACGCCGACACCCTGGCCATGACGCTGGGCAGGGAGGTGGCGGGTACCGGCCGCTTCGGCGACGGGGTCGAGGTCGTCGCCGACTTCGCCCTCGATCTCCGGAGCGACCTCGCGGCAACGCCCGACGATCTGTCTCTGCGCGACGGCTCGGGGCTCTCCGCCGCCAACCTCGTGACTCCGGCCGCCGTAGTCCGCGTGCTCGCGCACGCAGCCAGCCAGCCCTGGGGCGAGAGGCTGATCGAGGCGCTGGCCCGGCCCGGGCGCGGCACGCTTCGCGCGTGGCCGCGCCTGCCCCCGGTCGCGGCCAAGACCGGCACGTTGCGGCATACCGTCGCGCTGGCCGGGTTCCTCGATCCCGGATCGGAGGCCCCGGTGATCTTCTGCTACTTCGTGAATCACCACCAGGGGGCGGCCGCGGCCCGCCGCGCGATCGCGGCCGCGCTCCGGTCCTGGCGTGCCGGAGAACGCGCCGGCGGCCGCTAGCCGCCGATCCTCGCTCTTCACTCCACCCGGGCGCTCGGCCGACCTCCAGGCGTCCGCGCCGTTTCCCACAGGCTCCCCGCCTCGCCACGCCGCGACTCGAGGAACCCGCCGCGTGTGGTAAGGTTTCGGCTCCGGCGTCGCGAGAAGCGCGCCGCGACCGTTTCCGGGCTGGAGGAATCCGATGACACCTGTCCTCATGACGTTGAGCCTCTTCGTGGCCACCGCCGTGGCCCAGCTCGTCTACGGCTCGACTCTCTACTTCGCCTGCACCTCGATGGAGGCCGGGCACGTGACGTTCAGGCACGCCTTCACGAACGCCATGGGCGTACTCATCCTGAGCCTCTTCGTCGTCCTCACGACCGTCGCGGTCCTCGACCACGGGTCGTGGATCTTCCTGTTCCTGCCGGCGTGGATGGCGATCACCGTCATCTCCTACGTCAGCAACCTCTTCTCGGTGTCGTTCAGCCGGTCTCTGGCCATCCTGCTGCTCGCGGGCATGTTCTTCGGAGTCACGGCCCTCGTCATCGGCCGGGTCGGCGAGCTGATCCTGACCCAGATGGCCGCCGCCTAGAGGCCTGCCATGCGATCGACCACGACGAACCTGGAGGGATCGGGGAGCCCGCGGCAAGGGCTGGGAGCGGCCGGGGCGGGAGACCGCCTCCTGCGGGCGGCCGCGCCGTGGATCCTATGCGGGCTCTGCCTCGTCCTGCCGGCGGGCGCCGCCGGACAGGAGATCCCGCGGCACGAGCTCGACGTGACGTGGCCGAACGTGCCCCTGCCGGACCGCATGCTGACGGGCGGGCTCGGCGGCATGTGCGTGGACGGCCGCGACCACGTCTTCGTCCTGAACCGGCAGAACGTCGTCCCCGAGGACCTGGACGGCGCGACGCTGGCCCCGCCCATCGTCGAGTTCGACCCCGACGGCAACGTCGTCGGGTCGTGGGGAGACCCCGAGGTCCTCGGCGGCCGCCTCCACGACTGCCACGGCGACGCCGACGGCAACCTGTGGATCATCGCCGCCGCCACCGGCGTGGTGCAGAAGTACTCGCGCGACGGCGAGCTGCTGCTCCGCATCGGCGAGGAGGGACGCTACGACTCGTCGGACGGTACGCGGAACGGGCGCCCCCTCAATTCCGACCGCGCGCAGTTCTTCCTGCCCGCCGCCATCGACGTCGACGAACAGACCGGCGAGATCTACGTGGCGGACGGCGAGCTCCCGGGCGGAAACCAGCGCATCGCGGTGCTGTCGCCCGACGGAGAGTTCCTGCGCCAGTGGCCGCTGCACCGCACGGATGACGAACTGGACGTCACCCCGGTGCCGCACTGCCTGCGGGTGTCCGGCGACGGGCTCGTCTACGTCTGCGATCGGGAGGCGGACCGCATTCAGGTGTTCGACCGCGAGGGGACCTTCATCCGGAACATCGACGTGCCCTGGGAGCCGCTCACGCCCTCCGAGGGACGCCCCAGCGGCACGCGGGGCACGGCGGTGGTCGTGGCGTTCTCGCCCGACCCCGAGCAGCGCTGGCTGTACGTCCTGAACCAGAACCGGGTGATGGTCGACGTGCTCGATCGCCGGAGCGGAGAGGTCGTCTCCAGCTTCGGCGGCGGCCCGGGACGGTACCGCGGCCAGTTCACGCTGCCCCACGGCATCGGGGTCGACTCGGACGGACACGTCTACGTCGCCGAGCAGGAGGGCCGGCGTATCCAGAAGTTCGCCCGCGTATCCCCTTGAGCTCGAGGCGGAACCGTCCGCTGCAGACGCGGGGTCAACTCCCACCCTCCGGCGCCTCGACTTCGTAGTGCCTGATGCGCACCCGGGGGGCGCCCGCCCGCTCGATCGCGGTCGCCACGAGGTGGTCCGGCCCGACGCGATCGAGCGAGAACTGCCATCGCGCCGGGTCGTCGTCGACGGCCGGGGTGAAGCCGACCCGGATGCCGGCCGGCGCCGGGGCCGGCAGATCGAACCGGAAGCCCGACAGCGGAAGCGTCAGGCCGCGCCCGCGCGCCTTGACGTAGGACTCCTTCAGGGTCCAGTACTCGAGGAAGCGCAGCGCGCGCCTGGCCGCCGGGACCTCGCGCAGCGCGCGCGCCTCGGCCGGCGCGAAGAAGCGCTCCGCGAGATCGAGCCAGCGGCGTTCGCGCCGAAGGCTCTCGGCGTCGACCCCCAGCTCGCGTCCCCGGCTGACCAGGCAGACGACGAGCCCTTCGGTGTGCGACACGTTGAACCGGAGCCGCGAGGCGGGCGAGGCGATCTCGGGCCGGCCATGGCGGTTGGTCCGGAACCGCCATCGTGCCGGCGGCACCGCGCAGTACCGGCTCAGGGTGAGGCGCACGAGAGCGCGGGTCACGAGGCTGGTGCGACGGTCGCGCGCGAAGCGGTAGCGGTCGGTGCGCGCACGCTCCTCGTCGGTCAGCATGGCGCGCAACCGATCGAGCTGCGCCGGATCCGTGAACGCGGCGGGCCCTGCCAACCACAGGTGCGCCTCCGGGTCAGGGAGCGGCACGACCGCGGCGGGCCCGGCCACGGCCCCGGGCTCCGCACGCGGACCCGCGCCGCTGTTCCCGGTCGCCCCGCGGTACGTGCGACTCATCGGTGATGCACCGGTCCGTCCCGCCACCGCGCCGCCGCCGGCCCCGGCAGGATCTCGCGCAGATAGCCGTCCACGCCGCGCTCGCGGCGCCAGTGGCGCGGGTAGCCCAGGGACACCTCCTCGAACCGCACCCCGTCTATCCAGTCGGTCGTCCGCACGTGCAGGTGCCCGGCCACGACCACCTTGGCGCGATACCGCCGATGCCACGACTCGGTGCGCCGGGTGCCGCACCAGACGCGGAACCGCGGAATGCGGGGCAGCCGCACGAGGTCGCGGCGCAGGGGAAAGTGGTTGACGAGCACGAGGGGATGCCGGGCCGCCGCCTCCTCGAGCCGCGGCATCGTCTCGCCGATGCGCGCGCGGCACCAGGCGGGCCGCGAGGGGTACGGATCGGGGGCGAGATAGTGCTCGTCCGCGCACCGGATCCCCGCCTCCGCCGCCCACGCCGCCGCCCCCTCCGGCTCCACCGAATCGGGGCCGAAGCTGTAGTCGTACAGCAGGAACAGGGGAGCGATGACGCACCGGGGCTCCTCGGGCCAGACGACGTAGGGATCCTCCGGGGTCACCACGCCGAGCCGGCGGCACGCCTCGACCACCGCCTCGTACTTGGCCACCCCGCGGGGAGCGTCCGCACCGTGACTCCAGAGCTCGTGGTTCCCGGGCACCCAGAAGACCCTCGCGAACCGCTCGGTCGCGGCCCGCAGGCCGAGCTCGATCAGGGCCATCGACTCGGCGACGTCGCCGGCGAGAATCAGCCAGTCATGGGGCCGCGCGCGCCAGTTCGCGAGGGCCTCGCGGTTGGCGCGGTGGCCGAGATGCAGATCGCCGAGGGCGTAGAGCTTCATCGTCGATCCGCTTCGCGGCAGCGCGCCGCTCACGAGGGAACCCCGGAACGAATGTACCACCGGTAGCGTCGTAGTAGTGTGCATGCAACGGGCTCGGCCGGACCTGCCCGGCCCGACCGTTGCAGCCCCGAACGGAGGTGACGATGCCAACCGCCGCTCTACGCTGCCAGGACCTGGTCAAGACCTTCGCGGGGACCACCGCGGTCGGCGGCCTGAACCTGACCGTGCCGGCCGGCGCGATCTTCGGGCTGCTGGGGCCCAACGGCTCGGGCAAGACGTCCACCATCCGCACCAGCCTCGGCCTCTACGTCCCCGACGGCGGTCACGTCGAGCTGCTCGGCTCGCGCGACCCGCTGGCGGTGCGGCACCGGGTCGGCTACCTCCCGGAGGAGCGCGGCCTCTACGCCAAGATGAAGGTGGCCGAGCAGCTCACGTTCCTCGCCGCCATCCGCGGGCTCGACCAGACCGAGGCGGCCCGGCGCGCGACCGCCTGGCTCGACCGCGTCGGGCTCTCGGCCAACGCGAAGTCCGACACCGGCGACCTGTCGAAGGGCATGCAGCAGAAGGTGCAGTTCGCGGCCGCGGTCATCCACGAGCCCGACGTCATCGTCCTCGACGAGCCCTTCACCGGCCTCGACCCCATCAATACGCGCCTCCTGAAGGACCTCATCCTCGAGCAGCGGGAGCGCGGCGCGACGGTGGTCCTCTCCACCCACCGGATGGAGCAGGTCGAGGCCCTGTGCGAGTCGATCTGCCTGATTCATCGGGGCCTGCCGGTGCTCGACGGCGTCGTCGCCGACATCCGGGCCGGCTACGGGCGGAACACCGTGGCGGTGGAGTACGAGGGCGACGGCGCCGCGCCGCTGACGAACCTGCCGGGGGTGCGCCGCGGCGAGGACACGGGACAGGAGGCGCGGCTCGAGCTCGATCCCGGGACCGACCCCCAGGCGGTCATCCGGGCGGTGGTGGACCGGGTGGCGGTACGCTCGGTGCGCCTCGAGCATCCGAGCCTCGAGGACATCTATCTCGAACGAGTCGGGGCATCGTCGCCGCCGGCCGCGGAGGAGGCGTCGTGAGCCCGAGCCAGATCGTCAAGGTGGCGCGCCGCGAGTACCTGACCCGCGTGCGCAGCAAGGCCTTCATCTTCATGACGGTGCTGATCCCGCTGCTCATGGGCGGCTACATGTTCCTCATGCCGCTGCTCTTCGCGTCGCCCGGCATCGACGAGCTGCGCATCGCGGTGGTCGACGCGAACACCGGCCTCGCGGCCGACCTCGGCGAGCACCTCGCGGCCATCGAGCGCCCGCGGGTCGACGTCGCCGAGCAGGCCACGGTGACGGAGGACTCGGAGAACGCGCGGCAGCCGTTCACCGACGCGGTCCTGGACGGACGCCTCGACGGCTACCTGGTGTTGACCCCGGACCCCGTCATCGGGGCCAGCAGCCGCTACTACGCGCGAGAGACCGGGAACCCCGTGATGCTGCGCGATCTGGAGCGGGCGATCGAGGCCACCCTGCTCGACCGCCTCGTCGCCGGCACCGGCGTCGACACCGAACGCGTCCGGGCCTGGCAGCGCTTCGACCTCGACGCGGTGACGGTGTCGGACGAGGGCGAGACGGAGGGCGGCTTCGAGACCGCGTTCTTCAGCACGTTCGCCCTCGCGATGCTGCTCTACATGGCCGTGCTCATCAACGGCCAGGGCATGGCGATGGCCATCGTGGAGGAGAAGTCGTCGCGCCTCATCGAGGTCATTCTCGGGGCGGTGACCGCCACCGAGTTCATGACCGGCAAGATTCTCGGCGTGCTCGGCTCGGGCCTGACTCAACTGGGAGTGTGGGTCGGCGCGCTGCTGCTCGGGCTGCTCTACGTGGCCCCGATGCTGTCGCTGGGAGCGGGGGCGGCCGACTTCGATCTCGGCGCGATCCTCAGCCTGGAGCTGATCTTCTACTTCTCGGTCTTCTTCGCCCTCGGCTACTTCCTCTACTCGGTGTTCTTCGCGGCCATCGCCGCCACCTGCACGAGCACCGAGGAGCTGAGCCAGACGATGTTCGCGGCGGTCCTGCCCATGGTCGTCGCGCTGATGTCGAGCTTCTACGTCATCGCCAACCCCGGCACCGCCGCGACCCGCGTGCTGAGCCTGCTGCCGCCGTTGACCCCTCTCGTCATGCTGGCCCGCGTCAACGTGCTCACGCCGCCCTTCTGGGAGATCTGGCTGGGCATCGCCCTGCTCGCGCTCGGCATCGTCGCCTCCGGCTGGCTCGCCGCGAAGATCTTCCGCTACGCCCTGCTCATGCACGGCAAGCGGCCGACCCTGCCCGAGCTAATGAGCGTCATCCGCGCCGGCTGACGGCCGGCGGTCCCGACCGGTCCCGCCGGGCCGAACCGCAACCGCGGCACGGCGGCGGACCCGCGCGGCGCCGTTTTTCGCTATCATTGCCTCTTTGCACGTTCGCATCCCGACCCGGCCGTCGCAGTCCGGTGGAGCACCGGCGCGCGGCGGCCGCTGACCGAAGAGGTACGATTCATGAGCACGAGAGCGATGACGATCGCGGCCGCGGCGGCGGTCGTGCTGCTGTCCGTCCCGACGATCGCGGCGGCCCAGGAGCCGTCGACGGCCAACGGCGAGTGGCCGTCCTACGGCGGCAACCTCTCGCACGACCGCTACTCCCCCCTCGACCAGATCACGGCCGGGAACTTCAGCGAGCTGGAGCTCGCCTGGCAGTTCAACACCGACAGCTTCGGCCCCCGGCCCGAGACGAACTACCAGTCGACGCCGCTGATGGTGAACGGGATTCTCTACGTCACCGCGGGGTCGCGCCGCGCCGTGGTCGCCCTCGACCCGGCGACCGGCGAGCTGCTGTGGATGCACCGCGTCGACGAGGGCGAGCGCGGCGAGACGGCGCCGCGCCGGCTGTCCGGCCGCGGGCTCGCGTACTGGGACGACGGCGGCGACGGGGTCATCCTCTACGTGACCCCGGGCTACCAGCTCGTGGCCCTCGACGCCCGCACCGGGTACGAGGAGGAGGGCTTCGGGAACGGCGGCATCGTCGACCTGAAGCAGAACATCGACCAGGACCTCGAGCCGACCTCCGAGATCGGGCTGCACGCGGCCCCCATCGTGGCCGGCGACACCATCCTCATCGGGGCCGCCCACCGGCCCGGCGGCGCCCCGCCGTCGCGCACCAACGTCAAGGGCTACGTGCGCGGCTTCGACGCCCGCAGCGGCGAGCGCAAGTGGATCTTCCACACCATTCCCGGCGGCGACGAGTTCGGCAACGACACCTGGCTGAACGACTCGTGGCGCTACACCGGCAACACCGGGGTGTGGGCGCAGTGGAGCGTCGACCCCGAGCTCAACATGGCGTACTTCGCGGTCGAGGCGCCCACCGGCGACTACTACGGCGGCCACCGGCCCGGCGACAACCTGTACTCGGGCAGCGTCGTCGCCGTCGACCTCGACACCGGCGAGCGGGCGTGGCACTACCAGACGGTGCACCACGACATCTGGGACTGGGACCTGCCGGCGGCGCCGGTCCTGCTGGACATCACCGTCGACGGCCGGGACATCGAGGCCCTGGTCCTGCCCACCAAGCAGTCCTACATGTTCGTGCTCGACCGAGAGACCGGCGAGCCGGTGTGGCCGATTCCGGAGGTCCCGGTGCGGGCCGGGAACGTGCCGGGCGAGTGGTACGCCCCGACCCAGCCGATCCCGATGAAGCCGCCCAACGTCGACGACGTCGACCTCAGCATCGACGACCTCGTCGACTACACGCCGGAGCTGTTCACCCGGGCCATGGAGATCTTCAACCGGCACACCATCGGCTGGCTCTACGACCCGCCGACGGTGGCCGAGCCGGGCATGCTCGGCACCCTGCAGCTCCCCAACTCGACGGGGGGCGTGAACTGGCCCGGCGCCTCGGCCGACCCCGAGACCGGCTTCTTCTACATCTACACCAAGACGCAGGTCGGCGTGCTCGGCCTCGTCAACGACCCGGAGCGGTCGGACATGGACTTCATCCGGGGGCGGCCCGACGGCGTGGGCTTCCGGGAGGCGTCGACGAGCATCGACGGGTTCCCGATGATCAAGCCGCCGTGGGGGCGCATCACCGCCATCGACATGAACGTCGGGGACATCGCGTGGCAGATTCCCCACGGCGAGGCGCCGGACAACATCCGGAACCACCCGTTGCTCGACGGCCAGGACATCGGCCGCACGGGCTGGCCGGGCCGGGTCGGGGTGCTGGTGACGAAGAACCTCGTCGTCGCCGGTGAGTCGGGCTTCTACACCACCGAGACCGGCGAGGCCGGGGCGATGCTGCGCGCCTACGACAAGGCCACCGGCGAGGAGGTGGGCGCGGTGTACATGACGGCCCCCCAGAGCGGCTCGCCGATGACCTACGAGGTCGACGGCCGGCAGTTCATCGTGCTGGCGACGAGCGGCGGCGGCCAGTCGGCGACCCTGCTGGCCTACGCGCTGCCGTAGCCCCGCTCGACGGTCACACGCCCCGCGCAGCAGCCGGGCTGCGCGGGGCGTGTGCCAATGCCCGCGATGACCAGGCGCCACCGGTTCTTCTCCGACCTGTCGAGCATCTTCGACCGCGCGGCCTCCTTCAGCGACCACCCGGCCGGGCTGCTCGACCAGATCAAGCGCTGCAACGCCGTCTTTCGCTTCGATTTCCCGGTGCGGCAGTCCGACGGCGGCCTCCAGGTCGTGAGGGCGTGGCGGGTCGAGCACAGCCACCACCGGCTGCCCCTGAAGGGCGGCATCCGCTACAGCGCGCAGGTCGACGAGGACGAGGTCATGGCCCTAGCCGCCCTCATGACCTTCAAGTGCGCCATCGTCGACGTCCCCTTCGGCGGGGCCAAGGGCGCGGTGCAAATCGACGCCGGCGCCTACACGGTCGACCAGCTCGAGCGCATCACCCGGCGCTACACCCACGAGCTGGTGCGCAAGAACTTCATCGGCCCCGCCGTCGACGTGCCGGCGCCCGACTACGGCACCAGCAGCCGCGAGATGGCCTGGATTGCCGACACCTACGCGGCGCTGCGCCCGGACCAGATCGACGCCCTCGGCTGCGTGACCGGCAAGCCCGTCGAGCTGAGCGGCATCAAGGGACGCACCGAGGCGACGGGGCGCGGGCTGTTCTACGTGTTGCGCGAGGCCTGCCGGGAGGCGGACGACATGCGCCGCATCGGCCTCGGCCCCGGCATCTCGGGCAAGCGCATCGTGGTTCAGGGGTTCGGAAAGGTGGGCTACTGGGCGGCGAAGACCTGCCACGAGGCGGGCGCGGTCATCGTCGGCATCACCGAGCACGACGGCGCCCTCGCCGATCCGCGCGGACTCGATCCCGAGGCCGTCCAGCGCCACCGCACCGCCACCGGCTCGATTCTCGACTTCCCCGGCGCCGCGACGCTGGCCGACACCCGGGCGGGGCTGGAGGTGCCCTGCGACGTCCTGGTTCCGGCCGCCCTCGAGCACCAGATCACCGACGAGAACGCCCCCCGCATCCAGGCCCGCATCGTGCTGGAAGGGGCCAACGGACCGACGACGCCGGAGGCCGACGCCATCCTCGCCGACAAGGGGGTCCTCGTCATCCCCGACATCTACGCCAACGCCGGCGGGGTCATCGTCTCCTACTTCGAGTGGCTCAAGAACCTGTCCCACATCGGGTTCGGCCGCATCGAGAAGCGACACCAGGAGAGCACCTACAGCCGCATCCTCGGCGCCATCGAGACCGCCACCGGCGACCGTCTCACCCCGGACCAGCGCGCCGCCGTCATCCGCGGGCCCGACGAGCTGACCGTCGTCAACTCCGGGCTCGAGGAGATCATGGCCGTCGCCTATCGCGAGATCCGCGAGACGTTGGCCCGCCGCCCCGAGATGGGCTCGCTGCGCATCGCGGCCATGGCCAACGCCATCGAGAAGGTGGCGCGGTCCTACCTGTCGCTGGGCGTCTTTCCCTGATCGACCTGTCCGGCCGGCGGGACGGGCGCACAGACAGCGGGGGGCTCGCTTCCGCCGGGGTCCGTCCCCCCGGGGAGGTCCGGCACCCGGTCGAGCGTGGCCCGCAAGAGATCCGGGAACTTGAAAGCGCCGCCCGTCCGCCAGTCGATGAGACCGCCGACCGCCGCCCAGAACCCCATCGCGCCGAGCCACGGCCCCAGCGTGTACTCGTTGACGGGGATGCCGGCGAGAAGCACGCTGCCGGCGACCCAATTGCTTGTGCGGCGCGGCACCGGCAGCACGGCGTCCTGGTAGCAGTCCTTCTCGAAACGGAGCGCGAGGTCGCCGTCGCCCCGGTCGAGCTCCACGTACGTGGGCGTCACGCCAAGCGCGTGGTCGCCGGCGAAGACCTGCGCTCCAGGCGGGTCCGAAGCCACCGCCACGCGCTGCGTCCGGCCGTTGATGGTGGTGGCGCACCCCGTCGAGAGCACGGCCACCGCGCTGAGCATGCACACGACCCGATGGGTCCCGCCTTGGGCAGATATCCGGTTCAGCAAAAAGCCGGTCATGTCAGCGTCCTTTCTCCATCGTCCGCACCTGGTGTGAAGCTCCGCGGACGCCTTCCGGTCGCGAGGAAGTCGTCGCCACGTCCGCGGGCTCCGGCTCGAGCGTGGCCCCGACCTGCCCGCGGAGCTTCCACGCCGCGCCGGTCGCCAGGTCCAGGCCGAGCGTCCCCGCCAGCACCCAGGGTCCGGCCACCCCGAGCAGCAAGCCCCCCAGGAGAACGTCAGCCAGCACTCCTTCGCTCGCCGCTACCGAACGCGGCACCTCGACCACGACCGGCCGGAAGCCGTCCCGGTCGAGCGTGATCACGCCGTGACGCCGCTTCAGCTTCACGAAGTTCGGGGTAACCCCCGCCGGCTCGCCGCCGACGAGAATCCGGGCGCCAGGCGGCTCCGACTCCACCAGCACGACCTGCGAGCGGCCGTGATTCATGCTCGCGCAACTGTTGGCCAGCAAGACCGCAATCACGGCCATGAGTGTTGAGCTCGATCGATATCCCGACATGGCGTCTCCCTCCTCAATGAGAGTCGGTTCCCACGGATGCCGACGGCAATGGCCAGAGCGTGACAGCACCTCCGTGCCCGCCGCATCAGAATTGCAGGCGCGATGCCAAGTGCCCCTCGGAACCCACAAGTGACTGTTCATCAACAGTTTCCGGGCGAAGCATCTCTCTGCATCCCAAGGGTGAAGGCACACCCGGGCCGACATTCAATGCTCCATTCCTGTTCAAACAACGTACAGGAGGCGTCGGGAGGGGGAGATGGCACCCAGGTCCCGCCGGCAAACCGCGGCCACCGTACGTCCGGCCGGAACGAGAGGGTCAGGAGGACGCCGTCGGCGTGGCGCCGCGCAGTCTCTCGAGCAGCTGGGGGTCGACGTGCTGCTTCACGGTGCGCCGGTCGAGGGCGAGTCGGCGCGCCGTCTCCTGGTAGCTGCCGGTGCGGGCGTAGACGGTCGTGCAGTAGCGGCCGAGCAGCTCCCGGGCGGTGAGGCCGCCGTCCTGGAGGGCCGCCGCCAAGCCGTCGTCGGTCCCTTGCGCCGCCGGCGCCGGGGGTAGGTAGCGCTTGCGGACGAGGACGTTCCGGACGCACTGCTCGAGCTCGCGCACGTTGCCCGGCCAGGGGTAGTCGGGGCCGAGATCGCGCTCGATGCAGTCCATGACCTCGTCGGCGAGCTCCGGGGCGCCGGCCTCGCCGACGACGCGCTCGCTGACGAAGAGCACGAGGTTGCGGAGCTCGTCCGGAGCGTCGCGAAGCTGGTCGCGCAGCGACGGGGTCACGACGAGGTCCGAGCAGAGCCGGTAGTACAGGTCCTCGCGGAACCGCCCCGCGCGCATCTCCGCCACGAGGTCGCGGTTGGTCGCGGCGATGAGCTTGCCCTTGAACTCGCGGGTCGTGGTCTCGCCGATGCGCTGGAACTCGCGCGACTGCAGGACGCGCAGCAGCTTGACCTGGATCGACGCGTCGATCTCGCCGACCTCGTCGAGGAGCACGGTGCCCATGGCGGGGCACGACTCGAGCCAGCCCACCCGGTCCTGGACCGCCCCGGTGAAGGCGCCCTTCCGGTGGCCGAACAGCTCGGACTCGATGAGGGTGGGAGACAACGCCGACAGGTTGAGGGTGTGGAACGCGCCGCCGAGGGTCGCGGCGAACACCTCGCGTGCCGGGTCGAACGGTACGTAGCGCGACAGCCCGATCGCGCGCGCCACCAGCTCCTTGCCGGTGCCGGAGGGGCCGGTGATCAAGGTCGTGATGTCGTGCATCCGGTCGTAGAGGGAGCGCCAGTAGCGGCGCATGTCGTGCGTGAAGATCGACTGCCATACCGCCGCGCGCAGGTGCGCGGCGGGACGCGACGCCCCGATGATGTGGCGGTAGATGAGGCGGAAGGCGCGACCGACCTGGTGGAAGCAGGCGAACAGGTGCGCGGGGTCGACCTGTCCGGGCAGCCGCAGCCCGGGCACCGCGAGAAAGTGATCGTGGTCCCACCGGAACTGCCGGTAGCAGGCCACCCGCCCGGGCGCGCGCGCGGTGTCCAGATCGACCTGCTGCAGGGCCTCGGCGTGACGCTGGAACAGGGTGTAGGCGACGACCTGCCCGTAGAGGATCAGCTCGTCGCGGGTCGCGGCGGGGCGCTCGCGCAGCCGCTCGCGGGCGCCGCGCGCAGCCCGCTCGGCGATGACGCCCACCATCGCGAGGGCCCGATTCTCCGCCTCGGGTTGCGCGCGCAGGTTCCACACGGAGCGATCCGCGGCGTGGTCGGGCCCCAGGAGCGCCCGCTCCCGGTCGACGAACTCGGGCACGAACGGATTGCACGCGGCGAACTGTGCGACCGACTCGACGATACGGCGTTCGTCTGGCGGGAACAACGGCATCAGGCCAGCGGAACCTCCGGTCGGACATACCTGTCCATGGACGTACATGGAATGTACGCTCATGAACACCCAACGTCAATCCGCCAGGGGCGGAGCGGGCACGACGAGCTGCGGCCGCGATGCTGGACGGATTGCCTTTCACGGACGTCGATTCTCCAGGGGCGGAGCGCGCACCACGAGAGAGTGGGAGGCCCTGCCGTCGGGGTGTTGGGCGAGCAGCTGATCGACCGACGGCCGGATCGGCGGGACGAGTTGGGGCGCCGGGCGGATCGATGCAATTCGGACCGCCCGGCGCGCTCGGAATGAGACGGCGGGGAGGCCAAAGCGATCACCGCCCCGAGGTGCTGCGGGCTCGGCGACCGCTTCGGGGGATGCCGGGAACGACGAGCCGCCAGGGACGGCTGACCGTCAGATCACGGATCTGTCATGCACTTCGGGCGGGCGCACGACAGATCCGCGATCCGGCCACCCGCCGTCCGACCGCGATACCGCGGCTTTCTGATACGATGGTCACGCTCCCCGGAAACCGGACCTGGTCGCCGGCTCCGGTACCGCGTCTGCCCTGCAGGCCGTGCCGAGGGATGCCGAGTGCCGGAAGATGCGATTCGTGACTTTGGAGGAACCGAAATGAAGCGTTGGATTCTCTCGTCCGTCGTGCTCGCCGCGGGCATCGGGCTCTTTCAGGCGTCGGTCTCGGCGTCGGGCTCGATCGGGCCCGGCCCCGGCAAGGTGAGCCCCCGCGCCGCCTACTCGCAGGGCAAGGCCATTACCTTCCGGGAGCTGGCCTGCGACAACTGTCCGCTCCAGCGGGGTGACCTCGACCAGGACCGGGCGCGCAGCCTGACGGCCAGCCTCGAGGCCGCCTACGAGGGCGGCGGAACCGGCTCGCCGGACGACGCCGCGGTCCAGGTGCTGTGCGCCGGCGCCGACGACTGCCAGCTCAAGATGGAGCTGGTGCACTACTTCCTCACGCGCCGCTACAAGCTCTAGCGGCCCGCACCCGGGCATTCACCCAAGGACGATACGGAACGAAGCCGATGAACAACTCACGCTGGCTGCTCTCGACCACCCTCGTCGGCTCGGCGCTACTGTCGGGCCTCGCCGCGCAACCCGCATCCGCCCAGGGCTCGCCGTGGATCGCCGAGCCGGGAACCGGATCCGTCAACCTGTCGTTCGTCAACCAGAACGCGTCCGAGTTCTACCGCCAGACCACGAAGACGACGGGACCGCTGGGGCCGACCGGCGCCCACCTGTCGCAGAACACGCTGTGGTTCGGCGTCAACTACGCGGCCACGGACGCCGTCGCCCTCGACGTCCAGACGGCCTGGGCGTCGAGCTCCCTGCCCGGCGCGGTCGGTCCGTCCGGGGGCGAGGAGAGCTACAGCGGCCTCTACGACTCGAACATCGCGGTGACGTGGCGTTTCGTCGACGAGCTGATCAGCAACGCGCCGAGCGTGGCGTTGCGGGTCGGCGCGATCATCGCCGGCGCCTACGACACCGGGTACATCAACTCCGTGGGCGACGGGGGCAACGGCATCGAGACGTCGCTCATCGTCGGCCGGTTCGGCAGCGCCGCCGGGTTCTCGGGCGAGATAGGCTTCCGCGCCCGGTCGAGCACCGAGGTCAACCCCATGGCGGTGGGCGCCATGGCCGGGGAACAAGTCGACATCCCGAACGAGATGTTCGTCAACCTCGGACTCTTCGTCCCCGCCGGCGACGTCGTCACCATCGGCGTCGACTACCGGATGGTCAATGCCACTTCCGGCATCGACATCGGCGGAGAGGGCTTCTCGCCGAGCCGGTTCCCCGGCCTGCACGAGGACGGCCACATCGTCGGGGGGCGGCTCATCGCCAACGTCACCGACCTCGTCAGCGTGAACGCGTTCTTCGGACAGGTGGTGAGGGGACGCAACATCGCGGCGTCGCGCATCTTCGGGGCCGGCCTGAGCTTCGGCTTCGGCGGCTCGTTCTAGGCGCCGCCCCGCCGGTCCATCAGTCCGGGAGCGCCTCGTCGTCACGCGTCGACTCCTGGAGCCGGCGCGCGATTCGGCCGTCACTCCCGGACCGGTGCTTCCGCATCGCCGACGCCCCGATGAACGAAGAGGGCCGCCCCGAACGTCCGGGCGGCCCCTTTCGTGTACCGGCATCGCACAGAAGCCCGCCGCACTCGAGCGGTGCGACGCGCGGGTGTGTCGGCGCGGTCAGGGCTCGTTCGTGGTCTCGGGGGCGGCGGGAGGCGCGTTGAGGCTCCAGTCGTACTCGAACTCCATGATGCCGTCGAAGCCCCGGAGCTGCTCGGCCAGCTCGGGCTCGGCGTACTGGAGGAAGTGCGCGATGACGTCGGCGTCCGTCTCGCCGAAGTCCTCGCGGTACCAGTCGGGCGCGTAGATGCTGGAGGCGACGGCGAACGCCTCGTCGAGCACTTCGATTCCGCGCGGGTGGTTCACGAAGTCGTGCGCGCCCTGGTCCAGCAGCTCCTCGAGGTTGTCGCGGGTGAAGGCCCGCGCCAGAAGATGCGGGCAGCCGTAGGCGGCGCAGTTCACGGCGTAGTGGATGCGCGCGTCCTGCCAGATGGGCCGCAGGATGCGGTGCTCGATGTCGTCCAGGGTCAGCGGCTGGCCGGCGACCGAAGCGCGGACGTCGCCCCACGGCCCCACCAGGGGAATCACGCCCTCGTGGATCTCCCGGATGGAGTCGACCGGATAGTCGCTCAGCACCACGTGGACGGTCAGGGCGTTGTACAGGTTGATCCAGTAGGCCATCTGCTCCGGCGCGGCGAGACGCCGCGGGTCGATGGCCTGCAGATCGTCCAGATAGGCGGTCAGCTTCTCGCCGTCCGCGGCGTTCGCCTGGAGGGCCGCGTAGTCGAAGAGGTTGACGCCGCTCTCGTCCGGGCTGACGTAGGCGTCGAGAATCGCCTGCCAGCGGTCGTGGTCGATCCGCTCAGGGTTGGCGTCGTCGCGCTCGTCCCAGAAGGGAACCGACTCGGGACGCGGCGCCCGGCAGGCGGCGCCGGCCAGCAGCGACAGGGCCACGAAGCCGGCGAGGACCGGCCGCAGAGCGCTTCCCCACGATGCGCGCGTTGTTCTTGTCATCGTTCCGTGTTCTCCCTCTCTTCCCGCAGTCCGGGGTCTTCGCCCCGTCGCCGTGGTCAGGGGTCTTCGCCTCGTCGCCGTAGTCAGGGGTCTTCGCCCCGCGCGGTACCGCCGGAGACCGCCTGCGCCGGCCGCCACCGTAACCGGGCGATCATCGAGAGGATGCCGATGCTCGCCCCGATGACGCCGCGGACGGTTCCGCCCACCTTCGAGACGCCGAAGCGACGCCGCACCGTGTCCACCGGCACCTCGACCATCCTCAGCCGGTGCTGAATGGCCTTGACCTGCATCTCGACCGTCCAGCCGTAGGTGCGGTCCTGCATGTCCAGGCGCCGCAGCGCCCCGGCGCGGATGGCGCGGTAGGGCCCGAGGTCGGTCACGCGCTCCCCCCACAGCAGCCGAATCAGGACACCGGCGACGCGGTTCCCCATGATCTGCGGCGGCGACAGCGCCCCCGGCTCGCGCCGGCCCAGGGCGCGGGACCCCACCGCGAAGTCGGCGCCGTCCGCGATCGCGTCGAGGAGCCGGACGCACTGCCCGGCCACGAACGACCGGTCGCCGTCGGTGAACAGCACCAGGTCGACGGGGTGGAGCGCATCGAGCGCGGTCAGGCAGGCGATGCCGTAGCCCGGGGTCTCCTCGCGAACCACTCGCGCCCCGGCCTCGCGCGCGCGCTCGGCGGTGGCGTCGGTCGAGCCGTTGTCGCAGACGACGAAATCGTCGACGAGCGGCCCTCCCCCGTCGCCGCGCAGCGCCATCAGCTCGCCGACCACCGCGCCGACGTTGCGTTCCTCGTCGCGCGCCGGCACGATGACGCCGACCGTCAGCCCCCTGTACACCGCGCCCCATCTTCCCGGCCGGACGCCCGCACGCCTCGTGCTTCCCCTCGACCGATCATGCCACAGCACCCCGGCGGCGTTGCGCCTCGTCGCACCGGCGCCGCACGACCCTCTGCCGCCGCGTCGGTCCCGGTGCGCACCGCGCCCGCCCGCGCCGTCACGTCTCACGACCTCTGCCGCCCCGTCGGCCTCGGTGCGCACGCGGCACCCGCCCCCGCCAGCTCCCTGTCATCGTGTCACGACCCGCTGCCGCTTCCGTCGGTCCCGGTGCGTACGCGGCGCCCGGCCACCGACTGCCAGCCGATCGCCGCGGCGATCAGGCCATACTCCACCGGACGCACCCACCCAGGATGGTCGAAGGGATGCAGCGTCAGGTCGTTCAGGTTGAGCCCGGTCAGATAGGCGAGCAGCACCGCGACCGAGGCCGTCCACGCCCAGGCGCTTGGCCGGATCGCCGCGAACGGCAACAGCCACAGCAGGTACCAGGGGTTGACGACCGGCGACAGGGCGAGGAACCCGCCGTAGACCCAGTCGCCGCGGGGAATGGAGCCGCCCGGGGCGCGCCGGTGACGGTGATGGTACCAGAGCCACCCCCCGGCCACCGCCACCCCGCACGCCAGCCGGGCGGCGCCGCCGGGCATCCACGGCGTCAGCAGCCCGTACAGCGCGGCGTTGAACTGCCACTCGCGCGCGAATACCGCGAGCGTCGCCAGATCGGTGCCGCCCTGCCAGACGAACGGCAGGTACAGCAGCGCCAGCACTCCGCCGAAGACCGCCCAATGCTCCAGCCGACCCCGCACCAGGACGAGCGGCACCATCAGCAGGGCCAGCACCTTCGCGCCCGCGCCCAGGGCCAGGCAGGCGGCAGCGCCCCGCAGCCGGCCGTCGCGCGCCAGCGCCACCGAGGCCAACACCAGGCACACCGCGACCCCGTCCGGGTGTGCTGTGAACGCGATCTCCTTGACCACCAGCGGACACCACGCGTAGAGCATCACCCCGCGGGCCGGCGCCATCCGCAGCAGCAGCCCGATGGCGACCAGGTCCACGAGAACGAGGATAGCCTGCAGCGCCGCCACGCTGCCGGGGCCCAGCCCGTACGCCGCGAGGAACACGAGCTGGGTCACCGGCCCGTAGATGGTCGGCAGCTCGGGGTAGTTGACCTGGTCCAGGATGGCCTGGAAAGCCGCCGGCACCCCCGGGTCGGTGAAGAACGCCTCGGGGGCCACGCCGTACGGCGTGCCGGCCTGCGCGAAGCGGTACCCGTCCCAGAGATAGCGGTAGAAGTCGTCCTCGAAGAACGGGCCGCCGACGAGACCGCAGACGCGGAAGACCACGGCCCAGAGGAGCAGGCGCCCCACCGGGAACGGCCCGTCTCCCCAACGGCCCCAGGCCGCGTACAGGCCGAAGGTCAGCAGCGAAGTCCAGCCGGCGATGGCCAGGAAGAAGACCAGCGAGGGCTCCCCCGGCTGTCGGGCGGCCCATGCGAGGGCGCCGTACCCCAGGGCGCAGCCGAAACCCGCCGCGTCGGCGAGCCCGGTCCGGCCGCGCGTCGACGCGCACGCCGCGTTGGCCTCCATACCGTCATGATCTCACGCGGATCGGAGGGGGTGCGGGCCGATGGTTGACGCCAAGCATGTCGTACGGGCATGTTCATGTGCATGCGGGCGACTCTTGAACTCGACGACGACCTGCTCCGGGAGGCGGCGCGCCTGACCCGCATCCAGGATGAGTCGACCCTCGTGAACCGCGGACTGGAAGCCTTGATCGCGCGAGAGGGCGCGCGCCGCCTCGCGGCCCTCGGCGGCAGCGAGAAGGGGCTGCGACCCATCCCGAGGCGCCGACCGCGACGGGCCCGATGACGATGAGCGACAGACTTGTTCGGATACGTGCCGGCGGGGTGTCCGTGACCGCGGCGCTAGACGACTCGACCACTGCGGACGCGGTGTGGGACGCGCTTCCCATCACCGGCCAGGTTCAGACCTGGGGCGACGAGATCTACTTCCCGATACCGGTCGACGCCGCGGAGGCGCCCGGCGCCGCGGAGACGGTCGACAAGGGGGCGGTGGCCTACTGGCCTCCGGGCAGCGCGCTCTGCCTGTTCTGGGGGCCGACGCCCATGAGCCGCGGAGACGAGATCCGGCCGGCGAGCGCGGTGAACGTCATCGGCGCCATCGACGGCGACCCGGCGGTGCTCGCGGCCGTCCCGGGCGGCGCCGAGATCGTCGTCGAGCGGCAGTGACGCGCGACGCGGCCGTCAGGTGACCAACCGGGTGCGGCTCACTTCCGTCACCGCCCAACGCGATCCTGAGTCCGACTGCGGCTTCCGCGCCAACAAGAACGGTTGTTTCCCGCTCCGGGCTGCCTTGGCGTCGCTCTCCATTTTCGATGTCCGGGTCTCGCCTCGCGAGGCTGGATCCCCGAGATCGGAACCGGACTGTCGCGCATGGAAGGCCGAACCGAAAAGACGAAGGCTGTCCCCGAGATGGGCCGCCACCCAATCGGGACACGTGGACATCACGATGACTGACGCACCATGGAGCGCATACCTCGCCCGCGCGAGGGAGATGCGCGAGGAGATCGCCAGAAACGAACGCTACAAGATCGACGTCGGGACCGCGTTGGCAAGTGCCCGTGAGGCGCTGCTCGGCGGTGAACGAGACTGGCCGCGGCTGGTGAAGACAGCGATCACGCACAAGAAGAACAACATCATCAACTGGCGCTATCACTCGAAGCTGACGGGGTGGGTCGAGGGCAACGAGGACGAGGTACGTGACGCGCTGTCGGAGATGTGGTCCGAAGACGACCGGACGCCCGGCGACCGCGTTCGCGCATTCGACGGGCGGCTGCCCGAGAGCGCATTCTCGCGGGGCTCCAGGGCCGCTCGCCTCAACGTCGCATCGTGTCTCTTGATGGCGATCGACCCGCAACGGTATCCGCCATACCGACAGAAGGCGTTCCGAGTCGCGTATCAGAGGTTGGACCATCCGCAGTTTCCGGCCGGCGATGCAGGGAGCGAGTACGAGCATGCCCTGGATTTCCTGGATCGCGTACTCGAAGAGGCGCGGCGGCGGGACATGGCTTGGCCGAGCACCCGGCTGGATGCCCAATCCGTCGTCTGGTGGCTCAAGGCCCTCGAAACAGATTCAGGCACCAACCCTCCCCCTCCACCCACCGGCCCCATCGTCGGTCCCGCGCCGGCGCATACCCTGAACACTATCCTCTACGGCCCGCCCGGCACCGGGAAGACGTGGCACACCGTCACGCGTGCGGTGGCGGTCGTCGAGAACCGGGAAGTGGATGAGGTGGCGCAGGAGAACCGCGCGGCCGTCAAGCGCCGGTTCGACGAGCATCGAGACGCCGGACGGATCGAGATGGTGACGTTCCACCAGAACACGACCTACGAGGACTTCGTCGAAGGCATCCGGCCCGTCCTGGCGAGGCGGAGCGAGCACCGCGCGGAAACCGCGGCGGACGGCGGAGCGGTCGGAGAGGTGCGGTACGAACTGTCGCGCGGCGTGTTCCGGCGCATCGCGGAGCGCGCCGCGGCGGACTCGAACGGGAGCTACGTGCTCGTCATCGACGAGATCAACCGAGGCAACGTCGCACGGATCTTCGGCGAGCTGATCACCCTGATCGAGGATTCGAAGCGGCTCGGCCGGGACGACGAGGCGCGGGTCACGCTGCCCGGCTCGAAGACGGACTTCGGGGTGCCGGCGAACATTCACGTCGTCGGGACCATGAACACCGCGGACCGATCCATCGCCCTGCTCGACACCGCGCTGCGGCGGCGGTTCGTGTTCGAGGAGATGATGCCGGAGCCGTTCCATGCGGACATCCGCAAGGACGTCGACGGCATCGACTGCCAGCAACTCCTCGACGCCATGAATCGGCGCATCGCGGTCCTGCTGGACCGGGAGCACCAGATCGGGCACACTTACTTCCTGCGGGTCGACACTCCGGCGGCGCTCGCGAACACGTTCCGGACCCAAATCGTGCCGCTGCTGCAGGAGTACTTCTACGACGACTGGGAGAAGATCCGCGCGGTCCTGAACCAGAACTCGTTCGTCCTGAAGTCGGATCCGCCGGCCGAGCTGGTTCGATGGGATCTGGTGGATGCCGACCGGGCCGTGTACGAGTTGCTGCCTGCTCGGGACGGCCGATGGACCGCCCCGGCGGAGTATCGGAGGATCTACGAAGGAGAGACACAGACGGAAGATGACGGCGTGGCGGGGAGCGAATGACCATGCCGGCCGCAAGCGAGCACCACCGGCCACCTGACATCCGTGACACAAGCCGCCGCGATCACCCGGACGGCCAACCCCACCAACGAGCCAGCCCGCCTCCCTCCCCACTGCGCCGACGGGGCGCTCGCGGCGCGCGGCGCAAGCTGGTCGTTCGAGAGCACGATGCGTTGACCGGACTCGATGAGAACGAGCGGCGAGAGCTCGAGAGATTCGCTCTCGCTCAACCGGCCGGCTCCGACGCCGAGGGGCGACCCGTCCTGATGCTTCGGAACGGCCGTCTCCACGCCCAGAACTACGTCGGAATCGTCGAGACGCGCCGCGGAACGGTAGTCGAGATCCTGCCGAAGATCGATCTCGCGAGCGTCGGGAACGAGACGAGACGATCCGGCACGCACCCCGGCGAACAGGCGGGCGGATCTGCCGATTCGTCGACCGGCCGGCACGAGGACACCCGCAGGGTCTTCCTGACCATGCTGCGAGACTGGCGCGGTCTCGGGCAAGCACAGCTCGACGCGACCGGTATCCGTTCAGTCTGCCGCTTCGACATGCTCGAAGCCTTCGTCCACCTGTTCCTGACGAGCGTCATCCTGCTGACCCGTCGGGGCCTCGCTCGGGCGTACCGAACGCGGGAGGCGAATCTCCCCTGTTTGCGCGGACGGATCCTGTTCCCGCCGCACGTCCGCGAGAATCTGGTCGACCGCTCGCGGTTCTACGTCGGCTACGACGAGTTCACCGCGGACCGACCCGCCAACCGTCTGATCCACCTCGCGTTGCGGCGGCTCACGCTTGCCGTGCGTCATCCCGCGAACCGACAGCGGGTCCACCAGTTGCGCATCCTCTTCTCCGACGTGCCGCCTTCCACGAACCCGGACGACGACTGGGTGCGGCATCGCGTGGACCGTTCGATGCGGCACTACGACGCGGTTATGCCGTGGGTCCGGTTGTTCCTGTTCGGCCACGGCCTCGCCACGTTCGCCGGCCCACACGTGAACCGGGCGCTGCTGTTTCCGATGGAGGAGGTGTTCGAGGACTTCGTCACCGCCGCCGTCCGCCGACACCAGCGGCGCTTCACGGTGCGCGCCCAGGGACCGGTGCAGGCTCTGGCGCTGGATCACGTCGGCCTGGACGCCTTTCGACTGAAGCCCGACATCGTCCTGACCGAGCGCGGGCAGGTCCGATTCATCCTGGATGCGAAGTGGAAGCACCTGGACCCCGGCGCACCGAACCATGGCGTCGGCCGGGAGGACGCGTACCAGCTCTTCGCCTACGGCAGGAGATACGGCTGCCGGCGGGTGGTCCTGGTCTATCCGAGGACGACGGCGTTTCGCGAGCCGATCGTCTTCCGATTCGCCGACGATCACGACCTGGAGATGGCCTGCTTCCCGTTCGCCGTGGACGATTCGGCAGGAAGCGTTGGCGTCATGATGCGGGATCTGCTGTGCTGAAGAGTCGCCAGTTGGGCCTGCTGCCCGACACCCAGAGCGCGAGGCAGGTGCGATCGCGCTTCAGGCGTACCGACATGGTCGATAGCCGCTGCTTCGTTCAGTTCTCCCACCCGGGAAGCGAGCATGAACCCGACCTCGGTCGCCGGAAGGCGTGGAACAGCTGCCGCTACCCCCACCGGCGGAAGTTCATGCAGTTGCGTGGCGAGTGGATCGCGGCGGACGATAGCAGACAGACTGGGGATCTGCGCGCATGGGGCGAGTGGGAGCCCGAATCGGACTTGGTCCGCACGTTCAGTCCGGGGAAGGGCCAATTGCGGAGTCCCCGCTTCCTTTGGCGTCCGTACTATGTCCCGAAAGCCAGCTACCGGGAACTGCACAACACCGACCCGTTCGTCTTCGGGGAGCGCCTCCTCTACTCGAACTGCGGCCAGTCGAGCAAGCCCGGCCTGCGGCACCTCGACAAGGGCTCCGTCATCGCGTTCGGGAGCGGTACGGAGGTCGCCAGCAAACGAAGGTGGATGCTCGATACCGTGCTCGTGGTCAGGGACTTCGTCGAATACGATCCGCGCCATGCATGCGCGATGCTCGAAGACCAGACGCCGGCCGCGTTCCTGGTTGCGACCGGCGGGCCGCTGACCGACAACGCCCATGCGTCGGCCCCGGGTACGTGTACGCCGACGCGGACACGGCTCCGGCTCTACCGTGGAGCAACCCCCTACGACCCGGTCGACGGAATGTTCAGCTTCTTTCCTGCAACTCCGGCAGGTGGTGACTCGTGCTTCTCTCGGCCACTCGTCGACCTTCCAGGCGAGTACTTCAACCCCCGCAGTTGGCAGGCCCCCAAGGGGCTCCGGAGAGGCCTCACCCGTCACGAACTGCGCAGCCTGTGGGAATCGCTCGTTGCCCAAGTCCGCGATGCCGGCCTCGTCCTCGGCACGCGCGCCGAGGTGCCGGAGCAACGAGAGGCATGACAGCGATTGGCCTGCACCCCGGCCATGCTGGAGCCCGACTCCATACTGGCGAAGTCAGCCGCCGGCGCGGTCGTCAATCCGAACGCGGCTTCTCCGCCAACAACGAAGGCTGCTCCCGCTGCAGGCGGGCGCGGTCCATCCTCAGCAACAGGCGCTCCTGCTCCGGGTCGCGCGGTCGTCTCCCGGGCGCCCGACCCGGTGGTTCGGCGGCCAGGATTCTCGCCCAGCGCTCGCGCTTCAGTCGCCGCACCTCCGCCTGGAACTCGTCGTAGTCGATCATCGCGGGTGCGCCTCCTGCTCGACCCGCTGCAGGGCCTCGGCTTCCTCGGGCACATCCTTCGTCCGCAGCCGCAGGTAGCCCCAGTCCAGACGGTGCGCGTACAGCTTCGCGAGCCGCCGGGTCCAGCGGCCGTCCTCGTCGCTCTTCCAGTGCACCCAGGCGCGGAGACGGTCGACGAGCAGGTCCTCGACACCGATGATCACCACGCGCAGGCCATCGACGGCGACCTCGGTTCGCGGGGCGTCCGCGCCCGGAATCCCGGCCGGGGCCGGCGCCTCGAAGAGCAGGTCGAGGTCGGCGTGATGCCACAACCGCCCCTCCTTCTCGAACCCGAGCGCCGCAAACGCCGCGTCCACCTCGGGCGCCGACGGAAGGGCCAGGTCCACGTCGCCGGTGGCGTAGCCTCCGGCGGTGTAGAACTCGACCGCGGCGCCGCCGACCAGGATCGGCTCGATGCCCCGGGGCGACAGCCAGGCGGTGAGCAGCCCGAGCATGATCAGCCGGCGGCGTCGAGGATCCGGTTCCTCGCCGAGGCGGCGGAGTCGGTCGAGGAGATCACCGTGCTCGGCGTCCATCGCCTTCGAGCGTGTCGTATCGCCGTTCGCGGTCACCGACATCCCCGAGCCGAGTATAGTGGACGCGGGAGGTGACCATGCACCGCACGCGGCGCCGCTCGACGGTCCTTTGCCTCGTTGTCCTTCTCGCGTGGTGCACCGCCGCGCTCGGCCCGGCCGACGCGCGCGCCCAGTACGGCGCGGCGGACGGCGAGTGGCGGAGCTACGGCGGCGACGCGGGCAGCACGAAGTACTCGCCGCTCGATCAGATCGACGCCGGCAACTTCGGCGATCTGGAGATCGCCTGGCGCTGGCAGTCGGCCGACGGCTCACTCGATCTCGACGCGTTGCGCGAGCAGAGCCCCCGCCTCGGCATCCGGATGTTCCAGGCGACGCCACTGATGGCAGGGGGCGTCCTGTACGTCTCGACGGCGCTGCACCAGGTGGCGGCCATCGACGCCGCGAGCGGCGAGACCATCTGGGTGCACGACCCGCAGATCTACCTGCGCGGGCGGCCGACCCACTTCAACAACTCGCGCGGGGTCGCCTGGTGGAGCGACGGCGACCACGCCCGCATCTTCTTCGGCACCAACGAGGCGTACCTGATCGCCCTCGACGCCGAGACCGGCGCGCCGGTGCTCGACTGGGGCGACAACGGCCGCGTCGACCTGATGGAAGGCATCCCGCGCGCCGATCCTGGCGGCACGAACCGGCGCGGCCGCAACCTGATGGGGGTGGCGTCGCCGCCCGTCGTCGCCCGCGACGTGGTGGTCACGCCCAACGTCATCTCGGACGGCGTCATCGCCAAGGAGGCGCCGCCCGGGTGGATCAAGGGCGTCGACGCCCGCACCGGCGACGTGCGCTGGGTCTTCCGCACCGTGCCGACCGGCGACGACTTCGGCGCCGACACGTGGGGCAACGAGTCGTGGCGCTACTCGGGCAACGCCAACGTGTGGCCGCCGATGAGCGCCGACGAGGAGCTGGGCTACGTGTACCTGCCGACGGGCACGCCCACCGGCGACTACTACGGCGGCCACCGGCCGGGCGACAACCTGTTCGCGGAGAGCGTGGTGGCGCTCGACATCGAGACCGGCCAGCGCATGTGGCACTTCCAGGCGGTGCACCACGGCGTCTGGGACTACGACTTCCCCGCCGCCCCCAGCCTCGTCGACGTCGCGGTCGAGGGTCGCCCCGAACCGGTCAGGGCGATCGCCCAGGTGAGCAAGCAGGGCTTCACCTACGTCTTCGACCGGGTGACGGGCGAGCCCGTGTGGCCCATCGAGGAGCGCCCGGTCGAGACCGACAGCGACATGGAGGGCGAGGTGCTGTCGCCCACCCAGCCCTTCCCGACGAAGCCGCCGCCGTTCGAGTACCAGGGGGTGGGCATCGACGACCTCGTCGACTTCACCCCCGAGATCCGGGCCATGGCCGTCGAGGCGGTGCGCGACTTCCGGCTCGGGCCGCTCTTCTCGCCCCCGACGCTGAGCTACGAGGGCGGGCTGCAGGGCACGATTCAGCGCCCCCACGTCGGCGGCGGCGCGGGCTGGGCGGGCTCGGGGGTCGACCCCGAGACCGGGCTGCTCTACGTGCCGTCGGTCAACCGGTTCTCGGTCATCAAGTACTACACGCCGGACCCCGCCGAGGGCGGCAACCTCCGCTACACCATGAGGGGGCTCGCGGCCGGCGTCCAGCCGCGGATGCCGAACGGCCTGCCGCTCCTGAAGCCGCCCTACTCGCGCATGACCGCGATAGACCTGACGCGGGGCGAGCACGCGTGGATGCAGCCCAACGGCGACGGCGACCGCGTGCGCCGGCACCCGGCCGTGCGCGACCTCGACCTGCCGCCGCTCGGCGGCGACGGCCGCGGCGGCGTGGTGATCACGAAGACGCTGCTCGTCAGCGGCCTCACCGCGGGCGGGACCGACGACGGCCCGCGGCTCGTGGCGCGCGACAAGGCGACCGGCGCCGTCGTCGGCTCGGTCGACCTGCCGGGCGGCCCCATCGGCACGCCGATGACCTACCTGCACGAGGGACGGCAGTACATCGCGCTGACGGTGGGCGGCGACGTGCCGGAGCTCGTGGCGCTGGCGCTGCCGGAGTAGCCGCCCGGTGCGTCCGGCGGAACCCCGCCGCGCGGAGGGCGCTCGGCACGGCGCTATCATAGGAGGTGGATGCACTCGGTGAAGCCGGGGCGGGATGACGACAGGAGATGTGAATCGATGAGAATCGCGCGTATCGTGACGCTGTGCGGAGTGCTCGCGCTGGGGACGGCATCGGCCGCGACGGCGCAGGCGCCGCCTTTGCCGGACGTCGACGGGGTCGGACCCCAGGTCGGCGACGTCGTGCCGGCCTTCTCGCTTCCGGACCAGACCGGCGCGGCGCGGGACATCGACTCCCTGATGAGGCCGAACGGGCTGATGCTGGTGTTCAGCCGCTCGGCCGACTGGTGACCGTACTGCAAGACGCAGCTCGTGGAGCTGCAAAGCCGCTATGGGGATCTCCAGGACCAGGGCCTCGGCGTCGCCGTCGTCACCTACGACCCGGTTGCGACCCTCGCCGGATTCGCGGACGCCCGCGGCATCGAGATTCCGCTACTCTCCGACGAAGGCTCGGCGACCATCCGGGAGTACGGCCTCCTCAACCACGAGATGGACCCGGCCCGGGCGCCCGAGGAACGGCGCGAGATGATGCGCCGGCTCTACGGCATCCCCTATCCCGGCACGTTCATGCTGGACACGGCGGGCCGCGTGACGTCGCGCTTCTTCGAGGCGGCGTACCAGGAACGCTCCACGGTGTCGAGCATCGCGGTCCGACTCGGCGACGCGGTCGCTGGCGCCGACGACCGGGCCGCGACCCGCGTCGCCACCGACCACCTGGAAGCCCTGGTGTGGGCCACCGACGACGTGGTCGCACCGGGCAACCGCCTGTCGTTCGTGGTCGACGTCACGCCGAAGACCGACATGCACGTCTACGCGCCCGGCGACCACGGCTACCAGGTGATCCGCCTGCGCCTGACCGCGCCGGACTTCCTGCGGGGCCACGACGTGACCTACCCGCCGTCGGAGATGTACCACTTCGAGCCCCTCGACGAGACGGTGGAGGTCTACGAGGAGCCGTTCCGGCTCGTGCAGGACGTGACGATCCCGATGCGCCGCGACATCGACGCGCTCGCCTCGGAGCCCGGCGCCACCCTGCGCGTGGAAGGGGTGCTCGAGTACCAGGCGTGCGACCACGAGATCTGCTACCTGCCGGAGGAAGCGCCGCTGAGCTGGGAGCTCGCCTGGCGCCCGCTGGTGCGGGACTAGCGCGCGCCCCGAGATCCGGGTCGCGGGCCGGCGTGGGCGGTCCGGGTACGCGCGCCGCCCTCCCGCGGGCTCGCGCCCGGCGACGCGGGCCGCGTTCATCGCTGCACGCGCCCCCCCGGCCCGGGCGGCGCGCTCCGCCCCGCGGGCTTCGAGCCGTCCGAGACGCGCGCGCGGCGAGGCGCCGAGAATCAGGGCCGCTCTTCGATGCGGTGCAGGTGTGTGTCGGTGCGCAGGAACAGCGCGCCGTCCGAGACCGCCATCGAGGCCAGGGTCGAGCCGTCGAGCCGGTTCCGGGCCAGCACGTCGAACTCGGTGCCGGGCGCGAGCACCGTCGTCACGCCCCTCTCGTTCTGGAAGTAGATGCGCCCCCCCGCGAACACCGGCGACGCCGAGTGGTTGCCGCCGAGCCGCTCCTGCCAGTGGATCTCGCCGGTGAGGGCGTCGACGCAGGTCGCGATGCCGAGGTCGGTGACGATGTAGAGCTCGTCGCCGACGAGAATCGGCGACGGGGTCAGCGGGGCGCCCCGCCGCAACTGCCATGCGACGTGCGACCGGGTGACGTCGCCGGCGCCGTCCGCGCGTATCGCCAGCAGCGTCGGCTGCTGGAAGCCGGTCGAGACGTAGACCAGCCCGTGGCCGAAGACCGGCCGGGGAACGTTCGAGAAGCCCCGGGGATAGACCACCTCCCAGACCTGCCTCCCCGACGCGGGATCGTGCCCCGACGTCCGGAACGCGCTGACGTTGACGATCTGCTCGCCGCCGCCGACGTCGATGACGATCGGCGTGGAGTAGGCCTGCGACACCGGATCGGGCCGGACGGAGCGCCACGCCTCCTCGCCCGTGCGGGCGTCCACGGCCACGAGGTAGGCGGTGTCGTAGCCGTCGATGCTGACGATCAACATCCCGTCGTGGAGGATGGGCGACCCCCCGTTGCCGTGCTGCGAGATGTAGGGAAAGCGGGTGCGCCACAGGATGTCGCCGGCGGTGCTGACAGCCGCCGTCCCCGTGGCGCCGAAGTGCACGTACACCCGCTGGCCGTCCGGGTCGAGGACCGGCGTCGGCGACGCGAGGCTGTTCTTCGGGTTCAGGGGATAGACCTCGCTGCTGTCGAAGACCTCCACGTCGAGGGCCGGACTCCCCGTCTCGGCGTCGAAGGCGAGCAGCCGCAACGAGCTGCCCGTGTTCGGCTCGATCAGCGCCGTCGTGAGCCACAGGCGCCCGCCCGCGACCACCGGCGACGACCACCCGCTGCCCGGCACCGGCGTCTTCCAGGTGACGTTCTCGGTCTCGCTCCATTCCAGCGGGACCGCCTCGTCCGGCGCATGTCCCTGGCCTGTCGGGCCGCGGAACTGCGGCCAATCGGCGGCGTGCGGAACGGATGCGGCAAGAAACGCGATGGCCGCGCCCGTCACCGCCGCCGGCGCCACTCTCCGGATCATGGATCTGTCGATGTTCATCCCCTGTCTCCCGCGGGCATTGTAGACGGGTCTCCGGCGCGTGACAGCATTGACGTGCATGGCCGGCCAAGTGTGTTACGCTGCACACAGGCGCATGGCCCCCTCCATTCCCCCGCCAGTCACGCACGCCGCAAGGATCGTGAGGCCGACCGCGCCCACGCCGAGCACGCCCACGCCGACCGCGGCCCCGGACTTTCCGGGCTGCGACCCCGTCTCGCTGCCGACCTGGGACGACGTGTGGAATTACGACGGCCGCATCGAGTACTGGCTGCGCGAGACGGGGACAGCCTGGGTGCTGCGCGACGCCGGCCCCGTCCACGAGACTGCCCCGAGCCTGCTGAGCGAACTGCTGACCCGCCTCGGCCAGGAGCGGGGGTCGCGCATCCGGTGCGCCGGGGCGGTCTACCTGATGGAGCGGGACGAGGCCCGCCGGCCGCGACAGGTGCTGGTGGCCGACCAGACCATCTACCTGGACCGGAGCGTCTGGCGGCCGCACGACCCCGCCATCGTGCTGGGGGTGGACCCCCTGCCGGACGTGATCCTCGAAGTGGATCACACCACCGACGTCCGGCGCAACAAGCTGCCGGTGTACGAGGCGTGGGGGTTCCCCGAGGTGTGGGTGGACACGCCCGACGAGCCGTCGCGGAACCGGCCCCGTCGCGTGCGGCCGGGCCTGACCATCTACGTGCTGGACGACGGCCGCTTCCGCATCGCCGCCGAGAGCCGGGCATTCCCCACCTGGACGGCCGCGCAGCTCCACGCCGCCCTGAACGAGAGCCGCCTCAGCCCGCGCACGCTGGCCGACCTCACCCGGGTGGGCCGACGGCTCGGCGAGCATGAGGGCACTACGCCGGACGACGATCCCCAGATGAGCCGCCACCGGCGACAGGCCCGCGAAGACGGGTTGCGGGCGGGCCGGGCTCAGGGGCTCCGGCAGGGCATCGCCGAGGGGCTGGAGCAGGGCCGTGCCGAGGGCCTGGAGCAGGGCCGTGCCGAAGGCATCGCTCGGGAGCGAGCCGTCCTCGTTCGTCTCGCCGTCCGCAAGTTCGGCGCGCTCACCGCCGAACGAGTGGCCGCGTTCCTCGACAGGCTCGAAGACCCCGACCGCCTCGCCGAAGCCGGCGACCTCCTCTTCGAGTGCGCCGACGCCGACGATCTGCTCTCCCGTCTGTCCTGACGAGCAGGGGCGCCGGCTCAAACGCATCGAAAAGGACGGTCGACCCGAGTACTCGGTAGTGCCGGTCGACGAGTATCGCGGCATGGTCGCCTCGCTGGAGGAGTCGGTGGACCGCGCGGCCATCGACCGAGCCCGACGTGAGAACGAGGCCGGCGACACGATTCCAGGCGATGTGGTGCAGGCCATTCTGGACGGTGCTGCCCCCCTACGGGCATGGCGGCAACACCGCCGGTTGACGCTCGACGAGCTGGCTGCGAAAGTAGGCGTCACGAAGGGCTGCCTTTCGCAGATCGAGAACGGCCCGAAGTCCGGCGCGCTGGATCTCGTGCGCCGGCTCGCGGCCGCGCTGGACGTGACGCTGGACGATCTGGCGGGCTGGCGGGACAGGGACGCCGGTGCCTGACGCCGAGCGAGAGCCCCGGCGAGGCGGAGGCGGCGTGCGTCGAAGGGGAGGAACGAGATGCGAGGCATATCCGTATCGGTCCTGGCGGCAGGGTTCGCGGCGGTTCTCTCGACCGTCGCGCCCACCGCGCACGCCCAGGACGTGGAATGGCGGTCGTACGGGTCGGACGCGGCCGGCACCAAGTACTCGCCGCTGGACCAGATCGACGCGGAGACGATCGGCGACCTCGAGATCGTCTGGCGGCAGTCGGTGCTGCCCGACGCGATGCGGGAGGGGCGCGAGGATTTCACGCCGTCGATCGCCTCGCAGAACACGCCGCTGATGGCCGACGGCCGGCTCTACATCAGCTCGGCCCTCGGCACGGTGGCGGCGCTCGACGCGACGACCGGCGAGGTGCTCTGGTTCGACACCCCGCCCGACCGCGACGGCGAGCCGTTCACCCGCGTGCGCCAGACCCGCGGCGTCGCCTGGTGGGAGGATTCCGAGAGCGACGACGCGCGGGTGCTCGCGGTGGTCGGCTCGTACCTGGTGGCCCTCGACGCCCGCACCGGCGAGCGCTATCCCGACTTCGGCGACGGCGGCGAGGTGGACCTGACGCAGGGGTTCGACGAGCCGGTGGAGACCTTCAGTTGGGGCTCTCCGCCCCTCGTCGTGGGCGACGTCGTGGTCATCGGCTCGGCCATGAGCGACGTCACCAATCCGAACATGCCCGCGATGAAGGAGATGCCGCCGGGCGACGTGCGCGGTTTCGACGTCAGGACCGGCGAGCAGGTCTGGATCTTCCACACCGTCCCCCACGAGGGAGAGCCGGGCAACGAGACTTGGCTGACCGCCATCAACGAGGACCGGGCGTCGTGGGAGTACACCGGCAACACCAACATGTGGGCGTGGCCCGCCGCGGACGAGGAGCTCGGCCTGGTCTACGTGCCGCTGTCGACCCCGACCAACGACTACTACGGCGGCTACCGCCCCGGCGACAACCTGTTCGCCGAGAGCATCGTGTGCCTCGACGCGCGCACCGGCGAGCGCGTCTGGCACTTCCAGGCGGTGCACCACGGCATCTGGGACTACGACTTCGCCGCCGCCCCCAACGTCATCGACCTCGAGGTCGAGGGGCGCGACGGGCCGGTGAAGGCGGTCGCGGCGGTGAGCAAGCAGGCGTTCACCTACGTCTTCAACCGCGTCACGGGCGAGCCGATCTGGCCCATCGAGGAGCGGCCGGTGCCGCCGGGCGACGTGCCGGGCGAGTGGTACGCGCCGACCCAGCCGTTCCCCACGAAGCCGCCGCCGTTCGACCAGCAGGGGACGACGGTCGACGACCTCATCGACTTCACCCCCGAGCTCCGGCAGGACGCGCTCGAGGTCTTCGAGCAGTACGTGACCGGCCCCCTCTTCACCGCGCCGTCGATGGTCGACGACTCGCCGGGGGGCACGAAGGGCACGCTGCAGATGCCCGGCGTGGTCGGCGGCGCCGACTGGGGCGGATCGGCCGTCGATCCGGAGACCGGCATCCTCTACGTGCCGTCGGTCCACGCCGAGTCGGTCATCGGCATCGTGCCGTCCGAGCACCCCCGCTCGGACATGCGGCTCGTGGTCGAGACGCTGGCCCTGCTCGAGGGCCCCAACGAGCTGCCCATCTTCAAGCCGCCGTACGGGCGGCTGGTCGCCATCGACCTGAAGCGGGGCGAGATCCTGTGGTCGAAGGCGAACGGCGACGGGCCGCGCGACCATCCAATGCTGAAGGACCTTGACCTGCCCCCGCTCGGCCAGCCGGGCCGGGTGTCGCCCCTGGTGACGAAGTCCCTCGTCTTCCTCGGCGAGGGCGGCAACGCCGGCGTCGTGGTGCTGCAGCCGATCTGGGGCGGGGCCGGGGGCAAGATGTTTCGCGCCTACGACAAGCTGACCGGCGACGTGGTCTGGGAGATGGAGCTGCCCGGGGGCACGACGGCGGCGCCGATGACGTACATGGTCGACGGCCGGCAGTACATCGTCGTGACCGTGGGCTGGGAGGACATGCCCAGCGAGTACGTGGCGCTGGCCCTGCCGGAGTGAGCGGCCCGGAGGCTCGCAGGAGGACAGTCGCATGCAACGAGGGGTTTTCGGACCGCGCCGGATCGTCGGGCGGCGGTGGGTCGTCGGGGCGGCGGTCTGTCTCGCCGTATCGTGCGCCGCCGTGCGCGCGCAGGATCACGTCGAGCACGACCCCGCCGACATCGAGTACGGCCTCGCGGTGTACCTGTCGCAGTGCGCGAGCTGCCACGGCGAGACGGGGGACGCGACCGCCGGGGTCGACCTGCGCAACGGTCCCCTGCGCCGCGCGGCCACCGACCGGGACCTGATCGGGGTCATCCGGAACGGCATCCCCGGCACCGGCATGCTGGCGTTCGAGCTCGATGCGGCGGAAATGGCCGGCATCGTCGCCTATCTCCGGAACATGACCTGGGAGGCCGACGCGATGACGCTGGGCAACGCCGCGCGGGGCCGGGTGCTCTTCGAGGGCCGGGGCGCGTGCCTCGACTGCCACCGCGTGCGCGGTCGCGGCCCCCGGTCGGCGCCGGACTTGACCTCGGTCGGCGCCGACCGGGCCCCGAGCGCCCTGCGGCGCTCGCTCCTCGACCCGACGGGCACCATGCGGCCCATCGACCGCCCCGTCGAGCTGGTGACGGCCGGCGGCGAGCGGGTCACCGGGCGGCGGCTCAACGAGGACACCTACACGGTGCAGATCCTCGACGGCGACGCTCGCCTGCGGTCGTTCGACAAGGCGGACCTGAGCGAGTTCCGGGTCCTCACGGCCTCGCCCATGCCGGCCTACGGCGACCGGCTCGACGAGGACGAGCTGGCCGACCTGCTGGCGTACCTCGTGTCCTTGAAAGGCTGAGGCGGACGATGCGAAACAACCAGACGATGCGGTGGATAGGACTCGCGGTGCTCCTCGGCGCATTGGCCGCCGGCTCGGCGTCGGCCCAGGTGTCGTTCGAACGCCTCCGCGACGCGGCGCAGGCGCCGGCCGACTGGCTGACCTATTCCGGCACGTACTTCAGCCAGCGCTACAGCGAGCTCGGCGACGTGACCGCGGCCAACGTCGAGGAGCTGCAGCTCCAGTGGGTCTACCAGACGCCGGTCTTCGGGCCGTGGCAGGCCACGCCCCTGGTGGTCGACGGCGTCATGTACCTGACGCAGCGCCCCAATGACGTGGTCGCCCTCGATGCCCGCACCGGGCGCGTGTTCTGGGTCTACAGCTATGCGACGCCGCCGGACCACCGGGCCTGCTGCGGCTCGAACAACCGCGGCGTCGCCATCCTCGGCGACCGGCTGTTCATGGCCACGCTCGACGCGCACGTCGTGGCCATCGACGCCGCGACCGGCGCCGAGCTCTGGGACGTCGAGCTCGCCGACAAGGAGCTGGCCTACTCGTTCACCCTCGCCCCGCTCGTGGTCGAGGACAAGGTCATCGTGGGCTCGGCCGGCGGCGACCGGGGCATCCGCGGCTTCATCGCGGCGCTGGACGCGGCCACCGGCGAGGAAGTCTGGCGCTTCCACACCATCCCCGGGCCGGGCGAGCCCGGGCACGAGACGTGGGAGCCGTGCCCGCCCGACCCCGAGACCTACTGCGACCCCGAGGCCTGGATGCACGGCGGGGCGGCGGCGTGGCTGACCGGGTCGTACGACCCCGAGCTGAACCTGATGTACTGGGGCCTCGGCAACCCCGGCCCCGACTTCAACCGCGAGCAGCGGCCCGGCGACAACCTCTACTCCGACTCGGTCGTCGCCCTCGACGCCGACACCGGCGAGCTGCGCTGGCACTTCCAGTTCACGCCGAACGACCCCTACGACTACGACTCGGTGCAGATACCGGTCCTGGCCGACTTCGAGCGCGGCGGAGCCGAGCTGAAGGCGATGCTCTGGGCCAACCGCAACGGCTTCTACTACGTGCTCGACCGGACGACGGGCCGGTTCCTCAACGGTCTGCCGTTCGTGACCGTCAACTGGGCGGAGGGGCTCGACGACAGTGGCCGTCCCGTCGAGACCCCCCAGCCGCCGGGGGCGCCGACCTTCCCCGGCGTGCAGGGGGGCACGAACTGGTACTCGCCGTCTTTCAGCCCGCGCACGGGGCTGATCTACATCCCGGCGTGGGAGGACTACGCGTCGGTCTTCGACGCACAGCCGCAGGAGTACGAGCCGGGGCGCTCGTTCATCGGCGGACGCCCGAGGACGGCGGCGCCGGTGCCCGACGCGCCCACCGTGCCCGGGCTGACGAGGGGGCCCATCAACACGTGGACCGACGCCGCCGGCTCCGGCGCGGTGGTGGCCCTCGACGCGCTGACCGGCGAGCAGCGGTGGAAGTTCGAGATGACCGACGTGACGAGCAGCGGCATCCTCACCACCGCCTCGGACCTCCTGTTCACGGGAACGCGCTCGGGCTACTTCCAGGCCCTCGACGCGCGTTCAGGCGACCTGCTGTGGCGAACGAGCCTGGGCGGACAGATCACCAACGGTCCCATGACCTACGAGGTGGCAGGGCGCCAGTACGTGGCGGTCATCGCCGGCCACTCGCTCTCGACCTTCGCCCTGCGCGAGTGAGGGGCCTGTCGACGACCGTCTTGTCGCAGCTCGGCGCCGGCAGGTGAATCCGCCGGAACGAGTTGATGACCCGGTGTCGCCGAGTGCGTGGCGGGGAAGAAACTGCGCAGGAACGGAGCGAGCAGTTCAGCCGCGACCGGGCACCGGGCTGTTGCACGCCCTGCTCGCGCTCGATTCCGGAACCGCGCTCCTCGGACACCCGAAGGCCGGGGCGTCCTGGGAGGGGTGCCCCGTTTCATCGAAGGGCGGCGCCCCGCTCGGCACCTCACAGGCTGCGTCGTTCCTGGACGCCGCGTCGTACACGCGGCGCGCGACGGCCCTTGTTCGCCTTGCCAGCCTTACAGACGATAGTCGCGGCATCAAGGACAATCCCGGGGGCAGCTCGGGAGCGCGTCCCGCCCGGTCACGCGGCCATGCTCGCGCGAGCGGATGGAGGCAAAGATGCAGCAGCCAGTCCAATCTCCCTTCACGGCCGCGGCAGCCGCCGTCTTCGGGGCGGCGCTCATCATGGCCGCATCGGCCGCCGCCCAGGTCGACCTGGGCCGGATCGACGTCGCCGTCCAGGACGCCACCGGCGCCGTGCTGCCGGGCGCGGGGGTGGCGGTGACGGGGCCCGAAAACCGGTCCAACATCTTCACCGATGTGCAGGGCGAGGCGCGCCTCCTGCGGCTGCCGGTAGGCACCTATGAGCTGAGCGTCGCGTTGCCGGGGTTCCGCACCTTCGTGGACACCGCGATCCAGGTGCGGGCGGCCGCGTCCACCCCGTTGGTGGCGACGCTGGAGGTGGGCGGGATCGACGAGACGGTGACCGTCTCCGGCACCGCCCCCATCATCGACCCGCGCCGCCAGAGCACCGACACGCACATCACGGTCGAGGAGCTGCAGGAGATTCCCTCCTCCCGCGACCCGTGGGTGCTGCTGCAGACCATTCCCGGCGTCGTCGTCGACCGCGTCAACGTCGGCGGGGCCGAGTCGGGTCAGCAGTCCCTCTACATGGCCAAGGGGGCGAGCACCGAGGAGAACACCTGGACCCTCGACGGCGTCGTGGTCACCGACATGGCGTCGCTCTCGTCGCCGACCTACTGGGACTTCGACCAGTTCCAGGAGGTGCGCATCAACACCGGCGGGGCCGACGTGCGAAACCAGACGCCGGGCGCGGCGGTGGACGTCGTGCTCAAGAGCGGCACCAACCAGCTCAGCGGCAGCACGCGCGGCTACTTCGCCAACGAGGGGCTGCAGCGCAACAACCTGTCGCCGGCCCTGGCCGAGGCCATCGGCGGGCAGACCAGGAAGGGCAACCGCATGGAGCAGTACGCCGACTACGGCTTCGAGCTCGGGGGCCCCATCGTCAGGGACCGGCTGTGGGGCTGGGGCTCGCTCGGCGAGACCGACATCCGGCTGCGCACGCTCATCGACACGCCCGACCGCACCACCCTGACCAACCGGGCCTTCAAGGTGCAGGGGCAGGTGACCGACGGCCTGCGCGTCGGCCTCAACCACTTCAACGGCGCCAAGATCAAGCTGGGGCGGAACGCGGGACCGACGCGGCCCGACGAGACCACCTGGAACCAGGGCGGCAGCGGCGCGGGCCTGTTCACGGGGACCGCCAACTGGGTGGGCAACAACAACCTCGTCATCACCGCCAAGGCGACGCAGTTCAACTGGGGCTTCTTCCTGACCCCGCGGGGCGGCCTCGACACGGACGTCTACCGCGACGTCAACCGCGTGTACCACAACTCGTTCGCCGACTTCCGGTCGTGGCGGCCCCAGTCGGTCGCGGACGTCGACGCCAACTATTTCCGCGGCGACCACGAGATCCGGTTCGGCGTGAACTGGCGGCGGAACATCCAGCAGGAAGAGTTCATCTGGCCCGGGTCGGGGACGCTCTCCCTGCATCAGCCGAGCTATCCCGAAGACGGATCGATGCTGGCCATCGTCTACGGCGACGAAGTGCTGAACGCCGAGGGCCGGTACCTGAGCCTCTACGCCAGCGATCGGATATCGCTGGATCGCCTGACCGTCGACGTCGGCGTCCGCTTCGACCGGTCGACCTCGTCGCTGCTGGAGGCGAGCCGCCCCGCGAACCCGCTGATCCCGGACCTGCTGCCGGCCCTGACCTCTGCGGCCCTGAGCAACACGCACGTGTTCGACATCCTCGCGCCGCGCATCGGCGTCAGCTACGCCCTCGGGGCGGAAGCCGACACCCTCGTCCGGGCCAGCTACGGGCAGTTCGCCTCGCAGCTGCCCGTGGGCGCCGCCAGCATTCTGGCCGCGGGGACCAGCTATTCGGCCGCCTTCTTCCTGGCCGCCGATGCGAACGGCGACGGCGTGACGCAGGCCGACGAGCTGGGCCCGATGCTGTTCGCGGACGGTTTCGATCCGGCCGACGCCACGTCGGCCGAGAGCGTCAACCGCGTGGCGTCGGACCTGTCGTCGCCGAGGACCCACGAGTTCATCTTCGGTCTCGACCGCGAGCTGCCGATCCCGAACTCGGCCCTGACCACGTCGGTGACGTGGCGCCGTTTCACCAACTTCACGTGGGCCCCGCTGATCGGGATTACCTCGGCCGATTACGGCATTGTCGACACCATCACCGCCATGCTGCCCGGGGCCGGCGGGGGCGCGACGGTCAGTCAGGACGTCTACGCGCCGCTGCCGGGCGTCGTGCTGCCGCCCGGGGGAGGCACGGAGGAGCGCAACCGCGACGGCTATCACCAGAACTACTGGGGCTGGGAGACCAGCTTCATCAAGCGGCTGGCCGACCGCTGGCAGGCCCGCATCGCCTATTCCTTCAACGATCACCGCGAGTACTTCACGGATCGGGCGGCGGCCATCATCGACCCGACGCCGTCGCCCGTCAGTCCGCTGCGTGACGGGGGCCTCGTCATCACCCGCACGGGCGGCAGCGGGTAGAGTCGACGACTGGCGCGGTGGCGGTAGGCGGTAGGCGGTAAGGGGGTAGCTGTTCCCGGCGGCTTTCGCCAAGTGCCGGTGCCTCACTCCCCGCCGTGGCTCCGTTTCCAGTCGCCGCTCATCGAACCGGACGTGCAGATTTCCCGCATCCGGCTCTCGGACGAGATCATGCCTTCGCCCACGGGAAGCTCGCCGTTCGCGTGGCAAGGCACGTGAGCCCGTACTCCGTCCGGAGTCGCTCGGACGGGAAGCGCACAAGCTTCCCGTCTCGCACCTTGTACTTGCGGCAGAGCCACTGGCGTAGCCGCCGCGTGGCGTGCTGGTCAACGGCGCGGTACGCGGGACTGACCTGCCCGAGGGTGAAGTAGTTCGCCCAGCCGGTCAGCAACCGGTTCAGGCGCGCCACCACGTCTCCCGGCGGCAGGAGCGCGTCACGCCGCGTCGTCAGCTCGCTCACGCGACGGCAGATGCTCTGGATGCTCTCCCGGCTCGGACGCGTGCCGATGTAGGCGGCACCCGTAGTTGGCCGGTAGTTGCGCCCAATCCGGTAGCCGAGGAACGTCATCGGCTCCTCCGGCACCCGGCAGCAGCGGGTCTTCTCGGCGTTCATCGGCAGCTTCAGACGCCGCATCAGGCCCTCGACCGCCGTCAGCATCTCTGCCGCCGGCGCTCGGCCGAGCACCGCGAAGTCGTCCGCGTAGTTGACGATTTCCGCCTCGAAGCGCCGGGCATACCCCAGCGCCTTCCAGCCCAGGATGAAGCGACGCATGTAGATGTTGCTGAACAGCGGCGAAATCGGTGACCCTTGCGGGGTACCCTTCCGCTCGCGACGCGCACGGTTCGTCCGGTGGCGTCCGCCCCGACCATCGTCCTCCTCGACCGCCATCTCCAGCCACGCCTTGACCCACCCCAACAGCCGACCGTCGCTCACGCGACGGGCGACCGATTTCAGCAGGTCCGCGTGCGGGATTTCGCCGAAGTAGTTCGTCAGGTCGGCGTCCACCACCTCCCGATGCCCGGTGTTCAGCAGCCGGTGTACGCGTCTGACCGCGTCATTCGCGCCCCGGCCCGGCCGGTAGGCGTATTGCTCCGGTTGCAGGTCGGCCTCGAAGATCGGCGACAACACCAGCATCGCCGCCGTCTGCGCCACCCGGTCCCGGAGACACGGAATGCCCAACGGCCGGAACTTCCCACGCTGCTTCTTCGGGATGAGGACCTGCCGAACCGCACGCGGCCGGTAGGTCCCCGCCTTCAGGTCCCGCGCCAGTGCTCCCAGCCACCGGTCCACCCCGAACGACTCGACGTCCGCGACCGTCTCGCCGTCCACCCCGGCCGCCCCGCCGTTGCGGCGGACGGTCTGCCAGGCGACCGCGAGCACGTCGTCGCGCCACACCTTGTCGCTCAGCGAGTAGAACCGGAAGCTCGGAGCTCCCTTCGCTTTCGCATGTAGCGCCGTCTGGAGTCGCTGAACACGTTCTGAGGCTGCTAGGCCCTCGCCAGTCCCCACGTCCCTTCCTCCGTCATGCGCTGCTCTCGAACCGAGGCCCCTTCCCTCCACCGGCGTTACCCGGCTTCCCCGGTACTACGGGCCTCTCCGCCACCCTGCTCGGCCCGACCCGACCCTCGCGGGCTGTCGGTTGGCGCGTGCCACGCCACCGGCAGGGCTTCCCGTGTTGCGTCCATCCCCCTCTTCCACGCGTGCCGTCGCCACTACCCCGGCGGAGGCGGTCGGTGCTCGCGTCGCTCGCTTCCCGGCCGCTGGCAGCCTTCCCCATGACAAGGGTGGGTCGGCTTCCGCATCGACAGTTTCGGGGCCTGCTCGGCGTTCACTCGCGTTACGGCCCGCGTGGTCGCTGAGCCGCCAAGGCGGCCCTTGTTGTCGGAGTGCTTCAGCCGATGTCGTTACCTCCATCGTCCGCTCCGACTGCTACCGGCTGGAGCGACAGTTGCCGGGCGGGATTCGCACCCGCTGAGGAACGGCGCCTTTCACGGCGCACCAAGTCGGACATCTACTTCGTGAGCCCCCGCTACCAGTTCGTCGCCAACGGGCTGTACGAGGCGCCGTTCGGCATCAACATCGCCGGCAACCTGCTGATCAGGCAGGGTTTCGGGCAGCCCTACTTCCAGGAGATACAGGCCCACGCGCGCGACGCGGGGGCGTTGAAGGACGTGCTCTTCGCGCCCGACGTCGGGGCCGACCGGCTGCCGACCATCAGGAGCTTCGACGTGCGGATCGGCAAGGAGTTCCGGGGCGACGGCTTCGCGGTGAACGTGGACTTCGACTGGTTCAACATCCTCAACGCCGGCACCGTGCTCGGGCGCCAGTACGACGTCGGCACCGCCGAGGGCCCCACGGGGCCGGGCCAGACGCTCGAGATCATGAACCCGAGCCTGCTGCGCTTCGGATTCCGCCTCGGGTTCTAGCAGCCCGTGGCGAAAGTCCCCGCTGCATTCGAGCGGCGATCCATCCGACCCTCACCGCGGGCTCCTGACGCGCGTCGGCGCACTGGCGCCCGCCGCCGATCAGCGAAGGTCGACGGCCACCAGGGTGTCCGTGTTCCTCGCGTAGAGGCGACCGTCCGCGAGGGCCGGGTAGGCGCGCACCACGCCCGGGAGAATCCGCGCGCGGGCGAGCGGCCGGAGCGCGGCGGGGGTCGCCTCGGCCAGCATCAGCTCGCCGCTCTCGCGCAGCACCACCAAGCGGTCGCCGGCGAGGGTGACGGTGCCGGCGCCGAAGCGGTCCTCGCTCCAGTGGACGGCGCCCGAGCCCAGATCGACGGCCCGCAGGCTCGGACTGTACTCCTGACGGCCGTGGTAGCCGTAGAGCACGCCGTCGTGTACGACGGCGGTGGCGTAGTGGTTGGTCATGCTGTCGTCGCCGGACCACTCCTCGGCCAGCGTTCCGCCGTCGACCCGCAGCAGGGCGGCCCCGGTGCCGTAGCTGGCGGAGATGAACACGCGCTCGCCGACAACGAGGGGCGTGGCCGCGTTCACCGAGGCCCCGAGGCGCGAACGCCATCGATTCTCGAACCGGACCTCGCCCGAGGCGGGGTCGAGCCCGACGAGCCCGGTGCGGGTGAAGACGAGGGCGAGCCGCTGCCCCCCGAAGGTGCCGGCGGCCGGCGACGAGTAGCTCGCCTCGTGGGTGGTCGCGGTCCACAGCTCGTCGCCGTTGGCGGCGTCGAACGCCACGATGCCGCCTCGGCGGCCGCCGACGTTGGCGATGACCCGGCCGTCCTCGACGAGGGGCGAGCCGGCGGCCCCGAAGAAGCCCTTGCGCACGCCGTATCGGCTGTGGGTGTCCACGTGCCAGACGCCGACCCCCGTCTCGAGATCGACGGCGTGGAGCTGGCCCTGCGCGCCGAACGTGTACACGCGACCCTCGTGCACGACCGGCACCGACCGCGGGCCCTCGTCGAAGCCGAAGTCGTCGCGGTAGCTGGTCGGGTAGTCGTAGCGCCAGACCGTGTCGCCGGTCGTGGCGTCGAGGGCCTCGACGACCTCGCGCCCCCCGACGCGGTGGAACAGGATGACGCGGCCGCCGGCCACCACCGGGCCCGCGAAGCCCGCCCCCACCGGCTTCGACCACAACCGCGCTGGGCCGCCGCCCGGCCAGCTCTCCGCCAGCGGCGGACCGATGTAGCGGCCGTCGCGCCCCGGCCCGAGAAACTGCGGCCAGTCCTGCGCCGCCACGTGCCCCCCCGCTGTCGCCACGACGCTCAGGGCGAGGGCGCTCCACCGCATCCGGCGCCGTATCCACGTCACGGTCTGTCCTGATTGCATGTCGGCATGATTCTACGATGCCGGCGCGCCAGATGGCAGACCCCTCGGTCCGCGGGCCGTAGGCCGTGGTATAACGGTCGGGCGGCCGGGCGGAGCTCCAAGGGGAACCGGCCCGGACGCGGAGGCACCCACACGGCGGAGGATCGCAGATGAGACTCGCGCGGCGCCGTCTCCCGGCGGGAATCGCCCTGCTGCTCGCGATCGGGCTGGCGGCCTCCCTCGCGGGGGGGGCCGGCGCCCAGCGGTTCTTCGGCGAGGGCAACATGCCCCCGCGCTACCCGCCCCCGTCGATGCCGGACCGCGACTTCGCGTTCTGCAAGCTGATGTACCGCAGCGTCCGCTACGAGGCGCTGGGCATGGGCTGGATCACCGACTACCCGTACGCGGGCATCAACCTGATGTTCCGGTTCTCGGACCTGACGACGGCCCAGGTGAGCCGCGACCGCCGGGGCGAACCGAACCACTGGGTGGTCTCGCTCACCGACCGCGAGCTGTTCAACTGCCCGTTCATCATGGCCGCCGACGCCGGCACCATCGGGCTGAGCGGGTCGGAGATCACGCAGCTCCGCAACTATCTGCTCAAGGGCGGGTTCCTCTGGGTCGACGACTTCTGGGGCACCGCCGCGTGGCAGCACTGGCAATCGGAGATCAGCCGGGTGCTGCCGCCGGCCGAGTACCCGATCCGCGATCTGCCCCTCGACCATCCCGTGTTCCGCGCACTGATGTACGTCGAGGAGGTCCCGCAGATCACCGCCATCCAGTTCTGGTGGCGCAGCGGCGGCACCACGTCGGAACGCGGCCGCGACAGCGAGACGGCCCACCTGCGCGCTATCACCGACGAGCACGGGCGCATTCTCGTGCTGATGTCGCACAACACCGACGTCGCCGACGCCTGGGAGCGGGAGGGCGAGGACCCGCGGTTCTTCCGGCAGTTCTCGCCCAACGGTTACGGGCTCGGCATCAACGTCCTGCTCTACGCCATGAGCCACTAGTCGACCGTCTTGGAGAAAGGTCACCGCGACCTCGGTCGTCTTCTACCCATGTGGCGCCGCTTCGGCGTCAGACCCGGTTCCACGAGAGTCCGCCGGGAACACCAGGAGCTAGCACCGTGACACGGAGCAACCCAGGCCCCCGCCGCCTCGCCGCGCTCGTTCTCTCGCTGGTCATGCTGACCGCCCTCGCGCCCGCGGCCGGCGCCCAGGGCTCGGCCGGCGTCCGCATGGTCCCGCCGGAGGGCGATGGCGCCCGCTGGTGGTCGCGCTGGCGGGGCCCGTCGGGGCAGGGCGTGGTCGAGGGCACGGGGTACCCCGACCGCTGGTCGGACACCGAGAACGTCCTCTGGAAGGTGCCGGTGCCCGGCCGGGGCCATTCCTCGCCCATCGTGTGGGAGGACCGCATCTTCCTGACCACCGGACGCGACCGCGGCCGGCGGGTCTCGATTCTCGCCTTCCGCCGGTCCGACGGCAGGCTGCTGTGGCAGGCCGACGCCCCGAACGGTCCCGCCGAACGCACCCACGGCAAGAACAGCGCGGCGTCGGCGACGGTGACCACCGACGGCGAGCGGGTCTACGCCTCGTTCGGCAGCCGCGGCCTGCTCGCCGTCGACTTCGACGGCAACTTCCTCTGGCACCGCGACCTCGGCCACATCGACAACTACCACGGCCCCGCCGGGTCGCCGCTGCTCTACCGCGACAGCGTCATCATCTATCAGGACCAGAACGGCGGCGCGTTCGTCATCGCCCTCGACGCGCGCACCGGGGAGACGCGGTGGCGGACCCCGCGGGCGGCGCGGGTCGGCTGGGGCACCCCCATCGCCATCAACGTCGGGGACCACGACGAGCTGATCGTCAGCAGCCAGCGGTTCGTGCAGTCCTACAATCCTTCGACCGGCGAGGAGCTGTGGCGCTGCGAGGGCATGCTGCGCGAGGTCATCCCCACCCCCGCGGTGGGGCACGGGCTGGTCTACTGCGCCTCGGGCCGGGCGGGTCCGACGCTGGCCATCCGGCCCGGGGGGCGCGGCGACGTCACCCGCACCCATGTCGAGTGGAGCATCACCCGCGGCTCGCCGTTCGTGCCGTCGCCGACCGTCTATGGCGACTACCTGTACCAGATCAACGACATGTCGAGCATCCTCACCAACCTGAACGCGCGGACCGGCGAGACGGTGTGGCAGGAGCGCCTCGGCCGCCCGCGGCGCGAGGGCATCTCGGCGTCGCCCATCGTCGTCGACGACAAGCTGTTCGTCACCAACGACGAAGGGCAGACCTTCGTGCTGAAGACGGGTCCGGAGTTTGAGATCCTGCACATCAACGACATCGGGGCCCCCACCCTCGCCTCGCCGGCGCTGGTCGACGGCATCTGGTACATCCGGACCGCGGACGAGCTGTTCGCCATCGGGAGCTGACCCGGGCCGGAGGAGGCCGAACGGCTCGCCCGGTCGCACGGCGGCGCCGGCCAACGGCAGCAGCTCACCGCCTCGGCGGCGGTGCGGACTACCAATGCGACGGGTCGAGTCGACGTCTGCCAACCGGCAACCGGACGACGCCGCCGGAGTCCGTGTGGTTCGCCGCGCGGAGATGCCGTGGCGGCGGCGCCGGGGAGATCACGTCCGCCGATCTGACGAACTACGGCGCCGACAAGACCGGCGCGGACAGCGCGGACTTCCCGGGCCTCCGATCGCTGCTATAATCAATAGCTCATCTCGGTTCTGCTGAGCCGACAGTCACGGAGTCGACCCCCGAAGACACCTCGGGCATGTCGGTGCTCCAGCGGCTCCGGCAGGGCGTATCCCTCCTCGGCGGCCTCCTACAAGAATGTAGATTCAGGCGGACGAGCGCGGACAGCGGTGTCGATCGAGGGTCTTCCCGTCATCGCGAACCGCCGCCTTTCCAAGCGCGCGGCGGAGAGTCCGGAAAGTGGCACGACGTTTGCTTGGACCATCTGTCGGGAGACACGCCGTACCGTTCGATTCAATCTCGACTAACCCGAAGACCCCGGAGACACCGATGACCGCAGCACGCAACGACTTCCTCCTCGAAGAGCACGGCCCCCTGCACCCGCGGCCGGCCGCCGCACGCCTCGACCGGCCGGCTGCCGACGGCGCCTGGAGCGACTTCCCGTGGGCCGGGCGCGATGCGTCGGCCACCGCGCAACGGCTCCAGAACGCCGTCTGGATCGAGGAGATCCTAGCCGACCTCGACCCCGGGTGCTGACGCCCCCGACCTCACCGCCCGACGGCGCCGGCCTCGGGCCTCACCGCGCAACAAGACCCGGGAACCGGCGGCGCCGCCCCGGACCGGGCAGCGGAGACGCAAGACATGAAGCCGTTTGTCGTGAACTCGCACCGCCGCCTCGTCTTCCCGTCCAACTTCTTTCCCGAACCGGACTTCTCGTCCATCGACACCGTCGACGACCTCGCCGCCATCGTCCGGCGCGACTTCGAGGTCAAGGCGCCGACCGGCTCCGAGATCCGGGCCCGGGCGGAATCGGGCGGATACGCCAACCGCTACGAGCTGCTGCGCGATCTCGGCCTGCACCTGTTCTGGATGAACCGCTACGTCATCACCATGTACGAGAAGCGGCCGACGCGGTGGCGCGACGTGCCCCGGCGCCGCGACGACATCTTCATTCCCGCTCTCACCCCCTGGGAGGACGGCGAGCGAAAGGTCGCCGCCGTCGAGTCGTGCTACCGGCAACTGCCGGCAGCGTGGGCGCCCGAGGTCGAGCACGAGCTGTACCGGATGCTCTTCGACGTGTTCCGCCACAAGCGGCACCACGCCACCGACCTGCCCGCCATCAAGCCCACCGTCGCCGAGGCCGTCGCCACCGGGTCTCAGCTCGTCTACCGCCTGGGATCGTTCGAGCCCGACTATCCGCGGTTCAGCCTGGCCGACATCCTCGACTGCCACGAGAGCGTGCCCGAGCTCGAGGCCCTGCGCCGCTGGGCGATGACCCTGCACAACCAGTACCCGTGGGACCGCTCGGACACCCGGCTGACCCCGGTGGGGGCCCTCAAGCCCGACGACGTCGTGGTGGTGTACCAGCCCCGCACCGCGGACGTGCTCGACTTCATCCGGCGCGTGAAGAACGGCGCGCCGCGCCGCCCCCGCATTCCCCCCGCCCCGCCGCCGCGGCAGCCCGTCACCCCCCTCGCGCCGGTGCAGGTGCGGTCGCAGTTCGCGGTGCAGCCCCGCATCGAGTCGCTCGCCGTCCGCCGGGGCGAGCTGCTGTGCACGAACGACGACATCATCCGCAACTCCGCCTCGAACTGGTCGCCGATGAGCGCGACCGAGATCGCGGCCAAGACCGGCATCGAGAGCCGCTGCTACACCGAGGGCGGCCTCGAGCACCTCGCTCTCGACGCCGCCACGAGCGCGCTCGACCGCGCCGGCCGGTCGCCGGAGGAGATGGGCGCGGTCATCTTCTGCACCTGCACCAACAACCGGCTCCTGCCCTCGGCCGCGACGTGGCTCTCCGGGCAGCTCGGCATGTTCCAGACCCACACCTCGGTCGACCTCGTCGCGGCCTGCGCCGGCTTCCCCTACGGCCTCGTCGACGCCGTGCGCATCCTGCAGGAGGTGCGGCGCCCGATCCTCCTGGTCTGCGCCGAGAAGTTCTCGGACAAGGTGGGCAGCGTCCGCACGTCGCGCATGATCTTCGGCGACGGGGCGGCCGCCCTCGTCGTCGCCCCGGCCCCGGACGGCGCCGCCGGCGACGTGGACGTGCTGCAGACCTACGCCAGCGGCCCCGAGAGCCAGGTGAACTCGATCATCTGGCCCAACGTCGAGTTCGGCTGCGACATCACCGTCTACGGGCCCGAGGTCAAGGCGCTGGTGAAGCGGTACCTCGAGCAGATGATCGGCGAGCTGCAGACCCTGCCGCATCCGGACGGCGAAGCGGGGTGCCTCGTCGACGCCATCGACCTGATCATCCCGCACCAGGCGAACAAGCGGATGGTCATCGACCTCGCCGAGCAGGCGGGCATCGGCCGCGACCGGATGTACTTCAACATCGCGCGGGTCGGCAACACGTCGGCGGCGAGCATTCCCCTCGCGATCCACGACGCGGTGCGCGAGGGCGTGCTCTCTACCCCGACGCGGGTGTTCACGCCCGGCTTCGGGGCGGGCGCCGTCGCCGGTTACGCGGTGCTCCGCATCGACCCCGCCGTCGTCGCGCCGGAGCGGACCGGACCGCCGCTGATGGACGCCGGCTCGCTGCCGGCGCCGCCCCACACCTCGTCTTCGGCCGACGTCGAGGCGGCGTTCGGCGGCTGACCGCCGGACCGGATCGGGCCCCGGCCAGCCGCGCCGCCGCCGGCCGCGAGCCCGTGTTACCCTTCGTCCGGTTCGTGGAGGGGCGGCGGCCGAGCGCGGCGCGTCGCACCCGAGACCGGCACGCCGGCCCGACCCGGCGCGACAGGGGGCCGGGCCGACGCCGCGGCGACGACACGGGCCGGCCCCGGCCCGGGCGTTCGAGCGTGGGAGGAGACAGGATGTTCACAGGCAAGGTCGCCGTCGTCACCGGGGGTTGCCGCGGCATCGGCGCCGCCATCACCCGGACTCTGGCCGAGGCCGGCGCCCACGTCGCGGCCGGCTACAACCGGGGGACGGAGGCGGCCGAGGCCCTCGCGGCCGGTCTCCGGGCGGAAGGGCGCTCGGTGTCGCTGCACCAGGGCAACGTGGCCGAGCCCGAGGCCTGCTCGCGGGTGGTGCGGGAGGTGCTCGACCAGCACGGGCGCATCGACTACCTAGTCAACAACGCGGGCATCAACGTCGACAAGACGGTGCGCAAGATGAGCGTCGACGACTGGCACGCGGTGCTCCGGGTGAACCTCTCCGGCGCGTTCTACATGATCAAGGCGGTGCTCAACCACATGGTCGAGCGCCAGAGCGGTCGCATCGTCAACATCAGCTCGGTCATCGGACAGAGCGGCAACATCGGACAGGCCAACTACGCGGCGTCGAAGTCGGGCCAGTTCGGCTTCACCAAGAGCCTCGCCCTCGAGGTGGCGCGCAAGGGCATCACCGTCAACTGCGTCGCCCCCGGGTTCATCGAGACCGAGATGGTCGCCTCGGTCCCCAAGCCGGTCCTCGATCAGGTGATCGGCCGCATCCCGGTGGGCCGCCTCGGGCAGGCCTCGGAAGTCGCGCGCTGCGTGCGGTTCCTGCTCGAGGACGAGGCGGGGTACATCACCGGCGCGGTGCTGACCGTCAACGGCGGCCTGGAGATGTAGCCGCCCGGAAGAGCCCCGCGTTGCACCGCGCCCGGAGGGCGCCGGCGCATCGCAGAAGCGCCCGCCTGACAAGACGCGAAGAAGAAGCCGGCCCCGCCAGGCATGACTGTCAAGCGCTCCGGACCCGACGTCGGCCTCGGCGAGTTCATCCGCCGCCAGCGCCAGCTCGGCCACCTGTCGGTCCGGCAGCTCGCCGACGTGTGCGGCATCTCCAACGCCTATCTCAGCCAGATCGAGCGCGGCCTGCGGAACCCCAGCAGCTTCGTGCTCAAGGCCCTCGCCGACGGGCTGGAGATATCCGCCGAGACGCTGTACGCCCAGGCCGGCATCCTCGACCCCTCGGACGGCGAGGCGAGCGATGTCGTCGAGGCAATCCGCCGAGACCCCTACCTGTCGGCCCGCCAGCGCGAGATGCTCGTCGAGATGTACGAGTCGTTCCGCAAGGTGAACGACGCCGCCGAGTGACGCCCGCCGCCGCACCGCCCCCGAGCGCCTCCACAAACCGCTTGCAAAAGTTACCGTTCCTTGTTACCATTCGCCTCGTCCATCGACGGCCGGGCCCGCGCGCCCGGCGTCCCTACCGCACGCGGACGTCGGCGAGGGCTCACACCCGCGTTCTTGAAGGAGAATCACCATGATCAACTGGACGAAGCAGACCGACGACATGCTGCAGGCGTGGACGGACACCCAGAAGAAGCTCTGGAGCAGTTGGGCCGAGGCGACGGAGCAGCAGGCCAGCCAGACCCAGCTCGCCGAGACTTGGCGGAAGGCCGTCGACACCTGGGAAGAGGCGATAAAGAACGGCCTCGAGACGCAGAAGGCGGTCATCGGCAGCCTCGCCGACAGCGCGTCGGCCGTCCCGAGCGTTCCCAAGGACCTGCTGGACTGGGCCGAGCAGACCCAGGCCCTCGGCAACCGCTGGACCGAGGCCCAGACCGAGCTGTGGGAGAGCTGGTTCGGCATGGTCCGCAAGGCGGTGCCGGTGAAGATGCTGGGCACCATCGACGACGAGAACCAGAAGCTGTTCGCGGCGTGGCAGGAGTCGGTGGAGAAGGTCAGCGCGGCCCAGTCGGCGTGGGCGCAGATGTGGACCGAGCGCGCGGCCAGCGCGGTGCCGAAGGGCACCCGGACCGCGGCGAAGGCGAGGCCGGCCGCCAAGAGCGCCGCGTAGCGCCAGGGACCGCCCCGCAGGAGTCTGCGCCCGGGCGCGGTGCGGCTCCTGCCGGCCCGGGCGGGCGGCGGGGAGGTCGGTGGCGACGCAATCCGAGCGAGCCGCGATTCGCGGATTGCCCCGGCGGGCGACCCGACCCGTAGCCGCGGGCGGTGGTCGCCGCAGCCCGATCGACGATGAACCCGACCGGCGCCGGCACGCCCGGCGCCGTCGTTCCCGCGGAGGAGATGACCGGCATGTCGGTGCAGTCCACTCCCGTCGACGAGAACGCCTGGTCGGCCTGGCAGACCGAGATCGAGCGCACCATGCAGCGCGTGCGCAACATCGGCGAGCTGGTGGCCGAGTCCAACGAGCCCGCGGTCGGGCAGAGCCCGCGCCGCGAGGTCTACCGCAAGCACAAGGCGCGCCTCTACCGCTACGAGGGCGAGGCCCGCCACGACACGCCGGTGCTCTTCGTGCCGAACCTCGGCATCAGCCGTCCCACCGTCTTCGATCTGCTCCCCCAGGCCAGCTTCATCGGCTACATGGTGGAGCAGGGGTTTCCGTTCTATCTGCTCGACTGGGGGGTCTTCGGCCCCGAGGACGACCACCTGACGTTCGCCGACTGCGCCACCCGCATCCTGCCCCGCATGGGGCGGAAGCTGCTGGCCGACGCCGACGCCGAGGCCTGCTCCGTGGTGGGCTACTGCATGGGCGCGCCGCTCGCGGTCAGCTTCCTCGGCAGCCACCCCGACTTCCCGGTCCGGAACCTCGTCAACCTCGCCGGCCCCATCGACTTCTCGCACGCGGGCCTGTTCGGCTGCTGGCTCGACCGCCGGTACTTCGATGTCGACAAGCTGGTCGACACGATGGGGCAGATGCCGACCGAGATGGTGCAGCTCGGCTTCAAGCTGCTGCGGCCCACGATGGACCTGAGCACGGGTCTGAACCTCTGGTGGAACGCCTGGAACGACCGCTATCTCGAAGGCTACAAGGCGCTCCAGAAGTGGGCCAACGGCTACGTCCCGTTTCCCGGCGAGTTCTTCCGGCAGTGGGTCAAGGACTTCTACCAGGAGAACCGGCTGGCGCAGGGCACGCTGCAGCTCAACGGGTTGCCGGTCGACATCGGGAGCATCACCTGCCCCCTCCTCGTGGTCGGGGCCCGCGACGACAACATCGCCCCGCCGGCGGGGGTCAGGGCGCTCGTCGACCTCGTCGGCAGCCGGGACAAGGACTACATGGAGCTGCCCGGCGGGCACATCTCGCTCATCGCCGGCCGCAGCGCGTCGCGCGACTGCTGGCCGCACGTGGCGAGCTGGCTGGCGGCGCGATCGTAGGAACGCGGTCACGGAATCGCCGCGGCGGCGCGTTGCCCGCTCCGGGAAGGGTCGGCGGGTGTAGAGCGGAGACCGCGGCGCGAACTTGCGGTCGCGTCGGGAGTCTCGCCGGCGCGAGACGGGCGACGATTGGCGGGCCAGGGAGCTTTTCAGATGACAGACCCCACTTCGGACCGCGACGACCTGTTCGCGCAGTGGCGCAAGCAGGTGGAGGCGGGCACCGACGCGTGGATCAAGACGGTTCGACAGATGGCGAGCCAAGGGCACGTCCCGCCCCCGCCGGACCCGATGCAGTTCTGGCGCCAGTTCTCGAATCTCGGTCCCATGAACGCACCCCCGTTCCCGGGCGCGGGCCCCGTCGATCCCCAGGTGCTCGCCCAGTGGAAGGGGTTCCTGGACGACTGGATAGCGGCGTGGAGCGGGGCCCTCGAGAAGGCGATGGGAACCGAGGCGTTCGCGGAGGCCCTCGGCAAGACCCTCGACCAGTTCCTGACCATCCAGGGCAAGGCCCGCCAGGCGGTGGAGCGCTCCGGCAAGGCTGCGATCGACGCCGTCGGCCTGCCGTCGCGCGAGCAGGTCGTGGGCCTGTCGCGGCAGATGATGGACCTCGAGGATCGGCTCGAGGCGCTCGAGGACAAGATCGAGGACGTTCGGAACAGTCCTCGGCCGACGGACGTGGGAGACCGGCTCGAGGCGCTGGAGAGCAAGATCGAGGGCCTCCGGAACAGCCCGCCGATGATGGACCTGGGGGGCCGGCTCGAGGCGCTGGCGAACAAGATCGACGGTCTCCGCGACGGTGCTCCCGCCCCGCCGCCCCCTGGGGGCGACAGCCCTCCGCCACGGAGGCCTGCCGGCGGGGCAACCGACCGCGGCACAGCGACGGCGGGCGGCGGCGCCGCGAACGCGGGCAGCGCTGCCGCGAAGGCCGGGCGCGGCGGCACGACGGCCGGACGCGGCGCCGCGAAGAGCGGGGGCCGCACGACGACCAGGGGCGGCGCCGCGAAGAGCGGAGGCCGCACGACGAAGGCCGGAGCCGGCGCGACGAAGGCCGGAGCCGGCACGAAGACCGGAAGCCGCACCGCGAGGACCGGAAGCGCCGCGACGAAGACCGCAACCGGCGACGGGAGGACACGGAAGCGTCGGGCGTGACGAGGGCCGGACGCGCCACCATACTGCCGGCGCCGCCACGAGATGCCGATGCCTCGAGGCATGACGGCGGCCGAGCCTGTGACCCTTGCGCCGCGCCGCTATCGCCGGCGCGGACGGAGACGGACCGGACCGATGCGAGGACGCCCCCTGAAAGACCTGGCCGTCGGCGACGCCGCGGAGCTGACCCGCGTCGCCACCGCCGGGGACGTGGCCGAGTTCATCGACTCGATCGGCGACCACAACCCCATACACCAGGACTACGAGTACGCCGCCTCGACCCGCTTCGAGAAGCCCATCGTTCCCGGCATGTGGACGGCCGCCCTGATCTCGGCCGTGCTGGGCACGCGGCTGCCGGGACCCGGCTGCATCTACGTCGCCCAGGAGATCGCGTTCACCCGCCCCGTCTACTTCGGCGACCGCATCACCGCGCGCGTGGAGGTCGTGGAGCGGGTGGCCGAGCGTAACCGGGTGCGGCTTAAGACAGTGTGCGTCAACCAGGACGGCCGGGAGGTGCTGGTCGGCGAGGCGCTGCTGTCGCCGCCGAAGCAGGCGGTCGCCTACACCCGGCGGGAGACCGGCCCGGCCCGCGTCGCCCACTGGGCGCTGCAACCGACCCTGTGGGCCGCCCGCACCACCAGCGCGTGGGCGCGGCTCGGCACCGCGTGGGTGTCGGCGTGGCACGGAGAGCCGCGCCGGCCGGGCCGGGAGTCCGCATCGTAGAACGGCGCGGACTCCTGGGCGCGGACAGGCCGCGGCGCGGACTCGGCGTGTACACTGACGGCCGATGCCCGACCGCGCGTCCGAACCGACCGGCGACCTGTGCGACCTGACGGCGCGACGCCTCGCAGCGTTGGTTCGCGACCGGTCGGTATCGGCGCGCGAGGTGATGGAAGCGCATCTCGCCCGCTACGAGCGCATCAACCCGCACGTCAACGCCATCGTGACCTGCGTGGCCGACGCCGCCCTCGACGCGGCCGATGCCGCCGACGCCGCCCTGGCCGCGGGGCATGAGGTCGGCCCCCTGCACGGCCTCCCCGTCGCCCACAAGGACCTCTTCGTCACCGCCGGCATCCGCACCACGTTCGGCAGCCGCGCCTTCGAGCACCACGTGCCCGACGAGACCGCCCTCATCGTCGAGCGCGAGCGGCGGGCGGGGGCGATCACCGTCGGCAAGACCAACACGCCGGAGCTGGGGGCCGGCTCGCAGACCTTCAACGAGGTGTTCGGGGCGACCCGCAACCCCTGGGACCTGTCGAAGACGTGCGGGGGCAGCAGCGGTGGGGCCGCCGTCGCCCTCGCCACCGGCATGGTGCCGATCGCGGACGGCAGCGACTTCGGGGGATCGCTGCGCAACCCCGCGAGCTTCTGCAACGTCGTCGGGTTCCGCCCGTCGTCCGGCCGGGTGCCCCGCTGGCCCAGCGCCGCACCGTGGTTCTCATTCCACGTCCACGGCCCGATGGCCCGCACCGTGGCCGACGCCGCCCTGCTCTTCGACGCCATCGCCGGCCCCGATCCGCGGGCCCCGCTGTCGCTGACCGTGCCGCCCGTCGCGACCCGGGACGCCGTCGAACGCGACCTCGCCGGGGTCCGCGTCGGGTGGTCGCCCGACCTCGGCGTCCTGCCGGTGGAGCCGGAAGTGCTGGCCGTCCTCGCGCGCGGCAGGGCCGTCCTCGAGGACCTCGGGTGCGTTACCGACGAGACCGCCCCCGACCTCGAAGGCGCCCACGAGGTCTTCACCACCTGGCGGGCCTGGTACTTCGACCTCGCGTTCGGCCCCATCCTCGACCGCCACCCCGGCATCCTGAAGGACACCGTAGTCTGGAACATCGAGGCCGGCCGCGCCCTCCGGGGGTCCCAGCTCGCCGACGCCGAGCGCCGGCGCGCCGCCCTCCACCGCCGCCTCCGCGCCTGGTTCGCCGAGCACGACTTCCTGGCGACGACAGTGGCCCAGGTCGCGCCGTTCGATGTCGACCAGCCGTACGTGACGGAGATCGCAGGCCAAGCCCTGCCCACCTACCTCGACTGGATGAAGTCGTGCTACCTCGTCAGTGCGACCGGCCTTCCCGCCATCTCGGTGCCGTGCGGGTTCACCCCGGCCGGCCTGCCGGTGGGTCTGCAGATCGTCGGCCGCCCTTACGACGATCTCGGTGTGCTTCAGATCGCACACGCCTTCGAGCGGGCCACCGAGTGCCGGCGGCGCCGGCCGCCGGTCTTGTCGACCGCCTGACCCGAGGAGTCTGCGAAGAAGGTGCCAATGCGTCGCGCAGAGCCACGCGGCGTGTGCTACTCTTCTCTCATGGACGGCCTCACGGCCTGGATAACGCCGGCCCTGCTGATCGGGCTGTTCGCGTGGCTGCGGTTCGACATGCGCGAACAGCGCCGCGAGGTCCGGGACGAGCTCCGCGGACTGGGCAAGCGCATCGACGAGGTGCACAAGCGCTTCGACCAGGTCCAGCGAGAGCTGGGCGATCTGCGGGAGCGCATGGCCAGGCTCGAGGGTGCGCTGGATGGCTTCCTCGCGGGTCGCCGTGATCGGGACGTAGCCTGATGCCCTCCTCCCACTGAAGAGCGGCCGCCGTCCATAGCGGCCATCCGACCCTCGAGTCCCCCGCGCCGCACCGAGGCGCCGCGCCACTGGCCCTTCCCCATTGACACGGCGACGACGGTGTTACAACGTACGAACGTCGGAACCTGGAGTTTGCGCCGTAAACGGTGCAGACTCCGAGCAGGGTTGGTTGGGCGGTGAGTGAAGCCGCAGGCGGCGCTCTCCGGGCTGGCGACGGCTTGAGCTCAAGGGAACGGACGACCGGTCTGGCGACCCGCGCGGCGCTGGCGGCCCGGCCCCACGTCGTCCGCGCGAAACGGGAGACGAGACGATGCAAACGCGACTGATACGCGGTATCGGGGGCCTGCCGGCGCTCATGGCAGCGTTGGTGATCGCGGCCACGACGGCGCTGTGGCTCGGGATGGCGGCGACCGCCCAGGGGCCGCTCGACGCGGACGACATCGGGGGCGTGGTGCGCAGCCCGAACGGGCCCGAGGCGGGGGTCTGGGTGATCGCCGAGACCGACGACTTCGACACCCGGTTCCGCAAGATCGTGGTGACCGACGACGCCGGGCGCTACGTGCTGCCGGACCTGCCCGACGCCGGCTACGACGTATGGGTCCGCGGCTACGGTCTCCGCGACTCCGAGCCGGTCTCCGCGCGGCCGGGCGCCTCGCTCGACCTCGACGCCGTCCCCGCGGCGGACGCGCGCGAGGCGGCGCAGGTCTACCCCGCCAACTACTGGTACTCGCTGGTGGAGGTGCCGGCCGAGGACGAGTTCCCCGGCACCGGCGACGCCGGCAACGGCATCTCGCCGGGCATGCGCCACCAGGCGGCGTGGATCGACGGCCTGAAGCAGGGCTGCCAGCTCTGCCACCAGCTCGGGAACCTCGCGACCCGGGAGGTCCTGAACCCCGGCGACTTCGACTCGACGGAGGCGGCGTGGGCGCACCGCGTGCGCGTGGGCCAGCGCGGCGCCCTGATGGCCGGGGGGCTGCGCCGCTTCGGGGCCGAGCGCGCCATCGCGATGTACGCCGACTGGACCGACCGCATCATGGCCGGCGAGGTGCCCCCGGCCCCGCCGCGGCCGCAGGGGCGCGAGCGCAACGTCGTGCTCACCCTGTGGGAGTGGGGCGGCCCGACCGGCTACATCCACGACGAGATCGCGACCGACAAGCGGAACCCGCAGGTGAACGCCAACGGCCCCATCTACGGGGTGGAGTTCGCCAACGACAAGCTGGTGTGGGTGGACCCGCGCACCAACGAGGCGCGCGAGGTGGTCCTGCCGGTGCGCGACACCCCCGGCGAGGGCGACTTCCGGTCCTACATCGACCAGGAGAACCTCGAGCCGTCCATCTACTGGGGCGACGAGCTCGTCTGGAACAACCCGGGGAACCCGCACAACCCGATGATGGACGCCCAAGGGCGCGTGTGGATGACCCACCAGATCCGCGGCCCCGGCAACCCCGCGTGGTGCCGCGAGGGCTCGGACAACCGCTACGCGCAGCACTACCCGCTGAACCGGGCGGCGCGGCACGTCGCCTACTACGACCCGGCGACCGAGCACGTCGAGCTCATCGACACCTGCTTCAACACCCACCACCTGCAGTTCGGCTTCGAGGAGAGCGAGCGCCTGTACCTCAGCTCGGTCAGCTCCGTCATCGGCTGGCTCGACGTCGACGTCTACGAGGAGACGGGCGACGCCGTGGCCGCGCAGGGCTGGTGCCCGCTCATCGTCGACACCAACGGCGACGGCCGCATCACCGAGTGGGTCGGCCGAGCCGGCGACGTCGACCCCGCCCTCGACAAGGAGATGGGCGGCGGCTGGTACGGCATCGTCCCCGACCCGACGGCGGAGAGCGTGGTGTGGGCCGCCTCGGGCGGGGTGCCCGGCCAGATCGTGCGGCTCGAGCTCGGGGACAATCCTCCCGAGACGTGCATCGCCGAGTACTACCAGCCGCCGTTCGAGAACCCCGACGCGCCCATCCAGGGGTTCTCGCCGCGGGGCATCGACATCGGCACCGACGGCATCGTGTGGACGGCCCTATCGGGCAGCGGGCACATGGCCAGCTTCGACCGCGGCCGGTGCGACGTGCTGAACGGGCCCACCGCCACCGGGCAGCACTGCCCCCAGGGGTGGACATTGCACGCGACCCCGGGACCCCAGATGAAGGGGGTCACCACGCACGGCAGCGCCGACTTCCACTACTACAACTGGGTCGACCAGCACGACACGCTGGGGCTCGGGCCCAACGTCCCCATCGCCACCGGCAGCACGTCGGACTCGCTGCTCGCGTTCCTCCCCGACGAGGAAGAGTTCGTGATCCTGCGGGTGCCTTATCCGATGGGCTTCTACTCCCGAGGCATGGACGGCCGCATCGACGATCCCGACGCGGGGTGGAAGGGCCGCGCGGTGTGGGCCGACTACGGCACCAACGCGGTGTGGCACTCGGAGGGCGGCAAGGGCACGCAGGGCAACCTGGTGAAGTTCCAGATTCGCCCCGACCCGCTGGCCCACTAGCGGACCGCCGCAGCCGGGCGTCCGCGCCGTTCCCAGGCCGGACGCCCGGCGCTCCCGCCGGCCATCTCGTGGATGCATCCCCCTCGCCCGGCGCGCCGGACTCGCCCCCGCCCCGGCGCGACGACCTGGCCCTCGTCCTAGTCGGCGGGGGCGCCCGCGCCGCCTACCAGGTGGGGTTCCTGGGAGAGCTGATACGGCGCCACCCGGCGGCCCGGTTCCCCATCCTCGCGGGCACGTCGGCCGGCGCCATCAACGCGACCTACCTGGCCGCGCGGGAGGGGTCGCTGGCCGAGGCCATCGGCGACCTCGTCGAGCACTGGCGGGGCCAGCAGGCGGACCGCGTGTTCCGCGTGGATGGCCGCTCGCTCGCCGGCCTCGTCGCGCGCTGGGGCGTCCGGCTGCTGTCGGGCGGCGCCACGTTCGCCCCGCGGGTGAAGGGGCTGCTCGACACCGCGCCCCTCCGCGCCTCCCTGCACGAGCGACTGAGACCCAACCACCGGGGCGAGATAGCGGGCATCGCCCGCAACCTCGAGGCGGGGCGGCTGCGGTCGCTCGCCATCTCCACGAGCAGCTACAGCACCGGGCAGTCGGTGATCTGGGTGCAGGGCGGGGATCTCGCGGACTGGAACCGGCCCTACCGCCGCGGCCGCCGCGTCGCCATCACGGTCGAGCACGTCATGGCCTCGGCCGCCCTGCCCCTGTTCTTCCCCGCCGTACGGCTGGACGACGGCTGGCACGGCGACGGCGGCATCCGGATGATGGCCCCCTGCTCGGCCCCCATCCATCTCGGCGCCCGCCGCATCCTCGCCGTCTCGAACCGCCACCGGGCCATCACGCAGGAGGCCAGCCAACCCGTCATCCACGACTACCCGCCGCCCGCCCAGATCGGCGGGCAGCTCCTCAACGCGATGTTCCTCGACGACCTCGACCACGACGGGCTGACCCTGCAGCGCCTGAACTCGCTGCTCCGGGATCTGCCTCCCCACCGGCGGCAGGGCCTGCACCCCGTCGAGCTCGTCGTCATCCGCCCGTCGGAGGACCTCGGCCGGCTGTCGCTCGAGTTCGAGCCGCAGCTCCCGAGGGCGTTCCGCTACATGACCCGGGGCCTCGGGTCGCGCGAGACGACGAGTCCCGACCTGCTCAGCCTGCTGATGTTCCAGCCCGACTACATCCAGCGGCTGCTGGAGATCGGCGCCGCCGACGCGGTGGCCGCGGGCGGCCGGCTCGAGGCGCTCCTGGCCCCCGAGGCGGCTGCTTCCAGCGATCGAACCGAGCGGCGGGCGAGCCGATGAGGCCGGCTGCGCCCTCGGCGGTTGGCCGCCGCCTTCGGAAACATGTATATAATCAGGATTATATAGACGCTAAGGTCAACGAAATGCTCTCCTTCAAGGTAACGACCGTGGGTGCATCTTCCGGCTTCATTCTCACCAGGGAGGCGATGGCGCGGCTCGGGGTCAGAAGGGGCGACAAGGTCTATCTGACCGAGGCTCCGGGAGGCGGCTATCGCTTGACCCCCTACGACCCGGACTTCGGACGCCAGATGGCGCTCGCCGAGGACATCATGCACGACGACCGCGAGGTGCTGCGGGCGCTGGCCAAGTGAACGCCGCGCCTCCCGATGCCTGGCGCTGGATTGACCTGCGCGTGGTACTGGCGATTCACGACCGTCAGCTCGCCGAGCACGGCGGAGCCGACGGCATTCGCGATCTCGGGACGATCGAGGCCGCACTGGCGCACCCGAGAAACCGGGCCGCATACGAGGCGGATCCCGACGCCGCAACGCTGGCGGCCGCCTACGCGTACGGTCTCGCGAAGCACCACGGCTTCGTCGACGGCAACAAGCGTACGGCTTGGGTGGCGGCGCGGTTGTTCCTGGCCGACAACGGGCAGGAGCTGGCATTCGATCCCCGGGATGCCATCCGAATCATGGAGGGCGTCGCGAGCGCTCACATCGGCGAGGTCGACCTTGCCGACTGGTTTCGCCGACGGCTGAAGCGATAGTGGATCGACGTGCAGCCGGATCATTCCATTTGACATCCCAATGATGCGTTGATACGCTTCATTGGAATGCCTAATACACAGCCTTCGAAGACCGAGGTCCTCCGCGGCACCCTCGACCTGATGGTGCTGCAGACGCTGGTCTCGCTCGGCCCGTCGCACGGCTACGCGATCGCGGCGAGGATCGAGCAGGTCTCGGGCGGCGCCCTCGTCCTCAACATGGGCACGCTCTATCCCGCCCTGATGCGGCTGGAGCAGCGCGGCCTCGTGCGGGGGCGGTGGGGCACGACCGAGAAGAACCGGCGCGCCCGGTTCTACGGGATCACCCCGGCCGGACGGCGGCACGTGGCGGCCGAGAAGCGCGGCCTGGACCGGATGGTCTCCATCATCGACGCGCTCTTTCGGGAACCGGCGACGACAGGGGGCGGTCGCCACTGACGAGACCGCGCGAGTCGCCGCGCCGGCCGGGGCGGAACGCCGACGACCGCCGGCTGGGCGCGCCGACCAGGAGAGCCATCATGGTCAGGCTTCGCGAGTGGCTGCTTCGCCGTGAGGCGCGTTCCGCCTAGACCCGACCGGGGACACGGAATGGCCTTTGGGAGAATCACGATGAGGGTCTGCCTGATGTGGTTGCGCCGCCTGTGGGGCGCGGTCCGGCGCCACCGGATCGATCGGGATCTCGAGAGCGAGCTGCACTTCCACCTCGAGCGGGCGGAGGAGGAGCTTCGCGCCAGGGGCCACCCGCCGGCAGAGGCGGCGCGGCTAGGAGTCTGCGCCGCAGAAACCGGGATGCGACAATTGTAGACGAGCCGCCGACGAAGGGACTGGATGTCGACTACATTCCGCCGCTACGCCCCGGAGCAGTCGCTGCTGTTGCCGCCCGATGTGCGGGAGTGGCTGCCCGAGGGTCACTTGGCGCACCACATCAGCGATCTGGTTGACGGTCTGGATCTGACGGCGTTCTACGCGCCGTACGAGGGGGACGGTCGGCGCAACGCGCCGTACGAGCCTCGGATGATGGTGAAGGTGCTGCTCTACGCGTACGCGACGGGGGTGTTTTCGTCGCGGGGGGTCGCGAAGAAGCTGGAAGAAGACGTGGCGTTCCGGGTGCTGGCGGCGGGCAACTTCCCGCAGCACCGGACGCTCTGCGAGTTTCGACGCCGGCACTTGGCGGATTTCAAGCGGCTGTTCGTGGAGGTGGTCGGTCTGGCGCGGGAACTGGGTCTGGCCCGATTCGGAAAGCTGTCGATTGACGGGACGAAGGTGCGGGCGAATGCGAGCAAGCGCAAGGCGATGAGCTACGGTCGGATGCAGGAGGAGGAGCGGCGTCTGGCCGGGGAGATCGACGCGCTGTTGCGTTCGGCGGACTCGACCGACGTGGCCGAGGACGTTCGGTTGGGCCCGGAGGTCCGTGGCGACGAGTTGCCGGCGGAGTTGCAGCGACGAGAGGACCGTTTGGCGGCGATCCGGGCGGCGAAGGCGCGGTTGGAGGCGGCGCAGCGGGCGGCCGACGACGCGCGGGGTCGGCAGCCGGGCCAGACGCGGAACCCGAAGGGGGGTCGGCCGTACAAGCGGGCGTATGGCGAGCCCGACGAGAAGGCGCAGAGCAACTTCACGGACCCGGAAAGCGGGATCATGAAGACGAGCAACGAGGGCTTCCAGCAGTGCTACAACGCGCAGGCGGCGGTGGACGCTGAGCACCAGTTGGTGGTGGCGACGGATGTGACGGCGAACGCGAGCGACCAGGGCGGATTGCCGGTGTTGCTCGACCAGGTGGAGGAGCGGTTCGACACGCAGCCGGAGACGGTGTTGGCCGACTCGGGATTCTGCAACGAGCGGGACTTGACGGAGCTGGAAACGCGGGGTGTTGACGGGTATGTGGCGGTGGGCCGGGAGGACAAGCGGGTCGCCGCCCGCAATCTGAAGAAGCACCCGGCGACAGGCCGCATGGCAGCGAAGCTGTCGACGCCGGCGGGCCGGTCGGCGTACGCGGAGCGGAAGTGGTTGTCGGAGGCGCCGTACGGCTGGATCAAGCACGTGCTGGGCTTCCGGTGCTTCAGCCTGCGTGGACTGGCGAAAGTGCGAGGCGAGTGGGACTTGGTGTGCCTGGCGGTGAACGCAAAGCGCCTGCACGTTCTGATGGCGGCGTAACGGGGGCGATTCTGGCCCCACACTGCCCGAGAATCGGTCACGAATCGCGGCGTTTGGGCCGTGTACGGCCTGTTCTTCGGTTCCGTGCCGCCGATCGGCCGAGGATCACCGGCTCGTCGGCCGGCGGCCTACGCCCCGACGCCGTGCGTCACGACGCAGACCGCCGGGGTTCCGCGAACTCCTGCGGCGCAGGCTCCTAGCGCGCGCACATCGGCGGCTTCCCCCAGACGATGGAGGCGCTGCGCGACCAGCGCGGCCTGCCCTGGCTGGACGACCTGCGGACCGACCTGCGCATCGGCGTGCGCGGCCTCGCGCGGCGGCCCGGGTTCACGGCGACGGCGGTGCTGGCCCTGTCGATCGGCATCGGGGCCACCGTGGCGGTCGTCGCCGTCGCGAACGCGCTGCTCTTCCAGCCCCTGCCGGTGCCCGAGCCCGACGAGCTGGTGGTCGTGGCGCAGCTCGACGAACACACCGCGGAGTTCCCGCACGGCCTGTCGTATCCCGAGTACCTCGACTACCGGGCGCTCAACGACGTCTTCGAGGGCCTCGCCGCGCGCAGCCCGGCGCAGCCGTTGGTGTCGTTCGACGGCGGCGCGGCGGAGCGGATCCGGATCGAGTACGTCAGCGACAACTACTTCGACGTCCTGCAGGTGGGCGCCGAGCGCGGCCGCACGTTCCTCCCGGACGAAGGACGACGGCCCGGCGACGCCCCGTACGTCGTCCTGACGCACCGCGCGTGGCAGACGCGGCTCGGCGGGGATCCGGAAGTGCTCGGGCGAATCGTGCGGGTCGGCCCGGCGACCATGACCGTCGTCGGGGTCACCCCGGAGGCCTTCAACGGGGCGGGCGGCGTCGTGCCGGTGGAGCTCTTCGTCCCCGCCACCGAGGGCGCGCTCGCCGAACCGGGATGGGGCGGGCTCCTGACCAACCGCCTCCCGGAGCGCTTCCTGTTGACGGGACGGCTGCGGGCGGGCGCGACCGTCGCCGAGGCCGCGGCCGAGCTCGACGTGCTCGCCGAGGCGCTGGCCGCGGAGCATCCCGACGCGAGCCGCCACAGCCGGCTCTACGTCGTCCCCGAGCGTCACGCGCGGCCGGAACCCACCGCCTCGCGCCACGCGAGGCCGCTCGTGAGCGTGGTCATGGCCATCGCGTCGCTCGTGCTGCTCGTCGCCGTCGCGAACGTCGGCACGCTCCTCGTCGGCCGCGGAATCGTGCGGCGGCAGGAGATGGCCCTGCGCGTGGGTCTCGGGGCGACCCGGCGGCGGCTCGTACGGCAGCTGCTGACCGAGAGCGTGCTGCTGGCGCTGATCGCCGGGGCCGGCGGGGGGATCGTCGCGCTCTGGGCCGCCGACCTCGTCGTCGCGGCCCTCGCGACGGCCACGGGCGTGGAGCAGTTGGCGCTGGCTCCGTCCCTGGATTGGCGGGTGTTCGCGTCCACCGCGGCGATCGCGCTGGCGGCCGGGATGCTGGCCGGCCTCGCGCCAGCGTTGCGCTCGACCCGGATCGACCTCGCGCGGGCCATCGGCTCCGGCGGCCGCGACGACGGCGGCGCCCCGGGCCGGCGCCTGACGAACGGGCTCGTCGTCGTCCAGGTCGCCGTCTCCATGGTCCTCCTGGTCTGCGCGGGCCTCTTCGTGCAGAGCGGCAGGAACGCCGCCGCCATCGACTTCGGCTTCCGGACCGACGATCTCCTGGTGCTGTCCGTCGATCCCCTCGCGCAGGGTTACGACCCGGAGCAGGCCCTTGCGCTCTACCGGGCGGTCGTCGACGACGTCGCCGCCCTGCCCGGCGTGAAGTCCGCGAGCTGGGCGCGCCGCGCGCCGCTGGCGCCGGGCGGCAGCTCGGGGAGGGTGTTCACCCTCGACGGCGGCGCCGCGCCCGAGCCCGACGCCGCGAACGTGGCCGTGAACCACGTCGACCCGCGCTACTTCGACACCCTCGACATTCCCGTGACCCGGGGACGCGGCTTTCGCGAGGAGGACGCGGCCGGCGACCGGCGGGTCGCGCTGGTCAGCGAACGCGCGGCGCGGCAGCTCTGGCCGGGACGGGACGCGCTCGGCCGGCGCATCGTCGACGCCGACGCCGGCGGCGCGCCGTTCGAGGTGATCGGCGTGGTGCGCGACGCCCACATGGGACAGACGCCCTTCGACCGGCCGCCCTTCGTGCTCTACCCGTTCGGCCACCGGCTCGCCTGGCGGGCCACGCTGCACGTGCACACGAACGGACCCGCGAGCGCCACCGCGGCCATGGTCACCGAGACCATCCGCCGGCGAGACCCCACCCTCGCGATCCTCGATGCCGGCGCCATGGACGCCACGGTGCGCTCCCACCCGATGCTCGCGGGCGTGCGCATCGGCGCCGCCCTCATCGGATCGTTCGGCGTCCTCGGCCTGCTTCTCGCCGCGGTCGGGCTCTACGGCGTGGTGTCCCACGCGGTGGCCCGGCGCAGGCAGGAGTTCGGCATCCGCGCCGCCCTCGGCGCCACCTCGGCCGCCATCACCCGGCTCGCCCTCGGCCGCGGGCTGGCCCTGACGACGCTCGGCCTGGCCCTCGGCGCCGTCGCGGCCGTCGCCGCCACGCGGCTCACCGCCGGCTTCCTCGTCGACGTCAGTCCCACCGACCCCGTGGTGTTCACCGTGACCGGCCTTGTGCTGGCGGGCGCGGCTCTCCTCGCCTGTCTCATGCCGTCACGCCGCGCGGCCAGGGCCGACCCACTGGCGACGCTGCGCGCGGACTGAGCCCGCCATCGACAGGAGCCGCCGACGGTCGTCTCGGCCGCCGCGACGGTCATCGGACGCTGGTAGCCAGGACTGCAGCGGCCGGGTCCATCCGCGGCGCGCGCGAGCGCGGCCAGACCGACGCCGACCTGTGGAAGAGGCCTTCCAGAACATCGAGACGCCGGCAGGCGTCGGAGGAATTGCCGCCCGGGACCGCGGCCGTCTCGGCACCGAGCTGCGCTTCACAGGCCCTGGGCAGCTTTGCGATACGCTCTGCCGACGAGCCCGTCGTGGCTCTCCACCACCGCGTCGACGAGGAGCATCTCCCACTCGACGGCGCAAGACCGCGAGACCTGCCGCGACGCGCTGTTGGAGGAGTTTCGCGCTACCCTGAAGCCTCGGGCCGCGACTGTCGCTCCGAAGCGCAGGCCGAGGAGGTGCCGGCGTTCGCGAGCCGGTTGACGCCCGCGAGCGGCGGGGGTTGAAATAGCCGTATGGAGATCGCCAACCCGATCTACGACGCCGCCTTCAAGTACCTCATGCAGGACGACCGGGCGGCGCGCCTCCTCGTCGGCCGCATCGCCGGGCTCGACATCGAGTCGCTGGAGCTGCGCCCGCAGGAGCTGGCGGTCCCCCGAGACGCGTCGCCCCGAGACGATGGTGAGGCGGTGCAGGCACCCCTCGCCCTGTTCCGCATGGACTTCGCAGCCCGCGTGCGCACCCCCGACGGCGGCGAGCGGCAGGTGCTCATCGAGATCCAGAAGACCAACGCGCCCACCGTCGTGGAACGCTTCCGCGCCTACCTTGGCCAACAGCTGTGCAGCCCCGCCAACGTCATCGAGCATCCCTCGGGGTGGCGCGAGGCCGCGCCCATCGTCACCATCTACCTCCTGGGCTACGACCTCGGGCTGTCGGACGAGGCGGTGCTCGACGTGTGTCCGCGGGCGACGGCGCGGCGCACCGGCGCCGAGATCGACGCCGGCCATCCGTTCATCGCGGGCATCCACCACCGGAGCCACATCGTGCAGATCCCGCGGCTGCGGGGGCGGCGGCGCGACGACCTGGAGCGGGTGTTGTCGATCTTCGACCAGGGGGAGGCGCGCATCGAACGGGGCGGCGCTCAGGTGCTGACCATCGACGAGTCGGCGTATCCGCCGGAGTACGGCTTCGTGCTGCGTCAGCTCCAGCGGGCGGCGTCGGAGTCGGACGTACGCCGGTTCATGGAGGGCGAGGACCAGTTGCTGCGCGATTCGATCTCGTGGGGCCGGCAGGCGGACTACGAGCGGCGGGAGAAGGAGCGCGAGAGCCGACGCGCGGACCGTGAGAGCCGACGCGCGGACCGCGCCGAACGGGCGCTCTCGCAGGCGCTCTCGCGGTCGATCCGGCAGCTTCACCGCCTCGGACAGGAGCCGGACGCCATCGCCAGGGCGTTGTCCATGGACGTCGGCGAAGTGCAGCGCGTGCTCGCCGCCTCGGATGACGGGAAGGGATCCGCGTGAGTGTAGGCGGTGGCGCAAGTAGAGGTCCGGCGTCCGCCGAGGTGGGCCAGCGGCCACACTACGACTCCACGGTGTCGACAAGCTGGTTCGCTCAGATTCGCCCATGGAGTCCCGGCACCCGCCTGAGCGCGGCTTGCTCCACGAGACTGTCGAACTGTACCCTGAGAGCCCGAGCGATGATACTGTCGGTGGTGACGGTGCCCGCCTCGATGTTGCGCTTGTGGGCGGCCTCCGTGAAGTTCGCCGACGTGATGAGCGCCCGGTGGTCGTCGATGACGATGCACTTGGCATGAAGGCACGCGCGTGTCTTGCCTTCGATCGCCAGGGACCGGGGGTCGTAGAAGGTCTCGGGGAGCCACTTGCCCGGCCACAGGTCGTGCCGGAAGGCGTCTGCGAATTCCCGAAGGAGGACGGCGTCCGCGGTGTCGTCCCGCTGTTTCCGATGGACGTTGACGAAGAGCCGAACCCTCAGATCCGGCTCGGCGTCCATCCTGGCGGCGAGAGCCCCGAAGAGCTCCCTGGCCTTGCTTCCGGTGTCGAGCGCATAGCTGGCAATCAGGACGCTCTCCCTCGCCTCGCGAAACAGCTCCTGCACGACCACTGCGGTGTCTCGGCTCGTCGCGGTCAAGACCTCGGTACCCGACCACACGAGCTCCACTCGGTCGGCGACTGCCTGGGCAGCAGCTCGCTCCTCGGCCAGCAGGTGGAGCATCCAGGCGATATGCGGTGGCGTCATCCCGCGAGCCGACAGGTCTTGAAGCTCGCCGACGACGTCATCCAGCAATTCGTCGGATACATGCCCCAGCAACTGGCTGCGGCCAAACGGCGGTGCGATGCGTCCGCCCGCGAGCGCCGCCGCCAGTCCGACCATGTTGGGGTGGCCCAGGCGCCGCAGTACCGACATCAGCCAGCGTCCCCGTCGAAGAATGCCGCGTCGGGCGTCGACACCGTGGGTAGCACCAGCGCCCTGTCGAGGAACTCGTTGCGCCGCTCGCAGCTCGTCTCGGCGATCAGGATGCAGCCGTGGCACGCGGCGCCGTGGAGGAACCGCTCTTCGTGCGGGTCGGCGGGGTCGTGCTGGGCGCAGATCGGGTCGTTCGAACAGAGGCGGCCAAGCTCCAGAGCGCGCTGAAGGTGACTCTCGATGTCCCGGCCTACTTCGACCAGCCCGCCGAGGGTGCCCTCCGACCCGCCGGTCCCGGTGTAGAGCAGAATGCCGTAGCCGTACTCGCCGGCGAACACTCGTTCGCGGATGGCGCTCGCCGAGTAGCCGCACTCCAGGGCAACCGCGGTGATCAGCAGGTGCGAGAGGCTGTGGAGCATGAGATAGGGCAGCCCGGGGAACTTCGCGTCTGCGGTCCGCTTGCGTTCCATCCAAGCCTGGAAGCCAGCGACGAGGCGCCCGGAACGGGCCCGCACCCCTGGTCGCGTCAGCCAGCGTCTGATGGCGTCGCCCGAAAAAGAGAGGAAGATCCCCTCGCCCTTGTTCTCGATAGCGGGCAGCCAGGTCGTCTCCCGCGCCAGCGGAGCCAGCTCCACCTGCAGGGAAAGCTCCCCGTCGACGTCCGGCAGGGCGGACTCGAAGCGGGTGAACCCGACCTGAGCCACGACCTCGCGGAGTCGGTGGACGAGCACGACTCGGTCGAGCCGGCCCTCGAACTCGGCCGGCAGTCCGTCAAGCGACCTCGCCCGAGCATAGAAGTCCCCACCGGGGACGTCCTCGCCCATCGAGTCGGGCGAGGCCATCAGCGTCTCGAACTCCGCCTGCTTGATGCTGCGAACCTCGGCCGGGGCACCGCCCTTTCGACGTTGGATGTCTGCCCACACCACTTCGTCGCTGTGTCCTTCGAGCGCGGTCAGGACCCGCTGCTTGCGGCGCTCGCGGGTCACGTCCTCGACGGTCTCGCAGTACTGGAGGAAGTCCTCGAACACCGTGTCCACCGCCTCCTTCAAGGCGGCCTCGGCGTCGGGGATGTGGATCACGCTCAAGGTCTGCGAGAAGTAGGCGTTCGAGGCCGAACGGGTGAGGAGGCGGTTCGGCTCGTCGCACGTGTCCCGGACCCGTGGCCCCAGCCAGGGTTTCCGACCCTGGCACGTACCCAGAATCCGGGCCCCGGGGACGGTTGCGTCGGACAGGGGCCTCCGACGGTTGTCGTTCCGCTCGTCGCGCACGTAGATCTCGGTGAAGTCGTTCCCGGCGCCACCCTCGTCGAACCACAGTTGTCCGGCCCGGTCGTGTGTGTACGTCTCGCGGACGAAGGCGTACCAGTCGATGTCGCTGATGTGTCCCTTCACGCAGGCCTGGACGAACCGAATCGGCACGACCGGGACGATCTTGCGGTCGCGATTCAGGTAGCCGCCCTTCACCAGCCGGTCCCACGGGATCAGCGGGCGGGCCCGGTACACGCGCCCGTCCGGGGCCTTGTAGGTCTCCTCCACCTGGGCCAGGAACCACGCCGGGAAGAGGAAAACGGCGACCCCCGACCGGGGTGCCGTCGGGTCGTCGTTGTCGACCGGCGGCTCGTAGAGGGTGAGCTCCTCGAGTGCAAGCAGGTCGCGCAGGCGGCGCTCCAGGCGATCCTCGTAGATTCGCTTGCGTTCGGCGAACGTCCAATGGTCCAGGCCCCCGATCAGCACGGCGTGGTTCGGGAGATCGACCATCGAGCCCGGCCCGAAGGTCGTGAGCAGTTGGCTCTGACGCAGCTCCCCGGTGGGCGGCACGTGCTTGGCCTGCTGCCTACTCATGGTCACCCGCCTCCACGTCCGAGCCCTCCGGGTTCCGAAGCCACAGGTTCACGGTGGGCTCGACGTCCCGGAGACTGCGGTGGGCCACGAACTTCCGGGCTTCCTGGGGCTGTCGCTCCAGGTCGGGGTCCAGTGGGTTGAAGAGCAGTGGCGGCGCTACCCCCACCTCCCGCTGATACTGGAGCTCCCCCTTGCGGCCGGCGATGCTCTCCCAGGTGTCGAGCAGGTCTTGCACACGTCCGCGCACCCGCTGGCGCAACTCCTCCTGTTCCTGCCTGGTCAACTCCCGGTCGTGACCCTCGGCCCGCCGGGCAACCGCATCGAGGACGAAGTCCAGCTCGTGGCGGTGCTGCGTGATGGCGGCTGCCCGTGCAGGTGCCGTCAACTCCCGGTGCCCCAGGCGGGCGAGCGCCACGGTGATCGCGGCGATGCCCCGGTCGATGGCCCGCGGCGAGAAAGGGGTCACGCTGGTCGCCTCGACGGCCCGGTAGAAGCTCTCGTGCCAGGCGCGGAACCGTTCGTAGTGGGAGCGGTCCCTCGGCCGGTGAACATTGAGCAGGGTCACCACCAGGCCCGGCCGCTTGTCGTCGCGCCCGACGCGGCTGGTGGCCTGGATGTACTCGGCGGCGGTCTTGGGTTGACCCAGCACGACCATGAGCCCGAGCCGGGTGATGTCGAGCCCGACGGAGATCATGTTGGTGGCCAGTGCGACGTCGACGCGCTCCTTCTCGTGGAACGGCAGGTCGAGTCGACGCTTCGTGTCGGCGACCTCGTTGGTGCTGACCCGGCTGGTCAGCTCGCGCGGCTCGGCGAACTGCTTGCGGTCGGCGAAGAGGTGCTGGTCGATGTTCCGCCGGCGCCGCCGGCGGCCGTAGTCTCCGAGTCGCGTCCGGACTTCATCCTCGACGATCCGACGGCTGCCCCCGAGCTCTCGCAGGGAGTTGAAGTAGCCGACCAGCGTCATGTAGGGATCGGCCGGGTTGTCCGGCTTGCGCGGCCCCCGGCACTCCTGCCACGCCTTCTGTCCGGCCGACAGCAACGCCAGATACGTCCGCAGCAGCACGACCTTGAGGTTCCTTCCCTGGGCCGCGATCCCTACGTACGTGCGTGGGTGCCGCTCCGCCGGACTCACGGTCTTCGCGAAGAACGAGTCCCGTCTGTCCGGTCCAGGCGGCGGAAAGATGTCCACGTTGGCGCGCCCGAAGACGCCACGAATCTGTCGCTCGGCCCGGCGCACCGTGGCCGTGGAGGCGACGATCTTCGGCCGCGGTCCCTCCTGGTCCCCGAGGTTGGCGCACAGCGCGTCGACGGCTGTCTCGTAGAAGCCGACCATGGTCCCCAAGGGCCCGGAGATCAAGTGCAGCTCGTCCTGGATGATGAGGTCCGGCGGTGGCAGCGGGCGTGCCAGGGCCCGCCCCGTTCCGACCCGCGTCGGGCCATAGAACCCCTCCTCGTCGTATCGCTCCACGCGGCCGAAGAGCCCGGCGGTCTCGCCGATCCACGGCAGGTTGGCGAACTTGTCCACCGTCGCGATCATGAGGGCCGGGAGCCGCCGGTAGATCGGATCGTCCACGGCCAGGATGGGCAACCCTCGCGGCTGGCGCCGCGCGTGAAACGCACAGCGCCGGTTGACGCACATGATCCGCAGGTCGGTCGGTTCGTTGGAGTCGGGCAGCAGCGTGAAGCTGTCTTTCCGGAACTTGGTCCCGCACCAGGGGCAGTTCTCCAACGGGATCGGCGAGGGCTTCCTCTTGTCGTCGTTGAGGAAAGAGATCGTCCGATCCCGCGCCGAGTAGCGGTTCCGCTCCCCTTTCTTCCCCATTGCGTTCGGCGTCGCCGACTGTCCCACCCACAGCCCTATCTCGAAGGGCCACGAGCCGAGCGTGGGCACGTCGTTCTGGCGCTCCAGCTCCAGGGCGCAGATGAGGGTTGCGGCGCGTCCAAGCTGGTCGAGGGTCAGCAGCCGCAACGTATAGCGCATGATGACCGACAGGCCCGCCGAGTGGATGGACGGGTCCCGCAGGCGCCGGAGCACCATCGTGAAGGCGGCGAGCCCCAGGTAGGCTTCGGTCTTGCCGCCACCGGTCGGGAAGAACAGCAGATCGACCACCTTGCGATCGGGGTGCTCGCCGTCGACCACGCCAGCCATGTTCGTGAGCAGAAAGGCGAGCTGGAACGGCCGCCAGGCCGGCGGCACCTCAGCCCCCGGAGTGCCGTCGGGATCGCCGTGACAGCTTCGCTGCCGGATCGCCGTGGCGATGGCCTGGTTGGCGATCCTGAAGGCGCCGAGCACGTGCGGCTGGTCCAGGGCCTCGAGACCCGCCCGTATCCGGTCCCTGGCCCGACCGGCCCGAGCCATCAGGTCGCGGCTAACCTGCGCCCGCGCCCCGTCATCTGGCGCCCTGCCCAGCTCACCGTCAATCCACGCCGCGTAGCCGGCAATCATCGGTCCTACCATGTCGCGGATGGCCTCGGCCGATACCGCGCCCGCTAGGGCCTCCATCCCCAGCTCCACGCCGGCGCGGTTGTCCGGGACCACCTTCTCGACATCTGCGGTGGGCATCCAGGCGGTCTGCACCTGCCGACACCGGCCATCCGGGTCGACGACCGCCACCGCAGAGATGTTGTGGCCCACGGCGTACTCCACCGCGTCGGCGTACTGGAGGTCCGCCACCCTCTCGTCCCAGTCCACGCTGTGCCGACCTCGCAGGTTGGGGCGGGCCACGAAGTGCGGCTCCACGTGCAACGACAACTCGGCCTGAAAGACGTAGGCAGCATCGCGCGTCATGTCGGGCGCCGGATGCCGCTCGTTGACCAGGAAAACGGAAACCGACCGGGAATCGGCCGGCACCAAGTCGGTGTCGCCCACGGGGCGCACCGACACCACCACCTTCAGGCCGTTGCCACCCGGGACGTTGGTCGACGCTGGATCACCCCCCTGCAGCACGACCGCTACGTCGGCATCGCGGGCGAGTCGCCGCCAGCCCCGGACGCGCCCACCCGGGGCGCCGTCGCCCTCAGTCTCGACGGCTTCGGTTCCCTCGCCCGCAATCGCTCCACCGGCCTTGTCATCCTCGCCCTCAACCATTGGGGCATAGTCGGCCCAGGCGGCCCGCACCCGAAGCTCGGCGGTGTCATGGGGAACCAGCACCGAAAGCCCCATCGAAGAGGGGAAGAAGGCTTTGCGGGCTGAGGTGGCTTCCGGGGCGTTGTCGTCGTCACCCTCCACCGCGCGGTCAACTTGGTCCAAGGCGTCGTTGCTGTCGTCGTCAGATCGCTGATCCGCCGGTGCCTCGTAGGGCACCAGGAAGCCCGTCAGGTACCACTTCGACGGGGCGACGGGCAAGACCTCCGCGGTGTAGCCTGCGTCTCTAGGCTCGCCGGGTCGGGGACCAACCAAGTCCAGGCGCAGGGCATCGAGGATGCGGTTGCGTACCTCCGCGGCGTCATTCATGGCTGTGACCTCTCACGTCACGAAGTCCTCGTGTCCTCTCAGTCCAGCAGGGGCGTAATGTTGGGGGACGGCAGGGCCGCCCGTCGCCGTGTCCTCTTCTTGGGCGCCGCCGCACTGGTGCCCTTCACCGCGTGCGACCCGGCTGCAACCTCTTCGGCATACCTCCTCTGGTTCACGTCGAGCAGACGTGCCAGCACCTCGTCGTGGACTTCTTCGGGCCAGCGGTATCGATAGGGCTTCTTTTTCTTGCCCCACGTCTCTTCATCGATCTCGTAGTCGAGGAGGAACTTGCAGTCGGTCGGGATATCGGTCCAGCCGTACGCGTCCAGAACCGTGCGGTCCATCGTGGCGTGCAGCTCACGGAGCGTTTGAATGTCGGCGTTGGTCTCGTTCGGGTCGTGGAAGCGGTTGTACGTCTTCGTCAGCCCTTCGCCGTGCTTGACCATGAGCTGTGCGCGAAAGTCGTAGTACGTCTTGCCCGCGGCTTCCAGGGTCGGGTGGGTGCCCCACTTGCCCGGGAAGGGGAAGGTCTCGAAGCAGTCGGAGGGAGTGTAGCGCAGCCGATCTTCCAGAGATGAGCCGAAGAACCGCGCCCAGATCTCGTGAGGGCGGGATTGGAGCACGCTGAAGGCGGCACGGGTATCGAGCGGGAAGACGATGAGCGACTCGGCGAACACCGACGCGGCTGGCAGAAGACATATTCCCCAGTGCGGCTGGTGCCGACAGATTACGAGCACCCGCTCCAGCCGCGCGATGGCGGCGTGCAGTTCGGGGCGCGAGTTCCAGAACTTCCACCATTCGTTGACCATTCTGGGGTACTTCCTTGCGTCTTTCGTGATGCGCTCCGGCTTTACCTTCGTCTCAATGATGGTCATGAGATCCGGGAAGCGCTCCCGGCACTCCTCCTCGCTCCGCTCGCCAAAGTTGATGACATATCGGTGATGGGCGTGGGTCGGGCTGGTGTTCACCTCCTCGCCGCCGATGTAGGGGACGATCACCTCCTGGTTCCGCGGATCCTGCTCCGTCAACCGTTGCATCTCGGGCAGCGGTGTCGCCACTCCCTTCGTGTCGGTGTCGTCGAAGGTGAAGCCCATGCCGAGGACGATGCTGCCCTGGAAGCTCTTGCTGGCGTTAAACGCCAATTGGGCCGGGTTGTCGTGGCCTCCGCGGTGGAACAGGAAGGCGGTGATCGCCGGCACCTCTCGCCCGTCGAGGCATCTGGCGCCGGCGAATAGTCCCTTGGCAACGTGGACCACGCTGACCACGACCGCGGCCAGCCCTGGCCACTTGACACGCTTGCGCGTGCTGAAGATCTCGCCGCCATGCCGACAGATCCATCGAAGCCCGGTCGACCTTGTGTCCCCTTGGCCGATACTGTTGGTGGCAATGAGCCCGAACGACCCGTTCCTCCCGATTAGGCTGAAAGCGCGCCGGAAGAAGTGAGCGACCAGGTCGGCGCCGCCGCTGGAGTCCGCATGGAGCGCAAGCAGCCAGTCGGAGTACACCTTCCCTTGAGTCGCGCTCAGGTTCCGCCCCCCTTGGAATGGCGGGTTCCCGACGATCATCGCCTCGTAGACCGAGCCGACCTGCTCCACGTCGAGCGCCCGATAGGAGAGCCGCTCGCCGTCGAGCACCAGGAGAGCGTGCAGCACTCGGTAGATGCACCCGTCGGAGACCCGCGGCGCCTCGAACTTCTCGCCAACCACCCGCCCGACGCCCCCAGGGCGGCCCTCGAGAAACGGGAACTCGTCGGGATTGAAGAGCTGGCCATGGCGGGTCGGGAGCCGAAGAGCTGCGTGGCCGCCGCCGTCGAAGATGAGTCGGAAGAGGGAGAGCAGCCACGCGTAGGCGCCGTACCGCTGGTCCATCGTGTCCGGGTAGCGACCGGCATCTGATCGGAGTCGGTCATAGAGACCCGAGACCGAATAGTTGTTGGCGTAGACCTCTCCCTCGGGCATGAGCCCCTCGTCCTCGGCGTACAGCACGAAGATGAGACGCATGAGCACCGCGATCAGTCCTCCGTAGACGTGCTGGGGATCTTCCCGCGCAGTGTCGTCGAAGTTGCGGCGTCCTTCGTCTGGGTCTGACGCCTGAAAGCCCCGGAGCAGCTCCCACAGGGCGCCGAGCACCTGGTCGGAGAGAGCGTTCGAGACCTCGGCCTGGTACTTTCGGCTCTCGGACAGAATGTCGCCGAGCCGCCGTCCATCCGGGGCCGAGAACACGCGGTGCTCCGAGAGCAGCATGTCCAGAGCCGCGAGGATCGGCCGACCGCTCACCTCGCACATGGCGGCGACCGGGAAGGTCAGGTGCCCCGACGACTCGCCACCCGGAGCGTAGACCAGACGCATGGCGTCACCGTTGCAGAGCAACCCGGCCGGAACCTTCACCTCGCGAAGGAGGCGCTCCAGCTTGGCCTGGGGGCTCGCGGACCACCCCGTGCGGCCGTCGTCGTCGGGCGTCTCGTCAAGCGCGGTATCCCGCGGGACCGCTTGGACGAGCATCAGCGGACTGCCGTCGCCCATGCTGTCGACCGCCGCGTAGGTCGGTCGGAGGGTCTCGTTGAAGTCCGGCAAGACCAACTCCAGCCCGTCTGGGAGCGGCGGCCCACCCGATGCCCCGGCGATGTCGTCGAGAGACCAACCCAGCACGGTCTGGAAGAAGGCCGGCAGGTTGGTCAGGGCTGGCTCGTCCGTGACCGACGCCGCCCCGAGGGCACGCTCGACAACGGACAGGAGCTCCTGCTGCAGCTCCGCCACGTTCTGGCTCGGCACGGCCTGGGCCCTGACCAGCGCCGGCGGAGAGACCACCAGACCCACGGGCTGAAGCAGGCCCAGCCAGCCCCTGTGCGCACGCAGCTCGGGGTCGTACTTCGCCATCACGCTTGCTCTAGCTCGATACCGGCCACAGGTAGACCAACCCCACGGGCTCCACACGCTTGGCCCGAATCTCGTATCCGGCGCGGATGCGGGCAGGTTCGTCCCGGATCTCGTCCTGCAGCGTCTCAAGGCGGGCCGCCCAGTGCTTCTGGTCGGCGACGAACTGCCGCCGCTCTTCTTGTCTGGAGAAGAGGGTGAGCTGCTGCGTGTCTCCGACCGCTTTCTCGTGCCGCTTCTGGATGCGGTCTCGCTGGGCCTCCAGGATCCGCGTCATCTCCCGCGCCTCCTGTGCCGCTCGGGTCTCCAGCGCCCGCGCCGCCTGGCGCGAGAGCACGTCCGCCCGGCGCTCGAGGTGGGGACGCAGCTCATCCACGTCCTGGACGCCGTGCCCCTGAAGCCTCCGGCGGATGCCGTCCGGCACCTCCCGCAGACGCGGCTGTACGAGGGCCTCGTCGAGCAACTTCAGGGTCTCGGCCTTGGCCCCCTCGCCTACCGGCCTGAGCTTGCCCCGTCCTCGGGAGGCCGGATCCCGCCACTCGGCGGCGACGGCGAGGATCTCATCGTGCAGCCGGGACGCGCCGTCTCCGTGCAGCGACAATCGGCCGAGCGCCACCACTCGGGGTACGGGGTCATCGGTGCGAACCATGTCAGGCGACAGTGAAAACTGACCCGTATGACCAACTGGACATACGGGTCAGTATGGCAACCACTGGATTATGACAAGTGACCGTCGGCGAAGTGCCGCTATCCCTGGCGTGGCAGGCGTCCACCTCACGGCGAGCTTTACATAGTACGTATGGTCTTCTGTGAGTCCCCCAGCACCGGGGACCGAGGAGGAGACCATGCTTGAAGCGCTCTCGGTTCGCCCACACATCTGCAAGCAGATCCGGTCGGGGCCGCTGGGCCAATGGCTCGACGACTTCGTCGACGTCCTCACGAGCCGCGGGTACGCAACCTGCGTCATTCGAGGTCACGTCCGCGCCGCGGCGATCTTCAGCGGGTGGCTCGAGCGCCAGCGGATCGCAGCCGCTGACATCGATGAGCCGCTGGTCGCCCGCTTCGTCAACGGGCTGCCGCGGCGGTGGGCGCCGGAGCGTCGAAACGGCCGGGCTTCGGAGTTGGCTGCTGGCGTCCATCTATTGGCCGGATATCTCTGGACCCAGGGTGTAGCGGCGCGCCGCGGTCCGGTGAGCGCTGCATCCGAGACCGACCAGTGGCTGCAGCACTTCGACGACCACCTGGTGCACGCGCACGGGCTGGTCGTCGGAACCCGGCGCATCTACGGGCGCTACGCGGCAGCCTTCCTTACCGAGTGCGCTGGAACGCCGACGCCTGACTGGTCCCGGCTCACCGTGCCGACGGTTGCAGCGTTTGTGCAGACCCGGGCGGGCCAGCTCAGTCCATCGGCATGTCGGGCACCAGTCACCGCCACCCGGGCGTTTCTTCGGTTCCTCGCCGCCCGTGGCGTCGTTCCCGCCGGCATCGTGGGTGCCGTGCCGCCGGTGCGCGAGTGGAAGCACGCCACGTTGCCTCGCGACCTGTCGGCCAACGACGTGCAGCGGGTGCTGGCCGCGGTAGATGAGACGCGTGCCAGCGGCCATCGTGACCGCGCCGCCCTGCTGCTGCTGACCAGGCTCGGTCTGCGGGCAGGCGAGGTCGCAGCCCTCACGGTGAAGGACATCGACTGGCACAACGGCTCTGTCTGCGTGGCCGGCAAAGGGGGACGGCAGCGGCGACTGCCGCTGCCCGCCGACGTTGGGGCGGCCTTGGTCTCCACGCTGCGTTCGCGACCCCCGACCAGTCCGCCGGATGCGATCTTCGTAACCGCGCGTGCGCCGTATAGGCAACTCAGCGGGACGCTTGTAAGCCAGCTCGCCAAACGAGCGTTGCGGCGAGCTCAGGTCATCGTTCCGCGGCCCGGCGCGCACGTGTTCCGACACACGTTCGCGTCCCAGATGGTCCGCCGGAGCGTCCCAATGAAGACCGTGGCGGACCTGCTGGGCCACGCCCGTCTGGAGACCACCACCATCTACGCCAAGCTGGACCGAGAGACCCTCGCTACGGTCGCCCTGCCGTGGCCCGGAGGTGTTCGATGACCGGCGAGGCTTGGCGCCAGCACTTGCAGACCTACGTCGCGTTGCGGCGCGCCATCGGCTTCTCGATGCGACCGGAAGCGCATCTCCTGCAGGACTTCGTGGACCATCTCGAACGCTGCGGTCAGGACGCCCAGGTCGCTCAGGTCGCCGTCGAGTGGGCCACCGCGAGCACTGGCCAGCACGCACATCGGTTGAGCATCGTGCGCGGGTTCCTCACCATGGTCCGCGCGGCCGAACCTGACGTCGACGTGCCCGGTACCGGGTTGCTGAGTACCAGGAAACGCTCCACCCCTCGCATCCTCGCACCCAACGAGATCGCCGCCCTGATGGACGCCGCTCGCGGTCTCGCACCGCGCGACGGGCTACGTCCTCGCACCGTTTCCACGGTGATCGGCTTGCTGGCGAGCTGCGGACTCCGAGCCGGCGAGGCGATTCACCTTGACATCGATCATGTCGATCTCGTCGGCGCCCTCCCGTGCCTGCAGATTCACAGGACCAAGTTCCGGAAGTCGCGCCTGGTGCCGCTCCATCCCACGACGGCCGCCGCGCTGCAAACCTACGCCCAGCAACGCCGGGTTCTCGGCTATGACGGCCTGTGCAACGCCTTCTTCGTCTCCGAACGCGGCACCCGACTCAACCACGACGTCCTCGCGAGAACCTTCGCGCAGTTGGCCCGCCGGCTCGGGCTGCGTGGGCCGGTCGGCACCCGCGGGGTCAGCCTTCATCACCTGCGCCACAGCTTCGCCGTCCACCGGCTGGCCGCGTGGACGCAGCAGGGCATCGCCGTCCGCGACCAGCTTCCCGCACTCGCCGTCTACCTCGGCCACGTGCACCCGAGACATACCTACTGGTATCTGACGGCCACCTCGCCCGTGCTTGAACCGGCGGCCGTACGCTTCGAGGCGTTCGTCGACGGGGAGGTGGCGCCATGACCGTTCATGTCCCGCTCGGCCCGTTGCTCCGTGCGTTCTTCGCCAACCATCTCCCGCAGGAGAAGGCGGTCAGCCCGCAGACCGTCAACGCCTATCGTGATGCCTTCCGTTTGCTGCTCACGTTTCTCGAGCGGCACCGGCAGCGGAAGCCCGAGGCGCTCACGCTCGACGACCTCGATGCTCCCGTGATCCTGGAGTTCCTCGACTACCTCGAAGAAGACCGTGGCAACAGCGTTCAGTCTCGCAATGCGCGTCTGGGCGCTGTCCGCTCCTTCGTCCGGTTCGCAACCCTGCGTTCGCCTGAGTGCGTCGACTTGGCGTCTCGTGTCCTGGCGATTCCCCGCAAACGCGCTCCACGACGACAGGTCCACTATCTGACGCGGCCGGAAATGACCGCCCTCCTGGACGGCTGTGACCGCTCGACCCGCGGCGGACGGCGGGACCACGTCCTCCTGCTGACTCTCTACAACACTGGAGCGCGGGTCTCCGAGCTCATTGCGGTGCGGCGCTCCCACGTACGCTTCGGCGCTGCCCCGCTCGTCCAGCTCTTCGGAAAGGGCCGCAAGGAGCGCGCCGTCCCCCTCTGGACTCGGACCAGCCGCAGTCTGCGCCAGTGGTTCGACGAAGAGGGTGAGGCCTTGCCCGACTATGCGTTCCGCAACGCCCGCGGCGACGGATTGACGCGACAGGGGGTCACCCACCTGCTCGATCAGGCCTGTCGTCGAGCTCACGAGCGATGTCCGAGCTTGGTCGCCAAGCGCGTATCGCCGCACGTCATTCGCCACACCACCGCCATGCACCTGCTCCAGGCCGGTGTCGACGTGGCGACCATTGCGCTGTGGCTCGGCCACGAGCGGCTCGATACCACTCATCAATACGTCGAGGCCGATCTCCAGCTCAAGGAACGCGCCCTGGCGAAACTCGATCCACTCGGTCAACGGACACGGCGCTTCAAGGCGGATGACTCGCTGCTGACCTTCCTGGCGAGCCTCTGATTATGGAAAGCGCCCCACGCCCTCAACCTCGGCCACCACCGGTCCTCGCCGTGGCGGCTTGTCATAACGCGACGCTGGTCATACTGACCCTTGGACTAAACCGCTTCGCGGTAGACGCTGAATCGACCAGCCGACCCTGAGCCCGGCAGCCAGATCGTCCCACCGCTGCAGCCCGTCCGCCGTCTCGCCATACGCTGCTCGCAAGCGCCCGGAATCCCCCGGGCCCTTCGCAGAGGAGCGTCTCATGACATCTCTTCGTCAACGCATGCTCGAGGACATGCAGGTGCGGCAGCTGTCGCCGTGCACCCAACAGACCTACGTCGAGACCGTCGCGCGGTTCGCCCGCCACTTCGACAGTTCGCCAGCCCTTCTCGGCCCGGAGGCGATCCGCGACTACCAGGTCTACCTGACCAACGAACGCCGGCTTGCACCGAGCTCGGTCGTCGTCGCCGTGTCGGCGCTCCGCTTCCTCTACCGGGTCACGCTCCGGAAGCAGTGGGTCTTCGACGACGTGATCCCCGTGCCGAAGAAGCCCCGGTCCTTGCCGATCGTGCTCGGCCGCGACGAGGTGGTGCAGTTCCTCGACGCCGTCAAGGCCGCCAAGCATCACGCCATCCTGACCACGTGCTACGCCGCCGGCCTCCGCATCTCCGAGGCCATCCATCTCACCGTGCCCGCCATCGACAGCCAGCGGATGGTGCTCCGCATCGCGCAGGGCAAGGGGAGGAAGGACCGCTACGTCATGCTCTCGCCCAAGCTGCTCGAGGTGCTGCGCGCCTGGTGGCAGGTCGACCGGCCCCGGCATTGGCTCTTTCCCGGGGAGCGCCCGGAGAAGCCCATCACTCGCAAGGCGGTCCAGCTCGCCTGCCAGCGCGCCGTCCGACGCGCGAAGCTCACCAAACCGGTTTCTCCGCACGCGCTTCGCCACGCGTTCGCGGTCCATCTCCTCGAGGCGGGCACCGACCTGCGTACGATTCAGCTCCTGCTCGGCCATCGGAGCCTGCAGACCACGGCCAACTACCTGCGGGTCGCGACTTCCACCGTCTGCTCGACCGCGAGTCCGCTGGACCTCCTGCCAAGGCCGGAACCGCAACGCGGTCCGGACGTCAACTGAGCGACGGTCGTGCCACGCGCCGCGCTCACCGTGGCGGAGGTCTTCCGCCGCTACGGCGACACCTTCCGGGCCCAGGCCGGGGCCGTCCTCTCCACGGCGCAACGCCGGGTGATGACGGCCATCGAGCAGTGCCGCACCGCCGCCCTCGGCGGCCATGTCGAGCAGTGCGACCGGTGCGGCCATCGCCGCGTCTGGTACAACTCCTGTCGCAACCGCCACTGCCCGACCTGTCAGTCGCTGGCCCGCGCCGCGTGGCTCGAACGGCGCCGGGCGGACCTGCTGCCCACCGAGTACTTCCACGTCGTCTTCACCGTCCCGCCAGCGGTCGCCGAGGTCGCCATCCAGAACAAGGCCGTCGTCTACGGTCTCCTCTTCCGGGCGGTCGCCGAGACGCTCCGCACGATCGCCGCCGACCCTCGCCACCTCGGCGCCGAGATCGGCTTCTTCGCCGTCCTCCACACCTGGGGCCAGACGCTCGTCCATCACCCGCATCTGCACTGCGTCATCCCGGGTGGGGGGCTCGCAACCGACGGCAGGGGGTGGGTTGCCTGCCGTCCCGGCTTCTTCCTGCCGGTCCGCGTCCTGTCACGCTACTTCCGCCGGGTGCTCGTCCAGGCGCTGGAGGACGCCTTCGAGTCCAAACGGCTGCGCTTCGCCGGCCGGCAGCAGCCCCTCAACGACCCCCGGCGATTCGCCGAGCATCTCCGCCCGGCCTGCGAGGCCGAGTGGGTGGTCTACGCGAAGCGGCCCTTCGCCGGTCCCGAACAGGTCCTCGACTACCTCGGGCGCTACACCCACCGCATCGCCATCGGCAACCAGCGTCTGTGCAGCCTCGACGACGGCTCCGTGCGCTTCCGCTACACCGACTACCGCCGGGCCGGCGCGTCCCGCCAGAAGACGATGACGCTGACCGCGACCGAGTTCATCCGGCGCATGCTCCTCCACGTGCTGCCACCCGGCTTCCACCGCATTCGCTACTACGGCTTCCTCGCCAATTGCACCCGCCGGCAGAAGCTCGCCGAGTGCCGGCGCTTGCTGCACGCGTCGCCGCTGCCATCGGCAGAGCGCGCCGGCCCGGCCATCACCGACTATCGGGACCGCTACGAGGCGCTGACGGGCCGTTCGTTGCGGCGGTGTCCCCGGTGCGACGACGGCAACATGCTCGTCGTCGACCACCTTGCCGGCAAGTGGGTGTCGCCGGCCATCCTGGACTCGTCGTGAAGAGCCCGCCGACGCCCGCCAGGTACGGTCCGCATCTCCCGGCGTTCCCGGGCCGGTCGACCTGCGTCTCCGCCGCCTCGCCACGGTCGCGGGACGACCTGTGTAGTCATCTTCACCGACCAGCTTCAGCCGAAACCCTAGACGCATGGCCTCGTCGCGGGCATCCCAGCAGCATCTCCCCGCGATACAATGCCCACAGCCGGGCGGCGGAGCAGCGGTTCAGTCCAATCCATCCTTAGGTCACCGGCGCGGTGAACGCCCTGCCACTTGCCGGCCGTTCGCTGCCGCGCCGCCAACCTAAGAATGCTCTGCAGTATGACCAACTGGACATACGGGTCAGTTTTGAGTGTCGCTTGACAAACCACGCAGGCCCGGGTCAGCTCATCGTGCAGGAAACCCTACGCCAGGAAGCGTCCGAGCAGACGCTGCACCACCCGATGCTCGAGGTGGAGGTGGACGACCTCGTCGTCGAGCGTACCGGGGTCGCGGAACACCACCGGCCGGATGGGTGCCTCTCTGCGCCACTCCCAGCGTTTCTGCCCCTTCTTGATGGGGGCTCGCAGGGCATCGAGGGTATGCGCCCAGGTATGGTCCGCCCCCATACGCTCGTGCAGGTGTGGGATGACCCACCGGGCGGTCGACGGATCGCGGGCGGCCTGTGCATCGTCGACCGGTTTCAACGACCCCCCCTCTTGGATCTCGAGCGAGGCGGACAGGGCATCCCGGAAGTGGCGGTCGTCCAGCCCGATCCAATCGCGGGAGTCCTTCAGCATCTTCTCCAGACGCCCCACCTGGGTGGCCAGCGCGGCTTTGCGCTCCCGCACCTCCTCGAGGTCCTCCGTCACCACCCGACCTTCCGCGCTGCGCTGAACCTCGCCCTCGATTCCGCCGAGAGTGTTCCGGAGGTCCGCCACCTGCTCGTGGCGAATGCCCCTGGCGAGCATCGTGTCCACCCGCTTGGCGACCACCGGGGCAAGGCTGCCCAACTGCTCGTGGATGACTTCGGACTTCTTGACCAGCACGTCGAGCACGCTATCCTCCGACCGCTGGTGGACCACGAAATAGTGGCAGCGGACCTCCGGTGACCGCTGGAGCTTGCGGTCGATGCGACCGTTGCGCTGCTCCATGCGGCTCGGGTTCCACGGCACGTCGAAGTGAAACAGATCGGCGCAGTGGTTCTGCAGGTTGATACCCTCGCGCCCGGCATCGGTCGCCACCAGGATTCGCAGCGGATGACGGGTTGGATCGGCATTGAAGGCGGCCTTGATCGCCTCCCGGCGCTCTTCGCCGATGCCCCCGTGGAAGGTCATGATCCGTTCACTGCCGCGATCGGAACCGGCGATGGCCGCCTGGAGCTGTTGGACCAGATATCGCTTCGTGTCCGTGTACTCGGTAAAGATGAGCACACGGCGGTCGTTCCACCGTGCGTCCGGTGCGCCAAGGTCCGGGCAGAGGTGCGCCTTCACCCACGCGACGAGATGCCGGACGCGGCTGTCGGGCTCGTACCGGGCGCGGTTGGCGATGTCGGCCATCTCGTCGAGCAGCCCGAGCTCGGGCCCCATTTCGTCGGCGGGACCAGTGGATGCGGCCGTAGCCGCCTCCATCTGGGCGTCGTCTTCTGTCGCGACCTCCTCCTCAGGCAGCTCCGCCCGCTCGTCATCGGAGCCGAGCGGCGATACGAGCAGGGACAAGGCCTCCGGGCGGACTTCCCGTGCCGCGGGCGGCGCGCCAGCACTCTCGACCTGACGCTTCATCGCCCGGCGGTGAACATCCAACGTGCGTGCGAACGCTTCGATAGAGGACAGCAGGCGCTTCTGGAGCGAGATCACCACCAACAGGGCCGATGCGCGCTGCGACTTGGTCGCTTCCTGCAGCCGCGCCTCCCGGGCTCGTCGATACCGCTGGACCAGGTGCGACAGCACCAGTTCGGGCGCATCCTCGGGCAGGCCCTTGATGTCGATGGGGACCACCTTCCGCTCGGGGAACTCCTCGCCGATCTCCCGCAGGTCGTGCTTGAGCCGACGGATCATCACCGCGTCACGCGAGGCACGATGCACCGGCACTCCGCGGCAGAACTTCTGCGGGTCGAGCATCTCCAGGAGCGCCGAGAAGCTGTTCGAGTGCCCGTTGTGCGGGGTCGCCGACAGGAACAGCTTGTGCTCGAAGCGAGGGGTGAGGTCGCGAATCGCCCGGGTCAGCTTCGAGTCGATGGCGTACCTCGTGCCGCTGGCGGGCGCGGCGTTGTGCGCCTCGTCCAGGATGAACAGGGAGCCCCCCTGAAAGTCCCCGAGCCAGTCTCGCAGCGCACCGGCGTAGGTCTCGTTCCGGATGAGAGCCTGGGAGACGATGAAGCGGCTGTGGGTGGTCCACGGGTTGACGCTGTAGCCCCGTTCCTGCCGCTTGGCGGTCACGTAATCGCGGTCGTAGATCACGAACGTCAAGCCGAACCGCTGGTCCATCTCGTCCTTCCACTGCCGCACGACGGAGGGCGGGCAGCAGATGACGGTACGCCGGACCTTCTGGCGCATGAGCATCTCCCGCAGGATCAGCCCCGCCTCGATGGTCTTCCCGAGCCCGACCGAGTCGGCGATGAACAGGTTGACCCGGGGCACGAGCAGCGCCTTGCGGAGCGGCTCCAACTGGAACGCCTTCACCTCGATGCCGGCCCGGTAGGGGGCCTGGAAGAGCCGCGGGTTGGTGGAGGTCACGCAGTGCCACCGCAGCGTGTTCAGGTAGGCCGAGAACAGGTGTGGCTCGTCGAAGCCGCGGCTGGCGATGGCCTGCCAGTTCGCGCCGTCAAGGACTCGGGCGTCGACCTCGGTGTCCCAGAGCACCTCCAGCGGCTCGCCGAGCGCGTCGTCCTCTACGCAGGAGAGGCGTACGAGAGGGCTGTCGGCAGGCCGGGGTCGTGGCACGACGCCCTCGACGAGGTACTTGCGCGAGCGGACGCGGACGATCTGGCCGGGCTGGAGGTCCATTGCGTGGCTACGGGTTGGGTGCCGGTGCCAGGGACCTGGTGTCCCTCGGCGACTGCTTGCCGCAGATTCTACTCGCTCCCTGCGCCGCATCGGATGATGTCGATCACGATTCACGTTTCGTGATCTTGTCGACGGCGGTCTTGGAGCCGTCCAGCTCGAGAGCGCGTCGAGTCGTGGCGGGTCGGGCTCGCGGTCAGAGCTCAGACTGTGGGCGGCTTCCACGGCGGATGTGATGTTGGGCCGGCGCGTGGAAGGCCTCGCGCACGGACGCCCACTCCAGCGCCGGGGCGACCATCGAGCGCGGGGCTGTGGCGCGGTCCCCCCGTGGTGCAGCGCGAGAATCAGGTCACTTCTGCAGAGTCCAATCTGGCCCCGCGGACGGCTCTGAGTGTCCACTGATGTCGCGCCAAGATGACGGGCTGAATGTGGGATCAGCGAGAGTCAGCGAGGGCACTTCGCCTGCAAGTGATCTATTGTCAGTAGATTATGGGGATGGGGTGGCGGCACGAGGACTTCGCGCGCAATCAAGCGAGTTCGGTTTCGAACGCGACGATGTCGCGGGAGTCGGCGCCGATCTCCACGCCGATGAGGTGGATCGTGCAGCCCGGGGCCCGGTACTTGTCCGCGTAGCCGCGCTCCCTCAGTTGCGCCAGCGCCGCGCCGGTGCCCTGCTGGGAGCTCCCCCTCGCGCCGGCCGCCTGAACGCTCGCCGACGGTCCGGCCACCTTGAACTCGAACAGGTAGACGTACGCCCCCAGCCGCACCGCCAGGTCCAGCCGCCCGCGGCTGGTGGCGTCCTCCGCCGCCACGTCCAGTCCCAGCGCGGCGAAGTGCGCGTAGAACACGCTCGCCCAGTAGCCCTCGTAGCGGGCGATCTCGTTCCGCCGGTGCCAGTCGTGCGGAATGCCCGCCAGCAGCGCCCGCAAGGGCGCCTCCACCCCCGCTGCGTCGCCCGCCGCCAGCACGTCGTACAGCCGGGCGGCGTGGCGCTCCCGCCTCGGGTCGGGCGCCAACCGGTCCAGCAGGCTCTCGCTCAGCCCCTGGCGGACCTCGCGGTTCGGGTACCCCAGGCGGTACACGGTGCGTCCGCCGCGCCGCTCCTCGCCGCGGATGGTGAGGTAGCCCGTCTGGAACAGCAGCGCCTCGGGTGCGATGGCGTCCACGTCGAATGCCGACAACAGGGCCTCGCTGGCGTGGACGTCGTCGAGATCTGGAGCGGCGACGCCCCGGCGGATCAGGGTGTCGACCAGGAACCTCGGGGTGCCGGTCTCGAACCAGTGGGCCTCGAACCGGCGGCTGCGGAACAGCTTCAACAGGCCGAACGGGTTGTAGACCTTCTCCTCTCCCAGCCAGCCGTAGCCGTCGTACCAGGCGCGGATCTCGTCCCGGTCTAGGCCCGGCAGCTCCGGCGCGAAGACCCTGTCCAGATCCGCGTCGGTGTAGCCGCAGATGGCCGAGTAGTCCGGGTCGAGGGTGAGGTCGACGAGGTTGTTCAGCCCGGAGAACAGACTGACCTTGCTGAACCTGCTCACCCCGGTTATGAACGACAGCTCCACGTGCGCGTCACAGTCCTTGAGCGTGCCGTACAGCCCCCGCAGGTCGTCGCGGTTGGCCCTCGCCCGTTCCGCATCGTCCAGCGCGTCGAGGATCGGCTTGTCGTACTCGTCCACCAGCACCACCACGCGCCGGCCGGTCCGCCGGTGCAGCGCCTCCAGCAGGGCTGCGAACCGTCCCGGCGCCGAGTCGCCGCCGGACGGCTCGGCCGGACGTCCGCGCACCGTATCGAGCAGCCGGCCGAGCGGCCCCGGCGCCGCCCGGCGCTCCGCCGCGTCGAGCTGGCGGAGGGCGCTCGCACGCAGCTCGTCGGGCCGCTTGAAGTTGCCGGCGCCGAAGCTCAACCGCACCACCGGATGACGCCGCGACCAGTCCCACGCGTCGTGAACGGCGAGGCCCCGGAACAGCCCCTCGGCCCCCTCGTACAGCTCCTTGAGGGTGTCCACGAACAGACTCTTGCCGAACCGACGGGGACGCGAGAGGAAGTAGTGCTTGCCGGCGTCGTTCGCCAGCCGCCGGGCATATGGCGTCTTGTCGACGTAGTAGCAGCCCTCCTCCCGGATCTCCCGGAACGTCTGGATGCCGACAGGAAGCCTGCGCCTGTCCATGAGAAGACTCATGCCCGGCCTGTGCGGCAGATGTTCGAGGCGCCGTTCATCGACGAGGGTCCCGCCCACGGACCGCAACAGCCTGCGCCGCCGCCGGTTCCGGCCGTCGGATCGGGGGCACGAGGTGCCCCGACAGGCTCTGCCGCATCCGTGTTCGGCGCCGCCCTACGGTACGGACTCCCCGGCCCCGGACCCCGACCCCAGGATCGGCCGGCCCGGGAAGACCTCCTCCACCAGTTCCCCGTCCCGAACAACGAAGGTCCCGCCCACGAGGACGTAGGGAATGCCCTCCGAGTAGCGGTCCGGCGCCTCGTAGGTCGCCCGGTCGATGACCGTCTCCGGGTCGAACAGCGTGAGGTCGGCGTCGGCGCCGGCCTGGACGCGACCCTTGGCGGCCATCTGCGGGGTCACCTGCTCCAGCCGTTGCGCCGGCAGCAGGGTCATCTTGCGCAGGGCGTCCATCAGCGACAGGGCGCCGCGGTCGCGGACGTAGTGGCCGAGGATGCGGGCGAAGGTGCCGGCGCCGCGGGGGTGGGAGCGGCCCTCGGTGAAGGGGATGCCGTCGCTGGCCGCGATGACGTCGGGCTGGGCGACGATCCACTCGTTGGTGGTCTCGGAGCGGCCGTGGGTGATGACCCAGCCGCCCTCCTCGCGGTAGCGGCCGAACGACTCCTCGGTCAGCCGCTCGCCGGTTTCGACCCACTGCATGCGGGCGTAGTAGTCGGGGGACCGCCCCCGCCACCCGTCGAACAGGGCCGACTCGATGAGGCTGGCGCTGGCCGTGTAGGGGTAGGCCTCGGTGGTCACGTCGACCCCCTGCGCCCGCGCCCCCCGCATCAGCTCGAGGGCGGCCGGGGCCGACTCGCCGGCGCTGCTGTTCATGTGCACGATGTGCAGCGAGGCGCCGGTGGCGGCGGCGTTGGCGATGGCCTCCTGGAAGGGCGCGATGGCCTCGCGGCTCGCGAACGCGCCCGCCGACCGGAGGTGGATGAACACCGGCGCCCCGCGCTCCGCCGCCGCCGCGAACAGGCGCCAGAGCTCCTCGTGGCTCGCCCCCGGCGTGTAGGCGACGCCGAACCCGAAGCCGAGGGCGCCCTGGTCGAGGCCCGCCTGCATCAGGCGCGCGACCCGGCGCACCTCCTCCTCGGAGGCCTCCTCGTAGAGGTAGGCGCCGCCGCGCCCGAGGGTGAAGGTGCCCTCGTCGTTGCGCGCCGTCACGACCGCGCCGAAGGCCTCGCGGCGGGCGCCCTGGTGGCTCACCGTCGCCCCGTAGTTGATCAGCGCCCGCCCCTCGTGCTCGGCGTACCAGGTGTCGACGGGATAGACCCCGATCTCCAGCTCCATCGCGGTGGTCACGCCGTCCCGGGCCTGGTAGCGCCGGCTCTCCGGGTCCTGGCCGTGGGCGTGGAGGTCGACGAACCCCGGGGCGACGACGAGGCCGGTCGCATCGAGGACCTCGCGCGCCTCGGGCCGCTCCTCGCCGACGGCGACGATGACGCCGTCGCGCACGGCGACGTTGGCGACCGCATCCAGACCGCTCTCGGGGTCCATGACCCGCCCCCCGGTCACCAGCAGGTCCACCGGTCCCGTCTGAGCCCCGCCGCCGCACGCCGCCGCGACGCCGGCGGCGCACATCGCCACGACGCACCACGCGCGGGCCAGCGCGGCCCACCGTCCCACCCGTCGCCGCGGTTTGCATCCGGTCATGGCGCGGTTCCCTCTCTCATGCCCGGCGACCGTCGCCCGGACTAGCGCGGCCTTCCGGCGCCGCCGCCACGGCGACCCCTCGAGCAACCTGCGGCCGATGCCCCGCGGCGCGGACCGCCGCGGGGCGGACATGCACGGATCATCCGCCCGGTCACGCCTATCACCACAGCCCGAGGATCTTCCACCACAGCAGCCCCACCGGGATCCAGATCGCGAGGTTCGCCACCGAGGCGTGGAAGCCGACCCGCCACCAGTCCTTCAGGCTGACGTAGCCCTCGACGAAGATGATCGGCGAGGTCGTCGTCCCGTAGTGGGTCAGCCCCGCCGTCAGGTTGTTGATGAACACGAGGCTGTAGACGACCACCGGGGCCGGCGCCCCCACGCCGACGAGCAGGGCGAGGAACGGCGGGTACATGGCGAGGGCGTGGACGGTGGTGCTCGCGAAGAAGTAGTGCGCGTAGAAGTAGATGACGAGGGTCGCGACGAAGACGACGGCCCAGGGGACGCCGCCGAACAACGAGCCGAACCAGTCGGCGAAGAGGGTCGCGACCCCGGTGTCGTTCAGCACCCCGCCCATCATGAGCAGGCCGCCGTACCACACGAAGATGTCCCACGCCGACCGTTCCGAGAGGGCGCTGTCCCACGTCAGGGCCTGGGTCGTGAAGAGCACCGCGATGCCGAGGAGGGCGACCAGCGTCGGTGAGAGCCAGCTCACGTAGGACGAGAGGACCCAGAAGCCGATGAGCCCGACGAACACCGCCCCCACCACTGCCTCGCGACCGCGGATCGGGCCGAGCTCGGCAAGCTGCTCGTTGGCGAACTCGGCGGCGGCCGGGGTCCGCTTCAGCGACGGCGGCATCACCCGGTAGACGAGCCACGGCACGAAGGCGCTGGCCACGAGCCCGGGCAGGAGGCCCGCCGTGAACCAGCTCGCCCAGGTGATGGTCACCCCCGCGTACTCGGCCGCCAGCTCCCCAAGCAGCAGGTTGGCGGCGCTGCTGTAGTAGAACATCGCCGACGCGATGACGCTGCCCTGGTACATGCAGGTCATCAGGAACGCGCCGAGGATCGACGACGACGGACCGGGATGCGACTTGTAGAGGCTGCTGATGCTGCGGGCGATGGGAAAGACGATGCTGGCCGACCGCGCCGTGATCGAGGGCACCCCCGTGGCGAGGGTGAGGTCGGTCAGGTGCATCGAGTAGCCGAGCCCGAGCGACGTGCGTCCGATGGCGCGGATGAACCACAGGGCGATGCGGCGGGCGAGCCCGCAGTCGCGCAGGGCGCGCGACATGAGCATCGCCATCAGCACCATCCACACCGTCGGGGCCGCGTAGCCGCTGAGCGCCCGGTCCATCGGCAGGCCGCCGAGGACGATCATGCCGGTGATGCCCACCAGCACGATTTGCGAGCCGGGCATGGGCTGCAGCATCAGCCCCCCGATGGTGGCGAAGAAGACGCCGACCCGGCGCCAGTCTTGCGCCTCGACGCCCTCGGGCGGCGGCATGACGTGGGCGATGACGACGTAGATCGCGGCGAGCGCCAGCAGCCGCCAGGGCCTGACGGGAGATGCGGGGGGCGAGGCGGCGGACTCGTCAGCCATGGCGGAGCGCCCGGTGACGACCCGAGGCAGGACCCCGCGTCGGACCGCGCCCGCGGGGCGCCGGCGGATCGTCGAGGACGCCGGCGGACGACAGGAAGTGGCGAGGGACCATCGTCAGGCCACCCGCTCCAGCACGGCGGCGAGCCCCTGGCCGACGCCGATGCACAGGGTCACCAGGGCGTAGCGACCCCGGCACCGCTGGAGCTGCCGCGTCGCGGTCAGCGTCAGCCGGGCGCCGGACGCGCCCAGGGGATGGCCGACCGCGATCGCGCCGCCGTTCGGGTTCACGCGGGTGTCGTCCTGGTCGATCTCGAGCAGCTTCAGGCACCCCAGCACCTGGGTGGCGAACGCCTCGTTGATCTCGATGACGTCCATGTCGGCCAGCGTCAGCCCCGCCCGGGCCAGCGCCTTCCGGCTCGCGGGCACCGGCCCGAGGCCCATGACCCTCGGCTCGACTCCCGCCGCCGCGGCGGAGACCACCCGGGCGAGCGGCTCCGCCCCCGCCCTCTCGCCAGCCGCGCGGCTGCCGACGACGAGCGCCGCCGCGCCGTCGTTGATGCCCGAGGCGTTGCCGGCCGTCACCACCCCGCCCTCGAAGAGCGGCCGAAGCGTCTCCAGCTTCTCGAGCGAGGTGCCGGGGCGGGGATGCTCGTCGTCGGCCACCACCGTCTGCTCTCCCCGCTTCCGCCCCGGCACCGTCACCGGATCCAGCTCGTCCTTGTAGAAGCAGTCGGACTTGGCGCGGGCGAACCGTTGCTGCGACGCGAGGGCGTAGCGGTCGCTGTCGGCGCGGCTGATGCCCAGGTCGGCGGCGACGTTGTCGGCCGTCACCGGCATCGCGTGGTCGCCATACTGCGCGGTGGTCCTGGGGTTGGAGAAACGCGACCCCAGGGTGCTGTCGTACACCGTGAGCTGGCGCCCGAAGGCCCGCTCCGACTTCGCCATCACGAACGGGGCCCGGCTCATGCTCTCGACCCCGCCCGCGACGAACACCTCGCCCTGCCCGCAGGCGACGGCCCGCGACGCGTCCACCACCGCGGCGAGCCCGCTCGCGCACAGCCGGTTGACGGTCATGCCCGCGACCTCCACCGGCAACCCGGCGAGCAGCCCCGCGCGCCGCGCGACGTTCCGGCAGTCCTCGCCGGCCTGGTTCGTGCAGCCGGCGATGACGTCCTCCACGTCCTCGGGCCGGAACGGGCTGCGCGCCATCAGGGTGGCGATGGGGCCGGCCAGCAGGTCGTCGGGGCGCACGGGCGAGAGCCCCCCGGCGTGGCGGCCGAACGGGGTGCGGACTCCGTCGTAGATGTAGGCGTCTGTCATGGTCGCGGGCACCGTTCGCTGGGCGAAAGGCCCTCATTATACGTGGGCGGCCCGACCAACGGACCGGCCCGCCGATCGCCGCCCTCGGTGCTGCCCCCGCGCCCGGCCACCGGCCAGCCGCCCGCCGTTCCACCGCGAGACTCCGGCCGCATCCGCTATCATCACGCGTCATGCCCGGACCACGCGGGGTCGTGTCGGCGGGGCACGCGCTGACCGCGGAGGCGGCGGGCGAGGTGCTGCGGGCCGGCGGCAACGCCTTCGACGCGGCGCTGGCCGCCCTGTGCGCCGCCTGCGCCTGCGAGCCGGCGCTGGCGTCCTTCGGCGGCGGCGGCTTCCTCCTCGCCCTGCCCGCCGAGGGCCGCCCGCGTGTCTACGACTTCTTCGTGCAGACCCCGAAGCGGCGCCTTCCGGCCGACGTGGTCGACTTCGAGCCGGTCCTCGTCGACTTCGGTCCCGCCCGGCAGGAGTTCCACATCGGCCGCGGCAGCGTCGCGGTGCCCGGCATCGTCCGCGGGTTCTTCGACGTCCACCGCGATCTGTGCACGATGCCCGCCACCGACCTCGTCGCCCCCGCCTGCGCCCTCCTGCGCGGCGGCGTGGTGATGACCGCGCTGCAGGCCCGTTTCCTTCACCTGTTGCGGCCGATTCTCCGCGCCACTCCCGAAATCCTCGCCTTGTACTCGAGTCCGCGGGGTGGCCCCGCCCTGCTCGAGGAAGGCGAGCGCCTGCGCAATCCCGACCTCGCCGCCCTCCTGGAGCGGATGGCGGTCGAGGGCGGCGACATCTTCTACCGCGGCGAGATCGCGCGGGCAATGGTGGAGGACCTGCGCGAGGGCGGGCTCATCGGCCTCGACGACCTCGCCGCCTACCGCACCGAGGTCCGGGCCCCGCTCGCCCTCGACTACCGCGGGGTCGCGGTGCTGACCAACCCCCCGCCCTCGGCCGGGGGCGCGCTGATCGGTTTCGGCCTGGGCCTGCTGAACGGCCTGCCGGTCGCGCCACCCGGGAGTGGCCGCGCCGTCGCGATGCTCGCCGACGTGATGCGCGCCACCCGCTCCGCGCGCGCCGAAGCGCATGACGGAGAGCCCGCGGGCTCCAACGAGCGCATGCTCGACCCCGTGCTGCTGGCGCGCTGGCGGAACGAGGTCCGGGGACGGGCGCAGGCCGCCCGGGGCACGACCCACCTCGGGGTCATCGACGTCCGGGGCAACCTCGCCAGCCTCACCCTTTCGAACGGGGAGGGATCGGGGCGCGTGGTCCCGGGCACCGGCGTCGTGCTGAACAACATGCTGGGCGAGGAGGACCTCAACCCTGGCGGCTTCCACCGCTGGCCGCCCAATCACCGCATGGCGTCGATGATGGCCCCGAGCGCCCTGCGGTGGCCCGACGGCCACCTCGTCGCGACCGGCTCCGGCGGCTCGAACCGCATTCGCAGCGCCGTCCTGCAGGTGATCGTCAATATCGTCGACCACGGGATGGACGTCGACGCGGCGGTGCGCGCGCCCCGCATCCACGTCGAGGGCTCCTTGCTCAGCGTCGAGGGCGGCCACGACACGGACGCCCTTGCCGAGGCCCTGGACGCCTGGCCCGAGCACCAGGTGTGGGACGACCGCAGCGTGTTCTTCGGCGGCGCGCACACCGCCGAGCGCCGCGGGGAGGTTCTCGGCGGCGCCGGCGACCCGCGACGGGACGGCTTCTCCCTCGTCGTCTGACCGCGCCGATCCGCCCAATGCCAAGAAGGGCCGCCTCCATGGCCACGGACCGGCCGGCGACGAGTCCGCTGGAGCCCACGCCGGCGGGGACGGCGGGTCCCGCGATGGGCGCCCCCCCCCCGGGGGGCTTCTCACGCCGTCACACAGGGGTCCTCTTCTGGTTGCCATTTCCAACGTGACATGGTTAACTGCACATTTAAAGGTGCAGGGTGGCCGACAAGCCGACGCCACAGAAAACCCCGCTGATCTTCTACCGCACGTTGGCGGGTCGCGAACCCGTGAGGGAGTGGCTGCAACGGCTGGATGAGGCCGAGCGTCAGGAGATAGGGAAGGACCTTCTCCGGGCGCAATGGCGGTGGCCAATAGGCATGCCGCTGTGCCGCCCGATGGGCGACGGCCTCTGGGAAATCCGAACGGACCTGCCGACGAACCGGACGGCGCGCATGTTGCTGTGCCTCTACCGACAGCACTTGGTGGTGCTGCACGGGTTCATCAAGAAAACGCGGACAACGCCGGATTCGGATCTGGCAACGGCGCGAATACGCCAGAGGGAGTTGGAGCGATGAGCAAGGCGCATATGGGATCGAGCATCGATGCCTTCCTGAAGAAGGAAGGCATCTTCGAGGTAACGCAAGCGCAGGCGATCAAGGAGGTCGTCGCGTGGCAGCTTGCGGAGGCCATGAAGCAGCAGAACATCTCCAAGAACAAGATGGCATCACTGCTGAAAACGAGCCGCACCCAGGTAGACCGGCTGCTCGATCCGAAAAACGACATCACGCTCGGCAGCTTGCAACGGGCCGCCGCTATGGTCGGACGCCGCGTGAACGTCGAGTTGGTGTAGGAGGCCGCGGCCGGGTACTTGGCTCTCGCGGGGGCGGACGGCGCGTCCGCTCCGATGGGGTCGGCCGTGATGACCAGCGGCGAGCTGGCGGTCGTCATCGCGGGGATGCGCGAGGACTGGCCCTCGAAGCTTCCCAGGCCCCCTCGGCGTTTCCGGCCGGGGAGTTGTCCGCCGCCCCACGGCCCCGCATCAACCAAGGTGCGCTAGGCGACCGCGGCCGAGCGCGCCCAGGTCCGCGATGCCCTGGCCACTGCGCTCTCGGCCGAGCGCGGCGGCCGCGAGGCCGGTGAACCTGATCGTGACCGACGGAGGCCGCTCGTGCGGAGCAGCCGAGGCCGCCGCGTGGCCGAACGGCCGCGTCGAGGTGGTCGCTTGTGGCCCCCGAGCGGTGCCGGACCTCGCCGCCCCGCTCAGGAACAGCGCGTCACATTCAGCTTGAAGCAGGCGCCCGCGCGCGTTCCGCGATCAACCGTTCGGCGATCTGCGCGGCCGCGAGCAGCGCTGCTTCAAGCTCGAACTCCGAGGCATGCGCGCACTCGATAGCCATCTTGCCGACCTCGTCAGCGATGTGTTGCAGGTCCACTGTGCCGGCGCCTGGGGGCTTCCCGTCGTCCACTCCGGTCCTGGGATTGACAGGTGTCATGGGGGTCCTCTCTCCTAGCCGGTCGCCTCGGGCAGCTTCGCGAGGCACCTGGGGCAGTCGATACCCTGGGCCACGGCGGCCTCGTCGCGGTTGCGCGGCATGGGGTCCGTCACCCCGTAGCCGAGCGCCGGGCCTATCCTGCCCACTCCATCGTCCCGCTCACACAGCGAGTATCTGACGCCGCCGGATACGTGGGTCCAGACGTGGTTCACGTCGATCACGATTCCTCTCTCGTCGCGCCAGCCATGCTGCTTCCCAACTGAGTGATGCCCCGCTCCAAGCAACCGAGCATCTCCACCTTCAGCTCTTCCTCGACGGGGCGGCGCCCCTGCAGCTTGAGCGCGTAGGACAGGATTCTGAACTGCTCCCGGGTGAGCTCCACTTGGAGCGTGACGGTCACGCTACTCCCTCCTTGCCGCCCTGGAGCCGGTCGGTGACCTCGAGCACGGTGTCGTAGTCGCTCAGGTTGAGAGCCAAGTCGTCGCCGGTCGACAGGCGGACGAAAATCAGGCCCCGGTCATCGTTCGCGTGCACCTTGACCACATGGTCAGGATTGACGTGGTGCTCACGCCCGTGGCTGTCCTTCAAGTCAACGAGTCTCACGGATCTGATCCCCTCCCTCGTTCCAGTCGGCCGACGGACGGCCGAGGTATTCCGGCCCGGTGTAGCCCGGCGCTGGTCGATGTCGCCGAGGTAGCCGGGGGTCAGGCTCGGGAGTCGCGTGCGCTCCCCCGTCATTCAGCCCCGCTCTTCGTCGTGCTCTCACCCGGCGCCGCGGCCCCGGCCGGCGTCGCGGTGCCCGTTCTACGACAGGCTCCTTCCGCTCCTGGGCCTCACGCCGGCGGCGGCAGCCTTCCCTGATTCAACTGTGCTCGGCCCTGCTCGACGATGATACGGACGTGGGGCGTCGTGCGCCGTGGCGTTCAGTCCCGGCCGAACCCCGCGGCAGCTCCACGTCCAGGGCGTCGAGGTCGACATCGCACGCGCCCTCAAGGAGCTCGGCGGTCCTCGAGTCGGTCAGGGCCTCGGGCAGCTGGTCGCGCCAGGTCTCGTACTCGCCCTGCAGGGTGCGGAGCTCGGCGAGGGCCGCGGTCCACCGCTTCAGCCGTGGCTTCGGCCTGGGCGGCCGCCGCTCCCGGACCGGGACGCCGGCGGCGCGGCGCTCGCGCTACCGGCGCTGGCGCTCGGCGTTGGTCATGCCCATGGGCCCTCATTGTACCCGTTACGTAACGGCCATCCCATGAACAACCCCGTTATCCGGACTTCTCTGCCCCGGCTACCCGCACGGCGCGGGGCGGTTCAGCCCTGAGGCCTCTTCCGCCGTCCGGCCGGCGGATTCTCGCCGATATCTCTCAGCATCCCGTAGATTTGACCGGTTCCGAGGCCCGTCTTGCGACCAATCTTCATCGGGTGGTCGCCTTGGCGGACCATGGCAGCGACGACCGAACAGGCTGCGAGGTAGTGCTCGAGCACCTTCCCAGTGCCTTGGTCGACGAGCGTCCGAGCATCGACCTCGTGGGCTTTGCCGTCGAGGTGGGCGACGGCGACCGTCGCGCCGGCCAGGCGTTCGACGTGGGCTGCGCCCAGGAACTTGTCTCGTCGGGCGCCCGAGTACTCTCCGCCGGCCGAGTGGTTGTAGCCGCTCGGCGTCATCGTCCGTCTCTCTCCGATTTCGAGCCGTTCGCGGGCGGCGGCTGAGTAGACGTCGAGCCCATCGGCGAGGATAGACACCTCAGGTTCACCGAGCGTTCGGAACGGAAGCGTGCCGGCTCTGCGGTGCGTCTCAATCCGAGCATCGAGGTCGGTCGTCATGCCGACGTACTGGAGGCCACCGACCACCGTCCAGTCGAGCAGGTAGACGGCGTAGGTCTCCTCCTCCTGGGACCTGGTCTCTGTGGTGTCCATAGTTCTGGCTCTGAGGGTCCGGGAGGGGCCGCGTGTACCGCGCGGCCGGGACCCCGGGGGTGGTCGCGCCTGCCCCGGGGTGAACCCACAAAGGGGATTACGAACGCTCACGGCCGCGGGTGGCCAAGGTCGCCGACTCGACGAGACCGGCCGTGACGGGGGCGGACTCCAGGAAGGCCCCGCGGGGCGTCTGGCCCGGGTGGCCCTGGCCCCGGAGCACCCGCCATCCAACGACCGCACCCGTCTCCGCCGCCCAGCTCAGAGGCCGTCGATAATCCCGTTCAGGGTCGCGCTCGGCCGCATGGCCCTCTCGACCAGGGCGTCGTCGGGCCGATAGTAGCCGCCGACGTCGACCGGACTCCCCTGCGCGGCGAGCAGCTCGCCCGCGATTACCGACTCGTTCTCGGCGAGACGTGCCGCCGCCGCCGCGAAACGGGCCTTCATCTCGGCGTCGTCGTCCTGGACGGCGAGGGCCTGCGCCCAGTAGAGCGCGAGGTAGAACGTGCTGCCCCGGTTGTCGATCTCGTTGACCTTGCGCGACGGATAGCGGGCGTTCTCGAGGTACGTGCCGATGGCCTGGTCGAGGGTCCTCGCCAGCAGTCCCGCCCTGGCGTTGCCGGTCCGGTCCGCGACGAGCTCGAGCGACGGCACGAGGGCGCAGTACTCGCCGAGCGAGTCCCAGCGCAGGTGCCCCTCCCGCAGCATCTGCTCTACGTGCTTGGGGGCCGAGCCGCCGGCGCCGGTCTCGAAGAGGCCGCCGCCGTTGAGGAGCGGCACGATCGAGAGCATGCGAGCGCTCGTCCCCAGCTCCAGAATCGGGAAGAGGTCGGTGAGGTAGTCCCGCAGGACGTTGCCGGTGACCGCGATGGCGTCCTCGCCGCGTCGGACGCGGGCGAGCGAGAAGCGCATGGCGTCGACCGGCTTCAGGATGCGGATGTCCAGCCCTTCGGTGTCGTGCTCGGGCAGGCAGCCGCGGACCTTGGCGATGATCTGCGCGTCGTGGGCCCGCGCCTCGTCCAGCCAGAACACCGCCGGCGACCCCGACGCCCGGGCGCGGCCGACGGCGAGGCGGACCCAGTCGCGGATCGGCTCGTCCTTGGTCTGGCACATGCGGAAGATGTCGCCGGTGCTCACCGCCTGCTCCAGGAGGACGACGCCGTCGCCGGCCACGACCCGGATGCTGCCGGGGCCGGGCCCCGTGAAGGTCTTGTCGTGCGAGCCGTACTCCTCCGCCTTGCGCGCCATCAGCCCGACGTTGGACACGTTGCCCATGGTCGCCGGGTCGAACTGCCCATGCTGCCGGCAGTCCTCGAGGATGGCCTGGTACATGGTGGCGTAGGAGCGGTCGGGCACCATCGCCACGGTGTCCTGCAGCTCGTCGGCGGCGTTCCACATGCGGCCGCCGTCGCGCACGACGTTGGGCATCGACGCGTCGATGATGATGTTGTTGGGCACGTGCAGGTTGGTGACGCCCTTGCGCGAGTCGACCATCGCGAGGGGGGGGCGCTCGGCGTACACCGCGTCGATGTCGGCCTCGACGGCCGCGCGCTCCGCCGCCGGCAGCTTCGCGACCTTCTCCAGCACCCCGGCGAGGCCGTCGTTCACGTTGGCGCCGATCGCCCGCAGGGTCTCGGCGTGCTTCTGCAGGGCCGGCTCGTAGTACACCGACACGCAGTGGCCGAACATGATGGGGTCGGAGACCTTCATCATCGTCGCCTTGAGGTGGAGCGACAGCAGGGCCCCGTCCTCCTTCGCCTCCTCGATGGTGCGGCTGAAAAACGCCCGCAGGGCGGCCGCGTTCATGACCGCGGTGTCGACCACCTCGCCCGCCTCGAGGGGCACCTGCTCCTTGAGCACGGTGACCGCCCCGGCGGCGTCGACGAACTCGATGCGCACGTCGCACGGGGCCTCGACGGTGACGGAACGCTCGCTGCCGAAGAAGTCGTTCTCGCGCATGTGGGCGACCCGGGCCTTGGACCCGTCGGCCGGCCACGGCTTCATCATGCGGTGCGGGTGCTTCTGGGCGAACCGCTTCACGGCGGCGGCGGGGCGGCGGTCGGAGTTGCCCTCGCGGAGGACGGGGTTCACTGCCGATCCCAGGACGGCCGCGTAGCGCGCCCGTATCTCCCGCTCGTCCTCCCCGGCGGGCTCCTCCGGGTAGTCGGGGACGTCGCAGCCCCGGCCCTGAAGCTCGGCGATGGCCGCCCGAAGCTGGGGGACGGTGGCGCTGATGTTGGGCAGCTTGACGATGTTGGCGGCCGGCGTCCGGGCGAGCTCGCCGAGCGCCGCGAGGTGGTCGGGAACGCGCTCCTCCTTGCCCAGCCGGTCGGGGAACGCGGCGAGGATGCGCCCGGCGAGGGAGATGTCGCGGGTCTCGACCTCGACCCCCGTCTCCTTGGTGAACGCCCGCACGATCGGCAGCAACGCGAACGTGGCGAGCGCCGGCGCTTCATCGATCTTCGTCCAGATGATGGTGGAAGCTGACATGGTCTCCCCGAAATGGCGGTCGAGCAGGCAGTGGACCGTAGCGGGCCGGAGCGGCGTGCCCGCCGGCGACGCGGCTCGCAGTCCGCCACGGCGGCGTCACCGGACGCGCACGGATCCCCCGATCGTACCCGATCCGGGCCCGCGGGCACACGCCGCCTCCGTCCGCCGGAGGCGCGGGCGCCGGGAGCGCTCGACGGGTGGGCCGGACGGCCCGTGGCTGGCCGCCCGGTTGCCCGAATGCAGCGGGGACTTCCGCCGCGGGCTGTATAATTCCGTCCCTGAAATGCCGCCGCTGCATGGACTGCGCGTCGTCGACCTGACCCGGGTGCTGGCCGGGCCCTACTGCGCCATGATGCTGGGCGACATGGGGGCCGACGTCATCAAGGTCGAGGAGCCCTCGCACGGCGACGACACCCGGGCGTGGGCACCCTTCGCGGACGGCGTGAGCACGTTCTTCCTGGGGCTGAACCGCAGCAAGCGGAGCGTCGCCCTCGACCTCAAGACCCCGGCCGGGGCCGACGCCCTCAAGGCCCTCCTCGCCGACGCCGATGTCCTGATCGAGAACTTCCGGCCCGGCAGCCTGCGGAAGCTCGGTTTCGACTACGACTCGATCCGCGGCGACTTTCCCCAGCTCGTCTACTGCTCGATCACCGGCTACGGCCAGCAGGGGCCCCGGCGCAGTCTCCCCGGATACGACGCGGTCATCCAGGGCGAGTCGGGGGTCATGCACGTCACCGGCTCCCCGGACGGCCCCCCGACCCGGGTCGGGGTCGCGATGACCGACTTCCTCGCGGGGCTCTACGCGATGAACGGCATCCTCCTCGCGCTGCGCGACCGCGACGAGACGGGGCTGGGGCAGCATGTCGACATCGCCCTCCTCGACTCGATGACCTCGACCCTGGCCCTCCCCGCCAACGTCCTCTTCGCCACCGGGGAGGAGCTCGGGCGCGAGGGCAACGACCACCACTCGCTCACCCCCTACGAGGCGCTCGAGGTGAGCGACGGGCTGGTCATGATCGCGGTGGGCAACCAGCGGCTGTGGCACCAGTTCTGCCGGGCCGTCGGCCGGCCCGAGCTGGAGACGGACCCCCGCTTCGCCACCAACACCGACCGCATGCGGCACCGCGGCGAGCTGAAGGCCCACCTCGGCGCGCTGTTCGGGAGCTGGACCCGCGACGCGGTGATCGAGCGCCTGCGGGCGCACGCGGTCCCCTGCGGCCAGGTGCGCTCCCTCGCCGAGGCCCTCGCCGACCCGCAGCTCGCGGCGCGCGAGATGGTGGTCGAGCTCGACCACCCGCGGCTCGGCGCCATCAAGGCGCTGGGCAATCCGATCAAGCTGTCGCGGACGCCGGCCCTCGTCGACCGGCCGCCGCCGGCCCTCGGCGAGCACACCGCGGAGATACTGGCGGATCTGCCGTCGGCCGACCCGCCGGCGGCGGAGACGCCGCCAACCGAGACGGCGCCGGCCGCCGCGGTCGCCGCCGACGTCGGGGAGTGACGGATGGATCATCCGAGAACCACGCTGGACGAGCCCGGGCGGGACCGGCGGAGGCGCGGTGAAGCGGGGCCGGCGCGGCCGCCACACAGAGCCGCGATCCGCCACACCCGTCCTGCCGGCGCCGGTCCCGTTCGGCGCCGCGGGCTACTGGCCGGACGTCTCGCCTGCATCGGCGTGCTGCTGGCCGCCGCGCCCGGCGCGCAGGCGCAGGACGGCGCCCGCTTCGGCGGCCGCCTCTCGATAGTGCCCGTCGACTTCGCGACGCGTGCGAACGTGTCGGGCTCGGGCGAGGCCGAGGCGGTGCTGGAGGACCGCACCCTCACCGTCGACGGCACGTTCGAGGGGTTGAGCTCGCCCGCCACCTCGGCCCGTCTCCACCGGGCCCCACCGGCCCGGCGCGGCCCCGCCGTGTTCGCCCTCGACGTCACCGCCGCCGCGTCCGGCCGGATCGAGGGCGAGGTCGATCTCGACGACATGCAGGTGGAAGCGCTGCACCGGGGCGAGTACTACGTCCAGATCGCGACCCGCAACAACCCCGAGGGAGAGATCCGCGGATGGCTGCTGCCCCGCGGTGACGAGGCGGCCGAGGCGGCGGCGGGACCGTCGGCGACGCCGGTGACGCCGGCCCGTTACCTCGCCAGTCAGGCCCGAGCCGGCGAGGCCGCGTACCAGGACGTGTGCGCCTCGTGTCACCGGCGCGACATGGGCGGCGGCCTCGACACCCCGGAGCTGGCGGGACCGGCGTTCCGCAGCATGTGGGGCGGCCGTCCGGTGCGCGAGCTGCTGGGCTACGTCGAGGCGGCGATGCCGCCGGCGGGCCGCCGGCCGGACGAGGCCACCCGCGCGGCCATCGTCGCCTACATCCTGCAACGGAACGGGGCGGGCGCCGGCGACGCGGCGCTGTCGGCGGCGTCCGCGGGCGTCATCGGCCCTTGACGGCGGAGACGGCTGGCGGTACGGAGGGCGTCTGTCCTATGATGGAGTAGGCGGTTCGAGCGCCGCCGCCGAAGCGCTCGAAGATCGGGGTTCGTATATGGCGGTACGTCCGCGCGGCCGGAACACCGGGCCGTTCGTCGGCGTCGTTGCACTGGCGATAGTCGCCGGTGTCGCCTCGTACGATTTCTTCGTCGCCGATCCGTCGGGCGAGAGGGCTCCCGCCCGCGCCGAAGCGCCGGCCCCCGCGCCGCCGGCGAGAGACGCCGCCGCGACCCCCGAGCCCAACCCCCCGGCCTCCCTCGAGGACAGCGACGGCTTGGTGAGGAAGCTCGTGGCGACGCTGTCGTCGCACCCGGGCCTCGCGGCCTGGCTGATCCCCGACGATCTGGTCCGCGTCTTCGTCGTGGTGGTGGACAACGTCGCCGACGGGCACACCCCGGACCGGCACCTTCCGCCGTGGCGCCCGACCCGTCGCTTCCAGACTGCCGGCGCGTTGCCCGCGCTGCACGTCGACCCCCTCAGTCACGCGCGTTACGACACCCACGCGGAGATCGTGGCGGCCATAGAGCCGCCGGCGGCGGCCCAGCTCTATCACGAGCTGCGGCCGCTCATCGCCACCGCCTACGCGGAGCTGGGACGCTCCGGCGAGGAGTTCGACGCGACGGTCGTGCGCGCCCTGCGGAACCTCCTCGAGACGCCCGTGCTGGAGCGCGAGGCCCGGTTGATTCATCGCGCCCCGTTCTTCGAGTTCGCCGACCCCGCGCTCGAGGATCTCCTGCCCGTTCAGAAGCAGTTCCTGGGCATGGGCCCCCGCAACGTCCGGGCGGTGCAGGCCAGCCTGCTGGAGATCGCCGAGGCGATCGGCCTCGACGTCGCCGGCCTGCCCGTGCCCCGGATCCTGCGATAGGCCCGTCGCCCCCCTCCACCGGTCATGCGGCTCTCCGTCAAGCGTCTCGATCCGGCCCGCGCCCGTCTTCCCGAGCGTGCGCATCCCGGCGACGCCGGCCTCGATCTGTTCGCGGCGGGAGACGTCGACATTCCCGCCGGCGAGGCCCGCCTCGTCGGCACCGGTCTCGCCTTCGAGCTGCCCCCCGGCACCGAGGGTCAGGTTCGCCCGCGCAGCGGCCTCGCCCTTCGCCACGCGGTCACGGTGCTGAACGCGCCGGGCACGATCGACGCGGGCTACCGGGGAGAGGTCGGCGTCCTCCTCGTCAATCACGGCCGGCAGGCCTTCCGCGTGCAGCAGGGCATGAAGGTGGCGCAGCTCGTGGTGACGCCGGTGGTCGAGGTCGAGGTGGTCGAGGCGCAGACGCTCCCGGAGACCTCCCGGGGCGGGCGCGGCTTCGGGTCGACGGGGTGATATCGTGAGATCGACCACGCCATGGCGACCGATTCCAACCGACCTCCCGCCGTCGACGGCGCGACCCTGCGCGTGGCGCTGTGCCAGTGCAACCTGCCGGTCGGCGACCTCGCGGGAAACCTCGACCGGCTCCGCGACCTGATCGCGCGCGCCTCGGCACGCGGCGCCGACCTCACCGTCTTTCCCGAGCTCTCCGCCACCGGGTACCCGCCCGAGGACCTGCTGCTGAACCCGCGGTTCACGGAGGCCGCGGCCGACGGCGTGCGCCGCCTCGCCGCGTCGGTGACGGGGACGGTGGCGGTGGTGGGGCTGCCGGACCTCGACGGCGACCTCCACAACGCGGCCGCGGTGCTCGCCGGCGGCGAGGTGGCCGCCGTCTACCGGAAGCACTTCCTGCCGAACTACGCGGTCTTCGACGAGCAGCGGTACTTCGCCAGGGGGGGCGCCGCGCTCACCGTCGACCTCGGCGGCGTCCGCGTCGGCGTCACCATCTGCGAGGACCTGTGGTACCCGGGAGGGCCGGGCCGGTGGGCGGCAATCGACGGCGGCGCGGCGGTCCTCGTGAACCTGTCCGGGTCGCCGTACCACCGCGGCAAGGGCGTCGAGCGGGAACGCATGCTCGCCCAGCGCGCGGCTGACTACGGCTGCTTCGTGGCCTTCTGCAACGCCGTCGGGGGCCAGGACGAGCTGGTGTTCGACGGGCACAGCCTCGTCGTCGACCCCGCGGGACGGGTCGTCGCCCGCGGCGCGCAGTTCGAGGAGGACCTGCTCGTCGTCGACCTCGACACCGTCTCGGCCACCCGGCGCCGCCTCCACGACCCCAGGTGGCGGCAGGCCGGCGCGGACCGCGACCGCGTGCAGTCGGTCACGGTCGAGACCGCGCCGCCGAGTCCGTCCGGGCCCGTTCCCCCTCGTGAGCCGGCGGGTGATCGAGACGCTCCGTTCGCCGATGGCCAAGGCCGGCAAGAGGCTCGCGGGGCTCCCGGAAGCGAACCGGCGGGCGCCCGGCATGCGGCGCGCCGGCGCGATGCGCCGACGCGTCCCCCGGAGCCCGCCCCCCGGGGCAAACCGACGACAGATCGACGGGCGGCGGTTGGCAGGCCTGCGCCGCCCCGCCCCCCGGCGCCGGCCCCGCGGGTCCCCCCGCTGCTCGGGCCCGAGGCCGAGGTCTACCGCGCGCTGACCCTCGGCACCGCCGACTACTTCCGCAAGAACGGGTTCCGCCACGCGGTGCTGGGCCTCTCGGGGGGAATCGACTCCGCCCTCGCCCTCACCGTCGCCGCCGACGCCCTCGGCCCCGGCGCGCTCACCGCGGTCTCGATGCCGTCGCGGTTCACCGCCGTGGAGAACCGGGACGACGCGCGCGAGCTGGCGGGCCGCCTGGGGGTCGAGCTCCTCGAGCTGCCCATCGCGGACCTCGCCGGCGCCTACGACCGCGCCCTCGCCGGGCCGTTCGGCGACGCCCCGCCGAACGTGGCCGAGGAGAACCTCCAGGCCCGCATCCGCGGCAACCTGCTGATGGCCCTCTCCAACAAGTTCGGCTGGCTCGTGCTGACGACGGGGAACAAGAGCGAGATGAGCGTCGGCTACGCGACCCTGTACGGCGACATGGCCGGCGGCTTCGCGGTGCTGAAGGACGTCCTGAAGGGCTGGGTGTACCGCCTCGCGCGGTGGCGCAACCGCGACCGCGAGGTCATCCCGCAGAGCATCATCGACAAGCCGCCGACGGCCGAGCTGCGCGAGAACCAGCTCGACACCGACAGCCTGCCCCCCTACGACGTCCTCGACGCGGTGCTCGAAGCCTACGTCGAGGAGGACCGCAGCCCCGAGGACATCGCCGGGGCCGGCTTCGACCCCGCCCTCGTCGACCGCATCGTCGCGATGGTCGACCTCGCCGAGTACAAGCGCCGCCAGGCCCCGCCGGGCGTGCGCATCTCGGTGCGCGCGTTCGGCCGCGACCGCCGGCTGCCCATCACCAACCGGTACACGCCGCGTTCGAGCGCAGGCGTGCTACCTTGATGGAGGATGGAGGCGATCACTCCCTGGCTGACCCCGGCTCTGGTCATCGCCCTCGGCGCATGGCTTCGTGCGGATCTGCAGGGAGTCAACAAGCGTCTCGACCTCGTCGGCAAGGAAATCGACGGTCTTCGCGAGCGGATGACCCGCCTCGAGGGGGCCCTGGAGGGTTTCTTTCGCCGGTCGGCGTGATCACGATATCGCGCAGGGTCCGCCGAGCGAGAGCGTCCGCTTCGTCAATCGACCCCGTCCGCCTCCTCCAACCCAATCATCCTGCCGTCGAGCATCCGGCGCACGAAGCGAGCGAGCCGCTCGTCGGCGGGCTCGACACGCGCCCCGAACGCAGCCCGCATCGCCCGGGCGATCTCGACCAGCGAGGTGCGGCCGTCGCACGCCTTCCAGACGAGGGTCCCCACCTCGTCGAGCCGGATCCGGTAGTACGGGTCGCCCGAGAGCCCGGCCAGCCAACGCCCCGGCCCGCTCGTGCCGAAGCGCGGGCGCAGGAGAACGCAGCGGCCGTCCTCCTCGCGCCACTCGAGCAGCCGCCGCGGCCGGGCCTCGAAGGAGATCACGACGGCGGCGCGCCCGGGCCCGCGTCCTCCTCGCTCGCGGCCAGGGGCACGCGGACCAGCAGGTGGTAGAGCAGGCCGAACACCAGCGCGCCGAGCAGCGACTGCAGCCAGGTCGGCAGGCCCGCCATCTCCGCGATCGACGGCAGCACCCGGTCGACCCCGGCCGTGATCCCTCCCAGGACCGCGAACGCCAGCAGCACTGCCATCAGCGCCTCGCCCGCGATGAAGCCCGACGACAGCAGCACCCCGGTGTTCTTGGCCTTCGTCACCGCCGCCTCGCCGGCGGCGCGGGCGGCGAGGGCGCGCGACAGCAGCCACGCGATGATGCCGCCGACGAAGATGGCGGCGGTGGCCGAGAACGGCAGGTACATGCCGACCGCGATCAGCATCGGCGAGGGCGACTGGATGAGGACGAGCCCCAGGGCGAGGAACATCCCCGCGATGACCAGCGGCCAGGCCATCTCGCCGCCCACGATGCCCTCGGCCATCAGCGCCATCAGCCCGGCCTGGGGCGCGGGCAGCTCGGCGCTGCCGATGGTGTAGACCTCGTGCATCGCCATCATCGGCAGGATGAGGACGAGCGCCGCGACGATCACCCCGATGATCTCGCCGACCTCCATCTTCCAGGGGGTCCCGCCGAGGATGTGGCCGACCTTCAGGTCCTGCAGCATGTCGCCGGCGACGCCGGCCACGCAGCAGACGACGCCGGCCACCCCGAGGACGCCGAGGATGCCGGCGGGGCCGGTCACCCCCATCCCCACCATGAGGAGCGCCGCGATGAGGAGGGTGCTGAGGGTCAGGCCGCTGATGGGGTTGTTCGAGCTGCCGAGCAGCCCAATCAGGTATCCCGCCACCGCCGCGAACAGGAACCCGAGAACGACCATGACCACGGTGAGCACGACGGCCCCGGGAATGCTGCGGCTGAAGAACCAGTAGAGCCCGAGCAGGGGCACGGCGAGGGCGGCGATGGCGATGCCGATCTTGCTGAAGTCGAGATCGAGGTTGAGCCGGTCGACCGTCCCCGCGCCGGCCTGCGCCTTGCGGATGTCGGCGAACGCGCGTCCCATCCCCTCGATGAGCGCCGTCCGCAGGTTGAACAACGTGTAGAACGCGGCCACGATCATCGTCCCCACCGCGAGGGGGCGGATCTGCCGGAGCCACACCTCCTCGCCGAGGGCCATCAGGGCCGCCCCGTCCGCCGTCTCCGCCGCCGCCTCCGGGTTGAGGAACAACCCCAGCGGCACCAGCAGCAGCCAGCCCAGCACCGCCCCCGAGAAGACCGTCGAGGCGATGCGCGGACCGACGATGAATCCGACCCCGACGAGGGCCGGCGAGGCGGCCGGCGACTGCAGGAGGAACCCGCCGGCGTAGCTCACCGGCTGGCCGAGCATCTCGACGGTGGAACGCCCCAGGTTGACGAAGGTGGTGGCCGAGTCCCTCACGATCTGGAGGCCGTAGGAGTTCTCGACGAGCTCCCACGCGCCGGCGATGCCCATGGCCTGGAAGACGTACTTCGCCCCCGTCTGCCGCCCCTGCCCCGCCTTCACCAGCTCGGCCGCGGCCACGCTCTCAGGAAACGGCAGGTCCGCCTCGACGACCATGGTGCGGCGCAGGAAGATGATGAACAGCACCCCCAGGAGCCCGCCCACGAGCATGATGGCGGTGCTCTCCCAGTAGCGCAGCTCGTCCCACACCCCGCTGAGCACGAAGGCGGGAATCGTGAAGATCGCCCCCGCCACGAGGGCCTCGCCGACCGACGCGGTGGTGCGCGAGATGTTCTCCTCGAGCACCGAGCCCCCGACGCCCCGCAGGGCCGCCATCGCCACCACCGCGGCCGGGAACGTCGCGGCGACGGTCAGGCCGGCCCGCATGCCGAGGTAGGCGTTGGCGGCCCCGAGCACGATGGCCATGACGACGCCGATGAGCACCGCCCGGACGGTCAGCTCCGGCAGGTCGGTCTGCTCGGGCACGAACGGCGTGAACCGCGGCGACGACGGGTCGGATGCGCTCATGGCCGCCTTTATACGGGCATCCGGTGCGGGACGCAACCGCCGGCGCCCGGGTCGGGCCGCGTGGCCGGATGTGGTACTGTCCCTGCCGCGAGACTCTGATTGACCCGCATGACGTCAACCACGACACCGCGGCTCGACCGCGCCCCGGCGGGCGCCGGCACCGCCCTCCCCGACGCCCGGCTCATCCGTGACATCTACGCCGAGGAACGCCGGGCGGGCCGGCCCGTCGTCTCCATCGAGCTCTTCCCGCCCCGCACGCCCGAGGGGCTGACGGGGTTGTTCGACCGCACCCTGCCGGCGATGCAGGCGATTCGGCCGCACTTCTACTCGGTGACCTACGGCGCCGGCGGCAACACCCGCGACAGGACCCTCGACATCGCGGACCGGATACAGCGCGAGCACGGCGCCACCGCGATGGCGCACCTGACGTGCATCAGCACGCCGCGCCCCGAGATCGAGCGGTACCTGCGGGAGGCGCGGGAACGCGGCATCCGGAACATCCTCGCCCTGCGCGGCGACCCGCCGCAGAACGTGGACGAGCTCGCCGAGCTCGAGAGCGGGTTCGAGTACTCGTACCAACTGGTGACGTTCATCCGGCAGCTCGGCGGCTTCTCCATCGGGACCGCGGGCTTCCCCGAGAGCCACGTCGCGTGCACCGAGGGAAAGCACGTCGACTGGCAGCGGCTGAAGGCCAAGGTCGACGCCGGCGCCGATCTCGTGCTGACGCAGCTCTTCTTCGACAACGACGACTACTTCACGTTCCGGGATTACCTGGTGGACACGCTGGGGGTGCGGGTGCCGCTGACCCCGGGGGTGCTGCCAATCCTCGGCACCCGGCAGATCAAGCGGTTCACCGCGATCTGCGGGGCGACGCTGCCGGCCGCGCTGCTCGAGAAGCTGGAAGGGTTCGGCGACGACGCCGAGGCCGTCGCCGACTTCGGCATCGAGTTCGCGACCCGCCAGTGCGAGGCCCTGCTCGCCGGGGGGGCGCCGGGCCTCCACGTCTACTCGCTGAATCGGGCCCGCGCGGTCACGAGCATCGTCGAGAGCCTCGGCCTCGGGGGCTGAGGGCGCGCACCGGGGCGTCCGAGGCCGCAACGCCGCGCTGGACCGGCAATCAGGATGCGGCGCGCGCCGGAGCGGACCCGCAACCCCGCGCCGGCTTCCAGGCCTCAGGAGCGCTCGATCCACTCCACGAACTTCGATCCCTCGGAGGCGTCCACGATCATGACCCGGGTCACCCGGGCGTTCTCGTGGATCAGCGCCTTGGTGGCGTCGCGGGCCTCCTCTATGCTGGCGTAGCGGTTGAAGAGGATCGGCGAGTTGGCGGCGCCCCCGCGAACGGTGGGAATCAGCTTGAACATGGCGGGAAGATCATACCCCGCCCCGCACGCCGTCGCCGGCCGTTCCCACGCCCCGCGCCGGCCGGCGGCCGCCGGCCGCGGAGCTTCGCCGCGGGCGCCGCGTCACTCCGCACCCGACCGCTCCCCGGCATCGGCCGCCGGCCAACGCCCACGGCCGAGATCCGTGCCCACCGCCAACTGCAGGACCTCGCCGTAGCTCCGCACCCCGCCGGCCACCCGGTTCGCCCGGAGATACCCGTCGTTGAGGCGGCGGGCGTTGCGCTGGATCACCGGCACGACCCGGCTCGTCCGCGCGCGGATCGCGGCGTAGTCGGCGCGCGGACCCGCACCGAGCCGGGCGCCGAGGGCCTCCCGCGACGACTCCGGCACCGCGCCGAGAAGCCGCGCCACGAGATTGAGCCACCCGCTGTACTGCATGCGCTCGTCCCCCGCCAGGCAGGTGAGCCACGCCACGAAGTTGGCCTCCGCCTCGTGGGCGTAGCCGGCCACGTGGGCCCACTCGTGCGCGGTGACGAAGGGCCGCTCGAACGGCAGCAGGGTGTCGTTGACCAGCACCTGGAGCGAGAACGGGTCGGTCATGCCGTCGATGCCGGCCCGCCGGAAGTACGGGGTCAGCAGCGAGCGCCGGGGCACGACGGCGGGGGCGGGGCGGGAGGCGCCCAGCTCGCGCTGCACGCGCTCGAAAGCGGGGCCGAGCTCGGCCGGCAGCTCCTCGAGCTGCGGCCACGACCGCGCCTCGACGGCCTCGAACAGGTGGTTGAGATGAGCCACGGCGGACGCCGCCAGCTCGTCCAGGGCCGCGGCGGTCACCCGGCTTTCGGCGTAGCCGAGCTTCACGGCCAGCGTCTCGCGCCGGTAGTTCAGTCCCCAGGTGGCGAGAAACACCAGGTAGAGCGCCGCCGCGACGACGACGAGGCGGGCCGCGACGGCGCCGAGCACGCCCAGCCGCCCCTGGCGCCCCGGGCGCAGCAGGCGCCAGGCGCTCCACCCGAGGATGACCGCCGCCCCCCCCAACAGCAGCCAGTCGAAGAGCACCAGGGGCACCCGATTCGTCGCCGCCGTCACGAGTTGCCGCAGAACGGGATACACCCCCTGCGAGTACGTGGACTCGACGGCGGAGCGCGAGACCGGCAGCACCGCCATGAGGACGGCGACGACGACGAGCGCCGCCGGCAGCCAGATCCGCCCGCGGCGAGGGGGCCCCGGTCTGGATCGACGCCGCGCCATGCCCGTACCCTACACCACCCGGGCCGGCTCACCGACGACGACGACGCGGGCCGGCGGAGACCACGTTGAACCGGGCGGAGACCGCCAGCGCGGGTCCCCGCCCCCGGCCGGGGCGAGGGGCCTTCGTGGCCCAAGGGGAAGGAGACGCCGGCCCGGCCAGGACAACGATGGTCGGAGCACGACCGGGGCGGTGAGCCACCGTCGGCCGCCGGACCGGGTGTTACACTGGGCCGATGTCCAGACCCGACGACGAGCCGACCTGGGGCCGGTCGACCGTGCACACCGTGTGCCCCCTCGACTGCCCGGACACCTGCAGCCTCGAGGTCGCGGTCGAGCGGGGAGCCGTCGTCTCCATCGACGGGTCGCGCAGGAACCCCGTCACCGACGGCTACATCTGCGGGAAGGTCCGCCGGTTCGGCGAGCGGGTGTACGGCGACGCCCGCCTGACCCAGCCCCTCGTCCGCCGGGGCCGCCGCGGCGACGGCGAGTTCCGGGAGGCCACGTGGGACGAGGCCCTCGCCCTGATCGCCGACCGGATGAGCGAGATCCGCGACACGGTCGGCGCCGAGGCGGTGCTCCCGTTCTCGTACGGCGGGTCGAACGGCCTGCTGACGCAGGACACCGTCGACGCCCGGCTGTTCCGCCAGTTCGGCGCCTCGCGGCTCGCCCGCACCGTCTGCGCCCTGCCCACGAGAACCGCCAACCAGGCCCTCTACGGCAAGATGCCGGGGGTGACCTACGCCGACTACCGCCACGCCCGGCTCATCGTGGTGTGGGGCGCCAACCCGGCGAGCTCGAGCATCCACCTGATGCCGCACGTCAAGGCGGCGCAGGAGGCGGGGGCGGCCCTCGTGGTCGTCGACCCCCGCCGGACGAAGCTGGCCCGGCGCGCCGACATCCACCTCGCGGTCAGGCCGGGGACCGACGTCGTCCTCGCGCTCGCCGTCCACCGCTACCTCTTCGAGAACGATCGGGCCGACGAGGGGTTCCTCGCCGCCCACGCCGAGGGCGCCGACCGGCTGCGGGAGCGCTGCGCGGAATGGACCTTCGACCGGGCGGCGGAGGTGGCGGGGCTCGACCCGGGGCTCATCGAGAGCTTCGCCGAGATGTACGCCGACTACTCGCCCGCCGTCATCCGCTGCGGTTGGGGGCTTGAGCGCAACCGCAACGGCGGCAGCGCCGCCCTCGCGGTGCTCGCGCTGCCCGCGGTCGCCGGCAAGTTCGGGGTCCGGGGCGGCGGCTACTCGATGAGCAACACCGCCGCCTGGAACCTCTCGGCCGAGTCGTGGATCGGCGCCCCCGAGGCCGATACGCGCGTGGTCAACATGAACCGGCTGGGCCGGGCCCTGCTCGAGCTGCGGGACCCGCCCATCAAGATGCTGTTCGTCTACAACTGCAACCCGGTGGCGACGATGCCGCACCAGAACCGGGTGATCGAGGGGCTCTCCCGCGACGACCTCTTCACCGTGGTCTTCGACCAGGTGATGACCGACACCGCGAGGCTCGCCGACGTGGTGCTGCCCGCCACGACGTTCCTCGAGTCCTACGACGTGGCCCGGAGCTACGGGTCGACCAACCTGCAGCTCGCCCGCCCCGTCATCGAGCCGGTGGGCGCGTCACGGCCCAACGTCGAGGTGTTCGCGGAGCTCGCGGGCCGGCTGGGCCTCGACGTCGGCGCCGGGTACGGGAGCGACGCCGAGGCCCTGCTCGAGCTCGCCGCCGCCCTGCCCGAGGAGGCCCGCGGCGACCTGCTCGAGTCGGGCATCGCCCTCGGGGTGGCGGAGGGCGCGCCGGTCCAGTTCGTCGACGTTCATCCGCGGACCCCGAACCGGAAGGTGCGGCTGTTCCCCGACGAGCTCGAGCGCGAGAGCCCCGAGGGCATCTACCGATTCCGGCCCGACCCGGCCACCGCCGACTTCCCCCTCGCCCTGATCTCGCCGTCCACCGGCAAGACCGTCAACTCCACCCTCGGCGAGTTGCGCGCGCGCGTGGCCAGCCTGCAGATTCACCCCGACGACGCCGAGCCGCGCGGCCTCGCCGACGGCGACACCGCCCGCGTCTTCAACACCCTCGGCGAGGTGCACTGCCCGGTCGCGCTCGATGCCGACATCCGCCGGGGCACGGTCGGCCTGCCCAAGGGCCTCTGGCGCATGAGCACCCTCAACGGCGCGACCGCCAACGCCCTCGTCCCCGACGATCTGACCGACGTCGGCGGCGGCGCCGTCTTCAACGACGCCCGCGTGCAGGTGGCCCGGGTCGTCACCGCCACCCTGCAGCTCGACGAGGCGGAGCGGCCGGCGCCGGACGCCATGCCGGACGCGTCGGTCCACTAGGCGGTTCCGTCACGCTTCCCGCGGCGCCGCCCGGGCGCGAGCGTGGTCGGGGTGGACGAGGTCGGAAACCCGGCCGCCGGGCATGCGGACGGCCGCGACCACCGCGACGCCGGTGACGGCGGCGGTGAGCCCGAAGACCCGGTGAATCGCCTCTAGCATGCGGGCCTGCGAGGGTTCCGCGCTCGCCGCGACGGCGGCCGCGATGATCACGCCGAAGAGGGCGACGCCCACCGCCCCGCCGATACTGCGGGTGAACTGGCCGAACGACGTGGCGACCCCGAGATGCCGCCGCGACACCCCGCTCTGCATGGCGAGCACGAGCGACAGCATCGCCGTCCCCATGCCCATGCCGATCAGGGCGAGGTCCGCCCGAAGGACCCAGGCGGGCGTATCCGGTCCGACGACGGTCAGGCCCGCGAAGCCGAGGGTGACGCCGCCGAGGCCGCCGAGCACCATCGGCCGGTAGCCGGTGCGGTGCACCAGCCGGCCCGCGATCACCGACACGACGACCCAGCCCAGCACGAGCGGCGTCAGCGCGCGGCCCGCCTCGACCGCGGTGCCGCCCAGCCCCTCCTGCACGAGGAGGGGCACGTAGGTGATGGCGCTGAACATGGCGGCCCCGACGAGGAGGCCGATGCCCGCGATGGACGCCACCATCCGGTCCGCGAGCAGGTCGACGGGCACCATCGGCTCGGCCGCCCGGCGCTCGACGCGCAACAGCCACCAGCCGAACCCGGCCGCGGCCGCGCAGGCGAGTCCGGCCCACGCCCCGCGGCCGGCCACCCCCGTCTGGCCCACGGCGAGCATCAGCAGCGTGACCGACGTCGCGAGCAGGGCCGCCCCCGCGTAGTCGACGCGGCGCCGGACGCCCGGCGGGGGGTCCCGCAGGGCGGCGCCCACCGCGACGGCGGCGAGGATGCCGAACGGGATGTTGAGATAGAACACCCAGCGCCACGAGAGCAGGGCGGTGATGTAGCCCCCGGCGAGCGGCCCCACCACCGAGGCGACGCCCCACACCGCGCTCAGCAGCCCCTGCGTGCGGCCCCGCTCTTCCAGGCTGTAGTGGTCGCCGATGATGCTCATGCCCAACGGCATGAGGCCGCCGGCCCCGAACCCCTGCAGCGCCCGGAACAGGATGAGCGCGGCCATCGAGGGCGCCGCTCCCGAGAGGGCCGATCCCAGCAGGAAGATGCCGACGGACCACAGATAGAAGCGCCGCCGACCGTACAGGTCGGAGAGCTTGCCCCACAACGGTATCGAGACCGTCGACGCCAGCAGGTAGGCGGAGAAGACCCAACTGTACCAGGCCAGACCGCCGAGCTGGTCGGCGACGGTGGGCATCGCCGCCGCCACCACGGTCATCTCGATGGCCGCAAGGAAGGTGCCGCCGAGCACGCCGGCCATGGCCACCGCCCGGCGGGCGCCGCGGATGGGCTCGTGATGGGTCATGCGCCTCGAATCCGTTCCGGAGGGGGTGGCGGAGCTCGGCCGGTTCGAACCACCCCTCGGCCGTCTCCGCGTGTTCGCGGCCGAGCAACCCGCGATGGCCGTGCGGGGCCCGGCCCAACCTTCCCATGTTACGATTTCCGGCAGTCCTTCGTGAAACCAGCGCTCGACACCGTCGCCCAGGATCGGCGCCGCCAGCGCGACCACCACCATGCCTGAATCCGACACCCCCGTCCGAACCGTCAAGTGCGTGAAGTTGCAGCGGGAGCTGCCCGGACTCGACGAGCCCCCCTGGCCCGGCGAACTGGGCCGGCGCATCTACGAGCAGGTCTCCGCCGACGCCTGGAAGCAGTGGGAAGAGCGGATGACGATGATCCTCAACGAGTACCGCCTCATGCCCTGGCAGAAGGAGGCCCAGGACCTGGTGGCGAAGTACATGGAGGAGTTCTTCTTCGGCGAGGAGTCGGCCCCGCCCCCGGACTACGTGCCCCAGCAGCAGAAGTGACGCGCCCGAGCCCGGGCCGGCGGCGCGTCGCGGCCCCGCGGCTCCCCCGGTAACGGCTCTGCAGCTCTCAGCTTCACCCGGCGTTGCACCGAGAGCGGCGAGGCCCCTGCCGACCCGCGTGCTCTTCCAGTCCCGCGACGGGCGCGCGAGGCCGCGTCAGGCCGTCGCCGGGCCGTCGAGGGCCGCCGCCCTCGGCGCCGGCGGCGTCGCCAGGCTCACCACGACCAGGGTGCCGATGGACAGCGCGAGGGCCGGGTACGCGGTCTCCAGGCCCAGCGGATAGGCGGGCGCGCCGTCGACGCTGCTCGCGAGGGCCACGATCTCCCACCCGAGCGTCGTGACCATGCCCACGAGGATCGAGGCCACCCCGCCGGCCGGCGTCGCGCGGCGCCAGAGGAGAGCCCCGAGCAGGGCCGGCGTGATGCCCGCGCCGTACATCGTGTACGCCCACAGGGCCATCGCGAGGATGGTCGGGAAAAAGCTGCCCGCCACGTAGCCGAAGAGGCCCAGCACGACCACGATGACACGCGTGTAGACGATGACCTGCGCCCCCGTGATCGAAGGGTCGACGAAGCGTTGGTACACGTCCCGGATCAGATTGGTGGCCGGGGTCAACAGGAAGCTGTTGGCGGTCGAGACGATGATCGCCGCCGCCCCGCACACCAGCACCACGCCCAGGAACGCCGGCAGCACGTCGGTCGCGACCCGGATGACGATCTCCTCCGACTGCGCCGCGGTCAGCCCCGGCGTGATGGTGCTGGCGAAGATCCCGGTCGAGTCGATCAGGGTCTCGACCACCATGGTCCCGACGATCCACCCGCCGACCGCGAGCCGCGCCGCCCGCTCGTCGCGGGCCGAGAAGAACTTCTGGTACATGTTCGCTTCGCCGAGCAGCAGGAACATGGTCGGCAGGAACAGGGCCAGCGACGCCTGCGGCCCCAGGTTGCCGAACAGCGACACCTGGTCGGGCCGGAGCGCCCCCACTGCGGCGCCGAGCCCGCCCGCGTCGCCGACCATGAACGTCACGGCCAGGATCACCCCGACCGTCATCAGCACACCGTTGCCGACGTCCAGGTAGGCGATGGACAGCATGCCCGCGAGCGCCGTGAAGAGCACGCAGAACGCCATCGTGATGAACGCCCCGGTGTCCGGGTCGATTCCCGCGACGGACGCGAGGAGGCGGCCGCCGCCCCGGAACTGATAGGCGGCGATGGTCGAGTAGGCGAGCACGGTGGTGATGGTGCCGAGCACCCGCGCCGCCGGCCCGTAGCGCAGCTCGAGGATGTCGGGGACGGTGTACTGGGCGATGCGGCGCACCCTCGGGGCAATGAAGTAGACGAGGGCGATGCCCACCCACGCGCCGGCGGACTGCCACAGGGCCGCGAAGCCGGCCCGGTAGCCGAGCCCCGCCCCCGCGAAGAGGCTGCCCGACCCGATCCAGGTCGCGAGCAGCGTGAACACCAGCACCCGCGCCGGCAGGGCCCGGCCCGCCACGAGAAAGTCGTCGCCGGTCCGCACCCGCCGGCTGCGGTAGGCGCCGACGAGGACGAGCACCGAGAGATACAACAAGACCGCCGTCAGCATGGGTGTCCCCTCCCCGCGCGCATTATGTACCGAAGAGGACCGACGCACGTTCCCTGCTATGCTGCCGCCATGCCCCTCGACGAGTACCGGCGCAAGCGCAACTTCACGAGGACCCCGGAGCCGCGCGGGAAAGGCAAGCCGCGGAAGCGCGGGGGGGGCAAGCCGAAGCCGCTCTACTTCTGCGTGCAGAAGCACCTCGCGAGCCGCCTGCACTACGACCTGCGGCTCGAGCACGACGGGGTCCTGCTGTCGTGGGCGGTGCCCAGGGGGCCGTCGCTCGATCACCGCGACCGGCACCTCGCGGTGCGGACCGAGGACCACCCGCGCGAGTACGGCGACTTCGAAGGCGTCATCCCCGAGGGCTACGGCCAGGGCATCGTCATGCTGTGGGACTACGGGACCTGGCAACCGGAGATCGCCGACGTCGGCGAGGCCCTCGGCAAGGGCGACCTGAAGTTCGCCCTCGACGGCTACAAGCTCAAGGGATCGTGGGCTCTCGTCCGGACCCGCGACCGTCCCGACACCTCCCCGTCGCAGCGCGGCAGGAGCTGGCTGCTCATCAAGCACCGCGATTTCTGGTCGGGCCCCCTCGACATCACCACCTTCGCGCCCCTCAGCGTGAAGAGCGAGGGCGATTTCGACGACATCCTCGCCGCCGACCTGCCCGACGTCTGGGTGACGGGGCGCGCGGTCGCCCGCGGCGGCGCCACGGGCAAGGCGCTGCGCGAGATCATCGAGAAGGCCGCTGCCAAGAAGCTGGCGCGCAACGACCAGGAGCCTGCGCCGTAGCACGGGGAGGAGTCGTGCAGGGCCGGCTCGGCGCGGGGCCGAGCCGGCCGCGACGATTGGCGCGCTATCCGCGCCCCCCGTCGTCCCACAGCAGGCGGCGCGAAAGAACACCCCACACCGCGTAGGCGAGGCGTCGCCGGGCGTGCCGCGCGAACGTCCCCTCCCAGAACTCGCCGGTGACGACCTCGCAGCCGTCCGGGACGCGTCCCACCGGCAGGGGCCGCTTGTCCTCGGCGGCGTAGCGGTCGACGGTCTCGTCGTCGGGCCGCCCGGTGTTGACGATGACCGCGTCGACGCGGCGTCCGATGACCTCGCCGATGCGCTCCACCGCCGTCGCGGCGGTGAAGCCCTCCATGCCGCGACCCTCGGTGAGCAGGTTGGCGACGAGCACGATCGGCCCGTCGACGGCGGCGAGGGCGTCTCGCACGCCGACCGGGAGCAGGGTCGGCACGAGGCTCGTGTGGAAGCTGCCGGGGCCGATGACGACCGCGTCGAAGCCGGGAATGGCGTCGGCCGCGGCGGGATGGATGGCGACCCCGGGGTCGAGCCAGATGCGGCGGACGCGGCGCCCCTCGCGCTGCCCGGCGTCGACCTCGACCTCGCCGCGGGTGGTCGACCCGTCCTCGTACTCGGCGCACACCGTCGCCTGCTCGACGCTGACCGGCCACACCAGTCCGACGCAGTCGAGCAGCGTGCGCAGCCCGTCGACGGCGGCGAGGAAGTCGCCGGTGTACTGCTCCATCATCGAGAGCAGCAGGTTGCCGCCGGTATGGCCCCCGAGCCGATCGTGCTCGAAGCCGGAGAGGCGGGTCAGCAGGATGCGCCGCGCCTCGGCCTCGTTGCGGGCGAGGGCGAGCGCGCAACGGAGGACGTCGCCCGGAGGCAGCACCCCGAGCTGATCGCGCAGCACCCCCGAGCTGCCGCCGCTGTCGAACATGGTGACCACCGCGTTGACGCGCAGCCACGGGTTCTGCTTGAGGCCGCCGATGAGGCTGGGCAACCCCGTCCCGCCGCCGAAGCAACCGATGTTGAGCTGCCGGAGCCGCATGGGGGTATTGTCCCGAATCGGCCGGCGCCCGGTCCAGAAGGCGCCGCCGGGCCGTCTCCGGGCGCGGGTACGGTTCGTCACCCGGGCGGACACGTGTGCCGGCCTCGTGGGGGACTGCCGCGTCCGCCGCGACGGTTCGCGGACGCGCGGGCCGACCTCGTGGGGGCTGCCGCGTCCGCCGCGACGGGTTCGGCGGGTACAATCGCCGCGCATCGGTCCAGGTTCATGCCGCTCATCGACATGCTTCTGCCTCAGTTCGACCGGGAGCTCGAAACCACCCGGCGCCTCATCGAGATCGTGCCCGGGGCGGAGCTCGGGTGGGGGCCCGGCGGCGGGGCCCGGACCTTCGCGGAGCTGACCGGCCATCTGGCGGAGATTCCCGCCTGGACCCGCGGCATCATGACCGAGGAGGGCTGCGATCTGGCCGACGTGCCGGTCGAAGGCCCCGTGGGGTCGGTGACCGAGGCACTGGGCCGGTTCGACGCCGGCGCGGCCACGGGCCGCGGCACCCTCGTCGGGCGCCCCGACGACGAGCTCGTCGCCGACTGGACCCTGCGGCTCGACGGGCGAGTGCTCTTCTCGCTACCCCGGATAGCGACGGTGCAAGCGCTCGTGCTGAACCACCTCGTACACCACCGCGGGCAGCTCAGCGTCTACCTGCGCATGCGGGGATGCCGGATACCCCCTATCTACGGCCCCACCGCGGGCGACGGGGAAGCCGCGGCCAGGAGCCGGTGGTGAACCCCGCGTGGCAGCGAGACCGGCGAGGCGCCCGCGTGGCAGGGCGCGACGAAGGCGCATGCCGGGCATACGTAGCCGAGTAGCAACGCAGCCAGGCGGAATGCAGCGGGCCTTTCGCCACGGTCTCCCAAGCCCGGACGATGACGACGACCATCCCGCGCGGCGGCACCGCGGACCGCTACGTTCCCCATCCGCGCCTCCTGGGCGGACACCGCATGACCCTGTTCACGTGGGGCCGGCCGCGGCGCTTCCCGCGCCTGCCGCCGCCCGTGCCCCGCTGGTTCGACGTCGCCCCCGACGCCCGGGTCCTCGCCCACTGCCACTGGCAGGCGGAGCCGCGCCGGCACCCGACCCTCGTGGCCCTGCACGGCCTCGAAGGCTCCAGCGGGGCCCACTACATGCGCGGGCTCGCCGACAAGGCCCTGGCGGCGGGCATGAACGCGGTGCTGCTGAACCAGCGTAACTGCGGGGGCACCGAGGCGCTGTCGGCCGGGCTCTACCACTCGGGCCTCTCGGCCGACCCGCGGGCGGTCATCGAGGAGCTGATCACGCTGGACCGGCTTCCCGCCATCGCCGTCGCCGGCTACTCGCTCGGGGGCAACGTGGCCGTGCGGCTGGCCGGCGACTACGGGGCGGAGGCGCCGCCCCAGCTTCGCGCGATCGTCGCGGTGTCGCCCACGATGCACCTGGGGATGTGCGTCGAGGCCCTCGAGCGGCCCGCGAACCGTCTCTACCAGTGGAATTTCGTGCGCAACCTGAAGCGTCGCATGCAACGGAAGGCGCGGGCGTGGCCGGGCCGCTTCGACCTGGGCCGGCTCGGCTCGGTGCGGACCGTGCGGGAGTTCGACGAGCGCTACACGGCCCCGCACCACGGGTTCCGGGACGCCGACGACTACTACCACCGGGCTAGCAGCTTGCGGGTGGTCGACCGCGTGCGGGTACCGACCCTCGTCGTCAGCGCCGCCGACGACCCCTTCATCCCGACCCGCCAGTTCGACGATCCGGGGATCGTCGAGAACCCCCATATCGCCGTCCAGATCACGCCCCACGGGGGCCACTGCGGATTCTATGCCGGCGCGAAACCCGGCTTCGACGGTTACTGGGCGGAACGGCGGGTCGTGGGGATCGTGCGGGAACGGATGTCGTCGGCGCCGTAGGCCGGGTACGGATCCCGCCGGAAGCGGCCGATCGAGGCGCCCCGCGCCGCCGGAACGGCGTGGATGGCTCGCACGGGCGGGTGGACGGCGGACGGCGCCGCCTCGCCATCCCGGGTCCGCCCCCGCCGCCCGGGTCCGCCCCCGCCGCCGGCACGCCGACCTCGGGAGGCCCCCGCGACACGTGGTCGGGGTTCGCCCCGGTATCCGCGAGGCGAAGTTCCGTTCAGGCCGAAACGGGGAGCGCGTCGACGAACTGCCGGGCGAACTCGGGCCCCTTCCCCTTGTCCTCGTGCTTGAAGTAGACGAAGACCTCGCGGCAGGCCCGAGTCGCCCCGGCGATCGTCTCCGCCCACCGGGCGACGTCCTCCGGCCCGTAGCCCTCGTCGCGCAACCGGAAGTAGCCGTAGTCGGCCGTCACCTCCAGCGGCGTCGTCATCCGCTCGCTGTCGGCGATGCACAGGGCCAGCCGGCGGGACCGGAGCCGCTCGAACACCGCCGGGTCGTGCCACGACGCGTGACGGAACTCGAACGCCGCCCGCACCCCGGACGGCAGCACGGCCAGGAAGTCGTCGAGAACCGGGAGGTCCTTCCTGAAGTACGGCGGCAACTGGAACAGGAGGACGCCCAGCTTCGGACCCAGCGACCGGGCCGCCCCGCAGAACGCGCCGGTGGGGTCCCCGGCGTCCCGCAGGCGCGCCTCGTGGGTGATGCGCCGCGGCGCCTTGAGGGTGAAGCGGAAGTGCTCCGGGGTCAGGTCCGACCACCCGGCGAGCAGCCGCTCGGTCGGCATGCGGTAGAAGGTGTAGTTGATCTCGACCGTCGGCAGCCGCTCCGCGTAGAAGGGCAGCATCTTCTTGGGGGACAGCTTCTCGGGATAGAAGCTGCCCCGCCATTCCACGTAGTTGTAGCCGGAGGTGCCGACGAGAATGCGCGGCGGCGCGGCCGCGACGCGGCCGGAACCAGCGTCCGGCGGGGGTGCGGGAGCGGGCATCGGGAGAAGTCTACCCAATGCGGTCGTCGGCTGGCGCCGCGCCTCAGTCGAGGTCGAAATCGCGGTCGGGACGCGTGACGGGCTCGTGGCGGGCCTGCTCGAGGGCCTCGTCGAAGCGCCTGGAGAGAACGTCGCCGCGGTTCCGCTCCTCGGTCACCGACTGCTGGAAGAGGGCCTCGCGCCGGGCCGCTTCATCGGCCAGTATTCGTTGCGCCTGGTCGAGCTCGGGCTTGTCCTCGCGCTCGGGCTCTCGATGGGCGACGACCCGCTTCAGCCGAGCGTCGACCGTCTGCACCGCGCCGCAGCAGGGACAGACGACATCGAACTCCGACGACAGCAGCGTGGTCATGCAGCAGCGCCCCGGCCGTCACCCTTCCTCTTCGTAACCCTCTTCCTCCATGGGGCTGATGCGGGTCGACGGTCGAAGCGCTTCCCGATAGTCGTAGACGGGAAGCCCCTGCACGTGAAGGGCGAGAGTGCAGCGGGGCGCCTTCCGGTCGACGACCACGGTGACCGGGCTGCCCTCCACCCCTTCGCGAAACGCGAGTCGACAGCCGCAGGCCAGCTCCGCGTGGACGAACCCTTTCAGCATCGGCACCCCTCATCCGGATCATACATCAGGCGACCGTCCCCGTCCCGGCTCAACCCATCCTGCCCGGCCGCCTCCCGCCGGACCACCCGATCCCGCTCGCGCGGCAGCCGCCACCCGCGCGGCTCCCGCCCGCGCCTCGAACCACGCACGCCGGGAATCTGCGCCGTGGGCGGTGATCCCCACGCCTACAGGAGATCCCGGATGTCGTGCTCGAACTCGTCCTTGGTCGCGATGCCGGCGTGCGTGCGGCATACCGTGCCCTCGCGATCGATGAAGAAGGTCATCGGCACGCCCCAGATCGGTCCGTAGGCCTCCTGGAAGTCCTCGCGGCCCAGGCCCACGAGCATCGGGTAGTTCACGTCGAAGTCGTCCGCGAACTCCCGGATCTTGTCGACGGTGTCGTCCACCGACAGGCCCAGCACGACCAGCCCGTCGTCGGCGTACTTCTCGGCGAACTCGACGAACCAGGGCACCTCGATCTTGCAGGGACCGCACCACGTGGCCCAGAAGTTCAGCAGCACGACCTTGCCGCGCAGCGACTCGAAGTCGAAGTCCCGCCCGTCGTGGTCCTGCAGGACGAAGTCGTAGCTGGCCGGCTTGGCCCCGGCGTCGCAGGCGGCGACCGCCTCCCCGCCGGGCGCCGTGACGCGGCCGTGCGGGTGCGCATGGGAAGACACCAGGCCCGCCGGCAAGGTGGACATCGCCAAGGCCAGCAAGCCCGCACCCGCGACCATCCAACGCAAGGTCATCACTCGCTCCTCTCGTCGGCCGGCACCGGCCCCGCGGGGTCCGGCACGCCGCCTCCGCAATAGCGTCGCATACCGCGAGCGGACTTGTCCATGTCCTCTCTCGTGGTCGGTCCTTCTCCCGCCGGGGACAGCCCTCCGGCGCGCCCCGGGGCGACCCGGCGGCGCGGAGCCGGCCCCGGAGGTGCGATCGCGAAGGGCATCGGCGGGGGGGCCGGCGTCACCGTCCGCTCCGACGAGCCCGGCGCGGTTCTTGCTACGATGAGTACGCAGGAATGGAACCGCGTCGACGGCGTTGCGACCGCCGACGCCGCTACAGTAACATGAGTCACAGTCTCCGCCAGCTCCCGCCACGCGCCGCTGGCGCCTCACGAGGTGAATCATGAGTTGCTCCCCCCGCGGGCGCGCCATCCGGAGCCGCGTCGTCCTGGCCGGCCTGATCGCCGTGCTCACCCTCGGCTGGACGGCCGATGCGATGGCCCAGGCCGCCACCCAGTTCTTCCCGTACTACGGCAAGAACCGGGTCAAGTACGACGACTTCCAGTGGCACATCTACACGACCGAGCACTTCGAGATCTTCTATTATCCCGAGGTCGAGGAGCATCTGGAGCGCATCGCCAGCTACGCCGAGAGCGCCTACGCCCAGATCAGCGCCGACCTGACCCACGACCTCGCCAACCTCGTCCCCCTCGTCATCTTCAAGACGCACAGCGAGTTCGAGCAGCAGAACATCATTCCCGGCGCGGTGTCCGACGGGGTCGCCGCCTTCGCCGAGCCGTTCCGGCAACGCATCGTGCTGCCCATCGACGAGCCGCCCGACCAGCTCTACCGGCTGATCGCCCACGAGCTGACCCACCAGTTCGCGTTCGACATCATCCCGCGCTCGGTCATCCGGCGCGGCATCCCGCTCTGGGTCGACGAGGGGCTCGCCGATTTCCTGGCCGGCGTGTGGCGGCCCCTCGACCTGATGACGGTCCGCGACGCCGCCCTGTCGGACACCCTGCCCGAGATGAGCAAGTACCAGGGCTACGGCCTCAACGCGAGCCCCCGGCTCGTCTACAACCTCGGCCACGCCGCCTTCGAGTTCATCGAGGATCGCTGGGGCATGGCCGGTGTCCGGGAGTTCCTGTTCTCGCTGCGCAAGTCGGTGATCGGCGGCGAGAGCGACGTCTACGAGGACGCCTTCAACATCCCCGCCGAGGAGTTCGACGTCGAGTACTCGTCCTACATCCGGCGCCGTTTCCAGGCCTTCCGCGACAAGGAGCGGCCCGACGACTACGGCCGCGATCTCGCCCCCGACCCCTTCGAGACGCGGTACCTGGCCGTCTACTCGATAGAGCCGTCGCCGTCCGGCGACCTCCTCGCCGCCTACGCGGTCAACCGCAAGGACCGGGAGATCGACATCATCCTCCTGTCGACCGAGGACGGCGAGGTCGTGGGGAACCTCACCGAGGGCTTCAACCAGGACCTCGGCTACGAGTCGATTCAGTTGCCCGGCGCGCGGTGGAACGCGGTGCCGTGGATGTCCTGGTCGCCGGTCGACGACCGCCTCGCGTACTTCGTCCGCAAGGGCAAGTACCGGTCGCTGATGCTGCAGAACGTCGTGACCCGGGAAACGGAGGAGATGATCGACCTGGAGATGGTCGACGCGCCGGAGGCGCCGGACTTCTCGCCGGACGGGCGTTACGTCGCCTTCTCGGCCCTGCAGAACGCGGTGGGCGACATCCACCTGCTCGACCTCGAGACCCGCGAGGTCACGAACCTCACGCAGGACGACTTCGCCGACTATGCGCCGACGTTCTCGCCCGACGGCTCGTACATCGTCTACGTGGCGCGCATCAGCGGCAACAACAAGCTGTTCAAGCTCGACCTCGAGACCCGGGAGAAGACCCAGCTCACGTTCGGCACGTTCAGCGAGGCGAGCGCGCAGTTCCTCGACGAGAACACCCTCGTGTTCTCGTCGACCGCCACCGATCCGCTGGCCCCCGTCGACCCCGACGTGGCCGCCAACGGCGACATCTACAACGTCTGGACGCTCGACCTGAACAACGGTGAGCTGCGCCAGTACACCGACACCGCGACCGGCAACGTCTCGACCATCGTGCTCCCCGGCGACCCCGAGGCGCGCATCGCCTTCGTCACCTACTTCAAGGGCGAGTACGGCATCCACACCGTCGAGCGGCAAGAGCCGCTGTACACCGCGTTCACCTCGGACTTCGGCGCTCCCGGACCCAACATCGACTTCCAGGCCCCGCTGACCCACACCCTCGTGACCGCCAACAACCGGCGCAAGGGACGGTTCGAGAAGATGTTCCTCGACGGGACCCCGCCCATCAACGTCGGCGTGACCAACAGCGGCGACTTCCTCGGCGGCACCGGCATCTCGTTCTCCGACGTCCTCGGCGATCAGAGCTTCAACCTGTTCGCCTACTCCATCGCCCAGTACCGGACCTTCTCGGGCTCCTACCTCAACCAGAGCGGCCGCTTCCAGTTCGCCCTGCAGGGGTTCTCGCAGGAGATGTTCTTCTACGGCGCGGCCGGCTGGTACGCCCCGTCGCTCGCCTTCCTCAGCCGCGACGAGGCCCTCGCGGTGCAGACCGTGCGGGGCGGAAGCGCCTTCGGCATCTACCCGCTCGACCGCTACCGCCGTCTCGAGTTGAGCGGCGGGATGTTCCACTTCAACGAGCGGTTCAACGACCCGTTCCTCCAGCAGCAGTCCAACCAGTACCAGCAGGAGCAGTTCGGCACCCAGTTGTTCCGCCAGGGCTCCCAGATGCCGATAGGGGTCTCGTTCATCCAGGAGACCACCGTCTTCCGCGAGTTCGGCCCGGTGTCCGGCAACACGATGCGCTTCGCCTTCCAGTACGCGCCGACGGTCGGCACCTCGTTCCTCGGCAAGAAGACCCTCGACGCCGACGCCCGCTACTACCTGCGGATCGGAGAGACCGGCGTGCTGGCCCTGCGCGGCCGCGCCCTCAAGAGCTTCGGAGACTTCCCGGACTTCCTGTACTTCGGCGGCAACTCGGAGATGCGCGGCTACGAGTACCTGGAGTTCATCGGCCACAACGCCGCCTTCTTCAACGCCGAGCTGCGCTTCCCCCTCATCGAAGCGATGCTCACCCCGATCGGGCTGATGGGCGGCATCCGCGGCACCTTCTTCTTCAACATGGGCGGCGCCAGCCTGAACGATCGGCCGTTCACCTGGTTCGCCACCGGCGGCGACACGGTGACCCCGACCATCGGCTTCGGCCAGAACCCCGTGACCGGCGAGTTCTTCGAGGTGCCCGGCGACCCGGCGCCGGTTTCCGGGTTCCGGCTCGTGGACGGCCGGGCGTCGTACGGCATCGGCCTGACGACGTCGGTCATCGGCATCCCGATGCACTTCGACTGGTCATGGCGGACCCTCTTCAACAAGGACTGGGAGGACATCCTCTTCGCGACCCGGGGAGGCAGCACCGCCTTCCGGAATCCGCGCTTCGACTTCTGGATCGGGTTCGACTTCTGATGTCGGCCGGCGGCCCCCGCCGGGCGGCAGGTGGTGAGGTAGCGGAGTCGCCGCTAAAGCAGACAGCCCGTGCCGGACCCTCCAACGGGGGGGGGCCGGACACGGGCTGTCTCTCTTCGACCCCTCGGCGATCAGAGCCGCGTCAACCGCATCTCGCTCCGTCGCAGATCGAGCACGACCCGATAGTCGCTCAGGAAATGGTGGCCGACGGTGCCGCCGATGTGGAAGCCCAGCAGGGCGCTCGGACGGTGCAGGTTCAGCACCACCACCGAGTAGTTGGGATAGAGCAACTGGTCGAAGGCGAGCGAGGTGCCGGGCCGCAGATACGCCTGCTCGTCCCACCCGGAGGTCCCGTAGACGTTGACGGGCACCTGCCGCACTTCGAGCGGGGGCAGGAGATTCGCCGTGCCCCGGCTGATGGAGATGACCTCGCCGCCGGTGTCGACCACGAAGCTTCGGGGAATCTCGTCGTTGACGACGCCGCGCACCACCGCGAGCCGGTGCTGCCTCAGCGGCATGGAGACGTCGAACGGCTCGTCGGGCAGCTCCTCGCCGATGACGATCTCCTGACGGGCGTAGTCGACGATCATCGACAAGCCGACCGCAAGCGGCGAGAACGCCTCCGCCTCCGGGGTGGGGAGGCCTCCGAGCGGGGGGCTCTTGATCAATGCGGGGAGATTCCGGATGCCGAGGGAGCCGAACTCAAGCAACTCGAGGCGGCCCGCCTGCAGGCCCCTGAAGCCGATCTCGCCGACGCCGGCGCTCAGCGTGGTGCTGACGGGGCGCACGCCGAGCTGCTGCGCGACGGGCTGCGACAGCACCGTCTGCTCGGCCCCGGTGTCGACGACGAAGTCGACCATGTCGCGCCCGTTGACCCGGCCCTGGACGATGACCTTCTCGTCGACCAGCCTGAACGGAATGGTGTGGAGCCGCCCCGGCGCCACCAGCTCGACCGCGGGGCGGTCCCCGAACGACCGCAGGAACTGCACTTCCGCCCGCGCCCAATCCGCCCTCTCGGTCTCGGCCCAACCGGGGAGCAGATCGATGTACCGCTCGTAGGCGTCGGCCGCGTCGGCGAACCGGCGCATGCGCCGGTGGATGTACCCCAACGTGTGATACGCCGCGGACAAGTCGGGGGTGGCGTCGAGCGCCGCCTGGACCCAGTCGAGGGCCTCCTCGTAGCGCTGGCGGGTCGTGAGGCTCTTCGCCACGCCGTGCCGGGCCACGCCGGAACCCGGGTCGAGCGCCAACGCGTCACGATACAGTTGCTCGGCCTCGTCGAAGAGCCCACCGCCCCACAGCGCGTCCCCGGCCAGGGCCATCATCTCGGGATCGGAAGGGGCGAGCTCCATCAGGATCTGCGACTCGATCTGCGCGCGGGTGAACTCCGCGACCGGCAGGAGGGCCTTGAGCATGCCGGCGCTGGAACGCAGGCGCTGCTCCTGGGTGGCCCCCTCCTGCGCCTCCTCGAAAGCGCGGATGGCCTCCCAGTAGCGCGAATCGTCGAGCAGCAGATTGCCGAGTTGAATGCGGGTCTCGACTCGCGACGCGGTCGGCGTCGGCTGCGCGCCGAGGACAACCGACAGCGCCGCCAGCACGGCCGCGACCATCAGGGCGCGTGACGCCAGTTTCATGTCACCTCCACCGGGAAACGGCGGCAGGACGCCGGGAGCCTCCGGCATGCCGGCGGAGCCTCGGGCGGGCGCCGGGAGCGCCCGAGGGACTCCCGCTAGCGCGAGTACTGCTCAATCGCCACGCCGTCGTACATGTCGTCTACGCGCAGAATCTGCTTCTGGCGATCGTAGCTGCCGAGCTCGTAGTCCTCGCTCATGATGAGCGCCTTGACCGGCTTGGTCGGGCACACCTCGGCGCACAGGCCACAGAAGCTGCAGCGGGACAGGTTGAAGTCGAAGAAGTCCAGCACCTTGATCTTGTGACCGGGCTCCCGGTGCCCCCCCAGGAAGATGAGCTCGTCGGGGCACACCTTGGCGCACTGGTCGCACACGATGCAGGTCTGCGCGCCGGTCTCCGGCTCGACCTGCAGCCTGAGCACCCCACGGAAGCGAGGCGCGACCGGGCGCCGCTCGGCCGGATACTGGAAGGTGAACGCAGGTTGCGGGGTGTACCTGAGGGTGACCAGCAGCCCCTTGATCAGATCGACCAGGAACACCATCCGAAAGAGCTTCGCCAACTGCTGCACGGCCGCTACCCCCGGTCCTCGACGAGAATCGGATCACTCTGTCCCGCCAAGATGACCCGTTCCTTGCGCAACACCGTGTTCTCGCGCCGGATCTTGTCCTGGAGGCGCATCAACCCGTAGAGCAGCGCCTCGGGGCGGGGCGGACACCCGGACACGTAGACGTCGACGGGCACCACCTTGTCGACGCCCTGCAGCACCGAATAGGTGGGAAACGGCCCCCCGGCGTTCGAGCAACTGCCCATCGAGATGACCCACTTGGGCTCGGGCATCTGGTCGTACAGGCGGCGCAGGACCGGGGCCATCTTCTTGGTGACGGTGCCCGCGACGATCATCAGGTCGGCCTGGCGCGGCGACGCGCGGAAAACCTCGGCGCCGAACCGGGCGATGTCGAAACGGGACGCCGACGTCGCCATCATCTCGATGGCGCAGCAGGCCAGCCCGAACCCCATCGGCCACAACGAGGACTGCCGCGCCCAGTTGAGGACCTTGTCGAGATTCGTCGTGATGAAGTTGTCTTCGAAGCGATGGTCGATCAAACCCATGGGCGACTCGCTCGGCTACCGGCCTTCGTACCAGTTGGCGTTGACCTCGATGAAGCTCTCCCACTGATCGGGCACTTCGTCGTTGGCGAATATCGCCTCGACCGGGCATGCCGGCACGCAGGCGCCGCAGTCGATGCACTCTTCCGGATGGATGTAGAGCATCGTCTCTGCTTCGAACTCGTCCTCGTCCTTGCGCGGGTGGATGCAGTCCACCGGACACACGTCCACGCAGGCGGTGTCCTTGGTCCCGACGCAGGGTTCACAAATGCTGTACGCCATCGACTCCTCCGTGTCGTTCACCGGCCGCGGCGCCGTGGCTCACGGGCTGCCCGGGCCGAGGGGGTGAGAGTGTCGGTCCGAGTGGACCGGCGCGCATCCCGGCCCGACGGTGCCTTTCGCAAACCGAAGAACACGGCGCCGCGCCCCGCTTGCCGACCTCGTCATCCCCGCTTGCCGGACCGCGAACCACCCGGGCATCCAGGTTGCCGGACGGCCGGGACCGGGGCCGCGTCTTCCGTATGGGCGGCGCTATGGTGCCCACACGACACCGGCGTCAGTTTACACGATTTTCGCGCGCCCGGCGAATCCTGCCCCCACCGGGCGGGACGGGCCCCGCGGGGCGACCGGGACCGCCGGCCGGTTGCGGCGTCGGCCGGCGCCGGGCGGGGCCCCGGCGTCGCGGCCGCGCTCCTCCCCGGCGGCCCGTTCCGCCCGCGTTGCGCCGGGGCGCGGCGGCGCGGTACGATCCGGAACATGGGGACCCTGGACGACGGGACGCCCGCCTCCTCCGCCGCGCCGGCGACCTTCTACCGGGGACGCCGGGTCCGCCCCGAGCCGGCCCCGACGGAGGCCAAGCCCCGCTGGCTGCGGGTCCGCGCGCCCGGCAGCGCCGGCTACCGGCGCCTCAAGCGGCTCGTCCGGGAGCAGGGGTTGCACACCGTGTGCGAAGAGGCCAACTGCCCCAACATCGGGGAGTGCTGGCACCACGGGACCGCGACCTTCATGATCCTGGGCGGGGTCTGCACCCGGGCGTGCGCGTACTGCAACGTCGAGCACGGGCGGCCCGGCCCCGTCGACCCGGGGGAGCCGGTGCGGGTGGCGGAAGCGGTGCGGGCCCTCGGTCTCGAGCACGCGGTCGTCACCTCCGTCGACCGGGACGACCTCGACGACGGCGGCGCGGGCGTCTTCGCCGCCACCGTCGCCGCCATCCGTTCTCTGGCCCCGGACTGCCGCGTCGAGACCCTCGTGCCGGACTTCGGCGGACGCGCCGACGCGCTCGACATCGTGCTGACGGCGGGGCCGGACGTCCTGAACCACAACCTGGAGACCGTTCGGGGCCAGTACCGGCGGGCGCGCCCCGGCGGCGGCTACGACCGCGCCCTCCGGGTCCTGGCCCACGCCCGCCGCCACCGCCCCCGGGTGGCCACGAAGTCGGGCATCATGGTGGGCCTCGGCGAGACCCGGGACGAGCTGGCGGCGGCGCTGGCCGATCTGCGGCACGCGGGATGCGACATCGTGACGATAGGCCAGTACCTGCGCCCGTCGCCCGCCCACCTGCCGGTGGCGCGCTACTACCACCCCGACGAGTTCGCGGCGCTGAAGGAGGAGGCGCTGGGGCTGGGCTTCCGGCACGTCGAGTCCGGGCCGCTGGTGCGAAGCTCCTACCACGCCCATGAGCAGGCGGACGCGGTCGCCGCGGTGAACCGCGCGACGCCCTGACCCCGGGACCCGCCTCGACCGCGCGCCGAGATGCTCCCCCGGGCCTCCCGGCGCCGGGGATCAGCGCTTCCGTTTCGGCCGGTAGACGTGGGTGCTCTGGCCGAAGAAGACCTCGGCCGACTCCATCAGGGTCTCGGACAGCGTGGGGTGCGGGTGGATGCACAGCCGCAGGTCGGAGGCGGTGGCGCCCATCTCGATCGCCACCACCCCCTCGGCGATCAGCTCGCCCGCCCCGCTGCCCGCGATGCCCACCCCGAGGATGCGTTCCGACTCGGGCTCGATGACGAGCTTGGTGACGCCGGCCGGCCGGTCGAGGGTGACCGCCCGCCCCGAGGCCCCCCAGGGGAACCTCGCCACCTCCACCGCGCGCCCCTCCGCCCTGGCCTGCGTCTCGGTGAGGCCGCACCAGGCCACCTCGGGGTCGGTGAACACCACGGCCGGGATGGCGGCGGGCTCGAACACCGCCTTGTGCCCCGCGATGGCCTCGACCGCGATGCGCGCCTCGTGGCTCGCCTTGTGGGCGAGCATCGGCTCGCCGACGAGGTCGCCGATCGCGAAGATTGTCGGCTCGGCCGTCCGGCGCTGGCCGTCGACGGCCACGAAACCGCGCGAATCGCAGGCGACGGCGGTACGGTCCAGTCCCGGCACGTCCGAGTTCGGCACGCGGCCCACCGCCACCAGCACCCGGTCGAACCGCCGAGCCGACTCTCCGTCCCTGCCCTTCAGGGTCACCGAGACCCCGTCGGGGTCCTCGGACAACGCCGTCACCGTCGTCTCCAGGAGCACCGCCTCGCACACCCCGCCGAGCCGGCGGGCGACGACCGCCACGAGGTCTCGGTCGGCCCCCGGCAGCAGGCCGGCGGTCATCTCGACCACCGTGACCCTCGACCCCAGGGCGGCGTACACCGACCCCAGCTCGAGCCCGATGTAGCCGCCGCCGACCACGAGCAGCGAGCCGGGCACCGACGGGATCTCGAGGGCGCGGGTCGAGTCCCAGACCAGATCGCTGTCGAGAGCGAGCGCGCCGGGCGCCGCCGGCCTCGATCCGGTGGCGAGAATCGCGTGCTCGAACTCGAGCGCGACGACCCCGCCGTCGGCCGCCGCAACCCGCGCCGACGTCGGCCCCGACAGCTCCGCCCGGCCGTGGAGGTAGCTCACCCCGCGCTGGCTCGAGAGCTGGCCGAGTCCCCCTGTCAACCGGGCCACCGACTCGTCCTTCCAGCTTCGCAGCCGGTCGACGTCCAGCGCCGGCTCTCCGAAGTCGACGCCCCAGTTGCGGGCCTCGCGGGCCTCCGTGACCACCTTCGCCACGTGCAGCAGCGCCTTCGACGGCATGCACCCCCGGTACAGGCACACGCCGCCGGGGTTCGGGGCCTCGTCGACGAGGGTCACGCGCATGCCCAGATCCGCGGCGAGGAACGCGGCGGCGTACCCGCCCGGTCCCCCGCCGATCACCGCCACCTGCGTCGAGCTCGTCATGTGCGCTCCTGCCGCCGCCCCCCCGGCGCCACGGCGCGTCCGCGCGCCGGCGCCGACCACCAGTGTAGCAATCTCTCCGTCTTGCCTCGGCCCGGCCGTCCGTTCCATGATGGTAGCGAGCCGGTCGGCTACTGGAGGGACACGGGATGACGAAGGCGCGGAGACCGTTCGGCGGCGTCGGGACCGTCCTGCTGGCCGCCGGTGTCGTTGGCGCCTGCGCCCTCGCCGGCGCCGCGACCGCCGCCGGGGGCCAGGGGGCCACGATGACGCGATTGTTCGCGCCCGTCGACATCGGCGCGGATCTGTCGGGGTTGCCCCACTCGGAGCGCCGGGCGCTCGCCCACATCATCGCCGCCGCCCGCGTGATGGACGGGATCTTCCTCGAGCAGGTCTGGGCCGGCAACCCCGCGATGCTGATCTCGCTAGCCGGGGACCGGAGCGCGGCGGGACAGGCCGCCCTCGACTACTTCCTGCTCAACAAGGGCCCGTGGTCGCGCATCGAGGACGAGCGGCCGTTCGTGGCCGGCGCGCCGCCCAAGCCCGAGGGCGCCAACTACTACCCGGCGGGGGCGACGAGGGAGGAGGTCGCGGCGTGGCTCGACGGGCTCGAGGGGCCGGCCCGCGCCGCCGCCACCGGGTACTTCACCACCATCCGCCGCACCCCCGAAGGCGGGTTCACGAGCGTGCCCTACAACGTGGAGTACGAGGGGCCGCTGGCCATCGCCGCTGCGCACCTCCTGGCCGCCGCCCGCGCCACCGCGGAGCCGACGTTGCGGCGCTACCTGGAGAGCCGCGCGGCCGCGTTCGCCAGCAACGACTACTACGACAGCGACGTGGCGTGGATGGAGCTCGACGCGACGATCGAGCCGACCATCGGACCCTACGAGGTCTACGAGGACGAGTGGTTCAACTACAAGGCGGCGTTCGAGGCGTTCGTCACCATCCGCGACGCGGCGGAGACGGCGACGCTGGAGCGCTTCGGGGCCGAGCTCCAGGGACTGGAGGACACGCTGCCCATCGACCCGCGTTTCCGGAACCCCGCCCTCGGCGCCCTCGCCCCGATCCGCGTCGTCAACGTCGTGTTCACCGCCGGCGACGCGAACAGCGGGGTGCAGACCGCGGCCTTCAACCTGCCCAACGACGAACGGGTGGTGCGCGAGAAGGGCTCCAAGCGGGTCATGCTGAAGAACGTGCAGGAAGCCAAGTTCCAGCGCGTCCTGACTCCCATCGCCCGGGTGACGCTGCGGCCGGCCGAGCAGCGGGAGGTCTCGTTCGACGCGTTCTTCACCCACATCCTCATGCACGAGTTGATGCACGGGCTCGGGCCCGGCACCATCACCGTCGACGGCCGGCGGACCACCGTCCGGCAGGAGCTCCGCGAGACCCACAGCACCATCGAGGAGGCCAAGGCCGACGTCGCCGGCCTCTGGGCCCTGCGCGAGCTCATCGACCGGGGGGTCGTCGACCGGTCGCTCGAGCGCAGCATGTACACCACGTTCCTCGCCTCGACGTTCCGCTCGATCCGCTTCGGCATCGACACCGCGCACGGCCGCGGGATCGCCATCCAGCTCAACACTTTCCTCGACGCGGGCGCGGTGACCGTCGACGTCGACGGGCGCTTCGCGGTCGACCACGGCCGCATCCGGGACACCGTCACCGACCTCGCCCGCGAGCTCATGACGGTGCAGGCCACCGGCGACTTCGACGCCGCGCAGCGGATTCTGGAGGCCCGGGGGATCGTGACCCCGGCGGTGCGGCAAGCGCTGGACCGGCTCGGGCACATCCCCATCGACATCCAGCCCCGCTTCGTCACCGCGGAGGCGCTGGCGGCGGACCCGCGTTGACGGGGCGCCGCCCGCGGCAGCGGCGGTTTCCTTCGCCGGCGGCCGGGTGACGGTCCGGCGCCGCACCGGCGGCAGCGCGCCGCCCGCGGGAAGCGGAGCAACCGAGGCGGGCGGCCGGGCGGCCGGACCGCGGGCTTGCTAAGATCGCACCATGCAGCTACCGCAACGTCTGGGAGAGCTTCGCGAGGCGGTCGCCGCGGGCCGCCTTCCGCGCCGCAGCGTCAGGGTCGAGATGCGGGAGAACCTCGTGCGCCGGCTCGCCGAGCCCGGCCCGCTGTTCCCCGGCATCGTCGGCTACGACGACACGGTGATCCCGCAGGTCGTCAACGCCATCCTGTCGCAGCACGACTTCGTGCTGCTGGGGCTGCGGGGACAGGCCAAGACCCGCCTGCTGCGCGCCCTCGTCTCGCTTCTCGACGAGGTGATCGCGGTGATTCCGGGCTGCCCCATCAACGACGACCCCCTCGCTCCCCTGTCCCGCGCCGGCCGCGACCGGGTGGCGGAGGCCGGCGACGACCTGCCTATCGCCTGGCTCCCGCGGGAGCGCCGGCTGGTGGAGAAGCTGGCGACCCCGGACGTCACCATCGCCGACATGATCGGCGACGTCGACCCCATCAAGGCGGCCCGCGGCGGGCTCGAGCTGTCCGACGAGCTCACCATGCACTACGGCCTGCTGCCCCGCGCCCACCGGTGCATCTTCGCCATCAACGAGCTGCCCGACCTCGCCGGCAAGATCCAGGTCGGCCTGTTCAACATCCTCCAGGAGGGCGACGTCCAGATCAAGGGCTACCCGGTGCGGCTGCCGCTCGACGTGGTGATGACGTTCACCGCGAACCCGGAGGACTACACGGCGCGCGGCAAGATCATCACCCCGCTGAAGGACCGCATCGGATCCGAGATTCGCACCCACTATCCGCAGACGCGCCGGGAGGGGATGCGGATCACGAGTCAGGAGGCGTGGACCGCGCGGTCCGGCGACGCAGCGGGAGCGCCGCGCATCCCGCCCTACATCAGCGAGATCGTCGAGGAGATCGCCTTCGTCGCCCGCGGCCACGGCAAGGTCGACAAGCGTTCCGGCGTCAGCCAGCGCATGCCGATCACCTGCCTGGAGAACGCGGTGTCGAACGCCGAGCGGCGGGCTTTCGTCAACCGCGAGGCCGCCGCCGCGGTCCGCATCGCCGACGTCTACGCGGCCCTGCCCTCGATCACCGGCAAGTTCGAGCTGGAGTACGAGGGCGAGCTGCGCGGCGCCGACCAGGTCGCCCGCGACGTCATCCGCACCGCCGTCGGCCGCGTGTTCGAGGGGTGGTTCGCCACCGTCGACACCGCGGCCGTGGTCGAGTGGTTCGACCTGGGAGGGACCCTGGATCTCGGCGATGCGACAACGGCGGCCGAGCTCCTCGAGCAGACCGGCCAGATCCACGGGCTGCACGAGCTCGCCGGCCACCTGCGGGTCGATGCGGACGAGCCGCCGCCGGTGCTCGCCGCCGCCGTCGAGTTCATCGTCGAGGGCCTGTACTCGCAGAAGAAGATCAGCCGGAACGACACGTGGCAGTACAGCGCGGACGAGTCCGGGCGGCGGAAGCCGATGACCGCGGAGCAACTGTTCGAGACCGACGCCCGCGTCCCGCCCGGGAAGAAGAAGTACTACAACTAGGGCGAGTCCCGCGCGCGGGGTTGCACCCGCGCCGACGACGATGAAGTACCGATACACCCGCTACACGGGCGACGAGCTCGACGGGCTCGACATCGAGGAGCTGGTGTCGAAGCTCTCGCGGCTGCTCCTCGACAGCGGCTTCGGCAGCGCCTCGGGTCGTCCCGGCGATCCGGACGCGGAGGACGGCCAGCGCTCGGAGCAGGCGTTGCGGGACGCCATTCTCGAGGCCCTGCTCAACGGCGGGATGCTGTCCGACGAGACGATCCTCGACCTGCTCGGCGACGCCGCCGACGCGGACCACGACGGGGCGTCGCGGCTCGAGTCGCTCATCGACCGGCTCGTCGATCAGATGGCGCAGCAGGGCTACATCACCCGCCACCCCGACCTCGAGGCGGCGGCCCGCGACCGCCAGGGCCGCGGCGGCGACGGACAGTCGCCGCCCATGCGGTTCGAGGTCACCGACAAGGGCCTCGACTTCCTGGGCTACCGGGCCCTGCGGGATCTGCTCGGATCGGTCGGCCACAGCAGCGTCGGCCGGCACGACACGCGCGACTACGCGACGGGCGTCGAGGCGGGAGGGGCCCCCAAACCCTACGAGTTCGGCGACACCATGAACCTCGACGCCGCCGCGACGATCCTGAGCGCGGTGAAGCGGATGGGGCGCGGCGCGATCGCCGGACCCGGCATCGAGGTCGAGCAGCCGGACCTGATGGTCGCCCAGGGCGAGTACCAGAGCGCCTGCGCGACCGTGCTCATGCTCGACTGCAGCCACAGCATGATCCTGTACGGCGAGGACCGGTTCACGCCGGCCAAGCAGGTGGCCCTGGCCCTCGCCAACCTCATCCGGCGCCAGTATCCGGGCGACACCCTGCGCGTGGTCCTGTTCCACGACTCGGCCGAGGAGATCCCGCTCCGCCAGCTCGCGCGGGCGCGGGTCGGGCCCCACTACACGAACACCCGGGAGGGGCTCCGGCTCGCCCGGCGCCTGCTGGAGCGGCAGCCCCGCGAGATGCGGCAGATCGTGATGATCACCGACGGCAAGCCGTCGGCCCTGACCCGCCCCGACGGAAAGATCTACCGCAACGCCTTCGGCCTCGATCCGTGGGTCATCTCGGAGACGTTCGCCGAGGTCGCCACCTGCCGCAAGGCCGGCATCCTCATCAACACCTTCATGCTCGCGCGCGACCACGAGCTGGTGAGCTTCGTCAAGCGGGTCACCGCGATCTGCCACGGCAAGGCGTACTTCACGACCCCCCACACGCTGGGCCGCTACGTCCTGATGGACTTCCTCGACAAGAAGACCCGGACCGTGCACTGATCTGGAGGCGTCCGGGGCGCGAGGCCGCACCGCCTCGCCACCGGCTGCCGGACGTCATGATGCTGCCCTCGACGATTCCCGTCTTCCCGCTGCCCAACGTCGTCCTGTTCCCGTCGGTGTGCCTGCCCCTGCACATCTTCGAGCCGCGGTACCGGCAGATGCTGGCCGACGCCCTGTCGGGAGACCGAATCATCGGCATGGTGCTCCAGAAGGCAGGGCGCGAGCCCGGCCCGGCGCCGCCGGTCTACGACATCGGATGCGCGGGCCTGATCACCCACGCCGAGCGCCTGCCCGACGGCCGGTCGAACATCGTCCTGCGCGGCATCGAGCGCTTCCGCATCGTCGCCGAGGTCGGTGGGCGCGCCTACCGCCGAGCCCGGATCGCCCCCCTCCCGGAGACCGACTCCGAACGCATCCGCGACGAGCTCCGCCGGCTGCGGACCCGCCTCGATCCCCTGGTGGCGGGCGAGTTCGACAACGCGAGATGGCGCCGGATGGTGCCGGCGGACATGGGGGACGACGCCCTCGTCAACACCCTCGCGCAGTACCTCGACCTCGAGCCGGTCGAGAAGCAGGCGCTCCTCGAGCTGAGCGACATCGCCGGCCGCTCGCGGGCCCTCATCGACCTGATAGAGATGCACGCCTTCGCGGCGCGGACGGGCCGGCCGGGGCCTCAGTAGAGGGCAATCACGGTGGAGCGGCTGCGCAACCCGCCCGCGCGGCGCCGACGGCTTCCCGCTCCGCTCGTCGCGTCGCCTGGCCTCGACTTCCGCGTTCGGCTTCGTACACAGCCCAGTCACCGCGGCTCCCTCCGCCGCCAGTGCGCACCGGTCCACACCTCCAGGCGAAGCAGGGCCAGCACCGTCACCACCTCGAGGCGGCCGATCCACATGGCGGCGGTCAGGGTCAGCTTGGACAACGGGTGCAGCTCGCCATAGCTCGCCAGCGGACCGACCTCCCCGAAGCCGGGGCCGATGTTGCCGAGGCTGGCGGCGGTGGCGGTGATCGCGGTCTCGAGGTCGGCCCCGAGCTCGACGACCACCGCCACGCAGGCCGCGAAGGTCACGACGTAGAAGACGAAGAAGACGAGGACGGACCGGATCACGACCTCGGGCACCACCCGGCCGCCGAGCTTCACCGGCATGACGCCGCGGGGATGGAAGGTGCGCCGGAGCTCGACCCGGGTGAACCGACCGGCGAGCATGTGCCGGAGCACCTTGGGTCCCCCCGCCGCCGAGCCCGCGCAGCCGCCGACGAACATCGTCGCGAGCAGCACCACCCTGGCCTGGTCGCCCCACAGCGCGAAGTCGGCGCTGGCGTAGCCGGTCGTGGTCAGGATGGAGAGCACCTGGAACAGCGCCGTCCGCACCGGCGCGCCGCCGCCCTCGACCCGCCACAGCACCACCGCGAGCAGCGCGGCCGCGGCGATGACGATGCCGGCGTAGACGCGGAACTCGTCGTCGCGGACCAGCACCCCCGGCCCCCGGCCGAGCGCCCGGTACTGCAGCGCGAAGTTGGCGCCGGCAAGGAACATGAAGACGCAGAGGATCCACTCGACGACGGCGCTGTCGTAGCCCAGTATCGACTGCGGGTGGGGGGAAAAGCCACCGGCCGAGAGCGTCGTCATGGCGTGACAGACGGCGTCGAAGAGCGGCATGCCGGCAAGGAGCAGCGCCGCCGCAGCCGCCGCGGTCAGGCCGGCGTACAGGTACCAGAGGACAGCCGCGGTCTTCCGGATGTGCGGCCCGAGCTTCTCCTCCGCGGGACCGGGCACCTCGGTGAAGAAGAGCTGCCGGACACCGTCTGCGAGGCGCGGGAGCACGGCGACCACCAGGGTGATGACCCCCATGCCGCCGAGCCACTGCGTCAGCGAGCGCCAGAAGAACAGGCCCCGGCCCGGCGCCTCGAAGTCGGTCAGGATCGTCGCGCCCGTCGTGGTGATGCCCGACATCGCCTCGAAGAGCGCGTCGACCGCCCCGAGCCCGGCCCACGCGTAGGGCACCGCGCACAGGGGCGCGAGGAGGAGCCAGACGCCCGCCACCACCGCCAGCGCTTCCATGCGCCGGAGCTCGTCGCCGGCCCGGCCCGAGACGCCGACGAGCAGTTGCCCGAACGCGGCGGCGGCCAGGCCGCCGGCGAGAAAGCCGCCCACGTCGGGCCACTCGCCGTAGCCCGCCGCGACGGCGGCGGGAGCCAGGAACGCCGCGCCGAACAGCCGGATGATCCGGCCCGCGACCTGGGCGACGACGCTGAGGCGCATGATCGCTCGCTCCGGGCGGCCCTTGTCCCTGCCTGACGCCGCCCTGCGGCGGGACCTCCCCCGCGGCCGTCAGGTCGCGCGCCCGTGCGAGAACAGGTCGCGCACGCCGCCGACCGCGGCCTCGGTGCAGCAGATCAGGAGGTGGTCGCCGCCCTCCACCCGGTCGTCGCCGCGGGGAACCATGACCTCGCCGCCGCGCAGCACGGTGCCGATGATGGACTGCTCCGGAAGCCCGAGGTCCCGGACCGCGGCCGCGGCGAAGCCCGCGGGGACGGTCACGTCCAGCACCTGGGCCTGCCCTTCCTGGAGGACCGCGAGGAGCACCGCCCGACCGCCGTCGATCCGGTGCACCACCGACGTCACCGCGGAGCCGCGGGCGGAAAGCGCCACGTCGACCCCGACGCGCTCGAACAGGCGGTGATTCGGCCAGTTGCCGACGCGCGTGATCACCTTCCGGACCCCGAGCTGCCGACCCAGGAGCGAAGCGAACAGGTTGCGCTCGTCGTTGTCGATGACCGAGACGAGCACGTCGCTCCGGCCGATGTCCTCCGCCTCGAGCAGCTCCAGGTCGGTGCCGTCGCCGCACAGGACGAGGGCGTTCCGCAGGGACGACGCCAGCAGCTCGCCCCGCCCGCGGTCCCTCTCGATGACCCGCAGCCGGATGCCGTCGGCGCCGTCGAGGCGTTGCGCGAGCCGCCCGCCGACGTCCCCGCCGCCGACGATGGTGACGAGCTGGGAGCGGGGGCGGGCGCCGGGCGACACGTGCCGTCGCGACGCCGCCATCCCCGCCGGCGTGCCCATCAGCACCACCCGGTCGCCCGGTGAGAGCTGGGTGCGCCCGCGCGGGATCGACGTCGAGTCGTCGTGCTTCGCGGCGACGATGACGACCCCCGGGGGCAGCTCGAGCGACGCCACGTCGCGTCCCGCCATTGGCGAGTCGGCGGCGAGCGGGAACTCCAGGAGCCGAACGCGGCCGCCGGCGAACTCCGCCGCGTCGGTGGCGTCCGGCTCCCGGACGATCCGCTCGATCTCGGCCGCGAGCTCCGCCTCGGGCCAGACGACCTCGTCGATCCCGAAGTGGCGCCGCAGGTGGCCGTCGCCGCCGTGCGCGTGGAGGAAGTTCTCCTTCGTGACGAAGCAGATGGTCCGCCGGGCGCCGAGCCGGCGGCCGAGCGAGCAGGCGACGATGTTGATCTCGTCGTGACGGGTGGCCGCGATGAAGACGTCGCAGCCCCCGGCCCCGGCGCGCCGCAGCACCTCGGGGTCCGCGCCCTCGCCGGTGACGAGCTCGACGTCCAGATCGGCGAAGCGCTCGGCCCGCGCCGGATCGACGTCGACCACGAAGACGTCGTGGTGCTCGGCGAGCCCCTCGGCGAGCGGATAGCCGGTCGACCCGCCGCCGACGATGATGATGTGCATGCGCGCCTCGCGGCGGCTGCGCGGACTGCTACGCCGGCACCGCGTCGCCGGCGCGCGCGAGGCGGCGGGCGATCTCGGCGACGACCCGCTGGCCGTGGAAGCGGCCGTTCTCGATGAAGATCCGTCCGCTGTGGATGCCGGAGATGACCTGCCCGGCGAGGAACAGGTTGGGGACGTTGGTCTCGTAGGTCTCGGGATCGTGGGCGGGCACCATCGTGTCGGCGTCGACGTGGACGCCGAAACGCCGCAGCATCGCGGTATCGGGGTGATAGCCGGTCAGCAGGAGGACGGCGTCGGCCGGCAGCACCTCCCGCCCCGCCGCGGATTCGACGACGACCTCGCGCGCCCGGATCTCGACCACGCGGGTCTCGAAGCGCGCGGGTATCGAGCCTTCCGCGATACGGTTCTCGATGTCGGGCCGGACCCAGTACTTGATGCCCTCCCCCAGCTCGGCGTGCCGGTGCACGAGGGTGACGCGGACGCCCGAGCGGTACAGCTCGAGGGCCGCCTCGGCCGCCGAGTTCTTGCCCCCGACCACCACGACCTGCTTCCGGTACCAGGGATGCGCCTCGGTGTAGTAGTGCGAGACGTGCGGCAGGTCCTCGCCGGGAATGCCCAGCCGGTTGGGGCAGTCGTAGGCCCCCACGGCCACGACGACGGTGCGGGCGAGCCGCCGGAACGAGCCCTCGTGGGGATGATCGACGTCGACGGCGAGCACTGCGGCGCGGTCCGGGCCGGGCTGCCGGGCAATCGAGGAGACCTCGCAGCCGAGCCGGACGGTGAGGTCGAACGCGTCGACGGTGCGCCGGTAGTAGCGCAGGGCCTCGTCGCGAGTCGGCTTCGCGTAGGGGGTGACGAACGGCAGGTCCCCTATCTCGAGGAGCTCCGGGGTCGTGAAGAAGACCATGTTCGTCGGGAACTTCAGGATCGAGTTGACGAGCGCGGCCCGCTCGAACACCTCGCAATCGAGCCGCTCGCGGCGCGCGGCGATGGCGGCGGCGAGGCCGGCCGGCCCCGCCCCGACGACGACGACGTCCCTCACGCGATCCGGATCGCTCTGTTGATGCTCCATGACCTGGCCCGGTAGACGCCAGCTCCTGCCTCGCGGCGCCTCGCCCCCCGCAGCGCCTCCCGCGGGACAGCGGTGCAGACTCGCTAGCGAGCCCGGTACTCCACGTTCACGTCGCTGACCAGTGCGATGGCGCGACCCCGCGCGACCTGCGTCTGCTCGCTGTCGAGGCGCCGGACTTCGAGCTCGAGCCCGACGATGCTGATTTCCGTCACGCTGGACGGCACGATGACGCGGATGCGCTCGGCCCCCACCGGCGCGATCGCCTTGACGCCGCCCGGTCCCGCCCCGCCCCCGACCCGGTCGACGAGGTCGGCGGCGCCGTGGAACTCGGCGAGGACGACGGGACGCGCCAGCACCTCCTGGGCGCTCGCCACCGCGGCCGTGGCCAGGTAGCGGGCGTATCCCCGGCCGCGCGTCACCTCGTCCTCCGAGTAGGTGTGCCGGCCGTGCAGCGTGAACGTCACCGTGGCCGGTCCGCGGTGCGGGGGAATCCGCACGATGACGCCGTCGGCGATCTCGTCGCCGATCTGCACGTCGCAGTAGGTCCGGTCGGTGTCCACCCCGATGCCGAGGACGGACGGGCACTCGACCTCGGCCGGCTCGATGCGGCGCGACTGCGCCCCCGCCGGGGCGACGGACGAGAGGGTGACGAAGGCCGCCAGGGCCGCCGCCCACAACCGCCGGCGACGACGCTCATCTGTGCTCGGCATCGATCGCGTGCTCCGTGACGTCCCGGAGGACGGCGGCGCCGCCCCCAAGACGCAACAGGTTCAGAAACTCCATCCGCGTGCGGGCGTCGGTGCGAAACACCCCGTGCATGGCGCTGGTGAGCGCCACCGAGTTCTGCTTCTCCACCCCGCGCATCGCCATGCACAGATGGGTGGCCTCCACGACCACCGCGACGCCGAGAGGGCTCACCTTGGCCGCGATGGTCTCGGCAATCTGGCTCGTCAACCGCTCCTGCACCTGCAGCCGGCGGCTGAAGACCTCGACCAGCCGGGGCAGCTTGCTCAGTCCGATGACCTTCCCGTCCGGCACGTAGGCGACGTGGCAGCGCCCGAAGAAGGGCAGCAGATGATGCTCGCAGAGGCTGTAGAAGTCGATGTCCTTCACGATGACCATCTCGCTGTAGTCCACCGTGAAGAGGGCGTCGTTGATCACGACGTCAACATCCCGATCATAGCCGCTGGTCAGGAACCGCAGCGCCTTCGCGACCCGATCCGGGGTCCTGACGAGTCCTTCGCGGGCCGGATCCTCGCCGAGCCCGGCGAGCAGAACCCGCACCGCCTCGGCGATGCCGTCGTCGGCGTCATGCGTGGGGACGGCTGGCGCCGTTGCCTCAATACCTGAAAAAGCCATGACCGGTCTTGCGTCCCAGCCGCCCGGCCAGCACCATCCGTTTCAGCAACGGCGGGGGGGCGTAGGCGGGGTCGCGGAACTCCTCGAACATGATGTTCGCGATGTAGTAGGTGGTGTCGAGGCCGATGAAGTCGGCCAGCGTGAACGGCCCCATGGGATGGCCGCATCCCTCGGTCATCGCCGTGTCGATGTCCTCCAGGGTGCCGCATCCCTGCTCGTAGGCGCGCACCGCGCTCAGCAGATAGGGAATGAGCAGCCGGTTGACGATGAACCCGGGCCGGTCCGGCGCGGTGACCGGCTGCTTGCCGAGAGACTTCGCGAAGGCGAAGGTCCGCTCGTAGGTGGCGTCGGTGGTGGACAGTCCGCGAATGACCTCCACCAGGGACATGAGCGGCACCGGACTGAAGAAGTGAAGCCCGATGAACTTGTCCGGCCGCGTCGTCGCCGCCGCGAGCTCGGTGATGCAGACCGAGGACGTGTTCGAGCAGAACAGCGTCTCGGGACCGACCACCGGCTCGACCGCGGCGAACGCCGCCCGCTTGGCGTCGACGTTCTCGACGATCGCCTCGACGATCAGGTCGCTCCCGGCCAGCACCTCGAAGCGGGTGGTCCCGCTGAGCCGCCCCATCGCCGCGTCCCGCGCCTCGGGGGTCATCTTGCCGCGGGCCACGCCGTTGTCGAGAAAACGTTCGATCCGCCCCAGCCCGGCGTCGACGGCGACCTGATCGATCTCTCGCACGACGGTCCGATAGCCCGCCTGGGCACAGACCTGGGCGATGCCCGAACCCATGAGCCCGCACCCGAGGACGCCGACGACCTTCACTTCCGCGTTGTCTGTCACACTCGCCCGCCAATCGCCGCGTCGCGGCTCCGCCGGCACCGGCCGACCCTCCACGCCTGCAGGAGTCGACGCCTCCCCGGGGGTCGCCGCCGTCCGGCCCGGAATCGTCGCCTTCGGACCCGATTGCCGCCCAACCGACCCTGCCAGGGGAGCCAGCGCCGTTCTACGGCACAGATTCCCAGGGCGCAGACCCCCGATCGTGTTTACGCACGAACCGGCCGGAGGTTGTCCTGGAGCCTGGGAGCCCGTCGCCGATGCGGCGCCACGGGCCCGTCTTTCCGGATAGCCATCCACGACCGCGGGTCACCGCGCCGCGGGCTGGGACCGTGCCGCAGGGTCGTTCACCGCAGCGTCAGATCATAACAAACAGCCGCCCGGGCGGGGCGGGCACACACACCGGATCGGGTGACCGGCGGGCAGGCGCCCCCGGGGACCGCCGTCGCGAAGCCCCGGAGCCGATTCAGGAGTTCTCGCCGGGAGCCACCATCGACAGCAGGAAGTCGACCGCCTCGGCCGGCACCCGGAAGGACAACGTCACCGCCGTTCCGTCGCCGCCGGTCTGCAGCGAGTCCAGGACCGCCTGCAGATCCGGGTTGCCCAGCGTCTGCAACTGCGCCAGGGCCACGAAGCCCCGAACGACGTCGCGCAGGTTCTGCGCGGCCGCGTCGTCGCGGCCCTCGACTGACAGCGATACGCTGATGCCGCCGTTGATGCGTCCCTGCACCGCGAACGCGGTCACCGGCGGCAGCCTCTCCGACACCTGCTCCGGCACCCAGCCGAGCAGTCCCGAGTCGCCCAACCGCCCCACCGCCCAGAAGCTGCTCCGGTCGTCCACCCGGCCCAGGAGCCGCATCATGTCCGCATCGGCGTCGATGCCGCCCCCGGCAGTCCCGCGGCGCGCCGCCGACCGGACGGCGGCCAGCTCCCCCACCGCCACCAGCCCCGGCTCGAGAAACGCCATCGCCAGCGACCCGGCGCCGTCGACCTCGCGGCTGACGATGCGCAAGCCGTTCTCCTCGGTGACGTCGGCTCCGGCCCCGCGGGCCACGGCCTCGAGCCGCTCCGCGTCCAGCCGCCCGCGGAACAGGGCCAGCCCCGAGGAACGCTCTTCTCCCGCGGCGGCCGCGTCCGGCTCCGGGGCCCAGAAGGCCAGCACGCGGTCGATGTCCCGCTCGATGTCCAGGCCAAGCTGCCGTTCGAGCTGCTCGCGCCCCGCCCCGTCCGGCACGATCTGCCGAACCCGCTCCCGCAGCCCGGACGCCATCACTCCCCGCACGTCGGCGAAGGCCAGGGCCGTCGCGTGCGAGGGCACGAACGCGAGCTCGGGGAGCGCGTCGGACGCCACGTCACGCGCGGCGTCGCTGTTGAGATACGCGACCAGTCCGCCGCAGAGCCCAACCGCGAGCACGCCGCCGGAGGCGAGCGCGACGTAACGGGTTCGACGCGACATGGAGGCCATCATCGATCATCCGGCCGGCCGGCGGCGACGCCATCGACCCGGCAGCCCGCGGCAGACGCCGCGCCGGCTCCCGCGGCGGGTCCAATGATACCGCCGGGGCGGCCGTCACGGTGCGCGGCCGCGCTCATTGCTCCAGCACGTACTCCCGACGCTCGACGAGCCGTACCGCGAGGGCCAGCCCGCCGATCACAATCACCGCGAGCCCGACGAGGCTCACGGTGGCCGACGGCAGGATCTCGTTCGCCTGCAGAACCTGGAGGACGAGGCTGGTCACCCCGCCGTCCTCGGGCATCGCGTGGGGGGCCAGTCCCTGCAGGTAATACGACACCGTGAACCGCTTCATGTAGCCCGGCACCATGATCACGACCGGCTGCCAGCCGAAGATGAACACGAGGCCGGTCAGGAGCGGCCGCTTGAACAGGGCGCCGACGAGGGCGAACAGGGCGCCGTAGACGGCCAGCCCGACCGCGAGGAGGGCGAGGTCCTTCAGCAGATCAAGGAAACCGGCGCCGACGCTGCCCCCGAGGAGCGGCACCACGAGGAAGTACACCAGCATCACCGAGGGCAGCACGAGCAGGCCGGTGCACACCAGGTAGGCGAGGTACTTGCCGACGAGGATCGCGCCCCGGGGCACGGGGCGGGTGAAGAGGTACGTGATGGTCCGGTCCTCGACCTCGTCCGCGATCAGCGACGTCCCGTAGAAGACCCCCAGCATCGGCACCGAGAAGCTCAGATAGAAGGTCCAGATCATCAGCCCGAAGATCGTCGGACCGTCGATGGTCACCGGCCGGCCGTCGACCGCGCCCCCGGCTTCGAACAGGTCCATCGACACCAGCAGGCGCAGGATCAGCGCCACCGCCACCGGCCCCCCGGCGACGAGGACCATGAACACGGTGCGGCGCGACCACAGCATCTGGCTGAACGAGAGGTCGTAGATGCGCGCCACCGACCCCAGGAAGGTGGGTCCGGACGGCCCCGGACGGGACGGCGGCGACTCGGGGGGGCTGGACATGGCGACGCGTCCCTACTTCACGAGGTAGTCGAACACCGCCTGCAGGTTGTCGTCCGGCGAGCTGACCTCGTGGATGTCGCCCAGGTCGCCCGTCGCGCCCGCCTCCGTCAACCGGGCGTAGAAGGCGTCGGGCCGCCGGGTCTCCAGCACCACCGCGTCGTCCTCGAACTGCAGGCTCGTCACGTCGTCGTGGGCGATCAGGCCCCGCGCCAGCCCCCGCGGGTCGCGGGCGCGAATCCGCACCTTGTGAGGATGCTCGTCGATGAGGTCGCGAATCGTGTGGATGTTGCCCTCGGCGAGAATGCGGCCGTTGTGCATCAGGAGGATCGTGGCGGTCATCGCCTCGATCTCGTGCAGGATGTGACTCGAGACGAGGACGCTTCTCCCCCGCGCGGCGCGCTCCTTGATCAGGCGGATCACCCTGCGGCGCGCGAGGGGGTCCATGCCCGCCAGCGGCTCGTCCAGCACCAGCAGCTCCGGATCGTGGGCGATGGCCTGGGCCAGCTTGACCCGCTGGCGCATTCCCTTGCTGTAGCCCCCGATCTTCCGGTCCGCGGCATCGAGCAGGTCGACGGTCTCGAGCGCCGTCTGAGCCACGTCGGCCGCCTCCGCCTCCGGCAGCCCGTTGAGCCCCACCAGGGCCGACACCCACTCCATGCCCGTCATGCGCTCGTAGAAGGCGTCCTGCTCGGGGCAGAAGCCGAGCCTGAAGTAGAGCCGGGGATTGCCCCAGATCGGCTCGCCGAGCACCTTGACGCCACCCTTGCTGGGCCTGAGCTGGCCGGTGACGAGCTTGAGCAGGGTGGACTTGCCGGCCCCGTTCGGGCCCAGCAGTCCGGTGATGCCGGGGCCGACCTCGACGGAGACGTCGTTGAGCCCGATGACCTGACCGTACCACTTCGACAGGTGGTCGGCCGCGACCACCGGGGCGCTCACGTCACCACCTCCACCCCGCGCACGCGGCGGTCGAGCACGAGGGCCGACAGGCCGATCAGCAGCAGCACCACCAGCGCCGACAGCAGCCACGGCGACTCGAACCGGGGGGGGAGCCGGAAGATGACGTCACCGACCTGCTCGACGTTGGCCCGCAGCGAGAGCCACGCCAGCATCGAGCTGGCCGTCGCGCCGCGGAGAACCGCGAACACCGCCGCCGAGAAGAACAGCGCACCCGCGTAGAGCATCGCGGTGTAGCGGGCGCTGGTCGACAACGACGACAGGGCGAGCATCGTGAACGAGGCCAGCGAGACCTCCACGAGGGCGTACAACGTGATCGCCGGCACCAGGAAGAGGTGCTCGAGGAGGAACGCCAGGCTCGCCGAGAACATCACCTCCAGCACCAGCAGGGCCAGCGCCGGGACGAGGGTCACCATCAGCAGGAAGAACGCGAGGATGGCCAGCTTGCCGGCGACGTACTCGGTGCGGCTCAACGGCTTCGACAGGTAGATCTGCAGGGCGTTCGAGCGCCGGTCGTTGGCGATGAGGCCCGAGCCGACGTACACGGTCACGAACAGGACGAAGATCTCCTGGATGTCGAAGAACTGCCGGAAGGTCTCGACCGACGGCGCGAGCACGTTCATGGTCGGGAAGTTCGCCGACAGGTAGAAGATCACCGCGCGCACGAAGAACTGCCCCCACGCGGCCAGCATCACCGCGAGGAAGAGCTTGCGGCCCAGGAGCGTGCGAACGCCGGCGGCGGCGATGACGAGCCACGCCGCGCCCGGCTCGTTCCGGCGCCCGGCGTAGCGCCGGTAGCTCTGATCGTGAACCGGCATCACTCTTCCCCGACCGCTTCCGCGAAGACGTCCTCGAGGGTCGGCACGCTCGGCCGCAGGTGCCGCACCTGCACCTGGTGGCGAGCCGCGGCCTCGAAGAGGTCGCGCGGCCCCTGGCCCGGCTTGACGAAGACCCGCATCACCTCTTCGCCGGACCCCCGGCATTCCAGCCCGTCCGCCTCCAGCCCCCGGATGAACGGGCCCGCGTCCCCCTTGACGCGGACCTCGAAGACCTCGCGGCGCCCCGCCTTCAGGTCCGCGATGGCGCCCTGGGTGGCCACCGCGCCCTGGTACATCACGATGACCCGGGCGCAGGTGGCCTCGACGTCGGGCAGGAGGTGCGACGACAGGATGAGGTTGACGCCCTTGCGGGTCGCGAGGTCCCCGACCAGGGCCAGCATCTCGTCGCGGCCCTTCGGATCCATGCCGTTGGTGGGCTCGTCCAGGAACAGCAGATCGGGGTCGTGGACCAGCGCCTGGGCCAGCTTGATGCGCTGCTTCATCCCCGTGGAGTAGGTCTCGAGGTTGCGGTACCGCGCCTCGCCGAGCCCCACGTAGTACAGCACCTCGTGGGCGCGCTGCATCGCGTCGCTGCGCGGGAGGCCCGCGAGCTGCCCGCAGTAGGCCACGAACGAGACCGCGTTCATGCCGGGGACGTGGCCGTCCGACTCGGGCATGTACCCGAGGCGGGCCCGGATCTGCATCGGGCTCGACGCCACGTCGAGCCCGAGCACCTCCATGCGGCCCGCGGTGGGCGTCACGAAGCCGAGCAGCGCCTTGAGCAGGGTGCTCTTCCCCGCCCCGTTCGGCCCCAGCAGGCCCACCGCCCCGGCCGGGAACGTCGCGCCGACGTCGCGCAGGGCGGCCTGCTCGCCGTACTGCACCGACACGCCGTCGAGGCGCGCCACGGGCGGGACGTCCGCGGGAGGAGTCGTCATGGCTTCTGGTAGCGATACGGAGAACGGCGGCGCGAGGTTCACGGGGCCCGGAGATCCGGGCGCGGCTCAGAGACTGCCCCGAAGCCCGAGCTCGTCGGCCGCGGCCCGCATGAAACGGATGACGTTGGCGATGTGCTCGTCGAGGGGAAGGCCCAGCTCCTCGGCCCCCTGCCGGAGATCGTCGCGGGGCACGGCCCGCGCGAAGGCCTTGTCCTTCATGCGCTTCCGGACCGACCTGGCCTCGAGGTCGAGCACGCTGCGGGACGGCCGCACGAGGGCCGCCGCGGTGACGAAGCCGGCCATCTCGTCGCACGCGAACAGCGTGTGCTCGAGGCGCGACTCGCGGGTCACGCCGGTGTAGTCGGCATGCGAGAGGATGGCGCGCATCACGTGCTCGGGATACCCGTGCTCCCGCAGGATCTCGCACCCGCGGTACGGATGGTCCTCGGGGCTCGGCCAGCGCTCGTAGTCGAAGTCGTGCAACAGGGCGACGATGCCCCAGTCCTCCTCGTCCTCGCCGAACTCGCGCGCGTAGCCGCGCACCGCGGCCTCGACGGCCAACGCGTGCTTCAGCAGGCGATCGTTCCGGGTGTACTCGTTGAGCAGGCGCCAGGCCTCATCGCGAGTCGGTGTCACGGTCCGCTCCTCCGGGGCCTCGCCGGCAATCCCCGCCCGGCCCGGTCGCCGCCCGGCGCGCCTGGCCCGCCGGCGCGCTCGCCGACCCCGGTGCGAGGCGCAGCCCCGCCGCCGGCCGCGAGCGGCAGCGCCGGGTCCGCGTTCAGATCCAGGGGCGCGGTCACCCCGGCCGAGATCTGCCGGAGGCCGGCGGCCGCGATCATCGCGGCGTTGTCGGTCGACAGGTGCAGCGTCGGCAACACCACCGGCACGCCCTTCTTCTCGCCGCGCTCCCGCGCCAGCTCCCGCAACCGGCTGTTGGCCGACACGCCCCCCGCGATGCCCAGCCCGCGGGCCCCGAAGCGGCGGACCGCCTCGAAGGTGCGGTCGAGGAGGGCGTCGATGACCGCGCGCTGGAAGCTCGCGCAGATGTCGGCCAGCTCGGGCTCGGACAGCGGGTCCGGGTCGGCGGCGCGGCGGCGCTGCAAGTGCCGCGCGACCGCCGTCTTCAGCCCGCTGAAGCTGAAGTCCATCCGACCGTCCCCGCGCCGGGGGAAGCCGGGCGGAGTGACGGTCGCCGGCCCCGCCGCGCGGTCGTCGTGGGTCATCCGCGCTACCGGGAACCGGATAGCCCGCTCGTCGCCGCCGCGAGCGATGCGGTCGATGACGGGACCGCCCGGGTACGTCAGCCCCAGCAGCTTCGCCACCTTGTCGAACGCCTCGCCCGCCGCGTCGTCGCGGGTGCGGCCGACCAGCTCGTAGCGCCCCGCCTCGGGCAGGTGGTAGAGGCTCGTGTGGCCGCCCGAAACGACGAGCACGATGGCCGGCAGCGGGAGATCGGGCCGGACCACGAAGAGCGACTCGATGTGGCCGGCAAGGTGATGCACGGGAACCAGGGGCCGCCCCAGAGCGAGGGCCAGGGACTTGGCGAACGCCACGCCCACCAGCAGCGAGCCGACCAGCCCCGGCCCCTGGGTCACCGCGATCGCGTCCAGATCGCCCCAGGCCACACCGCCGTCGCCGAGGGCCCGCTCCGCCACCCCGCACAGGTCGCGCAGGTGCTGGCGCGATGCGAGCTCCGGCACCACGCCGCCCCACTCGCGGTGGATGTCGACCTGGGAGGCGATGACGCTGGAGCGGATCGCCCACGATTCCGGCCCCGTCTCATCGCCGGTGGCGACGGCGGCGGCGGTCTCGTCACACGAGGTCTCGATGGCGAGTACGGTGGTCATGCCGGGGTCGGGACGGAAGCGCAGACCGCCTTGAGGCTGTCGGCGAGGGGCGGCCGGCAGATGCCCCGCTCGGTGATGATGCCGGCGACGAGGCGGGCCGGGGTGACGTCGAACGCCGGGTTCCACACCGCGGCGCCCTCGGGGGTCAGCCGGGACGAGCCCAGGTGGGTCATCTCCTTGGCGTCGCGCTCCTCGATGGGAATCGCGGCCCCGTCCGGCGTCTCGAGATCGATGGTCGACACCGGCGCCGCCACGTAGAACGGGATATCGTGCTCCCTGGCGAGGACCGCCACCGTGTAGGTGCCGATCTTGTTGGCGACGTCACCGTTCGCGGCGACGCGGTCGGCCCCCACCACGACGACGTCGATGCGGCCCTCGCGCATCAGGGACCCGGCCATGCCCTCGGTGATCACCGTCGTCTCGATGCCGTCACGCACCAGCTCCCAGGCGGTGAGGCGGGCCCCCTGCAGGAAGGGCCGGGTCTCGTCGGCGTACACCGCGACCCGCTTTCCCGCCTCCACCGCGGCCCGGACCACCCCGAGGGCGGTGCCGTAGCCGCCGGTGGCCAGGGCCCCCGCGTTGCAGTGGGTCAGCACCCGCGCCTCCGCCGGCACCACGTCGGCGCCGTGGCGTCCGAGGGCCCGGCAGCTCGCCACGTCCTCGTCGTGGATGCGCGCCGCCTCGGCGTCCGCGGCCTCGCGGATCTCGTGCACCGACCGCCCCGCCCGCATCGCGGCGGCGAACGTCCGCTTCATCCGGGCAATGGCCCAGAACAGGTTGACGGCGGTGGGCCGGGTGGCGGCGAGCAGGTCGCAGGCCCGGTAGAACTCCGTGGCCAACTGCGCGGTCCCCGACGCGGTGCTGCGGCGCAGCTCCAGCACCAGGCCCATCGCGGCCGCGACCCCTATCGCCGGCGCCCCGCGGATGACCATCGTCCGGATCGCCCGGGCCACCTCCCGCGCGGTGCGGCAGCGCACGTACGCCTCCCGGGCCGGCAGCCTGCGTTGGTCGATCATGACCACTTCGCCGTCTTCCCATCCGATCGTCGGCAACATCCGGTCCGGTCCTCCGCCGCCCCCGCGACTACAGCAACACCGACGCGATGGCGGCGTTGATCAATGTTGCCAGAAACCCGCCCAGCAGCGCCACCGGACCCAGGCGCGCCAGATCGGGGCGCCGCTCCGGGACGAGGCCGCCGATGCCGCCGAGGAGAACCCCGATCGAGCCGAAGTTGGCGAAGCCGGTCAGGGCGAACGTCGCGACCACGCGGGTGTGTTCGCTCACCGTGTCGGCGTAGCTGGTGTCGAGCTTGACGAAGGCCACGAACTCGTTGGTGGCGAGCTTGGTGCCGAGCAGGTCGGCCACCGCCGGCAGGTCGGCCGACGCCACCCCCAGCAGGGCCGCCACCGGCGCGAACAGCCACCCGAAGATCGCGGCCAGGGACAGTCCCGGGCTGACGAGCCCCAGCGCGTAGTCGATCATCGCGATGAACGCGAGAAACGCGATCAGCATCGCGGCCACGTTCATCGCCAGCCGCATGCCGTCCGACGCCCCGCCGGCCAGCGCGTCGATGACGTTGACGTACCGGCCCTCCACCGCCACCCGCACGGTGCCCGCGGTGGCGGGCGTTCCGGTCTCCGGGAGCAGGATCTTCGACAGGTAGAGGCCGCACGGCGCCGCCATCACGCTGGTGGTCAGGACCCCGACGGGGTCGGCGCCGAGGCCGATGTAGATCGCCATGACCGTGCCCGCGATGGTCGCGAGCCCGCCCGTCATCAGGGCCAGCAGCTCCGACTGCGTCATGCCCGCGATGTACGGCCGGATCATCAGGGGGGCCTCGGTGATCCCGAGAAAGACGTTCGCGGCCGCCGACAGGCTCTCCGCCCCGCTCGTGCCCATGACCCGCGTCATCACCCGGGCCATCGCCTTCACCGCCAGTTGCAGGGCGCCGAGGTGATAGAGCACCGTGAACACCGCCGACATGAAGATGAGGATGGGCAGCGAGGCGAAGGCGAGCACGAACCCGTCGGGGAAGAGCGCGGACATCTGCTCGGGGTCGGCCAGCACGCCGAACACGAACCGCGAGCCGGCGTTGGTGAACTCGAGGAACCGTGTCGCCACCGCCGCGATGCCCGCGAAGAGTGCGTAACCCGGGCGCACCCCGGCGATCTCCACGTTCAGGATGAGCACCGCGAGCCCGACCTGGAGCAGGAACCCCCGCGCGACGAGCCGCCACTTGACGTCGGCGAGCCGGGCCGAGCACGCCGCGGCGACCGCGAGGAAGGCGACGATGCCGGCGACGGCGCGCACCCGGGGGTCGACGAGGTCGCGCAGCCAGTACGCGCCCCCGCCGAGCCCGACCGCGAGGAGGAGCGCACCGAGTCTCGGCCGCCAGTCGGAAGGAACCGTGCTTTCGAGCCGCCCCGGGATCATGGCGCCGCCGATCATACGCGGGTCGGGGTCGTTACCGGGAACATCCCTACTCCCGACAAGTCCCGACGAGCCCGGCGCCGCGCCGGGGGATATGCCGCGGGGCGGGGCCGCGGCAGGCAGCCGCGCTCGTTCCGGCGGTTATCATGATCCCAGGCGTCTGCGCCGTAGAACGGTGCAGACGCCTGGCAGGGTTGGTTGGGCGCCCAGCGGAGCCGAAGGCGACGATGGGCGGGCCAGGCTCCCGCCGGCGACGCCGGACCCCGACGGCGCGCCGGCAACCGCCTCCCGGGGACGCGAACCCGTGCAACCGACATGACCGACAGCGCGCGCGCCTTGCTCGTCGCGGGGGCCGCCCTCGCGATCATCCTGGTCAGGCTGGCCCTCGCCGCGGTCAGGGCCGACCCGAGCTCCCCGGCCCGGCTCGTCGCCGAGCTGCGTCTCGCCCAGTTCGCGGCGATGGTGCTGACGCTCGACGCCGGGGTCTACGTCGGATTCGCGCTGGCCCAGGAATCGACCGCCGGCAGCGGACTCGACATCGCCCTCGCGGTCGGCTTTCTCGTGCTCGCCTCCGTCGCGGTGACCCGCGAGCCGGGGACTGCGCTGACCCTGCTGGCCCTGGCGTTCGCGGCTCACGCCGGTCTCGGCCTGCTCCACGGGGCGGGGATCCTGCCGTCCGAATCGATGCCGCCCTGGTATGCGACGGCCTGCGCCGTGTACGATGTCGGGGTCGCCGGCATCTGCTACTTTCCGAGGGTGTATCGTTGAGCCGGACCGACGCCGGCAGCGCGACCGCCGAGACCCCGACGACTTCCGGAACGAGGATTCCGACGATGAGCGACGCTGGAAACCGGTTGCTGCTGGACACCGCCCGCAAGCGCCTCGTGGCTCACCAGGCGGGTCAGGTGCGGACCTGCATCGAGGCCCTGAACGACGGTCAGATCTGGTGGCGCGCCAACGAGGACTCGAACGCCGTCGGCAACCTCGTGCTGCACCTGTGCGGCTCGACGCGCCTCTACATCGGCCACGGGGTGGGCGGAAACGGCTACCGCCGCGACCGTGACGCCGAGTTCGCGGAGCCGGGCCCGCTGCCGAAGGAGGACCTCCTGGCCCGGCTCGACTTCGCGATGGCCGAGGCGGACCGGGCGCTTGCCGCGTTCGACCCCGAGCGGCTCACCGAGACGACGGAGCTGAACGGCAAGACCCTCACGTTCGGCGAGCTGATCCTGAACCAGGTGCTCCACTTCACGACCCACGCCGGGCAGATCGTCTTCGCGACCAAGCTCATCCAGGCGGGCCTGATCCACGAGGTCTGGAAGACGACCCCGACGGAGTAGCCTCCGTCCGCCGCGGCCTCACGCCGGGAGTCTGCACCGTGGAACCGCGCGGATCGGTGACCGCCTCCGAGACACCGCCCGACGGCTCCTTTCGCGCCCGCGTGATCGCGGTCGTGCGCCGTATCCCCCGGGGTCGGGTGGCCACCTACGGCGACGTGGCGATCCTCGCCGGCCGTCCGCGGGCCTGGCGCGCCGTCGGTACCATCATGCGGACCTGCCGCCTGCCCAGCGTCCCCTGCCATCGCGTGGTCGGCGCCGGCGGTCGTCTCGGGGGCTACAGCGATCCGCTTCGAAAGCGGCGGCTGCTTCAGGAAGAAGGAATCGTCGTGGGCCGCGGCACCATCCAGCGGTTCGATATCGTGCGGTGGACGGAACTCCGCCCCCGGGACCGGTGACCCACGGCGGCCGGGCCATCGCCCGTCACGTCGAGCTGCCCGTTCACCGCCGTGCGGTGATCGGCATCCGCCCCGGAGGCCAGTGAGGCCGCCCCCCCAGGCTACATCGCGGTAACGTCGAACTGCTCGTGATGCAGGACCGCGTCGGGGCGCAGCGTGACCTCGCGATCGAGGGTGCGCTCAATCTCCTTCAGCACGCCGCGCTCCTCCGACTTCAACGCCCGGGCCACGTCCGGATTGACCCGGAGCTGGATGCGATGGCCGTTCAGGTCGCCGCTGACCTTCCGCAGCTCGGCGAGAATCTCGAAGCAGATGGTCGAGGTGGACTTGACCACGGCGCTCCCCGAGCAGTACGGGCAGGGCTCCGTCAACTGCCGCTCGAGACTCTGCTTGACGCGCTTGCGGGTGGTGATGATGAGCCCGAACTCGGAAACCTGCACCGCCTTGGACGGCGACCGGTCCCGGCGGATCTCCTGCTCGAAGAGCTGGTACACCTTCTGGCGGTTCTTCCGCTCCTCCATGTCGATGAAGTCGAGGACGATGATGCCGCCGAGGTCGCGGAGGCGGATCTGGCGGACGATCTCCTTCGCCGCCTCGAGGTTGGTCTTGACGATGGTGTCCTCCAGCCGCCCCGTCCGCTTGCCGACGTAGCGCCCGGTGTTGACGTCGATCGCCACGAGGGCCTCGGTCTGGTTGATGACGAGATAGCCGCCCGACTTCAGCCAGACCTTGCTCCGGAGGGCCTTGTCGATCTCCGACTGGACCCCGTACTCCTCGAAGATCGGGAAGTTCTTGTCGTAGTGGTGCACCCGGGACACGAGGTCCGGCATGATCCGCTGCACCAGCTTCACCGCCTTCCGGTACTCGCCCCGCTGATCGATGCGAATGGCCGAGAAGTCGTCGGTCAGCAGGTCGCGCAACAGCTTGGCGACGAGGCTCTCCTCGCGGTGGACGACGGCGGGCGCCCGGCGCGACTCGCTCTTCTTGAGGGTGTCCGACCACAGCTCGTGGAAGTAGGTGAGGTCGCTGACGATGTCCTCCTCGGGCCGGTCCGCGGCGGCGGTCCGGATGATCACCCCGCCGGGCATCTCGTGCTCGGCCCGGAAGTCGCGAACGATGCGCCGCAGGCGGCTCCGCTGGTCGCGCGAGACGATCTTGCGCGACACGCCGATGTGCTCGACCGTCGGCATGAACACGAGGAAGCGGCCGGGGATCGTGACGTGCGAGGTGATGCGCGCGCCCTTCGTCCCCAGGGGCTCCTTGACGACCTGAACGATGATCTCCTGGCCGGCGGTCAGCAGCTTGTCGATCGGCTGGTCGCCGGCGTTGCGGTCGCGCCCGCGCCCGCGCCCCCGGGCCCCGGTGTTTCCCTGACCGTCGGGAGGGGCGGGCGGCTCGCCGGCGACGCCCTCCGTGTCGATGCCGTCCAGCGACGCCATGGGATCGATGACGTCGGACACGTAGAGGAAGCCGTCGCGCTCGAGCCCGAGATCGACGAAGGCCGCCTGCATGCCCGGCAGCACCTTCGAGACGCGGCCCTTGTAGATGTTCCCGGCGACGCTGCGGGACTTGTCGCGCTCGACGGAGATCTCCACGACCTCGTCGTCCTCGAGAATGGCGGCCATCGTCTCGTGGCCGCTGGCGGAGATGATCATCTCCTTGTTCATCACTACCACTCCAGATGCGAGCGACGCCGCGATGCCCCCGGCCGGCGCTCGGATGCCCGGCACCCCGACGGGGTGCGCGGGCGTCCCGCGTCCGACCGGCCGCGGGCAGCGGGCGGCGGGCTCGGCGGCGTCCCCGCCGGCCGCATGGCCGCCCACCGCGGGCGGCGTTCGACCGGCGTGTCTACCGGATTCGCGTGCGCCGGGCAGCGTGCCCGGCCACGTCCAGGGCGGGTTTCCGAACGTCCGGGACGGTGGGGAGAGCTGCGCTCAGTTCGTGAACCTTCGCATTCGCACGTTGAGCACGAACCCGAAAGCCGCCAGCGTGGCGATCACCGATGAGCCGCCGTAGCTCATCAGCGGCAGGGTGAGCCCCTTCACCGGCGCCAGTCCGGCCGACATGGCGATGTTGTAGATCACCTGAAACGTGAAGCCGGCCATGATCCCGACGACGAGATACATGCCCAGACGGTCCTTGGCCAGTCGAGCGGCATCCATCCCGCGCAGGATGACGAACAGATACAAGCCGAGCGCAACCACCACGCCCAGAAACCCTTGTTCTTCCGCGAGTACCGAGAAAACGAAATCGTTGTGCGCGACCGGCAGGAAGTTGTACTGGCTCTGGGTCCCCCTGAGGAACCCCTTGCCCGTCGCCCCCCCCGATCCCGCCGTGATCTTGGCCTGAAGCTGCTGGTACCCCGCCCCGCGGGGATCCTTCTCGGGATCCAGGAAGCTCAGGATGCGCTCCCGCTGATAGTCCTCCAGGCCGTAGGCCCACACCGCCGGCGCGCTCAGGGTGCCCACCACGATCAGCAGGCCCACGTACCGTAGCGGGAGCCCGGCAAAGACGAAGATGACCAGCGCGACCGGCAACAGGGTCACGGCGGTGCCGAGATCGGGCTGTTGCGCGATCAGCACGAAGGGGATTCCGACGATGAGCACGGCCATCACCCAGCCGAAGGGAGAACGCCCCCTCCACCGGTGGCGCGTGAACAGCGTCGCCAGCCCCAGGGCCACCGCCATGCGGGCGAACTCCGAGGGCTGGAGGTTGAAGACCCCCAGATCGATCCACCGGCGGGCGCCGCCGCCGGCGGTGCCGAACAGGAGGGCGTAGGCGACGAGGCCGACCAGCCCCAGGAAGATGAGGGGCGACAGATCCGCGAACCACCGGTAGTCGATCGAGAGGGTGACGACGAGGGCCAGGAAGCCGAGGGCGAGCGCCCACAACTGGATCGAGACGAGGGGGCTCGCACCGCCCGTCGTCGGCTCGTATGTCGTGCTGTAGATCATCGCCACGCCGATGGCCGCCAGGAAGAGCAGCGCTCCCAGCAGCAGCCAGTCGATGTGGCGATAGAGCCGTTGCTCCAGCATCTGCAGCCCTACTGGTCCGCCGCCGATTCCGCGGCGGCGGGAGGAGCGGCCCACGCCCTCCTTCCGAACGGCGGAACCGGCACCGTCGGCCGCGGCAGCCCTTCCTTCTTGGCGAAGTACGTCTCGAGGACGTGCCTCGCGATCGGGGCCGAGAGATAACCGTGCTCGTTGTGCTCGCCGAAGACGGCGCCCGCGATCTCCGGCGCTCCGGCCGGGGCCGCGAAGACGAACCACCCGTGGTCCCGAAAGTCCTGTTCCGAGCTGCCCGCGGCCGCGGCCCGGCCCTGCAGGGAAATCACCTGGGCCGTGCCGGTCTTGCCCATCACGTCGCGCCCGTAGATCCGACCGCGGCGGCCGGTCCCGGCCCGATTGACCACGAACCGGAGCCCTTCGGTGACCACGTCCAACGTCGTCGGGCTGATGGACACCCGCGAACGGGGCACGGGTCGGCGCACCCGCTCGAACCCCTGCCCCTCGTTGACCGCCTTGAGCAGGTGGGGGGTGACCCTCGTGCCCCCGTTGGCGACGGTCGCCATCATCACCGCCAGCGAAATGGGCGTCACCGACACCGCCCCCTGCCCGATGGCCACGGAGATGGTCTCGCCGGGGTACCACCGCTCGCCGCGCCGTTCCCGCTTCCAGGCGGTGGACGGCATCAGCCCCCGAACCTCGTGCGGCAGATCCACGCCGGAGAACTCCCCCAGACCCAGGGCCGTCGCCCACTTGTGGATCTGGTCAATCTCCATCTTCTCGCCGAGGGCGTAGAAGTAGGAGTTGCACGACTTCTCGAGCGCCTCGCGCATGTCGACCGAGCCGTGCGTCGAGTGGCACCGGAAGTACCGCCCGTGCACGACCCGTCCGCCAGGGCAGGCGACGCGGAAGTCGGGCGTCACCACCCCTTCCTCCAGCGCCGCGACCGCCATCGCCACCTTGAAGGTCGACCCCGGCGAGTACCTCCCCTGCAGCGCGCGGTGGTTCAGCGGGCGAAGCCGGTCGCGGTTGAGCCGTCCCCAGGTCTCGCTGTCGATGCCGCGGGCGAAGACGTTCGGGTCGTAGGCGGGTCGGCTGACGAGGGCCAGGATCTCGCCCGAACGGGGATCCAGGAACACCGCCGAACCGTTGAACCCGGCGTCCTCGAACGCGTCCTCCGCCGCCTCCTGCAGATCGTAGTCGAGGGTGAGCTGGATCTGCCGGCCCTCGAGCGGAAACCGCTCGTCGAGGACCCGGATCTCCCGGCCGACGTTGTCGACGACGACCCGCCGCGCGCCGTCGCGGCCCATCAACAGCCGGTTGTAGGTGCGTTCGATGCCGGACTTGCCGACGATCGCGCCACGTCGCACGCCCTCGAACTCCGGCGTCGCCATCTGGGCTTCGCTGACCTCGCCGACGTAGCCCAGGATGTGCGCGGCCACCTCGCCGGCCGGATAGAACCGGACGGGAAGCTCCTGAACGTAGATTCCCGGAAGCTCCCGGGCATGCGCGGCGACCGCCGCCACCTGGTCGAACGCGGCGTCGCGAATCAGGACCACCGGCCGGAAGGGCGGGTCCCGGCGGTGCCGTTCCACGATGGCCCGGAGCTCCGACAACGGCACGCCGGACAGTTCGGCGAGAAGGGCCACGGTCCCCTCGAGGTCCTCGGCCTGCTCGCGGGACAACGTGATGTTGAGCGAGTTGCGGTTCTCCGCCAGCACGCGGCCGTCGCGGTCCAGCACCGCGCCGCGCGGTGCGCTGAGGACCAGGGTGCGTTGGTGATTGTCCTCCGCGTGCTGGCGATACTTGTCGTACTGGACGACCTGCAGCCACCAGAATCCGGCCGCGAGACCGGCGAACACGAGGACGATTCCCCACCGCCACATCGCCAGGAGAACGGCGAGGCTGTCGCGCGGCCGCTCGAGGGCGCCTGGAGCGAACCGGCTGGACATGTTGCTCATCGGCGCGACCTCGACTCTGCTCGGCTTCTGCTCGTTCTATTCGGCGTGGCGACCGCCCGGCCAACGCCCGCGCAGGCGCTGCCGTTCGGCCTCGTCCGGAATCGTCTGCAGCCCCACCGCCACGACCAGGCCGACGACGGTGTTCGCGGCCGCCTGCATCAGCAGATCGCGCTGGGTGACGACCACGCGGTCATCGAACAACAGGCTGTAGCCGCCGACGAACAGGGCGGCGTGGAGCAGCGAGCCGCCGACGAAAACCAGCGCCTTGTGCCACAGGCGCGTCACCATGAACTGGGCGGCGAACTGACCGCCGAGATAACCCACCACCGTCTTCGCCAGGCCGCCCATCCCGATGACGCCGCCCGACAGCGCGTCCTGAAGCAGCCCGCCGACGGTGCCGGTCCACAAGCCGGCCCGGGGTCCGTTCACGATGGCCACGACCATGACCACCATGAGCACGAGGTCGAGAGGCGCCCCGGTGCCCGCGACCATCTCCACCAGCGTCGTCTGCACCGCCAACGCCGCGGCGAGAGCGAAAGCGACCCACGCGACACTCATCCACCACCGCCCGCCGCCGCCAGAAGTGCCGGAGGCGGCGATTCGGGCAGGGTGACCAGCACCTCGTCGAGGTCGCCGAACCTGAGGCGCGGTCGCACGTGGATGGTCCGATACAGCCCGGGGCCCCGCAGCACGAGGGTGACGTCCCCGATGACGAAACCCTTGGGATAGATGCCGTCGCTTCCGGACGTCACGACGGTATCGCCCACCTCGACGTCCTCGAGGTTCGACACGTACTCCATCCGCAGCAGCCGATCGTCCGCGTCGCCGACCACCAGCCCGGCCACCCGGCTCCTCTCGATGAGCGCTCCCGCCGCCGCGTTCCGGTCGATCAACAACTGGACGCGCGACGCCCGGAGGCCGGGCTCGTCGACGACCCGCCCCACGACCCCGGCCGCGGACAGGACCGCCGCGTCGGGGCGAACGCCGTCATTCCGCCCCCGGTCGATGGTCACGGTCCGGAAATAGGGCGTCGCGTCGCCGCCGATGATCCGGGCGCCGACGGTGGCCAGATCGGCGGTGTCCCGCAACCCGAGCAACGCTTCCAGGCCTCGGACCCTCTTCGCGCCGGCCCGGTCCATCTGCCACTGCAGCCTGACCGCGTCGAGCTCCCGGCGCAGCGACTCGTTCTCGGCCTTGACCGCCTGCAGCTCGACATACCCGCTCCACAGCCCGCCGACCGTCCCCACCGTCCCCGTCACCGCGCGTTGCACCTCCGAGAACACGCCGAACGCGACGGTCTGCAGGACCGGCACGCCAGCGGCGGTGTTGGCCTGGGTCGACAACAGCAAGAGCTGGCCGACCACCGCCACCAGCAGGGAGACGCCCGTGCGACGGGTCAGGTCAATCAATGGAGATCTTCCGCAGCAACCCGAAGTCCGACAGCATCCGGCCCGCGCCCAGCACGACCGACGCCAGCGGATCCTCGGCCAGGGCCAGGGGAAGGCCGGTTTCCTCGCGCAGCCGTTTGTCCAGATTCTTCAGCAGCGATCCTCCGCCCGTCAACACGATCCCCCTGTCGACGATGTCCGCGGACAGCTCGGGCGGCGTCCGCTCCAGCGCGACCCGGACCGCATCGACGATCACGCGGACGGTGTCCGCCAGCGCCTCGCGTATCTCCTCGTCGGTGATTGTAATCGTCTTCGGCACGCCCTCGACGAGGTGGCGCCCCTTGATCTCCATCGTGATGCGGCCGTCGAGCCCGCACGCGGATCCCATCCGCATCTTGATGGTCTCGGACGTGCGCTCCCCGATGAGCAGGTTGTAGGTCTTCTTGATGTACTGGATGATCGCCTCGTCCATCTCGTTGCCGGCGACGCGGACCGCCTTGCTGTAGACGATGCCGGCAAGCGATATCACCGCGATGTCGGTGGTGCCGCCGCCGATGTCGACGATCATGTTGGCCGCCGGCTCGGTGACCGGCATCCCCGCCCCGATGGCCGCCGCCATCGCCTCCTCGACGAGGTGTACCTCGCTCGCCTTGGCGCGGTAGGCGCTGTCCTTGACCGCCCGCTTCTCGACCTGGGTGATCTCGGACGGCACGCCGATCACGATCCGGGGCCGCACCCAGACCGTCCGGTTGTGCGCCCGCTTGATGAAGTAGGTCAGCATCTTCTCGGCGATCTCGAAGTCGGCGATCACCCCGTCCCGCATCGGCCGGATGGCGACGATGTTGCCGGGGGTGCGCCCGAGCATCTCCTTCGCCTCGCGCCCCACCGCCTCGGTGCGCCCGGTGACCTTGTTGATGGCCACGATCGACGGTTCGTTCAGCACGATTCCCTTGCCCCGCGCGTAGACGCACGTATTGGCGGTACCGAGATCGATGGCGAGGTCACTGGAGAACAGCGAGAAAAGGGAGCTGACACTCAAGAGGGACACTCCTCCGGCATCCGGGGCGAACGGCGACGGCGCACGGTCGCACCGTCCGACTTCACGGCCCGAGTCGTCTCGGCGGCCCGAGACGCCGATATCGACATGTCGCGGGAATACGCCGCACCACGCCACCGGAAGGCTCCGACCATCTCACGCCCCGCCGGCTCCTGCAGAGCGAGACCGCAGACGGCATGGAACGGTGTCGACGAGCCCGGCGGCGGTGGGGACCCACCTCCGCCCGCCGAAGACGGGCCGCCGGCAGAGCTCTGACGGGACCGAAGAGAATCCGGGTCTGGCCGGCGGCGCCCCGGACGAAAGTGCGGTTGGAGACGACGGTCGGGACACCGTCCGGAGCCGTGCGGGGGCCGGTTGCCGATCCCGTCGATCATCAGAGGAACATCCGAAGCGGCGACGCCCCTCCAGCCAGGCAACATGGATTCCCCCCCGACATCGGAAACACCTCCAGGCATGCCCGCCGGGTCCAGCAGACTATAGCATATCCGGCGGCCGTTTGCGCCGGCCTACCCAACAGGTAGTGGCCCTGGGCGATCCGACCCAACCGGTAGTGGCCGATGGCGCGGCGAACCGCCCCGTCCGGGCGTGTCGCTCGTGCCACGTCCTGCGTCGTGTCGCTGGTCGTGTCATAGAATGTAGCGATCCGCGCGCCGGCGGACCGGCAGGGACCGGAGCCCGCCACCGGGCGCCGGCCGGCAGGGCGCCCCGCGTCCCGCGAACGAAGCGTGCAGCAGTACCAGGAGTCGAGCAGAAGATGACGATGCTGGATCGCATGCGACGCCACAAGGCGTGGCTGAAGTGGACCCTCGCCCTCGCCGGTTTCGCCCTGCTGGTCCTCGGGTTCCCCCTGATCCAGCCTCCCCCCGAAACCCCCGGCACGCTGACCGACGTGCTGGCCCAGGTCGGGGACCAGGAGATCACCGTCGGCGAATTCCAGACGATCTTTCGCCGCCAGCTCCAGAGCTACCAGGTCCAGTCGGGCGGCGAGATCACCGCCGACCTCCTGCGATCCATGGGCATCGACCGGCAACTGCTGCAACAGGTGATCGACGAGTACGCGGCGCTGCAGGAAGCCGCGCGCCTCGGCGTGACGGTCAGCGACGCCGAGGTGCGCGAGGCCATCGTGTCGCTCCCCGCCTTCCAGCAGGACGGCGAGTTCATCGGCGAGGCCGCCTATCTCCAGATGCTGCGGATGCAGCAGCCGCCGATGGCGCCGGCCGAGTTCGAGGAGAACGTGCGGCGGTCGTTGATGCTCCAGCGGCTGCAGGCGGCGCTCACCGACTGGATCACGGTCAGCGACGACGACGTCGAGCGCGAGCACGTCCGCCGCAACGAGCGCGTCCGCCTGAGCGCGATCTCGTTCCGGGCCGACGACTTCCGCGAGGGGCTGGACGCGACGGACGAGGACGTGGCCGCGCTGTTCGATCAGAACGCCAACGACTACCTGGTGCCCGAGAAGCGCCGGCTGCGCTTCGTGCTCATCGACGTGCCCGCCCTGAAGGCCTCGTTCACCCCGAGCGACGCCGACGTCCAGGCGTACTACGACAACAACCTCGACAGCTACACCGAGGAGGTCGACCTGCGCGTCAGCCACATCCTGCTCCGGACGCAGGACCAGGACCTGGCCGACGTTCAGGCCCAGGCGGAGTCGATTGCGGCCGAGGCCCGCAACGGCGCCGATTTCGCGGAGCTGGCCCGCCGGTACTCGGAGGACGAGGGCACCCGCGACGCGGGCGGCGACCTCGGACGGATCACCCGCGGCCAGATGGTGCCCGAGTTCGAAGGCGCCGCGTTCGCCCTCGAGCAGGACGAGGTCAGCGATCCGGTCACGAGCATGTTCGGCGTCCACGTCATCAAGGCGACCGAGAAGACCGGCGGCGCGACCCGGACCATCGACGAGGTGCGGGACACCATCGTCGACCTTCTCCAGCAGGAGAGCGCCGATGCGCGCGCCGGCGCGCTGGCCGAAGCGATGTCGCTGGAGATCGACGAGGCCGCCGATCTCGAGGCGGCCGCGGCGCGCCGGGGCCTGGAGGCGCAGGAGAGCGGGTTCGCCGCCCTCGGCGAGCCGATTCTCGGACTCGGATTCTCTTCCGAGGTCACCACGCAGGCCTTCCAGCTCGCCGAGGGCGAGGTCGTGGGTCCGATTCCGACCCCGACGGGGCCGGCCTTCGTGACCGTCACCGGCATCCAGGCGCCCTACGTGCCGCCCCTCGAGGAGGTCGAGGCGCGGGTCCGCGACGACGTGATCCGCCGCAAGGCGTTCGTGCTGGCCCAGGAGCGCGCCGACGCCGTGGCCGCGGCCCTGCAGGACGCCGACGACTTCGGCACCGCGGCGGAAGCCGAGGAGCTCGCCGTGAACGAGAGCGGTCTGATCGCCCGCGGCGCCGCCGTCCCGGGGGTCGGCGTCAACGCCCAGGTCGAGGCGGTCGCCTTCTCGCTGACCCCGGGCGAGACCAGCGACCCGGTCCTGACCGGCAACTCCGCCGTGGTCCTCCACGTCCACGAGCGCGAGGACGCCGATCCGGCCGAGCTGCAGACCAACCGCGAGCGGTTGCGCAGCGAGATGATCCTGGAGCGGCAGAACCAGTTCTACGGCGCGTACATGGAGAACGCCAAGGCCCGCATCCCGATCAGCATCGACATGGGGGCCTTCGCCCTGGCCACCGCGTAGCGGTCCGCGCCGTGGAACGGCGCGGACTACCGGAGGGTTGGTTGGGCGCCAAGCGGAGCCGAAGGCGACCCTTCGCGGGCGAGCAGCCTCAGCGCGCGAACGCACCGGGCATGATTGCCAGCGGCTCGCCGGGGCGGAAGAGCCGCGCCGGCGCCGTTGCCCGACCCACCAGCGCGGCCTCGGGGGCCGCCAGCCCGGCCCACGCCGCGGCGGCCCGCGCCATCGGGAACCCCTCGTCGAGCAACTCGAAGAAGCTCTTCGGGCGCGGGTAGATGACCAGCTCGACCTCGTCGCCGGGGTCGATGCCGGCCTTTTCCTTGGCCAGCGCGATGGCGCGGTCGAGCCCCCCGACCTCGTCGATCAGGCCGTGCTCCAGGGCCTGCCGTCCCGTCCACACCCGGCCCTGGGCCACCTCGTGGAGCCGGTCCCGCGTCGTCTGCCGCCCCTCGGCCGCCTTCGTGACGAACTGCTCGTAGATGGCGTCCACGTGCTCCTGCACCTTGGCCCGCTCCGCGTCCGAGAACCGGGTCACCGGCGAGTAGATCTCGGCGAACCGGCCCTCGCTCACCGGCTCGATCCCGACGCCGAGCTTCTCGTAGGTGCCCCCCGTGGTGAACTTGCCGAACACGACGCCGATGGAGCCGGTCAGCGTGGCCGGCTGGGCGACGACGGCGTCGGCGCCCATGGCGATGTAGTAGCCCCCGGAGGCGCCCAGGTCGGACATCGAGGCCACGATCGGCTTGCCGCTCTCGCGGACCAGGCCCACCTCGCGCCAGATGACGTCGGAGGCGATGGCCGACCCGCCGGGGCTGTCGATGCGCAGCACGATCGCGCGAACCGAGTCATCCTCCCGAGCGCTGCGAATGGCGCTCGTCAGGGTGTCTGAGCCGAGCACCTCTCCGTTCAGAACGTCGAACGTGCTGGAGCCCGAGTTGATGGCCCCGACGGCATACACGAGGGCGATGCGCTCGCCCTGGTTCAGCCCCACCGACCGTAGGCTGATCTGCCGATAGTCGCTGTCCGCAATCTCCCGCCCGTCGGCCGCGTCGAAGGGTTCCCGGCGCTTCACCTCGTCGGCGTAGACGAGCCCGTCGACCAGCCCCGCGGCGAGCGCGTCCTCCGGCAGGAACGGCCCCTCGTCGACGAGCCCGCGCACCTCGTCGCCCGTGAGGCCCCGCGACTCCGCGATGCCCTCGACCATCTGCTCGTAGAGATCCCGGTTGAGGGACTCGGCCATCTCGCGATGGGCCGGGGTCATGGTGGTCTCGGTGTACTGGTTGGCGGCGGTCTTGTAGTCGCCGGCCGCGAGCACGTCGGGGTAGGCCCCCACCTTGTCCAGCGCGTTCCGGAAGAACATCTCGTACTGCGCGCGGCCCATGATTTCCAGGGGGCTGCCCGGCATCAGGTAGACCTTGTCGGCCGCCGACGCGAGGTAGTAGTCCTCCGCCCCCCCGTACTCGAGGAACGCCGCGATCGGCTTGCCGGACTCCCGGTAGTCGACGACGGCGTCCCGGATCTCCTGCAGCTTCCCCCACAAGACCCGGGGTCCGAGCTGCGGCCTCAGAATGACCCCGCTGATGCGGTCGTCCACCTTCGCCTTGCGAAGGCTGTCCACCACCGAACGCACCGTCGCCCCCCCCGCGCCGACGAGCGGCGTCAGCAGCGCGTTCTGGCGGTACTCGGTCAGCCCCGCCGGAACCCGCAGCACCAGCACCGAATCGGAGGCCACCGACGGGGCTCCCGACACCATGAGGTAGAGGACGGCAATGCCGGCCATCGACACGATGACCGCCAGCGAAAGAAAGACCACGATGAACCGGACGCCGCGGCTGACCCCCACGTCTGACCTCCTTCATGCGCCGCCGCGCGACGAACCGCGGCGCGAACCGGCGACGCACCTTCCGAGCATGCTTCGTCGCCGGCGGGCACCGGCCGGCGATCGACACGAGTATACGTGACGATGGCGGCGGCGGCCCCGCGGCTGGCGCAGGCTTGCGTGTCTTCGGTATACTGGGATTCTGCGAGGCGGTTCCCCCAACTGCGGAAGTGGCGGAATTGGCAGACGCGCAGGCCTCAGGAGCCTGTGGGACCTAGTCCCATGGGGGTTCAAGTCCCCCCTTCCGCACCATCCATCACCGGCGTCACGCGCTCGGTGTCGGCACCGTGAGCCCGCGTACGGGCCGATGTCGCATTCCTCGATGAAGGGAGTGTGACGATGTCCGATACCGCCGTTCGAACCCACGTCCGGGAAAACCGCAGCCTTCTCGCCGCGTGCGAGCGGCGCGTCCTCCTCTGGCTCGCGAAGCGGCTGCCGGAGTGGGTCACGTCCGATCAGTTGACCGTCCTCGCCCTCGCCGCGATGTTCGGCTCGGGACTGGCCTACTGGATGGCGAGCCTGAACCCGGCGGGGCTGTTGCTCGTCGTCGCCGGCCTCGCCGTCAACTGGTTCGGCGACAGCCTCGACGGGACCCTGGCCCGGGTCCGGAACCAGCAGCGTCCGCGCTACGGCTACTACGTGGACCACGTCGTCGACTTGATCGGGGCGTGCGCCCTCCTCGGGGGCCTCGGCCTGTCGGGCTACATGAGCCCCCTCGTGGCACTGGGGCTGCTCGTCGCCTACCTGCTGGTCTCGGCCGAGGTCTACCTCGCCACCCACGCGTGCGGCGTGTTCAGGCTGTCGACGTGGCGCTTCGGACCGACCGAGCTGCGCATCCTTCTCGCCGCCGGCACCCTGGCGCTCCTCGCCAAGCCGACGGTGGTCCTGATGGGGCAGCCCTACCGCCTCTTCGACGTCGGCGGCGTGGCCGCGATCGGCGCGATGACGGCCGTCCTCCTGTGGTCGGCGGCCCGCAACACGGTTGCGCTGTACAGGGCGGAACCGCTGCCGGCCCGGGAACCGTCGGCAGGGAGCGCGTAGCCCGCCAACCGTCGCCGCAGGAGTTTCGCGCCAGCGAGACTCCCAACGCGACCGTAAAGGTCGCGCAACGGCCTCCGTTCGGCGCCCAACCGACCCTACAGGAGTCCGCACCGCTCCACGGCGCAGACTCCTGTCCCGCCTGCCCAGCGTCAGAACGGCCGGTAGACGACCATGGCCACCGCGACGACGATGGCGGCGGCGGCGGCCGCCCTCAGCACCGGGATTCGATCCGGCATCCGGAACGCCATGCCGGCGAGGCCGGACAGGACGAGCCAGCAGACGACCTTGACGAGGGCCCAGCCGGGGAATCCGAGCCCCATGATCCCCATGACCCCGAAGCCGCTCAGGAAGACCAGCAGGCTCAGCGAGCCGGAAGCCATGAGCATCCGATGGCGGTTGTCGGGATGGGGCGCCGCGAACGCGGCGAACGTCGCGCCGGACATCAGGAGGACGGCGATCAGGTGCAGGGTCAGGAACGTCTGGTAGCTCATGCGATTCGCTCTCCGCGAAAGGGGTGGACCATCCGGCGCCGCCGGCCGCTCAGGGGTAACGGGTGGACGAGATGGTCGCGCCGCCGTCGACGACCAGCACCTGGCCGGTGATGAAGCGGCCGGCCGGGGAGGCCAGCAGGAGCGCCGCCCCGACCACGTCCTCCGGCTCGCCGATGCGGCCGAGGGGATAAGTGGAGACCGCCTCCCGCAGGCGATCGGGGTCTTCCCACAGCTTGCGGGCGAAGTCGGTGCGGACCAGCCCCGGCGCGATGCAGTTCACCCGGACGCTGCGGCGACCCCACTCGACCGCGAGGTTGCGGGCGAGCTGGTGGTCGGCCGCCTTCGAGATGGCGTAGATGCCGAGGGTGTCGTGCCCCTTGAGGCCCCCGATGCTCGACACGATGATCACCGAGCCGTCGCCGCGCTCGGCCATCTGCGGCAGCACGAGGTTGCAGAGCCAGAGGTTGTGCTTGACGTTGGTGGCCAGGATCTTGTCGTAGGCCGACTCGCTCACATCGGCCATCGGTCCGAAGTGGGGGTTGACGGCGGCGTTGCAGACCAGGACGTCGATGCGGCCCCAGCGCGCGAGCGCGGCCTCGGCCAGCCCCCGCACCTGGTCGAGGTGGGACATGTGGCACGGGACGGCCGCCGCCTCGCCGCCGGCCGCGTTGATGGCGTCGGCCACCGGCCCGCAGCTCTCCAGCCGGCGGCTCGAGACGACCACGCGGGCCCCGGCCTCGGCCAGCGTCTCCGCAATGGCCCGGCCGATGCCCTTGGACGACCCCGTCACCAGGGCGACCCGCCCGTACAGGTCGAACAGCTCGCGATACTCCATGCCGCCTTCTTCTCCCCGCCTCGACCCCAGCGGCCGGCCGCCGGGGCCCCGAGAGTCTGTCAAACCGGATACGGGGCGTCAACGCCGCTGGTCGAACCGCCGGCCCACGAGGGCCGAGGCGATGTTGACCTTCTGGATGTCGATGGTGCCGCCGGCGATGCCCCATCCCCAGGCGTCGCGCATGCGCCGCTCCATCGGGTACTCGCGCGAGTAGCCGTAGCCCCCCATCAACTGCACCGCCGCCCCGGTGACCTCCCGCGCCGCCTCGTTGGCGAAGCACTTGGCGATGCTGGAGTCGAGTATCGACGGCAGCCCGCCGTCGGCGTTCCGGGCCGCGCGGTGAATCAGCAGCCGCGCCGCCTCGACCCGCATCGCCATCTCGGCCAGCTTGAGCTGCACCGCCTGGAACTCGACGATGGGCTTCCCGAACTGCCGGCGCTCCTGCACCCACGCGAGCGCGTCCTCCAGCGCCCCCGACGCCTGGCCGAGGGCCATGGTCGCGTTCCCGCAACGCTCGAGATCGAACGCCCGCATCAGCCTCGGGAACCCGCCGGCCGGCACCACGAGCTGCTCCAGCGGCACCGACACGTCGTCGAAGTAGAGGTCCGACTCGGGAATGCCCCGGAACCCCATCAGCCGCTCCTGCTCGCCGAACGTCAGCCCCGACGTCCCCTTCTCGACGTAGACCGCCCCGATGCCCCTGGCCCCCGGCGCGTCCGACATGCGGCAGTAGACGAGGTACGCGTCGGAGTGCCCGCCGCCGGAGCACCAGCGCTTGGCGCCGTTGACGACGACGTGGTCGCCCCGCACTTCCGCCCGCGTCCGCAGATCGGTGAGAGCGGTCCCGGCGTCCGGCTCGGACATCGCCACCGCCACGATCAGCTCGCCGCGGCACACGGCGGGGACCACCCGGCGCTTCAGGGCGTCGGCGCCGAAGTGCTCGACGGCCCGGACGGGGCCGGCGACCGACTCGAAGATGGGGAACGCCACCGCCGAGGAGACCTTCGCGAACTCCTCCAGCACGAGGAACGCCTCGACGTTCCCGAGCCCGAGCCCCCCATGCTCGGACGGGACGTTCACCCCCAGGAACCCCATCTCGGCGTAGCGCTTCACCCAGCTCCGCGACAGCGGCGCCGCCTCGCGCTCGGTCTCCTCTGCCACCGACCTCATCTCGCCGCGGGCGAAGTCGCGCGCCGCCGCCTGCAGGGCCTGCTGCTCTTCCGTCAACGTGAAGTCCATCCGGTATCCTCGGTTCGGGCCGCCGCCGGGCGGGTGGACCCGAATGGTACACTCGCGCCCGATTCGCGGTCCCCACACGAGGCCCCTGATGACCACACCACTGGACGAAGGCGGACTGAAGGCCCGACGGCGGGTGCTCGGCGACGAGTACGTCGACCGGGCCCTCGACGGGCTCGACGCGTTCAACGCCGAGTTCCAGCAGCTCGTCACGGAATACTGCTGGGGCCGGGTCTGGACCAGGTCGACGCTCGACGACCGCCAGCGCAGCCTGATCAACCTCGGGATGATCGCGGCCCTCAACCGGAGCGGCGAGTTCCGGACCCACGTCCGGGGAGCGCTGCGCAACGGATGCACGGTGGAGGAGATCCGCGACACCCTTCTGCAGGTTGCGGTGTACTGCGGCATACCGGCCGGGGTCGAGGCGTTCCGTCTGGCCCGCGAGGTGTTCGACGAGGAGGGGATCTCGCCCGATTCCGCCGAGGCCGGGACCGCTCCTGCATCAACGGCCTAGCGCCCGGCCGGCACCGCCGGCAACGGCGACGGAGAAAGCCAGGTACGTCGACTAGGTGTCCCCGGCCGCCCGGAGGTCCGCCTCCGCCCGGCGCGCCGCCGCTTGCCCCTCCTCGACATCGACCCGCGACAGCAGGAGGCCGCCGACCACGAAGAACGTGATCAGCGAGAGGATCGCGCCGCGGCTGGACCCGGTCAGGGCGATCATGAGCGCAAACACGCCGGGCCCGACGATGCCCGCGAACTTCTCGAACACGCCGAAGAAGCCGAAGAACTCCGCGGACTTGTGGCGGGGCACCATGCTCGCGAACAGCGACCGGCTGAGGGCCTGGCTCCCGCCCTGCACCATCCCCACGAGCAGGGCGAGGGCGTAGAACTCCGTCGCCGTGGTCATGCCGTAGGCGAGGACGCTGATGACGGTGTAGACCACCAGCGAGAGGAAGATGGCGTGCTTCGCCCCGATGCGCGCGGCGAGCTGTCCGAAGATGAAGGCGAACGGCACCCCGACGAACTGCACCAGCACCACCGCGGTGATCAGATCGCCCTGCTCGAGACCGATCTCGGTCCCGAAGGTGGTCGCCATGCGGATGATGGTGCCGATGCCGTCGTTGTAGATGAGGAACGCGAGCAGCATCACGAACGCCTGCCGGTATCCGCGCAGCTCGCGCAGCGTCTCGCCGAGTCTCACGAACGACGCCCGAATGGGGCTCTCCCCCGCCTGCTCGTCCGCCTCGAGGGTCCGGGCCGGCTCGGGCACCTTCCGGAACAGGGGAATCGAGAATCCCAGCCACCAGATCGCCACGCTCACGAACGACAGCCGGCTCGCGAGGGCCGCGCCGCTGAGCCCGAACGCCTCGGGGGCCTGGATCCAGGCGAGGTTGACGACGAGAAGAAGGCCGCCGCCCAGGTAGCCCAGGGCGTAGCCGGCCGTCGACACCCGGTCCAGCTCGCTTGGGCTGGCGATGTGCGGCAGCAGCGAGTCGGCGAACACGAGGCTCGACGTCACCCCGATGTTGGCGAACGCGAACAGCAGGGCGGCCAGCACCCAGTCCCCCTGCTGGATGAAGTACATGCAGGCGGTGGCGACCACCCCGAGCCCCACGCAGGCCCCCAGCATCTTCTTCTTGATGCCCGCGAAATCGGCCAGCGCCCCCAGCACCGGCGCGAGGAGCGCCACGAAGGTCAGCGCCACCGTCGTCGTGACCGCGAACCGGAAGCTGGCCGTGGCCGGCTCGAGGTCGGCGGCGGCGACCGACGAGAAGTAGATGGGGAAGACCGCGGTCACGATGGTGACCATGAACGCGGAGTTGGCCCAGTCGTACATCGCCCAGGCGCGCAGCTCCGGGCGGTGCAGCCCGAGGCGTTCGAGGATGGGGGTTGCTGGCATCGCCGGAAAGTACCACACCCGCCACGGAAACACCCGTCGGCGGCCGGGAGGCGGCCGCCCGCGGAGGCGTGGTATATAGGGTCATCGTCGAGACGTCCCAATCGCGGCCCGGCCGCCGCACTGAGCAGAAGCCATGCCATCATTCCGCAGAATCGCCCTCGTGACCGTGGCGCTCGGCTGGGTGCCGACCCTGGCCCTCGTGGCCGTGCACTGGACCGGCGAGGCCCACGCTGGCGCCCAGGAGCGGACGCCGATCAAGGTGACCCGCATCTACACCGGGGAGGACGGCAAGACCCACGCCGAGGAGTACGACGTGCCGCTGGGGACGCGGCGCGGCGCGACCGAGCTGTCGGAGCCCGTCGACGTCACGAGCGTCCAGTTCCGGCGGACCTCGCCCGACTACTTCATCGACTGGCACACCGCACCGCGCCGGCAGTTCGTCGTCACCCTGAGCGGGGAGAGCGAGGTGGTCATGGGCGACGGGACCGTGGTGCGCCTGCACCCGGGGCACATCCTGCTGGCGGAGGACACGACCGGGCAGGGACACATCTCGCGGGCGGTGGGCACCGAGGACCGGATCTCGCTGTTCCTGCCCTTGGCGGAGCAGTGAGCGGCCCGTCCGCCCTCGACACCGCGACATTGTTCGATCTCTGCGGCAAGACGGCGCTCGTCACCGGCGGCTCGCGCGGCATCGGCCGGATGATCGCCGAGGGCTTCCTGCAGGCCGGCGCGACCGTCTGGATCTCGTCGCGGAAGGCGGACGCCTGCGAGCGGACCGCGGCGGAGCTGTCGGCGGCGGGACCGTGCCACGCTTTGCCGGCGAACATCGCCGACGATGCCGATCGCGCCCGGCTGGTGCAGGCGCTGGGCGAGCGCGTTCCCCGGCTCGACATCCTGGTGAACAACGCCGGCGCCGCGTGGGGCGCGCCCTACGACCAGTTCCCGGCGTCGGGGTTCCGGAAAGTGCTCGAGCTGAACGTGACGGCGCTGTTCTTCCTGACCCGCGACCTGACCCCGCTGCTGGCCGCCGCGGGCACCCCGGACGATCCGGCCCGGGTCATCAACATCGGCTCGATGGACGGGCTCAGGACTCCGACCATTCTCGAGAACGGCACCTTCCCCTACTCGGCGAGCAAGGCCGCCGTTCACCACCTGACGCGGTCGCTGGCCCTCGAGCTGGCCCCCCGCCACGTCACCGTCAACGCGGTGGCACCGGGGTTCTTCCCCAGCCGGATGACCGAGGCGACGCTGGAGACGTTCGGGGACGAGATCGTGCGCCGCTGCCCCCTGAGCCGCATCGGCCGGCCCGAGGACATGGCCGGCGTCGCCATCTACCTGGCGTCGCGGGCCGGCGCCTACACCACCGGCGCGGTGATCCCCGTGGACGGCGGGACGTCGATCGCGTAACGGCCTGTGGGCGACTCCACGTCGGGCTCTTCACCCCGGCTGCCGGACACGCGAAAGCCCGCGGCAAGGCCCTCCGGCCTCACCTCGGGCTCCCATTGAAATGTTCCCGCGTGGGTCAGTCGAGCAGCCGGTACGCGAGCAGTTCGCCGGCCTGGCCGCCGCCGCTGACCGCGACCACGATGTACTGCGCACCGTCGTGCATGTAGGTCATCGGCGACCCCGACACCCCGGCCGGCATCAGCACCTCGCCGACCTCCTCGCCGGTCATCTTGTCGTAGGCCCGCAGCATCGCCCCGACCTCGCCCGACGGCGTGGTGAACGTCCCCGGCTCGCCCGCGATGACCAGCGTCTTCGTGATGAGGGTGCCGACCCGGCCGATGCGGCCGGTGCGGGGGATCTCGACGCCCTGCAGGTCCGGGTGGTTGCGGACGTTGTCGGGGGTCTCGCCGTGCGGTACTTGCCACAGATGGTCGCCCGTCTTCAGGTCGATGGCGGTGATGCGCCCCCACGGCGGCTTGATGAGGGGCAGCCCGCGGATGGTCAGGGCCCGGTCGGCCGGCCGCACCCCGGCGGGGTTGCCGCGGATGAAGTCCATGTCCGACCGCTCCGGGTCGTTCACGAGCCCGAGCGAGGTGACGGTCGTGAAGGAGTACCCGTAGAAGATGTCGGTCTCCGGATCGAGGGACCCGCCCGGCCAGTTGGTGCCGCCCCCGGCCGACGGCAGCATGAGCGTCCCGTACGGCCCGTCGGGGTCGGCGACCACCGGCGGCGTGAAGATCGGGCCCATCCGGAAGTTGGCCACTCGCGCCAGCGCCTCGGCGTGCAGCTCGGGCGTGAAGTCGATCAGGTCCTCGACCCCCACGCCCTGCCGGTCGTAAGGGGCGGGGCGCGTGGGGAAGGGCTGGGTCGCGGCGAGCAGCTCGCCCGGGACGTCGGACTGCTCCATCGGCCGCTCCTCGATCGGCCAGACGGGCTCGCCCGTCTCCCGGTCGAGCACGTAGAGCCACGACTGCTTGCTCGGCTGGGCCACGATCTTCCGCTCGACCCCATCGATGACGACGTCGGCGAGGATCGGCGCGCACGGGAAGTCCCAGTCCCACACGTCGTGGTGGATGGCCTGGAAGTGCCACAGCCGGTCGCCGGTCTCCAGGTCCACCGCCACGATGCTGTCCGAGAACAGGTTGTCGCCGTGGCGGTGCCCCCCGTAGTAGTCGTTGGTGGGCATCTCCGTCGCCAGGTACACGATGCCCAGCTCGAGGTCGACGCTGGTCTGCCCCCACACCCCGGTGTTGCCGGTGTAGCGCCACGAGTCGTTGAGCCACGTGTCGTTCCCGAACTCGTCGGCACCGGGCAGGGTGTGGAAGATCCACTTCCGCTCGCCGGTGTCGCCGTCGAAGCCGCGGACGTAGCCCTTGGTGTTGCGCATGGACACCGGGGCGCTGCCGGGCACGTGGGCGGCCCCGATGACGATGGTGTCGCCGGCCACGAGCGGGGTGGAGTGCAGGCCGATGGAGCCGCCGAGGGGGTCGATCTCCTGGTCCATGTTCTGCATCAGGTCGACGATGCCGTCGTCGCCGAAGCCCGCGATGCGCTGCCCGGTCTTCGCGTTCAGCGCGACCATGCGATAGCCGGGCGTCACGTAGATGATCTGCCCGTCGCCGCCGTCGTCCCGGTAGGCAAGCCCGCGCCCCGACCGGCGGCGCGGCGCCACCTCGGCCCGCTCGCCCTCGTCGAGGCGGTGCATCCACAGGTACTCGCCGGTCGCCGCGTCGGCCGCGACCACCGCGCGGCGGGTGCCCGCGGTGGTGTAGATGACCCCGCCGACCATGAGCGGCGTGGACTGGAAGTTGTACTCGGGCTCGGGGCCGAAGTTGTCGGTCTTCAGCCGCCACACCAGCTCGAGCTCCTCGAAGTTGTCCCCGTCGATCTGGTCGAGCGGCGAGTAGCGCGTGTTCGCCTCGTCGCCGCCGTAGTGGCGCCACTCGCCGCCCTGGGCGCCGGCGCCGGTCTGCCCCCAGGCCGCCGGCGCGGCCAGCAGGGCGGCGACGATCAGGCACGGGAAGCGCCGGCGGGCGCCGCCGCGTGCCTTCAGATGCGTTCGCGGGAAACGGTGGTTGCTTTGGATCATGTCTGCTGGACTCCTCGCGCGAGGCGGCGGTCCGCCCGCGCTCAACCGACCATCGACAACGTGACCTGGTTCACCCCGCTCTCGAGCCGGGCGCGATGTGTCGGAGGCCGCCGGGGCGCCAGCTGCCGGCGACGACATCGATTGCCGGCCCGGGCGGGCATGCCGGCTCCTCTCCAGGCCGCGTGCTTCCGTGTCCGATCCGTTCGTGCCGAGTTCAGCTCGCAACTCCGCCACGAGCGCCATGACCACGGGTTCTCAGCACGCCCCGGGCCGGTTCTGGAGTTCATTCTGAGGCGAAACCGGGTCGAAGGGCCTCTCATGAGGCGACCCTCGACGCCACGCCGCCCCCGCTACCCGGCGCCCGCCGACCGGCGGCGGCCCGCGACAGCCGGCACGATCTCGTCCTCCATCAGGCTGTACAGCGACCGCCGGTGCTCGCGCAGCGTCCTCCCGGGATTGGGCGACGAGGTCATCACGGTGACCAGCCGCAGGTCCGGCACCACGTAGATGAACTGCCCGCCGTAGCCCCAGGCGTAGAAGGCGTCGTACCCGGCCAGCTCCCGCACCCACCACCCGTAGCCGTAGGCGCGGTCGGGGCTCCGGGTCCTCGTCGCGTGGGCGACGATCGACGTGTGCACCCAGTCCTCGGAGACGATCTGCTTCACGCCGACGCGGCCGCATTCCAGGTACATCTCGCCGATGGCGAGCATGTCGCGCGGCAGCATCGACATCTCGTTCCCGCCGAAGTACACCCCCTGCGGGTCGGTCGTCCACCGGGGCACGGAGATCCCCATCGGCTCGCCCAGGTACCGCTGGGCGAAACGCCACGTGCTCATGCCGGACGCCTCGGCGACGATGGCCGACAGCAGGTGGGTGTTGCCGGTGCTGTAGATCATTCGCGTGCCCGGCTCGGCCACCAGGGGCCGGGTCAGCACGTGGCGGACCCAGTGCCGGCTCGCCACCCAGCGGCCGTAGTTCCGGTTGCTGGTGGTCTCGAGGCCCGACCGCATGGTCAGCAGGTCCTCGACGGTGATGCCGCGCTTCGCGGGGTCGTCGACGAGATCGGGGAAGAAGCGATCGACGGTGTCGTCGACGGCGAGGTGCCCGCGGTCGACGGCGATGCCGACGAGCAGCGAGATGAGGCTCTTCGAGGCGGACTTCATGTTGGCGGCGCGGTTCGGCCTCGCGCCGTTGAAGTACTCCTCGACGAGCAGCGACCCGTCCACCGAGACGAGCAGCGACCGCATGCGCGGCAGCTCGGCGACCTGCGACAGGACCGGCTCGAACGCCGCATCGGACTCGACCTCTCCGCCACCCCCGGCACGGATCGGGCCGAGCAAGGCCAGAAACGCGGCCGCCGCCGCGCAGGCAGCTACGCAGCGCCCGGCACGCAGCAACCGTTGCCGCCTCGAATCCATGAGCTCAGCACCCGTCTCGTCACACACGGGAACGCGTTCGCGCGATCTCCGGCGCCGGAACGGTCCGCCGATCATCCGCGCGCGGAACCACCGGGCGCACACCAACGTCCGCCCAAGCGCCTCCGATCCCTGTCGAGCGTCCACGCGCCGCAAGCGGCACCGAACCGCAGCATCCTACCATTGGCACAGCCGCTGCGGTCAACGCCGGCAAGGCCGGTCCGGCCTCCACCTCTCTTCAGAGCTCCCGTCTGCGGTTCCCGGCCGCCCCGGCCGCCCCGCCCGCACCGCGTGGATCTCCGATCTCCGAGCCATCGCCATCCCGCAGGAAGCCCGCACACGCCTCGCGTTGCGCACGCAGGGGCGCGCGACCGGCCTACCCGTCTGTGATAGGTTCTTGAAGGGTGCCATTCCGGAGTGGATCATTGACCGAGCGCTTGGAGGCCCTCCTCATCGTCATCGCGCTGCTCCTCATCCTTCACTTCGTGATGCACCGTCGAGCAAGAGACGGCATGACCCCACAGGAGACGCAGCAGCAGCGCCGAGAGCGTCTGCGAAAGGAAATGGATGCCGTCCACATTCCGATGCTCTTCGGTTATCTCATTGTGCTCTTCGGCCCGATGACGGGGTGCCTGCCGTGAGTGAGTCCCGCCCCCCCCGCGAGAGCGCTGTACACCGCGCGGCGTCGACGGAGGGGGGCGCGCCTCACCGACTCGAAGCGCAACGCATGCCGACGGGCAGCCGCAACGCTCGGAGACCGACCACGTTCACGTTCAAGAACGTCGGCCCGGTCACGGACGCCGAGCTGGAACTCGGGGACCTGACGATCGTCGCCGGCCGCAACAACACCGGCAAGACGTACCTGGTCTACACCCTGTACGGTTTCCTGCAGATGTGGCACACGTGGCCCGGCGCGGCCGCGCCGTATGCGGGAAGCCGCAACCCCGCGCCGTCCGAGCGCGGCCGGCGACGCGTCTTCGATGAGCTCGTCGAACAGACCGCCAGCCGGGGACGGGCCACGGTTCCGGTGGATCGGGACACGCTGGCGAACGAGCGCAGGACCGTTCTGCGCGACCTGACCCGCGCCTTCTCGCGCGAGGCGCTGGCCGCCGTCTTCAGCTCGCCGCCGGACGCGTTCCGGGAGGCGGCGCTCGGTGTCGAGCTCGACTGGACGCCGCCTGATCCCATGCCGGAAGTCGAGGTCCGGATCGGCCGGGGCGAGACCCTCGCGATGCGCTTCGAAGGCGGTGCGGTCTCGGTCGCCGGGAGAGCACCGGAGCGCCGGCAACCCGGTCCTCCCGAAGAGGTGGCGGCCTACGTCTCGAGCCTCTATCTGCGCCTCCTGTTCCCCGACCTGCCGTTGAATCCGTTCGTCCTCTGCGCGGAACGCTTCGGCATCTCGCTTTTCTACAAGGAGCTCGACTTCACGAAAAACCAACTGGTCGACCTCCTGCAGAAGCTCGGCGACCGGAAGGAGAATGCCCGCTATCTGCCGTATGTCCTGATCGACCAGACCGTCAGCCGTTACGCGCTCCCGATCAAGGACAACATCGACTACACCCGCGGCATCGCCGACCTGCGGAGACAACGCAGCGAAATCTACGACGACAAGCTGTTCGAGGGCGTCAAGGCGCTGATGAACGGCTACTACAAGGCCACCAGCGAGAACATCGAGTTCAAGTCGGCGGCGCGCGGCCGGGGCCGATTCAGCATTCCGCTCCACCTCGCATCGTCGTCGGCGCGGGGACTGTCCGACCTGTACTTCTTCCTGCGGCACGTGGCGCGGCGGAACCACCTGTTGATCATCGACGAGCCGGAGGGCCACCTCGACACGGCCAACCAGATTCAGTTGGCGCGCCTGCTGGCCCGCCTGGTACGGACCGGGCTGAGGGTCGTCCTGACCACTCACAGCGACTACTTGGTAAAGGAGCTGAACAACCTGGTCATGCTCGATGGCCCCATCGCGGACAGGGAAGCCGTCGCCAGGCGGCTGGGGTACGAAGCTGACGACCGCATCGCGCCGGACCGGATCCGGGCCTACGTCACGGAGAAGAGTGGCCTGACACGGTGCACGGTGGACCGATTCGGCATCGACATGCCGATCTTCGACACCACCATCGACGGGATCAACGCGGTGGCCAACGAGCTCTCCTCCCGGCTGTCGGAGAACGCGGACGGGGCGCCATGACGCTGGCGTCCGATCTGACGAACATCCTGAAGCCGACCAAGCTGGTGTCCGCGGCCCCGGGCGGCGGCATTGTGCTGCGCGACGGGCAGTCGCGCATGGAGGTGCGCGTCGTGGATGCCCCGGCGACCGCGGCGGCAATCCGCCTGGAGCGCATCGGTCATTCGCCCGGGCTCCGCGACGGCCCCTGGAAGCGAGTCTGCGACTACCTGCTGGTGGTCGAGTCGGGGGAACGCCTGCATGCGCTCTTCATCGAACTCAAGAAGACGCTCAGCGAAGAGCTTCGACCACGGGATCAGTTGCGAAGGTCCACGCCGCTCCTGGCGTATCTTCGGGCCGTCTGCGAAGTCGAGTCGGGCGACGGCGCGGCGACGGCGATATCGACGCGCTATTTCATCGTGGCCGAGAGAGGAGGCCCGAGACTCGACAAGCAGTCGGTGAAGACGAAGCCAGCCAGCCGGGTCCGAAGCGTGCACTTCGGGAACTTGACAATCAGGACGTTCATCGGCACTCGGGTTTCGCTCGCAACTCTGCTCGAGGCATGACGAGGGCCCCGCGCGCTCCGACACGGCACGGAAGCGGCTGTATTCCGCATACAATTCCGCGCACGGTTCGCCGTGCAGAACGCGGTTCACGAACGAAGACAACGAGGCCGGGGCGCCGCCGGCAGGAGCCGAAGGGAGCGCGGCCGGTCCGGGGAGGCCGAGAATGAGACGCACGATTTGCCTGACCACGCTGACGGCGGTTGCCGTCCTCACCGCGGTCGCGGCCAACGAGGCGCGGCAGGAGCGCTTCGGCATCCGCACCCTTGAGCTCGCGGACAACCTCTACGTGCTGACGTCCGACCCGGCCGAGCAGGGCATGCGCACCGGGGGGAACACCGCGGTGTTCGTGACCGCGTCGGGGGTGACGCTGGTCGACACGAAGATCCGGGGCTACGGCGAGGACATCCTGGCCGAGGTGGCGCGCATCACCGACAACCCGGTGACGACGATCATCAACACCCATACGCACTGGGACCACAGCGGGGCCAACACCGAGTTCCCCGACACCGTCGACTTCGTGGTGCACGAGAACACCGCGGGGCACATGGCGAGCACGGACTGCGACGACGGCGCCGGGTACCAGGGCGGGTCCATCAAGAACTGCGAGGCGTTCACCGGCGACGACGCGCGCTTCCTGCCGAAGATCACCTTCGCGACCCGGACCTCGCTCTACAGCGGGGCCGACCAGATCGACCTCTACTACTTCGGCCGGGGCCACACCGACGGCGACACGTGGGTCGTGTTCCGCGGGGCCCGGGCCATGCACACCGGCGACATGATGGCGCGCAAGGGGCTCCCGTTCATCGACGCCGACAACACCAACGGCAGCGCCACGGAGTTCGGCCAGACCCTGAAGAACGCGGTCGACGCCATCGAGGACGTCGACGTCATCATCCCCGGCCACAACGACGACCCCCTGACCTGGGACGACCTCGTGGACTACGCCGCCTTCTACGACGACCTGCTGACCCGCGCCCAGGCGGGGGCCGCGGCCGGGCAGAGCGTCGAGGAGACGGTGGCCGCGTACTCGGTGCCGGAGGAGTACCGCGACTTCCAGGCGCCGGCGGGCCGTGTGGAGCAGATAGTCGGCCTCATCTACGAGGGGCGGTAGCGGTGACCGAACCCTGCCGCGGAACGCGGTCGTTCGTCTGCCTGGTGGGAACGGCGCTGGCGTTGCTCCCACCGGCCGCGCCGGAGGTCGCCGCCCAGGAGCCGGCCGCCCCCGCTATGGCGGTGGAGTGGCCGTACGTCGGCGGCGACGCCGCGAACACGCGCTACTCGGCCGCCGACACCCTGACCCCGGACACCGTCGACCGGCTCGAGGCGGCGTGGACGTGGCGACCCGCGGACCGGCCGCGGCAGGAGTTCGGCACCATCCCGGGGAGCTTCACCAGCACCCCGATCATGCTCGACGACACCGTCTACGTCAGCTCCAACTACAATCGCGTCGCCGCCCTCGACGCCGAGACCGGGGCCGAGCGCTGGGTCTTCGACCCCCGCGCCTACGCCGATGGCATGCCCGCCCTCGGCGGCGGCTTCCGGCACCGCGGGGTGACGATGTGGCGCGACGGCGAAGACCTGCGCATCTTCCTTGCGAGCCGCCACCGCCTGTTCTCCATCGACGCGGCGACCGGCGAGGTAGTGCCGTCGTTCGGCGACGGCGGCGTGGTCGACCTGAGCCGGGACCTCATCTGGCCCATCGACCGCAGCCACTTCGAGTTCAACGCGGCGCCGGTCATGTACAAGGACCTGGTGATCGTCGGCAGCGCCGTCGGCGACCGCGTCATCTACCGGCGCGCCCCGCCTGGCGACGTGCGCGCCTACGACGCCCGCACCGGCTCCCTCGTCTGGAGCTTCCACACCATTCCCCAGGAGGGCGAGTTCGGCAGCCAGACGTGGGAGAACGAGGCGTGGCGCCACATGGGCGCCACCAACGTCTGGGCCGGGGTGACCGTCGACGAGGCGCGCGAGCTGGTGTTCCTGCCCGTCGGCAACCCCACCAACGTCTACTACGGCGGCCAGCGGCTCGGCGACAACCTCTTCGCGGAGAGTCTCGTGGCGCTCGACGCCAACACCGGCGAGCGGGCGTGGCACTTCCAGATCGTCCATCACGGCGTCTGGGACTACGACCTGCCCACGCAGCCGATGCTGACCCCCATCACCGTCGGCGGCCGGCGCATCGAGGCCGTCACCCAGCTCACCAAGCAGGGGCTGGTCTTCGTCTTCGACCGCGTCACCGGCGAGCCCGTCTGGCCCATCGAGGAGCGCGAGGTGCCGCAGAGCGACGTGCCCGGCGAGCGCACGTCACCGACCCAGCCCTTCCCGACCCGCCCGCCGGCCCTGCTCCCCACCCTCGGCATGGCGCCGGACGACGCCTTCGACCTCACCCCGGAGCTCGAGGCGGCCGCGCAGGCCGCGATGGACGCCTTCCGCACCGGCCCCCTCTACACGCCGCCCAGCCTCGAGGGCTCCCTCGTGCGCCCGAGCGGCGGCGGCGTCGCCAACTGGGGCGGCGGGGCGTTCGACCCCGAGACGGGGATGCTCTACGTGAAGTCGTCGAACGTGGCCGGCGTGCAGCGGCTGGTGAAGTTCGACCCGGAGACGACCAACAACCCCTTCGCCGACGCCACCGACCCCGACTACGTCGGCTACGACGCCGACCTCGGCGGCCGCGCCACCTTCGAGGGCGGCATCCCCCTCAACAAGCCGCCCTACGCCTACCTCGTCGCGGTGGACCTGAACGCGGGCGACATCGCCTGGCGGGTCCCCTTCGGCCGGGGGAGCGACCGCCTGCGTGCGCATTCCGCCCTGCGTGACCTCGGCCTGCCGGAGCGGCTGGGCACCCCCGGGGCGCCGGGCGCCATCGTCACCCGCGGCGGCCTCGTCTTCGCCGGAGGCGGGGAGGACGCGCTCTACGCCTTCGACAAGACCACCGGTCGCGAGGTCTGGTCGGCGCCCCTCACCGAGCGCTCGACCGCGACCCCGATGACCTACCGCACGGAATCGGGCCGTCAGTTCGTGCTCATCGCCACCGGCTCGGGGGCCAGCCAGGAGCTCGCGGCGTTCGCGACGCCGTGACAACCTTGCAATTACGGACTTCTTGTCCCGGATTGCAAGGTGATTCCCAGGACCCTCGAGGCGACCATCGCCGCCCGTCTTCGCCGGTTTCCTGCCGTGGCGCTGATAGGGCCGCGGCAGGTCGGCAAGACGACGCTGGCGCGCGGGCCGGCTCGATCTGGAGGACCCCGCGGATCTGGCGAAGCTGGTGCTCGAGCTGCCCGGCGGCCGGCTCTGGGCGATCGAGATCAAGCGGGCATCCGCGCCCAAGGTCGAGAGGGGACTGCGAATCGCCCGGGACGATCTGCGCCCGGACCGGACGTTCCTCGTCTATTCCGGTGGGGAGCGTTATCCGATGGGCGGCGGCGTCGAGGCGATCGGCCTGGCGGCCCTGACCGATGTCCTGGCTGCACTGAAACGCGGGTAGCGCTCCCGAGTCACCGGGTCGCCGGCCGCGGCCGCGCCCGACGGAGGGAGAACGGGAAACGGTCGTCTGTCGTCCGCGCGCTCTCCCCGGTGGGCCGCGCCGCGAATCGGCCTGCGCCGTGCATCCCGGCGCGACCACCGCAAGGGCCGGCTAGAATGGAACGGTGGCCGCGATACCGGCGAAGCGTCCACAACCTCGCGAGGATGAAGGTGAGCATGTCGGCGAAGCAGGAGCGGCCGAGGCGCAAGCTGCCGACCGGCATCCAGAATCTCCGTGAGATTCGCGAGGACGACTGCTACTACGTCGACAAGACCGCGTTCATCCGCCGCCTCGTGGACGAGGGCAAGCACTACTTCCTGTCGCGACCCCGGCGCTTCGGCAAGAGCCTGTTCCTGGACACGCTGAAGGAGCTGTTCGAGGGCAACGAGGCGCTGTTCGTCGGGCTGGACGTCCACGACGGCTGGGACTGGTCGGTGCGCCATCCCGTGCTGCGCCTCGACTTCAGCAGCGGCCACTTCGCCGAGCCGGGCTACCTGCACACGAGCCTGATGGCACAGTTGGCCGCCATCGAAGAGCTGGCCGCCATCGAACAGCCGACAGGCGTCGGTTCGCATGACCCCACCGCACCGGAGCGCTTCCGCCATCTCATCGCGGCGTTGCGCGAACGCGCCGGCCAGCGCGTCGTCGTGCTGGTCGACGAGTACGACAAGCCGATTCTCGACGCGCTGGAGAAACCGGAGGTCGCCCGGGAGAACCGCGACTACCTGCACGGGCTGTATTCGACCATCAAGTTCGCCGACGCGCACGTCAAGTTCACCCTGCTCACGGGTGTGAGCAAGTTCTCCAAGGTCAGCCTGTTCTCGGGCCTGAACAACCTCGTCGACATCACCCTCGAGCCCGAGTACTCGACCATCTGCGGCTACACCGACGCCGACCTCGACACGGTCTTCGCACCGGAGCTGCCGGGTCTCGACCGGGACCGCATCCGCGAGTGGTACAACGGCTACGCCTGGCTCGGCGAGCAGAAGGTCTACAACCCCTTCGACGTGCTGCTGCTCTTTCGCCGCCGCCGGTTCGGGGCCTGGTGGTTCGAGACCGGCACGCCGACGTTCCTGGTGAAAACGCTGCTCGCGCGCGGCGTCGGCTCGACCCAGCTCGACGGCATGCGCGCCGGCGACGAGCTGCTGTCCGCCTTCGACGTGGACGACATCGCCCCCGAGGCCCTGCTCTTCCAGACCGGCTACCTGACGATTCTCGACGCGGAGGACATCGACGGGGAGCTCCTCTACCGGCTGGGCTACCCCAACCGAGAGGTGCGGCAGAGCCTGAACCGAAGTCTCCTGAGCGCCCTGGTGCCGGCGGCGTCGCGCCGGCTGGCCCAGGGCGACCGGCTGCGCCGCCTGCTGCAGGCCGGCGACTTCGCCGCCGTGGAGGAGCTGCTCCGGGCGTTCTTCGCCGGCATCCCCTACGAGTGGCATACGAACAACGACATCGCCCGCTACGAGGGCTACTACGCCAGCGTCTTCTACTCGCACTTCGCGGCGCTGGGGCTCGACGTGACCGTCGAGGACAGCGACAGCCGCGGGCGCGTCGACATGACGGTTCGCCTCGCCGGCGGCGTCTACCTGTTCGAGTTCAAGGTAGTGGAGCGGGTCGCCGAGGGCGCGGCGATGGCGCAGTTGAAGAAAAAGGGCTACGCCGACAAGCACCGCGGCACAGGCCGGCCCGTCCACCTGGTGGCGGTGGAGTTCAGCCGGGAGACGCGCAACCTGGCCTCGTTCGAGGTCGAACGGGTCTGACGCGGGCAATACTGCTCCACGGCCGCGATTCCCGCTCCGGCTCAACCAACGTCCGGCGTGGATTCCGCGCCACGACGCGCCCCCTCCGCCAGCCACCGATGTCGTCAATCTGCGCGCCACACCCGCCGCTCGACTTGCCCGGAGTGCTCGGCCGGCCAAACAGCGCCCGCGGGGCGGCCGGTGCCAGCGGCCCGACGACTACGCCGCCCATCCGACGGACCGAATGCCCCCGTCCATGCCCGTGGACAGCGCCCGCCGACGGATGCGGCCATCGGCCCAACTGGCGACCCCGGCCGCCGCACGTGCCGGAACGGCAACCTGGGCGCGGCGCGCCGGGCATGGCCGCGACACGAGCCCAGCCGGCGCCGCAACGATCAGCACCGTCACGAGCACATCCTGCTGACCTTTGAGCGCGGCGACGGCCGCAGAACGAGCGCCCCGCTCGGTGCGCATCGGCCACGTGCCGGTGATTCCGAATCCAGACCGAATCACTGCATTGAGGAAGGTCTCCCATCCCGTGCTCGCCGTGCCGGAGTCCCCCTTCGTTTCAGACTGCTTGAACGCGTAGTAGATGGTGACGGAAAGCCGGGGTGCGCTTGCTCCGCAAGACGGCGCATGGCCTCAGGATCTGGTTCCGCAGATACGATCGGTTCGCCGTGAGGGTACTCGGCTTCCAGTGGCGCCCGTAGCGGCGGAAGACCTCCTCGGCGACGGCCTCGAACGGCGCGCCGTCGGTCCCAGCGGCTCCGGTTCGCGGTGTGGTATGGTTTGCCATATGAAGACCACCCTGAACATCGACGATTCCGTCATGCAGCGGCTCCGTGAGGAGGCGGCGCGGCGGGGGACGACCATGTCGGCCCTCGTCGAGGCGGGACTGCGCCTCGTGCTCGCGCCGGAAGTCGCGGCAGAACGGGATGATCCACCGCCACTGCCCACTTGGAACAGCGGGGGATTCCTGGTCGACATTTCCGACCGCGACGCGCTGTATCGGGCAATGGAAGAGGACGAGTGAGTGCTTCTGTTCGACACGAACGTGCTGGTGTACGCGGCCGACGCGGATTCGCCGTTCCATGCCCGCTGCCGCGCCCGCGTGTCGCAGGCCCGCCGCGATGCGTCGCCTGCGTTCGTCACGTGGGGCATCTGCTATGAGTTCTTGCGGGTGACCACGCACCCGCGCGCGCCGGCGTTTCCCTGGACTCCGGCGGCGGCTTGGGGCTACCTCGAATCGCTGGTCGCCGAACCCGCGTTCGACGTGCTGACGGCGACCCCGCGGCACGCCGCGGTGCTGACGCAGACCCTGGCCGAGTTGCCGGACCTCCGCGGCAACGTGATGCACGACGTGCACACGGCGGTGCTGATGCGCGAGCACGGCGTCAGCCGCATCTGCACCCGCGACGTGGATTTCCGCCGATTCCCGTTCCTCACGGTCCTCGACCCGATGGGAGGGTGGTGACACCCGGGGGCCGGCCCACGCTCGGTCGGCTGGCGACGTCGACGCCCCGCCCTCTCGGCGCGACAGGCATGGAACGCCATCGGGCAGGTGATCAGGATGTCCGATGATTGTTGATCCGCAGACAGCGGGCGGCGAGCGCAGGAGGTTGATCGAGGTGGCTCTGCCGCTCGACGCCATCAATGCGGCGGCGGCGCGGGAGAAGTCCATCCGTCACGGGCACCCGTCGACGCTCCACCTGTGGTGGGCGCGCCGCCCGCTGGCGGCGGCGCGGGCGGTGATCTTCGCGCAACTGGTGGACGACCCGGCAGAGTACGTCGACGTGCTGCTGTCGGACCGGGAGACCCGCCGGGCGGCAGAGCGGCGCGTCCGCCAGCGTCGGGCAGAGCTCGAGGGCAGACCGGCCGGGGCGCCGGCCGAGGGAGCCCGGGGCTCGGCGCCCACGCTGGCCGACATGGCAGCCGAGCTGGAGCGCGAGCGCCTGTTCGAGATCATCGAGAACCTCGTGCAGTGGAAGAGCACGACCAACGAAACCGTGCTCGACCAGGCGCGGGTCGAGATCTGGCAGAGTTGGCGGCGCGCGTGCGCGCAGAACGCCGACTCTAGCGGGAACTTTCTCGGTGGAATAACTTCCATAAGTGCCGCCCTGGGTTCGATACAAAGTTCGATGCATCCGTATGTGAATGGGTACAGCTTCCAGCACGATGCGCAAGCGAGCAAAACTGAATGTAAACGAGTCATATCCACCGATCCGCCATATTATGACAACATTGGCTACGCCGACCTGTCCGACTTCTTCTACGTCTGGCTGCGCCGTTCACTGAAGTCGGTGTTCCCGGACCTGTTCGCAACGCTGACCGTGCCGAAGGCCGAAGAGTTGGTCGCTACCCCGTACCGTCACGGCGGCAAGGAAGCGGCAGAGCTTTTCTTTCTCAGTGACATGGTGGCGGCGGTTCGCCGGATGGCAGTTCAGACGCATCCGGGATTCCCAGTCACGATCTACTACGCCTTCAAGCAATCAGAGACGAAACGTGATTCTGGTACTGCCAGCACTGGGTGGGAGACGTTTCTTGACGCCGTGATCCAATCCGGGTTCGGGATCACGGGTACTTGGCCGATGCGCACTGAACTGGATCGACGTATGATCGGCATGGGTACCAACGCCCTCGCCTCCAGCATCGTGCTCCTCTGCCGCCGCCGCCGCCCGGAAGACGCCCCCACCGCCACCCGCCGCGAGTGCGTGACCGCTCTCCGCACGGAGCTGCCGCCCGCCCTCCGCCTCCTACAGACCGGCAACGTCGCCCCCGTCGACCTCGCGCAGGCCGCCATCGGCCCCGGCATGGCCGTATACACGCTCTGCGAGCGCAAGAAGCAGGCGGCCGAGGCGCTGGCGTACAACGGGATGGTGCAGAGCTGGCCCGAGATCAGCCGGCTCGCGGCGACCGGGACCGAGCAGCAGAGCGGACTGTTCGACGAAGCGCCCGAAGCGGAATCATGACTTCGTACTCGGACGAGGACCTGACCGCCATGTTGGCGGACCTGGAGTCCGACGTCGTGGAACGGAAGGAATCGCTGCGCGGCGACGCGCCGGTCAAGATTCGACAGGCGGTGTGCGCGTTCGCCAACGACCTGCCGGACCATCGGCGGCCCGGCGTCGTCTTCGTGGGGGCGCGGGACGACGGCCTGCCCGCCGCGGCGACGGTCGGCGACGGGGTTCTGCTGCAGTTGGCCGACATGAAGACCGACGGGAACATCGTGCCGCCGCCCACCATGACGGTGGAGCCGCGCGTGCTCGCCGGCGCCCGCATCGCGGTGGTGACGGTCTGGCCGTCAGACTCGCCTCCCGTGCGCTTCAAGGGACGCATCTGGATTCGGGTCGGCCCCCGGCGCGCCCTCGCGAGCGCGCAGGACGAGCGCATTCTGAACGAGAAGCGGCGGCATCGCGACCCGCACTTCGACGCCCATCCGGCGCCCGGGGCCCGTCTCGCCGACCTCAGTCTGGCGCGCTTCCAGGAGGACTATCTCCCCGCCGCGGTCGATGCCGAGACGCTGGCCGCCAACGACCGCAGCAACGAGGAGCGCCTCGCCGCCGCCAAGATGATCGTGTCGGTCGACGACCCGACTCCCACCGTCGGCGGCATCCTCGTGCTCGGCAAGCGGCCCCAGGACCATCTGCCCGGCGCGTACGCGCAGTTCCTCCGGGTGGAGGGGACGGCGTTCGGCGACCCGGTCGCGGACGCGGAGGTCTGCCGGGGGTCCATCGCCGACGTGGTGCGCCGGCTCGACGACAAGCTCATCGCGCACAACCGCACGTCCGTCGATTTCCTGTCGGGCCCCGTCGAGGTCCGGGATTCGACCTACCCGCTCGAGGCCGTGCAGCAGCTCGTGCGGAACGCCGTCATGCACCGGACCTACGAGGACACGAACGCGCCCACCCACGTCTATTGGTTCGACGACCGCATCGAGATCAACAGCCCCGGGGGGCCGTACGGCGCGGTCAACGCCGGCAACTTCGGGCAGCCCGGGGTCGTCGACTACCGCAATCCCATCCTCGCCGAGGCGATGCGGGTGCTCGGGCTGGTCCAGCGGTACGGGTTCGGCATCCCCACCGCCCGCCGGCTTCTGCGCGCGGCCGACCATCCCGAGCCCGAGTTCCGGGTCGACCCGAGCTGGGTGCGCTGCACGGTACGGGCGCGCAGCGGTTGAAGTCAAGGCTGGCCGGAAAGCGGTCGCGCCCGGCCTACTCGCGCTCGAACCCGGCCGTCGTGAACTTCAGGGTGCGGCTGTTCTCGGTCACGGTGCGGACGACCTGCTCGGGGGCGCCGTCCGGCAGGTCGGCCTCGATCTCCAGGGTCACACACACGTTCGCCCCGACGAGGCCGGCGAGATGGGTGATCACCTCGTCGGCGACCCGGCCCGCGTCGCGGCCGGCGCGGGTCGCGTCGAGGGAGACGCTGCCGTGGAAACGCCTGGGCGGCGCGGGACGCGGATGGTCGCCGCCCTTGCCCTCGTCGCCGCCCTTGCTCTCGTCGCCGTCCTGGCTCTCGTCGCCGTCCGATGTCGTCCCCCTGGGTGTGCGGGGAGGCGGCGGTGTCCGACGCGGGGAGGCTGACCACCCCGCAGGCAGTGGCCGGCCAGCTTTGCAGACTCCGTCAGCGCCTGGGCGAAAGTGAACTGCGGCTCGAAGCTGCCCGCGGGCAGGTCGCTCTGGTCGTGGAGCTGACGCGCATAGGCGACCCACTCGTCGATCAGGATCAGGCATGGCCCGTAGTCGACCAGGAGCTGTCGCAGGGTGTCGCCGGGGCTCGTCGCGTGCTCGTCGTCCGCGGCGAGGCTTGCGTAGGCGTCCCTGCCGCCCAACTGCCAGGCCAGCTCGCCCCACAGCGTCCGGACCACCGTGCCGTCGTCTTTCTTGGTCGGATTGCCGGGCGAGATGCGGTTGCCGACGAGCACGACGCGGTTCACCCGCGGCAGGCTCGCCACTCCCGCATCCCGCAGCAGAGCGTCGCCGCCGGCCAGCTCGGTCGGAGCGATACCGGAGCAGAGGTGGTAGAGGGCGAGCATCGAGTGCGTCTTGCCCCCGCCGAAGTTGGTCTGAAGCTGCACGACAGGGTCGCCGCCCGTGCCCGTGAGCCTTTGCACCGCACCGGCCAGCATGCCCTTCAGACTCTCGGTCAGGTAAGTGCGCCGGAAGAACTCGACCGGGTCGCGGTACTCGTCGGTCCCCTCACCGAGGTGCGCCTGCCAGAGGTCCGCGGCGAACTCCGCCTGCTGGTATCCGCCGCTCGCCACGTCCTGGTGCGGCGTCACCACCTCGCGCCACGGCTTCAGAGTTCCGACCGCGCCCCCGATGGCGAGGCTTGCCTTCTTGCGCCGCTCCCCCCGCGCCTGCTCGTCGAAGCGGACGCGCAGCAGCTCCATCTTGAGCTTCTCGACGTCCCCCGCCTGCTCGGCCGACACCGCCGTCAGCAACCGGTTCGCCGTATCGAGCGCGCGGTAGGCATCGTCGCTGGAGAACGGCTCCTGGTGCGCCCAGCGGTTCCGGTGGCCGCGCAGCTCCCCGACGAACCCCCGCTCCGCCGGCCCCAGGATGTTGCGGAAGACGTCGTTCCACGTCACGCAGCGTCGCCGCATTCACCCGTTGCGCCTTGACCCCGCTCTGCACCTCACGGTCGACGTAAAGGGCCGAGCCCCGCCTTCAGCAGGTCCAGCGCCTTGCCGACGCGTTCGTGATTGGTTGCCGCCATGCTGTCGGTTCCTCGTTCGACGGCCGAGCTCGTCGTTATCCGTCGCCCGCGCCGTGCCGCGCTGCCAAGTCGGCGGCGACTGCTTCGATTCCGGCCATGAACACCCGGAAGCTCGTCGATCGGTTGCGTTCGCGCGTCACGTGGCGCGCCATGCGTCTCGCCCCGAACACCTTCTGGAACTCCGGCACCAGTCGCTCGACGGCCTCCGACGGGCGCCGCACGGCGTCGGGTTCACGGAATCGCGCTCTCTGCCCGATGCCGCGAAGCGCTTCACGGCCGAAAGCGTCCGCGAGGGCGTCTGGCTCGCCCAGGTACCAGGCCTCCAGTTCCTGACAAGCGATCCGAATCAGCGCATCCTCCCGGCGCCCGGCTCGACAAAGATCCCGCAGATGATCCTTGAGCGCACGACAGTCTGCGCCGTCGTTATCCCTGACCACCGCGAACCGTACACCGGGCTCGCGCCAGCCGCGGAGCTTGCGCGGGATGCTGCATTCCAGATCGCTCTTGCCCTCGTGGGGAACGCACTGGAACGGCAGGCCCGGAAACAGGCGTGGCAGCAACCCGTCCAGGAGTACCCCCATCGACTCCTCTTCGAGGAGCAGGACGAGCCGGTTCACTCCGGGTCCGCCCCTTCGAAGAGTCGCTGCTTCCAGAGAGCGCCGGGAAGATCGCCCTCAGCGTACAGATCGCACAACACGTTGCTCTCCGACGCGCGTCGGATGCTGGCGAACCCGTCCTCCTTGACGAGCCAGTAGATCTCGTCCAGCTTGGCCCCGTTGAGAAAGTCGGGCGAATGTGTGGCGACGAACACCTGTCCGCCACGGCGGGCATAGTCGCGGAACTCCTCGGCCAGCTCCCGCAGCAGCGCGGGATAGAGCTGATTCTCGGGCTCCTCCACCGCCAAGAGGGGATGAGGCTTCGGATCATGGAGCAGGACCAGATACGCGAACATCTTGATCGTGCCGTCCGATACATACCGGGCGATGAAAGGGTCCTCGAAATTGCCGTCCTGGAAGCGCAACACGAGGCGGCCGTCCACGGTAGGCTTGGCTTCGACGGACGCGACGCCAGGCACCCGCGCGCGCATCACTTCCAGAATGCGTTGGAACTGCTTCGGGTGATGCTCGTGCAGGAACTGGGCCACCTGGGCCACGTTGTCACCACGTGCCGACAGATGATCCGCATGACCTGCCTCCGCACTCGGCCGAGCGTCGCGAATGTGAAAGTTGGAGATGTGCCAGCTCTCCAGCAACTCGCTGAGGTCCACGGCGGCTCGGAATTCCTTGAACTGGCCGAGTCCCTTGATCGCCAACGCGCCGGGATCCCCCAAATGAACTGGAGTTTCGGACTCCGGATAATCGGAACCGGACATCCAGTCCCCGGCGAGAGCGACACCCTCGCCACGCTCGACGTCGACAACGCGGTACGACTGCTGATTCTCTGCGGTGTTCAGAAGCACAAGCAGTTCTTTTTTGACGATCGGTCTGCTGTCCTCGACTCCGATCTCAAGCCTGTACGAGGCTGAGTCCTCGAGTTTCTTGCGGAAAGTGATCTCGATCTCGATCGGGCCGGTCTCTCCACGGCTCACCAATTCCCCGAATCCCCCACGGCGCGCGACGGCGTGGGCCACGTCGCGAGTCAACGCGTCCTTCAGGAAGCTCAGAACATCGAAGAGGGTTGACTTGCCCGAACCGTTCGCTCCCACGAGGGTCACCATGGACGGCAACGCCGTGATCTTGGCATGGCGGAACAGACGGTAGTTCTTCAGTTCGATCGACTCGATCTGCATCGGTCGCTCCGCGTCCAAGTGTACTCGCCACCCGCTCCGAACAGCGTTGGCGGTACTTTCCGCCGCGGCCAGGACGACTCCGTGACCGCCCACCCCACACCGGATGCCGTCCAGCCGGCCGGTCGCTATCGCGGAACCTCCGCCCTGTCGATGAGGTCCTTGAGACCGTAGTTCACGCTCGTCACCCCGAAGTCCGGCTCGCTCCGGAACGGCCGCCGCACATAGTGGACCAGATCGGTATCGTCATCGCGGAACTCGACGATGGCGAGGATGAAATCGTCCGGCTTGTTGAGCGAGTAGAGGATCTCGTTGCGCGTCACGGTGATCGTATCGGCATCGCTGCGCCGCCCCTTGACCTCGATGAACCGGAGCCGGCCCGTGGTGGGGACCCGGCTCTCGATGTCGTAGCCCAGCTTTTCGAGCTCGCGGTCCTTCGGCACGAAGCCGAGGCGGCGTTCGGTCTCCATCACGATGGCGCGCGCCCGCGCGGCCGGCACCTGGGTGTCAACGGGCTCGGGTTGAGACCGGATGCGCCCCTCCATCTTGTCGACCAGCCCCCGCGGAGCGACCAGCAGCCCGCCGAGAACTACCGGTGGCCGCGGCGAGATCTGGCCTTCCCGATCGAGGTCTGCGAGCCGCTTCTTCAGCCGGACCTGCAACGTGTCCGCCCGCCGGCGCGCCTCGCCCGAGTTGAGACGAGCGCCGGTCTTGCCGGCCTCCTCGTCGAACTTGAGCTGCTCGGCCCGGTGGTCCCAGTACGAGATCTCCTTGGTCAGGCGATCCTTCACCGCCGCCTTGGTCTTCGCGACCAGCGCCGAGCGCGCGTCGCGCACCTCGGCGAGATGCTCGGGAACGACGTGGGCGACGGCGTGGCCCTGGGCCTTCTCCTCCAGGTCCCGACCGATCCACGCGCACTCCTCGCGGGCGAGGATCGCGTTGAACATGCGTGACCTGGTAGCGGCGCGTCTCGCGTTGCCGAGCCGTGCCGCCGAGCCGACCGAACGACTCGTGGAAGAACGACTCGATGTAGTGCGGCTGGAGGCGGCGTGCCTCCGCCCGCTCCATCTCCTCACGGACGCGCTGCACACGGGTGGCGTCCATCGCGTCGTGCACCAACTGCCGGTCCTCCAGCAGATCCTGGATGGCCCCCAGGTCGAGGGTCTGGTCGACGGCGGTGTCGAGCCGCGCCCGCACCTCGGGCTGCTCGCCGTAGCGGATGGCGTCGAGGAGCAGCTCACGTAGCGGCCGCCCTTCGAACTCCAGCTTCCCGAGCACGTCGAACACCTGGCCGCCAAGGGTCTCGCGGGCCTGCTCCAGCTTCTCCAGCAACCGCCGGTAGACGTCGCCCTCCCGCGTGTCGTCGGCGACCAGGTTCCACAGGTGGCAGACCTCGGTCTGCCCGATCCGGTGGATGCGGCCGAAGCGCTGCTCCAGCCGGTTCGGGTTCCACGGCAGGTCGTAGTTCACCATCAGGTGGGCGCGTTGCAGGTTGATGCCTTCACCGGCCGCATCGGTGGCCAGCAGCACCTGGACCTCGGGGTCGTGCCGGAACGCCTCCTGCACCGCCAGCCGCTCCTCGCGCCCGATGCTGCCGTGGATGACCACCACCGATTGCTCGCGGCCCAACAGGGTCGTGATGCGCTCCTGCAGATAGCGCAGCGTGTCGCGATGCTCGGTGAAGAGCACCAGCTTCTGCCGCGGCGAGGGCGACGGAGGCGGAATCTCACCGGAGCCGTACGGCGTGTCCGTCTCCCGCACCTGTCCCGCCAGCCCCGCCGCCGTGAACAGGCCGCTGAAGATGCTCGCCAACTCGCGCCACTTCGCATCGCGGCCACCGCGGCGCACCGTCAGCGCGAGCTTCTCCAGCCGTTTCAGGGTCTCGATCTCGGCCTTCAGCTCCGCAATGGAGCGCGCGGCCGTCGCCTGATCGAGAATGCGGGCCTCGGCGTCCTCCACCTCCTGCTCGGGGGCGTCGTCTAGATCCTCGACGTCGTCCGGATCGAGCTCGGGCACCGTGAACGCGACGACCGCGGGCGGCTCTCCGCCGCGTTGCTGCACCTCCAGTTCGCGCAAACGGCCCTCCAGCCGCTCGCGCCGCCGCCGCAACGACTGGTAGATCGCCTCCGGCGACGAGGCGAGCCGCCGCTGGAGAATCGTCAGCGCGAAGCCCACCGTGCCTGCCCGCTTGGCGTTGGCGAGCGCGTCCGCCCGGTTGAACTCCTCGCGCACGTAGTCGGTGACCGCCGCGTAGAGCCGCGCCTCCTCGTCGGACAGCTTGTAGGGAACGGTGTGGGCGATCCGCTCCGGAAACAACGGCTTGCCGTCGAACCTCAGCAGCCGTTCCTTGACCATGCGCCGCATGAGGTCCGAGACGTCCGCGGTGTGGACGCCGTCGCGGAAACGACCCTCGAAGCGGTCGCCGTCGAGCAGGGCGAGGAAGAGCTGGAAGTCCTCCTCCTTGCCGTTGTGCGGCGTCGCCGCCATGAGCAGCAGGTGACGGGTCAGCCCCGACAGGAGCTGGGCCAGCCGGTAGCGCTTCGTGTACTTGATTTCGCCGCCGAAGAACGTCGCCGACAGCTTGTGGGCCTCGTCGCACACCACGAGGTCCCAGCCCGTGTCAGGCGCCTGCAGCTTCTGCTGCACGTCCTCGTCGCGCGACAGCTTGTCGAGCCTTGCGATCACGAGGTTGGTCTCCAGGAACCAGTTCCCGCTGTGCACAGCCGCGAGCTTGTCGTTCGTCAAGATCTCGAAGGGGAGCTGGAACCGCCGATACAGCTCATCCTGCCATTGCTCGGCGAGGCTGCCGGGGCAGACGACCAGACACCGCTCCAGGTCTCCGCGGGCGATGAGCTCCTTGATGAGGAGCCCCGCCATGATCGTCTTGCCGGCGCCGGGATCGTCGGCCAGCAGGAAACGCAACGGCTGCCGCGGCAGCATGGCCTCGTAGACGGCGGTGATTTGATGCGGCAACGGCTCGACCACCGAGGTGTGGACGGCCAGCACCGGGTCGAAGAGGTGCGCGAGACGGATGCGCTGCGCCTCGGACACGAGTCGAAACAGCGCGCCGTCGCCATCGAAGCTCCATGGACGCCCCTCGGCGACGACCTCCAGCCGATCCTCGGCGTCCCGGTACAGCAGCTCGTTGGCGACGCTCCCGTCCGGCTTCTTGTAGGTCAGCTCCAGCGCCTCCGAGCCAAACCACTGCACGCTGACCACCGTCACCACCCCGTCCGGATGCACGCCCCGGACGGAGCAGCGCGGGCGAAGGTCCTCGAGGCGCATGACGAAGTGTGCAAAGACAACCGGACGAGCGCTCGATAGCGCCTACTCGTAGTACGCCGGCGACTTCTCCAGCAGGGCGTTCTCGGCGATGTCGTGCTCTATCCAGAGCCGAGCGCCGGTCTCGATCAGGAAGTCCTCGACGCGGTCCATCGACTCCAGGGTCAACTCGGCGTCGTGGTTGAACGTGGGGACCCGCTTCAGGGCCCGGCTCTCGGGGAAGTGGTAGAGGTCGCCGCTGAGGACGACGGGACCGTACTCGGCGAGGTCGACGAAGAGCACCTGGTGCCCGGGGGTGTGGCCGGGGGCCGACTTGATGACGACGGCGCCGTCGCCGAAGACGTCGTGGTCGCCGTCGAGAATCAGGGTATCGGCCGTCTCGAGGGCGCCGTAGTACTGCGGGTCGAAGCTGTACGCGGCGGGGTCTTCGCTGAACGCGGCCTCGTGCTCGGCGCGCTGCACGAGCCAGGTCGACGCCGCGAAGTCGTTGGCGTTCCCGGCGTGGTCGTAGTGCAGGTGCGACAAGGCAAGGTAGGTGACGTCGGCGGGCTCGTAGCCGAGCTCGGCGAGCTGCGCGCGCAGGGTGGTGGTGACGGTGGCGACGCTGCCGCTCGACTGCGGGCTCGCGTCCTGGCCGGCGAGGGCGTCCGACAGGCCGGCGTCCCACAGGAGGCTCCCTCCGGCGTGCTCGATCAGGTAGCACGGCACCGAGAGCTCGAGGGTCGACACCTCATCCATGGTCAGCGAGAACCGCCCCGGGTCGCCGACCCGGAGATGCCCGCAGTCGAAGATGTAGAGGCGGGGCGAGGCGGGCCCCGCCTCGGCCGCACCGGCTTCAGCGTCGCCGGCGGGCTCGCCGCCGGAGCAGGACAGGGCGGCGGCAATCAGGAACGCCGACGGGATCGACAGGCATCTCGACATCATCGTCTGGCTCCCGCCGTCAACCGCGCGTAGACGTCGAGGGCGCGGGTGGTCATCTCGTCGGTGCCGTAGCGCGCGCGCACTCCTTCGGCGGCGCGGCGCCCCAGCTCGGCCCTGCGCTCGGGGTCGGCGGCGAGCGCCGCGAGAGCGCCCTCCAGCGCGGCGGAGTCCTCCGGCTCGACGAGCACGCCGCCGCCCGTGCGTTCGACGAGCTCGGTGTAGGTACCCCGGCGGGGCGCCACCACCGGCACCCCGCACGCCATCGCCTCGATCAGCGACAACCCCTTCGGGTCGTCGTACTCGGCCGGCACCACGAACAGGTCGAGGCCCTGCAGGAAGGCGACCTTCTCGTCCAGCCCCAGCTCCCCGCGGTAGTGGATGTCCCCGGCGAGGTCGCGGCCGGCGTTCGCGCGCTCGACCGACCGCCAGTACTCGGCGTGCTCGGGGCCGAGGTACCCCCCCAGCTCCACCCGGCATCCATCGAGCTCTCCCCGGCCGCGCAGGGCCGCGTAGGCGTCGCACAACCGGTGGATGCCCTTCTCGGGCGCCATGCGGCCGAAGTAGCCGAGGGTCAGGCCGGCGCCGGAGGTGGGGTCACCCGGCCGGAAGCGGTCGACGTCCACCCCGAGCGGCACGACGTGCATCTTCGCCCCGGGAATCTGGAGGTACCGGCTCATGCACTCCGCGTAGTAGTCGCTTACCGCTACGAACGAGTCGACGTGCGCGACCTGCTCGCGGATGAGGGCCACGGCCCGCGACCGGAACGGCTCGGGCAGGTGGCCCAGAAAGATGTTCTCGCCCTGCAGGGTGCAGTTGACGGGGCAGTCGAGCGCCCGCTTGAGGGGCTCGGCGATGCCGATCAGCATCGAGTTCGAGATGTCGATGACGTCGGGGCGGGGCTGGTCGCGCAGCCAATGGACGAGCTTGTCGAACTCCTTGCGCTGATGGCCGTGCGTGCCCTCGAGCATCGACACCGTGAGCCCGCCGAGCTGCCCGGGATCGGTCTTCATGCGGCCCGAGACGAGCTTCAGCAGCCACGGCGATTCCCAGAGCCGGTCGAGCAGCCACGGCGTCCAGCGGAACAGCGAGACGTACTCCTCCAGGTAGACGCTGATGCCGCTGAAGAACACACGCTTCTGGCTGACGTTCTCCTCGTCGGTCCGGGTCGGCGTGTAGAGGGGCAGCAGGGTGACGTCGTGCCCACGCCGGGTGAGGGCCGCGGCCAGGGCGTTGTCGCGGATGCAGCTTCCGCAGTACATGCCGCTCGCGCCGGCCGTGATGCTGGTGATTCTCACGTGTCGTCCGCCCGCTAGTCAGTCCGCGCCGATGGCGTACAGGAACTGCCGTCCCCGCAGGTAGATCTCGTCGCCGGCGACGGCCGGCGAGGCGTCGAAGTCGTCGTCGAGGGTGTTGACGGCCAGCACCTCGAACTCCGGCCCCGCCCGCAGCACCGCGGTCGCGCCCTCGCGGCTCGTCACGTACAGCCGTCCCCCTGCCGCGACCGGCGAGGCGTAGACGTTGCGGATGCCGCGCAGCCGCTCCGGCCCGTAACGCCGCACGCCGGTGGCCGCGTCGTAGGCGGTCAGCACGCCGGAGTTGCTCTTGAGGACGTAGAGCTGGCCGTCGAGCAGGAGCGGCGAGGGCACGTAGGGCGTGTCGCGGTCCACCGACCACACCACCGCGTCCGACCCCCGGATGTCGCCGGCCGCCGCCGACAGGTCGATGGCGGCGAGCCGGTTGCCGCGGTAGCCGCTGGTGACGAAGACCAGCCCGTCCGCCGACACGGGGGTCGGAATGGCGTTCTCGGTCACCCCCCGGTCCCACCAGAGCAGCTCGCCGGTGGCCGCGTCGTAGCCGCGGACGGCCTCGGTCGCGCTTGTCACCACCTGGGCGCCGTCCTCGCCCTCGATCACGAGCGGGGTGCTCCACGAGGTGTCCTCGTCGCGGGGCGTCCGCCAGCGCTCGCGGCCCGTCCGCTTGTCGAACGCCGCGATGAACGACCGGCCCTCGTGGTCCCACGGGACGATGAGGAGGTCTCCGTGGAGGGTCGGCGACGCCCCCTCGCCGAAGCTCATCTTCGTCCGCATGTCGCCGAGGTCGGCCTCCCAGAGGAGGCGGCCGTCGAGGTCGTAGCAGTACAACCCGACGGAGCCGAACGACGCGCAGACCACCTCGCCGTCGGTGACGGCCGACGGCGAGGCCCAGGTGTTGGTGCCGTGCCGGCCCTGGTGCGGCGCCGTCTCGCTGGCCACGCGCTCCCACAGCACGCTGCCGTCGCGCCGGTCGATGGCGAGGACGACGAACTGCTGCACGTCGGTCGCGGACACGCCTTGCATGATGCGGGTGCGGAGCCGCGAGAAGAACCCCGGCCCCGAGCTCGCCCGCTCGCCCGTCGGCGCCGCCGTCAGCACGAACAGCCGGTCCCCCCAGATGACCGGCGTCGCCGAGCCCAACCCCGGCAGCTCGATCTTCCAGCGCACGTTCGACGACTCGCTCCACGTGACGGGCGGGTCCCCCGCCGGCGCGACGCCGCTGTGGAGGGGCCCGCGCCACTCGGGCCAGAACCCGGCGGCGTCGCCCTCGGACTGCGCCGCCGCCGGGGTAACCGCCGGCGCGGACAGGAGCAGCGCGCCGAGACAGAGCCTCGCGGCTCCGAACCTGAAAATCCTGTGCATGGTGCTCCGCTCCTTCAGTTGACGATGGCGCTGTAGACCGCGACCTCGAAGCGGTCCGTCAGCCGCGACCGGTTGTTGGGATAGAGCTGGGTCATGATGATCGCCACGAGCTGCTCTTCCGGATCGACCCAGTAGACGGTGTTGAAGAAGCCCAGCCAGCCGAACGCCCCCTCCGACCGCGGGCCGCCGGTGACGCCGGGGTCGCCCGAGATGGCGAACCCGAGCCCGAAGCGCTGGCCGGTGTCGGGCACCCCTAGCCCCGCGAGGTGGTCGCGGGTCATGAGCCGCACGGTGCGGCGCCCCAGGATGCGGGCCCCGTCGAGCTCGCCGCCGTTGAGGAGGGCGAGGAGGAACCGCGCGTAGTCCGAGATGGTCGAGGTGAGCCCGGCGCCGCCCGAGTGGTAGGTGCGGGGGCCGTCGTACGGGTAGCCGGCCGAGTAGACGGTGCGGCCGTCGGGGCTCGACACCGGCTCGGACGGCACCTCGACGAGGCCGTCCGCCCCAGGGGCGTAGACCGACGCGTAGCGGTCGGCGTCCGCGGGGTCGCGGAAGAAGCCGGTGTCGACCATGCCCAGCGGCTCGAAGATCTCGTCCCGCATGTAGTCGGCGAGCGACCGGCCGCTGACGACCTCGACGACCCGCCCGAGCACGTCGACCCCGAGGCTGTAGGTGAACCGTTCCCCGGGCTGATGCAGCAGGGGCAGGGCGGCCAGCCGGTCCACCATCTCCCCCACCGTGCCGGTGGCCTGCGCCAGCCCGTCGGTGATGTCGGCCTCGATGTAGCGTGGCGCGAGCCGCGGCGGGGCGAGAAAACGATAGCTCAGGCCGGAGGTGTGGGTCAGGAGATGCCGGATCGTGATGGGCCGGTCGAGCGGCGCGAGCCGGGGCTCGGACCCGCTTCCGGGCTCGAGCACGCGGACCGACGCGAACGCGGGCAGATGACTGGAGACGGGGTCGTCCAGCATGAGCGCGCCCGACTCGTAGAGCTGCATCGCCGCCACGCTCGTGACCGCCTTGGTCATCGAGGCGATGCGGAACAGGGTGCCGGTTTCCATGGGGGCGCGGGTATCGACGTCGCGCCAGCCGACCGCCTCGAGGTGTCCCACGCGGCCGAGGCGCGCGACCAGGGTGACGGCGCCGGCGATCTCCTGCCGCTCCACCGCCTGCTCCACGAGCGTCACGATACGCTCCAGGCGGTCCGGATCCAGCCCGAGCCGCTCGGGCGGCGCGCTCGGCAGGTCCTGGGCGACCGCGGGATGCCCCGCCGTCAGCAGCAGGAGGAGAAACGACCACAGCGCCACGCGCGTCACTCGTCCCGACATTGCACTCACTCTCCCGATGGGCCGGGGGGCCGGGCTCACGGTGCGAACAGCGCCCGGTGCTCCTCGGCGATTGCCTCCAGCTCGCCGCGATGCGACGGCAACACGTAACCTTCGGCGATCAACGGCTCGGCCGCGGCCACGTAGCGGCCCCGGTAGTCGGCGAAGTCCGCATAGCGCTCCGTCACCGCGCGACGCGGATCGCCGGTCCGCTCCCGTTCCTGCGCCGTGAGGGGGAACGGAATCCGCCCACCCTGCAGATCGAGCAACTCGCCGGGCGCCCCGATGGCCGGGTTGCGCAGGTTCCACCCGGTGTAGGTGGACACCGGCGCCGCGACCCGAGGGAGCCGCAGCACCCCCCGCTCGTTGTTGTCGGCATCGAGGGCGGGCACCCGCACCCCGTAGCGCTCCCCGGTCCGGCGGGGCGGATGAAAGCCGATGCGGCGCAGACTCTCGAACGCCTCCCCGTAGTCGACCCGCTCAGGCTGCTGGATGACGGCAGGATACGAAACCCCCGGCAGGGGCTGCCATCCCGAGGCCGCCGCCGGCCATCCCACCAGCGTCCCGTCCGCGATGCGGGGATGCACGCTCGGCGGGGGCTCGACCCCGTCGCTCACCCACCGGTCGAGGGCCAGAAACAACGCCTCCCGGATCGGCGCGTAGTCGTTGGGGTTCACGGGCAACTGACCACGGTCGGACGGGGCGCGGGCCGGACGGTGCTGGGCGCCGCCGACCACGTAGACCCGCACCTCGGGCGGCAGCACCGCGTCGCGCTCGCCGAGGGGGTCGGTGACCACCAGCGAGCCGCCGCGGTGCCAGTACTCCGAGGACGTGTCGAGGTGCATGACCTGCGGCACCGTCCCGCTCGCCCGCGCGCGGCGCAGCAGCCCGTCGGTGCGCCCGGTGAAGGGGTCGGTCTCCTCGCCGTAGGTGAACGGGAAGAGGTCGACCGGATAGAGGTGGCCGAGGTGCTGGGTCGCGGTGCGGGTCGGCGACGCGAAGCGGTGGTTGAAGAACCCGCGGCCGGCGCCGGCCACCGTCGGCATGATGCCGTCGAACACCTGCCGCCCCCGTTCGTCCGCGTTGAATCCCTCGTAGAGGAACGTCCGCAGGGCCCGGCCGCTCTGCGACCGCCCCTGGCCGATCACGCGCTCGGCCACCCGCGCCCCGTCGGGCCGCCGGAGAGGGTTCATGTCCGACCGGTCGTGCTTGAGGAACGAGACGAGGTCCCGGATGGCCGCGAAGCCGGCGCCCTGCACCACCGAGCCCCGCGCCTCGTAGATCAACTCGTAGATGACCCCGGGCTCGAAGCCGCCGGCGAGGGTCATCTCCAGCTCGACGAGGCCGCTGCCCTCGTCCACGCCGTCGTAGCGGGCCCCGAGCCGCCACCCGTCGCGCGGCACGGGCTCGCGGGGGTCCCGCTCTCGCAGCCGGCGGGTCAGGGTCGCGGCGGGCAGAGCGCTGACGAGGGGCTCGAAGGCGAGCTGGTTCCGGTCGCCGACGGGCAGGCGGTCGGCCGCGGCATCGGTCGAAAGCTCGGCCCGAACCGTCCCCACGACCGGTATCAGGTCGTCCGGGTCGAAGGCCACGGGCGCTTCGAGCCGAAGCAGGTCACGCGTCACCGGCACCTGGGCGATCCAGCCGCTCGAGACGGTGACGTAGCCGCGCTCGAGGAAGAACGGCTCGCCGCCCCACGTCCGCCGCCCTCGGTTGTTCACGACGTAGAGCACGGTCGGGCGGGCGAGGGCGCGGTCGACCGGCGCGATGATCTCGACGTCGCCGTAGAACTGAACCCGGCCCCGCTCGTCGGTCAGCGCGAGGTCGAGATCGACGATGCCCCGGTTGGCGGCGGCGTCCGGATCGAGGCCGTAGACCACGCGCCCTCGAAGCCGCTCGTAGGCGCCGACCTTCGATTCGACGCCCGCCCCGAACGGCTCCCGCGAGGTGATGTCCAGCCGGAGGACCTCGGCGGTCGCGAACGAGGCCGCCGCCCCCCACGCCGCCAGGGCCAGCCAGGCAACGCGGCGGCGTGCCGCGAGCGGGGCCGTACCGACCCCGACGCTTCCCCCGACGCCGCTGGCCCGCCCATCGTCGCCCGAAGGCTCCGCCTGGCGCCCAACCAAGCCTCCAGGAGTCCGCGCCGTTCCGCGGCGCAGACGCCTAGCGCTTCGAAAGCTCCACACCGTTGTAGGTCGCCGACATGAACTGGTTGCTGGGGAACTCGACCACCACCGGCGTCTGCAGGTTGAACTTGTCGTCCGGTCCGTCGTACTCGCGCACGGTGAGGACCGCGCTGAGGCCGACGATGCCGTAGGTGCCCTCGCCCTCGCCGTCCTCGTCCTCGAACTCGAACCGCTCGTCGTCCTCGAAGCGGAACCTCGGGGTGCCGCCCTCGGCCCGGAACTCGGTGCGCTCGCGGAAACGGCCCCCCGGCGGGGTGGCCGGCATCTCGAAGCGCAGCGGGCGGGTCTGCCCGAGCCGGCGGACGTTGGCGACCTGCGCCAGGCCCTGGTAGCCGTTGAGGAGCACCGTGAACTGCCAGTCTCCCGACCCCAGCCCGATGAACGAGAAGTTGCCGCCGTCGTCGGTCGTCGTGGTCTGCTGCGTCCCGTCGGCGCCGGCGGGATCGGCGATCACGTTGACGCCCTGGAGCGGGTTGTCCCACTCGTCGGTGACCTGTCCCCGCTTCGCGCCCTGGGCCTCGGAGAACGCCGCCGCACCCAGCACGATACCGAACGCCGCTGCCGCCAACACCGTACGCAAGAACGGTCGTCGCATCATCGACTCCTTTCCTCGGGGGAACCCGGGCACTCTCGTTGCGCGCAAGGCGCCCGCACGCCGCACCGTGTGACCCGATGCGACGGCTCGCGATCGCGCGCCCCCCGAGCGGGGCCGAGGTGAGCCTCGACGAGCCCGTGCCCGGCTCGGCGGCCGCGTCGGGAGTCACGCCGGCCGCGGCGCGTCCCCGGGACCGACCGCGCCCCGGCCATCGTGTCAGGCCCTGCGCCGAACGCGAGCGCCTACGACCCCGGCTCGTTGCAGTTGGCGTCCGCGGTCTCGTCCCGGTTCGGATCGTGGCACGACAAGGTGGCGCGCAGAGCCCGGACGCCCGACCGCGCGCGCCCCTGGTCCATCTCGCCCGCGGCGCCGCCGATGTCCCTCAACCTCTCGATCGAGGCCTGGGCCCTGGCGACCGCATCGTCGTCCCCGCGCTCGGTCCAGAACGCCTCGATCTGCCGGAACATCGTGAACAGCTTCTCGAGGTCCTCGCCCAGTTCGGGCCAGTAGCGTGCGTCGACGTGCAGCTCGGCATCGCCCAGGATGAGGCGGATCTCGCTCAACGCCGGGCCGTACGTCTCCTCGGTCAGCGGCTCCTGCGCCGCCGCGGCAAGGCCCCCGGCCGCGAGCGCCGCGAAGAGACCGGATACCAGAGCACCCTTCGCACCAGACCACCGCATCATCGTCTTCTCCTCCCCGGACGGGACGGCGGCCGACGCCGCCTCTGAACGGGAAAGGCCGGCCCCGCCGCGAGCGCGGGGCCGGCCTCGCCATCACGACTTCACCGAAACCGCCCGCACCGCCCTGAGACGGCGCACGACGGCTAGTTCCCGGTCGGCCAGAGCACGCCCTGGCTGTTGATCCCCTCCGCGCCTTCCGGCACGGGACCATAGCCCTTGAACACGAACTTCTGCAGCCGCGACCCCTCGTAGGTCTCGGTGGTGTAGATGTTGCCGTCCGAGTCGGTGGCGATGCTGTGCACGGCGAAGAACATGCCGGGCTGGCGCCCGCCGTCGCCGAACGCGGTCATCACCTCCATGGTGTCGCGCTGGATGATGTAGACCTTCATGTTCTGGCCGTCGGCCAGGTAGATCCAGCGCTGCTCGGGATCGTGCGAGAAGGCGATGTCCCAGGTCGAGCCCTGCGAGCGGGTGAGCGGGGCCACGATGTGCTCGGAGACGTAGGTCCCGTCCTTCTGGAAGATCTGGATGCGGTCATCCGCCCGGTCGCAGACGTAGACCAGGCCGTCGTCGGCGATCACGGCGCAGTGCACGGGGCCGCGGAACTGCGAGGCGGGGTCGCCGCCGGGCTCGTAGCGGCCGAGGTCGAGGTCGTCGTCGGGCTCGTTGCCGTAGGCGCCCCAGAAGCGCTTGACCTCGCCCGTGTCCTGGTCGACGACGGCGATGCGGCGGTTGAAGTAGCCGTCCGCGAAGTACGCCTCGCCCGCCTCGTTGTCGATGCCGATCTCGGCCACCCGGCCGAAGCTGTCGGTGGCGTGGCTGTCGCGCTGCGGAGCGGCCCGACCCGTGAGCTCGCTGACCGGACCGGTCATGCGGGCGCCGGCGATGCCGACCTGCATGAGGAAGTTGCCCTGGTGGTCGAACTTCACCACGTGCGAGTCGGGGCCGCCGTTGCCGCCGATCCAGACGTTGTTCATGCCGTCGATGGCAATCCCGTGGTTCGACACCGGCCAGGTGTAGTCACCGGTCTCCGTGCCGGGGCCGCCCCAGGCCTGCAGGAGGTTCCCCTCCTGGTCGAACTCGAGGACGGGGGGGCCGGGCTGGCAGCACTCGGCGACCGGCGGGTCGGTGGTCATGCCGATCTCGGTGTTCATCACGAACTGGTCGGGCGTGTTCCGGTGCACGATCCAGATGTGGTCGTCCGCGTCGACGTCGACCCCGATGGTCGGCCCCATCAGCCAGTGGTTCGGCAGGTTCTTGGGAAACAGCGGATCGACCTCGAACGTCGGAACGCCGTCGTTCGGGTCCATCGAGAGCGCGGCGCTCCCGCCACCCTGCTCCTGCGCGCCGGTGGCGGCCACCACGACCAGCGCCACCGCCGCCAGTGCGCCTGCGAATAGAAAATGCTGCTTCCGATTCATCGAGACTCCTCCTTGAACACCGGCGCCCTGCGCCGACCCGCGCCGGCTACTTCCCTGTAGCTCGGGCCCGTCAGACCCGCAACGCGTACGACAGAACCGCACCCCGGCCGCGCCGTTCCTGACGACGGCCGCGGCCGCCCGTACGAACCGCAGGCGCCATGACCCGCCGGCCGGGCGCCGCCAGTATACTTGTAAACCTCATGAATTGCGCACTCTTTTCGATGCCGGCCCGCGAACGCCCCGAGCCGGGCGATTCCAGCTCCGACACCCCCTCGCGGCAGTCCGCCGGACGCCGCCCGAGGCCGCGCGCGGACGGCGCCGGAGCCGCCGGACCGATGCGGCGGATGCCGCGAGGGCTCCTGGTGAAGGGCCTCGCGATCATCGGCCTGCTCCTGACCCTGCCCGCCACCCAGTCGGCCCACGACATCCCCGGCGACGTGACGGTGCAGGCCTTCGTCAAGCCCGAGGGAGAGCGCCTGCGCCTCCTCGTGCGAGTGCCCCTCGAGGCGCTGTCGGACATGGCGTTCCCGACCTACGGTCCCGGCTACCTCGACTTCGAGCGGGCCCGCGAGCGCGACGAGTTCACCGACGCGGCGATGGTGTGGATGGGGCAGGAGGTCCGCATCTTCGAGAACGACGCCCCCCTGCCCGAGCCGGCCATCACCGCCATCAAGATCTCGCTGCCGTCGAACCGCTCGTTCGAGACCTGGGAGGGCGCGCTCGCCGACGTCCAGGGACCCCTGCTGCCCGCCGACACCCAGATCGTCTGGCAGCAGGCGATGCTCGACGTCCTCTTCGACTACGACATCCAGTCGGACCAATCCGACTTCTCCATCCGCCCGAGCTTCGAGCGCATGGGCCTGCGCGTCGTCACCGTCCTGCGGTTCCTGCCCCCGGGCGGGGCCGAGCGGGCGTTCGAGCTGCGCGGCGACCCCGGCGTCGTGGCTCTCGACCCCCGTTGGCACCAGGCCGCGTTCCGGTTCGTGGCGATGGGCTTCGAGCACATCCTCGACGGCACCGACCACCTGCTGTTCCTCGCCTGCCTCGTCATCCCGTTCCGAAAGTTCAAGCCCCTCGCCATCATCGTGACCGCGTTCACCGTGGCCCACTCCGTGACCCTCATCGCCTCGGCCTACGACCTCGCGCCCGACGCGCTGTGGTTCCCGCCGATGGTCGAGACCCTGATCGCGATGTCCATCGTGTACATGGCGATCGAGAACATCCTCGGGGCCAACGTGCAGCGCCGATGGACCATCACCTTCCTCTTCGGGCTCGTGCACGGGTTCGGCTTCTCGTTCGCGCTGCGCGAGACCCTGCAGTTCGCGGGCTCACACCTCCTGACGTCGCTGCTGTCGTTCAACGTCGGGGTCGAGCTCGGCCAGCTCCTCGTCCTGGCGGTGCTGGTGCCGGCCCTCCACCTGATGTTCCGCTACGTGGTGGCCGAGAAGGTGGGCACCATCCTCTTGTCCACGCTCGTCGCGCACACGAGCTGGCACTGGATGACCGACCGGTGGGGGGTGCTCACGCAGTTCCCCATCACCTGGGAGGCGTTCAGCCGGGCGATGTTCACCGGGGCGATGGGGTGGATGGTGCTCCTGCTGCTGATGATCGGCGCCCTGTGGGCGGCGGCCAAGGCGATTCAGTCGCCCCCGCCCCGCGAGGCGGCCGCCGACTGACGTTTCGGACTGCGGCTCGTGCGGCCTGCCCCGCGATGGGAGTCGGTCGTTTGCAGCGGGGGCAGGACCACCCCGCAGGCGAGGTGCGGGCCATCGAAGCGGCGCAGAACGCGCACGTGAACGCACCCGGGGTCCACGGCGGGCAAGGCTCCCCGGTTACCGCAAGAGCTACGGCTCGGCGAGGAACTGAATCGCGCCGAGGGGACCGGTCCGGCTCGCCAGCTCGGTGTTCCCGGCGGGCATGCCGTTCGCCTCGAGCATGAACGCGAGGATGTCGGCCTTGTCCTGCCGGCTCACGCGGTTGGGCCGGTCCGGGGGCATCGAGACCCTCAGGCGCTCGAAGAGGTCGCGGGCCGAGAACCCGTGCCAGTTGTAGACGAACTCCACCCCGGCGAGGCCCGGCGCCATGTCCCCGCCACCGAGGTCCGCCCCGTGGCACTCGGCGCACGCCCGCTCGTAGGCCTCGGCGCCGCGCCGCGCCTGCTCGGCAGTGTAGACGCCGTCCCAGACCGTCCGCCCCTGCGCGGCGGCCATGCCCGAACCCGCCCAGGCTGCGACCAGGGTCCCCGACACCATCAGCGCCGTGGCGGCGCGGCTCGTCGTGTTCACGTCTTTCCTCTCCACCTCGGCCGCTCGCTCCCCGGGGGCCGGCGGTCGGCGCCTCCTCCATTCTGACCGATGCGGCGGGACGGCGGTGGTCAGAATCGGTACTCGGGTTCACCGCCGCCGAGCAGGGCGACGTCGCCGGTCATGAGCCGCTGGCAGCACCGGCCCGCTGCGGTCCGGCTGCCGACGTGCTTCCTCACGCGCGCGCCGCACGGGCCGCGGCGCGCTTCTGAATCAGCCAGTGCGGGCAACGGTCCTCGTCGGCGTAGAGCCGCTCGCAGTCGTCGCACCGCACGCACTCGGTGACCAGGATCTTCGGGCCGTCGATGGCCCCCCACTCGCACGTCTTCTCGCAGAGCTTGCACGTGTCGCACTCGCTCCATCGCTTGATGCGGAAGACGGTGAGGTTCGACAGCAGCCCGAGGCCCGCCCCCACCGCGCACAGGTAGCGGCAGTAGAGGTTGCGCACGAATACCGTCGCCAGCAGCAACAGCGCGAGCAGCGTCCACATCACCGCGTTGCCGCTCAGCGTGAACATCCAGAACGGCTCGATGTAGCGGTACACCAGGGTGTCGCCGCCCCCGAGGACGTACAGGACGGCGGCGGCCAGGATCCCGTACTTGAGATACACGAGGCGCCGATCGAGCCACGCCGGCGGCTCGATGCGGAGGCGCGCCGGCACCACCCGGTCCATGAGCTGAGTGAGGGCCCCGAACGCGCAGATCCGCCCGCAGTACAGCCGCCCCCAGAGCACCGTGGTCACCAGCGTGAACCCGATGAGAAGGTAGTAGGCCTGCCCGTCCGTCCACGCCGGCAGGCTCCCGCGCATCGCCCCGAAGATGTCGACCACCGACACCAGGCTCGCCTTGACGAACCCGAGGTAGGCGACGGCCAGCACGAGGCTGGCGACCTTGAGCCGGTCGTCCTTCCTCACGAAGCTGTACATCGCGAACGCGAAGAAGAGCCCCAGGACCGCGACGTCGACGGCCGCGCCGGCATCGAGCAGCGCCGCCGTTTCCTCCGCCTCCTCCTCGAGCAGCGCGTCGAGCGCGGCCAGATCGTCCAGCGACAGCGGCTGCGGCTCGGCCGGCGCCGGCTGGGCCGCCGCGGATGGAGCGATGCCCAGCCCGAAGAGCAGCACGGCGCCGGCAAGGATCACGCGGGGAGAACCACAGGTCATGGAGACACCCGAAGCTGCCGATGCGGGCGGAACGCCGCGCCGGCCGCGGTTGCGGCCGGCGCGTCCCTATTCTGTCCGATCCGCGGCGGCCGGGGCCAACCCGGACGGCTCGGACGCTTCGCCCGCCGGCCGAGCCCGCGGAACGGCCTCCCGGGCGGCGGAACGTCTTTCGCGCGGAGGAGCCGTCAGGATGAGCATCTGCCCGGTGGTCGGACGGTGACCGAGGCGGCGGACCATCCCTCGGGCGCCGAGCCGCGGACATCGCGGGTGGCACGCTCCTTGCTCGACATATGGGCCATGGAACCGATGATAGAATGCCCACCTGCGGGACGGCGGCCTCCTCATCGCAGCCGGGGCGGGCGAAGGAGGGTTGCCGTGGACGGCCGGACGATGGAAGAAGTTGTCGAGAACCTGAATCGCCGCGTCGATCGGATCGAGCAGATCCTGCCAACCCTGGCGACGAAGGACGATCTCCAGAGGGCAATCGCCCCGCTCGCCACCAAGGAAGAGTTGCGGAAGGCAATCGCCCCGCTCGCCACCAAGGAAGAGCTGCGGAACGCCGTTGCCGGACTCGCGACCCAGGAGGAGGTGAGGGCCGAGGGCGAGCGCACGCGGGCGCACTTCAACGCGGTCGCCGAACGCCTGGAAGAGCAGATCCGCCTTCTCGCCGAAGCCGTGCTCTCAATCGAACAGCGCCTGACCCGGCTGGAAGCCCGATTCGCCGAGAGCTGAGGGCCGCGGAGACACCGGCCCGAACGAACCGGTCAGCGATCCGCGCGCTGCTCGGCGAGGAAGTCGCGGGCGAGCCGCCTCGCGCCCTGGCGGATCGCGCGGGTCGCCGCCTCCATGGTGATGGTGGCGCGCGACACGGCGTCGATCTCCCCGCCGACCTCGAGGGGATCGAGGATGCTCCTGCCCTCGAACTGCGGCGTGAACCCGGGCAGGTCTATGGAGAAGTAGCCGAACGGCTCGTAGTGGTGCGCCACCTCCACCCCGATGAGGCGGCCGCCGGGGTCCATCGCCACCAGGCTCTCGATGCGCCCCTTGTAGGCGTAGATGCGGGGCGCGAGATCGGTGGTGAAGAAGGCGAGCGCGATCAGCCGGGGGGCGGCGCCGGCCTCGGCCGCGGCGAACGCGCGGTAGTGCCGCGCGCCGCGGTCGTGCAGCTCGAAGCGGTCGGCGTCGGGCACGAGGCGGCGCAACGCGCGCTCGTCCGCGGGCGAGACCACCCCCTGCCCGATGGCCGCCGCGGCCGCCGCCAAGGTCAGCGCGACGGCCAGAAACCCGGGGCGAAGGACCCCGCGACGACCCGGGGGCCGGCGGTCGCCCGACCGACCGGCCGGCGCCGCCGGCACACGCCCTGACGACGCGCGCCCCATCACTCGCCCGTCGGCTCGGCCCCGTCGACGCCCACCCGGTACACGCCGTTGCGGTGCCCCCGGAAGGTGCCCTCGGACAGCCACTCGAGCGTCGCCCGGTGCATGAACCTGTACTGCGCGCTCTCCCAGTTCGCGAAGTGGGTGGCGCATTCCATGGTCACGAGGACCCGCGAGTCGGTCCCCGTCAGGTCGGCGTGCAGCACGCCTCGGGCGTCGGGGTTGTCCTGCGCGCCGACCACGATCATCGTGGGCGCGCTGACCTTCGCGGCGTACTCGCGGTTCCAGCCCCAAGACGGGTTGCCGGCCCGCACCCGCATGACCCCCTCGGGCGGCCCCCACACCGACCCCAGCGGGTCGAATGACAGGATGCTCCGCCAGATGGCCGCGCGGACGCCGGGGTCGACCTGGTTCTCGCAGGCGACGTTGTCCTCCCACCGGCCGTGCATCAGGGTGTCGCGCGTCTGCAGCCGCATCGGCACGCCCGGGGCGGGCAGCTTGCCCGGGGCCTCCGACGGCCCGTCGGGGCTGTAGCCCGGCGCGAAGAGGAAGAGCTTGTCCACCTTCTCCGGGTGCCGCGCGGCGTAGCCGCCGGTGCGCCGGCCGCCGGCCGACCATCCCACGAGGCTGACCCGCTCGACCCCCCGCAACTCGCGTATGTAGTCGACGACGGTGTCGATCTCGTCCCAGTCGGACTGCACCGTGGTCGACCCGAACGGGTAGCTCGGCTCGCACGGCGCGGCCAGCGGGTGCGGCGTCACGATGGCCTGGTCCGCCTCGCTCATGTTGCAGGCGTCGTCCATCTTCGGGCGTGGCGACCGGCCGTAGCCGGTGTGGTCCATCGCGAAGGTGTCGAACCCGGCCTCGGCCAGGTAGCCCATCCAACTGTAGTCCTGGTAGTCGAGGTCGTAGTCGGGCACCGACGGCACCGAGCCGCCGTGCACGAACAGCACGACGCGCCCCTCCGGGGCCGCGCCGGCCTCGAACCGGGCCATCGCCTCGGCCGACGCCTTCTCGCGCAGGTAGAGGCCGACCCGTTGGCCCTCGTTGGCGGGCACCGTCGACGTGTGGGGCACGAAGCGCTCGATCGTCACCAGACGCTCCTCCGCCGCGGCCGGGGGCGGCAGCAGGGCGGAAGCGGCGACGGCGGCGATCAGGGCGAGAGCGGCGGAGCGAACGAGCATGGCACCTCCCGGGAATCGCGTCGTTCAGTCCTCGGGATTATAGCCGGCCGGGAAATCGACTTCCTCGCCGTCCGCCGGCGGGGCCTTCTGCCGCGGGCTGCTATGATGCGCTACGGTTACGATTCGACACGTCGACCGTCGACCAACTCGGAAGGGGACGAACATGAGCATGCGACACGCGCTCGGCGCCGCGGCGGCGGCCTGCACGCTGGCGGTCCTGGCGACCTGGACGACCGGGCCGGCGGGGGCCCGGCAACTGGCGGACGACGGCGTGATCACCGGGGTCGTCCGCAGCGACGACGGCCCCGAGGCGGGCGTCTGGGTGATCGCCGAGACCGACGACCTGCAGACGAAGCTCGTCAAGATCGTGGTCACCGGCGACGACGGGCGCTTTCTGCTGCCCCAGCTTCCCGACGCCGCCTACGACCTCTGGGTCCGCGGCTACGGCCTAGTGGACTCCGACAAGGTGACCGGGCGCCCCGGAGACGACGTCGCCCTGCGCGCCGTTCTCGCCCCGACGCCCCGCGACGCGGCCCAGATCTACCCCGCGAACTATTGGTACTCGCTGATCGAGGTGCCCGACGAGAGCGAGTTCCCCGGCACCGGGCCCGACGGCAACGGCATCTCGCCGGGGATGACGAGCCAGGCGCGGTGGGTCGACCGCATGAAGCAGGGGTGTCAGCTCTGCCACCAGCTCGGCAACCGCATCACCCGTGAGATCGACCAGCTCGACGACTTCGACTCGGCCCTCGCGGCCTGGGACCACCGCGTCCAGACCGGCCAGCGCGGCGCCTCGATGAACGCGGGCATGAACCGCTTCGGCCGCGAGCGCGGCCTGCAGATGTACGCCGACTGGACCGAGCGCATCGCCGACGGCGAGCTGCCGCCGGCGCCGCCGCGGCCGGCGGGGGTCGAGCGCAACCTCGTGCTGACCATGTGGGACTGGGGGCGGCCGACCGCCTACATCCACGACGAGATCGTGACCGACAAGCGGAACCCGCGCGTCAACGCGAACGGCCCCGTCTACTCGGTCGACGCCGGGCACGGCACCCTCGTCGTCACCGACCCGAACGCCCACACCTCGACCGAGATCGTCATTCCGGTGCGCGACGATCCGGAGACCATCGTGTCCAGGTTCCCCCAGACCCAGCTCCAGCCCTCGTACTACTACGGCGACGAGATCCTGTGGGGCAACGACCCCGACGAGCTCGCCGACCCGCACAACCCCATGATGGACGGCAAGGGACGGGTGTGGATGACCTCGACGGTGCGGGGCGCGCAGGGGCCCGAGTGGTGCGGCGAGGGGTCGGACCACCCGTCGGCGCAGTGGTTCCCGATGTCGCGCACCGGACGGCGCCACGCGTCGTACTACGACCCCGCCACCGGTGAGTTCGCGCTCCTCGACACCTGCTTCAGCACCCACCACCTGCAGTTCGGCGAGGACCCCGACGACACCCTGTGGTTCAGCGGCAGCGGCAACGTGGTGTCGTGGATAAACACCCGCCTCTACGACGAGACCGGCGACGAGAAGGCGGCCCAGGGCTGGTGCCCCAAGGTGCTCGACACCAACGGCGACGGGCGCATCACGCGGCCCTGGAACGAGCCCGGCGGCGACGTCGACCCGACCCGCGACACCCGCGTCGGCGGCGGCTTCTACGGGGTCATCGCCAACCCCGTCGACCACACCGTCTGGGGGGCCGAGACGGGGCCGTTCCCGGGCCGCATCGTGCGCCTCGACCGAGGCGACAACCCGCCGGAGACGTGCATCGCCGAGGTCTACGAGCCGCCGTCGATCGAGAACCCCGACGTGGACCCGGCCCTGACCGGCCACGCGCCGCGCGGCATCGACGTCGACCGCAACGGCGTCATCTGGACGGCGCTGTCGGGCAGCGGCCACATGGCGAGCTTCGACCGCAGCAAATGCGCGGTGCTGAACGGGCCCGAGGCGACGGGCCAGCACTGCCCCGAGGGATGGACCCTCTACCCGACCCCCGGCCCCCAGTTGAACGGGGTCGACGACCCCGGGAGCGGCGACTTCCACTATTACAACTGGGTCGACCAGTTCAACACGCTGGGGCTCGGCGAGAACATCCCCATCGCGAACGGCTCGAGCTCGGACTCGCTGCTCGCCCTCCAGCCGGACACCGGCGAGTGGGTGGTGCTGCGCATCCCCTACCCCCTGGGCTTCTTCTCGCGGGGCCTCGACGGGCGCATCGACGACCCGGACGCGGGCTGGAAGGGCCGCGGCCTCTGGGCCAACTACGGCGGGAACTTCAACTGGCACATCGAGGGCGGCAAGGGCACCCCGAGCAAGATGGTGCACTTCCAGTTGCGGCCGCACCCGCTCGCGGACTGACGGCGCCAGGAGGCAACGACGTGAAACCGGCCGCATGGCTGGCCGCCATGCTCGTGATCGTCGGCCTGCCCACCGCTGCCCTCGGGCAGCGGTGGCGGGCCACCGACGACATCCCGCGCTACGAGCTGTACCTTCGCGAGGCGCTGCCCGGGGCCGAGACGTTCCGGTTCGTGGACCGCGGCACGCCGCACTACCGCGGCTATCGGACGGGACCGGACGGCGAGGAGATCCTGGTGGGCCTCGGGTTCTTCACCGTCGACTTCGCGCGGGACGTCCGCGGCTACAAGGGCGAGATCTGGATGCTGGTGGGCATGGCCCCGAGCGGCGTGCTGCTCGACGTCAGCATGGTGTACCACGACGAGCCGTTCGGCTACTTCTCGATCGACCTCCCCGAGTTCATCGAGCAGTTCCGGGGCAAGAGCGTGCTCGCCCCGATGGCCGTCGGCGAGGACATCGACGGCGTGTCCCGGGCCACCATCACCAACGACGCGGCGGTGCGCTCCATCCGCGACAGCGCCCGCCGCATGGCCCGCGAGTTCATCGCCGAGCGCCGGACCGACCCCTAGCAGTCTGCGCGGCATCGCGGCGCCGACTCCTGTAGGATCGGATGCGCGGTCGGCGACGCCCCGGGGCGGTCCGGTCCGCGCTGGAACCTGAACTTCGACACCGCACCGGCCCGTTCCCCGCTTCCCCATCAATCGTGTCCCCTCTGCAGAACCTCCCGTTGGACAAGCTGACGCCGGCCCGCCTGTGGTCGGCCCTGGACGATCCGGTCCGCCGGCTCGCCGTCCACGCGATGTACGCCGACGACCCGGATCTCCGCCGCGAGGCCGACCAGGCCCTCGCCGACGCCCTGCGCTTCCGGCCCGCGGGGGTCCGGAAGCTGCCGGTCGACAAGCGGGTCGACTACTTCGTGCGGCGCGTCCGTCCCGACAACTCGCTGGCCTCGACCCTGCTGACGACGCTGCACCTCGCGCACCGGCGGGCCCTGCTGGGCGCCTTCCTCGACGCGCTGGAGGTCCCGAACGACGACGGCCTGATCGCGCCGGGCCACGAGCCGGAGCCGTTCGCGGCCGACCGGCTCACGCCGGCGGTGGACGGCCTGCGCGCGCGCTTCGACGCGCCCGACGTCGACCTCTACCTGGCGACCCTGCTCGCCCTCGACCCGGACGTCTGGGGCGGGCTGAGGCCCCTGCTGGAGGCGGACGGGGCCTCGTAGCCGCGCCGGCGCAGACCCATGCACGCCGACCTGCAGGACGCCGTCGACTTCCACGACGCCATCATCGCCGAGGGGGGCAAGGCCCTCGTCGGCTACGAGCGCGAGAAGGCCCTCGCCAACATGGTGCTCCTGGCCGAGATCCCCACCACCTACGACCAGGAGGAGCAGCGGCAGGTCAACGCCGGCAACCTGCTGCTGCGCGGGGTGCCCGGCGTCGGCAAGACCTTCTTCGGGGTCATCCTCGCCGCCATCAGCGGGGCCCGGTTCGCGCGCCTGCAGGGCCGGGCCGACCTCCAGCCGACCGAGGTCGTCGGGTTCCAGATGATCAATCCCGCGACCGGCGAGTTCATGACCGAGTTCGGCCCTCTCGCCTCAGCCGAGGTGATCCTGCTCGACGAGATCAACCGCATCCCCCTCAAGTCGCAGAGCGCGTTCCTCGAGGGCCTGCAGGACCGCTCGGTCACCGTCGGCAAGGAGACCTACAAGCTCCCCGCCTTCAGCTTCGCCATCGCCACCATGAACCCGATCGAGCTCGGCCAGGGCACCTTCCCCCTGTCGGAGGCGGCCACCGACCGGTTCGCGATCATGGTCAACATCGGCTACCTGCCCCCCGAGGAGGAGCAGAAGCTGGTGGCCTTCGACTTCAAGAAGGTGCACCTCGACGGCCTGATGCCGAAGGCGCGAGTGATCGAGCTGCGGGCACGCATCGGCGAGCAGGTGTTCCTGCACGACGCGCTCGGCCGGTACATCCGCCGGCTGGTGGCGGCGACCCGGCCCTACAGCCCCGAGACGGAGTGGCGGCAGCACTCGCCGTCGCCCCTGGTGGAGCAGTTCGTCGACCTCGGGGGCTCGCCCCGCGCCACCATCTGCTGGGGCCGGCTCGTCAAGGTCTGGGCGCTCCTGTCGGGCCGACGGGCCGAGGTCTATCCCGAGGACGTGCAGGCGCTCGCCCCCTACGTGCTGGGCCACCGCATCTGGCTCGCCCCCCACGCGGCCGGCCGCGGCGTACGGGTCGACGACGTCATCGGGGACATCGTCGACCGGGTGCCGATCCCATGAGCGCCCACGCCGAGGACCCGTGCCGGCCGACGCCCCACGGGGCGAGCCGGGACCTGGAGGTCGCCACCGTCGACCGGGTGCCGGCTCCATGAGCCTCGACGCCGACGACTCGCTCGTGTCCTGGGAGGAGATCCGGGACGTCGAGCTCGTCATCCGGCGGCGCATGCAGGAGCTGATGGGGGGCATACACCCCAGCCTCGTCCACGGCCCCGGCCACGACCTCGCGGGCCTGCGCGACTGGGAGCCCGGCGACCGGCCCTCGGCCATCGACTGGGCGCAGTCGACCCTCACCAACTTCAGCCCGCTGATGACCCGCGAGTTCGACCAGGAGAGCAGCGCCTCGGTGATCGTCGCGGCCGACGTGTCCGACTCGACCCGCTGCGGGGCGGGGGGCGAGTCGATCGCGAGGGTCATCGCCCGCACCGTGGCGACGTTCGCCCTCGCCGCCGCCTTCTTCCAGGACCGGGCCGGCCTCGTCACCTTCGACCGGGACGCGCGGCGCATCGCGCTGCGCCCGCAGGTGGGGCGGAACCACGCCATCCACTGCGTGGACGTCTACCAGGACCACCTTCGCGGTCGTTACGGCGCCGAGCCCGCCTCGCACCGGACGTTCGCGGAGCTGCTGCGCCGGCGGTCGCTGGTCCCGGTGATCTCCGATTTCCTGTTCGAGGACCCGGACGCCTTCCTCACCGAGCTCGCCGACCTGAACAGCGCCCACGACGTCTTCGTCGTGCTCATCGACAGCGCCTTCGCGTTCGAGCTGCCGCCGCTGTCCGCGGGCTGGATCGAGGCCGCCGACGCGGAGACGGGCCGCACCCGGGTGCTCGCCGCCGACGACGTGCGGCAACTCGCCCGCCGCATCGGCGAGTGGCAGGACGCGGTGGAGCACCAGGCGCGCGACCGCGGACTGGACGTTCTGCGGCTCGGCGGCGAAGGGCGGCACTTCCACGACACGGTGGTCGCCTTCCTGCTGGAGCGGAAGCAGATGAAGCGGCGATAACGCGACACCGACCCTGCCCACCAACTCCGAAAGCGGGGGGAATCGGGCGTTATAGTACGAGCCGTGGGCCGGGCGGCGTGTCGGCCATCACGGTCCAGGCCGCCAACCTCCAGGAAGACCTCGCCAAGGCCGCGCGGGCGCGGTCGCGGGCCTTGACGAACAAGACGCGCCGCACGCGAGGACCGAGGAACACCCCGATGTCTCTCTACGCAACTCTCCGACACTCGACGGCGCTGGCCGCGGTCCTGCTCGTCCCGGTGGGCGCGTTCGCGCAAGCCGGGACCGAACAGGGTGGGCCGACGCCGGCGACCCTCTCCGTCTCGCCCGAAGAGATCACGCTGACCGCCGGCGAGGGCGCGCAGATCACCGCCACGGTGCTGGACGCCGACGGGAACGAGATGGAGGCCGAGGTCCTCTATCTGCCGCTGTACGGGCAGTACTGGAACCTCGAGGAACGGACCTGGGGCTTCAACATCTTCACGGTGGCGCCCGACGGCCGAGTCTCGACCCTCCGTCCGGGCCGGTACGCCGTGATGGTGCGCGTGGTGGGCGCCACGCCCGACCCGCCGGGGCCGGATTCGGACGCGGAGGGCCGTCTCGAGCGGCGCATACCGCTCACCATCCTGCCGCGGCCGGCGGCGTCGCTCGCCCTCGACGCCCCGGGACCGTTCTACGGCGGCACGGAAGTGGCCGTCCGGGCCGAAGCGCGCGACGAGACGGGGGCGGTCGTGGAGGACGTCGTGGTCGACTGGCGTTCCTCGGACGGGTCGGTGGCCCTGCCGATCGGGCAGCCTGCGGCCACCGAGGGCGCCGGCGCTCGAGGCGTGCTGGCGCTCGGCGCGCCGGGCAGGGTCACGGTAACCGCCACCGCCGGCAGCGCCGTCGCCGAGCTGCTCCTCGACGTGGAGCCGAACCCGGCCGCGAGCATCGATCTGACCCCGGACCGGAGCGCGGTTCGGACCGGAGACGTGACGCAACTGACGGCCAGGGTGGCCGACGCCGAGGGACGGTCGCTCGACGACGTCCCGGTCGGCTTCAGCGTCTCCGCCGTCACCGACGACCTGAGCAGCGGCGGCCCTTCCTCGGGGCTGGTCACCGAGGACGGCCGGTTCGTGGCCGATCTCCCCGGGGTCTATACCGTCGTCGCCCGCAGCGGCCCGGTATCGGCCTCGACCGTCATCCGGGTCGTCGAGCGCGCGGTCCGGCGCCCCATCGAGCTGGTCGGGCACGGCCGGGTGCAGGACCGCGCCACCACCGACCTCTGGGTGTGGGAAGCCCCCGACGGGCGCGACTACGCGTTGACCGGCACCCTCAACGCGGGCGGCCACGCCTACGTCTGGGACGTGACGGACCCGGCGAGCATCGATGTCGTCGACGTCGTGCGGGTGGACGCGCGCTCGGTGAACGACGTCAAGGTCTCGGAGGACGGCAGGACGGCGGTGCTCTCGCGCGAGGGCGCCTCCAACCGCCGCAACGGGCTGGTCATCCTCGATGTGTCCGATCCGAACGTCGGGGTGCGGAAGGTCGCCGAGTACGACGACCAGCTCACCGGAGGCGTCCACAACACCTACATTCACGACGGCTACGTGTACGCCCTCTCCGCCGCCCGGCGCTTCGACGTCATCGACATCGCGGATCGCTCGTCTCCCCGGCGGGTCGGGAGCTTCGCCCTCGACAATCCGGCGCGCTCGATCCACGACGTCGTGGTGGTCGACGGCATCGCCTACTCCGCGAACTGGGCGGACGGCGTGGCGGTGATCGACGTGGGCGGCGCGGACCGGGGCGGCAGCCCGCGGGACCCGAGGCTCATCGGGCAGTTCCCGTTCCCGACCGGCTGGAACCACGCCGTCTATCCCTACCGGAGCGTCTCGACCGGCAAGTTCTACATCTTCGCGGGGGACGAGGCGGCGCGGACCGGTCCGAACTACAGCCCGCAGGCGGCCGTCGGCACCGGCACCCCCGGCTACGAGAACGAGCCCCATCGCTGGCGCGGCTGGATCCACATCCTGGAGTGGGACGAGAACTTCGAATCGCCGCCGCGCCTCGTCGGCCGCTACGAGGTGCCCGAGGCCGGGAGCCACAACATCTGGGTCGAGGACGACGTGATGTACGTGGGGTTCTACAACGGGGGCCTGCGGGTGGTCGACGTCTCGGGCGAGCTGCTGGGCAACCTCTACCGTCAGGGCCGCGAGATCGCCCGCTTCCTGCCCCTCGACCCCGAGGGCTTCGTGCCGAACGCGCCGCAGGTCTTCGGCGCGCAGCCGCACAAGGGGACGATCTTCTTCTCGGACATGAACTCCGGCCTCTGGGCCGTGCGCCTCGGGGAGCTTCCGGGCGAGCCGGCGGCGGACGAGCCGTAGCGCCTGCCGGCCTTCCAGGCGCTGCTCGCGGATGCACGCACGGGAGCTGCTGAAGGGCCCTGGATCCCCGCAGAACAGCATTCCGGATCAACCAACGTCGTCGCGTGCCACATCGCCGGGAGACCGGCCATGCCTGCAGGTCCGGCATCGACGGCTGTCAACGGGGATGCGCATTGGCCGGAAATCGGCTGTGCGCCCGGCCACACGTCCTTTCGAGCGGCCCCTGAAGCCCCGGCCCCGGCCTGGCCTCGTGCCGACCCGGTGACGGCAACGCGAATCATCGTCCTGCGTTCACCGCCTGACCCGCCTCCACTCCTTCCCCGCCCTCCGGTGGGACCGTGCACCCGCCCAGGTCGGGCACGACGACCTCCACGCTGCGGTTCAGGAACTCCCGGTCAGCAATCCGCTGTCCGGCCGTCTCGCGATCGCGCAGCCTTGCGCCCGCCATGTCGCCGAACGACATCCACTCGCCGGTCGTAATCGTCAGGCTCGGAGCGGCGGACGCGAGGATCCTCGCAATTTCGGCCGCCCGCCGATTGGCGACCTTGAGGTTCAACGCGTCGGAATCGGTCAACGGGTCGCCGTTCTCGTCCCTGAACGGAGCGCTGCTGGCAAAACCGCGAACCGTCACCTCCAGCCCCGCGCCACCCCGCGCACACGCCGCCAACGCGACGGCCAGGGTCTCCAGACGACCCCGGCGTTCTTCGCCGACCAGTATCCCCGCGCCCTCGCGGGGGCCGGCGAGTACGCCGTTCTCGCGGTGAAACACTCTGACCACGTAAGCGCCATCGGGCGTCGTCTCCCAGCGTCCTCCCATGCCGACGCCGATCCGCAACGTGGCGTTCATGACGTTGAGCAGGCGGCCCACCGAGGCCGCAGGCGTCGCGCGAGCCTCGTTGCTCCGGGCCCCTTCCCCCTTCTCGTTCACCGCCCGTACCCGGAAGAGGTAGTCCCGGCCGTTCTCCAGGTCCCCGACGACATGCCTTCGGTCCGCGGCCTCACCGGCCGGCAACCAGCCCCCGTATGGTCCGTCGGAATCCCTCTGCTGGTACTTCCATGTCCACTGCTCCGCTTTCGGGTCGCGATCGCCGGAAACCACCCAGCGCAGAGTCACCTGCCCGTCGCCCGGATGCGCGGTCAAGCGCGCTCCCGACGGCAAATCGAGGATTCTCTCGATCACCCACACGGAGGCGCCGCAGGTCAACGCCAGCATGACCGCCAGCACCAAGGCGACGCGCCACGCCGCGACACGTTCACGATCCATCCCATCCTCCACCCGGAGCCGTACATCCCGATGCACGACTCCAGACGGCAATCTCCACGGCGTACCCGGCCCGGCCGTCATGGAGTGGACGGCGCCGTAGGGGTCACCCTCACCTCTTTGCTCGGTGGCGAGTCGTCACTCATCACCCGCACGCGAAAGAAGTACGGACGATCGTTCGTCAAGCCGCCCACCACGAACTCTCTCGTGCTCACCGCCTCCGGCGACAGGTCCAACCACCCCCCGTATTCGCCACCCTCCTCTCTCATCTGATACTGCCATCGCAACTGAGCGAATCGCGGATCCGGACCGGCGGTCCAGTCCAACGTCACCTTCCCATCACCCGACTCGCCTCGCAGATCCAGCTCCAGTATCTGCTGTCTCAAGGCCCTGATCAATTCGTACACGCCGGCAAAGGCCTCCGTCACGTTCGGCGCTTCCGCCTTGAATCGGTTCTCTATCTCCGCGCCTGCCGCGTCGATCTTCTTGGCGAGCTCGACCTTCTTGGTGACCACGTCACTCTTGATGTCCTCCAGCGTCCCGTCGAGCTGTTCGAAGCGCTCATTCATCGATTCGTGTTTTTTCTCGATCTCCCCCGCCATGCCGGAAATCTCTTTCCTCACCTTCTCGAATTCAGCGTCCGACCACTTCCTCGCCTTGATGAAGCGATCCTTCGCTTCTCTGCCCGCTTCCTCGAACGCGGTCTTCATGCTCTCCTGCAGTAGCGTTCTCACTGTCTCCCTCGCTTCGCTCTTCACCCCCCGGTCGATGCGAAAGGACATGAACACGAAAATGCCGCTCACGCTCATCGACGTGACGCTGATGGCTATGGCTAGCAACGGTCCCCAGAAGTCGATGCCGCCCGTCGCGCCGGCCCACAGGTTCAGCGTGTATACGCCCGCCAGAGGCACCGCCACCAGCAATGCAAACGCGAAGATGACGGCGAACAAGACCCCCAGCATGAACCTGCGACGCTCGCGCCTGTCTTCCCGCTCCCTCTCCTCCCGTTGGTCGTCGCTCATCGCGTGTCCCCTTCCTCTCCCTGACTGCCGACAGACTGACGAAAACGGTCGAGCCCAACCAACGAACGGGTTCGTCAACCGTTGCAAGGGACGCGCGGCGGCGACAGGCGTCCCTCCGAGCACGGTCGGCCTGGATCAGGGGCGATAGTGAACCTCCGCTTCGCCGGAATCCGATGACGTGCAAGCCGTCTGCAAGGTCTCCAACCGCCTCCTCGGCGACGTCGAACCGCCTCGGCGCGTCCATGTAGAATGAACCATGCTGGCCGACAGCCACCGCCACTCGTTCAGGAAGGCTGTCGCGGTTTCCTCCGTTCGAGGTCGAACTGGTAGTAGCCTGCATCCGGCTGCACCGGTTCGCCTTGCTCGAGCAACAGGGCGCCGGCTCGGGCCGGCGGACTCCGCTACGGACGCGATAGCCCGCAAGCAGGTGAGACTGCGGCAGGCGGTCGGCCAATGTCATTGACCGATATCAAGTAGTCGAAGGCTCAACCTGGGCCCGTCGCGGCCGGCGGACTCGCGGAGGTCGAGGGCGGTCCCCCGGGGCCACCATGAAGCGCCCGATGTCGCGACCCTCACTTGGCGAGCTGCGCGCCCTCGACCCCGAGGGGGGGGCGGAGTCGAGGACGCTGCCAGGGTCGGACCCGGGACCGGGTTGGGGCAACACTCCAAGACACGTGGTCGCGTGGCTGCCGGAGCAGGCCCAGGCGGGGCCACCCGCCCCCTGAACTGAAGACGTCGGCGGTAGCGGTGCCGAGCCGACCCGGCTCCGAGCCGTCGCGGGCGGCGTCGCTCCCGCCTGAGCAACTGGCTCCCGGCGTAGCGCTACCGCGCGACCTCCTCGGGCAGACCGAACACGAAGATGTTGTTGCCGCTGCTGGGCCGCAGCTCCGGGGTCATCGCGCTCCAGCGCGAGGCGTTGCCGCCGGTGCCGGTGCCGGCGACCACGTACTGGCGGCCGTCGACCGCGTAGGTCACGGGGAAGCCGCTCACCGGCGACCCGAGGTTGATCTCCCACAGCACCTCGCCGGTCTCGTCGTCGAGGGCCTTGAACCGGCCGTTGACGTCGCCCACGAAGACGAGGCCGCCGGCCGTCGCGGCCAGCGACATGGTGGCGGACCGCTGCTCGTGGGTCCACGCCACGGCACCGGTTTCGGCAGAGATGGCCCAGACCGCGCCGAGCTGGTCCGTCCCGGGGGCCAGCTCGTTGCGCATGCTGAGGCTGTAGAGCGACCGGCCCCCGTCGTCGAGCGGGGCCATGCGCGCGCAGGCGTTGCGCAGCGGCATGTACATGTGGTTGGTCCGCGGGCTGTAGGCGCCCGCCTCCCAGTCCTTGCCCCCCATCGCGGTGGGGCAGGTGAAGACCTCCTGGCCGAAGCCGCGGAAGACCGCCTCGGGGTTCTCGGTCACCGCGCCGGTCGCGCCGTCGATGCGGCTCACCACGTTCTGGGCCACGGTGGGGGTGGCCCACAGGAACTCGCCGGTCGCCCGGTCGAGGGTGTAGACGATGCCGGTCTTGCCGGGGATGCCGGTCATGACCCGGCGCTCGCGCCCGGGCTGCAGGCTCGGGTTTATCCAGCTCACCGCGGCCGGATCGGGGCGGACCACGGTGTCGACGAGGAGCCGCTCGAAGGGATGGTCGAGGTCCCAGTGGTCGTTCAGGTGCTGGTAGTACCAGGCGAACTACACGTGTAGTGTCGCTGGAGGTCCGAGATACTCCCATGTTATCCACCTAAAGCAAGCATTTTCTGTTACTTGTGGCGATATCCGCGTCCCGATCAATCCGTGCGCGTCCACAGGAATCGCGCTGAAACCGTGATCAAAACGTGGTATAGTTCGTGGATGACACTGGGCGTGGGAGGGTGCGATGAAGCTGACCCAGAGGCGGATCGGGACGTTGCAGGCAGGCCGCCACGGGGACTCGGACTGCAAGACCCTGTTCGTCGTCGTGCAGCCGTCCGGCTCGCGGGCGTTCGTGCAGCGGCTCACCGTCAACGGCAAGCGCGTCGACCGCGGCCTCGGGGGATGGCCCCTGCGGACGCTCGCCGAGGCGCGGGCCATCGCGTCGGCCAACCGCCGGGCGGCCCGGCTCGACGGCCGTGATCCCTTCACCGCTCCCCACAACGTCAAGCCGCTGTTCCGCGACGCCGCCGAGGCGACGTTGGCGGCCAATCGCGGGCGGTGGTCCGAGAGCAGCGCCCGAGCGTTCATGCAGCCGCTTCGGGGCTGCAACGTCCTCAGGGTGCTCGGCCAGCATCGCGTGAACGCCATCAGCCGCCAGGATATCATCGGCGTGCTCAAGCCCGTCTGGACCTCAAAGCCGGCCGAGAGCCGGAAGGCGCTCCAGCGAGTACGCGCCATCTTCGACTGGTGCCTCGCCCATGGCCACGTCTCCGAGAACGTCGCCGCCAACGGCGGCATCAAGGCGGCTCTCCCGGTCCAGGAGCGCGTCAGGCGGCACCACGAAGCGGTCCCTTACCGCGATGTTCCGAGTGCGTACCGCAACATTCTCGGCAGTCACGCCGCGGATTCCGCTCGTGCCTGCGCCGCCTTTCTGGTCCTGACCGCCACCCGGTCGGCTGAGGCTCGGGGGGCGCTGTGGGACGAGATCGACTTGGGCGGCAGGACCTGGACGCTACCCGCCGAACGCATGAAGAGCAAGCGGGCGCACGTCGTGCCGCTGAGCGACCCGGCTTTGGCGATCCTCGACGAGCGAAGCGGGTTGCACAAGCGGGGGTTCGTGTTCGCCTCCGAGCGCACCGGCCGCGCCCTGTCGCAGATGGGGCTGACCCGGACGGTGCAGGGCATCGCCGGCACGATCCACGGCTTCCGCTCCTCGTTCCGCGATTGGGCATCGGAGGAGACGGCCCACGACTTCGCCGTCGTCGAAACGGCGCTGGCCCATGCGGTGGGCTCCGCGGTCGAGCGGGCGTACCGTCGCGGCGACCTCCTCGCGAAGCGTCGCATGCTGATGGACGCTTGGGCCGAGTACGTCGTCGAGAAGGAGTAAGGCGCCACAGCCGGCCCGCGGCGTCAGGGCACGGGCGTCAGGAGCTGAGACCCGATCATGCCGACGAGGGGCGGGAGCCCGTAGAAGACCGCGAGCATGATCAGCGCCGCCGCCACGGCGCCGGCGACCGACAAGCCGGTGACGACGTAGAGGACTGCGGCGTGGAGGCCGATCAGCCACACGCCCCACAGCTGCCGCGTGGCGTCGAGAACCACGCGTAGATCGTCGCCGACCGCGCCGGCACCCGTCACCAGCAACGCGGCCGGGACAGACCACGCAACCTGCGACCAGTACGCGAGTGCTGACAGCTCGACCAACCGCCGAGCCCGGCCCGAGGGAGCCGCGAGGAGATCGAGCACCACGACGACGACGGCGTGCGCACCGAAGGCCGCCACGGCAGCGGCAGACGCACCGGCGAGGATCAAGGGGCTGAAGAGCGCGGCGGCCATCGGCGCATCAGGAGGCAGCGCCAAGCCCAGAGAGACCCGAGCCGAAGCGACGGCGTGGACGAGCACCGGGAGGATCGCCCAGTCGATGCGCTGGGGGCCAGCCCCCCACCAGCTCATCACCCGGACGGGACTGTCGATCAGCCGGAGCACCCCGCCAGCAGGGCGAGGCGCGCTGGCAGATTGCTCCGGGCCGCCGCGGACCCACCTCCGCAGGACCATGACGGCAACGACGATGACCAGAACGAGCGCGGCGGCCAAAGACGTCGTCTGCCAGGATTCGACCCGGAGGACGTTGGCATCCTCCGAGGGAGTCCCTTGCCGTATCGTGATCTGCGCCACGGCCGCGGATGGTAGCATACCGTCCGCCCCGAAGCCCGTCACGGTGTGCGTCTCTCGCCGAGCTGCAAGGCGGCGGTGGGAACGGTTTCGATATCGAGGTCGATCAGGTCGGCGGCCTTTGCGCCATTGGGTCTGGACGATGGAAGACCGTGTCACCCAGCCCAAGCCCGACCGCCTGACCTTTGCAGACGGTCGGGCAGGTCGTCTCGGCTACGCGGCCGGGTGCTCGGAGCCGGCGCGGGGCCGGCTGGCGATGAAGTCGGCCACTTCCTGCTCGACCCAGCGGACCGCGCGGGCGCCGACCCGGATCGGCTTCGGGAACCGGGACTCGGCCATCAGCGCGTAGATGGCCGAGCGCGACAGTGCGGTCATCGCCGTCACGTCGCGGAGCGTGAGCAGTCTCGTCGTCATGTCTTCCTCCTGTGGTTGCGGCCCGCCGACGGGCGGAACCGACGTGGTTGGTTCGCCGTGGACCATGACGGTCGAGCCTAGCACAAGAACGACGTAAGTTGTTGTTTAGCAATAGTTTATTATTACATGACACCCTGGGAACCAGTAGCACGGTCTGGGACGGGGGCACGAACACGCGTGACGTTTTCTGACGTGTTCTGACGTGCTGAGCCGGCGTTCTACTCCCGAAAAAAAGTAAAAAAAACTTTCGATCGGCTCATGGGCTGGCAACGAGCCAACTCGCGCACTCCCGGGAACGGCGACGATATAGTTGGATGCTCGCGCCGCTGCGCGACGCCGAACCCGCCGCCGACGGGCTCCACCCCTGCGCCCGCCGGAATCGTCGGGCGGCCACTTGCGCGTCCGGGGCGGACTTCCGGGCTGGCTCGGCGGGACGTCCGGGCCCCTGGGGATGCGTGGCGTCGTGCTCGAACGGCTTGCCCGCTCCGCGGCGCTCGACGGGGCGAGGCGGGAGGGAGGGCCGCTGACGCGGCGCTAGGGCACCAGCACGCGGCCGCCAGCGGTGACTCCTACTCCGTGCGCAACGCGACGAGCGGGTCCACCCGGCTCGCGCGCCTCGCCGGGGACCAGGCGGCGGCCGCGGCCACGGCGAGCAGCACCAGGGACACCGCGGCCAGCGTCGGGGCGTCGAACGGGGCGACGTCGAAGAGCAGGCCGGTGAGGATCTGCGAGAACAGCAGCGATGCGAGCAGGCCGACCGCGACCCCGGCCCCGGCGAGACCGACGGCGCCGCGGACGACCATCCACACGACATTGCGCGGCACTGCCCCCATGGCGAGGCGCAGGCCGATCTCGCGGGTCCGCTGGGCCGTGGCCACCGCGATGACCCCGTAGATGCCGAGGCCGGCGAGGGCGAGGGCCGCCGCACCGAACAGCGCAAGGAGCACGGTCGTGAACCGCCGCACCGCGAGGGTGTCCGACAGGAGCTGCTCGACCGTCGCGACGCTGTAGAAGGCGAGGTGCGGCGCGGCGTCCCACACCACGCTCTGGATGGCCGGGATGCCGGCCGCGGGATCGCCGTTGATCCGCACGGCGTAGGTCATCGCGCCGTTCGGCGCCTGCGCGTGGGGAATGAACACCTCCGGGCGCGGGGGGCTGTCGAAGCCTCGCGGGCGCACCGCCCCGACGACGCCGACGATCTCCACCTCGAAGTCCCCCTCGAACGCCTGCCCCCCCTGGAGCTGCACGGTCACCCGCCGCGTGATGGGGTTCCCGTCAGGCCAGTGCTGTCGCGCCAGCGTCTCGTTGACGATGGCGACGGCCGGCGCTTCGGCGTCGTCGCGCTCGTCGAACCACCGCCCGGCCCGGAGCGGAACCCGCATCGCGTCGAAGTAGCCCGGAGTCACCATCGAGACGGTCGTCGACGGCTCCTCGCCGGGCGGGGGCGGCGGCCGGTCGAGCAGCGTCAGGGGGCTCTCGGCGCTCATGTCGGCGAGCGCGAGGGGGAACGCCGAGACGGCGCCGGCGGCGGCGACGCCGGGGAGGGCGCGAATGCCGGCGACGGTCTCGCGGAAGAAGTTGGGGGTGGCCTCGGCGCCGCCGTCGCCGTAGTGGAACACCTGCAGCACCGCGGTGTTCCGCGGGGTGAAGCCGAGGTCGACGTTGACCAGCCGCACGAAGCTCTGCAGGAGCAGGCCCGCCCCGACCAGCAGCACCAGGGCGAGGGCGACCTCGGCCGCCACCAGCATGCGTCGCAGCCGCTGCTGAGCGGGGGTGTCGCCCGCGCGCTGCCCCCGGGTGAGGGGGCCGTTCGCGTCCTGCCGGAGTATCCGGACCGCGGGCGCGCAGCCGAAGGCGAGGGCGGTGAGGACGACGAGGCCGGCGGTGAACCCCAGGACGCGTCCGTTCACCGCGATCCGGGCGAGGCGGGGCACGTCGGCAGGCATGAGCGCCACCAGCAGGTCGAGGGCGTAGGCCGTCGCCACGAGCCCGCCGATGCCGCCGAGGGCCGCGATGACGACGCTCTCGGTCAGGAGCTGGCGGAGCAGGCGCGCGGGGCCGCCCCCCACCGCGGCGCGGACCGCGAACTCCTGCTGGCGCCGGGCATAGCGCGCCAGCATGAGGTTCGCGACGTTGACGCAGGCGATGAGCAGGACGAAGACGACCGCGCCCCACAGCAGAAGCAGCACCGGCCGCACCGCCTCGACCTGACGCGTCTGCAGACGGATGACGCGCGCCCCGACGCCGGTGTTGGTGCGCGGATGGTCGGCGGAGAGCCGCCCCGCGACCGCGTCCATCTCGGCTTGCGCCTCCGCGAGCGACACGTCCGGGCGGGTCCGCCCGATCACCTGCCACCAGCCCCCGCTACGCCTGGATGTCTCATGCTCAGCGATGGCCTTGGGCAGGAAGAAATCGCGGTCGCTTCGACGGCCCTCCAGGCGGAGCTCGAAGCTCGGGGCGAGCACCCCCACCACCGCGTGCGGCTCGCCGTTCAGCACCAGCGGGCGGCCGACGATGCCGGGGTCGCCGGCGAAGCGCCGCTGCCACAGCGCGTTCGTCAGGACGACGACGCCGCTGCCTGGGCGATGCTCGTCGGGCAGAAACGTCCGGCCGAGGGCGGCGCCGGCGCCCAGCGTCTCGAAGAAGCCCTCCGTGGCCCGCCACCCGTAGAGCTCCTCGGGGGTGTCGGTGCCCGTGAGGTCGACCGACCACGGTTCGAGGGCTGCGATGTGCTCGAAGTTGGTCGCTTGGTCGCGCCAGTCCAGGAAGTTCGCGGGGGCCGGCTCGGTCGGCCGGTTGCCGTTCTCGGGGTCCGTCTCCCACAGCGTGACGAGACGGTCCGCGTCGGGGAAGGGCGGCTGCTGCAGCAGCACCGCGTCGACCACCGAGAAGGTGGCGGTGGTCGCGCTGATCGCGAGGGTCAGGGTCAGGACGGTCGTGGCGGTGAAGCCCGGATTCCTGCGCAGGACCCGCAGGACGTAGCGGACGTCCTGCAGCACGTGCTCGAGCGCGGCCCCGAACCTCGCCTCGCGAACGTGGTTGCGGGTTGACTCGAGCCCCCCCAGGGTCGCGAGCGCCTGCCGGCGCGCCTCGGCCGGGAGGATTCCCTGCGCACGCCGCGACTCGGTCTCGAGCGCGACGTGGTGGTGCAACTCGTCGTCCAGCTCGCGGTCGACGGCGTCGCGGTCGAGCAGGATTCGCAGCCGGACCCGCCACGCGTAGAGCCATTGCTCGAAGGGCATGATCTTCCTCCGTCAGTCAGCCGGCCCGTGCAACAGATTCGACGGTCCGGTCATTCCGGTGGTTGCCTTCTGCATCGTCCCCTCGGTCACCGTGTATTGTGGCACTGCTCCTCTCGGTAAGCAAAAGTGCCGCCGCGTGGAGCGGACTAGAGCAACGGGTCGAAAGCACGCAGATGCGCGCGTGGCCTCGGGCTGCGCTGGGTCGGGGTCGCCGTCACCCAACGGACGTCCGGCGACGCCTGTCACCGAGGTTCGGGTCATGTGGCGGCATCGGTCGTGGTGCCGCGAGCGAGCGGTACGCCACGGTCATGGGATGGCGATCGCCGCCGAGGCGGAGGGAGCCGCACGTCGTCATGCCGCGGACGAGCGATACGCCACGACCATGGCCGTCACGTCATCGTGCTGCGGGGCGGAGGCGGTGAACCGCTTCACGCTGGCGAAGATGTGGCGCAGGCGGGAGTCGGCCTCGGCGTCCGCGACCCCGGCGAGGCAGCCGACGAGCCCGTCGTCGCCGAACTCTTCTTCCTCGTCGTTCATCGCCTCCGAGATCCCGTCGCTGAACAGCACCAGGTAGTCGTCCGGCAGGAGCGTCACGGAACCCTCCGCGTACGGCGCGTCCTCGAAGAAGCCGAGCACCATGCCGCCGGTCTCGAGCCGGCGGACGCCGGAGCTGCTCGCGAGGATGGGAGGGTTGTGACCGGCATTGCAGTACGTGACCCTGCCATCGGGGAAGAGCACGCCGTGGAAGAGCGTGACGAAGCGCCCCTGTATCCCCCGGCGGACGATGGCGGCGTTGACCGCGGCCATCGTGGCCGCCGGCCCGTCGCTCGTTTGCACGTGCGCGGACCGCAGCGATTGCCCGATGGTCGGAGCGTCCTCGTGTCCTGGGCGTGAACCGGTTCCGGCTTCAGCCAGTCTCCCGCGATGTTCGCCCATAGTCCCACGGCGATGGCGGCCAGCAGCGCTTTCGTCGTCCTGTCGGTCATGGCGTCCTCTCCGGGATTCGGCCGCTTCGGCCGCGGGGTTCGGTTCCCGTTCCGGGACCGGCGGGCTTCATTCGCAGACAACACCGTCGCCGTCTCAGTTCCGCATGTACCGGTACGCGGGGTGGTTTCGGGGCACCGGCGCGATGCCGTGGCGGCGCGCTTCGGCGCAGCTGGTGCGGCCGTTCCCGTTGTCGTCGTGCAGCGCGAGCGCGTCGGTACCGATGGCCGCGGGCGACGACGGCGACGCGATCTCGGCGGCGGCGCCCGGCGCGATGATGTCGATCTCGGTGTCTTCGCACCCCGCCAAGGTGCGGGCCGGGGCGTCCCGCACCCGGCGGTCGACGGTCAGGCCGTAGGCGCCTTGACCTCGGTCACGCGCGCGTCGAACCGGAGTACGCAGCGCCAGCGGGACGCCGAGCCGTACCGCCGACACCTACGCCATATCTTTCAGCTTCTTGAGCGGCTGGACCTTCACGGAGTTGCTTGCCGGCTTGGCCTTCACGTCCATCGTCTCACCTGGCCGGAACGGATTCGGCACGTTCTTCCGGGCCCTTTGCGCGGGCTTCTTCACGACCCTGATCTTCATCAGGCCGGGTATCGTGCAAACGCCGACGGCCCCTTTCCGGACATGGCGCTCGATGACCGATTCCAGCGCCTCGAAGACATCCGCGACCTGCCGCCTCGTCAACGCCGTGTTCTCCGCGATATCCGAAAACAGCTGCGTCTTCGTCATGGCCACGGTGAGCTTCTTGACTCTTGCCAACATTCCCTCCTTGGCGATGCGTGAACCGGTCGCGCTTTGCGCACATTGTACCCCGATCCGGGCTCCCGATATCTTGGGCTGGCGCGGCTGGTACGGGCGCGGCTGGCGGAAGTGTCCTGCGGTGTACGATCCCGCCCGCCGAGGCGGGCTTGGTCTACTAAGTACTAGTCCGGCAGCATCTGGGCCTCGTCGTCGAGGTCGTGGTGAGGCACGCTCGGGTCGCAGGGCGGCGGCGTGATCACGACGGGCTCGAAGGAGGTCCCGGCCGGAGGCGGGGACGGCCGGCTGTCGATGTGACAAGAACAGTGCGAGCCTCGCGGCGGCGTCGACGTTGGGCGCGTCGACACGGGCAGAGTGGAACCCGGTGCTCGCGCTTCGCCTTCATCCGCGGGGCTGGCACGGACGGACTCCGAGGGACCGGTTCGGTCCGCGCCGCTACGATGTGGTACGGTCATGTCGCCAGATTTTTGGGCGCGATAGCTTGAGCTGGGCTGTGAGCCAGCGGCGGTGCGGTACGGTCCGGAGACGCCTGCGATGGTTCCTTGGATTCTGTTGCCGGCGGCACCGAGTCGCCTGGTGGTGGCGCGGCAAGACACAGCGGAGCGAAGACCACTCATGACGAGAGAGCAGACCGTCGGCGCGCCAGAAGCTCGCCGCCGACTCGTTGGGGGGATGCCCTGCCTGTTCGAGGCGGTGAGGTCTTGGATGCGGGTCGCCGAGGCCGTCTTCATTGCCGCGTTCCTCCTGGCAGCTCCGGGCTGTTCGTCACCGCCCAACCGACCGGCGGCGTTCGCGGACACCGCATGGCGTCAGCTCTCGCCGTCGGTCGGGGCCAGCTGGTTCGCTCAACAGCACGAGCCGGTCAACTGCTCGGCCGGCCTGGAGCCGTTGCGCTCACCGGTAGCGTCGCCTCCGCAGGTGGCCCCTGCGGGCGGGGAGAACCGGGAGTCTTCCGCGATGCTGGAGGTGCTCGTTCTCTGGCGCGGGACCCCGGGGTGGTTTCTCGAGCCGGGCCCCGGCGGTGGCTCATCGGTGTCCTTCGACAGCGGCGCCTTCTACCCACGGCCCGGCCGGGACGCGTCACGTCCGGCGGCGGGCGGCGTGCCGGCTGGCGGTCGCCTCGGCTCGTCGGTCAGTATTCACCAGGGGAGAGTGCGCTTGGAGCTCCGGTTCGAACCGGAGAGTGCAACCGTCTACGTGCAGGAGCACCCCGTCTCTCTGCACGACGACAACGTCGTCCTGGTCGACGATGTCGACGATTCCGCCGGGCCGCGCGTGGCCGGCACCCTGCGCATCGATCCGCGGTTCGCCGTCCGGTGTCTCGACGAACCGCCTTACCTCCTCGACGGCGTCGAGACCCTCCTGCAGCGATCCGAAGAGTTGCTCGCCTTTCTGCGTTGCGACATGCCGCTTCCAGCCGATCTGTATCCCGACAGTCGTTCGGTGTCGCGCACGCAACGGCACATGGATGAGGCCTGCGCCCGGCTTGACCCGGCGGCTGGCGAACCGGGACGATAGCCGGCTTCCGCCGCGAGCCGCGCGGCCTGCGTTCGGTCCGCCGGCAGGTCTGCGTCTCGGTGGTCAACGCGATTACGAACGCCGGCAAGGCCGCCGGTTTCGATCTCCGGGGCGCTCACGCAACGGTCGAGGCCGCGAAGCCGTTCCGCACGCAACCGATCGACATCGCCGATCTGCTGCTTGCCGGGCGTGGTGCACGGCTTCAGAGTCGTGCAGTCGACGGCGCCGGCGGTCAAGCTGGCGTTCGAGTCGCTGCTGCTGACGGCCGTACGGTCCGGCGAGGCGCGCGGGGCGATGTGGGGCGAGGTCGACCTCGAGGCACGGGAGTGGCGCGTACCGGCATCACGGATGAAGGCCGGGGCGGGAACATCGGGTGCCGTTGTCGGATGCGGCTGTGGCCGTTCTCGAGGGCATGAGAGCGCATTCTGACGGCGCGGCCGATTCGTTGATCTTCCCTGGCGTGGGCGGGCGGCTGCTCAACGGCGACACCTTGATCAAGGCGCTACGGAGAGCGACGGGTACGGATGCGGACGTTCACGGCTTTCGGTCGAGTGCATAGCGCGAAATTCATCCGTCCCGGCCGCCTGTCTTCGACAGGCGGCCGGGTGGACGGGGGCGACGGGCAAGGGGTCCAGGTTCACATGAGGGGTCGATTGCATCTCCGACACCGCCCCCCGCCTGTGCCCTATATGAGCGTTTCCTCGTTCGCAAGACCTTCCACTCAGCTAACGGGCCGCCGCCTTGTTGCGGCCGGAAGCTTGCTTCCGGCCTAACCCTAACCGGCCACCAGGGCGGGCCGGCGGCCGCACGGCAGGGTGAACGTCGCGAAGTCAACCTGGCCCTGACGCCCCCCCGGCGTCTCGAACGGCACCACCGGTTCGGGCGCCTCGCGGGGACGAACCGCCCGGACGTAGTCCCGCACACGGCTGTAGCCGCCGGGCTAGCGCTGTTATGGAATGACCTGTTGTCAACACCCCGACGTTCGTCAATGCCCCGAGCGGGTTGACGCCGCTGGCGGCGTCGGCGGGCGCCACCGGCGTCAGCCCGAGAGCGGGCCGCCGAGACGACGAACGATCGAGGGCGCTTCGACGACGAGTCACGCTGGTATTCGGTGATTGTCACGGTTGCCCGTGACAGCGCACGCATGACGGTGCTTCGTCGGGGAGAGGGGCCGTCTAGGCTACTAGCCAGCCTGGTCTCATCGTCTTGATCACGCCGGACCGCGAGCTCGGGCCCGCCATCACAACCCGCCGCGAACCGCGTCGACGCCTGGCTCGACGACCCGGTCGCTCGAGGACAGCGCCGTCGCCGCCTTACCTCGTCGAGCGTCGGCCATACAACCGTGATGGGCTTGGGGGGGACGGCGCGTCCTCGCCGGCTACCGGCGGCCGGCCGGCGATCACGGCTGAGGACAGGCACGGTCGTGGTCCGCGTGGCGGCCGACCTGCTCTTCATCGTGAACCGCACGTATGTGAGCGGGTTCACGCGGTCCGCCCGCGTCATCATCGGGTTCGGGGACTGAGCGACCCGATCTTGAGCCGTCTCGCTCGTCGTTCGCGCACTCCGGGGTAGGAGGTGCACCCCATGAGTGCGGTGAGATCGGGCGCGTGGATTCTGCTTGCATTGTTGGCGGGCTCGGCGGGAGCGCAGCCCGCCGACTCGTTCCGCGAACTCGCGGAGCTGATCGAACTCGGGAAAGACGTCGTGGTCACGCACGGCCCCGAGGAGGAGGTGGTCATGGGCCGGGCCCTCGACGTCTCGGGGTCCTCACTGAGCGTGGTCGTCAGCGGGCGCCGGGTCGAGCTCGACGAGTCCCGCGTCCTGCGCATCCGCCAGCACTGGGAGGATCCCACACGGGACGGCTTCGCCATAGGGTTCGCGGTGGGTGCGGCGCCGCTGTTGGTGATGTTCGTGCTGATAGCGCACCACGAGGGAGAACTGCCGAGTGGGGGCGGAGCCGGACTTGCCGGGTTTGGGCTGCTCACGGGCGCGGTCGGCACAGCAGGGGGCTTGATCGGAGCCAGCATTGACGGTCGCCACATGGGGATGACGGATCTCTACCGGGCCTCGACAGGGAAGCGGCGTGCAGTGCTCAGGCCGCTGGTGTCGAGGGAGCATGCCGGGGCCGCCCTGTCGGTCTCGTGGTGACGGAGCCCGCCGGGCCGACAGGAAAATGTCGCCACGTTCTCAATCGCTGTTCGTCTCCATCACGCTCGTGTGGGGCGCCGAACGGCGGTCCTCGCCGGGTTCGTCGCCGGCGCCCCCCTGGTTGGGATTGTGGGTCTGGGGTGGCGGGATCTGGAGGAGGCACGGCGGCAGCGACGAGCGGCGACTTCCCTCGCCCCGGTGCTGACCGGCGACCGCGCGGCGGCGCGGTAGCGCGGCCTGGTTCCCGACCGCTGGGGCCCTCAGAGCCCCTGGATGGCGATTCCAGGCCACCGGATGGAACGGCGTGTTCGTCATCCGAGGGCTGACCCCGGACACGCCGATCGCATTTCGGGCGGACGTCGACGGTCGCGTGTCGAACGTGTTCTCCTTCACCGCTATCCCGAGTTTACCAACCCTAAAACCAACCTGTTGCAAGTAAAGGGCTTACGGCGACAAGAATCGCCGAGTGGCACTACAAACGTGCACCAAACCGGTGAGGGGGGCGGTCAGACGACGGTCTTGCGGACGCCCCCGGGGTGGGGGTCGACGCCGAGCGCGTCGTAGAGTTCCCGCTGCCCGGGTTCGGCTTGCGTGGCCGTGCGCACGTGCAGCGTGCGCCCGTCAGGACGCCGGAACGTGGCGGTGACGCGGTGCTGGCCGTCCAGGATGCGGCGCAACGTCGTCCAACTGGCGGCGTTGCCGTGTGCGCGCAGGCGGGTGCGGATGACCTGCACGAGTTGGTAGGCGATGACGGTGATGAACAGGTGGCCGTCGGCCCGGCGCGGCTTGTGGTGGTAGATGGGGCGCAGGCCGAGCTCGGATTTGAGCGAGCGGAACACGGCCTCCACGTCGGTGAGGGTGGTGTAGGTGCGCCACAGGGCGTCTTCGTCCCACTCGGTCTCGCTGCTGCGCAGGCAGTAAACCCCCGGGTGAGTGACCATTGAGCCGTCCCGGGGACGGCGGGTCCAGGTGACGGCGACCGCCTTCTCGCCGGTCTCGTCGGCGGTGACCTCGATCTGGTAGTGCGAGGCGACGCGGGCGTGCTTCGTCTTCAGCCGCCCGATGCGCTGCCACACCTGGTTGAGCCGCTTGTGGGCGCGGGGCCGCGCCAGCCCTTCGTGGAGCTGGGTCAGGGCCGCCTCGAAGCGGGCGGCGAAACGCTCGACGATGCCCCGCTCCTTCTCGGCCCGTTCTTCGGAGTAGCAGTACAGGCGGACCTCGTCGGGGTCGGTCGAGACCACCTTCTGCAGGTGCACGGTCTGGTTGGACCGGGTCCGGAGCGAGACGGCGGCCGCGGCGTCGAATTGACGGTGACGTTCGCGGCTGACGACCAGGTAGCGGTAGTCGTGGTCGCGCAACCACTGGATGCAGGCTTCGGTGGCGACGCCGCGGTCCATGACCACGAGGGCGCCGGGTGGCGCCCCGAGCGCCCCGAGCATGCCGGCCAGCGTGCGCTGTTCCCGGACGTTGCCGGCGAAGACCTTGGAGCGGCGCACGAAGCCGCTGGCGTCGAGCATGAGGCCCAGGGTCAGCAGCGGGCAGTCGCTGCGCTTCTCCTTCGAGTGCCCGCGCTGCGCCTGCGGCTGCTCGCCCGCCTCGCCTTCGAAGTAGGTGTTGGTCAGGTCGTAGAGGGTCACCGTCGGCTGGATGTCGAACAGCCCCATCGCGCGGTCGAACAGATGCGCCTCGATCGCCTCGCGGTGCTTCACCAGCGCGTCCGAGGCGCGGTAGAGCTGCATCGCGCCGACGGTCTCGAAGTCGACGCCGAGCAACTCCCCGAGGCCGCTGCGCTCAGCCAGCCAGCGGTGGGTCGCCCGCTCCGAGGCGGGCTGGGCGAGACGGCCGACGATGACGCCGGCCGCGGCTGCGCGCAGGGCGCCGTTGACGCCGAGGTCGGCGAGCAGGGCCGGCAGCCCCAATTGCTCAAGGGCCCACAGGCCGACCTGCTCGACCCCGACACTGCGCGGGCGGACCAGACGCAGGGAATCGACATCGACGCGCTGTACGTCGACCGGTCCGGCCGCCGCGCCGCTCACCGGCGCGCCGCGGGCAACCAAGTGCGCGGCGATGCGCTGGGCTTCGTGTTCGACGGCGCGCGGGCCCTCGGCGACGAGGAGCGCCTGACCGGACAAGAGGTCTTCGATGCGGGCGCACAACTGCGGCCATTGGGCCTGGGGGATGTCGAAATGGCGCCCGAGATTGAGCAGGGTGCGCTGCCGGACATTGTTTCCGACGCGCTCGCTGTGGACGAGGCGATGGGCGAAGTAGGGCTTTCCGTCGTGTGTGCGCCGTGTCTGAGTGCGGCGAATGAACACGATGGCCACGATATCGGGCGCCCCTGCCGAAGTCAACCCGTTATATAAAATTATGGCACTACATCGCGTTTTCTCAGGCCCCGGTCCTTTATAATCAACAACTTACAGACACGACAACCCCGAAATAGGGCCAAAATCGTCAAAATGGCCGGTCAACTTGGTAAACTTGGGCTATCGAGCCCGGCTTCCAGCGGAACGGGCTCGCCATGCGCATCCGGTAGAGGAGCAGACCCGTGTTGAAGAGCCTGCATTTCATCGGGGTCGCCAGCGCCATGCTGTCGATGGCGGGCTGCGCGACCATGATCAATGGCACCTCGCAACGCATCCAGGTGCTGTCGGAGCCGCCGGGCGCCGAGGTCTTCGTCGCCAGCGAGCCGGCCGGCACCACGCCGACCGAGTTCGTCATGACTCGCCGCGCCGCGAGTCCCCAGGTTCGCGTCGTCGATCAACAGGGCAACTCGGAGTACAGGCAGCTGGGGAACAGCCTGAGCAAGTGGATGTGGTTGGATCTGGTGGCCGCGTTCTTCCTCGGCTACGGCGTCTACCCCCAGTTCCCCGGAGAGGAGGATCCGGAAGGGAGCATTCGGATGGGCCTTCTCGCGGCCCTGATACCGGCAGCCGCTGACTTCACCCTCGGCGGCGCGTACGAGTACCCGTCCCGGATCGAGTTCGGGCCGAGGTCAGCGGAGAGGCGCGAGCCGTTCGCGCAGCAGCCGGTGCAGTCGCCGCGCCGCCTCGACGTTCGATCGGCGTCGTCCACCTCGAGGAGGATGTCCGTGATCCGCGCCTCGGGCAGCCGCCGGTAGAGGTCGGCGGCCGGGTGTCAGCGGCCGCGTCCGGCACGGCGGCTTCCGTCCTCTCGACGCGAAGCACGCTGTCTTCGATGCTCCCCCGCCGGCGAACGCACCGGCCCACGCCGCAACGGCCAGCCGGCGCAAGCCCTCGTCGAGGGCGGACCGGCGCTCGGCGAGCCAGTCGTGCAGACTGGCCGGGACCGGCAGGCTGCGGTTGGCATCAGCGAAGCCGGGAGCCGACAGCAGCGCCTTTCGGATGTCGCCGTAGCGGCGCGACCACGCCAGCCAGACGTCGCCGACGCGGAACGCGTCCCGCAGGTGAACAACACCGCGACGTCGAACAGTTTAACTCGTCAGGTACGGAGTCCGTCACCCGCGAAATCCAACCGCCAGCGGGACATCCCCCGAACAAGAACACGGTCAGCATAGCCTACAATCTATCGTTACGGCCGGGTTCGTCGTGGATCAACAGGCGGGCGGCCGCGCAAGCCGCCGACGCCCGACAGGGACTAAGGAGAACGCAATGACCGAACTGACACGCCGTGAGCTCATGCTCGCGGGGATGACAATGCCGGGACTCCTGGCTCTTTCCAGCGCCCGCTCCGCGCTGGCGGCGTTGCCGCAGGCCTCGTCCGACGCGGACCCGCTTTCGTTCGTCCACCCCGAGCTGCGCGCCGCCGCGCGCCAGGCGCAGCCGTTGGGCCAGGCGCTGTCCGCGATTACGGCGGACACGCTGCCGACGATGCGGGGAGCGGCGGATGCCTTGACGCCGCCGCCCCTGGAGGCTCCGCCGGTCGAGAGGCGGACCGTCCCAGGTTCGGCCGGTGAGCCGGACGTCGAGGTTTACATCATCAACGCGAAGCCCGGCGCGAGCCGGCCCGGCATCCTCCACGCGCACGGCGGCGGCTACGTCGCCGGGTCGGCCTCTGCGAGCGTGCGTCCTCTCCAGGAGGTTGCCGCGGCGCTCGATTGCGGCGTCGTCACCGTCGAGTACCGGCTGGCGCCGGAGACGACCTACGCGGGGTCCGTCGAGGACAACTATGCCAGTCTGCTGTGGCTCTACCAGCACGCGGACGAGGTGGGCGTGGATCCCGACCGTCTGGCCGTGATGGGCGAGAGCGCCGGCGGCGGGCATGCCGCCCTCCTGGCCATCGCGGCCCGCGACCGGGGCGAGGTGCCGCTGGCGTTCCAGCTCCTCGTCTATCCGATGCTGGACGATCGGACCGGGAGCACGCGCGAGGTGCCGCCGCAGATGGGCCGCATCACGTGGAACGCCACCGCGAACCGGTTCGGCTGGAGCGCCTTCCTCGGCCAGGAGGCGGGCGGCGCGTCGGTGCCGAGCGCCGGTGTGCCGGCCCGCGTCGCCAGCGTGGAGGGCCTGCCGCCCGCGTTCATCGGCGTGGGCGGGATCGACCTGTTCGTCCTTGAGGACATCGAGTACGCGCGGCGGCTGATCGAGGCGGGCGTGCCGACGCAGCTCCTGGTGGTTCCCGGCGCCTTCCACGGGTTCGACGGTCTGGCCGCCGACACGGAGATCGCGCAACGGTTCAACGCGGCGAAGCTGGACGCCCTGCGCGGTGCGCTCGCGGCCGACAGCGCCTGATCCGGCGGCGGGCCGCCCGACGGGGGCGGCCGGGGATGCGACGGCGCCTGCGTCCCCGGCCGCCGTTGAGGACCGCGAGGCCATGACCGCGGCGGTCGCGGCCGAGCAGAACCGCGAGACGCCCCCGCACCCGAGCAGGTCGACGCAATGGTGAACCCCTGGGCGCCGCGCGCAACGCGAGGCGCGCGGCGCCTTGGCGGCGATGCAGGTGCTGTTCGAGACCCGCGATCGGCGTCAGGTTCACCGGGGCCCGCGCGTCCCGGTGCAGCGCCGACGCGAAGCCCGGCAGCCAGCCCGCGGCCTGGTCGGCCGCATCGACCGCGCCGGCGCGGCCGATGCCTGACGGCATCTCGAGGCGGGCGACGCCCGCCCAAGGACCCGCCCGCCCACGGCCCGGGATCGCCCACGCGCAGGTAGCAGCCATAGAGGGAGTCCTCCATCGCGAAGAGGGCCCGACCGCTCCCCGGCCGTCAGGCGGCCGCGCCGGCGCAGGACCTCCGGTCGGCGAGGGCCGGCATCGAGCGCTCGTCGTGGTGGACGGCCTGCTGAGCTGGCCGCGGCCGCCACATCGGCTACGAAGACCGACAAGCCGCTGGCCAACCTGCGCTTCACCCTGCTCGACCGGATGGGGGTGGAGCTCGACCCAGTTCGGCGACAGCACCGGCACCTTCGACACGCTCTTCGCCCCTGTCGCGGTGTAACGCAACGGTCGATATCAATCGGGGGCCGGCGGCGATCGGCGCCGAGGCGGAGGTCGCCGGGCCAGGAGAGAATCCGGATGCAACCAGGACGAATCGCCCGACCGTCGGTGCTGGCGCTGGGACTGGCCGGAGCCGCGTGGGCGGCCGGCGAGGCCCCGTTCGCCGCCGCGGCCCAGGAGGGGAACGCCGCGCTGGTCCGCACCCTGCTGCACGCGGGGGGCGCCGACGTCAACGCGGCGCAGGGTCGACGGCATGATCGCCCTCCACTGGGCGACGTACCACGACGACCTCGAGACGGCGGGGAGGCGAGACGAGGTGCTGATGACCGCGACCCGCGCCGGAAGCCTGGCCACGGTCGAGGCCCTCGCGCGCGGGGTGCCGATGCCAATGCGCACGGCGCAGCCGCCGCGCTGGCCGGCCTCGTGAGCGCCACCGCTGTCGCCGCGGCGAACAACGCCGGCGTGCGGGACTACCTGGACTTGGCGAGGCGGCACGAATCGACGGGCTGCGGCCTCAGCCCGTCGAACAGCACGGCCATCGGCTACTACCAGATGACCCGGGCCGCCCTGCGGGACATCGGCTTCAAGGACGCCGCCGGGAACTGGACCGAGAACGCATGGGGCATCACCTCGGACGAGGAGTTCCGGTGCCACCGCACCGCGAACGACGAGGCGATGAAGCGGTTCACCGAGAACAACTGGGCCATACTCGCCGACGAGGTGAAGGAGCGGATCGGCAGGAGCGCCTACGGGGTCGTCATCGACGCCGCCTCGCTGCTCGCCAGCGCGCACTTCCTCGGCGCCCGGGGCATGAACGACTTCGTCCTCTGCGGTATGCACGCCACGTGCATCTCGGAGCTCGCGGTGGTGACCAACGGTGGCGACCCCGCCCGGATTCACCGGAAGCTGATCGAGCGCCTGAAGAAGGCGGCGGGCATGAATGTGTCGGAGTTGACCGACGGTTTCTGAGATCCGCCCCGTCGTCGCCGAGGTCATGCCGTCCGTCCTTCGCGGTTGCGTTCGAGCACCGCCTCGCGCACCGTACGCAACGCGAGGCGCGCGTCGCCCTGGCAGCGATGCAGGTGCCGTTCGAGACCCGCGATGGGCGTCAGGTTCACCAGGGCTCGCGCATCCTTGGGTCCCGCGGCCCCGCAGGTATCGGCCGCGATGCCGCAGTGCCAAGCCGACCGGTTCTCGAGGGGTGCACGAGAAGCGGCTACGCCGGTGCGCACGGTCCGCGCTACAACCGGCGGTGACCCCGGAGCCGCGGGTGCGCCCCGAGGCGGCCGCGGCCGAGGGAGTCGACCACAAGGGAGAGGGGGGGTGGTGGACGGTGAAGTTCTGCGGCGGTTGATTCGCGAGGCTGGCGATGGCGGCGTGTGAGGGTGCGGGACTTGTCCGGCCGCACCGGGACGGCGACGGCGATACGTGGGGGCTTGGCCGTTGTCACCTACCCGGACGGCGTAGAGCGGGTCGATCCTGGATGGCTCGGGTGGGCCGGGCAGCCGATGCGGACGGACCCGGACCCGACCGCGTGAAGCGGTTCAACTCCGGGGTAGGCTCTGCGAGCAGGCGCCGCACGGCGTCCACGGTGCCGCCGGGCACAATGCCGAGCTTGGGGGGAGGAAGCGCAGTCGGGCGGGCTTCTTCAACCGCGAGCAGCGCGTCCATCAGCCTGGCCTGTCGGGTCGGTTTTCGCATGCCGGATGTATCGGTCGATCGGCGTCAGATTCCCAGGGGCAGGCGGCAAAGCCCGCGAAATCGTCGGGGCAGTTGCCGCGCGTCCGGCGACCGGGCTGCCCCGCCACCCTCGGCGCAAGCTCACTACTTCTTGGTGGCCTTCTTCCTCCGCTCCGCCCAGTAGGCGGTCATGCGCTCCGATACCGCCTTCTTCTCCTTGGCCGTCATGGACCGGCGCTTCCGTTTTGGCTTGGCCTCGGGTTCGCTCTCGGCGACGGCGGACTTCTTCCGCGAGGAGCGCCGCGGCGAAGAGCGTGCCGTCGGTGCGGACGCTCCAAGCATCTGCTCGACGTCGGTCAACGCCTTGATCTCGGCCTGGAGGCGGTCTATTTCACTTTGGCGGTCAGCAATTGCCTGTGCGATGTCACTCATTGGTCATGGAGATTACTGGCCTGCCCGCAGGATGTCAAACTCTCTTGGGGTGGGCCGAAATTGCGGAACTGAGCACACTGCTCGACGAGGTGCGTATGTTCGCTCGTCGGGGTGTCGATCGAGACGCGCCGTCAGTTGGCGTATCAGCTCCGGAAGGCAAAGCAAGAGACCGTCACTAACCGCCCCAGCACGAAACGCTCCTGTAGAGCTTCATGAACACGCGCGGCCTCGGGCCGCGCCGTCCCGGGCGCTGATCGGTATCCGTTGACGCGGATTCGACGAGCGGGTAAGTTTCGACCGTTCGGGCATTATCGCGCCCGCTTGGAAGGTCAGCTCGTCGTCCTGCCTGCACAAGCGTTCGGACGGGCCGACCTGGGAATCCACGCCCCGGCATGGGTGCCGGGGCGTGTCACTGTACGGGGGGATCCTACACGGCTCGGCCGACCCGATCGCCGGACGTGAAGCGCCACGTCGCGGAAACCGTCATCGACCCTCCTCCTCGAAGCTGCGCAGGTAACGGGACACCGTGATGGGCGCGCAGCCGACCGCCCGCGCGATGCGCTTGAAGCCGAGGCCCTGGGCGCGAAGCTCGACCATGCGCGCGACGGCCTCGGCCGACATCGGCGGGCGCAGGAACCCGCGCCTGACCGTCACGCGGCCGCGCCGGCGCAGCACCTCCCGGTCGGCGAGGGCCGGCATCGAGCGCTCGTCGTCGTAGAAGTCGGATGCGTGCTTCCCCACCTCGTGCCAGTCGACGACGGCGCGCGTCGGACTGCCGTCGATGGGCTCGGGGTCCGGCATCTGGTCGAGAAGGCCGTCGGCGCCTCGCCACGCGACCTCGAACTCCTGCCCGGCGCTCACGGCCGACTCGCGGACGACCGTCGTCAGGGGCTCGACCTGCTGGTAGACGACGGACACCCCCGTCGTGTGGCCGGCGCCGGTGCGATACGACACGTCGGCGAGGGCCGAGCTCACGGCCGGGCTCGCCAGCGCCGCGGCCAGCGCCGAGCCCTGCAGGCGCAAGCTCGTCGTCACCCGCAGAGCGCGGATGGTCGAGCCGCCGCTGTCGATCGAGCGCACGACGATCTCGGAGTCGACTCGTATCGGCCGGTCGTCCCGGAGCGGATTCGCCCCTCGGCTCGGCCGTCCGGCGGACCCGTCGCCGTCGCGGAACCGGTCCCTCCCCATGTTGCGGACGCGGGTGCTGGTCATCGTTCACTCCTCCTGCGGCGAGTCGCGTCCGGCCTCATGCCGACCCGCGCTCGGGCGCACACGTCGCGCCGGAGGACCCCTGCCCGCGATTCCGGAGTCAGGGAGCCCCGCAGGGGACCGCTGCCCGGGGCGGCTAATCGACCAGCCGATGGTTTTCGGCGCCGGCGTTCAGGCCGGCCGGCCTGAGAGAGCGGTTCTCTCGTCGGGCACGGCGGTGGTGGTGGCGGGGAAGTGCCGGCCTGCGGCGAAGCCGCGTTTTTTGCCGGCGCCGTCAAGGTGGAAAGCGGAGATTCGTTGCCCCGGGCGTTCAGCGGCGGCGACGCTCCGCGGCGCCGTCCTTGACGCCGGAATCTGCGAGAGGCGCACCCGTCTGGCCGGCCCGGTCTTCAGGCCGGCCGGGTGCGCCGTCGCAAGGGCAGGGGTTCGCCGCCCATCCCGCGGCCGTCGCCCTTCACGGCCGCAGGATTGAGGCCGGACCGCGGTTCCAGGTCCGGCCGGGGGCGGCGTCCGCCCCGCCGGCGGCTGCCGGCGTTCGGAGCGGGGTCGCCCTTCAACCCCGCTCCGGGGGCGGATGGGACGACTGTGCGTGCAAGCCAACCTCTCGACCTGGCACGGCGTTGAAGCAGGGGCGGACGGAGCGGCACGCCCCGAAGCGGCGGGCCGACAGACCCGCACGCGGGCCGCGGCGGACGGATCGGATACAGTGCGGCCCGCGTCGCTCGCGGGCCCTGTCCGGCCCGCCCTGGGTCAGCATCCGGCGGGCGTTGCCCGAGAGGACGACGGATCCGCTGGTAGTTGCTGTTTGCCCCAGCCCACGTCGACTCCCAGGACATAGGTCGCCTCGCTCAGCTCCAGCCTCACCAGCAGCCGCTTCATGCCGCGGACCGACGAGTTCGCCTTGACCCGGTTCAGGGGCGAGTGCGGCTGGTCGTCGTCGACGGCGACCAGCGCATCAAGACCTTCGCGCATCGGTGCTGACAGCGCTCCGGCCATGCGTTGCGTCAGCAGGGCGCAGACCTTCCTGTCGGGCACCTCCCACCGCACGGCGCAGCCGAGTCGGCCGGGGCGACAGTCAGGCCCGTCCCGGCCCTTCGTCCGGTCGGCCTGCGCGTGCTCGACCCGTGTCCGGAGGGCCGACTCCGTCAGATCGAAGCCCACTGTTGCCTTGATCCATTTGCCGACCGTCTGGATTGTGGTATTCATTGGCGGTGCTTCGCCAACGGGGTGCAAACGCGAATGCGGCTGCTGGCGCGCCGGGGTCGTCGAGTCCATTGGCCGTGATGTCGACTGCCCCGCTGCTGTTTGCGGGTTGCGTCCTCTCTGCGTGTTCGCTCGCGCCCGGGACCCGGCTTCCCGAGCCGATCGTGTCGTCGCCGACGGCCATTGCCGACGAACTGCCCGCCGAGTTCAGCAACAGCGAGGAGACGGGAGCGTACGATTCGGTCGAATGGTGGCGGGCCTTCGCCGACCCGATGCTCGACACGATCGTCGAGTCGGTGCTCACCTCCAACCACGACATGGCGGTGGCGGTTGCGCGCGTGCAGCAGGCGCGGGAAGCGGCCCGCATCGCGCGCGCCGCGTTTCTCCCCACGATACGGGCTCGCGCGTCCGTCGACGACTTCAGCTCGCCGACCAACGCCGGCATCGGGGCGCAACTCCAGGAGCTGGGACTCGGCGAAGGGCTCGGCGTCGCGACGGACGATTTCACGTTGCCCGATCGACTGGGGCTCACCACCTTTTCGCTGGGCGCCGACTTCGCCTACGAGCTGGATTTCTGGGGGCGCGCCGACAGCAGCCGGCTCGCCGACGGAGCCGCGTATCTGGCCTCGGAATCGGATTTTCGGGCGGCCCGCATCGGCATCGTCGCCGAGACCATCGCCTCGTACTTCGAGATCGTCGGCTACCGCCGACAAGTCGTGCTCCTCCGCGAGACGGTCGATGTGCTCCAGGAGCGGGAGGCGGTGGCGGAGACGCGCTACCGTCGCGGGCTGTCGGATTCCCTGGACACCTACAGGGTCCGCCAGGATCTGCTCGACACGCAGGCGCGGCTTCCGCAACTGGAGCATCGGTTGTCCGGCGCCGAGGGACGCCTGGTGGTGATGCTGGGCGGCTACCGGCGCGACCTGGAGGAGCTACTCGGGGACTCCCCGTCCCCGTCGCCGGTTGCGACCGCCGTTCCGGCGGGGATTCCGGCCGATCTCCTGCACCAGCGCCCGGACGTGAGGGCCGCCGGACACCGACTGGAAGCGGCCGGCTACGACATTGAGGTCCGCCGCGCCGAGCTTCGCCCCTCGCTCACCCTCGCCGGGACCCTCGGGCTGCAGAACTCGCAGGTCGCCGGACTCTTCAACGTCCATCAGTGGTTCAGCAACCTGGCCGCGAATCTGCTGTTGCCGGTCTTCGACGGCGGCCGGCTTCGGAGCAACGTCACGCTTGCGGAGGCCCGCTTCAACGAGGCGGCCGCCGCCTACGGACGCACCGTGGTGACGGCGGTCAACGAGGTCGAAACCGCGCTGGCGGGGATGCGATACGAGGACCGGCGCCGCGCCCTGCTCGAATCCCGGCGGGAGGAGGCGCAGGCCGAAGTCGATCTCCGGGCGGAGCGGTACGGATCGGGCGTTGGAGGCTACGCGGATTTCCTGGACGCACTGCGCACTCTCCTCGACGCGGAGTCGGCGCTCGCCGGCGGCGAGCGGGACGTGGCGCTGGCCAGGCTTGCGGTCCACCGCGCCCTGGGCGGGGGCTGGGTCGCGTCGGACTTGAGGGCGGGGCCGCGCATCGTGCCGGCCTCCACCCCGACCGAGGGGCGAAGCGGATAGATGGGCCGACTGCCGCGATTCGTCATGGTCGTGACCCTGCTGGCCGGATCGCTGGCCGCGGCCGGCTACCTGATCTCCACGCGCCCGGCGCCCGAGCGCCGGGAGCCGCCCCCGCGGGCGCCGTTCGCGGTCACCGAGCCGGTGGTTGCCGGCGACGGCGCCATTCCCGTTCTGGCCGCCGGCACGGTCCGGGCCCACGCCGAGATCGATATCGCGGCCGAGGTCGGGGGCCGGGTCACCTGGGTGGAGCCGGCCTTTCAGAGCGGCGGGCGGATCGGCAAGGGACAGGCCATCTTCCGCATCGACGATGCCGGCTACCGCAACCGTGTCGAACAGGTGCGGTCCGACATCGCGGTTCAGCAGGTGGAGATTCTTCGCATCCAGGAAGAGGCGCGCATCGCGCGTGCGCAGTACGAGGCCTTCCGGCGCCGCCGCGCGGACGGCGCCCCGGCGGCGGATGCAGGCCCGCTGGCTCTCTGGCAGCCGCAGCTGGAGGCGGCGCAGGCGGTTCTGCGCCGGCACGACGCCGAGTTGGCGGACGCCGAGCTGGCGCTGTCCCGGACCGAGGTCCGCGCGCCGTTCGACGGCGTGGTGCGGATCGAGTCCCTCGACGCCGGTCAGGTCGTGGCCGCCGGCGAGAGCGTCGGACGGCTGTACGCCTCCGACGCGGTCGAGGTCGTGGTTCCGCTGTCCGACGCGGACGCCGCCCTCGTGCCAGACCTGTGGAGCCTGCGGGCCGGTGAGGCAGACCGGCGGATCCCGGTTCGCGTGGTCGCCGAGCACGGTGTCGGCCGCTACGCCTGGCCGGGGTACGCGGACCGCGTGGAGACGGCCCTCGACGAACAGACGCGGACGCTGGACGTGATCGTCCGCGTGCCGCGGCCGTTCACCGCCGGTGTCCCGGCGGACGCGCGCGACAGCGGGACTGGTAGCGGCGGCGGCGGGCCGGTGCCGTCCGGAGGCCCGCCGCTGCTGCTGGGCATGTTCGTTGAGGTCGAGATTCAGGGGATTGCCCCGGACACTTACTTCCGGGTTCGGCGCCCGGCCCTCAGGCCCGGTGACGAGGTCTGGGTGGTGCGCGGAGGCCGGGTGGCGATTGTCCCCGTGCGCGTGCTGCAGCGCGCGGACGACGCCCTGTTCGTGACCGGCCCCCTCCGGGAAGGCGACGCCGTCGTCGTGGGCGGGCTTCAGGTGGCCACCGAGGGCATGGCGGTGCGCACCGGACCGGGAGCGGACCGTTGAGCCCGGACGACCGCTTCGCGCAGGAATCGCGCGGGCCCGTCGCCTGGATGGCCCGGAACGGGGTGGCCGCCAACCTCCTGATGTTCTTCATCGTGGCGGCGGGGCTGCTGTCGCTGCCCGGCCTGGTGCAGGAGCCGTTTCCCACGGTGTCTCTCGACGCCATCGAGATTGCCGTGCCGTACCCCGGAGCGACCCCGAACGAGGTGGAGGAGTCGATAGTCGTCCGGATCGAGGAGCAGGTCGGGACGCTGGAGGGCGTCGGCGAGGTGACGTCCGTCGCCGCCGAGGGGCTGGCCTCCGTGGTCGTCGAGCTCGCGGCCGGCGCCGGTGCGGGCCGCGCCCTCGACGAGGTCGAGGCCGCCGTCGGCCGGATTCGGACGCTGCCGGCCCGGGCCGAACGCCCGCGGATTCGCGAGATGACCAACCGCCAGAGCGTCCTTCGCCTGGTGGTGTACGGCGACGTCGGGGAACGCGCGCTCAAGGAGCTGGCGTACCGCATCGAGGACGGCCTCGCCGCGCTTCCGGGGGTCTCCCAGGTGGAGACGAGCGGGGTGCGCGCCTATGAAGTCTCCGTCGAGGTACCGCTGCACCGGCTGCGCGCGCTGGGGCTGACGCATGCCGACATCTCCGACGCGGTCCGCGCGGGCTCGCTCGACCTGTCGGCCGGCCGCCTGGAGACGCGCGACGCGCAGGTGCGCGTCCGCACCACCGGCCGGCGCTACCACCAGCACGACTTCGAGGAGATCGTCGTCCTGAGCAGGGCCGACGGGACCGCCGTCCGCCTCGGCGACGTGGCGACGGTGCGCGACGGCTTCGCCGACACCGACCTGATCGTCCGCTACAACGGACGGCCGGCGGCGTTCGTCGAGGTGTACCGGTCCTCCGGCGAGCAGGTCATGGAGGTCGTGGCCGCCGTCGAAGACCATCTGGCGCGGCAGGTCGTCCCGTCGCTGCCCGCCGGCGTGGCCGTCGAGATCTGGAACAACGACGCGGAAGTGTACGAGAGCCGCCTGGACCTGCTGCGGGAGAACGGCGCGCTGGGCCTGCTGCTCGTCCTCGCGGCGCTGGCCATGTTTCTCCAGATCCGCCTGGCGGCGTGGGTCGCGGCGGGCATCGGCATCTCCTTCGTCGGCGCCCTCGCGGTGGCGCTGGCGTTCGACGTCTCCATCAACACCATCTCCCTCTTCGCCTTCATTCTCGCGGTCGGCATCGTGGTCGACGACGCCATCGTCGTCGCCGAGAACGTGCATGCCGAGCGGCGAAGGGGGACGCCACCCCTCGCGGCGGCGATTCGGGGCGCTCAACGGGTCGGGCGCCCGGTGGTCTTCGCGGTCCTCACCACCGTCGGCGCCTTCGCGCCGCTCCTGCTCGTCCCCGGCCCCATCGGCGCCATGATGCGCCCGCTCTCGATCATCCTGATCGGGGTGCTGCTGGTCTCGCTGGTCGAATCCCTCTTGGTGCTGCCGCACCACCTGTCCCACTTGCCGGACCCGGCGCTGCCGCCGGCCAACCCGGTCGAGCGCTTCTTCTCGCGGATCCAGGGCCGCGTGGACGGCGGGTTGCGGTGGTTCATCGAAGGGCCGCTCGACCGGGGGTTGCGGCTGGCCACCGGCGAGCCGGCCGTCGTGGTCGCGGGCGGCGTGGCCGCCGTCATCCTGTGCATCGGCTTGGTCGGATCGGGAACGGTCCCCGTCATCTTCATCGAGGACGTCGAATCGGACATCGTCACGGCCAGCCTGGTGATGCCGGAAGGCACTCCCGCGCACCGAACGGCCGAGCTGGCGCGCGAGCTGGAAGCGGCCGGGCGACGGGCCATCGACGACCTGTCGCGCGGTCGCCCCGACGGCGCGCCCGATCTGCTGACCGGTGTGAACCTGACGGTCGGCGCGAGGGCGCGAACCCTGGGAGGCTCCATCGAGCAGACGCCCGACCTGAATCCCCGGGCCAACGTCGCCGCCGTGGAGTTCAGGCTGCCTGCCGCCGAGGTCCGGGACATCGCCGCGGAGACGTTCGCGCAGGCCTGGCGGCGGCAGGCGGGCCCAGCTCCCGACGCGCGCAGCCTGACCTTCGGCGCCGACCTGCTCGACCTCGGCGTCCCGGTGCAGGTCGAGCTGGCGCACCCGGAGCCGGACCGCCTCGGTCCGATCGCCGAGTCGGTCGTCGACAGCCTGCGCGGGATCGAGGGGGTCTTCGACGTGCGCTCCGACCACGCGTCGGGCGTGCAGGAGCTGCAGATCGAGCTGCGGCCCGCGGCGCGGACCCTCGGACTGACGCTCGACGCGCTGGCCCGCCAGGTGCGCGCGGCGTTCTTCGGCGAAGAGGCCCTGCGCGTGCAACGCGGGCGGGAGGATGTCCGCGTCTACGTGCGGCTGCCGCCCGAGGACCGCGACACGATAGCCGACGTCGAGGACTACCTCATCCGCACGCCCGGCGGCGCCGACGTGCCCCTGAGCCGGGTCGCCACCGTGAGCCTGGGGGAATCGCCGTCGTCGATCCGGCGCAAGGCCGGCCGCCGCATCGTCACCGTCACGGCGGACGTCGACGACGGCGTCATCACCGGCGGCGAAGCGACCGCGGTGCTGACGGCCACGGCGCTGCCCGAGCTCGAGAGCGCCTATCCGGGTCTGACGTATGCGGTGGGCGGCCAGCAACAGCAGCAGGCCGAGTCGTTCGAGGGGCTGACCCGCGGTCTGCTTCTCGCCCTGCTGGCGATCTATGCGCTGCTCGCCATTCCGTTCGGTTCATACACCATGCCGCTGCTCGTGATGGCGGCCATACCGTTCGGCATCGTGGGGGCCGTCCTCGGCCACCTCATCATGGGCATCGGTCTGAGCGCCACGTCCATGTGGGGCGTCATCGGACTCACCGGCGTCGTCGTCAACGACTCTCTCGTGATGATCGACTTCATCTGCGAGCGGCTCAGGCTCGGGGCGCCCGTGAGGACCGCGGTCATCGACGGCGCGAAGCGGCGCTTCCGCCCCATCATGCTGACGTCGTTGACGACGTTCCTGGGCTTCGCACCGTTGATCTTCGAGCGGAGCATTCAGGCGCAGTTCCTCAGCCCGCTCGGCGTCTCGCTCGGCTTCGGGCTGCTGTTCGCGACGGCGATCCTGATGCTGGTCGTGCCGGCCCTGGCCACCGTGTACTTCGGCGTCACGATGCCCCGAACGGCCATGAGCGGGCCGGCTGCAACGGCACGGCCGGCGCCGGTCGGCTGACACGGCGCGCGGACGGGCGCGGCGCGTTGCGACGCGGGCGGCGGGCGCGGAGTGCGGGAAGGGAAACAGGAAAGGAACGGCGATCGATGCAGGGCTCCGACAACGGCAATCGGCGACTGCCTCCCGGTCCGAAGGGACGGCGGATACGCAACCTGATCGAGCGCTCGCGCGATTTTCGCGGCATGATGAGGCGGCTTCACGAGGAATACGGAAGGATCGTCCACTACCGGATTCCGGGCCTGGACTTCTGCGCCCTGTTCGACGCGGACCTGATCCGCGAGGTCCTCGTCGAGAAGGCCGACATGTTCCCGGCGTTCAACGATCCCGCGGGCTTCGGGGTCATCGCGACGCCCTGCATGCCGCGCGACCACGGCGAGCACCACCAACGCGTGCGCGAGGTGTTCGGGGGCGCGTTCGTCGAGCGCCGCATGCGCCGCTACGCCGACCTCATCGCCGACAACATCCACGAGATGAAGGAGCGCTGGGGGGCGGGGCAGACCATCGACTACAAGGCCGAGACCGGCCGCCTCGCGTGCGGCGCTCTGCTCGACGCCCTCCTCGGCCGCGAGCCGCGGGTTCCGCCGGAAGTGGCGTGGGATGCCGGCGCGGCGATAAAGCGCGACTGGGCGCTGAGCTACCTCCCGGCGTCCGGCGCGCTGAAGCGCCTGCCCCTGCCCGCGAACCGGCGCGCCCGGCGCGCCATCGAGCGCATGGACGACGCCGTGTACGCCGCCATGCGGAAGGCCCGCGACCCTTCGCACGGCGGCGAGGACATGGTCTCCCACGTCGTCCGCACCGCCGACGCGCAGGACGGTTGCCCGTTCGCCGCCGGCGACCGGGAGCTGCGGGACGAGATCTACATGATCGTGCTCGGCTCCATCGACTCGCCGATGATGGGGCTGGTGTGGAGCCTCGAGCTGCTCGATCGGAATCCCCAAGTTCGCGAGCGGCTGGAGCGGGAGGTCGACGACGTGCTCGGTGACCGCCCGGTCGCCGGGGCCGACTTCGACCGCCTTCCGTACGCACGGGCCGTCGCCAGCGAGAGCTTCCGGCTGAGACCACCTTCCTACGCCGGCACGTCGCACTGGCGGCAGGCGTCGGAGGACTGCGTCGTCGGCGGCTACCGGATTCCCAGGGGCACGATTGCGCAACCGTGCCTCGGCGAATCGCACCGGGACCCCGCGGTCTGGGAGCGGCCGGCGGAGTTCCGCCCGGAGCGCTGGATGGACGGCTCGGGGGGTTCCCGTCCCGACCATGCCTGCACGCCGTTCTTCATCGGGCCCCACAGCTGCCTCGGCTGGGAGTTCGCCACCGTGCTCGTCGTGCTGACCCTCGCGGGCTGCGCGCAGGGCATGCGTCTGACCCTCGAATCACCCACGCCGTTCCGGGCCGAGCTGCTCGGGCTGGGGGTGAAGGGGCCGATACGGGCGCGCGTCGAGCGACGGGAGCCCGGCAGCTGATTCGAAGAAGGACATCGCGATGCAGCGTTCCGCCAAAGAAGAGCCGGCTCCCAGCTCGGAGGACATGGCCGGGCAGCGTTCCGCCGACGACAAGCCGGCCCGTCCCCCGGGACCGCGGGGCCGGCGGCTGCGCAACTACGTCGAGCGGCTCACCGGCTTTCCGGAGTTCATGGAGCGGCTCTACCGGGACCATGGAGACATCGTGTTCTTCAGTCTTCCTTCCCTGAGGTGTTGCGCGGTCTTCAACGCCGACCTCGTCCGGGAGGTCCTCGTCACGCGGGCGGAGTCCTTTCCGCCCTGGGCGCCCGGCGGCCGGGAGCCGAACCCGCTGATGGAGCACGGCTGCCTGCCCGTGCACGACGGCGAGGAGCACCGCCGGCGCGCCGAGCTCATGGCCACGGCGTTCACGAAGGACCGCCTTCCCGGCTACGCGGAGGTCATCGGCCGGCACGCCCTGAGGCTCCGAGAGAGGCTGGCGCCGGGGCGGGCGCTGGATCTGCGGCCGGAGGTGGAGCGCTACGTGTGGGACGCCCTGGCGGAGGCCGTCCTCGGCCGCGACGCGGACCGCGATCAGGGGTTGCGGATCTGCAGGCTGTTGAAAGCCGCGATGCTTCTGGATCTCCTGCCGTTCGGCCAGTCCATCAAGAAGATGGGGCGGGCGCCCGATACCGCGGCGCTGGACGCGGCGATATACGGCGCCATCGAACGCGCCGGCGACCCCGCCCACGAGGGCCGCGATCTGGTTTCACACCTCGTCCGGGCCGCGCGCCGGGGTCTGTGCGGGTGGTCGTACCCGAGCCCCCGGGCGCTGCGCGACGAGATCATCGCCTTCCTGTGCGCGTTCACGGATGCGCCGACGGCCGCGTTGTGCTTCGCGCTGCACCACGTCGCACGCGATCCGGCCATCCGGGATCGGGTGGAGAGAGAGGTCTCGGACGTGCTGGGGGACCGGCCGGTGGAGCCGGGCGACTTGCAGAGGCTCGAGTACGTGCAGGCGGTGTTCAAGGAGACGTTGCGTCTGGAGCCGCCGCCCTATGTCATGCGGGCCAGGCGGGCGGAGGAAGACTGCGTGCTGGGCGGCTATCCGGTTCCGAAGGGAACGCTGGTGTACGTCGGCATGCGTGTGCTCCACCACCGCGCCGACGGTTGGACGCGGGCCGGCGAGTTCAGGCCGGAACGCTGGCTGGAGGACTCGCGGCGTGACGGACCGGTCCGACACGAACAGGCGTACATCCCTTTCGGGAGCGGCCCGCACACCTGCGCCGGCGCGGATCTGGCGGCGATGCTGTTCGTCCTGGCGCTGGCGACCATGACCCAGCGCCTGCGGATCGAGCCGGCGTCGAGCCGCCCGCCGAAACGCGAGAACATCGGGGTAGGCGTCCTCGGCTTTCGAGTGACCATCCGGGAGCGCGCGAGGTGACGGCGATGACCGCGCCGCCGCGTTCACCCGACGCAGGCGGTTCCGCTCCTCGTTGCGCACCCCCCCTCACCGAGCGTTTCTCCGGCATGATGAACATCCCGACCGCCTACGTCGCCGGTTACGAAACCGCCCGCAAGGTCGACCCCGTGCTGGCCGAGAGGTACATCCGCCACACGACCCTGGGGGACCCGGTGGCCGACGCGGTGGTCGCCGAGCTGGCGGCGAACGCGTCGCCGGCGGACGTGCACGGAATCATCGCGAGGACGCTCGACAGCTTCAGCGATCTGCCGGCCGACACGCCCAAGTCGCTGCGTGACCTGATTGCTGACTCGGGCGTCGTGCCCGACTGGTTCGACCGCGATCTCGCCCGCGACGCGACCCGGGCCTTCCTTCGCAACTCCGAGATGGTGATGGGCGCCCTGGTGGGCGGCGCCATCATCGAGGGCTTCTCCACGCTCATCAGCAAGTCGTTCCGCATTCGCAGCCGCATCATGACGAACGGCGTGCGGCGGCTCAAGCAGAACCTGCTGCAGCTCCTGGAACAGTACCTGCCCGGAGGCATCGAGCCGGGCGGCGACGGGTGGAAGCTGAGCCTCAGGATCCGGCTCGTGCACGCGCAGGCGAGGCGGCTGGTCTCGACTTCCGACGAATGGGACCGGTCGGTATACGGGGTCCCCCTCAGCGCGGCGCACATGCTGCTCGGCGCCGCCGCCTTCTCGGGGAGGCTGCTGCAGCATGTATCGAACCTCGGCGGAGATTTCAGCGACCGGGAACGCGAGGGGTACGTGCACGTCTGGCGGTACACCGGCCGCCTCATGGGGATACCCGACGAGATCCTGTTCCGGGACTACGCCTCGTCGGTCAGGTGGTTCGAGATTGGAGCGCTGTGCGAGCCGCGGCCCGACGAGGACGCGATCATCATGGCGAACAGCATCGTCAACAGCGCGCCGATCGTTCTGGGGTTCACCGAACCCAAGGCGCGGCGCGCCATGGCGAAGTACATGTACCAGGTGTCGCGGGAAATGATCGGGGACGGGCTGGCCGACGAGCTGAGGTTCCCCGCCGGAAGACTGAAGAAGGAGCTTCCGCTGCTGCGGCTGCGCAATTTCGGCGACAGGATGCTGCGGAGGCTCGCGCCGCCGCTGGCCGCGTATCGGTCGAGGTCGCGGTTCAGGAGCATGCTCGAAGTCTCGAATCTCGGCGAGTACGAGCATTCCTACAGCCTGCCGACCTCGGTGTTCGAGGAAGATTCGCGAGAATGGTGACCCGGCGGGCCGACGACTTCCCGGCGGCAAACATCCAGTCGACGATTCCGTCGATGCCGCGGTTAAGAGGTGAACACCCATGCAGGATTCCGATACGCTCCTGATTGCCGTCGACGGCGACGACCGGCAAACGGGAGTCGTGGAGAAGATGGCGGCTCACCGGAACGGAATCCTGCACCGGGCGTTCTCGATCTTCGTCTTCGACGAAACCGACCGCCTGCTGTTGCAGAAGCGCGCGGCCGGCAAGTACCACTCGGGCGGTCTCTGGTCCAACACCTGTTGCGGCCATCCGAGGGCGGGAGAGTCCCTGATTGGGGCTGCTGAGCGCCGGTTGAAGGAGGAAATGGGGTTCAACTGCCCGCTGCGGGTCGTGTTCGGCTTCGTGTACCGGGCAGCAACGGACGGCGGACTCGTGGAGCATGAGTTCGATCACGTGCTGATTGGGCGGTTCTGTGGTGTTCCGGCACCGGACGACCAAGAAGTGGAGGAATGGAAGTGGGCGACCGTGCCCACGATTCAAAGGGAGTTCGCGGAGCGTCCGACGGGATACACTGCGTGGTTCAAGCTGGCGCTCGATGGACTTCTGACGCGGGGTTTTCCGAACTGACCGTCCTCGTTTCTATGGTACAGCACGCCGTCGAGCACGAAGATCGTGTCGTCAGCCCCCCTCGGCCGGGGCGACATTCGGCGGCCAGAGATCGCCGAGGCTGAAGGTGACGGCGTCGAAGGGGCGGATGCTGACGGGGGCGTCATCCTGCGCGGTGGCGATCAGCACCCATTCGCCCTCGCGCAGTTCGAAGGCCTCCAGGGTGCGGTCGGCGGGGTCGACGAGCCAGAGATGACCCACCTGTTCACGCCCATAGACGTCGCGCTTGCCGTGGAGGTCCAGCTTGCGGGTCGACGGCGAGAGCACTTCGCACACCCAGTCGGGGCCCAGCGTGGCGTACGGCGCATCGGGAAAGACAGGCATCCGCTCCCGCCGCCAACCGGCGAGGTCGGGCACGAGGATATCCTCGCCCAAGTGCAGCTCGGGCTCGAAGATGATCCACCATCCGCCGGGGCCGCCGCGACCCCGATCGAATGGTCCCGTGAGTTCGCCGCCCAGTCGGGAACTCGCCAAAGAATGCGGCATGGCCGGCCGCGGATTCGTGTGGAGCACGCCGTCAACGACCTCGGCGACCCGATGGGCGGGGGCATCGAGCACATCCTGGTAGGTCGCCCGCCGTCGCTGGGCCGGGTCGCGTCCCAGAGTCACGGTGACTGCTTCGCTCATGTCGCCTCCTCTGTCGATGATCGTCCGGAGCGATCAGCGCCGGGTCCCCCTACCTCCGTCCAGCTCTCGGCCGTACCGTCGGCGGTGGTCTTGAGGATGACGAGCCGCCCGCCGTCGTACTCGAGGCGCGCAGGCTCGAATAGCCAACCGTACTGCTCGCTGATGTAGCACCCCCGCTTGACGTAGGATCTCGCCCCCTTCCGCAGACGACCCGGGGACGGGCGTGCAGCCGCTCGCCCGCGCGACCCACCCCGTCCCCGGAGCCCCGGGCGCGGTTAATCACAAGTCTTCGGGCAGGTCCATGCGCAACGGTTGCTGGTTCTTGCCGAAGGTGAACCTCATGAATGCCGCCTGCGTTTTCGAGATAGGCGACAGAATCGAGCGCGTCTGGAAGCGCAGGAACGCCCGCTGTGGCAGCACGCGCTTGATGAACGCCAGCAGCTTAGCGTCCGCCCCGGACACGATGTGCGGCCTTCCGGCCGGGTTCGTCGCCGCGCGATAAATCGTCCGGGCGATTCTGTCCGGGCTTCCCGCACTGGGCAGGGCCTTCTGTGCCGAGAGGAAATTGGCGTAGTAAGGCTTGTAGAGTCGGTACTCGGGGCCTTCATCCGCGGTCCCCTGATCGAGCTTGGTGAAGATCCCGGTCGCGTGGAATCCCGGGTAGATCCCCTTGACGCGGATGTTGAACGGGGCGAGCTCGACGGCCAGGCTCTCGGTCAGACCGCGGACCGCCCACTTGCTTGCGCCGTAGGCGGCGATGAAGGGGTAGTTGAACACAGCGCTCGCGGATGCGATGTTGATGATGGTCCCGCCGCCCGCCTCGCGCATGTGGGGCAGGAACGCCTTGGTCACGGCGAATACGCCTAAAGTGTTGGTCTGGAACTGCTTCCGGATCTGTTCCATGGTGCTGGTCTCTGTCGGCCCCATCAGGCAGTAGCCGGCGTTGTTGACCACCACGTCGACGCGACCAAAGTCGTTGACGACCTCGCCTGCGACCTGCTCTACCCGGGTGAAGTCGTCCACATCCAGTTCGTACAGCTTGACGCCCGCGAGTTCCGTGAACAGGTCCGCGTGCCGATCCTTGTTCCGCACCGTCGCGGCGACCCTCCAACCGTTCGCCGCAAACAGTTCGACGGTGGCCTTGCCGAAGCCCGAGTTCGTACCCGTGATGAACACGGTCCTCTGAGTCGGGTTGCTCTCCATGGTTTGTATCCTCATCGTCGGGCGACGTCGCGGTCGCGGCGGCCGGCGAGGAACCCTTCGAGCGAGCCCTCGAGCTTCGCCATCCGCTCGCGCAGATCGGCCAGCTCGCGGTTGACCTGGTCGAACCGCTGGTTCATGTCCTTGGCCAGCTCGCCGACCTGCTTCTCGATCTTCTCCATGCGGTCGGTGAGCCGCTTCTCTGATCTGTCAAGGCGACCGTTCAGTTCGCGCCGCAGCCACACGAAGAGCCCGACCAGAAGGACGGGCGTCAACCACGGCGTGAGAGCCTCCATGCCTTCAGCCTATCACGTGGCCCGGCCAGAAACCCGACGAAAAGCCCGGGCTGGTAAGGGGCAATGGGAGCACGCCCGGACGGGTGACGGCGAGCGAGGACGACGACACGGCGGAGGACAAGGCGACGCTGGCGCACGCGGCCTCGGGGGCGGCTACGACGGCGAGGTTGACGCTGACCGTCGGCGGCCAGCGGCGCGAAGGTACGGCACGCCGTCGAGCACGAAGAGCGTGTCGTCACCCCCGCTCGACTCTATATCGACCGCGCCAAGGCCCTCCTGCCGGCAGGCTGTTAGGATTTACTCGTCACTGAAGGTCTTCCGACGGCCTCAGCTCGACCGGGCAGTCCTCGCTCTCCTCGCGCTGGTGGCGCACGGCGTCTCCTGCCGGGCCCTAGCGAGCGCTGCTTCCGCGAAGCGGGCTCATCGATCTAGAACATGTCCCCGGCCTCTCGGCCGCTTCTGCTCGGGCGGCGGCCTGTCGGCGGGGCGCTCCCGCTCTTGCGCCTGTTCCCGTTCCCGCGCCTGCTCCCGCTCTTGTCTGAAACGGGTCGCCTCTTCGTCCCGGATGAGCTCCTGAACGGCCCGGATCCTGACCGTGACCTCCCAGCCGGGCCGCGCGGCCTCACGCCCCGCCATCATCTTCCCGTGCAGGCGGCGCGCATCGCGGCCGCAGGCGCGGTTGATAGCGGTCGCCTCGAGCTCCCGCTTCTTCCGGTCGTCCTTTCGGCGGTCGGCCCACTTGTACCGCCAGCTGTTCTGGGCCTTCCGGACGGCCTCCTCCGCACGCTTCAGGATCGCCTGCCATTCCGCCGAGTGCGAGTACTCCGCCGGCAACCGGCTCTCGTAGCCGCCCAGGTGCGCCTCGGCGACCCGCCGGCCCTCGGTCCGGTCCGGGTCCCAGACTGTAGCCCGCCGGGTCACCTCCTCGACGGCCTTGTCGCTCCAAGCCGGCGCGGGCTTGGCGAGAGCGGCCGGCAACTCGCCCGGTTCGACCGTGATCCATCTTGACGAGCGGGGCTCCTCCCGCTCGAAGAGCCGGTTGGCGCCTGACGCGCCCGCGGCCAGCTTCTCGAAGTCCGGACAGTCGATGTCGGCCGCGTGCTCGGGCCACTCCCGGCAGTACCGCTCCTCGAAGGCGGCGGGTCGAGGCCGGCCCGCTTCGGCCGAGCGCTCCGCGGAGGCCTCCGGCCCGAGGGTGGCGGCCTCCGCGGGCGGGCCGGGCGAACGGCCGAACAGCCGCTCGAGCCGATCCCGCAGCCAGTCGTAGAGCCGCTGAACGAAGTTGCGAGGCGCCGGCGCCTCGGCCTTCTCGGCCGCGTGCGCTCTCACGAGGGCGCGGTCCGAGAGATCCTGCGAGACGCGCCGGCCCGCACGGCCGACCTCCGTGGTCCCGTCGAAACGGCCACCCGCGAATTGGCACGCCGTGCTGGTGGCGTCGGGGAAGCGCTGTTCCGCCTCCAGGACCACCTCGTGTTCCCGGTGTCGCCGAGTGGCGACCTCCCGGCGGCCGGCGTCCCGCTCGGCGACGTCGAGCGCCCGGTCGATGCAGGCCGGGCGGGTCCCTGACCGCCACGACGGGTCCTCCGCTTCGAGGGCCTCAATGAGTGCGTCGGCCGACGCGGGGTCGGCCAACAGCTGCTTCACGCGAGAGTTGCGCTTCTCGATGGCCGCCTGCTTGCGCCGCGCCTCGGCGCGCTCCTCCTCGAGGCGGGCGGCGGCGGTGGCGGCGGCAAGGGCCGCCGCTATCCCGCCGGGTGCCGAACGGTTCGCGGTCCAGGCGTCCATGACCGTGCCGGTCGGGAGACCCTGGTCGGCCGCAGCGTCGAGGGCCTCGGTCGTGCGCTCCACGGCCGCGAGACCGGCCGCGTGCGTCTCGCCGGTTTCGTAGACCGCACGGACAGCGGCGGGGCGCAAGTCGACCTTCGACCGCGCCGCCGCGGCCCGGGCCTTCTCCGTGGCCGTCTCGAGGTCCGCCGCACGGCGCGCCGCCGCCGCGCGTTCCTCCCGCTCCCGCTCGCCCGCCGCGAGAGCCCTGTCGAGGTCCGCCGTGTCGAACCGGTCCGGACTGTCGCCGAGAACCTCGCGGTAGCGGGCGGCGGCGGCCTCGTCCGACCGCACGGCGCGAAGACGCCCGAGGCGCGAGCCGTCGGACTCCGCCGCGCTCAGCGCCGCATCCTGGTTCCCGCGCGTCGTCGTGGCGTTCCCGTCCACGCCCCACTTCGGATCGATGTCCGCCAGGTGGGCGTGGTACAGGTCCAGGCCCCCGGTGCCGAGCGCCTCGACGCGGGCCTTCGCCGCGGACGCCTGGTCGATGACGGCCCAGCCGTCGACGAGCGTCTCCGCATCCCGGTCGTCGTCGCCGAGGACGTCGCGCCGGGCGTTGCGGAGAAGCTCCTCGCCGGCGGCGGCCTTCAACAGCTTGCCTTCCTCGAGCTCGAGCCCGGCGCGCTCCCCCTCGAGCAGGTCCTCCGCCCGGTCGATGATCAGCGCCTGCTCCTCGATGCCGCCGTCGCCGAAGACCGCGCCGCGCTCCGCCAGCTCTTCGGCCGCCTCGGCCAGCAGCCGGTCGTCGCCCGTGGCCGCGAGGACCCGTTCCTCGCGCCGGTCGAGATCCTCCCTCACCCGCTGCTCCGCCGCGCGGACCATCGACTCGCGCTCGGCCGGGGTCGGCGGCGCCGCCGCAGCACCGCCGGCCCGAGCCTGCTCCGCCGCCGACAGATGCCGCCGGCCCGGCGGGATCGACCGGAGCGCTTCCTCGCGAGCCCCCAGCTCCTCGTCGACCCGTTGCGCGACCCGGTCCAGAACGGATTCCCGCTCCGCGAAGCTCTGCGCCGCCGCCGCGGCGACGCCCTCCCCGTACTCCTCCCTCAGCAACGTCGAGCCGGTCGACGTCGCCATGAGCGACGCCTCGCGGGCGGCGAGGTCCACGCGGAGACGGCCTTCCACCGTCTCCACGGCGCGTTCCCTCTCGCCCAGCGCCAGACGGCCGCTGGCGTCGGCAAGGACCGACTGGTGCGCCTCGTCCAGCCACTGCCCGCCCGCCGAGGTCGCCCGCACCGACTCCTCGCGGGCGGCCAGCCCGGCCCACGCCGTCGCCGCGCGTTCCTCCCGCTCCCGCTCGCCCGCCGCGAGGGCCTTGTCGAGGACCGCCGTGTCGAACCGCCCCGGACTGTCGCCGAGGACCTCGCGGTAGCGGGCGGCGGCGGCCTCGTCCGACAGCACGGCGCGAAGGCGCCCGAGGCGCGCGACGTCCGACTCCGCCGCGCTCAGCGCCGCATCCTGGTTCGCGCGCGTCGTCGCGGCGTTCCCGTCCACGCCCCACTTCGGATCGATGTCCGCCAGGTGGGCGTGGTACAGGTCCATGCCCCCGATGCCGAGCGCCTCGACGCGGGCCTTCGCCGCGGCCGCCCGGTCGATGACGGCCCGGTCGTCGGCGAGCGTATCCGGCTCCCGGTCGGCGGCGCCGAGGACATCGCCCCGGGCGTCGCGGAGAAACTCCTCGCCGGCCGCGTCCTTCCGCAGATCCGCTTCCTTGAGCCCGAACTCGGCGCGCTCCGCCTCGAGCAGGTCCTCCGCCCGGTCGATGATCAGCGCCCGCTCCGCGAAGCCGCCGTCGCCCGAGACCGCTCCGCGCTCCGTCAGCTCTTCGGCCGCCCCGGCCAGCAGCCGGTCGTCGCCCGTGGCCGCGAGGACCCGTTCCTCGCGTCGGTCGAGCTCTTCCCCCACCCGCTGCTCCGCCGCTCGGACCACCGACTCGCGCTCGGCCAGTGGCGGCCCCGCTGGCCCGACGGCCCGAGCTTGTTCCGCCGCCGACAGATGCTGCCGGCCCAGCGGGATCGACCGGAGCGCTTCCTCGCGAGCCGACAGCTCCTCGCCGACCCGTTGCGCGACCCGTTCCAGAACGGATTCCCGCTTCGCGAAGCTCTGCGCCGCCGCCGCCAAAGCGACGGCCTCCCCGTACTCCTCCCTCAGCAACGTCGAACCGGTCGACGTCGCCATGAGCGACTCCTCGCGGGCGGCGAGGTCCGCGCGGAGACGGCCTTCCACCGTCTCCACGGCGCGTTCCCTCTCGCCCGGCGTCAGGCGGCCGCCGGCGCGGGCGAGAACCGACCGGTGCGCCTCGTCCAGCCACTGCCCGCCCGCCGACGTCGCCCGCACCGACTCCTCGCGGGCGGCCAGCCCGGCCCGCCGTTCGCCGGTCGCCGCCTCCGCCTCCAGCGCCGCGATACGCGCGTCGAGCACCGCGACCCGCGACCTCGCCTCGGCCACTTCCGCCACGTCCGGCGCGTGCGCCGAACGGACCTCCTCGGCGGAAGCCGCCGCCGCCTCGGCCGCCGCATACCGATCCGGCTTCAGCTCCTGCGCCCTCCCCGGCCGGTCCTCCCAGCTGTGCTTCGCCGGCGGGCCGATGTGCAACGACGGCGGGTTCAGCAGAAGACGCACCTCCTCCGCCGCGTCGCCGGCCGCGCGCGCCCGCGCCAGTTGCGTGGCGTGGCTCTCCGACGTCACCCGGTCGTCCACGCCGGCCCGCTCGAACGCCAGGTTCATCTCCCCCGCCCACGCCTGTCGCGTCTCCTCCAGCCACGCCCGCGGCTTCGTCCGCTCCGTCTTCCTCGCGCCCCCCGACGCCGGATCGCCCTTCTTCGGCGCCGCCCGCCGGAACCACTGCTCCGCCCCGCGCTCCACCCCGTCGTTCACCCGCTCCGAGAACACCAGGTGCAGGTGCGGGTTGTCCGCCACCCCCGCCTTCTTCGAGTCGCCGGCGTGCACCGCCAGCGTGTACGGCAGCTCGCCCCCCGTCACGTGCGCCGCGAAGCTCCGCGCCAGTTCGAGCCGATCGGCAGAGTCCAGCGAGTTGGGCAGCGCCGCCGTCAGCGAGCGGAACAGCCGCCCGTTGCTCCGCTCGTGCACGTCGGCCGCCGCCCAGTACAGCCGCGCGTCCGACGACGCGAACGACGGCATGCAGCCCGACTCGAGGTGCACCACCTCGTCCTGACAGGCCGCCTCGTACTTGCCCTCGCGGCTGATGTAGTCGTACTTCGCCGCCGCCGACTGGCCCGTGCCGCGGCTGCCCGTGCTCACGTTGACGTGGCAATACATGGCGTCGTGCTCTTCGGGCCGAAGGCTCTCGTCGCACGTCGGTTTCGCGCAGCGAAACCGGTAAGTGCGCCCTTCGGGTTTCGGGGTTTCCTTCAGTTTGTGCCGTGGAGTCCGGGGGATTCTTGTCTGGTTTTGTTGATTTGCTCCATTTTTCTATCGCCTGGATTCATGATACATACCTGAGTCATGCAGACGTCAAGACGTGCTACCCGGATCGTGAAGCTCAAGGAGCGGCGGCAGGAGTTGGCGGCCAAAACGAGGGACGCCGACAGGCTCCTCGCGGATCGACTGCGCCGGCTCCAGACGGACGAGGCGAAGACCGAGCGCAGGCGGGAGACCCGGCGCAAGATCATCGTCGGGGCCATCGTCCGGGCGGCGCAGACGTCGCGGACCGACATCAGCCTCGGCTGGCTGGACGAGCAGATCCGGGCCCTGAAGCGGCCCGACGACCGCGCCCTCTTCGGTCTCGATGCCGAGCCGTCCGCCGACCCCAACGACGCAGACAAGGCCGAGACGGCAGCCGCGCGGCCGGCTCCGATCACCGCCCGGCAGAAGAAGCTGTTGGCCAAGCTGGTCGAGGAGCATCCGCAGTTCGCGCGGGAGTTCGGCGTCGACCCCGACGAGCCCGCGCTGGAGAAGCTCGGCAAGGCGAAGGCGACCTCCGTGATCGGCGCGATGCTCGACCGCGTCAATGCGCAGGAGCCGCCCGATGAATGATGGCGACTCGTGCGCCCGTGGCGCCGGGCGGCCGCCGACTGCCGCCCGGCAGGCGTCCGTTCGTGAGGTGGGTCAGTGTCGAGCCGGTGGTGGGAAGTGAGCGAAAGGGCAGGTCGTCGAGGACGAAGATCGGCCGGCGGGCGCCGTCACGCGAGGGCGGGATCCGTCACTGCTCCCTCGCCCCCGCGCCCGTCGGCGGGCCGGTCAGCTTCTTCGCCACGCGCTCCGGACTCGTTGCGGGACGCCGCCGATTGCCGGGACAGCAACTGCGCCAACTGCTTCACGTCCTCGACCTGCTGCAGGAGATCCTGCATGTCGGAGCGCCGGACCGAACCGTGCTTGAGCCAGCCCGTGATCCGCCGGTTGAAGGAGGAGGTCGTTTCTTCGAGATGCTCGGCCACCGCGGCCTGGAGGTCCGGCTCCTCGTCGAGCAGCGCCCGCCACAAACCGGTGAGCGGGCCGGGGCGCCAGTCGGGAAGCCGGTACACCGGGTCCGACGGAACGAGCCAACCGCGGTACACCGCCAGGACGACGCCGCGGTCGTCGACGTTCTTGCGCTCCCACCGCTCGGGGACCAGATCCTGGTGGCCGTTCGGCTTGGGCGTTTCCCAGGGGGCCACCTCGTAGGTGGCCGCCGTCAGCCTGATCAGCCACCGCAGTCCTTCGCGCCCCTGCCGGTCCCGCAGCCAGATCCGCTGACCGGGTTCGAGCTTCGCGCACGGAGAGACGAGGCAGAAGTCCGCCGACCGGATGCCGGCCGGGACCATCGAGTCGCCGTGGCAGCTCACGTAGAACGCCTGGGGGTCGTCCAGATCCACCGGCGCCGGCCTCGTCCGATCGGCCTCTTCGCTCTCCGTCAGGTGGACCCCCGGCGACGGCTGCGACAACACCCGCACCGGCAGTTGGACGCTCGGGTCGAAGCGAGTCAGCGGGCGGGACGGTTCTCCGCCATCGGCCTCGACCTGAACATCCCGCGACGGACCGATGTAGAGCTCCATGCCGAGGGCTCGGCAGATCTGCTCGGCGCGGTTCAGGCGGGGGACGTGCCCGTTCAGGACCGACCGGATCGCGTCTTGCGGCAGGCCGCTGTTGACGGCGGCCCGGTACCGGGATTGTCCTCTCTCCGCGAGCCGCCGCCGGACCGCCTCCGCGAAGTCGATGGTGGTCATATCGGAAAGTATACCGCCTCCCAAGACGAACATGCACTTTACTGGAACCTCGTGGTCTTGATCCATTTCGGTACATACACGCATACGTCCGACAGCCTGCATCGGGGAGGGCGACCGTTGCTCAATCAGGGTCGAATATACGGGTACCGGACGTCAGGCGACCGGGCCATTATCCTTGCAGGAAGACCTGCCGCAACGTGACCGCCGCGCCGGAGGACGGGCCGGAAACGGAGGCCCGAGTCTCCACGGAACCGCTGGACACGTCGTTACGTCTCTAGGGTTGACACTCTACCTGAGTGACGTTCACGGAATGGCAAGTCTGCTGGAGGTGACCCATGTCGTGGCCGGACTGGCTCTTCCGCATCGTTCCCTACCTCGGCCGCCGCCGGGCCGGTGACGACCTCGAACAGGAGATGCGCCTGCACCTGGAGCTCGAGCGCGAGCGGTTGATCGACGCCGGCGTCGCCCCCGAGGCCGCGGACCGCGCCGCCCGCCGCCGGCTCGGGAACCCTGCCCTCATCCGCGAGGACACGCGGGCCGTCTGGGGGTGGCGCTGGCTCGACGGCCTCGGCCGAGACCTGCGCCACGTGGCGCGGGCGCTGCACCGCAGCCCGGGGTTCACCGCCGTCGTGGTCGTGGTGCTCGGGCTGGGCATCGGGGCGTCCACCGCGGTCTTCTCCCTCGTCCACGGCGTGCTGCTGTCGCCACTGCCGTTCCGTGATCCGGGGCAGCTCGTCACCGTGCAGATCCACGTCCGGGAGATGGAGGATCGGTTCCCCGCGTTCCCCGCCAGCCTGCGGGCGATCGAGGCCTGGGCCGCGTGCCGGGACGTCTGCACCGGGGTCGCGGCGGCCCGTCCGTCCCGGTCGACCCTGACCGATGCGGGCGAGCCCCGGGATCTGCGGAGCGCGCAGGTGACAGCGGATTTCTTCGACCTGCTCGGCCTGGCGCCCGCCGTCGGCCGGGGGTTCCAGGCCGCCGACGCCGTGGTCGGCGGGCCCGACGTCGCGATTCTCACGCACGACCTCTGGCAGGGGGCGTTCGGCGGCGACGCCCGCATCGTCGGGCAGGTGCTCACGCTGGACGACGAGCGGGTCGAGGTGATCGGGGTGCTTCCCGAGTCGCTCTGGCTTCCCGACCTGGATCGGCTCGTGACTTTCCCGACGGGGGGCGGCGGCCCCCCGGAGATCTTCCGGCCGCTCCGCTACACGCCTGAGCAGGCGCGCCGGTTCGGCGAGTTCGACTACCCGACGGTCGTTCGCCTGGCGCCGGGAATCTCGGCCGAGCAGGCGCGCCCGGAGCTGACGGCGCTGACCCGCGAGGCCTTCGGCGAGGTCTCGTTCACCATCACGCCCATCGTCACGCCCCTCGACCTGCAGATCACCGGCGACGTGCGCGCCCCGTTGGGGTGGCTGCTGGCCGCGGTCGGGACGGTGTTGCTGGTGGCTTGCGTCAACGTGGCGAGCCTGCTGTCGGCGCGCGGGCTGCGCCGGCAGCGCGAGCTCGCGGTCCAGAGTGCTCTCGGGGGCGGCGCCGCGGACCTGGTACGGCACGTCCTGGCCGAGAGCGCCCTCCTCGCCGGGCTCGGCGGCGTCGTCGGCGTGGGGGTTGCGCACGCGTGCCTGCGTCTCGCGGTCGCGGTGGCGCCGCTCGAGGTGCCGCGCCTCGGCGAAGTCGGTATCGACGAGCTGGCGCTGGCGCTGGCCGGCGGCGCGGCCGTGGTCAGCGCGGTCGGCTGCGGCCTGCCGCCAGCGTGGCGAGCCAGCCGCACCGCTCCGGCCGCAGTCCTCAAGGCCGACGCGCGGACCGGGAGCGACGGTTCGGGGCAGAGGCTCGGCGATCTGCTCGTCGGCGCCCAGGTCACGCTGACCGTGGTGCTGCTGGTGGCGGGAGGACTGCTGCTGGCCAGCTTCCTGCGGGTGGTGGGGGTCGACCGAGGGTTCGACGCGACCGCGGTCGTCGCCGTCGACCTGAATCCGCCCGCGTCCCGCTATGACCCGGAGGGCCGCACCCGCCTCTACGACGACCTCCTCGCGCGGCTGGCAGGTGCGCCCGTCGTCGCGTCGGCGGGCATCACGCAACGTCTGCCCCTGGAAGGCGAGGCGTTCGTCGAGAGCCTCGTGCCGGCGGGCGAGACGGCGACGGACCCGGCCGCGCTGGCCGGCTTCACCGGCAACTACCGCCTGGTCAGCCCGGGCTACTTCGATGCCCTCGGGATGATGCTCGCCCGCGGCCGTCTCTTCACCGCCGAAGATCGCGGTCGACCGGTCGCCGTCGTCACCGCGCAGACGGCGTCGCGCCTGTGGCCCGGCGAGGATCCGATCGGCCGGCGCTTCCGGCGGGGAACCATCCCGGACCGCCCCTTGCAGCAAGTAGTCGGGGTCGTCGCCGACGCAAGGATCCTCGGGCTCGACGTCGACCCCGGTCTCGTCGCCTACCTCCCGTATTGGGAGCTCGCGCCGCAGTCCGTCACTGTGGTCGCGCGCGGCGCAACCGATACCGCCACGGCCCTCGCCGCGGTGCGCGAGTCCGTGCGGGGCCTCGACCCGCTGCTTCCCGCCAGCAACGTGCGGGTGCTCGACGATGTCCTCGCGGCAAACGTCGCCGTCCGGCGTTTCCTGCTGCAGGTGACGGCCGGCTTCGCCGTCGGCGGGCTCGTGCTCGTCTGCCTCGGCGTCTTCGGCACGGTGTCGCAGCGAGTCGTCCGCCGCCGTCGCGAGTTCGCCATCCGGCTGGCTCTCGGCGCCACGCGGGGCGGCATCGTCCGCCACGTGTGCGCCCAGGGGCTGCGGCCGGTCGCCGCGGGTCTGGCCGCGGGCCTCGTCCTGGCCCTCGGCGCCGCCCGGTTCATCGACGCGCTGCTGTTCGGGGTCGCCCCCCTCGACCCCGTGGTGCTCGGCGGCGCCGCCCTCGTGATGCTCGGGCTCGCCGCCGGGGCGTGTCTCGTGCCGGCCGGCCGCGTCCTCCGGGCACCGCTGGCCAGGACCTTGCGCGCCGACTGAACCGCCATGACTAGGGCCCAGGACGGGAACCCTGAACTCGCGCTCGGCATCGGCGCGGCAAGGCCGCTTGAACCGCAGCGCTTGGGGGGAACCAGCTTCGGGGGCGCCCATCGAGGAGCGCTGAGAATACGTACGTTCGGGGCCGTGGTTGTCCATGACGGCGTGGTATTCTTCGGTGGGACCAACCGAGCCGGCGACCTCCGAGCCAGAAATGGGCGCGTGGGGACCCCGGCGGCTCCGACGACGGCTGACGATCTGCGAAACGTGATCATGGTCAGGCGCCCTCACAATCCCAAGCTTGAGGATGCAGTCCGGTGTCCCCTGTTGGAGCGCGATCTCGAACAATGGGTCCGCTGTTGTACGTGCCGGTTCCTGCCGCTCGCCCGGCGCGTCGCGGGCGACGACGACATCGCGCACGACGCCCTGCAACAGAGCTGGATCATCGTGCTGGAGAAGCTCCACCAATACCGCGGCGGGTCTCCCGCCTGCGGGTGGGTCGGGGCGATTGTGCGCCATGAAGCGGTGCACGGCGTGGCCGCGCAGCGGCGCGAGTCGCCGCTATCCGCGGCAAACGGCGAGGCGGATTCGCTCGCGGAGCAAACGCCGTCGGCTCGGACCGTGTGGGAGTCGCCCGAGGCCTCGGTGTACGCCCACGAGCTGACCCGCCTGCTGCTGGAAGTGATCGACGAGTTGCCGCCCACGTTCCGCGAGGTGGTGCGGCTCCGGGACATCGAGCACCGCCCGCCGCGGGAGGTCGCCCGCCGCTTGCACATTTCCACCCAGAACGTCGCGGTCCGGCTGCATCGAGCCCACAAGCTACTCCGCCCGCGGCTCCTGCACCGACTCGCGGGCGCCGAGGCCGGCCGGTCCGACAAGAAAAACCTGTAATCGCACCCCTCCCCAAACTCTCTTATAGAGAGAACGCCCGACAACGCCCCGCCGGAGCGGGGTTCCGGAACTTGCCGGGGAAGGGGGAGCGAGATGAGGACAGGCAGCACCAGCCGCTGCGGAGGGGGATGGGCAGTACGGTTGCTCTCCGCCCTCCTCTTCGTCGTGCCCATGAGCCAGGGACGGTTCGCTCTGCTGTCCACCATCGCCCTGAGCGTCTTCCTGACGGTCTTCCTGGCCGGCGGGATTGCCCAGGCGAAGGACCTCGAGCGGTTCATCAAGGTTACCGACCGCGCCGGCGCGCCGGTGACCGACCTCGTGTCCGGCGACTTCACCATCGAGCACGACGGTGAACCCGTCGACATCGCACGCGTCGAGCTCGTCGACCAGCCGTTGCGGGTAGCGCTGATCGTCGACGACGCGGACGGCGCGCTGCCGTTCTTCCGGTACTTCCGCGTCTACCTGCCGAGGTTCGTGCGAGCTCTGCCGGAGAACAGCGAGATCGGGCTGGTGCTGCTGTCGGGCCGGCCGCGCATGGTGGTGGACTTCACCGACGACCACGACGAGGTGTTCGATCAGCTGGCGCGGTTCTTCGTGGAAGAGGATCGCGCCGCGGGGTTCTTCGCGGGCCTGGAAGAGACGCTGGATCGATGGGACGACGACATGCGCTGGCCGGTGCTCGCGGTGGTCACTACCGACGGACCGGCCCAACGGTCGCTCACCGACGGCCGGTACGACGCCTTCATCGAGCGGGCGGTCGAGCGGGGGGCGGTCATCCACGCGTTGGGCCTCTACACCCAGCGGGCCGGGTCCGGCCGTGGATACCAGACCGGCATCGCGAGGGACGTGACCCGGATCACCGGCGGCTGGTACGACACGGTGGCCAGCCCCAGCCAGTCCATCGGCGACAAGCTCCAGGAGATGGCGGCCGAGATCACGACGCAGTACGAGCAGACCCGGTACCAGTACGCCGTCGCCTACGAGGCGCCGCAGGACGCCGACCCGAAGGCCGGAATCTCCTGCGCGGTGCGCCGCGCGGGGGTGGGCCTGAGCATCTCCTCGAGCGGCCGGCCGCGGGCTGCCGCGCCGGCCGTCGCGCCGGGTGTCGCGCCCGTCGAGGTCGGGAGCAGTCGCGAGGAGCTGTTCAACCAAGGCGAGGCGGCCTTCGCGGCCGGAGACGGCGCGAAGGCGGCCGAGTGGTTCCGAAAGGCCCACGACCGGGATCGACGTTGGATCAAGCCGCTGTTCAAGCTGGGGCTGGTCTCGCTCAACCTGGGCGACATCGAGGGGGCGAGGCGCTGGTTCGAACGGGCGGTCGAGGCGGATGCGAGCTCCCCGGAAGGCGCGCAGGCGGCCACGTTCCTGGGTTCGCTGCCCCATGTCCGGGTGCACAGGTGAATGGCCAGTCGGGGTCGCTACTCCATAGACGAGGAGGTCATCATGCACGCCTACGCCCCTCAACGCGTCCTGCGCGGCCGTTGCGGCCACCTGCTCCGCGGGCTGTGCCGCGTCGCCGGGATCGATCCGCGGCGCTGCCTCTGCGTGCGCTGCATCGCCGTCCGTAGCGGTCTCTTCCTCCGCACGCGGACCTGGGTCGGCCACCGGGCCTACGTCGACCTGCATCTGTTCGGCATCCACATCAGCCGCCGCTTCGCATTCGAGATGCCTGAGACCGCGACGGCCATGACGGGAACGCTCGATACGGCAGGCGAGCGCTCGGCGCCAAGCCGCGATCGGCGTTCACGGCCATTGGTCCACATGCTCGGTGCGCACCCGTGACGTCATCGCCGCGGCGCGGCGGGATCACCTGTCCAGGGGCTGTGGACCGTCTGTGCAACCTGTGGAGGTTGATGCGCTGGATGCTCTGTGTGTTGATGGTGTCAGCCCCGCTCGTGGCTGCGGCCCAGCCGTTCGACGGGTGGTCGAGGCCGCCGGCTGCGAGCCCATCCGGCCGCCGAGTGCTTTACCCCTGATGAAAGATGCCGAGCTTGAGGCGCTGGCGACCGACATCAGGACGAACGGCTGCCGAGTGCCGGTTTCCATCTGCGATGACCTGATACTCGACGGTCGGAACCGCGCGCTCGCGTACGAACGGGCGGGTATGCCGGTTCCGTGGGGCAGACTGCCGACCGTGGGTGCCCGCCGGCGGCCGCTGGCCGCGGCGAAGCTGGCGAACCTGGGTGCGGGGCGGCCGCCACCGCCGAACCGACCGCAGAGGCGGTCGAGACGGTCGACTCCGGCAAAGGCCAGACTGGTGAGGCCGAACGACGACGGTGCGCCAATTGCGCAGTTTCTCAGGAGGGTGCGGCCGAACCGTCGGCGAAGGCTGGAACAAGGTACTGCGTACCAAGGCCCCCACGGCTCATCGCGAGATCTGTGCGGTGAGGAACAATCGAGCCGGCGACCTCGGAGCCAGAGAGGGGGGCGTCGGGGAATCCCAGCGGCTCCGAGACGACGGATGACGATCTGCGGAACGTGAGCGCCGTTCTACGGTGCCGACTTCCTATGCGCTCTTCGCCTCCACGGTTGGCACCGAACGGCGGGGCTCGGACCCCGGCTTCGGCTCGCTCCGCTTCCGGTTCCCCGCTTGCCCCTGCCCCTGCTGCATGTCGATGCCGCCGCGGAACTTCGCACCCTCGGCGATGGCGACGCGCGGGGCCTTGATGTCGCCTTCGACCGTCCCCTCGTTGCGAATCGTGACCTTCTCCGTCGCCTCGATGTTGCCGATGACCTCTCCGAGGACGACGACCGATTTCGCGAACACTTGCGCCCGGATGCGTCCATGGACTCCGACGGTCAGGACATGCTGCTTGAGCGCGATCTTGCCCTCCACCTGCCCCTCGACGGTCAGGTCCTCGCTCCCGCTAAGCTCGCCCTTGACGACAATCGACTTGCCAATGATCACTTTCGGGTTCGCGCTGCCCGTGTCGTCGGCAGGCGCGGAGCCGACGGTACCGACCACCCTGGGGGACACCGTTGGAATTGGCTCTTCCCGCTTCCACATGACTGCTTTTCTCCGGGTCACGCGGCCGCTGGGCCTTCCATGGTGCGACGATCGCTCGCGGAGTGTCACCGGCGGCCGCAGCACGGAGACACTTCCGTCTATCGGCAGATGCGCGCCTCCTCGACAGGCTGTGGCGGCTCGCACGGGTCTCCCCCCGGACGCATAGCCCGGAGAGCGTCGACCGACGGCTCTGGTTGCGAGACACGGTGCGGACGTGCGGATGGGACACATCGTTCGCCCGCTGAAGATGCGAGCATGAGCCAGTCTCGGCTGCATTCGCGCACTGCCCCGTAGATGAGGTGCGACGCTATGTCTTGCCGGCCAGTTTTTCTCGCTCTCGCTCTGGTCCTCACGTCTGCGGCCGCCTCGGCACAGCAAGTTGAGGTCGGCCTCAGCGCGATCCCGGGTTACGCCCAGTACCTGGATGTCCCCCGCGAATGCTGCCCGCCGCTGGCTTGGGCGACATTCGGCTCGGGGCGCTGGCGGATCCAGGTCGACTACCTGCGGAGCCTCCGCGAGCAGGAGGGGCATGGAAATTACCCTCTCGAGGACATCGACGGACGAAGGGCCAGCGTCCAGCGCGCAGACCTCGAGATCGAGCCTCGACACGAGACGAGCGTGCTGGTGTCGTGGCGAGCGCTGGAGCAGCCACGCTACAGCGTGAGCATTCTCTTCGGCACCATCTATTCACGTAGTTGGCGGGCGTTCTGCCGCGCCTCCGACGGGCCGGTCGTAAGGATCCCCGCGCCGAGGGACTGGCCACCCGATTACGTAGTGTTCAGGCAGGAGCTGACGCCGGAGGAGCGCATGCGCTGTGCTGACGAACTTCAACCCCTCAACACCATTCCCAACGGATTCGGGGTGCAGGCGGGGGCGGTGCTGGACGTGGACATCCGAGAGCGGCTATTCTTCCGCGCTGGCGCGCGGCTCTGGATCCTGCGGGCAGAGGTTGGTGTCGGGGTCCGATTCTAACTAAGGTCATGAGGGCGGCGTGCACACGACGACGTCCCCTCGCGGGCGAGCCAGCCCCTGCACGCACCCCATCGGCAACCCGGTCGGGCCGGAGCGGCGTCGCTGCCGCCGCCTCTCCCGATTCTCGCTCTTGCGGCCCCGGAATGCCCTCGATAGCACCGCCCGGGTCACGCGGTTCCCAGCGTGGAGCCGAACATCTCGTCCGGCAGCTCGGTCTGCATCGCACGGCCCAGGCGGCGCGGCCTCCATGAAGGTCTCGATCAGCACGGGGTCGACCAGAAGAACCGGGTCCTGTCGCTGTTCCGGCGACGATGGCCCGGCTGCGGTATACCGGCTCCGCCGAACGCTTACGGCGCCGCTGCGCCGCTGCGCCGCGGGTAACCGTTCGGTCGCGGTGCGCCGTGAAAGGCGCCGTTCCTCAGCGGGTGCGAATCCCGCCCGGCAACTGTCGCTCCAGCCGGTAGCAGTCGGAGCGGGCGATGGAGGTAACGACATCGACTGAAGCACTCCGACGACAAGGGCCGCCTTGGCGGCTCAGCGACCACGCGGGCCGTAACGTGAGTGAACGCCGAGCAGGCCCCGAAACCGGTGATGCGGAAGCCGACCCGCCCACGACTTGGGGAAGGCTGCCAGCGGCCGGGAAGCGAGCGACGCGAGCACCGGCCGGTTCCGCCGGGGTAGTGGCGACGGCACGCGTGGAAGAGGGGGATGGACGCAACACGGGAAGCCCTGCCGGTGGCGTGGCACGCGCCAACCGACAGCCCGTGAGGGTCGGGTCGGGCCGAGCAGGGTGGCGGAGGGGCCCGTAGTACCGGGGAAGCCGGGTAACGCCGGCGGAGGGAAGGGGCCTCGGTTCGAGAGCAGCGCATGACGGAGGAAGGGACGTGGGGACTGGCGCAAGCCTAGCAGCCTCAGAACGGGTTCAGCGACTCCAGAGGGCGCTACATGCGAAAGCGAAGGAGGCTCCGGGCTTCCGGTTCTACTCTCTGAGCGACAAGGTGTGGCGCGACGACGTGCTCGCGGTCGCCTGGCAGACCGTCCGCCGCAACGGCGGCGCGGCCGGGGTGGACGGCGAGACGGTCGCGGACGTCGAATCGCAGGGGGTGGACGGGTGGCTGGGATCTCTGGCGCGGGACCTGAAGGAGGGGACCTACCGGCCGCAGGCGGTCCGGCAGGTGCTCATCCCGAAGAAGCAGCGCGGGAAGTTCCGGCCGTTAGGCATTCCGTGTCTCCGGGACCGGGTAGCGCAGACGGCGGCGATGCTGGTGCTGTCGCCGATCTTCGAAGCGGACCTCGAACCGGAGCAATACGCCTACCGGCCGGGCCGGGGCGCGAATGACGCGGTCAGACGCGTACACCGGCTGCTGAACACCGGGCATCGGGAGGTGGTGGACGCCGACCTGACGAACTACTTCGGCGAAATCCCGCACGCGGACCTGCTGAAATCGGTCGCCCGTCGCGTGAGCGACGGTCGGCTGTTGGGGTGGGTCAAGGCGTGGCTGGAGATGGCGGTCGAGGAGGACGATGGTCGGGGCGGACGCCACCGGACGAACCGTGCGCGTCGCGAGCGGAAGGGTACCCCGCAAGGGTCACCGATTTCGCCGCTGTTCAGCAACGTCTACATGCGCCGCTTCATCCGGGGCTGGAAGGTGCTGGGGTACGCCCGGCGCTTCGGGGCGGAAATCGTCAACTACGCGGACGACTTCGCGGTGCTCGGCCGAGCGCCGGCGGCAGAGATGCTGACGGCGGTCGAAGGGCTGATGCGGCGTCTGAAGCTGCCGATGAACGCCGAGAAGACCCGATGCTGCCGGGTGCCGGAGGAATCGATGACGTTCCTCGGCTACCGGATTGGGCGCAACTACCGGCCGTTTACGGGTGCCGCCTACATCGGCACGCGCCCCAGCCGGGAGAGCGTCCAGAGCATCTGCCGTCGCGTGAGCGAGCTGACGACACGGCGTGACGCGCTCCTGCCGCCAAGCGAGGTGGTGGCGCGCCTGAACCGGTTGCTGACCGGCTGGGCGAACTACTTCACCCTCGGGCAGGTCAGTCCCGCGTATCGCGCCGTTGACCAGCACGCTACGCGGCGGCTGCGCCAGTGGCTCTGCCGCAAGCACAAGGTGCGAGACGGGAAATCTGTGCGCTTCCCGTACGAGCGACTCTGGACGGAGTACGGGCTCACGCGCCTTGCCACGCGAACGGCGCGCCATCCGTGGGCGAAGGCATGATCTCGTCCGAGAGCCGGATGCGGGAGATCCGCACGTCCGGTTCGATGAGCGGCGACTGGAAACGGAGCCACGGCGGGGAGTGAGGCACCGGCACTTGGCGAAAGCCGCCGGGAACAGCTACCCCCTTCCGCCTACCGCCACCGCGCCAGTCGTCGACTCTACCGGGTATGGACATGGGGCCGGGCCCCATATCCACCGAATCACGCCGGCGGGAGTCCGGCCAGCGCCTCGCTGATCAGGGCGGGAAGGCTGGGAGGCCGACCCGGGAAGCTGTCCGCCGGCACGCCGGGAGGAATAGCGATCTCCTCGAACCGCCCCATGGGCTTGGCCAGGATCCTGCCGGTCTCGTCGACGAGCACGTAGGTGGGATACGCCTGGACGCGCAGGAGCCGGGCGATGTCGCTCCCCAGGCCCGCGTGCCAGTTCGTCCACGGCATCGGTTCGTCCTCCATGAACCGGGTCACGGTCTCGAGCTCCTCGTCCACGCTGATCGCCACGAGGGCGAACCGGTCCGCCGGCAGTTCCGCCACCAGCTTCCTGAGGTCCGGCAGCACGTCGATGCACGGCACGCACCAGGTCGCCCAGAAGTCGAGCAGCACGACCCGTCCCCGATAGTCCGACAGGGACTCCTCCACCCCGTCGACCCGCGTGCCGGTCACTTCGGGCAGGGTGCCGCCGACGGTCCCGTGCCGGATGCTGCGAATCAGGTCCGCCTCGGCCTCCGCCAGGGTCATCTCCGAGGAGCGACTGTCCGGGAACGTCCCCAGGAACCGCTTCTCCTCCACCCCCGCGCTCAAGCCCGCCGCCGCCTCGAGGGCGCTCTGCCGCTTGGCCTCGCTCTCCGCCAACGACGCGGAGAGGGACGTCCAGCCGGAGCGCAGACCGAACCGGGATCCTCCGTTGGCGGCCTGCGTGAGCCCGGCCGCCACGTAATACCGGCCGGTGGCGCGCAGCACGGGGTCCTCGGCCCCGGTCGCCAACTCCTCGAAGAACGCGCCGATTTCCGGTCCCAGGAACGAGCGGCTCTCCATCGCGCTCAGCACCCGCGGCCAGCCCTCGTAGTCGGGCGCGTGCCTGAGCAGCCCCGTCGCCCCCGCGACCATGTTCTGGGCGACAGCTCCGCCGGACTGGACGCGCAAGGCGAGGAACTCCGCCGCTTCGACCGTCTTCTCGTGCGCGCCGTCCTGCTCCAGGATGGCCTTCGCCGCCGCCGCGGCGCGGCCCACGTCGGGCCGGTCGGCTAGGCGCTCCGTCATGGCCCGGACGCGTTCCTCGCTCGAGACGTCCCCGGAGGGGGGCGCACCCTGTCGGTTGCTCTCCCTCCACGCCCGTTGCTGGTCGAGGTACTCCTTCACCACCGACCAGTCCGGGCCGACGTCGGCCGGCGACGGCGCGGCCTCGACATTCGGACTGCGTCGTCCGGGCAGTCCCTCCGCCACCTCGGCCGGCAGCGAGCCCCGGTCCCCCATCGCCTGCAGGAAGGCGGCCGCGAGCTCGGGCGGCAGCTCCTCGCCGTTCAGCATCACGCGGACCGAGCTCGGCGCCTCGTCCGACGGGGACCCGTCGGGCGACTCCGCGGCGGTGGTCGGACCCACGTCCGGGGGCGCCGGGACGCCGTCTGCCGGCCGCGCCTCGTCCTGAACGCCCGCATCCCCGCACGCCCCGATTGCCGCCAGCAGCACGGTAGCCGTCAGAAGCCATACGAACGAGCGCGCCCGACCCCGCCACCCCACGTTGATCGTCGTCGCCGCCATGGTCCCTCCGCTGAAAATGATCCGGTGCAACAGTATGACGCAAACGGCAGCCGCGCGGTCGGCGGTGGGTGCATGATAGAGCAGTGGAGGCGTTGCGGCCCGCGACGGCACCCGCGCGGATCGTTACGGCCCATACCGGCTTCGCCGAACGGTTACCGCCGCACCGCCGCAACCGCCGCGGCCGCCGCGGATTTTCATGGACCGCTCTGGACTGGAATCATCGCGTGGTCCGAAACGTGGTATAGGGTGATCGCGAAGCTCCACAAGAGCCCGTCTTTGTTGCGGTATTCTCGATCTTCACCTAGTACCAGGCGATCTCGCCGGTGTCGGCATCCAGGGCCAGCGTCGAGTTGTGGTAGAGGTGGGTCAGGTCGGCGCCGCCCACCATGAACTTCGGCGCGGGCGAGGTCACCGAGGTGCCGATGTAGAGCAGGTTCAGCGCGGGGTCGAAGCTCGGGGCCATCCACGTGCCGACGTGCCGGCGGTCCTGGTCGGGCACGCCGCCCCAGGTTTCGTCGCCCGGCTCGCCGGGGGCGGGGGTGGTGCGGCGCCGCCACAGCTCCTCGCCCGTCCACGCGTCGTGGGCGGTGATGACGCAGGCCTCGGGCCCCGCCGCCGGCATGCAGCTCCGGCCCGAGACGACCTTGCCGTTCGCGACGATGGGCCCCGTGCTCTGGTTCGCGGGATGGGTCGTGTAGTCGAGGACCTGCGTCTCCCAGACCAGCTCCCCCGTCCGCGCGTCGAGGGCAAAGATGTACTCGTCGACGCTGGTGTCGATGATGAGATTCTCGTAGATGGCGAGGTTCCGGTTCGTCGTGCAGACGCCGGGCATGATGCGCTCGCACGCGTCGTCGGGGAGGTCGCGGCGGTACTCCCAGAGGAGGTCCCCGGTGGCGGCGTCGATGGCCTGGATGACGTCACTCGGGTTGGGCATGTAGAGGACGCCGTCGTAGACGAGCGGCGTGCCCTGCTGCCGGCCGCCGGCGCTGAGCGCACGCGACCACACCATCCGCAGATCACCCACGTTGTCGCGGTCGATCTGGTCGAGGGGGCTGTAGCCCCAGCCGTCGAGGGTGCGCCGCCACATCAGCCAGTCGTCGGGCGCCGGCGCCTGCAGCATCGCGTCGGTGACGGGAACGAACTCGGTCGGGGCTTGCGCGAGAGCGGCGGGGGCGGCGACGGCGGCCGCGAGCACGAGCCCCGGGAGCCGACGGCCTCGGCCGACGTTGTCGCCGCGGGCTCGCGCACCCGCGGCGCGTGCTGTCATCTTCATTGTCTGACTCCCGGAATGCGCGGCGAAGGCTGCCGCCGTCCCCTGCACGGGGCACAAGGCGGCCAGCCTACCGCAAGTCACCGGGCGGTTCAAACGACGCGGACAGGCGGCGGCGACGGCCCGTTCCGTGGTCAAATGCAACGTCCACCCGGCGGAACCGGGTCCCGACGCGGTTCACTGGATTCATGACGCGAGCGATGCTCCGATCGGGCGGCCCCTGGCTGATTGGGCTGGCGATGGCGGCCACACCGGCGGCGTCGACCGCGCAGCCGAACACCGGCGAGACGGCGGTCGGCGAGACCGGGGGCGACGCGGTCGCGGCCAACGAAACGAGGGCTGACGAACCGGCGGTCGACGGGACCCTGGCCGACGAGACCGCGGTCGACGCGCTGCGGTGCTGGCGGCGCGTCGACCGCAACGCCGTCTTCGTCGGCGAGCGATTCACGATGACCGTGACCTGCCGGACGGTGGAGACCGAGGCGGCGCGGACACGGCTCGACGAGGCCGCGCTCGAGCCGGCCACCATCGACGCGGCCCCCTTCGAGGTGCTCTCCGGCGAGCGCTTCGACGACGTCCTGACCGGGCCCTACCGTTTCTCGCAGCACGACTACACGCTGCGCCTCATCGCCGAGACCGGCTTCGGCGAGGACGTCGAGGTCCCCGCCCTCGACATCCCGTACCGCATCGAGCGGCGGGTGGGCGACGGCCCGGTCCTCGCGGGTCGCGAGCTGACGTACACCCTGCCGGCCGAGTCCGTCCGGCTCCTGTCGCTGGTCCCCGACGCGGTGGACGACATCCGCGACCTGACACCGGCCGGTTTCGGGGCCACGCAGGCGGGCGAGCTGCGGGCCAACGTGCTGGGGCTGCTCTCGGCGCTCTTCGGCATCGCCGTTGTCGGCCTCGTCGCGCTCGGCGCCCTGCGCGTCGTCCGCGACCGCAAGGGGGTCGCGGCGGTGACGGAGAAGCGGCTCTCGCCCGCTCTCGCCGCCCGCCGTGCGCTCGAGGAGCTGATCCGGGTACGCGGCGCCGCGGACGGGAGCAACTGGACGCGAGACGCGGCGGGGCGCGCCCTCGCGGCCCTGCGCATCGCGAGCGCGGTGGCGCTGTCGCGGCCCGTCACGCAGTCTGCGATGACCGGCGGCGAAACGCCGCGCGACGGCCAGCTGCGGGTGCGCCACGGGCTGCTCGGCCGCCGCACCGCGGCCCTGTCGTCGAGCGTCACCGCGACCGATTGGCAAGAGCCGGGTCGGGACGACGCCGGACAGCCTTCCGCGAACACCGAACGCCCCGCCGGCGTCGGGGTCCGTCTCGCCGGGGCGGGGGCAGCGGCGGACCTCCATCGGGCGATGACCCTGCTCACGGCCTTTCGCTACGGGCGCGGCGACGAGACGACGGGTCCCGAAGTCGAGCCCGACGCGCTCACGCGCGCGGTGGACGCCGGCATCGGCCACGTCGCGCAACTGCGCTGGCGCGTCGTCGCACCGGTACGGCACGCCAGCCGCTGGACCGGTGGCGCCCGCCGGTTGTGGACCCGACTGACGAGGCGAGCACCGTGGAGGCGGTGACCGCGCTCGTCGAGCGCTTGCGGCTCACCCTGGCCGAGCTGGGCGGGATGTCCCTGTCCGCCCTGCCCCTGCCGCGACGCGACGAGACGGTGATCGCGCTGGGGGTGCTGGCCCTGCTCGCGCTCGCCGCGCTGCTCGCCCGGGCCGTGGCGCGCGCGCGCGCCGGCCGCACGCACCTCGTGCTGCCGACGCTGCTTCCCGCCGCCATCACCCGCCGCTCGGCCCTCGCGCCGCTCCGCCACGCGCCGTTCGCGCTGGTCCTCGCGGGCCTGCCGTTCTTCGCCGTCGCCCTCGCCGACCCCCACACGGCGCTCGTCCAGGAGCGCGCGACGTACCCGGGGCACCGCATCGCCATCCTCATCGACGCCTCGCTCAGCATGGACAGCTCGTTCGCCACCGACCAGCTCGGCTGGGGCAACACGTTCCTCGCCAACGCCGCCGCCGCCGAGTACTTCGTGCGGCGGCGCATGGAGGGCTCGCACCGCGACCTCGTGTCGCTGGTGCAGTTCGGGGGCGAGGCCTACGTCGTCACCCCGTTCACCAACGACTACGAGAGCGTGCTGCTCAGCATCGGCCTCATCGGCACCCCCGAGGAGTACGACCGCTTCCCCGACCACGGGACCCTGATCATGCGCGCCATCAGTCGCGGCGTGCAGCTCTTCCGCACCTTCGACTTCCTCCGGGCGCAGGGCAACCTGATGGTGGTGTTCAGCGACGGCCAGGACACCCACGCCGTCTACGAGGGCCAGTCGCTCGACGACATCCTGCAGGAGGCGGCGGACAACTCCATTCCCGTCTACTTCATCCGGACCGCCTACGACCAGGGCCTCGGCGACGTCCTGCCCGACATCACCTGGAAGCTGGCCGTCGAGAAGACCGGGGGCCGCTTCTACCCCGCCGCCGACGAGGCCGCGATCCTGCAGGCGGTGCACGAGATAGACGAGCTGTCGGCGGGCGAGATCGAAGTCACGCAGTACGTGGCCCACCAGCCCCGCTTCCCGCCGTTCGCGCTCGCGGCGGCGGGCCTGTGGAGCCTGGCCCTGGTCCTGGGCCTCGGCGTGAAGCCGTTCAGGAGGTTCCCTTGAACCGCCCGGCGCCGTCCGCGTCCCCGGCGCCGCCGCGGCCCGGCGTGAAGCCGTTCAGGAGGCTCCCGTGAGCGCCCGGCCCGTCATGGCCGCTATCGCCGCCCGGATCGGGCTCGACGCCGTTCAGGAGGTTTCGTGAAGACGTTTCTGCGCTACCTGGTGCCCGCCCTGCTCCTCGCCGGCGCGGCCCTCGCGCTGCTCGCGGGCAGCCGGCTCGAGCGGCGGCTCGCGGCGGCCGACCGCGCCCTCGCGACCCTCGACCTCGCCGGCGCGGCGGCGGGGTACGACCGCGTCGCGGCGTCCCTGGCGCCGACCGCGCGCGTCCCCGGGCTGCTCGGCGGCCTGCGCGACACGGTGGCGGTGAAGCAGGCCGCGGTGCGCTACTGGCGCGGCGACTACCTTCCCATCCTCACCTTCTACGACTCGCCCGACAGCCCGAGCATCGCGGGCAACCTCAACCTGCAACTGCTCGTCGCGAACGCGCGCTACCGCGCCGGCCAGCGCCCGGATGCGAGCCGCGACATGGCCCTGGGCGCGCTCGACCGAGCCATCGGCGTCTACCGGCGCGTGATCGAGGCCAACGACGGACATCCCGACGCCGCGTTCAACTACGAGCTGATGGTACGCCTGCGGAGCCGCATCGCGGCCGGGGACCCGGTGCCGGACGTGCGGCCGCCGAGCGTGCCGGGCGCCGAAGGGACGGACCCGGAGGAAGCGGACATGGAGGACATCCAGATCTACGTGCCGCGTGATCGCTTCGTCGAGCCGGAGGAGACGGAGGACCCGACCATCGGCGAAAGCGCGCCGATCCGCCGGCGCGGCTGAGTGTGCCGTGCGCCATGATGCTGCGAACCCTCGTTCCCGGGCATCGCCAGCAGATGAAGACGCGGCAGACTCGTTGACGTGACACCGCGAACGAGGCGACACGAGAACCGGCCGTGACCCCGACGCAGCTTCCCGCGCTTCAGTTCCAGGAACCGCTGTACCTGTGGCTGCTGGCGCTACCGGCGGCCCTCGGCGCGCTCTGGCTGTGGCAGCTCGCGCGGCGGCGGCGCGACACCCGGGCCGCGCGCCGCGGGCGCACGACGCCGGTGCCGGAACGGTTCGCCCTCGCGGGTGGGCTCTCGTTCTGGCTCTGCCTGCTGCTCGCGGTCGCGGCGCTGACGCTCGCCCTCGCGCGCCCCCAGGCGCTGGTCCCCGTCACCCGGAGCGCCGGCGCCGACTTCATCATCCTGCAGGACGGCTCGGCGTCCATGCGCGTGAGCGACTTGGCGCCGGACCGCTGGCAGCGGTCGGTGGCGTGGATCCGGACGTTCACCGAGCTCCTCGGCTGGCGGGACCAGCGCGTTGCCCTCGCCCTCTTCGCCCACCGCGCCGCCCCGCAGGTCCGCCTGACCCGCGATCCGAACGCCCTGTTCTTCTTCCTCGACCACCTCGGCGACGAGCCGCCGTTCCGCCTCGAGGACGACACGAGCTGGGACACCAACATCGAGGAGGGCATCTACTGGGGGGTGCAGATGTTCGAGCGCGACGCCCAGCTCCACGGCGAGCGGCCGAGCGCCAAGGCGTTCATCGTGCTGTCGGACGGCCAGGCCTGGAGCGGCGAGGTGGACGACGCGCTCCAGCTCGCCCGCGACCGCCGCATCCGGGTGTACACCGTCGGCGTCGGCACCACCGCCGGCGGGCTCATCCCCCAGCTTCCCGCCGGCCCCTACGACGCCCCCGAGGCCCCCATCCACTCGGCCCTCGACCGGCAGTCGCTGCGCGCGATCGCGGAGGCCGGCGACGGCGCCTACCACGAGCTGGGCGTCGACAGCGGGCAGGACATCGCGCTCCGGATCCTCGGCGACGTCGAGCGCCGCGCCCAGGCGACGCACCGCGAGGAGACGTTCACCGAGCTCTACTGGTACCTGCTCGCCGCCGCCGCCGGGTTCATGGGGCTCGGGACGCTGCTGCTCAGGGAGCACGCCCAGCTCTGGTGGCAGCTCGCGACGGCCGCCGCGCTCGCGGTGCTGCTGCTGCGCGCCTGAGCCGACCTGCAGGACGCCGCTACGCGCCTGAGCCGACCTCCAGACCGGGCCGGACCCGTTCCCGGCGCCGAGATCGCAGACTGCCGCTTCAGTCGAAATGCAGCCGGAGTCTCGTTCCTTGACGCCTGGAATACGCCAGGCGTTTCGTGGGCGGCTGCCACCGCGCGGCGGCACACGACAGTGCCGACCTCCGGGCGGTGAACTTCCGCGTCGGCCCCGCACCCGAGATGCTCAGGGCGCCGCAGGCGGCCGCGGGCCGAGGGGGATTCGCCGCAGCCGGCGGTAGAGCGCCATTCCCGCTCCACCGAAGAGCGCCTGGTCGAACGCCTTGAGGGCGGGCTTGAGCCCCAGCGCGCGCGCCTGTCGCGCGAGCCCGAGGAGGGTCGTCTCGTGCAGCCGCGGGCCCGATGCGGCCTCGCCGGCCTCCGCGGCATGGCGGCTCTTGCGCACGATTGGGCACGACTGCGAGCCCAGGCAGTACGCGTGGAACTCGCCCCGCGCGATGTGGCGGCGGATGTCCTGGAGGACCGGGGCGTTCCACGTCTCGCGGTACTCCCCCATGGCGGCGAGGGGGCGGTCGCCGTAGCAGCAGGGCATGACGCCGCGGCGCAGGACGTAGAGGCTCTTCCACGGCTCGAGGCAGGCCGGCAGCCTGCCCTCGCCGAGCGTGTCTTCGCCGTCCTGCCCGGCCGCCGCCGCGTCGCTCGCGAGGGGTCGGGTCGGCTCCGCCACGGGCGGTCCCTCCCCTTCGCCGGGACCGGGGCGGGCCGGCGCCGGGGCCGGCGTGGACGACCCGTCGGCCTCGGCCAGCGCCTCGTCGAACGCCCGCCGGTAGATCGGCTCCATCTCGCCGCCGAAGTCGAGCTGGTTCGAGAAGGGCACGCCGCGGCGCCGGCACAGGGCGGCGGCGCGGGCACTCAGCCGCACCAGCGTGTCGAAGTCGAGCCGCTCCCGGCTGTAGACGAAGTGGTGGCCGGCGCGGGTCCAGTCGAGCTCGTCGCCGATCTCGTTCAGCGGCCGCAGCACGAACCGGTCGGCGTCGAGGTCGGCGCACAGGTCCACGAACCCGTCCAGCTCGTGCATGTTGACCCGCATCGGCATGAAGACAAGGTGGATGCGCGGCAGGCCGCCACGCCCGCCCTTGGCCGCGATGAGGCGGCGCAGGTTGGCGAGGATGCGGTCGAAGGTGTCGTTGCGCAGCTTGGCGTAGGTCGCGGCGGTGGCCGCGTCGAGCGAGACGTACAGCTCGATGCGGCGGCCGAGCAGCCGGCCGATGTTCCGGTCGGTGAGGATCTGACCGTTGGTGGTCATCTCCACCAGCTTGTTCCCGTCGCCGAACGCGTCGAGGAGGGCGTCGAAGTCCTTCATCATGAACGGCTCGCCGATGGAGCAGTTCACGAGCGACGCCGCGTTGTCGAAGAAGGGTCCGTAGTCGCCGAGCGTGTCGAGGTTGAACGGTGCCTCGACGTCGTCCTTCTCCAGCGCCTTCGCGAAGTCCCAGTCGCAGTAGACGCACGGCGGCTTGACGTTGCAGACGCCGTACATGTCGATGCCGAGGTTGGTGGGGGTGGACGCCAGCTCGGTGCGGCCCTCGAGGCCCTCGCGGGTGTTGAGGACCGCGTTGCGCAACTGCCCCGCCACCGTCCGGTGGCGCGCCGCGTCGCGGTGGATTCGGGGAGCGGCGACACGGACCGCGAGCTGCCGGTCGTCGCCGGGCCGAGCCGAGGGCGGCAACTGGCGGTCGGCCCGCAGCCTGACCGCGCCGCAGCCGGCCGGCACCGGGACTGAGACGGTCCACCAGCCGTGGGGCAGCTCGAACGTCTCCGGCGGGCCGCCGCCCTCGACGGTCAGGTGCTGCCGCAGGTCGTGGAAGCCGCTCCAGGCCCGGAACTCGGCGAAACCGGGCTCGGCCCCCGGCTCGAACTCGATGCGGCCCCGCAGGCCCATCCAGCGGAAGCGCTCGAGGTCATCGTGCTCCACCCCGTAGAAGCCGCTCGCGTAGCGCGCGTCGGCGGCGGTGCGGTCGGACGCGCTCGTCGCCGGCCCCGCCGGGTCGTTCAGGACGGTCAGCACTGTGCCAGGTGCGTTCTGCACGTCCCGATTCTACCGGCATGGGCAAACCCGTCGGACGGGAGACGGCCCACCAAGCACCCTCGCCGCGCCGGGGGGGCGATTCGGGCCGGCAGAGTCGATCCGGGCGCTCTCGTCCCGCGGGAGACGGCCCGCCATGCGTCCCGTCGCGCCAGGGCGGGCCGGCAGAGTCGATCCGGGCGCTCTCAGTGCGCGATCGCCGCCGGCTCGAGCCCCGACTCGGCGATCGTCGGGGCCGCCGCCGCCGACGCCAGGAAGTCGATGAGCCGCCGCGCGCCCGCGGGGTTGGCGGCGTCCGTCGCGATGCCCGCCGAGAACGTCGTGACCCGCTGGTACTCGGCGGGGATGGGGCCGGCGTAGGCCGCGCCCTCGATGGAGAGTATCTCGCTGACCTGCTGGAAGCCGATCTCGACCTCGCCGCGCGCCACCACCGCCGCGACCCGCTCGCTGACGATGCGGCGGCCCTTCGGGGCGAGCTCCTCGGCCACCCCGAGCCGGGGAAACAGCTCCGTGGACACGTAGGTCCCGCTGACGCTCGCAGAGTAGCCGATGGACTCGGCCGCGAGCAGGGTCTCCACGAACGCCTCGGGGGTGCCGATGTCCGGCAGGGGGGCCCCCTCGCGCACCGCCAACCCGATCGACGAGCTGGCGAGGTCGACGCGCGTATCGGGCCGGACCAGGCCACGCTCGGCGAGGCCGTCCAGGCCCGCCTGGGACATGACGAGGACGTCGAAATGCTCCCCGCGCTCCAGCCTCGCCGGGATCGAGTCGGGCGCCCCGCCCGTCGACGCCCCGTACGCGGTCGCCAGCCGGATGCCCGTCTCGGCCTCGAACAGCGGCGCCAGCGCATCGTAGGCGGCGGCGAGGCCGCCGGACGTCACCACCGCGACCTCCCCGGACGCATCCGTCGAGCCGGTGGCAGGCAGTTCGCCGGATGGCGGTGTGCACGCCGCGATGGATGCCGCCAGGACCAGGAGAAACGCGATCATCGGGCGTCTGGGCATGCTCTGCCTCTCCGGGGCGCGAGACCCGCGGACCCCATCCGATGGTATCAGGAAGTCGAGGGTCCCGCGGCGGCCGACCGCAGCCCTCCTCTCGTGGGTTCGGCGGTACGGGGCTCGGCGCTTGACGCGCATACTACATTTGTAGTAAATAGACTACAAGCGTAATGGCAACGAAGACCAATCCCCGGCGGCCGCTCTCGCGCACCGAGTGGACGATCATGCAGATCTGCTGGAGGCTCGGCCGCGCGACGGCGCGGCAGGTGCATGAAGCCTCGGACGGCACGCGGGACTACCGCACCGTCAAGACGCTTCTCGACCGCATGGCCGCCAAGGGCTTCCTGCGCGTCGAAAAGCTGGGCCGGCTGAGCCTGTTCGTCCCCGCCGTCGCCCGGAGCCGCGCGCTCTCGGACGTCGTCACCACGTTCGTCGACGACGTCCTCGAACGGTCCGTGGCCCCGCTCTACCTGCACCTCGCGGAGCGTGACGACCTGAGTCCGGAGGAGATCGCGTTCTTCCGGCGGCAGCTCGAGAAGGAGAACGAGGAGGAGCCATGATCGAGGACCTCGCCCGGCACTGGCTCGCCGCCATGCTCGGCGTGAGCATCCAGTTCACGGTGCTGGCCGCCGTCGTGGCCGCCGCGCTCTTCGTGTCGCGCCCCCTGGCGCCCCGCGTCCGCCACGCCGTCTGGCTGCTGGTCCTGTTGCGGCTGACCATCCCCGTCGGCCTCACGTCGCCTTTCGGCGCGGTGCCCGCGTCTCTGGTCGAACCGCCATCGACGGGCGCGCCGGCGGCAGACACCGTCCCGGCGAACGGGCCCGTCGAGACATCCACGGCGGTCGCGAACGCCGCGTCGGCATCGGGAACGGCGGCGGGGGAAGGCGGCGCTTCGACGACGCGGTCCGGCTCCGCAGCCCCTGCCGTCGTGCTCCTCCTGGCGTGGGCCGGCGGCGTCCTCGTGCTGGCGTCCGCGCAACTCGTGAGGGCCGCGCGCCGGCAGGTACGCACCCGCGGTTCGACGGCCCTGCCACCCCGGATCGAAGAGCGAATCGACGAGCTCCGCCGTGGTCTCGGCCTGCGCCGGACGGTGGACGCACGTTTGGTCCCGGACGATGCCGTCGCCGGACCGGTGGTCCAGGGGTTCGTGAGGCCGCGCGTTCTGCTGCCGGCGCGCCTGGTACGGTCGTGGGAAGCGAGGAGCTGGATGCGGTCCTCCTCCACGAGCTCGTCCATCTCCGGCGGCGGGACCCCGCGGTGCGCGCGCTCGCGAACCTGCTGCAGATCGTCTACTTCTTCCATCCCCTGGTCTGGTGGGTCGGCCGGCGCCTCGCCGCGGAGCGCGAACGGGCGTGCGACGACGCCGTCGTCCGCCGGCTTCAGGGGGGAAAGCGGGTGTACATCGACAGCCTGCTGCGGCTGGTCGAGGAGCGCTCGCTGGCGTACGACACGCCCGGGCTCGGCATGGCGCCCGGCCGGCGGCCTCTGGCCATGCGTCTCAAGCGCATGTTGCGGCGCCGGTACGAACCGGAGCCGGCTGTCGGGGTCCTCTCCCTGGCCGCGTTGGCCCTCGGGGGCGGCCTCGGGCTGGCGCTCTCGACGGAAGCACGTCCGCCGCGGTCGGCCCAATCCGAGCCGCCTCCCCGACTCCTGACGGGTGAGTCCTGGCGCGACGCGTTCCTCGTGGATTCGGTCGAAGCGGTCGACGGCGCCGAACGGGTGAACCTGGACGGCGACTTCACCATCGGCCGTTCGCTGACGCCCCTGACACCCGACCTGGGGGCGCTGGCGGCCCGGAATCCGGACCTGTTCGACCGTCTCGACGCGCTCGGGCATCTGACGGCGACGCTCATCGTGGATCAGGCGGGCAGGGTGCGCCGCGTCCGCTTCGGGGACGACATCGACGACGACCTGCGCAGGCCTTTTCTGGACGTGCTCGAAGCAGCGCGTTTCGAGCCCACGACGCACCTCGAGCACGGGGCGGTGATCGTCGAGGTGAAGGTCGACTACCACATCAACCTGGACCTGCCGCTGCGGTCGCTCTACGACCCCGGCGAGACGTTCGTGGGCGACGAGGTGGGCGACGTGCTTCCGGGCCCCGGCCCGGAGAGGGGGTCGCGGTTCGCCGCGATCCTGGCGAAGGGCGAGCCGCCGGTCCCGGACGTGGGCGACCGGGAGCTGCTGCTGTCCTTCCTGCTGACCGTCGACGGCGGGGGCAACGTCGAGTCGGTCACTCCGTTCCGCGTTCCGCGCCCGGACCTCCTCGGGCAACCCGACTCGACGGCGGAATCGGAGGCGCTCATACCGTATCTGGAGACGTTCCGCCTCGAGCCGATCCTCCGCGGCGGCGCCCCGGCCGCGGGAACCGTGATGGTCGACCTCCGCGTGTCCCCGCGAGGCGTGGAGGTCGCGACGCGGCGGATCGACGAGGACGAGCTGGAACGCCGTCTCGCCGAGATCTACGGACTCCCGGAGGGGCGGAGTCTCGACCTCCTGCCGCCGCCCCATCCGCCCGAGCGCGGCGTGTTGTACCGCACCAGCCACCCCGTGCAGGCCCGGGCGGTTCCGCGGGGCGCCGACATGATGACCATCGTCTGGACGGCCGGCCGCCCGGCGTGGCGCGGAAGCTGCTTCGGGTGCGGAGACCTGCTCGCGGTGACAAACAGCATCGGCGTCCCCCGCGCGTCCGTTCGCTTTGAGGGCGGCGCCCGGAACGTCCCCATCGACGCCGACATCGTGCTGCGCGAGGGTGCTTCCCGAGACGCCCTCCTCGACGAGCTCCCGCGCGTACTGGAGGAACGGTTCGACCTGGGCCTGGCCTTCCGAATCGCCGCCGAGCCATCTCCGACGCTGGTCCTCGGAGGCGCCATCGGCGACCCACCGCCCGATGACGAGTTCGGCGGCCGGGGCGTGCTGCACGTGTTCACCGACGGCCGGGACGAACGGGGCGGGGGCGGCAGAGGCGCAATCGCCGACGCCGGAGCGCTGGCCGAGCTGTTGTCGCGTCATCTCATGATGCCGGTGGTGGACGAGACCTCCGGCGCGGTCGACGAGCCCTTCCGCGTGAGACTCCACGGGTCGGCTCTAGGAACGCGGCGGCTGGACCTCCTGATTCGGAACCTGGAGTCGCAGACCGATCTCGATATCGCCGTCGAGGAACGCCCCCGCGAGATCCTGGTCGTCTCGGAGCGTCCGTCGTAGCCGGCATCCGTTCTACACTGGGGCGTGACTGCCAATCGCTCCCCGAGTGTGACGATCGCACTGGCGCTTCTGCTGACCGCGAGCCCGGCCCAGGCCCAGGAGTGGCCCGGGTGGCGTGGACCCGAGCGCGACGGGACCGTGCCGCCCGCGTTGGCGCCGGCGACATGGCCCGAATCGTTCACACCCGCCTGGCGCGTCGAGGTCGGCGAGGGCTACTCGTCGCCGGTGGTCTCCGGGGGGCGGGTCTTCGTCCATGGCCGGCGCGGCGACCTCGAGGCCGTGGCCGCGTTCGATCTCGCCAGCGGCGCGCGGCTGTGGCGGCACGATTACCCGGCGCGTTTCGTGCAGAACACCATCGTCCCCACCGCCCTGCCGGGTCCGTTCGCGACGCCGGCCGTCGACGGCGGGCGCGTGTTCACCCTGGGAGCCGGCGGCATCCTGTCGAGCTGGGACACGGCGTCGGGCGACCTGCTGTGGCGGAACGACTATTCGGCGTCCGTGGAGGTGACGGGCCTGTTCTGCGGCACCGCCGCCTCGCCCCTCGTCGACGGCGGACGGCTGATCGTCCAGGTCGGCAGCGACCCCGCCGGCGGCCGCGTGCTCGCCCTCGACCCGGCGACGGGCGCGGAGATCTGGGCGTGGCGCGGCGTGGGTCCCGGCTACGCGTCGCCGATCCTGATCGAGATCGACGGCCAACGGCAGCTCGTGACCGTGACCGAGTCGTCGGTCGTCGGGCTCGACCCCGCGGACGGCGTCCTGCTCTGGAGCACGCCGTTCACCGACGAGTGGCACGAGAACATCATGACCCCGGTCTGGACCGGCGCCCACCTGGTGGTCTCCGGCCCCCGCCGGGGGACGCACGCGTTCACGATTCACCGCCGGGACCGCGGCTGGGAGGTCGCCCCGGCCTGGAGCAACGCCGCCCTCACCATGTACATGACCTCCCCGGTGCTCGCCGACGGCATCGTCTACGGGCACGCCTCGACCCGCGCCGGTCAGTTCGTGGCCCTCGAGGCGGCGACGGGGACCGTGCGCTGGTCGAGCGAGGGCCGCGAGGGCGAGTACGCGGCGGCGCTGCTGGCCGGAGACGACCTCCTCCTGCTGACCGGCGACGCCGAGCTGCTCGTGGCGGAGCCGAGCCCCGCGGGTTTCGCGGTCTCGCACCATTACGACGTCGCCGACGACGTCACCTGGACGGTGCCGGTCCCCCTGCCCGACGGCCTCCTCGTCCGCGACGCGACCGGCCTCTCGCGGCTCGTCGCGACGGACTGACCGCCCGGTCGCCACTCCCGCCAACATCGCCGGCACGGCAGGGGGGATCTGCTCCAGCGGTGCATGCGCACCGACGTCGCCGGACCGACACGGGCCGGGGTCGCGTCGCTCGCCGCCCGCCAGCGCGGATTCGACGACGCCGCCTACGCCGACTTGTCCTCGTACTCGCAGAGGTCGGCGATCACGCACGCGCCGCAGCTTGGCCTGCGCGCGGTGCAGACGTAGCGGCCGTGCAGGATGAGCCAGTGGTGGGCGCCGCGCCTGAAGTCCTTCGGGACCCGGCGCACCAGCCGGTCCTCGACCTGCCGGGGGGTCTTGCCGGGGGCGATGCCGGTGCGGTTCGAGACCCGGAAGATGTGGGTGTCGACGGCGATGGTGGGCTCGCCGAACGCGGTGTTGAGCACGACGTTGGCGGTCTTGCGCCCGACGCCGGGCAGGGCCTCGAGGGCCTCGCGGCGGCGGGGCACCTCGCCGCCGTGCTCGTCGACGAGGATGCGGCAGGTCTTGATGACGTTGGCCGCCTTGGTGTTGAACAGGCCGATGGACTTGATGAAGTCCCGGAGCCGGTCGGCGCCGAGGTCGAGCATCGCCCGGGGCGTGCCGGCGGCCGCGAACAGGGGGCCGGTGGCCTGGTTGACGCTGACGTCGGTGGCCTGGGCCGAGAGCACGACGGCGACGAGCAGCTCGAACGGGGTCCGGAAGTTCAGCTCGGTGGTGGGTTCGGGGTTCCCGGCCCGCAGGCGGGTGAAGATCTCGGTGCGCTTGCGCTGGTTCATGGGCGGGGCCGGCGGGGTGTTCCGCTATTATAGGCGCCGCCCGACAGGCATGATGCAGACATCGACGCTTCCGGCCGCGCACACCGCCCTCGCACCCGACGGATCGGAGATCCGCGAGCTGGTGGCGGTGAAGGGCGGCAGTCTCGTGCACTGCCTGCTCCCCCCCGGGGCGATCTCCCGGGCGGTGGTTCATTCGACGGTCGAGGAGGTCTGGTACGTCGCCCAGGGACGCGGCGAGGTCTGGCGCGCCGACGACACTGGCGAGTCCGTGGTCGACGTGGCGCCGGGCGTCGCCCTGAGCATCGAGACGGGGTGCCGCTTCCAGTTCCGCAACACCGGCGACGACGACCTCTGCATCCTCATCGTCACCATGCCGCCCTGGCCCGGCGCGCAGGAGGCGCGGCCGGCGACGGGCCGCTGGCCCGCCGCGGGCGGGTAGCGGCCCGGACGGGAACGATGACCGCCGCTCCACCCCGGACACCCCTCCAGGACGACGCTCCGACCCCGACAGCGGCGGGCTCACCGCTCGACTACGTCCGGGCGCTGCGTCCGCACCACTGGATCAAGAACCTGATGGTGTTCGTGCCGCTGCTGGCGGACCACGGCACCGACGCGGGGCTCTACCTGCGGCTGCTCGGCGTGTTCGCGGCGCTGTCGGCCTGCGCGTCGGGCACCTACCTGCTGAACGACGTGCTCGATCTCCCTCACGACCGCCGGCATCGCCGCAAGCGGCACCGTCCGCTCGCCGCGGGCCGGACGGCGCTGGCACCCTCGGTCGGACTCGGCCTCGCGCTGGTCGCGGCGGGCCTCGCCGCCGCGTTCGCACTGTCGGCGGCCGCGGGGTACGGCGTCCTCGTCTACCTGGCCGCGACGTCCGCCTACTCCCTGTGGCTGAAGCGCAAGACGTTCATCGACGTCATCGTCCTCGCCCTGCTCTACGCGATTCGCGTGCTCATCGGCGCCGCTGCCGTCGCCGTCACGCCCTCGCCGTGGCTGCTGGCGTTCTCGCTGTTCGTCTTCCTCGCGATCGCCATCGCCAAGCGGCAGACGGAGCTGTCCGCGGGGGAGGCCCTCGACGGGCGCGCCTACCGGGCCGAGGACGGCCCCGCGATGGCCGCGCTGGGCGCCGGCAGCGGGTTCGCGACGGTCGTGGTGCTGACGCTCTACATCCAGAGCCCGGAGGTGAGCGCCCGCTACGCGCAGCACGAGCTGCTGTGGCTGGTCTGCCCCCTGCTCGTCCACTGGCTGGGCCGGCTGACCCTGCTCGCGGGGCGAGGCGCGATGGACGACGATCCCCTGGTGTTCGCGATGCGCGACCGGACGAGCTGGCTGACCGCCCTGCTCATCGCGGCGGTGGTCGTTGCGGCGTTGTAGGCAGGATCGAGACCGATGAGACTGTCGGGATGGGGCCGCTACCCCGTGCTGGACTGCCGGGTCGCGCGGCTCCGCCGATGCGGAGAGCTGGCCCCCCTGCTGGCGGACCACCGCACCCTCGTCGCGCGGGGCAACGGGCGCGCCTACGGCGATGCAGCGCTGAACCCGGCCCTCACGCTGTCCATGCTGGCGATGGACCGGATGCAGGCGTTCGACCCGCACACGGGGCTGCTGACCTGCCAGGCGGGAGTGCTGCTGTCGGACGTGCTGGCCACGTTCGTGCCGCGGGGCTGGTTCCCGCCGGTGGTCCCCGGCACCGAGCTGGTCACCGTGGGCGGCATGATCGCGGCCGACGTGCACGGCAAGAACCACCACCGCGACGGCTCGTTCGGCGCCCACGTGGAGTCGCTGACGCTGGCGACGGCGGACGGCGAGGCCCGGCGCTGCAGCCACTCGGAGAACGCGGACCTCTTCCGCGCCACCCTGGGCGGCATGGGCCTCACTGGGGTGATCCTCTCCGCGAGCTTTCGCCTGCGCCGCATCGACTCCGCGTACGTGCTGGCGGAGACCGTCGCCACGCGGGACCTCGACGAGACCATGGCGCTGTTCGAGGCGTCGGGGGACAGGCCGTTCAGCGTCGCCTGGGTCGACTGCCTGGCCCGCGGCGGCGGGCTGGGCCGCTCGCTCCTGTCTCGCGGAGCGTGGCTGCCGCGGGCTTCGCTGCCCGCCCGTCTGGCCGCGAGCCCGTTGCGCACCGCGTCACCGGCGAGGCTGGCGGTCCCCGTGGACGCGCCGGCCGGGCTGTTGAACCGGCGGTCGATCCGCCTGTTCAACGGGCTGTACCACCTGCGCGGGCGCCTCCGACGCGGTGCGCGTCCGGTGCACTACGGGTCCTTCTTCTTCCCCCTCGACGGCATCGCCGCCTGGAACCGCCTCTACGGGCGGCGCGGCTTCCTGCAGTACCAGTGCGTGCTGCCGAAGGCGGAGAGCCCGCGCGGCCTCGCGGCCCTCCTGGCGTGCGTCGCGGCGGCCGCACCGGGCCCGTTCCTCACCGTCCTCAAGCTGTTCGGTCCGGCCGGCGAGGGGCCGATGTCGTTCCCCATGGAGGGCTACACCCTGGCCCTGGACTTCCCGATGCGCCCCGGCACCGCGTCGCTGCTGGACCGCCTCGACGACATCACCCACGACCACGGCGGGCGGGTGTATCTCGCCAAGGACGCCTGCGCGGCGCCGGAGCGCGTGCGGCAGGGCTACCCCAGCCTCGACGAGTTCAACGCCGTCCGCGCCGAGGCGAACGGCGGCGCGCACCGGTTCGCCTCGGCGCTGTCGCGGAGGCTCGGGCTGTGAGCCCCGGCGGGACCCCGTTCGTCGGCGCCACGTCGGACATCGGCGCGCGCCGCATCCCCTCGACTCCGCCGAGGAGGCCCGAACCGTGACACGCGTCGTCCTGATCACCGGGGCCACGTCGGGCATCGGCGCACGCCACCGCGCCTCGGCGTCGCCGGGGAGGTTCGCCACGTGAACCGCGAGACTGTCCTCATCGTGGGCGCCACGTCGGACATCGGCCGCGCCTTCGCCCGCCGGCTCGCCCGGGACGGCTGCGCCCTGCAGCTCGCGGCCCGCAACGCCGGAGAACTCGCCGCGGAGGTGCAGGACATGCGTCCGAGGACCACCGGGGCGGTGACCGCGCACCGCTGCGAGGTGCTCGACGCCGACGGCGGCGCCTCGCTGCTCGACGCGCTCGACCCCCTGCCCGACGTCGCGGTCTGCGTCGTCGGGCTGACCGGTGACCAGCGGGCCGCCCAGCGCGACGGCGGCGTGGCCGAGCGGATCATGCGGACCAACTACGTCGGGCCCGCCCTGCTGATGGCGGCCCTGGCCGAACGGTTCGAGCAGCGCGGCAGCGGCGTGCTGGTCGGGGTGAGCTCGGTGGCGGGCGAGCGCGGGCGCGCCTCGAACTACGTCTACGGCTCGGCCAAGGCCGGCTTCTCCGCGTTCCTGTCCGGCCTGCGCAACCGCCTCGCGGGCTCCGGCGTCCACGTCGTCACCGTCAAGCCGGGCTACGTCCGCACCCGCATGACCGACGGCATGGACCTGCCGGCGCGGCTGACGGCAGAGCCCGACGAGGTGGCGCGGGCGGTGGTCCGGGCGATCCGCCGGCGGCGGGACGTGGTCTACGTGCGACGCATCTGGCGGGTGATCATGCTGGCGGTGCGGGCGCTCCCCGAGTGGCTGTTCAAGCGCACCAGGCTGTAGCGAGCTCCGAATGACCAGACCGCTCCGCCTCGTCGCCGCGATTCTGTGCGCGGGCGCCGCCTTGCAAGTCCTGCTGTGGTCGCGCCAGTGGATCTACGGCGACCAGTACGCCCTGCTGCTGGCCGGCCTCGGCGTCCTCGAGACCGGCGACCTGCCGCCGTTCGCCAAGACCATGAGCGGCGGGGGACGCGTACCCGGCGCCCTCCTGCCGCTGCTCGTCGCCGCGCCGCTGCAGGTCTGGGCCGACTACCGCGCACCGGGGCTGCTCATCGGCCTGTCCCACGTCGCCGCCGTCGCCGTTCTGGCCGTCTGCATCGGCCGCGCCCTCGGCCTCCGGTTCCTCGCCGCCTACCTCGCGGTCTACTGGCTGTCGCCGTGGCGGCTCTACCACGCCGGCTTCATCTGGGAGCCGGCCTACCTGTTCCTGCCGGCGGCGCTGCATCTCGCCAGCGCATACCGGCTGCGCGAACGGCCGCATGCGGGGTGGAGCCTGCTGCACGCCGCCAACCTGACGCTGGCGCTTCAGCTCCACGGATCGTTCCTGGTGCTCGCCCTCCTCACCGCGGGGCTCGCGGCGGTCCGGCGCATCCGCCTCGACCTCCGGGGATGTGCCCTGGGCGTGCTCGCCGGCGGTCTCACCCTCATTCCCACCGCGCAGGCCTTCGTCGCCGGCACCCTGCCGCAGATTCTCCCCGGGCGCACCGACGAGCTGTCCCGCGCGCTCATCGCCCTCGTGAACCTGCCGAAGACCCTCGCCTACTGGTGGCGCCTCGGGTCGCTGTACATCGGAAGGCGGCTCGAGCAGACGATCTACGCCGATCCGGAGGCCGCGGCTTCGGCCCTCGTCGCGGGAGCGACCAGCGTCGCCATCGCGCTGAGCACCGCGTCGGTAGCGATCGCGGTGTTCGCCTCCTGGCGCTACTTCCGGCGGCATCCGTCCTGCGAGCCCGACGACCCCGGCCGGACACCGGCGGCGGAATGGCTCCGCGCCTACGCGGGATGGTGTCTGGCCGCCCTCTGCGCGGCCGCCACGCTCTCTCCCGTCCCGGTCCAGGGCTGGCACGTGGTGATCGCGTTCCACGCCGCCTGCCTGCCGGTGGGGGCCTGGCTATGCGCCGCGTTCAGAAGCCGATCTCCCCTGCCCCGGGCGGCAGCGGCGACGTTCATCCTGCTGGAGGTCGCCGTCGTGCTCCTGCTGGCCTTCGGCCACCCGATGTACCGGCCGGTCTCCGGCGAGGCACTGATGCGGCAGGATCTTCCCGAGGCCGTCCGCCCGCTCATTCCCGACCGGCCGCGGTGACGTTTGCCACCGCCCGCGCTCGATGAGCATCCCGGAGGTGACCGACGCACGACGATGCCGTTCGTGGTGAAGGACCCGCCCGTGGCCGGAGGAAGGTCGGACTCAGTCCAGCAGCCCGGAGAGCCAGTGGAGCGTGTTGAGGAGGAACTGGCGGTTGTCGTAGCCCGGCACGTTCATGCCCACCCGTATCGTCACCGGGGGGTCGGTGAGGGTCGCGACCTGGGCCGACAGCATGGCCGCCTCGCCGAGCACGACGACCCTGCCCTCTCCGAAGGTCAGGGCCGCGCCCTGGGCCCGGCCTCCCACCGGCCCCGAATGCGCCTCGACGGCGGCCTCGAACGACCCGGGCGGCCCGTCGCTATCGAGCGCCTCCCCGATAGCCTCGAGGTCCGGGCCCGACGGCGCCTCGCGCGCGGTCTCGCCGAGCCTCATCAGCACCGTCGCCCCCGGGGGGACCCCCAGGGACTGACCGGAGAACGACCGGAGAATCGTCACCTCTTCGGACGCGTCGCGCCCCCGCAGCAGGGGATGGTCGCCGAGCCGGCCGTTCTCGCGCGAGCTGACGAGCTGGGTCGTGATGCCGTCTCCCGACTCGCGGTAGTCCCACACCCAGCCCTTGCCCATGGCCACGCCGAAGCGCCGGCCGAGGTCCTCGACGGCGCTCCCGAACGGGGTGTGGTCCGCGATGAGCAGGAGCGACCCGCCGTCCCGCACCCAGTCGCGCACGGCGTCGGACTCCCGCTCCGTCACCGCCTGGGTGCCCGGGGCGGCCCCGCGGGGAGGCAGGGCGTTCGCGATCACGAGCACGTCGACGCCGCTCAGGGCCTCCGCGTCGAAGGCCGTCTCGCCGGCGAGCACTGTGTAGCCGTCGTTGCGCAACAGGTCCGCGAACGGCCTGTAGCGCCCGGCCGCCGTGTGGAAGTTGCCGTGCGCCTCGTCGAGGACGACGACCGGCCCGCCCGCGGGGTAAGCCGGGCGGGCAACGGACGTGTCGAAATCGGGGTCCGCAACCTGCTGCGCCGCCGCGGAGACCACCGGCAGCAGCAACCAGAGGCCCCCGACCGCGCCCAGCCCGACCGTCGCACGTTTGAACGGCATGCAACCCCGCGAGAAGACCCGCAGTCGGCGATCCGGCGGTCCACGGCGTGTTTCGACGCCGAGCAGCGACAGCGCCGCCAAGAACCCCTCGGACGGACGGGAGGCGCGAGGCCGCCCCGAGCCGGTCGAGGAACCCGCGGGGCGGCGCCGGAGGCGTGCTACCCCGCCTTCTTCACCGTGCCGGCGACGAGCTCCTCCATCATCTCCGGCCCGCGCTCGAACAGGTCCTCCCTGGAGATCTTGCCGGCGTCCACGTCGGCGAGCAGCTCGCGCTGCGCCGCGTAGTCCTTGTTGACCTTCCCCACCTTGCTCTGCAGCAGGCGCCACGCCTTGCGCCGCTCGACGCAGAACAGCACGAGCTGCCGCGACAGGACCCGGTACTCCGGCATGTTGTCCTTGCCGTTGACCTTCATGCAGACGCCGAAGTCGGGGACGTAGGCGCGGTGCTCGGGGTCGAGGTGGCGCCGCCAAACGACGTCCTGCTGGGTCAGCCGGAGCAGCATGTTGTCGAGCGGAATCATGTCGGCCGCCGCCTCCGGCTTGACCCTCTTGACGTGGTTGCGGAACCGAGCCTCGGTCGCGCACCAGTGGGCCACGGTGTACTGGTAGGACTCGCGGTTGCCCTTGAACCGGGTCTGGTACCAGTCGCGGTCCGGGGTGGGGTTGCCCTTCAGGTCCAGGGCCTCCATGTAGCTCTCGCCGAACTGCGGGTTGAAGACGAACTCGGGGGCCCCGCGCGAGTCGCGCACCCGCTGGGCCTGGTCGAGGGCCATGTCGTCGCCGACCCCGTGCTCGGGCTGGCAGGTGGTGAACGACTGGATGAACGCGGTGCCGCGGTACTCCAGGGCGTCGAGAATCGACCGGAACAGCTTGGGGGCGTTGGCGATGGAGACCTGGGCCACGAAGGGCGACCCGTGGCCGGCGAGGAACGTCTCGGCCACGGTCTTCTTCTCGACGATCTTGCCCTGGCTGGCCGCCCCGAACGAGTTCATGTCGCCGCCCCCGAGCATCGGGGTCGAGTCGGAGTTCTGGCCCCCGGTGTTCGAGTAGACCTGGGTGTCGAGCATCAGCGCCTTCACGTTGGGCCGGTTCTGCAGAATCATCTTCGAGACGTTCTGGTAGCCGATGTCGCCCATGCCGCCGTCGCCGCCGACGATCCACACCTTCGGCAGCTCGTTGATCTCCTGGTCGGTCATCACCGAGTCGCTGAAGTGCCCGAACTCGTAGTACTTCTGCTCGTCGATGAGCCCCTCGTCCTTGTGGAGGAGGGCGTCGGCGAGCCGCTCGGGGATGACCGAGCGCCGGGCGTGGTCGACCATGAAGCTCTCGCCGATGAGCCAGCCGATGGTCGAGCCGTCCTGGAACAGCGAGTTCATCCACGGGTAGGGGTGCGGGTTGCTCGGCGGGGTCGAGCCGTACACCGTGTTGCACCCGGTGTGGGCGGCCATCGCCATCACCGACTGCCCGTTCGCGAGCCGGCCGTCGAGGGCCTGCAGGTGCTGGTGGTTGAACGCCTCCTGCTTCATGACGGTGGCGATGGCGTCGGCGATCTCCTCGTCGCTGATCTCGCCGTGGGCCTCGAGCCGCGCCGTCGTGTCGGCGTCGTCCTCGCCGCCGAGCCCCATCAGGAAGTGGGCGACGGCCCGCTTGAACAGCGCGTACTCCTCGGGGTTGCGGGCGGCGAGGGCCGCGAGCTTCATCGGCCCGAGCTCGAGCACCTCGTTGGCGACCCGCCGGAACCGGTCGGCCTTGGCGTGGAAGACCGGCCGCATGTACGCCTCGGTCACCCCCGCGATCGCGCGCAGGACGCTCTTCTCGCCGCAGCCGGCGCAGGCCCCGTCGCCCGACACCAGCGCGTCGTAGTTGCGCCGCACCATCATCAGGTTGCGCAGGGTCGCGGTCTTCGAGTCGGTGGGGTTGGCGTCGTTGTAGAACCCGAGGAACTTCTGCGACGTGTCGGGCAACAGGTCGAGGAACGCGGTGCCGGTCTCGTGGTCGGCGTTGACCTGCTCGGTCTCCTGCACCATGCGCAGGGCGTCGTGGTCGCCGCACGCGGTCACGCACGCCGCGCAGCCCTTGCACAGGTCCGAGACGAAGATCGAGAAGATGCCGCCGCTGCCGGGGTTCTTCTTCTCCGGCCCGTTGAAGATGGCGTTCACCTTGTTGTAGGCGAGGGGCTGCTTCTCGATGACCGCGAAGAACTCGTCCTTCGCCTGGGGCGAGAACCCGTCGACCTCGTTGGCGACGGTCTTGATGATCTCGGGCAGCGGCGTCCTCGCCTTGTCCTTGATGGACTCGCGCATCATCTCGCGGGTGCGCGCCTCCATCTCGGGCACCTTGGCGAGCATCTTCATGCGCTCGCCCTCGTCGGTGACGTAGCTGCTGACGGCGGTGCGGAGCACCGTCTCGATGTCCTGCGAGCAGTTCGGCAGCGCGGTGTCCGGGCACACCGAGATGCACTCCATGCACTGGGTGCAGTTCTCGGGGATGAAGAGCGGCGTCTCGCGCCGGGCGACGTACTTCGAGGAGGTGTCGCCGGTGCCGGCGGCCATCACCCCCATCGCGGCGTACTGGTTGGCGGGCTGGTCGTAGTCGTAGTCGGACCGGAACAGGGCGTCGAACTCGGTCACCTGAGTCACCGGCGTCCGCTCGCCCTGCCCCTCGGGAATCTCGTTCGTCCGGCAGCCGCTGCCGCAGCCCTCCATCGGCAGGAGGGGGATGCCGCGCAGGGTCGAGCGGTCGGCCGCCTCCACCTCGCCGACCTGGATCTCGGTGACCCGCTCGAACCCCTGGGTCATGACCTCCATGTTCGACTTGACGACGGCGTCGCCGAGGCGCCCGAACTTCTTCTTGTACTGCTTGTGGACGACGTCGTGGAACTGCTCGGTGGCGATGTCGAAGTCCTGGAGCAGCGGCGACACCTTGAAGAAGGCGCCGAGGAACGAGTTGCCCTGCATCCGGAGCTGGAGGTCGGGACGGTTGGTGGCCTTGCGGGCGATGTCGAACCCGGCCAGCGTGTACACTCGGATCTTCTTGTCGAGAATCTGCTTCCGGGCCCAGATGGGCAGCCGCTCCCACGCCTCGGCCGGCTCCTCGTCCGACTCCCAGATGAGCGCGCCGCCTTCCGACATCCCGTCGAGGGGGTTGGTGTGGGTGAACGCCTTGGGGTCGCAGCACAACACCACGTCCACGTGGCGCAGGTCGCAGTTGACGCGGATGCGCTCGGGGGCGACGACGAGGAAGTAGGAGGTCGGCGCGCCCTTCTTCTCCGAACCGTACTTCGGGTTCGCGCTGACGTGGATGACCTCCTCGGGACGGCCGAACTCGTCGACCTTGGTGCTCCGCGCGGCGAGGAAGTCGTTGAAGTCGCCGATGATGGCCCCGAGGTTCTTGCCGGTGGTGATGGCGCCCCAGCCCCCGATGGAGTGGAAGCGGACCGCGATGGAGCCCTCGGGCAGCAGCGACGGCGTCTCGTCGGACTTCACCTCGTAGGGGTGGTCGATGCCCAGCGCGAAGAAGCTCGCCCCGTCGCGGGCCCGCTTGCCGTCGGTCCGCGCCCGGTCCTCCTTCACGAACTCCCAGGCGCCGAGGACGTGCTCGGGGCGGAAGTCGCGCGAGCCGAGGCCGTAGACCCCGTGGTACAGCCGCGGCATCTGGCCTGCCTCGATGACCGGAAACCCCGCCTCGACGGGCTGGCCCTCGATGTGCAGCGCCTTGTGCAGGGCGGTGCTGATGTCGCGCCCCACGGGGTTGGCCCCGGCCATCGCCTCGTCGGTCCGCTCGACGACGATGACGCTCTTCTTGCCGGCCAGCGCCTCGACCACCGCCCGCTCGGGGAACGGCCGGATGACGTTGAGGTGGATGGAGCCGACGCTGGCGTCCCGGGTCGCCCGCAGGTGGTCCACCGCCGCCTCGATGTTCTCGGCCGCCGAGCCGAGCGAGACGAAGACGGTGTCGGCGTCCTCGCACTTGTACTCGGTCACCGGCCCGTAGTAGCGGCCCGTCAGCTCGCCGAACTCCTTCCACGCCGCCTCCAGGAACTCGAGGATCGGCTCGGTGAAGTTGTCGCGGCGCGCCACCACGCCCTGCATGTAGTGCTCCTGGTTCTGCACGGGGCCCAGCAGCACCGGGTTGGCGAGGTCGATCATCGGCGGCACGCGGCGCCGGGTCGGCCCGAACAGCTTCCGCTGGGCCTCGGTCGGACACTCGATGACGTCGTCGGGGGCGCCGAGGAACTTGCGGATGAGCTCGGACTCGTGCTTGTAGAAGGTGCGCTCGAGGTGCGACGTGAGGAACCCGTCCTGCACGTTCATCCCCGGCGTCAGGCTCAGCTCGGTGACCTTGCGCAGGATCAGCGCCTGGTCCGCCGCCTGCTGGGCGTCCTTGCCGAACACGGTGGTCCAGCCCGTGTCGAGCGAGCCGTAGACGTCGTCGTGGCCGCAGTGCACGTTCAGGGCGTGCTTGGTCAGGGCCCGCGCCACCACCTCGACCACCATCGTCGAGGCCTTGCCGGGGGCGTGGTAGTACTGCTCGATGCCGTACACGATGCCCTGGCCCGAGGTGAAGTTGCACACCCGGCGCCCGCACACCGAGTAGGCGATGGCCCCGCCCTGCGCCGCGTGCTCGCCCTCGGCCTCGACCGCCAGCGTGTTGCGGCCGAACACGTTCAGCCGGCCCTCGGCGAACGACTGCTGGTACAGCTCGCCGCCCTCGGTCGACGGCGTGATCGGGTAGAAGATCCCCGCGTCGGCGACGCGGGCCTCGGTGTGGTACGAGACAAGCTGGTTGCCGTTGGCCGTGATCCGGATGCCCGGATACGGCGGCTTCTGCCCGTTGGTGTTCTTGTCAGCCATGACCCGCAAGCTCCCACGCTATGTGAATGTCGTGACGACGGTCCTCTAGCGGCCCGCGGCGGTACGTGCCCGCAGGGGCTACATCTTACCCCAGTCGGGGCCAACCGGGGACGATCTCCAGCTCGCGCTAACGAGGCGAGATAGGCGTTGGTCCAGAAGCCGGCCGAGAGCGGCAGGCGCGGCGAGGTGCTCGTCGATGCCCGGGCGCTGCAGGCCGCCGGCGAGGGCGGTGCCCGGTCCGCGGGCGGGCCGCACCGGGCGGCCCCCCGCCGCGACACCCCCCTCGCCGGCGGCGGGGGCCGGCCCCACGGTCGCGGCGCCCCGCAAATCGAACTCGTGTGAGGGGCTACCATAGATGCCGGGCGGCGCCCTCTGAACGAGACGATGCCGATGGCCGAGCGCTTCTTCAACACCTCCGGGCCGGTGGTTGCCGAGGACCACTACTGCGTCCCGCCGCTCGGGCGGCTCGACCTCGACGAGGTCCTGCGCCTCATCGACACGAAGCGCTACTTCGTGCTGCACGCGCCGCGCCAGACCGGGAAGACCTCGGCGCTGCTCGCGCTGCGCGACCTGCTCAACGAGCGGGGCGTCTACCGCTGCGTGTACACGAACGTGGAGCCCGGGCAGACGGCGCGGGGCGACGTGGCCGCGGGGATACGGACGGTGCTGGCGGAGCTCTCCGAGGAGGCGCTCATCGCTCTCGGAGACGGCTTTCTGGACCAGAACTGGGAGCGGACGCTGGCGCGCGGGGGTCCGCACGGGGCCCTGCGCCAGACGCTGAGGCGGTGGTGCCTGAACGATCCCAAGCCGCTCGTGCTCCTGATCGACGAGATCGACACGCTGGTGGGCGACACCCTGATCTCGGTGCTGCGCCAGTTGCGGGCGGGGTACGTCGACCGTCCCGCGGGGTTCCCGCAGAGCGTGGTCCTGTGCGGCGTCCGCGACGTGCGCGACTACCGCATCCACTCCGAATCGGCGGGCGAGATCATCACCGGCGGCAGCGCCTTCAACATCAAGGCGGAGTCGCTGCGGCTGGGCGACTTCGACGAGGCCGACATGCGCGCCCTGTTCGGCCAGCACACGGCGGAGACCGGGCAGGCGTTCACGGAGGGCGCGCTCGCCGTGGTGTGGGACCAGTCCCGGGGCCAGCCGTGGCTGGTCAACGCGCTGGCCTACCAGGCGTGCTTCAGGAACAAGGCCGGCCGGGACCGCTCGCGCGCCATCGACGGCGAGGCGGTCATGGACGCCCGGGAGGCGCTCGTCCTGGCGCGCCAGACGCACTTGCACAAGCTCGCCGACCAGCTCCAGGAGGAGCGGGTGCGGCGGGTGATCGAGCCGGTGCTGAGCGGGGGGGACGGGACGGACAGGGTGAACCCCGACGATGTCGAGTACGTCCGGGATCTGGGCCTGCTGGCGCGCAGCGGCCCCCGCCGGATCGCCAACCCGATCTACCGGGAGGTGATCCCGCGCGAACTCATGTACCCCGACGAGGACATGATCCTCCACGAGCCGGAGTGGTACGTGAAGCCGGACGGCGACCTCGACATGGACGGCCTGCTGAAGGGGTTCCAGGGCTTCTTCCGGGAACACTCGGAGCACTGGATCGAGCGCTTCCAGTACAAGGAGGCGGGGCCGCAACTGCTGCTGCAGGCGTTCCTGCAGCGGATCGTGAACGGCGGCGGGCGAATCGAGCGGGAGTACGCCCTGGGCCGCCGGCGCACCGACCTCCTGATCGTGTGGCCGCCGGTCCGCCCCGGAGCCGCCGCCGACCCCGGGACGCCCGCGCGCCGCCACGTGGTGGAGTGCAAGATCCTGCGGGGAGGCCTGGACGCGGCGATCCGCGAGGGCGTGGCCCAGACGCTCGACTACATGGACCGCTGCCGCGCCGAGTCGGGCCACCTGGTGGTCTTCGACCGCGACGGGTCGAAGCCGTGGGAGGAGAAGCTCTACCGGCGCGGGGAGTCCCTGGACGGACGCGCGGTGGCCGTGTGGGGGGCGTGAGCGGCCGGCCCGCTTCCCGCCGCCGGCAAACGGCTTGCGTCCGGCGACTCCGCCGTTTCGTGCAGCCTCCGGGACGCGGCGGCGCCGGCCCTGCCGACGGGCGGGGCGCTGCTGCTCTGGCGCGGCGCGGTGCGCTCGCGGGGTGGGACGGCGGGCATGCCCGACGAGATGCGGAAGCAGGACGGCGGCTCGTGAAATTGCGCGGCCGACAGCCTGGTCCAAACCCGAGCCCTGACCAGGGAACCCGTCGATGATCCGCCGGGTCCGGGCTACCTCCCGGCGATGCGGTAGACGGCCTCGGCGGTGCGGATGATCAGGCTGTCGTCGAGGATGGCAGGGGTCGCCATCGTGAACTCGTCGAGGGGGTTCTCGGCGAGGACGCGGAACTCGGGCCCCGCCTCGATGACGTAGGTCGTGCCCTGCTCGCTCAGGGCGAAGATCTTCCCGTTGTAGGCCCAGGGCGAGGCGGTGAAGGCCTGGCCGACGTCGATGCGCCGCCGGCCGTAGACCTCGGCGCCGGTGCGGGCGTCGTGGGCGGTCATCATGCCGCGGTCGAGCAGGGTGTAGTAGTAATCGCCGTAGACGAGCGGCGAGGGGTGGTAGGAGCCGCCCTGCTCGAGCGACCACGCCACGTGCTCGTTAGCGGTCTCGCCCTCGGCCAGCGAGATGTCCCCGCTCGCCCCCGGGCGTATCGCGTAGACCGGACGGAAGAAGTCGGCGATGTAGCCCGACTCGAGGTAGAGCAGCCCGTGGGCGGTGACGGGGGTCGGTATGACGATGGACGACATGCCCGACAGCCCCCACAGCTCGCGGCCCGCGAGGTCGTAGGACCGGATGCGGTCGGTGCCGGTCGTGACGATCTCGGTGCGCCCGTCGTGCTCCCAGACGAAGGGGGTCGACCAGTTGCTCCCCTCGTCGCGGTCGGTGCGCCACAGCTCGGCCCCGGTCTCGGCGCTGAGGGCCGCGAGGTACGACTGCTCCTCGTTGTCGACGACGAGGTAGACGCGGCCGTCGTGGAGCACCGGCGACGACGCGGTGCCCCACCCGTTGCGGGTCGCCGCGGGCGGCAGATCGCGCGACCAGCGCACGGTGCCGTCGAAGCCGAGGGCGTAGAGGCCCACGTTGCCGAACAGCACGTAGACGTGCTCGCCGTCGGTGACGGGGGTCTCCGACGCGAAGGTGTTCTTGAGGTGATGCGACGACTCGGGCACGCCGGCGTGGATCTCGGTGCGCCAGCGCGTCTCGCCGGTCTCGAGGTCGAGGGCGTAGACCAGCCAGTGGTGGACATCCTGCGGGGTGGGGCGCTCGCCCCCGCGGTACCAGCCGCTCTCGGGCGACTCCACCTCTCCGTCGCTCGCGACGGTGGTGAGGAACACGAGGCCGCCAGCGACCACGGGCGAGCTCCACCCGAGACCGGGAATCGGCGTCCGCCAAGCCACGTTCTCGTCTGCGCTCCACCGCTCGGGCAGACTCGGGTTGTCCGCGACCACGCCGGCCGCGCCGGGGCCGCGGAACTGGGTCCATTCCTGAGCCGCGGCGAGGTTCCCGGAAAGCGCCACGACAGCCGTGAGCACCGCCGCGATCCGCGCTCGTGCAAGGGCGCGCCCAGCATTCAGGGCTCCTGCAATCACCGTCAAAACCATGTCGTGATCTTCTCCTGGGCCTGACGCCGGTGCTCCGGCTTGACGTGCGCCATCACCGTGGCCAGCGCCATGGCGAGCGCGCCCAGGTCATCGGAGAATCCGACGCCCGGCATCAAGTCGGGGATGGCGTCCAACGGGGCTATGAAGTAGCCGAGTGCGCTCACGATGACCGCCTTCGCCCACACCGGCGTATCGCCGTCCAGGCAACAGTAGTACAGGACGAGGACCTGCTCGATGGTCTCCCGACCCGCCCGCCCGGCGAAGGTGGCGATCTTCTGCCAGAGCGACTCTTCACTGTACTCGGAGCCGTAGTCCCTCTCCGGACCCGCGCCGCCGGCGTCCGTCGTCATCGCGCTCCAACCCGCCCATCGTCGCCTTCGGCTCCGCTGGGCGCCCAACCAGGCCTCCAGGAGTCCGCGCCGTTCTACTGCGCAGACTCCTGCTCTCGGCGGTAGACGCCGACCGCGTTCCCGCTCGCCAAGAAGACGTGCGTCGCATCGACGGCCACCGGGCCGGTCGGCTCTCCGGTCTCCGCCGATGCCGTGAGTCCCGGCCGCGCCGGGTCGCTCAGGTCGAACGCCTGCAGCGCGCCGCCGGCAGCCACGTAGAGTCGACGGTCCCACAGTACCGCCCCGGTGGGCCGCCCGCCGACCGGCACAGCGGCGGCAACGCGCGGCGACGTCGGATCGGAGAGGTCGACCACCTGCAGCCCGCCGCGCCCGCTCATGATGCAGACGAGAGCCGGGGGCGCACCGCCGGTCGAGCGGTCGTCCGGCGCGAACACCTGAAGGACGGGGTCGCGGCCGAGCGACAGCCCGCCCTCGACCCGGGGAGAGGCGGGGTCGGACACGTCGACGACCATCAGCCCCGCGGGCTGGTCGGCGACGAAGACCCGCGAGCCCGCGGCCGCGATGCCCCGCGGGAACCCGTCGGCGAGATACTCCCCCGCGCGAGTCGGATCGCCGGCCACGTCGACGATGTCGAAGCCGATGGAGTTGTCGGACGTGAAGAGATGGCGCCCCGCCCCCGCCACCCCGACCGCCTGCCCGCGGGTCGGGGAGGTGCCGGTCAGGGCCGGGGCGGCCGGGTCGGACAGGTCCAGGCGCCGGAGCCCGTCGTGGCTGTTGGCGACGTAGGCCAGGCGGCCGTCGACGACCACCCCCAGGGCCGGCTGGTCGAAGTCGTGGCGCCCGACGACCTCGGGCGACTCGGGCCGGGAGACGTCGATGACGTGGACGCTCGACCCGATGGCCGCGACGACGAGCCCGTCGCCCGCGGCCAGGGCGGTCACCGGACCGGGGACCGGGACGGACGCGAGCCGGGCGAGCGGCGGCGCCTGGGCGGCAGCCCCGGCCGGTACCGACAGGACCAGCGCGAGAGCGACTGCCCGCAAGCACCCCCGCACCACCGCCGTCGCCGTCCGGTACCCCTGCTCTGCTACCGTCACTGGCCGGCGCCCCTGCACCGCGGCCGTCACTGGCCGGCACTCGCGGCGCCGAAGCGGAGCCAGGTGTCCGGCGGGGCGGTCTGACCCACGCCGGGCTGCGACCAGTTGCAGACGCCGCCCGAGAAGATCTGGTCGAGCGTCGCGCGCTGTTCCTCCGTCAGGTCGACGGCGTAGTCGTCCGGATCGACCGGCTTGAGCTGGCACTTGAGGACGTCGCTGCCGACAGGCGCGCCCGCGACCTCGCGAGGCCCCGGGGCCGAGGGGTACAGCTCCTCGCACCGGCCGCCGCCCCGCACCATCGGCTCGGCGATCTTCACCGGGTCGTCGTCGCGGCTCCAGCAGGCGTCGACGAGGTCGGCGGGCCTGGCGCGGGCGATGCGGTCGAGGGCCGGCGCCGAGGACTCGTCCGCGGTCAGCGCCCCGAGCCACTCGTCCATGTGGCGTAGCGCCTCCTGGGCCACGGGGCTGGCCGTCGAGTACAGCCCGTAACGGTCGTCCTCGACGAGCATGACGTGGTTGTCGCTCCGCCCGTTGGCCCGCTGCAGCCGGTCGCGCAACGAGAACGAGTGGTACCGCACGTGCACGTCGCCGTTCTCGCGGTCGTCGCTGTAGGCGCGGTAGTCGATGATCGGGGTCTCGGCGAGCCCCCCGCCGCCGTGGGTCACCCGGCCGCTCTCGTAGACGGCGCTGAGGGCCTCGGGGTCGGCCACCGTGCGCTCCGCCTGGAAGTTCCCGTCGCCGTCGAACCCACCGACGCGCGCGTTGAGATCGAGGAACTGCTCGGCGGTGATGACCCCGGCGTTCAGCGCCTCGAGCCCGTACTGCACCCCCACGTTGTCGAGGGGGCGCTGCGCGAAGCCGGTCTCCGGGTCGCGGCCGAGCACGTTGACGGTGTGCTCGAAGACGTCGCACCGCGCCCCCCCGGGGTTGGTCTCGGGGTCGTAGCGCTGCTCCTCGGGCAGCACGTCGGGGCAGAACTCGCCGGTGGTGATGCGGCCCGCGTTGCGCGACACGTTCGGCATCGTGGCGAGCACGAGGAAGCCGGTCACCGCGCGCTGCTCCTCCTCGGAGAACGGCACCCCCGCGTTCTCCTGGAAGTAATGGTTCAGCAGGCGGGCGTCGGTCACGAACGGAATCGTCCCCGAGATGACGTCGGGAAAGCTGCAGCCGGGGATGATGCCGTCGAGCAGCCCGGGGTAGTTGTCGGCGATCTGGTGGTTCTGGTAGGAGCCGCCCGAGCACCCCCAGCCGATGGTGAACCGGGGCGCCCCGTAGGCCTCGACGAAGCGCTCCTTGACCATCATCATCGTCTCGGCCGCGAGCAGGTCGTTGCAGTTGTTGCCGAAGACGTTGAGGCTTGCCGAGGCCACCGCGTAGCCCTGGCGCAGCATGACGTCGTCGGTCACCCCGCCGGTCGTCGCCCCCTGGCGGAACCAGCCGTTCACGCAGCCGCCGCCGAAGGTGTAGACGAGCCGGCGGTTCCAGCCGGCGGGCGACTGCCACGGATCGGGCCCGGGCTCGTTCGCGGGGTCGTGGAGCATCGCGATCTGGTAGACGGCGCGGTTGATGGTGCCGGTCTCGATGCGCACGATGTAGGGCGCCTCGCGGCCGTCGAGGGTCGTCGTGCGAGCGAGGTCGGCCGGCCGCATCGCGGGGTCGGCCAGCGGCTTGAGGCTGCCGTCCTCGGCCGACCGGTAGGCGTAGTCGACCCGACGCTCGACCGAGCAGGCGTCGTCGAGCGCCTCGCCGAGGGTCTCGCCCGAGACGAGCTCGAAGCTGTCGGTCTGGCAGACGAAGGGGCTCTCGTGGGGACCCGAGAAGACCGGCCCCGCGATGGAGTGGTTGACGACGTCGATGCCCGCCGTCCCACCGCCGGCGGCCCGGACCTCGATGCGATGGGTCCCCGGCTCGAGGCCGCGGACGAGCCCCTCGAGGGCGCCGTCGTCGAGCCGGCGGAAGTCGCCGGTCACGTCGCGGCCCGCCGCCAGCACCGTCAACTCGGCGTCCGGCGCCCCCGGCGCGGGCGTCACCCGCACCAGGACGTCCCCGCCGCTCACCATGTCGGGGCGGGCGGACAGCGTCGTGATCTCGGCGGTCTGGGCGCCGGCGGAAACGGCGGCGCCGGCCACCGCGAGGACGAGAAGGGCCGCCATGCGCCGCGGCCGGATATCGATGAACGTCAGGGTCGGGATGGACACGGGTCGACTCCTTTGTCTCGCGCTCTTACGCTTCTCGACACGCGACGGGGCCGCAAAACCCGGCTCCGAACCGCGTAGGGCCGGCATGATACCAGACCCGAACGCGCCAGCCCGACTCGCGCCCGCACCGGCCCGCCGCGCCCTTGGTCTTTTGCGGAACCGGCGCGTATAGTGGATTCATGAGGGGACGACGACTCGCGTGGATGACGGTCGCGCTGGCCGCCGGGCTCGCCGCTCCGGCCGTGGCCCAGCCCGATTCCTGGGCAGGCACCTGGCGCGGCGAGCTGACCTCGGGCTCCGATGCGAGCAGCCCGGTGTCCCTGACCCTGGTCGCGGGCGACGACGGCGGCTACACCGGGCTCGTCGACGGGCTCGCGCCCAACCACGAGGTGCGGCTCGACCGGGTCGCCGTCGACGGCGAGCAGGTCACGGTGGAGGCCGCCGCCGACACCGACTTCGGCCCCCTGTCCTTCGTCTACACGCTGCTCCGCGACGGCCGCGACCTGTCGGGCATCGGCCGCGTCACCGCGGGCGGTCACGGCTTCGACGTGTCCCTCGCGCTGGAGCGGGCGCGGCGGGCGGACGTGCCGCAGCCGCAGATAGAGCCGCGCATCGGCTACTTCAGCGGGAGCTGGCGCTTCGAGTACATCGGGGGCGAGTTCCCCCCGCTGAGCGTGGGGACCCGCGAGGGCACCGTTGCCTTCGAGCCGCTGCCGGCGGGGCCGTTCGTGCGCGGGCGGGCCGAGAGCGACCTCTACGGCGAGCCCTACGAGGAGACCTGGACGATCGGGTTCGACGCGGCCACCCGGGCCGTCGTCTGGCAGGAGAAGCGGCCCGACGGCCGCACCCTGACCGCCCTGGGCAACTGGACCAGCCCCATCGCCATCACCTTCCTGACCGCCCCGATGGAGGCGGACGGCCGCGTCCACGTGCTGAGGCGGGTCGTCCGCACCACGTCGGACACCGCCTTCGCGATGGTCGACGAGTTCTCCGTGGACGGGGGACCGTTCCGCCGCCTCGGCGACGGCTCCTATCTGCGCATCGGCGACGCCGACCCCGGCGCCCGCTGAGGACGCTTGACGATGACCCTGACGACCACGAGCGAGACCGCGACCAACGCCGACCTCGTTGCCCGCGACGCCGCCCACCTCATCCACCCCCTCCACGACGCCGCCGCCCACCGGGCGGCGCGGGTCTGGGTGAGGGGCGAGGGGGCACTGCTCTTCGACGCCGACGGCAGGGAGTACGTCGACGGCCTCGCCGGGCTGTGGAACGTGCTGGCCGGTCACGGCCGCCGCGAGCTCGCGGAGACGGCGCGGGCCCAGATGGAGACCCTGGCCTACGCGTCGGGCTACACCGGCAGCTCGAACCGGCCCGCCATCGAGCTCGCCGAGCAGCTCGCGGCCATGGCCTACCCGTCGATCAACCGCTTCTTCTTCACGAGCGGGGGCGGCGAGGCGACCGATAGCAGCATCAAGATGGCCCGCGCGTACTGGAAGCTGCGCGGCCGGCCCGGCAAGACCAAGGTCATCTCCCGCATCGAGGGCTACCACGGCGTCACCCTCGCGGCGATGAGCGCGACGGGGCTCTCGGCCTACTGGCCCCTGTTCGAGCCGCGGGTGCCCGGGTTCGTCCACATCCCGTCGCCGTACCCCTACCGCTACGAGGCCCCGCCCGGGGTGAGCCAGGGGATTGCGGCGGCCGACGAGCTCGAGCGGGCGATCGAGCGCGAGGGGGCCGACACCGTCGCGATGTTTCTCGCCGAGCCGGTGCAGGGGGCGGGCGGGGTCATCGTGCCCCAGGACGACTACTTCCCCCGCATCCGCGAGATCTGCGACCGCCACGACGTGCTGCTCGTCGCCGACGAGGTCATCACCGGCTTCGGCCGCACGGGCACCCTCTTCGCCCTCGACCACTGGGGGGTCGAGCCCGACATCATGCAGTTCGCCAAGGCGATCACATCGGGCTACATGCCGTTCGGGGGCATCGGCATCAGCGACCGCATCGCCGCCGCCCTCGACAAGGACGAGCGCATCTGGATGCACGCCTACACCTACTCGGCCCACCCCACGGGGTGCGCCGTGGCCGCCCGCAACCTGCGGATCATCCGCGACGAGGACCTGCCCGGCCGGTGCGCGGTCCAGGGCGATCGGCTGCTCGCCGGATTGCGGGCCACCCTCGGCGACCACCCCTACGTGGGCGAGGTCCGCGGCAAGGGCCTCATGTGCGCGGTCGAGCTGGTCGCCGACCGCGCCACCAAGCAGCCGTTCCTCCCCGGCGACAAGGTCGGACCCCGCGTCCACCGGGAAGCCGCGGAACGAGGCCTCATCAGCCGCGTCAAGGCCGACACCTACGTGCTCGCCCCCGCGGCCGTCATCACCGACGACCAGATCGACCGCACCGTGGACATGCTCGCCGGCGCCGTCCGCGCCGTGCTCGGGTAGCTGCGCCGTCGAACGGCGCGGACCGCTTCAAGGTGGGTTGGGGCGGCGATCGGAGTTGGCAGGCTCCGATTCCCGGGCCGATAGCGCGCCGCCGCCCGGGGCGGGTCGAGCCGAGCGGGAAGAACGTGGGCCGAAGCGTCGTCAGGCCCGACAGGACCGACGCCGTGGCCGCGGATGCGAGCGAGAGGGCCGCGCGGAGCTACCCGGCCTTGCGCAACGCCGCGGCCGCGTGCCAGAGGTCCCAGTCGGCCTGGATGCCCATCCAGAACTCCGGCGACATCTCGAACAACCGTCCGAGCCGGATCGCGGTGTCCGCCGTGATCCCGCGGCGCCCTCGGACCACTTCGTTCAGGCGGTTCAGCGGAATGTGCATGCGCCGGGCCGCCTCGACCTGCGTGAGGTTCGCGGGCCGGAGAAACTCCTCGAGCAGCATCTCCCCGGGGGGCGTCGGCGGACGCTCCAGATCCAGCACGGACCGCGGTCCGTCAGTGGTAGTCCTCGCATCTGACCGCATCGGCCCTGCCTTCCTTGAACCCGAACGTGATCCGATACTGATCGTTCACCCGCACGCTGTGGCGCCCGGCCCGGTCGCCCTTCAGCGCCTCCAGACGATTGCCCGCGGGCAGCCGCAGATCCCGGATCGTCAGCGCGCGGTGCAGCGCGTCCAGCTTCCGGCGGATCACGGGCCACAGGTGCTTCGGTAACCGGCGGGCGGCCTTCGTGTCGCGGCCGTAGTAGACGTCGGCCGTCGCCGCATCGTCGAACGACCGAATCACTCCCCCAGGATTACACGACTAACGGGTAATCATCAACCTCGGGTCCGCGGCCGACCGCGAACCGACGCGGCGGCAGGAGTTCCGTTCGCGACCACCCTGAGGAGGCATCCGGGGTGACGCTCTGCCGGTCGGATTGCGAAAAGATATCTATGTGATATCATATTGAAATCACCTGATCGGTCCATCCCAGAGACCGGTCCATGACGGGAGTAGAGGCTCATGCTCAAGGAGAGAGTGCACGTCGCGTCGTCGGGCTGGCTCGCGCTGGCCATGCTGCTCACCGCCCTCCTGGCGGTCATCGTCCTGTTCCTGTCCGACATCGCGGACAACGGCCAGATCGGCTTCCCCGGCCTCACCGCGGTGCTTTCGGTGCCGGTCATCGTGTTCCTGCTGATCGGGCTTTTCATCGTCAACCCGAACGAGGGCCGGGTGCTGCAGCTCTTCGGCCGCTACGTCGGCACCGTGAAGGACCCCGGCCTGCGGTGGGCCAACCCGCTGTTCACCAAGCGCCGCATCTCGCTGCGCGTGCGCAACTTCGAGACCGAGCGGTCGAAGGTCAACGACATCGACGGCAACCCCATCGAGATGGCCGCGGTGGTCGTGTGGAGGGTGGTCGACACGGCCGAGGCGAGCTTCGAGGTGGACGACTACGTCGACTTCGTGAAGGTACAGAGCGAGTCGGCGGTCCGCAACCTCGCGACCCGCTACCCCTACGACACCCGCGAGCCGGGGCGCCGGTCGCTGCGGGGCGACACGGAGGAGATCGCCGGGCAGCTTCAGACCGAGATCCAGGGCCGCCTCGACAAGGCGGGGGTGGAGGTGCTCGAGGCGCGCATCACCCACCTCGCCTATGCGCAGGAGATCGCGGCGGCGATGCTGCAGCGCCAGCAGGCGGGGGCCATCGTCGCGGCCCGGACCGAGCTCGTCGACGGCGCGGTGGGGATGGTCGAGATGGCCCTCGACCGCCTGTCGAGCCAGCAGATCGTCGAGCTCGACGAGGAGCGCAAGGCCACCATGGTCAGCAACCTGCTGGTGGTGCTGTGCGGCGACAAGAGCACCCAGCCGGTGGTGAACGCGGGGTCGCTCTACCAGTAGCGGGTGAATCCCGATGCCTGCGCGCAAGCCGTTCCTGCTGCGCACCGACCCGGAGGTCATCGCCGCCCTGCAGCGGTGGGCCGCCGACGAGCTGCGCAGCGTGAACGGCCAGATCGAGTTCCTGCTGCGCCGGGCCCTGCAGCAGGCGGGCCGGCTGCCGCCGCCCGGGGGGGCGCCGCCGGGCGGCGGCGGCGACGAGGAACCGTCGTCGAAGCCATGAGCCGGGGGCAGCGGCGCGACGAAACGTCGTGCACCTTACCCCGGCCTGCCCGCGGTCGACCCGATAGCTGCTACCATACGAACGGATCGTTCGACTCACGGAGACGCCACATGCAGAACCGGTTGTTGACCCCGATCATCGTCGCCTTCGCGCTCGCGGCCGGCGCCCCGGCCGGCGCGGAGGAGACGCCGACCTTCGCGTCCGACGTGGCGCCGATCCTCTACGAGGAGTGCGCGAGCTGCCACCGGCCGGGCGACATCGCCCCGATGTCGCTGCTGACCTATCCCGAGGTGCGCCCGTGGAGCCGGGCCATCAAGGACAAGGTAGTGTCGCGCGAGATGCCGCCGTGGCACGCGGCCCCCGGCGGGGTGCCGATTCGCAACTCCCGCGGGCTGAGCCAGGACGAGATCGACACCATCGTCGCCTGGGTCGACGGGGGCGCGCCGCTCGGCGACGCGGCCGAGATGCCGCCGCTGCCGACGTTCTCCGACAACGAGTGGCACCACCCGAGCGGGCGGCCGCCCGACCACATCCTGCCGATGCCGGTCGAGATGCAGATTCCCGCCCAGGGCGAGCTGCCCTACATCACGCTGTACTCGGCCATCCCGTTCGAGGAGGACGTCTTCGCGAACGCCATCGAGATGCTGCCGTCGAACCGCAGCGTCGTGCACCACCTGTCGGTGAACGTCACCACCCTGCCCGAGGGGACGGTGCTCGTCGACGGGCAGGCCTACGACGCCGGGGGCGCTCCCCTCACCGGCGAGGCGATTCGGGCCGCCCGCGACAGCGACTCGAACGCGCTGGGCGGCGCCACCAAGCTGATCTGCTTCGTCCCCGGCCGCGGGTTCGAGATGTTCCACCCCGGGGTCGCCAAGCGGGTGCCGGCGGGCCGGGCGCTGCAGTGGAGCCTGCACTACAACGCGACGGGCCGGCCCGAGGTCGACCGCTCGCGCATCGGCATCTGGCTCTCGGACCAGCCGGTGACCCACGAGATGCTGTCCCGCACCATCGGAAGCCCCCTGCCCACGACCCCCGACCGGACCCTGCCCGTCATCGTGAACGGCGAGGAGGTGCCCCGCCGCGAGGTCCCGGTCATCCCGCCCTTCGCCGACGACTGGGCGATCACCATGCAGACCGACGTCGCCGAGCCCATCACGTTCTACGCCATCTCGCCGCACATGCACCTGCGCGGCAAGGACATGCGGTTCCGGCTCGTGTGGCCGGACGGCCGCGACGAGGTCCTGCTCGACGTCCCCCGCTACGACTTCAACTGGCAGACGGAGTTCGAGCTCGTCGACCCCCTGCGCATCCCCGCCGGCAGCCGGCTGATCGTCGAGGGGCACTACGACAACTCGCCTCGCAACCGGTACAACCCGGCCCCGCACCGCGAGGTCTACTGGGGCGAGCAGAGCTGGGACGAGATGTTCGAGGGGTGGATCAAGTATTCGATCGACAGCCAGGACATGTCGAAGCCCGCGACGAATTGAAGACCGCGACGGCGGGAGCGAACCAACCGACCGGACCCGGCGGCCGGAGTCGCGGTTGAAACGCGGGAGCAACGAGGCGGACGGTTACCGGCAGGCGCCGGTGACCGTAGTGCGTTACGGGAGTGGCTCGGAGCGGGCGGGCGCCGGCTCTACGGCTTGGCGCCCGCCCAGACCCCCAATCGTCCGTACCTCGCCGCCTACTTCGGCGCGATGGGTCCCGGCGCCGGCTTCTCGGTCTCGCCCAGCGCGTAGCCTCTCGACTTCCAGTCGTTCAGGGCGCAGAATTCCGCCGCCCGGTATCCGTTCTCCGTGAAGAGCTCCGCAGCACGGGAGCTTCTGCCGCCGGCGTTTCAAAAGAAGACGAGCCGCACGTCCTTGGGGATGTCCGGCATCCGGCGCTCGAGCTCGGCCACCGGGATGTGGATCGACCCCGGCATCGACCCGCTCGCCACCTCCCAGTCCTCGCGCACGTCGATGAGCAGCATGGTGGCGCCGGCGTCGAGCGCCGCCTTCAGCTCGTCGATGTCCGCGCGCTGCTCGGGCGGCGCCTGACCGCTCGCGGCGGCCGCCGCGAGCAGCAGACCGCACGCCGCCCCGAGCAGCACGCGCCCCTTGCCCTCGACCAGTTTCGGAATCATGTCAGTCCTCCCTCGCGCCGACGGCGGCCGGCGATGGCCGTCACGCCGACGCGCCAATCAGGCCGCCGCCTCACTCCGCACCTCGCGCCACCGGCGGCCCGCGATGGCCGTTCACGCCGCATCGAACACGTCCGCCACGCCGGTAGCGAAACCCTGCAGCAACGCCGACTCCGCCCGATCGCCTCTTCGAAACACCCCGTGCTCGGCGTATTCCGTGCCCGCCAGGGTCAACACGGTGATCGTCTCGTCCAGGGGATTGACGATCCAGTACTCGGGAATGCGCGCCTCCGCGTAGTCCCCGCGCTTGACCTGCGTGTCCCGCTGGGGATCGTCGGGGCTGACGACCTCCATGACCAGGTCGGCGCCGCGCCAGTAGTCGTTCTCCCGCCGCGGGTCGCCGGCGTCGCGCACGAGGAGCAGGTCGGGCTCGCGGAACTTGCCGTCGCGGATGCGAAGGCGCAGGGGAGCGAAGCGGACCGTTCCTCCGCGCGCTCCGACCAACGGGGCCAGAGCCAGGAACAGGTACTGCAGGATGGCCTGGTGCCGATCCGTCGGCATCGGGAGAACCTCCAGCCGACCGTCCGTGAACTCGATCAGCAGCCTGGCGTTATCCGTCAGCCGGAGGTACTGGGCCTGCGTCCACAGTCCTTGGAGCGGCTCAACGTCGATCTCGCTACGGCCGTCCGGGGTGGCAATCCGCAGTCCGAGGCGCCGCACGGCCGCGCCATGGCCGTGCTCGGCCACGGCTGGCCGTACGCGGGGCGCCTGCGTCGAGGCGGGTGTGGCAGTCATCACCAAGCGCCGGAACGGTCGCAGTGTAGCACGTCGCCACCGGCAAACCCGGAGCCGCAGCACTACTCTTCGGCGACCACGATCAGGGTGTTGACGTCGAGCGGCCCGGGCACCGTCTGCTCGGCCCCCGAAGGCCACCGCACGTCGATGCGCTCGGCCGAGTCGGCGGCGCCAAGGCCGAAGTAGAGCGGCATCGAGCTCTGCGACAGGTACCCCGACTTGCCGTCGTGGAGCTGGGTGTAGGTCCGGCCCCCGGCCGTCACCCGCACCACCGCGCCGAGGCCGTCGCGGTTCGAGGCGGCGCCCTCGAGCCGCACCTTCAGCCAGCGGATGCCCTGCCGGTCGGCGAGGTCGCTGACCAGCACCATGGGGGCGGCGTTGAACTCGGAGGTCACGATGTCGAGGTCGCCGTCGCCGTCGAGGTCGAAGATGACGGCCGAGCGGGAGCCGCGCGCGGCCATGACCGTCACGTCGCGCGGGGTCCCGGTGAACGTCGGCAGCCGGTCCTCTTCGCCCAGGACGAACCACGGCGTCGTCAGCCCTCCCTCGCGTGGCTCGACCCCGAGGATGAACTCGGCGTCCAGGAAGCGCCTGCCGGCGTTGTTGAGCAGCACCGTATTGACGCCGTAGCGGAACGGGAAGTTCATGCTCGAGGCGACGAACAGGTCCTCGTAGCCGTCCGCGTTCAGGTCGCCGGCGCTGGGCCCCCAGGGCCAGTAGTTCTCGGCCCCGATCTCGTCCGACACCTCGCGGAACCGGCCCGACCCGAGGTTCAGGAAGAAGGCGTTGCCCCAGATGCTCGTGCTACCGTCGCCCACCATCTCGCGGTCCCAGATCATCACCGCCTTCCGCTTCTCGTCGGACGGCCCCACCTCCTGGCTCATGTCCGAGTGCATGTCGGTGACGTAGATGTCCAGGCGGCCGTCGTTGTTGAAGTCGAGGACGGCGATGCCCATGGCGCCCCACGAGGTCCGGGGGAACACGTCGCGGCCCCGCGCCACGAAGCGGGTGCCCCCGACGTTCTCCCAGTACTCGTCGTCGCCCTGCATGTTCAGCACGTAGAGGTCGATCCAGCCGTCGTCGTTCAGGTCGACGAGGTTGGCGTCGCCGGACCACCGGCGGTCCTGGAGGCCGGTCGCCGCGGAGACGTCGGCGAACCGGTTCCCGCCCTCGTTGCGGAACAGCAGGCTCTGTTCGGTCCGCTCCGGAAACAGGTGCCCGCGGAACGCGTCCTCCTCGAACCCGACGTAGTAGCGGTAGCCGTCGCCGCCGATCACTCCGGTGGTGTACACGCCCACGTTGGTCAGGAACAGGTCGAGCCGCCCGTCGCGGTCGTAGTCGAAGAACACCGCGCCCGACGAGTGGCCCACGTAGCCGAGCCCCGACGCGGCGGTGATGTCCCGGAAGGTCCCCGCGCCGTCGTTCTCGAAGAGGACGTTGCCGCCGCGGACGGTCGTTACGTAGAGGTCGGGGTCGCCGTCGTTGTCGATGTCCGCGAACGAGGCGGTGACGCCGATGCGGTCGGCGACGCCGACCCCCGCCGCCTCGGTGACGTCCTCGAACCGCCCGCCGCCGAGGTTCCGCCAGAGCTCGTTGGCGCCGACCTGGGTGACGAAGTAGAGGTCGAGGAGGCCGTCGCCGTCGACGTCGGCCGCCGCGATGCCGTTGCCGTGGTCGTAGTGCACGGCCTTGTAGTTCCGGCCGGCGTCGCTGACGATCCGGTGCACGAAGGTAATGCCGCTCTCGGCCACCCGGTCCGTGAACTGGAAGTCGTGGAACACGTCGAAGTCGCCGGTGGTCCGCAACTGCGCCTGACGGCGCGGCTCCACCCAGCTCTCGTCGACCAGCACGGGGGGGATGTGCACGACGTCCTCCGCCGGCTGGCCCTGCGGCGGCTGGCCCTCGGGGCCGGGAGCGGCGCTCCCGCCGAGCGGCGCGGCGCCGAGGACGATCACGCCGAGGACGCCAGCGAGACCGGCGAGGCCGGCGACGATACCGTGACGAACGGTTTTCATGTCGAGGTCTCCTGTACTGCACGCCGCGCCAACCCACGCCGCGATGAGCGTGGGAGCCCGCGGCGAGGGCCCCGCGACACGCGGACTCGCGGCGCCCCTTGGAAATCAGCCGCCGGAGCCCGTCCCGCGAGACGCGGCCGCGCGGGCTCCCGGAATCAGTCGCCAGGGCCGGGCGCGAGGAGGTTCGGGTCGACGGCGGGGCCGGGGTTGTGCTCCGGCTCGTCGTCGCGCCAAGGTGTCCGGCTCGGCTCGCTACGCTGATAGAGGGCCAGGTTGGCGCTCATCCCTCGCGCCACGCCCGCCTGGCCGGCGCCGGCGGCGACCTGCATCGCGCGGCCCTGCCACTCGACTGCCTCCGCGAACCGGCCCAGCTCGGCCAGCGCCATTGCCATCGTCTCCGCCACCCCGGCCGTCCTGTACCCGTCGGTCACCAGCCCCTCGACGAGCGCCAGCGCCAGCGCCCCGTCGCGCGCGCCGTCGTCGGGCGCGGCGGCGAGGAGGCGGGCCCGGGCGTGCGGGAAGGACGGCTCCGCGGGGTACCGCTCCCCGGCCGCGTCCAGCACCTGGAGGGCCTGGCCGTACCGGCCCAGCCGCACCAGGGCCATCGCCTCGCCGAAGCGGGCCTGCCGGGCCTGGTCGCCCTGGACCTGCCGGTAGTGGGGCAGCGCGGCCTCGAACCGGCCCGTGCGGCGCAGGGCATCGCCCAGCCGGAGACGGGCGGCGCTCATGCTCGCGTCGGCGTCCGCCGCCATCCGGAACCGATCGATGGCCTCCTCGTCCCGCCCGCTCCGCTCGAGGAGGGTGCCGACGAGGAAGTGCGGCGCCGCGAAGCCGGGGTCCAGGCTCACCGCGGCCTCGAGCTGGGTAAGCGCGGCCGGGGCGTCGCCGGTTCGGATCAGGGCCGTCCCGAGGTTCAGCCGCATCACGGGGTTCTCCGGCGCCATCCGCGCGCCGAGGGTGAACTGCCGCGCCGCCTCCCGCCAGTCTCCCCGCTCGGCCGCCTGGAGGCCGAGATCGCGATGGGACTGCGGGCTGCGGAGCAGGGTGTAGATCTCGGCCATCAGGGGATCGGGCAGCACCCCGCCCTCGACCCCGCGGCCGTCGGTGCGAGCGCCGCTCCGGTCCAGATGGGCCCGGGCCCGATCGAGGTCGCCGAGGCCCCGGTAGGCCATCGCGAGCGGATAGTGAACCACCGTCGCGGCCGGGTTCAGCCGCAGGGCCTCCTCGAGTCGTTGCACCGCCGCCGCGTAGTTCCGCGCCGCGAGGGACGCCCTTCCTCCCTGGTACAGGAGGGCCGGCGTGCCGGGATGGCTCGCCCACGCCCGGGCCAGCAGTCCCTCCGCTTCAACCGGCTGGTCCAGGTCGACGCGCACGTGCACCAGCCAGACGAGGGCCGCCAGGTCGTCGGGTTCGAGAGTCAACGCGCGCTCGAAGGACCCGATCGCCCCGTCCAGGTCTCCGAGCCGGATGTGGACGTGCCCGAGATAGTAGGGCCAGCGGAACTCGCCGGGAGCCAGCCGCATCGCGTCCCGCAGGCAGCGCCCCGCCGCGTCGGGGTAGTCGGCGGCGAGCAGCAGCATCCCAAGCGTGCCGTGGGCCTCGCCGCGCCGGGGGTCGGCGGCCTCGGTCGGCACGCCCGCGCCGCTCGGGGACTCCACCGCCTCGAGCGCGCGATAGGCGTCGCCGAGCTGCGCCCGGGTCGCCTCGTGCATGCGGCTCAGTTCGGGCAACATGCACGCCGCGGGAACCGCCTCATCCTCCGCCGCCTGCCCCGGGGCGGCCGGCCGCGCGGACGCAGCGAGGGCCGCGCTCAAGACCAGCACGACGCCGATGCAGTGCACCAGACCGGCTCGGGTAGCGACACCCTCAGGGCCATGCCGGATAGTGCAACGCATGTCTTCAATTATCCGCGCGGGGCAGCGGTTCCTTCAAGCCGTGGGTTTGGGGCGGGAGGGTGTCGGCCGTGGCGTCGCGGTAGTCTGCTGGTCGGCGGAGTGCAGGACAAGGAGGCCGGCTCACCCGATCACTCGACGGGCTGGCCCGTTCCCCGGACCAGGGTCGTCCACCGGTCGACGGGGACGCTCCCCCACTCCTCGACTCCGCCGTCGGGCCAGACCACGCGGACGCGATCGACGACGGCGGCCGGGCCCAGGCCGAAGAGTACGCGGGGGTCGCTCGCCGACACGTAGCTGCCGTCGGTGCGCGCGCGCCGCCACAGCGGCGGCCCTGCGCCGCGGAACACCGCGGCCCGGGCCCCCAGCATGTCCCGGCCCGAGGCGCCGACCAGCCTCAGGCCGACCCAGCGGTTGCCGCCGGCCGTCTCGTTGATCAGCAGGCGCACCGGTCCGTTGTTGTTCGTCAGCAGCACGTCGACGTCGCCGTCGTTGTCGACGTCGCCGAACGCCGTGCCCCGGCTGACCTCGGAGAGCTCGAAGACCGCGCCGGCCTCGCCGCTCACCTCGGCGAAGCGGCCGTTCCCGAGGTTGCGGAAGAGCTGATTGCGCTGGTGCAGGGGGAACGGATCGTTCACCCGCGCGAGGGCCTCCATGGTGCGGATCTCGCCGTTCGCGACGATGAGATCGAGCCAGCCGTCGTTGTCGAAGTCGAACCACCCCGTCCCGAACCCGGTGAACGGCAGGCTGGGCGGGCCCAGCCCGACCCGCACCGTGCGGTCCTCGAAGAGCCCCAGGCCGTCGTTGACGTAGAGAGTGTTCGTCTCGGTGGCGATGTGGGTCATGAACAGGTCGTCGTCGCCGTCGCCGTCGAAGTCGCCGGCGTCGACCCCCATGCTCCCCTCCGGCCGACCGTCGCGGTTGACGGCCGCTCCCGCGAGCCACGCCATGTCCTCGAAGGTGCCGTCGCCCCGGTTCATCCAGAGCTGGTTGGGCTCGCCGTCGTTGGCGACGTAGAAGTCGGTCCACCCGTCGCCGTCGAGGTCGGCCGCCACCACCCCGAGGGCGGGGCCGAACTCGCCGCCGCGCAGCGCCTCGAGGGTGACGTCGGCGAACGTCCCGTCGCCCCGGTTGCGGTAGAGCCGGTCGGGCACCGGCGGGTAGCGGTTGGGGCCGCAGTAGTCCTTCTCGCCGGTGCGGCTGAAGCACTCGAGGTCGTCGTCGAGCCGGGGATCCACGTAGTTGGCGACGTAGAGGTCGAGCCGGCCGTCCCGATCGAAGTCGGCGAACGACGCCGCCGCCGTCCACCGCGCGTCGTTCACCCCGGCGCGCGCGGTGACGTCGGCGAACGTCCCGTCGCCGTTGTTGCGGAAGAGGTGGTTGTCGCCGAGCCCGATGCGGTAGACGTCGATCCGGCCGTCGTCGTCGAAGTCGCCGGTCGCCGCCCCCATGCCGTAGGAGGCCACGCCGAGGCCGCTCCCCGCGGTGACGTCGGTGAAGCGCAGGGTGCGCGTGCCGTCGGCGTGAATCTCCAGGTCGTTGCGATACAGCCGGTCGGTGAGGGGGCGCCCGGCCCGGGGCGCCACCAGGGCCTGCGCCAGCGTGCGGCCGGGACCGAGCATCTGGCCCTGGACGAGGTACACGTCGAGGTCGCCGTCGTCGTCGAAGTCGAAGAGAGCCCCGCCCGGCCCCATGATCTCGGCCGAGTAGTACTCCCCCGACATGCCGTTGAAGTGAACGAAGTCGAGGCCCGTCGCCGCCGCGCGGTCGGTGAACCACGCGCCGTCGCCGGGCTGGGCCGAGGCCGGGCCGACCGCGGCGATGATCGCGCAGGCTGCCAGACCCGCCGCCGCGGCCGGGCGAAGAAGCTGCCGCCCGATGCTGCTGTTCGGGCGCCTCGCCCGCCGCCCCGTGGCGCGTCCACGCCTCGCGGCAGCGACCGCCCCACCGCTCCCAGCGTCGCCATGGAAGCCTGCGGTTGCAGGCGCCGACCGGACGAACGTGACCATCCGGCGATGATACCGCAACCGGCCGCGCTGCCCGTCGCGCCTCTCCCCCCGCCGGGTGCACGCCGGGTCGTCGTACCGTCCTCATCACACCGGGGCGCCGCGGACGCACGGTCCCGTCGTTCCTGCCGCCCTCCGGAGACACGCACCATGATTCTCGACGATGAGCGCTGCGGGGCATCCGCGGCTCCCCGTCGCTTCGGCCCTGGACGCGCCTCGTCACGCGGGCTTCGCAACGACGGGGCGCGCGAGGATTCCCCGCAGCGCCCGGCCGGCGTCGTCGAGGATCATGTAGGCGGTGGGCACGAGGACGAGAGTGATGACGGTCGCGAACAGCACCCCGAAGCCGAGCGAGACCGCCATCGGCACGATGAAGGAGGCGTCGAGGCTTCGGTTCCACATGAGCGGCGCGAGGCCGAAGAACGTGGTGAGCGAGGTGAGCAGGATGGGCCGGAAGCGGTGGACGCCGGCCTCCCGCACCGCGAGGGCGAGGCCCGTCGTCTCGAAGTCGTGCGGGTCCGCCGCGGCGGCGCCGGCCTCCCGCGCCAGGCGGCCGACGTCGGCGTGCACGCCCCGCGCACGGTTGATGAAGTCGACCATGATCAGGCTGTCGTTGACCACCACCCCGGTCAGGGCGACGAGGCCGAACATCGACATGATCGACACGTTCAGGCCCAGGAGGACATGCCCCCAGACCGCGCCGATGAGCCCGAACGGGATGGCGCTCATGATGATGAGCGGCTGCACGTAGGACCTGAGCGGCACCGCGAGCAGGGCGAAGATCATGAGCAGGGCGAGCACGAAGCCGCGCTGCAGCCCGCCGAGGGCGTCGCGCTGCTCGGCCATCGCGCCCTCGAACGAGTGAAACACGCCCGGGTAGCGGGCCAGCACCTCGGGAAGGACGCGCGCGTTCAGGTCGGCGATGACGTCGCCCGCCGACGTCACGCTCGCATCGACCGAGGCAGTGACGTTGACCGCCCGGTTGCGGTCCACCCGCCGGATCGACGCGAACCCGCGCCCGGGCTCGACCGTCGCGACCTGACCGAAGGGCACCTGGCCCCCGTCCGGGGTGCGGATGCGCATGTTGTCGAGGTCGCCGAGCGAGCGGCGCTCGTCGCGCGGGTAGCGCACCATGACGCGGACGTCGTCGCGGCCCCGCTGGATGCGCTGCGCCTCCTCGCCGTAGAACGCCTGGCGCACCTGGCGCCCGAGGCTCTCGAGGTCGAGGCCGACGGTCTCCGCGGCGGGCTTGATGCCGAGCTTCATCTCCGCCTTGCCGGCGCGGAACGAGTCGCTCACCTCGTAGACGCCGGCGTAGGCACCGAGGCGCCGCCCGATCTCGGCCGCCGCCGCGCGCAGAACGTCGAGGTCGGGGCCGACGAGCTGAACGTCCACGTCGCTGCCCGCGCTCAGGTCGCTCAGCGCGAAGTCGACCGCGACCGCTTCCGCAATCGGCTCGGTCGACTCGCGCCACAACAGGCCGAGCGCCTCGCTGCCGTAGGCGCGCTCCTCCGAAGGGATCAGCTCTATCGCCACCTCTCCCACGTTCGACGACGCCATGCTCCCGACCGCGGGCCCGGTAGGGCCGCCGCCCCGCGCCGCCAGCGGCTGGTCGCCGACCGCGGCCAGCACGTGCCGGAAGTAGTCGCGGCCGGTCTCGTCGATCAGCCGCTGTCGCAGCCGCGACGCGCCCGCCTCGAGCCTGGCGACCGCCGCCCCCGTGACCTCCGCCGGCGCGCCCTGCGGCATCGTCACCGAGGCGGAGATCACGCTGGCCTCTATCGAAGGCATGAAGCGGAAGCCGGGCCGGCCCGCCAGCACCATCCCGATGGTGACGATCATCACCCCGACGCCGGCCGACGCCGTCACGTACCGCCACCGGAGGGCGGTCTCGAGCAGGGGGCTGTAGACGCCCTGCGCGAGACGCTTCAGGCCGTTCGCGAAGAGCAGTTGGAAGCGGCGCCAAGGCCCCGGGCGGCCGCGCTTCGGCACGTGGGACAGGTGGGCGGGCAGAATGTTCAGCGACTCGATCAGCGAGAACAGCAGGCACGGGATGACGACCAGTGGAATGACCCGGAACACCTTGCCCAGCACGCCCGGCACGAACAGCAGCGGGCTGAACGCGGCCACCGTCGTCAGGACCGCGAACGTGACCGGCTTCGCGATCTCGTACGCGCCCTCGATGGATCCGCGCAGGCCGTCGCCGTGCTCCTCCTGGTGCCGGTGGATGTTCTCGCCGACGATGATGGCGTCGTCGACCACGATGCCCAGCACGAGGACGAAGCCGAACAGCGACAGCACGTTGACGGAGACGTCGAGGCCGGGCATGAGGGCGATGGCGCCGAAGAACGAGATGGGGATGCCGAGGCTGACCCAGAACGCGAGGCGCAGCTCGAGGAAGAGGGCCAGCACCAGGAACACGAGCGCGAACCCCGCGATGCCGTTCCGGAGCATCAGCGAGAGCTGGGCGTTGAGCGACTCGGCGTCGTTCTGCCAGACGGTCAGGGTCACGCCCTCGGGCAGGCGCGCCCGGGCCTCCTCGACGTAGGCCGTGGCGAGCGCGGCGATCTCGACCGCGCTCTGGTCCCCGGTTCGGAACACCGAGACCAGCAACGTCGGCTCGAAGTCGAAGCGGGCGTACTGATCGGTCTCGGCGAAGCCGTCGACGACCGTCGCCACGTCGCCCAGCCGCAGGCGGCTGCCGTCGGACCGCGTCCAGAGGGCCAGGTCCTCGAACTCGGCCCCCCTGTACGCCTGCCCGATGGTCCGCAGCAGTATCTCGCCGCCCTCCGTCCGCACCGACCCCCCGGGCAGGTCGAGCGACGAGCGGCGCACCGCGTCGGCCACCTCGTCGAACGTCATTCCGTGCCGCCGCAGGTCGCTCTCGGAAACCTCGATCGAGATCTCGTAGGGAGGCGCGCTCACGATGTCGACCTGGGAGATCCCGGGAAGCGCGGTCAGCTCGTCGCGCACCCGCTCGGTGACCCGCTTCAGCGTGAACGGGTCCATGTCGCCCGAGACGGCGATGTCGACGACCTGCAGGCGGTTCGTCATCTCGCGGATGATCGGCTTCTCGGTCTCGACCGGGAAGGTGGTGATGGCGTCGACGCCGGTCTTCACCTCGTCGACGACGCGCCGGGCGTCCGCGTCGAGGTCGAGCTCGATCATCACCACGCCCATGCCCTCGTACGCCGTCGAGCGGATCCGCTTGATGCCGTCGATGCCCTGGATCGCCTCCTCGACGCGCACGTTCACCGCCGCCTCGACCTCCTCGGGGGCGGCGCCGAGATACGGCACCTCGACGCTGATGCTGTCGAGCTGCATCTCGGGGAACACTTCCTCGTTGCTGTTGACCGCGGCCAGGACCCCGCTGGCGAGGATGAACGCCATCATCAGGTTGGCGGCGACGCCGTTTCGCGCGAACCAGTCGATCATGCCCTTCATGGCCGCTCCCTGCGGGGCGTCGAGCACCGGCTTCCCCGCGACCCGTCCAGGCTACGGGGGGCGCCGTGAAGCCGGCGTGAGGGGATCGGCGGTGGGCCTTCACGCCGATTTCACGGTCCCCGGCCGGCGCGCCCACAGCGCACGGGGTTGCCGCTGCCCGGAACCGCACCGCAGCCCGGAAGGGCACCGCCCTTGGAACGACACCGCCCGGAGCGACACCGCCCCCGGAACGGCACCATCCCCGTACGCGCACCATCCCCGTACGCGCACCATCCCCGTACGCGCACCATCCCCGGAACGGCACCATCCCCGGAACGGCACCATCCCCGGAACGGCACCATCCCCGGAACGGCACCATCCCCGGAACGGCACCATCCCCGGAACGGCACCATCCCCGGAACGGCACCATCCCCGTACGCGCACCTTCAACCCAGTGCGAGTGAACCGGAACGTGGCCGAAAACGTCGGTATATAATTGAAGGTTGGGCAGGTCACTATCAGCCTTGCCTGTAACCCATTAGGAGGAAACATGCCGACACGACACGCAACCGGAAGGACCCTCGCCCGTAATGTCCACCCGCGGCTGCGGCTCCCCGCCGCGCCGCTTCGCCAGCACCGCCGCGCATCGACCCGACCGACAGCCGGCGCCAAGCCTCCGCAAGACCTCCGATCCATCTCCCTGCAGCTCGTGCGACGCCTCCGGCAGCTAACGTCGTAGCCGGAGCCGCCCCGTTCGCCATCGCAGACTCGTGACTCGCCGGAACGGGCGGCATCCAGCTTCGGATGTCATCCGCCCGGCGGCACGCGAGACGGCCTCGCCGAGGTGCGCGCGGAGAGCGCAGCCTTCCGGCAGTCTCCGGCATCCGCTGCTCCAATCGCAAAGAGGGGTGGCGGACAACGGGGTGGAGCCCGCCGATGGTGACCGGGCGTCCGCACCGCGGAACGGCGCGGACGCCTGGAGGGTTTGGTGGCTGGGTGCCCGGGGGAGCCGCAGGGGACGACGGGCGAGCCAGGAGCCTGCGCCGTAGAACGGCACGGGCTCCTGAAGGTTGGTGGTTGGACCCCCGGCGGAGGCCGCGGCGCGACCTGTGGTCGCGTCAGGAGCAAAACTCCGGCGGCGACGTTGGGCGCGCTAACGCGCCGGCTCCCCGTCCGGGTCCGGGAAGTACGCGATCATCCCGCCACGGTTCGTGCCCAACCAGATCTCGCCTGCGATGCGGATGGCGGCCGTGGACGACGCGAACCCCTCCATTCGAGGGTGCTGGAAGATGCGCCGGACCTCCAGCGTCTCGGGATCGACGAGGGCCACGTTCGAGGTTTCCTCCGGCGTGCCGAAGTCGCCGTGGCCGGCGGCCAGGATCACCGCGCCGCCGTCGACCGACCGCAGGTTGTCGGGCCGGAACCCCATCGGCACCACGTCCTTCTGCTGCGGCGTCCGACCGCGCGACAGGCGCGTGAGCTTCTCGCCGCGCCACCCCGCGACGTAGAGCCACTCCCCGTCGGGGGAGATCTCGAGGCCGTTCGGGGTCGTGTCCTCGGTGCCCGCGATGAGCGACCAGCCGTCCCCGGCGCGCCACTCCCACACGTCGCCGGTCGAGGTGCTCGTCGCCGCGAAGCCGCCCTCGGGCAGGGCCACCACCGAGTTGAGGCGCAGTCCTTCCGGCGCCACCGCGCACCCGACCCACGCCAGCGAGATCGGCTCCGCCCCCGCGTTCACCTCGAAGACCTCGATCGACTCGCGCCGGCCGTGGTGCACCACGTACAGGTCATGGACGCCGCCCTCGTCGGGGTCGAGGTAGAGACCGTGGGCGCGGAACTCGTCGTTGTCAAGCTCGCCGGGGTCGAGAGGGCCGGGGCAGTCCGGCCACGCCGACGCGTCGAGGCGCTCGGTGCGCGTGGCGGTCGGAAAGAGGACCGACGTGGACTTGTCGGCCACGTTGACGAGGTGAATCCGGCCCCCCTCCTGGTTGCCGGACGCGATGACCCACGCCTCGCCGGGCAGGATGGCGAGGTCCTCGGGACCGACGAGATCGCAGATGAACCGGATGTCCCCGACCGGCTCGCATCCGGACGTCTCCTGCTCCGCGAGTCCTCCGGGACCCGACAGCACCACCGCAACGCAAGCGACCAGCCACATCCGTGCTCTCATGACGCTCCTCCCGGGTCGCTCGTTTCGCCGGCGCGTCACCGAGACAGGCCCGGCCGGCGAGAGTGACCGCCGCGCGATGATAGCGCACCCGGCGCCCATGCGACGGCCGCTGCGGACCGCGCCCGACCGCGCGCCGTGTGGCCCGCACGAACGAATCGGTGCAGACTACGGGGGACCGACGGGGCGAAAGGCCGACCCGGCGGCCGACGACTTCCCGAACCCGGCGTCCACGAAGCCGGCTGTCCATCGCCGGAACACGGAGAAGAACATGAGACTGCGCCTGCTTCCGATCCTGATGCTCGCGGCCGGCGCCGCCACCCTCGCGGCCGAGGCGCAGGAGCGCGACGCGGCCACGCCGAACGTCGTCCTCATCCTCGCCGACGACCTCGGTTGGGGCGACGTCGGGGCCATGCATCCGGAGTCGGCCATCCCCACTCCGCACATCGACCGCCTCGCCGGCGAGGGCATGCGCTTCGTCGACGCGCACGCGCCGGCCGCGGTGTGCACGCCGACCCGTTACGCGCTCCTCACCGGGCGCTACGCGTGGCGCACCCGGTTGACGAGCGGCGTCCTCGGCGGCTACAGCCCGCCCCTGCTCGAGCCGGACCGCCCCACCCTGGGGACCCTGCTCCAGGCCCACGGCTACCGCACCGCGGCGGTCGGGAAGTGGCACCTCGGCATGGCCATGCCGTTCCTCGACCCCGCGTCGGCGCGCACCGAGCCGTGGGAGGGCGACCCCGGCATCGACTTCGCCGGCAAGATCGCCGACAGCCCCATCCATCACGGCTTCGACGAGTACTTCGGGGTGAGCGCGTCGCTCGACATGGCGCCCTACGTCTACATCCGCGACGACCGGTTCACCGCCCTCCCGACCGGCGAACAGCCGGCCGTTCCCTTCCCGCACTTCATCCGGCGCGGGCCGCGGGCCGACGACTTCGTGGTCGACGACGTGCTCGATCGCCTGGTGGGCGAGGCGGTGGCGTTCATCGACCGCTCGGCGCCGGCGGCCGAGCCGTTCTTCCTCTACCTGCCGCTGACCGCGCCGCACAAGCCGACCCAGCCCCACCCGCGCTTCCGCGGGCGGACAGGCCTCGGCGAGTACGGCGACTTCGTCGCGCAGACCGACGACGCGGTCGGCGAGGTCCTCGCGGCCCTCGACCGCAACCGGATGCGCGACGAGACCCTGGTCGTCTTCACCTCGGACAACGGCTCGTACATGTACCGCCTCGACGACGCGGCGCCCGACCACGTCGACGACCCGTCGGTGCAGGGCTACCGCGTCGGCCGCCACCGGTCCAACGCGGGCTGGCGGGGCACCAAGGCGGACGTCTGGGAGGGCGGTCACCGCGTGCCGTTCGTGGTGCGGTGGCCGGGGGTCGTCGAGGCGGGGTCGGAGTCGGCGGCCACCGTCGTCCACACCGACATCTACGCGACGCTGGCCGACGTCGTGGGGACCGAGCCGGGACCCGACGCGGCCGAGGACAGCGTGTCGATGCTACCGGTGCTGCGCGGCGAGACGGCGGCGCGGGACGTCGCCGTCGTCCACCACTCCTCGGGCGGCATGTTCGCGATTCGCCACGGCCGGTGGAAGCTGGTGCTCGGCAACGGCTCCGGCGGACGCCAGGCTCCTCGGGGCGAGCCGTTCGTCCGGCCGTATCAGCTCTTCGACCTGTCGCGGGACCCGGGCGAGACACGCGACGTCGCGGCCGACCACCCGGAGGTCGTGGAGCGGCTCGAGGCGACCTTCGAGCGCTTCCGCCGCGAGGGCCGCCGCGCGCCGCGGCCCTCACGTTGAGCGGCAGAACGAATGGCCTGCGCCGTTGGCGTCCCGCGGCTCGCCGCCCTGCGCCGGCCACAGCCCCGGCTCCTGAGCGTCGCCGTCACCCCAGGCGCGCCCACGGCCGCCGCTCCGGTTCGAACGCTGTGTGCTCGCAGCTCGGGCAATAGAAGCACATGCGACAGTGCGGTCCCTGACGGGGCGTATCGCCGCCGGACAGTCGCCGGATCCACCGGCGAAGAGCGAGGCGAACGCTCGCCGTCTCGTCGCGACAGAGCAAGAGCCTGTCTTCCTCCCCGCTTTCGAGATAGTGCCGCCGCAAGAATACGTGCTCCGTCTGGTACTCCAATAGCGCAGCCACGCCGTACCCGGCGAGCTGCAAGAGGTCGGGAATCCGCGGTCGGGACGAAGACGCCCGAAAGCGGGTCTTGTAGTCGATCACCTCGATGATCCCCGTCTGGGTTCGGGCGAGCCGGTCTATGGTCCCCGTCAGGATTACACCGCCACCGAGATCGAGTGCGACGCGCTCTTCCGTGCTCAGAGTCTCGCGGCCGTCGCACCCGAACGCGGTTCGATAGTGGAACTCCAGAATCTGCCGTCCCTGCTCGACCAGCCACCGCCGCTCCTCTTCCACCGGGGCCTCAGCCGCAACCATCGCCTCGAACAGCGCGACCAGCGAGTCAAGACTCATCCCGGACGCCTTCGCCAGATAGAGTCGTGCGAGCGCAAGATGCAGGCACTTGCCCAATCGAACCGGCGCGGGCATGAACTCCTCTTCACGCCCCTCGATATACTTGTAACGGTGCGACAGTGGGCAGACTTCGTACGTCGCGAGTCGCGAGAAGCTGAAGACGCCCGGCGCCACTCTCTGCGCGGGAGGCGCGTTCTCGAACGCTTCCAGCACCTGACCGGCGGCCTCTGACGGATCATTGTGCTCTGCAGATACGCAGACGTCTACCGGCACCAACCGTAACCGTGTCTGCACCCACCGCAGGTGCTCCGACCAGGATCCGCCTCCGCGAGGTGGCTCGCGCTGGCCACGCTCCTGCAGCCGCCGCGTCGCGGTTTCGAAGCTTGCGTCCAGAAGCGCGACAAAGGGCAGGATCCCGCACGCTTCGATCTGGAAAAGCGTTTCCTCGAAGTCCGGGTGGGCTCCGGAACACTCGTAAACGGCGATCCCGGAACCCGCGAGAGACCCAAGCTCGTGAGCAACCCCGGAGGGGCTCGTATCCAAACCCGCGGCCCTCAACTGTTCGATTCCCGAGGCACGACCTGCAAGCCGGCGACCGACCTCCCGGGCGACGGTCGTCTTGCCCGAGGCAACTTGTCCGATCACGACAATCACCCGGCGTTCCGAGGTCATGTTCCCTAATCGCTACCGTCCTTCTTCTTCGAAGAACTCTTGCCCGTAATCAGGTCGCCCAAGTTGCCCAACACTTGAACGAAGATCCGGTCCGAGTAACCCGATGCGAAGCCGACCACGGTCAAGAAGAGCATCGCCGTCTTGGGCTCCGCAGGTATGGCAAGCGGGACCACCCCTGCTAGGGTCGCGCTGTAGACGATGAACGCGTAAACCTCGCCCAGAACCACTCGTACAGCCATGTACCAGATGTACGTCCACGAGTAGTCGGGCCGTTTCTCTTCTTCTTCCCTGATTGTCGACGGGACTATACTGATCATCGCCCCCAATCCACCGGCGAGGAGGGTTGGTCTAAGCCACGCCCCAGGAAGGACGGTGCCATCACCCCCGTTCATCAAACCGTCGAGGGAACATACGAGCCAGACCAGGAGCACCGTCACGATTCCAAGCGAGGAACACAGGACCCTGCGGATCGCGATCGACCGTTTACCGGCCAACCGGTTGTAGCGATCCGCCGCTTCAGTCAATTCGTAGGTGAGCACTTGCAGGCGAAGCCGGAGTGTTTGTTCCTCCACCACGTCGCCGTCGCGGATCAACCGGTCGAGATCCTCTTCCCAAGCCTCGCCTTGTTTGGGGTACAGCCGGAAGAGCTTGTCACGCAGGCGGTTGGCCGTAGGCACCAACAAGAGGGCGGGCTTCGTCAGGCAGAGCTCGGCCTCGGCCCTCAGCGCGGCGCAAATCCGCGCCGTCTTGTCACCCTCGGCGCGTGCCTCGGCGACCGCCTGCTCGGCCACCTCGAGGTCCTTCAGGCGGTTCTGCTTTTCCGCGCCGTCGGGTAGCGACTCGCAGTGGAGCTTCGCCTGGCGACACTCGGACTGGAGGCGATCCACTCGCGACTCCAGCTCTTCGTCGAACTCAGGCTTCCGCCGGAACAGCTCCATGCCAGCTTCCTCGTGCGGCCTCGGATCCGGGCCGCGGCCGCGGTCCGTTGGGGGCGGATCGCCAACCTCCGAGCCCCGTTGCCAACCGTCGCTCCAGCCCCCCCCATCGTGTCGGCCCACCGTGGAAAGCGACTCGCTCCAAGCCGCGCCGAACCCTCCGACCGAGGCTCGGCGCAAGACAGGTCCAGAGATCGCGCACGACGATGCTGTCGTCTTCACGGACCAAGGTGGTCACTCTGTCACGGAGGGTAGGGACGAGCCACGCAAGCGCCAGCGCTGCCCGCCGGGCGGAGGCAGACTCGAGTGTCGGAACTCGGTCGAGGAAGTCACTGGCAAGCCGCGCCCGTTCTGCCGCGGGTGACACTCGCGCCAGGCACGCTTGCGCCGCGACCCGCGCAAGCGGGTGGCAAGGGCTCGAACCGAACGACGCGTCGAGCAAGGCAGGCTTGACTTCCAGCACGATCTGCGGCGAGGCACCGTCGTTCAGGAGGGCGCTCAAGGCCGAGAGCGCGAGCGTGTCGTGGGCCGGCTCGCTGACGGCTCGCAGCAGAAGCGCTCGGCCCGGTTTGGGCCATCCGAGGGTCGCAAGGTAGCGGAACAGGCTGCGTTCGACCACCGGATAGCAATCGAGATCAGCCTCTGCTCGGCCGACCAGCGCCGGGGTCCGCGCCAGCGTCGCGAGGTTGTACACGCGCTTCAGCAGCCGCGCCGCGCCCTGACGGTCCGCGCTCTCCAGCGGATTCAGGGCGGCCAGAAGCACCTCGACTGCCGACTTGGAGCCCCCATTCCGATGAACGGCGATCAGGTCGTTGACGCTCTCGTGTTCCGACGCGAGATTGCGCGTCTGGTAGTCTTGCCACGATGAGAACACACGCGTTTTTTGAGCATTCAGCCTGAACCCGTTGTCGCCGGCGCACGTGGCGAGACGGTGCAACGCCTCGCGCTCGGCGCCCGGCCTCGCAGACAGGAGGAAGTCGTCGCTCCAGCGTGTGTGCCCGACGACGTACGCCGCCCGCTCGATCTCCGCATCGACGTCAAGAAGGGCCCGATCAGCGACGAGCCAGAAGAAATCGCCTGGACAGACTGGCAGCCCGGCGCCGGGCTCCGCAGAGCAGCGCCCAAGCCCCCGCAGCCGATCGAGGACGCGCAAGGTCAGCCCCTCGATGTCCGGGTCGAGGCCGCTCCGCGCCAGGACGCCGGCGATGGCCGGCGCCGAGATGGACGGAAAGAAGTTCTCGATGTCTGCGTAGATGACGTTCCGACCTGCGGCCAGCTCCCTGCGAATCCAGGTTCGGACGTCGGACGACCACTCCTCGTACTGATTCACTGCCGCCGGGCGAACGCCGTGCGGAACCTGGGGCGCCGACGTGGCCGCGCTGGCGTCGCGCGGCTGCAGGCGGTCGGCCACGGCCTGGAGGAGCGTCGCGGTGTGGGGGTCGGGGAACAGCTCAGTCCGAACGCCGCCGCTCTGCTTGGGGCGCGTGCACTCGTCGACCTCGACCCGTTCGAGCGTGAAGTCCGAGCCTGGAGGCACATCCGCGATCTCGAACTCCGCATGCAGCAGCGGATCCGAAAACAGCTGTCCCTCACGCGCGGATCGACACGCAGTCCACGCGGACCACAGCTCGCCGGGTTCGAACGCCATCGCAGGACGATCCTATGCTCGAATGGTCGTCGAACAGAAACGGGTCGAGCCTCACGTGAACTTCAGACGTGGAGAGCCTCGCCGGCGAACGGATCCGAAGCGGCCAGGACCCACCCGCCGCTTCGGCATTCCGCCCGGCGCCGTCCGTCGTGACGCCGGCCGGCGGCCCCGATCGCTCAGGGCGAGTCGGGAGGCGGCGGCGGGTTCGCCGCCCCGCGGCCGCCCTCGCGCTCGACCTCGATGGTGCAGCCGGTGACCAGGGCGGTCATGGCCCCGATGGCGGCGAGCAGAGGCGCGAACACCGCGCCGACCAGGCCCACCGTCAGTGGGAACTCCGCGATGACCTGCCCTTTCTGCCGCACCCGCACGCGCCGGATGTTGCCTTCGTTCAACAGCTTCCTGAGCTGATCGAGCACCGCGCTGCCGGTGCCTCCCACCGTCTCCCACCAAGTGTTCGTCGACATGAACCCTCCTGCCTGACATTGGACGGACGGGCGGGGGACGAAGTTCGCCGGCCTTGGCTGAACCGGCGCGTCACTCGGACGCCGGCGCGGCGCGCCCCGCCCGGCAAGGCGTGACGCGGGAACGCGCGCCACCCCCTCCGTGCAGCAGCCCGCCGCGGGCAGGGCGTGACGCGCAACAGCCACGCGCCGTCTTGTCACGCGTGCCGACCCCGCGGACAATAGCGGCATGGCGAAACGCTACTGGTTGATGAAGTGCGAGCCGAGCGCCTACAGCATCGACGATCTGGCGCGCGACGGGGAGACCTGCTGGGAGGGCGTGCGCAACTTCCAGGCCCGGAACTTCATGCGCGACGAGATGCGGGTGGGCGACGGCGTGCTGTTCTACGCGTCGAACGCCGAGCCGTCGGGGGTCTCCGGGCTCGCGAAGATCTGCCGGACCGGCTACCCCGACCACTACGCGTGGGAGCCCGGCCACAAGTACTTCGACGCCCGCAGCAAGCCGGACGCCCCGACGTGGTACATGGTGGACCTGGCGTACGTGGAGCGGTTCGCGGAGACCGTGCCGCTGGCCGCCCTCAAGACCACGCCGGGACTCGAGGCGATGAAGGTGATCCAGAAGGGCAGCCGGCTGTCGGTGCAGCCGGTGACCAAGGCGGAGTACGACATCGTAGTCCGCCTTGGCCGCCGCACGGGCGGTTGAGCCCTACTGCCCCTCGTCGGTCGGGACCCGTACCGCCTTCAGCACCTCGCGGACGAGCCCCCAGCGGTCGAAGCCCTGGCGGCCCCAGTCGAGGCCGCGCCGCACGATGACGAGGTCGTGCGAGGGGACCACGACGGCGTACTGGCCGCGGTTGCCCGAGGTCGAGTAGGCGTCCTTCGGCACGTCGTTCCGGTTCTCGGGCACGAGCCACCACTGGCCGCCGTACTGGCCGCCGCGCCCGACGGTGGCCGGGGCGGGGGTGCGCACGAAGTCGATCCAGTCCTCGGAGATCAGCCGCTCGCCGTTCCACACGCCGTTCTGCAGGTAGAGCAGGCCGAAGCGGGCGAGGTCGCGGGCGTTGGTGTAGACCTGGCTGCTGAGGATGAAGTCGCCGAACCGGTCGGTGCTGACCAGCGTGTTGCGCATGCCGATCTTGTCGAGCAGGGCGCGCCGCGGGAACTCGCGGTAGGTCTTCTCGTCGCCCAGGGCCTGCTTCATCTTGAGGACCGCGAGCAGCGTGTCGTAGTTCTCGTAGTCCCAGTTGGTGCCGGGCTCGCGGATGAGGGCCTGCCGCAGGGCGCCGCGCACCGAGCTCGCCCCCGCCCAGTAGGAGAGGCCCGAGCCGGTGGCGTACTCGAGGCCGCCGTTGTCGACGACGTCGAGGCCGCTCGACATGTTGAGCACGTGGCGCAGGGTGATGGCGTTGCGCGGGTCGGTCTCGGGCGACGCGGCCCGAGGCAGCCACTCGAAGCCGAGGGGCTCGTCGAGCTTCAGCCGGCCGTCGTCGACGAGCATGCCGATGAGGGTGGCGGCGATGCTCTTGGCCGTCGACCAAGTGCGGGTGCGGGTGGTCACGTCCACGCCGGGCGCGTACCGCTCGTGGATGATCTGCCCCTCGTGGACGATGAGCAGGCTCAGGGTGTCCTGCTCGGGGGTGCCGCGGTCGAAGGCCCAGTCCGAGGCGGCCTGGATGGCGGCGGCGTCGATGGACGGCGACAGGGCCGCCTCGGCGACGAGGTCGCCGTCCGGCCACGGGATGTCGGCGGCATCGCCCTCCGGGTACGGCAGCTCGAGGATCGGCAGCGCGTCGATGTCCTCGAAGGTCTGGTCGGGCGGAAGGATGACGCAGCCGACGCCCTCCCGGAACGCCGCCCGCATGACCGGGGTGCCCCCCGGCGTCCCGATGGCCACCGCCTTCCGCTTCTCGTCGACGACGTAGTCGCCGCCCCGCGGCGTCCCCACCGGCCGCGGCAGGAAGGCGAGCTCCTGCGCGAAGACGTTCTCCAGGGTGCGGTTCGACGTGAACAGCCCGTTGCACATGAAGATGGCCTGCTGCCCGTAGCGGACCATCTCGCGCTGGAACTTCCAGTAGTCGTAGGTCTCTTCCTGCTGGGCCGCGGCCGGCATCGGGGCCGTCAGCAGCGCCAGGATCAGCGCCGTCAGCACGCGCTTCGTGGTCATGGGTCCTCCTCGAGGCTGCCCCACCGTGGGGTCAACCCGGCGGGTTGCGTGGCGAAACGCCGAAGTATAGCGCGGTTCCGCCGCGGGCCCGCTACGGCCGGTCGGCGCCCCCGCCGCTCTCCGTGCGGGACCTCGCCGGCGGCTCCCACCCGGGCGGCTCCAGCAGCGCCCGCTCGGCGAGATAGAGCAACTGAGTGCCCGGGTGCACCACGTAGTCCTTGGGGGGGTTGATCACCTCGTCGCCGGCCGGGGTGCGCACGCCCACCACGAGCCCCCCGCGCTTGGAGAGCTCCATCTCGATCAGCAGCTCGCCGAACGGCACCGGCTCGTTGCGGTCGCCGGGCAGCACGCCGACGTAGACGTTGTGGTGGCCCGACATCAGCACCCGGCTCATGGCGGTGGCGGTGCCGTGGTAGCCGACCGCGTGCGCGATCATCGCGTAGCCGATCTTGCGGGTCTCGAGCACCTCGTCGGCGCCGGCCTTGCGGGCATGGTCGACGTTCTCGGAATCGAGGATCTCGACGACCACGTAGAGCGGGAAGCGTCGGCGGCGCACGTGGCTCCGCTGGCGGCTGAGGTAGGACCGGATGGTGAACGTGATGAGAATGGAGCGGGCGTCGGCGGCCTGGGGCGAGGTGTCGCGCTCGCCCGGCACGATGACCGCCGCGGCGTGGGTCAGCCGCACCTTGTCGAGCTCGCTCTCCTTGGTCGGGTCGCCCTGCACCCACACGAACTCGGGGGGCACGTCGCGCGGGCGCTCGTGGGTGTCGAACAGCACCACGCGGGTCTCGTGCAGGTTGAGCTCGGCGCTCAGGGCGTCGAGCATCAGGTGGGTGGTCTGGTCGTAGCCGCACACGACGATGTGGTTGACGTAGTCGCTCATGCGGAACTGCTCCTCCCGGACGCTGACGACGCTGCTGACGAGGCTCGACCCGACGATGCCGGCGAACAAGGCCAGCGTGAACATGCCGGCGACCATCATCACCGCGCCGATGAGGCGGCCGAGCCCCGTCACCGGGGAGATGTCGCCGAAGCCGACGGTCGTCGTCGTGACGAGCGCCCACCACATGCCGTCGAGGAGCGTGGCGATGTTGGGGTTGTCCCGGACCTCGACGAGATACATGCTCGTGCCGCCGAGCAGGGTCGCCACCCCCAGGACCCCGAAGGCCAGGGTGAACAGCACGCCGTTCTCCTCGAACGCCTGCAGGACGATGGCGAACGGGTTGCGGTAGCGGAAGAGCCGGTTCGACCGCAGGAGCCGCAGCAGCCGCAGCGCGCGCAGGCCCCGCAGCTCGGGGAACAAGGCCAGCACGGCCAGGATGTCGACCAGCATGATCGGCCGCATCAGGAACTGGAGGCGCCCCACCAGGTGGGTCCGGAGCCTCCCCCCGGGAGGGCGCCGGAAGATGACCAGCGCCGGCGGCCGGTACGACCCGACGCGGAGCAGGATCTCGACCGCGAAGGTCGACAGCAGCACGACGTCGACCCGTCGCAGCAGCAGGCCCGCGGGGCTTTCGGGAGGCAGCAGGGCCTCGACGACGAGCAGGAAGACCGAGGTCAGGATGAGCCCCCACACCGTACCCTGGACGTACCGGTAGAGCAGGGTGTCGGGCTCGTGGAACGCCGCGTGCAGCCAATCGACGAGGGCGCGCATGAGGCGTCAGCGGGTCTGGCGAGGACCCGGGGTCACGGCGCCCCCCGCCTTCCCGCGGGGGGCCGGGCCTCGGCCTGCAGCAGCATCAGGCCGGGCTGCTCGAGGCAGGACTTCAACGCGTCGAGCAGCCGGGCCCCGGCCGCACCGTCGATGACCCGGTGGTCGGCGGAGAGCGTGCAGGCCATGACCGTGCCCACGCCGACGCCGTCGCCGTCCGCCACCGGGCGACTTGACGCCGCCCCCACGCCGAGGATGCAGCTCTGGGGCGGATTGACGATGGCGTAGAGGCTCTCGACGCCGTACATGCCCAGGTTCGAGATGGTGAACGTGCCGCCCGCGTACTCGGCCGGGGCGAGGCGCCCTTCGCGCGCTCGGGCGGCGAGGGCGCGGGTCTCGCGGGCGATGGACCCGAGGTCCTTGCCGTCCGCGCCGCGGACCACCGGTGCGACCAGGCCCTGCGGCGTGTCGACGGCGACCGCCAGGTCGACCCGCTCGTAGACGCGGACCGCGTCGTCGACCCACGCGGAATTGGCCTCGGGCACGACGCGGAGCGCGAAGGCGGCGGCCCGGACGACCAGGTCGGTGAGGGTGGGCGGCGCGTCCGGGTGATGCCGCTTGGCCGCGGCGAGCAGACCCAGTGCCGCATCGACCCTGCACTCGGTCCGCAGATAGAAGTGCGGGACGGTGCGCTTGGCCTGCTGCATGCGGGTCGCGGTGACCCGGCGCATGGCCGTCAACGGCGGCTCGCGGTAGGGCGCCTCCGCGCCCGACGGCACTCTCGCCTCTGCCGGAGAGTCCGGGGTCGCGACCGCGGCGACCGGCGCCGGCGCGGAGGACTCCCCGGCGTCGCCGGAAAGCGCACTCCCGTCACCGGGCGCGTCCCGGCGCGCGGCGAGCACCCGGTCGACGTCCGCCTTGCGGATGCGGCCGTCTGGTTCGGCGGCCCTGACGGCGGACAGGTCGAGCCCCGCCGCGGCAACCATTCTGAGGGCCAGCGGGGTCGCAGGGGCCGCCGCCCGAGCCCTGGCCGGTGTGTCGCCCGAGCCGGCCAGGGGCTCGGCGGGGGCCGCCGCGAGCTCGCCCGGCGTCGCGGGCACCCCGGCGCGCGCCGCGGGCGCGGATCCCCCAACCGCAGGCGTCTCGACCGAAGCCGCCCCGGCCGTCGGTTCCGCCGCCGCACCCGATCCGGAGCGGCCCCGAGCGCCCCCCACTCCCCGGGCGGGTCGGGCGTCGTCCTCCGAGCCCGCCGGCGCCGGCGCTGCACCCGCGGCGGGGGCAATCAGCCCGAGCACCGCCCCGGCCTCCAGGCCGTCCTCGCCCGGCGCGACGCGCAGGTCGCACAGCACGCCGGCGGCCGGCGCCTCCAGCTCGACGGTGGTCTTGTCGGTCTCGACCTCGGCGACGGGCTCGCCCGCCTCGACCCGTTCACCGTCGTGCTTGAGCCACGCGCCGAACTTGACCGTGGTGACGGAATCGGCCAACCGGGGCAGTCGAATCTCGGTCGTCTCGGCCATCGCGCGTGAACGTCAACCAAGAAACCGCAGAGCCGCGATGACGAGGCCGGCGACGGCGAGCATGCGCCACGTGAGGTCGGCGCGGAGCTTGGCCAGCCCGGCGTCGAGCTGAGCGGGCGTTACGTGCTCCCCGTGCTCGGCAGCCTGGCGGATGCCGTCGGCGATGGCGTCCGCCTGGGCGCGGTCGATGCCGGCTTCGGTCAACTGCCGGGCAACGGTGAGGGAATCGAACACGGGAACCTCCCGGCCGGGAGCGGCGGAATGGCCGCGACATTACCCATTATCGGGCATCGGGAACGCCGGGCGCTGTCACGACGGCACCTTCGCTCGCCTCACCTCGTTCAGTTGCTCAACGCCGGCCCCACGCACAGCCGCGCCGCGGCGTCGAGGATGGCGTCGACGTCGAGACCGCAGGCCCGGTAGAGGTCGGGAATGTCTCCCGACTGCCCGAACTGGGTGACGCCGAGCGGCTGCACCCGGTGCCGGCCGACCGAGCCCAGCCACGAGAGGGTCGCGGGATGGCCGTCGAGGACGGTGACGAGACCCGCCGCCGGGGCCAGCGGCTCGAGCAGCTGCCGCACGCGGGCACGTTCGGGCCGCCCCGCCCTGACCGCCCGCATCCAACCCTGCTGCAGCCGGTCCGCGGAGGTGACCACGAGCACCCCGGCCCCCGGCAGGTCCTCGGCGATCTGCCGGTGGGCCTCCGCCGCCTCGACGACCACCGGCCCCGAAACGACGATCGCGAGCTCGGCCCCCGGCGCGGGGGGAATCAGCCAGTACCCGCCGTCGACGATGCCGGCCCGGTCGGCGGGGGTGAGCTCGCGTTGCGGCTGCGCGAGGGGCCGGGTCGACAGCCGCAGGTAGACGGCGCCGCCGTCGTCGGCCTGGACGTGCTCGAAGCTCCAGCGCAGGATCTCGGCCAGCTCGTCCACGTAGGCCGGCTCGAACGAGGTCAGGCCCGGCTGCCCCATGCCGATGAGGGGCGTCACCACCGACTGGTGGGCGCCCCCCTCGGGGGCGAGGCTGACCCCGGAGGGCGTGGCGACGAGGATGAAGCGCGCGTCCTGGTAGCAGGCGTAGTTGAGGGCGTCGAGGCCGCGGCTGATGAACGGGTCGTAGAGGGTGCCCACGGGCAGCAGCCGGGTCCCGAAGAGCGGCCCCGTCAACCCCAGCGCGGCCAGCAGCACGAAGAGGTTGTTCTCGGCGATGCCCAGCTCGAGGTGCTGGCCCGTCGGCCCCATCGTCCAGTCCTGGGCCGACAGGGGCCGGTCGCCCCGGAACGCGTCGGCCTGCGCCGAGCGGGCGAAGACGCCGCGGCGGTTGACCCAGCCGCCGAGGTTGGTGGACACCGTCACGTCGGGCGAGGTGGTCACGATGCGGTCGGCGAGGTCGGGGTGCCGGCGCGCGACGTCCGCGAGGACGCGGCCGAAGCCGGCCTGCGTCGACAGGGGGTCGCCAGGCGGCACTTCGATCTCGGCCGGCACCGCGATGCGCGGGGCGTCGTGCCGGCGCGTCGCCGCCTGGTTGAACGGCACCGCGTCGAGGAACGCCCGTAGCGCCTCGGGCGGGACGTCGAGGCCCGCGAACGCGTCCCACTCGTCGCCCTCGGCGATGCCCATGTCGTTGCGGAGGGCGGCGATCTGCTGAGGGCTGGTCAGGCCCGAGTGGTTGTCCTTGTGACCCTCGAACGGCAGCCCGTGGCCCTTGATGGTGTAGGCGATGAAGCAGGTCGGGACGTCGTCCTGCGCGGCCCGGTGGAACGCCTCGCGCACCGTGTCGAGGTCATGTCCGGCGAGGTTGGTCATCAGCCCGTGCAGGGCCTCGTCATCGTGCTCGTCGAGCAGCTCGCGGATGCCCGCGGTGTCGCCGAGGTCGCGCACGAGCCGCGAGCGCCACGCCGCGCCCCCCTGGTAGGCGAGGGCCGAGTAGGTCGAGTTGGGGCAGTCGTCGATCCACTGGCGCAGCGCATCGCCCCCCCGCCGCGTGAACGCCGCCTCGAGGCGGTGGCCGTACTTGAGGGTGAGGACCCTCCACTCCATCGTCTCGAAGACGGTGTCGAGGCGGTGGAAGAACCGGTCTGCGACGATCGCGTCGAGGCTCTGGCGGTTGTAGTCGATGATCCACCAGACGTCGGTGACGTGGTGCTTCCACGCCTCCAGCAGCGCCTCGAAGACGTTGCCCTCGTCGAACTCGGCATCACCGGCGATCGCGATCATCCGCCCCGGCGGCGCGCCGTCCGGCGCGAGCCCGCGCGCCCGCAGGAACTGCTGGGCGAGGGCCGCGAAGCTCGTCATCGCCACCCCCATCCCCACCGATCCGGTGGAGATGTCCACGTCGTCCTGGTCCTTGGTGCGCGAGGGATAGGACTGGGCGCCGCCGAACGCGCGGAACCGCTCGAGCTGGTCGCGGGTCTGGTTGCCGAGCAGGTACTGGATGGCGTGGAAGACGGGGCTGCCATGGGGCTTCACCGCGACCCGGTCGGCGGGGCGGAGGAGGTCGAAATAGAGCGCGGTCATCAGGGTGACCATCGACGCGCACGACGCCTGGTGGCCGCCGACCTTGAGGCCGTCGCGGCTCGCCCGCACGTGGTTCGCGTGATGGATCATCCAGGTGCTGAGCCACAGCACCTTGCGCTCGATGGCGGCGAGACACCGGGCGGCGCCGTCCGCGGGGACCCCGGACGGCGCGTCCGAAGGCGGGAACGAAGGTAAGGCGGTCATCGCCCTGTCTACTGCGTCGCGATGGCGGCGCGGCCGCTCCGCAGGACGTACTTCTGGATCTTGCCGGTGGCGGTCTTCGGCAGCTCCTCCACGAACCGGATCTTCCGCGGCACCTTGAAGTGGGCCATCCGCTCGCGCGCCCAGGCGATTAGATCGGCCTCGCCCGGCGCCGCCCCCGGCGCCGGCACGACGAAGGCGTGGGGGGTCTCGCCCCACTTCTCGTCGGGCATGCCGACCACCGCGACCTCCTGAATGCCGGGATGGCGCATCAGCACGCCCTCGACCTCGACCGACGAGATGTTCTCGCCCCCGCTGATGATGACGTCCTTGAACCGGTCGCGGATCTCAAGGTACCCGTCGGGATGCACGACGGCGGCGTCGCCGCTGCGGAACCACCCGCCCCGCATCGCCTTCGCGGTGGCCTCGGGGTCGTTGTAGTAGCCCTCCATGACCACGTTGCCGCGCACCACGATCTCCCCCAGGGTCTGCGCGTCGCGCGGGACGGGCCGGTCCTCCTCGTCGAAGACCTGCAGCTCGCCCGACGTGATCAGCTCCACCCCCTGGCGCGCCTTGACCACCGAGCGGTCGGCGGGGGACAGCGCCCCGTGCTCCGGCCGCGGCTCGCAGACGGTGATGAACGGCGCGGTCTCGGTGAGGCCGTAGACGTGGGTCAGCTCCCACCCGAACTCGCCCTCCACCCGCTGGATGGTCGCGGCGGCGGGCGGGGCGCCGGCGGTCAGCACGCGCACCCCGGCCGGCACCTCCCCCCGCTCTTCGGGCGGGCACCCGGCGAGCCCGATGAGCACGGTCGGGGCCGCGCACATCATGGTCACGCCCTCGTCCCGGACCAGGGCGAAGGCCTGCACCGGGTCGACCTTGCGCAGGCAGACATGGGCGCCGCCGACGGCGGTGACGATCCACACGAACGTCCACCCGTTGGCGTGGAACATCGGCAGCGTCCACAGGTAGCGGTCGGCGCACGTCATGGGGACGTGCACCAGGGTCCCCACCGCGTTCATGTACGCGTTGCGGTGGGTGATCATCACCCCCTTGGGCCGCGAGGTGGTGCCGCTCGTGTAGTTGATGGTCAGCAGGTCGCGCTCGTCCACGGGCGGGCGGTCGACCGCCCCCGACTCCGCGTCACGGAGCTCGCGGTGGTCCAGCCAGCCGTCGCGGGCGCCCTCGAGGGCCACGCAGTGCTCGACACCGGGGCACTCGGCGCGGATCTCGTCGACGGTGTCGAGGAACTCGGCGTGCGCGCAGACCACCTTCGCCCCGGAGTGCCGGACGATGTAGGCGATCTCCTGCGGCTTGAGGCGGAAGTTGATGGGAACCAGCACCGCGCCGATCTGCGGGACGGCGTAGAACGACTCGAGGTGCGACGCGGTGTTCAGCGAGAGGTACGCGACGCGGTCGCCCTTGCGCACCCCGAGGCGCTGCAGCGCCGCCGACCACCGGTCGCACCGGTCGAAGAACTGCGCGTAGGTCAGGCGGTCGCCGCCGTCCACCACGCACTCGCGGTCGGGGTAGAGCGCCCGCGAGCGGCGCTGGAACTCGAGCGGCGTGAGCGGTGTCTCCACGTTCCGCCGGCAGCAGCCTCAGTCGTCGGTCCGGCTCGCCTGCCGGTCCGCGATGATCTGCTCGTAGTCCTCGTCGGTGAGGTAGGTGATGTTCACGTGCGCGTGGTACATGTCGTCGTAGCTGCGCTGGCCCCACCCCACCCACTGCGTGTGGTCCGGGTTCGCCCGGTTCGCCTCGGTGTTGTCGTGCCACGCGGTCAGCTTGATGACCGTGCCCGCGGGCAGCACCGGGGCCGAGTCGTCGGTGTAGACGTAGTTCACGTGCCAGTTGAAGTCGAAGTTGGCGACGTGGTTCAGCATCTCGACCCGGCCGTCCGGGTAGATCGCCTCCATCGACATCGCCTTGCCCCGGATGTGCATGTGCGGCTGGTAGTTCTCGAGCCGCGCGGGCAGGGCCAGCGGCACGTAGGCGTGGTGCACGGTCACCCGGCCGGGCGGGATGTCGAGGGTGTCCATCGCCTGCCGCACCCCGAGGGCGCCGCCGTGCACGCGGTACTTGGGCACGAAGCCCTTCGGGTGGAACCAGACGCCCACCGCGGTCGAGTCGACGAGCTCCTCGCCCACCGAGTGGTAGTGGTTGTCGAAGGCGAGACGCGACCCCGCCTTCATCAGCTTGCCGGTGTTCTCGCGGAACACGTCGCCGATCTTGCCCACCGCGAACTCGGTCAGGTAGGTGCCCCGCCCCGGCACGTCGACCACCGCCTCGTGGTCGCCGGGCTGCTCCTCCTGCTGCAGGTAGACGACCGCGTGGTGGGTGATGCGCCGCTCCGAGGGCCGCACCTCGATGCCCGACACCCACCGGTCCTCTGTCAGCCCCGTCTCCATGATCGGCTGCCACCACTGGTCCTGGCCCTCGGCGCTCTGCGTCCAGGGCTCGGAGGCGATCACGAGGTCGGGCTGGCGGTCGAAGCGCTCGGCGAGGTGCCAGACGTCGCCGTCGGGCCAGTCGGCGGGCGGCGGCAGGTCGGCGGGGTTGCCGCGCGGGGCGCCGGCGTCGACCCAGCGCGCGACGGTGTCGATCTCGGCGTCGCTCAGCGAGATGTCGTTCTCGAACTGCTGGATGCCGACGGTCTTGTCGAGGTGCCAGGGCGGCATCGACCGCTCGACCACCTTGGTGCGGATGGCGCGGGCCCAGGGGCGCACCTCCTCGTAGCTCGTCAGGGCCATCGGCCCCATCTGGCCGGCGCGGTGGCAGCCCTGGCAGCTCCGCTGGAGAATGGGGGCCACGTCGCGGCTGAAGGTGACCTCGGCGGTCTGCGCCCCCGCGGCGCCGGCGGCCAGCGCGAACGCGGCGGCGGACAGTGCAAGCCGCGCAGGGCGGCGTCCCATGGTCTGCGTCATCGTCTGTCTCCAGGCGTGTTCCGAATCGCTCCGGGCGTCCCTACTCCCCGTGCGCTGCCGACGGCGCGCCGGTCTCAAGTCCGATTTCCCTACTCCTCGACGTCGACCGTCAGGTAGCCGTTGGTCCAGCAGCAGAAGAAGCCGCCGGCCATGATGGCGGCCTGCCCCCCCGAGTCGTCCCACGCGAGCACGCGCAGGACGTAGCGGCCCGGCGCGTCGAAGGTCGCCGTCGTCACCGCCCTCCCGGCGCCGTCGGTTTCCGGCTCGGCGGTCTCGAAGGCCACCGCGCCGGGCCCGCGGTATTTGCTCCACACCAGCCCGAACCGGTTGGGCCGATCGGCCGCGCGCCGCTTGCGGACGCCGTCGTCGGTCGCCCACACCGTGATCGGCGCCGGCTCGGACACGATCGCCCGCGCCACGGACCCCGACCCGACCCCGTACTGCCCCTGCCCCGCCTCGCCGTCCGCCGACCCGAAGCGCACGACCGGCGGGGTGTTGCCGCTCGTCACCTCCTGGAGGGCGTCGATCTCCCACTCGGGGCGCAGGTGGCCGGGAATCGCGATGGTCTCGCCGTACGCGGTCAGCGACCACGTCAGCCGCCCGTCGAAGTCGGCGGGCACGACCACCGCGAACATGCCGGTCTGCCGCCGCGGCAGGAAGTGCGTGGGCTGCCCCCGGTCGGCGGGACCGGGCTCGAAGCGGTTGTCGGGGCCGAGGGGGATGTCGAGGTGCTCGTCGTAGTTCCGGTTGAAGTAGCCGAAGACGAGGCTGCGGGTCCCGTCGGGGTTGCGGTACCAGCCCTCGAACGAGGGCGACACGCTCTGCCCCCGCACGTGCGGGATGGGGGCGTCCAGCCGGACGTCCTGGGCCGCCGCGCCCGGCGCCGCCATCAGTACCACAAGGGCGGCCAGACCCGCCGCCGATCGTCGTTTTCCGCGCTGTACAGACTCGTTCACTATGGTTGAGAGTTTGAACCAGGACCGGAGCCGTGTCAACGCCGCCGCGCCGCGGTAACATACCGCCGATGCCGATGCCCGTCCGACCCCGCCGCCGATGACCAAGACCACCGGGGCCGCGGCGCCGCCCGCGCCGCCCGCTCGCACGACCGTGTCGGGGCGGCCCGTCGAGCCGCTGTACACCGCCGGCGACCTCCGGGGGGTCGAGCCCCCGGCGCCGGCCGGCGAGTTCCCCTACACCCGCGGCATCCACGCCGGCGGCTACGCCGGCAAGCTGTGGACGATGCGCCAGTTCGCCGGCTACGGCACGCCGGAGGAGACCAACCGGCGCTACAAGGAGCTCCTGGCGGCCGGCGGCACCGGCCTCAGCGTGGCCTTCGATCTGCCCACGCTGATGGGCCGCGACCCCGACCACGACTACTCCCGCGGCGAGGTCGGCAAGTGCGGCGTCAGCGTCGCCTCGCTCGCCGACATGGAGCGGCTCTTCGACGGCATCGACCTCGGCGCCGTCACCACGTCGATGACCATCAACTCGCCGGCCGCGATGATCTTCGCGATGTACCTCGTCGTCGCCGAGCGCCAGGGGGTCCCCTGGAAGGCCCTGTCGGGCACCCTGCAGAACGACATCCTCAAGGAGTACATCGCCCAGAAGGAGTACATCTACCCGCCGGCCCCGTCGATGAGACTCGTCACCGACACGTTCGCGTTCTGCGCCCAGGAGACGCCCCGCTGGAACACCATCTCGGTCAGCGGCTACCACATCCGCGAGGCGGGGGCGACGGCCCTGCAGGAGCTGGCGTTCACGCTGCGCGACGGCATCGAGTACGTGCAGTACGGGGTGGACGCGGGCCTCGAGGTCGACCGCTTCGCGCCCCGCATCTCGTTCTTCTTCAACGCCCACAACGACTTCTTCGAGGAGATCGCGAAGTACCGTGCCGCCCGCACCCTGTGGGCCGCGGCGATGCGGGACCGCTTCGGGGCGCGGGACGAGCGGTCGTGGAAGCTGCGGTTCCACACCCAGACCGCGGGCGTGTCGCTGACCGCCCAGGAGCCCCACAACAACGTGGTCCGCACCGCCGTGCAGGCGATGGCCGCGGTCCTCGGCGGCACCAACTCGCTGCACACCAACTCGCTCGACGAGGCCCTGTCGCTGCCCACCCGAGAGGCGGCCCTGCTCGCCCTCCGCACCCAGCAGATCATCGCGCACGAGAGCGGCGTCACCGCCCACGTCGACCCGCTGGGCGGGTCGTTCTTCGTCGAGCGGCTCACCCGGGACATGGAGGAGGGCGCGCGCGAGTACTTTCAGGCCATCGACGACCTCGGCGGCATGGTCGAGGCCATCGAGGCCGGCTACCCGCAACGCGAGATCGCCGAGAGCGCCTACCGGTTCCAGCGCGAGGTCGAGTCGGGCGAGCGGAAGATCGTCGGGGTCAACGACCGCTCCGGCGAGGCGGGAGCCGCGGTCGAGACCCTCTACATCGACGAGACGGCCGCATCCGCGCAGGGCGAGCGCCTCGCGGCGTTGCGGGCGAGCCGCGACGGTGCCGCCGTCTCCCGCACCCTCGACCGCCTGCGCAGGGCCGCTGCCGGCACCGACAACCTGATGCCCCTCCTGCTCGACGCCGTGCGCGCCTACGCCACCCTCGGCGAGATGTGCGATTCCCTCCGGGACGTCTGGGGCGAGTACGAGGAGCCGGCGTCGTTCTAGTGTCCTGAACCGTGGTTCACGAAACATGCAAGAAAGACCGGCGCCGCGCCGTGGCCGTGACGACCGGCCCCGGCTCGACCCCGGACGCGCCGTGACCCTGTTCTCGCGCCTGTGCTCGTTCCTCACGACGTTGATCTGGCGGAAGCGCTTCGAGGACGATCTCGACGAGGAGCTGCGCTTTCACCTCGAGACGCACGTAGAGGACCTGGTCCGGGCGGGGATGCCCCGGACCGAGGCGGCGCGGCGCGCCCGGGTCCAACTCGGCAGCGTCGAGAGCGTCAAGGACGCATCCCGCCTGGCGCGAGGCCTGCGGCTCGCCGACGAGCTCGAGAGGGACCTGCGCCTGGCGGCCCGGTTGCTGGTGAAGGACCGATGGCACAGCCTCGGGGCGGCGCTCGTCCTCGCGCTGGCCATCGGATCGACGACCGCCATGTTCACCCTGGTGAACGCGGTGCTGCTTCGCGGATTGCCGTTCGACGACGAGCGCATCGTCTTCCTGGGCACCCGGGACGCGACCGGGCGGGAAGCCGGCATATCGCTCCCGGACCTCGAGGACTGGCGGGACGGCGCACCGACGTTCAGCGAGATGGCGGCCTACGTCGGCTCCGGCGCGAACGTCGGCGACGACGTGCAGGGCCCGGCCCTCCTCCCCGCGACCGTCGTCTCCGCGAACCTGTTCCGCCTCGTGGGCGTGCAACCGGCTCTCGGGCGGGGGTTCTCGCCGGCGGAGGAGCGACCGGGAGCGGCAGGCCCCGTGGTTCTGGGACACGCCTTGTGGCAGAGCCGGTACGGCGGTGACCCGGAGATCATCGGGCGGGAGATTCGGGTCGATTCCCGCCCCTCCGTCGTCATCGGGGTCATGCCCGAGGGCTTCAGGTTCCCCCGGGTAGCCGACCTGTGGCTGCCGCTCGGGTTCAGCGACGGACCCGCCGGCTCGAGAGACGCCCGTTCGCACTTCGCACTGGGCCGGCTTGCGGACGGGGTCTCGATGGACGAGGCCCGGACGGAGCTGAACGCGGTCGCCGCCGCGTTGGCCGAGAAGCACCCCGAAACCAACGCGGGCGTACGGCCGATCGCCGAGAGGTACTCCCGGCGGGCCGTCGCGCCGCAGCGCGGTCCCCTGCTGATTCTCATGACCGCCGTCGGCATCGTCCTGCTGATTGCCTTCGCGAACGTGGGCAGATTGTTGCTGTCCCGGTCAGTGCGGCGGTCCGGCGAGGTCGCCCTGCGCAAGGCCCTGGGCGCCTCCCGCGGGCGCGTCGTACGCCAGGTGGCGGTCGAAAGCGCGCTCCTCGCCACCGTCGGCTGCCTGCTCGGCGCCGCGGTCGCGTTGGTGGCGGTTCGCCTGTTCGGCGCCCAGTTGGCACGGTGCCAGCTGGGATGCATGCCGTACTGGATCGAGTGGACCCCCGACGGACGCGTACTGGCGTTCCTGTGCTTCACGGGCCTGGCCGCCGCGGGGCTGAGCGGGGCCGCGCCCGCGCTCCATGTCTGGCGTCACGACCTCCACGACGCGCTGGGCCGGAAGGGTCCGCGCGGCGCAAGCGCCCGGGCCGCGCGCCAATGGGCGAACGGATTTCTGGCGGCCCAGATCGCACTGACGCTGGTGCTCCTGAGCGGGGCCGGTCTCATGGTGCGCAGCTTCGTCGCCCTGAACCACGCCGTTGGCGTCGTAGACGGGCGGAATATCCTCACGTTCGGGTTCCGGTTCCACGAGAGCGCCTCGCGGGAAGACCACAAGGCGCTCCTGCGAGCGGTGGAAGACCGGCTCGCCGCGATGCCGGAGCTCTCCGCCTCGACGCTCGCGCACGTGCCTCCATTTGGAGGCGGGCACGAGCGGTCGCTCGAGATCGACGGCAGGCCGCTCGGCGCCCCTTTGCCCGACGTCACGTACGTGACCATCGGCGACAACTACTTCGAGACGCTCGGGTTGCCGATGCTCGGGGGCCGGCCGTTCCCTCCGCTCGACGGCAGGCCCGCACGAGCGCTCGCGATCGTCAACCAGAGATTCGTCGACGCGTACTTCCCGGACGAGAACCCCCTCGGCCAGCGGCTTCGCCTGAGCGAGGGCGATCCGCCGGTCGATCGGACGCCGTGGCTCGAGATCGTCGGCGTATCGCCGGCCGTGCCGCAGAGGTCCCGCCCCGAGGAAGCCGAACCGGTCGTCTACCTGCCCCTCCAGGAGGACGATGGCCACGGCACGTTCGCGATGGTGCGACCCCGGGCCGACGCCGGGCCGGTGACGACCCGGCTCCGCGACGAGCTGGCGTCCGTCGACAGCGACATGGCGTTGTTCGCTCCGATGTCGCTGGAAGAGTCGATAGCGTCGACCCGCGGACGGCCGCGCGCGCTCATGACGATACTCGGCCTCTTCGGCGGGCTGGGGTTGGTCCTGGTAGCGGTCGGGGTGTACGGCGCCACCGCCCAGGCCGGCGCCCGGCACCGGCAGGAAATCGGCATTCGAATGGCCCTCGGCGCTCCCCGCAGGCGCATCCTGTGGCAGCTCGCGCGCCGACCGCTGACGTCGGTGGCGGTCGGCCTCGGTATGGGCACGGTCGGAGCGGCGATCGCCGCGCGCGCCCTGGACGGCCTCGTGGTCCCGACGAGTGCCGCCGACCGGCTCGTGTTGCTGGCCCCTTTCGCGCTCGTGATCCTGATCGCGGTCGCCTCGTGCCTCGTCCCCGCGAGACAGGCCACCCACATCGATCCGGTCTCGGTCCTGCGCAACCCCTGACTTCCGGGGACGGAACGTCGGTCGGCAGCCGGTCCAGCACCCGCGCGTCGCCGGCGCGCGCCCCTCGCCCGGGTCGCGTGCTCCGCGAAGGGCGGATCGAGGACGCTCATGGGCGTCGCGACCGCCACCGGCTTCGCCGCGCCCGCTCCGTGCCTCGACGCTCGGCGCCCTCGGATGACGCGGCGGGTGCGGAGCACTGGCAGCATGATACATTGACAATCTACAGGTCCTGGCGTATTGTCGATAGCCAAGGTATCGAGGGCAACAGACATGGGCAAGCCGACCGGACTCGTTCAGGGAACCCTCGACCTGCTCGTCCTGCGCACCATCGAGCACGAGCCGAAGCACGGCTGGGCGATCGCCAAGCGCATCCAGCAGGTGTCGAACGAGGTCCTGAGGGTTCAGCAGGGCTCGCTGTATCCCGCGCTCTACCGCCTCGAGAAGGACGGGCTGATCGCCGGCCGCTGGGCGGCGACGGACACCGGCCGCGAGGCCAGATTCTACGCGCTGACGCGGGCCGGGCGCGCGCGCCTGAAGCGCGAGGTCGAAGCGTGGACGCGCCTGTCGGTCGCCATCGACCTCGTCATCCGGGAGGCGTGATGGCGGGGCTGATCAGGCTCGTCCCGTGGCTCCGCCGCCGCCGGGCGGAGCGCGAGATCCGTCGGGAGCTGGAGTTGCGTCTGGATCTCGAGACGCGGCAGAACCGCGAGCGTGGAATGCGGCCGGCCGAGGCGGCGCGGGCCGCGCGGGCCGCCCTCGGCAACGTCCCCCTCATCGCGGAGGACGCGCGCGCGGTCTGGGGATGGGCGTGGCTCGACGCGCTGGTCCTGGACCTCCGGGTCGCGTTGCGGCTGATGGGCCGCGCGCCTGCATTCACGGCCCTCTGCATGCTGGTCCTGGCCTTCGGCATCGGGGCGTCGACCACCCTCTACGCGGTCGTCTACGAGGTGCTGATCCGCCCGCTGCCCTGCCCGAGCCGACCCTCGTGGTCAGCGTCTCGGGGGAGCGGCCGGGCGCGACGGCACCGACCCGCGACGCGCTGCTCAGCAACCTGACGTTCCACGCCTGGCGCGACGCGGGCGTCGAGACCCTCACCGAGCTCGCCGGGTACGAGCGCCGGGAACACGCGGTCACGCTGCCGAACGAGACGCTCCGGGTGGCGGGCGCCGGCGTCACGCCGGGTCTGCTGTCGATGCTGGGCGCCGCGCCGGCCCGCGGCCGGCTCTTTGCGCCCGACGGGCCGGCCGATGCTGCGGACGTCCTCGTCAGCGACGCGTTCTGGCGCGGCGCGCTCGGGGCGCGGAGCGACGCGTTGGGCTCGGGGCTGCTCGTCGACGGGCGCTTTCACACCATCGTCGGGATCACGCCGCCGGGGTTCTTCTTCCCTGACCGCGAGGTTCTGCTGTGGACCCGGTTCGAACCGCCGCGCGCAGCGCCGGAGGACGGGAACCCGCGAGTGACCGCGTTCTTCGGCTTGGGGCGGCTGCGGCCGGGCGCGTCGGCCGGGCGAGCGGCGGCCGAGGGCACGGCCGTCGCCCAACGGTTGACGCGGTCCTGCGCTGGGCCGGGATCTGCTGTTCGGGGTAGGCGGTCCGCCCGTCGTACGCGTGCGCACGATGGCCGAGGAGAGCACCGTTTGGTGCGGCTCACCGCCGTCGATCCCAGCTACTCCCCCGCCCGGCGGGTTCGAGGCCGGCTCTCTCTGTCGTTCGCCCGCCCCCGGTTCGCCGCCGCGGTGCTGGGCGCGTTCGCCCTCGTGTCGCTGCTGCGCGCGACAGCGGGGCTGTACGGCGCAGTTTCGTTCGCGGTCGCCCGCCGGCGTTACGAGTTGGGCGTGCACAGCGCCTTGGGGGCGGGCCGCGGCGCCCTGGTCCGCCTGGTCGTCCGGGACGGGCTGCGGGCGACCGGCGCCGGCCTCGTCGTCGGCCTCGCGGCGGCGGCGCTCGTCGCCACGCCCCTGCTCACGGGCATCCTGTTCGGAGTCGCGCCGCCCGACCCCGTGACCTTCGTCACCGGGCCCGCGCTGCTGGCGCTCACCGCCCTGGCCGCGTGCCTGCTGTCCGGCCTGCGCGCCACCGCCGACGAGCCCGCGCGCGTGCTGCGCTGCGATTGACCACTCATCCGGCGTCGTAACTCTCGATCAAACCGAGACGCTGCATCCGTCGAAAGTCGTTGTCGAGCGACCAGAGGGGCAGCCCACGATCGGCGGCGATTGCCGCTATCAGGAGATCGCCGACCCCGAACCGGTGGCCCCTGGCGCCGGCTCGCGCGACCCAGCCGTCGATGCGGCGCCAGGTCGCGTCGGTCGGGAACAGGACCGGCAAGCCGGACAGCGCGCGCCGCAGTCGCGGCTCTTGCGCGCGCGATACACCGCTCAGCAGCTCCACGCGCACAGGGACCGGCAGCGCCACCTCGTCATGGTCGAGGAGCTCATCCAGGCGATGGCCGGCGGCGGAATCGCGAGCACGCAGCGCGGCGACCCAGACCGAGGTATCGACGCAGATCATCGGCGCGGGCGACGGCGGGATGCGGCTGTATCGACGTCCAGGGTCACGGACCCGAGGAGTTCCCTCAGCTCATCGATTCGCTTCCGGCGTATCAACTCGCGCAGCGAGAGGACCACGGTGTCGGTCTTCGACTTGAATCCGAGCAAACGTTGTGCTTCCTCGAGCAGCTCTGCCGGGAGATCCAGGGTGGTACGCATACATTCATCCTGTAATGGCGCGCTTCCAGGCACACCATTATCGCCACCAACGTATGCAATGCCAAGTCGGGGGCAAGAGGCGGCTGAGTTCACACCGCCACGCGGCCGCCTACTGCGCGCGCGAGTACACCCGTCGTCCCCGCGAGAAGGTCTCGAGCACCGCGACGTGCTCCAGGTCGGCCGGGTCCGCCGTCAGCGGGTTCCGGTCGAGGACCACGAGGTCGGCCTGCTTCCCCACCGTGATCGAACCCTTCGTGTCTTCCTCGAAGTACTGGTAGGCGGCCCCCAGGGTGACCGCGTGGAACGCCTCGTGGACGGTGGCGCGCTGGTGCGGCCCGAGGACGTGCCCGCTGCGCGTCCGCCGGTTCACGGTGATGGAGACCAGCCGCATGATGTCCGGGGGCACGATGGGGGCGTCGTTGTGCACGGTGAAGGGCACCCCGCGCTCGATGGCCCAGCGCACCGGGCTGACGTTGTTGCCGCGCGCCTCGCCGAAGCTGCGCCGGTGCCAGTCGCCCCAGAAGAAGGCGTGGGCCGAGAAGAACGAGGGGACGGCGCCGAGGGCGGCGGCCCGGTCGAGCTGGTCGGCGCGCATGAGCTGGGCGTGGATGATGACGGCACGGTGGTCGGGCATGGGGTCGCGGCCCGCCACCGCCGCCTCGACCCCGTCGAGCATCAGGTCGATGGCGGCGTCGCCGTTGGCGTGGACGATGATGGGCACGCCGCGCCCGATGAGGTGCGCGGCGCCGGCGCGGTAGGCGTCGGGGTCGAGGGTGCCGTAGGCGCGGTAGTCGGGCGGCGCCCCCGGTGGCCCCTCGGCATACGGCTCGGTCACCCAGGCAGTGCGGCCCTGGGGAGACCCGTCGAGGCTGAACTTGACGCCGGCGACCCGGAGCCCGCCGCGGTAGGCCGGCTCGTACGTCACGCCCTCGGCGTCGGCCATCGTCCGGAAGCGCGGGAACACCGCGACGTCGACCGCGAACGGCTCGCGCGCGGCGGCGGCGCGCAGCGCCCGGAGGACCCCGGCGCCGGTCGAGCCGTCCTGCACGGTGGTGGTGCCGTAGGCGGCGTAGACCTCGATGGCCCGGCGGGCCAGATTCTCGAGGTCGCCCGCGGTCGGAGCGGGGCCGCCCGCCGTCACGAGCCCCCCCGCCGTCTCCTCGAGCACACCGTCCGGCTCTGTCGACCCCGCGCGGCGACGGATGATCCCGCCGGGCGGGTCCGGAGTGTCCGCCGTGACCCCGGACGCCTCGAGGGCGGCGGAGTTGGCCGCCCGCAGGTGCCCCGACACGTGGGTCAGCACGATGCGGTGGCGGGTCGAGGCGCGGTCGAGGTCGTCGCGCGTGGGGTGGCGGCCCTCGGCGAGCAGCGAGTCGTCGTAGCCGCTCCCGAGCACCACCTCGCCGGGCGGAAGGTCCCGCTCGGCGATCCACGCCCGGATCTTGCCCACGAGGCCGTCGATGTCGGTGACGTCGCCCACCGGCGGCGAGTGCAGCGACAGGGTGTCGAGGCCCCGCCCGACCCCGAGGAAATGGCCGTGGCTGTCGATGAAGCCGGGCAGCAGGGCGCGATCGCCGAGCTCGACGACGCGGGTCTCGTTGCCGCGCCGCGCGAGGACTTCGTCGCGCGCCCCCGCCGCGGTGATCACGCCGTCGCGGACCGCCACCGCCTCGACGGCGGGCCGCTCCGGGTCCATGGTGACGATGTTGTCGCCGACGAAGACGGTGTCGGCGGCCTGGGCGGCAGCGAGGGCGGGAACGCCCGCCGCGAGCGCGACGGCGGCAATGGCGATGACAACCGGGTTCGACCTGTTCATCACGTCCTGACCTCCAGCACCGCGGGCCGGCGAATCGCTGAGCGGCCTTGACGCGCCCGCGCCCCGCCCATGATACTCGCGAGACCGGCACCCGCTCGGCGCGCCGGCCCCTGCGAGCATTGCCAGTCTGCCACCAGGCCCATGACGACCGATACCGTCAGCCCCGCTCCCTCGCCCCTGACCCGGCTCTCCGAGGAAGAGGACCTGTTCCGCGCCAGCGTCCGCGCGTTCGCCGAGGCGGAGATTGCCCCGCTCGTGCGCGAGATGGACGAGCGGGCGGTCATCCCGCGGGCGCTCCTGGACAAGCTGTTCGACCTCGGGGTCATGGGCATCGAGGTCCCCGAGTCGCTCGGCGGCGCCGGCGCCCCGTTCTTCCTGTCGGTGCTGGCCGTCGAGGAGCTGGCTCGCGTCGACCCCTCGGTCGCGGTGGTCGTCGACGTCCAGAACACCCTCGTCATCAACGCCCTCCTGCGCTGGGGCTCTACCGACCTGCGGCAGCGGTTCCTCCCCCGCCTCGCCGGTGGCGCAATCGGCGCCTACGCGCTGTCCGAGGCCGGCTCGGGCAGCGACGCGTTCGCGCTGAGGACCCGCGCGGTGGAGGACGGGGACGACTACGTCATCACCGGCCGCAAGCTCTGGATCACGAACGCGCGCGAGGCAGGGCTCTTCATCGTCATGGCCAACGTCGACCCGGACGCCGGCCACCGCGGCATCACCGCGTTCGTCGTCGAGCACGACCGCCCCGGGCTCGAGGTCGGCAAGAAGGAGGACAAGCTCGGCATCCGGGCCAGCAGCACGTGCGAGCTGCTCCTCGACGGGTGCCGCGTGCCGAGGAGCCACGTCCTCGGCGAGCGCGGCCAGGGCTACAAGGTGGCCATCGAGACCCTGAACGAGGGCCGCATCGGCATCGGGGCCCAGATGGTGGGGCTGGCCCAGGGCGCCCTCGACCACGCCGTCCGCTACATCCGGGAGCGCGAGCAGTTCGGCCGGCCCATCGCCGGGTTCCAGGCCGTGCAGTTCCAGGTGGCGCAGGCGCAGACCGAGGTCGAGATGGCCCGGCTCGGCACCTACAACGCGGCGCGCCTGCGCGACGCGGGTCGGCCCTTCCTCACCGAGGCGGCGATGGCCAAGCTCTTCTCGTCGCAGGTCGCCGAGCGGGCCACGTCGCTCGCCGTGCAGCTCTTCGGGGGCGTGGGCTACACGAAGGACTACCCCGTCGAGAAGCTCTACCGCGACGCCAAGATCGGCCAGATCTACGAGGGCACGTCCAACATCCAGTTGCAGACCATCGCCCGACAGATCCTGGGCCCCGTCAGTGGCTGAATTTCATCCACCACGTGGTTGAATATCGTCCACCGCGTGGCTGAATCTCATCCACCGCGTGGTTGATTCCCCACGCACTGCCCGGTTGACTGCCATCCCGTTCAGCGCAGGGCGAAGTTCCGTTCCAGAGGCGGCTCCACGCGCTCCCAGTCCCGGGGATGGGCCTGACTCGGGTCCCCTCAACTGGCCCCGGCGGCCGAACCGTCGCCAGCCGACCGCCAGGCAACCTCCGTGGTACCATCCGCCGCATGAACGCCGAGCGCGATCCGATTGCCGCGTACCTCGAGACCTTCGAGCGCCTGCGGGCGCGCAAGCGCTGGAGCACCGACACCGCGACCTACCGCTTCGTGGCCCTGACCCTCGGCGCCGCCGGCGACCGCGTCTCGCACGACCGGCTGGAGGAGGTCGCAGCCGGGCTGAGGCGGCGGGCGGGCTGGACAAGCCCGTTGCGCTCCGAGATCCGCTACGTGGTCGCGGCGATGATCCTGCGGCGGGACCTCGACGCGGCCAGGGTCCACCACCAGGTCATCGCCACGCGGGACAGCTTTCGCGAGCACGGCATCAAGCGCCGCGGCACCGGCGCGACCCTCGCGGCCCTCCTGCTGGTGCTGCAGGCCGAGGGGAAGCGCGTGCCGAAGTCGCAACTCGACCGGCTCGCGCGAATCTTCGCCCAGTGGCGCGCCGATCATTTCTGGCTCACCGACGGCAACGACCTGCCAGCGGCGGCCCTGCACGCCGGCCGCGACGTGTCGGTGGAGTCGTTGACGGGGGACGTCCAGCGGGCCTACGGGCGCCTGCGCGACGCCGGGTTCCGCCGCGGGAACCAACTGCAGCTCGTGTCGCACCTGCTCGCCGTCGATCCCCGCGGGACCGACAACGCGATACAGCGCTTCGCCGTCGTCGCCGACCACCTGCGGAAAGCGGGGGAGCGCGTCGGGACCGGCCGCTACGACGAGGTCGCGGTGCTCGCCCTCACCCAGGGCTCGCCCGGACACGTCGTCAGCCGCGTGCTGCGCTACCGCGACCGCCTGCGAGGCGCGAGGCCGCGCCCCTCAAAGGACATCGCCTTCTCTCTCGCCGCCGGCATCGAGCTGGCCGAGGACAGCGAGAAGGCCGGCGAACGCAGCGCCGGCGACCTCGCGGCGCTGCAGTCCATCCGCGCCATCCTCGACGCCCAGCAGGCCGCCACCATCGCCGCCGTCAGCGCCGGCGCCGGCGCCGCGAGTTCGGGTTCCTGATCGAAAGGCTGGTTCGCTACCGCTCGCCGCCGGGACGCGCGCCCCGCGACTCGAGGAACGCGGCGACGGTGCGCATGCGGGCCATGCGGGCGCCGTCGAGGGCGGTGCGGCCGCCGAGGTCGGTGGCGTGGAGGTCGGCGCCGAGCTCCAGGGCGACCTGGACGGCGTCGAGGGCGAGCAGCTCGGCGTCGGCGGGGTCGGGGGGCACCCACGCCCGCAGCCGTCCCCCGCCCATGCCGGCGGCGGCCATCAGCGCCGTCGTCGACTCGGTGATGACCTGGGTGTACCGCTGCTTGTAGCTCGCGTGGTGCACGACCAGGGGGTCGGCGCCGTGCTCGGCGAGCAGGCGCATGATGTCGGGGGCGGCGAAACGCGCGGCGAGCCAGAACGGCGTGGCCCCGATGAGGGCGGGCCGGAAGTTGAAGTCGCGCGAGGCGCGCCGGGTGGGGGTCCAGGTGTGCAGCACGGCGTTGGCGTCGGCCCCGTGGGCGAGCAGGGTCGCCACCATCGGCGCGTCGCGGCGCATGACGGCGGCGTGGATGGCGGCGAAGCCCGCCTCGGCCGCGTCGGGGTCGGCGCCCGCTTCCAGCAGGAGGGCCACCAGCGGGCCGTAGCCGGCGTGCGCGGCCATGGTGACGGCGCTCACCCCCCACGCGTTCCTGTCCTCGACGTCGGCGCCGGCCGCGATGAGGAGGCGCGCCGAGGCGAGGTCGCCGTTGCGCGCGGCGAACATGAGCGCGGTGTTGCCGCCGTGGGGGATGTCGGCGTTGTACTCGGGCTGGCCGTGCGGGGGCACCGCCATCATCTGGCTCCACACGTCGGAGCGGGCGTGCACGTCCGCCCCGTGGGCCAGGAGCACCGCGACGACGTCGGCGTGGTGTTGGGCGACGGCCCACATCATGGCGGTCTGGCCGCGGGGGCCGCGGGCCTCGGTGTCGGCCCCGAAGCCGAGGAGCAGGCGGGCGACGTCGGGGGCGCCGGCCCGCGCCGCCACCATGAGCGCGGTCTCGCCCGCGAGCAACGGACGGTTGGGGTCGGCCCCATGGTCGAGCAGGGTCCGGACCACGGCGGCGCTGCCGTTCTGGCTCGCCGCCCACAGTGCCGTCACCCCGAGGTCGGTCGCGGCGTCGACGTCGGCCCCGGCGTCGAGGAGCCGCGTGACGGTCCGGGCGTCGTCGCGGTGGCTCGCCCAGTGCAGGGCAGTCGAGCCGTCGGCGTCCGCCGCCGCTACGCTCGCGCCGCCGTCGAGCAGTGCCGCCACCGCCGGGGCGTCACCCCGCTTGGCGGCGTCGACGAGCGCCGGAGTCTCGGCCGACGCAACATTCCCGGCGGTGGCAAGCACCGCCCCAGCAACGACGACGCAGGTTCTCAGCAGGCGCATGGTGCGTACCGCCCCTCATGCCTACGAACATTTCGACGCGGGCCTGCCGCCACCGGCGGGCAGGCCCGTCTGCCTTAATCTGACACGCCTCGGACACGTCGAGGCGATCTCCGTCACCGCACCTACAGCAGCCCGGTCAGCGTGTCGACGGGCAACGCGCCGGTGCTGCCGCCGATGCGGTCGACGGGGACGCCCATCTTGTCCATCAGGGTGACGAGCAGGTTCGCCATCGACGGCTCGTCGGTGTACCGGATGTGGCGTCCGCTCGGCAGCCGCCCCGCCCCGCCGCCCGCGAGCATCAGGGGCAGGTCGATGCCCGAGTGCCGGGTGCTGTTCGACAGGCCCGATCCATAGAGGATCGTGATGTTGTCCAGCAGGTTGCCGTCGCCGTCCGGCGTCGCCCGCAGCTTCTCGAGATAGCGCGAGAAGAGCGCGGTGTGGTACGTGTTGATCTTCGACATGTGGGCGACGAGTGTCGGGTCGTCGTTGTGGTGCGAGAGCGGGTGGTGCGCCTCGGGCACCCCGATCTGCGGATACGGCCGCGCGCTCTGCTCCTTGCCGATCATGAACGCGATGACCCGGGTGAGGTCCGACTGCAGGGCCAGCACCTGGAGGTCCATCATCAGGTCGTAGTGGTCCTCGAAGTCGGACGGCGCCCCCTGGGGCTGCTCGAGGGTCGGCAGCTCGAGGTCGCTCTGCTCCTCGGCCTTCTCGATGCGGCGCTCGACGTCGCGGATGGCGTCGGTGTACTCCTCCATCTTCGTCTGGTCGCCGGGCCCGAGCTCGCGGCGCAGGGCAGCCAGCTTGTCGCCGACCGAGTCGAGCAGGCTCTTGTGCTGCCGCAGCCGGGCCGCCCGTGCCTTCCGGTCGGTGGTGCCGCTGTCGCCGAACAGGGTCTCGAACACCGCCCGCGGGTTCGACTCGGTCGGCAGGGGCAGGGTGGGGCTGCGCCACGACAGCGTGTGCGTGTAGACGCAGCTCAGGTTGCCGGTGCACGCGCCCGCGTTGTTGGGCGGGTCGAGCGAGAGTTGCAGCGACGGCACCTGCGTCTCGTTCTGGAAGTGCCGGGCCAGGAGCTGGTCCATCGACACGTCGGCGATGATCTCGATCTCGTTCGTCCCGCCGCGGGTAGTGCCGGTGAGGAACGAGCCCGACGCCCCCGCGTGGATGTAGTTCCAGCTCGCGTTGAGCCCGGAGAGGACGATCATCTGGTCCTTGAACGAGGCCAGGGGTCCGAGAATCGGCGACAGCTCGTAGCCGGTCCCCTCCCCCTTCGGCTTCCAGTACGGGATGGCCATGCCGTTGGGCACGTAGAACGCCTGGAAGCGGGCCACCGGCCCCGGCGCCGCCCGGCCCCGCAGGGTGAACGCCGGATGCATGGCGTCGAGAAGCGGCAAGGCCACCGTGGCGCCGAGCCCGCGCAGCACCGTCCGCCGCGGCAACGTCTTCGTCAGGAAGGTCATGGATGCCTCTCTCCTCGCCGGGGCGACCGTCCCCGGCGGCTCCGCTTTCCGCCCAACCGGTCCTCCGGGAATCGGCGCCGTCGAACGGCGCGGACCCCGGCCCGCCAATCGTCGCCTGACGGCTCCGCCTGGCGCCCCTAATCCAATCCTGCAGAAGCCCGCGCGGTTCAGGGCGCAGGCTCCCGGCTTCAGTTCACCGGTTCCGGCGTCCGCACGCCTCGCATGCGGAACGTCGGACTCTTCACGATGCCGACGACGAGCGACGACCAGCGGTAGCCGTCATCGGCCGCGTCCCGCACGACTTGGCGCACCGCGGGCCGGTCGTAGTACTCCAGGGGCCGGCCCAGCGCATAGGCCAGCAGCTTCTCGGTCACCGTCCGCGGGAACTTCTCGGGGTCGTCGAGCAGCAGGGCCCGCAGGCCCGCGAGGCCATCGATGCTCTCGCCGGCCGCGGTGGTGCCGGTCGCGTCGACGGGCTCGCCCGCCTCGTCGATGGTGCGCCAGCCGCCGATGACGTCGAAGTTCTCGAGGGCGAACCCGAGCGGGTCGATCACCGCGTGGCAGCTCGCGCAGGCGGGGCTGCGCCGATGCCGGGCGAGCCGCTCGCGGATCGACGGCGGCCGCACCCCGGGCTCCTCCTCGAGGGTGGTGTCCACCTCCGGCGGGGGCGGCGGCACCGGCAGCCCGAAGATGTTGTCGAGCAGCCACTTCCCGCGCAGCACGGGCGACGTGCGGTCGGGATAGGACGTCGTGGCGAGCAGCGCGCCGTGCGCGAGCAGCCCGCCGCGCCGGCTCGCGTCGGGCAGCGGCACCCGCCGCAACCGGCTGCCGTAGATGCCGGGGATGCCGTAGTGCTGCGCCAGCCGCTCGTTGACGAACGTGTAGTCGGCGTCGAGCAGCTCGTGGACGCTGCGGTCGCCGCGCAGGGTGCCGGCCACGAAGAGCTCCGTCTCGTCGCGGAACGCCTCGAGCAGCGTCTCGTCGTAGTTGGGATAGATGATCGGGTCGACGACGACCTCGGCGACCCGGCGCAGGTTCAGCCACTGGGCGGTGAAGTCGTCGACCAGCGCCTCGGTGGCGCGCGGGTCGGCGAGCATGCGTCGGGCCTGCCGCTCGAGGACCGCGGGGTCCGACAGCGCGCCCTGTTCGGCCAAAGCCAGCAGCTCGTCGTCGGGGACGCTGCTCCACAGGAAGAAGGAGAGCCGCGACGCGAGGTCGACGTCGTCGAGCGGGTAGGCGGCCTGCGCCGCCGGCAGGTCGATGGGGTCGCGGTGCACGCGCAGCAGGAAGTCGGGGTCGATGAGCAGGCGCTCGAGTGCGAACTGCACGCCGTGCTCGAAGCTGTCGGCCGCGGCCCGGCCCTGGTCGTAGAAGTCGAGCAGCACCGCGACGTCGGTCTCGGTGACGGGCCGGCGGTACGCGCGCCGGGCCAGCCGCGACAGGATCTCGCGGGCGCACGCCCGCTCGTCGGCCGCGGCCTCGGGCCGGCAACTGAAGATGGCCCGCCGGCTGGGCGTGTCGGCGACCGTGCCGGCGACCTCGTAGGGCCCGCCGATCTCGACCGCGCCGACCGCCGCGTAGCCCATGTAGATCTGGTCGTTGGTGAGCACCCGGCCGCGCTGCAGCGGCTGCGGCAGGCCCTCCTCCTCCCACAGCTCGCGGACGAACGACACCCCCACGGTGTGGGGCCCGGCCTCGACCGGCACCTGGACGAACAGGTGGTCGTCGCCGGTGAGCTGCATGAACGCTTCCCACTCGGGGTCCTTCACGAACCCCGGCTCGCCGGCCCCGGCGTAGCTGGCCGCGCCCGGAATGCCGGGGGCGTCGCCGCCGACGGTGAAGCGCCTCAGCAGCCGCCCGTCGAGGCGGACGTCGAGTCGCTGCGGCCAGCCCATGCCCATGAGATAGGCCTGGTACTGGCGCCGCAGGTGGACCCGGATGACGTACTCGCCGTCGACGGGGAACGTGTAGGGCACGGCGAGGCCACCCCGCGAGCCCAGCGGCAGGTCCTCGCTCTGCCGGCCGTCCTGCACGATGTGCAGGGGCACCTCGAACGTGTCGAACCCGGCCGCCGGGGGCGGCAGCCCCACCGCGAGGCGGGTCACCTGCCGGGCCACCGAGAGGTACCGCTCGAGGTGGGCGCGCGAGATGGTGAGGACGTCGGCGAAGTTGTCGAAGCTGCCGTCGGCCGTCTCGTCGCCCGGCAGCAGCGAGGAGACGTCGACGTCGAGGGCGAAGAGGTCGCGGACGGCGTTGGCGTACTCGGTCCGGTTGATGCGGTGCACGGCGCTGCCGCGGCCCGGATACGGGTCGGCGGCCCACGCCGCGTCGAGCGCGCCTTCCAGGTGGGCAGCCACCGCGGTGTAGGTCGCGGGGTCGGGCCGCCGCCGCCCCGGCGGGGGCATCGACGCGGCCCGCAGCTTCGCGACGACCTTCTCCCAGAGCTCGGGGTCGGCCTCGGGATGCTCGGCGTCGACGCCGGCAAGGCTCAGCTCGGCCGTGCGCAGCCGGTCGTTGTGGCAGGCGACGCAGTACCGGTCGAGCATCGCTTGAACGTCGGCGGCGTCCACCGCGCCAGTGGGATCCTGCGCCGCCGCGCCCGCGGCCGACGCCGCGACGAGGCAGACGGCCCCAGCGATCGAGGACATCCCGAGACGCCGCCAGCGACCCGTCCGACCGCCGTCACGCAGTAGCCGCATGCCTCTCCCCGTTCCCGTCCGGGTCGTGCTGCGCACCCGCGGGCACACTTGGACCGGTCAATTGTGCCCCATCGTCGCCGACTTGGCAACGCGTATCGCGGGCACGTAAGCGCCGACGGAAGCGCGCCTTGTCAGGCGGGGCGCCTCGCGATTCGCCGGCGCCTTCCGGGCGCGGCGCAACGCAGGGCTCTCACCACGGGTCGTCACGCGAACGGATTCCGAACCGTCACGCCCGCGAAGTTCATGCCCGACTGCAGATCCTCGGTCAGCACCGTGGGGCAACGCCCGATTCGCGCGGCTTCGACGACCGCGGCGTCCCAATACGATATCCGCCAGCGCGCGGCGGTCGCGATCGCCTGCTGGACCAGCGACACCGTCGTCTCGACCACGCGGAAGCGCAGCCACGATTCGACCAGAGCCACCGCCGCCTCGTGGGCGAGACGGTCCGGCTTGGTGGCGCGGGTGACCTGCACGTAGAACTCCTGCAGCACCTGGGCCGACACCACGAGGTCGTCCCGCTCGAGGATCGCCCGCGCCGTCGCCCGCTTGTCCCGCTCCTCGACGAGGTCGCTGGCTGCGTACAGGAGCACGTTGGTGTCAACGAAGTCGGCCACGGCGGTAGATCTCCTCTCGCGGTAGCCGGTTTCCGGCGCTGAACCCACTGATGCCGCGCAGCGTCTCGTCCTGCAGGCGCTTGAGCCGGTCGAACTCGGTCTCCTCTCCCGACCACCGGACGAGGAAATCCCGGACCGCCGCCGACACGGATGTGCCGCGCTCCGCCGCCCTGATGCGCGCGCGCCGATGCACCTCGTCGTCTATCGAGACTGTGATATTTTTCATTTACACAGTCTCACACAACTCAAGCCCATCTGCAATCCGGGACGCGCCTGCACCGGTGCCCGGAGCTCGCTTGCCCAGTTGCTCGCCCTCCTTCGGCGCCCTCCCCGCTCCCCCTTCCGGGGCTGATCGACCGCAACTCCGACCGCGCCCAGACCCCGAGGCCAGGTCAGGGGCGCTCGTCCCTCTCCTCGAAGTGCGCGAGCGCACCAGCGAGTACGTCGCTGGGGCGGTCCTTGCAGAGCACGAAGAGCCGATCCCGCGCCCGCGTCATGGCCACGAACAACTGGCTGATCTGCATCGCGCGCTGTTCGGCGTACTCGGCGTCGGTCTGGCGCGCGCCCCGCGGCCGGGGGAAGGCGGCGGCGCCCAGCAGGAACACCACCTTGAACTCGAGGCCCTTGGCGCGGTGGAAGGTATCGACCTTGACGGCGTCGTTGGACACACCGTCGAACTGGTTCAGCGACTGACACCGAAGACCCGCCGCCCGCAGCCCCTGGAGCGCGTTCCGGACGCGGTTGCGGTCGGGCGCGAACACCCCGATGTCGCCCCCGCCGACACCGCTGTCGTCGGTGAGCCGCCTCACCTCGTCGACGACGAACGCGACCTGGGCGGCCGCATCCGCGACCCGCACCAGCATCGGTCTGGGCCCGTGCCGCAACGCGTCGTGAGCCGCGGCGGCGCGCGCGCGGCGACCACCCTCGTCGTCGTCGACCTGTTCCGAACCCGCACACGCCATGGCTGCGTCGATAATCGGCCGGGTATTGCGGTAGTTGACCCGCAGCACGGCGCTCCGGCCGCGGACGTCCACGCCCGCCTGCACCAGGGTGAACCCGCCGGGATAGATCTTCTGAGCGTGGTCGCCCACCAGGAAGAGCCCGTCCTGCCCGTCGAATCCCCGACCGTTCACCAGCGCCTGGATGAACTGCAGGCCCACGAGGGTCAGGTCCTGCGACTCGTCCACGATGGCCGCCTCGTACCGGGGCTCCGATCGTTCGCGGGCGAGGTCGCGGGCACGGCGCACCACGTCGGGAAAGTCCTCGACGCCGCGCTCCTCGAGCCGCTCGCCCCACGCCTCGCGCAACGCCCAGGTCTGCTCGCGCATCGCCGCCGTGAAGCCGGTGCGGCGGCCGGTCCGCTCCACGTGCCGATACTCGTCGAGCGTGTCGATGCCGCGCCCCTTCAACACCGCCGTGACCTCCTCGCGCAGGTAACCGCGCGTCAGCCCCGCGCGGAGCAGCGGCGTGCCCGGAAGCACCACGGCGGCCCACGCGTCATCGAAGGCGGCCTTGACCGCGTCGGGGGTTGAGGGCCGGCGGCGCCGCCGACTCGGCGCAGAAACGCGCCGCCAGCTTGTCGACGTTGATGAACTCGACGGCGCCGTCCACGACGGTCGGCAGGCGCCGGTAGAGGTTCTCGAACACGGACGGCAGGTTCTTGATGAAGGTAGTGAACAGCACCGGCGGCGGCCCGGCCGGCGCGGACGAGGCCCTGAAGCGCTTCGCCAGCGCCGCCGCCCGGTGCAGCGCGACCACCGTCTTGCCGGTGCCGGCCGACCCGCTCACCCGCGCCGGTCCTGCGAAGCGACGGTCCACGAGCGTGCGCTGATCGGGGTGGAGGAAGATCATCCACTCCTCGATGGGCGCCGCCAGCAGGCGTTCGAGCTCGTCGGGACCCAGCAGCGACGACAGGCCGGCCCGCGCGCCCCGTTCCAAGATGGCGTCGCGGAAGCGCCGCTGCTCCGCTTCCTGGTCGTCGATGAGAGGCGGGTTGAACCAGGCCTCGGGTGACTGCTCGGAACAGGCCCATATCTTGTCGAACAACGCCTCGTCATCGGCGAGTTCGGGCCAGACGTCGAGCAGCGTGTCCGAGGTCGCCCGGCGCAGCCGGCGGACGGTCTCGTCATCGAATCCCGCGCGGCCGAGCTCACGGTCGCTCCAGTGCGCGAGGATCGATGGTTCGCCGTCCGCGGCCGGCGCCGTCGGCGCGGGGTCCGGGGTGATCACCGACCCGTCGAGATCGAGCGCATCCGGCCGCAGCGGAATCAGACCGGGGCGACCGGAGACCGGCGCCGCGAACGCCACGCACTCGGCCAGGTCGTAGATGGCCTTGCGATGTCCCGCCCGCAGCAGTACCGACGTCGCGCCCTCCCGGACCAGCAGTACCCGCAGCTCCTGAGAGGCGCGGATGGACCACAGCCGGCGGCGGCCGTGGCGCCCCTTGAGCTGCTTCAGGTTGAGGCCCGGCGCCCCCGGCTCCTGCTGGTACCTGGTGACCGACTTCAGCACGCGTTGGCTATCACCGGGATCGAGCCGGCCGAGCGACGGCAGGAACTCCCGGTCGAAGGCGACCTCCATGGCTTGGTGCACGAGCGACCTATCGCGCCGCCTCCATGTTCACCCCGGCCCGCCGACCCCATCGTCCAGGCAGGCCGTCGGGTCGTCCGCCGCCACCGGTACCGCCCCCCGGGCTATCAGCCGGGCGTTGTCCGACGACTCCAGCGTGAACACCGGCTTGCCGGCCGCCAAGGCGTCCCGACACAACCGTTCCGTCTTGCCGCCCGGGGCCGCGTGCGCCACGAGCAGCCGATCCGCCAGCGCCGCCACGAAGGCATTCCGCCTCGCCGCGATGTCCGCCGTAGGACGGCGCACCGCTTCGTCGAAGAACGACAACACCAGCAGACGGCCGTCGTCGAGCGGCGCCCGCCACGCCCGAGGCAGCCGCATGACGCCCAGCCCCCGCGCCGGGCACACCACCGCTCCGGCCGCACCCCGCAGCAGCAAATCCAGGAACTCCTTCTCCATCGGCGACTGGAACCCGCCGACCAGCGTCACGCTCCTGCTGCAGGGCCCGCGCCAGGTCGTAGGTCTTGAGCAGCGAGTCGCCGGGAGCCCGCACCGAACAGAAGAACCCCACCAGTTCGCCGTCCAGCAGCTTGAGCCTGCCCCACGCTGTCACCGGCCCCGGCCGCCCCTCCCCGAAACAGCGCCGTAACGCAGCGGGATACTCCGCTGCGCCCGGATTCAACCGCCTCCGTCCCTCCGACTCCATCAGCGTCCCGACCGATCTCCTCCACCGCCCCGGCGCGACCCGAACTCCGCGTCCACCCACGTCACCGCCTCGCCGCACCCCGCCGCCGACCCGTCTCCCCCCGTTCCGCCGCTTGCCGTCCCGCGCTCATGCTCCTGCTGCAACCTCTCCCGCCCCAACCGAACGATGTCCGCGCCCAGCCGGTCCAGATCGTAACCGTGCTCTCGCGCTATCTCGTCCTTGATCCGCCACACTTCCTCGATAATCTCATCCGCCATCGACGTCCCCTCCCATCAATTCCTGCGGGGTACAGATCTCCGGTACCACGTATCCTCGTGCCTCGCAAACTCTCCGCATTATCGGCTTCGCCTCGGCGTTGTCCAGATGGCGAAAGTTCCACGTCAGAAGATAGTCCAGCCCGTGCACCGCCGCCAGCGCAACATGCAGCGCGTCGCTGTCCGCCCGCTCGGGTACCGCCCCACCCCGCACCAGCGCCTTCGACAACCCCACCGCCGCTTCCGTGCCCGGCACCAGCGCAACGCCCGCCAACACCGCCAACCGCCGCGCCGCCGCCTCCGGGTCTCCCCGTCCTGCCTCGCGGACCGTCAAGTCCGATGCCCGCAGCTCGAACCGCTGCCGCCGTGTCTTCCACCAGTCCGCCGTGACCTTCTGCCACGCTGCTCCCACCAAGTCTCCTGTCGGCCGAGCCGTCAGGTACGACACGACCGTGGTCTCGATGTAGACCGTCTTCCTTTTCATGCTCTCGATCCCCGTCATCCGTTCCCAAATGTCTCCCGTAGACTTCGCCGGCGCGCCGGCGAAAGTCGTCCTCGGTTCTGAGCGACGCGTTCTCCTCCGGCTCGGGCTGCTCCGCGTCCGCGGCGATCTTCACGGCCGCCGTCTGGAAGTCGAGAAGCTGGTTGCCGAAGTCCCGCGGAATGCGGAACTCGGTAAGGCCGGCCCGCGCCTCCTGCGACAGGTGGTAGGCGATCTTGACGTAGATGTGATGGGGCGGAATCAGTCGCTCCCGCGCCCAGCTCTCCTCGATGATCGCCGCGAGCTCGTCCGAGATGTCGACGCACCAGCGGTCGTTCCAGCGGTTCTCGAACCAAGCGGCGAGCTTCTGGCAAGCGTCTTGATCGAGCACGTCCACGTTGAGCTCGCCCTGAAGCGACAGACCGGACTGGGTGAGGTTGCTGCTGCCCAGGTACGCCACCGTAGGGCTGATCAGGTCCGAGCGGAACAACAGATAGAGCTTGGCGTGGAGGGGATGCCTGAGAAAGAGCCTGACCACCACCTTCCTTGCCCTGATCTGCCGCGCCAGCTTCCGCAGTCCGGCCTCGTCCTGATTCGTCGGCGCGCCGAAGGTCAGTTGCTCGCGGAACTGCTCGGCCAGTCCCTTCTTGAGCCTCAATGCCGCCTGATTGTCGAGCTCGAACCGGTGTGGAGACAGCGTGCTGGCCGCCCGCAACTCCTCGTGCGGCAGCCGTTGCATGCCGACGAGGATGCGGCAGCAGTGGCCGGGGCCGCCCGCCCACCCGTCCACGTGAGCGTCGATCGACCGCCAGCCTCGAAGATTGAAGTACCCGACGCAGAAGTCGGCCCGGTGGGCGACGCCCATCGTCTCGGCCAGAGCCGGCCGGAGGCGCTGCTCGATGTTGTCGAAGATGCGGGGCATGTGTCGGTCGCGAAAATACCCACCGGGCAGCGCCCGGTCAAGGTCGAATCGGCGCTCCCCGCCTCAGCATTCCACAACGCTCGCGGGTTCGAGGCGCCGCGTGAGGAAGTCGTTCGCGAGGAGTCCGGGCGACGGTGCGGCGACCCGCGACCACTGGATGCCGACGCGCGCGGGGCCGCCGCCGGGGGGGCGGTGTACGTGGCCGCTCACACCGCGACCCACCGGAGCTGTGCTGGCAGGCACCGATGCCTACGCGAAAATGTCGGCGAGCGGCAGGCGGAATGCGGGAAGCAGCGGTGCGCCATCCAGAATTTCCGGCACCGCGAGGCGACGGGGGGTTGCGCCCGGCTCATGGATCGTGACCGACCCTCGGCGCGGGTCCACGACCCAGACTGCGCGCGTGCCGGCCGAGAGCCACGACGCCACCTTCGCCGCCACCTCCGGGCCGGTGTCCCCGGGCGACGTGACCTCCACCGCCAGATCCGGAGCGCCCTCCCAGAAAGCCGCAGGCGGACCCGACGCGGGAATCCGCTCGCGTCGGACGAACGCAACATCGGGGGCGAGAACGGTGTCCGGGTTCCGCGCCAGAACGAACCCCGTCTCGGCGCCGCAGACGGCGCCCAATTCGTGGGTCTTCACGTGGTGGGCCAGCGGAAGGGTGACGTTGACGATGACCGTTCCGTGGAGAAAACCGGCGGGCGTCATCCTCTGCAGCTCTCCACGGAACAGCGCGTAACGCCAGCCGTCGTGGGGCAGGCGGAACAACTCCTCCGCGGTCATGGTCCGGCCGGCCGCGGGGGTCGCCGGCAGCGGGAGCGATGCGGGTTGCGACATGTTGCCCCTCGACGTGCCCAGGTTAGCACCGACGTGCCCAGTATACAGCGCGTGGCACCGCCCCGCCTTCACTGCGTGACCGCCGACGCGGGCCTCTCGCCCCCCAGCCGCTCGGTCTCGACGAACATCGTCAGGGCCACCCCGTCCCAGCGCCCGTCGCGGCTCGGGCTGCCCTCGGCCGCGGACCCCATGGGCATGGCCCCGGTCAGCGACGCGGCCCGGCGGTAGGCGCGCGCGAGGTACGAGCGCACGAGGTCGGCGCGCGCCTGCGACTGCCGGTACTCCAGGCCGGCGCCCCCGCCGGCGGCGTAGCCCTCGACCACGATGGGGCTGTCGCGGGGATAGACGAGCAGCCCCGCCATCGCTTCGTCGAGCCGGGCGACAGCGCTCTCGGCCAAGGTGGGCCGCCCGGTAGCGTCGGTCTCGAACAGCAGGTCTCCCTCGACCCAGATGCGGAGCGGCGTGTAGCGGTCGTCGCCGAGCAGCTCGCGGTACTCGTCGCGCGTGAGCTGGTCGAGATTGTAGAAGCCGCGGTCGGCGAAGAAGCCGCTGAAGGGCCAGCTCCGCTTGAGCGCCTCGGTGTTCTCGGCGATGTCCGCCATGGCGTTCCGGGCGAGGGCCGCCGCCTCGCCCGCGTCGGCCATCAGCCGCGTTGCGTCGCCCTCGGGGCCGCCGAGGCGGGCGGCCACCCCCTCGAGCTGCTCGGCGCTCCGGCGGACCGCCCGCACCGTGGCCTCGGTCTCCGCCACGGTGCCGACGAGCCCGTCGTAGAGCGCGTCGTCCTCGAGCAGCCGGCCCACCGTACCCTCGCCCTCCGACAGGCCGGCCACGAGCGCCTGCGTCTCGGCCAACACCGCCAGCGCGCCCTCCATGACCTGGGCGCTCGCGCCGGTGATGGCCTCGATGTCGGCGCCGACCCTCGTGACGAGCTGCGTGGTCGTCTCGACGGTGGTGCCCAGGTTGCCGAGGGCCTCGGCCATCTCCTCGCGCAGCCCGGTGAACTCTCCGGCCACGGTGGTGAAGGTGCGGCGGCCCTCCTCGATGAGATCGGCGATCTCGACCGCGTCGACCCCGCGGATGCGGTCGCCGTCCTCGACCGAGGGCGCCCCGGCGCTGCCCGACCGGATCTGGATGAACACCGACCCGAGCAACCCGTCCGTCAGCACCGCGGCCACGGAGTCGGTGCGCACCAGGGGCCGCAGGTCCTCGCGCACCCGCATGCGAACGAGGAAGCGCTCGCCGGGGTTCAGCGGAATCTCGATGCCGAGCACCTCGCCCGCGTCGAAGCCGGCGAGGCGTACCCCCGTGCCGATGGCGATGCCGGTGACGTTGCCGAAGTCGGCCTCGATCTCGAACCGCTCGGCGAACAGCAGCCGGCGGTCACCGATCATGAACAGGCCCACCGCGAACAGCAGGAGCCCGCCGATCACGAACGCCCCGACCCAGGCCAGGCGTGGGGAACCCATGCGCAACCTCCCTCGTCAGCCGGCGGCGGAAGGCGCGCTGCATGCGACCGCTGCGTCGCGCGATTCCGCCGCGGGCCGTCGTCGACCCGTCACCGCCACCGGTGACGGTCTCCCGTCATCCGCCCGACTCCGACGCCAGGAACTGCCGCACGATGGCGTGCGGGCTCCGCTCGAGCTGCTCGGCCGACCCCCGCTCCAGCACCTTCCCCTGGTGCAGGAACACCAGCGTGTCGCCGATGCGCCGCGCGCTCGGGATGTTGTGGGTCACGATGACCAGGGTCGTGCCGAACTCCTGCTTGACGCGCACCAGCAAGTCGTCGATCTCCCCCGAGGTGACCGGGTCGAGCCCCGCGCTCGGCTCGTCGACGAGCAGGATCGACGGCTTGAGAACCATCGCCCGGGCCAGCCCCGCCCGCTTGCGCATGCCCCCCGACAGGTCCGCGGGCATCTTGTCGTAGTCGCGGGCGAGGCCCACCAGCCCCAGCGTCGCCTCGGCCCGGGCGCGGATCTCGCCGTCGGGCAGACGGGTGTGCCGGCGCAGGGGGAAGGCGACGTTGTCGCCCACCGTCAGCGAATCGAAGAGGGCGGCGTTCTGGAACAGGAACCCGACCTGCTGCCGCACCGCCGCGACGGCCGCGGCCGACAGCCGGGTGAGGTCCTGCCCCTGCACCAGCACCCGCCCCGAGTCGGGGGCGAGCAGCCCGACGATGTGCCGGAGCATGACGCTCTTGCCGGTACCGCTGCGACCCAGGACCACGGTGGCCCGGCCCCGCGGCATCTCCAGGCAGACGTCGTCGAGCACGGTGAAGCGCCCGAAGCGCTTCGACACGTGGTCGAGGCGGATCGGCGCCCCGTCGCCGGTCATTCGCCGGTCTCCGGGAACCCGCAGGGGCCGACCCGAACGTCGCCGCCGGTCATTCCGCCGTCTCCGGGAACAGGAAGAAGATCAGGCGCACCAGCACCACGTTGGCCGCGATCATCAGCATCGAGGCCAGCACCACGCTGCGCGTCGCCGACCGGCCCACCCCCTGGGTGCCGTGCGAGGTGTGCATGCCGATGTAGGAGGCGGTCATCGCGATGATGAAGCCGAACACCATCGTCTTCAGGGTGCCGGGCAGGTAGTCGGTGAACTGCACGATGGAGAACGCGGCTTCGAAGTAGGTCCGGAACGCCATGCCGGAGATGGCGGCCTCGGCCACCCACCCGCCGACAATGCCGGTGAAGTTCATCACCGTCGTCAGGATGGGCATCGCCACCACGCAGGCGACCATGCGGGTGACCACGAGGAACTTGAACGAGTCGACGGCGACGGCCTCGAGGGCGTCGACCTGCTCGGTCACCTTCATCGCCCCCAGCTCGGCCCCGACCCCCGCGCCCACCCGACCCGAGACGAGCAGGCCGACCACGAGGGGGCCGGTCTCGCGTACGAGGGCCAGGGTCAGGGCGGCGGGAATCAGGGCCTCGGCCCCGAAGCGCTGGAGCGAGGCGCGGGTGTGCATGGAGAGGACGATGCCCACCGCGAAGCCCGCGGCGGCGATGAGGGGCACCGACAGCCAGCCGATCTCGTAGAGCTGGCGCGCCGTCTCCTTCAGCTCGAACGGCGGCCGGAAGGCCTCGCGCACCGCCCGGGCCGAGAAGAGCACGGCGTCGCCGGCCCGCGCCAGCGGCGCCACCACGTAGCGGTCGAGGAAGTCGGCCATCAGAAGACCCACCAGGCCAGGCCCAGGCTGACGATGGCGGTGTCGGCGTTCACCCGGCGCGTCGCCACCGATCCGCCACTGAGCACCGCCAGCTCGGGGCGGGTGACGAGATAGCCGCCGAACAGGTTGACGCCGAGGCGAGGCGTGACGTCGACCCACAGCGACCCGCCGGCCCGCCAGACGAAGCTGTTCCCCACCTCGACCGCCCACTCGGGCCCGGCGTGCTCCCGGTCCACCCTCAATCCGTTGAACGCATAGCCGGCGACGAACGACGCGCCGGCGCTGACGCGCCGGTCCCCCACCCGGTACTCGACGCCGCCCATCACCGGGCGCACGCTCAGGCCGGTTCCCGGCGCAACCCCCGAGTCGTCCGCGAACCGCGTGTTCCGCCAACTGAAGGCGAACACCGGCGCCAGACCCGCCCGCGGCCGGAGCCGCAGCATGGCGCCGACCCCGATGGACCGGTCGAGGTCCCCACGGGCCGGAAACATGGTGGTTCCCGACACCCCGATCCCGATCAGCCGCACCGGGTCGCCGCTCGGCGGTGGCGCCAGCGCGGGCAGGGTGGTCCTCGGGCGCTCGCGAGGCGGCGGACCCCCGGCGACGACGTCGAGCTCGGCGCGGACGCTCGCCACCCCGTCGACGCCTCGGGCCAGGGCCACCGCGCGCTCAGCATCGGCGGCGGAGCCCACGGCGCCCCGCAGGGTCACCTCGCCGGCGCGCGCCACGACGTCGATCGGCATCGTGCCCAGCTCGACGTCGTTGACCAGGGCGGTCTTGACCCGGACGGCCAACTGCGCGTCCCGGGCCGCGTCCTGCGCGCCAGCGGACGCCGGCGTGGCGAGGGCACCGCCCGCGAGTCCCAGGCAGGCCAGCACGACCCGCGCCCGAAGTCCTGGTGTCACTGCGTCCTACCCCTGCCGGAAGAACGTCGCGGTTATCGTGTCGCCGACCTGGTTGAGACGGTCCTGCAGACCGTCGATGAACTCGTGGAGCCCCCCGGCAACCACCTCGCCGGCGTCGGTGTAGTCGAGCTCCGACGCCAGCCGACCCAGCAGTTGCTCGGCCCGGTTCGCGAAGCGGCGCATGGGGGTGCCGGTGATCCCGTGCAGCGACACCTCCGCCTGGGCCACACAATAGCCCACCGAGCGCGGGAACGCCCGATCGAAGAGCAGGAACGCCGCCACCGACTCGGACGACACAAGCCCCCAGGTGCGGCGATAGGCCTCGAAACCGCTGGCCGAGCGCAGCAGGGCGCTCCACTGCAGATCGTCGACGGGCCGGCCGACGTCAGCGGCCGACGGCAGCAGCAGGAAGTACTTGACGTCGAGGATGCGGCTGGTCTGGTCGGCGCGCTCGATGAAGCGGCCGAGCCGGCTGAAGTTCCAGGCCTCGCCGTGCTCCATCGTCTCGCTCTTCGTGCCGCTGATGACGTGGCAGGCCCGCGTCACCGACCCGAAGAAACGAACCGCGTCGTGCAGCGCGAACTGCCTCGCCTCGGGAGCGGTGGCGTCGAGATAGAACTCGTTGATCTCCTGCCAGACCTCCGAGGAGATGATCTCGCGCACCGTCCGTGCGTTCTCGCGGGCGGCCGCGACGCAGGACGCGATGGAGTTCGGGTTGGCCCGGTCGATGGTCAGGAACTCGATGACGTTCGACCGGGTCGGCGCCGCGTAGTGCTCGGCGAACGCGGCCTCGTCGCCGCCGACCTGCACCATCGGGAACCACTGCTCCTCGGCGAGGCCGGACAGGTCGATCTCGAGGTTGAGGTTCACCCCGACCACGCGGGCGACGTTGGCCGCGCGCTCGAGATAGCGGCTCATCCAGTAGACCGACTCGGCGGTGCGGCTGAGCATGGGGCCGGCTCGCCTATCCCAGGACCCAGGTGTCCTTGCTGCCGCCGCCCTGCGACGAGTTCACGACCAGCGAGCCCTTCGTCAGGGCCACGCGGGTCAGCCCGCCGGGCAGGACGAAGGGACTGCTCCCCAGCAGGATGTAGGGGCGCAGGTCGACGTGACGACCCTCGAAGTGGTCGTCGACCAGGGTGGGCACTCGCGAGAGGGCCAGGGTCGGCTGCGCGATGTAGTTGCGGGGGGCGGCGGCGATGCGGCCGGCGAACTCGGAACGCTCGGCCGCCGTCGACCGCGGGCCGATGAGCATGCCGTAGCCGCCCGACTCGTTGGCGGGCTTCACGACCAGCTCGTCCAGATGGTCGAGCACGTAGGCCCGGTCGCCATCGCGCCAGCACAGAAAGGTCGGGACGTTGGGCAGTATCGCGTCCTCGCCGAGGTAGTAGCGGATCATCTGCGGCACGTAGGCGTAGACGACCTTGTCGTCGGCCACCCCCGTCCCCGGCGCGTTCACCACCGTGAGCCGCCCCCTGCGGTAGGCGTCCATCAGGCCCGGCACCCCGAGCACGGAGTCGGGCCGGAAGCAGTCGGGGTCGAGAAAATCGTCGTCGATGCGCCGGTAGAGCACGTCGACCCGCTCGAGACCGCGCGTCGTGCGCATGAAGAGGGCCCCGTCGTTCACGACGAGATCACGCCCCTCGACGAGCTCGACCCCCATCTGCTGCGCGAGGAACGAGTGCTCGAAGTAGGCGCTGTTGTAGACGCCCGGGGTGAGCACCGCCACGCTCGGGCGGCCCGCGCCGGGGGGCGCCACCCCCTCGAGGGTGCCGAGAAGCCGGCTCGGATAGTCGCTGACCGGGCGCACCGCGAGGCCCTCGAAGACCTTCGAGAACGTCTGCTTCATGACCGCGCGGTTCTCCAGCACGTAGGAGACGCCGGACGGGCAGCGCAGGTTGTCCTCGAGCACGTAGATGGTGCCGTCGCCGTCGCGGACGAGGTCGGTGCCGGTGATGTGGCACCAGACGCCGCCCGGCGGGTCGAGGCGCATGCATTCGCGGCGGTACCCCTCGGAGCTCTCCACCACCTCCGCCGGCACCACCCCGTCGGCCACGATGCGCCGGTCGTGATAGACGTCGTCGATGAAGTGGTTCAGGGCGGTGATGCGCTGCGCAAGGCCCCGCTCGATCTCGTGCCAGGCGCCCCGGGAGACGATGCGGGGAACGACGTCGAAAGGGAAGATGCGCTCGGTGCCGTGCCCGTCGTGGTAGACGTTGAACGTAATCCCCATCCGCAGGAGGGCGCGCGTGGCCGCCTGCTGGCTGCGCAGCAGCTCGCCGTCGGCGAGGCCCTCGATGCGATCGACGAGCGGGCGGGCCTCGGGCCTCGGCGTGCCGTCGGCGTTGAACAGCTCGTCGTAGAAACCGCCCGTCGCGTAGCCCTCGAAGGTCACGCCGGAAGTCTGCCCGTGTATGCGACGCGAACCGTCACCGGGCGGCCGCGCGCGCGTCCTCCTCGAGGATCCGGGCGCCGCGCAGGATGCCGCCGAACGAGTAGTTCGCCTCGTGGCAGGCGTACTCGTAGACCCGGTCCCCGCTCGCGGGCCACACGTACTCGCCGCTCCAGGGCGCGGTCCACACCGTGGGGTCGTCGACGGTGAACTGGTACAGCAGGGTGTCGGCGTCGATGCGGCTGAACCGCTCGACCACGTGCAGGTTCCGCGACGCGCCGCCGAGGGCGGGGCGGTCGCTGAAATTGGTGGTGTCGACGACGAGGGTGTCCCCCTCCCAGCGGCCGACCGAATCGCCGAGCCAGCTCCGGATCTCGGGCGGGGCGTGCTCCTGGTTCATGCGCACCACGCGCGCGTCGTGCACCATCTCGACCAGGATCAGGACGGTGTCGTCGGTCTGCACGATGCGCTTCAGGTTGTTGTAGAGCACCGGCAGCATCGGCGGCCCCGCCGTCGAGCCGAACCCGAGCAGGCAGCGCTCGGCGAGGGGGCGCTGCTCGGGATTGTCGTAGGGGCCGGGGGCTTCGAGATCGTCCTCGAGCCACCACGCGGTCCCCGTGTTCGGCCGGCCGAAGGCAGCCGCGAAGGCGGCGCGGGCGGCCTGCGCCTCGGGGGTCATCGGGGGCTGGCGGCCGTTGGGCGGGTCGGTGATGATCGACGTGCGCCACTCGCCGTCGATCCGGAACCCGGCGGCGCCGCGGTCCATCCAGAACGAGTTGTAGCCGCCCACGTTGCCGGCCGCGCCGGTGGAGCCGTCGCCGCCCACCGGGGGCGCCTCGCGCGGGGCCTCGGCCTCCACGTTCCGCTCGTCGGGGATGTTGAAGATGCGCTCGAGGGACTGGCCGCCGGCCGCGAGCGCGGCCGCCTCCTCCTCGGTCAGGGTCAGCTTTTCGCCGTACTCCGCCGGGCGCTGCAGCGGCGTCAGGGTGGCGATGTCGTAGGTGCCCGACAGGTCGGGCCGGCCGTCGGGCCGGCGCGGTATGTCCTGACTCGATTGCGCGAAGGCGACAGTCGCCGTAAACGCCAGGGCGAGGAGCCCACAGCAGAGTCCCCGCAGCATCATGGCCGTTGTTCTGCCCGACATCGTTGCCTCCAATCAGGACCGCGCCACGCGCGCTCCACGAAGCGCGCCCCGGACCCTCCGGGCCTCCCCGACAGTCTATCGCGGATGCGGGGCAACCTCGTTTCCGCGACCCGGTCCGCTCAGTCGGCCGGCGCTTCCGGCGGTAGCGCGAAGACGTAGACGGCGTTGGTCCGATCTCCGCCCACCGGCACCGCGACGTGCTGCCGTCCCCCGACCGCGTAGGTGATCGGGAACCCCGACACCGAGCCGGGCAGGCGCGTGTGGAACAGCACTTCCCCGGTCGCCACGTCGTGGACGGCGAAGTTGCGGTCGGTGTCGGCGCTGACCACGAGGCCGCCGGCCGTCGTCAGCGCGGCGCCCCCGGGGCGGGTCATCATCGAGTGTCGCCACAGGATGCGCCCAGTCGCGATCTCCATCGCGACGAGGTGGCCCCGGTAGGGCTCGCTGTCGGGATGGACGGTGCTGCCGCGCGACAGCCAGCCCGTGTTCTGGTAATACCGCGCGCCGGGCACCAGCTCGATCTCGGTGAAGGCGCCGCTGACGCAGGTCGGATGGATGGGGATGTAGAGCGCCTTCGTCTCGGGGTGATAGGCCGACGCGCGCCAGTTCCGGATGCCGCCGAAGTCGGGGCAGAACGCGAGCTCGACGTCCTTCACCGGGAGCTTCTCGGGCCGGTAGACCGCCCTCCCCGTCTCCGGGTCGACGTCGAGCACGTCCTGGTAGCCGAGATCGTGGGCGGCGACGAACGCGCCGGTGTCGCGGTCGAGCTCCCACAGGATGCCGAGCTTCCCCATCTTGAAGAGCGACCGGCGCCCGTCGTGGTCGATGAGCACGCTCTCGAACACGTCGTCGAGGTCGTGGGTCTCGGCCGGCGTGAACTGGAAGTACCACGACAGCTCGCCGGTGTCGGCGTCGAGGGCGAGCACGCTGTTGCTGTAGAGCGCGTCGCCGTCGGTGCCGCGGGTGAGGCTGGCCCACGGCTTCGCCTGCGACGTCGACCAGAAGGTGAGGTTGCTCTCGGGGTCGAAGCTGCCGGGAATCCACGAGTCGGCCCCGGCGCGGTAGAGCAGCGGCAGGTCGCCCCACGTGTCGCCGCCCGGCTCGCCGGGGCGCGCGATGGTCGACGTCCGCCACAGCTCCTCCCCCGTCTCGGCGTCGTGGGCCGAGATGAAGCACACGTCCTCCTTGAAGCGCTCGCACCCGGTCATGCCGGCCACGACCTTCCCGTTGGCGACGATGGGGCCGCTCGTGTAGCGATAGCCGAGGGCGTTGTCGGCCACCTCGTGGTCCCACGCCACCTCGCCGGTCCGTGCGTCGAGGGCGACGACGTGGGCGTCGGCCGCGTTCAGGTACACCTTGTCGCCGTAGATCGCGATCGACCGGCTGCGCGGGCTCAGCACCGTCTCGACCATCGCGCTGAGGTCGTGCCGGTACTCCCAGATGCGGTCGCCGGTGGCGGCGTCGACCGCCTGCACGATGTTGGCGGCGCCGGTGAGGTACATCACCCCGTCGTACACGAGCGGCGTCGGCTGGCTGACGCCCGCCGGCATCGACCACGCCCACGCGAGCTGCAGCCGGTGGACGTTGCCGCGGTCAATCTGGTCCAGCGGGCTGTAGCCCCACCCGTCGAGGGTGCGGCGCCAGTTCAGCCAGTCGGCCGGGTCGGGGTCCTGGAGCATGGCGTCGGTGATGGGCGCAAAGTCGCGATCCTGCGCCGCCGTGGGGGCGGGACCGGCGATCAGGACGACGGCCGCAACGGCCGGGACGACGGCGGGGAAGACGCGGCATCCACGACGGAATCCGATGCGCATTTGGTGCCTCCTTGCCGGCGCGCTCCACCGCGCCGGTATCGCCGCGGACACGCAGGACGGGCCGCAACGATGAATCGGTCCACTATACGGGCCGCGCCAGACGGGATCCAGCGCTCCGCCCGGACGAATCCAGACCCGAATCGTCGCCCACCGCTCCGATCGCCGTCCAACCCACGCACCAGGAGTCCGCACCGTCCCGAGGCGCGGGCGCCCCGCCGAGCCGTCGCCCGTCATGCTACGCTTTACGTTCGGTGACGATCCGGAACATCCTCCACCGCGGCGTCCGTCGCCTGTTCCTGCAAGACGACGCCAAGGCCGTTCCGCCGGCCACGGTGGACAAGGTCCGCAAGATGCTGGCGTTCCTGCAGGACATCGCAACACCCGCCGAGCTGCACGCGGTTCCGATATGGAAGGCGCATCGCCTGGCCGGTGATCGCCGAGGCGTCTGGAGCCTCCACGTCACGCGCAACTGGAGACTCACCTTTCGGATCGAGGGAGACGAGATCGTCGACGTCGATCTGGAGGACTACCACTGAGGAGCCGCACGATGAGAATGATGAACCCGCCCCATCCCGGCGAATTCGTGAAGACGGAGATCATCGCACCGCTGGGCCTGTCGGTCGCCGCCGCGGCGGGCGTGCTCGGCGTCTCCCGTCCCGCTCTGTCGGCGTTCGTCAACGGTCGGTCCGACCTGTCGGGAAACATGGCGCTGCGCATCGAGAAGGCGTTCGGCGTGAAGATGGACACCCTCATGCGCATGCAGGCCTCTTTCGACATCGCACGCACCCGACGGCGCGCGGGAGACGTCAGGGTCGAGCCCTATCGTCCGCCCGCGGCGCGGGCTTGAACCCGATCCCTGGGATCGACGCGCGCAACTTCAGGGCGAGTCGCCGCCAGGCAAGAAACCGCATTGATTGGATCACTTGGGGCTCAAGGACAGGTGGAGGGCATCGATGCCGCTCCGGCCCACGAGCTCCCTACTCGGCCCGAAGCACGTCGGTGGGATCGACGCGCGTGGCGTGCATGGCGGGTCCCCGGCAGGCGAGGAACGCCGCCGCGAGGAAGAGCGCGGGCACGACCGCGAGGGTCGTCACGTCTCCCGGCCCGACCTCGTAGAGCAGCCGCGACAGCAGACGGCCGGCGGCGGCGCTCGCGGCGAGGCCGAGGACAAGGCCGAGCGCGGTGAGCCGGAACCCGCGCCCCACGACGAGGCCGTAGACGTCGCCCAGGGTCGCGCCCAGCGCGATGCGGATGCCGATCTCCCGCTCGCGCTGGCGCACCACGTAGCCCATCAGGCCATAGAGGCCCACCAGGGCCAGGCTCAGGGCCAGACCCGCGGTGACCGCGGCGAGGCCCGCGTGCACCCGCGACTCGCGGGTCGCGGCGCGCCGCAGATCGGTCAACGTCGCGGCCTCCGAGAGAGCGATCGCGGGATCGAGCCCGCCGGCCCGCCGGCGCAGGACCGCCGGTCCGTCCGCCTCGCCGCTCCGCGTGCGGATCGTCACGTAGGCGCCGTCCTGCGGGCTGCCGTACGGCACGTACACCATCGGCCGCGGCGGGAGACGGACGTCGAGATCCGCGACGTCGCCCACGACGCCGACGATGCGCCGAGGTCGCTCCTCACCCTGCAGGCGCAGCGTCTCTCCCACCGCACTGCGGCGGGGGAAGTGGTCGGCGGCCAGCGCCTGCCCAATCACCGCCACCGGCGCCTCCGCCGCCGCGTCGGCCCGGCCGAACACCCGGCCCGCACGCACCGGGATGCCGAAGACCTCGAAGTAGCCGCCGGTGACCGCGTTGAGCTGCGTCTCCACCGGCGTGTCGGGTCCCACGCGGGCCGAATCGGCCAACCGCACCTCGAAGCGCCCGGGAACCGACCCCGGGCGGCGGGTCGAGGCGCTCGCGGCCGTGACGAAGCCCTCGGCCGTCAGGTCGTCGAGGAGCCGGTCCACCGCGGCGCCGGCCAGACCGGGATCGTCCTCCCACCCCTGGGGAAACGACATGCGCAAGCTCGCGCCGTAGGGCGCGTCGAACCCCAGGTCGATGCGCTGCGTGTTCCAGGCGCTCCGCAACAGGAGGCCGCACCCGACGACGAGCACCGTCGAGAGGGCCACCTGGGCGACGACGAGCCCGCTCATCGCGGCGGACCGGCCGGCCGCGCTGTGGCCGCGGGACAGCGACGCGGCTTCGGGCAGGTCGCGGAGGACCCGCCACACCGCGGGCATCGCGAACGCGAAGCCGGTCACGGCGGCGAAGACCACGCCGATGCCCAGCAGGCGGCGGTCCGCCACGAGGTCGAGCTGGTAGGGCACGGTCAGGGGCAGCAGCGGCGCGAGCGCGCTCGACCAGACGACGAGGACGGTCGCGCCGAGGCCGCCGGCCCCGACGAGCAGGGCGACCTCCACCCCGAGCCGCCGCACGAGGTCGGCCCGCGCGGCGCCGAGGGCGCGGCGAATGGCCAGCTCGTGCCGCCACTCCGTCGACCGCGCCAGCAGCAGCGTGGCCAGATTCGCGCACGCCACCGCGAGCGCCGCCGCCGCCATCAGGCCGAGAATGGCCAGGAACGCGGCGACCTCGTCGCGGAACTCCGGCCACAGCCGCAGGTAGCTCCCGGGCAGGGCGCGCGCGCGCCAGGGCGCCGCCGCTTCCCGGTAGTAGACGCCGACGCGGTCTCGGGCGAGCACCTCGTCGACGGGGTCGATTCGCGCCTGCACGCCGGCCAGGGAGGCCCCGGTGGCGAGCCGGCCGACGGTCTGGAACGCCGGCAGACGGCCGTTCACGACGTCGCGCCCCCCGAAGTACTCGTCGGCCATCATCGCCGGAATCCAGAACGCGCTCTCGAACGACGGCCAGACCGCGCCGCGGAAGCCCGGGGGCGTCACCCCGACGACGTCGTAGACCGCCTCGTTCAGGCGCACGGTCCTGCCCACGATCTCGGGGTCGCCCGCGAACTGGCTGCGCCACAGGAAGTCCGAGAGCACCACGACGCGGTGGCCGCCGGGGACAACGTTGTCGGCGGGGCCGATGAGCCGCCCGAGGGCCGGCCGGACCCCGAGGGCCGAGAAGAATGCGCCCGACACCATCTCGCCCTCGTGGCGCTCGGGAAACGCCCCCCCGCCCACCGTCATGAACACCCGGCAGAACGCGGCGAGGTCGACGCTGCCCTCGAGGGCGGCCCGGAGCTCGGCGTAGTCGGGGTACGACATCGTCGAGTATTCGGGGCCGCTCGTCACGTACAGCGTGACCAGCTCGTCGCCGGCCGCGAAGCGCAGCGGCCGCACGAACGCCTGGTCGAGCAGGCCGGCGACGAGGGTCGAGCCGGCCACCCCGATGGCCAGCGTGAGCACGCCGGCCGCCGTCCACCCCGGCTTGCGCGCGAGGGCGCGGCCGGCGAGGCGCAGATCCTGTCGAAGAACGCCGAGGGCGTAGCGGCCTTGGCGGTGTCTTGGGAGGGTCTTCACTCCTCGCCCTCGAACCGGCGTGCGATCTCCGCGGCTCCCATGCGGTCGAAGTCCCGCGGCACGGCGATCTGACCGGCCAGAAAGCCCATGCGGCGCCCGGCCTGCGCCGGAACGTGCACGGCCGTCGGCCCGCCGGGCTGCCTTTCTGCGCTTGCAGTGACTGACGGCTCGGCGGCGGCGGCTTCGGCGAGTCGCGAAGGATTCGTCTTCGCTTCGTGCCGCTTGATGATGTGCATGGGTCAGCCCGCTGGACTCGATTCGATTTCAACCCAGTCTATAACGGAGACCGTACGTGTCCAGCCCGCGCTAACATTCGGCGTCATGCCCTGGATTCGAACCGTCGGTGTCGAGGAGGCCTCCGGCCGTCTCGCCGAGAGCTACCGGATGGCGGTGGAGCGCGCCGGGAGGGTGTTCGGCATCCTGCGGACCATGAGCCTGCAGCCGGCGGTGCTGGACGCCTCAGTGGGGCTCTACGTGGCCGTCATGAAGGCCCCCGGCGACCTGTCGCTGGTGCAGCGCGAGATGCTGGCCACGGTGGTGAGCCGCGCCAACGACTGCCACTATTGAATGCTGCAGCACGCCGACGATCTCCGGGCCGAGATCGCACGGGAGGGCGGCGACACCGGGCTGGCCGACGCGGTGCTCGCCGACTGGCGAAGCGCCCCCCTCGAGCCGGTCGACGCGGCGCTCTGCGCCTACGCCGAGAAGCTCACGCGGGAGCCTGCGACGATGACCGAGGCCGACCTGCAGCCCCTGCGCGCGGCCGGCCTCGGGGACCGGGCGATCCACCTCGCCATCCAGGTCATCGCCTTCTTCAACTACATCAACCGCGTCGCCGACGCCGTCCACGTCGAGCTCGAACCGGAGATGCCGCCGTACCCTGACGGATCGCGCTAGGCGTCACCGAAACCGGTTTGCAGTTGCTTCGGGACATTTTTCGACGGTTCGGGCCGGGAAGCAAGCCAGGCGTCTGCGCCGTAAGACGGTGCAGACACCTGGCAGGGTTGGGCGGCAATCGGAGCCGCAGGCGACGATTTCCGGGCCAGGCCGGCGGGTTCGGCCGACCGGTCGAGCACGAACCGGCAAGTGTAAAGGCACTCGTGTGACGAACCACCAGGAGTCGGCACCAGAGAGCGGTGCGGACTTCCCGCAGGTTGGTTGGACGGCGATTCGGAGCCGCGGGTGACCGTTTCTCTGTTTGGCCCTCCCCTTTGACGTTCTACCCGACAGCCGCTACTCTGGTAGCCATTCTACTTGGAGGAGCGCATGCCCTGGATGCCCGTCCCGGACTGGTGCCGTCGCTTCTGGCCGTATCTCGGGGCGGCGTCAGGCGGAGGCGGACCTGCAGAGGGAGCTGCGGCTCCATCTCGAGCTGGAGCGTGAGCGGCTGCAGGACGCGTCGTTCGAGCAGTTCGCCGCCTACGGGACGCGGGACGTCGAGTGGGCGGGTCCGGACGGTGCGGTCACCCCGCGCGGCGCGACGGTCTCGCCGTCGCTGTTCCCGTTGCTGCGGGCGACGCCGCACCTCGGGCGGCTCTTCGCCGAGGAGGACGGCGAGGCCGGCGCCGAGCCCTCGACGGCGCACCGCACAGCGTGATCGGGGTGCTCGCCGAGGGCTTCCACTTTCCGAGCCCGGACGAGGAGATCTGGACGCCCGAAGCGATGGCGCCCGTCCCACGGCCCTCCCGGTTACGCGAGACGGTCGGACGACGTCGCGGGGGCGTGTCGCCGGAGCGCGCCGCCACCGAGGTCCGCGCGATTCTCGACAACAGCGACGACATGATGTACGCCGGCTACGTCGCCGGCCTCGCGAGCGTCATCGGCGGGTCGACGGGCTCCCCTCTGATCCACGACGTCCACGTGATCCGGTGGCGCGAAGAGATCGCCCGCGAGTACCGGCCGGCGCTGCTGGCCCTGACCGCGGCGATGGCCCTCGTGCTGCTGATCGCCTGCGGCAACGCGGCCGGCCTGCTGCTCGCGCGCGGAGTGACGCGCCGTCGGGCGCTGGCGGTCTGCGCGGCGCTGGGCGCGGGCCGGGGCCGCATCGTGCGGCAGCTCCTGGCCGAGAGCATGGTGTTGAGCGTGCTCGGGGGCGTGACGGGCCTGGCCGCGGCGGCCGCGGTGCTGCGTGTCGTGCCGGCGCTGGTCCCCGGCGACGTCGCGCGGCTGGACGGCAGGCGTCGGCGGCGTGGTGCTCGCCTTCACGCTCGGGCTGTCCATCGTCGTGGGGCTCGCGTTCGGCGCGGCGCCGGCGTTGCCGTGGTCCCGCCTCGAGCTCTTGCGGACCCTCAACGAGGGGAACGGGCAGTCGACGGGCGGCTTCCGGCTGCTGCGCGCGGGCTGGACGCGGGCGGCGCTGGCGACGGCGCAGATGGCGATGGCCGGTGTGCTCACGGCCCGCGTCCGGGACCCCGACGTGCGTCCCTTGCGGGGGCGCATGAGCCCGGAGGAGGCGGCCGAGCGCCGGGCGGGCCGCCGCTTTGCGGGGACGCTCCTGGCCGCGATGGACCGGGTCGAGCGTCTGCCGAACGTGACGGCGGTGGGGCTGTCGTCAGTTCTGCCCCTCGCGGCCGGAGGCACGACGGGGATGACGCGAATGGTCGGTGGCGCGTCGCGGGACGGCCAGCCCGAGGCTGACGTGGCAGATACAGGTGGCCAGCCCCGGCTGCCTCGACATCATGCGGCTGCGGCAGCGCAGCGGACGCGTCTTCACCGGTGCGGACGGGGCCGGCAGTCCGAGGGTCGCCGTGGTCAACGAGACGTTCGCGCGCGAGGTGCTCGGCGGAGGTCAGGCCGTCGGGCAGCGCATGCAGCTCGGCCTGGGCGACGAGCCGTGGGAAGTGATCGGCGTGGTGGCGGACATCCGGAACCTGGGCGTCCCGGGTACCGGACCGCGCGCCGAAGCGTTCGTGTCGATGCACCAGATGGGAGCCGGTCCGGTGACGGGTTTCGATGCGCCGTTCATCGTCGCGGACGACCGGCGACCCGCTCGCGGTGGTCCCCTTCCTGCGCGAGGCGGTGGCCGACGCGCATCCGCGCGCGGCCGTCGATGACGTGTCGACGATGAACGCGCGGCTGTGGGCCGCGGTCGTCCAGCCGCGCTTCTACGCCGTCTTCGCCGGCAGCTTCGCGGCGCTGGCCCTGTTCCTCGCCGCGTTCGGCGTCTACGGCCTGCTCAGCTACACCGTCTCGCAGCGCCGCCGCGGGATCGGGGTCCGCATGGCGCTGGGCGCGCAGCGCGGCGACATCGTCGCGCTCGTCGTCAGGCAAGGGGGCGCGCTCGTCGCGGCGGGCGCCGTCCTCGGCCTGCTCGCCGCCGCCGCGTCGAGCCGCGTGCTCGAGAGCTTCCTGTACGGCGTGGGTACGGACGACCGGCTCACCTTCGTGGCGGGGCCGCTCGTGCTCGTCGCCGCGGCCCTCGTCGCCTGCTGGCTGCCGGCGCGCCCGGCGACCCGGATCGATCCGGTGCAGGCCCGCCGCGTCGAGTAGTGCACCGTCTGCGAGAGAAAGCTGTCCCTGCTCGGGTCGACTTCGTGCGCCTGCCGAGCGCGATTCGACAACCGGACGGCGCAGTTCGATCCCAAGACATCCGGTAGTCGGCGGCCTGCTGCGCCCGTCATCGGAGCGTGAACCGGGCAGGCAGGGGGACTCTCCTTCATCGACGTCGCTCCGATTCCCACGAACCGACCCGGTGGCACCGTGGTCATGCCCTGCGGCCAACGGCCTCATGACACGACGACCGACCTAGAGCCGCATGCCGTCACTGAACACTTGCGAGGCGTTCTGCCTCTCGACCCTCGCCAAGACCCGAAAGCTCGCCGACCTCCCGCCCGGCATACTAGAATCAGCCCATCCGCGCAGCCGACAAGCCGATAGACGAGAAGTGGTGTTCAGGACACTCGAACGGAGCCCACGCATGAGATGCGATGACGCACCGTGCCCCATCCGATCGCGCGGCCGCCCGGCGACGCTCCGGAGCAGCGCGCGAGTCGTGGCGACGGCCACCGCGCTGTGGTGCGCGGCCGCCATGGGGTCCGCCCAGCCAGCCGGCGGCTCGCGAACCCCCTGGGGCCATCCGGACCTGCAGGGCGTGTGGGACTTCCGCACCATCACGCCGCTGGAGCGGCCGGCCGAGCTAGCCGGGAAGGCCGTCCTCACCGAGGAGGAGGCGGCCGAGTACCAGACGCTCGAGAACCAACGCCAGAACCGTGACCTCGTCGATCCGGAGAAGGGCGGGGCGCTCTATCCGCCGGAATCGGAAGGCGGCGTGGTGCCCTACAACGAGTTCTGGTACGACCGCGGGAACACCCTCCTCGAGGACCGGCGCACGTCGCTGATCGTGGATCCGCCGGACGGGCGGATGCCCGCGCGCCGTCCGGGGGCCATCGAGCAGATCGGGTCGGCGGGCGAGGACCTGCCGGGGTCCCGCCCCGTCCGCTACCGGGCCGGCGGCATCGGGGCCGACGGCCCGGAGGACCGCGGGCTCGGCGAGCGTTGCCTGCTGGGGTTCAACAGCGGCCCGCCGCTGATTCCCGCCGCCTACAACAACAACATCCAGGTGTTCCAGACGCCCGCCCACTTGGTCATCTACAACGAGATGGTGCACGACGCGCGCTTCGTGCCCCTCGACGGGCGCCCGCACCTGCCCGGCGCGATCCGCCAGTGGATGGGCGACGGGCGGGGGCGCTGGGAGGGCGACACGCTGGTGGTCGAGACCACCAACTTCACCGACCGGACCGCGAGCTTCCTCCCCGCCATCACGAGCGCGGTGGGGACCGGCGCGACGCTGACCCTGACCGAGCGGTTCACGCGGGTGGACCGGGACACGCTGCTCTACGAGTACACCGTGCGCGATCCCGCCGTCTTCACCCGCGACTTCACCGCGGCCATTCCGCTGAGACGCTCCGAGCTTCCGGTGTACGAGTACGCGTGCCACGAGGGAAACCGGGGGCTCGAGAACATCCTCGCGGGGGCCCGGCGGTTGGAGCGGGACTGATTCCGGCGGACACACCCGGCACGACCTGCGCGGGTCGGTGAGGATGACCTGGTGCCCCCGCCGTGAAGCTCGCGAAAGGCATGGATCGCGGCAAATGCCTGCAAGAGCTGGAGAGCTGCCGCGTGGAATCGTTCCGCGAGCCACGGTTACGGGACACCAGGAGTCTGCGCCGTAGAACGGCGCGGACTCCTGGAGGGTTGGTTGGGCGCCCAGCGGAGCCGAAGGCGACGATGGGCGGGCCAGGGATGAGAGGCTACCGATGAAACGACTTCATCTGCTGGCGGCGGGACTGGCCCTGGCGCTCACCGGGTGCGGAGAGGCCCCTCCCCCCGAGGGGGCGGGCGCGCTCGCCCTCGTCGGGGCGCAGTTCATCGACGCGACCGGCGCGCCGCCGGTGGCCGACTCGGTGGTCGTCGTTCGGGACGGCCGGATCGAGAGCGCCGGCGCGCGGGACGCGACGCCGGTACCCGACGGCGCGGAGACCGTCGACCTCGCCGGCAAGACCATCATCCCCGGCCTCGTGAACCTGCACGTGCACTACCGGGAGGGGCCGGAGGAGATCGAGCGCCAGTTCCGCTCGCAGCTCCACTACGGGGTGACCACCGCGCGGAGCACGGGCAGCGACACGCCGGAGCGGGTCGCCTATCTGCTCGGGGCCGCCGGCCGCGCCGACGCCCCCCGGACCTACACGGCGGGGATGGGATTCTCCTACCCCGGCGGCTTCAACGCGGCCGGCCGGAACGCCCCCACCACCGAGAAAGAGGCGCGGGCGCTGGTGCGCGACCAGATCGCCCTCGGCGTGCACTTCATCAAGATGTGGGTGAACGAGGTCGCCGAGCCGGGCCTGAAGATCCCGCCGGAGATACGCGCGGCGATCATCGACGAGGCGGTGGCGAACGGCGCCATCCCCGTCGCCCACATCGACGACGAGGCCGACGGCCGCCAGCTCGTCGAGGCCGGCCTGTGGGACTTCCTGCACAGCACCGTGCTGACCTTCGGCCCCGGGTCCGGCGTCCCGGTGGACGATCCCGAGCCCTCGGCCGAGTTCATCCGGATGTGCCTGGACAACGACGTCTACTTCACCCCGACCCTGTCCATCGTCCAGAACCGCTGGCACTTCGCCGAGCGTCCGGAGCTGCTCGACGACCCCGAGCTGCGCGCCGCGTTCGAGATGTTCAACCCGGATGCGCTGGCCCGGTTGGACGACCCCGCGGTCAGGGCGGAGATCGTCGACGACCCGGGCTTCGAGGACCGCAAGGCCGCGTTCGGGCAACTGCTGGACTTCGTGAAGACGATGCACGACGCCGGCGTCGCGGTCGCGCTCGGCAACGACGCCGGCACCCCGAACGTGCCGTTCGGCTGGGGCATGCACCACGAGATGGAGATGTACGTCGAGGCCGGGCTGACCCCGATGGACGCCATCGTCGCGGCAACCGCCACCGGCGCCGCCCAGATGCCGCCGGTGGGCGAAGCCGACTTCGGCACCCTCGAGGCCGGCAAGGCCGCCGACCTCATCGTGCTGAACGCCGATCCGCTGGCCGACATCCGGAACACGCTGGACATCGACCGGGTCATGCGGCTCGGCGAGTGGGTGGACCGTTCGGGATTCGCGCCGGCGCCGTAGTCAACATCACCGAGGGCGCGGCCCGTAGTGCGGCGCGGGGCGTCCGACCTCCAGCGCTCCGAGGTCGGGCGCGGTCCCGGTGAAGCCGTCCGTCACCGTCGGCAGCACCATCCCCCGATCGACCGCGGCCGAGCCGGGCCTCAGGCGGAAGTCGAGATCGTCCGCGTCGTAGACGGCCTGGAGCGTGCCGACGTCCCGGGCGTCGAGCGCGGGCACGTCCACGAACACGTCGTATCCCACCCGAACGCTGTTCCGGTCCTGCCCGGTCGCCGCGCTGTACTCCTCGAGCGTCGCGAACTCGCGCAGCTCGAGCGCCGGGACGTGGTTCGGCGCCCGGAAGTCGGCGGCCACGTCGAACGGCGGGCTCTCCCATCGAAACGGCATCGCGGCGTCCGGCGCGGGGCCGAAGCCGTTGTGGTCCGACGACGTGTAGTTGGTGAACGTCGTGACCCCGAACAGGTTCGGACGCTGCCCGCGGAAGTCGGACGGCGCGTTCTGCCCGAGAATCAGGTTGTTCCGCCAGTGCGTGTTCGACATCGTCCCGGTGGTCTCGGACAGGATGGTGTTGTTGTAGAACACGACGCCGGCGGCGCCGAAGAAGCGGCTCGATCCGCCCGGGAGGTTGTAGCCGATGTTCCGGATCCAGTAGACGGGTCCGCCGAGGACCGGCTGGCTGCAGAACGCGTGCGACGGGTGGTTGATGAACAGGTTGCGGAGCACGCGGACGTTGTGCAGGCTCCCGTCGGTCTCGATCGGGTTGTCGTGGGAGTTCGTGATGTGGTTGTTGTAGAAGTCGATCGCGACGGGGCGCAGGTCCCGGTACTCGCGCGGCGGGTACCTCGGGCCCGGCCCGGACGCGGCGCTGCCGTCGGGGTTCCCGTAGGTCTCCACGTTGATGCCGTCGTGGAAGTCGGCGATGTAGTTGTAGGCCACGACGTGGCCGGGGCCGTAGAGCTTCACCGCCACGTAGGACGCCATGACGGGGGGATGGACCTGGCCGTCGACGCCGTCGAACCGCCCCCACAGCGGCGCGTCGGTCCAGCCGATCAGGCGCTCGGGGTCGTTCCGGCCGAGGAACCGGTTGTCGGCGATGTAGAAGTTGCTCGACCCCGAGTAGCTCGTGAAGACGCCGACCCCGACGTCCTCGAAGCGGCTGTGCTTGACGGTGAGCCCCTTCGCCCCCGCGATGGACTGCTGGCCGGCCCAGATGGCGAACTCGGTATTGCGGAACGTGATGCCCTCGAAGTACGTGTAGTCGGCCGCCATGACGTTGAAGAGGGCGAAGTTGCCGTTGCCGTCGAAGATCACCTCACCGTCGCCGGCGGCCTTGATGGCGATCGGCCGCTCGGGGGTGCCGTCGGCCGTCAGGTAGTACGTGCCCTCGAACGGAAAGGCGCGGTTGGCCCCGCCGTACTCGAGGTGGTTGTACCGGTAGAGGCCGGCGTGCACGAGCAGGGTGTCGCCGGCGCGCACCCGGGGACGCCCGGCCGTGGCGAAGTCGCCGCCGCCGCACGAGGAGTTGTACGCGCATATCAATCCCTCGAACGACGGCTCGGTCTTCGCGCCCTCGAAGCCGTGCGGATAGACGTGGAACACCCTGCCCTCCGCGTACGGCACCGGCTCGGCCCGCGTCCGCACCGTCACGGTCCTCGCCGCCTCGCCGATCACGCCGTCGGGATCGGTCATCACGAACCGCGCCTCGTACGCGGTGTCGGGCTCGAGGTCGAGGATGCTCCCGGCGAACATGTTCGGCACGACGACGTCGAACTGGTTGCCCACCGAGATCCGCTCGCCCTGGAGGCGCAGGAGCGGGAGGGCCGGCGACCATGCGGTCCCGCCCTGCCGGCGGTACGACACCTCCACCGCGGCGTTCCGGTTGTCGTCGCCCTCGATGAGCCACTCGAAGCCGAGGTTGATCAGCGTCGGCGGCTCGACGACGAGCTCTCCCGCCGCCACCGCGTCCCCCGGCGCCTCTCCCCGCTGCGCCAGGGCGACGGCGTCGCCGCCGAGGTGCGACGCGCCAATCGGCAACAGGCCCAACGCGGTGATGCACCCGAATCGACCGATCCTCTCACGCACGGACGACCTCTCTTTTCTGCCGCAGGCGGGCGGCAGGCAGCCGGATCGTGGACCCGGACTCGAACGGTCCCATCGGCACTCGGCGACGCCGGAGCCGTTGCACGGCGGGTTCGTCCCGCCCTCACGGTCGGCGCGAGTCGGGAAGGGGTTTCGGATCAAGCCCGGTTTCAGGCTATCATTCCGCCGCCGTCCGGTGCAGGGCGGCGAAGCGGAACCCGGACACCAGCCCGCTCGACGCGGGTCAAGGAGAGAACGTCATGTCAACGTCACGCTATCTGATGGCCGCCCTGTTCGTCTGCGTCGCCCTCGTGCTGGGCGCGACCGCACCCGAGTCGCAGACGAGCGGAGCCGTCGGCAACATGATCACCGGCGAGGGCCTGCCGAACCCGACCGCGACCGTCATCGCGCCATGGGGCGACCTGCCCGAGGGGCGGGAGTGGGGCTCGACCGCCGGCATCGACATCGATCCGACCGACGGCCAGGTTTGGGGCTACGAGCGCTGCGGCGCCGGTTCGTTCGGCTCGGGCGCGCGCGTCAACTGCGACACGAACCCCGTCGACCCCATCTTCAAGCTGGACCGCAACACCGGGGAGGTGCTGGCGAACTTCGGCGGGGGCATCATGGTGACGCCCCACGGCATCCACGTGGACGACGACGGCAACGTGTGGGTGACCGACTTCGTGGGGAACGAGGAGGGGACCAAGGGGCACCAGGTCCACAAGTTCAGCCCCGACGGCGAGCTGCTGATGAGCCTCGGCACCGCGGGCCAGCCCGGGTCCGGCCCCGACCACTTCAACCAGCCCAGCGACGTGGTCATCGCGCCAGACGGCAGCATCTTCGTCGCGGACGGCCACAGCGCCCAGGGCCTGACCACCAACCAGGCGATAGAGGAGGGGCGCGAGGCGGGCGTCGCCAGCCGCATCGTGAAGTTCGCCGCTGACGGCACGTTCATCAAGGCGTGGGGGCGAGTCGGTACCCTGCACGGCGAGTTCAGGACACCCCACGGGATCGAGATCGACGCAGCGGGGCGGGTCCTGGTCGCGGATCGCGGCAACCACCGCATCGAGATCTTCGACCAGGAAGGCAACTACCTCGACTCGCTCTACTCGCACGGGCGCACCAGCGGCATCTACATCACTTCCGACGAGATGCTGTACTCCATCGACTCCGAGTCGAGCATGCTCAGCCATCCGAACTGGGTGGGCGGCGTGCGTATCTCGCCCTTGCACGAGGACCGCATCGTCGGCTTCATCCCGCCGTTCGAAGCGGACACGCGGCCGTACCAGGGGGCGGCCGGCGAGGGCGTCGCGGTGGACGTGGACGGCAACGTGTTCGCGGCCGAGGGGCCCAACTCGCTCCGCTTCGCGGGCGGCGCGTTCACGAAGTACGCGGTCGCCGGCGAATAGCGGCGCCCAGGGCGTGTTGAAGAGAATACTCGCGCTCGCAATCGGCGTCGTACTCGCGACGCCGGTCGCAGGGTTGGCTCAGCCGACGGAGGAGGTCATCCTCCCGTCGGCTGAGCGCGTCGCTGGCGGGATGGCGCTGCAGTCGGGAGCCCCGGGCAACCGGCGCTCGAGAGGCCGGACCTGGAGCGGGATGGTCATGATCGCCACCGGCGTCGTGCTGACGACGGCCGCCAAGACGACGGAAACGTGCGTCGGCGGCTCCTGCACCCGCGAGGAGGAACGGTACAAGGCGTTGGTCTACACGGGTATCGGGTCGGCCGTCGCCGGCGCCCTGCTCGTGTCGCTGTGGTCGGACATCCCCGGGAGTCCCCACATCGACTTCGCGGTGACGCCCGACCGCATCGAGGTCGGCAAGACTTTCGGATTCTGATCCGGAGCCGCCCCGTCGGGCGGTCGCGCGCGCGGCGATGCGCGGCCCCGGGTCGTTCTTCCCTGTCGTTCGGCGTCCAGCGCCCGGCCGGGGCCCTCACCGCTCCTGCATATGCGGGTAGCGGTAGTCCCGCACCGGCACGAACGTCTCCTTCGTGGTGCGGGTGCTGACCCAGCGCAGCAGGTTCTGCGAGCTGCCCGCCTTGTCGTTGGTGCCCGAGGCGCGCGAGCCGCCGAAGGGCTGCTGCCCCACCACCGCGCCCGTCGGCTTGTCGTTGATGTAGAAGTTGCCGGCGGCGTGGCGCAGCCGGTCGTGGGCGACGCCGATGGCCTGCCGGTCGCGCCCGAAGATGGCCCCGGTCAGGGCGTAGGGCGACGTCCGGTCGCACAGATCGAGGGTCTGCTCGTAGTCGCTGTCCTTGTAGACGTGGACGGTGAGCACGGGACCGAACAGCTCGGTCTCCATGGTCGTGTACCGCGCATCGTGGGCCTGGATGATCGTCGGCGCGATGAAGTACCCGGTGCTGTCGTCGCAGACGCCGCCGCAGATCACGTCGGCGTCGCTGTCGCTGCGCGCGGCGTCGATGTAGCTCTTCAGCTTGTCGTAGGAGGCCTTGTCGATGACCGCCCCCATGAAGTTGGTGAAGTCGGTCACGTCCCCGTAGCGGATCGCCCCCACCTCGGCGACGACCTCGTCGCGGCAACGGTTCCACAGGCTCTCGGGGACGTAGGCGCGGCTGGCCGCGCTGCACTTCTGCCCCTGGTACTCGTAGGCCCCCCGGATGAGGTTGGCGGTCAGCTCATCGGGGTCGGCCGAGGCGTGGGCGAAGACGAAGTCCTTGCCGCCGGTCTCGCCGACGATGCGCGGATAGCTGCGGTAGCCGGCGATGTTGCCGCCGACGGTCCGCCACATGTCCTGGAACACCTCGGTGCTGCCGGTGAAGTGCACGCCGCCGAGGTCGGGGTGGGCCATGGCGGGGGCGCCGATCTTCCCCCCCGAGCCCGGCACGAGGTTGATGACCCCCGGAGGCAGGCCGGCCTCCTCGAGCAGCTTCATCAGCCAGTAGGCCGAGAAGACCGCGGTGGACGCCGGCTTCCAGAGCACGGTGTTGCCCATCAGCGCCGGGCTCGTCGGCAGGTTGCCGGCGATGGACGTGAAGTTGAACGGGGTGACGGCGAGGATGAACCCTTCGAGAGCGCGGTACTCGACGTAGTTCCAGATGCCGGCCGCGCTCTCGGGCTGCTGTCCGTAGATGTCGGGCAGGTACGAGACGTTGAACCGCCAGAAGTCGATGAGCTCGCACGCCGCGTCGATCTCGGCCTGGAACACCGTCTTGCTCTGGTTGAGCATGGTGGCGGCGTTCACGATGGGCCGGTAGCGGCCCGCGAGCAGCTCGGCCGCCTTGAGGAAGATGGCCGCGCGCGACTCCCACGACATCTCGCTCCACCCGGGGCGGGCCGCCGCCGCCGCCGCGATCGCCTGGTCCACGGTGTCGGCGTCGCCGCGGTGATAGGTGGCCACCTGCTTGCGGTGGTCGTGCGGCAGGACGCAGGCGCCGAGGTCGCCGGTGGTCACCTCGCGGCCGCCGATGATCAGGGGAATCTCCACCGACCCGGCCGAGAACGCGTCGAGCTGCGACTTGAGGGCGGCCTTCTCCGGCGATCCGGGCGCGTAGCTCAGCACCGGTTCGTTCCGAGGGGGGGGCACCGTGACACGAGCGTTGTTCATCGAAAGGACTCCTGACAGACCGCGAACACGAAGGTAGTGGAAACATTCTATTGTTTCACAGACGGGGCCCGCTCCGCCGGCTGCCGTTCCCTGACCGACCATCCCGCGGAGCTTCCGGCGATCGGCTTGCGGTCGCGGGCTCCGCTCCCTGCGTGCGGTTTCCTTGACCGACCCCCGGGTTCGGGATAGACTCGTGCCTCCATATTGAGACTCAGTTTCACTTGACGCCGCCCGTGGACGCCGGACCACCGGCGCGAGGAGCCATCTTCCCGTGCACCAGGGCCTCCACACGCTCGACCAGCTTCCCATCGGCGACACCAGCGTGATCCACCGGGTCGGGGGCCAGCCGCGCGTGGCGCGCCGGCTGATGGAGATGGGGCTGTTGCCCGGCACCCGCATCGAGGCGGTGGGCCGGGCGCCGCTGGGTGACCCCATTGAGGTCCGGCTGCGCGGCTACCTGTTCTCGTTGCGCCGGGCCGACGCCGCCCACATCCAGCTCCTGCCGGACGGCCGCGCCGACCTCGTGGAGACCGGGACCGGCGAGGCGCCGTCCCACCTGCCGGCGCACGACCCGTCGGCCAGAGGAGCCGATCGCGACGACGGCGACGACGGGGGCGCCCGCGTTCCCCGCGTGCTGGTGGCCGGGAACGCCAACTCGGGCAAGACCACCGTCTTCAACGCCCTGACCGGGGCGCGGGCCCACATCGGCAACTATCCCGGAGTCACCGTCACCCGGGCCTCGCGCCGGGTCACCCTGCCCGACGGCGGCCCCGTCGAGATCGTCGACCTGCCCGGCACCTACAGCTTCACCGCCAACTCGCCGGACGAGCAGGTGGCGGTGGACGCGGTGCTCGGCCGGCACGACGGCCCGCCGGACGCGGTGGTGGTGGTGGTCGACGCCGGCGTCATCGAGCGGGCGCTGTACCTCGTGCTGCAGATCGCCGAGACGGGCATCCCGGTCATCGTCGCCCTCAACATGATGGACGAGGCGGAGGCGGCGGGGGCCGATTTCGACGCCGAGCGGCTGGCCGGCTGGCTGGGCGCCAGGGTGGTCCCGACCGTCGCCTCGAAGGGCCTCGGGTTCGACGCCCTTCGCGACGCGATCGGCGACGCGGTGGCGCTGGCGCCGCGCCCCGACGAGGCCTGGACAGGCCTGCCGCCCGAGGCCGAGCGCGACGTGTCGACGGTGACCCGGGCGCTGGCCGACGCCGATTTCGGGAGCACCCCGGCGGTCCGCCGGGCCTGGGCGCTGTGGTCGCTGCTGTCGCTCGACACCGACGACGGCGCCGCGAGCGGCCTCCCCGCCCCGGTTTTGCAGAAGGTCCACGCGCTCCGCCGGAACGCCGCCGCCGCCGAGCGGCGGCTCGACGAGGAGATCATCGCCGCCCGCTACCGCTGGACCGAGGCGGTGGCCCGGGACGTCCGGACCATCCGCCACAAGGACACCCGCACCTGGACGAAGAAGATCGACGACGTGCTGACCCACCGGGTCTACGGCATGGCCGTCTTCGCGGTGGTCATGGCGGTGGTGTTCGAGGCCCTGTTCACGTGGTCGGAGCCGTTCATGGGGGCCATCGAGACGGCGACGGCTTGGCTGCAGGGCGGGGTGAGGGCGGTCCTGCCGGAGGGCAACCTGGCCGACCTGATGGCCGACGGGGTCATCGCCGGGGTCGGCAACGTCGTCGTCTTCGTGCCGCAGATCGCGATGCTGTCCTTCTTCATCGCCCTGCTCGAGGCCTCGGGCTATCTCGCCCGGGTGGCGTACGTCATCGACCGGCTGATGGGGCGGGTGGGCCTGCACGGCAAGGCGTTCGTGCCGATGCTCTCCGGCTTCGCCTGCGCCATTCCCGCGGTCATGGCCACCCGTACCATCGAGGGCCGCCGCGACCGGCTCATCACCATGCTGACGCTGCCCATGATCTCGTGCAGCGCCCGCCTGCCGGTCTACGCGATCGTGACCGCGGTGGTGTTCGCGGGCGCCCCCCGCGTCTTCGGCATCGTGAGCGCGGGGGCGGTGGTGCTCTTCTCGATGTACGCCCTCTCCGTGTGCGCCACCCTCGGGGCGGCGGCGGTGCTGCGCCGGACGGTGCTCAAGGGTCCCCGGCTGCCGCTGCTGCTCGAGCTGCCCCCGTACCGCGTGCCGGTCTGGAGCAACATCTTCCTCGTCGCCTGGCGCCGGACGCGCAAGTTCCTCGAGGACGCGGGCACCGTCATCCTGACGATGACGGTCATCCTGTGGGCGCTGCTCTCGTACCCCCACAGCAGCGAGATCGACGCGCGGTACGACGAGACGCGGGCGGGAGTGCTCGCCGCGACGACCGACGCCGCGGCGCAGGAAGAGCAACTGGCCGAGCTGGCCGGGCAGCAGGCGGGCGAGCAGCTCCGCTACAGCCTCGGGGGCCGCCTGGGCCAGGTGGTCGAGCCGACGATCGAGCCGCTCGGCTTCGACTGGCGCATCGGTGTCGGCATCATCGGGGCGTTCGCGGCGCGCGAGGTCTTCGTCTCCACCCTGGGCATCGTGTTCGGCATCGAGGAGGCCGACGAGGAGAGCGTCAGCCTGCGCGAGTCGCTGCAGAACGCGACCCACGCGGACGGGTCCCCGCTGATGACCCCGCTCGCCGGCGTCTCGCTGATGGTGTTCTTCGTGCTGGCCTGCCAGTGCATGAGCACCATCGTGGTCGTGCGGCGGGAGGCAGGAGGCTGGTACTGGCCGATCTTCATGTTCGGCTACATGTCGGTCCTCGCCTACGTCGCGTCGCTGGTGGTCTATCAGGCCGGCTCGGCCCTGGGCTGGGGCGTCTGACCGGCACGGCCCGGGTTTCGGTCGGGGAACGGCGATGGCGTTCCGGCCCCGTTCGAGCGGCGCGCCACGCGGTTGCGGCGGACGATGACAGGTGACCCACCATGCCCTGGACCTGGACTTGGCAGGATCCGATTGTCGCCCTCATCGTCGCCTACGCGGTGGTCGCCCTGGTTCGGCACTTCCGCGCCATCGTCGGCAGCGCCGCCCCGGCCTCGAAGGCGCAGGGCTCCTGCCACGGCTGCGACGACGGCTGCGGGACCGACGATGTCGCGCCGCCGCGCCGTCCCCCCGCCGCACCGCTGCCGCCCGGGAACCTCCGGATGCACTGAGCTGGATGTCGCTTCCAGCGACCACCCGACGGACCAAATAAAACACAGTCGTGTTGATTATCGCTTGAACTTCCGGTAGCATGAAACGGAAGTCGATGCCGAGCAACGACGCGCGCTGGATCATCGGGACCGTGGTCGTCGTCGGCGGCCTGCTCGCGGCGCAGATCGCCGGGGTAACGGTCGGACTGAACGCCCGCCTCGACCGCATCGAAACCGACATTCGCGCCCTCGATGCCAGGGTGCGCGCCGTCGAGATCGGGCTCGCCAACGTCGAGCAGCGCCTCACCAACGTCGAGCAGCGCCTCACCAACGTCGAGCAGCGCCTCGCCAACGTCGAGCAGCACCTCACCGGCGTCGAGCAGCGCCTCACCACGCTGGAAAGCCTGCAACCGCCCACACCGACGCCCGGTGATTGACACCCCGGACCACCTCGCAGGCGACTCCTCGTGGTGCGTCACATCTCAGTGAATTCGCTCACGGACAGGGTTGCGGCGCGTAAGGGTCGACGAATCGCGGCAACCATCTCCGGACGTCCGCACTCGCTTCACGCCAGCGCCGTCAGGGTGGCTTCGAGAAGCTGGTAGAACCGGCCCACCGACGCGACGTGGACCCGCTCGTCGGGCGAGTGCGGGAACTCGATGCGCGGGCCGAACGAGATCATGTCTATGCCGGGCACTTTCTTCCCGAGGATGCCGCACTCCAGACCGGCGTGGATCGCCTTCACCCCCGGCTCGCGGTCGAACGCGCGCCGGTGCACCGCCGTGACGACGTCGAGCAGCGGCGACTCGAGGTCGGGCTTCCACCCCGGGTACGCCTCGGCCTCGTCGACCGCCGCTCCCGCCAGCATCCCGATGGCCCGCACGTGGCGGCGCATCGCCTCGAGGGCCGAGTCGATCGACGACCGGCTGCTGAGGCCCACCCGCAGGGAGCCGTTGTCGGGAACGACGGTGGCGAGGTTCACGCTGGTCTCCACGAGGTCGGGAATGTCGTAGCTCATCGCCTCGACCCCGTGGGGCAGGGCGTTGACGAGCCGGAGCACCCGCTCCGTCGTCGCCCCGTCCCATACCGTGTCGGGCCGGGTCACCGCGTCGGCGGCGAGGCTCAGGTCGGGTTCCGCCGGACCGTACTCGTCGCGAATCGCAGCGACCTCCCGGTCGAGCGCGGCCAGCAGGGCGCTCTGGCCGTCGGCGGGCACCACGACCGTCGCGAAGGCTTCGCGCGGAATCGCATTGTGGGCGCTGCCCCCGTCGAATCGGGCGAGATCGTAGCCGTGACCGAGGAGGCGGACGGCCCAGAGGGCCCGCCCCAGCAGCTTGACGGCGTTGCCGCGCTGCAAGTGGATGTCCACGCCGGAGTGGCCGCCCTTGAGGCCCCGCAGGGCCACCGCGAGGGCGACCCCGTTCTCGGGCGCGGGCGCGACGCCGAGCTCCACGGTGATCTGCGTGTCGCCCCCGCCCGCGCACCCGACGTAGAGCACACCGTCCTCCTCCGAGTCGAGGTTGATGAGCCGCCGCCCCTGCACGAGGCCGCCGTCGAGGCGGGCGGCCCCGGTCAGCCCCGTCTCCTCGTCGATGGTGAACAGCAGCTCCAGCGGCCCGTGCGGAAACGCCGTCTCTCCCATCACCGCGAGCATCGCCGCCACCCCGATGCCGTTGTCCGACCCAAGGGTGGTGCCGGTTGCGGCGAGGTACTCGCCCTGCATCTTGGGCACGATGGCGTCGGTGGCGAAGTCGAACGCGACGTCCGCGTTCTTCTCCTGCACCATGTCGAGGTGGGACTGCAGGACGGTGATGCCGGCGCCCTCGTGGCCCGCCGTGGCCGGCTTGCGCACGACGAGGTTGCCGGCCGCGTCGGCGTGATGGGCGAGGCCGAGGCCGTCCGCCGACGCCACGATGTGGTCGCGCATCCGGCCTTCGTCCTTCGACGCGCGGGGAATCGTGAGAATGGTGTCGAAGTGCCGCCACAGGGCGGTCGGCTCCAGGTCGCTGACGAAGGTCATGGCGTCTCCCGAAAGGTCATGGAGGTGTCGAGCCCCGTATCCTACACCGCCCCGTGCCGTCGATTCGGACGCCGGCCGGACCGCGGCCGACCGACGCCGATGCCGAAAGGGAACAGCCCCGCCGCCGGTCGTTGTATGATGCTCGTACTACATGTCTGCGGTCCTGCGGATGACGGGCGCGATGGACGCCGGGTCGAAACGCCCGCGGCGGGGACGACTCGGCCGGCGCCGGGGAAACCTGCGCATGCTTCTGACCGCCTTCGTCCTGATGACGGCGACGGCGGGCGCGCAGACACCGTCACCCGGCGAATCGCCCCGCACCGAGCGGACGCCGTCACCTGAATCGCCCCTCGCCGAGCAGATAGCGTCACCTGACGAATCGTCCCGCGGCCAGAACACGGTCGGCGCGCTCAGCCCGGCGTCGCTCGCGCGCATCCGGGCCGCGCTCCAGGCCGACCGGCGCGCCGAGGGGTCGGCTCGGACGGTCTTCAGCGATCCCGATGTCGGGTGGATCGTCCCCCCGCGGCCGCCCGTCGAGGTGGCGCCCGGCCTGGGCTTCCTCGAAGGACTCGGGCTCTTCAACGACCTGACCCGCGGCCGCGAGACGAGCCTGATGGGAGGCCCGGACCACTGGACGATGATGAACCAGATGCAGCCGCGCGAAGTGACGGAGGTGGCCTTGGCGGACGGCATGGCCATCGGCACCGTCTCCGCCGTCGCCGTCGGGCTGCCTTACGTCGTGCGGAGGGTCGCCGGCTGGCTCTCCCGCCCCGGTCCCGGCGTCACGCCCCCGGCCCAGCCCGTGCTGACCTCCACACAGGAAGCCGCCGTGCTGGACGACATGCGCGCGGACGCCGGCGTGCTCGACGCGACCCTCCGCCAGCGCGGCCGCACCGTTAGCCTGTCGCTGGTCGTGCCGGCCGAGACCGAGCCACGCGCCGCGCGCGCGACCGGTGAGCGTTTCGTCCGCCTCGTCGGCCGGCGGTCGGCGGCGGGCCCCGACGCCTTCGACTACGTCGTCAGCGTCCGCTCACCAGACGCCGTCATCGCAAGGGGCGGCAAGCCCACGACCGACCCCCTGGTCCGCTGGTGACGCGCGCTGCTCTCCATCGCGCCCTCCTCCTCCAGACGGGCGTACTCATCGGAGCCGGCATCGCCGTCCTGCGGTTGCTCGGCTGACTCCACGCAGTAGCGGCGCTCTCGCCATTCCCGACCCTTCCGGCCGAGCGTCCGGAAGCCCGGCCGGCGAGAAGCCCGGCCGCCGCTACAGGTCCATCACCTCGTCGATGTCCGGGTCGAGGGCGGGGGGCGGCGAGGCCAGCGAGATCCCGAAGAACAGGGTCATCGAGAGCAGCAGGGCGACGAACCCCCCGTTGATGCCCCACGGCAGGACGATCCCGAACAGCTCGATGCCGAAGTTGACGACGAGGCTCGCCCCGATGGCGACGTTGGCGGCGGCGGCGGTGGCCCGCTTCCAGTTGAAGCCGATGGCCACCGCGGGCACGAGGGCGGCCGCGAAGGTGCCCCACCCGAAGGCGCCGAGCAGGGCCACGAGGTCCTGCCGCGAGTAGAGGACGAAGAGGGCCGACCCCACCGCGAGCCCCACCGTGACCACGCGGGCCCAGAACAGCTCGTTGGCCAGCGAACGGCCGTAGAGGGCCCGGGGAATGTCGTGCACGACGGCCGCCGCACCGAGGTTGAGGAAGCTGTCGGCGGTGGACATGATGGCCGCGAAGAGCCCCGCGAAGACGATGCCGGCCAGCACCGGCCCGGCGTGGAACTGCAGGAACTGCGGGGCCGCCTCGTCGGGGTTGGCCAACTCGGGGTGGCCGCCCTGGATGACGAGGGCCCGCATCGCGAGCCCGATGCTCAGCCACAGCAGCGAGCAGATCGCGTAGCCCACGGCGCTGACGGGCAGGCTGCGGCGGGCGTCCTCGATGCGCCGGTTCATCATCAGCTTGGTGATGACGTGGGGCTGGCCGGCCCCGCCGAGGGTGAAGACGACCAGCCAGGACAGCGACCCCAGCATGCCCAGGGTGCCCCAGGGACTGATGGCCTCGGGGTCGTCGGCGACCAGCGTGGTCACGATGCCGCCGAGCCCCCCGTCCACCGCGGCGAGGCACGCAAAGAACACGAACACCGCGGCGACGATCATGATCGCGCCCTGCACGAGGTCGGTGTAGACCGACGCGAGGATGCCTCCGGTGACGCAGTAGAACACCAGGACCGCGCAGGCGACGGCCATGCAGGTGAAGATGGAGACCTCGGGGATGAACGACACGTTGTTCAGGATGTCGCGCAGCACCGTGGCCATCGCGAGGATCTGGGTCCCCAGGTAGCCGACCACCCCGAGGAGGATGGCGACGGCGGTGAGCAGCCGGGCGAGCTCGCTCCGGTAGCGCGCGGCCACCGCGTCGGGGAGCGAGATGGTGTCGCGCAGCTCCGCCACCATGCGCAGGCGCTTGGCGAGCAGGTAGTAGACGGAGCAGAAGGCCAGCGGGCTGACCACCGTCATCCACGCCGAGCTCAGCCCCATGCGGTAGACGAGCCCGGGGCCGCCCACGAAGCCGAACCCGCTCATCACGCTCGAGAACACCGCGAGGCCGGTCACCATGACGCCGAGATCGCGCCCCGCCATGAAGAAGTCGCGGGTGGAGTTGGTGCGCCGCAGGGCCCAGACCCCAACCCCGACGCACATGGCGAGGTAGGCGGCGACGAACGCGAGCACGACGAGCGAGCGCGAGTCGTCCATCGGGGATCAGCCGGCGGGGGGCGTGTTCCGGGCGAGGACCTCGCGGAAGCGGTCCAGGTCGCGGCGGGTCACGATCTCCCGATCGAACAGCAGGACGTAGAGTGCGACGACGAGAAACTGGGCAGGCCAGAACCCGTAGAGGAACCAGGCGGTAGGAAGCGGGAGGGCGAGGAAAGACGCGTGCGGGTCGTCGAGGTAGCCGCGGTACGAGACCACCGTCATCGTGACGATCAGCGCGAGCACGAGCCCGCCCGCCGCGAGCCGCGCCCGCATCCGGCCGCGCCGGACCCCGAGGGCGAGGCACCCCACGACGAAGGCGATCTGCAGGATGCCGAAGACCCACGCGAGGGCCAGGACCGGCCCGTGCCGGCGCGGACCGGACCCGCCGTGGTCCATCGAGGGAAACCGCGCGTGAGTGGCACCGCCCGCGGACACCGCCCCGGAGCCGGCATCAAGACCCGTCCCGTCCCCGGACGCGGCAGGTTCCACCACCGCTGCGAGGGCCAAGGTCAGGCACAGGGCGAGCAGGAGGCCGAACAGGACGATCGGCAACCGTGACGGCCGTTCGGGCATGCAGCCCGAAGTGTACCCCGGCCGCCAACGAGGGGTAGAATCGTGGCAGCGCCATGGTGAACACGACACGACGGTGGGCGACGGGCCGGCGGTGGACGGTGGTGGGGCTTCTGGCGGTGCTGGCCGCGGGCGCGGCGAACGGGCAGCGCGGCGGCGTGTTCCGCGAGTCGCGCGACCACCCCGCCATCCGCTACACCGACGGGGCGCGGGACGACGCGGTCACGGCGCTGAACGAGGCGGTGCGGTCGGGCGCCGTCGAGCTGGCGTTCGACCCCACGAGCGGCTACCTGCGATCGGTTCTCGACGCCCTCGACATCCCGGTCGAGTCGCAGGTGACGGTCTTCTCCGAGACGAGCTTCCAGGCCCGCTGGGTCACGCCCGAGAGCCCGCGCGCGCTCTACTTCAACGACACCGTCGCGGTGGGCTGGGTGCCGGGGGCCGACGTGCTCGAGATAGCATCGCTCGACCCCGTCCAGGGCGTCGGCTTCTACTCGCTCGACCAGCGGCCGGCGGACCGCCCCGAGCTTCAGCGCAACGAGCAGTGCCTGGCCTGCCACCTGTCGTGGGACACCCTGGGCGTGCCCGGGCTGATGACCCTCAACACCCTGCCCCTGCCGGACGACCCCAACGCCTACGCCGTCGGCTGGGTGACCGACCACCGCAGCCCCCTGGAGGACCGCTGGGGAAGCTGGTACGTGACCGGCGCGCCGCCGTCGCTGCGCCACCTCGGGAACCGGACCGAGCCGTTCGAGTACATCCCGGGCGGCGGCGATCCGGCCCCGGTGCTCCAGACCCTCGAAGGGGTCGTCGACGATCCCGACGGCTACCCCACCCCCTACAGCGATCTCGTGGCCCTGATGGTGCTCGAGCACCGCAACCACATGACCAACCTGCTGGTCCGGCTGGGCTGGCAGGCCCGCGTCGACGCGCACCCGGGCGCGGCGGGGAGGCGGCCGACGGGCGGCCCGAGCGCCCCCACCCTCGAGGAGGCCGCGGTCGAGCTGGTCGACTATCTGCTGTTCGTGGACGAGGCCCCGCTGCCTCCGGGCATCGCGAGCACGTCGGGCTACGCCGAGGTCTACTCGTCCCTGGGCCCCTTCGACAGCCGGGGACGCTCGCTGCACCAGCTCGACCTCGACGCGCGGCTGCTGCGGCATCCGTGCAGCCCCCTCGTCTACGCCGACGCCTTCGACGCGCTGCCGGGGCCGGCTCTCGACGCGGTGTACCGCCGGATGTGGACGGTGCTGTCGGGCGCGGCCGCCGAGCCGCGCTACGAACGGCTCTCCCGCGCCGACCGCGTCGCCGTCGTGGAGATCCTGCGCGACACCAAGCCGGGCCTGCCCGCCTACTTCCAGGGCGAGATCGGCTGATCGTGCAGGCGGTTCGATCCTCGCCAGCGCCCCGCGCTCGCGGCCAGCCGGTTCAGGGCGCTCATCGCTTCAGCTCCTGAGACATGGCGGGATGAGGATGCGCCGGCCACCGCACTGGCCGGATGCGATCACACGGTCGGACGCGCCCTCGTCGTCGAGGATCGGGTCGCCTGACCGGCCCTCGGCCGACCGCTCACGCGCCCGTCAAGTCGATCTCGTTCGGCCCCGCCGCGATCTCGATCTCGTGCTCGCTGCGGTCGCCGCCCTGGATGACGGTCGCCGTGTAGCGGCCGGGGATGACGTCGGGCACCGCGAAGCGGCCGGCCCGGTCGGCGACGACGGCGTAGGGCGTGTCGACGACCATGATATCGGCGAACATCTCGGTGTGCGTGTTGCAGATCACGGAGTACTCGTCGCCGACCTCGAACGTGTGCTGGTAGGTGGTTCCCATCATGGTGGCGATGTTGAAGATCGACTCGCCGTGGCTGTCCTTCACGTGCACGGTGTGCAGCTCGTCCTCGCTGTTGGTGAAGTCGATGGTCTGGCCGGCCCGCACGAGGATGAACCCGGGCACGAACTGCCGGCCGATCTGGTCCATGATGGGCGTCTCGTCCGGCACCGGCACCTCGATCTCCGCGTGCGGGTCGAGGAGCACGATGGACACCAGCATCCCGGTCGCCGGCTTCGCCTGGCCGGCGACCTGGGCGAGACCGCCCGCGGTCGCGGGCGCACCCGTCTCGGCCGAGGCCGCGGGCGGCGAATCCGCGTCGCGCACCGATTCGGCGGCCGGTGGCGTCGCGGGCGGCCGGACACGCTCCGCCGCTCCCCCGCCCGTCGGCGGGGGGCCGCCGCCGCAGGCGTCGAGCAGCAGGGAGCACGCAAGAGCAAGGGAAAGGAAAAAGGCGTGATGAGCCCGCATCCGCCGATTCCCGGCCTCGGACATGCGATAAGGTGACAGCAGCATCAAGCCGGTGATCGTACCAGAAGTCCGGCCTCCCCGAGGAGCACACGATGACGACATCGACCATGCGACGTCTCGCCGCGCGAGCAGTGCCGGCGGCGGCCCTCGCCGCGGCGCTGGCGCTGCCGGCGTCCGCCCAGGACCGGCCCGCCCTCACCACCGAGGCCGACTTCCTGCGGGCGATGGAGGAGCTCTCGAACTGGGGCCGCTGGGGTCCCGACGACGGCCTCGGAGCCGCGAACTTCATCACCCCCGAGAAGCGCAAGGCCGCGGCGGCTCTGGTCACCGAGGGCATCAGCATCTCGCTCGCCCACGACATCATCCAGGAACCCGCGGTGGACGGCGGCACCTATCTCGACCGGCAGGTGATGCGAGTCAGCGACAGCGGCGCCTCGGATCGCTACCAGTACAGCGGCACCTATCACGGGGCCATCCACAGCCATCTCGACTCGGTCGCCTGTCACGTGATGTTCGAGGGGCGGGGCTACAACGGCGTGAGCCGGGAGCAGATCGAGGCCGCCGGCGGCTGCCCCCAGGGCAGCATCCACGAGCTGCGGGACGGCATCATGACCCGCGGCATCCTGTTCGACGCCACCCTGCTGCCGGGGCGGGCCACGCCGGAGGGTTGGCTGGAGCCGGGCGAAGCGGTCACCTGGGCGGACCTCGAGAAGCTCGAGGAGATTCAGGGCGTGCGGGTCTCCGAGGGCGACGTCATCCTGCTGTACACGGGGCGCTGGAAGCGGCGGGCGGCCCTCGGCCCGTGGCCCACGTCGGAAGGGGTCGCCGGCTACCAGGCCGACGTCGCCTACTTCCTCAAGGAGCGCGGCGTGTCCTTCATCGGGCACGACATGTTCAACGACGTCTCGCCGCACGGGTTTCCCGAGAGCGTCGGCCTGCCCCTGCACCGACTCGCCCTCGTCGCCCTCGGCGTGTCCATCTTCGACAACCTCGACTTCGAGCGGCTCGCCGAGGAGGCGCGGCGGTTGAACCGCTACGAGTTCCTGTTCACGGCGGCACCGCTGCGCATCGAGCAGGGCATGGGGTCGCCGCTGAATCCGATCGCGACGTTCTGATCGACCGGGCGCGCCGCCCCCGTGACCGGCGCGCCTGGTCAAGCGCGACTGGACGTATAATCACCGTCCGGACTCGAAACGGACGACGCGCGGGCGGGACCGCGCACATCGGGCGACGGCGCCCGACGGGGAGGATGCAGATGTCGATTCCGAAGAGAATCGTCCCGCTGGCGGTGGTCGCCGTGGTGGGGCTGGCGGTCGCCTGGGGCAGCGGGCTGGGCAACCTCGGGACCCCCGTCCAGGGCCAGGGGAAAGAGGCCCCGATGTTCGAGGTCGATCCGCTCTGGCCGCAGCCGCTGCCGAACCACTGGCTGCTCGGCTCGACGATCGGCGTCGACGTCGACGCCGAGGACCACGTGTGGATCGTGCACCGCGCATCGACCCTCGCCCGCAACGAGATTCCGGCCATCTCGGACCCGCCGTTCGCCGACGACTGCTGCGCCCCGGCCCCGCCGGTGCTCGAGTTCGACCCCGACGGGAACCTCGTCGGCCACTGGGGCGGCCCCGGCGAGGGCTACGACTGGCCGTCGTCGAACCACGGCATCACCATCGACCACATGGACAACGTCTGGGTCGGCGGCAACGGGGCCGGCGACTCGCACGCCGTGAAGTTCACGAGCGACGGGCAGTTCCTGCTGCAGGTCGGCGTGGCGGGGCGCGCCCCCGACAGCCTCAGCCTCGACAGCTTCAGCCGCATCGCCAAGATCTCGGTGGACGGCGGCGAGAACGAGATCTACTTCGCCGACGGCTACGGCAACAAGCGGGTGGCGGTGGTGGACGCCGACACCGGCGACGTCAAGCGCTTCTGGGGCGCGTACGGCAACGAGCCCGACGACAGCCACGACGAACGCTACGTGCCCGGCGGCCCGAACCTGCAGCAGTTCATGAGCCCCGTGCACTGCGCTGAGGTGTCGGCGAGCGGGCTCATCTACGTGTGCGACCGCGCCCACGACCGCATCCAGGTGTTCCAGAAGGACGGCACCTACGTCGACGAGATGCTGGTCATGCCCAACACCACGGGCTCCGGCGCGGCCTGGGACCTCGACTTCTCGCACGACGAGGACCAGACCTACATTTACTTGGCCGACGGCGTGAACCAGCGCATCCACATCATCGACCGCGAGAACCTCGAGCACCTGACGAGCTTCGGGGACGGCGGGCGCCAGCCCGGGCAGTTCTTCGGGGCCCACAGCATCGCGGTGGACTCGGCCGGCAACATCTACACGACCGAGACCTACGAGGGCAAGCGGATCCAGAAGTTCGTCTACAAGGGCATGGGCGAGGTCACCACGATGAACCAGGGCGTGGTGTGGCCGACGAGCGGCGACTGACGATCCTCGACCGGTGACGAATCGGCGCGGCATCCCCTCCGGGGGTGCCGCGCACCGGCGCTGCAGCGGGGTCCTTCCCCGCGGTGAGTTCGAACGCCGAATCCGAGAAGGATTGTCGGTGAGCCGGCTGGCGGCGTGAGCAGAGTCGCGAGGCGGTTCAGCGATGGCAGTCGTCGGCCAGCTCGCTCGCGACGCGGCCAGCGAGCTGCCGCATCGCGGGCATGCGGGCAGACCTGGACGGCAACCCGAAGAGCTCGTTCAGCGCATCGCGGGTCACACCCGGCAGCACGCGGCTGGCCGCGGCACGCCCGACCGCTGCCGACGTCTCCACGCCGGGAATCCAGATTGCGGCGCCGTCGCGACGGCTCCAGGTCCACGCCTCGCGCACACCCATCCGGAAGTAGGGCGCGAGCTTGCCACTCGATTGGGTGCTGCGATCGATCTCGACCACCAGATCCGGCGCTGGATGTCCCTGGCGGACATCCAGCCAACCCCCGGCGCGTTCCGCGGCGGCGATCCTCTCCGAGCCGATGAACAACCCTTCGTCCGGCTCGAATGCGCCGTCGTCGCTCAACAACCGGGTCGCCCGCGAGGCCTGCATCTCGATCGGCGACCCGGCCGTCTCCAGCTCGACCGCGACCCGCGTGAACAGCTCGCCGGCGACAGCGACCCGCGATTCGTGCTCGAACGTCGGCTCCGCCACGAACTCGGCGCGTCCGGTCGCCGTCTCATAGCGGCACGTCGGCGCCTCGTCGTGGTCGGTCAGGCGGTCGAACAGGTCGCGCGGCATCGCCACTTCGACCCGGCCCGGCGCATCGGCACCAGCGCTCTCGGTCATGTGCTGTCCCGTCTCTTCGGTGGTTTCCACCGACATAGATCGGACGGCGGCTCCCTGCGCCGGCCGACTCGCGCCGGACGCACCGCCGCTTCACACCATGTTACATCCGGGTCGCAATGACGACGGGCTCGTGGGGCGTCCGGTAGAGCGCGTGCAGGAAGCACGTCTGCTCGCCCATGTCCAGGCACCGGCGCGCGAAGTCCACCCCCTCGCGGGTGTCGAGGTGGACGTGGGTCTCGACCGCGCCCGTGGCGCCCACGAGGGCCGCCCCTGCGCCGGGTGCCGCGCCCGGGACGGACGGCGCCGCCGCGGCGCTCGAAGCAGCCGCGCGGGGGACGACACGGCCGGGAAAGCGGGTGTCCTGCACGATGCGGTAGCCGTGCAGGTCCTTCCCGAGGATGGCCGCGTAGCGCCCGAGCTGGGTCATGAAGCAGAAGGCGACGCCGGCCGCCATGTAGCTTGCCGCGGAGGGCGCGGCGGCCCGGCCGCCCTGCTCCGGCAGCTCGTCCGACAGGAACCGGAACGTCGACCCCAGGGGAGCGTGGAGCTGCTGCTCGATCTCCTTCACGCCGTCGGGACGCCGGCGGCAGACGGCCCGCAGATGGAGCTGTCGGCGCTGCTCGGCCCGCAGGCTCGTGCCGGCTCCGCCGGCCACGCCGGCCACCGGCTTCACCGCCTCGACGCGCCCGACCGGCACCCCGGCGGGGTCGGCCGACACCACCCGTGGGAACGCCGCGGCGGGGTCGGCCGCGCGACCGCCGTCCAGCCGCGCGGCCCGGCCTACCGGCGCCTCGGCGCCATTCACGGCCAGGGTGAACCGCGACACGTGCGGCCGGCGCAGCACGTCGTAAACGGAGGCTCCGCGAACCGCCGCGGCCACCAGCTCGCGCACCGCTTCATCGCCGGCGTCGGCGTCGACGCGCACCTCGAGCTCGACCGGCAGGGCGCCACCGGTCATCGTGCCGTTCAGGGCCGAGCCTTCCATGGTGTAGCGGTTATCCTGCACCAGGACGAGGTCGCGGACGGTCACGCCGCGTGTCCGCGCCGCGTCGAGCACCGCGTTCATCCAGGACGACACCATGCCCGCGGTCATGAACCCGAGGGGGCACGGCGCGGCGTCGAAGCCGTCGAGGTACGGCCCCTCGTCGCTGGCGAGCCGCCACACGCCGCCGGCGGTGGAGCGAACGACGGCCTCCTTCTGCATGCCGGAAAGCGACCGCGCCCAGACTCGGACCCTCTCGCCGTCACCGGGCGGCGGCCCGTCCAGCCCGAGCGCGTCGGGCCGGTCAACCGCGAAGAAGACGGGCCGCGGGTCGCCGCCGAGGATGTTCTCGGCGCCGGCGGCGGCGGAACCGGGACGTTGGGTGACCATGTCCTGTCGACCGGTGGAGTCGGGGCGGCCATTGTGACACACTGGCGCGGCGCTCCCGGTCCGCGCCGCGGCCCGCCGGGCGTCGTCGACGGACCGCACCCGAGGAGATCAGATGCAGGCCACCGCCCCGACCGTGAACGAGCCTCCCGCCCCCACGACCCAGGCCCTCGCGGGGGTGGTAGCGGCGGCGGTGCTCGCCCTCGTGGTCCTCGGCCTGCCGGGCCCCGAGGCGCTGCCGCCCGAGGGCCAGCGGATGGCCGCCATCTTCGTGGTGGTGCTCGTGCTGTGGGTGACCGAGGCCCTGCCGGTGGGGATGACGGCGCTCCTCGCGGTGGTGCTGCTGCCGATCTTCGGGGTGGCCGACCTCCCCACCGCGTTCCGCACGTTCATCAGCCCCGTCTTCTTCTTCGTCCTCGCCATGTTCGTCGTCGCCCAGGCGTTCATCAGCTCGGGGCTCGACCGCCGCTTCTCGCTGTGGCTGCTCTCGAAGGCGGGCACCGACAGCCGACGCGTGGTCTGGGTGTTCATGGTCGGCACGTGCCTCGTGTCCACCATCATGTCCGACGTGCCCGCGACCGCCATCTTCATGGCCCTCGCCGTCGGCCTCTTCGACAAGATGGGGCTGACCCCGGGCCGGTCTTCGTTCGCGAAGGTCGTGATGATCGGGGTCCCCTTCGCGGCCCTCATCGGCGGGGTGGCGACGCCGGCCGGCAGCTCCATCAACATCCTCGGCATCTTCTTCATCCAGGAGTACGGCGGCGTCACCGTGCGCTTCCTCGACTGGATGGTCATCGGGGTCCCGATGGTCGTGGTGCTGTTGCCCGTCGCCACCGTCATCCTGCTGCGCTTCTACCCGCCCGAGATGGACCACGTCACCGCCGTCGGCGACGTCGCGGCCGAACGGACCACCCTCGGCGCAGTGAGCGGCCGCGAGTGGCGGGTCCTCGTCGTCCTCGGCACCATGATCGTGCTGTGGATCCTCAGCACCTGGTTCCCCGCCCTGAACGTGGTGATGGTGAGCATCCTGGGGGCCGTCGTCATGTTCCTGCCCGGCATGCGCATCTTCACCTGGAAGGAGGTCGAGCGCGGCATCGGCTGGGAGGCGCTGCTGATGGTGGGCGGCGTCACCGCCCTCGGGGCCGCCTCGGTCGAGACCGGCCTCGCGCAGTGGCTCGTCGACGGCTCGCTCGGGGGCATGGAGGACTGGGGCCCGCTGGGCATCGTCGCACTCGTGAGCGCATTCACCGTGGTGATCCACCTCGCGCTGCCCATCGGCCCCGTCATCAACACGGTGCTGATTCCGCCCCTGGCCCTGCTCGCCCTGTCGACCGGGCAGAACCCCGCCCTCTACGCGCTGCCGGTGGCGTTCACCGCTTCGTGCGCGTTCCTGCTGCCCCTCGACGCGGTGCCCCTCGTCACCTACACCAAGGGCTACTACCGCATGCTCGACATGCTCGCGCCGGGCACGCTGCTGTCGGCGGTCTGGGTGGTGCTGATCACGATCCTGATGGTCTCACTGGGGTCGCTGGTGGGTTTTCTGTAGGGCAGGGTCTCCAGGCCGGCGTCAACGCGCGTTCATCTCGTCCCTGGTGAATCGGCGTCCGCCCGTGAACAGATGTTGACGCAACGCCTCGATGGTCGCGTCCGCGCGCCTGACGCTCGCGGCCGACTCGGATCGGAGGTGGAGCCAGAGGGCCATCAAGCCGAGCCAAAGGGCGTGCGCAAGGAACAGGTGGGCCATCTGCAGCGCGATGGGAGCCAACAGGAGCGCATCGAGGACCCCGACGGTGATCTCGGCAGCAAAGATCGCCGCGACCGGCCGGAACGGGGCCGGCAGGCCGTCCCGCCGCGACGCCGCAAGCCGCCGCCCCAGCCAGACGAGATAGCCGCCGAAGGCGATGACCGCGACGGGGTGCCAGACCCGGAGGCGGATCAGGTAGTGGGCGCCTCCCGCGAAATCGCTGCGGAGCCCGTCGAGGAACGACTCGGACGGGAAGACCGTCGAGGCCAGGGACGCGGCGGTGCCGAAGGCGCTGACGACGATGAGCCCGCCGAGAGCGGCGGCCACGAGCCGGTCGGGGCGGCCCGGGTCGAGGGCCGCGGCCGGCCGCCGGGGACCGGACCACCACGCCGCGCACGCGAGCGCTCCCATGAGGAAGTAGGTGTTGGCGAGGTGGACCGGCTGGACGAGGGCGCGGGCCAGCGAGACGTTCATGTCGACCCACTGGAAGATGACGAGGGCGGCCCCGATGAGCGACTCGACGACCATGAACGCGAGGGACAGGGCGGCCCAGTAGCGGGCGCGGTGGCCGGACGGAAACCGGCGGCGCGACCAGACGGCGAGGCCCGCGACGGCGAGCAGGGCGAGCCCGCTCGTCGCGCGATGGGTGAACTCGACCAGGGTGTCGGCCGCGGTCGCCCCCGCCGACGGCGAGAGCAGCTCGCCGCACAGCGGCCAGTCGTCGCCGCAGCCGTCGCCCGCGCCGCTGGCGCTGACGAAGCCGCCCCACAGGACCACGAACAGCGTGAAGACGAGCGTCGCCCAGGCGGCCGCGGTGTAGGAAACACGAGGGGTCATGAGGCGGATGTGCGGACGAACGGCGCGAAGACGAGTGTCGTCCGCGCGGCGGTCCGGTCAGGGCGGGGGATCATGCCGGCTACCGCGGCGCGGCGGCCGGGTACGCCTTGCGGCTCCCACTGGCCGGCCCGCTGCCGCCCACTTCCCTCTACTGCGCGGAAACCTCCTCGGGCAACGCGAAGACGTACACCGCGTTGGTCCGGCCGCCGCCCACCGGCGCCGCCAGGTACTGCCGCCCGTCGACCGCGTAGGTGATCGGGAAGCCCTGCACCGAACCCGGCAGGCGGGTGCGGAACAGGACATCGCCGTTCTCGGCGTCGTGGATGAACAGGTTGCGGTCGGTGTCGGACGACACGACCAGGCCGCCCGCGGTGGTCAGGGCCGCCGACCCCGGCCGCGTGGCCGTCGAGTGGCGCCAGCGGATCTCGCCGGTGTCGATGTCCATGGCGATGAGGTGGCCGGCGTGCTCGCCGCTGTCGGGGTGCACGCGGCTGCCCCGCGAGAACCAGCCGCGGTCGGCGTAGTAGTCGTTCCCCTCCACCTGCTCCAGCTCGGTGAACATGCCCCGCACGCACGTCGGGTGGATGGGGATGTAGAGGAGCTGCGTCCCGGGGTGGTAGGCGCTCGCCCGCCAGTTGCGGACGCCGCCGAAGTCGGGGCAGAAGTCGAGCTCGACGCCCGCGACGGGGATCATCCCGGGCCGGTAGGTCACCTCGCCGGTCGCGGGGTCGACGTCGAGGACGTTCTGGTAGCCGAGGTCGTGGGCGGCCACGAACGCGCCGGTCGCGCGGTCGAGCTCCCACAGGATGCCGTGCTTGCCCATCTTGAAGAGCGACCGCCGGCCCCGGTGGTCGATGAGCACGCTCTCGAACACGTCGTCGAGGTCGTGGGTCTCGCCCGGCACGAACTGGAAGTACCACTGCAGCTCGCCCGTCGCGGGGTCGAGCGCGAGCACGCTGTTCGTGTAGAGGGCGTCGCCGTCGGTCTTGCGCGACACCCGGGCCCACGGCTTGGCCTGCGAGGTCGACCAGTAGGTGAGGTTGGTCTCGGGGTCGTAGGCGCCGGGAATCCACGAGTCGGCGCCGGCCCGGAACGTCAGGGGCAGGTCGCCCCAGGTGTCGCCGCCGGGCTCACCGGGGCGCGCGATGGTCGACGTGCGCCACGCCTGCTCGCCCGTCTCGGGGTCGTGGGCGGAGATGAAGCAGACGTCGTTCTTGTAGTTCTGGCAACCGGTCATGCCGGACACGATGAGGCCGTTCACCACGATGGGCCCGCTCGTGTAGCGGTAGCCGAGCCGGAAGTCGGCGACGGTGTGGTCCCACGCCACCTCGCCGGTCCGCGCGTCGAGGGCGACGATGTGGGCGTCGGAGGTGTTGACGTAGATCCTGTCGCCGTAGATGGCGATCGACCGGGTGCGCATGCCCGCCCCCACCGCCTCGAGCGCGTCCGACGCCTCGAAGTCGCGCCGGTACTCCCAGAGTCGGTCGCCGGTCACCGCGTCCACCGCCTGCACGACGCGGGGGCTGGGGACGAACATGATGCCGTCGTGCACGAGGGGCGCCGACTGTACCAGGCCCGGCGCGAGCGGCCACCCCCACACGAGCTGGAGCTGACCGACGTTGCCGCGGTCGATCTGGTCCAGCGGGCTGTAACCCTGGCCGTCGAGGGTGCGCCGCCAGCTCAGCCAGTCGGCGGGGTCGGGATCCTGCAGCATGGCGTCGGTGACCGGCGTAAACGCCCGCTCCTGGGCGCCGGCCGCGGCGGCGAGCAGCACCAGGAGCGTGGCTCCCGCGGCGCGTGCAGTCCGTACGGTGAACGAGCTCCGAGCCGGTCGAATCGGTGCGGTCATCGGCGGCCTCCCCAGTGTTCCGTTCACCCCACTATAGTCGACGCGCTCCCGGGCCGCTGCGGGTCATCGCCGGGGCGCGCGGAACCGGGTGCGGGCCATGGGGCCCGGCCGGTGCGCTTGCGCGGCCGGCGCGGCCATGCCGACTCGTGTCGTCCGCGCCCGGACGCCCGACCGGGGCTCCCCGACTGCCGGCCCAGCACCACCCCGCCGACGAGAGCCGTGGGCGGCCGCCGTGACACAGACGTGAGAATCGATTATCATTTGGTTCGGGTGCCATATCCTGACTCGGCACTGCCAACGTCGACGCAACGCCATGAAAAACTCTCTCGCAACCCTCCCATCGAGCGCGTACCTGGCATCGGGATCGCGACTGGCGGCGTGCGCTGCGGCTTGGTGCGCCCTTCACTGCGCGCTCACGCCGTTCCTGGTCGCGGTGTCACCCGCGCTCGCGCTCTCCGAGGGCGTCGAGCGAGCCGTTTGGTTCGGGACCGTCTTTCTCGGCGCGTTGATGCTTGCCCTGGGCCCGGCCCGCAGGAACACGGCCGTGCTCCTCACCTTTGCAGGGGGGGCCGCGGTCTGGTCGGCCTCCCTCGCCGGCCGCCTCGAGCCGCTGCCCGAGACCATGACGTCGGCCGCCGGCAGCCTGATCCTCGCAGGCGCTCTGCTGCAGAGCGCCCGTGTCTGCCAGGCCGGCGCGTGCCCGGTGTGCGCCGACGAGGAGCCCGCGGATCTAGCCGGTTGACGACGCTCGGCCCGCCGGTCGTTCGAACAGTCGCTCGGGCCCCGGTCGTCATGGTTGGGTCACCGGACGCCTTCATCCTGCACGCACACGACGGCCACGAGCTGATTCTCTTCGGTCGCTGCGCGGCCTGCAGGTGAGCGGGCCTCCCGAACCGGCCGGCCGAGTGCTGCGAGCTCGGCGGCCTGGAGGCGATGGGCGGCGCCGTGGGAGGGTTCGCTACGCTTCCCGGGCGACTGCCCGGAGCAGTTGGCGGAACCGCGTGCAGTCCGCTTATGGACTTGCAGTCCGCTATGGATCTGTCGCGGCCTCACCGGCGACGACCGGCTCGGTCGGCACCGTGGCGCGCGCCACCAGCAGCGTCAGATCGTCGCTCTGCACCGCGCCGGCGAACCGCTGAACGTCGGTCTGGACAGCCGACAGCAGCTCGGGCACCGCGAGGCCGCGGTGGCCGGCGACGGCGTCACGGAAGCGGTCCTCGCCGTACTCCTCCTCGTCGTCGCTCAGCGCCTCGGTCACCCCGTCGCTGCACACGACCAGCGTGTCGCCGGGCTCGAGCGCGGTCACCGCCGACTCGCCGAACCAGTCCTCGAAGAGGCCGATCACGGTGCCGGTGGCGTCCAGCGTCTCGACGGCGCCGCCGGCGCGGGCGAGCACCGGGGGCACGTGGCCGCAGTTGACATAGCGCAGCTCGCGGGTGACCCGGTCGAACTCGGCGAGGAAGAGGGTCGCGTAGCGGTTGCCGGGGGTCGAGGCGAAGAACAGGCGGTTCGCGCGCTCGAGCAGCCGGGCCGGGTCGTCCGCCCCGCCCGCGTACTGGCTGCGCAGCGTCGCCTGCAGGTTGGCCATGAGCAGCGCCGCCGCGATGCCCTTGCCGGAGACGTCGGCGAGGAGGAACGCGATGCGGTCGCCCCCCAGCTCGATGAAGTCGTAGTAGTCGCCGCCTACCGACTTCGCCTGGATGCACGCCCCCGCGCACGCGAACCCCGGCAGGGCGGGGGCGGCCGCGGGCAGCAGTTGACGCTGCACCTCCTTGGCGATCTCCACCTCGTGCTCGGCCCGCCGCTCGGCCTCGATGCGGGCGGCCATCTCCTCGCTCAGGCAGATGGTCTGGACCGTCAGGGCGGACTGCAGCGACACCACCGTGAGCAGCCGGATGTCCTCACCCGAGTACGGCTCCTCCGACTGCCGGCCACCCAGGGCCACGACGCCGACGAGGCGTCCGTTCCGGTCGACCATCGGGGCCAGGCACTCCGGCTGCAAGGGCGCCAGCAGACCGTGCAGCTCGTCGGCCGCGTCGTCGACGCCCGGCGGGGGCAGGACCGCTGGCCGGGCCCGGCTCGCCAGCTCCGCGAGGGCCCCGGCGTCGCGGGCGAGGAGTCCGGGGCCTTCCGGCAGATCCGCGGCTGCCAGCCGGCCGTCGGGGTCCTCGAGATAGACGGCCAGCGACACCGGCCGGAACGCCGAGCGCAGCATGGCCTCGAGCAGCGACGCGAGGGCCGGGCGATCCTCTGCGGTCCGCGTGCGGTCGGCCAGCTCCTCCAGCGCCCGCCGCGCCTCGTACCGCTCGGGGAAGAACGCCCGGTCGATACGGTCGGTGATGCGCCGCTCGACCCGCGCCCCCGCCCGCGCCACCCCGACGCCGAGCAACCCGGCCGCGACGACCGCGACCGGCAGGCCCACGTCGGACCCCGCCGGCAGCCACCGCTGGGCGAGCATCGCCAGCACCACCGCCACCACGAGGCTCGACGCCACGCTGGCGACGGCCAGCCCGCGCTGCACCAGCAGGTAGCGGGCGCCGCGCTGCACCAGCACCGGGACCGCCATCACGCGGTGCCTGACGACGGCGTAGGCGAAGGAAAGCGGCATCAGCGGCAGCGCGAGCAATGCGCCCGCGCCCAGCCAGTCCGGCACGGGGCCGGCGAGCTCGGCCACCGCGACCGAGAGCGCCGGAGCGATTCCCGCGACCGTGCCCCACGCCAGGACCCGCGCCTTGCGCCGGATCTCCGAGGTCGGGGAGCCGACCGCATGCCCGACGAGGGCCAGGATGCCCACGGCGATTCCCACGAAGATGTTGCCGAACACGCCGTAGGCCCGCCAGAGGGCCATCGGGCCGGGCAGGATCGTCTCACCCGCGAGGTTGTTCGAGAACGGCTGACCGAGGAGCGGCCGCCACGGACCGGCGGTCAGCACCAGGACCGCACCGAGCCCGACGAGGAGCCACTTCAACCGCGGAGCGCGTTGGTCGAGCCGCGAACGGGCGGGGAACACGAGGAAGAAGAAGGCGAACAGCCCCGGGGCCATCATGAGCAGCGTCATGCGGTAGGCCATCATGAAGCCGGGGAGGACCGGCGACCCGCCTGCCGCCTGTGGAGCGAACAGGCTCATGAAGCCGCAGAACATGAACGCCATCACCCAGGCGTTGCGGTCGCGCAGGCGCTGGAACAGAACGGTCAGGGCGACGAGCAGGAAGACGAGCGGAATCGTGCTGATCCAGACCGGGAGCAACGTCCACGCGAAGCTGGTGCGCTCCCAGGCCTGCGACAGCATCAAGCCGACCGCGTAGGTCCCCGAGACCCCCGCCAGCGCGAGGGCGGCGAGGCGCGGCAGCGTCGACGACTCGTTGCTCACGAGGACTCTCCTTGGGTCTGCGATGCCCGACGGCCGGCGTCTCCCGACGATGACACCGCGAACGCCCTTGGACGACGCCGGGGGGATGATCGACGTGTCGAGGGTGCCCGTTCGCCCAGCTTGGCAAGGTCGATTGTAGCCGCCGCACGCGCCCCGCCGATCCTCATGGCGGCAGGCGGCGGCGGCAGTTTCGGTCTCCGGGTCGACCATCTGGATCGTGAAAATATCAGAACTGAAATTTTGTAGCCCAAGACACAGATAAAACGCCATTTTTGATATTTTGCATTGCAGCCATGCAGCCCTCGACTTTCGCACCTGTGGGCTGACCCATCCAAGACCACAACTACATTATTTTGGTGTATTATGACCTTAGAGGCAGAACAGGAACTCATTATAGATATCTTATGAGAATCCCATCTCATCCATCGGATCACGTAGCCTTGCAGGCGCTGGGCCGCCGCCTTGCCCGCCATCGGCTGAACCGGAACCTCACCCAGGCCGCGTTGGCCGCGCAGGCAGGCGTCTCCACGCTGACCGTGCAGCGCATCGAGCGGGGGCGTTCGTCGCAGGCCGCGAACCTCATCAGAATTCTGAGAGCCCACGGGCTGCTGGACAACCTCGAGGCCCTCGTTCCCGAGCCGGCCATCAGCCCGGTCCAGCAGGCCCGGATGCATGGCCGGATCCGGCAACGCGCTTCCTCCCGGTCCGCGAAGCCGGAGCCACCCGCCGACTGGTCGTGGGGCGACGAACCGTGACCGTGGCCAGGGTCCGACTGTGGGGAAGAACGATTGGGGCCGTGAGCTGGAACGACGACCGCGATTCGGCCCATTTCGAGTACGACCCGGCCTTCGTTCCCGGCGGCCGGCAGGTGGCGCCGCTCACGATGCCGCTGGCAAACGAGATCTACTCGTTTCCGGCGTTGCCTCGGCAGACTTTCCATGGCCTGCCGGGCCTTCTCGCGGACTCGCTCCCCGACCGCTTCGGCAATGCGCTCATCGATGCATGGCTCGCCAGACAGGGACGCGACCCGGGCGACTTCAACGCCGTCGAACGCCTCTGCTACGTTGGGCGGCGCGGCATGGGCGCCCTCGAGTTCCTCCCCGCCACGGGTCCGACGCACCGGTCTGCGCGCGTCGACGTCGCGGCCCTCGTCGAGCTCGCCAGCGACATTCTCACCAGGCGTACGGCTCTCGAAGGCTCGCTTGCGCCGGCTCGCCGGGAGCAGGCCTTGCAGGACATCCTGCGGGTCGGCACCTCGGCGGGCGGCGCCCGAGCGAAGGCGGTCATCGCCTGGAATCCCGAGACCGATGAAGTTCGCTCCGGCCAGATCACCGACGACGACGGCTTTTCCCATTGGCTGCTCAAGTTCGACGGCGTGGCCGGCAACAGGGACAGGGAGCTGGAAGATCCCCAAGGCTACGGGCTGATCGAATACGCGTATCACGCCATGGCGCGGGCGGCCGGCATCCAGATGACCGAATGCCGGATCCTTCATGAGAACGGCCGCCACCACTTCCTGACCAGGCGTTTCGATCGCACGGACACGGGCCGCAAGATCCACATGCAGTCGTTGGGTGCGCTGGCCCACTACGACTTCAACCAGCCGGGCGCGTACTCCTACGAACAGGTCCTGCGCGTCATCGACCGGCTCGGGCTCGGCAAGGACGCGGCGGAAGAGCAGTTCCGGCGCATGGCCTTCAACATCGTCGCCCGCAATCAGGACGATCACGTCAAGAACATCGCCTTCCTGATGGATCGCTCGGGCCGCTGGCGGCTCTCGCCCGCGTTCGACGTCACCTACAGCTACAATCCGGAGGGCCGCTGGACCGACGCCCACCAGATGACCCTGAACGGCAAGCGCGACGGTTTCGAGATCGACGACTTCGTGGCTTGCGCCCGGAACGCCAGCCTGAAGCGCGGCCGGGCCTCCGCAATCCTGCGCGATGTCCAGGAAGCCGTTTCACGCTGGCGCAAGTTCGCGGAAGCAGCCGGGGTGCCGGCGCATTCCGCGCAGAGGATCGGCGCCGCCCATCGTACGGAGCTTCTTCCGTAGGGGCCGTGGTGGCCGGAACGACGAAGAGCGGCGTCCGCGTCTCGGACGACTTTCGCGACAACCTGATCATCGATCGCTACGACCAGGTGTTCGCGGCGATGCGTGGACTGAAGCTCCGGCACCTGTGCAGCGAGAACAGCGAGGACGCGGTGACCTGGAATGTCTCTTGCCCCAGATCGATCCGACGATCTGGCTGCCGGAGCTGGCGCGACGCGGACTCCAGGCGCGGAGCCGTCGCCCGCACTTGGCGCTGTTGTCCCCTGTGGCTGCCCGTGTCGCCGACGCCGGCTTGATGGATCCCAGGTCCGATGGCGGTGGTCGATGATTTGACCGAGGCACCGGTAGGTGGTTTACAGTGTGTGCGAACGTCTCTGCGGCGGCTCCGTCCGTCGCGCCAGGAGGTTGCCCATGCCCCGCCGATTGCTGAAATGTGCCGGCGCCCTCGTCCTCTCTGCCGCCATGCTCGCGCTGTCGCCGGCCGGTGCCGGCGCGCAGGCCCCGGCGGCGAGGACCGCCGACGGCCACCCCGACCTCCAGGGCGTCTGGAACTTCTCGACCGCGACGCCGATGGAGCGGCCCGACGACCTCGCCGAGCAGGCGACGCTGACGGGGGAGGAGGCCGCCGCGTGGGAGCAGCGGCTCGCGGAGCGGCGGGAGGCCAACGAGTCGGAGCGCGAGGACGCGCCGCTGGGCGCGCGCCTCGGCTACTCGGTCCGCATCTGGTTCGAGCATGGGCACACGCTGTCCGAGCAGCGGACGTCGCTGGTGATCGATCCGCCGGACGGTCGCATTCCTCCGACGCTCCCGGTGGTCGAGGAGCGGGCCGAGGCGCGCCGCGCCCTGCGCAACCGGCACGCCCACGGTCCCGAGGACCGCGGCTTCTCGGAGCGCTGCCTCCTCGGGTTCAACTCGGGACCGCCGATGACGCCGAGCGCCTACAACAACAACGTGCAGCTCTTCCAGACCGCCGACCACGTGGTCATCCTGAACGAGATGGTGCACAACGCGCGCATCGTCCCCCTCGACGGGCGCCCGCACCTGCCCGAGCGGCTCCGGCAGTGGGTCGGGGACTCGCGGGCCCGGTGGGAAGGCGACACCCTCGTCGTCGAGACGCGGAACTTCCTCGGTGAGACGTCCCTGGGGGGCTCGAGCGCCAACCTGCACCTGGTGGAGCGCTTCACGCGGGCGGACGCCGACACCCTGGTCTACGAGTTCACGGTGGACGACCCGACGAGCTGGACGCGGCCGTGGACCGCGCAGGTGCTGATGGGCCGCACCGACGAGCCGCTGTACGAGTACGCCTGCCACGAGGGCAACTACTCGATGGCCAGCTCGCTCTCGGGAGCGCGCGCCATGGAGGCGCGCGAGGCGGCCGAGGGCGGCGGATCGCAGTAGGCCGGCGGGCGTCGCCGTCGCGGCAGGAACGGGCGGAGGAGGTCGATGATGGACCTGCCGCCTGCGCGAGGCCGGTGCCGGTCAGCATCCGGGGCAAGTCGCATGCGTGTCGAGCATCGGGTCGGAACCCCGTCGACCTACTCGGCCGGGGCGACTGTCGGCGGCCAGAGATCGCCGAGGCTGAAGGTGACGGCGTCGAAGGGGCGGATGCGGATGGGGGCGTCGTCCTGTGCGGTGGCGATCAGCACCCATTCGCCCTCGCGCAGCTCGAAGGCCTCCAGGGTGCGGTCGGCCGGGTCGACGAGCCACAGATGACCCACCCGTTCGCGCCCGTAGGCGGCGCGCTTGCCGTGCAGGTCGAGCTTGCGGGTCGAAGGCGAGAGCACTTCGCACACCCAGTCGGGGGCCAGCGTGGCGTACGGCGCGTCGGGGAAGACAGGCATCCGCTCCCGCCGCCAACCGGCGAGGTCGGGCACGAGGATGTCGTCGCCCAGGTGAAGCTCGGGCTCGAAGAGAATCCACCAGCCGCCGGGGCCGCCCGCACCGTGGTGGAAGGGACCGCCGATCTTCGTGCCCAGCGACGAGCCGGCGTGCGCTTGGCGCAAGGCCGGCCGCGGGTTCGTGTGGAGCACGCCGTCGACGACCTCGGCGACCCGATGGGGCGGGGCATCGAGCACGTCCTGGTAGGTCGCCCGCCGGCGCTCGGCCGCGTCGCGCCGCGGGGTCGCGGCGACTGCTTCGCTCATCTCGACTCCTGTGACGCTACGGCAAGCGGAACACGAAGAGGTTGTTGCCCAGGCTCGGGCGCAGCTCGGGGGTCAGCACGGACAGGCCGGCCGACGTGCCGGCGATGCCGGTGCTCACCGCGACGTACTGGCGGCCGTCGACGGCGTACGTGATGGGAAAGCCGGTGACCGGCGAGCCGAGGTTGATCTCCCACAGGACCTCGCCCGTCTCGTGGTCGAAGGCGCGGAAGCGTCCGTTCGCGTCGCCGCCGAAGACGAGGCCGCCGCCGGTGGCGACCAGCGACATCGTCATCGCCCGCTGGTCGTGCTGCCACACGGTCTCCCCGGTCTCCGCCGAGATGGCGCGCACCGTGCCGAGCTGGTCGAAGCCGGGGGCGAACTGGTTGCGCACGGCCAGCGAGTACAGCCGGGCCCCGAGGTCGTCTTCCCGCGCCGGCGTCGCCAGCATCCGCGCACAGGCGTTGCGGAGCGGGAAGTACATCGTGTTGGTCAGCGGGCTGTACGCACCCGCCTCCCAGTCCTTGCCGCCGAGCCACGTCGGGCAGGCGAGCACTTCCTGACCGATGCCCGTGAAGACGAGCTCCGAGTTCTCCCGCACCTCGCCGGTCGCGCCGTCGATGTCGCTGATGACGTTCTGGGTGATGGTCGGTGTCGCCCACAGGAACTCGCCGGTCTCCCGATCGAGCGTATAGACGACGCCGGTCTTGCCGGGAATGCCGGTCACGACCCTCCGCTCCTCGCCGAGTCGGAGCCGCGGGTTGATCCAGCTCACGGCAGTGGCATCCGGCGCCACCACGGTGTCGACCAGCAGGCGCTCGAACGGGTGATCGAGATCCCAGTGGTCGTTCAGGTGCTGGTAGTACCAGCGGATCTCGCCGGTGGCGCCGTCGAGGGCGAGCGTTGAGTTGTGGTAGAGGTGCGCGTTGTCGGTGCCACCGAGCAGGAACTTCGGGGCCGGCGAGGTGACCGACGTGCCGACGTAGACGAGGTCGAGCGCCGCGTCGTAGCTGGGCACCATCCACGAGCCCACGTGCGCGCGCTGCTCGAACGGCACGCCCCCCCACGTCTCGTCGCCGGGCTCGCCGGGGCCTGGGATCAGCCGCCGGCGCCACAGCTCCACCCCCGTCGCCGCGTCGTGGGCGGTGATGACGCAGGCGTCCGGACCGCCCAGCGGCATGCAGCTTCGCCCCGAGACCACCCGGCCGCCGGCGACGATGGGGCCGGAGGTCTGGTTGGCCGGCTGCGTGCGGTAGTCGAGGATCTCGGTCTCCCACGCCAGCTCGCCGGTCGTCGCGTCGAGGGCGTAGACGTAGCCGTCGGCGCTGTTGTCGATGATCAGGCTGCCGTGAATGGCGATGTTGCGGTTGGTGGCCACCGCGAAGAGGTAGTCGTCGAGGTCGTCCGGGAGGTCGCGACGGTACTCCCAGACCAGGTCGCCGGTGACCGCGTCGATGGCCTGGATGACGTCGAACGGGTTCGGCATGTAGAGCACGCCGTCGTAGGCGAGCGGCGTCCCCTCCTGCGTGCCGGCGTTCAGCGCGCGCGACCAGACCATGCGCAGGTCGCCGACGTTCTCGCGCGTGATCGAGTCGAGCGGGCTGTAACCCCACCCGTCGAGCGTCCGCCGCCACATCAGCCAGTCCGCCGGATCGGGATCCTGCAGCATCGCATCGGTGACCGGGACGAACTCCCCGCCCTGCGCGTGCCCGGGCGCTTCGGCCGCGGCGACGATCGCCGCACACGCCAACGCCGCCCACCAAGTCCTTGCCAGCGCCGATCGACCTGAACCCATGCTGTCCCCTCCGGAATCGGCGCCCGCCACGGCCGGGCGTCCAGTGGAACACCTTCCGCGTTATGGACGGCCCGTTGATACCCGGCGCCGCCTCGCCGTCGCCGGGGTCGTCTGACGGCGATAGTACCGCGCCCCGCGCCGCGGGTGCGCAGACACGCGGAGCGTCCCGGAAAGCGCCGTCCGAATCGCCCCGGATGCTCGCGATGCCCCGTGGGATCGTACCCTCGCCTGCGCCTGCAGCAGGAGCGCGGCGTCGACCACCTTCAGATCGGGCCCCAAGTGGCCGGGTAAGGGTCGGCCCGAACCATGGAGCGAGACAACGGCGATCGTCGTGTCAATATCGGCACCGGAATCAGGATCATGACCGATCAACACAGTGAGCGCAGAGCCGACTGATCTTGCCAGCCCTCGAACCGGTAGGTGACGAGCCGGGCCAGACCGCTCCGGGCCACAAGAACGACCCCGCGCTCCTGCGCCAACTGTTGAGCTACCTCCGCGAAACTCTCCGCACTGGTGACCACCATCGGAACCGAAACGCCCTCGACATCTCGATACCGTGGAATCGCGCTCAGCACCTCTTCGACGGCCGACGCAGGACACGGCCGGCCCGACTGCAAATGCTTACACTGTACGATGAGCGAGTACGCCCGTCCCGCCGCTGACGCCCCGACCGCCACGACATCCGCGCCAGCGTCCCCGCTACGCGGCGTACGCCGGGCCCGATGACCCGACGCCGCGAGCGCGTCCATGACCCGCCGCTCGAACTCCTCGGGCTCGAGCGAAGCGAGATCGAGCCCGAACGGCCCCGGCGCCGTCGAGTCTGACGATGTCCCGGGCACGGCCGAACCGCCGACGGTCTCGTCGAACAGGTGGCGGGTCTCGGCGCGGTCAACCGCCGATGGCGCCAATACCCGGCGGTTCATGTCGCGCTTGCGCTCCAGCAACGCGTCGAGCTTCACGTCGAAGCTGGCGTCGCCGTATTCGGGGTGCCGCGCGAGAGGCAGATAGACATGGACGGGCCTCGACTGGCCGATCCTGAACACCCGGTCTGTGCACTGGTCCTCAACCGCGGGGTTCCACCAGCGCGACAGGTGGATCACGTGGTTGGCCGCCGTGAGCGTCAAACCGACGCCGCCGGCCCGCGGCGACAGGATCATGTAGCCGAAGCCGTCCCGGCCCTGGAACTCGTCCACACGGCGCTTCCGGGCCGGACCCGTCACCGCGCCGTTGACGACCAGCGGATCGATCGTCAAGTCCAGGAGCGGGCCGGCCGCCGCCTTGAGGAAGTCCTGCATGGCGATCGACTCGATGAAGACGAGGGCCTTCTCGCCCGCGGCGCGCACGGCCCGGAGAATGCGGAATGTCTCGGAGAGACGTCCCGACGCCGCGACGTACTCATCGGCCCGAACCGCCGCCGGGCCGTACGGATGGAGCGAGACATCGCGGAGACGCTGAAGCACCGCCAGAATCCGACCCCTGGCGGCACCGCGCCCAGCGCGGACGGCCTGCGCGTACGCGTCGGCCTGAACGTCGGGCATGACGACCGGAAACCTGTGGACGGTCTTCACCGGAAGACCGGAGACCACTCCGTCCTTCAACCGCCGCAGCATGACGGCGGGGGCTCCACCAGACGCCGTCGTCAGCCGCCTATGGAGCACGGCAAGGTCGGCTCCCGCGTCAGAGCCGGAGCCGCCGGTTTCGTAGCGCCGGCTGAATTCCCGCAGAGATCCGAAACGGCCCGGCACCACGCGGTCGAGAAGAGGCCAGATATCCGCCGGACGGTTCTCGACCGGAGTTCCGGTCGCGATCAGAACAAAGTCCGCGTTGAGAGCGAGCGCCGCGTCGGTGACGCACGCGCCCGGATTCTTGATCCGTTGCGCCTCGTCGAACACGACCGCCCGCCAACGCACCCGGGCGAGGCTGTGCTGGTAGTCGCGCAGCGTCTCGTACGTCGTCAGGACCCACGGTGCCGACGAGAGCTGCGCGAGGTCGAGCTTCGACAAAACGAGCGAATCTCTGGTTGGATCGGCCGCCGCTGAGCCGGGCGCCGCCGACGGCGCGGTCTCCGGGCCGGCACGGGAGCCCGAAACCCGCACACGGCGCAACCCGGCACCGTACAGCATGAGAGGCTCGCCGAGGCCGGGCTGCGCGAAATGCCGGGCATGCTCGGCCTTCCAGTTTTCGAGCAGCCCCGTCGGCGCGACGACGAGGAACGGGCCGCGCCCAGACGGCGAAGCCGCGACACACCGCAGAAACGCCAACGCCTGCAAGGTCTTCCCGAGCCCCATGTCGTCGGCCAGCAACGAACCGGTGCCCCCACCGCACCAGTGGTCGCGGAGCCACGTCAGGCACTCGGCCTGATGGGGGAGGAACGTCGTCCCGCGCGCGAGTCCGGGGTCCACGCCGGCCGACCGGCCCGACTGCCCCCCGGCCGTGTAACGGACAGTCTCAAGATTCTCGTCAACTTGCAGAACGAGCGGAGGATCTCCGACCGGCGGAGACGGTGGCGGTGTCGGCGGACCCTCCGAATCCGGATCGGGCCGGAGCGGGAATTGGCGCAACAGAGCGTCGACACCATCGATGAGGTCCGGCGTCGCCGGAACCCGTACACCCTTCGGGAGGTCTACGATATCCGGAGCCGGAGAACCGTCGGTGGGATGAAGCTGAGCAGCGAGAGCCGTCAGCTGGGACTCATCGAGCTCGACGACGCGGTCGCCGATCCGGAGGCCGAAACGCTCCGGCGGAAGCCAAGGAACGCCCGATCGACGCACCCACGGCAACGTCTTGCCGACCCAGAGGCCAATGCCGACGATCCGATCGCTCAGGCCGTGGTCCGAGAAAACCGCCGCGACAGGATCCACGGCATCCACCGACGCCGGGTTGGACGGCGGGCCGGACTCAAGACCGTCGCGGATGGCCGCCGCCGGATTGGCCAGGAACGCGACGCGCTCGGCACGGGTGCCGCGCATGGCGCGGTGAACCGGGCGAAGGGCCGAGCGTATGCGCTCGGTCAGGATGACGACACCGTCCGGCACGGGGTAGCCCCTATCCACGTCAGGCAGATCGGCGAACCGCCGCGCGAAGACCGGACGCTCCTCTTCGGAGAGGCCCGGGGAAAAGACGGGCTCAACGGCCGTAGACGCCGGCGCTGCATCGCCGGGTTGCGGCACCACACGGGAACCGAGGATGGGTCGGAAGTCCGGTTCACCATCCTCCGGCCGTACGAACGGCTCGATCTCGAATGCCGAGCACACGACGATACGGAACCGGCCGAGCCGAGCGTCGACCTTCGGAGCCGGCGAGACCGCCGTCAACAACTCGCGGAATCGGGCCACCCACTCATACCGGTCATGGACCGACGCACCAGGATCGAAGGCCTGAACGGCCTCGAGAATCGAGTACGCGGCCGACGGGAGCAGGAACACCTGGGACCCGACCGTCAACCACGCGCCGACACGCGACCAGCGCGTCACCGGGCGCCGCCCCGTGAGGAGCACGGCTCCGAGATCAAGGTCGGGGCGTCCGAGACCGCCGTTGAGCGTGATCTCAAGCCCGAAGCCGCTGGGCGGCGGAAGACCGAGCACCGCCAGATCGCTCGCCGACGTGGAGTCGGCCAGCGCCGCGGCCCCGGACCAAGCGACCTGAAGCTCCTCGCCATCGCCGGACTCCGCCGCCGCGCCCTCGTCGCGGAGACGGAGGAGCGTCGCGACCGCCAACGGCGCTCCCCCGCCGGCCGACCAAGCCGACACCGAGCGGGCCGGGCGGCCGGCCCAGCGGAGGCTCAACGCTCCGGGCAGGGGACAGGCATCAAGCAGCGGTGTCATTACAAGTTCCGAACCGAGGACGGAAAGTACCGATCCTCCGATGGGACGGACGGCAGATGAGCGCGCAGCCAGTCCGCGAAGACCCGCTGCCACCGGCCGAGACGGCTGCCATCGTGACGACCCTCGAAGTCCACCTCCGAGTTCCACGCGGCGCCCTTCAATTGGGCGACGGAATACCGCTCCTGGTACGGAACGGGCGCGGCGTCATTGCCGGGGGCCCACATCCGGCACGTGCCGTTGTGGCTCCACTCCGCAACCGTGACGCCGTTCGGGAAGCGGAGAACAAGCACCGAGTGGTTCTGAGCTACCTGCCCGGTCCCGCGGGAGAACGACGCGCCGCGAACAGGCGGAGCTGACGACGAACTGGATGCCGAGAGACGCGAAAGATCGCGCTGCGCGGTCCGGCCGAGCACGAACGTGACATCCATGTGCGGCTCGTGATCGAGGAACGCCCCCCAGAACGGGCGGCGGTACTGCCAGTGCCGCGGCTCAGCGGTCCGCTCCAGCAGGGCGAAGAACAAATGGAAGTCACGGACGTTGAGCCACCGGCGGAGAACATCACGAACAGCCTCCGGCACGCCGTCCCACCTCGGCGACGGCAGCCGCGGATCGCCGTAGAACCGTACGAAGAACGCTACGAGTTGGTCACGGACCGTCCCGAGGGGCGGCGCAATCGGCGCCGGCGGCGCGAACGGCCCCAGGAACACCTCCGCGACCATGCGGCGGAATCGGTGATTGTCGAACCGGAGGACCGACGGCGCCGCCGCAAGAACCCGCGGCGTACGGCGCGGACCCGGCGCACCGGCAGGGGCCGGCTGCCCAAGAAACGCCAGGACGGGGCCAAGGCGCTCCCCCCCGGCAGGCGGCACGACAAGAGCGGAACCGGAGTCCCGGAGCCACGCCGACACGCCCTGCTCAAGAAACCCCGAGAACGGCAACACGGCGCCGACGGCAAAGCGCCGCCCGATGATCGACAGGTCCTCGGCCGGATGCCCGAGAACCCGCGCCGCGAGAACGAGAGGGCCATCGTCGTCGAGCAGCCGAAGACGGCCGCACATCCGAGCCGTCCGTGAGAGGCCGCGCGTCGAGCCCTCCGTCACGCCATCGAGCAGACGCCTGAGCAGCGACAAGAGCGCCGTGAACGTCTCAAGATAGACCGGATAGACGCGCACGAACTCGTGCAATAGCGCACGGACCGGACCGAGGCGCCGCGGTTCTTGCGAGAGCCACGCCGAAACCGCCCGCACGAACATCCGATCGGCGCCGAGCAACCGTCCGCCCGGTTCGGCACCAGCCGGCGGAGCGGCTCCGCGGGAAACCGCCGACGCCCCGTGGCGCGGCTCGAAGAACAGCACCCAGGGAAGGCGTCGGAGATCGCAGGGGGCGAGACCCTCCAACGAACGCCGCGGCCCCCATGAGCGGACGACGCGAACATGGAGATCGCCGAGATCGTACGGCCTAACGGGCGCCGTACCCGGCCCGAGAAGCCGCTCCGCGTTCTCCGCAGCGGCGACCACCCGCTCCGGAGCGCGCAATCGGTCCTTCCGCGGTGGACTGCGACGCTCGAGGTAGGACCGAAGGGCGCCCACCGCCTACCGCGCCTCCGCGGCACCGACGACGACAGAGCGCGCCGGCACGACCAACTCGGAGACGGCCGAGCCGGACACGACCGGGGTCGGCGGGGTTCTCGGCTCAAGCAGGAAGCGAAGATCGATACGCCGGTTCTCCTCCGCGAGCGGATCGAGCGTCGCCGGCCGCGTCTCGCCATAGCCGCTCACGCTCAACACGGGTGCGCCGGACATATTCGAAAGGCCGTCCAAATGCGGCCGGCACGATCGGATCATCCGATGCACCGACGCCGCCCGCATGGACGAGAGGGCCAGATTGTCGGCGAACCGCGCGCCCTGAGAAACCGGCTCGGCGTCGGTATGACCCTCGATCAGGAGGGTCTCGACGAGCCACGGCGACAGCTCGGCGGGACAGCGGCCGGAAACGGATTCGGGCACGGGAACCGGACACCAACCACCCGGCTGCGCCGTCCGTTCGTCACTCCCGGCAGACGCCCCACCGGGTGAGTCCGGCCGCACGGACCGGACGTAGCACGGCACGATCACCGACAAGGCGTGGGCGAGCCGCCCGACATGTGGCTCATGCTCGGCCATGGGGCGCTCGTCCCCCCGGGCGAAGTTGACAGCCCCCTCGGACAGCCGCACGACGCCTTGGTCGTAGATGACCTCCACCTCAATGCCCGACCGGGCCAGGTGTTCCGAGATCTCGTCGAGGATGCGTCTACGGACCTCCTGCTCGGCCGCGTGATCCTCCACCACCTCCCGATGCTGATCGGTAACCGTCGCGAAGCGCAGAGCGAAGACGCCGACGAGAAGAAGGAGAACGAAGACGAGCGAGGCCGTGAGGTCGCTGACGGTCGCCAGATAACCTTGACCCGTCGGTACGCGGTTGAACCGAATGCCGCTCTTCATGGCTGCCAGCCGTCCGTCCGAGCGAGCCCGGAAGACCGGGCATCAAGCGTCTTCGGCGGTGGAGGACGCCGCCCGGTGATCCTCGAGTGCCGAGGTGAGTTCTCCGACGGCACCGGCGAGATTCTGCACGAACTCGCCGAGCTTCGCGTCCATCTGACCGAAGTACTCTTGGGCGTGCCGCCGATGAAGCTCAAGGGCTCCGTCCAGTTCCTTGAGTACATTCGAGACCGACTCGTCGACACCCTCGAAACGCTCGCGGTAGCTCTCCCAAACGGCCTGGACGGCGGTGTGATGCTCCCGGAGCATCTCGACCGACCGACGGATATCCTCGCCGAGGTCACCGAGCGGCACAAGCGCGTCTCGCGTCTGTTCGGCCGCCGCGCGCGCCGCGTCGGCACCCGAACCGATGCGGGCGGCCGAGCCCGAGAGCGTCTCCGCCAGGCTGGCGGCGGCACCCCTGAGCCGATCCAGCCGTTCAACGAGATCGCTCAAGCGGACGAACACCTCGGCGTTGCGATCCGCTGATCGCTCCAGGGTCGCCGACGACGCCGCCAATGACGTGGCCGACGCATCAAGGCCGGAACGGGCGGCCTGCCCCCCCTGGGCGAGCGACGCTCGCGCACCCTCGCCCCCCTCGACCAGGGCTTGACCGGCCAGGTGACCGGCGCCGCGGAGCGCCTCGGACGCCTCGGTGAAGACATCGCGAACCCGCGCTCCCGCCGCTTCGCCAGCGCCGGTGATGTCGCCCGCCGCCGCGGCTGCTGCGGAGCGCAAACCCTCGGTGGCGGCGTCCACCGAGAGTGCGACCCGCTGGGCCGCGCCGCTGACCTCGCCGGCCGCGGCCCGCGATTCCTCCGCAACAGCCTCGGCGGATCGCCGCAGCTCAGCCGCGGACGCCTGCCCGGCCTCACGGCTCTCGTTGGCGGCCGCTGCCGCGGCATCCCGGAGAGCCGTACCGGCCGCCTCGGCCGATGCCGAGACCGACGCGGCGCTCCGCCCGGCCTGATCCTCAAGAAGTGCGGCGATCCGCGCCGCACTCGCCTCGACCGCACGCGCCGCCGCGTCGGAACCCGACTCGACCGACGAGCGGATGCCTTCCGCGATCTCTCCGAGCACCTGACGCACCTCGCGGCGCCCGGCCGCAAGGTCGGCCGTGGAAGCCTGCAGATGTTCGTTGAGCTCCGTCAGCACGCCCGACATGCGCTCGAAGTCTGCGCCCGCCCGTCCCGACAGGTCGTGGGAAAAGCGATCCACGAGTGTAGAGAGGCGCTCGGTGAACCTGTCGTCGCGGTCTGAGCGGAGCCCCTCGACCGCCGCGATCAGCCGGGTGAGTGGATCGCCGAGGGATTCGGTGAGCGACTGCTGAAAGCTCCGCTGGACCGTCGCCGCGAGCTGATCGTCGAACGTCGAGAACGACGATCGGATCTGATCGAGCAGGTCACGCTGCTCAAGAGCGACCCGCTCCACCGTGACCCTCTCCAGACAGGACTCCAGCTCGGCGACCCACTCATCGACGGCGCGGTGGAGACCGCGGGCCAAACCCGTCTCGATGACGACGAACGCGAGCGAGCAGGAAATGCCGACGATCGAGGTGATGAACGCGAGCGATGCGCCAGAGAAGAGAGTACCGAGCGCATCGCGGATCTCCTCTTGCGATCCCGCGAGAAGCCCGGCGCTCGCCTCGGCGACACCGGCGGCGAGGCCGACGAACGTACCGAGAATGCCGGTCCCCGTCAGGATGTTGGGCACCGTCGAGAAGGACGACAGGGCCACGGAGGGCTGCACGATGGTCTGGTCGTTCAGGTACGCCGACACCTCCGTCGGGTTCCGAATCGGGCCTGAACCGTCCTTCGGGATCTCAAGGGACTCCTCGAACTCCGTCCATGCGAGGCCGAACGCCGCCTTGGCGTCGGCGGAGTAGTCCTCGAACACCTCGACGAACGTCCCGGACGCGGAAACATCGCGAAGACGGGCGGTGAACGAGAGAAGCTTGCGGCGGACGCCGCCGCACCGAGACCAGAAGCGGAACGCCACCATGAAGCCGCCCACGAGAATCGCGAGCGACCACAACCATACGAAAGCCGGCGACAAGACGACCGCACCGTACTCGCCAGCGGCGAGATGGGCCCACGCCTCAGCGACGCCGGCGCAGACGCCGCCCGACAGGCCGCAGAGCGGGTCAAGAACACCGGACAGCATCGCGCGAATCAGTCCAACGGCGGAGCCGGCTTCCCCAAACGGGGCGAGATGTCAAGGCCGCCGGGGCGGTGGCGGCGGCGTCTTCAGGGTTCCTCGCAACGACTCGACGAAGGCGTCGGGCAGGGATCTGTTGGGAGGACCGCGGAACGAACCTACCCTCGGAACAACCGCCCGCGACCCCGGAGCCGCACCCCGCGTGGAGGCGGCGCTGCTCGCCGCCGCATCATCCTCTTCGACCTGGACGACACCCATGCTGTAGGTGAATTCCGTGGTCGGGTCGACATCCGCAGGCGTCGATTCCTGCCACGTGAATCTGAATGGGTGAGTACCGGACCAGTCGTAGGCTTCCAGCCCCTGGAACAGGATCAGCGATCCTCCGGCCCCGAAGCCCCAGCTACGGAGGTCCCAGTCCCAGTCCGCGGTCGGGCTGCGGAAACCGCTCTCCCAGCAAAGGCCGGTGTCCTCCTCGAAGCAGTACCACGCCCATACGCCGCCCCAGACGATCGCGTCCACCGGCTCGTACGAGAGCAGGAACCAGTGCGACTGAATCTCCAGCGGGTCGCCTCCCCTGACTCGACGGTTCACGTCGAACTCGACGGCGGCCTGTTTTCCCGGTTGGAGTGTTCCGCCTTGCTCCGCGACGATAGTCGCTCCAGGTATCTCGTCCGGATCCCGCACCACGACCGACTCGGGCGCAACGGCGCAGCCGTTGTCATCGGACGCATCGTTCGACGCGCCCGCGCAGACGGCGTACCACACGTGGCCTGCCGTGGTGCCGACCGGTCCCCGCCATCGGACGGTGTCCGATGAGCCTGGGGACAGCGCCCGCGAGGTCTGCGAAGTGACACGCTGCCAGTCGGCACTGTCGTCGTCCAGACGGCTGAAGAAGATCGCTTGGTAGGCTCCCGATAGCGCGCCTCCGACATTCGCCACGGACGCTTCGACCGTGACGCGACCACCTTCGTCGACGACCGGCGGGGATGTCGAGACGGAGCGAACGGTCAAGTCTGGTGCCTGGGGGGTGCCAGGATCGTCCGGGGGATCCGGCCGGTCGAAGTACGCGGCGACCGCAGCGCGGTTCAGCTCCAACGCCTGCACGGCGTTGGCCGGTCCGGTCGTACGGTACGTCTCCGACGTGCCGAACACTCCCAAGGGTTCACCGGTGGACGGGTGGCGCCGGTTGGGGTCCGAGAAATGGTACACGGGTCGGGCGTATGCCCGTCCGCCGGGTTCGTCGATGCAGTGCTTGTCGTACGCCATCACCGTGTACCAGCACGTTCCAGACACCGGGCTGAAGGATGCCGCATTGCTGTGGCCGTATGCGTACGGATGACCCGCGGTCTGGCGATTTCCAGGCGCGTACGCGACGTAGCGATCATGCGAGAGACCGAGGTTGTGGCCGATCTCGTGGGCGAATGTTCGGCCCGGATCGCCGCAGAGCGGCGAAAGAAGGGTTACTCCGAACCCAGTCGCGCGCGTGGCGGAGGATGGTCGCAAGGGTTTCCAGGCGACCCCACAGGTGACCCGGCCGTCTGTCGACGCCGTCGGCTCGTACGAGACGAACAAGTGCACGAGGTCGGCACCATTTGCGGCGCGTGCTTGGCCAACGGTGGGATCATCGGTGATCTGGTCGAGGGCGGCTCCTGACGGATCGCTGGAGGATGCCGACTCGACATAGGGGTACTCGCCGGCCCAACCGTCGAGCTGGATCGCGACGTCGCTGTTGCGGAAGGTCCGGTTCGCGACAGCGAAGTACTGCGACAGGGAAGTCTTGAGATTCTCCTCGCCGCCAGCTTGGCTCACCGCTGCCGGTGTGTACAGTACGAGCACGTCTATCTGCGACGTGGCCGATCCGGCGGCCGCGAAGCCGGGGTCGCCGCTGCCACGACCGAGATCTCGCGACTCCAGCCCGGGCGGCGGTTCCTCAGGGGGAATGCGGATCTCGTCCCCCCACGAGACCGACGGATCGAGCTCATCGATCCGGAACAAGCCCGCCCCCACCGGCTCGATCCGGAAGCTCCCCGTTGCGGTCGTGGCGGATCCCGACAACAGGTACCCCCGGCCGTCGCTCTCCGGATGGACGGCAAGCACCACTTCTCCGAAGCCGCCATCGACGGTTCCCGACACCACGTACCCTTCGCCGAAAACCGCAGGTTCAACCGTGTCCACGACGACGGGGACCACTACGTCGTCGAAGAGGTTCAGGATCAGCGAGGCCTGAAGGGCACCGGGCGGAAGCGCCGCCCGGAACCCTGCCACCTGCTGCTCGAGAAGTCCGAAGTCGATTGCGGCACGCCGGAACCGCAATACCCCAGCCGGAAGCTGCTGCTCCGGCACCGGCGCACGCCCGGGCACCGCCCCGCTCACGCTGGGAGCAGGAATGAAGAGGCCGGCGCCATCCGAGAGGTTCGCGGGTTGCCCGAGACTGAGTGCCGGGATCCCGATCGCTTGAAGACCCAGCAACAGTCCACCTACGAGTTGGATTTCCACCTGTCTACGCCGCCGATTCCTCGCGCCTACAGGATGAACGGGGTGAGCACAGTCCAAGGAGAGCACCTTCCTTCGCCGAGAACAGAGCTTGGCCCCACCGCCTCGACTCCGGGGGAAGATCAGAGCAACGGCTCGCGCTGGTTCGCCGCCGTCAACCTCGGCGCCTTCCGTGTGGGTGCCAACAGACTGACGGAGTGTAGAGGGAAGAATAGCCCAATGACCGTGATATAGGTGTGATTATGTGATTGATTTAGAGATTTTTTCGCGATATTCTATGTCGTCTCCTTTTCTCGGGTAGAAGCGAGAGAATCCGCGAAGTCGTGTGCAGCTTCGGTGCGCATGTGCCGATACGCGGGGCATGGGTCGCGAGAGCAACGGAGGCGGCGGCTCGAAGGCGCCCCGACGAGAGCAGGACGCCGGGGACGCCGCCGACGCCCGCCGCGGGTGGACGAGACCCATCCGGCGCCGGCCGACTCGAGGCCCGGCCCGCTCGGCTGATTGACGCGCCGCCGCCGTTGAAGGACGCCAAGCGCTTCGCGAAGCACCCCGCCAACGAATTCCCGGCCGTGTTCCTCTTCCTGCGGGACCCGTTGATAGACGCCACCAACTGGCAGGCCGAACAGGCCTCCGGCCCGCGGCCGTCCGCAAGGTGTGCGGCGGCACCCGCACCCGCAAGGGCGTGGATACCCGGCAAGTACTCTCGACCGTGGTCCGTACCGCGCGCCAGCGCGGCCTCGACCTGCCGCCACTCGCCGAGATGTCGCGCGCCCGCGAGCCCGCTGTTCCCGAGGCCCTCCGGCTCCTGCCGCCGCCCGCGTAGGTGGTCGATCGCGAAGACACCGCGGACAGCGCCTGTCTGCGGTGTAGAGAAAGCAAAGACGGCATCCCGCAAGACTGAACACGTTGGTGATCGAGGCGGCGCTAGCGCACGTGGTCCAGCACAATCTGGCGGCGGCCTGCGCGAGACCTGTTCGAGCGCCGGCGGCGGCTGATGGACCACTGGGCGGCCTGCCTCGCGGCAATCCCTCGTCTCCGCTGAACGACCTCCGAGAGATTCCATGTCGGCCTACCAACAGCACACCCTGGGGGCTGATGGTCGACGACATCGAACGGCGGCCGACGACCGCGCACACGATCGCCGGGGCTCTCGAGTTGCGCGCCGAACAACGAGGACGGCCGGACGCAACGGCCTGAGGGCCACGTGAGCTACTTGCAGAGCGGTGAGCCAGCGGCGTGCTATCTTGGGAGCCGGAGGCGGTGAGGATGAAGTTCACGCTGGGCGGCTACACCCAGGGGGTCGAGGAAGGCTGGCCGGCCGAGGACACCTACCGTTGGATTGTGTGTCAGCTCCCCCGGAGCTTTCATGGCCGCAGCGCGGCCGAACAGCGAGCGGCGCTCGCCGAGCGGGTGCCGTTGACGGGCACGAGGTGGGATGCGCTGCTGGCCGCGATGGTCGAGCACGTGGCGTGGCTGCACGGGCACGAACAGCCGGCGTGGGTAGACGAGCGGGAGCGGTTCCTTGACGCCACCTGGGTGGTGGCGGACACGCCGTGGACACGACTGTACTCGGTGATCTTCGCGCCGGCGGCGTTCCTGCGGCACGGGCGATACCGGACCCGCGGGATCTGGACGCGCGAGGGGGCGAGCGTTTTGAGTGGACCCCTTGGCCGTGAGCAGATAGTCGAGCTGTTCGAGGAGCTGTCCTCGGAGCTGGCAAGGCGAGGCGCCCGCGCGCATGTGTACGTGTTCGGCGGCGCCGCGATGAGCGTAGCGTTCGACCGGGGCCGAACCACGGTCGATATCGATGTGCGGGTCGACAGCGGCCGCGAGAAGCTGATGGAGGCGGTCGAGGCAGTCGTGCCGGTCAACCGGCAAGCGCGCGAGGCGTTGGCGAAGGTGTTCGAGCGCGACCACGGGTACGAGCGGTAGACGCGTCAACGGTCACTGGAAGGCGCCGGTGGCGCACGGGGGGGCAGGCCGATGTGGTAGCCCGGCCCGAGCTCTACCGGGAATCCGTCCCCGACGTGTCCCCGGCCGCCTGCCGTTCCAAGTTGCGGTGGATCTCGAGGATGTGGCGAATGTCGTGGTTGCCCTCGTGGCAGCCGTACTCGAACAGCGGACCCTCCGTCCTCACCATGGGAATCTCCGCGCGCCACTCGCTCGTCCACGTCGCCGGATCGGTGACCGTGAACTCGTAGCGAATCCGATCGGCGCCGGTGCGGGTGAAGCGTTCCACGACGTGGAGGCCGGCGCCGGATCCGCGGAAGCGTCTCCGCTCCGCATAGTTGCGGGTCTCGACGACCAGCGTGTCCCCGTCCCAGCGGCCGCGCGAGTCGCCGGGAAACTGCCGAATCGCGTCGGGGACGTGCGGGCGCCCGTCGAGCGGGATGATGCGCGGAGGGTTGTTGGCCATCTCGCTGAACACCACGACGTGGTCCGGCGTCTGGAGTATCTGATGAATGTCGTTGTAGGAGGGCGGCATCATGGGCGGGCCCTCGTGCGACCAGGCGATGCAGCGCTCCGACAGGGGCCGGGTCTCGTGGCTGTCGAACGCGCCCGGGAGCGCCTGCGCAGCCGCGTCGGCCGCCGCCCGCGCCGCGGCCTCAGCCGTGAGCGGCGGGAACCGGCCGTTCCGCGGATAGGAGATCAACGAGGTCCGCCGACTCGACAACCCCTTGGGGACCGGCGTCCTCAGCCAGATCTCGTTGTCGTAGTGGATGTGATGGCGCTCGTCCCGCGTGCGGTTGCCCTGGAACTTGTAACGCTCGAGCTCCTCGCGGTCGTCGATGTCGATCAGGGTGAGGATCTCGCGCGCGGACGGATCGACGCCCTCGGCCGTGAGCGTCTCCTGCAGCCGGGCCCACTCCTCCTCGGTGAACGACTCCCGGTCGGCCAGATGATCGGGCCGCTCGAGCGGCGTGAAGGTCTGGGTCGTCCAGTAGCCCTGGAGGTCCGGCCTGCCGTCGGGCATGCGCGGCAATGCCGGCTCCGCTGCCCCGTCCGGGCTGCTCCCGACCGGATCCTGCGCGCCTGCGGAGACCGCCAGCGACCCGAGCGCGACAATCGCGGCCAGCATGGAAAGAGTGGCGTGGCGCATCTGTGCCTCCCCCAGGAGTCTGCGCCGTAGAACGGTGCAGACTCCTGGCAGGGTTGGTTGGGCGGCGAGCGGAGCCGCAGGCGACGCTCTCCGGGCCAGGTCCGCGAGTGACCGGATGCGCTCATGATCGCCTGCGGCAGGGCCGTTTTCAAGTCTGCGTGCGACCCCTGATGCTACTCAACTACGGCTCCTGCCCGGCCCCGGCCAGCGCCGGCTCCGAGGCCGGACCGCCCGGCACATCGGCCGGCCGCAGCATGCGCAGGCCGTTGAAGGTGACGAGCAGCGACGCACCCATGTCGGCGGCCACCGCCATCCAGAGGGTGGCGGCCCCGAAGGCCATGAAGACGAGGAAGACCGCCTTGGCGCCGAGGGCGACGGTGATGTTCTCGATGATGACCCGCCGGGCGCGGCGCGCGTGCTCCACCACGAACGGGAGCTTCCGCAGGTCGTCGTGCATCAGCACGACGTCGGCCGATTCGGCGGCGACGTCGGTGGCGTTGCCGCCCATCGCGATGCCGACCGAGGCGCGGAGCAGGGCCTGGCTGTCGTTGATGCCGTCGCCGACCATCGCGGTCGGGCCGTGGCGCGCGATCATCTCGTCGATCGCCTCCGCCTTGCCGTCCGGCAGCAGCTCGGGCCGCACGTCCGCCACGCGCACGCGGGCGCCGACGCTGCGGGCGGTGGCGGCGTTGTCCCCGGTGAGCAAGGCCGACCGGAGCCCCTGGCGATGGATCTGCGCCACGCTCGCCGGCGCTTCCGCGCGTACCGGGTCCGTCAGCGCCACCAGCGCCCAGACGTCGTCACCGGCGCCGCATACGACGACGGTCTCGTCGGCCCGCTGCATCTCTGCGAGCTGCGGCTCGAACGCCTCGATCGCGGCCTGTTCCCGGGCGAAGCGCGTGCTCCCCACCCAGAACCGCCGGCCGTCGATGCGCGCTTCCGCCCCCCGCCCTTCGATGGCCATGAAGTCGGTCAGGTCGGACGGCTCGACCCCGCGCTCCCGCGCGTAGCGGACGATGGCGCGCGACAGGGGGTGCTCGCTACGCAGCTCGATGGACAGCAGACGGGCCAGCACCTCCCGCTCGGAGCGGCCGTTCACGGGCCGCAGCTCGCGGACATCCGGCTCGCCGCGCGTGACGATGCCGGTCTTGTCGAACGCCACCGCGCGCAGGCGCCCCAGTTCCTCGAGGTGCGAGCCGCCCTTGATCAGCACGCCGTGCCGCGTCGCCGACGTGATGGCCGCGGCGATCGTCACCGGCGTCGAGATCACGAGCCCGCAGGGGCACGAGATCAAGAGGATGAGCATCGCCTGGTAGAACCACTGCTGCCAGTCGCCGCCGAGCAGCAGCGGCGGCACCGCCCCCACCGCCAGCGCCACCGCGAACATCAGGGGCGTGTAGTAGCGCGCGAACTGATCGATGAAGCGCTCGGTCGGCGCCCGGTGATGGTGGCTCTCGCCGACCATGCGGGTGATGCGGGCCAGCATCGTGTCCGACGCGGCCCGCGTGGTCCGAAGCTCGAGCACGCCGTGGCCGTTCACGGTTCCCGCGAACAGCTCGTCCCCGGCCGTCTTCCAGGCCGGCACCGATTCGCCCGTGACCAGCGCCTGGTCGACATAGGAGCTGCCGTCGGTCACCTCGCCGTCGCACGGAATGCGCTCGCCCGGCCGCACCCGTACGTGCGCCCCCACCGCGACGCGGTCCACCGGCGTCCGGTGCTCGTGGTCGCCGTGCACCACCGAAGCCGTCGCCGGGGTGATGCGCAGCAGCGAGCCGATGGCGTTGCGCGCCCGCCGCGCGCTCCAGTTCTCGAGCAGCCCCGACAGCCCGTAGAGGAAGGCCAGCACCGCCGCCTCGGCCCACTCGGCGAGGAACAGGGCGGCGACGACCGACACCAGCACCAGCGCGTTCATGTCCGGCCGCAGGCGGGCCAGCGACGCCACCGCCTTCGGCCCCGAGGGAAAGAGCCCGGCGGCGATGCCGACGAGCAGCAGCACCGCCACGGGCAGGTCGACGCCGTGTGCCCCGTGGTTGTGCGCCAGCAGGGTCTCGACCGCGCCGCCCCCCGCCACCGCGAGGTGCAGGAAGAGACCGGCGGTCAGCGCGAGCCCGCTCGTCGCCACCAGGGCATGGCGGCCATGCGCCTCCCACCACGACTCGACCCGTGGCGCGGCGCCCCACGGCTCGGCCCGCATCCCCAGCCGGGAGACCGCGTCGGCGACACTCTCGGGACCGAAGGCGTCCGTATCGGCGTCGACGGTCATGCGGCCGTCGACGACATGGAACGAAACCCCGTGAACGCCCTCGCGGTCCGCGAGGGCGTCGCGCAGCAGCGTGGCCTCCTCGTTGCAGTCGAGGCCCTCGACGCGGTAGTCCAGTTTCTCGCGGATGGTGGTCTCCATGTCGTCAATCGGTCGCCGCTACCATCATCCCCCGAACCACCCACGCCCGTCGACTTGGCATGACGGCGCCCGGGGAATCGCGTCGGCGCCCCATCGAGGCAGGAAGTCGTGGGTCCGGCGGATCAGATCTCTTCGAGACGCTCCAGCTCGTCGTTGGCGTAGCGGAACTCCACTTGGCCAGCCAGATCGCCGAGCCTGCGCAGCTTCTGCGTGCGCAGGTACGCGGTCAGCGCAAGTCGTACCGCGGTCGCCTCGCACTGCTTGCGGGTTTCGCGCTGCACCGCCCGGACAATCCCGGTGTCCAGCGTGACTGTCGTCGACATGGCTGCAATCCAGTTGCGCTCGGGAGCGAAGGGCCAAGCAACCATAGCACGCAACCGGCGATGCCACTCCGCCGCCGGGGTGCACGTCAAGAAAGTTGGGGATTTGGGGTTGGGGTATTGAGCGAGGACGGATCGACCGATGGCTCGGGTAGGAGGATTCAGACCTTGCCCGAGGCGCAGTTGACTGAACCGCTCGATCACGCGGCCAAAAAAAAGGGCGTCCAGGAGCTGTTCGCCGCGTTGGAGGCGGCGGTCAAGGCCGATGTGGACGCGTTTCACCGACGAGGAGACGCGAATGCCCAGGACTTCGAGACCCTCTTGCAGACGGTTCACCGTCGAGCGCTCGCCACGGCCAGCCAAGCCGCCAAGGTGATTGGCGCGCAGGGTTCGTAGCCGCGCTCGCGGCTGAAATCGGTGTCCTCGTCGGGCCGGGGAACGTCGACGCGCAGGACTTCGAGGCCCTCGAGCAGGCCCTCCGTCGCCAAGCCCTCGGCCTCGCCGCGCAGGCGTTGGGGGAGTACTACGACGCAGACGATTCCGACCATTCGGGTTCGACGATAGTGTGCGCCTGCGGCCAGACGGCGCACTACGCCGGCCGCCGCCCGAAGACCTTCACCACGCTGTTGGGACCACTGACCCTGCACCGCGCCTACTACCACTGCGCCGCCTGCCGGCGGGGAACCTGGCCCCGCGACCGGGCCCTGGGCCTGCAGGACACCTCGCTGTCGCCCGCCACGACGCGGCTGGTGGGCTTGGCGGCGACGAGCGTCAGCTTCGCCGAAGCGAGCGAGTGGATGGGGGAACTGGCCGGCGTGGCGGTTGACCCCAAACAGGTCGAGCGCACCGCCGAAGCGCTGGGCCGCGAGGTCGCCGACGACGAACGCAAGCGGGTCGAGCCCGCACCCGCCGCGGCGCCGACGATGTATGTGGGGCTGGACGGCACCGGCGTGCCGGTGCGCAAGTCCGAGGTGGAAGGCCGGCGCGGCAAGCAGCCCGACGGCACCGCCAAGACCCGCGAAGTCAAGCTCGTCACCGTGTGGACGGCGGAGACCCGCAACGCCGACGGCCTCCCCGAACGCGACCCCGGGTCGGTCAGCTACAGCGCCGCGGTCGAGAGCGCAGCCAGCCGCGACACCGACCCGCAGCCGGCCGCCTTCCCGCAACGCGCCCATCGCGAGGCGCAACGGCGCGGCTTCGTCACCGCCGCCCGACAGGTCGTCATCGGCGACGGCGCCCCCTGGATCTGGAACCTGACCGGCGAGCATTTTCCCGACGCCATCCAAATCGTCGACATCTACCACGCCAAGGGTCATCTGTGCGATGTCGCCAAGGCCGTCTACGGCCCCGGTACGGACTTGGCCGCCCGGTGGGGCAAGGCCCGGCGGGACGAGTTGGACGCGGGGCGGATCGATGCGATCCTGGCCGAACTGCACGCTCACAGCGAGAAGTGCGAGGAGGCCCGCAAGTGTATCGATTACCTGACCCGCAACCGCCACCGGATGCGCTATCCGGAGTTCCGAGCGGCGGGTCTCTGTGTGTCGTCGGGCGTCGTCGAGGCCGGCTGCAAGCTCGCCATCGGTGCCCGGCTCAAGCGCGCCGGCATGCACTGGACCGTGGCCGGGGCCAACGCCATCATCGCCCTGCGGTGCTGCAAGCTCAGTGGCCGCTTCGAGGATTTCTGGGAACGACGAGCCGGCAGGGCCGCCTGACAGGCCTCTCACGAATCTGACGTGCACCCCCGCCGCCGCCCGCGGGCCGGCTAGAACCGGAACCTCAACCCGAAGGTGGGGACGCGGGGGAAGCCCTGCGAGGGTACCTCGGAGAGCCGGGGGAGATCGGCGCCGGGGTCGTGCCGCAGCCGCGGCTCGAGCGTGATGGCGTTGTCGCGCCCGAGCAGGTTGATGACCTCGACGTAGAGCGACCACCCTCGGTCGGCGCCGCCGCGCTGGTAGGTGGCGCGGAAGTCGACGCGCGCGTAGTACGGCAACCGGGCCGAATTCAGGTTCTCGACCCCGCCGTAGTCGACGGTGTACTGCAGATTGCCCGCGATGTCGGTGGCGGGCACGAGCCGGCCGCGGTCGTCCTCGACCGAGGCCACCCGCAGCCCCAGGGCCGGGGTGTGGGAGAAGCCGCTGGCGAGGCGCACCGTGGCGGCGAGGTCCCAGCGGCTGGTCAGCCGGTAGCGGCCGACCGCGTTGAACGCGTGGGGCCGGTCGTACTCGAACGCGTAGCGGCGGCCGTAGCTCTCGCGCTCGGCGCGGCCCCACGCGTACGACACCCACCCCGTGAGCCGGGCGGCGGGATTGCCGTGGGCCAGGAAGACGTCGAGCCCCCACGCGTCGCCGCCCGCGTCGTTGGTGGGCGCGCTGAGGATGATGGGGGCGGCGGGCACGCTTTCGCGCAGGGCCTCGGGGAAGTCGTACCGCCCCACCCGCGCCGCCAGTTCCGCCTCGGTCTCCAGGCGGCCGACGAGGAGGTCGTCGAACCGCTTGTAGTACCCCTCGACCCGCGCCGTCAGGTCGGGGCCGAGGTCCTGCTCGAGGCCCAGCACGAGGTGGGTGGCCCGCTCGTGGCGCAGCCCCAGCTCGCGCGCGCCGGACAGGTCGACGAAGTAGTCGGACTGGGTCAGCTTCTCGTAGCCGGGGCTCTGCGTGTACAGCCCCCCCGCCGCCCGCAGGCGCGCCCCGCCCCCGAGCGCGTAGCTCGCGGCCAGCCGCGGCGAAACGGTGGCGCCGCCGTTGATGGTGCTCCAGTCCAGGCGCAGCCCGGGCTCGAACGACGTGCGCTCGGACGGGGTCCAGGTGTCCTGAAGCCAGAGGCCGCCGCGCGTGCCGCCGAGGACGGAATCGAGGTCGTCGGGCAGACCCGCGCCCCCCTGCACGCTCGACGCGTTGGCCTGCGTGTCGTTCCGGTCGCCGGCGATCAGCCACCGGTAGCCGGTCTCCAGGCGGTGCAGCTCGACGCCGGCGTTCAGGAGGTGCCGCGGCGTGACCTGCACGCTCAGGTCCTGCCGCAGCGAGCGGTCGGCCACGACGATCGCGCGCTCGAACGCGACGGTCGAGCGGGCGAACGCGACGTCGTTGTCGGGGGCGTTGGAACGCGTGGCGGCGCGGATCTCCCCGTCGAAGCGCAGCGACTCGCGGTTGCGGTACCACGATACGATGGTCGTGGCCGTCGCCCGCGGACCCAGCACCGCGTCGAACCGGGCCGACGCCAGCCCGTTCGTGACGTCCGAACCCAACGTCGCGCGTTCGTCCGCGTCTTCGAAGTCGAACGAGAGATCGGCGTCCTCCACGCTGCGGAGCCCGGTCAGGGTGAGCCGGTGCCCGGGTCCGAGATCCCACCCCGCCTGCAACTGGAGGTCGGCGAACGACGGGAAGTTCTGATCGGCGATGCGCCCCGCCACGAGGTCGTAGTAGGTGCGCCGGGCGCTCAGCAGCCACGTGCCGTCGGCGCCGACCGGGGTGCTCCCCTCGAGCACGAGGTTGGCGTCGGTGATGCTGGCCGCCGTCGAGCCCTGGAGCTCCGGCCGGCCCGCCCGGTTGTCGACCACGAGGATCGACGACAGCCGGTCGCCGTACGCGGCCCCGAACCCGCCCGCGGTGAGCTCGAAGCTCTCGACCGTCTCGGGATTGAAGGCGCTGGCGATGCCGAACAGCCGGTAGGGGTTGTGCACCTCGATGCCGTCCATGACCGTCAGGTTCTGATCCGGCGTGCCGCCGCGCACCGCGAGCCGGCTGCCGAAGTCGTCGGTCGACGCCACCCCGGCGAGGGTGTCGAGGGTGCGGAAGACGTTGTCGATGCTGCCGGGGGCCCGGAAGACCGCCTCGGGGGTCACCGGCGTGGCGGACGGCCGCTCCTGCACCGTCATCTCCGACACGACCTCCACCGTCTCGGCGAACGTCTCGGGGAACAGCCGCACCTCGAGGGCGGCCGGCCCGGCGTCGCGGTCGATCTCCACCACCGTCTCCAGATAACCGTCAGCCTGGAATCGCAGGCCGGTCACCTCGCCGACCAGCGCGATCTCGAACCGCCCATCCGGCCCGGTCTCCGCCACGTGCTCGCCGGCGGCAACCCGCGTCCCCGCGATCGGCGCCTCCGTCACCCCGTCGAGCGCGACACCGGTGACCGTCGTGACCGGCTGCGCCGCCACCGCCGGGCACACGAGCAGCAGCCCGCACACGGGCCAGCAGAGTCTCAATCGGGGATGTCCCGGGATGCGGGGGCGGGGACGGGCGCGCACGGTAGAATAGACGTTGTCCGGGTCGGGAAAGATGCGCCGGGACGAGGGCCGAATGGACATCACCCAAGATATCCGACCGCTGGCCGAGTTCAAACGCGACACTCTCCGCTTCATGTCCCGCCTCAAGGAAACCGGGCGGCCGTCCGTCCTGACCGTCGGCGGCAAGCCCGCGCTCGTCGTCATGGACGCCGAGGTGTGGCAGGACGTCAGTGACCGATTCGAGCACGCCCGTACCGTGGCCGGCATTCGCCAGGGTCTCGAACAGGCGCACGACGGGCAGGGCATCGAGGCATCCGCCCTCTTCGAGAGACTGGCATGCACTCCGGACGACCAGTGAAGCGCTATCCGACGCAACCCGGAGGACTCATGTCAGCACGCGCCATCGCCTGCCTCGGCATGCTCGCGATCATGTCGGGCGTCGTTCCCGCGACCGCCAACGCCCAGCACGGGGCGCCCGGCGGCGAGTGGCCCAGCTACGGGGGCGACCTCGGGCACACCCGCTACGCCGCCCTCGACCAGATCGACGCCGGGAACTTCGGCGACCTCGAGCTGGCGTGGCGGTTCCGCACCGAGAACCTCGGCCCCGGCCCCGAGTACGTGTTCCAGTCCACCCCGCTCATGGTCGACGGGGTGCTCTACACGACGGCGGGCACCCGCCGCGCCGCCGCCGCCCTCGACGCGGCGACCGGCGAGCTGCTGTGGGTGCACCGGCTCAACGAGGGTGAGCGGGGCGATGCGGCCCCGCGACGGCTCTCGGGGCGCGGCCTGACGTACTGGGACGACGGCGGCGACGGGGTGATCTTCTACGTCACGCCCGGCTACCGGCTCATTGCGCTGAACGCCCGCACCGGCCGGCGGATGCCGGACTTCGGCGAGAACGGCCTCGTGGACCTGAAGCAGGGCCTCGACCAGGAGCTCGACCCCGTGACCGGCGAGGTCGGGCTGCACGCGGCCCCGATCATCGCCGACGGCGTCATCGTCGTCGGCGCCGCCCACCTCGCCGGCGTGGCCCCGGCCACCAAGGAGAAACCGACCGGGCACGTGCGCGGCTACGACGCCCGGACCGGCGAGCGGAAGTGGATCTTCCACACGATTCCCGGCGCCGACGAGTTCGGCAACGACACGTGGCTGGCCGACTCGTGGCGCTACACCGGCAACACCGGGGTGTGGGGCCAGATGACCATCGACCCGGAGCTGGGCTATGTCTACCTGCCGGTGGAGACGCCCACGGGCGACCTCTACGGCGGGCACCGGCCCGGCGACAACCTGTTCTCGAACAGCATCGTCGCGCTGGATCTCGACACCGGGGAACGGGTCTGGCACTTCCAGACGATTCACCACGACGTGTGGGACTTCGACCTCGCGAACGCGCCCATCCTCGTCGACGTCACCGTCGACGGGCGCGAGGTCAAGGCGGTCGCGCAGCCGAGCAAGCAGGCGTTCCTCTACGTGCTCGACCGCGCCACCGGCGAGCCGGTGTGGCCCATCGAGGAGCGGCCGGTGCCGCAGTCGGACGTGCCCGGCGAGGTGACCTCGGCCACCCAGCCCTTCCCGACGAAGCCGCCGCCGTTCGACCGGCAGGGCATCGGCGTCGACGACCTCATCGACTTCACCCCCGAGCTGCGCCGGCGGGCGGAGGAAGTGATCGAGCCGTACCGCACCGGCCCGCTCTACACGCCGCCGTCGGTCGCGTCCTGGGAGGGCACCCTCGGCACCCTGCACGTCCCCGCGCTGACGGGCGGCTCGAACTGGCCCGGGGGGTCGTTCGACCCCGAGACCGGCATCTTCTACATCTACTCGAAGACCGAGGTCCACGCCCTCGGGCTCGTCAGCGACCCGCGACGCTCGAACATGGACTACATCATGGGGCGCCCCCGGCCTCCCGCCGGCCAGCGGCCGCGCGCCGGCAGCGGCTTCGCGCTCAACGTCGAGGGCATTCCCGTCATCCGGCCGCCGTGGGGCCGCGTCACCGCCATCGACCTGAACGCGGGGGAGATCGTCTGGCAGGTCGCGCACGGCGAGACGCCGGACCACGTCCGCGACCACCCGCTGCTCGAGGGCGTCGACGTGCCCCGCACCGGGGTCGCCAACCAGCGCATCGGCACCCTCGTCACGAAGACGCTGGTCATCGCCGGCGACGGCGGCCTGTTCACCGGCCCCGACGGCGTCCGCGGCTCGGCCCTGCGCGCCTACGACAAGGCGACGGGCGAGGAGGTCGGGTCGGTGCCCCTGCCGGTGCCCGCCACGGGGTCGCCGATGACCTACAGCGTGGACGGCGAGCAGTACCTGGTGGTGGCCATCGCCGGCGGGGGGTTCCCCGGCGAGCTGTGGGCGTTCACGGCGCCGTAGCGGTCACGGCGGCGGGAACCGGAGCTCGAAGGTCCGGCTGGCGCGGACCGTTACCGGGGCGGCATCGCGGTCGGGATCGGGGATGAGGAACAGGGCCGCGATCCCGTGCCGCTCCGCGTGGTCGAGGCCTGCATCCGCTCCCATCACGTAGAGCGCCGTCGAGAGGATGTCGGCGGCCAGTGGGTCCTCGTGCCAGACGGTGACGGACTCCGGCCGGTGGATCGGCTGTCCCGTCCGAGGATCGAGGATGTGGGCCACCGGCCGGCCGTCGACCACCCGGGACCGCTCGGAGGCGGCGCTCGTGGCGAGCGATCCGGTCGTGAGGGTGAGCGCCAGCGCCGCCTGGTGCCGCCGGGCGGGATGGGCGATGGCCACCGGCCAACCGGCTCCCGCGGGCTTCCCGCCCACCGCGATCTGACCGCCGAAGTCGACCATCCACGGATGGTCCTCGTCCGGGGGGACGGTCAGCCGCTGCAGGGCCTCGCCCTTGCCGAACGCCCCCGCGTCGAGCGTGGCGTCGACGGTCCGGGTGACGCGGCAGGTTCCCGCGTCGAACCGGAAGTGCGCGAGGCCGGTCGCCGCGCGAGCCGCGCCGAGGACTTCCGGCCCCGGCACCGCACCCTCCGCGCGCAATCCCCACGCTTCGACGAGCCGCCCGACGGCCGGATCGAACGCGCCGCCGGTGAGGCCGTGCCACCGCGCGAGCCGCGGCCAGAGGCCGCACAGCGCCGGCGGCAGCCCGAACGGCTCGCCGACCGGCTGCCGGTTGAGGGCGCCGAGGACGCTGTCGGCCCGCCACGTGCTCAGCGACGCCTCGGTACGCTCGATTACGCGGACCATCCGCTCGAGCGCCTCCAGCCCCGCCGCCCGGTCGGGCGTCTCCACGACGAGGGTCGCCCATGTCCCCATCAGGTGAACGGTGCGCTCGACCTGGATCGGGGCGACGGCGGGCTCCCCCTGGACCTCGGCCCCGCCCGCAGACTGGAGCCCCGGGCGCCGGTGCTCGCCGTGGTCCCCCTGGACCAACCGGGGAACCGAAGCACCCGCGGAGAAGGAACCGTGCGGCCCTTCGGCGACCGTCGGCGCCGTCCCGCCGCACGCCAGGCAGACCCCCGCGACGATCGTGGCGGCTCTCATGGGGCAAGCGGGACGGCGGGGCGGAGCGTGTCGGGGCGGATGGCCGACCCGCGGGTGAGCCTCCAGCCGATGACCATGTGCGTGGTGTAGCCGGCGACAAAGACGGCGCTCGCGGCGACGTGGATCCAGATCCACGCCGTGATCCACGCGGGGGTCGCGGTGACCTGGATGAGATAGCCGGTCAGCGCCATCACCGAGAAGCCGACGAGCGACGTCCACCCCGACCGCCGGTTCCGGGGGCTCGCCGACGCGAGCTTGCGCAGGGTGTGGGTCCGGAAGAGCATGCCGAAGACGACGACGAAGAACGGCGCGGCCACGATGTGCCACGCGAGCATGGACGGCTGCCAGGGATGGTTGACGACCGCGAAGGGATCGGTCGAGGTGACCAGGTACTTCATCCAGAAGTAGGCGGTGCCGGTAACCGCGACCGCGGCATGAAGGAGGTTGAAGGCCCACTTCTCCCACCACGTCATCGCCATGGTGACGACCGGACGCGGTGCGGCGCGCCGGCGGCCGTCGACCGCGGCGCGCTTCGCCGGGCTGTCCATGAGCGATACCACCTCTGACGCCGCGTTTAGGGAAGCCATGGCAGGAAGGTCCCACCGCGTTCGCCGAGCCGCGGCAGGGACCCCCACCGCATTCGACCGACGTACACTCGGTCCTGGCAACCCGCGGTGGAAGTTCCGATCAGGGCGGGGTTGCACGCCCGGCTGCAAACGGCCGGCGGCTACCGGGTGCCGCGCGCCAGCACCTGGTCGGTGGCCAGCACCCGACGGACGGCCGCGTTCGTGGCGACCCCCGACAGGGTCGCGCCGACTATCGTCCGGATGGCCCGGCGGAGCGCGAGATCGTCGTTCAGCGGACGGTCGTCGTACTGCGCGAGCCACCGCCGGGACGGCAGGTACTCGATGGGCTCGAGGAAGGCGGTGACGTCGATGCGCCTCACCGTGCCGTCCGCGTGCAGCGAGATCAGCAGGCTCTCGCGCTTGGTGCGGATGACGTGGGTGTCGACGTACGCGCGCCCCACGACGGCCCCGTCCCTCGTCGCCACGTAACGGGCCACGAGGCCGCTCACGTCGTCGACCCGGGCCAGCTCGCCGATCGCGTCTCGCTGGGCCCGGGTCAGGAAGACGCGCTCGGCCTCTACCTCGGCGCCGGGGAAGAGGGCGGCCAGCGCCTCGTTGCGCGTCACCCGGCCGCCCTGAGCGGACAATTCCGAACCGGCCGCAACCAGCAGCGCCAACGTCATCCCGCCGGCCAGAAGTGATCGCATCGTCCCCTCGCGCGCTTCCTGCATACGGCAGGAAGCCGCCGCGTTCCGGCCGAGCGCGCGAGCGGGCCGGAAGTCGTTCGCCGCCGCTCTCGGCTACCTCAGAACGCGTACCCCAGGTTGATGTTGAACTGGTTGGTCCCGGAGTTCGCGTCGTTGCTCACCCACATGTGGTCGATCTTGAGGACCACGCCGGGGTTCGGCTTCAGCTCGATGCCGAACGTGAAGTAGTTGTTGTTCCTCGAGGGGTTGCGCATGAACCCGACCGGCACCTCGGCCTGGGTATCGACGTTCTCGAAGCGCACGTACGGCGACAACGCCACGTCCCCGGCCCCCACGACCTGCGACAGCAGGTCGTAGCCGATCTGGACGTACTGGCCGGCCAGCCCCGAGCCCACGCTCTTGTTCCCGGTGAACCCGAGCGACTCGTTGAGCTGGGCCACGTCGGAGAGGCTGGCGCGGGCCATGAGCGCCCGCAGGTCGAGGCCGCGCACCTGCGCCTGCGCGTGCACGTCCCAGATGGTGGTGCCGACGCCGTACTCCTGGTCATTCAGGATGACCTGGCGGTTCCCCGAGTCGCCGGTGTAGAAGCTGGCCCCGAAGAAGACGCCCGGCGTGGGGGTGATGTCGAGCCGCCCGGTGTAGACGATGCTCGACGACAGGGCCTTGTAGCCCTTCTGGCGCCCGCCGCGCAGACCGCCGTCGTTGAACCTCGACCCCATGAAGCCGTTGAGGACGTAGAACCGGAACGACACCTGGTCGAAGGCGCCGTAGAAGCCGCCGCCGTTCTCGCGCCACGTCGACGGGATGATCTTGTTCTCGGTGACCGGCCTCTCGGCCCCCATGAACACGGTCGGCTCGTGGAACTCGTTCACCAGCCCCATCGGCACCAGCAGCATGCCGCCCCGCAGCCCGAAGTTCTGGGTCGCCTGGAAGTCGACGTAGGCGAACTCGACGTAGATCTCCTTGGCGTGCTCGACCTCGATCTCGGAGTTGAACAGGAACCTGTCGTTGAACCGGTAGCCGGCGTAGAGGATGGCGCGCAGATAGTCGAACTGCGTCGTCTTGCCGGACGAGTCGGCGTAGTTCTCGAGCAGCATCTCGCCGTACCCGGCGATGGACACGCCGCGGTCGATGGCGTAGGTCGCGGCGGCCGACGGCGCGAGACCCAGGCGGCGCGCCTCGTCGACGTCGAGGCGCTCGTCCTCGCCGCTCCGCAGCCGCTCAACCTCCTCGGCCAGGATCTCGATGCGCTGCTCGAGCTCGGCGATGTCGACCTCGGGCTCCTGCTCCTCGGTCTCGGCCTCCTCCGCAGTCTCGGCCTCCTCCGCGGTCTCGACCTCGGGGTCGATCTCGGCTTCGGGATCCGCGACAGGATTCGCGACGCCCGGGGCGCCCGCGATGGCGGCCGGTGCTCCGGCCTCGGCCGGGCCCGTCCGCCCGGTCTCGACCGAGGCTCCCTGCCCCGATGCATTGGCGGCGATGCCGCAGAGCATGATCACGATGAGCGCGTACTCGATGAGTCGGTGACGGTCGTTCGTCATGGGCATGTTTCCTCCGCTGGTTGCACACCCCGACCGTCGCCCTATAATGGCCTTGCTGGACCAAGCCAAAGCCGCGACTCGTTGAGGGGGGTAGCGGTGCGTGACGTTCAGCCGGGCCCGCCGGGTGTTGCCGCACCCGCGGGCCTTCTTCATCCATGCCGGTGGGCGGCCGGCTCGCCGCAGAAGTTGAGACTTGATCTCAACTTGCCGGCGCCACTATACAGGCCCGCCACTCCCCCGTCAACACAAAACTGCGACTGGTCTCAGTTCCCCGGCATGGCCCCTGACGAACCCGTCGAACCGGGGATGTCGGGGCCGGGGGCGGGCGCCGATCAGTTCGACGTCCTCACCGGGCGGCCGCTCACCAGCCGGCCGATGGCCTTCATCTTGGTCCAGAAGAAGTCGAACTGTCCGAGGAGGGTTCCGTAGCCGAGCAGCAGAACCTGGTAGATGGGCAGCATGACGATCAGATAGACGGTCCACTGCAGCCACCCCGGCGTGGTCTCGGAGAACATCAGCCCAATCACCGGGCCCTTGAGCCGGAGGGTGGTCAGGCCGGCGAGCGAGAACGCCGCGAGAATGGCGACCACGCCGCCCGGTCCCACACCCCAACGCGACTTCATGCGTTCGACCAGCGCCATCGACTCACGACGACGGCGGGCTTCAACCGGGCCTGCCGCCTCGTCGGCGTCCGCGTGCACGTTCTGCTCCAATGCTCTTCCCTCGGCGGGATTGTTCCCGTACGAACGAGACTCGTCGAACTCCCGCATGTCCACCGTTCGCTAATGAGAATGAGTCTCAAAAACCAGCCGTGAGACTATACGGGCGACCCCGCTCCGACGTCAAGCCAAGGGCGATTCTCAAGGGCACCTGCCACCCTGGGGCGGCGGCTTGAACCCTGGGATTCCGAAGGGTATAGAATCCGCGCCGATTGAGACTGAGTCTCAGTTTCAGCACGTCTGCCATGAGCATGATGCCAATGACAGCAAAGCGGCCCGCCGGGTGTGGCAGCACCCGGCGGGCCATGGTCGAGCGCCTGGTTCCAAAGAGAGGAGCCAGCCACACCGAGCACGCGTGACGACGCTCGTCCTGCCCACCAGTGTAGGCAGTGAACGTCAGCGCGCGCAAGCGAAAGGACGCCTTGATGTTCAACCACCCACGACGATCCGTCTTGACCGATCCGTGTGCTTGATCCGCAGCCAGCTCCGGTATACAGTGAGCCCCTGACACTGAGACTCAGTCTCAGTATATGACACCAAGGCCGGACCGCCGGCCAGCGGGACGAACAGCGCCGGGCATGGCAACCGCACATGGCGCGAGGCCTTCGCGCGGGCGGCGCGGCGACGCGTCCGCGAGGCGAAACGGGTGAGGAAGAGACATGTCGAAGAGAGCTTGGACGCGATTGCTGCCGACCTTGGCGCTCGTGCTGCTGGCACCCGGCGTCGTGGCCGCCCAGGGCATCCTGCTGCTGGCCCACGGCGGCCGCGCCGACTGGAACCAGGAGGTCCTCGCTCTCGCCTCCCGGGTCGACGCGAGCGTGCCGATCGAGGTGGCATTCGGCATGGCCAGCAAGCGGACGATCGTGGACGCGCTGGACCGTCTGGCGGAACGGGAGGTCACGAGCGTAATCGCGGTCCCGCTGTTCATCTCGTCGCACAGCAGCGTCATGCGCGCCACCGAGTATCTGCTCGGCACCCGCGACGAGGCGCCGCCGCAGATGGAGGCGTTCGGCAACATGGCCGCCCGGATGGCCGCCCGGCGCGGTTCCGAGGAAGAGGCCGAAGACGACCCGGGCTTCGACTGGACCACGCCGGTCGAGACCACGATTCCCATCACGATGGGGGGGGCGCTCGACGCCCACGCCCTGGTCGCCGAGATCCTGCTCTCTCGCGCCTTGGACGTCAGCGAGGCCCCGGAAGAGGAGGTCGTCGTGGTCGTGGCGCACGGTCCGAGCTCGGAGGAAGACAACGAGCTCTGGCTCGGGAACATGGCCGTCCTCGTCGAGACGATGCGCCCTCGCACGAGCTTCAGCCGCATCGAGCACCTGACGGTGCGCGACGACGCGTCGGAACCGGTCCGCGACCAGGCGACCGAGGAGCTGCGCGCGGTGGTCGAGGGCGCCGTCGGCGAGGGCAAGTCCGTGCTGATCGTGCCCCTGCTCCTGTCCTACGGCGGCATCGAGACCGGCATCCGGCGGCGGCTCGAGGGGTTGCCGTACCGCATGGCCGGTCAGGCCCTGCTGCCGGACGAACGCCTGTCCGAGTGGGTGCTGTTGCAGGCGGCCGAGCGATAGCCGCGCCCGCGGACGGCGCACCACGCAGCAGGTCGCCCGACCAAGCTTCCATCTCTTGTTCCATGCCGTCGTATCCGGACCAGGAGTTCCGGAGCTGGAAGCTGGTTCTGACGATGCCCCACTGTTGGTGCGATTCCCGTCGTAGTTCCACCAGCTCCACGACCCGAGCTCGACGAGCCAGTTGCGGAAGGGGCCCTGGGCGTGGACCGGTGATAGCCGCCCCGAGCCCAATGCGCGAGATAGTCGGCGTGTTCTGGTTCGACCTGCCGGCACTGACGGCCGGGGCGACCCTGCTGGGGTGGCGCCTATCCGCATGACCCCGGACACGGCGGAAGCGCTGTTCGGCGCCCAGGAGCGCTCGCGCCGCCCAGCGTTGGATCATCTCTCCATCAGCATTCCGGACGCGAAGTCGGGGTACCGATACCCCACGACGGACACTGCGGGCGATCAGGACGCGGCGGGCGTGGTCGTCACGACGGCCGGCGCGCCCGCGGCGGTCGCCTCCGGCCGCCCGCCCGGCTCCCCCGACCCGAACAGCCGCCGCAGCGTCCGCTGCACGTCGTCGAGAATCAGGTACGAGACCGGCACGAGGATCAGCGTGATGAAGGTGGCGAAGAGCACGCCGAAGGCCAGCGACACCGCCATCGGCACGAGGAACGCCGCCTGCATGCTGCGATCGAGCATCAGCGGCGCGAGGCCGAAGAACGTCGTCAGCGACGTGAGCAGGATCGGCCGGAACCGGTTGCCGCCCGCCTCGCGGATGGCGAGCTGAAGCCCGGCCGACTCGAAGGCGTGGCGGTCCCGCGGCTGCCCGCCGGCCTGGCGCACCTCGGCCCCGACATCGGCGTGGACCTTCCGGGCGCGGTTGATGAAGTCGACCATCACGAGGCTGTCGTTGACGACGACGCCGGTCAGGGCGACGAGGCCGAACATCGACATCATCGTGACGTCGAGGCCCATCACGACGTGCCCCCAGATGGCCCCCACGAGGCCGAAGGGGATGGCGGCCATGATGATCAGGGGCTGCACGTACGAGCGCAGGGGGATCGCGAGGAGGGCGAAGATCATCAGCACGGCGAGGAGGAACCCCTGCTGCAGGCCGCCGACGGTCTCCGCCTCCTCGGCCTGGGCGCCCTCGAACGTGTAGAACACCCCGGGGTGGCCGGCGAGCACCTCCGGGAGGATGCGGCTCTCGAGGTCCGTGATGACGGCGGCGGCCGACGTGATCGTGGGGTCGACGGCGGCGGTCACGTTGACGGCCCGGTTGCGGTTCACCCGCTTGATGGACGCGAACCCGCGCCCCGGCTCGACCACCGCGACCTGGCCGAACGGCACCTCGCCGCCGTTCGGGGTGCGGATGCGCATGTCCTCCAGGGTGCCGAGCGACCGGCGGTCGTCCTCGGGGTAGCGCACCATCACGCGGATGTCGTCGCGCCCGCGCTGTATGCGCTGGGCCTCCTCGCCGTAGAACGCCTGCCGCACCTGGCGGCCGAGGTCCTGCAGGGTCAGCCCGAGGGTCTCCGCCGCGGGCCTGATGCCGAGCTGCATCTCCTGCTTGCCGGCGCGGAACGAGTCCGAGATGTCGTAGAGGCCGGCGTACTCGGTCAGGCGCACCTTGACGGCGTCGGCGGCCGCCCGCAGCCCGTCGAGGTCGGCCCCCGAGAGCTGCACGTCGACGTCGTCGCCGGGGTCCATGATCGACATCGAGAAGTTGACCTCGACCGCCTCCGGAATCGGGCCCGTGACCTCCCTCCACCGGTTGCCGAGCTGCTCGCTCGTCAGGTCGCGCGCCTCCGCCGGCAGGAGCTCGATCGTCACCTCGCCCACGTTGGAGCCGGCCACGCTCCCGGTCGGGCCCGACGGCACGTCGCCGGCCCCGAGCATCGGCTGGTCGCCGATCGTGGCCGACACGTGGCGGAAGTAGTCGACGCCCGTCTTCTCCTGCAGCCGGGCCCGCAACCGGGCCGCGCCCTCCTCGAGCCTCGTGATGGCCCGCGACGTCGTCGCGACGGGGGTGCCCTGCGGCATCGTCACCGACGCGTACATGAAGTCGGCCTCGATGGACGGGAAGAACTGGAAGTTGAGGCGCCCCCCGAGCACGAGGCCGCCGGTCACGATGAGGGTGGAGAGGCCGAGCGCCGCCGTCGCGTACCGCCACTCGAGCGCGACCTCGAGCGCCGGCGTGTAGATTCTCCTGACGAACGCCTTCAGCGCGCCCGAGAACAGGCCCTGGAAGCGGCGCCAGGGGCCGGGCCGGCCGCGCCGGGGGATGTGCGACAGGTGGGCGGGCAGGATGGCGAGCGACTCGACCAGCGAGAAGAGCAGGCAGGGGATGACGACGAAGGGGATGACCCGGAAGACCTTGCCCATCATGCCGGGCACGAACAGCATCGGCATGAACGCGGCCACCGTCGTGAGCACCGCGAAGATCACCGGCTTGGCGATCTCCCGCGCGCCCTCGATGCTGCCCCGAAGCCCCTCGCCGTGCTCCTCCTGGTGGCGGTGGATGTTCTCGCCGACGATGATCGCGTCGTCGACCACGATGCCGAGGACCACGGTGAACGCGAACAGCGAGATGACGTTGGCCGAGACGTCGAGCCCCGGCATCAGCGCGATCGCCCCGAGGAACGAGATGGGGATGCCGAGGCTGACCCAGAACGCGAGCCGCAGCTCCAGGAACAGGGTCAGCACGATGAAGACGAGCACGAACCCGCTGGCGCCGGTGCGCAGCATCAGGCTCAGGCGGTCGGTCAGCACGGTGGCCTCGTCGAGCCAGACCGTCATCGAGACGCCTTCCGGCAGCGTGGGCCGCGTGCCCTCCACGTAGCTCTCGACCGCGGCCGAGATCTTGAGGGAGCTCTGCTCGCCGGTGCGGATCACCGTCACCAGCACCGTCGGCTCGTAGTCGAACCGGGCCTCCTGATCGGTCTCCGCGAAGCCGTCCACGACGTTCGCCACGTCGCCCAGCCGCAGCCGGCTGCCGTCCGGCCGCGTCCAGAGCACGAGGTCCTCGTACTCCGAGCCGCGGTAGGCCTGGCCGATGGTGCGCAGCAGGATCTCGCCGCCGTCGGTGCGGACCGACCCGCCGGGGAGGTCGAGCGACGAGCGGCGCACCGCGTCGGCGACCTCGTCGAAGGTCATGCCGTGCCGCCGCAGCGCCGTCTCCGAGACCTCGATGGAGATCTCGTAGGGCGGGGCGCTGACAATCTCGACCTGGGTGATCTCGGGCAGGACGGTCAGCTCGTCGCGCACCTGCTCGGCGATCGCCTTCAGCGTGAAGACGTCGGTGGGCCCGGAGATGGCGATGTCGGTGACCCGGCTCTGGATGATCATCTCCCGGATGATGGGCTCCTCGGTCTCGATCGGGAACGTCGTGATGGCGTCGACCTGGTTCTTGACCTCGTCCACGACCCGGCGGGGGTCGGCCCCGAGCTCCAGCTCGACCATGACCGAGGCGCTGCCCTCGGACGCGGTCGACTGGATGTCCTTGATGCCGTCGATGCCCTGAATGGCCTCCTCGATGCGGATGATCACCCCTTCCTCGACCTCCTCCGGGGCGGCGCCGAGATAGGGAACGGTGATGCCGATCCAGTCGAGCTCGAGCTCGGGCATCACCTCTTCCTTGACGGTGGTGGTGGCGATGAGGCCGCTCAGGATGATGAAGACCATCATCAGGTTCGCGGCCACCGGATTGCGGGCGAACCAGGCGATGCCACCGTTGTTCATGGCTCTGTCTTCCCGTCGTCCGAGAGCAGGGGGGCGCCGGATCAGGCGGCGAGCGCCCGTGGTCCGGCTCGTCTCCCTTGCCCCGCCGCCCGCCAGGCCCGGTTGAGGCGGCGGGGAGACCGGGCAGCCGGCGTCGCCCGCGGCGGGGCGCCCGTGCGGATGCGACTGCGCGGGCAGGCCACGGCGGTCAGTCGTTCTCCCCGCGCCAGACATTGTCGCTCGGCGACCGCTCGAACGACGGCCAGGCGTCGATCAGCGTGAACGGCGCGCCGGGGTCGACCGTCGTCGGCACCGGGCCGATGCGCCGCCGGCCGCCGCCGCCGTCGTCGAAGCGCTGCGTCACGTGGATGGCGGCCGAGACCGGCTCCCAGCCGCCGTCGCGCCAGAGCCAGCGCTGGCCGGCTATGTCGAGGACCCGCTCCGCGCGCGCGACGAGGACATCGGACGACGCCGGCGGCCCGAGCAGCACCTCGGCCGTGCCCGCCCCGACCGCCCCGGCCAGGGCGTCGGCCAGCGGGGTGCCGGCCTGAACCGCCGCGACCACCGCGTCGACCGCGCCAACGGCGTCGGCCAATCCCACCGACTCGACCCAGCCGACCGTGGCCAGCGGCGTGTACTCCTGCACCCACGGCGCGTCGCCGGCCGCCGCGACGCCGACGGCGGGCGCGTCGAGAGCGCCGAGGGCCTCGACGACCTGGTCGCTGGCCCGCGCCTGCAGCGCCAGCCACGCGTCCACCCCGTCCTGCTGCCGGACGCACTCGAGGCCGACCCACCCGGGAACGCCGACCCGCAGCCAGTCCTCTCCGGGCTCCTTCCGCAAATCGGCCCCGTCCGCCAGCGCGCGCGCGGCCATCGCGGCCGCGATGGTCGCGCGGCGTTGCCAGCGACCGAAGCCCTCGCCGGCGATGTCCCACCCCTCGTGCTCCGGCAGCCAGAGCAGGTCGCCGTGGAGGGCGGTCTCGCCGCGCTCGCGCGGGGCCTGCATGACCGTTCGGACGGCCGGCGCGCGGCCGAGGCTCGCGGCGACGCAGGCACGCATCGCGGTGACGTCGTCGAGGACGCCGGCCGCGTCGCGCGCGCGGGTCGACCCGTGCAGCGCAACCAAGCCGCCGAGGCGCGTCTCGACCGGCGCGCCCGGCCACCACGCGACGGCAAAGTCCAAGGGTCCGCTCGTGCGGCCGGCCGTGGCAACCCCGGCGCCGCCGTGGCCGTCGCCATCGCCGTCGCCGTTGTCGCGGGCGAAGGTCACCGTCCAGCGCCAGTCGGCCGCTGGCGCCACGCCAGCCGCGGTCTCCAGCGCACCGGCCGCGACGTCGCCGAGGGCCGCGCCGAGACCGTGGGCCCGGCGTTCGCGGGGCGCGCGCACCAGCCGGTCGGGATCGTGGCCGAGGGCCGGCAGCAGGTCGCCGGCGCGCAGCCATACGCCTGAGGGATGCAGCCAGGGGGTCTCGCCTTCGGCCGACCACCCTTCTCCGTGGACGACGACCTCCAACACCACCGTGCAGCCTTCCGCCTCGGATCCAGCCCCGTCGCGCCCGGGCATCGACGCTGCCTGCTCGCGCGGAGCAGATGCGTCGCGACGCGTGGGGGTCGAGTCCTCCGCCGACACTTCCTGCCGGGGCGCGGCAGATTCTTCGTCGGTCTCGGCCGACCCCGCGGAACCGCACGCGTCGAGCGGCAGCGCGAAGTGGTCCAACGCCACCGTCACCGACACCTCGCGTCCGTCGACGGCGGCGCGCGCGATCTCAGCGCCGTGGGGAAGCGAGCCGTGCAGGGTCCCGGAGCTCGAACGCACGCCGTCGAGCCGCCATCGCGCGGTCGCGCGCCGCAAGGCCGGGTCGATCTCGATGGCCGCCTCGCCGCCCGTCATCGCGAACGGCGCCGCCGCCGCCCACCAGCGCGCCTCCCACGCGGCGTCGTCCGCGGTTTCCGCCGCGGCCGACTCGTAGCCGCCCAGCTCCACGAGCTGCTCGTGGAGCACGGTGTGAAGGCCGATGGCGAGGGCGACGGCGCCCGCGGCCAGCGCGCCCGCGCCGCCGGCGAGCCTCCCCGCGCCGATCCGCCAGCGCAGGGGCACGGTGAGGGCGGTGCCGCGGGGCCAGGCGAGCCACGCCAGCGCGACGAGCGCGGCGGCGACGGCCAGCTTGTAGAGGTCGGCGGTGAGCACGTAGTCGAGCCACGGCGCCCAGCGGGAGAACTCCGACAGCGTGATGCTCGGCGGCACGCCGATCTCGGCCGGCGGGTAGCTGGTGACGCCCAGCTCGTGGTTGACCACGATGAAGAACGCGCAGATGATGCCGACCGCGTGCGCCGCCCCCGCGTGGCGAATCAGCGCGTGGGCCAGGAGCACCAGCGCGCACAGCTCCAGTAGCGCCGGCGCGAGCACGAGCCCGAAGTAGAGGAACGGGTCGACGAGGCTGAAGGCGTCGGGGACCGCCAGCAGCGTCACTATCCACACCGCGAGAACCGGCGTCAGGGCGAACACGACGGTGACGGCGGCAGCCGCGAGGGCGCGGCCCGCCACCCGGCTGCCGAGGGGCGCGGGGGTGGCGTCGGCGATCTCGTCGTAGCCGGCGCGGTCGTCCCGGCGCGCCATGACGCCGACGAACGCGGCCACCATGAACACCATCACGAGATAGAAGAACTCGACCAGCATCGGCTCGATGAGGCCGGGGCGGGGAAGCAGGGGGCCGTCGGCGTGCAGCACGATGTGGACGAACGAGCCCCCCACCCCCATCGCGGCGAGGATCAGCAGCGCGAGCGGCGTCGCCCATCCGCGGAACGACAGGGCGAAGTGCCAGGTTGCCTCGCTCCACGCGGCGCCGAGCCACGACGGCCGAACCGGGGCGCCGAGCGGCGCGGCGCCGGCATCCGCCGGTTCCGCCTGGGCTTCGTCCCCGGCACGACCCGGTCCCCGCACGGCGGGCGCCCGTTCCAGCGTCAGCCGCTCGCGCTCCACCCGGCGCAGCACCACGCCGAGCAGCAGCAGCGGCGGCAGCGTCCAGAAGAGGCGGTTGGCCAGCAGCGGCGGCGTCATCTGCAGGACGCCCACCGCCTTCTCGCGCGGCGTCCACAGGTTGGACTGCTCCTCCGCCTCCGCGAACGCCGACGGGTCGAGGAGCGACGCGAGCGCGGGGTTCGCGTCGCCGCCGCGCACCACCACCATGGCGACCATCCAGACGAGCATCAGCGTCGCCGCGCAGGCGAACGGCCCCGCCACCCCGCGCGTCCGGATCGCCGCGCACAGGAACAGGGCGCCGAGCCCCGCCGCCGACGGCAGCGTCAGGACGAGCAACGAGTGGCCGAGGGCGAAGAGCGGCTGCGGTCCGACGGTGTCGGGCGGAAACACGCCGAGGGCGCCGAGGGGGGGCACCAGCAGGAACCCGATGCCCGTCGCGAGGGACAGCACGCAGGCGAGGCCCACCGCGCCGAGGTAGCGGCCGGCGAGGAGGGCGGGCAGCGAGACCGGCGCCGACAGCACTACCTCGTGCAGGCCGGCCGTGCGGTCGCGCGCCACCACCTGCCCGAAGAGCCAGGCCCAGACGAAGAGCAGCCAGACCGCCTGCCCGGCGACCATCAGGTAGACCAGGTGCGGGCTGTTGCGCGGCACGTCGGTCGCCCCCATGTCGCGCAGGTAGTCCGCGTTCAGCAGCACCAGCATCAGGTAGGCGATCAGCCCCGGAAACGCGATGGGGATGAGCGGCCCCCGGCAGCCGGCGCGGAACTCGTGCCAGGCCTCGGCCGCCGCGAAGCGAAGGGTCCTCATGCCAGGCCTCCCGTTTTGCGCGGCTACCAGCCGAAGTCGGCGCCGAGGCCGACCGCGCGCGGGTCGGCCATCCGCCCGTAGGCGCCCGGCAAGCCGAACGCCCGCCCGTCGAACAGCGCCAGCTCGTACTGGTCGTCGAGCAGGTTGGCGCCCCACAGGTAGACGGACCATGCCGACCTTCCGTAGCCGACGCGGCCGCTCAGGAGGCGGCGGCTCGAGACCTGGGTGTAGACCGGCGCCGCGATCTCGGTGTAGGCGTCGTCGGTGTAGCTGAACGTCCCGCTCGCGAACCAGCCGCCCGGGTCGCGCCAGCCGAGGCCGAGGGCGCCGTTCCAGGCCGGCGACTGGGGAAAGGCCCGACCCGCCAGATCGTTGCCGTCGAGCACGAAGTCGATGAACTCCGAGTCGGTGACGCCGAGCGAGGCGAACAGGTTCAGCGCGCCGCTGAAGTAGTACTCAGACTCGACCTCGACCCCGCGCAGCGCCGACCGCCCCGCGTTGGTGACGAGCGCGTCGAACCCGGGGAAGCCGCCCGCGGCCGTGTACGGAATCTGCTGCTCGCGCCAGTCGATGGTGAAGACGTTCGCGTTCAGGGTCAGGCGGCCGTCGGCGGTCCGATGGCGGACGAACAGCTCGTAGTTGTCGGTGAACTCCTCGCCGTAGGCTTCCGCCACGCCGAGGAAGACCGCGAACGCGAAGCCGCCCGCCTTGTACCCCCGGGCGTACGAGGCCCCGAGCGACGTGCTGGGGGTCAGGCTGTAGGCGACGGACCCGGAGGGCAGCACCTGGCTGAAGGTCTCCTCGGCGGTCAGGTTGCTCACTAACCCGTTGTTGTCGGCGAAGTTGTCGTTCCGCCGGGTCTCGCGGTTCAGCCGCACGCCTCCCGTCAGGAGCACGCGGTCGCTCACGGTCCACTCCGCGCGTCCGAACACGCCGAGCTGGTCGACCTCCTCCAGCAGTTGGGTCTCCCGGTTGAAGGGCGCGACGCCGCCCATGCCGTCCGGGAAGATGCCCGTGCCGTGGAATCCGAAGGAGTAGTCGCCCTGGGAATAGAAGACGCCGAACAGGCCGTCCACGGTCTCGCCCCGGTACGCCGCGCGGACCTCCTGGCTGAGGATGCCGTCGTGCCCGGCCGCGTCGACGTTGAGGAAGTCGAACGGCGACAGGTCCGCATCGAACTTCTGCGTCAGGTCGAAGCGGCTGTAGCCGGTGATGGCGTCGACCGCCCAACGGTCGTCGAGGGCGACGTGGGTCTCGAAGTTCACGAAGTCGAGGGTGGACGGGTACTGGTCCGGCCGGTTCCAGGGCTGCTGGCGGTCCTCCAGGGCGATGCCCTCCGCCTCGTTGCCGACGATGAGGGCGAACGGGTTGGAATCGGAGTCGTTGCGCAGCCAGGTCAGGTCGAAACGCACGCGGTCGTCGGCCCGGGGGCGGAGCGAGAGCTGCCCCCGGATGGTCCGCTGGTCGGTCCGCTGCACGTCGTCGTCCCCGGTGACCGTGTTGGTGACCGCGCCCCGGGCGTAGCGGTCCTCGACCGTCAGTCGCGCGGCGAGGACGTCGTCCACCAGCTCGGCGTTCTGCATGAACTGGACGCGCCGCGTGCCGAGCCCGCCCCCTTCGAGACGGACCCGGCCGTCGTAGCCGTCGAAGGCCGGCTTGTTGTAGTTGATGAGCACCGCGCCGATCAGCGAGTTGGGTCCCTGCAACGTCGACTGCGGCCCGCGCAGGATCTCCACCGACCCGACGTCGAAGAGCGACGGGTTCAGGTAGTCGCCGGTGCGCGGGCCGAGCGCGGTCTGGTTCAACAGGACGGACGCGAGCGCGTTGGCGTTGCCGAAGCCGCTGTCGAGGCCGTTGTTGTTGACGCCGCGGATGCTGAAGGCGCCGAACTGCGCGGTGCCGGTGAACGCGTTGGCGGTCCGGTTGAAGGCGTCCTCGACCGTGAAGATGGCGTCGGACTCGATGCGCTCGGCGCTGAGGTAGGCGACGCTGGTGCCGAACTCCTGCCGGCCGGTGTCGAGCTTGCTGCCGACGACGGTCACGTCTTCGGCGAAGCTGGTGAACTCGAGCACCGCGTCGAGCGTGGCGCCGTCCGGCGCGGCCACCGGGACGCCGTCCCGCTGCAGCGTCTCGAAGCCGGACAGGGTGAACGAGACCGAGTAGTCGCCGGCCGGCAACCCGTCGAGGACGTAGCGCCCCTCGCCGTCGCTGACCGCCACGCGCGTTCCGCCCGCGAGCGCCGAGCCGGCCGCCTCGACGGTCACGCCCGGCAGCACGCCGCCGGTCTGGTCGACCACGGTGCCGGAGATGGTCAGGTCCTGCGCGAGGGCCGGAACCGATAGCGCGAGGAGCCAGGCGACGGCGCATGGCCCGAACCTCGTCACGACTCGTCTTTCTACACGCTCCACGTTGGAATCCTCTTTCGTCCCTCGCAAGGGCCAGGCCTCCTGCCTCGCCGGACTAGGGGAAAAGCGCCGCGCGAGCCCCGCGATCAGGCGTCGGGCCTCCGGCACATCGAAATCGATCGGGCACCGCGTTGCGTCGAACTCCGCGGAACGACGACAAGGCTGCCGAACGCGGCAGTCGTCGCGGCGGTAACCGTGAGCTGCGAGCGCGAGGGCTCAGGCGGGTGGGCCGCGCGTGGGCCGGATGCCGACGACCGCGCGGGGTTGGCCTTTCGAGCCGTCGGACGGGACGGCATCCGCGACGAGATCCGGCGCCGACAGCGCGGGAGCGCTGTCGGTCTCTATCACCGGAAGATGCCGGAATTGACAGACGTCGCAGTCGGCGTGACCGGCCCGTTGCGGGTCGGGACCGTGCGGGTGCCGGGCGACGCCCGTCGAGGCGAGCGCCGCCACGATGATCAGCGCCCCCAGCACCGACGCCGCGCGCATCAACGGCACCATGACCCTCGATCACGACAGAAAGGCGCACCGAAGTCAAGCGGCGCGGCCTCGCTTCGTTGGGGCAGGCTGCTACGATTCCATGCGCGGAAGCAGAGTCGCTGCATCGGCGTGCAGCAGAGCGAAACCGGAATCGAGCGTCGCGACGCGGCCGCCGCGCCGGCGGGCCAACTCGGCGAGCCAGGCGTCCGTCACCTGCCCGTGTCCCTGCAGGTGTCGGTGCGGCACGTCGAGGAAGCTCGGTCCGTCTTCCCACCACTCGTGCTTCGGATGCGCGGACACCTCGCGCAACGCGCGCCAGGCGCTGGCCGCGCTGTGGTCGAGATACGACTTCATGTGCACGCGGAGCAGCGTGCCCTGCGTCGTGGGGCAAGTGGCGAAGTGGTCCCGGCCCAACCTGGAGAACCAGCGGTGGACGCGATCGTGATGCAGGTGGGAGCTCATCGCCAGCGCGACGAGCGCGTTGCCGTCGAGAAGCCACGTCACGGGGCGTCGTCTTCTTCCTCGGTCCCGCGAATCGTGTCCGGCGTGATCGGCGCCCCCCCTACCGAGACGAGGATGCCGTTGCGTCTCCTGGTCCGGCCGGCCGGTCGTTCACGCCGGTCCCCGGCGCTTGGCAGGCCACGCCGCAGCAGCCGGTTGACGGCGGCGCTGATGCTGCAGTCTTCCGCCTTGGCGAGCGAAACGGCGACCGCGTAGAGATCCGGCTCGAGGTTCACGGTCAGTCGCATTCCTGCGATTGTGGTGCACCGGTGCAGCGGTGTCAATGCCGCGCTCAGAACCGCTGATGGGAACGGTCGGATCAGCGTGGTCCACTGCGCCCCTCAGCCGTTTCGCGGTGAACAGAATGTTCACCCGGCTGCCGCCGAGGCCGCATGTGTTACGCTCGACACATGCGGCCGGGAGAGTCGCAGTCAGGAGGCGCGCACGGTGAAGGACTGGGGTTGGGACCGATACGCCACCCTTGCAGTCAGTGTGGTCACCTTGCTCGTACTGCTGTTCGGCGGCGTGCGAGGTGTCGCCACCCAAGATGATCTTGCCGCCGTCGAAGAGCGGCTCACCGCCGCCATCGAGAGCCTCCGCGACGAGATTCGAGCGAACAACGTCCGCATCGACAGGCATCTGGAGATGCACGCGGCAGCCGGCCGCGCCGCTTCCACCGGGTCCCCGCCCGACTGATCTCCCGGGCGGATCCCCTCGACCCTCCACCTTCCAGCGTCGTCATGCCACCGCCTCTTCGTCCTGCACGCCGGCGCGCGCGATGGCCGCGTGGTACACGTCCTCGAGGCGCGGCGCCTGCGGCGTCCAGCCCTCGCCCGGCGAGGCGGGGGCCTCGACGATGACCAGCGAGCCCGCCGGCGTCGCCGAGACGTGGAGCGCCTCGTCCGGCTGGGGCTCGTCGCGGGGCACCACCCGTGACCAGAGGCGGCCTTCGAGCGGGGCGGTCAGGTCGGCCGGCGTGCCCTCGGCGACGATGCGGCCGTCGGCCAGGATCGAGAGCCGCTCGCAGAGGCTCTCGACGTCGTCGACGATGTGCGTCGACAGGAGGACGATGTTGTCGGCCGCGATGTCGGCCAGCACCCGGTGGAAACGGCTGCGCTCCGCCGGGTCGAGGCCGGCCGTCGGCTCGTCGACGATGAGCAGGCGCGGGCTGCCGGCCAGCGCGAGGGCGATGCCGAACCGGCGCAGCATGCCGCCCGAGTAGGTGGCGACGGCGCGGTCCGCGTCGGCCCGCAGGTTCACGCGCTCGAGGAGCTGCGCGACCTCGCGCCGCCGCTCGGCCTTGTCGGTCCTGCCCTTCAGCCAGGCGAAGCGCTCGAGGAGCTGGCGGCCGGTGACGGTGGGGTAGGTCCCGATCTGCTGTGGCAGGTACCCCAGCCGCCGGCGCACGTAGTCGGGATCGGCGAGGGTGTCGACCCCGTCCAGCGTGATCGACCCGCTGTCGGGCTGCTGCAGCGTGGCCAGGGTGCGCATGAGGGTGCTCTTGCCCGCGCCGTTCGGGCCGAGCAGCCCGTACAGGCCCGGCGCCACCGTCAGGTCGACCTCGTCGAGGGCGCGGATGCCGCCGGGGTACGTCTTCGTCAGCTTCGTGACCTGCAGACCCTCGGTGGGGTTGTTCATTGCGTGCTCCAAGTTGCCGGCCATCCGGTTGACGGCCGTGGGTCATCCATCGGGGAGACGACCGTCCGATCAGGGTCGAGTCCGCGGCGTCGTTCCGCTCGAGGTCCGCGCCGCGGCCGGTGACGGGGCCGCCTCAGGGTCGAGTCCGGCGTGTCTCGGTGTTCCTCAGACCGCGGGTCGCGCCGCGGCCTTCGCTTGGCGCGCCCGACGAACCCTCCAGGATCCGCGCGGCTCTGCGGCGAAGCGTCCTGCCGATTCCTGACGCGCGACCGGGCGATATCGTTTCAGCCGGCCGGCCGGTTCTCGCATCGTCCCCGCCACGCCGCTACCGGTCGAAGTCGGTGCCGACGCCGACCGTGCGCGGATCGCCGAGGCGGCCGCAGGCGAAGGGCTGGTGTTCCTCCAACCTGCGTACGTCACGAGGCGGCCGCCGACATCGGCGCCGCCCGCACGCCGTCCTCGACGGTGGCCAGGTTCAACCGGTATATCGACGCCTGCCGCCGCAGCAGGAACGGCGCGTACCGCGCGGTCAGGCGCAGCAACAACGGCAGCCGGTCGACGAGGTCGCGGTCGGCGTCGAGGAACGTCTTCGACGCCGCGAGCCGCAGCTTCGCGCCCGCCCACGACTCGATCTCGCGCGGGTCGTCGCACTTCCAGCGGCACCAGCTCTCCCGCGGCAGGTGCCGCATCGCGTCGTGGCGGTCCTGGGTGTCGACCATCCGGGCCGCCGTCGTGTCGAAGGCGATGCGGGCGCCGGGAAAGCGCCTGGCGATGTTCACGATGGCGCGCTGCGCGTCCGGCGCGTCGAGATAGATGAGCACCGCCTCGGCCACGAACATCCACGGGCCGCCGGTCGCCTCGACCTGGTCCATCCAGTCGGCGTCGACGACCGACGCGGCGACCATCGTCCGCCGCGGCTCGTCGTCGAAGAAGCGGCGCCGCAGGACCATGGTGTCGGGCAGGTCGAGGTCGAACCAGCGCACCCGGCCGTTGTCGACCCGGTCGAAGCGGGTGTCGAGGCCGCAGCCGATCTCGACGACGGTCCCCTCGGGATGCGCGGCCAGGAAGTCCTCGACGTAGCGGTCGAACATGCGCGCGCGCAGCACCGCGCCCTTGAGGCTGCGCCCGCCCTCCCACTTCGAGAAGTCGTAGTCGAGGTCGCGCACGATCTCGACCGCCCGCGGGTCGCGCAGCAGGCCGCGCCGCCGCTCGGTCTCCCTGGCGCGGGCGAGCAGCGGAATCAGCAGGGTCTCCTGCACGGAGCCAAGCTGAGGCTTGACGGTGTTCGTCATTGGGTGCACTCCTACGGCACGCTGCGCGCCGCGTCCTGCCCACGCATCGGCAGGTCTGGTCGCCAACGGTCCCAGGCCACCGCCATCAGGCTCAAGCGAGGCCCACCTGCAACACGACATGGCCCGGCCGGCAGCTAACGGGTACGTCGGAGCGTCACGACCAATGCGAACAGGAACGCGGCGAGGACCGCCGCCGAGGCGGACCGCATCCGCCGCAAGTTGGACATCGGGCGAAGCATACCGGTTGCGGGGCACCCTCTCAATGCGTCGCGCACGCGGAGACGGCTTCCCGGGTGCCGAGCCGGATGTGGGCTTCGCCGACGAGCGTGGCAAGGCGGCTGAATTCCTCGGGCTTGAGCGTCAGCGTCACGCGATTCACGCGCAGATGGAGCAGGCCGTGGCCGCACTGGTACACGGCCAGTTGCGGCCCCCTGACCAGCATTCCCGAGTCGTGGTCGTCGTGTGTGTTCGACTCCATTCGAGCACTCCTTCAACCTGGCGGACAGCGGTGCGCCGGAAGGGCGCACCCCACCGCCGAATGGACGGTCCGGACGTGTGCTACCAGTCGTAGGCCAGGGAGGTGATGACGCTGCGCCCCGGGCTCGAGTACCGATCGATGAACGGGTCGTTGGCCGGGCGGCCCGCACGTTCCACCACTCGAAGTACTTGGCGTCGGCCAGGTTGAGCAGCCCGAAGCGGAACCTGAGGGTTAGCCGCCGCGGGGATTGGTGAAGCCGGTGTTGATGGCGCTGTAGGGCGGCGCCCGGAAACCGCCGGAGTACTGCGCGTGCAGGGTCACCACGTCGCTCAGCCGCGCCGCCATGCCGACCTTGGGCGAGAGCGCGCCGTCCGAGAAATCGGCGGGCTCGGGGTTGAGGCTCGCGATGAAGACGGGGTCGGCCTGGTTGGCATCGAGCGAGAAGTGGTCGTAGCGCACGCCGGGGACGAGGGTGACCCGCCCGAAGCGGATCTCGCCCTGGAGATAGGCGCCCGCCTCGACGAGGTCGCTCTCGGGGAAGTACTTGGTCGGGAAGATCAGGCTGGTCCGCACCGGCTGCCCGGTGGCGACGTTGAACTCGGACCGGTCGCGCTGCATGTCGAAGTAGTCGGTCTTGTAGCTGGCGCCGAACGTGACGAGCATGCCGTCGTCGGCGCCGCCCAGCCAATGCTGGCCCTGCGCGGACCCCCCGTAGCCGACTTGCTCGTACTCGACGTTGCCGTGGCGGGTCGACGAGAACGGGGGACCGAAGCCCAGGGTCATCCGTTCCTCGTCGACGATCTGCGCGGTGTCGTTGAAACTGCCCGTACACCTGCCACGACACGAGGTCGAGCCCGCGGCCGGCCACGTTGTGGTCGACGGAGAACCGCTGCCGCTTCTGGGTGTCGAGGGCCGAGGTCTCGTTGATGAGATAGGAGAACCGCCCGAAGTCCAGCAACCGGTTGTTCGAGAACCAGTCCGTCTCGACGCGGGTGTCGTAGAGCTCGGCGGTGGTGCGGAAGCGGTTGCCCGGCGAGACGTTGAAGACGAGCTTGGCCAGGACCTGCTGGCCTTCCGACTCCTGCGGGTTCGGCATCGTGCGGGTGAAGTTCCGCGTGTCGACGGTGCCCTTGTTGTGGATCTCGCTGCCGCGGTTGATGCTCCCGAACACCGACGCCTGCACCCGCTCGCTGCCGCCGGCAAGCGTGAGGTTCACGCCGACGTCGTCGGCGCGGCCGTCCCAGGTCGTCTTGGCCCCGACGTAGAAGGGCTGGCCCTGCCTCAGGTAGTCGGCGGGGTCCTTGGTAAACAGTGAGACGACGCCCCCGAGGGCGTCGCTCCCGTAGAGGGCGGAGTTGGCGCTCCGCACGATCTCGACCGTCTTCAGGGTGTCGACGTCGAGTCCCGCCTGATGGATGTTGAAGGGGCCGAAGTCGAACTGCTCGGAGGTCTGGACGCCGTCGACCATCATCATCACGCGGTTGCCGCCGATGCCGCGGATGTTGAAGCCGTTGAGTCCCAGGCGGGTCACGTTGTTCTCGACGTAGACCCCCGGCTCGTACTTCACGAGGTCGGCGAAGTCCTCGATCATCCGTTCCTGTATCGTCGCGTCGTCGATGACCGACACCATGCCCGGCGTGTCCCGCACCGGGGCCGGCCGCATCGTGGCGGAGACGGTCACGGAATCGAGGAATGTCGGCGGCTCGTCGGGCTCCGGCTCGGCTTCGGGCGCCGCGGCGTCCGGCTGCGCGGCGGCCGTCGGCTGGCCGGAAGCCGGCTGCGCGACGGCGGCGGCCGGGGCCGACAGGATCAGGGCGAGGAGCGCCAGCACGATCACGGCCGGCGTCGCGAGGGTGCCGCCGTCGAAGCGGAGTCGGTGAGCGGGGTACATGGGATGGGCTCCTGTGGTTTCGGCGGCGACCGGGCGCGCCGGGGCTCGGGAGGGCCAGCCCGCAGGCATCGGCGGGGTCCCGTCTCGAGCTGATATCCAAGAGTGCTGCTGTTCGTTCTCTAAACAGTTGCGGTCTGTTGGCTGACCCGGCCGGTTGTGTCGGATCTCAGTCCGCCGACTGCCCCACCCGGATGACCTCGCCCCCGGCCCGGATGACGATGGCGTCGTCCACCGCCGCGAAGCCGGTGACCGGCGCGTCGACCGACAGGTGGTTCGTCGACAGCACCTCCGGCGCCTCGGTCGATGCGCGGAGCACCTGGGTGACCCCCTGCTCGGTGAAGAAGTAGACGCGGTCGTCGTGGCCGAGCGGCGTCGCCCACGTCGACGCGGGCAGGCGATGGGTCCAGCGGACGATCCCCGAATCCGGGGCCAGGCAGCGCGCCGCGCCGGCCGGGTTCACCCAGTAGACGCAGTCGCGGTACGCGAAGGGCGAGGCGAAGTTCGAGGTCGAGCCGGCCGTCCAAGCCACGTCCGTCCGGTCGAGGGCGCCGGTCCGGCCGCGGCGCAGGGCGAGGTTCGCTTCGACGGCCATGCCGCCGATGATGACGAGGTCGCCGGTGACGGTGGGCGACGGCACGTGGTTGCCCCGGAAGCCGCTGTACGACCAGCGGAGGTCGCCGGTCGCGGCGCCGAACCCCTCGATGCGGCCCGAGGCGCTGACGACGATCTCGTCGCCGCCGGGGGCGAGGACCGGCGTGCTCCAGGCGACGCCGGGCTCGCGGTCGGCCTTCCAGACCGTCTCGCCGGTGCGCCGGTCGACGGCCAGCAGGTACGAGTAGGTGCGCCGGGTCAGCAGGATCACGACCGCGTCGTCGGTCAGGAGCACGGAGTTGCCGACCCCGTGGTTGCCGCCGACGGTGCCGTAGTCGGCGCTCAGGTCCCGATGCCACACGGTGTCGCCGTCGTGGGTCAGCGCCATCAGGTCGCCGCTGTCGAAGAAGGCGTAGAGCCGCTCACCGTCGACGGCCGGCGTCGGGGCCCCCTTCGACACGTAGTCGTTCCATTCCAGCGGCTCGGCCGCGTCGAAGCGCCGGCGCCAGCGCTCCGAGCCGTCTTCGAGGTCCAGGGCGGCGACGTAGATGGTCTGCTTCATCACGCCTTCGAGCGACGTCAGGAAGACCGAGTCGTCCCAGATGACCGGGCTCGACTGGCCGAAGCCCGGGGTCGTCGTCCGCCACGCCACGGTGTCGTCGGACCAGGTGAGGGGAAGCCGTGCGGCGCGGCTCACGTTGGTGTCGCGTCCTCCCCGGAAGCCGGGCCAGCGCGTGGCGCCGACTCGACCGGCCGGCCCGCGGTCCGGCGCGCCGACGTCCACGACCTCGATCGTCGCGAGTTGCCCCTCGCGGGCCGCGCCCCCGACCGCCAGCAGGTGGGTGCCCACGGGAATCAGCCGGTGCATGTAGCGCGGCTGGTCGAGGGTCGCGACCGGCTCCCACGCGGTCCCATCGTCGGCCAGGCGGTGCACGCCCCCGTTGGCCTGACCGACGAAGATGCGGTTTCCGTCGCTCGCCGCGGCGGCCCCGAAGCCCAGCATGCTGCCCGTGGGCAGGTCGGGACCCTTCGACCACGTGCCGGTCTCGATGTCGAGCACGTCGACCGAGGACACCGGCCCGGTCTCCCGGGACGCCCCCCCCAACGCATAGATGCGCCCGTCGCGCGTGCCGGCGGCGAGCGCCCGCCGCTGGAAGGGGGCGGGGATCTCCCGCCACTCGGCGCCGCCGCTCAGGTCGAGGGCAAGGACCGTGTCGGCCCAGGCTGAGTCACTTCCGGGACCGCGCATGTCCCAGCCCCCGACCACGTAGAGAACCCCGCCGGCCACCACCGCGTCGTGAGACGACCGCCCCGCCGGCATGTCGGGCAGCGCCTCCCACCGATCCGCGGCCGCGGAGTACCGCGCGACCGACCGGCTCGAATGCAGCACCGCGGGCTCGGCCACGGTGGCGTTGGCGGCGCTGAAGCCGCCGACTCTGTAGACGGCGGTGCCGTCGGAAACCAGGACCGCGCCTTGGAGGCGGGGGCCGCGGGCCAGTTCCTCCCACGTCGCGCCGGCGTCGAGAACCAGCCGCCGGAACCCGGGGCTGATGTTCTCGATGGAGTGGGCATGGACCCGGCCTACGTGGCCCCCGTAGACGTAGAGTGCTCCGTCGAGGCCGACGGCGCCGAAGCTGGCGACGGCATCGAGCAGATCGGGCGGACGCCAACCGCCGAGGGTGTCGTCCTGCGCGCTCGCAGGGAGGGAAGTGGCGAGCAGCAACGCGAGGACGAAGGTGAGGACGAGGCCGGCGCGACCCGGCAGCGTTTCGGTGTGAGGCATGACTCGGTCCCGTTCAACTGATATTGAGTCTGAGTCTCAATTTCAACATGAACGCATTCTATGGGCGACCGATCCGGTCGGTCAAGAGGAAAATGAACCACCGTCACGAGGGTGGTCGGGCGCCGTCTTGAACGAACGAGAGCGGGGCAAGAGGGAGACGGCGGCGCTCACGCCGTCCGGTTCGGGGCCGAGTGGTGGGCGCGTGGTTCGGCTCGGCGGGGTTGGGCCGGAGACGACGGCGATCATGCCGTCCGGTCATGGCCGAGAGCCTGTCGTTAACTGTGAACCATCCCGAAAGGAGGTCCTCGGTGCTGCGGGGCGGCCCCTCAGCCGAGATGCCTGATCTCGACGCGGCCCCAGTGGTCACTCAAGTACTCCGCCACCAGCCGGCGGTGGCAGTGGTGCGGCGTGTCCTCGCTGCACAGCAGACAGCCGTCCGCGATGACCTCCCGGGGAACCGTCCGTTCGATGCGCCGCTCGCGCATCAGGTCCAAAAACCGGCGCTCGTAGGTCTCCCAGTCGCCGCGCCGCTTCTTGAAGTCGTCCAGGATGTCCTTCGTGGGCGCCAGCTCCGGCAGATGGACGTACTCCATGCTGCAGAGCTCGGCCAGGAAGTACGCCAGGTCGTTCTTCTTGGCGAATCCGGCGAGCTGGGACACGTTGTTGAGCCGCACATCGACCACGCGCCGCGCTCCCGAGCGCCGAAGCAGTCCGAAGAACCGATCCGCGGACTTCCGGGTGAAGCCGATGGTGAACAGGTTCATGCGTCCCGCCCCGCCGCGGCCGGCACCTCGTAGACATGGCCGACCCGCTCGGCCCGCGCCATGACCGCCTCGTCGACGATCTCGGCCCGGGTCCGGAAGAGGTCCCCGCGAGGACGCCCCTGCAAGGCGAGCAGCCGATCCATCGTCGCCCCGTGCGGCTCGATGCCGCCGTCGGCCAAGATATGCGTCACCGCGATGTTCCGCGCTTCAAGCGCTGGCGCCACGAGCAGCGTGCGGTGACAGTCGAGCGGCTCCTTCTCGGCGCACATCAGGGCAATGCGCCTGCGCCCAGCCCCGCGGACGACACGCTCGACGCCCCGGCAAAACCGCTCCGTCCCACGGACGCGGTCGTAGGCGATGCGGCCGCCCCGGTAGTGCGCCGGGTCGGCCGAACGCCCCCCCAGTTCCCGCCCCAGAAAGACGTACTCCAGCCCCAGGGCGTCGAGGCTGTCGGCCAGGGAGTCTCGCCGAAACTGCGGATTGAACCGGCTGTACGGCGCGGCGCGGACATCCGCCACCGCCGTCACCCGATGGCGCCGCAACAACGCGACGAACTCGTCGATCGTGTGGGTGGAGTGGCCGATCGTGAAGACGGTGTCACGGATAGCCGTCATGACGCCACCAACCGACCCTGGTCAGCGACAACAGCCGCCCCCAAGCGGCTGTCCCCTCCCGCTTCCGGAACGGTTCACTCTACCCAGTCGGCGATGAAGACGTTCGTCTCGCCCTGCTCCTTCGCGTTGCGGTTCGAGGAGAAGATCAGCTTCGTGCCGTCGGGCGAGAACATCGGGAAGCCCTCGAAGACGTCGGTGAACGTGATCTGCTCCAGCCCCGTGCCGTCGAGGTTGATCATGAACAGGTCGAAGTTGCGGCCCTCGGGGTTGTGCTGGTTCGATGCGAAGATGACTCGCTCGCCGTCGGGGTGCCAGAACGGCGCGAAGTTGGCCCCGCCGAGGTCGGTCACCTGCTTCAGGTTCGAGCCGTCGGCGTCCATGACGAACACCTCGACGTCGCCGGGCCGCCACAGCCCCTGGTCGAGCAGCCGCTTGTAGTCGTCGAACTCGGGGCCGTCGGGGATCTCGCGCCCGCGGAAGATGATCTTCGAGCCGTCATGCGAGAAGAACGGTCCGCCGTCCGGCCCCTGCCGATGGGTCAGACGGCGCACGTCCGACCCGTCGCCGTTCATCGAGTAGATCTCCTGGTCGCCGTCCCGCACGCTCATGAAGACGATGCGGCCGTCGGGGCCGATGGTCGCCTCGGCGTCATAGCCGGGAGAGTCGGTCAGGTTGGTCAGGGTGCCGTCGGGCGAAGCCCGGAAGATGTCGAAGCTGTCGTAGGTGGCCCAGACGTAGCCCATCCGGAAGCTGGGAGGCGGCGGGCACTCGGGCGAGGCGAGGTGGGTGGACGCGTAGACGATCGTCTCGCCGTCCGGGTAGAAGTAGCTGCAGGTGGTCCGGCCCTCACCGCTGCTCACCATCCGCTGGTTCGACCCGTCGAGGTTCATGCGGAAGATCTGGTCGCACGGCACCCCCTCGCGGGTGCTCTGGAAGATGATCTCCGACCCGTCGTGCGAGAAGTACGCCTCGGCGTTCTCGCCGCCGAAGGTGAGCTGCCGGATGTTCTTCAAGCGGATCTCGGCCTCGATGACCGCCGGCCCCTCTTGCCCGGCGGCGGGGCCGGCCGCTTCCCCCTCGGCCGACAGGCCGATCCCCGCCGGCGCGAATGCCAGCGGCAGCATCAGGATGGTCAGGGGGATGAGACGGTTCGACATGGCTCCAGTCCTTTCGTTCGCGGACCCGCCGGAAATCCTGACCGGTCCGGCGCACGCCCGCCGCCTGCGACAACCCCTCATGGTACGTCAGCCGTTCGTCCGACGCCAATGACATCTCGTCCAGTGAGGAAGTGAGCCTGAAGGAGATTCGACCCTCACCCGGACCGTCCTGCCGCCGAGCGACGGTGCGGGGCATCCCTCCGCCCGACACGCAGCATCCGAACCGTTCCCGTAGAGCGGCCCGGAGGTGGAGGTGCTGGTCACCCGCCCTTTTTCGGCCGCCGGTTGGCGGCCAGGACGCGCTTGCGGAGGCGGATGCTCCGCGGCGTGACCTCGACCAGCTCGTCGTCGTCGATGAACTCGATCGACTGCTCGAGGTTCAGCAGCCGGGGCGGCACGAGCCGCAGCGCCTCCTCGGCCGTCGACGCACGCATGTTGGTGAGCTTCTTCTCCTTCGTGACGTTGACGTCGAGGTCGTCCGGGCGCGCGTTCTCCCCGATGACCATGCCCTCGTAGACCTCGGTGCCGGGAGGCACGAAGATCTCGCCGCGCTCCTGCAGGTTCGAGATGGCGTAGGCGGTGGTCCGCCCCGACCGGTCCGCCACCAGGGCCCCGGTGGGCCGGCCCGCGATGGGCCCGTGCCAGGGCTCCCACCCCGCGAACAGGTGGTGCAGGATGCCCGTGCCCCGCGTGTCGGTCAGGAACTGCGACCGGAACCCGATGAGCCCGCGGGTCGGAATGCGGAACTCCAGCCGCACCCGGCCGCTGCCGTGGTTGACCATCTTCGTCATCGTCGCCCGCCGCGTGCCGAGCTGCGCGATGACCACCCCCTGGTAGTCCTCGGCGACGTCGATCACCAGCTCCTCCACCGGCTCCTCGACGCGGCCGCCGTCGCGGCGCGTGACGATCCGGGGGCGCGCCACCTGCATCTCGTAGCCCTCGCGGCGCATCATCTCCACGAGAATCGACAACTGCAGCTCGCCGCGCCCGACGACCTCCACCTGCTCCGGCGACTCGGTGTCCTCGACCCGCAGCGACACGTTGCCCACCAGCTCGCGGGCGAGCCGGTCGCGGAGGTTGCGCGACGTGACGTACCGCCCGTCCCGGCCCGCCATCGGGGACGTGTTGACCCCCATGACCATCGACACCGTGGGCTCGTCGACGTGGAGGGGCGGAATCGGACGCGGGTCCCCGGGGTCGGTGATGGTCTCGCCGATGGTGATGTCGTCGATCCCGGCCAGGCAGACGATGTCGCCGGCGGCGGCCGACTCCACCTCGACCCGCTGCAGGCCCTCGAACAGGTACAGCTTCGTGACCCGGGTGCGGTCGACGGTGCCGTCCAGCTTCGAGACCGCGATCTCGTCCCCCAGGGCGACCCGGCCGTTGACGATGCGGCCGATCGCGATCCGGCCCAGGTAGTCGCTGGAATCGAGGTTCGCCACCACCACCTGCAGGGCCGCCCCGGCATCGCCCCGCGGCGGCGGCATCCGGTCGGCGATGGCGTCGAGGAGCGGGCGCAGCGACCGCCCCGGCGCGCCGGGGTCGAGGCTCGCCGCGCCCGCCTTCGCGTTCGCGTAGATCACCGGGAAGTCGATCTGCTCCTCGGCGGCGTCGAGATCGATGAACAGGTCGTAGACCTCGTCGAGCACCTCGGCGGGACGCGCGTCGTGGCGGTCCATCTTGTTGATGACGAGGATGGACGGCAGCCCGCGCTCGAGGGCCTTCCGCAGCACGAACCGGGTCTGGGGCAGGGGCCCCTCGGAGGCGTCGACGAGCAGCAGGACGCCGTCCACCATGGTCAGGGTCCGCTCGACCTCCCCGCCGAAATCGGCGTGGCCGGGCGTGTCGACGACGTTGATCAGGAGATCGCGGTAGCGGATGGCGGTATTCTTGGCGAGGATGGTGATGCCGCGCTCGCGCTCCAGATCGATGTTGTCGAGCGCGCGCTCCTCGACCCGCTCGTTGGCGCGGAAGACGCCGCTCTGGTGCAGCATCGCGTCGACGAGGGTCGTCTTCCCGTGATCGACGTGGGCGATAATCGCGATGTTGCGGCGGAGGGGGTTGGCGATACGGGAACCGGCCGCCTTCATCGTTCGTCAGGTCCGTAGAGGAAAGTAGAGAGAGTCATGTCCCGATCGTACCCGAGGCGATCGCGCGCCGACACCGGAATGCGGCGCCGCGGACGCCGGTCGAACCCACAGCCATGACGAAAGGAGACCCCTCGGACATGCGTGTTCAAGTGTGCGTGCAAGCGTGCGTCATCGCCCTGGCCGGACTGCTCATCACCGCCTGCGGGTCGGAACCGGAGCCGGAGTCCGCCGCCGCGCCGGCCGCGGAAGCGCCCGCCCCGCCCATGCTCCCCGACGTGATCGTCGCCGAGCGCGGCGGGTTCATTCCCGAGGGCGTGGAGTACGACATGGACAACGGCCGGCTGCTCACCGGGTCGCTGTCGGAGGGCTCGGTGTTCCAGCTCCACGAGGACGGCCGGGTGACCCCGCTCGTCAGCGATCCGGACCTCGTGTCTTCGGTCGGCATCGAGGCCGACGAGCTGCGCGACCGGCTGCTCGTCGCCAACTCGGACCGCTCGGTGTTCCAGGGCGGGACCCGCGGGCAGGCGATGCTGGGGGTGTACAACCTGACCACCGGCGAGCGCATCGCCATGGTCGACCTCGCCGCCACGGTCGAGGACGCCGGCGACGACGCGGCGTTCTTCGCCAACGACGTCGCGGTGGCCGACGACGGGACCGCCTATGTCACCGACACCCGCATGAACCTCGTCTACCGGGTCGACACCGACTACACGGCCTCGGTGTTCCACCGCTTCGACGACGACGGGGCGGGCCCCAACGGCATCGTCGAGCATCCCGCCGGCTACCTGCTGGTGGCGCGGGGCGATGCGCTGTGGAAGGTGCCGCTCGCCGACCCCGCCGCGGCCACCGCGGTGATGCTGCCCGAGGACATTCCGGGGCAGGACGGCATGGTGTGGAGCGCCGGCCGCCTCGCCATCGTCAGCAACTCCGACAACCGGGTGGTGGCCCTGACGAGCGGCGACGACTGGATGACGGCGGACCTCGCCGGGGTCGCGGCCTACGAGCCGCAGGGGACCACCGCCGCGGTGGTGGGCGACGACGTCTACGTCGTGCACCCCCACTTCGCCGATGACGATCCGCCCAGCGTGACGCGGGTGGAGTTCCAGTAGCACGCTGCCCTGCAACCCGGCCCGAGCCCCCCGGCGCCGCGGAACCGAGGCGCCATCCCCGAGCCCGTACGACAGATTCCCCGGCCGGCAACGAGGCCGGCCGGGGAATTCCGGGAAGCAGGCGGCGCGAGCCAGCCCGCTACTGGTCCATCTGCTTCGCCACGTACTTGGTGACGCCGCCACCGGCGGTCGGCCGCGACCCCGGACCCTCCGCGGCATAGACGTTGCCGTCGGCGTCTACCGCGACGCCTTCGCCGGCCACCCCCTGCAGGACCCGCACGCCGTGCGCATGCGGCGGGATGAACCCGGTCAGCCGGTCCTCGCCCGCGGGGCCGATGCGGACGCCGGTCTTCCAGCCGGGGTGGTTGCCCACGCCCGACTCCGAGTCGATGGCGTAGAGGGTGTCGTCGTCGGTGATGAACAGCCCGCTGATGCGGCTGTACTGCATGTAGATGTCGAGCAACTCGCCGTCCTGGCTGAAGATCTGAATCCGGTGGTTGCCGCGGTCGGCGACGAAGAGCCGCCCCTGCGAGTCCATCTCGACGGCGTGGGGCGTGCGGAACTGCCCGGGCCGGAACCCGATCTCGCCCCACTCCTTGATGAACGTGCCGTCGGGGGCGTACTTGAGGATGCGGCCGGTGGCGCCGGGCGGCGGGTCGGGGTTCTGGCCGCTGTGGCCGTCCGAGACGAAGATGTCGCCGTTGGGCGCGGTGATCACGTCGCACGGCTCGTTGAGCTGGCCGGGGCCGCTGCCGGGCTGGCCGGCGATGCCGAGGCGCATCAGCTCCTCGCCCTCGGGGGTGAACTTGATGACCTGGTGGCCCTTGGTGCCCGCCTCGTTGCCCTGCGAGTCGGTGACCCAGACGTTGCCGTCGGCGTCGACGTGGATGCCGTGCGGGAGCACGAAGAGGCCGGCCCCGAAGCTGGTCAGAATCTCGCCGGTGTCCTTGTGGAACTTGAAGACGGGGTCGCGGTCGGGGTTGGCCTCGCAGCCGCCGGCCAGGCCCAGGCCCCCGCACCGGTCGTAGGCCCAGACATGGCCGTCGGGACCGATGTCGATGCCGGCGGTCGAACCCCACTCCCGGTCGTCGGGCAGGGGCGCCCAGTTCAGGATCACCTCGCCCGTGGGGTTGGGCAGCGGGCGGTCGACCCAGTCGCTCTCGCCGTTCTGCGCGGCGGCGATCGAGGTGGTCGCCACCACGAACGCGGCCGCCGCCAGCACCATGCCGGCGCGTGTCGATGCCCTTCTCGTGTCCATCATGCCTGTCCTCCTTCGTTCTCGGACGGCCGGCGCGCCGGTCGCCTCGTTCACGCGCAACCTCTAATCAGTCGAAATGCACCTCCGCCAGCGCGATGCCGCTCTCCCCCGCCACCGCGTAGAGCAGGAAGACCCGGCCGTCCTCCTCGTAGATCGCGGGATCGCGGAGCTGGTTCACGTGGCCGTAGGCGGTGCTCCGCACCGACGGCTCGAGCGGCGCGTCCGCCCCCTCCCAGTCGCGCTCCGGACGCAGCACCTCGACGCCGGGCGTCTCCGACCACGTCGTCCAGTCGCCCGAGAGGTCGATGGTGCTCAGCTTGATGTGCTCGGGCGTGTCGCCGACCTGGGTCCAGAACACGTACAGGGTGTCGCCCCGCTGCAACAGTGCCGAGTGCCGCATCCGCGAGTTGAACAGCAGCGGCCCCTCCTCGAACCCGCCCAGCGGGTCGCGCGACCGGTAGAACAGCCCCGGCATCGCCATCGAGTAGGTCCAGCCGTCGCGCTGGAACACCCGCATGTAGGTCCGCCCCAGACGCTCGGGCCGCGTCGTGAACGCGATGCCGTCGGTCGAGGTCGCCACCCGCGACACCTGCGTGGCGATGCCGTCGAGGCCGTGGAAGTACATGACGATGCGCCGGTTGGCGTCGTCGACGTGCACGTCGGGCGACGCGATGTGGGGCGCCGACGCCTCGAACAGGGCGTCGTGCGACATCGGGGCCGCCCCCCGCGCCCGCCGCGCCGCCTGCACGCGCTCCAGCTCCTCGGGCGAGATCTCGGGCGGCTCGGTCAGGAAGTAGGAATCGGCGATCTGCAAGCTGCCCGGCGGGTGCACCCGCCACGGGCCCCGCAGGTCGTCGGCGTAGGCGAGGCGGATGTAGCGTCCCTTGTGGTCCGCGAAGTACAGGTAGTAGGCGCCCAGCGGATCCGCCACCCAGTCGGGAACCCGTATCAGCGACGGCCCCTGGATGTTCTCGCCGATGCTCGGGTGCAGCTCGGGGCCGATTATCGGCGCGTCCGCCAGCCGCTCGACGCGCACCGTCTGCGCCGCCGCGCCGGTCCCGAGGGCCATGACCACGCACGCCAGGACGGCGGCGAAGAGGGCGATGCCCGGTGTGTACCTTCTAATCATCACGTCCCCCAGCCCGCCAATCGTCGCCAGAGGCTCCGCTTGGCCCTCGCTCGGCACCGAGGTCGGCAGAACCATCGTCCAGATCCAGAGCGTACGTGATCGGCGGCCCAGAACCAAGCCTCTTCGAGGGGCGGAAGTGAGCTTCTCGAGGGTCTACCCGGGGGAACGGCCGGTCACGGCGCCACGGGATCGGACCACTTCTCGACGACCGGGGGCGCATGGGCCTCCATCCGGTCGAGGAGGACGGCGCCGTCGCTCTCCGCCAGGAGCATGGCGCGATGCTCGGGAGCGAGGAAGTGCCGCTCGACGGCATGGTCGAGGAAGGAGAGCAACGCGTCGAAGTACCCGGCCACGTTCAGGAGGCCGCACGGCTTCCGATGCAGCCCGAGCTGCCCCCACGTCAACATCTCGAACAGCTCGTCGAGGGTCCCGAAGGCGCCGGGAAGCGCGACGACGCCGTCCGACAGCTCCGACATCACCATCTTCCGCTCGTGCATCGAGTCGACCACCCGCAGCTCGGTGAGACCCGCGTGGGCAATCTCCTTCGCGGTGAGGTGACCGGGAATCACCCCGATGATCTCCCCGCCGCCGGCCAGGACCGCATCGGCCAGGACCCCCATCAGGCCGACCTGCGCGCCCCCATAGACGACGGCGTGCCCGCGCGCGGCGAGCAGGGCGCCCATCTCTCGTGCGGCGGCCGCGTACTCGCCGCCCGCCCCGACCCTCGACCCCGTGAAGACGCAGATTCGATTCATGGCCACCCTGATTCAACGGTATCATGCGACCCGGGAGGGCCGTGCGGCGCGGAACGGCGCCGCCCAGGACCGGCGCGGGGCGGGCCCGGCGGCCCATGTTCCCGCCCGCTCCGCCAACCGAAGCCACCGCGAGGTCGTGGCAGATCGCGCAGTCCCGCCGCGGGCGGCGCCCTCGCGGGGAGGCCGGACGAACGGACGTGGACCCATGCGACCGAGGAGCGGCACCAGCGACCGGGATGAACCGGCCGAACGCCGGGGGGCTTCTTCCCGCGCCGTTCCAGGGCTCGCCCGCGCCACCGTCTGCGCCGCCACGACCGTCGCCGCCCTCGCCGCCGGACCCGCGGCAGGCCAGACCCGCACGGTGTGGGACGGCGTCTACACCGAGGCCCAGGCCGAGCGCGGCCGCGAACACTACCGGGCCATCTGCGGCTACTGCCACCGCGACGACCTGAGCGGCGGCGGCAGCGAGGCTGGCGCCCCCGCCCTCCGCGGGCCCTTCTTCCTCAACCAGTGGCGGGACCGGCCCCTCGTCGACCTCTTCGTCACCATCGGCACCACGATGCCGCAGCAGGACCCCGACTCCCTGCGCGCCCAGGTGGTAATCGACATCGTCGGCTATCTGCTTCAACAGAACGGCATGCCGGCCGGCGACACCGAGCTCCCGCCCCGGCTCGTCCCGTTGCGCGACATCGCCCTGAGCCGGCCGCCCCGCCGATAGCGTCGCATCACGGCGCCGCGACCCGGCGAGTTGCCGGTCCAGGCGGCCCGGTTTTCCGATCCGGAGTCCTGCCACGGTTCGCCGGCGCTGCCCGCGTCCTCGGAACCGCCCGGGATACGGGGAATTGGAGGCCGTCCTCGATTCATATGGATCCTTGAACCCGAGAAAAGGCCCGAGACCGCGACACCCGCGCTCGGCGGGTACGCGGCGCCAGCGGTGCCGCCGTGTTCCGCCGGGTCAATGGCGTGCCGACCCATCAACGGCACGGAGTTTGCTTCTTCCGCCCCCGGAGACGAGGCGCAATCACGTCGTTCTTCCGCCTCCATGACGTGGACGCATCCGCCCACCGCCGTCTGGAACTCGGCAGGGCCGGGAGATCAGAAGATGCGCAAGGGGTTGATGTTCGCATGGGTGCTGATGGCGCCCGCCGCCGCGGCGGCGCAGAGCTCGGTCACGGGTACCGTGACCGACGACGCCGGCAGGGTGCTGCCCGGGGTAACCGTCGAGGCGACGAGCGCCGGCTTCGTCGAGGGGCGGCGCGCGGTCGCCACCGACGGCGCCGGACGGTACGCGATCACCGACCTGCGGCCGGGCGAGTACGCCCTCTCCTTCGCGCTGCCGGGATTCCACACCGTGAGGCGCGACGGGCTCGTCCTCGGGGCCGGCGCGACGCTGCCGATCGACGCGACGCTGTCGGTCGCGCCTCCCGGCGTCGACCCGCGGCAGGCACGGCGCGGTCTGGCGATGACCCGCGAGATGCAGGAAGCCATCCCCACCGGTCGCAGCCCGTGGTCGTACGCCCTGCTCATCCCGGGCGTCAGGGTCCACAAGCCGGACGTGGGCGGCACCGCTGGCGTGCAGCAATCCGAGATGCTGGGCCGCGGCCTCGACGCCACGCACAACACGGTCGAGATCGACGGGATGACGGTCAACACGATGGTCAGCGACGGCCGCTATCAGGCCTACCTCAACCCGATGCTCGCGGCCGAGACGTCGTACACGATGTCGGGGCACGGCGCCGAGACGCAGACCGGCGGCCTGCGCATCAACATGATTCCCAACGAGGGCGGCGACCGGTTCGGTGGGGACCTCTTCATGGGCGGGGCGCCGGGCGAGGCCGACAACCTGAACCCCCGTCTCGAGGCGCTGGGCGTCGGTCGGCCGGCCCGGGTCGTCACGCTGTACGACGTCAACGGGTCGTTCGGCGGTCCGATCCTTCGCGAGCGGCTGCGGTTCTTCACGTCGGCGCGGCGGAACGCCGCCGACCTGGGGGTCGGGATCGCAGGGGTCCGACCCCAAGGTGCCGGAGACAACAGCCTGGCCAGCGCGAACGTGCGGCTCACGTGGCAGGTGACGCCGCGGCACAAGCTCTCGGCGATGTTCGACAAGGCGCGGAAGCGCCGGATCGGCCAGTCCGGCCCGGGCGTCGACCTCGGTACGGCGGCGTCGGCGTGGACCTCGCCGCACTACGACACGGGAACCGCGAAGTGGACCGGCGCGCCGAGCGACCGGATGCTCGCCGAGTTCGGCTTCTCGCTGTCGTACCAGGACTGGGACACCAACTACTACCAGTACCGGGAGAGCGGCCCGAGCATCTTTCAGTCGCGGCCCGACGCCGCCGACCTCGCCGCGTGCTTCGAGACCCCGTGCTTCCCGCCGGTCGGCTCGGCCCGGCACGCGGCCCAGCTTGCGCCGGCCCTCGGCGGCGACCCCTGGTACAGCCAGGTTTCGACCTACGACGGCCTCCTCGGCCTCCGCTACGGGGCCAAGGCCAACGGCGAGAACAACAACTACACGCGCCGCTGGGCGTACAGGGGCTCGCTGTCCTCCGTCACGGGCTCGCACAGCTTCAAGCTCGGGATCGACTTCTCCCGCGGCCGCAACCGCCACACCAACACCAGCAACGGCCACCTCGAGCTGCTCTACGAGGACGCCCCGAACCCCCGCGGACGCCTCATTCAGGACCAGTTCCAGGGCCTCCCCTGGTTCGACTGCAACCACCCCCAGGCGCAGGCCAACCGCGACGCCGGGCGGCCCTGTGGCCTGATGGGCACGCCCGACCGGGTCGTGGTCTACAACCACCCGTCCAACCTGGCCTACCAACTGGACTACAACGGCGGCTTCTACGCGCAGGACTCGTGGACCGTCGACCGGCTGACCGTCAACTACGGGATGCGGCTCGACTTCGCCGCCGTCTCGGTGCCCGATGCTCCACGGGGCCTGGGCCGGTTCGTGCCCGCGCAGCGCCAGCCGGCGCGCCCGTCGAGCCTGCTGCCCCGCTTCGGCCCCGACCTCTCGCCCCGCCTGAACGCGGCCTACGACCTGTTCGGCGACGCCCGGACGGTGCTGAAGCTCGGCTGGAACAAGTACGTGCGCGACATCGGCGGCAACCTCGCGCGGCGTTACGCCTACGGGTTCCTCGCCGGGGACGGCCGCGACTGGTGGGACTGCCACATGGCGGCGGGCGGGAGCGCCTGCTCGGGCCTCGACCCGTACGGGAGCAACTACGACGGCATCGCCCAAAACTGGGAGATCGGGACGCGGGAGTCGTCGACCTTCGGGTCGATCTCGGCTCCCAGCCGGCTACACGACATCACCGCGCGCGAGCACAACCGCATCTGGACCGTCGGCGTCCAGCGGGAGATCGTCCCCGGGCTGTCCCTGAGCGCGGAGTACCGCCGGCGCACGTTCCACGACACCTGGTGGGACGACAACCCCAACTGGACCTTCGCCCACTTCGGCGCCGACCCTACCGGCAACCCGCGGCCGGAGCTCGCGGGCATCCGGCACTTCCAGATCGCGCGCCCGTACCCGATGGTCGGGCACTTCACCGCCTTCAGCATCGAGCCGTCCGTGCGCACGAACACGGCGGGCCTCACCGACCGCACCCGCGGCCCGGGCTACAGCAACGTCTACCGGGGCTTTGAGCTGAGCGTCCAGGGCCGGCTGCCCGGCGGCGGCGTCCTGTTCGGCGGCTGGTCGATGGAGGACACGGGCCGGACGTCGATCTACGGCTACGACACCAACAGCGGGGCCGGCAGCCGGTACGGCGGCGAGGTCGACAACTGCCAGGACATCGTCGACCGCGGCGACGAGCCGACCCGGTTGCGGTTCTGTGACCAGGGCGCGTACCCGCGTCCGTTCCGGAACGAGTTCAAGCTGTCGGGCACGCAGCCGTTCTCGCTGCCGGGCGTCGGCGACCTGCAGATCGGCGCGTCGCTGCAGGCGTATCCGGGCGGCCTCGGCGACTGGGGGGGCCTGCAGGAAGGCCTCTACGTCAGCCGCACCTCCGACAACCACCAGTACGGCACCTACTCAGAGGAGCTCTACGGTCAGCCCGGCCACTGCGTGACGCCGTGCGTGCTCGGGCGGAACATCGTGCCGGACGGCATCGCCACCGTCGAGCGCAGCAACGACGCCGCGTGGCACCCGATGATCCCGGTGAACAGCGTGAAGTTCCTGCCCTACTGGACGCAGCTCGACGTGAGCATCCAGAAGGTGTTCAACGCCGGAAGCCGGCGCTACGGCGTGCGGCTGGAGCTCTTCAACGCCCTCAACAACGGCGTGGACCTCGATCACGGCACGTCGCGGGACGCCAGGGGCAGCACCGGATCGGACTTCCAGGCCCTGAGCGCCTGGGAGCGCGCCAACCGCGTCCTCGAGGGCCGCGTCGTCCGCTTCGCGATCACCGCCGCCTTCTGACGAACGACGCGAGCGCGGGAGGGTCGGGCTGCCGCCAAGCAAGCCGAATTGAATGCGGGACTATACGAGCCCGCCGCCTCCAGGGAACAGGCAGAGAAGCTGGGCCGGGGGTATTCGCTGGGACGAGACTCCGTTGGAGAGGGAGGCGCCCCCGTCCCGTCGAAGGGACGAGAGCGCCTGAATCGAGCGGGCCGGTCTACTCCGGCACCGGCTGCGCGGCGTCCTGGGCGGCTGGCTCGACCTGCGAGGGGACGCGGTCGGGGGTCGGCTGAGCGACCCGGCGACCCTCGGCGTCGCGGGCGTTGCCGCGGTTGCGGCCGCAGTCGAAGCAGGTGCGCAGCTCGTCGGCCATGCCCGCGGTCGACATGCCGCGCTCGGCCATCAGCTCGGCGAGGCGGGCCGCGGTGGCCGGCTGCTCCTTGTAGAAGAGCGAGTAGAAAACGCCGTTGGCGATGGTCCACGGGGTCCAGCCCTGGGCGCTCCGGGCGTCGAGCTCGGCCCCCTGCTCGACGAGGTAGTCGACGATGCTCGTGGCGCCGCGGTACGCGGCCCCGTGCAGCGCGGTCTCGCCGCGGTCGTTGACGGCGTGGACGTCGTTGCCCAGCTCCACCAGCATCCTGACCGCCTCGAGGGCCTCGGGCTCGTGCTCGACCGTCGCCCCGCCGTCCTCGCCGGGGTTCCACATGTCGACCCCGGCCGCGACCATGAGCGGGGTCGTCAGGTCGGCGTTGGGAACCAGGGGATCGGCCCCGGCGTCGAGAAGCACCCGCATGACCTCGGTGTCGACGTTCTTCGAGGCGAGGAGGAACGGGGTCGCCCCCACCCGGTTCAGCCGGTTGCGGTAGCCGTCGCGGAAGTCGGCGGTCATCGGCGCGTGCACGTCGGCGCCGGCGTCGAGCAACGCGTGGATGAGGTCCATGCTGCTCGCGGTGCCCCGGCCCTCGGGAGGCGGCATGTGGCCGATGTTGGTGCGGCGCAGCCGGATGACCTGGTGCAGGGCGTTCCAGCCCTGCCCGGCCGCGTTCACGTCGGCCCCCTGCTCGATCAGGTGGATGCCGACCTCGTGCTGCCCGTTCATGGCGGCCACGACGAGCGCGCTCGTCCCGTCGGGGAACATGTCGTTCACGTCGGCGCCGAGCTCGAGGAGCGTTCGCACCGCCTTGAGCTGGCCGAGCTGCACCGCGAAGAGCAGCGCGGTGAACGAGGGGCCCGACCGCGCGTCGCGGGTCAGTCCCACCTCGGCGGAGAACACCCCACCGGGCTCCCCGGCCACGGGATCGCCGGTGCGCGCCGCGACGGCGGCGCCGTTGGCAACGAGGACGCGGATGGCGCCGACGTTGTTCTCGGCCGCCGCCCACATCAGCGCGGTCTGGCCCCGCGCCGGCTCGGACGCGTTGGGGTCGGCCCCGGCCGCGAGCAGCGCCTGGACGACGTCGGGCCGTCCCGTGCGGGCGGCGGTCATCAGCACCGTCTCGCCGTCCGCGAGCCGCCGGTTCGGGTCGGCCCCGGCCGCGAGCAGCCGGCCGACGATGGCCGCGTTGCCGTTGATGGCGGCCAGGGTGAGCGGCGCGACGCCATAGCGGTTGGGCGCCGTCGCATCGGCGCCGGCGTCGAGAAGCAGGCCCACCACGTCGGCCGCGTCACGCTGCACCGCCCAGTGCAGCGCGGTCATGCCGCCGGTCTCCGACGCGTCGACGTCGACCGCGCCGTCGAGCAGCGCCTCGACCGCCGCTCCGTCGCCGGCTCGCGCCGCCGCAATCAGCGACGCCTCGGCTTCCGCCTCTGCCGGCGCCGCCTCCGCCGGGGCTCCCGCCGCGATGGACAGGCTCATCCCCGCGACCGCGGCCGTGAGCCCCATGCTCCACCGTCGTCGATTCATCTCCATGGTCGATTCTCCGGCAATCAACGCGCGTTTGCGCCATCAGGTATAGCGCGCCCCCCGGGCCTGGTTCGCGGCAATCGGATCCGCAGTCGACGACCCGCGGGCCAGGAGTCCGGCCCGTCGAAAGGCGACCCTGGTGGTTCGTTGGCGGCGACCGAAGGCCGCCGCTCAACCCTTCGATCTCGCGTTCGGCGCTTCGCTGACGCGAAGCTCCGGCAGCCGATTCCCGGCCTACAGGTCCGTCAACAGCCCGGTGGAGTCGGCCACCCGCTCGCGCTCCACGCCGACCTTGTGGAGCAGGGTCAGGCCGAGGTTCGTGAACGGCGTGTGCATCGGGTACCGGATGTGGCGCCCGCCCGCGATGGCGCCGCCGCCGCCCACGACCACCGCCGGCAGGTCGACCGGCGTGTGGTGGTCGCTGTCGCCCATGCCCGTGCCGTAGAGCAGCAGGGTGTGGTCGAGCAGGGACCCGTCGCCGTCCGGGGTGTTCTTCATCCGCTCGACGAACCGGGCGAAGAGCGACACGTGGTACGCGTTGATCTTGGCGCCCTGGGCGATCTTGACGGGGTCCATCTGGTGGTGCGAGACGGCATGGTGGCCCTCCGGCACCCCGATCCAGGGATAGGGCCGCCCGTTCAGCTCGCGCGAGACCTGGAAGGCCACGACCCGGGTCACGTCCGACTGGAACGCGAGCAGCTCGAGATCGAACATCAGCTTCGCGTGGTCGTCGAACGAGTCCGGCACCCCGACCGGCGGGTCGGCGATGGGCATGGGCGACACCTTGCTCTGGCGCTCGGCCCGCTGGATGCGCTGCTCGACGTCGCGCACCGAGTCGAGGTACTCGTCGACCATGACGCGGTCGCGCACCCCGAGGCGCTTCTGCAGGCGGGCCATGTCGGCCATCGCGAGGTCGAGGACGCTGCGGTCCCGCTCGAGCCGCGCCGCCTGCTCCTTGGGCGAGCCCCCTTCGCCGAAGAGCCGCTCGAAGACCGCGCGGGGGTTGCTCTCCATCGGCACCGGGGTGGTGGGAGCGCTCCACGAGTAGGTGTGCTGGTACACGCAGCTGTACCCGTTCTCGCAGCTCCCGACGATGTTCTCGTGGTCGAGCGAGAGCTGCAGCGAGCGCAACGGCGTGTCGGCGCTGATCTTGGCCGCCGCCATCTGGTCGATCGAGGTGCCCGCCTCGATGTCGGCCCCCTCGGTCTTCTTCGGGCGGACGCCGCTCAGCCAGGCGGTGTGCACGCGGGTGTGGACGCCGCCCCCTTCGCTCTGCGTCTCCGCCCCCTTGTTGCTCAGGCCGCTCAGCACCACCATGTCGTTGCGGAACGGCTCGAGCGCCTGCAGCACCGGGGTCATCTCGTAGCCCTTCCCGGTGGTGGCGGGGTGGAAGTTCGGCAGGTACGTGCCGTTGGGCGCGTAGACGAAGCCCAGGCGGGTGACCCGGCTCGCCCCCGGCGCGGCGGCCGACAGCGCCGGCACCATCGCGTCCAGGAACGGCAGGGCCAGCGTCGCCCCCATCCCCCGCAGGAAGCTCCGCCGCGGCAGCGCCATCTTGGTGATGATCATCCCGATCTCCTTCAGGTCAGCAGGTCAACTCGCCAACGGGTCGACTCGAAGCGAAACTCGGTTCACGAACAACTCCCGGTTCACCAACGAACGCCTTCGCGAACCCACGCACGCCAGCAGTTCACGAACAACGCCGGTTCGCCGTCAGCGCGCCGCGGCCAGCGGCGCCTCCGGTGCCGCCGTGCGCCGCTCGCGGAACGGCAGGCTCTCGACGATGCCGAGAACGACCGCCGACAGGCGGTAGTCCTGCTCCGCCGCCCGACTCACGATCCGCCGCACCGCCGGCATGTCGTAGGGCTCCAGCCCCCGGCCCAGCGCATAGGTCAGCAGCTTCTCGGTCAGAGTGCCCACGAACCGGTCGGGCCGCGCGAGGAGCGCCGTCTTGAGCTCGGCGACATCGTCGAACGGCGTCCCGTCCGGGAGCACCCCCGACGCGTCGATCGGCAGGTGCTGCTCGTCGACGTCGCGCAGCCGGCCGACGGGGTCGAAGCGCTCGAGCCCGAAGCCGAGCGGGTCGATCATCGCATGGCAGCTCGCGCACGCGGGGTTGTCGCGGTGCGCGGCCATCCGCTCGCGCATCGACGGCGTGCGGTCGGCGTAGGCCCCCGCCCGGTCCGGCAGCGCCGGCACGTTGGGGGGCGGGTCGGGGGGCGGCGTGCCGAGGATGTTGGTCAGTATCCACCTGCCGCGGAACACCGGCGACGTCCGCACCGGGTGCGACGTGATGGTCAGGATGCTGCCCTGCCCGAGCAGCCCGCCCCGGTGCCCGCTCACCGCCACCCGCCGGAAGTGGCTGCCCTGCACGTGCGGAATGCCGTAGTGCCGCGCGAGCCTGTCGTTGACGAAGGTGTAGTCGGTGTCGAGCAGGTCGAGGACGCTGCGGTCCTCGCGCACGACGCTCTCGAAGAACAGCTCGGTCTCGCGGCGGAACGCCCGCCGCAGCCCGTCGTCGAAGTCGGCGAAGAGCACCTGCGACGGCCGCGCCGCCTCCAGGTTCCTGAGCTGCAGCCACTGGCCAACGAAGTTGTCGGTCAGGGCGCGGGCGCGCTCGTCGGCGAGCATCCGGCGCACCTGCCGCCCCAGCTCGGCGGGGTCGGACAGCGTGCCGCCGGCCGCCGCGTCGAGCAGCTCGTCGTCGGGCACGCTGCTCCAGAGGAAGAACGACAGCCGCGACGCCAGCTCGAGGTCGCCGATGCGGTAGTTGACGGCGGCGGCCGGGGCGTCAGCGGGGTCGGCCTCGACCCGGAACAGGAACTCGGGGCTGACCAGCAACTGCTGCAGAGCGCGCTCGATGCCCGCCTCGAAGCCGCCGCCCTCGCGCCCCGCCGCGTAGGCGATGCGCAGGATCTCGAGGTCGGCGTCGTCGACGGGCCGGCGCCACGCCCGCCGGGCGAGGGCGCCGAGAATGGTGTCGGCGCAGGTCGCCTCCTCGCCGGCGGCCGCGGGCCGGCACACGAAGAGGCGCTGGCGGGCCGGCGTGTCGCCGGGGCCGGTCACGTCGAACGGCCCGGTGACGGTGAGGCTGCGCAGGTACGGCAGCTCGCGGCGGCTCACCGTCGGGTTCAGGAAGAGCCGGCGCGGCGTCTCCGACAGCAGGGCCGGCGTCTTGAGGAACGCGACCCCGATCTCGCGGGGGCCGGCCGCAACGGGCAGCCGCACCTCGAGGTTGTCGCCGACCTCGTTCCCGTCGATGTCGAGCGACGGCAGCCCCTGCAGCATGCGGAACAGCTCGACCCGCTCGCCGTCGATGGTCACCTCGAGCTGCGCCCCGCCCGACACCCGCGACACGTCGACCCGCAACACGTACTCCGCGTCGAGCGGGAACCGATGGGTGATCAGCGTGCCGCCGCGAGTGCCGTAGGGCAGGCCCTCGACGTGATCGTCCTGCGGCAGGGCCGGCGAGACGGTATAGGTGCGGGCCACCGCCGTCGGCGGGGTCGTGCCCACGGCGGCGCGGCCGATGCGCCGGGCCGCGGTCAGGTAGCGCTCCATGAGCGACTCGGAGACGCGCAGGACCCCGGCGATGTTGTCGAACCCGTAGCTCGCGCTGTCCGCGGGCAGGAGCTCCTCGACGTCGACGGTGATGCCGAGCACGTCGCGCACCGCGTTCCGGTACTCGGCGCGGTTGAGCCGGTGGAAGGTCTGCGTGCGGCCGGGGTTCGGCGAGGCCGCCGCCGCGGCGTCGAGCTCGGTCTCGAGCCACGTCGCCACGCGGTCGTAGGTCGCCTCGTCGGGACGCGGTCGGCCCGCCGGGGGCATGAGCCCGGCGCGCAGCTTCCGGACCACGTTCTCCCACAGCTCGGCGTGGTCCCCGACCCGCGTCAGGTCGACGTCGTCGAGGGCCAGCCCGGCGGTGAGGAGACGAGCGTTGTGGCAGGCGACGCAATAGCGCCGCACGGTGCGGGATGCCTCGACCGAATCAGAGGCCTCCGTGGGCGCCTGGCGCACGACGGCCGGCTCGACGGGCCCGGCCGACTCGCCCCCGGCGGCCGCCCCGGCGGTCGCGCCGCCCGTCAGCAGCAACAGCGTTCCGGCACCGACGAATACAAGGCAGGTGCGCATCGTATTCCTGGTCATGTTCAACGGAAACCGTGCCGAGAACGGCACGGGCTCCAGTTTCGAGAGCGCTTCGTCGCGTCCGCCCGATTGCTGGAGACACGATAATGGCGCAAGGCGGCCGCTCGGATCCGTGCCATGATAGCGCAATTGCCAGGCGGACGCATGGTTGTCCGTTCGCCGTCAACCCGCGCGAACGGTCGGGGCCGCGTCGCCTCGCACCACGACCAGTCGCCGAGCGGCAGACCGGAGATTGATCCGCATCGCCCACGATTGGAATCGGGAGGTCTCGAGCAATGCAGGTACTCACCACGAAGTCGGTCGGCACAGGCGTCGCAACCGGTGTGCTCGTCGCCGTCGCGATCGGACAGTTCCTCGGAGCACCCTGGACGCTCGCCAGCCTGAACGGCCTGGCCGCCGGCGCTCTGGCCCTGGCGGCGTCCATCGTGGTGGGTGACGGCAGGTTCAGCGTGATGAACGTCCGTCGACGGCCCGGGCTCCGCACGTTCGCCTATGTCGTCATCCTGCTCCCCGCGTTCCTGGCCGGCAACGTCATGAACGTCGAGCTCGCCCGGGCGGAAGGCTTCGCGCTCGGAATGCTCTTCCTGCTCACGGGATTCGCAGCCCACGCCCTCGGCGGCATCCTGTCGACGCTGGAGGACCTCGACGACGCCGCGGGCTGAACGACGACGGCTCCTCGACCCGCCGGGGCCGGCACCGCCGACCCGACGTCGGGCGTTGGCGCTTGGCGCCGAATGATCCGGTCCCAGGAGGAGCCGCCACGGACAGTTCGCCGGGCAGTTCCGCCGCAGGGTCGACCATGAAGAGATCAGTCCGCCTCTATCTGCTCGTGCAGCGCCTCGGCGGCGGGCGCGGCTGGCGGCCCGAGGAGATTGCCGAGCACTTCGCCATCTCCCTCCGCACCGCGTACCGCGACCTCGCGGACCTGTCGAGCACGTATGCCATTCCCGTCACCACCGACGACGAAGGCCGCTACCGGCTCGTCGAAGGCGCGACCATGCGCCTCCTGCCCCTGACCGCCACCGAGCGGGCCATCCTGACGCTGGCCCTCGACAATCCGGCGCTCCGCACGGCCCCGGACGTGGCCTCGGCCATCGACCGGCTCGGCGACAAGCTGAGCGCGGCCACGCGCCAGATCGAGGAGACGCCGAGCGGACTCGCCCTGACGGGGCCGGAGAAGTCGGGCGACATCAAGGACGGTCTCCTCCTGCTGCTGAACGGCGCGGTCCGCGACCGGACCCCGGTGTCGCTGCACTACCGCTCCCTGTGGAGCGGCAGCACCATGCGCCGCGGCGTCGATCCGTACAGCGTCTTCCACCGCGAGAACGCCTGGTACCTGGTCGGGCACTGCCACGAGCGCAAGGAGCTGCGGGCCTTCCGTCTCGACCGAATCGCCGACGCCGATGTCCTCGACGGCCGGTTCGCGCCGCCGGACTTCGACCTCGGCGAGTTCCTCAAGCACAGTTGGGGCATCTACCACGGCCGGACCGTCTACGACGTCGTCATCCACTTCGACGCCGCCCTCGCCGCCCTGCTGGAGGAAAGCACGCACCATCCGGACCAGCAGGTCGTCCGCCTCGGCAACGGCGGCCTGGAGTACCGCGTCAGCCTGTCGCACCTCGAGGAGGTCGCCCGCTGGATCGTCGGATTCGCCGGCGCCGCCCGCGCGGTCGAGCCCTCCGCCCTCGTCGAACTGGTCGCCGACATGGCGGCCCGCGCCCACGAGGCCCACCGCCGCGACGACGGGCCCGCACCGTCCCGCGGGCAGCGCCGCCTCCCGCACGTGCGCCCGGACGGCGGCGCCCCGCCCCGCCAGGGCTCGCTACTCTGACCCTCTCGGGCGTCTCGAACGACGTTCCCTCCGCAACCCCCCGTACCCGACATCACTGCCTTCGTCCGCGCGCCCGCCCTTTCGTGCCGGTGTCTGCCGACCTCGGCGCCGACACCCACCTCCCGGGCAGGTGGCAGTCCTGCAACGCCCACCGGTGTTCCTCAGGGAGACACTGACAGGTTCTGACACGCACGCTGTCTACGCTGCGGAAGGTGACTCGGCGGCGGTGGATAGGCGGTGTGCCGGCGAACGCCGGACACCGCCCCACCCCCAACCCACCTCCAGCCACTCGCGGCAGACAGGAAGGGAAACCACTCGATGAGAAAACCGCTAGCTATCCTCACCATCCTGGGGTGCGTCGCCAGCTCGCTCCACGCCACGGAGCCGGGGCCGATCCTGCAGTCGGCGACCCGGCACGCCGCCCGCATGACTCTCGTCCGCGGACAGCAAGACGGATTGCCAGGTCGCCGCCCGGCAGGGCGAGCAGGACGGCCGCACTCGTCAGGGCTCCGGCGGGTGGTTCGCCGGAGGGCTCCTGCTGACGCCGTTCTTCGTCCCGATCATGCCGATCGTGGCGCATACCGGCGACCCCACCCCGCCGGCAGATGCGCTGTCCGGCATCTCGCGGGACGACATGGGCTGCTACACGACCGGCTACGTGCGTGCCGCCAAGGGCAAGCGGGTGAAGGCCGCCTGGATCGGGTACGGCGTTTCGGCCGGGCTGTGGGCGGCTCTGGTCTCGACGCTCGTGGCTTCCGACGACTACTGACGCGCCCTGCGGGGCGCCTCTTGCCGGCCGGCGCCGGCGGTGCAGGCCGCCGGAGCCGGCTGCTCCACCTCCCAGCCTCGCTCCCCGACCGCTGCCCGCGGTCTACACCGTCCCCCGCGGACTGCTAGAATGCGGACGCCCCACATGTGGGCGCGATGCCGGCGCCGGCCGCACCCCGCGGCCCGTCCGGCCCACCAAGTACCGAAGGGAGCAACAGTCATGCGCAAGACCCAGATCGCCGCAATCGCCCTCGCCGGGGCGGCCCTGCTGGCGGCGCCGTCGGCGACACCGGCCCAGACCGTCGAAGAAGAGATCGCCAAGGCCACCATGGCGGCGCCGGCCGCCCTGCGGGCCAACGCCACCGTGCTCCGGCTCGCCCCCGACGGCGCGGAGACGGTGCTGCGCGAGGGCTCGAACGGGCTCATCTGCTGGGACCGGTCGGACGAGCCGAGCCGCGAGTTCGCGGTGCAGTGCACGAGCGAGGGCAACCTCGCCCGCGTCCAGCAGAACCGGGCCTGGGCCATGTCGGACATGAGCGCCGACGAGCTGCGGGAGACGCGGGACGCGGCCGAGGCCGACGGCTCGCGCGAGGTCTCGGAGTTCGGCTCGGTCTACTACTCGCTGAACGGCGCGGACGCCGAGTCGGCCAACCTGCACACGACGGTCGCGGTGCCCTTCGCGACGGCCGAGTCGCTGGGCCTGCCCGATGCGGGCAGCTACACGCAGGCCGGCACCTGGATCATGGAGGCGGGCATGTCGGCCGCCCACATCATGCTCCCCGGCCAGTAGCCGAAACGGCGGCGGCCCGAACCAACCCCGCCCGCCCGCGACGCCGGGCGGCGCCCGCGGGCGGGCCCATCAGATGGACACGACGATGAGACTCTCGACGACGGGATGCGCACTCGCCCTCTGCCTCGCCCTCGCGGCCGCCCCGCCGGCGGCCGGGAACGACAACTGGCCGCAGTTCCGCGGGCCGACGATGAACGCGGCGGTCGCCGACAACCCCGACTTGCCCGAGCGGTGGAGCGAGACCGAGAACGTCGAGTGGGTCACCGACATCCCCGGCCTGGGCTGGTCGAGCCCGGTGGTCTGGGGAGACCGGGTCTTCCTCACCACCGTCACCGCCGAGGGGGACTTCGAGCTGCCCAAGCCCGGACTCTACGCCCCGCGCGGGAGGCCTGATCCGGTGCCCCTGGAGCACGACTGGCTGGTCTACTGCGTGAGCCTCGAGACCGGCGAGGTGCTCTGGCGGCGCTCGGTCCGGACCGGACGCCCCGCCTTCCCGCGGCACATGAAGAACTCGTACGCCTCGGAGACCCCCGCCACCGACGGCGAGCGCGTCTACGTGCGCTTCGGCGAGCTCGGCCTCTACACGTTCGACATGGACGGCAACGAGGTGTGGCGGCTCGAGATACCCGACCGGCACACGCGATCGGACTGGGGGTCGGCCTCGTCGCCGATCGTGCACGAGGACATGGTGATCATCGTGTACGACAACGAGGAGGAGTCCTGGATCGCGGCCCTCGACAAGCGCACCGGCGCCGAGCTCTGGCGCACGGAGCGCGACGAGGTCTCGAGCTGGTCGAGCCCCTACGTCTGGGAGCACGAGGGACGGACCGAGATCGTGACGTCGGCGGTGAACCGCATCCGCTCCTACGACCTCGACGGGAACCTGCTCTGGGAGATGGACGGCCGGATGTCGTGGGCGGCCATCGCCACCCCGTTCTCGAGCCACGGCATGGTGTACGTCAACTCGGGCTATTTCCGGGACGAGCACCGGCCCGCCTACGCCATCCGGCCCGGGGCGAGCGGGGACATCACCCTCGCGGAGGGTGAGAGCTCGAACGAGTACGTGGCGTGGTACCAGCCGCGGGCGGGCAACTACAACACGTCGCCGCTGATCTACGGCGACATCTACTACAGCCTGCTCGACCGCGGCTTCTTCGAGGCCTACGACGCGAGGACCGGCGAGCCGGTCTACGGCCGCCAGCGGATTCGGGTCGCGGCCAGCTTCACGTCGTCGCCCTGGGCCTACAACGGGAAGATCTTCGCGCTGAGCGAGCAGGGCGACACCTACGTGATCCGGGCCGGTCGCGAGTTCGAGGTCATGGGGGTGAACAGCCTCGGCGAGCTCGCCCTGGCGTCGCCGGCCATCGCTGGCGACCGGCTGCTCATCCGCACGCAGTCGAAGCTGTACAGCATCCGGAAGGAGTGATGCTCCGGGCCGGCGGCACGCGGCGCCGGTGGCTGCTCTGGCTGACGATCGGCGCCCTCCTGCTATATCAGGCGGGCGCCATCGTCACCACCCGCGACGGGCAGATGCTGCTCCCACCCGGGGTGCTGACGGGCGCATTGCTGTTCTGGGTCTTCGTCACGCTCGCGGTCCTGAAGCGCCGGTTCATGCGCGACCGATACGACGCCAGGAAGGACTGAAAATGCGCCGCCATTCTCCGCACCGGTTGTCCTGCGCTCCGCTACTCCTGATCGCCGTTCTGTGCGCCTTCGCGACGTCGGCCGCCGGCCAGACCCAGGCCGCGCGGCCCAACTTCGTCCTCGTATTCGCCGACGACCAGGGCTACGGCGACCTCGGGGTGTTCGGGGCCACCGACTTCGACACGCCGCGCATCGACCGCATGGCGCAGGAGGGCATGCGGTTCACGAGCTTCTACGCGCAGCCGGTGTGCGGCCCGTCCCGCACCGCACTGCTCACCGGCAGCTATCCCATCCGGGTCGCCGAGTACGGCAACCAGAAGAACAACTTCCCCTACGTCCACGAGCGCGAGATCCTGCTGCCGTCGGTGCTCCAGGCCGCCGGCTACGCCACCGGGATGATCGGCAAGACCGACATCACGCAGCGGCGGCGCGGCTTCCGGCCCGAGCTGAACCCGGTGCGGCGCGGCTTCGACTACTGGTTCGGCGTCGTCGGGGCCAACGACAGCGGCGAGGTCCACTGGGTCTACCGCAACGAGGAGCGCATCGAGGAGTCGGCCCCGCTCCACGACCTGACCCGGCGCTACACCGACGAGGCGCTCGCGTTCATCCGCCGCCACCGCGACGAGCCGTTCTTCCTCTACGTCGCCCACACCATGCCCCACGTCGTCCTCGACGCGAGCGAGCCGTTCAAGGGCGGCTCGCGGCGCGGGCTCTACGGCGACGTCATCGAGGAGCTCGACGCGAGCACCGGCGAGATTCTCGACCTGCTCGACGAGCTCGGCCTCGCGGAGAACACCATCGTCGTCTACACGTCCGACAACGGCCCCTGGAGCAACCACGCGCTGCCCCGCTACCGGGAGAACATCACCGCCCACGCCGGCTCGGCGGGGCCCCTCCGCGGGGCCAAGGCGACGACCTGGGAGGGCGGCATGCGCGTCCCCACCGTGATGTGGGGGCCCGGGCGCATCCCCGCCGGCGCCGAGACGGCCGAGATCGCCACCAACATGGACCTCCTGCCCACGTTCATCGCCATGGCCGGGGCCGTGCTGCCGGCCGACCGCACCCTCGACGGCCGCGACATCTCCCCGCTGATGCTGGGCGAACCGGGCGCGGCGAGCCCCCACGAGGCGTTCTACTACTACCGCGAGACCCATCTCGACGCGGTGCGCAGCGGCCCCTGGAAGCTGGTGTTCCCCCGGCCGGGCCGCGACGATTCCGAGTGGCTGCTCTCGAAGACCGGCGCCTTCATCGGCGAGCTGCTCGAGCCGGTGACCAGCCTCGAGCTCTACAACCTCGAGACCGACATCGGTGAGACGCGCAACGTCGCGGCCGACCACCCCGACGTGGTCGACCGCCTGACCGCCCTCGCCGACCGGGCGCGGGCCGAGCTGGGCGACCACGACCGCATCGGCAGCGGCGTGCGCTTCTTCGAGGACGGACCCAAGTGGCCGCACCGGCAGGCGTGGATCACCCAGTGACCCCCGGTCCGGCGTCCCTCCGGTTCCTCGCCGGCCTCGACGCGGACCTCCGGCAGTCGCTGCTCAACCAGATCCGCGACGCCTGGACCCACAACTCCACCGCGCTGGAGGGCAACTCCCTCAGCCTCGGCGACACCAAGTTCGTCATCGAGGAAGGACTGACCGTCGCCGGCAAGCCCGTCAAGGACCACGAGGAGGTCATCGGCCACGCTGCCGCCATCACCCGGATCTACGACCTGCTCGGCCGCGACGTCACCGCCGACGACCTGTTCGCCCTCCACCGCAGCGTGCAGGCCGAGCGCGTCGCCGACATCTACAAACCGCTCGGAAGCTGGAAGGTCGAGCCCAACGGCACCTACGCCGTGGACGACACCGGCGCCCAAGTCTTCGTCGAGTACGCCGCACCGGCAGACGTACCGGCCCTCGTGGCCGAGGTCCTCGACTGCGTCAACGCCACCCGGCTCCGGCCCGACGACGCGGGAGAGGCCGCCCCCGCCTACGCCCGCATCCACGCCGGCTTCGTGTCCATCCACCCGTTCTGGGACGGCAACGGCCGGCTGGCTCGCCTGCTCGCCAACGTCCCCTTGCTGAACGCCGGTCTGCCGCCGCTCGTGATCCCCAAGGAGGAGCGCCGGGCCTACATCGACACCCTGGCCCGCTACCAACGGCGAATCGGCCGCATCACCCCTGAAACCGGCGTCTGGCCGGCTCCGCCCGAGCTTGCCCCGTTCGCCGACTTCTGCCATCGCTGCTACGCGACCACGCGACGACTCGTGAACCTCGCCTTCGAACAGCAACGCCGCCGCGCCTGAAGGCCGCGATCCCGCGCCCGCGCCGGCCGGACGCGGCCGGCCCGTCATGCTCTGCAAGACCGGCGGCGGTCCAGAGTTGCGTTCCCGCACCCCGCGCCAGCCCCGACGCGGCCGTCTGCGGTGATGCGCATCACGGTCGGACGCCAACCGGCAGTCCCACCCCGCACCGCCGGGCCTCGACTCGACCCATCCTTCACGACCTGCCGCCGATCGGTACCCGCAGCCTGCGGCCCCGCCACCCCGACCGCCGCCGGCCCGCGGCATGCTCCTTGCTCTCCCAAGTCCCATGCACGACGAACGCTACAAGCAGCTCTTCGCCTTTCCGCGCATGGTCGAGGACCTGTTGCGCGGATTCGTCGCCGGCGACTGGATCGACCAGTTCGACTTCACGACCCTGCAGAAGCTCTCGGCCGAGTACGTCAGCGACGAACGCCGCACCCGCCACGGCGACACGGTGTGGCGGGTGCGCCACCGCGACGCCTGGCTGCATGTCCTGGTACTACTGGAGTTCCAGTCCACCGACGACCCCGACATGGCCCTGCGCATTCTGGAGTACACCGCCCTCCTGTATCGGGAGCTGGCGCGCAACGACGCCCTCGGACGCGACCGCCGGCGCCCGCCGGTGCTGCCCGTCGTGCTCTACAACGGCGCGCCGCCGTGGCGTGCGGCTCGGGACGTCAGCGACCTGATTGCCGCCGTCGGGCCGTCCCTCGCGCCGTATCAGCCGTCGCAACGCTACGTCAGTGCTTGACGAGCGCCGCCTGCGGGACCACGATGTACCCGAGGGGAACCTGATGGCGGCCGTGGTCGCGCTGGAACAGAGCGGTTCTACCGAAGACGTGAAACGCGTGGTCGAAGCACTGCAGCGGCGGCCGTGGGCGTCCGGGGAGCGCGAGCTGCAACGGGTGTTCACCGGATGGATACGGCGGTTGGCGCGGCGGCTCGCACCGAACGCGACGACCCTGCCGCCCGCGGTCACACTGGAGGACCTGAAGATGACGCTGGAAGAACGTGTGAGCGAGTGGCCCAAGCAGTGGCGCCAGGAAGGACTCGAACAGGGGATCGCGCAGGGCCGCCAAGAAGGGCTCGAACAACAACGCGTCCTCCTGCGCCGTCTGGCTGCCGCGCGATTCGGCGACGAGGCCGCCGAGCGACTGACGCCGGTCCTGGCCCGCATCGCAGACCCGAACCGGATCGCGGAGATCGGCGACTGCCTCGTGCGTTGCGACACCGGGAAGGAGTTCCTCGCCCGTATCGCCGACCCCGCCTCCGCCGGCAACGTCCCGCGCAAGACTTGACGCGGCCCGAAGGGTCCGCCCGGGGAAAACGCGGAACGTCGTGGATCTCCCCGCTGACGTGCTCAGACGGCCTGCTTCCGATTCCCCGTTCCGTGTACCCCCGGCAACCCGGCTTGCCGCCCGCGCGCATGCCCATCACGGTCGGCGCCATCCAGGTTCCGTCTGCGCCTCCTGGCGGATCGGCGTCGTTCCAGGGCCCAAACCTCCTGCTACACCCCCGCCAGCGGCCGCGTGTTCAACAGCCCGGTGCTGTCGCCCAGCTTGTCGGCCGGCACCCCCGCCTTGTCGAGGACCGTCAGCAGGAGGTTGGTCATCGGGGTGTCTTCCGGGTAGGCGAGGTGCCGGCCGCCCTTCAACCGGCCGCCTCCGCCGCCCGCGACGAGGCACGGCAGGTTGGTGTGCTCGTGCAGGTTGCCGTTGCCGATGCCGCCGCCGTAGACGGTCATCGAGTGGTCGAGGAGGTTGCCGTCGCCGTCGGGCGTCGCCCGCAGCTTCTGGAGGAAGCGGCTGAGCAGCGACACGTGGTAGAGGTCGATCTTCGCCTTCCGGGCCATGTAGTCGGGGTCGTCCCGGTGGTGCGACACGGTGTGGTGCTGGTCGGGCACCCCGATCTGCGGGAAGGTGCGGGGGCTGGTCTCGCGCGCCATCATCAGGGTGGTGACGCGGGTGACGTCGGCCTGCCAGGCGAGGGCCGTCAGGTCGAACATCAGGTTGGCGTACTCCTCGAAGTCCTCGGGGATGTCGATGGGCCGGTCGGGGAGGTCGATCTCGGCCTGGTCGTCGCGGGCCTCGGCGCGGCCGATGCGCTGCTCGAGGTCGCGCACCGAGTCGAGGTACTCGCTGAGCTTGGTGCGGTCGGACGGCCCCAGGGTGCGCTCGAGGCTCAGGGCCTCCTCCGTCACCGAGTCGAGGATGCTGCCGGCCTGCCGCGCCTGGGCGCGCCGGTCGGCGGCGGTGCCGCCGTCGCCGAAGAGCCGCTCGAAGACCACGCGGGGGTGCGGCTCCATCTCGAGCGGGGTCGTGGGGTCGCGCCACGAGATGGTGTTCGAGTAGAAGCAGTCGCCCGAGTCGCACGAGATGGCCGTCGGCTTCTCGAGCACCAGCTCGAGCGACGGCAGCGGCGTCGCCTGCCCGAGCTCGCGGGCCGCGAGCTGGTCGGCGGTGGTGCCGAGCTTGATCGCGGTCGGGCCGATGCGGCCCCGGCGCTCCCACGCGTGCACCCCGCTCAGCCACGCCGCGGTCGCCCGCGGGTGGTCGCCGTTGCCGTCGCCGAACGAGTCGGCCTGCCGGTGGGCGAGGCCGCTCAGCACGAGCAGCCGGTCGTGCACCGGCGCGAGGGGGCTGAGGGTCGGCGACAGGGCGAACCCGGCCCCGGTGGCGGCGGGCACGAACTGCTCCTGGATGACGCCGTTGGGGATGTAGACGAAGCCCAGCCGCGTCGCCGGCCGCGCCGCGGTGTTCGCGAGGGCGGTCGCCGCCGGCACCATGGCGTCGAGGAGCGGCAGGGCCACGGCGGTCCCCATGCCGCGGAGGAACGTCCGACGGGGCAACGCGAGCTTCGTGATGGTCATGACTTTCTCATCTGGAAAGGCGTGCTGTTGACGATGCCGAGAACGATGGACGCGAAGCGGTAGTCGTCGCGCTCGGCGTCCCGGACGATGGCGCGGATGGTCGGCGCGTCGAAGTGCTCGACCGGACGCCCGAGCGCATACATCAGGAGCTTCTCGGTCACGGTGTGCACGAACTGGTCGGGCGCGTGCAGCAGCGCCGCCCGCAGGCCGGCCGGCCCCTCGAAGCGGCGGCCGTCGGGGAGCACGCCGCTCGCGTCGATGGGATCGTTCGACTCGCCCACGGTGCGCCAGCGCCCGACCGCGTCGAAGTTCTCGAGGGCGAACCCGAGGGGGTCCATCTGGGCGTGGCAGCTCGCGCACGCGGGGTTGGCGCGGTGCTGCTCCATCGCCTCGCGCATCGACCGCGGCTCGCCGCTCTCGGTCGTCTCCTCCAGCGCCGGGATGTCCGGCGGGGGCGGCGGCGGGGGCGACGCGAGCAGGTTCTCGAGAATCCACTTTCCGCGCAGCACCGGCGACGTGCGGGTGGCGTAGGAGGTCAGGGTGAGGATGCTCCCCTGGCCGAGCAGCCCCTGCCGCTCCGGCTCGTCGAGCTCGACCCGCCGGAAGTGGCTGCCGTAGACGTGGGGTATCCCGTAGTGCCGGGCGAGCCGCTCGTTCACGAACGTGTGCCGGGCCGTCAGCAGGTCGAGGACGCTGTGGTCGCCGCGCAGCACGCTGTCGACGAACAGCCCGGTCTCGCGCCGGAACGCGAGCCGCAGGTTCTCGTCGAAGCCGGGGAAGAAGCCCGCGTCGGGCTCCTTCGCGTCGACGTCGCGGAGGAAGAGCCACTGCTCGGCGAAGTTGTCGACGAGGGCGGCCGACCGCGGGTCGGCGAGCATGCGGCGCACCTGCCGGTCGAGCACGTCGGGCTCGCGTAACTCGCCGCGGATGGCGGCGTCGAGCAGCTCGTCGTCGGGAATGCTGCTCCACAGGAAGAACGACAGGCGCGACGCGAGCTCGAGGTCGCTGACCGGGTACGCCTCGCCGTCGGCGACGTCCTCCGGTGCGCGCTCGATGCGGAACAGGAACTCGGGGCTGACGAGCAGCCGCTCGACCGCTCGCTGGATGCCGCGCTCGAACCCACCCTCGCCGCGGCCCTGCTCGTAGAACGGCAGCAGCCGGTCGAGGTCGCCCTCGCTCACCGGACGCCGGTAGGCGCGCCGCGCCAGCGTCCACAGAATGGACCGCGCGCACGCGGTCTGCTCCGTCTCGGGGGCGCCGGTCCGGGGCCGGCAGATGAGGATGCGCTCGCGGCTGGGGGTGTCGCCGGCGCCGTCGGCGCCGTAGGGCCCGCTGACGATGAGGCTGGCGATGGACGGCTGCTGGCTCCGCGCGCGGTACGAGCGGACGAGCCCCTCGGGCACCGCCCCGCTCTTCGGCAGGAACGCGACCGCCACCTCGCGGGGACCGGCCCGCAGGGGCACCCGCACCTGCACGTCGGGGTCGGCGTCGAAGGCGAAGACGCCGGTGGCGAGCCGCTCGGGCGGGTTTTCGCCGACCGTGAACAGCTCGACCCGCCGGCCGTCCACGCTCACCTCGACGTCGTGGGGCTCGCGGGCGGCGCGGGTGAACTGCACGGTGATCAGGTACTCGCCGTCGAGCGGCAGGCTGGTCCGCACCCGGGTGCCGCCACGGGTGCCGAGGGGCAGCCCCTCGAGGTGCCCGTCCTGCACGAGGTCGCGGTCGAGCTGGTAGGTGTCGACGATGGGCAGCATCGTCGGGTCGCCGATGGCGAGCCGGCTGATCTTGCGCGCCGCCGCGAGGTACCGCTCCATCAGGGTCGGCGACACGAAAAGCAGCTCGGCGAGGTTGTCGAACCCGCTCGTCGCGTTGTCGGCCGGCAGCATCACCGCGATGTCGAGCTCCTTCGGCAGGTCGTCGAGCCCGAGCAGGTCGCGGACGGCGTTGGCGTACTCGGTGCGGCTCAGCCGGTGCAGCGACGGCCGGCGCCCCGGGTCGGGCGCCGCCGCGGCGGCGCGGTCGAGCGACACCTCGAGCCACGACGCGACGCCGGCGATCGTCGCCTCGTCGGGACGGGGCCGGCCGATGGGCGGCATCGACCCGCCACGCAGCTTGCGGACCACCGCCTCCCACGCCCCGGCGTCGCCGGCCACGTGCGACGCGTCGAGCCGGTCGAGGGAGAGCCCGACGGCGCGGAGCTGGGACACCAGCGGCGAGGGCGCCGCCCCTTCGCCGTCGACGACCTGAGCGTTGTGGCAGGTCACGCAGTAGCGGTCGAGCACCGCGGTCACGTCGCCCGCGGAGAGAACCGACTCGTGCGCTGAAGCGGCCTCGGCCTCCGCGGTGCGACCCGCCGGCTGACCGGCCGCGACGGGCTGAGCGAGCCAGCCGCAAGCCAGCGCGGCGACGGCGAACGCACGTGTCGATCTGTTGGCCATTGAACCCCTTTTAATACGCGCAATCCCCAGGGTTGTCAACGCCCCGGCCAGCCTCATGCGCCATGTCAGCGGCCGCGCTGCAAATGGCGCGTCACGCCACCTCGAGCTCAAGGGCTGGCCATCAGGCGGCCCGAGTATCCCTGCCGGCGCAGCCCGAGCACGACCAGCGCGAGCGCCAACACCCACAGAGCCGCCAGCGGTAGCGCCGTGACAGCCGCGCAGAGGGGAACGTCCTCGTCGAGCGCCAATTGTCCGAACACCGTATCCTGAACCTCCGGCGGCAGACAGAGCCCGGTGTCGCCGTCGATTCTCAAGAAGGTCAGCTCGGTGAGGCTTCCGAGCTCGATCGGAATCGGCCCGCTCAACTGGTTCCCCTGGAGCTGCAAGCTCGTCAAGCGGGTCAACTGGCCCAGTTCGGGCGGAATCGGCCCGCTCAACTGGTTGACGGAGAGAGTCAGGAATACCAAGCTGGTCAGCCGGCCCAGTTCGGGCGGAATCGGCCCGCTCAACTGGTTGACGGAGAGTTGCAGTCTCTCGAGGTTGGTCAACCGCCCCAGCTCGGGCGGGATCGGCCCGGTCAACTGGTTCTGGGAGAGACCCAGCATGGTCGAGAGCGCCGTCAACTGGCCCAGCTCGGGCGGGATCGGCCCGGTCAACCGGTTATCGTCCAGATGCAGCAGCTCCAGGTCGGTCAACTGGCCCAGCTCGGGCGGGATGGGACCGCTCAACTGATTGGAGAAGAGGTTCAGACGCTTCAGTCCGGTCAACTGGGCGAGCTCGGGCGGGATGGGACCGCTCAGCTGGTTCTGGAGGACCCGCAGGTTTTCCAGTCTGGTCAGCCGGCCCACTTCGGGCGGGATCGGCCCGTTCAGGTTGTTGCTCTGGAGAACCAGCGCCTCCACACGACCCTCCTCGTTCGTGTATACCCCGTACCACTCCGAGAGCGGCGCGTCGCTCAGCCAGTTGGTGCTGAGGGACCAGTCGGGCCCGCCGGTCGCGTGGTAGAACGCCTCCAGCACTTCCCGATCCGACTCCACGCCCACCTGACCGCGGGCCTCGTCGCCCAGGACGAGCGCACCGGCGATCGCCAGCAGGCCAATCCCGACACCCCTCGAACGCCTCACCGCCGCCACAGCCGGGAGCCGGTCGTGTGGAGGCGTTCGTCGATCCATGGAGTTGCTCATGTCGTAGCGCTCCCGGTTCGGAAGTCCCGTTTCTGGTCGATGGCTGCTCCACCGTGATCTCGATGCCCCCGAGGGTCCGATCGACGCGGTCGGGGACGGTCGGGGCCGCCGGACTGTCGGTGTGGTTGCCTCCGCAGCGGGCATCCAGAAGGGCAGGGCGACGCGGCGACTACCCCGCACCCTGCCCTGGTTCGCCCGATTCCGCCGCCCTGCCGGGAGTCACGGAAGAGTCCTGGCGACCCGGAAGCCGAGCCAGCGGTTGCGGCGGTCGGTGCCGACCCAACGTCGGAGATCCGGGCGCCCCATCAGCCAGTCACGGGTTCCCCAGGAGGGCCCGCGCACGACTCTTCGGTTGCGGTCGCCGTTCCAGTAGTTGCCGGTCAACTCCGAGACGTTGCCGAGCATGCCAAAGATGCCGGCTGGGCTTGGGGGGTAGGAGCCGACAACGCAGGTTCCGAGCTCGGGTCTCGTGAAGAACTTGTTGCATCCCTTCGGGCTGCCGGCGGCACCGCGGTCCCATTCGCTGTCGGTCGGCAGTCGGTACTCGTGGCCCGTCTCCCGAGAGAGCCAGCTCACGTACGCCACCGCGTCGCGCCAGCTCACGCACACCACGGGATGACGCCCGGTCTGCAGCCAGCCCGGTGCTCGCCAGGACTGCCGGCGCCGGGGGATGGTGCAACGCGTATCAGCGATATCCGGCACCGCCGCGGCGAAAACGCGGTACTCCTCGAGGGTCACCTCGAACCGTCCCAGGGCGACGTCACCCTCGGGCAGAACCACCATCTCCGGGCAGACGTCGCAGTCCCGGAACACCTCGCCCGGAGCCGAGGCGTTGACCACAGCCGTCGCGTCGAGTGCCCGCTCCAGCGTAGATGCGCGTCTCGCCGCCAGTACCGCGTACGAGCGGTCGTCAGCGTCCGCCTCCGACGTTTGCGCGCCCGGTGCGCCGCGCCCCTCATCCGCCTCGGCGAGCCGCAGGATGGAACGCGCCACCTCCATGTCGTCCATCTCGCCCGTCGGGCCGATGGTCACTTCCTCGACTACGGGACCTCGAACGCCGGTCCCGGCCTCGGGGCGACCGGTGGGACGGTCGGAGCCGCCGGGCAGGGCCTGCTGCCCGGGGAGCACGATCTGCTGCTGTTCATGGCGACCGGTTGCCCTCGCGACGAGTTCCGTGATTCGGTCGCTCGACGGCTCCGCCGGCTGCTCCTGTTCGACCGTGCTGCCGGTCGATTCGGCGGGGCGCAACCCCGACCCGACCTGCACCCGTTCCTGGACGGCGGCGGGGGCGGCAGCCATCCGGACGAGCTCCGTGACGCGCCCGCTCGACGGCTCCGCCGGCGGCGCCGGCTCGACCGCGTTGCCGATCGACTCGGCGGAACGCGAGACGGGCACCGGCCCGACCCGCACCCATTCCTCGGCGGCAGCAGCGGCGGTACCCACCGGGACGGACTCCGTGACGCGCCCGCCCGACGGCTCCGCCGGCGGCGCCGGCTCGACCGCGTTGCCGATCGACTCGGCGGAACGCGAGACGGGCACCGGCCCGACCCGCACCCGTTCCTCGGCGGCAGCAGCGGCGGCACCCACCGGGACGAGCTCCGTGGCGCGCCCGCTCGACGGCTCCGCCGGTGGCGCCGGCGCGACCGCGCTGCCGATCGATTCGTCGGAACGCGACGCGGACACCGGCCCGACCTGCAGGCCGGCGACGACGACCGAGATCGGCGCGAGCACGCCCAGACTCGCGAAACGAGCGAAGCGCGTCATCGGACGCCGATTCGCGCGGGGATTCAACATGGCGGACACCCTTCGTTCCAGGTTGGTCGGGCGCGCCACGGCCGGTGCCGGCAACCACGTCCGGTGTTTCCGAACCTCTCTCGCCAGCTCGACGAGATGCGTCGCGCAGGTGGCGGCGGGAACGCCCCGGGCGAGCACGAGGTCGTCCGCCGCGTGCTCGCTCTCGCGACGGAGCCGCGCACCGACCATCCACGCCAGCGGGTTGAACCACCAGACGCAGCGCAACGTCTCGGCCGCCAGTTGCAACAGCCAGTCGCCGCGGCGCGCGTGCGCCAGCTCGTGCAGCAGCACGACGCGCATCCGCTCTGTCGACCACCCCGACGCCGACGCCGGCAGCATGACGGCCGGCCGCCGCCAGCCCCACGTCGCCACCAGCCCCGGGCGCGGACCCAGCAGGAGGTCCACGCCGCGGTTCAGGCCGCATGACCGCGACAGGTCGCCGCACAGCCGATGCCACGGCCCGTCAGTCACCAGGCTCGACGACGCGCGGAGCCATCGAAGCCTCGCCAACCCGACCAGAAGCGCACCGAGACCCGCGAACGCGCCCACCAGCCAGATCGTCACCGCCAACCGGCCGATGACGTCGCCACTCGCGACGGAGGCCGCCGCGGGTCGAGATCGGCCGGCTCGGGGACCTCCCGGCGGCAACGCGACGACCGATCCGACTCCGTCGGCATCTACAGGCTCCACAGGTTCCGTGAGCTGGACGTAGGGGCCCGGCGGGAGCGCGTCGAGCAAGAGCGGTCCGACCGGAGCCATCCGCGCTACCGGCGGGGTCGGCAGAACGTGGAGTGCCGGGGCCACGACAGCCGACACGACGCCGACCGCCAGCACCCAGTGCCTTGCTGAGGCCGAGCTCCGGCGCAGTAGGAGGGTGCCGATCAGCGCCAGGAGCAGGACCGCCGACACCTTGAGGGTCAACACGACCAGAAGGTTCATCACGGTTCCTCCCGCTTCCCGCTCGTGCCGTTTCCGTTCGGCCCGTCGCCGCGTGAAGCGCTCGCGGAGCGACCGGCTCTTTGTTGCGCCGCTCTCGCATCCGAGACGACGCGTGCGATCCGCTCGAGCTCCGGCTCGGTCAGACGCCTCGCCTCCCCGCCGAGCAACGCTGCCACGGCCCGTTCGGCGGACCCGTCGAAGAACGTCTCGACGAGATGCCGCAACGCTGACCGGCGCGCGTCCCGGCGAGGGGTCACCGGGCGATACACGTACCGCAGCCCCACCTCCTCGTGACGCACGTGCCCCTTCTGCTCGAGGATGCGCAACTGCGTACGGACCGTCGATGAGCTCGGGTCGCCGGGCAGCTCTTCCCGGACGACGCTCGCCGGGGCGCGGCCGCGCCGATAGAGGATGTCCATGATCTGCCGCTCGCGACGCGACAGCCGACTGTGCCACGGTCTTGCCATGCCCATGGGTCGATCCCGGTTCCCGGGCCGTCCCGCACGGCCCTGTTCAGCTAATTTAATAACATAAAAGCCATGAAATTAACAAGTCGCCCGATCTTCTGACGCCAACCGGTGTTGCGGCAGAACAACGCCCAGGGGAGCCCCCGCGAAGCGTGCCTCCCCGACGCGCTGCGCCGCCGCGAGATTGTCCCTGCGGGGGAGTGGGATTTCGGAAATCGACGGAACCCCCTCATCCAGGCCAGAGCACGCGTTCGCGCACCGCCTGCACGGACCGCCGGTTGCTCGGGTAGACCGTCGCGAACGCGTCGATCTGGACCGCCGACAGAGTGAGCGGGCGGCGCGGCGGGCACGTCCTGGCCGAGGGGGTGGTCGCGCGTTCACGCGCCGGAACGTAGAGGCGCTCGCGGCGCGTTCGCCAACTGCTTCGATCCCTTGCTGCTAGGGAGCCTCCACCCGGGCAACAAGTACCGGGGCCTCGCCCCGCACGCTGACCATCAGCCCACTCACCGCGCCGTCCTCGTCCTGCACGGCCCCGAAGGTCAACGACGCGGCGGCAGTGAAGAACTCGTCGTCGCTGCGCGCCAGCACCAGCGAGCTCAGGCCGTTGGGAAACTGGAGAACGAGGCGGCCGTCCGTGGGCCGGAGCTCTATCGTGCGTCCATCCGGCCCGGCGTACCGGCCCGCGAGACGAGCCATGCCGGCCTCGTCGAAGGGCACCGGGATGGGTGGAGGCGGGTCGCACGCCTCGCCCGTCACGCGCGACCGCCATGCGCAGGCGATCACGCCGTGCACCCTCGCTCCGTTGGAGCCGTTGGTCATGACGACGAGGCCGTCGCCCGTCTCGGGCGCCAGGCTGAGCAACGCCATCCAACCCTGGTTGGCCCCGCCGTGACCGACGAGGGTCACGCCGCCGAGTACTTCGTGGCTGTACCCGAGGCCATAGTCGTCGGAGGGCTCGACCGGAAGCTGCATGAGCGCCAGGGTCTCGGGACCGAGCACCCCGCCCGTCCCCTGTTCGCCGCCCAGCCGGCCCAGGCTGGCCAACGCGAACCGGGTGATGTCGTCCAGCGTCGTCTGGAGCCCCGCCGCCGCCATCGCCGTGAACCGCGGCCCCCCGATCGGCTCGCCGACCGACCCGTACGGCGTCGCCGCGCCGCGGTCGACGTCTTCGTCCCACACGAACGAGCTCGAGCGCATGCCCAGCGGCCCGAGAACCTCGCTCTCCATGTACTCCGCGAACGGCCGCCGGGTCACCTCCTCGACAATCAGTTGGGCGAGCGTGTAGCCGCCGCCCGAGTACTGCCACCGGGAGCCCGGCTCGTGCGCGACGTACACGCCGCCCGCGCCGTTGGTCGCCCCCGACAGCGACTCCTCGACCGTGGGCAACGGCTCCCCGGGCTGAAACCCGGGATAGCCGGAAAGCGAGAGCCCCGCCGTATGGCTCAGCATCCGGCGAACCGTCACCCCGTCGTGGTCGAACGCCGACTCGGGGAGCTGCCAGCGCGTGAGATAGGTGCTCGCCGGCGCATCCAGATCGAGGTCTCCCGCTTCGACCAGCTTCAGAACGCCCCATGCCGCCACGGTCTTCGAGATCGACCCGATGTTGAAGGCGGTGCCCGTGTCGACCGGGCGGCCGCTCGCGACATCCGCGTAGCCGAACCCACGCTTCATCAGGATCTCGCCTTCGTGGATGATGCCGACGGCGGCGCCGGGCACCGCGAACGCTTCGAGCAGCATCGGGACCAGCGAGCCGAGCTCCGCCTCGAGACCGGCCAACGGTCCCGGCTCCGTGACCTGCCCGGATTCGGAACGGCCACACGCCGAGAGCGAGAGGCCCACGCATGACAGGGCGACGGCCAGCGCGCGCAAACGCGTTGTGGATCGCATTGGTGTCTCCTCACCACCTGTGGGCATGATCGATAGCCGCCTTCCCGTCGCCATGCTACGACATCGCCCGCGGGCTCGGCAGCGCCACCGCCACCCCGTGCCCCGCCTCGGCGGGTGCGTGCCCTGCCCGTCCCCGGATTGGGTATAGTGTGCGTGTACACTGGGCAGATCCGGATGAGACTCGTTCACAAGGGTACGATGGCGCGTGACCGCGCACCTGATTCGAGGTCCGGCGGGGGTGGATTCATGAGCATGCGCGACCGTACTGGACGATGGCCGCGGGCCGGCGTCATCGCCGCGGGCCTGCTCGCGATCGCTTGGGCGCAGCCGGCGGGCGCCCAGCCGGCCGACGCGGCGCTCGTCGACGCCGCGAGAGAGGGCGCCGTCGAGACCGCGTCGGCGCTGCTGGACGCCGGCGCCGACGTCGACGCCGCCGCCCCGGACGGGACGACGGCGTTGCACTGGGCGGCGCAGCGGGACGACCGTCCCCTCGCCCGCCGGCTCATCGCGGCCGGCGCCCGGGTCGACGCCGCGAACCGCTACGGAGTGACGCCGCTCGCCCTGGCCTCGGCAAACGGCAGCGCCCCGCTGGTGGCGGCACTGCTCGAGGCCGGCGCGGACCCGGGGGCCCCGAGTCCCGGCGGAGACACGCCGCTGATGATGGCGGCCAGGACGGGGCGGCCCGAGGTGGTGCGGCGGCTGCTCGAGGCCGGCGCCGACCTGCACGCGACGGAATCGTGGCGGGGGCAGGACGCCCTGATGTGGGCGGCGGCCGAGGGCCATGCCGACGCTGTCCTCACGCTGATCGCGGCCGGGGCCGATGTCGAGGCCCGGTCGAACGGGCGCATCACGCCGCTGCTCTTCGCCGTGCGGGGGGGACACATCGAGGCGGTGGAGGCCCTGTTGGCGGCCGGCGCCGACATCCACGGCACGGCCCGCGACGGCACCACCCCGCTGGCCCTCGCCGTCGTCAACGCGCACTACGAGCTGGCGGGACGGCTGCTCGAGCTCGGCGCCGACCCCAACCGGCCCGACCCCCGCGGCTCCGTGCTGCACGCGCTGGCGTGGATCCGGCGCCCGGGCTCCGGGCGGCCGCCGCTTCAGACCGGCGACCTCGACAGCCTCGACCTGGCACGCGCCCTCCTCGAGGCGGCCGCAGAGCCCAACGTGCGCATCGACTGGCGGGAGATTCCCTTCGAGGTCGACCTCGGCATCGTCAGGCCCCCGCCGGGCATCTCCGTCGGGCGCAACTTCCTGAGCTTCGTGGGGGCGACCCCGTTCTACCTCGCGGCCAAGCACGCCGACCTCGAGCTGATGCGGCTGCTCGTCCGGCACGGGGCGGACCCCCTCACCCCGACCGGCCAGCGCATCACGCCGCTGATGGCGGCGGCGGGGGTCGGCTTCTGGGACGGCGAGAGCCCCGGCCCCCTGAACGGGACGCCGGAGGAGACCCGACTGGCCGCGGTCCGGCTCGCCATCGAGCTGGGCAACGACATCCACGCGGCGGCCGACTTCGGGGACACGGAGCTGGTCGGCGACGGCCGCGACCTCCTGCTGCGGCACCCGCTCAATCTCCTGGAGTTGGACGCGCAGCGCGACCGCGGCGACATGCGCTGGGGCGGCAGCACCGCCCTGCACGGCGCGGCGATGATGGGCTCGAACCTGATCGTGCAGTACTTGCTGGAACAGGGCGCGGACATCGACGCCCGGAACACCATCGGGTGGACGCCGTTGATGGTCGCCCAGGGGGTCTTCGTGGCCAACACCGAGAAGGCGTGGCCCGACACGGTGGCCCTGCTCGAGGAGCTCGGCGCGGGATCGGATTAGGAGAAACGACATGATGCGAAGGATTTGCGCCCTCGCGGCCGCCGGCGTCATCGCCGCCGCCGCGGCGACCCTGATGCACGACGACGCCCTCTCGGCCCAGGCCAACGACGGGGTCATCACCGGCGCCGTCACCAGCGGCGACGGGGCCGAGGCCGGCGTGTGGGTGATCGCCGAGACCGACGACCTCGAGACGGTCTTCCGCAAGATCGTCGTCACCGGCGACGACGGCCGGTTCCTGCTGCCGGAGCTGCCCGCCGCCACCTACGACGTGTGGGTGCGGGGCTACGGCCTCGTCGACTCGACGCCGGTCGAGGCGGTCCCGGGGGCCGAGCTCGACCTGCGGGCGACGGTCGCCGCCACGCCGCAGGAGGCGGCGCAGGTCTACCCCTCGAACTACTGGCTCGCCCTCATCGACCTGCCCGACGCCCACGAGTTCCCCGGCACCGGCGAGGACGGCAACGGCATCAACGAGCGGCTGCAGAGCCAGAACGAGTGGATCAACGTGCTGAAGGGCTGCCAGCGCTGCCACCAGGTCGGCAACGAGCGCACCCGGGTGGTGCCCGACCTCGACGACTTCGACTCGAGCATCGCGGCCTGGGACGACCGGACGCAGCGCGGCCAGCGCGGGTCGCTGATGGCCAGCTTCATCACCCAGTTCGGCCGCAGCCGCGGCCTCGAGATGGTCGCCGACTGGAGCGACCGCATCGCCGCCGGCGCGGTGCCCCCGGCCCCGCCGCGGCCCTCCGGCATCGAGCGCAACGTGGTGCTGACGCAGTGGAACTGGGGCGACAACGTCGCCTTCGTCCACGACGAGATCGCCACCGACAAGCGCAACCCGACGGTGAACGCCAACGGCCCCATCTACGGGGTCGACATCGGCAACGACTTCCTCCTCATCACCGATCCCAACCGCCACGAGTCGCGCATGCTCAAGGTCCCGCTGCGGGTGGACCGGTCGACGGTGCCGTCGATGTTCCAGACCGAGGGCTTCAAGCCGTGGCGCGACTTCGGCGAGGAGGCGGTGTGGCACGACCCCGCCAACCCCCACAACCCGATGCTGGACGCCGAGGGGCGCGTCTGGCTGACCACCCGGGTGCAGTCCGTCGACAACCCCGCGTGGTGTCGGGAGGGCTCCGATAACCGCTACGCACGGTACTTCCCCGTCGACCGGGCGGGGCGGCACACCGGCTACTACGAGCCCGAGACGGAGGAGTTCGAGCTCATCCACACCTGCTTCGGCACCCACCACCTGCAGTTCGCCGAGGACGACAACGACACGCTGTACTTCAGCGGGGGCGGGCAGGTCATCGGCTGGCTCGACACGAAGATGTACGACGAGACCGGCGACGAGCGGGCGTCGCAGGGCTGGTGCCCGACCGTCATCGACACCAACGGCGACGGCGTCATCACCAAGCCGTGGAACGAGCCGGCCCGCGGCGGCGCCGAGGCCGAGCACGACCCGGCGCTCGACACCCGCATCATCGCCGGCGCCTACGGCGTCATCACCAACCCCGTCGACGACGCGGTGTGGATCGTCTCCGACCGCTATCCCGGCGACCTCGTGCGGCTCGACCGCGGCGACAACCCGCCCGAGACGTGCGTCGCCGAGCTCTACGTGGTGCCGGCCGAGCACGGCTACCGCACCCGCGGCCTCGACGTCGACCGCAACGGGGTGCTCTGGGCGGCGCTGGCCGGCAGCAGCCACTTCGCGAGCTTCGACCGCTCGAAGTGCACCGTCTTCGGCGGCCCCGAGGTGCGCGACGGCCGCCAGTGCGACGAGGGGTGGAGCTTCTACAAGGTGCCCGGCCCCGACTTCGCGGGCACCGACATCGGCACCGACTTCCACTACTACAACTGGGTCGACCAGTTCGACACGCTGGGGCTGGGCGAAAACGTCCCCATCGCCAACGGCTCGAGCTCGGACTCGCTCCTCGCCCTGATGCCCGACACCGGGGAGTGGGTGACCCTGCGGGTGCCCTACCCCATGGGCTTCCACAGCCGCGGCCTCGACGGCCGCATCGACGACCCCGACGGCGGCTGGAAGGGACGCGGGGTCTACGCCACCTACGGCGCCGACGCGGCGTGGCACGTCGAGGGAGGGCCGGTGGAGCCGGGCAACCTGGTGAAGTTCCAGATTCGGCCCCACCCGTTGGCGAACTGATCACTCAACCATCTGAGAACAGCAAGGAGTGAATTCCATGGCACGTCTACAGCAGCTTTCGCGGATCCTTCCGGCGGCCCTGGTCGCCGCCGGCCTGACCCTCGGGCTCGCCCCCGCCGCCCACGCCCAGGACGAGGCGCCCGAGGGCGTCGTCAACTACACGCGCGTGGACGCCACCGTCGCCTGCGCCGGGGCGACCCCGGCCTCGGCGATGCCCGCGTTGGCGGACCTCGGCTTCGCGTCGGTCATCAACTTCCGCACCGCCGGGGAGAACGGCGCGAACATCGAGGGCAGCCGGGCCGCGGCCGAGGAAGCCGGACTGAACTACATCCACATCCCGTTCCGGACCCCCACCGACGAGCATACCGAGACGTTCCTGGCCGCCATCGCCGACGAGGCCAACCAGCCCGCCTACATCCACTGCGGGTCGGCCAACCGCGTGGGCGCGATGTGGTTCATCAAGCGCGTGGTGGGCGACGGCTGGGACACCGACCGCGCCATGGCCGAGGCGGAGACGATCGGCCTGCGCAGCGAGGCCCTGAAGGCGTTCGCGACCGAGTACGTGGCCAACCGGTGAGGACGGTGACGGGAATCGGCCTGTCACGGGCCGAGCGCAGGAAACCGCGGAAGGCGGGCTGCGTCAGGATGCGCTTGGCAGGCCCATCTCGTCCACTGCCCTGAACCGGCCGGAGGCTGCTCATGGGCTGCTGCGAGGCGACCAACCCCAACCTGCTCGGGGTCGTGTCGGGTCCCACCGCCAACTCGGAGCGGGCCGGCGGCGAGCGGCCCGATCCGGGGGCGGACTGGGACCGGCGCACCGCGCTGAAAACGCTGCTCGGGGCGGGCGTCGTGATCGCCGTCAGCAGCGGGTGCGGCCCGCGACCGCAGGACGGGCTGACGCCGCTCAGCCTCGCGTTCTGCGGGCAGCTCCTGTGCGTCGTGCCCTACGAGGTGACCCGCGTCCGGGGACACTTCGCCGACCAGGGGTTCGACGTCGAGCTCATCTACACGCGCGGGGGCAACGCGGCGGTCCAGGCGCTGGTCGGCGGGGCCGTCGACTACGCGGGCAGCTCGTTCGACGTCGCGCTGCAGGCGGCGGCCAACGGCGCGGCAATCCGCCGGGTGGCGTCGACGGGCCGGCTGCCGCTGTTCGCGCTCGCCGTCGCCCCCGACCGCAGCGCCGAGATCGACGCCGTCGCCGACCTCGAGGGCCGCACCGTCGGCGTCTCCGCCCTCGGCAACGCCGACCACGCCCTGCTGCTGTTCCTCCTCGACCAGGCCGGCGCCGACGCCGCGAGCGTGCAGTTCGCCACCGTCGGCACCAACCTCTTCGACGCCCTGCGCATCGGGCAGGTCGACGCGGCCATGGTGCAGGAGCCGGCCCTGTCGCTGATCACCGAGGCGGGAGGCCGCGAGCTCGTGAACTTCATGGAGATCGACGAGGCCCGACAGCACGTCGGCGGCGCCTACGAGTTCATGGGGGTCGCGGTGCGCGCGGCCGAGCGCGACGAGCGCCTCGACGAGATACGCCGCCTCGCGACGGCCCTCGAGCGCGGCCTCGCCGACACCCGGACCCTCCCCCCGGCCGACGTCGTGGCCGCCCTGCCCGCCGCCCTCGTCGCCGGCGGCGACCTCGGCCAGCTCGAGGCGATCGTCGAGCGCTACCGGCTGTCGCTGTATCCCGAGCGGGTCACCGTCGATCTCGACGCCGCGGAACGAGTGGCCAGGGCTCAGGAGATCGCCGGGCTCCTCGAGCCGGGACAGGTCGATCTCGACACCTTGGTCGACGCGGATGCCCTCGCCGGCTGACCCCCCGGCGCGGCCGGCCGGCCCCGAGACCCTGCTGCGCATCCGCGGCCTGTCGGTCGGCTTCGGCGGACCGCCGATCATCGAGGGCATCGACCTCGACGTGGAGGCCGGCCAGTTCGTCAGTCTCATCGGCCCGTCCGGCTCGGGCAAGACCAGCATCCTGCGGGTGGTGACCGGCCTCCTCGGGCCACTGCAGGGCACCGTCGACCTCGGCGTGGCCCTCGGCGACGTCGGCTTCCTGTTCCAGGACGACGCGCTCCTGCCGTGGCGCACGGCGCGGCAGAACGTGGCCCTCGGGCTGCGCATCCGCGACGTCCCCGCGGCCGACGCCGACGCCCGGGCCGACCAATGGCTGGCGACGCTGGGCCTCGACGGCTACGGCGACCGCTTCCCCGCCCAGCTCTCCGGCGGCCAGCGCAAGCGCGTGGCCATCGCCCAGGTGCTGGCCCTGCGCCCGCGGCTGCTCCTCATGGACGAGCCGTTCGCCGCCCTCGACGCCATCGTCCGCACCCGCATCACCCAGGAGCTGCTGGACTGGGTGGAGCGCGACCGCCTCACGGTGCTGCTCGTCACCCACGATCTCGAAGAGGCGATCTGCGCCTCGGACGCCGTCGCCGTGCTCGGCCACGGGCCACGCGCCGCGATGCGCGCACGGCATGCCGTCGACATCCCGAGGCCGCGCGACGTCCTCGACGCGAAGCGGCATCCCGCCTTCGGGCCGTTGCTGCGGACGCTGTGGAACGACCTGACGACGGGGGACCCCACAGCCCGCGCGGCCGCCGGCGAAGCGTCGGGCGGCGAGTCGAGCTCGGCGGGAGACTCGGTGGCGGGCCCACCCCCACCCCCAGCGACCGGGGAGCCTCCGGGCGGCCGGTCGGGCGCGCAGGGAGTGAAGGGCTCGTCTTCGTCCACCGCTACCGATGAGGCAGGTCGATGACGGGCATCTCCGCCGGCCCCGCCTTCCGGCGCACCGCCGCGCTGAGCGTGCTGCTCGCGGTGTGGGAGTCGCTGTCCCGGGTCGGCTGGCTCGACCCGTTCTACGCGCCGCCCCCGTCGGCGGTCGGCCGAGTCATGCTCGACCTCGCGGGCGGCGAGCTCTGGCCGCATCTCGGCGCCACCACCACGGCGGCCCTCGCCGGCCTCGCCGCCGGCCTCGCCATCGGCATCGTGCTCGGTTTCGCGGCGGCCCTGCTCCCTCGACTGGCCGAGCTGCTCGAGCCGGTCATGATCCTGCTCAACGCCATCCCCCGGGTCATCCTCGCCCCGCTCTTCGTCATCTGGCTCGGCATCGGGCTCGCGTCGAAGCTCGCCCTCGCCACCATCCTCGTCGCGGTGCTCATCTTCTTCGCCGTCTTCAACGGCATCAAGGAGGTCGACCGCCGCCTCGTCGAGCGGGTCCGCACCCTCGGCGGCGGGCGCCGCGTCCTCGTCCGCGAGGTCTACGTCCCGTCGGTCACCGCCTGGGTGCTGGGGAACTTCAAGGTCGCGGTGGGCTTCGCCTTCACCGGCGCCGTGGTCGGCGAGTTCGTCGCGTCGAGCCGCGGCCTCGGCTACCTGCTCCAGTTCGCACAGAGCACCTACAACGCGGCACTGACCATCGCCCTCATCGTCATCATCATGACGTTCGTGCTGCTGCTGTTCGCCCTAGCCGCCCGCCTCGAGCGCCGCCTGCTGCGCTGGCGCTTTTCCTAGCACCCCGTCGACCGCTCACCAGTCGGCTCTACTCGAAGCCCGGCTGTCACAGTGCGCACCCGCCAGCTCCTTGCCTCACTTCGCCCCACCCGGGCCGATAACCAGGGAGGCGTAGTCCGACTCGTAGAGCTTCTGCCGACTGCCGACAGCCAGCCTCTGAAGACAATACAGCCGCCAATAATCTTGCCACTCCTCGGAGTGGTACGCGAGATGCTCCACCATCAATCCGATTTGAGGATCCCGAGCGTCCTCCCAGGAGATCATCTGGCTGTGTGACAGCCACCGCCCAGTATCCAGAAGCTCCTCCGCCGTCCTGGTGTAGTTCCCTCCGTTGCGGAACATTCCGTGCCTCAGCAGCTTCTCCGCGGCTTGCCGCGCTCGGTCGACAGCTGCCTCGCACAACTTCAGTATGGCAGGGTCGAGTTTCCCCAACATGATCTGAGCCGCAATGTTCTCAGGATCACGCTTGAGCGCATCGGCGTGTTCACGGTAGGCATCAAGGAGATTCTGCACAGGTTGGAGCTTGTCACCGAGGAGTATCTGCGGATCTATGGGTCCGAGCTCCGACATGTCGCTCATGACAACCTTGTCCGCACCAAGCGCCATGAGCGTGCCGGCACTCTTCGCAAAGTCGGGAACGATGACGCGCAGCTCGGCCCCGCCGACATGACCCCGCAGCATTCCCATCAGTTTCTCCGCGACGTCGGTGTTGCCGCCGAAGGTGTGGAGCAGCAGATCCACTGCTCGGTCCTGTGGTACGTTGTGAAGGAGATCAACGAACGGCATAGTGTCGTCCCAGTCAATCGCGCACTCGCCGCCGGAAACATAGCAGATCAGCCTCCGTTTGGTGCGCTGCTGGATCTCCCGGATGATGGTCTGCCGCTGGTAGCGATCGGAGTGATTCGCCTGGTACAGCGGCGTCTTGCTGACCCGCGATGAGCCGTTCTCGACCTCCGGATCGCCCCGCGGACAATCACCACCGATGGCTGCCGCCGACTGTTCCGTCATATGGTCCCTCCTCGTACGCCGAGGTCGCCCAGCGAACCTCGCCGTCACGGATGATGAAATGGCAACGTCGCTCCGATGTGATGTTGTCGATGCTCGGGTAGATCGACAGCGATCTTTGCAAGTCGATCGTCCAGAACGGGCGTCTGGCTCGGTCCAGATTCACCATGAGTCGATGCCCCGTGCCGCAAGGGCAGTCGAACACCGCCCACGCCGGACGCTTCGCCTCACCAACGAGAACTACGCCCCGTTGCGGCAGCCGCTCCGGCACCTCGTCGGCTGCACTGACCCACTCTACAATCCGCCAACGGCGCCAAGGGAATGGTAGCGAGCGCCACCACGTGAACAGCCGCTTCATCCTTGCCACGTCTGCTCGAGGAAGGGCTCAGTGACGCCGAGCCCCAGTTTGCCCGCGCCTGGATGGCAATAGTGACCCTCACGAGGCTCCTGGACGTTGGTGGACACTTCACGGTCGTGGGTCCGGAGGAGTACTTCCGTGGGCACAGGCTCGGGGCCGAAGTGAATGAGGCGCTCGAGCAGTTCGCCTACCGCCGCCGACGCCACCTGCGTGGTGTACGCCACGACCGCCGGTTCGGGGTCCAGCAGTCCGGGTGCGTAACCCTCGTCGGCGAGTCGTCGGTGTTCATCTGGAGCGAGCGTTTCCGCGGCAGCCCGACGCAGATCAATGCGGTTGCGACAGACAAGACATGCGGCACCCGGGGCGAGCACCGTCACCCGTCCGTCGATCCCAGTGAGCCGGCCCCCTGGGCCGCTGCTTAGCAGCACGCCGCAGTCGATGACGGGGGTCAACAGGTACGACGCGATGCGGGACAATACAAGCCGACCAGCGTTATCGTCGGTGCAGCCGAAGATAACGTCCGCGTCAAGGAGCAGCCTGGCGGTTGACTCCAGCGTGATTCTCGCTCGCGTGGTCGTTACTTCAGCGTCAGGCGCGATCCGTACCACGTGGGCAGCACTCACGCTTACCTTCGGTTCGCCGACATCTTCGATGTAGGAGCCGTATACACGCGTGACGTTGCCTGCGGTCAGCGTTTTCGGATCGAACAGCTGGAGATGGCGCACTCCGAGACGCACGAGTTGCTCGATGACTGCGGACCCTGTACCACCGCAGCCTACCACGGCGACACGCAGATCGCCGAGGACGCGCTGAATGTCGCCGCCGAAGGCCCGGATGTTCCGGTCGAATCGCTCGGAAGCCGGCGCTGCATGGTGGCCCCAATTCGAAATGAACGCGAATCGTCGGCCCGTTACCCACAGGCGATCGATCTCGGTTCGCCTCTCGTCGGATTCGATGTGGCCGGCAAAGCTGTGCCGGCCCTCCGGCCGAGCAAGGACGATTGCTCCGTAAAGGGAACTTCCGGCGCGGAGGCGGAAGAGATCGGCGAGCTGTTTGTCGACGAGTTCGTCATACTTGCTGGGCCGGGGCGATGAGTCGTTGCCGGGATGCGTGTGTAGCCAGATTGGGACCGCCCCGTCGGCCTCAGCAGCGGCTAGCGCGGGGACGTAACCGTCGGAGGCAATGCTGAGTCTCGTCGCATCTCGCCGGCGGTAGGCGTTGTCCGGTACCCAATGCACCGCACGGGCGAGCAAGCGAAGATTGCCGGCGGGCGTATCAACTTTGCGTGCCAGCAAAACACAGGCGGTCTCGACGTCGGCCGCTGTCGTGTCGAACAGATCGCCTGCGATCTGGTCCGGAAGTACCAGCGTAACGGTCATCCCGCCGTCTCCGCTGCACTATGCTGCAGGTCCTGCCGAATCAGAGCGAGAAAACTCGCAAGACCGTCTACTCCAGACTGCCACTGTCCGTTCGTGAAGTGTCTTGACCAGCGTTGCCATTGACGACCGAGATATCTTTCGACAACGCTCGTGGCGGGCAGAGCTGATCCGTTCGCCAGATGCACTGCCGGAGAGAACCACCACATGTCGGGAGGAACATCCGGATAGCCGGGGCTGAGTCGAACCAAGAGATCAGCCGCGTCGCGATCGAGCCCTTCCGGGAGGGGCCACCCTGGCATCACGACGCAGAGCATGCCAGACTCGATCGTGGCCTCGTGGGCGAAACCTCGTTCGGTCAGATACGCGATGTCGGATTGAGGGAGAGTCATGTGCACGCCATACCGTGACGGTGCTCCACACGGTCGGTACCGGGGTTGATCGTGTTCGGTGCCGTGAAGAAACGCAACCCGTCGTGGACCTCGACCGTGTCGTCGTCCTTGATCTTGCGGTCAGGGTGACCGGGAACGACCTGGAAGAGATCGCGATCTGCCGGAATCGGCATCGGCGGGAGCCGACGGAGCTGAGCTCCGGTGATCTTCTCCCCCGGCCACTCGTACTCCGTGCGATCGATTCGGAGGGTGAACACCTTGTGCTCAGGGTCGCCCTTGCGGGTCGTGAAGAGGCTCAGGCCGTCGTGGACCTCGACCGTGTCATCGTCCTTGATCCTGCGGTCAGGGCGACCGGGAACGATCTGGAAGAGATCGCGATCTGCCGGAATCGGCGTCGGCGGGAGCCGGCGGAGCTGGGCTCCGGTGATCTTCTCCTCTGACCACTCGTACTCTGACTCGTCGATTCGGATGATGGACATCTTTTGCCCCGGATCGTGCTTGTCGACTGCTGGATTCTCTGTTGCCATCGTGATCCCTCCGTCGTGGTGACACCACGATACCACGGTGGCTAGGTAGTTGACAACCCCCCTCCGTCACTGCACAATCGGCCGCATGAGACCAATCAAGGCCATGACGATTCGCCTGTCCGCCGACCAGTCAGAGGAGTTGGACACGATCGCGGCGGTCGACGGTCAGCCGGTCTCCCACGTGATCCGCTCCGCGATCGCGGGGCACATCGCGGAACGCAAGCGTGACGCCGCGTTTCAGGAGATGCTCCGCCAGCGCATCGAGCGGGAGCGGCGGATGCTGCTCAACGACAGGAAATAGCGCCGCTTCGAGCGGGCCGTGTCCGTCAACCACCGACGAAGAGCCGAGACACTGATCGGCGCGGTCGCCGCGCGAGATGCCCGGACCCGTCGACCGCACCTTGAGATCGCTGAGACGGGAGCACTGACACGTCCGAACGGCCGGCACCGGTTCTGACCGGCTTCCCTCGCCAGATCAATCGGGCCACACCTGCTCGAGTTCCCAGCCGCCGAACTCGTCGCCCGGTACCGGATGGCGCTCGTAGCCTCGGCGATGGCGCTCCTCCAACGCCTCGACCCGCAGTCGCTCCAGCGCGTCGGTCAGCGCCTTGCAAATGAACGCGGACCTCGTGGTTCCGAGGCGTCGTGCGGCGCGGTCCACAGCTTCCACGAGAGCCCGGTCCAGCGTCAGCCGAACGGTTCTCGTCTGGTCCATGAGGCGAGGGACTCCGGGTTCGGGACCCGGCGCTCAGTAGAGCCGGTCGCGGGCAGCCTCGCCCAGGGCGGCGTCGATGGCGGCGGAGTCGGCGCCCCGGATCTGGTCGGCCAGCATCTGCCCGTAGGTCGGAAGGCTCGAGCGCTCGACCTGTGCCGCGGGGTCCCACAGCCGCGCCCGGATGAGGGCCTTGGCGCAATGCAGGAACGCGCGCTCGACGGTGACGCGCAGCACCGAGACGGGGGGCCGGCCCTTCATCGACAGGGGCTCCAGCACGTCGGCGTCGGCGACGATCTCCGCCGTGCCGCTCACCCGAAGCGTCTCGTTCATGCCCGGCACGAGGAACAGGAGGCCGACGTGCGGCTGGGCGACGACGTTCTTCAGCGAGTCGGTGCGGTTGTTCCCGGGGCGATCGGGAATCAGCAGGGTCCGCTCGTCCGCCACCGCGACGAACCCGGGGACGTCGCCGCGGGGGGAGACCTCGGCCCGCCCGTCGGCGCCGGCGGTGCTGAGCACGCAGAACGGCGAGAGCGCGACGAAGCGCCGGCAGTGACGGTCGAGATGGTCGAGGACCTTCTGCTTCGACCGCTCGCTCGGATCGCCGTAGACCGTGCGCAACTCGGACTCGCTCGTGATGGGCATGACCGCACCTCCCCCGCGATGCCCGCGATTCGGGACGTCCACCGCGAGGCGCCCCGCCGGGAGGCGGGGTCGCCACGCCAGCGGAAGCGCCCCGCGGATCGGCGGCGGGACGCGTCTCGCGGACCTGGACCCGGACATCCGAGCCCCTGCAGGCCCGTCCAGAGGTACCACAAACACGGGGTCCTGTCGATAGCCGCTAACGTGGAAGGAGACGGAACGGCCATCCCGAAGAATACCGTGGAAGTCGGACCGCGGATGGATCTAATGTACTGGGGAACAGATCTGCCCGTCGATGAACCGTCCCGCATGCGGAGGGAGCTTGTGATGAAACCCACCCGACACGTCGTTGCCCTCGCCGGGGTGCTGGCCGCGCTCGTCGCGATGCCCGCGACGGCCCAGGAGGCCGGCTTCCACCACATCCACATCACCGCCTCGAGCCCGACCGAGGGCGTGCGCTGGTACGTCCGGCATCTCGACTGCCAGCCCGTGGCCGACCGGCCCGACACCGCCGACTGCGGCAGCGCTGAGCTGACCTTCATGGTGCAGCCGACCCTGGGCAGCACCCAGGGCACCGGGGTCAACCACATCAGCTTCTCGTATCCGGACCTGCCGGCCAAGATGGCCGAGCTCGAGGCGGTCGGGGTGCGGGGCTCGGGGGTGCGGCTGCAGCGCTTCCCCGACGGCTCGACCTGGCGCGAGGTGCCCGGCCTGTACAAGCTCGGCTACATCTTCGACCCCTGGGGCACCCGCATCCAGATGGTCGAGGACCCCGACACCCTGGGCTTCCACCACGTGCAGTTGAGCGCCGAGGACCCGGACGCGACCCTCGCGTGGTACCGCGACGTGCTCGGGGGCGAGCCGGCGACCCTGCGGGGACAGATCGACGCCCTGCGGTTCGGCGACGTCTGGGTGCTCGCGTCCGAGCACGAGCTGGGGGTGCCGGCGTCGACGGTGGGCCGCGCCATCGATCACATCGCGTTCGTCGTCGACGACCTCGACGCCGCCGCGGCCGCGATGGCCGAGCTCGACGTCGTCTTCGAGCAGGAGCCGTCGGTGCCCGCAAACGCCCGCGCCCAGGTCCAGCGGGCGTTGCTCGTCGCCCCCGACGGCGTGCGCCTGGAGGTGGTCGAGACGGGCTGGGCCGGCCTGGAGATGGACCGCCCGGTGGAGGTCGCCACCGCCGACCTCGAGCCCTACGACGTCCCCCGCACCCCGTGGGGCGAGCCCGACTTCCAGGGCGTGTGGACCGGCAACTCCGCCCACGGCATCCCCCTCGAGCGCCCCGAGGAGCTGGAGGACATCGAGTCGCTGACCCCGGAAGAGGCCGAGGCGCGGCGCGAGCGCGGCACCCTGGGCAGCATCTGGGGCTACGAGCGCGAGTGGCGCGACACCACCCTGGGCTACGTCAAGACCGCCCCGTCGCGGCAGGTGGCGATGGTCGTCGACCCGCCCGACGGGCGCATCCCGCCCCTGACCCCGGAAGCCGAGGCGCGCCTCGCCAACCGGGTGGACACGTCGGGCGTGGGCCGCATCGCCGACGGCCCCGAGGACCTCAGCCTGTTTGTGCGCTGCATCACCCGCGGCCTCCCCGGCCTGATGATGCCGTCCATCTACAACAACGGCCTGCAGATCGCGCAGGGGCCGGGGTTCGTCGCCATCCAGAAGGAGATGATCCACGAGACGCGGATGATCCCGACCGAGCCGCGCCCCGCCCCCGGCCCCGGCCTGAGCTCCTGGCTGGGCATCCCCCAGGGCCGCTGGGAGGGCGACACCCTGGTCGTCGAGACCACGAACTTCAACGGGCGGGCGCCGTACCGCGGCTCCACCGAGAACCTGCGGCTGACCGAGCGCTTCACCCGGCTCGGCCCCACCGTGCTCGAGTACCAGTTCACGGTCGACGACCCCGCGACCTGGACCCGACCGTGGACCGCCATGTTCCGGTACGACAGGGACGACGAGCAGTACGAGCTGGTCGAGTACGCGTGCCACGAGGGCAACTACGGGATGACCAACATCCTCAGCGGCGCCCGGGCACGCGAGCGGGCGGAAGAGGGCGGCCAGCAGTGACGGCGGAGCGCGGCAGGATGCGAGCCGAATGCACGTCGGCGCGACGGGCCGCCGCCCTCGTCGCCCCGTTGCTCCTCGTCTCCCTGGCCGCGCCGCCCGGAACCGCGGCCGGCCAGGGGGCCGAGGCGGTGAGCCTGCGGGTCGTGGGCGGCACCGGATCGCCGCTGAACCCGCTCGCCGTGTTCTGATTCGGCGCGGGTGACATTACCCACGCGGCTCTTGCGCCATGACCCTGGGAATCGAGCTGGATCGCGAGGACGATGGCCGGTGGCTCGCGGAGGTGCCGGCCATCGCCGGGGTGATGTGCTACGGCGGGACCCGGGATGACGTCATCGCCCGCGTTCAGGCGCTGGCGCTCCGGGTCATTGCAGACAGGTTGGAGCACGGCGAGACCAGGCCGGAGCTCCTCGATCTGTAGCGGCCGATAGCCGCAGGACTGTACCGCCGAGACGGTCGCAGTCCTGCGGCGACAGGTGACAACGAATCGCGCCTCAGTCCCGCCCCGCCGCCCGGCGGCCGACCTCGATCATCTCCGGCCCGCCGATCAGCACCCGGAACCCCTCGCGGATGCGCCGCTCGACGTCGCCCGGCCCCGCCGTGATCGCGCACGGCAGCCCCGCCGCGGTGGCCGCGCGCAGCACCGTCTGCAGCGCCTCCTCCGTCGCCTCGGCATCGCCGCCGTAGGCCATCCCGAGGTCGCCGGGCGCCGCCATCAGCATGCTGACCCCGGGCACCGCCGCGATCTCGTCCACGTTGGCGATGCCGATCTTGTTCTCGATCTGGATCATGTTGAGCAGCTCGCCCTGCGGGTCGAGGGGCCACACGTCGGCCTTGGCGATGTACTCCGCGCCCGGGACGCCCCAGTAGCGGACGGCGTTGCCGGGGCCGGAGCCGCGCAGGCCCACCGGCTCGGTGTCGGGGGCGCCGACCCGCTGGGGATAACGCATCGACTGGACCACGTGCAGCGCCTGCTCGGCCGTCTCGATGTGCGGCGCGATGATGCCGTGCGCGCCCTGGTCGAGGGCGTTCTTGATCATCCACTCGTTCATCTCGCGGCCGTTGGCGGGAATGCGGACCCACACCGCCTTGTCGGTGCCGGGCCGGCCGCGGCGCAGGATCTGCGCGGGGTCGAGCAGGTACTGCATGTAGTCGCGCAGCTCGACCATGTCGAGCGGCCCGTGCTCCATGTCGAAGAAGATGTAGTCGGCGTCGGAGCGGGACATGTCGACGGCCCCGGACGCCCCCGACTCGACGTTGGCGAACGAGCCGAAGACGACCTCGCCGTCGGCGAGGAGCTGGACCACGTCGAGCAGGTGGTCGGGCCCCTGCGCGGCGGGCCGGGCGGGAGCGCTGGCGAGGGCGGCGACGGCGACGAGGGCGGCGGCGAGACAGGCGGTGCCGCGGGCGGTTGGCGTTGCGGTCATGATCGATTCCCTTCCCGGGTGATTCCGCAGTTCATTCGGTCGAGAGGATGAAGCTCGTCATCAGCGCCGGTTCGTCCGGGTGGCCCGAGCTCATTCGGTCGGGAGGGTGTAGCTCACCATCCAGTTGATGCCGAACTTGTCGGTCCCGTGCCCGAAGTACGAGCCCCAGAACGTCTCCTGCAGCGGCATCAGGACGTTGCCGCCGGCCGACAGCGCCGCGAACACCTCGTCGCAACGCTCCCGGCTCTCGACGTCGATGGAGACGGAGAAGTTGTTGCCGACGACGACCGGCGGCCCGAACCCCTTGGCGCTGTCGCTGCCCATCAGGACGCTCGACCCGACGGGCAGGGACACGTGCATCACACGGTCCTTCTCGCCCTCGGCCACGGGCATGTCCGGCGGCCCGTCCCCGAAGGTCTGGAGCGTCTGGAACTCCCCGCCGAAGACGGAGCGGTAGAACTCGAAGGCCTCGCGGCAGTTGCCGTCGAAGGTCAGATACGTGCTCAGCGACATGTGCTTCCTCCTTGGCCGATCAGCATAACCGACAGAGGCCGGGCCGTCGTCGGCGGGGTGAATCGGCAGCGGCCGGGTGGCCGCCTCGATCCCAGGGTCCGCGCCGCGAGGCGGTGCGATTCCGAGGAGGGGTGGAGCGCGAGCGTCCCTTGTCGGGAATCACGGCCTCCAGGGAGCCGGCCCGCCGTCCCGTGCGGTGAGGAACCTGGCGTCGACCTCCCGGTACCAGGCGTGCAGCCGGGCTCGCAGGTCCGCCACGCGCGCCGGCTCGCGTTCCGCGAGGTCGGCGCGCTCCCCGAGGTCCTCGGAGAGGTCGTGGAGCTGCACGCGTCCGTCCTCGTAGCGCTCCAGCAGCTTCCACCGGCCGAGCCGGATGGCGCCGCCGGGAAACCCGCCCTGATTGGAGTAGTGAGGATAGTGCCAGAAGAGGGCGCGCTCGGGGAGGGGCCCGCCCCGGAGCGCCGTCACCAGGCTGACGCCGTCGAGATGCTGCGCGGGCCGCGCCGGCAGGCCCGCCAGCTCCAGGATCGTCGGGTAGAAGTCGGTGGTCAGGGCCGGGGCCGACGAGACGCTGCCGGGCACGGTGACCCCGGGCACGCGCGCCAGGAACGGCACCCGGATGCCCCCTTCGTAGAGCCAGCCCTTCCCGCCCCGCAGCGGCAGGTTGCTGGTCGGCAGGCCCTCCGCCGTCGACAGCCCGCCGTTGTCGGAGACGAAGAAGACCGCCGTCCGCTCCGCCAGGCCCGTCTCGTCGAGCGCATTGAGCACGCGGCCGACGGCGCGGTCCATCGCCTCGACCATGGCGGCGTAGACGGGGTGCGACTGCACCACCCGCACCCGTCTCGGCGTGTCGGCGGGCCAGACCTGCTCCTCTTCCAGGAACTCCGGCCCGGCCGCCCCGGACGCGTCCGCCGCGCGCGCCTTCGCCTCGTACTTGGCGACGAGATCGGCGGGCGCCATCAGCGGAATGTGCACCGAGTAGAGCGACATCACCGCGAAGAAGGGCTCGCCGGCCTGGCTCCGCACGAAGTCGGCGGTCTCTGCCGCGAGGCGGTCGGTGAGGAACTCGCCGGGGGCGTCGGCGTCGAGGCGGGGGTTGTCCCAGGGGGCGAAGTACCGGCCGGGCCCCGGCGGGCTTCCGCGGTGGTGACCGCCGAGGTTCACGTCGAAGCCCTGCGCCTCGGGCCACCAGCCTTCGTCGGGGCCGAGGTGCCACTTGCCAGCGAAGAACGTCGCGTAGCCGGCCGACCGGAGGGCCTCGGCGATGGTCACCTCCTCGAGCGGCATGCGGTCGCGCAGCGGCGCCGGCGCGAACCGCTCCACCCGCCGGCCCGTGAACCAGTCGGTGGCGTCGACCCGCGACGGATAGCGCCCGGTCATGATGCTGTAGCGCGTCGGCGAGCAGACCGGGCTCGCCGCGTAGCCGTCGGTGAAGCGCATGCCGCCGCGGGCGAGGGCGTCGATGGCGGGCGTCTCGTAGAACGTGTCCCGGTTATAGGCGCCGACGTCCCGGTAGCCGAGATCGTCGATCAGGAAGAGGACGACGTTCATGCGCTGGTCGCCCTGCGCGCGGACGCCGACGGCCGCCAGCGCGCACGCCGCGAGCGCAAAGGCTGCGAGGGCCGGCGCCGTGACCGAACCGCGACCCCTTCTCGTTCGGGCGTAGAGAGAACGCATCAGAGCCATCCCTTCGTGCGGGCGAGGCGGGCCGCCTCGACCCGGTTCCGCGCCCCCAGCCGGGAGATCGCCTCGGAGAGGTAGTTGCGCACCGTCCCCTCCGAGAGCCGCAGGGCCGCCGCGATCTCCGGTCCGGACCGGCCCTCCCCGGCCATCCGCAGCACTTGGCGCTGGCGGTCCGTGAGGGGGTCGGGCCCGGTCCACGCCTGCGCCGCGAGGTCCGGGTCGACAGCGCGCCCGCCAGTATGCACGGTCCGGATCGCGTTCGCCAGCGCCGCCGACGGGGCGTCCTTGAGCAGGTACCCCGCCGCCCCGGCATCCAGCGCGCGGCGCAGGTACCCAGGGCGCCCGAAGGTCGTCAGCACGATGACGCGCATCGAGGGCTCCTGACGCGCCAGCTCGGCCGCGAGCTCGAGGCCGCTCATCCGCGGCATCTCGATGTCGGTCAGCACCACGTCCGGCCGCAGGGCGAGGGCCTGCGACAGCGCGTCGCGCCCGTCGCCCGCCTGGGCCACGACCTCGATGTCGGGCTCGGTCCCGAGCAGGGCGGCGAGGGCGCCGAGGACCATCGCCTGGTCCTCGGCGATCAGCACGCGGACCATGACGCTTCGGGAGCGGTGAGCGCGTCCGCCGGGGGGACCGCCGAGCCCACGCCGCCGGCCGGGATGGAGACGGCGAGACGCCAGCCGTCGCGGCCGTCGTGCTCGACGCCGCCGCCGAGCGCGGAGATGCGCGCCCGCATCCCCACGAGGCCGTTCCCGCCACTCGGCGCCCCGCCGACGCCGTCGTCCTCGATCTCGAGCCGGATGCGGTCACCGTCTCGCCGCAACCGGATCGCGCACCGGCTGGCGCGGGCGTGGCGCACGACGTTGGTGACTCCCTCCCGCAACGCCAGCGCCAGGGCGGCTTCCTGGACGGCGCTCAGCTCCACCCGGTCCACGGCCGACGACACCGCGACCCCGACCCCGGCGAGAACCCGGCGCGCGTTGTCGAGCTCGCCGGTCAGGCCCCGCGCGCGGTAGCCGCCGATGGCGGCGCGCACGTCCGCCAGGGTTTCGCGGGAGATGCGCTCGACGTCCCGGATCTCGGCGACGGACCGTTCCGGATCGGCTTCGGCAATCTTGGCCGCAAGCTCCGATTTCAGCACGATGACCGAGAGGGTATGCCCGAGCAGATCGTGCAGGTCGCGCCCGATCCGCTCGCGTTCGGCGAGGGCCGCGAGTTGCCCGATCTCGTCGCGCGACCGACTCAGCTCCCCCTTCTTGCGCTGCAGCTCGCCAGCGTGGATACGGTGCCCCCCCACGATCAGCATGATGACGGGCATGCCAAGCATGGAAACGAGCTCGTACCACCATAGAGCCGCTCCCGCCGCCGCGGTAAGGACCAGGAGCCAGACGCCGGCTACCCGTGGACGCTCCACACGGTCGAGAAAGCTCGCGGCGTAGATGAAGAACGTCACGCCCCCGGGGGGATTGCTCGACAGCAGCGCGGCGCCGAGCACGAAGATCCCGCCGATGCAGGACGCCAGTGCAAGCCCGGTCGCGCGCTGAACCCTCGCGTACAGCCAGAGAAAGACGAGCAGGGCGACCCCGTTGACGGACCAGAGCCACAACGACCCCGGCGGCTGGACGAACAGCGGAACAACGAAGAACACCAGGTAGACGAGCCGCAGGTGGCGGCCCATCCAGCGGCTCAGCTTCGATTCGTGTTGCGCCATTGCTCGACTCCCACCGGGGCACCCACCCGACGGCGCCCACTCGGCCGGCCGGCGATCCAGGTCCGCGGAAAGGAAACAGCCTGGCCGGAGCAACCCGGGATTCGCGCCGGGCTCTCACCCCGGTGGGCCGCGCCTACCGCAGCTCGACGTTGTCGATCTCGAGCCGGAACGGACCGAGATCCCCCGGGCCCCCGATGAGGAAGCCCATGGCCCCGGTCGGGTCGAGCCCGTCGATGCCGCCGAGGGGGACGACGACCCGTCTCCAACCGGCCCCGGCTGAGAACTCGATGGTGGCCGGCGCGGGGCCGAGGCTCTCGGCGAAAGCGAGGACCCGGTAGGCCGCGCCCTCGCCGCGGGCATCGAAGACGAGCGCGGTGATGTCGCTGGCGTCCACCGGCTGCATCATGCCCGGCGCGAGACCGATCATGACACCGGCCCACGGCGCGGGGAACCCGACCGCGATCTCACCGCTGATGACGAGCGCTCCGCGATTCCCGGCCGCGTCGTCCGCCGTGACGCGCAGGTCGACGGTCGAGCCGCCGCCGAACATCGTATCGGTCGACGGGATCCACCCCGACGCGGCGAGGCCCTCGCTGGTCAGATCCTCGAAGTCGGTCAGCACGCGGGGGACGATCCGGGGGCGGCCGGCCGGCACCGCCTCGGGGCGGACGCGCTCGAAGCGCACGCCGTCCTTCCAGATGCCCGCGAGGTCGCGCGTCGCCAGCACGTCCCGCGTCGCATCGCCGCGCACCAGGACGAGGTCGGCCTTCCTGCCGGGGGCGATGCGGCCCCGGTCGTCGAGGCCGAAGGCGTCGGCGGGAGCGGCGGTGGCGGCGTGCAGCGCCTCGACCGGGGAGAGGCCGGCCCGCACCAGGAGCTCGAGCTCGCGGTGGACGCTCGCGCCGTTGGCGGTTCCCGGGTTCGGTGCGTCCGAGCCGGCCAGCAGGGGCACGCCGGCTGCGTGCAGCGCGCCGACCCTGTCCAGCACCCTGCGCATGGCGTCCGGGGAGGGCGACCCGCCGAAGCCGCTCCGCAGTCCACCCCCCTGCGCCGGCGTCAGGAACGGCGTGACGCGGGGGTCGGCGGCCAGCTCGGCCCCGCCCCCCATGTCCAGGATGCTCTCGGTGACGGTGAGGGTGGGGATGATGAAGATGCCGGCCCGCACCGCGTCCGCCACCGTCTCGCCCGCGTCGGCGCGATCGTGCCAAACGTGCACGAGCCCGTCCGCTCCCGCCGCGATTGCCTCCCCGGCTTCCCGGGCCGTGCTGACGTGGAAGACGGCCAGCTTCTCGTGCGCGCGGGCCGCCGTCACGATGCGCGGCAGCGTCGACGCGTCGAGGGTCGGCACGGGCCGGCCGGATGTCTCGCCGTGCTCGTAGACCACCTTGATCCAGTCCGAGCCCTCGCGAACCCGGGCGGCGATGAACGCCTCGGTCTGCCCGGGGTCGTCGAGAGTCGGGATGGGCACCCCGAACTGCGTGCCGTGTCCGTTCTCGACAGTGACCAGGACGCCGGCCGAGAACAGGTCGGCCCGGCTGGTGACGGGGCCCGCCGCCTGCTCCCGCCGCCACGCCGCGGCCTGGTTCGGCTCGGTGAACATGTCGAGGACGGTCGTCACCCCGAAGTTCAGCGCGTCCTCGAGAGCGGGGCCGAAGCTGTGCGTGTGGGCGTCGACGAGGCCCGGCAGCAGGGTCATGCCCCGCCCGTCGATCACGGTGGCGTCGTCCCCGGCCGCGGGCGGGAGCACATCGCCCGCCGCGACCGCCTCGATCGTGCGCCCCCGGATCGTCACCGTCGCCGTCTCGATCACCTCGTCGCCGGTGAAGACGGCGGCGCCGCGAATGACGGTGGCCGCCTCCTGGGCCGACGCCGACCCCGGCACCGACGCGAGCATCAGCGCCGCCGCGAACGCCGACGCCGCCTGCCGTCGTATCCGAAACCCTCGATGCATCATGACCTCCCGTTGTCCATGGAGACCATCGTGGGGCAGGCGACGCCTGTCTGCCAGTGCACTTCGTCAGGAATCGAACGTGACGACTGTCATGACCCTGGGGCACACACACAGGAGACCGACTGGGCGGGGGTCGTCTGCGTCCCAGCCGCAGACGACCCGCCAAGCGTCGACACGAACCGCCGTTTCTCGCGGCCCTGGAGCGGTCGAAGAGGTCGCCCGCCGCGTCCCGACCAACGCCCGCATCGACCGCCGCCCGCAGCCCGCCTGCATTTCGCGGTCAGCGGCGTCCGGAAGCCACGAAAGCGAAGACCGCGGCGCCGCCTGGCGTTCGCGCCGTCGATGGTATAATGCCGCGTTTGGTCACCTGACGAGGAGCAGACAGTGAGGGCTGGGATTCATCCGCAATACCACGAAGTCGAGGTCCGTTGCGCCTGCGGGGCGACCTGGAAGACCCGATCGACCCGCAAGGAGGTGCGCCTCGAGATCTGCTCCAACTGCCATCCGTTCTTCACCGGCCGCCAGAAGCTGGTCGACACCGAGGGGCGCGTGGAGCGGTTCACGAAGAAGTACGGCCAGCAGACCGTCGCCGCCCTCAAGGCCCGCCAGCAGCAGGCCCGCAAGGCGGCCGCGAAAGTCGCCGCCCCGGAGCCCGCGCGCGCGGAGGCCGCCGCCGAGCCGAAGCCTGCCGCCGAGGCAAGCCCGCCGGCGGACGCCCCGGCCACGCCGGCCAGCTAGCCTCACTAGCCCAGCCACTTCTCGACCGGCGTCAGCAGGAACGTCTCGACGTCGATGCCGTCGCCGCCGACCAGCAGCTTCCGCGTCGGCCGGAACGCCTCGGCGAACGCCGCCATGCCGGGCAGCGTGTCGGGAACGCGTCCGCTCTTCACCTCGATGGCCACGAGCCGCTTGCCCGCCCGCACGACGAAGTCCACCTCGCGGTTGCGCTCGCGCCAGTAGTACGCTTCGCAGTCTCCCCCGGCGGCGGCGTTGGCGAGGTGCGCGCCGACCGCCGACTCCACCAGGCGACCCCGGAACGCCCGGTCGTCCTGCGCCTGCTCCAGCGTGAGGCCCGCCTGCGCGGTGATCAGGGCGGTGTTGAAGACCTGCAGCTTCGGGCTCGACGCCCGTCGCCGCGCCACCCCACCGGCGTACTTCTGAAGGCCGGTGACCAGACCCGCGCCCGCGAGCAGATCCAGGTAGTGAGCCAGAGTGGTCGTGTTGCCGGCGTCCTGGAGCTGCCCGAGCATCTTCGTGTAGGACAGGATCTGGCCGGAGTACGCGCACGCCAGCTCGAGCAACCTGCGCAACAGCGCCGGCTTGTCGACGCGTGACAGCAGCAGCACGTCGCGCGAGACGATCGGCTCGATGAGGGCGTCACGGACATAGCGCGCCCACCGCCGCGGCTGGCGGACCAGGGGCGCTGCGCCCGCATAGCCGCCGTAGAAGAGGTACTGCTCGAGCGACCAGCCGAACGCCGCCCGCATCTCCGCGAGGCTCCAGTGCGGCAGGCGCGTCACCTCGAAGCGCCCGGCCAGGCTCTCCCCCAGACCGCGCTCGACGAGCAGCGGGGCCGAGCCGAGCACGACGACCTTCAGCGACCGCCCGGCCCGCGTGTCGGCGTCCCACAGGAACTTGACCGTGTCCGACCACCCCGTGACCTTCTGCACCTCGTCGAGGACGAGGAGCGCGCCGCCCTCCCCCGCCTCGGCAGCGAGACGCCGCGCCGCCTCCCACTGCTGCTCGATCCACTGACCGCCCCGCAACGTCGGCTCGTCGGCGCTGGCATGGCGGGTGGGCAGACCGGACTCCGTCGCCGCCTGCGCCACCAGCGTCGTCTTGCCGACCTGCCGCGAGCCGGCGACGACCTGGATGAACCGCCGGGGCTCCCGGAGACGTTGAACCAGATCTCGAATGTGGGGCCGGGAATAGCTGGACGATTTACGCATCTAAATGAGTATTTTTACTCATTTAGAGTGGCACCTCAATCAGTAGTCGCAGCTATTGGTCACACCGCGGACAATCTCGACGGACTTGGTGGAACGGGGCCGGCAGCTCAACCCCAGGCGGCGCGCAACACCGCTGAAAAGCTGCTTGTAGGCAGCCGGGACTCTCGGATGAGCGTCGCGGGCCACCGTACCGAACGGCGGCCCGCGGGCAGGTGACGGCCGACTACTCCAGCTCGTCGACGATCACCTGGATGTTGCGCCGCACCCCCGCCTCGGCCGGTGCGTCGTAGTGCGAGTAGGCCTCGGGCAGCGACCACCCCGCCGCGATCTCGTCGACCGACTTGCCCTCGGCCCGGCCGTCGCGGACCATCTGCAGGAAGTCGCGGTTGAACGCGGCCCACTCGTTCAGGTCGGCCCACGTCTTCTGGGTGCTGTGCCCGGTGATGATGGTGTCGATGCCGCTGATGTTGTCGTGGGCCTTCTGCAGCGAGTCGGGTATGTCGACCCCGCTGCCGCCGTTCTCGGCGTCCAGGAACGGCACCCGCTGCCCCAGGAAGATGTCGCCGGCATGCAGCGTGCGGAGGGCCGGGAACGCGATCCAGGCGTCGCCGCCGGTGTGGCCACGGCCGAAGTAGTAGAGGTCGACCCGGTCGTCGCCGCTGCCCAGCGACATGCGGTCCGAGAAGGTGATCGTCGGCAGCCCGTGACCGTTCGAGTCGGCGAACACGTTGACGGGGGGCTCCGTCCGTCCCGTGTAGGGCCGCATGACCTCCATATTGGCCTTGGTGGTCTCGTGGGCCACGAACTGCACGTCCGCGAACGCCACGTTGCCGCTCACGTGGTCGTGGTGGCTGTGGGTGTTGATGAGCATCGTCACCGGGTTGTCCGTCAACTGCCCGATCCGCTCCAGGATCGGGTCGCCCCAGCCCGGGTTCTTGCTGTCGACGACGACCACGCCGTCGGTGGTCACGAACACCGCGGTGTTGCCGCCGCCGCCCTGCCCCCTGAGCACGTAGAGGTTGTCCTCGATCTGCTCGACCTCGATCTCCATCGGGCCGTCCTGCGCGGCGACGACCGCGAGCGAGACGGCGCCCACGCCGACCAGCAAGGCGAGTACGATGCTGCGCTTCACGTCATGCCTCCTGACTGAACCGACGCGGCCGGCCCCGCCGGGTCTCGCCCGATGGCCGCCCGCTTCGACTGCCCGCGCTCCGCCGCGAGGGGGCCGGGCATGTGGCGTAGTCTCCCGCCGAAAGGGCTCGACCGTCAACTCGCGGGCAGCCGGCCCGGCAGGAGGCTGCGCCGTGGAACGGCGCGGACTCCCGGGGTCATTCCGGCTGCTTCTCGATCTCCAGACGCAGCACCGCCAGGGCCTCCCGCGACCGGGCGTGCAGGCCCAGCGGTCCCGGCGCCCCTTCCCAACGGCGCACGGTCGCGGCCGAGACCCGAAGCAACTCGGCGAACTCGGCGACCGAGAACCCGCCGCGCTCGCGCAGTTTGGCGATGAGCGCCCCCGTGGGGCGGAACCGGGGCACCGCGACGGCGTCCTCCCGCCTCGGGGGCGCCGTCGGCGGTTCGGCTCCGGGCAAGCGTGGGATCGGCGCCCTCTTCGCCTTCTTCGGTCCTGGCGCCGCGCGCGCCGCCGGCTGCCGTGCATTCGGCGCCGGCGCAACGTCCGCCCCGTCCGAGTCGGCGCCTGCCGCCGGCTGCCGTGCGTTCGGTGCCGGCGCGCTGCCCGCCCCGTCCGAATCGGCGCCTGCCGCCGGCTGTCGTGCGTTCGGCGCCGACGTAACGCCTGCCGGGTCGAGGTCGATGCCGAAGATGTCGCCGAGGTCGCCGTCGGCCAGGGTGTCGGCGGTCGCCGCGCCCTGGGGCAGCGCCATGTCCGCGGCGATCAGCTCCGCCTCGTCGACGCCGCGCAGGCGGAAGAGCAGCTCCGGGCTGTCGTCGAGACGGCTGCCGACGCCGTAGAGCACCGCCGCCGCGTGCTTGCACATCGTGGCCCAGTCCGGGCAGTCGCACGCCAGCTCGATCTCGCCCGGTTGCGGAAACAGCCCGGTGTCGCGATGGGCGACGATGTCCATGACCCTATCGGACAGGCGGCCCTGCAGCAGCTCGAGGACCGATCCGATCTGCCCGGCGCACGCCTTCTTGATGGCCTGCCAGGTCGGGCGCGCGAGCGGCCGGATGCGCACGGCGACCCGGTAGAGCTCCTGTCCGATGACCATCGCCTCGACGCGCCCGGCTTCTATCGCAAGATGGCAGACGGAGCCGTTGCGCACGTAGGTGCGGCCGCGCGGCAGCCGGTTCTCGTAGTCGGAGAACGACTCCAGGTGCTCGCACCAGCGCCGACCCCAGAAGGTCCCGGCGATGTGGCGTCCCCGGAGCTCGACCGGCTGCACCTTCAAGCCCTGCGCGCGCAGCTCGCGCAGCTTGAGATTGGCCCGGGCACGCCGGACGCCGACCGGCACGTAGCGTGGATACCAGTACATCGTCGGATGATCCTGTCGGTCAGCCCTCTGCTTGTGGATTCGCGCGCGTGACGTCGAGCCGGACGAGATCGATCAGCTCGTCGTCGGAGAGTTCCGTGAGGTCTATCTCGCCGCCGCCATCCAGTAGATCATCGGCCAATTGCCGCTTCTCGGCAATCATCCGATCGATCCTCTCCTCGATCGTACCCCGCGTGACGAACCGGTGGACCAGCACGTTGCGCCGCTGGCCGATGCGAAAGGCGCGGTCGGTGGCCTGGTTCTCCACCGCCGGGTTCCACCAGCGGTCGAAATGGATGACGTGGGAAGCCGCCGTCAGGTTCAGCCCCGTGCCCCCCGCCTTGAGCGAGAGCACGAAGAACGGCGGCCCGTCGTCGCGCTGGAACCGGTCCACGAGCGCCTGCCGCTGCCTGACCCCGGTCCCGCCGTGCAGCACGAGGCCGGCCCGGCCGAAGACCGTCGCCAGGTGCTCCGCCAACGGATCGATGATCTCCCTGAACTGCGTGAACACCAGCGTCCGTTCCTGGCGCTCGGCCAGCTCCTCGCCGATCTCGGCCAGACGCGCGAACTTGCCGCTGTCGCCGGGCCGGTAGTCGCCGTCGCCGGAGAGCTGGCTGGGATGATTGCACGTCTGCTTCAGGCGCATGAGCGCCCGCAGCACCACGCCGCGCCGGGCGATGCCCTCGACGGACTCCAGCTCCCGCTGCATCGACCGCACGACGCGCTGATACAGGACGACCTGCTTCCGGGTGAGCTGGCAGTCGCGCGTCGTCTCCGTCTTGTCGGGCAGGTCGGCGATGACGCGGCGATCCGTCTTGAGACGCCTGAGAATGTAGGGGGCGACGAGCCGCCGCAGCGGCGCGAACGGCTGATCCTCGCGCTGCTGCAGCTTCTTGACGAAGCGGTTGAACACGTCGCGCGAGCCGAGCAGTCCGGGGTTGAGGAAGTCGAAGAGCGCCCACAGGTCTCCGAGGCGGTTCTCGACCGGCGTGCCGGTCAGGGCAACGCGGGCGCGCGCCGGCAGCGCCCGCACCGCCCGGCTCTGGCGGGTCGCGGGGTTCTTGACGGCCTGCGCCTCGTCCAGGATCACCAGTCGCCAATACACGTCCGCCAGCCAGGGTTGCCGGTGCAGCATGCCGTAGGTCGTCACCGCCAGATCGACCCCGGCGAGATGCCGCGACGGCGCCGCCGAGACGTCGGCGAGCGTCTCCCGGTCCGTCTCCGCCGGGTGCAGGAACCGCAGCGCCAGCGACGGCGCGAACCGCTCGGCCTCGCGGCGCCAGTTGCCGAGCAGGGAGGCCGGGATCACCAGCAGCGACGGCGCCGGCCGGGACGCGCCGTCGCCGCGGTCGGCGAGCAGCAGCGCCAGCACCTGGATGGTCTTGCCGAGCCCCATGTCGTCGGCGAGGCAGGCGCCGAGGCCCAGCCCCGCCAGCAGGCGCAGCCACGCCACGCCGGCGCGCTGGTACGGCCGGAGGGTGGCCTGCAGCGCCCCGCCCACGGCCACGGGGTCGAGCGCGTCCGGCTGACGCAGGTCCGCCAGGAGCCCGCGCAGGGCGTCGCCGGCGTCGACGTGCACCCAGGGGCGTTCGGCCTCGGTCTGCTCCTCGTGACGGAGATCGGCGGAGGCGCCGGCGAGGAGCCGCATGCCTTCGACGAACGAGATCCCGTGGTCGCCCGCCTGCCGGCGCACCGCCTCCCAGTGCTCGATCGCCTGCCGCAGCCGGTCGCGGTCGACCTCGACCCACTGGCCCTTGAGCAGCACGAGATCGCCGTCGCCGTCGAGCAGGGTCTCCAGCTCCGCGCGCGACAGCGGCTCGCCGCCGAGGGCGACGTCCACGTCGAAGTCCAACAGGGCGTCGGCGCCCACCATCGACGGGGCCGCGTCGCCGATGGTGACCCTGACCTGCGGGCGCGGGCGCTTGCGCCACCAGTTCGGCAGCCGCACGGTCAGGCCGCTCGCCTCGAGGGCGGGAACGCTGCGGAGGAGCCGATAGGCGCGATCCGGCGTCCACGCCAGCGCCTGGTAGACGTCGCCCGAGTCGACCAGCTCCTTCACCCAGCCGCACGCATCGGCCGCCTGCTGAATCGGCGACAGCAGGGCGATGAGCGCGGCCCGGTTCTTCGCCCCCGCGTACTCCTCCAGCGCCCTGCGCAGCGGCAGGTGCTTCACCCGCCCGGCCGCGCCGAACCCGGAGGCGTAGGTGGCCATGAACGCGAACGGCCGCGCCTCGTCGTTGCGGTTCTCGGCGAGGTGGAAGCAGACCCGCCCCACCTGGTGCCAGCTCGCGGCCCGGGCGCGGAGGAACGCGGGCAGCCCGCCGGCCGCCGCGACCGCCTCGCCCACCCACGCGTCGAGATGGCGCCAGACGCCGTGGAGGCTGTCCTCGGAGAGATACTCGCCCCCGCGCATCGGCGGGGCGGACAGGATCCAGGCGGCGCGGTCGGCCGCCGCCGGCGCCGCCACCTGAATGCGCGCGTCCTGCTCGGGGAGCTGGCACAGCGCTGTCAGGTAGCGCTCGGCGATCTGCTGCCAGAAGCGCGCGGGCGGCGACGCCTGTGTGTCGATGCGATCCGCCGCCAGCGTGAAGAGCGCTTCGCGCCAGTCCGCGGCGAAGGCGGGCTCCAGGCGGCCAACCTCGGGCGGAACGGGTTCACCGTCGCGAGGCGCCCACCGAAGCTGCCCGGCCGGCGTGAGTCCGAGGCTCATCTCAGGGACACGCCGTTCGAATGTCGGTCCGGGCTCGGGTGTTGAGCCACCGGGTGCCGGAGTAGAGACTCATCTCGGGGACACACCGTCCGAATAGCGGGGAGACATCGCGCGCCGCCGCCATCGACGATCACCGTTTCGCCGCCGGGTCGCGGCGGCGGGTCGTCGCTATGCCGACCCGCGAAGCGGCCGGGCTCGGAGCCGGGGTTCATCCGGCTGACGTCAGAACAGCGACCGGGATTGCCCCCCGTCGACGGAGACGCAGGCCCCGGTGACCCAGCTCGCGCGGGGGGAGGCGAGGAAGGCGACGACGTCGCCGACCTCCTCCGCGCGCCCGAAGCGGCCGAAGGGGATCTCTCGCCGGACGAACGCCGCCATGCCTTCGGGGTCGGCCGCCTGCCGCTTCGCCCACGAGCCGCCGGGGAAGGAGATCGAGCCGGGGGCCACGCTGACGACCCGGATGCCGTCGGCCGCGAGCTGCCCGGCGAGGGACTTGGCGAGGCTGATCTCGGCCGCCTTGACGGCGTTGTAGGTCATGCGCCCCCCCGACTCGCGGCCCCAGATGGAGGCGATCATCAGGATGACCCCCCCGCCCCGCGCCCGCAGGTGCGGCACCGCGAGCCGGGAGGCGCGGATGGCGGGATGCAGGGTCTGGTCGAGCGCGGCCTGCCAATCGGCGTCGGTGGCCTCGGTTATCCCCCCGCCGCCGGCCTTGCCGACGTTGTTGACGAGGATGTCGAGGCCGCCGAACGCCTCGACGGCGCCGTCGATGACCCGGGCCACCCCCGCCTCGGTGCCGAGGTCCGCCTCGATCCCGATGACGCTCTCGTCCGCGGCCCGCCCGCCCGGCGCCTCGGCGGCGGCGCGCGGTCGGGCGGCGGCGCCCCGCGCGACGGCGCGCAACTCGGCCACGGCGTCGGCCAGCCGCTCGGCGCCGCGGGCGGAGATGCACACCCGGGCGCCCTCGGCCGCGAGAGAGCGCGCGCTGGCCAACCCCAGCCCGCGGCTCGATCCGGTGATGACGGCCACCTTGCCGTCGAGATGCAAATCCATGTCGTCGTTCGCGGTCCGGACGGGCCGGGAGTGCGTCGCCCGCAGTCCCGCTCGGCGTCCGATCGACCCGCCGGGAGTCTGCGCCTCCCGCGCGAGCCGGTGCCGCTGCCGCAGCGCAGACTTCCGGCGGACCGGCCTGAGAAAAGGTTGCCGGCGTGTCCGTCGTCTTCTACGACATAATAGGCGACGATTCAGATGCTGACCGCTGCAACGCTCGGCATGACCTGTTACGGCCTGTACTCGCTGGGTACGGGTCTGCTCGACCTGTTCGGGGCCTCTCGGCTCGATCTGCTGGCCAACGTCGGCCTGATCATCCTCGGCGCGATGCTCGTGCTGGCGGGGCTCCTGGTCCGGGTCGGCCTGCCCGGCAGCCTAGCCCTCGCACTGGCCGCCCTCTTCGGGCTGCAGTCGCTGGCCCTCCACAACGCCGGACAGCTTTACGGGCAGATCGCGCCCGAGCCCCAGATTGCCCGGGCCCTGTTCGGTGCGGTTCTCGTAGCGCTCGCCTATTTCGGCCGCGGCGGCGACGAGCCAGCCTGACCGCCCTCGGCCCCCGCACTCCTCTCGGCAGATCGATGCGACCACGCCACGCCGACGGCAGGCGTCAAGCGCACCCGCTGGTGGCGCCGCAGTTGACGCACTTGTAGCAACTGCCGTTTCGGATCATGATGGCGCCGCAGGTGGAGCACGACGGCGCGTCCTGATCGTTCTGGATCGCGAACGGCGTACCCTGACCCGCGCCGGCGCCCCGCCGGTCGCCGCTGCCGGCCGGGCCGCCGCCCCAGGCCGCCGGCCCCGTCTCTGCCGCGGACGGTTCCGCCGGGTCGCTTCCCCGACGCGGCCCCGCTTCGGCGGAACCGACCGGCTCCGCGGTCGGCTCCCCGGCCGGCACGTTGACCCCCGCGCGGAACTGCGCCTCCGGAGACAGGAACTTGGTGGCCATCCACCGGAAGATGTAGTCGACGATCGACTTGGCGATCGCGACGTCCCGGTTCCGGGTCCGCCCCGACGGCTCGAACCGCACGTGGCTGAACTTGTCCACCAGCACCTGCAGCGGCACCCCGTACTGCAGCGCGTAGGACACCGCCTGCGCGAAGGCGTCGGCGAAGCCGGAGATGGTCGAGCCCTCCTTGGCCATCACCAGGAAGATCTCGCCCGGAGCGCCGTCCTCGAAGAGCCCCACGGTGATGTACCCCTCGTGCCCGGCGATGTCGAACTTGTGGGTGATGGCCTGCCGCTCGTCCGGCAGGCGGCGGCGGGACGGCCCCGCGCCGGCGGCCGCGGCGTCCGTGGACGCCTCGGCACCGGCGGACTCGCCGGCCGGCCCCTTCCGGGTGGTGTTCAGCGGCTGGGTGCGCTTGCTGCCGTCCCGATAGATGGACACCGCCTTCGTGCCGAGGCGCCAGGCGTCGAGGTACGCCTGCTCGATCTCCTCGACCGTCGCGTCGGGCGGCACGTTGATCGTCTTCGAGATGGCGCCGGAGATGAACGGCTGCGCCGCCCCGATCATCCGGATGTGCCCCATATGGTGGATCGACCGGCTCCCGCGGGCCGGCTTGAAGGCGCAGTCGAACACCGGCAGGTGCTCGGGATCGAGATCGGGAGCGCCCTCGATCGTCTCCTGCTCGTCGATCCAGGCCACGATGGCCTCGACCTGCGGCTCGTCGTACCCGAGGTTGCGCAGGGCCATCGGGACGGTCGTGTTCACGATCTTCATCAGCCCGCCGTCGACGAGCTTCTTGTACTTGACGAGGGCGATGTCCGGCTCGACCCCGGTGGTGTCGCAGTCCATCATGAACCCGATGGTGCCGGTGGGGGCGAGCACCGTGGCCTGGGCGTTGCGGTAGCCGTGGGCCTCGCCCAGCTCGACCGCGTCGTCCCAGGCGCGCGACGCCGCCGCGAACAGCGGGCCGGGGACGCGCTCGGCGCTCACCCCCCGCAGCGCGTCGCGGTGCTTGTGCATCACCCGCAGGAACGGCTCGCGGTTCCCCTCGTACCCCGCGAACGGGCCGCCGTGGTCGCGGGCGATGCGGGCCGACTGGGCGTAGGCCTCGCCGGTCATGAGGGCGGTGAGGGCGGCGGCCCAGTCGCGCCCCTCGTCGCTGTCGTAGGGAATGCCCCGCGACATCAGCAGCGCCCCGAGGTTGGCGTAGCCGAGGCCGAGGGGGCGGTAGTCGTGGCTGTTGCGCGCAATCGCCGTCGTCGGATAGCTGGCGTTGCCCACGATGATCTCCTGGGCGGTGATCATCGTCCGAACCGCGGCGGCGAACGCGGCGGCGTCGAAGCGCCCTCCCTCGTCGAGGAACTGCATGAGGTTGAGCGACGCCAGGTTGCACGCGGAGTCGTCGAGAAACATGTACTCCGAGCAGGGGTTCGAGGCCTTGATGCGGTCGGTGTTCGGGCACGTGTGCCAGTCGTTGATGGTCGTGTCGAACTGCATCCCGGGGTCGCCGCACACGTGCGTGCCCTCGGCGATGAGGCGCATCAGGCCGCGGGCGCGGTGGGTCTCCATGACCCTGCGCGGGTCGGTCACCGCCCGGGTCTCCCACTCCTCGCCGTCGACGACCGCGCGCATGAAGTCGTCGGGGACCCGCACGCTGTTGTTCGAGTTCTGGAAGAACACCGACGAGTACGCCGTGCCGGTGAACGACCCGTCGTAGCCGGCGTCGATGAGCGCCCACGCCTTGCGCTCCTCGTCCACCTTGCAGTTGATGAACTCGACGATGTCGGGGTGATCGGCGTTCAGCACCACCATCTTGGCGGCCCGCCGGGTCTTTCCGCCCGACTTGATGACCCCCGCGAAGGCGTCGTACCCCTTCATGAAGGAAACCGGCCCCGAGGCGGTCCCGCCGCCGCCGAGCAGCTCGCGCGACGAGCGGATCGACGACAGGTTGGTGCCGGTCCCGGACCCGTACTTGAACAGCATCCCCTCGGTCCTGGCGAGCGTCAGGATCGACTCCATCGTGTCGTCGACCGAGTTGATGAAGCAGGCCGAGCACTGGGGCGCCTTCTCGAAGCCGCAGTTGAACCAGACCGGACTGTTGAACGCCGCCTTCTGGAAGACGAGGAGGTGCTTGAGGTCGTCGCTGAACGCCTGCCGATCCGCGTCGCCGGCGAAATAGCGGTCCTTGCGGGCCCACCCGGTGATCGTGTCGACCACCCGCCCGATGAGCTGCTTGACGCTGCGCTCGCGCTCCGGGGTGCCCAGGACGCCCCGGAAGTACTTCGACACCACGATGTTGGTGGCCTGCCGGGACCAGAACGCGGGGACCTCCGCGTCTCGCTGCTCGAAGACCACCTCGCCCTGCTCGTTGCCGATGACCGCGTCCCTCGACTCCCATTCGATCTCGTCGAACGGATCGGACCCGGTGCGCGAGAAGTACCGCGGGAACTCCAGGCCCTGGCGATCGGCCTCCGACGGCTGGGCGTCCACGTCCGCCGTCACCGCCTCGGGTTCTCGGACAGCGCTTCTCTGCATCGAACAACTCCTCGATTCGTGTCTTTGGATGTGTTCCCGACAGATGGATTCTGCTATATCTTGGACTGGCCTGACACAGTAACCACAACATCTAGTGTTGTCAAGACCTCAAGCGGTCGTGTGATAGAGTCCGGCCCATGTCGAGCGAGGAGTCGTCCGGGCATTCCCGGCCGGGGGTCGACGCCGCTCCCGACCAGGACGAGGGCGGCGCCGACGAGCCGCGACCGGGACCCGCCCCCCCCGACCCGGCGGCGGCCGAGAGCCCCGGGCAGCCTCCCCTGGAGGCCCCCGACCCGGTGCCCGCGCGCCACCGGCGGCTCACCGCGGCCGGTGAGGTGATCCTCTGCTCCGGCTTCCCGACCCAGCTTACCCTCGTCGTGCTGCTCGGGATGCTGGGGGCGGGACCGACCGAGGGCTCGGGAGACCTTTCGCTCGGCTACGTGGTCACCCTGTCGCTGGTCGACGCCGCGCTGATCCTGGCGCTGGTATGGATGCTCATGCGGGCCCACGGCGAGCATCCGGTCGCCGTGATGGTGGGCCGGCGGCCGATTCGATCCGAGTTCCTGCTCGGGCTGGCTCTCGTGCCCGCCGCGCTCCTGGTCGTCGCCGCGGCGTTCGCGGTCCTGTCCCGCGTCGCCCCCGAGCTGCGCAACGTCCCCGAGAATCCCCTCGAGGCGCTCATCAGGACGCCCGCGGCCGCGATGACCTTCGCCGTGGTCGCGGTGGTCGCCGGCGGTCTGCGGGAAGAGGTGCAGCGCGCCTTCATCCTGCGCCGCTTCGAGCAGCACCTCGGCGGCGCGGCGGTCGGGCTCGTGGTGTTCAGCGTCGCCTTCGGCCTCGGTCACCTCGTTCAGGGCCGGGACGCGGCCATCATCACCGGCCTGCTGGGGGCGCTCTGGGGCGTGCTCTACCTGGTCCGCGGCAGCATGGTGGCGCCGTTTGCCTGCCATGCCGGCTTCAACGCGATGGAGGTGCTCATCGCCTACTTCGGGCGTGGGGGGGGATGACCGCGCGGACGGGGACATGACCACCGGCGGCCCCGGCCCTGATTCGCCCGTGCCCGGCAGGACAGACGGAGCCGCAACCTGCGATCGGCGGGCTGGAGGCCCTGCGTTCCCGACCGGGGCAGCCTGGTCGGCACCGGCCGCCTCGCTCCCGCGTCAAGGCGTGACCCGAATGACCGCCGCGCGGGCCTGGAGCGACGCCAGCCAGTCGTCGATCAGGGCCTGCCGGGCCGCCGTCGCCGGCGGGGGGAACCGCAGCGCCAGGTAGCGTTCGATGCGCAGGTCGTCCCGCACGACCTGCTCGAAATCCCGCGGGGCGTAGCCCGTCGCGGCCAACGCCGCCGCGAGCCCGCGAGGGCCGCCGACGCGCCGCTCGATCTGCCCCATGCGGGCGTCGACCTCGTCCTGGAGCGGATCCTCCACGACATAGCGGGCCGCCTCGTCCAGAATCAGCCGTCGCTCGATCAAGCGTTCGAGCGCGGGCGGAACCGGGTCCGCCCCGGACGGCTCCACCAACCCCGTCTCCAGGAACAGGCGAACGTCCGACAGCAGGATGACCTGTCCGCCGACCACCGCGAGGACGCGGTCGAGAAGCTGCCCGGCGCCGGGCGGCGACTGTTCCTCGCCCATCGCCGGGCGCCGGTCGCCACCCGCGGCCAGAGCGGCCACCAGCAGGCACGAGCCCACGACCTTCCCCCGCCGTTTCGGCACCGTCGACCGCTCCCGCGCCGCGCCGGACCAGCCCCCCGACCGCGGCCCCGCCAGCCCGCCAATCGTCGCCGAACGCGACCGCAAGGTCGCGCCGCGGCCTCCGCCCGGCGCCCGACCAACCCGCCGGGAACCGGGAGCCCGCGCCGTTCTGCGACGCCGGGTCCTAGAACGCCTGCCCGATGCTGAGGTGCAGCGCCGTCAGGCGCTCCCGCTCGCCCGCGAACTCCCGCCGATCGAGCTTGAACCCCAGGTCGATCCGGATCGGGCCGATCGGCGAACGGTAACGCACGCCGAAGCCGGCCGCCCCGCGAATGCCCGCCAGATCGAGGTTGCCCACCCGGTCTATCACGTTGCCGGCATCGAGGAAACCCACCGCCTGGAGCGGCCCGAACACCGGCACCCGCAGCTCCGAATTCAGCACGATCATCGCGTTCCCCCCGGTCGGGAAGCCGTTGGCGCCGATGGTCGTCTCGTCACCGAGCCGGTCGAGGGCGAACCCCCGCACGGTGGAGTCGCCCCCGGCGAAGAACCGCTCGCTCGCGGGCAGGGTGTGGATGAAGGTCAGCTCGGCCACTTCCCGGAGCTCCGGCAACCCCTGGTCGTTCAGCACCAGGGTCGATGCCTGGAGGAACGTGGAAGTGAAGCTGCGCGCCAGCCCCAGGCGCCCCCCCGCGGCGAAGACCGCCTCGCCGGGCAACCGCCGGTACAGGTATCCCTGCAGCACGGTCTTGGCGAACCCGACGGCCGAGCCGAGCACGGACGAGGACGCTTCCACGTCGACCGCCAGCAGGGTGCCCCCCGTCGGCTCGAGCGGGTCCGTGCGCGTGTCCCGGATCAGCCCCGCGGAGAGGGTCGAGAGCGTCACCTCGGGAAACAGCCGGTCGACGAGAGGGCGGTCCGCGGACTGCAGTTGCTCGTTCGCGATCCGGTTCACGCCGTACGTATGGCCCACATGCGCCGTCATCGTGGTCCCGATAACACGCCGCAGCTCGGTGTTCACGCCGCGGCTTATCAGGTCGAAGCTCGGGCGAATCACCTGCTCGGCGAACCCGGACACCAGGAGGTCTCCGGACTGGCCGAACGCCCGGGGCTCGCGGAAGTTCAAGAGGAACCGGTACTCGTTGAACGCCAGGTCGGTCCGCGAGACCTCGCCGGCGGTCCCCCCCCGAGGCCAGAGGCTGACCCGGGTGTACAGGTCGACGGACCGGTTCTTGCCCCAGAGGTTGCGCCGGCCGATCTCGAAGAAGCCCCGCGGGGCGAACTCGAGCTGCTCGGCCGCCCGCCCACTGGGGGCGGCGCGAAGCCGCTGGCTCGCCTCCAGCCCTCCGCCGTAGCCGACACTCGTGGCCGGGGCCTCCTCGACCACCACCACGACGTCGCGCCGATCCGCGGCGCCGTGGCTGAACTCCCGGAGCTCGATGCGCCGGAAGATCCCCAGCGCGGTGAGGCGGCGCCGAGTCTCGTCGATCTCGTCCCGCCCCAGCGGCTCGCCGGCGCGCAGGGCGAGCTCGCGCCGGATCGTGGAGGCGGAGATCTGCCGGTTCCCCACGATCAGCACGTGGTCCACGAAGACCTGGGGGCCCTCGCGCACCCGGAACGCGACGTCGGCGACCTCGCCGGACTCGTCGAAGCGCGGCTCGACGTCGACCTGCGCCGCCTCGTACCCCTCGTTGAGATAGCCCAGCAGGATCGCCGCCGCGGCGGCCCGCGCCCGCGGGGCGTGGAAGGGGTCGCCGGGCCGAACCTCGATCGAGGCGGCCAGCTCGGCCTCGGGAAAGGCGGTCACGCCCTCGAACGTGACGGCCCGGACCGTCGTGGCCGGCCCTTCCGCGATGTCCACGAGCAGGCGCACCGGCACCACCGCGGGCTCGGCGGCGCCGTCCGGCGGAGCCGCTTCGGCGAGCGCCGGCCGGACCTCGACACCGCGGTAACCGCGCTGCTCGTAGGCGGCCCGAACGGCGGCGGCCCCCGCCTCCACGCCGTCGATGACCAGCGCCGCCCCCACCTCCACGTCGAAGAGCGCGGCCAGCTCCGCCGCCGGCAGGACCCCGTGTCCGGTGAACTCGACCCCGTCGACCACGTAGCGTGCGCCCCGCTCGACCGAGAACACGACGGACAGCTCACCCGGCTCCTCCAGGCGGCGATGGGTCACTCGAGCGTCGCGGTAGCCGAGCTCCCGCAGGTGGGTCGCGATGCGCAGGCTGGAGTCCTCGAGCAGATCCTCGTCGATCGATCCTTCCCGGGCGATGGGCACGAGATCGTCCACCCGCGCCCCGGGGACCGGATCTCCCTCGAAACGGATGGCGACCTGCGCGCCGGCCCGGACGTCAAGGTCGAGCGACACCGCCAGCCCGTCCGGACCCGGCACCGCGGCGTGGGAGAAGCGCGCCGCGTAGAACCGCCGGGACCGCACCTCGTCCTCGTACTCGGCGAGGCGGCGATCGAGCTCAGCCGGATCGTAGGGGTCCCCTTCCCGCACGCCGAGCCGGTTCAGGACGACGGGCCGCTGGGCGGCCTCGAGCCCGCGAATCTCGACGATCCCGATGCGCGCCGCCGGGCCGGGGTCCACGTCGATGACGAGCCGGCCGTCCGGCGCCGGCGGCCGCGGCGTGATGCGCGCCGCGAACCGGCCCGCGTCGCGATAGTACTGGTCGAGGAGGGCCGCGGCGGTGTCGACCTGATCGGGGGCCACCCTGCTTCCCAGCCGGCGCCGGACGAGGTCGGCCGCCTCCTCGACGGGACGGCCGCGGGAGTCGAGCACCTCCACCCCGCCCGCGCCGCGATACGGCACCAGGTCGTAGCGCAGGCTGACACCCCGCGCAACGGCGGCGGCGCTGGCCCGGACATCGATGAACTCGCCCAGGCTGAAGAGGTGAGTCAGGCTCTCGCGGACCTGCCGCATCGACAACGGCTGGCCGGGACGCGTCTCGATGAAGTCGAGCAGCGAGGACTCGTCGTCGACGGCCCGGCCGTCACGGAACAGCCGCACCTCGGCGACGTGCCGCCCCGCGAGGGCCGCGGGGTCGGCGGCGCCGGCGGGCGGCGCGGCGAGGGCCAGCACGGCTCCCGCCGCGCCGGCGATGAGGGCACGGCTCAAAACGCATGCCTCACGCGAAAGTCGAGGGCGTAAGTACGATCTTCGTTCTGCGAGAGAATCCAGGTCAGCCGGTCGCTCTGGTCGTGCTCGAGGACGACCAGGAGATCCCGGTTGGCGCCGCTGATGGCCCGCGAGAGCGTGATGTGCGTCCGGTCGGATATCCGCTTGCCCATGAGCACCCGCGCCGTCGGGTTGAGTTCGGCCGACTGATGGGAGGTCGGATCGCCCAGCGACGGCGTGATCTGGAACGTGTCCACCCCGAACGAATCCTGGACGACGCGGCCGACGCTGGAAGAGAGAGGGCTCGTCAGCAGGCGCGCGGCGCCGGCTTGGAACCGCTGCTGCTGGGCCAGCTCGGGCGCGCGCGCGGCCCGGAGGTCGGCGCTCAGGGGATCGCGGATGTCGCCGAGCAGCAGCGAGAAGATGTCGACCTCCGGCAGCGGCGGATCCGACGACAGGGCGGGCACCAGCCCGTCCGGCGTGCCCGTCGCCCGGACCATGACTCGGTACGTCTGCCCGGGCACGCGGACGTCGGTCTCGACCTCGATGTCGACGAACGGCTCGATGCGGTTCAGGTTGGCGAACCCGATGGTCCCGTGGTTCAAGCGGTACCGGTTGCCCTCGAAGAACGCCGTGCCCCGCTCGAGCTCGACCGTCCCGAGCAGCACCGGCTGCTCGTAGGTGCCCTGCAGGGTCAGCTCGGCGCTCGACTCGATGCGGGCGAGGCTGTTGTCGATCCGCAGGGTGGACGGCGCCTCGATCCGGACGTCGAAACGCAGCGGCAGCCCGGTCTCCGCCGTCTCGCCGCCGTCGGCGTCGGCTCCCCCGAGCAGCCCGACCGCGACCTCGTCGAACCCGCCGAGGAGCACCGCGTCTCGCACGTTGACGGTGCCGGCGAGGACCGGGCGATCCGGGGGGCCGCGCAGCACGAGGTCGGTGTCGACGTTCGACCGGAACCCCTCGGGGAACCGCAACTGCATGTCCCGCCCGGCCGCGGTGATCTCCAGCTCGCCGAGCGTGAACCCGTCCGCCGCGGCCCGCCCGCCGAGCTGGACGGGACCGGAGCCCATCGACGCCACGAGCTCGTCGAACCGGACGCCGCCCCGCTCGAAGACGATGCGGCCGTTGATGTCCTCGAGGGCGTGCGGCAGCGCGATGTGCCGGATGCGCCCGTCCCGCACCGCCGCCTCCCCGGTCAGCACCGGCTCCCGCACGGTGCCGACGACCTCGGCGTCCACCACGGCCGAGCCCGACCCCCGCAGGCTCTGGAACATCCCCTGAAGGATGTCCAGGTTGGCGTTGCCGTCGACGCCGACCGAAACCTCGTCGTTGCCGAGATCCACCACCCCCGTCAGATCGAGGGCGGTGCCGACGCCGGCCAGACGCAGCCGATCGATGCCGACGACCCGCCGGTCCAGGCTCAGGCGGATGGGTCCGTCGTTGCCAATCTCGTAGTCGAGGAGGCTCGCCCGCATCCGCTGGATGGTCGCCCTCGCGTCGAGACGGTCCCAGTCCCGCAACGGGCCGACGACGTCCAGCGAGCCGCTCAGCACCGCCCTCGTGTAGGGTGACCACTCGGGGACGAACATGCGGACGTAGGGGTCCAGCGACCAGTCCGCGACCCGCAACGAGAGGTCGGCGTCCTGCGTCCCCGAGAGGGTCACGCGCCCCGCGGCGGAAAGCGCGACGGTCGACGACGCCCCCTCCAGGTCGAGCCGGAGCTCCCCGTCCCGGATGTCGAGCTGGCCGGTGATGTGCCCCACTTCCTCGTCCCCGATGCGCAGGTCGCTGACGGTGGCGCGTATCTCGTAGTTGGGGTTGTCGAGGAACCCGACCCCGGACGCGGTGCCCGCGATGGTCCCGGACGGGGGGCGCGGCAACTCGGGCAGGAAGGCCAGCGAGGCGACGTCGACGCCGCGGGCGTCGAGATTGAACGAATAGGACGCGTCCCACTCGATGAACGCGGCCCCCGTCGCCGAACCCGCGCCCTTGCGGATGTCGAGCCCGTTCAGCCGCACGCCGCCGCCCTCGAAGCGCAGGTCGGCGGCGGCGGAGTCGAAGGGCTCCCCGTAGGCGGTCGGCCCGTCGAGCCGCAGCCGCCCCACCCCGAACAGGCGGGTGTAGTCCCCGTAGAGGCGCATCTCGCCGGTGGCCGGCCCCTCGATGAGGTAGCCCTCGGTGAGCCCGAACGCGGCCCGGATGCTGGCGGCGGGGAACGACTCGAGCCGCACGAGCGCGTTCATCTCCTCGCCGCCGTCGCGCCGGGGGCGGCTCAGCGAGAACCGCCCGTCGATCGCCAAGGCGCGGTCGCCCCGGCGGAAGTCCCCGTCGATGACGTCGAGATAGGAGTTCTCCACCACGAACTCGCCGCGGCCCGTGCCCCAGTCGACGTTCCAGGCCCGCACGTCCTCGCCGGCGAAGGTGGCCTCGACGCGCGGCGACGCGAGGTCGCCGAGAAGCACGCCGTCGAGGGTGCCGTGGCCGTCGACCGCGAACGTGCCGGTGGGCGTGCCCGCCGCGGTCATGACGGCGGCCATCAGGCGGTCGCTCTCCTGCCAGTTCGCGCTGGCCACGTCGAAGGTGACGCGCGTGTCCGCCCCCCACGCGGTGCGCCCCCCAAACACGATGTGGGTCGACGGCGTGGCGAGATATGCGTCTCCCAGCTCCAATCCCTCGCCGGTCGCCCGGTACTCGAGCTGCCCGCCGAGCGGAAACGTACGCGTCGTCAGGTCGGGCGGCTGGTCCCGACGCCGCGCCACCCCCGCCGCCGCGCCGGGGTCCGGCTCGGGGCCGGCGAGCCGCACCCCGGCCGGAGGCGCGAGCCGGACCGCGCCCTCGCCGGCGAAGTCGGCGAAGCGGCCGATCGGCCACTCGAGCAGGTTGCGGCCGGAGGCCCGGCCCGTCGGTCGAATCCCGCGCACCTCGAGGGCCTGCGCGAGCGGCGCGAGCCCGATGCGAGAGTAGCGCACGTCGAACGCCGCGTGCCCGGGCTCGCGCGCCCCGAGCGGGGCCATCGTGAAATCGAACGCCGCCTCCCCCCCGTAGGGCGACGCCGCGGCGTTCCGGACCTCGAAGAGGTCGTGCCGCCACCTCAGGTCGCCGGTCAGCTCCGGGAAGCGCAACGTGTCGATGCCCGCCTCGTCGCTCGTGAACGATCCCTGCAGGTCGTGCCCGCCCTCGAACTTGTGGAACGTGCCGCTGAAGCGCGAGAAGCCGGCGGCGGTGAAGTCGTCGCCGGCGAAGAAGATCTCCCGCATGCGGGCGAGGTCGATGTCCGACTCCAGGGTGTAGGACATCTCGGGGAAGTTCGACAGGTCGACGTTGCCCTCGAGGCGCGTCGTCGCGCCGTCGGTGATCAGGTCGATGCGCGTGAGCTCGACGTCGGCGCCGTCGATCAGGAAGTCGGTATCGAGCTCGATCCACATCGGCTCGAAGTCGGCGATCCGCAGGATGCCCCCCGCCGAGGCGGCGCGGCCGCGGTAGTCGAGGACCTTGGTGATCGCGAAGTCCATGTCCGGCAGGTCGACGCTCCAGTTCGACCCGTGGTCCTCGTAGCGGAACTCGCCCTCTGAGGCGTTCAGGTACCGCAGGGTGGTGACGAACCGCCGGCCCGCCTCAACGTCCGCCTCGGCCGGATCCGCGAGGAGCGGCTCCACCGGGGCCGCCATGGGCGCCTCCCCGGCTTCGGCGGCAGGTTCACCGCCCCCCTGGCGCACGAAAGCGGGAAAGCTCTGGCGGCCGTCGGGGAACGACTCGGCCAGCATCCGCCAGTCCCGCATGGATACCGCGTCGGCGAGGAACTCCCCGTGCAGCAGGGCCGACCACACCACCGACAGCGTGATCTCCCGCGCCGCGAGGAACGGCCGGTCACCGGGGTTCAACCCCCCGATGGTCAGGTCCTCGACGACGAACCGGCCGCGACCCAGCCAGATGCCGACCCGGCCGATGCTGACCTCCCGCTCGAGATAGCCGCCCAGCGCCCGCTCGGCCCGGGCGCGGACCGCGGGGCCGAGGTCGATCGTCACCAGCCCGACGAGGGCCACCGCGACGACGACGGCGCCTCCCGCGACGCTCCGCCGCACGTACCGGCGGGACCACCAGCGGGTCCACGCGGAACGCACGACGTCGAGGGTGGAGGTCCTCGGCTGCGGCCCCGGCGAGGCCCGTGAAACCGTCTCGGGGAGGCGCGGCGAATCGCTCCCCCCCGACGCCGGCGGGTCGGAGGCCGGAAGACCGTCCCCGATCGACTCCGCCTGCCGCGCGACCGTCCCGTGGGAAACGGGCGGCGAGGGCCGGGAGCCGTCGTCCGGCGGCTCGACCTCCCCGCCGGCGGGCCGCGTGGAGGTCGGCGGGCCTCCCAGGTTCAGGCTCGTCACGCGCCCTCCTCCGCGGTCAGGGTGACCAGCACCGCGCCGGCCTCGACCGAGTCTCCGGGGGCCGCCCGCACGTCGGAGACGACGCCCGCGGCCGGCGCCGCGACCTCGTTCTCCATCTTCATCGCCTCGACCACCGCGAGCCCCTGCCCCGCCGCCACGCGGTCCCCCGGCTCCACGAGCACGCGCACGACACGGCCGGGCATCGGCGCCGCCACCGCGTGGTCGCCGCCGGCCTGCGCCGCGGCCGCGCGGCGGCGGCGCAGGCCGGCGGAGACGCGGGCGCGGATCTGTCGCCCGCCGAGCCCCACCACCCAGTCCCCGGGCGCGGGCTCGTCGCCGCGAACCCCGCGGCTCGCCCGCCCCGACCCCGGCAGAATCATGGAGAGGCGCCCCGCGCCCAGCGCCGACACGTCCACCTCCCGGGTCGTCTCGTCCCAGCGCAGCGCCAGTCGGGTCGCGTCGCCGGCCGCCCCGATCGGCTCGACGGTGACGAGCCGCGGCCGGCCGGCCACGTCGACCTCCAGGCGCATCGGACCGCGGTCCCTCACCGTCATCGCCGCAACCCCTCGAGCCGGGCCGCCCGGCGCCACGGCGTCGGTCCCGCCGACTCGCCGCCTGCGGGCCGATCCGGGCCGGACAGGTAGCCCAGCAGCGCCGCCGCCATGACCGCCACGTCGACGTCCTCGTCGGGCAGCTCGGAGAACGATCGCCCCCGGCGCCCGGCGAGGACCGCGTCGAGGAAGGCGGTGTCGAAGTCGCCGGCCGCGAAGACATCCTGCTCGAGAATCCACAGCAGCGCGGGAATCGCGGTGGTGATGCCGCCGATCTCGTACTCGCCGAGGGCGCGCCGCAGGCGGGCGATGGCGCCGGCGCGGTCGGGGGCCCACGCCACCACCTTGGAGATCATCGAGTCGTAGTGGACCGGGACCGTGAAGCCGGCCTCGACGCCGCTGTCGTCCCGCACCCCGGGACCGGACGGGCTGCGGAGGAAGGTGATGCGGCCCGGCGCGGGGATGAACCCCGCGTCGGGGTCCTCGGCGTAGACCCGCGCCTCGATCGCGTGCCCCTGCGGGGTGAGGGCGCGCCGGGGGTCGAGGGTCAGGCGCTCGCCGCGCGCGATGCGGATCTGCCAGTGCACGAGATCCACGCCGGTCACCATCTCGGTGACGGGATGCTCCACCTGGAGCCGGGTGTTCATCTCGAGGAAGTAGAAGCGGCCGTCCTCGTCGAGGAGGAACTCGAGGGTGCCGGCGTTGACGTAGCGGACGGCCGAGCACAGGGCCGCGGCCGCTTCGGCCAGCGCCGTCCGGATCGGCCCGGTGACCGCGACCGAGGGCGACTCCTCGATGACCTTCTGGTGCCGCCGCTGGATGGAGCACTCGCGCTCGACGAACGGCACCACCGTGCCGTGCTCATCGCCGAGCACCTGCACCTCGACGTGACGGGCGCGCTCGAGGAGACGTTCGAAGTAGACGGTCGACTCGCCGAAGGCGGCCCCCGCCTCGGACCGGGCGCTCTCGACCCCGGCCGCCACCCCGTCGGGACCGGCGACGCGGCGCATTCCCCGCCCCCCGCCGCCGGCCACCGCCTTGATGAACAGCGGATAGCCGACCTCGTCGGCCCGCGCGCGCAGCTCGGCCTCGGAGAGGGTGTCGGGCAGGGCCTCGGTACCGGGCACCACCGGCACCCCCGCGGCGATGGCCGCCTGCCGGGCCGCCGTCTTGCCCCCCATGGTCTCGATGACGCCGGCGTCGGGCCCGATGAACGCCAGCCCCGCCGCGCGGCAGGCGCGCGCGAACGCCGGGTTCTCGGCGAGGAACCCGTATCCCGGATGCACCGCCGTCGCGCCGGTCCCGGCCGCCGCCGCGAGCACCCGCTCGATGTCGAGATAGCTCTCGGCGGCCGGGCTCGGCCCGATGGCCACCGCCTCGTCGGCATGACGGACATGGGGCGCGGTCCGGTCGCACTCGGAGTAGACGGCGACCGAGGGGACCCCCATCTCCCGGCAGGCCCGCAGGATGCGGACCGCGATCTCGCCTCGGTTGGCGACCAGGATCTTCATCTGACGATTCGCGGCGTGCCGGACCGGATGCGTCGCATCCGTCCATTCTACCCCTCGGTGGCGCCGCTCGCCTCAAGGGACTGTCACGCGATGCGCTAGAATGCGAGCGTCCTCCGCCCCGCGACCGAATGCACCGAGACTCGCGCTGCGATCGTCGCACACGTGGACGCGACCGGAGAGAGAATCCGTCGCCCCCCACGCCCCGGCGGGCGAGCGACCCGCTCGTGCTCTTCCTCGTGCTCGGCGTCGGCGTGTTCGCGCTCGATCTCTGGCCGGCCCGCGGCGGGAAGGAGAGCCACGTGATCGAGGTGACCGCCGACGAGGTCGAGGGGCTCCACGCCCGCTGGACCGCGCAGTGGGGCCGTCCGCCCACCGGGCTCGAGCTGCAGAGGCTGCTGGACGAGGCCGTCGACGAGGAGATCCTCTATCGCGAAGCCCAGCGGCTGGGCCTCGACGTCGAGGACGCCATCGTGCGCCGGCGGCTCGCCCAGAAGATGACGTTCGTACTGGAGGACGCCGGCCACGCCGCGCTCTCGGGCGACGATGTCGAGGAGTACTACGCCCGGCACGCCGAGCGCTACCGGCGGCCGGCGCGAACGACCTTCGACCACGTATTCCTCTCGGCTGATCGCAGGGCCGACCCCGCGGGCGACGCGGCCGTCCTGCTTCGCGGGATGGCGACCGACGACCGCGGTTGGGCGCAGGTCGGCGATCCCTTCATGCTGGCGCGCACCTACGCGGCGAGAACCGATCCGCAAGTCGCGAGGCTGTTCGGGGCGGGATTCGCCGATGCGGTGTCCGCGCTCCCGGCCGGCGACTGGAACGGACCCGTCGAGTCGACCTACGGCATGCACCTCGTCCGCGTGCGCGAGCGGACCCCGTCGCGGACGCCGCCGCTCGACGAGCTGCGCGATCGGGTCGCGGCGGATCTGCGCGAGGAGCGGCGGCGCGAGCGGGGCCGGGCCGCCTACCGGGCCCTGAGCGACGACTACGAGGTGCGGCTGCCGACCTCGGTCGGCGCCGCGTCGGCGCAGAACTGACTGGAGACCCGTTCCCATGGCCCGGATCGCCGTACCCGCGACCCTCCCGGCGTCGCAGCGTTCCGCGGCGCGGACTGCCGGGCGAATCCCCCGGACACGGAGACTGTCAACATGATGGCACTGCGACGACTGTCCACGGCCTGCCTCCCGACCCTCGTCGCCATCGCCTGCGCGCCGGCCGGCGACGGCGAGCCGCCGGCCGCGGCGCCGGAGCGCCCCGTCGTGGAATGGAGCCCGCCGAGCGCGCCCGCCCGGGCCGCCGACCTCGCTGCCCGCGAGCCGTGCGCGCACCACGACCCGCTCCGGCAGGTCTTCTTCGGCGACCTCCACACCCACACCGCGTTCTCGCTCGACGCCCTCGGGCGCGGCGGCTTCCAGACCCCCGACGACGCCTACCGCTTCGCGCGCGGCGAGGAGATCGGCCTGAGCCCGGTCGACGCCGAGGGCCGGCCGACCCGCACCGCGCGCCTCGAGCGCCCCCTCGACTTCGCGGCGGTGACCGACCACTCGGAGTGGCTCGGCGAGGTCGCGGTGTGCACCGATCCGTCGTCCCCGGTCTACGACGCCCCCGCCTGCCGCGGCCTCCGGCCCGGCGGCGCCGCCGACGACCGCGCGGCGTGGCAGGCGGACCGGCTGGCCGGCCGAGGCCCGGCCGTCTGCGGCGACGACGGCAGCCGCTGCCGCGACGGCCTCCTCACCGCCTGGGAGGCGACGCGGGAGGCGGCCGAGCGCCACTACGACCGCTCGAGCGACTGCGCGTTCACGACGTTCCACGCGTGGGAGTACACCCGGGCCCCGGGCCGCTCCAAGGTCCACCGCAACGTCATCCTGCGCAACGAGATCGGGCCCGAGCTGCCCATCTCGTGGATCGACGCCGACCGGCCCCGCGACCTGTGGACCCGGCTCAAGGCGCGCTGCAACGACACCGGCACCGGCTGCGAAGCCCTCACCATCCCCCACAACCCCAACATCTCGAACGGCCAGATGTTCACCCTCGACTGGGGCGGGCTTCCCCTCGAGGAGCAGCGCGCGCGGGCCGCGCTGCGGACCGAGATGGAGCCGCTGGTGGAGATGATGCAGGCCAAGGGCGAGTCCGAGTGCCGGCGCGGCATGTGGAACGTGGTGGGCGGCGAGGACGAGCTGTGCGACTTCGAGAAGGTGCGCTACATCGACGGCGGGCGCCCGCCCGACTGCGAGGACGGCACCGGGGAGGGCGCCTTGCGGGGCGAGGGCTGCCAGTCGCGGCTCGACTTCGTGCGCTACGCCCTCATCGAGGGCATCGCGCAGGAGGAGCGCATCGGCGTCAACCCGATTCAGCTCGGGCTGATCGGCAGCACCGACGGCCACAACGGCCTGCCCGGCGACACCGACGAGTTCGACTACCAGGGGCACAACTCGAACGTCGACTCCGACCTCGAGAGGCGGCTCACCACCGACGCCTACGCCCCCCACCCCCTGCGGAACCCCGGCGGGCTCGTCGGCGTCTGGGCCGAGGAGAACTCGCGCGACTCGCTGTTCGAGGCGATGCAGCGGAAGGAGACGTTCGGCACCAGCGGCGTGCGCATCCAGGCGCGGCTCTTCGGCGGGTGGGACCTGCCCGACCTGTGCTCGAGCAGCGACATGATCGCCGACGCGTACGAGACGGGGGTGCCCATGGGCAGCGTGCTGCCGCCCCGCGAAGGTTCGGAGGGCCCCCGGTTCTTCGTAACCGCTCTTGCCGATCCGGGCACCGACGCCCATCCCGGGACCCCGCTGCAGCGGATCCAGATCGTCAAGGGGTGGGTCGGTGACGACGGCCTGTTCCACGAGGCCATCCACGACGTGGCCGGCGACGCCGACAACGGCGCCGACGTGTCGCGGAACACCTGCGAGCGGAGCGGGAGCGGGGCCGCCTCGCTCTGCGGGGTCTGGACCGATCCCGACTTCGACCCGTCGCGCCCCGCCGTCTACTACGCACGCGTCCTCGAGAACCCGAGCTGCCGCTGGAACGCCCTGCAGTGCGCGGCCCTGCCCGAGGACGAGCGCCCGGCCGCGTGCGGGGACGCCGGTCTGCCGTGGCGGATCCAGGAACGGGCGTGGACCTCGCCCATCTGGTACCAGACCGCCGATCGGTAGGACTGCCCGCGACGACCCGTGTGGACCTCCGCGACCGGAGAAGGCGGTCGCGGCGAATCGGCGCGGTTTCTACGGCCCGGCGGCCTCCGCCACCGGCTCGAGCCTGAGCAGCGCGCCCTCGTCCTCGTCGGTCAGCACGTACAGGAGGCCGTCCGGCCCCTGGCGGACGTCGCGAATCCGCTGCCTGAGCTCGGCCAGCAACCACTCGCGGGCCAGCTCCTCGCCCACCTCGTTGAAGACGATCCGCTCGAGGTGCCCGGTCCCGCGGATGCGGCCGGTCATCATCGCCCCGACGAACAGGTCCCCCTGCCACTCGGGGAACCGGTCGCCGGTGTAGAAGGTCAGGCCGCCGGGGGCGATGGACGGCGACCAGAAGACGAGCGGCTCCTCCATGCCCGGCGCCCAGAACCGGGCTGACACCCGCTCGCCGTCGTACTGCCGCCCGTAGGACACGATGGGCCACCCGTAGTTCTTCCCCGCCTCGATGACGTTCACCTCGTCCCCGCCCTGCACCGCGTGCTCGGTCGTCAGCGGGGCGAACGTCTCCGGGTGCAGGGTCAGCCCCTGGTGGTTCCGGTGCCCCAGCGAGAAGATCTCCGGCAGGTAGCCTTCGCGCCCGACGAACGGGTTGTCGTCGGGCACCGAGCCGTCGTCCCTCAGCCGCAGCACCTTGCCGGCGTGGCTGCCCGGGTCCTGGGCGCGCGACTCGGCGGGGTCGGTGCGGAAAGCGCCGCCGACCGTCAGGTACAGCGAGCCGTCGGGCGCGAACCCCATGCGGGCCCCCGCCGTCGACCCCCCGAACGGCTCGGCCACGAACACGTCCTCGACGTCGCGCAGGGCCATGCCGTCGAGCCGCCCCCGGATGAGGGCGATGGTCGCCTCGTCTTCCGCCAGCGGCCGGGAGTAGCTGAGATAGACGAGCCGGTTCTCGTCGAAGGCGGGATGCAGGGCCACGTCCATCAGGCCGGCGAGGCCGCCCGTGAACACCTCCGGCACCCCGGCGACGGGCTCGGGGTCGAGCACCCCGCCGCGGACCATCCGGAGCTGCCCGCTGTCGCGCTCCGTGACCAGGATGCCCCCGTCGGGCAGGAACGCCATCCCCCACGGATGCGACAGCCCCTTCGTCACCACGACCACCCGGACCTCGGCGATCGCATGGGTGTTGATGACAAACGGCTCGTCCGGCACCCTGACGCGGGGAAGGCCGGGAGGCTCGGGTTCGGCCTGCTCCTCCTGCGCGGCGGCGACCAGGGGAACGAGCAGGACGCCGACCAGCACGAGCCAGGGGACGAGACGACGATACGCCGCAGGGTTGCAGCCCATGGTGACCTCCGGGGTGACCTGACGGGATCGCGCCAGCCATTCTACCCGGATCGCGACCGGCGCACCGTCGCGAACGAATCGCGGGGTGTAACATGGCGATATGGCTCCCTCAACCCCCGCGCCCCCCGCCACACCCGACGCCGCGCAGTCGCGCGGTGCTGCCGAGACCGCGGCGCCGGAGTTCCCCGGTTGCCGCGCCGTGCGGATCACCCGCGAGGCCATTGCCGATTTCGAGGGCCGGTTCGAGTACTGGGACGCCGATACCGAGACGGCGTGGATGGTGCGCGAGCCCACCACCGTCTACCACGAGGGCCCCGGCCAGCGGCTGGCCCAGCTCGCCGCGCTGATTGCGGCGGGGCGGGGCTCGCCCATCACGACCCTCGGGACGGCCGACCTGCTGGTGCGCGACGCCCGCGGCCAGCGGCGCCGCATCATGCAGGCCGACCAGATCGTCTACCTGCGTCCCGTCGAGACCGCGCCGCGCGGCGCCGCCGTCGAGGTCGGCACGGACCACCTGCCCGACGTCGTGCTCGAAGTCGACTACTCGACCGACGTGCGGCGCGGCAAGCTGGGGCTGTACGAGACGTGGGGCTTCCCGGAGGTGTGGGTCGACGTGCCGAACGTCGCATCGCCGAGCCGACCGCGGCGCCGCCCTTCCGGCCTGACCATCCACCGGCTCGGCCCCGGCGGGTACCGCCCAGCGGTGGCGAGCGCGGCGTTCCCGGGCTGGACGGCGGCAGAGATCCACGCCGCCCTGAACGAGCCGCGGCTGTCGGAAAAGACGAGCGCCGTGCTGACCCGCGTCGGGCGCGCGCTGGGGGAGGCCGAGGGCACCGTCCCAGACGACGACCCGTGGCTGCGCGAGCAGCGCCGGGAGGCGGCGCTGCAGGCAACCCGGCAAACCACGACGGACACGGTCCTGCAGATCCTTCGCGCCCGCGGGATCGCCGTCCCGGAGCGCCTCGCCGAGCGTCTGGCGGACGTACCGCCGGACGATCTCGTCGACGCCGCCCTCGCCTGCCGCGACGGCGCGGACCTCCTCGCCCGGGTGACGCGGCGGGACCGGTTTCCCTCCTGACGGCGGAGTGTGCGGCCCCGCCGTTGCGGTCGGGGTCGACCAGCCGGCGGGCCGCACGCCATCCTCTCACTCGCCAGGGCCGGGCGGCATCAGGCCCGCCCCTCGGCGCGGAGGGTCTTCACGTCGATGCCGGCCGCCCCGACCCGTCGCCGACCCTTTGCGGGGACACTTCCGGCCGCAGGAGCTCTGCCCCTGCCCGCTACAGCGGGATGTTGCCGTGCTTCTTGGGCGGGTTGCGGTCGCGCTTGCCGTCGAGGCTGCGGAGGGCGGTGATGAGCTTCGGCCGGGTGGCGCGCGGCGGGATGACCTCGTCGATGTAGCCGCGGCCGGCCGCGACGAAGGGGTTGGCGAGCTTCTCGCGGAACTCGGCGATCTTCTCGGCCCGCAAGGCCTCGGGGTTGCCGGCCGCCTCGAGCTCACGCCGGAAGAGGATGTTGACCGCCCCCTCCGGCCCCATGACCGCGATCTCGGCGGTGGGCCAGGCGAAGTTGGCGTCGGTGCGGATGTGCTTGCTCGCCATGACGCAGTAGGCGCCGCCGTAGGCCTTGCGGGTGATGACCGTCACCTTGGGCACTGTCGCCTCCGCGAACGCGAAGAGCAGCTTGGCCCCGTGGCGGATGATGCCGCCGAACTCCTGCTGCGTGCCGGGAAGGAAGCCGGGCACGTCCTCGAAGGTCACCAAGGGAATGTTGAACGCGTCGCAGAAGCGCACGAAGCGCGCGCCCTTGACCGAGGCGTCGATGTCGAGGGTCCCCGCGAGGTGGGCGGGCTGGTTGGCGACCACCCCGACCGACTGACCCCCGAGCCGCGCGAAGCCGACGAGGATGTTCTTCGCGTAGTGCTCCTGCACCTCGAGGAGCTCGCCGTCGTCGACCACCGCTCGGACGACCCCGCGCATGTCGTAGGGCTGGTTGGGCTGCTCGGGCACGAGGTCGTCGAGGGCGGGGTCCTCGCGGTCGATGGGGTCGGTGTCCGCACCCCGGGGCGCGTCGTCGAGGTTGTTCCCGGGCATGTACCCGAGCAGGTCGCGGATCAGCGCGAGGCACGCCTCGTCGTCGGGCACCACGAAGTGCGCGACGCCGCTCTTGGCGTTGTGGGTCATCGCGCCGCCGAGCTCCTCCTTCGTCACCTCCTCGAGGGTCACGGTGCGGATGACCTCGGGCCCGGTGATGAACATGTAGCTCGTCTTGTCGACCATCACCGTGAAGTCGGTGATGGCCGGCGAGTAGACGGCGCCCCCCGCGCACGGCCCCATGATGGCGGAGATCTGCGGCACGACGCCCGAGGCCAGCGTGTTGCGCAGGAAGATGTCGGCGTAGCCGCCCAGCGACAGCACCCCCTCCTGGATGCGCGCGCCGCCCGAGTCGTTCAGCCCCACGACGGGCGCGCCCGACTCCATCGCCATGTCCATGATCTTGACGATCTTGGCGGCGTTGGTCTCCGACAGCGACCCCCCGAACACCGTGAAGTCCTGGGCGAAGGCGTAGACCAGCCGCCCCTCGACGCGCCCGCGACCGGTGACGACGCCGTCGCCCGGCACGACTTGGTCCTCCATGCCGAAGTCGCGGCAGCGGTGGGTGACGAGCTTGTCCACCTCCTGGAAGGTGCCGGGGTCGAAGAACCGGTCGATGCGCTCGCGCGCGGTCAGCTTGCCGGCCGCGTGCTGGCGGGCGAGGCGGGCCTCGCCGCCCCCCTCGTGCGCGCGGCGCTCGTAGTCCTCGAGCAGCTTGTGCTTGTCCATGGTCGATGCGGCGGCGGCGGGCTGGCCGGCGGGGCTATCCGACGGGCTGGCGCGCCTTCGCCCAGTCCGCGAGGAAGCGCTCCAGGCCGATGTCGGTCAGGGGGTGGTTGAACAGCGCGTCGATGACCTTCGGGGGGCAGGTGCAGACGTCCGCCCCGAGGCGGGCCGCCTCGACGATGTGCATGGGCCCCCGGGTGCTCGCCACGAGCACCTCGGTCGACAGGGGGAAGTTCTGGAAGATGTCGACGATCTGGGTGATGAGGTCCATGCCCGGGGTCGAGATGTCGTCGAGCCGGCCGACGAACGGGCTCACGAAGGTGGCCCCGACCTTGGCCGCGAGCAGGGCCTGGGCGGCCGAGAAGATCAGGGTGACGTTGACGCGGATGCCGTCCTCGGTCAGCTCTCGGCACGCCTGCACGCCGGGCTTGCCGAACGGCACCTTGACGACGATGTGTGAGTCGATGGCGGCGAGCTCGCGGCCCTCGCGCACCATGCCCGCCACGTCGGTCGCCACCACCTCCGCGCTGACGGGGCCGCCGACCACGCCGCAGATGCGTTTCAGGACGGCGCGCGGGTCGGCCGCGGTCTTCGCCAGCAGCGACGGATTGGTGGTCACGCCGTCGATGATGCCGAGCGGGACGAGGGCCTCGAGCTCCTCGACGTTCGCCGTGTCTGCAAACAGCTTCATGCCATCCTCGAATCGTGTGTTCGCGGGTCGGGACGCCGGCTCCCGCCGGAGTCACGAAGACGCTTCGGGACCCGCCCCGCCCGCGACGACGTCGTTCTCGAGCTCGCCCACGCCCTCGATCGCGATCACCACGCGGTCTCCCGGCACCAGCGGTCCGACCCCGGGTGGCGTCCCCGTGGACAGCACGTCGCCCGGCAGCAACGTCATGACCCCGGTGACGAACTCGACGAGCCGACGCAGCGGGAAGATCAGCTCGCGGGTGCTCGAGTGCTGCCGCCGCTCGCCGTTGACCCGGGTCTCGATGCCGACGAGCCGATCCAGGTCCGCGGAGGCGATGCACGGCCCCACCGGGGCGAACGTATCGAAGCCCTTGGCGCGGGTGTACTGGATGTCGCGGCGCTGGAGGTCGCGGTCGGTCACGTCGTTGACGCAGGTGAACCCGGCCACGACCTCGTGGGCGCGCTCCGCGGGCACGTTGCGGGCGGTGCGGCCGATGACGAGCCCCAGCTCGGCCTCGTAGTCCACGCGTCCCGCCCCGGGCGGGAGGACAATCGACGACCCGGGCCCGATCACGGCGGTCGAGGGCTTCAGAAAAATCAGTGGCTCGTCGGGAAGCGCCTTGTTCATCTCGGCCGCGTGGTCCCGGTAGTTCAAGCCCACCGCGACGATCTTGGACGGCGCGACGGGGGCGAGGATGCGCGGCGCGGCCCCGTCCAGGCGCGCACCGACGGCCGGGGCGCCGAAGGGATCGCCCTCCAGCTCGTGCCACGCGCCATGCCGGCGGACGGCGTGGCACACTCGCCCGTCGCGCTCTACTCGATAGATCGACTCCATGGGAACCCGGTCTAGCGCGCCACCGCCTCCACGCGATCGGACGGCTCGCTCTGATTGGGGGCGGTCGCATTGTCGACCGCGAGCACCGCGTAGACGTGACGCACGCCGGGTTCCGCGGTGACGTCGCGGTAGGTGTTCTCGACCAGCGGCGCATCCGTCAGCGGTTGCAGTGTCTCATCCCCCGGCAGGCCGCGCAACACCAGATACCCCGCGAGGTCATCCTCGCCGTTCGGCCGCCACAGCAGGCTCACCTCCCCCTGGCTGCCGACCGCGGTCAGTGCCTCGGGGATGGCGGGCGGAAAGGTGTCGACGAACGTGACGCAGGCGGCCGGCGACAGCCGGCTGCGTACCTGGAACCCCGCGACGGCGTCGAGGGTCCGCACCGCATAGCAGCGCTCCACGCCGTACTCGCCCCGCGGCTCCGAGTACGCGGGGGCGTCCAGCGGCGTCTCGCTCAACCGCACCGGAGCGGCCGGGGAGCCGCCGTCCGACTCGGCGATCTCGAACAGCTCGTAGGTCGACGCGGGCGGCCACTCGACGATCGGCCGGGACTCCAGCGGGGGCGGGGGCCCGGCCGGCTCCTCGGCCTCGTCCTCCCCCGGCGCCCCGCCCTCCTGCCCATCGTTCCCGCCGGGCGTGGAGCCGGCATCGGCCCCTGTCGCCGCGGTCTCCGTGGCCGGCGCCGTGTCGATGCCGGCAGCGTCGGCCCCGGTGTCGCCGGCATCGTCCGCGCCGTCGTCCGGTTCGGCTTCGTCCTCGGCGCCCGCCGCGTCCTCCTCCGCCTCCTCGGTCGGCTCGGCCGTCGCCGGACCCTGAACCGTCTCCCGCGCGCCCGGCGGCAGCTCCCACGTCACGTCGACCGTCGTCTCGGTGTAGGCCACCTCCGGCGCGGGCGGCGGCTCGGGCATCTGTACGCCCAAGGGCACCGCGATCCGCTCTCCCCCCTCCGACTCGTCGCCCGCCTCCGAGATCTGCACCACCACGTACTCGCGCTGCAGGGGCCCAGGTAGCGGCGGGGTCATCAACGGCACCATGACCGGCTGCGCCGGCTCCTCCGCGACGTCCTCCTCGTCCAACTCCGCCTCGGCCGCCTCCTCTTCCAGGCGACGGCGTTCCTCCTCCCAGGGGTCGACCGGCGCCTGGGCCTCGGCCGTCAGCGCTTCCGTGAGCAGCACCGGGTCTCCCTGCCGCAGCGGCGCGGCCGGCGGAGGCGCTTCGTCCCCGGCCGCCCCTGGGGACGCCGTCTCCGCCGGAGCCGCCCCGCCCTCGTCCTCACCGGCCGATTCAGGGTCTTCCGGGTCCGGCGGCGGGGCGACCTCGAGGGAAGCGACGAGGGTCGCCGTCTCCATGAACTCCTCCAGCTCGAGTGTCCGGTCGGGGGTCAGGCGGGGTTGCGTGGTCATCGCGTAGACGTCGACCCGCGCCAGCGACGCCGGCTCCGACTGGTCCTCGTTGGCGGTCGGCAGCGTGAAGCCGATGGAAACCTCGTCGCCGAGGCGCTGCACCACGAGCTCGTCCACCGCGGCCGGCACCCGCACGAACGGGGCCTGCGGCGGCCCCTTCATGCCGCAGGCGCAGAGCTGCGCGGCGAGCAACCCGATCACCGGCACGCGCCCGGATCCGAGCACGGTCACAGGATATATCGGGAGAGATCCTCGTTCCCCACGACGTCGGCGAGCATCCGGTCGACGTAGGCGGCGTCGACGACGACCTCCTTCTCGTCGAGGTCCGGCGCATTGAACGAGACGTCGTCGAGGAGCTTCTCCATGATGGTGTGGAGGCGCCGCGCGCCGATGTTCTCCGAGCGCTCGTTGACCTGGCTCGCGAAATCCGCCAACCGGTCGACGGCGTCGGGCCGGAACGTCAGCTCGACGCCCTCGGTCGCGAGCAGCGCCGTGTACTGCTTGACGAGCGAGCCGCGAGGCTCGGTGAGAATGCGCACGAAGTCGGCCGTCTCGAGGGCGTCGAGCTCCACCCGGATCGGGAACCGCCCCTGCAGCTCGGGAATCAGGTCGGAGGGCTTGGCGACGTGGAACGCCCCCGCCGCGATGAACAGGATGTGGTCGGTGCGCACCATCCCGTGCTTGGTATTGACGGTGGTACCCTCGACGATGGGCAGGATGTCGCGCTGGACGCCCTCGCGGCTGACGTCCGGCCCGTGCCCGCCCTCGCGGCCCGTCACCTTGTCTATCTCGTCGATGAAGATGATGCCCGCCTCCTCGACCCGGTTGACCGCCGCCGACCGCACGCTGTCGGTGTCGACCAGCTTCTGCTCCTCCTCCACCACCAGGTGGTCGAGGGCCTCCGGCACCTTGACCCGCCGCTTCCGTCCCCGCCCCTGGAAGAGCGTGGGCAGCATGTCCTTGATGTTGATGTCGATCTCCTCGATCGACGACCCGGAGATTACCTCGAACGAGGGAAAGCTCTTCTGCTGGACATCGACCTCGACCTCGCGTTCGTCGAGCCGCCCCTCGGCGAGCTGGGCCCGCAGCCGGGCGCGGGTCCGCTCGTGCTGTTCGCGCGCCGGTCCCGGATCGTTCTCCCGCACCTGCTTCGGCAACGGGGGCAGCAGGAGGTCGAGCAGCCGCGCCTCCGCGTTCTCCCGGGCCTTCACCCGCACGCCCTCGACCCGCTCCTCGCGCACCATGTCCACCGCCAGCTCGACGAGATCGCGCACCATCGACTCGACGTCCCGGCCGACGTAGCCGACCTCGGTGAACTTGGACGCCTCGACCTTGATGAACGGGGACTGCGCGAGCCGCGCGAGGCGGCGGGCAATCTCGGTCTTCCCGACCCCGGTCGGCCCGATCATCAGGATGTTCTTCGGCGCCACCTCCTCCGCCAGTTCCGGGGACAGCTTCTGGCGCCGCATCCGGTTGCGCAGGGCAACCGCGACGGCCCGCTTCGCCTGGGCCTGGGAGATGACGTACTTGTCGAGCTCCGCGACGATCTGGCGGGGAGTCAGGGTGTCGACCAACGGCTGGGCCGCGGCTTCCGACGCGAGCGGCGCCGGGGACGCCAGCGATTCGGGGAGATAGATCGGCATGTGGGCTAGGGTCGGACCGCGCTCTCGTGCATCCCGCGCCTCGGCGGGGGCTGGCAACCGCCGCGGCGGGCCGGAACGCCGCGGGGCCCGCCCGGCGGCGGACGACGAACTGGCAGGGCCGGGTTCAGGTGTACTACAACTCTTCGATCGTGACACTGGCGTTCGTGTAAATGCAAATGGACGCGGTGACCGCCATCGCGTGCTCGACGATCCGCCTCGCCTCGAGGTCGGCGTGCAGGGCCAGGGCCTTCGCGGCGGCGAGGGCATAGGCCCCGCCCGACCCGATCGCGACGATGCCGTCGTCCGGCTCGATCAGGTCCCCGTTTCCCGACAGCAGGAAAGTGGAGTCGGCGTCGAGCACGATCAGCATCGCCTCGAGGCGGCGCAGGAGGCGGTCCGTGCGCCAGTCCTTGGCGAGCTCCACCGCGGACCGCTCGAGGTTGCCGCGGTACTGCTCGAGCTTCGACTCGAACCGCGAGAACAGGGCGAACGAGTCGGCGGCGGAGCCGGCGAACCCGGCGAGGATCCGATCGTTGTAGAGGCGGCGGATCTTGCGGGCGCCCTGCTTGACGACGGTCTCGCCGAACGTCACCTGCCCGTCGCCGCCCATCACCGTCTGTCCCCGGTGCCGGACGGCCAGTATGGTCGTGCTCCGCGTAGTGGACATCCTCCCAGCGTATCCGCTGCCGGACGGCCCCCGCAACCCGGGCACGCTCGGGAGCGGGCGGGAACGCCTCGACAGCCCGTGGTGAGAGCAGCGGGGACTCTCGCCACGGGCTGTCAGGACCCGCGGGACGCACCCGACCGGGTGAGGAGGTAGACCGGGATCCCCGCCGCGATGAGCACGACGCCGGCCAGCGAGGGCCCCGGATTGATCCGGATCGCGTTGACCACGAGGGCGGCGCTCACCACGACGAAGACGAGGGGAGCGGCCGGATATCCCCAGGCGCGGAACGGCCGGTGCGCGTCGGGCTCGCGGAGGCGCAGCACGAAGAGCGCGCCCACCGCCACCCCCGCGAACAGCACCACGGCGAACGCGGTGTAGTCGACGAGTTGCCGGAACGTGCCGCTGAGGACCAGCAGCCCCGACCACGCGCTCTGCGCCACGATCGCCGCCGCCGGCGTGCGGAACCGGGGGTGCACCGCGGCGGCGGAAGCGAAGAACTGCCGGTCGCGGGCCATCGCGTAGTACACCCGCGGCCCCGCGAACACCATGGCACTGAGGCTCGCCGCGATCATCACCGCCGACGCGACGGCGACGGGGGCCGCCGCGGCCGGCCCGAAGAGGCGCTCGGCGACCCCGTCGGCCATGTGGCCGGCGGCGCCGAACTCGGTGACGGGCAGGGCATAGACGTAGAGCAGGTTCAGCAGCACGTAGAGCACGACGACCGCGGCCGTGCCCAGCCCGAGGGCCAGGGGCACGTTGCGGCCCGGGTCGCGGATCTCCTCGGCGAGGTACGACGCGGCGTTCCAGCCCGAGTAGGCGAACATGACCGGCAGCAGGGCCAGCAGCCAGCCCGCCCCGGACACCGTCCCGCCGGTCTCCGCAAAGTTCGCACCCGAGCCCTCGCCCAGGGCGAAGCCCAGGGCCACGAATGCGGCGAGCAGCGCCACCTTCATCACCGCCAGGAAGTTCTGGACGACGCGGCCGGGCCCCAGGCCGACGAGGTGGACGGCGGTCAGGACACCGATGACGGCGAGCGCCACCAGGGCCTGGGGCGAGAAGGTGAGATCGACGATGCCGAGGGGCAGGACGACCCAGGGCTCGGTGTCGCCGGCCGCGGGCAGGAGGCGGCCGAGGTAGCCGGCGAAGCCGACCGCGCCCACCGCGATGGCCCCGCTGAAGCCGGCCACGAACGAGGTCCAGCCGGTCAGGAAGGCGGGCAGCGGGCCGAAGGCCTCGCGCAGGTAGACGTACTCGCCGCCGGCGCGCGGGCGCAGGGCGGCGAGCTCGGCGTAGGCCATCGCCCCCGCGAACGCGAGGGCGCCGCCGGCCGCCCACGCCCCGATCATCCACCACGGGTGAGGCGTCAGGCCCGCGATGACGGCGGGGAGGAGAAAGATGCCGCTTCCTATGACGTTGGAGACCACGACGGCGGCGCCGTCGAGGGGGCCGAGACGGCGGTCGAGACCGGACATGGCGGTGGCTCGAGACGCGATCGGCCTGCCGGTTCCGGCCGTCGCGACCGGGACTGGAAGCCTGGCTTCAGCGGGTCAGGAGCTGGCGCTCGACGGGGACCGTGTCCAGGAACACCCACTGGTCGCCGCGGTGCTTGACGAAGAGATCCATCGTGACGTCGACGAAATCACGATGGCCGAGCATCTCGGCGCGCGCCTGCTCACCGGTATAGCCGCGCCCGGATTCGAGCCGCAGGATCTCGGTGGTCTGGCCGGCCTCGAGGCCCTCGGTGCCCACGGCGCGCACGAACGCGTTCCCCCACTCCTCCGTCTCGTTCAGGCGCTTGAACACCGCGTTGAGCTGCAGGTACTGGACGGTGTCGGACGTCACGTTCTCCAGGCGGAACGAAACCGTGGGCACCAACTTGTTCCGGCCCAGCGGGTCGAGGCCAGCGTCGAACCAACCGCTGGACACCTGGGTGACCTGCAGGGCCGTGGGCACGTCGATAGACGGGCCGCACCCCATCGACAGCACGAGCGCGACACACGCGCCGAGCCACGACCGGCGCACCTTCGCGCGACGCCTCGGTTCAGCAGTCATGGGCAGATTGTAGATCAGACTCCCGCCGCCCCGCGGACCTCCAACGGGCTTCTCATCGGCTCTCGGAGACCTGACGCACGTAATCCAGGAGATCCTGACGGACCGCCGCATCGTCGCGAACCAACTCGCGAAGCTGCTGCAGCAGCACGTCCTCGCCCGCCAACGGGTCCGGGTCGTCCGCGATCCGGCGACCGGGGGCGGGAATCGCCCCACCGCCGGTCCGCAGACCGGCCGGGGTGCCCCGCAGGGTCGGTCCCGGCGGCGGCTCCGACGGCGCCGGCCGCGCCGCGTCGGGCTCGGGAGGCGGTCCGCCCGCCTCGGCCGGCGCCTCCGCCCCGGGGGCGCTCCAACCGATGCGCAGGACCATCTCACCGCTCCTCACCTCGAGCTCCGGCCGGACAATGAGCGCGGCCGCCACCGCCAGCACCAGGGCCGCGGCCAGCGCCCACGCCGGACGCCAGTGGATGCGCGCCCGCCGCCGGCTCGCGTCCGCCACCACGCGGAACCCGAGGTCCGCGTCGGGAGGCTCCCAGGCCTCGATGGTCCGGCGGACACCCGCCAACGACTCCATCTCACCGGCGCAGCGTGCGCAGGACCGAAGGTGCGCGTCCACCCGGCGGCGCGCTTCGGCATCCGACTCCCCGTAGAGGTAGTCGACCAATGCCTCCTTCTCGATACAACCGCTCTTCTCGCTCATCGTTCTCGCGACGCTCCGTTGACTTTCGCGGCCAACCGCGGGCGCGGTGCGGTTTCGAGCGCTCGCCCCCCGACCAGGTCGGCGGCGCCGTGCACGCCATCCCGCTGCAACTGCCGCCGCAGGACCCCGAGCGCCTGGTAGAGCCGCGTCTTGACGGTGCTCAACGGGCACCCCTGCAGATCGGCGATCTCCCGAAACGTCAGGCCATGGTACTCCTTGAGCACGATGGTGATGCGCTGATCGTCGGACAGCGCGGACATCGCCTCGGTGATGACGCGCCTCATGTCCTGGCGCAACGCGTGGTCCTCGGCCGTCTCGGGCGGCGCCGCGCCCGGCGACCGGTCCGCCTCCGTCTCCTCGTCGAGCGGCGCCAGGCTGGCCGAGCGTCTTTCCCGGCGCATCCAGTCGCGGCAGAGGTTCACGGCGATCCGGTACAGCCACGACGAGAACTTCGACTGGCCCTTGAACCCCTTGATGCTGCGAAACGCGCGGAGGAAAGTCTCCTGGCAGACGTCGCGGGCGTCCTCCTCCCGGCCGAGGACGCGGAACGCCAGCGCGAAGATCGACCGTTCCCAGCGGACGATCAACTGGTTGAAGCTCTCGGGGTCGCCGGCCGTCGCCAGCGCGACCAGCTCCTCGTCGGTTCTCTGCATGCCCACCGCGGCCGCCCGCGTCGCGCTCATCGTGTCGCACTCGTTCTGACGTGTCGCACTCGTTCTGACGTGTCGCTTCCGTGACCGGTTCCGGACAGTGCGTTCGCGCCCCCGGCGCCCGGCGCGGCGCGATCCGCATTCCCGCCGCGCCCCCCCAAGTCCAAGCCTCATGCGGGCGGTGTCACCCGCCGCTGACGGGGCGCTCGACGAGCCGCGTCGACCCGGCCCCCGTTCCCCGCCGCCCGCGGACCGTGTGGAGGACTCGAACGATTAGACGCCGCGCGGCTCGAAATGGTCTGCGGGCACGAGCCGCCGCGCGGCGCCCACCCCGAAGTTCCGGGCCGAGATGCGGGACCGGCGCGCCGCCCCCGAGCCGCCGGCGGCCGGTGCGGTATGATCCCCGCGGCGCCTCGCGAGCACCTGCCGCAAACCCCGAACATCCACCGCCGGACCGTCTCCTGACCGAAGAAGACCTCGATGCTCCAACTGTCGTCGCTGACCAAGGGGTTCGGCGGCCGCACCCTGTTCGACCGGGTCACCTGGCAGGTCTCGGCCGGCGACCGCGTCGGCCTGTGCGGCCCCAACGGCTCGGGCAAGACGACGCTGCTGCGGATGCTCGCCGGCCTCGACGAGGCGGACACCGGGGAGATAACGAAGCGCAGCGGGCTGACCATCGGCTATCTCCCCCAGGACGGCCTCGGCCACTCGGGACGCTCGCTCGTCGACGAGGTCCGCGCCGCATTCCAGCCGCTGCTCGACGTCCAGCGGACCATGGAGGACCTCGAGCATCAGCTCGCCGACTCCCGGTTCTCGCGCGAGGAGCACGACGCCATCCTGGAGCGCTACAGCGAGCTGCAGCACCGGTTCCGCGACGAGGACGGCTACGCCATCGACCTCCGGGTCGCCGGGGTGCTGAACGGGCTCGGGTTCTCGCCGGACGACTTCGACAAGCCCGCCGAGACCTTCTCCGGCGGCTGGCAGATGCGCATCGCCCTCGCCAAGCTGATCCTCCGCCGGCCCCACGTGCTGCTGCTCGACGAGCCCACGAACCACCTCGATCTCGAGGCCCGCAACTGGCTCGAGGACTACCTCGCCGACTATCCGCACGCCCTCGTGCTCGTGTCCCACGACCGGTACTTCCTCGATCGGGTGGTGACCCGCATCGTCGAGATCGACCGGCGCCGCCTGACCCCCTACGTCGGCACCTACTCCGAGTACCTGGTCGAGCGCGACGCGCGGGTCGCGACGCTGCGCGAGCAGAAGAAGCGCCAGGACGAGGAGATCGCGCGCATTCAGCACTTCATCGACAAGTTCCGCTACAAGGCGACGAAGGCCGCGCAGGTCCAGAGCCGGGTGAAGATGCTCGAGAAGATCACCCTCATCGAGGTGCCGCCGGAGCGCAAGCGGGTGCACTTCTCGTTCCCCGAGTGCCGCAAGAGCGGACGCGTGGCCCTCGAGCTGCAGGGGATCCGGAAGGCCTACGGCCCGACCGTGGTCCTCGACGACGTGGACGTGCACGTGGTGCGGGGCGACCGCATCGCGATCGTGGGGCCCAACGGCGCCGGCAAGTCGACCCTGATGCGCATGCTGTCGGGGGCCGAGCCTCCCGACCGGGGGTCGCGGGTCGAGGGCCACAACCTCGTGGCGCAGTACTTCGCGCAGGACGAGGCCGCCCGTCTCGACCCCGACCTGACCGTCTACGACACCCTCGGCGCCGCGTCGTCGGTCGAGATGCTCCCGGCCATCCGCAACATCCTCGGCGGCTTCCTGTTCTCGGGCGACGACGTGACCAAGCCGGCGCGGGTGCTCTCGGGCGGCGAGCGCACGCGGCTGGCGGTGGCGCGGATGCTCCTGTGCCCCGCCAACACCCTGCTCCTCGACGAGCCGACGAACCACCTCGACATCGACTCCACCAACGTCCTTCTCGACGCCCTCGCCGACTTCGACGGCACCCTCCTCTTCGTCTCCCACGATCGCTACTTCGTGGACAGGCTCGCCACCACCGTCATCGAGGTCGGCCAGGGCGCCGCCGTGCGCTATCCGGGCACCTACGAAGAGTTCCGATGGAGCAAGGCCCACCGCGAGGAGGCGCGCGAGGCCGGGCCGCCGCCGGCCGCCGCCGGGCCGCGACCCGCCGCCGCGCCCGCCGGCGGCGACGGGCGCACGCCGGCCGGGAAACGCGCGGCGCGCGAGACAGGGCGGCAGGACCGGGAGGAACGCCGGCAGCGCGGCCAGGCCGAGCGCCGCCTGAAGCGGGCGCAGGCGGCCCGGGAGAAGCGCATCGGCGAGCTCGAGCGGCGCATCGCCGAGCGCGAGGGCAAGATCAAGGAGATCGAGGCCACGATGGCCTCCCCCGGGTTCTACGAAGACCGCGCCGCCGCCCAGCCGGTGGTCGACGAGCACCAGAACCTGATGTGGGAGGTCGGCGACCTCATGGGGCAGTGGGAGGCGCTGCAGCAGGCCGACGGCGACCCGGGCCCGGCCTGACCCTGGACGACGACAGCCGCGGCGCCCCTGCACCACGGCCCCTGGCGCGGACGCGGCGTTCACCAGGCATCGGTTTCGGCGGTGCGACGACGGTGTGTACGATCGAGAGCGCAGTTCGACAAGACTCCAGGAGCCGGCCATGAAGCCATCGACCCGTCGGGTGACCACCATCGCCGTGACCGCTTGCGCGCTCGCGCTCTGGGCGGCCTCCGGGCTCGCGCAGCCTGCGACCACCCTCACCCACGGCTCGGCGGCGTCGGTCGGCATGGACGCCGACCTGCTCGACGAGGCGGCCCGGCTCTACCGCGACGCGGTGGACCGCGGAGACCTCAAGGGGGCGGTGCTGATGGTGGCACGCCGCGGCGTGGTCATCCTGCACGAGGCCGTCGGCTGGCGGCACGATGCCTACCGGCTGCCGATGGAGCGCGACACGCTGTTCCGCATGGCCTCGAACACCAAGCCCGTCATCGGCACGGCGGTGCTCATCCTGCAGGAGGACGGCCGCCTCTCGCTCGACGACCGCGCGGCCGATCACCTCGAGTCGTTCGACAACTTCCGGTCGCGCGACATCACCATCCGCCAGCTCCTGAGCCACGCTTCGGGGCTGCGAATCCGTCCCATCTTCTATCCGTTCGAGCCCAACGAGCCCCCCACGTTGCCGGGCGCCGTCGCCAGGTTCGGGGCCGAGGGGCCCGAGGTGGAGCCCGGCACGTCCTACAGCTACAACAACGCCGGCTACAACACCGTCGGCGCAATCATCGAGATCGCGTCGGGCATGCCCCTCGAGGACTTCCTGCGAGCCCGCATCTACGACCCGCTCGGCATGGCCGACACCCTCAACCACGAGGACGAGACCAAGCTGCACCGCATGGCCACCGTCTACCGCGGCCGACGCGGAGACGACGGCGGGGTCGTCTTCCGCCAGGGCTTCACCCCCGGCGACCCGCCCGATTTCCCCGTCGTCCGCGCCTCGGGCGGGATGATCTCCACCGCGCCCGACTATGCGCGGTTCCTGCAGATGTTCCTGAACCGCGGGCGGTACGTCGACGCGCAGATCCTCTCGGAAGATTCGGTGGCGGCCGCGACCCGCGGCTACATCGCCAGCGGCGAGCGCACCACCTACGGCCTCGGCTGGCAGATCACCCCCGACGGCGCTTACTCCCACTCGGGCTCCGACGGCACCATGGGCTGGGTCGACCCCACCCGCGAGATCATCGGCATGGTCCTCACCCAGAGCCCCGGCGGCGGCAACCCGACCCGCAAGTTCCGCGAGCTCGTCAGCCGCGCCGTCGACGACGCGGCGGATCGGTAGGACGCCTCCCGGCTGTCCATCGAGTCGCGCTTCGTTCTGAACATACCGTGGTGGTTATCGCGGCGTGGCGAACGGGTGAAGCAATGGCGACGAAGTGCAACCAGTGCGGACACGCGATGACGACACGCCGCGAAAGCGTCCGCTACGACGCGTCGAAGCTGCCCGGGGTCACGCTGGTGGGGTCGAGGCAAGCCGCTGCGCCCACTGCCGCGAGCACGAGGTGGCGATCCCCCGCATCGCCGACCTGCACCGCGCCATGGCCCACGCCGTAGTCCGCAAGTCGAACCGCCCGACCCCCGCGGAGATCCGTTTCCTGCGCCGGGCCCTCGACTCGTCCGGCAGTTCAGCCAAGCCTTGGTAGCATCGCCCGAACCGATCCGCTCGTGGTTCTTCCACTGGTTCTCCGTGAAGGACTTCTTCTTGCCCTTGCCCGCTTTGGATAACTCGTTTCGGTGAGCCTTGGCTTCAACCAGAACGTAGTCGCCATCATGCCCGGGGTTGATCCACGCCGTCGGTCGACGCAGGCGACGGCGTGGCGGACTCGATCATCGATCCGGCGGTGGCGGTAGAGGTGGGAAGCGCGTTCCCGGGCGTGGCATACTCGCTGGAAGAGAGCAAGACCCATGACCGTGCTCGATTTCTCCGACCGCGCGATCGCGAAACGCGAGGCCGACCGCCGTCGGGCGGAAGCGGACGAGCGGACGCCGGCGGTACTGCTCCCGCCCAAGGCGTTCAGCGATGTGGAGGCGACGGACCGAGACTTCCGACGGCTCTGCGAACCCGGCACGGGCATGGGGCGGCGAGCGGCGGCGGTGCACCGCCGCATCATGGGCAGTTGCGCCGGTTGGAGGAAGCGGCCCAGCGCGAGCGAGTTCTACGACGCCGTGCGGACGCGCCGGCCCACGGAACGCGAGCAGAACATCATCCGGACGTGGGGGAGGGAAGCCACGTACCGCGAGCTGATCGAGGCATGGGCGCAACGCGCCTACACCGACCGTCAGCTCGTGGCGGCGCTGCACCTCGCGGCGTTCCACTACGGCGACCGAATCCGCGAAATCAACCGATGGGCGTTGAACGATTGACGCTACCCACGACCGGGGGCCGGCTCTGGGAGGCCGTCCGCGGCCCGATCGCGAACGCGCTGAACGGGCTCCACGGCGCCCCTTACGAATGCCGACTGGGCGGCGGAACCGCGCTCGCCGCCAGGTGGCGCCACCGGGACAGCTTCGACATCGACCTCACGGTCGCCACGCGCGCGAACCTGCGCAGCCTGCCGGACGACTTCGAGGAGGCGATGCGCCGCCTGGGCGGCGAACCCGAGTACCTGGTCGGCCGGTGGGTGGTCACCTTCGACATCGGGCAGGTGGACCTCGCCGCCCTCGACCCGTGCCCGAGCCGCGGACAGGAAACCGCCATGGTCGACGGAGAACCGATGACCGTCCTGTCGAACGCGCAGATCCTCCACGGGAAGCTCGAGCGCGCCTCCCGCAGCCCGGTTCGAGACGTCTTCGACGTCATCGTGGCGGGCGAGCGCGACCCCGACGCGCTGGCGATAGCGATCAACTGTCGGAACCGCATGGACGCCGAGGCGATCTGCGTCGGCTGGGAGAAGAGCAACGCCACGCTCCAGCTCGAGGCCGACTCCCAGATCCTGGGCTTGGCCGATGGGGACGAGGACCATAGCGACATCGGCCGACGCGGCGCGGCGGCGCTCGATGGAGCGATCTACCGGCACGTCACCGTCGACAGCGACCGGAGCCTCACCGTCATCGAGACCCGCACCCGAAACGGACGGCCGCGACGGCTGGAAATCCCGTCCCACGAGATCGACGAGGCGTTCGCCGTCAACGGACTCGACGACTACTTCCGCCAGAACGTCATGGGCGGCGAACGAATGCGCGACGCGGCGCGAGAAGTCGGTGACGCCGGCGGAGAAGCCGCTCTGCACTGGCGAACGGGTCAGGCGGCCCCAATCCTTCAGGAGAACACCGCACCGCGGCCCCGGACAAGCTGACAAGGGCTCCCGCGCGCGCGGCAACGGGGCAGTGCGGGTTAACAGTTAACCGAGGTGCTCGAACCGGTCGTGCCGGCGAACCCGCGCCGTTCTCTCGGTTCCGGGATTCTCCGGTTGGCGTGGAACAAGGGACCACGACCGGTTACGTTACGCCTTCGGGTGGGTCTTCTTGTAGACCGACAGGAGCTGCGCCGCGCTGACGTGGGTGTAGCGCTGGGTGGTGCTGATGCGCGCGTGGCCGAGCATCTCCTGGATCGCGCGCAGGTCGGCGCCCCGCTCGAGGAGATGGGTGGCGAACGAGTGCCGGAGGGCGTGCGGGCTGATGCCGTAGCGGGTGCTGGTCGCGGCCGCGTAACGCCGCACGAGGCGGTCGACGCTGCGGGCGGAGAGGCGCCCGCCCCGGTAGTTCACGAACAGGGGCTCGGCCGCGGCGCGCCCCCGCCGCCCGGAAGCGGGGGCCGCCCCGCCGCCCGGGCGCGCGAGGGACCCGCGGTCCGGGAGCCAGGCGCGGAGGGCGGCAGCGGCGGCGCGGGTGAACGGCACGATGCGCTCCTTGCCGCCCTTGCCCAGCACGCGGACGAGCCGGTTGCCGAGGTCGACGTCCTCGAGGCCCAGCCCCACGAGCTCGGCGAGGCGAAGGCCCGAGGCGTAGAAGAGCTCGAGGATGGCGCGGTCGCGGCGCCCGAGCGGCGTCGAGACGTCGGGGGCCTCGAGCATCCGCGCCATCTCGCGCTCCTCGAGGCGCGCGGGCAGCTTGCGCTCCTGCTTCGGGGCCGCCATCAGCGCGCCGGGGTCGCGCTCGACGTGCTCCTCGCGCCGCAGGTAGCGGCCGAACGAGCGGATCGCCGCAAGGCGCCGGGCCGCCGACGAGCGCGCCTGTCCTCGGTCGTACTGCTCGCGCATGAACGCGCGCACCGCGGGATAGTCGACCTCGGCGGGCGCGATGCGGTCCGCGGGGCGGTCGAGGTGCCGCTCCAGGAACTCGACGTACTGGTTCAGGTCGCTCTCATACGCGCGGACGGTCCGCGCCGACAGGTTGCGGTTGAACCGCAGGTAGTCCAGGAACCGCCGCAGATGCGTCCTCATTCGCGCCACCCGGGCCCTCTCGGGCCGCCTGCCATTCCGCGATCTGCGCGAGTGCGCGCGCGGCCACCGCGCGCCGGCGTTCGCGGCGGCGGCGCGGGAGATCGCCGGTCACCGGGATCAGCCCGAACGCGATGTTCGAGGGCTGGTAGTCGGTGCGGTCGGCGTGCGACACGTAGTGGCCCAAAGCTCCGATCGCGGTGGTCCTGGGCGGCGCGTCGGGCACCCGGCCCCGCGCGAGGGCGGCCGCGTTGAGACCGGCGACCAATCCGCTCGCGGCGGACTCCACGTACCCCTCGACCCCGGAGATCTGGCCCGCGAAGAAGAGGCCCGGCCGGTGGCGCGACTGCCACGTCGGCAGCAGGGCGGCCGGTCCGTTGATGTAGGTGTTGCGGTGGATCATGCCGAACCGCACGAACTCCGCCCGCTCGAGACCGGGAATCGTGCGGAAGATCCGCTTCTGCTCGCCCCACTTGAGCTGGGTCTGGAACCCCACCAGGCTGTAGTGGTCGCCGGCCAGGGTGTCCTGCCGCAACTGCACCACCGCGTACGGTCGCCGGCCGGTCCGCGGGTCGGCAAGGCCCACCGGCTTCATGGGGCCGAACCGCAGCGTGTCCTCCCCGCGCCGCGCCATCACCTCGATCGGCAGGCATCCCTCGAAGAAGCGTCCCTGGTCGATGGCGTGCAGGTCCGCGAGCTCAGCCCCGCACACGGCCCGGTGAAAGTCACGGTACTCCGCCTCCGTCATCGGACAGTTCAGGTAGTCTCCCTGTCCGTCGTCGCCGCAGGCGGCGCCCTCCGCGCCGGCAGAGCCATCCGCCCCGGCACCGGCGTTCGCACCGGCAGAGCCAGCGGCGTCGCCTGCACCGTCCGCACCGGCAGGGCCGTCCGCGACGTGTCGGGCCGCAACCGCCGGCGAGTCGCGCCCCCAGCGCGACGCACGGAACGCGACGCTCCGGTCGATCGACTCGGCCAGGACTATCGGACTGATCGCGTCGTAGAAATAGAGGTGGTCCCGGCCCACGAGGGCGGCGACGGCGGCGGACAGGTCGGGCGAGGTCAGCGGACCCGTCGCCACGATCACCGGCTCGCGCGGGTCGCCCGAGCGCGACAGGTCCCCGACCTCCTCGCGCCGGATCGTCACCAGGGGCTCCCGGTCGAGGGCCGCGGTGACGCCCTGCGCGAACCGGGCCCTATCCACCGCAAGGGCGCCGCCCGCGGGTACGCGGGTCTCATCGGCCAGCCGCATCACCAGCGACCCGAGCCGCCGCATCTCCTCCTTGAGCAGCCCCACCGCGTTCTCGACCTGGTCGGCGCGGAACGAGTTGCTGCACACGAGCTCGGCGAGGCGGTCGGTGTGATGGACCGCCGTCGGCCGCACCGGACGCATCTCGTAGAGGGTGACGGGGACGCCCCGCCGCGACGCCTGCCACGCCGCCTCGCTGCCCGCGAGCCCCCCGCCGATGATGTGGATCAAGCGCGACTCCAAACGCGGGTTGCTAGGCGACCCGCCGGCGCGTGCGCCCGCCCGGCCGCTTCGGGCGGCCCTTCGGGCCCGCCTTCGCCGCCGGCTTCGCGGCCGGCTGCTCCTCGACCCAGCGGCCGTCGCGGTAGACGGCGCGCCACCGGGTGGCCCGGCCGCCCTCCTCCGAGGTCACGTACTGCTCGCCCGCCTTCCGCGAGAACCGGATGACGGCGGGCCGCCCCTCGGGGTCCGCGGCCGGCGCGTCGAGCAGGTAGCGGAACTTGGGGTCGAGCTCGTCCGCGTGCGGCCGGAGCTCCGACACCTTGGGGGCGCGCGTCTCCCGGTGGCGCGGAAAGCCGCTCGCGGCGAGGAACAGCCCGGCGGCGCCGTCGCGCAGCACGTAGTGGTCGTCGACGGTCGCGCACCGCAGCTCGGGCATCGGCACCGGATCGGCCTTCGGCGGCGCTGGCTCGCCGTTGCGGAGCAGCTTCCGGGTGTTGCCGCACTCGGGGTTCGAGCAGCCGAAGAACTTGCCGAACCGCCCCGACCGCAGGGGCATGTCGGCCCCGCACCGGTCGCAGACGATGGTCCGCTCGGGACCCGCGGCGGCGCTGAACGCCCCCTCCTCGACCTCGTGACCCGCGCAGTAGGGGTTCTTGCCGCAGACGTGCAGCTTGCGGCGGGCGTCGACGACGTAGCTGTCCATCGCCGTCCCGCACTTGGAACAGCGCCGCTTGGCCCGCAGCAGCCTGCTCTCGCCCTCGTCGTCCCGGTCCGCGTCGGCCGCCTCGTCGGCCGGGGTCAGATCGACGGTCTCCTTGCAGCGCTCGCCGGGCGGCAGCCCGTATCCGGAGCACCCCAGGAAGACGCCGGTGCTGGCCGACCGGATCTGCATCGGCCGGCCGCAGGCGGCGCAGGCGATGCCCGTCTCCGTCGGCGTGTTGGGCCGCATGCCGTCGGGCCGCGCCGCCGCCGCGAGCTTGTTGGAGAAGCCGCGGTAGAACGCGTCGAGCACGCGGACCCACTCGCGGTCGCCGGACGCGATCTTGTCGAGGTCCTGCTCCATGCCGGCGGTGAACGAGTAGTCGAGGAGGTCGGCGAAGCTCTCGACGAGGCGGTCGGTGACGAGCTCGCCGATCTTCTCCGCGTAGAACCGCCGCTTCTTCAGCGACACGTAGCCCCGGTCCTGAATGGTGGAGATGATCGAGGCGTAGGTCGACGGCCGCCCGATGCCGCGCTTCTCCAGCTCGCGCACCAGGCTCGCCTCGCTGTAGCGGGGCGGGGGCTTGGTGAAGTGCTGCACCGGATCGAGCTTCGCGCAGTCGAGCTTCTCGCCCGCCGCGTAGTCCGGCACCTCGGCGGGGTCACCCTTGCGCGACGCCGCCGGCAGCACCCTGGTGAACCCGTCGAACCGGAGCACCCGGCCCCGGACCCGCAGCTCGAACGGACCCGCCTCGACCGTCACCGTTGTGCTCAGGTACCGGGCCGGGGTCATCTGGCAGGCGACGAACTGGCGGCGGATCAGGTCATAGAGGCGGCGGCCGTCGGCATCGGCCGCCGCGAGCGCGTCGGGGAGCGCCGCCACGTCGGTCGGCCGGATCGCCTCGTGCGCCTCCTGCGCGCCCGCCTTGCTGGCGTAGACGTTGGGCCGTTGGGGCAGGTAATCCGAACCGTAGGACGAGCCGATGTACGCGCGCACCCCGTCCACCGCCTCGCGCGACAGGTTCGTCGAGTCGGTGCGCATGTAGGTGATGTGGCCGGCCTCGTACAGCCGCTGCGCGAGGGTCATCGTCTTCCGCACCCCGAACCCGAGGCGGGCCGAGGCCGCCTGCTGCAGGGTCGAGGTGATGAACGGCGCGCCGGGCCGGGCGGACGTGGGCTTGCTCTCGACCCCCGCGACCGTGAAGTCCGCGCCGCCGAGGCGCGCGACGGCGTCGTGGGCCTCCTGCCGGTTCCGCGGCCGGAAGGCCCCGCCGGCGGCCTTGACGACCTGGAAACGGCACCGGTCCCGGCCGCCCGCCCGCGTCAGGTCGGCGAAGACCTCCCAGTACTCCTCCGGCTCGAAGGCGCGGATCTCGCGCTCGCGCTCGACCACCAGGCGGACCGCCACCGACTGCACGCGGCCCGCCGACAGGCCGCGGGCGACCTTCGCCCAGAGCAGCGGGGAGACCTCGAAGCCGACCACGCGGTCGAGGAACCGCCGCGCCTGCTGCGCGTTCACCCGGTTCTCGTCGATCGCCTTGGGGTGCGCGAACGCCTCGCGGATGGCGTTGCGGGTGATCTCGTTGAACACCACCCGGCGGAAGCGGGCGGGGTCGCCGCCCATCTCCTCCTTGAGATGCCAGGCGATGGCCTCCCCCTCCCGGTCGAGGTCCGTCGCGAGGAAGACGGGGCCCGTCTTGCCGGCCAGCCGCTTGAGCTCGCCGACGACCTTCTCCTTGCCCGGCACCACCTCGTACGTCGCGCGCCAGCCGTTGTCGGGATCGACGCCCATGCGGCGGACGAGCTGACGCCGCGCCCGACGCCGCCGCTCGGCCGGCGTGGTCTGCGCCGCCGCCTTCCGCCCGGCCGGGGCGGCGCGGCGCTCGCGGGCGCCGCCCTTGCCGCCGACGGGCAGGTCGCGGATGTGCCCCACGCTCGACTTGACGAGATACTCCGAGCCCAGATAACGGTTGATGGTGCGGGCCTTGGCCGGCGACTCGACGATGACCAGGGATCGTGCCATGGCTTCTACTCTAACGCGGACCGCCGCGGGCGGGGTATCCGTGCAACCCGGGGTTCGACGCCGGCACCCAAGTTACCATCCCGCCCGGACGAACTGCCCCGCGCCGGCGCGGGCGACCCGCCCCTGCAGCTCCAGGTCGGTGAGCCGGGCGAGCAGCGACGCGCTGTCGAGACCGCTCCGGGCGGCGAGGTCGTCGACGCTGTAGACCTCCCCCGCGTCCATGTGGCGCAGTATCGCGTCCCGCGTCTCCGGCGGCGGGCCGCCGTCCCCGGCCGCCGGCGCGGTGCCGGCCGCATCTCCGGCGGCGGGCGCCCCGAGGCCGAGCTCCTCGACGACGTCGTCGGCGGTCTCCACGATCCGGGCCCCGTCTCTGAGCAGGGCATGGGCTCCGCGGTTCCGCCCGCTCAACACGTTCCCGGGCACCGCCATCACCTCGCGCCCCTGCTCGAGGGCGAGCCGGGCGGTGATCAGCGAGCCGCTGCGCTCGGAGGCCTCCACCACGACGACCGCCCGCGACAGGCCGCTGATGAGGCGGTTGCGCAACGGGAAGTACTTGGGCCGCGGCGTCGTCCCCGGCGGCAGCTCGCTCACGAGCAGGCCGCGTCGAACGATCTCCCCCGCGAGACCGGCGTGCTCGGGGGGATACACGATGTCGACGCCGGACCCCAGCACCGCGATCGTCCGGCCGCCGGCGGCCAGCACGCCGCGGTGCGCGGCGGAATCGACCCCGCGCGCCAGCCCGCTGACGACGGTCACGCCGCGCGACGCCAGGTCCGCGCCGAGGCCCCGGCCCACCTCGCGTGCGTAGACGGTGCCGGCCCGCGACCCGACGACCGCGACGGCGGGCCCGTCCAGGGCGTCGGCATCGCCCCGGAGCCACAAGACCGGCGGCGGGTCCGGAATCGCCGCCAGCAACGCCGGATAGCGGCGGTCGGGCCAGGGAACGGCGGCGACGCCGACGGCCCTCGCCGCCGCCAGCGCGGCGTGCGCCCGGCTCCGCGCCTCCGCCAACCGCCCGGGGTTCGCCAGACGGGAAGCGATTCCCTCGACGACGGCGGGGAGCGCGGCATCGGGCTCGCGTCCCCGCCGGGCCGCGCCATGCGGGTCCGCGAGCCAGCTCGCGATGGCGCGGCGACCGCGGCCACGCCACCAGAGCATGGCCAGGGCGACCCAGTCGTCGAGCGTCATCGTCCTCGTCTCCCGCGCCCGCGGCACCGCGAGCCCGGCGGATCCCGCCGCGAACGACCCCTCCGGGAATCGCACGACGGCGCCGCGGATGAAGCAGCGTTGAGCTTGAGGAGACGCCCGGACGGATCCGCCCGGCGAACGGCACTCCGACCGCGTTCAACGCGCAACCGGCGTGCCCGACCTGCTCCGCAGTATACCGCGGGGCCGCTGCGCCGCGCGGCTCCTGCCACGTTTCGAGCCTCCCGCCCGCTCAGGCTTGCGCCGAGGATGGACGACTGGCTATAGTGGATTCGAGCGGATGCGAACGACACTTGCGGTACTGGCCCTCGTCATCGCCTGCGGCGCAACCGCGACCCGCGCCCAGGACCGCTCGGAGGCGCAGGCGCAGGTCGACTTCGGCATCGAGGTGGCAAGGCGCGGGCTCTGGAACGAGGCCATCTTCCGTTGGGAGCGCGCCATCGACATCGATCCGACCTACGCCCAGGCCTGGAACAACCTGGCCATCGCCTTCGAGCAGCAGGGACTCCTGGACCAGGCCCGCGAGGCGTACGAGACCGCCCTCGACCTCGCCCCCGACAACCTGGCCATCGAGCAGAACTACGACCTCTTCCTGGAAGTGAGTGACCGTGTCAGCCAAAGCTCTCGCTAGTCTCGGTTGTGTCGGGCTGCTCGCCGGGTGCACCTCGTTCTACGACGTCGCCATCGAGACGCCGCTGACGCCGAAGCTGGACATCTCGAGGTTCCAGCGCGTGCTGATCGCCGGCTTCGTCTCCGGCGGCTCGGACGACGTGGACGCCAACCTCGAGACGGCCCGGCTGCTCCGCAGCCAGCTCCGCCGCAACTCGGAGCTGCAGGTCGTCGACGCCGACGTCCTGCCGCTGCTCGAGATCGCGGCCGAGCAGGGGGGCGGGCCGGAACCGCGCGACGACTCCGTCTCCGACGGGTCCGGGCCGACCGACGGGTCCGGGCCGCCGGCCGACGGGTCCGGCGACGTCGAGCCCATCGAAGACGACGACTCGATGAGCGAAGAGGAGCTGGAGAGCTACGAGACGATCTTCGCCGACATCGGGTTCTGGCGCGACCTCGGCGAGGAGTACCAGGATCCGCTCATCCTGACCGGCACCGTCTACTTCTCTCCGCACGCCCGTTCGGGCATGGTGACGAGCCAGCGAGAGGTCTACGACTCGTTCGGGCGCCGCCGCACCGTGCCCGTGCGCACCTATCGCGACCGCCGCGGCTTCGTCCTGAGCCCGAAGTTCATCTTCATCGACGGCTCCAACGGAACGACGCTCTACACCGAACGCCACCGCGAGGAGATCCTCTACGACGCGTCGCAGAACACGCCCGCCCTGTCGTCCTACTTCGAGCTGATGGACCGGCTGCTGCCGTCCGTGCTCGGCGCGTTCAGCACGCAGAGCGTACGGGGAACCCGCACGCTCCTGCGCTGAGGCGGCGCGACCTGCGGTCGCGTTGGGAGTTTCGCTGGCGCGAAACTCCGGCGCGGCGGGCTCGGACGCGGCACGACCCGTGATCGCGTCGGGAGTTCGCCGACGCGGCAAGCGCCAGGGCAACGGGCCAGAATCGGGCAGCTTTACAGGCGCGCCGGTCGCGAGTACCCTGGATCGCTGGCACGAGGCGTCCGAGCGCCTCCCGCATACTGCAAGGAAGGTCCAAGCGCGTGTACGCCATCATTCAAGCCTCCGGGCACCAGTACAGGGTGGAGCCGGGGCAGGTTCTCGATATCGACAGGATCGGCGGAGAGCCCGGGGAGTCGGTCACCTTCGACCGGGTGCTGCTGGTCGGCCGGGACGACGGCTCCGTCGCCGCCGGCAACCCCACCGTTCCCGGAGCGACCGTCACCGGGTTCGTCGACTCACACGACCGCGGGTCGAAGATCCGGGTGTTCAGGCACAAGCGGCGCAAGGGGATGCGGCGCACGCGCGGGCATCGCGCCGATCTCACCAGGGTCCGCATCAGCGACATCTCCCATTCCGACTGAGGCAGTCATGGCGCACAAGAAGGGACAAGGCAGCTCGCGAAACGGCCGTGACAGCAATGCCCAGCGTCTGGGAGTGAAGCGCTTCGACGGCAACATCGTCACCGGCGGCTCGATCCTGGTGCGGCAGCGCGGGCAGCGGTTCCGCCCGGGCCTCAACGTCGGCATCGGCAAGGACGACACGCTCTTCGCCAAGATCGCCGGCCGCGTACGATTCGAAGACCACGGCGGCCGCGGACGGGCCATCAGCGTGCTGCCCATCGAGTCGTAGGAGCCTGCGCCGTGGAACGGCGCGGACTCCATCCGAACTCATTCAGGCATGTTCGTCGACGAGGTCGACATCCACGTGACCGCCGGTGACGGCGGCCACGGGTGCCTGAGCTTTCGTCGCGAGAAGTCGGCGCCCCGGGGGGGGCCCGACGGCGGTGACGGCGGCGACGGCGGCTCGGTCTACCTGGTCGCCAGCCCCCACCTGAACACGCTCGTCAACTACCGTTTCCATCCGACCTACACGGCCCCGCGCGGCGCCCACGGCAGCGGGTCGACCCGTACCGGCCGCAACGGCCGCGACCTCCAGCTCGAGGTCCCGGCGGGCACGGTCGCGTTCGAGCACCGTGACGACACGCTCGCGGAGCTCGCGGACCTCGTCGAGCCGGGGCAGCGCGTGATCGTGGCCCGGGGAGGGCGCGGGGGCCGCGGCAACCGGCGCTTCGTCAGCTCGACCAATCAGGCCCCGCGGCGCACCGAGCCCGGCCGGCCGGGAGAGCAGCGGCGCCTGCGGCTCCAGCTCAAGCTTCTCGCGGACGTGGGACTGGTCGGTTTCCCGAACGCCGGGAAGTCGACCCTCATCGCCCGCATCTCCGCCGCGCGGCCGAAGATCGCGGACTATCCCTTCACCACCTTGAGCCCCAACCTCGGCGTGGTCGACCTCGGCGACGACCGGAGCTTCGTGGTCGCCGACGTCCCCGGCCTGATCGCGGGCGCCCACGCCGGGCACGGCCTCGGGCACCGGTTCCTGGCGCATCTCGAGCGCACCCGCGTCCTCGTGCACCTGGTCGACGTCTCGTCGCTCAGCGGACGGGATCCGTGCGAGGACTTCGAGGTGGTCCGCCGCGAGCTGGCCTCCTTCCGCGAGGACGGTGCCGGCGACGGGATTCGCGAACGACTGTCCGACAAGCCCCAGGTCGTCGTGGCGAACAAGGTCGACGCGCTCGACGAACCCGACCGGCTGGAGCGGCTCCGCGCCCACGCGCGACGCGCTGGAATCGACTTCCATGCGATCTCCGGGGTCACCGGCGAGGGAGTCGCCGGTCTTCTCGAGGCCGTCTGGGCCCGCTTCCGCGACTCGGACGGGGCCAGCGAAGCCGCGACCCGGGGCCCGCGCGGCAGCGCGGGGCGGACTCCCGGAGGGTCGGTCGGGCGCCAGGCGGAGCCGCCCGCGGCCAGGCCCGAATGAGCGCGACAGACCGGCGCACCGGCATCCTGGGAGGACGATTCGACCCCGTTCACCGCGGTCACCTCGCCACCGCGGCGGTGGCGCGGCGGCGCCTGCGGCTCGACCGCGTGCTCATGCTGCCCTCCCGGCTCTCGCCCCACCGGAAGCGACCCCCGCGGGCCGGCGACGCCGACCGGCTGGCCATGGTGGCCCTCGCCGCGCAGGACGACCCGTCCCTGGAGCCGTGCGACCTGGAGCTGACGGCCGACGGGCCCTCCTACACCGCGACAACCCTGCGCCGGCTCCACGAGCGGGGGCATGCCTGCACGTCCCTGTACTTCATCGTGGGGGCCGACGCCTTCGCCGACATCACCGGCTGGCACGACTATCCGCGCGTGCTCGACGCCGCGCACTTCGTGGTCGTCTCCCGCCCGGGCTACCCGGTGGACTCGCTCGCCGATGCCCTCCCGGCCCTGCGGCCGCGTCTGCGGGTGGTTGCGAACGACACGGATCCGCATGCCGAAGGGAACCTCCGCACGCCGGTCGTGTTCCTGATCGACGGTGACACGCCGGACATCTCGTCGAGCGACATCCGCACGCGCCTGGCGAACGGATGCCCGCTCGGGGAACGCGTGCCCGCCGCGGTGGCGGCGTACATCGACCGCCGGCGGCTCTACGCACCCGAACCGCTGGCAAGAGAGTTGCATGACTGACCACGAGGCCGCCTCGCCCGGGAGGGCGACGGAATCGCTGCCGGAACCGCTGCTCGAGGCGGTCGAAGCGGCGCGAGACCGGAAGGCGGACGATCTGCTGATCCTCGACCTGCGCGGGTCCGACGCCTTCACCGACCATTTCCTGATCTGCTCGGGCCACAGCCCGCGTCAGGTCACCGCGATAGTCGACGGCATACTCGCCAGGCTCAAGGCGCTCGGCGTGCGGCCGTCGAACGTCGAGGGCTACGCGGAAGCCAACTGGGTGCTGATCGACTGCTTCGACTTCATCGTCCATGTGTTCACCCCGGACACCCGACGCTTCTACGCGCTCGAGCGGCTCTGGGGCAACGCCGTCCGCCGGGAGATGTAGCCGCGCGCCGGAGCGGGTGCCGCGCCCCGGGGCCGCCCTCGGCGCGGCGCGGATCGCGCGCCGCCTGGCGGAGGCGGGGCGGCCGGGCCTTGACGCCCTGCTCGCGGTGCTCCTGGCCCCGGACTGCGCGGCTTGCGGGACCGTGCTCGACGCGCCCACCCGAGGACCGGTCTGCGCGGCGTGCTGGCGGGCCGTGTCCCGAATCACACCTCCGATCTGCGACCGCTGCGGCGATCCGCTGCCCGCCGGGCCGTCGCCGGCCTCACCGCCCGGCTGCTGCCGCCGCTGCCGGCAGCCGCATGCGCTGATAACCCGTCGACGAGCGGCCGGGCCCTACGAGGGCACCCTCCGCCGCCTCGTGCACGTCTTCAAGTACGAGCGGCGCCATACCCTCGCACCTCGGCTGGGGGGGCTGATGCGGGAGTCCGGGGCGGGAATACTCGGCGACGTCGACTGCGCGGTGGCGGTCCCGCTGCACCCGCGGCGGCAACGAACCCGGGGCTTCAATCAGGCGGCGGAGCTCGCCGTCCGGCTCGGCCTCCCGGTCGTCGACGCCCTGCGGCGCATCCGGGCCACCCCACCGCAGACGGAGCTACCGGCGAGCCGACGGCGCGTCAACGTGCGGGGGGCCTTCGCCCCGGCCCGGCGCTTCGGAGTACGGTCGGGCGGGGCGGCCGTCGAGGGGGCCTGCGTGCTGCTCGTCGACGACGTCACCACCACCGGGGCGACGCTGGATGCCTGCGCCCGCGTGTTGCGGCGCGCCGGGGCCCGCGAGGTGCGGGCGCTCACGCTGGCGCGAGCCGACCGTCGAGCGCGGCCATGATCTCGTCCGCGACCTCGGACCTGGCGCGGCTGCCGTCCACCCGGATCCAGCCGTCCTGCTCCGCCTGGCGCAGATAGCTGGCCCGGACCCGTTCGAGGAGCGCGAGGTCGCGTTCGTAACGGTCGAGCCCGATCGACTTCCGGGTCGCGGCGAGCTCGGGGGGAATGTCGAGGAGGAACGTCACGTCGGGAGGGGGAAGAAACCGCTGCATCTGGTCCAGCCACTCGACGTCCAGGTCCTGCGCCTCGCCGTAGGCCACGCTGGAGGCGACGTACCGGTCGCAGATGACGATGATCCCCGCCTCGAGCCAGCGCAGCAGGTCCGCCCTGCGCTCGTGGCGGTTGGCGACGTAGAGGAGCTGCATGACGTCGGGACCGTAGTCGCGCTCCCCCTGCAGCGCCCGGGCGATCTCCTCACCGATGGAGGTGCCGTAGTCGGGGAAGGACTCGAGCCGCGCCCGCCGGCCCTCGGCCCGCAGCCCGTCGCGCAGGAGCTGCCCCTGCGTCTCCTTGCCCGCCTGATCGAGTCCCTCCAGCGCAATCAGCATCGGCACATCTCCTGGCAGCCCGTGGTGGAACCCCGCGTTGCAGCGCGCCCGGAGGGCGCCGGCGAACCGCCGATGCGCCCGCCGGACAAGCGTGAGGAAGGCCACATGGACGACGCGCCCGGGCGGCCGCGCCGTTCTACGGCGCAGACTCCCGCGACGCGAACGCGGCAACCTCGCCGGCGAGCTGCTCGTCCATCGTCTGCCGGCGGCGCACGACCCGCCAGGCCGATGCGTCGACCATGACCTCGGCCGGCAACGGATGCCGATTGTAGTTGGATGCCATGGCGGATCCATAGGCCCCGGCGTCGAGCACCGCGACCAGCTCGCCCACCGCGGGCAACGGCAACCGCCGCTCGACCCCGAAGACATCCGACGATTCGCAGATCGGACCCACGACGTCGCAGGTCACCACATCGTCCTCACGATCCTCCACGAGGGCGATCCGGTGATACGCCCCGTAGAGGGCCGGCCGCATCAGCTCGCTCATGCCGGCGTCGAGCACCACGAACCAGGTGCCGTCGACCCGCGGCTTCACGTCGACCACCGACGCCAGCAGGACCCCCGCGGGGCCGACGACGGCGCGGCCCGGCTCGACGATCAAGGTCAGCCCCGTCGGCCGCGCCGCCTCGACGAGCGCCGCCGCGTAGGCGTCGACCGGCGGCGGCTCGCCGTCCGCCTCGTCGTACGCGATGCCCAGTCCGCCGCCGAGGTCGAGGTGCTCCAGCTTCACGCCGTCGTCGACCAGCTCCTGCGCCAGGGCGACCACCGCCGCCGCCGCCCGCCGCAACGGGTCCAGCCCGAGCATCTGGGAGCCCACGTGGATGTGGAGCCCGGTGAAGCGCAGTCCCGCGCGGCCCGAGGCATCGCGCACGATCGCCCGCGCATCGCCGATGGCGACCCCGAACTTGTGCCGGCTCAGGCCGGTCGAGATGTGGGGATGGCTGTCGGCGGCGATGTCCGGGTTGACGCGGAGGGCGACGCGGGCCGTCGTGCCGCGCCGCCGTGCCGCGCACGATATCCGCTCCAGCTCGCCCGCCGATTCGGCGTTGATCGCCTTGACCCCCAGCCCGACCGCCCGGTCGATCTCCGCCGGGGTCTTCCCGACGCCCGTGAAGACGATGTCCCCGGGGGCGAAGCCGGCCCGCAGGGCCACCTCGATCTCGCCGCCCGAGTTGGCGTCCACGAGGCCGCCGGCGGCCCGGACGACCTCGACCACCGCGAGGTTGGAGTTGGCCTTGAGCGCGTAGTGCACGGCGTGCGGCCATCGCCCGAAGGCGGCCCGGAAACGACGCACGCGCTCGCGGACGACCGCCGCGCTGTAGACGTAGACCGGCGTACCGACCTGCGCCGCCACCGCGGCCAGCGGCACGCCGTCGCATTCCCATCCCCCGCCGCCGCGAACGAAACCCGACATCGAAGGCGCATTGTACGGCACGGGGGCGCGGCGGCCGCACCGGCGCCGCGCGCCCGCCGTCGCGGCCGGACGCGATCGGGCCCGGACGCTGACGCGCATTGACGGTCTCCGGCGCCGTCGCTATACTCCGTCGATCCGCCTTTCCCGGCCTGCCAGCGACCCATGCTCGCGAGCTCCGCGCCGTCCTCATCCGAATCGATCGACGAGCTCATCGAACGGTGTCTCGCGGGGGACGAGCGCGCCTGGGATCGGATAGTCACCCTGCACTGGCGGCGGGTCTTCAACGTCGCCTACAAGTTCGTGGGCCGGCACGACGTGGCCGAGGACCTCACCCAGGAGATATTCCTCAAGATCTTCAGGGCCCTGGGCACCTTCGACCGGCGCGCCAACTTCCAGACGTGGCTCATCAGCGTCAGCCGCAACCTGTGCATCGACCACTACCGCAGTGTCCGGAAGGAGCGCGAGCTGGTGGACCGCAGCGTGGACGCGGAGGACGTCTCGCCCGTCAGCCGCGAGCCGGACGCCCTCACCGCCCTCGAGCGGAGCGATCGCCGGTTGCTGCTGCACCGGGCCCTGGAGCAACTGCCCGATACCCTGCGCACCGCGGTCCTCATGCGCGACATCCAGGAGCAGTCCTACCGCGACATCGCCCGGGCGCTCGACCTCCCGGAGGGCACCGTGAAGTCCCGGATCAACCGCGGCCGCCACGAGCTGGCCCGGCAGATCCGCCGCCTGATCTCCGAGGCCGAGGCGCGGAGCGCCCGGGCCGGCAGCCGGCAACCCGTGGCGAAACCCCGCGTTGCATCGCGCCCGGAAGGCGCCGGCGAGCCGGCGAGGCGCAAGCCCGACAAGGCGTGAGGAGAGCGCATATGCAACCGGCGAACAACGCAGTCAGGCGGAGTGCACGGCTGCCCGAACGCAGCGTGGCTTCGCCGCGGGCTGCCTGGAGCGACCCATGAAGCTCACCACCGAACGGCAGGGCAACGTCGCCATCGTCCGCGTGGGCGAGGAACGGCTGGTGTACCCGCTGTTGCCGACGTTCGCGGACGCGGTCACGGCGATGCTCGACGACGGCGCCCACAACGTCCTCATCGACCTGTCGCCGGTCGTCTACGTCGACAGCGCCTCCATCGGGTGCCTGATGGACCTGTACCGAAAGTCGGCGGCGGCGGGCGGGACGCTGAAGCTGGCGAGCGTCCAGAAGCGCGTGGAGACGATGTTGACGATGACGGGGGCCCAGCATTTCATCGAGATCCACGGCGACGAGCCCGGTGCGCTCGCGGCCTTCGGGGTGTGACATGCGCAGTATCACGACGACCAGCGGGATTGCGCTGCCGCTCGACGGTGACCTGCTGGCGATGCTCGAGACCCTGTACAAGGAACTGAACACCGGCTACGCCCTCGATCGCACGTTCGAGGACACCGTCCGCGAGATCGCCCACCTGCTCGATCAGATGACCGACGAGGAACGGCGGGCCTATCTCGCCGAGAGCCTGTTCCTCAATACCGTGACCTACGAGAACGAGCGCCTGGGTGCGTACATGCGGAAGGTCACCGGGAACGCCTGAAGGCAGGCGGAAGCCGGGCGGGATCAGCGGGTGACGAAGTCGGGCGCCTCGGCGGCGACCGCCGCGGCCGGCACGTGCTCCAGCCCCGGCGACTCGACGATCCGCCAGGCGTCCGGCGCCTCCAGAATCTTCGCCGCGAAGGCCGTGTGCAACTCGTGGCCGCCGCGGTGGGCGACCAGGTGGCCGATGACGGGATAGCCCACCAAGGCGAGATCGCCGATCGCGTCGAGAATCTTGTGGCGGACGAACTCGTCCTCGAACCGCAGCCGGCTGTTCAGGATCCCGGTATCGCCCAGCACCACCGCGTTCTCGAGCGACCCCCCGAGGGCGAGGCCCTTCCGGCGCAGCGTCTCGACCTCCTTGAGGAACCCGAACGTGCGGGCCGGCGCGATCTCGTCGACGAACGACGTCTCCGTGACCGTGAGGGTGCGGCTCATGTGCCGGAGCAGAGGGTGGTCGAAGCTGATGCTGTAGGTCACCTTGAAGTGGTCCGACGGGTAGAGGGCGATGCGCTTGTCCCCGCGCGACAGCGACACCGGCCGGAACACCTTGAGATAGCGCCGCGGCGCGGACAGCCGCCGCAGCCCCGCCTCGTGCAGCAGGTACACGAACGAGGCCGCGCTGCCGTCCATGATCGGCACCTCCGGCTGGTCGAGGTCGACGACCACGTTGTCCACGCCGAGGCCGACCAGCGCCGCCAGCAGGTGCTCGACGGTCCGCACCGTCTCGGCGTTTCGCGACAGCCCGGTGGCGTAGTGCAGCCGGTCGACGTTCTCCACGGTCGCGGGTATCTCGACCCCGTCGAGATCCGCCCGGCGGAAGCGGATGCCGCTTCCGGCCGCGGCGGGCCGCAGCGACAACGTGACCTTCCGGCCGGAATGCAGCCCGATTCCGGTGCAGGAGACGGAACGTCGGACGGTGTGCTGAACATCAGTCACGGAGAGGCGACCTCCAGGGGGGCGGGGCGGGCGACCGAGCGACGACAGGGCGCCGTCCAGGGTGTTGCACCGAACCGGTTATCGGCATGTTCCGCGATTTCATGCGCGACTCGACCCTCCTGTCACCGTAACACATCTGTCACGCGGGCGGCGCGGCCGTTCCCGGCGCCGGCCGCGGATCCGCCCCTCCCGCGGGACGCGGCGGCCCGATGCGCGGACCGGCTCAGGTGGCGAACAACTCCGCCAGGCATCGGCCGGTGGCCGACCCGGGCACGGCCGCGACCTCCTCCGGCGTCCCCGCCGCCACCACCCGGCCGCCGCCGTCGCCGCCGTCGGGTCCGAGGTCGATCACGTGGTCGGCGCTCTTGACGACGTCGAGCTGGTGCTCGATCACGACGACGGTGTTGCCCTGGTCGACCAGCTTCTGCAGCACGTCGAGCAGCTTTCGCGTGTCCTCGAAGTGGAGCCCCGTCGTCGGCTCGTCGAGGATGTAGACGGTGCGGCCGGTGCTCCGGCGGGACAGCTCCTTCGCCAGCTTGACCCGCTGAGACTCGCCGCCGGACAACGTCGTGGCCGACTGCCCCAGCGCGATGTAGCCCAGCCCGACGTCCTGCAGCGTGCGCAGCTTGGCCGCGACGGCGGGCACGTTCTCGAGCAGGGGCAGCGCCTGATCGACGGTCAGCTCCAGGACGTCCGCGATGGACGCCCCCCGGTACCGGACCTCCAGCGTCTCACGGTTGTAGCGGCGCCCCTTGCACTGCTCGCACGTCACGTAGACGTCGGGCAGGAAGTGCATCTCGATGGCCTTCACCCCGCCCCCCTGGCACGCCTCGCAGCGGCCCCCCTTGACGTTGAACGAGAAGCGCCCGGGCCGGTAGCCGCGGGCCCGCGCCTCGGCGAGCATCGCGAACAGCTCGCGGATGAGGGTGAAGAGCCCGGTATAGGTGGCGGCGTTCGATCGGGGGGTCCGGCCGATGGCGGTCTGGTCGATCTGGATGACCTTGTCCACCGGATCGGCGCCGTCGATGCGCCGGTGGGCGCCCGGCGGCGCGGTGGCGCGGTACAGATCGCGGGCCAGCGCCCGGTACAGGATGTCGTTGACGAGGGTCGACTTCCCGGAACCGCTCACGCCGGTGATCACGTTGAACAGCCCGAGGGGAATGGCCACGTCCACGTTCTTGAGGTTGTTGGCCCGCGCACCACGGATGACGAGATCCCCCCGGAGCCGGGGACGGCGGGCACGGGGAACGGGAATGCCGAGCTCACCCCGCAGATAGCGCCCGGTCAGGGACGGGTGCCCGTTCGCCATCAGTTCCGCCGGGGTCCCCTGGAACATCACCTCTCCGCCATGAACGCCGGCCCCCGGCCCCAGGTCGACCACGTAGTCGGCGGCCCGGATGGTCTCCTCGTCGTGCTCGACCACCACCACCGTGTTCCCGAGGTCGCGCAGCCGCCCCAGCGTCGACAGCAGCAGACGGTTGTCCCGCTGGTGGAGGCCGATGGAAGGCTCGTCGAGCACGTACAGCACGCCGGTGAGGTTTGCGCCGATCTGGGTGGCGAGCCGGATGCGCTGCCCTTCTCCCCCCGACAGGGTGGCCGCGCTCCGCGCCAGCGTCAGGTAGCCGACGCCGACGTCGGTGAGGAACCGCAACCGGTCACGGATCTCCCGGAGCACACGGCCGGCAATCAGCTCCTCGCGCTCCGACAGCTCGATGGCGGCCAGGGCCGCGTCGGCCTCCGCCAGCGGCAGCCGCGTGTACTCGGCGATGGTGCAGCCGTTCACCCGCACCGATCGGCTCTCGGGGCGCAGGCGCTCGCCGTCGCAGGCGGGACAGCCCTGCAGGGAACGGAGGGGCTCGAGCAGCTCCTGCTGGGCCCAGGTTCCCGTCTCGTAGCGGCGGCGCAGGTTCGGCAGGATCCCCTCGAAATCGCGCCCGAACGGCTCGCGCCGCCGGCCGCCGCGCCGGTGTCCATTCTCCTCGGGCGGCACCGCGGAAGCGCGGGGGCCGTGCAGCAGGGTGTCGCGGTGCCGACGGGGCAGCCGGTCGAAAGGCGTATCGAGATCGATGCCGAAGTGCCGGCTCAGCCCCCCGAGGGCCTCGCGGACCAGCTTCGCGTCGCCTTCGACCCACGGCGCGATAGCACCCTCCCTCAGCGACTTCGAGCCGTCCGGCACGATGCGGGCGGGGTCGAAGTCGTCGATGGCGCCGAGGCCCTGGCACGCCGTGCAGGCGCCCTGCGGCGAGTTGAACGAGAACACCCGGGGCGTGACCTCGGGCACGCTCACGCCGCACTGCACGCACGCGAGCCGCCGGGAGAACAGCCGGTCGCCGCCCTCCAGGGTGTTGATGATCACGACGTCGTCGGCGAGGCCCAGCGCCAGCTCGATGCCGTTCCGCAGACGCCGCTCCACCCCGGCCCGGACGACGAGCCGGTCGACGAGGACCGCGACGTCGTGGTTCCGGCGTCGCTCGAGCCGGATGTCGTCCTCGAGGGAACGGACCCGACCATCGATCCGCACCTTCGCGAACCCTCGGGCCCGGAGGGCCGCGAGGTCCTTCCGGAACTCGCCCTTGCGGCCGCGCACGATCGGGGCCAGCACGTTGATGCGCTCGTCGGTCGGGCCGCCGAGCACCATCTCGACGATGCGGTCGACCGACTGCCGGGTGATCGGCCGGTCGCACCGCGGACAATGCGGCACGCCGATGTTGGCGAACAGCAGGCGCAGGTAGTCGTAGATCTCGGTGACGGTCCCCACCGTGGAGCGGGGGTTCGAGCCGGTGGTCTTCTGCTCGATGGAGATGGCGGGCGACAGACCGTCGATCAGGTCGACGTCGGGCTTCTCGACCTGCTCGAGGAACTGGCGGGCATAGGCCGACAGCGACTCCACGTACCGCCGCTGCCCCTCGGCGTAGATGGTGTCGAAGGCCAGCGACGACTTGCCCGACCCGGACAGTCCGGTGACGACGACAAAGCGGTCGCGCGGCAGACTGACGTCGATGCTCTTCAGGTTGTGGACGCGGGCTCCCCGTACCTCGATGCGATCGTGAGCCATCGCCGTGATCAGGTCCCGCCCCGTCAGGCCGCGCCCGGCAGCCGTCTCGGGCACCGCCCCAAACCCCTGATGTTATCACGCCGCGGCGGGCTCGGGCAGGCGATCGAAACGGTACACCCGGTCGTCCGACGCCACCACGGCGCCGCCGTGCCGGTCGAAGGCGACCCCGACCAGGCCCGGCGCCGCCACGACCTGCTCCGCCTCGTCGACGCCCGGAACGCGGTAGAGGCCGCTCGCCCCGGCCAGGGCCTCGACGACGTGAAGGACGCCCCGGGCATCGAAGGCCAGCCCCTGGGGCCGGCCGAACCCCCGGTGGACGGTGGAGACGCTCCCCGCCGGATCGATGCGGTACACCGCGTCGCGAGTGGCCAGCGTCGGCGCCGTCACGTAGAGGTCGCCGGTGGGGGCCATGCCGAGGTGGAACGCCGCCACGCTGGGGGGCAGGGTGGCGAACGGCGACACCTCGCCCGACGGCGCGACCTTGAAGATGGTGCCGGATCGGTCGCCGACGAACAGCGCGCCGGCCTCGTCGAACGCCAGTCCGCACGCCACCCCGAGCTCCGCCGCCAGTTGCTTGTGCTGCCCGTCGGCCTCGACCCGGAACACCGCGCCGTCGAAGCGGCTCGACACGAACAGCCGGCCCAGGGGATCGAGGGCGAGCGAGGTCGGGTTGGTGATGCCGGTCGCGAACGGCTCGCGAAAGCCGTCCCGCCGGAGCCGGAAGACCGACACCGGCGCCGATTCCCCGCGGGTCCCGCTGTAGGTCAGGAAGAGCGTCCCGTCGGCGTCGATGACCGGGCTGTCGACCTGGTGCACGCCGGTGGCGACCGGCGCGCCGACCTCCAGCCGGGCGGTCTCCCCCGGCGCGGTGTCGAGCCGGACGGGCAGCGAGCCGCCCCCCGCATCGGGTGGAACCAGACAGGCGACCCGATCCCTGCCCGCGTACACCACCTGCGCGGGACGGTCGCCGATCGACACCCCGGGCACTCGGCCCCCGTCCCCCCCGACGCCGGGTCCAAGGACGGCGATCCGTCCCCCGGCGACCGCCGCCGGTGGATGCACGGATGTGATGCGGGGATCGGACGCCTGAGTCATCGACGACGGAGGGAGCGGTCGGCGGGAAGCCCGCGGCGACGCCGCGAAACTGCCTAAGCCGGATCCAGCTCGACGTTCCAGTAGAGGTAGTCCCGCCAACTCGCGGGGGTGTCGCGCAGGCCGACGGCGATGCGCACGGTCGCGGGCCGCATCGGACGCCGGGGCGGCCGGATGACCCGCATGCCCGCCTCGGCGGGCGTGCGACCGCCCTTCCGCCGGTTGCACGTCACGCAGGAAGTGACGATGTTCTCCCAGTCCTTGCGCCCGCCGTAGCGCACCGGAACGACGTGGTCGAAGGTGAGCTCCGCGGGCGCGAACCCCCGGCCGCAGTACTGGCAGACGTGGTCGTCACGGGCATAGATGTTGGCGCGCGAGAACGGCACCAGATTGAAGTGGCGCTTGATGGTGATGTAGTTCAGCAACCGGATCACGGAGGGCAGCTTCACCGTCAACGAAACCGAGTGCACCTCCCGGTCATAGACCGAGAGCACCTCGACCTTGCCCTGACACCACAGCCTGATCGCCCGCCGCCAGTCGACGACCTTCAACGGTTCGTAGGTCGCATTGAGCAGCAGAGTGTGCTCCATGGGTTTCGCACCGATCCGGTTCGCCAGCCCAAAGAGTCGATTGTGCCTGAATCCGATATCTCGTGTCAAGCGGCACAACCTTCACTAAAGCCTTGCCGTGTAACGAGTTATGGCACAACTACGGCCCCGCGCCTATCCGTCCCGGAAAGAGGTGCCGACAATACAAGACGATGCACCGTTTCGTCTGGTGTCCGCTGCTTCTCGTTCTCGCCGGATGCGCGATACGCCCCGGCGCGACGCCGCAACCGTTCCCCAGACCTCACCTCGCGCCCCCGGACCTGGCCGTCGTCGGGGCCGGAGAACGCCCCGCGCCCGACGCGGTCACCGCCACCGCCCTGGAGTATCTGGGCGTGCCGTACCGGTGGGGCGGCAGCACGCCGCGGGGGTTCGACTGCAGCGGATTCACCTGGTACGTCTTCAGCCGCCACGGCATGGAGCTGCCGCGGGTCGCGGCCGACCAGTATCGCGTCGGCAAGCGGATCGACCGCAACGCGGTTCGACCGGGAGACCTGCTGTTCTTCGAGACCATCTCCGAGGGACCGTCGCACGTGGCGCTGGCCCTCGACGCCGATCAGTTCGTCCACGCGCCGTCCAGCCGGGGAAAGGTTCGCGTCGAGCGCCTGAGCTCGCAGTACTGGACGAGCCGCTACATCGGCGCCCGGCGCGTGCTCTAGAGCCGAACGGCCGTAAGCTCCTCGAAGATCGGCGGGTCGCCGGGCGGCGCCGACAGGCGGCTCAGGCGCCGGCCGGCGCGGCCGCGAACTGCTCGATCTGCCGGCGGATCTCCTGCGCCGCGTCGGGGGCGGCCGGCGCCAGCGGCCGCCGGGGCCGCCCGCCGGCGTAGCCGAGCTCGTCGAGGGCCGCCTTCAACCCGGGTATGCCGTGCCTGGTGGTCAGCAGCCGGGCGAGCGGGACGACCTGCCGCTGCAGGGCGCGCGCCTCGTCGTGGCGGCCGGCCGCCACGTGCTCGTGGATCCGAACGCAGGCGTCCGGGATCGCGCACGCCAGGGCCAGGATGCCGCCGCTGGCGCCGAGCGCAAGGCTGGCGTAGAACGTCGGCGCCGATCCGACGAGAACGCTGAAGCCGTCCCGGGCCACGCCGATGAGATCGCCGACGTAGCCCATGTCGGGGCCCGACTCCTTCAACCCCACGATGTTCGGGTGATCGACGAGTCGGGCGACCGCCTCGACCGGCAGGGTGACGCCGGTCAGGGCCGAGAAGTTGTACAGGACGACGGGCACCGGCGACGCATCCGCCACCGCCGCGTAGTGGCGCACGAACGCCTCGGCGGTGAGCTGCTTCTTGAAGTAGGACGGCGTGCGGACGAGCACGCCGTCGGCCCCGGCGTCCGCCGCCCGGCGCGCGGCGGCGACGGCCCCGCGGGTCGACTGGCGGCCGGTGCCCGCGAGCAGCAGACGGTCGCCGGGCACGCGTCCACGCGCCTCGCGGATCAGCAGATCCGCCTCGTCGTCGTCGACGAGCGGCGCCTCGCCGGTCGACCCGAGCACCACGAGCCCGCGCAGCCGCGTATCCATCCAGCGATCGATGTTTGCGCGCCAGGCGTCGAGGTCGATCGCCTCGTCGTCGGTGAAGGGGGTCGGAATGGGGGCGAGCACGCCGCTGATGGTCATGGTTCGGCTCGTTGCATGAGACGCGTGACAAGGACGAAGAGAGACTCGACTACGGTAGCGACGTGGCCCGGCGGTTGTCAAACGCAACCCGCGCCGGAGCGCGGGCGTACAAGGCGGGGCCCGGCGGCGCCGTCTCGAGACGGTTCCGGCCGGGTCGGGGGTGGGTCACGGGCGGAAACGGGCCGCGGTGCCGCCGATTGACTACCGGCCGGCCACGGCGCGTGAGGCTTGAGATGTGACGTTCGCCCGGCTCACCGCGTCGACGCGACACCCGAGCGACGAATGCCAACTGCTTATGCAAAGGGCACGCCAATTCTTCGACACACCAACCGACGACACTGCAAGTTACTGAAGCTTCATGGACTTGTGCTGAGCGAACGCTGGCCGGAGATGGCACCGTCCGTGACCGGCCCGCCCTCGAACGGAACCATCGTTCGCCAACGATGTCGACGCCGGGCCCCGACCCGTACACTTTTGGGGGCAGCGATGGCGGTGCCGCGACCAGCCGGCCCGGGAACGGGAGAGCCGGACTCAGCGCGGCTCGCCCGAGGGCTCCCTGGGCCGCAACGGACGCGCAAGGATGCGCGCCTCCTCGACCGCGCGGCCCCCGATCAGGTGCCGCTGGATGATCCGCTCGAGAACCGGCGGGTCGCACGCGCGGTACCACGTGCCTTCCGGGTAGACGACGGCGATCGGCCCGCCCTCGCAGACCCGCAGGCAGTTGGCCTTGGTGCGCAGCACGCCGCCCTGCTCGGACAGCCCCAGCTCGCGCAGCCGGCGCTTCAGATAGGTCCACGCGGCGAGGCCCCGCTCGCGCTCGCAGCACTTCGGATTGGTCTGGTCGGCGCAGAGCAGCACGTGCCGCTCCGCCGCGTCCACCCCGACGGCGGCCGCGGTGCGCCGCTGGCTCTCGACGGAGCCCTTGTCGCAGTCGGGAGCGTCCATGGTGGGCGAATCCGGAGGGGCGACTCGCGCGGGCCCGGGCGGCATCGACCCGGAGCGGAAAGACGGGACCCGGCGGCAACGCCGGTGGCGGCACTGGAACGAGCCGCGCGACCCGCGTAGCATAGCACGCCATGAGCAAGCGCCCCACCGCCGTCCTCGACCGCGCCATGACCGTGTTTCTCGCCGCCGTCGAGCGCGGCGGCAACGCGCTCCCGCATCCCGGCACGCTCTTCGCCCTGCTGGCAGGGGTCATCGTCCTCATCTCGGCCATCGCGGCCCGCACCGGGGTCGAGGTCGTCCACCCCGGCACCGGCGAGCTGATCCGGCCGGTCAGCCTCGCCACCGTCGAGGGGCTGCACCGCATCCTCACCGAGATGGTCACCAACTTCACGAGCTTCGCGCCCCTCGGCACCGTGCTCGTGGCGATGCTGGGCATCGGGGTCCTGGAGAGCAGCGGGCTCATCGCCGCCGCCCTGCGCCTGCTCGTGCTGTCGGCGCCGAAGCGGCTGCTCACCTTCGTGATCGTCCTCGCCGGGGTCCTCTCGAACACCGCGAGCGAGATCGGCTACGTGCTGCTCGTGCCCCTCGGCGGCATCATCTTCCTCGGCGCGGGACGCCACCCCATGGCGGGGCTCGCGGCCGCCTTCGCGGGGGTGTCCGGGGGCTACAGCGCCAACCTCCTGCTCGGCACCATCGATCCCCTGCTGGCGGGCCTCTCCGAGGAGGCGGCCCGCATCGTCGACGACGGTTACCGGGTCAATCCGGCCGCCAACTACTACTTCATGGTGGTCTCGACGTTCATCATCGCGGGGGCGGGAACCTGGGTGACGGAGCGCGTCGTGATTCCGCGCCTCGGCCCCTACAAGGGCTCGGCCGAGACGAACGAGGGCGATGCGGAGGTCATGCGGGCGCTCTCCGACGTCGAGAAGCGCGGCCTCTACGCCGCCCTCGCCGCGACGGCGGTCTTCGTGCTGTTCCTGCTCTGGGGCACGGTGCCGGCCGACGGGTTCCTGCGCAACCCGGACGACGGCGGACTGCTGCGCTCGCCCTTCCTCTCGGGCATCGTCGCGTTCATCTTCATCGGCGGCCTCCTCATCGGCGTGGCCTACGGGGCCGTGACCGGCGCGTTCCGCAACGACGCCGACGTGATGAACGGCATGGGCAAGACCATCAGCACGCTCGGCACCTACCTCGTGCTGGTGTTTTTCGCGGCCCAGTTCGTCGCCTACTTCAACTGGACCAACCTGGGGCTGATCATGGCCGTCAAGGGCGCGGAGTGGCTGCGCGGCTCGGGCATGGGCGGCATTCCCCTCATGCTCAGCTTCGTCGTGCTCTCGTCGATCATCAACCTCTTCATGGGCAGCGCGTCGGCCAAGTGGGCGATCATGGCCCCGGTGTTCGTCCCCATGTTCATGCTGCTCGGCTACACCCCGGAGCTGACCCAGACCGCCTACCGCGTCGGCGACAGCACCACCAACATCATCGCCCCGATGATGTCCTACTTCGCCCTCATCGTCGCGTTCTTCGAGCGCTACGACCGGCGGTCGGGCATCGGCACGGTGGTCGCCACCATGCTCCCGTACACGCTGACCTTCCTCGCCTGCTGGTCGGTGCTCCTGATCGTCTGGATGCTGCTCGGACTCCCGGTGGGGCCGGGGGCGGGACTGCGGCTGTAACCGCCCCGCCGCCATGGGCCGGCCGGGACGGCCGGCGGCGCTCCCTCGTCCCGGTCGGGCGGGCGCCTCGAGGGTCCGCCGCACCCCCTCCCCGGCGCGGGGCAACGCGGGGTCTTGCCGCGCGAACACGGGCGAACCGGCAGTCGAGCCGCCCGCCGCTGACGCTCGCCCCCGCCGCCACCGGGACGGGGCGCGGCTACCGCACCCCGAGCCGGCTCGAGCTCGCGCCGACGTAGGTGTAGTGGGTGCGGTGCTGGACATCCACGACGCCCCGGCCCCGCACCCGCACCATCAGCCGGCGGGTCCGGACCGTCGGCTCGGGATTGGTCAGGGCGAAGCCGAGGATGTAGTAGTCGCTCGTCTCCGCGTCGATCTCCCGGAACACGTCGTCGAAGTCGTTCCGGTTGACCATGGCGCGGCCGCCGGTCTGCTCGGCGAGCGCCCGCAGGCTGTTCTGGGTCGTGAAGTTCCACTCGTCGAACGAGCCCCGGCCGGTCAGGAGGAAGTCCGCGGGCCCCGGCCGCGCGGCGGCGAGGCCGCGAGGATCGATCGTATAGAACGCGGCGTTGGCCCGGTTCGCGGCCTCGGCGAGCTCGTCGATCCGCCGCGCGAGGTCTCCGTCGCCCTCCAGACCGTCCACGTCGCCGATGGGGGAGTCCTGGCGCAGGAGGCGCGCGAGGCCCTGGTTTATCATCCCCGGCTCCGCTCCCCCCTCGCCATGGTAACCCCTCCGCTCCGCCAGGAAGGGATTGAGGTCGTAGCCGCTGCTGAAGTAGACGACCACCTTGCGCAGGTGCTGGACCTGCTCGAGGCTCTGGACGACGTTGCGGACGGTCGCGAACGAGACGCCGGCGCGCGCCATCAGCTCGGGCGTGTATCCCGGCCTCGGCGGAAAGTTCTGGATCAGCTCGTTGGGATCGAACCCGTCGCCGGTGATGCGATTGGCGAGCGACGGGAGCAGGCTCCGGTCGGTCGTCACGCCCAACGCGATCGCCGACGGTCCCGTCGACACCACCGCGAACTGGTCGCCGTCGTGAATCAGGTTGTCGGCCATCTCCGCGAACGCCGTGCGCGCCCGCGGCGTCAGGCCCGCCGCGATGTGCAGGTCGTCGACGAGAACGACGAAGAGGCGGCCGGACAGATCCCCGGGGGGGGGCGGCGGCGGCGGCAGCAGGATCCCGTTCTGCGACCTCAGGCCCGGCGCGAGCTGCTCGCTCATGCGCCCGGCCTGCACGCGCACCAGCGAGGCGACCTCCCGCACCTCGCCCTCGTCCACGACCACGAAGTCGCGGGCGGTCAGGTCGTCGAGGAAGAGGCCGTTCCGGTCCCGGGGCACGACGACCAACGTCACCAGCGTGACGCCGGATCGGAAGGTCGGGTCCGGATCCCCGGCCCCCGGGCGGTCCGTCGGCCGGATCGTCTGCGACGGCGCCTGAGCGGCCGCCGGGGCGCCGAGCGCCGCAGACACCAGCGCCGCGGCCAGGGCCAGACGCCATCCAGGGCGGGAGGTCGTCGTCGTCATTTCCCCTCCATTCTCTCACTCCGCCGGCCAGACGAGCTCGGCGCGGATGCCGGGCAGGTTCCCCGCGACGTGCACGGCGGCGTAGAGCTCGCCGGCTCGGAGGCTCTCGAGGTCGCGGGCCGACAGGGGCAGCCGCCCCGCCGCCCGGGCGCGCCCGGGCCCGCCCAGCCGATGCACGACCGGTCCGGCCCCACCGCCCTCGACGGCACGATGCACGTGGGTGAAGAGCACGTCCTCTCCCGCGACGCCGTGAACTGAAACGGAGTAGACGAGCTCGCGGCGGGCCCGGTCGAGCTCGAACCGCCCGCGCAGGCCGGCGCCGTTCGCCTCGGCCGCCGCTTCGATGACTACCGGCGGCGGCGGCGACACCAGGCTCGGGGTGCTGTGGGGCGGGCGGCGGTGGCCGGTCGCCTGCTCGAAGGCGTAGGCGAGCCGGATCAGGTCGGACTCGGCGAACTCGCGGCCGATCATCTCCAGGCCCACCGGCATGCCGTCGGCCGCGTACCCCGCGGGAACGGTGATGGCGGGCAGCCCCGTGATGGCGCTGAGGGCGCAATTGCTGCCGGGCTGGGCCAGGCCCACCGGGCGGGCGGTCTGTCGAATGGTGGGGTAGACGAACGCGGCCAGGTCGTGCTCGTCGAGGAGCCGCAGGACGGCGGCCCGCGCCTCGACCCGCCGGACCAGCCGGTCGCGATAGTCGTCGGTGTCGAGGCTCTCCACCTCGAGGGACGAGCGGAGGCCGCCGTCGATGATCTCGTGGTAGAGCCCGAGCTCGACCAACTCGGCGAGCGTGCGCACGGGGGCGCCCGGGGTTTCGGCCAGGTAGGCGTCGAAGTCGCGGCGGAACTCGAGGCCGATCACCGACGCATCCTCCAGGAAGGACAGCAGGCCGGTTTCGCCGACGTCGACGATCTCCGCCCCCGCCGCGGCCATCGCTTCCGCCGCGGCCTCGATGACGGTGCTGACGGGCCGCTCGGCCCCGGAGTCGCCCAACAGCTCGCCCAGCACCGCGAGCCGGGCCCCCTGCAACCCGCCGGGATCGAGGGCGTCCAGGAACGAGGTGGGAATCCGTCCCTCGCTCCGGGCGGTCACCGGGTCGGCGGGGTCGGGCCCCACGGTGGCGTCCAGGGCAATCGCGAGGTCCTCCACCGAACGCGCGAGGGGGCCGCCGATGTCCTGGGTGGTCGAGAGGGGCACGATGCCGTCGCCGCTCGCGAGCCCCCGCGTCCCCCGCAGCCCCGCCAGGGCGTGGTGGGCGGACGGGATCCGGATCGACCCGCACGTGTCGCTCCCCATGCCCACGGCCCCGAAGCTCGCGGCCACCGCGGCGCCGGTGCCGCCGCTCGACCCGCCGGGGTTGCGGGTCGGGTCGTAGGGGTTCCGGGTCTGGCCGGTGACGGAGCTGACGGTGGTGATGCCCCGGGCCAGCTCGTGCATGCTGGTCTTGCCGAGGATGATCGCCCCCGCCTCGCGCAGCCGCCGCACCTGCGTCGAGTCGTCGGGCGGCACGGAGGTCGCCAGCGCGATGGCCCCCGCGCTCGTCGGCATGTCGCCGGTGTCGTAGTTGTCCTTCACGACGACGGGAATGCCGTGCAGCGGGCCGCGCACCTGCCCCGCCGCGCGCTCGGCGTCAAGCCGGTCGGCCTCGTCGGCGGCGTTCGGGTTGAGGACGACCATGGCGTGCAGCAGCGGACCGCGCCGGTCGTAGGCGTCGATGCGGTCCAGATAGCCCGCCACCAGCTCGCGCGAGGTCACCTCGCCGGCGTCGAGGGCCGCGGCGAGCTCGGTGACGGACCGCTCCATGACGTCGAAGGCCGCGCCTCCGGCCCCGGCATCCACGTCGCCGCACCCGGCGCCGGCGGCCAGCAACAGGACGAACGCGATGGCGAACGCCGGGCCGCCGGACCGGACTCGCCGCGTGGCCGCGCGCACCGTCATCTGTCGTCTCCTTTTGGTTTCACGATCGCGGACGGTGATGGTACACCAGACCGTCCCGCCCGGCTCGAAACCCGTAGCCGTGACGCCGCGCCCGTCGACCGCGTCGTTCGCCGCCGCGCCCCGCGCCGGTAGCGACTGGCCCGCCCATCGTCGCCGGCTCCGCTGGGCGCCCAACCGACCCTCCGGGAGTCCGCCCCGTCCACCGCGCACGCCCGGGTCCGAATCGAGGCACCAACCCCGCGCAAACGTGGAGCGAGCGATGCCCGCGGGTACAATGACCCGATGACGACCCGATGGGCGGCGGCAACGGCGGCGGCGATCCTCGCCGCGGCGGCGGTGGTGGCGCAGGACCCGACCCCCGCGCCGGGGAACGGGTCGATCCGGGCCGGCGACCTCGAGGCGGACGTCCGGTTTCTCGCCGCCGACAGCCTGCGGGGCCGGCTGACGGATACGCCCGAGAACCGGATCGCGGCCGACTTCATCGCCTCGCGCTTCGCCCGGCACGGCCTCGCCCCCGTGGGCGCCGACGGCACCCACTTTCACCGGTTCGATCTGCTCACGACCGCCCTCGGCCCCGACAACGCCCTCCGCGTCACCGGAATCGGACAGACGGGCCTCGCGCTCGGCGGGACGTTCTATCCCGACCCCGCCAGCGCCACCGGGAGCGCAGCGGGGAACGTCGTGTTCGTCGGGTTCGGCATCGACGCCCCGTCTCTCGGCCACGACGACTACCGCGAGGTGGAGCTCGCCGGGGCCGTCGCCCTGATGCTCGATCACGAGCCAGGCAGGTTCCGCCGCGACAGCCCCTTCGACGGCACCACGCGCTCGGAGTCGTCGCGGCTCGTGCGCAAGATCCTGGCCGCCCAGGCCCGCGGCGCGGTCGCGGTGCTCGTGGCCCCCGACAGCCACAACGTGCGCATGCGGGGACCGGCCCGGTCGATGGGCACGGTCTGGCCGTCGCGGCCGCCCCGCGTGCCGCGCTACGCGCTCGGGAGCTGGGTCGAGGCGGTGGACGTGCCCGTCGTGCACATCTCGGGCGACCTCGCGGAGAGCATCGCGGAAGCGGCGGACCGCTCGTTCGACGAGCTGACGGAAGCGGCCGAGCGGCCCGGGGGCGTCACGGCCATGCCGCTGGCGGGACCACGGGTCGAGCTGACGACCTCGGTGCGGCGGACGACGGTGCCGAACCGGAACGTCGTCGGGCTGATCGAAGGGGCGGACCCCGAGCTCCGGGACGAGTGGATCATCATCTGCGCCCACTACGATCACGACGGCGCGATTGGATCGGCCGTCTACAACGGCGCCGACGACGACGCGTCGGGAGTGGCGGCCCTCATCGAGATCGCCGAGGCCTACCGCGCGGCCGCCCGGAACGGGAACAGGCCCGGGCGGTCCATCCTCCTCGCGGCGTGGAACTCGGAGGAACAGGGCCTGTTCGGCGCCTGGGCCTACACCGAGGCGCCCCTGCACCCCCTCGACCGGACCGTGGCGGTCCTGAACATGGACATGATCGGCCGCGACGAGGAGGTCCCGCGGATCGGCGGGGCACGGTTTTGGGGTCTCGAGCCGCAGACGGCCGAAAGCAACCGCAACGCCGTCAACGTCCTCGGCTACAGCCGGTCGCCGGACCTGCGGCGGGCCGTCGAGCGCGCCAACCGGACGACGGGGCTGGAGGTCCGGTTCCGCTACGACGACAACCCCTCGAACCTGCTGCGGCGCAGCGACCAGTGGCCCTTCCTGTACCGCGAGATCCCGGCCCTCTTCGTGCACACGGGGCTGCACCCCGACTACCACACCGAACGCGACACGCCCGAGAAGCTCCGCTACGACAAGATGACCCGCATCGTACGCATGGTCCACCAGTTGAGCTGGAATCTCGCCGGCGATGCCGAACGCCCGGCCTACGTCAGGCCCTGAGCGCCCGTCCCGGACCGGCCGGCGCGGGCCGGCGCCGGGGTTGCCGCGCGGGCAGAGCGCCCGCGGCGGGGCGGCCCTCACCGGGCCGCGGAACCCGGCGGGCCGGCGCGGCCCGGCGGCGCGGCGTCCCGGTCCTCGAACGTGCAGCCGCGGCGCATGCTCTGTTCCAGCAGGGCCAGATAGCGGGCGCGCGGGATCTCGACGGCGCCGAACCGCTCCAGGTGAGGCGTCACCCACTGTATGTCCAGCAGCCGGTAGCCGCGGTCGCGCAGGCGCGCCACCAGGCAGCTCAGGGCGACCTTCGAGGCGTCCCGGGCCCGGTGGAACATCGACTCGCCGAAGAAGGCGCCGCGCAGGCTGACGCCGTAGAGCCCGCCGGCGAGCCGGCCGTCGGCCCACACCTCGACCGAGTGGGCATGACCCGCCTCGTGCAGGAGGCAGTAGCTCTCCCGGATCTCGTCGTCGATCCAGGTGCCGTCCGCGTCCTCCCGCGACGCGCAGGCGGTGACGACGTCGCGGAACGCCTCGTTGACGGTACAGCGGAACCGCGCCTGACGCAGCAGCCTGGCGAGGCGCCGGGAGGTCCGGAAGCGGTCGATCGGAATCACGCCGCGCCACTCCGGAGAGAACCAGCGGATCTCGCCCTCCACGGACATCGGGAAATAGCCGGCGCGATAGGCGCCGAGGAGGGTCGCAATCGGGATCATGACCGGCCGCGCCACTCCATGACGAGAACGGGCCCGCCATGCAGCGGCCGACCGCCCGACCGGTTGCGGGAGCCGCCGGCGAGGGGGAGATCGACCCGATGGACACCGATGCCGGTCATCTTCATCGTCGTCGCGACGTTCCGCGGCCCGTACCCCAGGTCTTACAATAGTCGAGACGCGGCCCCTCGTCTCCAGGCCTCCGTTGCGAGGCACGGGCGGCCGCGGGCTTCGGCTGCAAACGCCGGGGACGGCCCGACGGGCCGGGCCGGCGGGCGTTCGGCGGGGATGAAGACGACACTCTCGAGGATTCGATGCGGAGCAGCAGCGTCCACACGTCGGAGGCGGTCACCCGGGGCATCCGGGTCAACGTCACGTCACGATTCTCTCATCTCGAGCCGCACCAGAACCGGTGGATCTTCACCTACACCATCCGGATCACCAACGAGGGCCCCGAGACCGTGCAACTGGTCAGCCGGCACTGGATCATCACCAACGGCTCGAACGAGGTGGAGCAGGTGCGGGGACCCGGCGTGGTCGGGCACCAGCCGACGCTCTCGCCGGGACAGTCGTTCGAGTATTCGTCCGGCTGCCCGCTCTCGACACCGTTCGGGTCGATGCGCGGTACCTACCAGATGGTGACGGCGGACGGCGCCACGTTCGACGCCGAGGTCGCGGAGTTCGCGCTGACCGAGCCGTACACCGTGCACTGACGGCGGCCACGCCGCCGCTCCCTGCCGCGCTTCGGGCTACGGGCCAAGCCTGGTCGACCGCGACCGAATCGCGCTGGGTTGACGGCCGAAGAGCGCGGCCAGTTCCGGAACACTCCGGCCCTGGCCGTGCTGCTGGCGCAATCGCTCGTCTTCTTCACCGGACCATTTCTCGCAGGCGTTCGGATACTGCCGGCGGATGGCCTGCAGACCGGATGACCCGTCGGCCTGACGAGGTCGCGGCGACACTCCACCATCACCTCGTCGACCCCTCTGACCCGACCGCCGCGAGCCGAACGCCGGCGTCTTCCAGCCGCGCCCGCACCGCCGCCGCGAGGTCCCCGGCGCCGGGGGTGTCGCCGTGCAGGCAGATGGTGTCGCGGCGCAGCTCGATGACCTCCCCGGTGACCGTCACGACCTGTCCGCTCCGCACCAGGCGAAGCGCCCGCTCCGCCACCGCCGCGGGATCGGTGATCACCGCGCCCGGCTCGCGCCTCGGCACCAGCGAGCCGTCGGGGCGATAGGCGCGGTCCGCGAACACCTCGGCCGCCGTCTGCAGCCCGAGCGCGTCGCCGGCCTCGACGAGGCAGGACCCCGAGCCGCCGAACAGGATCAGCCGGGCGTCGACCGCGCGCACCGCCCGCGCTATCGCGTCGGCCAGCGGCCGGTCGCGGGCCGCCCGGTTGTACAACGCCCCGTGGGGCTTGACGTGGTTGAGCCGGGTCCCCTCGGCCGCCGCCACGCCCGAGAGGGCCCCGATCTGGTACACGACCAGATCCTCGAGCTCCTGCGGGTCCATGGCGATGTCCCGCCGGCCGAACCCCATCAGGTCCGCGTATCCCGGATGCGCCCCCGGGCTCACCCCGCGGGCGACGGCGAGGCGCACGGTCCGGCGCATGACCGACGGGTCGCCGCCGTGCGACCCGCAGGCGATGTTGGCGGACGTCACGTGCCGGAACATCCGCTCGTCGCTGCCGATGACGTAGGGGCCGAACGACTCGCCGACGTCGGCGTTCAGATCGATGCGCTCCATGACCGGAATCATACGCCGGGGGAGTCGGCCCGTGGCGCCCCGCCGCCCCCGCGGGACCGGCCCGACGGCATCTGCGAGCCGCCGGCGCGAACCGGGGCCGGCGGTGCCCCGGCGCCTGGGCCGCGCGGCGTCCGGTTTCGCCCCCCGCTCCGCGCGTGGTCGCGCCGGCCGAACCGGCGGGGCGGCGATCCGTTAAGATCTTGCCCCTGCGAACCCCTTGCGGGCGTTCGCCATGGACACTCGACAACCAACGGAAGCAGAGGACAAGCAGATGACGGAGCGGGTGAACGCGGGAGGCCTCCAGGTCGCCAGGGAGCTGTACGACTTCATCAACGACGAAGCGTTGCCGGGCACCGGCATCGCCCCCGAGGCCTTCTGGTCCGGCTTCGACCGTCTCGTTCACGACCTCGCGCCCCGCAACCGCGAGCTGCTCGACACCCGCGACGAGCTGCAGAGGCGCATCGACGCCTGGTACCGCGAGAACCGCGACCAGCCCATCGACCTCGACGAGTACAAGGCGGTGCTCCAGGAGATCGGCTACCTCGTGCCCGAGGGCGGGGACTTCGCGGCCGAGACCGCGAACCTCGACCCCGAGATCTCGACCATCGCCGGCCCCCAGCTCGTGGTCCCCGTCACCAACCCGCGCTACGCCCTGAACGCCGCCAACGCCCGGTGGGGCAGCCTCTACGACGCCCTCTACGGCACCGATGCGATTTCGGAGGACGACGGGGCGGAGCGGACGGCCGCCTACAACAAGGTGCGCGGCGACCGGGTGATCGCCCACGTGCGCGGCTTCCTCGACCAGGCGGCCCCCCTCGCGGCGGGCAGCCACGCCGACGTCACCGCCTACGCGGTGGCGAACGGCGCCCTCGCGGCGACGCTCGAGGACGGGCGCACGACCGGCCTCGCCGACCCGTCGCGGTTCGCCGGACACCGCGGAGAGGCGAGTGCGCCGTCGTCGGTGCTGCTGAAGAACAACGGCCTCCACATCGACCTCGTGATCGACCGCGCCCACGCGGTGGGCCGCGACGACAAGGCCGGCGTCAAGGACGTCGTCCTCGAGGCGGCGACGACGACGATCATGGACCTTGAGGACTCGGTCTCGACGGTCGACGCCGAGGACAAGGTGGTCGCCTACCGGAACTGGCTCGGCCTCCTCAAGGGCGACCTCACCGACCGGTTCGAGAAGGGCGGCCGCATGGTCGACCGCGCCCTCAACCAGGACCGCACCCACACCGCGCCGGACGGGTCGGAGACGACGCTGAAGGGCACCAGCCTGATGCTCATCCGCAACGTCGGCCACCTCATGACCAACCCCGCGATCCTCGACCGCGACGGCAGCGAGGCTCCCGAGGGCCTGCTCGACGCGATGATCTCGACCGTCATCGCCCTCCACGATCTCAAGAACCGCAAGAACAGCCGCGCCGGGTCGGTGTACATCGTCAAGCCGAAGATGCACGGCCCCGAGGAGGTCGCCTTCTGCGACCGGACCCTCGCCCAGGTCGAGGACATCCTGGGCCTCGACCGCCACACCCTGAAGATCGGCATCATGGACGAGGAGCGGCGGACCACCGTCAACCTCAAGGAGTGCATCCGGGCCGCGAAGGAGCGGGTGTTCTTCATCAACACCGGGTTCCTCGACCGGACCGGCGACGAGATGCACACCGCCATGGAGTCGGGGCCGATGATCCGCAAGGCGGAGATGAAGTCGGCCCCCTGGATGACCACCTACGAGGACTACAACGTGGACGTCGGCCTCGAGACCGGCCTGCCCGGCCACGCCCAGATCGGCAAGGGCATGTGGGCCATGCCCGACCTGATGGCGGCCATGCTGAAGGCGAAGATCGGTCACCCCGAGGCGGGCGCCAACACCGCCTGGGTGCCGTCGCCCACCGCCGCCACCCTGCACGCCACCCACTATCACCAGGTGGACGTCAACGAGCGCCAGGAGGCCCTGAAGTCGCGGCCGCGGGCCGACCTCGACCGCATCCTCACCATCCCCCGCGAGGAGTCGCCCGACTGGTCGGCGGAGGAGATCCAGCAGGAGCTCGACAACAACGCCCAGGGCATCCTCGGCTACGTCGTGCGCTGGGTCGAGCAAGGCATCGGCTGCTCGAAGGTCCCCGACATCAACAACGTCGGCCTGATGGAGGACCGCGCCACCCTGCGCATCTCCAGCCAGCACATCTGCAACTGGCTGCACCACGGCGTCTGCACCGAGGCCCAGGTGCGCGAGACCCTGCAGCGCATGGCCGCGGTCGTCGACGGCCAGAACGCCAGCGACCCCGCCTACCGGCCCATGGCCCCCGACTTCGACTCGAGCGTGGCCTTCCAGGCCGCCTGCGACCTCATTTTCAAGGGGCGCGAGCAGCCGAACGGCTATACGGAGCCGATCCTGCACGCGCGGCGGCAGGAGGCGAAGGCGAAGTTCGGGAGGTAGGCGCGGCGCAAGCCCAAGCGCGACATCCCGTACGCCGGTCGCGGGATCTTCCCCGCCGACGGTGTACGAGTGTGCGCCAAAGCTGACGCCCGTTGGTCGACGGTCCGCCACTCCAGAGAACCGCTACGGCCACGTCCCCTTGAACGCCCGCTCTACCGCCGTCGGGACGCCAGCGTCCGCCTCCCTCACCCTATCGGCCAACCCCCGGCTGTTGGCCGCCGCCACCACAGCGAGGCCCAGCCCGGCCCGATCTGGAGCCCGCGGCTCCAGGTATACTGGAGGAACCGATGAGCCCGGACGATCTGAACCGACACCAGATTGAGCGTCTTGCGTTCATTCGGTACCTGTTCACGCTCGGCGTCCAGCACGCCCAAGGAGCCGGGCCCCAGTCGAGTGTAGCCATTCTCCTGTTCCATGACGCCGTGGAGTTGTTTCTTGTGCTGGCGTCAGAGACGCTTCACGTCAAGCGCGCGGATGGCTTCATGAACTACTTCCAGCCTCTCGACGAAGTGCTGAAGCCCGGTCCGCCAATGCCTGAGCGCGAGAGCATGCGCCGACTGAACGATGCGCGCAACGCCTTGAAGCACAAGGGGTTGCGCGCGGACCGCGCAGATCTCGAGCATCACACCGAAGCGGTGATTCGCTTCTTTGAAGAGGCCACGCCCCGCATCTTCGGCGCCGATATCGACTCCGTGTCTCTCGTAGCAGTCGTCCGATGTGAAGGCGCGCAGCCGTACCTGCAGGCTGCCGAGCTGGCCTATAAAGAGCACCGAGCGGCAGACGGATCGCGTGCATGCGCGGAGGCACTCGATGAAGTTCTACGCGATTACGAACAACGTCAGAGCGACCGCTGGCTGGAATCGCCGTTTTCCCCGATACACCGTCTGAGGAACGTGTGGCTCACCGAAGGAGGGTCCCGTGCAGAGAGAAAATTGAGAGAGTGCATAGACGCGCTGAACAAGACGGTGATCGATCTACACGAGAGAACGCGGTTGCTCAGCCTTGGTGTGGACTACCGACGGTACGCGAGATTCCAGCGGTTGACGCCTCACGTGCAACACACCTTTGGGGGATCACGTCATGTGCTTGGCGATCCACCAGACATCACGACCGATGAGTTGCGATTCTGTATCGACTTCGTCATCGATACTGCTCTTCAGCTCCAGATGGCGGACGCAGATGTCGGGCATCCCACCACCGGCATCGCGGGGAAGGACGAATGATGGCTGACTTGATCTACGCCAACGGTAAGCTCTGGACCGCGGTCGGAATCCTTGCTACGCACCCTGGACGTCTGCCAGAGCGACTGATCCAGGCTTGCCACGACGGCCTGGTCTTCGTGCCCGAGCCGGCTCTGCCAAGCCACCTCATGCCGGTCTACAAGCGCGTCTGGGAACGTGTCACATCGCGCAAGGAATCTCAGCAAGAGGGTGCCTTCGCGCCGTCCATTCGAAGCCTCAGCGAAGAGGATGCAGTGGCAGTCGCCAATGACATTGTCGAGCTGGCCTATCGCGTCGGTGAAGTCGTGAAGGACGATATCGGCCGCCGCAGCCGCCGCTACACTCAGCCCGGTGCCTGAGGACACCCGCGAGCGAGGAGCCGTGAGGCGCGCCAGCGGTCGCTTCAGTGCCCGCACGCTCTCGTGCTGCGGGCAGTCACCCACGGGTGCGTTGCTGTCATGTCGCGCATGGTTCGGTCGGCAACGGCGTTTTGCGGTCTGCAGCTCGAATCGTGTTATCTCCCGGAGGGCACGGTGACTGACAGGATACGCGCCGGAGCCATGGAGCCCGTGGGTGATGCGGCCGAAATCGCCCGACTCATGGGCCTGCCGTCATGGTGGAAGATGAGTAGTCTGTCCCTCATCGACCAGATCGAGCGAGGACTGCCCCTTCGGGCCGCCGAACGGGTCGCGCGGGCCATGGCCCCCGGCGACCCTCGCGCGAAGTACACGCTGTTGTCGCGCTCGACCTGGTCGCGTCTTCGGAAGCGGCCATGTCGGCGTCTCAGGCGCGAGGCGAGCGAGCGCGTTCACCGCATTGCGCGCGTCCTGCTCGAAGCGCGACGGCTCTGGGCCGACGACGACTCGGCAATGGTGCGGTTTCTCAACCGGCCGCACCTCCTGCTCGGCGGGCGTACGCCCCTCGACGCCGCCCGGGAATCGACGGCCGGCGCCGACCTAGTCGTCCGCATCATCGGCCAAGCCAGGGCCGGCGTCGCGGTCTGATGCTCATCGCGCGGTCCTCCTGCGGCGCGAGGGTCCCAGTTGAACTGGGCTCCCCGACCGACAGGCCTCAGGGCCGAGACCGCTACGTTTCCGCCCCTGACAGCGTTACATTTCCGCCCCTGAAAACGTTGCAATCCTGCCCCTGACAACGTTGTAATTCTGCCCCTGGCCGGGTACCATGCCCTGCTGTTGAACGGCGTCGCCGCACCCCTGACGTTACTCTCGACTGCACCGTGACCTATCGACCCCGCATCGTGGACCAGGAGCTCGCCTTGCGGCTCGCGTCGACAGGCGCCGTCGTGATCGAGGGTCCGAAGGCCTGCGGCAAGACCGTCACCGGACGGCGGATGGCGGCGAGCGAGGTGCTGCTCGACGTCGATGATGAGGCGCGGCTCGCCGTCGGCGTCGACCCCACTCTGGTGCTCGCCGGCGACACGCCGCGCCTGATCGACGAGTGGCAGAACGAGCCGTCCATCTGGAACCACGTCCGCCGGGCGGTGGACGATCGCGGCCGGCCGGGTCAGTTCATCCTGACCGGATCGGCCGTCCCGGCCGACGACGTGACCAGGCATAGCGGCGCCGGTCGTCTGACGCGGCTGCGGATGCGCCCGATGTCGTTGTTCGAGACCGGCCACGCGACCGGCGCCATCGCGCTGCAGGCGCTTCTGGACGGGGCGCCGCCCCGCAGCCAGGCGACCGAACACACGGTGCAGCAAGTGGCCGAGTGGATCGCGGTCGGCGGCTGGCCCGGACACCTCGACCGCGGCCTCACCCCGGCGCAGGCCCAGCGGGCCAACCGGGACTACCTGGACGAGATTCGCCGGGTCGACGTCCCGCGCGTGGACGGCGCGCGCCGGGATCCGGAGAAGATCGGCCGCCTGCTCCGGTCGCTCGCCCGGAACGTGGCGACGCAAGCCAGCGTCGCGACCATGGCGACCGACGCCGGGGGGACGGACACCCCACTGAAGACCCATACCGCCCGGGCCTATCTGTCGGCGCTCGCGCGCCTCATGATCGTCGAAGACCAGCCGGCCTGGACGGCGCATCTCCGGTCGCGGGCGAGGCTGCGCAGCACGCCCAAACGGCACTTCGTCGACCCGTCCCTCGCGGTGTCGGCGCTGCGCGCCGCGCCGGATCGACTGCTGACGGACCTCAACCTGCTCGGGCTCCTCTTCGAGTCGCTGGTCGTGCGCGATCTGCGCATCTACGCACAGGCGAACGATGCCGAGGTGCTGCACTATCGTGACAATACCGGCCTCGAGGTGGATGCCATCGTGCAGGCGGCGGACGGGCGCTGGGCCGCGTTCGAGATCAAGCTCGGCGCCGGCCGCGTCGACGAGGGGGCACGCAGCCTGCTAAAGTTCGCCGACCGCGTGGATCAAGCCGTTTGCGGGGCGCCTTCGAGCCTCGGGGTGATCGTGGCGACCGGATACGGCTACCAGCGCCCCGACGGCGTGGGAGTCATCCCGGTCACCGCGCTGGGACCGTGAGCCGGGGCGGCCGACTCACCGGCCATCGCAGGAGATGCGACGATCAAGAAGAGCAACGTCGCGCGAGGCTTCAAGCCGCGTCGCTCGAAGAGGTGAGCGCGTAGTGAGCGTCTTCTATGACCGTAACATGAGGAAGGAGCCATGAAGCTGCATGTCGACAAGGAAGCCGACGCCCTCTACCTGCGCATCGACGACTCCGACATCGTCGATTCCAGGGAAGTCTCGCCGGGCGTAGTGCTCGACTACAACGAATCGGACGAAGTGGTGGGCGTGGAAATGCTCCATCTTTCGAAACGATCCGCCAAGCTGAACCTCTCGGCCCTGCAATTCGAGACCGCGTGAACACCAGGAACCGCCGTTGGCCGATGTCAGGCGACCGAAGCGAGACGAGTTCCTGCCGATGAGGGCGTTGCATCCCGCCGCTGCCGCCGCCGCAAGTCAAAAGCGGTCGACTCACCGCCTGTCGCTTGCTGGCCGTTGCGCGAACGAATCTCCAGCCATCTCGACCAGCACCGCCTCGAGCCGGCGCCTCGCGGCGGCCGCCGGCGCTCAGCGCACCCTCGGGCAGCGGCCGCTCCTCGAGGACGTCCGCCGCGACGTCGTAGAAGCGCCCGTCCGCGTACAGCTTGTAGCGGCGGTCGCGCGCGAACCGGGCGTCCTCCAGGTTCGCCCACCGGGGCGTGTAGTCGCAGAAGATCCAGTCGCGCACCTCGTCGACCTCGCCGCGCAGCAGGGGCATGAGGCTGCGGCCGTCGACGGTGCGGTCGGCGGGAAGCGCGGCGCCGGCGACGTCGGCGAGCGTTGGAAGGAAGTCGGTGAAGTCGACCAGGGCGTCCGACAGCCGCCCGCCTGGGATGACCCCCGGCCACGAGGCGATGAAGGGCACGCGGGTGCCGCCGTCGGTGGGCCGGCCCTTGTCGCCGGCGACGGCGGTGCCGTCGGCCATTCGGGTCGTGATGCGCCGCGAGGTCCCGTTGTCGCCCGTGAACAGCACCAGGGTCTCGTCGCGGACGCCCAGGTCGTCGAGGGCGCGGACGATGCGGCCGACGACCTTGTCCATGTAGGCGACCATGTCGGCGAAGTACGCGGGGTCGCCGGCGTAGCGGTCCCCGTCCCAGCCGGCGCTGTCCGGGGTCGGCACGAAGGGGTCGTGGGGAAGCGCCATCGGGTAGTAGGCGAAGAACGGCTGCCCGGGGTGTTCGGTCACCTGGCGCTCGATGAAGTCGAGCAGGAAGTCGGTGAAAACGTCCGGCCCGTAGCCGCCCTCGACGACGAACGGCTCCAAACCGTTCTTCTCCACGAGCGGTTCCGCGTACCGCTCGCCGTCTCGCCGCTCGGCATGGACCTGCCACAGCAGGTACTCGTCGAAGCCGGCCTCGTCGGGCATCTGCCCCTGCCCCTCGACCTGGGCCCACCGCGTGTCGTGCCCGCGAAGCTGCCACTTGCCGCCGACCGCGGTGGCGTAGCCGGCCGCCCGAAGCAGGTGGGCGAACGTGACCTCCCCCTTCGGAAGCACGCCGAAGTTCGTGTAGTTCCGGTGGTTGTACCGTCCGGTCATGATCTGCACGCGGGAGGGGGTGCAGAGCGGCTGCGAGTAGGTGTGGGTGAACCGGACCCCGTCCTCGGCCAGCCGGTCCAGCTCGGGCGTCCGGTACGACGCGCTCCCGTACGCGCCGAGAGTCTCGTAGCCGAGATCGTCGGCCATCACGAGGACGATGTTGGGACGCGCCGTTTGGGCGAACGCGGGAACGCTCCAGGACGCGACGAGAGCCGCAACCAAGAGCAGGCATGGAACGCTGAACACGCAGTGAGGGTCTGGTCGGAACATGGTGCGAGCCTATCGCCGGAACGGCGACTGCCGTCATCCCGAAGTCGGGACACGGCAGTGTCAACGGTCACTGGGAAGCGCTTCTCACGACCAGATGGTCATAGTCTGCACTCTCTCGCGGTGGTGAACAGCAACCGGGCCGCGTCACGCCAGCAGCTCGCCGCGCAGGACAGTGACCGCCTGCCCCGACAGCAGGACGCGGTCGCCCGCCACCGTCACCCTGACCAGCCCGCCGCGCGCCGACGCCTGCCACGCCGTGAACGCGTCGCGGCCGAGCCGGCCGCGCCAGTAGGGGCCCAGGCAACAGTGCGCGGACCCGGTGACCGGGTCCTCGTCGACCCCGGCGCGTGGGGCGAAGAAACGCGACACGAAGTCGAACCCCTCGGTCTCGCTACGCGCGGTCACGATGACGCCGCGAACCGGCAGCGCGGCGAGACCGCGGAGGTCGGGCGCGAGCCCCCACACCGTCGCCTCGGAGTCGACCTCGACCAGGCAGTCGAAGCGGTTCCGCCCGAAGTGGACCGGCTCGGCGCCGAGCGCCTCGGCCAGCCCCTCGGGCACCGGCGCCGGCTCGGCCGGCTCGGCCGGAAAGTCCATCTCGATCCAGTCGCCGCGGCGCACCGCCGACAATCGGCCCGAGCGGGTGTGGAAGACGGCAGGATCACTCGGAGAGAGGTGTCCGTCTTCCCACAGGACGTGGGCGGAAGCCAGCGTCGCGTGCCCGCAGAGGTCCACCTCGACGGCGGGCGTGAACCACCGCAGGTCGTATTCGCCCGCCTCGCGGCCCACCAGGAACGCCGTCTCCGACAGGTTCATCTCCCGAGCGACCCGCTGCATCCACGCCGGATCGGCCGGCCGCGGCAGCACGCAGACGGCGGCCGGATTCCCGCCGAACGGCTCGCAGGTGAACGCGTCGACCTGGACGATCCCCACGGTCACGCTGACACCTGCCTCATCGCGCAGATTGCTGTGCGGTGGCGGGCTGCGACAACCCCGCCGCATCCTCCCGCACGAACTCCGCCCCCTTCTCGGCGATCATCACCGTGGGCGCGTTGGTGTTGCCCGACGTGATGCGCGGCATGACCGAGGCGTCGACGACCCGCAGCCCCGAGACGCCGTGCACCGCGAGCCGGTCGTCGACGACGGCGAGGGAATCGCTGCCCATCCTGCACGTGCCGACGGGGTGGAAGATCGTCGTGCCGAGGTCCCGGGCGGCGGCGGCGAGCGCCTCGTCGCTCTCGACCTCGGGACCCGGCTTCCACTCCTCGGGCTCGAACCGGGCCAAGGCCTTCGCGGCCATGATGCGCCGCGTGAACCGCAGGCCGGCCACCGCGACCCGGAGGTCCTCGTCGGTGGACAGGTAGTTGAGGGTGATGGCCGGGGCCTGGAGCGGGTCGGGGGCCTTGATGCGGACGTGCCCGCGGCTCGTCGGCTGGAGGTTCGCGACCGACGGCGTGATCGCGTTGAACCGGTGCAGCGGGTCGCCGAACTTGTCGAGCGACAGCGGCTGCACGTGCCACTCCATGTTGGCCGACGCCCGGGAGGGGTCGCTGCGGGCGAAGGCCCCGAGCTGCGACGGGGGCATCGTCAGCGGTCCGGTCTTGAACAGCAGGTACTCGAGCCCCATCGCCGCCTTGCCGAGCAACGAGTTCACCCGCACGTTCAGGGTGACGGTGTTCTTCACCTTGTAGATGTTGCGGATCTGCAGGTGATCGTGGAGATTCTCGCCGACCCCGGCGAGGTCGCGGACGACTTCGATGCCGTGCCCCTGCAGCAGCGCCCCGGGACCGATGCCCGAGAGCTGCAGGATCTGCGGCGAGCCGATGGCCCCGGCGGCCAGGATGACCTCGCGCCGCGCCGAGAGCCGCTCGCCCGTCACCAGCTCTATTCCCGTCGCGCGAGGCCCCCCGCCGCCCGACTCGACGGCGATGCGCCGCACCTGGGCGCCGGTCCGGACGGTCAGGTTGGGCCGGTGCATGACCGGCCGCAGGTACGCCTTGGTGCCGCTCCAGCGCCGGCCGCCGCGCTGGTTCATCTGGAAGTAGGCGTTGCCGAAGTTGTCGCCCCGGTTGAACTCGGCGATCTTCGGAATGCCGCACTCCTCGGCCGCGTCGCGCCACGCGTCGAGGATCTCCCAGCTCACCCGGCGCTCCTCGACCCGCATCTCGCCGCCGACCCCGTGGCACTCGTCGGCGCCGTGCTGGTAGTCCTCCGACCGCATGAACACCGGCAGCACGTCGTCCCAGCCCCAGCCGCGGTTGCCGAGAGACGCCCAGTGGTCGTAGTCGCTCCGCTGCCCCCGCATGTAGATCATCGCGTTGATCGAGGAGCAGCCGCCGAGGACGCGGCCTCGGGCGTACAGGATGGTCCGGCCGTTCAGCCCGGGGTCGGGCTCGATGCGGTAGCACCAGTCGGTGCGGGGGTTGCCGATGGTGTAGAGGTAGCCGACGGGAATGTCGATCCAGAAGTAGTCGTCCTTGCCCCCCGCCTCGAGCAGCAGCACGCTGCTGTCCGGATCGGCCGACAGCCGGTTGGCGAGCACACAGCCGGCGGTGCCCGCGCCGACGATGACGTAGTCGTGAGTCACGCGGCGATCCTACATTGGGCGGGTTCGGAAGACGGCCTGTCGCGAGCGGAACGCAGCGCCCCCGGTCCCGGGGCGAGGCGCGCGGCAGGGCATGGCGCGCGCCGGCGGCTCGGAGGCTGTCGCGCCGCGGAGGAGGCCCGGATGGCCTGGTGCGACGGGCAGTAGCGGAAGCGTGCCGTCAAGCCGGGGACCGCGAGGCCGGCCGCCGGTGCGGCGGACGGGGGAACCGCGGCGCGGCTCCCCCGTCCGCCCCGATTACCGGGGCGCCGGCGGCGCGGTCACTGCTGCGTGGCCGCGGCCGCCGCGTCCTCGGCCCGGCCCGCCCGCAGGCTGTTCTCGAGCCCGTAGTTGCCCTCGTGGCAGGCGTACTCGAAGAGCTGGTAGGTAGTGTCCCGGTTCAGGGGCATGGCGACGGTCCACGGCGAGGTGAACACGGTGTTGTCGTCGACGGTCACCTCGTAGCTGATGGTGTCTTCGTCGCTCCGCGTGAATCGCTCGACCACCCGCAGGTTCCCGCTCTGGGGAATGCCGCGCACGCCGCGGGTCGCGATGTTGGTGCCGATGGTGCCCTGGTCGTTGTAGTTCGTGGTCTCGACCACCAGGGTGTCGCCCTCCCAGCGCCCGCGCGCGTCGCCGTTCCACTGGCGGATGCTGCCGGGCAGGTGCGGCGAGCCGTCCACGGGGATGATGCGGGCCTCGTGGATCATCTCGTAGAAGAGCACCACGTAGCCGGGAATCTGCAGGATCTGATAGCCCGCCCCGTAGCCCGGCGGGAAGATGCCCCCCGGCACGCCGCGGGTGATGCACCGCTCCCACGGGGTGTGGTTGAGCCACGAGTCGGTCAGGTTGATCAGGTTGTAGTCGCGGATGGCCCGCGCCTCGTCCCGGACCGGGAGCCGGCCGTTCGGCGGGTCGACGATCATCGACCGGCGCCGCTGGTTGCGCAGGGCGTCGCCGGGGCCGTCGCCCCATGGGCCCTGCGGGGGACGGGCCCGGTCCTCGACGGACTGGGGCATCGCCGGCATGCGCTGAGGCTGGTTGCTGCCGGGAAACCACGCGGCCAGCGGGGCGAGCCGCTCGATGTCCGCCTCGTCGGGGGCCTCGAACGGGGTCGAGTCGAAGTTGGTCCAGACGCCCTGGATGTCGGGCTGGCCGTCCGGCGTCCGCAGGCCGGTGTAGTGCTGCGCCTCCGCCGGCGCGGCGCCGAGGGCGGCGACCGCGGCCAGGGCCGCCAAGGCGCAGGCTGTGCGACATGCCGTGCTCATTGCTGGAGTCTCCTTCCATCGGCGACGCGGGCTCACCGGGCTCGCCGACGTCTAATGGTACGCCCTCCGCACGCGGGAGCCAAACCTTCGAGGCATTGCCCGCGCGGCGCCAGCTAAACGGCAGCGACCGGTGGGCCGTAATACACTCACGGGTTGATTCGCCACGGATAATGTCGGGAGCGGCCTCGCGGGACCGATTCGGCGTACGGTTGATACGCGACGGCCTCCGACTCGCCGCCGTCAGGTCGGCCCTCGCGGGTTGCGGGAGAACACGACTCTTGACTTGCACTCCGCTCCGTCGGCCCTTCGCCCCGACGCTCGCCGCGGTCCTCGGCCTGTGGTGGCTGGTCCAGCCCGCGCCCGCCGCGGCGCAGTCCGAGCCGCAATCCGCCGGCCTGCGCCTGCTCGAGTCGCGCGAGCTGACCTCGGCGGGATTCCCCCTCGTCCGCGCCCTCGGGGTCGAGGGCGCGCCGGCGGTGGACGGCGACGTCCTGGGCGACCCCGCCTACGCCGGCGCCATGCTCGCCACCGGCTTCGTGCAGAGTCGCCCCTTCGAGGGCCGGCTCGCCTCGGAGCGCACCGAGGTGCGCATCGTCTACAGCGCCGACACCATCTACTTCGGGGTGGTCTGCTACACCGACGACCCGGGCACGATCATCGTTGCCGACAGCCGGCGCGACTCCGAGCTGACCGAGACCGACAGCTTCCGGGTCATCCTCGACACCTACCTGGACGGCCAGAACGGGTTCGTCTTCGGCACCAACCCCGCCGGCATCGAGTACGACGCGCAGCTCACCAACGAGGGCCAGGGCAGCGGCCGCTTCGGCGGCGGGGGCAGCGGGCGCCCCAGCAACAGCCGGCAGCAGCGCGGCTCGGGCGGCGGCCTCAACGTCAACTGGGACGGCGCGTGGGAGGTGGTCACCCGCGTGAGCGACATCGGGTGGACGGCGGAGATCGCGATTCCGTTCCGGACCCTCCGCTACCCGACCACCGAGGTCCAGACCTGGGGCGTCAACTTCCAGCGGAACATCCGCTACAACAACGAGCAGGTCTACTGGTCACCCCTGCCGCGGCAGTTCAACCTCAACCGCCTCTCGCTCGCCGGCGAGTTGCAGGGCATCGCGGTGCCGCCCCAGCGCAACCTGCAGCTCACGCCCTACCTCCTCGGCTCGACCCTGCGCCGCACCGAGACCCGAAGCCGCTCGAACACCGGGGACCTGGGGGCGGACCTGAAGTACAGCATCACCCCCAGCATGACCCTCGACCTGACCGCCAACACCGACTTCGCCCAGGTCGAGGTGGACGACGAGCAGGTCAACCTCGACCGCTTCACGCTGTTCTTTCCCGAGAAGCGGCCGTTCTTCCTCGAGAACGCGGGCCTGTTCTCGGTCGGGCAGCCCGGCGCGGTCGACGTGTTCTTCAGCCGGCGCATCGGGCTCGGGGCGAACGGCGAGCAGATTCCCATCATCGGCGGGGGGCGGCTGTCGGGCAAGGTGGGCAGCAACACCAACATCGGACTGCTCAACATGCAGACCGCGTCGGTCGGCGGGCCGGGCGACGACGGCGCCGCCCCGGGCCAGAACTTCACCGTCGCCCGGGTGCGGCAGGACCTCGCCAACCGGTCGAACGTCGGCGCCATGGTCGTCACCCGGAACGGGACCGGCGACCTCGCGGTAGGCGACGCCGGCGACCGGACCGTCGCCCTCGACGGGCGCTGGGGCATCGGGCAGGGCGGCACGGTGGCCGGCTTCATGGCGGACAGCGGCGCCGCTCCGGACCTCGTGTCGGCGGGGCCGGGCGGCTCGCACGCGTACGGGCTCAGCGCCCAGCACCAGTCGGAGCGCGCACGCCTCAGCCTCGGCTTCACCGAGGTGGCGCCCGACTTCAACCCCGAGGTCGGATTCCTCGCCCGCCGGAGCTACCGGCGCATGAACGGCAGCGTGTTCACGACGTGGCGCCCCGAGAACTTCGGGGGCGTCCACGAGTTTCGGCCCCACATCTCGCACTACACGATCTTCGACTTCGGCACCGGCATCCAGGAGACTCAGTTCACCCACATCGACAACCACATCGAGTGGCGCAACGGCTACGAGATCCACACCGGCGTGAACGTCACCCGGGAGGGCGTCTTCGAGCCGTTCGAGATCTTCCCCGGCGTCTGGGTCCCGCCGGGCAAGTACGACCACAGCGAAGCGCAGCTCGCCGGCAACACGAACCTGGGGGCGCCGATCAGCCTGAACGTCAACTCCATCATCGGCGGGCTGTTCGGGGGCGACCGGGTGACGATCACGCCGTCGATCGCGGCCCGCGCCGGCGAGACGTTCAACGCGCTGCTGGAGTGGAGCTACAACGCCCTGCGGCTCCCCGGCGGCGACTTCACCACCAACCTCATCCGCCTGCGCACGTCGTACTCGTTCAACACCCGGATGTTCTTCCAGGCCCTCGTCCAATACAACGACCGTGCCGACCTGTGGTCGTCGAACCTGCGGTTCGGCCTGCTGTCGGACGCCAACACCGGGCTCTTCATCGTCTACAACGACATCCAGGGCCTCGGCCGGGGGCTCGACGGCCGGCAGTACATCCCCCCCGGCGCGGGGCGGACGATCACCGTCAAGTACAGCTACCTGTTCGATCTGCTGCGTTGACCGCGCGCCAGCGGTGTGTTCGGCTCGACCGTGTGGTAGAGTGGCTGTGTGACCAACGACACGAAGTGGATCGTCGGCACCGGCATCGCGGTCATCACCGCCGTCGTGGCGTCCGCGGTGGCCGTGATCGCCGTCGTGGTCACGCTGTCGGGGGATATTCGGGCCGATATCCGGGACATCCGCGCCGATCTGCGGGCCATGACCGCCCGCATGGACGACCTCGACACCCGCCTCCGCGCCGTCGAGGTCGCCCTCGGTCGGGTCGAACAGCGCTTCGACCGGGTCGAACAGCGCCTCGATACGCTGGAACTCCCCCCGCCAGTGGGTGAGCCCTGACGGCCAGACCTCGAGTTCACTCAGGAACACGTCAGGCCGTATGCGCGGCCATATGAGGGGCGCACGGCCAACCGGTCAAACCAGCCAGGATGGAGACTGCCGCGGCTCGCGAGGCTTCCGGACGGGGGTCACGCCGCCCGGCGCTATAATCCGATTCCGATGCCGGTTCGCGCCTCGATGGGCGCAACACGACAGACCTGTACACAGATGACCATTCGAACGATCCCGGCCATGGCCCTTCTCCTCGCGGCCACCGTGGCCACCGGTTGCGGCGACGGCGCACCCGAAGCGCCGGTCAGCACCGTGGCGGCCTACCAGGGGGCCACGCTGATCACCGGAGACGGCGGCCCGCCCATCGGCGGCGGGGTGCTGCTGGTCGACGAGGGGCGCATCGTCGCCGCGGGCCGCGCCGCCAGCGTTCCGGTTCCCGAGGACGCCACCGTGGTCGACCTCGCCGGCAAGACGGTCATGCCGGCGCTCGTCGACCTGCACGGGCACGTCGGGTTCCAGCGGGGCCTGAGCTACGACTACGCCAACTACACCCGCGAGAACCTGCTCGACCAGCTCCACCGGTACGCCTACCACGGCGTCGGCACCATCGTCTCGATGGGCACCGACCCCGGGGAGCTGGCGTTCGAGATCCGGGCCGAGCAGGAGGCGGGCACGCTGGGCGGGGCCCGGCTGCACACCGCCTTCCGGGGCATCGCGCGGCCGAACGCGGGGCCGGGGGCGGCGACCATGCGGCCGACCGCGCTCGGCGTGTCCACGCCGGAGGAGGCGCGCGCCGCCGTCGACGAGATAGCGGCCACCCGCGCCGACTTCGTCAAGATCTGGGTCGACGACCGGGGCGGCTCGGTCGAGAAGCTCACCCCGGACCTGTACGAGCCGGTCATCGAGGCTGCACACGGGCACGGCCTGCAGGTCATCGCCCACGTCTACTACCTGGACGACGCGCGCGCCCTCGTCGAGGCGGGGGTGGACGGCTTCGCGCACCTGCCGCGCGACCTCGAGATGGACGACGAGCTGGTGGCCGCCGTCGTCGAGAACGACGTGTTCGTCATGCCGAACCTGAGCATCTCCGAGCGCGGCCGGCACGTCGCCCCGCCGGCCTGGGTCGAGCACCCGCTGCTGCTCGAGTCGGTGGCCGGCGACGTCCTGGCGCGCATTCGCGCGTCGTTCGAGAACCGCGCGCCGGACGCGGCGGCGCGGGCGGCCGAGTCCTGGGCGGCGATGCAGGGCAGCCTGAGGAAGCTGGCCGATGCCGGGGCCCGGCTCGTCCTCGGCGCCGACACCGGCGTGCAGGACCACGTGCCGGGCTTCATGGAGCACCGCGAGCTCGAGCTGTTCGTCGAGGCGGGGATCTCGCCGGCCGACGCCATCCGCATCGCCACGAGCGCGTCGGCCGAGGTGCTGGGCGCCGACACCGGCCTGCTCGAGGCGGGCCGGCGCGCCGACTTCGTGGTGCTCGACGCCAACCCGATGTTCGGCATCGCGAACACGCGGCAGATCGCCGACGTCTACCTGAACGGGAAGGCGGTCGACCGCGAGGCCCTGCGGGCCGGCTGGCAGTGAGGAACGCCATGAGACGAACCCTGTTCACCGGTGTCCTCGCCGCGGCGGTGGCGGCGGGGGCGGTCGACGCCCACGCCCAGGCGGGGCGCTACCCCGCGTCGCGCCACGGCGGGAACTACATGCACAACTTCTACTTCCCGCCCGCCCCGAGCTCGACCCCGTGGGCGCCGAGCTGGGCGCCCGACGGCGAGTCGATCGCGGTGGCGATGAGCGGCTCCATCTGGCGGGTGGATCCCGACACCGGGGTCGCCGAGGAGCTGACCTACAGCCCCGACGCCTACCACTCGTCGCCCGACTGGTCGCCCGACGGCCGGTGGATCGTCTACACCGCCGACCACGACGGCGATCGCGTGCAGCTCGAGCTGCTGGAGGTGGCCACCGGCGAGACCCGGGCCCTGACCGACGACGGCCACGTCTACGCGGACCCGACCTTCTCGCCCGACGGCCTGCGCATCGCCTACGTGTCGACCCGCCCCAACGGCTACTTCAACGTCGCGGTACGGCCGGTCGAGGACGGCCGCTGGGCCGGCGACGAGATGCCGATCTCCACCGACCACGCCTACCCCGCCAACCGGCTCTACTTCGGCCCGTGGGACATGCACCTGACGCCGGCGTGGCTCCCCGCGGGACCCGAGAGCACCGAGAGCGACGAGCTGCTTCTGGTGTCGAACCGCGACATTCCCCTCGGCTCGGGCAACGTCCTCCGGGTGCCCGCCGCCCCCGGCGGCATCGTCGACGCGGTGACGGTGCTGCGCGAGCAGACGCTGTACCGGACCCGGCCCGACGTCGCGAGCGACGGCCGGCGCTTCGTCTACTCGTCGACGCGGGGGGCGGCCGACCAGTTCAGCAACCTCTACGTGCAGCCGACGGCGGGCGGTGAGCCCTACAAGCTGACGTTCTTCGAGCACGACGCCTTCCATCCGCGCTGGTCGCCCGACGACGAGTGGATCGCGTTCGTCACCAACGAGGGCGGCCTGCCGCGGCTCGCCCTCCTCGAGACCCACGGCGGCGCGCTGCGCACGGTGGAGACCGCCGAGCGCCGGTGGCGGCGCCCCATGGGCACCCTGTCGGTCCGCACGCGCGCCGCGGACACCGGCGAGACGACCGGCTCGCGGGTCCACCTGACCGCCTCGGACGGGAAGTCCTACGCCCCCGCCGACGCCTACGCCCGGCTGAGCGCGCGCGGCGACCACGTCTTCCACCACACCGGCGCGTTCACCGTCGAGGTGCCGGCGGGACCGGTGGAGCTGACCGTGGTCAAGGGCTTCGAGTTCCACCCCGCCGCGACGACGGCGGAGGTCGCGGCGGGCGGGAGGACCGAGCTGACGGTCGCGCTCGAGCGAATGACGGACATGGCCGCGGCCGGCTGGGTCAGCGCCTCGACCCACGTGCACGGGAACTACGGCGGCAACCTGCACAACTCGCTCGAGAACCTCGTCATGATGTCTGAGGCGGAGGACCAGGACATCGTCCTCCACCAGGTCGCCAACAAGGACAACCGCGTCCTCGACCACCAGTGGTTCGAGCCCGGCGGCGGCGCCCACTCGGCGTCGACGCCGGCGCACCCGGTGGTCGTGGGACAGGAGTACCGGCCGCCGTTCTACGGGCACGTGTTCATGTTCGGCATGCGCGACCACCTGATCTCGCCGTTCACGATGGGCTACGAGGGCACCGCCATCGAGAGCCTCTACCCCAGCAACACCGACATGTTCCGGAAGGCGAGGGCGCAGGGGGCCACCGTCGGCTACGTGCACGCGTTCACCGGCGAGAGCGACCCCCTCGACGGCAACCTCGGCGGCGGCAAGGGGTTCATCGTCGACGCGGCCCTCGGCACCACCGACGCGGTGGAGTGGTCGGACGCGGCGCGGTCCGGCTTCTTCCCCCTCTACGCGGTGTGGAGCAACGGGCTCCGCATCGCCGCCACCGGGGGCGAGGACTCCATCAGCAACCTCCACCGCTCGAAGCTGGTGGGGTCGGTACGCACCTACGTCCACACCGGGGACCGCGGCCTCGACGTCGACGCGTGGTTCGAGGAGCTGCGGGCGGGGCGGGCGTTCGTCTCCTCGGGGCCGCTGCTCGAGCTGACCGTCGACGGCCGGATGCCGGGGGAAGAGGTGGCCCTGCCGGCCGGCGGCGGCGAGGTGCGGATCGTCGGCCGGGTGCGGTCGGTCACGCCCCTGGACCGGGTGTTCCTCGTCTGCGACGGCGAGACCGTACAGGAAGTGCCGCTCGGCACGGACGGCCGCTCGGCCGCGTTCACCGTGGGCCGGCACGTGACGGAGAGCGGCTGGTGCCACTTGCGGGCCGAGGGCGCCCCCGCCGAGCGGTTCCCGATGGACGTGACCTACGTGCAGGCGTTCACCAATCCGGTCTGGCTGCTCGTCGGCAACGAGCCGATCCGCGACGCGGCGGCGGCCGACTACGCGCTGCGCTGGATCGACAGGCTGCACGAGATGGCGGACGAGTGGCCCGGCTGGCGGGCCGAGCGGGAGCGCGCCCACGTGTTCGCCCAGTTCGACGAGGCGCGCGAGATCTACCGGGGCTTCGCGCGCGAGAGCACGGACGCCGCGGCCCCGCCGCGGTAGGGCCCGACGGGAGCGGCGCTGCCGGGTTCCCCGGACGCGCAGGCGGCAACGAACGAACGGAGGCACTTCCCATCGAAGTCTTCGGCGACAAGCACGGCCTGAAGGCGAGCCAGACCCGCCACCTCGAGCGCCTCTTCCGGCGCCGGGTCCCCGCGGACCGGCTCGTCACCCAGGAGCTCGCCCGGCAGCTCACCGAGATCAGCCACGAGATCCGGCGCCAGGTCGGGGTGCTCCTCGACCGGCGCGGGCTCGTCCAGCACGTGATGGTGGGCGACGCCCACTCCATCGCCCTCCCCGACTGGGGCCGCCTGCGAGCGGGCCGCGGGCGCCTGCGCGGCCTGCGCTGCATCCACACCCACCTCGCGAACGAGGGGCTGACCCGGGACGACCGTAGCGACCTGCTGCTGCTGCGCCTCGACGCGATGGTGACGATCGAGGTGGGCGACGAGGGCCTGCCCGACCTCGCCCATACCGCCGCCCTCGCGCCCGCCGGCGACCGCGACCCCGGAGACCGCAACGCGGGCATCGAGCGCCTCGACCCCCAGCCGCCGGCCCAGATCGACTTCGACTTCCAGGCGTGGATTCGCGAGCGAGAGGCGGCCCTTGCGCGGGACACCGGCGGAGAGCGGGTCGGGGACCGCGAGCGCGCCATCCTCGTCGCGGTCACCGCCGGCCGCGGCCGCCGCGAGATGCAGGTCCACCTCGACGAGCTGCGCGAGCTCGCCCACTCGGCCGGCGTCGACATCGTCGACGCGGTGACCCAGAACCGGCCCCGCGTCGACCCCAAGACCGTGCTCGGCTCCGGCAAGCTCGACGACCTCGCCATCCGCGCCTTCCACAGCGACGTCGACCTCGTCATCGTCGACCAGGACCTGACGCCGACGCAGGCCCGCAACCTCGGCGAGCGCATGGAGCTGCGGGTGATCGACCGCACCCAGCTCATCCTCGACATCTTCGCGCAGCACGCGACCACCCGCGACGGCAAGCTGCAGGTCGAGCTGGCCCAGCTCAAGTACCTGCTGCCGCGCCTCGCGCAGCGGGCCGAGGTCTCGCTGTCGCGGCTCGCCGGCGGCATCGGGGGCCGGGGCCCGGGCGAGACGAAGCTCGAGGTCGACCGCCGGCGCACCCGCGACCGGGTGACCCGGCTCGAGCGCGAGCTGAAGAAGCTCGCGTCGCAGCGCGAGAACCGGCGGCAGCGGCGGGGGCGCCGCGCGGTGCCGGTCCTCTCCATCGTCGGCTACACCAACGCGGGCAAGAGCACCCTGCTGCGGTCGCTCACCCGCACCGAGGTGCGCGTCGCCGACCAGATGTTCGCGACCCTCGACCCCACCTCGCGCCGCCTCCGCTTCCCGCGCGAGCGCGAGGTCATCGTCACCGACACGGTCGGGTTCATCCGCGACCTCCCCGCCGACCTCGTCACCGCCTTCCGCGCCACCCTCGAGGAGCTCGCCGACGCGTCGCTGCTCCTCCACGTCGTCGACGCCGCCACGCCCGACTGCGAGCGCCGCATCGAGGCCGTCCGCCGCGTGCTGGGGCGAATCGGCATCGAGGCGCCGGAGCTGCTCGTCTTCAACCAGATCGACCGCATGGAGGACGGCGAGGGCGAGGCGATGGCGCGCCGGCACGGCGGGGTCGCGGTGTCCGCCCTCCGCCGCACCGGCCTGCGGGGGCTGCTCGAGCGGGCCGAGCGGATGCTCTGGGCGGAGGACGACGCCGGGCCCGCCCGGCCCGGGGGTCTCATCGGACCCGCCGAGGTCCCCGGCCCCGGCAGCCCGCGGTAGGAGCCCCGCTGCTCTCGACCGGCGATGCGTCCCGCCCGTCTGAGTCGTTCGCCGGTCGCCTATGCCCGATGGGCGCCATCCTCGCGCCTCGTCAGACAGGCGCCTCGCCGGTCTCGGTGCAACGCGGGGTTCTGCCGCAGGCTGCTAGAATAGGCGTCCCGGCCGCACTGAGGCCGGACGTTCCACTGACCATTCCCAGGAGGACTTGCCGTGTCCCAGGCTGACGGATTCGACGCGTTGCTGCAGGAAGACCGGGTATTCGAGCCGCCGGCCGAGTTCGCGGCCAAGGCGAACGCCAACGACCCCGGCATCTACGACGAGGCCGACCGCGACCACGAGGGGTTCTGGGCGAAGTTCGCCGGCGAGCTCGAGTGGAGCCGCCCCTGGGACACGGTGTGCGAGTGGACCCCGCCCACCGTCAAGTGGTTCCTCGGCGGGCAGATCAACGCCAGCGTGAACTGCGTCGACCGGCACGTCCGCACCGCCCGGCGCAACAAGGCGGCCCTCATCTGGGAGGGCGAGCCCGGCGACCGCCGCACCCTCACCTACTGGGACCTCTACCAGGACGTGAACCGCTTCGCGAACGCGCTGCGCGACCTCGGGGTCGAGAAGGGCGACCGGGTCGCGGTGTACCTGCCGATGACCCCCGAGCTGCCCATCACCCTGCTCGCGTGCGCCCGCATCGGGGCCGTGCACAGCGTCGTGTTCGCGGGCTTCAGCGCCGAGTCTCTGCGCGACCGCATCAACGACATGCAGGCCAAGGTGGTGGTGACCGGCGACGGCGGCTACCGCCGCGGCGGGGTCATCCCCCTGAAGCAGATCACCGACGACGCCCTCGACGGCGCCCCCAGCGTCGAGTCGGTGGTGGTGATGCACCGCGAGGGGCTCGACGCCGACATCGACATGCAGGACGGCCGCGACCACTGGTACCACGACCTGATGGCGAAGGCGGGGCCGCGGTGCGACCCCGAGCCCATGGACTCCGAGGACCTGCTCTTCACCCTCTACACGTCGGGCACCACCGGCAAGCCCAAGGGCATCGCCCACGCCACCGGCGGCTACCTCGTCGGCACCTACGCGACCTCGAAGTGGGTGTTCGACCTCAAGGAAGAGGACGTCTTCTTCTGCACGGCGGACATCGGCTGGGTCACCGGCCACAGCTACCTCGTCTACGGGCCGCTCGCCAACGGGGCGACCTGCGTCATGTACGAGGGGGCGCCCGACACCCCGCACCGGGGCCGGTTCTGGGAGATGGTCGAGCGCTACGGGGTCACCGTGTTCTACACCGCCCCGACCGCCATCCGGGCGTTCATGAAGTGGGGAACGGACATCCCCGCGAAGTTCGACATGTCGACGCTGCGGCTGCTCGGCACCGTCGGCGAGCCCATCAACCCCGAGGCGTGGATTTGGTACCACGCCAACATCGGCGGCGAGCGCGTTCCCATCGTCGACACCTGGTGGCAGACCGAGACCGGCGCCATCTGCGTCGCCCCGCTGCCCGGCCTCGTCGCCCTGAAGCCGGGCTCGGCCACCCGCCCCTTCCCCGGCATCAAGCCGATGGTGGTGAACGAGCAGGGCGAGGAGGTGAAGGTGGGCGGCGGCTACCTCGTCATGAAGCGCCCGTGGCCGTCGATGCTCCGCACCATCTACGGCGACCACGAGCGCTACGTGAAGACCTACTTCGGCCGCTGGGGGCCCGACGTCTACGTGACCGGCGACGGCGCCAAGATCGACGACGACGGCTACCTGTGGCTGCTCGGCCGCGTCGACGACGTGCTCAACGTCTCGGGCCACCGCGTCGGCACCATGGAGGTCGAGAGCGCGCTCGTCGACCACCCCGACGTGGCCGAGGCCGCCGTCGTCGGCAAGCCCCACGAGATCAAGGGCCAGGGCATCGCCGCCTTCGTCACCCTGAAGGAGGGGGTGACCCCGCACGACGGCACCATCGGCGTCCTGAAGCAGCACGTCGTCACCAAGATCGGCGCCATCGCCCGCCCCGACGAGATCGTGCTCGCGGCCGACCTCCCGAAGACCCGGTCGGGCAAGATCATGCGCCGGCTGCTGCGGGACGTCGCGGAGGGCAAGGCGCTCGGCGACGTCACCACCCTCGCCGACCCCACGGTGGTGGCGAAGCTGCGCGACCAGTACGCCGACAAGGAGGGGTAGGAGCCTCGCGCTGTCACGCGTTCCCGTGGACCGGCCCAGGCGCCCCGAACGTCGCACGGCCGCCCGGCAGCACCGCCCGCCGGCCCGCGCGGACAGGCCCGCGGTGCCGATCGCTAAAGTCGCGCGGGCCGTGCGCCGATAACCACGACAGCACCCAGCCGCGACAGCGGCAACCTCCTACCGAGACGGCCCGGCGGGGGCGTGAAGCCTCCGCCCGGTCACTTCGCTCAAGGTGTCCGGCCACCCTCCCCCTCGTAATGCCCCCCGCCGCGTGCTCCTCGCCGCCCCAACCCGCCGCCCCAGTCCCTCAACCGCGTCACGCTCGCCGGCCGCGTGCCTTCTCCCTCACCCGCAGCTACGCCTCCGCGCCACCGTCATCTCCAGCCGACAGATCGTCCGGGTCGTAGTCCTCGTCCCGTGCCCGCATTCCGACAGCGTCGATAGGGCGCTTCGGTATCCACGCCCGCAGCTTCCTGGAGATGAGCTTGCACCGCTCCCGAAAGAAACGCTCATAATCATCTTCCCAGACTCCGAATGCATCAAGATCGATTAGGTGGGTCTTCATCGAATCGCCGAGGTGTTGGTTCTCTCTTCGGAACGCCCTCATATACACCGACGGCGCCTCAGCTTTGATCTCTCGCTTATTGAGATAGTCGTCAACAATCGTGATGTTCGCCACGTGGTTGATGTACCCCGGGTCCTCGCCCCGTCGCGCCAAGAATGCTCGGGGAAAGAAATGATGATAGTTCTTGCTGTTGGCGCGCTTCAGCCAGTCATTGGCCACCCGCACCTTGGCGCCCGACGCGAAGGATTCGGGCTGTTGATATGCATACAGGCAGAGAATCGCCTTGATGAGGCTACGTCCGGCGTTGAAGTATCCATCCGCCTCGATGGAGTCCGCGCCCAGACTAACGTCCAAGCCTTCATAGTCCGGCTCTCGGCCCTGCAGCACCGCCTGGACCCGCTTGATGTCCACAGCAAGCTTCGTCTCCAGGGCCGACGTGTATCGGCCGGAGAGCGAGATCCTCCAAGAGAGCTCTCGCATCCACCTGCGTTCGTCTCCCCTGGGTTCCTCCTGCGCCTTCGCGAAGTAGTACCCAAATGGAACAATCAGTGCCGCGTACGGCAGTAGCTTCGACACCGGTATTCTGAAGTAGCCTCGGAAGTAATCACATGCCGCTTCCACAGCTCCCTCTACGAGCTCCCATGCACCACGGAATTCTGCCTTATTCAGCCGAAGGATATCCCGCTTCTGGCATTGATCCACCATCAACAGGCTAGCAAGCTGCAGTAGCGCTGCCGGCGGCACCGTGCCATAGTCGACGCCTTCTAGCCGGGTCCGTAGCGCCCTGTACCGCTCAGCCAAGTCAAATCCGGTCTCCTGATCGTAGGTCTTGGCGACCATGATCTCAAAGACCGACAGTGGCTGACCGCTAACATTGATTCGCGTGAAGATTTCCGTCGCAACGTCAATCGGTGCATCTTGGATCAAGATCACCGAAAACTGGTAAGTCTCAAGCTGTCGTTGGTACGCCTGGAGTCGTCGTCTTCGCTCGGCGTTCAGCTTCACCAGTAGTTCAAACTCGCCGCCCAGCAGGTCGACCAGACAGACGCAGCGGCCATCTCTTTCCGCCGAAGCAACATCACCCTGTGGTGCGATGGCCACCAGGGGCGCCTCCGCGTCATCGCCAACCTCCGCATCAAGATCCACGAAGATGTTCCGGAAGTCGTCGGGTCGCCCGTCCCGGGTAACCGTGAGACCATTGCAGGCCGCGTACAGGCTCGTGAGTCGTTGCTGGCCGTCCAGGACCTGCTCCGAGTAGTCTCCTGGCGGGGTCGGGGGTAGTGCCTGTCCTCCAATCTCCTTCACGAAGCGGAGCTGCTCCTTCGTCTTCCATAAGATGAACGTGCCAATCGGGAATCCCTTCAGGATGCTGTCGATCAGCTTCGCCGACTTCTCTCGCGGCCAGACAAACTCGCGCTGAAATTGGGGGATCTTGAGTGTTCCCAACCGGATACTCGACATTACGCCTTCAAAACTCCGTGATTGCGGATCCGGCTGGTTCATTGCCTCCTCCGACCTTCGGTCTGATCCCTACCGTCGGCATCCTCCGGCCTTCATCCGGCCCTGGCCAGACTAACCACGCGGACTGCCGGGTTCGATGTCCAGAAACCTGCTCTTGCCGCCCATGGGTTTCACGTACACAATGACGGGCTTGTTGACCAGCGGGCCTAGCACATCGTCAACTTCTTCGCCGACGGAGTACACACGATGAGAGGCCCCCTCCTCGGCCGTGATCTCAAGCCAGTCCTTGTCGAGATGCACCGCGCGGAGCACGCCGTGTAACGTCTTTGGCTCGACCACCGCTGTTTCGTCTCCTCGCTTCGTTCCTCGGATAAATTCTCCGAGTTCCCGACGAACGTCCGGGCCGAGACTGATCGGTCGTGAATCACCGACGGCCCCAACGTCAAGTTGCTTACAGACCCTTCCATCTGGCGCCAAATTGCGTGTCAGCTTCAGGAAAGTCCTCCGATAGTCAACGTCGCGAACCATCTCCGCAAGGCCCTCTTCGGGGTCCTCGATTCCGGCCTGAAGGATCTCCAGGAAGCGGTCCGCAACTTCGGCAGGCGAGGGCAACGCTGGCTCGAAGAGGTCCTGTTGATACTCCTTTTGAATAGCGACGGCAAACTGATAGCTTCCGGGTGCGGCTTGGAAGAGCCACGGACGACAGCTGTCCTGGATGTTTTTGCTCGGTGCACCGCGGCGGCGATGATCAAGGCCGCTCAGGAACTCGGCTGTTCGATGAAAAAGGGACTGAACGATCTTGACTTTCTCAACGATGAGGTCGAGTGGCGCCCCGCCTGATACGATTTCTCCGCCCTGCACAGAGACCAGAACCTGACCTGACCCGAATCGCACAGGCGCCCTTTTTCGAGTCTGTTCACTCCAGATCGACTGAAGTAGACTTCTGAGCTGTTCCTGAGCGAAGACCGGGAGCGACTCCGCCGGCAGCCAGCGGCACGCAACCTCTTCCGCACGTTCGTACATAGCCGCCTTGTAGTACAGGGACACCGTACTGACCGACGATATCCCGAGAGTTCGGGTCTTCGATGCATCCAGATCCTCGACGGCTCGTTGTTCCGCGTCCGCCGCGCGTGCATACAGTTCTCGCGCCTTCTGTCCCCGGCCGTCGCGCATGGCGGCCTGAGCTTTCGATGCGAGACGCTCGCTAGCTTCGTGGTGCTCAATCCAGGACATAGTGCCAAGTACGCTGTTGTTCAGGAGGTCAGGGCTCAAGGTCCGCCAGCAGGATCACGCGGGCTCTAAAGCCCACGACGCCTGCTACCGCCGGCAGATTGCTCCTGCCGGCAGCAGCTTGAGCCAACTTGTCCTGGAGACGCCTCTCGACCACACTCTCCGAGCCCTGGTCCACGCCGGACACCTCCAGCCGCCAGCAATCCTCGAGGTCGTCCATGGCATACCCTCGCGGAGCAATGTAGTAGTCAGCGCCGGTCAGGGTCTCCGCTCTGCGTACGGCCACGCGGTCATCCACTAGTTGCACGGCCGCAAGCGCGCAGGCGTAGGCACCCGCTTCGGTCGCATCCGTCTTGTTGGCCCATGCACCCCGCATGCGCGCGTCGGCCGGCTCCCATTCAACCGTAACCGCCGAGCGTGCTCCGCTTCGGTCCAGATCGAAGTCGCTGGGAGACTGGTGATGTCGGTCCAGACAGACGCGCGCCGCCTCGGTATACGAATCCGCAATCGGCTTGGTCAGTCCAGGATGGTGCTGGTCCATATCATGAATGGGCAAAACTGGTTTGGTCGCCAAGCGATTCTCCTCAGGTAGCCGTAGTCGAGCCGGCAGTCGGCTGGCGAACTGCTGGCTCGCGGTGTTCTCCTCCGCAGGCCGCGCAGGCTGCCCTCCCGCCACCCTCAAGCCCACTGTAGCTGCCCGATGCGGCAGATGTTGATATCGCGAATCGGTCAGCCGGGCACTGGACTGAGCCCGGCGCCGTGGGCGTTCGCCGCTCTCGCAACGGTCGGCGCCAGCCCGAAGCTGCGCTGCCGACTGAAGTTGCGCTGCCAACACGCCGATAACCAGGACAGCACCCAGCCGCGACAGCGGCAACCTCCTACCGAGGCAGCCCGGCGGGGGCGGGAATCCCCCGCCGGGTCACTACATAGGCGGCGAAGGTGCCCAGCCAGTGGCCGCCCTCGTAGCGCTCGCCGGTCACGGAGGCGAGGCCGGCGTCGCGGTGCCGCGCGGCGGCGTCGAGCAGGGCGGCCCGGCGGACGTCGCCGGCGGGCAGCGCGGCCGAGATTCCCTCCAGCATCCACGCCCGGCTCAGGTTCAGGCCGTCGAGGTGCACCAGCTTGCCGTCGCCGGCGTCGGTGACGACGGCCGGCTCCAGCCAGCCCGCCCCGTCGCCGTCGGTCGGAATGCCCGGCAGGAAGTCGTCCAGCCAGGCCGCGAAACGTTCCGGCTCGAGCACGCGCCGCAGGAGGTCGGCCTCGGCGAGGCACGGCGACAGGAAGTCGTGCCCCGACGGCTCGTAGGCGAGGGGGCAGCTCCGGTCGTCGAGGTAGTAGTCGGCGATGCGGGCTTCCAGCAGATCGAGCATGGCGGTGTCGCTCGCGCGCAGCGCCCAGTCGTGGACCAGCCCGAAGGCGAACGCCGTCTGGGAATGCTCGCCGACGCGTATGGGATGGCTCAGCCTCGGCAGCCACGACTTGATCTGCGCCGACGCGATGAACTCGAGCGGCTCCAGCGCGGCCCGCCACCGCCGCGCCGCCGCATCGTCCCACTCGCGCAGCTCGGCCGCGAGCTGCAGCAGCCACGCCGTCCCGTAGGGCCGCTCGAAGCCCGCCCGCCCCGGACCCTGGAAGTAGCGGACCTCGGCCGCGATGTTCTCGACGGTCAGGCTGCGGTCGAGCGCGGCGCGGGCCGCCGCCGCGAAGTCCGCGTCGGGATAGAGCCGCGCCAGGCGGGCCAGCAGCCAGTGCCCGTGCACCGCCGAGTGCCAGTCGAAGCACCCGAAGAACGCCGGCGTCAGCTCGCGCGGCGGGCGCGCGTCGCCGTCGTCGTTGAGGACGTGGGCGATCTTGTTCGGGTACTCGCGGTGCACGCACTCCAGGGCCAGGTGCGCGAACCGCTCCACGACCTGAACGTCAGCCGGTTCCGGTTGTGACGCCGCGGCCGGAACGGCGACGATCCCGAGCAGCGCCATCGCCGCTCCGAGCACCCGCCGCGATCCGCCGCGCCGCCGCCGCACACCTGAACGCGCAATGAATCGGGACATGCCGCACAGGGTACCGGATCAGCCGGCCCCACGAACACCGAAACCCGGTTCCCGCCCGATCGATGGCCGCCCGCGGGAGGACACGATCGATGTGCCCGCCCACGGGAGGACGCGGCCCGTCGCGCCGGCCCGGTCACCGTGACGGCGCCCGCGGGACCGCCCCCGCGCCGGTGCGCCGCGCGGGATCCGCCGACCGGCGGGGCCGGCGTATACTGCGCGCATGCTCACGTTGCGCCATACCCTTGCGACCAGCCTCGGCCTCGCCCTGCTCTGGACCACCGCCGCACCCGCCCAGACCACCGACGCGCTCTACGTCTGCGCCGACCCCGACGCCACCCGCACCATCGACATCGGCGCCACCATCTGCGACGCGATCCCCACCGAGGCCCTGATGGCGCGCCTCGAGCCCGACTACCTCCAGCTCCGCGAGGGCGCGCTCGTCACCGAGGTGTCTCCCGGGGGCGTCGCGCAGGTGGCGGGGCTCCGGGCCGGGGACGTCATCTACCGCGTGGGCGGCGTCGACGTCGAGGGCAACGTCGAGGCCACCGCCCGTCTTGGCCTGCTGGTCGAGAGCGCCGACACCGTGGTCAACTTCCTGCGCGGGGGCCGGCCGTACCTCGTCAGGCTCCGAAGGCCCTGACGGCGTCGCGGCGGAAGCCGGCGACCTCGCCCCGCCGACTTGATACAGGTGGCTACCGGAAGCTACCTTGGCGCATGCGCTCCGTGGGGCTCAAGGTGCTCAACAACAAGCTGAGCGAGTACGTGCGTCTGGCCGCGGCGGGCGAGACGGTTCTCGTGACCGATCGCGACCGTGTCGTGGCCGAGATCGTCCCGCCCAGGGTCGAACGGAGCCCCCTGGTCGCCGACGCCCTGCTGGCCGACGCGGTGAGAAAGAGCTGGCTGACGCCGCCGGCCGCGCCGGGCACGGGGTCGCCGTCCCAGCCGCCGGCCGTCATGTCGTTGCAGCAACTGCTCGCCGAGCTGAACGACGACCGGGGCGACCGGTGATCTACGTCGACGCCTCCGTGGTCCTAGCCCACCTGCTCGCCGAGGTCCGGCATCCGCCGGCCGGGCTCTGGCGGGAGACGCTAGTCGCCAGCCGCCTCGTCGAGTACGAGGTCTGGACCCAGGTGCACGCGCGCCAGCTCTTCGACTCGCACGGCGAGGCCGTCCAGGCGCTCATCGGAAGAATCGCGCTGCTGGAGCTGGCGCCGCCGGTGGTCGCACGCGCGTTGGCCGCTTTCCCGGTTCCGGTCCGCACCCTCGATGCGCTGCACCTCGCCTCCATCGACTTCCTGCGCCGGCAAGGGCAGTCGGTCGAGCTCGCGACGTACGACCCCCGCATGACGGATGCGGCCCGGACCCTGGGGTTTCCGATCAGGGACCTGACCGTCTGAGCCGGCGCATTGCGACTCCGGCAGGACGGGCTTCGGCGTCGTCGCGTGGTCGGCTACCACCCGATCGCAGCGCGCCCGAGGAATCGGTTGCTGACGCCCGCCCTGACGGGGACGCTCGAACGTACCCTGCGCACGACGAACAACATCGAGAACCTGATGAGCAGCGTCGAGGGCTAGACGCGGCGGGTAAAGCGGTGGCGCGGCGGCGGGATGATTCGGCGACCGGAAGCCGCCGCGGGTACGCCCTACGCGATCCGCCTCACTCCAACGCCTGCACCGCCGCCCGCAGCTCCGTCATGTGCGCCGCGCGGATCGTCACCCACCGGCTGGACGGCGGGGCGGCCGCCCCGAACATCCCCTGGTTCACGTAGCCGTATGCCGGATGGGAAGCCGCGCCGTCCTCCTCCAATCGCACCTGGAACCGGTCGTGGCGCAGTCCCAGGTTGTGGCCGAGCTCGTGCGCGAAGACGAGGCCGCCGCACCTGAAATGCTGAGCCCGAAGACGCTGGGAACGCCGGCAGCTATGCCGCAGAGACTGGGAGATTCGGCCACGATCGAGGCGCTGCGCCGGCGCATCCGAACCGGCGAGACGGTGCTCGCCGAGGAGGTCGTGCTCTCGGCCCCGGACCCGCGGGCGCTTCTGTCCCCCTCGCAAGCTGCCCGCTCCCGGCGGCCCGCCGTCACTTCGTCCCGCCGCCGCTTCGCGTGGCGCGCCGTCTGGCCTGTGGCCTCCGTTGTTTCGCCCGCCGGTCGCCAGCCGCCCGCCAGGCTTCCGCGGCATCCCGGAGATCGGCTATCCCTTCCAGGACCGGAGATTCCGGCTCGTCCTCGTCGAACAGCCGATAGCGCAGGCCCCGAAGCGCCGCGGGGCGATACCCGGCGACGGCCAGGAACCGTTCCCTCACGGCCGAGTGCACCAGGGGCAGGTCTTCCGGTGCATCCTCCCTGACCGGGACCGGCCTGTCGTTCTCAACGACGCAGACCGCCCGCGGCTCCCGGCCGCCGAGCTTGGCGTCGAGCCCGCTGTTCTCGTGCAGCACGCCGTGGGCCAGTCCGCGAATCACGACGTCGTCGGCGGTCACGTCGGCGAGCCGGGAGGTCTGCGCGGCGAGCAGCCGCTTGATGTCGTCGATGCCGTCCCGAATCTCGATGTCCCCGTCCAGCGCCTTCCTGCACTCGCCGATCATGAGCGACAGCGACAGGTCGGCCAGCCCGTCCATCCAGTAGCCGCCGCCCACGTCGCTGTGGATGCCCGGCATCCACACCTCCAGGATGCGCTCCCCGCCGGCGGGGTCGCGGTTGATGAGCGTGGGCGTGAAGGCCACCCGCTCCTCGTCGAGGGCCACCAGGTGGACCGCCCGCCGCACCCGCTGGTTCAGGGTGCCGTTCTCGAACAGCACGTCGCTGGTGATCGCCTCGCCCCGGCGGTGGATGCCGTTCATCGCGGCGACGGTGTCGTAGACGCCCAGGAACGACACCTCGCGCTGCTCGTCGTCGGCCAGGAGCTCGCTGACGAACTTCCGCGCCAGCGCGGCCCCGCGGCTGAAGCCGAACACCACGACCCGGTCGCCCTGCTCGTAGCCCGACGCCTCGAAGTCCTCCTCGGCCTCGTTCAGGATGCGCCGGGCATCGCCGAACGCCGGCGCCATCGCCATGTTGATCCAGCTGCGGACCCGTCCGACCAGCGGGATGGAGAAGCGGCCCTCGCGCGTGCCGATGCCGTTGTAGTAGTACGTCTTCTGGCCGTTGCCGCCGGCGGTCTCCATGGCGCTCTTGCCTGCCTCCATGCAGCCGCCCATCATGACGTGCAGCTTCAGGACGTTCGTGATGCTCTCGTCCTGCTTGAACTCGTTCGCCTGGCTCGGCTCGTTTCCCGTGCCGTCGAAGCTGAATACCAGCGTCTTCATCGCTCTCCTCCCTTGCGACCAGGGGCCCCGGAGCCCGTCACGACTCCCGCGGAAGGTGCCGCGGCCACCCGCGTCAGAGCAGTTGCGTCGTCAGCGCCGCCAGGAGCGGCGCGAGGGCGGAAGGTGCCGCGGCCACCCGCGTCAGAGCAGTTGCGTCGTCAGCGCCGCCAGGAGCGGCGCGAGGGCCGAGACGACGACCTCGGCCTTCTTCGCCGCGCCCGAGTAGAGAGCGCCCGTCTCGGCCCCCTGCTGCAGGAGCTCGCCGAGCGGCACCGGCGCGTGCGAGCGCAGGGCCACGGCGTGCGGCGCGTACACCGCCACGAGCGTCAGCGTCATGACGATGCCCCAGAAGATGCTGACGACATTGGCGAAGTCGACGTACTCGGCGCCGCCCGGCGGGGCCGCCTCGCCCGCCGCGTAGAGGGCCTGCGGCAGGCGGAAGTACAACGTCAGCAGCAGGGTGCTCCCGACGAGCAGCGCGCTCATGGCGACGAGCGAGTGGACCAGGCGGTCCGCCGCATCGCGGGCGGCCTGGCCGCGGTCGTCTTCGTCCCCTCCCCCGGCGGCCTCGACGATCGCCGCGGCGTGACAGGAGCCGGCGCACACCGCCGCGACGCCGAACGCGACCGGCAGGAGGATCGAGATCAGGTGGCGGGAAACGCCCAGCGACCACGCGTCGCCGGTCATGGCCGCCGCCACGGGGCCGCCCGCCTGCTCGTAGATCCGCACGATCGAATCGTAGGCGATGGAGTAGAGCTGCAGGTCGACGGCGCCGAGGCCCGCGAGAACGGCGTGGAACGCGATCCACGCCGCGATTCCCACAACCGCCAGCTTGCGCTTTCGGTCCGCCGGCAACGGGCTGGCGCCCACGCCGCCGCAATAGTAGGCGAGCAGGACGAGGCAGAGCGCGACGTACGAGACGGTGAGCGCGGACATCATGATCATGCCCCGCGCGAATCGCGGCTGCGCCTCGACGCCCTGCGCCAACTGGCCGACCAGCAGCTCGACGACTTCGGGACCGACCAGCAGCTCGACCGTCAGGACCGCAAGCAGCGCCGGAACCACGCCGACGAGAAGCCTCCACTCCGAATGTCCGGCTGGCGAACGCATGGTTCCGCCTCTCGAATCGTCCGGTTCCCGCCCCCACCTGCCGCCGGAACCGGCTCGGCGTATCCTGGATAGCCGGAATCCGCGATCCGCCTCACTCCAACGCCTGCACCGCCGCCCGCAGCTCCGTCAGGTGCGCCGCCCGGATCGGGATCGCCCCCCCGCCCGGCGCGGTGTCCGTCCATCGCGGCGCCGGCCGCCCGGAGGCCGCATACGCCGCGGCCAGCGCCTCCCGCAGATCCAGGAGGTGCGCGAGCCTGACCCGCGTCACCCCCGGCCTCAGCACCGGGTCCGTCCACCGGAACGCAGTCAACCCCGCTGCCGCCCGGAGGGCGTCGATGCGCGTCCGGAGCTCCGTGAAGTGGACGGCCCTGATCGGCGTCGCCCCGGGCAGAAGCGGGTCGTCGGTGAACGGCGACGGCGCCGCGGCGACCGTCACCCTGAACTGCTGCGCGGCACTCAGGCCGCCGGGATCGGTCGCCGTCACGCGGATCGCCGCCGTGCCCTCTCCCACCGCCGTCAGCGTCACGCGGGCGCCCGCCACCCCCACCGCCGCCACGTCCGGGGCCGACGACGACGCCGCGTAGGTCAGCGGGTCGCCGTCGGGGTCGTCGAACGCCTGCGACACGTCCACGTCCAGCCTGGCGTCGAGCGACAGCCGCCGGTCAGGAAGCGTCCCCACTGCCGCCGGCGCCCGGTTGCGGAGGGGCGGCCGGTCGCGCCACGCCGCCGCCGCGGGACCCGTGGCGTTGAGGACCGCCGCGGCGTCGGCGGCGCCGGTCACCCCCGACCCCACCCCGAAAGCAACGCCCAGCGGGTCGCCGTCGAAGCGCTGGCGCGGGTTCGAGAACCGCGGCAGCCGAGAGCACCGGGCGTCGGCCAGCCCGCACTGCGTCGAGTAGGACATGATCGTGGCCCAGCGGCTGGACGGTGGGGCGGCCGCCCCGAACATCCCCTGGTTCACGTAGCCGTATGCCGGATGGGAAGCCGCGCCGTCCTCGCTCAATTGCACATGGAACCGGTCGTGGCGCAGTCCCAGGTTGTGGCCGATCTCGTGCGCGAAGACGATGCCGCCGCACTCGAGGACGGTGAGCCCGAAGACGCTGCCGATGTCGGCGGCGATGCCGCAAACGGAGGACTCAGCGACGATCAGGTGCACGAGGTCGGCCCCGACCCGGTCGCGCAGGGCGTGGACTTCGTCCAAATGGCCGTCCGAAGGGTCCCTGAGGCGATAGACGTCCTGCGAGCCCGTCTCGGTATATGCCACCTCGGACCGGTCCACGAGGGCCAGGCGCAGGTCCACCCCGCTCGCCGCATAGGCCTGGTTGGTCTCGGCGATCCAGAGGTCGATCTCGGCTTCGATGCCGGCCGCGCCCCCCGCCGCCTCGCGCGCGGTCGGCGTATAGACCACGGCGATGTCTATCGTCACGTCGGGTCCCGCCTCGCACGGAGGTCCCCAGAACTCGATCGTCGCCAGCCATTCCTTCCAGGCGGCCGGCGCGCAGGTCCGGGTGACGAAGATGTCCAGCTCCTCGAGAGCCGACTCTTCCAGACCGGCCGGAAGCGGTCCCGCCAGGCCCCAGTTGTTGGCCAGGTTCAGCCCCCTGAGGTTCGCGAGGCCCCCCAGCGCGGCTGGGATCGTTCCGGTCAGATCGTTCCCGTAGAGGTTCAAGTACTGGAGGTTCGCCAGGCTCGCGAGTGTGTTCGGCAGGCCGCCGGTCAGGTCATTCTGAGCAAGGGACAGCCTCCGGAGCTGGGGCAGGTTCCCCAACCACGACGGGACCGGGCCGGTCAACGCGTTCCACCGGAGGTCCAGCCGCTCGAGGTTCACCAGGTTGCCGAGCGCAGCCGGGAGGTGGCCGGCGAGGCCGTTCCCGGTGAGATCCAGGCTCCGGAGCTTGGACAGGTTCCCCAGCCATGACGGGACCGGGCCGGTCAACGCGTTCCACCGGAGGTCCAGCCGCTCGAGGTTCACCAGGTTGCCGAGCGCAGCCGGGATGGGACCAGTCAACCCATTGTCGTCGAGAAACAGTTCCCGGAGGTTCACGAGGCGTCCCAGTGCTCCGGGGATGACGCCGGTCAGCGCCAACACCCCGAGTTCCAGTCGCTCGAGGTTCGCCAGGTTCCCGAGCGCGGCCGGGATGGGACCGGTCAATTCGCCACCCACGAGCACCAGGGTCTCGAGGCGCGCCAGACTCCCCAACGCGGGCGGGAGCCAACCCGCCAATCCGTTGTCGACCAGCTCCACCCCCGTGACCCGGCCGGCGACGTCGGTGGTCACGCCGTACCACTCGCCCAGCGGCGCCGCCGTCATCCAGTTGGCGCTGTCGGCCCAGCCCGCCCCGCCGGCCGCATCGTAGAGCCCCTCCAGCGCCGCCCGGTCCGACTCCGCGCTGTCCTGCGGATCCGTGTCGGCGGGCCCGTCCACGGTCGCCGCGAACGAGCTGGACACGCTCAGCCCACCCGGATCGGTGGCGGCCACCCGGATCGTCGCCGCGCCCCCGCCCGCCCCCGTCAGCGTCACGACGGCGCCCGCCGCCTGCGCGCGCACGCGCCACGGCGCCGACGAGGACGCCGTGTACGTCAGCACCTCGCCCTCTGGGTCTGCGAACGCCTGCGACACGTCCACCTGCAGCACGGCCCCCGCGGACTCCAGCCTCCGATCCGGCAGCGCCCCCGCCGCCACCGGCGGCCGGTTGGCGGCATCGGCGGGGCGGTCGCGCCAAGCCGCCACCGCGGGCCCCATGGCCTCGAGGACGGCCGCCGCGTCCGAGGCTCCCGTCAGCCCCGACCCGGTGCCGTAGGGAACGCCCAGGACGTCGCCGTCGTGGCGCTGGCGCGGGTTCGAGAAGCGGGGAAGTCTCGAGCAGGCGACGTCGGCCAGGTGGCAGTGCACGGAGTAGGACATGATGGTCGTCCACCGACTCGACTGCGGCGCGACGCCGTCGAGCACAGCCCGGTTCACGTAGCCGTACGCCGGGTGAGAGGACAGGCTCCCCTCGAAGACGTCCACCCGGAACCGGTCGTGTCGCAGCCCCATGTTGTGCCCGAGCTCGTGCGCGAAGGTGAGGCCGCCGCACTCCATCTTGGTGAGGCCGAAGACGCTGGGAATGCCGGCGACAACGCCGCAGACGTCAGAGGAGCTGACGATCAGGTGCAAGAGGTCGGCGCCGGCCTCGTCGCGCAGGGTGTGCGCCTCGTCGAGGTAGCCGTCGGACGGGTCTGCGAGACGGCGGACGTCGCGAGAGCCGTAGGTCTCGGTATACGGCACCTCCGACCGACCCACCAACGCCAGACGCTGCTGCACGCCGCTCGCCGCGTAGGCCTCGTTGGTCTGGGCGATCCACAGGTCGAGCTCGGCTTCGATCCCGGCCGTGCCGCCCGCCGCCTCGCGCGCAGCCGGCGTATAGACCACGGCGATGTCTATCGTCACGTCGGGCACCGCCTCGCACGCAGGCCCCCAGAACTCGACCGTCGCCAGCCATTCCCCCCACGCGGCCGGCGCGCAGGTCCGGGTAACGAAGATGTTCAGCTCCTCGAGAGCCGACTCCTCCAGGCCGGCCGGGAGCGGTCCCGACAGGCCCCAGTTGTAGGACAGATCCAGCGTTTCGAGATTCGTCAGGCTTCCCAGCTCGACCGGGATCGGACCCGACAAGTCGCCATGGGACAGGTCCAGCGTCTCGAGACTCGTCAGGCTTCCCAGCTCGACCGGAATCGGGCCCGTCAAGTCGCCATGGGACAGGTCCAGCGTCTCGAGATTCGTCAGGCTTCCCAGCTCGGCTGGAATCGCGCCGGTGAAGTCGTTCCGGGCCAGCTCCAGGGTTCTGAGGTTCGTCAGGCTTCCAAGTTCGCGCGGGATTGAACCGCTCAACTCGTTGTGGCGGAGGTCCAGCCGCTGGAGACTGGTCAGCCCCCCCAACCACGCCGGCAGCGGGCCACGCGCTCCGACTCCCTGAAGCGCCAGGGACTCAAGATTCACCAGGCGTCCCAGTTCGTGCGGAAGCGGACCGCTGCTCCACTCGTTCCATCCGAGATTCAGCGACAGGAGGCCGGTCAGGCTCCCCAACCATGCTGGAATCGGGCCGGTCAACAAGTTGTCGTGAAGCCGCAGACCCTCGAGGTTCACCAAGCGTTCCAGTTCGCGCGGGACAGGGCCGCTCAGCTCGTTGCCGCGGAGGTCCAGCGACCTGAGGCTGGCAATGCCACCCAACCACGGCGGAAGAGGGCCGGTCAACTCGCTCCGCGCCAGGCTCAAGTCGCGAAGGTGAGGCAGGTTCCCCAACCACGGCGGAACCGGGCCACGCAACGAGATACCCGGGAGCGACAGCAGTTCGAGGTTCTTCAAGCGTTCCAGTTCGCGCGGAAGCGGGCCGCTCAGCTCGTTCCAGCCGAGGCGCAGCGATCGGAGGCCGGTCAGGTCACCCAACGACCCCGGAACGCGGCCGGTCAACCAGTTGCCCGCGAGCCGCAACTCTTCGATGTTCGCCAGGTGCGCCAATTCGCGCGGGATCGGGCCGCTCAACTCGTTCCAGCCCAGGTCCAGTCCCGTGACCCGGCCGTCGGCATCCGTCGTCACGCCGTACCACTCGCCCAGGGGCGCCGCCGTCTTCCAGTTCGTGTCGTCGATCCAGTCCGGGCCCCCGGTCGCGTCGTAGAGCGCCTCGAGCGCGGCCCGGTCCGTCGCGGAGCTCCCCTGGCCGGTGGCCTCGGCGGCCAGACCCCAGAAGCCGAGGGCAGCCAGCAGGAGCGGCCCGAATCTGCGGCGACGGTGGCGTCCGGCCGTCGCCCGCAAGGGCCGACGCTCCTCCCAACCGACACGCCAGCGGAACGCGGCACCGACGGTCCTGTTGTTCATTTTGCGGCCGGCCGAATTGCGGCCGGCCGCATGTTAGCGAACTTCGTGTCAGATGTGCGTGCTTGTCGTCGGTTATATCGTGTTGTTTTCATCAAATCAGCTATACTCGCACCCCGGGGACGGAAGACGCCCCGTTCCGGCCCCGCGACAACGTGATTCGCGCCGTCCCGGTGAAGGGGGGGCGAGGGAGGACCCTTGACTCAGTCCGGTGATGCGCGGCAGGAGATCGAGGCGCTGCGCGGGCGCATCTCCACCCTGAGCGGGGCCATCCTGCGCATCAGCGCCACGCTCGACCTCGACACCGTGCTCGCCGAGGTGGTCGAGAGCGCCCGCACGCTCACAGGCGCCCGCTACGGGGTCATCGCCACCGTCGACGAGACCGGCGCGCCCACCCGGGAGTTCGTGTTCTCCGGCTTCACGCCGGAGGAGGAGCAGGAGCTGTTCGTCTGGCCCGACCGTAGCCGCCTGTTCGAGCACCTCCGCCGCCTGCCGGGGCCGTTGCGGCTCACGGACCTCTCCGGCTACGTCCGCGCGCTCGGCATCGCGCCCGCGCGGATGTTCTCGCGGACCTTCCAGGGCACGCCGATGCGACACCGGGGCGCCGACGTCGGCCACTTCTTCCTCGCCGAGAAGGCCGACGGCGAGGAGTTCACCGACGACGACGAGGAGGTGCTGACGCTGTTCGCGTCCCAGGCCGCCGCCGCGATCACCAACGCGCGGACGCACCGTAGCGAGCGGCGCGCGCGGGCCGATCTCGAAGCCCTGGTCGAGACGTCGCCGGTCGGCGTCGTGGTCATGGACGCCCGCGCCGGCCGGCCGGTCTCGTTCAACCGCGAGGCCCGGCGCATCGTCGAGAGCCTGCGGACGCCCGGCCGGCCGCCCGAGCACCTCCTGGAGGTGGTCTCGGTCCGCCGCGCCGACGGACGGGAGGTGTCACTGGCCGAGATTCCCCTGGAGCAGACGCTCCGCACCGGCGAGACGGTGCGCGCCGAGGAGGTGGTGCTCTCGGTCCCGGACGGGCGCAGCGTCAGGACGCTCATCAACGCCACGCCCATCCGGGCCGAAGGGAACGAGATCGGCTCGGTGGTGGTGACCATGCAGGACTTGGCCCCGCTCGACGAGATCGAGCGGATGCGGACCGAGTTCCTGGGCCTGGTGGGCCACGAGCTGCGCGCGCCGCTGATCGCCATCAAGGGCTCGGCCGACGCGCTGCTCGAGGAGGCGGCCGAGCTCGACCCGGCCGAGATGCGCGAGTTCCACCGCATCATCGCCGAGCAGGCCGCCCACATGCGCGGCCTCATCCGCGACCTGCTCGACGCGGGGCGCATCGACGCGGGCACGCTCTCGGTCGCGGCGGAACCCTCGGAGGTCGCCGCCCTGGTCGAGCGGGCGCGAAGCACGTTCCTCGGCGGCGGCGGCCGGCACGCCGTCCTCGTCGACCTGCCGGCGGGGCTGCCCCCGGTGATGGCCGACCGCCGGCGCATCGTGCAGGTGCTCAACAACTTGTTCGCCAACGCGGCGAGGCACGCGCCCGAGTCGACCCCGATCCGGGTGGCGGCCGTGCGCGAGGACGCGCACGTCGCCGTCTCGGTCTCCGACGAGGGGAGCGGGGTGGCGCCGGACGCGCTGCCGCACCTGTTCAGCCGGCGCGCCGGCGCACGGCCGGGCGCGACAGCGGGCCACGGCCTCGGGCTCGCCGTCTCGAAGGGGCTCGTCGAGGCGCACGGCGGGCGCATCCGGGCCGAGAGCCCCGGCGCCGGCCGCGGCACGACGGTCACGTTCACGGTCCCCGCGGCCGGGGAGGCGGGCCCCTCGGCGGCCGGTCACGTCGCCGTCCCCGGGGGCGCGCCGGAGCCGGACGGGCCGCCGCGCATCCTCGTGGTGGACGACGACCCGCGTACGCTGCGCTTCGTCCGCGACGCGCTCTCCGAGGCCGGCTACGCCCCGATGGTCACCGGCGCCCCGCGGGACCTGCCGCGCATCATCCGGACCGAGAGGCCGAGCCTCGTGCTGCTCGACCTGGTGTTGCCCGACGTCGACGGCATCGAGCTGATGCGGCAGGTCCCCGACCTCGCCGACCTGCCGGTCATCTTCATCTCCGCCTACCGCCGCGACGAGACCGTCGCCAGGGCGCTGGAGTCGGGCGCGGTCGACTACATCGCCAAGCCCTTCTCGCCGACCGAGCTGGTGGCCCGGGTCCGGGCCGCGCTGCGGCGCCGCGAGGCGCCCGAGCCCTTCGTGGTCGGAAACCTCGCCATCGACTACCGGCGGCGCCGGGTGACCGTCGGCGGCAAGGCGGTCGACCTCACCGTGACCGAGTACGAGCTGCTGCGCCTGCTCTCGCTCGACGCGGGCCGGGTCGTGACCTTCGAGACGCTCCTGCGCCGCCTCTGGAGCAGGCGGGAGAACGCCAACCCGAACCTGGTGCGCAACTTCGTCCGGAACCTCCGCCGCAAGCTCGGCGAGAGCGCGGCCGACCCCGCCTGGCTGTTCAACGAGCGCGGCGTCGGCTACCGCATGGCGAAGCCGCCGGACGGGTGATCGAGCCCCATGTGCGCCTCCCTCGAGGACAGAGATCGAGCCCCGTTCTGCGCCTCCCTCGAGGCCAGAGATCGATATATAGTTGCCAATTGCATCCAGGGGCCACCCGTTGTCCCCTGGCGCGAGGTACACGGCGCACGTGGCAGATGATTCTCGTCAGCGTCCTCATGAGCAGCATGCAGGCACCTGCATCCTCACCCGTCGCCGACAGGCCATGATGGGCGCCCTTCGGCGCGCGGCCGCCGTCGGAGAGACCCGAATCAGGCGGCTCGCGTTGCCGGCGGCCGCGATGCTCGCCCTGCTGCCGGCGGCGGCCGCCGCCCATCCCCTGGCGTTCACCGACACCACCGTCGTGCTGCAGCGGGACGGGACGTTCCGGGCGGAACTGGTCGTCGACCTCGACGCCCTGGCCCTGGGGGCGCCCCAGAGCGCCGACGACGCCGAGCTCGCCGCCGCCGTGCGCGCCCTCTCGCCGGCCGAGCTCGACGAGGCCGTCGGCCGGCTGCGCCGGCTCTTCGAGCGCCGGGTCCGACTGCGCTTCGACGGCGAGCCGGGCCCCTTCGAGGTGTCGTTCCCGGACCGCGGGACGCCGGCCGCGACCGAGTCGGCGATTCCGACCGTGCTGGGCCTGACGGCCCGGCTGACCGGGGCGGTGCCGCCGGACGCGGCCGAGCTGGAGTTCTTCGCGTCGCGCGCGTTCGCCGAGGTGAACCTGACCATCCGTGACGAACGGCGGGGAGTGACCCGCCAGGCCCTGCTGGAGCGCGGCGCCCGCAGCGACCCGTTCCCGCTGGCCGGCCCCGCCGCGCCGGCCGGCGCGTGGTCGACGGCCGGCCGCTACCTGCGGCTCGGCTTCGTGCACATCCTCCCGCGCGGACTCGACCACATCCTGTTCGTGCTCGGCCTGTTCCTGCTCGGGGCCCGGCTCGCCCCCCTCGTCTGGCAGGTGAGCGCGTTCACCGTCGCCCACGCGGTGACCCTCTCGCTCGCCGTCTTCGACGTGGTCTCGCTGCCCCCGCGGGTGGTCGAGCCGCTGATCGCGCTGTCCATCGTCTACGTGGCGGTCGAGAACGTCCTCACCGAACGGCTCACCCCGTGGCGCCCGGCCACCGTGTTCCTGTTCGGCCTGCTGCACGGGCTGGGGTTCGCGGGCGTCCTGCGCGAGCTGGGGCTCCCGGCCGAGGAGCGCTGGCTGGGGCTGCTGACCTTCAACGCGGGCATCGAGGCGGGCCAGCTCGCGGTCATCGGCATCGCGTTCGCCGCCGTGGGCTGGTGCCGGCGCCGCCCCTGGTACCGGCGCCGGGTGGCCATCCCGGCCTCGGCCCTCATCGCCGCCGTCGGGCTGCTCTGGACCCTGGAGCGGGCCCTCGGCGCGGGGTAGTGACAGAAACCGTACTTCAGGGACCGCCGGTGCTGCTCCGGACCCTGGAGCGACCCGCGGCGCAGGTGGCCCGTGACCGGCGCCGCAGCCGGGCCGGATCGGATGCCGGCGGACGCGCGCCATTCCGCGCCCGCATCTCGAAGGACGGTCCCCACGGACCCGGCGTGAGGAATTTTGATCAATATTAGGGAGTTTATCCAGTCAGCATAAACTGCCTAATGTTCGTATAATCGCCCTGGACCCGATCCGAAACCCCAACGCACCGGGGGCCGGCACGCCCCCTCCCGAGCTGGCGGGGCGGGACGAGTTGCGCGAGGCCGTCAGGGTCGCGCTGGCCCGGGTCCGACTTGCCCGGCCGGCCAAGAGCATCCTCATGGTCGGCCTGCGCGGCGTCGGCAAGACCGTCCTGCTGGACCGGATAAGGGAAGAAGCGAAGGCGGCCGGCATACACACCCTGTTCGTGGAGGCTCCCGAGGACCGTTCCCTGCCCGCGATGCTGGCGCCCCGGCTCCGGGAGGCCCTGCTGAAGCTGTCCAGGCACGACAGGGCGCGAGACTTGGCGCAGCGGGCGTTGAGGGGACTGGCTGGTTTCGCCGGGGCCCTCAAGATGAAGTACGAGGACATCGAAGTGGGCCTCGACCTCGCCCCCGAGCCCGGGCTGGCCGACAACGGCGACCTGGAGCAGGACCTGGCGGAGCTGCTGATGGCAGCCGGAACGGCGGCCCGGGAAGCGGAGACGGCGCTGTCCCTGTTCGTGGACGAGCTGCAGTATGTCGACGAGGACGAGCTGGCTTCCTGCAGGAATGGGGCAAGCATGCCTGGGACGCCGCCGACGCGTCGCCCATCGACCTCGGCGACGTCGAGCGAGCGTCCGGGACCGCCACCGCCGCGCTCGACGAGAGCTTCTTCCGGGTTCGCTTCGACCGGCTGACCCCCTCGGAACGGCGCTACCTGCGGGCCATGGCCGAGCTCGGTCCGGGGCCTCATCGGTCGGGCGACATCGCTCGGATCATGCGACGGCAGGTCACGTCGCTCGGACCGACGAAGAGCCAGTTGATCGCGAAGGGCATGGTCTGGAGCCCGAGCCACGGCGACACCGGCTTCACCGTGCCGCTGTTCGATCAGTTCATGCGTCGCATCATGCCGGACGACGACTGGCGGCTCTGATTCCCGGCCGTTCGGGGACCCTTGGCGCATCGCCTCGCACCGACCTCGCGCCGACCCGGCGCGGCTGAATCGCCCCCCGACGCTGTAGTATGATTTCTTGTTTCAGAATCGCCATGAACGGCTCGGTTCGACGAGCCGGCAACTCGATGCTTCAGCGAGGGTAAGCGGGATGAACACGGCTGCATACGGCACTGCGCGGGACGTGGCCGCGGCGCTCGTCGCCGGGCTGCTGGCGGGCCTGCTGGCCGGCCCGGCCGCCGCCAACGACTGGCCGAGCTGGCGCGGACGCGCCCAGTCCGGCGCCTCGGACGTGACCGGCCTCGTCTCGAGCTGGTCGCCCGAGGGCGAGAACCTCATCTGGTACGACCGCTGGGTCGGGCGCTCGACCCCCGCCGTCTTCGACGGGCGGGTCTGCGCCAACGGGCGCACCGGCGACGGCGTCGACAAGCAGGAGGTCGTGGCCTGCTGGAACGCCGAGACCGGCGAGAAGCTCTGGCAGCACAACTACAACGTGCTGAACACCACGGTGCCCTTCAACCGGGTGGGCTGGGGCAGCGTGACCGGCGACCCCGAGACCGGTTACCTCTACGCCATGAACATCGACGGCCACCTGAATGTGTTCGATCGCGACGGGGCCGTCGTGTGGAGCTGGCGCCTCGCCGAGGAGCTGGGCCGGGCCTCCGGCTACGGCGGACGGACGTCGACGCCGCTCGTCGACGAGGACCAGCTCCTGCTGAGCATCATCGGGGCCGGCTGGGGCAACCTCGGGGGGCCGCCCCGGCACCGCTACTTCGGCTTCGACAAGATGACCGGCGAGGTCCGCTGGCACTCGACCCCGGGCGGCAACGTCGCCGACATGAACACCCAGTCGGTCGGCGTGGTGGGGGTCGTGAACGGCCAGCGGCTGTGGATCGACGGCAACGCCGACGGCCACATCTACGCCCTGAACGCCCGGACCGGCCGCAAGGTGTGGCAGTACCAGTTGAGCAAGCGCGGCATCAACGTCTCGCCGGTGCTCGCCGGCGACACGGTGTACGCGGCCCACAGCGAGGAGAACCTCGACTCGGGCATCATGGGCCGGGTGGTCGCGATCGACGCCACCGGCGAGGGCGACGTCACCGCCACCCACGAGCGCTGGCGCGCCGACGAGCTCGCCGTCGGGTTCTCGTCGCCGCTGCTGCACGACGGGCGGCTCTACGTCATCGACAACTCCGCCAACCTCTTCGCCCTCGACGCCGGCACCGGCGCCGTCGCGTGGGAGCAGAGCGTCGGCACCGTCGGCAAGGCGTCGCCGGTGTGGGCCGACGGCAAGCTCTTCGTCACCGAGACCAACGGCAACGTGACCATCCTCGAGCCCGGGCCCGACGGGGCGACCGAGCTCGACCACGACGAGCTCGCGGTCGAGGACGGCCGCTACGCCGAGATCTACGGCTCGTTCGCGGTGGGCTACGGGCGGCTCTACGTGACGGCGGAGTCGGGCATCTACGCCATCGGCGACCCCGACGCGCCGTTCGCGGCGGCGGCGGGGACCACCCCGGAGCTGCCCGCCGAGACCGCCCCCATGGAGACCGCGGCGAGCCTGCAGGTGGTGCCGGCGGAGGTGCTCGCGTCGGCCGGCGACACCGTCGAGTTCAGCGTGCGCGCCTACGACGAGAACGGCCGGTTCCTCGGCGCCCGGGACGCGACCTGGTCGGTCGACGGCCTCGCCGGGGCCAGCATCTCGGGCGATGGCGTGCTCGCCACCGACGACCGCGCTTCCAACCAGGCCGGTACCGTGACCGCCAGCGTCGGCGAGCTGAGCGCGGTGGCCCAGGTGCGGGCGTACGCCCCGCTGCCGTGGTCGGAGAACTTCGAGAGCGGACGCCCGCCGTACTGGATCGGCGGCGGCGGCAGCCTCGCCGTCGAGGACCTGGACGGCGACCAGGTGTTCCGGAAGGGCGCCTCGCGCACCGGCATCCACCGCCACGCCACCTACCTCGGCCCGACCGACATGTCCGGCTACACGGTGCAGGCCGACGTCAGGGCCTCGCAGTGGCGCCGGCGGCGGCCCGACATCGGACTCATCAACAGCGGCTACACGATGGACCTGCAGGGCAACCGGCGGAAGATCCAGATCCAGTCGTGGGCGGCCGAGCTGCGCATCCGCGAGGAGGTCGACTTCACGTGGGAGGCGGAGACCTGGTACCGCCTGAAGCTCCGGGTCGACGTGGACGGCGACCGGGGGCTGGTGCGCGGCAAGGTCTGGCCCCGCGACGAGCCCGAGCCGGCCGAGTGGACGATCACGGCCGAGGACCCCCTGCCCAACCGCAACGGCAGCCCCGGCATCATCGGCTACTCGCCGATCGACATCTACTTCGACAACGTCAGCGTGATGGAGAACCAATGACTCGACACGGTGCAACCCGTCTTCTGCTCGTCGGCCTCGCCGTCGCGGCGGCCGCGGTCCCGGCCGCGGCCCAGAACGAGGTGGCGATGTTCGGCAACACGCCGTCCCGCAACATGGTGTCCGACGAGACCGGCGTCCCCGAGAGCTGGGACCCCCGGTCGGGCGAGAACATCCTGTGGACGCAGCCCGTCGGCTCGCAGGCCTACGGCGGCCCGGTCGTGGCCAACGGCAAGGTCTACGTCGGCACCAACAACGAGGGCGTCCGCAACCCCGCCTACCAGGGCGACAAGGGCGTGGTGATGGCGTTCGACGCCATGTCCGGCGAGTTCGTCTGGCAGATGGTGCACGACAAGCTCTCGGCGGGCCGGGTCAACGACTGGCCGCTGCAGGGGGTCTGCTCGACCGCCTACGTCGACGGCGACCGCGTCTGGTACGTCTCGAACGAGGCCCACGTCATCTGCCTCGACGCCAACGGGCTCGCCGACGGCAACGACGGGCCGTTCACCGACGAGCCGGGCACCGACCCCACCGACGGCGACATCATCTGGTCGTACGACATGATCGGCGAGCTCGACGTGTTTCCCCACAACCTCGCCACCGGGTCGCCGCTCGTCATCGGCGACGTGCTCTACACGATAACGAGCAACGGCGTCGACGAGGGGCACGTCAACATCCCCTCGCCGTTCTCGCCCCACGTCATCGCCCTCGACAAGAACACCGGCGAGCTGCTGTGGGAGAACACCGACGTCGGCGAAGGGGTGCTGCACGGAAGCTGGACCAACCCCGCCTACGGCGTCATCCAGGGGCGCGCGCAGCTCATCGTGGCGGGCGGCGACGGCATCGTCTACAGCCTCGACCCCGACACCGGCGAGCAGCTCTGGCAGTTCGACGGCAACCCCCCGGACTCGGAGTGGATTCTCGGCGGGCGCGGCACCCGGAACAACATCCTCTCGACCCCGGTCATCTGGGAGGACAAGGTCTACGTGGGGGTCGGCCAGGACCCCGAGCACGGCGAGGCCCCCGGCCACTTCTACGTCATCGACGCCACCGGCTCGGGCGACGTCACCGACACCCACAAGGTGTGGAGCCGGGACGGCGAGGACTTCTACCGCACCATGTCGACGGCGGCCATCGCCGACGGCGTCCTCTACATCTCGAGCCTCTCGGGCTTCCTCCACGCCCTCGACCCGAACACCGGCGAGTACCACTGGACCTACGACACGTTCGCGGCCGTCTGGGGCTCGCCGTTCGTGGTCGACGGCAAGGTGTTCCTGGGCGACGAGGACGGCGACATCGCGGTGCTGCGCGCCGGCACCGAGATGGAGCTGCTGGCCGAGGTCAACATGGGCGCCTCGGTCTACAGCACCCCGGTGGTGCGCGACGGCGTCATGTACCTGCTGACCCGCAACCGCCTCTGGGCGGTGCAGGCGGGCGCGCAGTCGGAGCCGCTGGGGAACTGAGCCGGGCGGACACCGGCGGAAGAACGAAGAAGGGCGCCCTGCCGTGGTGGGGCGCCCTTCTTCGTGTACGGCAACCGGAATCGCCGGGCCGAAGTTGACGACCGGGATCGCCGCAGTGCGCGAAACCGGAGTCCGGCGGCAGGCGGAGCCGCCGGATTACTGGTCTTGCCTGGCGGGCCTCCGCGCCACGGACACCCCTGGAGTCAGTTCGGGCGGCGAGCGCAACCTCAGGCGAGGCTCCGCCCGGCTAGTCTTGCTGTTGCTGTTGCTCCGCCGCGGCCCGCGCCTCCTCGGCCCGCGCGCCGGCGAGGATGTTGAACAGGCCGTAGTTCCCCTCGTGGCAGGCGTGCTCGAAGAGCGGCCCGCGCGACCTCGTCATGGGCATCTCGGCCGACCAGGGGCTGACCCAGGTCGCCGGGTCCTCCACCCTGAACGTGTACAGGATGTCGTCGTCGGCCACGCGCGTGAACCGCTCGACCACCCGCATTTGGTCGCTGGATCCCCGGAACGGGTTCTTGCCGTTGATGTTGGTGGTCTCGACGACGAGCGTGTCGCCCTCCCACCGGCCGCGCGAGATCCCCATCCACTGCCGGGTCGCCTCCGGCGGCTGCGGACGGTCGTCGATGGGGATGATGCGCGTGTTGTGGAGCTGCTCGAGCAGGATCATCACGTGGTCGGGGCCCTGCACGATGTGGAAGTTGGCGTTGTAGCCCGCGTTCAGCATGGGCGGCCCGGCGCTGCCGGTGATGATGCAGCGGGCCCCCAGCGGCAGGTTCTCGGCCCGGTCGTACTGGCCGCCCCTCGCCTCCCGCGCCGCCCGGCGCTCGGCGGCGCGCTGCCGGCCCTCGGCCGTCACCTCCGGCAGTCTGCCCGTGGAGGGGTCGACGATCAGCGACGTGCGCAGGTTCGAGGTCATCGTGGACTGACTGCGGTCGAGCCCGAACTGCGTGAAGTCGTAGTGCACGTCGGGAATCGTGCCCGGCGTGGTCAGCTCCGACTCCCGGCCCGCCCGCCCTTGCCAGATGGCCGCCATCTCCTCCTCGGTGTAGAACGCCTTGTCGACGTCCCGCGGCCGCTCGAGCGGCGTATAGGTCTGGTTCGTCCAGAACCCCTGCAGGTCGGGGTGACCGTACTCCGTGCGCGGCGCCACGTAGTCGCCCTGGGCGGCGGCCGGGCCGGCGGAGAACACGACGACCGCGGCGGCGGCGGCCAGGACACCGAACGAGACGAGGGATTGTCGAGTCACGTGACGTCTCCTTGTCACCGCGTGAGGGGCGGGCGGCCCCGCCCCGGGTGCACGATCACCACGCTTATACCAGATCGCGGGCCGCGTCGCTTCCGGCGGGGCCCGTACAGCGAACTTCCCGGGAGTCTGCGCCGTAGAACGGCGCGGACTCCTGCAGGGTTGGTTGGGCGCCCAGCGGAGCCGTAAGGCGACGATGGGCGGGCTAGTTCCTGGCCACGGGGACGAGTTGCGTCTCCCGGCGCTCCCCGTCGCGCATGAACACGACGGAGGCCGGCTGGTCGGCCCTGAGCTGATCCAGCGCGCCCATGTAGTCGTATATGTTGCCCACCGTGACGCCGGCCATCTCGACGATGACGTCGCCCGCCTCGAGACCGGCCCGCGCGGCCGGCCCGCCGGCCATGACGCCCGACAGCCGCAGCCCCTCGATCTCGGCTCCGTAGTCGGGGATGGTGCCGGTGGTGATGCGCGTCATCGCCCGCCCGGGCTGCGCGGTCCGCTCCACGGCGATGAAGTCCGGCGGAGCCGGCTCGGCGATCAGGCGCGCCGCCACCTCCGCGCCGTAGCCCGCAATGCGCTCGAGGCCCGGGAAGTTGATGGTCTCGACGTCGTCGCTCGGGCGGTGGTACTCGGAGTGGCTGCCGGTGAACAGGGCCAGGCTCGGCACGTCGGCCTCGATGAAGCGAATCGAATCGGTCGGCAGGTAGGGGTCGCTGACCCGCTGGAGAACGAAGTCGAACGCGCCGTTGGCCTCGTCGACCAGACCCGGCCAGACGCTGCTGCTCCCGAGTGCCTGCACGGTGAGGGTGTTGTTCCGCATGCGCCCGACCATGTCGAAGTTGACGTAGGCGGCGACCTCCTCCATGGGCACCGGTCCGTCGTTCACGAACTCCTGGGAGCCCAGGAGGCCGATCTCCTCGCCGGACCAGAAGGCCAGCACGACGCCGCGGTCGCGCTCGCCGGCGGCCAGCTCAGCCCCCGCCGCGAGCACCGCGGCGACCCCCGACGCGTTGTCGTCGGCCCCGTTGTGCACCTCGCCGGCCGCGTCGGCCCCGGCCAGCGAGCCGCTCTCGCCGTGCCCCAGGTGGTCGTAGTGGGCGCCCAGCGCGACGTAGGGCTTGTCGTGCGGCTCCGCCGCCGTCGGCGGCAGATACCCCACCACGTTGTGGCCGGTCCGCCGCTCGCGGCTCACCCGCGCGTCGACGGTCACCTCGCCTGGAATCTCGAAGCCGGCCACGTGGGGGTTCCCCGAGTCGAGCTCGGCCTGCGCCTCCTCCAGGGTCCGCTCCGGCACCCGCTCGAACAGCGCCTCGGCGACCTCGCCGGTCACGCTGACCGCCGCGATGCCCGAGTCCGCGACGGCCGCGTCCGCGGTCATCCGCACCAGCCGGCCCGCGCCGGGCGACCGGGGGCCGGTCACCACCACCATGCCCAGCGCACCGCGCCGGCGCAGCGCCGCCGCCTTGAACCGCAGGTCCGAGTACCGCGAGAAGAGCGCGCGCAGGTCGCCCTCGCTGTCCTCCGGGAAGTACCGCAGCACCAGCACCACCTTGTCGGCGACGTCGAGGGTCGCGAAGCTGTCGTAGCTGAATCCGTCGGTCTCCGGTATCACGATTCCGTAGCCGGCGAAGACCAGCGGCCCGGCCGCGGTCGTCGACTCCGAGAACGAGAGCCCGCGCACCGAGCCGGCGAAGTCGCGGCCCCCCCCGTCCGCCGTCTCGAACCGCAGGGTGCTCCCGCCGTCGCGGGCCGAACCGGTGTACTCGAACGGCAGGCGGTAGTCGCCGACCCCCGGCAGCGGCCCCGCCCCTATCGCCTCCAGCTCGGCGATGATGTGGTCGGCGGCCTTGCGGATACCGTCGCTGCCCGTGAACCGCCCCTCCAGCTCGTCCGAGGCCAGGTACTCGACGTTGGCCCGGATCGACGACGGCTCCCCGTTCGCCCCCGACTGGGCGAACGCCCCGCCCGACCCGAGTACCAGCCCGGCCAGACCCACACCGACGAAGGTTGCCACTTTGGTCATCTGTCCACTCTGCTCCATCCGCTGCCACGGACGCACGCCGACAGGCTTCCCGGTCGCCCCGGCGCAGGCTCCGGATCGTAGCGCGGCGCCGCCCGGCCGCACAAGGCGGCCCGTCACACGACACCACGCTTCTCCGTGTCGAGGAGACCGGCTACTCCGGCGATCCGCAGACCGTCATCGCGGCCGCGCTCGACTCGACCGGCGGCTTCAACCAGGTGATCATCGCGGCGAAAGCGTGGCTGGAGCATCGCACGCCGATCAACGTGGTGGCGGACCACGCCGGCATCCGTGAAGCCGTGGAGCGAGGAGGCGGTCCGCGCGCCCGACGAGAGCCGTGCGGACCATGACGCCGAGCGCGAGCCGGGTCAGTCCCGGGGCAGCGCGAAGACCTGCAGGATGGAGCCGGCCCCCGGCGGGCGCTGCATGGTCTCGGGAAACGCGATGCGCGCGTTCCGCCACGAGATGCTCCAGCCGGGGCCGGACGGCACGGCGAGGTACTGGCGGCCGTCGACCGCGTAGGTGATGGGGAAGCCGTCGGTCGCGGTAGGCGTGCGCGTGCGCCACAGCTCGGTGCCGTCGCGGGCGTCGAAGGCGTACATGTAGCGGTCGATGTCGCCGACGAACACCAGCCCGCCCCCGGTGGTGAGGACCGCCGTGCCGTACTGCCACTGGCTGCGCCGGCGCCAGAGCAGCTCTCCCGTGCGGCTGTCCATCGCCACGAAATCGCCCAGTTGCTCGGGGCTGTCGGGATGGACGACGAACCGGCGGTTGTTCGGGCCGACCCCGCCGCCGCCCAGCTCGGGCGGGGGCATCTCGCCGAAGACGGAGTGCGCGCAGCCCGGCGTCAGCGGGACGTAGAACGCCTCGGTCTCCGGGTGATACGCCATGGCCCAGAGGTTCTTCAGGCCGCCGGGACCCGGGCAGTAGTCCACCGGCACGTCGACCTGCGGTATGCGCTCGGGGACCAGGATGCCCTGTCCGCTCACCGGGTGGATGTCGACGATGTTCTGGTAGCCCAGGTCGAACGCATTCCGAAACGCCCCCGTGCGCGGATCGAGCTCCCACAGGACGCCGATCTTGCCCATCTTGAAGAGCGACAGCCCGTCGCCCCGGTCGACGAGGACGATTTCGAACACCTCGTCCAGATCGTGCGTCTCGGCGGGGATGTGCTGGAAGTACCAGCGGATCTCGCCTGTATCCGGATCCAGGGCGAGCGTCGAGTTCGTGTACAGCGCCGCGCCCGCGGTGCCGCGCTGCACGATGGCCCACGGCTTGGCCTGCGCGGTCGACCAGTAGATCAGGTCGGTCTCGGGGTCGTAGCTCCCCGGAATCCAGGCGTCCGCGCCGGCGCGCCAGCTCAGCGGCAGGTCGCCCCAGGTATCGCCTCCCGGGTCCCCGGGCCGCGCGACCGTCGACGTGCGCCACAGCTCGGCGCCGGTGTCGGGATCGTGGGCGGAGATGAAGCAGACGTCGTTCTTGTACCGCTCGCACCCCGTCATCCCCGCGACGACCTTGCCCCGAACGACGATCGGGCCGCTGGTGTAGCGGTAGCCGAGGGCGCTGTCGGCGACCTGGTGCTGCCAGACGAGCTCGCCCGTCCGCGCGTCGAGGGCGATGAGCTCGGCGCGGCTCGTGCCGGCGAAGATCCGGTCGCCGTAGATGGCGATGCTGCGCCGGGCCATGCCAGGACGCCGGTGATGGGCAGGTCCTCGTCCTCGGGGACGGCTTGCCGGCGGGAGTAGTCCCAGAGGAGGTCGCCGGTGGCGGCGTCGAGCGCCTGCACGCCGCTCCGGCTGGGCACGAACATGACGTCGCCGCGCACGAGCGGCGTGACCTCGTCGGTGCCCGGCTGCATCGCCCACGACCAGACGAGTTGCAGGTCGCCCACGTTGTCCCGGTCGATCTGGTCGAGCGGGCTGTAGCCCTGGCCGTTCAGCGTCCGGCGCCAGTTGATCCAGTCGCCGTCGTCCGGGGCCAGGAGCTCCTCGGTGGTGACCGGCTCGAAGTCCGTCACCTGGGCGCGGGCTGCGGGAGCGACCACGCCGGACAGCAGCATCCAGACGACCAGAACGAGGGTTGCGCGGGTCATGCGTTTCGATCCCTTCTCATGATGCATGGCCATCCGGGAACCCTTGCTGAGTGCCCCCGACCCTGCTGTCCTCGCCGACTGGACCGAGGATCGTCCGTAGCCTCTCGTGCTGCTCCTCGATCCACTGTGCGGCCTCAGGCCATCCCGCCTCGTCATCACGCACCCAGCTCCGTCGGACGTACACCGTCGTGCCCTGAGAGCTGTACTTCTCCAGGTTCCCGCCGATCTCCTGGTCTCCCATCTGATCGCGGATCATCCATGAGTACTGCCGCATTCGGCTCGCGCGCTCTTCCGACGCCTGACTCTCCCCCGCCCGGATGTACAGTCGAAGGTGATCCGGATTCCCCACGTACAGGCCGATTCTGTCGCCCGCCGAGTTGACCGGACTCGTCCACTGGTTCGTCCCTTTCCAAGTGTCCTTCTGGCCGGGTACACCGCCTGTAAGTTGCTTGAGGAAGAGCCAAAAGGCCTGGGTCCGGCTATCCTCTTCGAACTCCACCTCGACTCGCACGTCGCATCGCTCGCCCATCTTCCGGCAACGCTCAGCGCTCGTCGGATAATCCTGCTCGTACGGGTACAGGACGTACTGATCATGGTCAGGGATTCCGCGCATGGTCAGCGTTCCGGCCACCGTTCCCGGAGGGTAGCTGCTGGCCAAGTGCACGTTCGAGCTGATCGCTTCTCCGGACAGCCTCTTCACGTTTTCCTGATCTCGGCTCAGGAGAGCCCCTGCGACGTTCAGCACCATCTGACTGGCGGCGTGCTCCGCGTGCCACGGTCCACCTTCGAGGCGCCATCTCAGAGCAGAAGCCCCTGGATCGACGCCAACAGCCGATTCTGACCACGGCCAATGCTTCAGAACGCGACGAGTGAGGTCTTCCGCGCGGCGATCGAGCGCGTTCTCGTTCCACTCGCTTTCGTTTGCCAAGCATCGCGTCAGCTTCATGGTGCTGTTGCCGTACACCTCGCGCTTCTCGTCGAATGGGGCCGCGCCCATGCTCGGGTTGGTGCCGTCGCCGCTCAAGGTGAGGTTCGCGAGCCGATCCCGGTATCGTCCGTGAATCTCTTCGGCTCCGTCTCCCAAGTTGCTTCTCCAGACCTCCGTCAGCTTCTGCGGCATCACGTGCTCGACCGTCAACTGGCCACGAGCCGGGGCCTCCCCTGCGTTTTCCTCGGCTTCCATCAGCGCGCAAAGCACCGCGAACGACGACCGAGTGGCGCTGCCGCCGTAGGCCTTCCTGGTCCGAATCCCCTCCCGAACCGCTTCGTCGTGCGGGACCCCCACACGGGTATTCCGCAGTCCGTGGATTCGTCCCAGCCAATACTCGGCTGAGTCCTCGCCCTCGTTCGGGCCGGTTCCATGAGCGAGCTCCGCCACGGCCTTGTTCATCCCCGACGTCGGCCGATCCGCCAACCACAAGCGGGTCGTCCACGTCGCGATCCCCGCAAGAGTCTTCGCGAGCGCTCCGTGCGTCACGTTGGCGTCGCCGCTACCCGATGCGCCGTTCAGGAGCCGCAACGTCAGCGGACGGTGGACATCTATCCTCATCTCCCGAAGGTGTCGGAGTTCTCGCTCGACTCTCGAATCGCCGTGCGATCCTGCGGCGCCGGTCATGAGCCCATACAACTCCGCGAGGCGAGCGAGATCACGGCAGAGGGCGGGGCGTTCCTCGGCGTATCCCTGCTTCACTGCCCAGCGTCTGAGTCCATCGTAGACTCGCTCGATGCCGTGGAGCTCGCCCGTACGCCAGCGCAGGACGTCGCGAAGGAACGTGTCGGTCGGTTCGGTCGTGTGCTTGGCTCCCAACGTGCGTTCGATCCGAACCCAGTGGTTTTCGTACAGGTCCTGCTGGTCCTCGTCAGGCAGACCCATGAGGAGCCAGTTCTTGACCTTCTCGCTCTCCGTCAAGGGCCGGCCGGTGGCGTTCAGGCTCTCGAAGATCTGCTGCGGATCCTCCCTGTCGCCAAGTCCAATGCTGACCACCCGGAGCCGCTCGAGCCCCGCGAGCAGGAGGGCAACGTCATGCCGGGCGACCAAGCGGCGCAGGGTCTTCCACGCCTGCGTCACGGAGCCGGAGCCCGTCGGGTTGCCCTCGAGAACGCCCCGGTACTCTTCCTCGTCTCCATCCTGGAGCCTCAGCTTCCGGTGTTTCTCCGGGCGCTCGTCACGATTCGTCAGCCGATCGCGAATGGTCTTGGCCGTCCATCCGCCACACCGCCCCTCCCGTCCGAGCTTGTTCGCGATACAGGCCAGGAGAATGCTCACCGTCGTCAGTCTCTGCTGGCCATCCACGACGCGGATGGTCTCCACCACCCCCGCCGGCCCGGGCTCCGGAAAGGTGAGCAGCGTGCCACCGTAGTGCGCCGCATCGGAGCCAGCGGACGCGACCGTCAGGAGGTCTTCCACCAGCCGTTCGATGTCGGATTGTCCCCAGCGGTACCGACGCTGCCAGCGCGGCACGACGTACTGGAAATCTCCATTGAGGAGCTGAAGAAACTTGATGTGCTGGGCTTGCATGGAGCTACGGTGAAGGAGATCGCGTCAAGCGTGTCTGAATTCTAATTCCAATCAGCGGTGTCCGTACCTTGAGGAACACGTTCCAGCATCTCCACGTGGTGGCCCTCGCGAAGGCGGTTTCGACCGCACGCAGCCGAGCGTCGATGCCGCACGCGTTTGCTTCAAGTCGCTCCAAGCGGCCGTTCAATTCGTCCATTCCGGCGGTGCCGCCGGTGACTTGCACCGGCGGCACCGAGCGCTACCAGGAATCTCTGGATGATGGTCCCGATGATCACTTGCGCCGCTGCTCATCCCGGGAGCGTATCACGGTCGGACGCAGCATGCCAGCGAAGCAAAGTAACGGGTGCACCACAAAACGTGAGACGCCGCCGACCACCTTTGCTTTGCGACAGGCCACCGGCGCAGCCGCCGCGTCGCGTGCCGGTCCATCGTGGCGCAGGCGGGGCGAGCACTGGGCCGCCCATCGTCGCCTTCGGCTCCGCTGGGCGCCCAACCAATCCCACAGGAGTCCGTGCGCCGTTCTACGGCGCAGACTCCTGGCCCACACGGGCTGCCATGGAGACGGCCATCGCGGCGCTCCCGGTCGAGACCGGTCGGCCACCTTCCGCTCGCCGGCCACCTCCTGCCGGCAGGCGCGGACGCCACAACTGGTGGATCACCCAATCCAGATCCAGACGCTCGCCCCGCCAGTCGGGCGTGAGGGTGTCGGGGTCGATGGAGATGCTGTCTCGTTCGAGCCGCGCCCTCACCGGCGCCAACGGCCGACCCGCCCAGTCCGGAGGCGCCGGCGCCTCCGGCAGCGGTCGGCCGTCCGGCCCAACGAACCCCACGCTTCCGGACGCATCCAGCGTGACCCGGAATCCTCCCTCGTGAACCGCCCGGTGGTGCCGCCGGCAAAGGAGGACGAGATTGTCGAGCGCCGTCGCCCCGCCGTGGGCCCAGTGCTTGACGTGGTGAGCATCGACGCGGACGTTCCGGCACCCCGGAAACCGGCACTGGCGGTCGCGGGCGTTCAGCGCCCGGCGCAGAGCCGGCGAGATGGTCCGCGTCCGGCGGCTGACGGCGAGGATCTCGCCGCCGGGGTCGTGTTGCATCCCGACGGTCGACGCGTCGCAGGCCAGCCGCCGCGCCGTCTCCGGCGAGATGTGGATGCCCCCCGCCTCGTCCAGCACCGTCTGGCGGCGGCCGGCCGAGATGGACTTGGCCGGACGCGGCCCCGGGCAGGGGGCCTGCGACCGGTGCGACGGCGCGCCGCACTCGGGCGTACCCGTCTGACCCATGACCGGCCCGGGCTCTCGTCGAAACGCCACGGCGCGTGCTTCCTGGCCGGCGCCGCGCCACACGGGCACGACCGATGCCGCCGCCGACGTTCCCGCGGGAACGTCGGGCGCTTCGGTCAGGGCCTCCACGTCCACGTGCACCACCACCTGATAGCGGTCGCCCGCCGTCCCCTGGTCGAGCCCGCCCGACAACGCGCACTCCGCAATCACCCCCAGCGCATCCGCCTGGCGTCGTGCCAGCGACCGCACCTCCGCCTCTGCGCCCGAGGCGGCCTCTCCGTCCGCGGCCGCGGCGCGCGCGCCGGCCGCGACGGTGCCGCGGTCGCAGGCGGCCTCGAGCGCCCGCCGCACGACCGCGCCCACCTCGGGCGACAGTCGGCCCCGCACCACCACCATCCCGTTCTCGTCCACCCACGTCCGTAGCGACCGCGCTTCGTGCCGCCGCCGGTCCTCGGTCTGCTCCGCCAAGCGGTCCACCCGCCGCCAAGCCCGCACGATCTTCTCGACGTGGGCGGCGGTGCCCGACAGCGCCACGTTCAGCAGGTCGTCTTCGGTTTCCGGCGTCGCCACCCGCGTGACCGCGCGCATCTTCGAGTAGGAGACCTTGCCGCGCCGCATCGCGTCGCTCAGCTTCGGCAGGTCGGCCAGGGCGCGCGCCACCCGCACGTGCTCGCGGGCCGCGCCCGGCGCGAGCCCGGTGCGCCAGCCCAGCCACTCGGCGCACGACGTGCAGCCGGCCCAGCCGTATCTCTCGTCGAACTGTCGGATCAGGCTCAGGAGCTCCCAGGTGGCTGCCTGAATGCGGGCGGAGAGGTCGGCGATGCGGTCGCCGAGCGCGACGACCTCCGCCTGGGGACCGTCGGGGCACCAGGGCCGCGGTGCGGGTGCGTCGCTCTCGGGCACGATGGAGTCCCCGGGATGCAGCGGGGGCGCAGGGACGTCGGGTATGGTTTCAGGGTGCATGCCCCATCGTAACCCATTGATTTTGGGCGGCTTGTACTCGCGTCAGCGGCCCGAACGGGCCTCGGTGCGACAGATTCCGGTCTCGCGGTCGGGGTCGTGCAGCCTGCGGCGCCTGTGGAGTGTTCAGGGGGCATCCTGATCGCGTCCCGGGAATCACGCGGACCGGCTGCGAAAAGCTGTCAAGCAAAAAATACGCGGGGAGGCGCTCTTCGAGTGCGTGGAGAGCCGCAGCGCTCGATGTCGAGACTGGCAGGGCCGAGCGCTGTGCGGAGGCGCTCGACCGCCAAGTCGCCGACGACGAGCACGGCGTCGCCGAGCAGACCGCACCGGCGCCTCACGCCTTGTCAGGCGGGCGCCTCGGTAGTCCGGTGCCGCTCTCGCGGGCGCGGCAACACGGAGCTTTCACCACGGGCTGCACGCCCCCCGCCTTGCGCAACGTGTCCATCGCGAGGCGCAACAGCGCGGTTAGCGTCGTGCCCCGGCCGCGAGGACCGCGCTGCGCGCCGCCGCGTTCGCCGCGGTCAGGCCGCCGTTGGCGCCGCCGAAGTTGAAGATCCGGTAGCCCTGCTCCATGCGGAGAGCGGCGTTGGCTGGCGTGACGGTGCCTCCGCAGGCAAGATTGTGCGTCCGGCAGACCTCCAGGAGGTGCTCGAAGGCGGCCGCCACCTCGGGATCTTCGGCGCTCTCGGCGCCGTACGAGGAGCTGAGGTCGCCGCCCGCGCCAAGGTAGAGGCCGCCGACGCCGGGTACCTGCGCGATCGCGTCGGCGTTCTCCACGCCCTCGCGCGTCTCGATCATCGCCCAGAAGACCAGGTCTCCCTGTGGATTGAGGGGCCAGAGGTCGGCGCGTTGCCGGCACTCGGCGCGGCCGATGCCCCAGAACGGACACTGCACGGTCCCCCGGACACCCGGCGGATTCGGGATCGCCGACGACCGGAGCTGCCGGGGACGGATCGTCCGCACGATGTTCTCGGCCTGCTCCGCCGTCTCGATGTTGTTGATGAGGATGCCCATCAGGCCGAGGTCGAGCGCGTGCTTGATGATCCACTGCGTCTGCTCGCGGCCGTAGGGCGGAAAGCGCGCGAACACCGGCGGATGCATCTGCGCGCTGCCGCGTTCGATGATGCCGGCCTTGTCGCCGGCGACCAGGAATGCCACGAACTGCTCGAGCTGCTCGAACCGTAGCGGGTTGTGCTCCATGTCGACGTACACGTAGTCGATGCTCGGATCACCCGCCAGCGACCGCGCGTTCTGCAGCGACAGGTCGGCCGTGCTCACGCCGAACACGTGCCGGCCCTGCTCGAGCTTCTCGATCACGGGGTTCAGGTGGAGGTAGGCCTCCTGGGCCGACGGGACGGACGCGAACAGGGCTGCGGCGAGAATGCCTACCGCTAGAAGCGGCATGACAAGACGCGGACGAGATGACAGCGGCATGGGAAACCTCCTGCTACTGAGTCCACGCCCGCAGAAGCGCCGACGCAGACAACGTCGGTCTGGCGGCTGGCTGACGCCAACGGGGCGTCGCAGCCGACCGGCCAGGACCTCCGGGAATCCTCATTGGGCTGGCAGCGTATCACGTGCGCCCGCCGACGACATTGAAGCTGACGACCAGAATCTCGAGGCAGTCAGACCGACCTGCCCGTGACCGCGGCCACTTGACAACAAGACTGTTTGCCAACGTCATTGATGGCAACAGAACTGCTGGAGATGTGACCGTCGAACGGGTTGCGATGGGGACGCCTGTACACGAGCGAGATGCTTGGGACCCATCCCAAGGGGGCCATCATCGCCCTGATGGACTTCAGCGTCGCTCTCGGAACGCAGCGCATGTGCGAGCTCATCCAGGCGTCGCCGCCGCCGCATCTTCTGTTGCCGGGAACCCCGGGTGGCGCGCGAGGTCGATGAGGTTGCTCGGGACATCCAGCGGACGCTCGCAGAACTGCGAGCGAACCCGCCCGCTCAAAGGAAAACGACCTGGTGAGTGCTGTTTGCGACGAACTTCGAGCGCCAGCGCCGTAACCGAACGCCACCTGGGCACTACACGCCACCCAACGTCGAGGGTCCGGGCGCGGGAACCACCGGACGGGCCTACTGTGCGCCGCCACCCCCATCGCGGAGCGCGAACACGTACAACGCGTTGCCGGTCCGCGGGTGGTGGATGTCGGGCGCCAGCGCGCGCGGCGCCGCCCGCGGGCTGCCGCCGCCGAGGCCGGTAGACACCGCGACGTACTGCCGGCCGTCGACCGCGAACGAGATCGGGAAGCCCTGCACCGACGTGCCGAGCCGGGCCTGCCACAGCACCTCGCCGGTCCGCACGTCGAACGCCCGGAACCGCCGGTCGAGGTCGCCGGCGAAGGCAATGTCTCCGGCCGTCGACAGCACGCCGGTCAGGAACGGCGCCCGCTGCTCGACGCTCCAGACCTCCTCCAGGGTCTCGGCGTCGAACGCCGCGAGCTTGCCGAGCCGGCCCTCGGTGTCGGGCATCTCGAAGAAGGGGCGTGCGCTCATGCCCACCCCGCCCGAGCCCGGCTCGAGGGCGACCTCGCGGGCCGAGAGCTCCATGCAGGTCTGCGAGAGCGGGAGGATGAGCAGGCCCGACCCGGGGTGGTAGCTCATCGGGTGCCAGTTCTTGCCGCCGGCGGTGCTCGGGCACGCCGGGACGAGCTGCTCAAACTGCGCGTCGACGATGTCCTGGCGGTAGGTGACGGCGCCCGAGTCGGGGTCGATGTGGTCGAAGACGTTCTGGAAGACGGTCTCCTTGTGGCCGAGGAACTCGCCAGTCTCGCGGTCCAGCTTCCAGAGGATGCCGTGCTTGCCGGCGCTGAAGACGGTCTTCCGCCCGCCGACATCGACGAGCACCCGCTCGAAGACCTCGTCGAGGTCGAGGCTCTCGCCGGGGACGTGCTGGAAGTGCCAGGCGAGGTCGCCGTCCCCCGGCCGCAGGGCGACGGTCGAGCTGGTGTAGAGGGCGGGGTCGTGGACGGTCATGCCCCGGCTGACCGCGACCCAAGGCTTGGCCTGCGCCACGCCGAAGTAGACGAGGTCGAGCTCGGGGTCGTAGCTGCCGGTGATCCACGTCTCGCCGCCCCCGCGCAGGTAGTCCGGCAGCTCGGCCCAGGTGTTGCCCCCGGGCTCGTCCGCGCGGGCCACCGTGTTGAACCGCCACAACCGCTCGCCGGTCGCCGCGTCGTAGCCGCTGATGAAGCAGCCCTCGCGGGTGAACTGACCGCAGCCGCCGAGCCCCTGCACCACCCTGCCGCCGGCGACGACCGGCCCGCTGGTGTTGCGGAAGCCCTCGGCGTCGTCGGCGATGCGGCTGGTCCAGACCTCGGCGCCGGTGCGCGCGTCAAGGGCGATGAGCCGCGCGTCGGCGGTGGCGAGGTAGAGCTTGTCCTGGTAGATCGCGAGGTTGCGGCTCGAGCTGGCGAGCTGGCCCGCCTCGACGCCGACCTCGTGCTCCCAGATCAGGTCGCCGGTGCGCGCGTCGAGGGCCTGCACCACGGGGCCGAAGCCGGCGAAGTAGAGCACGCCGCCGTGCGCGATGGGCGAGGGCGCGTTCCTTCCGCCCTCGTTCATGGCCCACATCCATTGCAGCTCGAGCTCGCCGACGTTGTCCCGCGAGATCGCGTCGAGGGGGCTGTGGCTCCAGGCCTGGTAGTTCCGCCGCACCATCAGCCAGTCACCCGGATCCGGCTCGCGCAGCATCTCGTCGGTGACCGGCGTGTAGCTCTCCACCTCGCCCGCGACCGTGACGCCGCCAGGCACGGCTGCCGCCGCCGTGCGCGTGTCGGGCCTCCGCGCCCGGCCCTGGGCCGCGGCCGTTATCGCCGGCGCGGGAGCGGTCACTCCCGTCGCCACTGCCCCGATGGTGCCGGCGGTGGCGACCGTCAGCGGCTCGTCTCCCGCCGGGGCGCCGTTCGCCTCGAGAAGGTAGGCGACGATGTCGAGATAGGTCTCGTCCCCGAGGCGCCCCGGCCGGTCCGGGGGCATCGTGTCCCGGATGCGCTCGACGAGCTCGAGCGGGGTGAGATCGCCCCAGAAGCTCAGGAAGTTGGGGCCGGCCAGCGGCGGGCTCTCGAAATTGCCCCGCAGATCGGTCCGATGACAGATGGCGCAGCTCCGCGTGTAGGCGGCGCGGCCGTTCTCGGCCTGGGTCGCGGTATGGATGCCGCCCGGGGCGGGCTGCCCGGCGGCAAGACCGGCCCCGCCGCCGAGACCGACGGCAAGAATCAGCGCCGCCGCCGCGGCGGCCTGATCTCGGAGGACACAGCTCGCAACCGCCGTCGCGGTTGTCGCCAGACGCCGGAGAAAACAGCTCACAGAGATCATCTCGCCACCCCCTGTTCGGTCCGGATTCCCCGTAGTCTACATGCCCGCCCCCGTCGGGTCCCCGAAAAGCCTGCAACGGCTCCCGGAAGTCCGCAACGGCTTGATTGCCGGATCCGCCGGTGATAGCGTCCCTGCCACCATGGGGTGGGCTGACTCGGCGAGACCTCGCCGGCAGCCTCCTCGATCCAGGTGCGCTTGGGGAACTGTCACCATGAGAGCTGGACTGACTCGGCGGAGCCTGTTGCAGGGCGCGGTCGCGGCCGGCGGTTTGCTCGGGACCGGGACCGCGACGCCGTTCGCCCCGGTCGCGCGGGCGACGCAGCCGAGGGGCGCCTCACAAATCGACCCGGCCGACACGATCAGCCGGCAGTTCGCGCGGTGGGTCACGGGCCTGCGCTACGAGGACCTGCCCCCGGAGGTGGTCGACCGCGCGAAGGGGCTCACGCTCCAGGCCCTCGCGTCGGCGCTCCTCGGCTCGCAACTGCCCGCGGGCCGGCAGGCCGTCGAGCTCGTCACCCGGGAGGAGGGCGGCGCGGCGGCCGGCGTCACCGTCATGGTGGACGGCGCGCGGGCCACGAAGGCGGGCGCGGTCTTCGCCAACGCCGAGCTGATCCTGGCCGGCGGCAAGTGGGACACGTTCCGCATGCTCCTGCATCCCGGCACGTGCATCGTCCCCTGCGCCTTCGCGGCGGCGCAGGCCGAAGGCGCCTCCGGGCGCGACCTCGTCACCGGCCTCGCGGCCGGCTACGAGGTGATGGAGCGGATGGCCGCCGACTTCATTCCGACGATGATGGCGCGCGGCTTCCACGCCGGGCCCGTCTTCGGCATCTTCGGGGCCGCCGTCGCCGCCGCGAAGCTCATGCGCCTCACAGAGGACGAGACGACGAACGCCATCGGCCTCTGCGTCAACCTCGCCGGGAGCAACCTCGAGGCCCGCGGCCTGCGGGAGAGCGCCGCCGCGCGCAACGCCATGCTCGCGGTGGCGCTGGCGCGGCAGGGCCGCGAGGCGGGCGAGGCGTCCCTGGAGGGCGACGCCGGCTTCTATCACGCCTACGCCGGCAACAACCGGGGCGATCTGACCTACAGCTTCGTCGGCGACACCCGCGCCAGCCTGGACGCGCTGACCACCGGGCTCGGCGAGGAATGGCTGCTCCTGGAGACCCTCTACCGCATCTACTCGACGGCGGGGTACAACATCGCCCACGTCGACGTCACCGCGCAGCTCTGCGAGGAGCACGGCATCACCTACGAGGACGTCGACCGGGTGGAAGCCGTGGTGAACTGGCTGGAGACCCAGTACCCGAGCCCCGCCTTCCCCACCCGGCGGGAGGACCTCGGCCAGGCCACCGTGGGCAGCACGCGGTACTACGCCGCCTACGGGGTCGTACGCCGCGGCTTCCCGCTGCTGGCGGGGGCGCCTGACCCGCCGGAGGTGCTCGACCTCATGCAACGGGTCACGATCATCCCGTCGCACGAGATGACCCTCTTCGGCCCGCGCATCACCGTCTTCACGAAGGACGGCCGCAGCTACACCCGGCAGGCCACGGGCCGCGAGTTCATCTGGGACTTCGAGGAGGAGGCGCGCCGGATTCGCGACGTCGTCCCCGGCCTACCCATCCCCGCCGCCCGGTTCGAGGACATCATCGCGACCTGCCGCGGCCTCGACCGTGCGGACCCGGCCCGGCTGCTCGAGCTGACGGTGGCATAGCGGGACGGAACCCTCGCGCGCCCTGCGGCGCGGGGCGCCTACCGCAGCTCGTCCAGGGCCACGCCGCGCGCCTCGAAGGCGGCGGTGAGCAGCCGGCCCGCGTTCACCGCGGCCGGCCAGCCCGCGTAGAACGTCACGTGCAGAACCACCTCGGAGAGCTCCTGCGGCTCGACGCCGTTCTGGTCCAGCGCCCGGTCGATGTGCAGGCGCAGCTCGTTGGTGACGTAGAGGGCCTGGTTCACCGCGACCGTGACGAGGCTGCGGTCGCGCTTGGAGAGCAGGGGCCGCTCCCAGATGTCCCCGTAGAGCAGGCTGTTGCGCAACGCCCCCAGCCTCGGCACCGCCGCGTAGGCGTCGCTGAGCCCGCCCGGGGTGGTGACCTCGGCCTCGAGCGTGGGGGCCCGCGGCAGGTCGCCGAGGGTCAGCCCGCGCGCCTCGAACGCCTCGGCCGCGGTCACGGACGCCTGCACCCCGGTCGGCCACCCCGCGTAGAAGGTCACGTGCAGGATGATCTCGGAGATCTCCTCCGGCGTCAGCCCGTTGTCGAGCCCGCGGGGGATGTGAATCGCCAGCTCCTCCCGGGCCAGGGCCTGGAGGACGGCGATGGTGATGAGGCTGCGGTCGCGCTTCGACAGGTACGGCCGCTCCCAGACCTCGCCGTAGACAAGCGAGTTCCGCAGCTCGCGGAGATAGGGGGAGCCGGCGTACAGGTCAGGGGTCGGGATGGCCGGGACGTCGGCCTGCTGGGCGGCGGCGGGCGCGACAGACCCGCCGAACGGCAGGCCGGAGAGGCAGAGGGCCGCCACAACGACCAGGTGGATTGCGCGGGTTCTCGTCAGCATCGTTCAAGACTCCTTCGGGGTTCCGTGCATCGCCCGCCATCCGCGGGCGCGAGCGTTCGGACGCGCCGATGATATCCGGGCGCGTAGATTATCGCGCCGGCACTTCTTTCGCATCCCGCACGGCAAGCAGTCGGCGGAACGCCGGGCTCTTTCGTGGACGCGCCCGCGCCGAGCTTTTTCGAGCAACGCCAGACGGCCGGGGTGGAGAACGGGCGCGAGGGGCGCCGTGACGACGACGTTCGCGGCCTGGCCAAACGGTGAGGAAGAGGTTCGGGGAGGGTGAGGATGCCAGGGGCCGAACGGGTCATTCGCAGGGCGGGCGGGACGCGTCACGCCGTCCGGGCCGAGCCGTCGACGGTGGCGGCGGAGGCCTTGTCCGGCTCGGCGCCGGCCCCCGGGAGCAGCTCGACGGTCCCGCCGGACAGCGCGCTGACCCGGGGGCCGGGCAGGAGCACCCCGGTGAGGTTCAGGGGATCGGCGGCCGACACCCGGACCGGGTCGGGTGGGGCGTCCTCGCGGCGCACGACGCGCAGCAGCTCGACCGCGTCGGGACGGGCGAACTGCTCGCCCACGACGCCGGCGACGAAGCGCCCGCCCCGGATCTCGCCTCGCGCCTCCATCCGGCGCAGGGCCCGAAGCAGGTCGCGCCACGGGGGGGCCAGGGTCTCCCGGGCGGCCAGATCACGACAGACGACCCCCCAGCGGTCCAGGAGCTGGCGGGCGAAGCGGGCCACCTGTTCGTCGTAGCGGCGGCGCGCTTCGTCGTCGGCATCCGGCAGCGCCGCGCCCGCGGGCGGCGCACCCGCGCCGCCGGCCGGCGCGGCCGGCCCCGCGTCCGCCGCGGCCGGTTCGCCGGTGTCGAGCAGCGCCCACCGGCCGGCGGCGTGGCGCGGCCGCGCCGCCCGTCCCCGCCCTTCGCCGCGGCGGCGCTTGGGGTCGACGAGGGCCCGCAGGTTGTCGTAACCGTCGGCGCTCACGAGGCCGGCCGCGACCAGCTCCCACAGGCCGTCCTCGACCTCGCTCGGCAGGCGGCCCGTCGCTCGCACCAGATCGGGGAGGAACGAGGCGCCGCGGCTCGCCAGCGCGCCGCGCACCTCGCGGGCCGGGTGCGACAGGGCCGCGTCGTCCGCACCGGCGCCGCCACGTCCGGCGGCGGCGAGAAGCCAGTCGGCGTCGGCCCGCAGGAAGAGGGTGATCGGGGCCACCCGCGTCGGGCGGACGCGGGTCGGCCGTGCGCCCGCCGTCCGGCGCTGCACGTGTGGAGCCGCGGACCGATCACCGGCGGCTCCGACCGGCGCCCCGGCCGGTCCCGACCGGATGGAGGCCGGCGACTCGAACGCGGGGTGCGGCGACAGCCGCCCCCACATGACCTCGCCCGACAGGCACAGCCGGTCGAGCAGCTCGGGGTCGTACGACGCGACGCGGCGCGCGACGACCTCCCGCTCGAGGGCGGCGCCCGAGATCTCCCAGCCCTGGAGCTGCTTCAGGATCTGCAGCAGGCCGTCGGCCCCGTGCAGTCGGGTGCCCGGCGCGAGGTGCTGCCAGCGCAGCAGGAAGCGCACGAAGTCGGCGGTCGAGACGGGCTCGATCTCGCGGCGCAGGCTGCCGATGGTCAGGCGGTGGATACGCGCGAGGACGCGCCGGTTGCACCACTCGACTTCCTTCCCGTCCCCGTCTCCCGCCGCCGACGGGGTGAACCGGCCGCGCAGAATCTGTCCCTCACCCTCGAGGCGCGTCAGGCCGGCCTCGACGAGGGACGGCGGCAGCGCGAGCCGATCGGCCATGCCCGACGCCGTCACCGGCCCCGTCGACTCCAGCCAGCCGCGCAACAGCTCCGCCGCCGCGGTCTCCCGGTCGGCGACACCGGACTGGCCGATGTCCGGGAGAGACGGTTCGACGGCCTCGCCGGGATAGAGGCTGCGGACGAGGCCGAGGCGCTCCGTGGGGACCCACAGCCGGGCCTCGCCGACCCGCAGCACCCCCGCCCGCCGCGACGCGGCCAGGGCGTCGAGCCAGACCGCCCACGCCGCGACCGGGGGCAGCGCCACCAGCGTCAGGAGCGCGTCGTGCAGCTCGTCGGGGTCGCGAACCACCGGCCACGACTCGTCGGCGACGGTGGCGATGGCCGCGGGGTCGAGGGCGCCCATGCCGCCGGGGTCGCTGCCGAGCGTGCGCCGCAACTGCACCGCGCGGGCGCGGCGCTCCTCGAGCGGCGCGTCGTCGAGGAACGCGTAGGGGTTGGCGTTGAGAATCTCGTGACAGAGGGGCGAAGGCTCCGCGGTGTCCACGGCCACCGTCCGGATCGCGCCCGACTCGATGCCCGCGAGCACCTCGCGCAGCCCGTCGAGGTCCATCGCCTCGTGCAGGCAGTCGCGCACCGTCTCGTTGACGAGGGGATGGTCGGGAATGCGGACGTCGCCGGTGAGGTTCTCCTGGCAGGCGGCCTGGTCGGGGAACACCGAGGCGAGGAGGTCGTCGGATCGCATGCGCTGGATCGGCGGCGGCACCTTGCGCCCCCCCGCGAAGCGCAGCACCGCGAGGGCCCGCGACGCGTTCCACCGCCACCGCGCCCCGAACATCGGCGACGGTAGCATCGCCTGGGTCAGCACCTCCTCGACGGTGTCGACGTTGAGGAAGCGGAAGATGACCTCGAGGGGAAAGCTGTGCTGCTCGGCGAGCGAGATGAGGACGCCGTTGTCGGTCGCCGCCGCCTGCAGCTCGAAGTTGAACGAGCGGCAGAACCGTTTGCGGAGGGCGAGCCCCCACGCGCGGTTGATGCGGGCGCCGAACGGTGCGTGCACGACGAGCTGCATGCCCCCGCCCTCGTCGAAGAACCGCTCGGCCACCACCGTTCGGTCGGCCGGCATCGCGCCGAGGGCGGCCGCGCCGGCCCGCACGTAGGCCGCGGCCTGCTCGGCGCCGGACCGGTCGAGGCCGCAGGCCTCGGTGAGCCACGCCACCGCGCGGCCGAGGCTCTCGTCTTCAGCGCCGCCGGCCCCGTCCCCCGCCGACGCCGGCCCCTGGCGGCCGGCATGACCGCCGGCCCCGGTCTCCACCGACGCCGGCGCGGCGCTGCCCGCATGACCGCCCGTCCCGGTCTCCGCCGCCGACGCCGGCTCGGGGTGACTCGCATGACCGCCGGTCCCGGTCTCGGGCCCGCCGGCGGTCATCTCCGCGATCCGCTCACGCAGACGCGACACCTCCTCCGACAGCTCGGGGGTCCGCCCCGGCGCCTCCCCGCGCCAGAACGGCAGCGACGGGGCGGCACCGTGGGCGTCCTCGACCCGCAGGCGGCCCGACTCCACCCGGCGGATTCGCCACGAGGTGGTCCCGAGCAAGAAGATGTCGCCGGCGAGGCTCTCGACCGCGAAGTCCTCGTCGACGGTCCCCACCGTCGTCTGGTCCGGCTCGGCCACCACCAGGTAGTTGGCGTTGTCGGGAATGGCGCCGCCCCCGGTGATGGCGGCGAGCCGGGCCCCGCGCCGCCCGCGGACGGTACCGTTGACCCGGTCGCGGTGCAGGTACGCCCCGGAGCGCCCGCGCGACGTGGCGATCCCGTCGGACAACATGCCCACGACCGCCTCGAACGCGGGCCGCGGCAGCGCCGCGTAGGGGGCGGCCGAGCGCACGAGCGCGAAGAGGTCCTCGACGGCCCACGTCTCGGACGCGCAGGCGGCCACCAACTGCTGGGCCAGCACGTCGAGAGGCCAATCCGGAATCTCGAGCTCATCGAGCCGCCCCTGCCGGATGGCGTGGACGAGGGCGGCGCACTCGACGAGCTCGTCGCGGGTGGTGGCGAAGAGCCGCCCGCGCGGCACGTGCGAGCCGTCCGGGGTGTCGACGTGGTGACCGGACCGGCCGATCCGCTGCAGGGCGACCGCGATCGACCGCGGCGACCCGATCTGGCAGACGAGGTCGACGGTCCCGACGTCGATGCCGAGCTCCAGCGACGCGGTGGCGACGACGGCGCGCAGCTCGCCGCTCTTGAGCCGCCTCTCCGCACCCTGACGAATCCGCCGGGAGAGGCTGCCGTGGTGCGCCAGCACCGCCTCATCCCCCAGGCGCTCCTCCAGGTGGTGGGCCACCCGCTCGCACAGCCGCCGCGTGTTGACGAAGACGAGGGTGGTGCGGTGCGCGAGGATCAGCTCGGCGACGCGGTCGTAGATCTCGCCCCACATCTCGTTGGTGGCCACGACCCCGAGCTCGTCGCGCGGCACCTCGACGGCCAGGTCGAGCCGCCGCCGGTGCCCGCTGTCGATGACCGTCACGGAGGCAGGCGCCGCCGCCGCCGGGCGCTCGGAGACCCCGGCGGGGACGGTCCCCTGCAGAAAACGCGCGACCGCGCCTATCGGCCGCACCGTGGCCGACAGCCCGACGCGCTGGGGCCGCGGCTTCCCCGCCTTCCGCACCAGATCGTCGAGCCGGGCGAGGGTCAGCGCGAGATGGGACCCCCGCTTGTCGTCCGCGAGGGCGTGGATCTCGTCGACGATGACCGTCTCGGCATGGCGCAGGGCGGCGCGGCTGCGCTCGGCCGTCAGCAGGATGAACAGCGACTCCGGCGTGGTGACGAGGATGTGCGGCGGCCGGCGCACCATCCGCTCGCGCTCCCAGGCCGGCGTGTCGCCGGTCCGCACCGCGGTCCGGATGCCGGGGGCGGGCATGCCCCGCTCGAAGGCGAGCTGCTCGAGCTCGGCCAGCGGGGTCTCGAGGTTGCGCCCGATGTCGTTGCTCAGGGCCTTCAGGGGCGAGACGTAGACCACCTCGACCCGATCGTCGAGCCGGCCCGCGAGGCCGGCCGTCACGAGGCGGTCGAGACAGATGAGGAAGGCGGCGAGGGTCTTCCCGGAGCCGGTGGGGGCCGACACCAGCACGTCGCGGCCGGCCCGGATGGCCGGCCAGGCCTCGAGCTGCGGCCCCGTCGCGGCGGCGAACCGCCCCCGGAACCACTCCTCGGTGAGGGGATGAAAGTCCTGCATGGCGGGGATGGCGGGCTCGCGGGGCCGGCAGCACGCGCGAGTCCACCGCGAGCCCGGGACGCTCGCGCGAGGTCCCGGCGCGGCCGTCGTCCTCCGAGGGGAACCCGGCGTCATCGGCCGCGCGCGACGGGACCCGCCCAACCGTCAATCGCGGCGCCGGCGTGGCCTGCGGCCACGGGAAGCGTCATCGCGGCGGGACCCGCCGCCGCGCGGCTTCGACGCCCCCGGCGGCGGGGGCGGGGGCGGATTCAGCTTGAAGTAGCGGTCGCACGCGGCGCGAAACCGCTCGGAGAGCTGGTGTCCGGACTCGCCCGGGATCACTCCCAGCGCCCGCCGCTCGGCCTGCAGCCGCCTCACCGTCTCCGCGTCCTCCCGCCGCCTGGCGTCCGCGTCGGCCCGGGCGCCCATCGTGTTGCTGGCCAGCGCCTCCCGCAGCCGCGCGGCGAGAATCTCCGACGGCGAGCGCTCTTCCGAGGCCGGGGCGCTCGTCGCCGCCTGGATCATCGACTCGACGCGTTCGCAGAGCCGCTCGAGCGCCGGCACGTGGCGCAGGGGGTCGAGGTCGCTGCCGGCGAAGGCGCCGGGGAACCGATCGACGACGCGGCCGAGGGCGGTGTCGAACCGCGCCGTCAGGCCGCGCTCCTGCGGCCGCGGTATCGGCTCCATGCCGCGCCACTCGGCCCGGATTGCCTCGACCGTCTCGGCGAGATCGGCCGGCGGCCCGGCATCGGGGCCACCCTCGCCCCCGCCCTCGCCGCCCGCCTCGGGGGTGTCGGCCGGCGGACGCGCATCGGCGCCCGCCTCGGAGGTGTCAGCCGGCGGACGCGCATCGGCGCCCCCCTCGGCGCCCCCCTCGGAGGTGTCGGCCGGCGGACGCGCATCGGCGCCCGCCTCGGGGATGTCGGCCGGCGGACGCGCATCGGCGCCCCCCCCGGCGTCGGGTGCGAGCGCCTCCAGGCGCTCGCACAGGGCGGCCCTCGCCCGTATATGCTCGACGTAGGGTGCGTCCACCGCCTCGCGCGCCCGCGTGTAGACCTGGTCGCACGCGGCGCGGAAGCGCTGCCACAACGTCTCGGAACGCGAGCGCCGCACCGGCCCCACCGTCTTCCACTCGGCCTGCAGTTGCCTGACCGCGGCCCTGGCCGCGTCGAGGTCGGTCTCGTCGGCCAGCGCCTCCGCCTTCCCGCACAGCTCCTCCTTGAGCTGCGCGTTCTTCGCCCAGACCTCCTTGCGCTCCGCCAGGTCCTGCCGGCGCCGCCGGAAGAAGTGGCCGCAGGCGGCCCGGAACCGGTTCCAGACCTCGCGCTCGTCCTTGCGCGTCGCGGTCCCCACCTGCTTCCACTCCTCCTGGAGCTCGGTCATGCGCTGGGCGACCTTGATCCACTCGGTGGAGTCGGCCAACCGCTCCGCCTCCTCGCACAGCGCGACCTTCTTCGCGAGGTTGTCGCCGCGCACCGCGTCCTGGGCCGTCCGCCAGGCCTCGAAACGGGGATACAGGGCGTCGTGGGCGGTCTTGAAGCGTTGCCAGACGTCGTTCCCCTCGTCCCGGGCGACGTCGCTGGCCTGCCGCCACTCGTTCATGATCTGCCGGAACTCGCGGGCGAACGCCTCCTCGTCCTCCTCGCCGCGCGCGGCGAGCGTTTCGAGGCGCTGGCAGAGGGCCGCCTGCACCCCGACATTGGCCCATTGCTTCCACTCGACGAGCGCCCGCAGCTCCCGCACCCGTCCCGTCAACCCGGTCTGGGCGGCGCGGAGTCGATCCGTGAGGGCCTCGCGGTCCTGCCGGGTCGGCAATCGCCCCAGATTGCCGAGGAGGGAACGGGTGAGACGGAGAAAGTGCTCGGCGTCCTTCAGCGTGAGCTGCTCGTCGGCGAGTCCCCGTTCGATCTCGTCGCACCGGGCCTTCTGCTTGACGAGGTTGCCCTGCTCGCGCCGGCGCCGGGCCTCGCGGGCAGCGAACAACCGGTCGCCCCGCTTCTGTTCCGCCGCGGCCACCCGCGGGGCCAGCTCGGCCAGCTCGCCCGGCGTGGACTCGCCCGCCAGCGCCGTCCACTCGCCGTGCGGCGCCTTCCACCCCGTCGTCAGCTCCTCGAGATCCTGCGTCGCGCTCACCGCCTCGAGCCTCTCCGCCAGCGCCGCGAGCCGGGCAAGGCGGTCCGCGGCGTTGCGGCGCCGCCCGGCCTGACGCTCGGCCGCCGCCACGAGATCGGCGAACCGCCGCTCGACCTGGGTGGAGGCGTCTCCTCCCGTGCGATCCTCCCCGGCCGTCGGGTCATCGACGGCGGCATCGTCGCCGACGGACGGAACCTCCGGCAGCGCCGTCCACTCCGCGCGCACGACCCCGATCTCGGCCGCGAGGGCTTCGGCGTCCCGGGTCTCGTCGGCCGCGACCGCGGTCAGCCGGTCGCACAGCGCGATGCGCGCCGCGAGGGCTTCGCTGCGTACCTGACGGCGACGGTCGGCCGCGCCCCGCGCCGCATCGAGACGAGCCAGATGGTCGAGCCCCGCCGCCACCGCCGCCCGCCACCGCGCCGCCACCGCGGCATCCACGGCGGTTGGCGCATCGGCGGCCGCCTCGACCGGGGCCGGGGCCTCGTCCGCCGGGGACGCCGCACCCTCGGGCGCGGCCGGTTCCTCCGCCGCGATCGGCTCCTCCGCCGCGGCCGGCTCCCCGGTGGCGACCGGCTCCCCGGTGGCGACCGGCTCCCCGGTGGCGACCGGCTCCCCGATCGCGCCGTGCCCCTCGGCGGCGACCGGCTCCGCGGGGCCGAGCAGCGCGTCGGCGCCACCAGGCGCTTCGTCTTCTTCCGCCAGGTCCCGCCAGTCGCGCTCGGCCTGATCGAGCGCGGCGGTCACCGCGTCCCACTGCCGGACCCCGGCCAGCGCCTCCACGCGCTCGCACAGCTCCTCGCGCCGCCGGCGCCGCTCGTCCGCGGTCAGGGGGGCGGGCTGGGCGTCGAGCTCGGCGAGGGCGGTCCTCGCCCGCCGCGACACCGGCTTGGTGCGGGCGCGGACGGCGACGGTCCGGAGGAGATCGCGGTCGGCGGGACCCAGGGGGACGAGCCGCTCGAACGCGGCGAGCGCGATCTCGCGATGGTCGGTCTTGATCGCCACCGCGGCGAGCTCGTCGCGGGCGTCGAGCCGGTCGAGAGCCGCCCCCCGCACCGCGCGATGCGTCGACCGCCGGGCGACGGCGCCGATCGCCTTCTGGGAATCGAGACGCCCGAGGGCCGAGCGGCTGACCGCCTCGATGCGGGCCGTCCGCGCCACCTCGCCGAGATCACGCTCCTCGGACAGCCCCGCGAGGGCGGCCTCGCCCACGTCGGGCTCCGTGGCCTCGACCGCGATCGCCCGGAGCATCGAGATCGCCTCGTCCCGCACCTGGCCGTCCGAGTCCGTCCGCGCGACCCGCCCGATGGTCGCCGGGTCGGACAACCGAAGGACGGCGGCCAGCCGCACCCCGGGGTCGGCGTCCTCCGACGCAATCGCCGCGAACACGTCCTGGGCGTCGTTCTCCAGGTCGTCCACGGCCGAGGCCCGCACCAGCGGATCCTCGTGTTGCCAACCCGGCTGGCCGCGCAATCGGTCGAGCAAACTCATGAGGCTGTCTGGTCCCGCTCAGTCGTCCGTGGTGGTCCGGGCGCCCGTGGGCGACGGCGACCGCCGTCGGCGTCACTGGACAGCGCCAAGGGGAATTATGCATACTCGGGGCCAAAAGTGGAGGGCGGCGCGTACGCAGGAGGAGATCGGGCAGGTCGCCTCCCGACCGGCCCGATGCCGGCCCGGGAATCCACACGATTGGATCGGATACATCAGATTATTGGATGAGCGGCGGCGGGTCGCTTCCCGACGAAGCAACTCGTCCCCTCCTGACGGTGCGAGACGCCCCCCCTTGCCGTGCGGGGCGTCGCTTCCCCCCGGGACCGATTCATCGCTTCCGAACGAGCGAGCCGCCGCTCCAAACGGCCAAAGGAGGCCCTCTCATGTCGCATCGACCTCTCTCGTTCCTCGTGATCTGTGGCCTCGCCGCCATCCTGGCCGCCCCGCCCGCCGCCGCCCAGAACCCCGTCGTCGTGATCGAGACCAGCCTGGGCAACATCACCGCCGAGCTCGACCGCCGGAACGCACCGGTGTCGGTGGCCAACTTCCTCGCCTACGCCGAGAGCGGCTTCTACGACGGCACGATCTTCCATCGCGTCATCCGGGGCTTCATGATCCAGGGTGGCGGCATGACGGCCGACCTACAGAGGAAGGAGACCCGCGCCCCGATCCGGAACGAGGCGACGAACGGGCTCTCGAACGACGAGTACACGCTGGCGATGGCCCGCACCAACGTCGTCGACAGCGCCACCGCCCAGTTCTTCATCAACACCGTCGACAACCCCGGGCTCAACAATCGCGGCACCGACCCCGGGAATTACGGCTACGCGGTGTTCGGGCGGGTCACGGACGGCATGGACGTCGTCGACCGGATCGAGGGCGTGTCGACGGGGCGCCGCGGCCCGTTCAACGACGTGCCGAACACGACGGTCGAGATCCTCTCGGTGACGGTGCAGTAGCGCGAGACGGCACCGCGACCACCCCGCCGGCCGCCGGGTCGGCGAAACCCGCGAGAACCAGTGAAGGAGCACGTAGTGTATCTACGCATGTGCCCGGCACCCCGGGTGAAGTCCCCTTGCGATGTCCGCCCGGCCGACGGTCGACGAATCCGCGCGGCCGCGGTCGTGCTAGCAACGTGCGTCCTCGCCAGCCTGCCGGCCGCGCCGGCGGCGGGCCAGGAGATGCCGCCCAATCCCCGCGTGCTGGTGGAGACCAGCATGGGAAGCTTCGAGATGGAGCTGTTCCGGAATCGCGTCCCGGCGACGGTGGTCAACTTCCTGGTCTACGTGCGAGACGGGTACTACGACGGCACGGTGTTCCATCGGATCCTCCGCGACGTGATCGTGCAGGGCGGGGGCTTCAGGCTCGGCGAGGACGAACAGCTCGTGCCGAAGCTCGAGGGGCTCCGCGGCACGATTATCAACCAGGCGAGCCGCAACCTGCTGAACCTGCGCGGCACGGTGGCGATGGCGCGCGGCTCCGCGCCCGACAGCGCGCGGCAGCAGTTCTTCATCAACCTCGACAACAACGACAACTTCAACTATCGGAACCCCCTGCCGTCGGGAGTCGGCTACGCGGTGTTCGGCCGGGTGACCGAGGGCATGGACGTCGTCGACCGGATCGGAGGGGTCCGGACCGGCCGCCAGGACCGGATGCAGGACGTCCCGCGCGAGCCGGTCGTCATCCACTCCATCACCCGGGTCGAGGCCGGGTAGGAGGTCTGCGCCGTCTAACGGCGCCGCCTCCGGAGGAGACGCAGACTCCCTGGCAGGGTTGGTTGGGCCCAGGCCGAGCCGCAGGCGACGATTGGCGGGCCAAGCGTCCGCGCGGCAGGACGGGACGCGCCCCGAGCACCGCCCGGCAGGGCGTCCCGCCCCCCGGATCCCGGCGCAGGCCGCCGGGTCCGGGGCGCGATGCGGTCACGCTGAAGCAGGCTGACCATGTCGGAACGCACTCCCCCGCCGGGCGACGACCCCGAACTGCAGCGCCGCATCCTGGACCTGGTGGGACGACTCGTCGCCGAGCTCCGTCCTGGGTCCGCCGCCGCCGCGGTCAATCCCGACGACTCGCTGGAACGCGACCTCGGCCTGGGCTCCCTCGAGCAGGTCGAGCTGCTCGGGCGCATCGAACGGGCCACCGGCGTCCGCGTGTCGGACACCGTGCTCGGGACGGTCGATACCCCCTCGGAGCTGGTGCAGGCGGTGGTCACGGCCGAGCGGTTGCCCGCGGAGACCGCGCCCGCGACGCGGACGGCGCTCGACGTGCGGGCGGCGCCAGGGGCGGCGGCCGACGCTCCGGCCACGGCCGAGACCCTCGTCGACGTCCTCGAGTGGCACGCGCAGGCGACGCCGGACCGGCCGCACGTCCACCTGCGAGAGGACGACGGCCCCGAGAGGACCCTCACCTACGGGTGGCTGTGGCGCCGCGCGGCCGCGGTGGCCGGCTCGCTGCGCGCCCGCGGCATCGGCCAGCGCGACACGGTGGCCATCATGCTGCGGACCGAGGCGGCGTTCTTCCCCGCCTTCTTCGGGGCCCTGCTCGCGGGCGCGGTGCCCGTCCCCGTGTACCCGCCGTTCCGCCCGGACCGCATCGCGGAGTACGCCGGGCGCCAGGGACGCATCCTGTCGAACGCGGGCGCCCGCCTCCTCATCACCTTCGCCGCCGTCGAGCGGCTGGGGACGCTGCTGCGGGGTCAGGTGCCAACGTTGTCGGGCGTGACGACCCTGGACGACCTCGCGCCCGAGGCCCCCGCCGACGGCCCCCTGCCGCACCGGCCCGCGAGCTGGCTGACCGGCGACGACCCGGCCCTCATCCAGTACACGTCGGGCAGCACCGGCCAGCCCAAGGGGGTGCTGCTGACGCACGCGAACCTGCTCGCCAACATCCGCGCGATCCGCGACGGGCTGGCCATCCGGCCCGACGACGCGGTCGTGAGCTGGCTGCCCCTCTATCACGACATGGGGCTCATCGGGGCGTGGCTGGGCAGCCTCTACACGGGCATCCCCGTCGCCATCCTGTCCCCGCTGGCCTTCCTGTCGCGCCCCGCCCGCTGGCTGTGGGCCATCCACGAGCATCGGGCCACGCTGTCGGTGGCGCCCAACTTCGCGTTCGACCTGTGCGCCGCGAAGGTCACCGCCGAGGAGATCGAGGGCCTCGACCTCGGGTCGCTCCGCGTCCTCCTCAACGGGTCGGAGGCGATACTGCCCCGCACGCTGACCCGCTTCGCGGAGCGCTTCGCCCCGGCCGGGCTGCGGCCCGACGCCCTCCGGCCGGTCTACGGGCTGGCCGAGTGCTCGGTGGGGCTCGCGGTGACCCCGCGGCGACACCCCCCCCTCGTCGATCGCGTCGCTCCGGCGTTTCGGGCCACCGGCCGGGCCGCGCCGAGCGCCGGGCCCGACGCGCTGGCGTTCGTGTCGTGCGGCGCCGCCCTGCCACGCCACGAGATGCGGATCGTCGACGAGGCCGGCGCCCCCCTCGGCGAGCGCCTCGAGGGACGGGTGCAGTTCCGCGGCCCGTCGATGATGGCCGGCTACTACCGCAACCCCGACGCGACCCGGGCCGTCACGACCGACGACGGGTGGCTCGACTCGGGCGACCTCGGCTACCTCGCCGGCGGCGAGCTGTTCCTGACGGGACGGCGGAAGGACATCGTCATCAAGGCCGGGCGCAACATCTACCCGCACGAGGCGGAGGCGGTGGTCGACGGCGTCGACGGCGTGCGCAAGGGCTGCGTCGCCGCGTTCGGCGTCCCCGACGCGGCGCTCGGCACCGAGCGCCTGGTGGTGGTCGCGGAAACGCGCGCCACCGAACCGGCGCGGCGGGAGCGGATGCGGGGCGAGATTCTCGAACGCGTGGCCGACGCGCTGGGGGTCCCCCCCGACACCGTCGTGCTGGCCCGGCCCGGCTCCGTGCTCAAGACCTCGAGCGGCAAGGTGCGCCGGGGCGGGACGCGCGACGCGTACCGGGCGGGCACGCTCGAACGGGGCGCGGGCTCGCTCGCGCGTCAGTGGGCAGTCATGGCCTGGCAGGCCGCGCGCGGGCACTGCCGCCGGGCCGCCGACCTCCTGCTGCGGTCGGCCTACACCCTCTACATGATCGGCCTGCTGGTGGCTCTCGTGCCGCCGTTGTGGGTCCTGGTTCGCACGAGCCGTCGGCCGGGGCGGGCCCGGCGGTGGCTGCGCCGCTTCGCGCGGCTGCTGGCCGCGGCCTCCCTGTCCCGGGTCACCGCGGCCGGGCTCGAGCATCTGCACGGTCTCGGACCGGCCGTCTTCGTGGCCAACCACGCGAGCTTCGCGGACGTCGTCGTGGTGCTCGCCACCCTGCCCGCCGGCGTCCGCTTCGCGGCCAAGGGGCGGCTGGCGACGTATCCGATCCTGAAGACCCTCATCAGCCGCGGGGACTACCTGCGGATCGAGAAGACCGGGCTCTCGCAGCGCATGGAGGGCGCCGGCGAGGTCGGGGCCACCCTGGCCGCCGGCGAATCGATGTTCGTGTTCCCGGAGGGGCGCTTCGTCCGGGCGCCGGGGCTGTTGCCGTTCCGTCTCGGCGCGTTCCGCGCCGCGGCCGAGGCGGGATGCCCGGTGGTGCCGGTGGCCCTGACCGGCACGCGGCGCATGTTCCCGGCGGACACGCTGCTGCTGCGGCCCGGCCGCATCCACGTCGCGGTGGGGCCGCCGCTGCAGCCCCGAAGCGCCGACTGGAGCGGGGTGGTCCGGCTTCGCGACGAGGCGCGGCGCGCCATAGGAAGGGAAACGGGCGAGGAGTCGGCGCCGCAGGAGTTGGCACCGTAGAACGGCGCGAACTCCCGGAGGACCGGTCGGGCCGCCCGGGGGGCGCCCGGCGACGATGGGCCGGTCGGGGCGCGCGGTGCGACCGGCCGTCAGGACGCGAGCACGATCCGCCCGACCGCGCGACCGGCCCGGAGATCGTCGAGGGCCGCCTGCGCGGCGGCGAAGGGACGGGGCTCGATCGGGATGGCGGGCGCCCGCCCGGTCCCGGCCAGTTGCATCAGCTCGCGCATCTCCGCCAGGCTGCCGACGTACGACCCCTGCAGGGTGAGGCTGCGCAGCGGCAATAGCGGCAGCGACGCCCGCAGCTCTCCCCCGAAGAGCCCCACGACGACGAGCAGGCCGCCCGTCGCGAGCACGCCGAGCCCGAGGGCGGCGCTGCTCTCCGACCCCACGAAGTCGATGGCCGCGGCGGCCCCGCCGCCGGTGGCGCGGCGGATCCGCCGGGCCGCGTCCGGGGCGCGGGCGTCGACGACCTCGGCGCCCGCCTCGGCCCCCGCCTCGAGGGTCGCGTCGTCGACGTCGGCGACGACGACCATGGAGGCGTCGGTCAGGGCCTGCGCGAGCCGCAGGGCCGCGAAGCCGACGCCGCCAAGACCGATGATGACGAGCGGGCGTCCGTCGACCCGTGCCTGGACCTTCCGCACCGCGCCGAAGGCGGTGAGCCCCGAGCAGGCGTAGGTGCAGGCGAGGGTCGCGGGCAGGTCGCCGATGTCGAAGAGGTAGCGGGGATGCGGGACGAGAACGTGATCGCCGAACCCGCCGGCCCGGGTGACCCCGAGCGCCCGCGGCCGCGGGCACAGGTGCTCCTGACCCGATTCGCAGATGTCGCAGCCACCGCAGCCGATCCAGGGGTACGCCACGTACCGCGCCCCCACGTCGACGCCGACGGCCTCGGGGCCGCACGCCGCGGCGACGCCGGCGATCTCGTGTCCCAGCGTCAGCGGCAGCGTCCGCCCCTTCGACAGGTCCAGCCGCCGGCCGCCCCCCATGTCGAAGAACCCGTCCTGCAGGTGGAGGTCGCTGTGGCACACCCCGCAGGCCTCCGTCCGGAGGAGCACCTCGGTCCCCGCCGGCTCCGGCGGCGGGGACTCGACGCGCTCGAGGGGATCGCCGAACCGGGTGAGCTGATAGCTGATCATGTCTCGTCCGCCAGCCGGTCGAGAGCGGCGCCGGTCACGCGGTAGACCGTCCAGCCGTCCATCGGCACCGCACCGGCCCGGCGGTAGGACCGGATCGCCGGCTCGTTCCAGTCCAGCACCGCCCACTCGAAGCGGCGGCAGCCCCGCTCGCGCGCGAGCCGGGCGAGGTGGCGGAGCAGGCGGCGCCCGACGCCCCGTCCCCGGTGCTCCGGCCGCACGTAGAGGTCTTCGAGATAGAGACCCCGCTTCCCCGCGAACGTCGAGAAGTTGTGGAAGTAGAGCGCGAAGCCGGCCGGCCGCTCCCCGACCATCGCAATCACCGCCTCGGCGCCGGGCGCCGGACCGAACAGCGCCTCCCGGATGTCGGCCTCCGTGGCGCTGACCTCGCCGGCGAGCCGCTCGTACTCCGCCAACTCCCGGATCAGGGCGAGGACGAGCGGCGCGTCCGCCTCGACGGCGGGCCGGATGCGGCACGGAGGCGCTTCGGGTTCCCCCATGCTCCCGCTCACGCCGACGTCGACGCCAGCGCCCGGTCGAGGTCGGCGAGCAGGTCCTCGACCGCCTCGATGCCTATCGACAGCCGCAGCAGGTCGTCGGGCACCCGCGTGCCCGGCCCCTCGACGGGGGCCCGGTGCTCGACCAGGCTCTCGACGCCGCCCAGTGACGTGGCGTTCCTGAACAGCCGCAGCGAGCCGGCCACGCGCTTCGCGGCCGCCGCGCCGCCCCGGGGGCGGAACGACACGAGCATGCCGAACCCGCCGGACATCTGCCGCGCGGCCACCGCGTGCCCCGGATGCGACGGCAGCCCCGGGTAGTGGACCTCGAGCACCGCGGGATGCGCCGCCAACCGCTCCGCGATGCGCATCGCGCTCTCCGCCGAACGGGGGACGCGGAGGAACAGGGTCCGCATGCCCCGCAGCAGCAGCCACGTCTCGAACGGGCCGAGCACCGCGCCCCGATAGCCGCGATCGTGAATGAGCCGCTCCCAGAACGCGTCGCGGCGGGCGGTGACCACCGCCCCCGCGAGCACGTCGGCGTGGCCGTTGAGCTGCTTCGTGGCCGAGTGCACCACCAGGTCGGCGCCGTGCTCGATGGGGCGGCACAGCACCGGGGTCGCGAGGGTGCCGTCGGCGACCAGCCGGGCGCCCGCGAGGTGAGCCGCCTCGGCCGCCTCCCCGATGTCGGTGATCGCGGTGCCGGGATTCGCGGGGGTCTCGATCCAGACGATCCTCGTCCGGCCGGGTCGTAGCGCCGCCTCGAGCGCGCCCACGTCGCCGTTGGGCACGAGGTCGAGAGCGATGCGCCCGCGGCCCGCGAGCTCCTCCAGCCAGCGCTGGATCGTCCAGTACATCTGTTCGGGGGCGACGACGTGGTCGCCGGCATTCAGGGTCTCGAACACCGTCGTCGCCGCCGCCATCCCCGACGCGAAGAGCAGGGCCCCGTCGCCCCCCTCGAGGCGGTTGAGCAGCGCCTCGGCCTGGTCGTAGGTCGGGTTCTGGTCCCGCGTGTAGGTGTGGCCGCCGGGATAGCTGCCATCCGGCGCCCGCTCGTAGGTGGTGGACGGGTAGATGGGGGGGACCACCGACCGGGTGGTCGGCTCGACCCGCCCCAGCGCCTGCGCGGCCAGCGTCTCCGGGCGGTCGCGGGCGTCGCCGGACATCGCCGTCCCTTTAGCCGAGGACCCGAAAGACCGCGACGACGACCGCGGTTCCGGCGGCGACGATGATGCCGGTAGCCGTCAGCGCGACCCCGATCATCCACTTGATCAGGCGTGCTTCCAGGGCGGCGAGATCGGCTCGAACCTCGGCACGGAGGGTGTCGAGGTCTGCCCGCGTGGCGGGGTCGTCGTGCTCGGCGGCCTGTTGCACCACGTGCGTGATGGCGTCGGCCTGTCTCGGATCGATGCCGGCGTCCTTCAACTCGCGGGCGAGGGTGCGCGTGTCGAGCATCCTGTAGCCATTCTATCCCGGTCGCGGCCGCGCGCCGGACCATTGCCGCGGCGGGCTTGGCCGCTTCGCCTCAGGCCCGGGCGGGACCGATGTCGACGGCGATGTGGCGCCACTTGCCCTGGCGGAAGCGGACCACGCTGAGCCCGCACCGCGTGATGTGGCCGATGACGATGGCCAGCCAGATGTCGCGCGACTCGAGCCCGGTCGTGGCCTGGAGGACGGCGCAGATGCCGAGGGGCACGATGACCTGCGAAACGATGGAGATGTACAGCGGGCTCCGGGTGTCGCCCGTGCCCTGGAGCCCTCCGGTGTGGGCGAGCGCGACCGTCACGAAGAGGCCGGAGACGGCGAGATAGCCGAGCAGCTCGACCCCGATGTCGACGACCGCGCCCTCGTGCATCCCGAAGATCGCGAGGAGCGGCCGCGGTATCGTGACGAACAGCAACCCCACCCCGCAGGCGACCATCAGGCCCATCCCGGACGCCACCCACGTCGACCGGGCGCTGCGGTCGGGGAACCCCGCCCCGAGGTTCTGCCCGGCGACCGCCGCCGTCGCACCCATCAGGCCGACCGAGGTCCACGTGATCAGCGAGAACAGCTCCGTGTAGCTCACCGCGTAGGCGGCCTGTGCGGCCGCGCTCTCCTGGAGGGAGCCGATGAACCGGAGCATGAGCACCCCGCCCAGGTTCATCACGATGCCCTGGAACCCGGCCGGCAGGCCGAACCGGAACAGCGACCGGATGATCTCCAGGTTCGGCCGGTACGACATCGACCGCGAGAAGTGGATGACGAGCCGGTCCGAGAAGAGCAGCCACAGGAAGACGGCGGCGGTGATGCCGCTCGCGATGGCCGTGCCCATGGCCGCGCCGCGGGTGCCGAACGCGGGAATCGGCCCCAGCCCCCGGATCAGCACGACGTTGAGCACGATGTTCATCGCGGTCATCGCGATGCCGAGGCGCATCGGGGTCTTGGCGTCGCCGGCCGCCCGCAGGGCCCCGCCGAACATGAAGAACAGCAGCATCCCGATGCTGAAGACGAACAGGATGCGGATGTACGGCAGCGCCTCGGCCTGCACCTCGGGGGCCGCGTTGATCAGCCTCAGCAGGGTCGGGGCGAGCCAGTAGCCGATCGGGGCCATGACCCCGACGGCGAGGGCGACGGCGACGATGAACGCCTGGTAGACCGACTGGTTGACCTTGTCGGGCTCGTTCGCCCCCGCGAACCGCGCCACCAGCACCCCCATGCCCGTGAACACCGAGGCCACGAACACGATCACGAGGATGAAGATCTGCAGGCTGACCCCGATGGCGGCGTTGCCGGTGTGGCCGACGAAGTTGCCCACCATCGCCTGGTCGATGATGCCCTGCAGCCCGCCGATGACGTTCTGCACCATCGTGGGCCACGCGAGCCGCCAGACCGCGGGGGTCAGCGGACCCTCGACGATCGACCGGTCGAACCTGGACTTCGGGGCGGTCTCGGTCATGCGATGCTCGGAGGGATCGAACGGCGGCCGCCCCGGGAGTGACGGCCGGCGCAGGATCGGGCCGGCAACGGCGGCGATGCGCGGCCCTCCGCCGCACATCGGTCAGCGCGGGAACGGAATCGTGTCGGATACCCTCATCGGACGCGCCGGGAGCCTGCGCTGCAAGCGGCGCAAGGCTTCCGGCAGGATTGGCTGGGCGGCAATCGGAGCCGCAGGCGACGATTTCGGGCTAGGATAGAAGCCCGGATCGTGGAAGCAGCCCCGACACTGTATCAGATCGAAGATCGACTCCGCGCCGTCCTCGCCGACCCGACGCCGCGCCCGGACGTCCACGACGCGCTCGCCCCCCGGCCCCGGCGGAGCTGGCGGGCCGGGGTCATCCCGTCGCCGACGCGGCCCGCCGCCGCCCTCGTGCTCATCTACCCCATAGACGCGCGAGCGCACCTGGTGCTTACCCGGCGGGCGGCGACCCTCGGCCGGCACGCGGGCCAGATCTCCCTGCCGGGCGGCGCCGTCGACGCGCACGAAACCATCGAGGCGGCGGCCCTGCGCGAGGCGCGCGAGGAGGTCGGGGTGGGGTCGGACCCGCGGGTGGTGGGACGGCTGACGGCGCTGCACATACCCGTGAGCAACTTCGCCCTGCATCCCGTCGTCGCCGTCGCCGACCGCCGCCCGCGCTTCGTCGCCGCGGCGGGAGAGGTGGCCCACGTGCTCGAGGTGCCCCTCGACGACCTCTGCGGGGCCGGGTCGCGCCGGAGCGGATGGAGCTGGCGCGGGGACGAGATGATCGCCGTGCCCTACTTCGAGACGCACGGCGAACGCGTGTGGGGGGCGACCGCGATGGTGCTGGGCGAGCTGATTCACCTACTGATCGCAAACCACATGTAGTAGTCTTTATCAATCGGTACCCCTACATATGGGGGCGCGTCGTTCCGGCGACGCAGACGACCAGCCGATGGCCAAGAGACCTCCCCAAGGAACCCCGCTGTTCGACGATCCGGAGCCCGGCGGAGAGACCGTCCCCCCCGGACCGCCCCCGATCGAGACGGTCGAGCTGACCGACGCGGCGCAGGCGCGTTACCTCAACTACGCGCTGTCGGTGATCACGGCGCGGGCCCTGCCGGACGTGCGCGACGGCCTGAAGCCGGTGCAGCGGCGCATCCTCTACACCATGTGGGAGCAGCGGCTGAACGCCGACGCCAAGCCCCGCAAGTCGGCCAAGGTGGTGGGCGACGTCATGGGGAGCTACCACCCCCACGGCGACACCGCGCTCTACGACACCCTGGTGCGCATGGCCCAGCCCTTCGCACTGCGCTACCCGCTCGTGGACGGACACGGCAACTTCGGGTCGCTCGACGGCGATGCCGCCGCCGCCATGCGCTACACCGAGTGCCGCCTCGCCCCCCCGAGCGCCGAGCTGCTCGACCAGATCGACCAGGACACGGTGCCGTTCCGGCCCAACTACGACGGCACCCGCACCGAGCCGGTGGTGCTGCCGGCAAGGCTGCCGAACCTGCTCGTCAACGGCGCCACCGGCATCGCGGTGGGCATGGCCACCAACATCCCTCCGCACCACGCCGGCGAGGTGTGCGCGGCCCTGCTCGCGCTGCTCGACGACCGCGAGCTGAACAGCGCCGGGCTGTGCCGCCACATCAAGGGCCCGGACTTCCCCACCGGCGGGCAGATCCTGAACACGCCGGACGAGCTGGCCCGGATCTACGAGACCGGCAGCGGGGCGGTCCGGATTCGCGCCACCTGGGAGCCGGGGCCGAAGACCCGCGGCGGCCGGACCCTCCACGTCACGAGCATCCCCTACGCGGTGAACAAGGCCCAGCTCGTGGAACGGATCGCCGAGGTCATCCTCGCCCGCAAGCTCCCGCCCCTGCTCGACGTGAAGGACGTGTCGACCGACGACGTCCGTATCGCCCTGGAGATCAAGCGGGACGCCGACGAGCGGATGGTGATGGCGTACCTGTTCAGGCACACGCCGCTGCAGACCAGCTTCGCCGTCAACCTGACCTGCCTCGTGCCCACCGAGCAGCCGGAGGTGGGCCGGCCCCAGCGCCTCGATCTGCACGAGGCCCTCTCGTACTTCCTGCAGTTCCGGCTCGAGGTGGTGACCCGGCGGCTGGAGCACGAGCTGCGGGCCCTCGAGCGCCGCATCCACATCCTCGAGGGCTTCGAAACGGTGTTCGACGCGCTCGACGAGGTGCTGCGCATCGTGCGGCGGTCGGACGGGAAGGCGGACGCGGCCCGCCGCATCATGCGGCGCTTCGAGCTCGACGCCGAGCAGACCGACGCGATCCTCGAGCTGAAGGTGTACCGGCTGGCGCGCCTCGAGATCATCGTCATCCGCGAGGAGCTGGCCGGGAAGCGGCGCCGGGCGCGGGAGATCGAGGAGCTGCTCGGCAGCGAGGACCGGCGCTGGGGGCTGGTGCGCGAGGAGATCGCCGCGATACGGGAGGCCTACGGCGAGACCGCCAACCCCCGCCGGACGCTCATCGAGGGCGCCGGCGAGGAGGCGGAGTACAGCGCCGACGACTTCATCGTGGCCGAGGACGCCATCGTCCTCGTCACCGCCGACGGCTGGATAAAGCGGCAGAAGGAGGTGCGCGACCTCGCCGCCACCCGCCTCCGCGAGGGCGACGCCCTGCTCGCCGCCCTCGCCGGCAGCACCCGCGCTACCGTCGTCTTCTTCAGCAACTTCGGCGCCGCCTATACCGCGCGCATCGTCGACGTCCCCGCCACCACCGGCCACGGCGAGCCGGTCCAGCGGCTGTTCAAGCTCAGGGACGGCGAGCGCGTCATCGCCGCGATGAGCCTCGACGAGCGGGCCGCGCCGGGCATCGCGGCGGCCGGCGAGGGGGAAACCCCGCCCCTGCACGCGGTGGCGGTGACCAGCGACGGCTACAGCCTGCGCTTCGGCCTCGAGCCGTTCGCGGAGCCGAGCACCCGCGCCGGCCGCCGCTTCGCGCGTCCCGCCGCGGGGGCCGAGGTGGTCGGGGTGGCGGCCGCCACGGGGGCCGAGACGATCATCGCGGTGACGGCGCGGGCCCGGGCGATGCTGTGCCCGGCCCGGGAGATCAACTTCCTGTCCGGCCCCGGGAAGGGCGTCATCCTGATCAAGCTGGCCCGGGGAGCGGACCGGGTGCTGGGCTTCGTCGCCTCGACCGGCGACCGGGACCTGCTGACGGTCGAGACCAGCCGCGGGGCGGCCCAGACCGTGAGCACCGCGAAGTACGCGGTCTCGAACCGGGGCGGCAAGGGGCGGGAGCTGCTGCAGCGCGGGCAGTTCAGGCGGGTGATCCCGCCGCCGGTGACGGTGCCCGTGCTCGACGACTGACACCGGCGGCCGTTCATCGACTGAATCCGCCGCATCGACGACCGGGTACCGACCGACGACCCATGGCGAACAGCTACACCGCGAAGGACATCACCGTTCTCGAAGGCCTCGAGCCGGTCCGGCGGCGGCCGGGCATGTACATCGGGGGGGTCGGACCGGCCGGGCTGCATCACCTCGTCTGGGAGATCATCGACAACGCCATCGACGAGGCCATGAACGGGCACGCGGCGCGCATCGGCGTGACCCTGCACGCCGACGGGTCGTCGGTGACGGTGACCGACGACGGGCGCGGCATCCCCGTCGACACCCACGCGCCGAGCGGGCGCGGCGCCCTCGAGGTGATACTCACCACCCTGCACGCCGGCGGCAAGTTCGAGCACCGGACCTACCGTACCGCGGGCGGGCTGCACGGGGTGGGGGCGAGCGTCGTCAACGCCCTGTCGAAGGAGCTCGTCGCCACCTCCACCCGCGACGGCGCGCGCTGGGAGCAGCGCTTCACCCGGGGCCGGCCCGTGACCCCGCTGCGCCGGCTCGGCCCCGCGCGCGGCAGCGGCACCACGGTCTTCTTCCGGCCCGACGCCACCATCTTCCCGTCCACGGCCTTCGATGCCGACGTCATCGCCGAGCGGCTGAAGGTCGCCAGCTATCTCCACCGGGGGGTAGCCGTCACCTTCGCCGACGAGGCGGCGGGGCGGACCCACCGCTTCCATCACGAGGACGGGCTGGCCGACTACGCGCGGCGGATCGTCGCCGACCGGCAGGCGGCGCCGGTGCACGAGGCCCCGTTCGGGCTCACCCGCGACCACGACGCGGGCGGCGCCCGGGTCGACCTCGTGCTGCAGTGGACGGAGGCCACCGACGAGCACCTGCGCAGCTACGTCAACGGCATCCCCACCGGCTCCGGCGGGACCCACGAGAACGGGCTGCGGGCGGGCATCGGCAAGGCCGTCCGCAACTTCATCGAGACCCACGGCCTCACCCCGAAGGGGGTCGCGCTGACCACCGAGGACATCCGCGAGGGCCTCGTCGGCGTGCTCAGCGTCTTCGTCCCAGACCCGCAGTTCCAGGGGCAGACCAAGGACCGGCTGAACAACCCGGAGCTGACCTCAATGGTCGACGGGCTGGTGCGCCCCGCCCTCGAGCACTGGCTGAACCACAACATCAGCGTCGCCGAGTCGATCGTGGCGCGCATCGTCCTCGCGGCGCGGGCCCGGGCCGCGAGCCGGGCCGCCCAGCAGGCGGTGTCGCGCAAGAGCGCCACCTCGAACCGCCTCAACCTGCCCGGCAAGCTGAGCGACTGCACGTCGCCGGGCAAGGCCGGGAGCGAGCTGTTCGTGGTCGAGGGCGACTCCGCCGGCGGCTCCGCCAAGCAAGGGCGCGACCGCGCCCGCCAGGCGATACTGCCGCTGCGCGGGAAGGTGCTGAACGTGGAGAGCGCGCCCCTCGCCAAGGTCCTCGAGAACAAGGAGCTCTCGGACCTCGTGACCGCCCTCGGCTGCGGCTTCGGCAAGACGTTCGACCTCGCCCGCCTCCGCTACGACCGCGTCATCATCCTCGCCGACGCCGACGCCGACGGCAACCACATCGCCACCCTGCTGCTCACCTTCCTCTACCGGCACCTGCCCAGGCTGATCACGAGCGGCAAGGTGTTCCTGGCCCAGCCGCCGCTCTACCGCATCGACGCCGGCAAGCAGACGCACTGGGCCCTCGACGACCGCCAGCGGGACGCGACGCTGGCCGCCATCGCCGAGGGCAACGGGCGCATCCGGCCCGAGGTCACCCGCTTCAAGGGCCTCGGCGAAATGATGCCGAAGGTACTGTGGGAGACGACGCTGAACCCCCGGACCCGGCGGCTCCTGCGGGTCGAGGTCGCCGACCAGATACGGACCGACCGGGTCATCGCCGACCTGATGGGGCGCGACGCCTCGGCCCGGTTCCGGTTCATCATGGACCGGGCCGAGGACGCCGACGGCCTGGACGTGTGACCCCTGCCCGGAGGGACGCCCCGAGGTCGAAGGCAATCCCTCCGGTGACCCGAGGACCCGGCCCCTTCAGGCTCGTTTCACGTTGGAATCAACTCCCTTCAGGCTTACTTCTCATTGGACGGGACTTCAGGTGGCGCCGGGTCGCCGGTGGCTGATACGATAGTGGATTGGCGGCGGAAAAGGCCCGCCGCCCGATCCGCGCTTCCCGGCCGACCACGGCTCGACGCACTGGAGAGAGACCGCCGATGCGCTGTGCAACCCACTTGGTTCGGATGCTCCCGCTCGTTCTCCTGCTGGTTCTCCCGCTGGCGCCCGCCGGGGCGGCGGCCCAGTCCGCCGGCAAGACCGCGGGAGCGGCCCCGGCCGACGCGTGGCCGCAGTTCCGGGGCACCCCGTCCCTGAGCGGGGTGTCCGAGGCGGAGCTGCCGGCCGAGCTGACGCTGCAGTGGACCTACCAGGCTGACGACATCATCGACTCGTCGGCGGCCATCGCGGACGGCGCCGTCTACGTCGGCAGCTACTCGGGCAACCTCATCGCCCTCGACCTCGAGACCGGCGAGGAGCGCTGGAAGTACTCGACCGGCAACATGGGCATCGGCGAGTCGTCGCCCGCCGTGGCCGGCGGCCTCGTGTTCATCGGCGACCTCGGAGGCGTGTTCCACGCCGTCGACGCCGCGACCGGCGAGGCCCGCTGGACGTTCGAGACCCTCGGCGAGATCAAGTCGTCGCCGGTCGTCGTCGGCGACCGCGTGCTCATCGGGTCGTACGACGGCTTCCTCTACGCCCTCGACGTCGCCGACGGGGCCCTCGTCTGGCAGTACGAGACGCTGAACTACGTGCACGCCACCCCCGCGGTCTGGGACGGCGTCGCCTACTTCGGCGGCTGCGACGAGGTGTTCCACGGGGTGCGCGTCAGCGACGGGGCCGAGATGGTCAGCCTGCCGGCGGGCGCCTACACCATCTCCTCCCCCGTGATCGACGACGGGCAGGTCTTCTTCGGGACCTACGACAACGAGGTCATCGGCATCGACCTCGCGACGCAGTCGCTGATCTGGCGCTACGAGCACCCGCGGCGGCACTTCCCGTACTACTCGTCGGCGCTGGCGACGCGGGACACCATCGTGGTCGGCGGGCGCGACAAGATGGTCCACGCCATCGACCAGCGGACCGGTGAGGCCCGGTGGACGTTCACGACCCGCGCGCGGGTCGACTCGTCCCCGGCCGCGAGCGGCGACCGGGTGTACGCGGGGTCGAGCGACGGCCGCCTCTACGTGCTGGACCTCGCGACCGGCGAGAAGCTCTGGGAGTTCGACACCGCCGCCCCCCTCGTGGCGTCGCCGGCCATCGCCGAGGGCCGGCTCGTCATCGGGTCCGAGGACGGTGTGCTGTACTGCTTCGGGTGAGGAACCGATCGACTCGCGAGGATGCCCCGTACGGCGACATCTCGACGCCCCGAGGGTGTCGCCGCCGCCCGATTGAAGCTGGAAGATGACCGAGACGACGCAGGCGCCCGAGCAGACGGAAGTCGGCAGCTACTTCGTCGCCAACTATCCCCCGTTCTCGACGTGGAGCCACGAAGCGGTGGCCGCCGACGCCCTGCCGGCACTGGCCCAGCCACCCGCCGACGTGCCGCTCGGACTCTACCTGCACATCCCGTTCTGCCGGAAGCGGTGCCATTTCTGCTACTACCGCGTCTACACCGGCAAGAACGCCAACGAGGTGGCGGAGTACCTCGACCTGCTGGGCCGGGAGTGGGAGCTCTACGCCACCCAGCCCGCCATCGCCGGACGTCCGCTGCGGTTCGTGTACTTCGGGGGCGGCACACCCTCGTTCCTGTCGGTGCGACAGCTCCGCGGGCTCGTCGATCGGCTCTCGGCGGTGACGCCGTGGACGGGGGCCGAGGAGATCACCTTCGAGTGCGAGCCGGGCACCCTCACCGAGTCGAAGCTGGCCCAGATCCGCGAGCTGGGGGTCACCCGCCTCAGCCTCGGCATCGAGCACTACGACGACCGCATCCTCGAGTTGAACGGCCGCGCCCACCGCTCGGCCGAGGTGTTCCGGGCCTACCGCTTCGCGCAGAGCCTGGGCTTCCCCCAGATCAACATCGACCTCATCGCGGGCATGCTGGGCGACGACGACGCCAAGTGGCGGGCGGCGGTCGAGCAGACCATCGAGCTCGACCCCGACAGCGTCACCATCTACCAGATGGAGCTGCCCTACAACACCACCATCAGCCACGACCTGCTCGAGAAGACCGGGCAGTTCACGGAGGCGGTGGCGGGCTGGCCGACGAAGCGGCGCTGGGTGGACGAGGCGTTCGCGGCGCTAGAGGACGCCGGCTACACCGTCGGCAGCGCCTACACCGCGGTCAAGGATCCCGCCGCGACCCGCTTCGTCTACCGCGACCAGCTCTGGCGGGGAGCCGACCTCGCGCCGCTCGGAGTCGCCTCGTTCGGGCACGTCAACGGCGTTCACATGCAGAACTTCGACGGCTGGGGACGCTACGCGGCCGCCATCCGGCAGGGCGAGATTCCCCTCAACCGCGCCTACCGGCCGACGACCGAGGAACGGCTGATCCGCGAGTTCGTGCTCCAGCTCAAGCTCGGCTCGGTGCGGCCGGAGTACTTCCGGGCCAAGTACGGCGTGCCGGTGCTGGAGCGGTTCGCCGGCCCTCTCGCGGCCCTGCGCGACGACGGCTACCTGACGGCGGCCGACGAGGACCGGATTGCCCTGACCCGCGACGGGCTGCTCCAGGTCGACAGCCTGCTGCCGCGCTTCTTCCTTCCCGAGCATGTCAACCTCAGGTACACCTGACCGGACCGCGCCCGATTCGCCGTACGACGCCATCGTGATTGGCGGGGGACCGGCGGGGGCGACCACCGCGACCGTCCTCGCCCAGCACGGGCGCCGGGTGCTGCTGCTCGAGCGCGAGGCGTTCCCGCGGTACCACATCGGCGAGTCGCTGATGCCCTGGACCTGGTTCACCTTCGAGCGCCTCGGGGTGCTCGACTGGCTGAAGCGGTCGGGCAGCCCCCTGAAGCACAGCGTGCAGTTCGTGTCGACGAACGGCAAGGTGTCGCAGCCGTTCTACTTCTTCCAGACCATCGATCACGAGTGCGCGAGCACGTGGCAGATCCTGCGGTCGGACTTCGACGCCATGATGCTGCGGAACGCGGCGGAGAAGGGGGCGGAGGTCCGCCAGGGGGCGACGGTCCGCGAGGTCCTGATGGAGGACGGCCGGGCGGTCGGCGTGCGCGCCGCCCTCGCCGGCGGCGGGGCCGCGACGTGGCGGGCCCGGGTCGTCGTGGACGCGACGGGGCGCGACGCCCTGCTGGCGGGCCGGCTCGGCTGGAAGCGGCGCGACCCCGACCTCAACAAGATCGCCATCTTCACCTACTTCACCGGCGCGATGCGCGACCCCGGGCTGGACGAGGGCGCCACCACCGTCGCGTACATCCCGGACAAGGGCTGGTTCTGGTACATCCCGCTCGTGGACGACACGGTGAGCGTCGGCGTCGTCGCCGAGCGCGACTACCTGTACCGGGACCGGGGCACGCGCGGCCCGGAGGCCATCTTCTTCCGCGAGGCGGCCGCCTGCAAGTGGATCCGCGAGCACCTCGAGCCGGGCGTGCACCGGGGGCCGGTGCGGGTCACCGGCGAGTTCAGCTACCGCGCCGTCGCCGCCGGCGGCGACGGCTTCTGCCTGGTGGGCGACGCCTTCGCGTTCCTCGACCCGGTCTTCTCGTCGGGGGTCTTCGTGGCCCTCAAGAGCGGCGAGCTCGCGGCCGACGCGATCCACGCCGCCCTCGACCGCGGCGAGGACGTCACCGCCGCGACCTTCGAGGACTACGCGCGCGAGGTCCGCTACGCCCTCGACAGCTTTCGCAGGATCGTCGTCGCGTTCTACGACCGGACGTTCAACTTCGGCGAGTTCATCGGGGCCTATCCGCACCTGCAGCCGCGGCTCGTCGACCTCCTCGTGGGCAACGTGTCGCGCGACCTCGAGCCGCTCTTCGAGGCACTGGCGGAGTACACGAGGGAGCGGCGCCGGCAGCCGGCGGCGGGGCTGACGTAGCCGGCCCCGTTTCCGGCCCGCACCCCGGCCCGAACACCCACGCCGTCCAGGACCCACCGTGATCAGCGAGTTCCGCCTCACCCGGCGCGTGCAGTTCCACGAGACCGACGCCGCCGGCATCGTCCACTTCAGTTGCTTCTTCCGCTACATGGAGGAGGCCGAGCACGGGCTGTGGCGGGCGGCGGGCCTGAGCATCGCCCCGCCCGACGCCCGCGTCGGGTTCCCGCGCGTCGCCGCGAGCTTCGACTTCCTGCGGCCGCTCCGGTTCGAGGACGAGTTCGAGGTCCTCCTGGAGGTGACCAGGAAGTCGGCGAAGAGCCTCTCCTACCGGGCGACGGTCACCAAGGACGGCGATGTCGCGGCCCGCGGCACGCTCGCCGTCGCCTGCGTCACCAAGGCGCCGGGAGGGGCGTTGCGCAGCACGCCCATGCCCGCGGACATCGCGGCCCGGTTCGCGGTGGCGCCCGCGGCCGAGGAAGACCGCCCATGACGGGCGCGGCGCCGGCGCCGCCGGACGTCGAGCGCCTGCCCCGCACGGCCCTTATCGAGCGGCAGGGTCGGCGCCTCTCGGCACTCCTGGCCGCGATCGACGGGCGGAACCCGTTCTATACGCGCAAGCTCGCCGACGCCGGGGTGGACACGGCGGCGTTCCGCTTCCCTGACGACCTCGCCGCCCTGCCGTTCACGACGCGGCAGGAGCTGGCCGCCGACCAGGAGGCGGATCCGCCGTGGGGCACCGCACGCACGGAGCCGCTCGACCGCTACACGCGGTACCACCAGACGTCGTCGACGACGGGACGCCCCCTCCGGTGGCTGGACACCGACGCAAGCTGGCAGTGGATCGTCGACTGCTGGAAGGCGGTGTACCGGGCGGCGCGGGTCACCGCCGCCGACCGCATCCTCTTCCCGTTCGGATTCGGGCCCTTCATCGGCTTCTGGGCAGGATTCGACGCCGGCACGCAACTGGGGGCCCTGTGCATCCCCGGCGGTGCGATGTCGAGCGAGAGCCGGCTCCGTCTGCTCGACGCGGTGCGGCCCACGGTGGTCTGCTGCACGCCCACCTATGCGCTCCGGCTGGCGGAGGTGGCCCGGGCGAGCGGGCTCGTCGACCTGGCGGACGGACCGGTGGGGACCGTCATCGTCGCCGGCGAGCCCGGCGGCCACGTCCCCGCCACCCGCGAGCGGATCGAGACCGCGTGGGGAGCCCGCGTCATCGACCACCACGGCCTGACCGAGGTCGGACCGATGAGCTTCGAGTGCCGGGAGGCGACCGATGCGCTGCACCTGAACGAGAGCGAGTTCGTCTGCGAGGTGATCGACCCGGCGAGCGGCGAGCCGGTCCCCCCCGGCGAGGCGGGCGAGCTGGTGGTCACGAACCTCGGCCGCGCCTCGAGCCCGGTCATCCGCTACCGCACCGGCGACATCGTGCGGGTACGGGAAGAAACCTGCGTCTGCGGCCGGACCCTCGCGCGCGCCGTCGGCGGCATCCTGTCGCGGTCGGACGACATGGTCTGGGTGCGGGGCGTCAACGTGTATCCGACCGCGGTCGAGGCGGTGATTCGCCGGTTCCCCGAGGTCGTGGAGTACCGTTGCACGGTGTCGACCCGAAGTGCGCGCACGGATCTGGCGGTCGAGGTCGAGCTGCAGGGGAACGCGGCCGACACCGGGGCGGCGAACGCGGTGGGCACGGCCCTGCACGAGGCGCTGGGCCTGACCGTGCCCGTCCGGGTGGTGGACGCGGACACCCTGCCCCGGTTCGAGCTCAAGGCGCGGCGGTTCGTGGTGGACGGACGGATGTCGGGAACGCGGAACACAGGAGCACGGCAATGAGCGAGGTCAAGCTGTCGCGGATCGCCAACATCATGCTGGGCACGACCGATCTGGCGCGATCGGTGGCCTTCTATCACGAGACCCTGGGGCTGGACATCCGGTTCGAGTCGCCGGGCTTCGCCTTTCTCGACGGCGGCGGCGTGACCCTCGCCCTCAGCGAGGCCCACGCGCGGCTCGCCGACCCGGTGGCGGGGGGCACGGAGATCGTGTTCGCGGTCGAGGACGTGACCGCCGCCCACGTCGCGTTGACGGCACGGGGGGTCGAGTTCCTCAGCGAGCCCCGCAACGTCACCGGCGACCAGTGGGCGGCCAACTTCCGTGACCCGGACGGCCATCTCCTGTCGGTGTTCGGCCCGCAGGGCGGCGGGGCCTGAGGCGCAGCGACGATGTCCGGGCTATAGTGACAGCGATGGACACTCGCATCTCTCGGCGCCAGTTGCTGAGCGCGGTCGGGGCGGCCGGCGGGGCGGCAGCCGTGCATGCCGCGGCCACCGCGCTCGGACTGCTGCCGGCGGTGGCCCGGGCCGGCCAGATCACCCTCCGCCCCGCCGGGGGCCGGCCGCGGCACGTCGTCGTCATCGGTGCCGGCATCGCGGGACTGACCGCGGCCTGGGAGCTGCGGAAAGTGGGGCACCGCTGCACGGTCCTCGAGGCCTCGCACCGTCCGGGAGGGCGCAACCTCACCCTGCGGCACGGCGACGTCGTCGACGAGCTGGGTGCCCGGCAGGTCTGCGAGTTCGACGACCACCCCGATCTCTACTTCAACGCCGGCCCGGCGCGGATTCCCGGCACCCACGCGAACTTCCTGCGCTACTGCCGCGAGCTCGACGTCCCCCTCGAGATCTTCGTCAACGACAACCGCAACGCGTGGGTCCAGGACGACGCGGCCTTCGGCGGCCGGCCCATCCGCAACCGCGAGTACATCACCGACGCCCGCGGCTTCCTGGCCGAGCTCCTGGCGAAATCGGTCGACCCGCGGACCCTCGACGCCGGCCTCGACGCCGACGACCACGAGCGGCTGCGCGAGTTCCTGCGCGGGTACGGGGATCTCGACGAGACGCTCGCCTACCACGGCTCGAACCGCGCCGGTTACGCGAGCGGCGGCATGATCTCGCCCGGCGTCAAGAAGCCGGTGCGCGGTTTCTCCGAGCTGCTCGACGCCAACTTCTGGCGCGAGTACATGCACTGGGGCGAGCTGGCGGACCAGGCCGCCCCCATGCTGCAACCCGTCGGCGGCATGGACCGCATCGTCGACGCCTTCATGCGCCGGGTGGGCGACGCGGTCGAGCTGCGGGCGGCGGTGCACGAGATCCGGCTCGGCGAGGCCGGCGTCGAGGTGGCGTACACCGGCCCCCGCGGCGAGATACGGGCGGTGCAGGCCGACTACTGCCTGAACAGCATGCCCGCCCATCTCGTGGTGGGGCTGCGGCACAACTTCCCCGCGCGCTACGTGCGGGCGCTCTCCGCCCCCGGCCGCGGCAAGCTGTTCAAGCTGGCGTTCCAGGCGAAGCGCCGCTTCTGGGAGGACGAGCACATCTACGGCGGCATCTCCTGGACCAACCAGGACATCACCCAGATCTGGTACCCGCCGCACGGCATCCACGGCGACAGCGGGGTCATCCTCGGCGCCTACGCCTTCGAGGACGACCCCGGCGGGCGTCTCACCATGCTGTCGCCGGCCGACCGCATCGAGGCGGCGCTGGCCCAGGGCGAGAGGGTCCACCCCGACTACCGGCAGCTCGTCGAGCGGGGCGTCAGCGTCGCCTGGCACCGCATGAACCACACGCTCGGCTGCTCGACCCGCTGGACCGACGAGGCGCGGCGGGACCACTTCGCGACGCTGCAGAGCCCCACCGGCCGGCACTACATGGTGGGCGACCAGATCAGCTACCACCCGGGCTGGCAGGAGGGAGCCATCCGGTCGGCCTACCACGCCCTCGAGGACATCGACCGCCGCGAGCGGGAGACGGGCGCCGCCGGCTGAGGGGGCGGGAGAGGAACCGGAGGAGCAATGCAGTATCGTCGGCCGGCATCGGGGCTGATGGCCGTGACGGCGCTGGCCGGCGCGGCGGTCCTCGCCGGCGGCGCGCGGCCGGCGGCGGCTCAGGCCGCCGATGGCGAGGCGTCCGCGCCCCGGGCCCTGTACGTGACCGCCTGCGCGTCGTGCCACGGCACCGACGGACGGGGCAATCCGCGGATAGACGCGCCGGTGATCGCGGGGCTGAGCCCCGCGTACTTCGAACGGCAGATCGACGGCTTCCGACGCGGCTACCGGGGCCGCCATCCCGACGACGTGGAAGGCCGCGAGATGCGCCCCATGATCGAGGGTCTCGCCGAAGCGGACCTCGCGGCCCTGGGGACGTGGCTGGCATCGCTGCCCGCGCCGCCCGCGGCCGGCGGCGCGGCGACGGACGCCGCCGAAGCGACCATTGGCGACCCGGCACGCGGCGAGGCGCTGTACGCCGCGTGCGCGGTGTGCCACGGGCGGGACGGGGAAGGGAACGACGCCGTCGGGGCGCCGCGGCTCGCCGGCCAGGCGGGTTGGTACACCGCGCGGCAGTTGCACAAGTTCATCGCCGGCGTCCGGGGCTCGCACCCCGATGACACCTCGGGCGCCGCCATGCGCGCGAGCGTGGCGGACCTGGAGCCTCGCGACGTGACCGACATCGTGGCGTGGGTCGGGACCCTGCCCGCGCACTGACGAGGCACCGGGGAGGGGCGGAGCGCCGCCCCGGACCCGGCCGCGCCGTCGAACCGACCCCGCCCGCACGGCCAATCCGCCGCGTTGCTGGCCCGGCCTCGGCGGCTGAAGTAGAATTCCACGCTGGCGGGCATCCGCTCACCCTCGGTCAGACCGACCGACCATCGGCGGGACGCCGGCGCGGGTCGTCGGTGGGCGCCGACTCCGAGAGGCAGGTTGCAGGCATGCGTCGAGAAGGATTGGTGACACTGGCACTGGCGTGCGCCCTGGCCGCGTCGTGCGGCGGAGGCGGCGGCGAAGGCGGGGACGCGGCGCCGGAGCGCGTCTTCCTGAGCATGGGCACGGCGCCGCCGGGAGGCGCCTTCTTCGTCGTCGGCAGCGCGCTGGCCGAGGTGCTGAACGAGTTCGGGCCCGGGTTCGGCTGGAACGCGACGGCGGAGGCCACCAGCGGGTCGCAGGAGAACATCCGGCGGCTCGACGGCGGCGAGCTCGATTTCGCGATGTCGAACGCCGCCATCACCTATTTCGCGGTCCGGGGCGGCGACGGCTGGCAGAAGGCCTATCCGATGCGGGCGGTGATGACCCTCGCCCCGAACGTGGCCCTGTTCATCAGTCCCGAGGGATCCGGTGTGGAAACCGTCGCGGACCTGCGCGGCGAGCGGGTGGGGGTGGGGCCGGCCGGGGCCGGGTTCGAGTACTTCGTGGGGCCCCTGCTCGGGGCGCACGGCCTGACCTACGACGACTTCTCGCCGCTGAACGCCACCCAGTCCGGCGCCGTCGACCTCATTGCGGACGGCTCGGCGGCGGCGGTCTTCGTGGGCGGGGCGGTGCCGACGGCGTCGATCACCCAGGCCTCGGCCTCGCAGGACATCCACTTCATCCCGTTCGACGAGGACGCCCGGGAACAGCTCGTCGACGAGTACCTCTTCTTCCGGCCCGCGACGATCCCCGCCGGCACCTACCGCGGGCAGGACGAGCCGTTCGAGGGGCTCGACGTCGGGTCGATGCATCTCATCACCTCGGCCGCCGTCAGCGACGACCTCGTCTACAACGTGACGAAGACCCTCTACGAGCAGCGGGAGAGCGTGGTCGAGAAGCACGCCGCGGGCCGGGCCATCAACCCCGCCAACGTCGTGCGCGACACCGGGACCGAGTTCCATCCCGGCGCGATCCGCTTCTACCGGGAGATCGGGATCTGGCCCGGGGAGGAGTCGGCGCAGTAGGCGGCCTCACCTCCCGCGGACCGGCGCGAACCCTCCGAAGGATTGACCGGGCGGCCGCCGGCGACAACCGGGCTCGGCGTCTGCGCCGACGAACGTCCGGGGTCCGGCGCCGGTGACCGTGGGGACCGAAGGGCACGCCGGCCCCACCGAGAGAACCATGACAGACACAACCGCGAGCCCGGCGACCGGGCCCGGCCCCGACGCCCTGCGGGAGACGGTCACCCGCGTGCTCGCGGTGGGGCTGTGCGTGTTCACCCTGATCCAGGTGAACTACCCGTTTCTGGCCCCCCAGCCTCAGCTCGCGATCTTCGCCCTGCTGGGGCTGGTCATCTGCTTCCTGAACGTCCCCGTCCACCCCAACCTGAAGAACCACGCGGCGGCGCGGGCGAGCGACCTCGTGCTGGCGGGGCTGGCCGTCGTTTGCTGCGGGTGGATCCTCGTCCAGAACGAGCCGTTCTTCCAAGGCCTGTGGCAGGGCGGCTCGAGCCTCGGCAACCGCGCCGGGTTCGAGACCGGGGCCGACATCGCCATCGGCGTCGTCGGCCTGCTGCTCGTCATCGAGGCGGCGCGCCGCTCCCTGGGGCTCGCCCTGCCGATCCTCTGCGGCCTGTTCCTGGTCTACGCGTACGTCGGCGCCGGCATGCCCGACTGGCTCTTCCCGCACCGCGGGTACTCCGTCGAGCGCATCGTCGCCCAGGCGTTCCTGCAGGCGCAGGGCACCTTCGGGGTCGCCCTGGGGGTGATGTTCACCTACGTCTTCCTGTTCGTCATCTTCGGTGCCTTCCTCTCGGCCAGCGGCGCGACCCTGTTCATCATCGACTTCGCGCAGGCGGTCTTCGGCCGCAGTCCGGGGGGGCCCGCGAAGGTGGCGGTGCTCGCCAGCGGCCTGATGGGTTCGCTGTCGGGCAGCGCCGTCGCCAACACCGCGACCACCGGGTCGTTCACCATCCCGATGATGCGCAGCGCCGGGTTCAGGGCGACCACCGCGGCGGGCATCCAGGCCGCGGCGAGCTCCGGCGGGGCGCTGATGCCCCCGGTGATGGGGGCCGGCGCCTACATGATGCTCGAGATCGTCGACCCCCCGGTGACCTATCTCCAGATCATCCGGGCCGCGCTGATTCCGGCGATTCTCTACTACCTGTCGCTGCTGCTCATCACGCACTTCCAGGGGCGCAGCACCGCGCCCGTCGACCCCGATCAGGCCGGCACGGGGGGGGCGCGGACCACCTCGCCACTGGCCGAGTCGCGACCCGAGGGCATCGTCTTCGCCACCGCCCTCGGCACCCTGATCCTGCTGCTGATCCTGGGCTACACCCCGTTCCGGGCGGTGACCGCGTCGCTGGTGGGCATCGTCGTCGTCGGGGCGTTCAACGAACGGACCCGCTTGTCGGTCCAGGACGTCGTCAGGGCCTTCGTCAAGTCGGCGCGCGACGTCGTCTCCCTCGTCGCCGCCTCCGCGTCGGTGGGCATCATCATCGGCATCGTGACCCTGACCGGCATCGGCACGCGCCTGCCCGCGACCATCCTGCCCCTGGCCGAGCAGAGCCTGTTCCTGGCCCTCGTGCTCATCATGATCTCGTCGATCGTCCTCGGCATGGGCCTCCCGTCGGCCGTGTGCTACCTGCTGCTCGCGACCCTCATCGGGCCGGTGCTCGGCAACCTCGGGGTGGTGCCGCTCGCCGCCCACCTGTTCATCTTCTACTTCGGCATGATGTCGATGGTGACCCCGCCGGTCGCCCTCGCCGGCTACGCGGCGGCCTCCATCGCCGGCACCAACATCATGGCGACGAGCTTCGCCGCGTTCCGCTTCGCCCTCGTCGGGTTCACGCTGCCCTACATCTTCGTCTACCGGCCCGAGCTGCTCATGCTGACCCCGGCCGGCGAGACGGCCGGGCCCCTCGCGATGCTGGTCCCGGTGGCCATCGGCACCCTCGGCGTGCTGTGCTTCGCCTCGGGCATCACCGGGCAGCTCCGGACGGCCCTGCCCCTGCCACTGCGGCTCGCCATGTTCGCGGCGGCCGCGCTGCTGCTCGCCCCCGGACCGACAGTCGCGCTGGCGGGCCTGCCGGTGCCGGTGCTCGACGCGGCCGGCGTGGTCCTGTTCGGGGTGATCTTCGCGATGAACCGGGCGCGGTGAGACGGGCTCTTCGCCCGGCGACACCTGAGTAGCTCGCGGTCCGAAGAGGTTCATTCCCGCCGGAGATCGCTCGGCGCCGCTCTGGTCACGAAGGACCAGCGGATTCGTGACTACGAGCACGTGCGCACAGTCTGGTAAGGCCTGACGACGGCTCGAGCCTCACTGCAGTACCACCGCAGCACGCGGAAAACCCTGAAATCTCACGCTCACCCCTTCTCCCGGCGCGAGCCCGCGACCTTCACGGTGACGACGTCGATGCCGTGGTACTTCCGGTGGCGCACCGACGAGGCGTAGTGCCGCAGCAGCCGGAACGAGACCTCGGTCTCGCTCTCCTCCGGGGTCTCCGCGCGGTCGCCGAGATAGGTCAGCCGGTCCTCGATGTTCTCTTCCTCGAAGACCGCGAGGAACTCCATCTCGACGTGCTCGCGGTCGGGGCGCGCAACGAGAATCATGCGCGGGGACCTGTCCGGGACCTGGTCCCCGCGCACCTGCAGCAGACACGTCAACGCCTCCTCGCCGGCCGCGCGCAGTCGCTCCACGGACGCGTGGCTCCAGCGCAACCGGCCTCCAATCTCGCGAAGGAGGGCGTCTATCCCCGGCAGGGCCGAGGTGTCGAGGTCCGCTTCCAGCCGCCGTCGCCGCGGACCGGTGAGATCCAGGAAGGCGGTCATCAGAATCGTGGTCAGCACGCCGACGGTCATGCCGTTGCCGAGCGAAGCGCTCCAGGTCTCGCCCAGCACGCTGCTGAAGACGCTCCCGTCATCCAGCGCCACACCGAGGGCGAGCGCCACGCCGACCACGAGCCCCTTCGTCGGGTCGAGGCCGTCCTGCGCGACCGTGCGAATGCCCTCCACGAAGAGCAGTCCCATGATGATCAACAGGATGGCCCCCATGACGGCGCCGGGAACCGCGAGCAGCATGGCCGTCAGCTTGGGCAGGAACGCCAGTGCGAAGAGAATGCCTCCGATGGCGTACCCGACGTGCCGCGCCGCGACACCGGTGAGATTGATGAGCGACACGCTGGATGGGAGGTACTGGATGACGGGCGGCGTCGCGGCGATTCCCGAGAGCAGGATCCCCACGCCGCTGGCATTGAGCGCTCCCTGCACCAGGCGAAAGTCGGTCGCACGCGGGCTGCGCGACGAGGCCCGTTGAATGACGACGCCGTCGCTGCTGGTCTTGATCGCGGCGACGACGGCCACGATCACGAAGACCGGAAGGAGCGCCCAGAATTGCGCGTCCAATGTAACGTCCAGCCCCGGCCAGCCCGAGAGGTCGGGAAGGTCGAACCACGAAGCCGCGGTCACGGGCCTCGCATCGTACAGCCCGAAGAACGAGGCGACGGCACTACCCGCCAGGATGCCACTGAGCGGCGCCCACAGCCGCCAGACGCCCGTAGCACGCAGCGCCATCGCAGTGGTGACCAGGAGAGTCACTCCGGCGACGATCAGAGACCCGGCGGCGGGCGTACCCTCGGATGCATCCACGATCCTGCCGACGGCGATCGGCATGACCGTGACCGCTATCAGCATCAGGGCGGTGCCAGACACGACGGGGGTGACCAGCCGTCGCAGAAACGGCAGCCAGGCGGCCATGGCGAACTGGAACAGCGACGAAGCGACGATGAGGCTCGCCAGTGTCGCGAGCCCGGCTTCCGTCAGGGCGACGACCGAAATCGCGATGAAGTGGGGACCGGCGCCGGTCATGAGAACATGGCCGGCGCCGAACCGGCCGACGTGGGCGGCCTGGAGGGCGGTGGTGACCCCGGCGATGATCAGTGCCGCGAAGACCGCCCAGGCAAGGTAGGAATCGTCCTCACCGGCGGCCCGGACGATGATGGTCACCATCAGGACCGTGTTGGCGAGGACGAGAACGACGCCCTGCATGGCGACGCCGAGCGTCACGAGGGGCGGACACCGTTCATCCGGCTCGTAGCGGATGCGCCGGTTGACGCGAGCCTTGCCCATATCGTCCATGCGGCGGCGCGGCCAACGCGCCGACGCAACGTGCAGGCGGTCGCCATGCTCGTGCGCAACCGCCCCTGGTTGCGGGACCGTCCTGGGCGCACTTTCAACGACAAGACGGGGGCCGAACAACGACTGGACGGGGGCCGAACGGCGCAAAGAAAGTACGCCGGCGACGTCGCAACGGCGGCTTACCAGGGCCGACCGGGAAGGCCGTTGAAAGAGTCCCGCGCCGCGCTCGCGCCTCGACGCCGCGCTCGGAGGCCGCGGGCCGGCATCCTCGCCACCGGGCGGCCGATCAGCTAGAGCCCTTCGACGATGGTCCCGTCCCGCGTGCACGCCCCGGCCGTCAGACGCAGGGACTCCTGGACCCTCGGATCCGCGGCAAACGCCTTCGCCGTCGCGAAATCGGCGAATCGGACGAGGACGTTGCGGCTTCGGCCTTCGCCGGTCGTGTGCTCGCAACGGCCGCCCCGGGCCAGGAGCTCGCCGCCGAAATCCTTCAGCGCCTCCACGGCCTGCCCGATGTGTTTCTCGTAGACCTCGGCGTCATGAACGTCGACGCGCATGATGAAGTACGCTGGCATCCGTGATTCCTCCAGTGGCCACCGACATGGCGAGGGTACATCGCCCGCGGTTGGGTGCGACCGGGCAACAGCTTCCGCTCCCGTTCCCGAGCGGCTCCGACCGGCAGATGATACACGAGCGTCGGGCGCGTATGATACAGTGCGCGCCGGAGGGAAGCCGATGAAACGCCTTGTCGTGGGTCTCGTTATCGCCGTCGCCGCCGTCCTTCTCGTCCCCGGCACCGGGAGCGTGACGCCCGCCCAGGAGGCGATGCCCTGGATGCGCGTCGACATCATCGAAGTGCTCCCACGGGAGATGGAGCAGTTCATCGAGGTGCAGAGCAGGGACGTCAACCGGGCCATGCAGCAGGCAGGGGTGCCATGGCGCTCGGCGTGGCGCACGGCCGAGTTCGGCAACCTCTACGAATGGATGTTCGTGACGCCGATGGAGGATCTGTCCGATCTCGATCGCGGCGGTCTGCTGGCGCTCACCCTCGATCGACGGGACCTGGAGCGCATCGACGAGCGCGTGCGCCGCACCATCTCCGGTCATCGGAGCTACGCGTTGCGCTACCGTCCCGAGCTGAGCGTCGAGGCCGAGAACGCGGGCAACCTCTCGCTGGCCTGGATCACGACCCTCGAGGTGGCCCCGGGACGCCTCGCCGACTGGCAGGCCTTCATGCAGCAGAGCCTTCCAGGGTTCCGCGGAAGCAACGTGGTCTTCGGCATGTACGAGCGCTACCTGGGATCGGGAGCGGCCGTGTGGCAGCTCGTCGAGAACCACTCGAGCTTCACCGAGCTCGAGCGCCCCACCATCATGCAGCTCGCCCTGGGCTCTCGGACCGGCGAAACCGTAGCCGGGCTGGCCGGCGTGGTCCTCTCGGTGGAACGCACCGTGTTGCGCTACGACGCCCGAATGAGCTACTCGGGAGCGGGAACGGCACAGGGCGGCCGGTTCCGGTAGGGATTCCCCGCTGCGACGCACGGAGCGCGACCACCGACGCGGTCGCGCAGACGGACGCCGGCATCACGTTGCAAGAACCCGGTCGAGCCGCCACTCGGGCGGGAGGCGCACTTCGAGAGCCGCCGCCTGCCCGGTGGATTCGGCGGCGGCCCCTCGGACGGGAGCATCGCCTCCGCCGCCCGGTTTCTCGGCCCGCGGGAAACGCCGCCAGCGCCAGCGTCGTCTTGCCTGACTGACGTGGTCCGGTGCGTCCGACGACATCAACGGACGCTTCTCGACGACATCAACCGCCGAATCGACGCCGAGCAAGACCACAGTCGCGCCGACATGTGCGAGATCCGCTCCCTGCTGCTTCTGCTCATCGAGCGCACCCCGCCCGCCGACTGACCATCACCAACCGAACGTCCGCCGCTCCCATGACCCACGCCGAAATCCCCTATAATCGCTCGCGGTTCTCGACCCGCCTCCCCGAGCACCGGCTCTACACGGCCGGCCACAGCTGGCTCGAGCGGGAGGACGAGGCGGTGTGGCGGGTCGGGTTCACGAAGTTCGCGGTCCGCATGCTCGGCGAGATCGTCGAGCTCGGTTTCGAGACCGAACCTGGAACGGCGGTGGAGACCGGCGAGGTCGTCGGTTGGCTGGAGGGCTTCAAGGCGGTGACCGACATGTACTCGCCGCTCGCGGGGCGGTTCGAAGGGTTCAACCCCGCCGTCGACGAGGAGGCGGCGCTGCTGTCGAGGGACCCCTACCGCCAGGGCTGGCTCTTCCGGGTGCGTGGGCAGCCGGGCCACGACTGCCTCGACGTGCAAGGGTACGTCGCGCTGCTGGACACGACGATCGACAAGATGCTGGGGCGGCGGCATGGCTGACCCGGTCCACAGGACGATTCACGGGATGCCGGGAACGGCCGAGTTGGCGCGCTACGTCATGATCGGCGGCTTTCTCGGGGCGGGCAAGACGACCGCGGTGGCCCGGCTCGCCCGGCACCTCACGGACCGAGGCAGGCGGGTGGGGCTGATCTGCAACGACCAGAGCAGCGGGCTCGTCGACACCACCCTGTTGCGGTCCAAGGGCTTCCCGGTCGAGGAGATCACCGGCGGCTGCTTCTGCTGCCGCTTCAACTCGCTGCTCGAGGCGGCCGAGAACCTGACGCGGGACTCGCGGCCGGACCTGTTCCTCGCCGAGCCGGTCGGGAGCTGCACCGACCTCGTGGCCACCGTCTCCTACCCGTTGCGCCGCATCTACGGCGACCGGTTCACGGTGGCGCCGCTGAGCGTCCTCGTCGACCCGGTGCGGGCGGCCCGCATGATGGGCCTCGTCGAAGGCCGGAGCTTCTCGGAGAAGGTGACCTACGTCTACCGCAAGCAGCTCCAGGAGGCGGACGTCATTGTCGTCAACAAGTGCGACGCGCACCCGGCCGACCTGCTCGAACGGCTGTCGGCGGCCCTGGCCGAGGAGTTCCCGCAGGCAACCGTCCTGACCTGCTCCGCGAAGACCGGAGCCGGCGTCGACGCGTGGTTCGAGACGGTGCTCGCCGAGAATCCCGCGGCCCGGGCGCTGGAGATCGACTACGATATATACGCCGAGGGCGAAGCGCTGCTCGGCTGGCTGAACTGCACCGTCCAGCTCAGCGCCGAAGAACCGTTCGACGGCAACCGGACGCTGGTCGATCTGGCCCGGCAGGTACGCGAGCGGCTCGCGTCGGCCGGGGAGGAGATTGCCCATCTCAAGATGACGCTCGACGCGCGGGACGGATCGGGCACGCTGTCGGTCGTGAGCCTCGTCGGCAGCGACCGCGAGCCTGACCTCCGCGAGTCGCTGCTCGACCGCGTCGACGCGGGCGAGCTGGTGGTGAACCTGCGGGCCGAGACCGACCCGGTTCGGCTCGAGGCTGTATTGCGCGAGATCCTGGCCGCCCTCGACGGCGTCGAGGCGCGGGTCGAGCACCTGGAGCAGTTGCGGCCGGGACGGCCGGTTCCCACGCACAGGATGGCGTGACGGCGCGGCGGATGGCGCGATGAAGATCCTGTACTGCAACTGCACCTACGCCAAGGTAGTGCCGGCCGACGTCAAGAAGGACGTGCTGCGCCGCCTCTGCGACTCGGGCCAGGCTTTCGACGCGGTGGCGGATCTGTGCGACATGTCGGCGCGCAAGGACCCGGCGCTGCGGAAGATCGCCGAGGCCGGCGACACGAAGATCGCGGCCTGCTACCCGCGTGCGGTGAAGTGGCTGTTCCATGCGGCGGGTACCCCGCTGCCGAGCGAGGGCGTCGACGTGCTGAACATGCGCGAGGACTCGGCCGACGACATCGCGCGGGAGCTGCTCGCATGAGCCGCACCCAACGCGCCGAGAGGGAGTGGCCGGCATGAGCCGCATCGAGGGACGCAACCTGCGGGTGGTGCTGTACGAGGGTCCGGGCAGCCGGGCCCTGGCCGACGAGGAGCGCTACCAGGCCCTCTCGGCCCTGCTCGACAACGGTTTCGAGGTCACCCGCCCGATGGCCGGACAGGACGTGGCCCCCGCCGACGGCGCCCCGGTGCTGGTGCTGGGCCGCCTCGACGACGCGCCGGCCGCGGACCCGGAGCAGGAGGTTCACTTCCGCGACCTCGGCGAGGTCGACGCCCTCGAGGCCGCGCGCGAGGTGCGGGAGGCGGCCGGCGCGCGAAAGCTGGAAGCGTGGAAGCCGTGGTTCCCGGTGATCGACTTCGATCGCTGCACCAACTGCATGCAGTGCCTGACGTTCTGCCTCTTCGACGTGTACGGCGTCGACGACGAGAAGCAGATCACGGTGCAGAACCAGGACAACTGCAAGACCGACTGCCCCGCCTGCTCGCGGGTCTGCCCCGAGGTCGCGATCCTGTTCCCGAAGTACGGCAAGGGACCGATCAACGGCGACGTCGTGCGGGAGCAGGACGTCCAGCGCGAGGCGATGAAGGTGGACATCTCCACCCTGCTCGGGGGCGACCTCTACGGGTCGCTGCGCACCCGGCAGCGCGACGCGCGGAAGCGGTTCTCGACGGAGCGCGACGAGTCGAAGGCCCTGCTCGAGCGGAAGCGCTGCCTCGGCAAGCTCAAGAAGGACCTGGACATTCCCGACGAGGTGCTGATGACCCTGCCGTCGGCCGAGGACATCGAGGAGCGGGCGGCGCGGGCCAAGGCGAAGATGGAGAAGCGGATGGCGCGCTCGCAGACGGTGCAGGACGCCCGGCCGGCGCCGACGGAGCGGGACTGGGGAATCTGATGTTGAGGGCGGCCGCCGGCCTCGGCTATCGCACGGTGCGCTCGACCGACGCGCGCGTGCTGCGGAAGTTCGCCTGGAACTTCGGCTACAAGGGCGTCCGCTCGGTCCAGAAGTTCAAGAAGCGCCTGAAGGCCGGGGTGTCGTTCCCCCCGTTCCTCTACATCTCGATCACCAACGCCTGCAACCTGCGCTGCCAGGGGTGCTGGGTCGACGTCGACAAGCCGCAGCACGTGATCGCCTACGACGACCTCAACCGACTCATCGACAGCGCCAAGGCGCACGGCAACAGCTTCTTCGGCATCCTCGGGGGCGAGCCGTTCATGCACCCGGACCTCCTCCGGGTCCTCGAGGCGCACCCCGACTGCTACTTCCAGATCTTCACCAACGGCCACCCCATCACCGACGCCACGGCCGAGCGGCTGCGGAAGGCGGGCAACGCGACCCCGCTCATCAGCGTCGAGGGCACCGAGTCGATCAGCGACGAGCGGCGCGGCCGCGAGGGGGTGCTGAACCGCACCCTCGAGGGCATCCGGGCGAGCGTGCGGCACGGGTTGATCACCGGCGTCTGCACCAGCGTCTGCCAGTCGAACATCGACGACCTCGTGCGCGAGGAATGGATCGACCGGTTGATCGGCATGGGGGTGCACTACTGCTGGTTCCACACCTACCGGGTGGTGGGGCCCGTGCCCAACCCCCAGCTCGCCCTGACCCCCGAGCAGGTGCTGTCGGTGCGGCGCTTCGTGATGGACATGCGGAACCGCAAGCCCATCGGCCTCATCGACGCCTACTGGGACGACAAGGGGCAGGCGCTGTGCCCGGCCGCGACGGGCATCAGCCACCACATCGGGCCGTTCGGCGACGTCGAGCCCTGCCCCATCATCCAGTTCGCGAACGAGAAGATCCAGGACAACGACGGCGACATCTACAAGACGATGACGGAGTCGCCGCTCCTCGCGGACTTCCGCCGCACCGCGGCCGACGCGACGCGGGGCTGCATCGTGCTCGAGCGCCCCGACCTCCTCAGGGAGATCGTCGAGCGGCACGGCGCCGGCGACACGACCATACGCCAGACCGCGGCCCCCGAGCTCGAGGCCCTGCGATCGCGGCCGAGCCAGCACAACCCGGGGAACGAGATTCCCGAGGAGAACTGGGTCTACCGGTTTGCCAAGAAGCACTGGTTCTTCGGATTCGGTGCGTACACATAGAGGATCAATCGGATCCATGGCCACCGACACTTCCAGCTACGCCGAACCGCAGGTCATCCCCCTGTTGCAGCTCCCCACGCAGGTGCCCCGGCAGACCTACCGGCAGGCGCAGTCGAACATCCCGGACGACAAGGCGGTGCGGATCCGGCTGAAGCGGATCACCGAGGAGCGCATCAGGCGGACGGGCGCCGTCCCTCCCCTCACCCTCGACGAGTTGACCGAGCACACGGCGGCGGTGCTCGCCGAGGCCGGCCTCGACCCGATCTACGCCGACTACACCTCGATTCTCGTCAGCAACGCGGCGTGGCGGGACTCGCTCGCGCAGATTCCCTACGAGCGCCGGCTCCTCCTCATCCCGAAGTGCCTGCGGGTCGAGGAGAAGTGCCCCGCCCCGTTCGACGAGTTCGGCCTGCTCTGCAAGGAGTGCGGGCTGTGCTCCATCCAGGACCTGACGGTCGAGGCGGAGCGGCTCGGCTACGCGGTGCTCGTGGCGGAGGGCTCGGCCATCGTGCGCTCGATGATCGAGACCGGCAAGATCGAGGCGATCGTCGGCGTGAGCTGCATCAATGTGCTCGAGAAGTGCTTCCCGCACATGGAGGCGGCGGCCGTTCCCGGCGTGGCCATCCCCCTGCTGCAGGACGACTGCGTCAACACCACCGTCGACCTCGACTGGGTCTGGGACCTGATTCACCTGACGAGCGACGACAAGACCTACCGCCTGGACCTCGACGGGCTCAAGACGAGGGTGCGCGACTGGTTCGGGTCCGACGCGCTCGACGCGATAATGGGCCCGGTGGACGCCGACGACGCCACCGCCCGCATCGCCCGCGACTACCTCGAGAAGGGCGGCAAGCGCTGGCGCCCCTATCTGGCGGCGTGCACCTACATGGCCCTCGAGACCGACCGCCGCGGCACCGAGCCGGATCTGCCCGAGGCGGTCCGCAAGGCCGCCGTCGCCATCGAGTGCTTCCACAAGGCCTCGCTCATCCACGACGACATCGAGGACGGCGACGAGCGCCGCTACGACAGCCCCGCCCTGCACGCCGAGGTCGGGGTGCCGGTGGCCCTGAACGTCGGCGACTTCCTGGTCGGCGAGGGGTACCGGCTGCTCGCCGAGGCGGGTCATCCCGAGGCCGTCGCGATCGCGGCCGAGGGCCACGTGACGCTGAGCCGGGGCCAAGGCCGCGAGCTGCTGTGGGCGCGCGACCCGCGGCCGCTGGCGTCGCTCCAGGTGCTCGACATCTTCCGGCAGAAGACGGCGGCGGCCTTCGAGGTGGCGTTGCGCATCGGGGCCGTGCTCGGGGGGGCCGACGAGGCGACCCACGACGTCCTGCGCAAGTACAGCGAGTCGTTGGGCATCGCCTACCAGATCAAGGACGACATCGAGGACTTCAAGGGCGAGGCCGACTCGGACGACCTCGACCAGGTGCGGCTGTCCCTCATCCTGACCATCGCCCACAAGCGCGCCGAGGGGGCCGACCGCGACCGCGTGGCGGCGGCCATCCGGTCCGGCGCGGCCGGCCGCGGGGACGAGTTGCGCCGCATCGCCGAGCGGTCCGCCGCCCTCGACAAGGCCGAGGACCTCCTCGCCGCCTACCGGGAGGACGCGGTCCGGTCGCTGCGGTTCCTGTCGAGCCCGACCCTCAAGGGCCTGATGCGCCGCATCGTCGGCAAGATCTTCGGCGAGGCGTTGATCGAGGGCTACTGCAGTGAGTTTGAGACTCGAAATGCTGCAAGTCGCACGGCTGGCGCCGAAGCTGCTGCAGGAAGCCTCTGACCCCGTCGCCGGGTTCCTCCAATCCCAGTTCAACGACGACGGCGGCGCCGCCGACCGGTCCGGGCAGAGCGACCTCTACTACACGGTCTTCGCCCTGGAGGGCCTGATCGCGCTGCAGCGCGAGCCGCCGGCGGCGGTCGCCGGCTTCCTCGAGTCGTTCGGGGACGGAGAGGACCTCGACCTCGTGCACCTCTGTTGTCTGGCGAGGTGCTGGGCCGCGGTCAAGCAGCCGGGCCCCGACATCGCCCCCCGCATCCGCGCGCAATGGGACCGAGGCAGCGTGTACCACAGCTTCCTGGCGTGGGGCGCGCTCGAGGACCTGGGCCAGCGGCCGGAACCGTTCCCGTTGCGGGACGAGGGCGAGGTCCGCACCACGCCGACGACGGCGGCGGCGATCACCCTGCTCCGCCGGATGGGCGCTCCCGTGCCGCCCGAGGCGACGCGGTGGCTGCTGGCGCAGGCGCATCCCGACGGGGGCTTCCTCGCCACCGAGGCGGCGCCCATGCCCGACCTGCTGTCGACGGCCACCGCCCTGCACGCCCTGGCGGGCGAACACGTCCCCTTCGCGCAGCTCAAGGAGAAGACCCTCGACTTCCTCGACACGCTGTGGACCGGCAAGGCGTTCTGCGGCACCTGGGCCGACGATGAACCCGACGCCGAGTACACCTGGTACGCGCTCCTCGCCATGGGCCACCTCAGCCTTGCGTGAGCCGAGCCCCGGGGTTGTTCTGCGAAGCCCGGACCTACGATGAACCCGACGCCGAGCACACCTGGTACGCGCTCCTCCCCATGGGCCACCTCGGCCTTGCGTGAGCGGCTGCTCGCCGCGCGCACGCCGGCCGGGCACTGGGAGGGCGAGCTGTCGTCGAGCCCCCTCTCGACCGCCACCGCGGTCACTGCCCTGACCCTCGCGGGGGGGCACGAGGGGTTCGTGCGCGGCGGGCTCCGCTGGCTGGCCGCCCACCAGAACCCGGACGGCGGCTTCGGCGACGCCGACGGCTGCCCCAGCAACATCAGCACCACCACGCTGGCGTGGGCGACCCTCGGGCAGCACCGCGCGGTGGGGCGGGAGCGCGCGGAAGCGTGGCTCACGCGGCGCGTCGGCCCCTTGACCGCCGAGTCGCTGGCCGCCGCCATCACTCACGTGTACGGCGACGACCGCACCTTCGCGGTCCCCATCCTCACCCACTGCGCCCTCGCCGGGCGCTTCGGCTGGGCGCACGTGCCCGTGTTGCCGTTCGAGCTCGCCGCCCTCCCCCACGCCTGGTTCAAGTGGATCGGCCTGCCGGTGGTGAGCTACGCGCTGCCCGCCCTGATCGCCATCGGGCAGGCGCAGCACCACCACCACCCGACTGCGAGCCGGACCGGCCGCGCGGTGCGCGACGCGGTCCGCGCGCGCACCCTGCGCATTCTCGAGTCGATCCAGCCCGCGTCGGGCGGGTTCCTCGAGGCCGCCCCCCTGACGAGCTTCGTCACCATGGCCCTCGCCGGGAGCGGGCTCGCCGGCCACCCCGTGGCCCGGCAGGGCGTCGCCTTCCTCACCGACTCGGTCCGCCCCGACGGAAGCTGGCCCATCGACACCAACCTCGCCACCTGGCTGACCACGCTGTCGATCAACGCCCTCGGGGGGGCCGCGTTCACCCCGGAGGAACGGCGCTACCTGCGGCGCTGGCTGCTCGACCAGCAGTACCGCGTCGTCCATCCCTACACCCGGTCGGCCCCCGGCGGCTGGGCCTGGACCAACCTGTCGGGCGGCGTGCCCGACGGCGACGACACCCCCGGCGCCCTCCTCGCGCTGGCCGAGCTGGGCCGCGACGCCGAGACCCGGGACGCCGCCACGCGGGGCGTCGGCTGGCTGATCGACCTGCAGAACGACGACGGCGGCGTCCCGACGTTCTGCCGGGGCTGGGGCCGGCTGCCGTTCGACCGGAGCAGCCCCGACCTCACCGCCCACGCCCTGCGCGCGTGGCACGCATGGCGCGCGGTGGACCCGCGGGTCGACCGGGCGATGGAACGGGCGGTCGCGTACCTGGTGCGCCACCAGCGCCCCGACGGGTCGTGGATTCCCCTGTGGTTCGGCAACCCGTGGACCCCGGACCAGACGAATCCCGTCTACGGCACGGCGCGGGTCCTGGAGTGCCGGGACCTCCTGCCGGCGGAGGCGCGACTGCGAGGCGAGGCGTTCCTCCGGTCGAAGCAGCACGAGGACGGGAGCTTCGGCACCATCGAGGAAACCGCTCTCGCCGTCGCCGCCACCGGCGACCCCCGCGGCCGGCAGTGGCTGCTCACCCGGGACGCGGTCCGGCCGGCCCCCATCGGGCTCTACTTTGCGAAGCTGTGGTACTTCGAGAAGCTCTACCCGCTGATCTTCACGGTGGCGGCGCTGGCCGCAGGCGAGCGCGGTTGATGGATGCACTCCAGGTATAATCTGCTGACTCGCAGCAGCTTATGCCCCTCGAACCCCTGCTGGTCGGTGACGAGCAGCGGCTGAGGAGCCAAACGGGAGGAGTTGCAGCGACTGAGAGCGGAGACGAGACCATGAGCATGGCTCAGTACGTCCTGCGATGCCTCGGGCTGGCCGGCGCCCTCGCGGCGCTTCCGTGCTCGGCGCCGGCGCAGCCGGCCGACGAAGCGGGCCCGCCCCGTACGCCCTGGGGCGTGCCGGATCTCCAGGGGACCTGGTCGCTTCCCACGATGACGCCCCTCGAGCGACCGGCCGAATTCGAGGACAGACTTCGTCTCACGGAAGAAGAAGAGGCGGAGTTTCTTGCCACGCGGCGGAGCAGCATCCGCGAGGGGCTCGATCGGGCCCTGAGCGCCGACTTCGAGCTGGGCGATGGCGGGGTCGACCAGTCCATCTACGACCATCCGCTGCTGGACGGGCGCACGTCGCTCGTCGTCTCACCCGAGAACGGGCGGATTCCACGCACCGAGGAAGGCCGCTACCGGGTGGGCATGCCAGGTCGGCGCATGAGGGGGATCCCGGAGGGGCCCGAGGACCGGGCACTGGACGAACGCTGCTTGATAGGCGGGATGCTGCCGCTCCGAGGGAGTGCGTTCCCGGCCCGGATCTTTCAGACCCCGGATCATGTGGTCATCCACTACGAGTTCGTCAACTCCACGATCACGGTCCCGCTGGACGACCGGCCACGGGTGTCCAGCGCCATCCAGCAGTGGACCGGGACCTCGCGCGGCTCCTGGGACGGCGACACCCTGGTGATCGAATCGACGAACTTCGACCCGCGCTGGACCTTTGCGGGGTCCGGGGCGGGTATGCGTCTGGTGCAGCGTCTGACGCGGATCGACCAGGCCACGATGCATCAGGAGTACACCGTCTACGACCCGGACTCGTTCACGGAGCCGTGGTCGGCGGAGTACCCTCTGACCAACACCGAGGAGCCGATCTACGAGTATGCCTGTCACGAAGGCAATCGGAGCATGACGCTGCTGTTGAACGGCGCGCGGGCCACCGAGCAGATGGCCCGGTTCGTCGGCGCGTTCGGTCTCTCGTCGTTCGAGCGGGTCGGTGGGGCGGCCGCGGACGGTTCGGCGTTCACCGACGGGATGCTGTCGCATGACGCCAGCGGCCGGGTGTCGTTCCAGCTTTCAAGCCGTGAGGGCTATCTGGCCTACTACGGCCGATATGACGTGAACGTCTTTCGGAGAGTCGTCGAGCATGAGGTCGAGGGCGGGTCTCGACCGGATGTGCGGGGCAGGACGCTGAGCTACTCGTACGACCTCGCGGACGACGGCGACACGCTGGTGCTGTCGCTGATGGGTGACGACGGAGTCGAGAGCCGCGCCACCTGGCAGCGTCATCGCTAGTCCCTCCGGACTGGGTCCGTCGCGGTTCGAGGCCGGCGAGACGTGCGACTTGACACGGGCCGCGAACGGCGCCCACTATATCCGCAACGGATATAGTTGATGCCCAGAAGAAAGCCCCCCAGCGCTCCCCGGGCCTGACACCACCGGTCTTTCGTATCTTGCCCGCGCTTGCCGATGGTGAGCGTCATGGCTACGCCAACTACCCTCGGTTTTTCAGTTTGCCATTTCCAGGCTGGCCCGGTTCGGGGGACAATAGAACCATGACGAAACGGATTTCCCGCCGCGAGGCGATCACCGCCGGACTCGCCGGCGCCGCCGCATTCAGCGCCTACGGGAACGACGCCGGCGAAACCGGGACACCCGAGGCCACACCGGCCACGAGCCCGCCGCAAACCGGAAGCGGCGTCCGGGCCGCCGTGATCGGGGCCGGCGCCTTCGGCGGCTGGACGGCGCTCTGGCTCCGCCGCGCGGGCGCCGAGGTGACGCTTGTGGACGCTTGGGGGGCGGGCAACGCCCGCGCGAGTTCGGGGGGCGAGAGCCGGCTGATCCGGGCCTCCTACGGGACGCGGCGGATCTACAGCGCGATGGTGGCCCGGGCGGCCGAGATCTGGAAGGAGTACGAGGCGCGCTGGGACGACCGGTTGCTCTTTCCCATCGGCATGCTGCGGATGAGGAGCGGGGAGAACGAGTACACGAAGGCCGCGGTGCCGATCCTCCGGGAACTCGGCCTCCCGGTCGAGGAACTCGACGGCGACGAGCTGGCGCGCCGCTTCCCCCAGATCAACCCGGAGGGCCTCTCCTACGGCGTGTTCGAAAGGGACGCCGGCTACCTGCTCGCCCGGCGCGGCTGCGAACGGGTGCTCCGGGAGTTCCAGGAGGCAGGCGGCAGTTTCCGGCGGGCGGAGGCGGCACCGGGCGGGATGGACGGAGGCCGCATGCGGGAGATCCGCCTTTCGGACGGCGGCGCGCTGGAAGCCGACCTCTTCGTCTTCGCCTGCGGGCCCTGGCTCGCGAAGCTCTTCCCGGAGTTCGACCCGCCGCTCGTCCGCTCCACCCGGCAGGAGGTCTTCTATTTCGGTCCCCCGGCGGGCCGCGCCGACCTGACCGAGGCGGAGTTCCCGACCTGGATCGAGGGCCCGTTCTACGGCGTACCGGCGACCCGCTTCCGGGGCTTCAAGATCGCGGACGACCGGCGCGGCGCCGACTTCGACCCCACCGACGGTGACCGGACGCCCTCACCGAAGGGCATCCGCGAGGCGCGGGAGTACATGGAGCACCGCTTCCCGGGGCTCAAGGGAGCGCCGCTGATCGAGGCGCGCGTCTGCCAGTACGAGCAGAGCGCCGACGGGAACCTCATCGTGGACACCCATCCGGAAGCGGAGAACGTCTGGATCGCGGGCGGCGGGTCCGGCCACGGCTACAAGCTGGGCGCCTCGCTCGGGGAGATGCTGGCGGAGCAGGCGCTCGGCGAGCGCGAGAAGGAACCCTTCTTCGGGCTGGCGCGGCTCGTGGGCTGATCGATAGCGGTCCTGGCCCGGACTTCTCATACCGACGGGATCGGGCCTGGGCGGTATTGGAGGAGCAGGGAAGCGGCAGAGGCGGTAGAGATTGCCCTGCGAATCGGTCGCGAGGGGTGAGCCTCGTTCCCCTGGGCCGAACTCGAACGGTCCCACCAGTTGCGCAAGGGCCGGCCGGGTCTCACGTCGGCCAATTGCAGGTCGGCCTACGGCAGCGGCATCTCCGGGCTGTCCTCGTCGCGCGCCCGCTCGAACGCCGGGCGCGGCGTGTCGGAGCGCACCTGCTCCAGCCAGAACACCCCGTCGTAGGGCGCACTGTTGCCGCGCGTGCCCAGGAAGTCGACGTCGCCGTCGCCGTCGACGTCCCGAGCGATGAACTTGTCGTACATGCCCCGCTTGCGGCGCGAGACGTCGTGCCGCCGCCACTCTCCGGCGGCGTCGCCGGGGTGCTCGAACCAGCCGATGCGCCCGAGGGCGTCGTCCTTGTCGACGTCGCCGTCGCCTTCGCGGGGGCCGCGGCTGTAGCTGCCGGCCATGACGTCGAGGTGGCCGTCGCCGTCGATGTCGGCCACCTCGAGGCCGGTCATGCTGTCGGGGGCGAAGCTGCCAATCCGGTGCGCGTTCCACGCGTCGTCGATGCGCTCGGGCTGCTCCAGCCAGGCGAGGCCGCCGGCGGCGGCGCCGATGATGTCGAGGCGCCCGTCCCCGTTCAGGTCCGCGTACTCCAGGTTGAAGCCGGCCGCCCGCGCGCCGTAGATGCCGATGGCGTGCTCGCGGAAGTCGAGGCTGCCGTCGCCCGGGTTCTCGAAGAACAGGATGCGGTTCTCGCCCCGCGTCCCCACCACGACGTCGAGGTCGCCGTCGCCGTCCAGGTCCACCGGCTCGGCGTTCTGCGGCACGCTGTAGCGTCCGAGCACCGTCTCCGTCCAGTTCCCGCCCTCGAGCGGATCCCCACGCACCGAGAAGATGGAGACCGGCGTGGAGCGCGCGAAGTCCTCCGGCGCCGGCCGTTGCGCGCCCTTGTTGGGGGCGGTCATCTCGGGGACGCCGTCGCCGTCGAGGTCGGCCAGGAAGACGCGGATGTACGATCCGCGACCCTTCGTCATCGGCAGTATCAGCCGCGGCCACGCGGCGCGGCGCACGTCCGCTCCCGGATTCTGCAGATAGATGAGATGCGAGAGCTCCGCCGCCACCACCACGTCGAGGTGTCCGTCGCCGTTGACGTCGGCGATGGCCGCGTCCTCCGGCGCGGGCGCGTCCGCTCCCTCCGCGATGGTGACGTTCGTCCACCCGTCCGGGTCGGCCGAGCCGAACGCGACCCGCACGTGGCCCTCGGCGTCCGGCACGTAGTCGGGGTCGGGGACGGTCGAGTCGTACTCGCTGTCCGACTCGTGCACCGACACGATGTCCTCGTGGCCGTCGTTGTCGAGGTCCGCCATCACGAGGCCGTCGCTGCCGCTCAGGCCGAACCCGGCGGTGGCGGGCTCGTCGATGATGTGCTCGCGCCAACTGATGTAGCTCCCGTCCGCCGCCCGCGCGGCGGTGGGGGTGTCGCCGACCACGGGCTGGGCGCCGGCCCCCTGCGGCCACAGGCACACGAGGCAGACGAGAAAGAGCCCGCGACAACCACGGCCCGTTCGGAACCGCATCGGCGCGCCGGCCGGCTGTGCTTGCTCGACGGTCATGGTGATCCTCCTCCTCGTCACTGTGCGCCGGACATCCCCCTGAATGTCAGCTTCTGCATGCCCGCGCCCGTCGCCGCGAGGTAGAGATTGCCCTGCGAATCGGTCGCGATGTGGTGGCCGGCGCCCAGGATGCCCTCGGGGCGGACGGTTCCGAGTATATCGAGCGTCGCGCGGTCGACGACGACGATGCCGTCGTCGCCGCCGACGTAGAGGAGCTGCTGCTCGGCGTCCGGGGACAGGGCCAGGTTGCGCGCGAAGGGTGCGTCGGGCGTGACCACCTGGCTCACGAACGCGCCCCCGAGCGTGAACACCTGCACGCGGCGGTGCTCGCGGTCGGCCGCGTACACCAGGCCGTCGTTCGACACCCGGATGGCGTGGAGGACGTTGAAGTACGAAGGGCCCGGATCGGAGAAGCTGGTCGGGTTCTGCACCTGACACTGGTCGTCGTCCACCGGCGTGTCGCCGAAGGCTCCCCACCTGCGCTTGAACCGGCCGGTCTCGGCGTCGAACACGGCGACGCGGCGGTTGCCGTAGCCGTCGGCCACGAACAGCTCGTTGGTCGGGGGATGGACCTGCTGGTCGGCGGGCCGGTGGACGTTCATCATGTCGGCGTTGCCCCGGCTGCCGTCGGTGCGGCCGATCTGCATGACGAACGCGCCGTCCCGGGTGAACTTCAGGAGCTGGTCGTCGTGGACCGGCTCGACCCGCGGCACGCCGTTGGTCGGGCAGTTGTTCCCGCCCAGCCAGACGAAGCCCTCGTGGTCGATGTGGAGCCCGTGTTCCCGCTGGGGCCACTCGTACCCGTCGCCGGGGCCGCCCCAGGCCCGGATGAAGTTGCCTTCCGCATCGAAGACGACGACCGGCGGCGCCGCCATCGCGTCCTCCTCGGCCGGGAGCGTCAGCGGGCGGTGCAGGACCCAGACGTTGTCCTCCGCGTCGATGGCGATGCTGGACGGCGCGCCCAGCCTCATCCCGGCCGGCACCGCGGGCCACGCCGGGTCGACCTCGAAGACCGGCAGGCTGCGACCCTGCACGGTGGCCGATTCGGCGGACGGCCCCGAACCGGACAGCCCTGCCGGCGCCGCGATGGCGCCCGCGGCATCGGGGTCGTCGAGGACCTGGAGCTCGATGGGCCGGGCCATCGACACGACCTGCCCCGTGCGGACGAGCCGCGCCGCCTCGACCCGCTTGGCCGGGGTGATGAGGTTGAGGGCGCCGAGCTGGTCGTCGTCGCCCCAGCGGCCCCAGTTCGAGAGCTCGGTCATCCAGGCGTCGAACTGCGCCCTGGTCACCTCCGGAGGCGGCTCCTGGGCGCCGAGTCCTGCGCCCGCCAGCACCACCGCCACCAGACCCGCCAGCACGCGTGAACCGTGACTCGCCGTCATCATGCCCTCCCGGTGTCTCCGCTGGCCCCGACACATGATAGTGCCGAACCCCGTCCAGCGCAGCAGTCCGGCGATCTCGTCGGCCGCGCAGCCCACGCCCGCCGCGCGAGCGCCTCTCCGATCGATGCGATGCCCGCCCTGCGCACTGGCCGACCGGCCCTGCTCTCCGATTCCCCGGCACCGTATACACTGAACGCGATGACCGACACGGAACCGTCGGGCCGGCGACGACTCGCCCGTCTCGTCCGGATCGCTGGCCGCATCGCCGGCCGCCGACTCGCTCGCCCCGTGCACTGTGGGTCACGGGTGGTCTCCATCGGGCAGCGCCGCCACCGTGAAGATCAGCGGGTAGAGCTTCTCGACACAGCATCGCGAAGTAGAGCCCTATGGGCGCGGGCTCGAGTGTCTCGCGGGTGAGCAGGCTCGGCCAGCGCGAGGAGGGCGCCGGCGGTGTCGTCGCCGTCGGGCACGCCGCGCGGCAGGTCCAGGCCCAGCTGCCGGGGGCGGACTGCGTGTAGGAGCGTACGCCGGTACCTCAGTATCCCGGCGCACTCGCTCGTGACTCTTGTTCAGGTGTGCATTGCGCTGTCCGTTCCATAAGGACTTCTACAGTCCCGGCAGCCGCGGCGAAGTCGTCAACGAAACTCTCCCGTCCAACCGGTCGATCTCTCCGGTCTTAACCAACAGTTTCAGGACCTTGTTCAGGTGCGTGACAAGCCACGGTTGCGAGCGAAGTTCTTGTTCGAGGTCAGCCTTCCCATACGGGCTGTAGTGCAGACGTTCCAGGATCCATGCTCGCAACGGATCCAGGTCAGGCTCGGGTGTGATGAGCAAGGGCTGCCTTGGGTCGTCGCATTGTCGAACCTCGAAATCACCGCCGGGTGCAGCCCTCCACATGCACTCCTTCATGAGATCCCGACCGGCGTCGTGGTTCGTCAAATGCAGGAGCACGTATCGCGTCGCCGAACCTCCGGTGATCATTCGGAAGTGCGTATGCCACCTGGCTCCGATCATGTCCGAGAGCAGGCGCATGGCTTGGTCAATACGCTCATCCGGCGTCTGCCCATTGACAGCCCTCCATCTGGCGTCCGTGAAAATACCATCGAGTGTCGTAGCCATGCCGTGCCCCGGAGGCTGACGCTGCTGTATGGCCATGTCGAGTTCCCGCCATATCACATTTACAAACAGCTCTACCTGCTGCCCGACGGCCATCAACTGCGTCAACAATTGTCCAGGCACTTTGAATCCATATGGATCGACAAAGATAAACGCGGGCGCCATGTTGCTCCCGCTATTCCGCAGGTCCTGAACGACGCGCGACAATACGCCATAGGCGTCACCCGCCCTCGTGTCTACATGGACGCGAGAAGGAAGAGCCTCGCCCTGCCTCAGTTCAGTCTTCAGACGTTCGAGGTTCTCGGGATCTCGTTCTATGAAGAGGAAACGAACTTCAGTTTTCTTGAGTAACTCCTCACGGTAACTGTGGGCCAAGAGCGTATTGAGGGCAACCAGCGGCGATCCGATCTCCCCGGACGAATGGCGTCCACGGCCGGCATGCGTATCGATGTACAGCACGCGTCGGGCCCACGTGCCGAGCTTCGGAAACCAACCATCGAGGTAGTGTTTGATGAGGCGGTGCTTCATGTGCTGGAACGGGCCGTACTCCAGCCAATAGTCCGAGCTCAGATCTGCGGTCGTCATGAGTGGATTCGGTGATGTGGACGTTGCGAAGTTGCGGGAAAGGCGTCGTACGTGCGGCCGTTGAGGGTGCGACCGGTAGTGTGCTTGCGCACTCCACCCCATTGCTTGAAGAAAAACGGCACTCTCTGACGCCGGCACTCACGTTCGAGGTCAATGATCCATTCACTGTGCATCACTCGGGCGCGCGGACCACTCTCGCCGCCCGCGATCACCCAGTGAATTCCCGTCAAATCGACGGTGCCCAGGTCTTCAAGCAGGGGTTCCATGGAAGCGAAGCGAACGGTCGCTGGCGTCCGGCACAACGCCGCCAATCGCGGGAGACCGTGGCGCCGGTCCTCGACGCTCACACCGAACCAGACGTTGGGCAGTGCGCCCATCCAGCTCAGGTCGCCGCTGAGCAGACGCTGCATGCGGTGGTGTCGCTTGGTCAACACCTGGAACGTGTGCCAGTCGGCCCGCTGCATCACCCGGCCAACGGCTTCGATGTACTCGACCGGCACTTCCGCGTGAAAAAGGTCGCTCATCGAGTTCACGAAGATCCGTCGGGGACGCCGCCACCCAAGAGGCCGCTCCAGCATGTCCGGCGCGAGGCGCGGATCGAAGCCTCGCTCGAACGGGTGCCCTGGGACGTTGCGAAAACGCTCGGCGAACCGCTCCGCGTAGCAGTGCGCGCAGCCGGGGCTGACCTTCGAGCAGCCTCGGACCGGATTCCACGTCGCGTCGGTCCACTCAATCATTGAGCGATCGCTCATTGGGGGCGAATATACAACGAAATGCGATGTCGATTCAAGTGAGCCGCTGGGCCTTCCGGACTCCGACCCCCGCCGTGGGAGGAACGGCCTCGCCACGACACTCAAGCTCGACGAGTCGGACTCTGCCGGCCGGGCTGACTGCACGGAGCAGCGGGTTGATATCATGACCGGCGATCTCGGGCTGCCGAATCGACACGACGCCCCTCGACGCATGGCTACCAACAGCGAACGCTCCTTCAACGAGGCGTTGTGCCGCGTTCTGTGGACGAAACACCCATCGTGGCGGCGGCGCATGGCCGCCGAACAGCACCGGGCCGTCAAGGGCGGGGGCGCGCCGGATCTGATCGTGCGCGACCCATTCGCAGCACCGGTGGTTCTGGAGACCGAATACGTGCCCGCGAGAACCGTGGAGGACGATGCGGTCGCCAGACTCGGCGCGGGCTTGGCTGATTCTGGGAACATCGTCGAACAGTGCATCGCGGTACGCGTGCCCAGCGCCCTTCAGACGGCGGCCCAGGCGGATCTGGAAGCGGCGGCCGCCAGCGAGACCTACGAGTTCTGTCTGTTCTCCCGCACCGAAGGCGTCGGCCACGAGCGCTGGCCGCGGCGCGGATGGCTGACGGGCGGAGTCGACAATCTCGCGGACCTGATCGAAAACGCCGCGATCTCCGAGCGCGTAGTCGCCCGCAGCCTCGACACAGTGGAGACCGGCGTGCGAGAGGCCGCGGCACGCCTGGGGGACGCGGATCTCCCTGCGGTCGAGGCCCGGATCGCCGAGACGCTCTGCCAGGAAGCCGGCGAGCAGACCGCGCGGATGGCGATGGCCATTCTCGCGAACGCGCTCACGTTCCAGACGATGCTCGCGGGCGTCCACGAGGTACGGACGCTCGACGCCCTGCGGCGGCGAGGGGTGCTGCCCAAGGCGCCGGTGCTTCGCGAGTGGGAGCGGATCCTGAAGATCAACTACTGGCCGATCTTCCACGTGGCCAGCGAGGTGCTCATTCCGATTCCCGACCGCATCGCGGCGGGGCTGCTCGACCGGCTGGCGAACGTCGCGAGCGAACTCGAGGCGCACGGCGCCACACGGTCGCACGACATCTACGGTCGGACGTTCCAGCGATTGATCAGCGACCGCAAGTTCCTGGCGACCTTCTATACCCTGCCCGAGTCCGCGGCGCTGCTCGCGGAACTCGCGGTCGGCCTGATCGAGGCCGACTGGGGCAAGTCGACTACCCTCACGCGGCTGCGCGCGTGTGATTTCGCGTGCGGGACGGGCACGCTGATCACCGCCGCATATCATGCCCTGCTGGCCCGCCATCGGCGCGCTGGCGGCAACGACGGCGCGGTCCACCGGGCGATGATGGAGCGGTCCATCGTCGCGGCCGACATCATGCCTGCGGCGACGCACCTGACGATCTCGATGCTGTCGAGCGCCCACCCGACGACACCGTTCGAAGCAACGCAGGTGCATCTTCTGCCCTACGGCCGACAGGAGGAAGCCGAGAAGGGGTTCGCGCTCGGCGCGCTCGACCTGATTCGCAAGCAGCACGGCACGGGGTTGTTCGAGAACACCGGCATCGCAGTGCACCGGGGAACCGGCGGCGCCACCGGCGTCTCGCGCGAAGGCCGGGGCTGGAGCGACACGTTCCTGCTCGAACACGAGTCGATGGACCTCGTGATCATGAACCCACCGTTCACTCGTCCGACCAACCACGAAGCGACCACCGTACCAGTGCCGTCCTTCGCAGGCTTGGGCAATGACGCCGAGGAGCAGGCCGCCATGTCGCGGCTGCTCAAGGACATTCGGAAGGAAATCGAGGAGCCTGCCGGCCACGGAAACGCGGGGCTCGCCTCCAACTTCCTCGACCTGGCCCACGCGAAGGTCAAGCCGGGAGGCGTGCTCGCGATGGTGATGCCGTTGAGCCTGTTGCAGGGCGGCGCCTGGGCGGCCAGTCGAGCGCTGTTGCGGGCGCAGTACGAGCGGACAACCGTCATCGGTTTGGCGGCTCCGGGCCGCGACGATCAGAAATCGTTCTCGGCCGACACGGGCATGGGGGAGGTACTTGTCGTTGCGCGGCGCCGGCGGCGGTCTCGCGCTACCCGGCGAAAGCCAGTGGATTCGCCGGTGACCTTCGTTGCGCTCCGGAAGCGTCCCGGGTCGGGTGCCGAAGCCGCGGCCTTGGCGGCGGCGATTCGGGTAGCCGGGCCGCACGACGGAGCTCGCATCGTGCTCGGCGACGACCTGTACGGCGTGCTGACGCACGGCACGTGGGACGACGGGAAGTGCGCATCCATCGTGCACGCCGACGTGGTCGAGACCGCACAGGGGCTGCTTGCGGGCAACCTGAAGTTGCCCCAGACCAACAACACACATGCAATTCCGATCGTGCCCCTCGGCGAATTGGGCTCGCGCGGGCTCGTGGACCGTGACATAAACGGGATCGAGAAGAACGCGAAGAAGCACCCGAACGCCTGGGGGCACGACTCCATCCGTGATGACGAGCCGTTCCGTGGACCGTTCGAGATCGTGTCCCTGAGCACCGACAGCCCGACATATCCTGCACTCTGGGGACACGACGCCGGCCGCGAACGCATGCTGGTCGTTCAACCGGATTCAGAGGGTCAGGTCCGGGAACGGTGCGAGGACCGAGCATATACCGTTTGGCAAACTGCCACGCGGCTTCACTTCAATCGTGATTTTCGACTCAATTCGCAGAGTCTCGCTGCGTGTCTGACCCCGACGTCCGCTTTGGGGGGAACGGCGTGGCCCAATTTCGCGATGAAGAACCCTCGTGATGAGACCGCCACCGTCCTGTGGGCCAACACGACGCTCGGGCTAATCCTATTCTGGTGGTTCGGCACGACACAACAGTCGGGCCGGTCGAGGTTGACGATCAGCCGCCTGCCGAATCTGCCGGCCCTCGACGGCCGAGCGATGTCCGACGCGCAGCACGCTCACGCACAAGGCATCTTCGAGGATTTCCGAGCACGCCCGTTCCTGCCGGCGAACGAGGCCTACCGCGATCAGACTCGGCAGGCGCTCGACGAAGCCGTCCTTGTCGAGCTTCTCGGCCTGCCCCGCACGGTGCTCGATCCGCTCGCGCTGCTCCGTACTCAGTGGTGCGGAGAACCCACCGTGCACGGCGGCAAGGCCACGCGGCCGTGACCCGGCATGGGTCTTACGCCGGGCGCTCCGGGCGACACCGCTGCGTTGAGTCGCGACAACCGGCGGCGAACGCCCGGGACCGCACGCCCGAGAGACCCGCTGGACCCCGAGGTTCTGATGATCTATCTGGACCACAACGCCACGACCCCGTTGGACCCGCGCGTGCTCGACGCGATGCTGCCGTTCCTCACCGATCGCTTCGGCAACGCGGCGAGCCGCCATCACGCCCTGGGCTGCGACGCCGCCACGGCGGTCGAGACCGCGCGCGAGCAGGTGGCGTCGGTCATCGGCGCCGACCCGCGGGAGATCGTGTGGACGAGCGGCGCGACCGAGTCGGACAACCTGGCCTTGCAGGGTGTCGTCCACGCGCCGGCCTACGCGAAGAAGCGGCACGTCGTGACAGTGACGACCGAGCACCGCGCCGTCCTCGACACCTGCGAGCAACTCGAGCGGCAGGGAATCGACGTCACGTACCTGGGGGTGGACGGCGACGGACGGCTGGATCTCGACCGGCTCGCGGCCGCGATCACGGGGCAAACCGTGCTCGTCTCGGTCATGCACGCCAACAACGAGACCGGCGTCCTGCACCCCATCGCCCGCATCGGCGCCCTGTGCCGCGAGCGCGGAGTCCTGTTCCACACCGACGCCACCCAGTCCTGGGGCAAGGAGCGCATCGACGTGAACGCCATGCACGTCGACCTGCTGAGCGCCAGCGCCCACAAGCTCCACGGGCCGAAGGGCGTCGGGATGCTCTTCGTCCGCCGCCGCGGCCCCCGGGTGCGCTGCGAGCCGCTGGTGCGCGGCGGCGGCCACGAGCGCGGCCTCCGCTCGGGCACCCTCAACGTCCCCGGCATCGTGGGCATGGGGGTCGCCGCGACCCTGGCCGCCGGGGGCGCCGCCGTGCGCACGCTGCGGGACCGGCTGGAATCCGGCCTGCAGTCCCGGTTGGACGGCGTCGAGGTCAACGGCGGCGGGACCGGGCGCCTCGCGAACACCACGAACCTCAGCTTCGCCGGGGTGGACGGGGCGAAGCTGATGAAGGGGATGCCCGGGCTGGCGGTGTCGTCGAGCTCGGCCTGCACCAGCGCCGCCCTCCAGCCCAGCTACGTCCTCGGCGCGATGGGCTGCGACGACGCCCGCATCCGCGGCAGCGTGCGCTTCTCGCTCGGCCGCTTCAACACCGCCGGCGAGATCGAGACCGCCGTCGACACCGTCGCCTCGGCGGTGGCGGCGTTGCGGGGTGGACAGACCGCCGTCCCGTGATAGGCTTGGCGGCTACGGCGCGACCTGACAAGGAGCATGGCATGATGGCCGGACGGCTGCTCGGCGTGGTCGGACTCGCAACCGTGCTGTGCTTTCCCGTCCTCGCCGACGCGCAGACGACGACGCGGGGCTTCGCCCCGGCGACGCTTCCGCGCACCATCCCCATCTTCCCGCTGCCGGACGTCATGCTGTTCCCGGGCGCGACCCGCCCGCTGCACATCTTCGAGGCGCGCTACCGCGAGATGGTCGCGGACGCGCTGGAGGGCGACCGCCTGATCGGGATGGTGATGCTGCAGCCCGGCTACGAGGCGGACTACGAAGGGCGGCCCCCCGTCCATCCCGTCGGCTGCGTCGGGGTCATCGCCGAGGCCACCGAGCTTCCGGACGGCCGCTACAACATCCTGCTCGGCGGCCTGACCAAGTTCCGGATCCTGCGCGAGGACGACAGCCGCGCCTACCGGCTGGCCGACGTCGAGCCGATCAGCGACGCCATCGGCGCCGCCGACCGGAACCGGTTGCGCGACGTGCGGGAAGACCTCGCGGCCCTGGTCCCCCTCGGGATCCCCGGGCTGCAGGTGCCGGACGGTCTGGACGACGAGGACCTCGTCAACGGCATCTCGCAGCTCATCGACATCGCCCCCGCCGACCGGCTGGGACTACTCGAGCAGCCGGGCCCCCTGGCGCGGGCGGAAGCGCTCATCGATCTCATCTACATCCGCTCCGCGCTGCGGCAGTGAACGCGCCGGCCGACCTTCCGTGAAGCTCCTCGTCTACCTGTGGGCGCCGTTCGCGAACCTGCTCTGGTACGTCCACACGGTGGTCATGGCGAGCCTCTCGTTCCTCATCTGGCCCTTCGACCGCACCGGCGACCGCCAGTTCTGGTGCGCGCGCTGGTGGTGCCGGCTCGTGGCGTGGTCCATCTTCGCGCGCATCCGCGTGCACGGTGCGGAGCGGGTACGGAGAGACGGGACCTACGTGTACGTGGCGAACCACGCGAGCCTCATCGACACGCCGGCGCTGTTCGCGTACCTGCCGTACCCCTTCCGCATCGTCGCGAAGCGCAGCCTCTTCTACGTCCCGTTCATGGGCTGGCACCTGTGGACGGCCGGCCACTTCCCGATCGACCGCCGCGACCCGCTCAGCACCGCGCGCAGCCTCCGCCGGGTCATCGACGGGGTCCGGAACGGCCGCTCGCTGGCCGGCTTCCCCGAGGGCACCCGGACCCGCGACGGCCGCCTCCAGCCGTTCCAGCCCGGCCTGTTCCGGATCGCGGTCAGGGCCGGCGTGCCCGTCGTCCCGGTCGCCATCCGCGGCACGTTCGCCCTCCTGCCCAGGACCACCCTGGCCCCGCGGCCGGGCTCGGTAGACGTCATCCTCGGAGAGCCGATAGCCACCGCCGACTGCGGCGAGCGGGGGGTGGACCACCTGATCGACCGCGCGAGGGCGGTGATTGGGGAGATCCTCGAAGCCGGCCCGCCGGACCGGCGCCCGTGAGCCGGAGATCCGGCTCAGGCTTGCCAATCCTCCGGACAACGGGTAGCCTGATACCATCACAATCGCGAAGGAGCCTTCATGCGCACGCTGCTCGCCGTTCTCTCCCTGCTGGTGGTCGGCTTCGGGGTCCACACCGCGGTGCAGACCCAGGAGCCCGTCATCGAGGTCTACAAGTCGCCCACCTGAGGGTGCTGCGTGGGATGGGTCTTGCATCTCAAGGACGCGGGTTTCAACGTGAAGACGACCGACGTGCCCGACGTGACGCCGCTCAAGCAGGAGAAGGGGATTCCGCAACGGCTCTTCTCGTGCCACACCGGCCTCGTCGACGGCTACGTCATCGAGGGTCACGTGCCGGCCGAGGACATCCGCCGGCTGCTCGACGAGCGTCCGGACGTCGCGGGCATCTCGGTGCCGGGAATGCCCATGGGCTCGCCGGGCATGGAGGGTCCGAAGTCCCTCTACCGGGAGTACCCGGTCATCTCGTTCACCGACGACGGCGAGCTGGCGCTCTACAACACCCACATGCCGCAATAGCGGCCATCCGGACCGGAGTTGCGCGCCCTCGGGGAAGCCATGGTGAAGCACCGTTCCTCGAGGGCGCGCCCTCTTGTACGCATTCGGCCCGCCGGCGCGTGGACCGCCTCCGGCGCGCGCCATTCCCGTCCCGACCGCCTGCGCCCTCGGCCAGCCGCCTCTTCCCGCTTGCCGGTCGCGGTTTCCTGACGAGGTCGGGATGCCTCGGCACGCGTATCCGCCCGGCGATCCACCCCCGCGGCAGGCGGCGGCGATCCCGTTCAGAGTCCGCGATGGCGCGGTCGAGATCTGCCTGATCACCACCGTCAAGGCCGGCCGGTGGACAGTGCCCAAGGGGTTCATCGAGCCCGGCGAGACCGCAGCGGAGACCGCGGTCAAGGAGGCCCGCGAGGAAGCGGGCGTTCACGGGCGTGTCGTGGGCGGCCCGGTCGGTTACCATGACATCACCAAGGAGGGTGGCCGATACCGCGTCGCCGTCTACCTGATGCACGTCGACCAGGTGGACGACGCGTGGGAGGAGCAGGCCCTCCGGCAACGGCGCTGGACCAGCGTCCGCGGCGCGGAGAAACTGCTTGCCGGCCGGCCCGTCGAGGCCGTCTTCCGGCAGGCGTTGACACGAATCGTCAGCAGCAAGGAGCCATCATGACCATCAAGACCCGCCATCTCGTCGCCTTCGTCGCCGCCGTGTTCGTCGCCGGCTTCGCGGCCGGAACGCTGTGGCAGGCGGACACCGCCGTCCACGCCCAGGGTGACAAGGTCTTCGAGATGAGGACCTACACCGCCCCCGAGGGCAAGCTGCCCAACCTGGAGGCCCGGTTCCGCGACCACACGATGCGGATCTTCGAGAAGCACGGCATGAGCAACGTGGGCTACTGGGTGCCGCAGGACGCCCCGGACTCGGAGAACACGCTCATCTACATCATCTCGCACGACAGCCGCGAGCAGGCGGCGGAGAACTGGGACACGTTCCGCGCCGACCCCGAGTGGCAGGAGGTGTCCCGAGCGTCGCAGGTCGACGGCCGCATCGTGAGCGGGGTGGAAGCCGTGTTCATGGACGCGACCGACTACTCGCCGCTGAACTAGGCAGGGCGCAACGCGTTCCGGACCGGCGGGGCGACGGATCGTCGCCGCCGGTCCCATCTGCCCGAACCCTCCGGGACCGCGCGAGAGGCTGCGCGGCGGCAGCCGGGTTCCCGGGAGCGCCGGCGCAGGATCCCGGAGGAGCCAGGCTGCGCGGCGGCAGCCGGGTTCCCCCCGGGGGCGCCGGCGTAGAACCGTGAGGAGCATCGTGAGCGAAGGGGACGGATACGTCGTCATCTCCATCGTGCAGGGCCAGTTCGTCGAGGCCCAGATCAAGGCGTTCCTCGAGGCCCACGGCATTCCCTGCCAGCTTCGCGGCGAGGCCCTGCGGGTGACCCACGCCATCTCCATCGACGGCATCGGCGCGGCCGAGGTGCTGGTGCCCGCGGACCGGGCCGAGGAGGCGCGCGACCTCCTGGCGCGGGCCGAGCGTGGCGAGCTCGCCATCGACGCTCCGCCGGACCCGCCCTCCGGATCCTGACCCGAAGCGACCACCCGAGGGACGCGACCTGCCCGCGCGGACCTGGGGACCGGCCACGAGGCTCGGGCCCCGCCGGCCGCCCGACCGCGTCAGCTCCCCCCGTTCGATCCCCGGCCACTGCCCACACGAGTCGAACGATGCAGGCAGCGCCCGCCGAACGCTCTACGCCCCCAGCCCACGCAGGTTGACGATGAACGACTCCGTCCAGCTCATCCCCCTGACGCGGCTCGCCCTCGCGTTCCTGCCCGTCCTCGCCGTCCTCGTCATCATCCACCGCTGGTCGCTGGGCACCCGCACCGCGGTGGTTGCGGTGCTGCGCATGGTCACCCAGCTCCTGCTGGTGGGCTACGTGCTGACGTTCATCTTCGGGTCGGAGCGGGCGATGGTGACCCTGGCGGTGGTCGCGGTCATGCTCGCCGTCGCCGGCTGGATCGCGCTGCGCCCCCTGGGAGACGAACGGGCGGGCCGCTACCCGGCGGTGCTCGCGGCCATCGGCGTCGGGGCCCTCACGGTGCTGGCCCTGGTGACCCAGGGCGTGCTCGGCGCTGACCCCTGGCACGACGCCAGCGTCGTGATTCCCCTCGCCGGCATGATCATCGCCAACTCGATGAACACCGTCAGCCTCGCCGCCGAGCGGTTCCGAACCGAGCGCCGGCGCGGCGCGACCTACCCCGAGGCGCGGCACGCGGCCATGAGCACGGCGCTGATCCCGATGACCAACTCGCTGCTCGCGGTGGGGCTGGTGTCGCTGCCGGGGATGATGACCGGCCAGATCCTGTCCGGCGTCGCCCCCCTCGTGGCGGTGCGCTACCAGGTGCTCGTGATGTGCATGATCTTCGGGTCGGCGGGCCTGGCGACGAGCTGCTACCTCGTGCTGCAGCGGCCCCGCTGACGCTCGCGGACCCGACGCGCGCCACCGCGAACGGTAGCCGGGCGAACTGGCGATCCGGGAGAGGCGGCGCTCAGGGTGGATCGACGGGCGCCGGCGCCGTGGCCACCCGCCCCGAACGGCAGCGCCCGCGCCGACTCACCGGCGGACGGTCAGGCTCCGCCGGCGGGTGCCTCGACCGACGTCGCGCGAAAGACGGCGGTCAGGATGGATCGTCGGACCCCGCGTCCGGCGCGGCGCCGAACACCCGGTCGAAGTTCGCGGCGAAGATGGCGGCCCGAGCCGATGCGTCCGGTCCGATGGCGTCGACCGCATCGCGCTGCGCCTCGCAGACCGTCCGCTGCCATCCCCGCGGGAAGAACGACGAGTCCGAGCCGAACAGGATCCGCTCGGGGCCGAGGACGGCGAGGGCCTGCCGGAACACGCCTTCCAGCGTGAGCGGCGGCGCCTGGTACTTCACCCAGCCGTTCGAGCTCGACGTGTCGACGTGAATGTTCGGGCACAGGTCGGCGGCCATCAGCGTCTCGCGGAAGAAACCGGCGCCGAAATGCGGGACGATCACCGGGACGGAAGGAAACGCGGTCGCGGCCGGGACGATAGCGAGCGGGTCGCCCCGCCGCACGTCGAACCGGCACGGCAGGCCGAGCTTGCGGCGGACGCCCACCGACAGCACGCCGCAGTGCACGAACACCGCCCGGCCGTGCTCGGCCGCCGCCTCGAAGACCGCGAAGACCCGCGCGTCGTCGAGGGCGAAGTGGTGCATGGCGGGGAAGAGGCTGGCGCAGCGGAGCCCGTGCTCGCCGAACGCCCGGCCGAGGCGGCCGGCCACGTCCGGCGCCGTCGGGTTGAACATGAAGCTGCCCGCGAGCCGCGCAGGGTGCCGCGCCACCGCCGCGGCGACGGACGCCTCGTCGCCCGGAACGCTCGCCATCAGCGCCGCGCGCGCCACGCCGTGCCGGTCGAACTCCTCCACCCAGCGATCCGCGAGGGCGGCGGGGCTTCCCGGCGCGTCCCATCCCAGCCGCCCCGGCAAGTCGACGGCGGGGTCGGCCGCGGGAGGCGCGGCCGGGTCTCGGGCCAGCGTCTCGAAGAAACCCGCCGAGAAGAAGTGGCAGTGGGCGTCGTTGAGCGCCTCGGTCGGGGCCGGAGTGGTCATGCTCGTCGTCGTCCCGCTGGTGGCCGCGGAGCAGTGCTCGCCAGCCGAGACAAGTATACGTGACCCGCCGGCAGGTTCATTCTGGCGGAAAGCGGACCCTGCGCGGTCGCTGAAGATTCCGGGTCGGGCAGCCGTTCGTTGTCGTAAATCTCACTATTGTCGTCAGATATTCAACAATAGAACGCACTCGGCGGCCTGCGGTGCCGCTCGACGGTGCAGCCAATGCAGCCACCACATCCGATGCGGTCCGGCGGGACCCCCCTGACGCAGGTCTCTCTCGACATGCTGGTCCTGCACGCGGTCGCCGCGGGGCCGGCGCACGGCTTCGGCGTCATGCAGCGGCTCCGTCAGCTTTCGGGCGAGGTGTTCCAGGTTTCCCCGACGACCCTCTATCCGACGCTTCACCGGCTGGAGAGCACGGGACTGCTCGCGGCGACCCGGAAGACGACGGGCGGTCGACTCGCGAAGTTCTACCGGTTGACCGCGGCCGGCCGCACCCGGCTCGGCGACGACACGGGCTGGAAGCTGCTTTCGGACGCCGTCGGCCGCATCGCGAAGCTGCAGCACGAGATGGAGACGGCGGCGGCGATTCAACGGGCGCTGCTGCCGACCACCCACCGGGCCGGCCCGTTCTTCGACGCCGCGGCGACGACGCTGCCGTGCCGGTCCATCGGCGGCGACTTCTTCGACTACATGGATCTGCCCGGCGGCGCGCTCGGCTTCGCACTGGGCGACGTCGCCGGCAAGGGACCGCCCGCCGCCCTGCTCGCGGCGCTGATGCAGGGATCGCTGGCCGCGCACGCGCACGCGAGCGACGGGCCGGCGGCCACGATGGCCGCGGTCAACGCCGCCATCGTCCGCCGGGGGATACAGGGGCGCTTCGTCACGCTCTTCTACGGCGTGCTCTTCCCCGATGGCCGAATCACGTACTGCAACGCCGGTCACAACCCTCCCATCCTCGCGGGCAGCTCCGGCGTCCGCCGGCTCGAGACCGGCGGCATGGTGCTCGGCTTCTTCGAGGACGCGCCGTACGCGGAAGGTTCCGTGACGCTCCTGCCGGACGACTACCTGGTGCTGTTCAGCGACGGGATCTCGGAGGCGATGAACGACGAGGAAGAGGAGTTCGGCGACGACCGGCTCGTCGGCTGTCTCGCCGGGGTCGCGGAGGCCGAGGCCGATTCCCGCCTGCGGCACATCGTCGCCAGCGTGAAGCGGTTCACGGCCTCTGCCCCGCAGCACGACGACGTGACGGCCATGGTCGTGGCGTATCGCTCGTCGACGGCATGACCACGCATCTCGCCGAGAGTCCCGGACCTCCTTGACGGCGCCGTCGGCGTCCGGCAGCACTCCGGCGATGCCGTTCCGGCGCATCCTCGGAACCGCACACACGTCGGAACAACCCGACCCGAATCACCGCAAGCCGCCCTACCCTTGCTTACCGAGAGGACTAGTGCCACAATACACGGTAACCGAGAGATGCCTTGGAACACGGACGGGGCAACCATCGGGATGACGGGACCGTCGAACCTGTTGCACGGGACGGCCGGCAACCTCGTGTTCCAGGGGGGTCGAGGACAACCGACTGACGGAGGCGGGTCATGCCTTTCGAGCGATGGCTCTACGCGTGGCGGGTCCGTTTGCGGATGCTCCGCGACCGTGACCGCGCCGATCGCGAGCTGGACGACGAGCTGCGGCACCACGTCGCCCTCGAGACCGAGTCGCGGCGCGCGCAGGGGATCCCCCTGGTCGAGGCCCGCCGGCAAGCGCTGGCGACTCTCGGGGGCATCGAGTCGGCGCGGAACCACGTCCGCGAGGCGCGGTTCGGCGCGGCGATCGAGCACATGCTGCAGGACATCCGCTACGTCCTGCGCGTCCTGCGGCGAAACCCGGGGTTCACCGCGACCACCGTCCTGACCCTGACGCTCGCGATCAGCGCGACCACCGCCACCTTCTCGGTGGTCGACGCGGTGCTGCTGCAGCCGCCGCCCTTTCCCGAGCCGGAGCGCCTCGTCACGCTGTGGGAGACCGACCCCGAGAACGGCAACCAGCCCGCTGAGGTCGCCTCCGCGAACTTCCTCGACTGGCGCGAGCAGGCGACGAGCTTCGAGCACGTCGCGGCCCTCGACCCGTGGTCGGTCGACCTCACCGGCGCCGCCGAGCCCGAGGTGCTCTACGGGTGGCAGGTCACGGAGGGGTTCTTCGAGGCGCTCGGCGCCGGCGCCGCCCACGGGCGCACATTCCTGCCCGACGATCATCGGCCGGGCAGCGGCGTGGTCGTCATGACGGACGGACTCTGGCGGCGCCGCTTCGACGGCGACCCCGCCATCGTCGGCCGGACGCTGTTGCTGGACGACGCGCCGCACACGGTGGTGGGGGTCCTCGCCCCGAGCTTCGAGCTCCGCCTGGAGGGCGGTCGAAGCGACCGGGACATCTTCCTCCCCAAGACCATCGCCGAGTACGAGACCTACATCCGGACCGGCGGGTGGTGGCAGGTGATCGCGCGGACCCGCGCCGACGTCACCCCGGCCGAGGCCCAGGCCGAGATGGACGCCGTCGCGGCCCGGCTCGCCGCCGATCATCCGCGCACCAACGCCGGCGTCGGCGCGCGCGTCATCCCCCTGCAGACGCGTCAGGTCGCGGCGGTGCGCCCGGTGCTGCTGTTGCTGTGGGGCGCCGTGGTCTTCGTCCTCCTCATCGCCTGCGTCAACGTCGCCAACCTCATGCTGGCCCGCTACGCGCGGCGCGAGCAGGAGTTCGCGGTCCGGTCGGCGGTGGGCGGCGGTCCCGGACGCCTGCTGCGCCAGCTCCTGACCGAGAGCGTGGTCATCGCGGCCCTCGGCGGCCTCGGCGGCCTCGTGGCGACCTTCTACGCCCTCGACCTGCTCGTGGCGCTGATGCCGGCCGACGTGCCGCGTCTCGCGCAGATAGCCGTGAACCAACGGCTCCTCGGGTTCACCGCCGGCCTCGTCGTCCTCACCGCCCTGGCGTTCGGCTGCGCGCCCGCCGTCCGGATACTCCGGCAGGACGTCAACGGCCCCCTCACCCGGGGGCGCCGCGCCGGCGACACGCCGGCCCAGCAGCGACTGCGGCGCACGCTGGTGGCGGCCGAGGTCGCCCTCGCCCTCGTGCTCCTGGTCGGCGCGGGCCTCCTCGTGCAGAGCTTCGTGCGGCTGGTGAACGTCGACCTCGGCTTCGCCCCGCGGAACACGGCGGCGCTGCAGGTGTTCCACTACGGGGAAGGCGGCGGCACCGAGGCCACCCCGAACTTCTTTCGCGAGACCCTCGCGCGCATCCGCGCCCTTCCCGGCGTCGCCGCCGCCGGCGCCGTCTCGGCATTTCCCCTCGGCCTCGCCGACCTGAGCGCGCAGAGCCCCCTGACCCTGCACGACCGGCCGCCGACTCCGCCCGGCGAGGAGCCGTCGACGGCGGTCTCCATGGTCACCCCGGGCTACTTCGACACGATGCGCATCCCGCTCCGGGCCGGGCGGTGGCTCGACGAGCGCGACGACGCCGAGGGGCCGGCCGTCGTGGTCGTCAACGAGACGCTGGCGCGGCAGCACTGGCCTGACGGAGATCCGCTGACGCGGCGAGTGAGCGTGCAGGTCTCGGGGCAGGCGTTCATCCTGGAGACCTTCGAGGCGGAGGTCGTCGGCGTCGTCGGCACGGTGCGGCCGCGGGGCTTCGACAGCCCGCCGCGCCCCGAGGTGTTCGTCCCCCACGCGCAGGCCCCGAACGGCGCGATGACCTACGTCGTCCGGACCAGCGGGGACCCGGCGGCGAGCATCCCCGCCATCCAGAGCGTCGTCTGGGACGCCGCCCCGTACCTCCCCTTCTACAGCGTCGCGACGGTCGAGCAGCTCCTGTCGGACACCCTCGCGGCGCGGCGCTTCACGACCCTGCTCCTCACCCTGTTCGCAGCGGCGGCCCTCGCCCTCGCCGGCCTCGGCATCTACGGCGTCATCGCGGTGGCCACGTCCCAGCGCACCCGCGAGATCGGCCTGCGCCTCGCCATGGGGGCCGAGCCGCGCAACGTCGTGTGGATGGTCGTCCGCGGCGCCGTCGGCCTCGCCGGCGCCGGCGTCGCCGTCGGGCTGCTGGCGTCGCTCCTGTTCTCGCAGACCCTCACCAGCCTGCTCTTCGACGTCGCCCCGTTCGACGCCGCGACGCTGGCCGCGGTGTCCCTGCTGCTCCTCGCGGTAGCCGCGGCCGCCGCGTGGTCCCCGGCCCGGCGCGCGAGCCGGGTGGACCCGCTCGTGGCGCTCCGGACGGAGTAGGCGCTTGTGCGCAGAACAGCGCAGACGCCCCTGGATCCGCGGGGCGGTCACCGGAGCTGCAGTCGATTTGCCGCGCCCCCTGCGTGCCCTCCCGCTCAGGCTGCGAAACCGGGTCCGGTGGATGGCGACAGTCCCGCCGTTCGAACGGCCCGGACCCCTGCGACCTTCGCTGCCGAATCGGCGGCTACAATTAGGGGGATGCCTCCCGGGAAGAAGACCTCCGCCGGACCCACAGGGGACGCCGGCTCCGCCGTCACGTCGACCACCTGCCCCGCCAACCGGAAGGACCTCCCGCCCACGGGACGCCGGGCGCACCACGTCGTCCGCGACAACGGCGCGCGCGCGATGCGCGAAGGGGGGCGAGGGGCGTGATCGACCGCATCATCATCGAGAACTTCAAGAGCCTCCGGCGCGTCGATCTGTCGCTGGGTCCGATGAACCTGTTCGTCGGCGCGAACGGCAGCGGCAAGTCCAACCTGCTCGACGCGCTACGGGTGCTGCAGGGCATCGGCAACGGCTTCTCGATCAGCGAGATTCTCGACGGCAAGCCCAAGAGCGCGACGAGCATGGTGTGGGAAGGCACTCGCGGGGGCAGCGGCAACGCCTGCTTCGCCAGCGGCGAGAACGGCGGAAGCGGTGACGTGACGTTCGAAGTGCGGGGCCGGTTTGCGGGCGGCCCCGAGCGCACCTGGATCGGGCTGGAAAAACGGGATTCCGAGGGGAAGCCCGCGTTGAGTTGGGAGCTCCTGATCGCATTCTCGCCCTTGTCGGGTCGCGTGACCCGCGAGCGCTTCAAGGTCGATGCGGTCATCTACGATACCGATGGTGTCGAGGACTTCTCGCAGACCGACCCGAACCAGCCGGTATGGTGCCCCGTGGAGGGGGCACAGGGCTGGGCCTTCGCGTTGCAGCGAACGCGCCCGGCGCTCGGACAACTTGCGCGGGGTCCGAGGAAAAGGGGCTTCGGCGGGGCCGGAAGCGCAGGAGACCCTGCGACTCTGGAGTCCTCGGCGCACGACCTCCGAGACCGCGCGGACCATGCCCGCGGCGTGGCCGGCCTGCTGGCCAACATCCAGCGGGTGGAGCCCGAATTGCCCTTGCTGCGGAGCTATTCGCAAGTTGCGGAAGTGCGCCGCATGGGCGACCGGGGGGACGATTTCGCCGCCCTGGTGCAGACGATTTGTCAGGACGCCAAGACGAAGGACGCCTATCTGTCCTGGCTCCGACAGCTCCGCCCGGAGGAGATCGACGACGTCGGCGTGCTGCGCGGCGCCATCGACGAACCGCTGTTCATGCTGAAGGAGAACGGCAGAAGGTTCCCCGCGATGGTCCTCAGCGACGGCACCCTGCGCTTTGCGGCACTCACCGCCGCGTTCTTCCAGCCCGACATTCCGGATCTCATGATGATGGAGGAGATCGAGAACGGCATTCACGCCAGCCGGGCGCGGCTCCTCCTCGAGTTGCTTCGCAGCCAGTCCGTGGCGGCGAAGACGCAGATCGTAGCGACCACGCATTCTGCCGCGGTCCTGGACTGGCTCCGAAAGGAAGACTACAGGACCGTGTTTCTCTGCAAGCGGGACGAGGAGACCGGCGAGTCGCGGATCTGCGCCCTGGCGGACGTGCCGCACTTCCTGGACGTCTTGAGGAAAAGCCGCGTGTCCGAGTTGATCTCGGAGGGCTGGCTGGAAGCGGCGCTGTGAGCTTCAGGGTGCTCGTCATCCCGGAAGATCCGACATGGAACGGGTACATCCTGACGCCCTTGACGAAGGCGTTGCTGAGGGATGCGGGGAAGCCCAACGCCAAGGTGACCCTGCTGACCAATCCCCGGCTCGGCGGCTACGATCAGGCCGTCAGTGCGGTTCGGAACGAGCTGCCCGATCGCTACCGGTTCTTCGACCTCTGGCTGTTCTTCCCCGATGCCGATCGTGCGAGCCAGGACGCCGCGGAGAACCTGGAAGCCGAGCTTCAATCGAAAGGAATAACGCTGCTCTGCTGTCCGGCACAGCCGGAAGTCGAGATCTACGCCTGCGTCGCGCTCCGCGACGACCTGCCCGGAAGCTGGGAGGAAGCTCGCAACCACCCTCGGATGAAGGAAGACGTCTTCCAACCGCTTCTCGCGAAACATGGAGACCCGCATCGACCGAGCGAAGGCAGAGATCTGATGATCGAGAGGTCGCTCCGGAACCTGCCGCGGCTGTTTCAATCGTGTCCGGAGACCAGGCACCTGCGCGACCGCATCGCGGCGTTTCTGCCCGCCCGCTGAGGCCTGCGTCCTCTCGGCTGAGCCAAGACCCGGCGCCGACAGTTGCGAGAGCGACCGCGAGGGGTGCACATTCGGATCGCAAAGCTGTTCCGAGTGCGAACCGGGCCGGCAACGCGATCGACCCGCGACACCGAGGCGCCGCCGGCGCGCGGGTTCCCTGCTGCCGCGGCTGGCGATATGATCGGCGCGGCCGCCGCGCCTCGTGCCGCCATCCGAGACGTCGCAAACCTACAACCCACGGAGCCCGTCAATGAACCTCGTACGATCGCTCGCAGCAACCGCCCTGACCGTCACCGCCGCCCTCCCGGCCGCGGCGCAGGTGGAACCCCTGGCCGACCCCATTCCCGACCCGATCCTGAAGGGGGACATCGTCGTGGAGGCGACCGAGTTCGTCCGTGCGCCGCGGACCTCGGATTCCGCCGTGGACGCCATGACGAACGAGGCCTACGCGCGCATCCAGTACCTGACGCCGATCGGGGACGGCTCGGGGCGCCTCGTGCTCAACGACCTGCGCGGGCTGCTGTACATCACCGACGAGGGCGGGGCGGAGCCGGTCACCTACATGGACATCCGCACCCTCGACGTCGGCTTCGACGACTCGATGTTCCCGAACGAGACCGGCCTCGTGGGGGTGGCGTTCCACCCGCAGTTCGCCGACGCCGGCACGCCCGGGTTCCGCAAGTTCTACACGGCGTACAGCGCCCGGTCGGACAGCGGCACCGCCGACTACCTGGACGACGACGCCGGGAGCCACGAGAGCGTGATCCGGGAGTGGACGGTCGACGATCCGGCGGCGAACGCGTTCAGCGGCACCTCGCGCGAGGTCTTCCGCATCGGCCAGTTCGCGCCCAACCACAACGTCGGCACCATCGCGTTCAATCCGAACGCGGCCCCCGGATCGCCGGAGTACGGGCTGCTCTACGCGAGCCTCGGCGACGCAGGGGCGGCCCACGATCCCCGCGACTTCGGCCAGTCGCTCGCCGCGCCCCACGGCGCGATCATCCGCATCGACCCCCTCGGCGGCGACGGCAGCCGGGGATACGGCGTTCCCGCCGACAATCCCTTCGTGGGCGAGGCGGGCGTCGCCCCCGAGATCTGGGCCTACGGCCTGCGGCACGCGCAGCAGTTCTCGTGGGACACGGACGGCCGGATGTTCATGGGCGACATCGGCCAGAACGTCGTGGAAGAGGTCAACCTGGGGGTGCCCGGGGCCAACTACGGCTGGCGCCTCCGGGAGGGCACGTTCGGCACCGGCTACACCCTCACCCCCCGTCGGCCGGGACCGGCGTACCCGCCCCCGGCCGAGGACGACCGTCCCTTCGTGTACCCGGTGGCCCAGTACGACCACGACGAGGGCTACGCGGTCAGCGGCGGGTTCGTCTATCGCGGCGAGGCCATTCCCGAGCTGCAGGGCCAGTACGTGTTCACCGACTTCCCGCGGGGCCGGGTGTTCTACATCGACGCCGACGGGCTCGTGCCGGGCGAGCTCGCCGAGATCCGGGAACTCCGGCTGGTGATCGACGGCGAGGAGCGCGACCTCGTCGAGGCGGCCGGCATCCCCAACACATACGCCCCCGGCGACCGGGCGGACGCCCGACTCGGCATCGACTCCGCGGGGGAGCTCTATCTGCTGACGAAGAGCGACGGCTGGGTCCGGAAGCTGGGGCCGTCGCCGGCACGGTAGGAGTTTGCGCCGTGGAACGGCGCAGACTCCTGGAGGGTTGGTTGGGCGCCAAGCGGAGCCGCAGGCGACGATTGGCGGGCGAGGGCTCGCCAGTGTCGGGAACGGCCACGCGTGGCCGCTGAGCACGAAGCCCTCGCCTCCGGCGAACCGGGGCCGGCCCGGCCGCGAAACTCCCGGTAGCTCCCGAACGTATGTATTTCAGGAGACCGTGACCACTCAGCACCCACGAGTCGGCCGATACGGACGGGTCAAGAAGCACCGGCTCACGCTTCTGCTCGCCGCCGGCCTGCTCGGCGCCGCGGCCCTCGCCGGGGCCGGTCTCGCTTCGGGCATCCTGGGCGGATCGCCGGCGCCGGAAGGCGCGTCGACGGTCATCCTGGCTCACGGCCTGGGGCGGACCCCGGTGTCGATGGCGATCCTCGCCAGCCGCCTGGAACAGGCCGGGTTCAGGGTCGTCCGGTTCGGCTACCCGTCGCGCACCGAGCCGATCGAGACGCTCGTCGATCGCCTGGAGGAAGCCGTCGCCGAATGCTGCGGGGACAATCCCGGGGCCGTGCACTTCGTCACCCATTCGATGGGCGGCGTCCTCGTGCGCAGCTACCTCTCCGAACGGCCAGGGCCGCACGAGGGACGCGTCGTGATGCTGAGCCCGCCCAATCGGGGCAGCGAGATCGTCGACGCGTTCGCCGACTCCGACCTGCTCCGGTCGTTCCTCGGCCCGGCGGGTGAACGGCTCGGGACCACCCCGGACGGCATCGCGAGCCAGCTCCCGCCGGTCCGGTTCAGCCTCGGCATCATCACCGGCAGCCGCAGCATGAACCCCGTCGGTTCCTGGCTCATCCCCGGCCCCGACGACGGCACCGTCGGCGTCGACCGCGCCGACGTCGAGGGCTCGTCGTCGTTCCTCGTCCTGCCCGCCACCCACACGTTCATCATGAACCGTCGCGACGTCGCCGAGGAGGTGGCGCACTTCCTCCGGCACGGACGGTTTCGGCGGGAGAGCACCTGAGGGGCCCGCCCGGCCTCAGTCCCCGCTCCCGCGGCGTTCGCCTATCGCGTAGAGGTGGCCGGTGGTGCGCAGGAAGATCTGCCCGTCCGACACCGCGATCGAGCTGAGCACGTAGTCGTCCAGGTCGTTCTCGGCGAGCAGCTCGAACTCCGGCCCCGCCCGGAAGACGCTGGTCAGTCCCCCTTCGCTGGTGATGTAGACCTTGCCGTCGGCGAGGACCGGCGAGGCGCTGTAGGTACCGGGGCGAAGCCGCTGGCGGCCGTAGATCTGCTCCCCGGTCTGCGCATCGAGCACCCACACGATGCCCTGGTCGTTGACGATGTGGAAGTACCGGCCGTCCGTCACGGGCGTCGGCACGTCGGGGCCGTTGTCGGTCTTCCACACGAGGTGCGACGTGGTGACGTCGCCCCGGCCGCCGGCCCGGAGGGCGAGGAGGGGGCGGACGCGAGTCGGCGCGTAGATCATCTCGCCGTGGACCACCGGCGACGCGATGATGCGGTAGGCGCCGTTGTTGCGCGGATTCAGGCCGTCGGCGCGCCACAGCTCGCGCCCCGTGGCGAGATCGTGCCCGGTCACGACGTCGCCGCCGGTGATCACAATCTCGCGCGTCCCGTCGTATTCGAGCAGGGCGGGCGTGGTGTACGAGTCGGGCGACTCGCGACGGGCATCGGTGGGCCGCTCGACCCGCCACAGCGTCTCGCCCGTGTGCCGGTCGATGCGCAGGACGTAGGACGGATCGTCGGTCCGCATGCCGTGGATGACCTGGACGAACAGCGCGTCGTCCACGAGAAGCGGCGACGACGCGTATCCCCAGTTCAGGCCGAACCGGCCGTAGGACGCCTGGATGTCCCGCTGCCAGAGCTGGTTGCCGTCGAAGTCGAACGCGGTCAGCCGGCCCGTCCCCGTCATCACGTAGACGTGCTCGCCGTTGGTCACCGGCGACGGGGACGACATGTTCTGCTTGCGCAGCCGCCGGTCGCCGTCGCTCAGGTGACGCACCCAGAGCGTCTCGCCGCCGTTCCGATCGAGGCACCACAGGCTGATGTTCTCGCCGTCGGCGACGTTCAGGAAGATGCGCTCGCCCCAGATGATTGGCGTCGACCCCGTCCACGCGGGCATCTCCACCTTCCACGCAATGTTCGTGTCCGGGCCCCACGCCACCGGCAGGTTGGTCTCGGTGCTGACCCCGTCGGCGGACGGCCCGCGCCAGTGCGGCCAGTTCTCGCCCGCGAGGGCGCCGATGGGGACCGTCAGGCCCGCGAACAGCGCGACGGTCACCACGCCGAGACGAACCTCGGCGCCCCATGTCCGGACCCGACGGGCGGCATCCGCCGCCCACTGCTGCTGTGTCACGTCAGTCATCTCCTGGAAGCCCATGGGGATGGGCAGCGATGCGCCGCCCGTCGCCGTGAAGACGACGGGCGGCGCCACGGCGTTTCGTCGGATGCGGCGGACCGATTCGGGCGCCGGATCCCGGCCGACTACTGCTGCTCGGTGGCCGCGGCCCGCTCCTCCGCGCGCGCGCCGCTCAGCAGGTTGAACATGCCGTGGTTGCCCTCGTGGCAGGCGTACTCGTAGAGCGGCGCGTCAGACCGGTTCAGCGGGAGCCGGCCGGTGAACGGCGCCGTCCACGTGTCGGGGTCGTCCACCGTGAACTCGTACCGGATGGTCTCGCCGTCCACCCTCGTGAACCGTTCGACGAGCCGCGTGTTCTCGGCCGATCCCCACGACACGAACGAGGTGTTGAAGCTGCCCGTCCCGTCGGTGAAGTTCGTGGTCTCGACCACCAGGGTGTCGCCCTCCCACCGGCCGCGGGAACTGCCGAGCCACTGCCGGACGCCGGACGGCAGGGCGTCGCGGCCGTCGAGGGGCACCACGCGCACGTCGTGCACCATCTCGTGCAGCAGCACGACGTAGCCGGGCGACTGGAAGATCTGCACGTTGTTGTTGTAGCCGCCCGGCAGCATCGGCGGCCCGGTGCTGAAGCCGAGCAGGCAGCGCTCGGCCACGCCGCGCGCCTCGGGCCCGTCCTCGTTGAGGCCACCGACCCGCACCCGCACCGGGTAGCCGCCGCCCGCGCGGTGCGCCTCGGCCGCCGCCTCGGCCTGCGCCGTCAGGGCCGGCAGCCGGCCGTCGGGCGGATCCACGAGCAGCGAGGACTGGGTCAGCGCCGTCGCCCGCGCCCGGTCGGTCCACACCTCCTGGCTGTACCCGCCGACCTCGCCCGGGGGCGGCCCGTCGCTGTCGCGCGCCAGGGCCTCGGCGTTGCCCTGTTGCGCGACCACCGCTGCCTCCTCGGCCGTCAGCTCGCCGCGCTCGCCGAACTCCTCCGGCCGCTCGAGCGGCGTGAACGTCCAGTAGTCCCAGACCCCCTGCAGGTCCGGGTCCCCCCACGGCGTGCGGGGCCCCTCCGCCGCGCTCTGCCCCGCCGCCAGCGCCGGCGTCATCGTCAACCCCGCGACCAGCGCCGCAACCCCTGCCGATCTGGACAATCGCTTCATCACGGATCCCCTTTCCCGCCAACCATCCTGAGCCGAACCCGGTACCCCGGTCGAGTCGACCTCCGATTCCCCGAATTATGACTCATTCCGGGTCGCCAGCCGGAGCCGATCGCTCGCGGGCCCGAGAAAGCGGACACGACCGCCTGCAAGGCGCGCCGACGAGTTGTGATAAGTTGTTCTTCTGACAACCCGTCGAGGCAACCGTGGCAACAACGACCGTAGGCGTCAAGCTGGACGACGAGACCCGCGCCCGCCTCAGGAACCTCGGCCAGGCGAAGCAGCGCTCTACGCACTGGATGGTGAAGGAGGCCGTAGCGCGGTACCTGGAAGTCGAAGAGCGCTACGAACGGGAGAGGGCCGAGGACCTGGCCCGCTGGGAGCGCTACGTCGAGACCGGCCACGCGGTGCCGCACGAGACCGTCAGGGCGTGGCTCGACGCGCTCGCCGCCGAAGCCGACCGACGGACCCGTGACACATGACCGTCCGCTGGCTGGAACCGGCCCTGGACGACGTCAAGCGCCTCTACGACTTCCTGCTCGACAAGGACCCGGCCGCCGCCGGGCGCGCCGCTCGCGCGATTCGCGCCGGCGCCGACCGGCTCCTCGACTCGCCCGAAATCGGCCGGCCCCTCGCCGACGGCACGGGCCGCCGGGAGCTCGTGGTCCCGTTCGGCGCGGGCGCCTACGTCCTCCGCTATCAAATCCACGACGACACCGTGGTGGTGATACGCGTCTGGCACGGTCGCGAAGACCGGTAGACCGCACCGACGACATCCTGCTCTCGCACCAGCCTGCGAAGCGAGCGGGTAACGCTCAGGCCACCCCCGCCTCGCGGAGCAGGAACGCGTACTGCAGCGCCGTCTCCCGGTAGCGGCGGTACCGGCCGGAGACGCCGCCGTGGCCGGCGTCCAGGTTGGTCTTGAGGAGCAGCGGCCGGGCGTCGGTCTTCATGGCACGCAGCTTCGCGACCCACTTCGCGGGCTCCCAGTACTGCACCTGGGAGTCGTGCAGTCCGGCCAGCACGAGCAGGGCGGGATAGTCGCGGGCGGCGACGTTGTCGTAGGGCGAGTAGGCGAGGATGTCGTCGAACGCGGCCCGTTCGTGGGGGTTGCCCCATTCGTCGTACTCGCCGGTGGTCAGGGGAATGGAGTCGTCGAGCATGGTCGTCAGCACGTCGACGAACGGGACCTGGGCGACCGCGCCGGCGAACAAGTCGGGGCGCATGTTGAGGACCGCGCCCACCAGCAGCCCGCCGGCGCTGCCGCCCATGGCGTAGAGGCGCTCGGGTCCCGTGTACCCCGCGCGAACGACGTGTTCGGCGCAGGCGACGAAGTCGGTGAACGTGTTCTGCTTGCGGCCCAGCCGGCCGTCGTCGTACCAGTGCCGGCCGAGCTCCTGCCCCCCGCGCACGTGGGCGATGGCGAACCGGAACCCGCGGTCGAGCAGGCTCAGCCGCGCCGAGTTGAACGTGGGGTCCATGGAGATGCCGTAGGCCCCGTAGCCGTACAGCAGCAGCGGACCCGTCCCGTCGCGCGGGGCGCCGGCCCGCGCAACCAGGGAGATCGGCACCTGCCGCCCGTCCGGGGCGGTCGCGAACACGCGCTCGGCCGCGTACTCCGCCGGGTCGAACCCGCCGAGCACCTCCTGGCGCTTCAGCAGGGTGCGGGAGCGGGCCTCCATGTCGTAGTCGTAGATCGATCGCGGCGTGGTCAGCGACTCGTACCCGAAACGCAGCAGGCGGGTGTCGGCCTCGCGGTTCACCGACACGTGCACGTCGTAGACCGGCTCGTCGAAGGCGATGTCGTGGGCGCCGTCTCCCGACCACGGCCGCACGTGCAGGCGGGTCAGGCCGGCGCGGCGCTCCTGCAGCACGAGATGGCCGCGGAACAGGGCGAACGACTCGAGGAGCACGTCGTCGCGGTGCGGCACCGCCTCGACCCACCGCTCGGGCGGGGTTCCGGCGGCGGCGGTCTCCATCAACCGGAAGTTGCGGGCGCGGTGGTTGGTGCGGACGTAGAACCGGTCGCGGTAGTGGTCGAGGTCGTACTCGTGGTCGCGCGCGCGGGGCCAGAACACCTCGAACGCGCCGGCGGGCCGTTCGGCGTCGAGCAGCCGGTACTCCGTCGACACCGTCTGCGCCGACGCGATCAGCAGGTAGCGCTTCGACCGGGTCTTGCCCACCTCGCAGTTGAACGTCTCGTCCGCCTCCTCGTAGACCAGGACGTCGTCGGCCTGCGGGGTCCCCACCACGTGCCGCCAGACCTGGTGCCAGCGTAGCGTCTCGGCATGCTGGCGCGTGTAGAAGAGGGTGCGGTTGTCGTTGGCCCAGACGAGGTTGCTCGTCACGCGCTTCAACTCGTCGTCGAGCGTGGCGTCGGCGGCCAGATCCTTCACGCGGATGGTGTGGATGCGCCGCCCCTCGACGTCGATCGCATAGGCGAGCAGCCGCCCGTCGGGGCTGACCTCCAACGCCGACACCTGGCAGAAGTCGCGGCCCTCGGCGAGCACGTTGACGTCGAGCAGAACCTGCTCCCCGTCGACCGCCGCCGGCACATCGACCGCAGCCGGTGCATCGACCGGCCGCCGGCAGTGGATGGGGTACTCCCGCCCGTCCTCGTAGCGCGTGTAGTAGAGGTAGTCCCCCTCCCGGTACGGCACCGACATGTCGGTCTGCCTGATGCGCCCCTTGATCTCGGCGAACAGGGTCTCCTGCAGCGCCTCGGTCGGGGCCATCACCGCCTGCGTGTAGGCGTTCTCGGCCTCGAGATGGGCGGTGACGGCGGGGTCGCCGCGCTCGCGCAGCCAGTGGTAGTCGTCGACGCGCACCACCCCGTGCGTCTCGTGGCGGGTGGGAGAGACCTTCGCCCGCGGCGCGGCGATCCCCGCCGTGGACAGCGGCGGCGACGGCGAGCCCGCGGCCGGCGCCGTGGCGTCTTCGGCGGCGGGACGGGACGCCCGGGCAGCCCCCGTCGGGCCGTCTTCACCGGCGGGACGGGACCGGTGGGCGCCGGCCCCGCTCACGGCGTCTTCACCGGCGGGGCGGGGCGCGTGGGCAGGGGCCGCGGGTCGTCCCGGATCATCCGGGTGATCTCCGCGATGGCCCGCTCGAGCTGGGGGTCGCCGCCCGCGATGACCGACCTCGGGTCGTTCTCGACCTCGATGTCGGGCTCGACGCCGTACCCCTCTATCACCCAGCTCCCGTCGCGGCCGGCGGTCCCGAACTCGGGCACGTTGACGCTGCCGCCGTCGATGAGGGGGCCGCGGTTGGTGATGCCGATGACGCCGCCCCACGAGCGCTTCCCGATGAGCGGCCCGAGGCCCGCCTCCTTGAACCGGGCGGGGAAGATGTCGCCGTCCGAGGCCGAGTCCTCGTCGAGAATGCACACGAGGTGGCCGGTGAACACCGTCGTGGGATAGGTCTCGGTGTTCTCCACCGTCCGGGAGAAGCCCGTGCCGAGCAACTCGCGGCTCAGCCGCTGGATGAGCATCGCCGACACGTTGCCGCCCCCGTTCCCGCGCACGTCGATGATGAGCCCGTCCTTGCGGATCTGGCCGTAGAAGTACTTGATGAACTCCTGGATGCCGGCCACGCCCATGTCGGGGATGTGCAGGTAGCCGACCCGCCCGTCCGTCGCCTCGTCCACCTTCGTCCGGTTCGCGGTCACCTCGGCCAGGTAGCGCAGGTTGGTCTCGCTCGTGATGGGCCGGAGGGTGACCTCGCGGGCGGCGCCCTCGGCGGCGGGGAACGCCGGCGCCGCGCTCAGGGTCAGCCGCACCGGGCGGTCCGCCTTGTGCCGCAGCAGGCGGTAGGGGTTGTCGCCGCCCGCGAGCTCCTCGCCGTCGATGGCCAGCACGTAGTCGCCGACGCCGGCGTCCACCCCGACCTCGGTCAGCGGCGCCCGGTAGCGCGGCTCCTCGTTGTGCCCCTCGAAGATCTCGGCCAGCCGGTAGCGCCCGGCGTCGCGGTCGAGCTCGAACACCGCCCCCGGCAGGGCGACGGGGGGCCGGTCCGGGGTCTCCCAGTCGCCGCCCGCGATGTAGGCGTGGCTGACGCTCAGCTCCGCCACCATCTCGCCGATCACGTAGTTCAGGTCCGACCGGTGGGCGACGTGCTCGAGCCAGGGGCGGTACTGCTCGCGCAGGGCCTCCCAGTCGTAGCCGTGCATGTTGTCGACGTAGAAGAAGTCGCGGAAGCGCCGCCACACCTCGTCGAAGATCTGCTCCCACTCCTCGGCCGGCACCCGGTCCACCATCAGCCCGCCCGTCGAGACGGTCTGCGGGTCGCCGGCGCCCGACGCGTTGTGCAGCTCGAACCGCCCCCCGGTGGCGATGAGCACCTTCTCGCGGTCGCCGGAGACCGCGTAGCCCCCGGCCGCGGCCAGCGTCTCGGTCTCCCGGTCCTCGAACGAGAACGTGCGGACCTCGGTCGGCACGTCGCCGCCGCGCCCGTAGAACTGGGCGCCGGTGCGGAAGAAGAACACCCGGTCGTTGCCGGCGCTCAGCCCCACGTAGTTGTCGAACTCGACGGGCAGCCGCACCACCCGCCGTGCGAGGCCGTCGAAGTCGATGGAGATCGGTCCTTCGTCCCCGCCGTCCTCCGACGCGTCGTCCCCGCCGTCCCCGCCCTCGTCGTCGTCCTCCTCCACCGTCACCTCGTCGCTCTCCGGCGGCAGGGGATGGGGCACGTCCTTCCGCAGGGCGAGCGCGTAGATGCCGGTCTCGCGGTCGACGAGGTAGTTCCACTCGAACGACCCGAGCTGGGGCGTGAACGAGCGGTCCGATAGGTAGTAGAGGAACTCGCCGCCGGGGTCCCAGGCCGGGTTCCACTCGTGGAACAGGTCGCTCGTCACCTGGCGCGACTCCCCGCCGGCCCGCTCCCAGACGTGGATCGAGCTGAAGCCGGTGTCGTCGGTCAGCGAGAACGCGAGGTAGCCGCCCCGCGGCGACCACACGTGGTCCTGGAGCTGCCCGTTCGCCGCGTCGGCGACCAGCGTCGTCTCCCGCGACTCGACGTCGAGGACGTAGAGCCGGCCGTCCTTGTCGCTGAACGCGAGGCGGTCCCCGTCGGGCGACCACGCGGGGGCGTAACGCATCGCCTCACCGCCGTCCGTCAACTGCTCGGGGGGACTGCTGCCGTCCTGGGGCACCACGTAGATCTCGTCCTCGCCGTCGCGGTCCGAGACGAAGGCGATGCGCGAGCCGTCGGGCGACCAGCGCGCCCACTTGTCGTGGGCGTCCGAGCTCCGCGTGAGGTTGCGCGTCGGGCCGTTCTCGATGGGCGCCGTGAACACGTCGCCGCGGGCCACGAACAGGGCGCGTTCGCCCTTGGGGCTCAGCTCGAAGTCCTCGATCTGCCCCGCCGCCGACACCCGCGCCGGCCGCGCCGCCACCCCGTCGTCGGGCACCACGATGGGGATCGGCCGCGACCCGCCGCTGTCGATGTTGAACAGGTGCAGCTCGCCGTTCATCTCGTAGACGATCTGGTTCCGGCCGTCGTCCCCGGGCCACCGTACGTCCCACAGGGTGCTGTCGGTGAGCTGCGTGATCTCGTTCGTGCCGAGGTCGAACCTGTACAGGTTCAGGGTGCCGTCGCGGTCGGACGTGAAGTAGATGGCGTCGCCGATCCACATCGGGTCGCGGTCGGCGCGCGGATGGTCGGTGACCCGCTCGACGTCATGGGTCTCGCGATCGAACACGTAGAGCTCCTGCGCCCAGCCGCCCTCGTAGCGCTTCCAGGTCCGGAAGTCGCGGAAGAGCGGGGAGTACACCACCCGCGTGCCGTCCGGGGAGAGGTCGCCGGCCCCCGACTCGGGCATCGGCAGCGGAACCGGGAGCCCCCCGTCGATCGAGGCCAGGAAGAGGCGGCTGTCCGACAGGTCGGTGCTGTAGCGCAGCGATCGGAACAGCACCGAGCGGCCGTCGGGGGTCCAGTCGTAGACCTGGTTGTCGTAGCCCCAGCGCGGGGCCAGCGGCCCGCGCGCCGGATACCAGGTCAACTGCCGGGGTACGCCGCCGGAGGCGGGAACGACGTAGACCTGCTCATCACCGTCGTACTGCCCGGTGAACGCGATCCATTGCCCGTCGGGCGAGAACTTCGGAAATATCTCCAGGCCCGGATGGGCGGTCACCCGGATGGCGGTGCCGCCGGCGGACGGCGCCGTCCACAGGTCGCCCGCGTAGACGAACACGACGCGGTCGCCGTGCACGTCGGGGAACCGCAACAGTCGGGTCTGGGCCTCGGAGGGCGCCGCCACGCCGACCAGCACTCCCAACGCCAGCACGTATCGAACTGCACTCATGAACTCTCTCCCGGCGCCGGACTCTCCGCGACGCCGCCTTGACCTGATCCGCGTCATGACCGTGGACCAGTGGCTGCCAGCCTGACGCTCCTCACATCGGGAAGGGCAACGCGACCGTTCCGGCGGTCACCGCCGTGCGGCCAGCCCCCCAGTAAGTCTCGACCGTTTCCGCCAATTCCTGCACCGCTCGTGCGTAAGCCCTGTTCGACCGCCGAGGGAATCCCCGGCCGGCCAAGGTCGCCAGCACGCCACGCAGCCGCCCGGCCAACCCTCGGGGAAGTGCGCGCTCCACGGCGCAGACGCCCGAAACAGCCCACGGGCGCTCCCTACGTCGCCTGCGGCTCCGCTGGGCCTACTCGGAGCGCAACGACGCCAGCAGCGGCGACCGGACCGCGGCGGCGGTGGCGGCCAGCGAGGAGGCGAGGCCGGCCGCGGCCACCGCGAGCAGCATCCCCCCCAGCCCCACGACCGGGAACTGGCCGCCCCGCTCGATCCACGCGGGGGCAATCGCCACCACCGCGCACACCGTCCCGATGGCGAGGCCGCCGAAGAGGAGCAGGCCGTTCTCGACCAGCACCATCAGCGAGACGTGCCGCGTGTCGTAGCCGACGGCGCGCAGCAGGGCCAGCTCGCGGCGCCGCTCCAGCACGTTGCGCAACAGCACCGCCCCCAGCCCCAGCGTCCCCAGCAGCAGGCCGAGGGCCCCGAGGGTCTGGAACGTGGCCAGATACGTGTTGTTGACGCGGTGGAAGGCGGCGAGGCGCTCGGCGGTCGAGGTCACGTCGAACCCGTAGTCGGAGAGCCGGTCCTCGAGGGCCGCGGTCGCCTCCGCGGTGCGGTCGGCGGGCGCGTCGACGAGGAAGAACCGGTACCCGTCGTGCTCGGGGAACAAGCGCAGGAACGCCGCCTCGCCCACGAGCAGCTCGCGCTGGAAGATGCTGTCCGAGAGGGCCGCGACGATGCGCAGCCGGACCGGGTTGTCGCTCTCCCGGTTGAGCACGAAGTCGTCGCCCACCGACAGGTGCAGCGCGTAGGCCAGCGACGTCGCGTCGGCGATGGCGGGGACCGCCCCGTCGTCGAAGACGCGGTTCAGCAGCAGCCACGGGTTGGCGGCCTCCTCGTCGGTCTCGGCCAGCGTCGCCCCGAACCGGAAGCGCCCCTCCGGCAGGAACGCCGCCTCGGGCGCGAGCAGCCGCGGGTCCTTCGCCTGGTAGAGGTTGAGGCAGCTCGCGTCCTCGCCCGGCCGCAGGCGGAACCGCGCGTAGGACACGTTCGCGAAGACCTCGTCGTCGAACGACGACACGCCCAGCTCTTCCCGCTCCGCCTCGGAGCCCAGGTCGCGCACGATGGGCAGCAGCGACTCGGCCAGCAGCGGGTAGCCGCCGGTGCCCGAGGACGGGCCGCCTACGTCTCCCCCGCCCTCGAGATGGAACGCGTCGACGGCCACGATGATGAACGACGCGAAGGCGATGAGGGTGATGCACAGCACCGACCGGCCGGGCCGGGCCGTGGTGTTGCGCAGTCCGACCCGCGACACCGTCCACGTCGACGGCGCCGCCACGCCGGCCGGCGCCTGACGCCCCAGCCACGACCACGACAGGGTGAGCAGCGACGCCAGCAGCAGCATGCCCGCCCCGAAGAAGCCGGCGGTGTCGCCGACGGCGCCGGCCAGGGTCAGGGCGAGCACCGCGGCCCCGAGCAGCCCGAGGACGGCGGGAGCGTGGCGCGCGGCGGCGGCGACGCGCGACGGCGCCTCCTCGTCGCCATTGCCGTGCGACGCGACGGCTCCGGACGCAGGCAGCACGCCGTGGATGAGGGCGCGCGGCGTCGCCCGGGCGACCATGCGCAGGCTCCACGCGATGGACACGACCGCCGCGGCCATGCCGCCGCCGATGCCCGCGGCGAGGGCGAGGGGCGAGACGTGCAGCACGAGCAGGGTGGTGCCCACCGCGTCCACCCACCACGTCCGCAGGCCCCACATGATCAGCTCCGCGTAGCCCACGGCGCCGGCCGCGCCCACGAGGCCCCCGGCGAGGGAGAGGGCCCCCGCCTCGGCCCAGAACAGCCGCCGCACGCTCCGCTCGTCGAAGCCGAGGGCGCGCAGGGCGCCGATCTCGCGCAGGCGCTGCTCGACCCCGAGCCGGAAGAAGAGGCTCGCCAGCAGCAGGGCCGAAACCACCAGGAAGAAGCTGAAGTAGGTGAAGTACTCGCCGAAGTCGGTCACCCCGGCCGACGCCTCGAGGGCGAGGTCGCGGGCCGGATAGACCACGAACCCCGCCGCGAGGGGGTCGAGCCGCGACCGGAGCGCGTCGCGGAACTCCGCCGCCGCGGCCTCCGAGACGCCGTCCGGGGGGACGACCCGCAACGAGGTCACCTGTCCCCACCGCGACCCCCACAGCCGCTGGCCGTCCTCGAGGGCGATGAAGCCCTTCGACGCGGTCCGGTACTCGTCCCAGTAGTCCTCATCCTGCGGGCGCACGAGGCCGAGGTCGATGGGGAACGGCGGGTCCCAGTCGGACAGGTCAGTGGCCTCGGTGATGCCGGGGTACTCGGGGGCGAGGTCCCGGTCAGCGGCCAACCCCTCCATGGGCAGCACCCCGGCCACCCGGAACTCGGCCTCGTCCGTGACCAGCGCGCCCGCCTCCTCCCACAGGTAGTACTGCAGCGTCACCGTGTCGCCGGGCGCCGCATCGAGGTCGTCCGCGGTCCACGTGTTCAGCCAGATCGGCGGCGCTTCGGCGGCGGCCTCACCCTCGACGGCGGGGGCGTTCGGCGCCCCCGCGGCGGGCGGCCCGACCGGTCCGCGGGCCGGGTTGGCGCCACCGCCCGCGTCGGGGCCGGGTGGCGCCCCCGCGACGGGCGCCGCTCCCGGCGGCGCGACGCCCAGCGACGCGAGATCCAGCGCGGTCACCAGCGAGTACGGCGTGACCCGATCGCCCCGCCGGATCTCGTTGGCCAGATAGGTCAGGATGGGCTGCTCGCCCATGTCCCCGGCCGCGGCCGCGGCCCGCACGGCGGCGACGACGTCGTCGTCGTCCAGCAGCCCCGCCGTCGACTCCACCGCCAGGGCGCCCGGTCCCGGGAGCGCCCGCACCCGGAGGCCGAGGTCCGTGAGCTGCGTGGTGGCCCGCAGCGCCGCCTCGATGCCGGCCACCGCCGGCGCCCCCGCCCCGACCCCGGCGAGCAGCAGGGTGTTGGCCTCGCGGCCCAGCTCGAGGTCGCGCTGCATGCGTTCGAGATTGACGAAGACGGCGCGCGAGAACCCCTGCTGGGGCCGGAACGAGAACTCTCCCAGGTCGGCCGGGGCGAGCACCTCGCGGATGCTCAGCCGCATCGTGCTCCCCAGGTCGTCGCGCCGTCCGTGCAGGGAGCTCACGGGGATGGCCGACGGTTTCTGCATCCGGACGAGCAGGGTGTCCTCGGGCGACGCCCCGAGCTCGCGGGCGAGGCCGCCGCTCACCAGCACCTCGCCCGGCCCGGGCCCGCGTCCGCCGACGGCGTCGTCGCCTTCGCCGTCGAGCGCCGCGTCAGGCCCGCTGCCAAGCCCGCCGTCAGGCCTGTGGAAAGCCCAGAACCGGTCGTCCACCCCGTAGACCTGGATGCCGCCGGCGCGGCTGCCGCTCTCCTGGTGGGTGACGAAGCCCTCGAGCGCGATCATGGGCACCGCCGAAGGCGGCACTGCCGCGGGCGCAGCCGCATCGGCGCCGTCCTCGGCCAGGGCATCGGAAGCCAGCACTTCCCCAGCGAGCGCGTCACGGAAGAACGCGCCCGCCGTCACCACGTGATCGACCTCCCCGAGCCGCTGCAGGGCGAGATCGCGCAGGCTCGCCCGGACCGACGTCCCCACGAGGAACGCCCCCGCGAGCACCGACACCGCCACCCCCACGCCGGCAACCACCGCGAGGTTGATCCGCCAGAAGTGGGTCAGGCTCCGCAGCAGAAGGGTGATGGAGGTCATGGTCCTTCATTCCCCGTCGTCGCGTCGTCGTCCACGCGCTTCAGGCCCAGGCCCTCGAGCTGATAGCGGATGGGACATCGCGCCGCCAGTTCGACGTTGTGGGTCACCACCACCAGCACCGTCTCCTGCCGCCCGTGCAGGTCGAACAGCATGTCGGCCACCACCTCGCCGGCGGCGCGGTCGAGGTTGCCGGTGGGCTCGTCGCACAGGAGCAGCGGCGGGCGGCGAATCAGGGCACGGGCGAGGGCGACGCGCTGCCTCTCCCCCCCGGACAGCTCCGCAGGGCGGTGGTCCAGCCGGTCGACGAGGCCGGCCCGCTCGAGCAGCTCGCGGGCGCGATCCGGCGCCCCGTCCATGCCCTCCCCCACCAGTGTCGGGACCAGCACGTTCTCGAGCACCGTGCACTGCGGCAGCAGCAGGTGGTCCTGGAAGACGAAGCCGACCCGGCGGTTGCGGAACGCCGCGAGCCCGGCCGCCGCGAGGGTGAACGGGTCGACGCCGTCGAGGGTGACGGTGCCCGCGGTGGGCGGCTCGAGGGCGCCCAGGATGTAGAGCAGGGTGCTCTTCCCGCTGCCCGACGGCCCCACGATGGAGGCCGCCTCACCGGGTCTCAGCGTGAAATCGACCCCGGAGAGGATGTCGAGGGCGCCCCGCGGCGTCGGATACGACTTCGCGAGGCCGGTGACTTCGAGCACTGGGACCTCCACCCTGGCGGTGTGTTAAATTTGACGCAACTATGGAGATGGTCCTGCTGACGTGTGCCGCCGCCGGCGGCGTGGTCGGTGCGGTGGTCGGCCTGTGGAACGCGCACCAACTCACGCGGCTGACCGGCCGTGTCGACGAGATCAGCACTCAACTGAAGTCCCACATCAACGCACCCGGTCTCCACAACTGACCGGCCACTCGAGATCCCTCAGCCGGACCATCGCCGATTGCGTCTACGACGCCTGCTGGAACGCCCGCGGACGGAACAGGAAGTCCACGATGTTGCCCTCGTGCGGCTGCAGCCAGTTCAGCCGCGTCGTGGGCACGGGGCCGAGGTTGAGCCGGTCGATGTTGCGGGCGTCGAGCAGGGCCCGCGAGAAAGCCGGGTCCTCGGTCAGGCCGGTCGCGACCAGGGTCGTCCCTATCGCGCCGATCATCTTGTCCTGCGGGCACTCCACGACGGTGACGAAGGGATACATGTACTCCTTCTTGGCCATCGCGGCGTCGGGCGAGCCGCAGTGCACGACGGTGGGGCGCAGGTAGTCGCACCGCTCCATCGAGACGAGGCGCCCGCCATCCTGGTGCCGCGCCGACACCTCCTCGACCCCGTCCTCCTTGAGGGCGTTGTCGATGTCGGCGGAGATCGCTGGCGCCTGACCCGGCACCGTGAACGCGGCCAGCTCCGCCTTCGGATCGTCGGGAGGCAGGGGGCCGATGGGACCGATGCGCTCGGCCACCGCCTCGGCGATCTCGCGGGTGTGCCGCGACGCCCAGATGCCCGAGCAGTTGATGCAGCCCCGCCCGCTGTTGATGGCCACGCTCTCGACCATCAGGTCGAGGTGCCGCTCCCAGTCGTCGACCTGGTCGTCGCCGATGAGGATCTTGCTGAAGCCGGGTCCGTGCACCTGGACGCCGGGGTTGGCGGCGTACTGCTCGACGGTGGCGGTGCCCCCGAAGATGAGGCTCCGCGGCGAGTTGTTCAGCACCGCCGCGCCGACCTCGCCGAGGCCCGGGTAGAGGGCGATGGCCTCGCGCGGCACCCCCGCCTGGAAGAACGCCTGGGCCATCCGCCACGGGGTCCACGGCTCCTGCGGCCCCGGCTTCAGCACCAGCCCTATCTGCAGCGGGATGATCGGCAGCCACAGGCTGTGCACGCCGGGCGAGTTCGACGGCAGCACCATGCCGAGCACCGGCGTCGTCGCCTGGTAGCTGCGCATCACCCCGTCCTCCTCCCCGTAGCCGCGGGTGAGGATGTCGTAGTCGAGGCGGCGGGTCAGCGAGCGCAGGACGTCGTCGAGGTGGGTCAGCACGTACTCGAGCTTGCCCATGTTCATGCGGCACAGGTGTTCGGGCAGCCCGGTCGTGGCCGACTGCTGGCGCACGAAGTCGTCGGGGGTCTGGACCCCGTCCCCCAGCGGCAGGTCCGCCGACTTGAAGAGCTCGCCGCCCTTCTTGACCATCGCCAGCAGCTCCGCGCACGGAATCTCCCGCAGCGCCTCGCGCGCGCGGTTCGCCCCCTTGCGCAGGTCCCGGGCGACGATGCCGGGGTTGGCCTGGCTGACCTCGGCCACCGCCTCGCCGGTCAGGAAATGCTCGACCTTGGCGAGCTCGAGGCTCTTGTACTCCTGTCCCCAACGCAGAATCGGAAAGTGGATCACGGCTAGTAGACTCCCACCGTCGTGGCCGACGCGAGCCGGCTGAAGGGGCGCACGCCGCTCACCCCGTCCCACGGATACTGCTCGCACGGCGGCTCGCGCTCGCCCTCGTCGCGCTCCTGGAAGCGCGGCACGAAGAACTCCTTGGTCAGCGTGGTCAGCATCACCCGACCGGTCTCGCCGTACCCGACCACGCGATTGGCGTCGTCGGGGTCCACGACCTGCAGGACGGCCCGCGGCTGCGGCGCGTAGTAGGTGATCTTGTAGCCGTTCTCGGGGCCGCTCGGGGGGCTGCCGGCGAGCCCCATCAGGGTGTTGCCGTAGGTCGGGGTCATGTAGATGCCGTCGAGGAGCTCCTCGTGGGCGAACCGGTTCCACTGCGGGGTGAACTCGGTGCCGCCGGCGAAGATGCCGGTGATGCCCGTGTCCTTCAGGCACGACCCGTCAGCCTCCAGTCGGTTGGCGAGGGCCTCGAGCAGCTTGGGGGTGGAGAACAGGCACCGGATGTCGTGCCCGGCCGACAGCACCGTCACCGCCTGGTCGATGACGTGGTCCTGGTAGGCCTTCAGGTGCTCCATCCAGCCCTTCTTGATGAGCTTGATCACCCACCGGGGGTCGAGGTCGACGCAGAAGCAGATGCCCCCCCGGTACTGCGCGAGGTGCTCGACCGCGAGCCGCAGGCGCCGGGGGCCGCTCGGCCCCAGCATGAGCCAGTTGCTGCCCTTGGGGAAGTGCTCGTCGGGCAGGGTCTCCGAGAAGAGCTCGTAGTCGATGCGGAAGTCCTCCTGGGCGACCCGGCTCTTGGGGATGCCGGTGGTGCCGCCGGTTTCGAACACGAACGTCGGCCGGTCGGCGTAGGCCTTGGGCACCCAGCGGCGGACGGGCCCGCCCCGCAGCTTCTCGTCCTCGAAGTGGGGGAACTTCGCGAGGTCGTCGAACCCGTGGACCTCGCGGCGCGGGTCCCACCCCGCGTCGCGCGCCCAGTCGAGCCAGAACGGGCACCCGGTGTCGGGATTGAAGTGCCACTCGACGATCTCGCGCACCCAGGCGTCGAGCGCGGTCCTGGCCTGGGCCGCCCTGGTTTCAGCGGTGCTGCTCTCCGTAGTCATCAACCCATGATCCTACACTAGGAGTCTGCGCCGCAGAACGGCGCGCCGACCGGCGGGCGGCGGACGACCGGTCGAAGGGAGCAGAGAATGGGACGTCTGGAACGGATCTGGGTCAAGCGGTTCCACCGCGGTCCGATGGACCCGGCCGACGCCGCCGAACTCCGGCGCGGCGCCGGCATCGTGGGCAACGCCAATCAGGGAGGTTGGCGGCAGGTCACCATCATCGCAGCCGCCGAGTGGGACCGCGTCGTCGAGGCGCTCGGGACGGCCGTCGACCCCGGGGAGCGGCGCGCCAACCTGCTCGTCAGCGGGATCGCCCTCGCGCACACCCGCGACCGGATCCTGCAAGTAGGGGACTGCCGGCTGCGGGTGCGGGGCGAGACCCGCCCGTGCGAGCGGATGGACGAGGCCGAGCCGGGACTGCGCGCCGCCCTCGGCCCCGAGTGGCGGGGAGGCGTGTTCGCGGAGGTGCTCGACGACAGCCGCATCCGTGTCGGCGACCCCGTCGCGTGGACGGAGGCACGATCAGGCGAAGGCCGCGCTCAGACCGACTCGAGCTGATCCGCCTTCGCCGCGAAGACGAAGTCGCTCTCCGTCAGGCCGTCGATCTTGTGGGTCCAGATGGTGACGGTGGTCCGGCCCCAGGCGAGCAGGATGTCGGGGTGGTGACCCTGCTCCTCGGCCATCTCGCCGACCCGCACCGTGAAGTCGAGGGCCCGGCGGAAGTTCTCGAAACGGTAGGTCTTCTCGAGGTGGTGGCTCTCGACCACCTCCCAGCCGCCGCCCAGTTGCCGCTGGTACCCGGCCAGCTCCTCGCCGGCGAGGGGCGGCACTCCGCCCCGGCAGGGCACGCACTGCTTCGACGCGAGATCGCTCATCCGTCTTCCTCCGTGTGGCTCCGTACGCCGGTCATGCCGGCAGGCACTATCATAGTGGGTTGGACTGCCGCTCGCGACTCTCAGGAGACCATCGATGGCCGATCAGAAGCAGAACTTCGACAACCACGTCCGTTTCGTGCCCGTCTACCACTACGTCGCCGGCCCGATCCTGCTCGTGAACCTCGTCTGGGCGATCTGGAGCCTCCGCGCCCCGTCGTTCCCCGCCCTGCTGGACGTGCTGGTGGCCCTCGCCCTGATCATCGTCTTCCTGTACGCAAGGGGCTTCGCCCTGAAGGCGCAGGACCGTGTGATCCGCGTCGAGATGCGCCTGCGGATGCGGGAGCTGCTGCCCGAGGACCTGCAAGGGCGGATCAACGAGTTCACGCCGCAGCAGATGGTGGGCCTCCGGTTCGCCGGCGACGCCGAGCTGCCCGACCTCGCCCGCAAGGTGCTCGACGAGAACATCACCGCGGCTACCCCCATCAAGAAGCTGGTCACCGACTGGCAGGGGGACTACCACCGCGTCTAGCGGCCGGCGGCGGGCGGGCCTCGCAACGGGACCGGCGGGGCGCGCGAGGGCCGCGGGACGCCCGTGCGACGGGCGCGGCGGGCGGACGATGGAACAAGCGGCGGGGCGGCATCGTCCATGAGGGCGGAGCGCCGGGGTCGGAGTCGCCGCGAGACAGGCGCGGCGGCCGGGCGATGGAATAAACGGCACGGTCGCGTCGTCTACTACTATTGGTGGTGGTGCGCTCCGCCCCGGTTCCCGGCGGCGGGCGCGTTGCGCCGGGGGTAACGGAGCCCGAGTCGAGGCCGCCACCTCATGCGTGGGCGCCGGGCGGTTCGCATTCGCATCCACGGCTCCGGGACGGGATCACGGAAAGGGAAGCAGTCATGAAGGGCGGCATCGCCTGGTTCGCTCGCAATCCGGTGGCCGCGAACCTGATGATGATCTTCATCATCATGAGCGGCCTGATCGCCACCCGGGCGGTCAAGGAAGAGGTCTTCCCCGAGATCGAGCTCGACCGGGTCAGCATCAACGTCCCCTATCTCGGCGCCGCCCCGGAGGAGGTCGAGTCGGGGGTCATCCTCCGCATCGAGGAGGCCATCCAGGGCGTCGACGGCATCAAGGAGATCCAGTCGACGGCGTCCGAGGGCAGCGCCTCGGTCATGGTCGAGCTCGAGCTCGGCGCCGACGCCCGGCGCGTCGTCGACGAGATCAAGAACCAGGTCGACGCCATCACCACCTTCCCCATCGAGACCGAGGAGCCCATCATCCGCGAGCTGATCGCGCGGAACCAGGTCACCGACATCGCCATCTCCGGCGCCACCGACGTCTTCACCCTCAAGGCCATCGCCGAGCAGGTTCGCGACGAGCTGACGGTGCTGCCCGAAATCACCCAGGTCGACATCGTCAGCGCCCCGCCCTACGAGATCTCCATCGAGGTCTCGGAGAACGCGCTGCGGCGGCACGGCATGACCTTCGACCAGGTCGCCGACGCGGTGCGCCGCTCGTCGCTCGACCTCCCCGGCGGCTCCGTCCGCACCGACGGGGGCGAGATCCTGCTGCGCACCATCGGCCAGGCCTACCGCGGCGACGAGTACGAGAGCCTCGTGCTGTGGACCCGCGCCGACGGCACCCGCCTCAGGCTCGGCGACGTGGCGAACGTCGTCGACGGCTTCGCCGAGACGGACCAGCAGGCCCGCTTCGACCGCGACACGACGGTGATGGTGTCGGTGTTCCGCACCGGCGACCAGAGCGCCCTCGACATCGCGGCGGCGGTGCACGGCTACGTCGACGACATGCGGAGCCGCGTGCCCGAGGGCATCTCGCTGACCATCTGGCAGGACCAGGCGGAGATTCTCGCCGACCGGCTGACCCTGATGCTGCGCAACGGCGCCACCGGGTTCGTGCTCGTCTTCATCGTCCTCGCCCTCTTCCTCCAGTTCCGGCTCGCGTTCTGGGTCAGCCTCGGCATCCCCATCTCGTTCCTCGGGGCGATCGCGCTGATGCCGACGTTCGACGTCTCCGCCAACGTCATCTCCCTGTTCGCGTTCATCCTCGTGCTGGGCATCGTCGTCGACGACGCGATCATCGTGGGCGAGAACATCTTCCGGCACCAGGAGAACCACGGTGAGGCCCTGCGGGGCTCCATCGAGGGGGCGCGGGAGATCGCCAAGCCGGTGACCTTCGCGGTGCTGACGACGGTGGCGGCGTTCATGCCGCTGATGTTCGTGCCCGGCATGATGGGGAAGATCTTCCGGGTCATCCCCCTCGTCGTCATCCCCTGCCTGCTCTTCTCGCTGATCGAGTCGCTCGGCATCCTGCCCGCCCACCTCGCCCACATGCGGGAGCGCCGCGGTTCCGGCGGCTGGCACCGGTTCCAGCAGTTCTTCGCCAACGGGCTCAAGACCTTCGTCCGGACCGTCTATCAGCCGCTGCTCGAGACCGCGCTGCGCTGGCGCTACGTCACGGCCGCGGTCGGGCTCTCGACCCTCATCGTGACCGGGGGCATGGTGCTCGGGGGGTGGACCAACTTCCACTTCTTCCCCTCGATCGAGGCCGACTTCATGGCGGCGTCGCTGACCATGCCGCAGGGCACGCCGGTCGAACAGACGTCGCGGGCGGTCGAGAAGCTCGAAGCTGGAGCCGCACGGCTCCGGGCGCGGCTCCAGCAGGAGACCGGCATGGACTACTTCCGCCACGTGTCGGCGTCGGTCGGCGACCAGCCGATGATGTCGCGCGGCGGCGGACCGATGGGGCCGATGGAGGTGGCCAGCGCCGCGAACCTCGGCGAGGTGACGGTGGAGCTCGCGCCGGCCGAGACCCGGTCGTTCACGAGCGAGCAGCTCGGCCTGATGTGGCGGGAGGCGACCGCCCCCATCCCGGAGGCGGTCGAGGTCAACTTCGACATGTCGATGATGACCCCCGGCGACGACGTCGACGTGCAGCTCGCGGGGCCCGACATCGAGCAGTTGCGCGCGGCCGCCGACGACGTCAAGCGGCGGCTCGCGGCGTACGCCGGGGTCTACGAGATCTCCGACTCGTTCCGGGCCGGCAAGGTGGAGATGCAGCTCGGCATCAAGCCGGCGGCGGAGACCCTCGGCCTGACCCTGCAGGACCTCGGCCGCCAGGTGCGGCAGGCGTTCTACGGCGAGGAGGCCCAGCGCATCCAGCGCGGGCGCGACGACATCCGGGTCATGGTGCGCTACCCCCGGGACGACCGCCGGTCGCTGGGCAACCTCGAGAACATGCGCATCCGCACCCCGAACGGCGGCGAGGTGCCGTTCAGCCAGGTCGCCCAGGTCGAGCCGGGACGCGGCTTCGCGTCCATCAAGCGGGTCGACCGCAACCGGGCCGTGAACGTCACCGCCTCGGTCGACCCCGCGATCACGTCGTCCGGCGCGGTCATTACCGATCTGCAGGCGCGCATCCTGCCCGAGGTCCTCGCCGGCTACCCCGGCGTGTTCTACACGTTCGAGGGCGCCCAGGCCGAGCAGGTCGAGGCGGTGGGCGGGCTGCAGTGGGGGTTCTTCCTCGCCGTCCTCATGATCTTCGCCCTCCTCGCGGTGCCGCTGCGCTCGTACGTGCAGCCGCTCATCATCATGGCGGCCATCCCCTTCGGCCTCGTCGGGGCCATCTGGGGGCACATGGTGATGGGACTCGACGTCACCATGATGTCGATGTTCGGCCTCGTCGCGCTGACCGGGGTCGTCGTCAACGACAGCCTCGTGATGGTCGACTTCATCAACCGCGCTCGGAAGGTCCACGCCGACGTGGGCGCCAAGGTGCGGCAGGCCGGGGGGCAGCCGCGGGACCGCCACGCGTTCGAGTCGGCGGGCCTGCAGCTCGCGATCCGCGAGGCGGGGAGCAACCGGTTCCGCCCCATCCTCCTCACGTCGCTGACGACGTTCTTCGGCCTCGCCCCGCTGATGCTCGAGCGCAGCATGCAGGCGGCGTTCCTGGTGCCGATGGCGGTGTCGCTGGCCTTCGGGGTGCTGTTCGCGACCTTCATCACGCTGATCCTGGTGCCGACGGCGTACCTCATCCTCGACGACGTCCAGCGGTCGCTGCGGCGGATGTTCGGGCAGGAAGAGCCGGCGTTCGCGCCGGAAGCGCCGCCCCTGACCGACGACGCGGTGGTGGCGGGCGGCGCCCGGGCGGCGAGGACGGCCGAGGCGGCGTCCTGAGGGGCGGCGTCGCGAGCGGCTTCCAGAGACCGCGGCTCCGCGGGCGGCGGCCCGATCGGGCTCGGGCGCCCGCGGGGGCGGCCGCCCCCGGTTCGGTCGAATCCGCGATCCGCCTCGCGGCCCGATCTCCCGATCTACCCATCTTCCTCTCGATCCCGACTCCCGTCCCGGATCTCGATCCTCGCGATCTCTTGATATAGTGGGCGCCCCGCCCCGGTGGGCGACGACGGTGGAGTGTGCGTGGCGCGAACGGGACTCGCGACACATGCCGAAGGAGGAGCCGCAGCAATGAAGCAGGTCATCGCAATCATCAAGCCGCACATGCTGGACGAGGTTCGTGACACGCTCTCGCGTCTCGGCGTCGCCGGCATGACCACGACCGAGGTCAAGGGGTTCGGCCGCCAGAAGGGCCACACCGAGATCTACCGGGGGGCCGAGTACTCCGTGGACTTCGTGCCCAAGGTCAAGCTCGAGATCGTCGTGGACGACGACCGCCTCGACGCGGTCGTGGACGCCATCAAGACCTCCGCGCGGACCGGCCAGATCGGCGACGGGAAGATCTTCGTGGCCGACATGGAGCAGGCGGTCCGCATCCGGACCGGGGAGGTGGGATCCAACGCGCTGTAGCAGCCCGGTCGAGCCCCGCGCCGGGGAGGACCCGCCACGGGACGGCGCCGTTTCCAATGCGGCGCAGGGGCAGGTGAAGCGTCGAAACGGATTCCGCGTCTCGAACCCCGTCTGGATGTAGGAGGATACGCATGACCTTGAAGTCGAAGACGATTCTGGTCGGACTGGCCGGCGCGTTCGCCGTCACCCTCCCGCGCGCGGCCTGGGCCCAGGACGGCCTGAGCTCCGGCGACACCGCGTGGATGCTCACCTCGAGCGTGCTCGTCCTGTTCATGACCATCCCCGGGCTCTCGCTCTTCTACGCGGGCCTGGTGCGGGCCAAGAACGTCCTGTCGGTGATGATGCAGTGCTTCGTCATCACCTGCCTGGTGACGCTCATCTGGACCGTGTACGGATACGGCCTCGCCTTCGGCGACGGCGGCGGCCTCAACGCCTTCGTCGGGGTCGGCAACTTCTTCCTGTCCGGCGTCGGGGTCGACACCGTCTCGGGCACGATCCCCGAGTCCGTGTTCCAGATGTTCCAGCTCACGTTCGCCATCATCACGCCGGCCCTCATCGTCGGCGCGTTCGCCGAGCGCATGAAGTTCTCGGCCATGCTGCTGTTCATGGCGCTGTGGGTCACGGTGGTCTACGCGCCGGTCGCCCACTGGGTCTGGGGCGGCGGCTGGCTCGGCGAGATGGGGGTCCTCGACTTCGCGGGCGGCACCGTCGTCCACATCAACGCGGGCATCGCCGCGCTCGTGCTCTGCATCGTCCTCGGCAAGCGGCGGGGCTATCCGACGACGCCGATGGCGCCCAACAGCCTCGTCCTGACCGTGGTCGGCGCCTCGATGCTGTGGGTCGGCTGGTTCGGGTTCAACGCGGGCAGCCAGCTCGCGGCGGACGGCGTGGCGGGCATGGCGATGACCGTGACCCACATCGCCACCGCCACCGCGGCCCTCGCGTGGATGACCACGGAGTGGATGATCCACGGCAAGCCGAGCGTGCTCGGCATCGCCACCGGGGCCGTCGCCGGCCTCGTCGCCATCACCCCGGCCTCGGGCTTCGTGGGGCCGGTCGGCGCCCTCGCCATCGGACTGGCGTCGGGCGTGATCTGCTACTGGGCGGCGAGCAGCCTCAAGCGCAAGATGGGCTACGACGACTCGCTCGACGTCTTCGGGGTCCACGGGGTGGGCGGCTTCATCGGCGCCATCCTGACCGGGGTGTTCGCGGCCGAGGCGTTCGGGGGCTCGGGGCTCGACAACGGCATCGGGTCGCAGCTCGGCCTGCAGTTCATCGGCGCCGCCGCCACCATCGCCTACTCGGGCATCCTGACGTTCATCCTCGCCAAGGCGCTCGACGCCACCATGGGACTGCGGGTCACGGCCGAGGAGGAGTCGGAAGGCCTCGACCTCGCCCTGCACGACGAGCGCGGGTTCAGCCTGTAGGACGAAGCTGGCGGGCCCGCGGAGAGCCGCGGCCCGCCAGCCCAACCCCCGGCCCGGGCACGACCGGCCGCTACTCGTCGAAGTGGTCCCCCACGTCCGCGAAACGGTCGCGCGCGAACGTGAAGACGAAGACCGGCGGCCCGGTGCCGGCGCACCGGGCGGGTTCGGGAATCAGCCGGACCCGAAGATCTCCCGGAGCACGGTGCGTCGATACTGGAAGACGCGCTCGAGGTCGGGCCGGACCAGCACGCGGTCGACCATGCGCCCTCCCCAGACCGCGTAGCGCACGTGGTCGCTCGCCAGCGTCCGCCCCTTGCGCTCCTCGAAGCGGTGCTCGTGGACCCAGAGCCGGTAGGGACCCCGCCGCTGCTCGTCCACGAACCGGAACGGCGGCTCCCACGCCGTGATCTCGCTCCGCCACCGGATCGGCACCCCGCGCAGGCGGAGGCGATAGTCGATGGTGGCGCCCGGCCGCATCTCGATCGGCCCCGGGGTGAGCACCGCGAAGCGAAGCCACGGCGGGGTCAGCCGCTCCAGGTTCCGGGCGTCGGCGAAGAACGGAAACACCTCGGCCCGCGGCCGGGGCAGCATCAGCTCGCTGGTCAGCTCGAACGTACGCACTGCAGAAACGCGCCTCCCGCCGCTTCATCCTCGACGCCCGGGCCGGCCGGCGGCGGGCGGCCGACCCGGCCGAACCGACCGTGGCCGGTCAGCCTCCCGTGGCGCTCCGCCGAGACTGCCGTGGGGAATCCGGGGGCGGCCGATCACGAGTCGAGGTCCCCTTCCGATCATGCCGGAAACCGGGCCCGTCCTCCAACTGGTCCAGTAAGATTCGCCTCGTGCCACAATGGCACGTGCGCCGCCGAGGAGGGCGCGGGGATGAGATCGCGACACGGGACGTGTGCGGCGGTGCTTTTCGCCGTTGTGGCAGCCGGGCTCGCGGCCTGCGGCGACGATGGCGGCAGCCCGACAGCGCCGACGACTCCTGTGACGCCCCCCGGCGACATGCGGTCGGACGAGGACGCGGCGCGGCAATCGGTCGACGCTTGGCTGTCGCTGCTCGACGCGGGCGACTATTCGGGGGCCTACGAGGCGACCGCGAGCTTCTTCCGGGAGAGCGTGACGGCCGAGGAGTTTCGGAACAGCATGGAAGAGCGGCTGGCCCTGCTGGGCGCCTTCGAGTCCCGTACGCTGAGCAGCACGCAACGCCTGACGACGGTACCCGATGCACCGCCCGGCGACTACTTCGTCTTCGAGTTCGACGGCGTCTACGAGCTGCGGCCGAACGCCCGCGAGCGAGTCACGGCGGTGTCGGAGTCCGACGAGTGGCCGGTCGTCGGCATCTACCTCATTCGGTGACAGCTATCGATGGGCTGCCGGCACCAGACGAAACGGCCGATCAGTCGCGCCGCTTCGTGAAACCGGGCCGACAGGAATCCCGCCGCTGCTCGTCCACGAGCCGGACCGGCGGCTCCCATGCCGTAGCCTCCGCTCCGCCAACGGAACGGCACCCCTCGCAGGCTCAGGCGGCAGAAATCACGGCGAATCTTCAGGCCCTCAGAACTCGGCGACGATTCGGAGCGACATTCGAGGTATGGAGACCATGCCCCAGTCGCGGTGCGCGAGGGCGAGCAGGTCGGTTGCCAGACGGGCCTTGACCCGGCCGGCGACGCGCACGTCCAGGCCCACCCCGGGCTGCATGAGGAACGCATGGCTGCGCCGCTCGTCATATTCCTCGTACGGCAGGTTGTAGCACGGAGACAGCAGCCGGTCCCCGACGAACCCGCCGCAGTTACGGTTCTCCGCCTCCACGTCGATGCCGGTCCAGTCGTAGTCGGTCCTGAACCGTGACGTGAACCCGCCAACGAGCACTTGGTAGAAGGGCGAGAAGCGCTTCTCCGAATCCAGGCCGCCCCTGACGCCCGCGGCCATCGTCAGGTAGCGGAGGTCGATGGTCTCCATCCCCGGGTACTCGTCGAACGGGTCGAACCTGCCGTACACCTCCTGCGTCCTCACGAACCGATCCCAGGCGGCTTCCACCACGAACTCCTGCCCATCGATCTCGAAGCCGCCCGCCACCACCCAGCCGGGGACGAACGCCGGCTCCTGCTGCAGGCCGTACTGGGCGCCCACGGCGAGCTCGAACCGGGTCTGGCCGCTCGCGGCGCCTGCCGCCAGGAGCACCACGCCGATGAGTGCGGTCCGGGCAATCATGCGTCCCCCTCTCAGAACTCGATGGTCTTGCTGACACCGACCGCGCCCGGCCGGACCTCGATGTTCACCGCCGGCTCGTCCCGCCACAGCCAGCGGCCGGCGGCCAGCCCGAGCGCGGCGACGCCGGCCCACATCGCGTTCAGCCGGTTGAACGACGTGTGCCTGCACTCGGGCAGGTCGTACCCGCCATGAGGGTCGGACGGGTCGTACACGGCCCCGATGAGCCCTGTGCTCCCGTGCGGGCAGTTCGTGAACCAGCGGCCGTCGTCGCCCTCGACGTGGATGGTGCCCGGCACGTAGTTCTCGTTGCGCGCGACGGTCAGCAGCATGAACCCCGCGCCGGCCGTGGCGAGCGCGTCGACGGCTCGCGATTCCCACGCGCCGCTCGCGATGAGCCCGCCGACGCCGGCGACGGCGAGCCCCGCGGCCATCTGCCGCCGGGGCCGGTCGGGCGGCGTCCCGACCCACTTGCCGCCGAGGGTGCGCCACTCGCACCGCCCGTTCTGCTGGACCGTGAAGCGGTGCCGGCTGCAGTCCCCGTCGACGAACGCGGCGTAGGCGCCCAAGGACGCCAAGCCCAGCCCTGTCGCCAACTGGGCCCCTCGCGACTGCGCCGCCGCCGGATGCGCCGCGAGGGCCAGCGCCGTCAGCACGAGAGCGATTCGCATGGTCGTACCTCCCATCGTGAATGCGCACGAGCGGCCGGAACCGGCTCACCCCCGGCATCCGAACCTCTTGGCGTAGAATCGCAGGGCGGCAGGCCCTGTCTGGCGAGCGCATGGGCGATCGTGGCGCCGTCGCAGTGGGGCGCTTGCGCGACGAACGCCGACGTGTACGCATGCTCTTCGGCGGCGCCGACGCCGCGACGGGGCGTGGACGACGGCGCGCCGCCGGGCGGAGGAGGCGGTGGATGGATGAACTCAAGATCTGGGCGCTCGGTGAAGGGCCTATGGCTCTTGATGACGACGCGCTGCAACGGCTTCTCTGCGAGCGGCTCTGCGCCGACGTGCGGTTGACCAGACGCCCCGACGGCGCGTTGATGCTGCGCACGCACTTCGAGTTTCCCGACGGAGACCGGTTTCCGATCCACGTGTCGGAGAGCGGGATCGGCGGTGTGCGGCTGTCCGACCGGGGTCACACCCTGATGCACGTGAGCTACGACCACGACGTCGACGCATTCCTGGAGGGCGCGCGAGGGCAGTTGCTGGAGCGGATTGTGGACGAAGCGGGCCTGGAAATGAACGGCGGCGCGTTCCGCCTCGACACGTCCATCGAGCGTCTGCCGGAAGCGGTGTTCCGGTTCGGCCAGACCCTGACCAGAATACATGACCTGACATTCCTCTCCCGATCGCGGGTCAAGTCGACGTTCTACGACGACCTGGCCGAGTTGCTGACGAGCCTGATCGACGAGGACAGCATCCAGGCCGACTACGCGCCCGAGGGGCTGGCAGATGCGGAGGCGTACCGCGTGGACTACAGAATAGCGGGGCGTTCGGACATACCGCTGTTCCTGTACGGCGTGCCGAACCGTGACAAGGCGCGGCTGGCCACGATCATGTTGTCGCACTTCCACCGGCACGGCCTCCGGTTCGAATCGATGCTGGTGTTCGAAGACCAATCGGAGATTCCCCGGCTCGATCTCGCGCGGCTGTCGGACGTCGGGGGCGACATGATCTCGTCGCTGGAGTCAGGAGCTGACCGGGGCCGAAAGCTCCTTCAGCGCACGGGGCGGCGTGACGCGTCGCTCGCGGCTTCACTCCTCCTTCGATACCGAACAGCCGCCTGCGCTCCTGCTCCTGGGCCTTCTACGTCGGAAACAGTTCCGGATGCGCCGAGGGACCGTCGCCCATTTGCGCGAAGATCCGAGTCACGATCATGGCTTGGTCTCCGACTTGCGAGGAAGGCGATGCCGCTCGCCCATTCAGCCGCGGATGCGTACGTCAAGGCGGGTGTACAGGTCGAACTCACAATCTGCGAACTTGTCCTGCAACGACTTGACGATCTTGCTCAACCCCCTGAAGTGTCTCCCGTTGCTCAGGTCGATGCCGTTGTTCTTGATGCTGCTGAACAGCAACAACTCCAGCGCCACCGCTGGCGCCCACAGCGTATCCGTCCAGCCGGTGGCCGCCGCGTAACCGGAGACGCCCATTGCTCCTGTCTTGTCCAGGAACGTCTTGATTCTCCGATTGGTGGCGTGCTCATCGCCGGCCAGAACGTCACAGCCGCTGAAGTGAACGAGACAGTGTTCGCATTGTCCCGAGTCGAGCAACTCCCCGAGGGAATCGAGCCCGAGGCGCTCGTCATCGGACAACTGGATCGCACCCTGAACGCCGTGGGTGGCCAGGTAGAGAATGGACCCGCTCTTACACGTTCTACTCCATTCCTCGGAAAGATAGTGCTTCAGCTCAGCGGTCGTGGCACAGTCTCGTCTCGCGTATTCCCACAAACCCTGTCTGCGTAGCATCTCGAGCAGCGGCTCTACCGACGGCTCGACCTCCCGGTCGCCCCAGCCCCACACGCCTTCAACGCAGTAGATTCGCCGTTTCAGCTTCATCGACACATCTCGGACGTCGCCCACGACCGCGCCGGCATCCTCGGGCCAGACAGCGCAAGCTCGTGCGCCTTTGGTTGTCAAGGCAAGGCGAACACGAACAGCGCGTTGCCCTGCCGCGGGTTCCGCATCTCCCGGAGCAGGTCGGCGGGCAGGATGCTCGTCCAGCTCGAGCCGCCGAGGGGGCCGCCGGCGCTGAACGCGATGTACTGCTTGCCGTCGACGGCGTAGGTGATCGGATAGCCGTTGGACATCGTGGTGAGCCGGCTCTGCCAGAGCTGCTCGCCGCTCGCGGCGTCGTAGGCGAAGACGTAGCGCTCCCAGTCGCCGACGAAGACGAGGCCGCCGGCGGTGGTCAGGGCGGCGGTGTTGTAGGGGGCGCGGCGGCGGTGCTTCCAGAGGGTCTCGCCGGTGCGGATGTCGAGGGCCTGGAACTCGCCCATCAGCCCCGGCGCGTCGGGGTGGAAGTGGTTCAGCCGGCCGCGCACGCCGCCGGTGCCGCCGCCGCCGAGCCGGCGCTCGACGGGGCCGAACGCGGCGGTCTCGCAGTTGAGGTTCAGGGGGATGTAGAGGGCCGTCGTGTCGGGGTGGTAGGCCATTGCCCGGAGGCTCTTGAAGCCGCCGGTGCTCGGGCAGAAGAAGAGCTCCTCGCCCACGCCGGAGACCATGCCCTCGCGGTAGGTGAACTCACCCGTCTCGGTGTCGACGTCCGCCAGGTTCTGGTAGCCGAGGTCGACGGCGTTGGTGAACGCGCCGCTCGCCCGGTCGAGCTCCCAGAGGATGGCGAGCTTGCCCATGCTGAAGACCGACTGCTTGCCGTCGTAGTCGATGAGGATGCGCTCGAACGTCTCGTCCATGTCGTGGCTGTCGCCGGGGATGTGCTGGAAATACCACGCCATCTCGCCGGTGGCGGGGTCGAGGGCGAGGGTCGAGTTGCTGTAGAGGGCGTCGCCGTCGGTGCCGCGGGCGTCGCGCGACCACGGCTTGGCCTGGGCGGTGCCGTAGAAGACGAGACCCGTCGCGGGGTCGTAGCTGCCGGGAATCCACGCGTCGCTGCCGGCGCGGAAGAGCAGGGGCAGGTCGCCCCAGGTGTCGCCGCCGCGCTCGCCGGGGCGCGCGATGGTCGACGTGCGCCAGAGGGCCTGGCCGGTGCGGGCGTCGAGCCCGACGATGTAGCACGTGTCCTCGCGGAAGCGCTCGCAGCCCCGCAGGCCGGCCACGACGACACCGTTCGCGATGACCGGGCCGCTCGAGAAGCCGTAGCCGTCCTCCTCGGGGATGACCGGCGTCTCCCAGCGCACCTCGCCGGTGCGGGCGTCGAGCCCGACGACGTGGGCGTCGACGGTGTTCAGGATGATGAGATCCTCGTAGATCGCGAGGCTGCGCATCTGGGCGGCGGGCCGGCGCGCCTCCTCCATCTCGCGCCGGTACTCCCAGATGAAGTCGCCGCTGCCGGCGTCGAGCGCCTGCACCACGTTCCCGGGGTTGGCGAGGTAGAGGATGCCGCCGTGCACGAGCGGCGTCGTCTGCGACACCCCGGGCTCCATGCCCCATGACCACGCGAGCCGCAGCTCGCCGACGTTGCCGCGGTCGATCTCGTCGAGGGGGCTGTAGCCCCACCCGTCGAGGGTGCGCCGCCAGCTCAACCAGTCGGCGGGGTCGGGATCCTGGAGCACCGCGTCGGTGACCGGCGTCAGCTCCTCCACCTGCGCGTGCGACGCCTCCGTCGCCCCGAACAGCACTACCACGCTTGCACATGCGACGAACCAGGCACGAACTGTCATCCCGAACCTCCTCGTATCTTCATCAACCGGCGGCTGCACCGTCGAGGTCGCAGACGCCTTCAGCATCGGCCGAACGGGCGTCGGCGCCGACGGGCATCCCGTCCGGGCCGGCCGTCACGACGAAAGCCCGGCGAGTGCACGTCGGAAAGGCGCTCTCCGAGCCGTCTCCGACCGTGGGCCGGGCCGCAGGCGGGAGACGTGCAGGGTTCCCGCGTCTACGCGATCCCCGCGCCGCGCACCCCCACGTACACCGAATAGAGCGACTGGCTCGCCGTCATGAACAGCCGGTTGCGCTTCTCCCCGCCGAAGCAGACGTTGGCGCAGACCTCCGGCAGCCGGATGACGCCGATGGTGTCGCCGTCCGGGGCCACGATCTGCACGCCGGGCCGCGCGCCGGCCCAGATGTTGCCGTCGACGTCGCAGCGCATGCCGTCGGCGCCCGATATGGTGTCCGGATCGGAGGGCATGGTGAGCTGCACGTGCCGCCGCCCGTTGCGCAGGGTCGTCCCGTCGACGTCCCAGACCCGGATCTCCCGGCCGCTGCCGGTGTCGGCCACGTACAGCCGCTCGTAGTCGGGCGAGAAGCAGATCCCGTTCGGCGCCCCGATGTCGTCGGTGACCCGCGCGATCTCCCCGGTCTGTCCGTCCACCCGGTAGACGGACAACGGCAGCTCGGCCTCGGCCCGGAAGCCCTCGTAGTCGCCGCGGACCCCGTACGGCGGGTCGGTGAACCAGATGCTGCGGTCGGGGTGCACCACGACGTCGTTGGGCGAGTTCAGCGGCCTCCCCTCGTAGCTGTCGGCGATCACGGTCACCTCGCCCGACTGCTCGTAGCGGGCGACCCGGCGCCCGCCGTGCTCGCAGGAAAGCTGCCGACCCTCGTGGTCGAAGGTGTTGCCGTTGCTGTAGCCCGACGGGTTGCGGAACTCGGTGACCCGGCCGTCGTCCTCGATCCACCGCATCTGCCGGTTGTTGGGGATGTCGCTCCACACCAGGTAGCGGCCCACGCCGTTCCACGCCGGCCCCTCCGCCCACAGGGTGCCCGTGTAGTGGCGCCGGATCGGGGTGTTGAACAGGATGTAGCGGCGGAACCGGGGGTCGAGGGCGATGATGTCGGGGTCGGGATAGCGGAGCGGCGTGTTCCCCGACCAGTCGCGCGGCCGGTAGGGCGGAATCTCCGGCTGCTGCCGGGCGATCAGGGGCGCGGCAGCGCCGGCCGCCCCCACGGCCCCGGCGGCGAACGCGGACAGAAACGTGCGGCGGTCAACGGATCGGCGGTTCATTGGTCACCTCGGTCACATTCTCGAAACAGGGGAGCCGGCGCGCCAGGAGCTTCGCGCCAGCGAAGCTCCCAACGCGACCGAAGGTCGCGCGGTCGCAGCGGTCACCGCGTCAGCTCGGCGAGGGCGGCGACGGCCTCGGCCGGGAACAGCTCGTCGGTCTCCTGCGGCTGGACGCCCAGGGCGTTCAGCGACATCGACACGAGGCGGTAGTTGGCCACCGTCATCACCACGCTCATCATCTCGCGGGTGTCGTACCGCGACGCCAGCGCGTCCCAGGTGTCGTCGGAAATGATACCGTCCCGGTAGATCTCGTCGGCGGCCCGCACGTGGGCCTGCTCGAACGGGTCCCACCCGGCGTCCCGCCCCAGCGCGATCCGTTCCGGCTCGAGGCCGTGGTCGCGGGCGCGGCCCACGCTCCCCACGTGCTTCGCCCACTCGTAGACGGCCTGGCAGTTCCAGCCGATGCGCAGGATCAGCAGCTCGCGGTAGTACGGGGTCAGCGGCGAGACGCGGTTCACGTAGCCGGACTGGCCGCTGCGCGCGGTCTGCATCCGGGGATGGCGTCCGAAGGTGCGGCCCACCCGGATGCCCGGCCCCTCGAGGGGCGCCACCCGCGGCTCGCGGAGGGGCGGCTCGGGGTCGGCGACGTCGAGCCGCCAGGGCACGTCGGCCGGCCAGCGGGCGAGGGCGTCGGCGTCGGGCTGGACGCCGAACGAGTTGAGCAGCATCGCCAGCAGGGTGGTCTGGTTGACGGTCATCACCGCGTCGACGAGCTCGAGCAGGTCGTAGCGCTCGTCGAGGGCGGCCCACACCGCGTCGCGGACCGACGAGTTGCGGTACAGCTCGTCGGCCAGTCGCAGCAGAGCGGCCTCGAAAGGCGACCACCCCGGCGCGGCCGGTCCCTCCGCGATCCGGCCCACCTCGTCGGCCGTGAGCCCGACGAGGCGGGCCGTCGGCGCATGGTCGGCCCACAGATGGCGGTTCTGCGTGAGCCACGCCGTGCGCAGGATCAGCACCTCGCGGTGCCGGGCGGGAATCGTCGTCTCGCGGGTGACGTAGACGCGGAACGGCATCACCGCGTCGACGAGCTCGGGCACGTGCAGCAGGGTCCGGAAGGCGTTGCCGATGCGCACCTCGGGCGCCCAGCGCTCCACCCGGGCGCGGTGCTCGTCCGTCCACTGCGACTCCGGCAGCGGGGCGATGCGCGGCTCGGAAAGGCGAACCGCCTCGGTGGTTCCCGGGGGGCCCGGCCGGAGTTGCGCCGTTGCGGGCGCGGCGGCGAGCACGGCGGTACCGGCGAGAGCAAGGAAGACGGCGACCCGGAGGGACAAAGCGGCTGCGGTCATCAGGGCGTCCTTTCGTGGGAGCGCGAACGCGGTCGCGCACGATCCGAACATGCTAACAGCCCCCGGCGCAAGCCTCGATGCGCTCGACCGGCGATGCGCCCCGGAAACCGGCCTCGGCGCCGGCCGGGGAGCTCACCACGGGCAGCGGCCCTCGCGGCGGGTTGTCGCCATCGGAATCGGGCCGCCCCCTTCAGGCTCGCCTCACGATGGAATCAATCCCCCTTCAGGCTCACTTCTCATTGGAAGACGGATGGTCGCGGCCGAACCGATGGACTACCATAGCTTGTTTGTCGTCACGTTCGAAGGCCTCGCAGTCCGACCCGCAGTCCGACAACTTCAATGACTCGCGAACTTCAATGACTCGCGCCGCACGCGCTCTCGCCGCCTGTCTCCTGCTGCTGCCGGCCACCGCCGGCGTCCGCGCGCAGGAACCGCCGCCGCTCCCAGGCTCCGATCCGATCGCGGTGCTCCCGTTCACCAACCTTTCGCCGGACCCGGAGGACGCCTGGCTGGGCGACGGGATCGCCGAGACCCTCACGGCCGAGCTGGCGGCGCGAGGCCTGACGGTCGTCGGCCCCGCCGGGCTTCCCATCGCGATCACCGGCGGGGCGGTGGGCGCCGAGGACGCCGGCGGAGGCTTCGGGCGGCTGCACCGCCGGCTCGGCGCCCGCCGGGCGGTCACCGGCAGCTACCAGCAAATCGGCCAACGGCTCCGTATCAACGCCCGGATAGTCGACCTGCCCTCGGCCGTCGTCATCCACGCGGTCAGGACCGACGGCGACCGCCACGAGATCTTCGCACTGCAGGACCGCATCGCCGGCGAGCTCGCGGCGGGCCTGTCGGCGGGCCGGTCCCCGGCCCGGAGGCTCCCGGCGGCGCCGCCTTCGGGTTCCGACCTGCGCACGGAGAGCGCCCCGGCCCCGCGCCTCGGGAACCCGCCCCCCGGGATTCCTCCTCGCGTCGACCCCGCAGCCGCAGAGGACCCCGCTCGCCCCGGCGGCCTGGCCACGGGCGACCGTCTACAGGGTCGCCCCGTCGAATCGGCCGCCGCCCTCTCACCTCCCGGCGGCCTGGCCACGGGCGACCGTCTACAGGGTCGCCCCGTCGAATCGGCCGCCGCCCTCTCACCCACCCCCTCGACGCCGCGGGGGCCGGCAAACGCCGCGGCCGGCGCGGGTGGAACCGCCGGGCCGGAGCCGTTCGCGGCCCCCCGGCGCCGGCGGCCGACGGAGTCGGCGCCGTTTTCGGCCGCGGGCGAGACCGCCCGCGCAGAGCCCGGCCGGGTCGGCGGCGGAATCCCGGGTTCGGCCCCGGAGGGCATCAGCGTCCCGAACCCGGCCGGCGGAGCCGCGGGCCTGGGCATCGCCAGCGGCGCCGGCATTCTCACCGGCCGCCCCAGCGTGCGCCCCGCACGCACGGCCACCGCACCCCGCATCGACGGGACCCTCGACGACCCTTTGTGGGAACGGGCCACCCGCATCACCGACTTCGTGCAGCAGCGCCCCCTCGACGGCGCCCCCGCCACCGAGGACACCGAGGTCTACGTCGCCTACGACAACGACAACCTCTACTTCGGCATCCACGCGCACTACTCCGACCCCGCGCTGATCCGCGCCAACCGGGCCGACCGCGACCAGACGTTCATCGACGACACGGTGGCCGTCTACTTCGACCCGTTCCTCGATCAGCAGCGCGCCTACGTCTTCTCGGTGAACGGCTACGGGGTGCAGGCCGACTCCCTGCTCGAGTCGAGCGCGGAGCGCATGCCCGGCGGCGGGGGCGGCGGAGGCGGGGGCGGCGGACGGCCGGGCGGCGGGGGCCGGTCGCCGGGCAGCGGGCGCGGGGGCATGAGCGCGGCCCTCGCCGCGTCGCTGGGGGCGCCCCCCACCGGCGACCTCTCGTGGGACGCCCTCTTCGAGTCGGGAGCGAGGCTGGTCGACGACGGCTGGACGGCGGAGATGGCGATCCCCTTCAAGAGCCTGCGCTATCCGGAGCGGCGGGCGGGCGAGCCCCATCGGTGGGGCTTCCAGATCGTGCGGACGATCTTCGGCAAGGACGAGGCCGACGTGTGGTCCCCGGTCTCCCGCGGGGTGGCCGGCTTCCTGACCCAGATGGGGCTGCTCGACGGGCTCACGAACCTGTCGACGAGCCGCAACCTCGAGATCCTGCCGACGGTCACCGTCATCCGCATCGGGTCGCTCGACACCGCGACCGGGGCGTTCGAGGAGGAAGACCGGCCCGAGGGCGCCGTGAACGTGAAGTACGGGGTCACCCCGAACCTGACCGCGGACTTCACCTACAACCCCGACTTCTCGCAGATCGAGTCGGACACCCCGCAGATCGAGGTCAACCAGCGGTTCCCGCTCTTCTATCCGGAGCTGCGCCCCTTCTTCCTCGAGGGCCAGGAGGTCTTCACGGTGCCCGGGCAGGTCAACCTGCTGCACACGCGGACCATCATCGATCCGCGGTACGGCAGCAAGCTCACCGGCAAGGTCGGCAACACCACCCTCGGCGTGCTGGTCGCCAACGACGAGGCGCCCGGCAAGCGGGACGACCCCGCCGACCGCGCCTTCGGCAAGACGTCGCAGGTGTTCGCGGGGCGGGCCCGCTACGACCTCTACGCGGAGTCGTCGGTCGGGGTGATGGCGACCGGCCGCGAGTTCCTCGACGCCTACAGCCGGGTCGCGGCCGTCGACGGCCGCTTCCGCCTCGGCCGCACGTCGTCGCTGACGATGCTCTACGCGGGGTCGCAGCACCGTGACGAGGAGGGGGCGGAGCGCACGGGGCCGACCGCCCACGTCGCCTACAACCGGCAGGGGCGCAACCTCAGCTACGGGGCGTCGTTCGACAGCGTCGACCCGAACTTCCGGACCGACACCGGGTTCGTGCAGCGGGTGGACACGCGGACCGCCCGGGCCAACGCCGGCTACCAGTGGTGGCCCGACAACCTCGTCATCAACTGGGGCCCCTTCGCCAGCTACGGCCGGATCTACGACTTCGGGGGCATACTGCAGGACGAGCAGTCCGGCCTTGGCGTGCGGGCCACCCTCGCCAACGGCATCATCACCGTCGCCAACGTGAACCGCGACCTGGAGCGCTACGGCGGCATCGACTTCCGCAAGTCGTCGGCGTTCATCGGGGGCGGGGCCAGCGCCAGCCGCCGGGTCTCGTTCGGGGGGTTCCTCAACTGGGGCGACCAGATCCGCTACCACGAGACCGACCCGTTCCTGGGCCGGTCCGTCAACACCACGGTGTTCGCCAACCTGCGCCCGACGAGCCGGCTCAGCGCCGACCTGACCCTCATCACCAGCCGCCTGCACGACCCGATGACCGAGGACCTGGTCTTCGACGTCAAGATCCTGCGCACGTTCACGACCTACCAGCTCACCAACCGCCTCGCCCTCCGCAACATCATGGAGTTCAACTCGCTGAACCGCACCCTCGGCGCCAACGTGCTGTTCACCTATCGCGTCAACGCCGGCACGGTGTTCTTCGTCGGCTACGACGACCACTACCGGCAGGGCAACCTGATCGACGACGTGCGGTTCCCCACCACCGCCCTGCGGCAGACCAACCGGGCGTTCTTCACGAAGGTGTCTTACCTGTTCCGGTACTGAACCTCTCGTCGTCGTGGCTGCGGCACGGCTCCTTCGTTCAATCGAGAGCCTGGCCGATCTGCCCGCCGGCCGCCGGAATGCCCGGGTCGGGCGGTACTTCGTGGTGCAACGCCATGGGGAGCTCACTGGCCCGGCGGGGGGCGTGTGCCGCACAATAGTGTCAGAGCTGCCACCAACGGCCGACGCGCACGCGGACCGACCCGGACGGACGTGACGACTGGAACCGAAAGGGAGCGGCAGGCACGGAGGCGTGCTCCCGTTCGCGTCCCGCTCCCCAAGCGCTCGCCGAATCCTGGACCGGCCAGGAAACTCAGGAGGCGTTCACCAGGCCCCACGTGCCGGAGGAGGTCCCCCATGACACCAGTGCTACGTTCCACACGGCAGACCGCCGTGATCGCCGGCCTCCTCGCCGCTTCGACGCTGCTGCCGGCGGCGCGCGCGCTGGCGCAGACGAACGCGTCCATCGACGGGTCGGTCACCGATATCGGGGGCGGCGCCCTGCCCGGCGTCGCCGTCGCGGTGACCGGCGGGCCGCTCCCGGACGCGCGGCTGGCCGTCACCGGCCTCGACGGCCGCTTCGCCTTCGACATGCTGCCCTCCGCCGAGTACCTGGTGCGGTTCACCCTCCCCGGCTTCGAGCCACGTGAGACGCGGGTCGCGGTCGAGGCAGACGCCGCCGTCTCGCTCGCCGTCGTGCTCGAGATCGAGCGGCTGCTCGAGGCGGTGTCGGTCATCGCCGACGAGCCGACCACCTTCGCCACCAACGTCGTCGCCGAGCCGATGCTCGAGCAGCAGGCCGCCATCACCAGCGTCGTCGCCGTCGTCGACAACCTCCCGGGGGTGTCGGTGCAGGAGGGCGACACCTACGGATTCGACGACTGGTCGAGCTCGGTCGCCGTCCGCGGCTTCCAGACCAACCTCAACGAGGCCCAGATCGGCACCACCATCGACGGGTTCCCCAACGGCACCTCCGACTACTGGAGCGGGGCCAAGGCGAACCGCTTCGTCGACCCCGCGAACCTCGGCGGCGTCGAGGTCTCGCAGGGCACGGCCGACGTCGCCTCGCGCTCGGTCGAGGCGCTGGGCGGCACCTTCAACTTCCTCACCGACGCCCCCGAGACCGAGCGCACCTACACGGCGTCGGTCACCCTCGGGGAGAACGACGGCGAGCGCTACTACATGCGGGTCGACACCGGCTCGCTCTTCAACCGCGAGACGTACGCGTGGCTCTCGGCGGGGCGGCAGACCGCCACCGACTGGGTGCACGGCGCGGCCCGGAACGAGCGCGAGCACCTCGCGGCCAAGCTCGCCTCGTCGCACGGAAGGCTCGAGCTGACGTCGTACTTCTCCTACGACCAGATTCGCGAGGACGTCTACCAGCGCCTCTACTCGGCCGCCGACTTCGCGGCCGCCCCCCGCTGGGACCGCCTCATCGACGACTGGCCGGGGGTGCCGTACCTCAACCAGTTCTACCGGCGCGGCTGGTCGACCTACCGCAAGAACACCTTCGGCTATCTGAAGGCCGACTGGGCGCTCGACGACGCCACAACCCTCAGCGCCGGCGCCTACTACCACCGGAACCGGGGCCGCGGCGACTGGCTGCCGCCGTTCATCGTCGACGTGACGGACGACGGCGGCGGCCCCGAGTCCGAGCTGATGGGCGGACCGCCGGTGCGGGGCGGCGACATCCTCGGGCGGATCCGCTTCGTCGACCGGAACCTCGTGGCGGTGGCGCCGCGGCCCGGCTGCGCGTCGTCGTTCATCTTCAACTACTACGGGGCGGGCGGGCCCGAGGTCGACCCCGCGTGCCATCCCGGGGCCACCGCGGTGCAGTCGTTCCGCCACAGCCACTATGGCAAGGACCGGCTCGGCTTTACCCTAGACGAGGAGTGGACCGGCGCCGTCGGCGCCGCCGGCAACACCCTGCGGGCCGGCCTCTGGTTCGAGGACTCGACCCGCATCCTCGGCCGGGACTGGCACCGCATCCTGGACCCGCGCGTCAACGTCACCTTCGACGAGAACCCGTACTGGCAGCAGTACGACTGGGACTTCCCGCAGCAGGTCTTCAAGTGGTACGTCGAGGACACCGTCTACACGGGACCCCTCGCCATCTCCGGGGGGGTCAAGCAGTTCCTGGTGAACGTCTCCCGCAACGACCTGTTCGGCGTCGATCCCGGCCTCGCCGTCGACTCCGACTCGGACCTGCTCTTCTCGGGCGGCGTGACCCTCGAGACCCCGGTCGAGGGCCTCGAGCTGTTCGCGGGCTACGCCGAGAACTTCAGGTCGCTCGCCGACCGCCTGCTCGAGGTGCCGGGCCGTAGCCTCGCCGCCCTGGAGCCCGAGACCGCCACGAACGTCGACGTGGGGATGCGCTACTCGGGAGAGACCGTCGCCCTCGGGGCCACCTGGTACGACATCGACTTCGACAACCGCATCTTCTTCCTCGGGCCCACGACCACCGCCGGCCCCAACTACCTCGTTCCCGGCGGCGGCGCCTACTTCAACGCCGGCGGCATCGACACCAGCGGCGTCGAGCTCTCGGCCACGGTTCAGATGCCCGGCCGGACCTCGTTCTACACCGCCTGGACGTTCAACGACTCGCAGTACGTCGGCACCGGCGACGCGCTGGTCGACGCCTCGCAGAACATCCAGCCGGGCACCGACGTGACGGGCGTGCCCGACCGGCTGTGGGTCCTGTCGCTCGACCGCTCGGGGCCGCTGGGAATGGGCATCTCCGGCAAGTACACGTCGTCGCGGCGGGTCAGCCTGACCGCCGATTGGTACGCCGATGCGTACTGGCTGGTCGACGCGTACCTCACCTTTTCGGTGGAGAGCCTGACGGACCGCTTCGAGTCGGCGGAGGTGTCGCTGGTCGCGAACAACCTCTTCGACGCCTCGTACCTCGCGGCCATCGTGGAGAACGCCGCGTGGCTGGGGGCGCCGCGCACCATCTCGATGAACATGTCGGTGTCGTTCTGAGCCGAAACGGACCGGTGGCAGGGGTATCCCGCCCGAATCGTTCCGCACGCCGAAGAGACGGGCGGACGAGACTCGGATGGCGGCCCGCGGGCGCAGGGCCGCGGCGGCCAGGGTTGCACAGGCGGGAAGGCCCACTTCGCACACGGCTGGACGGCCGGACGCCGGCATCGCACCCGGAACCGCAGAAGCCCGCCGGTCGCCTCTCTCCGCGGCCCCCGACCGAGAGCATGCGTCGCTCCGTCAACCCGCCCCGGCGGAAACGGTTGTCCACGCTCCGCAGGTGGCAGCAGCCGCTCGGCCTGCACCACCAAGCCAATCCCACCCGCCGCGGCCCGCTTGCCGGCTGGCGTATCCTGTCCACCGTGCCGAGCTTCCAGTGCCGGGTGTGCGGGGCGGCGTTCGACGTTCCCCGGGCGGCGCTGGACCGCTATCCCGGCTGGCGGCCGAAGTACTGCCGCGACCACTCGCCGAAGAAGGCGCCCGCTGCCGCGAGAAACACCGCCGCTCCCCGGAAAAACGCGGCTGAGGCACGCCCGGGCCGCGGCGGCGCGGGCCGCGCCCGCCCCCTGCGCGAGGAGAACCTGACCCCGGCCGAGGCCCGCGCCAAGTACACCGACGGCCCGGCCTCCGGCGTCTTCACCGACGGCAGCGCGGTGCCCAACCCGGGTCCCGGCGGCTGGGGAGTCGTGTGGGTCGAGAACGGCGAGATCGTGTCCGAGAAGCACGGCCACGACCCCGACACCACGAACAACCGCATGGAGCTGCGCGCCCTCATCGAGGCGTTCACGATGTTGCCCGAGGACGCTGCGGTCAGCGTCTACACCGACAGCCGGCTCTGCGTGAACACCATCACCCAGTGGGCGCCAGGGTGGGAGCGTCGGGGCTGGAAGAAGAAGTCCGGCCCCATCATGAACCTCGAGCTGGTGCAGGAGCTGCTGGCCCTCTATCGCGCCCATCCGGCCTGCGAGCTGCGCTGGATCGCCGCCCACGCCGGCCACCGCTGGAACGAGTACGCCGACAGCCTCGCCACCGCCTGGATGCGTTCCGAGCGCTGAGTGGCGAAGACCTCGCCGACGCGCAGTGCGGCCCCGCCAACCAACGCCTCCCGTCGTTCGAGCCCGGCGGAATCCGCTTTCGCAGCATGCGGCGGGCGGGCGCCCGGTCAGTCTGTCCGTCGATCGGGCCCAGCGTCACCGCCGCGCTCGACGCGATCCGCCGGCGCCAAGATCCGCGTGATCAGTCTCGGACGACCGACGTGTGTTATGTTTGACAAGACGGTTGGTGGTCGGCAGGGTGATTCTCCCCGGGACCATCGTGCACCGCCTTCTCTCGGTAGAGGCAGGGAGGATCGGCGCCCTGCACACCGGCTACGCCGTACTTCCAGCCGGGCTACGACACATGGCCAACCCGACAATCCTGCCCGTCCCCTCTCCGCCGTCGGCGCGCCGGTCGGAAGCGGCCGCGCCGCCGCCCGACCCCGCGCCCGCTCCGGCGACCATGGACGACGTCGTGATGGCGCTGGACCCCGACGAATTCCCCGGCTGCCGCGCCGTGCACATCTCCCGCGAGGAGTTCGACGACTACGACGGCCGCGTCGAGGTCTGGGACGCCGCCACCGAGACCGCCATGGTATGCGAGGCCGCCGGCCTCTACCACGAGGAACCCTCGCAGCGCCTGGCCCAGATGACGGCCCTGATCGCGGTGGCGCGGGGCGCGCACATCGGCGTCGTCGGCTCGACCGACCTGCTGCTGCGGGACGAGCACGGCGCGCGGCGGCGGATCATGCAGGCGGACCAGACCGTCTATCTTCATCCGGAACGGGGCCGGCCCGACGGCCCCGCCATCGTCGTGGGCGAGGACGTACTGCCGGACGTGACGGTCGAGGTGGACCACACGACCGACGTGCGGCGCCGCAAGCTCGCAATGTACGAGTCGTGGAAGCTGCCCGAGGTCTGGGTCGAGGTGCCCGACGTGCGCGCGCCGAGCCGGGCCGCGAACCGCGAGCCGGGGCTGACCATCCACGTCCTGCACCCCGACGGCCGCTATCGCCCGGCGGCCGAGAGCCGGGCGTTTCCAGGCTGGACGGCGGCCGAGATCCACCGGGCGATGAACGAGCCGGTGTTGTCGGCGGAGACGATGGCGGTGCTGGAACGCGTCGGCCGGGGGCTGCGCGACCGCGACGGCGCCGGCCCGAGCGACGCCCCCTTCCTGCAGCGGACGCGCGCGGCGGGCCGTGCCGAAGGCCGTGCCGAAGGCCGCGCCGAAGGCCACGCCGAGCAACGGGCCCTGCTGTGCCGCCTGGCCGCGCGCCGGTTCGACGCCGAGACCGCGGAGGGGCTGGCCGAGCTGCTCGCCGACGTCGACGACCCCGTCGATCTGGCCGACGTGGGCGACTGGATCATCGACTGCGCCACCGGCGACGAGCTGCTGGGCCGATGTTCGAGTCTGCGCGGCTGGCGCCCGCCGACGGTGGACTGAGCGGCTCCGCCGGCGGTGGGCGGGGGCTACGCCCCCCCGGGCGACGACTCCGGCCCCACCGGGCGCCCGCGCGGGGCATCCGCCTCGGCCCGTCGCGCCAGTCCCCACCCGCGCCAGATGGCGTAGACGGCGGGGAACACCAGGAGCACGACGAGGGCCGTCGTCACCACCCCGCCCACCATCGGCGCCGCGATGCGCTTCATCACGTCGGCCCCGGTGCCGGTGCTCCACATGATGGGCAGGAGCCCGAGCACGGTGGTGGCGCTCAGCATCACCACCGGGCGGACGCGGCGGGCGGCGCCGTCGAACACCGCCTCCCGGAGCTCGGCCCGCGTCCGGAGGCGTCCCTCGGCCCGGGCCGTGTCGCAGGCGCGGTCCAGATACAACAGCATCACCACCCCCGTCTCCGCGCTCAGTCCGGCCAGCGCGATGATGCCCACCCACACCGCGATGCTCAGGTTGTAGCCGAGGACCCAAAGCAGCCAGAACGTGCCGATCAGGGACAACGGCACGGCCGACAGCACGATGAGGGTCCTGGCGACCGAGCGCGTGCTGGCGTAGATGGTCAGGAAGATCAGCAGCAGCGTGATCGGGACCACGAGCCGCATTCGTTCCTGCGCGCGCACCATGTACTCGTACTGGCCGCTCCAGCCGAGGCTGTAGCCGGTGGGGACCTCCACCTGCGCCGCCACCGCCTCCCGGGCGCGCTCGACGTAGGTCCCGACGTCGACGTCCTCGATGTCCACGTAGACCCAGGCGTTCGGGCGCGCCTGCTCGCTCTTGATGGCGGGCGGCCCCTTGACGAACGACATCGTCGCGAGAAGGCCGAGGGGAATCTGCTGCCGGGTCGGGGTCTGGACGAGGATGTCCCGCAGCGCGGCAGGGTTGTCGCGCAGGTCGCGGCTGTAGCGCAGGTTGACGGGGTAGCGCTCGAGCCCCTCCACCGTGGTCGTGATGTTCATGCCCCCGATGGCCGACTGGATGACGTCCTGCACGTCGCCGACGGTGAGCCCGTAGCGGGCGATCTCGTCCCGCCTCACCGAGAAGTTCAGGTAATTGCCGCCCATCACCCGCTCGGAGTAGGCCGAGCGCGTGCCCGGCACCTGCCGGACCACCGCCTCGACCTCGCGGCCGACCTCCTCCAGCACCGCGAGGTCGGGGCCGGAGATCTTGATGCCCACCGGGGTCTTGATGCCCGTCGACAGCATGTCGATGCGGGTCTTGATGGGCATGGTCCAGGCGTTGGTGACGCCCGGGAACCGGATGGCGCGGTTCATCTCGTCCGTCAGCCGCTCGGGGGTCATGCCGGGCCGCCAAGCCGCCTCCGGCTTGAGCTGGATCGTCGTCTCCAGCATGCTCAGCGGCGCCGGGTCGGTCGCGGTGTCGGCTCGGCCGACCTTGCCGAACACCTGCTCCACCTCCGGGAAGGTGCGCAGGATGCGGTCGGTCTGCTGCAGGATCTCGCGCGCCTTGGTAATCGACACGCCGGGCAGGGTCGTCGGCATGTAGAGCAGGTCGCCCTCCCAGAGCGGCGGCATGAACTCGGAGCCGAGCCGCGAGAAGGGCACGGTGGTCGCGCCCACTGCCGCCAGGGTCAATACGACGACCCCCCAGCGCCCGGCCAGTACCAGCCGCAGCACCGGCCGGTACAGCGCCATGAGCAGCCAGGTCAGCGGGTTGAACTGCGCCGACACCATGCGGCCGCGCAACCAGTAGCCGACCAGGACCGGCACCAGCGTGACGGAGAGCAGGGCGGCGGCGGCCATGGCGTAGGTCTTGGTGAACGCGAGCGGCTTGAAGAGCCGGCCCTCCTGCGCCTCGAGGGTGAAGATCGGGGCGAAGGAGATGGTGATCACCAGCAGCGCGAAGAACAGGGTGGGGCCGACCTCGGTGGCGGCGCGGGTGACGATCTGCCAGTGCGGCAGCCGGCCGGCGTCGCGCTCCAGATGCCGGTGCGCGTTCTCGACCGTCACGATCGCGGCGTCCACCATCGCCCCGATGGCGATGGCGATGCCCCCCAGCGACATGATGTTGGCGTTGATGCCCTGCAGGGCCATCACGACGAGGGCCATGAGCACCGCCAGCGGCAGGGTCAGCACGGCGACGAGGGCCGAGCGCACGTGCAGCAGGAAGACGGCGCAGACCAGGGCCACGATCGCCATCTCCTCGAGCAGCTTCTGCCGCAACGTGTCGATCGAGCGCTCGATCAGCGTCGTCCGGTCGTAGACGGGGACGATCTCCACCCCCGGCGGCAGCCCGGACTGCAGCTCCGCGAGACGGGCCTTCACCCGCTCGACCACCTCGTGGACGTTGGCGCCGTAGCGCACCACGACGATGCCGCCGACCACCTCGCCCTCGCCGTTCAGCTCGGCGAGCCCGCGGCGGATGTCGGGGCCTATCTGAACCGTGGCGACGTCCTGGACCGTGATCGGGGTGCCCGACTCGTCCACCCCGAGGGCGACGCGCCTCACGTCGTCGACCCCCTGGATGTAGCCCTCGCCGCGCACCATGAACTCGGCCTCGGACATCTCCAGCACGCGCCCGCCGACGTCGTTGTTGCTCCGCTCGACGGCGTCCCGGATGCGCGACAGCGAGATGTCGTAGGCGCGCAGGCGGTTCGGGTCGACGGTGATCTGGTACTGCTTGACGAAGCCGCCGATGCTGGCGACCTCCGACACCCCCGGCACCGCGGTCAGCTCGTACTTGAGGAACCAGTCCTGCAGCGAGCGCAGCTCGGCGAGGTCGGTGTCGTCGGAGCGGAGGGCGTACATGTACGCCCAGCCGACGCCGGTGGCGTCGGGGCCGAGGGTCGGCGTCACGCCCCGGGGAAGGCGCCCGCCGACGTAGTTGAGGTACTCCAGGACCCGGCTGCGCGCCCAGTACAGGTCGGTGCCGTCCTCGAAGATCACGTAGACGAACGAGAAGCCGAAGAACGAGTAGCCGCGCACCACCGTCGCGGAGGGGACGGCGAGCATCTGCGTGGTGATGGGATAGGTGACCTGGTCCTCGACGACCTGCGGGGCCTGCCCGGGGTAATCGGTGAAGACGATCACCTGCACGTCGGAGAGGTCCGGCAACGCGTCGAGGGGCGTCGCGCGCAGGGCGTAGATCCCGCCGAAGGCGATGAACACCGCCCCGAGGACGACGAGGAAGCGGTTGCCGATGGACCACTCGATGACCCTGGCGAGCATCGGTCTCCTCCCGGGACAGCGGCCGCGTCAATGACGGTGGCCGGAGGGACCCGTCGCCGAACCGCCCTGCCCCTCGGGCGGCGCCGGCGCCGGTTCCGCGCCGTGCACGTGCTCCGCAGGCATCCCGGGCAGGGCCGGACCCGATTCGATGCTCCGGATCGCCTGCGTGAGGTTGCTCTCGGAGTCGATGAGAAACTGCGCCGAGACGACGACCGTGTCCCCCTCCGCGACGCCGTCCAGCACCTCCCAGACGCCGCCGCCCTGCCGGCCGAGGGTCACGGCGGCGACCTGGAACGTGCCGGGAGACCGCTCGAGGACCACGAGGTCGCGGGTGCCGCCGCGGATCACCGCCTCCTCGGGCACGGCCAGCGCGTTGCGCGCCACCGGCACGTCGAACGTCACGTTGGCGTACATGCCCGCGCGCAGCGTCAGGTCGGGGTTCTCGAGCTCTATCGAGACCGTCATGGTGCGCGTCCGCTCGTCGAAGTGCGGATACAGGTAGCGCACGAACCCCGTGTAGGGCCGGCCCGGCAGGTACGGCAGCTCGACCTGCGCGCGCTGGCCGACGCGCATCGCCTCGACCTGGTGCTCGAAGACCTCGACGTCGACCCAGATCGTCGTCAGGTCGGCCATCTTGTAGAGGTTCATGCCCGCCTCGACGAACATCCCGTCCAGCGCCTGGTCCATCTTCTCGACCACGACGCCGGTGACCGGGGACAGGACCGACAGGGTGCGGCGCGGCGTGCGCTCGCGCTCCAGCGTCGCGATCTGCTCGTCCGTGATGTCCCAGTAGCCGAGCCGCGCGCGCGCCGACGCGACGAGCGAGCGCGCTCGCTCGGCGATCGCCGGGTAGGCCGACGTCTCGAGCCGCGCCGCGTAGTCGACCGCCTGCAGGTACTCCATCTGGGTGGTCACGAGCTGCGGGCTGTAGATGTCGAACAGCACCTGCCCCTCCTCGACCGTCTCGCCGAGGTAGTTCACGGCGACGTTCTCGATCCAGCCGTCGTACTTCGTGTTGACCCAGGCGATCTGCCGGTCGTTGTGGGCGAGGGTGCCGACGGTGCGGATGGTCTGCGCGATGCCGCGCCGGGCGACGGGCTCCTTGCGGACGCCCACGCTCTGCACGAAGCCCGGGTCGACGCGCACCGTGCCCGGCGGCAGGTCCCCGGCCCCGTCCGCGTACACCGGCACGAGGTCCATGCCCATGGGCGACACCCCCGGCCGGTCCGACGTGAAGGTCGGGTCCATGGGCGCGCGCCAGTGCAGGATCTCGCGGTCGTCTACCGACGCGGGCGCGGCGGCCGGCGCGCCGGCGGCGGGCACGAGCGCCTCGCCGGTTGCGGCGATGGGCAGGAGGCGGGAAGGCCAGAGCCACCCCGCCGGGTTGACGGCCACCAGCGCCGCGGCGGCCATGCCGAGAACGAAGCTCGCGACGCCGACTGCTATCGCCTTGTTCATGGCGTCCTCCGTTCCGGGAGCCCGCGACGAAGAATCGCGCCGCGTTCGACCGCGGCAACGCGCGGCTTCACCGCGGGCTCCCCGGCACGCGCGTGCCGATGGCCCGTTCGAGGGCGGTGAGCGCGATCAGGATGTCGGACAGGTAGCGCGCGCGCATCGAGCGGACGTCGATCACCGTCCGCTCGCTGTCGAGCAGGTCGAGCACGCCGAGCTCCCCCGTCTCGTACGCGGTTTCCGTGGCGCGCAGCGCCTCCTCGGTCTGCGGAATGAGCACCGTGTCGAGCAGGTCGATCTGCCGGTCGAGGGTCTCGAGGCGGACCACTGCCTCCTGGACCTCCATCTCCATGGCGTTGCGCGCCGCCGCGCGCCGCAGGGTGTGCGCGCGAAGCTCCGCGTCCGCCTCCACGACCCGCGCGCGGTACTTCGCGCCCCAGAGGGGCAGCGACATGCCGAGAGAGACGGTGACCGAGTTCCTGCCGTCGTCGGCCAACGGCAGAAGGGCGGCGTCGTCGCGCAGGCCCACGTTGGTCACTCCCACGCTCGCGGTGAAGCCCGGCCGCGCGTCCTTCTTCGCGAGCTCCACCGACCGTTCGCCGCCCTCGATGAGCGCGCTCGCCGCCCGCAGCTCGTGGCGGTGCCGGTCGCCGAGGCGGTAGAGCTCGTCGCGGTCCACCGCGACGGGGGGCCGCACCAGCGGCGCCACCGCCGGCACCGGCCCTTCCGCGGGCCGGTCGAGCAGGGTATTGAGGCGCGCCGCGAGGGCCGCGCGCTGCCGCTCGAGCAGGTGCCGGCGGTCGATGACCCGGGTGATCTCCGCCTGCAGCCGGATGACCGCCTGCTGCAGCCCCTGCCCGGTGGCGTAGCGGGCGCTGGCCAGGGTCTCGTAGTGCTCGAGCAGCGACTGCTCCTCGCCGGCGAGACCGAGCGCGGCGTCGACGTACGCCAGGTCGTAGTAGACCTCCTTGACCTCGGCGACGACGTCGCGCCGGGCTGCCTGGTGCAGGTGCCGCAGGGCCGTCGCCTCCAGCAGCGCCACGCGCTCCCGCAGCTCCAGGGTGCCGAACCAGGGGAACGACTGGGTCAGGGTGACGCCGTTGAGCTGGGGACCGACGCGGGTCTCCACGCTGCGCAGGGCCTGGGTGAAGCTCACCACCGGATCGGGAAGGGCGGCGACCTGGGGCGCCCTCTGCCGTGCGGCCTCGTAACGCGCGCGCGACTCCAGGACCGCAGGATTGCTCTCCACCGCCGCCGTCACGTAAGCGCGCAGGTCCGGCGTGACGGCGTAGAAGTCGAGCGCGTCCTCCGGCCGCGACGGCTGCACTGCGGCCGGCGGCTGGGCTGCGGCCGGCGGTACCGGTCGGGCCGCGGCCGCCAACGCCGGCTCGGCCGCAGCCAGCGTCGAGATCAGGCCCGCGGCGGCCAGCCCGGCCGCGGACGGCCGAGAGCGTGGTGCAGGCATGGGACCCCCGTGTTCGGTCGCGTTGCCGGAGTTCGTGGGCGAACCCTCGCGGTCACCACGGCTCCGGGGAACAGGCATCCTCCCCCGAGCGCGGAACGCAAAGACACCGGTGGTGCGCGCGGCGCGCGGATCGGCGGCGCGCGGTCGCGCCCCGGACCCGACACTCGGGCGGAGAAACGACGGCCGTAACGGAGAACGATCAGATCAGCAGGGAGGCGTGTTGCACGAAGAGCGGCGGCGAGACGGATCGAGGCCGCGGGTGGTCGACGTGCCACTCGGCCCGCGGCGACGCGTGCGGCGCGATATCGACGGCGGGGGGCAACGCGGCGACGGCATCGGGCGCAGCTTTCGCCGCCACGGCGGCGACGACGGGCGCGCAGCAGGTGAACGCGGGCGAGGTGTCGCCGTGGTGATCCTGGGCCGGCTGGTCGTGACAGCTCGACGCGGCGGGCATCGCCGCCGCGGCCACCATCAACGGACAGAGGACCACGGCAGCCAGCAGGGTCGACCCGACCCCGAGCACGAAGGACCGCCGCCACCCACGTAGCATGACCCCATCGTCGCACAATCCGGCCGCTATTGCACGACTCGATTCCGCGGATCCCGGCCGCGCGGCGTGCGCGCCTCCCGGGCGACGGGCACCGCAGTGCCGCGGGTATAATCGACGCGGCCCGACCGGAGGATGCGATGACCACTCCCCGAGACCGCTCTCGACGCCGGTTCGTGAAGCAGATGGGCGCCGCCGCCGGCATGCTCGCCGCGGCGCCCGGCGGAACCGCGGCCCAGGCGCCGACGCTGGAGGAGACCCCGCGGTCGGTCCACCCGACCCTCAACCGGCGGACGCGCGGCTGGCTGCGCTTCCTGTGGGAGAAGGCGACGACCCCCGACGACTGGAACGCCGACGGCGTGCCCCACATGTGGTGGGATCGCTACTCCAACCCCGTCGTCACCAGCTACGGCCGCTTCGATCTCCACAACTCGTCGTACGCGCTGCTGCTCATGGCCGACCAGACGCCGGCGTGGCGCGAGGTCTACACCCGCATCGCGGACGGGCTCGCGAGCCGCTACCCGACCTACTGGGGCGCCATCGACTGGTTGACTCAGATCGGCGACGACCCGCGGCGGGAGAACTATCCCCCGCAGGTGATGGCCGGCATCCCCGAGCGCCTCCGCGGCCGCTACAACCGCATCGGTTGGACGGCGAACGGGATCGAGCCGTGGGGCCTGTCTCCGGATCCCATCGGCTCCGAGGGCAACCTCTTCTTCCGCGGCTGGTTCAACCTGCTCCTCGGCATTTACAAGTACGTCTCGGGCGACGACAAATACGAGCGGCCGTTCCCCGTGACGGGCTACGGCGACCAGCGGTTCGAGTGGGACCAGCACCGCATCGCCGCCCTGCTCGAGCGCCAGTACCGCGAGCGCCCGGAAGGCCCACATTGCGAGAACACGAAGATCTGGTTCCCCTGCAACGCCTCCGCGGGCTTGGGCATGTTTCTGTACGACCGGCTCTACGGGCGCGACACCCACCGCCCGGTGCAGGGATGGCTGGAGTACGCCCGCGACAACTTCATCGGCATGTCGCGCGACGGCCGGCTCGAGTGGGTCACGAGCTACTACGACCCCATCGTCAACCACAAGTCGAACGGCGGCCCCGGCGCCGGGGTCGGCGTCGCCTTCCTGCTCCTGCCCCAGGACCGGGAGACGGCCACCCTGCTCTACGAGTCGGCCGCCAACGCCCTCGGCTGGAACGACCCGAGCGTCGAGATCCGCGCCTCGGCCACCGGCCTCGTGATGGCGCGCGAGCTCGGCGACCACACCGCGGTGGAGCGCCTGCGCGCGGCGGCCGAGCGCGAGTACGACCCGCGCTTCTTCGGCGAGCACGACGAGAAGTTCGGCTGGTGGTTCGGCCTGAACGAGGCCTACCCGCGCGGGCAGCGCAGCGCGAGCATGATGGTGGCCGAGGTGGGCGACGGCGACGCCTGGAACCGCGCCTTCGACGCTCCCCACATGGACAAGTTCGACGCCCCCACCGTGGAGGGCGTCGACTTCCCGGCCCTCGGCGTCTACCAGGCGTGGAACGACGTCGAGAGCGGCGCCCTCCACGTCGGCACCTACGCGGCGGCCCCCGAGCGGCGCGGCGACGACACGAGCTGGCGGGTGTCCAACCTGCCCGACCCCGGCGACGTCTTCATCCTGTGCGACGGCGCCCCGTTCTCGCGCTTCGCCGCCGACGGGCCGAACGCCATCCGCGTCGACGGCATGATCGGCCTGCACCGGTACCAGATCTTCACCGGCTACCGGGGCCCGGACCCGCGCCAGGCCGAGGCGCGACGCCAGGAGCGCCGGCGCGCGCTGGCGGCCGCCAGCGTCGCCGCCAGCGCCCGCGGAGCCAACCGGCCGCCGCGCGACACGCGTCAGGCCACCGCCACCTTCTCGCCGGACGGCGGCCCCACCTGCGCCTGCTGCGTGGGGTGACGGGTCAGCCACCCGCCGCGCACGTCGACCGTCCCGCCTGAACGCCCGGGCGACTCCCCCGCCGAACCCGAAGGCGTGGTCGGAGCAGACGCGGACGCCTGCCTACGGCGCCCGCGTCGCGGCCGCCTCCAGGACCCGCTCGCCGCGCAGCGCGTTGGCGATCCCGTAGTTCCCCTCGTGGCACGCGTACTCGTAGATGACGTAGCCGGGAGGGCTGACGAGGGGCAGCTCCACCGTGAAGGGGCGCGTGTACGTCGCCTCGTCGTGAATCGTGTAGCGGTACTCGATGGTGTCGGCGTCGACGCGGGTGAACCGCTCCACCGCGCGCAGGCCGCGCGTGCCCGGGAACCCCCGCCACGTCGTGTCGTCGCGGTAGTGCGTGGTCTCGACCACGAGGGTGTCGCCGTCCCAGCGGCCGCGCCCGTCGCCGTTCCACTGGCGGATGCGACCGTCGATGGGCGGACGCCCGTCGAGCGGCACGACGCGCACGTCGTGGATCATCTCGTTGAGAATGACGACCTGCCCGGGGCTCTGGAAGATCTGATACGCGTTGCTGTAGCCGGACGGCACCGGCGGCACCCGCTGGTAGGTCATGCACCGCTCCTGCAGCGGCCGGTCGGCCCACGAATCGAAGGGGCCGGCGGCGCGCCGCTCGCGTCGGGCTTCCTCCCGCCGCCCGGCCGCCGGCGTCAGGGGCGGCAGCCGGCCGTCGGGCGGGTCCACGATGAGCGACGTGCGCCCGGTCGACTCGCCCCGGTCCCACCACACCTGGTCGTAGGCGAGGGCGAGGTCGCGCTCGGCCGAGAGCTCGCCGCGGCGTTCGGACGTCGCCCGGGTCGCGTCGGCCAGGTTCTGCGCGGCCACCTCCTCGGGCGTCAGCAACTCGCGCCCGGCGAATTCCGCCGGCCGCTGGAGCGGCGTGAACGTGGCGTAGGACCAGATGCCCTGCAGGTCGGGATCGCCCCAGGGGGTCCGGAACGCCATCGGCTCCGGCGCCGATGCGGCCTCCTGACCGGCAGCGAGTGCCGGCGCCAGCCACGCCGCCGCGACCATCGCCGCCACCGAACGCGCCATCCATCGACGGGTCATGTCAACCTCCTCGGCTCGCGAGGGCAGATTGTCGGACGGGCCGCCGCCACCGATCCGCCAGCCCGGAGAGCGTCGTCTTGCGGCCCGCTCACCGCCCGTCCGACCCTCCAGGAAGTCTGCGCCTCCTCCTGAGGCGGCGCCGTCCACGGCGCTGGATCTTCCGGCCCTCGTTCCGTGAGGATACACCGACCGCGGTCGGACCGGACCGGCACGCTCATTCCGCGGGCTCCGGCTCGCGCACCACCTCGTACTCGAGACCCACCGTCCCGGTCTTCTCGTACACCTTGTGGGAGAGGAGCCTGAGAGTCGCCCGATCAGCGGGCGAAGGCAGCAGCGGGAGGCCGCCCCCGAGCAGGACGGGGATGATCCCCACCTCGACACGGTCGACGAGACCGGCGTCGAGAAGACTGCGGAACAGCTCTCCTCCGCCGAAGAGACAGATGTCCTTCCCCGGCTGGTCGCGCAGCTCCTTCACCACCCGTACGGCATCGCTCTCCAGCGTCACCTTGGGGTGGTCCGCCGGGTTCAGCGTGCGCGAGAACACGATGTCGCGCGCCCCCGCCTGGGCGGCCGCGCCTCCTCCCATCCGTTGCATCGCCTCGAACGACTTGCGGCCGACAAGGTTGACGTCGAACCGCGACGCGTGCTCCGCGAAGTCCATGTCGGGGTCCATCACGATCCAGTCGAACTCGCCGTTCAGGCCCGCGATGTAGCCGTCCAGGCTCATCGCCACGCTGTAGCACACCTGTCGCATGGATGGACCCTCCAGCAAGGCGGTGAACGACCGTTCGTCATTATCCACCTCTTCCAGATGCACACCGCCCCCGAATCACCCGTTGAATATTCTGCCGAGTCACCCCCTGAACGTTCGCCGAATCACCAGCTGAGATTCCGACAAATCACCCGCTAAGATTTCGCCGAATCACCCGCTGGACTTGCGCGGACGACGCTATCCGACGAGCGGGTTGCGGGCGACGAGGGACGGAAAGCGGCCGAAATCGCGATCGGCGGTCAGCAGCTCTTCGACGCCGTGACCGATGCAGATGGCGGCAATCCGCGCATCGTGCACCATGGGGCCCTGAACTTGTCCCGCCGAGAGTTGACGGCGCAGGATCGCCCAGTGATCGTGCGACTCGCCGAGAACGACCAGCCCCGGCGACTCCATCCACGCGTCGATCTGGCCAATCGCCTCCTCCATGGTGGACGGCGGGTCGTAGATGCGCGGGTGGGTGACGACGGCGAGGAACTCGTGAAGGCACGGCCACGGAATCGCCCACGCGGCGCGTCCCTCCGCGAGGCGGCGCACGCACGCGCTCGCGCCAGCGTGCCAGCGGGAGTCGCGCCGGTGGGCGTGCACGAGGATGTTCGTGTCGACGGCCGTCAACCGCCCCGTCCTTGGTACGCGGCGTCCCGGAGCCTCGACCAGGCTTCGTCGCGGAACTCGGCCCGCAAGCCGGAGCCGTCCACGCTCGCATCCCGCAGAACGAACGAGGCCCGCGTCCCCGTCTCCCCACGGAGCGTCGAGCGAATCCCCTCCTCGATGACGGCCCGCAGCGTGAGGCCGTGACGGGCCGCGTAGCGCTTGGCTTCCCGCGCCAGATCATCGGCGAGCTCGACGGTGGTCTTCACGTGACCCACTCTACCATACGCAGTGATATGGGTGCCCATATCACAAGCGACTCGCTGAGTCACACCGGCCTGAACGCGGCTTCCGCTCGCAGGAAGTAGATCTCCGTCCTGGCCTCGAATCCCGAGTCGACGCCGAAGAACAGCCAGGCCCGACCACTGGCGGGTATCGAGATCGACGCCGGAATCGATCTGCCCTCGAACGACTTGCGCTCCCATTGCCGCGGCTGCTCGCAGGGTCTCGAGTTGGCGACGTCGCCGAGCAACACGCCTTGCGAGCCGCCCGACGACTGGTTGCCGACGTCGATGTTCATGCGCAGGTAGGCGCCGTCGCGGACCGCGAGCGGTTCGACGGCGGTGGCTCCGGCCTTGACCCACACGCTCTCGCCCGGCGCACCACCGACGCCGACGCACCCGGCCGGCACGTCGGTGGCGATCTCCACGCTGACGGTGACGTCGTAGCTCGCCCCCGGCGACAACCCGTCGACGGGCCCCTTGAAGAACATGAAGAGGTCGTCGCTCCGGTTGACTCCGGAGATGAACAGGGCGGACTCGGACGGCAACGGCGGTGGGAGGGCGCGGTAGTCGGAGGTCAGCTCGAAGATGTCCGCGTTGCCGGGCGGGTAGTCGGCGAAGCCGGCGACGAACCCCTGCGGCCCACGGCGGAAATCGAAGGTGAACGTCAGCGCGTCCGTCGGAGCGGCCGGGCTTCCCGAGCAGCCGCCGAGCATCGCGGCCAACAGCGCCGTGGCCGCCCGCGCCGGGTTGTTCACGAGAGGCTCCTCATGCCGGGCCCTCCGGTGTCGGGGCGGTTCACCCCCGGGTTTCGGCTTGGACTCCCCGGCCGTGAGCGACACCGACATGCCGTGACAGCGGCTACTTCGTGGTGGAGCGCGGCGCGCAGCCGCACTCGAGATCGAGAGGCTTCGCTACGGCAACTCGTCAACGGCGCGGAGCAGCGAGCCACGTCCGAGACGCCGATTACGCCGTGGCCGAGCTTGATTCCACCGGCGGCTGGCGGGTCTCCGCCACCAGTCAGGGGGACATCCTTGCTTCGTAGTCCAGATCCGCCATCGTCGGCGCACTGAAGGCCATCGATGCAGGATCCCACTCGCGTCGTGCCGTCAACCGCTTCAGGTCCGGCGCGGCGTAGACGAACCGCTCGTCGTATTGGCGATAGAGCGAGCCGAAGAACCGCTCGAACCGCAGCGGGTTGCCGGAAGCCGGGAACTCGTCGATGATCGTCCCGGTGTGCTCCGTTCGCGTGGAGGCCAACGCGAATGCAATGGCTTCGTAACGGCTGACGTCGTTCCGAATGCCGCGTCTGTCCGCCAACTCGCGGAGCGCCGAGTGGAATCGACGAACGGCCTCGACCGGGCGGCCGTCGCCGTCGATCGCCACGTCGTTCTCCACGAGCTCTCGAACCGGTCCGTCCTTCTCGGCTCCAGCCTCGCCGAGGCTCCGCCCCAACTCCTCCGCGCGGTTCGCGCGCATGACGAACAGGTAGCCGCAGACGAGCGGCGGGTAGGCGATGTGCAAGTTCGTGCAGTCGCCCACCGCCTCCTCCATCCGGTTGGTGAGATTCCTGAACGCCCCGATGGCGCCCTTGCAGGAGACGGCGAGCACCGGACCGATCCCCTCCTTCGTCACGACGACGTCGACGTTCTTCGTCTTGAGGCCGCCGTAGACCGTGCGCTCACCGGCGCCGCCGCGGCTGGGGTCGTGGACCAGCACCAAGCGGTTGCCCTTCCCCTTCACGCGGAACGGCGGTCGCGGCACGATGTCGTCGGGGTCGAACCCGCCCTCGACGACGAGACGGCAGGCAACGTACCAGTGGAGCGGCTTGATGTGCCGCTGGCTCTGCGTCGAGCCGCGGAACGTCACGAAGTGGGCCAGCGCCGAGCGGAGCGACACCCACTCGCAGGAGCTCACGCGAGATGTCGCCACTGCTGCATCACCTCGATGCCTTCCTCGAGCAGAACGCGGTCGCGCTCGGTGACGGCGGCATCCGGCGCCAGAAGCACCTGTCGGGCCTCGCCGGGCTCGAGCTTCAGCATGCCGCCGCCCAGCGGGTGCCCCTCGAGCTCGCAACTGAGCCGGCCGGCCGGCGAGCCCCACGCCGCCGAGAGCCCCGGTTCGGACATGCCCCCATTGCCGAAGAGATCGGACCGGAAGTCGACCGCCAGAAAAGCGTTCGTACATGTGCACCGACCACGGTTCACGGCCAACGCCGGCGACCGTCCGCTCATGTACGTCAGGACGAAGGCGGGACGCCGCACGTCGGGAACCGTGTACCACGGCCTGCGGTTGCGGCACTTGTAGGAGGCCCGGGCCTGCCGGCCTTCCGCCGTGTCCAGATACGCGCGGACCGCGCCCGGCACCTGTGCTCCCGGGGGAATGCGCAGAAGGAACACGGGCTCGTCCTTCGCGACCCAGCGCTCGACGTCGGCGTCGTCGACCACCGCGCCGCTGAGGTAACGGCTGTTGCGGATGGACGGCACGAGGAACTCGTCGGGTATCGCGAAGCGCCGCACGTCGGACGGGCGCAGATGGAAGAAGCCGTTGGCGCCGCTGACGTACCCGATGCCGACCTGGGCGACCTGTCCCAGGCGCACCCCGTCCGGCTCGGCCCCCATGCGCTCGTAGAGCCCGCGAACGCGCGGCGGCAGCAGGAAGGGCCGCAGCCGGCGGCGCCATCCCTCCCGCCAGGCCTCGACGGCGATCTCCTCCGACACCGGCGGGGGCATGACGCCCGGGTCGAACCGATCGACTCGCGACAGCCGGATGGCGCCGGAGCGCGAGCCCGCGTCGTCGGCCAACAGCAGCCAGCAGTCTTCCGACAGCTTCGGGAAGAGCTTGTCCCTGATGGCGACCAGGTGCACGGAACCGAAGTTGCCGACCAGGTAATCTACGAGCGGGCCGGCGTACGGCGCATGACCGATCTCGGCCGGCACGACGAAGGCCATCCGCCCGCCGGGGCGCAGCTTGCTGGCCGCAGCCACCATGAACGGCGCCCACGACGACGACAGCCCGCTGAAGACGACCCCCAGGCGCCGGCAGTAGTCGAGCGCGGTCCGCCGGGTCGCCCCCGCGAACCGCTGATAGCGGATGAACGGCGGGTTGCCGGCGGCGCAGTCGAACCGTCGCCGGTCGGCCGCCGCCCACGTGAAGAAGTCGCCCTCGACGATCGCAGCTCCCGGCGCCCGCCCGCGCGACTCGGCGGCCGAGGCCGGGTCCCTCTCGACCCCGACGCTGTTCGGGTGGCGGGCCACGAAGCGGCCGTCGCCGCTCGACGGGTCGAGGAGCCGGTCGCCCGCGTCTCGAACCGCCCACCGCACGAGGGCGTCGGCCACCGCCTCCGGCGTGTAGTAGGCGCCGAGCATCTTGTCTTCACGTGGCATCGGTTCCGACGTGGAACGTGCAAGACGCGGGCCGGATGGGGGTGCGACGGTCGAGGCGGGACGCATCGAGCATCAGTGTACCAGCTACTGCCGGCAGGCGGCGTCGATGCAGATGCAATGCGCCACGTTCGATTTGCACGGCTCGGGAAAGACAGAGGGATGCCTTGCGCCCTGGCCCGCCAAGCGTCTCCTTCGGCTCCGCTTGGCGCCCAACCCAACCCTCCAGGAGTCCGCGCCGTTCTACGACGACTCCTCTCCGGCCGATCAGCGCCTGCGGCGCCGCTTGGCACCCAACCGACCCGGCAGGAGCCCGCGCCGTTCTACGGCGCAGACTCCTACGCCAGAATCCCTCGGATCGGGTGCCCGTCCACGTCGGCCAGCCGGAAGTCGCGGCCGCCGAAGCGGTAGGTCAGGTTGCGGTAGTCGAGCCCCAGCAGGGTGAGCACCGTCGCGTGCAGGTCGCGGACGGTGTGCGAGTTCTCGACGACGCGGTAGCCGTACTCGTCGGTCTGCCCGTAGATGAAGCCCTTCTTGAGGCCGCCGCCGGCCAGCCACAGGCTGAAGCCGTAGGGGTTGTGGTCGCGGCCGTTGGTGCCCTGCACGAAGGGAGTCCGGCCGAACTCGCCCGAGAAGATGACGAGGGTCTCGTCGAGGAGGCCGCGGGCGCGGAGGTCCTTGACGAGGCCGGCCACGGGCTGGTCGACGGTCAGGGCGTTGGCGGTGTGGCCCTCGATCAGCTTGGTGTGCTGGTCCCACGGGTTGGCGGCCTGCCCCATGCCGTCGGTGCCCACCATGGTGAGCTCGACGAAGCGGACGCCGCGCTCGACGAGGCGGCGGGCCACGAGGCACTGGCGCCCGTAGGCGGCGGTCGACGCGACGGGCGAGTCCAGGCCGTAGAGGCGCTTGGTGGCCTCGGTCTCGCCCGCGAGGTCGACGAGCTCGGGCACCGCGGTCTGCATGCGGTAGGCGATCTCGTAGTTGTCGATGGCCGCCTCGACCTGCCGGTCGCCGCCGATGCGGTCGACGAAGGCGGCGTCGAGGTCGCCGATGAGGCCCAGGCGGCCCCGCTGCCGCCGGTCCGACTCGCGCGGCTGCACGTTGTTGAGGGGCTCGGCGTTCTCGGGATAGAGCATCGAGCCCTGGTGGACCGCGGGCAGGAAGCCGTTGCCGAAGATGTTGATCCCGCCCAGGGGGATGCCGCCGCTGCCGAGGACCACGAACCCGGGCAGGTTCTGGTTCTCGGTGCCGAGGCCGTAGGTCACCCACGCCCCCATGCTCGGGAAGCCGTTGAAGGGCATGCCGGAGTGGAAGTAGAAGTTGGCCTGGGCGTGCTCCATGAAGGGCGCGGTCATCGAGCGGATGACGGTCAGCTCGTCGGCCACGCCGCCGACGTGGGGAAAGAGCGCACTCACGGGGATGCCGCTCTCGCCGTAATGCGTGAACTCCCAGGGGCTCGGCCAGATGTTGCCGTCCTGGTTGAACATCGTCCGCTCGGTCTGGAACGGCATGGGCCGCCCCGCCTCGGCCGCGAGCCGCGGCTTGGGGTCGAACGAGTCCACGTGCGAGAGCCCCCCCGACATGTAGCAGAAGATGACGTTCTTCACCTTCGGCGGGAAGTGCGGCGGCTTCGCGGCCAGCGGGCCGTCGCCCGCCTCTTGCGCGAGGCCCGCGTAGGACGAGTCGGCCATCAGGGCCGACAGCGCGAGCAGGCCGAAGCCGGTCGAGGTCTGGCGCAGCATCTCCCGACGCGTGAGGAACGGGCTGGGGGCGGGGTGACGACGTGGATCAAGGCACATGGAAGAACCTCGGCGCGAGGAGTCCGTGACGCAGCTTCCTGCTGGGCTTGGGCCCGCGCGGCGGCCGGAGCCGCCGGCGACGCTCTCCGGGCTTACCGGACGAACAGGTACTCCTTCAGGTTGAACAAGCTATGCGCGACGTCCTGCCACACCTGCGGGTCGTAGAGCAGCAGGTGCGGCGCGCTGCCGCGCTCCGCCGCCACCGCCTCGAGATAGCCGGCGACCCGCGCGCGCTCCGCGTCGGAAGGCCGGCGCGCGAGCGCCTTGACGAACATGTGCTCGATGCGGCTCTCCACGGAGCCCGCCTCTCCCTCGGCGAGACGCCGCCCCCACTCGGCCGCCTGCCCGATGACGAACGGGCTGTTGAGCATGGTCAGCGACTGCGCGGGCACGTTGGTGGCGTCGCGCTGGCCGCGCGTCGTCGCCGGCCGCGGCAGGTCGAAGACGTCGAGGAACGGGTTGTGCGCGTTGCGGCGAATCTCCTGGTAGATGCTGCGCCGTCCGGCGCCGTCGATGGGGCCGTTGTTCGGATCTCCCTCCGTCAGCCCGTACCGCTCCGCGTAGCGCACCGGCACCGAGGGGCCGTACAACGTCGGGTCGAGCCGGCCCGACACCGAGAGAATCGAGTCGCGGATGGCCTCGGCGTCGAGCCGTCTGAGGTTGGCGTGTTGCAGCAGCCGGTTCGACGGGTCTGCCGCCAACGCCTCAGGCGACCCCTCGCTGCTCAGGCGGTACGCGGCGGTCGACACGAGGCGCCGGACGAGCCGCTTCACGGAGTGGCCGTCGCCGGCGAACTCCGCCGCGAGGTGGTCGAGCAGGGCGGGGTGCGTCGGCGGGTCGCCCAGCCGCCCGAAGTTGTCGACGGTGCGGACGAGGCCGTACCCGAACAGGTGGCGCCACACGCGGTTCACGGCGACGCGCGCGGTCAGGGGGTTGTCGGGTGCGGTGATCGCGTCGGCGAAGCGCAGCCGGACGAGGCCGGGGTCCTCGTACCGCCGCGCGTCGAGCGCGGTGAGGAACGCGCGGGGCACCGCTTCGCCGAGGGTCCTGTGGTTGCCGCGCACCAGTAGCGGATGGTCCGGGGCCGCCTCCTCGACCACGCCGGGGGCGCGGCGCGCCACCGGCACGTCGCGCTCGAGCAGGCGGTAGCGCGCGGCAGGCGCGCGCAGGGCCACGAGGTCTTCCAGCGACCGCGGCAGCAGATCGGCGCGCACGAACTCGTCGAGGAACGCCGCCTCGGTCTCGGTCAGCGCCCCGCCGCGCCAACGGGACACCACCTCGCCCACGCGGCGGCCGACGCGCGCGGCCAGCTCGGCGCGCGAGCCGGGCGGCGCGCTGTCGCCGGCGAGCAGGTGCAGCACCGGCAGGGCGGTGCCGCGCGGCTCCGCCGCCTCGTCGTGGAACAGCACCCGGCCGACCCCGATCGACGAGCGGCCGTCGCCGCGCCGCACCGGCCGGTTCGTCTGCCGGCCGTCCTCGGGGTCGAGGGTGAACTGCGTCACGTCGTCCTGGGTCGCGAACTCGATGTAGGCGCTGAACCCCTTCCAGAACGCGGCGTCCCACTGCGCCCACGTCATCCGATCCCGCTTCGGGCTGTAGCGCAGGTGGTAGATGCCGCCGCGCGGCACCGCGTAGTTCTCGATGATGAGGTTCGCGAAGCTCAGATCGCCCCCGAGCACCCGGAAGCTGATGAAGTCGCTGTCGATGGTGAACCGCGGCGTCTGGATGACCCCCGCGTGCTTCGACGACAGCAGGTGCGTGTAGGCGCCGCCGGGATAGATGCCGTTCAGCAGCCGGTCGCCCCGCCGCTCGATCGCGAACTCGCCCGGCGGCGACGGCACGTCGGGACGGCCCAGGCCGTGCCCGACGGTCGAGGCGTAGTCGGCGCCCGCGAGGTCCCACGCGACCTCGAAGTGCTCGCGGTTGAATTGCTCGCGGTCGGCGAGTTCCGCCTCCCAGCCGGCGCGCAGATCCTCCCACGCGCGCGGCAGGTCGGCGTCGTCCACCGCGGCCAGCTCGCGCCACGCAGCCAGCGCGCTCCCGTCTCGCTCGTCCCGCCTCGCGTCGCGTGCCGGGGCCGCCTCGTCGGCCGCCTCCGCGTCCGCCTCTTCCAGCAGCCGCGCCCCCACCGTCCCCGACGCCTCGAGCCAGGCGTCGGCCAGCCCGTCGCGGATCTCCTCCTTCAGCGCCGCCAGCGCGTCCCGGTTCGTCTCGAGCAGGGCCGGGTCGTCGATGGCGCGCTGGGTCGGCCGCGCCCCGTAGAGGGTGCCGAAGAGCGAGTAGTAGTCCTTCTGGCTGATCGCGTCGAACTTGTGGTCGTGGCACCGGGCGCACGAGACGGTCAGGCCCATGAACGCCTTCGACACCACGTCCACCTGGTTGTCCTGCCACTTGACCCGGTCCTCCCACGGGTCGACCGGCTGATAGCCGTGCTCGACGAGCCGGTAGTGACCGGTGCCGATGATCGACTCGTTGGTCCGGGTCTCCGTGTCCAGCCGCGGCTCGGGCAGCAGGTCGCCGGCCACGTGCTCGCGAATCAACTGGTCGTAGGGCACGTCGCCGTTGAAGGCGCGGATCAGGTAGTCGCGGTAGCGCCACGCGAGGGGGATGTCGGGGTCGCCCTCGCTGCCGTGCGACTCGCTGTAGCGGAACAGGTCCATCCAGTGCCGCGCCCACCGCTCGCCGAAGTGGGGCGACGCCAAGTAGCGGTCGACGAGGTTGGCGTAGGCGTCGGGCGACGGGTCGCCCACGAACCGCGCGATCTCGGCCGGCGTCGGCGGCAGCCCCCGCAGGTCGAACGACAGCCGGCGGATCAGCGTCCGGCGATCGACGGACGGGGCCGGCTCGAGCCCCTCGGCCTCCAGGCGGGCGAGGATGAAGCGGTCCTCCGCGCTCCGCGGCCAGGCCCCGTCGGCGACCGCCGGCGGCTCGACCGGCTCGACCGGCTGCCACGCCCAGTGCTCGCGCCGCCGCTTGTCCAGGTCGAACGGCTCCGACGGGTCCGGCGTGCCCGCGGCCGCCGTCGCGGCCTCGGGCCACGGCGCGCCCATCTCGACCCAGGCGATCAGGCTCTCGACTGCCGACTGGTCGAGGGCGCCGGTCGGCGGCATCAGCACCGGTCGGCCTTGCACCCGCTGCACGAGCGGGCTCGCCGCGGGGTCGCCCGGCACGACCGCCGGCCCCGAGTCGCCCCCCGCGAGCACCCCGTCCCGGCTGTCGAGCCGCAGCCCCCCGAACGGCGTCTCCAACGCCGCCCCGTGGCACTGGAAGCACTGCTCGGCGAGCAACGGCCGGATCTCGGTCTCGAAGAACTCGACCTGCTCCGGGCTCGACCCCGCCGGCTGGGCGCCGGCGTGGACGCCGGCCACCAGAGCGACGGTCACGCCCAGGAGCGCCGCATTGGATCTGAAACTCATGTTGCCCGCACTGTACCGCCGGGTCGACCCCTACGCAAGAGCCGGAGAACCGAATCGGCTTGGAGCGCACCTGCAGGGTCAGCACGGGGAAACGGCCTGCAGCCGATCGGCGACGCGGCGGGCGAGGGTCCGCGAGAACTCCGCCTGAGCGGACGGGCTGCCGCGAACAGCCGATCGAGATCGGCGCGGGTCGTCCTTCAGTCCGAGGAGGCGTCGAGGATCCGCAGGGCCACACGGCGGGCGAGACGCCGGGCATGCTGGGCCTGCCCGCGCGGATCTCCACTCGTGCAGAGCGGAGCGAGATCGGCGCAGGTGAGCCCCGGGAGGACCACGCTGGCCGGAACCGACCCGAAGCCCTCGGCCGCAGTGGGATCGGGCGTCCAGATGGTGACGCCGTCTTTCTGGTCCGAGGTCCAGGCCTCCTTGACGCCCATCCGGAAGTACGGGGCGAGCTTGTGCCGCGACCGGCGGCTGCGGTCGATCTCCACCACCAGGTCGGGAGGCGCCAGGCCCGTGCGCACGTCGACGTAGCCCGCAATCCCGCGGTCCCGCAATGCGCATGCCGCTGCCGCGTCGAAGTAGAAGCTCGCGTCGGCCTCGAAGGCGCCATCGTCACTCAGCAGGCGCAACGCGCCGGTCGCCTGCCAACCGACATGACGCCCGTGTCCGGCGAGCACGTACCGGACACACGACACCAGGTCGCCGATGGCCCAGGCCGGCCCCTCGTGCGCCACACCGGGCTCGGCCACGAACTCCGCGCGCCCCGTGAGCTCGTCGTACCGGCAGCGGGGCGCGTCGTCGTGGTCGGTCAGCCGATCGAAGAGGTCGCGGGGCATGGCGACCTCGATCCGTACCGGTGCGTCGAGGTCTCCAGTGGGCGGCGGCTCGACGGCCGGTGGACGAACGACATCGGGGACAACCGTCGGAGACGCCACGTGTCGAGCGTAACACAACACCGGCGGGATTCTGCGGGCGACCCCTGGAGGATCAGCGGCACGGTCCGTCACCCGCCGACGGCGTGCCGCTCAATCGGCGAGAACCGCGTCGAGATTGACGCGTTCCAGAAGGCCGGCGTCGGCCGGGCGCTCCAGGAAGGGCTCCACGTCGCGGATCAGGACGCCGGTCTCGAGATCGGCGAGCCGGGTCAGAAGCAGGCGCTGCCAGTCCGCGGCCCGGTAGCGGCCGGCGCCCTGCGTCTGATCCAGGGCATGCTGCAGGAGCGCGATGTTCGGCACGACCGGCGGGCGACGCGACCGGTACCACACCAGGTCGAACCAGTCGCGGCCCTTCGGATACCGGCGCGTGAGCAACGCGTGCAGCTTGCCGGCCATCAGCGACGGCAGGTCGTAGTGACCGATCACGAACGTGAAGTGGCGAGTGACGACCGAGCGCCGGACTGCCGCTCCCGCGGGCGGACGGGTGTCGATGTCGACCTTGATGGAGAGGTTCTGCTCCTGATGACCCGAGAGCCCCGCTTCCGCCAGCAGTGACGCGGTGCGGACCCAGGCGACCTGCACCGGTTTGCGTCCGATCCAGCGGACCGTGCTGTCGAAGCCGGCGAGATGGAGGTCCCGCTTGAGCTTGCCCAGCCAGCGCACGGGCTCGTAGCCGTCGGACGAGACCTGCGAGAAATCGAGGTCTTCGGAGAACCGCGGGAGGTCCTCGAGAAACCGCAGCGCGGTTCCGCCGACGAACGCGATCGCCCGCGATGCCTCGCTCTCGTGAAGCGACCGCATGACGAAAGCCTGGAGGTACTCGCGCAGGGCGTTGAGCCTGCGCCCGGGATCGTCGAACCGCAACGCCGCGTCGAGGGCCCGACCCTTCACAGGTCCACGCCGTCTTCCTGCGCGTCGCAGCATTCGCGCCACACCTGCACCGCGCGCAGAATGCGAGGCTTCCCCATGCGCCGCGCCCAGGCCTGCAGACGATGGCGGTCGACCATCCCGGTCTGCTGGAATCGCATCTCGAGCATCCGCGGGCGATCCCATTCGCCGCCGCTCAGGTGAAACAGATCGAGCAGCGCCTTCTCCGCCGTGGCGACCACGACGTCGGCGCCGGCAATGGAGACGGCACGGTAGCCGAAGAAGAAGCTCCGCTTGATGGCGGTGTAGTGGAACGCGCCGAACGGATTGGCGAACCTGCGCGGCGTGCGCGTGGTGACGCTGGTGTAGGCGTGCACGCCCTCCGGGATCAGGCCGAAGAACCCGAGCGCCCAGAGCCCGCTGATGTAGGACGGCGTGTACAGCGCGTTGGCCAGTGCGGCCGGTGAGACGGGGACCCGGCGATAGCGGTCGACGAACGTGTACATGCCGCGCCGAAGCGGCACCAGCTTTCCGGCCCGGCTCCAGCGGTGAAGCTGATTCACCGCGCCGGTATGCGACTCCTCCGTCAACTGCACCACGGTGGCCAGATCGAAGAAGGGCATCGCGCCCAGCAGCTCGACGGCCGTATCGAGACGCATCACTCTCGATAATCGTCAAATATGCCTATTTTTGTCAATGATTTATCCGCCTCGCACTACGATCCGTCCATCCTGGCTCGGCACGGCAGAAGGGCATCGCGTCCGCAACGCAGCTTGCCAGGTCGCGTCCGGCCGTCAGCGAAGCCGCGCTCGCGCCCATGAGGGTGCCGGGCACTCGGTCGCCGGGCTGTCCCGCTACGGCGCCCGCACGTCCGGTGCGACCTGCAGCACGAGCTGCGAGGGGTGCAGGTCGTCGTGCAGCACCCGCTGGGTCGCCGTCCGCACCTCCGCGCTCTGCCCGAAGGGGTCGCCGGTGTTCGGGTTCCGGTCGAAGTGCGGGAAGTTCGACGAGCTGATCTCCAGCCGGATGCGGTGCCCGGCCCGGAACACGGTGGCGGTGTAGCCTAGGTCGATGGTGTAGTCGTGCGCGGCCCCCGGCGTGAGCCACGACTCGAGGTAGTCCGAGTTGCGGTACCGCGCGCGGACGATGCCCTCCGACACGTTGTGGGCGTAGCCGTCGAGGTGCACGTCGACGAGCTTGGCGGTGAAGTCGGTGTCCGTGGCCGACGACGCCGCCCACAGACGCACCTCCACCGGGCCGATCACGGTCAGGTCCTCGGCCAGCGGCTCGCTGGTGTAGACGAGGACGTCCTCGCGCCGCTCCACCTCGCGCTGGTCGAAGGCGCCCGAGGCGAGGAGGCCGTTCTGGCAGCACATGTTGCCGCCGACGGTGGGCACCGGGTCGCGGGGGTCGTAGACGTACTCGTCGGCGGGCCCGCCGGGGCCCTCGTCCGAAAGGACGCCGTCTCCCCCGGACGAGTTGGCCCCGCCGCCGCTCTGCAGGTAGAAGCGCGTCTCGACCGCGTCGGGCAGCGGGAACTCGTCGGCGGTTATCCAGAAGCCGCCGCCAGCGGTGCCCTCGTCGGGCGGGTTCATCACGAAGAGCCGCACTGCCGGGTCGTCGGCGACGCCGTTGTCTTCGCCCTTCAGCCAGTAGTCGAACCAGCGTGCCCACGCCGCGTTCAGGTCGAGCACGTTGTCGGGGCCGAAGTCGATGTCGCCGGCGGTGGTGTCGCCGGGGCAGGCGTGGCAGAGCGCGCGCATGATCAGCTTCGTGCCGTTGCGCGCGACGTCGGTCCCGCCCTCGTCGCGCACGCCCATGAAGTTGCGGATGGTGCCCTCCTGGAAGATGTCGTACCAGCCGCCGGTGATCAGGGCCGGCACCTCGACGAGCGGCCACTTCGTCTCGACGTCGAGGTGGGCCCAGTAGTCGTCGTAGCTCGGCCGCGCGAGCCACTCGTCGTAGTAGGCGGCGATGTTGCCGCTGCGCCGGAACCCCGCGAAGTCGGCGAGGGGCAACTCCCACACCCAGTCGTCGAGCAGCTTCTCCTGCCCCTCGGCGACGAACGCGCCGACCTGCTCGAGGGCCCGCGCCCGCGGCATGCCACCCGCCTCGAGGCGCCGCTGAAGGGTGTCGGGGGCGAGGGTCTGCGCCGTCCAGCTCAGGGCGAACCACAGGTCGAACGCGCCGCCCTGGTACGTCCACCCCTTGTGGTAGTCCGACGAGCTGTAGTGGGGGGCGATGGCCAAGAGGTGCGGCGGCTGCTCGACCGCCGCCTGCCACTGCGTGAGCCCGACGTAGGAGCCGCCGATCATGCCGACCTTGCCGTTCGACCACGGCTGCACGGCCGCCCACTCGACCGCGTCGTAGCCGTCCGCCGCCTCCTGCCGCATGGCGTCGAACTCGCCTTCCGAGCGGTAGCGCCCCCGCGTGTCCTGGTTGAGCGTCGCGTAGCCCCGCTCGGCGAAGTAGCTCCCTGTGCCCGAATCGCAGTCGCTGCCGGGGTTGGGCGAGCGCCGGTTGTAGGGGGTGCGCTGCAGGATCACGGGAAACGGCCCGTCACCCGCCGGCAGGTACACCTCGGTCGCGAGCCTGACCCCGTCGCGCATCGGCGCCCACTCGACCGAGCAACTCACGCCATCGGCGTCGCCGTCCTGCCCCTGACCGGCCGCCCACGCCGCGCCGGGACCGGCCCACGCGAGGATCAGACCCGCCGCCGCGGCGAGAACCACGCGACAGAGCACGCATTGCTTCGACATCTTCGCCTCCCCGGGAAGCCGTGATGAAGTCCTGCAGCATTCTACCCGCCGGACGGTGCAAATCCGGGCGCCGGCCGCCTTGCTCCCCCTGCCTGCGCCCGACTGCTCCCCCGCCGTCCACGGGCGCCCTTCAGCCCACGGCCGCCCTCAGCGCGCTCCCGGTCGCGAACGCGGTTCGCCCAGGGGAGAGCCACGCCGGCATGCGCAGCGGAGGCAACCGGATACACTAGGCGCGACCGTCAGCTTCCCGGAGGCGTCATTCCCGACCAACCCGCGCACGGCCCGCCGGCGCCTCCCCCGTGCGTCGACCGGCCGGTGTTCTCCCTCGCCCTGCTGTGCCTGCTCGGCGTCAGCGTCCCGATCCTCATGGCGCCGGAGGCGGCCGGCGCCCTCGTGTCCGCCGCCTACCAGTGGATGGCCCGCGAGCTGGGGCTGATCTACCAGTGGGCGACCCTGTTCACCCTGGCGTTCCTCGCCTGGCTCGCCCTCGGCCGCCACGGGACGCGCGTCCTCGGCCGCACGCCGGAGCCGGAGTACGGCAACGCGAGCTGGATGGCGATGCTGTTCTGCGCCGGCATCGGCGGCGGCCTGATGTACTGGAGCACCATCGAGTGGGCGTTCTACGTCGACCAGCCGCCGTTCGGGGTCGAGCCCGGCAGCCTGGCCGCGCGCGAGTGGGCGGCGACCTACGGCATCTTCCACTGGGGCCCCTCGGCGTGGGGCCTGTATGCGCTGCCGACCGTCGCCATCGCCTGGCCCTACTACCGCTACGACCTGCCGTGCCTGCGATTCTCCGGTGCCCTGGTGGGCCTCTACGGCCGCGACTTCCCGGACCGGCCCGCCGGACGCGCCGTCGACTTCCTGTTCATCATCGCCATCATCGGCGGCACCGGCACCTCGCTCGGCCTGACCACGCCGATGCTCGGGGCGGTGGCGTCGCGGCTCTTCGACATCGACCAGTCCCTCGGCCTGACCTGGGTCATCACCGGGGCCTGCGTCGCCCTGTTCGGGGCCAGCTCGTACCTGGGCCTCGACCGCGGCATCAAACGCCTGTCCAACGCCAACCTCGTCGTCGGCGCCGTCTTCCTCGCCTGGGTCCTCGCGGCCGGTCCCGCCCGGTTCGCGCTCGAGCTGGGCACGTCCTCGATCGGGCTGATGCTGCAGGACTTCTTCCGCATGAACACCTGGACCGAGCCGCTCGCCGACACCGGGTTCGTGGAGGACTGGACGATCTTCTACTGGGCGTGGTGGATCGCCTACGGCCCGTTCATGGGGCTGTTCGTGACCCGCATCTCGCGCGGACGCACCCTCCGCGCGCTCATCCTGGGCATGGCCGGCTTCGGCACCCTGGGCTGCGCCGCCTTCTACATCGTGTGGGGCAACACGGTCCTGTGGCTCGACCTGCACGGGGGGCTCGGGCTGCTCGAGCTCGTCCGCGCCGGCGAGGCGGCCACCGCCATCGCCACCGCCATCGGGGGGCTGGCCGGGCAGCCGTGGCCGCTGCTGCTGTTCCTGGTCCTCGGGTTCGTCTTCATGGCCACCACCTACGACTCCGCCTCCTACGCGATCGCGGGGGCGGCGACCCGCGGCCTGCGGCCCGGCACCCATCCCCACCGCGCCCACCGCCTGTTCTGGGCGGCGGCGCTCGCCTTCCTGCCCGCGGCCCTGGTCGTCATCGGCAGCCTGGAGGCGGTGCGGTCGACGGTGCTCGTGGCGTCGCTGCCGATCCTCGTCGTCGGGGTCCTGACGGTGGTGTCGCTGCTGCGGTCGCTGCAGGAGCGGGAGGACACGCCATGACCAACGGCGCCGCGAGCCCGCGACGGCTCGGCATCGGGTTCGTCGGCAGCGGGTTCATCACGCGCTTCCACATCCGGTCGATGGTCGGGGTGCGGGACGCCGACGTCCGCGGGTGCTGGAGCCCGAACCGCGAGCATGCCGAGGAGGCGGCGGCGCTGGCCCGCGAGCTCGACGTGGGCGACGCCCGGGCGTTCGGCTCGATCGAGGCGATGGCCGCCGACCCGGCCGTCGATGCGGTCTGGCTGTGCGGGCCGAACCACAGGCGCATCGAGAACCTGGAAGCCGTCGTGGCCGCGGTGCGAAACGGCGCGACCCTGCGGGGGGTGGCGTGCGAGAAGCCACTCGCCCGGACCGTCGCCGAGGCGAAGCGGATGCGGGCGCTCGTGGCCGAGGCCGACCTTCCCCACGGCTATCTCGAGAACCAGATCTTCGCGCCGGCCGTCGCCCGCGGGCGCGAGCTGATATGGCGCCGCGGCGCCGCCCTCACCGGCCGCCCCTATCTCGCCCGCGCCGCCGAGGAGCACAGCGGCCCCCACCGGCCATGGTTCTGGCGCGGCGACCTGCAGGGCGGCGGGGTGCTGAACGACATGGCCTGCCACTCGGTCGAGGTGGTGCGGCACCTGCTGACCGCGCCCGGCGCGCCGCGCGCGTCGATCCGGCCGCGGCGGGTGACGGGGCGCATCGCCTCGCTGAAGTGGACCCGGCCCGAGTACGCGGCCCGCCTGCGAGAGACCATGGGAGCCGAGGTCGACTACCGGGCGCGCCCCGCCGAGGACTTCGCCAGCGTGACCATCGAGTACGAGGCCGAGGACGGCGCGCCGCTCGTCGGCGAGGCCACCACGTCATGGAGCTTCGTGGGGGCGGGGCTGCGGCTGAGCCTGGAGCTGCTCGGCCCCGAGTACTCCCTGTCGGCCAGCTCCCTCGACAGCGGCGTGAAGCTCTTCTTCAGCCGCGCGGTACGGGGCGAGGCGGGTGAGGACCTCGTCGAGAAGCAGAACGCCGAGGTCGGCTCGATGCCGGTGATCGTCGACGAGGCGTCCGAGTACGGCTACACGGCCGAGAACCGCCACGTGGTCCGCGCGTTCCTCCGCGGCGAGGCGCCGGCGCTGACGTTCGACGACGGCGTCGAGGTGGTCGAGCTGCTCATGACCGCGTACATGAGCGCCGAGCAGGGCCGCACCCTGCCGTTCCCGCCGGAGGGGCTCGACGCCTTCGTGCCGGCGGTGGCGAGGGGCGCGTGGAAGTGGACCCCGTCCGCGCCTTGACCTCGACAACGGCCTGTGCGATGTTTGCGCCTGGAAAAGCGTGAATCGAGGAGACCGCGACGGCGCGGTCCCGAGTCGATGAGGCCGCGCCGCGGTCCTGTAAGGGAGGTTCAGATGAGGAACACACGGCTCCGTTCATTCACGGTTCCCGTCCTGGCGTTCGTCGTCCCGGTGCTGGCCGCCGCCACGGCCGCCGGACAGGCCCCCAAGACCCCGTGGGGCGATCCGGACATCCAGGGCATCTGGTCGTCGTCCGGGGCCACGCCCTTCGAGCGGCCCGACGACTACCAGGGGCGCGAGACGCTGACCGAGGAAGAGGTCGCGGAGATTCGCGGCGAGACCGAGGCCCGCAACCAGGCGCTGCTCGACGCCTCGGCCCAGCGCACCCAGGCCGGGGGCAACGTCGGCGCCTACAACAACTTCTGGATGGAGCGGGGGGCGCGGTCGAACCGGACGTCGATGATCGTCGACCCGCCGAACGGCCGCTTCCCGCCCCTGACCGAGGCGGGAGAAATGGCCCGCAACAGCCGCCCCCGCGGAGACGACCACTGGGGTGACCGCCACATCTGGGAGCGCTGCGTGACGCGGGGCGGCATGCCCAACGCGATGTTCCCGCGGTCGTACAACAACAACATGCAGGTGTTCCAGTCGCCCGGCTGGGTCGTGATGCTCCTCGAGCAGGTCCACGAGCTGCGCGCGGTGCCGCTCGACGACCGCCCGTTCCCGCCGCCGCACGTCGGCCAGTGGAACGGCCTTTCGCGCGGGCGCTTCGAGGGCGACACGCTGGTGGTCGAGACGAGGAACCTCGACTCGCGGGTGAGCGCACTCCAGCCGTGGTCGGCGTGGAGCTCGCACGACGACGAAGGCTCGGGCGAGGGCCTCACCCTCGTCGAGCGCTTCACCCGCACCGGCCCCGACAGCCTCGAGTACGAGGTGGAGGTCACGGACACGCAGATGTACACGCGGCCGTGGACCGTCGCGTATCCGTTCTCGCGGATGACCGACGGCGTGATGTACGAGTACGCCTGCCACGAGGGCAACATCGGCATGGACGGCATCCTCTCGGGTGGTCGCGCCGAGGACGCCGCGGAGGCCGCCGCCGCCAAGTAGTCGCGTGACGGGGGAGTCTGCGCCGTTGCCCGGCGCGGACTCCCTCCTCGTTCCGCATCACAGGGGCGTGCTGCGCCCCCGCTCCCGGTAGCTCTCCAGCAGCCTTTCCAGCCGCTCGACCACTTCCGGGAACCCGTCGTACACGTTCCGCCTCTCCCCCACGTCCGATTCCAGGTCGTAGAGCTGGATGGGCGGCATGTTGCGCCGCCGCACCTCCTCCGGGCTCAGGTTCGCGTAGCCGCCCGAGCTGCCGGTCAGCTCCAGCTTCCAGCGCCCCTGCCGGATCGAGAAGGAGCCGTCGCCGGCCTGGTGGACGGTCGCCTCGCGAATGGGCGCGGCCAGCCGCTCGCCGACGAGGGCGGGCAGGATGTCGTAGCTGTCCTCGCCGGCGTCGGGGGGCAGCTCGACGCCGAGGATGCCGGCGCAGGTCGCGAGCAGGTCGGTCAGGCAGACCGTCTCGTGCGAGCTCGACCCCGCCCGGACGCGCCTCGGCCAGCGGGCGAGGCACGGGATGCGGTGGCCGCCCTCCCAGATGTCCGACTTGTAGCCGCGGTAGATGTAGCTCGGGTAGTGCCCCTGCTCGTTCATCTCCTCGACGCCGATGTAGGGAGCGCACCCGTTGTCGGCGGCGAAGATGACCAGCGTGTCCTCGGCGAGGCCGCGGCGGTCGAGCGCGTCGAGCACCGCGCCCACCGACTCGTCGACCTGGATGCAGAAGTCGCCGTAGGGCCCCAGCGGGCTCCGGCCCACGTACTCGGGGGACGGCACGATGGGAATGTGCGGCGCGGTCAGCGACATGCACAGGAAGAAGGGGTCGCCGTCGGGCCGGTCCTCGACGTAGCCGACGCTGCGGCGGGTGATCTCGGGCAGGACGTCCTCGGCCACGAAGTCGGCGTGCGATGGCCCGGTGTTGTCGGCGTAGCGGGCCGGCCGGAAGTCGCGGGTGACGAAGAGCAGGTCCTGCGTGGTGGTGCACTCCCCCACGAACCGGTCGTCCTTGATGTAGATGTAGGGGTGCATGTCGAGCGAGGCGGAGATGCCGTGGAAGTGGTCGAACCCGACCGCGAGGGGGCCGTTCCGGATGGTGCCCGACCAGTCGACGTCGGCGGTGTAGGCGCGCCGGTCGGCCTCGGCGTGGGGCAGCCGCGTGCCCCGGCCGTCCCGGGTCGGCATGTCCATGCCGAGGTGCCACTTGCCGATGCACGCGGTGTGGTAGCCGTGCGCCTTCAGCAGCGAGGGGACGGTCGTGCGTTCGGGCTCGATCAGGTGGCGGCTGTAGCCCCAGAGCACGCCCCGCGTGACCCGGGTGCGCCAGCAGTAGCGCCCGGTGAGAATGCCGTAGCGGGTCGGCGTGCACAGGGCCGAGGGCGAGTGAGCGTCGGCGAAGAACATCCCCTCGCGCCCGATGCGGTCGATGTGCGGGGTGGGGATGCGAGATTCGCGGTTGAGGTACGACAGGTCGCCGTAACCCATGTCGTCGGCCAGCACGAACACGATGTTGGGCCGGTCCTCGCGCGGCCGCGCGCCCTCCACCGCGCGGGGCAGCGCCGCCGACGCGGTGGCGGCCCCCACCGTCTTCAGAAAGTCGCGTCGCTTCATGGCGTCCCTCCGTTCCGGCCGCAGTATACCGGCCGGGGAACACGGCGGGCATAGTAGTATTGGCGGATCGAGAGGACTGACAGCATGCGAGGTCTACACGCATTCGGGCGGCGGATGCTGGCCCTTGTCGCGATGGCCGGCGTCGCCGGCTCCGGTCCGACCGCGGCCGGGCAGGACGGCACCGGCCAGGAGACCGCCCTCGCCGAGGCGGTGCGGCGCGGCGACGGGGAGGCGATCGCGTACCTGCTGGAGCAGGGCGCGGACGTCGACGCCGCAGGCGACGACGGCGCCACCGCCCTCCACTGGGCCGCGTACCTGAACGACGCCGAGACGACCGCGGCCCTCATCCGCGCCGGAGCGCGGGCGGACGCCCCGAACAGCTACCGCGTGACGCCGCTCGCCCTCGCCGCCAGGAACGGCAACGCCGCCGTCATCGGGCAGCTCCTGGCCGCCGGGGTCGACCCTAACGACCCGCGGCAGGCCGTGAACACCGGCGAGACGCCCCTGATGCACGCGGCCCGCGCGGGGCAGGTCGCGGCGGTGCGGGCACTCGTCGAGGCCGGGGCCGACGTCGACGCGCAGGAGGGGTGGAACGGGCAGTCGGCCCTGATGTGGGCGGCGGCCGAGGGCCACGTCACCGTCGTCGAGACCCTGATCGCGGCGGGGGCCGACATCCGGGCGCCCTCCAACAGCGGCGCGACGCCGCTGCTGTTCGCCACGCGCAAGGGCAGCATCGGCGCCGTGCGCGCGCTGCTCGCGGCCGGCGCCGACGTGAACGAGGCGCGCCCCGACGGCGCCGCTCCCCTGCTAGTCGCCGTCGTCAACGGGCACGAGGACCTCGTCGACCTCCTGCTCGACGCCGGCGCCGACCCCAACGCCGAGGGCGGCTCGACCCGGCTCACGGTGCAGGGCATGCGCGCGCAGGCGATGCCGCTGGTGATACGCAAGCTCGGCTACAGCGAGCGCGAGTCGGAGGGCATCGTCCGCGGCAACATCTTCGGCCGGCCGCTGCAGGCGGCCGTGCACGTCGCGAACTGGCACATCAGCGACCAGTTCATCTCGGTGAACATCGACCGCCTGCGGGTCGTGCGCGCCCTGCTCGAGCACGGCGCCGACGTCAACGGGCGCAACTCGATGGAAGAGCCGCGCTGGTCGGGCGCGCGCTACCGCCGCCACATGACCGGGGCCACCGCGTTCATGCTCGCGGCCAAGGCCGCCGACGTCGAAGTGCTGCGCCTGCTGCTCGAACACGGGGCCGACCCGACAATCGACACCGAGGACGGCATCACGCCACTGATGGCGGCGGCGGGCATCTCGTGGGCGTCGAACCAGGACCGCGCGAGCGAGGCGCAGGTGCTCGAGGCGGTGCGGCTGCTGGTGGAGGAGCTGGGCCTCGACGTCAACGCGGTCAACGACGTCGGCGAGACCCCCATGCACGCGGCCGCGTACCGCGGCGCCAACAGCGTCGTGCAGTACCTGTTCGACCGGGGCGCGAAGCTCGACGTCGTGGCCCTCGACGGACGGACCCCCCTGCGGGTCGCCGACGGCGTCGAGTACGGCAACTCGTTCGCCGCGCACCCCCACACCGCGGTGCTGCTGCGCGAGCTCGGCGCCCGGGAGATCCCGTGTCCCGCGCCCTGCGCGGCGGCCATCCCGGAGGAGGCGCTGAACCGATGACGGACGCTACCTCGTCACGCCTGGTCGTCCTGGGCCTCGCCGCATTCCTCGCGCCGGTCGGCACGGCCGTAGCGGCACAGAGCGCAGCACCCCAGCCGACCGCCGCGCCAGAGGCGGCGAACGAACCCGCCCCCCGCGCCGTCCTTCAGCGCTACTGCTTCGCGTGCCACAACGAGCGCACGCTGACGGCCGGACTGGCCCTCGACGTCCTCGACATGACCCGTCCCGGCGATCGCGCGGAGGTCTGGGAGGCCGTCATCGACAAGCTGCGGACCGGGGCGATGCCGCCGGCGGGACGCCCCCGGCCCGACCGGGCCACCTACCGCGAGGTGGTGTCGTGGCTCGAGACCGAGCTCGACCGTGCCGCCCTCGCGAACCCCGATCCCGGCCGTCCCACGCTGCACCGCCTGAACCGGACCGAGTACCGCAACGCGATTCGCGACCTCCTGGCGGTTGACATCGACACCGCCCTGCTGCCCGCCGACAACGCCGCCTACGGCTTCGACAACAACGCCGACGCCCTGACCCTGTCGTCGGCCCTCACCGAGCGGTACCTCGGCGCGGCGGCGCGCATCGCCCAGATGGCCCTCGGCCGGCCGCGGGGAACCCCCGCCCCCGAGACGATCCTCGTGCCGACCGACCGCGACCAGGGCGTCCGCATCAGCGACGACCTGCCGTTCGGCTCGCGCGGCGGCGCCGCGTTCCGCTACTACTTCCCCGCCGACGGCGAGTACCACTTCCAGTTGCGGCCGAAGGAGAGCGGCGTCGCGGGCGGGTTCGAGGGCGTCACCGCCGAGCCCCACGAGCTACACGTGAGCATCGACGGCACGCGGGTGTGGACGGGCATCGTGCAACGGCCGGAGGGGGCGCGCGGCAACGAGCGGATCCGGCTGATCCTCGAGCGCATGCGGTTCGAGGCGCCGGTGACGGCCGGCCCGCACCTCGTGCAGGTGTACTTCACGGCCAAGACCTCGGCCTACGTCGAGGACCTCTTCGACCCCTCACTGCGCCGCGATCCGTACCGGGCCGCGAACGGCGAGCCGGTGGTGTCGAGCGTGTCGATCACCGGGCCGATGCCCCAGACCGCGTCGCCCGGCGACTCGCCCAGCCGCCGGAAGCTGCTCGTCTGCGCGCCCGACGCCGGCGCGACGGCCGACGAGGGCACGGCCTGCGCCCACGAGATCGTCTCCACCCTGGCCCGGCGCGCCTACCGGCGCCCGGTGACCGAGGCCGACATCGAGATTCCGATGGGGCTGTACCGCGAGGGCGCGGCCCGGGACGGCTTCGAGGCGGGCGTCGAGCTGGCCGTGCGCGGCATTCTCGTCAGCCCGAGCTTCCTGTTCCGCTTCGAGGACCAGCCCGCGTCGGTCGAGCCGGGGACGCCGTACCCCATCTCTAACCTCGAGCTGGCCTCCCGCCTCTCGTTCTTCCTCTGGAGCAGCGTCCCCGACGACGAGTTGCTGGAGCTGGCCGCGGCCGAGAGGCTGCACGACCCCGACGTGCTCCGCGGGCAGGTGCGGCGCATGCTCGAGGACCCGCGCTCGCAGGCCCTCGTCGACAACTTCGCCGGCCAGTGGCTGCACATCCGCAACGTCTCCGGGTTCCAGCCCAGCCCCGAGCTGCTGTTCCACTTCGACGACAACCTGCGCCAGGCGTTCGAGCAGGAGACCAAGCTCTTCTTCGAGAGCATCATCCGCGAGGACCGCGGCGTCCTCGATCTGCTCGACGCCGACTACACGTTCCTGAACGAGCGCCTCGCTCGGCACTACGGCATCCCCGGCGTCTACGGCGAGCGCTTCCGGCGCGTCACGCTGGCGGCCGACAGCCCTCGCCGCGGGCTCCTCGGGCAGGGCTCCATCCTCACCGGCACATCGCGGGCCAACCGCACCTCGCCGGTCATCCGCGGCAAGTGGATCATGGAGAACATCCTGGGCACACCGCCGCCCCCGCCGCCGCCCGACGTACCCGACCTCGTCGAGGAGCGCGACCCCCGCAAGGTGCTCCCGATGCGCGAGCAGATGGCCGCGCACCGCGCCAACCCCGTCTGCGCCGCCTGCCACGCGCAGATGGACCAGCTCGGCTTCGCCCTCGAGAACTTCGACGCCATCGGCGAGTGGCGCGACATCTACGCCTCGGGCCTCCCCATCGACGCCTCGGCCGAGTTCCCCGACGGCACCACCTTCGACGGCCCCGCCGAGCTCCGCGCCCTGCTGCTGAGCCACTCAGACGACTTCCTCACCACGGCGATCGACCGCCTGCTGACCTACGCCCTCGGCCGCGGCCTCGAGGCCACCGACATGCCCACCGTGCGCCGCATCAAGCGCGATGCCGCGGCCGACGGCCACCGCTTCGCCGCCCTCGTGCAGGGCGTCGTCGCGAGCGCCCCGTTCCGGATGCGCATGGCGCAGGATCCGACGAACTGAGGAGCCGTGCCCAACAACGCGGTGCCGACGAAGCGCAAGCTGCCCATCGGCATTCAGACCTTTCGCGAGATTCGCGAGGAGAACTGCTACTACGTCGACAAGACCGGCTTTGCGCGACGACTGGCCGAGCGCGGCAAGCACTACTTCCTGTCTCGCCCCCGCCGCTTCGGCAAGAGCCTGTTTCTCGACACGTTGAAGGAGCTGTTCGAGGGCAACGAGGCGCTGTTTCGCGGGTTGGAGATCCACGACCAGTGGGACTGGTCGAGGCGCCATCCAGTGCTGCGGCTCAGCTTTGGCGGCGGCAAGTTCACGGAGCCGAGCCATCTGCACACGAACCTGATGGCACAGCTGGCCACCGTCGAGAGGCGTGCGGGCGTCGGTTCCGACCACGCAACCGCGCCCGAGCGCTTCGGCCACCTGCTCGAGACGCTGCACGAGCGCACCGGCCAGCGCGTCGCGGTGCTCGTCGACGAGTACGACAAGCCGATTCTCGACGCGTTGAACATCCCAGAGGTCGCGCGCTCCAACCGCAACTATCTGCACGGAGTGTACGCAACCATCAAGGACCACGACGCCCACATTCGCTTCACGTTCCTCACCGGCGTCAGCAAGTTCACCAAGGTGAGCTTGTTCTCCGGCCTGAACAATCTGCAGGACATCACCCTGGACCCGCGCTACTCGGCAGTGTGCGGCTACACCGACGCGGATCTGGACACGGTGTTCGCAGCCGAGCTCCCCGGTCTCGACCGGGCCGAGATCCGCGACTGGTACAACGGCTACAGCTGGCGGGGCGACGAACGGGTCTACAACCCATTCGACATCCTGCTGCTCTTCGACCGTCGCGAGTTCGGCGCCTGGTGGTTCGAGACGGGCACGCCGGCGTTCCTGGTCGACACGTTGATGGCGCGGGGCGTGGGCTCCCTCGACCTGGACGGCATGCTCGGCAGCGACGAGATGCTGTCGGCCTTCGATGTGGACGACATGGCGACCGAGGCGCTGCTGTTCCAGACTGGCTACCTGACCATCCGCCGCACCGAGCCCCGCGGCGGACGCATGTTCTACCGCCTTGGCTACCCGAACCGCGAGGTACGCCAGAGCCTCAACGAGAGCCTGCTGCGCCGCCTGACGGGGGACGCCCCGCGACGCATGGAGCACAGCGCCCGCCTGTACGACCTGCTGCTCGCCAACGATTTCGAGGGCCTGGAAGCCCTTTGCCAGGCGTTCTTCGCGAGCATCCCCCACCAGTGGCATACCAAGAACGACCTCGCCCGGTACGAGGGCTACTACGCGAGCGTGTTCTACTCGTACTTCGCGGGGCTGGGGCTGGAGGTCACGGTCGAGGACAGCAGCAGCCGCGGCCGCCTGGACATGGCGGTGGTCTTCAACGACAACGTGTACCTGTTCGAGCTGAAGGTCGTCGAAACCGCAGCGGAGGGCGCGGCGTTGGCACAACTGAAGACGAAAGGCTACGCGGACAAGTACCGCGACCCTCCGCGGCCCATCCATCTGATCGGTGTCGAGTTCAGCCGGGAAACCCGCAACGTCGTGGCGTTCGAGGTCGAAGCGCTGACCCGAGACCCGAAGCGAGGGTGACGGCCACGCCCGCCCCGCTCCAGGAACTCAGGCGGAGTCGTCCGACTGCCGACGATAGTGGAGTTCCCGCGCGGCCCGGGCGAACCCGAGGAAGTAGCGGCGGAGCCCGCGGCCCCCCGGCTCAAGCTCTCAATCGGCCGTACCACAGCCTTTCAATCAGCCGCACCACAACCTTTCAATCAGCCGACCGCCGAGGTCCTGCGCGACGAGCGGCAGCGACGCTGACAGGCACGCCGTTTTCCTCTATAATCCAGCCCTTGGTGGACCTTCGGGTCACGGCAGTGGCGCGCCGAACAGGGTTCCCCGCCAGCGGGCGCAGACCGGCGTCGAGGCCGGGACGCGGTCGGACGGAACGACTTCGAACGACAGGAGCTGCACGATGGTGATCACGAAGCTGGCATTGCCGAGACGGACGTTCCTGCGCGGCATGGGGGCCACCTTGGCGCTGCCGCTCCTCGACGCGATGGTGCCGGCCCTGTCGGCGCGGGCACCGGGCACGCCGCGGTTCGCGGTGGTCTACGTCGGCAACGGCATGAACATGTGGGACTGGACGCCGCCCACCGAGGGCAAGGGGTTCGAGCTCTCCCCCATCCTGCAGCCGCTCGAGCGGTTCCGCCGGCACACGCTGGTGCTGAGCGGGCTCGACAACTACCCGGCGACCGACCAGGGCGACACCGGCGGCCAGCATCCGCGCGCCGCTCCCGCGTTCATGAGTTCGGTGCACCCGAAGCAGACCGAGGGCGCGGACGTGGAGGCGGGGAAGACCGTCGACCAGATGATCGCCGAGCTGATCTGCCGCGACTCGAAGCTGCCGTCGCTCGAGGTCTCGGTCGACCGCAACGACGTCGTCGGCGCCTGCGACCACGGCTACGCGTGCGCCTACATGAACTCGCTGTCGTGGAAGACGCCGACCCAGCCGCTGCCGGCCGAGACGAACCCCCGGTTCGTGTTCGAGCGGCTCTTCGGCACCGGCGACACCGCCGAGGAACGGCAGCTCCGGGTCGAGGAGGACCGCAGCATCCTAGACGGGCTGACCCGCGAGATCGCGGCCCTGTCGGGCCGGCTCGGCGGCCACGACCGCACCAAGCTCGGCGAGTACCTCGACTCGATCCGCGACGTCGAGCAGCGCATCGCCCGGGCCGAGTCGACCAACAGCGACTTCGCGGTGCCCGAGCGCCCCGTCGGCGTGCCCGAGACGTTCCGCGAGTACGCCGAGCTGATGCTCGACCTGCAGGTGCTCGCGTTCCAGGCCGACATCACCCGCGTCACGTCCTTCATGATGGCCCGCGAGAACATCAACCGGTCGTACAACGAGATCGGGCTGCCCGAGGCGCATCACTCGATGTCGCACCACGGCAACAACCCCGAAAAGATGAAGGACTTCACCAAGCTGAACACCTACCACGTCGACACGCTGGCGTACTACCTCGACCGCCTGCAGTCGGTCCCCGACGGCGACGGGACGCTGCTCGACGGCACCGTGGTCGTCTACGGCAGCGGCATGAGCGACGGCAACGTCCACAACAACTACGACGTGCCGGTGGTAGTGGTCGGCGGGCCCGAGCGCGGGCTGAAGGGCGACCGGCACCTCGTCTACCCGAAGGGCACGCCGCTGGCGAACCTGTCGCTGAGCCTGATGGCCAAGTTCGGCGTGCGCGAGGAGGCGTTCGGCGACAGCAACGGGCAGCTTCCGCTGCTGTCCGGCGTGTAGGAGTCTTCGCCGTGGAACGGTGCAGACTCCTGGCAGGGTTGGTTGGGCGGCGAGCGGAGCCGTAGGCGACACTCTCCGGGCTGGGCCGGCGGGGGCCGGACCGGCCGGCCCCGCACCGTTCTGTTCATTCGCACTCGACTTCGGCAACGTGTGCTTGACATGCCGACGACATGAAACCATCATGTCGACATGCCGAAGATGCTCCAGATCCGCAATGTGCCGGACGACCTGCACCGTCGCTTGAAAGCGCGCTCGGCGCTCGCCGGCCTGTCCATGTCGGATTACGTGCTCCGCGAAATCCGGAAGTCGTTGACGCGGCCGACACGCGAGGAAGTCTTCGCACGCATAGCCGAGTTGCCCCCGATCGAGCTCGATCCCCCGGTCGCGGAGGTCCTGCGTGACGAGCGGCGAAACCGCTGACGTCGGCGACGTCGCGGTGCTCGATGCATCCGTGGTGGTCGAGCTCGTGCTCCGAACCCCGGCCGGCTCGCGGATTCGCCGACGCCTCGCGGATCCGGCGATCTCCCTGCACAGCCCGGAGCTGGTCGATCTGGAAGTGCTCAACGTGATTCGACGCTACGTGCAAGCGAACCGGATGGCGCCCGATCTGGCGACGGCGGCGGTGCGGAGCCTGAGCGAGCTGGATCTCCAGCGACATCGCCACGGCCCGATGCTGAGGCGGATTTGGGACCGGCGCTCGAACCTGACCGCGTACGATGCCGCCTACGTCGCGCTCGCCGAGATTCTCGACGGTCCCCTGCTGACCACCGACCGTCGTTTGGCGCGCGCGCCAAACCTCTGGATTCCCGTCGAGGTGTACGCCGGCGACGACACCCCCTGACGGGTCCTGGCCCGCCAAATCGTCGCCTTCGGCTCCGCTCGGCGCCGACCAACCCTCCAGGGAGTCTGCGCTTCCTTCGGAGGCGACGCCGTTTCCACGGCGCAGACTCTGCGCTACGTCTTCATCCGGCGGTTCTCGGGATCGAACAGAGCGAGACCGGCGGCCACCGTCACCGGGTAGGTCTCGTTCATGTACAGCACCTGCAAGCGCGTGCCGGGCGCTGCGTGCTCGAGCGGCAGGTACGCCAGGAGGATGTACTTGCCGACGGACGGCCCCATGCCCGCGGAGGTGGCGCGCGACTCGCGGCCGCGGGCGTCGACGATGCGCGCGCCGTCCGGGGTCAGGATCGGCTCGGCGCCCCCCGTCGGAAAGCGACCCACCCCCGACGCGCCGGCGTGGCGGTCCATGGTCAGCGTGCACAGCTTCGCCGCCGGCCCCTCCGCGCGCGCCCGCACGTAGGCCGGCTTGCCGATGAAGTCCGCGTCCTTGACGGTGGCGCGCGCCAGGCCCGCCTCGACCGGCGAGTACTCCGAGCCGAGGTCCGCGCCCATCAGCGCGTAGCCCTTCTCCAGCCGGCCGGTGGTGCCGTAGACGCCGATGCCCACGGGACGGGAGTCGAAGTCGCGGCCCGCCGCCATGATCGCGTCCCACAGGCGCAGGCCGCACGGCGTGGCGGTGCAGATCTCCCAGCCGCCCTCGCCCACGTAGGAGATGCGCAGCAGGGTCGCCGGCACCCCGTCGACGACGGCCTCCTGCACGGTGCCGTACGGGAACGCGTCCTGCGAGAGCGGGGCGTCGGTCAGGGTCGAGAGCAGCGCGCGGGCGTCGGGCCCCCACACGCCTATCGTGCACAGCGCGGAAGACCGGCTCTCGAACTGCACGGAGCCGTCGGCGGGCAGGTGCCGGCGGAACCAGACCTCGTCGCGCGGCCCGTCGAAGGCGCCGGTCACGATGCGGAACCGGTCCGCGGCGAGCCGATGGAGGGTGAGATCGGCGCGGATGCCGCCCTCCGTCGTCAGCAGCGGCGTGTAGACCGAGCGGCCGACCGGCACGTCGCAACGGTTGACGGCCAGCCGTTCGAGGTAGGGCACGACTCCGGGGCCGGACACGTCGAAGATCTGGAACGCGCTCAGGTCGACGACGCCTACCTTCTCCCGCAGATGCAAGTGCTCCGCATCGATGATGGGCGACCACCAGCGGCGGTCCCACTCGTGGGGGCGGTCCGCGACGCCGTAGCGCTCGACCAGGTCCGCGTTCGACGCGTACCACTGCGGCCGTTCCCAACCGCGCGCCTCGAAGAACTCGGCGCCGAGGGCGGCGGTCCGGTCGTGGAACGGCGCCCGGCTCATGCCGCGCCCCGACGCCCACTGCTCGCGCGGGTGGACGATGCCGTAGGTCTTGTTGAAGTGCTCGCGGCACCGCTGGCGGATGTGCCGCACCGTCCGCTCGTGCGGGTAGAAGCGGGTGACGTCGGACCCGTGCGGGTCGCACAGGCGCGGGTAGCCGTGGGTGATCCACTCCGCGACGAGCCGCGCCGTGCCCGGCCCCTCCTTCACCCAGACCGCCGCCGCCGACCACAGCTTCTCGACCTCGGCGGTCTCGCCCAGCACCTGGTGCGTGTCGGGCGTCAGCGACAGCAGGCCGTTCACCGCGTACCGCATCTCGGACCCGGCGAGCAGCTTGCCCATGATCTCGCGAGCGTGCTCGAGCTGGGGCGCGAAGTCGCCGGCCGTGAACGGAAGCTCGGTGGGGGAACGCTCCGCCGCGGCCAGCGACGGAATGTCGTCGGGATGGACCAGGATGGGGCGATGGGCGTAGGAGCCGACCTCCATCGCGTCGTGGCTCTGCCGCTCGTACATGAACGTGTCCATGTCGCGCACGATGGGATAGGCGATCTCGTTGCCGGTCCGGTGCAGGAGGTCGATGGGGCCGAGGTCGGCCATCTGGTGCACGGCCGGGGTGAGGGGAATGGTGGCCCCGGCCATGGCCGCGAGCCGCGGGCTCCAGACCCCGCAGGCGATGACCACCTGCTCGACCGCGATCGTCCCGCGGTCGGTCGCCACGGCGCGGATGCGCGGGCGGCCGAAGGGCGGGCGGGTCACCTCGAGCCCGACGACCTCGGTGTCGGCCAGCACCGTGAGCGCGCCCTTCGCCTGCGCCCGCTCGCGCATGATCGTGCCCGCCCTCACCGAGTCGACCACCGACACACCCGGCATGTAGAAGCCGCCCCGTATGACGTCGCCGTTCACGAACGGCGCCCTCTCAACCACCTCGGCCGGCGAGAGCAGGTCGGCCTCGATGCCCCACACGCGCGCCGAGGTCATGCGCCGGCGCAGCTCCTCCATGCGCGCCCCGGTGCGCGCCACCTCGATGCCGCCGCAGGTGGTGTTGACGCCGAGCGCCTCGTACTGCCGCTGGCTGTCGAGGGTCAGCATGGCGATCTCGCGGTTGTGATCGGTGGGAAAGATGAAGTTCGACGCGTGGCCGGTGGAGCCCCCCGGATTGGGCAGCGGCCCCTTGTCGATGAGCAGCAGGTCGCGCCAGCCGAGCTCGGCGAGATGGCCGACCAGGCAGTTGCCGACGATGCCCGCGCCGATCACGGCGATGTTGGCCCGCGCCGGCGGCTCCGGCGAAGCGCCCCGCGTGGTGCTGCTGTCCGATCCGTTCATCATCGACCTCCCGTTGCGGCGCGCTACGCCCGTGCGCGGCCGGACCGTTGACCGGGGCGCGACCATGCATGATCATGCCTTGCCCTCGCTCTTGCAACGGCATCATGGGGAGGAGCCATGAGCGGTCAGCCGCGCAGCGTCGATCAGTCGGACCGCATGGTGCCTATCAACCTCCGGCAGAGCGGCCGGACGCCCACCGAGCTGCTCATCTCGACGCGCGTGCGCAAGTCGCCCTACTGGCACCTCTCCCACGCCGCGGGCTGCTGGCGGGCCACGGTCTACAACCGCGTCTACCATCCCCGCGGCTACGTCCGGCCGGAGCACGGCGGCGCCGCGGCCGAGCACGAGGCGCTGACCAGGCACGTCACCCTGTGGAACGTCGCGGTCGAGCGGCAGATCCGGGTCGCGGGGCCCGACGCGGAGCGTTTCGTCGACTACGTCGTCACCCGCGACGCGACCCGCATCGAGCCGATGCGCGGGCGCTACGTCATCCTCTGCAACGAGAGGGGCGGCATTCTGAACGACCCGGTGCTGCTGCGCCTCTCGCGCGACGAGTTCTGGTTCTCGCTCGCCGATTCCGACCTGCTGTACTGGCTGCAGGGCGTCAACGTGGGGCTGCGCACGGACGTGGCGATCGACGAGATCGACGTCTGCCCGGTGCAGATCCAGGGGCCGAAGTCGCTCGCCCTGATGGTCGACCTCGTCGGCGGCGCGATTCGGAACATCCCCTACTATGGCCTCCTCGAAGCGGAGATCGCGGGCTGCCGGGTGGTGGTCTCCCAGACCGGCTTCTCGGGCGAGAAGGGCTACGAGATCTACCTGCGCGACGCGACCCTGCACGCCGAGGCGATGTGGAACGCCGTGCTGGAAGCGGGTCGGGCCCACCAGCTCCAGGTCATCGCTCCCGGACACCAGCGGCGCATCCAGGCCGGCATCCTGTCGTGGGGACAGGACATGGACCCGGAGACGGTGCCGTTCCAGTGCAAGCTCGCCTACCAGGTGCCGCGAAAGAAGACGGGCGACTACATCGGCCGGGCCGCCCTCGAGCGGATGCGGGCCGAGATCGAGGCGGGGCGGCCGCCGTTCAGGATGGTGATGGTGGGCATGACGCTGGGCGGCAAGCCCATCGACGACTATGCGCCCGACTTCTGGCTGGTGTCTGACGCCGGGGGCGGCGATCCCATCGGGTACCTGACCTCGCCCTGGCACTCGCCCGAGCTGGGGTGCAACATCGCCCTGGGGTACGTGCCGGTCGGCCGGTCCCGGGTCGGCACCGAGCTCCGGGTCTGGCTGCCCGACGAGTATGCGAGCAGTCCGGGGAAGCCGGAGCGGGCAGAGGTGTGCGAGGTGCCGTTCCGGCCCTCGGTCAACCCGAGCGCGCGCGAGCTCGCCCACGCGCGCGGCGAGGACGCGGCGGACTAGCCCGCCCATCGTCGCCTTCGGCTCCGCTGGGCGCCCAACCAACCCTCCAGGAGTCCGCGCCGTTCTACGGCGCAGACTCCTGCCCGCCAACCGTCGCCGAACGCGACCTCGAGGTCGCGCTGCGGCCGCCGCTCGGCGCCCAACCACCCCGCCAGCAGTCCCGCCCCGGTCCACGGAGCGGACCTATCCCATCCAGAAGCCCTTCCGGTGGGAGACGCCGAGCACCTTGTGGCAGTCGGCGCAGAAGTACACGTAGCGCTTGCCGAGGAATCCGGACAGAGCCCGGTACTGGATGGACCGCAGCCGTTCGTTGCAGTGGGGGCACAGCGGGGTGACGTCGTTGCGTTCTTCGCTCTGGATCATGGGCTCCCTTCCTCTCGGGATCTACGCGGGCCCGCGGCCCGGCATTCGACGGCCGGCGCAGAGACGGCCGGGTCGCCTGGACGATTCACGCGCCGGCGCGTCGGCCGGTCGCATCCGCCGGTCAGTGCGCTCGACCCCGAATCGGAGGCCGACCGCGCGGGATGCCGCTTGCACGAAGCGGCGGCCGGGTCCATCATGGGAGCGACGCGGGCGAGGGCCGCGAGCACGAAGGAACAGCACATGACTCACCGTAGTACCGCCGGCGCCGGCAGCCCGGCCAACCCCCAGATCTGCCGTCGCAGACAAGCGACGATGACGCACAGGCACCACGTCGCCCTGGCCGTGGTGCTCGCCTGCCTGTGCGCGCCAATCGCCCTCGCCCAGCCGGCGGCGCCGGCCGCGGTGGCCCCGGCTTCGCTGCACCATGCCGAGGTGGTCGACGAGGCGCGCGCGCTGGTGCGCGCGGACATCGCCGAGCGCGGCTACCCCGGCATCGCCATCGCGGTGTCGGTCGACGGCGCGACGGTGTGGTCGGAGGGCTTCGGCTACGCCGACCTCGAGCACCGGGTGCCGATGTCGCCGTCGGTGAAGTTCCGCGTCGGGAGCATCTCGAAGTCGCTGACCGGGGCGGCGGTGGCGAGCCTGGTCGAGGATGGCCGCCTAGACCTCGACGCGACGGTCCAGCGGTACGTCCCCTCGTTCCCCGAGAAGGCGCACCCGATCACGACGCGGCAGCTCGGCGGCCACCTCGGCGGAATCCGCCACTACCGGGGGAACGAGAACTTCATCCGCGACCCCTACGCGACGGTGCTCGACGGGCTGTCCATCTTCGTCGACGACCCGCTGCTGCACGAGCCGGGCACCGCGTTCTCGTACACGAGCCACGGCTTCAACCTGATCAGCGCCGTGGTCGAGGGGGCCGCGAAGCAGCCGTTCCTCGACTACATGCGCGACGCGGTCTTCCGGCCCCTCGGCATGCGCGACACCGTCGCCGACTTCGTGACCCCCATCATCCCCGGCCGGACCCGCTACTACGTGCGGGACGACGAAGGGCGGGTGGTGAACGCGCCGTTCGTCAACAACAGCTACAAGTGGGCGGGCGGCGGCTTCCTGTCGACCACCGAGGACGTGCTGCGCTTCGCCAACGCGCATCTCGACGACGGGTTCCTGTCGAAGTCGTCCCGGGAGCTGCTCTTCACCGAGCAGCGGACGCGCGACGGCGACGGCGTGGGCTACGGGTTCGGCTGGTTCATCCGGACGCGCGACGACGGCCGCCGCCTGCTGTCGCATTCGGGCGGCTCGGTCGGCGGCACGTCGCTCATGGTGATGGAGCCCGAGACCCGCGTGGTCGTCGTCGGCCTGATCAATCTGACCGGGGCCGACAACGGCGTCGTCCGCGAGGTACTGGACCTGTTCATCGACGCGGCGGCCTCGACGGCGCACTGAGGCCGCCGGGGACCGCCGGGCCCGGCTCACCGCGTGAGCACATCCCACAGGTCCTCGACCCGGAAGCCCAGCGAGGGATCGAAGGTGAAGGCGTCGGGGTCGAACGCCATCTCCGTCACGTTCACGATCCGCGTTTCATCCAGCTCGGGCGTGCCGTCCTCGGCGGTCCTCACCCACGACTCCGCCAGCGTCAGCCACGGGCCGAGGTCGACGACAGGATTGAAGTTCGGGAAACGGTAGTCCCAGTGGTCGAGGATGCCGGTCGGAAACTCCGCCCGGGAGTGGTGGAGGGTCAGCGGGCCCCGGACCTCCTCGCCGACATACCGCATCGGCGCGCTCGCCCCGTCCCGCGTCACCGTCCGCGTCATCGACAACACCCGCGCGCGGGCCCGCAGCGCGGCCAGCGCCGGTATGGAGGCCTCGGCACCCGTCACGACGTTGAGCGGGCCGGTGCGCACGACCCCGAGGCCGTAGTCGATCACGATCTGGCTGCCGCCCCCATCGGCCCCGGGGACGACGATCTCCGTGGTCGTCCGCTCGCCGTCGACCACGCGATCCATCCGGCGGTGACCGGTCGGGGTGAAGGTGTGGGTGCCCTCCTCCCGCTCCAGCAGCGTCGCGCCGCGCGTCCGCGTCTTGACGTAGTCGACGCGGTACATGGTGTCCTGGGCGGCCACCGGCCCGGACTGCAGGCCGGAGACGAGGACCGACACCGGCAAGATCACGCCCAGGCTCCCGAAGCGAGCGAGGCGCGTCATCGAACGACTATTCGTGCGGGGACTCGACATCGCGGGCAATCTCCGTTCCAGGTGCGACGGACGCGCCACCGCCGGCGCCGGCAACCGCGTCCGCCGGTGTTTCCGAACCTCTCTCGCGAGCTCGACGAGGTGCGTCGCGCAGGGTGGCGGCGGGCACACCCCGATCTCCCGCGACGGAACCGTACACGAGCCGCCCACGCCGGCGGGTCGCACCGCCGGTCGCGGCGCGACGCTCCTTCCATGCCGATTAGACTCCGACCGCTTGCAGCGGTTCCGCGAGCCGCGGCGCAATGCACATGCCGGCCGATGATCGACAGCCGCCTCGGAACTCGGGCGGGCAGGCCACCCCCGGCGGGCCCACTCCGTGGCCAAGGAATCGCACCGGCTCCCGAGGGCAGTCGATGGCGGCCACGTTGTTGCCGGCACGGGCGAAGAGGTGACCGAGGGGTCACGCCGGCTCCCGAAGGCAGTCTCACCACAGACAAGGTGAGCCGCACGGCACCCCAGCCGCACGTCACCACGGGCACGGATCGCCGGGAAGCGCGACCCGTGATAGATTGCCCGTGACGTCGGACTCATGGTGTCGGAGTGAAGCGATGAGCATCTCCTTGTCGAATGCCCACGTCCGGGCGGTCGTGCTGGCGGCGTTCGCGGCGGCGAGTCCGCTCCCCGCGGCGGCGAACGAAGGCGGGTCGGTGCCCGAGCACCCCACCTTCACCCGCGACGTGCTGCCCATCCTGCAGGGCTCCTGCCAGGTCTGCCACCGGCCGGACATGTTCACGCCGATGTCGCTGCTGACCTACGAGGAGGTCCGGCCGTGGGCGCGGTCGATCAGGCAGCGGGTCGAGGAGCGGGTCATGCCGCCATGGTTCGCCGACCGGACGGTGGGCCGGTACCGCGACGACCCGTCGCTGAGCGACGCGCAGATCGCCACCATCGCCCGGTGGGTCGACCGGGGCGCCCCCCGCGGGAACCCCGCCGACGCCCCGCCGCCGGTCGAGTGGCCGGCCGTCGACACCTGGTACCACGGGGAAGCGCCGGATCTGGTCGTCACCAGCCCCCCGGTCGTGGTGCCTCCCAACTCGACCGAGACGTATCCCGAACCCGAGATGTCGACCGGACTCACCGAGGACCGCTACATCAAGTGGATCCAGGTCATGCCGGGCGAATCGAGGGTCGTCCACCACGTGCTCGTCTACGCGGTGCGCGACGCGGAGAACGAGGCGGCCGACACCGGACCGCGCGGGGTGCGGCAGTTGCTGGCCAACCGCGCGCGCGGCGACTTCGTCGGCGATTACTTCGAGGACGGCTACGCGCGCCTGCTGCGCAAGGACGACCGGATCCGGCTGCAGCTCCACTACCTGCCGGACGACGAGCGGAGCTTCACCGACGAGACCAGCGTCGGCATCAAGTTCTACCCCGCGGGCTACGAGCCGGAGTACGTGGTGAGGACGCGGGCGGTCTCCAACGCCGCCGACCTGATCATCCCGCCGGGCGCGGCCAACGTGCGCAGCGACGCCTACTTCACCCTGACCGAACCGACCCGCATCATCAGCTTCCAGCCCCACATGCACTACCGGGGCAGGGCGATGACCCTCGAAGCGATTCGGCCCGGCAGCAGCCGCCCCGAGATTCTGAGCGACGTTGATCGCTTCGCCTGGGACTGGCAGCCCACCTATGTGTACGAGACGCCGCTGACGTTGCCGGCCGGCACCGTCATGCACGTCACCGCGTACCACGACAACTCGGCCGCCAACCGGGTCAACCCCGATCCGGAGGCGGCGGTCGGCTGGGGCCAGCGGACCATCGACGAGATGAACATCGGCTGGCTCGATTACTTCCACATCTCGGAGGAGGAGTACGCCGAGCTGCAGGCCGAGGAGTAGCCGCATGCGTTGGGCCGCCGTCGTCCTCGCGCTGACGGGCGCGGTCGCCGCGTCCGCCGTCCGGGCCCAGCCCCGGCACCCCCTCTACCTGATCTACGACGGCTTCATCACGAACGCCGACGGCTCGAGGACGCTGGCGTTCGGCTACCACAACCTGAACCACGTGGACGTGACGGTCGCCGGCGACGACAACTCTTTCCTTTCCGGCGCGTCCGACCGCGGGCAGCCCACCGTGTTCCAGCCGGGGCGGCGCCGGTTCGCCTGCGTCATGGTCGTGCCGGACCCCTTCGAGGGACCTCTGCGGTGGCGGGTGCGCTTCGCGGGCCACACGTCCACCACGACCCCCCGCATGCTCGATCCCCTGTACGCACTCGAGGAAGCGAGCGCATTGCGGGCGGTCGAGGGCATCGACGTCGATGGGGCGCCCCCGGGAACCTGCCTGGAGCGGGATGCCGGGAGTGACGCCGCGTTGTGAGGAACGATGACCACGCTTCAGGCAGCTTCGAGGCTGAACCCCCAATCTGCGGTCGCCGGTACGAGGTCGACCGGTCGCCTCCGGTCGACATGAGCACGGAAAACCCAATCTCGCTGCGCGTGGGCCCGGACAGCGGGACAACGGTCGGCGCCGGGTGGACGGCGGGGCTGGCTGCCGCGCTCATGCCGTTCGCCCTCCTCATCGCTGCGGCCCCCCTGGCGACGGCCGCACAGCAGCAGGCGCTCGCACCGCAGACCGGGGCTATCGACGGTCCCCCCGCCCCGGTGCCGCCCGCCACCATCACCCGCGACGCGGCCGGCGGGGCGACGGTGCGCGCCGTGCGCCTCGAGGGCCCCTGGCGGCTCGACGGCGTGCTCGACGAGCCGATGTACGCCGCCGTCGAGCCGTTCGGCGGCTTCATCCAGCAGGCCCCCGACGAGGGGGCCCCGGCCACGGAGGCGACCGAGAACTGGATCTTCTTCGACGACGAGTCGATCTACGTGGGGGCCCGCGTGTACGAGTCGGTCCCCGAGTCGGCGTGGGTCGCCAACGAGATGCAGCGCGACTCGTTCCAGCTCATCAACAACGACGGGTACATCGTCGTCTTCGACACCTTCTACGACCGACGGAACGGCTTCTCGTTCCGGGTCAACCCCATCGGGGGGTTCAGCGACCAGCAGATCACCGACGAGGGCAACCCCAACCCCGACTGGAACCCCGTCTGGGACGTGCGCACCGGCCGCTTCGACGGCGGCTGGACGGTCGAGATGGAGGTCCCCTTCCAGTCGCTCCGCTTCCGGCCGGGGGCGAACCAGGTGTGGGGCATCCAGATCGGCCGCGACATCCGGTCGAACTACGAGGAGGCGTACCTCACGGCGGTGCCGATCTCGGCCGGGCCGGGGCAGTTCCGCCTGTCGGTGGCCGGCACCCTCGTCGGCCTGGAGGTGCCCGCGGACAGCCGCACCTTCGAGATCAAGCCCTACGCCATCGGCTCCCTCAACACCGACCGGACCGTCGCGCCGCCGATCTCGAATCACGGCGACGGCACCACCGGCGTCGACCTCAAGTACGGGCTGACCGAGAACCTGACCGCCGACTTCACCCTGAACACCGACTTCGCGCAGGTCGAGGTGGACGAGCAGCAGATCAACCTGACCCGGTTCAGCCTGTTCTTCCCCGAGAAGCGCGAGTTCTTCCTGGAGAGCCAGGGCATCTTCGACTTCGCGCGGGTGGCCGGCTTCGGCGGCTTCGGCGGGTCCGCGCGGGGGAGCCTCAACGCGGCGCCGGGGGTCTTCCCGCCGGGGGACGCGCCGACGCTCTTCTTCAGCCGGCGCATCGGCCTCGACGCGTCAGGGCGGACGGTGCCCATCCTGGGCGGCGGGCGCCTGACCGGCAAGGTGGGCGACTTCAGCGTCGGGGCCATCAACATCCAGACCGACGACGTGTCGACCGGGGGCGCCGCGTCGCCCGCCGGCGCCGCCGGCACGAACTTCAGCGTGCTCCGCATCAAGCGCGACATCCTGCGCCGGAGCCGCGTCGGCGCGATGCTCACCAACCGGTCGGTCTCGCTGAACGGCGACGGGGCGAACCAGGCCTACGGCCTCGACGGGTCGTTCTCGTTCTACGACAACGTGAACCTCTACGGCTACTACGCCCAAACCAAGACGCCGGGCCTCGAGGGAGACGACGAGAGCTACCAGGCCGCGTTCTCCTACGAGGGCGACCTCTACGGCCTCCTCGTCGACCACTTGCAGGTCGGCGGGAACTTCAACCCCGAGATCGGCTTCATGCGCCGCCACGACTTCCGGCGCAGCTACGTCCACGGGCAGTTCAGCCCGCGGCCCGAGGGCATCGAGGCGGTGCGCCAGTTCACGTGGGCGGGCAGCCTCGACTACATCACCAACGGCGCCGGGCAGATCGAGACGCGCATCCTCTCGGGGCGCTTCCAGACCTCGTTCGAGAACAGCGACAGCCTGAGCGCGGACATCCAGCAGGACTACGAGCTGCTGACCGAGCCCTTCGAGCTCGCCGACGCGGTGACCCTGCCCGTCGGCGGCTACGAGTTCACCGACTTCCAGGTGTCGTACCGCATGGGGCCGCAGCGCCGGGTGGCGGGCAACCTGTGGGTGCAGCACGGCGAGTTCTTCGACGGCGACATCACCGCCGTCGGCTACTCGCGCGGCCGCATCGAGGTCACGCGGCAGTTCGCGGTCGAGCCGAGCGTCTCGCTCAACCGCATCACGCTGCCGCAGGGGGCGTTCACGGCCCGGGTGACGACGACGCGGCTCACCTACACCTTCACGCCGCGCATGTTCGCGAGCGCCCTGCTGCAGCACAACTCGGTCGACAACGTGCTGAGCACCAACGTGCGCCTGCGCTGGGAGTACCAGCCGGGCAGCGAGCTGTTCGTGGTGTACAACGACCAGCGGAACACGTGGCTCGACCGCGGCTTCCCGATGCTCGAGAACCGCGCCTTCGTGGTGAAGGTCACCCGGCAGTTCCGCTTCTGATGTCGTCGCGACGGTCAAGCAGAATCAACGCGATGGCGTCCAGGAGGCTGCGCCGCGCTTCACTCTTGGTCCGACCCTGTCCGTTGGCGCCGGGGATCTCCGGGCAGTACGCGACGTACCACCCGCCGTCGCGCTCGAACACCGCCGTGAACTCGTTTCGCATCTCGTCTCGACCGTCGGCTCGCCTGCCCCGGGTGCTACGAACCGAGCATCCGAAGAACTGCGACGGCTGCGCCGATCAGGGCGGCGAGGATCACACCTGTCTGCGCCAGCATGGCTCCCGCGAAGCGCCAAGTCAGGCGCGCCTCGAGGGCGGCGAGATCCGCCTTGGTGGCCATGTCGGTCGGCGCGGCGGCGGCTTGGCGCACGGCGTCGACGATGGCGTCAGCGTGTTCCGGCTTGATGCCGGCATCGGTCAGGCGGCGGGCGGCGGCAAGCGTGTCAAGCAACGGTCGGTCCTTCCGCGGCGAGCGCACGTCCTGTAGACATGTTATCGGCCATTGCAGGATGGGTGTCAACAACCTGTCTCCGGCCACTTCAGTCACGCGGTCAGAACCGCGTGACAAGACTGCCCGCACGTCTGCCGCCACGGCGCATGCCGCCACGGGAGCCTGACGCTATGATGATCGCCTCCACGCAGTCAGCCAGGAGCAGATGATGACGACGCTGTCGAGCCCGAGATACGGCATGGGACGCATGGTCGCTCCGATCGCGGCGCTCGCAAGCGCAACGGCGATGAGTGCGACCGTCGCACTGGCCCAGGGTTTCCAGATCGAGGAAGCCACCATCGGCGACATACAGCGCGCGATCCGGCAGGGCGAGACGACCTGCGTGCAGGTGGTCGAGGCCTACGTCGAGCGCGCGCGGGCGTACAACGGCATCTGCACGCGGCTCGTCACCCTGGATGGTGGACCGGTCGCACCGGGCCGGGGCGCCGTGCGGGCAGGCGTACCGATCGAGTTCCCCTCCAGCGCCGCGCCGGTGCGCGAGATTCTGCCGGACTTCGACGACTACCGGGGGCTGCCGGTCGAGTTCGGCCGCATGGAGCCCACGCGGTCCGACCCGAGCGTCCAGCAGCAGTACGGCATGGTGGTCGGCATGGAGGACGCGGGCCAGCTCAACGCGCTGAGCACGCTCAACCTGCGCGGCGAGCGCTCGGTGACCTGCCAGGCGGATTGCGACGCGCACCCGTCTGACGGTGAGCTGCCCGCGCACTGCCCGGCGGCTTGCGACGCGTTCCGGCGGCAGCCCGACGCGCTCGAGCGGGCGGCCGAGCTCGACGCCCGGTACGGCGCGAATCCCGACCTCGACCAGATGCCGATGTACTGCGCCGCGATCTCGTTCAAGGACGTCTTCGACACCACCGACATGCGATCGACGAGCGGGGCCGACGCCGCCTATGCGATGGACGCCGCGCCGCGCGACTCGACCGTCGTCGCCGCGCTGCGCGCCAAGGGCGCCATCGTCTACGCCAAGGCCAACCTCTCGGAGTACAACGCGGGCGGCGGGAACCCGGGGGGCGCAGTGGCCCGCTCGCGGACGTTCGGCGCGGGCGTCGCCCGCAGCACCTGGGCCGGCCCGTCGTGCAACGTCTACGACACCGCCCGCGAGCCCGGCGGGTCGAGCTCGGGGTCGGCGGTGTCGGTGGGCGCGAACCTCGCCACCTGCTCGATCTGCGAGGAGACCGGCGGGTCGTGCCGGCAGCCGGCGTGGCGAAACGGCGTCGTCGGCCTCGTGACGACCAAGGGGCTGGTTCCCTACGGCGGTTCCACCGGCGTCGAGCCCTACCTCGACCGGGGGGGCATCAACTGCCGCACCGTCGAGGACTCTGCCCGGGTCCTCGACGCGCTCCGGAACCCCGACCGCGGCTTCCACGACCCGCGCGACATCTACGCCGCGCTGCCGCGCGCGCTGATCCCCGAGACGCCCTACGCGAGCTTCGTCGTCGACGAGGAGACCGCGGGCGCGAGGCCGCTCGCCGGCGTGCGCATCGGCGTCGTGCGCGAGTACATGGTCGAGCACACCGCCAACGACGCGGCGATGAGCGATCTCGTCAACGACGAGATCCTGCGCGTGCTGCGCGACAGGCTGGGCGCGGAGATCGTCGAGTCGTCCGATCCCGAGTATCCGGACGACCCGTCGATCCCGAACATGGCGTACGACTTCCACCAGGCGATAGCCGAGATCCTGCCCGTCCACATGCCCGAGCTCATCCAGGCCAGGGAGGCCCGAGGCGAGTACCGGTTCGCGGTGCCCGGCCACGACGTGACGAGCCGCGACTATCTCGTGAGAGCCGCCGAGGGCGCCGCGCCGCTGTCGCCCGATCTGAACCTGCGCAGCATCAACAGCTCGCCGCGGACCTTGAGCTTCAGCTTTCACCTCGCCCAGTACCTGATGCGTCGCGGAGACGCCGCGGTGACCGACTGGGCGAGCCTGAACGCCAACTCGAAGTACTTCAGCGAGCGGCGCGCGGTGGCGATGCGCAACTGGGAGAACGCCCGCGATATCCGGTCGGCGGGCATCACGCGGCGCGTGAAGATGCGCGAGGTCATGCGGCTCGTCCTCCTCAACGTGCTGCACCGGAACGACATCGACGTGCTCGTCAACCCGACGATCACGGTGCCCCCGGTGCGCATCGGCTACGCGGGCGAGCCGTCGGTCAACGACCGCCCGACCGGCCGGTTTCCCACCAGCGCCAACCTCGGCGTTCCGGAGATAACGGTGCCGGCCGGCTTCAACCGCATCGTCTACGACCCCGAGTACGTGCTGAACGAGGACAGGGACGGCTACGACAACGTCACGGGCCGCCGGCGGACGGAGCTCGACGCCCCGCTCCCCGTCGGCATCTCGTTCTGGGCGGGGCCCGGCGACGAGCCGATCGTCCTGCGCGTCGCTTCCGCCTACGAGGCGGCGACGAGGCACCGCCGGCAGCCGCCCGCCTTCGGGCCCGTCGACCCATGACGCCGGCGCGAAGGCGAGTGATCCACCTCGGACGAGCCCGACGGCCCACTTCCACTCGACTCGGCGTCCCGACCCGGCCGGCTTCCGCGACGGGCCGGTCTGCGGGCCAATGGGGACCCTTCCGGGCGTCCACGGTGGAAACTGAACAACGTCATCCCACTCGGTACGCCTGGATCGGAATCCCAGAACGCTTTCCGACAATCGGCCGGTCGAGTTCCAGGCGACGGCATCGCGGCCCTATCCGGCGGTCAACGGCGCCCACTTCGGGACTCTCCACATTCCGCTGCTCCGCGACCGGACCTTCAACAGCCGCGATCTGGTGCCCAACAGCCGCGATCTGGTGCCAGTGTCGCCGGAACCGCGAGCGGACGGGCTGCGTGTCAACCTGTACGACGTGGAGGCGCAAGCGTTGCCTGGCTGTACATGGTATCGTCGTTCGAGCGGGCGGGCGTACCGAGCACGGGGAGGCATGATGCCCGGAAGGGTCGGGACCGTCGGGGCCGCACTGACACGGACGATCGTCAGCACTCAGATTGCGGAGAACGTCGATGACAGAACGAACCGGTGAGATCATTAATCGGAACTTCGCCGACATCTTCTCTGGCGAAATGCGTTATGTGATTCCGTTCTTCCAACGCGGATACGTTTGGGGATCGAGAAACTGGAATCAACTCAAGCAGGACGTCGAAGAACAAATACTCGAGCCCGCGCAAGACGGGGACCTTGCCGACCAGGAACACTTCTTCGGCCCTGTCGTGGTTGCGGAGGAAACCGGACATCATCCGAGCTTCAAGGTCTTCAACATCATCGACGGCCAACAGAGATTCACGACCGTATACCTCATGCTGGCCTATTTTCGCAGGCGCCTAGAAACACTGATGACAAAGGCACCGAAGGCCCGCGAACATCATGAGGCAATCGGCCAATGGCTGGTCAATCGGACCGAACGTGGATCCACTCTCGACGACTACTGGCGCATCAAGTTGTTCAGTGTCAAGGGCGACCGACTTGCCACGTACTATTCCGTATTCGGACAACAGAACCCAAGGACATCCGCCCTTCAGGACGATCTATTTCTTTATCTTCCAACTGGTAACATCTCCGGCAAGTTCGAACGCTGGATGGGGCGAAATTTCGGTGACTCGGGAGAGGAAGACATATGGCGTTGGGTGAGAGCACTCGTCCAATGTCTCAAGGTTGTTTGGATCCCACTAGGCAGTCGGGACGATCCTCAGGCTATTTTCGAAAGCCTGAACGATAAGGGCATACCTCTTACAGCGGCCGAGCTCATGTGCAACTACCTGTTCAAGCCGCTCATCGCGGCCAAGAGCGATTACGAATCGCTGCATCGTTCCAAGTGGCTCGACGTGCAACGGATCGACCGCTCGTCACCAGTTGCCGAAACATTCGATTTCGAGGAGTACTTGCGCCACCTATTCTCGATCGGCCACAGCAAGATCGTCGGAAAGGGACGACGGCTGTACGTATTCTTCAAGCAGCACAACAAGAATCTGACTGCGGGCGCCGCGAACGCGCATCTGGACAACATCGCTCAGTCGGCGCCACTGTATAGACGCATACTGGGCGAATCGACAGATGGCGTGACGCCCGTCGATAGACTCCTGAAAAAGATAGGAGAGACGAACATGACCTCCTGTCGTCCATTCCTGCTGGCAGTATTCAAGAAAGAACGAGACGGGGTAATTCCCGCGGAGGAGGTGGAGGCTCTACTCAAGGAAGTGTACATTCTGCTTGTTCGTAGGAAGGTCGCTGAATTGCCAGTAACGAGATATGACTCATTCTTTCCGTCACTCGTCGACAGAATAGTGGACCCCGACCGTGTTGCCCCTATCGCGACTCTCCTGCATGAAGCGATCAGGAAGGAGCAACTATGGGTGGGAGACGAGGTCCTTAAGGACGCGCTGGTCAGGCGACCGGTCTATCGTTCACGGGAGATCGGCTTCACCCGCCTGATTCTCGAAGAAATCGATCGTCATCTCGCCCAAGAACACGGTGGCGAGCTGCCGGACTACTCCACTCTCGACACCGTGGAGCACATCGCACCGCAGAACATCGAAACCAGCGCTGACTGGAAAAGGGAGTTGGGTGAAGACGCAAGAAGCGAGAACTATACAAGAATAATCAATACTGCAGGCAATCTTTGTTTGCGCAAGCGCGAACGAAACTCGGAGATGGGACGACTGCCGTTTGCGAAGAAGCAGGAACTGCTTCGCCTGTCGCCTAGTCGGCTTGCGCTCGACATCGCCGATCGTGCAGGACCCTGGAACTTCGAAGCCATCGAGGCGCGATCGGCTCGGCTTGCTGATATCGCGGCACGCATCTGGGCTTGGTCGACGGCCCATGAGTAGCTCCGACCTCAAGAGCGCGTCCCTCCAAGCCCCATCAAGGAGAGTTCCGATGCGGACCCACCGGTCCTTCGCATTGCCCTTCGAGATATGCTTGGCCTCCGAGCCGTCGAGAGTCGCCCGAGTGGATGCCGGACGGCGACTTACGTCGTCGCCGCCGATGGGCGACTTCCGGAGCCGCGGGGCTGCCGAAGCTCAGGCTGTTCCACGTGGACGGCGGCAGCGGGGTCCAGCGGTCTCCGAGCCGACGCGTGAAGAGCGCGACGTCATGCGGCTCCTCAACGTACTGCACCAGGAACGATCTCGACGTCCTGGTCAACCCGACGATCACGGCGCCCCCGCCGCGAATCGGACACGCGGGGAGCCCTCGGTCGAGAACCGTCCGCGGGGCCGGTTCCCACGAGCGCCAACCTCGGCATTCCGGAGATCACGGTGCCGGCCGGCTTCAATCGAATCGTCTACGACCCCGAGTACGTGCTGAATGAGAACAGGGACGGCTACGACAACGTCACGGGCCCGCCGGCGGACGGAGCTCGACGCCGCGCTCCCGGTCGGCATCTCGTTCTGGACGGGGCCCGGCGACGAGCCGATCGTCCTGCGCGTCGCGTCGGCCTACGAGGCGGCCACGAAGCACCGCCGGCCGCCGCCGGACTTCGGGCCCGTCGGTCGTTGACACCGGCGCGTGAGGAGGCACTCCGCCGGAGGCGGGCCGACGGCCGACTACGAGGCGGCGACGAGACACCGCCGGCCGCCGCCGGACTTCGGACCCGTCGGTCGAGACACCGGCGCGTGAAGGCGCTCCGCCGGCGTCGACGTCACTCTACCGCTGCCGATACGCTGCTCGTGATGATAGGATTGCCGGCCGCCACACTGGACGCACGGCGGAACCGGAGAGTCCGATGCCGACCAAGCTGCTGTCGTATCGCCCGCGGTGCCCGAGGAGCAGGGTCCCAATACGGAACCGGAGAGCGCCGATGCCGATGAAGCCTCTCATCGTGGTGCTCGCCGTCGCGTTCGCCGCGACCGCTGCCGCGCAGCAGGCCGCGTTCGACCGCCTGCCGCCCGACGTGCTCGACGCGGAGGCTCCGTCGGAGCGCGTCATCGGCGAACCCGGCGCCATGAAGGTCAGCCGAACGTCGTGCCACTCGGCGCCGATGGACGAGGTCCGCCGGCGCATCGTCGACCTCGCGGTGCAGGAGTGGGCGTTCTTCGGGTTCATCGTCGTGGACCAGACCATCGTCGAGGACTCCGGATCGGGCCAGCCGCGCCGGCGCCGCTGGCGGCGGCCGGACCGGGCCGAGTCGGCCCGCGTGGCCGGCTCGATCGCCGGCTACTGGACGGTGACGCCGCAGGGCGGCTGGATCATCGGCGAGCAGAACGACGCCTGGCAGGGGCCGCGCGGCGTCGCCTCGCGCTGGCGCTACCCGTGGTCGGCGGCCTTCGTGTCGTGGGTGATGTGCGAGGCCGGCCTCGGCGAGGCGTCGCTCTTCCAGCGCGCCGTGGCCCATCACGTCTACATCGACCAGGCCATTCGCGCGCGCGGCGCCGGTGCGCCGAGCGCGGCGTTCGCGGCCTACGAGGTCGGCGAGGCGCCGGTGGTGCCGGGCGATCTGCTGTGCAGCGCGCGCCGCCCCGCCTACCGTTCCATCGCCGAGCGGCGGCGCCAGCTGGGCGTCGGCGCCCGGACCCACTGCGACATCGTCGTGAAGGCCGAGCCGTCGCGCGGCCGCATTCTCGCCGTCGGCGGCAACGTGCGCGGCGCGGTGAGCCTGAAGCTGCTTCCGGCGGCAGCCGACGGCGCCGACGGCAATCTCCGACCGCTCCCGGGCCGGCGCCGGATCTTCGCCCACATCAAGCTGCGCGCCCCGTCCATCGCGGCCGACGCACTCGACCGCACGCCCACGATGCGCGCGGCCTGGTGCGCCGACGGATTCCGGTTGCCGCCACAGGCGGCCGCCGCCAGCCCCGTCGACCCCGGCAGCCGCTGTTGAATCAGCTCCAACGGAACACTGCGCCCTCGCCTGAATCGTCCCAGGTTTCTGGATCAAGAAGTGGTGACGGCCGTTCTGACGGAGCTCCTCGGTCGTCTGCCGGCCTTCGGTGCCGGGAGATGAACGAAGCCGGTCGACCGCACGTCCAATCGGGCACGGAGCAGGAACGAAACGAGGGGCGCGGGGTCCAACGTCCGTGGGGGAAGAGATGCGCTACATCACCGCTACGCTGACGCTGCTCGTCTCGCTGGGCGCGACGACGACCTGGGCCCAGATCGACGCCCGGATGCTGCGCTATCCCGACGTCTCGGAGACGCAGATCGCCTTCGTCTACGCCGGCGACATCTGGGTGGTCGCCAAGGAGGGCGGCCCGGCCCGCAAGCTGAGCTCGCCGCCCGGGGAGGAGGCCTTCCCGCGATTCTCGCCCGACGGCGCGCAGATCGCCTTCAGCGGCAACTACAACGGCAACTACGACGTCTACGTCGTCCCGACCCTGGGCGGCGCGCCGTCTCGAATCACATACCATCCGGGCGGCGACCGGGTCCTCGACTGGACGCCGGACGGCAGGGGCGTCCTCCTGGCTTCCAACCGGCAGAGCGGCCTGCCCGCCTTCCGGCAGATCTACCGCGTCGCGATCGAGGGCGGCCAGCCCGAGCGGCTCGCCGTGCCCTACGGCGAGTTCGGCACGCTGTCGCCCGACGGGCGGCGCATCGCCTACACCCCGGAGACCCGCGGGTTCCGGACGTGGAAGCGCTACCGGGGCGGGGCGGCGCCCGAGATCTGGCTCCTCGATCTCGAGACGCTAGACGCCGAGAACGTCAGCGACAGCCCCGCCAACGACGCCCAGCCGATGTGGCACGGCGACACGCTGTACTTCCTCTCTGACCGCGGGCCGGCCCAGCGGTACAACATCTGGGCCCACGACCTGACAACCGGCTCGAAGCGGCAGGTGACCACCTTCACCGACTTCGACATCACGTTCCCCGCCATCGGGCCGTCGGATCTGGTCTTCCAGGCCGGGGGACGGCTCTTTCGCCTGGAGCTGGCCACCGAGCGGGTCTCGGAGGTGGAGGTCGACGTCGTGACCGATCTGGCCGCCCTCGTCCCGCGCACCGCCGACGTCGCGAACCGCATCACCTCGGCCGGGATCTCGCCGACCGGGCAGCGCGCGGTGTTCGAGGCGCGGGGCGAGATCTTCACGGTCCCCGCTAGGCACGGCGCCGTCCGCAACCTGACCCACTCGTCAGGCGCGGCCGATCGATTCCCCGCCTGGTCGCCCGACGGCCGGTGGATCGCCTCGTGGAGCGACAGCGGGGGCGAGTACGAGCTGACCCTGCACCGGGCCGACGGCACCGGCGAGCCCCAGGTCGTGACCGCGCTCGGACCGGGATTCCGCTACCAGCCGTTCTGGGCCCCCGACAGCACCAAGCTCGCGTTCATCGACCACACCCAGCGCATCCACGTCTTCGACCGCGAGACCGAGGCGCTGACCGAGGTCGACCGCGGGCTGCACATGCTCCACAACGCGCTGGCCGGCTTCGAGCTGAGCTGGTCGCACGACAGTCGCTGGATCGCCTGGTCCCGGGGCCTCGAGACCACCAACAGTGCCATCTTCCTCTTCGATACCGAGGCCGGAGAGCGGTTCCAGGCGACCTCCGGCTACTACAACGACTTCCGGCCGGTCTTCGACCCCGCCGGGAAGCACCTCTACTACTACTCGAACCGCACGCTCGCTCCCGTCTACTCCGATCTCGACGCCACCTGGGTCTACCCGAACGCGACGAACATCGTGGCCGCGACCCTGCGCGACGACGTGCCGTCGCCCCTCGCACCCCGCAACGACGAGGAGCCCGTGGCGGAGGACGACGACGAGGCCGAGTCCGACGAAGATGCGGCCGGGGACGAGGCCGGGCCCGGGTCGGACGGCGGAGACGACGCCGAGGCCGCGCGGCTCGACATCGACGTCGACGGCTTCGAGAGCCGGGCCGTCATCCTGCCGGTCGAGGCCGGCAACTTCGGCCGCCTGCGGGCGGCCGACGGCAAGGTCGTCTTCCACCGGAGGCCGCATGCCGGCGGCGACGACGACCAGCCGAGCCCCATCGTCGCCTGGGACCTCGAGGAACGGGAGGAGCAGACCATCCTGCCCGACGGAGACAGCTACGAGATCTCGGCGGACGGCAGGAAGCTGCTCGTGTCGAACCAGCGATCGTGGGCGATCGTCGACGTCGCGCCGGGGCAGACGCTGGAAGACCGCCTCGCCACCAACGCGCTGACGATGAACCTCGACCCGCCGGCCGAGTGGCGGCAGATGTTCGACGAGGTGTGGCGCACCTATCGGGACTACTTCTACGACGACGACCTGCACGGCCTCGACTGGAACGGACTGCGGGCGCAGTACGGCGGCCTGATCGACCAGGCGGTCACGCGCTGGGACGTCAACTTCCTGATCGGCGAGCTCATCGGCGAGGTCAACGCGTCGCACACCTACGTCGGCGGGGGCGACACCGAGGCCCCGCGCCGGCGCCGTGGTGTCGGCCTGCTCGGCGTCGACTGGTCGCTCGAGAACGGCGCCTACCGCATCGCCCGCATAGTGCGGGGCGCGCCCTGGGACATCGAGGACCGGTCTCCCCTCGACGAGCCCGGCGTCGACGTCGACGAAGGCGACTACCTGCTCGCCGTCAACGGGAACCCCCTCGACCCGGCGCGCGACCCGTACTCGGCCTTCGAGGGACTGGCGGGCGAGACCGTCCTCCTCACCGTGAACGACAGCCCGACCGTCGACGGCGCCCGCGAGGTCGTCGTGACCACGCTCGCGAGCGAGACGACGCTCCGGATGCGCGACTGGATCGAGCGGAACCGCCTCCGCGTCGACGAGGCGTCGGGCGGGCGCATCGGCTACGTGTACGTGCCGAACACGGCGGTCCCCGGCCAGACCGAGCTGGTGCGGCAGTTCAACCACCAGCACGCCAAGGACGGGCTGATCATCGACGAGCGCTGGAACGGCGGCGGCCAGCTGCCCGACCGCTTCGTCGAGCTGATGAACCGGGAGACGGTCGGCCACATCTACTTCCGGCACGGGGCGATCACGCGCCAGCCGACCATCACCCACCGTGGCCACAAGGCGATGCTCATCAACGGCCAGGCCGGCTCGGGCGGCGACGCGTTCCCGTGGTTCTTCCGCGAGATGAACGCCGGCGTCCTCGTCGGCGAGCGCACCTGGGGCGGCCTCATCGGCCCCGCCTCGGGCCACCAGCTCATCGACGGCGGCTTCTACACCGCCCCGCCCGGGCGGCTCTACCGCAACGACGGGCAGTGGTTCGCGGAAGGGTACGGGGTCGAGCCGGACATCCCGGTGACGGACCACCCGGGCGAGCTGGCCAAGGGGAACGACCCGCAGCTCGACGCCGCCGTCGCGGAGCTCATGCGCCGCATCCGGGAGGATCCCCCGACGCTGCCCGCGCCGCCCGCTGACGAGCGACGGGTCGTCACCGATTCCGACGGCGGGGACGGGGACCGGTAGGGCGTTAACGAAAGATCACCAACGGACGCGCGGATTGTGCTACGCTTCGCAACAAGATGTCGGAAATCACCCATGGCATTGGCACTCGCCGCGGCCACTGCCACGGAGCAGTTCCGAGCGTGATCGACAACGACCCTTCGCGCGTGGTGCCCGCTGTCACACGGGGCGAGTCCTGAACCATGACCCCCGAGTTCTGGGCCATCATCGGCGTTGGGGTCGCCGTTCTGACGGTCGGCGCGACGGTTGTCGCGTCGCACTTCAGCCTGCACCGCGACATGGCGGATCTCCGCGAACGAATGGCGAAGCTGCAGGGCGCGATGGACGGCTGGACGAAGGCCGTCGACGCCCTCACCCCGCGCGCGCTCCCACCGGCCTGAATCTCGCCGTTGCGTCTCGCCGAGACGTGCTGAACCGATGCCCATGCCGGACTCAGGGTCGGGCGAGGCATCGGAACAGCTCGACGAGACGACGATTCCGCAAGAGCCGAGTTGCGGGCAGAGAGAACCACCGGCAGAATCGTAATCAGATAGAGGAATCGGGCGTGGACGCGACACCCGTCGAGCTCTTCACAGCGGCAATCGGAACGCTCACAGCCGTCGGCGTCTTGTTCCTGGCGTACGACGTGCGGGCGCTGAACCGCAAGTTCGACCGGCTCGAGGGACGCGTCAACGCCGTGGAAACAGCGCAGAACGCGCACGTGAACGCACCCGGGCTCCACGGAATCCGGTAGGCAGGCAAGCGGGCACTCGTTCGCCGCCGACGACCAGCCGAGCCCCATCGTCGCCTGGGACCTCGAGGAACGCGAGGAGCAGACCATCCTGCCCGACGGCGACAGCTACGAGATCTCGGCCGACGGCAGGAAGCTGCTCGTGTCGAACGAGCGATCGTGGGCGATCGTCGACCTCGCGCCGGGGCAGACGCTGGAGAACCGCCTGGCCACCAACGCGCTGACGATGACCCTCGATCCGCCGGCCGAGTGGCGGCAGATGTTCGACGAGGTGTGGCGCACCTATCGCGACTACTTCTACGACGACGACCTCCACGGCCTCGACTGGAACGGGCTCCGGGCGCAGTACGGCGGCCTGCTCGACCAGGCCGTCACGCGCTGGGACGTCAACTTCCTCATCGGCGAGCTCATCGGCGAGGTCAACGCGTCGCACACCTACGTCGGCGGGGGCGACACCGAGGCCCCGCGCCGGCGCCGCGGGGTCGGCCTGCTCGGCGTCGACTGGTCGCTCGAGAACGGCGCCTACCGCATCGCCCGCATCGTGCGGGGCGCGCCCTGGGACATCGAGGACCGGTCTCCCCTCGACGAGCCCGGCGTCGACGTCGACGAAGGCGACTACCTGCTCGCCGTCAACGGGAACCCCCTCGACCCGGCGCGCGACCCGTACTCGGCCTTCGAGGGACTGGCGGGCGAGACCGTCCTCCTCACCGTGAACGACAGCCCGACCGTCGACGGCGCCCGCGAGGTCGTCGTGACCACGCTCGCGAGCGAGGCGACGCTCCGGATGCGCGACTGGATCGAGCACAACCGCCTCCGCGTCGACGAGGCGTCGGGCGGCCGCATCGGCTACGTGTACGTGCCGAACACGGCGGTCCCCGGCCAGACCGAGTTGGTGCGGCAGTTCAACCACCAGCACAACAAGGACGGGTTGATCGCTCAGCTCACCGCCGGCCGTCGTGGATGTGGCCGTCCTTCCGTGGCATCCCGCTTGACCGACCTCAGAAGGTGGCGACCGGGTTGATCGGCGACCCGGTGCCGCGGGTGGGCAGCGGCGCCGCCGTCAGCAGGAACTCGTAGCGGTTCAGCGAGGCGGCCACCTCCCCCACCGCCTCCAGGTCCAGGTTGTCGAACAGCGGCATCCCCAGGTAGATGAGCGCGAAGCGGTGGAGCGGACGGGGACCGAGGTCGTCCGCCGCCGTCACCACCGGGTCGGCGTCGGCCGGGGCCATGTCCTGGGCCGCCTCGCCGCCCAGTATCGCGATGTCCCGCTCCCTGAGCCACGGAATGACGGACGCGTGCAGGCCGGCCGCCGCGTTGGCCACGTCCCAGGGACCGACCTCGGCGCGCCGGGCCCAGCGGCCGGTGCGGATGACCACCACGTCGCCGGCGGAGACAGTCACTCCCGTCGCCGCCTCCCACGCCTCGATGTCCTCGACGTGGATCGGCGTGCCGGGCTCCAGGTACGGTACGCCCCGGAACCGCGCCATGTCGATCAGCACGCCCCGGGTGACGATGCCCGACTTGGCGTTGTGCACGGTGTTCCGGACGTGCCCGCCGCGGGCCGCGACCTCGGCGGGATCGGGCCGGTAGCCGTTGTAGGTCACGCCCTCGCCGATGAAGTTGTGGTTCAGGAAGTCGAGGTGGGTGTGGATGAACCCGTGGTAGGCAATCCGGATCTCGTCGGCGGTGATCCCGAGCGGGGTGACCTGATAGGGCCGCGGGCCGTCGATGGTCGCCTCGGTCTCGGCATCGCGCGCGAGCGAGACGGAGATGCCCTCGCGCACGAGGGCGGCGGCCTGCCTGCGCTTCTCCGGGGTGATGAGGTTGAGGGTGCCCCTCTCGTCGTCTGCGCCCCACCGCCCCCAGTTCGTCAGCTCCTGCTTCCACCGCTCCACGTCCGCCTGCGTGACCCGCTGTCCGCCGGCGGCTGGCGCCGAGCCCGGCTGGAAGCCGGGGGAGCGGACGGTCTGCCCGAGCAACGGCACCGCGACAACGCCCGCCAGCGCGACGACGCCGGCCAGACTCGATCGTCTTCTGGTTGTTCCCATGGGTCCCTCCCTGGTGCCGCTCCGTGGTCAATCGCGGCTCGGCGACCCGGAGCCCGAGACGTTCCTCCGCCGATCGGATCGGGCTATCGAACCGTTCCCGATCCGCGTACCCCACTCCGCGAGGCACGGCCTGATGATAGTCCGACCGCCGGTTCGCTCAGCGCGCCGGCAGCATAGACCGCGAGGGCGTGCTCGTTTCCTCGCCATCCACGCCAGCATCTCTTCGCCCTGTGAGGGGTGCCCGACCGGCGAGGCGGGGGCCGTCTGACGTCAGCGCCACCTCTGCGCCACGCCAACGTGGCGATTCCTGCACCCGTCGGCGCCGGCCACCGGCCCGTTCCCCCTACAACTCGGGCCGTTCCGCGTTTGGCCCCGTTCTTGCTCCGTGAAGACCTCGTCCACGGCCTGCCGCCCCGGGTCGCCTCGCAACCCACCGAGCACGCGGCACGCCCCGCACGCCGCGTATGGATCGGGACGTCACCAGGAGCGCGAATGCACGACCCCGCCTACAAGCTCTTGTTCTCGCGCCCGCGCATGGCCCGCGACCTGCTCGACGGCTTCGCCGCCCGAAGCTGGAGCGACATCCTCGACTTCGAGTCGCTGGCCCCCCTGCCCGCCAGCTTCGTCGGCCGAGAGCTCCAGCAGCGCCACGGCGACCTCATCTGGCGCGTCCGCTTCCGTGACGACCGCTGGCTCTACCTGGTCCTGCTTCTCGAGTTCCAGGCCAGCGTCGAACCGGCGATGGCAGTGCGCGTCCTGGAGTACACCGCGCTGATCTACCGGCGGCTGGTCGCCCACGGCGTGCTCCGGGAACACGGGGCCCTGCCGCCGGTGCTGCCCGTCGTCCTCTACAACGGCCGCCGGCGGTGGACCGCGCCGGTCGAGGTGACGAAGCTGCTGGCAGCAGGGAACGACGTGCTGGCGCCGTACCAGCCGTCGCAGCGATACTATGTTCTTGACGTGGCGTGCGCGGCGGATGCGGACCTGCCGGCGGACAACTTGGTGTCTGCGCTCATCGGTTTGGAGAAGACGCGCGACGCGACGGGCCTGCGCGAGGCGCTGAAGGTCCTGTCCGACCTCTTACGGCAGCAGAAGGACGACGCGTTGACGGAGGCGTTCGTGACGTGGCTGCACCAGGGGCTGCGCCATGCGGGTCGGCTGCCGGCGGACGGGGAGGACCCGTTGGCGCGGTTGCAGGAGACGCAGACGATGTTGGAAGAGACGGTGCGGGAATGGACGCGTGAATGGCTCGAGCAGGGCCGCGCCCAAGGCATCGAGCAGGGCCGCGCCCAGGGCATCGAGCAGGGCCGCGCCCAAGGCATCGAGCAGGGCATCGAGCAGGGGCGCGTCCAGGGCATCGAGCAGGGGCGCCACGCAGAGCGGGCGCTGCTCTGCCGTCTGGCGGCCCGGAAATTCGATGCGGGGGCGGCCGAGGGGCTGGCCGCCGCCCTGACCGGCGTCACCGACCCGGACCGCCTTGCGCGGGTCGGCGACTGGATCATCGAGTGCGCGTCGGCGTCGGACCTGCTGGCCCGCGTCCGTAGCGACGGGCCGGGCGGCTGAGGCGTCGGCGAGGCGGGACCCGGCGGCGACGCGGCATCCGACGCGGCATCCGACGCGGACATCTCCGAAGCGGCCGAGCCCCCAGCCCGAGCCTGTGGATCGCCCGCGACGCCGAGGAGGCGCGACGCCCGCCGCACCCGTTGCGGTTTGCCCCCCAGGCTCCTAGAATGGACTTCCGGCCCCGGCCGGAAACCGCGTTCTCACCGAGGAGGCCCCGGATGACGACCACGCGAAACCGGCGGCGGACGTTCCCCTGGCAGATCGCGCTCACCACGGCGGTCGCGGCCCTCGCCGCGATGCCGGCGCCGGCGGCCGCGCAGGCCGCAGCCACCGACGAGGTCACGTTCACCCGCGACATCGCCCCCATCCTCCAGCGGAGCTGTCAGAAGTGCCATCAGCCCAACTCGCTGGCCCCGATGTCGCTGATCGACTACGAGGAGGTGCGGCCCTGGGCCCGCGCCATCAAGCTCCGCACCGGGCTGCGCGACAAGCCGGGGGTGATGCCCCCGTGGTACATCGAGAAGAACATCGGCATCCAGCGGTTCAAGGACGATCCGTCGCTGAGCGACGACGAGGTCGCCCTGATCGCGCGGTGGGCCGACAACGGCGCCCCGCGGGGCGATCCGGCCGACCTGCCCCCGCCGGTCCCGTTCATCGACGTCGACCAGTGGGAGATCGGGCAGCCCGACCTGATCGTGTCGTCGCCGAGCTTCGACGTCGCGGGCGATGCCCCCGACTGGTGGGGCTCGATCGGCGAGGTGCCGACGGGGCTGACCGAGGACCGCTACGTCGCGGCGATGGAGTACAAGGAGGTCACCGAGTCGAGCGTGGGCGAGACCCGGAACACGGTCGGCGGCCTCTTCGTGGTGCACCACGCCACCCTCGGCGTCACCGACCCCAACCCCGACGAGAACGAGGACGATCCGCTGGCCGCGCAGCGCCGCTGGCCGACCCACGAGGTGGGGCGCAACGCCGACGTCTTCGACCCCGAGGCGGGCAAGATCATGAAGGCGGGGTCGAAGCTGCAGTTCAACTCGATGCACCTGCACGCGAACGGGGCGGACACCCGGGCCCACCTCGACGTCGCGTTCAAGTTCCATCCCCGCGGCTACGAGCCGACCCGGAAGTGGGTGCGGATGTCGTTCGGCAACGGGGTCGACCTCGACATCGAGGCGATGGACCCCGACCAGCAGGAGGAGGCGTACTTCACCCTGCCCGAGAACACGCTGATCACGATCTTCGAGCCCCACATGCACGCGCCCGGGGTGCGGATGTGCCTCGACGCCATCTGGGGGCACAACGTCCAGACCCTGAACTGCGCCGGCTACGACCACAGCTGGGTGCGGGTCTACAACTACGCGGACGACGCCGCCCCGCTGCTGCCGAAGGGCACCATCCTCCGGATGACCGGCTACTTCAACAACTCGCCGTCGAACCCCAACGTGCCCGATCCGCGCAACTGGTCGGGCGGCGGTCACCGCTCGGTCGACCAGATGTTCATCAACCTGATGCGCGGGGTCTACCTGACCGACGAGGAGTTCGCGGCGGAGATGGCGAAGCGGCGCGAGGCCCTCGGGCTGGCCGACGGCGAGGTGGTCCTCGGCTGTCCGCTTTGCGGAACCGTGGTGCAGGCGCCGGCCGAGAACGCCGGAGGCGGACAGTGAGAGCCGCGGCGGGCCGCGGCAGGAGCCTCCCGGCGCTCGCCGGGCGGTTCGTCTCGCGGACCCGGTCGGCGACGACCCCGACAGTGAGAGCCGCGGCGGGCCGCGGCAGGAGCCGTCCGGCGCTCGCCGGGCGGCCCGTCTCGCGGACCCGGTGGGCGACGATCCCGACCGTCTCCCCGGCCGTCACCCTCCTGCTCGCCGGGTTGCTCGTCGGCCTCGCCGCAGGGGACGCGGGCGCGCAGGGCTCGCGCCGCGCCTACGACTTCGGCCAGGAGGTGGTGCCGGCCTACGAGGGCTGGGAGCAGAACCCCGACGGCTCGTTCAACCTGGTGTTCGGGACGATGAACCGGAACTGGGAGGAGGAGCTGCACATCCCGGTCGGCCCCGACAACCACATCGAGCCCGGCGGGCCCGACCAGGGGCAGCCGACGTGGTTCCTGCCGCGGCGGAACCGCTTCCTCTTCCGCATCCGGGTCCCGGCCGACTTCGGGGACAAGGAGCTGGTCTGGACCCTCACCAGCCACGGCGAGACGAAGCGCGCCTACGGCACCCTGAAGCCCGACTACTACATGGACAATAACGTCCGGATGGCCAACAACGGGGCCGGCGTCTCCGGCGAGCTGTTCAACAACGTGGCCCCGACGCTCGAGGTGCACGGCGAGTCGACCCGCACCGTGAAGGCGAACACGCCGGTCACCCTGACCGCCGTCGCTCACGACGACGACGAGCTGCCGAGGCGGCGGGGGATGCGCGCCGTGGACCCGGGCCGGCCCACGAGCCTGACGCCGATCGCGGCGACGGGCCTCCGGCTCTCGTGGTTCGTCTACCGCGGAGCCGTGCCGGTGACCTTCGACCCGGTGCAGACCAAGGTGTGGGAGGACACGCGCGCGAACTCGAACTCGCCGTGGGGCGCGGGCTGGGAAACGCCCGAGCCACCCCCGGACAACGAGTGGATGGTGCAGGCGACCTTCTCCGCCCCCGGCACCTACGTTCTGCGGTGCATCGCCCACGACGGGGGCTTGGCGACCTACGAGGACGTCACGTTCGTGGTGACGAAGTGAAGCGGTCCATGACCAACCGTGTTGGCGCCATCCTGATTCTGGCCGTGGGGATCCTGGCCGCGGGGTCGCCCGGACTGTCTCAGCCCCGGGATGCCGAGGTTCGAGACGCCGCGGCCGAGACGCCCGCGCGGGCGGCCCTGGAGAACTTCATCACGCAGTGGAACACCGCCGACGACGCCAACTTGCGCCTGGCGATGCACTTTCCGTTCGCGACGGTGCCGGGTGGCGGGGCGTTGCTCGTCGCCGAGCGGCCGGAGGACTTCTCGGCCGGCTTCGACGAGATGCGGGCGCGCGAGGGATGGAGCCGCAGCTCGTTCGACTTCGACTCGCTGGCGGTGGTCAGGTCCTCGCCCGACAAGGTGCACGCCGAGATCGGCTTCAGCCGCTACCGGGCCGACGGCGCCGCCTATCGCACGGCGCGGGTGTTCTACGTCGTGACCCGGCGCGACGGCCGATGGGGCGTGCAGCTTCGGACGCCGGCGGCCGAGCCCGAGGACATGGGCGCCGCCGAGCGGACGGAGATCGTCTCGGCGGCCCGCCGGGCGGTGCTCGACTTCTTCACCGCCTTCAATGCCGGCGACGTCGACGGCTCCGTCGCCACGCTGAACCACCCGCACCTGTTCATGACCCCCGGCGGGGGGTTCTCGGTGGCCGGGTCGCCCGCCGACGGCCCTCGCCCGAACTTCGACCGGATGCGCCGCGTCGAAGACTGGCACATGAGCACCATCGACGCGCTGGAGCCGAGCATCGTCACGCGGAACAAGGTGCACTTCGAGCTGACGTTCACCCGTTGGCACCCCGACGGCACCCGCTACTGGACGGTCCCCGCGCTCTGGATCGTGACCCGCGCGGGGGACCACTGGGGCATCCAGGTCCGGTCGCTCATGCCGGCCACGTTCGACGCGCGCGAGTGACGGGCGTTCGCCGGGCTGTCAGCCGATTCGCCCCGGGAAGTGCGCCTCCATCTCGCGCCGCGCCTTCACGGCCATCCCGTCCGGGTCGATCTCCACGTCGTCCCAACCGACGATCTTCCCCGCCCCGACGGCACGCTTCAGCGCCGCGCCGTGCGCGAGGCCGATCGGCAGGGCCCCGCGCTCGAGCGACGCCCGCGCCGGCAGCAGCTTCCCGTAGACCGTGAACCCGCCCTCGCCGTCGAGGGTCTCCCCCGCCGCGAGATCGCGCTTCGCGGCCGCCGCGACGTCCCCGACGAAGTCGCTCGTGGCGCCGGTCGGCTTCCCGAGCAACCCGGCCGCAAGCACGGACACGTTCAGCTCGAGCCCGATGAGGTGGAACGGCTTGTACATCGCCGAGTACCGGCCTGTCGCATCGGTGTTCATGCCGTACTGCCGGAAGCAGCCCGCGGTGTAGTCGTTGGGCGCCTCGACGACGACGTAGACGCCCCAGCGCAGGTCGCCGGGCACCGGCCGGCCGTCGCGCTCGAGCGACGACACCACCTCGACCTGCCCCTTGTGATGGAGTTGCCCGCCGGCCTCGCCGGGCCGCAGCACGTGCGCGAGGTCGTCCCGGCCGCAGGGCGGGAACCGCAGGCCGTCGGGGGCGGGGGCGAGGCCGGTGGCGTTGGCGATGGCGGCCATCTCGATGGCCGACTTCGTCCCGTCGAGGAACGAGTTGAACATGCGGCTGTTCATGCCCGCCGCCCGCGCCTCGGCGGCCGTGAGCCCGTAGTGGTCCCACACTGTGTCCGGGGTCGAAACATGGTACGACGGCAGGTACTTCGTGCCCTTCCCCGCCGCCACCACGTCGAAGCCGCACGCGCGCGCCCACTCCACCAGCTCGCAGGTCAGGGCGGGCTGGTCACCGTAGGCCATGGTGTAGACGACGCCGGCCTCGCGCGCCTCCGCCGCCAGCAGCGGCCCCGCCAGCACGTCGGCCTCGACGTTGACCATCACCACGTGCCGCCCCGCCGCGCACGCCGCGCGCGCGTGGGCGATGCCCGCCGCAGGGTCGCCGGTCGCCTCGACGACGACGTCGACGGCGTCGTCGCGCACCGCCTCAAACGCGTCATCGGTGAATCGGGTCGCCGTGACTCGCGCTTCGTCCCACCCGACGCCGCGGCACGCGGCGCGCGCGCGATCGGGGTCGAGGTCCGCGATCGCGCGCACTTCCAGCCCAACCGTCGAAGGGACCTGGCTCAGGAACATCGAGCCGAACTTGCCGGCGCCGATCAGGCCGACCCGCACCGGTCGGCCGGCCGTGGCGCGCGCGCGCAACTCGTCCCAGAGGTACATGGCTTTCGCTCTCAGACGGCCGCCGCGCCGGCGCGCGCCAGCTCGGTCAGGCAGTCGTCGGCCAGCGGCTCGATCGGCGCGAAGTCGCGGTGCGCGATCCACGCCGCGCGCTTGAACCGGCGGATGTGGTTGTCGACGTGGCACAGCGAGAGGTAGACGATGCTGCGGCCGAACGGGCTGATGTTCGGCGGGCTCGCGTGCACCAGGGTCGAGGCGAAGACGATGATGCTGCCCGGCGGCCCCGTCGGGGCCACGCATCCGCCGCGCTCGGCGAGCCGGGTCACCGTCGCGCGGTCGAGGGTCCACAGCGGGTAGCTCGTCGTCTCGAGGTCGTGCCCGGCCTCGAACACCCCCTGCCGGTGGCTCCCCGGCAGGAACAGCAGCGGCCCGTTGGCGGCGGTCACCTCGTCCAGGAACACCGCGATGTTCATGGCCCGCGGCTCGGGCATCTCGTCGTCGCGGTGCCAGGTGCCGAAGTCCTGGTGCCACTGCCACACCTCGCCGTCGAACGCGGCCTTGGCGTTCACCTTGTACTGGTGCATGTACACGGGGCCGTCGACGAGCTGCATCACCGGCTCGACGAGGCGCGGGTGGCGCCCGAGGCGCCGGAACGCCTCGTTGTAGGTGTGGGCGGCGAACGCGGTGCGGGCGACGCCGCTCGACTCGCGCCACACCTCGTCGCGATCGAGGGCGTAGACCTCGTCGGCGGCGGCCCGCAACAGCGCCGCCTCGTCGGCCGAGAAGCGCGAGGGGAAGAACAGGTAGCCCTGCTCGTCGAACCGTTCGATCTCCTCGGGAGTCAGCTTCATGACGGGTCCCTCCTCGGTCGGGGCACGCGCCGGCCCCGGGAGGCCGGCCCGAATCACCGCCCCGGCCCGGGGTCACGTACACTGTAGGCCATGTCAGCCCCGACGACCGTCACCAAGTTTACGTGGAACGACATGCCGAAGGAGCGGGTCCAGGACCGGCTGGACCACACGGACGACTACCTCAAGGACCAGTAGGGACGCTCGCATGACCGCACTGACCGACTACCGTGTCCTGACCTTCGACTGCTACGGCACCCTGATCGACTGGGAGTGCGGCATCTGGGATGCGCTGCAGCCCGTGATCATGCGGAACCCCGGTACCGGCGTCACCCGCGACGCCGGGCTCCGCGCCTTCGCCCAGTGCGAACCCCGGCAGGAGCAGGCCACGCCCGGCCTGCGCTATCCGGAGCTGCTCGCCCGCGTGCACCGGCGCATCGCCGAGAGCCTCGACCTGCGGACGAACGACGAGCTCGACGCGGCCTTCGGCGCCTCCGTGCCGCACTGGCCGGCGTTCCCGGACACCGCCGACGCCCTGCGCATCCTCAAGCGGCACTACCGGCTCGTCATCCTGTCCAACGTCCACCGCCACGGCATCGCCGCCTCGAACCGGAAGCTCGGGGTCGAGTTCGACGCCATCTACACGGCCGAGGACATCGGGTCGTACAAGCCGGCCGACGCCAACTTCGAGTACATGCTGGCCCACCTCAAGTCCGACCTGGGACTGGAGCGGGCGGACGTCCTGCACACCGCGCAGAGCCTCCACCACGACCATGGGCCGGCGAACCGGTTCGGGCTCGCCAACGCGTGGATCGACCGCCAGCGGCTGTCGGAGGGCGGAAGCTGGGGCGCCACGGAACGCGTCGAGACCATGCCGTCGACGGACTTCGTGTTCTTCTCGATGGGTGAGATGGCGTCGGCGGTGGAGGCCGCGCGCGGATAGCGCGGCTCTCCGCGCCTCGGCACCCGACGGGATCCGTCTTCCGCTTGACGGCCGCGGTTCGGCGGACGTGGCCCGGCAGCGCGGCCGGCTCCCCGACCGATTCGGCTCTACGGCGGGCAGCTCGAGGCCCGCGTCGGCACCCTCCCCGTCAACCGGGCGACCGGCTCCCCGACGGATTCGGCGCTACGAGTCGGGGGAGGACAGACGGACGAGGCGGGACGATTCCCGGAACCACGACATCCGGGTGAACACCAGATAGAACAGCCGGGTCACGAGCGGCAGCCGCTTGCGCTCGTGGCGTCGCAGCTCCGCCAGGAACTCGGCGCTCGCCACGGTGTACGCGGTGCCGGCGACGAGCGACTCGAGGTCGTCCACCGCCCACCGGAACCGCGCGTCGTAGTGCCGCATCATCGGATGGCCGGCCTGGCGGCTCATGACTCCCGTTCCGACCGTGTCGAACACGATGCTGCTGGCAGGGAAGCCGGCGGAGACCGCACGAATGAACCGCGCCACGTCGTCGGGTTCCAGGTAGTAGAGCACCGCCTCGGCCACGAAGAGGAACGGGCGTTCCCTCGACCCCACCCGATCGTGCCACGCCGCGTCCTGCAGCGAGGCCGCGAGCATCCGCCTGCGCGCACCGTCCTCGAAGTACCGCCGGCGAAGCTCGATCACCGCGGGCAGGTCGAGATCGAACCAGTCGACCCGGCCACCGCCGCACCGCTCCCAGCGGGTGTCCAGGCCGCAGCCGAGCTCGACGATGGCGCCGTCCGGGTGCCGCTCGACGAACTCGCGCACCGCCTGGTCGAAGCGCGCGGCCCGTACCTCGAGCATCGGCATCATCGTCTTCGCATGGCCGAGCTTCGACTCGAAGTCGTACCCCAACCGCTCGACCAGTTCGACGGCCGCGGGGTCGTCGATCAGGCCTCGGCGCCGCGTGGCCATGGCCCGGGCCCACAACGGGATCGTCAAGGTCTCTTCGACGCCCTTCAACTCGACGGAATCGCTCATGGGCCACTCACCGCTTCGTCAGGTCCACCCCGATGCGTCTCGTTCGCCCGGCGGGGATCCTGCCGTAGCGCCCGGCATGCAATGTCGGATGAGACGGCGCGCGGGACCCGTCTCAGAATGGCGCCTTCCAGATGGCGGCAAGATCGAGCGAGAACCCCGGCAGGACCGTTTCGCCGGTGACAACGTCCGGTTCGGCGAGTTGTTCGAGGCTGCCGTCGGCCCGGTAGATGGTGACGTGGCGCCGGGCGGGATCGATGAGCCAGCCCAGGCGGGCGCCGTTGGCGCGGTACTCCTCCATCTTTCGCCGGGCGGCGGCACGAGAGTCGGACGGCGAGAGCAGCTCGATGACGAAGTCGGGGCACAGCGGCAGGAAGCGCTCCTTTTCCTCGGGAGAGAGCCGTGCAAGCCGGTTGCGGGGGACCCAGGCCGCATCGGGCGCACGGACCGCCCCGTTGGGCAGCTCGAAGCCGGCCGAGGAGTCGAAGGCGATGCCGGTCCCATCCTCTTCGGCCCAGCGATAGAGGACGGCGCTCAGGAGACCGTTCCGCGCCGCCGTCCCCCCGCCTGCGGGCGTCATCACCGCGATGCTCCCTTCCGTGTTGCGCTCGATCCGCATGTCGCGATTCAGTTGGCAGAACTGGAAGAACTGCTCCCGGCTCATGTCGATGGCAGGGGCCATCTGCAGCTCCAGGGCCGCCGGGCCGGACCGCGGATTGAGAACCGCCATGACCTCAGGCTATCGCACGAGCCTCGCGGGAATCAACGGAGCCCGACCGCCCGCGCGTGTGCGGTCCACCGAGGGCACTTGGCATTGGACCTCGACGCCATCCCGGGTCACCGGTCGCTCAGCCGGTCGCGGTGGCGAGCCGGCGGCGACCGTGGATTCGACCCCGGCACCATCCCCGTCAACGAGCCGATCCGCCGGTCGCGGCGACGAGCCTCGCGGCGACCGTGGAGAGGCCCAGCCGGTGATCGTCCGGGTCTATCCAGCGCGCGGCGTCCTCGCGCACCGCGGCCGGCCGGGACTTGAGGCGGACGTAGACCGGCTCGACGTCGAGGTCGTAGTGGGTGAACGCGTGGCGGAAGACGTCGGCGGCGCGGACCTCGTCGACGAGGCCGGCATCGACGCCGGCTTCGTCGAGGAATCCGTCCACCGTCTCGCGGGCGTCGCGGTCGGGCGGCGACCAGAGGCCGCCCCAGATGCCGGTGGGCGGCCGATGCTCCACGAGACAGGCGCCGTCGGGATCGACCAGCACGAAGAACCGGCGCCGCTCGAGCCGGCGGCGACGGCGGGGCGCGGCTTCCGGATACCGCTCGGGGTCGCCGGCCGCAAAGGCCTGGCAGCCAGCGCGCACCGGACAGTCGTCGCAGCGCGGCCGCCGGCGGCGGCACACCGTCGCGCCCAGGTCCATGACGGCCTGCGTATAGTCCGCGGCGCGGTCCCCGGGGGTGTGCAGCTCCGCGAGGCGCCAGAGCTCGTCGAGAGTCGCCGGCGACGACACGGGGCCGGGGACCCGGTGCCGGCGCGCCAGCACGCGCTTGACGTTGCCGTCCAGGATGGTCGCGCGGCGGCCGTGGGCCTGGGCGGCGATGGCGGCGGCGGTGGACCGGCCGATGCCCGGCAGCGCCTGGAGCTCCGCCAGCGTGTCGGGAAGCGTCCCGCCGTGCTCCCTGACGACGACGCCGGCGGCGCGATGCAGGTTGCGCGCGCGCGCATAGTAGCCGAGGCCGCTCCACAGGTACAACACGTCGTCGAGGTCGGCGCGCGCCAGGGTCTCGACGTCGGGGAAGCGGGTCGTGAACCGCTCGAAGTACGGCACGACCGTGCCGACCTGGGTCTGCTGCAGCATGATCTCGGCCACCCACACCCGGTACGGCGTGCGCTCCCGCTGCCACGGCAGGTCCTTGCGGCCGTGGACGTCCCACCAGGCGAGCAGGCGGCGGGCGAAGGAACCGGCGGCCATGGTCGTGTCACCCCGACATCACCCGCGCCAGGGCCGCGAAGTCCTCGACGACGAGGTCCGGCTGGTGCGGCGAGCCGCCGAAGGGACGCCGGCGCCGGTCGATGAAGGCGGTGCGCATGCCGCTGGCCTTCGCGCCGATGCAGTCGAACGCGTGGTTGGCGACGAAGAGCACGCTCGAGGGGTCGGCGCCGAGCCCCTCGCAGGCGGTCGCATAGGTCGCGCGGTGCGGCTTGAAGTATCCCGCCTCCTCGACCGAGATCACCGCGTCGAAGGGAAACCCGATGTGCGGCCTCGCCGCCTCGAGCATGTCGCGGTCGCCGTTCGAGAGAATCGCGAGGCGGTAGCGTCCGCGCAGCCGTTCGAGCGCCTCGATCACGTCGGGGAACGGCTTCAGCCGCTCGATGCAGGCGACGAGCCAGCGCACCTCGTCGGGCGTGTGGTCGATGCCCGCGCGCCGCATGACCTGCGACACCGCGCGCTGGCCGATCTCGCGGTACGACGTGTGGCCGCGGTCGCACAGCGAGTCGATCATCGAGTCTTCGAAGTGCGTGCGCCGCCACCAGGTGACGAAGCGGTGGGGGTCGCCGCGCCAGCCCTTGCCGGCCAGGAACGGCGTCACCATCTCCGTCAGCCCGCCCTGCATGTCGACGATGGTGCCGTACTGGTCGAACATCAGGGTCGAGACCTCGCGGCGCAAGAGACCGGCCGGGTCGGCGCTCATCGCGTTCTCCTCCTCCGTTGAGCCGGCGCACTCGGCGCCGCGCAGACGCCGCGTCCTCCATCAGCGGCAACAACCCGGGGGCCGCATGCGCCATCAGACGCGCCGGCGCCCTCGCCGCCACGCCGACGCCGCGCCCTCCACGAGCGGCAACACCGCCTCGGTCGCGTCCGCCATCAGGCGCGTCAGGTACGCGTCGTCGTCCGGCCGGCCCGGATAGTGCAGGCCGGCCCCGGCGTCGAGCAGCAGGCGGACGGCCTCGACGTAGGCGTCGCTACGGTCCCGGGCGCCGCCCGAGTAGCGCGCGCCGTGGACCGCCCACCCGAGCGGCGAGCTGTCGTGGCACGCATCGAAGACGTCGAGCGGCGCGCCGGCCTCCAGCAGCAGCCGGGCGTTGTCGGGCTGGCCGAACCACGCGGCCTGATGCAGCGGCGTCCCCTCGTCGAGGCCCGTTGCCGTGAGATCGGCGCCCGCGGCGATGAGCAGGGCCACGGGGGCGGTGCCGGCGCGCCCGGCCATGTCGGCGAGCAGGCGGTCCTCCTCGGGGTTGCCGGTGCGCGCGCACCCGGGATGCGCCTCGAGCAGGCGCCCGGCCTCGTCGAGCCTCCCGCCGACGACGGCGACGGCCAGCCGGTCGGCGGGGGCGAGCGCGGTGTCGGCCCCGCGCTCCGCCAGCAGAGTCGTCAGCTCGGAGAAGCCGCGGCGCGCGGCGTGCGCGTAGGCGGTCTTCCCGCCCGCGGTGCGCGCGTCGACCTCGGCGCCGTGGTCCAGCAGGCGCCGCACCGCCTCCGGGCGGCGGCGCCGCGCCGCCACGTGGAGCGGCGTCTCGGCCGCGGCGCCGGCCCGCGCCGCGAGGTCCGCCCCCGCCTCCAGCCGGCGGGCGAGCTCGGCGTCTCCGTCCGGGCCGTAGCCGTCGTCGAGGAACTCGTGCAGGCTCGCCTCCGCCTGTGCTCCGCCGGGCGTGAGGCCCAACTGCGCGAGCACCGCGAGGTGGTCCCACTCTGCCCACGCCTCGACGAGGCGTCCCGCCTCGAGGCGGTAGACGGCGAGATAGCGGACCCGCACCGGCCGGCCGGACGGGGGATGGTCCCCGAACGGGCCGGTCTGGGTGCCCGTGAGCAGATGGCGCGCGGCGACCCGGTCGCCCTCGGCGACGAGGTCCTCGACCGTCTCCCGCACGTCGGGGAACGTCAGGTGCTCGTTGCGCAGGAACCACTTGAGATCGTCCCGGCTGCGCACCCCCGGCTCGCCGGCCGCGTCGCTGTGCCGGACGAACTCCGGAGCCACGAGGCGGTCCAGCGCGTCCCAGTCCTGCGCGTTGACGGCGTCGACGAACGCCAGGACGATCCGCTTGTTGCGCTCCAGGTCGCTCATCTGTCCCTCGACGCACGCGAAGGCAACCGAACAAGCCTCAGGAACCCCCCCTCGTGGCGGACGGCTCGATCAGGTCGCGGCCCGTCAAGCCGAGGTGCGGCGCCGCCCGCAGCAGGTGTCGGTCGTTGCTGTAGATTTCCGTCAACCCGTGCGCCCGGGCAGAGAGCAGATGCACGGCGTCGCCGGTTCGCAGGAACACCTCGCGCGGCAGATTCCTGAACGTGTCCACGACCGCTTCGATGATGGCCGGCGACAACGGAATCCACTCCCAGAGCTTCTCCGACTCGTCCACGTCCAATTGCCGCAGGACGACACTCAGTTCCGATCGGGTCAACTCTCCCTCCCGCAGCTTGCGATGCAGGGCGGCGAGCAACTCCATGCGTCCATGGATGGAGCAGGCGATCCGCTGTCGACGGGAGGCGAACGCCCGCACCGCCTCCCAGCCGTCCTCCTTCACGTAGCACTTGAGGAGGTACGCCGTATCGAAGTAGCTCATCGACGATCGCGGTCTTCAGACACGTAGATGGACGCATCGCCGGGTACGCTCGGCAACGCGTCGAACTCCGGGAGCACACGACGGTCGCGAAACGAGCGGCCCGAAGCGTCCGGAGCGTAGGGCACGAGGGACGCCACAGGCCGGCCGCGCTCGGTAACGACGACGCCCTCGCCGCGCGCCGCCCTGCGCACCCACTCGCCGGTCTTGAGATGAAGATCGCGAATCCTGATCTGCTCCATGTGCACCAAAGTGTCACATCCGCTCCGAGTCCGTCAAGGCGTTAGCGAGCAGACTGCTACGCCAGATAGCGGGCCACCGCCGCCTCGTCCCAGTCCATGCCGAGGCCGGGGCCGCGCGCGGTGACCGTGCCGTCGACCACCGGCGGCGGGTCGACGAGGACGGCGCCGGCGAGGTCGAGGTACTCCAGGTAGTGGACCAGCGGCGTCACCGGGAGGACGTGGGCGCTCGCCTCGATGAAGAGGTGGCTCGACACGGGGACGGCGGCCGCCTCGGCCTGACCCATGGCGCGCAACCAGCCGGTGACTCCCCCCATCTTCATGATGTCCGGCATGCAGAGGTCGCAGGCGCCGGCCGCGAGGGCGTGGGCCATGTCGTGCCCGAACCACCAGTTCTCGCCGGTCTGGATCGGCACCGGGGACGCCGCGCGGACGCGGGCGTGACCGGCGAGGTCCTCGGCCGGCACCGGCTCCTCCACCCACTCGAGGTCGAACCGCGCCAGCGCGCGGATGCGCCGCAGGGCCTCGGGCGCGGTCAGCGACTGGTTGTAGTCGACCATCAGCCGCACGTCCGGCCCGACGATCTCACGCACCCCCGCGACCCTGTCCACGTCCCACGCCAGATCGCGGGCCCCGATCTTGATCTTGATCGCCCGGAAGCCCTGCTCGAGGCTCCGCTCGAGCGCGGCCCGGTCGGCCGCCGGATCGACGATGCCGTAGCTGTCGTAGGCCGGCACCGGCGTCACCTGCCCGCCGAGCAGCTCGACCACCGGCCGCTCCTGCGCGCGCCCCTGCAGATCCCAGAGCGCCATGTCAAGGCCGGACAGGGCCATGCCGACCAGCCCCTGGCGCCCCATCAGGCGGAAGCGCGCGGCCAGCTCGTCGTAGAGCACCGCGGGAACGGCCGGGCGTCCTCGCACGAGCTCCTCCACGTCTTCGAGAAACGCCTTCAGCGCGCGCAGCGTGAGGGTCGTATAGCCGAAGACGTAGGCCCGGCCGACCGGCCCCTCCTCCGAGGCGACGTCCACCAGCAGGAGCGGCGAGACCGGGATGTCTCCCGACGCGGTGCGCAGCGGGCGCGCCAACGGCGCCGCGACGGCGCGCGCGGTGAGCGCACGGATGGTCAGAGCGGATTCCGGCATGGCAGTCTCCGTGGCGGTCGTCGTTCGTCCCCCGTCAGGTCTCCGGGCCCTTGGAGTAGGCGAGCCGGATCATGCGGGTCGACCCGTGCGACGAGCCGAACGCGTGGGGAATGCGGTACTGCTCCAGGCCCGGCACCCGGCACCCGCTCCGCGCGAGATGGTACACGGTGGCGCTGCCCATCCCGCCCACGCCGATGACGATGGCGTCGTACATGTCGACTTCCCGGACGGCCGCGGCGTGCGGCGCAGCCCGCGCAGACGATACGCCGGGGCGCGATGGAGGTCAACGAAGGCCCCGGTCCGCCCGGTTGGGGGTAGACTCGCACCGTGCGGCGCCCTGGCGAATCGCGGGCGCCGCGGGAGGCAAGGCCATGACTCTTCTCGCTACGATGCCCGCGCGACTCCGTTGGCGGCTCGGCATCTGCCTGGCGCTGGTGCTCTTTCTCGCGGCCGCGAGCGCCCTCGGCCAGGACGACGGACGGCGCCATCTGGCGCTCGACGACTACCTCTCGTGGGAGACGGTCGCGAGTCCCCGCATCTCGCCCGACGGCGCGACCGTCGTCTACGAACGGCGCTTCGTCGACCCGGTGGCCGACGGCGTCCGTAGCGAGCTGTGGGTCATCGGCGCCGACGGATCGCGGAACCGCTTCCTCACCGAGGGCGCCGGCCCCCGCTGGTCGCCCGACGGCACCCGCATCGCCTTCACGCGGTCCGGCGAGCCACGGGGGTCGCAGGTGTTCGTGCGCTGGATGGACGCCGAGGGCGCAGAGAGCCAGATTACCCGGTTGGAGAACCCGCCGTCGCAGATCCGGTGGGCGCCCGACAGCGGCTCGCTCGCGTTCCGGGCGGTGGTCTCCCCCGCGCCCGAGCCTGCCTGGGACATCGACATGCCGAGAGCCCCGGAGGGCGCCGACTGGACCGCCCCGGCCCGCATCGTGACCCGGCTGAGCTACCGGCGCGACGGGTCGGGCTACACCCCGGCCGGCCACCGGCACATCTTCGTCGTCAGCGCCGCCGGGGGCACGCCGCGGCAGGTGACGAGCGGCGACTTCCACCACGACGGCCCGCGGTTCACCCCCGACGGCGGCGCCATCGTGTTCTCGGGCCTCCGCGAGCCGGACGCCGAGTACGCCTGGCGGCAGTCCGAGGTGTACCGGGTCGACCTGGCGACGCGCGAGATCGCCGCCCTGACCAATCGCGATGGCCCCGACGGCGGCGCCGTCCCCTCTCCCGACGGCCGGGCCATCGCCTACACCGGCATGGACCACACCACCGACACCTACCGCGAGGAGGGCCTCTATGTGATGGCCGCCGACGGCTCCGGACCCCGCGTCGTCGCCACCGAGATGGGGCGCCGCCCCGGCATCGTGGGCTGGGCCGCCGACGGCACCGGCGTCTACCTGAACGCGCAGCTCCGGGGGACGAGCAACCTCCACTTCGCCTCGGTCGACGGCGAGGTCCGGCAGGTGACGAGCGGCAACCACATGCTCTCGGTGTCGTCGGTCAGCGACAACGGCGTCGCGGTCGGCGTGTTGTCCAGCTACCACGTGCCCGGCGACCTCGTCGCCTTCGACGTCGACGACCCGGCGACCATGCGCACCCTGCACCGGACCAACGCCGGACTGCTCGCCGACGTGCGCCTCGGCGACGTCGAGGAGATCTGGTACCAATCGCCGGACGGGCTCGACATCCAGGGCTGGATCGTCAAGCCGCCGGATTTCGACCCGGCGAGGCAGTACCCCCTCATCCTCCGCATCCACGGCGGCCCCCACGCGATGTACAACGCCGGGTTCGACTTCAAGAACCAGGACCACGCGGCGAACGGCTACGTGGTCCTCTACACGAACCCGCGCGGCAGCAGCGGCTACGGCAGCGCGTTCGGCAACGAGATCAAGAACGCCTATCCGGGGGAGGACTACGACGACCTGATGGCCGGCGTCGACGCAGTGATCGCCCGCGGCTACGTCGACGAGCGCAACCTGTTCGTGTACGGCGGCAGCGGCGGGGGCGTCCTGACGTCGTGGATCGTCGGCCGCACCGGGCGCTTCACCGCCGCCGTGGTCAAGGCGCCGGTCACCAACTGGCTGAGCTTCGTCGGCACCACCGACGGGTCGGGCTGGTACCGCAACTTCGAGAAGCTGCCCTGGGAGGACCCCGAGGAGCACCTGCGGCGGTCGACGCTGATGTACGTCGGCAACGTCACCACCCCGACCCTGCTGATGACCGGCGAGCGCGACCTGCGGACGCCGATGGAGCAGACCGAGCAGTACTACCGGGCCCTGAAGCTGCGCAAGGTGCCCACGGCGATGATTCGCCTGACCGACAGTTGGCACAGCCGCAGCTCGCCCCCGACCAACTTCCTGCGGGTGCAGCTCTACCTGCGCCTGTGGTTCGAGCGGTTCATGGTCGGCGGGGCCGCGGCCACCGACCAGAACGACCAGGAGCTTCAGTGATGTCTGGAACCAGTAGATGCGTTGGGTTGGCCGCCGCCGCGGTCCTCGCGCTTGCCGGTGCCGCCCGGGCGCAGTCGGCGGCCGAGATCGGGCCACAGGCCTCGTTGGATGCGATGGGCATCGTCGGCTACGCCGACCGGATGAGCGTGGCGCCGGGCGAGACGATCCGGTTCATGGTGAGCAGCCAGCTCCTGACGTACCGGGCGGAGATCGTCCGGCTGATCCACGGCGACGCCAACCCGAACGGGCCGGGCATCAAGGAGGCGCTGGTCGAGGCGCCGGCCAACGGCGACTATCCCGGCCGGCGCCAGGAGCTGCCGCTCGGCTCCTACGTCACCGTGCCGGACGCCGAGCCCCTGCGGCTCGGCGGGAGCTTCACGATCACGGCCTGGGTGGCGCCCACGCGGCCCGGGGTCGTCGGCTGGGTCGGGGAGCCGGGCGCGCAGGGCGTGGTGACGAAGTGGGCGGCGGACCGCGGCTACGGGCTCATGATCGACGAGGAGGGGCGGCTGGCCCTGTGGCTCGGTGGGGCCGACGGGCAGGTGGCGCGGGTGGCGGCGGAGCCGGCGCTCCGCCGGTGGGCGCCGGCGATCCCGGGGGCGGGGCGGCCGCGGCCCCACGGCGTGCCGACGCAGTGGTACTTCGTGGCCGCGACGTTCGACGCCGACACCGGCCGGGTGACGTTGTACCAGGAGCCGCTCGACCTCTACGCGAACGACCCGACGCGGGTGGTGGTAGAGGAGACGACGCCCGTGCGGGCACTGGCGACGCCCGACGCGCCTGTGCACCTGGCGGCCTACGGGACCGCCGACGCCGGCGTGGCGGGCCACTACAACGGGAAGATCGACAACCCCCGCATCTACAGACGGCCGCTGAGCCGGACGGAGGTGGAGGCGGTCGCGGCCGGCGCGGGGCCGGACGACGCGGTGGCGGCGTGGGACTTCACGGCGGACATGGGGACTGACCGGGTGCGGGACACCGCGGGGAGCGGGCTGGACGGCCGCACCGTGAATCAGCCGACGCGGGCGATGACCGGGCACCTGTGGGACGCCACGGAGATGGACTACCGGCGGGCACCGGAGCAGTACGGCGCCATCCACTTCCACGACAGCGACCTGCTGGACGCGGGGTGGGACGTCGGCTTCGCCTTCGAGGTGCCGGCGGACCTGCAAAGTGGCGTGTACGCGGCGCGGCTGCGGACGATCACGAGCGAGGACTACGTGCCGTTCTTCGTCCGGCCGCCGCGCGGAACCGCCACCGCGGAGATCGCGTTCCTCGCCCCGACCGTCAGCTACCTCGCCTACGCCGGCACCGGCGGCACCGGCTTCCAGCCGATGAGCCTCTATTCGACCCACACCGACGGCAGCGGCGTGGCGTACTCGTCGCGGCTGCGCCCCATCACCAACATGCGCCCGAAGATCGACACGCGCAACCCGTGGCAGTTCATGGCCGACACGCACCTCGTCGACTGGCTCGATGTGAAGGGCTTCGCCGTCGACGTCGTCACCGACCACGACCTCCACGCCGAGGGGGCGGCGCTGCTCGAGCCCTACAACGTGGTGCTGACCGGCACCCACCCGGAGTACTACTCGTGGGAGATGTTCCACGGAATGCGGTCGTACCTCGAGCAGGGCGGCCGGCTGATGTACATGGGCGGCAACGGCTTCTACTGGGTGACGCCGGTCGACCCCACCGGGACGTTCATCGAGGTGCGGCGGCGCGACGGCACCGAGCACTGGCAGGGGGCGCCGGGCGAGAGCCACCACAGCCTGACCGGCGAGCCGGGCGGGCTGTGGCGCTTCCGCGGCCGGGCCCCGCAGTGGCTGGTGGGCGTGGGGTTCACCGCGCAGGGGTTCGACCGGAACTCCCCGTACCAGCGAATGCCGGACAGCTTCGACCCGCGGGTCGCGTTCATCTTCGAGGGCATCGGCGACAACGAGCTGATCGGCAACCACCCGTCGCTGGTGCTCGACTTCGGGGCGGCGGGGTCGGAGCTCGACCGCGTGGACCTCGCCCAGGGATCGCCGCCCCACACGCTGGTGCTGGCGCGGTCGTTCGGCCACTCCGACGCCTACCAGCACGTGATCGAGGAGGTGAACACCAGCAACTCCGAGCAGGGGGGCACCGTCAACCCGCTGGTCTACGCCGACATGGCGTACGTGGAGTACCCCAACGGGGGCGCGGTGTTCTCGACGAGCTCCATCGCGTGGAGCGGCAGCCTGTCGTTCAACGACTACGACAACAACGTCTCGCGGCTCACCGAGAACGTGCTGCGGCGGTTCGCCTCGGACGAGCCGCTGCCGGGGCCGGACGCGGCGCCCTCGGAAGGCGGCGTCGGCGCCGCCGGCGGGGGTCGATGACGGCGCGACCGAGCCGATGTACCAGGTCGAAGCGTGGTCGGCGCTGCGGGGAGCCCGGCGAGACGCGGGTAGCGGCTTCCGTTGGCGGCACGTCAGCCGCACCGTCTGGGCGCTCGGCTTCACGAGCCTCTTCACGGACGTCTCGTCCGAGATGGTCGCCACGGTGCTGCCCGTCTACCTGGTGCTCTACCTCGGGCTGACGCCGTTCCAGTTCGGCATCGTCGACGGGCTCTACCACGGGGTGACGGCACTGCTGCGGCTGGCCAGCGGCGTCGCGGTGGACCGGACCGGCCGCTCGAAGGAGATCGCCCTGGCGGGCTACGGCGCCTCGGCGGTGTCGCGGCTGGGCATGCTGGCGGCCGGCGCCTCGTGGCCGCTCATCGCCGGGGTCGTGGCGTTCGACCGCGCCGCCAAGGGCGCCCGCGCGGTGCCGCGCGACGTGCTCATCTCGCTGAGCAGCCGCCCCGACGGCCTCGCGACGGCCTTCGGCGTGCACCGGGCCCTCGACAGCGCCGGCGCCATGCTGGGGCCGCTCGTCGCCCTCGCGATACTCGCGGCCCTCCCGAACGCCTTCGACGTCGTCTTCGTCGCCAGCTTCAGCGTGGCCATCGTCGGCCTCGGGGTGCTGCTGCTCTTCGTCGACAACGCCGAGCGGCCCCCCGCGCCGTCGGCGGCAGCCGCCGCGGTCGGCCCGCCCGCCACCACCGCACGAGCGGCGCCGGCGGCGACGCGGTCCGGGACGCCGGCGGCCGCCGCGGTCACGCCGCCGGCCGCGGGGCGCCGTCATGCCTCGTCGGGCGGGCACATCGGCGATCCGCCGGCGCCCTCGGGGCTCGCCGCAACGCGAGGCTTCGCCGCGGGCATCCTGGAGGTCCCCGGCCTGCTGCGACTCACCGTCGCGGCGACGGTGCTCGGCGCAGCGACGGTGAGCGACGGCTTCCTCTACCTGCTGCTGCAGCGGGAAGCCGGGTTCAGCCCGGGCCTGTTCCCGCTGCTCTACGTGGGAACGTCGGGCTGTTACCTGGCGCTGGCGGTGCCGGCCGGCGAACTGGCGGACCGCATCGGGCGGCGGCGCGCGTTCCTCGCGGGCTACGGGTCGATCGCCGCCGCCTACGCGGCGACGATGCAGCCCGGACTCGGGCTGCCGGGGGTGACGGCCTGCGTCCTCCTGCTGGGGACCCACTACGCGCTGACCGACGGCGTGCTGATGGCGTTCGCCAGCGGACGGCTGCCCCCCGAGCGGCGCGGCCGAGGACTGGCGCTGCTCACGACCGCGGCCGGCCTCGCGCGGCTGCTCGCCTCGGTCGGGTTCGGCGCGCTCTGGACGGGTTACGGCGCGGGGACGGCGGTCCCCGCGTTCCTGATCGCGCTCGTCGGGGCGATGGCGGTCGCGGCGGTCCTGCTGCGAGACACGGGCGACAGAGACGAGCGATGACGGCTCACATCGTCCAAGGTGTCGGAATCGGTCCTCGGCGGTCGCGGCGGTCCTGCTGCGAGACACGGGCGACAGAGACGAACGATGACGGCTCCGATCATCCAAGGTGTCGGAATCGGTCCTCCCGGGACAGGATCACGGGCGGCGCAGGCGAACCATGACCGCCCAGCTCGTCCACCTGTCGGCCCTCGTCCTCCCGGGATCGGGCCGCGGACGGTTGGAGGCGAACCATGACGGTTCCTACCGAAGATCGCCGGAACGGGCACTCGTTGGCCTGCGGGCCGGGCGTGGCGCCGGCGAGTCGCACGCCGCCCCGCGTCGTCGCATTCGTGCTCCTGTGCGCCGCCTCCCTCTCGCTGGCCGGCGGCTACGCCTGGTGGTCGACGGCGCGGCGGGCGAGCTTCGTCCGGGAAGTCTCCTTACCGCCGATCGACAGTCTGGCCGAGCTCGAGGCGCCGCTTGCGAGAGAGAGCTCCGCGCCACCCGTGGGCGAGGATCCGGCACCGGCCGAGGGGGTGGGTACCGAGCTTGCCGCTGACCCTGCGACCGCTCGGCAGCCTGGAGATTGGCTCGGAGCCGCTGGACGGCCCTCGCAGGCGTCTCATTCCGATCCGGCGGCGGATGCGGACGGCCCCATGCCGGGAAGTCACGAGCCGGCGCCCGCGGCGGGCGGCCCGGCGGAGCCGGACGTCGACGGCCACCGGGCCGGGCGCGCCCTGCTGTTCCGCCACACCGGGCTGGACGAGAGCTTCGGCGTGGCGAGCGTCGAGCGACCCGGCGCCGGCGGGCGCCGCGCCACGCCGCTGCGCTGCGACCGGGTCGACTTCGCGCGAGAGCGGGGCGTCTGCCTGACGACCGACCGCTTCTACACGACGCACGCGATCATGGTGTTCGACGGCGCGTTCGAGCCGCTGCACCGGCTGCCGCTGCACGGCGTCCCCAGCCGCGTGCGCCTCGCGCCCGACGGCCGGCTCGCCGCGGTGACGGTGTTCGTGTCCGGCCACTCGTATCTCGACGAGGGCTTCTCGACCGAGACGAGCATCGTCGACACCTACTCCGGCGAGCGGCACATCGCCAACCTGGAGGAGCTCCGCGTGTACCGGGACGGCGCACCGTTCCGGGCCGTCGACTTCAACTTCTGGGGCGTCACCTTCGCGGCCGACGGCGACCGGTTCTACGCGACCCTGGGCACCGGGGGGACCACGTATCTCGTCGAGGGACGCGTCTCGACGCGCCGCGCGGACGTGGTGGTCGAAGGCGTCGAGTGCCCGTCGCTGTCGCCGGACCAAAGCCGCATCGTTTTCAAGAAGCGCCTGCCCCTCGCGGCCGGGCTCGGTTGGCGGCTCCACGTCATGGACCTGGCGTCGCGGGCAGTCACACCGCTCGCCGAGCTCCGGTCCGTGGACGATCAGGCCGAGTGGCTGGACGACTCGACGATCCTGTACGCCATCCCCGACCCCTCGGCACCCACCCCGATGGTGACCGACGTCTGGCGGGTCCCGGCCGACGGCGGCGGCGCGCCGGAGCTGCTCCTCGAGGGCGCTTCGTCGCCGGCCGTGCTCCGCCAATAGTCTTCGCCATAGACGCGCAGCCCTGGAACGCCCCGGGCCGCACGCGACCGGGGGCGGCAGGTCCTGGATCGGCTGCCCGCCCGGGAGCCGGCGATCCCGAGCATGCGCGCGCCTTGCGAGCACCCGCAGTGCCGGCAGGTCATTCGAAGAGCGGCAGGCGGAGGTGCGTCAGCTTCGGCTCCAGCTCAGCGAGCGGGACGAGACGTCTGTACTGCGCGTAGCGAGACGTAGCCCGACCTGCCCGCACGCTCCCGCTCCACGACAGGTCGTCCGCCAAATCCACGGAGTCCGGTCCCGGATCGGCCGGACGGCGGCCATCGGAACCCCCGCAACGGTGTCTACGTATTGACATTCGATAGAAACTGACGGCATCCTATCGAAATCAGACAGGAGCACCCGGAAACGCCGGCCGGGTGAGGACGACGAGCGAATCGCCAACGTGTCGAGGTAACCCATGGATATCTCCCGACCCGACGTCGCCCGCAGGAAGAAGCTCCGCCAGGCGCTGTATGCCGCGACGGCGGTCATGGTGATCGTCGTCGTCCCGGTCGGCGTCTCGCGGCTGGAGCCGGCGGCGCCCCGGATCGACCGCGACACCGTCTACCTCGACACAGTGCAGCGGGGGCCGATGCTGCGGCAGGTGCGCGGCGCCGGCACCCTGGTCCCCGAGCGGATCCGCTGGATTCCGGCCACCACCGACGGCACCGTCGAGCGGATCGTCATCCGGCCCGGCGCCGCCGTCGCGCCCGACACCGTGATTCTCGAGCTGAGCAATCCCGAGCTGGAGCAGTCCACGCTCGAGGCGCGGCTCAACCTCGAGGCGGCCGAGGCGCGCCACAGCAACCGACAGGTCGAGGTGGAGCGCGACCTCCTCGACCAGCGGGCGACGCTGGCCACCACCGAGGCGCAGCTCGAGTCGGCCCGGCTGCAGGCCGCCGCCGACGCGCGGCTCCACACCCGGGGCCTCGTCTCCTCTATCCAGCTCCAGCAGTCGCAGTCGGACGAGCAGGAGTACGAGACGCGCTACGCGCTCGAGCAGGCACGGCTGCGGATGGCCACCGACACCGTCGAGGCGCAGATCGCGGTCGAGCGGGCCGAGGTGGATCGCCTGCGCACGCTGTTCGAGCTGCGGCGGCGGCAGGTCGCCGCCCTGCGCGTGCGGGCCGGCCTGTCCGGCGTCCTGCAGCAGGTGCCGCTCGAGGAAGGGCAGCGCGTCACCGCCGGCACGAACCTGGCGCGGGTGGGCGATCCCACGGTGCTGAAGGCCGAGCTGCGCGTCGCGGAGACCGAGGCCAGGGACGTCCAGATCGGCCAGACGGCGGCCATCGACACCCGCAACGGCGTCATCCCGGGGCGCGTCACCCGCATCGACCCGGCGGTGGAGAACGGGACGGTGACGGTCGACGTCGCCCTCGACGGGGAGCTGCCGCGCGGCGCCCGGCCCGATCTGACGGTCGACGGCACGATCGAGCTGGAACGGATGGACGACATCCTCTTCGTCGGCCGGCCGGTGTTCGGGCAGGAGCAGAGCGAGATCAGCCTGTTCAAGGTGGAGGAGGACGGCACGCATGCGTCCCGAGCGCGCGTGAGTCTCGGCCGCGCATCGGTCAACACCATCGAGGTGCTCGACGGCCTCCAGCCGGGGGACCGCGTGGTCCTGTCCGACACGTCGAGCTGGGATCGGTTCGACCGGGTGCGCATCGAGTAGGGCCCGTCTCACGCACCGTGAGGGGAACACGGGGCTGGAAGAGCTTCAAGCGACCTTTGAACGTCTCCCGCACCGTGTGGGGAAGGCCCGGGTGAGCAAGGGCGTCAGTTGCGAACGGAGGCATCCGAGATGAGCGACAACCAGCTTTCCGGCCGGGTCGGACTCCCGGACCACAAGGCGATCTTGCGGACTCGGGTTCGCGCCTTCGTCTGCGCGCCGCTGATCGCCGTTCTGATGATCGCGGCGGCCCGCGCAACCGGCGCTCAGGGCCTCGACGCCAACGTCAGCGCGCCGATCGCGGTGGCGGCGCGCGCAACCGACGCCCAGGGCTTCGACGCCACCATCGGCGCGCGAGTCGCCGGAATCGCGCGCCCGGCCGCGCACGCCGGGCAGCCGGGCAGCCGCTTCGAGCTTACGCTCGACGATGCCGTCCGGCGTGCTCTCGAGCAGAACCTCGACATCGCCGTCCAGCGCATCCACCCGCTCGTGCAGGACATGCAGGTCGCCGCCGCCGCGGCGGCGTTCCTGCCCCTCGCCTCGTCCGCCTTCGACTTCAACCAGTCCACCGTCCCCAACCGCTTCGTGTTCGACGGCGGCGGGCTCGGCGGCCGGTCCATCGTGACCGACCAGGGCCGCTACGACTTCGGGATCGGCCAGGAGATCCAGTGGGGCGGCGGCCGCTACGACGTCACCTGGGACAGCTCGCGCGAGGAGTCGACCAACATCTTCTCGACCTTCAACCCGAGCTTCGGCGCGAACATGACGCTGCAGTACACGCAGCCGCTGCTGCGCGGGTTCCGCACCGATGCCCGGCGCACGCAGCTCGTCGTCGCGCGCATCAACCGCGACATCTCCGACATCGACCTCGAGGAGACCGTCGTCAACACCCTCGCCGACGTCAGCCTCGCCTACTGGGACCTCGTCTATGCGCGCGCCGCCGCGGACGTGCAGCGGCAGTCGCTGGCGCTGGCCGAGCAGGTCGTCGAGGACAACCGGTTCCGGGTCGAGGTCGGCACGATGGCCCCGATCGACGTGGTGCAGGCGCGGTCCGAAGCCGCGGCGCGACGGCAATCGCTGGCGCAGGCGGTCGAAACCCGGCGCACCAGCGAGCTGATCCTGAAAGAGCTCATCGTCGCGGGAACGTCCGATCCCTTGTGGAGCGCGGAGATCGACCCGACGGACCAGCCGCGGGTCGAGGCGGCGCCCATGGACCTGCAGCGGGCCATCCGCGCGGCGCTCGATCGCCGCACGGACATCTCCCGCGCGCGGCGCCGGCTCGACATCAATCAAGCCACGGTCCGGAACCTCCGCGACAGCACCCTGCCGGCGCTCGATCTCATCGGCAGCTATCAACTGACCGGTCAGGGCGGTCCCCGGCTGGTTCCCGCCGGGAACAGCTTCGAGGACATCTTCGGGGGCGCCGGCGGCGTGCTGCCGGGCGGCTACCGCGACGCGCTGCGCAGCATCGCCGGCGCCGACTTCCCGGTCTGGAGCGTCCAGCTCCAGATGACCTACCCCCTCGGCCGGAGCGCGGATCGCGCCGCGCACGAGCGGGCCCGCCGGGAGCTGCAGCAGAACGAAGCCCAGATTCGCCGCATCGAGCTTCGGATCGCCGGCGAGGTCACCGCCGCGGCGCTCCGCATCGAGTCGATCCAGGAACGCATCGAGGCCGCGACGGCATCGCGCGAGCTGGCGGAAGAGCAGCTCCAGGCCGAGGAGAGCAAGTTCGAGGCCGGCCTGTCGACGAACTTCTTCGTCCTGCAGTCGCAACGCGATCTCGCGGCCGCGCAGGACGCCGAGCTCCGCGCGATTCTCGACTACCAGCGCGCGCTGATCGAGTTCGACCGGACGCAGCGCGCTTCCCTCGGGGGCGCCGGCGTCGTCGTGGTCGGCGGCGCGGCGCCGCCTGCCGCCCCGGGTACCCAAACCCGTTCCGCGACGGGAACTTCTCCATCCGCCGCGCGTTGAGCCAAGAGGAGCGTTTCCCATCACCGGAGAGGTCGCCATGAACCGCTTTCGCCACTTTGCCGTTCGTCTCCTGAATCTGTTCCGCCGCGGGCCATACGAACGCGAGCTCGATGCGGAGCTCCAGGCGTACCTTGAGCTGGACGTCAACGAGAACATCCGGCGCGGCATGGCGCCTAGGGAGGCGCGCCGCACGGCGCTGGCGCGTCTGGGAGGCCGGGAGATGGTGACGATCAAGGAACAATGTCGCGACGTACACCGCTTCCGCGCCGTCGACGACCTCTGGCGGGACTTCCAGTTCGGGTTCCGCCGCCTGCGCGCGCGCCCGCTTCTCGCCGGCGTGGCGATCGCGGTGCTGGCCATCGGCATCGGTGCGAACACTGCCATTTTCGCCCTGCTCGACGCTCTGCTCCTGCGTCCGTTGCCCGGCCAGGACCCCCATCGCCTGGCCGTGGTGTCCACGAGCGACTTCTCGAGCGGGCGGCCGAGCGCAAACTCGTATCCGGACTTTCTCGACATTCGCGAGTCTACCCGCGACGTGTTCGAACACATCACCGCAGCGTCTCTCACTCCGATCGGCGTGCGTATCGGAGGAGAGACCCGGGTCATGTCCGCCCAGATAGTGGAGCCCAACTACTTCGATACGATGGGGTTGAGGCCGGTCCATGGGCGTGCGTTCGAGGCGGCCGAGACCAGCCCCGTCGCGGTGATCAGCAACGGCGTGTGGCTTTCCGAGTTCAGCGGCGACCCGTCGTTGCTGGGCCGGGCAATCGCCGTCAACGGGTTGCCGTTCACGGTCGTGGGCGTGGCGCCCGTCGAGCTGGCGGGCCTGTACGGCGGCACGCAAGGCCTCCTCCGCGTCGACATCTGGTTGCCCGCAGCCTTCGAGCAATCGGTACGGCTCGGTGACGCCCGACAGGAACAGCGGGGCGCCCGCGGCTACGACATAGTCGGTCGACTGCACGACGGCGTCACGATCGACGAGGCACGGACGCGTCTGGACGTTGTCGGCCGACGCCTTCATCAGTCTTACCCTGAGCTATGGACGGGACTCTCCGGACAGCCGCGGGCCCTGACGATCAGGGCCGCGAACGAAGCACGCCTGCCCTCTTTCGCCTTTGGGCCTCTGGCCGTCCTGACAGGACTGGTCGGCACTCTCCTGCTCATCGTCTGCGCCAACATCTCGGGTCTTCTGCTCGCCGACGCATCGGTTCGCCGTCGCGAGATGTCGATTCGGCGGGCCATGGGGGCGAGCCGCTTCAGACTGGTCCGGCAGGTCGCCGTGGAGAGCCTCGGTCTCGGTCTGGTCGCGGGGGGCCTGGGCGTTGCCGCGGCGTCGGTCGCCATCAGCTTCGTGACGCTGCTGGTGCCGGACCTCCCGTTGCCCCTGCCCTTGCAGCTGAACCTCGAGCCCAGTTGGCGCCTGCTCGCGACCGCGCTGGTCGTCTCATCGGGCGTAGGCCTCCTGGTGGGGTTTCTTCCCGCACTGTACGCAACCCAGGCCAGACCCCGTCTTGGCCGATTCTCGCAGACGAGGCTGCGCAACACCCTGACCGCGATGCAGGCGACCGCCGCCGTCTTTCTCCTGGTCGTTGCGGGGGCGTTCGCGCGCAGCATCGTGGCCGCGTACGCCGTCCCGCTCGGCTACGACTCGGACGAACTGGCGCTCGTCACCGTCGATCTGGAGGCGGCCGGTTACTCCGAAGATCGCGGTCGCGCGTATCTCCGACGGGTGTTCGAGCAGGTGCCGACGGCCGAGGCATCGGAAGCGCCGTTCCTGTCTCTCCAGGCGCAGCGACGTCGTGCCATGGATGTCGACGAGTATCGGCCCCGGGCTGGAGAGGACATGGCGGTGCACGCGAACGTCGTCAGTTCCGGTTACGTCCGCTTGATGGGGGTGCCCCTCCTTCGCGGTCGAGACCTCGAACCCGGAGAGCGAAACGCGGTGCTCGTCAACCAGGCGTTCGCCGAGCGGTTCTGGTCCGGTCGGAATGCGGTCGGCAGGCGACTGCGCCGACTGCGCCGACCGATCCCGGATCGGTTGCTTCGTCAAAGACAGGGCGAGCCCGCGCGTTCCACCGGCGCCCCGTGGTCGACCGTGGTCGGCGTGGTCGACGATGGCCATTTCGTGTCGTTTCGAGAGGATGCGGTTCCTGTCGTGTTCGAGTCCATGGAGGACGTCTATTCCCCTCGCGTCACGTTTTCCATCCGGGGCGTATCGGCCGAAGCGGCACGAGAAGGCATCGGTCGAATCGATCCGGGCGTGCCCGTCGTGAACGTGGCGACGATGACGGAAATGGTCGACACGGCGCTGCTGCCGGCGTGGGTTGCGGCCGTCGTGAGCGGCTTCGTCGGGGCCGGCGGCCTGCTGCTCGCGTGCATCGGGCTCTTCGGCACGCTGAGCTACGCCGTGGCGCAGCGCGCCCCGGAGATCGGTCTCCGCATCGCGCTCGGGGCCCGGCCACTGCAGATCATCCGGCTCGTCGCCGGGAGCACGAGCGTGAAGCTGGTGACGGTCGGCGTGGTCGTCGGCGCGGGATTGGGAAGTGGTGTCTCGCCGCTGCTTCAGTCGCAGTTCTCTCGTGCCCAGGGCGTGGACCCTCTCGTGCTCGCGGGGACGGCGGCGTGCCTCGCGCTGGTGGCGTCGGTTGCCGTCGGCTTGCCCGTCGCGCGCGCCTTCAGAAGCGATCCCGCGGAGGTCCTGCGCGTCGAGGAGTAGGCACGCGCAAGCTGCGCCGCCGCGCCGGGCGCCGGCGGGTCGGGGGACTTCCCGACGGCGTGCGCGAGGCCGGGGTGGGGCCCGGCTCTCGCGGCCGCGAACGACGGCGGACCGAGGCCCGAATCGGGACGGGCCGAAGTGGAGGAAGCACACCATGACCACGCAGAACGTGCGGATCGCGCTCCTTGCCGTCGCGCTGATGGGCGCACCCGGCGAGGCCGCGGGCCAGACCGAAGAGACCGTGCGCACCATCCCGATGGACTCGGGAGGGCGCCTGACGCTCCGCAACGTCGAGGGCGAAATCACGGTGACCGGGGTGGACGGTCGCGACCTCACGATTCGGGCGACGAAGCGGGCCGCCGGCGGCGGGACGGCCGACGACGGCGCGTTGGACCGCGTCGGGATCGAGATCGAGGAGCGCGGCGGCCGGGTGGTCGTGGAGACCGACTACCCGCGGCACCGGCGTTCCCTCCTGGCGTCGCTGGCCAGCCTGTTCGGCGGCGGCCGGCGGGAACCGTCGATGGCGTCGGACCACGTGGCGGTGGACTACCTGGTGACGATGCCCCGTGACGCCGGCGTCACCATCGAGTCGTTCGCCGGCGCGGTGACCGTCGAAGGCGTGGACGGCGAGACGCGCGTCCAGACGGTCAGCGGCGACGTGCGGCTCGCTTCGCTGGCGAGGCTGGTCACGGTCGAGTCGTTCTCCGGCGACCTGGATCTCACCGACGTGCGCAGCGACGGCGCCCTGGCGGCCAGGACGGTCAGCGGCCGCATCGATATCGAGCGGGTCCGGGTGCCCCGGCTGGAAGTGAAGTCCTTCAGCAGCGCGGTGGCGCTCGAAGGGGTGGAATCCCGGCGCGTCGAGGTGGAGACGGTCTCGGGACCGGTGACCTTCGACGGAGCCCTCGCGTCCGACGGCCGGTACGGCGTCCGCTCGCACTCGGGCCGCATCCTGCTGACGGTGCCGGACGGCTCGGCGTTCGAGCTCGAGGCGGAGTCTTTCAGCGGAGGCCTCCGCTCGGACGTCCCCATCTTCGCCGGGCCGGGCGGCGCGGTCCGCCAGGCCACCATCCTCGGCAGAGGGTACAGCGCGATTCGAGGGACCGCCGGCGGGGGCACCGGCGCCCGCCTCGATCTGTCCACCGTCAGCGGCGACATCGTGATCTCCGACGGCGAAGGGGGAACGGCGACCGGCGAGGTGATTCCAGGGGCTCCGCAGGGGCTGCCGTCGCTGCCAGGGCTGTCGCCACCCGAGCCGCCGATGCCGCCACCACCACCGCCGCCGCCCTCACCACCGCCGAGTGCGTTCTAGTTCTCCCGTGCGGGGAGTTTCCTTGTGTCGTGTTTCTCGGGCACGTCCGACGGCGCCGCTTCATGGAGATGCGCACAACGCCCATCGCCTTCCGCAGCCTGAGTCCGTACAGCCCGCGGGCGCCGCCGGCTCTCAGGAAGTTCTCAAGGAGGATCCAGCAATGAACGACGCAGCCCAGCCCCTCATTCGCCTCGACAAGGTGACGAAGATCTTCTTCACGGACGAGGTGGAGACCCATGCGCTCGCGGAGATCGACCTCGACATCTACCCGGGGGAGTACATCGCCATCTCGGGACCTTCCGGCTGCGGGAAATCGACGCTCCTGTCGATTCTCGGGCTGCTCGACTCGCCGTCCGACGGTGAGTACCGGCTGAACGGCCGGCCGGTGGCGAGCCTCAAGATGTCGGCCCGCGCGCGCACCAGGAACCGCGAGATCGGCTTCATCTTCCAGAGCTTCAACCTGATCGGCGACCTCACCGTCCACGAGAACGTCGAGCTGCCCCTGACCTACCGCGGCATGCGGCCGGCCGAGCGGCGGCAGCGGGTGGACGAGGCCCTCGAGAAGGTCGAGATGGCCCACCGCGCCAGGCATCTGCCGAGCCAGCTCTCGGGCGGCCAGCAGCAGCGGGTCGCGGTGGCCCGGGCCGTCGCCGGGCAGCCCTCGATCCTGCTCGCCGACGAGCCGACCGGCAACCTGGACTCGAAGAACGGCGAGGCGGTGATGCAGCTTCTCGCAGGCCTGCACGCCGAGGGGGCGACCATCTGCATGGTCACTCACGACCCCCGCTACGCCCGGCACGCCGGCCGCGCGGTGCACCTGTTCGACGGGCAGGTGGCGGACGGCCTCCCGGGCGAAAGCTGAGGCCCGCCGGGGTTCCGGCGCGCTTGGCGGCGGTCGGGACATAATGTCCCATGGCTGAGAGACCGACGGACATCCCGCCCGGCGCGCGCGCACCGGGCTATCCCCGCGCCCCCGGACATCGCGTCGCCTTCGTGCCCCGCCACGTCCGCGTGCGCGTGGCCGCGGGCGGGACCGAGTTGGCCGCGACCACCGACGTCGTGGCGCTCGAGGAGAAGGGGTACCCGACGCGCTACTACCTGGCCCGCGACGGCGTCGACATGTCCCGCCTGGAGAAGACGGGGAAGACGACGTTCTGCCCCTTCAAGGGGCTGGCCACCTACTACGTGATCCACGGCCCCGAAGGCGAGATCCGCGACTCGGCGTGGAGCTACGAGCAGCCGTATCGCGAGGCCGAGCTCGTGCGCGACCGCCTCGCGTTCGATGCGGACACGGTGGAGGAGACGGTCGGCTCGACGCCGTGACCGGGGTGCGCTTCGCGACGACGCGCTGGAGCATGGTGCTCGCGGCCGGCGCCGGCCCGTCCGAGCGCGCCGACCGGGCCCTCGCGGAGCTGTGCTCGGGCTACTGGCATCCGCTCTACGCCTACGTGCGGCGGCGCGGCTACGACCCCGACGACGCGTGCGACCTCACCCAGGCCTTCTTCGCGCGACTCATCGAACACCGGAAGCTCGCGGCCGCGGACCCCGTGCGCGGGCGGTTCCGCAGCTTCCTGCTCACCTCGATGAGGAACTTCCTCGCCAGCGGGTGGCGGCGAGAGTCGGCGGCGAAGCGCGGCGGCGGCGCGGACGTCGTATCCATCGACGCGACCGACGCCGAGAACCGCTACCAGATAGAGCCGGCCGACAACCGTACGCCGGAGGCGGAGTACGAGCGGCGCTGGGCGCTCGCCTTGATCGGGCGGGCGGTCGAAGACGTGCGACGCGTCTACGCCGACCGCGGAGAGGCCGAGCTGTTCGACACCCTGAAGGCGTATCTGGGCGCCGATGACGGCGGGGCGCCGTACGACGAGCTGTCCCGGCGGCTGGGTCGGAGCGAGGCCGCCCTGCGGACGGCCCTCTCGCGGCTGCGTGCCCGCTGGCGAACCCGGCTGCGGGAGATCGTCGCGGAGACCGTCCAGGGCGATCATCTCGTCGACGACGAGCTCAACGACCTCGTGCGGGCACTCGCGCCCCGGTCTTGACGGCGAGCCGCGCCGGCCTGTAACAAAACGGCGGGAGATCGCGTAGCAACCGGCATGACCAATCCGCGAACCTGTCCCGAGTGCCACGCCGAGATCCCGCCCGACGCCCCCCCGGGGATCTGCCCCCACTGCGCGCTGCGGGCCGGACTCCGCCCGGAGACCTCTGCCGGGCCCACCCGCGAACCGGGCGCCCCGCCGAACCCCGACGAGCTGCGCCGCCGGCTCCCCGACCTCGACGACTTCGAGCTCATCGGCCCCGGCGGCATGGGGACCGTCTACCGGGCGAGGCACCGGCCCCTGGACCGCCCCGTCGCGGTCAAGGTGCTCCACGCCCACCTCCAGGACGACGCGTCCTTCGCCGAACGGTTCACCCGCGAGGCGCGGACGATGGCCCGCCTCGACCACCCCCACATCGTCCGGGTCTACGACTTCGGACACCGGGAGGGCCTCTACTACCTGGTGATGGAGCTCGTGGACGGGGTGAGCCTGCGGCAGGCCCTTGCCGACGGCGGGTTCACCCCGGCCGAGGCGCTCGCCGTCGTGCCGCGGATCTGCGAGGCGCTGCAATACGCGCACGACCACGGGGTGGTGCACCGCGACATCAAGCCCGAGAACATCCTTCTCGACCGGTCGGGCTCGCCCAAGATCGTCGACTTCGGCCTCGCCCTGCTGACGAGGCCAGCCGCCGGGACCCGTCTCACCCAACAGGCCCGCGTGCTCGGCACCCCGCACTACATGGCGCCCGAGCAGATCGAGCGCCCGACCGAGGTGGACCACCGCGCCGACATCTACGCCCTCGGCGTCGTCTTCTACGAGATGCTGACCGGCGAGCTGCCCATCGGCCGCTTCCCCCCGCCGTCGCAGAAGGTCGAGGTCGACGTGCGGCTCGACGAGGTCGTGCTGCGCACCCTCGAGAAGGAGCCGCGCCGGCGCTACCAGCAGGCGCGCGAGCTGAGCCGCGACGTCGAGCAGTCGGCGCGCGGAGCCGGCACCCGGGGTCATCGCGACCAACCCCCGGACCAGAGCTGGACGCCCACCCGCGGGGGGTGGCGGCGCAACCCGTGGCGGCGTCCCGACTTCGAGTACCGTTCGACGCGCACCGTCTGGGGCCTGCCGCTGATCCACATCGCTCACGACGCCGGCGGCGAACGGATGGCGCTGGCGCGGGGCATCGTCGCGATCGGCGACATGGCGGTGGGGCTGGTCGCGATCGGCGGGTTCGCCTTCGGCGGCGTCACCATGGGGGGGATGACCGTCGGCGTCATCAGCCTCGGGGGCCTCGCCGCCGGCCTGTTGCTCGCCATCGGCGGCATGGCGGTCGGCGGGTTCGCCGCGGGCGCCCTCGCGTTCGGCGTGGCGGCCACCGGTGCGAGTGCGGGGTCGATGCTCGATCTGTCCACCCAAACGATGCAGTGGGCGTCGTTGGCCGCCTGGGCGCTGACCACCGCCGTCGTGACGGCAATCGTGGCGGGACTGATAATCTGGTGGCGCGATGCCGGAGACGGCGAGTCTCCCATGGAGCGCGACGACGCCGAGAGGGAACGAGAACAATGAAGAAACTACCGGACGAGGCCGAGCATCCGGAGGCGCAGGCGAACCACCTGGAAGCGTTCATCGACTTCGACAAACGGACACCGGCGGCGTTTCCGAACCTCGAGCCGTCGGGCTTCTGCGCGCCGCTGCGCACGCCGAGCAGGCCCGCATCCGCCGTCGACCCCGATGGTTCCGACTGACGACATGACATCCAGACGACTCTATGAAGCCGCGTTCCCGTTCGCCGACGACGTCCTGGCCCTGCCCGTCGACGACATCGACCGGACCGCGGCCTGGTACGCCCCCAGGTTCGGCCTCGTCGAGGTCGAGCGACGGGGCGACCCGGTGCCGACGGTGATTCTGGAGCGCGACGGCGTGCGCATCGGCTTCGCCGTCAACGGCGGCGACCCCGCCAACGAGGGAGCCGCCATCCGGGTGACGGACATCCAGCGGGCCCGCGACGAGCTGGAGGCCAACGGCGTCAAGACCGCCAACTGGCGCGTGGACGAGCGCGACGGCGAGCGGTACCAGGTCTTCTTCGTCGTCGCGCCCGACGGCCTCTGCTACTACTTTCATCAACCCATTGGCCGAGCCGACAAGTAGGCCCGAACCGGCCGTTGCGCCCGCCGAGCGCATTGCCGCATGGAGGCGGCACGCGTGGCCCCATCGCGTCGTGGACACCCTCGAACACCGAAGCCGGCGGCGGGCTCGGCATCGGCCATAGGCGCCGCATGCCGCCTCCACGCATCCTGCTGATCTTCGCGCATCCGGACGACGAGAGCTTCATCGCCGCCGGCCTGGTGCGCCGCCACGCCGACCGCGGCGCACGAACCGCGCTCGTGACCGCGACCCGCGGCGACGCCGGACGCGTCGGCGACCCACCGCTGTGCGACCGGGCAGCGCTGCCGGCCGTCCGCGAGGCCGAGCTCCGCCGGGCCGCCGCCGTCCTCGGCATCTCCGACGTGCAACTGCTCGACTACCGCGACAAGCACCTGGCGGAGGCACCGGCGGACGCCATGCGTGAAGCCCTGGTCCGCCGCATCCGGGGGCACCGCCCGCACGTGGTGATCAGCTTCGATCCCGGCGGAATGAACGGCCATCCCGATCACATCGCCATCGCCCGGTTCACGATCGACGCGGTCGCCGCCGCGGCCGATCCGCGGTGGATGGCTGCGGCGGGACGGCCGTACCGCGTGCCGCGGCTTCTCTGGACCACGCCGGTCCTGCCGTGGGAGGTGACACGGCCGCGGCACCTGGACCGCGAACCCGGCGTCGACTTCGTGGTCGACGTGGCGGCTCACCGCGCGGCGAAGGCGGCCGCGCTGCGGGCGCATCGCACGCAGAACGTCCCGATCGACCGGTGCTTCTTCAGCAAGCCGGACGTTGACCGGATCCTGAGCGTCGAGGTGTTCCGGCAGGCGTGGGGTCCCCCGCTGCAGCGTGTTCCCGAGAACGACGTGCTGGCCGGAATCGACCTGTCGGAACCGGTCCCGTAGCAGGGCGCAACGAACCAGCCAGCGTGTCGCGTCGGTTGCTCCGCGCGGCGGATTCACTTTGGCACCGGCAGGCAGGCGAGCCGGCCGTCCCGGGGTACGACTCGCGCCGCAAGCTCGTCGCCGATCCGGATCGCGGTGGTGGATGTGTGGAACCCCTTCATGGCGGGCTCTCACCGCGCGATCGAGGGGTGACTTACTCGTCGGACTCTATCGCCTCGAGGAGGAGGTACATGCCCGACGATGGATTGTTGTCCGGGAATTCGCTACCGCCTCTTTCGTGCTTCGCAGTCAAGGCACCGTACGTCGGAGCGGTCGGTCCCCGCGCCGAATGCGCCTCAGCTCCCGTCATCCTGCGGCGAGCTGGAGGAAGCCGGCGAGTAGCGGAAGCGCAGACCGGCATCGGGCGGGCGCGCGCACGCCCTGTCAGTGTCAGTTGAGGGTAGCGACTCGCAAGGTCGCCCGACGACCAACTCTCGCACGCTCTCCGACGTGAAGCCCACCGAGCGGAACCCCGGCCGGCCCGGGAAGCTGGAGCCGGACGCGCGCCGTGAGGCGCGCTACTCCGGCGCCGGCAGGTAGGCGAGCCGGTCGCCGCGGTACGACCCCAGCCAGAGCTCGTCGCCGATGCGAAGCGCGGTGGTGGACGAGATGAACCCGGCCATGGCCGGCTGCACCAGGATGCGCTCGGCCTCGAGGGTCTCCGGATCGATGGCGGCGACGTTGCTCGTCTCCAGCGTGGGCTCGCGGGGGTCGGTGATGGAGTTGCCGTCCCTGTCGGTGTGGCCGGCCGCGTAGATGACGGAGCCGTCGAGGGCCTTGCGGAGGTTGTCGGGCCGGAACCCGAGGTCGATGACGTCCTTCCGCACCGGCTCGACCCCGCGCGACAGGCGGGTCAGCTTCTCCTCGGCCCAGCCGGCGATGTAGAGGGTCTCGCCGTCCTCGGACACCTCGATGCCGTTCGGGGCGGTGTCCTCGCTCTCGGGCAGCACCGCCCAGCCGCTCCCGGCCTGCCACTCCCACACCCCGATGCCGGCGTTGGTGGTGGCGAAGCCGCCGCCGGGCAGGGCGACGACCGAGTTGAGGCGGGCGCCCTCCGGGGCCACCGCGCAGCCGGTCCAGGCCAGGGTCGGCGGCCCGTCCCCGGCGCCGACCTCGAAGAACTCTATCGACTCCCGGGGGCCGTGATGGACGACGAGCAGGGTGTGGACGTCGTCCGCGCCCGGCGCGAGGTAGAGCCCGTGGTACACGGACGCGGGGTCCGCGGGGTCGAGGGGACCGGGGCAGTCGGGATACGCCTCGGCGTCGGGCCGCATCTCGGCGCCGGGGGTCGGGAACAGCACGGTCGGGGTCTTGTCGCCCACGTTCACGAGGTTGATGCGGCCGCCCTCGCGGGCGCCGGAGACGATGGCCCACTCCGCGCCGGGGACGACCACGATGTCCTCGGGGCTGACCATGTCGCAGATGAACTGCACCTCGCCGACCGGGTCGCAGGGGTGCTCGCCGGTGACCGCGAACTGCGGCGGCTCCGGCGCGGCCTCGGCTTCGGGCTCCGGCGCGGGCTCCGGGGCGCCACAGCCCACCGCCACCATCGTGACCAACCCCAAAGCCGCCAGCTTCGCCTTGCTCATGACGTCCTCCCGAATCGAATGGCGAACAGGATACCACCGGGCCGCGTACGGCGCCGGTGCCGGTCAGTCCGCTCCCCGCACCCGCCCCAGGCCGATCCCGGCGCCGACGCCCACGAGCGCCACCAGCCCGCCGAGGACCAGGAGCGGGACCGCCGCGCGGCGAGCGACGTCGGCCGGCTCCTCGTCCACGAACCGAAAGCTCGGCACGTTCGGCAGAACGTCGGCTTCCATCCGCTCGCTGGCCAGGATCGCCGGCACGAAGAACTGCCGCCACTCATCGGCGAACGCCCGCACCTGCGACTGGAAGCGGGCGAAGCGCGCGTCGCCGGTCCCCGCCGCGTCGACGAGCACCTCCTGGGCCAGGAGGGCCGGCGAGAGGAAGCGGTAGCGGCGCACCACCGCGAGCTGGTCGGCCCGGCGCGCGTCGTGCACTGCGGTCACCTCCTCGAGACGGCTGTTCACGGCGTCGGTGGCGGCCCACGCCAGCGCGCCCAGACCGGGCTCTTCGGCCACGACGCCGCCGGCCATCTCCGGATGGTCCTCCAGGTAACGCGCGAGCAGCTCGCTACGGCGGTTGACGGCGTCGTTCGAGGCCTCGCGCTGGGCGGTGATGATCTCCACGCGGGACGGCAGCGGGTGCAGCAAACCCGCCGCGATGTTGACGGCGGCCGGCAGCACCACCACCAGGACGAGCCAGGCCCCCACGAGGGCGGTGGCGTTCCAGGCCGAGGACCGCCGCAGGCCGTTCACCCACGCCGCGAGCGCGAACCAGAACAGCGCGTACACGGTCACCGTCCCGCACCAGAGGAGCACCCGGCCCGGCGAGCCGAACCCTCCCGTGGCGAGCATGCCGAGCAGCGAGACCGCCGCGGCCAGCCCCACCACGAGGACCGCCCGGAACGCGAGCTTGGCGAGCACGACGTCGCGCGCCGACACGGGCTGCGACAGGGTCAGGGCCAGCGTCCCCTGCTCGCGTTCCTCCGAGAGGACGTTGTAGCTGAGGGCGAGCACGAGCAGCGGCAGCAGGTAGATCGTCACGAAGGCGAGGTCGAAGCGCCCGACCATCAGGTTCAGGGGGTTCTCGACCTCCCCGTTCTGCTGGAAGGACGCCTCGTTGGTGTAGATGCTGACGTCGTAGTAGTACGGCAGGAGGTCGCTCTGCCCGACCGCCAGGGCCGTCAGGGGCCCCGGCTCGAGCACCGCGGTGCGGGCGCCCCGGGCCCCGCCGAGGACGTTGGGGGCGCGGGGATCGCGGAAGGGCGACGAAGGCCGCCCCCCGGCCGCGATGTCGGCCAGCTCCTGCTCCAGGGCCTGGACGCGCTCGGCGTTGCCGGTCCGCGCCGCCTCCACCGTCCGTTCCTGGAAGCGCGCCCAGGCCATGCCGTTGGCCAGCGCGTAGACGAAGAGGACGGCGAACACCCCGAGCACCACGCGTAGCGCGCGGTCGGCCGCGAGGAGGCGCCACTCGTTCAGCAGGACGGTGCGCAGGGTCATGGCTACGCCACCTCCGCGAGGCGCACGCGCTTCGCCGCGAGCACGACCGCGCCGGCCAGCCACAGCCCCAGCACGAGGAGCGACAGCATCCGGTTCCCGAGGACCCAGCCCAGCGTCGGGGCGTCGTACTGCAGGGGCGGCACGTCGGCCCAGAGCTCGGGACCCGCCGTGTACAGCTCGCCGGTGCGGGAGTTCTCAGCGAGGTCGAGGTTCATCTGCCGCATCATGTCCCGGCGGTACGTCTCGGCCGCGGTCGCGAAATGCCGGTGCTGCTCGACGTCGGTGCCGGCCAGCCCCATCGACAACGTGCGCACCGCCAGCAGCGGCGCCGCCACCGCGAGCGCCTCGTGCACGAGGCCCTGGCGCTCGAACGTGTCCCACAACGCGCCGTAGTTGCGGTCGAAGATGCGGTTCCCGAACTCCTCGCTCTCCTGCAGGTAGAGCCCCACCTCGTTGACCGGCAGGTCCTCGACCCGCTCCACGCCGTACTCCGCGAGGAGGCTCTCGCCGAACGCGGCGCGGTCCGGGCGCTCGATGCCGTCGACGCCCGCGGCCATCTCCTGCTCGAGGGTGTGGGCGAACTCGACCGCGGACGGCGTGGGATGGATCCACTTCGACAGGTCCACCGCGGCCCGCGGCGCCACGAGCCCGTTCACCACCCACACGCCCAGGAGAACTACCAGCGCGGTGCGCGCCGAGCGGGCCCAGGCCGACACGGCCAGCCCCAACCCCACGAACGCGGCGAAGTAGGCCAGGTAGACGCCGGCCAGGACCGTGCCCCGGGCCAGGGGCGACGCCGCCGGGCCGGTGCTGCCGACCACGAGGGCGGCCGCGCCGACCACCGCCGCCGGCACCAGCAGCAGCGCGAGCGCGCCGGCCACGCCCAGGGCCTTGCCCACGGCCAGCTCGCGCCGGGCGATGCCGGTGGCCAGGAGCTGGCGCAGCGTGCCCTGCTCGCGCTCGCCAGCCAGGGCGCCGAAGGTCAGCAGGATGACGAGCAGGGGCACCAGGTTCTGCAGGACCTGCGCCGCCGTCAGGGCCCCCACGCGCTGGGCCGCCGTCGCGTCCTGGGCCGGGCGCATGAGGAACTCGTTCTGCCGGTGGGCCTCCAGCCACACCGACGTGCCCGTGTAGGGGTCCACCCCCTGGTCGACGAACGACAGGGCGAGGCGGGGCTTGAACGCGTAGATGCCGTAGTGGGCGGCCGAGTGGGGGTTCTTCTCGCCCTGCGACTCCCAGTGGTCGCGGGCGGTGGCCTGCGCCGCGGCGAGCTCCTCCTGCGCCTGGCGCGCCTGGACCCAGCCGTGGCCCAGCGAGACCAGGAGCAGCGCCCCCACCAGGGCCGCGCACCAGCGGAAGCGGCCGTCCCGGACCACGTCGGTGAACTCCTTGCGGGCGATGTGCTTGATCATCGGTGGCTCCCTGCCCGGCAACCGTCGCCCCGGGGCGCCGATTGCCGCCTTGCCCGCCCGTGGTGAGAGCGCCCGCTGCCCTCGGGGCAACGCGGGGCCTCGCCGGGGGCTGCTACTCGTGCATGTGCTCCAGATAGATGCGTTCGAGGTCGGCGTGGCCGATCTCGTCCGTGCTCATCTCGTTGACCAGGCGCCCGTGCCGCATGATGCCGACGCGGGTGCCGGTCTCCTTCGCGCGAAACAGATCGTGGGTCGCCATGAGCACAGCGACGCCGCGATCCCTGAGCCGCTCGAGCAGCTCGGAGAACTCGTTCGAGGCCTGGGGGTCGAGGCCCGACGTGGGCTCGTCGAGCAGCAGCGCGCCGGCCTCCTTGGCGATGGCGATGGCGATGCCGACCTTCTGCCGCATGCCCTTCGAGTACTCGGACACGCGCTGACCGACCGCGTCGCGAGGCAGGCCCGCGCCGACGAGGATGTCGGTCAGCCGCTCCGGGGCCAGCGACCCCGTGCCGCCCAGGGCGGCGAAGTACTCCAGGTTCTCGAGGCCGCTGAGGTTGCGGTACAGCATGACCTGCTCGGGGACGTAGGCCAGGCGCCTCTTCGACTCCAGGGGCTCCGCCGCGACGTCGAGGCCCATCACGCTCACGCTCCCCGCCGTCGGCTCCAGGAACCCCAGGAACAGATGAATGGTGGTCGTCTTGCCGGCCCCGTTGGGACCCAGCAGACAGTAGATCTCCGACGGCCCGACGCGCAGATCGAGGTCGACGACGGCCTCCACTTCGCCGTACCGCTTGGACAACGCACGCGCTTCGAGGACGGATGCCGACGCACCGGCGGCCGATGGGGACGGGGAATCGATCGTCGCGGCTTCGCTCATGGATATGGCCCCGGAATCCCCGGTCGATCACCAGGGAGCCCTCCGCTAGGGAAGGCGCAAGCCGCCGGCACGCTACGGGCGCGCCGACGCAGCAACTACGGAAACAGGGAGCTCGACGTGAAGGAGCGTCAGGCGGGGGGCGCGCGGGAGGCGCGGCCCTCGCGGTCGACGGCGTGGGTGCGCCCCTGCTCGCACGCGGGGGCGTGGCCGCCCAACGCCGGATCGGGGCTCTCGTGGACGTTGCAGGCGAGGGTCGGCGAACCCTCGACGTGGCACAGGACGCAGGTGTCGTCGCGTCCGTCCGCCTCGTCGTGGAAGTGAGGCGCCGCCGCGAAAGCCAGCAGCGCGAGCGCGACGAACGCGCCCCACTGCAAAAGGCTCGACCCAACTCGCCGCATGGGAGTCCTTGTAGCGCGTTTGCGCGACCGCGTCAAGGGCCCACGGGGCCGCAACGGCGGCCGGGCACGCGGGGCCGGACGGCCCGGGCGTCGCCCGAGGCCCGCGCCGGCAACGGCGAAGAGGTCCGGGCGGCGCCCTCCTTGCGATGCGTCGCACGCGTGTCCTTGCGCTTGCCCTGCTCTCGCTCGAACGGTCGGCCGAACCCGCAAGCCTGGCTTGATTCCAGGCCCGAACTGTCCGGAAATGTCCCGACGAGCGCCTGCAAGTCTGTTTCGGTGACGTATCACCGGCGACACCCCGGAGGACCGGGCGACGCCCTCCTTGCGGCGGGTCGACCCATCCCTTATGGTCTACCGGATGAGGCGGGCGGCGGCGCCACGCTCCTGCCTCGAACCGAGCAGGGACGGCAGCGGCGGCACTGACCCGCCGCCCCTGTCCTGCAGGGGAGAGAACGATGGACCTCAAGCGCATCAGCGGTGCAGTCCTCGTCGCGATGGCGGTGGTGGTGGCCGTCCACACCGTCGTCGAGCCGCTCTACTACACGTCCACGGAAGAGAGCCCCTACAGTCCCGCCTGGGGCGTCATCGGCTGGCTGATGTTCGTGCCCCTGGCCCTGGGCCTGGCGTTCGGCCACGCCCGCAAGAGGGCCGTCGAGAGCGGCGGGGGCGACGGCGCGATCACGCGCGAGTTCGTCGCCGCCAACGTGCACTTCTACGGCGGCCTGTTCTTCGGCATCATGTTCCTCCTGAACTGGTTCGCCCAGATCACCCCCGCGTTCACGGCGATCGGGGGCTCCACCGCCTCCCTCGCGTGGATGATCCTCGACGCCGGGCTGCCGCTGCTGTGGGGCTCGATGGGGATGTTCCTGCTGCGGGGCGGCGGGGAGTAGCCTCCGCCACGGGGCCTCCATGGATGGCGGTGGGTGAAGCGGCCGACCGCGGTGGCAGGGCTGCGCCGGTCTCGAGGCAGCGCCGACCCGCGGCGCGCCTGACGGCCGCGCAGCAGCATTGACGAGACGCGAGGCGATCCGCCGCGGCCCCGTGTGCCGGGCAGCGGGACGAAGTGACATAATCCGGCTGATGCGTTACCTCCCGCTCACGAGACGTCAGATCCTGCAGGGCGCGGCCGCCGGGATTGCCGTGACCGCCGCAGGATCGACCGCCGAGACCACCGCGAGGACGACCGCGCAGAGCGCGCCAGCGCCGTACGCAGAGGGCGTGCTGCCGCCCGGCGTCCGCTCGCGCTTCGTCGCCGGCGTCAACGGCATCCGCATGCACGTGCTCGAGGCGGGGTCGAGGACCGGCGCGCGCGCGGGCGTGCTGCTCCTTCACGGCTTCCCCGAGCTCGCCTACAGTTGGCGGCGGCTGATGCCGGCCCTCGCGGCGGCGGGCTACCACGTGATGGCCCCCGACCTGCGCGGCTACGGCCGCACCGACGGGACCGGCGTCGGCTACGACGACGACCTGCACCCGTTCCGGATGCTGAACGAGGTGCGGGACATGCTCTCGCTGGTGGCGGCGTTCGGTTACCGCGAGGTCCACCTCGCGGGCCACGACTTCGGATCGCTGGTGGCGTCGTGGTGCGCGGTCGCCCGGCCCGACGTCTTCCGCTCCGTCGTCCTGATGAGCGCGCCGTTCGGCGGCACCGCGACGCTGCCGTTCGACACCGCCGACGCCCCGGCGACGCCGGGCGTCGCGCCTTCCGCCGACATCGACGTCGAATTGGCGGGACTGGAGCCGCCGCGCTGGCACTACCGCCGCTTCTACGCCACGCGCGGGGCCAACGACGACCTGTGGCGGGCGCCGCAGGGGGTGCACGACTTCCTGCGCGCCTACTACCACATGAAGAGCGGCGACTGGAGCGGCAACCGGCCCGAGCCGCTCCGCGAGTGGTCGGCGGCCGAGCTGGCCCGGCTCCCCCGCTACTACGTCCTCGACCTCGGCCGGGGAATGGCCGAGTCGGTGGCCGAGCACATGCCGTCGCCGGCCGAGATCGCCGCCTGCGAGTGGCTGCCCGACGACGAGCTGCGGGTCTACAGCGCCGAGTACGAGCGGACCGGGTTCCAGGGCGGCCTGCAGTGGTACCGCAGCGTGGCCTCGGTGTCGTCCATCTTCGGCGGCGGCATCAACGCCGACTTGGCGGTCTTCGCCGGCCGCACCGTCGACCAGCCGTCCATGTTCATCGCCGGCGCGCGCGACTGGGGCATCCACCAGCGCCCGGGCGCCCTCGAGCGGATGGACGGACAGGCCTGCACCGACCTGCGGGGCCTGCACCTGCTTGACGGGGCCGGCCACTGGGTGCAGCAGGAGAGCTCGGCCGATGTCAACCGGCTGGTGCTCGACTTCCTCCGCTCGCTCTGACGACGCCTACCTGCGCGACATCCGCCCTTCACCCTGACGTCATGCGCTTCCCCCGGAATGGTGGCAGGAGGTGTCGGAGATGATTCGTCGTACTTCGAGGAGAATCGCGGCGGTGCTCGCGGTCGCCGCGGTGCTGGGAACGACCATCGCCGTCCGGGCGCAGAACGCCACCACGGGGACGTTGGGGGGCGTCGTGCGCGACGCGCAGCTCGGGGTGCTGCCGGGCGCGAGCGTCGTCGCCGTCCACGCCCCGACGGGGACGCGGTACGAGGCCTTCACCCGCGCCGACGGCCGCTTCGACCTGCTGAACGCGCAGGTGGGCCCCTACGACCTCGAGATCGCCCTGAGCGGCTTCGGCATCCGGACGCTTTCCGGCGTCGTCGTCAGCCTCGGCGAGGCGACCGAGGTCCCCGTCACCCTGCAGCTCGCCACCGTCACCGAGACGGTGGAGGTCACCGCGGAGGCAAGCGCGGTCTTCTCGCCGTCGCGGTCGGGCACGACGGCCAGCGTCGAGTCGGGCGTCATCGAGACCCTGCCGACCCTCGAGCGCAGCCTCCAGGACTTCGCGCGCACCAACCCGTTCTTCGTCAAGACGAGCCGGAACGCCGACTCCGAGAGCTTCCTGAGCGTCGCCGGGCGGAGCGGCCGCTACAACAACATCCAGATCGACGGCGCCGTCAACAACGACCTGTTCGGGCTGGCCCGGCAGGGGACGCCGGGCGGCCAGGCCAACACCCAGCCCATCAGCCTCGACGCGGTCAGCGAGCTGCAGCTGGTGGTGGCGCCCTACGACGTGCGCCAGAGCGGCTTCTCGGGGGGCGGCATCAACGTCATCACCCGCGGCGGCTCGAACCGCTACAGCGGCACCGCGTACCTCTACAGCCGCAACCAGGGGCTCGTCGGGCGCGGCATCGACGACGTGCCCATCGCGACCTTCTTCGACCGGCAGCAGGGGGCGAGCGTGGGCGGCCCCCTCGCCCGGAACCGCGCCTTCTTCTTCGCCAACGTCGACGTCCAGCGCCGGGAGACGCCGGTGGGCTACTCGCTCGACGGGTCGTCGGGTGTCGACTTCGGGCGGCTGGCCGAGGGCCGGCGCATCGTCGACGCGGCGCGCACCCGGTACGGCTACGACATTCCGGGCGGCTTCGGCGAGCTCATCCGCGGGAACCCGAACGACAAGGTCTTCGTGCGGTCCGACCTGAACCTGTCGGCCGCCCACCGGCTGTCGGTGCGGCACAACCTCGTGAACGCCACCGCCGACGTCGGCTCGCAGTCGAACTTCCGCTACCGGTTCACCGACAACTTCTACCTGTTCCGGAGCCGGACCAACTCGACGGTGGCCCAGCTCAACAGCACGTTCGGCGGCGCGTTCAACCTCGCCCGCGTCAGCTTCCAGCGCATTCGCGACCGCCGGGGGCCGCGGACCGCCCCGTTCCCCCAGGTGACCATCGATCTCGAGGGCGGGGAGGAGATACGGTTCGGCAGCGAGCAGTTCTCGACCGCCAACGAGCTCGACCAGGACATCTTCGAGATCCACAACGACCTGACGTGGGTGCGGGGGCGGCACCAGATCACCATCGGCACCCACAACGAGCTCTTCCGGTTCCGCAACCTGTTCATCCGCGACAACTTCGGCGTCTACGAGTTCACGAGCCCGGCCCTCTTCGAGCAGGGGCTCGCCCAGTCCTACAGCTACAGCTTCTCGCGCACCGCCGACCCCCGGCAGGCGGCCGAGTTCTGGGTCTACCAGCTCGGGTTCTACGCCGGCGACCAGTGGCGGGTCCGCGACGACCTCACGCTGACCTACGGCATCCGCCTCGACGCGCCCGTCTTCCCCGACGCCCCGTCGGCGAACCCGCTGGTCGAGACGCTCTTCGGGCGGGCGACCGACGTCGTGCCGGCGACGCGGAACTGGTCGCCGCGCATCGGCTTCAACTACGACCCGGCCCCGCGGTCGCGGCTCCGCCAGCAGGTGCGAGGCGGCTTGGGCCTCTTCCACGGCCGCACGCCGTACGTCTGGCTCTCGAACCAGTACTCCAACACCGGGAACGAGTTCCAGCGCATCAGGGTGTTCTTCGACCCCGACAACCGGATTCCCTTCTCGGCCGACCCCAACGCCCAGCCGACCGACATCGGCTCGGCGTCGACCAACGAGATCAACCTCGTCGACCCCGGCTACCGCTTCCCGCAGCTCCTGCGCGGCAACCTCGCCTACGACCGCGACCTCGGCTTCTTCGGCCTCGTGGCCAGCGTCGAGCTGCTCTTCTCGAAGACCGTCCGCGACATCGACTACCGGAACCTCAACCTCGTCGCGGCCGGCGCCGCACCCGACGGGCGGCCGACGCACGCGCGCCTGCACCGCGACTTCAGCAACGTCGTCCTCCTCACGAACACCGACCAGGGCGGAAGCTGGACGGTGGCCACGAAGCTCGACAAGCGGTTCGGCGACAACTGGTTCATGAGCGGCTCGTACCTCTACGGCGAGTCGCGCTCGGTCAACGACGGCGGGTCGAGCCAGGCGACGTCGAACTGGCGCTACAACTACCATGACGGCGACCCCAACGCGGTGCCCCTGGCCGTGTCGAACTTCTCCCCCGGCCACCGGTTCAACCTGTCGGGCTCGTACCGCATCCCCGCCGGGCCCGCCGGCGTCACCCTCGCCGCCTACTACGACGCCCAACAGGGCCGCCCCTACAGTTACCTCGACGGGAGCGACAGCAACCGCGACGGCACGCGGGGGAACGACCTGCTGTACGTCCCGCGGGACGCGACCGACGCCATCGTCACCAACGGCACCTTCGACGACCTGATGCGTTTCCTCTCGGCGGGCTGCGACGTTACCCCCGGGACGATCGTACCGAGGAACGCCTGCCGCGGCCCGTGGGTCCACGCCCTCGACTTCCGCCTCGCCGTGGACATACCGCGGGGGCCGAACGAGGTCGAGCTGTTCCTCGACGTCCGCAACCTCATCAACGCGTTCGACGCCGGGAACGGGCTCGTCGAGTTCGCCTTCTTCCAGAACCTCCAGCCGGTGCGCTCGAGCGTCGACCCCGACAGCGGCCGCTACGTCTACAGCCTCAACAGCCCGGCCCGGCCCGGGTTCACCGGCGACCGCTATGCCCGCGACGACCTGCGGAGCCGCTGGCAGGCGCAGCTGGGGGTGCGCTACTCGTTCGGGCGGTAGGAGCTTGCGCCATGGAACGACGCGGGCTCCTGGAGGGTTGGTCGGCGCCCAGCGGAGCCTTCAGGCGACGATGGGCGGGTTGGGGCGCGCTGGCGTCGAGCCGGCCGCGAAGCCGCCTGCGCCCCACCCGTTTCCGCCGAACTGCCAGCACACGCGCGGATACCGATCGGGAGCCTCTGTCGTTGACTGACGGTACGACCCAGTGCTACCTTGGGGATCCATGACGATGAAGTCCTCGGTCTCCCTCACCGACGAGCAATACGCGTTCGCCAGGACCCTGGTGGACACCGGGCGGTATTCCAGCGTCAGTGCCGTGCTCCAGCAGGGTCTCGACCTGCTGCGCGGGCGGCTCGACGGCGAGGAGCTGGAACGGGCGGCGCTGCGCGAGCTTCTCGCGCGGCGCCGGGCGCAACAGTTCATTCCCGGGGAAGAGTTGGATCGTCGGTTGTCCCGCGTAATCGCCGCGAAGCGCCGCTCGCATGGACTACCGTCTTGAGTTCTCCGCGGATGCCGAACGGGACCTCGAGTTGATCTTCGACCATCTGTTCGACAGCTACCGCAGCCTCGGCGAGCCGTTGGAAGACGCAATCGATAACGCCGCGGCGCGGGTCATGGGTGTGCGCGCCGGCGCGAATCGCATCTTGACGGCGCCCCACCGGGGCGAGAGTCATGACGACATTCTGCCGGGTCTGCGGCACCTGACCATCGACCGGGCGATCTACTGGTTCGACGTCGACGAAGCGGGCCGGACCGTCCGCGTGCTCGCGGTGTTCTTCGGTGGACAGGATCACGTCCGGCGCATACTGCGCCGGCTTCTGGCCGACGAGTCACCCTGATCCCAACTCCCGCTCCCGGGCGGCGCGGGCCTCGGCAACCAGCGTCGAAGCGTCGACGCCGAGGTCGGTCTCCGACCGCCGAGCCAGCCGCTCGCGCCACTCCCACGCTCCCAGCTCGCGTTCCACGGCATCGAGCACAACCGCGCTCAGGGTGCGGTTCGTCTCACTGGCGAAGCGGCGCAGGCGGTCGTGAAGCGAGTCGGGCATGTCTACCTGCAGGTACGGCATGGCTTGACCGTAGCATGAATGGCGCACCCGAGCCGAGCCTCCGCACGTTCAAGTTCAGCCCGACCGGCGAGATCCTGATGACGCTGGGCCAGGCGTGGATTGCGGGCGATGGACCCGACACCTTCGACCGGCCGACTGACATCGCGGTCAACGCCATGGCGACATCTTCGTCACCGACGGGCACGGACCGAACAACCGGATCGTGAAGTTCGACCGGAACGGCCGCTTCCTGCTCACGTGGGGTCGCCCCGGCGACGGCCCCGGCGAGTTCGACCAGCCCCACACCCTCACCCTGGACAGCCGGGGACGCGTGTTCGTCGGGGACCGCTCGAACGGCCGCGTGCAGATCTTCGAGCCGGACGGGACGTTCGTCGCCCAGTGGCGGCGGTTCGGCCGGCCGAGCGGGATGTTTCATCGACGAGGACGACGTGCTCTACGTCACCGACTCGACATCGACCTCGTCGAACAACCCCGGCTTCAAGCGCGGGATCTACATCGGGAGCGCCGTGAACGGAACCGTCCACGCCTACATCCCCGATCCGGACGTCGACCGGCAGGACGAGCTGCGCATCTCCGGCGCGTCGGGCATCACTGCCGACCGCGCCGGCAACGTCTACGCCGCCGACGTGGGCCCGTAGCGGATTCGGAAGTACGTCAAGCAGTAGAGGCGGGACGCCGCCGGGACAATGGCCGGTGCGGCCCCGAGAGCGATCCGCCGGCGCCGGCCCAAGGTACCGCCGGACCCCACAAGGGTGATCTGCGGCGCGCTGGCGGGTTGCGATTGTGCAAGCCACGAGAGTACACTTTGAAGTGGTTACTCCAAGGAGCAGCTCATGACGATGGAAGTGACTGCCAAGCGCCTGAGGACGGGAGTCCGAGAGGTGCTCGATTGCGTGGACCGCGGCGAAACGGTGATCGTCACATACCGAGGCAAGCCGATGGCGAAGCTGGTGGGAATCGATTCGACGCCTGCCCCAACCGCGACGCGCGGCGGCATTGCCGGCTTCGGCATGTGGAAGGATCGGGCCGACCTGGCCGACGTGGACGGCTTCGTGCGGAACCTGCGCCGACCGCGCGATGTTGCTTGACACCGATGTTCTCGTCTGGTTCTTCCGCGGCAGGGAGTCGGCGCGGGCTGCCCTCGCCGAGTGCGCGAGCGTGGAACTCTCGGCCGTGTCGTACATGGAACTTGTGCAGGGAGTGCGCGCAAAGAGCGAGCTCCTTGGGCTCAGGCGGGCCATCGGCGAGAACGGCTGGCGCGTGATCCCGGTCTCCGAGGGCATCAGCCACAGGGCGGTGCTGTATGTGGAACGTCACGCGCTGGCGCGTGGCCTGCGCCTCGCCGACGCGTTGATCGCGGCGACGGCGGTGGAGACGGGGGGAGCGCTGATGACCGCGAATGTCCGCCACTACCGCTTCCTGTCGGACCTCGACGTCCGGCGCTATCGGCCCTGATGGATGGGTTGGGTGGTGAAGAAACGGCTCGTCATCTGTTGCGACGGCAGGTGAAACAGCCCCGAGAACCGGATCCGCTCGGCAAGCTGCACGGCTCCCATCTCACGCGCCTTGAGGACGGCAACACTGCTTGTCTCCCCAGCCCGCCAGACGTGCCGAGGCGGGTGGTAGCATACGGCCATGATGGCTCATCCCTCGGTCCGCACCGGCCTCGTGCTCGTCGTTCTCCTCGCCGTGACGGCCGGGGCCGCGTCGCAGCCGCTCCCCAACCCGTTCCGGCTCGTCGACGAATGGCCGAACCTGCCGTCGCACATGAACGGCGGGAGGTGGGGCGAGACCATCGGCGTCGACCGCGACGCGGACGGGAACATCTGGGTCTTCCACCGCTGCTTCAACAACCAGCCGCCGGGCGCCGCCACCTGCGTGGGGCGGGACGACGACCCGCCGGTCGTGAAGTTCAGTTCCGACGGGGAGCTGCTCGACAGTTGGGGCGAAGGGGTATTCGCAGCCCCGCACGGCTTCCACATCGACCCCGAGGGCAGCCTCTGGGCCACCGACTACAACGGCAGCGACACCGTGCTCGGCCTGCCGGCCGGCGGGCGCGGGCACCAGGTCTTCAAGTTCAGCCCCACCGGCGAGATCCTGATGACCCTCGGCAAGGCGGGGGTCGCGGGGAACGGGCCGGACACCTTCGACCGGCCGAGCGACGTCGCGGTCAACGACGACGGCGACATCTTCGTCACCGACGGGCACGGACCCAACAACCGGGTGGTGAAGTTCGACCGGAACGGCCGCTTCCTCCTGACGTGGGGCGGGCCGGGCAGCGGCCCCGGCGAGTTCGACCAGCCGCACACCCTCACCCTCGACAGCCGCGGGCGCGTCTTTGTCGGGGACCGTTCGAACGGCCGCGTGCAGATCTTCGAGCCCGACGGGACCTTCGTCGCCGAGTGGCGACAGTTCGGCCGGCCGAGCGGGATGTTCATCGACGAGGACGACGTGCTCTACGTCACCGACTCGACGTCGACCTCGTCGAACAACCCCGGCTTCAAGCGCGGCATCTACATCGGAAGCGCCGTGGACGGGACCGTCCACGCCTACATCCCCGATCCCGACGTCGACCGGCAGGACGAGCTGCGCATCTCCGGCGCCTCGGGCATCACCGCCGACCGCGAGGGCAACGTCTACGCCGCCGACGTCGGCCCGCAGAGGATTCGGAAGTACGTCAAGCAGTAGCAGCGGGCACCAGGCGGGGACGATCGGCTGTGGCGGTACCCGAATCGCCCGCGGAAGCGAGCCCGCGGTAGCACCAGTACCCGGCAGAGAGTCCGCTTCGGACCGGGAAGGCGGGCCGGTGGCAGCACAGAACCCGCCAGGGAGAATCCGCTCCACGGCACCGGCCGGCACAGCAAGACCGGGGGTCTGCGGCGCGCGGTTCGAGACCGTCACATGCCCCAGACGGTGACCGGTTCGCCACCGCCGGCCGACTCTTCGCGGCGGAAGATCTTCTCCTCCCACGTCCTGGACGGCGAGCGGTCGAAGACCACCAGGTGTCCCGACTCCGCCCCGCATCGGTCCATGTAGTCCCGCGTCTGGTCGACGCCCTCGCGGATCGTCCGCTCCAACCCGTCGCGGCGCACCTTGCACTCGACGACGAACCGCCGGACGCGATCTCCGTGCGGCCAGACGATCAGCAGATCGACGCGCCCCCGGCCCAGGGCGTACTCCCGTTCGATGCGACCACCGCCGTTCACGACCTTCTGCAGATACGCCTGCAGCAGCAGTTGCGGCCCCGCCTCCCGGTACCGGTCGAAGCGCTGCGTCCAGTGCTCCGAGTGCTCGCGGAAGAACCGCTGGAACGCCTCCAGGAGCTTGTCCACGTCCAGCCCGCCACCGGCGTCCACGTACCACGCCGCCTCCGCCTCGACGTCGTCCTCCGCCACCCACGTCAGCTCGCGCGGGATCACCTCCGCGTAGATCGGGTTGGCGATCCGCTTCGCGTCGTCGTGCGCCAGCAGGCCCAGGTCGCGCGCGTACTCCACGTCGCGGGCCCGGTCGGCGTAGCTGTCCCGGTCTGCGGCGCCGGTCAGCATCGGGGCCACCACGCGCCGCACCCGCTCCTCGCGCAGCTTGTCGGCCAGGTTGTCCAGATGCGTCACGCGGGCCAGGATCAGCCGCTCCTGGGCGTCGACGATATCGTCGGCGACGATCGCGCGCGCGCGATCTCGGCCCACCCTGCTCTCGAAACACGCCTCCCACCCCAGCGCGTTCACCAGCCACGGCTGCCCCGCCGTGCGCGTGCAGACCGCCTCCAGCGCCGCCGACGTGAACGCCTGCCCGGTCTCGGCAGTGTGCTGCCCCAACAGCGCCCGCGTCTCCGCCCCGCTGAAGTCGCCCAGCCGCAACGACTTCGACTTGATGTTGAACGCGCTGCCGCCGAGCACCAGCGCGTTCCGCGCTCCGGACCGAATGCGATAGTCCCGCACGTCCCGCACGCCGCACAAGACGACGCTGTGCGGGAAACTCGCCGGCCGCTGGTCGTAGCCCGCCCGCAACTGCCGCAGCACCGAAAGCAACGTGTCGCCGACCAGCGTGTCGATCTCGTCGATGAGCAACACCAGCGGACGCGGCTCGGCCGCCGCCCAACGGGAGAGGACGTCAATCAGCGCCCCGTCGGCGCCTTCGCTCTCCAGCGCCGCGGCCCGCAGGCGGTCCGGCGTCTCGTCGCCCAACGTGAGCCGCGCCCGGCGGGCGAGCTCGCCGAGCATCGCCCGCATCGCCCGCGCCGTGTCCTCGCGCGCCGCCTGCCCGACCTCGAAGTTCGCGTAAACGCAGCGATAGTCGCCGGCGCCGCCCTCGTTCAGCAAGTCGCGCAGGGCGAGCAGCGCCGACGTCTTGCCCGTCTGTCTTGGGGCGTGCAAGACAAAGTACTTCTGGTTCCGCACCAGAGCCAGCACCTCGTCAAGATCGACCCTCGTGAGTGGCGGGATGCAGTAGTGGTCTCCCGCGCGAACCGGACCCTCGGTGTTGAAGAAGCGCATCGCTTCCATTGCGGCAACCGGTCCTGCATGTCACGCGTCCGGCTTCGGCGCGTCGAACACGGATCTCACGTCGGCCGCGAATCCGTCGAGCACCCGTGACTTGGCGGCGTCGCCGGCGCTGAACACCCCGAGATCGCCGTTGGCGTCCTGTTCCACCGTCGTCGTATACAGTACCACTCGATGGCCGACGACGCGCCGCCGAGACCCGCCCGCCAACCCCGCGTCGACGCCGCCCGGCTCGGGGTGGTGGCCGCGGTCGGCGCCGCGGTGTGGCTCGTCCCGACCCCGGAAGGGGTCGAGCCGCGGGCGTGGCAGCTTCTCGCGGTGTTCGTCGCCACCATCCTGGGCATCATCCTGCGCCCCCTGCCGATGGGGGCGATGGCGTTCGTGGGGGTGGCCTTCGCGGTGATGTCGGGCACCCTGACCATCGGGGAGGCGACGGCCGGGTTCGGGAACACCGTGGTGTGGCTGGTTGTGGCCGCGTTCTTCATCGCCACCGCCTTCGTCAAGACGGGGCTCGGGGCCCGCATCGCCTACCACTTCCTGCGGATGCTCGGGAAGCGGAGCCTCGGGCTCGGCTACGGCATCGTGGCCACCGACCTCTTCCTCTCGCCCTTCATCCCCAGCAACACGGCGCGCGGCGGGGGCGTCATCTACCCAATCCTCAAGTCGCTGTGCGTCTCGCTCGGCAGCGACGCCGCCGACGGCACCCAGGGCCGGGTCGCCGGCTTCCTGACGTTCACCGCGTATCAGGGCGTGGTCGTCACCAGCGCGATGTTCCTCACCGCCATGGCCGCGAACCCGCTGGCGGCGGAGCTGGCCGCGCAGCAGGGCGTAACCATCACCTGGGCGGGATGGGCGGTCGCGGCGATCGTCCCGGGCCTGCTGAGCCTGCTGCTGGTGCCGCTCCTGATCTACCGCCTGTACCCTCCCGAGGTCACCCATACCCCCGAGGCGCCGGCGTTCGCGCGCGAGCGGCTGCGCGAGATGGGCCCGATGTCGAGGGACGAACGGGTCCTGGTGGCGGTCTTCGTCTTCCTCCTGGGCTTCTGGATCGTGGGCGGCGAGCTCGGCATCAACGCCACCGCCACCGCGATGGCCGGAGTCGCCGCGATGCTCGCGACCGGCGCGCTCGCCTGGCAGGACATCCTCGAGGAGCGGAAGGGTTGGGACACCCTGATCTGGTTCGCGGTGCTCGTCATGATGGCGAGCCAACTCGGGACGCTGGGCCTCGTGGGCTGGTTCAGCGACCGCGTGTCCGGGGTGCTGGGCGAGGGCCACTGGCTCCCCGCGTTCCTCGGGCTGTGCCTGATCTACTTCTACGTGCACTACTTCTTCGCGTCGAACACCGCGCACGTCAGCGCCATGTACGCCCCGTTTCTCGCCGTCGCCCTCGCGGTAGGAACCCCGCCGGTCCTCGCTGCCCTGGTACTGGCGTTCTTCAGCAACCTGTTCGCGTCGCTGACCCACTACGGCACCGCCGCCGCCCCCATCCTGTTCGGATCGGGCAACGTCGACATCGGTACGTGGTGGAGGCTCGGGGCGCTCATCAGCGTGGTGAACATCACGATCTGGCTCGGCGCCGGCAGCCTCTGGTGGCGCCTGCTCGGGCTGTGGTGACGGCGGGCGGCGCTCCTCCCGACAAACCAGCCCGGATGGGCGCCGGCAGCGTCCGATCGCTCCCGGTGAAACCCGGCCTCGAGCGCGGCGACGCCAGTCTCGACGTCGATACGGAGCCGGAACGCCCGCATCGTCGAGGGACACCGTCGCCGGATTCGCGGGCATGCAGACACTGCCGGGACGAGTACACGATCATGAGATACTGTCGGCATGAGCCTCGCCTATCACGACTTCGACACCCCCATCGGCACCCTGCGCGTCGTCGGCGACGAAGGCGGCATCGAACGGATCGACCTGCCCAACGCGGCGGCGAACGCTCCCGACCCGGCGTGGGGGCAGCGACGCAGATCCCTGCCCCGACCCTTGCGCGAGGCGAAGCGTCAATTGCTGGAGTACTTCGAGGGTGGGCGCCGCGACTTCGACCTGCCGCTCGCCCCCGCCGGCACCACGTTCCAGCGCCGCGTGTGGCACGAGCTGCGCCGCATTCCCTACGGCGACACCATCTCCTACGGCGAGCTCGCGCGGCGCATCGGGCGGCCGACCGCGTCAAGGGCGGTCGGCGCCGCCAACGGCAGGAACCCGCTGGCCATCGTCGTGCCCTGCCACCGCGTCATCGGGGCCGACGGCACGCTCATCGGATACGGCGGGGGGCTGCCGGTGAAGGAGACCCTGCTCGCGCACGAGCGGGGTCTCGCCAGCCCGGCCTCCTGAACCAACTAACGCCCCGCCTCTTCCATGCGCGCGCCCCCGAGGGCGTTCGGCACCGAGTAGTTGCCTTCGTGGCAGGCGTACTCGAACTGCAGGTAGTCGTCGTCGCGGTTGAACGGGAACGAGGCGGTCCACGGCGCGGTGTAGGTTTCCGCGTCGTCCATGGTGACGGAGTAGCGCAGCTCGTCGGGGCCGGTGATGGTGAACCGCTCGACGATCCTCTGCGCCTCGGACTGGCGGGACCGCAGGCCCGCCGACGGCCCCCGCATGTTCTTCACCGCCCGGAAGTTCGTCGACTCGACGATCAGCGTGTTGCCCTCCCAGCGCCCGCGCGGGTCGCCCTCCCACTGCCGCACCCTGGCGTCGGCGTGGGGCCTGTCGATGGGGATGATGCGGGCGTTGTGAATCATCTCGCTGTGGATGACGACGTAGCCCGGCGACTGCAGGATGAGGGTGCCGTTGTTGTACTCGGTCGGCATCATCATGCCGAGCACGCCGCGCGAGATGCACCGGTCTCCCGACTCCATGTTCCCGGCCGCGGCGTGCAGCTCGGCCATGTTCATGGCGATCGACTCGCGCGCGTTCGCGGTGTACTCGGGCACCCGGCCGGTGGGCGGGTCCACGATGATCGAGGCCTGACCGATGTCGACCGGATTCTCCCAGTACCAGTCGAACCAGTAGGTGCCGTAGCCGCCGACCCCCCGCGAGTTCTCGTGGCCGCGCCACTCCGACCGGGCCTTGCGGCCGCTGGCCCGCGCCTCGGCCCGGGCCTGCAGCTCGTCGGCCGACAGCGCCCGGCCGACCAGCTCCTCCGGCAGCTCGAGCGGCGTGAACGTCGCGTTCGAGTTGTTCCACATGCCGGTGATGTCGGGCTGCCCGTCGGCCAGAATCTCCGGCGTCCAACCGTCCGGCGCACCCTGTGCGAACGCAGGCGTACTCGATGCGGCAACGAGCGTGCACAAGAGCCCCGCGACAATCCCGATACGCGACCCACTCGAGCGGTTCATGGTCCCTTCCTCCCCGGCCGTCCTGGTTCCTCGGAGAACCGATTCCGACCACGGGTCGGCCGACGGCCGACCCGGACCCGTACCCCGCAGAATAGCACGCAAGGCGTCGCGCCGCCGCGTCGATCCAGCGACGCGGACCCTGCGAGCTGATCGAGGCTGTCCGGTGACCGTTCGCGCGCTTCGTCGCCGAAATCGAGGCAGGCGAAGCGGCAGACGGAACCGCGCGGACGGCGGTTGAGGTAGAATGGGCCCATGGGCTTCTACCCACGCCCCATGCCATGAGCCTCAACATCAAGAACGACGAGACCTGCCGGCTCGCCGCCGACCTCGCGCGGCTGACGGGCGAGACCATGACCGGCGCCATCACCGTCGCGTTGCGTGACCGCCTGGAGCGGGAGACCCGTCTTCGCGACGTCGACGCGCGGGTCGAGAGGCTGCTCGCCATCGGGCGGCGCTGCGCCGCGCGGCTGGAGCCCGGACCCTCGGCCGTCGAGCATGGCGACTTCCTCTATGACGAGCGGGGACTGCCGAAGTGATCGTCGACACGTCGGCGGTGCTGGCGGTGCTCTTTCGGGAGCCCGACGCTGAACGGTACGCGCGAGCAATCTTGACGGCTTCGCCGTGTCGAATGTCGGTAGCCAATCTCCTCGAAGCGTCCATCGTGGTCGGGGGCCGCGGTCGGGCAACCGACACCGAGCTCGATTCGTTCGTCGAGGAAGCCGAAATCGAGTTGTCGCCGGTCACGCGTGAACAGGTCGAGACGGCCCGTCAGGCGTGGCGTCGTTTCGGCAAGGGAAATCACGAGGCAGCCCTGAACTTTGGCGACTGCTTCGCGTACGCGCTGGCGAGAACCACCGGCGAGCCGCTGCTGTTCAAGGGTGACGACTTCACCCGCACCGACGTCGAGGCGGCGTGACGGGCGTATCCGCCGGCGGAACCGCGGGAGCGGGAGGTCGCGTGGATCGGAGAAGCCGCGCGAGTGTGGTCTAATTGACCGATTCTCGCAGGTTCGGCGGTCGAGGTGCGCCCCGACCCTCTGCCCCAGGGACGAGACCGAAGATGCGACAGAGCGCCCGATTCGTGCTCGCTTTCTATGTGATGCTCGCCGGCCCGGCGCCGGCCCGCGGCCAGTCGCAGGCCCCCGTGGCGGGCGGCGAGGAGCCCGCGTCGATCCAGATCACCGCGCCCGGCGCCGGCATGAGCGCGCCCGTCGCCGGCAAGTGGGCGGTGGCGCAGTGGCGCGAGCAGGCGCCCAACCTCGACGGCAACGTGCTCGACGACCCCGCCTGGGCCGAGGTGCTGCCGGTCAGCGGTTTCCGCCAGAGCGCGCCCGACGAGGGGGAGCCCGCGACGGAGCGCACCGAGGTGCGGGTGGTGTTCACCGACGACACCGTCTACTTCGGGATCGTCTGCTACGACCGGGACCCCTCCGGCATCATCATGAGCGACAGCCGGCGCGACTCGTCGATGAACGACTCCGACAGCTTCCAGATGGTGCTCGACACCTTCCGCGACCGGCAGAACGGCTTCGTCTTCGGCACCACCCCGGCCGGGCAGGAGTACGACGGCCAGGTGACCGACGAGGGCGGCGCCCGCCGCGGCAGCGGCTCGGGGGGCGGGGGCGGCTTCTCGCGAGGGAGCGGCGCCGGTTTCAACCTCAACTGGGACGGCGCCTGGCAGGTGCAGACCGAGATCTCCGACATCGGGTGGAGCGCCGAGTTCGCCATCCCCTTCCGGACCATCCGCTACCCCGACCGCGAGGACCAGGTGTGGGGGATGAACTTCCAGCGGAACATCCGCCGCCGGAACGAGACCGCGTACTGGGCGCCCCTGCCCCGGCAGTACAACCTCTACCGGGTCTCGATGGCGGGGCAGTTGACGGGCGTGCGCGCCCCCGCCGGCTTCACCGGGAACCTGCAGGTCACCCCCTACGTGGTCGGCGAGATGGCCACGCGCGACCTCGAGCCGGGCCTCGGCGTGCAGGGGGTCGGCGACTACGGCGCCGACCTCAAGTACAGCGTGACGCCGGGGTTGACCCTCGACGGCACGTGGAGAACCGACTTCGCCCAGGTCGAGGTGGACCAGCAGCAGATCAACCTCGACCGGTTCAACCTCTTCTTCCCCGAGAAGCGTCCGTTCTTCCTCGAGAACGCCGGCGCCTTCTCGGTGGCGAACCAGTCGAGCGGCCGGAACCTCGGGCAGACCGAGCTGTTCTTCAGCCGGCGCATCGGCATCCAGGACGGGGCCCAGATCCCGATCATGGGCGGCGCCCGGATGTCGGGCAAGGTGACCGACGCGATGACGGTGGGGTTCCTGAACATGCAGACCGAGCAGGTCGGCGACACGGTGAACACCGCCAACAACTTCTCGGTGGCCCGGCTGCGCCGCGACCTGCCCAACCGCTCGAGCATCGGCGGGCTCTTCGTCAACCGCCAGGGCACCGGCAGCCTCGCCCTGAACGACGACTACAACCGCACCTACGCCTTCGACGGCCGGTGGGGCATCGGCGAGAACGGCATGGTGCAGGGCTACGTGGCCCGCACCGAGACGCCCGGCCACGACGGGCACGACCACGCGGTGAGCGTGACGAGCCAGTACAGCTCCGAGTCCTGGCGCCTCGGGGCCGGCTACCAGGAGAACGGGGAGGACTTCAACCCCGAGGTCGGCCACCTCCAACGCTGGGGAGGGTTCCGGAAGCTCGACTTCGCGGTCTACAACACCACCCGGCCCGGCGACAACCCCCTGAGGTACCAGGAGCTGACGCCGCACATGAGCTATGCGCGGTTCTGGAACCTCGACGGCATCATGGAGACGACCTACATCCATCTCCACTACCAGGGCGAGTTCGAGGACAGCTCGTCGGCCGGGGTCGTCTACGACATCCGACAGGAGTACGTGTTCGAGGAGTTCCAGGTGTCGGGCCTCACCGTGCCGGCCGGCCGCTGGGACTTCAACGAGCTCAGCTATCAGTACAACTCGGACCGGTCGGCCCCCATCAGCGCCGGCATCCGGGCCACCACCGCGGGGTTCTTCAACGGCCACATCGTCACCGTCCGGCCCACGATAAACGCGCGCTACGGCGAGACCTTCAACCTGTCGCTGAGCTACAGCCGGAACGACATCGACCTGCCCAGCGGCAGCACCGTCACCAACCTGAGCAGCATCGACATCGGCTACAACTTCTCGCCGCGGCTCTACGCCCAGACCCTCCTGCAGCACAACGACAGCGCCGACCTCTGGGCGGTGAACTTCCGCGTGGGCTGGCTGCAGGACGCCAACACCGGGTTCTTCTTCGTCTACAACGAGACCGACGGGCTCGGCGACTTCATCCCCTCCTACGCCGGCCGCAGCGTCATCCTGAAGTACAGCTACCTGTTCGACGTGCTCGACTGACGGCGCCGGTCGAGATGGCGGGAGCCGACGACAGGGGGAGGTTCATCCATGGCGAATGAACAATCCGACCGGCCGAAGACACCGGCCGCCGTGCAGGGCAGCTTCGTCGACCGCGCGCTGAACGGCATCGAGACGGTCGGCAACCGGCTGCCCGACCCCGCCATCCTGTTCCTGCTGCTGCTGGTGCTGACGTGGATCGCCTCGGCGATCCTCTCACCGGTCGAGTTCGCCGAGGTCGACCCGCGTAGCGGCGAGCCGCTGCGCATCGCCAACCAGTTGACGGGCACCGCCCTCGCCACGTTCCTGGTGCAGTTGGTGCCCACCTTCACGGGGTTCGCGCCGCTGGGGGTGGTGCTGGTGGCCCTGCTCGGGGTCGGGGTGGCCGAGAAGACCGGCTTCATCAACGCCGGCCTCAAGCTCATCCTGGGCCGCACGTCGCCGAGCCTGCTGACCCCGATGCTGATCCTGGCCGCGATCGTCAGCCACACCGCGGCCGACGCCGGCTACGTGCTCGTCATCCCCCTCGGCGGGGTCATCTTCTACGCGGCCGGCCGGCACCCGCTGGCCGGCATCTCGGCCGCCTTCGCGGGGGTCTCGGGCGGGTTCTCGGCCAACTTCATCCCGTCGGGCATCGACCCCCTGCTGCAGGGCTTCACCCAGCAGGCGGCGCAGATCCTCGACCCGGAGCGGTTCGTCAACCCCTTGAGCAACCTCGGGTTCACCGCCCTCTCGTCGCTGCTCGTCATCGGCGTCGGCTGGTACCTGACCGACCGCGTCATCGAGCCGCGCCTCCAGTCGACGCCGGTCGACGGCGACCCCGAGCAGATGCCGAAGATGGACGAGCTGACGGCCGACGACCGCCGCGGCTTCCTCGCCGGCGCCGGGGCCATGGTCGCGGGGCTCCTGTTGCTCATCCTCTGGGCGCTGCCGGAGGGGTCGGCCCTGCGCAGCCCCGAGGGCGGGCTGACCAGCTTCACCGCCCCCCTGATGGGCATGATGGTGCCCCTCATCTTTCTGCTGTTCCTGATTCCCGGAGTGGTGCACGGCTACGTCGCGGGCACCGTGAAGACGCACCGCGACATCGTCAAGGGCATGACCTCGGCGATGAGCACGATGGCCTACTACCTGGTGATGGCGTTCTTCGCCGCCCAGTTCATCGCCGCGTTCAACAACTCGAACGTCGGTCTGCTCATCGCCCTGAAGGGCGCCAACTTCCTGCGCGACCTCGCCCTGCCCCCGCAGATCACCATCGTCGGCATCATCCTGCTGACCTCGGTCGTCAACATCTTCGTCGGCTCGGCCTCGGCCAAGTGGGCGCTCCTCTCGAGCATCTTCGTGCCGATGCTGATGAGCCTCGGCATCGCCCCCGAGCTGACCCAGGCCGCCTACCGCGTCGGCGACAGCGTGACCAACATCGTCACCCCGCTCATGCCGTACTTCCCGCTGGTCGTCGTCTTCTGCCAGCGCTACGTCAAGTCGACGGGCATCGGCACCGTGGCGTCGCTCATGCTGCCCTACTGCGTCGTGCTGCTGGTGACATGGACGCTGTTCCTGATCGCCTACTGGATAATCGGCCTGCCACTGGGCATCCAGGGCGCCTACACGTATCCGTGAGCTCGCGCTGGATGCGAACGCCCCGGGTGCCTCGTGTTACGGTTATCTCGCCGTGGGAATCCTGGCGAGACTCCTGGAAGGCGTGAACGCCGCCGACGTCGGCGCACTACTCGCTGCTGTCTGGCTGGTCGTTCGGCTGGAATCGTTCCGCTCGGAGAACACTGCCGGCCACGACGCGATCACCCAAGCGATCGACAGTCTCAAGCAGGATCTCGCAAGGAAGATCAACGGCTCCAAGCAGACGTGAACGGGGGCTGCACCGCCATGCGGCGCAGCCCCCTGATGCTACACGCCCGCGAGCGGCTCGATGGGCTCGAGGGGGAGCGTCCCGGTGGCGTCGCCGAACTTCTCGGCCGGGACCCCGGCGCGCTGGAGCATCGCGACCAGCAGGTTGTTCATCGGGGTGTCCTTCGAGTGGCGCAGGACGCGGCCGCCCTTCACCCCGCCGGCGCCGCCGATCATGACGAGCGGCAGGTCGATGTGCGAGTGCTCGTTGGCGTCGCTGATGCCGCCGCCGTGCAGCACGAGCGAGTGGTCGAGCAGGTTGCCGTCGCCGTCCGGGGTCGATTTCAGCTTGTCGAGGAAGTGCGCGGTGAGGCCGATGTGGTACTGGTTGACCTTGGCCCCCTGCTCGAACTTGAGGGGGTCGTGCTGGTGGTGCGACACCGCGTGGTGCGCGGCATTCACGCCCAGCTCGGGATAGGCTCGGTTGGTCTGCTCCTTGCCCAGGGTGAACACGAAGACGCGGGTGATGTCGGCCTTGAAGGCGACGGCCAGCAGGTCGAACATCAGCTTGGCGTGCGCGTCGTAGTCCTCGGGCACGCCGATGGGCCGGTCCGGTAGCTCGAGCACGGACTCGCCGTGCTGGCGCTCCGCGACCTGGATGCGCCGCTCGATCTCGCGCACCGAGTCGAGGTACTCGCCGACGCTGTTGCGGTCGGCCGCCCCCAGCTTCTTCTGCAGGTGCGAGATGTCCTGCGTCACCCAGTCGAGGATGCTGCGGTCCTCCTGGAGCTGCGCGAGCCGCTGCTCCGGCGTGCCGCCATCGCCGAACATGCGCTGGAAGACGATGCGCGGGTTCGTCTCGTGCGGGTTCGGGGTGGTAGCGGTGCGCCACGAGATGCTGTTGGTGTAGACGCAGCTGTACCCGTTGTCGCAGTTGCCGATCAGGTACGTCTGCTCCATCGCCAGCTCGAGCGACGTCAGCGGCGTGTCGCCGCCGATGTGCTGCGCGGCGATCTGGTCGGCGGTGATGCCGTTGCGGACGTCGGCGCCCTCGGTCTCCTTCGGGTGCACGCCGCTCAGCCACACGGTGCCGGCCCGCGAGTGCTCGCCGTTGCCGTCGCCGAGGGCCTCGGCCTGCTTCTGGCTGAGGCCGATGGGGACGATGACCTGCTCCTGGAACGGCGCGAGGGGGCTGAGCGTCCGCGACAGCTCGGTCATCTTCCCGTCGCCGGCCGGCTGCCACGACTTCATCACCGCCCCGTTGGGGATGTACACGAAGCCGAGCCGGCGCACCGGCTTCGCCGCGGTGCTGGCCAGCGCGGTGGCGGCGGGCACCATCGCGTCGAGCAGCGGCAGCGCGAGGCTGACCCCCATGCCGCGGAGGAACGTCCGACGGGGCAACGCCATCTTGCTGATGAACATGACAGTCAGTCTCCTCGACCCGAGCTCGACGTCCTCGTCGGGCACCGCAGGCTCATGGCCCGGTTGCCGCCCAACCGAATCCTACACTATTCCGCGTCCGCGACGACGCCGGCCAGCCGCATCCGGAACGGCGTGCTCCGGACCACGCCGACCACCAGCGAGGCGAGGCCGTAGTCGTCGGCCGCCGACCCGCGGACGATCTGCCGCACAGCCGGCGCGTCGTAGTACTCGATGCCGCGGCCGAGGGCATAAATCAGCAGCTTCTCGGTCACCACGGTCGCGAACTGCTCCCGGTCGCGCACGAGCAGGCCGCGCAGCTCGGCCGGCCCGTCGAACGCGGTGCCGTCGGGCATGGTGCCGGAGGCGTCGATGGCAATGCCGCCGGGCATGTGCCCGCGCCAACGACCGATCGCGTCGAAGTTCTCGAGGGCCAGGCCCAGCGGGTCCATGACGCGGTGGCAGCTCGCGCACACCGGGTTCTCCCGGTGCTGCTCCATCCGCTCTCGCATCGCCAGAACCCTGCCCGTGTCCTCCGCGGGCTCGAGCTCGGGTACGTTGGGCGGCGGGGGCGGCGGGGGCGTCCCCAGCACGTTCTCGAGCACCCACTTGCCGCGGCCGACCGGCGACGTGCGGTCCGGATACGAGGTGACGGTGAGGATGCTGCCCTGGCCGAGCAGCCCCCGGCGGTTGCCGTCGGCCAGCGACACGCGCCGGAAGTCGCTGCCGTAGACGCCGGGGACGCCGTAATGCCGGGCGAGCCGCTCGTTCAGGAACGTATGGTCGGCCGTCAGCAGGTCGGTCACGCCGCGGCCCTCGCGCAGAATGCTGTCGAAGAACAGCTCCGTCTCGCGCACGAAGTCCTGCCGCAGGCTCTCGCCGAAGTCGGGGAAGAGCACGTCGGAGGGCAGCGCCCCCGAGATGTTGCGCAGGCGCAGCCACTGCCCCGCGAAGTTGCTGGCGAGGGCCTCGGAGCGGGGGTCGGCGAGCATGCGCCGCACCTGCGCCTCAAGGACGGCGGGGTAGTCGAGGCCGCCCGCCTCGGCGGCCGCCAGCAGCTCGTCGTCGGGCAGGCTGCTCCACAGGAAGAACGAGATGCGCGACGCCAGCTCGAGGCCGCTCAATCGATAGGGCGTGCCCGGCTCGGCCCCGGCTGGGTCCGAGACCACCCGGAACAGGAAGTCGGGGCTCACCAGCAGGGCCCGGAGCGCCCGCTCGATGCCCGCCTCGAAGCCGCCGGCCCTGCGCCCTTCCTCGTAGAAGGCCACCAGGGGGGCGAGGTCCCGCCCGGTGACGGGGCGGCGGTAGGCGCGGCGGGCCAGGGCCGACAGGATCTGCCGGGCGCAGGGCGCCTCCTCGGCTGCGTTCCCGGGCCGGCAGACGAAGATGCGGCGCCGCGTCGGCGTGTCCTCGATGCCGGTCTCGTCGAACGGCCCGGTGATGGTGACGGTGCCCAGGTGCGGCGCGTACAACAGGTAGTCGCCCTCGCCGTGGGGGCGGTCGAACGGCTGCCGGAGGCTCTCGGCCAGCGCGCCGGTCTTCCTGATGAAGGTGGCGGTGACCGTGCGCGGGCCGGCGGGGACGGGGACGCGCACCCGCAGGTCCTCGGGTCCGGTGTTGTAGGCGGCACCCTGGTCGCGGTCGGGGTCGACCGGCGCGAGCGGGAACAGGGCGACCCGCTCGCCGTCCACGCTGACCTCGAGCTGGTGCGGCTCGCGGATCGGGGCACCCGCGAACAGGTCGAGCATGGCGAGCTCGATGTCGTACTCCCCGTCCCGCGGGAAGTTGTACTCCACGGAGAGGCCGCCGCGGGTGCCGAACGGCAGGCCGTCCTGGTGCCCGTACTGCGACAGGTCGGAGACGATGCGGAACGTCTCGCCGGTCGGAGCCATCGGCGACGCCCCCACCGCGAGCCGGCTGATGAAGCGCGCCGCGTTCATGTAGCGCTCGAGCAGGGTCGGCGACACCTTCAGCACGCCGGCGATGTTGTCGAACCCGTAGCTCTGGTCGTCGGCCGGCACCAGAGCCGCCGCGTCGACGTCGAGGTCGAGGAGGTCGCGGACGGCGTTCTGGTACTCGGTGCGGTTCAGCCGGTGCAGGGGCACGGTGCGGCCGGGGTTCGGGCTCGCCGCCGCGGCCCGGTCGATCTCGGTCTCGAGCCACGCGGCGAGGCGGTCGGACGCCCCCGCGTCGGGGCGCGGGCGCCCGAGGGGCGGCATGGTGCCGGTGCGGACCTTGCGGATGACCCTCTCCCAGATCTCGGCCTGGGCCGGCACGTTCTCGAGGTCGGCGCTCTCGAGCTCGACCGGGACGGTGCCGCGCTCCACCATGCGCTGGGTGTGACAGGTCAGGCAGTAGCGCTGGATCAGCGCCCCGTGGCCGGCGATCTCGCTCGCGCGAGCGTCACCCACGCTCTCCGGCGCTGCCGCCGGCTCCTGGGACTGGCCGGCCCGGGCCGGCCCGCCCGCGGCGAGCACCGCGACCACCGCGATGCCGGCGAGCCGCCATGAACGCTGCCTGGACGCCTGCTCCATCGCCATCATGCTGCTGTGCCTTCCGGGTATACGGAACCGATCTTGTGATTCTACGGCTCCGGCCCGCGGTGTCAACCGGAATGGCGCGGCCGGCGCCCGGCCCGCCGCAGTTGCGGATCACCGGAACGGACGGTAGCATTGGGTTTCGCCGGACCGGCAACTCCCGGCCGTGGCCCCTGGAGACACAGATGCGCACCAGCCCTCGATCGGAGTCGCGGTCATTCGGATTCCGGATGCTGTCACTCGCCGGTTCGGCGCTGCTCGCCGGCGCCGCGGCTTCGGTCGGGGCCGCGCCCGCGATACCGATCGTCGACGCGGCGAAGGCGGAGGACGCCGCCGCCGTCCGCACCCTGCTCGAGCAGCAGGTCGACGTGAACGCGGCCGAGGTGGACGGCACCACCGCGCTGCACTGGGCGGCCTACCAGGGCGACGTTGCGACGGCCCGCCTCCTGCTGGCGGCAGGGGCCCGCACCGGCGTCACGAACCGGTACGGCGTGACCCCGCTCGCGCTGGCCGCGGAGCGGGGCGAGGCCCGCATCGTGGGGGCGCTGCTCGAAGCCGGCGCCGACCCCAACGACACCCTGCCCGAGGGCGAGACGGTGCTGATGGCCGCCGCCCGCGCCGGCGACGTCGACACGTTGCGGCTGCTGCTCGCCCACGGCGCCGACGTGGCGGCGCGCGAGAGCTGGCGCGGCCAGACCGCGCTGATGTGGGCCGCCGCCCAGAACCACGCGCGGGCCGTGCACACCCTGATCGAGCTCGGGGCCCGGGTCGACGCGCGCTCGGACGCCGGCTGGTCGGCGCTGCTCTTCGCGGTGCGGGCCGGACAGGCCGGGGCGGTCGACGCGCTGCTGGCGGCCGGGGCCGACGTGAACGACACCATTCGCCCCCTGTCGGCGGAAGCGGAGGCGGCGCCGGGACGCGGCGTGGGCGGCCCCGCGGGCACCAGCGCGCTGGTCATCGCGGTGACCAACGGGCACTTCTCGCTCGCGAGGCATCTGGTCGAGCGGGGCGCCGACCCCAACGCGGCCGAGCAGGGCTGGACGGCGCTGCACCAGCTCTCGTACACGCGCCGGCCCAACTCGGGCAAGGGCATGCCCCCGGTGCGGCTGCTCGACAGCCTCGGCACCCTCGAGTTCGCCCGCTTCCTGCTCGAGAACGGGGCCGACCCGGACCTGCGCCAGACCCGGCGTTTCAACAACCGCGAGCGCAACAACCTGAACCGCGTGGGGGCCACCCCCTACCTGCTCGCGGCCAAGCACGCCGACGTGCCGCTGATGCAGCTCCTCGCCGACCACGGCGCCGACACCAGCATGCCGACCGAGGGCAACGCCTCGCCGCTGATGGTCGCGGCCGGCGTCGGCATCTTCAACCTGGGCGAGAGCGCGGGGACCAACGAGGAGGCGTTCGACGCCGTGCAACTCGCGTGGGAGCTCGGCGACCGCGTCGTGCTGCAGGCCGACGACCGGGGGTACACCGCCCTGCACGGCGCCGCCCTGCGGGGGGCGAACCCCATCGTCGAGTTCCTCGTCGACCGGGGGGCGGACCTCCTGGCCGAGACCCGCGAAGGCTGGACGCCCCTGCGCATCGCCGACGGCGTGCACTACACCGGCACCGTCAAGCGCGCCGACCATTCGGCCGAGCTGCTGCGCCGCTACATGCGCGAGCAGGGCGTCTACCGCGCCGAGCACGAGCGCGACGTCAACAGCGTGGCAGTGGTCAGGCCGGCGGGCGGTCAGTAGAGCGGCTCGAGCACGTACCTCACAACGCGGGCGGTCTCTTTCGTGTCCGACGGGACGCCACGACGGCCCGCAACGCTTCCCGTTTCGCGGCATCCGCCTCCGTCCGGGGCCATCCCGCCGTTCCGGCCCGCCCAACGTCGCCTTCGGCTGGGCTGAGCGCCAACCAATCCTACGGGAGTCCGCGCCGTTCTACGGCGCAGACTCCTAGTCCAAACCGGCTCTCCCTCAAGCCTGCGCCCGAACTCTCGAAGCGGCGGCATCGTCCTAGTCCTGTAAGGCGTCCCCTCGCTCAGGAGGACGACCGCCGCCACTCGACACGAGGCGCCAGGGCATGGACACACTTCTGCAGGATCTCCGGCACACCGTCCGCGGGCTCGCCCGCAGCCCCGGCTTCACCCTCGCCGCCGTCGCGGCGCTGGCCCTGGGCATCGGGGCGGCCACCGCGGTCTTCTCCATCGTCAACACGGTCCTGCTGAAGCCGGCGCCGTTCCCCGAGCCCGATCGCATCGTGTGGCTGCAGGTGGTGTCTCCGCAGGGCCGCAACCAAGGCGGGTCCCCGGCGAAGTTCGCGTACTGGCGGGCGCAGGACGACGTGCTGCAGGACGTATCCGCCTTCCGGGGCGGCCGCATCAACGACACCGGCGGCGACGTGCCCGAGCAGTTGCGCTGGGCCCAGGTGTCGGCCGACTACTTCCGGCTCTTCGGCGCCGCCGTCGTCTCCGGACGCGCCTTCACGCCAGAGGAGGACCTGCCCAACGGGCCGAAGGTGGCGCTCGTCGGCGAGCGCCTGTGGGAGCGCCGCTTCGATCGCGATCCGGCGCTCATCGGCCGCAGCCTCTCCTTGAGCGGGGAGCCGCACGTCGTCGTCGGCGTGGTGAGCGAGGGCTTCGACTTCAGCGACTTCGGCGGAGCCGCCCCCGACGTCTGGACCCCGTTCCAGCTCGACCCCAACGCCACCGACCAGGGCCACTACTTCACCGTCGCGGGCCGGCTGAGGCCCGGCGTCTCGCTGGCGCAGGCGCAGGCGGCGCTGGAGCAGGCGACCGGCGCCTACCGCGAGCGCTTCCCCGAGGTGTTCCCCGATGGGGAGGCCGCCTTCGGCGCGGAGCCGATCCGGGAGATGCTGGTCCGGAACGCCCGACCCCTGCTGCTGGTGCTCCTCGGCGCCGTCGGCCTCGTGCTGCTCATCGCCTGCGCCAACGTCGCCAACCTGCTGCTCGTGCGGGCGGTCGGCCGGAAGCGGGAGATTGCGCTCCGCACCGCCCTCGGCGCCGGGCGCGGGCGCCTCGTCCGGCAGCTGCTGACCGAGAGCGTCGTGCTGTCGGTCGTCGGCGGCGCGCTGGGGCTCGCCGCCGGCGTCGCCGGCGTCCGGGCCCTGCTGTCGGTGAGCACTGTCGGGCTGCCGCGCATCGGCCCCGACGGCGCGCTCGTCGCCGTCGACTGGCGCGTGCTGCTGTTCGCGGTCGCGGTGTCGGTGGGGACGGGGGTGCTGTTCGGGCTGATCCCGGCGCTGCAGGGGTCGCGCACCGACCTCGGCGGGACCCTCAAGGAGGGCGGCGGGCGCACCGGCACGGGCTTCCGCCAGAACCGCACGCGCGCGGTCCTCGTCGTCGGCGAGGTCGCGCTGGCGTTGATCCTGCTGATCGGGTCGGCGCTGCTGATCCGCACCTCCATCGCCCTGAACGCCGTCGACCCCGGCTTCGACGCCGGCAACGTGCTCACGATGCGGACGTCGCTGACGGGACCGCGCTTCGAGACCGCCGCCGGCGTCGAGCAGGTTCTGCGCACCGGGGTCGACCGCCTGCGCGCGGTGCCGGGCGTCGAGCATGCCGCGGCCACGTGCTGCGTGCCGCTGGAGGGCGGGTTCGGGCTGCCGTTCGTCATCTCCGGGCGGCCGCTCGAGGACGGGCCGTTCCACGGCGGGGGCGGCTGGGTGACAGTGTCGGACGGTTTCTTCGAGGTGTTCCGCATCCCCCTCCGGCGCGGGCGGGTCTTCACGGATCGCGATGTCGGGGGGACGCCCCCGGTCGTCGTCATCAACGAGACGATGGCGGAGCGCTACTGGCCCGACGGCGACCCCCTCACCGGCCGGCTCGTGATCGGCCGGGGCGTCATGCAGCAGTTCGCCGACGAGCCCGAACGGCAGATCGTCGGGGTGGTGGCCGACGTGCGCGACGCGGGACTCGACACCGACCCGCAGCCCCGGATGTACGTGCCGCAGGCGCAGTTGCCGGACGCGGTGAGCGCGCTCGCCCTCGAGATCGCGCCGATGGGCTGGACGGTCCGGACGCGGACCGGCCCAGGCGCGCTCGGCCGGCAGATTCAGGAGGAGTTGCGGCTGGCCACCGGCCTGCCCGTCTCGGACGTCCGGACCATGGACGAGGTGGTGTCGCGGTCCACCGCGCGGCAGCGGTTCAACATGCTGCTGATGACGGTGTTCGGCGCGGCGGCGCTGCTGCTCGCCGCCATCGGCGTCTACGGCCTGATGGCGTACTCGGTCGAGCAGCGGACGCAGGAGATCGGCGTCCGCCTGGCCCTCGGGGCCGAGACCGCGCACGTCTGGAGAATGGTCGTGCTGCAGGGGATGCGGCTGGTCGCGGCCGGCGTCGTCATCGGCGTCGCCTCCGCCACGGGGCTGACCCGACTCCTCGCCAGCTTCCTCTTCGGGGTCGAGACGTCCGACCCGGCCACGTTCGTCACCGTGCCGCTCGTGCTCGCCGCCGTGGCCCTGGCCGCGGTCGCGGTGCCGGCCCGCCGCGCCAGCCGGGTCGACCCGCTGCTCGCCCTGCGCCGGGGCTAGCCGCGCCGGGTCGTTCCGGCGGCGACATGAAGTGTCGCGTGCTCGGCTCCATCGCAGGACGCCCGCCCGGCATGGACGTCCCGGACGTTATTGCGACGCGGCCGGCTCGGGCCGATTCGCGCGCCAGTTCTCGATTCGAAGGCCTGGAATGCGGCCCATGTGAGCGACGTTGTCGCTGACCAGGGTCGCGTCGAGCGCCACCGCGTGGGCGGCGATAGCGACATCGAAGTCCTCGATCCGAGTCCCCCGACGCTCGAGTTCGGCCTTGACCACGCCGAACGCGAGGCTGACCGCGTCGGTCCACTGCGCCCTCGGCATCTCCTCGAGGAACGTGCGAAATCGCCTGAGCAGCCGGTCCCGCTTCTTCGACTTGCGCAACCGCGCCAAGCCGTACTCGATCTCGGAGACGACCGGCTGCGGCAGCAGCACGTCGGTTCGCGCCTGCGACAGCAGCCGTTCGCAGACGGCTGGATCTCCGGCCATGGCGAACGACAGCGTGTTCGTGTCCAGCACGTACTTCACAACGGCGGCGGCCCCTTTCGCGTCCGAGCCGCCGCCACGGCAGCCCTCAGCTCCTCCAGCTCGCGCCGTCCGTCGTCATCGTCCCTGGCCGCCGCCAGCTCGGCCACGAACGTCGTGCTCCATTCGGTCTCGGTGGCCAGCGCCCGCTCCAGCGCGCGAACGACGTAGCGGTTCCGGCTCATGTCGAGCTCGCGCGCGCGCCGATCGACCGAAGCCAGCAAGTCCGCGGGCAAATGCACGGTGGTGCTCATGACGGATAGAATACGATTCTATTCACCTTGAGACAACCTGCGGCCCCTGCCGCGTCACGCGACGCGCTGCTGCAAGCTCACCTGTCCCCCCGAGAGTGCGCCGCCGACGGGAATCAGGGACCGCACGCCTCCTCGACCATCCCGAGGGTGCTGACGTTGACGCGGTCCCCGTCCGGGGACCGAATGAGGAATCCCTTCGCTTCCATGCGGTGGCCGGCGTGGGCGGCGGGGTCGGGATAGACGGCCATCAGTTCGAACGCCCGGGTCCCGAGGGGCTGACCGGCGAGGGCGGCCAGCGCCTCGGCACTCGACTCGGAAGGGTCCGTGGTGCGAACCGCGCGGGTTGCCCGGGTCAGCACCCAGTCGGCGCCGTCCCCTCGCGCCAGGCAACCGACCACGCTCACCAGGGCGAAGCTCGGCACGTCGCCGGGGCCGTCCTCGGCCTCGATGCGCACGTCGGCCGCCACGGCCGCCGTCAACTCGCGGGAGCCGGCGGGAAACCCGTTGACCTGCAGGAGATAGGCGACGCTGTCGAGATAGGCGTCGTCGCTCAGGCTGGCCGGCTCGTCGAACGGCATCAGGTTCCGGGTGCGGGTGTAGAGGTTGCCGACGGTGTCCTCGCGCCACGACTCCATGAACGCGTCGCCGGAGAGGGCGCTGGCCTCCTCGGTGCCGCTGAAATCAGCCTGGTGGCAACTGAGGCAGTGGCTCTTGTACACCGCTTCGCCGCGCTCCGCCTGCCCGGCGGTGTAGACGCCGTCCCAGACGGTGACCCGGTTCTCCTGGGCCTCCCCCGCCCCGGCGGCGCCAACCAGGAACAGCCCCACGAGAACCAGCGTCAATCGCATGCGCACGGTCTCCTGCCCGGCTACTTCGGCGCGCCCTTGATGCGCACGCCCTCGTCCTGAATCGTCCGGTTCAGCAGGCTGACGCAGGCGTGGAGGGCGCGCAGGGTCGGCACCTCGACCCCGGTCATCTCGGCGAGCTCGACGACGACGCCGAGCATCCCGTCGACCTCGAGGGGCTTGCCCGCCTCCACGTCCTGCAGCATCGACGTCTTGTGCTTGCCGACGCTCTCGGCCCCCGCGATGCGGCGCTCCATCGGAACGCGGAAGTGGGCGCCGAGCCGCTCCGCCACCTGCTGCGCCTCGGTCATCATGGCGGCGGCGAGGCCCCGGGTCAGGGGGAACTGGCAGATGTCCACCAGCGTCGAGTGGGTGAGGGCGCTGATGGGATTGAAGGTCAGGTTGCCCCACAGCTTCAGCCAGATCTCCGACCGGATGTCGTCGAGGACGCGCGACTTGAAGCCGGCCTCCGCGAACAGGCCGGAAATCATGCGCACCCGGTCCGAGTCGCGGCCGTCGAGCTCGCCCACCGGGAAGCGGTTGCCCTCGATGTGGCGGATGACGCCCGGCTCGGCGATCTCGGCCGCCGGATAGGCGATGCAGCCGATGACCCGCCCCGGGTCGATCGCCCGGAACAGCACGCCGCCGGGGTCCACCGTCTCGACGATTCGGCCCGCGTAGTCGCCGTCGACCTGCTGGAAGTACCACCAGGGGATGCCGTTCTGCAGGGTGACGATGACGGCGTCGGGACCGAAGAGGGCCGGCAGGTCGTCGACGACGGGGACTATCTGGTGCGCCTTCAGGGCCAGGAGCACCACGTCCTGCGGCCCCGGCTCGGCGACGCGGTCGGTGGCGGTCAGGTTCGTCGCCACGAGCTCCTGGTCACCCTCGATCAGCTTCAGCCCGTTCGCCCGGATGGCGGCGAGATGGGGACCGCGCGCGATCGCCGACACCGTGTGACCCGCGTGAGCCAGCCGCACCGCCATGTAACCGCCGATGGCTCCCGCTCCGACTACGCAGACCTTCATGTCTCTCCTTGCGTGTACGCTGCCCGGAGCGCCACGAACCGGGTCCGGGATCCTGGCTCCAACGCGCCGTCACCCGACGGTCTCAGCACCGCCCACGGCCATCGCTCGACAGCGCTTACGGTCCGGATCTGCCCCTGTCAGGGTGCCCGTGGTTTCCGAGTCCTACACCGCCCTGTCGGCCCGGGCCTGGGCGATCGCCGCGTCGTCCATCCCCAGCACCTCGCGCAGCACCTCGTCGGTGTGCTCGCCCAGCAGCGGCGACCGCTTGACGGCGGCCGGCGAGTCCGACAGCTTGATGGGGTTTCCCACGGTGAGGTACGGCCCGCGCTCGGGATGGTCGACCTCGACCACCGTCCCCGTCGCCCGCAACGACGGCTCCTCCGACAGCTCCTTCATCGACAGCACCGGCCCGCACGGCACGTTCAGCGGATTCAGCACCTCCATGACCTCGAACTTGGTCAGGGTCTGCGTCCACTTCTCGATCTCGTCGAACATCCGGTCGATCTTCGGCAGCCGGGCCTCGGGGGTGTTCCAATCCGGATCCGTCAGCCAGTCCTCGTGCCCGATCACCCGGGCGAGCCCGTCGAAGGCGGCCGCCTGCGCGATGACGTAGATGTAGGCGTCGGGGTCGGTCTCCCACCCCTTGCACTTGACGATCCAGCCGGGCTGGCCGCCCCCCGAGGCGTTGCCGGCCCGCGGGGTCGCGGCTCCGAAGGTGCCGTGGGGATACTGCGGGTACTCCTTCAGCGGCCCGTGCGTCAGGCGCTGCTGGTCGCGCAGCTTCACCCGGCACAGGTTGAGCACGCCGTCCTGCATGGCGCACTCGACCCGCTGGCCGCGCCCCGTCTTCTCGCGCTGGAAGAGGGCGGTCACGATGCCCAGCGCGAGGTGCAGGCCGGTGCCCGAGTCGCCGATCTGCGCGCCCGAGACGACCGGCGGCCCCTCGGGGAACCCGGTCGTGCTGGCCCCGCCGCCCGCGCACTGGGCGACGTTCTCGTAGACCTTGCAGTCCTCGTAGGGCCCCGGCCCGAAGCCCTTGACCGAGGCGTAGACGATGCGCGGGTTGATCTCCTGGATGCGCTCCCAGGAGAACCCCATCCGGTCGAGCGCGCCGGGCGCGAAGTTCTCGGCGAGGACGTCGCAGCTCTGGAGCAGGCGCGTGAAGAGGGCCTTCCCGCTCTCGCTCTTGGTGTTGAGGGTGACGCTGCGCTTGTTGTGGTTCAGCATCGTGAAGTACAGGCTGTCGACGTCGGGTATGTCGCGCAACTGACCCCGCGTCGCGTCCCCCTTGCCCGGGCGCTCGACCTTGATGACGTCGGCGCCGAACCAGGCGAGCAACTGGGTGCAGGTCGGTCCCGACTGGACATGCGTCATGTCCAGAACACGTACTCCCTCGAGGGCTTTCATGGACTCTCCGTGGACTTTGACGGCCGGCGGCTTCATCCGGCGGCTCGCTGACTCGACGTTTCCCACGCGGGCAGCCGGGCCACCGTCCTCCACCCGCCGGTGGACGGCGCCGCCGGCCGCCGCGAACTGTACATTATCGCATCAGGCTGCGGGCCGGTGGGCCAGCCACCGGCGCGGGTTGTCGACCAGGATTTTCCGGACGATGTCCTCCGGCACGCCGCGATAGCGCAGCTTCGGCACGAACTGCACGAGCACGGTCGAGAACCCGTTCCCCCAGTTGGCCTTGAGCTGGGTGGTGTTGGCGAAGTCGGACGACAGCAGGACGTGGTCCTCGAACCCCGCGTCGAGCGCGCTCAGCACCATGTCGACCTTCTCGCTCTCGGGGATGAACGACGCGCTCATGCGGTGGCCGACGGTGTCGAACCCGATGAACGCCCCCCGGCGGGCGATCTCCCGGTGGGTCTCCCACCCCGGATCGTCCGAGCGCTTGATCGTCGACTGGTGTCCGATGCACAGGTGGGCGAGGTCGACCCCCTGCGCCTCGTAGATGTCGAGCTGCTCGATGGCGCACGAGGGGCAGCTCTCGTGCGGCACGTGCGTGAAGATGGGGAGCCCCGTCTCGCGGTGGGCCCGGCTCACCGCGCGCAGCATCTTCCGCTCCTCGTCGTGCATCTCGGGGAACGAGGTGCCGACCTCGCCCAGCGCCCCCCAGCCCTCGCGGCCGGCCTGCGCGACGAGCCGGGCCGCGATCGCCTCCTCGGGCAGCCCGACGATCTCCTCCGGATAGGACCGGAGCAGGAAGTAGCTGCCGCCGAGCACGACGTGCACGCCCGACCGCCGCGCCATCGCGGTGAGGTTCTCGAGCTGCTGCTCCGTGCGGGGGCCGATGGACGCGTCGACGATGCAGCTCACCCCGTCGAACGCGGCCATCTGCAGCTCTTCCACGACGAGATCGACCATCTGGTCGTTGGTGGGTGTCGGGGGCGGCGGCGTGCCGGGGGCGCGGGGCTCGGGCGGCGGGCTGCTGTACGCGAACGAGAGATGCTCGTGGAAGAGGGTCGCGCCGCCCCCGAGGTCGTCGGGAGACACGTCGCCCAGCCGCGTGCGCACCACCGCCCCGTCGGGAAAGGTCGGTCCGGAGGCAGGCTGGCGCCCCGCGGCCGGGCGACGGGCGCGCGCCGGGTTGCCGACTCCGCCGAACCCCAGTCCGACCGCACCGGCCCCCAACGCCCGCATCGCCTTCCGGCGACCGATCGCTCTCGCTCGCTTCGTCATCACTCTGTCTCCCGGCTGACCCGAACCCGCGCACCCTCGTAGTATCTCAGGTTCGCGGGGGCGCATCGCCGCGCGGGCCGCATATAATCTCTCCCCATGTTTCTACGATTTCCGACACGGCATCTCCGGCCGGCCCGTCTCGCCGGCATGACCCTTCCGGCGGCGCTCCTCGCGGCGGCGCTGGCCACGACCACGACCCTGGCCGCCGAGAACGAGAACTGGCCCGCGTTCCGCGGCGCCGACGCCCTCGCTACCGCCGAGGACGACGACCGGCTGCCCCTCACCTGGAGCACGACCGACAACGTCGTGTGGAAGACCCCCATCGACGGCCTCGGCTGGTCGTCGCCGGTCATCTGGGGCGACCGCATCTTCCTGACCACGGTGGTCAGCGACGGCGAGACCCAGGAGCCGCGCATGGGGCTGTACTTCCCCTACGGCTCGCCCCAGGAGATGCCCGACAGCCGGTTCCCCGCCGCCCAGCCGGGCGACCTGATGGAGCGGGAGCGGGACGTGCACCACTGGCTCGTCCAGGCCATCGACTTCGAGACCGGCGAGGCCGTCTGGACCACCGAGGTCAACGCGGGTCCGCCGCAGTTCGACCGGCACCTCAAGAACAGCTTCGCGTCGGCGACCCCGGTGACCGACGGCGAGCGCGTCTACGCCTACTTCGGCAACGTCGGCGTGTTCGCCCTCGACATGAGCGGCGCCCTCGTCTGGGAGCGGCGCTTCGACCCCGCCGAGACGCGCCTCGGCTGGGGCCCGGCCGCCTCGCCGGCGCTCCACGACGACACGCTGTTCATCGTCAACGACAACGACGAGCAGTCGTTCGTCGTCGCCCTCGACGCCGCGACCGGGGCGGATCGCTGGCGGGTCGACCGCGACGAGGGCACGAACTGGGCCACCCCGTTCGTCTGGGAGCACGACGGGCGCACCGAGCTCATCACCACCGGCAGCGACCTCGTGCGGGCCTACGACCTCGACGGCAACGAGATCTGGTCGTTCCGCGGGATGAACTCCATCTCGATCCCGCAGCCGTTCAGCGCCCACGGGCTGCTCTACGTCATGTCGGGCTACGTCGGCGACGTGGTTCGGCCGGTCTACGCCATCCGGCCCGGGGCCGAGGGCGACATCAGCCTGGAAGCCGGCGAGACCTCCAACGACCACGTGGCCTGGTACGCCGAGACGGCCGGCCCCTACCACCCGACCCCGCTCGTCTACGGCGACCACTACTTCACCCTGCTCGACCGCGGCTTCTACAGCGTGCACGACGCCCGGACCGGCGAGGAGCTCTACTACACCGAGCGCCAGGTCCTCGACCGCGAGGTGCGGCGGCGCGTCGCGCGCGGCACTGGCGGCTTCACCTCGTCGCCGTGGGCCTACAACGGCAAGGTCTTCGTGCTGAGCGAGGAGGGGGTCACCTACGTCATCGACACCGAGAACGACTTCAACGTCGTCGGCACCAACGAGCTGGAGGAGGTGGCGATGTCGACCCCGGCCATCTCCCGCGGCAACCTGTTCATCCGCACCCGGTCGCACCTGTGGCGGCTGACGGATCTCGGCGGGGGCGAGGGGCGGTAGCCGGCGTTCCGCGTCACCGACGCCGCGCACCGAGGCGGGCGAGCAGATCCGCCTCGTCGCGGCAGGCCGGGGCGGTGCCGTCCGCCCCCCGGCGGTGCATGGTCAGGCCCGGCCGGCGCCGGGGCGAGCCGCCCTCCGGCACCTCGACCCACACCTCGGCGGCGCGGGTCCCCGGCGCGAGGGGGCCGGCCCGCCAATCGTCGCCCGCCGGCTCCTACCGGCACCCGACCGGCCCTGCCGGGAGCCCGCGCCATGCCATGGCGCAAGCGCCTATCGATCGAGCGGCGTGGGCCGCATCTGGAACTTGACGATCTTCGGCCCGGTGCCGCCCTCGATGAAGTGGGGCGTGTAGGTCGAGTAGTTCGACCAGAGGCCGCGCCCCTTCCACCCCGCGTCCGGATCGTCGATGCGGCCCTGGGCCGAGCGCGAGAAGAAGCCCTTGGGATAGGGCACGACCATGTCCAGGAACTCGCCGGTCGCGGGAATCAGCACCTGCAGCGAGTAGCTGTTGACGGGGCCGGTGATGACCGACTCGCCGCCGAGGCCGAGCACGTCGGCGTGGTCGATCTGGGTCAGGTACATCATCTCGGCGTGGAGGGGCGACGGCGTGCCCTGCAGGTTGGGGCGCTCCATCTGGTGGACGGCCCAGCCCTCGGGGCAGTGCCGGCCGGTGGCGCCGGGCCCGCTCGTCACGTCGCAGCGGCTGCGGTCGAAGCTGGTGACCTGGTCCGACCCCCGCCAGTTGAGCCACACGATGCCGTCGCCGTCCACCGCCACCCCGCCGCTCTTGAAGATGGGGGTGTCCAGCTCCGGCGCCTCGAACACCTCCGCCATGCAGCTCTCCGGCGGGTCGTCGCCCCGCACGAAGCGCACGAGCCTGTTGTCGTCCTCGCCGATTCCCGCGCACCACAGGCTGCCGTCGTTGGTGTCGACCCCGATGGAGTAGCAGCCGAACTCGATGCGGCGGTCGAGGCCGGGGCTGATCGGTTCGTCGGGCTCCGTCCACTCGGTGATGACGCCGTCGCCGTTGGTGTCGAGCACGGCGGGGCACCAGCCCTGCGACGCCTCGGCGTCGCCGGTCTCGTCCCACACCTCGGTGCTAATCCACCCCACCGCGTCGTTCACCCCGAAGTAGATGGGCTCGTCCGCCTCGTCGGTGAAGTGGTTGTGGTCGACGGCGAGGCAGGACGGGATCTTCTCGACCGAGCCGTCGCGCGGGTCGTAGACGACGGCCTGCTTGGGGCTGCCGGTCGGGCGGAAGTTGGCCAGGTACGGATTGTCCGACCCCGGACCACAGAAGTCCGGCGGGGCATCACCGGGATCGAGCCGCGCGGTGGCCCAGACCCGCCCCTCGCCGTCCATGGCGATGCTGCGCAGCCCCTGGGCGTCGAGCTCGATGCGGCCGACCTCGTGGGTCGCCGGGTCGAGCCACGACAGCATGGTGTCCTCCTGGTGGACGCCGTAGACGCGCCCGCCCGCGTTCAGGGTCTGGTTCCACGCGTAGGTGCCCTGCGAGTCGCTGCGCGAGCCCTGGGGGGTGGCCCAGTCCCAGACGGTGATCACGACGTTGCGCTCGAGCCCCGACGGCCGCGGCGGGGGCTCGGGATAGGCGCCGGCGGCGATGGCGTCGGTCCAGCGGCCGAACATCCCGGCCTGCTCCCCGAGCCCCCGGAACATGCCGGTCATCATGCTGCCGCCGAAGAGCTCGCTGTTCAGGCGTTGCAGCCATGCCTCGTCGGCGGGGAGATCCGCGAGGTGCGCGGGTATCCGCCGGGTGCCCTCGTTGCCGAGGGGGTGGCACTGCAGGCACGACTTGACCGTCGACGCGACCTGCTGCGGCGGGATGTCGCCGTCGGGGATCTCGAGCAGGCTGAGCCACGAGCCGGGGGGATAGACGGCCGCGGCCGACCGGCCGTCCGGGGCCACCGCCGCCGCAAGGTCCAGGCGCTGCCCCCGCACGCCGGCCACCCGCTCGGAGTCGAGGAGGCCGTAGCCGCGCACGAAGACCTCGTAGTCGGCCTCGGGGAGGTCGGGAACCACGTACCGCCCTTCGTCGTCGGTGACCACGATGCGCGCGAACGGGGTGGGCAGGTCGCGGGTCTCGGCGATCACCCAGACCCCGGCCTCCGGCCCCTGTGCGCTCGTGACCACGCCGCCGATGTCGTCCGCGTCGAGCGCGACGCCCGCCGGCTCCTGCGCGCGCGTCCCGGCCACGGCGGCCATCAGCGCCGCCAGCCCGCATGCAACACCCACCCGGTAGAGCCTCATTCGATCACCTCCGTGCCTGTACGCGAACCGGGCGGGCAGCCCCCGCCGCCCGCCCGAAATCGCCGTTCCCTTCGTACCGCGGCGCGAGGTCCTACTGCCCGCCCTCCGCCGCCGCGCGCTCCTCGGCGCGGGCGCCGGCGAGGATGCCCGGCATGGCGTAGTTGCCCTCGTGGCAGGCGTACTCGAAGATCGGGTCCCGCGTGCCGTCGAGCAGCAGCTCCACCGTCCACGGCCGCGTCCACGTGTCCGGGTCGTTCAGGGTGATCTCGTGCCGCAGCACGTCGGGGGCGATACGCTCGAACCGCTCGACGAGGACCAACCCCGCCGAGGCGCCGCTGTAGCGGGTGCGCGGGTCGTAGTTGCGGGTCTCGACGACGAGGGTGTCCCCCTCCCAGCGCCCGCGCGAGTTCCCCGCCCACTGCGCGATGTTCTCGTGGAGGTGCGGGCGCCCGTCGAGCGGGATCGTTCGGGAGTGGTGGCCCATCTCCTGGATCATCACGACCTGATCCTCCGTCTGGAAGATCTGCGTGTAGCTGTTGTAGCCGGAACCCATGTTGGGCACGCCGAAGAACAGGCAGCGGTCGCCCAGCGTGCGGTCCTCGGGCCCGTCGGAGCTGGTCGCCCCGAGGCCGCCGGCCTGCGCCGCCCGCCGGCGGGCCTGGGCCGCGTCGGTCAGCGGCGGCCGGCGCCCGTTCGGCGGATCGATGATGAGCGACGTGCGGTTGTCCAGGGTCCGCTCGACCAGCCAGAACGCGTTGTAGTTGCCGGTGACGACGTCGAAGTCCTGGAACTCGGCGTTGCCCAGAGCCTGCTGGATCAAGCGGTCGCCCAGCAGGTCGCCGGCCTGCTCGGCATCGCGGAACGCCTGGATGCGGGCGGTCAGGTCGGCGAGCTCCTCGTCGGTCAGCCGCGCCTTGTCGCCGAGCTGCTCGGGCCGCTCCATCGGAGTGGCGCTGTTGTTGGCCCAAATGCCCTGCAGGTCGGGATGGCCGTCCGCTGTCCGCGGGACCGTCCAGCCTTCGGGGGCCTGCCCCGCCGCCGCGAGCGGGAGCGCCGCCAAGCCCACCGCCGCCATCACCAACGCCCGTGCCAACCTCTGCTTCCTCATGGCCGCTGCTCCTTGCCGCTTTCTGCTCGGTTCGATTCCCGCTTCGTTCGATCCGCAATCCACGAGCCCGCGTGGCCGATCATCCCGCTGCATTCGACCGGGCGGTCCAGCAGCACGTGGCGAAAGTCCCGCTGCATTCGACCGGCGATGCATCCCGCCTGACCGAGTTGTCCTCACGCCTTGTCAGGCGGGCGCCCCGGCTGTCCGCCGGCGCCCTTCGGGTGCGGCGGTAGCGCGGGGTTCCACCGCAGGCTGCCTGGTACAACGCGGGTGTTCCACTACGGAACCCGGAGCCGCCGTTCCTTCGGCGACCGCGTCCGTTTCACGGTACCCCATCGCGCCACGACGCGTCATCACTCGTCGTCGTCCTCCGGCATGATCACGAACTCGGGGTACGCCTCGATGCCGAGCTCCGCCGCGTCCTGGCCGAGCTGCTCGACCCGGTCCGACACGCGGACGCCGACGGTCTTCTCCAGCCCCATCCACACCAGCCAGGACAGGACGAACACGAACGCGCCGACGGAGACGACCCCGAGGAGCTGCACGCCGATGTTGCCGCCGGCCGCGATGCTGACCGCGAGCGTGCCCCACACGCCGGCGAACAGGTGGGCCGGCACCGCGCCCACCACGTCGTCGACCCGCAGGTTCTCGAGCAGCCGCATGGCGGCGATGCAGACGATGCCGCCGATGGCGCCGATGACGAGGGCCCAGGGGTGCTGCACGATGTCGGGGCCGGCGGTGATGGCGACCAGGCCCCCGAGGGCGCCGTTCAGGCCCCCGAGCAGGTCGATGCGGCCGAGAATCGGCCGCGACAGGGCGAGGGCGGCGATGAAGCCGGCCGCCCCGCCGAGGTTCGTGTTGACGAGCACGTTGCTCATCTGGACCGCCTCGGCGACGCCGCCGAGGGCAAGCACCGAGCCGCCGTTGAACCCGAACCAGCCGAACCACAGGATGAAGACCCCGAGGGTGACGGTCGGGATGCTCGACGGGGGGGTCGCCCGGACCGTCCCGTCCTTGCGGAACTTGCCTCGCCGGGGGCCGACGACGAGGAGGCCGGCCAGGGCGGCCCAGCCGCCGGTGCCGTGCACGATGGTCGACCCCGCGAAGTCCTGGAACCCGAGCTGGCTCAGCCAGCCTCCGCCCCAGGTCCAGGCGCCCACGATGGGGTAGATGACCGCGGTCAGCACGAGGACGAACGCGAAGAACGACCACAGCTTGACCCGCTCGGCGAGGGCCCCCGAGACGATGGACGCGGCGGTGGCGACGAACACCATCTGGAAGAACCAGTCCGACATCACCGAGTAGCCGTTGGCGACGACCGCCGCTTCCGCCTCGGCGTTCCCCCCGAGCAGGGCGATCTCGTCGGCCGACGGCCCGTACAGGAACCGGACCGAGCCGATCAGGTTCCCGACGTCGACGTACATCAGGTTGTAGCCGATGAGATAGAAGGCGATGCCCGCGACCGAGTAGAGCCCGACGTTCTTCAGGCAGATGACCGACGCGTTCTTCGTCCGCACCGATCCGGACTCGAGCATCGTGAAGCCGGCCGCCATCCACATGACGAGCCCGCCCCAGATGAGGAACGAGAACGTATTGAAGATGAATTGGACCTCGTCACTGACCATTCCCTCGCTCCTTCCTCCCCCCGATGCCTCGCCGGCGGCGCGGGGCGCCGGACCAGGCGCGGGAGTGTGCAGCGGGGCGGTCTCGCCCCCGCGGAGTCGGCGGCCGGAAGAGTGCCCGGCAGAGGCTCGCCCGGGAACCGTCGCCGCAGGAGTTCGCGCCGGCGAACTCCCAACGCGACCACTGGTCGCGCCACGGCTCCGCTCCCCGTGCCAGCCGACCCACCGTGACCTGCACCGCGAGACGGCGCAGACGCCTACTGTTCCGCCGTGCGCGGCACGTCGCGCAGGCGCTCCTGCACGGTGCCGGGAATACCGAGACGCGTGTTCGCCCCGAGGCGTGCGAGGAGGGCGGCGGTCTCCGGCCAGCTCTGGAACTGGAACGACTGCTTCGATCCCTCGGCCATCCGGTACGCGGTGCGGCCGCGGAAGTCGCGCGCGTCGATGTCGGCGCCGTTGGCCACCAGGTACTCGACGACCTCGTTCAGCCCGCGGAACGCGGCCCCGTGCAGGGCCGTGAAGTCGGCCTCGTTGACGGCGTCGATGTCGGCCCCCGCGTCGAGGAGAATGCGGACCGCCGCCTCCGCGCCGGGCGACCGGACGCCCCGCGGCTCGCGCGGCGTGTAGGTCGAGCGGCCGAGCCCGGCCGCGGCCATGAACGGCGTCGTCCCGTCGACGGTGGTCAGGTGCTGGTCGGCGCCGGCCGCGAGCAGGGCCTCGAGAATCGCGCCGCCGCTCGGGGTGTAGCTGCGAGGAGCGCCGGAGTACCGGGGGGCGGGGCGGTTCAGCTCGAACGCCGCCACCCACAGCGGCGTGGCCCCGCGGAGGTCGCCGGTGCCGCACGCGAACGGCTCGAAGGCGCCCTTCCGGGGATAGCCGATGTAGTTCATGATCATCGCCGAGGTCGTGATGCGCCCGTTCGGGTCGGCGCCGGCGACAAGCAGGGCCTCGACCAGTCCCAGCCGGCGGTCCGAGTCGAGGCCGCTCCGCCCGAACTGGGCGTAACGGTCGATGTCGTTGTGCCGGCGGTTCCAGTCGGTCATCCACGTGAAGATGCTGCCCGCGGCGGCGTGCAGGGCCGGCACGCCGGCCATCTTCCCGTTCGGGTCGGCGCCGCGCTCGATCAGGAAGTGCGCGAACGCGTCGTGGCCGGAGACGATGGCGTAGGGCAGGGCGTGGGTGCCGTCGGTCCCCGTCTCGTCGGGGTGGACGCCGGCCTCGAGCAGCGTCTCGGCCATCGCCACGTCGCCGTTGCGGGCGGCGTAGAGCATGGGCGTGAACCCCTTGGCGGTCGACGGGTGGGGATCGGCGCCGGCGTCGAGGAGCGCGCGCACCACCGCGGGATGCGACCCCGCCACCGCCCACATCAGGGCGGTGCTCCGGGTCTCGCGGGTCGCCGCGTTGGCGTCCGCACCGCGCGCGAGCAGCGCCTCGACCACGGCCACGCTGCCGGTCCGCGCCGCCGTCATCAGCGGCGTCAGCCCGCTCGTGCGGGCGACGTCCGCGCGGGCGCCGGCGGCCAGCAGGCGCTCGACCATCGGCAGGCTGGCGTTCTCGGCCGCCCGCTCGAGGGGGGTCACGCCGTGGTCGTCGGCCGCGTTCACGTCCGCGCCGGCCCGGATGAGCCGGCCCGCGAGATCCGCGTCGTCCCAATGGGCCGCCCATAGCAGCGCCGTCGCCCCGTCGGCGCGCGACGCGTTCACGTCGGCGCCGGCGTCGAGCAGGGCCCGCACCGTCTGTGCGTCCTGGGCCGCTACCGCGTCGACGAGCCGGACGTCCTGGCCGGAGGCCGCACCGGCCGCCAGCAACATCCCTGCGACGACGACGGTGACGGACACTCGCTGCATGGTCTTTCTCCCCCGCAACCGCTTGCTCCGAGGCGGCGGTTCCGCAATACGAGTCGCTATCGGCGAATCACGGGCAGTATAGGGCAGGCCGACGGCGAAGTCATCACGACCGAGCCGACGAGGATGACGTTCCGTCACGATTAACCGACCCGCGGTCAAGGACGGCGGCGAAGTCATCGCGGCCGAGCCGACCAAGATGACGTTCCGTCACGATTCACCGACCCGCGGTCACTCGAAGATCCCGCAGCCCGCCTGCCGGTCGGTGGAGAACAACGGGACTGCGCTCGCGTTGGCCCGCAGCAGCTCGTCGTGGTCGAACGGGTAGCCGTCGTAGTCGACGCACAGGAAATGGTCGCCGATGCGGTTCGCGCAGGCAGCGGGCAGACCCGTCGGCTCGAAGGCGTCGGCGCGTCCGCTCACGAGCCCGCCGTCGACGAAGGTCGCGATGACGTCGGCGGGCGTCGAGGCGGTGAGGTCGGCGTACGGGTCGCCGGATCGGCCGCGGAAGACCACGAGGTCGGCGGCGAGCCCCGGCGCCAGGCGCCCCGTCCGGTCCTCGATGCCGAGGGCGTAGGCGCCGTGGCGGGTGGCCATCTCCCAGAGATCGCGGGCCGACAGGCGGTCGTCCCACAGCCCCGCATCGACGCCCCCGGCGCAGCGGAGTTCCTCGAGGAGGTTGTACGAGCCCGAGTACGACCAGTCCGAGCCGATCGCGACGCGGGCGCCGGCCTCCAGGGCGTCGGGCACGTCCACCGTCTCGCCGTACAGCGCCAGGTTCGACCGGGGCGACCAGACGAGGGTGACGTCCAGGCCTCCGAGCCGCTCGATGCTCGCGGGGTCGAGTCCGACGCCGTGGATGAGCGCGTAGCGGCGGCCCGGGTTGGCCGCGACGTGATCCAGGTAGAACCGGCCCTCGAGGGCCGCCGTGCAGTCCGTGCCCTCGGCGATGTGCGGCGTGTAGGGCGCGTCCGGCGGAAACCCGGGGCTCGACCTCGGCTCGACGGGCGCCGGTCCCTCGTAGGGACAGGTGAGCCCGGAGAACGATTCGCTGGCGGTGCCGTAGGGGAACGTCTGCATGTCGGCCCGGTAGACGTACGCCGGATCGTCCCGCCAGCCCGCGTTCTTGAGCAGCCCCGCCACCGCCCCCGACCCGCCGAGCGTCGTCGTGCCCGCGACCAGATGACGGAGCTCGATCCAGAACTGCTGGACGGGAGCATCGGTCCTCGCGTACTCGAGCGGGTAATGCTCGTCGCCGGCGAGGCCCTGCCACTGCTCGCGGTGCGTGTAGACCGGACGCATCCCCGGATCGGGGAACCCCCCGCTGACGTTGGGGTGCTCGTGGGCGTTGACGAGCCCGGGTGAGACGTAGGCGGAGCCGCAGTCGATGACGGTGGCCTCCGGGGCCGACGCTCGCACGGCGGCGGGCTCGCCGACGGACGCGATCCGGCCGCTGGCGACGAGGACCGCGCCGCGCTCGGCGTCGGCCGCGCCCAGGAGCAACCGGCCGGCGACGATGGTCTCGTCCGATGCTCCAGGGGACACGTCGCACCGGTTCGCAACCTCCATCGCGGGCGGCTCCTGCCCGTGGCGACCGGCCGTCGGCCCCGCCGCGCCGGGACCGACCTCGACGGCCGCAGCCGCGGCAGTCCCCCGGCCGTCCCCACTGACCGGGGACGACGACGCCCCGAGCGCGACGAAGCACGCAACCCCCGCCACGACGCCCCTGAACACCATGACCGTTCCCCTTCCCGCGACAATCGCCCGACCCGCGCTCACCGCCTCGCGGTTCCGCGTCGCCTCACGGATCCTATCGGAGCCCTCGCCTCTCACGGCATAATAGGGTGCGTCGTTGGCCGCGGAACGGCACGGCCTGAAGGAGAGCGGAATGCGAGCCATCGTCGTCTGCCTGGTGTCCCTGGCCATTGCCGCCGGCGCCGCGCCCGACGCGGCCGGGCAGGGCCCGAGCCTGGTCGACGCGGTGGCCGCCCAGGACGCGGCCGCGGTCGAGGCGCTGCTCGCGGGCGGCGCCGAGGTGAACGCGCGGCGTCCGGACGGGGCCACCGCCCTGATGTGGGCCGCGCACTGGGACGACCTCGCCCTCGCGGCGCGGCTCCTCGAGGCGGGGGCGGACGCCAACGCGGCCGACGACCACGGGGTGACGCCCCTCGAGCGGGCGGCCGAGAACGCCAGCCTCGCGATGGTCGGGCTGCTGCTGGACGGCGGCGCCGACGCCGGCGCGGCCCGGACGAGCGGCCTCACCCCCCTGATGACGGCGGCGCGCACCGGCGAGGCGGCCATCGTGGAGACGCTCCTCGACCACGGGGCGGACGTGAACGCGGTCACCGCCGAGACCCGGAGCACCGCGCTGATGTGGGCGCTCGCGGCGCCTCACCACGACGTCGCGCGCCTGCTGCTCGCGCGCGGGGCGGACCCGACCCTGGAGACCTCCGCCGGGTTCACGACGCTCATGTTCGCGGCGCGCAACGGCGACGTAGCCATGGGCCGCGCTCTCGTCGAGGCCGGCGTCGACGTCAACACGCCGGGGTCCGACGGCACCCACGCCCTGCCGTTCGCGATCATCGCGGGCCAGGCCGGGTTCGCCCGGTTCCTGCTCGACGAGGGCGCCGACCCCAATCACCGGGCGGGCGGGGTCGCGGCCCTGCACGCCGCCGCCGGCGGCGTCGGCACGTGGCTGGGCGACTGGTACCGCCGCCACGGCCGTGTCGGCGGCCGCCTCGGCGCGGCCGAGCGGCTGGAGCTGGTCGACGCCCTGCTCGCCGCCGGCGCCGACCCCAACGCGCGAATCACCTCGTGGGCAATGCTGATGTCCTACATCGGCTATCCGCGAAAGGGCGCGTTCGAGCCGTTCGCCCCCGGCACCGGCGACCTGCAGGGCGCCACTCCCCTCTGGGTGGCCGCGTTCGACCTGAACGGCGCGCCCAGCCAGGTGTTCAGCGTCATCCCCAGCTTCACCGGCAGCAGCACCGAGATACTGACGCGGCTGCTCGCGGCCGGCGCCGACCTGACCCTGACCACCGTCGACGGGACCACCCCGCTGATGGCGGCCGCCGGCCTGGGCCGGGCCACCTATACGCCCCGCCAGCCCCGGGGGGTGCGGTCGCCGACGGCAGAGGCGGCGGTGCGCCTGCTCGTGGACGCCGGCGCCGACGTCAACGCGACCAACGAGGCCGACTTCACCGCCCTGCACGGCGCGACCTTCCGGGGCCTGAACGAGGTCATCGAGTCCCTCGTGGCCGAGGGCGCCGACATCGACGCCCGCGACTTCCGGGGCCGCACCCCCTACCGCATGGCGGAAGGGGCCAAGCAGTCGTTCCAGTTCCAGAGCTGGCCCGAGACGGCCGAGCTCCTCGCCCGCCTCGGCGCCGACACCGACCTCGGCATTCCGGGCACCGTGCAGGAGCGCCTGCGCGACGTGCCGGTCGATGCCGTCGCTCCCTGACCCCGGCTACTGCTCGAGGTCGGCCAGAATCTTGTCGACGAGCTGCGGGACGTAGCTCTGGTACTGCCGCCGCATGCCGGCCTGCTCGCGCGGCAGGGCCCGGATGGCTTCGACGGCGTCCCGGGCGCGGTCGTCCAGATAGTCGAGGGCGTTGAGGGCCAGCACCGACGTGAAGAGGTCGTTGCGGTCGAGATTCGCCCGCGACAGCAGCAGATCGAGGGCTGGGGCCAAGTCGTCCGCCTCCCCGTATCGGCCCAGCGCCTCCGCCGCCGTCACCTGCACGCTGGCCGACGGGTCGTCGAGTGCCTCCAGCAGCGCGGGCCTGGCCGCCTCGACGGCCGGCCCGCCGCGAGCCAGCAGCCCGACCGCTCCCCAGAACCGCACCGCGCTGTCGGCGTGCCCGAGGGCCACCGTCAGCTCCGGGAGCGCCGGGACGCCGGGCTGGGTCGCCAGATCCGCGATGTCGACGATCTCGGCGAGGGGATAGCGTTCGTCGTCCTGCGCGAGGTCGTGAGGCGCCCCGCCGCCGCTCCGTGCGAGCAGCTCCGGCTCGGGCAGGAAGCCGAGATCGCGAATGGCGAAAAGGTGGTCGCGCAGCGCGCCGCGCAGCCGGTCCAGGGTCGCCGCGTGCCGCGGATCGGCGGCGAGGTCGTTCACCTCGTCGGGATCGGCCTCGAGATCGTACAGCTCCTCCGGCGGCTTCGTCTCCCAGAAGCGGCGCTGCGCCGGCTCCAGCCGTCCCGCGTCATACAGCGCCTTCCACGCCCGGGTGGTCGGCGTCTGGAACATGTAGGCCACGTGCTGCCCGTAGATGCGGTGGGGCGCGTAGTTCCGCACGTACAGGTACCGTTGGTCGCGCACCCCGCGGACGAAGTCGTAGCGCTCGTCCATGCGGCCGCGGAACCCGTACAGGTACTCCGCGGGCGGATCCCCATGCGGCCCCAGCAGCGCCCGCCCGTGCATGTGGTCCGGCGGGGGAATGCCGGCGAGGCTGAGCATGGTCGGGGCCAGGTCGACGAAGGAGGCGAGCTCGGCGGTGCTCTCGCCGGCGCGGTAGCCGTCGCCCGCGAGCTCGCGGAAACGCGGCGGCACGTAGACGATCAGCGGCACCCGCAGCCCCGAGTTCAGCAGCGACCGCTTGCCCCGCGGCAGGCCCACGCCGTGGTCGCCGAAGTACACGACGACGGTGTCGCCGGCCAGCCCCGCCGCCTCGAGCTCGGCCAGCCGCTCGCCCACCTGCCCGTCCATCTCCGTCAGCCGGTCGTAGTACTGCGCCCAGTCCCGCCGCACCTCCGGGGTGTCCGGGTGATAGGCGGGGACCCGCACGCCGGCCGGATCGTGCACCGCCTCGTGCGGCCGCTGGCGGATGCGGCTCTCGTGGGTGATGCCGAGGTTGAACACCGCGAAGAACGGCGCCGCCCCCGGCGCCCCGTGCCCGGGACGGTCGCGCCAGTGCGCCTCGTTCGAAGACGCGTCCCAGACCCGGCCCGGCTTCTCGACGTTGTAGTCCTCCTTCGCGTTGTTCGTCACGTAGTAGCCGGCCGCGCGCAGGAGCTGGGGGAACATCGGCACCCCGTCGGGCAGGCGCACCCGGCTGCGCATGTGGTGCGCGCCGATGGCCGGCGGATACATCCCCGTGACGATCGCGGTACGGGCGGGCGCGCACACCGGGGCGTTCGACCACGCGTTCAGGTAGACGGTCCCGCGCTCGGCCAATCGATCCAGATTCGGCGTATCGGCGTACGCGTCGCCATAGGCCCCGAGGGCAGGCCCGTTGTCCTCGCTGCTCAGCCACAGGATGTTCGGCCGCTCCTGTGCCTGCGCGGCTCCGACCCCGGCCAATACCGCGGCCCCCACCGCCACCGCCACGATTGTTCGTGTACGCACCGCTGCCTCCGGCCAACGCCGCGGTCCACCAGCCCGCGCCGGCGCCCCGGCGATCGGGCCGCATTCTGTACCGCACTATACCGCGGCCGACCGCGACCAGCGGCCGTCATGGAGAGTATCCTCTTGGCGGCGGGCGCCGTTGCGAACACGCCCGTCGATCCGCCCCTGCGCACGCACGGGCAGGGACTGCCTGGAGGAAACCGTCGTGGGCCTTGTCGAAACCGCCGCCGACCCTTGGGGACGCGAGGTGCTGACGCATGTCGCGTGGAACGTCCTGTGGGTGTCGATCTTCGTCTTCATCACCTTCCTGGTCGCGCACGCGTCCTACGTCATCCTGTCGGCCCACCGGGTCCGCGGCAAGGCGGAGACGGACGCCCTCGAGGCGAAGCACGCCGGACTGCCGAAGCGCGTCAAGCGGCACTCGTTCATGGCCAGGCTGTTCCACTGGGTGATGGCCGCGTCCATCTTCACGCTGCTGGGCACTGCGTTCTTCCCGATCATGGGGTGGCGGTTCGACTGGGTGGGCATCCACTACACCGCCGGCCTCGTGCTGACCGGGGCCATCGTCTTCCACATCTTCCACACCGTGTTCTTCCTCGACTTCTGGTCGATCTGGGTGGGCCCGAAGGACATCCCCGAGTTCAAGGCCGAAGTCATGCGCGAGGCGGGCCACGACGTGCCGGGGCCGCATCCGGCCAAGTACCCCATCGGCAACCGCCTGTATCACCTGGTGCTGACGTTCGTGGGATGCACGGTGGCCCTGACCGGCATGGTGATGCTGTGGCGCATGGGCACGCCGTTCATCACCCCCAACCCCTACATCCTCCCCGAGGGCGCGTGGGGCTGGATCTACGTCTTCCACGGCATGACCGGCCTGTCCCTCGCCGGGCTGAGCCTCGCCCACATCATCTTCGGCGCCCGGCCGAAGAACTGGTGGCTGACGAAGTCGATGATCGTCGGCTCGGTCTCGCGGCGCGAGTACCTGGAGCACCACGAGCCGTCGCGCTGGCCGATCCGGGTCCGTGGCGCGGGCGCGGCGGACGAATCGGTACCGGGGATCGGCGACGCTTAGCTGGCGCGGTACGGAGCGCGTGACGCGCGAACGGGGCGTTCGTCCGGCTCGCCGGCGCGGTCCGGGTCAGGAGACGGGCGGGAGATACCGCCACTGACCGTCCGATTCCCGCACCGTCTGCCCGCCGTTGCCGTGCGTCCTCCAGGGTCGCCCCCCAAGCACATCGTCCGCGACGCGAATCGCCGACAGGGTGGTAGTCGCGGCAAGGTCGGCCAGGTACTCGACGAAAGGCGGCAGGTCACCGCCGTCGGCCCACTCCAGGTGCCGAATGTAGTCGTTGCGCTGCATCATCGAGATGACCGGCGGAAACTCCCCGGCGCGGGCGAAGACGTAGGCCATCAGCAGCCGCGCCATGCGGCCGTTGCCGTCCTGGAAGGGATGGATGCGGACGAAGCGATGGTGCAGCCAAGCCGCCTCCACCTCCGCAGGCAGGCCGCGGTCCACGTGACCGTGGTGCATCTCGAGCAGCCGATCCATCTCGCTGCGGGTCTGCTCGGGGGGGCAGTACTCGTGGACGACGCCGTCGGGCCGCCGCGGGTTGTTCGGCCGGATCTTGTACTCGCCGCGAAGCAGGGGGATCGCCACGCGCCTGCCGTCGCGAATGCCCACCGCGTGCTCCTGGTGGCGGGTCAGGAGCTGGTGCCAGCTCTTCATGGTGTGGTGGGACAGCGGGCGGCGGCCGGCGGCGGCCTCGAACACCAGCTCGATTGCCGCGTGCTGGTCCTCGAGCAGGCCCTTCAAGGTCCGGTCCGAGAGACCCGGCTCGATGGCGTGGGCGGCGCGCACCCCCCCGAAGCCCTCCGCGATCAGTTGCTCGGTCACCCCGCGCCGCAGCGTATAGAGCCCCTCTATCTGTCCGGTCTCGATGGCGAACGCGCGAGCCCGCTCGCGGAGCCAGATGTCGAGCAGGGTCCGGTCGACGGCTGGGTCCAGGAGCCGGGCGCGAGCCTCCTGCCAGCGCCGGACGCGCTCCCGGTAGTGCGACGATCCCCACGAAGCGGCGTCGGCCGGCAGGTCCTCAATGGGCCTCCAGACTGCCTCGGGCGGCTTCCCGCTTCCCATACCGCCAGCGTAGCACGGCGGTCATGCCGCGACAACGCGGCCGAACTAACCGTCATTCGGGCCGATCCCGCGGTCGACGACGGCCATGAACCCGAGTGCCGGGTCCTGCCGCCAACCGGGCGGCGAACCACCACCCGGCGCACTGGCCCGGGGACCGGCCATGAGCCCGCGTGTCCGGGTCTTGCGGCCAACCGGGCGGCGCTCCGCCACCCGCGCACCGGCCCGGGAAACCGGTCATGACGCCAACCCCGGGGTGCTACACACCGCCATCATGGGATCGGATCGGCCGCATCCGCGGTGAACCGGCCATGAACCCGAACCCCGGGTTCAACGTAGGGACAGGGCAGGAGGAACGTTGATCACGGTAGACGCGCTGCGCAAGAGCTACGGCGACCTCGTCGCGGTGGACGGGGTCAGCTTCGTCGCGAGCGAGGGCGGCATCTTCGGGCTGCTGGGTCCCAACGGGGCGGGCAAGTCGACGACCATCGGCTGCATCTCGGGCCTGCTGGCCCCGTCGTCGGGCCGCATCCACGTGCTCGGGCACGACGTGGTGCTCGACGGGCGCGCGGCGCGGTCGTGCATCGGCGTGGTGCCGCAGGAGCTGGCCCTCTACGAGGACCTGAGCGCGGCCGACAACCTCGGCTACTGGGGCGCCGCCTACGGCCTGCGGGGGCCGGAGCTGAAGCGGCGGGTCGGCGAGGTGCTGGAGCTGACCGGGCTGCTCGACCGCGCGCGCGAGCCGGTCAAGCGGTACAGCGGGGGCATGAAGCGCCGTCTGAACTTCGGCTGCGGCATCGTCCACCGGCCGCGCGTCCTACTGCTCGACGAGCCCACCGCGGGGGTCGACCCGCAGAGCCGCGTGCGGCTGCTCGACCTCGTGCGCGAGCAGGTGGCGGCGGGCGCCTGCGTCCTCTACACCACGCACTACATGGAAGAGGCGCAGGAGCTGTGCGACCGGCTCGCGATCGTGGACCACGGCCGCATCCTCGCGGCCGGGACGCTGGCCGAGCTCCGGGCGATGGTCGGCGAGCGGGACCTGCTGCGGCTGACCGGCGCGTTCGCTCCGGATCGGGCGCGGGTCGCGGTCGAGGCCCTCGGCGACGCCGGGGTGGTGAGTGCCGACGACGGCGTCCTCCTCATCGCGGCGGGCTCGGCTTCGCGGCGGCTGCCCGCCATCCTCGAGGCGGTCGCCGGCGCGGGCGGAGAGGTCGCCGAGATCACCCTCAGCCAGCCGAGCCTCGAGAACCTGTTCATCACCCTCACGGGGCGGGAGCTGCGCGAGTGACGGGGCGCTTCGTCGTCACCACCGCGCTCAAGGATCTGCGCCGGCAGCTCGCGGACCCCGTGGGCCTGCTCACCTGGATGGGGCTGCCGCTGGCCATCGGCGGTCTCATCGTCCTCGTCAGCGGCGACGGAGGGAGCTCCCCGCGGGGGCGCCTGCTGGTGGCCGACGAGGACGAGTCGTTCCTGAGCGGCCTGGTCGGCGGTGCGGTCCAGGGACCCGCCGCCGAGCTCTTCGACGTCACGCCGGTGGACGTGGACGAGGGCCGCCGCCTCATGGACGCCGGCGACGCCAGCGCCCTCGTCATCCTGCCGCCCGGCCTGCAGGAAGCGGTGCTCGGGGAGGGGACGGCCCAGATCCGGCTCGTCACCAACCCGGCCCAGCGCATCCTGCCCGGCCTGATCGAGGAGGCGCTCGAGATCGCGGTCGAGCTCGCCTTCTACGGCGAGCGCCTCCTCGGCGGGCCCGCCCGCCGCATCCTCGACGGCCCGCCCGATGGGGAAGACTTCTTCTCGAACGACGCCGTCGCCGAGCTGAGCACCGCCATCAACACGCGCCTGCGGGAGCTCGGCAACACGCTGTCGCCGCCGGTGCTCACCGTCGAGGTCGTCGCCCCCCCCGACGCCGGCGAGTCGGACGCGCCGCAGGGCGTCGCCGCCATCGGCATGATCCTCCTGCCCGGCATGATCTTCATGTCGATCCTGTTCACCGCGCAGGGGATGAGCGGCGATGTCTGGGACGAGAAGCGGCTCGGCACCCTGCGCCGCGCCGCGTCCGCGCCGCCGCCGATGGCCGCGTTCCTCGCCGGCAAGCTGCTCGCGGGGGGGTCGCTCGTCGGCCTCGTCGCGGCGGTCGGGGTGGCGCTGGGCATGGCCCTCCTCGACCTGCCGCCGCTCTACGCCCCCCTCGCCGTCCTCTGGATCGCGTTCGCGGGCGCGGTGATGCTCAGCTACTTCGTGCTGCTGCAGCTTCTCGCCTCGGGGCAGCAGGCCGGCGGCATGCTCTCGAACCTGGTGCTGTTCCCCATCATGATGCTGGGTGGCTCGTTCTTCCCCTTCGAGGCGATGCCCGAGTGGATGGCGGCCATCGGCCGGTGGACGCCGAACGGCCTCGCCGTGGTAAGACTCAAGGAGATCGTCGCGGGGCGGCCCGACGCCGCCGGCCTGCTCGCGGCGGCCCTCGCCATCGGCCTTCCCGCCGCGGCCGCGTTCGCGCTCTCGGTGCGGCGGCTGCGCGGCGGCTTCCTGGTGAGCTGACGATGCGGGGGGACGCCCGGGTTCGTCCCGGAGGCTCGGGTCGGCATCGCGCCGTCAGACGGATGGTGAACTGATCATGTGGGGGGACGCCTGGCTCATCGCACGGCACGACCTGCGCCGCATGCTGCTGGCGCGCGAGACACTGCTGTGGACCTTCGCGATGCCGGTGCTCTTCTTCTACTTCCTGGGCACGGTCACCGGCGGATTCGGCACCTCCGACCCCGACCGGCCCGACCCGATCGCGCTCCGCGGGACGGAGAACGGCGGCTTCCTCGTGGCCGAGCTGACCCGCCGGCTCGCGGAGCAGAACTTCGCGGTGGCGACGCCGGCGTCGGAGGAAGAGGCGGAAGGGTACGCGCGGCGGCTGACGCTGCCCGGGCCGGCGGCCGGCCACGACGATCTGACCGCCTCGGTCCTCGACGGGAACCAGGCGGTGCTGACCTTCGACCGCCGCGGCGACGACCTCAACCGCCAGTACGACCAGCTTCGCGTGGGACGAGCCGTCTACACGGTGCTGGCCGACCTCGCGGCCGCGTCGGTCCTCGACGGCGGCGCATCGCCGGAGACGTTCGCGGCCCTCGAGGCGGCGCCGCGCACGGTCACCCTCGAGGTCAGCTCCGCGGGCCGGCGGGAGGACCCGCCGACCGGCTACGCGCAGGCCGTCCCCGGCACCATGGTCATGTTCACGATGCTCGTGCTGATGACCACCGGCGGCATCACCCTCGTCATCGAGCGGAAGCAGGGCCTGCTGCGCCGGCTCGCGTCGACCCCGGTCCGGCCCGCCTCCGTGGTGGCCGGCAAGTGGGCGGCGCGCATGGCCCTGGGCGTGGTGCAGATCGGCTTCGCCATGCTCGTCGGCCGCGTCCTGTTCGGGATGGACTGGGGCGCCGCGGTGGGCATGGTGGGCCTCGTCCTCCTCGCGTGGGCCGGGCTCAACGCCTCGCTCGCCCTCCTCCTGGGCAACCTCGCCCGCAGCGAAGGTCAGATGGCGGGCATCGGCGTGCTGGGCACGATGGCGCTGGCCGCCCTCGGCGGCTGCTGGTGGCCGATCGAGATCACCCCGGCGTGGATGCAGTCGCTCGCCGGCTTCCTGCCCACCGGGTGGACCATGGACGCGCTGCACAAGCTGGTGAGCTTCGGCTACGGCCCCGCCGCCGCCCTGCCCCACGCGGCCGCCCTGGCCGCCGCCGCCCTCGCCTGCGCCGCCGCGGCGGCGCGGACGTTCCGCTATCAGTAGCCGACATCACGAGGGTCTCCGGCAACTTCTCCAAAACAGGGCCCCAAGTAGTCCCAGAAGACATGGAGCTATAGGATCAGGCACCGATGTCGCGAACGCACCCCATCCCGGAGACACCCGCTCGATGAGCCCAGCCGGTTCGCCATCCCGCCCGGATGGCCCGCTCGCCGCCCGGGCGCGCGGCGTGGTCGGCGCCGCGTGGTTCCGGCATGGCGTCACCGCCGTCATCGTCGCCAACGCCGTCGTCATCGGCCTCGACACGTCGGTCGCCCTCGCCGCGCGCTTCGGCGGGGCGTTCGCGCTGGCCAGCCAGGCGTTCCTCGCCATCTTCGTCGTCGAGGCCCTGATCAAGATGGCGGCGGTATGGCCGCGGCTCCGGGACTACTTCGCGGACGGCTGGAACCTCTTCGACTTCACGGTCATCGCCATCAGCCTGCTGCCGGCCACCGGCGAGCTGGCGACCCTCGCCCGGCTCGCCCGCCTCTTCCGCGTGCTGCGGCTCGTGTCGGCGCTGCCCGAGCTGCGGCTCATCGTCGCCACCCTGATCCGCTCGGTGCCCGGCATGTTCAACGTGCTCGCGCTGATGTCGATCGTCTTCTACGTCTACGGCGTGGCCGGCTACCACCTGTTCCGCGACGTCGACCCGACCCACTGGCGCACCCTCGGCATCTCGCTCCTGTCGCTCTTCCGCATCGTCACCCTGGAGGACTGGACCGACATCATGTACGCCGCGCTGGAGCACCACTGGTGGGCGTGGGCGTACTTCGTGAGCTTCGTCGTGGTCGGCACGTTCGTGGTCATCAACCTGTTCATCGCGGTGGTGATCAACAGCCTCGACGAGGCGAAGCAGGACCGGCTGCGCGACCTCGCGGCGCCCCCGACGCACAAGGAGCTGATGGCGGAGCTGTCCCGCACGCGGGACACGCTGGCCCGGCTGCAGAAGCGGCTCGAGCGCGCGGGGCGCGGGTAGGCGAGCGGCGGAGCGCGCGGCTACCGCGGCGCCGGATAGTCCCGGCTGAACCCGTTGCGGCTGTTGGTCACCGTGAACGATCCGTCCCGCCGCGCCGAGATCCGGATCCAGTTAGCATCCCCCATGTGGACGGTCCGGCCGTTGGACATCTCCACGCCCTCGTCCAGGTTGGCGATGAACGCCTCGGGCGCGTTGAGGTCGCCGGCGGGGATGGAGTAGTGGGAATGTCCCGGAGGCTGTTGATCTGATGTGAAGCGGGTGGCGACTCCTCGCCCCTGTCCGTGATAGGACAGGGGTGCAATCAACAGGAGGAGAGCCACCCATGGCGAAGCATGACAGGCGGAAGCGTTCCAGCCAACCCCCCGACTCGCGAACAGCCTCGATTCAGGTGCCGCTGCCGGTGCTCAGCGTGCTGAACGGTGTGCGGGAAGCGTTCCATGGCTTGTGCATCACAGCCGGCCTACAGGTTCTGCAGGCAATGATGGAGGGGGACCGAGACGACCTCTGCGGCCCGAAGGGGCGCCATCAGGTGGAGCGGCCGGCGTGGCGGGGCGGGAGCGTGGCCAGTCAGGTGACGCTTGGCGGGCGCCAAGTTGGCGTGCCGCGGCTGCGCGTTCGGAGTGCCGACGGCGAGGTGGCGCTGCCGAGCTTCCAATGGGCGGCGGCCACCGACCCCCTGGACGAGCACACGCTGGCGGCGGTCGCGGCCGGGGTGTCGACTCGGCGGTATGCGGGCACGTTGGACCCGGTGCCGGCGGAGGTGACGGAGCGGGGGGCGTCGAGCAGCGCGGTGTCCCGGCGGTTCGTGTCGCTGTCGGCCAAGCGCCTGCAGTCGTTTCTGAGCCGGCCGTTGGGCGAGCTGGACCTCCGGGTGGTCTGCATCGACGGCAAGGTCTTCCGCGAGCACTGCATGGTGGTCGCGTTGGGGATCGACACGCAGGGCTGCAAGCACGTGTTGGGTCTGCGGGAAGGAGCCACCGAGACGGCGGCCGTCGCCAGCGGCCTGCTGAGCGACCTGGTGACGCGCGGCCTGCCGACGGACCGGTCGTTGCTGTTTGTCATCGACGGCGCGCCGGGGCTGCGGCGGGCCATCAGCGATGTCTTCGGTTCGCACGGTGTGGTGCAGCGGTGCCAAGTACACAAATTGCGCAACGTGATCGGTCATCTGCCCGAACGGCTTCACGCGTCGGTCGGCAAGGCGTTGCGGGATGCCTGGGGCCTCGATTCGGCGGACCGCGCGACGCGAGTCCTGAAGCGGCTGGCGGGGTCCCTGGAGCGCGACCACCCCGGTGCGGCGGCGTCCATCCGGGAGGGCCTCGAGGAGACGGTGACGGTGAAGCGGCTCGGTCTGACGGGGACGCTCGAACGTACGCTGCGCACGACGAACATCATCGAGAACCTGATGAGCAGCGTCGAGGGCTACACGCGGCGGGTCAAGCGGTGGCGCGGCGGCGGGATGATCCAGCGCTGGGTGGCGAGCGCGCTGGTGGAGGCGGAACCGCGCTTCCGGCGGGTGCGGGGCTACCGCGACCTGCGCTACCTGGTCGCGGCCCTGGACACGCTGGCCCCGCCCGACGGCGCGGTTGCTGACGTGGCGTAAAATAGACGACCTCGGCGCGGAAACACGGAGTCCGCTACCCGCGAAGTTCAACAACGAACGGGACAATCCCGGAGTAGTGGTTCTGCCAGATGTCCGGCGGCGCCGGCGCCGCCCGCAGGATCTCGAACGTCTGGGCGGCGCCCCCCTTGCGGGGGCCGTTGTTCATCACCGCGGCCCGCGGCGCGATGGCGTGGGTCAGCGCCTCCGAGCCGGAAGTCTCCGAGCCGTGGTGCGACACGAGGTAGAGATCGACGACGCCGATCCGGTCGTCCGGGCACATCAGGTCGTGCTCGCGGTTCCAGTTCAGGTCGCCCATGATGACGGTGCGGAACCGGCCGAAGCCGACGAAGGTGCTGATCGACTGGTCGTCCTCGGCGTCGCCGTAACGGCTCGTGATGTCCTCGCCGTGGAACGTGAAGCCCTCGCAGAACGGGTTGGCGCCCCCCGCCCCCGGCAGCGGCGCGTCGAGCACGGCGCCGCCCGAGGCGAGGATGCGGACGTCAAGCCCGTCGATCGGCACCCGGTCGCCCGGCGCGGCCACGACGTGCCGGGCGGTCTCCCGCAGGTCCACGTACCGGGCGAAGGCGTCCAGCTGGCGCTCGCCCTCGTCGACGGTGGTCCCGTGGTCGATGAAGCTCCCGACCGGCAGCCGCTCCACGAGCTGGTGGGCGCCGCCCATGTGGTCGCCGTGGAAGTGGGTGACGATCAGGTGGTCGATGGCGGCCGCGCCCCCATCGGCCGCCGCGGCGGCGATGCGGTCGGCGTCGCGCCCGTCGAAGCCCGGCCACCCCGTGTCGAAGAGCATCGACTCGCCCGACGGGGCGACGAAGAGCGTCGCCTCGCCTCCCTCGACGTCGACGACGTAGATATCCAGCGTGTCGTCCGCCCCGCCCTGGCCGGCCGTGGGGGCGGCCGCGAGAGCGAGGCAGAGCGCGAGACTCGACAAGGTGAGCGGAAGTCGCATGACGTTGCTCCTGCAATCGAGTGCGTTCATCGACGCTGAACCGCCCGCCCGCTCGACGCCGAAGCGTCGCCGCCGGGCCGAACCGGACACGCGGCGCCCGGAGCCCGATTATCCTCCATCTCCCGGGCCGCCGGCAGACCCGCGACGTATGTCAGAATGGGAATCTTGGGAGCTTGCGGTGAAGGCCCCCGCATTCGATCGGGCGATGCAAGCGGCGCCTCCCCGCCTGCCGCCGCCGGGCGGCGGCAACTTCCCCGGCGTGGGGAGGCCGCTCGGCCCGGGGAGGAGCCCGTTCAACCCTCGAGTGTCGGTCAGGCAGAGGGATTCGCGCCGCCCGACCGCCGAGGACGTGATCGTGGTCGAAGACTACCGGGCGGTCCGGCCCACGTGCCGCGACCCCGAGCTCCTGACAAGGTGACCCCGCGACACATCGACGCCATGACCCGCGAGCATCGATCCGCCGCGGCCGACGACCGCATCAATCGCCTCGTCCTCGAAGCCCACCCCGACGCCCAGGCCATCTACCGGTACGGTACCTCCGGCACCGACGCCGAGCGCCCGGACAGCGATGTCGACGTCGCCGTTCTCCTGCCGCACGGCGCCGCGATGCGGGCGGACCGCTGGCAGTGGCACCTGCTCGCCGTCTCGATCGCGGGGGCGGTGGGCGCGGAGCACGCGGACCTCGTCAACCTGCGACGCGCCGACACCTCGTTGCAGGCCGAGATTCTGCGCACGGGACGCCTGACCCACAGCGGCGACGACACCGCGAGGCTGGGGTTCGAGTCGCTCGTGCTGTCGATGTACCAGAAGCTGAACGCGGAGCGCGCGGGCATCCGGGCGGCCATCGTCGGGAGCGCAGGGACGCCCGCGCCATGACCGACGTCCTGATCGCGAAGCAGCAGAGCCTCGAACGCTGTCTGGCGCGAGTCCGTCACGCCTGGGAGCAACCCTCGGCGCTGCCGTTCGAGCGGGACCACGACCGGCAGGACATCATCGCCCTCAACCTGCAACGGGCCTGTGAGCAGGCCCTCGACATGGCCAACCACGTGGTCGCGGCGAGAAAGCTGGGCTGGCCCCGGACCAGCGCGGAGAGCTTCGATCTGCTGGAACGGGCGGGCCTCGTCACCGCGGCGACGGCCGGGCAAATGAAGGCGATGGTCGGCTTGCGCAACGTGGTCGTCCACCAGTACCAGGACCTCGATCTCGACATCGTCACGTCGGTCGTACGGGAGCATCTGGGCGACCTGTCGGACTTCGCGCGGACGATGGTCGGCCTGTACGAGGGCCGGTCGTAGCCGAGCCGGCCCGCAACTCGCTCCAGGCGGCCGGATGACGGTGAGCCCGCAACTCCGGGGCTGCCATGGGGAACACCCTCACGTCGGTGCCGCGCTGCTACCATGTCGGTATGCGCTTCGCCCCCGGAAGGGTCGTCGGCGGCCGAGTCGAGTTCGTGGGCAACCTGCCGGAGGGCGCATCGGTGGCCGTTCTGGCGCTCGAGAGTGACGGGACGTTCGAGGCCGATGCGGAAACGGAAGCCATGCTCCTCCGGGCAATCGCCCAGTGCAAGGAGGGCCGGACCACGCCCCTGGCCGACGTGCTCTCCGAACTGCGCAGCCGCGAGTGAGTCGTCCACTCGACATCCTGCTCGCGGCTGCTACCGCCGGCGGCGTCCCGCGACGAAGAGGACCGTGCTCACCAGGCGGCGCCAGACGAACAGGACGCTGGTCGAGGCCAGGAACAGGATGGACGTGGTCAGGGCGTCGACGGTCACGAGCCAGCGGCTGAACCCGGACCAGAGCGGGACCACCGAAAGCCCCCCGATGACGAACGCCGCCCACTCGACGCGGGTCAGGGCCATCGGCGCGGCGCCGGCGGCCGCGCTCAGCCCGAACATCGCGGCGAACATGACGCCGGCATTCGGCAGCGTCTCCGCCCGGAACACGACCCACAAGCACAGCACGGTCAGCAGCGCGTAGCCGTGCCGCAGGGCTCGCGGCCAGCGGGCGAGGCGGGCGCCCAGACCGACGTGCTCCAGCCCCACCACCGCGCCGTGCAGCAGCCCCCAGGTCAGGACGTTCCAACCGGGGCCGTGCCAGAGGCCGACGCCCAGGAACAGCAGCAGGATGCGCCCGGCGCGGGCGAGCGGCCGGCCGGCGGCGGGGTCGAGCGACAGGCCGGGATAGTCGCGGAACCAGTCGAACAGGGTGACGAACCAGCGGCGCCAGAACTCGGTCACCGAGTCGGCCCCGTACGGCCAGCGGAAGTTCTCGGCGAGCCGGAACCCGAACATGCGCGCGAACCCGACGGCCATGTCGGCGTAGCCCGACAGGCTGAAGTAGACCTGCAGCCCGAAGCACGCCGCGCCGAGCCACGCCTGCAGGGGGCCGAGCGCCCCGGACGGGAGCGCGAACGCGGCGTCCGCCGGACCGGCCAGGGCGGAGGCCAGGAACGCCACCTTCCAGAACCCCACCAACCACCGCCGTACCCCGTAAGCGAACGCGGCCATCGTGGCCCGACGCTCGACGAGCTGCGCGGCGAGGTCGCGGTACCGGGCCAGCGGCCCCGCGCACAGCAAGGGGAAGCAGAGCAGGTAGGACGCGGCGGTGACGGGATTGGCCTGAGCCGGCGCCTCGCCGCGGTGCACGTCGACCACGTAGGAGACGGCGTGGCAGACGACGAACGACAACCCCAGCGGGACCAGCAACTGGGGGACCGCGAACGCCGGATCCTCAAGAGCCGGCGGCAGCCGCATCGCGTACTTGAAGATCCCGAACAGCACCGCGCCGCCGGTCACAGCGATCGTGAGCAGGGCCTCGGGGAGCAGACGGAACCGTCCCGATGTCTCTCCGGCCCGCCGTGACCACGCTATCGCCAGTCCCGTCAGCCAGGCAACGAGCGCCAGGCCCGCGAGCCACCGCGCGAACGGCCCGGCCCCGCAGTAGATGAACGCCAGGCTCCCGGCCACCAGGACGGGGTTGGCGAGGACGAAGCGCCTGCCCTTCTCCTTCCAGCGCCGCGGCGTGACGGCCAACGCGAGGAAGAAGAGCGCCAGCAGCGACGGGAGGAAGCGGAGCAGAAAGACCGAGTCGGTGAACAGCACGGAGCGGCAGCCGGTGATGATGCCGATCGCCGGCCGCCCGCGAGACCGCGTGCGCCGGACGACGGTGGAACGCCGCATCCTATCAGGTGCCGCCCGCCGTCGCCCTCGACGACCTCGGTGCAGGCCGGCATCCAGCCGCGGAGTCCCCGGTACGTGCGCCTGCCGCCCGGTCGTGGTAGTGTCCGTTCACGCGCACGACGGAGGGAGGCTGCAATGACACGACGACATCGTTCACGGGGATGGTTGGCCTGGCTGGCCGCCGCATTCCTGATCGCCGCGGGACCGGCCGCCGACAGCGCGGCCCAGGACGGACGCGAAGCGATGCTCGCCCGCGCGGCGGCGGCGGAGCTCGACACCGAGTACGAGGCCCCGCCCGGCGACCCGCTGTGGCACCACACCGCCGGCTTCGCCAAGACCCTGTGCTCGGCCGTCTTCGTGACCGGCCTCGACGCGGGGTTCGCGGCCGAGAACGTCGGCTTCTTCAGCGGCCCCCACCAGCACCGTTCCCACGTCACCGCCATCGAGGTCGACCAGGACGAGCGCCGGGTGCGCCTGACCCTGCCCGACGGCGTGGTGCGAACCGCGAAGTTCAACGGCGACCACGGCTGCGTGGCGCTGCCCATCGACGCCGAGGACGTCTTCTTCGACCCGGTCGACATCCCCAGCATCCTGCCCGACCCCTGGACGCAGATGTGGCCGATGGGCGACGCGGTGCCCGTCGCGCCCCTCGCCGAGGGCGTCGACGCCGAGAAGGTGGCCGAGGCGGTGAACGCCGCGTTCGATCCGCCCGAGGGCATGACCGCCGCGTTCGTGGTGACGCACCGCGGGCGCATCATCGGCGAGCGCTACGGCCCCGGCATCGACCTGCACACCCCGCTCGAGAGCTGGTCGATGGGCAAGAGCCTGACCGCCACCCTGATGGGGGTCCTGATACAGCAGGGCGTCTACGACCTGTGGCAGCCGGCGCCGGTGCCCGAGTGGCAGACCGAGGGCGACCCCCGCCAGGCCATCCGCATCGCCGACATCCTGCGCATGTCGAGCGGCGTGCGCTTCCGCGGCGTCGCCGACCCCGACCTCGACCCCGCCTTCGGCTACCCCGACCACCTCTACGTCTACACCGGCACCGTCAACTCGTTCGAGTGGGCGGCGACCCGCCCGCCGCAGTGGCCCCCGAACACCATCGGCCGCTACCGCAACTCGGACCCGGTGCTGACCAACTACCTCGTCCGCCTCGGGGTCGAGGGCCGAGGCGACGAGTACCTCTCGTTCCCGCAGCGCGAGCTGTTCGACAGGATCGGCATCCGCGGCATGGTGCTCGAGACCGACCCCCACGGCAACTACCTCCTCCAGGGCTACGAGCTCGCCCCCGCCCGCGACTGGGCCCGCCTCGGCAACCTCTACCTGCAGGACGGCGTCTGGAACGGCGAGCGCATCCTGCCCGAGGGCTACGCCGAGTTCGTGAGCACCATCGCCCCCGCGTGGGAGGCGGACGGCCGGCCCATCTACGGCGGCTTCTTCTGGATCAACACCACCGGCACGTTCCCCGTGCCGCGCGACGCCTACTACATGTCCGGCGCGGGCGGGCAGACCACCCTCATCGTCCCCTCGCACGACCTCGTCGTCGTACGCCAGGGCCACTATGCCGGGGCCGGCGACGGCGGTCGGGCCCTGCGCAACGCCCTGGCGTTGCTGATGGAGGCGATACCGGCGAGCGAGTAGGTGGAGTGGCGTCGCAGCCGTCCGGCGTGCCTCCGGAACCCACCCGTTGGTGCGCTGAGCGCAACCGGCCGAGCGGTCGCCTTCGTGCGAATCTCGGTCAGAGCAACAAGCCTCAGTCGCCGCCGCGCCACCGATACGCCGCCGAGTGGGCTGCATTTCGAGCGGAAGGACCGCTGCGGGACCAGCGGAAGAAGCCGAGGGCCTATGTGATGGGAGAGGTGTCGTACCCGCTGCTGCGGCTAGACATCGTGTTGATGTCGGGCCTTGGCCTTGCCGCGGTGCTTCCGTGGCTACTCCGAACGTCGCTACGGAAGCGCCTGGCTATCTTCGCGGCAATCACGTTGTGCTTGTTCGCGGCTGCGACGCGTTGACTGACCAACGGAGTGTTCCGTTAGGACACTGACCAAAATTAAATTGCTATCTAATAGCTTTTCTGTCATACTCGCGGCGTGAAGCGGAACGTGGAGCTGGAAGCCACCATCGTTGCGAAATACCTCGCCGTCGCACCCATGCTGGACGAGCGCACTCGCCGGCGGTGGGCAGCGGCGGAGTCCGTGGCCATCGGCTATGGCGGCAACGCGCTGGTGTCTTCGGCCACCGGTCTGGCGCGCGAGACAATCCGCAAGGGACGCCGGGAGATTGCGGGCGACCAGACGCCGACGGACCGCCTTCGGGCGGCGGGGGCGGGGCGGCCCCGGATTCAGGAGGAGCAACCCGGCATCCTTGCCGCGCTCGAGGCGCTCGTGGACCCGGTGACGCGCGGGGACCCAACATCGCCGCTGCGCTGGACGTGCAAGAGCCGCGCGAAGCTCGCGGCAGCGCTGACGGAGCAAGGCTGGCGCGTCAGTTCGACCACGGTAGGTCGGCTTCTTCGCCGCTCGGGCTACCGGCTGCAATCGGTGCGCAAACGGCAGGAAGGCACGGTTCACCCCGACAGGAACGCGCAGTTCGAGCACATCAACGCGACGGCGGACCAGTTTCTGACCGCGGGACAGCCGGTAGTCTCGGTTGACACGAAGAAGAAGGAACTGGTCGGGAACTTCAAGAACGCGGGCCGGGAATGGCAGCCGAAGGGCACCCCGCCGTCGGTGCGCGTGCACGATTTCCCGACCGACGCCGAGGGCAAGGCGATTCCTTACGGCATCTACGACATGGCGCGCAATGAAGCGTGGGTGAGTGTGGGGCGCGACCACGACACCCCCGCCTTTGCGGTGGCGTCGATTCGGCTGTGGTGGCGTCGGATGGGTCAGGCCGCCTACCCCGACGCTCGAACTCTGTACATCACGGCCGATGCGGGTGGGAGCAACGGGTATCGTTCCCGCGCCTGGAAGCATGAGCTCCAGCAATTGGCCGATGAAACGGGCCTGACCATTCACGTGAGTCACTTCCCGCCCGGCACGAGCAAGTGGAACAAGATCGAGCACCGACTTTTCTGTCACATCACCGCGAACTGGCGCGGGACACCGCTGACGACCTACGAGACCATTGTCGACCGCATCGGCAGCACGAGGACGGCGGCCGGTCTGCGAGTTCACGCCGCGCTGGATCCGAATCGCTATCCGACCGGCGTCAAGGTGACGGAGGCGGAGATGAAGGCGATGAGCTTGGTACGCGACGGGTTTCATGGGGACTGGAATTACCAACTCGCCCCTCGATGAAGCTGGCAACCTTATATCGATCACTGTCCTTAACTGTTAACCAGCCGAGGCCAGCCCTCTCGTGTTTCCGGGTCTCGTCCCCGCGACCACGCCGTGCCCTCCGCCGACACCGGCGGATACCGCGTCCGCTACCAGCGCGTCCGCTACCAGGATGTCCGCACGGGGTACTGCGCGATCAGGCGGTCGGACGTGAGCAGGGTCATGCCGTGCTCTATCGCCTGGCACACCAGTAACCGGTCAAACGGGTCCTTGTGGAGCCGGGGCAACCGGTGCAACTGAAGCACGCTCGCTTCGTCGATGGGCAAGCTCAGGAAACCGTGGCGCTCCCTCTGCTCGGGCAGAAACCGCTCGGGCGGTTCCGGCAGGGGCAGTCGGCCGAGGTCGTGCTTGACCGAGACCTCCCAGATCGAGGCGGTGCTCACGTAGACCTCGTGCGTCGGGTCGGATGCCATGGACCGTATCCGCTCCGGGAGCCGGGGAGAGTCTTCGGTCCACCAGAGGAAGGCGCAGGTGTCGAGGAGCAGCTTCATTTCCCGGGCGGATCCCCCCCGCCCTCGAACGACTCGATGACATCGTCGGGCAGCGGCTCGAAGAACGAGTCCGGGACCGTGAAACGGCCGCGGGCCAACCCGATCGGCCGCGGCTCGCGGCGCGCCCGGGGCAGGGCCCGGATCTCCGCGATCGGCTCGTTGCGTCGGCAGAGCAGGATCGTCTCGCCCTCCCGAAGCCGAGCGACGTAGCGCGAGAGGTGGGTCTTGGCCTCGTGCATGTTGAGTCGAATCATGAGTCGAATTCTAGTTGACTCAATGACCTCGCCGTCAACCGGGGGCCCTGACTCTCGTCGAGGCGAACCCATCCCGAAACGCCCTCACGGCGGGTTCGTGCGCTTCATGTGTACATGCTGCAACCGGAGCCGGAACGGATCAAGCGGCGGGACCCACGGCGCGGAAGCGCCGGATCGACGGCCGCCCGCAGGGCCGACCCGACACTCTCCGGGAAACACCCCTCACGCGAGGGTGCCCGCGGCGCGGGCAATCGTGGATACCGTGAGATCCCAGCGACCGGCCTGTTCCAGCAGGTAACGGCGAGTCGCAGCGTCGACCTCTGCCACGTCGCCCTCGTCGAAGTACGCCAGGGCCTTCACCGCCTCCATCGGTGGAAAGCGGTGACCGTACAGGGTCGCGGCGGCGCCGAGTCCGTCTTCGAGGGGTACGCCGGAGCGCAGGATTGCCGCGAGGTCGAGGTAGTCCCTCGCGGCGACGCGCTGCAGGAGCACCTTGAGCTTCGTGCCGAACAGGTCCAGGAGGGAGGCGACCAGGACGACGCCGTCGTCGGTCCGCTGGGGTTCTCCCACCCGACCGGTGTCGATGCCGCCGAAGAACGAGACCTTGACAGGCCGCGAGTGGCTGGATGGCTTCGTCGAAACGGTCAGAGTATTGGGCTCGCGTTGCAGGACCTCGGCGTCGGCGACACAGGGCAGCTCGAACAACGCGTCGACATTCAGCGGTTCCGAGGAGAAGAAATCGAAATCGACCGAGGACCGGTGCCCCAGCCTCAGCGCGAGCGCCGTGCCGCCGTAGAGAACGAGCGAATCGGGCAGGTCGCCGAGCGCCGGCCACAGCGCGCGCTGCGCTTCCGGAAGCACGTCGAGCATCGGCGTGAACGTCATCGTGGCAATCGCGGCGGCAGCCGCCGCCCAGGCGGACCCGCGGCCGGATCGAGACCGAGCCGGCGGCACCAGAAGCTCCAGGAGCGACCGTTGAACACGCCTACCGGGGGATCGAGCAGCACGCGGCGCAGGTCGGCCTCGGACACCCGCGTCAGCAGCCAGCGGACGTCGTCGACGGTGCCGAGCGTCATCATCTGCGCGAGCAGGAGCCGCTGATCCTCCAGCGTGCGTGCCGCCGACTGCCACCAGACGTACTTCGAGGACATTGCCGCGCTCCGCTCGTCGCCGGTCAGCCGGTCCCTGCTCATGACCGCCACCAGAATAACGTGCCGACCGACCCGCTCCCGCATGCGGCCGGCGAGGCGACCAATGCGGCCCCCCGGTCGACGAAGGCTGGAAGCGCGCGCGGCGAGTGTAGTCCGGGAAGCACACCTCGCGGCTGGAAGCGGGTTCAGCAGCTGTAGTACCTTGTAGCACATGGCGACGTTGACCATTCGTATCGACGACCGGCTGGACGCCGAGCTGCGCGACGTGGCGGCGCGGACCGGCACGGGGAAGAGCGCGTTCGTGCGCGAAGCGGTGCGGCGCCAACTGGCGATCGCGCGCCTCGAACAATTGCGGCGCCGCGTCGCGCCGTTCGCCGAGGCCCACGGCTGGTTGACCGACGAGGATGTCTTCCGCGAAGTCTCGTGAGGATCCTGCTGGACACCAACGTCCTGGTCGCTGCCTTCGCGACGCGCGGGTTCTGCCTCGACATCCTGCTGCTCGTGCTCGCCCAGCACCGGCTGGTCGCGGGCGAGGCCGTTCTCACGGAGCTCGAGCGGACGCTCAGGGAGAAGCTCCGCATGCCGGACGCGCGGATCGCCGAGGTCGTCGGTTTCGTTCGCGAGCACGCGGACGTGGCGACGCCCGTCGAGCCGGCGCCGTGGCCGGACACCGATTCTGACGATCGGTGGATCGTCGCCACGGCCCTGGCCGGGTCCGCGGACGTGCTGGTGACCGGCGACCGTGATCTCCTGGACGCCGGCGCGGCCACGCCCCCGCGGGTCGTTACCCCCCGAGGGTTGTGGGAACTGCTCCGGGCAGGCGGCGGCCCCGAAGACGGCGAGCGCGTGCAGGAACCGTCGAGGAGCCACGGACGCAACGACGGTTGAATCGTGGTACAAAGTGCGCGCCCAGCGGCGAGGGCCCTGGCGCCCGGCCGACCCTGGTTGAAGGGAGAACCGTCCCAGCTCGGCGCGCGCTGCGCCACACCCATATCGCGGAGACATGACATGAGACGAGACCTGACGCTGCCGAGTCGACGACGCTTCCTGCAGACGGCCGGCGGGTTCGCCGCGGCGGCCGCGGCCCTGGGAGGGCGCCCGGCCCGGGCGGCCCGCGCGCAGGGGCCGGCCCTGCGGATACGCGCCGTCGGCGCCTATCCCATCTACATCAACCAGCGCTCGGACGGGCTGCTCGACGCGCCGACGTTCTCGGGCGACGACGACCCACGGCGCTGGCGCTGGGGCGGGCCGTTCGAGCAGTTGCCGTCGGCCATCATCGCGATCATCAAGACCGACCAGGGGGTGACCGGCTTCGGCATGGGGGCGGGGGGCAGCGCCGCCGTCGAGATCATCGACGGGCACCTGAAGCACCTGCTCATGGACGCCGATCCCCTCAACGTCGAGCAGCTCTGGGACCAGATGTACCAGTCGGCCATCTTCTACGGGCGGCGCGGGGTGTTCGCGATGGCCCTGAGCGCGGTGGACAACGCGCTGTGGGACATCGCGGGCAGGCACGCGGGGCAGCCGGTGCACGAGCTGCTCGGCGGGGCCGACCGCGACCGCATTCCCCTCTACCAAACCGGGGGAGACGTGGCGGCGGGGGTCGCCGCGGGGGTGCGGAACTTCAAGCGCAGCCTGCCCGTGAACCCCCTGACCCCGCCGGACGTGCTCGACCGGGCCATCGAGGCGGTGCTCGAGGCCCGCGACGTCCTGGGGCCCGACGGCAACCTGATGACCGACTGCGTCTCACGTAACGGCACCGCGGACTGGGCGGTGGGGGTGGCGGAGCGGCTGCGGCCGGCCGGGCTCTACTTCATGGAGGAAATGCTGTCGCCCGACGACGTGTTCGGCTACGCCGAGCTGGTCCGGCGGATCGGGGGCGGCGGCCCGGGGTGGACCCGCGTCGCGTGCGGCGAGCACGAGTACACCGAGCACGGCTTCGAGGTGCTGGTGCGGCTCGGCTCGGCCGAGATCCTCCAACCCGACATCACGTGGTGCGGCGGCACCACCGCGGGGCGGCGCATCTCGCGGCTCGTCGAGGGGGCGGGGCTCGAGCTCATCCCCCACCGGGGCGCCAGCTCCTGGGGGCTGCCCATCGCGCTCATCTCGCCGAGCTGCACCATGGCCGAGAGCTTCCCCGCGGGCTCGGCGATCCTCGACGCGATGTCGCCGCCGGTGGAGAACGGCGAGGTCGTGGCCCCCGCCGAACCGGGCTTCGGGACGACCCTGACCGAGGAGATGGTCCTCGACCACCGGCTGGCGGGGCGGACCGTTGTATAGTGGGCGTCGTTAGCGGAACGTGAATGAACGGAGGCACTTCGATGAGACGCATCACGTTTCTGGCCGCGGTGATCGCCATCGGACTCGCGGTGGCTGTCAGCCGCCCCGTGGCGCAGGGCAACGTCGCCGGGATCGAGCACGTCAAGGACAACCTGTACGTGATCACCGGCGGGGGCGGGAACACCGCGGCCCTGGTCACCGGCGAGGGCGTCGTCCTGGTGGACACGAAGAACCCGGGGTGGGGCGAGGCCATCCTCGACAAGGTCCGGACGGTGACCGACGAGCCGGTCACGATGATCATCAACACCCACACCCACGGCGACCACGTGGGGAGCAACATCGACTTCGCGCAGCCGGTCGAGGTGGTGGCCCACGTCAACACGCGGACGAACATGGAGCGCATGCCGCCGTTCCAGACCGCCAGCGGGCAGCAGTACCTGCCGGGCACCACTTACGAGGACCGGCTGACCCTGCTCGACGGAGAGAACCAGATCGACCTGTACCACTTCGGCCCCGGCCACACGAGCGGCGACTCCGTCGTGGTCTTCACCGGGCTCGGCGTCGCCCACACCGGCGACCTCTTCGCGTGGAAGGGCACGCCCTACATCGACGTCAACAACGGCGGCAGCGGTATCAACTACGGCAGGACGGTGCTCGCCGCGGCCGACGGCATCCCGGGCGTCGACACCGTGATCCCCGGGCACAGCCCGGTGATGACGTGGGCCGACTTCCGCGAGTTCGGCGAGTTCAACCGCGATTTCCTCGCGGCCGTCGAGGCCGGCAAGGCGGAGGGCAAGTCGGCGGCAGAGACCGCGGCCTCGCTCGACCTGCCCGAGCGCTACGCGAACTACGCGATGAGCCGGGGCACCCTGACCAGCGCGCAGGACAACGCCGAGAAGATCTACGCCGAGCTCGAGTGACCCGAGCCTCGGAATCCACCCCCGGACGGGCCGGGAGCTCGTTCTCGCACGGGCTCCCGGCACGGTCCGGCGAACCACCGCGCCGGTCGAATACGGCCGGGCACTTCGCCGCGAGCCCCCAGGCTTCTTGAGACGACCCGCGGCGGTCGGCGCGCACCGGCATCGTCGGTTCCATGGGCATTCAGGTCGCCATCAACCACCGGACGAGCTACGAGTACGACCGGCGCGTGATCCTGTCGCCGCACGTCGTCCGGCTGCGGCCGGCGCCGCACTGTCGCACTCCCGTCCGGAGCTACTCGCTGCGCATCGACCCGCCCGACCACTTCCTCAACTGGCAGCAGGACCCCCACGGCAACCACCTGGCCCGCGCCGTCTTCCAGACGCCGGCGCGCCGGCTCCGCATCGAGGTGGACCTGGTCGCCGAGCTGACGGTGGTCAACCCCTTCGACTTCTTCCTCGAGGCCTCGGCCGAGAGCTTCCCGTTCGAGTACGAGCCGTGGCTGGCCAGAGACCTGCGGCCCTATCTCGAGACGGAGCCGCCGGGGCCCGAGCTGCAGAAGTACTTGGCCGCCGTCGACACCCGGCCGCGCCGCACGGTGGATTTCCTCGTTGCGTTGAACCAGCAGCTCGAGCAGCGCATCGACTACGTGATCCGGATGGAACCGGGCATCCAGACCTGCGACGAGACCCTGGCGCGGGGTAGCGGCTCGTGCCGCGACAGCGCCTGGCTCCTCGTCCAGGTCCTGCGCCACCTCGGGCTCGCCGCGCGCTTCGTCTCCGGCTACCTGATTCAGCTCGTCCCCGACGTCACGCCGCTCGAGGGACCGGCCGGCCCGCCCCGCGACTTCACCGACCTTCACGCCTGGGTCGAGACGTACCTGCCCGGCGCGGGCTGGGTGGGGCTCGACCCGACCTCGGGCATGTTCGCGGCCGAGGGGCACCTGCCCGTGGCGGCGACGGCAGAGCCGGCCGCGGCCGCGCCCATCAGCGGCAGCGTGTCCGAGGCGGAGGTCGAGTTCGCCCACGCGATGACCGTGACCCGGCTGAGCGAGGCCCCGCGGGTCACCCGCCCCTACTCGGACGCGGCCTGGTCGGCCGTCGACGCGCTGGGGCGCTCGATCGACCGGACCCTGGCCGAGAACGACGTTCGGCTGACGATGGGCGGAGAGCCGACCTTCGTGTCGGTCGACGACATGGAGGGCGCCGAGTGGAACTACGAAGCGCTCGGCCCGGCCAAGCGGCGCCTGTCCGGCCAGCTCGTGCGGCGCCTGCAGGGGGCGTTCGGCCCCGGCGGGCTGCTGCACGACGGCCAGGGCAAGCAGTACCCCGGCGAGCCGCTGCCGCGCTGGGCCCTCGGCTGCTACTGGCGCACGGACGGGCAGCCGCTGTGGCGGAACCGCACGCTCGTCGCCGACCCGTCGGACGGCCACGGCCACGGCCCGGCGCAGGCGGAGGCGCTGATCCGGGAGCTGGCCGACCGGCTGGCGGTCAGTCCCGGCTACGTCCTGCCGGCCTACGAAGACCCCCTCCCCTATCTCCACCGCGAGCGGCAGCTCCCCGTCAACCTGCTCCCGGGCGACCCGCGGCTGAAACGGGCGGACGACCGCGAGCGGCTCCGGCGCGTGCTCGAGGGCGGCCTCGGCCGGCCCGTCGCCTGGGTGCTGCCGGTGGCCCGCGCGTCGTCGACCGCCGCCACGATGTGGCAGAGCGGCCTCTGGCTGCTGCGCGGCCGGCACCTCTTCCTCACGCCCGGCGACTCGCCGGCCGGCCTGCGCCTGCCCCTGGACTCGCTCGCCTGGGTCGATCCGCGGCACGCGGCGCCGGTGGTCGCGCAGGATCCGCTCGCGCCCCGCCGCCCGCTGCCGGCGCGGCAAATCCTGCCGCGTCGCGAGCCCCGGCGCGCCACGCCCGCGCGGAGCCCCCGCGACCGGACCCCGGCGACCGGCGAATCGGCCGACGGGGTGGTCCGCACCGCCCTCGTCGTGCAGCCGCGCGAGGGACGGCTCCACGTGTTCCTGCCGCCCCTCGCCGCCGCCGACGACTACGTGGACCTGTTGGCGCGCATCGAGGACACCGCGGCCGAGCTGGAGACCCCGGTGGTCATCGAGGGGTACCCGCCGCCGACCGACCCGCGGATCTCGGTGCTGAAGGTGACCCCCGATCCTGGAGTCATCGAGGTCAACACCCACCCCGCCCGGACCTGGGAGGAGCTGGTCTCCATCACCACCACGCTCTACGACGCGGCGCGCGACACCCGGCTGGGGACCGAGAAGTTCATGCTCGACGGCCGCCACAGCGGCACCGGGGGCGGCAACCACGTGGTGCTGGGAGGGCCGACGGCGGCCGACTCGCCGTTCCTGCGCCGGCCCGACCTGCTGCGCAGCCTCGTGGCCTACTGGATCAACCATCCGTCGCTGTCGTACCTGTTCTCCGGGCTGTTCATCGGACCGACGAGCCAGGCCCCGCGGGTCGACGAGACGCGGCCGGACAGCCTGTCCGAGCTCGAGATCGCGTTCGAGCAGATCGACCGGAGCGGCCCCGAGTGCCCGCCGTGGCTGGTGGACCGCGTCTTCCGCCACCTGCTCGTCGACGTCACCGGCAACACCCACCGCGCGGAGTTCTGCATCGACAAGCTCTACGCCCCCGAGACCGCCTCGGGGCGGCAGGGGCTGGTGGAGCTGCGGGCGTTCGAGATGCCGCCCCATCCCCGGATGAGCCTGACCCAGCAGCTCCTGCTGCGCGGGCTCGTCGCGTGGTGCTGGGCCCGGCCCTACCGCCGGCCGGTGGTGCGCTGGGGCGCCCGGCTGCACGACGAGTTCATGCTCCCCCACTACGTGCGGCGCGACTTCGAAGCGGTCATCGGCGACCTGCGCGAGGCGGGATTCCCGTTCGAGGTCGACTGGTTCGACGCCCACTTCGAGTTCCGCTACCCGCGTATCGGCCGCGTGGCCTGCGCCGGCGTCGAGCTGGAGCTGCGCACCGCCGGGGAGCCGTGGTACGTCCTGGGCGAGGAGCCCCACGCGGGGGCGACAGCCCGCTACGTCGACTCGTCGGTCGAGCGGCTGCAGGTGCTCGTGCGGGGGGCGGTCGACGGGCGCCACGTGGTGACGTGCAACCGGCGGCGGTTGCCGCTGCGCCCCACCGGGACCGACGGCGAGCTCGTGGCAGGCGTGCGCTACCGCGCGTGGCAGCCCCCGTCGTGCCTCCATCCCACCATCGGGGTGCACACGCCGCTGACCTTCGACGTCGTCGACACCTGGTCGGGCCGGTCCGTCGGCGGGTGCACGCATCACGTATCGCACCCCGGCGGACTCGGCTACGAGACGTTCCCGGTCAACGCGGCCGAGGCGGAGACCCGCCGGGCGACGCGGTTCCACCCGTTCGGCCACACCCCCGGACCGCTCGAGCCGGGTCCCCCCGAGGCGAACCCCGCCGCACCGCACACTCTCGACCTGCGCCGTGCCGCCCCGCCCGCGCCGTCACCGGAGACGGACCCCGCCGTAGCGAGCGAGCTCGACCCGCGCCGCGCCGCCCCGGCGGCGGAGCCGGCACCGGAGGCGAAGCCTTGACGCGGCCACCCGCCTACGCCCCCCTCGCCGGCCACTACGACGAGATGGTGGACGCCGAGGGCGCGCTGAGGCCGCACTGGGAGGCGACGACGAGCGCCCTCGGCGCGGCCGGCCGTCACGAGCTCAACCGCCGGACGCAGGAGGCCCGCCGGCTCATCCGCGACAACGGCATGACGTTCCACGTCCACCGGCGGGGGGGGACGCGGGAACGTCCGTGGCCCCTCGACCTGATCCCCTGCGTCATCGACGGGGCCGAGTGGGCCCACCTGGAACGGGCCGTCGTCCAGCGCGCCCGGCTCTACGAAGCCGTGCTCGGCGACCTCTACGGGCCGCGCCGGTTGATACACGACGGCGCGCTGCCGGCGGACTGGCTGCACGCGAGCCCCGCCTTCCGGCGGGAGTGCGACGGGCTGCAGCCGCCGGGGGGGCGCTGGCTGCCCCTCTATGCCGCCGATCTCGTGCGGGCGCCGGACGGGAGCTGGTGGGTGCTGGGAGACCGCACCGAGGCGCCGGCGGGACTCGCCTTCGCCCTCGAGAACCGCATCGTCGTCAACGCGGTGCTGCCGGACGTGCTCGTGGCCTCGAAGGTCCGGCGCCTCGCGGGCACGTTCGAGACCCGCCGGATGTCGCTCGCCGCGAGCGCGCCGGGGCACCGCGAGAACCCCCGCATCGTCGTCCTGACCCCGGGACCGGCGGCGGACAACTACTTCGAGCACGCGTTCCTCGCCCGCTACATGGGCTACACCCTCGTCGAGGGAACCGACCTCACCGTCCGCGACTACCGCGTCTACATCAAGACGCTGGGCGGCCTGCAGCCGGTCGACCTCGTCCTGCGCAGCCAGCCGTCGGAGGCCTGCGACCCGCTCGAGTTCGGGGGGCCGTCGCACACCGGCGTGCCGGGGCTCGTGGAGGCGGTGCGGCGCGGCAACGTCGCCGTCATCAACCCGCTGGGGGCCGGGGTCGCCCAGTCGCCGGCCCTCATGGCGTTCCTGCCCGACCTCTGCCGCCGCCTGCTGGGCGCGGAGCTGCTGCTGCCGTCGGTGGCGACGTGGTGGTGCGGCGACGACGCGGCCCGCGCGCATGTGCTCGACCACCTCGACGAGCTGGTGATCAAGCCCGCCTATCCCAGCGTGCGGCGGGAGCGGACGTTCGGGCGGCGCCTGCCCGAGGGGCAGCGGGCCCGGCTCGCCGACCGCATCGCGCGCCAGCCCCACCGCTACGTGGCCCAGGAGCAGGTGGCCCTCTCGACGACGCCGGTCCGCGCCGGCGGCGGCCTCTCGCCGCGCTTCCTCGTCATCCGCGTCTACGCGCTGTCGGTCGGGGACGGCTACGACGTGCTGCCGGGGGGGCTGGGCCGGGTGTCGTCGTCGACCGGCTCCCTCGACGTGACCCTGCTCGGGGGCGGCAGCAGCAAGGACGTCTGGGTGGCGGGCGAGACGGCCGAGCCCCACCGTTCGCTGATCCCGGCCAGCGTGTCCCCCATCGACGTCAGCCGGGCCACGTTCGACCTGCCGAGCCGGGTCGCCGACAACCTGTTCTGGCTCGGGCGGTACTCGGAACGGGTCGGGGCGGCGGTGCGGCTGCTGCGCGCGGCGATGCCCCTGCTCTCGGAGGAATCGTCACGCCGGTCGACGGCGGCGCTGACCGGCGCCCTGGGCTTCCTCACCGACCTCGACTACGTGCCGCGGGGGTCGGGCATCGCGAACCTCCCGCCCACCCGCGCCCTGCAGGCCGCGGTCGGGGCGATGCTGTCCGAGCCGGGACGGCGCGGCGGCCTGCGCTGGCAGGTGGAGCATCTGCGGAACGCGGCGTGGCTGTTGCGCGACCGCCTCTCGGCGGACTCGTGGCGCATCATCAGCCGCCTGGAGTCGGACCTCCGACCGGGCCGGTCGGGGCGGCGAGAGCGCGGCGGCCTGCGCCGCACCCTGGACCAGGCGGTCATGATGCTCGCGAGCTTCAGCGGCGCCGTCAGCGAGGGCATGACCCGCGGGCACGGATGGCGCCTGCTCGACATCGGGCGCCGGCTCGAGCGCGCGCTCCAGGTGCTCCTGCTCCTGCGGCACGGCCTGACGACGGTGGCCGAGGACGAGCGGGCCCGCATCGAGCTCCTGCTCGACGCCACCGACAGCGCGATCACCTACCGGTCGCGCTATCTCACCTCGCTGCGGGCCAACCTCGTCGTCGACCTGCTGCTGCTCGACGACGCGAACCCGCGGGGCGTGGCGTTCCAGCTCGATCTGCTGAAGCAACACGTCGCGCAGCTCCCCGACCCCCCCACGCCGGGTCGGACGTCGCCGGAATCGAAGCTCGTCACCTCGGCCGTCGCCGCCATCCAGCTCGTCGACCTCGACGCGCTGTGCGAGGTGCGCGACGGCCGGCGCCACGAGCTGACGGCCCTGCTCGGCCGGGTCCAGGCCGATCTGGGCGGCCTCTCGGACGCGCTGACCCGCGACTACCTCACCCACGCCGCCCCGGTCCGGCACTTGGCGAGCCAATGAGCACGTCACCGCAGACCGGGCTCGAGTACCGCGCGAGGCACACCAGCCGCTACGCGTATGCCGAGACGGTGTCGCTCTCCATGCACCAGGTGCGGCTGACGCCGCGGGCGAGCGGCGCGCAGGCCGTCCGGGACACGCGGCTCGTCATCGATCCCCCGGCGAGCGGCTCGGTCACGCGCGAGGACTACTTCGGCAACGTGACCACGACGTTCACCATCCAGAATGCGCACCGCCACCTGCGGGTGACGGCAGAGAGCCTCGTGACGGTGTCGGGGCCCCCGCGCGCCGGCCTCGACTCTCCCCCGCTGACCGATGCCGTGGCCCGGCTGCGGGCCCGCGAGACGGCGGAGGATCTGGCCGCCGTCGAGTACCAGGTGGAATCGGCCCTGGCCCCGCGGGGCAGCCTCTACGCCCGCTACGCGGCCCCGCTCCTCGATCCCCGCCGACCGCTGCTCGAGGGCGTCGACGCCCTGATGCGGACCATCCACCGGGAGTTCCGGTACGACCCGGTCGCGACCACCGTGTCGACCCCCGTCTCCGAGGTCCTGGAGGAGCGGCACGGCGTGTGCCAGGACTTCGCGCACCTGATGATCGCCTGCCTGCGGTCGCACGGCGTCCCCGCGCGCTACGTCAGCGGATACCTGGTGCCGAAGCCCGGCGTGGTCGGGGCGCAGGCGTCCCACGCGTGGGTGTCGGTCTACAGCCCGGGCATCGGTTGGGTGGACTTCGACCCCACCAACGAGGTCCGGCCGGCCGGGGGGCACATCACGCTGGGGTGGGGGCGGGACTTCGAGGACGTCAGCCCCCTGAAGGGGGTGACGGTCGGCGGGGGCAGCCACAGCGTGGCGGTCGAGGTGCTGGTCACGCCGGCGGGGTGAGACCGGGAGTCCGCATCGCGGTGCGACGCGGACTCCCGGGGCGATATTCGCGCTACTGCTCCTGCTCGGCCGCGTCGAGCTCCTCGACCCGCGCGCCGGTCAGGATGTTGAGCAGCCCGTAGTTCCCCTCGTGGCACGCGTACTCGTACATGCCGTTGCCGCGCTTCATCGGCAGGGCGGCGGTGAACGGCGCGGTGAACGAAGCGGGATCGTCCACGGTGTACTCGTAGAGCAGGGTGTCGTCGGCCACCCGGCTGAAGCGCTCCGTCAGGTGCAGGGTCGTTCCGGTGCCGACCGCATGCGCCACCGACGGATTGAAGCTGGCCGTCTTGTCGCTGAAGTTCGTCGTCTCGACGACCAGGGTGTCCCCGTCCCAGTAGCCGCGCGAGTCGCCCATCCACTGGCGGACGCTCTCGGGCAGGTGCTCGCGCCCGTCGAGGGGCACGATGCGGGCGTCGTGCACCATCTCGTTCAGAATCACCGCGTAGTCGGGGGTCTGGAACACCTGGATGTTCTGGTTGTAGCCGGCGGGCACGATGGGCGGGCCCGAGTTGAACCCGAGGATGCACCGCTCGGCGAGGCCGCGGTCCTCGTAGCTGTCGGCCCCGATGCCCGCCGCCCGCGCCCGCACGGGGCGGGTGCCGGGCCGGTCCTCGCCCAGCGACAGCTCGATCAGCTCCACCCCCGGCTGCAGCGCCGGCAGGCGGCCCGTCGGCGGATCGACGATTAGCGACGTGCGCCCGTCGTCGACGACCGAGGCGTCCTGGTCGACCCAGTAGCGGTTGTAGCCGCCCACGTTGCCGCCGACCGGCAGCGGCTCGTCGCGCACCTCGCTCGGGGCGTTGGCCTCGGCGTTGCGCTCGGCCGCGGCGGCCTCGATCTCGGCGATCTCCTCCGCCGACAGCACCGCCCTGTCCTGGTCCGCGGGCCGCTGCAGCGGCGTCAGCGACTGGAAGTCCCAGACCCCCTGCAGGTCGGGCTTGCCGTCGGGCAGCCGCGGCGGCTCGTAGGTCTGGGCGCCGGCCGAGGCCGCCGCCACCAGCAGCGCACCGACGATAGCAAGGCTTCGTACTCTCATCTCGACCATTCCTCCATCTCGCGGTTCCGTCTTTGGCCGTCCCGGGGACCGCCGGCGCACGGCCGCGCCGACTCCGCCCCGGGGATCGTCCCTCGCCGCTACGGGGCTCGCCCGACCCGCTCTCCGGCGGTCGCGACCCCCGCCCGCGAAGACCGTCAGTCTTCCTTCGCGCCCACGAACTTCTGCACGCGGCCGCCGAGCTGCGCCACGAACACCTCGCCGTCCTCCGTCACCGTCATCCCGTGCCCGCCGTTGCCGCCGGGCAGGGTCGCCACCGGCTCGCCGTCGAGGCTGCGGAGCGTGCCGCCGGTCCAGAGGTGCTGGTCCTCGGTCATGAACAGGGCCGAGTTGCCGCCGATCTCCGGCCATTCGGCCAGGAACCCGCCGTCGGCGTCGAAGACCTGCACGCGCCGGTTGTCGCGATCGGTGACGTAGACCCGCCCCTCGGCATCGACCTGCAGGTTGTGGGGCAGGCCGAACTCGCCGGGGCCGGTGCCCCGGCTGCCCCACTCGAGCAGATACTCGCCGCCGGCCGTGTACTTCACGACCCGGGCGTTGCCGTAGCCGTCGCTGACGTAGATCGAGCCGTCGGGGCCGAAGGCGACGTCGGTGGGCAGGTTGAAGGTGTTGCGGCTGCGGCCCGCGACGCCCTTGGCGCCGAGCTCCATGAGCACGCGGCCCTGGAAGTCCATCTTGTAGACGACGTGCCCGGGCGCGTCGACCACCCAGATGTCGCCGTCGGGGTCGACGCGCACCGCGTGGGCGCCGCAGTTGTGGCAGCCCGCCGCCCCGTAGACGGCGGTGTAGCCCGACTGCCCGGGCCGCCGGTCGGCGGGGGCGATGCCCGCGACCTTGCCGTTGTCGAAGAGGCCGTCGCCCCACGCCCGCACGAAGCGCCCGCCCGGATCGAACAGTATCAGCGGCTGGGCCCCGCGGTGCAGCATCAGGACGTACCCGTTGGCGGTGGTCGCGACCCCCGACACCTGCCCGAAGTTCCAGGCGGCCGGCGTGCCCGCGGCCGAGACCGGCGCGTCGGGCCAGCCTTCGGCTTCCGTGTACTCCGTCGTCTGGCCCTGCGCCGTCTGGCCGAACGCCAGCATCAGCAGGCAGCACGCCAGCACGCTCGTCCGCCTGAAAGTCATTCGACCTGCTCCTGACATCACGAACCGGCCTCCCACGCCGTCACCGGGTCACGAACGACGTGATCACTGCCTGCAACGCGTCCACGCGGCCCGTCAGACGGTCCACCTTGGCGTTGACGAGCAGCACTCCCACCGCCGCCACGAGCGATATCAGCCCCGTGACGATCCCGACGATCAGCGTCAGCGTTTCCTTGTCCACGCCCTCCTTCCCTTCTCCGACCTGGTCCGCCCCCAGACTACCACGGGCCAGCCTTGAGTCGCCGAATCAGCGCCTCGCGCCTCCCGGACCCGGGCCGCCCACCAGCCGAGCGTGGCCCCGCCCCGGAACCCGTTGCTCGGCCCGCCCGCGACCCGGTACAGCGCCGGGACGCCGTCGACCGACCGCTGACACTGTCCAGGACCGTCGGCGCCGGGCGCGGGACGGCCATCCGGGCCCGCGACGAGCTGCATGACCCTGAGACCGGCTTCGTGCCGTACGCGGCCGTCGACCCCCGAGGCTCGCGTCACCGCACCGCATCCCGCCGTTGGAACGCGAGCCCCACCAACCGCTCGACATCGTCCAGGACCAGATAGGCGGCCGGCACCAGCACCAGCGTGACCACGGTGGCGAACAGCACCCCGAACGCCAGCGAGATGGCCATCGGCTTGAGGAAGTCGGCCTGTGCGCCCTGCTCCAGCAGCAGCGGCGCCAGTCCCGCGAAGGTGGTGATCGAGGTGAGCAGAATGGGGCGCATGCGGGTTGCGCCCGCTTCCTGCACCGCCGCCATCAGCGTTCCGCCTCGCCGGCGCTCGCGGTTGATGAAGTCCACCATTACCAGGCTGTCGTTGACGACGACGCCCGACAGGGCCACGACGCCCATCATCGACAACATCGTCACGTCCTCGTTCATCAAGACGTGCCCGCCGACGGCGCCGACGAACCCGAGGGGGATGGCGCTCATGATGATGAGCGGCTGCACGTAGGACCCGAGGGGAATCGCCAGCAGCGCGAAGATCGCGAACAGCGCGAGGGGAAACCCCACCTGCAGGCTGCCGATCACGGCGTCCTGGTCGGCCTGCGACCCTTCGAAGGAGTAGCGCACGCCGGCATGGTCCCGCGCCACGGCGGGCATGACGTCGCCCGCGAGCGCAGCGTAGACGGCGCCGGCCGAGGTGACCGTCTCGTCGAGCGACGCCGTCACGCTGATCGCGCGGCTGCGGTTCACCCGCCGGATGGTCGAGACGCCGCGGCCGCTCTCCAGGTCCGCCACGTAGCCGAACGGGACCTCGTCGGCCTCCGGGGTCCTGATGCGCATGTTCTCGAGCTCGGCGAGCGACCGGCGGTCGGCGGCGGGATAGCGGACCATGACCCGGATGTCGTCGCGGCCGCGCTGGATGCGCTGCGCCTCCTCCCCGTAGAACGCCTGCCGCACCTGCCGGCCGACGTCCTCCAGCCCGAGCCCGAGCGCCTCGGCCGCGGGCTTGATGCCGATGCGCATCTCCCGCGGTCCGCCCTCGAACGAGTCGCTGACGTCGTGCACGCCGGCGAAGCCGCGCAGGCCGGTCTTCACGCGCTCGACGGCCGCCCGCAACTGCGCCGGATCGGCGCCGACCAGCTGCACCTCGACCGCTTCGCCCGGCAGCAGGTCGGACGCCGAGAACCCCAGCTCCAGGGCTTCCGGAATCGGGCCGGTCAGCTCTCGCCAGCGCCGGCCCAGCTCGTCGGCCCGCAGGCCGCGCTCGCCGGCAGGCGCCAGCTCCAGCATGACCTGGGCGGCGTGTCCCGACGCGTCGTTGGGGTCGCCCCACAACGGCCCCGGCGCCACGCCCAGCGGCTGGTTGCCGACGGCGGTCAGGACGTGCCGCAGGGGATCGGAACCGGTCCCCTCGATCACCTCGCGGCGCAACCGTCCGGCGCTGTCCTCCAGGCGCCGCGCCACGCCCGCGGTGACCGCCGGGGGGGTGCCGAGGGGCATCGTCAGCGTGGCGTAGACGACGTCGGCCTCGGGCGCGGGGAAGAAGTGGAACGCAACGCGGCCGCCCGCCACCAGCCCCACCGTGAGGACCAGGACCGACGCCCCCGCCGCCAGCGTGAGATAGCGCCAGCGCAGGCTCACCGCCAGCGCGGGGCGGTAGAAGCGGTCGACGGCGGTCTCGAGCCCGTCGGCCAGGGCGCGCTGGAGCCGCCGCCACCGGCCCCGCGGCTCCGCCCGCGGGTGGGCGAGGTGCGCCGGCAGGATGTTGAGCGACTCGACGAGCGAGAACAGCACGCAGGGGATGACGACGAGCGGCACGTAGCGCATCATCTTGCCGAGCATGCCGGGCACGAAGAGCAGCGGAGAGAACGCCGCCGCCGTGGTGAGGACGGCGAAGAGGACCGGCGTCGCCACCTCCCGCACGCCCGCCAGCGCGCCCTCCAGGGGGGCGCGGCCCCGCCGCTGGTGGCGGTAGACGTTCTCGCCGACGATGATGGCGTCGTCGACCACGATGCCGAGCACCAGGATGAAGGCGAAGGTCGACACGATGTTCGCGGTCACGTCGAACACCGGCATGAGCATGAACGTGCCCAGGAACGAGACGGGGATGCCCAGGCTCACCCAGAACGCGAGGCGCAGCTCGAGGAAGACGGCGAGCAGGATGAACACGAGCGCGAGGCCCGCGATGCCGTTCTCGAGCATGAGGCCCAGTCGGTCGATCAGCGCGTCGGCCTGGTTCATCCACTTGGTCAGCCGGATGCCCTCGGGCAGGGTGGGGGCCTTGCGCGCCAGGTAGTCGTCCACCGCGCGGGCGATGGCCATGTCGCTCTGCCCGCCGGTGCGGAGGACCGAGAGGAGGACCGCGGGCTCTCCGTCGAGCCGCCCGAACTGATCGGTCTCGGCGAACCCGTCGACCACCGTCGCCACGTCGCCCACGTGCAGCCGGGTGCCGTCGGCGCGCGCCAGCAGCACCAGCTCCTCGAACTCCGCCCCCCGGTACGCCTGCCCCACCGTGCGCAGCCGGATCTCGCCGCTCTCGCTCTGCACCGAGCCGCCCGGGAGGTCGATCGACGACCGGCGCACCGCGCCGGCGACGTCGTCGAAGGTCAGTCCGTGGCGCCGCAGCGCCCACTCCGAGACCTCTATCGAGATCTCGTAGGGACGCACGCTGGCGAACCGGACCTGGGTGATCTCCGGCAGGCCGAGCAGGTCATCGCGCACGCCCTCGGCGACCCGCTTGAGGGTGAGCTCGTCGGCCCGCCCCGAGACCGCGACGTCGACCACGCGAATCTGCGTCCGCCCCTCGGTGATGATCGGCTCCTCGGCCCTCTCGGGAAACGTCTCTATCGCGTCGACCCGGGCCTTGACGTCGTCGAGCACGCCGCGCGCGGCGGCGTGCGAGGCGACCTCGACGACCACCAGGCAGAGGCCGTCGTAGGCGATGGAGACGATCTCCTCGATGCCCTCGATGCCCTGGACGGCCTCCTCGATGCGGACGCAGACCGCCGCCTCGACCTCCTCCGGCGCCGCGCCCGGGTACGGCACCTCGACGGCCAGCGTGTCGAGCGCGACGTCGGGGAAGGCCTCGCCGCGCACCCGGTCCATGCCGATCAGTCCGCCGACGACGATGAACGCCATCAGCAGGTTGGCGGCCACCGGGTTCCGGGCGAACCACTCGCTTGCGCGCTGCATGAAGTAACCTCAACCGGGTCCCGGCCGCCGTCGCCCTTCCATGACCGGCGTCGGACAGCGGTCGGGAGTCCGTCCGTACCGACCGGCTGCCGCGGACGTCACACCATCCGGCGCCGCACCATTCGCCGGATTCGCCGGAACACGCCCTCCTGCTCGGACAGCTCGTCGAGGCCGCCCGGCTGAACACAGCGGTCGGGAGTCCGTCGGTATCGACCGGCTGCCACGGACGTCAAGCCATCTGGCGCCGCATCATGCGCCGGAACACGCCCTCCTGCTCGAACAGTTCGTCGAAGCCGCCCTGCTGAACGATGCGGCCGCCGCTCAGCACGTAGATGCGGTTGGCGTGGCGGATCGTCGACAGGCGGTGGGCGACTACAACGCGCGTGACCGCGAGGCCGTGGAGGCTCTCCATGACCCTGGCCTGGCTCCGCGCGTCGAGCCAGCTGGTGGCTTCGTCGAACAGCAGGATGCGCGGGCCGCCGACGAGGGCGGCGGCAATCCGAATGCGCTGGGCCTGGCCCCCGGAGACGGCGCCGCCGCCCCCCATCGGGGTGAACATGCCCATCGGCATGGCCTCGATGTCGCGGTCGACGTCGGCGAGGCGGGCCGCTCGCCAGGCGTCGTCGACGGTCAGCCCGCTCGAGACGCCGACGATGTTGTCGAGCACGTTGCCGTGCCGCAGGACGCCGTCCTGCACGACGACGCCGCACTGGCGCCGGACGGCCCGGCGGTCGAGGTGCGCGAGGTCGCGGCCGTCCAGGTACACCGCGCCCACCGCGGGCTCCTCGAGCCCCAGCGCGAGCCGCAGCAGGGTGCTCTTGCCGGAGCCGGTCTCGCCGACGAGGGCCACGAGCTCGCCGGGCCGGGCGTGCCACGAGACGTCGTCGAGAACGAGGCGGTCGCCCTTGGCGTAGCCGAAGCCGACGTGCTCGAAACGGATGTCGCCGCGAAGCTCCATCCGCGCGCCGCCCGTTTCCGGCGCCCGCGGCGACGCCTCCAGGATGGGCCCGGCCTGCTCGGCGGCGGGGACGATGCCGGCCAGCGCCTCCGACGACTGTCCCAGACCGACGATCGCCGAGTAGAAGATCATCGCGGCCGCGTAGACGACCAGGAAGTCGCCGACCGTGACGGCGGCCGGGCCGCTCCACGCCACCGCGCCGAACAGCACCGCGCCGCCGACGGCCGGCACGGCGGTACCGAACGCCACCAAGTGCCCGCTCAGCCGGCCGATGTGCAGCCGGGCGCGCTGCTGCTCGCGGTAGCCGCGGGCCCAGCGGGCGAACGCCGAGTCCTCCGCGCCGAGCGCGCGCAGCTTGCCGATGCCGTTGATGAACTGGAACAGGTCGCCCGAAATCTGCCGCCTCGCGCGGTTGAGCCGGCGATGCAGCGGGACCTGGCGCAGGCCGACGATCAAGAACGTGGCCAGCGAGAGCAGGCCGAGTCCGAAGCTCCACAGGCCGAGCCCGACGTCGTACAGGAAGACGAGGACGAAGGCCGGCAACAGGAACACGACGGCCTGCAGGGCGGCGGCCACCGTGCCGGCGATCTGCTCGCGCAGGGCCTGGAACACGGCGACGCGCACCATGAGGTCGCCGGGCGTGAAGCGCTCGAAGAACCGCCTCGGCAGGCCGAGCATTCGGTCCCACAACGCGGCTCCGATGCGGGCCGCGGCGCGGCCCTCGATGCGCATCAGCGCCGCGCCCTGCCGCATCTGCAGAAGGGCGGCGGTGACGGCCAGCACGACCAGGGCCACCGTGACCTGCACGAGCGCGCCGGCGGCGGCGGCGGGGAGCACCCGGTCCGCGAGCAGGCCCGCCGCGACGGCCGGGGTCAGCAGGGCCAAGCCCGCGGCCACGCCGGCAGACAGGAGCCTGAGGCCGTCGGGCGGGAGATGCCGGCCGGCGAGGTGCAGCAGGTCCGCCGCCCCGGCCGGCCGGCCGGGGGGCAGCGGCCGGTAGAAGCACCACGCCTCGGCGGCCAGCGTCCGCGCGCGCTCGCGGGTCACGCGGGTGGAGCGCCCGCTCCGCGGGTCCACCAAGCGGTATCGTCCCCACCCGCCGGGCAGCAGCGCGACCGGTTGCGCGTCGGCGCGCCGGAAGGCGAGCAGGGCCCCGCTGTCTCCGCGCCACCAGCGGTCCTCGTCGGCCAGCCGGACCTGCCGGCACCGGGCCCCCGACGACCGGAGGATGTCCCGCAGCGAGGACGCGGCCCGGCGGGGCGCGCCGTCGTCGTCCGGAAACCGGAAGTCGATGCCCTCGTGCTTCCCGATGGCCTCGAGCGCGGCGTGCAGCGCCTCCCCGTGTCCTTCAGCCGGCAGGTCGCGCGCGAGCACGCCGAACAGCGCTCGCCGCGCGCTCGCCGCGTCCTGGCGTCGGCGGCTGGCGCGGGAGACCTGCAGGTTGGCTTCGTCGATGACCAGCAGGCGGCGGTTGAACCGCTCGGCGTCGAGGGCCAGGCGGTGGAACCCGGCCAGGGCCGGCAACAGCCTCTGCTCCGCCTGCAGGTCGCGGGACGACCTGCCGGCAAGCCGCGCCGGCGCGTCCAGCCTGATCCAGCTCTCCAGGGTCAGCGGAATCGCAGCCGCGCCGGGCGGCAGCGTCTGGCCGGCGCCGATGAACTCGACGGTCCCGACCCCGGTCCCGGTGGCCCAGACGAGGCCCCTGTCGGCCGCCAGCACGCAGCCCGACCCGGCCTCGACCTCCTCGCCTCGGCCGAGCAGCTTCTCGGGATGCGGGGGCAGCTCGACGTCGCGGGCCACCGCGGCCGAGACGGCGGAGATCCACGCATCGACCTGGCGGGCGACGTCGTCGCCCGCGCCGCGTTCGACCAGCGCGCTCGGCCGCACGCGGCGCAGGGCCGTGCCCGGCAGCAGCCTGGCCACGGCAGCCAGCGTCTCCTCCCCAGCCGCCTCCTCGCCGGCCGCCCCACCGACACCGAACACCAGGCGGCCCGGCCCCGCTCGCAGCACGTGCTTGAAGCTCGACACGACGGCGCCGTCGCAGTACTCCACCAGAAAGACGTCGACGCCACCCCGTTCGACGAACCACGCGAGGTCCTCGCCGGCGAGACGGAGGAGCCCGTCGCCACGGTCCGACGGTTCGCCGAGCGATGCGGCAAACTCGGCAAGCGGGTCGAGCGCCGACTGCGTCATCCCGTGCTCGTTCGCGGGCGTCATGGGTCGTCAACCGGCGCGCACGAGCTGGTGGTACAGGCCGTCCCGCTCGGCGAACAGCTCGTCGTGGGTGCCGTGCTGCACCGCCTCGCCGCCATCGAGCACGACGATCCGATCGCAGTTGCGGATGGTGCTGACGCGGTGGGCCACCACCAGGCAGGTACAGCCGCGCCGCCGCAGCGCGTCCTCGATGTCCGCCTCGGTCGCCGCGTCGAGCGCGCTGGTGGCCTCGTCAAGAAGCAGCACGGACGGGTTCGGGACGAGCGCCCGGCCGATCTCGAGGCGCTGGCGCTGGCCGCCGCTGAAGTTGCGGCCGCCGTCGTGCACCGCCGCGTCGTAGCCGGCGCGCCGGCTCGTGATCTCGTCGTGGATGCGCGCGTCGAGCGCCGCCTGGACCAACTGCCCCTCAGGGACCGTCGGGTTCCACATGGTCAGGTTGTCGCGCACCGTCGCCGCGAACAGGAACGGATGTTGATCGACGATGGCCACCGAGCTGTTCAGCACCTCGCGGGGAATCTCATCCCGCGCCACGCCGTCGAACAGGATCTCGCCCGACCAGGGGGCGTAGACGCCGGCCGCGAGCATCAGCAGCGTCGACTTGCCCGAGCCGCTCGGGCCGACCACCGCCACCTGCCGCCCCGGCTCGACCGTCAGGCTCAGGTTCCTGACCTGCGGCGGCCGGTTGGGCTGGTAGCCGAAGGTGACGTTGCGCAGCTCGATGCGCCCGGCCAGGCGCAGGCGGCCCCCGAACGTCGCGATGCGGCCGCCGGGGCGGGGCGGCCTCGACAGCGCCCGGTCCTCGGCCGCGTCGAGCACGTCCCCCAGCCGCTGCAGGTCGGCGTCGAGCGTCTGCAGCAGGTCGGCGAGCTGCACGAAGCGGCCGACCGGCCGCAGGAAGCTGCCGGCCACCACGTGCAGCCCCATCAGCGTGCCGAGGGTCATCCCGCCGGTCATGACCCGCCAGCCGCCGAGCCCCATCACCGCCGCCCCCCCCAGCATCATGAACAGGCCCGGCACGGCGGCGTTGAGGTGGCCCAGCTCGGAGAAGCGCTGGCGGGCCGTCAGCTCGCGCGCCTGGTACCCGGTCCAGCGCGAGAAGAAGTCGTCCTCGGCCGCCGTCGCCTGCAGCGAGTCGATGGAGCGCAGCGCGACGCCCCCGAGACCCGTCAGCATGGCGCCCTCGCGCTGCATGTGCCGCTTCTCGTCGGTCCGCCGCCGCGACACCGCCCGCGTCGCCAGCGCGCCCGCCGCCGCGACGGCGGCGACGGCGGCCCCGAGCAGCGGATCGACGGCCAGCAGCACGGCCAGGAACACCGCGCTCGTGACGACCTCGATGGCGACGCCGACGAGCTGCGTGGACCCGACGGCGGCCACCTCGTCGACGAGCTGGACGCGCGACGCGAGGTCGCCCGCGAAACGATGCACGAAGTAGCGGACCGGCAGGCGGAAGAGGTGCGACAGCAGCCGGTCGGCCTGCGCGACGGACAAGCGGACGGCCAGCCGCCGCAGACAGCGCTGCTGCAGCCACGCCAGCAGGTACAGCGACCCCGCCGCCCCGGCCGCCGCGAGCGGCAGGAAGCCCCAGCCCGACTCGCCGCCGCCGAGCACCTCGTCGACGAAGAGGCCCAGCAGCAACGGCAGCGCGAGGCCCGGCAGCACCATCAGCAGCCCGCACGCCGTCGCGAACGACAGCGGCGCCCTCGCGTCGCGCAGCCACGGCCAGAGCTGGCGCGCGACGCCGGGCCGGGCGCCCCCGGGCCGGAAGTCGGGCCCCGGCTCCAGCGTCAGCACGACGCCGGTGAACTTCCGGTCGAACTCGTCCGCGCTCACGCTGCGGCGGCCGTTGGCGGGATCGTTCAGGTGGAAGCGGTCGCGCCCACAGCCCTCCAGCACGAGGAAGTGGTTGAACTCCCAGAACAGGATGGCGGGCGGCCGAGTCCGGCGCAGCTCGGCCGGCTGCCGGCGCCAGCCGCGCACCCGCAGGCCGTAGCGCTCGGCGGCGCTGACCAGGTCGCCCGCGCTGCTCCCGTCGCGGCCGACGCCGCACGCGCCGCGCAGCTCCTCGAGACGCACCCAGCGCCCGTGGTGCGCGAGCACGATGCCCAGGCACACCGCGCCGCACTCGGTCTCGTCGAACTGCAGCAGGACCGGCGTACGAACGCGCCGATGCTCCTGCCGCCGGGTCTTCGTCCGGCTGTCGCGACCGGGCATCAGCCCCTCCCGGCCCCCGCCAGGAAGCGAATGGGCGCCTCGCGCCGGGTGACGACGTCGAGCCGGCAGGGCTCGCCGTCGGCAACCATCCGGTCGGGTGCGCTCCGCAGGGACAGCCGGACCAGGTGTCCGTGATCGGGCGCCGGGAACCCGAATCCCGCGAACCAGCCGGGCGCGGGCGCGGGGCGCGCGGAAACGTCCCTCAGGTCGGCCTCCAGCACGAACTGCCGCCCCCCGTCCGGCGCCGCCACCAGCACCTGGGCGCTCATGCCCGGGGCGACCCGCACGGCGTGCGCCGACGCGATGAACGCCACCGCCTCCAAGCCGGCGTCGCTTCCGGCGCGGACGCGGGCAACCTCGGCCCCGGCTGCCACCGCCCGGCCCGGCGCCAGCGAGAGCGCCGTGACCTCGCCCGCGTACGGGCTGACGATGACGTCGCCGACCGCCTCCACCATCTCCAGCTCGGCCAGCTCCGCGCGCGCGGCCCGCAACCCCTCCGCCGCCGGGCCCGCCTCGAGCGCCGCGATTCGCGCGCGCGCCACGCGCATCGACCGGCGCAGCCCGGGGCGCATGACCCGCGCCACGGCCTGTCCGGACCGGACACGGTCGCCCACGTCGACAAGCACATCGGTGACGGTACCCGACAGCTCCGCGAGCACCGCGCGGCGGTCTCCCGGCCGCACGAGCAGACACTCGGTCGTCAACCGGCGTTCGATGCTGCCGAACACGGCCCAGGCCCCGACGCCCAGCAGCACCAGCGTGAGCCCGGCGAGAACCGCCCATTCGTGCGGCGCCGTCACCCGGGGCAGGACGTCCAGCCGCTCGGTCTTGCCGTAGCTGGCAATCGCCTCTTCGCGAAACAGCGACTTGTCGAGCAATCGCACCCTGTTCCGGACCCCGTGCGCGCGCAACCACCACGCGCTCGTCAACCGTCCGCGCGGCTTTCGGCCTGCGCGGGAATGCCCCCGGGGCAGCGGCCAGCCCGCCCATCGTCGCCGGCGGCTCCGCCGGGCGCCCAACCAACCCCGCCGGGAGTCTGCACCGTTCTACGGTCCAGACTCCCGGGTACCCACCAGCAACGGAACCAAGCTCATGCCGACGTAGCCCTTGGCCTCCACGACATCTCCGGCGACGGTGATCTTCAGGTGGTTGATGCCCTGATGGGCGAGGAAGACGGCGTTGTCGAAGTACATCTTCTGGTGCCCGGGCCACGCCAGCAGGCCCCGCGCCTTCGACGGGACGCTCCAGCCCTTCTCCACCAGGGTCGCCACGCACAGCCGCCAGTCGCCGCGCGTGGTGTCCTGCCAGCCGCCCCCGCCGGCGTACACCTCCAGCCCGAGGCGCCGGCCCACGCCCCGGGCCGTCACGTCGAACGACAGCGCGAACCTGGCGCTGACGGCGAGCAGGTCCGTCAGGACACCGCCGGCAAGGGCGATGCGGCCGGGCCAGCGCAGCCGCGCCAGGAAGTCCGGCACCGCGCCCGCGTCGATGTCCCGGACGACGAGCCGGACGGCCCGTTCGGCGCGGTCCGGCATCGCGCCCGCCTGACTGATTCGCGCGCCCCGCGGCAGCGCGTCGACGGCCCGCTCCACCTCGCACTGCTCCGCCGGGTCGGCCGGCCACCCGCTGGCCGCCGCCAGCGTGCGCGCGATGTCGCGCCGGGCGCTGCCCTGCACATCGTGCCCGGACGGCCCCGGGCCTCGCCGCAGCCTGAAGTAGATGCCGGGGGTGTCGCGGCCGCCCGCGCCGGACGCGGCGACGTCGTACTCGAGAAGCGCGCCCTCGGCCCAGCGCGCGAGCGCCGAGTCCGCCCGTCCGAACCCGCCGATGCAGCGCGCCAGGGCCGCCCTCGACGGTGGGAGACGCGCGCCGCCGCGCGCGTCCCGAACGAAGCGCCGCGCGACCGGAGCCTCCATCGCCGCGGGCGCGCCGATGTCCGACGCGACGGGGACGCACACGTCCACCAACGGGTACGGATTGCCGAGCCGGCACTCGAAGCCGAAGAACGCCGCCGCGGCGGCGGGCAGCTCGGCGGCCCGTGCGAGCAGGCGCGCCCATCCCGCGCCGCCGAGCAGGGACGCGGGGAACAACGGGCGCAGCTCGCGCAGGATGTCCGCGAACGTCGCCTCGCGTCCACCTGCCAGCGCATCCCAGGGGGTGACAGGGTCCGCGCCAACCCTCTCGTCGTCACGGATCGAAGTTGCTCGCGTCGCCGCGATGCCGCCGCCGGTCATGTCTCGGGACCGTAGCGGATGAACCCGTTGCTGAGAACGGCGTTCGGGTCGAACGCCTCCTTCCACCGCAGAATCGCCGCCCATCGCGGCCCGAAGTGGGCCCGCCACTCGTCGTGGCCTCGCCTGACCCAGCCCGTGAGGTAGCGCTTGCCGCCGGCGGCGACGAGCCGCCGCCCCGCGTCTTCGACGACCGGCAGCACGAGGCCCAGCACCGCCGACGGGATGTACGGGAACAGGCCGAAGCCGACGACGGGTCCCGTCCTCGGCAGCATGAGCATCGGCGTCGGCTCGGCATTGAGCGGCCGCAGCACCACGCTGCTGCTCGCCAGCAGGGGCGGTGGAAGGGTCTCCAGGAGACCCCTCACGCACGCCGCCGCCGCTGCCCACGGCAGATAGGCTTCGGTGACCGGAACGCTCAGGGCCGCGGCCGCGTAGCGCACCGCCGGCAACGGCATCGGCTCGGTCAGATCGGCGTGGTCCACGACGTCGCGGTCGACGGTGCCGACCACGCGGCGGTGGTGCAGGCCGTCCAGCAGCCCGGCCTCGTCGGGCTCGGCGTCGAACTCGACGCTGACGTCCATGGGGTAGCACCAGTCGCCGGCCACCGGCCAGTCGTCGTCCTCGGTCAGGAACCGGTGGTCCCGGTGCCGGCACCGGGCGAGGAGATAGTCGAACCGGCGGCGCGACAGGATGTGCGCGAAGTCGCGCATCAGGGTCTCGAGGTCGTCGTAGGCGAGGCGGAACGTCCGCACGCGCGGCAGCACGCGGCGGACGCGGAGGCGGGCCCCGGTGATGACCGCGAACTGGCCCAGCCCCGCCCGGGTCGCGTCGAACAGGGATGCGTTCTCGGTCGCGGAGCAGCGCAGCAGGCGCCCGTCTCCGGTCACCACCTCCAGCGCGTCGACGTTGTTGGCCTGGGTGCCGTGGAGGTGCGAGGACTGCCCGACCCCCCCGGTCGAGAGCGTGCCGCCCACGGTGGTGTCGAGGTTGTTGGTCAGCACCATCGGCATCCAGCCGCGCCGGCGGGCGTAGCCGACCGCCTCGCGCCAGGTGGCACCCGCCTCCACCTGCAGGGTCTGCCGCGCCTCGTCGAGGGGGCCGACCCGGTCCAAGCCCCGCATGTCGATCTGGACGCCGCCGCCGGTCAGCGACTGCCCGGCCTGGGTGTGTCCCGTCCCGCGGAGCGCCACGGGCGAACCGGTGCGGTTCGCCCAGCGCACGATCTCCTGCACGTCCCGCGCCGTCCTCGGCGCGGCGACCGCGCGCGGCATCCTGACCAGAATGCGCCCGGAATCCATGCTGGCCGCGCGCAACGCCTCCTCGCCGTCACGCGTGTCGACCCGGGCGGCCAGCGCGCGGACGTCCGCGTGCTGGCCAGACGACGCGCCGGTGCCTGGCATCGAGACCAGCTCGTGACCCTCCCGCGCGCCGCCGGCGTGGATCACCAGCTGGGTCCATCATGGCCCTTGTGCCCGCCGGCGATGCGGTCCAGCTGTTCCCTGCTGAGCTCCGGCCGCGGCGGCAGCACCATGTGGGCGTCGGTGGCCGATTCCTCGTGCACGTGGATCCGGTAGCCGTCCGGGAAACGCAGGCCGGTTTCCCTCTCGATGGCCGCGCGGGGGTCGGCGACGAGCCGCGTCCGAAAGTCGTCGTCCTCCGCGGCCTTCATCGCGATGTGCGCCCTCACTTGTGCCTCTGACCCCATGTCCGCCCTCCCTGGCAGCATGTTCTCCTCGGAAGCTCTCGTCGCTGACGGCCCAAAGGCGGGGCGACAACAGCACGAACTCCGGACAAATCGACAAGGCCGACGTCCACCGGCGCGGCGGCTGACGACGCGCGGGTCCCCGGTATCGAGACGATCTCGTAACCCTCCCGCGCGCCGCCGACGTGGATCACCAGGCGTCACGCTCGTTGGCGCCATGCCCGCCGGCGATACGGTCCAGCTGCTCCCTGCTGAGCTCCGGCCGCGGCGGCAGCACCATGTGGGCGTCGGCCGCCGACTCCTCATGCACGTGGATCCGGTAGCCGTCCGGGAAACGCAGGCCGGTTTCCTTCTCGATGGTCGCGCGGGGATCGGCGATGAGCCGCGTGCGGAAGTCGTCGTCCTCCGTCGCCTTCATCGCGATGTGTGCCTTCACTTGTGCCTCTGACCCCATGTTCATCCTCCCCTGCAAATGTGTCTACGCAGCAACTCTCGTCGCCGAGCGACCCGCCCGCGCGTCGGCGGCGTGGATCACCAGTAGCCTTCCGCGCCGCCGCGCGGGGGTCGGCGATGAGCCGCGCGCGGAAGTCGTCGTCCTCCGTCGCCCTCATCGCGACGTGCGCCCTACTTGTGCCTCCGACTGCATGTCCATTCTCCCCAACCGCGTGTTCCTCAAGCGGTCATGTCGCCTGGCACCCCCAACGGCGGGCGACATCGACATGAGCCCCACAAGAACGGTAGGGACCGCCAACTCCCCCGCCGAGGCAGTACCATACGCAACACTCGTCGTTTCGGCGCCTCCAAATCTGGGTGGATCGAAGCGAACGCGGTGCCTTTCCGGACGGCTTCGTCCTGGAGCCGGGCGGCCGCGGACCGTTGCCGAGGCCGCGGCCAAGTAACGCGGGCCACGGCGGTGACCACCCTGCCCGAACGCATGCATCGGCGAGGGATGTGGCGATGCGCGTCCCGGGGGATGCTGCAGCGTCTTGTCTTGCAGTGGCTGCGGTGTCAAATTGATGTCGAGGGGTGCCGCGACGCGCGTCACGCCGGGTCGTATCTCCATCTTGGGTGCATTTGCCGCCTTCCAGCGTCTGATTCCGCGTTGTTGCCTCCAACATTGGAGGCGCCGGACGGGGCGCACATGTGATAATAGAAGGGGAATCGTCATGAGCGACCAAGACGCACTCGAGGGCATCCTCGCATCGCTGTACGACGCCATGCTCGACGACTCCCGCTGGCCGGCCGCCTCGGCCCTCGTCGACGAGGCCTGCGGCCTGAAGGGCAACAGCCTCATGGTCGGCGAAGGCCCGAAGGACGACATCCGGGCCACCTGCGTCGGGACCTACTACCGGGGACAGCGCCGACAGGACCTCGAGCGCGAGTACCTCGAGGACTACCATCCCGCCGACGAACGCGTGCCGCGCTTCCGACAGTTGCCCGAGGGCCGTCTGGTGCATGTCACGGACCTGTACACGACCGAGGAGCTGAAGACTTCGCCCACCTACAACGAGGTGCTGCGGCGCGCCGACAAGCAGGACAGCCTGAACGTTCGATTCGACGGGCCGGACGGCTCCCACATAGCCTGGTCGCCGGCCGATCCCGTCGACTCGGACGGTTGGGGGGCCTCGCGGCTCGCGATGGTCGCGGAGTTGCTGCCCCATATCCGGCAGTTCGTCCGGGTCCGGCAAGCACTGGTGTGCGCCTCGGCCCGGCGAGAGGCGGTCGGCCTGCTCGACAACCCCCGGATGGGTGTCATCCACCTGGATCGCCGCGGGCGGATCATCGACGTCAACGACCGCGCCCGCGGCATCCTGCGACGGGGCGGCGGGTTGTCCGACCGGCGTGGGGAGCTGTGCGTCCGCGAGCCGTCCGACCGCGCCCGCCTCGCCCGCCTGTTGCGCGACGCGCTGCCGGCCACCGGGGCGGCGGCGGTCAGCAGCTCGATGCGGCTCCGTCGGTTGCCGGGGTTGCCGCCGTTCACGGTGCACATCAAGCCGTTGGCCGTCCGTCAACCGGACTACGGGGCGCGCCACGTGGCCGCGCAGGTGCTGATTGTCGAGCCGGAGCGGCGCCATCGGTTCGATCCCGGTTTGGTGGCCAGGATGCTGGAGCTGACCCCGGCCGAGAGCGAGGTGGCGGTCTCGCTGGCGGAGGGCGGGAGCGTGCGCGACATCGCCGAGGCGACGGGGCGCACGACAGCCTCCGTCTCCTGCCAGGTGAAGCGCATCTGCCGAAAGCACTCCATCTCGCGGCAGGCCGACCTCGTGCGGCTGGTACGGTCGCTCGCCGATCTCGGGTGAGTGTTCACGTCCGGGGTCGAACGAAAGAGTCCGGGGCGGCGGCCACCGGCCGTCCACGCCGGGCAGCCGAGGGCATTTGGGCGCCCACGTATCTCCTCATCGAGCCAGTCCTCGAGGCGTTTGCACCGGACCAAGGTCATCAGGAAAGCCGCCACGCGCAGGGTGACCGGGGAAAGGGTCACCGGTTCTCCACCCACCCGTGACGCCGGCCGCCGTCGCCTCGCCGAAGCCGCTGAGGAAGACGGGCCGAGCGCCGGCCCGCCGGGAAGCGCGCGGGTCGGCATATCACAGAGGATTCTCGATGAAGTTGATGACCGACATCCTGGCTCTTTCCAGCTTGACTTCGCTCGCCCGAAAAGCGGATGGATTGGCACTGCCGAGCGCCGCTATCATCTGCATCTGCGCGGTTTGGAACGTCTGCATCCGGTTGTACAGCGTCTTGCCCAGCCAGAACCGATTGGCATCGACTGCCTGCCGTGCACACCTGGCCTTTTGCTCCGATTCCTTTTGCAGAGGAATCAACAACTTCCTCAATTCCGTAGCGTAACCACCTTGATCGCCAGCCACCTCACGTGCCGATCTGAGCAACTTCCGAGCCACGACTTCTGATTCGTACACGCTCGACCACACCTCACTGATGTGAATTACACGCTGCCTGGCGATTTCGTTTTCAAACGCCAACTTTGCTCCAGAGCGTACCATGAGATGATTGAACACGAAGGCAACAATCGCCAACAACAAGCCGAACACTACCTCGTCGGCTATCCAGAACACAATTTCACTCGTGCCTTCGGGAGCCAATTCTACCTCCTTTGCCGGCCCGGGGGCAGGACCTGGCGAAGATGCGTTCGAGGGAATGCTTGTTATACCAGAGGATACCATATGTCAAGGATACCCCGGCCTGCCTGACGTCGTCTCGCTGCCTCCAATCCTGGTTGGTCACGATGCCATCTGACGCCTGTCGTCAATCCTATGCACCCAATACTGTGTGTATCCGTGATGGGGGCCGGCGCCGCGTGTGTTTGTTGGCACGGCAGATTCCGCGTTGGTCAGGGTGCCCGCCGCACGTGCCACTTTCTCTTGCCTCCACCTCTGGTGGATTCGCCTTGCGTTCCACGCGAGCAATGTCGGTTTGGCATCCAATATTGGAGGCGTCGGAACGAGCCAAACGTGGTATCACAAGGGCCGAAATGCCCGGCCGCCACTCCCGTGGAGGCTTGGGCGGCAGGGCCGGAGGGGCAGACGCGCCCGGCGAGCCCGGGCAACGGACGGAACCGGCATGAGCGACCAAGACGCGTTCAAGCGCACCCTGGCGGCGATGTACGACGCCATGCTCGACGATGCCCGCTGGCCGGCCGCGTCGGCCCTGATCGACGAGGCCTGCGGCGTCGAGGGCAATGACCTGCTGGTCGGTGAGGGCCCGACGAACGACGTCCGGGTCAACTTCGTCGGGGTGTACAGCCGGGGGCAGCGCCGCGAGGACCTGGAACGGGAGTACCTCGTGCACTATCACCCCATCGACGAACGCGTGCCGCGCGTCCGGCAACTGCCCGACGGCCGCCCCATGCACGCGAGGGACCTGTTCACGACCGAGGAGCTGAAGACCTCGCCCGCCTACAACGAGGCGCTGCTCCGCAGCGCCGGCCAGGACGGCTTGACCGTGCGGCTCCAGGTGGCGGATGGCTCCCACGTCACCTGGTGCGTCGGGAACCCCGTCGACTCCGATGGCTGGGGGTCTTCGCGGCTCGCGATGTTCACGGCGCTGCTGCCCCACGTCCGACAGTTCGTCCGCGTTCGGCAGGCGCTGGTCCGGGCCGACGCGCAGACCACGACGGTGACCGCCCTGCTCGACAACCCGCGCATCGGCGTGCTCCACCTGGACCGGCGCGGGCGGATCATGGCGGCCAACGACCGCGCCCGCAGCATCCTCGGCCACGGCGACGGGCTGTCCGACCCCGACGGCGTGCTGCGCGCCCGCGCGCCGGCCGACCAGGAACGCCTCGAGCGGCTGGTGGGCAACGCGCTGCCGGTCAGCGGGGAGCCCGCGGTCGGCGGCTCGATGCTGCTCCGGCGCTCGCCCGCGCTGCCGCCGTTCGTCGTGCACGTGAAGCCCGTGCCGGTACCTCGGCCCGACTACGGAGCCCCGCACGTGGCCGCGCTCGTGCTCATCGTCGAGCCGGGGCGCCGGCATCGCGTCGATCCCCGCGTGGTGGCCAGAACCCTGGACCTGACGCCGACCCAGAGTCAGGTGGCGGTCTGGCTGGCGGAAGGCCGGAGCGTGCGCGACATGGCGCGGACGACGGGGCACTCGGAAGGCACCATCTACTGGCACCTGAAGCAGATCTACCAGAAGCAGTCCATCTCGCGGCAGGCGGACCTGGTGCAGTTGGTGCTGTCGCTCGCCGAGCTCGGCTGACGACCGGCGACAGGCCGGATCTCGCGCACGCCGGGAGTCCGCCCCGTTCTTCGGCGCGAACTCCTACGGCAGCGTCAGGGCCACCAGCTCGGCCGGCTCGCCGCGGGCGCTCATGGCCATCGCGATGTACTGCTTGCCGTCGACGGTGTAGGTCATGGGCACCCCGCTCTGGCGCTTGGGCAGCTCCATCTCCCAGACCGTCTCCCCCGTCTGCTTGTCGTAGGCGTAGAACATCTCGCCGCCCGCCCACGTGGGGGTGGCGAAGAGGCCGCCGCCCTCGCCGGCGAAGACCAGGGTCTTCGTGACGAGGATGCCGCTCCGCTCGGGCTTGCCGGTTCGCGGAATGTCGACGCCGCTCAGGGCGGGATGGTCCCTGACGCAGTCGGGCGTGTCGCCGTTCGGAATCATCCAGAGGTGGTCGCCGGTGTTCAGGTCGATGGCGGTGATGCGCCCCCACGGGGGGGCGATGAGGGGCAGGCCGAGGGGACCGATCTCGCCGCACCCCGGCGGCAGGGGCCCGCGGCGCCGCCCGCCCCCGCCCACGAAGTCCATGGTCGAGCGGTCGGGGTCGTTCACGAGCCCGGCGACGGTGGGGTTGGTGACCGAGGCCACGTAGAGGACGCCGGTCTCCGCGTCCACCGCGCCGCCCTGCCAGTTGGCGCCGCCGGTCATCTGCGGCAGCATCAGCAGGGCGCGCCGGCCGTCCTGCCCGGCCAGGATCGGCGGGGTGTAGATGGGGCCCATCAGGTACTCGGACGCGATGCGCCGCGCCTCGGCGGCCAGCTCGGGGGTGAAGTCGATGAGGTCGTCGTTCGACACGCCCTGGCGGTCGAACGGGGCGGGCCGGGTGGGGAACGGCTGGGTCGCCGCCGCCTGCTCGCCGGGCACTGTCGACGCGGGCACCGGACGCTCCTCGATCGGCCACACCGGCTCGCCGGTGACCCGGTCGAACACGTAGGTGAATGCCTGCTTGGTCACCTGGGCCACGGCCTTGATCTCGCGGCCGTCCACGGTGATGTCGACGAGGGCGGGCGGGGTCGGGATGTCGTAGTCCCAGATGCCGTGGTGGATGAGCTGGTAGTGCCAGACCCGCTCGCCGGTCCGCGCGTCGAGGCACACCAGGCTCTCCGCGAACAGGTTGTCGCCGGGCCGGTGGCCGCCGTAGAGGTCGTTGGTGGGGGTCTCGACGGGCAGGTAGACGTAGCCGAGCTCCTGGTCGGCGGACATCGGGGCCCACACCCCGGTGTTCCCGCTGTAGCGCCACGAGTCGTTCTCCCACGTCTCGTTCCCGAACTCGCCGGGCTGGGGGATGGTGTGAAAGATCCAGAGCTGCTCGCCGGTGCGCACGTCGAAGCCGCGCACGAACCCGGCCGGGAACTCCGGGGCAGGGGCGGTGGCGCGCAGGGCCGCCCCCACCACGATGACGTCGCCGACGACCATGGCGGGCGAGTTCAGGCCGATCTGGCCGTTCTCCACCGCGGGGCGGTCGAGCCCGTCGAAGATGCCGTCGTAGAGGTCGACCACGCCGTCCTCGCCGAAGCCGGGAACCGGGTAGCCGGTCGCGGCGTCGAGGGCCACGAGGTGATAGCCCCGGGTGACATGGATGACGCGCGCGTCGTCCTCCCCGTCCGTCCAGTACGCCACCCCCCGGCCCGAACTGGCCCGCACCGGGGCCTGGTCGCCGCGCTCGCCCTCGTCGAGGCGGTACATCCACAGGGTCTCGCCGGTGGCCCCGTCGATGGCCACGGCGTTGCGCCGCCAGCCCGCGGTGGTGTAGAGCACCCCGCCGACCGCGAGCGGCGTCGCCTGGTAGTTGAAGTCGGTGCGGGGGCCGAGGTTGTCGGTCCGCCACCGCCAGGCCACGTCGAGGTCGGCGACGTTCTCGGGGCCGATCTGGTCGAGGGGTGAGTACTTCGTGCTGCCGGAATCTCCCCCGTAGTAGCGCCACTCGCCGTCCTGCGCGCCCTGCTGCGCGGAGGCGGCGACTGCCGCGCCGAGGACGAAGGCGACGACGGCCGCCATCCTCCGGAAACGCCTGCTCGTCCGTATCGACATGGGGTGCTCCTGTTCTCAGTTCTCGTAAACGGGACCATTCACCGTGCGGTGCGACAGGTACTTCCACTGGCCGTCCCGCTGCGCGTAGACGCGGACGTACCAGAAGCTGAAGCTGCGACGTTCCGCTTCGGGGCCACCGCTGCGGGCGCGCAACCGTCCCATGGTGATGGCGACGTCGCCGTGCACCTCGACCTGCTGCGAGTCGACCTCCCTCGACGAGTAGCGACCCGACAGCGAGTCGAGCCACTCCTGCTTCCGGTCGACGCCGAGGATGGCCCCGCCGGTGGTCCAGCCGTCGCCGTGCGTATAGGTGAAGTCGTCGGCGCAGACCTCGTCGAGGAAGGCGACGTCGGCCCGCAGCACCGCGTCCTCGATCCGCTTCTCGAGCGCGAGCACCTCTTCCGCCACGTCCTTCTCCTCGTCGGGATGCGCGAGCGCCCCGACCACCGCGGCCGGCTCCTCCCCGGGAAGCGCGCCCGCGTCCGCCGCGGCTCCCGGCTCCTCCGCGCCGGGAAGCGCGTCCGCCGCCGCGACCGATTCCTCAGCGCGGGGAAGCGCATCCGCCGCCGCACCCGGCTCCTCCGCCTCGGGGAGCGCGAAGACCCAGAGCGCGTTCCCGCTCCGCGGATGCCGCACGTCCGGGGCCAGGTTGCGGGGCATCAGCCGGGGACTGCCGCCCCCCAGGCCCGTCGACACCCCGACGTACTGCCGCCCGCCGGCGCGGAAGCTGATGGGGAAGCCCTGCACCGACGTCCCGAGGCGGGCCCGCCACAGCTCCTCGCCGGTCTCGACGTCGAAGGCCCGGAACCGGCGGTCGAGGTCGCCCGCGAAGGCGAGCCCCCCCGCCGTGGTCAGCACGCCGGTGAGGAACGTCGGCCGCTGCTCGATGCTCCAGACCTCCTCCAGCGTCTCGGCGTCGTAGGCGGCGAGCTTGCCGAGGTTGCCGTCGGTGCCCGGCATCTCGTGGAACGGCCGCGAGCTCATCCCGACGCCGCCCGAGCCCAGCTCGAAGGCGACCTCGCGGGCGGCGAGCTCCATGCACGACTGCGCGAGGGGCAGGACGAGCAGCCCCGACCCCGGGTGGTAGCTCATCGGGTGCCAGTTCTTGCCGCCGGCGGTGCTCGGGCAGGCCGGCACGAGCTGCTCGAACTCGGCGTCGATGATGTCCTGCCGGTAGGTGACGGCGCCGGTCTCGGGATCGATGTGGTCGAACACGTTCTGATACACCGTCTCCTTGTGCCCCAGGAACTCGCCGGTCTCGCGGTCGAGCTTCCAGAGGATGCCGTGCTTGCCGGCGCTGAACACGGCCCGGCGCCCGCCCACGTCGACGAGCACCCGCTCGTACACCTCGTCGAGGTCGAGGGTCTCCCCCGGCACGTGCTGGAAGTGCCAGGCGAGGTCCCCGTCGCGGGGCCGGAGGGCGACGGTCGAGTTGGTGTAGAGGGCGGGGTCGTCCACCGTCATGCCGCGGCTCCGCGCCACCCACGGCTTGGCCTGGGCCACCCCGAAGTAGACGAGGTCGAGGGCGGGGTCGTAGCTGCCGGTGATCCAGGTGTCGCCGCCCCCGCGCAGGAAGTCCGGCACGTCGGCCCACGTGTTCCCGCCGGGCTCGTCGGACCGGGCGACGGTGTTGAAGCGCCACCGCCGCTCGCCCGTGGCCGTGTCGTAGCCGCTGATGAAGCAGCTCTCCAGCGTGTAGCGGTCGCAGCCGCTCAGCCCCTGCACGAGGGTGCCGTCGACCACCACCGGGCCGCTCGTGTTGCGGAACCCTTCCGTGTGGTCGGCGATCACCGTGTCCCACACCCGCTCGCCGGTGCGGGCGTCGAGGGCGATCAGCCGGGCGTCGGGGGTGGCCATGAACAGGCGGTCGCCGTAGATGGCGAGGTTCCGGCTCATGCCCGAGTAGCCGGTCGTCGCCACCTCCACCTCGTGCTCCCAGACGAGGTCGCCGCTGGCGGCGTCGAGCGCCTGCACCACCGGGCCGATGCTCGCGAGGTACATCACCCCGTCGTGGACGAGCGGCGACGGCGCGTTCCACCCGCCCTCGTTCATCGCCCACACCCAGGCCAGCTCCAGCTCCCCGACGTTCGACCGGTCGACGTCGGCCAGCGGGCTGTAGCTCCACGACTCGTAGTTGCGGCGGATCATCAGCCAGTCGCCGTCGTCCGGGTCCCGCAGCATCTCGTCGGTGACCGGCCGGTAGCCGTCGACGATGCCGGCCAGGGTGACGCCGCCAGCCTCCGTCGCCGCGGACGCGGCCGCCGCCGACGTCACCGCGGACGCGGCGGCAGGAGCGGCCACCGCTGCCGATGCGCCGCCCGCGGTCGGGTCCCCGGCCTGCCAGCCGCCGCCCGCGAGCGCGCCGATGGGCACGGCCGTGGCCTCCGTGAGAGCCGTGCCGCCGGCCGGCGCTCCGTTCGCCTCGAGGAGGTACGCCACGACGTCGAGGTGCTCCTCGTCCGTGAGCGAGCCCTCCTCTCCCGGCGGCATCGAGCTGCGGGTCCGGACGAAGAGATCGGCGGGGCTCAGGTCCGCCCAGAACCGCAGGAAGCTCTCTCCCGCGAGCTGCGGCGCCTCGAAGCTGCCCTGCAGGTTGGCCTGGTGACAGGCGGCGCACTCGCGTTCGTAGACCGCGCGCCCGGCCGCCGCCTGGGCCGCGGTGTAGACGGCTCCGTCCTGCGCCTGGGCACCCACCACGCCGGGGCTCAGGAACAGCGCCGCCAACCCCGTCACCGCCGCCAACCCCCGCCGCGCGAATGCGTCCCGTGAACGGTCCATCACCACCTCGCTTTTGAGAAACGCGCCGAGCGCGACCGGACCATTATCGCCTCTCCGGTCCTGCAGCCTCCATGAGGATCCGCGCCTGCCCCGGCGGGCCGCCTGATGTCCTCTCAGGGGATCGGACGAGCGGCACGACGCAGGACGCCTCATGCCCCCGCCGCCTCCACGCGGACGGTGACCACGTCGGTGTCCTGGTACTGGTAGTGGCGCACCGACGACGCGTAGTGACGCAGCAGCCGCAGCGACACCTCCTGCTCGACCGGCGCGCCCGCCGCCGGCTGGCCGAGCAGGGCCATCCGGTCCTCGAGGTTCGCCTCGCCGGTGGCGGCGATGAACTCCAGCACCGCGCCGTCCCCCTCGGGACGGGCGATCAGCAGCAGGTTCCGCCCGCCGCCCGACGCCGCCTCGCCGTCCTTCCCGATCATCAGCAGCAGCGACTCCTCACCGACGGCCCGGACCCGCTCGACGAGCTCCGCGCCCCACCGCCGCCGGGCGCCGAGCTCCGCGAGAAAGGCGTCCATCTTCGGATACGCGTCGACGCTGAGGGCGAGGCGCAGGCGCTGGCGCCGCGGCCCCGTCAGCTCTCCGAACAGGGTCAGCGCGATCACCGTCATGCCGCCGACGGTCATGCCGTTGGCGAGCAACTCGCTCCACGGCCCCTGGAAGTACTCGGGGAAGAGCCAGTCGAGCTGGAACGCGAGGCCGAGCCAGAAGGCGAGGCCCACCACGAGGCCCTTCCGCGAGTCGAAACCGTCGTGCTGCAGGATCTGCAGCCCGAAGAAGAAGAGCAGGGCCACCAGCGCGACGTAGTAGGCGGCCACCACCGGCCCCGGTATCGCGATGACGAGGGCCGAGAACTTCGGGACGAACGCCAGCGCCACGAAGATCGCCCCGATGGTGGCGCCGACGGCGCGGGAGGCCACCCCCGTCAGCTCGACGATCGCGACGCCCGAGGCGTAGGTCGTGTTGGGGACGGTGCCCGCGAGGCCGGACAGCAGGTTGCCGACGCCGTCCGCCGACATCGCGCCCTGGATCGACCGGAAGTCGACGGCCCGCGGCCTGCGCCACGACGCCCGCTGGACGGCGATGCCGTCGCCGAGGGTGTCCATGGCCCCCACGAGGGTGAGCAGCACGAACGCGGGCAACAGGGCCCAGAACTCCGGTCCGAAGCCGAGGTCCAGACCGGGCCAGGCGAACGCCGGCAGGCCGATCCAGCTCGCCTCGCGGACGGCCGCGGTGTCGTAGATGCCGAACGCGAACCCGCCGGCGGCGCTGCCCGCGGCCATGGCGATGACCGGCCCCCACAGCCGCCACAGGCCGGACCCGCGCAGGGCGGTCACCACGATGACCATCAGGGTCAGGCCCGCGGTGACGGGCGCGGCGGCGGGCGCGGCGCCGGCCGGCACGTCGACGAGCTTGCCCAGGATGACGTCGGTCAGGGTGACCGGAATCAGGATCAGCACCGTCCCCGCGACGGTAGGCGTGAAGATGCGCCGCAGCGCCGAAAGCCGGGCCGCGAGGGCGAACTGGCACAGCGAGGAGACGACGACGAGGGTCGCGAGCAGCCCCGCCCCCCCCTGCTCGAGGGCCGCGACGCAGATGGCGATGAAGGCACTGCTGGTGCCCATCAGCAGCACGTACCCGGCGCCGATGCGCCCGACGCGCAGGGCCTGGACGGCGGTGGTGACGCCGCTGATGACGAGGGCCGCGCACACCGCCCACGTCAGGTAGGCGTCGCCGCCGCCCGCGAGCTGGATCATGACGGTGGGCCCCAGCACGATGCTGGGGACCGCCATCATGGCGTACTGAAGCCCGAGGCCGAGGGAGAGCAGGCGGGGGGGACTCTCGTCGGGTTCGTAGCGCACGTCCCGGCGCGCGGCGGCGTCGTTGGATTCCATCGTTTCGCGTTCTCGCTCCCGGCCCGCGGCTGCCCGCTCGCGTCCGACCGAAGACTCGACCGTGGCCGGCCCGGGACGGGCTTGCGATCGCGAGACGCAAGGGCGAGGCGCCGGCGGCCGGCGGCGCCATCATACCCCCGGACTCGCGATGCAGCCTGGATTCCCGGGGAGGGCACGGGCTCGCAGCCCGCGGACGCTCGGTGGACGCACCCCCGGTCCGGGTATACGATTCGCGCGGGAACAGCTCATGTGGTGCGCGCGCTGTCGGGCCCGGGGACACCGGCCGGGGCAGCCCCGATCCTTGGCGAGGAGCCTGCGGCCGGCGTGCTCGCGCCGTCCGCGGACGCAGATCCGGCGGCCGGCCGAAACGCTTCGTCCACGGGGACCGCCCCGCCCGCGGGGGCCGTGTCCGCGGGAACGACCGGCACGGAGGCGCGGGAGGACACGGCTGGCACCGTCGCGCCCGACGGCTTCACGGCCGGGAGTGCCGCGGCCCTCGCCTCGCTCATCGACGGACCGCCGGCCCCCGTCGCGCCCGAGGTGATGACGCGCGACGAGGACGGCGGCACCACCGTCCGCGCGATCCGCCTCGACGGCGGGCTCCGCCTCGACGGCGTGCTCGACGAGCCGGTCTACGAGACGGTGCCCCCGATCACCGGCCTCATCCAGCAACTGCCCGACCCCGGCGCCCCCGCCACCGAGCGGACCGACGCGTGGATCCTGTTCGACGAGACGAACGTCTACGTCTCCGCCCGCGTCTGGGACTCCGCCCCCGAGAGCCAGCCAACGAGATGCGCCGCGACACCCGCCAGCTCCGCCAGAACGACACCATCACCGCGTTCTTCGATACCTTCTACGACCGCCGCAACGGCTTCAACTTCTCCCCCCCCGGGGCCCGCTCGGACGCGCAGTTCACCAACGAGGGCAACCCCAACTCCGACTGGAACCCGGTGTGGGACGTGCGCACCGGCCGCTTCCCCGGCGGCTGGACGCTCGAGATGGAGATCCCGTTCAAGACCCTCCGCTACCGCGCCGAGCCGCCGCACCTCTGGGGCATCCAGATCCGGCGCTCCATCCGGCGCAAGAACGAGTGGGTCTACCTGACCCGCATCCCCGTCTCGGCCGGCGGCGGCAGCGGCCCCACCGGCATCTTCCGCGTCTCGGCCGCGGGCACCCTCGTCGGCCTCGAGCCGCCCCCGGCGAGCCGCAACATCGAGGTCAAGCCGTACGGCATCGGGGGCATCACCACCGACCTCACCGCCGACCCGGTGGTGAACAACCAGCGGGACGGCAACGGGGGCCTCGACGTCAAGTACGGCATCACCCAGAACCTGACCGCCGACTTCACCTGGAACACCGACTTCGCGCAGGTGGAGGTGGACGAGCGTCAGGTCAACCTGACGCTCGTCCCGCTGTTCTTCCCCGAGAAGCGCGAGTTCTTCCTCGAGGGGCGGGGCATCTTCGGCTTCGCGCGGGGCGGCCTCACCGGCCGGCCGGGCGGACCCGGGGGCGGGGCGGGGGGCGGCATCTTCGGCGACGTGAACGTGCCGCAGCTCTTCTACAGCCGGAAGATCGGGCTGGAGCAGGGCCGCGTGGTGCCCATCGTCGGCGGCGCGCGGGTTACCGGGAAGGTCGGCCCGTTCGACGTCGGGGCCCTGAACATCCACGCCGGCGACGAGGTGGTCTCGGCCACCCAGCCGACCAACTTCACGGTGGCGCGGCTGCGGCGCGACATCCTGCGGCGCAGCTCGATCGGGGGGATTTTCACCAACCGGTCCGTGTCGCGGGCAGCGCCCGGCGAGGCGAGCCGGGCCTGAGGGGTCGACGGCACCTTCGCGTTCTTCGAGAACGTCAGCTTCGTCAGCTACTTCGCGCGGACCCGGGTGCCCGGCCTCGAGTACGAGGGGAAGGACAGCAGCTACCAGGGCAAGTTCGAGTACCAGGCCGACCGCTACGGCCTGCAGGTCGACCACCTCCTGGTGGAGGACAACTTCCTGCCCGAGGTGGGCTTCCTGCGACGCGACAACTTCCGGCGCACCTACGTGTCGGGCCGGTTCAGCCCGCGGCCCGAGATGGCGAGCGTGCGGCAGTTCAGCCTCGAGGGGGCCGTCGACTACATCCTGATGGCCGACGTCAACCACCTCGAGACGCGCCAGCGCCTGCTGTCGTTCCAGACCGAGCTCGAGTCGAGCGACCGGCTGTCGTTCACCGCCACCGGCAACCGCGAGCTGCTGGTCGAGCCGTTCACGCCGCCCGGGGCCGACTTCTCGATCCCGGTGGGCGTCTACGGCTTCGCCGACTACCAGGTGGCGTACGCCATCGGGCAGCAGCGCCGGGTCAACGGCCAGGTGGCGCTGAGGCGGGGCGACTACTTCGGGGGCGGGCTGACGAGCCTCGAGCTGAGCCAGGGGCGCATCGGCATCTTGCCGCAGATGTCGATCGAGCCCATCGTGTCGTTCAACTGGATCGACACGCCGTACGGCGAGTTCCAGTCGAACCTGGCGGTGACGCGCGTCAACTACGCCTTCAACCCGTGGATGTTCTTCAGCGGTCTGCTGCAGTACAACTCGGCCGACAACTCGTTCAGCAGCAACCTGCGGCTGCGCTGGGAATACAGCCCGGGCAGCGAGCTGTTCGTGGTCTACACCGACGACCGCGACATCACCAACGGGTTCCGCCCCGACCGGGGCTTCGACCTCCGCAACCGCGGCTTCGTCGTCAAGTTCAACCGACTGTTCCGGTTCTGACGCCGGAGCCCCGGGCGACGGAGCCGCCGCAGGAATCGGTGTCGGCGAGAGGAAGGAAGGTGGCGCGCCCGGAGGGATTTGAACCCCCGACCTACGGGTTCGAAGCCCGGCGCTCTATCCAGCTGAGCTACGGGCGCGCACTTTGGAATCAACAACTTACGGGGACCATCGGTCCGGTTCTGCCAGCCGTCGCATCGCCCTCCGACCGGAGGCGCGCGGAAGAGCTGATTCCCCCGGTTCCGGCTCGGAGCAGCGTCCGCTGGAGCGGGCGTTGCCCTTCACGCCACAAGCGGCATCGATGAGCCCGGCGGCTCCAGGCCAACCGGCCGCGTCGAACGGCACGTCGTGCAGGGCTTTCAGGATGCGGTCGTGCAGGTCCCCTTGGCCCACCCCTCCGACTCTAGGCTCCTCGGGTGGGGCTGTCAATCCCACCCAAACGGGGGGCATGACCGCGGGAAGGGACAACCGAGCCCGTCGCTCGCCCGAATCACCAGGAGGAGCTGACGATGGGCCACCCGACCCCGCCACGACGCAGCTCGACCACGGGACCGCCAAGGTGACCCACCAGCTCACCGCGTCGAGCCAGCTCGTGGCCTTCTTGAACCGGTGTGCCGTTCCTGGTGGTGTTCATGCCGTTCCGCTTTTCCTTCCTCGTCGTCCCCCCTGCCCGGTCGGCGGAGGGACCACCGTCACGGCTTCGGATGCCCGAGCAGCCACTCGACGACGAGCCGGGTGAAGTGCGCCGAGAGCGCCGGCACGTGGCCCCCGCCGTTGATGGTCCAGAGCTCGGCCGAGCCGCCGGGGCGGCAGCCGTCGGTGTAGCGGCGGACGTCGGTCTCGGGGCCGTCGATCCCGCCGTCGAGGTCGAGGGTGCCGCTGTCGACGCCGGTCACGGCGCAGCCGTTGTGCGCGGCCCAGCTCTCGACGCTGTCCCTCGCGCCGGGGACCGCCTCGTCTCGGAAGCTCCCTCTCTCGTAGGGTATCGCGGTGTCGGCGGTGCCGTGGATCTGCAGCACGTGCACGGGTTCCGGCGGCGCGGGGCGGCTCTGGTCGGCGCCGGCGAGGCTGGCGATGGCAGCAATGGTCCCGCCGTGCTCGTGGGCCAGGCGGTATGACATGAACCCGCCGTTCGAGTGCCCGAACAGGTACACCCGCTTGTCGTCTACGGCGTACTCGGCCTTGACGGCGTCGATGAGCCCGGCGAGGTAGGCGACGTCGTCGACGGTGCTGCCGCGGAAGTTGCAGCACGCGTCCGAGGCGTTCCAGAAGCGAGGCCGGTTGCCGCCGTCCTCCCGGGTCCCGTCGGGGGCGACCATGATGAACCCGTAGGCGTCCTTGAGGGCGCTGACCTGCATGTAGGTGTCCTGGCCCTCGCCGCTCGACGTATAGCCGTGCAGCAGCACGATGAGCGGGGCCGGGGCGGCCGCGTCGTAGCCCGACGGGACGTGCACCGGCAGCTCGCCCCGGCCGGCGTCGACGGTCTGGGCGGATGCCGCCCCCGGCCCGAACACGAGCAGTATCCCCGCGAGAATCCGGCACGAATTGCGCATTGCTCCTCTCCTCTCGATCTCGCGCGGCGGCGATGCCCGGCTTGGCACGGCGCACCGCGGTCGCGAACTCGTCCAGCGCCCGTTAGCGTACACCGTCGACACCGGCAACCGTGCAAGACTGGCCGCCCCGCAGGGAATCAACGTCAACGGTGGGCTGCCGCGCGAGGGCACCGTCCGCTGCCGTCGGTCGATCACGCGGGCGGGCGAATAGCGTGCGGGCCCCGCGTGAATCGGCCGCCCTTCAGCCCGCCTCCAGGCCCGCGAGGACCGCGCGCAGGTCGGCGGGAGCCTCGGCCCGCAGCTCCGCCCACAGGTCGCCGACCTCGGCGAGGCGGTCGAAGATGTTCTCGACGGTGAAGTCGCGCGGCGACAGGCCGGTCTTCAGGCCGTCGTGCACCTCGGCCCAGGTAAGCGGCGTCGACACCCCCGCGAAGGGGCTGGCGCGGGCGCTGTAGGCGGCGGCGAGGGTCTTGCCGTAGATGTTCTGCAGGTAGTCGATGTAGACGGCGTCGGCGGCGCGCCGCTTGACCATCCTCTCCACCGTCGCCGCCCGCGGGTGGCGCGACGCGACGATGGTGGCGGCGATCTGGCAGAAGATCATGCCCGCCTCGTAGGGCGTCCCCGGCGGCAGGGGGATGTAGATGTGCAGCCCCGAGGCGCCCGACGTCTTGGCCAGGCACGGGACGCCGAGCCGGGCCAGCTCGTCGTGCAGCCAGCGGGCGACCTCGACGACCCGGCTGAACGGCGCCTCGGGCATCGGGTCGAGATCGAGGGCGACCCAGTCGGCCTCGGCGATGTCGGGAAGCCGCGAGAACCACGGGTCCTGCGAGATCACCGCGAGCTGGGCCATCCACGCCAGGGTCTGCAGGGTCCCGCCGATCAGGTAGGGGACGCCGGTGTACTCGCGCTCGAGGCTCTCGCTCACCGTCACCACCCGGACGCCCTCGGGCAGCTCGTCGGGCGACCGGTGCTGGTAGAACCACTTGCCGTCGATGCCGTTCGGGAAGCGCTTCATGACGAGGGGACGGTCGGCGACGACGGGCAGCAGGTACGGCGACATGCGCAGGTTGAAGCGCACCAGGTCGCCCTTGGTCAGCCCCGGCTCGGGCCAGAACACCTTGTGCAGGTTGCCGACCGGCACCTCGCCCCCGTCGGGCAACCTGAGGACGCCGCGCTTCCGGCCCGCCTCGAGCGCGCGCAACTGGTCGCAGAGCACGTCGATGGCGGGGTCGGGGGCGGGCTTCGGCGACGGCGCGGAGGTGGCCGCCGGCGCGCGCGCAGGGCGCAATGACGGGCGCGTGCCGCCGGCGCGCGCGCCGGACGGGACGCCAGCGGCGCGCACGACCAGTGGCGAGCCGGAACCGTGGCGCGCCCGGCGGGGGCCGGCGGGGGCGACCTCGGCCGGAGCCGACTCCGAGGCACGGCGCGCGCGGCCGTCCTCGCGGCGCACGTCCCGGGGCGCGGTGTCCGCCCGCACCCCCAGGTACACGGGATGGCGCAGCACGTCATCGGCCGTCCAGCGCGTGAACTTCACCTCGACGACGAGGTTCGGCTCGACCCAGTGGGGCGCCTCGTTGGCCGGGGGCACCGCCGTGAACGGCGACTCGCCGGCGGCGATGGCGTGCAGGTGGGCGCCGATCGCGTCGAGGTCCGCCTGGGTGAATCCGGACCCCACGTGACCCGCGTAGATCAGCCGATTCGCCGCGCGCCGCGGGCCGGCGGACGACGCGCGGGCCGAGGCCCCGGCGCGCTCGCGCGACGGCGGCTCGTCCGCGGTTCCGCCCGGGTAGTAGCCGACCAGCAGAGCGCCGAACTCGCTGCGCGACGAGCGGCCCTCGGTCCATCCCCCGACGACGAACTCCTGCCGCCGAACGAGCTTGAGCTTCCGCCACGCGGGGCTCCGTCGGCCCGACAGGTACTTCGACGCGGGGTCCTTGACGAGCAGCCCCTCCCAGTCGTCGGCCAGCGCCTCGCCGCGCAGGTCGATGCCGCCGCCGACCCGACTCGGCACCACCCGCACCACCCCGTCGGCGTCCGGATCGAGGCGCTCGACGAGACGGGCCCGGCGATCGGTCAGCGGCCGCGGGCGCAGGTCCTCCCGCCCGTCCCGGATCAGGTCGAACGCCATCAGCACGGCCGCGGTGTCGGGCGTGCGCGGGTGGGGCCGGCCGAACCGGTGCATGCGTCCCTGGAGGCGTTCGAACGGCAGGGCGCGCCCTCCGGCGTCGACGGCCACGATCTCGCCGTCGAGCACGACAGGGCCCGGGAGCCGCGCCGCGAGCGCGGCCAGCTCGACGGCGATCTCGGGAAACTGCCCGGTCTTGTCGTTGCCCAGCCGGGACCAGATGCGGACCTCCGGCGCCCCCCGCGCGTCGGCGCCGCGGCGGCTCCGGGCCCCGGGTGAAACCTCTATCAGGGCCCGGATCCCGTCGTACTTCCGCTCGAACACGAGGTCGCGGCGTGCGAGCAGCCGGTCGTGCGACGACTCCTCGGCCGAGACCGCGAGCATGGGCCGCAACGCCGCCACGTCCTCGCTCCACGCCGACCGGCCCGCTGGCGCGTCCCGCCGCGCGCGCCGCGGCGCCCCGCCCGTCGGCGCGCCACGCGGAGTCCCGGTTCGACCGCCCATCAGACGGACCAGCATATCCGTCCACCCCTCGAAACCGAAGCACGACGGCGGACCCGAGAACGCCCTCTCTCCTCGGCGGGGACCGGCCGCGCCGGGACGCACCGCGGTCCGCAGGACGCCGCCGTCCGCCATCCCGCCGGCGTCCTGCGCCCCCGGAACGTCTTGCGGCCCCGCCGGAACCGCGCCGGCCCGGGGGGCGCGGCGGGGTCCCGCCCGGAGCTGCAGGAACCGATAAGATGGAAGTCCCCGCCGCGTCGCCCGCGGCGAACAGGGAGATAGCGACATGGCAGCACGCCCCACCTGGAAGGGCCACATCAAGATCAGTCTCGTGACGGTGCCGGTGCGGGTGTTCCCCGCCACCAGCGCCGATTCCGTCCTCCGCTTCAACCAGCTCCACGGCGAGTGCCAGACCCGCCTGCAGCAGAAGCGCTGGTGCCCGAGCTGCGACCGCGAGATCGACAAGACCGAGGTGGTCAAGGGCTACGAGTTCGAGCGCGGCCGCTACGTGGTGCTCGACGACGAGGACATCGCCAAGGCGCGCCCCGAGTCGACCCGCGTCATCAACCTCGAGCGGTTCGCGGACATGGACTCCATAGACCCGATGTACGTGGAGAAGCCCTACTACCTGGCCCCCGACGGCGACGTGGCGGCGAGCGCGTTCGGGGTCATCCGCGAGGCGCTCCGCGGCAAGGCGGGCATCGGCAAGCTCGCCCTCTCGGGCCGCGAGTACTCGGTGGCCATCCAGCCCCGCGAGAACGGGCTGGTCATGTTCACCCTGCGCCGGGCCAACGAGGTGCGCCGGATGAGCGCCATCGAAGAGCTCGACCGCGTGCCCGACGAGCCCAACGACGCAGAGGTGTCGCTGGCCCGGCAGGTCATCGGGAACTTCGAGGGCGAGATCGCTTTCGGCGAGTTCGAGGACCAGTACCAGGCGCAGCTCCGCTCGGTCATCGACGCCAAGATCGCGGGCGAGGAGTTCGTGGTGCAGGAGGAGGAGGCGCCGACCAAGGTCGTCGACCTCATGGCCGCCCTCAAGAAGAGCCTCGACAGCGTCAGCGCCGCGAAGAAGAAGCCGGCGCGGGCGAGCGGGAGCGCCGCCGCGAAGACGGCCAGGCCCCGGCGCAAGCGGGCGTAGCGGCTTCCTGCTACCGCGCCGCGGGCGCCAGCACCGGCGCGAGGACGGACAGGTCGCCGTCCACGTCGGGGTTGGGGGCCAGGCGCAGCAGGCGGGCGAGGAACGGGTACAGGTGCACGAGCCCGACGCGGCCGATGCGCTGGCCGGGCGCGATGTCCGGCCCCGCCGCGAGGAAGATGCCGTGCATGTCGGGGTGCCGGGGGTCCCACCCGTGCATGCCGGCCGGCGGTGGCGAACCTCCCAGGTCGAACATGAAGCCGGGGTCGGCGACGGCCACCACGTCGCCGATCCGCGGGTCGGCGCGGTAGCGCAGCGCGGCCGGCACCTCGTGCCGGAGGTAGGCGCGCCCGCCGGTCAGGCCCTCGCCCGTCCCGTTGTTGACGTCGTCGCGCAGCGCCCGCGCCCGCGCTGCGCCCTCCGAGACGAACAGGTTGGCCCCCGGCCCGCTGACCACCGCGCGGACGCCGCGCAGGTCGGCGACGGCGCCGAGGTCGATCGTCCCGCGGGGCCGGACCGCGGCCATGCCGTGGTCGGAGACCAGCACGACGGAGACGGCACCGCCGTGGGGCAGCGCGTCGATGCCGTCGAGCAGCCGTCCGAGGTCGCCGTCCACCCGCTCCACCGCCTCGGCGACGGCGGACGACGCCGGACCGTAGCGGTGGCCGGCGCCGTCCACGGACGAGAAGTATAGCGTGACGAGGTGGGGCCGCCGTTCGGCGGGCAGGGCCAGCCAGTCGAGCACCTCGTCGACCCGCTCGCGGTGCGTGCCCCGGTCGGCGTACCGCGTCCAGAAGGTCGGCCGCACCCCCCCGATGTCCGCCTCGGTGCCCACGAACAGCATCGCCGCCGCCACCATCCCCTGGGTCTCGGCCGTGACCCAGATGGGCTCGCCGCCGTACCAGGTGCCGTCCTCGACGCTGTGCCGGTCGCGATAGTTGTACTCCTCGCCGCGCGCGGGGTCGTAGAAGCGATTGCCCACGAGGCCGTGGCGCTCCGGATGAAGCCCGGTGGCGATGGAGTAGTGGGCGGGGAACGTCAGCGAGGGATAGACGGAGACGAGGGCCTCGGCCGCCACCCCGTGGGCCGCGACCCGGTCGAAGCTCGGCGTCTCGTAGCGGTCGAGGTAGTCGGGACGGAACCCGTCGAACGACACCAGCACCAGGTAGGGCTTGCCGAGGGTCTCCGGCGCGTTGACGCCGCCGGTCCCGTTCGGGGTCGTGGCCCGATCCGGCTGGGCCGCCGCCGGCGGCGCGGGGCCCGCCACAACGCAAGCGAAGAGGGCGGCCAGCACCCGGATCCGGCGCCAGGCCGCCCTTGCGCTCGACCGATGGGCATTCTTCATGACGATGTCCGCGGGTCCGGCCTACTTCAGGCCCATGCGCTTCTTGTACTCCGGCCACTCGACGCGCAGGCGCAGGAAGGCGCCGACGTCCTCGCAGACGAGAAACGGATTGGTCCGCCGCTCGAGCCCGATGGTCGAGCTGGGCCGCGCCCCGTAGTCGTGGCCGGGCCAGACGGTAGTGTCGTCGGGCACGGCGTCGAGCAGCCGCTGCAGGCTCGCCCACTCGGTCCGGGCGTCCGCCTCGGTCCTCGTGCCGCCGACCTTGCCCACGAACAGGAGGTCGCCGGTGACGAGCAGGCGGTGCTCCGGCTCGAACAGCACGAGGTGGTCGTCGCAGTGGCCGGGGGTGTGCAGGCACCGCAGCGCGAGCGATCCCACCGCCAGCTCGCCCCCGTCGGCGAGCGCCACGTCCGGCGGGTCCGGGGCGGCCGGATGGGCGGCCACCGGCGCCCCCGTCAGCTCGACGGCGGCCGCGTTGCCCTCGGTGTGGTCCGGGTGCCCGTGGGTGTTGACGACGTGGGTCACCGCCAGCCCCTGCGCGGCCCCGCGCTCGACGAGCACCGCCGGCGAGTACGAGGGGTCCACGAGCACCCCGCGCCCCGCCTCCCGGTCGCCGATCAGGTAGCCGAAGTTCCGGTCGCCGCCGGTGCGGACCTGCTCGAAGACGAGACGCATCGGGCCCATTCTATACGCACGGTACTCGTGAGCCCGTGGCACCGAGACCTGCTCACGTCAGAGTCAGTCCGGTCGAGCCCCCTTCACCGACCGCGACACCAGCAGAACCGCGCGAGGGTACGCGCACCCGGACATGGCGTGTCCGCTTGGAACCGCGATCCGGAGGACCGCGGCTCCGCGGAGTACTCCGGGCCGGATACCCAGCCGTGTCATACTGGAGGCGGCTGCAGCTTCACGGAGAGTGCGTTGTACTCATCGATACGGATTCAGGGCTACCGCGGTCTCGACTCGTTCCGGATGCAGGGACTCGGCCGCGTGAACCTGCTGGTGGGCACGAACAACTGCGGCAAGACGTCGATCCTGGAGTGCATCCAACTGCTCCGGTCGGTGGGCGACCCGCACGTGCTGTCAACCATTGCGGGACGTAGGGGGGAGTGGGCCCACACAACCGATGAGGATGCCCGCGTCTCTCTCCGATCTGGTGCGGAGCCTCTCAATGTGTCGCACCTGTTCGCCAACCATGAGCTGGCGGGAACGATCTGCATCGAGGCGAGCCGTGTCGGCGACTCGGACCCCGCCTCTCCGAGCGACAAGGTCACCGTCTACATCAAGGACCCGGCCGGCTCGGGGCCCGATGTACCGGACGCCGAACCGGAGGACGACGACGGGACTGCCCGGCTCGACCTTCGTCTCGAGTGGTCGAATGCGGAAGGCGAGGCCTTGTCCAGAGCCTTCATCAACGGCGAGGGCGTGCTGCTCTGGCGACGACCGTTGCGCGCGCGCGGTGCATCCGGCCAAGCTGTCCAATTCGTCAGGACCAGCGGTGTGAAGGCGGCGGATGTCGTTCAGTCGTACAGTGGGTATGTCTTTACAGACAAGGAAGAACCAATCAAGCAGGCGCTTCGCATCGTCGAGCCGGCCATCGAGAATATAGCTCCTGCCGTGGCACACGACCGGCGGCTTTTCGATCGGGACGCACCCGGCGGGGTGGTGCTCAAACTTCGCGGAATAGCCGGCCAGGTCCCAATTGGCAGCATGGGAGACGGCCTGTGGCGGATGCTGGGTCTGGCGCTGTCCCTTACCAACGCCAGGGGCGGAGCGTTGCTGGTCGACGAGATCGACACCGGTCTTCACTATTCGGTCATGGAAGACATGTGGCGGATGATCAGCAGGCAGGCGGCCGCGCTGTCGGTCCAGGTGTTCGCAACGACTCACAGCCGCGACTGCTACGAGAGTCTGGCGGCCATCGCCGGAACCGACGCGGACGGTGTCACAATCCAGCGAATCGACAGAAGCCGTGGAGAAGCGGTCGGATACAGCCGTGAGGCCGTAGTCGCCGCCGCCGAGCGCGGCGTAGAGGTCCGGTGAGTTGCGCACGAGGACCCATCCCCGGAAGCTCCTCGTGGAGGGCGAGACGGACAGGGGCGTAATCGCAGCCCTGATCGAAGCCAACGGAGTCCCGTGGCCCGATCCTCCCGACTCGCCCGTTTGGATCGAGGCCTGCGGCAGCGTGGATGAAATCCTGAGGCCGGAGGTCATTGAAGTCGAGGCGAAGAGACCCGGACTCCAGGCCCTGGGCATCGTGGTCGATGCGAACGGCGACGCCGCCGGCCGGTGGGATGAGCTCAGGACCTGCTGTCGAAGCGAGTTCGGGGACTTGCCGGAGGAGATTCCCGCCGAGGGCCTGGAGATGACTCCCGCCCGAGGTCCCCGGCTCGGCGTCTGGATAATGCCGGACAACCGGTTCACAGGGAAGCTCGAGGACTGGCTTGCCGGACTGATTCCGGAGAAGGCGCGTCCTCTTTACCAACTGGCCCGGAGTCGCGTCTCGGAAGCGGAACGACGGGATGCTCCGTTCAGAGCTGTCCACCGGACAAAGGCTGAGGTTCACACGTGGCTCGCGGGATTCGGAGCGCTACAAACGAAAGAGCCCCCTGAACCACTTCGTGGGCGCGGGGGTTGGCGTCGACCTGCTGGTGTACACCCCCGAGGAGTTCGCGCGGATGCAGGCCGAGGAACGGCCGTTCCTCGTCGACGCGCTCGCCGACGCGAGGCAGGTCTATGTGGGACGCGAAGGCGGAAGCTGACCGCTGGCGCCGGCAGGCCGCCAACGACCTCGCATTCGCCCGCGTCGCCCTGCGCGAGCGGTTCTATGCGCAGGCGTGCTTCATCGCCCAGCAGGCGTCCGAGAAAGCGGTCAAGGCGATGGCCTACGGGCTGGGCGAGCCCACCGTGCTCGGCCGCTCACTGGTGACTCTCATCTCGCGCTACGCAGATCCGGTCTCCGAGCTCGACGACCTGCGGGAGCTCGCCGGCATCCTCGATCAGTACTACGTCCCGACCCGCTACCCGAACGGCTTGGCCGGGGCGTGCCGTTCGAGGCGTTCGGCGAGGCGCAGGCGGCGGCCGCGGTCGAGGCGGCCGACCGCTTCGTGCAGCTCGCAGAGCGCCATGCGCAGCCCCGATAGCCATACCCCCCGACGCCTCCAGCTCCGAGGCGATCCTTGATCGGGCCGCCGCCGTCGCGGCGCTACCGTCCACGATTCGGGCGAGGTTCATCCATCCTCGGAGTCGGGCATCGTCCGCGCTGCGAAAGGGAGCGGACGGGATGACGCTATTCCACCAGCAGGATCTCCGGCGCCAGAGGCGTGCCGTCGAGCGACCGTCGCAGCCGCCCGTCGAACGTCACCAACCGTCCCCGCCGGCGCGCCGCGAGGGCGGCGAGATGGAGGTCGGTCGACTGGTGGTGGCCCTGCAACCGACCGGCCGTCACGTCGTCCAGGGAATCGCGCAACGACACGTCGTCCGGCCAGAAGCGGTGCCCGCCCGAGTCGCAGAAGCGCGCCAGCCGGCGCAGCGCTTCCCGGGGCGAGGCCGAGACGGTCGGGTAGGCGGGATCCCTTGGGGCGGAGCGCCTGCAGGATGAGCTCCGAGGCGACATCGCCGAGCGTCTTGCCGCGCTGCCGGGCGAGCTGCCGCACCGCGGCGAGGGCGTCGGCAGACAGGTTCAAGGTCGTCCGCATGGGTCGGTAGCCTACGTCGCGGCCAGGTTGATATCAAGCATCACGCATCTCGCATCATCCACCCGGTTGGCGCCGACCTGCCGAACGGTCTGCGCGAGGGCGCGCGGAGGCCGCTTCGCTCCACCGATAGCGAGGAACGAGCTTCGAGCCGATAGATCGGACAGAGACATGCCCACTTTCTGCGCCACCTTCACGGTTGCGGTCGGCCGGCTCGCGAAGGCGGCGACGGTCGCGGGTCTGGTCCTGCTGGGCACGCCCGCCGCAGCCGCCGCCGACGAGGCGGAGCGGCTCGCCGAGGGGTACGTCGTCCTCCAGGAGATCATGGACGCCCCCGACGCCTCCATCCCCGAGGCGATCCTCGACCGGGCCACCGCCATCGCGGTGTTCCCGTCCACGATTCGGGCGGGGTTCATCTTCGGCGGCCAGCGCGGCCGCGGGTTCATCGCGGCGCGGGACCCGGAGACGGGCGCGTGGTCGCCACCCGCGTTCCTCACCCTGACCGGCGGCAGCATCGGCCTGCAGGTGGGCGCGCAGCAGGCCGACGTCGTCCTCCTCATCCAGAACCGGCGTGGGCTCGCCCGGCTGCTCCGCAACCAGTTCAAGCTGGGCGGCGATGCCTCGGCCGCGGTGGGACCCGTCGGGCGCAGCCTCGAGGCGTCGACCGACCTGCAGATGACGGCCGAGATCCTCAGCTACTCGCGCTCCCGCGGCGTGTTCGCGGGGGTATCCCTGGGCGGCGCCACCCTGCGCGCCGACCGCGACGCCAACGAGCGCTTCTACGGGGTGCGGCTCGACTCGCGGCAGATCGTCCTCGAAGGCCGCACCGGTGGAACGCCGCCCGAGGCGGCGGTCCGGCTCCGGCACGCGCTCGACCGACTCGCGCCGTGACGAGAAGCACCGAACCGGCCCCTGCCCCGAGACCAACGTTGGCGGCCGCTTGCGCCCCGAGCACCCGGCGCGAGCGTCTCACGGGCCCTCACCTCGACTGCCAAGGGCATTGCGCGGGCCGACCCGCACATGCTACTGATTCGCCGCCATGACCATGCCGCGAACACCCGGTCTCCCGATCTCCTGCGTCCTGACGGCGGTCCTCCTCGCGGGCGCTGCCCCGCCCGCTTTCGCCCAGGTGACGGCCGGCGACGTCGTCGACCGGCCGAGCCTGCGAGCGTTCGTCGAGCGGACTCACGCACGCGCCGAGGCGTTGGTCGCCGACGCGACGACGGAAAACGAGGCGTACCTGCTCCTCGACGGCGAGTTCAGGCCAATGGGCGAATGGCACCAGGGCCCCATCTACCTGTTCGCGCTCGTGGCCGAAGGCCCCGCCCGCGGCACCAACGTCTTCAGCGCCGCCCATCCGGCGCTCGAAGGCCGGAACCTGTGGGACAGGGAGGACAAGCAAGGCGTTCTCTACGTCCAGGAGCTCATCGCGAAGGCGGGTACCGACTTCGTCGAGTACTACTTCGACAACCCCGACGTGATCGGCGACGAGGACGAGGGCTCGCTCAAGGTGGGCTGGAGCGAGGTGCTGACGGTCGCGGGCCAGAAGCTCATCATCGCTTCCGGCTTCTATCCCGCGACCGCCGTCCCCATCCTCGCTCCGCAGTTCGCGGTGCTCCTGCTCGTTTTGCTTCTCGCCGCCGGCCGCGCGCATCTGCGCCGGCAGCAGCGGCGGTAGGAGTCCGCGCCGCGGACAACGGTGCGAAGCCGCGGGCCGGGTGATTGGTCGGGCGGCGATCAGGACACGCGGCCGACGATCGGCCGGCCAGACGCCGAGCCGGCGCAACCCGTGGCCAGCCGGGGACGGTCGGGGAGACGGGTCCGATCACGGCGCGGCGAAGTCGAGCCCAACGTCGAGGGCCGGTGCGCTGTGGGTGATCCAGCCGATCGAGATCAGGTCGACGCCGGTGGCGGCAACCTCGGCGACGGTTTCGGGGGTGATGCCGCCCGACGCCTCGGTCACGGCCCGGCCCCGGGCCATCGCCGCCGCCTTCTTCAGGTCCGCGATCGAGAAGTTGTCGAGGAGCACCGCGTCGGCCCCCGAGGCGAGGGCCTCCTCGAGCTGCGCCAGGTCGTCTACCTCCACCTCGATGCGCACCAGATGGCCGGCGGCGGCGCGCGCCCGCGCCACGGCGGGGCCGACCCCGCCCGCGAGCAGCCGGTGGTTGTCCTTGACGAGCACCGCGTCGTGGAGGCCGAAGCGGTGGTTGGCGGCGCCGCCCACCCGCACCGCATACTTCTCGAGGGCGCGGAGGCCGGGGCTGGTCTTGCGGGTGCAGACGACGCGGGCGGGGCCGCCGCGCGCGGCCTCCTCGACGACGTCGCGGGTGGCGGTGGCGATGCCCGACAGGTGGGCGAGCAGGTTCAGGGCAGTGCGCTCGGCCGACAGGAGAACGCGGGCGGGACCCTCGACCGTCGCCAGCACCGCGCCCGCCGGCACGTCCGTGCCGTCGTCGTGGTCGACGGCGTGCCGCGCGTGACCGAGCGCCTCGAACGCGAACAGGGCGCAACGCAGCCCGCAGACGCGCCCGGCCCGCCGCACCGCGACCCGCGCGCTCGCGCGGCGATGCGAGGGCACGATGGCGTCGGCGGTGATGTCGCCGGCCGACCCCAGGTCCGTGGCGAGCTCGCGACGTACGAGCGCCTCGTAGTGCAGGGGAAGCAACGGGGCGACGCGGGGCGACGGAGCTCCCGGCGTCATCGGCGCGCGGCCCCGGGCATCGTCGCCCCGCGGCTTCGTTTACGGGCCAACCATCCCACCGGCGTTCCGCACGTTGCCACGCGGCCGGGCCCTGCGCCGAAAACGATCCCCGCCCCCCTCCGCGCCGCGCCCGACCTTCCCACCCGCCATCCGCGGAGCTCTCGCGCGCGGGCCCCCGCCGGCGCGCCGTGCCTCATCCCCCCGCCCCGCGGCCGACCTGGAGCATGCGCTCGACGGCGCGGCGGGCGCCGGCGGCGACGGCGGGGTCGACCGTGACCTCGTGCTCCATCCGCTCGAGCGTCGAGAGGATCTTCGGCAGGGTGATCCGCTTCATGTGCGGGCACAGGTTGCAGGGCCGGATGAACTCCACCTCGGGGTGGGCGACCGCCACGTTGTCGCTCATCGAGCACTCGGTCACGAGCACCACCCGCTCGGGGCGCACCGCGTCGACGTGGCGCAGCAGGCCCGCCGTCGAGCCCACGTAGTCGGCCTCGGCGAGCACGTCGGGTGGGCACTCCGGGTGGGCGTAGATCTGCACGCCGGGGTAGCTCGCCCGGTAGTCGCGCAGGTCCTCGGCCCGGAAGCGCTCGTGCACCTCGCAGTGGCCCTGCCAGAGGACGATCTCGACCCCGGTCCGCCCCGCGACGTAGCGTCCGAGGTACTCGTCGGGCAGGAAGATGACCCGCTCGGCCCCCAGCGACTCCACCACCTCGACCGCGTTCGACGAGGTGCAGCAGATGTCCGACGCCGCCTTCACCTCGGCCGACGTGTTGACGTAGGTCACCACCGGGGCGCCGGGGTGGCGCTCGCGCAGCAGGGCGACGTCGGCCGCGGTGATCGACGACGCCAGCGAGCAGCCCGCCTCGAGGTCGGGAATGAGCACCGTCCGGTCGGGGCTGAGGATCTTGGCGGTCTCGGCCATGAAGTGGACGCCGCACACGACGATGACCTCCGCGTCCGTCTCCGCCGCCTGCTGCGCCAAGGCGAGGGAGTCGCCGCAGAAGTCGGCGACGCCGTGGAAGATCTCCGGCGTCTGGTAGTTGTGGGCCAGCACCACCGCCCCGCGTTGCGCCTTCAGGCGCCGGATGGCATCGACGTAGGGGGCGTGGACCGGCCACTCGATGGCGGGAATCACGGTCCGCACGCGCTCGTAGAGGTCCGCGGTGCGGGCCGCCACCGCCGGCGTGTAATCGAGCCGGGGCGGCTCGGGCTCGGGAATCGCCTGCTGGAGGTCGCTGTCCATTATGCTCACAATGAGAATTAAGAACTGTTATTCTAGTCCTGAGCATAACGAGCTGTCAACCTCCAACGGCGGGGTTACGGGGTCGACGCCGATAGGCCCGGAAGCCCCACCCCGGGCGCGGGGCGCTCGTGCTGCACCTCGCGGCGGAACCGGAACAGCTCGGCGGGCCGGCCGCCGGTGGCGGGCTCGACGCGGCCGGTCCCCTCGACCAGGGCGCCGCGCTCGACGAGGCGGCGGAAGTTCTGCTTGTGGAGGCGGACGCCGGCGAGGGTCTCGACCGTCCGCTGGAGCTGGAGCAGCGTGAAGGCCTCGGGCAGCAGCTCGAACACCAGGGGCCGGTACTTGAGCTTGCCGCGCAACCGCCCGAGGGCGGTGGCGAGGATGCGCCGGTGGTCGAGGGCCAGGGGCGCCCCGAACTCCGCCGGACCGGGCGCCGCGCCCCCGGCCGGGCCGAGGCCGGTCGGGTCGGGCCGATCCCGTCGGCCCACGCCCGCGTTCCCCGGCCCGAGGTCGCGCCGCGCCTCGGCGACGAGCCCCGCCTCGTAGAGCAGCTCGTACCGTTCCAGCACCCGCTCGGCGTCCCACGGCGCGGCCCCCGTTCCGAAGGTGATGTCGGCGCGGCCGCGGCGCTCGCGCCGGTCGTCGGCGGCCGGGGCCGCCTCGATCCAGGCGTCGAGGGCGGGCCGGATGCCCTCTCGCAGCAGGGCCGGCGCGCCGCCCCGGCGGTCCTCCCACGGCAGGAAGCGGTAGACGGCCTCCCACGCGGCGGGGTGCCCGGCCGCGAGCTGACGCTCGCGCACGAGGGCGAGGTAGGCGACCGCGATCACCCGGGCCTCGCCGTTCCCCGCCCCCGCGCGGTCCCGGTCGCCGAACGTGTACAGTTGTTCGACGTGAGCGAGGCCCATGCCGGTCTGCTCGCGGACCCAGGCGCGCAGGCCGAGCTCGAGGGTGCGGTGGCGGTCGGGGTCGAGGGGACCGAAGGGCAGGGCGGGCGCGCCGCCGTCCCCGCCGCCCGACACCGTCAGCACCCGGGGCTCGGCCGCGGTGACGGCGACGATGGTGGCGTGCAGCCCGACCGTGACGCGACGCGGCATGTCGGACGAGTCTAGCAGCCCGTGATGGAGGTCCCCGCCGCCTTCGAGCGGCGATGCGCCCGCCCGCGCCCGCAAGGCGCCGACAGACGCCGAGGCACCTGCCCGACCGAGCTCGGCGAGGGCGCACATCGGGCATGCGCAAACCGACGAGCAACGCCGGTGCTCGACATGCTCGCCCCGGGCACGCTGCCCTCGGCGGTCTGGTGATGGTGAGCATCCTCGGGGCCCGTCGTCCTGTCCCGCCCATCGTCGCCTGCGGCTCCACTGGCGCCCGGCCAACCCTCAACAGGAATCCGGGCCGTTCCGGGGCGGCAGGCGCCCGGCGGGACTCTGCGCCGGTCGCGGCGTAGAATCCCGGCAGGCGTGGTCGAGTGGCCGGAGCCCGAGGCGACGCTTGCCGGGCGCATGCACGATGCATCGCGCGTCCAATGGGGTGGGCCGTCCGCCGCGGGCCGCCAACCGGAGAGAAACGACATCATGCAGATCATCCCCCCGATAGTTCAGCGCTGGATCGACGACGGGCACCGGGACCCCGAGGGCTTCTGGGAACGCGCGGCCCGGCGGCTGCCGTGGTTCCGCACCTGGGACCAGGTCTACGCCCCCGACCCGCCGACGTTCCGCTGGTTCGTCGGCGCGCGGACCAACCTCGCCCACAACGCCGTCGACCACCACGTCGCGGCGGGCGAGGGCGGGCGCGCGGCCCTGGTGTACCTGAACGAGCGCGGCGAGCGCATGGTCTGCACCTACGCGCAGCTCCAGTTCCACGTGACCCGGGTCGCGGCGGCGCTGCGCGCCCTCGGGATCGGGAAGGGCGACCGGGTGACCCTCTCCATGCCCACCTGCCCCGAGGCGGTGTTCCTGATGCTGGCCTGCGCGCGCATCGGGGCCATCCACTCGGTGGTGTTCGCGGGGTTCGGGGCCCAGGCCCTCGCCGACCGCATCGGCGCCAGCGGCTCGCGCGTCGTGTTCACGGCCGACATCACGTACAGGAAGGGGAGGGACGTGCCGCTGAAACCGATCGTCGACGACGCCCTGCGGGCGCCGGGGCACCCGGTCGAGCGGGTGGTGGTGCTGCAGCGGGCCGACCCGACGCCGCCCCTCGACCCCGCGCGCGAGACGTCGTGGGACGACTTCCTCGCGGGGGCAGCGGGCCAGTCCGGCGACCATGTCTCGATGGAGGCCAACGAGCCCGCGTTCATCCTCGCCACGTCGGGGACCACGGCACGGCCCAAGCTGGCGGTCCACACCCACGGCGGCTACCAGGTGCACATCGCGAGCATGGCCCGCTGGTGCTTCGGCCTGCGGCCGGGCGACGTGTGGTGGGCGACCTCGGACATCGGATGGATCGTCGGCCACAGCTACATGGTCTACGCCCCCCTCCTCGTCGGCTGCACCACCGTCGTGTTCGAGGGCGCCCTCGACTACCCCGAGCCCGACAGCACGTGGCGGGCGGTGGTGGAGGAGATCGGGGCCACCGGCATCTTCACGTCGCCCACCGCCATCCGCGCCCTCATGCGCTACGGCGACACGCCGCTCCAGGGCGTCGACCACGCCCGGGTCGAGCGCATCTTCTCGGCCGGCGAGGTCCTCAACCCGCCGGCGTGGGACTGGCTGCAGAACACCGTGCTCGGGGGGCGCATCCCCGTCATCGACCACATGTGGCAGACCGAGACGAGCGGCCCCGTCTTCGGCAACCCCTACGGGCTGGCGATGCTCCCGATCAAGCCGGGGTCGGCGACGCTGCCCCTGCCGGGCATCGACGCCGCCATCGTGCGCGGCGACGGCGAGCCGTGCGAGCCGGGCGAGAAGGGCATCATGGTGCTCAAGCGCCCGTTCCCGGGGCTGACCGCCTCGCTCTGGGGCGAGCCCGAGCGCTACGGGCGTGACTACTGGCAGAAGATTCCGGGGGTGTACTTCAGCGGCGACTCGGCCCACGTCGACGACGACGGCTACCTGTGGTTCGGGGGGCGGGCCGACGAGATCATCAAGATCGCGGCCCACCGCATCGGGACCATCGAGGTCGAAAGCGCGTGCCTGAAGCACCCAGCGGCGGCCGAGTGCGGCGTCGTCGGGCGGCCCGACGAGACCCGCGGCGAGGTCATCTCGGCCTTCGTCCTCCTCAAGCAGGGCGAGGAGCCGTCGGACGAGCTGCGCCGGGCGCTGATCGAGACCATCCGGCGCGAGCTGGGGCCCATCGCGGTGGTCGGCGAGCTGAACTTCGTGTCGATGCTGCCGAAGACGCGCAGCGGCAAGATCATGCGCCGGGTGCTCAGGGCGGTCATCCTCGACCGCGACCCCGGCGACATCACCACCATCGAGGACGAGGGCTCGGTGGAGGAAGCCCGGCAGGCGTGGACGCAGATGAAGGCGGACCTCGCCGGCTCGGACCAGTGACCGCGGCGCCGGCGAGAGCCTCCGGAAAACGACAACGGCGCAGCCCCCGAAGGGGACTGCGCCGTTCGAGGCCGAAGGGCAGCGAGCGTCGGTTGCGGGCTAGTCGCGCCCGCGTCCCCGGCGCCCCTCCGCCCGGCCGCGGCGGCCGCGGCGCTCGTCGCGGCGCTCCTCCATCCGCTCGCGCCGCGCCTCCATCCGCTCGCGCCGCGCCTCCATCCGCTGCTCCCGCGCCGCCCGCAGCACGTCGGCGGCGGTGCGCTGCTCGGGCGTCAGCACCGCCCATACCTGCGTCCGCGCCGACGCCCTGGCGAGCGCCACCGCGCCCTGGGCCGACCCCAGCGCGGCCGCCGCGGCCCCGATCGCTTCCTCGTCGAGGTCACCGCCGGTCCCCACCGCCTCGCGCAGAGCCTGCCGCGACTCCCGCACCTGCTCCCCGGCCTCGCGCATCGCCTCGCGGCCCTCCTCCAGCACGCCGCGCACCGCCTCCCGCTGCTCGTCGCTGAGGCCGAGCTGGCCCAGCGGGACCCCGAGCAAGCCGCCCCGGCCGAGCGGTCCGCCCGGCCCGACGGGTCCGCCCGGCCCGCGCCGGCCCATCCACCCGCGCCGGCCGCCGTCCGGCTGACCCCACGCCACGTCCGCCGCCAACAGCGTCCCGGCCGTCACCAGCACGCCGGCCGCTACCACCCACCTCGTCTTGCGAAGCTTCAGCACGTTCATCGTCATCTCCGTTCCGGTCTCGGCCCGCGTCGCCGCGCTCGCCGGACCCGTCGTTGCGGTCGGGATGGAAACCGGGCGGCATGCCCCGCCGACACGGCGGCGACCCGGCCCGACGGCCTGTCCGCAGCTCGTCGGTTGCTGTTGACAGTGACCGCCGGACCCGTCCCCTTATTCCCACGGCCGGCCGCGGACGGTTCTTGCCGGTGAACGCGACAGAGCGTCGAAGTAACCGAAATGGAGGTGTTTGGGGCGAAGAACGGCCCCGGACACGGCCGAGAGGTCTACCCCCGCTTGGCGAGCTCGTGCAGAAGGGTGTCCATGCGGCCGTTGACGGTGTCCAAGCGCCCGTTGACCGCATCGATGCGGCCGCCCAGCTCCGCGTGCACGGAGCAGGAGCGCGGGCGTCAGCGCCGCCGGTCGTTCACGTCGAAGTAGTCGTCGCAGAAGAGGTCCACGATCTGCAGCACGACCTCTTCGACCCTCGGCAGGTTGGCGCCGCCGGTGGTGCCCAGGCTGGCCATGTCCCAGGTGTCGAGGTAGGCCCGAAGCTGGTTGCCCTCGATGGTGGCGAGCTGCTGCACGGACACCCTGGCGTAGTACGCGTAGAGCCCGGTGGACCCGCGGTGCGTGGTGATGTTCACGTACAGGTCGGCCGCCTGCCGCGAGCTCCCCAGCGGGACGCCGCACTCGTCGAGGCGCCGCTCGACCGCGTCGAGCAGCTCGCGCCGCGTGAGCCCGGCCCGTTCGACGTCGTCGGCGAGGTCCGCGACGACGACGTTCACGTCGCGGATGTCGGTGAGGTTCTCGCGCTCGACGTCCTGCTGGGCCGCGGCGGGGACGGTCAACGCAAGCACCGCGCCGAGGCCGACAGCCACCGCCCACACCGTCGGTCCGGGCCTTGCGAGCATCAATCGTGTCACGATCGAGTACACTACCATACAACCTCGGGAGGTTTGCGAAGGAATGCGCTTCATCAGCGTTCGCGAGTTGCGCGGTCAATCCGCGGCGGTCTGGAAGACCCTGGCCGACGAGAAGGACCTCGTCGTCACCTCCAACGGGAAACCCATAGCGGTGCTCTCCGCGACGTCGGAGGAGCAACTGGAGGAATCGCTGCACGCGGTGCGGCGCGCCCGCGCCCAGGCCGCCGTGGCGGGCATCCAGCAGGCCTCCCGTGACCGTGGGACGGACCGCCTGTCGCTGGACGACATCAACGCGGAGATCGATGCGGTACGCGGGTCGCGTCGCCGATGAGGATCGTCCTCGACACGAACGTGCTGGTCTCCGGCCTGCTCTCGCCCTTCGGCCCCTCGGGAGACATCGTGCGGCTGCTCGCGGCCGGTGCGGTCCGCGCCTGCTACGACGCTCGAATCCTGGACGAGTACCGGGAGGTGCTGTCGCGACCGGCGTTCCGCATCGAGGACGACCGTGCTCGGTCGCTGCTGAATCAGATCGCGGCCGACGGCCTGCTCGTCACCGCCCGACCCCTCGCCGTCCCCTTGCCGGACCCCGACGACGAAGTCTTCCTGGCCGTCGCCCTCGCGGGAAACGCCCGCTGCCTGGTGACCGGCAATCTCAGGCACTATCCGAAACCGATCCGGCAACGAATGACTGTCGTGTCCCCCAGGAACTTCCTGGATCTGTACCGGGAAACCGGGAAGCTCGCCGGCATCGTACGCGGCGACCCCGATCTGTCGACCCGCAAGGGGTTCTCCCGGTCCTGACACCCCTCAGTCGAGGTGGCCGCGCTCGGCGTCGCCCATCTCGACGTTCCCCTCGGGGAAGTACTCGCGCCAGCGGCGGGTGACGGTCGCGGCCACGTCGGGCCGGCACGTCAGCTCGTCGGGGAACGTCGGCGCCAGCCGCGCGTCGATGACGATGGGGGCCGAGCGCGCGAGGTGGTTCCGCACCACCCGGGTCGATGCGGCGTGGACGTCGGCGGCGGGCTCGAAGCGGGTGAACGTCGTCCACAGGAAGTTCATGGCGCTGCGGGCCGCGCGCTCCGCGTCGTCGGTGAGGACCACCAGCGGCCACCGGCGGAACGCGGGGTGCGACGCCACCCGCGCCGGCAGGTCGGGGTCGTCGGCCGCGGGAACCCCGCCGGCCACGAGGCAGCCGCGGCAGAACACCCGCACCTCGTCGACGCCGGCGGGCAGCTCGGCCGCCGAGAACTCGCCGGGAAGCTCGCGGACGGGGTCGCCGAGCCCCAGCCACACGCCCTTCGAGCCGTGGTTCACGGCCGGGCCGGTGTAGTCGAGGGTGTCCATCGACAGGTTCGAGAACACGTACAGATCCGTCTCGGGGTTCGTCCGGGCCAGCACGTGCTCGAGCGTGGCCCGGAAGTCCCGCAGGTCGACGGGCCGGTCGGTCACGAGCAGGAACTTGGTGAGCGAGAGCTGGCCCTCGCCGAGAATGCGGAACGCGCTCGCCATCGCCTCGCGCGCGTAGCGCTGCTTGACGACGGCGGCCGACAGCGAGTGGTAGCCGGTCTCGCCGTACGACCAGAGCTGCTCGACGGCGGGCATGACGACGGGGAACAGCGGCGACAGCAGATCCTGCAGGAGGTCGCCGATGTAGAAGTCCTCCTGCCGGGGCTTGCCGACGACGGTGGCGGGGAGGATGGCGTCGTGGCGGCGCGCGACCCGGTCGACGCGGAAGACCGGGTAGCTGTGGCGCAGCGAGTAGTACCCGTAGTGGTCGCCGAAAGGCCCCTCGGGGCGGCGGATGCCCGGCGGCACCGACCCGATCAGGGCGAGCTCGGCCGCCGCCGGGACCGGGTGCGGCCCCAGGCCCTCGACCAGGGGCAGCCGCTCGCCCGCGATCAGCGACGCCAGCATCAGCTCGGGCACGTTCTCGGGCAACGGCGCCACCGCGGCGAGAATCAGGGCCGGCGGCCCGCCGAGGAAGGCGGTGACGGGCAGGGCCTCGCCGCGGCCCTCGGCCACCGCGTAGTGAAAGCCGCCGCCCTTCCCGATCTGCCAGTGCATTCCGGTGGTGCGGGCGTCGTGGACCTGCAGGCGGTACATCCCCAGGTTGTGGCCGTGCCCGTCGGGATGCTCGGTGAACACCGTCGGCAGGGTGATGAACGGGCCGCCGTCGTCGGGCCAGGTCGTCAGCGCGGGCAGGCGGTCGAGGCGAACGTCGCTGGTCACCACCTCCGTCACCGGCCCGCGCCGCCCGCGGCGCAGCCCGATCCGGAGCAGCTCGGCCCCGACGTCGCGGGCGCCCCACAGCCGGGACGGCGTGGGCGGCATCAGGGTCTCCGGCAGCTCGGCGAGCCGGCGGACCAGTCGCCCGGGACGCTCGCCGAACGCCAGCTCGGCCCGGCGCGCGGTGCCGAAGAGGTTGGTGACGACCGGAAAGTCGGCGTCCGCGACGTTCGTGAACAGCAGGGCGGGACCGCCCGCCGCCACGACGCGGCGATGGATCTCGGCCGCCTCGAGCGAGCGCTCGACGGGAACGTCGATCCGCGCCAGATCCCGCTCGCGCCGGAGACGATCGAGGAACGCGCGGAGGTCGGGGAAGGACACGCGCAGGCGGCTACCGAACGGTCACGGTGACCGTTCTGGTCACGGTGGCCAGGGTGTCGGACGCCGCGACCCGGAACAGGTACTCGCCGGGGCTCGGGAAGACCGCGGTCACCACGGCCGAGTCGTCGGGCGCGTCGTCCTCGACCTCCAGGGTCACCCCGGCGGCGCCCCGCAACTGCGTCCACGTGACGGTGACCCGCTCCACCGGGGTGCGGAGCGGACGCTTACGGGCCGACACCTGGATCTGCGGCACGTTGACGGGCAGGGTCGGCTCGCCGGGCCGCCGCTCGAACGTATCGAGCGTCCCGCGCCCGCCGCCGCCCCGGCGCCGCGGCGGGGGCAGGCCGTCGTCGGTCACCGCCGCGCTCAGGATCACCGGCTCGCCGGCGGCCGCGCCCGGCGGCGCGGTGACGGCCAGCGTCGGGGGCTGGTTGTCCCCCTGGCCGCCGGCCCGCGCCGCGGCGGCGTTGGCGAAGATCTCCCACTCGGGCTGCAGCCAGCCAAGGGCGCGGTAGGTCTCGTCGCCCACCGTGACCTGCCACTCGAGCCTGCGGTCGCCCCAGTCGGCCGGCACCGTCACGCTGAACATCCGGCGGTTGGTGCGCGGGTAGAAGTAGGTTGTCTGCCCCTGGTCGGGGTCGCCCGGCGACATCCGGTTGGCGGCGCCGACGGGGACGTGCAGCTCCTCGACGTAGTTCCGGTTCAGGTACCCGAAATGGAAGTCGAAGCCGCCGTCGGGATGGTGCGACCAACCGTCGAAGAACGGCTGAATCGACTGCCCCGAGCTGAACAGGAAGTTCTGCGGGTCGGCCTGGGCCCGCCCCTCGGCGGCGGCGCCGAGGACCACGGCCAGGGCCAGCAACGGCGTGAATCGTCTCGACCGGTTCAACATGGCTTTCTCGAAACAGGCCGGCGCGAAGCGGGACTCGCCCCCGCCCCGCGCCGGCTTCTTCTCCAGGGCGCCCTCCCGCCCGGCGGCGTTCTCCAGGGCGCCCTCCCGCCCGGCGGCGGAGGGGCGCCGGCACGACGGTTGCCGCGGGCAGCGCGATCAGTCGTCGTCGGTGCGCTCGCGCGTCGCCTGCCGCTCGGCCACCGCCGCCTCGTACTCCTCGTCGGTCAGGTCGTGCCACCCGATCCAGGCGAAGCCCATCTCGTCGATGGTGCGCCCGCCGTTGCCCACCCAGTTGCTCGGGTCGACGTTGCCCCGGTTGGCGGCCGAGTTGTCGAACCAGCTCGACACGTGCAGGATGGTGCCGGCCGGAATCAGCGGCGCGACGTCGTCCTCGTAGTTGTAGTTCATGTGCCAGTTGTAGTCGAACCCGGCGCAGTTCACCGTCTCGGCCCGGACAGGCTGGGTCGGGTAGATGAACTCGATGCACTGGTAGATGCCCAGCATGTGCATGTGCGGCTGGAACATGGTGATGCGCGCCGCGTTGTTGAAGCGGGCGTAGCCGTCCGAGCGCGAGACCTCGCCGGCGGGGATGTCGAGGATGCCGGTGGTCACGTTCTGCGAGCCCCCGAGCTGCCGCGAGTAGCGGATGAACTTCGGCGTCTCGCCGGCCGGCAGGAAGTTGATGCCCAGCTCGACGTCGGCGTCGACCGGCTCGCCGACCGAGTGCAGGTGGTAGCTGAGCCGCGCCTGGCTCCCCCCCGGCAGCAGCAGCCCTGAGTCGGGCGGGTAGATCTCGGCCAGCTTTCCGGAGGCGTACTCGACGAGGAAGAGCCCGCCGCTCATGTCCGCCTCGTCCGCGGCCGGCTCGACCGCGTAGGACAGCGCATGGTGCACCACCTGGCGGGCCTTGTCGCCCACGGGGCGGGTCTGGATGGCGGTGATGTAGCGGTCCTCTTCCAGCCCAATCTCGGCGAACAGGTTCCCGAACAGGTCGGGGCCGGCCGCCGGCACCTCGTAGGTGGGGAACCGCACGACGACGTCGGGGTCGCCGATCTGCCACGAGTCGGCCGGCGCGAACTCCGGCGGCGCGGGGGTGTCGGCGGGGTTGCCCTGCGGCGCCCCGGCGTCGACCCAGGCGAGGATGGTGCCGATCTCCTCGTCGGTCAGCGACGGGTCGTTCTTGAAGCTCTGGATGCCCAGGCGCCGGTCGATGTGCCAGGGCGGCATGGCGCGGGTCTCGACCTTCTCGCGGATCGACCGCGCCCACGGCCGCGCCTCCCGGTAGCTGATCAGCGACATCGGCGCGATCTCGCCGGGGCGGTGGCAGTTCACGCACGACCGGTAGAGAATCGGCGCGACGTCGTTGGCGAAAGTCGGGGCCTCGGTACCCTGGGCGGCGGCGCCGCCCGGCACCGCCAGCACGGCCGAGCTCAGCACGAACGCGGCGACGAGTGTGGTGGTTCTCACGTCAGTCCTCCTGGCGATCGACCCGCGGGCCGCGCCGGCATCGACAGTCTCGACGGTGACCGTGCATTATCGCACAGGCAGCGTCAGTACCCGCCGCCCCCGGCCCGGGCCGACTCCGGCACCGGCGCCTGGTAGACGGCGCGGCCGACGAAGAACGGGCCCATGTCGCGGATGTACTCCGAGGTCTGGACGGTGGGCCGCATGTCCTTGACGAGCTTCGACAGGGGGTAGAGCTCGGGGCCGATGAGGCCGATGACGAACTCGTTGTCGTCGCGGTCGAGGCCGTGACACTCGAGGCGGACGTCGACGGCGAGGCCCAGCTCACCGTAGCCGCGCCCGACGGCGCCGTGCTCCATCAGGATGCGGCCCTGATCGCCGCGCGGCAGCCGGTTGAAGGCCCCGATGCGGCGCAGCGGATACCAGACGCCCCACGGGTGCGCGGGGTTCAGGATCGAGCGCCGGACCCGGTGAAGGACGAAGTCCTCGAGGTCCGCCTCGCGGCCGCTGGCGTAGGTGCGGCCGAGCATGGTGAAGTCGGGCAGCGGGCCGAGGGTCCGGAAGACCGGCCCCGTCAGCAGCCCTCGCGCCGCCTCCGCGAAGAGGGCCGGGTCCTCGGACATGAGCACCACGCCGACCCCGCGCGGGTCGTTCAGGTTGGCGTAGACAGCCGCCTCGAGGCCGCTCTCCCGCACGAGGTCGACGACGGGGCCGGTGTCGGTGCACCCGGTGAACACGTGGAGCTGCACGAACAGCCGCCTGTCCAGCGTCTGCGGGACGCCCCGCACCGGCGCGCCATGCTCCAGCAGGTCCGGCACGAAGGGCGCCATCGCGGGCGGGCGGGCGGCAGGGGAAGCGGGCGCCGGCGGCGCATCTGTCTTCTCGGTCATGGCCTGGGTCCTCGAGTAGAGCCGGCGACCATTCTACCGGAGCCGCCGCCGGAGCCGCCGCCGCGGCGCAGACGCCTAGCCCTGCCCTTGCCCCGGATCTCGCCGGCTGGACGTCGTAATGCGTGCAAGGTCATCCGAATTCGTCCCGCAGTTCGAAGGCGAAGGCCATGGCGACGAGCTGGGTGTAGCCATGCCACAGGAGCTGCGCGCCGGGCGGGTCGCGCTTTCGCCCGAGCCACCCGCCGAGGCGGGCGAGCAGACCGACGGCGTCCCCAAGGCGCGGCGGCGCCGGCAGATTGCGGGAACGGGCGAAGACGGCGAGCACGCGCAACTCGCTGTCGGAGAACAGCAAGTCCTCCGGCAGGTCAGGCGTCTCGCGCCCGAGCTGGACCATCAACTGGATCCGCCACCCCACAACCATCTTGATGGCGATGGCCCGCTCGAGACGCTCCGCCGTATGGTGCTGCAACTCCTCCACCTTGCAGCCGGACTTGAGGACCCGGAAGTACTCTTCGATGCGCCAGCGCAGGGCGTACCAGCCCAGAATGCGCGTGGCGTCATCGGTGCTGGTCACCCGCATCGTGGTCAGCAAGAACCACTCCAGCGGCTTGACTGCGGGCGGCGGCTGTTCCTCGCGCGCATGGACGACAAACAGATCGACCGGCTCGGCGCCGGGACACGGCAGCGCCACCGGCTGGTAGCGCAGCGTCAACTCGGCGTCGCGGGCCGCACGGCCGTCCTGGCGGGCCTGTTTGCTGGCCTTCACCCGCGCGCTCAGCCGCCGCACCTCGACCGTGGCGGTGCCGCGGGCCGGCGCGTTGCGCACCTCGTCGAACAGACGGCGCGTAACCACGTGCCCGTCAGCCGTCTTCTCCCGGCCGAGGACGCGGTCGACCTTCGCCCGGACCAGCAGGTCGACCTGCGGGGCGTGCGCCCGGCGCTCGACGAACAGGTCGAGGAAGTCGGCCTCGCGGTCCATCGTGCACACGACCCGGGTCTCCTCACCCAACCGCTCGGCCGCCTCCGCGCAGTCGCGCAGCCCCTCGACCCAACGGAACGACTTCCGTTCCTCGCGCGGCTTCGACTGGCCCTTCTCCTCAAGATTCGGAGACTCGGGTGCGTCAAACGCGGCTCGCAGGACGCCCAGCGCCATGCCGTCCGGATTGACCGCCAATGTCGTCTGCAGGTCCAGACCGCGCGCCACGGCGCCGGTCTGATTCGAGCCGATGACCCCCAGCCCCTCGGTCTGGCCGCGCCGGGTGAAGTTCAGGCGGGTACCGTCCTGGATGCACAGCACCGTGTCATGCGTCCGCATCCGCCGCAACGTGCGTTCACGATGGGGAGCCAGGATGTTCTCAACCGTCACCGCGCTCTCGGCGGGCTGGTCGATCAGCCGGTAATGTCCCTTCACCATCGCTCTCGTGCCGTTCGCGGCGCCGGTCATGGCGCGCAGCGGAGACTCGCCCATCTGCCGGGCGCTCAGCACCAGCCGCGCGCTCAGCCGCGCGTCGCCCAGCCGCGCCCCGCCGAACTCGTGGTCCGCCCAGGACGCCGCGTCGAGCCCGTCGCCGACCCCGAGCGGCGCCACGCCCGCGGCGGGCGCCTGGAGGGTGTCGCGCCACCCCGGCGCCAACGCATACATATACACGGCCTTGCGTGTTTCCGACGCCGCGTGCGTGCGGTCCTGGCGCCCGCGCCCGCAGGTCTCACCCACGCGGACCCAGTTCGCCGCCCGCACACTCGCCCCCGTCTGTTCGGTCTCGTCGACGAACGTCTCCAGCAGCCACGGCCGATAGCCGTAGAGGCGCTCGCAGTCGTCCCCGACCGCCCGTGCGGCCCGGCCCAGCACGTGGGAGGCCAGGTTGCGGCACGCGACGCCGGGGCGCACCAGCAACCGGCACAGGCCCAGCACCCGGTGCAGGTGAGCGCGTCGGCGTGTGTCGTCCCAGCCGATCCAGGCGTCGCGAGCCCGCAGGCGCCGCGCACACGCAGCGAACCCCACCCCGCCCAGCCAGCCATGCGCCGAGCCTACCAGATACCGAAGTTGAGGACCGACAAAGGGTCCGGCGCCGCGGGGGTGCTCATGCGCCATCAGCGTGTTCCAGATTCGGCGCTGCTCGTCGGTCTCCACCCGCACCAGCGCCAAGTCCCGGACCTCGCCGACCGTCCCGGGTACGTCAACCGCCGGAGCCACCGGCTGCGGAAGCACACGCGGCCGCCGCACACCGCCGCGGGTCGGCCGACCCCGAGGCAGCGAGACGTGGCCCGCCGCCTCAAGGGCGGCCAACGCCGCCGAGCAGCTCGCGCGCTGCCACCGGCCGCGTCCATCGCGGAAATCGAACGCTTCACAGACACGGTCGGCGACCTGCCCGAGGGCGTGAACGCCCTGCGCTACCGCCCCGTCCAGCACCTCGCGCAGTCGGATGAGGTTGCTCCGCAGGCTGCGCCCAACCTGACTCTGAATCTCCATGCCGGCCACCGTAGCGAGGTGGCTTCATGAAGTCCAGCGAAAAGTTATGGGGCAAGGGCAGGCCTAGCCCGCGTCCGACACCAGGCCCATGGCGCGGCGCCATGCCGCGATCTGGCCGATGTGGTTGGCCTCGTGGGCCGACAGCAGGTAGTCGACGAAGTCGCCGACGGTGGGGAAGTACTTGCGGGTGCCCTCGTCGGGGTGCTCCTTGGCGAAGTCCGCGGGGTCGGCGGCGGCCACCGCCTCGGTCACGCGCTCGTGCTGCTTCTTCAACTCGGCGAGCAGGGCGTCCCGGGTGGGGTACTTCGACGCGTCGCCGCTGGGCACGCCGCCGGTCTTGCCCGCCTCCTCCCACTCCGCCGGGAAGGTCGACTCCAGGCCGAGGGCCACCCCGGTGTGGTTCGACGCCGAGGCGAGGTGGCACAGGGTCCAGGCCGGGTGATTCACCACCCCGTGCGGCTGCTGGACCATCTGCTCGTCGCTGAGGTCCTTGACCAGCGATTCGAGGTGACCGAGGTTGAACTTGTAGGTGAAGAGAAGGTGCTCGCGCATCGGGTGCTCCTGCAGGGTGAACGTACGGACGGCAATCAACCTCTCAGCATACCCGGCGCGGGACGTCCGTGGCAAAGGCGCCGGCGCGCCCGAGCGGGTCGATGCGGCCCCCCGGCGCGGGGCTTGGCGGGCGCCGCGGACGGTCCCGCACCGACCCCCGACCAAGGCCCGGGGCGACGCCCCGGCCGCCCGGCCCGCCATGCACCGGCCGGCGGACGCGCCGGCGGCCGCGGCCGTCCTCGGGGCAACGCGGCCGGCCGCCCCGCCCTGCACGGCCGGACGACGCGCAGGCGGCCGCGGCGGTGCTCGGGGGCAACGCCCCGGCCGCCCGGCCCGCCTTGTAATCTCCTGCCGGGCAACGGAAAATAACCCTTGTGACTACCGGAACACTCGAACGCGGAACCTCGGGGCTGGACGCTGTCGTCGAGTTGCTCGGCGACGACGCGGCCCTGCTCGAGCATCGCTGCCGGACGATTCCGGCCTCCGACCTGCACCTGCCGGGTCCCGACTTCGTCGACCGCTGCTGCGCCCTGTCGGACCGGCCGGCCCGGGTGCTGACGAGCCTGCAGGCGATGTTCGCGGCGGGAAGGCTCGCGGGCACCGGCTACGTCTCGATCCTGCCCGTCGACCAGGGCATCGAGCACTCCGCGGGCGCCTCGTTCGCGCCGAACCCCGCCTACTTCGACCCCGAGAACATCGTCCGTCTCGGCATCGAGGGCGGCTGCAACGCGGTGGCGTCGACCCTGGGGGTGCTCGGCGCCCTGTCGCGGCGCTACGCCCACAAGATTCCGTTCATCCTCAAGTTCAACCACAACGAGTTCATCTCCTACCCCAACGCCTACGACCAGATACGGTTCGCGAGCGTCGAGCAGGCGTTCGACATGGGGGCGATGGGGGTCGGGGCCACCATCTACTTCGGGTCCGGGGAGTCGCGGCGGCAGCTCCAGGAGGTGTCCGAGCTCTTCCACCAGGCCCACGAGCTGGGAATGTTCACGGTGCTGTGGTGCTATCTCCGCAACCCCGCGTTCAAGACCCCCGAGGCCGACTACCACACCGCGGCCGACCTCACCGGGCAGGCCAATCACCTCGGCGTGACCATCGAGGCCGACGTCATCAAGCAGAAGCTGCCCGAGACCAACGGCGGCTACCCCGCCCTCGGGTTCGGCAAGACCCACGGGCGGGTCTACGAGGCGCTGACCACCGACCACCCCATCGACCTCACGCGCTACCAGGTCGCCAACTGCTACCTGGGCCGGGCCGGGCTCATCAACTCGGGAGGCGCCTCGTCGGGCGAGAGCGACCTGAAGGAGGCGGTGAAGACCGCGGTCATCAACAAGCGGGCCGGCGGGACCGGGCTCATCTCGGGCCGCAAGGCCTTCCAGCGCCCGATGGCGGAGGGCGTCGCCCTCCTGAACGCGATCCAGGACGTCTACCTGTCCCCCGAGATCACCATCGCGTGACGCCGCCCCCCGGCCGCTTCACCCGCGCCCGGGACGCGCCCAGAGATCGAGCCGGATCGAGAGCAGGAAGTACTTCTTCCGCAGGGCCACGACCCGGTCGGCGTAGCCCTCCTTGGGGATCTCCCGCGAGCGGAGCCGCCGGCGCAGGCGCCGCAGCTCGTGGCGGTAGAGGTCGTTCACGAATTCCTTGGCGAGCGACGGCGGCGTCGACGGGCGGGGGCGCAGACCGAACCCGGCCAGCTCCTCGAGAACCCGGGGATGGTAGATGTACTCCACAGCCCGAGCGCCGTCGGTCGCGCGGCGCGGCCGCCCGTTGACCGTCGCCGGCGCCGGCCCGGGATCGTCGCCCGGACCGTGACCCGCCCCGCTTCAGAACCCCGGCGGGGTCTCGTCGGCCGACGGCCCGTAGATCGACGGCACGGGCACGTCGTTCATCCGCAGGTAGACGCCGAGCTGGGCGCGGTGGTGAATCAGGTGGTTCATCACGAAGCTGCGGATGACGGCGGCCTTGGGCAGGGTCATCAGCACCGTGCCGTTGCTCAGCAGCGACCACGGCTTCATGAGGTCGGCGTCGCTCGCCGCGGCGATGGCGGCCCGGGCCTCGGCCGCGTGCCGGTCGAAGGTGGCCACCAGCTCGTCGACCGACGCCGGCGTCGGAGGCGGCGGCATCTGCTCGCCCCCGGGCGCCATGTCGAGCTCGTCGGCCTCCATGGTCAGCACCGCCCACCGCGGCAGGTTCGCGAGGTGCCCGGCGAGCCAGATCATGGTCCCCGACTTCTCGTGGGGCCGCCACTCGAACTTGTCGGCGGGCACCCGCTCCAGCGTCCTCCGCACCCCCGCCGCCTCCTGGTCGAACTCCGGCAGCAACGCCTCCGCAATCGCCATTTCCGTCTCCTGTTCCGCACGTCGGAAACCGTCGCCCGGCGGCGGCGTGCCCCAACCAGCCAATCCTCCGGGACGCCGCGCCGTCCATGCGCGACCTCCCGCCCCCGGCGTCACCGTCCCGGCGGCGCCGCTTCCGTCAGTTCGCTCTTCCGGCGGACCGCACGGCGCGGCCGCCACCGCTCCCCCGCCGGCGCCGATTCCCCCCGCCGGCCCCTCAGAACCCGACGGCGGCGCTGGCGCGCCGGCGGTCCTCGGCGCCCTCCAGCATGTCTTCCTCCGCGTCGTGGTAGATGGCCGACACCGCCCCCTGCACCCGCGTCTCGACCATCGCGTGGCCCCGCGCCGCGAGCAGGGCGAGGGTGTCGGGCGACAGCCCCCACCGCTCGTAGCGCGTCACGTCGGGCAGCCACTGGTGGTGGATGCGGGGCGCGTCCACCGCCTCCTGCACGTTCATGCCGTGGTCGACGACGTTGAGAATCGTCTGCAGCACCGTGTTGATGATGGTCCGCCCGCCCGGGCTCCCCGTCACCAGCACGAGGCGCCCGTCGCGGGTCACGATAGTCGGCGACATGCTCGACAGCATGCGCTTGCCGGGCTCGGCGAGGTTGGGGTCGGTGCCGATGAGCCCGAAGTCGGTGGTCAGACCGGGGCCCGCGTTGAAGTCGCCCATCTCGTTGTTCAGCAGGAACCCCGCCCCCGGAACCGTGATCTTCGACCCGTAGCCCTGCTCGAGGGTGTAGGTCAGCGACACCGCGTTGCGGGCGGCGTCGACCACCGACAGGTGGGTGGTCTCGCCGCCCTCGCGCGGCCACTCGAACGAGTCGGGCGACGACGCCGATGCCCGGTCGGCGTCGATGGTCCGCCGCAGCTCCGCCGCGTAGGCCTTCGAGGTCAGGCGCCCGACAGGCATCGCGGAGTTGAACGCGGGGTCGCCGAGGTGGCGCGCCCGGTCGGCGTAGGCGCGCCGCATCGCCTCGATCATCAGGTGGAGGGTCGCGGCCGACCCGAAGCCCGACGCCGCGAGGTCGTCGTGCTCCAGGATGTTGAGCATCTGGACGATGGCGGTCCCCCCCGAGCTGATGGGGGGCATGGAGAGCACCTCGTGGCCGCGGTAGGTCCCCCGGATGGGCGCCCGCCGCACCGCGCGGTAGGCGGCGAGGTCGGCGCGCGTCATGATGCCGCCGTTCGCGGCCATCTCGCGCTCGATCAGGGCCGCCGTCTCGCCTCGATAGAAGCCGTCGGGGCCCTCTGCCGCGATGCGCTCCAGGGTCCGCGCGAGGTCCGGCTGGCGCAGCACCTCGCCCGCCTCGTAGGGCTCGCCGTCCTTCGAGAACTGGGCCACCGAGGCCGGGTACGGGGCCATGCGCGGCAGCACCCCGGCCAGCGACCGGGCGAGGGCGTCCGACACCGCGAAGCCCTCGCGGGCCAACCGCACCGCCGGCTCGACGAGCCTCGCCCACGGCAGGCTCCCGTGCTCGGACCACGCGAGGTGCAGCCCCGCCACGGTGCCCGGCACCCCCACCGCGAGGTGGGAGTTGTGGTGCAGCACCCGGTCGTACTCGCCGTCCACCAGGAACATCGTGGGCGACGACCCCTCCGGCGCCGTCTCCCGGAAGTCGTAGGCGGCGGGCTCGCCCGCGGCCGGCCGGTAGACGAGGAAGCCGCCCCCGCCGATGTTGCCGGCGGTGGGGTAGGTCACGGCGAGGGCGAACGCGGTGGCCACGGCGGCGTCGACGGCGTTGCCGCCCTCGCGCATCACCTCGGCCCCGACCGCCGACGCGATGGCGTCCTGTGAGACGACCATCGCCTGCCGGGCCCGTATCGGCTGGGTGCTGCCGGTGAGGACGGGGGCCAGCCCCAGCCAGGCGGCAAGGACCAGCCCCGCCACCGCGACCCGGCCGCGCATTGCGTTCGGCATCCGTCCATCATGGCAGGCGACGCGGGCGGAGAGCAAGCGCGCGACCGCGCGACCTTCGGTCGCGTTGGGAGTTCTCGCTGGCGCGAAAACTCCAGCGCGGGTGCCTGCGACTGCGTTGGGAATGGCGTCGGCGCGGATTCCTCGCGCGGTTGCCTGCGATTGCGTTGGGAGTTGCGCCGGGGCGAGACTCCGGCGCGGGTGCGGCGCGACCGCGCGAGCCGTGGTCGCGTCGGGGGTTGCGCCGGGGCGAGGCTGCGGCGTTGCGAACCGCCGCGCCGAGTCGGCGTTCGCGGTTGGCGGGGCCGGGGTATATTCTGGTTGCGACCCGTCCGGGGGAATCGGACGGCAAGGAGGATCCGAGATGAGCCGACGACTGTTCACGCTGCCGGCGGCGGCGCTCGCGGCCGCGCTGACGGCCGCGCCGTTCGCACCGGCGCCGCCCGCCTCGGCGCAGGCCCCGGCGGCGGAATACGAGATGCCGCGGACGCCGTGGGGCGACCCCGACCTGCAGGCCATCTGGAACAACGCCACCATCACGCCGCTGGAACGGCCGGCGGACCGCGCGAACCAGGCGTTCCTGAGCGCCGAGGAGGTGGCGGCGATCGAGCGGCAGGCGCAGGAGCGGGTGGACCAGCAGAACGCGCCGAGCGAGGTCAGGACCGAGCCGCTGCCCGTCGGCGGCAACGTCGGCGCCTACAACAGCTTCTGGACCGAGCAGAGCACGTCGGTGGTGGGAACCGCGCGCACGTCCCTCATCACCGACCCCGAGAACGGCCGGCTGCCGCCCCTGACCGTGGAGGCCCTGGCCCGCATCACCTCGCCCGAGTCGGTGCGCATCGCCGACATCCGCGAGGGCCGGGTGCCGGCCGACGGCCCCGAGCAGATGGGCCTCAGCGAGCGCTGCCTCTGGTACCGCGGCATCCCGACCCTCCCGACCGGTTACAACAACAACTACCACTTCCTGCAGACGCCCGACCGGATCACCATCCTGCAGGAGCACATCCACGACCTGCGGGTCATCTTTCTCGACGGCCGGCCGCACCTCCCCGACGGCGTCCGCCAGTTCGCGGGCAGCTCGCGGGGCCGGTGGGACGGTGACACCCTGGTGGTCGAGACCACGAACCTGCGCGAACCGTTCATCCGGCGCTGGGCCCGGCCCGAGCACTCGCTGTCGCGCGGCGACCTCAGCGAGGGGGCGCGGGTGACGGAGCGCTTCACTCGCACCGGCCCCGACACCCTCCACTACGAGTTCACCGTCGACGACCCCGAGACGTGGACGCGGCCGTGGTCGGGGGCCCTCCCCTACGCGCGGGCGGACGGCCCGATGTTCGAGTTCGCGTGCCACGAGGGCAACTACGGCATGATGAACATGATGGCGGGCTCGCGGGCCGAGGAGGCCGCCGGCGGGGGGCAGTAGGGCTCAGGCCCTCGGCTTCACGCGACGCGCTTGGTGATGGCCTCGCGGAGGCCGTCGAGCAAACCCTCGAGGTGGGCCATCCGTTCGCGGAGCAGGCCCATCTGCTCGCTCTGGGCGTCGATTCGTTGGCGCAGCACGGTACCCTGAGCGTCGATGCGCTCGCGCAGGTCGGCGCCTTGGGCGTCGATGCGCTCACGCAGGTCGTCGCCCTGGGCGTCGATGCGCTCGCGCAGGTCGGCCAAGCCCTTTCCCTGGTCGCGCATCTCGTCACGCAGACTCCGGAACGACGCGCCGATGGCAACGAGGATCGCTACAGCGGCCCCGACGACCGTCCCGGCGGTAGCGTCCATATCGACATCTTACCGGACCCGACGGCCCGTCCATGTGAAACGGGACACGAAACGGCCCACCCATGCGAAGAATCTCCCGCACCGCGGGACGCGGTGCTACACTGGCTTGCCCCTGGAGGACACCATGCATCATCGGCCTGTCGTCCGGACCCTCCCGCCCCGGCTCGCCGCCCTCTGCGCCATCGGCTGCGCCGTCGGCCTCCTCGGCATCGGCGCCCCGGCGGCGGCCCAGACGCGGGGGCTGCTGCCCGCCGACTACTACGCGGAGGTCGGCGTCGGCGAGGTGGCCGTCTCCCCCGACGGCGGCCTCGTCGCCTTCACCGTGACCACCGTGGTCGAGGAGGAGAACCGCCGGCACCGCGAGGTCTGGATGCAGCAGCTCCGCGGCGGCCGGCCCGAGGGCGAGCCGTTCCGGTTCACCGACCCGACGCGCGAGGCGAGCGCGCCGCGCTGGTCGCCCGACGGCAGGGTGCTGAGCTTCCAGTCGCCCCGGGGCGACGCGGGCGACGCCGGCGACACCTGGTTCGCACGGGTCGCCTTCCCCGGCGGCGAGGCGTACCGCATCGAGGGCGTCCGGGGCGCCCCGGCGTGGTCGCCCGACGGCGCGTGGATCGCCTACGCCGCGCCCGCCGAGCCCGACGAGAACCCACTGCGGGAACGCGCGGGCTGGGTCGCGCCCGACGCGGTCACCCGCACCCTCGACCCCAACCGCTTCGACGGCCGGGTCATCACCACCGCGCGCTACAAGCGCGACGGCACCGCGGCCCTGCTGCCCCACCCGTCGGCCCGGCCCCGGCGCCAGCTCTTCGTCGTGCCGGCGGCGGGCGGCGACGCGGCGCAGCGGACCGACCTGGGATTCGACGTGCGCGAGCCGGTGTGGTCGGCCGACGGCGAGCGCATCTACTTCTCCGCCGACGAGAGGCAGGACGACGAGACCGCCACCGATCCCGCGAGCGACATCTACGTGGTCGGGCGCGACGACGGCGAGCCCCGGAAGGTCACCACCGACCCCGGCAGCGAAACCGCCCCCGCCGTCTCGCCCGACGGACGCCGGCTCGCGTTCCTCCACAACCGCGGGCGGGGCGAGCCGACGGACATCCGGGTGGTCGACGTCGCCGCCGACGGGACCCTGCGAGGCATCCCCCGCAACCTCACCCGCGACTGGGACATGCGGCCCGGCGCCCCCGCCTGGACCCCGCGCGGCGACGCGGTGCGGTTCCTCGCCGGCATCCGCGGCAACCGCCACCTCTTCGAGGTGACGGAGACCGGCGACCTCATCCGGCAGGTGACGAGCGGCGACCGGCAGGTGGGGTCGGTCTCGACGACCCGCGACGGCCTCGTCATCGCCTATACGGTGACCGATCCCACCGCCCCCGCCGAGGTCTTCGTCAACACCGGCGACGGCAGCCGCCAGCGCCGGGTGACCTCGTTCAACGACGCCTGGCTCGCCCCCCTCAGCCTGCAGCCGGCGGAGCCGCTACGCTGGCGGGCCGACGACGGCACCGAGATCGAGGGCTGGGTCATCGAGCCGGTCGGGTACGAGCCGGGGCGCCCGTACCCGATGGTCCTGAAGATCCACGGCGGGCCGCACGGCGCCTACGGCAACAACTTCTTCCGGACCTTCCACATCCTCTCGAACGCGGGCTTCTTCGTGCTGTACGCCAATCCGCGCGGGTCCACCGGCTACGGGCACGACTTCACCTACTCGATCACCGGGGGATGGGGCGAGATCGAGGCGGGCGACCTGCTGGCCGGGGTCGACGCCGCGATTGCGGCGTATCCCGACGTCGACGGCCGGCGCATCGGGGTCTCGGGGGGCAGCTACGGCGGGTTCATGACCAACTGGCTCACCGCCACCACGAACCGGTTCGCGGCCGCCGTCACCAGCCGGTCGATCGCCGACTGGACCAGCCTCTACGGCTCATCCGACGCTCAGGCCCTCCTCGAGTTCGGGTTCGGCGGCACGCCGTGGGAAGAGCGCGAGCGGTACGACCGCCTGTCGCCGATCACCTACGTCGAGCGGGTCCGGGCCCCCACGCTCGTCATCCACGGGGAGAACGACTATCGCACCCCGATCGGCGACGGCGAGAAGTGGTTCACGGCCCTGAGGAAACGGGGCGTCCCGACCGAGCTGGTCCGCTATCCCCGGTCGAGCCACGGCCTCTCGCGGACCGGCGAGCCGTGGCTGCTCGTCGACCGGCTCGAGCGCATCCGGAGCTGGTTCACCCACTGGCTGATCGAGCGGCCCGGGAGCTGATCTCCGGCCGCCGCCGGGACGCGGGAGACGAGCGGCCGCCGCGGCCGCGCTCCGAAGGCGGCGCGGGTGCGAAGTGAACGGCAACCGCGTTCAGAAAAAAGACAGGTAAGCGGAAGCCGCGATTCTGCGGTATTCATTGATGCGATCGAGCCGGGACCGGCGGGCTCGCCGCGTCAGTCCGCGCCTGCGCCGGGGCGTCTTCCGTCCACCGCGGGTAGCGATTCGACGCCAAGACAGGGACACCGATATTGGCCAAGCTGGCGATCTTCGTGGACGGCGGCTACCTCTCCTACCTCGCCGAGCACCACTTCCGCACCTGGGTCGACTTCGGGAAGCTGAGCAACCAGGTCAGGAACACCATCGGCGGGCGCACGGCGGAGCCGCTCGACCTGCTGCGCACGTACTTCTACGACTGCCTGCCCTATCAGAGCAGCACCCCCACCGAGGACGAGGAGCGCCGGTTCAGCAGCAAGAAGCGCTTCTTCTACGCGCTGCAGCGCCTCCCGCGCTACAAGGTGCGCGAGGGCCGCCTCATGCACCGCGGCATCGACGCCCAGGGCAAGCCCATCTTCCAGCAGAAGCGGGTCGACCTGATGGTCGGCCTCGACATCGCCAGCCTCGCCGCCAAGCGGCAGATCAACCACGCCGCGGTCATCTCCGGCGACGGCGACCTCATGCCCGCGGTCGAGGCGGCGCAGCAGGAGGGCGTGCTCGTGTGGCTGGTGCACGGCCCCCAGCTCACCTACGCCGAAGAGCTGTGGGACCTCGCCGACGACCGCCTCGCCATCGACGCCGACTTCATGAAGAACGTCGAGAAGTCCGCAACCACCTGACGGCGGCGGGACCGTGCACCGGAAGGATCCTGGGCGATAATGAGGGGGCGCCCTCGCGGAGATTCCCCTGCAGCCATGAACACCTTCGCCATCGTCATCCTCGTCGCCCTCGTCGGCGAGTACCTCCTCGGCGCGGTCTCGGGACTGCTCAGCGCCCGCTCGTTCAGCCCCGCGGTGCCGGCCGAGTTCGCCGGCGTCTTCGACGACGAGAAGTACGCGCGGGCGCGGCGCTACACCGCCACCCGCACCCGCTTCGGCCTCGCGCGCGGGGCGTTCGACCTCGCGGTGGTGCTCGCGTTCTGGTTCGCGGGCGGCTTCGCGTGGCTCGACGCCTGGGCCCGGGGGCTCGACCAGGGCCCGGTGGTCACCGGGCTCGCGTTCATCGGCGTGATCGCCCTCGCGTCGACGGTGCTCGGGCTCCCGTTCCGGGCGTGGTCGACGTTCGTCATCGAGGCCCGCTACGGGTTCAACCGCACCACGGCGGGGACGTTCGTCGCCGACCTGCTGAAGGGCACGGCCCTCACCGTCGTCCTCGGGGGGGCGCTGCTGGCCGTCATCCTCGCGTTCTTCGAGTGGGCGGGCCCGCTGGCGTGGCTCTGGTGCTGGATGGCGGCCACCGCGTTCATCCTCGCGGTGCAGTTCATCGCCCCCACCTGGATCATGCCGCTCTTCAACACCTTCACCCCCCTCGACGGCGGCGAGCTGCACGACGCCATCCTCGGCTACGCCCGCTCCGCGAAATTCCCCCTCGGGGGCATCTTCGTCGTCGACGGCTCGCGCCGCTCGTCCAAGGCCAACGCCTTCTTCACCGGCTTCGGCAAGCACAAGCGCATCGGGCTCTTCGACACCCTCGTCGACAAGTACACCGTCCCCGAGCTCGTCGCGGTCGTCGCCCACGAGATCGGCCACTACAAGAAGCGGCACGTGTGGCTGCAGATGGCCCTGTCCATCGGCCACCTCGGGGCGATGCTCTGGGTGCTGTCGCTCTTCCTCGGGCAGGAGGGCCTGTTCGCGGCGTTCTACGTCGCCGAGCCCTCGGTCTACGCGGGGCTGCTCTTCTTCAGCCTGCTCTTCACCCCGGTCGAGCTGGTGCTGTCGGTCCTCATGCACGTCTTCTCGCGCAAGCACGAGTTCGAGGCCGATCGCTTCGCGGCCGACACCACCGGCAGCGGGGCGCCGCTGGTGAGCGCCCTGAAGAAGCTCTCGGCCGACAACCTCAGCAACCTGACGCCCCACCCCCTCGACGTCGTCCTGCACTACTCGCACCCGCCGGTGCTGCGGCGCATCGACGCCCTGCAGCGGCCGGCCGCGGGGTGAGCTAACGCTAACCGCGCACCTTCGTCGTGCAGCGTGACGGCCACGCGTACGTTGCGCGGGGGGCAGCGCCCCCCGTGTCATGCCCTGATCACTCGGGCAGGCGGAAGGCGATGTACTCGCCGGGGTGGGTGCGGCCGCTCACCGCGAGGGCGATGTGCTGCCGGCCGCCGGCGAGGTAGGTCATCGGCGACCCCGACTGGGGGGCGGGCATGACGACGGCGCCGACCTCGCGGCCCGTCGCCTTGTCGTAGGCCCGCAGGCGCGCCCCGCGCCCCCCGCGCACGGGGTGGTAGCCGCACTCGCCCATCACCAGCAGGGTCTTCGTCACGAGGGGGCCGATGAGGTGGATGCACGCCTCGCCGGTCGGCGGGATGTCGACGCCGCCGAGGGCGGGGTGGTTCCGCACCCGCTCGGGCGTCTCGCCGTGGGGAACCTGCCAGCGCAGCTCGCCCCGGTCGAGGTCGATGGCCGACACGCGGCCCCACGGCGGCTTCGCCAGGGGCAGGCCGCGCACGTGGAGGTCGCGCAGGCCGCCGTGGCCCACCCCGTACTTCTCCGTCCCCTTGACGTAGCGCATGTCCGACACCGACGGGCCGGGGGTCGGAATCAGCTCCCACGAGTAGAACGCGGTGCGCGACGGCACGTAGAGCAGGTGCGTCTCGGGGTCGTAGCCGCCGCCGGGCCAGTTGGTGCCGCCGCTCCCGGCGCCGAGGCCGAGGGTGGCGATGGGGCCCTCCGGCCGGCTGACCACGGGCGGCGTGAAGATGGGCCCGAGCCGGTAGCGCGACACCAGCTCCACCGCCTCGGCCCGCAGCTCGGGCGTGAAGTCGATCAGGTCGTCGATGGACGCCCCCTGCCGGTCGTAGGGCGGCGGCCTGGTGGGGAACGGCTGGGTCGGCGAGTACCACTCGCCGGGCACGTCGCCCGCGGGCACCGGCCGCTCCTCGATGGGCCACACCGGCTCGCCCGTCACCCGGTCGAAGACGTAGAGGAACGCCTGCTTGCCGGGCTGGGCCACCGCCTTGACAGGCCGCCCGTCCACGGTGATGTCGGCGAGTATCGGCGGGCTCGCCATGTCGAAGCCCCAGAGGGGGTGGTGCACGAGCTGGAAGTGCCAGAGCCGCTCGCCCGTCATCAAGTCGACGGCGACCAGGCTCTCGCCGAACAGGTTGTCGCCCGGCCGGTGCCCGCCGTAGTAGTCGCCCGACGGCGTCTCCACCGGCAGGTAGGCGATGCCCAGCTCGGGGTCGGCCGATATCTGGGTCCACACGCCGTTGTTGCCGTTGACGCCCCACGAGTCGTTGAGCCACGTCTCGACCCCGGGGTCGCCGGGGCCGGGGACGGTGTCGAAGGTCCACAGGCGCCGGCCCGTGCGCACGTCGAACGCCTGAACCAGCCCCTTGGTGTTGTTGTAGGTGCGGGGGGCGGGGGCGTCGGCGAAGGTGCCGCCCACGACGACGACGTCGCGCGCCACCGTGGGGGTCGCGTGCAGGCCGATCTCGCCCGTCACGAGGTCGATGGGCCGGCCCTCGCCCACCACCGCGGCCGCCTTCAGGTCGATGCGGCCGCCGTCGCCGAAGCCGGGGACGGGGCGGCCCGTCGCCGCGTCGAGGGCGACGAGGCGGAAGCCGAGGGTGACGTAGAGGACCCGCTCGTCCGTCCCGTCCGTCCAGTACGCGAGCCCGCGGCCCGACAGGCGGCGGGGCGCCGCCGCGCCCCTCGCCCCCTCGTGCTCGGCGTGCATCCACAGCAGCTCGCCGGTCTCGGGGTCGAGCGCGACGACCGCGCGCCGCGTGCCCGCGGTGGCGAAGAGCCGCCCCCCCGCCACGAGCGGCGTGCCCGAGAGCTTGAACTCCGGCCCCGGCCCCAGGTTGTCCGTCCGGAAGCGCCAGACGATCTCCAGCTCGCCGAAGTTCTCCGCGTCGACCTGGTCGAGGGGTGAGTACCGCGTGTGCCCGGCGTCGCCGCCGTAGCTCGGCCACTCGCCTTCCGCCGTCGTCAGCGGCGGCGGCCCCTGGGCGTTCGCGGGACCGGCGGCCAAGGCCAGCGCGAGCACGAGCGCCGCCGTGCCGCGAACCGTCGGCGGCCGCCGTTGGCGGCGCGGAACCGGGGTCAGGTCGGTCGCGCGATGGCTCATGTCGTCCTCCCGCCGCAGGTCCGGCCGCGATAGCGCCGGCAGCCGCCGGCGAATTTCCCGCTGCATTTCGGGCTCTCCGCGGTCACGGAATCCGGCCGCGGGGCGGCCGCGGCCAATCGACCACGCCGTGGGCGATTATCGCCCGTGCGGCGGGCGAACATCATCTCATCGACGACTCGGGTTTCCCCTCGCGACGCCGAGGCTCGGCCTTGCGGCGCGTTTCGGTAGAATCAGCGACGGCCGAAGACACCGACCACGGAGGAGAGTTCATGCGATTCGCCAGCGCTGCCGCCGTCGCCGCCGCCGCGTTCACCGTCGTGCTCGCGGGCGCCGCCACCCCCGCCGCCGCCCAGTCGTGGACCCCGCCGCCGCCCGACGAGCGCTGCCCCAGCAAGTGGGGCGCCGACGACGAGCGGGGCGCGGCCAACCACATGGGCCCCGAGACGGTGCTCAAGGCGGCCGGCCTGATCCGGACCGGCCGGGTCATCGAGCTCGGGCAGGTGCTGCGGCCCTCGATGCCCCTCGGCGCCCGCCACTTCGACCTCTACGTGAAGCCGACCGGCCCGTTCGCGGGGTCGAACCGGCGCGGCTCGAACGAGGAGCTCGTCGTCGCCGAGATGGGCCAGGTGGGCACGCAGTTCGACGGCTTCACCCACCAGACCATCGGCGACAGCCTCTACAACTGCATCGACATGAACGAGGTCATGACCCGGGACGGGTTCACGCGGCTCGGGGTCGAGAACGTCGGCACCCTGATGACCCGCGGCGTGCTCATCGACGTGGCCGCCCTCAAGGGCGTCGACATGCTGCCCGACACCTACGAGATCACCGTCGACGACCTCGAGCAGGCCCTCGACCGGCAGGGGGTGGCCCTCGAGCCGGGCGACGCGGTGCTCATCCACACCGGCTGGGGCGTGCTCTGGGACAGCGACCCCGATCGCTTCATGGCCACCAACCCCGGCATCGGCGTCGCCGCCGCCGAGTGGCTCGTCGAGCACGACCCGATGCTGCTCGGCGCCGACAACCAGCCCGTCGAGGTCTCGCCCAACCCCGATCCGGAGGTGTCGCTGCCCATCCACCAGATCATGCTGGTGGTCCACGGCATCCACCTCGTCGAGCGGATGAGGCTGGTCGAGCTGGCCGCGGCCGGCGTCCACGAGTTCGCCTTCGTCGTCCAGCCGCTGAAGCTGGAGGGCGCCACGGGATCGACGGTCGTGCCGGTCGCGATCTACTGAACGCCGGCTCCTCGACGACCCTGAAGCCGGGTGTGGGGAGGCCGATGATGAGATACCTCGTCGTGCTCGATACGGCGCCGGGGCAGAGCATCAAGCTGGCATGAGACCCGGTCAGCGGCCCGCTTCCTCGGCGCGGCCGCCGCCCAGGTAGATGGCGACGTCCTGGTTCCCTTCGTGGCAGGCGTATTCGTACATCTCGTACCCCGGGGCCCGCGTCAGCGGCATCGAGATCGTCCAGGGCCGGTCGTACACGTCGAGGTCCTCGATCGTGGCCTCCCACATGATCTCGTCCCGCGACACGCGCGTGAAGCGCTCCACGACGCGCATGGCGTCGCCGACCGGGAGCCCCTTCAGTCGCCCGCCGTTGGAGCTCGTCACGATCATCGCCCGGTCGTTGAAGTTCGTCGTGTCCACGACCAGCGTGTCGCCCTCCCAGCGCGCGCGGGCGTCGCCCGTCCAGAGCTCGACGGCGGCGTCGACATGCGCCCGGTCGGTCACGGGAATGATGCGCGCCTCGTGGATCATCTCGTGCACGATCACGACGAGGCCCGGCGTCTGCAGAATGCGGTACGCGTTGTTGTACCCGGTGGGCAACATCGAGCCCGGGACGCCGCGCGTGATGCAGCGGTCCCAGGTGCTCATCGCGCGGTAGTCGTCGCGCTGGCGCGCGAGCCTCTCTTCCCGGTCGGCGGCGGCCCACGCCTTGACCGGCACGCGCCCGTCGGGCGGATCGACGACGAGCGACGTCTGCCGCGTCGACAGCAGGCGATCTCCCGCGTCCATCCAGACGTTGTACGCCCCCAGCACCTCCGGCCGCCTGGCGTTGGTCCGCTCTTCGAGCAACGCGGCCTCCTCCTCGGTAAAGACGGCCCGGTTCGCGGCCGACTCGGGGACGACCACACCGGAGTACGGCATGGTGTTGCCGCGCTCGAACGGCGTGATCGACGCGTTCGTCCAGACGCCCTGCAGATCGGGCCGGCCGTCCGGCGTCCGCGGCAGCTTTCCGTCCGTGTCCGGTGCCTGGCCCGCGGCCGGGACGGCGAACAGCGCCGCCAGCGCCGCCACGGCCCCCCGGCGCCACGACGAAGAGAATCGACTGGTCATCGAACTACCTCGCACGGCTATTCCAGCGCCACCACGCCCGCGCGCAGCTCCATCACGTGCACCGCCCGAACCGGCCTGGGGGCCGTCGGCGACGGGTCCGTCCAGCGCGGGACCGGCCGGCCCGCCGCCCCGTACGCCTCCTCCAGCGCCGACCGCAGCTCCACCAGGTGCACGAGCCTCAAGGGCGTCACCCCCGCCCGCAGTACCGGGTCCGTCCAGCCGAACCGATCCAGTCCGGCCGCTTCCCTGAGGGCGTCAATCCGCTCCCGCAGCTCCGTGAAGTGGACGGCCCGGACCGGCGTCGCGCCGGGTCGGAGGGGGTCATCGGTGAAGCGTCCCGTCCCCGTGGTCGTCGGCACCGACGCCGTGAACGACTGCGCGGCACTCAGCCCGCCCGGATCGGCTGCCGTCACCTGGACCGTCGACCAACCCGCGCTCACCGCCGTCAGGGTCACCCGGGCGCCCGCCACCCGCACCGTCACCACCCGAGGCGCCGACGACGACGCCGCGTAGGCCAGGGGGTCGCCGTCGGGGTCGCCGAACGCCGCCGAGACGTCCACCTCCAGCATCGCCCCCGGCCCCGACAGACGGACCGCCGGCAGCACCCCCACCACCTCCGGCGGACGGTTGGGCGGGTCCAGCCGATCACGGAGCCCGGTCAGCTCCCGCGCCAGCTCCCAGAATGCGGTGTTGGCCGCCTCGAGCGCACCGTCGTTGGTCACGAAGGCCAGGGTCATGTTCCTGGCCGGCAGCAACATCAGCAGTGCGTACCAGAGCGTGTTGCTGCCGTCGTGCCAGATCACGGGGCCGCCCGCCCAGTCGCGCTCGTAGCGGACCCAGCCCCGGGCGTAGCCGTTCAGAAACGGGGCGTGCAACCGCCGCCAGCTCGACCGGGAGAGCAGGACCGGGTCGCTCCCGTACTCGCCGTCGAGGTGGGCCGCGCCGTAGCGCGCCAGGTCCCCTATCGTCATGTGCACCGTTCCGGCCGGGGCGATGAGCGGGGAGTTGTCGGCGCGTGTCACGAAGGGATCGACAGGAACCCGCGTGCCGTTCGGCAAGACCCCGTGTCCCAGCGGTTCCTGATCCGGGCGCTCGCCCTTCGGCGCGCCGAAACCCGCGCTCATCAGCGCCAGCGGGGCAAACACGCGTTCTCGAATCAAGGCTTCGTACGGCTCGCCGGCGATGGTCTCGGCGATGTGGCCGGCAGCGGTGTAGCCGACGTTGGAATACAGGAAACGCTCGCCGCAGGGAGACTCGGGTTCCCCGGCGAGCGCGTCGGCGACGAAGCGCCGCCGTTCGGCGACCAGCTCCTCCGCGGTCTCGGGCCAGACGTCCTGGAACTCGGCGGGGAAGTTGGCGGCGACGCCCGCGGTATGGGTCATCAGGTGCGCCGGCGTGCAGGCGCTCCTGCCGTCCCCCATCTCGACGTCGGGCAGCAATGCGGTCAGCGCGTCGTCGGCCGAGAGCAGTCCGCCCTCCTCGAGCACGGCGAGCAGCGTGGCCGTCATCGACTTGGTAATCGATCCCACGTGCCAGCGGTCGCCGACGGTCACCGGGACGCCGGAGTCCCGTCGGCGCTCGCCGCTGACCGCCGCCGCGGCGAGGGCTCCGTCGATGGCCACGGCGACGGCCACCGCGGTGAGTCCGGTGTGGTCCCGCAACTCGGCCACGCGCGTCTCGAGAAGATCGTGGAAGTCGCCGGTCGGCTGGGCCGGTGCCGTCGACACCGCCGCGAAGCCCCCGAATGCGACGGCCAGGACGAACCGCCTGACCGTGTCCCGCCTCACGGCCGATCTCCGGCCGGCGAGCGACGCCGTGTGCAGGAAGACGAGGTCGCGACCGGCCGGTTCGACCGAGGGTGCCCGCGCACGACGACCGCACGATCGCGGGCCGGTCATTCCATGTCGTCTAGAGGCTGCCGCCGGCCCACGGACCGGTCACCGCGAACGTGATCCCGGGGGTCTGGGCGTTGAGGAAGAGCCAGCGGCCGTCCGGGCTGTAGGTGGCGCCGGCGAACTCGCGGTGGCGGAAGTCGCCCGCGAAGCCGTTCCGCTCGCCGTCGACGACGACGTTGTTCCTGGCGAACGGGAAGATCCCGCCGTCGAGCGCGAGACCGCGGACGAAGTTGTCCGTGGCGCCATCCTCGCACAGCACCAGCCCGCCGCGCGGGCTCACGCAGAGGTTGTCGGGCATGTCCAGCACGTCCCTGCCCGGCGATTCGAAGATCAGCCGCAGGCGCTCGCGGCCCGGCTCGTACTCCCAGACCTGACCCGCCTCGGCCTCGCCGCCGTCGGTCGACACGATGAAGATGCGACCGTCGCCGTACCACGTTCCTTCCAGCCGCGCGAACGTCGCGCCGCCGCCGGCGGCGCCCTGCTCGAAGACGCTGTGGTCGGTAATCTCGGGCGGATCCGGGTCCTCAATCGGCACCCAGGACACGGGCCGCCAGATGCCGGCGGTCTGGCCCCTGCGCAGGTCGCTCCGCGGCTCGCCGGCGACGGCCAGCATCTCGAGGCGGCCGCCGGCCGCGAGATTGCCGGCCTCGTTCGGCAGGAAGCGATAGAAGCCCGACGCCCCGCGGTCCTCGGTCTCGTACACGATGCCCGTGGCGGGGTCGACCGACACCGCCTCGTGAACGAACCGGCCCATCGCCCGGAGCGGCTCGGCCGTCGCCGCGCCGTCGGCCGGGACATCGAAGACGTACCCGTGCGGCCGCCGGTAGTCGGGCCTGTCCTGCTGAACCGCCGACGACGGCGAGGAAGGCTCGAAGCCCGGTCCGCTCACCGTTTCCTCGCAGGTGAGCCACGATCCCCACGGGGTCGGGCCACCGGCGCAGTTGACCGCGGTGCCCGCCAGGCTGGTCCACGCGTCGTGCACCGTGCCGGTCGCGGTGTCGAACTCGATGGTCGTCGTGCCGCCCCCGGCCATCTCGTCGTACAGCGGACGGTCGGCGAACGCGCCGCCGCCCCGCACCTCGTGGTTGCGGACCAGCCGGACGCGGCTGCCGCCGGCGGCGAACGCGGCCATGCCGTCGTGCGCGGGCGGCGTCGGCCTGCCGTCGGCCAGCGGGTCCCCGGTCCACCCGAACGACAGATAGCGGAAGCCCGCGGGGAGGTGCAGCAGCGGCAGGCCCGTCGTCTCGTCGCGGACGGGTCCCAGCGGGCCGTAGCCCGCCTCGCCCCGCGTCGGGCGGCCGGCCGGCGACTGGCCCCGGGTCGCCGCGGCGGCCCGAATCGATAGCGCGTGAAGCGGCGCGGCGCCCAGCGCGGCGCCCGCGAGCGTCAGGAAGGCCCGGCGTCCCGGGTGGGGAGGTATCTGAGGCATGCCCAAGTCTATACCAGGGGTCGACCGCCGGTCGTCGACGCCGCCGGCCGCCAGCTCGATCTCCCGGTCCCGCTCGTCCAGCGTCTCTTCGTCGAAGACGTCGATGTCCGAACGCGGTGGAGGTACTCGCCTTCGAGGGGCGGGGCCCCGGTCCGAGCCGAGCGAGACCGCCCGGTCATCAAGGCAAACCAAAGACGAACAGGTTGTTGCCGCTGCTCGGGCGGAGCTCCGGGGTCAGGTCGAGGAAGCGGCCGTAGCCGGTGCTGACCGCCACGTACTGGCGGCCGCCGACCGCGTAGGTGATCGGGAAGCCCGACACCGGCGAGCCGAGGTTGATCTCCCACAGGATCTCGCCCGTCCGGTCGTCGAAGGCGCGGAAGCGGCCGTTGACGTCGCCGCCGAAGACGAGTCCACCGCCGGTCGCGGCGAGCGCCATCGTCGCGGCCCGCTGCTGGTGGTTCCACACCACCTCGCCGGTCTCGGCCGAGATCGCCTGCACGCTGCCCACGTCGTCGTAGCCGGGGGCCAGCTCGGAGCGCCACGCGATGGCGTAGAGCCGGTTCGTCCGGGTGTCGGGGTCCTCGGCCATCATCCGGGCGCAGACGTTGCGCAGGGGCATGTACATGGTGTTGGTCCGCGGCGAGTAGGCCCCCGCCTCCCAGTCCTTGCCGCCGCTGGCGTGGGGGCAGGCGAGCACCTGCTGGCCCACGGCGGTGAAGATGAGCTCGGCGTTCTCGGTCACCGCGCCTGTCGCCCCGTCGATGCCGCTCACCACGTTCTGGGTGATCGTGGGCGTCGCCCACAGGAACTCGCCGGTCTCGCGGTCGAGGGTGTAGACGATGCCGGTCTTGCCGGGAATGCCGGTCAGCACCCGCCGCTCCTCGCCGGGCTGGATGCGCGGGTTGATCCACGGCACGGCCGAGGGGTCGGGCCGCACCGCGGTGTCGACGAGGAGGCGCTCGAAGGGGTGGTCGAGGTCCCAGTGGTCGTTCATGTGCTGGTACCACCAGACGATCTCGCCGGTGTCGCCATGGAGGGCCAGCGTCGAGTTGTGGTAAAGGTGCGTCAGGTCGGCGCCCCCGAGCATGAACTTCGGGGCGGGCGAGGTGACCGACGTCCCGACGTACAGCAGGTTCAGCTCGGGATCGTAGCTTGGCGCCATCCACGAGCCGACGTGGCCGCGCTCCTCGAAGGGCACTGCGCCCCACGTCTCGTCGCCGGGCTCGCCCGGCCCGGGGATGAGCCGGCGCCGCCACAGCTCCTCGCCGGTCGCGGCGTCGTGGGCGGTGATGACGCAGGTGTGGGGCCCGCCGCGGGGGTCGCAGCTTCGCCCCGAGTACGCCTTGCCGCCGGCCGTGATCGGCCCCGACGTCTGGTTGGCGGGGTTCACCGTGTAGTCGAGGATCTCGGTCTCCCACACCACGTCGCCGGTCTCCGCGTGGAGGGCGATGATGTAGTCGTCCATGGTGGTGTCGATGATCAGCTCGCCGTGGATGGCGATGTTGCGGTTGGTGTCGATGAGGCTGCCGATCATGTAGTCGCCGAGGTCGTCGGGCCGGTCGCGGCGGTACTCCCACACGAGGTCGCCGGTCACCGCGTCGATGGCCTGGATGACGTCCCGCGGGTTCGGCATGAACATCACGCCGTCGCGCACCAGCGGCGTTCCCTGCTGGCGCCCGTCGGTCGCGAGGGCTCGGCTCCACACCATGCGGAGGTCGCCGACGTTGTCCCGGTCGATCTGGTCGAGGGGGCTGTAGCCCCAGCCGTTCAGGGTGCGGCGCCACATGAGCCACTCGTCGGGGCTCGGGTTCTCGAGCTCGGCGTCGGTGACGGGCCGGATGCGGTCGGGCTGGGCGGCGGCCGGGGGCGCGGCGACGGCCGCCAGGGAGGCGGCGAAGACGGCGCACGCGACGAGCGACGGACGGAACGGGCGCGACGGGCAGGCGGATGCGGGCATGACGCCTCCTGTGGGTTCGGGATTCCGCTCGATTATGTCACCCGTCGGGCGCGGCGGCGCTGTAGAGTATGGTCAGCGCGAGTTGCCCGGACGGTCGTGGGGTTGGCAGGTGTCCGGCCATGGGTTGCCGTCGCCGACAACGATGCCGACATCAACTCCCCCCACCGATCCGAACGGCCTGCCGTACTACACGCCCTGTCGAGGGAAGGGCTGAGTTCCGAGGACGCCTACAACGCGCTGGAAGGGCTCCGCAACATGACCGGCCGCGACGTGCACGCCCGCCTCGATGCCCTGGAGTCCAAGATCGACACCCTCCGCATCATGATCACGTGGGGGCTGGCCGCGCTCGGCCTGCTCATGGCCGCGTTGCGGCTCTTCGGCTGAGGCGCCGCTCGCGCCAACCGTCTGGGACCCGGGGTGCCCCTGGAGGAACGGTCGATGACCCACCTGGAGCGCGAGAGCGTCTCCGAGTATCTCGCCCGCCGTCGCGTTGTGGACCGCGGCGAGCTCGTCCGCTGCGCAATGGCCCTCGCCGGACGATACCGGTCCGGATACCGCGATCTGGCCGAGCACCACGACGCTCACCTCGATGGAGCGTTCGACCCCGGACACGCTTCGTCGACACGTCGGCCCTCGCCGCCGGTCCGGCCCCGCCAGGCCGCAACACGCTCGTCACAATGATCCGTCACGCGCTCGTCGCGGTCATCGCCGCCATCGAGGACGCGCTCCGGCGCACACGCGGTCGGAAGACCGCACCGTCGATACGGGACGCCATCCTCGAGGTCTCCGAGCGCTGCGCGGCGCTGCCCGACCTCGACACGCGATCGTCCGACGAGATAGTCGGCTACGACGAGCGCGGGGGCTTCCGCTGATGGTCGTCGATTCGTCGTTCCTATGCCAGCTTCAGACCGGCGGTGGCGAACCGTCTGAAGTGGGCGACGTTCGATGTCGCGATGGTCGCGCCGTCCGCGAGAGCGGCCGCCCCGATCATGCAATCGACGATCATCGGACGACGCCGCCCCGACTCGTTGAACAGGCGCGCGGCGACCTCCGCCTGGTCTGGCGTGAAGTCCCGCAGCGGCCGGACCAGGCGTTCGGCCGACGCTCGTTCGGCGCTGGTGACCGGGCCGCACAGGAACTCCGCCCACGCGACCGAGCTCATGATCAGCACCTCTCCCCGCCCCGCCAGCTTCCGCAGCTTCACCTCTTCCGGCGTCCCCGGTTTCAGGGCCCGAATCAGGAAGCTCGTGTCCAGGTGAATCATCACCGTTCGCCGCCGAGTCGCAGGCCGGCCGCCCGACGTCCTGCCTCGACCTCGCGCGCCCACTCCTCGAGGTCGACGTTGCGCGAGCGCAGCGAAGCCTGAAGCTCGTCGAGCGCCGCCAGCGCATCCCGGCTCCTGTCCGGTTGCCGACCGGCTTCGCTCCGGATGGCCCGGCGCAACGCTTCCGATTTCGACACCCGCCAGCGACGGGCGAGATCCTCGAGCGCCCGCACGGACTCGACGTCGAGCGAATACGTCGACTTGATGGTGGTGGAAGCCATGACCGCTAGTATGGCCATACTCTCCTCCTGCTTCAAGGTCCTCAAGCCCAGACCCCGATCGGCCCCCGCAAGTGTCATGATCTGTCACGGCGTCGTTGCACGCTCGCCGACGTCGACACCGGACGCGTGACCCCGAGGCGGATGCAGAACTCCAACCAGGCGGCGGACCGGACCGGCACCATCGGCGTCGAGGCCTTCGACGCTGCCTACGGGGCCGGGTTCCAGGCGGCGGACGACTCGCCGCACGCGGTCGAGTGCGAGTTGGTCGAGGACGGCCGGGCGTTCGCGGCGCACCGGCCGTCAGGCGGAGACCGCCCCCGCCGCGTGGCGTTCGTGGACGGCACGATGCGCACCGAGGCGCGGCTGACCCGGACCGGCCCCGACGGCGACGTCAGCCTGGGCCTGGCGGGAAGCTGGGCGGCGGGGGCGGTGCTCGTGGGCGGGGACGAACGGGCCCGCTTCGGCCGGGTGGCGACGGGGCGTGCGGCCATCTTCACCGGCGGACGGCCCGTCCCCCTGCCCGACCATCGCGACGGCTGGCGCTGGGCCCCGCACGCGGTCGACGGGGACGACGTCGAGGCCGCGCGGCAGCAGCTTCGCCGCCTGATGCGCGACGCCGAGGCCGACATCGCCGAGACGCTGGCGAACGAGGGGTGGCTGACCGTGCTCGACGGCCCGCTGCACGGCATCCGGCACCGCCGCGGCCTGCCCGTCGTGGGCTACGTGAAGACGCACCATCGCCGCATGCTCGCCCGCGAGCACTGGGCGCGGGTGCCTGAGCTGGCGACGGGCGAGCGCTCCGGCCTCTTCGCGATGGAGGACGCGCTCTACGGCTGCTACCTGCGGGTGGGCGACCCCGGTCCCTGGGCGGGTCCCTGGGCCGGCATCGCCCGCATCGAGACGCCGTCGGGCATCGGCCGCGACGCGGCGGTCGAGGCGGCCGACCGGGCCGCGGGCTGGCTGCCGGGCTTCGCGTCGGCGCTGCACCGGGACGCGCGGGCCCCGGTGAACCTGACGCCGATCGCAGGCCTCGAGCGGCACCTGCACCGCCTTCAAGGCGACGCGCGGCTGGCCCTGCGCGCGGTGCGCGAGGCCGTGCTCGCACGCAACCGCGGGGAAGAAACAGCATGAGCGACGCCGGCGCGCGCATCGGGCTCGTCGACGGGTCGGTGGAGAGCGACTCGCGCACCTTCCACGTGGTGCTCGACCCCGACGTGGTGATTCAGCTCGACGAGCTGCTCGCGGTGACCACCGACCTGCCCGACGGCCGGCAGGTCACCCACTACGGCATCGTGACCGAGCTGCGGTCGCGGTTCGAGGGGGCCGACCTGCCCTCGGACACCGGCCGGGTGGTCGACTCGACCCTGCCGGCCGAGCACGTGCGGCGGGCCGAGGTCCGCGTCCTGCGGGTGGTCCCCGAGCTGTTCGTCGCCCCCCACGCCGGGGCCCCGGCGGCGCGCGCGGCCGGGCCGCACCGCGCGGTCGCCCTCTTCGAGGACGAGATGACCCGGGGCAAGCTGCCGGTGGGGCTCGACCTCGGCGGCGACCCGGTCTACGCGGACATGCGCTTCGTCGACGGCCGCTCCGGCGGCCACGTCTCCATCTCGGGCATCTCCGGCGTCGCCACCAAGACCTCCTACGCGCTGTTCCTCCTCTATCAGCTCCTCGAGACGGAGCAGGGCATGGACCTGCTCGGCGGCCGGGCGGGGCGCGAGAGCGTGCGGGCGCTGGTCTTCAACACCAAGGGCGAGGACCTGCTGCACGTCGACCGTCCCAACGCCGAGTTCGCGGGCCGGCCCGAGGAGATCGAGAAGTGGCGCACGCTCGGCGTCGACGAACCGGGGCCGTTCCGCTCCGTCCGCCTCTACGCGCCGCGGCAGTCCGGCGCGTCGCAGACCATCGTCGCCAACGTCAGGACCCGCGACACCGCCGACGTCGCCGCCTACGGCTGGACGCCGGAGCAGTTCGTCCGCGAGCAGCTCCTGCAGTTCTGCTTCACCGCCGACGACGAGCGCTCGACCCAGGTCGGCTTCGTCGAGCAGCAGGTGCGCATCCAGCTCCTGCGGCGGCTGCGGCGGCTCGAGGGCGACCTCACGGGCGCGGTGGTCATCGTCGAGGCGGTGCCCCCGAAGACCGGCTTCAACCCGGACCGGCTGGCCGAGCGCGACCCGGACGAGGCGCCGGCGGGGGCGGGCCACGTGATGCGCGACTTCGGCGACCTCATCGACCTGCTCGAGGGCGTCGTCGCCACCGACGACGAGGGCCTCATGAACGAGTGGTTCGGCCGCGCGCAGGCCGGCACGCGCCAGGCCTTCCTGCGGCGGCTGCTGAAGCTGCGGCGCCACATCGCCCCCCTCATCGGCTGCCGCCTCGAGCCCGTCTCGTCCGAGAACGCGAAGCTCCACGTGGTCGACATCTCGACCCTGCACGACGACGCGCAGCGCTTCGTGGTCGGCGCGCTGCTCGACCGCGTGTGGCGCGAGAAGCAGGGCACGGGCCGCACTCCCCTGCGCTTCGTGGTGCTCGACGAGCTGAACAAGTACGCCCCCGCCCACGGCTTCTCGCCCCTCCGTGACCTGCTCGTGGACATCGCCGAGCGCGGCCGCTCGCTCGGGGTGCTCCTCGTCGGCGCGCAGCAGGCGGCCTCGGCGGTGGCGCAGGCGCTGCCGCGCAACGCGTCGCTCAAGGTCGCGGGGCGGCTCGACGCCAGCGAGTCCGACGCCTACCGCTTCCTGACCCCGGCCCTGCGCGAGCGCGCGACGCGCTTCATGCCCGGCACCATGGTCGTCTCGCAGCCCATCGTGCCCGAGCCCATCCCCGTCCGCTTCCCGTTCCCGCCGTTCGCGACCAACCCCGACGAGGCGGCGGCGGACGAGGAGTCGGACAAGCGGAGGACCGACCGCATCCTCGGCAACCTGGGCGCACTGACCGGCCCCGAGGTCGACTTGTGACACGACTTCGCGCAACGACGCCGCACGCCCTGCGCGCCCGGCCCCGGCCCGCCGGCCCCGAGGTCGACCCGTGAAGCTGCTCCACACCTCGGACTGGCACCTCGGCGCGAAGCTCGGCCGGCACGACCGCACCCCCGACCAGCTCGCGGCCCTCCGCGGGCTGCTGAAGCTCGCCGAGTCGGCCCGCCCCGACCTCGTCCTGCACACCGGCGACCTGTTCGACGCCTCGCGCCCACCCTACGAGGCGCTGCAGCTCGGCGTGCGCGCGCTGGGACGCCTCGCGAAGGTCGCCCCGACCGTGGTCGTCGCCGGCAACCACGACTCGTCGATGCTGCTGCGAGTGATCGACGAGATGGCCGGCGCCGCCACCCCGCGGCGCCTGTGGCTGGTCACCGCGCCCCGGGTCGTGACCTTCCCGGACATCGCGGACGCCCCCGTCGCGGTGGCGTGCGTGCCGTTCATCCCCCCGGGGGCCATCGCGCAGTACGCGACCGACGATCCGGCGCGGTTCGAGGGCGACTATGCCGACGGGGTCGCGACCCTGAACCGGCGGCTGCTCGACGAGGCGCACGCCGGGGCGGGCGCGCGCGGCATCGTCCTCTACGCGGCCCACCTCCACGTCCAGGGCGCGCGGCCGAGCCGGTCCGAGCGGCGCATCACCGTCGGCGAGGACTATGCCACCCACGTCGAAGGGCTCCAGCGCGCGCTCTACTGCGCCTTCGGCCACATCCACGACCCCCAGCTCCTGCCCGGCGGCGCGGCGCGGGGGCGCTATGCCGGCTCCCTCATACCGCTCGACTTCGGCGAGCGCCAACAGGCCAAGCAGGCGGTGCTGGTGACGATCGGGGACGGCATCGAGGCCGAGACGCACGAGCTGCCGGGGGGCCGCCCCCTCACCGAGGTCGCGGGGACCCTGGCCGACCTCGAGAGCCGGGCCGCCGACGGCGGGCTCGACGGCTGCATCCTGAAGGCGCGGATCGTGTCCGACGATCCGATACCGGACCTCGCCGACCGGCTCGCCGAATGGTCGCCCCGGTGCGACGTGTTCGAGCTCGTCAACGCCATCGCGAGCCAGCCCGCGAAGGCGATAGACCCGGGTCGCGAAGACGACGCCGAGCCGGCCCTCGACGACCTCTTCCAGGAGTGGCGCTCGACCGCGGCGCGCGGCGTCAAGGCGCCCCACGCCGCGGTCGGCGCGCTCTTCGCGCAGGCCCTGGGCAGCGCCGGACAGGCGGCCGCGGCCGACTTCGGCCTGACGCCGCTCGCCCTGCGCGCGCAGGAGACGCTCGACCGGCTCGCCGCGAGAGCGGAGACAGAAGGATGACTATCGGGGAGGGGAGCTGACATGCGGCCCCTGCATCTGACCATCGAAGGGCTGCGGTCGTTCCGGGCGCCCGTCTCCATCGACTTCGACGGCCGCGACCACGTCGCCATCGTCGGCGACACCGGGGCCGGCAAGTCGTCCATCCTGGAGGCCGTCACCTACGCCCTCTACGGCCAGACGACCTTCACCGCGCAGGCGAACCAGGAGCTCATGAACGACACGTCCCTGCATCTGAGGGTCGTGCTCCGTTTCCAGGTGTCCGGCGAGACGTGGGAGGTGGCCCGGACGCTGCGCCGCGACGGGCAGGGCAGGGTCGGATCGCCGGGCGCTCAGCTCCGCCGGCTCGGGGCCGACGGCGAGGCGGTCGAGCAGGTCGAGCAGGTGAAGCCCGTCAACGACGGCGTCAAGGCCCTCCTCGGGCTCGACAGCGACGCGTTCCTGCGCACCGTCGTCCTGCCCCAGGGCCGTTTCGCCCGGCTGCTCGTCGAGGACAAGCCGACCGACCGCGGCCGCATCCTGCGCCAGGTGTGGCGCACCGACGAGCTCGAGGCGGCGGGCGCGCTGGCGGGCGCCGCCCGTCACGAGGCCGAGAAGCTGCGCGAGCGGCTGGCGCAGGCGGCCTCGGCCCATCCCGACGACCCCGCCGCGCACCTCGCCGGGTTGCAGGCGGCGCGCGAGGCGGCGAGCCGGGACGCAGCGGGGGCGGCCGCGGACGAGCGGGCCGCCGCGGCCGCCCACGACGCGCTGCTCTCGGCCGTGGCGGCCCGGCGCGACGCGTCGGGCGTCGCCGAGCGGCTGCGCGCCCTCGACGTCGACCGGGTCGCCGGTCTGCTGGCGCCCATCGCCGACGCCGAACGGCAGATCGCCGAGGGGGAAGCGACCCACGAGCAGCGGCAGGCCGGCCTCGAGGACGAGCTCGCGCGCATCCCCACCGACGACGGACCGACGCGCGAAGAGGTCGCGGCGGCCTCGACGACGCTGTCGAGCCTCGGCGACCTCGCGAAGGCCGCCGAAGAAGCGGCCGCCGACCTGCGCGCCACCGCGAGCGACGTCTCGCGCAAGCAGACCGAGGCGCGGCGCCGGGCGGAGAGCGCCGAGGCCGCCCGGCAGCGGGCCGCTGACCACGCCGCGAAGCGCCCCCCCCTCGACGAGGCGGCCGCGGCGGCGCGGCGGCGACGGGACGCGGTCGAGCAGCAGCACGCCCGGTGCGTCGAGCGCACGGCCGAGCGCGACACGGCCCGCCGGCGTCTCCAGGCCCTCCGGGCCGAGGAGGCGTCCTGCGCGGAGCGGCTCGGGCCCGCGCGGGACGCGGCGCTTCGCGCGGCCCGCGACGCCGACGGCGCCGACGAGCACCTGGCGGCGGCGCGGCGGTCCGAATCGGCGGCGGTCGCCGCCCGCGGCCTCCACCCGGGCGACGCCTGCCCGATCTGCCGCCGCGACCTGCCCGGCGGCTGGGAGGCGCCCGACGCGGCCGGGCTCGCCGACGCCGAGACCGTGGCCAGGGCCGCGCACCAAGCGGCGCGGGACGCCGACGCGGCCGTCACCACGCTCCAGACCGAGGGCAAGGCCGTCTCGCGCCAGGCGGCCGACGCCGAGGCCCGGCTCGCGGATGTGCAGGCGGCTCTCGACACGGCGCGACAGGAGCTGGCGCGCGAGGCCGGCCTGACCGGGACGTCGTCGCCCGCGGCGGCGACAGCCGCCCAGCCGGGCCTGCCGGACGCGACGGGGCCGGAGCCCGCGGGTCCGACGGTCGCCCAGACGGGCCCGCCGGACGCGACGGCACGGCCGGAGCCGGAGACGGCGCCCGAGGCCGGCCTGACCGGGGCGCCGCTGCACGCGGCGACGATAACCGCCCGACCGAACCTGCTGGACGCGGAAGCGCCGCTCCCCGAACGGGACGCCCTGCTCGCCCCCCTCGAGGCCGCCTGCACGGAGACGGCGGCAATGCTCGCCGGGCACGACCGCCGGGCCGAGGAGCTGCGGGCCGCCGCGGCCGCCGAGGACACGGCGGCCGGCGTCGCCCGGGAGGCCGCGGCCAGTGCCGGCGCTGCCGCGGACCGGTCGCGCCGGCACGCCGCCCGGGCCGTCGAGCGCCTCAAGGCCGCGATCGGCGTGGTTCCGCAACCGTTCCGGCCGAGCCTCGGTCTTCCCGCCGACGCGGCCGAGCTGCACGGGGTCGACCTCGGGCCCGTCGGCGAGCAGACGGAATCGGCCCGGGCGCGAGCACGGGTCCTCGAGGCGCGCGAGGCCGAGCAGCACCGCCTCCGGAGCGCAATCGACGACACGCGCCAGGCCCGCTCCGCCCTCGCCCGGCGCCGCGCGGAGAACGTCGAGGCCCCCCTCGAGGCGCTGGTCCGGGAGCTCCATGCGTGTCGCGACGTCCTCGTCGAGTCGGCCCGCCGGCTCGCGCTCGACGTCGACGTCCCCGGCGCCGTCTCCAACCGGGAGGTCCGCGCCCTCGAGTCGCACGTCGCCGCGCTGCGGACGAAGGCGGCCGAGCTGTCGCGGGCCGCGGACGAGCACGCGCACGCCGCCGCCGAGCGGGCCGACGCGGCGCGCGCCGAGCTCGCCGCCATCCGGACGCGGCTCGATCCGGATACGGGGGTCGCCCCCGCCATCGGAACGCGGGTCGGGCCGGACCTGGATCTCGACGATCTCGACGCCGTCGTCGCCGCCGCGCGCGCGAGAGCCGAGGACGCCCGCTTCGAGGCGCGCCGCGCCGGCGAGGCCGCGGACGGCTTCGCCACCATCGCCGAAGACGTCAAGGGCCTCCGCGGGCTCCTCCAGGAGGTCGACGAGCGCGCCCTCGCCCTCGCCGACCTCGAGGACGCCCTCAAGCCGGGCGCGTTCCTGAAGTGGCTCACCCTCCGGCGGTCCCGCCGCCTCCTCGTCCACGCCTCGCGGATGCTCGGCGAGATGAGCGGCGGCAAGTACGCGTTCGTCGACCCCGGCGAGACCGAGGAGCAGTGGCAGGTGCTCGACGCCGACTCCGGCCGCCCGCGCTCCCCCGCCAGCCTCTCCGGGGGCGAGCAGTTCATCGCGTCGCTCTCCCTCGCCCTCGGCATGGTCGAGATGATGGCGCGCAGCGGCGGCCGCCTCGAGTCGCTCTTCCTCGACGAGGGCTTCGGCTCGCTCGACCGCAACAACCTCGACGCCGCCGTGCAGGCCCTCGGTGCCGTCGCCGCCGGCGGCCGCATGGTCGGCGTCATCTCCCACGTCCGCGCCGTGGCCGAGCAGATCGAGCACGTCCTCGCCGTCACCCGCGGCGCCACCGGCAGCCGCGCCGAGTGGCTCACGAAGGGGCAGCGCCGTCAACTGTCGGAATCGGACACCGGCCTCGAGGCCGCGTCGGCCCTGGCGGGGCTGCTGGAGTAGCGCGGACACGGGCCGCGTCTCGCGGGAGGAGCACGCCCCAGGGGCGATATACAATGCGAAAGGGCAAGAGTGCACGGAGACTCGACGTCACCGCAAGCCATGACAGCGATTCTCGGCATCTCGGCCTTCTACCACGACTCGGCGGCGGCGCTGGTGGTCGACGGCGACCTCGTCGCGGCGGCTCAGGAGGAGCGGTTCACGCGCCGCAAACACGACGACGCGTTTCCCGCCCACGCCATCCGCTACTGTCTGGACGAGGCCCGCATCGAACCCGAGGCGCTCGACTACGTCGGTTTCTACGACAAGCCGTTCCTGAAGCTCGAGCGCCTGCTGGAGACCTACCTCTCCTATGCTCCGCGGGGGTTCCGTTCGTTCTCGAGGTTCGTGCCGCTGTGGGCGAAGCAGAAGCTCCACCTCCCGCGCGAGATCGGGCGCGGGCTTCCCGGCTACCGCCGCCAGATCGTCTTCACCGAGCACCACGAGTCGCACGCGGCCAGCGCATTCTTTCCGTCGCCCTTCGAGGAGGCGGCCATCCTGACGCTGGACGGCGTGGGCGAGTGGGCGACGACCACCTACGGGGCAGGGCGCGGCAACCGCATCGAGCTCACGCACGAGATTCGCTTTCCCCACTCCCTGGGCCTGCTGTACTCCGCCTTCACCTACTTCACCGGCTTCAAGGTGAACTCCGGCGAGTACAAGCTGATGGGGCTGGCCCCCTACGGGGAGCCGAAGTACGTCGACCGCATCCGCGACCACCTGATCGATCTGAAGGCCGACGGATCGTTCCGTCTCGACATGTCGTACTTCGAGTACTGCCAGGGGCTCCGGATGACGTCGGGCCGGTTCGACGCGCTCTTCGGTGGTCCGCCGCGGCGGCCCGAGGCACCCATCACCGAGCGCGAGATGGACATCGCCGCGTCGATCCAGGCGGTGACCGAGGAGGCGATGCTGCGGGCCGCGCGGCACGTCCATGCCGAGACCGGGATGCGCAACCTGTGCATGGCCGGCGGCGTGGCGCTGAACTGCGTCGGAAACGGCCGCGTGCTGCGGGAGGGGCCGTTCGACCAGGTCTGGATCCAGCCGGCGGCCGGGGACGCGGGCGGTGCGCTGGGCGTGGCGCTGTTCATCTGGCACCAGCTTCTCGACCATCCCCGGCAGGTGCGGACGCCGGACGCGCAGCGGGGGTCGCTGCTCGGGCCGCGCGCGACCGACGACCGGATCCGGGCGTGCCTGGACGGGGCGGGCGCGATCTACGAGGAGTATCCCGACGATGAGACGCTCTGCGACGCGGTGGCCGACCTGCTGGCCCGCGAGGAGGTGGTCGGGTGGTTCCAGGACCGCATGGAGTTCGGGCCGCGCGCCCTCGGCGCGCGCAGCATCCTGGGCGATCCCCGCAGCCGCGACATGCAGTCCGTGATGAACCGGAAGATCAAGTTCCGCGAGTCGTTCCGTCCGTTCGCGCCGTCGGTGCTTCGCGAGCGGGTCGACGACTGGTTCGAGATGCGGTCCGAGGAGGACAGCGCCTACATGCTGCTCGTGGCTCCGGTGCGCGGCCCGCACCGGTTGCCGCTCGAGGACGGCTCCGGCAGCCTGCGGGGGCTCGACAAGTTGAAGGCGGCCCGGTCGGACGTGCCCGCCGTCACCCACGTCGACTACTCGGCCCGCGTCCAGACGGTCGACGCCGGCCGGCACGGGCGCTACGCGCGCTTGCTGCAGGCGTTCGAAGCGAAGACCGGGTGCCCGGTGCTGATCAACACGAGCTTCAACGTGCGGGGCGAGCCGATCGTCTGCACGCCCGAGCAGGCGCACCGTTGCTTCATGGCGACCAACATGGACGTGCTGGTGCTGGAGCGCTTCGTGCTGCGCAAGTCGGTTCAGCCGCAAGCGGCGGCCGTCGACGCCCGCGCGTATCTGGGCGAGTTTGCCCTCGACTGATTGCGATGGCCCTGATCGAGCTCAACCGAGATCCTACGGCAAGGGAGCTGCGCTGGTTCGGCGTGCTGCTGGCCGGGTTCGTGGTCCTGGCCGGCGCCTTTGTGCGCTGGCGGCTCGGGGACCCGACGGCGGCGCGTGCGATCTGGGTGGTCGGCGCCGTCGTGACCGGAACCTACACGGTCGTCCCGCCGCTGCGCCGGTGGATCCATCTCGGCTGGGCGGCCGCGGCCTTCCCGATCGGGTGGACGGTGTCGCACCTGGTGCTGGCGGCAACGCATTGTCTCGTGGTGACCCCGATCGGGTTGCTGGTGCGATGGATTCGGGGCGACCCGCTCGAGCGGGCTCCCGACCGATCGGCGAAGACGTACTGGACCGCGCGCAGTCCCACCAGAGGCCTGCGGCGCTACTTCCGGCAGTTCTGAGCCATGTGCGTCCGGCATTGGGACGAGCTGCCCGGCAACCTGGTCGGCCGACCCGCTCCAAGCCGGCCGATGCGGGAATGGGGAGGATGTCATGCCAAGTCGATTGCCGGATGAAGGCGGAAGCAGGCGCGCCGACGACTTCTCGAAGGAGGCCGACGCCGCCCGTCCCGGTCTTCTCGCGGAGCTGTGGGAGTTCATGGCCACCAACAAGAAGTGGTGGCTGACGCCGATGGTTCTCGTGCTGCTGCTGGTGGGTGCGTTGATTCTGATATCGGGCACCGCCGCGGCGCCTTTCATCTACACGTTGTTCTAGCCCGAAGTTTCAGAGCGGATCGCGCAAAAGTCCCTTTGATTGAGTCAGTTACGCTGTTTCATGGGGTGTCGATACTGGCTACACTCGCGGTGTCATCCCCAGTAGCTCGAAGCAGCGCTGCTGCACCGGCGTCGGTTCGGTGTGCAGGGTGAAGGTGCTGTCACCCTCGCCCACCTGCATCGTGTTGGCGGTCAGCGTGCCGAGGTCGGCGAGTAGGGTCCGGAAGCTGTGCACGGGCAGCGCGTCGTCGGTGCGTTTGCGGCCGGCCTTGGCCCGCGCCGCCGGCGAGCGTCGCGCAGGAGCGACCACCGAAGCGCGCTGCCGTTCGGCGGCGGCCGGGTCGTGGTCGTCGAACAGCATCGGGGCCAGGGCGCGGCGCATGTGCCACTCGACGTAGTAGGCCAGCATGCACAGCAGCACGTGGGCGCGCACCCGGTCCTCGCGCCGGTGGTGGAGCGGCCGCACCTGCAGGTCCACCGACTTGAGATAGCGAAACGCCCGCTCCACCTTCGACAGGTCCTTGTAAGCGCGGACGGTCTGGGCCGCGTCGAACTGCTCGGGCTCGACGTTGGACCGGACGATGTAGATTCCGTCGAGCTGCTCCTCCGCTGCGATCTTCTCGGCGTTGCGTTGAAAGGTGAAGGACTCGTCGGTGATGGTGATGAGGAAGTGCTTCGCCATCTTGTGCCGGTTGATGACTTTGCCGACGCGCACGCCGATGGCGGCCTCGCCCCGCAACGGCCGGTTCTTGCGCCGGGTCGCGGCCGCGATGGGCGCGAGGTCCTTCTCGGTCGCGGCCAGCAGCTCTTGCCGCTTGCGCTGCCGTTCGGCGGCGAGCAGGGGATTGCGGCACACGATCAGCCGCTCGCCGGGGAACTCGTCGCTGGTGACCTCGGCCAGGTCCCGCTCGTCGAACAACGACGGCGTCACCGTGCCGGCGTCGACGAGCTTCCGGATGACGGGTGCGCGCAGGGAGGTGATCCAGCGCAGCCCGTCGACCCCCTGCAGGTCCTCGCGGATGCGCGCCGCGGTCAGCATGCCGCGGTCGCCGACCAGCACGACGTGCTGCAAGCCGAACCGTTCCCGGAGCTTCTCCACCTGGCTGGCCACCGTCTTGGGGTCGCTCGTCGAGCCCTCGAAGACCTCGACCGCGACGGGGCAGCCGTCGGCTGAGCACAGCAGGCCGAAGACGATCTGCAGCGTGGACTTCTTGCCGTCGCGGCTGTAGCCGCGCTGCGCCAACGGGCAGCGGGTTCCCTCCACGTAGCTGGAGGTCAAGTCGTAGAGCACCAGGGTGTGTTCCCGCAGGTGCTGTTTCGCGAGTCGTTGCTCGATGGCCGCCTGCCGCTCGACGAGCCAGTCCATCGCGGCGTAGAGCTCATGCTGGTCGACGTCGCCGAGTTCGAGCACCCTGCCCAAGGTGGAGACGGCGGTCTCGGGGGCGAGGGCGCGGGCGGTAGCGAGCTTCGACTTCGCGTCGACAACGCGGGCGACGATGAGGGCGACGACGAGGTCACGGACGCGGCTCGCTTGGCGAGCGATGCAGGTGTGGAGTCGCAGCTGCTTGAGGGTGCCGAGGACGGCGGCGATGTGGCCGTGGGGGAGGCTGCGAAGGCAGGTGAAGGCGTCTTCCGGATTGACGAGATGCTCGCCGTGGAGGACGCGTCGCACCGCCTCGATGGCAGCGTCTGGGAGCTTGGAGAGGTTGGCGAGGGTGCGCTTCTTGACGCGCCCGTCTTGGCGGTAGGACTCCCGGAGGAGGACGGCGGGTGGCGAGGAGCGATTGCGGACGCTCTCGACATACATGGTTACTCATTATACCGATATCACCCTATATATCAAGGAAAACACGGGGCAAAATGAGCCATTTACATGGCTACAAATGGTCCGATAAACCACGCCGATAATCCCAAGACTCCTTTAGTTGCTATAAGTTAGAGAAAATCGGGCGCTGAAACTTCAGTCTAGCTCCCGGTCATCCGTCTTCCCGCCCCGCGGCGCCGGCACGCCGCCGGAAGTCCCGCAGCAACTCCGAACCGGCCGCTGCCTCCGAGCACACCTCGTGTCCCAGTGCGTTCCAATGCTCGTCGAGCGGCAGCCAGTCGAATTGCGTTCGGTGCAGCCGGTAGTGCGCGGCGAACGCCGGCTCCAGGTCGATGGTCTCGTATCCCCTGCGGACAACGTTCTCGATGAAGTAGCGCCGCATGGCATCCACGTAGCCCACGTCTTCGCGGTAGACGCCCTTCTCCCACTCCGGGACATCGCTTCCGTAAACGCGAGCACGGATGCCGTCCACGATGAACATGATCCGTTCCGGCTCCAGGCCGGACGCCGCGGGCAGCATGTCGAGAAACGCGTCGACGGCCCGCTTCGAGTCGACGACCCACGTCGCACGCTCCGCCTCCGCGACGCGCGCATCCGTTTCTTCGCCGGTAAACAACCGATAGTTCCGTTCCCTTGCCATGCCCAAGTTGATCGCCACGTATCTCGCCAACGCCGATCCTCTGACCAGCCGGTAGCGCGGACGGAACTCGAGATCGCTTCGCTCCAGCGCGAGCCGGCCGCCGCCGCGTTCCACGAACTGGTGCTTGCCCCTCTGGGGCCCGTACTTGGCAAGGCTCTGATCATAGTCGTTGTCGATGATGACAATCGCAAGGCCAGCCGGTCTGAACGTGTCACGAACGTACCGGGCATATGCCAGGTACTGGCTCAAGGGTGATCCGGACACACCGAAGGAATAGACACGAGCCGTGCCGTTCACGCGCGCGGCGAGCCGGCCGTGGCAGGTGTCCTCGAACGGCACCCGGAACGCCTCGATGAAACTGTCCCCGATGACTGCGAGAAGGGCACCGGTCCCGTCGGGGTCGTAATCCTGATCATTGACGAAACCGAAGTTGTTGACCTTGACCTCGTTGACGGCGGAGAAGTTCCACCCCGCCGACCACACGAACTCCCGGTTCGGCCGATAACGGAAGATCGGATTCGCGTCGTTGACCGACAACGCCTGGGGGCCCTCGTTGACCGGCAGCACCCGCGCCACGGTCTCCAAACCGACGAGTGGGAGGAGCACACCGAACAGGAGAGCCAGCACGCGAAGCGTCTTCGGGCGGCGAACGGCGGCGCCCGCGTCCTTCAGTGCTCCGTCAGTACGGTCAGGCACCGCTCATATCCTGATGACAGGCTCGTGCTCATCCTCCGAGACGCAGGCACAGGGTACAACACGGGTAGGCCCGATACAACCAGTCCGCGACACGCATCACGAACGTTGCGCAACGCGCCAAGAAACGACCGGCGGGGCACAGGTTCGCGGCGTACCGTGCGCTACGGCCGGCGAATGGACCGGCCGGCCAGCGCGCCGGTGGCGTCCCCGTCCTGTACGGCGAAACGGCCGTTGACCGTCCCCTCGGACGGCTGTCGCGGCCGCTCGCAGGTGGCGAGCGGCCGCTCGTCAGAGCGCCAGCACGTAGCGCGCGAGGGGGTCGAGCCGCCGGCGGGTTTCCGGCCGCATGCGGGCCGCGAAGTCGGTCGCGGCGCGGCCGATCGCCAACCATCATGTCCGCGGATCGGCTTCTCCCGCTCGCTCGAGGATGACCCGGACGACGGCCGGCGACAGTCTGAAGTCGCTCTTCTTCAGACGATCCAGAAACGGTCGAACGGCGGCGACGAGATCCGCGTTCCTGGCGGCGAGCAGGACGCCGGCGAGCCCGGTGACGTCGAGACCGTGCGCACGGGCATGCGCTCTTCCCAGCGATTCGTCCATCAGCACGAGACAACGCCCGGGGTGCGCGAGCGCGACAGCCAGCGTCGCCGCCTCGCCCGCGTCGAGATCCGGAAACTCCATCGCGTCGGGTGGCTCTCGTTCGACCCGGATCCATTCATCTCGGATCGCCCGCGCCAATTCCGAGGCGCCCGGCAGCTCACCGCCAGCCAGAACTTCGTCGCGGACCCAGGCCGTGACGGCAATCTCGCCGAAGAGATCTCGAAGGAGATGGAATCCTCCTGCCGTTGCCAGCCCGATCAACGGGCTCGCATCGGCTACGACGAGCCGTCCCGCCATGCGTCGACGACCTCGGCATCCTCGCGCACAGTGTCCGCGGTCCCCCTGACCACGGGAATCCCGAGCCGCGACACGTAGCGGATGAACTCCCCGATGCCGAGCCCCGAGAACCTCGCGGCCTGCCCGAGCGACAGGCTCTGGTCTCGATACAGCGCCGTGGCCAGCGCCCGCCGGATGCCCGGGGCAGAGAGCAGCGACTCGTCATCGAGATGCACCAGCAGAGCTTCCGGCCGGTGCCGGTTCAGCACCATGACGGGATGCTCGCGTGCCTCGCGTAGCGCCGCCGACGGGTTGTTCTTCAACTCCCGGACACTGACGGCCTTCATCCTGCCCTCCGTAAAGGGGGGAACATAACGCGGGAACGACGGAAAACGCAATCAGCGCACCGCGCTGACAGCTCCCGACACCGCCCCATGCTATCGTCCCGCGCCATGCGCCTCGCCGACGGCCGGCTCGCGTTCTCGGCCACCGATCTCAGCCGCCACCTCGCCTGCGGCCATCTGACGTCCCTGCGCCGGGGCGTCGCGCTGGGCGAGTTCGAGGCGCCCCCGCCTTATGACGACCCCCGCGGCGACGTGCTGAAGCAACGAGGCATCGAGCACGAGCGGCGTCTGCTGGAGCGGTTCGCGGCGGAAGGGCGCTCGGTGGCGGTCGTCACCGCGGCCGACACGCCCTTCTCGAACCGGGATCCGGCCGCGGCCGCCGCGCGCACGCGGGACGCGATGCGGCGCGGAGCCGACGTCGTCTACCAGGGACGCCTGGAGGACGAGGACGGCCGGTGGAGCGGCTATCCCGACTTCCTGCTTCGCGTCGACGAGCCGAGCAGGTCGGGCGCTTGGTCGTACGAGGTGCTCGACGCGAAGCTGGCCCGCAGCGCGAAGGGCGAGGCGGTGCTGCAGCTTCTCCTGTACTCGGATCTGCTGGCCCTGGTGCAGGAAACCGAACCGGCAAGGATGCACTTGGCCCTCGGCGGCGGCGACGGACGGGACTACACGAGCTTCCGGGTCGTCGAGTACTCGGCCTACTACCGCGCCGTCCGACGGCGATTCGAAACCCACGCCGACGCGCCGCCCGAGACCTATCCCGAACCGGTCGAGCACTGCGATCGCTGTGAGTGGAAGCAGAGCTGCGCGCAGCGGCGCCGCGCCGACGACCACCTGTCGCTCGTGGCCGGCATCACCCGCGGCCAGCGGGGCCGCCTGGTCGAGCGGGGGGTGACGACGATGGCGGCGCTGGGGGCGCTCGACCTGCCGGTCGTCCCCCGGCTCGACGGCGTCGGCGCCGGCGCGCTGGCGCGCATCCGCGACCAGGCGCGGGTGCAGGGCCTGGGGCGCCGGGAGGGCCGCCGCATTCACGAGCTCGTCACGCCGGTCGAGCCGGACAAGGGACTCGCAGGGCTGCCCGAGCCGTCGGCCGGCGACGTCTTCTTCGACCTCGAAGGGGACGCGTTCGCGGCGGACGACGGCCTGGAGTACCTGTTCGGCGTCGCGGACAGGCCGGGCCGGTACGAAGCGGACTGGGCGCTCGACGCGACGAACGAGAAGGCCGCGTTCGAGCGTTTCGTCGATCGCGGCCGTGTGCCAGGCCGGCGCGAGCCTCGTCCTGCTCGGCGACCCGCGCCAGCTCGATCAGCCCATCCAGGGGGTCCACCCGCCCCGGCGCCGACGTCTCGGCCCTCGGCCATCTCCTGGGCGAATCGGCGACCGTCGACCCCGCCCGCGGCGTCTTCCTCGACCACACCTGGCGCATGCACCCCGACATCTGCGCCTTCACGTCGGAGCAGTTCTACGAAGGGCGGCTCCTCGCGCGGGAGGATCTCGCGCGGCAGACCGTGGTCGGGCCGGGGCCGCTGGCCGGACACGGCCTGCGCTTCGTGCCGGTCGAGCACGCCGGCAACACGAACGCGTCGGAAGAGGAGGCCGACCGCGTCGGCGGCGCTGATCCGCGAGCTGCTCGACGCCGGCGCCGCCTGGGTCGACCGGCAGGGCGTCCGGAAGCGGCTGGCGCTCGGGGACGTCCTCGTCGTGGCCCCCTACAACGTGCAGGTGGCGACCCTGCGGGCGAGGCTGCCCGAGGGCGCGCGGGTCGGCACCGTCGACAAGTTCCAGGGGCAGGAGGCGCCCATCGTGCTGTACTCCATGGCCACCTGACCGCCGACGAGGCGCCGCGCGGCATGGAGTTCCTCTACAGCCTCCACCGCCTCAACGTCGCCACCTCCCGCGCCAGCTGCGTCGCCGCCAGCGTCGCGAGCCCGGCTCTCCTGACGCCCGGCTGCCGCACCCCGGAGCAGATGCGCCTGGCCAATCCCTTCTGCCGCTTCCTGGAGCTGGCGTCGACCACCTCGGCGCCAGAGCCGTCGGCGCACGACGAGCGCCTCGGCGAGGGGGCTCTGTCCGGTCGGGAGGGATTCTTCACCCGAGCGCAGGCACTGCGGCAACGGCTGCGCTCCTCGCTGGACAGCAGCGCCGCGATTCGTGGGGACCGTGATCGGGACACCTCGTCGTGATGGACGACCTCATCGGTTCAGCCACGTCGCTGATGCTTCGAGTCCTCCCTAAACCCCTGTATTCGTTGGCGTTGCCCGGACGACAATCAGTAAGGAAAGTCGGCTTTCTCTAGTTGACCTCCCTGCCCACCCCTGCTAGCCTTGACGAATGCGCCGGATTCCCGAGGAGCAGGTCCGCAGCCGCATGCGTGCCGACAACCCGTGGTGGGACGGCGGCGGCATCCGCGGCGACTACGCGGGCCTGAAGCGGCGTGCGTACTTCGAGCGCTTCCGGCCTCTCGTGGAGCAGACCGACGTCCGCCGCGCGGTGGTCCTCATGGGTCCGCGGCGCGTGGGCAAGACGGTGCTGCTGCACCACGTCATCGCGCATCTGCTCGACGGCCGGTACGAGCCCCTCGACATCGCCTACGTATCGCTCGACCAGCCGCTCTACACGCGGCTGTCGATCGAAGAGCTGGCCCGGGAGCTCCGCGGGGCGAGCGGAGCCGAACATCTCCCCCGGATGCTGTTCCTGGACGAGATCCAGTACCTCCCCGACTGGGAACGCCATCTCAAGGTGTTCGTCGACGCGAACCCCGACGTCCGCTGCGTGGCGTCGGGCTCGGCCGCCGCCGCCCTCCGGCTCAAGAGCATCGAATCCGGCGCCGGGCGCTTCACGGACTTCCTGCTGCCGCCGCTGACGTTCTACGAGTACCTCGACCTGCAAGACAAGGCGGACCTCGTCGAAGACACACCCGACGAGGGCACCAAGATCGCCCACGGCGGCATCACGGAACTGAACCGGCACTTCGTCGACTACGTCAACTTCGGGGGCTACCCGGAAGCGGCGCTCTCCAGCACCGTCCGCGCCGACCCCAGCCGCTACATCGGTGCGGACATCGTCGAGAAGGTCCTGTTACGGGATCTCCCGAGCCTCTACGGCATCCAGGACGTCCAGGAGCTGAACGCCCTGTTCATGACGCTCGCCTACAACACGGCCGAGGAGGTGTCTCTGGAGACGCTGTCGCGGGGCTCTGGCGTGACCAAGCCGACGCTCAAGCGCTACCTGGAGTATCTGGAGGCGGCGTTCCTTATCAAGGTCGTCCGACGCATCGACCACACCGCCCGCCGCTTCAAGCGGGCCACCCGCTTCAAGGTCTACGTCACCACGCCCGCCCTGCGCTGCGGCCTGTTCGGTCCAGTGACCGCCGACGACGCGGCGATGGGCGCCCTGGCCGAGACCGCCGTCTTCGCCCAGTGGTTCCACGCCGGCGTCGACCTCCACTACGCGCGCTGGCGGACCGGCCGGTCGGAAGGCGAGGTCGATATCGTCCGACTCGACCGGAGGCAGGCCCCATACTGGTGTCTCGACGTCAAGTGGTCTGATCGACCCGGCCGCAAACCGGACGAGCTGACGAGCCTTGCAGAGTTCGCGAAGCAGCACCCTGACGCCACGGTACTGGTCACCACCCGGACCCTGGAGCGGTCCGTATCGCCTTGGGCGGGCTCCGGGTCTCTGCAGGCCATACCGACCAGTCTCTACTGCTACCTGGTTGGACGGGCGGCGATCCTGGAGCCCGGCTCAGCACCATTCTGGACGCTCAGCGACTGATTGGTGCTGACTTCGGGACGGATCCCCTGCCCCGGCATCAACCGTTCGCCCTTGGGCTCGGGTACGGGGTCGCCGAACTCCCTGGCCGTGTCGATCCAGAGGGCCGTCGCCCGATTGACGCTGTCGAGGGCCGCCTGCTGCGTGTCGCCGTGCGCCATGCACCCGGGAAGCTCGGGCACCTCGGCGACGAAGACCCCGTCGATCCGGCTCCAGCAGAGGACAATCCCGTACTTGAAGGTCAACGCCGCGATGGTAGCAGACACACCCCCGGCAAGGACCCCAATAAAGGCTTGCAACTCGCCCGTGGTCGCCCTACCATGCGTCTCTGAGAGGATACCCATGAAGATGACCGTACCTCGCCTTCTGATTCCGTTGGCCGTCGTCGCGGTGGCGTTCGGCGCGTCTCGGGCGGCCGCCCAGGAGCCCGCGCACGAGCTCGAGTACAACCGCGACGTGCTGCAGCCGGTGCTGGCCCAGACGTGCCTCGTGTGCCACGGCGAGCGGCTGCAGCAGGCCGACCTGCGGCTCGACACCGACGCGTTCCTCGACCGGCTCGTCGTGCCCGGCGACGCCGAGGCGAGCCCGCTGTTCCAGCGGCTGACCACCGGCGACCAGGTGATGAAGATGCCGCCGGTCTCGTCCGGCCGGTCGCTCAGCGACGAGCAGATCGACCTCGTGCGCCGGTGGATCGACGGCGGCGCGGCGTGGGGGGCCGAGCTGGCCGAGGCCGACGCGCCGCTCCTGCCCGAGCGCGTCGTCGACTTCGCCCGCGAGGTCCGGCCCATCCTGTCGCAGAACTGCTTCACGTGCCACGGGCCCGACGAGGCGGGACGCCAGCGCGGCCTGCGCCTCGACGTCGAGGACGGGCCGTTCGCCGACCGCGGCCAGTTCGGGGGGCCGGTCATCATCCCCGGCAACGCCGACGAGAGCCTGCTCATCCACCGCGTCGGCGCCGACGACGCCCGGGTGCGCATGCCCTACCGGCTGGGCCTGAACACCCCGGTCATGCCCGGCACCGACGAGGACGCGCTGAGCGCCGACGAGATCGAGACCCTCAGGCTCTGGATCGACCAGGGGGCCGAGTGGGCGTCGCACTGGGCGTTCAACCCGCCCGAGCGGCCGGCGGTGCCCCCGGTGGCCGACGCCGAGTGGCCGCGCAACCCCGTCGACAACTTCGTGCTCGCGGGCCTCGAGGCCGACGGGATGGGGCCGGCCGACGAGGCCGACCGGGTGACGCTGCTGCGCCGGGCGAGCCTCGACATCACGGGGCTGCCGCCGCTGGAGTCCGACCTCGCCGCGTTCCTCAACGACGACTCGCCCGACGCCTACGAGAACGCCGTCGACCGGCTGCTCGGCTCGACCGGCTACGGCGAGCGGATGGCGGTCGAGTGGCTCAACGCGGCCCGCTACGCCGACTCGAGCGGCTACCAGACCGACGCCGAGCGGTCGATGTGGCGCTACCGCGACTGGGTCATCGACGCGTTCAACGCGAACATGCCGTTCGACCAGTTCACCATCGAGCAGTTGGCGGGCGACTTGATGCCCGAGCCGACCCTCGACCAGCGCATCGCCACCGCCTTCAACCGCAACCACAGCCAGAACGGCGAGGGCGGCATCATCCCCGAGGAGTTCCTCGTCGAGAACGTGGTCGACCGGGTGTCGACGACGGGCACGGTGTGGATGGGGCTGACCCTGGGGTGCGCCCGCTGCCACGACCACAAGTTCGACCCCGTCTCGCAGAAGGAGTTCTACGAGATCTTCGCCTACTTCAACAACGTGCCCGAGCGGGGCAAGGCGTTCAAGTACGGCAACTCGCCGCCGATGATCACCGCCCCGACCGACGACCAGTTCGCCGAGCTGGGCTGGCTCGACCTCGAGGTCGACGAGGCGCGCGAGACGTTCGCCGAGCTCGAGGACGGGGCGGCCGAGGCCCAGCGCGCGTGGGAGGCCACGCTCGCCGACGCGGGCCGCGTCGACTGGGTGCTGCGCGACAAGCTGCTCGTGCACTACCCGCTCGACGGCGACTTCAACGGCGTCTACACGTCCGAGCCGGTCTACGTCTCGCCGAACGTGACGTCGGGGCTGCGGGGCGTGTCCGAGCCCCAGTTGGTCGAGTTCCCGGTGAACGTCCGGCTCGTCGACGGCTCGCCCCGCTTCGTGCCGGGCAAGGTCGGCGAGGCGCACGGCTTCGACGGCGAGCGGTTCATCGACGCCGGCGACATCGCCAACTTCACCTACGACGACGCGTTCACGCTGTCGGCGTGGGTCCACTCCACCGCCCCCGACGGGGTCATCGTCTCGCGGGCGCTGGCCGACGACCAGGGCGAGCGGGGCTGGGGGCTGTACCTCCTCGACGGCAAGGTGCGGATGAACCTGTCGCAGCGCTGGGCCGACGACGGGGTGCGGGTCGAGACCGTCGACGACCTGCCCCTGAACGAGTGGCAGCACGTGGCGGTGACCTACACCGGCAAGCGGGTCCCCGACAGCTTCCGCATCTACGTCAACGGCGAGGAGCAGGAGTTGGTCCACCTGCTCGACGGCATCAACAACCCGATGCGGGCGCGCGACGAGCCGTTGCGCATCGGGGCGAGCGGCCCGCCGCCGGAAGGCTCGGGCGGCACCGACTCGCGGCCGCGGTTCCGGGGCTGGCTCGACGACGTCCGCATCTACACCGAGGCCCTCACGCCCGAGCAGGCGGCGGTGGTGGCGACGGCCGAGACGCTGCCCGACATCGCGCGCATCGCCCCCGCCGACCGGACGGCGGGGCAGGCCGAGAAGATGCGCCTCGCCTACCTCGACCAGTACGCCGGCGCCGAGGTGCAGGACGCGTGGCGCCACCTCAACGACCTCGAGGACCGGCGGGCCGAGATGTGGGACAGCTTCCCCACCGTCATGGTCATGGACGAGATGAACCCGCCGCGCGAGACGTTCCAGCTCATCCGCGGCGCCTACGACGTGCCCGGCGAGCGGGTGACGCCGAACGTGCCGGCCATCCTGCCGCCGCTTCCCGACGGGGCCGGGGCCAACCGGCTCGGCTTCGCCGAGTGGCTCGTCCAGCCCGATCACCCGCTGACCGCCCGGGTCACCGTCAACCGGTTCTGGCAGATGCTCTTCGGCACCGGCATCGTCAAGACGAGCGAGAACTTCGGCCTGCAGGGCGACTTCCCCAGCCACCCCGAGCTGCTCGACTGGCTCGCCACCGAGTTCGTCGACTCGGGCTGGGACGTCAAGGAGCTCATGCGGACCATCGTCACCAGCGCCACCTACCGACAGGACTCGACCATCGCCCCCGGGGCGTTCGAGGCCGACCCCGAGAACCGGCGGCTGGCGCGGGGGCCGCGCATGCGGCTGCCGGCGCAGTTCATCCGCGACCAGGCCCTGGCCGTGTCCGGCCTCCTCGTGCCCGGCATCGGGGGGCCGTCGGTCAAGCCCTACCAGCCCGAGGGCCTGTGGGAGGCGGGGGCCAGCCAGACCTATATCCAGTCGGAGGGCGACGACCTCTTCCGGCGCAGCCTCTACACCTACTGGAAGCGCACGCTCGCCCCGCCGTCGATGCTCGCGTTCGACTCGCCGACGCGCGAGACGTGCATCGTGCGGACCGACCGCACGAACACGCCGCTGCAGGCCCTGAACCTGATGAACGACGTGACGTACGTCGAGGCGGCGCGGCACCTCGCGCAGCGCATGATCCACGAGGGCGGCGAGGCGCCGGAAGACCGCATCGCCTACGCCTACCGGCTCGCCACCCAGCACCGTCCGCCGTCCGACCACGAGGCGGTGCTGACCGGCAGCTTCAACGACTATCTCGACCGCTACCGGGCCGACCGCCGGGCCGCCCTCGAGCTCGTCAACGTGGGCGACACCGCGCGCGACGAGACCCTCGACATCGCCGAGCTGGCCTCGTACACGATGGTCGCCAGCATGATCATGAACCTCGACCGCACCATCACGAAGGACTGACCATGGCACTCCTAACCGAACTGCAGAAGTTGCAGACCCGGCGGCGGTTTCTCGAGCTCGCGGGCTCCGGCATCGGTTCGGCGGCCCTGGCGACCCTGTTCAGCGAGGACCTGATCGCCCAGGCCCCCGTCGACGCCGGCGGGCTGCCGGGGCTGCCCCACTTCGCCCCCAAGGCCAAGCGCATCATCTACCTGTTCCAGGGAGGCGCGCCGTCGCAGCACGACCTGTGGGAGTACAAGCCGCAGCTCGCCAACCTGCGCGGCACCGACCTGCCCGACTCGGTCCGGCAGGGGCAGCGGCTGACCCCGATGACCGCGAGCCAGGCCGGCTTCCCGGTCGTGCCGTCGACGTTCGAGTTCAAGCAGCACGGGCAGTCGGGGGCGTGGATCAGCGAGCTGATGCCCCACACCGCCAAGATCGCCGACGAGCTGTGCTTCATCAAGACCATGCACACCGAGGCGATCAACCACGACCCCGGGGTGACGTTCTTCCAGACCGGGGCCCAGCTCGCGGGGCGGCCCAGCGTGGGGGCGTGGCTCTCGTACGGGCTCGGCAGCATGAACCAGGACATGCCGACCTTCGTCGCCATGGTCACCAACCGCGGCGGCAACCCCATCTACGACCGGCTGTGGGGCAGCGGGTTCCTGCCGTCCGAGTACCAGGGCGTCAAGTTCCTCTCGACCGGCGACCCCGTGCTCTACCTGTCGAACCCGCCGGGGGTCGACCGCGGGCTCAGGCGCCGCTTCCTCGACGACCTCGGCAAGCTGAACCGGCTCGACGGCGAGACGTTCGGCGATCCGGAGACCACCACGCGCATCTCGCAGTACGAGATGGCCTACCGCATGCAGGCATCGGTGCCCGAGCTCACCGACCTGTCGAGCGAGCCCGACAGCGTCTTCGAGCGCTACGGGCCCGACTCGCGCACCCCGGGCACCTTCGCCGCCAACTGCCTGCTCGCGCGGCGGCTAGCCGAGCGCGACGTGCGCTTCGTGCAGCTCTTCCACCGCGGCTGGGACCACCACACCCAGTTGCCGCGGCGCATCCAGACCCAGGCCAAGGACGTCGACCAGCCGCAGGCGGCGCTAGTGATGGAGCTCAAGGAGCGCGGCATGCTCGACGACACCCTGGTCATCTGGGGCGGCGAGTTCGGCCGCACCATCTTCTGCCAGGGCCGGCTGACCGAGGAGACCTACGGGCGCGACCACCATCCGCGGTCGTTCACCATCTGGATGGCCGGCGGCGGCGTCAAGCCCGGCACCGTCTACGGCGAGACCGACGACTTCGCGTTCAACATCGTCAAGGACCCGGTGCACATCCACGACCTGCACGCGACGATGCTGCACCTCGCGGGCATCGACCACACGCGGCTCACCTACCAGTTCCAGGGCCGCGACTTCCGCCTGACCGACGTGCACGGCAAGATCGTGAACGGGATTCTCGCCTGACGGCGGGGCGGAGCACACTCAGCCCGGCGCATCAGGCGCCGGCACCGAACGGACCGGCCGCGTCGACGCCACCCGGCGTCGGCGCCGTCGCCTTTTTCAAACGACGACTCCAGACCGACGTTCGAGCCCGGTTCCCCGGAAACAACCGTCACCCCTCGGCGCACGTACCAGCGCAGAAGTGCGTTCCGCGGTCAACGCATCGCATGGGCGACGCAGTGAGCCCCCAGCCGGCGCCCGCAAGGCCAACCTGCGGTATGCTGGCCGTGTTGCGCCCGACCCGCACCGCCACGGCCCGATCGGCGCAGACCGGGGGCCCTGTTGGCACGCTGGTTGCTCTCACGTGAGGGCGGCGGTCACGGGGACCGCCCCGGAGGAGGGACGCTCACGATGGACCCGGTAGTGCTGACGGTGATAGCAACCGGCATCGCGCTGTTCGCCGCCAACTGGCGAGTGCAGGCTGGCTGGTTCGCGACGGTCGACAAGCGGTTCGAGGCGGCGGAGAAACAGAGCCGAGAGCGGTTCGAGGCCGTCGACAGGCAGTTCGTGGCGGCGGAGAGTCGGAACCGCGAGCGATTCGAGGCCATCGACCGGCAACTCGAGGCGATGGAGAGACGCGACCGCGAACGGTTCGAGGCGGCCGACAGGCGGTGGACCGAGCGCTTCGACGCGGCGGAGAAACGGAACGAGGCCGCCCACGCGGCCATCTGCGACAACCTGCGACGGCTTGAAGACCGTCTCGACAAGTCGGAAGAGCGGGCGCGTACCGACCACCCGGCGCTGCTCCAGCGCTTCGACGAGCGCTTCGACGCCGTCAACCAGCGTTTCGATGCCGTCAACGACCGTTTCGACGGCCTGTACCGCCATCTGCTCGGGTCAGGCAGCGTGGGGCGGCAGGAAGTGCCAGACGCCTCCTGAGCCCCAACGAAGCGGGCGCGCGTTCACGCGGACGCCGGGGTCGGGGCGGGTGTCGCACGCCACACGGGGGCGCCCTCGGGGCGGGCGAGGACCCACACGAGGACGACGGGCACGACGACGGTCCAGGCGCGGATGACGGCGACGTGGGGGTTGAAGCCGCCGTATTGGGCCATCTCGCCGACGAGGAAGGCGACGACGAGCTGGCTGGCGGCGAGGAGGCCCGCGCCAGCGAGGGCGCGGCGCCACTCGGCGCGGCTGGCGACGGCGGCCCACAGGGCGGCGAAGAGGCCGAGCTGGAAGGCGGGCATCACCGCGGCGGCGCCCTGCTCGTCGACGAACGGGTGGCCGAGGCCGGTGAGGGCCTGCAGGCCCGCCGCCCCGCCGCCGAGCAGGAGACCCATCACGGGGGCGGCGGCGAAGCCGGCGGCGACGCCCGCGCCCACCGCCACGAGGGTGCGCACGGCGCCCGGCCGAGCGCTGCCGGCGGTCCACACCGCGGCGGCGGCGACGAGGAGGACGGAGACGAGGGTCTGCGAGAAGCCGTGGATGGCCACCTCGTAGTTGCCCACGACGGCGAGCGGCACCGCGAGCACGAGGACGCGGGAGACGCCGACGGCGAAGAAGATGACGGGGGTCGCGGCGAGGGCGGCGGCGCGGCGCCACGGCGTGAGCGGCGCGGCCAGCACGCCGGCCAGGTAGACGGGGATGAGCGGCGTGAAGACGCACTCCTGGGTGACGAGGAACCCGCCGTGCGGCGTGAAGAGGCCGGCCCCCTGGACGGTGGTCTCGGTGCCCCCGGCGGTGAGGATGGCCCCGCCGGTCAGCGCGACCCAGCCGGCGAGCACGCGGACGAGATCGCTGCCGTAGAAGAAGGGCGCGGCCGCGAAGTAGGCGGCGACGAGGGCCGCGGTCAGCACCAGGAAGCGGCGGGTCGCGCCGCCGAGCACGGGCACGGTACCGAGCACGCCGGCCGGCGCCGCGCCGGCGGCGGGGGGACGGCCCGGGCCGCCGGGGCGGCTCCCCTGGCGGTCCATCCACCGGTAGACGTAGGCGGCGGCGACGACGATGAGGATCGCCGGCCACACGTAGAGGTGCAGGACGTCGAGCAGGGTCCGGTTCTCGGCCACCATCGACAGCGAGCCGAGCCGCACCACGTTGACCGCGGTGATCGCGGCCAGCCCAACCGCGGCCCCCTGCAGCCGCGACCCCCACGCGGCGGGGTACGCGAAGATGGCCCCCATGCACAGGGCCATGGGGTCGCCGCCGCTGCAGCTCGCGTCGGCGTAGAGCATGCCCGACTTCACCCCCATGAGCTGCTCGGCCACCCGCTGCTGGAGCTGCGCGAACGGGGTCAGCAGGTTGCTCTCGACCCACCCGAGGCGCATCAGCCCGAACAGGCCGACGAACCACGCGCCGATCGTCAACGCGAACCGCAGCCCGCCGCCGGCAGCGGGCACGGCCCCGGCGGGGGCGGCCACCGACTCGCGGTCGGCGGCGGGGGGCGGGGGAGCTTCCATCGGTCGGTGTCCTTCCTGGCACTCAGTATAGCAGTGCTACTCGAGCACCACCGGCAGCCGGGCGATGACGTCGTCCCCGTCGCGGACGACGAGCGCGTGGACGCCGTCGGCCCACGTTCCGTCCGGCGAGACGAAGTACAGGTCGCCCCAGGCGTGCCGCTGCCGGCCGATGCGGGCGATGCGGTCGGGGACCCCGCCGCGGGGGTGCATCCCGAAGAAGAACCGGAAGCCCGCCGGCTGCCTGATGTAGTCGACGACCCGGTGATGGAAGTTGTTCACCTCGTTCCGGAGCTGCCGCACCCCGCCGATGTCCCGCCGGTGGTCGCGCGGAGACGCCACCGGCACCTCCACCCCGTCCGGCCGGACCAGCACGACGTCGTCGGACCGCACCGACATCGACTCGGCCGCCCCGAAGCCCACCTGGATGAACAGCCACCGCGACTCGTGCCGCGCCTGCGCGTGGGCGTAGGCCGCGACCACCTGCAGGGCGCCGTCGTCGTACTCCGAGACGGCGCGCTCGCGGAAGCGGGTGCCGGGAAAGTCCTCGAGCGCCGGCGGCTGCGCGAGGGCCGGCGCGGCGCACGCCAACGCTGCCCCTGCCACGGTGCGAACGATGCTCCCGAGCATGTGTCTGCCCTCCCCCGCGCGTACCGCGCTCCCGACCGTGGGGCAACTGTACCACCGATGTTCATCCAGAAGGAGTCGCGAGCCTGCTCGAAGAAAAGGACTCCCCACCATTTTGCAAGGCCCTGGAGTGCGGTCGTCGTGCACGGGTTGCCTGCGGCCGTCCTGAGGATCCCGGCCCCGAAGCCTGTCGCGTCGCGGCAGGCCGGCGAGTCCCGGATCCCCTCCCGGAACGCACTGCAGCTTGTCGGGCGGTCGGGGCGCGTAGCTGCGGGACGAACGGCGTGTCAACGTGCTGCGCACGTCCTCCGCGATGCTACGGCCCTGTCGGGTGACACACCGTCCGCCCCGCGGCTCGGATGGCAATTGTGGGCCTTGCGGCCCCGGCCTGGACGGGGCGTCCCGGCCGTCCACGGCGCTCACGGAACGCGGTGGACCGCCGGAAGTCGATCTACATACGCCGTTTCTTGGGGGTCAGTTTTGAGTGTCGCTTGACACCGGGAGCTGCGGCTTGAGGAGCGGCTCAGCTAACCGCGGTCCCGACACGGTGCGGGTCGAAGTGAGCGCGGTCGCGCAGCATTGCGCAGGCGACACTGAGCAGGCGGTCCGCCACCGAACGCAGCGCGCGCGCGTGGCCGTGACCGCGAGCCCGGAGCGACTGGTACTTGTCGTGGCTGGCCGGGTCCCGGTAGGCGGCGACGCGGGCCCAGTGATAGGCGGCATCGCGGAGCCGGTCGTGCGCCGCCAGCCGCCGCGTCACGATCATGCTCTTCCCCGAACGGCGGGTGACAGGAGCCACCCCGCAGAGGCAGCGAAGGGCAGCGAAGTCCCGCCGCCTTACCGCATCGCCACCCTCGGCAAGCAGCGCGGCCAGCACCTTGGTGCCGATGCCCGGCAGCGACAGCAGGATGGCCGCATCCCGGGGCTCCTGCGACGATGGCTCGTCTTCCGTCGACGCGCTCGGGTCGTCCGCTGGAGCAGCGCCGGTGAGCTGATCCACCAACCGGCCGAGCTCACGGCGCGCCTGGTCGAGCTGGCGGTTGACCAAGGCGAGGCGTTCGGTGACGAGCCGCACGTGTGCAACGGCCGCCTCGGCCGCGCCCGGAGCGAGCTTGACGGCTGGCGCTCGCAGTCGATCACGCAGGGTCGAGGCGCTGATCCGACGGATGCGGTGCTGCTTCAACACCCTGGTGAGCGTCACCTCCCGAACGCGTTGAGCCGCCCGCGGCGTCGGCAGGCGTCGCCAGAGGTCGAGGACCCACGGCGCCGCAATATCGTCGTCCACCGCGTCGAGGAACTGCGGGTAGTAGCGCCAGAGCTGCTGCCGCATCCGATTCGCCAGGCGAACGCGTTCCCGCGTCAGGTCCTCGTCGAGACGCGACCACTCCCGCAACTCGATGACCGCCGGGTCGGTCGGCTCCAGCCGTCGCAGACAGTGCGGGTCGGTGCGCAGCGCCGAGGCGAGCACCCGGGCGTCGCGCCGGTCGTCCTTCGCGCCCGCTGGCGACATGCGGTCCCGGAAACGGTCGAGCTGCTTCGGGTTGATCGAGTGAACGACGAAGCCGCGCTCCATCAGACTCTCGACCACGGGACCGCTCGGCGTTTCGACCGCCACGCCGACTTCACTCTCGTCGCCGGCCGCGAACGACAGCAGCCAGTCGGCCATCTGCGACAGCCCCGCGCCGCCGTGCTCGAACTCTCGTTCCCCGAGCAGCTTCCCGGCCGCGTCGAGCACGCACGCCTGATGCTTCTGTGACCCCCAGTCGACGCCCGCGAACCACGCCAGCTTCAAGTTAGACCTCCCATCTGCCGAGTCGAATGGGCTCGCCCCGATGCCTGCCGTTCCCTGTACTGGCGCTCTGCGGCGCAAACTCCCCACGGGGCATCCATCGGAGGCTGGACCGCCGGGGCACAAGTCCTTTTCGGGTGCTCGATGCACAGGGACCCCTGGGTGCTCCCGGCGGCCTGCCCGACTCCGCGAGGCCATCCCGCGAAGTCACCCGGAAGGGTACAGGGATTCCTCAAGGCGTTGCCCGGGATTCCTGCCCCCGGACGAGCGGGAGACAGACTCACCTCCAGGTGCCGCGGCGGCAACTCGAGACCGTCACGGGGTCGGCGTAGGCGTCCGGCCCCTCACCGCACCGCTTCACGGGGGACGGCGCCGTCCGCCTCGGGGCGCACCGCGACGGTGGCGAGCAGGTAGCCGTGGCGGCGCAGGCGGGGCCAGCGGCGGGAGGCGTGGTCGAAGGGGGCGCAGAGCAGGCCGGTGAGCCGGGCGCACCAGCGCAGGGGGGCGAGCCTCGACGTGTGGCAGAAAAGGTCGGCCATGCGCAGCCAGCCGGGGATGAACAGAATGCCGGTCTCGGCCGTCACCGTGAACCCGGCCCGCTCGAGCATGCGGCGGAAGACGGGCCGCGAGTACGACTTCTCGAAGCCGTAGCCGTAGAGGCCGATGCGGTAGAGCAGGGCGACGAGGAGGGGCCGCAGGAAGGGGTCGCGGCGGTTGGGCACGCCGATGATGGCGGTGCCGCCGGGGCGCGTCACCCGGAAGATCTCGCGGAGGGCGCCGTCGGTGTCGTCGAAGTGCTCGACGGTGCCCATGGAGTAGATGGCGTCGAAGCTGCCGTCGCGGAAGGGCAGGGTGCGCACGTCGCCCTGCACGCCGTTCAGCACGAGGCCGTCGTCGGCGAAGCCCCGGCGGGCGTCGGCGACGACGGCCGGCGAGATGTCGACGCCGAAAGCCCGCGCCCCCTCGCCGGCGGCCCAGCGCAGGATGCGGGTGTTCTTGGCCTCGTCCCAGAGATCGGTCTTGAAGAGGCGCCGCCCGGCGAGGGCGGGCAGGTAGTTGCGCAGCAGCCAGCGCTCGTCGTAGCGGTACTGGGCGGTCGACCGGGCGCGCCCGAGGTCGGGGAAGTTCTCGCCGACGTCGGCCCAGAACCCCTTGTAGCGCGACTGCTCGGCGTCGGCGGCCGAGGTCGCGGCCGTTTCGTCCCGCGCCTCGGCTTCGCGCGCGGCCGGGGAGCCGGGGACCTGCGCATCGGGAACGCGCGCGGCGGAACGACCCGGACTCCCCGCGGGCGGGTCGGGCGCCAATCCGGGCGACGAGACGACGACCGGGGGGTCAGGCACCGACCAACCGACGGCCGCCGACCGCGAGCTCGCGCCAGCTCGACGACCCCGGCGCGAAGCAGAACCGGTCGAGAGCGCCGCGCAGCCGGCGCGCCCGCGCCTCGTTCTCGGAACGGTAGTCGCAGATGTGGAGGTCGAGGGTGGCGTGGTCCTCCTCGGGCCACAGGTGCAGCACGAGGTGCGACTCGGCGAGCACCCAGACCAGAGTGGCGCCCCCGCCCGGAAACGGCACCGCCTGCTCGGCCATCACCCGCAGGCCGGCCGCGTCGACCTCGGCCGAGACCTGCGCCAGCAGCCCCTCGGCGTCGCCCGCGGAGATCCGCAGCCGCTCGGAGTAGCCGCCCTCGCCCACGAAGTGGTGTGCAGTCACACGCAGTTCCTCACCGTCGACCTGCTGCCGCCGGGACGCATGCTCCCCGCCCCGCCGGGCCGGCGCTCCGGCCGGATTATCGGCGGGCGCGGCAAAGCCGATAGTTTACCACTTCTCGCCGTCGAGACGCTGCCGCGTCGGGTCTGGGCCAACCCCGGGGAGCGCCGACGCGAACCTGGTGCGCAATCTCGTCCGGAGCCTCCGCCGCAAGCTCGGCGACAGCGCCGCCGGCCCCGCCCGCCGGTTCAACGAGCGCGGCGTCGGTTACCGCATGGCGAAGCCGCCGGACCGCTGTGGCCAATCGCCCTGCGCGACCCGACTGGTGCGCTTCTATCGGGTCAGATTACCCCGTCGACCCGGAACGCCCGGATCTCGTCGTCCTTGTATCCCGCCGCGCGCAGCACCTCGTCGGTGTGCTGACCGAGCAGGGGCGGCGCCCGGTCGATGCGGCCGGGCATGTCGCTCAGCTCGATGGGCTGGCCGATCATCCGCACCTGTCCCGCCGTGGGGTGCGGGTGGTCGACGATCTTGCCGCGGGTGGTGAGCTGGGGATTGGTGCAGACCTCGGCCACGTTGCGGATGCGGCCGCACGGCACGCCGGCCCGGCCGAGCACGTCGATCCACTCGGCGACGGTGCGCGAGGCGGTGAGCTCGACGATGATCGGCACCAGCACGTCGCGGTGCTTCACCCGGTCGGGGGCGCCCGCGAAGCGCGGGTCGTCGCGCAGGTCGGGCCGCCCCACCGCGTCGCAGTAGCGCACCCACAGCGAGTCGTTGGCGATGCCCAGGTTGATCCAGCCGTCGCGGGCCCGCAGGGTCTGGTAGGGCACCACCGACGGATGGTCGTTGCCGCGGCGGGTGGGGCTCTCGCCCGATGCGAAGTAGTTGCCGGCGTTGTAGGTCAGCAGCGACGCCACCGCGTCGAGCATCGCGACGTGCACGTGCTGCCCGCGGCCCGTCGTCTGCCGGGCGTAGAGGGCGAGGAGAATGCCCTGGGCCGCCATCATCCCCGCCGTGAGGTCGGCGATGGAGGTGCCGACGCGCGACGGCGGGCCGCCGGCCTCGCCGGTGAGGTCCATCAGGCCCGACTCGCCCTGCACGATCAGGTCGTAGCCGGGCCGGCTCGCGTCGGGCCCGCCCTCGCCGAACCCCGAGATCGAGCAGTACACCACCCGCGGATGCCGCGCCGCCACCGCCTCGTAGTCGAGGCCGAGGCGGGCGACGGCGCCGGGCCGGAAGTTCTGGATGACGACGTCGGCGGCGGCGACGAGCCGCCACACGATTGCCCGGCCCGCCTCGTGCTTCAGGTTGACGGTGCAGCTCCGCTTGTTGCGGTTGACGGAGAGGAAGTAGGGCGCCTCGCCCCCGAGGAACGGCGGGCCGAACGCGCGGGACTCGTCACCCCGCCCCGGCTCCTCGATCTTGACGACGTCGGCCCCCATGTCGCCGAGAGTCATCGTGCACCAGGGGCCCGACACGACCCGGCTGAGATCGATGACCCGGATGCCGTCGAGGGGCGCGGGACCGCTAGCCGGCATCCGGCCTTCCCGACCTCGTCACAGCCGCCCGCTCCGCAGCTCCTCGGCCAGGTAGTCGCCGGCCCGCCACGCGAGGGCGAGGATCGTCAGCGTCGGGTTCTTCTCGGAAGCGCTCGTGAACGACGAGCCGTCGACGACCAGCACGTTGTCGACCTCGTGCATCCGGTTGAAGCGGTTCAGCACCGACCGCGCCGGGTCGTCCCCCATCCGCACCGTGCCGTGCTCGTGGATGGCCGCCCCCGGCGCATCGTGCTCGTCGGGCGACGACGGCACCATCTCGGCCCCCGCGGTGTGCAGGATCTCGTCGGCCACCTCGTGCATGTGGCGCACCATGCGCATCTCGTTGTCGCCGAAGGTGACGTCGATGCGCATCAGCGGCACCCCGTAGCGGTCGGTGCGCGCCTCGTCGACGGTCACCCGGTTGTCCGGCCGCGGCAGGATCTCGCCGTAGGGGTGGAGGGCGGCCAGGGCCGGGTAGCGCTCGCGGACGCGCCGCTTGAAGCCGGCCCCGAACTCGTGGCCCGGCAGCCGCTCGGCCACGTTCACGCCCGTCGTCTGGCACCCGTTGCCCCACAACTGGATGCCGAAGCCGCCCACGTAGTCGAGGCCGGTCAGGCGGTGGTTGAACCGCGGGATGTAGACGTGCCCGCCTCCGATGCCGTCGTCGTTCGTGTAGCCCTGCCCGAAGAGCTGCGGCAGGAAGCCGAAGCGGTGGAAGCGGACCTGTTCGCAGTAGTTGCGGCCGAGCTGGTCGTTCCCGTTCCCGAGCCCGGCGGGGTGCCGCCGCGAACGCGAGTTGAGGAGGATGCGCGTCGAGTCCATCGCCGAGGCGGCCACCACGACCGTCCGCGCCCGCACCACCCGCTCGGCCCCGCTCTCGCGCTCGAAGTACTGCACCCCGTCGGCGCGGCCGTCGGCGCCGGTCAGCACCCGCGCCGCCACCGCACCGGAGACGATCTCCAGCCGGCCCGTCTCGAGGGCCGGCATCAGCAGGTAGTCGGTGGCGTTGAAGAACGACGCGGTGCGGCAGCCCGACCCGCACGACCCGCAGTAGTGGCACGCGGCCCGCCCCCCGTGGGGCCGTGTCAGCACCGCGCGGCGGATGGGCACGGCGGGGATGCCCAGCCGTCCCGCCGCCCGCGACAGGATCACCTCGGCGCAGCGCGGTTTCACCGCCGGCAGATGGTGGCGGCTCCCGGGCAGGGAGTCCGAGTCGTCGTCGCCGCCGGTCACCCCGATGAGCTGCTCCACCCGGTCGTAGTACGGCGCGATGTCCGCGTAGCGGACGGGCCAGGGAATGCCCCACCCCTCCCGCTCCGGACCCGAGAAATCGAGGTCGGACATGCGGAGGCTGACCCGTCCCCAGACGTTGGTCTTGCCGCCCCATCCCCAGGTGCGCCAGAGCTGGAAGGGGCGCCCCTCCGGCGTGAGGTACGGCTGCTCGCGGTCGTCGAGGCGATACCGGGGCGGCGCCTCGCCCTCCCGGCGGCGGCGGTCCGCCTCGAACGGCAGGACGTGCGCCCACGACTCCGACCGGTCGAACTTCCAGCCCGCGTCGAGCATGAGCACGCGGACGCCGTGCCCCACCAGGGCGTGGGCGGCCATCGCCCCCGACGCGCCGCTGCCGATGACCACGACGTCGTGCACCGGGCCCCGCTGCAGGATCTCCATCGAGGCTACCCGCGCCCTTCCGCCCCGTCGGGCTCCCAGCTCAAGTGGTGCTCGTGCGTGCACCCCTCGAACTCGGTCAGGTACTGCTTCCCGGCGTAGCCGAGCTCCTGCCGCATCCCGATCTCCGAGCGGTAGTATCCGCTGATGGTCAGCCGGCGCACCTCCCGGAAGAGGTCCACGCCGGCCTTCTCCTCCCGTGGCGGGTCCGCGGCGAGCCGCGTCAGCAGCTCTGCCTGCCGCTCGCCACCGACATCGGCGAACCGGCCGCCGTAGAGGGCGGCGCTGCGCCGGTCGAGCCACGCCAGCCCCGCCCGCATGACCCCGGGCAGCGCGGCCGGGCCGTCGCCCTCCGCGGCGCGGCTCACCATCCAGTCGACGTACTGGTGCACGGCGGCAGCCCGGGCGCCGGGGGTGTCGGTCTCGGGAATGATGGCCTCGGCGAGGGCCTCGGCGGCGGTGGCCTCGGCGGCGGTGAAGAAGCGCGGCCGCCAGCCGCCGCCGTCCGGCTGCGCGGGCACCAGCGGATGCAACGCCCGGGCGCCCTCCGCGGCGGCCGGCGCCACTGCCGCGGCGCCGAGCACCTGCAGGGCGCGACGACGGGGAACACGCATGCTGTCGGTCACCGGCGCCTCCCGGGTTCGACCGGCGGGAATGGCACGCCCGGCAGGATTCGAACCTGCGACCCTCGGCTTGGAAGGTCGACGCTCTATCTCGGGCACGTGCCTTAGAATCAACTACTTACGGAATCCTCCCAACCCTGCCAGCCGGTTCTGCGGGAAGTCGTGGGGCTGCCAGTGGACCATCTGCGAAGGTCGCATGCCCGTCCAGACCCATGAGCCGCAAGCGTACTACGTTCTTGGACCCTTACGTCAATTGAGGTTGGCGCGATTGAAGACCTTGAAGGCATCCACCCCGTACGCCTCGCCCAGTGCCTCCCGCAGCTCGATCGGGATGCACGCGCCTGCAAGAGCTCAGTCGCCCCAGTCGTAGCCGATGCGCGCGTAGTAGTAGGCGCCGCTGTAGCCCCACGGGATGTACTCGCTGTACCGCTCGCCGACGATGTTCGCGAGGACGGACTCCTGCGAGTAGGTGTCGAGGACGTTCTGCCCCCCGACGGACAGCGTCGTTCCCCGCCGGAGGTCGACGCTCAGCTCCAGGTCGACGATGGGGCGGCCTTCGAAGAAGCCCTGGGCGAGGCCGCCCGAGGGATCGAAGATCTCCCTCCGACCGCTGTCGTAGTCGTACCAGCCGCTGTAGTAGCTGAGCCGGCCCAGGAGGCTCGCCCGCCCGAGGCGCTGCGTGACCCCGAGGTTCCAGCGGGTGCGCGGCAGCGCGTAGGCATACTCGGCGAGCCGCCGGGCGTTGAGCAGGCCGAGCGCGTTGTCGGTCACCTCGGTGTCGGTGTGGTTGAAGACGGCGCTGACGACGGTGTTGCCGCGGAGCGCGAGCGGCGTCCAGGTCGAGACGACGTCGATGCCGTGCGACGTCGTCGCGAAGGCGTTGGTGAAGAACCGGTAGTTCCTAACGCTCTCCGCCGCCGCGAACCCGCCCGCCACGACCTCGGCGGTCTCGGCCGGCGTCAGGACGAAGTTGCTCGTGATGCCGATGCGGTCGGACACGTCGATGCGGAAGTAGTCGGCGGTGAACGTGAACGACCCGCGGTCGAGCACCACGCCGGCGGTGTAGTTGACCGACTCTTCCGGCCCGAGCGGCCGGCCGCCGCGCAGCCGCGCCACCGGCGAGATGGACGGGATGACGGCGTTGTTGACCAGATCGCCCACCGTCGGGTCGAACCAGCTCTGGATTTGCAGGGCGTGCTGCTGACCGGGGGTCGGCGCCCGGAACCCGGTGCTCACGCTGCCCCGCACGAAGCCGAGACGGCCGGAGACCTTGCCGTTCGCCGTCGTCCCGAAGTCTTCGAAGTCCTCGACGCGGGCGGCCGCGCCCAGCGTCCACTCGCCGTCGATGCCCGTCACCTCGAGGTCGCCGTAGGCCGCCAGGTTGTGGCGGCTCCAGGTGCCCGCCTGCGCGGGGCTGTAGGCGAAGACGCCGTTGGAGCCCGCAGTGAACCGCTGCGCCGCGTACGGGCCGATCTCCCAGCCCGCGCGGTCGCCCGCCCGGAGGCCGAACTGCTCGTCGCGCCATTCCGCGCCGGCGGCGAGGTTGACCCGGTCGCCGACCGCGTACGACACGTCGAAGTTGACGTTGACGTCCCGTTGCCGGTTGGTGCCGACGTCGAACGCGTTGGGCGAGGCCGGGCCGAGCGATGCGTTGATGGTGTCGCGGATGAAGAAGTCGGTCCGGTGCACGCCCAGCGAGCCGCTCAGGTCCCAGTCGAGCCCGCCGGCCGTCGTGCCGCGCAGCCCGCCGACCAGCGACGCGTCGGCCGCCGTGCCTCCCGTCTGCGGCGTGAAGCCGCCCGGGAACACCTCCTGGAACGTGAAACAGTCCGGGTCGTCGAACACCTGCTGCAGGGCGGCCTGGTCGGGCACGTTGTCGGTGACCCGAATGGTGGGGCAGTTCGCCGAGCCCATGCCGTTCGCCGCGAGCACGTCGCCGACGAGCAGCGTGCGGCCGCGGTCGTTGCTGAACACCCCGAGCCGGGTGTTCGGGTTCCGGAAGAAGATGCCGAAGGTCACGGTCTTGCGGGCGTAGCCCGTGTGGGCGTAGGCCTCCACGCCGGCCGGCAGCGTGTAGCCGAAATTGCCGAACAGCTTCAGGTCGTCGTCGACCGGGGGGTCTCCCCAGACCTGCGGATGGTCGGAAGCGACGTGCGTGTTGCCGGCGGCGATGAGCGCGGTCGCGTCCCGGCGGGGTGCGGCGCGGTCGGTCCCGTTGGCGTTGCCGTACTCCAGGCTGAGGTTGGCGAACCCCGTCGCCCCGAGCGGCAGGCCGACGTTGCCGGCGAGCCGGGCCGTCTCTCCGTCGCCGGCGCGGTACAGCCCCGTGTCGAACTCCACCGAGCCGCCCGAGCGGGCGTCCTTGAGCTGGAAGTTCATCACCCCGGCGATCGCGTCCGAGCCGTACTGGGCCGCCGCGCCGTCCCGCAGCACCTCGACCTGACGGAGCGCGATCGCGGGGATGACGGAGACGTCCGGCCCCTGCGAGCCGAACGCCACGCCGTTGCCGCCCTGCCAGTCGATGATCGACGATCGGTGGCGGCGCTTGCCGTTGACGAGAATCAGCGTATGGTCCGGGGCGAGGTTGCGGAGCATGGCGGGGCGGACCACCGTCGCTCCCCCGCTGATCGGCTGGCTGTTGACGCTGAACGACGGGACGATGGTGCGAAGCTGGTCCCTCAGGTCGCCCGCGCCGCCCCTGACGAGGTCCGCGGCCGACAGCACGTCGACCGGGACGGCCGACTCGGTCGCGCTGCGCGGCTGCGCGCGGGAGCCGACGACCACCGTCTCTTCCGCGAACCCCGCGAGCAGGCCCCGCATCTCGGCCGGCGACAACCCCAGGGCCTCGACCTCGGCCGGCGTCATACCGAGCGCGCGGCCCAGGTCTTCAACGAGCGCGTCCGTCTCGCCGTTCGACCGCTCCTGCGGGGCGGCGTCCTGAGACTCCGGGTCTGCGTCGTGCGCGAGTCCGGTCCATGCCGGCAGGAGCACGACCAGCATCAGGCTGACGCGCCACCGGCGCACACCAACCGATACGCGTCCGATGCCGGCCCGCCCCAAGCGGAATCGCGCTGTCGCGTGCCCTGCGGTGCTCGCCATACGAGGTCATGGTACCCTGTTGCCGTCTGCCCGCCGGCTGGCGCGGGCGGTCCGCTTGTGGCCGCTTCTGACTGTTTTCTGACCCGGACCAAGCACAACGGGATCGGAGCGAGGGATCGAGAAAACCCCAAAAAAGGCCTTTTCCGTGCAGAAAAGGGCCTGGAGAGTTGGCACGCCCGGCAGGATTCGAACCTGCGACCCTCGGCTTAGAAGGCCGATGCTCTATCCAGCTGAGCTACGGGCGCGTGCTTTGGAACCAACGGCTTACGGAAGCCCTCTCAACCCTGCCAGCCGGTCCTGCCGGCCGAATCGCGGCCCGGCCCGAACTCGCCACGCGGCTGGACGAGCACGGGCAACGGCCCATCCGGACCACGGCCCGCGGCGGCGCGCGAACGAACAGCCGGCCAGCGTATCCGGCTGCAAGCGTACCACGGCCTTCGCGCCCGGCGTCAACCGCGCCGCCGACGACGACGGGCCGAGCGTCGGGACGCTCGCTTCGACCCGAGCGTTCCGCGCCTGCCCACCCGGGGCCGTCACCGGCGGCATCCGTCGTATACTGCGGTCTCGGTGTCCGCCGCCGGCCAGTTGGTGTCGGTCGGCTTCGGTGACACCAGGAGTCTGCGCCGTAGAACGGTGCAGACTCCTGGCAGGGTTGGTTGGGCGGCGAGCGGAGCCGCAGGCGACGCTCTCCGGGCCAGGTGTATCCGTGAACACGTCTCCTGTCGTCCCGGACCGCGCCAACCCCGTTTCGCCCACCGTGGCCGGCGATCAGTTCTCCGTTCGGTTTCCCGCCCGGCTCGGTGAGATCGACCCCCTCATCACGATGATCGAGACCGTCGGGCGATGGCACGACGCGCCGGGCGCGGTCGTCTACGGCCTCAGCGTCGTCGTCGACGAGCTGGTCGCGAACGTGGTTCGCCATGCCCGGCCGGACCCCGGCGCGCTGCTCCGGATCTCGGTCGCCTTCTCGGGCGACAGCGTCGGGCTCGTGTTCGACTGGCCCGGCGAGTCCTTCGATCCGGTCTCGTTCGTGACGCCCGATTTCGACGATCGATCCGATCTCGACGACGTGCCGATCGGGGGGTTGGGGCTCTGCCTGGTGCAGGCCTTCGCTCAGGAGATGCGCTACCGCCGCGACGGCGATCGGAACGTCGTGGTGTTCGAGCGGCGCTACGACCGCGACCGCTCCGTCATGGCCCTGCCGCCGCGGGAGACGGCGGAAGGCGCCCTCTCGCCCGGGGATGGTGTGCAATGACCGAGGCTCTCCGGTTGTCGACCCGACGCGTAACGGCCGAGGCGGCGGAGTTCCAAGTCGTCGAGCTCGCGGGCCGGTTGGACTCCGCGAACGCACATCAGGTCGAGAAGTCGATCCTGCATCTGACGGAGGCGGGCTCCAACGTGGTCGTGAACTGCGCCGGCCTGCTGTTCGTGGCCTCCTCGGGCATGCGCGCGTTCATCCTGGGCGCCAGGTCCGCCAAGGCCCAGGGGCGGGTGTTCAGGGTCGCCGGCCTCATCCCGCACGTCTCCGAGGTCTTCCGGGTCACCGGCCTCTACCGCATCCTCGACATTCGGCCCACCCTCGACGACGCCCTGGATCAACCGGGCGCGGTCGCGGTCGGTTCCTAGCCGTTTCGGGCCCGGCCGGAAGCCCGCGCCGCGAAGTCGGCTTCGGGACAGTCCACCAGGGACCAGGGGATGTCCAGGGCCACGACGGTCAAGTCGTCCTGCTGCTCGGCCCGGCCCCGCCAGCGTCTCACACGCTCCAGAAGGACCTCGGTCCACTGCTCGACGTCGCTCTCCCGGTCCTCGGCGAGCAGCTCTTTCACCCGGTCGACGGAGAACCGTCCTCCGTCGGGCGATTCCGCGTCGGTGAGCCCGTCGGTGTAGAAGACGAGGCGATCGCCGCTCTCCAGTCCGACCCGCGTCGTCGCGTACGACTCGTCCTCGATCACGCCGATGGCGGCGTCGGCGCTCCCGATTTCGGCCGCCGCCGGCTCGCTCCGGCGCCGGAGCAACGGCGCGGGGTGGCCGGCGTTGCTCAGCGTGAGCTGCCGCGCCCGCGTGTCGACTACCGCGTACACCAGCGTCACCAGGTAGCCGTCGAGCTGCCCGTGGAGGCGCCGGTTGATCTCCTCGACGACGCGGCCGGGTTCCCCGGCGACGTGGCTCTGCGCCGCGGCGGCGGTCTTGAGCATGCTGGCGAGGAGGGCGGCGGGGATGCCGTGGCCCGTGACGTCTGCAACCAGCACCGCGAAGCGGTCGTCGTCGATCCGGATGAAGTCGTAGAGGTCTCCGCCGACCGCGTCCATCGGGATGTAGCGGACGGCGTGCGGGCACGCGGCGGGGTGCAGGCTCTTCGGGGGCAGCAGGGACTTCTGTATCTCCCGGGCGGTGCCGAGCTGGGCCGACAGGGTCCCGAGCTGCCGGTCGTCGGCCCTCGCCCGCAGGAGGATCGAGCATGCGAGAGCCGCCATCACGGCCACGATGCCGATCGGTCTCGCCTCCAGCGCCCAGGGCAGGACGCCTGCGTTCGCGAGAACGTCGTGGACCGTGCAGGCGAGGACGACGCCGATGCCGTACAGCACGTAGACGTCTTCCCGGCGCGTCTCGAGCGACCTCGTCACGATGTTCCCGAGCAGGATCACCCGGTAGACGACCACCAGCGTCGCCGAGGCGTCCATGAAGCTCCCGGGGCTGCCGCTGTACAGGTCGGCCGCCGCGGCCACGGTGGCGAAGACGAGGTGGAACTGCCAGGCCCGCCGGAGGGACTTCCGGAGGCCGGGCCCCCAGTACTGGTCGATGAAGAAGTACGACGCGGCCGAGATGAAGTAGAAACAGATCGCGCCGCTGTACGCGAACAGCTCCTCGGGTAGCTCCGACGCGGTCCGGACGGCCGGGATCTCCCCCAGCGCCCGGGTGCCGTGCAGCAGTATGGCCGCGCCGAAGGCGGGCACCTCGAGCGTGCCCCTCGGCCGGAAAATCAACCCGCTGACCACGAGGGCCAGCCCCACGGCGAACAGGATCGAGCCGTAGGCGGTGGCGGCGAGCTCCGCCGTGAGCAACTGCGCCTCGTTCACGCTTCAGACCTCTGGCCGGCCTCGTGGACACTGTCCGGCTCCGGTCTCCCGGTCCGTTCGTCACCGGAGCCCATTCCCGATCGTACCCGGCCAATCACCCGGTCACGCCCAGTCGCCCGAGTAGTCGCCGGGTTGCCTCCGGGCGCGGTTGGCCCGCACCGGCCGGGGCCGTCTCCGCCCGGCTGACCGCTGCCGTCCCGTCGCCCCGGCGCACCATCTTGACTCCCCCTGCCCCGGGATGTACGCTCCGGCTCTCGCTCGGAATCCGGTCTTGCACGCCGCGCGCCGGGTGCTCGGGCACCACGGAGCGGCGTAAGGGGGTAAGGAAGGTCATGGCTCGCACCATCGTCAACGTCGCCTGCCTCGTCGTGCTCCTCGGCACGATCACGCTCACTCAGCAGCCCGCCGACCCCGCGTCGGCGATGGCGGAAGCCGCGGTGCGGTTCCTCGACACGCTCGACGACGAGCAGGAGGCCGCGGTGCGGTTTCCCTTCGACGGCGAGGACCGCTTCGACTGGCACTTCATCCCGCGCGAGCGGAAGGGCGTCTCCCTGAAGATGATGACCGGCCCGCAGCGGGCCGCCGCCCTCGACCTGGTGCGGACGGGGCTGAGCGAGGAAGGGTTCACCAAGTCCGAGGTCATCCGCCAGCTCGAGCAGATCCTGTACGAGCAGGAGGGCCGCGACATCCGCGACCCCGACCTCTACTTCTTCATGATTTTCGGCGAGCCGGGCGACGGCAACACGTGGGGCTGGCGCTACGAGGGGCACCACATCTCGCAGAACTGGACCATCGTCGACGGCAGCGCCATCGCGGCCACGCCGCAGTTCTTCGGCTCGAACCCGGCCGAGGTGCGGGGCGGGCCGCGGCAGGGCCTGCGAGTCCTCGGCAGCGAGGAGGACCAGGCCCGCGACCTGCTCAAGTCGCTGAACGACGAGCAGCGCAAGGCGGCCAAGCTCTCGGACGAGGCGCCCAGCGACATCCTCACCCGCGCCCAGCAGCGGGTCACCCTGCTCGAGGACTTCGGCGTGGCGCACAAGGACCTCGACGCCGACCAGCAGGCGGCCCTGTGGTCGATCATCGAGGAGTACGCCACGGCCCAGCCCGGCCCCGTCGCCGACGAGCGGCTGGCCGAGGTGCGGGACGCCGGGCTCGACGGCATCCGGTTCGTCTGGATGGGCGGCGAGGCCCAGGGCGAGCCCCACTACTACCGCATCCAGGGGTCGACGTTCCTGATCGAGTACGACAACACCCAGGGCAACGCCAACCACGTGCACAGCGTGTGGCGCGACTTCGCCGGCGACTTCGGCCGCGACCTGCTGGCCGAGCACTACCGGCAGTACGACCACGGCACGCGCAACGCGGACTAGGAGCCTGCGCCGCAGGAGTTCGCGGAACCCCGGCGGTCTGCGTCGTGACGCACGGCGTCGGGGCGTAGGCCGCCGGCCGACGAGCCGGTGATCCTCGGCCGATCGGCGGCACGGAACCGAAGAACAGGCCGTACACGGCCCAAACGCCGCGATTCGTGACCGATTCTCGGGCAGTGTGGGGCCAGAATCGCCCCCGTTACGCCGCCATCAGAACGTGCAGGCGCTTTGCGTTCACCGCCAGGCACACCAAGTCCCACTCGCCTCGCACTTTCGCCAGTCCACGCAGGCTGAAGCACCGGAAGCCCAGCACGTGCTTGATCCAGCCGTACGGCGCCTCCGACAACCACTTCCGCTCCGCGTACGCCGACCGGCCCGCCGGCGTCGACAGCTTCGCTGCCATGCGGCCTGTCGCCGGGTGCTTCTTCAGATTGCGGGCGGCGACCCGCTTGTCCTCCCGGCCCACCGCCACATACCCGTCAACACCCCGCGTTTCCAGCTCCGTCAAGTCCCGCTCGTTGCAGAATCCCGAGTCGGCCAGCACCGTCTCCGGCTGCGTGTCGAACCGCTCCTCCACCTGGTCGAGCAACACCGGCAATCCGCCCTGGTCGCTCGCGTTCGCCGTCACATCCGTCGCCACCACCAACTGGTGCTCAGCGTCCACCGCCGCCTGCGCGTTGTAGCACTGCTGGAAGCCCTCGTTGCTCGTCTTCATGATCCCGCTTTCCGGGTCCGTGAAGTTGCTCTGCGCCTTCTCGTCAGGCTCGCCATACGCCCGCTTGTACGGCCGACCCCCCTTCGGGTTCCGCGTCTGGCCCGGCTGCCGACCCCGCGCGTCGTCGGCCGCCCGCTGCGCCGCCTCCAACCGCGCCTTCGCCGCCCGGATCGCCGCCAAACGGTCCTCTCGTCGCTGCAACTCCGCCGGCAACTCGTCGCCACGGACCTCCGGGCCCAACCGAACGTCCTCGGCCACGTCGGTCGAGTCCGCCGAACGCAACAGCGCGTCGATCTCCCCGGCCAGACGCCGCTCCTCCTCCTGCATCCGACCGTAGCTCATCGCCTTGCGCTTGCTCGCATTCGCCCGCACCTTCGTCCCGTCAATCGACAGCTTTCCGAATCGGGCCAGACCCAGTTCCCGCGCCAGACCGACCACCTCCACGAACAGCCGCTTGAAATCCGCCAAGTGCCGGCGTCGAAACTCGCAGAGCGTCCGGTGCTGCGGGAAGTTGCCCGCCGCCAGCACCCGGAACGCCACGTCTTCTTCCAGCTTCTTCGCGACCCCCCGCGACGAAAACACCCCCGTCGCGTACGCGTAGAGCAGCACCTTCACCATCATCCGAGGCTCGTACGGCGCGTTGCGCCGACCGTCCCCCTCGTACGGCGCGTAGAACGCCGTCAGATCCAGACCGTCAACCAGATCGCTGATGTGGTGCGCCAAGTGACCCTCGGGCAGCCACTCCCGCACATCGGGCGGCAACAGCAGCGACTGCTCCGGGGCGTAGCGGCGGAATGTAGTCGACATCCAGTCCCTTCGTCGGCGGCTCGTCTACAATTGTCGCATCCCGGTTTCTGCGGCGCAGACTCCTAGCCCGCCAATCGTCGCCCCGCGGCTACCTCCAGGAGTCCGCGCCGTTTTCCGCGGCGCAGACTCCTGGCCCGCATCGCACGGTACGGCTCGCGCACACGTGCCGGGTGGGCCGGTCGAGAACCGGTCGACCCGGCCCTGCCGTACATTCGGGAAGTCCTCTCCATACCCGAGTTCACCCTCTGGCGTGAGGCCCGGTTGCCGCACCGAGGCAACGGCGGCGGTGGGACCGTCCGCCCTCAGGTGGACTTCAGGACGAGCAGCGTCCGGTCGTCGGGGCTGCCGAACGAGAACCGGTGCACCTCGTCCATGACGCGCCGGCAGATCGCCTCGGCGCTCTCCTTTCTCGCCGCGTGCATCGTCGCGACCAGCCGGTCGTGCCCGTACTCCTCGTCGTGGGCGTTGGCCGACTCGACGATGCCGTCGGTGTAGAAGGCCAGCAGGTCGCCGGGGCGGAGCCGGGCGCCGCCCTCGAAGTAGCGCGGCGACTCGAACATCCCGATGGGGACCCCGCCGCTCCACAGCTTGTCGACGGAACCGTCCCGGCGCACGAGGAGCGGCGGCTGGTGGCCGGCGTTGACGTAGATGAGCTGGCGGGTCGGCACGTCGAGGACGGCGTAGAAGAGGGTGACGTAGCGGCCGGCGTCGACCGAGTCGTGGAAGAAGCGGTTGGCGTGGCGCATGACCGCGCGGATCGCCAGCTCGCGCCCCACCAGCGAGTAGATCGAGGCCCGGATGGCCGAGACCTGGAGGGCGGCGGCGATGCCCTTGCCGGCCACGTCGGCGATGATGATCACCCACCGGTCCTCCGGCAGCGGGATGAACTCGTAGTAGTCGCCGCCCACCTCGAACGACGCCTCGTTGACGCCGGCGATGTCGAACCCGTCGAGGGTGGGGATGTCGCGCGGGACGAGGTCCTCCATCACCTGCCGGGCCACGAGCATCTCCGCGTCGATGCGCCGCTTGGCCCGCACCTCCTCCTGCATGCGGGACCGCTCGATGGTACCGGCGATGAGCGTGCCCAGCAGCCGCAGCATCTCGACGGCGCGGGGCTCGTAGGCTCCCGCGCGCTTGGAATGCAGCTCGATGGCGCCCATCACCCCGTGAAGCCCCACGAGGGGGACGACGAGGCCGGACCGGTGACACGGCCCGCCCGCCGCCGGTTCGATGCTCTCGTCCAGCAGCACCGGCTCGCGGGAGTCGATGGCCCGCGCGACGGGCCGGCCTTCGTCGAGGGCACCGTCGTGGCAGGGGACGGCCCCCGAGTCGTCCCGCCACCAGAAATGGCGAACGTGCCGGCCCGAGCTGCCCAGCACGTAGACGGCGGCCGAGTCGTAGTCGACGAGCCGGGCGACGCAGTCGAGGATGCCGTTCAGAATCCGGTCGGCGTCGCGAGAGTCGGCGGTGAGCCGGTAGGCGTCGACGAGCACGCGGACCGCGCGCAGCGCCTCGTCGGTGCAGGTGGTCTCGAGAACCGGCAGAGGATGGGTCATCGGCGCGCCCGGGAGAGTCGAGGTCCAGGTACCATTCTAGCCGGGGCGGGCCGGTGGACGGAACGCCGCGAAGGGGAATAGAATGGTGGGAAGGGCGCGCCTTGCGCCAGCGGCGCTTCCCGGCGCCGGAAGCTCCTCGCGGTATCGCATGGTGAGTGTAGCTCAGTGGTAGAGCGCCGGACTGTGGCTCCGGATGTCGCGGGTTCAAACCCCGTCACTCACCCCAATCCCAACCCCGGCCGCGTGCGGCGGATCCTCGACGAGCGCGGGGCCCTCGTGTTCCCCGGCGTCTACGACACGCTCTCGGCAAAGATCGCGGAACGGGCGGGGTTCCCGCTCGCCTTCATCTCCGGCTACGCGGTCTCCGCCACCCTCATCGGCCAGCCCGACCTCGGCCTCCTCACCCAGACCGAGATCGTCGAGCGGGCCCGCCATATCTGCGGCGCGGTCGACATGCCCATCCTCGTCGACGCCGACACCGGCTACGGCAACGCCCTGAACGTCGTCCGCACCGTGCGCGCCCTCGTCGACGCCGGGGCGGCCGGCTGCTTCCTCGAGGACCAGGTGTGGCCGAAGCGGTGCGGGCACATGCAGGGCAAGCAGGTCGTCGACCGGGAGAGCTATCTCCAGAAGATCCGGGCCGCGGTCGACACCCGCGCCGGCCGCGACTTCTTCATCGTCGCGCGCACCGACGCGCTGGCCGCGGCGGGGCTGGACGAGGCGCTCGCGCGAGTCGAGGCGGCGCGCGAGGCCGGTGCCGACGCCACCTTCGTCGAGGCCCCGCGGTCGCTCGACGAGCTGCGGGCGATCGGCCGGCGGGCGCCCCGGCCCACCGTCGCCAACATGGTCGAGCAGGGGCGGACGCCGGTGCTCGGCCGATCGGAGCTGGCCGCGCTGGGATTCGACCTGATCCTGTACCCGGTCGCGGGACTCTACGCCTCGGCGCAGGCCCTCACCGCCGTCTACCGGCACCTGCGCGACACCGGCGCCACCCGCGGCGCCGACGACCTGCTCATGGCTTTCGACAGCTTCAACGAGCTCATCGGCGTGGACGAAACCCGGGCCCTCGCCGCACGGTTCGAGGAGCCGCCCGGGTAGGCGGCCCGGTCGGACGCGGAATCGAGCCGCCATGCCCCGCCTCGCGCGAGCCCGTCCCCTCCTGCTGGCGGCGGCGGTGGGCCTGGGCGCGGCGGCGGGGCCGGGGTCGTCCGGGGCCCAGGTGCCCCCGGACGAGGCGTGGCGGACCCTCGAGACCGAGCACTTCCGCATCACCTTCCCCGAGCACCTCGCGGAGCTGGGGGCGAGGACCGCGGACGTGGCGGAGCGGGCGCACGAGGCCCTGTCGGCGGGGTTCCGCGCGGGGCCGGGAGGGACCATCGACATCGTCCTGACCGACCACGTCGACGTCTCGAACGGCTATGCCCGCGTATCGCCCTCGAACCGCATCGTGCTCTACGCGCGCCCACCGCCCGACCACCTCGCGCTGGGCTACTTCGACGACTGGCTGGCGCAGCTCGTCGTCCACGAGCTCGCCCACGTCTTCCACCTCGACTACACCGGGTGGTTCGGCCGGATCTTCCGCACCCTCTTCGGCCGCCTGCCGTGGCCCGGGTCCATCTTCGCCTTCCCCGGCACGAACGTCCCGGGGTGGGTGATCGAGGGGCTCGCCACCTGGTACGAGTCGGCCCTGACCCGGGGCGGCCGGGTGCACGGCACCTTCCACGAGATGGTGCTGCGGACGGCGGCGCTCGAGGGGCGGTTCGAGTCCCTCGGCACGGCCGGGGGCTACTCTCCCCAGTGGCCCGGCGGCGGACGCCGCTACATTTACGGGTCGCTGTTCTTCGAGCACCTGCTCGACAGGCACGGGCGCGACGCCATGCCCCGGTTCGTCGAGGAGGTCGCGAGCAACGGGAGGCTGCCCGGGCGCGTCCTCGACGACGTCTCGCTGACGGACGAGTGGGACACGTGGCGCGAAGAGATGCGCGCCGGGGTCGAACGGCTGGACGACGAGCTCGCCGCGCTCGGTCCCGTCACCGAGCCGGAGACGCTGACCGGCGGCGCCCGCCAGGCGCTCCATCCCGCGGTCTCGCCCGACGGCGACCGGCTGGTCTACGTCCGATCGGACGGACGGTCCGACCCGAGGCTCGTGGCCATGCCGCCCGCCGGGGGGGACGCGTCGACGCTGGCGCGCACGAACCACCTCACGCGGTTCGACTTCCTGCCGGACGGCGGGATCGTGTTCTCGCAGCGCGAGTTCACGGATCGCTACCGGCACTACAGCGACCTCTACGTCCTGACCCCCGAGGGGTCGGTGCGGCGCGTCACCCAGGGCGCCCGGGTCGCGTCGCCGTCGGCCGGACCCGGCGGCGGCCGGGCCGTCGCGGTGATGGACGGCGGGGGGACCAACGGCCTGGTGCGGGTCGACCTCGGGAACGGCGCACTGGAGCAGATCGCCGCCCCGGCCGCGGACACGTACTGGGCCTGGCCCGCGGTGTCTCCCGACGGCCGCTGGATCGCGGCGAGCCGCTGGGCCGAGGGCCGGCACGACGTCGTCGTCCTCGACGCGGACGGGCGGCTGGTCCACGCGGTGACCCGCGACCGGGCCCTCGACATGGCCCCGGCGTGGAGCGCGGACGGACGGTACCTCGTCTGGTCGTCCGACCGCACCGGCATCCCCAACGTCCTCGCGGCCGGGATCGACCCCCGCACCGGCGCCGCCGGGCCGCCGCGCCTCCTGACCAACGTGCGGACGGGAGCGGCGTTCCCGCGGGTCGACCCCGCCGGCGAATGGCTCTACTTCTCGGGCTACCACGTCGACGGCTGGGAGATCGAGCGCGTCCCGTTCGCGCCCGATCGCGCCCCGCCCGCGCCCGAGCCCGCCGCACGCTTTGACGACGACGACGCCCACCTTGGCCTGGCGGGCGCCCCCGCCGACGACGCACCGGCATCCGGGGACGAGGCGATCGCGTCGCCGAACGGGGGCCGCGCGGCGCGGGCCGACGACGCCGGCGACGAACGCGGGCCGGGCCGCGCCGACGACGCCGTGCGGGGCTACTCGCCGGTCTCGACCCTGTGGCCCACGTACTGGCTCCCCGACGTGCGCCCGCCGGTGGCGGTCGCGAAGACGACCGTCGGGGACGTCGAGTCGCCGCGCACCGAGCTTCTCGGCTACGCGTTCGGCGGCCGGACCGCGATGTTCGACGTGGTGGGCAGGCACGCCTACGCCGGCGGGGCCAGCTTCTTCAGGTCGGGCAGGCGCGCGGGAGACGTCTCGTACGAGTACCGGGGACTGGGGAACCCCACCATCGGTTTCGCGGCGTCACAGGGCTGGGGGCACGACGGCGTCCGGGTGGGCGACGCGGCGGGGATGGAGGGAGAGCCTGAGACGTTCTTCGTCCTCGACCGGCGGCGGCGCGTGGCGACTTCGGTGCGCATCCAGCGCCGCGGCTACCGGACGTTCGTCGGGTTGACGTTCTCGGCCGGGCTGGTGCGGAGCGACCGCGAGGTGCTCGACGCCGACCTGCAGGCGAGCGGCGGCTACCGGCTCGCGCGGCCGGGCGCGACCTCGAGCGAGCTCGCCGTCGCGCTGGACGCCTCGTCCGCGCGGTCCCACGCGTTCCAACTGGGAAACGCGCGCGGCGCCGCGATTCACCTGCGGGCCCGGACCCGCCGCGACCTCGACGTGCCGGCGGGGCTCGCGGGCGCGACCGACGCGGATCGCTCGGCCGACGACCTCGTCGACCGGTTCCGGGCCTACCTGCCGCTGCCGGGGCCCAGGTTCGCGGCCCCGGTGCTCGCGGTCCGCGCCAGCGGGGGCGCGGCGCAAGGGCCGGCGACCCACACCGGGTACTTCTCGGCGGGCGGCGACCTCGGCCGGTTCCCGGTCCGGGGCCACGACATCGCGGCCCGGGCGGGACGCCGCGCGTGGTCCGCATCGGTCGAGCTCCGCGCGCCGCTGGCGCTGGTCAACCGGGGCGCCGGCACCTGGGGCCTGCACCTCGACCGCCTGTTCGCCTCGGCCTACGTCGACGCCGGCGACGCGTGGGGCGCCGGCGCGGCCTTCGCCCCGGCGGCGCCGTCGGAACGGCGCCCGCTGACCTCGTTCGGCGTCGAGCTGACGACGGACGTGGTCGCCTTCTTCCACCAGGCCCCATTGCGGCTTCGCTTCGGGCTGGCCGCGGTCCCCGACCCGGACGCCCCGCCCGGCGCCGCCGCCGAAGCCCCCCGGTGGCGCCGGGTCTTCTACGTGGGGGCCGGCGTGCCGTTCTGACCCCGGCGCCGGCGGGCGACGGGGAGCCCCGACGACGCGGCGGCGTCGGGAGCAGGTTCCACCAGCGTCGGCGTGGTACGTCCGAAACGGCGCTATAATTCCGTCACATCCAAGACCAGCGGGCGTCTCCGACGCCAGGGAGGTGCGGGTTGACTGTCCCCGTCTCGATCACCGTCAACGGACAGCGGTACGACCGCGAGGTCGAGCCGAGGCTGCTCCTGGTGCACTTCCTGCGCGAAGTCATCGGGTCGACGGGCACCAAGGTCGGCTGCGACACCAGCCAGTGCGGGGCATGCACGGTGCTGATGGACGGCACCTCGCTGAAGTCGTGCACGGCCCTCGCGGTCCAGGCCGACGGCGCCGAGGTGACGACCATCGAGGGGCTCGCCGACGGCGACACCCTGCATCCGCTGCAGGACGCGTTCTGGGAGAAGCACGGGCTGCAGTGCGGCTTCTGCACGCCGGGCATGATCATGGCGTCGCACGAGCTGCTGCGGGTCACGCCCGACCCGAGCGACGCCGAGATACGCCACGGCCTCGAGGGCAACATGTGCCGGTGCACCGGCTATCAGAACATCGTGCGGGCGGTCCGCCAGGCCGCCGGAACCACGGCAGGTCAGCCATGAGCACACGCATCTTCGGTTCAGGCATCCGCCGGCGGGAAGACCCGCGCCTCATCACCGGCAGCGCCACCTACACCGACGACCTGACGCTGCCTCGCATGGTGCACGCAGCGATGCTGCGGAGCCCCCACGCCCACGCGCGCGTCACCTCGATCGACACGAGCAAGGCGGCGGCCGCCCCCGGCGTGATCGCGGCGTACACCCATGCCGACACCGAGGGCGGACTGCAGCCCGCCCCGTGCGCCTGGCTGCTGCCCGACTCGGACCTGAAGATCGCCAGCTACCACTGCCTCGCCAAGGACGTGGTGCGCTTCGTCGGCGACATCGTGGCGGTGGTGGTGGCCGAGAGCCGCTATCAGGCCGAGGACGCCCTCGAGCTCATCGACGTCGACTACGAGCCGCTGCCGGCGGTGACCGACCCCGAGGCGGCAACGGCCGAGGGCGCGCCGAAGCTGCACGACGAGATCGAAGGCAACCAGGCGTTCCACTGGAAGGTGGCGGGCGGCGACGTTGACGCGGCGTTCGCCGGGGCCGACGTGGTGGTGAAGGACCGCATCATCCAGCAGCGGCTCATCCCCAACGCGATGGAGCCCCGGGCGGCCCTCGCCAGCTACGTCGGCGCGACGGGCGAGCTGACGGTGTGGAACACCACCCAGAACCCGCACATCGTGCGGTTCCTCACGTCGCTGGTGCTGGGGATCTCCGAGGACAAGATACGGGTCATCGCGCCCGAGGTGGGCGGCGGCTTCGGCAGCAAGATCGCGGCCTACCCCGCCGACTTCCTCACGATGTTCTGCAGCCGGAAGCTCGGGCGCCCCGTCAAGTGGACGGAGACCCGCAGCGAGAACTACCAGTCGACCACCCACGGCCGCGACCACGTCCAGCACGTGGAGCTGGCCGCGAAGAACGACGGCACCCTCCTCGGCCTGCGCTGCACCGTGCACGCGGGCATGGGCGCGTACCTGTCGACGGCGGCGCCGGGCATCCCCACCATCCTGCACGGGCTGATGCTCTCGGGCGTGTACACGCTGCCGGCGGTGCACGAGGACGTCTACGGCGTCTATACGAACGGCGTGCCGGTCGAGGCGTACCGCGGGGCGGGGCGGCCCGAGGCCACGTTCATGCTCGAGCGCATGATGGACGTGCTGGCCGCGAAGCTCGACATGGACCCCGCCGACGTCCGCAAGAAGAACCTCATCCCGAAGTTCGACGACGGCCACGAGGTCGTCACCACCCTGAACTACGACAGCGGCGACTATCCCGGCGCCCTCGACAAGGTGATGGCCCACGCCGACTACGCGGGGCTCCGCGCGAAGCAGAAGGCGGGCCCGGCCAACGGCACCTACACGGGACTCGGCCTCGCCACCTACGTGGAGATCTGCGGCCTCGGCCCGTCGCAGGTGGCCGGCGCCATCGGGTTCCAGGGAGGCCTCTGGGAGAGCGCCATCGTCCGCTTCCACCCCAGCGGCAAGGTGCACGTGTTCATCGGGGCCTCGCCGCACGGCCAGGGCGAGGAGACGACCTTCGCCCAGATCGTGGGCAGCGAGCTGGGGGTCGACCCCCAGGACGTCAAGGTCTTCCACGGCGACACCGACAACACGCCGATGGGCTGGGGCACCTACGGCAGCCGCACCACCGCCGTCGGCGGGGCGGCGCTGGCCCTGACCGCGCGCAAGATCCGCGACAAGGCCAAGGTCATCGCCGCGCACCTGCTCGAGGCCGCGGTCGAGGACATGGAATACGAGGACGGCAAGTTCTTCGTCAAGGGGGCGCCCGACCAGAGCAAGACCATCGGCGACATCGCCCTGATGGCCAACGTGGCGTGGAACATGCCCGAGGGGGTCGAGGCGGGGCTCGAGGCCTCGACGTTCTACGACCCGCCCAACTTCACGTTCCCCTTCGGCGCCCACCTCGCGGTGGTCGAGGTCGACGCCGAGACCGGCGCCGTCGCCCTGAAGCGCTACGTCGCGCTCGACGACTGCGGCCCGCAGATCAACCCGGTGATCGTCGAGGGGCAGGTGCACGGCGGGGTCGTGCAGGGCGTGGGCCAGGCGCTGTGGGAGGAGGCCGTCTACGACGAGGGCGGCCAGCTCGTGACCGGCAGCATGCTCGACTACGCGCTGCCCCGCGCCGATCTGCTCCCCGAGATCGAGGTGCTGTCGACGGTGACCCCGTCGCCGCACCATCCCCTCGGGGTGAAGGGCATCGGCGAGGCGGGCACCATCGCGTCGACCGCCGCCGTCTACAACGCGGTGATGGACGCCCTCCGGCCGCTGGGGGTCACGTCGGTCCGGATGCCGCTGACGCCGGAGCGGGTGTGGCAGGCCATTCAGGACGCCAGGCAGGCGAAAGGATAGGGCGATGTACGCACCAGACTTCGCATACTACCGCGCGGACTCGGTGGCCGAGATCGGCCGGCTGCTGCGCGCCCACCCCGGCGCCAAGCTGCTGGCCGGCGGGCACAGCCTGATTCCCCTGCTGAAGCTCCGGCTGGCCTCGCCGACGGCCCTCATCGACATCGGCCGCGTCGCCGAGCTGAAAGGCATCGCCGCCGCCGACGGCCGGGTGCGCATCGGCGCCCTGACCACCCACGCCGAGATCGCGGCGTCGGCCGACGTGGCGCAGCACGCCCCGGCCCTGGCCGCCGCGGCCGGGGTCATCGGCGACCCCGCCGTCCGCAACCGCGGGACCATCGGCGGCAACGTGGCCCACGCCGACCCCGCGTCGGACCTGCCGACGGTGCTCGTGGCCCTCGGGGCGTCGCTCACGGTGGCCGGCAACGACGGCGAGCGCAGCATCGCGGCCGGCGACTTCTTCCAGGGCATGATGGCGACCGCCCTCGGCGAGCACGACGTGGTGACCGCCATCGACGTGCCGGCGCGGCCGGGCGGACAGGGACAGGCCTACGAGAAGTTCTCGCACCCCGCGTCGCGCTACGCGGTGATCGGGGTGGCGGCCGCCGTCGAGCGGCAGGGCGACGCCGTCGGCAGCGTGGCGGTGGCCCTGGGCGGCCTCGTCCCGGCCGCGGTGCGCGCCGGCGCGGTCGAGCGGGCGCTGTCGGGCCAGACGCCGACGGCCGAGGCCGTCGCCGCCGCCGCCGCCGCGGTCTCGAACGACCTCGGCGACGATCTCATCGGCGACATCTACGCGTCGGCCGAGTACCGGCGGGCCATGGCCCCGGTCTGCGTGAAGCGCGCCCTCACGGCGGCGCTCAGCCCGGCTTCGCCCCGGTCCTCGTCCACCTCCTCGTCCGAGGGGTCGGGCTCCGGCTCCGGCGGCTCGTGGTGGCCCTGGTCGTAATCCGCGCCGGGGAGCGACGCGCCTCCCCACGGGTCGGTTGGGCGGCAAGCGGAGCCATCAGGTGACGCTTGCCGCCTCCTTGCCGCTCCCCGATCGAGACACCAACAGCCCACAGTCCGCCACGATGACCGACACCACGGCACCCGCCCTGCCCGCGTCCATCGACGAGCTGCAGGCGCTGCTGTCCCGCGAGGCCTACGTCGCGGACCGCGGGCTCGCGACGTCCATCTACCTCGCCCTGCGCCTCGGCCGCCCCCTGCTCCTCGAGGGCGAGGCGGGGGTCGGCAAGACCGAGGTCGCGAAGGTCCTCGCCACCGGCCTCGGGGCCGAGCTCATCCGGCTGCAGTGCTACGAGGGGCTCGACGTCACCCACGCCGTCTACGAGTGGAACTACGCGCGCCAGCTCCTCGAGATCCGGCTGCGCGAGGCGGCGGGGCCGGTCGACCGCGCGGCGGTGGCCCGGGACCTCTTCGGCCCCGACTTCCTCATCAAGCGCCCCCTGCTGCGCGCCCTCGAGACGACCGGCGCGCGGGCCCCGGTGCTGCTCATCGACGAGCTCGACCGCGCCGACGAGGAGTTCGAGGGTTACCTGCTCGAGCTGCTCTCCGACTTCCAGGTGACGATTCCCGAGCTGGGCACGGTGCGCGCGGCGACGCCGCCCGTCGTCGTCATCACCTCGAACCGGACCCGCGAGCTGCACAACGCCCTGAAGCGCCGCTGCCTCTACTGGTGGATCGACTACCCGGACTTCGAGAAGGAGTACCGCATCGTCACCGGGAAGGTGCCCGAGGCGCCGGCCCGCCTCGCCGAGCAGGTGACCCGCTTCGTGCAGGAGCTGCGCACGGCCGAGCTCTACAAGGTCTCGGGCGTCTCCGAGACCCTGGACTGGATCGCCGCCCTCGTCGCCCTCGACCGGCGCGAGCTCGACGGCGCGACCATCGACGAGACCCTGGGCCTCGTGCTGAAGACCCAGGAGGACCTGGAGGCGATGCGCGGCGAACGGGCGCAGGCGCTGTTCGAGCGCAGCCTCCTGCCGGCCGGCGCGGCCGGGGGGGCATGACCGGCGACGGCGCGGACCGCGGCGCGGGCGCTCCCCAGACCGGCCGACCGCCCGAGCTGGCCCCCGACGACCCGCGCGCCGCCGGCCACCTGTTCGGCAACCTCCTCCGCTTCGGCCGCCTGCTGCACGCGCTCGGCCTCGACGTGCAGGCGGGCGGCATGCTCGACGTGGCGGAGGCGCTCGGCCACGTCGACGTCGGCCGGCGGGCCGACTTCTACCACACGCTGCAGACCCTGCTCGTCCGCCGCGCCCAGGACCTGCCCGTCTTCGACGAGGCGTTCCGCCTGTTCTGGCGCCCCCCGCGGGGCGAGCGCACCGCCCGCGACCTGCGGGCGATGGGCGAGCGCCGCCGCTTCGCGCCTCCCGAGGCCGACATTCCCCCCGACGCGCCGGCGGCCGGCGCCCCGGACGCGGGCGAGGACGCACTGATGCGGCTCGAGCAGGTCGCGGCGATGACCTACAGCGCGCGCCAGGTCTCGCGGACCAAGGACTTCGCCACCTTCACCGACACCGAGGTCGCGGACGCCCGCGCCCTCATGTCGGCCCTGGAGTGGGCGCCCGCCACCCGGACCACCCGCCGGTGGCGGCCCGGAGCGGGGCCCACCATCGACGTCCGCCGCGCCGTCCGCCACAACCTGCGCTTCGGCGGAGAGCTGGTCCTCCTGCCCCGCCGCACCCGCCGCACCCGCACGCGCCCCCTCGTGCTGCTCTGCGACGTCAGCGGCTCGATGGAGCGCTACAGCCGCATGCTCCTGCACTTCGTCCATACCCTGGCCCGGGGCTTCGACCAAACCGAGACGTTCCTCTTCTCGACGACCCTGACCCGGGTGACGAAGCGCCTCGCCCGGCGCGGGGTGGACGACGTGGTGCCGACCCTGCCCCGCCACGTCCCGGACTGGTCCGGCGGGACCCGCATCGGCGAGGCCCTGGGCCGGTTCAACCTCGACTGGGCCCGCCGGGTGATGGGCCACGCCCCCATCGTGCTCCTCATCTCGGACGGCTGGGACCGCGGCGAGCCCGAGCGCCTGGGCCGCGAGATGGCGCGGCTGCAGCGAAGCTGCCACCGCCTCGTCTGGCTGAACCCGCTGCTCGGCTCCCCCCGCTACCGCCCCCTGACCCGCGGCATGCAGGCCGCCCTGCCCTGGATCGACGACTTCCTCCCGGTGCACAATCTCGCCAGCCTCGAGTCGCTGGCGGCGCACCTGAACCGGCTGGTCGACCGCCGCCCCGCCCGCCGCCAGCTCGCGCCGCCGGGGTCCGGCCGTCGGCCCACGGGGCCGGCACAGGCCTCGTCGGCCACAGCCACCGAAGCGCCATGAACATCAACGCCACCTACACCTTCAACGCGCCCCGCCAGGCCGTCTGGGACCTCCTCGTCGACGTCGACGCCGTCGGCGCCTGCCTGCCCGGCCTCGAGTCGCTCGAGCCGGCCGGCGAGAACAAGTACCGCGCCGTCCTCACCATGGGCATCGCCGCCGTCACCGGCCGCTACGAGGGCACCGTCGAGATGCAGGACCTCGACCCCCCGAACGCCTACCGCCTCGCCGTCGAGGGCCGCGGCAAGCCCGGCTTCGTCAACGGCGGCGCCGCCATCGCCCTGCGCGACGCCGGGGGCACGACCGAGGTGACCGTCGAGGGCACGGTGCAGGTGGGCGGCACCATCGCCCGCGTCGGCCAGCGCCTGCTCGGCAGCGTCTCGAAGATGATGATGGACCGCTTCTTCGCCTGCCTGCAGAAGCGGTTGGAGTGAGTCGACGGGAACGCCCCCATGAGCGCCACGCGGTCGGACCGAACCGCCATTCGCCGGACCTCGCTGTCGCGGCCGGCCGCGCTCGCCCTTCAGGACGACGTCATCCGAAAGGACCGGACATTCTTCGACTATGGCTGCGGTCGGGGCGGCGACCTGCTGCGGCTGCACCGCCTGGGAGTCCCGGTCTCGGGCTCGGACCCCGCCTTCTTCCCCGACGAGGAGCGGACCCCGGCCGACGTCGTGAACCTCGGCTACGTCGTCAACGTCGTCGAAGACCCCGACGAGCGCGCCGTTGTCCTGGCTGCCGCGTGGGAGCTCACCCGGCACGTTCTCATCGTGTCCGCCCGTCTCGACTGGGAGGCGACCGACGCCGCCGTCGACTTCCAGGGCGACGGCATCGTCACGGGCAGGCGCACCTTCCAGAAGTTCTTCACGCAGGAGGAGCTCCGCACGTGGATCGAACGGGTCCTCGGCCGGCGCCCCGTCGCCGCCGCGCCCGGCATCTTCTACGTGTTCCGCGACGAGGCCGAGGAGCAGTCGTTCGCCGTCAGCCGCGTCTCGCGCCGCCGCCGCGCCCCCGGCATCGAGGAATGCCGGGAGTTCGTGGCCGACCACGCGGACCTGCTCGACCCCCTCGTCGCGTTCTTCACCGCGCGCGGGCGCCTGCCCACCTCCGAAGAGCTCCCGACCGCCCCGCAGCTCGACTACGCCTTCGGCAGCATCGCCCGAGCGTTCTCCCTGCTCCGTCGGGCCACCGGCACCGAACGCTGGGACGCGCTCCGAGCCCACGGGCACGACGATCTGCTCGTGTACCTCGCCCTCGCCGCGTTCCCCAGGCGCCCCCGCCTCGGCGCCCTCCCCGAGGCGCTTCGGCTCGACATCCGCGCCTTCTTCGGGTCCTACAAGTCCGGCTGCGCCGCCGCCGACGCGCTGCTGTTCTCGGCCGGCGACCAGGACGCGGTGGACCGGGCGTGCCGCCGGGCGCCGGTCGGCAAGCTGCTGCCCGACGCCCTCTACGTCCACCACACCGCCGTCGCCCAGCTTCCCCCGCTGCTGCGGGTCTACGAAGGCTGCGCCCGCCAGCTCGCCGGCGCCGTCGACGGGCTGACCCTCGTCAAGCTCTCCCGCCGCCGGCCCCGCGTGTCGTACCTCGTCTACGAGTCGTTCGAACGCGTGGCCCACCCCGCCCTGCAGAGCAGCATCGTCGCCGACGTCAAGGGCCTCCGGCTGCACTTCCGCGACTACACGCGTTCCGCCAATCCCCCGGTGCTCCACCGCAAGGAGCGCTTCGTGGCCGACGACCATCCCCGGCGCGCCACCTTCGCCCGCCTCACCGCCCGCGAGGAGCGCCTCGGCTTGCTCGACGCCACCACGACCATCGGTACCCGCGACGGATGGCTCGCCGCCCTTACCGCCCATGGCGTGACCGTGCGTGGACACCGCATCGTCAAGCTCGGGGCCGGCTTCGAGGCTCGCCGCGAAACACTTGGCGGCGATGCCAGTCGACGAAGCGCGGATCGGGCTGAAGCGCCTCTTCCTGCGGTGGACGGAGCGGCCGCCCGCGCAGGCCGAACACGTCGCTGAAAGCCGCACTCCGCCCCGTCAACTCGTTGGACACGAGCAGGCGGTACTCGCGGGATCGGGACTCCAGACCGATGACGCCCCGGTCGAGCGCCTTGTGGTGAAGGGTGCAGAGAGCAAGACCGTTCGGCACCAGGTCCGGCCCGCCCGCCGCATGCCACTTGATGTGCGCCGCTTCCAGGCCGAACAGGTCGTCGGCGATGCGCAGATCGAAATCGCACACCGCGCAGCGCCGCTCGTAGGCCCGCAGCACCGCGTCGCGGAAATCGGGATCGCGCGGCCGACGCGGGAGTGCCGCATCGTCGCCCTCCCGCTCCTCCCGCACCAACGACGCGCCGCCCGCCGTCTCCCGCCGCAGTCCCACCCGCTCCCGGATGGCGTCGTGCATCGATTCCGGAAAATGCCCGTCCAGCAGCAACTCCGCCGCCGCCTCGACCAGCGCCGGGTCCCGGCGCAGCCGCCGGTACAGCGGCTCCGCCAGCCCGCCCATCGCGCCGTGACGCTTCAGCGCAGCCGCTCGCGGCTTCTCCGACAACGCGGGTGAGAAACGCTCGTCGTCGAAGGTGACCTGCCAGAGTGCACTGCCCGCGGCGCCTTCGCCAGGCTCCAGCCGTTCGGACTGCAGGTGCCAGAAGGGACGATCGGGTGCGACGCCGCCCTTGACCGGCGGCCCGAAGTCTCTGAGCAGCTTCGCCAGCCGCTGGTGCACGTCCCGTTCGTACGAGGCGAGACGCCGTTCGCCCCGCCGCACCCGACCCAGCACCAGCAACAGAAGCAGCGGCTTGTACGGCGCGCGCCTGTCGCCCTGATGCCAGATGTTGAGCCGCCCGAGCGCCTCCAGCAGCCGTCTTCGAGTCATCCACTCCCTGGCTACGGCTCTCCCTCGGCCCTACGTGCCTTCACAGTCGTCAGTCGTCACCCACAGCGGCTAACCCGACCGCGATCCTACCTACCGCGGCGGCCGCTCGCTACTGGCCGGCGCCACCGCTCTCGTCCAACAATGGTACGGTGGGCGAAATCGAAGAGGATGAGCCCCGACGACGCCCGCCGACCGAACCGCCATTCGACGAACCGCGCTTTCTAGGTGGTCGGCCGTGGGCTGGCCCAGCCGGGCCGCTTCTCGGGATCCTCGTAGGGCGTTGTCGCGCCGTGGCGGGGATCGTTGATCTCGTTGCGGCAGGCCGTCAGGATGTCGTCGAGAACCTCCTGCGCGTCGGCGTCCTCCGGCTGGGTCTCGGGGACCGGGGCCGGGAACGAGTGGGGCTCGAGCAGGCGTCCCAGGTAGGCAGCCGTCTGCTGGTCCACCTGGTGAATGGCGAACACTCCGTCCTCGTAGTCGGTGATGGTAATCGTCATGCCGTCGCCGCCTCCTGCGGTGTGCCGTTGAACTCGGTGTCGAAGTACATGCGCGCGGCGTCGGCGTCGGCGAATGTCGTCCCGTCATACGCCTTCCACAAGCTCATCCGCGCCTTCAGGGCGCCGTTCGGGCCGTACGGGACGAGCCGTCCGATCTCTCGGCCGTCGGCTGTGAGGACCCACGCCCAGGGGCCCGAATCCACCCCGTCACCGGCCGTGAGGGCGATCTCCGTGCGCTCGCGCTCCGGCGCGGGCTCACTGGTTTCAACGTCGGCGAACTCGCGCTCGAAGAACGCCCGCGCGTTCGTCATGTTCCTGAACTCTTCGTCGTTGTACGCCCGCCAGCGTGCCATCCTGGCTTTGAAGCCGGTCGGCGTCGCGACGAGCCGTCCCGATTCGCGGCCGTCGACCAGGATGGCCGGAAGCCCGTTGGCCACTCCACCGTCGTCGATGCGTATTGTCAAGCGACACTCAAAACTGACCCGTATGACCAACTGGACATACGGGTCAGTATGGCAACCACTGGATTATGACAAGTGACCGTCGGCGAAGTGCCGCTATCCCTGGCGTGGCAGGCGTCCACCTCACGGCGAGCTTTACATAGTACGTATGGTCTTCTGTGAGTCCCCCAGCACCGGGGACCGAGGAGGAGACCATGCTTGAAGCGCTCTCGGTTCGCCCACACATCTGCAAGCAGATCCGGTCGGGGCCGCTGGGCCAATGGCTCGACGACTTCGTCGACGTCCTCACGAGCCGCGGGTACGCAACCTGCGTCATTCGAGGTCACGTCCGCGCCGCGGCGATCTTCAGCGGGTGGCTCGAGCGCCAGCGGATCGCAGCCGCTGACATCGATGAGCCGCTGGTCGCCCGCTTCGTCAACGGGCTGCCGCGGCGGCGGGCGCCGGAGCGTCGAAACGGCCGGGCTTCGGAGTTGGCTGCTGGCGTCCATCTATTGGCCGGATATCTCTGGACCCAGGGTGTAGCGGCGCGCCGCGGTCCGGTGAGCGCTGCATCCGAGACCGACCAGTGGCTGCAGCACTTCGACGACCACCTGGTGCACGCGCACGGGCTGGTCGTCGGAACCCGGCGCATCTACGGGCGCTACGCGGCAGCCTTCCTTACCGAGTGCGCTGGAACGCCGACGCCTGACTGGTCCCGGCTCACCGTGCCGACGGTTGCAGCGTTTGTGCAGACCCGGGCGGGCCAGCTCAGTCCATCGGCATGTCGGGCACCAGTCACCGCCACCCGGGCGTTTCTTCGGTTCCTCGCCGCCCGTGGCGTCGTTCCCGCCGGCATCGTGGGTGCCGTGCCGCCGGTGCGCGAGTGGAAGCACGCCACGTTGCCTCGCGACCTGTCGGCCAACGACGTGCAGCGGGTGCTGGCCGCGGTAGATGAGACGCGTGCCAGCGGCCATCGTGACCGCGCCGCCCTGCTGCTGCTGACCAGGCTCGGTCTGCGGGCAGGCGAGGTCGCAGCCCTCACGGTGAAGGACATCGACTGGCACAACGGCTCTGTCTGCGTGGCCGGCAAAGGGGGACGGCAGCGGCGACTGCCGCTGCCCGCCGACGTTGGGGCGGCCTTGGTCTCCACGCTGCGTTCGCGACCCCCGACCAGTCCGCCGGATGCGATCTTCGTAACCGCGCGTGCGCCGTATAGGCAACTCAGCGGGACGCTCGTAAGCCAGCTCGCCAAACGAGCGTTGCGGCGAGCTCAGGTCATCGTTCCGCGGCCCGGCGCGCACGTGTTCCGACACACGTTCGCGTCCCAGATGGTCCGCCGGAGCGTCCCAATGAAGACCGTGGCGGACCTGCTGGGCCACGCCCGTCTGGAGACCACCACCATCTACGCCAAGCTGGACCGAGAGACCCTCGCTACGGTCGCCCTGCCGTGGCCCGGAGGTGTTCGATGACCGGCGAGGCTTGGCGCCAGCACTTGCAGACCTACGTCGCGTTGCGGCGCGCCATCGGCTTCTCGATGCGACCGGAAGCGCATCTCCTGCAGGACTTCGTGGACCATCTCGAACGCTGCGGTCAGGACGCCCAGGTCGCTCAGGTCGCCGTCGAGTGGGCCACCGCGAGCACTGGCCAGCACGCACATCGGTTGAGCATCGTGCGCGGGTTCCTCACCATGGTCCGCGCGGCCGAACCTGACGTCGACGTGCCCGGTACCGGGTTGCTGAGTACCAGGAAACGCTCCACCCCTCGCATCCTCGCACCCAACGAGATCGCCGCCCTGATGGACGCCGCTCGCGGTCTCGCACCGCGCGACGGGCTACGTCCTCGCACCGTTTCCACGGTGATCGGCTTGCTGGCGAGCTGCGGACTCCGAGCCGGCGAGGCGATTCACCTTGACATCGATCATGTCGATCTCGTCGGCGCCCTCCCGTGCCTGCAGATTCACAGGACCAAGTTCCGGAAGTCGCGCCTGGTGCCGCTCCATCCCACGACGGCCGCCGCGCTGCAAACCTACGCCCAGCAACGCCGGGTTCTCGGCTATGACGGCCTGTGCAACGCCTTCTTCGTCTCCGAACGCGGCACCCGACTCAACCACGACGTCCTCGCGAGAACCTTCGCGCAGTTGGCCCGCCGGCTCGGGCTGCGTGGGCCGGTCGGCACCCGCGGGGTCAGCCTTCATCACCTGCGCCACAGCTTCGCCGTCCACCGGCTGGCCGCGTGGACGCAGCAGGGCATCGCCGTCCGCGACCAGCTTCCCGCACTCGCCGTCTACCTCGGCCACGTGCACCCGAGACATACCTACTGGTATCTGACGGCCACCTCGCCCGTGCTTGAACCGGCGGCCGTACGCTTCGAGGCGTTCGTCGACGGGGAGGTGGCGCCATGACCGTTCATGTCCCGCTCGGCCCGTTGCTCCGTGCGTTCTTCGCCAACCATCTCCCGCAGGAGAAGGCGGTCAGCCCGCAGACCGTCAACGCCTATCGTGATGCCTTCCGTTTGCTGCTCACGTTTCTCGAGCGGCACCGGCAGCGGAAGCCCGAGGCGCTCACGCTCGACGACCTCGATGCTCCCGTGATCCTGGAGTTCCTCGACTACCTCGAAGAAGACCGTGGCAACAGCGTTCAGTCTCGCAATGCGCGTCTGGGCGCTGTCCGCTCCTTCGTCCGGTTCGCAACCCTGCGTTCGCCTGAGTGCGTCGACTTGGCGTCTCGTGTCCTGGCGATTCCCCGCAAACGCGCTCCACGACGACAGGTCCACTATCTGACGCGGCCGGAAATGACCGCCCTCCTGGACGGCTGTGACCGCTCGACCCGCGGCGGACGGCGGGACCACGTCCTCCTGCTGACTCTCTACAACACTGGAGCGCGGGTCTCCGAGCTCATTGCGGTGCGGCGCTCCCACGTACGCTTCGGCGCTGCCCCGCTCGTCCAGCTCTTCGGAAAGGGCCGCAAGGAGCGCGCCGTCCCCCTCTGGACTCGGACCAGCCGCAGTCTGCGCCAGTGGTTCGACGAAGAGGGTGAGGCCTTGCCCGACTATGCGTTCCGCAACGCCCGCGGCGACGGATTGACGCGACAGGGGGTCACCCACCTGCTCGATCAGGCCTGTCGTCGAGCTCACGAGCGATGTCCGAGCTTGGTCGCCAAGCGCGTATCGCCGCACGTCATTCGCCACACCACCGCCATGCACCTGCTCCAGGCCGGTGTCGACGTGGCGACCATTGCGCTGTGGCTCGGCCACGAGCGGCTCGATACCACTCATCAATACGTCGAGGCCGATCTCCAGCTCAAGGAACGCGCCCTGGCGAAACTCGATCCACTCGGTCAACGGACACGGCGCTTCAAGGCGGATGACTCGCTGCTGACCTTCCTGGCGAGCCTCTGATTATGGAAAGCGCCCCACGCCCTCAACCTCGGCCACCACCGGTCCTCGCCGTGGCGGCTTGTCATAACGCGACGCTGGTCATACTGACCCCCCGGCGACATCGAAAACTGACCCCCGAAGAAACGGCGTATATAGATCGACTTCCGGCGATCCACCGCGTTCCGTGAGCGCCGTGGACGGCCGGGACGCCCCGTCCAGGCCGGGCCGCAAGGCCCACAATTGCCATCCGAGCCGCGGGGCGGACGGTGTGTCACCCGACAGGGCCGTAGCATCGCGGAGGACGTGCGCAGCACGTTGACACGCCGTCCGTCCCGCAGCTACGCGCCCCGACCGCGCGATCAGCTGCAGTGCGTTCCGGGAGCGGATCCGGGACTCGCCGGCCTGCCGCCGCTCCCGGTAATGCGCCTGCCGCTCCGCCTTCGTCAACGCCACGACAACTCCACACCGTTACGTAACGGACCGGTTGGTGACAGGCGGCTCGACCCCCGGACGTTCACGACGTCGAGCGTCGGCGGGCTCGAGCGGTGCCGCGTTGCAGCGGGCGGCCAGCTTGACAACCGCCACGCCGGCCGAAAGGGCGGCGTGGCGCGGCACCGGCGCGTGAGCGTGAGTCCCTGTCTGTGCTCGCCCTGATGTCGGTCGCGTGGTCATGACGACGCCCCCGAGCGGGTCTCCGACGCGACAGGCTTCGGCGCCGGGATCCGCAGGGCGCCAGCCCGACGCTTCTCCCGCAGCCTGTAGCTCTCCCCGGTAATCGTCAACACGTGGCTGTGGTGCAGCAGCCGGTCGAGGATCGCGGTGGCGACCACGGCGTCGCCGAACACCTCGCCCCATTCGCCGACCGAGCGGTTCGACGTGATCAGGATGCTCCCGCGCTCGTAGCGCCTTGAGACGAGCTGGAAGAACAGGTGCGCGGCATGCGCCTCGAAAGGGAGGTAGCCCAGTTCGTCGACTAATCGGGAGTTTCAGCACTCGATTTTCTCTAACTTATAGCAACTAAAGGAGTTTTGGGGTTATTGGCATGGTCTATCAGGTCATTTGTAGCCATGTAAATATACCCATTAATTCCAGTTTTTGCTTGATATATAGGGTGATATATGTATAATGAGTAACCATGTATGTCGAGAGCGTCCGCAATCGCTCCTCGCCACCCGCCGTCCTCCTCCGGGAGTCCTACCGCCAAGACGGGCGCGTCAAGAAGCGCACCCTCGCCAACCTCTCCAAGCTCCCAGACGCTGCCATCGAGGCGGTGCGACGCGTCCTCCACGGCGAGCATCTCGTCAATCCGGAAGACGCCTTCACCTGCCTTCGCAGCCTCCCCCACGGCCACATCGCCGCCGTCCTCGGCACCCTCAAGCAGCTCGGACTCCACACCCTCATCGCCCGCCAGGCGAGCCGCGTCCGTGACCTCGTCGTCGCCCTCATCGTCGCCCGCGTCATCGACGCGCAGTCGAAGCTCGCCACCGCCCGCGCCCTCGCCCCCGAGACCGCCGTCTCCACCTTGGGCAGGGTGCTCGAACTCGGCGACGTCGACCAGCATGAGCTCTACGCCGCGATGGACTGGCTCGTCGAGCGGCAGGCGGCCATCGAGCAACGACTCGCGCAACAGCACCTGCGGGAACACACCCTGGTGCTCTACGACTTGACCTCCAGCTACGTGGAGGGGACCCGCTGCCCGTTGGCGCAGCGCGGATACAGCCGCGACGGCAAGCCAGGTGGAGAAACTCCGGGAACGGTTCGGCTTGCAGCACGTCGTGCTGGTCGGCGACCGCGGCATGCTGACCGCGGCGCGGATCCGCGAGGACCTGGAGGGGGTCGACGGGCTGCGCTGGATCACTTCCCTGCGCGCACCCGTCATCCGGAAGCTCGTCGACGCCGGCACGGTGACGCCGTCGTTGTTCGACGAGCGGGACCTGGCCGAGGTCACCAGCGACGAATTCCCCCGGCGAGCGGCTGATCGTGTGCCGCAATCCCCTGCTCGCCGCCGAACGGCAGCGCAAGCGGCAAGAGCTGCTGGCCGCGACCGAGAAGGACCTCGCGCCCATCGCGGCCGCGACCCGGCGCAAGAACCGGCCGTTGCGGGGCGAGGCCGCCATCGGCGTGCGCGTCGGCAAAGTCATCAACCGGCACAAGATGGCGAAGCACTTCCTCATCACCATCACCGACGAGTCCTTCACCTTTCAACGCAACGCCGAGAAGGTCGCGGCCGAAGAGCAGCTCGACGGAATCTACATCGTCCGGTCCAACGTCGAGCCCGAGCAGTTCGACGCGGCCCAGACCGTCCGCGCTTACAAGGACCTGTCGAAGGTGGAGCGGGCGTTTCGCTATCTCAAGTCGGTGGACCTGCAGGTGCGGCCGCTCCACCACCGGCGCGAGGACCGGGTGCGCGCCCACGTGCTGCTGTGCATGCTGGCCTACTACGTCGAGTGGCACATGCGCCGCGCCCTGGCCCCGATGCTGTTCGACGACCACGACCCGGCCGCCGCCGAACGGCAGCGCGCTTCGGTGGTCGCTCCTGCGCGACGCTCGCCGGCGGCGCGGGCCAAGGCCGGCCGCAAACGCACCGACGACGCGCTGCCCGTGCACAGCTTCCGGACCCTACTCGCCGACCTCGGCACGCTGACCGCCAACACGATGCAGGTGGGCGAGGGTGACAGCACCTTCACCCTGCACACCGAACCGACGCCGGTGCAGCAGCGCTGCTTCGAGCTACTGGGGATGACACCGCGAGTGTAGCCAGTATCGACACCCCATGAAACAGCGTAACTGACTCAATCAAAGGGACTTTTGCGCGATCCGCTCTGAAACTTCGGTCTAGCTCGGGCTCGGGACGCTGTCCGCCGCCGCTGGTTGGCACGGGCTACATCTCCCCGTCCTCGTCGAGCAGCATGATCTTCTGCATCTGTTCATCCACACTAATCCTGTCCGTTTGGACCGGATTACGTCGGATTCGGACACGGCCAGATTTATGTTCGCCGTCTGACGTCATCGTCTGCCGACCCAAGTTCCGTCGGCGCTCCGCGATCTGCACGAGCATCGCACTCGCCCGCGCTCAAGAACCCCACCTACAACTCGTCGCGACTAGATCCCTGTCCCGGCGTAAACAGACGGTGATATATTCGGTTTGCATACGGATCCGTCATCCCAGCGATATAGTCGCATACTTTCCTTTCTTCACTGTCGTTCACTGAGTACTTCTCATAGTACTCCCAGGTCGTCCGCGGTATCAACCTGTCCGGAGCACCGATGAACTCACCAAACAGCCGATCAACGACCCTCTGCCCCCGCTTCTCCAATTGCTGTATCTCGGCCCCTCTAATAACCAACTTGTATGCCAACTGCTTCAGCGTCTCCAGAAATGCCTCGACGGGTTTCTCCCAACCTACCCGCATTCTGAGTAATGGATGCTCAAAACCCTCCCTGTACTTTATCCGTGCGGACGTAATGAAAAAGTGCACTAGCTTGCCGATTAGCATCTTTCGCTCAACGTGATCGCGCCACAGATTATCCTTGAAGTCAGAGAGAGATATCACTATATCCCCACTGCCAATCGTGGTATCGCCGGTTCCAAATATCGAATGAAGCCCATCCAAGAGATCTCGGGAAGTTGCCATTCCCCGCGCCATAATGTCCTCCCAGTCATGGACGCCATACGCAATATCGTCAGCAGCCTCCATTATCGACGAGTCAAGTGTGCGGTGAGTTGGCCTGTCAGTTGACGCTCTTTCGGCCACAAACTTGTGCGTCTCCCCAGCACCAAACACACCGTCAAGCGCCCACTCTACGATTGGTGCCTCGGTATCAAAATAACACTTGGGCGGCCTGTCACGGTACTTTTCCGCCTCGAACGTAGAGTACCGGGCCGGATATTTCAGCAGTGCCAGGATGAAGCGCCGGGTCGGATTAATCCCTTGGCCGTACCGGTATTTCTCTAGTCGCGTTACAATCCGAAGAGTCTGGGCATTTCCCTCAAACCCCCCGCACCCAGCAACGCGCCGGTGAAGAGCCTGTTCGCCCCCATGACCGAACGGCGGATGTCCTAAGTCGTGGGCAAGACAAGCCCCGGTAAGAAGGCCCCTAGACGGCAACCACTTGTACTCCTCAGTGTCGTAGCCGTACCGGCGCTTCAGAGTTTTCAGCAGTCCCTCGCCGACCTGCGCCGCCTCAATGGAATGGGTGAGACGGGTCCGATGAAAATCGCCTTCCCCAACACCCATTACCTGTGTCTTGGCTTGAAGTCGCCGAAACGCCGCGGAGTGTATTACCCGCGCCCTGTCTCGGTCATACTCATCACGGTCGTCGTTCGGGCGCGGGGGTTCTTGGGCCCAAAAGCGCTGTCGGAACTCTGGGTCTACAGTTGCTGAACGCGCCATAACTTGCTCTCCCGTGCGATAGTCCTTTAAGATGAGGCCTGTTGACCCCTCCGGCTGCAATGCAGTCCATCAGCGTCAGCGACCCCGACGAGCTGCTGAACCGGATCGTTCCTGAACGGAGGCTTGGTCAACGTTGCGCTCCATCCAGGCGATGTGGTGCTCGCCAGCGTCCCCGAGGCCCGTCCAAGGAAGTTAGCGCAGCGAAACAAACCAGCGCGGAGAGGGCCAAGCGGACTTGGGCCGTGCAACCAGGAGAGGTCGCACGCATCCCATCGGCAGAGGACCCGGCCACGGGGGCCTTCGGATCCCTCGGATATCGGGATCCACTCACGGCGCACCCGCCTGCTCGCAGGCCAACTCGAACACCCGGTCGGTCATCCAGCGCTTGAAGCCCTCGTTGTCCATGAACTGCTTGAACAGCTCGGCGTCGTCCTTGACCATGCCGGTCACGATGCGGGCCAGCACCCTGTCGTGCTCGATGCTGGCGTTGGCGTCGTCGGAGTTCTGCCGGGCGTTCCTGAAGGCGGCGTCGGCGGCCACCCGGGCGGGGATGGTCCTGGTGATGAGCTCGCCCACGCGGTCGCGGTCCTCCCAGGCGATGTCGCCGAACAGGTCGTTGAACGCCCGGAGGATGTTGGAGAGGCGGTCGAGCTCGGGATCGGGGCGCTGTCCGCCGCCGCTGGTCGGCACCGGCTCGATCTCGGCGTCCTCGTCGGGCAGCAGGATCTTCTGCGTCGCCCGCTTCTCGACGCGGTAGCTGTCCATGTCGATGGCGTCGAGGATGCCCTTGGACAGGTCTTCGTCGTCGGGGGCCGGGAGCTTCGAGATCAAGAAGTTCAGGAAGATGGAGCGCTTCTCCCACTCGGCGTTCGTGTAGGGCAGCACGCAGGACAGGAAGCCGTACGTCCGCACGAAGGCCTTGGCCTTGCCCTTGAAGTCGACCTGCGCGTCCTCGTCCAGCTCGTGCACGTAGACCGCCACGCAGACGTCGAGGATCGAGTCGAGCTCGTCGCGCTCGGCCCCGTCGAGGTAGCGGCGGACGAGGTCGTCGACCTGCTCGGGCGAGTAGACCTGGGCGGCGTCGAGGTCCGCCTGCAGGTCGTGCAGCTTGTCGGGGTCGGTCTCGCCGGCCAGGATCGTGGCGCGGTAGAAGTCGGCGAAGGCATCGCGGATGGTGTCGGCGTCGTTCAGGAAATCGAGCACGAAGACGTCGTGCTTCTTCGGGTGCGCCCGGTTGAGGCGCGACAGGGTCTGCACCGCCTTGATGCCGGACAGCGTCTTGTCGACGTACATGGTGTGCAGCAGTGGCTCGTCGTAGCCGGTCTGGAACTTGTCGGCGCAGACGAGGAAGCGGTACGGATCCTGCTGGATATTCTGGGCGATCTGGCCGGACGGGAAGCCGTTCAGCAACCCCTCGGTCACCTTCCGGCCGCCGTACTCGGGCTCGCCGGAGAAGGCGACGATGGCCGCATACGGGCTCTTGCGCGCCTTCAGGTACTCGCGGATTGCGTGGAAGTACTGGATCGCCCGCCCGATGCCGTTGGTGACGACCATCGCCCGCGCCGCACCGCCGATCTTGTTCTTGGCGACGACCTGCTCGTGGAAGTGGTCGACCATGATCTCGGCCTTGAGGCGGATCGCGTGGTCGTGGCCCTCGACGAAGCGCCGCAGCTTCTTCTGCGCCTTCCTGGCGTCGAACTCCGGGTCGTCCTCCACCGGTCTTGGCGAGCCGGTAGAAGCTGGCCACCGGCGTGTAGTGGGCCAGCACGTCCAGGATGAAGCCTTCCTGTATCGCCTGCTTCATGGTGTAGCTGTGGAAGGCGCGGTGCCGCACGGCGCCGTCGGGCTGCGGGTCGGGCGCGCCGAAGATCTCCAGCGTCTTGTTCTTCGGGGTGGCGGTGAACGCGAAGTAGCTGGCGTTGGGGAGCAGCCGGCGCGACTCCATCACGCGGTTGATCTTGTCCTCGAAGGTCTCGTCCTCGCCCTCCTCGCCGGTCGCCCCGAGCGCGGCCGACATGGACGCCGACGTGCGGCCGCCCTGGCTGGAGTGGGCCTCGTCGATGATGATGGCGAAGCGCCGACTACGCTGATCGTTGTCGATCTCGTCGAGGATCTGCGGGAACTTCTGGACGGTAGAGATGATGATCTTCTTGCCGGACGCGATGAACTTCCGCAGGTTGTCGGAACGCTCCGCGTGGCCCACCGTCGCGCCGACCTGGGCGTACTGCCTGATGGTGTCGCGGATCTGCCGGTCGAGGATGAGCCGGTCGGTGACGACGACGATCGAGTCGAAGACCGGGGCGCCGTCCCGCTCGAGCCCGATGAGCTGGTGGGCCAGCCAGGCGATGGAGTTGCTCTTGCCGCTGCCCGCCGAGTGCTGGACCAGGTAGCGCCGGCCCACGCCGTGCGCGGCGGCGTCGGCGAGTAACCGCCGCACGACATCGAGTTGGTGGTAGCGGGGCCAGACCTGCGTCCGCTTCTTCCGGCCGCTCTTCTCGTCCTTCGCCTCCACCACCTGGGCGTAGTTCTCCAGGACGTTCGTGAGGCTCTCGCGGGCCAGCACCTCACGCCACAAGTAGTCGGTCTTGATGCCGTTCGGTTTGGGCGGATTGCCGGCGCCGTCGTTCCAGCCCCCGGTTGAAGGGCAGAAACCAGGACGCCTTCCCCTTGAGATGCGTGCAGAAGCGCACCTCGCTCTCGTCCACCGCGAAGTGGGCGACGCAGCGGCCGAGCTCGAACAGCTTCTCGCGCGGGTTGCGGTCTCGCCGGTACTGCTCGACCGCGTCGGCCACCGTCTGCTTGGTCAAGCTGTTCTTCAACTCGAAGGTGAAGACGGGCAGGCCGTTGATGAACAGACCGATGTCGAGCGCCCGCTGCGAGTCGTCGCGGCTGTAGCGAAGCTGCCGGACGACCGTGAAGCGGTTCTGCTCGAAGCGGGCCTGCGCCTGCGGGTTCCCGGCCGACGGCGTACCGTAGAACAGCTCCACGCCGTGCGCACCGTGCCTGACGCCGTGGCGCAGCACGTCGATAGCGCCGCGCTTCGAGATTTCACCCTGCAGCCGGGCGAGGAACTTCCGCCGCGTGGGGCCGTCCGCGTGCAGGGCCAGCGCAGGGGCGGCGTCCGGCTGGGTGGCATGCAGGAAGGCCGCGAGCTGGACCCCATCGACGCAGAACTCGCGGTCGTAGTCGTGGGCACTCGCGCAGCTCCAGCCGGCACCGCCGTAGCCCGGACGCACCTCCGCGACTCTGCCCTCCTTCGCCGGATCGCAGGGATGGCCGGCCAGCACCGTGCAGATCAGCCGTTCGAGGCCGCGCTCCGAGGTGTCGGTGGCTATGTCCGCCTCCCGTGCTCGCGGAACCGATTGGTCAGCACGCCGCTGTCAACGAATCGCATTCCGGTCGTACAATGCCTCCCGACTGACGTTGTCCGCCGCCTTGAATCCGTCACGGGTCGCGCAGATATCCTCGAAGACCTCGTCCAGCAGCCGCTCCCGGCGTTCCGCTTCCGTCTCCCCGTCCGCTCCATGCTCACGGTTGCCGTCGGCCCCCTCTCGAACCAGCCGTTCGAGAAAGCCACGCACCAGGGCGGACACCGACGTGTCGAGCTCCGCCGCCAGGATTCGGGCGCGCCAATACGTCTCGTCGTCAACCGATACCGTGATGGTCCTCATGGGCGCAGCCTACGTCGTCACGATATCACGGTCCCGCCGTCAGCACGGCACGCGCCGTCAACCGCTCACCACCGAAAACGCACATCCAGCTCGCGTAGCATCGAGAACGTGTCCTGCACCCGCACGCCGAACTGCCGGCAGATGTTCCCCAGCGGCACCCGACGCTTCACGTTGGGACTGTACTGTTCATGCGTGACCAGTACGGCACCGTGCACCTTCGCGTACGCCGCCAACCAGCCATCCGCCGACGTCGCAAACTCTGCCTTGGCGGCCCGCCGGAACTGTCCGTTCGTCTCGACCCAATCCATCATCTCGATGAACGTCTCAACCACGGCGGGCTGCCCCGATGAAACGAACAGCCCTTCCGGCGAAGCCCTGATCCACTGCGACAAGGCATCGCCGCCCCGCAACAACTCTGCGCGCACCCGGTCGATGGTCAGCAGCCGCCCGAGATCGCCGAAGTGCCGCAGACACTCCCAGAAGCCCGGACACAAGTCGAGTCCGTAATAGCGCCTGTGCGCCTCGATGAAGACATTCGCGTCGAGCGCGAACACATTGTCCGTCACTTCATCGAATCCAATGAACGCATGAAGACATCGAACGTGTCACCGCGCAACCCCGTGAGGGAGTACGCTTCCCGATAGGAAAGCCGCCCCTCTTTGACGGCCCGACTTACGGCCGCGCCGAAGCGCCGGCCGATCCGAACATTCTGACTGTTCCAGAAGTTCCCCCCCGCCGTCTCCTCCCGCCTGCGAAGCGCCTGCTCGCCGTAGCCGTCGTAGATGCTCCTGAAATCGCTCTGGCCGATCAATCGCAGGTCCAGCGCTCGCCGCGCCGCCACCAGCACGCTCACCCTGAACCGCCTGGCGACCGCCTGCATCGCGTCCCCGACCGCGTCGGCCCGACTCCAGTGCGCCATCAACTGCTCTTCAGGCACCAGAAACTCCGCTGCGACCCCGTTGCAGAACCGCTCCACTTGGTGGTCCGGAGCCCAATCGACCTCGAGGTTCGACAGGCCCGTCGCACCGGCAAACACGTGAGCGAGCTCATGCGCCAACGTGAACATCTGCGCCGCCTTGAAGTCAGCGCTGTTCACGAAGATGAGCGGCGCATGCCGATCCACCAGGGCAAAGCCCTGGAACTCCTTCCGATCCAGCCTCCGGTGGGTATTGTTGCCCACGATGCCATTGAACACGACCAGAATGCCGCTCGCCTCCGCCCGATCACGCAGCCGCCGTAGCGCATCAGCCCACGAACGGCGTCGCGAACTCCAGTCGACCGTCAACCCCAGGGACTCACGCATCGCGGCCGCCGCCTCCGCGGCCGCCCGCCCAGCCGCCCGCCCGACGAACGGCAGCGCCTCCGCGCCGTCTTCCACCAGCTCCTCCCGCATCCACGCCTGCCGCCGCGTCATGGCGTGCACGGTGTCCAGCAGGTCCGGGCTCGGGCGCCACGCCCCACTGCCGCGAGCGGCGCGGAAGTCCGCTATCGGCAGGTCATCTTCCGGGGGCTCACGCAGGTATAGGTACCCAACCGGTGTGTGAGTGTGCCGCGCCAGCCTGTCCGCCTGCGACACGCTGATCCTGCCCGACCGCTCCCACCCCTCGACCTGCTCCGGCCGCACGCCCATCTTGGCCGCAACGGCCTCCGCCCCCAGGCCCGCACGCTCGCGCGCCCAACGCAGTACCGCCGGTTCCAGCGCCGCCCTCACCCGCTGGCCGCTCACCCGCGCACCCCCAGAGAACCGAACTCGAACACCCGAGCGTAAAAGCGAAACGCGACGCGGGCGGGCCCACCGGACCGCGTGTGCGCCCCCGGGGGCCGTGGCTCTGTCACGCTCAGTGTCTCGGCGTCGTGCTTCATGAGCCTTGCATCATCGGTTCGGGTTTGCCCCGGGTCCCGTGCCCTCGATTCGACCGACCCCATCCTCTACACCTTCCTGTTGCCGACCTCCGAGGCGTCCCGACCCTCCCGCGGAGCTTCGCCCACCGCCAGTCGGTCATGCACCTGCTCCCCGGCCACCGAACCATGCGCGAATCGCAGGCAGGCACGGACGTCCTCGCGCTCCAGTCCCGGGTACTCCCGCAGAATCACCTCCGCCGCGTCTCCCGCCGCCAGCATCCCGAGAACATGCTCCACGGCGATCCGCATGTCCCGGATGATCGGCTTTCCGCCGAAGACGTCCGGCCGCACGGTGATACGATCGAGCAGGTCCGATTCGTCGCCCATGGTCTTCTCGCGTGCTGCCGCTAACCTCAACCGGCCAGCGCATCTCTCAGGGCCTTGACTTCGTGTTCCGGCACCGCCCGAACCTCTTGTCTGTCGGCGTCGGGGAACCACTTGACGAACTCCTCGATCGTGGCGCCGCCGGCGAGGTTCTCGAAGACGGCGTATACCGGCACTCTTGTTCCGGTGAAGGCCCAGGCCCGCTGATCTTGCCGACGCTACGTTCCACGGCCGGGCAGGTTTCCCAGTCCATCCGTTCACCTCCCTTCCGCCATCAGCTCGCCTGCCACCGCCCCAGACCGCTTCGTGTCGACGACATGCGGCAGCGGGCCGCCGTCCTTCGCCTCCCCGCTCGCCTCCGAGCCGGCGTGCCGACGGGAATCGCCATCGGTATCCTCTTCCTCGGCCAGCGGATCTGGTTCCGAGAGTCCCGCCGCGGCCTCTCGAACATCGACCTTGCCCGTGACGGCGTCGGCGATCAAGCGCGCGCGGTATTCGCCGAGTCGCTCGACTTCGCGCCTCGCGCAAGCGACGGCAGTCTGCGTGCCGAGATTCTGATCCACAAATTCCATGATCGCCGCTTGCTCAGTCAGAGGCGGTACAGCCACGGGCGTGGAGAGAAACTGATCGTCATAGAGCCGCAGAAACCCGGCGCTTCCCGTGCCCAGTCCCGTGGAACGGCGCCAAAAGTGAGCTCGGACCATTGGCGTCCGAAGGAGATCGCTTAAGAAACGCATGTGGATCGGGTACTTCTTCTTCTCGAAAACCGAATAGTCAGGACTCACGGCACCATCGAGCGCGGAGCAGAATACGAGCCCGTTATTCGCCTGAAGTCGATTCACCACAAGCTGGCCGGCCTCGACCAGCTTGAAGCCGACAAGCGAGCTACTCTGCGGCGGATGAGAGAAGTGCTCGGCGTAGATCACGACGCCGTGATCGCGTCGCAATGACAGGAGCGTCTCCTGGCCGTCAACCGACCTTCGATCTACCGAACGCAGGACCGTCTTCAACCGCGTCCGTTCCCAATGCCTAGGGACACGTCCCAGCCACTCAACCCCCGAATCCTTATACGCCGGATACGGTCGCCCCGTCCGCACGTCGACCTCCCCCGTGACGGCCTTGTGAATGATGACCCGCTTCTGCTCCTCCAACAGCGCGATCAGCTTCTGCTTGGCGCGGAAGTAACGCCGGATGCGCCGGTCGGCGTGGTCGAGGAAGCGGACGATAGCGACCTGTTCGGGAGGCGGTGGAACGGGCACCCATGCAGACTTGATCGCGTCTTGCGTGAGGCCGTACCTCGTCACCCCATTGGCGCGTACATGAAACTGGCAAGCAACCGCTGAACTCTCCACCGCTCGGAACAGGAAACCGCCACTGACACAGCCTGAGAACGGCCGCAGCAATGCCAGATGGTAGCCGCAGATCGTGTCGTCCGTAGCTCCTTCGACGAGAGCCGGCACCCCGATGTCGTTCCATGCCTCCGAGTCCTTGGTGATGAGCACGTCACCCGAACGCAGCCGGAACTTCTCGATCTCCTCTGGCGCTGCCGTGGCGGCCATGAGCGGCATTTCCACGCGAATGCGGTCTGCCCTGTAGACATCCACGTAGTTGCAGAGACGTATCGGCCGTTCGCCGTCTCTCGAGTGCTTGTCGACGTTGCTGACTCGCATCTCAGCGATCGTGCGAAGGCGCCGCACCTCCCAATGCGCAGGCACTTTACCCAGCCACTCCACCCCGGACTCGTTGTAGCGCCGGTACGGCCTGAGTTCGGCGGCCATCACATCAACCAAAGAGGGTATCCCGTACTGCTTGCTTGGGCAGGCCGAGGAACGCCGCCACATCGGCGATGATTGCGTCCAGCGTGCCGATTCGCACGTCGCGATGCCGTGGTACGGTCACCTGATGCTGCTCGCCTCCTGCCGTCAACGTCACCGCCATGTGACTGCCCCGGTTCCGAGTCACGCGGTAGCCGTAGTGGCGAGCGAGCCTCCGGGCGACCTCGGTGCCCGAGAGGTCGCGAGGCAGCTTCATACTGCGATGGCCTCTTCCCGCACGAAATGAAGCCGGATCACACGCGGGGCCCTGTCCTCGTCGAAGTGGCAGAGCACGGCGTCTCTCGCCATCTCCTTCAGGTCGTCCCAGCTCTCTCCCTGCGTGTAGATGCTGTAGCCGAGCGCCCTGGCGTCGTACCCTCCTTCGACCGCTTCCGTGACCTCGAAGATGATCTCCGCCGGCCGCGCTCCCGACTCCTCCGGTGGATTGTCAGTCATTGCCCGCTCCCGTTGCGCTCGTCTTCCTCACGTGGAGGCCGGTTCACCGTGGCCCAGAATCTCCGCCAGCAGCCCTTCCGTCTCGCTCTCCAGGGCCAAGATGTCGGCCCGGATCTCCGCCAGCGTCCGCATCGGCTGCGGCTTGTAGAAGTAGCGCGTAAAGCTGATCTCGTAGCCGGTCTTCACGCTGTCGGCCCGGTACCAGGCATCGGCGGCGTACGGCAGGACCTCGCGCCGCAGGAACGCCTCGATGCCGCCTGACTCCTGGAGCGGGACCTGCTCCGTGTCGCGCAGGTCGGTGTCGGGCTCGTGCTCCACCACGGCCGGCCGACCGTCGACGGTGGCCGCAAACCGGCCGCGCAGCGGGTCGGCCTCCGTACCACGCTGGTGGATCTTCCGGATGATCGCCGCCCCGTCCTCGCACCGCTCGCCGGTCTCCTTCAGCTCCTTGATCTCGGCCGGCCTGTAGACCCGGTTCGGGTCAGCCCCCTCGATGCGCAGGGGTCGCTCGACCGTCACCTTCCAGTACCCGAAGGCGGCGTTGTCGAAGATCCTGCTCTGCTCGGTCTCCTCGAAGGCCAGGAACGTGTCGCAGATGCGGGCGATGTCCTCCTCGCCGAGCTCGCAGTTCTTCTTGCCGAGGTTCTTGGGCAGCGGCCGGTACCACTTCGTGGCGTCGATCAACTGCACCTTGCCGCGCCGGTGCTCGGGCTTGCGGTTGGTCAGCACCCAGACGTAGGTGGCGATGCCGGTGTTGTAGAACATGTTGAGCGGGAGGGCCACGATCGCCTCCAGCCAGTCGTTCTCGATGATCCAGCGTCGGATGTTGCTCTCGCCCTGCCCCGCGTCGCCGGTGAACAGGGAGCTGCCGTTGTGGACCTCGGCGATGCGGCTGCCGAGCGGCGTGCCCCGCTTCATCTTCGAGAGCTTGTTGGCAAGGAAGAGCATCTGGCCGTCGCTGGAGCGGGTGACCAGCGAGTACTCGGGGTCGCCCGCGTGCTCGATGACGAAGCGCGGGTCGCGCATGTCCTTCTTGCCGCCCATCCGCTCGAGGTCGGTCTTCCAGCTCTTGCCGTAGGGCGGGTTCGAGAGCATGAAGTCGAACTCGCGCGACGGGAACGCGTCGTTGGCGAGGGTGGAGTGCTCCGGGCCGCCGACGATGTTGTCGGCCGCCTCGCCCTCGCCCTTCAGCAGGAGGTCGGCCTTGCAGATGGCGTAGGTCTCGGCGTTGATCTCCTGCCCGTAGAGGTGGGTGGAGACGTCCTTGCCGTGCTCGGCCGCAAGTTGCCGCAACGTCTCCTCGGCCACCGTCAGCATGCCGCCGGTGCCGCAGGCGCCGTCGTAGAGCAGGTAGGTGCCCGACCGGATCTCGTCGGCGACGGGCAGGAAGACGAGCTTCGCCATCAGCCGCACCGCGTCGCGCGGCGTCCAGTGCTCGCCCGCCTCCTCGTTGTTCTCCTCGTTGAAGCGCCGCACCAGCTCCTCGAAGATCGTGCCCATGCCGTGGTTGTCGAGGCCGGGATGCCGGACGGAGCCGTCGTCGTTCTTCACCGGAGCGGGGCCGAGGTTGACGTCCGGCGAGGTGAGCTTCTCGATGAGCGTGCCGAGGGCGTCGGCCTTCGAGAGCCGCGGTATCTGGTTGCGGAACTCGAAGCTCTCGAGGATGTCCTGCACGTTGGGCGAGAACCCGTCGAGGTAGGCCCGAAAGTCGGCCTCGAGCCGCTGCCGGCTGGCCCGGGCGCGCAGGTCCCGCAACGTGAACTTCGAGGTATTGTAGAACGCCTGCCCCGCCGCCGCCCGCAGGGCGTTCCTCTGCTCGACGACCCCGGCCTTGTCGAGCACCGCCTTCATGTCGAGCACCGCCTGCTTGGTGTCCTCCAGCACCGCGTCCAGCCGGCGCAGCACGGTCATCGGGAGGATGACGTCGCGGTACTTGCCGCGGACGTAGAGGTCGCGCAGGACGTCGTCGGCGATGCCCCAGATGTAGTTGGCGATCCAGTGCAGGTCGGCGCTACTCATCGTCATCGGGTTTCTTGCCGTCGGTCGTCGCGCCGAGTCTCGACGCCCGGTTGTGCTGGCGATCGTACACGGGACGCGGCTCAGGATCGATTCGACGCTGGCGTGATGGCGACCGACGACAACCGTCCTGGCGACCGTCGTCGCCGGCGCTGCCCGCCTACGGTCGCGTCGCCGCGTCAGACAGCCGCCCGGGCCGAGTTGGGCGCGTCGCCTGATGGTAGAACTCCTGGAATACCTGTACGGTTACCGCCAAGTCCGGCTCTCTCAGCAACTCGCGAGCACGGCGACGCGTGCCGGCGTCCTCGGGCAGAGGACTGACCGCGTAGAGCAGCACGTTGGTGTCAACGAAGCGCATCGGGCCCGCCGCCAGTCGCTTCGTCGTAGAGCTGGTCGCGCGTCAGGTTGTCGCACGAGCGCAGCCCCACCCCGCGTGCGTCGAAGTCGGCGAGCACTTCGTCCAATTCGCGCCGTCGCAACTCCAACGGTGCCTCGGTCTCGCCCGCTCTGGCGGCCGGTTCACCCCTCGAGTCGCCAACCAGACTCCGGAGACGCCCGCGAGCGGCGGGAGGCTCGGATCGCCGAGGCGTTCCGGTCATCCACCGGCCGCCCCGAACCGCCGACCGGCCGCGGTCGCGTGGACGGGCGCCGCCGCGTCCGGCCGGGCGGAGGCGAGCGACCAGCCCGCCGGGAGGAGACGCCGCTCGGCGAGCTCGGATCGCCAGGCCTCGACCTCGTCCGGGGCCAGCGGGAACCGGCCGTAGTCGCGAAGCGGCCGGTCGGTGTTGAACCGGCGCTTGTAGGCGGCGATCCAGTCGTTGGCCAGCTCCTGCTGGGCGGTGGCGAGGTCGAGGGTGCCCCGGCAGACGAGGTCCTGGAGCTCGCGCTCGAGCTCGTCCTTGACGTAGGCGTTCCAGACCCCCGCCCGGTACGGCTGGGGCCACAGGTTGCGGGGGTCGGGTGCGCCCCCGAGCTCGGGAGTGATGAGGAAATCGAGCTCGTACTCGGCCGCCCTCCGGAAGTCGACGCCGTAGGCCTCGAACACCTGGCGGGGCACCTGGGCCGCGACGGGCGGCAAGCCCGTGACGCCGCCGCCGCAGATCTCGTCGACGCCCACGGGAAGCACGCGGCCGGGGGTGAGGTCCTGCCTCGGACGCTCGAGGCCGGCCGACGCGGGCGCGGCCCCGGCGGCGGGCCCCGGGGCGCCGGCGGCCGGCTGGCCGGGAGCACCCGGCCCGTCCGTGGCCGGCCACGACAACACGGCAGCGACCACCGCGACGGCGACGGCGGGGACGGCCAGCCGCGACGGACGGCCCGCAAGCGCCCCGCCGGCGAGCGGCCAGCCCGCCGGCGGCCGTTCCGCGAAGGACCAGCGCGACGGCGGGCGGCCCTCGAGCGCCCCCCGCAGCCTGGCCCGGGCGACATGCAACGGGGTCGCCCCGGCCGGCGCCTCGCGGCACCCGGCGGCGGCGTCGGCCAGCGCCGCGCCGAGCTCGGTTCGGCGCGAGGCGCACCGGGGACAGATCGCGACGTGACGGCTCACCGCCGCGCGCCGGTGCGCGGACAGCGCACCGTCCTCATCCAGCAGCAGCAGCTCGCCGTCGGAGACGTGTCTCTTCGTGCGCCACATGGTGCTACCTCTCGTCGGTGCGGCGGAGCCGCGCGAGCGTCCGGGCCATGGTGTTCGCCACCGTGCCGAGCGACAGCCCGAGCACGCGGGCGATCTCGCGGTACCGCAGTCCTTCCGCGCGAAGCTGGAGACAGCGCCGCTCGCGGGCCGGCAACGCGTTCACCGCCGCGGCCAGCCGCACGCGCCGCTGGCGGCTCGCGTAGCGGTCCTCGGGGCTGGGCCCCGCGTCCACGGTCCAGCCGGACACGAGATCGGCGCCGACCCGGCGGCGCCGCGCCTCCCGCTTCAGGTGCCTCAGGGCCAGGTTGTGGCCCACACGGAAGATCCAGCCCCGGAGATTGGTGCGGGGCCGGCCGCGGGCCACGTGGCGGAACAGGGCCAGGAACACGTCCTGCACCACGTCCTCCGCGTCCCGGTCGGCGATGCCGAGGGCCCGCACGTAACGGTGCACGCCGTCACGGTGCACGTCGAAGAGCCGCAGCACCGCCTCGTTCGCCTCGGCCGCGGCAGGAGGGGCGACGGCCTCGTCGAGCCCGATCGCCACCTCGAGGGCCGGCTCTTGGATGGAAGGGGCCATTCCGTCTCGGGACAGTCTATACCCGCGGCGCCACGCCCGTGCGCCGGTTCGCGGGTGGAGGATCATCGATCGGTCCGGCCAGCATGCGGCGCACCACCCGCGCGTGCACGATCCCCGGCCTTTTCGCGGCGCGGCCCGAGAGCGTTCCGAGCCGCCCGCCCGGCGGGTGTGCGTTTCCCTGAACGGATCGCGACGGCGGGGAATGTACCTGTATGTATCGATCCAGCGCTTCTCAGTCCGATCCCGCCGCCCCTCCATCGCATGGCCGATACGGGGCCCTCGTTCGGTTCCTCGCGGGCGTCCTGCTCCTCGGTCTCGCGAGCCCGCCGGCCGTCTCGGCCCAGACCACGGAGCTCGCCGGGCGGGTCACCGACCCCCAGGGCGCAGTCCTCCCCGGGGTGACCGTCACTGCCGTCGCGGCCGGGGGGCTGGCCGCGACGGTCAGCGCCGCCACCGACGACGACGGTCGGTACTCGCTGACGCTGCCGCCGGGCATCCACACGGTGACCTTCACGCTCGGCGGGTTCGACCCGCGGCAGGAAGAGGTTCGGCTGACAGCGGGGAGCCCGCTGACCCTCGACGTGACGCTCGCGCTCGCCGCCATCGCGGAGGAGGTCGACGTGGTGGGGGTCACCCCCCTCCCCGGCTCCCGGATCCCCCGCGAGCGCCTGCCCGCGGCCGTCTCGGTGATCGACGGGGCCGACCTCGCGGCGCGCGGGGCGGCCTCGATGGCCGACGCCCTCAACGAGCGCCTCGGCTCGGTGACCCTGGAGGGCGCGACCACCAACCTCTTCCAGCCGAACCTGCGCTTCCGCGGCTTCACCGCCTCGCCGCTCCTCGGCCTGCCCCAGGGCATCGCCGTCTACCAGAACGGCGTCCGCATCAACGAGCCGTTCGGCGACACCGTGCAGTTCGACCTCTTCCCGCAGTTCGCGATCGACCGCGTGCAGCTCAGCGCCGGCACCGACCCCACCTACGGGCTCAACGCCCTGGGCGGGGCCCTCGCCCTCGACCTCAAGAACGGCTTCGACAACGCCGGGTTCCGCGGCGAGATCTCCGGAGGATCGTTCGGGCGCTACACGGCCACGGCCGAGTACGGCGCCAACCGCGGACCATGGGCGTTCTACGGCGGCGCCTCGCGCTTCTCGGAAGAGGGATGGCGCGTCGCCTCGCCGTCCGAGGTCACCCAGGCCTTCGCCGACGTCGGGTACCGCGACGAGGGAGTGGACGCCGGCCTCAGCTTCACCTACGCGGACACCAGCCTGACCGGGAACGCCGCCGCCCCGGTGGAGCTGCTCGACGTGAACCCCGCCGCGGTGTTCACCTTCCCCGACCGGACCGACAACCGGCTCGCGTTCGTGCAGGGGCGCGCCGACGTCGCGGCCTCCGACACGTGGTCGGTGCAGGTGACCGGCTACTACCGCGACCTCGACCGCCGCACCCTGAACGGCGACGAGGCGGAGTTCGGGGTGTGCGAGGACGACGCGCTGCCCGAGGGAGCCCCGGCGCAGACGCTCTGTTTCGGCGACGACGATGACGACGACGACAACGGGGACGACAACGGGGACGACGACGGGGACGACCACGACCACGGGGACGATGACGACGACGGAGACGACGACGACAACGGGGACGACGACGACGACGGAGACGACGACGACGGAGACGACGACCACGACCACGACGATGACGACGATGAAGAGGAAGCCCCGCCCCTCGTCGACGTGGTGTCGGGACGCTTCATCACCCTGCTGGACGCGGCCGGCGACGGCGCCTACAACCGCACGAGGACCTTGGCGACGGGGTACGGCGCCACCGTGCAGGCGACCGCGTCGGCCGAGGTCGGCGGCCGCGACAACGTGTTCGTGATGGGCGCGTCGGCCGACCTGGCGGACGTCGACTTCACGACGAGCAGCGAGGTGGGCAGCCTGACCCCCGAGCGCGGCGTAGACGGGTCGGGGCTGCTGGCCAGCCTCTACGGCTTCGGCGGCGACGACCTGTTCAACACCGCCATCGACACCGGGAACCGGGCCCTCGGGCTCTACCTCAGCAACACCCTGTCGGCGACGGACCGCGTCCATCTGACCGTCTCGGGACGCTACAACCGGGCCAACATCGACATCATGGACCGCCTCGGGACGTCGCTCGACGGCGCCCACGCGTTCGCCCGCTTCAACCCCGCCGTCGGCGCCGTCTTCCAGGCGGGCGGCGGCGCGTCGGTCTTCGCGCGGTACTCCGAGTCGAACCGCGCCCCCACCGCGGCCGAGCTGAGCTGCGCGGACCCCGACGAGCCATGCCGCGTGCCGAACGCCTTCATCTCCGACCCGCCCCTCGAGCAGGCCGTCGCGCGGTCCGTCGAGGCCGGGCTCCGGGGCCGGTGGGCCGAAGGCGAATGGTCGGTGTCGGCGTACCGGACGGGGATCCGGGACGACATCCTGTTCATCGCCTCGCCCGAGCTCATCGGAACCGGCTACTTCCAGAACGCGGGCGACACCCGGCGCGCCGGGCTCGACCTCGAGCTCAGCGGCCGGCACGCCCGGACGGGCTGGTACGTCGGCTACGGGCTGCTCGACGCGACCTTCCAGTCGCCGCTGCTGCTGCCGGGCGACGACGAGGTCAACGACGCCGCCACCGACGAGGGCGTCGCGGTCGAGCCCGGCGACCGGCTGCCGGGCCTCCCCCGTCACAGCCTGAAGGCGGGCATCCGCCAGTCGATCACCGACGCCTGGGACGCCGCCGTCGAGACGGTGGTGGCGTCGGACCGCGTCTTCGTCGGCGACGAGGGCAACGACCAGGTGCGGCTGGACGGCTACGGGGTGGTGAACCTGCGCTCGACGTACCGGTTGGACCAGGGCGTCGAGCTGTTCGTGCGGGTGGAGAACCTGTTCGACGCGCGCTATGCCACGGCCGGCATCCTCGCGGAGCTCGAGGTGTTCCTGCACGAGGTGCCCGACGCCTCCGACCCGCGGTTTATCGGCCCGGGCCAGCCGCGCGCCGCCTTTGCCGGCATCCGCGTGGGCTTCTGAGACCGGTGGAGGGCGGGCCGCCCGGGCGCCCGCCCGTCTACGGGACGGATCCCGAATCGGGTCGCCCGTCCCGCACCGAGGGCCGGGCGGCGAGCTCGGCCAGCGTCTCCAGGCCGAGGTTGCCGCCGCTCAGCACGACGACGGTAGCGCCCCGGTCCGGAAGTGGATCCGACCGGTCCGGGAGAGACCCGCTCAGGAATGCGGCCAGGGTCGCGGCGCCGCTGGTCTCCACGACGAGCTTGGCCCGACGGAACAACCAGAGGACGGCATCGGCGATCGGATCATCGTCGACGGTGACGAGCTCGTCCACGAAACGCCGGACGTGGTGGAAGGTGAGGTCGCCGGGCCGCACCGGCAGCAGCCCGTCGGCGATGCTCGCCACCCGATCGAGCGAGACCGGCCGCCCGGCCGCGAGCGATGCCGTCATCTTGGCCGCGCCGGTCGGCTCGACCCCGACCAGCCGTACCTCGGGACGCCGCTGCTTGACGGCGGCGGCGACGCCGGCCACCAGGCCCCCGCCCCCCACCGGCACGAGGATGCGCGCGACCTCCGGGCAGTCCTCGACGATCTCCAGGCCCACGGTCCCCTGGCCGGCGATGATCCAGGGGTGGTCGAACGGGGGCACCATCTGAAGGTCCCGATCCCGCGCCACCGCCTCGGCCCGCCGCTTGCGCTCGATCGACGTGGTCCCCTCGAAGAGAATCTCAGCCCCGAGGGCCCGAGCCCCCTCGACCTTGACGGCGGGGGCGGTCGTGGGCATGACGACCACCGCGGGCACGCCGACCCGGCGGGCGGCCATCGCCACCGCCTGGGCGTGGTTGCCCGAGGAGTAGGTGATGACCCCGTGCCGGCGCGCGTCGGGGTCGAGCTGCGCGATGAAGTTGGTGGCGCCGCGGATCTTGAAGGCGCCGGCCGCCTGCAGGTTCTCGCACTTGGCGTACACGGGCGGCCCCGCTTCGAGCGGCAGCCTCAACAGCGGGGTGCGGCGGACGGCGCCCTCGATGCGCCGCGCGGCCTCCTCGACGGCGCTCACGGGAACGTCGCTGGGCATGCGACGGAGTATACCGACAGAAGGCGCCGGTATACTGGGCAGAGGATGTCGAGCGCCCACGTGCGGACCGCGTTGCGGGTCGCGTTCCTGCTCGCGGCGACCGCCTCCGGCGTGGCCGCGCAGGACGACGAGCCGATAGGCCGCTACGTCATCGACCTCCGGGGCTCCTCGGTCAGCCTGGGGCGGAACGAGGAGTTGGCCCGGCTGCGGCGGCTGCGGCCGGATCAGCTCCCCCCCCGCGGCATCGCGGTCGACCTCGGCGGGCACTTCTACTTCCTTCGCCTGGGCCCCGTCACGTTCGGCCTCGGCGCCTCCTTCCTGTCCACCGCGGCGCACCAGCCGGTGGTCGAGCCGATGCCCGGGGAGCAGCCCCCCGGCCGGTTCAACCCGTTCGTACCGCAGGAGCCCACGACGGACGACGAAGAAGAGATGGAGCCGCTCATCGAGGGCATCCCCGTCACCTCGCGGTTCACCGCGATCTCGCCCCAGATCACGTTCAACTTCGGGCACCGCAACGGCTGGAGCTACGTGGGCGGCGGCCTCGGCACCTCGCGGCTGAACGTCTACGCGCAGCAGCCGACCACCCCGGTGCAGCGCGGGGCCCGCACCCTCAACTACGGCGGCGGGGCCCGGTGGTTCCTCACCCCGAACGTGGCCCTGTCGCTCGACCTGCGGTTCTTCGCCATCAGTCCCATCGAGCAGCTCGGGGAGCAGCCGGGATCGCCGCGCCAGACCCTGATGGCGGCGAACATCGGCGTCTCCGTCCGCTGACCGCGGAGGCCCGGGAGGAACGGCGGGTTCGACCATAATGCGCGCATGAAACGGGACACGCTGCTCGACTACTTCGACGAACGCCTGCGCGGGAGCACCGAGTTCCTCGTCCACGACGACGGTTACCGGGTGCGCCGGCACAGCTACGACGAGGTGCGGCGGGCGGCGGCGGCCTTCGCGGCCCGCCTCGCCGGGGCCGGCATCGGGGCCGGGGACGCGGTGCTGTTCTGGGGCGAGAACCGCCCGGAGTGGATCGTCGCCTTCTGGGGGTGCCTGCTGCGGGGCGTGGTGGTGGTGCCCATCGACTACCGCGCCTCGTCGACGTTCCTGGCGAGCATCGCCCAGCGGGTCGACGCCCGGCTCCTGCTGGCCGGCGACGACGTGACCCCGGCGCGGCTCGACGGGGTCGAGACCTGGCGCTTCGCCGAGCTGCGCGCCCCCGCGGCGGACGGCGCCGCGCCGCCTCCCGCGCCCCACGCCCCCGCCCCCGGCGACACCGCCGAGATCGTGTTCACGTCCGGCGCCACGTCCGAGCCCAAGGGGGTCGTCATCACCCACCGGAACGTCCTCGCGAACATCGTCCCGGTCGAGCGCGAGGTGCTCCGGTACCGCCGCTACGCGCGTCCCTTCCGGCCCCTGCGCTTCCTCGACCTGCTTCCCCTGAGCCACATGTTCGGCCAGGCCCTGGCCACGTTCATCCCCCCGATGCTGCCCGGCACCTGCGTGTTCATGAAGGGCTACAGCCCGCAGGCCATCGTGCACCAGATTCGCACCCGGCGCATCTCGGTCCTCGTCTGCGTGCCGAAGATCCTCGACGTGCTGAGGGACCACGTGAGACAGGTCGCCCCGGAGACGGCGAAGCCGCCGGCCGAGGGGCTGGGGGTGGCCCACCGCTGGTGGCGCTACCGCCGGGTGCACCGCCTGTTCGGGCTCAAGTTCTGGTGCTTCATCGTCGGCGCCGCGCCCCTCGACCCCGACCTCGAGGCGTTCTGGCAGCGGCTCGGGTTCCTCGTCGTGCAGGGCTACGGCCTGACCGAGACCGCGCCCATCGTCACCCTCAACCACCCTTTTCGGACCCGCCGCGGCTCGGTCGGGAAGCCCATCGCGGGGATGCAGGTCCGGATTGCCGACGACGGCGAGATCCTCGTGAAGGGCGACAACGTCACCACCGGCTACTTCGGGGCGACGGCCGGGGACGACGCGGTGTTCGAGGACGGCTGGTTCCACACCGGCGACCTCGGCGCCCTCGACGACACCGGGCGCCTGCAGGTGCACGGCCGCAAGAAGGAGATGATCGTCACCGCCGAGGGGCTCAACGTCTTCCCCGAGGACGTCGAACGGGCCGTCGACGCGGTTCCCGGGGTCGAGGAGTCCGCCGTCGTCGGCCTGAGCCGGGACGGCGGCGAGCGGGCGTACGCCGTGGCCGTGCTCGCCCCCGGGACGTCCGCGGGCGAGGTCGCGCGCGCCGCCAACCGCCGGCTCGCCGACCACCAGAAGGTCCGCGACGTCCTGGTGTGGCCCGGCGACCGGCTGCCCCGCACCGAGGGCACGAAGAAGCTCATGCGGCGCGCCGTGAAGACGTGGGCGGAGGAGGGCGGGGCGACGGCCCCCGCCGCCGCGGCCGGCGGGGAGCGGTCGGTGTCGTCGATCCTCGCGCGCATCGCCGGCGGGGCGGTGGACGGCGGCACCCGCCTCGACGAGCTGGGCCTCAGCTCGCTCGAGCGCGTCGAGCTGTTGATGACGCTCGAGAGCGAGCTCGACGTCGCGGTCGACGAGCGGCGGGTGGCGGGCGCGGCGACGGTCGCGGACCTCGAGGCCCTCGTCACCGCGTCGGCCGGCCCGTCTCGACCCGACCCGGCGCCGTTCCCCGCCCCGCGCTGGAACCAGGCGTGGCCGGTCCGGCAACTGCGCCGGACCGCCCTCGCGGTGTGGCTGCTGCCCATGACCCGCCTCTTCGCCTGGATCCGGGTCGAGGGGCGGGAGCACGTGCGGGCCCTCGACGGGCCGGTGGTCTTCGCCGCCAATCACCAGAGCTTCATCGACCCCTCGGTGATCCTCGCCGCGCTGCCGGGGAAGCAGCGCTACCGGGTGGTGACGGCGATGTCCAAGGAGTTCTTCGCCGGCCACTTCGACCCCGGCCGCCATACCCCGCTCGAACGGTTCACGAGCAGCCTCAACTACTATCTGGCCACCGGCTTCTACAACGCGTTCCCGCTGCCCCAGCGCGAGGCCGGCGCGCGCGACGCCCTGCGCTATGCCGGCGAGCTCGTCAGCGCCGGCAACTCGCTGATCATCTTTCCCGAGGGGCTGCGGGTGAGCGGCGACGCCGTCGCCCGCTTCCAGCCCGGCGCGACGATGCTCGCGGCCCGGCTCGACGTGCCGGTCGTCCCGGTGCGGCTGCGCGGGGTCGACCGCGTGCTGGGGCGCGGGCTCCGCATGGCGCGCCCGGGCCGAGTCGGCGTGCGCTTCGGCCCGCCGCGGCGCCTGACCGGCTCGGACTACGTCGCGATGGCCGCCGACCTCGAGGCGGCGGTGAAGGGCCTCTGAGCCGCGGCCGTCGCCTGACGGGCTCGGACCACGTCGCGATGGCCGCCGATCTCGAGGCGGCGGTGAAGGCCCTCCGGGCCGCGCCTTTTGCATGCCCGGGGCCTACTGTGCGAGACTTGGAGTCTACTGGCGTCGCGGTTCGGTCACCCCGGACCGCCGCCCGCGCCCCGGGTCGATGACCGGGGGCGGCGAGACGTACCGCTCTTCGGCATTCGACGCGACAGGCCGAGCGACCTCGGGTCGCGTCGGTCCCGCCGGCGTTGGATTCCGCTTCGCGACCCCGTGGTTTCGGCCCGGGGTCCCGCGGGCGCAGGGCCCTCCGGGCGGCGCTGGCGCTCGGGGCATGCCAGGCAGGGCGGTGGCAAGGAGGCGTGTGGCAAAGGACGACCTGATCGACGTACAAGGCACGGTCATGGCGGTGCACAGCGGCGGTCTCTACCGCGTGCAGTGCGATGCCGGCCACGAGGTTCTGGCCCAGTTGAGCGGCCGCATGCGGCGGTTCCGCATCAAGGTCGTACCGGGCGATCGGGTGACCGTCGGCGTCTCTCCCTACGATCCGGTCCGAGGCATCATCACCTTCCGGGCCCGCTGAACATCTTGGATTCAACCACGAAACGGAGACGACCGTGGCGCGGGCGCCGCCCCGCCGGTCGTCCGGCACGACGCTCCACCCCGTCGGCAAAGGACTTCGCGGCGCCTTCAGCCGAGTTGACGCTGCCGGCGGCGGTGGTCGACGCGGAGCCAATCGCCTTCGACGAGCTGGGCCTCGACCCGGCCCTCGCGGAGGGCGTCCGGGACCGCGGCTTCGCCAGCACCACCCCCGTCCAGTCCGCGGTCTTCCCGATCGTGGCGAGCGGTCGCGACCTGATCGCGAGCGCGGAGACGGGAAGCGGCAAGACCGCGGCCTACCTGCTGCCGGTCGTCGACAGCCTGCTCAAGGAGCCGCGGAACGAGGGCGACGCGGCGACCCCGGGGACCCGCGTGCTCGTCCTGGGGCCGACCCGCGAGCTGGTGGTGCAGATAGAGGACGACCTGCAGGGGTTCGTCTACCACACGGGGCTCACGAGCGCGGCGGTCTTCGGAGGCACGCCGATGTCTCCGCAGTCCCAGGCCCTGGCCGCCGGCGTCGACGTCGTCGTCGCGACCCCGGGACGCCTCATCGATCACCTGCGCGGCGGGATCCCCGGCTTCGACCGCATCGACACCCTGATTCTCGACGAGGCCGACCGCATGCTCGACATGGGGTTCTGGCCCGACGTCCGCCGCATCGTCGCCGACCTGCCCGCCGGTCCCCGGTCGGGGGGGTCGGGACGCCAGACCCTGCTGTTCTCGGCGACGATCCCCGACTGGGTCCTGCACCCGCTCAAGGAGCTGGCCCACGACCCCGCCTATGTGCAGATCGGCCAGCGGGGCAAGCCGGCCGAGGGCATCTCGCACGCCGTCGAACGGATGCCGGCGGCCCGGAAGACCGCCTGGCTCACGTCCTTCCTGGGCCGGTCCTCGGGTTCCGTCCTCGTCTTCGTCAACACCAAGCGGGGGACGGAGCGGCTGGCGCGGGCGCTGTCGAGCGCGGGCATCAAGGCCACCGCCCTCCACGCGGACCGGTCGCAGGCCCTGCGGCTCGCGGCGGTCGGCGGGTTCCGCAGCGGCCGCTTCCGCGTGCTCGTCGCCACCGACGTCGCGGCGCGGGGGCTCGACATCGACGGCATCCAGACCGTCGTGAACTTCGAGGTGCCGCCCAACCGCGACACCTACGTGCACCGCGTGGGACGGACGGCACGGCTCGACGCCACCGGCAGCGCGCTGACCCTGGCCGCGCCGGCCGAGCTGCAGGCGGTGAGGGCGTTGCAGAGCTCGATCGACCTGCAGTTGCGGGAACCGGCGCACGCCGATTGACGACACGGACGGCCCTCCCGCGGCGCCGCACCGGACCTGACCATGGAAGCTCCGTCTCCCGCCCTCCCCGCCCCCGAGCCCGGGCCGACGCCGGCCGAGGCCCGCTTTCAGAGCTGCCGCTGGTCGGTCGGCGAGGGCGGGCCGGCGTACTGCTCGAACCCCGAGGTGCTGCCCTACGCGGGCAAGGGCGGCTTCAACGCCGAGTCGTGGTGCCCCGACTGCACGCTCTACAAGGTGCGGCGGAAGGCCCCGAAACGGCGCCGCTTCGACGACGACTACCTGTACTAGCGGATCCGAGCCAAGGCTGGCCCGCCTGTCGTCCGGTTTCGGCTCCGCCGGGCGCCCAACCAACCCTCCAGGAGTCCGCGCCGTTCCACGGCGCAGAATCCTACCGCTCGACGTGCACCTCCGCGAGGGCGATGCCGCGCTCGCCGGCGACAGCGTAGAGGAGCCAGGTACGGCCGCCCTCCTCGTAGATCGCGGGGTCGCGCAACTGGTTCACGGGCACGTTGATGGCCCCGCCCCGCGAAGGCTCCACCGGCAGCCCCGCCCCCTCCCAGTCCCGCTCCGGACGCAGCACCTCCACCGGCGGGGTCTCGGTCCACGTCAGCCAGTCGCCGGCGAGGTCGATGCGCGACTGCAGGATGTGCTCGGGGGCATCGCCCCGCTGCGTATAGAACACGAGGAGCGAGTCGCCCCGCTTCAGGAGGGCCGAGTGCCGCATGTTCGGGTTGAAGAGCGTGGGCCCCTCCTCGAAGCCGGAGAGGCCGTCCCGGGACCTGTACACGACGCCGGGCATGGCCAGGGCGTACCAGAACCCGTCGTGCCGGAAGGCGCGGAAGTACGGCCGCCCCAGGATCTCGGGCCTCGCCTCGAAGTGCAGCCCGTCGCGGGACACCGCGGCCCGGGTCACCTGCCGGCCGGCGTCCCGCCCGTGGATGTACATCACGATCTCCTGCCGCTCGTCGACGACGTGCACGTCCGGCGAGGCGATGTGCACGTAGGCGCCGGGGGGCGCGCACGGCGGGCAGGTGGTCGGGAAGTGCGAGTCGGCGAGGTCGAGGACGCCCGGCTCGTGGGTCGTCCAGGGGCCCTCCAGGGCATCCGCCCAGGCGAGCCGGATGTAGGTGCCGCGGTGATCGGCGAAGTAGAGGTAGTAGCGTCCCAGGGCGCCCTCCACCCAGTCCGGCACCCGGATGAGGGACGGGCCGGCGATGTTGCTGCCCATCGAGGCGTCCATGTCGGGCCGGATGATGGGGCCGTCCAGGAGCCGCTCGATGCGGACGGCCTGGGCGGCGCCCGGCCCCGCCGACCCGATCAGCACCAGGAAGAGGAGCAGCAGGCGGCGGCCGCTCCGCCGCCGTCGGGCCGCGCGGCGCGCGGCCCCGGCCCCGGTTTCCACGAGGAACGGGCCAGGAGTCCGCGTCGTGGAACGGTGCCGACTCCCGGCAGGGTCGGTTGGGCGGCGAGCGGAGCCGAAGGCGACGGTGGGCGGGCTGGGATGCATGGGCCTACTCCGTGAACTCCCGGGCCAGCTCGATCCACTCGCCGCGCGGGGCCAGCTCCCGGTAGGCCCGCCAGTGCGGCTTGGCCTCGGCCGGGCGGCCCGTCTTCTCGAGGGTCACGGCGAGATAGAAGTGGGCGTCGGGATAGGTGGGGTCGATCTCGAGGGCACGGCGATAGTGTCGCAACGAGTCGGCGTGGCGGCCGAGGTCGTGATGGATGTTCCCGAGGTTGAACCGGGCCTCGAAGCACTCGGGGTCCAGATGCATGGCCCGCTCGTACAGCGCCTGGGCCTCCACCAGCTCGTCGCGGGCGTAGTGGACGTTGGCGAGGTTGATGAGGGCGGGCACCAGGTTGGGGTTCAGCATCAGGGCCTTGCGATAGGCGATGCCGGCCATGAGCTGGTCGCGCTCGTTGCCCTCGTCGAGGGCCGCCCCTTCCTGGAAGCAGGAGATCGCCAGCGAGGCCTCGACCGACGACGGCGGCTCGCCCCCGGCGTCCCCCGTCTCCCCGCCGTCCATCGCGAGCTGGCGGCGGGCGGGCAGGGCCACGATGGTGGCCGGCGGCGTCTCGCCCCGGTCGCCGAAGTCGAGGGTCAACTGACCGTGGCGCGCCGCCTCGAGCTCCCGCAGCACCGCGCGGAACGGCGCGCCCCGCTCGAGGCCGTCGCTGACGCCGCGGACCGTCCGCAAGCCCTGGAATCCGTAGTAGCGATCGACGTCGGTGCGGGCGGCGGGGCGGACCAGCGACCGTTTCTCGAGGCAGCGGATGTGGTCCTCGCGGATGCGGGGGTAGCGGCGGCGGATACGCCGCAGGCTGTAGTAGCGGCGGTCGAGGGCCTCTGCCGTCGGCAGGCCGCCGAGCCGGCAGAACTCGTCCTCGGCGACGATTCGCACGCGGCCGGGAGTGGCCGCGTTGACCTCCTTCGCCTTCCGCAGCTTCGGGCTGCGTGCTTCGGATCGCGCGGCGGCGCCGCGCGGCACGGTCGAGCCGCCGCCCACCACCAGCATCGTCGTCCGGGCCGTCACCTCGTCGTCGGCGACCCCGCCCATCCGCTCCACGAGCCGCCGCGCGGCCCGGTGGTGCACGGAGGCCAGTTTCCCCGCGAAGACCACGACCTGATCGCGAAACGGAGAATCGGCTGGGTAGGGCACTATGCCACCGCCTGCAAGATGAATGAGAATAGTTCCGAAGTCAAGCCGCCGGGAAGGCGCGCCGCGACCGGCGCGCGACCGCCGGTACAACCGACCGGGACATGCGCCGCCGATGATGCCTCGGACCATTCTCGCGGGTGACGTCGGGGGCACCAAGACCTGGCTGGGGCTGTTCGACGCGGGCGTCCCACGCCCCGAACCGATCGAGACGGCCCGCTACGCGACCCTCGAGTTCGACGGGCTGGCGGGCGTCGTGGCCCGCTTCCTCGACGACGCGGGGGCCCGCGAGACCCCGGAGGCGGCCTGCTTCGGGGTGGCGGGACCGGTGCGGGACGGGACCTCGCAGCTCACCAACGTCCCCTGGACGGCCGATGCCCGCGAGATCCGCGAGCGCTTCGGGGTGGCGTCGGTCCACCTCCTCAACGACCTCGAGGCGATGGGCTGGGCGGTGCCGCGGCTCGCCGCGCACGAGCTGGCCGTCGTTCACGCCGGGGTCCCGGCCGCCGGCGGCAACGCGGCCCTCATCGCCCCCGGCACGGGGCTGGGCGAGGCCGGCCTGCACCGCGTCGGCGCCCGCCTGATCCCCATGCCCTCGGAGGGAGGACACGCCGACTTCGCGGCCCGCACGCCGCGCGAGCTCGAGTTCGCGGCGGCGTTCGCGGCCGGGCGGGGGCGCGTCTCGCTCGAGGACGTGGTCTCGGGACCGGGACTGGTCAACCTGCACGCGTTCACCCACCGCGGGACCGCCTGCACGGGCGCCGCGTTGCCCGGCCGGCCGGGGGACCGGCCCGCCGCGGTCACCGCGGGCGCCCTCTCGGGGGCCTGCGCGGCCTGCACGGAGGCCCTGCGCCTGTTCGTGTCCGCGCTCGGGGCGGCGGCCGGGAACCTCGCCCTCCGGACCGTGGCCACCGCCGGCGTCTACATCGCGGGCGGCATCGTGCCCAACCTGCTGCCGGCCGTGCGGACCGCCGACTTCGTGGACGCCTTCGTGGACAAGCCGCCGATGCGCGCGCTCCTCGAGCAGGTGCCGGTGCGGGTGATCATCGAGCCCCACCCGGCCCTGCTGGGGGCCGCCGTCGCCGCCCACGAGCTCTCGGCCTGATCATGCCGGCAACCGGAAAGGACGGTACTCACGTGCGCAAGCTCCTGTTCGCGGCGGGCCTCTCGGTCGCACTGGCGGCGCCGCCGGCGCTCGCCCAGCCTCACGAGCCGATCGCCTATACGCTGCGGTTCCCCGCGCCGCACACCCACTACGTCACCGTCGACGCCCGGGTCCCCACCGGCGGCCGGCCCGAGGTCGAGCTGATGATGGCGGTGTGGACGCCGGGGTCCTACCTCGTCCGCGAGTACGCCCGGCACGTCGAGGCCGTCACCGCGCGCACCCCGGGCGGCAACCCCCTGCCGGTGGAGAAGTCGCGGAAGAACCGCTGGCGGGTGGCCACCGGGGGCGCGGACGCCATCGTGGTCTCCTACCAGGTGTACGGCCGCGAGATGTCGGTGCGCACGAACTGGATCGAGGCCGACTTCGCGATGCTGAACGGCGCCCCGACGTTCCTCACTCTGGCCGACGACGACGGCCCGCGGCCCCACGACGTCGTCCTCGAGCTACCGGCCGAGTGGCGGGACACCGCGACGGGGCTCGCGCCGCACCCGGGGGGCGCCCCCCACGCCTGGCGCGCCCCCGACTTCGACGCCCTCGTCGACTCGCCGATCGTGGCCGGCAACCCCACCGTCCATTCGTTCACCGTAGCCGGCGTGCCCCACGAGCTCGTCAACGTCGGCGAGTCGGGGGTCTGGGACGGCCCGCGATCGGCGGAGGACACCGAGCGCATCACCCGCGAGCTGCACCGCATGTGGGGCCTGATGCCCTACGAGCGCTACGCGTTCCTGAACATGATCACCGAGGCCGGCGGCGGCCTGGAGCACGGCAACTCGACGCTGCTCATGACCAGCCGCTGGACGACCTCGTCGCGCCCCCGCTACCTGCGCTGGCTCGGGCTCGTCAGCCACGAGCTGTTCCACGCCTGGAACGGCAAGCGCCTGCGGCCCGTCGAGCTCGGGCCGTTCGACTACGAGGCCGAGGTCCACACCGAGAGCCTGTGGATGGTCGAGGGGCTGACGGTCTACTACGCGGACCTCGCGGTGCACCGGGCGGGGCTCTCGACCGAGGCGGAGTACCTGGCCTCGCTGTCCAGCCAGATCCGGGGGCTGCAGACCACGCCGGGGCGCGAGGTGCAGCCGGTCTCGCTGGCCTCCTGGGACGCCTGGATCAAGTTCTACCGCGCCGACGAGAACTCACGGAACACCTCGGTCAGCTACTACACCAAGGGGGCCGTGGTCGGCTTCCTGCTCGACATGCGGATACGCGCCGCAACGGGGGGCGCGAAGACGCTCGACGACGTCCTCCGGCGCGCCTACGCCCGCTACTCGGGGGACCGCGGGTTCATGCCCAACGAGTTCAGGGCGACCGCGGAGGCGGTGGCCGGCGTACCCCTGTCGGGCTGGTTCGCTCACGCCCTCGACTCGACGGACGAGCTCGACTACGCGGAGGCCCTCGACTGGCTGGGCCTGACCTTCGGTGACGAGCCTGAGCAGGACGAGGACGGCTGGATCGGCGCCGTCACGCGCGCCGCGAACGGCCGGCTCCTGGTGGCCCAGGTGCCCCGGGACACGCCGGCCCACGCGGCCGGCTTCAACGTCGACGACGAGATCATCGCCATCGGCGGCCACCGGGTGCTGCCGTCCGAATGGCGCACTCGGGTCGCCCGGGCGGGCGCGGGAACCCGCCTCGACGTCCTCGTGGCGCGGCGGGGCGCGCTGCGCCGCATTGCGGTGGAAACGGCGCCGGCGCCGGGGCGGGGGTGGGAGCTGCGGCCGGTCGAGGAACCGACTGACGCGCAGAAGCGGAACCGCGAGGCGTGGCTGTCGGGTAGCGCCGATCCGGCGCCGTAAGAAGCCGGCGCCGCGCCTCAACACACCGTGCCGAACGCGAACCCCGCCTCGCGCAGCGCCGGCACGAGGCCGGCGGTGGCGTCGACGGCGTAGCGGCGGTCGGGACGCGGGTCCTCGTGGTGGCCGTCGTGCATGACGATGATGTCGCCGTCGGACACCCGGCCCGCGAAACGGCGCACCAGCCGATCGGGGTCCCGCGTCCGGAACCAGTCCCAGTCCCAGAGGAACCACCCCCAGCCGATCAGGGTGTGGTCTATCCGCCTCAGGCCCTCGTACATGAGCCCGCTGCGCCACCCGCCGTGGGGCCGGAAGGCCGGACACGGCCGGTGGCCGGTGAGCCGCTCGATGCGGTCGGCGGCCGCGGTCAGGGTGCGGCCGAGCTCGTCCGGCGACATCAGCATCAGCCGCCGCGTGTGCGAGTGCAGGGCCACCGCGTGCCCGTCGCGGAACGTCCGCCGGACGATGGGCGCGGTCTCCGCCGTCAGGTGGCGGTCGAGCACGAAGAAGGTGGCGACCGCCCCCTCGCGGGCCAGCACGTCCAGCAGATCGGGAGTCGCCGCGGGGTTCGGGCCGTCGTCGTAGGTGAGGTAGATTGTGGGGGTGCCGCGGCCCGGCATGCTCCAGCGGGAGGGCGCCGGGGTCAGCGCGTCGAGCACGAATGGAAAGGGGGCGATATGGGAGAGCAGCAGCACGCCGGTCCCGGCGGCGACGAGCAACAGGAACATCGGTCCACCCTTGCGTCCACCCCGGGTCATGACCGCCGCGCGTGGTACGGCGGAGCCGGCGCGGCGACGGCCCTGGGGTTGGCCCTCCTCGCCTGCACGGCGCCGGCCGACACCGTGGTCGACGCCGCGTCAGCCGCCGCGGGCACGTCGGCCCAGGCCCCTTCCGACCGGGAGAGCGACCGCATGTCGATGGTCGAGCGACAGCTCATCGCCCGTGACATCACCGATCCCCGCGTCATCGAGACCATGCAGCGCGTGCTGCGCCATCGCTTCGTCCCCGAGGACGTCCGCGCGAGCGCCTACGACGATCGGCCGCTGCCCATCGGCTACCGGCAGACCATCTCGCAACCCTACGTCGTGGCCTACATGACCCAGGCCCTGCAGTTGGCGCCCGACGCGCGGGTGCTCGAGATCGGCACCGGCTCGGGCTACCAGACCGCGGTGCTCGCGGAGCTGGCCGACACCGTGTACTCCATCGAGATCGTGCCTCCTCTCGCCGCCCGCGCCGCCGACGCCCTCGCCGAGCTGGGCTACGATAACGTGCGGCTCCGCGAGGGCGACGGCTACGCCGGGTGGCCGGAGGCGGCACCGTTCGACGCCATCATGGTGACGGCGGCGCCCGACCACGTCCCTCAGCCCCTCGTCGACCAGCTCGCCGTCGGCGGGCGGATGATCATCCCGGTGGGAGACTACCGGCAGACGCTGACGGTGCTGACCCGCACCGACGACGGCGTCACCGAGGACGCGGTGCTCCCGGTGCTCTTCGTGCCGATGACCGGCGAGGCGGAGCGCCGTTGACCTGGCACTGCCTCATGACGCGCCGGCAGGGGCGGCGGCCCCGCCGACCGCGGCCGCGCCGCCGGAGGCGGCGGCCCCGAGAGCGGCGATCGACACCTCGGCCGCGGTGCGCTCCGCGACGTCGAGGAACGCCCGCGCCGCCGACGACTCGGGCTCGGAGACGACGAGCGGGTTCCCCGAGTCGCCGCCTTCGCGAATCGGCTGGTAGATGGGAATCCGCCCGAGGAACGGGACCCCCACCGCCGCGGCCGTCGCCTCGCCCCCGCCCTTCCCGAAGATGTCGCTCTCGTGGTCGCAGGCCGGGCAGATGAAGTAGCTCATGTTCTCGACGAGGCCGAGGACCGGCACGTTCAGCTTCCGGTACATCGCCACCGCGCGGCGCGAGTCGGCGAGGGAGACGGTCTGGGGCGTCGTCACCACCACCGCCCCCGACACCGGGACGGTCTGGCTCAGGCTCAGCGCGACGTCTCCCGTGCCCGGGGGCATGTCGACCACGAGGTAGTCCAGCTCGTCCCACCGCACCTCGCGGAAGAACTGCTGCACGACGCCGTGCAGCATCGGGCCGCGCCAGATGATGGGGGTCTCGTCCTGGGTCAGGAAGCCCATCGACACCACCGGGATGCCGTGCTTTCGCGCCGGCTTGATCTTCTTGCCGTCGGTCTCGAGCTGCGCCCGCACGCCCAGCATGATCGGGATGTTGGGGCCGTAGACGTCCGCGTCGATCAGGCCGACGCGCCCGCCGTACCGGGACAGCGCCAGGGCGAGGTTGACCGCCACCGTGCTCTTGCCGACCCCGCCCTTGCCGGCCCCGACCGCGACGACGTTCCTGACGCCGGGAATGGGGGCGCGGCCCGCGTCGGGCGAGGCCACCGCGCGCACGTTGGCGGTCATCTCGACGGAGACGCCGGTCACCCCGTCGAGGGCCGAGACCGCGGCCACCGCCTGATCGTGCATCTGCTCCTTCACCGGGCACGCCGGGGTGGTCAGCTCGATCGCGAACGACACCTGTCCGGCGTCGATGCGGAGGTCCTTCACGAATCCGAGGTTGACGATGTCGCGGCCCAGGTCCGGGTCGCGCACGACGCGAAGCGCTTCCATCACTGCCGACGGTTCGACTGACTGCATGGTCCTCAACACTTCCCGGTCGCGGCGTGACGCCTCCGGCCACGGCACGACCACAACGGAACTCTCAGCTTAGTCAGATCGTAGAAACTCTAGCAAGTAGTCCGACGGCCGGAGGCACGCGCCCGGCCGCCGCCGACCGCCGGTTCGCGCCCGGAGATGATGATGACCGACGAACAGAAGCCCGATCCGGCGGCCACGCCGCCGCCGCCGCCGTCCTCGCCCGCGTCACCGGCCCCCACGACCGAGCCGCCGCCCCCCGCGACCACGACGCCAACTGCCGAGACCGCGTTGCCGACTGCCGAGTCCGCACCGCCGACTGCCGAGTCCGCGCCGCCGCCCCCGGCGACCGCGCCGACGGCTGCCGGGCCCGCACCACCTTCCGCGTCGGCTCCGCCCCCCGAGTCTGCACCGCCGCCTCCCGAGTCCGCACCGCCGCCTCCCGGATCCGCGCCGCCGGGAGCGCCCCCGCCGCCGGGAACCGCGTCACCGAACCGGGGGTTGATGATCGTGCTGGCCTACCTCTGGCTGCTGGCGCTCGTCCCGCTTCTCGTGGAGGAGCAGGACCACGAGGTGCGGTGGCACGCCAAGCACGGACTGGTCCTGTTCGGGGCCGAGTTCGTCGGGTTCATGGCCCTCGCGATACTGAGCGGCATCGCGGGATGGCTCGCCTTCCTGCTCGTGCCCCTGGCCCAGCTCGGGGTGCTGGTGCTCCATGTCTCGTGCATCGCGAAGGCGCTGCAGGGCGGCCGGTTGCTCGTACCGGGCGTCAGCGAGTACACCGACAAGTTCTGACCCGACCGCCCCGCGGATCGTCACGGAACCGAGATGCGCATCCGGACGCGGGCGACCGGGGCGTAGGGGGGAGTCACGTCGAAACGCAGGCAGGTGCCGTCCCGCACCCCCGGCGGCACCACGAGCTGGACGTGATGCGGCAGCAGCCCCGCCCCGCTGCCGTGACAGGCGCCGCAGGGATCCAGCCACACCTCTCCGCGCCCTCCGCAGGCGGGGCAGGTGTGACGCAGGGACACGTCGAACGGTACGCTGACGCCGCGGTCGGCCTGCGACGGCGTCAGGCGCACGTCGGCGGACAGAAGGCGCGTGGCGGCCTCGCCGAAGAACGACCGGCGCATCCGGTCGACGAGTCTCGTCATCGAAGGGAAATCGACGTCGACCTCGTCGCGAAAGGCCTCGTCGCACGCCTCCGCGCGCCCCGGCCCCCCGGGCGGACCCCCCGCTTCCTCGGCGCCGCCGCCGTCCGGCCCGTCCACCGCATAGGCCACGTGCCACGTATCGAGCCGATCGCCGCGGCCCGGCTCGCCGCGCCGCGCCCGGGACCGCCGCGCGAGGTCGCGCCAGGCGCGCCTGACTTCGTGCAGGGTGGGCGAGTGCGGCGGACCGGGTCTCCGGCGATAGTCGGACATCGGCCAACTACCTTAGGAGTGGCCCTCCGGCCTTGTCAATGGCTTGTCAGACGGGAAGCCAGGTGCTACGGTTGTGCGCCCCATGCCCGACCCCGCGACGCCGACGGCGGGCCCCGGCCGTCCCACGCTGCCGACCTGTCCGGACTGCGGCGGCATCCTCGAGCCCACCGCGCCTCCCTGGCAGGCGCTGATGGACTCCCTGCCGTCCGGCCGCGCCGACCGGCCGCAAGGCGAGGCCGCCCGCTGGCAGTGCCTCATCTGCGGGTACCGAAGGCCCTGACGAGGCGGCCGCGTGGAGGCGTGCGGGCCGCCCGCCCGCGGGCCGGGACGCTCACGCCGCTTGCGGGCACGCGGTACGATACGATCTCGGGCGGCCATGACGAGTGACAACATCCAGTTGGACATCAGGACCCGGTCCCGCGGCGCGCACTGGATCGCCTGGGTCACCCGGGACGGCGGCGACGAGCCGCTCGATTCGGTAATCCTCGTGGGTCGCACCGAAGCCGAGGCCGCGGCCGAGGCCCGGACCTGGGCGGACCGGCTCGTCGCCGATCCGGTCCTCATCCGCAGCTGATCCACACCCGTGCGCGGTCCGCTCCGGAACGCCTCACGACAGGCTCCGGAACGCCTCACGACAGGTACAGCACGCGGCCGTCGACAGGCCGGCTCGGAAACAGGGCGCGCGCCGCCTCCAGGTAGAGCGCGAGTTGCGTCTCGTGCTCGGGCCGGGCGGCGCCGCTCTTGAACTCGACGACCGTCACCCCCCCATCGGGCCGTCGGCGAAGGCAGTCGATGGCGCCGCGGACGAAGATGGGTCCGGCGTCGCCGTCGCGGCGGAGCGTGAACGGGACCTCGAACAGGCAGTCGCCCTCGAGGAGCGCGGCCACGTCCGGCCGGCGGACGGCGCGCCGGTAGACGCCCGCGGCCTCTTCGGCCAGCGCCTGATGGTCGGCTCGAGCGCGCTCCTCGCGCTCCATCGCCGCCACGATCCGGGCCACCGGCTCCGCGTCGCCGGAAACGCGCCCCGCCCCTTCCCCGTCCTCCCGCAGGAGCCGGTGGACGAGACGCCCCACCACGCGGTCGACCCCGCGCGTCCGCCCCGCGCCGACCGCCGGCGCCGTGTCCGCCGCGAGGGCGGTGGCCGCGACCCGGGGCGGCCCCCCGGCCGGGCGCCACGGCCCGAACCGGTCCGGCTCGGCGGGGAGCGGCGCCTCGGGCGGGCGGAAGGCATCCTCAGCCGCCGCCGCCCCGACGACGGCGAAGCCGTGGGCACGGCCCGACGGGCCCGTCCAGCTCACCCGCCCCCCCTTCGCCGCGCCCGCCGCGAGCCGGGCGAGGAGCGCCGGCGGCATCACCGCGGCCAGGCTCCCGACGCCCGGCTCGATGGTTCCCGCGGCCAGGGTCGCCGAGAGGTACAGGCGGTCGCGCGCGCGGGTCGCCGCCACGTAGAGCAGTCGCTTGCTCTCCTCCCGTTCCCGGTCCCGCCGGTCACGATCGGCGGCAGACCGGAACGGGGCCACCGAGACCGACGGCTCGCCGTCGCCCCGGTCGGCCACCACCCGGATCGGCGGGGGGGGACCGCCCGCGCCGCGCGCCAGCTCGACCAGGAACACCACCGGGAACTCGAGCCCCTTGGCGGCGTGGACGGTCATCAGGTTGACCGCGTCGAAGGCGTCGACCACCGCGTTCGACACGTCGCCGGAGAGGCGGTCGACGTGCTCGGCGATCCGGGCCATGGTGGCGAACCCGCGGTTCTGCACGCGGCGGACCAGCCCGCGCAGCTTCTTCAGGTTCTCCCGCGCCTGCACGAGTCGCGGCCCCCGCAGCTCGAACGCGTAGGCGCAGTCGGCGAGAACGCGGTCGACGAGCTCGGCGGGAGGGACGCGGTCGACGGCGGCCAGCCAGCGGGGAACGCTCGCCCGCAGGCGCAGCAGGAGATCCCGGTCCAGCGGATCCAGCCGTTCGAGGCAGGGCTCGGGCCCGCCCGGGCGCAGGGCCTCGGCGAGATGACCGGCCAGCCCGGCCAGCGTGCGATCGGTGACGCCGACGAGCCGCGATCGCAGCAGGGCCGCCGCCCGGAGCTCCGAAGCGGGATCCGCGAGGAACCGGAGCAGGGCGCGGCAGTCCTTGATCTCGTCGGCGTCGAAGAACCCGAGGCCCTTGTAGACGCAGGCGGGAATCCCGCGCGCCTCCAGGGCGGCCTGGAACTCCCGGTGCGTCTCGCGCGACCGGAACAGTATCGCGACGTCGCCCGGGACGGCGCGGCGGACCGTGCCGTCGTCGCGGTCCCGTACCGGTGTCCCGTCCAGCAGCCGGGCCACCTCGCCGGCGACCCGCTCCGCGCACGCCTCCAGGCTGTCGGCGAGCACCAGCCCGAGGGGCGGACCCGCGGCGCGTCCGCCCTCGGCGGCCGCCCGCGGGGGCTCGGGCTCGACGGGGAACCGGTCCCTCGCGTCGTACCTGAACCCGTCGCGGGGGCGGTCGGCCTTGTCGACGGCGCCGAACAGGTCGTTGACGAACGCGAGCAGGGCCGGCACCGCGCGGAAGCTGTGGGAGATCGACCGGCGCACCCCGCCCTCCGGGCGCAGGGCCCCGATCGAGCCGGCGGCGTCCTCGATGACCGCGGCCTCGGCGTCGCGGAACCCGTAGATCGACTGCTTGCGGTCGCCCACGACGAACACCGAGGGGGGCACCGGCGCGTCGTCCACGAGGCCGAGCCCCTCCCCCCACGACTTCACGAGCAGCGACACCAGCTCCCACTGGGCCCGGCTCGTGTCCTGGAACTCGTCGACGAGCACGTGGTGATAGCGCGACTCGAGCCGGTAGCGGCTCTGAGCGAACTCGTCCATGCGGCGCAGCAGGTCCAGGGCGCGGGCCAGCACCCCCGGGAAGTCGAGCACGGAGCGGGCGGCGAGCTCCCGCTCGTACTCCGTTACCGCGATCGCGAACATGCGCTGCACGCCGCGCGCGAGCACCACGTTGAGATCGCGGTCGAGCGCGGCCAGCGCCTCCGCCACCGCCGGTGCGACGGCCCGCGCGATGCCGCGGTGCCGCCGCCACGCCGCGGGAGACCGGCACTGATCGACGCGGAACGGCGCGAACCGCCGGCGCGGCTCTCCCGCCGCGGTCAGGAAGTACTCGCGGATGCGGTCGAGCAGGAGCCGCGGCCCCTCGGGCCCGGACCGGGCCTGCTCCGCGAGCCCGGGAAGCGCTCGCGCGAGGGCCCGGAACCGGGGATGCCCGAGTGGGCCGTCCGCGAGGAACCGCTCCAGGCCGCCGTCGACCCCGTCGAGGAGGCCGGCAAGCCTCTCCGCCGCGTCGCGGCACGCCCCCTCGGCGGTCATCCCGCGGGGCCCGGCCATCAGGAACCGCTGCAGCGCCGCCGGCGCCACCAGCCGCCGCTCCAGCAGATGGGCGAGCGCGGTCCGCACCCGTCCCGGCCCCAGGCGGGCCAGCACCATCGCCACCGCGACGTCGTCGGCGGCCAGCGCGCCGCAGACCGCGAGGGTCCGGTCCAGGGCCTGCTGAACGAGCCGGGGCGCCTCGGTCTCGTCCGTCATCCCGAACCCCGGATCGAGATCCGCCTCGAGGGGAAACTCGCGCAGCAGGGAAAGGCAGAACGCGTCGATGGTGCTGATGGCGATGTCTCCCAACCGGTCGCGCAGCCCCCGCCAGCGGTCCCGGTCGGCGGGCGGCCCGTCGGCCGAGCGCCGGAGCTGCCGGATGATGCGGTCCCGCATCTCCGCCGCCGCCTGCCGCGTGAACGTGATGGCGAGAATGTTGGACGGGTCGACCCCCGCCCGCAGGAGATTGACGTAGCGCGACACGAGAACGGTGGTCTTGCCGGTGCCCGCCGAAGCCTCCAGGACGACGTTGTTGGCCGGATCGACAGCGAACGCCCGCGCCGCCGCGTCGCGCAGGACGCCGGGGGGGCGGCCCGGTCGGGTCCGGCGGCCACGGGCGTCCCCGGACCCCTCCCCGAACAGCGGCAACTGGCGCTCACTCGTCACCGACGTAGTCCTTCCTGCACACCGTGGGATAGTCGCAGAAGGCGCAGCGGTAGGGCTCGGCGGGGCGCACCGGGAACCGCCCCTCCTCGATCCCGTCGACCGTCTCGAGAAAGCGCCGCTGGCCTTCCGCCGACGCCGCCGCGATGTCGTGCCGGCGGTCCAGCGGCACCCAGGTCCGCGGCTCGCCGAACGCGACGTAGCCCGCCTCGGCGAGCCGCCACTCGCGCCCATGACGGCCCGCGAGCGCCTGCTCCGCGCACCGCCCGTAGACGGGAAGCTGCAGCGAGCGGGCGCGGTCGGGCGCTTGACCGGTCTTGTAGTCGACCACCCGCAACCGCCCTCCCTCGATCAGGTCGACGCGGTCGGCGGTGCCGCGCAGCCGCACCGGGCGGGGGGCGGCCGCGCCGTCGAGCCGGTGCACGCCGTCGAGCCGGACCTCCAGCAGCCGCTCCACCACCCGGCCCGGACGGTCCGCCTCGAGCATCAGCAGGCGGTCGAGGACGCCGGCGCCGGCCGGCGAGCCCAGCAGGCGGACCCGCTCCACCGCCCGGTCCCGGGGCGGCAGCTCCGCCAGCCGCTCCTCGGCGACGGCGGCGGCGAGGGCGCGGGCGCGCGGGAACGACTCGACGTCGACGGCGCCGCCGTCCTCGTCCTGCCATCGCTCGAAGAACGCGTGCAGGACCTCGTGCACGAAGCGACCGCGCGAGCGCGGACTCAGGATGACCTCGTCGTCGGGCTCGTCGCCGAGCCGCAGCACCGCCGACGCGAAGTACTGGAAGGGACAGCTCAGGTAGCGCTCGACGGCGCTGACCGCGTAGACGGCCGGCGCGAGCGGGCCGGTCTGCCCGCCGACCCGGGCGTCCGCCCCGGCCCGGCGCCTTTCGCGCAGGGCCAGCCACCCGGCCGGCCCGTCCGCGAGCGGCACCGCGGCGGGGACCTCGGCGAGTCCCGCGTCCGCCGTCACCCGCCCGGCCGGGGGAGGTTCGACGGCGACCTCGACGTCCGAATCGGCGAGGTCCTCGAGCATCGGCGACCCCGCCACGACCGCGTCGTCCTCGAAGGCGACGGTGGACACCGTGACTCGACGGGCCGCCGACCCCAGCAGGTCGCGGAAGGCGGCGCGGGCCGCCCGCTGCCGGTCGACCTCGCGCGGCCACCCGAGTCGGTGCAGCAGCGCCGCCGGGTACAACGAGCTGGCGCGTGCGAGATTGGGCCACTCGCGGTCCACGAGACCCACCAGGCAGAGATTGTCGAAGGCGCCGTACCGCGCGGCGTGCGCGTCGGTGAGCACCACGCCGCCCGGATCGGAAGGAGCACCGGGGTCGGAGACGGCGAAGGTCGCCCCCTCGATCAGGCGCCGCAGGGTCGACGTGATCGCGGCCAGGTCGACGACCGGATCGTCGTGGCGGACATGGGCGTCCCGCCAGTCGCGCAGGACCGCGAGCACGGCGGCGCGCGCCCGCGACTCGCGGGACGCGATCCCGGCGTCGTGCGGCGGCGGCGGGCGGTGCGCGCCGACGAACCGTACCAGGCAGTCGATCAGGACGCTCGCCGGACCCGGCCGGGCAAGCAGCGCGAGCTCGTCGCCGGCGGCCGCTGCCGCCCGCGCGGCCCGGGCGGCCAGGGTGCGCCGGCCGCGCCCGTCGGGACCGGCCCAGCGCACCGCGAGCCGGCGGAGCGGGCGGCCGGGGCCGATCGCGGCCTCGTGGTCTCCGCCCACGTACCGGGCATCGCGGAGGGCCTCGTCCAGGGCCGGTGCCGCCGACGGGTCGAGGGGTCCGTCCGCATCGGTGAAGAGAAAGTGCGGGGACCCGAGCAGCTCGACGGTGGGGCGGCGCGCACACCCCGACGACACGAACGACAGCACCAGGTCGATCGCCGCGGCGAAGGGCTCGGAGGCCAGCGGCAGCGCGCCGGTCTCCTCGTGGGGGACCCCGGCCGAGGCGAACAGGTGGCGGGCCGCATAGAGGTACGGCAGCGGCCGCTGGAACACGACCGCGGTGCGCTCGACCGCGGGCCGGCTCTTCACCTGCCGGACGACGGCCAGCAGCTCCTCCTCGCGGTCCCGCCACGTGAAGTGGCGCCGCCCGGGCGCCGCATCCGGCGCGACGAGGCGCGCGCGCGCGCCGGGCGCCGGCGGGACCGACGTCTCCTCGATGCCGGGCAGCAGGTCCGCGAGCCGCTCCCGATAGCCGGCCGCCAGCAGCGACGACGTCGACACCACGTCGAGCCGGACGAGACCGGGAAGGCGGGCCAGCAGGTCGAAGTCCCCGGGCCACAGGCCGTCGTGACCCGACGCCCGGTCGGCGACGGTCAGCACCACCTGCGTCACCGGGCGGCGCAGCCCGCCCGCGAGGGCCGATGCCCGCACCCCGTGCTCGTCGATCCGGCCCGACGCCGCGACCCGACGCTCGTAGGCCCGGAACATCGCGGCGAGGAACCGTGTCTGGCGCAGCATGCGGCGGGCGCCGCGATCGAGGTCCCGGCTCGGTTCCAGCCTCTCGACGAGCACCCCCTCGAAGGCATCGACCTCCCGCCGGTTGCGGCGCAGATCGTCGTAGAGCCCGAGAAACTCGTCGACCAGCCCCGGCCGCAGGTTGAACGGCGGCTCCACCCCGGAGGCCCGCGCCTCCTCGGCCGCCGCCCGCCCGCACACGAGCCGCTCGGCCGCGCCGAGCCGCGCCGGGGCCTCGTCCAACCGGCGATGCAGCTCGTCGTAGAGCCCGCCGCGGGTCACCAGGGGGGGAAGCACGAACGCCGCCCTCCGCGCCAGCAGCCGCTGCTCGAGGGTCCACCGCAACTGCCCCGCGGCCGCGCGGGACGCCACCAGGACCATCGACGCGCGCAGGTCCCGGGACCGGTTCCAGTCGAGGCAGTCGGCAATCGCGAGGCGAAACGACGGCAGGTCCGGCGCGCTGTGCAGCCGGATCCGCGGCGAAGCAGTCACGGCGGGGCGGTCCGCCCGGAGGTCCGCGGCGCGCCGGTCTGCACGGGCTGTGGAAAAGCTGTGCAATTCATGTGCACAGAGTGTGAATCACCAGTGAAGGAGAGTTTTTTTTCTGCCGGGACCAAGGGCATCGCCGCCCGCAACCGGGAGGGTGTGGATCGGTCTTCGTACCTTCCTTCGCTTGATCGACACCGCCAGCCGGCTACAATCCCCTTCTCACTGTCGCACTCGAAAATTCAATCGTTCAACTCCCAAGACCGTGCCCGCTCATCGTTTCGAACGCGCCATCAACGATCGCCGCTACGTCATCGAGGCGGCCCTGGTCGACCCGGACCGGTGGCGCGCCTACCTGGTCGGCGTACCAGGCGGACCGACGGCCCTGATGCCCTTCTACGGCGAGACGCCCGAGCAGGCGGTCGAGCGGCTGGCCGAATGGCTGGCCCTCGCGCACCGCTCGTCGGCGCTACGGTTCGACCCGAACGGCCGGTCGGCCGGGAACTGAGCCCCGCCCCGACCGGCAATGCGCCGTTCCGGAACATGGGCGACGTTTCAGCGGGTGTCGGGGGAAGACCGAAGAGGAAGGGATGGTGGACCAGACGGGGGTCGAACCCGTGACCTCGTGAATGCCATTCACGCGCGCTCCCAACTGCGCCACTGGCCCAGCCGATTTTCATTCTATCCGGTTGCCGTCCGGCAATCAACCGGCGCCGGCCGGCCCGGCGGGGCCGGGAAGGGGCGGCGCGACGCCGAAGCACCGCCGATAGTCCTCGGGCGTGTCCACGTCGGTGAAGGCGCCGGGGTCGTCGACGGCGACCGCGCACCCCTCCGCTTCGTGCGCGCGCACCACCGGCTTGGCGCCGCGCGCCGGATCCGCCTGCCGCAGCTCGCGGAAGAGCCGGCGATCGAACACCACCGGGTGGCCGTGCCTGCCGCCCCGCCCCGGGCGCACGAGGGGAGCGCCGGTCCGCCGGTAGGCCTCCAGCACCGCCCGTACCGTCGCGGCCGAAATCAGGGGCAGATCGACCAGGGTGACGAGCATCGCCCTCACGCCGGGATGGTCGACGACCCCGAGCGCCGCGAGGAGCGAGGAGAGCTGGCCCCGATCGGGTCGAGGGTTGCGGACCACCCGGACCATCGGCCGCAGGAGGGCCGCCCGCCCGCCGACCGCATCGTGGTGATGGCCGGTCACGACCACCACGTCGTCCACGCCGCCCGACCGCAGCGTCGACACGATGCGTTCCAGGAAGGTCTCGCGTCCCGGCCCCGCCGGGAGGAGCGCCTTCGGACGGCCCTGCATGCGGGACGACGCTCCGCCGGCCAGCACGACCCCGGGAATCACGTTCGCAGATCCTCGCTCTCGATCGTGGCGCATTGCCGCGCGTCGGCGGCCCTCGACGGGTGAAGACGCCGTCGGCGGGCGGCCGGCCCGCTCCGGCCCCACGCATGGGCTTCCCGGGGACGCCGGGGGGGCGGCCAAGGGGCCGGCTTCACCGCCGAGTGCCGAGTATTGCAACTGCCCCGGCGGGAACACTACAATCCCGCCTATGAACCACCCCGACGTCTCCGTTCGTTGCCAGCGATGCGGCGAGCCGATGGCGCTGCGGGATCCCGGCCCCGAGGATCCGTGGCAGCCGCAGCAGTTCTGGGAATGCCCGGTCTGCAATCGCCACTTCTGGACCACCTTTCCCGCGGCGAAACCGGCGAAGCCCGCCCCCAAGGCGCCGCCCCCCGTCGCGAAGCCCGCCCCCAAGGCGCCGGCCCCTGCCGAATAGTATCGCGGAGGCGGAGGTGGAGGCGGCCTCGGCCCCCGGCGCGGGGCCTTTCCCGCGTGCGGGGACGCGCCCAACCGGCCTGCGCTTGACTTCTACCGACAAACGTCACTAGACTTGCGCCTTTCGGTGTAGATCCGAACCTGGAAGTCGGGCGCACCGAAGCGCGTGGTTCCGTTTTACGAGGACCTCGCAACCCGCCCCCATCGGGGGTAGCGGGTGGCTCTGGCGCCGCTTCCGCCTGCGATGGGGGAGTCGTCCGTCAGGTCCCGACTGGCCGACGAGGCGTCTGGGCACCGTCGCGGCGGTTGGGATTCGGCATCGAAGGAGTTCGCATGCCCAGCGGTACTATCGCACGTCTCTTGATCGACAAGGGGTTCGGGTTCATTCGCGACGAGGGGGGAATCGAGCACTTCTTCCACCGCAGCGCCGTGCGCGGAGCAGTCTTCGAGTTGCTCCGGGAAGGCCAGCGGGTCGAGTTCACGACCGAGGAATCGACCAAGGGCCCCCGGGCCGGTGAAGTGCGCCTGATCGAGGGCTAGCGCCTCGCCGGCGCCGTCCCGCCCGACGACGGGACGGCTCCCTGCACGAATCGGTCGGTCGAGACGCGGCCGCACGTTTACAGCGCAGCCCGCAATTCGGTTGCTGAGTCGACGTGCGGTCTGCGTGTTGGTTTGTACCGCCGACGCCTTACCCGGAGACCGCTACGCCGTCCAGCCGTCATACGGACGCGGATCGCGGTCGACGCCTCGGGTCCCGGAATCAGCGCTGGCCGCCCCGCTTCCGGGTCGACCACCGGCGCCGCAGCCGGTGAGGAAGCGAACGGGGCCCGGTGGCCCTCCCGGTCTTCAAAACCGGTCGCCCCCCGCCAACGCGGGGGGGCTGGGTTCGACTCCCAGGCGCTTCCGCCAACCTGGCCCGCCCATCGTCGCTTCCGGCTCCGCTGGGCGCCCAACCAACCCTCCAGGAGTCCGCGCCGTCCACGGCGCAGACTCCTAGCCGGCCAGGAGGGTTGCGACAGCCGTCTCCGTATCGCTGAAGTCCGGCAGCACCTCGTGGGCCCCCGTCTCGCGCAAGGCAGGCTCGTCGTAGGAGCCGGTGGCCACCGCCACGCACCGGGCGCCCGCCGCCGCCGCGCACTGCACGTCGAGCGGCGTGTCGCCGATCACGACGACGTCCTCCGGCCGCCGCACCTCGACCCGGACCCGGCGGGCCCGCTCGACGGCGATCGGCACCAGGTCGTCCCGCACCGGCGCGTCGTCCCCGTAGGCCCCGAAGCCGAAGTACCGCCAGACGTCGAAGTGCTCCAGCTTGATGCGGGCGGGCCGAGCGAAGTTGCCGGTGACGAGCCCGCACCGCACCGCGTCGGTACGGGCGAGAGCATCGAGCAGCCGGGCCACACCGGGCATCAACCCCTTCCGCGGCCCCGGAAAGTGGATCTCCTCGGCGAACAGCTCGCAGTAGCGGCGGTGAAAGCGGGCCCGCGCCGGTGCGTCGACGGCCACCCCCGCCCGCTCCGCCGCCGCGGTCAAAATCAGCTCGTCGGTCCGGCCCGCCACCGGAATGCCGTCGAAGCCGCGCGGCACGCCGAAGAGCTCCTCGAACGTCCTCGTCAACGCGCGGTAGCCGGCCCGCCCCGACAGCAGCAGCGTCCCGTCGATGTCGAAGAGGAGAATCCTGGAGAACACCGGCGCCACTCAGGCCCCGAGGTCGCGGTTGACCTCGTCGACGATGCGGGAGGACTCGTTCAGGGCATGCACGATCGCCCGCAGCGCCGCCGCGCCCGCGGCTATCGCGAGTATTCCCAGGAAGGCGTGCACCCCGGGGGGGACGACGCCGGTGTCGACGCCGCCGCCCACGATGGCGACGAGCATGGTCGAGGCCATGGCCAGCGTGGCGAGCTTGAACACCGGCCCCCGCAACGCGGACACGCGGGCGGCGGCGTCGGTCGCGAGCCCGCCCTCGGCGACCGCGTCGCGGATGGCGCGGCCCTTGCCGATGAGGTAGAACATGGTCATGGAGTGCGCCAGCAGGGTCATCAGCGTCACGAAGATCGCGAACGTCGCGTGACGCAGGATCTCTTCGGGCGCGGCCGCGACGTACCCCAGGGCGAAGCTGGCGAGCAGGCCGGCGAGCGACAGCACCGATGCGGTGATCAACGCGGCGGACATCGGCCGATCATGATATCAACCTCCGGCGGGGAGCCCGGCCGATGAGCGCCGCGCCCTCGGCCTTCGTCGTCCGTTGGCTGTCCCGAGTCCGCGCCCCCCTGGGGACCCGGCGCGAAGTTCTCGACGTGGCGACCGGCACCGGGCGGCACGCCCGGGCCGCCGCCGCGGCGGGGTTCCGGGTCTACGGCGTCGACCGCGACCTCGGCCGGCTGCGCCGGGCCCGCGGCGAGGGGGCGACGGCGCGGCTCTGGGTCGCGGACCTGGAGGTGTCCCCCCTGCCCCGCGACCGGTTCGACGTGATCATCTGCACCAATTACCTGCAGCGTTCCCTGTGGCCCGGTCTTCGCGGCGCCGTGCGGCGCGGCGGCTTCGTGATCTACGAAACCTTCACGGTCGCCCAGCTCGCCCACGGCACGGGGCCGCGGTCGCCGGACCACCTGCTGCGCCCCGGCGAGCTGCGGGGGGTCTTCGCCGCCTGGCGGATCTGGCACGACGAGGAGCACCGGGACCCGACCGCAGTGGCGCAGGTGGTGGCGAGGAAGCCGTGACCGGAGGGAACCGTCAGCCGACGGGGAGGGCGCCGCTGCGGCGCGGCCGGTCGTGGCCGACCAGCTCCCGGTACTCCCGGATGAGCAACCGCAGGTGCTCACGCTCCTCGTCCGCGAACTCCAGGAAGATGCGCTTGCCCTCGGAGTCCTCGAAGCGCTCGCCGTACCGCTTGAAGAACCGGTGGGACGCGCGCTCGCAGCGGATGCCGATCATCAGCGCCTCGCGGTCGTCGACGACCTTCCGCAGCCGCTCGGCCCCCTCGGCGAACAGCCCGTCCGACGCCCCCTTGAAGTACAGGAAGGTGGGGTACGACTCGATGTCCGGGTCCTCGGCCCGCAACCGCTCGTAGCGGGCCTCGAGCGTCGACAGGTGCTCCTTCTCCTCGGCCGCCAGGCTCTCGAAGACCTTGCGGGCGCGGGGGTTGCGGACGAGCCCGGCCCCCCGGGAGTAGAACTCGAGCCCGCTGCGCTCCGTCGCGATGGCGATGCGCAACGCGTCGCGGGCGAACACCGTCTCGGTGGCCGCGGCGGGGCGCGACGACCGCTGTCCCTTCTGGCATTCGTCGCAGGTGCCGTAGATCTGCACCACGCTCTGGCGCGCGAGGAAGCCGCGGGCCTCGGCGATCTCGGCCAGCAGCACCTCGACGTCGGAGCTGAGGAACTCGGACGACCGGTTGCAGGACTTGCAGATGAGATGGAAGTGCCGGGGATGGCGGTAAGAGTGCTCGAACCGGAAGCGGCCCTCGCCGAAGTCGACCTTGCGGGCGATGCCCGCGTCGACCATCCACTGGAGCGTGCGGTAGACGGTGGCCCGGCTGATGCGCTTGTCCTCCTCGCGCATCAGGTCGACGAGGTCGTCCGCGCTCAGGTGGCCCTCCTGGCGCAGGAACACGCTGACCACGAGGTCGCGCTTGCCGGAGCGCTTGCCGCCGGCGGGGCGCAGCCGTTCGATGTACTCTGTTTGCGAGTCCATGGCCAACCCGGGCACACGACGCCCGCCGTGTGGCGGCACGCGCCGGGCGCCGGTCACCCGCGGTCGAGCCAATGGGAGTTCGTCCGGGGGCGACCGCTACGGAGAAGGTGGCCGCTTTCGCCCTGCCGCGCCGCCATGCGCGGCGTACGCGGTCCTGGACCTAGACGTTGAACGACGACCCGCAGCCGCAGGTCGACTTCGCGTTCGGATTCCTGATGGTGAATCCCCCGCCGGTCAGGTTGTCGACGAAGTCGACCTCCGCGCCGGACAGGTATCGGACGCTGATGGGATCCACGTACAGGTTGATGCCGTTCGACTCGAAGACCTTGTCGGCCGAGGCGTCCCCGTTGCCTTCCTCGATCATCAGGCCGTACTGAAAGCCGGAGCATCCGCCGCCCTGCACGAAGACGCGAAGCCCCGCATTCTCCTTGTTCTCTTCCGCCATGAGCGCCGCAATCTTCGATGCGGCGGTCTCGGTCACCGTGATCAACTGTGCCATCCCAGGTTCTCCCCGCGGCCCCGTGCAATGGTGGAGCCCACCTTCGAGTATAAGCGGGACGCGGGGGGCACTTCAACCACGCCGCGGCCGCCGCGGCGCGCATCGGGGCAGCCTCGCCGCCTCTCCCGCTGCTTCCACCGGGGCCATGCCGTACAATGGAACGGAAGGCCGGACTCCGCGCCGTGGAACGCTGCAGAGTCCCGGGGGGTCGGCTGGGCGCCCACCGGAACAGAGCCCGGAGGACATCGCCTGCGGCTCCGCTCGCCGCCCAACCAAACCCGCCAGGACCCTGCACCGTTCCTGCGGCGCAGGCTCCCGGGGGCGACCATCGGCGGCCACGTTCCTCCGACCCTGACGACCACCCGTGAGCTCGACGACCCCCGACCCCGACGCGCTGGTCCGACAGGCCGAGACCCGGTGGGCGGCCATCGCGGCCGCCCGGCCCGAGCTCGCACCCGCCATCGTCGTGCAGCGGCCCATGGTCGTCCGCACCATCCGCGCGGTGGACCGGCTGCGGCTCGAGCCGCCCGCGCTCGACCTCACCCCGCAACGGATCGCCGAGAAGCTCGGGGCGGGCGAGCCGTTCCTGCGCGGCGAGGCGCCGGTGCTGCCGGTGGCCCTGCTGACGCCGCTCGTGCTCGGGGCCTGCGACGACCTCGCGGCGGGGGGTGCCGGCGACGTCGCGCGCCGCGTGCGCGGCTGCCTCGATGCGGGACGGATCGAGATCGGGTCCCTGCTGGCCGCCTCGTTCGACCGCAACCAGCACGCCATCCGCGTGAAGGCGCTGCACGAGGGGGTCGCCCCGGACGTGCTCTGGCTCGCGGCCGAGCTCGCGACCGGGCCCGCCGCCCACGTCACGGTCGGGACGTTGCTGGGGGCCGGGGCCGGGGACGCCCTCGCGGCGCGGGAACGCTGGCCGCACGGTCACTGCCCGGCGTGCGGATCGTGGCCGGCGTTCGCCGAAGGGAGCGGCGGGAACGGCCGGCTGCGCTGCTCCTTCTGCGGGCTCGACTGGCCGGCGCGCGCCGGCCGGTGCACATACTGCCGAACCGCCGACCCCGCCCCGGCCTGGTTGACGGCCGCGCCGGGCGCAACCGACCGGGCGGCCGCGTGCACGGGGTGCGGCGGCTACCTGAAGTGGCTGGAGTCCCCGGCCGCGACGCCGTTCGAGCTGCTGGCGGTCGAGGACCTGGCGTCGGCGTCGGTCGACGCGCTGGCCGCGGGGCGCGGGTTCGGCCGGCCACCGCTGCCGGACCTCGGCGGTCCCTACCGATTGCCGTGCGAGGGGCTGGAGCCGGACGGGGAGTCCCCGGCCCCGAAAGCGGGCCGGGAGGAGGAGGCGGCGGCCGGCGGCGCCGCCCCGGAGCGAGGCTCATGACCAGACGAATGCAACGGGCGGCGGTCGTATGGCTGCTCGCGGCGCTGAGTCCGGCGGCCGGCGCGGCCCAGAACCTGCCCCACGCCCGGCTCTTCCCCCCCGAGGACCTGGGCCTCCTCGAGACCCCCGACCGCGCCATCTGGCAGAGGCCGGACGAGATCATGGACGCCCTGAACATCGCCGACGGGGCCACCGTCGCCGACGTCGGGGCGGGGGCCGGCTGGTTCACGGTGCGGCTGGCCCGGCGGGTCGGTCCCAACGGCCGCGTCTACGCCGAGGACATCCAGCGGCCGATGCTCGAGGCCATCGACTACCGGGTCGACCGCGAGGGCCTCACCAACGTCCGGACGGTGCTCGGCACCCCCGAGGACCCGAAGCTGCCGGACGGGCTCGACGCCGTCCTCATCGTCGACGTCTACGCCGAGGTCGCCAACCCCGTCTCGCTGCTGAGCGACGTCGCGCGCGCCCTCGAGCCCCACGGGCGGGTAGGCATCGTCGACTTCACGAAGGAGGGCCACGGCCCCGGCCCGCCGATGGACCAGCGGGTCGACGCCGACGCGGTCGTCCGCGACGCGCGGGCCGCCGGACTCGAGCTGCTGTCCCACGAGACCTTCCTCCCCTACCAGTTCCTGCTCGTCTTCGGGGTCGGGTCTCGGCTGGCGGACCTGGCCGGCGAGCCGGAACGCTAGTGGCACCTGTCGTGACACCCCGAGTCGCACCGCGCCCGCAGGGCGCCGGCGGACGGCCCGACGAAACGCGGCGAGGGGGAGAATCGGGCGGTTTGGACCGAGGAGCGACAGGATGCGCCACGGCCCGAACGCAGCCGGAACTCTCGCCACGGGCGCGCAGGCGACGGTGAGCGCGGAACATCCGGGCTCGCAGGGTCTCGGCCGGAGCCGGCCCGCGGTCCTCACCATCGCGGGCAGCGACTCGGGCGCCGGCGCGGGCCTGCAGGCCGACCTCAGGACGCTCGCCGCGCACGGCGTCCACGGCGTCACCGCCGTCACCGCCGTCACCGCCCAGAACACGCGGGCCGTCACCGCCGTCGACCCCGTCTCGCCGCGGATGGTCGCGGCCCAGATTCGCGCGGTGTTCGACGACTTCGAGATCGGGGCCGTCAAGACCGGGATGCTCGCCACCGCCGCCGTCGTCGAGGCGGTGTGCGAGACGCTGGAAGCGCATCCCGGGCCTCCCCTCGTCGTCGACCCGGTCATCGCCGCCACCAGCGGGCGGCGGCTCCTCGACGACGACGCGGTCGCCGTCGTCCGCGACCGGCTGCTGAGGCGCGCGCGGGTGGTCACCCCCAACCGCTTCGAGGCGGAGGTGCTCGCGCGGCAGCCGGTCGCCTCGCTGGACGACGCCCGGCGCGCCGCCGCCCGCATCCGGGCCCGGGGCGCGGCGGCCGCTCTCGTGACCGGCGGCCACTTCGACACCGACGAGTCGGTCGACGTGCTCGACGACGGCGGCGTCGTCGTCGAGCTGCGCGGCCCCCGGCTCGGCAGCCCGCACACCCGCGGCACGGGATGCACGTTCTCGGCCGCCATCGCGGCGGGGCTGGCCGCGGGCCTGCCCCTGGCCGAGGCCGCCGCCCGCGCCAAGCGCTACGTCGAGGGAGCCATCCGCAACGCGGCGGGGACGGGGCGCGGACCGGGGCCGCTCCATCATTTCTGGCGAAATGAGCGACAATAGGGCGATCATGCCGACCCCGCCATACGCGGTGACGACCGCGCCGCTCGACCTCGACGCGCTTGTGCGCACGGTGGGCACCGAGGCCGCCGCGGACCCGGTCGGCCCCGGGGCCGTCATCACCTTCGTGGGCGTCGTCCGCAACGCGAACGCGGGGCGCCGCGTGCTGCGGCTGGAGTACGAAGGCTACGAGCCGCTGGCGGTTCGCGCCCTCGAGCGCATCGGCGGGGAGGTCGGCGACCGCTGGAAGGTGCGGCTGGCCGTCCACCACCGTCTGGGCACGCTCGAGATCGGCGAGGCCAGCGTGATGATCGCGGTGGCGTCGCCGCACCGCGCCGACGCGTTCGCCGCCTGCCGCTACGTCATCGAGCGCATCAAGCAGATCGTGCCGATCTGGAAGCACGAGTTCTTCGAGGGCGGCGACGTCTGGATCGAGGGGGCGAGCGCCAACGCCGAGGACGACCAGGCCCGCGACACCGCCCACCGGCTGGCGACCGGCGAGAGCCGTGCGCCGACGGTGACGGCCGGCTGACACCGCGCCATGCGCATCAACGTCCGTCTGTTCGCCCGGCTCCGCGACATCGTCGGGGCGGGAGAGATCGCCAGGCAGGTTCCCGACGGCGCCACCGTCCGCAGCGTCTGGGACGAGCTGACGGGCGAGTTCCCGGACCTGGGCGCCTATCGGGAGACGATCTCCGCCGCCGTGAACGCCGAGTACTCGCGGATGGACGCCCCCGTGCACGACGGCGACGAGGTGGCGTTTCTCCCGCCGGTCTCCGGGGGCTGATCGCGCGGGCTGACGGTCGCGGGGGCAGCCTCGCCGGCGCGACCCCCGGCGGCAGCAGACGCCGCGGGCCACGGACGACAGCGACCGCGCCCGGGCATTTCGAGGAGCATCCGTCCGCCATGTTCGACAAGCTGCAGACCATCGAGACCCGTTACGACGAGCTGATGGGCCTGCTCAGCGACGGGGCGGTGCAGTCCGACCCCAACCGGTACCGGACGCACTCGAAGGCGCTCTCCGAGATTCAGCCCATCGTCGAGAAGTTCCGCGACTACAAGACGGTCGAGTCGGAGATCGCCGATACCCGCGAGCTCGCCGGCGGCTCCGACGCCGAGCTGCGCGAGCTGGCCGAGCAGGAGCTGGCCGAGCTGGCGGCGCGCCGGGAGGACCTGCTGGCCGAGATCCGGGTCCTGATAGTGCCGAAGGACCCGAACGACGAGAAGAACGTCGTGCTCGAGATACGGGCCGGCACCGGCGGCGACGAGGCCGGCCTGTTCGCTGGCGACCTGTTCCGCATGTACAAGCGCTTCGCGGAGCAGCAGCACTGGAAGGCCGAGGTCCTGTCGATCAACGAGAGCGGGGTGGGGGCCATCAAGGAGGTCGTCGCCCTCATCGCGGGCGCGCGCGTGTACAGCCGTCTCAAGTACGAGAGCGGCGTCCACCGCGTGCAGCGCGTGCCCGCGACCGAGGCGAGCGGCCGCATCCACACCTCGACCGCGACCGTCGCGGTGCTCCCCGAGGCCGAGGAGGTGGACATCGCCGTCGACGCCAACGACCTCCGCATCGACACCTTCTGCTCGAGCGGCCCCGGCGGCCAGAGCGTCAACACCACCTACTCGGCGGTGCGCATCACCCACCTGCCGACCGGGCTCGTCGTCTCGCAGCAGGACGAGAAGTCGCAGATCAAGAACAAGGCCAAGGCGATGAAGGTGCTGCGCTCGCGCCTCTACGAGATGGAGCTGCAGCGCCAGCACGACGAGATCGCGCAGGACCGCAAGAGCCAGGTCGGCACCGGCGAGCGGTCGGAGAAGATTCGCACCTACAACTTCCCGCAGAACCGGGTCACCGACCACCGCATCGGCTTCACCACCCACCGGCTGACGGAGATGCTCGACGGCGACCTCGCCGAGATGAGCGAGACCCTCACCACCCACTACCGCGCCGAGGCCCTGAAGGACGCCGAGGCGGTGCCGGGCACGGCCTGACGGGTCCCGCCGCAAGACCCGGGACCATGCGCCCGTCACTTCCCGCTGGAACAAGAGGAGGCATCATGCTCGCACCACGCCGGTCGCCGTTGCGCTTCGTCGCCGCCATCGTCGTTGCCGCGGGCGTGGTCGCGGGCGCGGTCCCGATCCTCGCGCAGGAGGACCGCATCAGGCCCGTCACCGACGCCGAGCTCGAGAACCCGAGCCCTGACGAGTGGCTCATGTGGCGGCGCACGCTGGACGGCTGGGGCTACAGTCCGCTGGACCAGATCGACCGGGGCAACGTCGGCGACCTGCGGATGGTGTGGTCGCGCGCCCTCGGGCCGGGACGCCAGCAGGGAACGCCGCTCGTGCGCGACGGGGTGATGTTCATGCCGAACCCGCAGGACGTCATCCAGGCCATCGACGCGGTGAGCGGCGACCTCGTCTGGGAGTACCGCCGCGACCGGCCCGACGACCTCGCCGAGTACATGATCGGCACCCTCATCGACACCAACCGCAACGTCGCCATCCACGGCGAGCTCATCTTCGACACCACCATGGACGACCACATCGTCGCCCTCCACGCCGAGACCGGCGAGGTGGTCTGGGAGACCGAGATCCTCGACTACCGGGTGAACCCCGCCAACCAGACCTCGGGGCCCATCGTCGCCGGCGGCAAGGTGTACTCCGGCCGGAGTTGCGACCCCCGGGGCGGGCCCGACGGCTGCGTCATCACCGCGCACGACGCCGCCACCGGCCAGGAGCTGTGGCGGACACGTCTGATTCCCGCCCCCGGCGAGCCGGGCGACGAGACGTGGGGCGCCGTGCCCTACGAGGAGCGCCGCCACGTGGGGTCGTGGATGGTGCCGAGCGTCGACCCCGAGCTGAACCTCGTCTACGTGGGTACGTCGGTCACCTCGCCGGCGCCGAAGTTCCTGCTCGGCGGGACCGACCTGACGCACCTGTACCACAACTCGACGCTGGCCCTCGATGCGGACACCGGGGAGATCGTCTGGTACTACCAGCACATGAACGACCACTGGGACCTCGACCACCCCTTCGAGCGCCTGCTCGTCGACACCGCGGTGAGTCCCGACGCGTCGGCGGTGGCGTGGATCAACCCGCGCCTCCAGCCCGGCGAGGAACGGCGCGTCGTCACCGGCATCCCCGGCAAGACGGGCATCGTCTACACCCTCGACCGCGAGACCGGCGAGTTCCTGTGGGCCACGCCGACCATCGTCCAGAACGTGGTCAGCGGCATCGACGGGGCGACCGGCGCGGTGACCGAGAACGCCGAGCTCATCTTCACGGCGGCGGGCCAGCAGGTGCTCGCCTGCCCCCACGCGAGCGGCGGCAAGGACTGGGAGGCGGGGGCCTACTCGCCGCTGACCAACACCATGTACATGCCCCTGCGCAACGTCTGCTCGCGGATGATGGCGATGGCCGCACCCGACGAGCAGGACGAGGCGCGCCGGCTCTACGCCATCGCGTGGCGCGCCGAGCTGGCCCCCGGCTACGACGACGTGGGGAGCGTGCAGGCGATCTCGGCCGAGACCGGCCAGGTGGTCTGGAACTACCAGCAGCGGGCCGCCACCATGGCCCTGGCCGCCACCGGGGGCGGGCTCGTCTTCGGCGGCGACGTCAACGGCCGCTTCCGCGCCTTCGAAGACCGCACCGGCGACATCCTCTGGGAGATCAACCTCGGCTCGCCGGTGTCGGGCTTCCCCATCACCTACGCGGTCGACGGCCGCCAGTACGTGGCGGTCAGCACCGGCTCGGGCCGTTTCCTGGAGTTGACGCCCGAGCTGCGCCCGAGCGCCAACAACAACCTGTTCGTGTTCGCTCTGCCCGAGGGTTCCGGCGCGCCATAGATCGGGCCCTCGTCCGCCGTCACCCTCGAGGCGGGTGGCCGGTCAACGGCCACCCGCCTCCCCGATGGTGATCAACTCGGCTCCACCCCTGACGTGCCGGTCGATTGCTTCACAAGCGTCCTTCAGGGCGTTCCCGAATTGTCGCGTGGATCCGGCATAGAGCATGTCGCCCCAGCCGTCGAACACGGCGACGAGGTTGCCGCTGCCGAGATCGAAATCCAGAAGCTCGTCCCCTCCCAGGTTCCGAGGGGTCGAGATGGTGAAGTGCGCTCTCCACGGCTGGCTGGTGACCATGAGCCCGCGACACTCACCGCGACCCGCGAACTCCCGGAAGGTCCACTCCGCGATGCCCCACCCGTCGGCGACGCCCCACCCGCTTTGTCCGGCACCCAACGCGAGGTTGTCGGTCATCGACGCGAGGTTGTCGGTGATGAACACACGAACGGCAGACGACTGAGCGCCCGCGGTCGTGGCCAGGGTCAGGAACAGGACAACGCCGGCAGCCGCGATTCTCATCTTTGTTCCTCTCGTTTCTCACCGGATTGACGGCGGTGATCCTGTCGACGACCTGGCTCCGCCCCGGCACCGTCCGGCTCGCAAAGCCAAGGGCATCACCCCCACTCCCGGTTCCGCCTCACTCCCCGCGCCATTGCACCAGAGCGTCCCGCAGGCCATCCAGCAGGGGCTGGATGTCGCTCTCCTTTCGCCCCGTCTCCAGTCGCGCGACGGCGCGGCCGAGGTCGGGCGGGGTTCGGCCGTGGGGTTCGGCCAGCTCGCGGAGCTTCGTCTTGGCGATCTCGCCGGGCCGGTCCGATGCGGTGTCGTAGACTGCATCCAGACGTTTCATCCGCTCGACCAGATCGGCCGGGTCGATGCCGAGATCTGCAGCGTGACGTGCCGGGTCACGGCGCAGGGCGTTCCAGATCCAGATCTCGGGCGCTTCGTCGCCCGGGAGAAAGAAAACGGGGACCTCGCTTCCCGCCCTTTCCCGAATCCGGTCTTCGAGATCGCTGTCGCGCTTGTCTCCGTCGAGCACGAAGACGAAGTTCCGGATCTGGCCGAACTTCCTGAACGCGGTCGCGTGCATCGGAAACTCGCCGGCGCCGGTGTCGCGCCCGACGCGGACGCTCTCTCTCCTGATCCGCTCGCGGGGCAGCAGCACGTCGAACACGCCCTGCAGGATGCCCTCGGCCGTCGCGTCCTCGCAGAGCAGGTTCAGGGCGTCGGCGGAACGCCCGTAGAGCGCGTTCTGCACGATGTCGCGATAGGGCGGGAGCACCGTGACGCGACCGGCGGCGTCGCGTTCGAGGAAGATGCGCCCGTGCGCGGGCACCGCGTCGAGGACCACCGGGCTGTGGGTGGTGACGACGACCTGCAGGTCGTTGCGCAGCGCAAGCTGCTGGAGCTGCAGCATGAGGAGCTGCTGCACCCAGGGGTGCAACCCGGCTTCGACTTCGTCGATGAGCACGAGGGCGCCCTCGAGCTGGGCGATCTCCCGCGAGAGGCGCAGGATTGCCCGCTCCCCCGCCGCCATGTGCAGCTCCGAGTACGCCGCGCCGGCCTTCTGGGCGGCGAAGAGCAGGTTCTTGCTGCCGCTCGACAGGTTGACGACCTCGGAATAGCGGAACGGGAGCATCTGCTGGGCGAACTCGATCTGCGAGGCCGTCAGCGGCGTCTCCTGCGGTGACGAACGCAAGCTCGACATGCTCAGCACGCCGCGCACCTCGGACGGGTTGCTGAGATTGCTGAGCGTCCGGAGGTAGACCGGCCGTTCCGGCTGGGTGGCGTTCTTCCGCCCGAGAAAGCTGCGGTTCCAGCCCTTCGAGCGGCGCCAGCGCATGGAACGCCGGCCGTCCGGCGTCGAGTAGTCGAACTCGATGACGACCTCGCGCTTCTCGTCCCCGCGTCCGCCGAGCCTGGGACGGTAGTCGGGGAAGAGCGTCGACGGCACGAAGTCCTTCACACCGGCCCCGGGCACCTTGTACGCGCACGCGGCCGCGAAGAGCACCGTCGACTTGCCGCTGGCGTTGCCGCCGGCGACGACGCTGACGGGATAGTCGAAGACCACCCGGACGTCGTCGATGCCGCGAATGCCCCCCAGGTGGATCTCGGCCAGGAAATGGGGCAGGTGCGGCTTCTTGCCCTGCAACCGCTCCCACAGATCCCTGAGGCGCCTCTCGATCATGAACGACGGCTCCCGTCGGCCGGCCGGTCCGCCATCGAGGCGGCCGGCGGCCACGGCACCGATTATCGACGGTCTCGCGCCGGCCGTTCAAGATTCGGCCGGCTTCAACCGAGAACGAGGCGAAGGAGGGTCATGGTCCGGCTGGACCTGTGGGAGCACGCTCCGGGGTCGGGGTCGGCGACTCGGACATCCTGCCGCCCACGGGCGGGACCCCGTCCGGTCCCGCCCGTGCCTCTCGTCCTGCGTCCGATCGTCGTCTCTTGCCGTGTCAGACCCGCGGGAGACGGTAGACCCGCATCGCGGTGTCGTGGAACATCGCCGCCCGCTCGTCGGCCGAGAACCCCTGCGTCAGCTTCTTGAACTGGTTCCAGAGCACGGTGTACGAGCACGACAGCTTGTCGACCGGGAAGTTGCTCTCGAACATGCAGCGCCGCGGCCCGAACGCTTCGATGATGTGGCGATACCAGTCGCCGTTGGCCTCGAGCAGCTCGTCCGAGGTCGGCGGCCGGTCGCGCTCGTGCCAGCCGTAGCCGTTCACGACCATCTGGATGCCACCCACCTTCGCCACCACGTTTTCACGTCGGGCCAGCTCGGTCACGGCCGGCTTCCAGACCTCGAAGACCTCGTCGCGGCGGCCGGCGTAGGGCCCGATGCCGATGGGCCCGCCGAGGTGGTTGAAGATGATGGTCGTGTCGGGGAACGCGTCCGCGAGGTCGGCCAGGTCGGCGATGTGGGTGTGATAGAGCCAGCCCTCGAACGTGAGCCCGTAGGGGCGCAGGTGCGCGTAGCCGCGACGGAACTCGGGATCGAGGAGCAGATGCTCGGGCCCGGTCGAACGCCGCGCCACGACCGGCGGCTCCGCCCAGGCGGCCCGATGGCGGACGCCCCGGAAGCGCTGCGGGCTGGCCGCGATCTGCGCCTCGAGCACCGGCGCCACGCGGTCGCCGAGGAGCAGGTTCGCCGACCCCACGATGCCGGTCGCCACCCGGGTCTCGCCGTACTGGCCGCTCGCGCTCATGGCGGCGATGCCCTCCACGAACTCCGTCTCGCCCACGACACGGAGCTCCTCGGGACCGTCCGCCCGGTACATCGAGGTGCACTCGACGAAGACGGTCTGACGGACGTTGTGCGTGTTCGTGTCCTCGAGCAGCTCATCCAGCAGGTAACGGTTGCCGGGGCGCTCCCACAGATGGTGGTGCGGGTCGATGATGGGCAGCTCCGGCTCCACCACCGCCTCGTCGGTCAACGCCAGCCAGTCGGCGCGAGGACCGCTCGGCGCCGCCGTGCGCTGCGTCCGGGCACGAGCGCGCGTCGAGCCAGGCAGACCAGCCGTTACCGCCGCGGCCCCGAGGGCCCCCGCCGCCGCTCGACCGAAGAACGTTCGTCGCGTGATGTCATCCATTGGTCGTCACTCCTTGCTCCTTGCGAGCACTTCGCCGTCACTCCGGCAGCGTCAGCATGGCTTCCGCTGCAAGCGAACCGAATCTCAACGGGGGCAGGTGCGGCTTCTTGCACCTGCAACCGCTCCTGCAGATCCCGGAAGCGCCACTCGATCATCAACGGCTGCTCCCGTCGGTCGGCCAGTCCGCCATCGAGGCGGCCGCGGACCGCGGCACCGATTATCGACGGTCTCACGGCGGCGGTTCAAGACTCGGCCAGCTGCAACCGAAAACAGGGCGAAGGAGGGTTATGGCACCGGATCGAGCCACCGCGCTGTTCTTCGAGCTGTTCAGCGGGCTGCCCCGGCAGGGCCCCGGAGACACGGCCAGCACGCGTCGGGCCCTCGGGCTCGTGCCGGACGTCGGGCCGCGGACGCGCGTGCTCGACATCGGTTGCGGAACCGGCGCCCAGTCGCTGGTGCTGGCACACAGCTCGCCCGCGTCCATCGTCGCCGTCGACAACCATCCACCGTTCATCCACGCCCTGAACCGCGAAGCGCGCAGTCTGGGCGTCGCGGACCGGCTGGAAGCGCGCGTGGCGGACATGCGCAGTCTCGACTTCGCGGACGGCTCCTTCGACCTGATCTGGTGCGAAGGCGCCATCTACAACGTGGGCGTCGAGGCGGGCCTGCGCGACTGGCGCCGGCTGCTTCCGCGCAACGGGCACGTCGCGCTGACCGAAGCGTGTTGGCGAAAGCCCGATCCGCCCGCCGAATGCGCAGCGTTCTGGAACCGCGAGTACCCCGCGATCCGCGACCCCCCCGCGCTTCTGGAAGCCGCAGAGGCGTGCGGCTACGAGACCGTGGGGCACTTTCCGCTCCCGCCGTCGGCGTGGTGGGACGACTACTATCGGCCGCTGCAGGACAACGTGACCACCTTCCGCGAGCGTCATCGCGAAGCGCCGGATGCACAGAAGCTGGCGGACCAGTGCCAGCACGAAATAGACATCTGGCATGCCTGCTCGGAGTTCTACGGCTACGAGTTCCTTGTCCTGCGTGTCCGTTGAAGCCCGCTACGGTCCGCGGCCGCAGGCGTCTGCCCGGGGCCGGATCGAGATCCCGGGGGCCTCGACGCCAAGGAGGAAGCACACCGCAACCACCACGCCGCCAGCGGTCGAAGCGGCCGCGGTGCCTGCTGCTACTCTTGCGGCGCCGGCGGCAGAACGAGGTCGAGATCCGTCCGCGCGAAGTCGTCGCCCTTGCAGAGCAGCGGTTCGCCGAGCTGCCGGGCGAGGGCGTAGGCGAAGCAGTCGCCGTAGTTGAGCCCGGCCGGGTGTCGTCCCTGGCCGAAATCGACGAACGCCCGGCGGGCGATCCTGGCCTGAGCGGGATCGACCGCCATCACCTCGATGCGGGCTGACTCCAGCAGGCCGTCGAGCCGCTGAACGCCTTCCGCCCCGTATCTCGACTGAAGAACCATCGAGGCTTCCAGGAAGGTGGCCGCCGCGGTGCGGCGCACGACTGCCGCCGCGATCGCCTCGGTGAAAGAGCGGCGATCCGGCTCGTCCTGGAGGATCGCGAGAAACGCCGACGTGTCGATCACCATCAGCGGGGAACGCCGTGCTCGTCGTACCCGAGGATGTCGTCGGCGGGGCGCGCGTCCAGCACCGGCAGCCTTGCGCAGCGCCGCCCGATCTGGTCGAGCTCGTCGGCCAGCGAGCGTCCGCTGCGTTCCCGCCCGAGCCGCTCCAGCCGGTCCCGAAGGGCCTCGGTCACCGCCTCGGTCTTCGTCCGCCCCGTCAGCAGCGCCAGCTCCGCCGCCAAGCGTTCGGTCTCCGCGTTCCTGATGTTGAGGGCCATAGTGTTACATGTATAGTCAGGCATCCACACTGTAACAGTCAACCAGGCAGCCATCGTGCTAGAGTGCGCGGATAGCGGATCTCAACCCAACCGAGGCTGACATGGACGCCGGGGCAACCAGCGACCACCACGGCGGCCGACGCCGCGACGGTCCGAATTCAGGACAGTTCGAGCACAGGCGAGGATCGGCCGGTCGGGCTTGTCGGGCCGCTTCCGGGCGGCCCACTTGCGGGCGACGGTTCGGTCGTTGCGCGTTGTCGATGCCGCCGGCACCACACAGCAGTAACGAGAGGACATCGGTAATGGCGGAAGAGAGACAGGTCGTCAGGGAGATCAAGGGCACCAGGGTGCGGCTCCACGCGGCGGGATCGGCCGGGCATGCGCGGCGCATCATCGCCTGCACCTTCGTCCTGGCCCTCGCCGCTCTGCTGATGCAGTGTGCACCCGGGCCGCCTCTGCTCGCGCAGCTGCCGGCCGGGCAAACCAGTGTCTTCAAGGACTGTACCGACTGCCCGGAGATGGTGGCCCTGCCCAACGCCGACGTGGCCCTCGGCCGGTTCGAGGTGACGGTGGAGGAGTGGCGCGCCTTCGCCGAGGCGGTACCGGATGCCGCCGAGGCGCGTTGCACCCGTCGCACTTGGCGGGTTCGTGACTGGCAGCACACCGGGTATATTCAGACCGCGCGGCATCCGGTCGCTTGCGTGAGCTGGAACGAGGCGCAGGCGTACGCGGAGTGGCTGGGACTGGAGACAGGCCACCAGTACCGTCTGCCGACCGACGCGGAGTGGAACCGAGGCGCAGCCGGCAGCGGCAAGGGCTGCTCCAAGAATGGGGGCACGGATGGCACCGAACGCGGAACGTGCGTGGTCGGCTCGTTCTCAGCCCCGACGGAAGCCGGCCTCTACGACATGGAGGGCAATGTCGCGGAGTGGACGGACAGTTGCTGGAGCGGGGACTGCAGACGAAAAGTGGTACGCGGCACTTCGTGGTCGGACCCTGGCAGGATTCGGGGGTGGCGGTGGCGGGACGAGCGCCGGCATGCGCGACGGGGACTGTTGCCGACTACGGGAACAACCTGGCTTGGCTTCCGTGTCGCCAGGACTCTTCCATGACGCCTGGTCACCCCGGGGTCGTCCGGGTGGTCTCGCCGACCTTGCTGCGCGTCCGCGGCTCCGCGAAACGGATGACCCTGACCGAGCGTCTCTCCTCGCCGGATCGGGTCGTCGGTGAAGGTCAAGGGGTTGAGCCGGTCTTGGACGGACAGCCCGCGCGTTCTTCGATGCCGCCAACAGGATTGCATAGCGGTCGGGCGGTGGGGTCGAGCTTCGCGAGACGGAACCTGGGGACCATCGGGCATCGTGCCGGATTCGTTCGCGGCGGGCCTGCAAGGGCCACTGGATTCCCGCTGAAGATGAGGGAACGAGCGGGGGAACCGTGGCTGGCACACCTGAATTAAGTCATTTACTGTGAATGACTTATGGAATAGACGAAACTCGCCCTGCCAGAAGCCGGCATGTTGAGCACGCTCCGCTTCGCACTTGGCCGGCTTGGTGGCGCGGCCGCGGACGCGGCGACAGCCCGTATCGAGCGCCGATTGACGTTGTCGGACGCGCCCCTGGAGTCCTTCCTGCTGCGTCCCTGCCACCGACCCGTCGGACGACTCCTTCCGCGCGTCGCACGTGGCCGCCGTGGCATTTTCCCGGTGAGCGTCGCGGCTCACCCCCGACGCGACGCGGTGCATGCGGGCGCCTCGGCGCGGAGCCCCAGGTCGCGGAGGGCATCGTCGAAGATGCCGGGCCAGCCGCGGTTCGCGGCGGGGCTGGCGGGGCTGGGGTGGGGCGCCGCCCCGCAACGCGCTCCCGCGGCTTCGGCGATGGGCGCGGCGCGGCGGGCCGCGAACTGGCCGATGCCGACGACCAGCGTGCAGCGCAGGTGCGCCACGACCGCGGCCAGCGCGTCGTCGCACACGGCGAACAGCCGATCACGCTCCGACCGGGGCAGCGTGTCGGGGGTGATGTTGCGCCCGGTCGCCCCCACGAAGGCCAGCGGGCAGTAGTTCCACACGAAGGCGCCCCGAAAGAACCGTTCGGGGGTGCCAAAGCGCGCCTGCGCCCAGCCCCAGAAGCGCGCGCCGCTCACCTCCCCCCGCCCGATGCCGAAGCCGAGCACCGGGCGCTTCGGATGCTCGCGGGCCGGCCGATCGACCGGGGCCTCGATGCCGAGCCAGTCGCGGACCATCGCGACGTCGCCGAACGGCACGCCGGTCTGGACCATCCCGAACGGGCCCGGGTTCATCCCGACGAACAGCACCTCGCGGGGCCCGGCGCCGTACCGCTCGAGGTAGAGCCGGTGCGGCGCCCAGGCGTAGTCGAGGGGCGAGTAGACACAGGCCACGGGCGGCGCGAACCGCAGCCTTCGGGTGCGCTGTCGCAACCGCTCGGCTATCGCCACCAGTCGGGGCCCGGATTCGTTGCGGCACATCATGGTTGCGGCAACCACGCGACTGGTTCGCCACGTGGCTGATGCGCGTTCCGGTCGGCGAAGCCGATGATCGCGGCCATTGCCCGGAAGCGGTGGCACAGGCGTTCGTACGCCACGGCGCACGGCGCGGCGAGCGCGCAACGCGGCACCACCGGGCTCATTCCGATCGCGGCGGACCGGGCTCGTCCAGCTCACACACGTGATCGAAGATCACGGTGGAGGCATGGACGCAGACGGCGCGGACGGCCTCCCAGTCATGCCAGCGGGCTTCGAGGTTCTTGTACTCCGACAGCATCGTACCGTCCAGATCGTAGGGCTTCGGATTCGCGAGCTGGGCGAGCATCTGCTGCAGGGCAGACTCGCCGCTGTCTTGCGGATACAGCGTATCGAAACGCGCGAAGGCCCCGGCGGCCGCGGCAGCGCCGATGCGATCGGCCATGGCGGCGAAGTCCACGTAATCGCGTGTGGCGTTTCGCCGAAGCAGCAGGAAGCCCTTGATGCGGAGGATCTCCGCCTCGGTGGGAATCGTGATCTGCTGATCTCCGACGGGCAGCGTCGTCGTCTCCAAGGGCTCGGTGCGGATGAGCTGACGCACACCGGTCTCGATGCCGTCGAGGCTCCCGAGGATGAGGACGGGCCGATTCACGCGCGCGGTCCGCCATCCCGCCGCAGATTCCAGTTGACCCAGGACCACGTCGAAATGCGAACGGGGGTCGGTCAGGACGTGATCGGCGTCGCGGGAAGCCCGGTGGCCGGCATGGAGTCCCGCCGCCGTGCCTCCCACCAGCACGGCGCCGGGTGGCAGTGCCTGCAAGCGCGCAGCCGCGGAAAGCACATGCTCCCAGTCAGGCAACGTCCCGGCGGCGGTACGCGCGGACATAGTGCAACCAGAAGTCGTGGCGCTGGGCGGCAGTGGACCGGACACCGGCGCGGCAGACGCGCTCCACCCGGTCGACCAGAGACGGATCCGCGCGAATGGCCCGGCGCAGGTCGGCCCAGTCGGCCCATCTGCCACGCGCGATCACGTCGTCGATCGCCGCCGGCGAATAGCGCTCATGGTCCAGGTGACGGTGCCGCATGACGAATTCTCGCATGGACCGGGTCGGCGGCGAAGCTCACCGCCAGCCCGGACCCGGATGCGCGGTGACGCGTCATGGTTGTGACATCAGCCCGGCCGCGGCATAGTACGCCACTGGCGTCGGTGCTCCTTCTGCATGAAGAACGCGACTCGCGTCTTCCCCTCCGGGCGCCGAGGACGCGGATGATACCGGAGTCGACGATGAACGTGATTTGGCACTACCCGGCGGGGCCCGACCTGAAGCGCCGGCTCGTTGCCCTCGGCGACCAGGGGCTGTCGGTCTCGGTCTGCGAGCCATCGGAACGGGAACGGTTCCGGGCGCTGCTCTCCACGACCGAGGCTGTCTGGCATCTCCTGGAGCCGTTGACGGCGGAGATCATCGCGTCGGCCCCCCGGCTCCGGCTCATCCAGAAGATCGGCGTCGGCGTGAACACCATCGACCTCGAAGCGGCGCGGCGCGGCGGGGTCGCGGTCTGCAACATGCCGGGAACGAACACCCAGGCGGTGGCGGAGATGACCCTGCTGCTGATGCTGAGCGCCCTGCGCCGCGCGAACCGGCTCGACGCCGCCGCGCGCGACGGCTGGCACCTGCCCCCGGCGTTCCAGGACCACGCGGGCGAAGTGTGCGGTCGCACCGTCGGGCTGGTGGGCTACGGCGCGGTCCCGGGCCGCCTCGCCCCGATGCTGCAGGGCATGGGGGCCCGGGTGCTGTACGCCAGTCGCAGCCCGAAGCCGGACGCGGTGGGCAAGCGGGTGACCCTCGACGCCCTGCTCGCGGCCAGCGACATCGTGTCCCTGCACCTGCCCCTCGCGCCGGACACCGAGCGGCTCGTCGACGCCGGCGCGATCGCCCGCATGAAGCCGGGCGCGGTCCTCGTCAACACCGCGCGCGGGGCTCTGGTCGACGAGGCGGCGCTCGTCGACGCGCTGCGGTCGGGCCGCCTCGGGGCGGCGGGACTGGACGTCCTCGAAACCGAGCCGCCCGCCGCCGGCAACCCCCTCTTCGACCTCGACAACGTCGTCTGCAGCCCGCACGTGGCTTGGCTGACGCGGGAGACCCTGGAGCGGAGCCTCGCCGTCGCGGTGGAGAACTGCCGGCGCATCGAGACCGGCCAGGACCTCCTGCACCGGGTCGCATAGCGGGAAGCCCGCCGTGCGGCCGGCTGGAGTATCATCGCATCGTAGCGGCGACGGACCGCGACCCGCCGACCGGATGCCCACGGCCTGCCGTGATCGTCCCCCCAAGGACCATGCGAACAGTCAGCGGCCGGTGGGATCGTGTGACCGCGGTCCTCGTCCCGAACCGGCGCCGGGCCGCCCCGGGAGCAAGGCGTCCGTTCCGGCCCGGGTGGGTCGCCCCGCTCCTCCTGGCCGCGGCCCTCGGCCTTGCAGCGCCCGCCGCGGCCCAGCCCGTGCCCGGCGAGCCGGCCGAATTCGTCGCGGTCGAGCCGGGCGTCGCCATCGACGGCCCTCCCCCGCCCGCGCCGCCCGCGATGATCACCCGCGACGGCGGGCAGGCGACCATGCGGGCCATCCCCCTGCTGGCGCCGCTCCGCGTCGACGGTCGGCTCGACGAGCCGGTCTACGAGACCGTGCCCCCGGTGTCCGACTTCATCCAGCAGCTTCCCGACGAGGGCGCCCCCGCCACCGAGCGCACCGAGGCGTGGGTGATGTTCGACGACGAGAACTTCTACGTCGCGGGGCGCTGCTGGGACAGCGCGCCGCCGAGCGAGTGGACGGCGACCGAGATGCGCCGCGACGCGTTCAACATGCTGAACAACGACCTGTTCGGCTTCCTCATCGACACGTTCTACGACCGGCGCAACGCCCTGCTGTTCTACGCCAACCCCGCCGGCGGCTTCGTCGACCAGGCGATCACCAACGAGGGCAACCCCAACCGCGACTGGAACCCGGTGTGGGACGTGCAGACGGGGCGCTTCGACGGCGGGTGGACGATCGAGATGGTGGTGCCGTTCAAGTCGCTGCGCTACCGGCCGGAGCGCGACCAGGTGTGGGGCATCCAGATACGCCGCACGGTCATCCGCAAGAACGAGTGGGCCTACCTGACCCTGATTCCAATCTCCGCGGCCGGGTTCGGGGGCCGGGGCGGCGTCTTCCGGGTGTCGGCGGCAGGCACCCTGGTCGGGCTCGAGGCCCCGCCCGCCGGCACCCACCTGGAGGTCAAGCCGTACGCCATCGGCGGCGCCACGACCGACGTGAACGCGCCCGCCGGCCAGGGGGCCCGCCACGGCGAGATCGGCGTCGACGTGAAGTACGGCGTCACCCAGAACCTGACCGCCGACTTCACCGTCAACACCGACTTCGCCCAGGTCGAGGTGGACGAGCAGCAGGTGAACCTGACCCGGTTCAACCTGTTCTTCCCCGAGAAGCGCGAGTTCTTCCTGGAGGGGCGCGGCATCTTCGACTTCGCGCGCGGGAGCTTCCGCACCGCCCGCATCCTGCGCCAGGGCAGCGTGCTCGGGCGGGGCGTGGCGCCGACCCTCTTCTACAGCCGCCGCATCGGGCTGGAGGGCGGCGAGGTCGTGCCGATCCTCGGCGGGGGACGCCTGACCGGCAAGGTCGGCGCGTTCGACGTGGGGGCGTTGAACATCCAGACCGGCGAGCTGGCGACCCGGGCCGGCGGTGAGACGATTCTCGATGCGGCCGCCACCAACTTCACGGTGCTGCGCGTCAAGCGCGACCTGCTGCGGCGCAGCAGCGTGGGCGCCCTCCTGACGAGCCGGTCGGTCTCGCGCGGCGGGACCGGCACGAACCAGGCCTTCGGGGCCGACGCCAGCTTCTCGTTCTTCGACAGCGTCAACTTTCTCGGCTACTACGCCCGCACCCGCACCACCGGAGTGACGGGCCGCGACGCCAGCTACCAGGCGCGGTTCGACTACGGCGCCGACCGCTACGGCTTCGAGCTCGACCATCTGGTGGTCGAGGACGACTTCCGCCCCGAGGTCGGGTTCCTGCGGCGCGACAACTTCCGGCGCACGTCGGTGTCGGGCCGCTTCAGCCCGCGGCCGCGGTCGATCGAGTCGGTGCGCCAGTTCGTCGTCGAGGGCAGCCTCGACTACTTCCTCACCGCCGACGCCGGCCTGCTCGAGACCCGCCAGCAGCAGGTCGCGTTTCAGACCGAGCTCGAGAACAGCGACCAGTTCGGGGTGCGGGTGAGCGACAGCCACGAGCTGCTGCAGAGGCCGTTCAGGCCGAGCAGGGGCCCCGTGACCATCCCCGTCGGCGGCTACGACTTCACCGACGTCCGCCTCACCTACGCGCTCGGCCCCCAGCGGCTCCTCAACGGCCGCGTGGAGGTGGCGACCGGCGGCTACTTCGACGGGAAGCTCACCTCGGTCGACCTCAGCCGCGGGCGCGTCGACCTGTCGCCGCGGTTGTCCGTCGAGCCCAGCGTCTCGTTCAACTGGATCGACCTGCCCGGCGGGTCGTTCCGCACCGACCTGATGCTCGGGCGCCTCAACTACACCTTCTCGCCCCGCATGTTCGTGAGCGGCCTGTTCCAGTACAACTCCACCAACGACACGCTCGGCACCAACCTGCGGCTGCGGTGGGAGTACTCGCCGGGCAGCGAGCTGTTCGTCGTGTACACCGAGGAGCAGGACATCGACCCGCTACGGCCCGACCGCTACGCCGAGCTCCGCAACCGGGGCTTCGTCGTCAAGGTCACTAGGCTGTTCCGGTAGAGTCGAGCGGCCGGGCGGAGCCGCTGGCGACGACGGGCGGAGCTACCCCACGGCCTGCGCGTCCACCAGCCGGACCTCCGCGACGAGCGGCGTGTTGGGCGGCACCGAGCCGAACCCGCTTCCCGGCCGGGCATAGGAGGCGGGAATGACCAGCCGGCGCAGCCCGCCGACCCGCATGCCCACGATGCCCTGGTCGAACGCGGGGTTGACCTGGTTCGCCCCGAGGAAGAAGGTGTATCCGTTGCGGGTGTTGAGCTCCGGCCCCTTGTTGTCGACCTGCTCCGAATCGAACGCCCACACGATGTAGTCGATGACGACCCGGTCGCCGGCCGTCGCCTCGCGGCCCGCCCCGATCTCGAGGTCGTAGACCTGCAGAAAGAGGACCTCGGTCGGAATCAGCGGGTTCGAGGTGCACCCGGTCGCCGCCAGCATCGGTAACGCCAGCGCGCCGATCACGGCCGCTACCCGTCGAATCGTCGTGCCCATGCGCTCCCGCCCCTCCTCGCCGGTCGGGCAAAGCGCGGCCTCACCACGGACGTCCCCGCTTCGCCACCCCGATTGTTTCACGCCCGGTGAGGTCGGCGCGACCCCGGACGCCGCCGGTGATAAGCTCAGCGCGTGCCTTTCCGGTTCCCGACCGCCGCACCGCTGCTTTGGAGCGCGGCACTCGCCGCCCTCTGGACGGTGTCGGTCCCTGCGCACGCCGCCCCCCAGGACGACGCGGGCGACGAGGCGAGGCCGCCGCTGTACGAGGAGCTGCGAGAGGCGGAGGTCTCCTACGCCGGCGACGTTCGCGGCGGCCGCTTCCGGGTGGACCGCTTCGAGCTGGAGCTGGAGGAAGGACGCTTGTATCTGGCCCCCGAGATCGGCGGCGGACTCTCGACCGCGGTCTTCGTCGGCGACGGCCGGCTGCGGGGCTACCCCCCGGACGCGGTCGAGCACCACCAGCTCCGGCGGTTCTCGGACGAGCACCGGGTCGACGAGGCCTTCGACCGGCTCGTGCTGTGGGCCGGCGACGACACCGTCGAGGGGCTTCGTGCCCTCGCCGCCCCCGCCCGCGAGCGCCGGCGCGACACCGAGCGCGCCAACCGGCTCCTGAGGGACCGGCGGCGCCGCATGCTGGAAGAGCGGAACTTCAACCCCGAGAGCCGGATCCTCCACGACCTGTGGCGGCGGGAGACGGGCACGCTGCCGCCCGGCCGCGCCTACCGGCTCGTCGAGCTCGACAGCAAGGACCACGGCTGGCTGACCCTCGTGGTCGAGCCGCACGATCCGGAAGAGGTGAACCTGTACCGCTACGAGGACCGGCGCGGGGTGTCCGACACCTGGATGCGCTTCGACGCCCTGACCGACTATCGGCCCGAGTACGTCGACCGCGTTCTCGAACCGTTCGCCGTAGACCCGGACACCCTGGACGACGACGAGGCGACCGGCGCGGACCTGGGGCTGCCCCCGCGGCCCGTCGACCCCGACCGCGAAGGCTGGACGCCGCGGGCGCGGGTGCCGCGAACCGAGGTAGACCTCGCCCTGGACGGGGACGGCGACGTCCGCGCGACGGCGGCCCTCCTGATCGAGCCGCTGGAGCCGACCCGGGGGCTCCGGCTGCGGATCAGCATGATGCTTGAGGTCACCGACGTCCGGTGGCACGCCGACCCCACCGATCGGCCGGCGGGCGCGGGCCTCCTCGCGGCCGGTTCCGCCGATCCCGACGCCGAGCGCACGGACCCGACCGCGCTGACCGGCGAGCCGCTGCCTTTCGCGCAGGAGCGCGAGGAACGGACCTTCGAGGACGACCACTTCGAGCCTTGGGTGACGGTGGCGTTGCCCCGCACCGTGGCCGCCGGCGAGCCGTTCATCCTCGAGCTCGCCTACGAGGGACCGCTCGTCGATCGGCTCCGGCAGACCCGGGACTTCGTGCTCCTCGACACCCTGAACTGGTGGCCGCAGCACGCCGACAACCGAACCAGCCGCCTCCAGGCCACCTTCCGGATGCCCGAGCGGTACCGCGTCGCCAGCGGGGGGACCCTGCTCGACGAACGCGTCGAGGACGACGACCGCATCCAGCGCTGGACGACGGACGGGCCGGTCGGCAGCATGGCCTTCCACTACGGCGAGTTCGAGGTGACCGAGGTCGAGCGCCCGGAGGCCCCCGCCATCTCCATCTACGCCGACCCCAACCACCGCGGGTTCTCGCCCGACAGCCGGGAGAGGACGATCGCCGACGTCACCGGCGCCATCGAGCTCCTCGCCGATTACTTCGGACCGTTCCCCCACCCGTCGCTGCTCGTCACCGAGACCGAGACAACGAGCGGGCAGGCGTTTCCCGGCCTGCTGTTCCTGTCGTACCGGGCCTTCGGCGACATGCACACGGGCGAGGCGGAGGCCTTCCGGGCCCACGAGGTGGCGCACCAGTGGTGGGGGGCGGGGGTCGACTGGTGGCGCGACTACCGCGACCAGTGGATGGCGGAGGGCTTCTCCAACTACGCGGCCGCCCTCTACGCGCTGCACGGCCTCGACGACCCCGAGCAGTTCGCGGACATGATCGACGCCTGGCGCCTCGACGTGCTCGGGGAGGGGCAGGTCGGCCAGGGCATCGGGCTCAGGCACTACGGATTCAGCCCCCAGGCGCTGCGGTGGAGCGAGGGCCACGAGGCGGGCCCCCTCGTCGTCGGCTATCGGCTCACCTCCACCAAGCCGCGCTTCGGCGCGAGCATCGACCACCGCATCCTGGTCTACGAGAAGGGCGGCTACGTCCTCCACATGCTGCGGTCGATGCTGCTCGACTGGGAGACCGGCGACGACACCCGGTTCCGGGAGCTGATGCGCGGCTACGTCGCCGCCCACCTGGGGCGCGAGATGTCCACGCGCTCGTTCGAAGAAGCCGTCTCCGAGGCGTTCGGCGAGCCGATGGGCTGGTTCTTCGACCAGTGGGTGTACGGCGTCGACGTGCCCACCTACCGGATGGACCTCGACGTCAGCCGCGTGGTGGACCAGCCGACCCCGTTCGTGCTCCGCGGCCGCATCCGCCAGGAGGACGTGCCGGACGGCTTCCGGATGCCCGTGCCGATCCGGCTGACGTTCGACGACCGTCCGCCGATCGTCCATCACGTGCTCGTGGACGCCCCCGAGGTCTCGGTCGAGCTGCCGCTGCCGGCCCGCCCCGACGACATCGAGTTCAACGCCGGGCACGCGGTGCTGGCCCGGGTGCGGTGAGCTTTGCGGCGGAACGGAAACGAGACATGGACAAGGTCTTCATCTACTGGGACAACTCCAACATCTTCATCAGCGCCCAACAGGTCGCGGTGGATCGGGAGGGTGAACACGCCCGATTTCGACTGCGCATTCACTTCCGAAACCTGCTCGAGCTTGCCCGCGCCGGGCGCGAGATCGAACACGCCATCGCTGTCGGGTCGATTCCCCCGGAGCTCCGCCACGTCTGGAACCGGCTGGAGAACGAAGGCGTCACCGTGCAGCTTCTCGAACGCGGGGCGCTGCAGGGGCGCGAGCAGGGCGTGGACCAGGCTTTGCAGACCGCCATGCTGCGGGATGGCTTCGACTACAACGGCAATCCCGGCATCGCGGTCATGCCGACCGGCGACGGCGCCGGATTCCACGACGGCGTCGGCTTTCACGCCGACCTCGAACGCATGCGCGGCCGGGGCTGGCGCGTCGAAGTGCTGTCGTGGCGGCACAGTTGCAACCGCCGGATGCGGGAGTGGGCCCAGCGGCACGGAAAGTTCATCGCGCTCGACGACTTCTACGACAGCGTCACGTTCCTGGAATCGCCGCCGGCGGGGCAGCCCGTCGCCAACCCGCGCCACGCCGTGCCCGTCGATCTCGGCCGGCGGACGTGATCGGGACCTTCAGCGAGTCGGCAGGGACCTGCCGCGAGTGGCAGAGTGGACACGGAGGCTTCCGATGGACAGGCGCGAGCTCCTCTCTCGCATATCGATAGACCCCGACATCTGCTTCGGCAAGCCGTGCATCCGCGGACACCGTATCTGGGTGTCCCTGGTGCTCGACCTGCTCGCCGGCGGGTGGACGGTCGATCAGCTTCTCGACGAGTATCCCGGCATCGAAGACGCGGACGTTCTGGCGTGCATTGCGTACGGCGCGGAGATGTCCCGCGAGCGCTACGTGGACGTCCCGCTGGAGACTTCTGCGTGAACATCAAGCTCGACGAGAACCTCAGCCCCAGGCGCCGCCATCCTGCGTGCTGCCACTGCTTCAGGCGGTTCGCACCCTGGCGGCCGGACTTGCGGGAAACACCATTGACGGCAAGCTGTGGATCGTGCAGCGAGGACACATCAGGGAGTACCAGGAGCAGGGGGCCGGGTGATCCCCGTTCCGGTGCGTAGCTCGGCGCGTCAACGTGCACGGACCAGGGCGAACCCCTCCTTCGCGGGTCTCCGACCGCCGTGCCCGCAGATGTCGTCCGGTGTTGACAAGCGCGGGCGACCGACCGACAATCTTCGGATAGTGCGTGACGTGCAGGCGGCCCGGGCGTTCGTCGAGAAGCACCGAAAGCGGCGCCAGAGCAACAAGGTGCTGCACGGCCATCCGTCACCCGTGCACTGGGCCGAGCAGGACGTCCCCATGGACGCGGTGCTGCGGGCTCGGGAGCGTACGAACCGCGACATACCCAAGCGCGTCAACCTCTACGTCGCCACCCCCTACTGCCTGCGCACCGACCCCGACCGTTGCGGGTTCTGCCTCTTTCCGACCGAGATCTACACCGGCCAGCGCCAGCTCGACGAGTACCTGGGGTACCTGGAGCGCGAGGGCGACCTGTTCCGCGACCACTTCGCGGGGGCCGAGCTGGCCAGCATCTACTTCGGCGGCGGGACGTCGAACCTCTACAAGCCCCATCAGTACGCGCGGCTGATGGAGATCGTGGGGGGGGTGTTCGACATTCCGTCCGACATCGAGGTCACCCTCGAGGGCATTCCCCAGACGTTCAGCCACGACAAGCTGCTCGCGATGAAGCAGTGCGGGATGAACCGCATCAGCATGGGGGTGCAGCAGCTCGACGACGAGCTGATCAAGGCGAGCGGGCGCCGGCAGCGGGCCGACCAGGTGTTCCGGACCCTGGAGTCGTGCGACCAGCTCGACCTGCCGATCAGCGTCGACCTCATCTTCGGCTGGCCCAACCAGACCGTCGAGCAGATGGTGCGCGACCTCGAGGCGATCGCGGCCACCGGGGTCGGCCACATCACGCACTACGAGTTGAACGTCGCCGGCCGCACCGACTTCGCCCGCAACCGCCGGGGCGAGCTGCCCACGCAGGAGGAGAACCTGGAGATGTACCGGGCCGGCAAGGCGGTGCTCGAGGCTCGCGGCTACACCCAGGTGACCCCCTACGACTTCGAGCGGCGGGACGCGGCGGTGCCGACCTCGTACCTGTACGAAGAGCTGTTCCGCAAGCCGTTCGCGTCGAACGGGAACGGCCCCATCGGGTTCGACGCGTGGGGCTGGGGCTATGCCGGCATCTCGTTCTTCTTCGGCACCCCGCGGTCGCCGGGGTGGGCGTTCATGAACCAAGTGCGGGTGGACGAGTACTTCCGGTGCATCCGCGAGGGGCGCCATCCGGTGATGCGGGGCTACCACTACACGCCCGCCGATCTGCGCCTGCACCTGCTCTTCCAGGAGATGCAGGGGCTCTCGGTCGACCGCGCCGCCTATCGGAAGCTGCTCGGCCGCGACGTCGTCGACGAGCACGCGGTGGTGTGGCGGGCGCTCGAAGACATCGGCTGGGTCACGGTCTCGGACGATGCGGTGCGGGTGCACCACGACGGCGTCTTCTACCTGCCGCTGATCCAGAACATGCTGGCCCACGACCGGCTCGAGGAGATGCGCCGGCAACGGCCTGCGCCCGCCGCCGCCGACCCTGTCGCCGAGTCGCCCGCGGAAGCTCCGGCACCCGCCTGACGCCAACTCCCGGTTCCGAACGAGGCGCGTGAGCGCGTCGATCCGCCACCATCCCCTGAGCGGCAGCGGCCCCGAGCGCACTTCCCGGTCCGCCGACGCGTGACCGCGCGCACGCGGCCGCGCGTCGACCGACGCCGCACGGCGACCGTTCCCGGGCTACGGCGTCAGGCTCTCCAGGCGCAGCAGGCGGATGACCGGCTCTGCCGCGGAGCTCGAGGCGGCCAGGTCCACCTCGAGCTCCGCCACCCAGTCGTTGTGCCCCTCCGTGTCCACCAGCATCTGCTCGACTCGCCACGCCGCCCCGTCGTCGGACGGCTGCGTATGCGTGTGCCGACGGTTGCGGCCCTCGGGGTCGAGGCGCAGGCCGCCATTCTCGGCCGCGAACGTCTCCCGCGCGCGCGACAGCCGCTCGGCCGTCCACGCCTCTCCGGCTCCGTCGAGCGCGCTGTCGAGGACCTCGAGCGCGGCCTCGTCGTCGCCGGTCGACCACGCGCGCAGCAGCGCGAAAACGCGCGCGCGGATGGCGGCGGTAAAGGCGCGCGCGTCGCGCGTCACGTCGACCGGCTCGTCGCGGCCGGGCACGGCCGGCTCGGGCACGTCCGCGCGCGCGGGCTGGAAGTCCGGATCGCGCATCCGCTCCCATTCCTCGAGCAGGCTCGAGTCGACCCGGCGGACGAGGTCCCGGAGATAGAGCTCCATCTCCACCACCTCGTCTGTCTTCACGCCGTCGGGCACCGTCTGCCTGAGAACCTTGTAGACGCTCGCGAGGTGCCGGAGCAGCAGCCCCTCCATGCGTTCGAGGCCGTACTCCCGGACGTAGTCGCCGAACGAGAGCCACGTCTCGAACATCTCGCGCGCGATCGACTTGGGGCGGATGTTCTCCTCGCCCACCCACGGGTGCCGGTCGGCGAAGTCGTTGAACGTCCCGTAGACGAAGTCGGCGAGCGGCTTGGGGTGCTCGAGCTTCTCGAGCTCGGCCATGCGCTCGTCGTAGTCCATGCCGGCCGCCTTCATCTCCGCCACCGCCTCCGCCTTCAGCTTGGCGAGCTGCCGGTACAGGATCGCGGACGGGTTCTCGAGGATGCTCTCCACGAGCGTGAGCAGGTCGAGGGCGTGGGTCTCGGCGTCGGGGTCGAGCAAGGGGATCGTCTCGATGAGGTAGAGCGACAGCGCCTGGTCCATCGAGAAGTCGTCCTGGAGATCGACGTTCACGCGCAATCGCGAGCCCTCGGGGGTGCGCGGCACGATCTCGACGACCTTGCGCGCGACCAGCGACCGGAAGAGCTGCCACCCGCGGCGCCGGTGCGCGCGCTTCGCGGCGTCCGTCTCGTGGCTGTCGCCCACGAGCCGGCGCATCGCCGCGCAGCCGTCGCCGCGACGCGACAGCACGTTGAGCAGCATGCCGTGCGAGACCGCAAAGCGCGACCTGAGCCGCTCGGGGCGCGAGCGGACGAGCCGCTCGAACGTCGCCCCGTCCCAGGGCGCGAAGTTGCCGCGCGGCGGCTGGCGCCGGACCACCTTCTTGCCGGCTTTCGCCTTCTCGGCGAGCCGCCGGTTCTCGATGACGTGCTCGGGGGCCTGGGCCACGACCCAGCCGCGCTCGTCGAAGCCCTTGCGCCCCGCGCGCCCCGCGATCTGGTGGAAGTCGCGGGCCGAGAGCACCGCCGTCTTCTCGCCGTCGTACTTCGAGAGGCGGCTGAAGAGCACGGTGCGGATGGGCACGTTGACCCCGACCCCCAGGGTGTCGGTGCCGCAGACCACCTTGAGCAGGCCCTGCTGGGCGAGCCGCTCGGCGAGCACGCGGTAGCGCGGCAGCAGGCCCGCGTGGTGGATGCCGATGCCGTGCTTCAGCCAGGTGCGGACGCGGGGGCCGTAGGGCGTCGAGAAGCGCACGTCCTCGACGGCCGCGGCCAGCGCCTTCTTCTCCTCGCGCGTCGCGATCTGCAGGCTCGTGAAGCTCTGCGCGCTCGCAGCGGCGTCCTTCTGCGTGAAGTGGACCACGTAGACGGGGACCCGGTCCGCCTCGACCAGCCGCTCCACCGCCCTCGCGAGCGGCTCCTCCGAGTAGGCGTACTCGAGCGGCACCGGCCGCTCGCTCGAGGTGACGGTCGCCGTCTCCCGGCCGGTGCGCCGCGTGAGCTCCTGCTCGAAGAACGACACGTCGCCGAGCGTCGCCGACATCAGCAGGAAGCGCGTCCGCGGCAGCGTCAGCAGCGGCACCTGCCACGCCACGCCGCGGTCGCGGTCGGCGTACCAGTGGAACTCGTCCATCACCACGTCGTCGACCGCCGCCCCCTCCCCCTCGCGGAGGGCGATGTTGGCGAGGATCTCGGCCGTGCAGCAGAGCAGCGGGGCGTCGCGGTTGACGGTGGCGTCGCCGGTGGCGAGCCCCACGTTCTCGGGCCCGAACTCGCGGCACAGGTCCATCCACTTCTCGTTGACCAGCGCCTTGATGGGGCACGTGTAGACCGAGCGCCTCCCCCGCGCGAGCGACGCGAAGTGCAGCGCGAACGCGGCCAGCGACTTGCCCGAGCCGGTCGGCGTGTTCAGGATGACGTGCTGGTCCTCGAGCAGGGCCAGAATCGCCTCCTCCTGGGCGGGATAGAGGGTCAGGCCCAGCCGGTCGACGTAGTCGAGGAAGCGGTCGAGCAGGTCGTCGCTGGACGCCTCACCGGGCGGGAGCAGGTCGAACAGGGGCGCGGTCATGCCGGAGATTGTCGCCCCAGTACGCCGGTTGCCGCCAGCGGGCCGTTGACCGACGAGCATCGTCCGCGGGGAATCCGGGGTTTCTCGTGGCGATCCAGTAGCGTTGCGCCGGCGGGCCGTTGACCGACAGGTGCATCATCCGGGCGGGATGATCCGTAGGATCGGCCAGGAGCCGACACATCGCCGGAGACCGCGCCGATGCTCACCCTGTTCAGACGCTTCGCCGGACGCTTCGTCCTCACCCTGTCCCTGGTCGTGCTCGAGGCCGCGGGCTGGACCCTGTTCCCGCTCGTCATCGGCCGGGCCATCGACAGCGTGCTCGCCGACTCGCGGCAGGGCCTCTACGAGCTCGCGGGGCTCGGCATCGCGGCCATGGCCATCGCGATAGTCCGCCGGCTCGTCGACAGCCGGGCCTACGCCCGGATCTACGCGCGGCTGGGCGAGGAGCTGGTCGACCGCCAGGCCGAAAGCACGTCGACGCGGACGGCGCGCCTCGGCATGCTCTGGGAGATGGTCGAGTTCTTCGAGAACTCGCTGCCCGACCTCGTCACCAGCGTCATCCGCCTCGCCGGCACCGTCCTCATCCTGTCGGCCCTGAACCGGCCGGTGTTCCTCGGCTGCCTCGCCGTCGCCGGGGCTACCGTCGTCCTCTACGCCCTGACCGGGAACCTGACCACCCGCTACAACGAAGGCCTCAACGACGAGCACGAGCGCGAGGTCGACGCGGTCGAGAGCGGCGACCCCGCCCGCGTCGGCCGCCACCTCCGCGACATGATGCGCTGGAACATCAAGCTCTCCGACCTCGAGGCCGCCAACTTCGGCATCGTCTGGGTGCTGATGGTGGGCCTGCTGGTCTTCTCGGTGGCGGAGGCGGCGGAGCGGACCGTCGAGTACGGCATGGTGCTCGCCGTCGTCATGTACGTCTTCGAGTTCGCCGAGTCGGTGACCCTGCTCCCCTTCTACTACCAGCAGTGGCTCCGCCTGCGCGAGATCTCGGGGCGGCTGACCGCCGTCACCGCGGCGGCGTGAGGGCGCTCGGGCGGGCGACGTCTGCGGCGGCAGCGATCGGCGAGGAGAAGCGCCGTCATGCCGCGCGCGTGACGTCAGTGCCCGCGCGTCGGTTGATCCTCTGGAGGAAGATGGCAGCCGACAGGCCGCCGATGCCGGCACCGACGACGAGGGCTGTGCGCGTCACCGCCATGAATCTACCGTAGTCTCCGCGGGCGGCGATGCGGCGAGCCGCACCTTGCGCTACGCCTTGCTTTCGCTACAGTTCGATGCGGTAGACGCGGTTGTCCCGGAAGGCGGAGACGTATAGCGTGCCGTCCGCGCCGACGGCGATGCCGGACAGCTCGCCGATGGTGGTCGCGGGTCCGAGCGCGCGGCGCTCGGGTCCGCTGAGCGCCAGCCCCTCGGCCACCACGACCGTATCGCCCGACTCGGGGTTCACCCACGAAACGCGGTCCGCGTCGACCTCCACGACGAACAGGCCACCATCCGCGGCCGCGGCGATGCCCTCGGGGCCGGCCAGGCCGCTGGCCACCTGCCGCGGCGATGCGAGCGGCTCGCCGTCGTCGAGCACCTGCAGCACCGACCCGCTGCGGTCCGTCACGTACACGTCGCCGCCGTGGGCCGCGACGCCGGCCGCCGCCTCCAGGCCGCTGGCTATGATCTCGCGGTCATCCGGCGCAGCGGTGTTGAACCGCAGCACGCTGCCGGTGCCGTACTCGGTCAGGATGATGTCGTCGCCGACCGCAAGCGCGTCGACCGCCTGCTGGAACCCTTCGAAACGCGCAACCACCTCGTTCGCGTCCGGATTCCAGATGGTGATCATCGAAGTGCCCGGTGCACGGCCGCCGCCGGACAGCACGAGGTTGTCGCCGTACGGCTGGACGGACGCCACCCGTCCCACGTCGGTGACCATGGTGCCCGCGCTGTAGAGGTTCTCACCGGTGACCGGGTCGAGTTCGCGCAGCGCTCCCCCGTCGCCCAGGAACAACCGGCCGGAGGGCGTGACGGCCAGACCGCCGGGCGAGTTGACGTGGCTGGGCAGCACGTCGCGTTTGGTGTCCGGGCCGGTCACCTCCACGATGGAGCCGTTCATGAAGCTCGACACGAAGATGCGGTCGTCGGCGTCGAGCGCAAGGTTGTCCAGGCCAACGCCGGGCCGCCCGACGACTTCACGGTCGCCGCTGTCGAGGTCGATGCGCACCACCTCACCGCGCAGCGTGTCGAGCACGTGCAGCCGCCCCTGGGAGTCGAACTTCACAGCCGCCGGAATCCCGAAATCGGTAGCGACGATCTCCGCCTCGCCGCTGTCCACGTCGACGCGGGCGACCTCGGCGTTGAACCAGCGCGGGCCGTACAGCTTGTCGTCCGGGCCCCAGTCCATGCCGTTGAGCCCGCAGCCGGGCCCCAGCTCGTCATTGATCAGGCGCGGCTCCTCGACGCCGTTCGGATCGATCTCGAACAGATGCGTACCGAGGAAGCACTGCGAGATGAACAGCCGCCCGTCGTCGGAGAACGTGATGGGATTCGCACCGGGGCCGGGCGCGCCGACAATGCTGGTCACACCGTCGGGCGTCCGCTTGCCGATTTCGCCGCCGGCGATGTCGGTCCAGTACATCGCGCCGTCCGCGTCGAATGTCAGGTCGTCGGGACCGTTGACCCCCTCTTCCGGACCATAGCTTGCGACCGCCGCGCCGCTCTCGGGATCGATCGCCAGGATCTGCGAGCTGACGACGCTGGCGATGTACAGATTTCCGTCCGGACCGAAGTAGATGCCGTTGGAGCCGTGCAGCGGCCCGCCCTGGGCCAGCACGGTGACCGTGGCGCCCGCTGGATCCGGCGCCATGGGCCCGGAGCCGCCGCAGCCGATGGTCACGGCGGAGGCCAGCACAACCGTGCATCCCAGGGCGAGGGCGCGCGGGCAACGGCGCAGCAGTGCGTGCAGAAACGTCGTCGTATTCGAGAACATGGTATCGCTCCGTGGGGAAGTGTTGATTGCGCGCCCAGATTGGCCCTTGACGACGACGCCCTCTCCTACACTCCCTCCAGAATAGCACCCTGCGGACGACTACTGCTGCACCTCTGCCTGACCAAGGGTCCACTGGCGGGTGTCGGCCGCCTCCTCGTTCTTGGAACTGCGCCGGGTTGTCTGGAACCGAGGCCACATCGATCCACCGGATCGGAACGACCGACCAGGACACGGGACGAGGAGAACGAGCTGATCGGAAAGCTCGTCACCGCCGAGCCCAGGTTGATCTCCCACAACACCTCGCCCGTCTTCTGGTCGAACGCCCGGAACCGCCCGTTCACGTCCCCGCCGAACACCAGCCCACCGCCGGTCGCTGCAGAATCTACCGGTGCCACAGCGCTTCCATCGGATCCACGCGCGCCGCCCGGTGCGCGGGGAGGAGCCCGGCCGCCAGGGCCACGGCGGCCAGTCCCGCCACCACGACGGCGACGATGGCGGGCGGCATGCCCTCGACCTCATAGAGCGCCGATTGCAGGACGCGGGCGAGGCCGAGCGTGGCGGCGAGCCCGACCGCGCCGCCCACCAGGGCGATCCGTCCGACCTGGCCGAGGACCATGGCGCGCAGCCGCGCCGCGTCGGCGCCGAGGGCCATGCGCAGGCCGATCTCGCGCGTCCGCTGCGCCACCGCGTAGGCCAGCACGCCGTACAGCCCGACCGCGGCGAGGAGCGTCGCGAGGGCCGCGAAGGACATCAGCAGCACCGCCGCCACTCGATCTTCGAACCGGCTGAACTGGGCCATCTGGGACAAGGGCATGGGGAACGCCGCCGGCAGGTTCGGATCGACGCCGGCGACGACGGCGGGAATCGAGCGCAACACCGCTTCCGGCCGTTCCGAGCTCCGGACGTAGAACCAGAGACCACGGATCGCCTCTTCCTGCCGATACGGGACATAGGCGACCGGAGCGGAACGGCGTCTCGCGCGCTGTCGGACATCGCCGACGAGCCCGACGATCTCGATGTCGGGCTCGGCACCGGGACCACCGCGGCCGATGAGTCCGCCGACCGCGTCGCGACCGAGATCGAACTTGCGCGCGAACGATTCGTTCACGATCGCGACCTTCGGTGCGTCCAGGGTGTCCGCTTCCGAGAACGTGCGACCCGCGAGCAGGGGAATGCCGAGGGTGCGGAGTAGTCGGTCCCGATCCGCCCCAGCCGCGTCGTGCGGTCCGCGTCCGCCCCCGCTTCGAACCCCTGCACCGTCACCTCGGCGGGCGCCCCGGGTTCGCCGTCGAACAACCGGCCGGCGGCCGGCCGCAGTCCCAGCGCCGGGAAGTACGAGCCCGAGACCTGCGTGCCCTGGACGAAGACGGGCCGGTCTCGATAGGCGACGTTGGCGACGAGGCCCTTGTGCGCCGCGAGCGCGGAGAAGACGGTCTGTCCGCGCTCGAGGTCACGGAACATCGGGTAGCTGAACACGTGGTCGCATCCACCGGCGTTGCTGCCGCGGCAGGACCCCGGCTTCGGTCCCGGGCTCTCCAGGTTGACGAGGCGCTCGGGCTCGGCGACGGGCAGCGGGCGCAGGAGGAACTGGCTGTAGAGCGAGAAGATGGCCGCGTTGGCCCCGATGCCGAGGGCCAGCGACACGACCGCCACGCCGGTGACGAGCGGGGTCTTGAACAGTGTGCGGAACCCGAGTCGGATGTTGGTCATCGTCCGCTCCAGCTCGTCGGCGAGCCGCAGGCCGCGCGCCCCCCGGCAGTCGTCCTTCGCGGATTCGATGCTTCCGAACTGCACCCGCGCGCGGCGCGCGGCCTCGCGCTTGGGCACCCCGGCGCGCACCAGCTCCTCCGTGCACGCTTCGAGGTGAAACCGCACCTCCTCGTCGAGGGTGTCCTCGAAGCGGTCCCGCCGGGTCCACGCGCCGAGGAAGGAGCGCAGGCGGGCGAGCACGTCAAGCCTCCTCGGGGGTGGCGTGGAGGGCGGCAGCCATGGCCGCGGCGAGCCGTTCCCAGCCTGCCGCCGCTTCCTCGAGCCGCTGCCGGCCGGCGTCGGTGAGGCGGTAGTACTTGGCACGGCGCCGGTTCTCGCTCTCGCCCCATTCCGCCTCGATGAGCCCCTGGTGCTCGAGCCGGTAGAGGGCCGGATAGAGCGAGCCCTGCGGCACGTCGAGGGCCTCTCCCGTGATCTGCCGGATGCGGAGCAGCACCCCGTAGCCGTGCAGGCGATCGAGCGAGACGGCCTTGAGGATCAGGAGGTCGAGGGTGCCGGGGAGCAGGGCGGCGGACCTGGTGGTGTCCATAGTGTCTCCTAGCGTGTCTAGAGGACACTATCATCTCTCTCCTAGTTCTGCAAAGAGGACGCGTTCCCCGTCCTCGCGTCGCTTCCGAACTGGGCCGGATCAGCTTGCGCAATCGATTGATTGCATGCAATCATTGCAGGGTGCAGCAAGGTGCGTGACCGGCGAGGGGCAGCATGGCGAGCATCACGATCCGCAACTTGTCGCCCGAGTCGAAGGCGAAGCTCAGGCGACGCGCCGAACGACGAGGGTGCAGCCTCGAGGCCCTGGCCCGCTCGATACTCGACCAGGCTGCCGAGGACACCTCCGTCGCGACCGGATTCCCGGATGATCTGATCGCGCTCGTCGAGCCCGGCGACGACATCGAGCCGTTCCTCCGCGAGCGCAGACAGCCGCAAGAACCCATCGACCTGTCGTGATTCTGCTCGACACCAACGTCCTGTCGGAACTGACCAGGCCGACGCCGTCAGTCCAGGTCGTCACGTGGCTCGCTGTCAACGAGCCCTCGCTGGCGGTACCGACGATTGCGCTGGCGGAAGTGCGGTACGGGATCTCACGGCTGCCCGAGGGCCGGCGGCGATCGAGCCTGCTGGATTTCTGGCGGGCGACATGCGAGCGGTTCCGGGGCCGAATCCTGTCGTTCGATCTACGCGCCGCCGAAGCGTACGGAGACATCGCAGCCAGGGCGGAGCGGTCAGGCAGACGGCTCAACGTTCAGGACGGCCAGATCGCAGCGATCGCGCTCGGGCATCGGATGCAGGTTGCGACCCGGAACGTCGCCGATTTCGAGCCGGCGGGCGTGGCGCTCGTGAACCCTTGGGACTGACGCCCTGCGCCGCGGCGGGGCAGCGGAGACCACTCGCATGCCGCTGAGCGCGGGCGACCGCTTCGCCGGGCACTTCGACGTCGTCGGCCCCCTCGGCGCGGGCGGCATGGGCGAGGTCTACCGCGCCCGCGACACCCGCCTGAACCGCGACGTCGCCCTGAAGATCCTCCCCGACGCGTTCGCCGGCGGACGGGCGCTTCGTCACCCTCCGATCGGAGGCCGTCCCCGCGATCTCCGTGCTCCTGAACTGGCCGGGGCTGTTCCGGCCAACCGGCGGCGAGGACTGAGGCCCCGAACCTCCCGTCGCCCCGTCATCGCCGCCGGTACGTGTCACGCCTGTGCCCGACACGCACGACGAGCACGACGAGCACATCGTCCAGCACTTCGTACACGATGCGGTAGTTGCCGACGCGCACCCGCCGCAAGCCCCGGAGATCCCCCTTCAGGGCGCTCCCCGCCAGCGGCTGCTCCGCGAGTCGGTCGATCGCGGGGAGGATCCGTTGCCGGTCAGTCTTCGGAACCCGATCCAGCTCCCTGGCTGCGCTCCGCTTGATCCGGATCGAGTAGTGCATGCCTGACCTCATCCCAATCCAGCACGGGATCGGTTGGATCACGCAGCCGTTGGAGGGCTACCGTCAGATCGTCGAAGTCCTCCAGGTAGCGCTCCACCGCCTGCCTGACGATCTCGGCCCGGCTCCGGTCCAGCGCCTTCGCGGCGGCATCCAGAGCCTCGACGGTCGCATCGGGCAGGCGTGCCGTTATCTGACTCATGCTGGATCCCTCGAAATCAAGTGATGTCTATGACATCACAATACTCCCAGGTGCTTCGGCGGGCAAGACCGCGGACTGCCACGGCCGCGCTCGGGCGAATCGTGGTGCGCCAATCCAAGGCGGTTCCGACTACGCCGGAAGCGCATGATCGAAGGCCAGCAGGTCAGGCATCGTCCCGCGCGCGGTCGACGGCTCCGGCGGCATCGAGGATCCGCTGGGCCGAAGCGATAACGGGGCGCTCGATGAGCTTGCCGTCGACGAGGAGCACGCCGCCCTCGTTGGCTTCGTACGCGGCGACGATGCGCCGGGCCCAATCCACGGCGTCGGGCGGGGGGGAGAACGCGGCCTGGATGATCGGGACCTGGGTGGGATGGATGGCGGCCTTGCCGGTGAAGCCCAGGCGGCGGGTGGCGCGGGCCTCCTCGTCGAGCTGCGAGGGCGCCCCCACGTCCATGAACGGGGTGTCCATCGCGTCGACCTCCGCCGCGGCCGCCGCCGCCACCACCCGCGACCTCGCGTAGAGCAGGGCGTCCCATTCGATGACGCAGCCGAGCTCGGCCGACAGGTCGACGGCGCCGAAGAAGAGGACGGCGATGCGGGGCGACGCGGCGGCGATGGCGTCGACGGCCGCGAGCCCGCGCGCGGTCTCGATCTGCACGACGAGCGGCAGGTCCGCAAGCGCGGGGGCGAGCCGCCGCTCGAGGGCCTGCAAGGTGTCGGGAGCGCCGACCTTGGGCACCATCAGCGAGTCGGGCCGGACCCCCGAGGCGAGGAGGGCGTCGAGGTCGCGCTCGCCGAGATCGGACTCGGGCTCGTTGATGCGCAGAACCACCTCGGCGCGCACCGCGGGGCGGTCCGCGAGCAGGGCCAGCGCCTTGTCGCGCGCCTCGTCCTTCTGCGCGAACGAGACCCCGTCCTCGAGGTCGAGGCAGACGGCGTCGGCCCCGGTGGCGACGGCCTTGGCGAAACGGTCCGGACGGACCGCGGGAACGAAGAGGACCGAGCGGCGGACGCGCCGCCCCGGGGGAGCATCGCTGGGGGTTGGCATGGGTTCTGGCAATCCTCTGACGGAAGCGCCGCGACGTCCCGCGGCGGCCGCGCGCGACTCCCGCGCGGTCAGGCCGGGACGGGCTCGCGGACCAGCTCGGGCAGCGCCGACACCGCGGGCTGCCGCTCGAGGGCGCGCAGCCACGCCAGCGCCGCATCGGCGGCGGCCGGCGACACCGCGCGCGCCGCGCACGCCAGGAACTTCGCGTCGAGCTCGGCCGCCGAGGGCGGCTGGCTCGGGTAGCCGCGCGCGCCGCGCACCCGCCGCGCGCAGCGCCGCCCGTCGGCGAGATGCACGGTCACCGCCGCCTCCGTCAGCGGCGGCTGGTCGACGCCCACCGAGGGGTCGACGCGCATCGTTACCCGGGGCAGCAGCTCCCGCGTGCCGGAGTCGGACACCCCCGCCGGCTCGAACGTCCCGAGGTCGACGCGGCCACGGGCGACGGCCGAGGCGGCGCAGAAGTGCATGCTGAACTTGCCCTCGAGGCCGGTCCGCGGCCGGTCGTGGATGAGCACCGTCGGAGTGACGGCGTCGACGCCGATCTCCACCGCCTCGACGTCGTCGGCCGTGAACCGGTGCTCGGCCCGCAGGTCGAGGAGGGTGTCGATGGTGGGGTGGGTGGCCGCGCACGACGGGTAGAGCTTGACGGTGATGCCGCCGTCGACGATCTCCCAGTCGCGCCCCAGCCCGTTCGCCGCGTCCCCGAGGTCGCGCGCACGCGACTGCATGGCGACGAGCAGCCCCTGCGCGCCGTCCACCGCGCGGTCGGGGGCGGTGAACCCGGCGCGGGCGAGCATCGCCGCGAGCACGCCGTTCCGCCCCGCGAGCCCCGCCTGGAGCGGCTTGGCCATGGTGCCGAAGCTCTCCTTCAGGCCGCACGCCTCGGCGGCGGCGATGGCAAGCGCCCGCACGGTGGTGGCGGGGTCCTGCCCGAGCAGCCGGGCCGCGACCGCGGCCGCCCCGACGGTGCCGATGGTCGAGGTGGCGTGCCACCCCTGCTCGTAGTGGGTGGGGTTCATCGCCCGCCCGAGCACCGCCTCGACCTCGAAGCCGACGCAGTAGGCGTCGAGCAGGGCCGCCCCGCCGGCGTCGGCGAGCTCGGCCGCGGCGAGGCCCGCCGCCACCAGGGGCGCGCTGGGGTGCGCCATCGACACGAAGCACATGTCGTCGAAGTCGAGGGCGTGCGCGGCCGTCCCGTTGGCCAGCGCCGCCCACCCCGCGCCGGTGCGCGCGGGCGCGCCGAGGATGCCGCACCGGGGTGCGCCCCCCTCCTCGTCGGCGAGGCTGCGCACCATCCGGGCCGCGGGCTCGACGGACCCCGCGAGGGCGACCCCGACGGTGTCGAGAATCGCGTCGCGGGCGGCGCGGCGCGCCGCCGAGGGCACCGCGCGGTTGGCCACGAACTCGCCGAACCGGGTCAACGCCGGCAGGGTCTCGTCAGTCATGCTTTCTCCGGTTGGTCGGCGGCGCCGACGTTTCCCGGCTCCTCTTGCGTGCAAGGAATCACGACCGGATCCCACTTCCCGATCGTCCTGCACGGCTTCGGCTCCGGGCCGCTCGGGCTCCGGTCACCGCTCCCTCGCCTGCAACCCACACGGGAACTCGGACTCGCGGGCCGTGATCGTCAGTTCCCATAGAACTGCGCGATGCCCGCCAGCCGCTCCTGAATCCGTTTCTCCGACCACCAGTTGCCGTTCACCATCACCCCCCCGCGCCGGGCGACGTTGGCGACGTCGTCGATGGGGTTGGCGGTCAGCAGCAGGAGGTCGGCGCGGCTGCCGATCTCGATGGTGCCGAAGTCGTCGAGGGCGTCGAAGTACTCGGCGACGCGCCGGGTTCCCGCCTCGAGCACCTCGTAGGGCGTCATGCCCACCTCGACCCACAGCGCCATCTCGCGATGCACCGAGAACCCGGGCACGCTGAAGATCTGCGGCGAGTCGGTCCCCATCACGATGGGGACGCCGCCCTCGTGCAGGGCCCGGAGGATCTGCCGGCGCAACTCCGCGACCCGCCGGTTGGCCTCCCGGTCGGCGTCGGCAGCCCGCCCGTCCACCACCCGATCCCACTGCTCCACCGTCTCCGGCGGCATGTAGCGCACCTCGGGCCGCGCGGCGCGGAGCTCGGCGGCAGACCGCTCGCCGAAGAAGACGGTCTCCCACAGCACCATCGTCGGCACCGCCCACGCCCCCGCCGCGCGGGTGTCCTCGACGAGCCGCGGCAGCAGGGTCATGTCGACCCGATCGAGCAGGTCGCCGACCCCGAAGAGCCCTGCGCCCTCGGTGGGAAGCTGGTCGTCCGGCACGAGCGCCTCGATGTAATTGTCGAGGTGATCTATCGAAACCTGCCCCGAGGCGAGGGCGTGCCGCAGCCCGACGGCGTCGGGCACGTGACCCCCGAACGGCAGGCCGACCTCGTTGGCGGTCGCCGCCACCGCGTCGAAGACGTCGAGGGCCAGCCCCTCGTGCACCTTCACGAGGTCGTAGCCGCGCTGGTCGTACTCACGCACGAGCTGCTCGGCGTGCTCGGGGGTGGCGACGCGCCCCCCGCTCATCGACGGGCTGCCGACGAAGAGCCGCGGACCCAGGGACTGGCCGCGGGCGATGCGGGCCCGCAGACCCAGTTGCGACCGCTCGCCCTGCATGCCCCGGACGGTGGTGACGCCGTTGGCGACGTAGAGGAAGAGCAGGTTGCGGGCGTCGGACTGCACCGTGCGCGGCCCCGGCAGGTGCCCGTGCATCTCGGCGAGCCCCGGCATCAGGTACATCCCCTCGGCCTCGACCGCCTCGGTGCCTTCTGCGACCTCCACCTCGTCGGCCGGGTGCATCGACGCGATGCGCCGGTCGGTCACCACCACCGTCCGGTTCTCGACCACCACGGGCACCCCGGGCTCGGTCATCGGGATGACGTTCACCCCGACGAACGCGAGGTCTCCCTGCACCTGCGGCAGCGGATCGCCGCAACCGGCGAGCACCGCCAGGACGGCGAGGACAAGCCCGGCGGCGGCGACCCGCCGGTCGGTGGGCGCTCTCATCTTCTCGATCTCGTCGGAACCGGCAACCTGCTTCGTGCGCGCTCTCACGCTACGGCCCTCGAAGGAAGCCGCCGTCAAGCCGCCGGCGCGGCGGGCCGGAACCGCTTCGGCGCGTGCCCGCGCTTGTAAACCATGAACGTCCGCTTGAACTCGATGACGACCTTGCCGTCCTGGTTGAAGCCGGTCGACTTCACGGTGACGATGCCGACGTAGGGCCGCGACTTCGACTCGCGCTTCGAGAGCACCTCGCTGCGCGAGTAGATGGTGTCGCCGTCGAAGACCGGGTTCGGCAGGCGCACCTCGTCCCACCCCAGGTTGGCCATGACGTTCTGCGACAGGTCGATGACCGACTGCCCGGTCACCACCGCGAGGGTGAACGTCGAGTCGACCAGGGTGCGCCCGTACGGGGTGTTGGCGGCGAACGCGTGGTCGAAGTGAATGGGGTTGGTGTTCATGGACAGCAGCGTCGCCCACGTGTTGTCGGCCGCGAGCACCGTCCGGCCGAGGGGGTGCTCGTAGATGTCGCCGACCTCGAAGTCCTCGTAGACGCGCCCGGTCCATCCTTCCTTCACTGGCATTGGTTACTCCCTTCAGGCTCCAATAATAGTCCCGACCGCGCGACCTGCGGTCGCAATTGGAAGCTCGCGGGCACGAAACGCCGGCGCAGCAGGGCGATGTGCCTCCCCCGGGTTCCACGCGCCGGGCTACACCATCCCCGCCGCGCGCCAGCCCGCGATGGTGGCGGCGTCGAACCCCAGGCCGCCGAGAATCGCGTCGGTGTGGGCCCCCAGCTCGGGGATCGGCCCCATCACCGGCTCGACGTTCTCGATGGTCGCCGGTGGCAGCGTCGCCGGCAGCGGCCCGACCGACGACGCCACGTCGCGCCAGCGGCCGCGTGCGGCGAGCTGGGGGTGCTCGGCGAACTGCCGCACCGTCCGCATGCGCGCGTTCGCGATGCGCGCCTTCTCGAGGCGCTCCACGATCTCGGGCGTGTCGAGCTCGCCGAAGACCGCCTCGATCTCCGCGTCGAGGGCCGGCCGGTTGGCCAGCCGCAGGGCGTTGGCCGAGAACCGCGGGTCCGCCGCCAGCTCGGGCCGGCGCAGCACCTGCTCGCAGAACGCCCGCCACTCGCGCTCGTTCTGGATGCCGAGGTACACCACGTCGCCGTCCCCGCCCGCGAACGGCCCGTAGGGGGCGATGACCGCGTGCCGGGCCCCGGAGCGGGCGGGCGGGGTGCCGGCGGAGGCATAGTAGACGGGATAGCTCATCCACTCTCCGAGCGCCTCGAGCATCGACACCTCGACCACCGTGCCCTCGCCGGTGCGCTCCCGCATCAGGAGCGCGGTGAGGACGCCCGAGTACGCGTACATGCCGGCCGCGATGTCCGCGACGGAGATGCCCACCTTGGCGGGCTCGTCCGGCGTGCCGGTGATCGACAGGACCCCCGCCTCGGCCTGCACGAGCAGGTCGTAGGCCTTGCGGTCGCGGTAGGGGCCGGTCGAGCCGTACCCCGAGATCTCGCACACCACGAGCCGCGGGTGCGCGGCCCGCAACTCGGCCGACGAGAGCCCGAGACGCCCGGTGGCGCCGGGGGCGAGGTTCTCGACGAAGACGTCGGCCTCGTCGAGCAGCCGGCGCAGCACCACCCCCGCCTCGGGGTGCTTCACGTCGAGGGTCAGCGACTCCTTCGACCGGTTCAGCCACACGAAGTGCGACGAGAGCCCCCCCGCCGTCGCGTCGTAGCTCCGCGCGAAGTCGCCCACGCCGGGCCGCTCGATCTTGATCACGCGGGCCCCGAGGTCGGCGAGCTGGCGGGTGGCGAACGGCGCCGCCACCGCCTGCTCGAGCGACAGGACCGTGACCCCGTCGAGCGGTCGCATCAGAAAGACCGGGGCAGGTCCAGCACGTGCTGGCCGATGTAGGAGAGGATGAGGTTGGTCGAGATGGGCGCGGTCTGGTAGAGCCGCGTCTCGCGGAACTTGCGCTCGACGTCGTACTCCTCGGCGAACCCGAAGCCGCCGTAGGTCTGCATGGTGACGTTGGCGGCCTCCCACGAGGCGTCGGCCGCGAGGAGCTTGGCCATGTTGGCCTCGGCCCCGCACGGCTTCCCGGCGTCGAACAGCTCGGCCGCCCGCACCCGCATCAGGTCGGCCGCCTCGACGTTGACGTGGGCCCGCGCGATGGGGAACTGTATGCCCTGGTTCTGGCCGATGGGGCGGCCGAACACCACCCGGTCGCGCGCGTAGCGGCAGGCCCGCTCGACGAACCAGCGCCCGTCGCCCACGCACTCGGCCGCGATGAGGATGCGCTCGGCGTTGAGGCCGTCGAGGAGGTAGCGGAACCCCTTGCCCTCCTCCCCGACCCGGTTCTCCACCGGCACCTCGAGGTTGTCGAAGAAGACCTCGGTCGTGGCGTGGTTGATCATGGCCCGGATGGGGCGCACGGTCATGCCGTGGCCGACCGCCGTCTTCAGGTCGACGAGCAGCACCGAGAGGCCCTCGGTGCGCTTCTTCACCTCCTCGAGGGGGGTGGTGCGGGCCACCAGCAGCATCAGGTCGGAGTAGTCGACCCGCGAGATCCACACCTTCTGCCCGTTCACGACGTAGCGGTCGCCCTTGCGCACCGCCATCGTCTTCATCTGCGTGGTGTCGGTCCCGGTGGTCGGCTCGGTCACCCCGAACGCCTGCAGTCGCAGCTCGCCGCTCGCGATCTTCGGCAGGTAGTGGCGGCGCTGCGCCTCGGACCCGTGGCGCAGCAGGGTGCCCATGATGTACATCTGGGCGTGGCACGCGGCGGAGTTGCCGCCCGACCGGTTGACCTCCTCGAGGATGATCGACGCCTCGGCGATGCCGAGCCCCGACCCGCCCAGCTCTTCCGGTATGAGGGCGGCGAGGTAGCCGGCCTCGGTCAGGGTGCGGACGAACTCCTCCGGGTACGCCTCGCGGGCGTCGAGCTCGCGCCAGTACGTGTCGGGAAACCGGGCGCAGAGCTCGCGCACCGCGGTCCTCAGATCGGCATGCAGCTCGGCGTTGGCCACGGCGGCTTCATCCTCCATCACTCAGGGAGACACACCTGCGACCTCGCCAGGACGTCACGCCCCCGGAGACTCTTCGACCGGCTGGCCATCTCACCCGGGCACCCTTGGCAAGGGGACACATCGTGCCCCTGGGTCCGAGGGGACGGCGCGGGCGGGCGGTCTTCGACCCGCACGAGAACCGCAAGGCGAACCGACGGCGTCCTGGTCGTGAGATCGGCGTCCCGGTGGGAGCCACCGGGCACTCGGAACTCCGAGACGAACCCCGCGCACCTCAGTCGCCGCGCGCGTCCGAGTGCGCGGATCATAGCATGGCGGCCGGACCGCCCCCGTATAATCGTTACATGCTGGTCACCACGGGTTCCGCGCGGCTGGCCGCGCACCTCGGCGCGCGGGCGGGGGGGCGTCGCATAGGCCTCGTCGCGAACCCCGCCTCGCTGGACGCCGACCGACGGCACGTCGTCGACGTCGCGGCGGCGGCCCCCGGCGGCGCCCTGACCGCTCTCTTCGGCCCCCAGCACGGGTTCCGCTCGGACGTGCAGGACAACATGATCGAGACGGACCATGCGCGGCATCCGCGGCTCGGCGTGCCCGTGTACTCGCTGTACGGCGAGACCCGCACCCCCACCCCGGCAATGCTGTCCGACATCGACCTGCTCGTCATCGACCTGCAGGACGTCGGCACCCGCGTCTACACCTACGTCCACACGATGACCAACTGCCTGCAGGCGTGCGCCGGCGCGGGCGTCCCGGTGGTCGTCTGCGACCGGCCGAACCCCATCGGGGGCGCCGCCGTCGAGGGCCCGATGCTGCGGCCGGGCTTCGAGTCGTTCGTCGGGCTGTTCCCGATACCCCTGCGCCACGGCCTGACCATCGGCGAGCTGGCCCGCCTGTGCAACGAGAGCTTCGGGCTGGGGGCATCGGTCGAGGTGCTTCCCGTCGCCGGCTGGCGCCGCCACCTGTACCACGACGAGACGGGGCTGCCGTGGGTGCTGCCGTCGCCGAATCTGCCGACCCTGGACAGCGCCGTCGTCTACCCCGGCATGGTGCTGCTCGAGGGCACGAACCTGTCGGAGGGCCGTGGCACCACCCGCCCGTTCGAGATCGCAGGCGCGCCGTGGCTCGACGCGCACCGCCTGGCCGCGGCCATGAACGGCCATGGCCTGCCGGGGGTCTGGTTCCGCCCCGCCGAGTTTCAGCCCACTTTCCAGAAGCACGCCGGCCAGAGCTGCGGCGGCTGCCAGATTCACGTCACCGACCGCGCCGCCTTCCGTCCCGTCCTCACCGCGGTAGCGTTCCTGCAGACCTGCCGCCGGCTCGACCCGGACCGGTTCGCGTGGCGCGAGCCGCCCTACGAGTACGAGGCGGTGATTCCGCCCATCGACATCCTGTCCGGCTCGGACGCGCTGCGGCGGTCCGTGGACGAAGACGTGCCCCATACCGCGATCGCCGAGGAATGGACAACCGACCTCGACGAGTTTCGCGGAATGCGCGACCGCTATCTGTCGTACTGACATGCCGACCGAACGATCGATCGCCGACCGGGCCGCGCAACCCGTGGCGGGGCCCGGCGAGGCGTCGAGAGCGGCGAGGCGCCCACCCCGCGAGGCGTGAGGAGGCCGCTACCCCGCCCGCGTCCTGACCGACATGGCCACTGCCCCTCTTCCCCTCGAGTTCGAGCACACGGTTCCGATCACCGCGCGGCCCGAGGCGGTCCTGGACGCCTTCTTCGACCCGTCGGCGCTGCGGGTGTGGTGGGACACCGTCCGCTCGGTGACCATGCCCCGCCCCCTCGGGATCTACGCCGTCGAATGGGACGCCACCCCGTTCCGCGACGAGCTGCTCGGCACCCTCGGCGGGGTGTTCTACGGCACGGTGGTGGACTACCGCCCGGGACGGGCGTTCTCGCTCGCCGGCGCCTACTGGCTGCCCCCCGACTCCCTCGCCTTCGGACCCATGGCCCTCGACGTGCACTGCCGGACGCGGGGCACGACCACCCACCTGCAGATCCGGCAGAGCGGTTCCGACGAGGGCCCGCGCTGGGAGCGCTACTACCGCGTCATCAGCACCGGCTGGGAGTCCTCGCTCGTCGCCCTCAAGCACTACGTCGAGCGCGGGCGCCCGCCGCGGGACAAGGCCGGGGGCCGGACCGCGGGCCGCGCCCGCCGGTCGGAGGGACGACGATGACGGGGACGGCCGGATCCGTCGTCGTCGTGGGCGGCGGCGTCATCGGCTCCAGCATCGCGTACCACCTCGTGCGCGACGGCCATCCCGGCCCCGTGACGGTGATCGAGCGCGACGCCACCTACGGGCGCGCCTCGTCGTTCCTCGCCATGGGCGGCATCCGGCAGCAGTTCAGCTCGACCGTCAACATCCGGCTCGCTCAGTACGGCACGCGGTTCTACGCCGCGTTCGATCGGGCCATGCGGGTGCCCGGCCATACGCCCCGCGCCGACTTCCGCCAGCGGGGGTACCTCTTCCTCGTCGACGAGGCCGCGTCCGACCGCTTCGCGGCCCGGCTCGAGCGGCAGCGCCGGCTCGGGGCGCGGGTGCGGCGCCTCGAGGTGGACGACATCCGGGCGATGGCCCCCGACCTGCGGCTCGACGACATCCGATTCGGGGTGTTCGGGCCCGACGACGGCTACGGCGAGCCGCGCGAGGTGCTCGCGGGGTTCCGCGCGGCCGCGGCCGCGGCCGGGGTCCGTTACGTCGGCGCCGAGGTCGTCGATCTGACGCGGCAGGCGGGCCGCGTCGCCGGCGTCGTCCTCGGCGACGGCGAGCGGATGGCGGCCGACGTCGTCGTCAATGCGGCGGGGCCGTTCGCGCGGCGGCTCGCGGCGATGGCCGGACTCGACCTGCCGGTCGAGCCGGTCCGCCAGCACCTGTTCCGGTGCGCCCTGCCGGCGCGGCTCCCGTACCGGCTCCCGATGGTCGTCGACCCCTCCGGGGTGCACTGGCGGCACGACGACACGGGCGGGCGCCCGGGACCCGACCGCCTGGTGGTGGCCTGCACGAAGCTCGACGAGCCCCCCGGCGAGAACTTCGCCTGCGACCACTCCCGCTGGGAAACGGACTTCCGGCCGCCGCTCCAGGCGCGGATGCCGGGGCTGGCCCCGATCGAGATGGTCGAGGGGTGGGCGGGCCTCTACGCCATGACCCCCGACCACAACCCCCTGCTCGGCGAGCACCCCGCCGCCCCCGGCCTCGTCCTCGCCAACGGGTACAGCGGCCACGGCCTGATGATCGCCCCCGCGATCGGCAAGGTCCTGTCCGAGCTGATCCGCCTCGGCCGGACCGAGACCGTCGACGTCGGCCCCTTTGCGCCCGACCGGTTCGAGCGCGGCGAGACGATGCACGACGAAGCGATGATCTGAAGCCCGCGCCGACTTCCGGTCGCGCCGGCGCGTGCCGGGCCGTCGTCTCCGGCGCCCGGCCGGCCCGTTCAGCCGGCGGTGAGCCGGGGCGAGCCCGTCCGTATAATGGCGTCATCCGATGATCCCCGCGCAGGAGATCGATGAGTACCTGACCTCGTTGGTGCCGGAAGATCCGCTGCTGGAACAGGCGGCGGCGGAAGCGTGCGCCGATCATCTCCCGATCGTCGGCCGCGCCGCTGGACGGTTCCTCGAGACGATGGTCCTCGCCGCCGGCGCCCGCCGGGTGCTTGAGATCGGCACCGCCAACGGCTACTCCGCCTTGTGGCTCGCCCGATCCCTTCCCGAGGACGGCGGACTCCTCTCGATCGAGATCGATCCCCGCCGCGCCGCGATGGCGCGGACGCATCTCGAGGCGGCGGGGCTCGGCGACCGGGCGCACGTGATCGTCGGCGACGCAACCCGCATGGTGCACAAGGTGGCCGGCCCCTTCGACGTGATTTTCAACGCCGGCGACGAGCGGCAGTACGGTCCGTTGCTCGACCGGTTGGCGGCCCTGCTGCGACCGGGCGGCGTGCTGATCACCGGCAACGTGCTTCGGGCAGACGCCGTCGCTACGGGGCTCGCCGGCGCCGTCGCCACCTACAACCGGCGGCTCGCGGCCGATGCCCGTTTCGTGACCAGCTTCCTCCCAGTTGGGGGCGGCCTGGCGCTGTCGGTCAAGCTCCGATGACTGTCGAAGAGTGGCTGCGCGCCGCAACGGAGGACGCCGAGCGGCGGGGACTGCCCGAGCTGACGCCGCGTCTCGCCACGCTGGCCACGACCACTCGACAGTTGCGCAGCGCATCCTGGAACCGGGAGGCGGTCGAGCCGGGCCCCGTGCCGCCCACCCGCGAAGAGCGGTGACGAGGTCCTGGTGCGATCGGCCGCTTCATCGGATCGCGGCCGCGATCCGGACCAGAGAGGTTTCGGTGCGCGAGGTCCTCGACGCCGCCCTCGACCGCATCCGGGACCGCGACGGCACGCTCAATGCCTTCACCACCGTCCTGGAAGAGTCCGCCCGGACCGAGGCCGAAGCAGCGGCGCGGGAGATCGCGGCGGGCCGGTACCGCGGGCCGCTGCACGGCGTGCCCGTCTCCATCAAGGACCTCATCGACGTCGCCGGGGTGCCGACCACCGCCGCCTCCCGGGTGCCGGTGGGCTCGCCGCCGGACGCCGACGCCGCGGTGGTGGCGCGGCTCCGGGCGGCCGGTGCGATCGTCATCGGCAAGTGCAACCTGCACGAGTTCGCGTTCGGCACCACCGGAGAGGACTCCGCGTTCGGCCCCGCCCGCCACCCCCTCGACCCCGGTCGCTCGCCCGGCGGCTCGAGCAGCGGCTCGGCCGTCTCGGTGGCCGCGGGCATGGCCTGGGCCTCCGTCGGCACCGACACCGGGGGGTCCATCCGCATCCCCGCCGCCGCCTGCGGCCTCGTGGGGCTGAAGCCGACCTTCGGCGAGGTGCCGTGCGACGGCGTCGTCCCCCTCGCGCCGAGCCTCGACCACGTCGGGCCGCTCGCGCGCGGCGTGGCCGACGCCCGCCTCGTCTTCCGCGTCCTGCGGGGCGCCGACCCCGCCCGCCCCGCCGCGCGCGACCCGGTGACGCGACGGCTCGGCTGCCCCCGGCCGTTCCTCCTCGACCGCCTCGACGCCGAGGTCCGCGCGACCTTCGAGCAAGCCACGGGGCGCCTGCGCGACGGAGGGTGGGACGTGCGCGACGCGCCCGTCCGGCATGCCAAGGACACCCCCGCCGTCTGCCTGCACCTGCTGCTGCCGGAGGCCGCCGCCGCGCATGCGCACGGCCTCGACCGCCATGCGGACCGCTACCGCCCCGACGTGCGGCTGCGGCTCGAGCTGGGACGCTACGTGATGGCCGAGGACTACGTCCGCGCCCAGCGCGGGCGGGCCGTGCTCGCCGACGCCGTCGACGCGGCGCTCGCCGGCTGCGACGCCCTCGTGCTGCCGACCCTCGCGGTGCCCGCCCCGCCGCTGGGCGCCGGGAAGGTGGAGATCGACGGCCGGCCGGAGGCGCTGCGGCCCCTCACGCTCCGGCTCACCCAGCTCTTCAACGCCACCGGGCACCCGGCCGTCTCCATACCCTGCGGATCGACCGGCGGCGGGCTGCCGTGCGGCCTCCAGCTCGTCGGACGGCGGCGCCGCACCGACCACCTGCTGGACGTCGCGGAGGCGTGCGAGGCGGCGCTGGCCGACTGAACCGTCACCGCTCGGCGACCCGACCCGCACCGCTCGGGAGCGGCAAGAACGAGTCGGCGGCGCCGGGGCGGCTTCCCGGTGGAAAGCCCCCCGTCAGCGAGCGCGTCACGGTTCTCCCGCCGGCCCGCTCCCCTCGGCCGCCTTGCGGCGGATCGCCTCGTAACCGCGGTCGCCCCCGCCGCCGGCCTCCACCGGCAGCCCCGCGGGGCCCCAGCCCTCGGCCATCACCTGCCCGGTGGCGGGGTCCCGGCGTCCGCCGAAACCGCCGTCGACGTTCACCGCCGTCTCGTAGCCGGCGCTGGCGAGCAGTTGCGCGGCGCGGGCCGAGCGGCCGCCCATCTGGCAGCCGACGAGCAGCTTCGCGTCGGCCGGAAAGTGCGCCTGCATCACCGCGAGAAAGTCGGGGTTCGGCCGCATCTGGCGGGTCGCCGCGTCGAGGTGCAGCAGCGGCACGCTGCAGGCCCCCTCGGGATGCCCGTTCTCGAACTCGGGCACCGACCGCACGTCGACGTAGGTGTACCCTTCCTCGGTCTGCAGGCGTCGAGCCTCGCTCACGCCGACGGTCGTCATGCCCATCGCGACTCCTTGGTGAAGAGGTTGGCGTTCATGCCGGAACCGGACAAGTGATCGAGAGGTTCTTTCACGCGTGGGAGCGGCGGCTCGCCGCCGCCACCACGAACCGCGTCGTGCGGCCCTTCGAATGGGGGGCCGACTGGATGGACCCCGGCGGCGATCCGTCCGTCGACCCCGCGCGGCGCCTGGAACGGGCCGCGGCGGCGGCCCTGGCCGACCCCGACTGGTTCGCGTCGGCGCCGTGCCCCGCCTACGCGCTGCACGGCGATCGGCTGACCTTCCCCAGCCAGATCGAGACGCCGCACGCCGCCAACAACACCGTGCACGCCCGGTACTTCCCGGCCGCGTCGGGAAACCGCGGCCGGGCGGTGCTGGTCCTGCCGCAGTGGAACGCGGACGCGGAGGGGCACGTCGGCCTGTGCCGCTTCCTCGCCCGGGTGGGCATCAGCGCCCTGCGCCTGAGCCTGCCCTACCACGACGCCCGCATGCCGCCGGAGCTCGATCGCGCCGACTACATCGTCAGCGCCAACGTCGGCCGCACCCTGCAGGTGAACCGGCAGGCGGTCCTCGACGCCCGCCGCGCGGTGGCGTGGCTCGACGCCCGGGGCCACGACCGCATCGGCATCCTGGGCAGCAGTCTCGGGTCGTGCCTCGCCTCGCTCACCGCCGCCCACGAGCCGCGGATCACGGCCGCGGCCCTCAACCACGTGTCGCCGTACTTCGCCGACGTGGTCTGGGACGGCCTCTCCACCGAGCACGTGCGGGCCGGCCTCGACGGGGTGATCGAGCTCGACCGGCTCCGCCGCGTGTGGCTCCCCATCAGCCCGCTCCCCTACGTCGACCGGCTGCGCGGCACCCGGGTGCTGCTGGTGTACGCGCGCTACGACCTGACGTTCCCGGTCCACCTGTCCCGCCGTTTCGTGGCCGAGCTCGAGCGCCGCGGTCTCCGCCCCCGGGTCTTCGCGCTGCCGTGCGGACACTACACGACCGGCGAGGCGCCGTTCAAGTGGGTCGACGGCTACGTCCTGATCCAGTTCCTGCGGCGCAACCTGTAGACAGGCGGCCGGCCGCGGGCAGAGGCGCCCGGGGGCCGGCGCGAGCGTCAGGCTCACGAAGCGTTCCCGGTCACGAGACTCGGTGGACCTGGAGGGTCCGTCGGGCGCCAGGCGGAGCCGGAGGCGGCGGCTGGCGGGCTAGAGGTACCCGAGGAGACGTCGGATGGCCTCGTAGACGACGGCGGCCAGCTCGCGGACGAGGGGGGTCACGTCCTCCTCGCTGACCGCGTCGGCCACGGTGACGGGATCGGTCAGCAGCAGCCAGATCGTGGCCCCGGCCACCGTGACGGCCAGCACGCCGACGACGCCGACGATGCTCACGCTGATCCGGGCGAGACTCCGCATGGACGTACTCCCGGACATCGATCCCTTAGGACGCGAAATCGCGGGGATTGGTTTACCCGCCCCCCCTCAGGGCACCAGGACGACCTTTCCGAACTGGGCGTGGTCCTCCAGCCGCGCCTGGGCCTCGGCCGCCTCGTCGAGGGGGTAGGTCCGGTCGATGACGGGCGCGAAACGGCCGTCGAAGAACAGCTCCGCCGCCTCGAGCAGCTCCCCCTTCGACCCGACGTAGCACCCCATCAGCGAGATCTGCCGCGTGAACAGATGCCGGATGTCGAGCGACCCCATCGGACCCGTGGTGGCCCCGCAGGTGACGAGGCGCCCTCCCCGCCGCAGGCTCTTCGTCGACTGCTCCCACGTGGCCTGCCCGACGTGCTCAAAGACCACGTCCACGCCCCGGCGGTCGGTGAACCGCCGCACCTCCCGGGCGATGTCCTCCTGGTAGTGGTCGATGACCTCGTGGGCCCCCAGCTCCTTCGTCCGCTCGATCTTCTCGGGCGAGCCGGCGGTGGCGATGATGCGGGCGCCCTGGGCCCGCGCCACCTGGATCGCGGCCTGCCCCACGCCGCTGCCGCCGGCGAGGACGAGGACCGTCTCGCCCGGCCGAAGCTGCGCCCGCGTGACCAGCATGTGCCACGCGGTGAGAAATGTGAGAGGGAACGCCGCCGCCTCCAGGAAACCGATGCCGTCCGGAATCGGCACCACGTTCTCGACGGGGACGGTGACGAGCTCGGCATAGCCCCCTTCCGACTGGTGGCCGACGAGGCCGAAGCTCCGGCACAGGTTGTCCCTGCCGTTGAGGCAGGCGACGCACCGGCCGCAACTGATGCCCGGCTGCAGGAAGACCCGCACCCCCTCGCCGACCCCGGGGGCCTCGCCCCGCACCACCTCGCCGGCGATGTCCGTGCCGGGGCAATGGGGCAACGGCACGCCGGGGATGCCGCGGCGCTGCCACAGGTCGAGATGGTTGAGGGCGCACGCGCGCACCCGCACCAGCACCTCGCCCGGCGCCGGCTCCGGGTCGGGAACCTCCTCGCACCGCAGCACGTCGAGCCCGCCGTGCTCGTGGAAGCGGACGGCCTTCATCCTCGCGTTCCCCCCGGCGGGGCGCCTCCCCGCTCGTCCACGCGTCGCGGTTCGCCGAGCGACAGCGTGGCGAGCCCCGGCTCCAGTTGCGCCGCGGGCCCCACGACCACGACGACCGCGCGCCCGGCCCGCAGGTGACGCGCGGCGGCGGCGGTCACCGCCGGCGCGTCGACCGCGGCCACCGCGGGCACGAACCGGTCGTGCTCGTCGGCCGGCAGATCGTACTGCACGAGCTGGGCGACGCCCCGGGCCACCTGCCCCGCCGTCTCGAACCCCCGCGCGAACCCCCGGGTCAGGGCCGACCGCGCCAGCTCGAGCTCCGGCGGCGTCGCCGGCCGCCGGCCGCCGATCCCGTCCATCTCGTCGAGCACCTCGCGGATCGTCTCGACGGTGGCGTCGGCCTGCACGCTGCCCTGCATCGCGAACGGACCCGGCGCCCGCCGGAACTGGAACGCCGTCCGCACGCCGTAGGTGTAGCCCTTCTCCTCGCGCAGGCTCCGGTTGAGGCGGCTGACGAACTGCCCGCCCAGCACCATGTTGAGCACCTGCAGCGCATGATAGTCGGGAGTCCGGCGAGCCGCCGCCACGTGGCCGATGCGCAGCTCCGACTGCACCGCCCCGGGGCGGTCGACGAGCACGAGCCGGGCCGGCGGCGGCCCCGTTGCGCCGGCGGCGGGCGCGGCATCGGGTTCCGGCGCGTCCGCCGCTGCCCCCGGCAGGGCCCCCACGGCCCGCTCCGCCATGTCGGCGAACGCCTCGTCCGGGAAGGGGCCGGTGGCAATCAACGTCGCGGCGCCGAGCCGGTACCGCTCGCGGTGGAAACGCCGGACGTCGTCGGCGGTCATTCGCGACAGCGCCTCGTCGGTGCCGATGCCGAGGTGCCCGTAGGGGTGCCCGCGGTACAGGGTCTCCAGATAGACGCGCTCCGCGACGGCGGCGGGGACCGTGCGCATCTGTCGCACCCGGCTTCGCCGGAGGTCGCGCACCCGGTCGAAGTCCCCGGCCGCGAAACGGGGGCGCGTCACGATCTCGAGGAGCAGGGCCAGCCCCTCGGCGGCATGGCGCTCGAGGGTGGTGAGGGACACCATCGTGGCATCGGCGCCGACCTGCACGCCGAGCCGCGCGCCGAGGCGGTCGAGGGCACCGTGCAGATCGAGGACGGACCGGGTCTCGGTGCCCTCGTCGAAGAGGTCGGCGGTGAGGGCGGCGAGGCCCGGCTGCGCCGGCGGATCCGCGGCGGCGCCGGCGCGCCACAGCAGCAGCCAGTGGACCACCGGCGGCCCCGGATGCCGGCCCGTGTGCAGGGCCATCCCCGAGGCCAGGCGCTGCCGGGCCACGGCGGGGAACCGCGCCGTCGGGGCCGGACCCGGCCGGGGCAGCCGCGTCCGGTCCACCCCCGCCGTCACGAGACCTCCGCCGCGGCCGATCCGGCCAGCCCCCGCGGCGACTCGCCGGCCGGCACGATGCTGAGGGCCACCCGGCCGGCCGGCGTCAGCCGCCCGGCGAGCTTGCGCAAGTGAGTCGCGCGGGCGCCTTGATAGCGGGCGAGGTCGCGGCTCAGGAACCCCGGATCGCCGGTGTAGACGTTGTAGGCGTTGAGCTGGTCGGACCGCCCGTTGAAGCCGCCCACCGTCTGGAGGCCGTACACGAACTGCGCCTCCACCTGGGCGAGGGCGCGCTCGAGCTCGTCCGCGGCGGGACCGTCCGCGGCGAGGGCCGCGAGCTCGTCGCGGATCACGTCGTCGAGCTCGGCGAGGCCGCGGCCGGGAGCGGCGGTCGCGGTGACGCAGAACCAGCCGCTCAGCTCCCGCGAGCCCTGGGCGGCGCTGACGTCGGTGGCGATGCGGCGGTCGTGCACCAGCGCCCGGTACAGCCGCGAGGTCTTGCCGCCCGCGAGGACGTGGGCCAGCAGGTCCATTCCGGCGTCGCCCTCGGCGAACAGCGCCGGCGTCCGCCACGCCAGGTACAGCCGCGGCAGCTCCACGCGGTCCTCGATCAGGAGGCGTCGTTCGCCCGCCGACGCGTCCGGCGCGTCCGGCGGTGACGACCCGTTCCGCGGCCGCCCCGCGCGGCACCCGGGCGGCCCGGCGGGAATCTCCTCGAAGTGGCGCCGCACCGCCGCCACGGCCGCCCCCGTCTCCACGTCGCCGGCCACCGTCAACGAGGCGTTGCCGGGGTGATACCAGGTGCGAAAGAACGCGTGGGCGTCCTCGAGGGTGAATGCCCGGAGATCCGCGACCTCGCCGATGGTCGCCCAGTGATACGGGTGGTCGGGCGGGAACAGGGCGGACATGAGGGCCATCAGCGCCAGCCCGTAGGGCCGGTTCTCGTACTGCTGCCGGCGCTCGTTCAGGACCACGTCGCGCTGGTTGTCGAACTTCCCGGCGGTGAGGGCCGGCAGCAGGTACCCCATGCGGTCGGACTCGAGCCACAGGGCGAGGTCGAGGGCGTTGGCGGGGACGACCTCCCAGTAGTTCGTGCGGTCGCAGCTCGTCGACCCGTTGACGGCGGCCCCGGCCTGCTGCAAGGGCGTGAAGTAGTTCGCGTCGTGGTGGAGGGAGCCCTCGAACATCAGGTGCTCGAAGAGGTGGGCGAGCCCGGTCCGGCCGGGAGACTCGTTCCGCGAGCCGACGTGGTACCAGAGGTTCACGGCCACGATGGGGCACCGGTGGTCCTCGTGCACGATGACGTCGAGGCCGTTGTCGAGCGTCTCCCGGGTCCATTCGAGCATCATGGTGGCTTCGGGTGCGGGCGTCGCGCGGACGCCTGGCCCGCCAATCGTCGCCCCGGCTCCGCCTGGCGCCTACTCGCCCATGAGCTGGACGACGAACGGCCGCCGGCGCGGGCGCGTATCGCATTCGAGCAGCACGATCTGCTGCCACGTGCCCAGGAGCAGCTCCCCCCGCTCGAACGGGATGGTGAGAGAAGGCCCCATCAGCGCCGCCCGCACGTGGCTGGAACCGTTGTCGTCCCCCCACCGCGCGTGGTGGGCATAGTCGCCGTCGCGCGGCGCGAGCCGGTCGAGGAGCCGGTTCAGGTCCGCGACCGCCCCCGGCTCGAACTCGATGGTGGTCACCACCGCCGTCGATCCGACGACGCTGGCCGTCGCGAGGCCACTCGACAGGTCGGACTCGGTCACCACGCGGGCCACGAGACCGGTGATGTCGTGCACGTCCCCCTGGCCGGCGGTCTGCACGTGGTGACGGGTCGTCGTGATCATCGGATGGATCATACTGCGGCCGGATGCCGTGGTACGATCGCGCCCATGCTTCGTACCCTGCCGCTCCGCCTCTCCGCGATCATTGCCCTCGCCGCGCCCGTCGCGGCCCAGCCGGCGCTGCGCTACGAGCCGCCGGCCGAGTGGATCGAGGAGCCCGCCGCGTCGCCGATGCGGTTCGCGCAGTTCCGGCTGCCGAGGGTCGCCGGCGACCCCGAGGACGGCGAGCTGGTGGTGTTCTACTTCGGCGGGAGCGGCGGCACGGTCGAGGCCAACCTGCAGCGGTGGGTCGGCCAGATGGAGCAGCCCGACGGCCGCTCGTCCTTCGAGGTCGCGTCGACGACCGCGTTCGAGGCCAACGGGCTCGACGTCACCCTCCTCGACGTGCCGGGCACGTACGTGGCGTCGGTCCGCCCGGGGGCGGCCGAGCGCTTCGACAAGCCGGACTTCCGGCTGCTCGCCGCGGTGGTGGAGACCCCGGCCGGCCCCTACTTCTTCAAGCTGACGGGACCGGCCCGCACCATCGCCCGCTGGGACGCGGCGTTCGGGGCGTCCCTGCGCGGGGTCCGGGCGGGACCGGCCTCCCCCGGCCGCTGATCGCCCGCCGCGCGCCGCGGGCGGTCAGGCGGGACTCGCGGGCGGCGGCAGGGGCGGCGACGGCGAAGCCTGGGGCGGGATGGGCGGCGGCGGCCCCGCCGCGACCGCCGCGTCGCCCCCGAACCAGTTCAGGATGACGGCCCCGGAGCCCGCGGTCCAGGCCAGGTACTCGACCAGGAAGCCGGTCACCCCGAGGATCACCGCGAAGAAGCGGAACGGCCCGCCGATCATGTCCAGCGCGTCGCCGAAGAGCGCGGGGGCCATCAACAGCACCAGGCCGACCCAGAACAGCACGAGGTCGGACCTCTGCCCCCGGGCGAAGAGCCGGCTGACGAGCTGGACGACGCCGGTGAATCCGAGCAGGAGGACCACCAGGGCCGCGACCACGACCAGCGGCATCAGCGCCAGCAACGGGATGCCGATGAGGGTGATGACGAGCACCACGCTCCCGATGATCAACAGGGGGAGGAACAGAAGCTGGGCGCAGAACCCGACGACCCCGGCCTTGACCGGCTCCCGGGTCACCCGGTCGGCCACGCGGCGCGCGCTGCCGGACGCGACCAGCAGCACCACCGACCCGAGCAGACCGAGAAACGCGAACCGGACGAACGTCTCCATCAGGTCGCTCGACGAGCGGTAGAACGCCCTCGGGCGCGGCCACCAGAACCCGTTCTCGAAACCGCCCAGGTTCAGGTCGAGCCCTCCGAAGCCGACCTCGTTCAGCTCCCGCTCGAAACGCGCGTCGGGATGCCGCGTCACGCGGCCGCCGACGACGGTGACGTTGCGCCGGACCACGGCCTCGGGTCCGAACTCGGCCGACCCGCCGATCACGACGACGTCCCGGGTGACCTCTCCGTCCACCCGCAGCCTGCCTCCGATCAGGACCACGTCGCCGGACAAGCGCTCGTCGGCGGGCACGTGAACGTACCCGCCGAAGCGCACGATGTCGCCGCGCACGGTGCGGCGCTGACGATCCGCCCCGGGAGGGGCAGGTGGGGCCGGAGGGGCAGGTGGGGCAGGAGGGGCAGGAGGGGCAGGTGGGGCCGGAGGCCCGCGGGGGGCCGCCGGAGCCGCCCCGGGTGCGGCGGCGGCGCCGGCTTCGACGGCCGGGAGCTCGGCATCGTCGGCCGCAACCATCTCCTCGGCGTCTGCGGCGGCCTCGTCGGGCGTGGCCGCGTCATCGGCGGCGGCGACGGCACCGCCGAGCGCCGTTTCATCGGCGTCGTCGGCGGCAGCGGCCTCGTCATCGGGGACGGCGGCCGTGCCTTCCCCGGCGGCGGCCGCCGCCGGCAGCCCCAGGACGGAACGCTGCCGCTCCGCGTCGAGACGCCGCAACCGGAGCAGCGGAGCGGCGGCGCCGCCGAGCGCGTCGGTCAGCCCCTGCACGCTCAACGGGCCGTCGCCGTCGATGTAGACGGCCTCGCCCCGGAGCTCGATCAACGCGACGCCCCCGTCGTCGAGCGGCAGCAGCCCGATGCCGCCGCTCGTCGCGATCACCCGATACCCGGCCTCCACCTCTTCCCGCAACCCCTCGGTCCCGGGAGGCTGCGCGAGCAGCGGCGCTCCCGCCGCGAGCACACCGATGAGCCCGAGGCAGGCGCCCCGCCGAGGTCGACCGGTCCGTGAGGCCAGGGGCGTTGCGCCCCGTCCGACGGTACCCCTGTTCATCGCCCCGCCCCTTTGTCGTTCGACAACAGCCTGTGCAGCGCGTAGAGCGCCGCGACCCCGACGATCTCGATGAGGACGATACCCGCCCCGACCCCCGGCGTGGCCAGGCCGGCGCCGATCGCCCGCGCAATCTCCGCGGCGAGGCTCCAGACGTCGAGGCCCTGCTCGAGCCCGCCAACGATCCAGACGAATCCCTGCACCGAGAAGTTCAGCAGCCGGACGACCTGCCTGACCAGGATCGGCCCCAGCCACACCACCGCCGCCCCGAGCCCGACCATCGCGGCGGCGATGGAGAAGAACACTCGCACCGCCCGCGACACCCGGGCGGGCACCCTCGGCAACGACCCGGCCGCCGCCTCCTCGTGTCGCATCGTCATGACTCATACGCAGACGAAGGACCGGTATTCACGGGAACGGCGTCCGCCGGCCCTCCACCCGGCGCGGTGGACGCGGCGGACGCGGCGCCGCGCGGACGTCAGCGCAGCCCCAGGCTGAACTCGGCGATCAGCTTGCGATGGAGCTCGCTGGTCCCTTCGCCGACCTCGAGGGTCTTGGCCTCGAGCAGCAGCCGGCCGACCTCGTACTCGGCCGAGAACCCGTAGCCCCCGAAGATCTGGATGGCGTCGAGCGCATTCCGCGTGGCCGCCTCGCTCGCGGTGAGCTTGGCCATCGACGCCTCCATCGAGCACCGCTCCACCCCCGCGTCCTTCATCCGGCCCAGCCGGTAGACGAGGGCCCGCGCCGCTTCGGTCCGGCAGATCATGTCGGCGATCTTCTGCTGCACCATCTGGAACTCGCCGATCGCCTGCCCGAACGCGCGGCGCTCGCCCGCGTAGGGCAGCGTCAGGTCGATGGCGCGCTGCGCCTGGCCCACGCACCGGGCCGCCACCGAGAACCGCCCGGTGTCGAGGGCCGAGCCGAGAATCGGGAACCCCCGTCCCACCTCGCCGAGAAGCGCGTCGCCGCCCACCCGCACGTCCGAGAAGTGGACCTCGGCGATGTTGTCGCGCTGCAGGGTGCGCATCGGCAGGGGGGCGATCTCGATGCCCGGCGCCGAGGGCTCGACGAGGAACATGGTGACCCCGCGATGCCCCCGCTCGGGGTCGACGGTCGCGGGCACGAGAAACACCCCGGCCTCGGCCGCGTGGGAGATGAAGACCTTGCTGCCGGCGAGCGTCCAGCCGTCGTCGACGGCGCGGGCCCGGGTGCGCAGGGACGCGAGGTCGGTGCCGCCGCCGGGCTCCGTGAGACAGGCCGAGGCCAGGATCTCGCCGGCCGCGAGCGGCGGGAGCCACCGCTGCCGCTGCGCCGGGGTCCCGAACTTGAGGATCACGCTGCCCACCAGCGAGTTGGCGACCGACACCGCGGAGGCGACCACCCAGTCGACGCGGGCGAGCTCCTCGCAGACGATGCCGTAGGTCACCACGTCGCTGAACGAGCCGCCGTACTCCTCGGGAATGAGCGGCGCGAGGTAGCCCAGGGGAGCCAGCCGGGCGATGAGCTCGCGGGGATAGCGCCCGTCCCGCTCGTTCTGCTCGACGGTGGGCAGGATCTCTCGTTCGGCGAACTCGCGCACCGCCGTCCGCACCTGCCGCTGGGTGTCGCTCAGGTCGAAGTCGGCCATGCGCCGGAGAAGACTGGTCTGGGTCATGGGTCAAGGCGCGCAGGGGCGGATCGGCACCGCAACGTCGCGACGCTCGCGCCGGGGGGCCGCGCGGGACAGGGGCCCGCGGCACGCACGGAAATGGAAACGACCGGCCGCGATGTCATCATGGTCCGACGGCCCGCGAAGGGCGCTGCGATTGGACGCCCACCCTCACCAAGGAACGCAAGGTCACTCATTCTATCGCGGGCCGTCGCGGGGACCCGGCGCGTCAACGCCGGGGAAGGAGGCCGACGATGACGGAAGGACGGAGGCCCGGCGGGCCGGACATCGAGGTGCGGGCCCTGCGCGAGCCGGACCTGCCCGCCGCGGCCCGCATCATGCAGCGCGCGTTCGGCGAGTTCCTCGGGGCCGCCGACCCCTCCCGCTTCATGGCGGACCGGGACTTCGTGCGGTCGCGGTGGCGGGCGGACCCTTCCGCGGCGTTCACCGCGCTCATGGACGGCGAGGTCGTCGGCTCGAACCTCGTGACCCGGTGGGGCAGCGTGGGGTGCTTCGGTCCCCTCACGGTCGCCCCGGACCGCTGGGACCGCGGCGTCGCCTCGCGCCTGCTCGAGCCGACCCTCGACCTGTTCGCGGCCTGGGGCGTCACCCACGCGGGGCTGTTCACCTTCCCCCACAGCCCGAAGCACGTGGGGCTCTACCAGAAGTTCGGGTTCTGGCCCCGCTACCTGACGGCGGTCATGTCCAGGCCGGTGTCGGAGTCCCCCGGCCGACCCCCGGCCCGCCTGTACTCCGAGGTCGCCCCCGCCGACCGGCCGGCCGTGCTCGACGCCTGCCGTCGCCTCTCCGCCCTGCTCCACGACGGGCTCGACCTCACGCGCGAGATCGAGGCGGCGGCCGGCCAGTCGCTGGGCGACACGGTGCTGCTCGGGGACCCCGGCCGCCCGGACGGCTTCGCGGTCTGCCACTGCGGCGCCGGCACCGAGGCCGGGGCCGGGCGCTGCTACGTGAAGTTCGGGGCGGCGCGGCCCGGGCCGGGCTCGGCCGAACGCTTCGAGCGACTGCTGGCCGCCTGCCTGTCCCTGGCCGCGTCCCGCCGCCTCGCCCACCTCGACGCCGGCGTCAGCCTCGCCCGCGTCGAGGCCTACCGTGCGCTGCGATCGGCCGGCTTCCGCACGGTCATCCAGGGCGTGTGCATGCATCGCCCGCACGAGCCCGGCTACCATCGGGCCGGCCTGTTCGTCATCGACGACTGGCGATAAAGCTCGCCGGCCGTCCCGAACCACCTTGCATTCAACTACAATGTAGTTATACGCTGCTCGGGTTGGCCGATTTCCGTTTCGAGTGGGACGAACGAAAGAACGCGCAGAATCGGCGCAAGCACCGTGTTTCCTTCGAGGAGGCCCGGTCGGTGTTCTTCGACGAATTCGCGATCCTGATCCCCGATCCCGACGCGTCGCGATCGGAAGAACGGTTCATCCTGTTGGGGCTCAGTGACGTCGCGCGGATCCTGGTGGTCTGTCACTGTGTGCGAGCGGAGGGCGACGTCATCCGCATCATCTCGGCCCGCAAGGCCAATCAAGCCGAGCGGCAGGCGTACCGGCACAGGGTGAGGCGATGAGAGAACACTACGACTTCTCGGCGGGGCGACGGAATCCGTACGTGAAGCGGCTGAAGCGACAGGTGACGATCCGACTCGATCAGGACACCGTCGACTACTTCAAGAACCTGTCGAGCGAGACCGGCATCCCATACCAGACACTCATCAACCTGTACCTGCGGGACTGCGCGACGAGCGGCAGGAAGCTCGCCTTCCTCTGGGACGCGCCGGCCGGAGCCGGCGCCACGTGACAGGACTGTCGCGGCACCGCTCCCGCATGACGCGCTCGTTCACTCTCCCTCCCCTTGCGCCTCGAAGAACGCGGCGTGCAGGGCGCGCACCGCGGCGGGCACGTCCCTCTCGTCGATGACGAGGCTGAAGTTGGTGCGGGCGCTGCCCTGCGACACCATGCGGACGTTGATCGACCGCAGGGCGGTGAAGGCGGTCGCACCGACCCCCGGCGTGTCGCGGATCGCCTCGCCCACGAGACAGACGATGGCCTGCCCGCCGGTGTGCTGCACGTCGGCGATGCGCCGCAGCTCGCCCACGAGGTCGGCGAGCCGGTGGGTGCGGTCGATGGTCAGCGATACCGCGACCTCGGACGTAGACACCACGTCGACGGCGGTCTCGAGCCGGTCGAAGACCTCGAAGATGGCGGCGAGGAACCCGTGGGCCATGAGCATCCGGGTCGACCGGACGTCGATGACGGTGATGCCCTCCTTGTAGGCGATGGACTTGACGGTGAGGTCCGACGGCGGGCACGCGGCGACGATGAGGGTGCCGTCGACCTCGGGCTTCCGCGAGTTCAGCACCCGCACCGGGATGTCCCGTTCGACGGCGGGCAGCACCGTGCGGGGATGCAGCACGCGGCCGCCGAAGTAGGCCAGCTCGGACGCCTCGGCGAACGAGAGCCGGGGCAGAGGCCGCGCGTCGGGGACCACCGACGGGTCCGCGGTCATGACCCCGTCGACGTCGGTCCAGATCTGAATCTCGTCGGCCCCGATGCCGGCGCCGACGATGGAGGCGCTGAAGTCGGAGCCGCCGCGCCCGAGCGTCGACGGGCGGCCGTCCGCCGTCTGTCCGATGAACCCGCCCATCACCGCCACCCGACCCGTCGTCCCGTGCGGCCGGACCAGCCGCTCGAGCCGCTCGTTCGTCGGTCCGAACAACGGCGCCGCCTCGGTGAAACGATCGTCGGTCACCACCACGTCGCGCGCGTCCACGTGCACCGCGTCGAGGCCGCGCTGGACGAGCAGCCGCGCCATCACGAGGCTGGAGATGCGCTCCCCGTGGGAGAGCGCGGCGTCCGTCAGCCTCGGGCGCGCCCCCTCGTCCCCGGCGGCGAGCTCGGCCAGCGTGCGGTCCAGCTCGTCGCAGTGCGCGTCGACGAGGCGCTCGAGACCCGCCACGTCGGCCAGGACCGGCGCCGTTGCCGCCAGCAGGTCGTCGCGTATGGCCGCGACGCGCGCGCGGGCGCCCGCCAGCTCGCCATGCGCGGCGAGATCGGCGGCGGCCACGAGACCGTCCGTGGTCCGCCCCATCGCCGACACCACCACCACCGGCGCATACGCCGCACGGTCGCCAATCAACCCGGCCACGCGGGTCAACGCGTCGCTGGTCGCCAGCGAGCTGCCGCCGAACTTCATCACGATCATGGCGCCGTTCCGCGGCGGGTCATGCCGGACCCGGCCGGGCTGATATAGGATCGGGCCACGGCTTCCGGCCGAGGCTCACAGACCATGATCACCGAAAGCGCGTTCATCGCCATCGCCGGCCTCGTCGCCGTGGTCGCGCTGCTCTTCCTGCTGATCACCCGCTACAACTGGCACGTCTTCATCGCCCTGCTCGTGCCCATCGCGCTGTTCGCGCTGATTCCCGGCATGGACGTCCAGGCGTTCATCGACGCCTTCGAGCAGGGCTTCGGCCGGACCATCCAGGGCATCGCGGTGGTCATCGTGCTCGGGTCGATCCTCGCCGAGGCCCTCAAGCATACCGGGGGCATCGAACGGATCACCGAATCGATGATCCGGTGGGTGGGCGAGAAGCGGATGCCGCTGGCCCTCACCCTGAGCGGCTTCGTCATCGGCCTCGCCATCTTCTCCGACGTCGGCTACCTCATCCTCAACCCCCTCGTGCACTCGGCCGCCCTCAACAGCGGCCTCAACATGAGCGTGATGGCGACCGGCCTCGTGGGGGCGATGCAGCTCACCCACGCCATGGTCCCCCCGACGCCGGGGCCGCTGGCCGCCGTCGCCCTCGTCGGCGCCGACATCGGCCAGGTCATCCTCTACGGGGGCATCGTCACCCTCATCGCCTCGCTCGCGGGCTGGGCCTTCGCCCGCCTCGCGGGGCCCCACATCGAGTCGCCGCCGTCCCGCGAGTTCGTCGGGCAGTCGTTCATCGAGCAGGGGCGCGCGTCGGAGCTGCCGTCGACGTGGCGGGCCTATGCCCCCATCCTGATTCCCCTCGGCCTCATCGCCGGCCAGAGCGTGACTGCGTTCGCGCTGCCGGAAGACCACCTCGTCAACGCGGCCATGCGCTATCTCGGGTGGCCGGTCGTGGCGCTCGGCATCGGGGTGCTGCTCGCCTACCGGAACACGAAGGCGGACCAGGCGAAGGCGCGCACCGGCCAGTGGATAGAGGACGCCCTGCGCGCGTCGGCGATGATCATCATGGTGACCGGGCTCGGCGGCGCCCTGAGCCAGATCCTGCGGGAGACGCCCGCCGTCGACGCCATCGCCCAGGCCGTCGCCGCCACCGGCCTGCCCGCGATCTTCCTGCCGTTCGTGCTCGGGGTGGCCGGCAACATGATCACGGGGTCGACGACGGTCGGGGTCATCACCGCCGCCTCGGTCGCCGCCCCGATGATGGACACCCTGGGGTTGAGCCCCGAGGCGACGATGCTGGCGGGCGCGGCCGGCTCCATGATCATCAAGTACGTGAACTCGAGCTACTTCTGGGTCTGCGCGTCGCTGTCCCGCATGCCCCTCAAGTCGGCCCTGCTGTCCTACGGCGGCGTCACCTTCGTCAACGGCGTCACCGCAATGGTCGTGGTATACGTGCTCTGGACCGTAGGGCTCATCTGACGCGGCCGTCTGCGCCAAGAGAACGGCGTGGACTCCCCGGAGGGTTGGTTGGCCGCCAGGCGGAGCCACAGGCGACGATTGGCAAGCCACGCGTGCTCCTCCTTGGCTCGGCACCGCGATCTCGTATAGATTCACCAGGAAGCCGCCGTTTCCCGCGGCACAGCCGAGGCGATACAACGATGACAGTCGATCGACGGGAATCCCTGCGGCAGTTCGGCAAGTTCCTCGGCGGCTCGCCCCTCGTGGGCGCCCAGGGCCAGCCCGGGGGGGGCGCGCCCCCCAACGACCGGCTGGCCCCGGTGCTGGAGCTGGTCAACGTGCCGGAGTTCGAGGCGATGGCCCGGCTGGTGCTGCCGCCGCAGCGCTTCGACACCATCAGCGGCGGGCACCGGCGGTCGTTCGACAAGATGACCCTGCGGCAGCGGCTGATGGTCTACGCGATGGACCTCGACCTGACCACGCCGCTGTACGGGTACGACATGTTCGCCCCCATCATCGTCGGGCCGGTCGGCGGCCAGGACCAGTTGCACCCCGACGGCGAGCTCGCGACGGCGCGCGGCGCCTCGGCCGGCAAGGCCGTCATGGTCGCCACCGGACGCGGCGGGCGTGCCATCGAGGCGGTCGCGGCGGCGAGCGAGGAGCCGGTCTGGTATCAGCAGTACTCCGATGCGGCCACGCTGCCGGACGACGCCGCGCGGGCGGTCGAGGCGGGCTGCCGGGCGGTCTGCGTGACAGTGGGCGTCTCCGAGAGCGGGCGCCCCCGTGCCGCCCGACTGGGCCGCGGTCGAGCGGGTGAGCGGCGCGGTCGATGTGCCCGTCATCGTCAAGGGCGTCATGGACGCGGCCGCGGCGGAGACCGCCCTCGAGCGGGGCTCCGGCGGCCTCGTGGTCTCCAACCACGGCGTCGGCGGCGCCCTCCCCGTCGACGTGCTGCCGGCGGTGGCGGACGCGGTGGCCGGCCGGGTCCCGGTCCTCGTGGACGGCAGCTTCCGGCGCGGCACCGACGTGCTCAAGGGCCTCGCCCTGGGCGCCGCCGCGGTGATGGTGGCCCGCCCGCCGATGTGGGGCCTCGCCGCCTACGGGGCGGAAGGGGTGCAGACGGTGGTCGAGATCCTGCAGACCGAGCTGGCGAGGAACATGGCCGCCTCGGGCCGGCCCCGCATCGACATGATCGACCGCGAGCTGGTCCGGTTCGACCGCTGGTAGGGCCGGGCTACCGATCCCGGTCGAGACGCCGGTTCGATGGACTGCCAAGTCAGCCGAGCAGATAGTCGAGCGCCTTGATCAAGGCGACTCCTGCAACGACCGCGGCGTAGACCTTGAGCGTGAGGCGCAACTCGAGCTTCTCGAGATCGTCCCTGGTTGCCAGGTTCTCGCTAATCGCAGCGCTGATTTGCTCGGTGACGGCTTCGGCCTGCGAGTCGTCGAAACCGGCGTCTCGCAACGCCTTCACCGCCTTGTGTGTATCGAAGACGAGCGTGGCCATCTCTTCCGGTTCACCTGCCCCATTCTAGCAGCGCCGACCGGACGTAGCTTCGAGACATCGCGCTCGATCGTGGCAATACAGACTTGCGCGGGCATGTCGAGCCGCAACGAGAGTAACGGGCGTGCCCCGCGGGACACGCCCGTTAACTGATCGCCACGCCCAGGCCGCCGTGGTGACTTACTGGTCGTTCGTCTGCTGCAGGTACCGGCTGGCCTCGTCGTAGCCGGGCAGCTCGTCGCGGCCCTGCCACGTGGACAGCAGCAGGTTGTACTGCTCGGCCGCGGTGTCGCTGTCGCCGGTCCGGGCGGCGGCGCGGGCGAGGCCGAGCACCGACCGCACGCGGCCGGGCATGCGCTCGAGCGACGTCTCGAACTTCGCCACCGCGTCGGCGGGCCGGTCGAGCTCGAGGAGGATCTCGCCGTAGAGCTCGTAGGGCGGCTTGACGGGGCTGGCCGCCCCGTTGGGCAGCCGCATGCGGCCGGTGATCTCCAGCGCCTCGTCCATGAGGCCCGTCGCCGCGTCGGCCTCGCCCTTCGCGACGTGCACCAGGGCCGCGACCTCGCGGTACATGATCTGATTGCCGAGGCCGCCGTCCTCGGCCAGCGCCTTCAGGCGCGACGCCGCGGCCTCGGCGGTGGCGAGGTCGCCGGTCTTGACGGCGCTGATGCCGGTGGCGAGCAGCTCGACGGCCCGCGAGTCGTCGGTCACCGGCAGCACGTTCCACTCCTCGGTCTCGACCACGTAGCGCGCGTTCAGCAGCGGCAGGGTGTTGACGCTGCGGGTTTGTCCTTCGCTCTCCTCGATGACCATCTCCAGCCGCTCGATCCAGGTGCGCGCCTTGGCGTAGTCGCCGAGCTGGAGGTCGCCGTACTGGCCCCAGTCGAGGGGGTGCACGGTGTCGCCGACGCTGTCGCCCGGCACCCACAGGTCGCGGGCGGCGTCGTAGGCGCTCTGGTTGTGGCCCGACACGAGGTCCCACATGCCGTGCTGGATGAAGATGTGGGTGGGCATGTGGCGGGCGTGGGCGACGGCCGGCGCGATCTCGGCGTAGCGCAGCGCCGCGGGCAGCGCGAGGGGCGCGTGGATCGGGTCGTCGAACGCGTGGATCACGTAGTGGGGGGCGCCCGGATGGTCCCGGTTCCGCTCGAAGACGGGCAGGGCGAGGGAGCCGGCCCGCATCTCGTAGCGGTACGTGCGGTCGTCGAGGGCGCGGGCCCCGCTGAGGGTGGCCACGGCGGCGAAGGTGGCGACCTCGTCGTCGTCGGGATGCTGCTCGACGAGCCGCTGCATCGCCTCCATGTACGCCACCCGCCGGTCGTCGTAGTCGCCCTCGCCCCACAGGATCTCGACCGCGTTCAGGAAGCCCTTCTCGCGCTCGGTGGGGGCCTTGGCCAGCCGCTCCTCGCGCGTCTCGCCGAGCCGCTTCAGCACCGCCCGGGGGTTGTCGTTGTCGACGGGCGAGCCGAACAGCGGGTGGTTGTAGCAGAGCGTCTCACCCCAGTAGGCCATCGCGAAGTCGGGGTCGAGCCGCTGCGCCTCCTGGAACTCCGCGATCGCCTGCTTCCAGCCGAAGCTATGGAGAATCGCGACCCCGCGCAGGAAGTGCTGCTGGGCCTCGGCAGAGCCGGACGTCGGGAAGTCGAGCGAGCCGACGCTGTCGAACTGCGCCTCGGCCGGCGGTCCGGCGGCCAGCAGGGTCAACGCCGCCGCGACGATGAGGAATCGCTTCATCAGATGCTCCTGGGATAACGCTACGGGGCAGGCAATCTCGCCACCGTCCTTAGGCGTCAGCGCCTCCCGTGCCGGGAGGGGCGCCGTCCTGCGGCGCAGGTCGCCAGCCTGCAAGGGACGAACGCTCTCATTATAGTGGACGGACCGGCGGGTGCGCTTCCAGGCCCGCTTCTGCAACCTGCTCGACACCAGCCGGATTCGCGGCTGCAGCGACGTGTTCTCGTCATCCGCCGTTCGGCCGGCCCACCGGCTATCTGAGCGGCCGGAGGGTGAGGTTGTCGATGGAGGTCGACTTCTGACGAGGGACGGGCCCTGACCGCAGCAACGGACAGGCCTGTCACCGCCGGGGGACAACCCGTGGCAAATGACCACGCTGACCTGCCAGGAAGCCAACTCGGCCTCGGGCTCCGGGACCGTGCAGTCACCAGAACGTGGCGATGGCCACGCCGACCCGCCAGGAAAGCAGACGCGGGCACTCTCGGCGGCCCTGCCGGCCGCCGCCGGCTGCTACAATGGCTTTCGGGTTTGTGGCGAGGCCCCGCCGGACTCCGAGCCACGATGCATCCCGCCGGTCAGCGCCGCCGGCTCCCCGGCGTTGGTACGGTCAGTGCATAGACTGGCTGGCGTGAGTCAATCGAAACTCTGCAAGATGACCCGATCGATGTCCAGCCGAATGGCCACACCGACACGCGCCGCCCGGATCGCGCTCGCCGCCTGCCTCGCGGCGGGGGCGATGGCGAGCGGCGGAATCGCGTCCGCCGCGGACGGGCCCGAGGCCGAGCCGGCCGCCGCCCAGCCACCGCCGCGCGACCGGCCCGATTTCCTGTTCGGACAGCCGCGAGGCATCGTGGGGCTGTCCACCGGCCTGCTCCGGGCCTCGGGGGGCGGTGTCTTCGACTGGATCCGCGACGACCTGGTCCTCGGCGTCGACGCCAACGGCGAGTTCATCCCCATCGGGGAGCGGGCGTACGATACGGTGCTCTTCCGCTTCGCCGGGGGCTTCTCACTCGGCCCCCGCGTCGACCTGGTGATCGACGTGGCGCCGGCGAACCGGACTTTCGCCTCGGAGTACGAGAAGTTCGAGGAGAACGGCCGGCCCATCACCCAGTCGACCCGCGTGTGGCAGGTACCCATCAACGCGAGCGTGCGGTACTGGGTGCTGCCGCGAGGACGCTCCATCGGGCGGCTGGCGTGGGTGCCGAGCACCCTGGCCTTCCACGTCGGGGCCGGCGGCGGCACGCGGTGGTACCGGTTCGAGCAGATCGGGGACTTCATCGACTTCAGCGACTTCTCGATCTCCAGCGATCGGCTGCGGTCGCAGGGGTGGGCGTTGTCCCGCCACGTCTCCGCGGGCGTCAGCGTCAGGCTCACGCGCCGGCTGTTCGCGGTCGCCGAGCTGCGCCGGGTCTGGTCCCGGACGGTGGCGTCCGCCACCTACAACTTCGACGACGTCGACTTGAACGGCGTGCAGATGACCGGCGGGGTCGAGTTCGTTTTCTAGTAGTCTGCGCCGTAGGCGCCGCAGGGCACCAGCGGGCGCGAGGCGCCCGCCCGCGAACGAATACACGACGAGGAGCATCCATCCGTCGAGGTGAGACATGACCATGCCAATCACGATCGGGAGCCGTTCTTCCAAGGCAGCCGCCAGTCCGGCGGGCCGGAAGGCCTCGTGGACCGTGGGGCTTCTCGCCGTCCTGGCCATCGGAGCGCTCGCGCTGCCCGGTGCCTCGCACGCCCAGCCGGCGCGGCTCGGCGGGCCGGCGGTGTCGCCAGCGGTGGATCAGCGCTGGCTGCCGTGGCTCGGCTGCTGGCGGCTCGTCGAGGAGGCCGGCGCCCTGCCGGAGGCGGCGGGCGACCTCGCCGCGTTCGCGGACAGCGTGATGGTGTGCGTGACGCCGGCCGCCCCGCCGGCAGCCGCCACCGACGTCGTCGTGACGACGCTGGCCGACGGCGAGCAGATGCTCGTGGAGACCCTGTCGGCCGACGGGTTGGAGCATCCCGTCGACCAGAGCGAGTGCCGCGGCCGGCGCCGCATCGGGTGGTCGGGCGACGGCGCGCGCCTGTTCACGCGGGCGGAGCTGACGTGCAGCGCCCAAGACGACGCCCGCCGGCTGTCCGCGGTGGGACTGATGGCGGACGCCAGGACTTGGCTCGCGCTCGAGCTGGTGGAGGCCGGGGAGCGGGCCGCGGTCACCGTCAAGCGCTACCGCCGCACGGGCGACGTCACCACCCTGAGCGCGGCCGGTCCGACCCTCACCCCCGATCTGCTCGCGCGGGCGCGAAGCGCGGCGATCCGGACTGGCGACGCCGACCTGTCCATCGACGCCGTCATCGAGGCCGCGGCCGCGCTCGAGCCCGCGGTTCTCGAAGCGCTGCTGGTGGAGACCGGGACGTGGTTCGAGCTCGACGGGCGCACCCTGATCCAGCTCGACGACGGCGGCGTGCCGGGGGACATCATCGACATGTTGGTGGCGCTGTCGTTCCCGGAGGACTTCTCGGTGCGACGCTCCGCACCGAGCGGCGGGGGCGGCGGCGGATTCCTCGGCAGTTGGGGCGGCTACGGCTACGACGCCTGGTATCCGTACTACGCGGCGCCGTTCGGCTACTACTACGGGTGGTCTCCCTATCGCTCGCTGTACGGGTGGGGTGACCACTACTACGTGGACCCGGGCTACTACGGCCTGCCGGGAGCGGTCATCTCGGACGGGCCCGACGTGAGCCAGGGGCGGGTCTACGAGGGCTACGGCTATACCCGGGTCGCCACGCCGCGGGACGATGGCGGGGGTCGCCGCGCGCAGCCGCGGGGGACGAGCGGCGGCGGGATCTTCAGCGGCGGCGGCGGGTCGAGCGGTGGGAGCTCGTCGGGCGGCTCGAGCGGGGGCGGAACCGTCAGCTCCGGCGGCTACACGTCGTCGGGCGGCGGGTCGTCCGGCCGCACCGCCTCGCCGCGCCCGTAGCCCGGCTCGCCAACCGTCGCCGCAGGGTTTCGCGCAAGCGAGACTCCCCGACCCAACCGTCGGGTCGCACCGCGGTCTCCGCCGCCTGACGCACGGCCGGACCGGGTTACACCACGCGGGCGGCGCGAAGGGCCGCGACTTCGGCCGCCGTGTACCCGAGCCCGCCGAGAATCTCGTCGGTGTGCTCGCCGAGGGCTGGCGCCCGCTTGCGGATGCCGGCCGTGCCCTCGGACAGCGAGAACGGCGTGTCGGCGACGGGGGCGGGGGCCGGGGCGCCGGGAAACGCCAGCGCCCGGAGGAGCCCGACCGCCGCCACGTGCGGATCGTCCAGGGTCTGCTGCGGCGACAGCACGGGGCCGGCGGGGATGCGGACCTCCTCGAGGGCGGCCAGCGCCTCCGCCGTCGTCCGCCCGGCGCACCACTCGGCCATCCGGCCGCTGATGACCTCGCCGTGGTCGCCGCGCGCCATGTCGTCGCGGAACCGGGGGTCGTCCACCCACTCCGGCACGCCGACCAGCGCCGCCCACTTCTCGAACAGGGGCTGGCCGATGGTCTGCACGAGAATCCAGCCGTCGCGCGTCCGGTGGGTGTCGGACGGGGCCGACACCTGGCTCCGGTTCAGCGAGGCGACGCGATCGGGCGCGTTCACCGCCTGCTCGATGAGCGCCGCGTTGGCGACGGTGAGGGCGGTCCCGAGCAGGGACCCTCGCACCTCCTGACCGCGGCCGGTACGCTCGCGCGCCATGAGCGCGGCCAGAGTGCCGACCGCCGCCGAGAGCGCGGTCGCGAAGTCGACCCACGGCACGTAGCTCTTCGTGGGCTGGCCCGGCTGCCCCGACAGGTACATCGACCCGGACATCGCCTGCCCGACGCCGTCGAAGCCGACCTTGTCCGAGTACGGCCCGCCCGCCGCGAACGCCGACACGCTGGTCAGGACGATGCGGTCGTTCACGGCCGCGAGCGAAGCGTAGTCGAGCCCCAGCGCCCGCAGGGCGGGGTCGGGCAGGTTGGCCACCACCACGTCCGCCCCCGCCGCCAGCCGCCGCAGCACCTCGCGCCCCGCGGGCTTCAGCGGATTGAGGGTCATGCCGCGCTTGTTCCGGTTGACCTGCATGAAGAGGGCGCCGTCGCCGGTCGGCGTCAGCGGCACCAGGAAACGATCCTCTCCGCCCCGAACCTTCTCGACCCGCACCACGTCGGCCCCGAGGTCCGCGAGCAGGGCCGCGCAGAACGGCCCCGCGATGTAGCGGCCGAAGTCGAGCACCCGCACCCCGTCGAGAACGCCTGTCATCGGCGGCCGTTCCTCCTGTGACCGGGACCCATCGAACGCCGGCCCGCTACCATGGTACAGGCGCGACGCCCTTCGCGGAGGACAGCCCAAGTGAAGACGCCAGCCACCGCGAGTGCGGCGGCAACGTGTCGCGCCGAGAACCCGCCGGCCGGCCCGGCCGTCGACCAGGCGCCGGGTTGGCCGAGGACGAGGGGGCAGAGATGAAGAAGAGGTCCGTCGAGGCGACGGGTGAATCGACCGAACGCGGCCCGGGTGCGGGCGAGCTCGGCGAGGATTCGGCCGAGGGTCGCTCGACCCCGCGCCTGTACGACGAGCTCGCCGACTGGTGGCCGCTCGTCGGCGACGCGGCGAGCGAGTACGCCGTCGAGGCGGGCATCTACGCCGACCTGCTGGCCGAGGCGTGCCACGGGCCGATCGAGTCGCTGCTCGAGCTCGGCAGCGGCGGCGGCAACAACGCGCTGCACCTGAAGCGGCGGTTCCCGCGCCTCGTCCTCACCGACCTCTCCCCCGGCATGCTCGCGGCGAGCCGCGCCCTCAACCCCGAGTGCGAGCACCGGCTCGGCGACATGCGCACGCTGCGCCTGGGCCGGACGTTCGACGCGGTCTTCGTCCACGACGCGGTCTGCTACATGACGACGGAGGCGGACCTGCGGCGCGCTATGGAGACGGCGTGGGTCCACTGCCGGCCGGGCGGCGCGGTGCTGTTCGCGCCCGACTACGTGCGCGAGAACTTCCCGGGCGCGTCGACCGACGACGGTGGCCGCGACGAGTCCGAGCCCGCCGCCGGGGCCGGGCTCTGCGCCCGGGGGTTGCGCTTCATCGAGTGGGTGTGGGACCCCGACCCGGAGGACACCGAGTACGTCGTCGACTACGCGTTCCTGCTGCGCGAGCGCGACGGCTCGGCACGGGTCGTGCACGACCGCCACGTCGAGGGCCTGTTCACCCGCCGGCGCTGGCTGGATCTGCTGGGCGAGGTCGGCTTCGACGCCCGCAGCGAGCCGTTCGTGCACCCCGAGGTCGAGCCGGGCCGCCACGAGATGCTCGTGGGGCGCCGCCCGCGGTGACCGCGCGAGCCGTGCCCACCGGATGCCGCTCCGGACCGCGGCGTGTCCCGCGACGCCGGCCTGGGCTACCCGCTCTCGCGGACCGTGTCGCGTACCGTCAGGACCGGGCAGGGCGCGCGCCGCACCACCTCGGCGGCGACGCTCCCGAGCAGCAACTGCTCGACCGCCCCCCGCCCGCGGGTGCCCATGACAATCAGCTCGGCCCCATGCCCGCCCGCGTAGCGCAGGATGCCGTCCACCGGGGGCCCGATCTCCACCGCCGTGCGCACCGCCGACGCCTCCTGCTCCTCGGCCGGGCACAAGCCGTCGAGCTTCGCCTTCGCCTCGTCGACCCAGCGGTGCTGGACCTCGGTCTCGGAGAACCCCCACAACGCCTCGGTCCCCGGGCTGACGTCGGCATCCGTCACCACGTGCAGTAGGTGGAGGGCCGAGCCGCACCGCCGGGCCAGGTCCCTGGCGTAGGTCAGGGCCAGCCCGGAGGCGTCGCTGAAGTCGGTCGCAACGAGAATGGTCTTGGGCGGAATCATGGTAGCGAGGGAAAGGCGCTTCGCGCGGCAAGCAGGCTCTCGACCGCGGGCCGGTCGGCGGGGCCGAGGCCGACGTGGTGGAACCGCACGAGCCCCCCGGGGTCGATCAGCACGTTGCCCCCCTGCTGCCTGGTATCGGCGCGCGGCAGACGGGGAAACCGCCCGAGGCGGGCCTCGCGCCAGTAGGCGCGGAAGGTCGCCGCCCCCCACAGATGGCGGAGCCGCGCCTTCCGCATCCCGTAGGCGCGATAGAGGCGGCGTTCGGTGTCGACGAGCAGCGGCCAGCGCAGCCCGGTCTCGGCCACGTAGGCGCGGGCCGCCGTCGCGTCCTCGAAGGTCACGGCCAGCGGCTCGACCCCGAGCCGCTCGAGTTCCTCCGCCGCCTGCTGCAACTGCAGCAGATGCCGCCGGCACGGCAGTCAGAACAGATGCCGGTGCATCACCAGCAGCAGCCATCGGCCACGGTAATCGTCGAGCCCGTGCACGCGGCCGTCCGCGTCGGGGAGCTCGAACGGAACCGCGGGACGGCCGACGAGCGGCGAAGTCATCAATCTGCGCCGTCCCTGCCGGAGGCCGGCCTCAGTTCATGACGTACTTGTGCAGCTCCGGCTTCACGGTGTCGGCAACCCAGATGTCCCCGTTCGGGGCCATCGTCATGTAGTGCGCCTCGCCGAACTCGCCAAGGCCCTTGCCCGGCTGTCCGTTGGCGCCCACCGCCTTGCCGTTCTCGTCGAGCTTGAGAATCTCGCCCGCGAACCCGCTGACCATGTACATCGTCCCGTCGCTGTGGATGTGCAGGCCGCACGGCAGCCCCTTGTAGGCCCATTCCTTGATGTAGGCCCCGTCGGCGTCGAAGATCTGCACCCGCCGGTTCTGCCGGTCGGCCACGTAGAGCAGCCCCGCGTCGTCGACGACGATCGAATGCGGGATGTCGAACTCTCCCGGCGCGGTGCCCTGACCGCCCCACGCCTTGATGAACGAGCCGTCGGGCGCGAACTTCACCAGCCGCGGGATGCCCCGCCCGTGCCCCACCAGCACGAAGGCCTCGCCGGCCGCGTTGATGGTCAGGTCGACCGGCTCGGTCAGCAGCCCGTCCTCCGGCTCGCCGGCCTTGCCGTGGGTGCCGATGGTCATCAGCACCTTGCCGTCCGGGTCCATCTTCCTGACGGTGTGCCCGTTGACGTCGGTGATCCAGATGTTGCCGTCGGGGTCGAGCCGCATGCCGTGGGGTCGGATGTACTCGCCCTGCCCCCACGACCGCACGAAGCTGCCGTCGGGGTTGAACTCCATCAGGGGGTTGGGCCCGCGGTTGAAGACGAGCAGGGTGTTCTTCGTGGTCCAGACGACGCTCGAAGGCGCCCCCATCTCCTGGTCGACGGGAATCTCGAGGCCGTGCGGCACGGGGTGATACCCGAGGTCCGGCGCGTCCTCCATCTGCGCCGGATCCGGCGCGTCGAGGATCTGGGCGCCGGCGACGGCGGCGAGACCCAGCACGGCGACGAAAAGAGGCACGATCATCCGGAGAATGCGAACTGGCAGCATGGCGGCTCCTCAGAAAGTGGTCCTGCGATCGTCCGCATTGTAGCACCGTCGCCCGGGTGGTCCGGGGCTCCGCTCCACCCCCTTCCCCGGCGTCGGCGAGCCGGCCTCCGGTGTCGCCGCCGTGTGGCGTCACGTCACCGGCGAGGAAGGACAATCCGCCGGGCGACGCGGCTCTCGGCATGGTCGAACGCGGGTGCGTAGCGCTCGATCTCCCGCGCGTCCATACCCGCGGCCTCGCAGCATGCCCGCCAGCGCTCGTCGATGGTCGACACCATGCGGGACAGCATCGCGACGGCGGCGTCCCGTTCGATGTCGAAGAAGGGCGCGGCGTCCACCGCCGCCTCGATGGAGGCGGCGTGTCCGCTGAGCTCGCTGATGCCCGTCTCGAGATGGCGCTGGCGGTGCGGTTGCGGATTGACGTCGAAGGCGGGCGACAGCACCCAGCGTCCTCCCCCCGCGTGGAGCAGGCCGTGGTTCTTCAGGTGATCGTCGTTGTTCGAGACGAGAATCGTGAACAGGACGCGACGGTACAACTCGACGAGCTGCGCCGTCGGATCGAAAGCGTGCGCGCGCAGCGCGTCCGCGATGTCGGTGTAGTACGCGCCGGTGGCCGCCTCGGCGCCGATGAAGGACTGGGCCGAGAGATAGTGGACCCGGTCGCCGCCCGCCCGGTCGAACCGCCTGATGAGGGCCACCGGCCTGTCCGTGGACCCGAGCTCGATCCGCGCCTGCGCCGCGTTCACGCCAGCGGCCCGGGCAAGGGCCAGCGTCGCCACCTCGACCCGCTCCACCGGCATGGTGTCACGGTCCGAGGTGAACTTGGCGATCGCGAGGTCGCCGCCCCTATCGCGCACGTTGGCCTTGGGCCGGGCCCCGCCGAGAGAGCTGGCGCTGCCCACCAGAAGGTCTCGAATCGACGCCGCCCCGTTCGGGTCGCCCTCGGCCGCGCCGGCCTGCCGCCGCAGCTCGTCGAGGTCGCTCAAGCGGGGCACCGGCGGGTACGTGCGCGACAGCGGCCTGCCGTCGTCGTCGAGGTACCGCAGCGCGCCCTGGCGAGTCTCGTCGTCCACCGCGAGCAGATAGTCGAGCTCCGTGAGGGCGCCGGAGAGCGCCTTGCGCAGCAGTCCCCGCCCCCAGGAGTCAGGCGCACCGTCAGCGATCGGCCCCGACAGCGCCGAACGGGGACGCTCCCGCGACGCCGACGCGTGGAAGGGCGACTCCGACAACGGCAGGGTCGGGGCGATGGCGAAGCCCTCGGCAGCGCTCAGCCACTCGTCGGCATAGCGGAACATGCTGGCCTGCCGCCGGCCGTCGGCCTCGAACACGAGCTCGCCGACCGGCTGCAGCCGCTCGCCAAGCGCCACGCGCACGCGCCGCGTCGTCTTCGGCATGCCGGCAGCCTCACTCACCCGAGCCGCGGCTTCCGCCGCCGGATGCGCCGGGGCAGGCTGTCGAGATCGAGCAGCAGACCGGTCTCGTCGCGCGAGACGTCCAAGAGGTCCTCCAGCCTGTGCAGCTCGCCCAGGGCCAGGAGCGCCATCGCGAAGGCCCCGATCGACACCCCGGCCTCGCCCTTCTCGAGGCGGACCAGAGTTCCCTGCGACACGCCCATGCGGGCCGCGAAGTCCGCCAGCGCCATGCGGCGCTTCCGGCGCGCGATGCCGATGTCGCGGCCCAGGGCACGCAGCGCGCGCTGGACGGACGGGGTGTAGAGTCTGTGGCCCATTGATTGCCATATATTGTAGTCAATCATCGATAAACACCCGTATACATGCATCTGAGACCGGGTACAACCCGTCAAGGCTCCGGTCGGCTGTTCGGGGAACCCGGGAAGACCGCGGCGACGGCGACGGCGTCGGGCAGGCGTCGGACTCCATGGCGGGGACACCGGTGTACCATGGGCCGGTTCCGGCTCGCTGGACGGCTTCATGCGGGGACGGGACGACCAGAGGATGGCGATCGAGAGCAAGGCGGCGCGCCTCCGGCTTCTCCGCGAGCGCGGACGGCTCGGCCGCAGCATGCCACACGGCGGAGTCCGGTACTGGATCGGTCACCACCGCGAGTCGGGCCTCCTGATATTCGACCCCAACGCACAACGAGAGGTCGAGACCGGGAAGGTCCGGCTGTTCAGCGTGGCGGATCACGAGAGCCGCCTGTTCATGCTGGACATGGCCAGAACCCGATCGCTCTGGTCATCGCCCGACAGCCACGTCGAAGAGATGCGGAGGGCCGTCGCCGAGTACGGCCGGGCCCGAGAGCGCCAGCGAGAGACGCACTGCTACTGGTGCCGGCGCGACATCAACTCCGTGGACTTCTCCCTCTGCCGGCGATGCGGCTGGATCAGATGCCCCTGCGGGCACTGCGGCTGCCGCTACCGGGGCCAGCCGGCGGCCGGCGCTGACCGGGATCGAAGTCGTCCCTCCAGCCGTCCAGCGTACAGCGCGGAAGGACGCACGCTCCCGTGACCACCGACCGCCCCTTGACGATCGACGTGACCGACTTCGGGCCGATTGCCCGGGGATGCGTCGAGTTGCGTCCGTTGACCGTCTTCGTCGGGCCCAGCAACACCGGGAAGTCCTGGTTGGCGACGTTGGCGTACGCGTTGCATCGTCACTTCGGTAGTCGCCCCCTGGGATGGCGCCCCTGGTTCCGCTTGGGACTTGAAGACCCCCTTGCGTTTCCTGAAGGCGCGAGCACGGATCTGGTCCGAATAGCGGAACGCTTGACGGCGCCGGCATCCCGGAGTAGCGATCCGGCGACAGAGGGGATCGCTCTTACGCCCCCGGTCAATGCGGCCATCCGGTTGCATCTGGAACAACAAGGCAAAGCCATCGGCGAGGAAGTCCAGCGTTGCCTGGGCGTGGACGCCGCTAGCCGATTGGTCCGCCGAGGAAGCCCAGGACCCGTGCAGGTGCTGCTTCGACATGCGGTCGAGGGGATCTCGACACCGGCACTGCACAAGCTGGTCTTCACTGAACCGGAATGGACGTTTTTGCCCACTATTCCCGGCGACCTTCGCATTCGACGACGCAGTCGACACGCACGGTTCCTTGCTGACCTGTTGCTCGCCGACGGGGAGTCGGAAAGCACGCACGCCCGGCGGATCTGGAACGCCATCGGCATGCTGGCCCACGTCGTCCTGCCGAACCGCCATCGTGCGTTCTACCTGCCCGCGGACAGGACCGGTCTGATGAACGCGCACAGTACCGTCGTGCGCACACTCATCCAGAGTGCGACCATGGCCGGAATCCGCGGTGCCGATCGCGTACCAGCGATCTCCGGCGTGCGCGGTGACTTCCTGGAGCAATTGGTAGAGATGGTAACCAACCGGCGGCTGCGATTGCGGCGCGGCAGGGAACGCCTCGGAGAGATCGCGACTCAAATCGAAGAGAGAATCCTCAACGGCGCGGTCAAGATCGGAGGCCTGCCCGGCGTCCCATACCCTCAGTTTATGTACCGTCCGATTGGATGGGAAACCGACCTCCCTCTGACGAACGCATCGTCCATGGTGTCGGAACTCGCACCGGTGGTGTTGTACCTGCGGCATGTCGTTGCCCCGAACGATCTGTTGATCATCGATGAACCGGAGTCGCATCTGCATCCTGCCATGCAGGTAGCGTTCACGCGGCAGATTGCGGAGATCGTCCGGGCAGGGGTGCGAATCATCGTGACCGCACACAGCGAATGGGTGCTCGAGGAGCTGGGCAACATCGTAGGACGATCCCGGCGGACCAACGGAGGCAACGGGAAGCCCGGCGCCACATCCCTCGCCGCCGGTGATGTTGGGGTCTGGCTGTTCGAACCGGCCGAAAACGGCAGTGGCTCGGCGGTGAAGGAGATAGCCCTGGACGCCGATACCGGCCTCTACCCGTCCGGATTCGCCGCCGTTGCGGCGGCCCTGCACAACGACTGGGCGAGTATCGCAGGAACGCGTGGAGACGCGGAGTGAGCGGCCTCGCCGATACGGTTCGTTCCAAGCTGGCCCCGTCCTGCCTCGTCGACGGCATCGACAGCATCGACAAAGGGAATTGCGGCGCGTCGCTCGTGGACGCCCCTCATCCGAAGGTCATCGTCGACCTCGACAAGACCGGAGCCCCACTGGGAGGGGCGCGAACCAAGTGCGACTTCCTGTTCTTCGCGGATCCGAACCTCGTCACGCCGATCGAGATCAAGGACCACGGCTCCCCCGACATCGCGAAGGCCACCAGACAGCTTCAGGCGGGTGCCGATGCCGCCGGCGAGTTGACTCCCCGAGACTTGACCGCGCGCTTCCGACCCGTCCTGGTGTGCAGGGACATGCGACGCGACAAGCAGAATGAGCTGAGACGCGCCACGGTCCGATTTCGCAAGCAGCGCCCGGAGTTAGTTCGGCAAGTCATCTGCGGGGATCCGCTGACCGAGGCGCTCAGCCACTCTTGACGTTCGCTCGCCCGGCGAACCTGCCAGGGCGTGCGCCGCGATTCGCCACACTCGGTCAACACACCTCATCGGCCCTCGCGGGTCTTCAGTCGGGGAAGTGCCTCGTCCTCCGCGACCAGAGTGCCCGGATTCCGCCGGTATGCGGCAATGCGCCGATCCGCTTCCCGCTCCTGCTCGGGCGTCAGAGCGGGCACGACGTCTTCCAGAAGAGCGTAGGCGAGCTCCACCCGGTCCTCTTCCGGCAGTGCCCTGGCGTGCTGCTCGATCTCCAGTCTCGTCATCGTTCGATTCTCCGCGGGATTCACCGCGCGTGCCGGCGCGCCGCTCGGCTGGCCCCAGGCCGTGCGTGCGTCTTGACAGACCTGCATGCGGAATGTACAGCTATGCCTCGACCGTTGAACTCACAGGAGAGGCAGCAATGAAGAAGTGGACCTTGCTCGCGGCGGTGGGAGCCTGCGCCGTCGCCCTGACGACCGCCGTGATAACCGCCGACGAGACGATAACCGGCCAACTGGTCGAGGCGGGATGCGCCGCGATGGCGGGGGCCGACCCGAGCCCGGAGCACGTGGCGTGCATGGTGCGCTGCGCGCGGAACGGCGACCCGATCGGGGTTCTGACCGAGGACGGGCTCTACAAGATCACCGGCGACTGGGCCGCGAGCCATCCCGACGAGCTGGCGGCGCTGATGGCGAAGCAGGTACGGGCCACCGGCGAGACCAGCGAGGCGGGCGGCGAGCGGCTGCTGGCGGCGACGAAGATCGTCGCGGCCGACTGATCGGCCCCGCCTCGACGGAACAGGGCGGCTCCCGGACGGACTCTCGACCGGGAGCCGCGCCGCCCCCCACGGCCTGGCCGGCCTCGCGAACAGGGAGGCCGGCGAGGTCTCTGCCCCACCGGGTCCCCGCCGATTCTCACGCGGCCACTGGAATTCCGAATACTTGGCCGGTCCCGAAGAGCGAGCCAAGCGCGCCTTCTACTGGTCGGATAGCCGTAGCGAGGGCCGGGCGCCGAGCTCGAGGAGCAGCCGCTCCATCTCGGGCCAGCGCTTGCCGGTGTTGGAGTAGAACACGCCCTCGGCCATGATCAGGGGGGTCCAGCCCTTCTCGTTGACCGCCTCCAGGTCGGCCCCCTGATCGAGCAGGAACCTCACCAGCGGCTCCGACCCGCGGATGATCGCCCCGTGCAGGGCGGTGTCGCCGTTGGCGTCGACGGTGGTCACGACGTCGCCCAGCTCGAGCATCAGCTCGACCGCGGCCAGCGCCTCGGCGTTCGTGCCGGGGCTCTCTCCCACCGCCCAGATGCCGACCCCCGCCGCGACCATCAGCGGCGTCGTGCCGTCCTCGTTCGGCAGCAGGGGGTCCGCGCCCAGGGCCACGAGCAGCCGCATCAGCTCGGCGTCGACGGCCTTCGCGGCGAGCAGGAACGGGGTCGCACCCACCCGGTTCAGCACGTTGCGGTAGCCGCCGGCGGTGCCCGAGCCGTCGCCGCCCCGCGGCTCCTTCGCCTGCCGCGCGTCGAGGTCGGCGCCGTGGGCGGCGAGGGCGCGGACGAAGTCGAGGTCGGAGACGAGGCCGGTGGGAATCGGGGCCGGGTTGTTGAAGCCGAGGTTCGGCCGGCGGGCCCAGACGAGCTGGTGCAGCGCCGTCCACCCCTGCCCGGCCGCGTTGGGGTCGCCCCCCCGCCCGAGCAGCCACACGCCGGTGTCGTAGTGCGCGTTGAGGGTCGCCACGCACAGGGCGCTCATGCCGTCGGGCAGCGTGTCGTTCACGTCGGCGCCGGCCGCGGCGAGCACTTGCAGCACGTCCTGCCGGTCGTGGCGGACGGCGAACAGCAGGGGCGTGAAGCCCCCGGCGGAGCGCGCGTGCACGTCGGCGCCGCCGGCGACGAGCTCCAGGACGGCGGCGGCGTTGCCCTCGATGGCCGCCCACATCAGCGCGGTCTGCCCACGCCACCGCTCGGCCGCGTCGACCTCGGCGCCGTGGCGCAGCAAGGCCCGCACCCCGCCGGCGCCGCCGGCCCGGGCCGCCCGCATGAGCGGGGTCTCGCCCTCGGGGAGGCCGACGTTCGGATCGGCGCCCGCCGCCAGCAGCACCGCGAGCATCTCCGCGCTGCCGTTGGTGGCGGCCACGAGCAGCGGCGTTGCGCCGTAACGGTTGGCGACCCCGGGGCGGGCGCCGGCCTCGAGCAGCAGGCGGGCCGAGTCGAGGTCGTCGCGGTTGGCCGCCCAGTGCAGCGGCGTCGTGCCGTCAGAGGACGCTCGATCGGGATCGGCGGCTCCCGCGAGCAGCGCGCGCACCTCGGCGACGTCGCCGGCGCGCACCGCGTCGATCAGCGGCGCCTCGACCCGCGCCGAGGCGGGCGCCGCCGCCAGACACGCCGCCGCCACCAGATACGCCGCAACCGCCGACGGATGCATGCGCATGCTCATCAGATGTCCGCCAGCTCCTTGATGCGTCCCGTCGCGTCGCCGAAGTTCCCGGCCGACACCCCGACCTTGTCGAGCATGCTGACGAGCAGGTTGTTCACCGGGGTGTCCTTCGGGTAGAGCAGGTGCCGCCCGCCCTTCAGGCGCCCGGCGCCGCCGCCCACCACGATCTCCGGCAGATCGAAGTGCGCGTGGTCGTTGCTGTCGCCGAGCCCGCCGCCGTACATCACCATCGAGTGGTCGAGCACCGAGCCCGCCCCGTCCGGCGCCTTCCGCAGGCTGTCGAGCAGGTGGGTGAACAGGCCCACGTGGTACGTGTTGATGCGCGCGAGCTTGTCGAGCTTCTCGGGGTCGTTGCGGTGGTGCGACAGCCCGTGATGGGGGTCGGGCACGCCGAGGTGGGGATAGGTCCGCCCCCCCAGCTCGCGGCCGAGCATGAACGTGAAGACGCGGGTGATGTCCGCCTGCCACGCCAGGGAGACCAGGTCGTACATCAGCCTGACGTGGTCCTCGAAGTCGTCGGGGATGCCAACGGGGCGGGCGAGGGCCGGCAGCTCGGCGTCGGCGCTCTGCGCCTCCGACAGGGTGATGCGCCGCTCGAGGGCCCGGATGGAGTCGAGGTACTGGTCGAGGCGGGCCCGGTCGCCCTTCCCGATGGAGCGTTCGAGGTTCGCCAAATCGTCGGTGACCGAGTCGAGGATGCTCCGGTCGCGCCGCATCTCGGCCACGCGCTGCTCGGTCGTGCCGCCGTCGCCGAAGAGCCGCTCGAACACGACCCGCGGGTTGTTCTCCATGGGCAGCGGCGTCGTCGCCGACCGCCACGCGACGGTGTTCAGGTAGACGCAACTGTAGCCGTTCTCGCAGTTGCCGACGAGCCCGTCCAGGTCGATCGCGAGCTCGAGCGACGGCAGCGGCGTATCCCGGCCGATGTACTGGGCCGCGAGCTGGTCGGCGGTGACCCCGGCCCGCACGTCCGAGCCCTCGGTCTGCTTCGGATGCACGCCGTTCAGCCACGTCGAGCTCGCCCGCGAGTGCTCGCCGTTGCCGTCGCCGAGGGGCTCGGCCTGCCCGTGGGCGAGGCCGCTCACCACCGTGAGCTGGTCGCGGTACGGGGCCAGGGGCTGCAGGATGCGGGACAAGGCGAAGCCGGGGCCGGTCTCGGCCGGCGTCCACTCCTGCATCACCGCCCCGTTGGGGATGTAGATGAACCCGAGGCGGCGGACAGGCCGCGCCGCGGTCCGGGCCTCCGCCGTGAGGGCCGGCACCATGGCGTCGAGCAGGGGCAGGGCGACGGTCGCGCCGAGGCCGCGCAGGAACGTCCGGCGGGGCAGCGACAGCTTTCTGATCATCATGACCGGGTTCTCCTCATCTGGAACGGCGGGCTCTTGACGACACCCAGGATGAGCGACGAGAAACGGTTTCCGTCCTCGGCCGCGTCGCGCGTGATGGCGCGGATGGCCGGCGCGTCGTGGTGCTCCACCCCCCGGCCGAGCGCATAGATCAGCAGCTTCTCGGTCAGGGTGGTGACGAAGAGGTCGGGGCGGCCCAGCAGCGCGTCGCGCAGGCCCGACGCGCCCTCGAAGGCGGTGCCGTCGGGCAGCACCCCCGACGCGTCGATCGGCGCGTTCGCCTCGTTGCGGGTCCGGTAGCGCCCCACCGCGTCGAACTGCTCGAGGGCGAAGCCCGGCGGGTCCATCAGCCGGTGGCAGCTCGCGCACACGGGGTTGGACCGGTGCTGCTCCATCGCCTCGCGCATCGACACGGCGGCGCCGTCGCTGGTGGTCTCCTCGAGCGACGGGACGTCGGGCGGGGGCAGCGGCGGCGGGGTCCCGAGCAGGTTCTCGAGCACCCACTTGCCCCGCAGCACCGGCGACGTCCGGGTCGGGTAGGCCGTCGCGGCGAGGATGCTGCCGTGGCCCAGCAGGCCCCGGCGCGACGAGTCGGGCAGGCTGACGCGCCGGAAGTGGCTGCCGTAGACGTTGGGCATGCCGTAGTGCCGCGCCAGCCGCTCGTTGACGAAGGTGTAGTCGGCGGTCAGGAAGTCGAGGACGCTGCGGTCCTCGCGCAGCACGCTGGCGAAGAACAGCTCGGTCTCGCGCTGGAACGATCGCCGCAGGGCCTCGCCGAAGTCGGGGAAGCGGTCCTCGTCGGGGGTCAGGGCCCGCACGTTGCGGAGATACAGCCACTGCCCCGCGAAGTTCTCGACGAGGGCGTCGGCCCGCGGGTCGGCGAGCATCCGGTGGACCTGCGCCTCGAGCACCTCGGGCTGGTGCAGCGTCTCCGCCTCGGCGAGGTCGAGCAGCTCGTCGTCGGGGATGCTGCTCCACAGGAAGAAGGAGAGCCGCGACGCGAGCTCGAGGTCGGGGACGCGGTACGGCGTGCCCGGGGCCGCGCCGTCCGGCTCGCGCGCCACCCGGAACAGGAAGTCGGGGCTCGCGAGCAGGCGCCGCAACCCGAGCTCGACGCCCGCCTCGAAGCCGCCCTCGGCGCGTCCCTGCTCGTAGAACTCGAGCAGCACCGCGAGGTCGCGCTCCGTGACCGGCCGGCGGTAGGCGCGACGGGCCAAGGTCGAGAGGATCTCGCGCGCGCAGGCGGCCTCGTCGGCGGCGGGGCGGCAGACGAAGATGCGATCGCGGCTTGGCGTGCCCTGGACCGGCCGCGCCCCGCTCGCCTCGAACGGGCCGGCGACGGTGACGCTGCCGACGTAGGGCTGATAGCGGGTGTCGCCGCCGGTGATGCTGGTGTAGGGGCGCAGGAACGGCTGGCGCAGGGTCTCGGCGTAGGCCGACGTCTTCTGGTGGAACGTCACCTGCACCGTGCGCGGCCCCGCCCGCACCGGCGCCCGCACCTCCCAGCCGTCGTCGGCGGCCCGCTGGCGCGTCAGCCACTCCTGGTACTCGGGGTCGCTGCGCCCGGCCCCCGGCGGCGGGGGCTCGCCGACCGTGAACGTCTCGAGGAGCTCGCCGTTCAGGCTCACTTCGAGCCGGTGGGGGGTGTCGAACGGCTTGAGGGTGCCGCTGGCGTCGCGCGAGAGCTGGACGCGGATGCCGTACACCGCGTCCTCGGGGAACGTGAAGTCGAAGCGGGTGCCGCCGCGGGTGCCGAACGGCAGCCCGTCGACCCGGACGTCCTGGGTCAGGTCGGTCACGAGGCGGAACGTCTCGGCCGTCGCCGACGGCGCGGGCCGGCCGATGGCGAGCCGGCTGATCTTCTTCGCGGCCGACAGATAGCGCTCGAGCAGGGTCGGCGAGATGCCGAGCACGCCCGCGATGTTGTCGAACCCGTAGCTGCCGTCGTCGGCCGGCAGGAGCGCCGCGACGTCGACGTCCAGGGCCAGCAGGTCACGGATGACGTTGTGGTACTCGCTGCGGTTCAAACGGTGGAAGGTATCGGTGCGCCCCGGATCGGGATTCCGCGCCGCCGCCGCGTCGAGCTCGGTCTCGAGCCAGGCGGTGAACCCCTCGTAGGTCTCCGCGTCGGGGCGCGGCCGGGGGGCGGGCGGCATGGCTCCCGCCCGCAGCTTCCGCACCACCTTCTCCCAGACCTCGGGGTGGGCGCCGACGTCGTCGACGTCGGCGCTGTCGAGGGTCAGGTCCGCGACCCGCATCCGCTCGTTGTGGCAGGCGACGCAGTAGCGGTCGACCAGGGCCCGCTCGGCCGACGCGGCGCTTTCGGGCGCCGGCTGGGCCGTCGCGGCCACCGCCCCGAACGGCAGGGAGCCGATCGTGAACGCCGCGGCCATCCGAACCAGGAGTCCCTGCATCAATCCGATCACCCCCCCCTTGGTCTTGTCGATCAGGCCGGGAACGCGCAGGGTGATCCTACACCAGTTCAAGCCTCGCACTGCCCACCGGTACGCCTCGGTTCGATTGGCGCGACGATCGGAATGGGAAGGGGCGGTCAGCGGGGTCGAGCCCGGACGTGTCAACCAAGGGGGGAGACGGCATCAACGAAGCAGCCGAAGGAGCCACGTCACGGCAGCGATGACGATGCCGGTGATGAAGGCGCCGCTGCTCGCAAGCACCCACACCTTGAGGGCCTGAACGTCCTCCTTCGTCGCCAAGTGCTCCAACGTCGCCTTGATGGCCGAGACGTCCTCCTTCGTGGCCAGACGAGGCAGCGTCGCCTCGATGGCCGCGAGTCGTTCCTCGTTCGTTTGCGCCATGGTCCGTCACCATCGGTACGCTTCGGTCGTGCGGGCGGTCCGCACCGCCTTTCGGTATTATAGGCATGACCCAATCGTCAGCCAGCACACCCCACGAGGAAGAACGCCATGAAGACCAGCTCACGCGCGCGGCTCGGAGTCTCGCTCGCCTTCTCCGCCGTGGCGGCGCTCACCGTGGCCGCCGGGCTCGGCGCGCAGCCCGACTTCTCCGAGGTCGAGATCTCGACCCACCACGTCGCCGGCACCGTGCACTACCTGGAGGGCCGCGGCGGCAACATCGGCCTGTCGATCGGCGACGAGGGCGTGGTCATGATCGACGACCAGTTCGCGCCCCTCAGCGAGCGCATCTACGCCGCCGTCCAGGGCATCTCGAACGGCGACATCCGCTTCCTCATCAACACCCACGTCCACGGCGACCACACCGGCGGCAACGCGAACTTCGCGGCGATGGGCGTCTCCATCATCGCCCAGGACCGGGTGCGCAGCCGGCTCGCGCTGACCCGGCCGACCGAGGCCCTGCCGGTCCTGACCTACAGCGAGGACGTCACCATCCACCTCAACGGCGAGGAGGTGCACGTCATCCCGATGCCGCCGGGGCACACCGACGGCGACAGCATCATCCACTTCGTCGACTCCGACGTCATCCACACCGGCGACATGTTCCGCACCGTGGCGTTCCCGGTCATCGACCGCGGGAACGGCGGCACCCTGTCGGGCACCATCGACTCGCTCGGCGTTCTCGCCGGCATGGCGGGGCCCGACACGAAGATCCTCCCCGGCCACGGCGTGGTGTCGGGCCGCGAGGACGTCATCGAGTTCCGCGACATGACCATCGCCGTCGCCGCCCGCGTCGAGGCGCTGGTGAAAGGGGGAGCGGGCAGCTACGAAGAGGTCGCGGCGGCCGACCCGACGGCGGAGTTCAACCACAAGTGGGGCGACCCGAACCGGTTCCTCACCGCGGTGTACGAGGAGATCGCCGGAGACTGAGCCGAGAACCCCGCGCGGCCGACCCCGGTCCCGGCCCAGGGAGCGTACGGCAAACCGCGCCGGGACCTGCGCAGACTCCGGCGCGCTGCTGGACATTCGCGTCGCCAGGCGCTTCGGTGAGGCGCGGCCCGGCCCGCGGCCGCCGTTCCGTAACGGGAGGTGACATGCAGGGTTTGCGAATGCGGCAACTCATGGCCGGCGCCGGGGCGGCCCTCGTCCTCGCCGCCGGACCGGGCCTCGGCCGGGCCCAGGACGCGGCGACGCCGCGAGTGCTGTCGGCGCGCGACACGCTGCGCATCGACCAGGTGGGCAGCCCCGCCCTGTCGCCCGACGGCGAGTGGGTCGCCTACACCGTGCGATCGCGCGACATGGACGACCCCGACCTCGAGGCGGTCACCCACGTGTGGCGCGTCCGCGTCGACGGCACGGGCAACCGCCAGCTCACGCGGGGACCGAAGAACGCCACTTCGCCCGCGTGGTCGCCCGACGGCGAGATCGTCGCGTTCCTCGCCGCCCGCGACGAGGGTGAGGACGCGAAGGCGCAGGTGCACTTCCTGTACGCCGACGGGGGCGAGGCGTGGCAGGTCACCGAGCACGACGAATCGGTGGGGTCGTTCGAGTTCGCGCCGGACGGCTCGGCCCTCCTGTTCACGGCGCGCGACCCGCTCCCGGAGGAAGAGGAGAAGCGCCGCGAGGAGGAGGGCGACGCCGAGGTGGTCGACGCCCTCCACCGGATGACCCACCTCTGGCTGCACGACCTGGAGACGTCCGAGACGCGGCGGCTGACCGAGGGCGACTTCACGGTCCGCAACCCCGACTGGTCGCCCGACTCGAAGCACGTCGCCTTCGAGACCCGGCCCAATCCGACCGCCAACGACAACTGGCAGAGCGACGTCCGGGTCGTCGACGTGGCCACCGGCGAGCGGCGGCTCCTCCACGAGAACGGCGGCAGCGACACGTCGCCGCGCTGGTCGCCCGACGGCCGCACCATCGCGTTCTCCTCGAACGCGACCGCCTCGAGCAACACGCAGCACAACAAGCTCTACCTGGCCGACGTCGGCGGAGGGCCCACGCGCGTCCTCCTCGAGGATGTCGACCGGCAGTTCACCACCCCCATCTGGTCGGCGAACGGACGGTTCGTGTACTGGTCCACCGGCGAGGGCACGTCGACCAACCTGTTCAGGGTCAGCATCGAGTCGGGCGCGGTGATCACGACGTCGGCCCCGGGCGGGCGCAACGGCGCGTGGACGCTCTCGGACGACGGCACGCGATGGGCATGGGTGCACACCGGCCCCGACCGGCCCGGCGAGATCTACACGGCGGCCGTCGACGGCGAGCCCGTCCGGCTCACCGACGCGAACCCCTGGCTCCGCGACGAGGGCGTGCAGCTCGGCGCGGTCGAGACCGTGCGCTGGACGAACAGCGACGGCGAGACAATCGAGGGCGTGCTGACGAAGCCCGTCGGCTACGAGGAGGGCCGCGCCTGGCCGTTCATCGTCAACCCCCACGGCGGCCCCACCGGGGCGTCGCTCGAGGCGTTCAACGCCGCCGCCCAGTTCTTCGCCGGCAACGGCTACGTCGTCCTCCAGCCCAACTTCCGCGGCAGCACCAACTACGGCCAGGCGTTCGTGAACGCCAACATCGACGCCTGGGGCGTCACCGACTACGACGACGTGATGACCGGGGTGGACCACGCCGTCGCCATGGGGTGGGCCGACCCCGACCGCCTCATCTGCTACGGGTGGAGCTACGGCGGCTACCTGTCGGCGTGGATCGTCACCCAGACCGACCGGTTCAAGGCGGTGTCGCCGGGGGCGGGCCTCACCAACCTGTTCAGCATGTACAGCACGAACGACATCCAGGACTACCTGGCGTCGTTCTTCGGCGGGACGCCGTGGACCGCCACCGACAACTACCGCGAGCACTCGCCCATCACCTTCGCGGCCGACGTGACGAGCCCGGTGCTGCTGATGCACGGCGGCAACGACACCCGGGTGCCGCCCGAGCAGTCGGTCGAGTTCTACCGGGCGCTGAGGGACCTCGGCAAGGACGTCACCTTCGTCCGGTTCCCGCGCGAGGGCCACGGCATCGTCGAGCCGCTCCACCAGATGGACCGCCTGCGGCGCTGGGCCGCGTTCTTCGGCGAGCACGTCGACAACCCGCCCGTCAGCGAGGGCCAGCCCCACGAGACCACCGAGGACGAGGACGGCGAGGGACAGTGACGATGACTTGGAAGCGGGTCAGGAAGTACCTCCTCTTCATGATCGGCGTCGTCGGCGGGATGCTGATCTACAGCCTGGCGACGGACGGGCCGACGGGACCCACGGCCCAGACCACCCGGACGAGCCAGCCCGGCCTCTACCTCGACCTCGACGAGATCCGGGCCGTCGCCAACCGGGTGCGGGCCGGCCGCAGCCTGCAGCCGGCGGCGTGGCCGAACGGCGCGCGGGTCGCGGTGATGATCTCGTTCGACGTCGATAACGACACCATCCAGATCGCGCGCAACGCCGAGCCGTCGATCGGCGCCATGTCGCAGGGCGAGTACGGCGCGCGGGTCGGCCTGCAGCGGGTCGTCGACCTCATGGACCGCCACGAGATCCCGGCGTCGTTCTTCATCCCCGCCGTCAGCCTCGTGCTGCGGCCCGAGATGGTCGACGTCATCCAGGCCTCGGGGCGGCACGAGTTCGCGGTGCACGGCTGGATTCACGAGCTGAACAGCGAGCTCGACGCCGAGACCGAGCGCGACCTCGTCATCCGCGCCACCGACTACCTGGAGCGGGTCACGGGCAGCCGCCCCGTCGGCTACCGCGCCCCGTCGTGGAACTTCAGCCCCAACACCCTCGACATCATCCGGGGGCAGGGCTTCCTCTACGACAGCTCGCTGATGGCCGACGACCGCCCCTACGAGCTGATGCAGAACGGCGAGCCGACGGGCATCGTCGAGCTGCCGGTCGAGTGGATCCTCGACGACGCGCCGCTGCTGAACCCGCGCGGCAACAGCTACAGCCCGCCGCGCGAGCTGCTGCAGGTCTACATCGACGAGTTCGACAAGGCGTGGGAGGAAGGGACGATGTTCCTCCTGACCACGCACCCGCACATCATCGGCCACCGCTCGCGCATGGTCATCCTCGAGGAGCTCATCGACCACATCAACGCGAAGGGCGGCGCGTGGTACGCGACCCACGAGCAGGTCGCGCGCTACGTGAAGGAGCAGGCGGGGCTGTGAGTTTTGTCGCGGCGCAAAATATTGTTTTTGGACAATCAAAATTCGATGCGCTAGACTGGCTTCAACACGGATGTGTCCGAGGAGGATGCTGATGTTCCGATGGTGTGCGCGGATTCTGATCCTCGGGGTGGCCGCGGGCCTCCTGGCGGCGCCGGCGGCGGCGCAGACCGACCCGATGGCCATCATCGACCGCGTCGACCGCCTCATGCGCGGCGACTCGAGCCGCGGCGTGGCGACGATGGAGGTGGTGACCGAGCACTGGGAGCGCGAGATGACCATGGAGGTGTGGTCGCTCGGCACCGACTACTCGCTCGTCCGCCTGCGCGCTCCCCGGCGCGACGCGGGCACCGCGACCCTGATGGCCGGCGACGACATCTGGAACTACCTGCCCAAGGTCGACCGCACCATCAAGATCCCCGCCTCGATGATGGGCGGCTCGTGGATGGGATCGCACTTCACCAACGACGACCTCGTGAAGGAGAGCCGGCTCGTCGACGACTACGACGTCGAGATGGCCTTCGAGGGCGACCGCGACGGCGTCGACGTGTGGGAGCTCCGCCTGACCCCGAAGCCCGAGGCGGCGGTGGTCTGGGGCCACATGGCGTTCCTGGTCCGCCAGCAGGACTCGATGCCGCTCTGGGCGCGCTACTACGACGAGGACGGCGAGCTCGCCCGCACCATGGAGTACAGCGCGTTCACCGAGATGGGCGGCCGCCTCGTCCCCGGCGTCATGGACATGGTCCCGGCCGACAAGCCGGAGGAGCGGACCTCGTTCCGCTACGAGGAGCTGGAGTTCGACGTCGACCTCGACACCTCCTTCTTCTCGCTCCGCACCCTCCAGCGAGGGCGGTAGCCGCCGATGCGCGAACGGCCCTGGCCGCGCATCGGCTGGCGCAACATCGGCCGGAACCCCCGCCGGACGCTGCTGACCGCCCTCGGCCTCGCGGTGGGCTTCTTCGCCGTCGTCTTCATGATCGGCTGGTCGCGGGGCATCACGGCCGAGCTCGTCGAGAACGCCACCTCGCTCGTCAGCGGCCAGATCGAGATCCACGACGCCGAGTACCGGCCCGACCGCAGCATGTTCGACACCCTCGGCGGGCGCGAGGGCGTCGACGTCGAGGCGATGCTCGCGGTCATCGACGCCGACGAGGGGGTGACGGCGGCGGCGCCCCGGGTGTACGCGGGCGGGCTCGTCAGCTCGGGCGAGGCGACCTCGGCGGGGATGTTCCTGGGGGTCGATCCCGGGCGCGAGGTGACGCTGACCCGCTTCCTCGACGAGCTGGCCGCCGGAAGGCTGCCCGAGCCCGGCGCCTTTGAGATGCTCATCGGCGAGGAGATGGCCCGGCAGCTCGCGGCCGGCGTCGGCGACGAGCTGGTGCTGGTGGGGTCGGCGGCCGACGGCTCGATGGCCAACGACCTCTACACCGTGGCGGGGGTCTTTCGGACCGGGCTCGTCGAGTTCGACGCCCGCACCGCGGTGCTTCCCATCGGCGATCTGCAGGCGCTCATCTACCTCGATCCCGCCCGCATCCACGAGATCGCGGTCGCCACCGCCGACCCGGCCGAGGCCGACGCGGTCGCCGCGCGCCTCGCCGAGGCGATCGACGCCGACGACCGGGAGATCGAGGTGGCGTCCTGGACGGTGCTCAACCCGGTGTTGGTCGACTACGTCGGCCTCGCCGAGTCGATGTACTGGGTTTTCATCATCATCATCTTCGCCATCGCCAGCTTCGGCGTCGCCAACACCATGCTGATGGCGACCTTCGAGCGCCGGCGCGAGTTCGCGGTCATGCTCGCCCTCGGGGCAACGCCGAGGGCCGTCGTGGGCACGGTGCTGTCCGAGGCGGCGGCCGTCGGCCTCCTCAGCCTCGCCATCGGCTCGGCCGTCACGTTCCCGCTGATGGTGTGGTGGGCCACTGCGCCCCCCAGCCTGGCGTGGCTCTTCGGCAGCGTGACCCTGCAGGGCGCGCTGCTCGAGCCCAGCCTGCGCGTGGGCTACGACCCCGCGGGTTGGACGTGGTCGGCGATCGGGCTCGTGCTGACCGCCCTCGTCGCGGCGCTCTATCCCGCCGCCAAGGCGGCGCGGGTGCCGCCGGCCGACACGCTGTCGGGGTTGTGACGATGCCATCACCCGCCGCCCCGCGCCCCCCGATGCGCACGCGCGTCCTCGTGCTGCTAGCCATGCGCAACCTGCGCCGCCACGTGCGGCGGACGGTGCTGACGGCGTCGGCGATGACCGTCGGGGGCGCCCTGCTCGTCTTCACCTTCTCGATCGGCGACGGCTCTCACGAGCAGTGGATCGACTCGGGGGTCCGGCTCGCCGAGGGGCACGTCACCATCGAGCGCCCCGGGTTCCGGGTGAGCCGGCGCATCGAGGACCGGCTGCCGGCCGAGGTGCGCCGCGCGGCCGAGGAGGCGTTCGCGTCGCCCGAGGTCGCCCTCCGCGTCGTGGCGACGACCGCGAAGCTCGCCGTCGCCGGGCTCGCGAGCTCGGCCGCGGGCTCGCGGCCGGCGCAGATCGTCGCCGTCGACCCCGCGGCGGAGGCGGCGTTCAGCCCCATCGATGATCGGCTGGTCGAGGGACGTTACCTCGAGCCGGACGACCGGCTGGCCGCCTACGTCGGGGTGGAGCTGGTCGACCGCCTCGATCTGCGGCTCGGCTCGCGCTTCGTGGTGCAGGCGCAGGACGCCGAGCGCGAGATCGCGGGGCAGCTGCTGCGCGTGGTCGGCATCTTCCGGACCGGCGTGCCCGAGGTGGACCAGCTTCTGGTGCACATTCCCCTGGCCACCGCCGACGAGTGGCTGGGATCGTCGGGCGACGTCACCAACGTGGGAGTGGTGCTCGACGACAGCGCCGCGACGGCCGGGGTGGCGGCGCGCGTCGAGCGCGCCCTGGCGGGGCCCGTCGCCGGCGGCGAGGCACGCGTGATGGGCTGGCGCGAGGCGAACCCCGCGCTGGCGGCGGCGGTGGCCATCGACGACTTCGGCAACTATCTGGTCCAGGGGTTCATCTTCACGATCATCGCGTTCGGCATCGTCAACACCGTGCTGATGTCGGTGCTGCACCGCCGCCGCGAGTTCGCGGTGCTGCGGGCACTCGGACTGACGCCGGGACAGACCGGGACCATCGTGCTCATCGAGGGATTGACCCTGACCGCGGCGAGCGGCTTCATCGGCGTCGGCCTCGGGCTCGCCTTCACCTGGGGCTTCTTCGCCGACGGCCTGGACATCTCGGGCCTGATGGACGAGATGACCTTCTCGGGCGTCGTCGTGGAGCCGATCATCCTCCCGCTGCTGCGGACCCAGCGCCTGGTGCAGGTGCTGCTGTTCATCCTGTTCGTCGGCGCGGCCGCGTCGGTCTATCCCGCCCTGCGGGCAGCGCGGCTCGACGTGACCGAGGCGATGAAGTTCGACCGGTGACCCCGGCGATGGCGAGCGACTCCATGAGCGACACCGACACCGCGGCGGTCCGGACCGAGGGCGTCTGGAAGATATTCCACCAGGAAGCCGAGGAGGTGCAGGCGGTCCGCGACGTCAGCATCACCGTCGGGCGGGGCGAGTTCACCGCCCTGGCCGGGCCGTCGGGGTCGGGCAAGACGACGCTCCTCAACCTCATCGGCGGCCTGACGCGCCCCAGCGAGGGCCGCGTCGAGGTGGCGGGCCGGGACGTGACCGCGATGTCGAACCGCGAGCTGTCCCAGCTCCGCCTCGACCAGGTCGGCTTCGTCTTCCAGGCCTACAACCTGCTGCCGGTGCTGACGGCGCTCGAGAACGCCGAGTTCCCGATGCTGCTCCAGGGCGTCGCCCCCGACGAGCGCCGGGCCCGCGTGCACGAGCTCTTCGAGCGGACGGGCATGACCGGGCTCGAGGACCGCCGGCCCGGGAAGCTGTCGGGAGGGCAGCAGCAGCGGGTGGCGGTGGTGCGGGCGGTGGCGAGCCGGCCCGCCCTGGTGCTCGCCGACGAGCCGACCGCCAACCTCGACTCGACCGCGAGCGCCGCCCTGCTCGACGTCATGGCCGACCTGAACCACGAGCTCGGCGTGACGTTCGTCTTCGCCACCCACGACGCCCGCGTCATGGAACGGTCCCGGCGCCTCGTCCGCATGGTCGACGGCCAAATCGATTCGGACGAGACCCGGACATGACCCCCCGCGTGCGCGGGTTGCTCGTCGCCGGCGCGGTGCTCACCATGGCCGCGCTCGGTCCGGGTCCCGCCCGCGCCCAGTCGAGCTGGCTGACCGGCTACCTCCAGACCGTTCCCCTGTTCGCCGGCCCGACGCTCTTCGGCAACGCCAGCGCCAGCGTCTTCAACCGGCTGAGGCTGACGACCGAACCGGTGTTCGGCCCCTTCGCGGTGGAGATCGCCTACGACCACGCCCTCACCGTGCGCCAGGACGACACCGACTTCAGCCTCCTGGGCGGGCTGGGCGCGGTCCCCGCGGGGGGCGAGTGGTTCGACCTCCAGTGGACCGGCGTCGACCAGGACCACTTCCGGTGGCTGCATCGGCTCGACCGCCTCAACGTCGCGTGGCAGCCGAACGACACGGTCGAGGTGAGCGTCGGCCGACAGGCGGTGTCGTGGGGCACCACCCTGTTCCTCACCCCCGCCGACCCGTTCATCCCGTTCAGCCCCGCCGACCCCTTCCGCGTCTACCGGGGCGGCATCGACGCCGCGCGCGCCCGCATCTACCCCGGTCCGCTGAGCGAGATCGACGTCGTGTTCCGGCCCAGTCGCACCCTCGTCGGCGAGGAAACGACGGTGCTGGCGCGCGGCCTCACCACCTGGCGGAACTGGGAGGTCTCGGGGTGGGGCGGCACCCTCTACGGCGACGCGGCCGGCGCGTTCGGCACCGCGGGTGGGCTGGGGGCCTGGGCGATCCGGTTCGAGGCGGTGGTGAGGGAGTTCCAGGGCGACGTCACCGGTCGGGGCACGATCGGCCTCGACCGGCGGCTGAGTGTCTATGGCCGCGACATGGGCCTCGTCGTCGAGTACCAGCACGACGGCCGCGGCGCCGCCGGGCCGGAGGACTTCTTCCGCGTCTTCCAGTCTCCGGAGTTCCTCCGCGCCGAGTACCAGGTGTACGGCCGCGACGAGGCGGCGGTGCAGGCGTCCTACCAGATCCACCCGCTGCTGAGCATCGCCGGTCTCTGGCTCTGGAACCTCAACGACCGGAGCGCCATCGTGGCGCCGAGCTTCTCCTACTCCGCCGGCGACGAAACGTCCATCGCCGGCGGCATCTTCTTCGGCGTCGGCGACGACACCCCGACCGCCGGCCAGCTCCTGCCCTCCGCCTACGGCCTGCTCAGCGCCGTCGGCTACGTGTCGCTCACCTGGTTCTTCTGACGCCGCCGCGGTAGGTGGCGCCGTGAGGGGACTCTCTCGGGGCCAGCGACCCGATCGGCTTGCGCGCCATCCAGTCGGCGATCCGGTCCGGGTACGCCGCCGGGAGGCAGAGAGGCCCGCGCGGGCGTCCCGCCGAGATCCCCGCGGCTCCCGGCGGGCGACGGCGTATCAGCAGCCGCCGCCGAAGACGCGGTGTGCGATGCGGCCCTCGTCGCCGTCGATCTCCACCACCAGCCAGCTCGCGCCCTCGTCGCCGCGGTCGTTCACGACGCCGATGATGCCGCCGCCGTCCAGCCGATAGAAGCCCAGCCAGACGAAACGTCTCGACTGCATCGGGTCGTCGAGGCCGGCAACGTCGACCAACCCCAGTTCGGCGCGTATCCGGTCGAGCCCGGGAATCTCCTCCTCGGCCGACACGACCTCGAGGGGGTGATTGAACGCCACCCCGGCGACATCCCGCGTCCCCTCGACGCGAGGCAGCTCGCGCTCGCCGAAACCCAGTGCCCAACTCATCATGCAGTGGGCCTCGGCCAGCATCAGCCTCGCCACCGTGAGCGCCGAGCCTTGCTCGGTCTGCGAGTAGAAGCGCCACTGCATCGGCGCGGCGATTCTGCCGCCCCGGGAGTCCTGCTCGACGGGGGGCATCGGCAGCGACCGTGCTTCGCCGGCCGGCCGGGGCGTCGGGACCACCTCCCCCCCGTCATCGGGGGCGCCGGTCTCGGCGTCGAACGGGGCGGGCCAGGGAAGGTCCCAGCCGCCGTCGCCATGGCGGGCAAAGGGAATCAGGGCGCCGCTCGTCTGCACGGCCGCGATCCACAGGGGTTCGCGCTCCCCCCCGGGTGAGGATGGTCCCGGACCGCACGCCAGGCAGGCGGTCGCCAAACCAATCGCAAGGCCGCGCAACGTTCCCGGCATCGGCATATCCGCAACGGCGGGCTCTGAGCCCGGGGACACCGAGGGCCATCCGACGACCCGATCGAGCCCGGGTCCTTGAAACGACCGGATTGAGCCGGCTCCCGCCAATCGTCGCTTTCGGCTCAGCCTGGAGCTCCGCCGGGACCCGGATCCGATCCGCAAGGGCAGCGAGCGGCTTTCGGATCAGTAGACGATGAACTCCAGCAGATTGTCGTCCGGATCGCGGATGTAGCGGCTGGTGCCCACGGCGGTGCCGCCGTCGCGGCCGCCGGTGCGGGGCGCCGGCCCCTCTATCACCTCCGCACCCGCCTCCTCCAGCAGCTCCTCCAGTGCCGCCTCGGTGCCGTCCCAGACGAAGCAGAAGTCGCCGCACGGCGGCACCGCGGCGGGGGCGCGCAGAGTGAAGCTCGCGTCCTCCCACGCCACCGGCCGGTGGAAGTTGATCTTGCTGTCGCCGAAGTGCACCGAGCAGATGCGCTCGCCCTCCATCACGCCGAAGCCGAGCGACCGGTAGAACCGAACCATGGCCTCGGTGCTCCGCATCGGCACCGCCACGTGGTCGAACGATCGTATCGGGCCGCCCACCTGCGCGGCGGGACGCGCCCCGCCGGCGGCCACACCGGCCACCGACGCCCCGAGCCCGCCGCCGAGGGCCTGGCGGATGAACCGCCGCCGTGACTGTCCGCGGATCGTTCCCTTGCCCTGAGCTCCCATCGCCCAACCTCCCTTCGGTGCGAAACCGTAGTCTACCGCATCCGGGACGGTCCGACGGCAGGGCGCGTCGTGCTCGGCCAGGCGGCGCCATTCCCGCTCGCGGGCTCCCTGCGCACGGCCCGAACCGGGCAGGACCGCGCCGGCCGGCAGTGGCGACCGCGCCGGCGTTGTACAAAGCGAAGGGCCGAGCCCATCGGGGCCCGGCCCTTCAATCGTTCCCGGTCGAACGAAGCGCTTCGCTACACCTCGTTCATGGGCTCGTCGCGGATGGACCGCCGCACCAGGTTCCGCATCAGGTTGACCTTGAACCCGTTCTGGGCCAGCGCCGCCGTCCCCTGGGTGGAGATGTCGCCGGCCCGGTTCGCGGTCTGCTCGTTGCGGGCCTGCCCGCGGATGGCGTTCTCGACCGCGGTCAGCCGGACCGGGGTCGGGGCCACGCCGTTGACGACGACGCGGGCGTCCTGGATGACGCCACCGCTCTCGCGCAGGGCGGTCGCCACGTTGACGAGGGCGAAGTCCCACGTGTCGCGGTCACGGACCTTCTCGAAGTAGACCCGCGTCCCCGCCCACGTCGACGGCACGCGAATCGACATCAGCAGGTCGCCGGGCTCGAGCGCGGTCATCCGCTCGATGTCGATCTCCGGACCCACGAAGAAGTCCCGGGCCGGAACCACCCGCTCCGCGCGGCCCCGCCGGATGACCATCTCGGCGTCGAGGGCCACGAGCACCGGCGCGGTGTCGGACGGGTTGACGGCGACGCACCGGCTCGCACCGAGGATGCAGTGCTCGCGGTTCATCGCGGTCGGGGGGCTGGCGTAGCAGATGTTGCCGCCGGCCCGATAGCAGGTCCAGCCGTCCCGGTAGTACCAGCAGCGGGTGTCCTGCCCCACGTTGCCGCCGATGGTGCCCTGGTTCCGGATCTGCGGCGACGCGGCCGTCTTGGCCGAGAACGCCAGGGCCGGGAACCGGGCCTGGATGTCGGGGTGGTTGACCACGTCGATGAGCCGGGCCATCGCCCCGATCTCGATTCCGTCGGCGGTCGTCCGGATCTCGCGCATTGAGTCGATGCCGCCGAGGTCCACGACCACCCGCGGCCGCTTCACCCGGTCCTTGAACCAGTCGAGCGTGTCGAGCCCGCCGGCGTACACCCAGGCATCGGACCCGTGCTCGGCCAGCAGCGCCAGCGCGTCGTCCGCGCTGTTCGGCTGAAACAGCTCGAGTTGAGGTATTACGTCGCGAATAACGCCCTTCATGGTGATCGCCTCCCCTTCCTCAGACGTGGGCCGTCAGCCGATCATGACCCGTCGGGGCCTGCTCGAGCTTCGTCAGAATCATGTCGCGTGTCACCGGCGAGCGGTGGAAGTCGCCGTTGCCCTCGCCCAGCGACTCGAGCGCGTCGGCGATGGCGTTGGCGACCGCACCGGACCCGGCCCCCTGCGCCGCCTCGCCGATGCCCTTCGCGCCGAGCGGGTTGAAGGGATCGGGCAGGTCGGCGTTGCCCCACTTCATGGGCGCCTCGTGCGGCACGTCCAGCATGCCCGGAGGCCGGTTGCTGTAGAACCGCTTGGCCACCATCAGGCCCCACTGCCGGTCGTAGACCCACTTCGAGGCCAGGGCGACGGAGAACCCTTGAATCGCCCCGCCGAAGATCTGCCCTTCGTAGGTCTTGGGATGCAGGATGGTGCCCGCGTCGGACCCCGCCGCGTAGTCGACGATCTTGATGTTGCCGGTCTCGATGTCGACCTCGACCTCGGCGAAGCCGGCCACGAACGACATGCGACGGCCGCCTTCCTCGTAGTTGTCCTTGGCGACGCCCATGAGCCCCTGCCCCGCCAGCGCGGTCGCCGACGCGGTGGTCATCCCGTTGATGTCCTCGGGGAGCTCGTGCCCGTCGTACCGGCCGCCGAGGTCGATGGCCCGCTGCGCGACTCTCGCGAAGCTCAGGCCCTGCGACCGGTTGCCCCGGCGGTAGACGCGCTCGCCGCCGATCTCGTAGTCCTCGGGAGCGCCCCCGAGATCCTGCGCGGCGATCTCCTGCATCTTGAGCTTGGCGTCCGCCACGGCTGCCCAGTTCGCCCGCGTGTGGGCGTGGGTCGTCGAGCTGCCGCCCTGCGAGCAGCTCCAGGGCAGGTGCCGGCTGGTGTCGCCCCAGGCGACCTCGCACTTCTCCCAGGGCATGTCCAGCCCCTCGGCCGCCGCCCGCATGGTGTCGAAGGCCGACCCCGTGCCGAGGTTGCCGACGCCGGACTGGATGTAGAGGCGGCCGTCGGGCCTGAGCACGAACAGGCCGTCGACCCCGGAGGCGCCGGCCGAGTAGGCGCTCAGCGTCATGCCGACGCCGGTGACCTTCGAGCCGTTGCGCTGGCCGCTGCGCTCCTTGCGCTCCTCCCAGTTGAAGAGCTCGGCACCGATGTCGATCGCCTCCCGGGCGAACGCGCTCGACACGTTGCCCTGCTCGCCGTTGAGCCCCGGCGGGCCGAACCGCGCCTGGCCTTCCGGCGCGTTGATCTTGTGCACCTCGACCTGGTCGAGCCCCAGCAGCTTCGCCGCCTTCTGGATGATGGGCTCGAGCATGGTCATCGACTGCACGCCGCCCGGCGCCCGCTGCGGACCACGCGGCGGGGTGTTGGTGTAGACGTTGGTGCCACGCATGCGACAGGCCAGCGGCTGGTAGCAGAGCGACCCGATGCCCGCCACGTTCATGGCGTCGCCGGAACGCCCGTAGGGCCCCTGGTCGCCGATGCCGTGGATGTCGAGGGCGGTGATGCGGCCGTCGGCGCGCATCCCGAGCCGGATGCGGGCCTGGACGCCGGGGCGCCCGCGGCCGATCATGTTCTCCTCGCGCCGCGTGATGCGCATCATGACCGGCCTGCCGATCTTCTTCGACAGCAGGATGGGAATCTGCGCGTGCACGTAACCGCTGATTTTGCCGCCGAACCCGCCGCCCGTGAACTCGTTGATCAGGATGACGTTGGACGGCTCGACGCCCGCCCACCGCGCCATCGGCCCCACGGCGCGCGCGGTGCTCTGGACGGAGGGATAGATGTAGAGCTTGCCGTCCTCCCAGTACGCCATCGTCGTCCGGCTCTCGAGCGGCTGGTGCGACGTCGACTGGTTGTAGGAGTGCTCCTCGACGATGATGTCGGCCTCGGCGAACCCAGCCTCGAGGTCGCCGAACGACCACTCCTGGGCGGCCTCGGCGTCCATCGGGATCTCGCCCGCCGCCAGACCGGCCAGATCCGCCGCGGTCCACTTGATCTCACCGAGCTCGCGGCCGATGGTGGTGTTGCCCTCGCTACGGGCGTTCGGGCCGCCCGGCTTGAGGCTGTCGAGGGGATCGAGCACGAACTCGAGCGGCTCGAGGTCGATGTCGATCAGCTCGATCGCGTCCGACGCGATCTGCTCGCTGACCGCGGCGACGGCGAGAATCGGCTCGCCCTCGTAGCGCGGCTCCATCGTGAGCGCGGCCTCGTTCGGGGCCTGGGCCTCTTCCGGCAGATCGTCGGGGGTCAGGATGCCCACGACGCCGGGAAGGGCCAGGGCCGCGTCGGCGTTGATGGACCGCACGCGCGCGTGCGGCATGGGGCTGGAGAGCAGCTTCGCGAAGACCATGCCCTCGGCCCGATGGTCCTCGGCGTACCGCGACCGCCCGGTGACCTTCGCGTAGAGGTCGGGCGTCTGGTAGTTCTTTCCGAGCAGTTTGTAGTCAGCCACGTCAGGCCCCCCGCGTGATTTCCGCCGCCCGCTGGACGGACGTCAGGATCTTGTCGTAGTCGGCGCACCGACACAGGTTCCCCGACAGCCACTCGGCCGCCTGCTTCCGGGTCGGGTTCTGGTTCTCGTTCAGCAACGCGACCGAGTTCATGATGAACCCGGACATGCAGAACGCGCACTGGAACCCCTGCTCCTCGAGCACCGCCTGCTGCATCGGGTGCAGCGTGCCGTCCTCGGCCTCGAGGCCCTCGATGGTCGTGACCTCGCGCCCGCGCACGGAGTGCGTCAGCAGCGAGCAGCCGTAGTGCGCCGTCCCGTCGACGAGGACCGTGCACGCGCCGCACTCGGCGCGGTCGCAGCCGATCTTCGTCCCCGTCAGGCCCAGCTTGTAGCGCAGCGTCGTGGCCAGCGTCTCCATCGGAGGCACCTCGACGCGCCGGCTCCGGCCGTTGACGGTCACGGTGATGAGCCGGTCGACGGCCCCCGCCGCGGGCGCCTGGGCCAGCACCGCCCCGCCGTTGCTGCGGAACAGGTAGTTGGTCGACGACACGGCCGCGCTCGCGGCGATGGCGCCCTTGATGAAACTCCGCCTGGACACGCCCGGCTGGGTCGTCTCCTCCGTCACCTCGATGATCTCCTGACTCATGGGACGATCACCTCCCTCGTCACTACCGAAGTCCTCGAAGGCCGCAACCCCGGAGCGACCTCGCTGTGCGCCTCGCAGAGATACCATGCCCCGTGGGCACGGGCCTACACCGGCGAATTGTCGATCACTTCCACCGACGGTTGCAAGCGGAAATTACATTTTTTTTACCCGCCCCTACGCGTTGCGTCCGGTCGGGTTCTCGGGCGTGCCGCACTCGTTGCCGAGGTAGCCGTTGCCGCCGCAGTACCGCGCGTCCTGGACCTGGAGCAGGATGCCGTCCGGGTCCGTGAAGTACAGCTCCGGGGTGCCGCCGGGGGCGCCGCCGCGGTCCGGCATGCGCATCGTCACGTACGACTGCAGCGGGCCAGCCGGGCCCGACCCCTCGCCGCGGGGCGTGACGCCGTAGCCCTCGAGCACGCCGATGATGCGGTCGACGTCGAAGTCGTCGACCGTGAAGCAGGTATGGTGGATGGTCGGCCCGGTCGGACCGGCGCCGCCCCCGGCGAGGGCGAGGAACTGGTTGCCCGACCCCACCCGCAGCACCGGCAGCGCGCCCTGATAGGTGTCGATGGGCAGGCCGAAGAGCCGCTGATAGAGTGCGATCGAGCGCGCCTGATCGGTCACGAAGACCGTGAAGTGGTTGTAGTCGCGCAGCCGCAGCAGGCCCTCGGTGGGGGCCGGCTCCGGCGTTTCCAGGCACACGTCCCCCAGCACCCCCTCGCCGCCGCAGTAGGTGCTGTCCTGCAGCTGCACGACGATGCCGTCGGGGTCGCCGAAGTACAGCTCGGGGGTCCCCTCGGGCGCCCCGCCGAACTCCGCCCCGCGCATGCGGATGCGGACCTCGCCGGGACCCGAGGTCTCGGACGACGCGATGCCGTGCTCGTTCAGGATGCCCACGAGGCGGTCGGCGTCGAAGCCGTCGACCGAGAGGCAGAAGTGGCCCGCGCCGGGGCTGGCGCTCGCGCCGCCCCCGATGGCCAGGAACTGCGGCCCGTCACCCACGCGGAGGATGACGGTGTTGGCCTGCCGCGCCGCGATGGGCATGCCGAACAACCCCTGGTACCACTCGAGCGACCGGGCCGGGTCGGAGACGCTGATGGTCACGTGGTTGAGGGCGGTGACGGGAATCGGCGGCGTCCCCTGCGCCAGGGTTCGCGGGGCCAGCGCCGCCGCGCCGAGGGCGCCCATGAACGCCCGTCTGGACACGCGGCCCGGTCCGCGCGAAGTCATCAAACGATGGTCGTCCGGCCGGTTGGTATCTGGGTGCATCGGTCTCGATCTCCAGTTGTCGAACGGCGAATCGGGCTCCGGGACTCGACTGGTCGGCGGCCCCGTCCGGGAAGCCGCCCACCATCTCGGCGCCGCTTCCCTCCCGGCCAAGGCTACAGCAGTCCGCGGCGGCCCGCGGCGCAGGCGCCTACCGCAACGGCCGAAAGAACTCGCGCAGGTCGTCCACCAGCACCTCCGGCTGCTCCATCGCCGCGAAGTGGCCGCCGCGCTCGACCTCGGTCCAGTGGGTGATGTTGTACGACGCCTCGGCCCAGCGGCGCGGGGTGATGAACAGCTCGTAGGGGAAGATGATGGCCCCGGTCGGCGTCTCGATGCGCCCCATCTGGCGCGAGGTCGGGGCGTTCCGGCTCTCGTAGTAGAGCCGGGCCGACGAGGTCGCGGTCTGCGTGACCCAGTAGATGGTGATGTTGGTCAGCAGCTCGTCCCGCGTGAACACCGACTCGGGGTCGCCGTTGCAGTCGCACCACGCGCGGAACTTCTCGACGATCCACGCCGCCTGCCCCGCCGGCGAGTCGTTCAGCGCATAGCCGAGGGTCTGCGGCTTGGTGCCCTGAATCTGGGCGTAGCCGTTCTCTGCCGTGTTGTAGAACGACTGCCGCGCCCGCGACCGCTCGAGCTCCTCGGGCGGCACCCCGTCGGTCGGGTCGGCCCCCGGCGGCGGCCCCCCCACCAGCATGTTGAGGTGCAGGCCCACCGCCTGATCGGGATGGTTGAACGCGTGCCAGCGGCTGACGATCGACCCCCAGTCGCCGCCCTGGATGCCGTACCGCTCGTAGCCGAGCCGGGCCATGAGCCGCGCGTTCACCTCGGCGATCTGCTCGGGGCCGAACCCCGGCGACCGCGGCTTGTCCGAGAACCCGTAGCCGGGCATGGACGGCGCCACCACGTGGAACGCGTCCTCGGCCCGCCCCCCGTGGGCGACGGGGTCGGTCAGGGGACCGATGATCTTCGTGAACTCGGCGATCGAGCCGGGCCAGCCGTGGGTGATGACGAGGGGCAGCGCGTCGGGCTCAGGCGACCGCTGGTGGATGAAGTGGATGTCGAGGTCTCCGATGACGGTCCTGAACTGGTCGAACGCGTTCAACTGCCGCTCCTGCTCGCGCCAGTCGAAGTCGTCCCGCCAGTACGTGATCAGCTCGGTCACGTAGTCGAGCTCGGCCCCGTAGTCCCAGTCCGCGCCGTCGAGCTGATCGGGCAGCCGGGTCATCTCGAGGCGACGCCGCAGGTCGTCGAGCACCTCGTCGGGCACCGAGATCTCGAACGGCCTGATATCCGCGTCGTCACCGGCCCCGCCCGCCTGCGCCATCACCGCGAGGGGCGTCAGAGCCGCGACGGCGGCCAGCCCCGCAATCCGAGTCAGCATCTTCACGTTCCTCTCGTCAGGCCAACTGCCGAGCCCCCGCAGCCGACACCGCCGCCGGCCCCTTCTGCATCGGTTCTCCAGGAAGTCCACCGACGCCGAGGCTCGTAGTCTCGTCCCCCTCGCCAGGCAACTGCCGGGCTCGGCAGCGGGCCTCTTCAGCATCGGTTCCCCAGGAAGTCCAACCACGCCGAGGCTCGTATCATAACCAACGTCGCCAACGCAGGGCCGAGACGATCCGGGGAATTCGGGACAGCGGCAACCGTGGGCCCGATGAGGGGCTCGGCAGGCCTGGTCACTCGTCATCGGCCGGCGAGGGTCGCCGCCCCTGCTTCCCCGCCAGGCGCAGCGTCACGCGTAGCGTGGCGCCCTGGCCGATGCCGTCGCTGAAGGGCTGAATGGTGCCGCCCGACCCGATTGCGAAGTTCGCGGCTGAATGCAGCCCCAGCCCCGTTCCCTCGTTCTTGGTCGTGTAGCCGGCGTTGAACATGGAGCCGAACTCGGTCGGCTCGATGCCGATTCCGTTGTCGGTGACGTCGATCACGAGGGTGTTCTCCTGCTCCCCGCGACGGGCCAGCACGCGGATCGCCGGCCGCCAGTCGGGGTCGTCGTCGAGCCGGGCCCGGCGTTCGTCGGTAGCCTCCATCGCGTTCTTGAGCAGGTTCACGAGCATCTGCTGAAGCCGGCTCTCCTGCACCACCACGTCGCGGGGCGCGCGCGAGCAGTCGACCTCGATCGCGACCCCGCGCTGCCCGAGCGATTCCTGGACCAGCTTGACGGCGTCGTCGATGGTCGCCGGCAGATCGACGAGCTTGGGCTCCACCGTGCCGTTCGCGAAGGCGGCCTGGGTGCGGATGATGTCGACGATGTGGCGGACGCGGTCGCGCACGCGCGCGACGGTCCCCACCAGCTTCTCGTGCTCGCCGAGCAGGTCCCGCAACAGGGCGAGCAGGAAGGGACGCACCTGTCGCCCCTGCGGGTCGTGCTCCAGCCACGAGGTCCAGTCGCGGTCGTGGGCGGCGACGAGGTCCGCCAGCTTGCCGAACCGCTTCATCAGCTCGCTGTCGTCGAACCAACCGTGCAGCGTGTCCACGCCCGTGGCGACGCTGTTGATCGCGTTCCCGATGTTGTGCAGGACGGTGTCGATGACCTCCAGACGTCCCAGGGCGAAGGCCCGCGTCAACGCCTCTTCCTGCTGCCGGCGCTCCGACACGTCGCGGAACACCGCCACGCCGCCGACCACCTGTCCCGCCTCGTCGCGCACGGGGCTGGCGTTCACGCTGATGTACGTCCCGTCGGGCATGCGCGGATTGCGGATGAACAGTTGCTCACGGTCGACCTCCTCGCCCCGAAGGGCGCGCACGACGGGCAGCTGCTCGGGCGGCACCAGCGTCGACGCGTCGGCGTAGTACACGCCGTAGAGGTCGGACCATTCGTCCGACGGCCGGTCCGTGATGCCGATGCCGACCATGCGCTCGGCGCTCGGGTTGAACAGGGTGAACCGCGCCTGCGCGTCGGCCACGACCACCCCGTCGGCCATGCTGCGAATGATGGCGTCGAGCACCTGCACCCGCTCGTGCAGCTCGGCCTCGGCCTTCTCCGCCTTCGCCGACTGCTCCCGGAGGGCGGTGACGTCCCGCAGCAGGACCGCGCCGCCGAGCGACCGGCCCTCGGCGTCGAGCAGCGGGTACCCGCTGGCGCTCAGCCAGACGTCCTCCGACCCCGCATCCGGGTGAATGGGCCGGAGCATGACGGGGACGTCCTCGGTGGTCTCCCCGCGGAGGGCGCGCACGAGCGGCAGGTCCTCCATCTCGAGCGGGGTCCGGCCGTCCCCGCGGTAGGTGGCGAAGTACCGGGCCCACTCGTTGGGGTCTTCGAGCGGCTGCTCGCCCAACCGCCTCGCGGCGGGGTTGATGGTCAGCCGGCCCCGGGTGTCGCCGAGGATGACGGCGTCGCTGATTCGGTCGAACAGGCACGAGAAGATCGACCTGTCCCGTTCCGCAAGCGCGAGGGAGGCCTCGAGTCTCGCAACCTCGGCCTCGTGGCGCCCCCGCTCGGCCCGCTCCCGCGCGGCCGCGTCCAATGCCCCGCGGATGGTGAGGCCCAGCTGCCGGGGGTCGACCGGCTTCAGCACGTAGCCGTGCGGACCCGATTGCTGCGCCCGGTCCGGCAACGCGGCGTCCGCCGCCTCCGTCGCATAGACGAGCGGCACCCCGAACCGCTCGACAATCCCCTCCGCCGTCTCGATGGCGAACGCCGCTGCCGCCGCGCCGCCCGGGAGGCCGACCAACGCGAGGTCGGGACGCACGTCGGCGGGCAGCTCGACCGCGCCCGGCCCGGGCTCGGCGGCATGGCAGACCGCATGCCCCAGGCCGGTCACGGAATCGGACAGAGTCTTGAGCGCGTCGGGGTCGGCGTCGACGATCAGAATGCGTGCGGGCAGCGCCCGGAGGCCGCTGCCCGTCGATGTCTCCTGCATACGGAACAAAACCCTGGGAATCGGACCCGGCGGTCACCGCTCGGTCACCGCAAAGGTACTTGCGCGGTCACCGGTCGAGGGCCGCCGGCAGCCCGCCGCGCAGGCCCGGCCCGGCCGGCGGGCCAAGGGGTAGCCGGAGCGAGAGGATCTCGCGGGGGCTCCGGGAAGCGTCGGCCTGGACCCTCGCGGCCCGGGGCTCCGATTCGCGACGGCCGGGTTCGCCGCCCGTGCTCAGGTTCCCCAGCGCCGCTGCGAGGTCGGCCGTGATCCGGTCCTGCATGTCGAAGAAGTCGACCGCGGCGCCCTCCACGCTCGACCGCGCGGCGACGGCGCCGGTGCGCGTGTCGACCACCCGGGCGTCTATCTGCAGCCGGCCTCCCCGGCGACGATATTCCCCGGTGACGAGCCAGGCCGCTTCCGGACCGGCGTCACCGGCGCTCCGCACCAACTCGACCCCGTCGAGCTGCTCCAGGGCGATGGTCAGCGTCTCCGTCACGCCGACGCCCAGCCAGTCGTCGGCCGGCGCCCGCAGGACGTTGTGGAACGGATCGACGGCGACCGTCTCGAGCCGGGGCGGCGCCGACGGGCGCGACTCGTCGAGCCCGCCCGGCGTCGACGACCGCGCCATGCCCGCGTCGCTGCCGACCGCCGGACCCTGCCCGGAGAACCGCGGCGACCATGGACGCGACTCGTCGAGCCCGCCCGGCGTCGACGACCGCGCCATGCCCGCGTCGCTGCCGACCGCCGGACCTCGCCCGGAAGACCGCGGCGACCATGGACGCGACTCGTCGAGCCCGCCCGGCGTCGACGACCGCGCCTGCGCCATGCCCGTGTCCGACTGAACCATGCCCGGGTCGCGGCCGACCGCCGGACCTCGCCCGGAGGACTGCGGCGACGATGGACGCGTCGCGTCCACCGGGTCGAGCCGGACCGCCGTGGATGGACCCGCCGCCGCGATGCCGGCGGCGCGGCCGCCCCCGAGAGCCCACCGCGTCTCGGCGGCGCCGCCGCCCTCCGATCCTCTCACGTCGCGGCGCCGTCCGGGAAGCTCCCGCGGCGCCGGTTCGCGGCCGCCGGCCCCGCCGTCCGCGCTCAGGCCCTCCAGCTCGCCCGCCAGGTCCACCGTCAGGCGGTCCAGCAGCTCGAAGAGCTGGGCCGTGGCGCCCTCCTCCCGCGACCGCGTGGCGACGGCGCCCGTGCGCATGTCGACCACCCGCGCGTCTATCCGCACCCGATCGCCCCAACGCCGGTACTCGCCGGCCACCCGCCACGCCGGAGGCGCCTCGCCCGCCTCTCCGTCACCCACCACCGAGAGCGCGTCGACCCGCCCGAGGGCGCTCGTCAGCGTCTCCGTCACCCCGGCCCCGATCCACTGGTCGGCCGGCGCCCCCGAGACGTTCTCGAACGCGGCCACCGCGACCGCCCCGCGCCGGACCCGCGCCTCCCGCTCGGCGCGCGGCGCGCCGACTCCCGCTCGCGGCCCGCCGTCGCCGCCGCCCCAGCTCAGGTTCCCCGTCACCCGCACCGCCACGCCCCCGTCGTCGCCCGGCCGCGTCTCGTGCAGCGCCTCGACCGCCACCCCGCCCGCGTCGCCCACCCGGTACCCCGCCGACGCCGCGATGCGGTCCGGCCCCGCCCCCGGCGAGCCGCCCGCGCCGCGATGCAGCTCCGCCGACGCCCCCGGGTCCCACAGCGCGTTCACCCGGCTGTCCGGCGCCCCCCATTCCGGGGCCAGCGCCAGCCACGGACCCGGCCGGTCGATGCCCGGGCCGACACGCACCGACAGGCCCGCGCCCCACTCCTCGAAGCCGTCCGCCTGATGCGCCACCAGATAACGTCCCTGCGTCTCCAGGCCCAGGTTCAGGCGCCGGTTCACGAACGCCACGCCCGCCCCCATCTCCGCCCCCATGCCCTCGACGTCGGTGCCGCCGTCCCAGCGCACGCCGGCCTCGAGACGGGGATTCAGGCTCGACGAGTCCGACAGCGACCAGTCCGTCTGCCCCTCGGCCAGCATCCGGCCCCGTATCGCCGTCCCCGTCGCCGCCGCCAGGTCCGCACGCTCCGCCGAGCGCAGCGTCGCGTGGAAGGCATCGGCCTTCAGCGCCAGGCCGTCCGTCAGCGCCTGCCGAGCCCCGCCCGCGAACAGCCGGAACCCCAGCGGGGTCTCCACCGTCCCGGCCGAGTCGGCCAGGGTCAGCGACCCCCGGCCGCCGCCCCCCATGCCCCAGAACGTCAGGCCGTCGCGAGGCGCCCAGTGCGCATACGGCTGCACGCTCGTCACGCTCCCGTCGCCCTCGCCCGGCGACGCGCCCGCGGCCAGCGAGCTCGGGGCCGTGTAGCCGAGCAGGCCCACCGTGTGCGACACCGACGCGCCCACCAACGCCGAGCCGCCCAGCCGCGTGTCCACCCCCACGTGGGTCGAGAACACGTCGCCGCGCGCCTGACCCCCGGTCCGGGACCGCAGCCGGCTCCGAACCGTCCCCGCGCGGCCCCAGACCTGCCAGCCCCCGGACTCGCCCGCCTCGCCCACCGGCGTCGAGAAGTAGGCGTTGTCCAGCCAACCCAGATCCGCGAACGGCTCGTCCGACGGCCGCTGCAACGTCATCGCGCCCTGGCCGGGCCCCGCCGAAGCGCCGGCGCCGCCCGAAGCGCCGGCCCCCGCCGCGCCCGACACCGACGCCGCCGGATACGCCACGGCGATGCCGGCCGGGGCCCCGCCCAGGCCCGAAGGCGCCGGCGCCGAACCCAGTCCCGCCCGCGGCGCGTCGCCGCCGCCGCCGGTCGCGGCAAAGCGCTCCCCGATCGCCGCCACCGCCTCCGACGCTATCGACCGCGCCAGCAGATGCAGCGTGGGGCGCGTGCCCTCACTCCGCGTCCGGGCCAGCTCGTCGTCGCGAATCGTCCCCGTCACCTGAAGCGCGGTGGGGCTCGCCTGATCGGCCGCCCCCGACCCGGCCAGGCGCAGCGGCGGGGCCCCGGCCCCCGATGAGCCGAATGCGCGCGGCCCGAGCGGCACGACCGTCATCGACAGCAGCAGCGTCTCCGTGCCCTCGACCAGATCGTCGTCCATCACCTGCACCACGACCGCCTGCTCCGTCTCGCCCGGCGCGAACACCAGCTCGCCGGTCGTCTCGACGTAGTCCTCGCCCGCCGTCGCCGTCCCGTCCGACGTCGCGTACCGCACGACTATCCGGTACGGACTCGCAGACGAGAGCGCCCCCCTGAACGTCGCCGTCCCTTCGGCCTCCTGCACGTCGGGCGCGGTGACCGAGATCGTGAGCACGTCGTTCTCCAGGATGGTGCCCGTCGCCGACGCCGACGACCCCTCCGCATCCGCCAGCTGCACCGTGAGCGCGAACGTCTCGTTGGCTTCGACCTCGGCGTCGTCCGCGATCGGCACGCTGACCCGTCGCTCGGTCTCGCCCGCCGGAAACACCAGCCGCCCGGAGGTCGACGTGTAGTCGGCGCCGGCCGTGGCCGTCCCGTCGACGGTCGCATACTGCACCGTCACCGCCCGCGGGCCGGCCGGTTGCAGGGTCACCGTGAACACCATCGTCTCGCCCTCGACGGCGCGGGCCGCGCCCACCCCCAGCGTCGGCGTCGAGTCGGTCAGCGTCAACGCCGCCCCGGTCACCGTCAGGTCCCCCGCGCTGCCGGCGACCTCGATGGTCTCGTCGCCCTCGACCACGCCGTCGCCGGTCGGCGTCAGCGTGAAGGTCCCCGTCCCGCTGCCCGCGCCCCCGGCGATGGTGATGTCGAAGTCCGAAACCGCCGCGTAGTCCGTGCCCGAGGTCGCGGTGCCGCCGCCGACGGAGACCCTCACCGTCCGGTCCTCGGCGAACGTCCGGTCCGTCGAGAACGACGCCGTCACCGTGACCGTCGTCGACCCGTCCCCTTCGCTCACGCTCGACGGGCTCACGGACAGATCCACCGCCGGCGCGGCGTCGTCGTCGACGATCGTCCCCGTCGCCGTGTCGGTGGCCGTCACCGTCGCCGAGGTCCCCGAGACGGTCAGGTGCACCGTGAACGTCTCGTCCGGCTCGACGACGGCATCGTCGGCCGTCGCCACCGTGAACGTCCGCGTCTCGCCGGCCGTGCCCGCGAAGGCGAGCGCGGCCGCGCTCGCGGCGTAGTCCGCGCCCCGCGTCGCCGTGCCGTCGACGAAGCCCGGCGTCACCGTCAGGCCCCCCGACACCGCGTCGTCCAACCTGACGGTGAACGTGATCCCGTCGCCCTCGGCGGCCGAGGCGTCGGCGACCGTCAGCGCCGCCTGGCCGTCGGCGACCGTCCCCGGCGCCGCGTCGTCGTCGACGATCGTCCCCGTCGCCGTGTCGGTGGCCGCCACCGTCGCCGAGGTCCCCGAGACGGTCAGGCTCACCGTGAACGTCTCGTCCGGCTCCTCGTCGGTGTCCTCCGTCGTCGCCACCGTGAACCGCTTCGTCTCGCCGGCGTTCCCCGCGAAGGCGAGCCCCCTCGTGCTCCCGGTGTAGTCGACGCCCCCGGTGGCGGTGCCGTCGGTGAAGCGGGGCGTCACCGTCAACCCGCCGGCCACCACCCGGCTCAGCCTCACCTCGAACGTCATCGACTCGCCCTCGGCGGCCCGCGCGTCGGCCACCGTCAACCGACGCTGCGACGCCGCTCGTGTCTCGGCGGTCGTCGTTGGTGATGGTGCCCGTGGCGGAATCGGTCGCGGTGACCGTCGCCGAGGTCCCGGAGACCGCGAGGGTGACGGTGAACGTCTCGTCGGGCTCGACGTCGCTGTCCTCGGTCGTCGCCACCGTGAAGGACCTCGTCTCGCCGGCGGTGCCGGCGAAGCGCAGCGCCGCGGTGTTCCCGGTGTAGTCGGCGCCCTCGGTGGCGGTGCCGTCGGTGAAGCGGGGCGTCACCGTCAGACCGCCCGACACCGCCCTGTCGAGGGTCACCGTGAACGTCATCGAGTCGCCCTCGTCGGCCCGCGCGTCGGCCAGCGTCACCGCCGCCGCCGCGATGTGCCTCGTGTCGTCGTTGGTGATGGTGCCCGTGGCGGAATCGGTCGCGGTGACGGCCGCCGAGGTCCCGGAGACCGCCAGGGTGACGGTGAACGTCTCGTCGGTCTCGACGTCGCCGTCCTCGGTCGTCGCCACGGTGAAGGACCTCGTCTCGCCGGCGGTGCCGGCGAAGCGCAACGCCGCGGTGTTCTCGGTGTAGTCGGCGCCCTTCGTGGCGGTGCCGTCGGTGAAGCGGGGCGTCACCGTCAGGCCGTCCGCCACCGCCTTGTCGAGCGTCACCGTGAACGTGATCCCGTCGCCCTCGGTGGCCGACGCGTCGTCGATGGTCAGTGCCGGCGCGGGGTCGTCGTTGACGATCGTGCCGGTCGCCGTGTTGGCCGTGACCGTCGCGTTGTAGCCCCCGGTCTCCGCCTCCACCGTGAACGTCTCGTCCGGCTCATAGTCGTCGTCTTCAATCGTCCGCACCGCCCAGGTGAGCGTCTGGCGCTCGGTGCCCTTGAACTCGAGGCGGGTCAGGGGATGGCGGAAGTCCTGATAATACGTCGCAGTGTCGCCGGTGAGAAAAAACCCTACGCTCAAAGGCGTAGCGGAAGGGCTGGCCTTCTCCAACGTCACCTTGAACACCATCTCGTCGCCCTCGTCGGCCGACGCGTCCTCGATGGTCAGGGGCACTGCGGTGTCGTCATTGCGGACCGACCCCGTGGCCGTGTCGGTGGCCGTGATCGTCTCCGACGTCCCCGACACGGCCAGGTTCACCGTGAACGTCTCGTCCGGCTCGACTTGCCAATTCTCATTTGTCGCCACCGTGAAGGTCTTCGTCTCGCCCGCGGTGCCGATGAAGCGGAGCGCTGTCGTGTTCGCGGCGTAGTCGAAGCGGCCCCCCTTGCCCTGGATCGCCGTGCCGTCGGTATGGCTCGGGGTCACGGAGAAGGGGCCCGATGTCGCCTTGTCCAGCGTCACCGTGAACTCGATCCCGTCGCCCTCGTCGGCCGAGGCGTCGTCGATGGTCACCGCCGGCGGCACCTGGTCGTCGTCGGTGATCGTTCCCGTCGCGGTGCCGGTCGCCGTCACCGTCGCCGAGGTTCCCGACACGCTCAGGGCGACGGTGAAGGTCTCGTCCGATTCATCGACGCTGTCCTCCGTCGTCGCCACCGTGAAGGGCTGCGTCTCGCCGGCGGTGCCGGCGAAGCTGATCCCCACCGTGTTCTCGTCGTAGTCGGCGCCCTCGGTGGCGGTGCCGTCGGTGAAGCTCGGCGTCACCGTCAGACCGCCCTGCACCGCCTTGCCGAGCGTCACCGTGAACGTCATCGCATCGCCCTCGGGGGCCGACACGTCGGCGACGGTCACGGCCGACGTATCGTCGTCGCTGATCGTGAGGATGGCGGGGCTGGCGAGCGTCACACCGTCGGGGAAGTTCTGGGTTCCCTCGACCATCGTGATTTCGACGGTCTCGTTCCCTTCAGCCACATCGTCCTGGAGTATCCACAGCCAGTCGTCCAATAGCGTGACCTGTTCGCCGGCCACCCCGTCGAAGGAGAACCACACCACCTCGTCCACATAGTCCGTGCCATCGGTGGCGGTGCCACCGGTGACACCTGCGTGCACTGTACCGCCTCCCTGCACCGCCTTGTCCAGGACCGCGGTCGGGGAAACCGGGGAGTGCAGCACGCCGGCCTGCACGTGACCTGGATCGCCCTCTCCGCCGGCCGGGATGACGAGCCGCACCGTCGCGCTGTCGTCGTTGGTGATCGTGCCGGTGGCCGTATCGTCCGCCCGCACGGTCACCGACGCTCCGTCGACGCTGGTCAGGCCGACGGTGAAGGTCTCGCCGGCCTCCACCACCGCGTCCTCGGTGGTGGTTACCGTAAACGTCTCCTGCTCGCCCGCCGCGCCCGAGAAGTCGAGCTGTGCCGTGTTCGCGGTGTAGTCGGTGCCCTCGGTGGCGGTGACGTCGGTGAAGCTCGGGTCCACCGTGAACCCGCCCGGCACCGCCTTGTCGAGCGTCACCGTGAACGTCATCCCGTCCCCCTCGCTGGCCGAGGCGTCGGCGATGGTCAGGGTCGGGTGGTCGTCGTTGCGGATCGTTCCGGTCGCCGTGTCGCTCGCCGTCACAGTCGCTGATGTCCCCGACACCCCCAGGCTGACGGTGAACGTCTCGTCTGCCTCGACTATGGCATCTTCCGTCGTCGCCACCGTGAAGGTCTTGGTCTCGCGGGCGTTCCCGGTGAAGCCGATCCCCGCCGTGTTCTCGGTGTAGTCCGTGCCCTTCGTCGCCGTGCCGTCAGTAAAGCTCGGCGTCACGGTGAAGCCGCCCTCCACCGCGTTGTCCAGCTTCAGGGTGAACGTCATCTTGTCGCCCTCGTCGGCAACGGCGGCGCCCATCGTTACCGCCGCGGTGTCGTCGTCGAAGATCGTCCCTGTTACCGTATCCGGGGCCGTGACTGTCTCCGTGGACTCCGTTCTCAGGCTGACGGTGAACGTCTCGTCTGCCTCGGCTATGGCATCTTCGGTCGTCGCCACCGTGAGGGTAGTCTGGCCGGCGCTGCCGAAGTAGATCCCCCCCGCTGGGAAGTCGCCGTGGTCGGACTTGGTGGTGGTGCCCGGCGTGATTGTCGCCCACACCGTCAAACCACCCGACACCGCCTTGTCGAGCACAAACGTGAACGTGATCTCGTCGCCCTCGGTGGCCGATGCGTCGGCGACCGAGAGGGTCGGCGGCTGCGCCATCACCGGCCCGACCCCGAACGCCACGTTCACCACTGCGGCGGCGACGGCGAGGGACAGGCACCGTCGACTGCTCGCGGTGCCGGGTCGTCGGTCGCGGGGGGACGAGGGGCGCCCCACGGGCAAGACATCCAGCGAACGTCTCCCCGAGAGGGGTCCGACGGGCTGGCTGGGGTACGTCGTCAGGCCGAGTTCAGTCAGCTTCAGCATGGTTGCTCCTTCGCGACCACGCAGCGGGGGTACCAAGTCCGGCGATCCCGCCGTGGCGCCAAGCGAGCCTCTTGTTCGGCAAGAACCGGTCCACTTTCGGCAGACTTGCCTTAACCCGAAGTTTCAGAGCGGATCGCGCAAAAGTCCCTTTGATTGAGTCAGTTACGCTGTTTCATGGGGCGTCGATACTGGCTACACTCGCGGTGTCACCCCCAGTAGCTCGAAGCAGCGCTGCTGCACCGGCGTCGGTTCGGTGTGCAGGGTGAAGGTGCTGTCACCCTCGCCCACCTGCATGGTGTTGGCGGTCAGCGTGCCGAGGTCGGCGAGCAGGGTCCGGAAGCTGTGCACGGGCAGCGCGTCGTCGGTGCGTTTGCGGCCGGCCTTGGCCCGCGCCGCCGGCGAGCGTCGCGCAGGAGCGACCACCGAAGCGCGCTGCCGTTCGGCGGCGGCCGGGTCGTGGTCGTCGAACAGCATCGGGGCCAGGGCGCGGCGCATGTGCCACTCGACGTAGTAGGCCAGCATGCACAGCAGCACGTGGGCGCGCACCCGGTCCTCGCGCCGGTGGTGGAGCGGTCGCACCTGCAGGTCCACCGACTTGAGATAGCGAAACGCCCGCTCCACCTTCGACAGGTCCTTGTAAGCGCGGACGGTCTGGGCCGCGTCGAACTGCTCGGGCTCGACGTTGGACCGGACGATGTAGATTCCGTCGAGCTGCTCCTCCGCTGCGATCTTCTCGGCGTTGCGTTGAAAGGTGAAGGACTCGTCGGTGATGGTGATGAGGAAGTGCTTCGCCATCTTGTGCCGGTTGATGACTTTGCCGACGCGCACGCCGATGGCGGCCTCGCCCCGCAACGGCCGGTTCTTGCGCCGGGTCGCGGCCGCGATGGGCGCGAGGTCCTTCTCGGTCGCGGCCAGCAGCTCTTGCCGCTTGCGCTGCCGTTCGGCGGCGAGCAGGGGATTGCGGCACACGATCAGCCGCTCGCCGGGGAACTCGTCGCTGGTGACCTCGGCCAGGTCCCGCTCGTCGAACAACGACGGCGTCACCGTGCCGGCGTCGACGAGCTTCCGGATGACGGGTGCGCGCAGGGAGGTGATCCAGCGCAGCCGGTCGACCCCCTGCAGGTCCTCGCGGATGCGCGCCGCGGTCAGCATGCCGCGGTCGCCGACCAGCACGACGTGCTGCAAGCCGAACCGTTCCCGGAGCTTCTCCACCTGGCTGGCCACCGTCTTGGGGTCGCTCGTCGAGCCCTCGAAGACCTCGACCGCGACGGGGCAGCCGTCGGCTGAGCACAGCAGGCCGAAGACGATCTGCAGCGTGGACTTCTTGCCGTCGCGGCTGTAGCCGCGCTGCGCCAACGGGCAGCGGGTTCCCTCCACGTAGCTGGAGGTCAAGTCGTAGAGCACCAGGGTGTGTTCCCGCAGGTGCTGTTTCGCGAGTCGTTGCTCGATGGCCGCCTGCCGCTCGACGAGCCAGTCCATCGCGGCGTAGAGCTCATGCTGGTCGACGTCGCCGAGTTCGAGCACCCTGCCCAAGGTGGAGACGGCGGTCTCGGGGGCGAGGGCGCGGGCGGTAGCGAGCTTCGACTTCGCGTCGACAACGCGGGCGACGATGAGGGCGACGACGAGGTCACGGACGCGGCTCGCTTGGCGAGCGATGCAGGTGTGGAGTCGCAGCTGCTTGAGGGTGCCGAGGACGGCGGCGATGTGGCCGTGGGGGAGGCTGCGAAGGCAGGTGAAGGCGTCTTCCGGATTGACGAGATGCTCGCCGTGGAGGACGCGTCGCACCGCCTCGATGGCAGCGTCTGGGAGCTTGGAGAGGTTGGCGAGGGTGCGCTTCTTGACGCGCCCGTCTTGGCGGTAGGACTCCCGGAGGAGGACGGCGGGTGGCGAGGAGCGATTGCGGACGCTCTCGATATACATGGTTACTCATTATACCGATATCACCCTATATATCAAGGAAAACACGGGGCAAAATGAGCCATTCACATGGCTACAAATGGTCCGATAAACCACGCCGATAATCCCAAGACTCCTTTAGTTGCTATAAGTTAGAGAAAATCGGGCGCTGAAACTTCAGCTTAACTGACTGTTTTTCAGGTATTTGCCTCTCACTGGGGCGAATGCTGCGTGGCCGCCGCGACCGGCGCAATCTGCGACGGTCCGACTGCCCGACAGTGCACCGGGCTCGCTCAAGTTGCTCCAGAACAAGCACTTGCGTCCCGGGCGCCGCCGATTGTGGCGATTTGCGGCGGGTGCCGCGATTTGCAGCGCCGCCGGCCCGGCGCGGGTGTCGCCGGAAAGCGTGTCGACGTGTCTGCGGCTGACACGTACCGCGATTCACGGCGCCTCCGGCCAGCGCCGGGAGTGTGCCGCCGTGGCGTGGCCCGAGCGCGGCCCGCCGGTGGACGGGGTCAGGCCGCCGTTTGCCAGGGCCGGGCAGTCAGGCCCGGGCGTCGCGGAGGCCGTGCTTCTTCAGCTTCCGGTGCAGGGTGGTCCGGTCGATGCCGAGGGCGCTGGCGGCGCGGGTCAGGTTGTTGCCCGACTGCTGGACGGCCTCGGCAATCGCCTGCCGCTCCAGGTCGGCCAGGGTCCCCGCGGTCGGGGGCGCGGCCGGCGCTCCAGGCGTGGCGGCGGGCGGCCCCAGCTCGGGCGGAAGCGTGGCCGCCTGGAGCACGTCGGACGTCTCCATCACGAGGCTGCGGCAGATGACGTTCTCGAGCTCGCGCACGTTGCCGGGCCAGTCGTGCCGCGCCAGCAGGGCGATGGCGGCGGCGGAGATGGCGCGCACCGAGACGCCGAGCCGATCGGCGTGCTTCTTGCGGAAGTGCTCGGCCAGCAGCGGGATGTCCTCCCGCCGCATCCGCAGCGGCGGCACCTCGACGGGGAACACCGCGAGGCGATAGAACAGGTCCTCGCGGAACGCGCCTTCGCGCATGGCGGCTTCCAGGTCGCGGTGCGTCGACGCGACCACGCGGACATCGACGGGGATGGTGGTCCTGCCGCCCACCCGCCGGATCTCGCGCTCCTGCAGCACCCGCAGCAGCTTGGCCTGCAGGACGAGGGGCATGTCGCCGATCTCGTCGAGCAGCAGCGTGCCGCCGTCGGCCTGCTCGAAGCACCCCAAGCGTTGCGCCGTCGCGCCGGAGAACGCGCCCCGCTCGTGCCCGAACATCTCGGTCTCGATGAGGGTCTCGGGCACCGAGGCGCAGTTGACGGCGACGAACGGACCCTTGCTGCGCGGCCCGTTGAAGTGCAGGGCCCGGGCGACGAGCTCCTTGCCGGTGCCGCTCTCGCCCGTCACGAGCACGCTGACGTCGCTGTCGACGACCCGCCGCATGAGCTCGCTCACCCTGCGCATCCCCGGGCTCGACCCGATGATCCCGTCGAAGGCGTAGGTCGTCTCGAGCTCCGACCGCAGCCGGCCGACCTCGGCCCTCATCCGCTCGATCTCGAGCTCTCCCGACACGTCCCGGTAGACGACCAGATCGCCCATCCGCTCGCCGCCGCCGTCGGACACGGGCTGCGTGAACTGGTGGAACAGCGCCGCGCCCGGCGCCCCGGTACGGGGCGGGTGCGGCTCCACCACGCGCGAGCGCGCGCTCGAGCCCGCCGACGTGAGCCGATTCGGCACCCGGAACTCCGGCGAGCATTCCCGGAACCGCCCCGCGGCGGCGCTCAGCGACAGCTCGCGCAGCTCGTCGGGGGGCAGGTCCAGCAGCGCCTCGTACCATCGGTTGGCGAAGACCAGCCGTTCGGTCCGGTCGTACATCGCGATGGCGTCGCCGGTCGCGTCGAGCACGGCCTCGAGGCGCCGGTGAGAGTCGGTGAGCTGGCGGCGCCCCTCGGCGAGCTGACGCTCGAGGTTCCACTTCTTCACCAGCGACAGGCTGATCTGCTGGACTTCCTCGCGCGCGAAGGGCTTGCGGATGTACAGGAGCTTGTGCAGCAGGTCCACGTCGCCGATGATGGCGGAGAGCGGCTTGTCGGAGTAGGCCGTCATGATGACGACCTCGAGGTCGCGGTCGACGCCCCGCATGCGGCGCACCGCCTCGACCCCGTCGATGCCCGGCGGCATGCGTACGTCGACGAAGGCGACGGCGATGGGCTCGTTGCGCTCGTGCGCCTGCCTGACGGCGGCGCAGCCTTCCTCCCCCGTCCGCGCGTGCCGCAGATCGAGCGGCGGCAACCATGCCCTGGACGGGCGGCTCGGCGGGTCCATGAAGGCCGCCACCAGGTCGTCGGACGCCGCCGTCGTGCGCCGCGGCAGCAGCATCTCGCGGAAGTCGTCGTGGATCTGCTCCTGATCGTCCACGACCAGCACGCGTGAGTTCACGGACCCTCCTGCGGAAGGGGGCGCGGCGCACCGGTCCGGGCTGGGCGCTCGTCGCCCCCTCGATCACCTTCCGGATGTGGGCAGAGCCGCGCCGGCGACGACAGGCGTCTCCCGGGGAGTCCTGCCGTCGACGCCTCCTCGCCGCGCCGCCACCGACAGGTCACGGAAGACGGGGCCTCGGTCTCCAAGGCGCAGGATCGGCGGGAGTCGTTGCAGGTTTCACGTGACAACAGGGTGATGAATAGACCGGATTACAGCAGTCCTCTCACCGAATTATCACATGACCTACGCTGACGGGAAACCGACGGAGTGGCACTCCAGGGGTGCCCAGGGTCGTGACAGGGAGCCTCGGATGATCGTCTTGCGGACGCCGCCCGGATGCGAGTCGACGCGGGGCGCGTCGCAGATGCCCCGTTGTTCGGTTCGGGTCGGGTAGCCGCCCTGCGGAGGCCCAGGATGCGCCCGTCGGGGACGCCGAAGGGGTGCCGTCACGCCATGCGGCGCAACGTGGTCCGTCCCGGCATGTTCGGCGTCGGGGCGCGGCCGGGTGCGGATGACCCGGCCGGACTGACCGACGATGACGGTGAAGAACGGGCGGCCGTCAGCCCACCGGGGCTCGTGGCGGCAGATGGGGCGCAAGCCGAGCGCGAGCGAGCGTGAGACGGCTTCCGTGTTCGCGCAACCGTCGATTGGTCGCGGACCGCGCGGCCCCCGTACCCGGGATCAACGGTAGCCCCACTTGCGGAAGGTGACCTGCAGCTCGGGATCATCCCGAACGCCCGGTAGTACCCGTCAACCGCCGCCGTCTCCGCCATCCACGGCGCCCGCACCGCCGTCTCCGAAACCACCGCCGGCAGCGAAACCACCGGCGCCGGCGGCGCTTTCGTCAGCGGAGGGATCGCCGTCGGCCGAAGGTTCGTCCCCTGGCATCGCGGCGAGCATGGCGGCGTTGCCCCGGGCGCTCCCGGCCGCCCCGGAGCGGCGGGCCCACCGGGCTTCGAGCCTGGCCGCCAGCGGCGCCACCCGCGATGCGAGCGCTGCAACGATCAACGCGCCCGCCGCCAGGACGGCGAGGACCACGACCACCGCGACAAGGAACCTCAGCATTTCGCTCCTGCGGCTGGATGGGCAGAGGAGCCTCGCCAGGTCAGTCGATGGCCCGGAGCACTGCCGTCACTTCCGCCAGATTCTCCAGGACCCTCCAGAGAATCGCAGCGACCGCACCGAACCCGGCGACCATCGCTATGACCAACCAACCGACCAACCTCATGTAGACCCGCAACGTGACGTGGGTTTCGCCCAGCTCTTCCGCCGCCTCGAGAGCGGCCACCGGATCGGCATCGGCCGTCATGTGAGCCTTGAACGTCTCGGCCGCGAACACCTTCATCTCCAACCCTCCCGAACTCTGTCACGCCATCGTATCACCGCACTGCTGAAGCAAGAGGCGTTCCAGCGGGATGCCGCCGGCCCGGCCCGGATGGACGGCCGTCCTTGAATCCGGGGCTCTCGAAACGGCAACCCGCGTTGGCGACAATCCGCGTCGGTGCAGGAGTCGACCCGTCAGCGGCGGCCACACCGCAGCTCAGGGGAGTACGCTGGTGTTCACCCGGTAGCCGCCGTCGCCGTCGAGCTCGCGGTACACCGCGTGGCAGGCGTTGCAGGCTTCGGCGATCTCGTCTCCCATCGCCACGACCGCCGGCGCGTCCACCGACTCGACGGAGAGCGCGGTGTCGAGGGCGTCGAGCCGGTCGAGGGCCGTCCGCAGCCAGCCCACGGCGTCGTCCCGGTCGCGGTCGCGCCAGAACGTGATGGTCGTGGCGAGCTGCTCGCGGGACCGGATGGCCCGCTCCTTGGCGGTGGAGTAGTCGCCCGCGGCGAGCGCGGCGCGCACGCCGGCCACGTTGGGGCCGAGCGTGGTCATGGTGGCGTCGAGATGCGCCTCGGTGAAGATGGGGTAGGGGCCCTGCTGGCCGGACGACGCCGCCGGGAGGAGCAGGACGGCCGCGGCCAGGGCGGCCGCGGCCGCAACGAGGGCGGGTCTCGGAAACCCTCGGTGGACGCGCCGTCGCAATCGACGACCGGTGGGACGGGAGGCCGCGGCACGGGCTGCCGGTGACTGTAGATGCGGCATGTCGTGATTCCGGGCAAGGGGGGGGAGCAGCAGGCACCCCGCCGCTCCGCCCCCGCTCGCCCAATCCTGGAGAGGTTCTCCCCGTCGTGCGGGCGACGACTCCTCGCCCGACGGCCGCCGCCCGACGGCTCCGATTGCCGACCGAGCCCTGGGAACGTCGCGCCGTTCCAGGGCCCGCCCCCCCCTACGCCGTCAACCGGCCGAGCTTGCCGTTGCTGTCGCCGAACGCCTCGACCGGCGTGCCCAGCCACTCGAGAATCGTGACGTGCAGGTTGGCGAGCGGCGTGTCCTGGGGATAGCGGACGTAGCGGCCCCCGGTGATGCCGGCGTTCTGCCCCCCGACGAGGGCCACGGGCAGATCGTCGTGGAAGTGCGTGTTGCTGTCGCTGATGCCGGTGCCGTAGAGGAACAGCGTCGAGTCGAGCATCGAGCCGTCGCCCTCGGGGATGGCGTCGAGCTTGGCCACGAGATACGCGAACTGCTGGAAGTGGTACTCGTTGATGAGGTGCAGCCGGTTCAGCTTGGCCGGCTCGTCCTGGTGATGCGAGAGCGGGTGGTGCGAGTCGGGCACCCCTATCTCGGGATAGGCGCGGCCGCTCACCTCGCGTGCGAGCATGAACGTGCTGATGCGGGTGAGGTCCGTCTGGTAGGCGAGGGCCAGCAGGTCCATCATGAGCTTGGCGTGCTCGGCGTAGTCGCTCGGCACCCCGACGGGCTGGTCGACCACCGGCAGCTCGCGGGCGCTCTGCTCCTCGGCCATCGTGATGCGACGCTCGATGTCGCGGACCGCCTCGACGTACTCGTCGAGCCTGGCCTGGTCGCCCGGCCCCAGGACCGTTCCGAGCCCGCGCAGCTCGTCGTTGACGAGGTCGAGGATGCTCCGGTCGCGCCGCATGCGGGCCCGCCGCGCCTCGGGGTCGGTGCTGCCGCTGGTGCCGAACAGCCGCTCGAACACCGCCCGCGGGTCGTTCTCGATGGGCAGCGGGGTGGTCGGCGTCCGCCACGCGATGGTGTTGGTGTAGGCGCAACTCGCGCCGCCGTCGCAGTTGCCGACCATCGCGTTCGACTCGATGCCGAGCTCGAGCGACGCGAGCTGGGTCTCGTTCTGCAGCTCGCGGGCCGCGATCTGGTCCACCGAGACCGCGTTCGAGACGTCGGCCCCGTTCGTCATCTTGTAGGGCACGCAGGTCAGGAAGGTGCCGGCGGACCGGGCGTGGTCGCCGCCGCCCCTGACGAGGTTGGCCGGCTCGTCGTCGAGGCCGCCGCAGATCGTCACGCGGTCGCGGAACGGCTCGAGCGAGCGCAGCGTCGGCGGCAGGCTGTCGAGCTTGCCCGGCGCGTGCCGCGGGTACCAGTAGGGCATCGACATCCCGTTGGGGACGTAGAACACGCCGAAGCGCTTGATGGGCGCGGCGGCGGTCCGGCTCTGCGCGGTCGCGGCCGGGACCATGGCGTCGAGCAGCGGCAGCGCCACGGTGGCGCCGAGGCCGCGCAGCACGGTACGGCGGGGCAGATGCGTGCGAGTGATGAACATGGCCATTCTCCAGAGGTACCGAAAGCTCTACGGCTGGGCGTCGACCAGGACCTCCGCCTCGGGCGCGCGCCGCATGAGGAACTGGTCGCTCGAGACGACGCCGAGGACCAGCGACGACCAGCGGTAGTCGTCGTGCTCCAGGTCCCGCACGATCCGCCGCAGGGTCGGGGCGTCGTAGTAGTCGAGGCCGCGGCCCAGGGCGTAGATCATCATCTTCTCCACCACCGTGTGCACGAAGTCGTGCCCCGTCGCGAGCAGCCCCTCGCGGAACGCGCGGGGGCTGTCGACGGTGGCGCCGTTCCACTCGATGGTCGCGTTGATCGCGGCCCCGCCGTCGCTGTCGCGCCAGCGTCCGACCGCGTCGAAGTGCTCCATCGCGAAGCCCAGCGGGTCCATGCGGGCGTGGCAGCTCGAGCAGACGGGGCTGGCGCGGTGCTGCTCCATGCGCTCGCGCAGCGACGTCGGCCGGGCGCGGTCGCTCTCGGGCAGCGGCGGCACGTTGGGCGGCGGGGGCGGCGGGGGCGCGCCGAGCAGCGTCTCGAGCACCCACAGGCCCCGCAGCACCACCGACGTCCGGTTCGCGTAGGAGGTGACGGTCAGCAGGCTTCCGTGCCCGAGCAGCCCGTGCCGGCGGTCGTCCTCCCACTCGTGGCGCCGGAAGTGGGTGCCGTAGAGGTCGTCCACGCCGTAGTGGCGCGCGAGCTGCTCGTTGAGGAACGTGTAGTCGGCCCGCAGCAGGTCCGGCAGGGGGCGGTCGGCCCGCACCTGGCTCCGGAAGAAGAGCTGCGTCTCGCGGACCATCGCCTTGCGCAGCGAGTCGTCGAACCCGGCGAAGAGGGCGCCGTCGGGGTCCTGCGAGAAGATGTTGCGCATCTGCAGCCACTGGCCCGCGAAGTCGTCCATGAACCGCTCGGCCCGCCGGTCGGCGAGCATCCGGCGCACCTGCGCGGCCAGCGTGTCGGGCTCGCTCAGGGCGTCCCGCTCGGCGAGGTCGAGCAGCTCGTCGTCCGGGACGCTCTTCCACAGGAAGAACGAGAGCCGCGTCGCCAGCTCGAGGTCGCTCAGCCGGTAAATCGCGCCGGCCGGGGTGTCGACGGGCTGCCGCTCGACCCGCATCAGGAACTGCGGCATCGACAGCAGGCCCTCGAGGGCCCGCTCTATTCCCGCGTCGAAATCGCGCTCGCGCCGGCCCTCGCGGTAGAGGCCCAGCAGGGGCTCGACGTCCTCGGGCTCGACGGGCCGGCGGTAGGCCCGGCGCGCGAGACGGCCGATGATCGCGCGCGCGCAGGGCTCCTCGTCCGCCACGCCTTCCGGGTAGCACGTGAAGATCCGCCGGCGGCTGGGGGTGTCATCGGGCACCGCGCCGTCGAACGGCCCGGAGACGAACACCTGGTGGATGCCCGGCATCAGCCCGGGAGGATGCGGGGACGGGGCCGAGTCGGTGAACGCGACCGACAGCAGCCGGGTGCCCGCCTCGACCGGCACCCGCACCTCGAGGGCGTGGTCGGCCGTCATGCGGTACTCGTGCAGCCGCTGCCCCTCGACGTCGTCCTCGGGCACCGCGATGAGCGACCCGGGGTCGGGGCCGGGATACCGGCCCCCGATGGCGAACTGCTCGACGAGGGCGTGGTCGATGCGGATCTCGATCTGGTGCTCGTTCTCGGCGATGCCGTCGATGGTCTCGATGGTCTCGTTGCGCTTGAGGCGGATGGCGAACAGGTACTCGCCGTCGAGCGGGAAGTGGTGGCGCACCGCGAGGCCGCCGTGGGTCGCGAACGGCAGGTCCTCGCCGGCCCGTACGTCGCGCTGCTCGTAGCCCACCTCGTAGAGCTGCATGACGGGGCGGATGTCGGGGCTGCCCACCGCGGCCCGGCTGATCTTGGTCGCGGCGGTGATGTAGCGCGACATCAGCCCCGGCGTGATCGACAGCACCTCGGCGTTGTTGTCGAAGCCGAACCCCGCCATGTCGGACGGCAGCAGCTCCTCGCCGTTGACCTCGAGGCCCAGCAGGTCGTCGACGACGTTGACGTACTCGACGCGGTTCAGCCGCCGCGACGCCACCCGGCCGGGGTTCGGGTCGGCCGCCGCCACGCCGTCGAGGGCATGCTCGAGGCGGGTCACGAACGCGGCGACCTCCGCCCCGTCGGGGCGCGGCCGCCCCTCGGGCGGCATCTGCCCCGTGCGCAGCTTGTGGACGACCCTCTCGAGGACCGGCGCATGGGCCGCGGTCTCGGTGGGGTCCACCGCGCCAAGGTCGAGCCCGGCGGTCAGCAGCCGCGGGTTGTGGCAGGTGACGCAGTAGCGGTCGAACAGCTCGCGCGACGGCGGCCCGGCCTCGGTCTGTCCGCCCGCCGCGGTCGCCGGCCACGCGGCGAGCGCCACTCCCGCCGCCAGCGCCGCACCGATGCCTCGCTTCAGCATGGCCGTCACCTCTTCGCTCTCCGGGTTCCGGGAGCCTCCAGTATAGCGCCGGGCCGCGGAAAGCCGCCCGGGAGCACGTGCAAACGACAGGGCTCCCTGCCGGCGCTCGATCGTGGACGCTCAGCCGATCATCACCGTCCTCGGGAACTGCGAGTTGTCCTCGAGGCCGGTCTGCTTGATGGCCGACAGCTCCTCGCTCGTCGGCTGCACGTTGCCGTCGACGTCGGTGACGCGCGACACCAGGGTGTGCTCGCCCGGGGTGGCGCCGTCCCACGCGAACCGGAACAGCTTCCACGAGTACTGGCCGCCGGTCGAAGGGTCGAGCGTCGCCGCCTGCCAGGCGCCGTCGTCCACCTTCACCTGCACGCCGCGCAGCGGCGTGCCGTCGTGCAGCACGAAGCCCAGCACCTCGTGGCGGTCGCCGACCCGGGTCACCCGCGCGATGACCGACTTGACGCGCAGCCGCGACACCTCGGTCTCGTGCCACACCGTCTCGCCGCCGATCTCTTCCGACCACAGGGTGCGGTACCACCGCGCCTGCCACTTGCCGAGGAACCGCTCGGACTGCACGCGGATGTGGGAGAGCCACTTCACGTTGGTCACGCCGTACCAGCCCGGCACGAGGAGCCGCAACGGCGCGCCCTGCTCGACCGTCAGGGGCGCCCCGTTCAGCGCGTAGGCGAGCAGCGGGCCGGTGGTCATTCCGTCGGCGAGCGAGAGGCTGCGGGCGAACGGCTGGTCGATCTCGTAGGGGGTCCCGCGGAAGTCGACCGTCTCGGGGCCCTTGTCGGCGCCGAAGAACACGACCTCGCGCGCCGCCGGCTGCACCCCGACCAGATCGAGCACCGCGCGCAGCGGCACCCCCGTCCACCGGCCGTTGCTCGCCAGCCCCTGGATGAGCCGCCGCGAGTTGCCCGAGCACTCGTAGCCGGCGTCGATCTCGATGCTGTCCATGCCCCGCAGGTCGTCGAGGGTCAGCGTCGCGGGCCGGTCGACGAGGCCGGACACGCCGAGGCTGAACCCCTCGGCGTCGATGACCGGCTTGCCGAAGTGCTGGATGGTGTAGAACGAGTCGGCCGGCGTGTAGGGGCCGTCGATGTTCCGGACGTCGTAGATGCGGATGGCGGCAGCCGGGTTCGGCTGGCCGAAGCCGTCCGGCACGTCGGTGAACGGCACCGGCGTCTCGTCCTGGGCCAAGGCCGGCAGGGTCCACCCGTGCACGCCGAGCGCCCCCGCCCCGGCCAGCGCCAGGCTCTGCTTCATCATCTCCCTGCGGGTCGTCTCCCGGGGGCTCGTTCCACTCGTCATCACGCACTCCTTCCGCCGGCGTCGCCAGCGAACATGGTCAGTTCCGCTTCTTCAACCAAGCGGGGTGTCCGGCTTCAACCAAGCGGGGTGTCCGGCAAATCGCCGGGCGGCTCGCTACTGCTCCGCCCCCGCCACGGCGGCGCCTGCGAGGATGTTGTACAGGCCGTAGTTGCCCTCGTGGCAGGCGTACTCGTACAGCGGATACGGGTTCAACTGCATCGGCACCGAGTACGTCCACGGCCGCGTCCACACCGTCGGGTCGTCCACCGTCACGTCGTAGCGCAGGGTGTCGGCGTCCACGCGGGTGAGCCGCTCGATCAGGGTCAGGTCGGGGGTGGTCGCCCCCCGCTGGAAGTTCGTCTCGCGCAGGAAGTTCCGGGTCTCGACGACCAGGGTGTCGCCGTCCCAGTGGCCCCGCGAGTCGCCGGTCCACTGCCGGACCGAGTCCGTGAGGTGGGCGCGACCGTCGAGCGGCACGACGCGGGCCTCGTGGTTCATCTCGGCGAAAAGGACCACGGTGTCCTCGGTCTGGAACACCTGCACGTTGTTGTTGTAGGCGCTCGGGGCCATCGGCGGGCCCGAGTTGAAGCCGAGGATGCAGCGCACCTGCAGACCGCCGGGACCGAGGTCCTCGACGAAGCCGCCGGGCGTCGGCTCGTGGCTCGACACGGCGCTGCGCGCCTCGGCGAGGGCCGCCTGCCGCTCCCGGGCCTCGTCGGTCAGGGCCGGAATGCGGCCGTCGGGCGGATCGACGATGAGCGACGTGCGCTCGGTGGTCACCGAGGTCCCCTCGTCGAACCAGAAATCGTTGTAGGGCACCACGCGGTCCGAGGTGTCGGCGTCGCGGCTCCGCTGCCGAATGGTCTCGGCCGCGAACTCCGCCGCCTGCTCGGGCGAGAAGCTGTCGTCATCCGCCAGCTCCTCCGGGCGCTCCATCGGGGTCAGGCTGCGGAAGTCCCAGACGCCCTGCAGATCAGGAGCGCCCCACGCGGTCCGGGGAGCTTCCGAGGCCTCGGTCTGGGCGGCGGCGCCGGCCGGCGCCAGCGTCACGAGGGCCACCGCGGTCAGCGAGCATGCGATCAACCGGCTAGTCATCTTCCACCTCCAGGACAGTCCGAGGCCGCCGCCCTTGCGCACGGGGCGGCAACCCGAGTCTCTCGGCGCCACAGCGGGCGTTCACCGATGGGGACAGGCCCCGCGACCGCTATTATGGTATACCCCTTGTCGCGTCCGCGGGTCCGGCACCAACCGGCTCCGGCGGGCAGGCGCGGCACCTGCCGCCGGCGCGGCGAGGGCGTCCGAGGCCCGCCGCCGTCAGCGGGCCGGCCAGGTCCGCTCGACCACCCGGTCGAACGGGCGCGCCACCCGCTGCACGCGGTAGGCCTGCCGGCGTCTCAGGTCGTACCGGTCCCCCGCCCCCAGGAAGTAGAACCGCCCCCCCGAGTCGAGCAGCCGCTCGTGATCGTAGATGACGACGTAGCTCTGCCCCATCACCTCGAACTCGTCGCCCTCGACGACGATGGCGGTGTCCTCGTCGATCCCGATGCCCAGCAGGTGGGGGTGGGTCTCGATGACCTCGATCAGGTCGAACTGCCGGTTGCGCCGCAGCAGGTGCTGGTCGATGGCGGTGTCGCGGAGGAAGCCGAAGCCCTCCTCGTGGTCGCCCATCATGATCGTGTTGGTGGCGGTATCGCCGCGCACGAGGTACGAGCCCAGGATGGTCGCCCCGGCCGACGAGCCGCCGACGACCCCGCCGCGCTCCAGCACGCCGGCGATCTCCTCCTGCACGCGCGTACCAAGGTAAGCGTCGGCGAGGCGCCACTGCCGCCCGCCGGGGAACCAGACCCCGCGCGCCCGCCGCAACGGCGCGCTGAACGCGGGGTCGTCGGCCACCACCGGGTCGGTCGTGTGCAGCACCGTCAGGTCTGTGGCCCCGGCCTCGCGGAACGCCTGAAGGCCCGGGTAGAACTGGTCGTAGGTCTCCCCGCCGCCGGCCGTCGGAATGACCACGATCGGCGCCGCCGGGCCGCCCGCGAGCTGAACGAACCGCTCGACGATCGCGGGGTCCCGCATCGCCCCGCCCACGACCACCAGCGCCCCCCGCGCCGGCCCCACCTCCTGGGCCGTCGGTCGCGCCGGGGCCAGCCAGCCGACAATCCACACCGCAACGACGACGCTCGCGCCGATCCACGTTCTGCTCCGCATCACTCGTCCTTCCCGCGAGAGGAAACCGAAGCGGGATTGTATATCCCCTTCACCTCCCGACCCGCGACCACCGATCATCGGATCAGAGAGCGCCGGGCGGCCGCCCTCTCGATGGCAGCGCGCATCTCCCGGAGGCTGACCGGGGCCGCCGGTTTCGGCACCATGCCCTTGAGCTTCGTCACCGACGCGGCGACGGGCGTGACTCGCAGGCCGTCACCCTCGAGAATGAAGTCGATCCTGTCGCCCGGCTTGAGGTCGAGCTTGTCCCGAACGGCCTTGGGCAGGGTCACCCGTCCCCTGCTGGCAATCGTCGCCTGCATCACGTGTCCTCGATTCCTCGGTGCGATGTGCGGGGTTCGCGACGGGCCGCTACCGCAGGCTCCTGAGAAAGTTCACCAAGTTCCAGATGTCCGTCTCGGAGAGCCGGTCGCCGAAGGCATCCATGGCGAAGTCGGGGCCGATGCCGTCGCGGATGGCGGCGAAGATCTCGCCGTCGCTGCCGCCGTGGCGCCACGTCTGGTCGGCGAGGTTCGAGGGGCGGGGCCCGTAGGCCGCGGTCGCCGCCGCGAGCGCGCCGTCGCCCCGGCCGGTGGCGCCGTGGCAGGCGGCGCAGTGGGCTGCGTAGGCGGCGGCTCCGGCCGCGGCCGATTCCGGGGTGGCTGCAACCGGGTTGACCAGGTCCCGCGCCTCGGGATGGGCGGGCGGGACCGCGGGATGGGCGGGCGACGCGTCCTCCAGGCTGCGCAGCAGGGCCGCCGTGTCCTCCCGGACGTAGCGGTCGCCGGCGATGCCGTCGGCGTAGACGGCGAGGTCGGCCGGCGTCTGGCCGCGCACGTTCTCGGCCTGGAGATCGGCGCCGTGGTCCGTGAGCAGCTCAATGACGGCGTTCATGCCGTGCGAGGCGGCGGCGTGGAGAGCGGTGTCGCCGGCGTCGTTGGCGACGTTGACGCGGGCGCCCAGGACGAGGGCCGCCGCGACCGCCTCGAGGGCCTGCCGCTCCTCGGCGGCGGGGATGGTCGACCCGAGGGCGGCCGACTCGACGGGATTGTAGGACGAGAAATCGCGGCGATCGCGGATGAACGCGCTGCCCCCGCCCCGGCTGTAGCCGAACCCGGCCGCGGCCATCAGCGGGGTGGTACCGTTGCGGCTCGGCGCGCGCGGGTCGGCGCCGGCGTCGGCGAGCACCTGCATCATCTCCGTCTCGAGAAAGTGCGCCGCGAGCCAGAAGGGAGTCGCGCCGACCCAGCGGTCCATGAACGCGAAGTCGTGGCTCCAGCGCCGCACGGGCGTGCCCCTGGCGAGGCGCGGGTCCGGGTCGGCGCCGTGCGCGAGCAGCGCGCGCACGAGCGGCAGGCCGGCGCCCGGGTCGTCGTTGGGAACGCCGCGGTCGCGCAGGGTGCCGCGCAGCACCGCCGCGTGCAGCGCGGTGTAGCCGAGGGGGGCGGCGTTCGGGTCCGCCCCGGCCCGGAGTAGCAGCGCCGCGAGCGAGCCGTGGCCGCCGTGAGCGGCGACGACGAGGGCGGGGTTGCCGTCGGCGGTGGTGTCGTCGACGTCGGCGCCGGCCGCGAGCAGCAGCCGGGCCGACTCGACGTCGCCCGACCGCGCCGCGAAGAGCAGCGCGGTGCTGCCGCCCTCGACCACCTCCTCGAGGGCGATGCCCCGCGACGCCGACCCGGCCGACCGGCTGCCCCCCATGTTGTAGACGCGCCGCCGGGCGAAGGTCCGGGCGCCTACGTCGGCGCCGTGGTCGAGGAGCGCCCGCGTGACGGCCGGCCGCCGGTTCGCGACCGCCCACATCAGGGCGGTCTGGCCGCGCGTCGCCTCGGCCGCGTTCACCCGCGCGCCGCGCGCCAGCAGGGCGTTCACCGCCTCGAGGCTGCCCGCCCGGGCCGCCGCCATGAGCGCGGTCTCCCCGCTCGGCAGGGCGGCGTTCGCATCCCCGCCGGCCGCGAGCAGTCGAGCCACGAGCGCGCCGTGGCCACGCCGGCAGGCCATGAGCAGCGGCGTGACGCCGAGGTCGTTGGCCGCGTTGGCGTCGGCGCCGGCCTCGACAAGCAGGTCCGCCGCGACCACGTCCTCGAGGTGCACCGCCCAGTGCAGGGCCGTCGCGCCGTCCGGCTGCCGAGCGTTCACGTCGACCGGCGCGGCCAGGCGGGCGCGCAACTCGGCCACGTCGCCGTCGCGCACCGGCGTGATCAACTCAGACACGCCGGGCGCGGCCACCGTCTGGGTGCGAGCGACGCCCGACCAGACGCACAGCGCCGCCAGCAGCACGGCCAACGCAGCCGGCAGCCGGCGTCCCCGCGCCGCGGCGCACGAGCACGGGCCATCGGCCGAGGCAGCCCTCATGGGCGGCGTCAACAAGTGCATCGCCACTTCCCGGTTGCTACAGATCCAGCCGACCGGTGCTGTCGTGGAGCCGGTCCACGCGCAGCCCCAGCTTTTCGAGCACCGTCACGTGCAGGTTCGCGAGGGGCGTGCCCCCGTCGACCGACCGGCCGCCGCCGGCCCCGCCCGCGTACCGGACGTGCCGGCCGCCCGCGAGCCGTCCCCCGCCCCCGCCGGCCACCACCAGGGGCAGGTTCCACGGCCGGTGGTCGCCCTCGGCCATGCCCGCCCCGTAGTAGACGATGGCGTGGTCGAGCAGCGAGCCGTCGCCGTCGGAGGTCGCGGCGAGCCGGTCGAGGTAGTAGGCGAACTGCTCGGCGTGGTGCTGGTTGATGCGGACGAGCTGCTCGCGGCTCGCCGCGCTGCCCTCGTGCGACAGCGGGTGGTGCCCGCCGGGGGCGCCGATCTCGGGGTAGGTGCGGCTGCTGAACTCGCGGCCGACCATGAACGTGATGACCCGGGTCAGGTCGCTCTGCCACGCGAGCACCTGCAGGTCGAACATGAGCCGCGCGTGGTCCGCGAAGCCCGCGGGCACCCCCGCCGGCTGGTCGAACGCCGGCAGCTCGCGCGCCGCCTGCGCCTCGGACCGCTGGATGCGCCGCTCGATGTCGCGCACCGCGTCGAGGTACTCGCCCAGCCGCGCCGCGTCGGCCGGGCCGAGGCCGCGGCTCAGGTCCGCCGCCTTGCCGCGGACCGAGTCGAGGAGGCTGCGGCGGCGCTCGGCGCGCGCCCGGCGCGCGGCGGGGTCGGTGCTGCCCCCGTCGCCGAACATGCGCTCGAACACCACCCGCGGGTTGTGCTCCATCGGCAGCGGGGTGCGCGGCCCCCGCCACGAGATGGTGTGGCTGTAGGTGCAGCTGTAGCCGCCGTCGCACGTCCCCGCGCCCTTGTCGCCCGACTCCAGCGACAGCTCGAGGGAGCCGATGGGCGTCTCCCCGCCGATCTCGCGCGCGACGAGCTGGTCGAGGGAGACGTCGGCGAGGAAGTCGTTCCCCTCCTGCCCGAACGGCCGGGGGATGGCGCCGGTGAGGAACTTCGTCGCGCACCGGCCGTGCACGGCGCCGCTCCTGGCGGTCAAGCCGTTCACGTTCTGGGTCAGGCCGGTCAGCACCAGCAACCGGTCGCGGAACGGCTCGAGCGACGCCAGGATCGGCGAGAACGCGAACCCCGCGCCGTCGCCGGCCGGGGTCCACTCGTCGATGACGACCCCGTTGGGGATGTAGACGACGCCGAACCGCGGGACCGGACGCGCCGCCGTCCGGGCAAGGGCTGTCGCCGCCGGCACCATGCCGTCGAGCAGGGGCAGGGCCACCGCCGCCCCCACCCCGCGCAGCACCGTCCGACGGGGAATCGCCTTCCTGGTGATGATCATGACTCCGACCTCCGCATCCGGAACGGCGCGCTCTCGACGATGCCCAGGACGAGCGACGACCAGCGGTAGTCGTCCTCGGCCGCCCCGCGCACGATGGCGCGGATGACCGGGCGGTCGTGGTGGTCGACCCCGCGCCCGAGGGCATAGACGAGCAGCTTCTCGGCCACCGTCTCGACGAACTGCTCCGAGCGGTCGAGGAGCACCCGCCGCAGCCCGCCGGGGCCGTCGAACGCGGTGAGCCCGTCGGCGAGCACGGCCGAGGCGTCGACGGGGAACCCGGCGTCGCTCGTCCGCCACCGGCCGATGGCGTCGAAGTTCTCGAGGGCGAAGCCCAGCGGGTCCATAGGCGCGTGGCAGGCGGCGCAGGCGGGGTTCGCCCGGTGCTGCGCGAGCCGCTCGCGGACCGTGCGGGGCTCGCCGCCCTCGCCCCCGGCGGGCAGGGGCGGGATGTCCGGCGGGGGCGGGGCGGGCGGCGTCCCCAGGACGTTCTCGAGCAGCCACTTCGCCCGGAGCACGGGCGAGGTGCGGTTGCCGTAGGAGGTCACGGCGAGGATGCTGCCGTGGCCGAGGAGGCCGAGGCGCCGGGTCGCGGCGGGCTCCTTGCCGGTCAGGCTCACCCGCCGGTAGTGGCTGCCGGTGACGCCGGAAATGCCGTAGTGCCGGGCCAGCCGCTCGTTCAGGAAGGTGTAGTCGGCCGAGAGCAGCTCGACGACGCTCCGGTCCTCGCGGAGCTGGCTCTCGAAGAACAGCTCGGTCTCGCGCCGCAGCGCCTCGCGCAGGTTCTCGTCGAAGCCGGGAAAGAGGTTGGGGTCGGGCGCGATGCCCTCGACGCTGCGCAGCGACAGCCACTGGCCGGCGAAGTTGTCGACGAGGGCCGCCGCGCGGGCGTCGGCGAGCATGCGCCGCACTTGGCCCTCGAGGACACCGGGGGCGGAGAGCCGGCCCCGCTCCGCGAGGTCGAGGAGCTCGTCGTCGGGAATGCTGCTCCAGAGGAAGAACGACAGCCGCGAGGCGAGCTCCAGGTCCGTCAGCCGGTAGGGGGCGCCCGGCGCGGCGCCGGCCGGGTCGCGCTCGATGCGGAACAGGAATTCCGGATCGATCAGGAGACGCTCGATCGCGCTCTGGATTCCCGCCTCGAAGCCCTCCGTCTCCCGTCCCTCCGTGGAGTCCGCCGCCCGGCCCTCCAGATGGGCCGTCCGCCCCGCCCGGAAGAAGGCGAGGAGCGACTCGAGGTCGCCCTCTCCGACCGGGCGGCGGTACCCGCGCCGTGCGAGGCGGGCGAGAATCGTCCGGGCGCAGCCCTCCCCGCCGGCATCCGCGCCGTCGGGTCGGCACACGAAGATGCGCGACCGGCTCGCGGTCTCGCCCGGTCCCGTCGCCGCGTAGGGGCCGTCGATGGTGACGCTCTCCAGCCCGGGTCCCTCGGGCCGCGCCGAAGTGTCCGTGGTCTCGGTGACGGTGGCGCCGTACTCCCGCAGGTCGGGCTGAAGCACCCCCTCGTGCTCCCACGACTTGTCGACGAACGCCACCCCGACCGCGCGGGCGCCGGCCCGCACCGGCACGCGCGCGACGAGCCCCGCGTCCGCCCCGGTCCGGTAGTCGTCCCAGTCCTGGGTCGGGTACTCCGAGGCCCCCGCCGCCACGAAGGTGCCCGAGAAGCTGACCGGGGCCGGCCTCCCCGGCTCGGCGCCGCCGACGGTGAACCGGGCCACCCGCCGGCCGTCGATCCGCAGGTCGAGGTCGTGCGCCTCGTCGAGGTTGACGATGTACTCGTAGACGCTGCGCTTCAGCCGGACGGTGAGGACGTACTCGCCGTCGAGGGGAAAGCGGTGGCGCACCGCGAGCCCGCCGCGCGACCCGAACGGCAGCGCCTCGCTCATGCGGTCGTTCTGCGTCATCGCGATGGGAACCGTGTAGGTGCGCGAGGTCAGGCCCGGCCCGATCCCCGGGTCGCCGACCGCGAGTCGGCTGATGCGCCGGGCCGCGGTCAGGTAGCGCTCCATCAGGGCCGGCGAGAGGGCGAGGGTGCCCGCGAGGTTGTCGAAGCCGTGGCCGGTGTCGTCAGCCGGCAGCAGCGCCTCGGCGTCGACGTCGAGGGCCAGGAGGTCGCGGACGGCGTTGGCGTACTCGGCCCGGTTCAGGCGGTGGGTGGGCACCCGGCCCGGCTCGACGGTCGCGGCGGCGGCGCGGTCGAGCCCGGCCTCGAGCCATCCGCGCAGATCGCCGAGGGCGGCCCCGTCGGGACGCGGCCGCCCGGCCGGCGGCATCATGCCGCCCCGCAGCTTCAGGACGACCCGCTCCCAGACGTCAGGCGCCTCGCCGACGCGCGACACGTCCGCCACGTCGAGGGCGAGGCCCCCCGTCCGCAGCCGCTCGTTGTGGCAGGTGACGCAGTACCGATCGAGCAGGGCCCGTTGGGGCGACCGGGCGGTGGCGGCGCTCTGCCCCAAGCTCCCGCCGGCCGGGTGCGTGCGCGGTCCGGCCTCACCGGCACCGGCGGGGGCGGCCCCGGCCAGCACCGCGACCAGGGCAACGGCGACGGCTCGCACCATGCGGCGATCTTACACCCGCGAACTTGCGAAAGACGGGCGGCGACGGTGCGGGGTGGACGCGTCCGCAGCCACCGCCCGGCCGGCAGGCGCCCCCGGCCAACGGCCGCAGTTTCGCCGTGGGCTACCGTGCTCCTATACTTGAGGGCTACGGGAATCAGTGCACGATTGGCGACGGCCGGGGAACCGGCGAACGCCCCCGGCCGGACCGGGAGCGGCAGGAACGTCGCGCCGCCCTGGGAGACGGCGGCCCGCCGCGATGACCCGGAAACCGAGGTGAGACGATGCCGAAGCAACCACGAAACCGCGGCGTCCGGCGCCCCGTCGTCGCCGCAATCGCGGCGGCGATCCTGCTCGGCGGCGCCGGCTTCCCCGGCACCGCCCTCGCCCAGGACGGCGCCGGCCAGATCGCGGGCCGGGTGACGGCCGACCGCGGCGAGGTGCGCGCCCTCCGCGTGAAGGCGCACGACACCGTCCACCGCATCGCCTACACCGTCTACACCGTGGACGGCGGCTACCGCATCTTCAACCTGCCGCCGAGCACCTACGAGGTCTACGTTGTCGAAGAGGCGTTCGAGTCTCCGACCGCCACGGTCGAGGTGCGGGCGGACGAGACGACCACCGTCGACATCGCGCTGATGGCGCTCGGGGCGGGCCCCGAGGAGGGCGCGGCGGCGCGCGGGGCGTCGGCGCAGCGCAACTACGGCGGCGGCGCCGCCGACGGCCGGGCGGCGGAGATCGTCGACTTCGACACCCTCTACCCGCCCCACCCCGCCCGCGACATCATGCTGCGGGGCTGCTTCGGCTGCCACGGCCCGGCCGGCTTCCACCGCCGGGGACCGCGCAACGAGCGCGGCTGGCGGCAGGCCGTCGACCGCATGTTCGACGTCGACGGCCGGGTCGCCAACATGGCCGCCGGCGTCCCGCAGGTCACCCATGACCTCGTGTCCGTGGAGGAGAAGGAGCTGATCATCCAGTACCTGACCTCCCTCTTCGGCCCCGGGTCGGAGCCCCGCGATCTCGAGCTCGACCCCCTCGTCCGCGACGAGGCGGCGCTGTCCGAGGCGGTCTACGTCGAGTACGAGCTGAACCGCGGGCCGCAGCGCCTGCTCGCGAACGGGGCGCCGCCGCGCGGCAGCATCCACAGCGTCTTCGCAAGCCTCGCCGAGCCGGGGGTCATCTGGGTGTCGGGCAACGGCTCGAACTCGATCATCCGCATGGACAGCCGGGACCCCGACTTCGAGACGCGCACCGACGAGCTGTGGATCGAGAACCCGGAGAACATCAACGTCACCCCCCACGGCATCGTCGAGCACCGCGGCCGCGTGTACTGGGTCGAGCTGACCGGCGACCACTTCGGCGAGCTCGACCCCGCCACCGGCGCGATGACCCGCTACCCGATGCCGACCAAGGGCGCGGGGCCCCACAGCGTCTGGGTCGATTCGCGCGGGCAGTTCTGGTACACCTACTTCGCCTCGGCCGGCCGCATCGGCCGCTTCGACCTCGCCGCCAACGACTTCACCGAGTGGGAGCCGCTGGCCGGGTTCAGCGGCTACGGCATCGTCGTCGACCGCCAGGACCGGGTCTGGGCGGTCGGCCTGCACACCCCCGCCATCTTCATGTACAACCAGGAGACGGCGGCGTGGCGCTCGTACCCGATGGCCAACCCGGCGCGGCGACCGGCCATCGATTCCGACGGCAAGGTCTGGGCCGCCCACTACTTCGGCAACGCCATCTCGCGCATCGACCCCGCGACGGGGACCGTCACCGAGTTCAAGCTGCCGCTGAAGGACGGGAACCCCTACGACGTCTGGCCCGACGCCGACGACAACCTGTGGGTCGAGAACGGCATCTACAACTCGCTCGTGCGGTTCGATCAGGCGACGGGCGACTTCACCTACTTCCCGTTCCCCGAGCTGCGGGCGCACACCCCCAAGCTCGACCGCGACCGGGACGGGACGCTCTGGTTCACGCTGCGCGGGCCGTCCGGCGGGCCGGGCGTGGCCGCCCTCAAGCCGAACGGCAACGTGCCGCCGGCGGGGGCGGCGGCCGGCCAGTAGCGGCGGCCGGCGGAAGCCCCTGACAGCAGAGGGAGAGTGCATGATGAGACGGTGGACCGCCGCGTGCGCGGCAGCTTTGATGGGCATTGTCCTGGTTCAGCCGGCCGCGGGCCAGACCACGAACATGGCCGGAATCATCGACTTCCACGTGCACTCCGGCCCCGACTCACGCCCCCGCTCGGTCGGCGATCTGGAGATCGCGCGCATCGCGAAGCGGGCCGGCATGCGCGGGATCGTCCTCAAGAACCACTTCACGATGACCGCGGACCGCGCGTGGCTGGCGATGCAGGAGGTGCCCGGCCTCGAGATTTTCGGCGGCGTCGCCCTCAATCGCTCCGTCGGGGGGCTCAACGCCGAGGTGGTGCGTCAGATGGTGGCGTTCTCGGGCGGGCGCGGCAAGGTGGTGTGGCTGCCGACGTTCGACGCCGAGTTCTGGATGACCCGCGCCGGCGACCCCGGCGAGTTCGTGCCGGTCATGCGGAACGGCGAGATGGACCCCGCCCTCGGCGAGATCTTCGACCTCGTCGCCGAGCACGACCTCGTGCTGGCGATGGGACACTCGTCGCCCGAGGAGGTGCTGGCCCTGATTCCCGAGGCGCGCGCCCGCGGCGTCGAGCGGATTCTCGTCACCCACGGGCTGGGCCAGTCGCCGACGCCCGACCAGCTCCAGGCGATGGCCGATCACGACGTGATCATCGAGCTCGTGTGGCTCGCGGTGCTGAACGGCGAGTTCTCGTACGCGGACTACGCCGACGCCATCCGCGAGTACGGGGCCCGGCACTTCCTGCTCGCGTCCGACCTCGGACAGGCGGGGAACCCGCTGCACCCCGACGGCCTGAACGCCCTCATGGACGGGCTGCGCGGCGAAGGCGTCAGCGAGGCGGACATCGACGTGATGATCCGGGAGAACCCGGCACGGCTCCTCGGGCTCGATCCGTAGGGAGTCAGGGAGGTCCACATGATGCGACGGCGTGTCTTGCCGGCGGTGCTCGCGGCGGTCCTCGCGACCCCCGCCACCGTCTTCGCCCAGGACGGCTGGAAGGCCCCCCGCACCCCCGACGGCCAGCCCGACCTGCAGGGCCTGTGGACGAACTCGACCACCACCCCCCTGGAGCGCCCGGAGAACGTGGCGGGCCGGGCCGTCTACACCGACGAGGAGGTCGCGGCCATCGACGCCGCCAACGTCGGCCGCAACGACCGCCCGCCCCCGCCCGGCGACCCTGGCACCTACAACGACTTCTGGTGGGAGCGCGGGACCGCGCTCGCCCGGACGTCGCTCGTCGTCGACCCGCCGGACGGCCGCCTGCCGCCGCGGACGGCGGGGGGGGAGGTGCGAGCGGGCTGGACCCGTGACAGCGACAGTTGGACCGGCCGCACCATGGCCGAGCGCTGTGTCACCCGCGGCGCCCCCAAGCGGCCCGGCGGCTACAACAACCACTTCCTCGTCCTGCAGACGCCCGATTACGTGGTGATGCTGCAGGAGATGATCCACGAGCCCCGCATCATCCCCCTCGACGGGCGCCCGACCGTCGACGAGCGGATCCGGCTGCATATGGGCGACTCGCGCGGCCGCTGGGAAGGCGACACGCTGGTCGTCGAGACGGCGAACTTCCGCGACGACATCTACACCAACTCGTTCAACTGCTGCCCCGGCGCGAGCGGCGGCCTGACCCTGGTGGAGCGCTTCACCCGGGTCGACGCCGACACCATCGAGCACCACTACACCGTGAACGACCCCGGCACCTACACGCGCCCGTGGACCGCGTCCGTCCCCATGCGCCGCTTCGCCGGCCCGATGTACGAGTACGCCTGCCACGAGGGCAACTACGGCATGGAAAACCTGCTGCGGGGAGCGCGCGTGCAGGAGGCAGCCGAAGGGCCGTAGCCGATCGAAACCCGGTTCCGCAAGGCGGGCGTGAACCTCTTCCTCAAGCGTTCCGCAAGTTCGAATCCGGCGGCCGGCGGCACGAGGGGCGCCGCTTCCGCGGAACTCCGTCGGTGGCGCTGGCGCCTTGCCGCCGGCCCCGGCGCTTGAGCGGCGCGCTGGTCAAGGCTCCGCGGACTTCCACAGTCTCAAGGTGAAGCGCTCGTCTTCTTCGAGAAGCTCCGGGGCCGTACCGTTGTGCTCCCGCATGCCGCGCATGATCTTCCTCGGTATGCCCATCCCCATGTGCTCGACGTACCCGTAGTCCCGCATCACGTCCTTCAACAGCTCGTTGCGCGCGCTCCGGCATCCGCTACGCATGCGGGCGGGGGTGATGCCGTTCGCTAGGCGGCCGGGCGACACGACCTCCAGACGATCCGAATAGATGCCGATCTCGATATCGGTCCCGGACAGGAGGTAGTCGCGGTGCACGATCGCGTTGACGACCGCCTCGCGAACCGCCTCTTCGGGATAGTCCCATCGTGGCTGCCGCCGTACGCCGTCCTCGAGCGCCACCGTTTCGATGTTCCGCCTGACGAACTCCACCGCCTGTTCCACGAGACCGGGTTCCAGCACGGCGCCGTCAGCACCCTTCAGACCGACGATCGGCCCCCGCAACGTGTGGCGCTCCCTGGCGTCGTAGTCCTTCTCCCGCCCATAATAGGCGGCCGCATCGATCTTCGCCTGGGGCAGGTACCGGCTGGGACGACTCCCGAAGAGCAGCAACCCGGCGACAGTCGCCGGCCGCCGGTCGCTGTCGTGGAGGAACTCCGTATTGACGAGGAGCGACGTCCATTCGCCGTCCTGCGCCGCCAGCCACTCCTGCTCCCGCAGGTCGACCAGTGACCTCCAGTGCGTCTCGTCCTCGTTCCTGGCCCACGCCGCCTTTTCCCGCCGCCATTCCTCCGACGGCCTCGACGCCGGCGTTTCCTGCTGGCGGACCCGCGTGAAGTAGTCGTCGAGGCGCCGTCGATCCAGATCCGCGATCGAGGTCCCCGACACCGGTCGAAGCTCCGGGCGGAAGGCCCCGCGCTGTTGAAACAGGCGTGCCAGCTCCTCCGGGCTCGCCTCGCGACTCACGCTGCCGACTCGCACGTAGTACGTGCGCCGCTGGTTGTGCCAGACGTGATGCACGCTCCATCCGCGCTCGACCTGAACCACCGCCACGTCCCGACCCGGCTCGACGTCCCGGAAGATCTCGAAGTAGGGGATGACCTCGGGACGTACCTTGTCCCGGCAGGCCTGCATCACCCATTCCTCCAGGCGCCGGTGAGTGCGCGGCGCTGCATCGTCGCCCGCGTCGGCCGGCGAATCGCCCCTGGCAAGCCCGCGAACGCTCCCGTCGTCATCGACCCCGAGCAGGACGCATCCACCCTGCAGATTGGCGAACGCCACGAGCTCCTTCGCCAACTGGCGATTCTCGATGACGTCGCGCTTGAAATCGACGCGGGAGCTCTCGCCGTTTGCGATCAGCTCGCGCAGCTCCGTCTTCGTCACCGTCTCACCTCAGAAGCCGTACTTGCGGCGGCGACGCTCGAACGCGTCCTCACCACCCTCTAGCAGCTCCTGGATCAACTCCCGCACTGGCCGCGCGTCGATGGAGCCCATACGCTCGGGAACCGCTCTCGCACTCCCCGAGTCCGCTTCACCCGATGCGCTGAGGCCGAGAATGAGCTCGGCGTCTCCCAACACCGGGATGTTCGCGTTGTGGGTGGCGAAAAGAAACTGGCGGCGACGCTTCTCCTCGCGCATGCGCGGCACGACGCCCTCGGTAATGAAGCGATTGTCGAGATCGTCCTCGGGCTGATCGACCACGAGCGGCGCGGCGGACTCGAGCAACAGGAGCAGCAGCACCGCGGTCGCTTTCTGGCCCGTGGACAGTCTATCGAGCGGTTGCCAACTCGCTGGCGCGTCTGGAGCCGCGGTGTTGAGCTCGATCTTCGTCGTGGAAGGAAGATCGAGCTCCTCGATCCGCATCAGGACCGCGGGAGCGGCTTGCGCCAGGCGCTCTGCCTGCGCGCCGACGATGGAAAATTCCTCGGCGAGAGCGCCGGCGCCCTTGCGGCAAGCCTGCACGAACGCGCCCAGCGACAGGCTGTCGGCGCCCCGCAGGGCATTGATCGCCTCGGAGAGCCTCCCCCCGACTTCGTCGCGGAGTAGCTGAGCCAACGACTCGCGGTTTCCGGCGAACTCGACCCGCACACGCACCCGGCCTTCGAGCTCGCGAGTGACGCGCTTGCCGGCGCGCTCGAGTGCCCGAAACTCGCCCGCCTTGGCGTCCTCCCATTCGGCCAGCAGGCTCCGCCGGGTTTCCCCCTCGTCGGCCTCCGCCCGCGTCAACGCCAACTGCCGCTCCCTCAGCGGACGCAGCCCCTCGATGCGACGCCGCAGCCGAATGAACTCCTCGCCGTCGATGCGGGCCTTCTGTAGCTCCCGGAGCTTCTTCTCGTACGCGGACTGCACCGCGGCGCGCCGGGCCTCGAACCGCTCGCGAATCCCCTCGATACCCTGATCGGCCCGCTGAATCGCGGCGTCGAGCGTCTTCACTGCATCTTCGATGCCTTTGTTCAGTTCATCCAGCACGCCATCGGCGTCGGCGAGTATCTCTTTTCCGGGAAGATCCTCCAGCGCGCGGGTCGACACGAAGGTCCTGTCTATCGGCAGCGCCTGCCTGAACTCTTCCAGACGCGAGCGGAACGGCCGCAGGCGATCCGGCACCGTGTCGAGCACGCGCTCTTCCCGCACCAGCAGACTCTGCTCCTTGAGACTCTCCTCCAAGCCGGCGTTCCGGTATCGCTTCAGCGTCTCTTCGAGCTCCGGCAGGGCGGCCAACCGTTCGTCGATTCGAACACGCTCCTCGCGAGCGGCGAGTATCCGGCGGCGCGATCTCTCCAGCGCTTGGCGCAGATCCTGCTTCCGGCTGCCCACGGCATCGTCCCGCTCGACGAACCGCTCGAGCAGCCGGGTCAGTTTCTCGGGACTCCCTGTGAGCTCCGAGATCTCGTGCTGACCGTAGATCTCGACACCGGGAAAGACGCTTGCCGCGGTCACGCTCAGCACTTCGCCGGTCTCCTGGTCGCGGACGACGGGGGGGTTCGGGATCGTGCGCTCGATGCGGTAGTCCCGAAGCGCCGGGCGATGGCAGCGTACGAGGAGCGACACCTTCGTGCCGCTTCGGAGCACGTGGCGGACGATCCCCTCGTGAATCGCCCGCGCGTCCTCGCCCAATGGATCCAGTCCGAGCACGTGGCGCAGGCTCTCGATGATTGTCGACTTGCCGGCGCCCCGGCCGCCGACCAGCACGTTCAGATTCGGATTGAAGCGAACCGCCGTGTTGTCCAGGAAACCTCCCTCCCAGGCCATCGCAACCAGCTCGGCATGTTCCTCGATCGACGGATCGGAGTGCAGGCGAATCCGCGACCCGGGGTCCAGAAACGCCTGCCGCAGACCCTCGATACCGACGTCGGACATCTTCACCCAGCACGTCGCCCCCGGATCGTCCAGATCGGCCGGCGACTGCACGTCGCCGGCGTTAAGGACCGCAATCGCAAGGTTCGATTCCGGCGCATGTTGCCGGCGGTAGTCGGGGTTGCTGTTCTCGACAATGGGCCGTACGTCCTCCGGAAGGTCCTGCACCCCGCCGGGAATCTGAATCGCAAGCAGGTTGTCGTCCCTCCAGGCGCGGATCCGGGCCTGCCCCTGGAGCGCCCTGAGCAGACCGTTCTTGTGAGTGACGTGCGCCGCGATCGAGATTCCGCCCTGGTCGCGCACGCAGGCGAGCAGATCCGAGAACGGCTTGTCGCAGACATCGCTGGACGCCGTCGTCTCGCGAATACCGAACTCTCCGAGACAACGTCCCAGTCGCTCCTCGGTGAAGTCCGGAGGATAGAGGCAAAGTACGTGTATGCCCTCGGTAGAGGCCAGCTCGAAACCCGGAAAGACATGGATCGCGCGGTCGCCTGCTGCGGCTCGAATCGCCTCGACCCCGCCCACGTGATTGTGGTCGGTCACCGCCAGCACCTCGATCTTCAGCGTCACCGCCTTCTCGACCAATGCCCGGGCGTACGCCGCATCGTCTGCGGCCGCCGGCGGCTGGCCGCGGTACGTGCCCGAGTAGTGGCGCGGATTGACCTGCAAGGCGCACCGGCGGAACTCGGCCCCCGCCGGTTGGCGGAGCGCGACCGCGATGGAATCGTCCCTGCTCACGCACTTCCTCCTGCAGCCGGCGCCACTGCCCATCCCCTGGACAGGCTCCGCCGACGGGTGTCGTCATCGAGCATGCAGCCGCACGATTCCCGGTCCACGCGCTCGACCTCACGATACCCGAGATCGAACGGATACTGCGACGGCACGGCGTCGATGGTCTTCCGGGCCTCTTCCACTTTGCCGAACGCCACTTGCACCCACACGCCTTCGAGCGTGTCGGGCAACTGCGGCGGGGGAGTTCCCCTCCGACCGGCGGAACCCTTCGGTGAAAAGCGTTTGCGCGGGGCAGTCACAGCTCCGGATAGCGCCTCCCTGGAGGTGAGGCCCCCGGGGCCCGCTGGCGCATCCGTGCCCTCCTGGCCGCCGGCCATTCGCGCAACGGCGGCGGTACGAGCCGCCGGGCGGCGCGCAGCGTCGCGGCGGCCCGCCGCAGCCTCCGGGCGTCCCTCGCGCGCCACGGGAACCCGTAAGCATCGCGAATCGAGGCCGGCAGCAGCCCCACCGTGGTGAGCCGGCCCAGCCACAGCGCCGCGGCGGCCCATTGCCTCCCCGGCGGCGAGAGCAAGGCTTCAGCCAGTCGCCGCGCACCCGCCCCGACCGCCAACCGATCTTCCTGGTGCATCCGGTCCAGGTAGCCGTCGAGCCGATCCCTCGTGTCGGGCAGCTCGCTGGCAGAGACCCCGAGGAGCGGGCCGATCTGGGCCGCCTCGGCACAGTAGCGGTCCTCCTCGTCCGGCGCCAGGCGTCCCACGAAGAGCGCGTAGGTGCGAAGCTGGCTGTCGATGAGGGTGGCGTGGACCCACGTGAGCAGCCCCGGGTCGGTGGCGTCGTACGCGGTGCCCGCCGGGTAGCCGCCGACCGCGCGGCCCAGCCGGCCGTGTACGCGGCGATGGATCGCGTTGATGCGGTCGGCCGTCTCCCGGATCTCCGACTCGGTGCCGAAGGTGAGCGAGAGCATCGCCCCGATAGTGCGGCGCATGCGTCGCACGTAGGCCAGCGCCCCGGCGTCGAAGCCGCTGTGGGCGCCCACAGCCGCCGCCACGAGGGGATGGGCGAGCTGAAGGAGAATCGCGCGGCCCCACCCCAGGACCACGACCGCCTCGCGGTTCACGCGGTGCGAGATCGGCATCGGACGGGAGCCCATGGACGCCACGGACCCCAGGGTACCGGATTCCGTGAAGTTGCAGGTTAAGATGCCGGCGTGTCCAGACTCTTGCGCGTCATCGCCGCCCTCGTCCTCTTCCTGACCGCCACCGTCGCCGCCGCCCAGCCGGCGGAGCGGCCCAACGTCGTCCTCGTCATCGCCGACGACCTCGGCTGGGGCGACCTCGGCAGCTACGGCAGCCCCATCATGCGGACGCCGCGCCTCGACCGGCTCGCCGCCGAAGGCGTCCGGTTCACCGCCGCCTACGTCGCGGCCGCCGTGTGCAGCCCGTCGCGGGCGGGGCTGATGACCGGCCGCTACCCGCAGCGCCACGGCTACGAGTTCAACACGTCGGGCCGCGACGTCGAGATCGGGCTGTCGACGGACGAGCGGACCCTCGGCGACCTGATGCGGGGGGCGGGGTACGCAACGGGCTACGTCGGCAAGTGGCATCTCGGCCGGCGGCCGGCCCAGCAGCCCCTGTCGCGCGGCTTCGACGAGTACTTCGGGCTGCTCACGGGCGGGACGACCTACTTCGCCGGAAGCCACCCCGAGGCGGTGCTCGACCCTGACCGGCCGGCGGGCACGCGGGCCGGGCGCGAGATCTACCGCGGGCGCGACGTGGTCGAGGTCGAGGAGTACCTGACCGACGTGCTCACGGACGAGGCCGTCGACTTCGTCGACCGTCACGCGGGCGGCGACGCCCCGTTCTTCCTCGTCCTCTCGTACAACGCGCCCCACACGCCCCTCCAGGCGACGCACGAGTACATGGACACCGTCGCCCACGTCGAGGACTTCCGCACCCGCATCTACGCGGCCATGGTGTCGTCGGTCGACCGCGGCGTCGGGGCCGTCGTCGACCGGCTCGCCGCCCACGGGGTCGACGACGACACCCTCATCGTGTTCATGAGCGACAACGGCTGCGTCGGCTACGCGGCCATCGCGTGCAGCAACGGACCCTTCAGCGGGACGAAGCGATTCCACCTCGAGGGCGGCATCCGCATTCCGTTCATCATGCACTGGCCGAACGGCCTGGAAGGGAGACAGGTCTACCGCGAGCCGGTCATCAGCCTCGACCTCTTCGCGACCTTCGCGGGCCTCGCCGGCGCCTCCCTCGACGACGGCGTGGTGCGCGACGGCGTCGACCTCGTGCCGTACCTGACGGGCGGCGCCGACGGCCGGCCCCACGACGCCCTGTACTGGCGGGCCGGCCCCAACCGGGCCGTCCGCATGGGCCGCTGGAAGCTGTTCGAGGTCAACCGCGCCGACCCCGCCGCCGCCCACGGACGCGGGCGGCTGCTGCCGCTGCAGGACTACCCCGACGCGTCGCCCCACGGGCGGGTCTCGCTGCTCTACGACCTCGCCGACGACGAGGCCGAGCGCGCCAACCTCGCCGACCGTCTTCCCGAGCGGCTGCGCGACCTGCAGGACCGGCTCGACCGCTGGGAGTCCTCGCTCGCCCGGCCGGTTTGGCCGTCCAACCGCTCCACCATCACCGAGATCGACGGCGAGCTGGTTCAACTGTTCTTCTGAAATCGCAGTCTGCCGACGCTCGAGCTCACCGCGGTTCACGCGGGCGGCCATTCCTGGACACCCACCGGCTCGCTGATCTCCACTAACAAGTCGCGCGGGTTCGCGTCCCGCATCAGACGGTCAGCGCGAGCCGGCGGGCGCGCTCGGTGGCGCGCGCCGCGCATTGGGCGAGCGAGTCCCGGTCCAGGCCCGCCCGGGCCAGGTCGTCCGCGACCCCCCCGGCCCGTTCGAGCGCGAGATCGGCCAGCTCCCCGACCCGCCGGCGGGCGATCAGCGCGCCGAGCCCCATGTCGCGGGCGAAGCGGTCCCAGTCGCCGCGCCGCAGTTCCTCGAGGGTGGCGCGCCGCGCGACCTTCATGGCGAACACCGGGGACAGCTCGGGCCAGGCCACCGTCGAGAGCAGGTCGTACAGCGGCGTGAGCGCGATGCCGTCCTCGCGGTACAGAAGGCTGTAGTTCTTGCCGTGCGCATCGGCGTTCCCGAGCAGCACTTGCAGGATGGCCGCGTCGAGCAGCTTCAGCAGCTCGACGGCGGGTCGGGAGCAGGCGCGCCGGACCAGATCGAAGCACTGCCGGAACCCGGGCCCGCCCTCGGCGGCGTACTTCCGGCCGGCGACGACGCCGAGGGCCTGACAGAAATCCTCCTGGTGCAGGCGCCGGACCACGCCGTCCGGCTCCCGCCGGCGGTCGTAGCGGCCGATCAGCAGACACGGCGGGCCGGCGCCGACCTGATACGGCGCCACCGGCGCCGCTTCGAGTCCCAGGCTGGCGGCGAGGCGCATCGCGAACGCCTCGTTCTCGGTCGTGGCCTCGAAACGGGCGATGGGCGGCTTGAGGATATGCGTCGTCGGCTGGCCGGGCGCGGGGAGCGCGATTCGCCCGTCGACCAGGACCACGGGCAGCTTCGACTGCGCCCCCGCGAGGGACAGGCGAAGCCCCCGCGTGCCGGCCAGGAAGGGCCGGGCGTCGAGTCTCGCGAGGAGGCCGGCCAGCTCGTCGTCCGAGAGCCCCGTCGGCGGCCCCGCCGCCTCGAGCGCAGGCGGCGTCTCACCCGCGGGCCACAACGTCAGGGCGCCCGCCACCTCGCCCCCCAGCCGTTCGAGCAGCTCGAACTCGTTGGCGGGCGAAACGCCGAGGGCCGCCGCCACCGCGTCGCGCTGCGCGCCCTCGGGCAGCAGTCCCTCGAAGAACGGGCGGCACGCCCGGGGAGGGAACGGCTCCAGGCGTTTGGGCAGCGAGACCGAGAGCGCCGCCGCGGACGGGTTCGCGGCCCAGCCGCCATCGTAGGCGAAGCGCATCGCACCGTGCCGGTCGACGGTCAGCGAACCGGCGACGGCGCCCTCCCACCAGACGGCGAGCGCGCGCATCACGTCGGCGGGCCGCCGTCCGCGGCCACCGGCGGCGGCTCGATGCGGAGCGTGCAGCCCAGGGCCGCGAGCACCGCGAGCGCCTTGCCGAGCTGGGCCGTCGCCTTTCCGGCTTCCAGCTCGACGAGGAACCGTACGCCGACGCCCGCGGCGCCCGCCAACTGATCCTGCCGCAGCCGTTGAGCGCGGCGCGTCCTGCGAACGAATTGCCCAATCTGAGCGGGTGTCATGATTCGATTTCCCGATCGGTAAATATATGCGGATCGACCGGGCGCCGACAATGACATTGTCCCGATCGGGAAATCACGGCGTCGGAACGACGTAAATCAGGCCGATACTTCCCGATCGGGGCGTCCGCCCCCGCGTTCTCAATGCTCGTCGTAGGCGCTGCCCGGCGCGCGGGGGTCGGCCTCGCGCAGGCGCTGCCGCAGCAGGTCCTCGGCCAGCTCGTGCTCTTCCTCCTCCGCCCAGCGGCGGCGCTGCTCGGCGCGGCGGCGGCGGTGGGCGTAGATGGCGCAGAGGGCGAGCACGGTGATGACCATCCACTGGTACAAGGGCCGGCCCGCGAACGCCACCCACCGCATCCAGATCGGCCGGCGCCGCCAGAAGCGGCCGACGGCGGCTTCCAGCGGCTCGCCCGTCGCCTCCTCGAAGGCCTGGGCGAAGGGCCGGTCCCGCCCGAGGCGGGCGAGTATGCGGCCGGCGACGGCATCGCCGTGGCGCTCGAGCACGTCACCGACGAGGGCGCTCGAGATGGCGTAGGCGCGGCGGGTCGCGGCGGGGCCGCCCGTGAACAGGCGCTCGAGGTCCGACAGCGGGATCTCGCCGTGGCGAATGCTGGTCCAGGCCACCCGGGACCGGCCCTCGAACCCGACCGGCCGCTCCGCCGCGAGGGCCAGCCCCTCGTTGAACCACCGGGGCAGGGGGCGTCCCCGGGCGGCGCGCGAGAAGAGGACGTGGGCGACCTCGTGCTGCAGCAGCGCCTCGAGCGAGTCGGTCGGATACAGGCGGGTGCGCCCGGGGAAGAGGACGACGAGGCTGCGGTCGGCGTCGGCGAACCCGGAGATCCAGGACGGCGTGCGGCGGGCCAGCTCGGAGCCCTCGGCGACGAGAACGACGTCGATCGGAGGGCCGGGGTCGGTCAGCCCGGCGAGGCGCATCGCGCGGGCGAGCCCGCTCAGCGGGAACCGCGCGACCCGCTCGGCGACGGTCCGGAGCGAGGCCGGGGCTTCGATCTCGAGCACGGGCAGGCGGGACTGGGCGGCCGGGCGGGCGAAGCCGGCGGTGAACGTCACCAGGACGGCGATGACGACGGCGGCGAAGCGGGCGCGGCGGGGGTGCACCGCGCCTATTGTGCACCACGAGACCCCGCGCACTTCCGCGACGACGCCGCGCGCCGCCAGGACAGCGGCGGCCACCGTCGCGACAGCACCGGCCGGCGGTCGGGACGGGGCCGGCCGCCGTCGCCGCGCCGGGCCGGAGCCGTAAGGACGGGCGCGGCTCATCGGCGGGTCACGACGGTGTCGAACGGTTTGCGGGCGATGGCGGGGACGGTGGCGCCGGGGGCGGGATGCCCCACGACGAGGATGAGGAACGGCCGCTCGTGCGGCGGGCGATCGAGGATGGCGTTGAGGAACCGCATCGGGCTCGGGGTGTGGGTGAGCGACGCGAGGCCGCACTGATGCAGCGCGCTGATGAGCATGCCGGTGGCGATGCCCACCGACTCGTGCACGTAGTAGTGCTTCCGCCTGCCGCCCTCCGCGTCCCTGTCGTAGAGCTGGGCGAAGATGACGATGAGGCACGGGGCCTCTTCCAGGAACGGCTTGTGCTCGTCGGTGCCGAGAGGCGCGAGGGCCTCGAGCCAGTCGTCGGGGGCACGCTCGCGGTAGAAGGCGCGCTCCTCCGCCTCGGCCTCGGTCCGGATGCGTCGCCTGGTCGCGGGATCGGTCACCACCACGAAGTGCCACGGCTGGCGGTTGGCCCCGCTGGGGGCCGACGCCGCCGCCTGCAGGCAGGCGTCAATGACCTCCTTCGGCACGGGACGGTCCGAGAAGTCCCGCACGGTGCGGCGCGTGGCCAGATCGTCGCGAAGCCGGGTGGCCCGCACGAGCATCTCGCCGTCGTCGACGGCCGGGCGGGGCGGCAGGGGCACGCGGCCGGGCGGGACCGATTCAGGCGGGCGGCTCATCGGCTTCGGAACGCGGGCGGGACCCGGAACCCGCCTGTGTCTCGCCGTCCGCCGCGAGCCGGGCGACGGTGGCGCCCAGGTGGGACTCCGGCGCATCCCAGAGCTCGACGACGAGGGGATGCCGCTCGAGCACGGCGTGCACGGCGCGGCGCTGCACCCCGATGCCGCGGCCGTGGATGAAGCGCACCTCGCTCAGCCCGTGCCGGTGCGCCTCGTTGACGTACTCCTCGACGACGGACGGCACGTCCCGCGGGGCGAACGTGTGCAGGTCCAGGGTGTCATCGATGGCCACGCGATGGGGCGATGTCTCCACGGATGCCTCCGACCGCCGCTGGCCCGAAGAGCGTCGCCTTCGGCTCCGCCGGGCGCCCAACCAACCCTACGGGAGTCCGCGCCGTGCTACCGCGACTCCTCGCCCGCCCGCCGTCGCCTGCGGCTCCGCCGGGCGCCCAACCAACCCTCCAGGAGCCCGCGCCGTTCTACGGCGCAGACTCCTGCCGCGCGGACGCCTGCCCGGGCGCCGGCTGCTGGTAGCGGGCGGTGACGGTGGTGGTGATGCCGCCGCGGGCCGAGAAATCGCCGACGACGACCATGCGCCGGGGCGCGCAGGCGGTCACGAGGTCGTCGAGAATCTGGTTGGTCAGGCGCTCGTAGAAGACCCCGCGGTCGCGGAACCCGAGGAGATAGTACTTCAAGGCCTTGAGCTCGATGCACCGGGCGTCGGGCACGTAGGTGATGCGAATCTCGCCGAAGTCGGGCAACCCGGTCATCGGACACACGGACGTGAACTCGGGGCACCTGATGACGATCTCGTAGTCCCGGGCCGGCTCGGGGTTCGGGAAGGTCTCGACGGGATCCGCCATGATCGGGAAATTCTATCAGTCCGCGGCCGGAGCCCGGCCCCTTCCCGCGACCCGCCGCACGCCTGGCGGGGAACACGTTCCCCCGGCCGGGAGGCCGCCCGGCGGGCGCGGCTCGCGGTGGTCGGCGCGGGAGCGGGCACGACGACCCGAATTCCCCTATAATCGAGCGTTGCGGCCAGCGCGCCGGCGAACGGCAGACCATCCGCCCCACTGGCCGCCCGCGGTCGACATCCCGCGCTGAACCGGGATCCCGCCGGGTCGAAGCCGACAGGCTGACCACCCGTGACGGGGTGTCTGCCCCCGGGCAGACGCCCTCTACAACCAAACGCCCGACGCGGTAGCTGGCGGGACGCCGCGCCGGTCGCAGAACGCGGCGGCGGCCGCGGTGCGGCGCTGCCAGGGAGAACGCCGATGCCAGAGACTCGAAGAATGGGCAAGACCGAGCTGTTCGCGCACTTCGGTGACCGGTTCGGGATGAAGCGCACCGAGGTGCGCGACCTCTTCGAGGAATTGCAGCAACTATCGGAGGCCGAGCTCAAGCGCTCTGGCGAGTTCACCTTGCCGGGCGTGGTCAAGCTGGTGCGGCAGGAACGGCCGGCCCGGGCCGGCCGGAACCCCGCCACCGGCGAGCAGATTCAGATTCCCGCCAAGACCGTCGTCAAGGCGCGCATCGCCGCCCGCCTCAAGGATGCGGTGCTGGAAGCCTAGGAGTCTGCGCCGCAGAAACCGGGATGCGACAATTGTAGACGAGCCGCCGACGAAGGGACTGGATGTCGACTACATTCCGCCGCTACGCCCCGGAGCAGTCGCTGCTGTTGCCGCCCGATGTGCGGGAGTGGCTGCCCGAGGGTCACTTGGCGCACCACATCAGCGATCTGGTTGACGGTCTGGATCTGACGGCGTTCTACGCGCCGTACGAGGGGGACGGTCGGCGCAACGCGCCGTACGAGCCTCGGATGATGGTGAAGGTGCTGCTCTACGCGTACGCGACGGGGGTGTTTTCGTCGCGGGGGGTCGCGAAGAAGCTGGAAGAAGACGTGGCGTTCCGGGTGCTGGCGGCGGGCAACTTCCCGCAGCACCGGACGCTCTGCGAGTTTCGACGCCGGCACTTGGCGGATTTCAAGCGGCTGTTCGTGGAGGTGGTCGGTCTGGCGCGGGAACTGGGTCTGGCCCGATTCGGAAAGCTGTCGATTGACGGGACGAAGGTGCGGGCGAATGCGAGCAAGCGCAAGGCGATGAGCTACGGTCGGATGCAGGAGGAGGAGCGGCGTCTGGCCGGGGAGATCGACGCGCTGTTGCGTTCGGCGGACTCGACCGACGTGGCCGAGGACGTTCGGTTGGGCCCGGAGGTCCGTGGCGACGAGTTGCCGGCGGAGTTGCAGCGACGAGAGGACCGTTTGGCGGCGATCCGGGCGGCGAAGGCGCGGTTGGAGGCGGCGCAGCGGGCGGCCGACGACGCGCGGGGTCGGCAGCCGGGCCAGACGCGGAACCCGAAGGGGGGTCGGCCGTACAAGCGGGCGTATGGCGAGCCTGACGAGAAGGCGCAGAGCAACTTCACGGACCCGGAAAGCGGGATCATGAAGACGAGCAACGAGGGCTTCCAGCAGTGCTACAACGCGCAGGCGGCGGTGGACGCTGAGCACCAGTTGGTGGTGGCGACGGATGTGACGGCGAACGCGAGCGACCAGGGCGGATTGCCGGTGTTGCTCGACCAGGTGGAGGAGCGGTTCGACACGCAGCCGGAGACGGTGCTGGCCGACTCGGGATTCTGCAACGAGCGGGACTTGACGGAGCTGGAAACGCGGGGTGTTGACGGGTATGTGGCGGTGGGCCGGGAGGACAAGCGGGTCGCCGCCCGCAATCTGAAGAAGCACCCGGCGACAGGCCGCATGGCAGCGAAGCTGTCGACGCCGGCGGGCCGGTCGGCGTACGCGGAGCGGAAGTGGTTGTCGGAGGCGCCGTACGGCTGGATCAAGCACGTGCTGGGCTTCCGGTGCTTCAGCCTGCGTGGACTGGCGAAAGTGCGAGGCGAGTGGGACTTGGTGTGCCTGGCGGTGAACGCAAAGCGCCTGCACGTTCTGATGGCGGCGTAACGGGGGCGATTCTGGCCCCACACTGCCCGAGAATCGGTCACGAATCGCGGCGTTTGGGCCGTGTACGGCCTGTTCTTCGGTTCCGTGCCGCCGATCGGCCGAGGATCACCGGCTCGTCGGCCGGCGGCCTACGCCCCGACGCCGTGCGTCACGACGCAGACCGCCGGGGTTCCGCGAACTCCTGCGGCGCAGGCTCCTAGCCCGGAGACCGTCGACCGGCGGCTCCGCTTGCCGCCGAACCAACCCTGTTGGAAGTCCGCGCCGTGGACGGCGCAGGCTCCCGGCCCGTCCGGTCGTCGCCGGAGCGCCCTGGAACGCACTGAATGCCTATCGACGTACTGATGCCCCAGATGGGCGAGTCGATCGCCGAGGGAACGATCGTCCGCTGGATCAAGCGGGTCGGTGAACCGGTCGACCGGGACGAGCCCCTGTTCGAGATCTCGACGGACAAGGTCGACGCCGAGGTGCCGGCGCCGGCCGGCGGGGTGGTGGTGCAGATACGCGCCGAGGCCGGCGAGACGGTGCCGGTCAACTCGGTCGTGGCGGTCATCGGCGCGGCCGGCGAGGAGGTGGCGGCCCCCGCCGAGACGCCTCCTCCCGCCTCGATGGAGGCGTCCCGGGCGGAAACACCGGGTCCTGCTGCCCATGCCCCCGCCCCCGTTGTTCCCCGGGGCCGGCTGTCGCCGGTGGTGCGGCGGCTCGCGGCCGAGCATGGCGTGGATCTCTCCGCGGTCACCGGCACGGGAGAAGGGGGCCGCATCTCCAGGGCCGACGTGCTGGCCCACGTGGCGGCCCGCGGGCACGGTGGAGACGCCGGGACCGGCACCGCTCGCCCCGGAACCCCCGGCGCGGCCGGCGGGCGCGTCGAGCCGATGAGCGTGATGCGCCGGCGCATCGCCGAGCACATGGTCGCGAGCCGGCGGACGTCGGCTCACGTCCATACCCTGTTCGAGGTCGACTTCTCGGCCGTCGCGGCGGCCCGGGCCGGTCACGCCGGGGGGACCGCCCCGGGCTACCTCGCGTACATCGCCAGGGCGGTATCGGAAGCGCTGGCCGCGACGCCGGTGGTCAACGCGTCGGTCGACGGCGAGAACGTGGTGTACCACGAACGTATCAACCTGGGGATCGCGGTCGCCCTCGACCGGGGCCTCATCGTGCCGGTCGTCAAGGACGCGGACCGGCTCGCCGTCGCCGCCATCGACGCGGCCGTCAAGGACCTCGCGGCCCGGGCGCGGGCGAAGCAGCTCGCGCCCGAGGACGTCGAGGGCGGCACCTTCACCATCACCAATCCCGGCAGCTTCGGGTCGTTGCTCGGGATGCCGATCATCAACCAGCCCCAGGTCGCGATTCTCGGGGTGGGGGCGGTGGAGCCGCGGCCCGCCGTCGTCGACGGCGCCGTCGTCGCGCGGCTCCGCGCGTTCCTGACCCTGGGCTTCGACCACCGGCTGATCGATGGAGCGGTCGCCGACCGGTTCCTGGCCCGGGTCAAGACCGCGTTGGAGGATCCGCAGTGGCTGGAGGCCGCGGCCCGGCCTTGACCTCTGAACCGGCGACGTCGGACAGCGCCGGCGAAGCGCTCCGGCCGCGGGCCTTGGAAGTCCGGCGGTGGGGAACCGTCCCCTACCGGAGCGCCCTGGAACGGCAGCAGGATCTCGTGCGGTCGCGCCAGGCCGGGGAGATCCCCGACCAGCTCGTGCTGCTCGAGCACCCCCCGGTCATCACCGTGGGGGTCAGCGGACGCGGCCGGCCCGGCCACGTGCTGGCGTCGGCGGCCGGGCTGCGCGAGCACGGCATCGACGTGATCGACGTGCCCCGCGGGGGCGACGTCACCTACCACGGCCCCGGCCAGCTCGTGGGGTATCCCATCCTCAGCCTGAAGCCCGACCGGTGCGACGTGCACCGCTACGTCCGCGACCTCGAGGAGGTGCTCATCCGCACCGCCGCCCGCTTCGGCGTCGAGGCGGCCCGTACCGAGGGGCTGACGGGGGTCTGGGTGGGGCGCGAGAAGCTGGCCGCCATCGGTGTGCGCCTCTCCCGCTGGGTGACGAGCCACGGCTTCGCCCTCAACGTCGCCACCAACCTCGACCACTTCCGGCTCATCGTGCCGTGCGGCCTCGCGGAGTACGGCGTCACGTCCCTCGCCCGCCTCCTCGGGGCCGCGCCGCCGCGGGCCGAGGTCGAGGCGACCCTCGCCGCCGAGTTCGCCCGGCGATTCGACCGCAGTCTCGACGGGTGAGGCGTCGGGAGCGCGCCGCCCGCCGGCGTGGGGCGGGTGTCGAGGGCGAAGCCGGCCCGCCCGGTCCACGGCAAGCGGCCCGGAAGGCACCGGTCCGGTCAGAGCGCCGCTTCCAGCGCGTTGTCGAGTTGCACGCGCTCGTTCGGGCTCAGGGCCGGCGCCACCACCTCGTCCACCCCGCCCGCGCCGAGTGTCACGGGAACCGCCGATGCCGGGCGGTGGGGCCGGTCGGCCACGAAGCAGGTGAACACGCGGCGCGAGCCTCCCTCCGCGAGCGCCTCGACCACCCTGGCCGCGGCCGACGCCAGCGCATAGGGACCGGGCGGCCACAGGCGCCCGACGCGACGGCGCACGCGGGCCAGGGCGGAGGGCGAGAGCCGATCCTCCAGCGGTCCACCGGCCGCGGACGCGCGGCTCCAGGCCACGACGGGGTGCTCGGGCGTCCCGAGCACCTGCACGGCTACCTGCCCGGGCGAGAGGTCCGCCTCGAGGGCGATCAGGGCCCTGAGGCCCGCGGCCAGGGCCTCGGGAGCGGAGCCCATGATCCGGTTGCGGGCGATGCGCAGATCGCGGACCGCCCACGCGATCAGCTCGCCGCCGTCGGCGCCGGCGCACACGATGGGCGCGTCCCCGGTCAGGCCCGCGATGCGCGCCACCAGCGCCGTTCCCGGGCCGCTCCCACCGCCCCGGGCCCCCGGCCGGGCCGGATCCGCCACGACCACCACCCCGGCCCCGACGACCGCGTCGGCGGTCCCCGCCGCGAGCTTCGTCCCGAACGTCTCGATCGGTCCGGACTGGCGGATGTCCAGCGTCTTCCCGGCCGCCACCTCCCGAGCCGAGTCGATCAGGCACACCGAGCCGACCCGGTCCCGGGCGGCCAGCTTGTGCGCCAGCGCGCCGCCGAGCTCGCCGGCCCCGACAATCGCGACCCTGGCCATGCCCCGCGTATTGTAGTGGTCCCGGGGGTGCCGGCCCGCCCCAACCCGGTGGGGTTGCCGGGTGACTCGGAGGCCGGAACCCGGCTCCACCATCCCCGGCGGGCCGCAGAGCGCCGTTGTGACGGCCGCGACGAGGGGGCGGCGCGCGGCGCGCGGGCTGCTAGAATCGCACGCCATGAGGGACGCGAACTCGGGATTCCTGGCCGGCCGCGCCGCCATCGTGACCGGCGGCTCGCGGGGAATCGGACTGGCGACGGCGGAGGCGCTTCGGGCCGAGGGCGCCGACATCCTGGTGTGCGGGCGTTCCCGCCCCGTTCTCGATCGGGCGCGCTCGCACCTCGAAGCCGCGCCCGGCCCCGGACGAGTGTCGACCGTCGTCGCCGACGTCCGGCGTCACGACCAGGCAGAGCGGCTGGTGGCGGCGGCGGTCGAGGAGCTGGGCGGGTTGGACATCCTCGTCAACAACGCCGGCGTCGGCCGCTTCGCGCCGATCGGCGAGCTCTCCGTCGACGCCTGGGTCGAGACGATCGAGACGAACCTGTCCGGCGTGTTCTACTGCTGCCGCGCCGCGGTCGCGGTGATGAAGGACAACGGCGGGGGCTGGATCGTCAACGTCAGCAGCCTCGCCGGCAAGCACCCGTTCGGGGGCGGGGTCGCGTACTGCACGTCCAAGGCGGGCCTGAACGCGTTGACCGAGTCGCTGATGCAGGATGTCCGGGGCGACGGCATCCGGGTGAGCTGCGTCCTGCCGGGCTCGGTGAACACCGAGTTCGGAGGCAGCCGTCCGTCCCCGTACATGGACTGGAAGCTGGCCGCCTCGGACGTGGCGCGGGCCGTCGTCGACCTGTTGCGCCACCCCGCCCGCAGCCTCCCCAGCCGGGTCGAGCTGCGACCGTCGACGCCGCGGAAGTAACCAGGGATCGCAGTGGAACGCCGTTCTACGGCGCAGATTTCCCGTCCGTCTCCGCCTCGGGCGCATCGCCGGCCGACACGACGAGCTCGATGCGGCCCACCCGCAGGCGGTCGCCCGCCTTCAGCACCGCCCGCTCGATCCGGCTCCCGTTGACGAAGGTGCCGTTCGAGCGGCTCAGGTTCTCGACCGCAAGCTCGCCGTCGACCACCGACAGCGAGCAATGGAAGCGCGAGACGAGGACGGCGTCGAGCATGAAGTCGGCATTGGTGGAGCGGCCGAGGGTCCGCACCCGCCCCGGGGTGACGCGGAAGCGGTAGGGACCGCCCTCGGCATCGCTCTCGGCCTGCAGAAGCCAGTCGGCGCGGTTCGACGCGTGCGGTGTCAGCGGTTGGTGCGTCTCTGGTTCAGCCATGTGGTCAGGGTGTCGACGACGGAAGGGCTGACCGGGGCCGCCGATGCGGCGTCCGGCCCGACCGGGACGAGCCGGTGGTCCAGGCCCTCGAGGATCGTCTGCTGCGGCGGCGGGGCGCCGCGGCGGCGCCGGCCCGCGAGCTCGGCGAGCCGTTGCGCGTGATGCGCACCGACGTGCGCGTCCCGCGAACCGTGCAGAATCAGCAGGGGCTGCCGCGTCCTTCGCAGCGCGTCGGCAACATCGAAGGCGAGGAAGCTGCGGAACCAGTAGGTGTCCGCCTGACGGCGCATCGCGTCGGGAACGCCGTCCCAGGACCCCTCGTCACGGACCGCGTCGACGATGCGCCGCTGCAGGCCGATCCTATCGGTCCGCTCCCGTTCCGAGGCGTCCAGCCGATCCAGCATCGCGCCCTGCTGCTCGAGGACCAGCTCGGCCCCGCTAGTGCCCGGCGCCCCGATCAGCACCAGGTTGTCGGCCCGCCGCTCCCGGGCGGCGGCGAGCATCGCCGGCCAGCCGCCCTCCGCGTGCCCGACCACGGTGATGCGATCCCCGTCCACGTCGTCCCGGTCGTCCAGGTAGCGCACCATCCGGCGGGCGTCCTCGCCGTACTCCTCGACCCCCGCCGATTCCGGTCGCCCGCCGCTGCGCCCGATGCCGCGCCGGTCGTAGCGCGCCACCAGGAACCCCGCGTCGGCCAGACCGACGGCCAACTGCCCGAGCACCGGCACCCCCGAGAAGGTGCCGTCGCGATCGGGGGCGCCCGGCCCCGAGACGAGCAGGACGGCCGGCCAGCCGTCCCGCGGCCGCGGGCGATCGACGGGCGTGGTGATGGTGGCGGCGAGCCCGAAGCCCTCCGACCGGACGCTGACCGCCTCGTCGCCGGCATGGGCCACGGCGCGGACCCGGGTGCCGACGCCGGCGATGTCGTCCCGCACGAGGTCGAGGGCCGCCTGCGGGATGAACACCCGCAGCAGCCGGTGGCGGGCGTCGGTCCACACCTCCACCTCCACCACCCCGTCGTCGTGCAGGAACGAGATACCGTGGACGCGGGCCTCGATCACCGCCGCCGCCCGCGTCTCGATACGCTGCCGCCCGACGCGATCGACGCGGGCCCGGGTGAGGGTGCGCGGCGCCACGTAGACCGGGATCTCGGCGCCGGGGACCGACGCGCCGAGCCGCCACGCCAGCGCCTCGTAGCCACCGAAGAAGAAGTCGAGGAGAACGACGGCGTCGGGGGGCGGCGCGAGCTCGAACGTCGAGCGCTGCCCGTTCTCGTCCAGCTCGGCGGCGGCGGCGCCGGCCGCGAAGGTGGTGACGAGCGAGAACGGCAGGCTCCGCCGGACCCCGGCGACCCGCAGGGCCAGGGGACGCAGCCAGAAGTCGTACTCGACCCGGAAGGTCTGGTTCCGGATGTCGAGCGGTTGGGACAGGTCGCCGCGCGACTCGATGATCCAGCCGGTCTCGGTGTCGCGCCGCACGTCGGTGCGCTGGAAGCCGACCGGGCTCGAGCGCAGGAACACGCTGAAGGTCGCCGCGCCCGGCGCCAGCTCGAGGGCGACCTGCGCCTGCGCCGGCGCCGGCAGGAGGCCAAGGACGGCGACGAGCACGAGCCCCAGGCATCGCCGCCTCGCGACGCTCGGCTTCGCCCGGCCCGCCGATCCCGCAGGGGTAGAATACCGGCCGATGCCCATCGCCATGAGCATACCACCCCACGCGGAATCCCGATGACCAGCCTCACAGCCTACGGCGCGGCCCGGCACGGGGCGGCCTTCGTCGATCTCTCGGCCCGCGGCCGAATCGTGCTCCAGGGAGCCGACCGGGCGTCCTATCTGCAGGGGCTGTTGACGAACGACATCACCGCGCTCGCGCCGGGGGAGGGATGCTACTCGGCCTGGCTGAACCCGCAGGGCCGGCTGAGCGCGGACATGGCCGTCGTCAACCTCGGGGACGAGCTGCTGCTCGACGCCGGCCCCGGCGTGACCGCGATGCTGCTCGAACGTCTCCGCGAGTTCGTGTTCACCGAGGACGTGACGGTGGAGGACCGGACCGCGGCCTGGACCGCCCTCGCCGTGCACGGCCCCGACGCGGCGCGCATCGTCGCCGACCTCGTCGGGCCGGCCGAGGACGGGGCCCCGCTGGGGGCCGATGCCCTGGGCCGGCTGCCCGAGTACCACCAGCGCCCGGGCCGATTCGGGGACGCCCCGGTGGCGGCGGTGCGGAGCGACGAGATCGGCGAGGTCGGCTTCGTGCTGTACGCCGAGGCCGAGACCGCCCGCCCCCTGGCCGGGGCCCTGGCCGGGGCCGGGGCGGCGGAGCTCGACGCCGAGACGTTCGCCCTGCTCCGGCTCGAGGCGGGCCGGCCCGCGTTCCCCGCCGACATGGACGAGAGCACCATTCCCCTCGAGGCGGGCATCGAGTCGCGCGCCATCAGCCAGACCAAGGGATGCTACGTCGGCCAGGAGGTCATCGTCCGCATTCTCCATCGCGGGCAGGGGCGGGTCGCGCGGCGCCTCGTCGGCCTGTCGCTGGGCGACGGGGTTCCGCCGGGAGCAGGCGCGGCGTTGTTCGTCCCGGAGAATCAGGAAGGCCAACCCGTCGGCACCGTGACCACCGCGCGCCGGTCCCCCGCCCTCGGCCGGACCATCGCCCTCGGCTACGTCAAGCGCGAGCTGGCGGCGCCGGGAACGGCGCTCGTCGCGGCGGACGGCGACCGGCGCCTCTCCGCCGTCGTGACCGAACGCCCGTTTCTCCCGTTGCCGGCGGCGACCGGCGACGGCTGACGGGGCGTGCGGTCGGCGCCTGCAGCGGGGGGACCCGGCCGAAACGGTCGGGCCCGGCCGGCGGCGGGCATCGACGGGAACGGCCGGTCGATGCCGGCGCGGGCGATGGGCCCCGGGCAGCGTCAGCGTGCGGAAGCGGGCGCGCCCGCGGTGTCCTCCGGGCGGCCCGCCTCCCGCCCCTCCATGTCCGCCTTGACCGCGTCGAAGACCGCGCGCGCCAGCTCCTGGGAGACCCGCTCCCGCACGCTGCCGCACTCGACCAGGACCTCGCCGGCGTCGGTCCCGATCACGACGTCCCAGCGGTCGTGGGCGATCCCCTCGGGGCGATCGAGGGCGCTCGCGTCGATCTCGTCCGCGTCCTCCGGCCCGTGACCCGGCGCGGCGTGGGTGGCGAGCGGCACGCCGTTGATGAGGATCCTGACCAGTCGCACCGTCGGCTTCGCGATCGGCCGGTCCTTCCAGTAGAAGTTGGCGGCGTCGGCCACGAACAGGTCCAGCCCCTCGGACGTGGGTATCTCCGCCAGCACCCGGCGGCCCGCCGCGCGCAGCGCGCGCCGCTCCCGCTCGCGGGCGCGGTGGTGGTACCGCAGGGTCGAGATCAGCCCCAGCGCGAACAGGAAGAGGCCGAGGGCAACGACGCCGGCGACGAAGTCACGCATCGGAACATGCTACCGCGACGGACGTAACGAACCGCGGACGCCCGTTCACGACGGCGGCGCTCCGCGTGAAAGCTCCGCCCGCGCCGTCTTCGCACGGCACCTCGGGCTCACGCACCGCCCCCCGCGAGTTTCCTCGTGCCGGGTCCTCCCCGCTCGGATGGCAGGCCGCGCGCGAGCACGCCGAAGAGCAGGCCGAGGGCCGGGTTCCATCTCGCCGCCAGACTCCCCCACGTGGTGACGGCGCGAACGCTGCGCCGCGAGATCTTCACCTCCCGCCCGCTCCGGAAGTCGGGGGTCGCATGGATGCGCCGCAGGGTCAGCACCGCCATGCCGAGGGCCCAGACGCAGTGGCGCCGGATGCCCGTCTCGCGCGCCGGGATGAGCTGGATGAACCGCAGTGCGTTCGCCAGATGCCCGCGGGCGATGCCCACCAGCTCGTCCAGGCCCCGGCCGAATGCAGGGTCGCTCCGCCCCCCCGGCAGCTCCCGCAGATCGAAGCCCTCTCGCAGGAAGACGTCGCGCGGCAGCCAGCACGCCCCGCGACCCAGGTCCTCCCACACGTCCTTGAGGATGTTCGTCATCTGAAGGCCCTGGCCGAACGAGACCGCCAGCGCCATCAGCTCGCCGCGCCGTTCCCCGATCTCCTCCGAGTACTCGCAGAAGAGCTCGGTCAGCATCTCGCCGACCACGCCCGCGACCACGTAGCAGTACCGGTCCAGCTCCCGCAGGCCCCTCAGGCCCCCGGTGGTGTCGAGCTGCTGAAAGGCCGACATGCCCTCCGCCATGATGCGGACGCATCGGACGAGGGCCCGCCGCTGGCCGTCGCCGAACCCCGTCGTGATGCGGACGACCGTCGGCGTGTTGGCGACGAGCTCCCGCTCGCGGGCGGTGGTGGACGGCGACAGCAGGGCGCCGAGCTCACGCCCGAAGTCCTCCGCATCCGCCCGACCCTCGACGACGTCGACGAAGCGGTTCGCGAACCGGCGCTTCTGCGGGGGAGTCAGCCCCGGCTCGTCCTCGATGCTGTCCGTGATCCGGCACAGCAGGTACGCGTTGCCGACGACGTCGCGCAGCGGCCCGGGAAGCTGGGGAATCGTCAGGGCGAACGTGCGGGACACCCCACGCAGGGCCTCCGTCTGGTAGGCGAGGTCGGGGTTCGTCACTCTGTCCACGGGGCCCTCGGTCCAACCGGCCGTCCGGTCCGCGGCGCGAGCCGTCTGCCGCCGGGTCCTTCGGTCCGGCGCTCGCAACCAGTTTCCCGGGCACGGCGTCCGCGACCGGGTCGCCGCGGGTCGTGCAGGGCGGATGTGCGCTCCGCCCACTCGGGGCCCACCCGGCAGGCCGCCTCGCAGCCGTCAACGTAACACGAAGGAACCCGCCGGCGTGGTGGGGACCGCGCCGTGGCTCGATGGCGGGGGCGGAACGACCGGTGCTCGTCTCCCCGGTTCTCGTTCTAGTAAGATCGGCGAACCGACCCGATGCCCGCGCGCCTCCGACGGTTCGGGGTCTGCCGCGGCGTCGCCGTGATCACTCTCCCGTCGTGAGCTCCAATCGTCTTCCGCATCGGATTCGCGCATGCCAGCGGTCATCGTCCACTACCAGGAGATCGCCCTCAAGGGACGCAACCGCCCCTGGTTCGTCGAGCGGCTCGTCACCAATATCCGCGCCACGATGAGCGGCGTGGACGGCGCCAGGGTCCGCGCCCTGATGGGGCGCATCGAGCTGCAGCACGCCTCGGACGCCGACTGGCCCGAGGTGCGCGAGCGCCTCTCCCGCGTGCCGGGCGTCGCCAACTTCCTGCGGGCGGCGCCCGCCGCGTGCGACTTCGACGCCATCGCCGAGACCGTGCTCGCGGAGCTCGACGGGGTCGAGGCGGACAGCTTCCGGGTGACGGCCCGGCGCGCCGACAAGCGCTTTCCCCTGACGTCGCCGCAGATCGAGCGCAACCTGGGGGGACGCATCAAGGCGGCCAAGGGGTGGCGGGTCGATCTCGACCGGCCGGCCCTGACGGTGCGGGTGGAGCTGCTGGCCGACCGGGCGTTCTGCTGCCTGCGGAAGGAGCCGGGGGCCGGGGGCCTGCCCAGCGGGGCGAGCGGCCGGGTCGCGTGCCTGCTGTCGGGGGGCATCGACTCGCCGGTGGCGGCGTGGCGGATGATCAAGCGCGGCTGCCGCGTCCGCTTCGTCCACTTCCACAGCTATCCCATCCTGTCCCGCACGTCCCAGGACAAGGTGGCGGAGATCGCGGCCCTGCTGACCCGCCATCAGCTCGAGTCGCGGCTCTACGTGGTGGCGTTCGGCGAGATCCAGCGCCAGGTGGTGCTGGCGGTGCCGCCGCCGCTCAGGGTCGTCGTCTACCGGCGCCTCATGCTCCGCATCGCCGAGCGCATCGCGCGGACCAGCGGCTCCGCCGCCCTCGTCACCGGCGAGGCGGTCGGCCAGGTCGCCTCGCAGACGCTGGACAACATGGCGGTCATCGACGCGGTGGCGTCCCTCCCCGTCCTCCGGCCGCTGGTGGGCATGGACAAGGAAGAGATCGTCGACGAAGCGCGGCGGCTGGGCACCTACGAGGTGTCGATCATCCCCGACGAGGACTGCTGCACCCTGTTCACCCCGAAGCACCCCGCCACCCGCGCCACCGTGCGCCAGCTCGACGAGGCGGAGGCGGCGCTGCCCGTCGAGGCGCTGGTGGAGGATGCCACCGCTGACGCCGAGCGCCGCGACCTGCGGTTCCCGGGGGCCGCCGACGCGCGCGCCTGACGTCAACGGCAGTGGCGGTGCAGCACCCCGGCGTAGTAGTCGCGCAGCGCCTCGCGGGTGCTGCGGAAGGCCAGCTCGTCCCAGGGAATCTCCGCCTCGCTGAAGGTACCGATCTCCAGGCTCTCCTCGTCGTGCTCGAGCGTTCCGCCGATCGCGGTGGCCGCGTACACGATGATGACGGGCGGCCGCGTCGGGTAGGAATAGATGCTGACGAGGCCCTCCAGCCGGATATCGAGCCCCGACTCCTCGCGCGCCTCGCGGATCGCGGCCGCCGCGACCACCTCCCCCCGGTCGACGTAGCCGCCGGGGAAGACCCAGAGCCCGTAGCCCGGCTCGATGGCCCGCCTCACCAGCACGATCCGGCCGTCCTCCGCGGCGATGATGGTGCCGGTGGCGACCTTCGGGTCCAGGAAGAGGACGCCGCCGCACCCGGAGCAGACCGGCCGCTCCGGCTCGCCCGGCTTCAGCCGCCGCGGGACGAGCCGCTCTCCGCAGGCGTGGCAGAACCGGTAGACGCTGGCGATGGGGTCGACGTGCATCCTGCTTCCAGCCGAATCGTCGCCGCCGCGGACCCCGGCGTCAACGTATAATCGCGGGAGATGGCCATCCTCAAGGTCGCGCGCATGGGCCACCCGGTGCTCCGGAAGCGGGCGGAGCCGCTCGAGCCTCGGGAGATCGGCACCCCGAGAATCCAGCGGCTCATCGACGACATGTTCGAGACCATGCACGACAGCCGGGGCATCGGCCTCGCCGGCCCCCAGGTGCACGAGAGTGTCCGCCTCTTCGTCGCCGGCGTCGACGACCCCGACGGGGGCATGCCCCCGGTCGTCGTCATCAACCCCGAGGTCACCCCCATCGGTCCGGCGGTGGAAGAGGACTGGGAAGGCTGCCTCAGCATCCCCGACATCCGCGGCCGGGTCCCCCGGGCCGCGAAGATCCGGCTGCGCGCCCTCGACCGGCACGGGCGGCCGATCGCCCTGACCGCGGACGGGTACCCCGCCCGGGTCCTCCAGCACGAGACCGATCACCTCGACGGCGTGCTCTTCTTCGACCGGATGACCTCGTTCGAGAGCATCACGTTCATCGAGGAGTACGGCCGCTACTGGGCCCGGACGGACGACGACTGATCGCCGGTCCCCGCCTACCCCCGCCCCGCCCGCCGCCGCTCGCTCGCCCGCTCGCCCCCCAGCCGCTCCAGCGCCACCGCGGAGTGGTCGGCGAACCGCATCGCCTCGGCGATGGCCCGGTGGCCGGCCTCGTCGGCGATCAGGCGGTGCATCGCCTGGCAGACCCGCCGGTACGACGGGTGGCCCTGCGGCGCGGTCCGCAGCTCGATGACGTGCATCGCCTCGCGGGCGTTCATCTGCATGCGGTAGCGGATGCGATAGGCCATGGCCACCGCGTACTGCGCCGCCGCCGGGGACGTCTCACGGACCATCGCCGCGTGCAGCTCGCGGCTGCGCGCCATGACGCGGCGCCAGTCCGCCGCCGCCCCGATGTCCTCGAGGGCGGCCGGCTCCACGCATCCGTGGTCCGCGGTCAGCTCCTGCCACTCCATGGTCAGGAGCCGATGCCGCTGGAGGTCGCGGAACGCGCCGTAGTCCGACAGCACGTCGAAGCAGTAGCCGGTCCGCTCGAACGCGCGCCCCGGCCGGTGGCGGCGGTTGGCGCGGTCGCCGACGTAGGCGCGCAGCACCGCGGCCCGGTCGGCCGTGCCCAGGCCGCGGGCCGCCTCGAGGAGCTGCCTCTCGGGCAGCCGCGACGACTCGTACAGCGCCGCCGCGACCACCTTCACCTCGCCGTCCGGGTCGAAGTCCGTAAGGGCCACCTCGGGCGCGGGCGCGGGCGCCGCCCCCCCGACCAGGCGCTCCGAAGCGGCGGCGGCCTTTCGTCGCGTATCCGCGAGGTAGCGGCTCCACCGCACCCCGCGGTCCTCCCGGTCGACCCGGGTCAGAAAGGCGGGAATCAGCTTCCTCAACTCCGTCAGCATGCGCTCCGCGCAGGCGCGGGCCTCGGCCAGCGGATGGGCCCGCATCCGCAGCAGCAGGGCCTCGAACGCCTGGCCCGAGGCGAAGATGCCGACGTTCGACCGGGTGGCGGCGGGCAGGAGCCCCCGCAGCGTGTCGAGGGCCTTGGCCCGGATGACCGCGCGGTACACGCCCTCGGAGTCGCCGGCGGCGTTCGGATAGCGACGCCGGAAGTGGTCCTGCGCCGGCTCGAGCCAACGGCGGTAGGTCTCGAACGCGTCGTCCAGCGTAGAGACGTATTGCTCGCGCAGGGGCAACCCGTCGAGCTCCGAGGGAACCCGGTACTTCCAGCGCCCCCCGGGCCGGTCGGTGTACGGCACGTAGCGGGTCGACTGCTCCAGGTACGCGGCGAGCCGGCCCCGCTCGAGCACCTTCGTCAGCAGGTTCGAGACGCCTTCGCAGGCGACGTGGGCGGCCCCGAGCTGGGCCACCGAGTCGTCGCCGTACTCCCCGAGCACCCGCTCGTAGAGGCGGTCCGCCCGCTCGACGCCGACCGCCGCCTCCCCGACCCGGCCCGCCGGCACCGCGTCGAGGAACTCGTCGAGGAACAACCGCCGCAGCGACTTCGCCGAGCGCGAGTAGCGGGCGAACAACGCCCCCTTCACCACCTCGGGCAGGCCCCGCAGGGCGAAGACGTCGTCGTCGAGGTTCGTGAAGTAGGGGGAGAGGGCGCGCCGCTCGTCTGCCGTGAACCGCTCCACCGCGCCGCCAGCATCGGACACGGCCGTCATTGTCGCCGGTTTCCCGGCGCCGGCCAAGAAGGGACGGTTCGCGTCGCACACGATCGGCCGTTGCCGGCGGTTCCCGCCCTGCGGCCGGGAACCGGGGCCGCCGACCGGCCTTCAGGGACGGCGAGCGGTTAGAATCTGATGAAGCGGGAGCGACGGCCCCCGGGTCGCCCCCCAAACCTGACCGCACCGTGCAGATCATCCGCATCCCCGGCTTCAACCCCGGCCCCATGACCGGCGCCGGCAACAACACCTACCTGCTGCCGGGGAGGACGCCCACGCTGGTCGACGCCGCCACCGGCGAGGCCGCCCACCTGTCGGCGCTGGAGAACGAGCTGGGATCGGACCGGCTGGCCCAGGTCCTCGTCACCCACGCCCATCAGGACCACGCCGACGGCAGCGGATCGCTCGCCGCGCGCTGGCCCGGCGCCGCTTTCCGGAAGATGCCCTGGCCGGAACGCGACCGCGCGCACCCCGTGGAATGGACGCCCATCGCGGACGGCGACGTGATTCCCGCCGGCGACGGGGTCCTGCGCACCGTCCACACCCCGGGTCACGCGCCCGACCATCTCTGCTTCTTCGACGAGGCCGGCGGCACGCTGTTCTCGGCCGACCTCGTGGTCCCCGGCGCCACCGTGGTCATCCCCGCCTCGCACGGCGGCAGCCTCTCGCAGTACCTGGCGTCGCTGCGGCGCGTGCAGGCGCTGGCCCCGGCCCGCATGCTCCCCGCCCACGGCGGGCCCATCGACGACCCGCAGGCGATCCTCCGGGAGTACATCGAGCACCGGCGGCGTCGCGAGGAGCAGATCGTGGCGGCGCTCCGGGCCGGGGTCGGCCGGCCCGAGGACATCGTCGACCGCCTGTACGACGGACTCGCGCCGGCGCTGCGGGGCATGGCGCGCGAGAGCGTGGTTGCGCACCTGATCAAGCTCGCGGAAGAGGGCCGGGCCCGTTCCGAGGGGCCGGCGTGGGAGATCGCCTGACTCGAGGACCTGCAGAACCGCGCGGCCCTCGCGTCGAGACCTGGATTCGGACCGGCCGTTCACCAGAGAGTCCTGCTCATGAGCCCGGGCTCGTGAGACCGGACTGGGGACCCTGACGAGAGACGGACGGGAGACGAGGAGGAACATGGATTTCGATGTCGAGAGCAACCTCGGCGCGACCACCCGAACCGTGTCGTCGCTGGAGCGCGACGGGCAACCCGCACGCACGGTCACGCTCTCCCGCGCCTACGACACGACGGTCGACGACCTGTGGGACGCGGTGACGAGCCGCGAGCGCATTCCGCGCTGGTTCGCGCCGGTCAGTGGGGAGCTGGAGCTCGGCGGCCGCTATCAGTTGGAGGGCAACGCCGGGGGCGCGATCACGGCGTGCGAGCAGGGGTCGCATTTCGCCCTCGACTGGGAGTTCGGGGGCGGGGTCAGCTGGGTGGACGTCCGCGTCTCGGACGACGGGGCGGGCCGCGCCCGGCTCACCCTCGCCCACATCGCGCACCTCTCGCCGCACTGGGACGAGTACGGGCCGGGGGCGACGGGCATCGGCTGGGAGATGGGCCTCCTGGGGCTCGCGCTCCATCTCGCGGACCCCACGGCGCCGAAGCCGGACGAGGAGGCCTTCGCCGCCTCGCGGGACGGCAGGGCGTTCATTGCCGGCAGCAGCGACGGGTGGGGTGAGGCGGCGGTGGCGGCCGGAGAAGACCCCGGCGCCGCCCGGGCCGCGGCGGGCCGCACGAAGGCCTTCTACACCGGCGAACCGGCCGAACCGGCCTGACGCCGCGAGGGCATGATGTCCGGGACCAAAGCGGAGGACGACCGGTGAGCGACAACCCCAAGGGCTACGCCAATCCGCGGCTGCTCATCACTCCGGCCGAGCTGGACGAGCGCCGGACGGCGGGGGCCGGCGCCCCGCTGCTGCTCGACCTCCGGCAGGCCGAGGCGTTCGCGGTGGGGCACATCCCCGGCGCGGTGCACCTCGATCTGTTCGGCATCAGCCTGACCGACACCGACCCCGCCCCCTTGGCCGCGTTCCTCTGGATGATCGGCCACCTCCTTTCGTCGCGGGGCGTCGACCCGGAGCGCGCGGTCGTCGTCTACGACGAGAAGTCGGGCATCCGGGCGGCCCGCGCTTTCTGGTTCCTCGAGTACTTCGGCCACCCCGACGTCCGGCAGCTCGACGGGGGGTTCGGGGCATGGGAGCGCGACGGGCGCGAGGTGACCCGCGACGCGGCGGCCCCGAAGCCCAGCGGCTGGATGGTCGGGCGGTCGGACGAACGGCTGGCGACGTGGCGGCTTCTCCGCGACCGGCTGGGGGCGGCCGACCTGGCGGTGCTGGACACGCGCACGGACGGCGAGTACTGCGGCGCGACGGTCCGCGCCCGGCGCGGCGGCGCGGTGCCCGGCGCGGTGCACGTCGAGTGGACCCGCAACCTCGGGGAGGACGGGGCGTTCAAGCCCGCGGCCGAGCTGCGGGCGATGTACGAAGAGGCCGGGGTCACCCCGGACAAGGAAGTGATCAGCTACTGCCAGGGCGGCTACCGGGCCGCCCACGGCTACCTCGCCCTGCGCCTGCTGGGCTATCCGCGCGTACGAAACTACCTCGGGTCGTGGAAGGAATGGGGCGACCGGGAAGACCTGCCCATAGAGGTCCCCGAGCCACGGCCCTAGCCCTGCCCTTGCCCCGGATCTCGCCGGCTGGACGTCGTAATGCGTGCAAGGTCATCCGAATTCGTCCCGCAGTTCGAAGGCGAAGGCCATGGCGACGAGCTGGGTGTAGCCATGCCACAGGAGCTGCGCGCCGGGCGGGTCGCGCTTTCGCCCGAGCCACCCGCCGAACCGACGGCGTCCCCAAGGCGCGGCGGCGCCGGCAGATTGCGGGAACGGGCGAAGACGGCGAGCACGCGCAACTCGCTGTCGGAGAACAGCAAGTCCTCCGGCAGGTCAGGCGTCTCGCGCCCGAGCTGGACCATCAACTGGATCCGCCACCCCACAACCATCTTGATGGCGATGGCCCGCTCGAGACGCTCCGCCGTATGGTGCTGCAACTCCTCCACCTTGCAGCCGGACTTGAGGACCCGGAAGTACTCTTCGATGCGCCAGCGCAGGGCGTACCAGCCCAGAATGCGCGTGGCGTCATCGGTGCTGGTCACCCGCATCGTGGTCAGCAAGAACCACTCCAGCGGCTTGACTGCGGGCGGCGGCTGTTCCTCGCGCGCATGGACGACAAACAGATCGACCGGCTCGGCGCCGGGACACAGCAGCGCCACCGGCTGGTAGCGCAGCGTCAACTCGGCGTCGCGGGCCGCACGGCCGTCCTGGCGGGCCTGTTTGCTGGCCTTCACCCGCGCGCTCAGCCGCCGCACCTCGACCGTGGCGGTGCCGCGGGCCGGCGCGTTGCGCACCTCGTCGAACAGACGGCGCGTAACCACGTGCCCGTCAGCCGTCTTCTCCCGGCCGAGGACGCGGTCGACCTTCGCCCGGACCAGCAGGTCGACCTGCGGGGCGTGCGCCCGGCGCTCGACGAACAGGTCGAGGAAGTCGGCCTCGCGGTCCATCGTGCACACGACCCGGGTCTCCTCACCCAACCGCTCGGCCGCCGCCGCGCAGTCGCGCAGCCCCTCGACCCAACGGAACGACTTCCGTTCCTCGCGCGGCTTCGACTGGCCCTTCTCCTCAAGATTCGGAGACTCGGGTGCGTCAAACGCGGCTCGCAGGACGCCCAGCGCCATGCCGTCCGGATTGACCGCCAATGTCGTCTGCAGGTCCAGACCGCGCGCCACGGCGCCGGTCTGATTCGAGCCGATGACCCCCAGCCCCTCGGTCTGGCCGCGCCGGGTGAAGTTCAGGCGGGTGCCGTCCTGGATGCACAGCACCGTGTCATGCGCCCGCATCCGCCGCAGCGTGCGCTCGCGATGGGGAGCGAGGATGTTCTCGACCGTCACCGCGCTCTCGGCGGGCTGGTCGATCAGCCGGTAATGTCCCTTCACCACCGCTCTCGTGCCGTTCGCGGCGCCGGGCATGGCGCGCTGCGGAGACTCGCCCATCTGCCGGGCGCTCAGCACCAGCCGCGCGCTCAGCCGCGCGTCGCCCAGCCACGCCCCGCCGAACTCGTGGTCCGCCCAGGACGCCGCGTCGAGCCCGTCGCCGACCCCGAGCGGCGCCACGCCCGGGGCGGGCGCCTGGAGGGTGTCGCGCCACGCCGGTTCCAACGCATACAGGTACACGCCCTTGCGCGTTTCCGACGCCGCGTGCGTGCGGTCCTGACGCCCGCGCCCACAGGTCTCACCCACGCGGACCCAGTTCGCCGCCCGAAGACTCGCCCCCGTCTGTTCGGTCTCGTCGACGAACGTCTCCAGCAGCCACGGCCGATAGCCGTAGAGGCGCTCGCAGTCGTTGCCGACCGCCCGGGCGGCCCGGCCCAACACGTGGGAAGCCAAGTTGCGGCACGCGACGCGGGGACGCACCAGCAACCGGCACAGGCCCAGCACTCGGTGCAGGTGAGCGCGTCGGCGCGTGTCGTCCCAGCCGATCCAGGCGTCGCGGGCATGCAGGCGCCGCGCACACGCGGCGAACCCCACCCCGCCCAGCCAACCATGCGCCGAGCCTACCAGATAACGCAGTTGAGGGCCGACAAACGGCCCGGCGCCGCGCGGGTGCTCATGCGCCATCAGCGTGTTCCAGATTCGCCGCTGCTCGTCGGTGTCCACCCGCACCAGCGCCAGGTCCCGGACCTCGCCGACCGTCCCGGGTACGTCAACCGCCAGAGCGACCGGCTGCGGAAGCACACGCGGCCGCCGCACACCGCCGCGGGACGGCCGACCCCGAGGCAGCGAGACGTGGCCCGCCGCCTCAAGGGCGGCCAACGCCGCCGAGCAGCTCGCGCGCTGCCACCGGCCGCGTCCATCGCGGAAATCGAACGCTTCACAGACGCGGTCGGCGACCTGCCCGAGGGTGTGAACGCCCTGCGTTACCGCCCCGTCCAGCACCTCGCGCAGTCGGGTGAGGTTGCCCCGCAGGCTGCGCCCAACATGACTCTGAATCTCCATGCCGGCCACCGTAGCGAGGTGGCTTCATGAAGTCCAGCGAAAAGTTATGGGGCAAGGGCAGCCCTAGGAGTCTGCGCCGCAGAAACCGGGATGCGACAATTGTAGACGAGCCGCCGACGAAGGGACTGGATGTCGACCACATTCCGCCGCTACGCCCCGGAGCAGTCGCTGCTGTTGCCGCCCGATGTGCGGGAGTGGCTGCCCGAGGGTCACTTGGCGCACCACATCAGCGATCTGGTTGACGGTCTGGATCTGACGGCGTTCTACGCGCCGTACGAGGGGGACGGTCGGCGCAACGCGCCGTACGAGCCTCGGATGATGGTGAAGGTGCTGCTCTACGCGTACGCGACGGGGGTGTTTTCGTCGCGGGGGATCGCGAAGAAGCTGGAAGAGGACGTGGCGTTCCGGGTGCTGGCGGCGGGCAATTTCCCGCAGCACCGGACGCTCTGCGAGTTTCGGCGCCGGCACTTGGCAGATTTCAAGCGGCTGTTCGTGGAGGTGGTCGGTCTGGCGCGGGAACTGGGTCTGGCCCGATTCGGAAAGCTGTCGATTGACGGAACGAAGGTGCGGGCGAACGCGAGCAAGCGCAAGGCGATGAGCTACGGCCGGATGCAGGAGGAGGAGCGGCGTCTGGCCGGCGAGATCGACGCGCTGTTGCGGTCGGCGGACGCGGCGGACGTGGCTGAGGACGTGCGGTTGGGCCCAGAGGTCCGGGGCGACGAGTTGCCGGCGGAGCTGCAGCGGCGAGAGGACCGTTTGGCGGCGATCCGGGCGGCGAAGGCGCGGTTGGAGGCGGCGCAGCGGGCGGCAGACGACGCGCGGGGCCGGCAACCCGGGCAGACTCGGAACCCGAAAGGGGGGCGGGCGTACAAGCGGGCGTATGGCGAGCCTGACGAGAAAGCGCAGAGCAACTTCACGGACCCGGAAAGCGGGATCATGAAGACGAGCAACGAGGGCTTCCAGCAGTGCTACAACGCGCAGGCGGCGGTGGACGCTGAGCACCAGTTGGTGGTGGCGACGGATGTGACGGCGAACGCGAGCGACCAGGGCGGGTTGCCGGCGTTGCTCGACGAGGTGGAGGAGCGGTTCGACGTGCAACCGGCAACGGTGCTGGCCGACGCGGGGTACTGTAACGAGCGGGACTTGGCGGAGCTGGAAACGCGGGGCGTTGACGGGTATGTGGCGACGGGCAGGGAGGCCGGGAGGGTCGCCGACCGCAATCTGCAGAAGCACCCGGCGACGGGTCGCATGGTGAAGAAGCTGTCGACGCCGGCGGGCCGGTCGGCGTACGCGGAGCGGAAGTGGTTGTCGGAGGCGCCGTACGGCTGGATCAAGCACGTGCTGGGCTTCCGGTGCTTCAGCTTGCGTGGACTGGCGAAAGTGCGAGGCGAGTGGGACTTGGTGTGCCTGGCGGTGAACGCAAAGCGCCTGCACGTTCTGATGGCGGCGTAACGGGGGCGATTCTGGCCCCACACTGCCCGAGAATCGGTCACGAATCGCGGCGTTTGGGCCGTGTACGGTCTGTTCTTCGGTTCCGTGCCGCCGGTTGGTCGAGAATCGCCTGCCCGTCGGCCGGCGGCCTACGCCCTGACGCCGTGCGTCACGACGCAGACCGCCGGGGTTCCGCGAACTCCTGCGGCGCAGGCTCCTAGCCCTGCCCTTGCCCCATAACTTTTCGCTGGACTTCATGAAGCCACCTCGCTACGGTGGCCGGCATGGAGATTCAGAGTCAGGTTGGGCGCAGCCTGCGGGGCAACCTCACCCGACTGCGCGAGGTGCTGGACGGGGCGGTAACGCAGGGCGTTCACACCCTCGGGCAGGTCGCCGACCGCGTCTGTGAAGCGTTCGATTTCCGCGATGGACGCGGCCGGTGGCAGCGCGCGAGCTGCTCGGCGGCGTTGGCCGCCCTTGAGGCGGCGGGCCACGTCTCGCTGCCTCGGGGTCGGCCGTCCCGCGGCGGTGTGCGGCGGCCGCGTGTGCTTCCGCAGCCGGTGGCTCCGGCGGTTGACGTACCCGGGACGGTCGGCGAGGTCCGGGACCTGGCGCTGGTGCGGGTGGACACCGACGAGCAGCGGCGAATCTGGAACACGCTGATGGCGCATGAGCACCCGCGCGGCGCCGGGCCGTTTGTCGGCCCTCAACTGCGTTATCTGGTAGGCTCGGCGCATGGTTGGCTGGGCGGGGTGGGGTTCGCCGCGTGTGCGCGGCGCCTGCATGCCCGCGACGCCTGGATCGGCTGGGACGACACGCGCCGACGCGCTCACCTGCACCGAGTGCTGGGCCTGTGCCGGTTGCTGGTGCGTCCCCGCGTCGCGTGCCGCAACTTGGCTTCCCACGTGTTGGGCCGGGCCGCCCGGGCGGTCGGCAACGACTGCGAGCGCCTCTACGGCTATCGGCCGTGGCTGCTGGAGACGTTCGTCGACGAGACCGAACAGACGGGGGCGAGTCTTCGGGCGGCGAACTGGGTCCGCGTGGGTGAGACCTGTGGGCGCGGGCGTCAGGACCGCACGCACGCGGCGTCGGAAACGCGCAAGGGCGTGTACCTGTATGCGTTGGAACCGGCGTGGCGCGACACCCTCCAGGCGCCCGCCCCGGGCGTGGCGCCGCTCGGGGTCGGCGACGGGCTCGACGCGGCGTCCTGGGCGGACCACGAGTTCGGCGGGGCGTGGCTGGGCGACGCGCGGCTGAGCGCGCGGCTGGTGCTGAGCGCCCGGCAGATGGGCGAGTCTCCGCAGCGCGCCATGCCCGGCGCCGCGAACGGCACGAGAGCGGTGGTGAAGGGACATTACCGGCTGATCGACCAGCCCGCCGAGAGCGCGGTGACGGTCGAGAACATCCTCGCTCCCCATCGCGAGCGCACGCTGCGGCGGATGCGGGCGCATGACACGGTGCTGTGCATCCAGGACGGCACCCGCCTGAACTTCACCCGGCGCGGCCAGACCGAGGGGCTGGGGGTCATCGGCTCGAATCAGACCGGCGCCGTGGCGCGCGGTCTGGACCTGCAGACGACATTGGCGGTCAATCCGGACGGCATGGCGCTGGGCGTCCTGCGAGCCGCGTTTGACGCACCCGAGTCTCCGAATCTTGAGGAGAAGGGCCAGTCGAAGCCGCGCGAGGAACGGAAGTCGTTCCGTTGGGTCGAGGGGCTGCGCGACTGCGCGGCGGCGGCCGAGCGGTTGGGTGAGGAGACCCGGGTCGTGTGCACGATGGACCGCGAGGCCGACTTCCTCGACCTGTTCGTCGAGCGCCGGGCGCACGCCCCGCAGGTCGACCTGCTGGTCCGGGCGAAGGTCGACCGCGTCCTCGGCCGGGAGAAGACGGCTGACGGGCACGTGGTTACGCGCCGTCTGTTCGACGAGGTGCGCAACGCGCCGGCCCGCGGCACCGCCACGGTCGAGGTGCGGCGGCTGAGCGCGCGGGTGAAGGCCAGCAAACAGGCCCGCCAGGACGGCCGTGCGGCCCGCGACGCCGAGTTGACGCTGCGCTACCAGCCGGTGGCGCTGCCGTGTCCCGGCGCCGAGCCGGTCGATCTGTTTGTCGTCCATGCGCGCGAGGAACAGCCGCCGCCCGCAGTCAAGCCGCTGGAGTGGTTCCTGCTGACCACGATGCGGGTGACCAGCACCGATGACGCCACGCGCATTCTGGGCTGGTACGCCCTGCGCTGGCGCATCGAAGAGTACTTCCGGGTCCTCAAGTCCGGCTGCAAGGTGGAGGAGTTGCAGCACCATACGGCGGAGCGTCTCGAGCGGGCCATCGCCATCAAGATGGTTGTGGGGTGGCGGATCCAGTTGATGGTCCGGCTCGGGCGCGAGACGCCTGACCTGCCGGAGGACTTGCTGTTCTCCGACAGCGAGTTGCGCGTGCTCGCCGTCTTCGCCCGTTCCCGCAATCTGCCGGCGCCGCCGCGCCTTGGGGACGCCGTCGGTCTGCTCGCCCGCCTCGGCGGGTGGCTCGGGCGAAAGCGCGACCCGCCCGGCGCGCAGCTCCTGTGGCATGGCTACACCCAGCTCGTCGCCATGGCCTTCGCCTTCGAACTGCGGGACGAATTCGGATGACCTTGCACGCATTACGACGTCCAGCCGGCGAGATCCGGGGCAAGGGCAGTCCTAGCCCGCCCATCGGTCGCCTGCGGCTCCGCCGGGCTAGTTGAGGCTCGCCATGCGCCGGCGGAGCGCCTTCACGTGCCCCCAGATCTCCTTGCGCTCTTCCTGGCGCTCGGCGTCGTCCGCGGCGCCGGGTGACGAGTACCGCAGGTACGCCTCGAGATCGCGCAGGGCCCCCGCGTAGTCGTTGACGTAGTAGGACAGCAGCCCGCGGTCGCGCAGCTCCTGCAGGGCGGAGGGTTCGATGGCGAGCAGGAGGTCGGTGATGGCCCGGCCCTGGGGGAACGACCGCATGCGCACGTACAGCCGCTTCAGGTTGCCGAGCATGCGCACGAGAATCTGCTGCTTGGTGGCGGGCGCGAGGAACCGGGGATCGAACTCGACGCCGTCGCCGGCGTGGCGCCGCAGGAGCGAGCGGCAGTCGGTCTCCGACAGGATGGAGCCCCCGTGGAACGGATCCACGAACACCGCGCTCCGGTGGTCCTCTTCCGGCGCCAACGGAAACCGCAGCAGGAAATGGCCCGGGAAGTTCACGCCGTCCACGCGGATGCCGGCCCGGCGCGCCACCTCGATGTAGACCACGGCCAGGGTGATCGGAATGCCGGTCCTGCGGTCGAGCACCTGGTTCAGGAAGCTGTTCCGCGGGTCGTCGTAATCGCCGGTGTTTCCGAAGAAACCCTCGTCCTTGAAGAGGAACCGGTTGAGGGCGTCGATCGTCCCCCGGGGGCCCTCTCCCGGGGACGCCGCCAGCCGGTCCGCGGCGGCGCCGCCCATCGCCTCGAGGCGCGCGAGATAGGGGGTCGGGTCGAGCCGCGGATAGCCGAGACGCGCGATGAGCAGGGCCGGCGCGGCCAGGTCCGGGTCGGGGCTCGCGGAGATCTCCGTGAAACGCTGCACGACATCGGCTGGCAATACGCTCATGGCGACGCGCTCCGGGGCATTGTCGCCCGTGGGGCGGTTCCGTTCAAGAACTCAGGCCTGCGCATCGCCGCAGCCCGCACGCAGCGTCTCCGGGGTAACGTCTGCGATGGTGGGAACGACCACGTGGGCGGCGTCGAGGCGGCTCGCCGGATAGGTCTGCGCGACCCCCACGCACCGCAGTCCGGCCGCGAGGGCCGACTCGATGCCCCACATCGAGTCCTCGACCGCGACGACGCAGCCTGCGGGATCGAGTCCGGCCGCCGTGACGTGCGGGCGCAGCAGCCCGATCGCCCGCAGATACGGATCGGGGGCGGGCTTCGACCGCGGCGTGTCGCCCGACGCGACGACAGCCCGGAAGTGACCGCGCAGCCCGGCGGCGTCGAGGACCATCTCGATCTCGGGCGCGAGAGCGCCCGACGCGATGGCGACCGGCACCTCGGCCGCGATCCGCCGGATGCAGTCGGCGGCGCCGGGGAAGAGGGCCTCGCCCTGTCCGGCCAGCGCCTCGAACCGCTCGCCCTTCACCCTGATCAACCCGGCCAGGGCCTCCTCGTCGATGGCCAGCCCCCGGTCCCGCCACACCTGGCGGAAGACGCCGTCGTCGTCGAACCCCAGGTAGCGGTCGTAGTAGTCGGCGGCGTCGAGCGCCATGCCGCGCTCCGCGAGCACGTCCTGGAAGGCGCGCAGGTGCAGCGGCTCGCTGTCGGCGAGCACGCCGTCGAAATCGAAGATGACGCCGGCCAGCGTCAAGGAGTGGATTCCTCGGGCGGAGGCGGGATCACGCCGATGCCGAACCCCGTGTAGCCGGGCGCGAGGCGTTCGCCGGCCGGCACCGGCGCCGTCAGCCAGTTCTCGCGCGGCGGGTACGGACAGTCGAACTCCTCGTTGTAGTAGCAGAACGGGTTGTAGGCGCGGTTGAAGTCGAGGTCGTAGAGGCCGCTGGCGGTGCGCGGCAGGTCCATGTAGCGGCCTCCCGCGTAGGTGTCGGACTCGTTGGTCGGGTCCTTGAACATGATGAAGAGCGAGTCGATGGACCGCACCGGCGCCTCGGCGAGGGCCGACAGCCGCATCGGCTCGCCGCCCAGGGCGAACTCGAGCACTCCGACGCGCTGCATCGGGCGGATGACCCCGGTGGAGGTCGGGATCTCGTAGATCGGCTGCTCGGGCTCCACCGCGAGGGCGGCGGGGACGCGATAGGCGCCGTCCGGCTCGTAGTAGTGGAGCGGCAGGAGCTGGCCGCGGCGCTCGATGCGGATCGGCGAGTCGGGCGCCTCGCGGAACAAGCGGTCCTTCAGCTCGCGGGACTCCACGAGCTCGGTGAGCCAGAGCGACTCGTCGGGCGGCGGCGCCGAGCACGCCGCGAAGGCGGCCACGGCGACCGCGGCGAGAGCGGAGCGCGGAATGTGTCTTGCCATCATGCGGATACCGTCTCGCTGAACGACCCCTTGCTCTTGCGGGCAACTGCCGCCTCGCGGCACGCACCGTCGCGCGAAGCCCTGGCGGCGGCCGCCGACATGGGCCTGCCGACTGGATCCGGACCCGGCCCGCCTTCCGTCACGCGAACACATATCCTGCCCTGTCGACGAGGGCATCCGCAAGCCGCCGCCGCCTGGCGACGGTGTTGACGGGGGTGATCCGCAGCAGGCGCCGCAGCCCCGCGAGCTGCATGCGCAGGGTGTCGCCCTCGGCCATCGCGGCGAGCGCGGTGCGGGCCGCGGTGCCGATGCGCTCCGCCGCGCCGTCGACCTGGACGCACGCGGCGTCGGCCTGCAGGGCGGCGGTGCGCGGCGCGTCGCCGGGCGCCTGCAGGGCCCGGACGACCGCGCTCTCGGCCGCGTAGGTGTCGATGACGACGTCGGCGGCGCACGACAGCACCTCCTGCTCGTCGGTCAGCTTCTGCCCGTAGCGCTGCATGGCGAGGCCGAGCACCATCACCGCGGTCTTCTTGAACGCGGCGACCGCCGCGAGCTGCTCGCCCAGGGGTGCGTCGGAGGGCGCCGACAGCGCCGGCGGGCTCATCAGCTCGTCCTGCAGCCCCTTGGCGGCGGCGACGAGAGGGATGCCGCTCCCCTTCACGGCGCGGCGGATCAGGGTGCCGGGAATCAGCAGGCGGTTGATCTCGTTGGTGCCCTCGAAGATGCGGTTCACCCGCGAGTCGCGGTAGTGCCGCTCGGCCGGGTAGTCGCGGACGAACCCGTTCCCGCCGTGAATCTGCACGTTCTCGTCGAGGACGTAGTGCAGCATCTCGCTGCCCGCCACCTTGAGGATCGACGACTCCACCGCCAGCTCCTCGAGCGTCTCGCGCAGGGGGCCGGCGTCGGCGGGGTCGTGGTCGGCGAGGGCCGCGTCGAGGAGGCCGGTGGTGCGGTAGATCATGCTGTCGACAGCGTAGGCCCGCGCCGCCATCTCCCCCAGCTTGTGCCTGATCGCGCCGAAGCTCGCGATGGGGACCCCGAACTGGTGGCGCTCGGCCGCATAGCGCGCCGCCTCGCCGATGGCGAGATGGGCGCTGCCGCCGGCCGACACCGCGAGCTTGAAGCGCCCGTAGTTCAAGGTGTTGAAGGCGACCTTGTGCCCCTGGCCGACCTCGCCCAGCACGTTCTCCGCCGGCACCCGCACGTCCTGCAGGATGACGGGGGTGGTCGACGAGCCGTGCAGGCCCATCTTGTGCTCTTCCTTGCCGGTCGACACGCCGGGCCATGACCGCTCCACCAGGAACGCGGTGAACTGATCGCCGTCGACCTTGGCGAAGACGACGTAGAGGTCGGCGAAGCCGCCGTTGGTGATCCACATCTTCTCGCCGGTCAGCGAGAAGCTGCCGTCGGCGTTCCGGACCGCCCGCGCCTTGGCCCCCAGCGCGTCCGACCCCGAGCCCGACTCGCTGAGGCAGTAGGCCCCGACCCACTCGCCGCTGACGAGCCGGCCCAGGTACGCCTCCTTCTGCGCGGGGGTGCCGAAGCAGTGCAGGGGCAGGACCGCGAGGCTCGTGTGGGCCCCGAACGTCGACCCGAACGACCCGCTGTGGCCGATGCGGGTGCCGACGACCACGGTCGAGGCCTTGTCGAGGGCGAGGCCGCCCCAGGCCTCGGGCACGTCGGTCCCCAGCAGACCGAGGTCGCCGGCGCGGCGGACGAGGCGCCGGGCGAGCTCCCAGTCCTTGGTCTCGAGCTGGTCGTGGTTGGGCGCGATCTCGTTGTCGATGAACTCGGCCGCGGTCTGGTCGATGAGCCGGTGCTCGTCGCTCAGCCGCTCGGGGGTGAACACCGAGCCGGGCGCGGTCTCCTCGAGCAGCCACACGCCGCCGGTGACGCGCGAAGCGGTGCTCGCCAGTGTCGTCATCGGAACCCTCCCGGCGGACTCGCGCCCGCCCGAACGACCTCCTACGCCGCGCGCTCGAAGATGCCCGCCGCGCCCATGCCGCCGCCCACGCACATCGTGACGAGGCCGTAGCGGCCACCGCGCCGCTTCAGCTCGTGGAGGAGCGACGCCGTCAGCTTGGCGCCGGTGCAGCCCAGCGGGTGGCCGAGGGCGATCGCCCCCCCGTTGACGTTGAGCTTCTCGGGGTCTATCGGCAGCTCGCGCAGGCAGGCAAGCACCTGGGCCGCGAACGCCTCGTTCAGCTCGACGAGGTCGATGTCGTCGAGGGTGAGCCCGGCCCGCTTCAGCACCTTCCGGATCGCGGGCACGGGCCCGACCCCGAAGCGCTCGGGCTCGACCCCGGCGGTGGCGTAGGCGACGAAGCGGGCAAGCGGCTCCAGGCCCGCCCTTTCGGCCCGCTCGCGCGAGGTGAGCACGACGGCGGCGGCGCCGTCGCTCATCTGCGACGAGTTGCCGGCGGTCACCGAGCCCTCGACGTGGAACGCCGGCCGCAGGCCGCCGAGGACCTCGAGCGAAGTGTCGCGGCGCGGCCCCTCGTCGGCGGTGAACGCGACCGTCCGCACCGTGGGACGACCGCCGTGGCCGTTGGCCGGCTCGGCCACCCGCACCTCGATCGGGACGAGCTCCTCCTCGAACCGGCCGGCGTCGAGCGCGGCCAGCGCCCGCTGGTGGCTGCGCAGGGCGTAGGCGTCCTGCTCGTCGCGCGAGACCCTCGCCTCGCGGGCATGGTTCTCGGCGACCAGCCCCGTCGAGAGGTAGACGTCCGGGTAGTCCTTCATGAGTCCCGGGTTCGGGGCGACCTTGTGCCCGCCCATGGGGATGAGGCTCATCGACTCCGTGCCGCCGGCGACGACGGTGTCGGCCCCGCCCACCATGATGCGCTCCGCCCCGTAGGCGATGGCCTGCAGGCCGGACGAGCAGAAACGGTTGACGGTGATCGCCGACGCCCCGATGGGCACGCCGGCACGGAGGCTGGCGATGCGGGCGACGTTCATGCCCTGCTCGGCCTCGGGCATCGCGCAGCCGAGGATGACGTCCTCCACCTCGCCCGGCTCGATGCCGGGGGCCCGCTTCAGCGCCTCGGCGATGACCGTCGCCCCCATCTCGTCGGGCCGCGTGGCGCGCAGGGTGCCCCGGGGGGCCTTGCCGACCGGGGTGCGAACCGCCGACACGATCACTGCATCAGTCACGGGCCTCTCCTTGCGTCGCTCGCGCCTCATGAAGATGAGACGGTATCGGGTCCCTTCTAGTTTCTGAGCGTCTTCCCGGTCTTGAGCGTGTGGCGAATCCGGTCCAGGGTCTTCGCCTCGCCGCACAGGCTCAGGAACGCCTCGCGCTCGAGGTCCAGCAGGACCTGCTCGGTCACGGTCGTGGCGTGGGGCAGGTCGCCCCCCGTCATGATGCGGGCCAGCGCCCGGCCGATCCGCGCGTCGTGATCGCTGATGGCGCCGCCTCGCCACGCGAGGTGGATGCCCAGCTCCAGGGCCGCCCGGTCCTCCTCGCCGCCGACGGGTATGGCGGTGCGCGGGTCGGGGGGCCGGTAGCCCTCGCGGACCCGCTCGAGCACCGTCGCCTTGGCGTCGGCCATCAGCCGCTCGCGGTCCATGGTGACCCCGTCGACGTCGCGCAGCAGCCCGAGCTGGCGGGCGTGGGCGGCGCTCGACGACACCTTGCCGAACCCGATGGTCTCGAAGGCCTGCCGCAGGCGCGGCAGCGGGTCGGTCCCCGGCAGGGTGGCGTCGAGGGCCCGGACCGTGAGCTCCTTCGTGCCGCAGCCGGCGGGTATCAGCCCGACCCCGACCTCCGCCTGCCCAATGTAGGTTTCGGCCGCTGCTTGCACCCGGTCGCCGTGGAGCACGATCTCGCAGCCGCCGCCGAGGGTGAGGCCGGCCGGCGAGACGACCACGGGAACCGGCGAGTACCGCAGCCCGATGACCGCGTTCTGGAAGCTGCGGACCATGAGGTCGATCTCGTCCCAGTTGCCCTCCTGCGCCTCCAGCAGGACGAGCATGAGGTTGGCGCCGGCGCAGAAGTGGGCGGCGTCGTTGCCGACCACCAGCCCCGCGAACCGCTCGGACGCCTCGGCCACCCCGCCCGTCAGCATCTGAACGGTGTCGCCGCCGATGGTGTTCATCTTCGAGTGGAACTCGACGGCGAGGACACCGTCGCCGAGGTCGACGAGGCTCGCCCCCGCGTTCCCCTTCACCACCCCGCCCCGCCGTTTCGCGACGGTCAGGATCTGCAGGTCCGGCGCGGCCGGCGGCAGGGGTCCGGTGCGGACCCGCCGCGGCTTGTCCGACCGGGCGGCGAGCCCGGCCCACTCGCGGGCGGCAGGAGACAGATCCGTCGCCCCATCCCGCGCGCAGGCGTCCAGCACCGCGTCGACGCCGATGGCGTCGAGGAGCTCGAAGGGACCGAGCTCCCAGCCGAACCCCCACCGGAGGGCGCGGTCGACGTCGTCCGGTGAATGGGCGACCTCGGCCGCGACCTCGGCAGAGTAGAGCAGCGTGCGCCCCAGGGTCGCCCGCAGGAACTCGCCGACGCGGTCGCGCCCCAGGAAGAGGGTGCGGATGCGCTCGGCTGTGTTCTCGATGGCGCGGGCCGCCTCGAGAGCGCCCAGCTTCGCCGGCTGCCGCGGCCGGTAGGCCATGGTGGCGGGGTCGAGGGCGAGGATGGCGCCGCCGCCGGCCCCGCGCTCCTTGCGGTAGAACCCCCGACCCGCCTTCTCGCCGATCCACCCTCGGCCGACGAGGTCGGCGACGAGCGGCGGCAGCTCGAACGCCCGGCGCTCGTCGGGCCGCTCGAGCCGGGCGACCAGATCGGCGGCGACGTGAGCGAGGATGTCGATGCCGGCGATGTCCATGGTGCGGAACGTCGCGCTCTTGGGCCGCCCGATGGCGGGGCCGGTGATGGCGTCGATCTCCTCGATGGTGTAGACGCCGTCCGCGAGCTGGGCGAGGGCCGACGCGACCCCGTGCAGGCCGATGCGGTTGCCGATGAAGCCCGGCGCGTCGCGGGCGACGACCACGCCCCGGCCGAGCTGACCGCTGACGAACGACGACACGGCGGCGACGGCCTCGGGGTCGGTGTCGGGGGTAGGGATGACCTCGACGAGACGCAGGTAGCGGGGAGGGTTGAAGAAGTGGGTGCCCAGCCACCGCTGCCGGAACCCCGGGCTTCGTCCCTCGGCGATGGTCCCGATGGGAATGCCCGAGGTGTTCGAGCTGACCACCGCCTCGTCCCGGCGGCAAGCCTCCACCCGCTCGAGCAGCGCCCGCTTGGCGTCGAGCCGCTCGACGACCGCCTCCACCACCCAGTCGCACTCGCCGACGGCCGGCAGGTCGGCGTCGAACCCGCCGAGGCGGATGCGCGCCCTGACGTCCTTCGTGAAGAACGGGTCCGGCTTCAGCCCCGCGGCGTGCTTCAGCCCCCGGGCCGCGGTGTCCGCGTCGAGATCGAGCAGCAGCACCGGCCAGCCGGCGTTGGCGACCTGGGCCGCGATCTGGGCGCCCATGGTGCCGGCCCCCAGCACCGCAACCGAGCGGATGGTCTGCATCACGTTTTCATCCCGTTGCGAGAACGAGCAACCGGCCGGTGCCGGCCGGTCGAGGAGAGGGCGGCTGGAGGGGAATCCCGCCGGGCGGTGAGCGCCCGGCGGGATCGTGCACGGCAGTCAGGGTGGACCGCCGACGCCCGGAACCTCGCGTCGACCGCGAGCGGCTACGGCAACTGGCTGAGCACGGCCGCCGCCTGCGCCCCTTCGGGCGAGTCCGGGGCGAGCTCGACCGCCCGCGCGAATTGGGCCTTGGCGCCTTCGATGTCGCCCTGGTTCAGCCTCACCAGTCCGAGCTGGAACACCGGCAGCACCCAGCTCGGATCGGCCGCCGACGCCCGCTCGAACCACTCCGCGGCCTGGTCCGTCTCGCCGCGTCCGAACGCGGCCGTGCCCTGGTTGTAGTAGTCCTCGCGAGCGGCGTCCCCGCTGCTGATCAGGGCCTGGACGGCGTCGGGATCACCCATCTGCGCGCGCAGCCGGGCGATCTGGGTGTCGATCTGAGAACGCATCTGCGGGGCCGCGGCCGCCGCCGCCTCGTAGGACTCGATGGCCTCCTCGAACTGCCCGAGCTGCGCCTGGGCCGTGCCGATGTCCAGGTACAGTCCCGCTATCGTCGGAAACCGCTGCTGCAACGATTGCGCACCGCTGAGGGCGGCTTCCCAGTCCCCGCGCTCACGCGCCTCGTCGAGCGCGTCCAGCTCGGTCTGGATGCCGTCGAGGAACGCGTTCCGCTCCGCCCGGTTCATCCCGTCGAGCAACGACTGGTCCATCTCGGCCATCAGCGGATGGGGAATGGCCTCCAGCTCGATGTTGACCGGCGCGTTGCGGCCGAACCGGACGGTCACGGTGCCGGGCGCGGCCTGAAAGCCCTCGGCCTCGACGGTTATGTTCCACGTCCCGCTGGGGAGGCCGAGCAGGGTGTACTCGCCGCTCTCGCTGGTCGTTTCGTCGCGCGGGTCGTCGGGCTCGGCGTTGCCCAGCGGGCTGTGACCGTCGAGCCGGACGACGGCGCCCGCGACGGGCTCGCCGGTCTCGGCGTCGGTGACCCGGCCGAACAGGATGCCCCCCTGGGCGAACGCGGTGGGAACGAGCAGGACCATGCCCAGGATGACGGCCAACGACGAGAAGATCTTGGTGCGCATGTGAAGAACTCCTGACTCCGGCGCGCGCGTTCGCGAGGACCGGTAACGTATCGAGAGCACGAAACGGCCGGGGCCGCACATCCCCGACGACGCAGACTCCTACTGCCCGCCATCGAGCGCGTTGACCGCGGCCAGCGCTTCCCGATTCGCGGGCTCCGCGGCCAGCGCGCTCCGATAGGCGGCGAGCGCCCGCTCCGGCTCCCGCTTCGCCCGCCAGGCGTGGCCGATCGACAGGTGTACGCTGGTCAGGGCCGGCGCCAGCTCCAGGAGCTCCTGGTAGGCTTCGATGGCGCCGTCGTAGTCGCCCCCGTCGAAGAGGCGTTCGGCCCCCCGGAGGCGCGCGAGAATGTCGGCGGACTTCACGTTGGCGAGGGCGCCGACCTCGGGCGCGACGGGGTTGAACGGATCGGGATCCAGGGTGAACTCCACCCGCGCCGGCTCGCCGGAACGCCGCACCGGCGAGTAGCCCTGCTCCTCCCGGAAGCCGTCGGCCTGGATCACGAAGAGCCAGTCGCCGCCCGCGAGGCCGATGAAGGCGAAGCGGCCGGAGTTGTTGGTGGTCGTTGTCCGGGTCTGCGAGGTCTCTAGGCTCTCGGCGATGATCCGGGCGCCGGGTATCCCCTCCCCGTCGTGGCCCCGAATCACGCCGCGCACGCCTCCCTGGGCCGCCGCCGTCGAAGCGATGCCCCCCATCAGCAGAACGGCGAGGACGAAGCGCAACGAGAACTGCCGTCGATCAACGATCATGAGAGACTCCCTGGCGTCCGAATCAGAGTCGGGCCACTCAGTATAATCCAAATCCGTGTCCGGCAATCCCCTCCCCTCGTCCGTGGACCGCGGGCCCGTCCGCCTCCTCGCGGCGGCGTGCCTCTGGCTCGTCTGCCACGCCTCGACGGTCTCGGCCGCCGTCGACCCGGCGCGCCTGTCGCTCATCGACGCCTTGATCGAGCAGGCCATCCGCGACGGGCGTCTTCCCGGCGCGGTGGTCCTCGTGGGACACGACGGAGAGATCGTGTACGAGCGGGCCTTCGGGGCACGGTCGGTCGCGGCGGAAACGACAGAGCCGATGACCGTCGACACGGTGTTCGATCTCGCGTCCCTGACCAAGGTCGTCGCCACCACCACCAGCGTCATGATGCTCGTCGAGGAAGGACGCCTGCGGCTGCGCGACCGCGTCGCCGACCACGTGCCGGGGTTCGGCAGCCAGGGGCGGGAGGCGGTCACCATCGCCCAGCTCCTGACCCACACCTCCGGCCTGGCCCCCGACCTGCCGCTGGAGGAGGCCTTCGAGGGGACCGCGACGGCGATTGCCCGCACCGTCGCCCTGCCCCCCGCCGCGGCGCCCGGCGAGCGGTTCATCTACAGCGATCTGAACTTCATGCTGCTCGGCGAGATCGTCGGGCGGGTCAGCGGCCGGACCCTGGACCGGTTCGCGCAGGAGCGGATCTTCGGACCCCTGGGCATGGCCGACACCGGCTTCGACCCGACGGCGCGGCTCGTGCCGCGGATCGCGCCGACGGAGGCGTGCGCGCCCCTCGCGTGGCCGTGCGGCGGCCCCGGCGCCACCATGCTGCGGGGGCGCGTGCACGACCCGACGGCGCGGCGGATGGGCGGCGTGGCGGGCCACGCCGGGCTGTTCAGCACCGCCCGCGACCTCGCGCGGTTCTGCGCGATGCTGCTCGGCGGCGGCGCTCGCGACGGCGTCCGCCTCCTCGCCCCGCTGACGGTGGCCCGGATGACCCGCGTGTCCACCCCGCCGCACCTCGCGGACCGGCGCGGCCTGGGTTGGGACATCGACTCGCGGTACTCCTCGAACCGCGGCGACCTGTTCCGCGTCGGCTCCTACGGCCACACCGGCTTCACCGGGACCTCGCTCTGGATCGACCCGGCGTCGGAGACCTTCGTCATCTTCCTGTCGAACCGCGTGCACCCCTCGGGCGGGGGCAACGTGACGGCGCTGCGGGGCCAGGTCGCGACCGTGGTCGCCTCGGCCCTGCGCGATCCACCCGCGGCGCCCCGCGGCCCGGTGTGGACCGGGATCGACGTGCTGCGGGACGAGGGCTTCCGGCGGCTGTCCGGGCAGCGGGTCGGCCTGCTCACGAACCGCACCGGCCGCGCCTCGGACGGCGCTTCGACGATTGACCTCCTCGCCGGGGCACCCGGCGTCGAGCTGGCCGCGCTGTTCAGCCCCGAGCACGGCATCCGCGGCGAGCTGGAGGGGCCGGTCCCGTCGGGCCGGGACCCCCGCACCGGGCTCCCCGTCCACTCCCTCTACGGCGAGACGCGCCGCCCCACGGAGGAGATGCTGCGCGGCCTCGACGCCGTGGTGGTCGATCTGCAGAACGCCGGGGCCCGGTTCTACACCTACGCCACCACCGCGGCCTACGTGCTCGAGGCAGCGGCGCGAAATGGGCTGCGGGTGTTCGTGCTCGACCGCCCCAACCCCATCGGCGGGCGCGAGGTCGAGGGGCCGCGCCTCGATGCGGAATCGCTGGGGTTCACCGGCTACTTCCCGTCGCCGGTCCGGCACGGGCTGACCCTGGGCGAGCTGGCGAGGCTGTTCAACGGGGAGCGGGAGATCGGGGCGGCCCTCGAGGTGGTCCCCATGCGAGGCTGGACCCGCGACCACTGGTTCGACGAGACCGGCCTGACGTGGGTCGATCCGTCGCCCAACCTGCGCAACCTCCACCAGGCCGCGCTCTATCCCGGCATCGGTGCCATCGAGGGCGCCAACCTGTCGGTCGGGCGCGGCACCGACACCCCGTTCGAGCAGATCGGCGCACCGTGGATCGACGGCCCGGCCCTGGCCCGGGAGCTCAACCGGGCCCGCCTGCCCGGCCTGCGCGTCTACCCGGTCTCGTTCATCCCCGAGACCAGCCGCTTCGCCGGCGAGTTCTGCCACGGCGTGTTCTTCCTGATCACGGACCGAGACGCCCTTCGGCCGGTGCGCCTCGGGCTCGAGGTGGCGGCGGCCCTCCACCGGCTGCACGGCGACCTGTTCGAGCTCGACGGGGTGACGCGGCTCTTCGGGTCGCGGGCGACGACGGCCCGCATCCGCGCCGGCGACCCGACCTGGGAGATCGCCGCCGCCTGGGACGACGGCGCCGCCGCCTGGCGGCGCTTGTCGGCCCCCTACCTGCTCTACGAATGACGGCCGGCGCCCAACCTGCACGGACGCCGGGCTCGGAGAGCGTCGCCGGCGGCCCCGGTTACCGCCCGACCAACCCTCCGGGAGTCCGCGCCGCTCCAGGGCGCCGACTCCCGGCTCGCGGCGGGACGGCGTGAACGGGGAACGCGAGGCGTCCGCCGTCGGCGCGGGCCCCCGCCGGGCGGCGGGGGCGGCCGTCACGAGCATGCTCCTGCTCGCCGTCGCCGGCACCGTCCATCCCGACGTGCCGGCCGTGATGGCGGCGGTGCCGGCGTGGGCCGCCCTGGCCCTGCTCTGGCCCGGGCTCGGGCGGCAGCAGCACGTGCAGGCGCTGGCATTCATCGGGGCCGGCGCGGCGGCGCTGCTCTGGGCCGCCGGCCGCGGCGCGGCGCTGGATCTCGAGAGCGTGCTCGCGCAGAACCAGCCGATCCTGTCGATGCTGGCCGCGGTCACCGCGCTGCGCCTGCTGAACCCGCCGCCGCGCCCCGACGAGCCCGAGCTGCCGCGCGGCACGGGCGCCTACCTGCGCAGCATGCTGGGGGTGCATGCCTTCGGCGCCATCATCAACGTGTCGGCCGTGGTCATCATGGCCGACCGGCTGGCGCGGGTCCGGCCCCTCGAGCCGGACCAGGCGCAACTGCTCAGCCGCGCGTTCAGCGCCGTCGCCTTCCACTCGCCGTTCATCGGCGGCGTCGCGCTCGCCCTGGCCTACACGCCCGGCTCGAACCCGTTGGTGCTGATGGCGTACGGGGTGCCCCTGGCCCTCGCCGCGTTCCTGCTGCTGGCGTGGTACGCGTACAGCGGCCGCTGCGAAGACATCGAGAACTTCCGCGGCTACCCCATCCACCCCGAGGATCTTCGAGTGCCGGTCGCCCTCGGCGCGGCGGTGCTCGGCGCCGCCGCCCTGACGTCCGGCTACTCCGTGCTGTCGTTGATCACGGTGCTCACGCCGCTGGTGGTGGCGGCGGCGCTGCTCCGTCGGGGCGGCGTGCGGACGTTGCGCGACGGGTTGGACGACTACGTCGGCACGCGCGCCCCACAGATGGGGAACGAGCTCGCGCTGTTCCTCGGCGCCGGGGTCATGGCGGCAGGCCTGACGGCCGCCTCGGCGGCGGCCGGCGGCTGGATGTTCTTCGACCGTCTCGACGCCTTCCGCGCGAGCCTCCTGGTGCTGGCCTGCATCGTGACGTCGGCCGCCTGCATCCATCCCGTGGTGCTCGTCGGGGTCGTGGCGCCCCTGGTGGAGCGCATCGACCTCGACCCGACGTTCCTCGCCGTGACGCTGGCGATGGGCTGGGGCCTCGGGTGCGCCGTGAACCCGATGTCGGGCGTCAACGTGATCCTCTCCAGCCGGTACGGGGTCAGCAACTGGCGCCTCGCCCGCGGCAACCTCGCCTTCAGCGCTACCCTGTACGCCGTCGCGGTCGGACTGCTCTACCTCTATCAGGCCGTTCGATTGTAGGCGTCTCGAGTACCGGTGCGGACCGGCGGGAGGCCGGCTCGCCGCCGAGCCGACGGCCCGGGGCAGGACCGCGAACCACGGCCCCCCCCCCCGCCTCGGCCGGTCGCCGCCAGCCGGCGCCCGCGCGCCGCGACCGCCACCGGCGCCCGGCGGCCGATGCACCCTCCGTGGACCTGGACTCCCGGGCCGACACCGCCGCCGACCGCCCGGCCTGCTCCGCTCGACCACCGCTCGAAACGCCGACTCGTACGTCGGCCTGCGCCGGCCTCCCGCTTCCGCCACGGGCCTCTTCCTCGTCACCGACTCGTCACCGGGCTCTACTTGCGCTCCCAAGGGATGATGTGCAAAGCTACAAATCAGCGACGGTTCGGCCTTGGATCGACGAGACGTGCGACAAACGGGTTACCGACAAGAGCCGACTCGACCGGAGGACCTGTTCAAGAGTCGCGGAGGCGGTGAAGTGGCCGGCAAATCCGCCGGCGCGATACCCGGCGCCCTCGAGACGCTGCTCCGCAACGCGATCTCGCAGGAACGTGCGAGAGCATTTCTGGAGCCGTACGAGCGGCCGGACGACCGTCGCAGTCTGCTGCAACTGGCGGTCACCCTGACATTGTACGGCGTCGCGTGGACCGTTCTGCTCTGGAGCGCGGGCGTCGGCTACTGGCTGACTGCGATGGTCGCGCTGCCTGCAGCCGGCCTGATGATGCGTCTGATCATCATTCAGCACGACTGCAGTCACGGCTCGTACTTCACGTCGCAGCGGGTGTGCAACGCCGTCGGCAGGGTGGTCGCGGGGCTGGCACTGACGCCCTACGACTACATGAAGAGGATTCACGCGGCGCACCACGCCCACTCCGGCAACCTGGACAGGCGCGTGGGCGGCGATATCCCCACGGTCACGGTCGCCGAGTACCGCCGGCTGGGGTGGTGGGGCCGGCTTGCGTACCGCCTGCAACGGAACCCCTGGGTGATGATGGGCGTTCTGGTTCCGGCGCAGTTCCTGTTCGTGAACCGCTTTCCCGCGCCCGCGCCGCGTTCCTGGGCGCGGGAATGGCGCTCGGTATGGTGGACCAACGCCGCCCTCGCGGCGGTGCTGGTGGGCATCCAGCTTGCCGTCGGAGTCGAGCTTCTCGTGCGGGTCGTGATCATCCAGGCCATGATCACGCTGTATGCAGGCGCGTTCTCCGGCCTGATTACCCATACGCAGCATCAGTTCGAGGAGGCCTACTGGCGCCGGTCGGGCGAGTGGGACTTTTTCGAGGCCGGGCTGCGAGGCTCGTCCTGGCTCGCGCTCCCGAAGCCGCTGCAGTGGCTGACCGCCAGCATCGGCCTGCACCACGTGCACCATCTGAGCAACCGCATTCCGAACTACCGCCTGCAGCGCTGTCACGACGAGAATCCGACGCTGTGGTCCGCCCACCGGGTCACGTTGCCGCAGGCGTTGAAGGCCCTGCGTCTGGCGCTCTGGGACGAACGGCGCGGCAGGTTGATTTCGTTCGGCGAATACCGTCGCGAGTACCGCGGGCTGGCCCAATCGATGCCGCACGGAGCCCATTGAGCCCGGCCGCCCTCCTGAGCACCCGAGCGGACAATGGTGGCCGTGGGTCGATGACGGTGGGTTGGCGACATGGCCTTGGACGGCGGCATCGCATGGCTGGCGCGCAACCCCGTCGCCGCCAACCTCCTGATGGTCCTCATCTTGGCGGCCGGGCTGACGGCGGCCACGGAGATCGTCGACGAGGCGTTTCCGCAAGCCGAACTGGATGTGATCGGCATCGACGTGCCCTATCTCGGAGCGGCGCCCGAGGATGTGGAGGCCGGGGTCGTCCTGCGGGTCGAGGAGGCCATCCGGAACATCCAGGGCATCAGGCGGATCCACTCGACGGCGAGCCCGGGCAGTGCGTCGGTCCGGCTCGATCTCGAGCTCGGCGCCGATGCCCAGCGGGTGCTGGACGAGGTCACCACCGCCGTCCGGGCGATCACGACGTTTCCGGCCGCCACTGAAGAACCGACCATCCGCAAGCCGATCGTCCGCAATCAGGTTCTCGTCATCGCCATCTCCGGCCCCGTCGACGTCGCCGCCTTGAAATCGATCGCCGAGCAGGTGCGCGAGGAATTGCTGACCCTGCCGGAGGTCAGTCAGGTGGACGTAGCCGGCGCCCCACCGTACGAGATCTCCATCGAGGTGTCGGAGGCGGCGCTGCGCGCGTACCAACTGACGTTCGACGACGTGACCGACGCCGTGCGGCGTTCCTCGATCGACATTCCCGGCGGCTCGGTGCGCAGCGAACGCGGAGACGTCCTGCTGCGCACCATCGGGCAGGCCTACCGGGGAGCCGAGTACCAGAACCTCGTGTTGTGGGCTCGGCCCGACGGCACCCGCCTGCTGCTGGGTGACGTGGCGACCGTCGTCGACGGCTTCGCCGAAACGGAACAGCTCGCGCGCTTCGACCAGTCGCCGGCCGCCATGCTGTACGTCTTCCGGTCCGGCGGCCAGAGCACGACGGAAGCCTCGGCCGCGGTGCACGACTACATCGACCGCGTCCGCCCGCGGCTGCCCGACGGCATTGCGCTGACCATCTGGCAGGATCAGTCGCTGGCGATCGACGATCGGCTGGCAATCATGCTGCGCAACGGCACTGCGGGGCTGATTCTCGTTCTCGTCGTGCTGACCTTGTTTCTCGAGATTCGGCTCGCCTTCTGGGTCAGCCTCGGCATACCGATCGCCTTCCTCGGGGCCATCGCGCTGATGCCGGGGCTGGGCGTGTCGATGAACATGGTCTCCAGCTTCGCATTCCTTCTGGTGCTCGGAATCGTCGTCGATGACGCCATCATCGTCGGCGAGAACATCCATCGTCATCAGCGGGAAGAGGCGGACGGTCTGCGCGGCGCGGTGGAGGGTGTGCGAGAGATTTGCAGGCCCGTCATCTTCGCCGTCCTGACGACGGTGGTCGCGTTTCTGCCGCTGCTGTTCGTGCCCGGCCTCGCGGGGGACATGTTCGGGGTCATTCCGCTCGTCGTCGTCCCCTGCCTGCTTTTTTCCCTGCTCGAATCGCTGGGCATCCTGCCTGCCCACCTCGCGCACGCCCGCCGCCGGCGGGCGGCCGGCTCATGGTGGCGGTTTCAGCAGCGCATCGCGGACGGGCTCGTGTGGGTCGCCCGGTCGGTCTACGAGCCGCTGCTGGAAGTAGCGTTGCGCTGGCGGTACGTCACCGCCGCGATCGGGATCGCCACCCTGGTGCTCAGCGCGGCCCTTGTCTTCAGCGGCCGGCTCACCCTCCGTTTCTTTCCATCCGTCGAGGCCGAGTTCATCACGGCCGCGGTGACGATGCCGCTGGGCACGCCGATCGAGGCCACGTTGCAGGCGGTCGCGAAGTTCGAGGCCGGCGCCTCGCGGTTGCGCGCCAGGCTGGAAGAAGAGAGCGGCATGGACCACTTCCGGCATTTGGCGACGATCGTCGGCGACCAACCGCTGGCGGCGGGCAGCGCCAGCCCCACGGGGCGGATGGACGACCCCGCCGCCAACGCCCCGCACCTCGCCGAGGTCACCGTGGAGCTCGTGTCCCCGGAGAATCGTTCGTACACGAGCGAGGAGCTCGGCATCCTGTGGCGCGAGCATACCGGCCCCGTCCCGGAAGCGGACTCGGTGGCCCTCACGGCTTCACTGATGAGCTCGAGCGAGTCCGTCGACGTGGAGCTCGCCGGGCGGGACCTGAACGCGCTGCGTTCCGCCGCCGCTGCCCTCACGGGCCGCCTGACGGAGTATGCGGGCGTCTATGAGATCGCCGATTCTCTTCGCACCGCGAGGGCGGAGATGCGGCTCGACATCCGGCCCGCGGCCGAAACGCTGGGGTTGCGCCGGCAGGATCTCGGTCGCCAAGTGCGACAGGCGTTCTACGGCGAGGAGGCGCAGCGCATCCAGCGCGGTCGGGACGACATCCGGGTTATGGTGCGCTATCCGCGCGACGACAGACGGTCGCTCGGGACTCTCGCGAACATGCGCATCCGCACGCCGGACGGCGGGCAGGTGCCGTTCGGCCAGGTGGCGCGGCTGGAGGCCGCGCGCGGCTCGACGTCGATTGCGCGCGTCGACGGCAACCGCACCGTGGATGTGACCGCATCGGTCGACCCGCGGGTTTCGTCCGCCTCGGAGGTCGTCGCCGATCTGCGCGCACGCATCCTCCCCGAAGTGCTCGCCGACTTCCCGGGTGTTCGCCACAGCTTCGAGGGTGGCCAAGCCGAGCAGCAGGACACCATGGACGCTCTGGCGACAGGGTTCGTGCTCGCTCTGTTCGCGATCTTCGGGCTCCTCGCCATCCCGCTGCGATCGTACAGCCAGCCGGTCATCGTCATGGGCGCCATCCCGTTCGCCTTCGTCGGCGCACTTGGGGGCCACCTGTTGCTCGGTATCGCATCGTCGTTCACCTCGGTGTTCGGCCTGGTGGCCTTGACCGGTGTCGTCGTCAACGACAGCCTGCTCATGGTCGACTTCATCAACCGGGAGCGGGTTCAGCCGTCGGGCGCCAGCCTTCCGCAAGCGATTCGCAAAGCGGGCAGCCAGCGGTTCCGGCCCATCCTGCTGACGTCATTGACCACGTTCGTGGGGCTCGGTCCGATGATGCTGGATCAGAGCCTGCAGGCTTCGCTGTTCGTTCCGATGGCCGCCTCGCTGGCGTTCGGCGTGCTGTTCGCTACCTTGGTCACGCTCTTCCTGGTGCCGACCTCGTACCTGATTCTCGACGATCTGCAGCGTCTGCCGGGGCGGTTGTCGGCATCGTTCGCGCCCGGCGCGGGGCGCGCCTGAGGATCGACCCTTGCAGTTCCAAACCGTGTTCCGTGAGAAGGCGCTGGCCCGACGTGCGGAGCGGGAGGCCATCGACGCCAGGCTGCAGGTTACGGCGCCCCATGAGTGGCTGTTGGTGTCGGGACTGGGCGTGGTGCTGGTCGTGCTGCTGGCCTATGGCCTGATCGGGCGGGTGGAGCGCAGCCTTGCCGTCGAGACGGTGCTGGTCCAGCCCGGGGCGCGCGTTGCCGTGGTCGCCGGCGCGCCTGGCGTCGTTGTCGACGTGTTCTCGGAGGTCGGCGACACGGTGGGGCAGGGTCAGTCCATCGCGCGCGTGCAAACACCTGTCCTCCACGCCCTTGCCGCCCCGCGCTCCGGGACTGCGCAAGGGGTGGGCGACAACTTCACGACACACGACATCGTGGCTCCGGATGACGGCGAGCTCGTGACGCTGGCCCTGGCGGCGGGCCAGCGGGTCGCGCCCGGCGACCTCGCGGCCCGCATTCGAACGACGTCCGCCGGCCCCGTGGAGGCGATCGGATTCGTCACCCGCGACGAGGCCTTGCAGCTTGCGCCCGGCATGCAGGCGCAGGTGCGCCTGGCCGTGCCCGGCACGGGCGCACCTCGAATCCTGCCGGCGCGCGTCGAGCACGTGTCCTCCCGCGTCGCAACCCCGGCGCCGTGGCTGACCGAGCTCGGGCTCGAGCCACCGGTGCGCCCCCATCTGCTGCAGGCGACACTGACGGACCCCGAATCCCCGCCGGTGATCGACGGCGCCGCCGGCACGTTGCGGATCGTCCTCGGCCACCGTTCATTCGCCTCGCTACTCTTCGGGAACGGCGGCGACTGATGGGCTTCGCGGTCGACACCGAACGCCGGGGCCGCGTGCGCACGCCGACGCTGCTGCAGAACGACGCCGCCGAGTGCGGCGCGATCAGCCTCGGCATCGTGCTCGCGTTCTTCGGGCGATGGGTGCCGATAGAAGAGCTGCGCGCGGCCTGCGACGTGACTCGCGACGGCTGCGACGGCGTCGACCTCTTTCGGGCCGCCAGGCACTTCGGCCTCGAGCCCGAGGGCTGGCGCAAGGAGCCCCATCAGCTCCATGCCATGCGCATGCCGCTCATCCTGTTCTGGTATTTCAGCCACTTCGTGGTGCTGGAGGGCCACGCGCGCGGCCGCTACTACATCAACGACCCCGCCAGCGGCCGCCGGACGGTCGACGAAGACGAGTTCGACAAGGGGTTCACGGGCGTGGCCATGAGCTTCGAGCCGGGCGCGGACTTCGAGCCGGGCGGGCGCAGCCCCGGCATCCTGCGCCGGCTCTGGCCCTGGTTGCGGGAAGGCAAGGCGCCCCTCGCCTTCGCGTCCACCTGCGGGTTGCTGCTGTCGTTGACGGCGCTGGCCCTGCCGTTGCTGCTCAACGTGTTCGTCGACTACGTGCTGAGCGGTCGAGAGCCTTCCTGGGGGGGAACCCTGGTCATCGGCGCGACGGTGGCGGCGGGGCTCGTCTACCTGCTCACGTGGCTCCGGGAGCGCTGCCTGCGCCTGCTCTCGGTGCGGCTTTCGCTCGCTCGTGCCGACCACTTCATCAGCCACCTCTTCCGGCTGCGCACGGCGTTCTTCGCCCACCGCTACGCCGGAGATCTGACCGCGAGAATGCAGTCCATCGACGAGGTGGCGGCCGTGGCGACGGGCCGGTTCGCGGGTGTCGGCATCGAGCTCGTCACCAGCCTCCTGTTCGTGGTGCTGATGGTCGTCTACGACCCGCTGCTGGCCGGAGTGGTGGTCGCGCTGGGTGCGGCGAGCGCTCTTCTGACCCGGGCGGTAACCCGCTCGCGGATCGAGGAGAACCGCCGGTGGCAGCGCGAGGCCGGCAACATGCAGGGGGCCGGGATGAGTGGATTGCGCTCCATCGACAGCCTGCAGGCGGTGGCTGCCGAGAACGATTTCTTCGTCCACTTCACGGGCTATCAGGCCCGCGAGCTGCTGGCCCGACAGCGCTTCACCGAGCTCGGCCACGTGATTGCGGCGCTGCCGGTTCTGTTCCTGATCGCCGGCAACGCCGCCGTGCTCGGCCTGGGCGGCCTGCGCGTGATGTCGGGCGGCATGACCCTGGGTGCGATGATGGCCTTCTACATGTTGGCGGCGAGCTTCCTGCTGCCGATCGGGCGTTTCGTGCAGTTCGCGGACCTGTTTCAGGTGCTCGAGGGCCACCTGCAGCGCCTCGATGATGTCTTCGACGCACCCGAGGACGCGGTCCTGGCCAGACGCGACGAAGAGCCGGCCGAACGGCCGCTGGCGTTCGCCGGGCGGTTGCGACTGACGGGCCGGGTGGAGCTGCGGAACGTGACGTTCGGCTACAAGACGACCGGGGAACCGCTGATCGAGGATCTGAGCCTGGTCGTCGAACCCGGTCAGCGCGTGGCCATCGTCGGGCCGAGTGGTTCGGGGAAGTCCACGCTGGCGTCTCTGGTGACGGGAACCCATCGGCCCTGGTCCGGCGAGATCCTGTTCGATGGTCAGCCCCTCGCCGAGGTGCCGCGCGATCTTCTGACCGACTCGGTGTCGCTGGTCGATCAGCACATCTTCCTGTTCGCCGGCTCGGTGCGCGACAACCTGACCATGTGGGATCGGGAAACGCCGGATCAGGCCCTGGTGGCCGCGGCCCGGGATGCCGACATCCATGCGGAGATCACCGCCCTGCCCCAGGGCTACGACGCTCCCGTGCTGGAGGGTGGGCGCAACTTCAGCGGCGGCCAGCAGCAGCGCCTCGAAATCGCCAGGGCGCTGGTGTCGAATCCCACCGTCCTGATTCTCGACGAGGCGACCTGCGCGCTCGATCCCCTCGCCGAGCTGCGTATCGACGAAGCCCTGCGCCGCCGAGGCATCACCTGCCTGATCGTCGCCCATCGCCTGAGCACCATCCGGGACAGCGATCTGATCGTCGTGCTCGACCGCGGTCGTGAAGCCCAGCGCGGGACCCATCAGGAGCTGATGGAAGATGCCGGTGGCCTGTACCGTCGACTCATGGAGACCGAGTAGCGATGGTGGAAACCGCGGGGACGAAGCCCCTTCCCACCGATGGTCGGCCCTCGGATGCCGCTGCGGACGTGGCCGCCGGGCGGCTCGCGGACTGGGCCCTGGCGCACGGAACGTCGTTCGTCGGAGGCGGCAACTGGCCCATTCGCCTCGAGGATCCCGATGCCCTGTGGTTCGTCGCCCGCGGTGCGGTGGACGTGTTCGTGGCGCGCGAACAGGACGGCGCCCTGGTCGAGTTCAAGCACCTCCTGCACGCGACGCCCGGCCGGCTGCTGTTCCAGGCGGCCGACGGCCCGAACGTGCTCGTGGCCAAGGGGCTGCCCGATTCCGAGCTGCGGCGCCTGCCGCGCGACGCGCTCCTGGCGGCGGACGAGGACGGCGCCCTCGTCGATCAGGTGGACCTCTGGGTTGCCGACATCTCGGCCGCCGTGGCTCTGGACGTCACGCATCGGCCGCTCATCGATTGCTTTCTCGCCCCTGGCGCCACTGCCGACCTGGGCCCCGACGAGGTCGTTTCGACCAAGGGCGGGGTGCTGTGGATGTCGAGCCGGGACGTGAATCTGGCGTTCCTGGGCACCGAGGAGCCCGACGGTACCGGTCCCGGCTTCGTGCCCGTCGCGCCCGGCAGTTGGGTCAGCGTCTCCGGCCCGACCCGGCAGCGGGGCGCCTCGTCGCGGGAGCTGCATCGCGAGGGGCACCTCTTGGCGGCGCTGGCCGAGTTCAATCGCCTGGCGGTGGGCGCCGACGACCTCAACCGCCGCCTGTTGCTGGCCGACGCCGTCAACCTGCGCGCCGCGCAAACGCGATATCGCCGGGAGAGCGAAGACGCGGCGCGCCGAAGGCTCTTCCACGTACTCGATGCACGCGACCCCCGGCCGGAATCGGCCGGCGCCGCGCTGGAGGGGGCGCTGGCCCTGGTCGGCCGCCACGAGGGCATCCGGTTCCGGACGCCGCCCGCCGCCCCGCAGGGCGGCCGGGACGCCCCGGAAGCCGTTCCATCTCTGGACCGCATTCTGACCGCGTCGGGCGTGCGCGGGCGCGAGGTCGCACTCCGCCCCGGCGACCGCTGGTGGCTCGGCGACAGCGGCTCCATGCTGGCGTTCCGGCGCGAGGACGGCGCGCCGGTGGCCCTGCTGCCGGGCCGATTCGGGCGCTACCGCATGGTGGACCCGTCATCGGGACGGGCGCAGCGCGTCGATGCCGATCGGGCCGCCTCGCTGCACTCGAATGCGATCTTCTTCTACCAGTCGCTGCCGCCCGGTCGGACGTCGGGGGCCGGCGACCTGGCCGGGGTCGCGTTCCGCCGGTGGAGGGGCGACGTGTTCAGGTTCGTGACGGCCGGACTGCTGGCCGGTCTCGCCATGCTCGTTCCCGCGGTCGTGCTCGGCGTCTTCACCGACGAGGTGGCGCCGGCGGGGCGCGTGGGCATGCTGGCCTGGCTGACGGCGGGGATTCTGTTGCTGGCGCTGGCGGCGGCTTTGCTCCAGGTGCGTGAAGGCACGGCCCTGATGCGACTGGAAGGTCGCGTCACCGCGCGCATCACGGCGGCGCTGTGGGACCGCCTGCTCGACCTGCCCGCGGCCTTCTTCCGCGACTTCACCTCCGGCGACCTGGCAATGCGCGCCATGGCGTTCCAGGGCCTGCGCGATCAGGTGTCGGGCGTCGTCACGGGGGCACTGCTGTCGACCGTTTTCCTGCTGCCAACGTTCGTCCTGCTGTTCGTCTACGACGCCGCGATGGGTTGGCTGGGTCTTGCGGGCGGCCTTGTCGCGCTGGCCGTGACCATCACGCTGGGCGCGCGGCAAGTACCGCATCACCGGCGGCTGGTCGCCGCGCAGCGCTCGCTCGCCGGCGTCCTGCTGCAGTTGATCGGCGCCGCGCACAAGCTGCGCGCCGCCGGGAAGGAGTGGACGGCTTTCACACGGTGGGCGCGAGACTACCGGGAACAGATGCGCAGCGCAATGAACATCGGCGCCCTGAACGAGCACCTGGTAGCGTTCACGGCCGCCGCGCCACTGCTGGCTACCGCCGCGCTGTTCGCCGTGGCTGTCGAAATGGGACCCGCCGCCCTAACCGCGGGCGCCTTCCTGACCGTCTACGCGGCCTACATGGTCTTCATGTCGGCGATTACCGCGCTCGGCCACTCGATGTCCGGGGTGGCGGCCATCGTGCCGGCGGTCGAACAGGTTTCTCCGATCCTGGAAGCTGCGCCGAAGAGCACTGCCGGAGACGCCATGCTCCCGAAGCTGCGCGGCGGCGTACGCCTGGACAGGGTGAGTTTCCGCTATGCCAGGGGCGGCCCTCCGGTGCTGCGCGATGTCTCCATCGATGTGCAGCCCGGCGAGTTCGTCGCCCTGGCCGGCGGTTCCGGCGCCGGCAAGAGCACCATGCTGCGCCTCATCCTCGGTCTCGAGAAGCCGTCGTCCGGCGTCGTGTACTACGACGGCTACGATCTCGACCGCATCAACCGCCGCGCCCTGGCTCAACAGGTCGGCGTGGTGATGCAGGACAGCTCGTTGCGGCCCCGGACGGTTTGCGACAACATCATCGGCATAGCGACGGACCTGACGCTGGACGACGCGTGGCGCGCTGCCCGCCTTGCCGCGGTCGACCGCGACATCACGTCGATGCCGATGGGCATGTTCACCGTCATCACCGAAAACTCGGCGGTGTTCTCCGGCGGGCAGGTCCAGCGCATCATGCTGGCGGCGGCCCTGGTGCGCAGTCCGCGCGTGCTGCTGCTCGATGAGGCCACCAGTTGGCTCGACAACAACACGCAGGCAACGGTCATGGGGCGAATCGAGGAGCTGGCCGTCACCCGCATCGTCATCGCGCACCGCCTGTCCACCATCCGCAACGCGGACCGCATCTACGTGCTCGACGAGGGCCGCGTGGCCCAGCAGGGGACCTTTGCGCAACTGATCGAGACGCCGGGCATCTTTCGCGACCTGGCGAACCGCCAGATGACCTGAAGGCGCAGGTGCGAGGGTGGAGCACCATCATGCGAATGACGACTGGACGATGTCATGAACCGCCGAGAGTACGACCGCGCTTCAGGAGCCCGACGCCGACCTCCGAGCCCTGCGCCGCGGGCCGCTACTGGAGAAGACTCCGTGTAGTTAGTGTCGGCCAGAAAACCCCTTCCGGCGGGTGGGAATTGCGACCGATACAGCGCGCTCGTGACGTGGTTTTCGCCGTTCGGGGAGGCGCTGGGCGGTGCCGCGGGGGCATCCGGCCATCAAATCAGGGCCGCCCCGCGGTGTTCACAGACAGGAAGACCTGCCGGCCCTCGACCTGCACTCCGGAAGTCCGACGCGCAAAACGGTTCGTCAGGCGGCCCATCGCAGTCGTTTGCGCTCCCGCTTCTGTAGGAGCAACCCGATGCGATGCAGGTTGGCGGCCAGTACCGACAGCGCAACCGCACGTGCAAAACCGTCAGCACCATGGCTGCGGACGCGGTCGAGCCCCCGATGCTCCAATCCGTTGATCGCCGACTCGATCGCTGGATGCGCACGCCGCGCCGACACAAACGACTCTTCCGATTCCCGCTCCCGGTTCGCTTTCGAAAGATAGCCGCTGCCGGGCAGGGCGTTGACGTCCAGCAAGGCGTCGAGTCGCACCCGGTTCGTGGGGCTGTGAAAACCCCGGTCGAAGCTGCAGGCCCGCAGCGCCGGATACAGGGCCTGCGCTTCCTCCACCATCGGCACCGCCACGTCCACGTCCTCACCCTGCCACAGGATCCGGTGGTGAAGGATGAACTGATGCTGGTCCTCGATGAGAGCGACAGGAACCCCGAGCTCGACCGGCGTGCCCGCCTTGCCCTTCGAAATCCAGCGTGTGTGTTCCTTGAAGATCGAGAAGACCTTCTCCCCGTGAGGAATCGTCTCATCCCGCAACAGACGGCGCTCGACCTGGTCGAGCTGCCGCCGGGCATGCGCGATGAAGCCTCGGATGGATTGGCAGGTGCTTGCCGCGACCCCCTCCTCCCCAAGCGTGTCGACGGTCGCGACCGCCCGCTCGACCAGTCCACGGCAGCGCTCCACATACGCCTCAACCCGCTCCGGACGCCGCTTCGCCCGACGCGTGGAACGCACCCCGTTGAACAGCTTCCGGACCTCCCTCGACAGATGACGCCACTGGCGCCAACCGCCGACCGCATGCTTCGCCGCCGCCCGACCCGTCTCCCGAATCAGACACCGCATCGCGTCCCACAACAGATTCACGTCCGTCGGGTAGTGCACGTCCGTCTCCACCACGAACGAGTCACACCGCCCGCGCAATGGCTCGCCAGGCTTTTTTTTTGCGACCTTGTGGCCGCTCTCCACCACCAGTTGCCCCACCGCCGACAACAGCTCCGGCGTCAGCAACGACACGTTGTCCCGGATCGTCTGACACTCGTAATGCGTCTCGTCGCCGAAGTCGCCGTGTCCCAGGAACGCCCGCACCTTCCCGTGATTGTTCGCGAGGTCGTGAAGACGGTCGAAGTCGCAGCCCAGGCCCTGCTTGAGGACCCCCAACACCAGGACCGGCCACAAGGCCATCCCCGGACGCCCGACCGCATGGTCCACCTCCGGCTGAACATGCTCCTTCAGCAGCGCGAACAGCCGCGCCCGAAGCGCCTCGTCCGACCAGATGTGCTGAAGCCCCTTCAACACCGCCGGGATGTCGTCCCGCGACTTGGGGTCGAGCCAGATCTGCTCGATGGGCACCTCGCCGAGCCGGAACTGTCGTCTGTGAACTTCTCTCATGGCGGTCGATGTCGCGAAGATCTCACTCGAAGGCGGCCGGCAGCGCGAGATCACCGGCGAGATCATCGGCAAGAATACGACTTCTCGGCAATCTTCGCCACCTGAATCACGCACAAGTCCCGTAAAATGAAGCGGTTACGGTTTTCTGGCGGACACTAGTTATCTCTGACGGGTTTCCGTCGTTTTCTCGGCGTAGTAGCGGCCGAGTTCGAAGTATCCGTTCCGCCACGCCACAGAAAGCGTGCGGAACCGCTCCATCACTACGCGACTGGAATGACTGGAATGCGTTTTCGCGCCGCGAAACCAGAGCGCGACGACCTGTTGATAGCTATCCTCCAGGATACGAATGTTGTCCGTATCCTTTCCCCGGAAGCCGTCGGCTTCAACGACGGTCAGGCCTGCTTCTCGTAGCAGTTTGGCGTAAGTCGACCGGCTCTCCAGACTGCGGATGGTCCACGCCGCGCACAGGGGTTCTATGTACTTTTCACGTTGCCCGGGCTGCAAACCGTCACGCATCATCCAATCCGACGCCACGATCCGTCCGCCGGGCTTGAGGATTCTGCGAACTTCCTGAAGGAAACGACTCCGGTCACTGTAGTGGCAGGCACTTTCGATGTTGACGACCACATCGGTCGAGTTGTCCGCGAAGGGCAGGCACTGTGAACAATCGGCGTACGCGAAACTGATTCGATCGTCCAGGCCTGCGACCCGTGCCTTCTTCTCTGCCAACTTCAACTGCCCAAGGGAAACGTTGATGCCGCAGACGGTACATCCGTGTTTTCGTGCGAGTTGGATGGCGGTTCCACCGATCCCGCATCCGGCGTCCACGACAATGTGGTTGGCCCGAATGCCAGCCGGTGCGACGATGACGTCGACCATCCGCTCGACAGCCCGGGCGAGTCCGATCGACTCGGAGAGGATCTCGCCCGGCTTGGGGCATTCGCCGCGCTCGAAGAGCCCAAAGTGAATGTGGTCAGGATTCCATCCCCGGACATAGAACCCACGCGTCTCATCGTCGAAGTATCGTGCAACGGCGCGTTCGTGGTCGGACAGGTCGGCTGCCACTTGAACCTCCCTTAGACCTGACGAGCGGCGTCCCGGATGACGCCGGCGTCGTGCAGCGCCTCGATTTCTGCGTCGTTCAGGCCCAGCTCCGCGTCGAGCACCTCGCCGGTATGCTCGCCGAGCCGGGGCGGGCGCTTCATTGCGGCGCACGCGTCCGAAGGCCCCGGAGCGAACCCCAGCATCCGCACCCTGCCGTGCACCGGCAGATCCAGCTCGTGGATGAAGCCGCGCGCGGCCAGGTGGCGGTCGCGGTGCAGGTCGACGGTGTCCAGACACGCCGAACAGGGCACACCGGCGCCGGCGATGGTCTCCATCGCCTCGTACTTGGTGCGTTCGCGGATCCAGGCTCCGATCTCCTCGCGCAGCACGCCGGCGTTCTGCAGGCGCCAGCGCGGGCTGCAGAAGCGCGGGTCGGCGCGCAGTTCGGGGCGGTCCACGGCCCGGCACAGCGCGGCCCAGTGGCCCTCGGTGAGAGGCTGGAGATAAACGTAGTCGTTGGCACCGAACGGCTTGCATGGATACAGGCCGGCCGGCGGCAGCCCCAGCGTGTTGCCGGTGCGCGGGGCCGCCCGCCCGGACCGCATCGAGCGTCCGAGAAAGTGGGAGCGCAGGTAGTACGTCACGGCCTCCTGCATCGACAGCTCGATGAGCTGCCCCTCACCGGTCCGCTGCTTCTGCGTCCACGCCGCCAGCACCGCCAGCGCCGCCTGCAGGCCGGAGCCCGAATCGGCCATCGTCGGCCCCGGCATCAGCGGCGGCCCGGTCGCCTCGCCGTTGACGGAGAACCCCCCGGCGGCCGCCTGTGCCGTCGGATCGACGCCGTCGTAGCCCGCGTAAGGGCCGCTGACGCCGAAGCCCTTGATGCGCGCGTAGACGAGGCCCGGGTTGATGGCGCGGAGCGTCTCGTAGCCGATGTCGAACCGTTCGGTCACGCCGGGGCCGTAGTTCTCCACGAAGACGTCGAACGCCGGAATCAGGCGCAGCAACAGCTCCCGACCCCGGCGGCGGCCGAGGTCCACGGCCAGGCTGCGCTTGTTCGCGTTCCAGGCGCAGAAGAACGCCGAGTAGCCGCTCCTGCCGTCGCGGCCGAGCACGCGGGCGCCGTCTCCTCGTCCGGGCGACTCGATCTTGACCACGTCCGCGCCGAACCACGCCAGCACCTGCGTGCACGACGGGCCCGCCTCGTACTGGGTCATGTCGAGGACCCTCATGCCATCCAATGCCGGCATCTCGCACCTCCCGGCGCTCGGCGCGTCAGTCGAGCGGCGGCGGACCGCCGATCACCCCGGCGTCCCGCAGCGCATCGAGCTGCGAATCGTCCAACGCCAGCTCGGCGCGCAGCACTTCGTCGGTGTGCTCTCCCAGGCGGGGCGGGCGCTTCACCGACACCCGCGATGCGGACAGGCGCGGCGCAAAGCCCGGAACGGTCACCTTGCCATGCACCGGCAGGTCCATTCCCTCGATGAAGCCGCGCTCGGCCAGGTGCCGGTCGCGGAGCAGCTCCGCCGTATCCAGGCATGCGCTGCAGGGGACGCCCGCGGCTCCCAAGGCGTCCATCGCCTCGAGCTTGGTCCGTGCTCTCGTCCAGGCGCCGATCTCCTCGCGCAGCGCCCGATGGTTCCGGATACGCCACGGCATGCTGTAGAAGCGCCTGTCGACGCGCAGCTCGGGACGGCCCATGGCCGTGCACAGCGAGGCCCAGTGGCGCTCGGTCATCGGCATGAGATAGACGTAGTCGTTGGGGCCGAACGGCTTGCAGGGATAGAGATCGCCCGGTGGCACGTCGCCCGCGTTGCCGCTGCGCGGCGCCGCCCGGGCGCCCCAGCGCGAGCCGAGGGCGCCGCGCCCCCGCACGAAGAACGTCATGGCCTCCTGCATCGAGAGGTCGATCAGTTGACCCCGCCCGGTGCGCAGCTTCTGCGCCCAGGCGGCCAGCACCGCCACCGCCGCAACCATCCCGGCGCCGGCATCGCCCATCGATCCGGGTATCGTCGGGGGTCCGTCCGGTTGCCCGTTGATCGACAGCGCGCCGGCCGCCGCCTGCGCGATCGGCGGCTGGACCGCGAAGCCGGCGTACGGGCCGCTGCTTCCGAAGCCCTTGATGCGTGCGTAGATCAGCCCCGGAGCAACGGGGCGCAGCGCTTCGGGGTCGATGGCGAGTTGCTCCATCACGCCGGGCCCGAAGCTCTCCACGAGGACGTCGAACCTCGGTACGAGGCGCAGGAAGAGTGCATGGCCCTGCTCGCTACCGATGTGGATCGCCAGGCTCCGCTTGTTGGCGTTCCAGGCGCAGAACAGGGGGGCGTAGGCTTCGTTGCGGGCGGTGTCGGCGCCGCGGGCCCGGTCGCCGCGCCCGGGCTTCTCGACCTTCACGACATCGGCCCCCAGCCAGGCCAGCGCCTGCGTGCAAGCGGGACCGGCCTCGAACTGCGTCAGGTCGAGGATCCTCAGGCCGTCCAATGCAGGCAAGTCGCGTCCTCCGCGTGCCGGCTCGACCGCCTCACGCGTCGAACCGACGGACGACCATGGCCGCGTAGGCCTTGGCAACGACGCGGCCGCGATCCACGACCGCCTTGATGTGATTGATGTACTGGTAGACCCGGTAGACGCCGTGGGGGCCGAGCACCCGCTCGGCGCGCGGCCACTCGCGCAGGCCCTCGGCCTTCGCAGGCACGCACCACCGCCTCTCCGTCAGCCGCTCGATCGTCGGTTGCCAGCCCGTGCGGTCGACGGGAAACCGCTGCCCCGGACGGAACAGCTCCAGCCCCAGCCGCGGCGAGACGCCCCTCGCCGAGACATCGAGGCTGAGGACGGCGCCGGGGGAGGTCAGGTCGTGCGTCGCCGCCGTCACCGACAGGGCCATGTCGGCCGATCCCGGCCACCGGAGCCGATCGAGCAGGCCGGGAAGCTCGGCGGTTTCGATGCGATGCACGACGAGGCGCACGGCGCGCTGCGGTCGCCCCGGCAACACGCCCGCCTGGACGACCAACCCGGCGTCGGAGAAGACCTCGAACACGCGCTCGACTTGGCGCAACTCCGCGGGGTCGGCGCGCAGACCGGCCGCGGCCCACAGAGCGGCTACGGCGTCGGCCGGATCGCCGAGGAGCTTCCGCGCGGCGTCGACCGTAGCGCCGCCCGGCACGAAGAAGATGCCGGGCGGCGGCGGTTCCTCCTGGCGATGCGCCGGAACGTCGTACTCGAGGATGATGCTGCCGTCTCTGCCGGCCAAAAAAGAAGCGGGGTCGCGAGCATTTCGGGCAAGGCAGGCGCCCAAGGCTGCCGCGGCGGAGCCGGGCGGGGCCGCCGCGCCCGCACGGACGTAGTGCGCGGCAAGGGACGAGCCTAGCGCGGGAATCACACAGAAATCCGAGTCGGCCGCTTCGTCGCAGAGCGCGAACTCGAAGCCGAATGGCTGATCGATCACGCAGAGCGGCAATCGCTCCGCCACGACCAGAAGACGCTCGAGCCCGGCCCCGCTCAGCAACGCCGGCGGGAACAGCCGCCTCACTCCCCCGAGAAGCCCCCCGAAGGACAGGCTGTCGCTCACGCGCAAGCCACCCTCGATACCCGTCGACCAGACGCGTGTCGAGTTGCAGAGCCCGTCGACGTCAGCCACCGAAACTGCCCGCCGACGGAGCCGGCCGATGGCCCGGATCCAGCGAGACAGCTAGTGCAGTGACACAGCCAGGAGTTCGGGTATTCGGTGCTGGCAAGTCGTTGACGATGTGACCACAAGGCCAGGTCCGTACCCGAAGATCATGGCGTGACGCAGCACCAGACAGCTAGATCGGGGAGCACCAGTGGCCACCCGCCGCCACGGCGCGCATGTCCTTTTCGGCGAGCTTGGCCGAGGGCGGAATCACGAAGTGGGAGGTCGTGGCCGTGTCCTCGTGCACCTGGATGTCGAGCCCGTCAGGAATGGTCAGGTCCAGTTCTTCCTCGATCACCGCCTTGGGGTCTGCGAGCAGGCGGGACCTGAACTCCTCGTCCTCCACCGCCTTGTTTCGGGCGTAGTCATAGAACTCGTCGACCGTCTGAAACGATTGAGCCATCGGCGTCTCCTTCCCCTACGTGAATGAAACGAAAAAATCGCTATACAGGTTCGCGACAAACACGACGGTACCATATCTGTATCACAGGCATGCAGCTTGCGCAAGGTTCCGGTGACCGGGCGATTCAAACGCAACATGAGCCTGAGTGACCGGGCCTGACGCACCTCGCCGGTTTCGCGGTCGACGACCGGCGACGGCTGCCCGGCGCGGTCGACGACCGGGCTGCGCCCGGTCAGGCGGGATGAAGGCGATAGAGCATCCAGTACACCGCGACGCCGGTCACCGAGACGTAGAGCCAGATGGGCAGGGTCCACCGGGCGAGGGCGGCGTGACGGGCGTCGTCGCGGCGGAGGCCGCGGCGCAGGGTGACGATGGCCAGGGGCAGGATGGCGGCCGCGAGGACGATGTGGGAGACGAGGATCGTGAAGTACACGACGCGAACCGGCCCGTCGCCCGTGAACGGCCGCGAGCCGACCTGCGCGTGGTACACGAGGTACGAGACCAGGAACAGCGCCGAGGTCGCGAACGCGGCCAGCATGCAGCGCCGGTGGAGGTCGATGCGGCCGCGCCGGATGCACGCGTAGCCGGCCGCGAGCAGGACGGCCGCGATGCTGTTGAGGGTAGCGTTGACGGCGGGAAGCTGGGTGACCTCGAACATCGGCTTGGGCTCCGAGGGCCCTCGACACGGCGATGCCGCTCAGGCCGGGTCGGCCAGCAGCAGCAACCAGACCAGCGGCAGATAGATGAGCGTGGCCCGGAACAGCAGCCGCGCCTCCGCGGTCGTCCGGCGGGCCGCGAACCGGCACGCGAGGGCGAGCAGGCCGGCCCCCAGCAGGCTCGCCCCGGCCGCGTAGCCGGCTCCCGCCACGCCCAGCCAAGCGGGTGCGAGGCTGACCGGCAGCAGCAGCACGCTGTAGGCGATCAGGTGCCGCGCCGTGCGGCGCCCGGTGGCGTCCGTCACCGCGAGCAGCGGCAGGCCGGCCCTCCCGAAGTCGTCGCGGTACAACCAGGCCAGCGCGAGGAAGTGCGGAAGCTGCCAGACGAAGAGCAGGGCGAACAGCGACCACGCCTCGGCCGACAACGGCCGCGCCGCCGCCCAGCCGATGACCACGGGCAGGGCGCCCGGCACCGCCCCTACGAGGACGGCCCAGTGGGTCCGGCGCTTCAGCGGCGTGTAGACCGCGGCATAGCTTACCAGCGTGGCAAGGGCGAGGAGCGCGGCCAGGAGGTTGGCCCCGGCCCCGATCTGCACGAGGCCGGCGAGGGCCAGCAGCGCCGCGAACCCCGCCGCCTCCACCGGCTGCAACCGTCCCGCGGCCAGGGGTCGATCCCGGGTCCGGGGCATCCGCACGTCCAGGTCGCGCTCGCCGATCTGGTTGAGGGCGGCGGCCGCCCCCGCCACCAAGGCGGCGCCGACGGTCGTGTGCGCCAGCACCGGCAGGTCCACGTCGGCGCCGGCCGCCAGGTACCCCACGCCGGTCGTGACGACGACCAGCGAGTTCAGCCGCGGCTTGGTGAGGGTGACGAAGTCGGCGAGGCGGCTGCCCGACGCGATGGTGGCGCCGGTGCCCGCCGCCTGCCTCGCGCGCATCATGCGGTCGCTCTCGTGTTGGCCGCGCGGCCCCGGGACGAACGGGAGAGATGCCCGCGAGGCCGGCCGGACGAACCGTCGGGCGACGGCGTCCGGCCGGCCGAACGAGGAGGAAGTCCGCCGGGGGCCTGCACCGTTCGACGGCGCAGGCTGCTACGAAACGGAGAAGGTGAACGACACTTCGGCGGTCGCGCCGGTGGCGACGGTCACGTTCTGGGTCTGGGTGCCGAGCGCCTCGTGCCACGCCTCGATGACGTAGTCGCCCGGGGGCAGCGAGCTGATGTCGAACATGCCGTCCTCGCCGGTGACCGCGAAGTACGGATGGTCGAGCACCCCGACGTACGCGTTCATCCAGCCGTGCACGTCGCACCGGAACGGCACCATCACCTCGACGTTGTCGAACGTCCGGTCGAACTGCATGCCCTGAATCGGCTGCCCCATGTTGAACTCTTCGTTCGCGGCGGGGATGGCGTGGATGTTGTGCAGCGTGGCGTCGCTGTTGAGGATGTTGAGGGTCTGGCCGACCTGGATGCCCAGGACGTGGGGAATGTAGCGGCACCCCTCCTGGTTCAGCTCCACCACCTCGCTCGGCGTCGGGAAGGTCATGTCGCCGAGGCCCTCCCGCACGTACACGAAGACGTTGCCGAGATGGCCGTCGCTGCCGACGTAGGTGCTCGACATCGTGTTGGTCGCGGCCATCATGCAGTTCGGATCCGAGTTCATCATGAGCTCTTCCGCAGCCGGGAGCTCGCCGTCCACCATCACCATGCCGGAGACGTCGCCCGCGGTCGACGGATCGAAGGCCGGCGCCGCCGGCTCCGCGACCGCCGCAGGCGCTTCCTCGCCGCCACCGCCGCAGGCCGCCGCGGCGGCGACGGCGAGGATGGACAGAATCGACCACAGTTTTCGCTGTTGCATTGCTCTGACTCCTGCGAACCCCTCGTGTGATTTGCGGATTGAAGCGGGCCGCATCTGCATGCGCCCGATCCGGGAACAACGGGAAGATGGCTCCATGCCGAGGCGCGCGGCACCCGCACTCCGGGCGCCTCCGAAGCGCCTATTTTGTATCACAGGCGACCGGGCGGCGTAAACCGGCGGCGCCGCGTCGAACGGCCGCCGCGCGCGTCGAACACCGGCGCCGAGGTCAGGACGCGTCCCGCAGCTTGCGGTCCACCCGGTCCTCGATCCAGTGCGGGTCCCACCACTCGACGGGGGTGACGGGCTCGCCGTGCAGGAGCATCGTGAAGTGGAGGTGGTCGCCGCCCGCGAGCCCCGTCATGCCGCTCTGCCCGAGTTCGTCGCCGAGGGCCACGGCGTCGCCGACCCCGACGCCGATCGACGACAGGTGCGCGTAGAGCGACTGCAGCCCGAGGCCGTGGTCGACGATCACGGTGTTGCCGTAGATGCCCAGATAGTCGGCCCAGATCACGCGGCCGTCGTTGGCGGCGACGATCGGCACGTTGGCGGTCACCGAGAGGTCGAACCCGAGATGCACCTGCTGGTCCACCTCGCGTCCCTCGTACAGGTAGGTGCGGTGGTCGCCGAAGCCCGACTCGACCTGCGAGTTGGCCAGTTGCCGGAACGGCTCCGACCAGAGCCGCTCGTCGGCGGTGTCCGCCGCCAGCTCCCGGATGCGCTCGGCGTTGAGGCGCCGAAGCGGGCCGTTGATGGCGAGATACTCCTCGAGCAGGCCGGCGTCCGGCGGTAGCGGGATGGAGGCGAACTCGTCGCTTCGGGCCACGATGTCCGGCACCACCCGGGCCAGGAAACGGTCGCCCACGGTCAGCCGCGAACGCCGGAACCGGCGCGGGAAGACGCGATGGTCGAAGTCCGCCTCGGCCTCGTTGCCGGCCCCGTCCCGGGCGTACAGGCGGATCGGCGCGTCGAGCTCCTGATCGTGCAGCAGCGCGAAGAACGCCACCCGCAGGGTCTCGTCGGGACTGGCCACCCCCGCCGCCGACGCGGGGTAGCCGCGATAGGAACGGTCTCCGACCCGGACCCCGGACTCCGCGTCGGGCGGATTGACGCGATAGACCGCCAGCTCCGCCCCGCCGTGGTTGACGAAGTGGAACGTGGACGCGATGGACAGTCGCGGCGGCCTGAACCGCGCCGCGACATCGTGCCGGGCGGCGGCACTGCGTTCCCGCAGGCCGAACAACCGGGCGTGGGTCGCCTCCACGGAGATCGACGCGGGGCCCTCCACGAGATTCGGATACGCGTCGCGCGTCAGGCTGCGGCCGATGCGGATGCGGGTCTCCGTTTCCTGCGTGATCCGGGCGTCGTCGGGGGCGGACAGGGAGAAGACCGGCACCGAAACGCCGTTCTGCTCGATGGCCGCGGTGATCGCGGTCAGCTCCGCGTCGCCGGGGTCGATCGTCGCCGCGAACTCGAATTGGCGGCCGATGAAGCGGGCGGGCTCGTGAATCTCGATGGCCGGCCCGGGGCCGCGGCCCGCGCCCACGTAGAGGCCGGCGCCAAGGGCGACGGCGCCGAGGAGGACGAGCGCGACGATGAGGCGACCCACGCCGGCATTATAGGGCAGAATTGCGCAGTCTTGAGCAGAACCGCGCAGTCCCGGGCAGAATTGCGCAGTGGAACGGCTCGGGGTCGCCGACGTCCCCCGGGAGCGCCCGGCCGGTCCCTGACGTCGAGGGAGACGCCGCGGGGAGCCGCGTTGACCGGCCGGCGCCCGGATTGATAGTATTGTTTGCGCGTCTCGTTCAGGCGTCCTGCAGCTCTGTGGCGGTATCGTCTAGGGGTTAGGATACGTGGTTCTCAGCCACGGGACCGGGGTTCGAATCCCCGTACCGCTACCAATTCTCCGTTCGACCTGAACTCCCCTTCCGCGGACGCGGTCGCACGGCATGGCGATCCACCGGATCCGGACCATCGACGCCCATGCCGCCGGCGAGCCCCTGCGGCTGGTGACGGAGGGGTTCCCCGCGCCGGCCGGCGCGTCGATGCTCGACAAGCGCGCCTGGGTCCGCGAGCACTGCGACTGGCTCCGCACCGCGCTGATGCACGAGCCGCGCGGCCACGCCGACATGTACGGGGCGGTCCTGACCGAGCCGTGCAGCGACGCGGCCCACGCCGGCGTGCTGTTCATGCACAACGAGGGTTACAGCACGATGTGCGGGCACGGGGTCGTCGCCGTCTGCACCATCGCCCTCGAGCGCGGGCTGATCAGCGTGCCCGGCGAGCCGCCGGTCGTCGCGCTGGAGTCGCCGGCGGGCCTCGTGCGCGCCCGCGCGGCCCGGGCCGCTCCGACCCGGGAGGACCCGGCGCCGAGGCGCGTGTCCGCGGTCGCTTTCGAGAACGTGCCGTCGTTCGTGTACCGGGCCGGGCTTCCCGTCGCGGCGAACGGCCGGACGGTCCCGGTGGACGTGGCCTTCGGGGGCGCCTTCTACGCCATCGTCGACAGCGAGGCGGTCGGGATTCCCCTGCGGCGCGAGTCGCTCGCGGCGCTGCGCCGCACCGGCATGGACATCGCGCGGGCGGTCGAGCGCGTGCTGAAGGTGAGCCACCCCCTGGACGACGGTCTCGAGGGGGTCTACGGGACGATCTTCACGGGGATGGCGGAAGGCGAGGCGGACCTGCGGAACGTCACCATCTTCGCCGACCACCAGGTCGATCGCTCCCCCTGCGGGACCGGCACGGCGGCGGTCATGGCGGTGCTCGACGCGATGGGGCTCCTGGACGCGCAACGCCCGTTCGCGCACGAAAGCCTGGCCGGCACCCTGTTCCGGGGGCACCTGCTGCGCCGCACGACGGTCGGCGACCACGAGGCGATCGTCCCGGAGATCGAGGGCTCGGCCTGGATCACGGGCGAGCACACGTTCCTGATCGACGACGCCGACCCCCTCCGGCACGGGTTCCTGCTGTAACCGCGGTCCGCGCCGTTCCACGGTGCGGACGCCTCGCCCGCCAATCGTCGCCTGCGGCTCCGCTTGGCGCCCAGCCGACCCGTCAGGAGTCCGCGTCGTTCCACGGCGCAGACTCCTGCTGCGCCAGTCCGCGGGCGGCAGCGAGAAAACGGTCGAGCCGGCGCCGTTGCTCGTCCAGGATCGGATGCGACCAGGTGGCGGCGAGCATCCCGTACACCGACTGCTGATACCAGACCATCTCGTCGATGCCCGTCGTGAAGGCATCGATGAAGGCGTGGCCGCGGCTCTCGATCCCGGCCACGAGGCTCGAAAGGTTGTGGATCTTGTCGGCCGAGGCCACGGCGCGGGCGGCGTCGCGGGGGCTCGCTCGCAGGCGCTCGATGTACGCCTCCTTGCGAGCGCGCCACGGCCGGGTCCGGGGGGGCTCGGTGACGTCCTCGACGACGGCCAGTACGTGATCTCCGAAACGGCGGCGGATGACCTCGGGATCGAGACGGGTGTCCTCGAGCGTGTCGTGCAGGACGGCGGCGATGACGGTGTCCTCGTCGAACCCGAACTGCCCCGCGATCAGCGCGACCGAGAGCACGTGGGTCGCCTCGAACCCGCGCCCCGCCTTCCGACGCCCGAGGCCGTGGGCCTCGAGCATCGTGGTGATGGCCGACTCGATGCGTGGCGAGTACATGCGGACAGCGGCGGAGAGGGCGTCGGGTCGCGCGGGCACCCGTTCGGGATCAGTCGCCCGGCGCGATGTAGCTCCGGCGGGCGCGGGCGGTCGTGCCGCGCCGATTGACCCGGACGTCGATCTCGTGCACCTCGCCGTCACGGGTCGCGGGCACGAACCCCAAGACGTACTGGCTGTGCAACTCCTGGGCGACCCGCGTGAACGTCGGCCCCAGGTCGTCGGTGTCCTCCAGCTCGAAGTACCCGCCGCCGGTCTCCTCCGCGAACGTCCGGAGACGGCGGTCGGGCCGGCTGCGCACCCGCCGCACGCCGTTGAAGTAGTCGCTCTCGAGGCCGATGGTGTAGATCATCACCTCTTCGAGCTGGGCCAGCTCGAGGACCTCGCGCCAACCGATGTCGTTCTGGGTGTCCTCGCCGTCGGTGAAGACCAGCACCACCTTGCGGCCCTCGATGCCGCTGAGCTCCCGGATGCTCGCCGCCACCGCGTCGTAGAGGCGGGTCGGGTTGCCGAACTGCAGCCGGTCGAGCTCGCGGATCAGGGCGTCGCGGTCCCCGATGAAGTCCGACTCCGGCAGGATCTGGATCTTGTCGTTGAACGCCCCGACCTTGGCCCGGTCGTCCGGGAGCATCCGGATGATGAACTGCTCGGCCCCGGCCATCAGCAGGTCGAGGCTCGGGGTCATGCTGGCGCTCGTGTCCAGCATGACGACGACGGTGATCGGCCGCACCTCGTTCTCGAAGAGGACGATCTCCTGGACGTCGCCCTCGTCGAAGACCACGAACTCGTCCTGGAGCAGATCGGGCACGAGCCGCCCGTTCCGATCCGTCGCGGTAACGTAGAGGTCGACCAGCTCCGTGCCCGCCCGGAAGACGGGAACGTCGTCCTGCGCGGCAACCGGCGCCGCACCGAGGAGAGCCGCGAGGGTCAGCGCCGCTGAGGTTCGTGCAGCCATGAGGCGAGCTTACAACCTATCTCGAAATCGCACAAACCGCGGCGGGCGGCCGCGTGGGCGAGTCGGTCGGCAGGGGCCCGGGCGACACCTCGCGGTGGAAGAGCCAGCGCCCCCCGACAGCGCCGACGTGTCAAGATGGATCGTCACGGACCGAGCGGCGAAGCGATGACTCGCGGCGGGAACGGCGCATCTCGCGGAGCTCGGCCGCGATGCTCTCCTGCGACCGGGTGATCGGTTCCCTGCGGAGCCGGTCGAGAACATCGAGCGTCCGCCGCCGCTCGGCCTCGCTCGATCGGTCGGTCTGCGCGCGGTATCCGCGGGTACTGTGCGCCATTCCCGCGACACTACCACAATCGCCCCGGCCTCGAAGGCCATGGACCGATGAGGGCGGGGCGAAGGGTTGGACAATCCCGGCGGGCGGAGACGGCGAATGAACCACGAAACGACTGGAGGCACGGCGGAAGGACCGCGCGGCGCGGCGACGGGGCCGCCGGGCGGCGACGTCCGCGCCCGGCTCGAGGCGCTGCTCGACGAGCGCATCCTCGTCATGGACGGGGCGATGGGCACCATGATCCAGCGCCGCCAGCTCGACGAGGCGGCCTTCCGCGGCGACCGGTTCGCCGGGCACGGGCATGACCTGAAGGGCAACAACGACCTGCTCGTGCTGACCCGGCCCGACGTCATCGGGGACATCCACCGCGCGTTTCTCGAGGCGGGCAGCGACATCGTCGAGACCAACACCTTCAGCAGCACCGCCATCGCCCAGTCCGACTACGGGCTCGAGGCGGTGGCCTACGAGCTGAACGTCGCGGGGGCGCGGCTCGCGAGGGCGGCGGCCGACGAGTGGACCCGGCGGACCCCGGACCGGCCGCGCTTCGTGGCCGGGGCCATCGGGCCGACCAATCGCACTCTCTCGATCTCGCCCGACGTGAACGACCCGGGCCTGCGTGCGAGCACGTTCGACGCCATGCGCGACGCCTACGCCGAGCAGACGCGCGGCCTCCTCGACGGGGGCTGCGACCTCCTGCTGGTCGAGACGATCTTCGACACCCTGAACGCGAAGGCGGCCCTCGTCGCCATCCACGACGTGTTCGACGCACGCGGCGCGGCCGTGCCCCTGATGATCTCGGTGACCGTCACCGACCGCAGCGGCCGCACCCTGTCCGGGCAGACCATCGACGCCTTCTACGTCTCGATCCGCCACGCAAAGCCGCTGAGCGTGGGCATCAACTGCGCCCTCGGCGCCCGCGACATGCGGCCGTACCTGGCCGAGCTGGCCGCCATCGCCGAGTGCCGGGTGAGCTGCTACCCGAACGCGGGACTGCCGAACGCCTTCGGCGAGTACGACGAGACGCCGGCCGAGACGGCGGGGTTGCTGGGCGAGTTCGCGGAGAGCGGGTTGGTGAACATCGTCGGCGGCTGCTGCGGCACCACCCCGGAGCACGTCGCGGCCCTGGCGCGCGCCGTCGACGGGGCGCCGCCGCGCGCGGTCCCGGCCGGCGGGGCCGGGGGCAGCCGGTTCAGCGGGCTCGAGGCCCTCACCGTGCGGGACGACGGCACGTTCCTGATGGTGGGCGAGCGCACCAACGTCACCGGGTCGGCCCGCTTCGCCCGCCTCGTCAAGTCGGGCGACCTCTCCGCCGCCACCGACGTCGCCCTCGACCAGGTGCGGGGGGGGGCGAACCTCATCGACGTCAACATGGACGAGGCGCTGCTCGACTCCGAGGCGACGATGACCCGCTTCCTCAACCTCGTCGCCACCGAGCCCGAGATCGCCCGGGTGCCGGTGATGATCGACAGCTCGAAGTGGTCGGTCATCGAGGCGGGGCTGAAGTGCGTGCAGGGCAAGCCCGTCGTGAACTCGATCAGCCTCAAGGAGGGCGAGGACGACTTCCTCGCGAAGGCCCGGACCCTCCGGCGCTACGGCGCGGCGGCGGTGGTGATGGCGTTCGACGAGACGGGGCAGGCCGCCACCACCGAACGCAAGGTCGAGATCTGCCGGCGCGCGTACCGGCTGCTCACCGAGCGGGCCGGGTTCGAGCCCGGCGACATCGTCTTCGACCCCAACATCCTCGCGGTGGCGACCGGGCTCGAGGAGCACGACGACTATGCCGTCAACTTCATCGAGGCGACGCGCGCGATCAAGGAGACCTGCCCCGGCGCCCTCGTCAGCGGGGGCGTGAGCAACCTCTCGTTCTCGTTCCGCGGCAACAACCCGGTGCGCGAGGCGATGCACTCGGCGTTCCTGTACCACGCCATCGCGGCGGGCATGGACATGGGCATCGTCAACGCCGGCCAGCTCGTGGTCTACGAGGACATCGACCCGGAGCTGCTGGCCCACGTCGAGGACATCATCTTCAACCGACGCCCCGACGCCACCGAGCGGATGGTGCGGTTCGCGGAGACCGTCAAGGGGAGCGGGACGACCCGCACCGAGGACCTCGCCTGGCGGCAGGGAACGGTGAACGAACGGCTCTCGCACGCCCTCGTGCACGGCATCGCCGATCACGTCGAGGCCGACGTGGAGGAGGCGCGGCAGGCCCTGGCCCGGCCCCTCGACGTCATCGAGGGGCCGCTGATGGACGGCATGAAGGTGGTCGGCGACCTCTTCGGCGCCGGCAAGATGTTCCTGCCCCAGGTCGTGAAGAGCGCGCGGGTCATGAAGAAGGCGGTCGCCTGGCTCGAGCCGTTCATGGAGCGCGAGCGGCAGGCCGGCGGCGCCGCGGCCGCCTCGAAGGGCAAGGTGGTGCTGGCCACCGTCAAGGGCGACGTGCACGACATCGGCAAGAACATCGTGGCCGTCGTGCTCCGGTGCAACGGCTACGAGGTCGTCGACCTCGGGGTGATGGTGCACTGCGACACCATCCTGCAGACGGCGGCCGACGAGGACGCCGACATCGTGGGCCTGAGCGGGCTCATCACGCCGTCGCTCGACGAGATGGTGTTCGTGGCGAAGGAGATGCAGCAGCGCGGGCTGGAGCGGCCGCTGCTCATCGGCGGCGCGACGACCAGCCGCCAGCACACCGCGGTGAAGATAGCCCCCGCCTACGACCGGAGCACGGTGCACGTGGCCGACGCCTCGCGGGTCATCGACGTCGTGTCCGGCCTCCTCAACCCGGCCCGGCGGGACGAGCTCGACCGCGCCAACCGGGCCGACCAGGACACTCTGCGCGAGCAGTACGCGGCGCGGCGGGACAAGCCGCTCCGGTCGTACGCGGAGGCGCGGGCGGACCGGTTCGGGGACGACTGGGCGGCGGCGGACCTGCCGGCGCCGGCGTTCCTCGGGACGCGGCGGCTCGACCCGATCCCCCTCGCCGAGGTGACGCCGTTCATCGACTGGACCTTCTTCTTCGCGGCGTGGGAGATCAAGGGGCGATTCCCCGCCGTGCTCGACCACCCGGCTTACGGCGAGCAGGCGCGCGCGCTGCACGCGGACGGGACCGCGCTCCTCCAGCACATCGTCGACGAAGGGCGCCTGACCGTCCGCGCCATGTACGGGTTCTGGCCGGCCGTGAGCGACGGCGACGACATCGTCGTGTTCGAGCCGGACGCGGCGGGCGGCGGCGCCGAGCGGCTGCGCCTGCCGATGCTGCGCCAGCAGGAACCGCAGCCCGAGGGCCGGACCCACCGCTCGCTCGCCGACTTCGTGGCCCCGCGGGACAGCGGGCGGCTCGACCACGTCGGGGCGTTCGCGGTCACCGCGGGCATCGGGGCCGACGCCCTCGCGGCCGGGTACGAGCGGGACCACGACGACTACCGCGCCATCATGGTCCAGGCCCTCGCCGACCGCCTCGCGGAGGCCGCGGCCGAGTACCTGCACGCCGAGGCCCGGCGCCAGTGGGGCTACGGGGCGGACGAGCGGCTGTCGCACGAGGACCTGCTGCGCGAGCGCTACCGCGGCATCCGGCCGGCCTTCGGCTATCCGGCCTGCCCCGACCACAGCGGCAAGCTCGCGCTGTGGGACCTCCTCGAGCCCGGGGCGATCGGCATGGGCCTGACCGAGAGCGCGGCGATGACCCCCGCCGCCAGCGTCAGCGGGCTCTACTTCGCCCACCCCGGGGCGCACTACTTCTCCGTGGGGCGCATCGGCCCCGACCAGGTGGAGGACTACGCCCGCCGCAAGGGGATGACGGTGGCCGAGGCCGAGCGCTGGCTCCGGCCGCTGCTGGCGTGAATTCGGGGGGAGCAAGAGGAGCTGGCGGCCTCGGTTCAGGACGAAGCCCGGTCCCGTTCTTCCTGCCGCCCGCGCAGGAACGCAACGTCCTTGCCGAGGATCGCAACGTCTCTGCCGAGTTCTCCGACCTTTTCGTCGAGCCTGCCGACCCTTTGGTCGAGCCTGCCGACCTTTTCGTCGAGCTTTTCGACCTTCTCGTCGAGCCTGCCGACCTCTCGGGAGACGCCTTCCAGCTTGTCGTCCAGATGCCTGATGTGGGCATCCATGGCGTCCAGCTTGGGGGTCATGAAGTTCTCGATCGACTTCTGGAGCTCGCTACGGGCCGCTCGTGCGTCCTGCCGTGCTGCGAAGAACACCCCGGCAACGGTCGCGGCAGCCGCCAGCGCGGCGGCGACCGCCTGTATCGAGATTGCGTCCATCGTGAGAAATGTATCACAGGCGATGCACGCGTACAAAGAAAACGTTGACGAGCCCCGCGACTGGCCGTCGCGACGGGGCGGCGGAGGCTCCGGAGGGTCGGCCGGGCGGGAAGCGGAGCCGCCCGGCGACGATTCGCGGACCCGCCTCAGCGTGGCCGGCCGCGGTCCGCCGCCGACTTCGAGTACAGCCGAAGCTCGCCGGCCTTGAGCCTCACCCGCAGGTCGTGCTCCCCGTCGCCGCGCCAGTCGAGCGATCGAAAGAGCCCTCCCGTCCTCCTCCGGAAGGGCTCGGCCCGAAGCTCGCCGGCCCAGACCGAGGCCCGCACCCGCCGATAGGTCGCGGGGTTCCCGACGTCGACGCGTACCTCGCCCGCGTGGAGGCGGATGTCCTTGTCGCCCACGACGTCCTCGATGGACAGCTCGCCGGCCGACAGCCGAAGGTGGAGGTCCGATCGCGCCGGCACCTCGATGACGGCGTGAAACTCGTTGCCGGGGCCGTCCATGACGACGGTCGCCTCCGCGCCGTCGACGTCGACGTGAGCCTCGACCTGGGAGAGCTGGCTCTGCCGCCGGACGCTCCACCGCAGGCGGATCCGATCGTCCCGCCCCGCCGAGATCCGGTACCCGCCCGCGGACAACCTCATCGAGATCTCCCCGTTCGCCGCGAACGGCGTGTCGAGGGCATCCGATGGACGCGACGGCGCGTCGGACTGGGCGGCGGGGGCGGCCACGAGAGGGCCGCTCACTGCGAGCGCGAGGGCGAGAAGAAGCAGACGCATGACGTGATCTCCAGGCTGGCGACCTTCCCGGCGCCGCTGGCGGGCGCTCCGTCTCGGCCCGACGGTCCGCCGGGAGGTTGCGTGCGTGCTGCTGGAATGGACGGAACGGCCGGGGCTCCGGTTCCCCACCCCCGAGTCAGGTAGAGCGCGGTCGAGACGGGCGCCGGGACGCGGTCAGCTCGTCCAGCTCGTCGAGCGAGCGGGGCCAGTCGCTCCCGAGGAGCCGCGACAGCGACCGGTCGGCGAGCAGCCGGCCGCCGGTCTGGCAGCGCGGGCAGTAGTTGGCCTCGTTGCTGGCGTACACGATGCGCTGGACGGGCGCCCCGCACGCGGGACAGGGCCGGCCGTAGCGGCCGTGCACGGCCATGCCCTCGTGGAACGCGGTGACCTTCTCGGGGAAGCGGTTGCCCGCCTCGCGCCGCAGCCGCTCCGTCCACCCCGCCAGGGTCTCGCGGGCCGCCTCGAAGAGCCGCTCGATCTCCGCATCGCCGAGCCGCCGGGTCCACTTCAGGGGCGACAGCCGGGCCGCATGCAGAATCTCGTCGGAGTAGGCGTTGCCGATGCCGGAGAACAGCCTCGGATCGGTCAGGGCCCGCTTGACGGTGTGGTTCTCGCGGGTCAGCCTCGCCCGAAACGCGGCGGCGTCCGCCTCGAGCACCTCCAGCCCGCCGGGGTCGTGCCGGCGCAGCGCGGCGGCGTCGCCGGCCACGTGCAGCGACGCGCGCTTCGTGCTGCCCTCCTCGGTGAACAGCACCGTGCCGCCCGGGAAGTCGAACGCCGCGAGGCCCCGGCGCCTCGGGATGGGCGCGCCGGGCGGCCGCCAGCGCAGCCGGCCCGCGATCATCAGGTGGATGACCAGCGACAGGTCCCCTTCGAGGCCGATGACGATGCGCTTGCCGAGCCGGTCGACCGAACGCACGGTCCGCGACTCCGCCGCACCGAGGGGCGGGTCGACCGAACGCAGCACGAACGGGCTGCCGAGCCGCACCCGGCGCAGGGGCTCGCCGACGATGCGGGTCCGGAGTTGCTCCACGTACACGGTGACGTCGGGCAGCTCGGGCATCGGTCGGGCAGGCGACCGCTAGCAGCCAGTGGCGAAAGTCCCCGCTGCATTCGAGCGGCGATCCATCCCGCCTGACTGCGTTGCTCCTCGGTCGAACATGCCCAGTATTCTCCCTCGTCGCGCCTTGTCAGGCGGGCGTCGCGGCGATCCGCTGGCGCCCTCCGGGCGCGGTGCAACGGGGGGTTCACCACGGGCTGCCAGGAGCCCGCGGTGAAGGGCCCCGCCGCGTTCGATCGGCGACGCATCCTGCGTGAGCCCGGCAAGCGTCGCCGTCGGTTCCGACGGCCCGGCATGCGCCCTCGTCGCGCCTTGCCGGGCAGGCTCCCCGGCAGATCGCCGGCGCCCTGCGGGCGCGTTGCGGTGCGGGTTCCACCACGGGCCCCCGGGAGCGGGGATGTATGATCACGGATTCGCCGATGGAGTATCACATCAGACAGTACGGGCTGCAGCAGGGCGCGCTGGAGATTCAGTATATCGAGGAGTTCTTCGGCGAGTTCCCGCGCCGCAAGACCTCGTCCGAGGTCGTGGCGAGGCTGGGCGACCGCGACCACCAGATCGTCATGGCGGAGGCGGCCCTGACCGGCGACCCCGGCACGGTGGTGCCGGTGGCGTTCAAGGTGTCGCACGAGCTGCGCCGTCACGAGACCGACGCCAAGCTCGCCGACCTCGTGACCCGGCTCGGCGACTGCGTCCGCTTCGACGACCGCAAGGTCCTCTACAGCTGGATCGGGGGCACCCGCCGCGATTGGCGGGGCCAGGGATTCTTCCGGGCCCTGACCGAACAGCAGGAGTCGTGGGCCCTCGACAACGGCTTCGACGAGGTCGTCGTGAAGACGAAGAACCGCTTCTACGCCATGCGCAGCACCCTCGATCACCTCGAGTTCGACGTCATCAAGCTCGAGGCCCACCCCGACGACCCGGGCGCGTCGAAGGTGTACCTGAGCAAGCGCCTCGGCCGCGAGGTCGTCGACCGCCACCGCAGCACCCGCGCCGTCGTCAACGTCGGGTAGTCGCCGCCGACCCGCGCGGGCCGTTCGAGCAGGAGACCATCGGGGCGGCGGGTTTGGTTTCAGGCCGGGAGTCCGACGCCGGAGCGGCCTTCACCGCGAGCCGGCGCCCCGGCGCGTCGTCCCAGCGCATCCGACGACGCGATCGCCACGTCATAGTATCGATGAGCCGTCCCTCCCCTGTCGCCCTCGTCGCCGCGTTCGCCGCCGTCTACGTCATCTGGGGCTCGACCTATCTCGCCATCAGTTGGGGGGTGGCCGAGATTCCCCCGTTCCTGATGGCCGGGGTCCGCTTCATCGCGGCCGGCCTCGTCTTCGCGGGCTGGGGCCTGCACCGGGGGGCGGCGCGGCCCACCGCCCGCGACTGGGCGATGACCGGCCTCGTCGGGGTGCTGATGGCGGCGGGCGGGAACGGCGGGGTCAGTTGGGCGCTGCAGCGCGTGCCGTCGGGCCTCGGCGCCCTCCTCGTCTCGATGGTGCCATTCTGGGTCGCCCTCGGCGACTGGTGGCGGCCCGGCGGCGAACGGCCCGCTGGCCGCGTGGTCCTGGGGCTCGTGCTCGGGTTCTCGGGAATCGCCCTGCTCGTCAATCCGGCCGAGGCGGCGGGCGCGAGCGGCCTCGACCCCGTCGGCGCCGGCGCCATCGTCCTCGCGAGCCTGCTGTGGGCGGCGGGGTCGATCTGCTCGCGCCACGTCCCCCAGCCGCACTCGCAGGCGCTCTCGTCGGGCATGCAGATGCTCGGCGGCGGCGTGGTGCTGCTGGCCCTGTCGGCGGCGGCGGGCGAGCTGCCGGGACTCGACTGGGGCGCCATCTCCCCGGGCGCGTTCGCGGCCTGGGCCTACGTCGCGGCCTTCGGCTCGGTGGCCTACGGCTGCTACCTCTGGCTGCTCAAGGCGTCGGTCCCCGCCAAGGCCGCCACCTACGCCTACGTGAACCCGGTCATCGCGCTGGTGCTGGGGTACTTCCTGGCCGGCGAGGCCCTGTCCGCCTGGTCGCTCGGGTGCTCCGCCGTCGTGGTCGTCGGGGTGCTGCTGGTCGTGTCGAAGTAGCGGGGCGGTCGCCAGGCCGTTCGCGGACCAACGTCGGGTCGGCGGAAGCGGGGCGGCGAGGCCCGATGTCCGAGTGCGTTTCGAATCGAACGGAAAGAGCTTCGGGGCAGCGCGAGGATGGCAGCCCGGTGCGGGAACGCAGGGACCGACGAGCTGGGGGTCCGCCGACGCGGACGAGCGGACGGCCGGGCGACGGTCAGCCCAGCTCCGCCCGGCGGAAGCAGCCGACCAGATGGTCGTTCACGAGCCCCGTCGCCTGCATGAACGCGTAGCAGATGGTGGGACCGACGAATCGGAACCCGCGGCCCTTCAGGTCGCGGCTCATCGCCCGCGACTCGGACGTCTCGGCGGGGACCTCCTCCATGCTCTCCCAACGGTTTTGCCGCGGGCGTCCGTCGACGAAGCGCCAGACGTAGCGGTCGAAGCTGCCGTGCTCTTCCTGCACCCGGAGGAAGGCGCGGGCGTTCGTGACCGCCGACTCGACCTTGAGTCGGTTGCGGACGATGGCGGGGTTCCCGAGCAGGGCCTCGACCCGCCGATCATCGTAGCGGGCCACCACCGCGGGGTCGAAGCCGTCGAACGCGTCCCGGTAGCCCTCGCGCTTGCGCAGGATGGTGATCCACGCGAGGCCGGCCTGGGCCCCTTCCAGCACCAGCATCTCGAAGAAGTGCCGGTCGTCGTGGACCGGGACGCCCCACTCCGAATCGTGATACCGCAGATAGAGCGGATCGGACCCGGCCCAGGGGCACCGGGTCGTCATTGCGCGTTCGCCAGCCGGTCGCGGGCCCGCTCGACGTCGCGGTGGAAGACGAAGAGGGCGTCGGCCGTGTCCTGCTCGTCGGTGAAGTTGTAGGTGCGCCCGCCGCGCCGCTTCACGGTCAGCGTGTGCTCCAGATAGTCGACGGCGTGCTCCTCGAGCTCGGCGAACGGGATGAAGAACGCGTCGTCGCCGTCGGTCTCGTAGTGGAGGCCGGCGAGGTCGGCGCGCAGGGTCCCGCTGCACGAGCCGAACCGGTGCCGGTGGACGACCGCCACGCGGGCGTCGAGCCGGACCTGGCGGAACCGCACGTCGACCGAGACCGGCTCGTCGCCGATCTCGATGTCCCGGGCGAAGCCCTCGTAACCCTCCGCCGACACGTTGAGCCGGTGGCGCCCCGGCTCGAGCTCGACCGCCTCGAACGGCGTCGTCCCGAGGAACCGCCGGTTCAGGAAGACCGACGCGCCGGGCACGTCGCTCGACACCACGAGCAGTGGCTCGAGCCGCGACGGGGGCGGCGGGGCCGGTTCCGGCTCGGGCTCGGGTTCCGGCTCGGGCGCCGGTTCCGGCGGCGCCTCGGCGAGGGCCGGCTCGGGTTCCGGCTCGGGCTCGCGGGCGGCGCGCCGCGTCGGCGGGTCGGCGGCGGTGGAAGGAGCGCTCTCCTCGAAGAAGGACGGGAGCTCGGGCAGCCAGTCGGGGGGCGACGTCCACAGGTAGTAGCCGCCGCCGGCGAGCGCAAGCAGGGCCACCAGCAAGAAGCGCCCCTTGCGGGAGGGCGCCTCGGGCTCCGGTTCGTGCAGCAGTGACATCCGATCGATCCTATCCGAGGTGGTCAAGCCGGAGGCAACCTTGCGCGAGAGGATCTCGATTCGGGCACCCGCAGCAGCGAAAAGCGACCGATGGTGTCAGCGGTGACCCGCGTCCTGTACAGTTGCCACCATGAACCGCGGACGAGAACCCGATCATGGGCGGCATGGAGGTCGATGTCTTTCGGGGGCGCGGCGTGGGACACGGACCGGCGACGCCGACGCCGCTACGCCTCTTCGTGCGCGCTGCCGGCCGCACCCGCCGGGCGCCGCCCTGCTGCTCGCCGTCTGTCTCGCCCTCCCCGCGGCGACGGCCGGGGCCCAGTCGCTCGCGACGGTCCAGGGCTTCGTGAGCGACGACACCGGGGCGAGCCTGCCCGGGGTGACGGTCGAGCTCGTCGACACGGAGCGCGGTCAGCGCCGCGCCGCGGTCACGAACCGGAGCGGCTTCTTCGCCCTCCGCGCGGTGCCCAGCGGGGAGTACGACCTCGTGGCGTCGCTGGCCGGCTTCCGCACGACCCGCCAGGAGGACGTCCGCCTCCTCGTCGGGCAGAGCCTCGAGGTGGACCTGCGGCTCGGCCTCGCCGCGGTCGAGGAGACCGTGCTCGTCACCGGAGAGGCGCCGCTCATCGAGGTGGGACGGTCCGGGGCCGCCGACTACGTGACCGAGGACGAGATAGCCAACCTGCCCATCTCGGGCCGCGACTTCGTGCGGTTCGCCCTGCTGAAGCCGACGGTGCAGGTGGACGCGCGGGGCCGGCTCTCGCTGAGCGGCCAGCGCGCCGTGAACTCGGGGTTCACCATCGACGGCGCCGACGCGAAGAGCGCCTTCTTCGGCTTCGGGCGGGGCGGGCTGGCGCGGGAGGGCGGGGGCGCGCTGGTCGCGCAGGAATCCGTGCAGGAGTTCCAGGTGGTCACGAGCGGGTACTCGGCCGAGGCCGGCCGCTCGGGCGGCGGCGCCATGAACGTGGTCACCAAGAGCGGCACCAACGACCTCTCCGGCTCCGGCGTCTTCTTCCTGCGCGACGACGCGATGGCGGCGCGGCTGCCGAGGTCGCCCCTCGACGCCGCCCGCGGGGTGCCGGCCGGCGACGCGCGGTACGAGGTGGACGAGTTCCGCCGCTACAACTGGGGCGGGGCGCTCGGGGGGCCGATCCGGCGCGACCGCACCCACTTCTTCCTCTCCTACGACCAGACCGCCCAGGGCCAGCCGTTCCTCCGGGACATCCGCGGGCGCGGGCAGTACGACGCGGTGCTCGCCGCGTTCCCCGAGCTCGTGGCCGGATACCGCCCGAACGACGACGGCGTCGTCGCCGCCGACCCCGAGCGCGGCCGCACCGCGAGCGGGCGGTTCCTGCGGGAGACCGACAACCTCATCCTGTTCGGCAAGCTGAACCACCGCGCGAGCGACCGGCACGCGCTGACCCTGCGCTACAACCTCACGGACTACTCGCAGGTGTCCGACTTCGTCGGGGAGGAGTCCCGGCGGTTCGTGGAAAGCCACTCGACGGTGGGCTCGGTCGTCTCCGTCGTCGGCGAGAGCGGGGTCAACGAGCTCCGCGTCCAGTACGCCTACGACGACTTCGACCGCCGTTCCCACCTGCCCGGGAGCGCGCTCCAGGCCCACTTCCGCATCTACAACCCGTCGTTCGGCGCCTTCGGCAAGCCCTGGTGGCTGCCGGTCACCAACGACGAGCGGAAGCTCGAGATCCAGGAGCGGTTCTCCTTCCTCTCGGGGAACCACGAGCTTCGCGCCGGGTTCACCCTGAGCCACGACCACCTGAGCGAGTTCTTCGTGGGCAACGCCGACGGGAGCTACGACTTCGACACCCTCGACGACTTCGCGGCCGGCAACCCGGCCCGGGCCGTCATCCTCTTCGGGAGCCTGGAGGACCCTAACTTCGTCGTCTCCCAGCAGATTCTCGGCGCCTACGTTCAGGACTCGTGGAGCCCGAACCGGCGCCTCACCCTGCAGGTCGGCGCCCGCTGGGACGGCACCTTCAACCCGGGCGAGATCGAGCACGTGCTCCCCGAGGGGCGGCGCATCCCCGACGACCTCGACAACTTCTCGCCCCGCGCCGGGCTCGTCTGGTCGCCCGACCCGGCGAGCGTCGTCCGGGCCGCGGGCGGGGTCTTCCACGCCCGCACGCCGACGCTGCTCTTCTCCACCGCCCACACCGACACCGGCATCTACCCGCGCCTCGGGAACGCGATCGTGACGCCGGGCGAGGACGGCTTCGTCCCTCTCGGCGCCCCCATCGACAACGACAGCCCGCCGGCCGGCCTCATCCCCGCCCTCAGCCACTTCGACCCCGGCTACGAGGACCCCCGGACCGTCCGCTTCAACCTGGGCTACGAGCGCGAGCTCGGCCGCGACCTCGCCGCCTCCATCGACCTGCTGCACGCCCGGAGCGACTCGCTCATGTCGAACTTCGACGCGAACGTGGCGCCCCCGGCTCGCGACGCCTTCGGCCGCCCCGTGTACTCGGGACAGCGGATCAATCCCGCCTACGGTCCCATCCTGGTGCGCGCCTCCCCGGCCCGGTCCGACTACCTGGCGCTGACCGCGGCGCTGCACCGCCGCTTCCGCGGCGGCGTCCAGTTCCAGGCCCACTACACATGGTCGCGCGACCGCTCGAACGACGACAACGAGCGCTCGGGCAGCCTGACCCTCACCGACCCGGCGAACCCCGACTACGACTGGGGGCTCTCGATCCGCGACGTTCCCCACCGCTTCGTGGCGAGCGGCGTCTTCGCCCTGCCCTTCGACCTCACCGCGAGCGGCATCTTCACCGCCCAGTCGGGCTCGCCCTACACCGCCCTCGACCCCGCGGTGGGCTTCCACAACCACCCCGGCTTCGCCGTCGGCCCCCACGGCGCCCAGGCCCGGGCGGTGGTGGACGGCGCGCTCGCGCCGATGAACGGCGAAAGGAACGCCCCCTGGACCAACCTCGACCTGCGGCTGACCCGGCGCTTCCGCCTCGACGGGGCGCAGGTCGAGGCGCTCTTCGAGATCTTCAACGTCCTCGACACCGGCGCCTTCCGGGTCGGCCACGCCGACCAGCAGGAGGTGTTCGAGAACGACGGCGTCACCCCGAACCGGGAGTTCGGCCTCGCCAGCCTCCTCGTCGGCGCCCCGCGCCAGGCCCAGTTGGGCCTGCGCATCGTGTTCTGAATCTGCACAGGACAATGGTCCGGGTGATCCGGCCTCAACCGAACTCCTGCTGTAGTCACACCCCCGGCAGCGCGTGACCGAGACGCTCGGAGGCGTCAAATTGATGTGCATGCTACATTGACATGAGGTATTCGGAACTGGTCAGGCAGGGGAAGCAGTACGTGACCGACAAGACCGTCGCACACGGAGGTGTCGCCCGAGCGGCGACAGGGCTCGAAGCGTTCGACGTCCCGCCAGCCGCCTTCGTCGACCGCTCCGCCTTCATCGACGCGGCTCGCACGGGGCTGCCCGGCGAGGTCGTGAAGCAGACCATCGACGTCTTCGGACACCGGGAGCTCATCGTCCGCCTGGTGGGGACCACGTCCGGCAACCTGCACCGGGTGTACCGCCGCAAGGCGCTCGGGCCGGCGCAGTCCGAGGTGCTTCTCGATACGCTGCGCGTCTTCTTTCGCGCCACGTCGGCGTTCGGCAACCTCGACCGGGCGAGCGAGTGGCTGGACACGGCGCTGCCGGCCCTGGGCGGTCAGCGTCCGGTCGACCTGTGCGACACGTTCGAAGGGCGTCGCCTCGTGCAGGACGCCATCCAGAGGATCGAGCACGGCGAGTTCCCGTGATGCGGCTGTACCGGATCTGCCGTGCCGACCATCTCGAGGACTATCACGGGCGCGGGGTCAGCTACCGCCACGGCGGCCGCTGGAACGAACCCGGCATCCCCGTGCTCTACTTCGCGGCGACGGCCGGCGTCGCGATGCTGGAGATGGCGAACTATCTGCCCTCGCCCCGTCTCGTGCCGACCGGCTACCGGTTGGGGGTCTACGAGGCTTCCGGGGACCTGTCCGTCGAGCGTTGGACCGCCGAAGACCTGCCGGCCGACTGGGACCGGTTTCCGTACCCCCGGTCGACGCAACGCATGGGATCGGACTGGTTGACGCGGGGAAGCGCGTCGCTGCTCGTCCTCCCGAGCGCCGCCGTGCCCGGCGGACTCGACGACATCGTCCTCGTCACGCCCACCCGTCTCGACGCGGCATCGATTCGGCTGAGCGCCGTGCACGAAAGGCTCTACAATCCGAGGGCGTTCGCGAGCACCCGCGGGAGCGGATAACGTGAGGGAGAGGAACGTGAGAAGACCAACTCTGGCGACAGGGCTGCTCGCGCTGGCGGCCTGCGCCGTCGAGGCGCAGCCGGCGCAGGAGCTGTTCGTGACCCCGCTCGGCCTCGACGAGATGCGGGACAAGCAGGCGGTGGTGGAGACGACGGCGGGGACCTTCGTCATCGACCTGCTGCCCGAGGCCGCCCCCAACCACGTCGGGCTGTTCCTGCAGACGGTCGCGGAGGGCACCTACGACGGCACCGCGTTCCACGCGATGGTGGCGCGCGGCATCGTCCAGGGCGGAGACCCGATCAGCGCGGACCCTGCCCGCCGCGACGAGTACGGCCGCGGCGGACTCGGCCTCGTCGCGTCCGAGCCGAGCGGCGAGCGGCACACCCCGGGCACGGTGTCGTCGGTGGGGGTGCCGGGCAACCCCGCGAGCGAGGGGCTGCAGTTCCTGATCTGCGTCGTCGCCCAGCCCGGGCTCGACGGCGCTCACACCATCTGGGGCCGCGTGGCCGAGGGGCTGCCGGTGGTGACGCGCATCTCCGAGACGCCGGTCGATGCCCAGGGCAAGGCGACCGAGCGGATCGAGATCGTGTCGGTGTCCATTCGCGACTGGGAGCCCCCGCCCCCGCCGCCGTTCACGACCGAGACCCTCGACGAGCTGGCCGCGTACCGCGCGGTGCTCGAGACGAGCGCGGGGCCCATCACCCTCGAGCTCTTCCCGGACCGCGCGCCCGGCCACGTCCGCAACTTCCTGCGCCTGTCGCAAGCGGGCGTCTACGACGGCATGGCGTTCCACCGGGTCGCCCGGGGGTTCGTCATCCAGACCGGCTTCGTGCCGAGCCGCAGCACGCCCCTGACCGAGGAGCAGCGGAGCCTGATCACCAACCTCGAGCCCGAGTTCAGCGACACGCCGCACATGAAGGGCATCGTGTCGATGGCCCGCGGCGACGACCCCGCGAGCGCCGACACGTCGTTCTTCATCGTGACCGCGGGCCGCGCGGGCGAGCTCGACGGGGTCTACACGGTGTTCGGGCGGGTGGTCGACGGACTCGACGCGGTCGACCGCATCGAGGCGACGCCGGTCGACGGGGAGACGCCGCTCCAGCGCGTCGACCTGACGCGCGTGCGGCTGGAGCAGGTCGGGCAGCCCTGAGCCCGGGCCGGCCGTTACGCGCCCGGCTCGGACTCCACCCGCTCCAGCAGGGCCGTCGCGATGCGCGCATAGCCGTCGACGGCGGCCCGCAGCTCGTCGACCTCCACGTACTCGTCGGCGGTGTGGGCCAGCAGCACCGAACCCGGACCGAAGAGAAGCGGGCGGCCCCACGCCGAGAGGAACGGGATGTCGGTGGTGAACCGGAAGGCCGCGCTGTCGAACCCCGGCACCGTGACCAGCTCCACCGGCGGCACCTCGGCCACGTCCTCCAGGTCGACCCAGCGCTTCAGCGGCTCGAGGGCCGCCCGCACCTCCGTGGCCGGGCCCACGGTGCGGAAGTTGACCTCCGCGCTCGCCACCGGCGGCACCACGTTCGGCGCGATCCCCCCGTCGAGCAGGGTCACCGTGTAGCTCGTGTCGCCGAGCTTCGGGCTGGCCGGCAGCGGCAGGGTGCGCAGCGCCACCAGGGCGTCGACCAGCTTCTCGATCGCCGACACCCCTTCCTCCGGGTGCGAGGAGTGCGCGGTCTTCCCCGTGGCGGACAGCCTCATCCGGCAGACCCCGCGGGTCGCGATGCCGAGGCGGCTGTCGGTGGGCTCGCCGTTGAGGAGGTAGCGCGAGCCCCGCGGCGTGCGGTTGGCGGCGTGCGCGCCGTGGCTGCCGCGTTCCTCACCCACCACGAGCAGCAGCCCGACCCGCGTCTCCCCCGCCGCCCGCAGCCGATCGAGCGCCCCGATCTGCGCCGCCGCGATGCCCTTGGCGTCGCAGGCGCCCCGCCCGTGGAGCCGCCCGTTCTCCTCGCGGCTCGGAAAGTGCGGCGGCACGCAGTCGAGATGGGTCGACAGCACCACGTCCGGCCGGCCGAGGGCGACCCAGAGGTTGATGCGGTCACCCTCGACCGGCTGCTCCTCGACCTCGTAGCCGCGGTCCCGCAGCCACCCCGCCAGCCATCGGGACACCGGGCCCTCCCGGCCCGTCGTCGAGTCGAAGTCGATGAGCGACCGGGCCAGGTCGACCACGTCGAAGGCAGGTTCCCTGGCGGCGCGGGCATCCGGTTGGGGCGTCATCCGCGAGCTCCTTGTTCCTGTCCGATGGCCGGGAATCGCGATGCCGCGGCAGAACCCTGCGACAGCGAAGCGTACCATGGCGGGACACGGGCCGCTCCAGAGGCACGCCGGCGCCGGAGCCGCTGCTCGCACGGGGGACGCGCGAGACCGACCCTACCGCAGCCACGCCTCCAGCTCGGCGCCGGCGTCGGTCTTCTCGTCGCGGTACTTGACGATGACCGGCGTCGCCAGCGCGAGGCCCCACTCGCGGCCGGCCTCGGCGGTGACGGCGCGGGCGCCGGGCACGACCACCGCGCCCTCGGGGATGACCACCGGCGCGCCGTCGGCGGGCCGGATCACCCGGCGGCGCGGGAGGTCGTAGACGGGGGTCGACCCCGTGAGGACGGTGCCCGCCCCGATGACCGCGCGCGACTTCACCACGGTGCCCTCGTAGACGCCGGTGCTGCCGCCGACGAGCACGTCGTCCTCGATGATGACGGGCATCGCCCCGATGGGCTCGAGCACGCCGCCGATCTGGGCGGCGGCGCTGACGTGGACGCGCTCGCCGACCTGGGCGCACGACCCCACGAGGGCGTGCGAGTCGACGAGGCTCCCGGCCCCGACGTGGGCCCCGATGTTGATGAACATCGGCGGCATGCAGATGACCCCGGCCCCCACGAACGCCCCGTCGCGGATGGACGATCCGCCCGGCACGAGCCGGACCCGCGACCCGGCGTCGAGCCGCTTCAGAGGCAGGGTGTCCTTGTCGAGGAACGGCACGTCGGGATCGGACCCCGGGAACGCGGCGATCCCGCCGCAGCGGAAGCCGACGAGGATGCCCTGCTTGACCCAGCCGTGCACGCGCCAGCCGGCCGGCGCGTCGGGGTCGGGGGTGGCGGCCCGGACCCGGCCGGCGGAGAGCTCCGCCCGCAGGCTCGCGAACGCGGCCCGCGCCTCGTCCCGGTCGGCGTCGGCGCCGGCCGCATGCAGCCGCTCGATGGTCGCCTGTAGCGATTCGGTGTCCGTCGTCACTGTCGATGGTCTCCGTGTCCGGCCACGCCGGGAGCTGTCAGGCGGGCGCTCCGCCGGTCTCGGCGCGTTGCCGGGCGGCGGGTCCGAGTTCCAGCTCCTCGAGCACCCGCACGATCTTCTCGAGCGACGACGGCCGCGGGGGCGCCATGGGCAGCCGGTAGTGCGGCTCGAGCAGCCCGAGGTGGGCCATCGCCGCCTTGACCGGGATGGGGTTGGACTCGACGAAGTTGACCTGCATCAGGGGAAGAAGCCGCGTGTGGAGCCGTCTGGCCGCGGCGAAATCGCCGGCCCGGGCCAGCGAGACGAGGCGGGCCATGTCGGCCGGGACCTCGTTCGACGCGACCGAGACGACGCCTGCGCCCCCCACCGCGATCAGGGGCAGCGTGAACAGGTCGTCGCCCGACAGCACGCTGAAGTCGTCGGGCAGGGCGCGGCACACTTCGCACATCTGCCCCATGTTCGCCGAGGCCTCCTTCACCCCGACGACGTTGGCCAGCCCGGCGAGGCGACAGAGGGTGGCGGGGTCGACGTTGCAACCGGTGCGCCCCGGCACGTTGTAGACGACGATGGGCAGGGACACGGCGTCGGCGATGGCCCCGTAGTGGCGGTACAGCCCCTCCGGGGTCGGCCGGTTGTAGTACGGCGTGACCGACAGGATGCCGTCGGCCCCCGCGCGCTCCATCTCGCGCGCCTGCTCGACGACCTCGCGGGTATCGTAGCCGCCCGCCCCGGCGAGCACCGGCACCCGGCCCGCCGCCGTCTCGACGACCAGCTCTACCACGCGCCGGTGCTCGGCCGCGGACAGCGTCGGGCTCTCTCCGGTGGTGCCACATGGGCACAGGAAATGGACGCCGCCCTCGATCTGCCGGGCCGCGAGCGCGCGCACCCGGGGCTCGTCCACGGCACCGCTCGCCGTGAACGGCGTCACCAGGGCGGTTCCGCAGCCCGACCAGTCGACTCTCATCCGGGAACTCCCCGCACACCGCGCGGCGAGAACCGGCCCTGCCGCCCGCGCACGGCCGGCGCGGCGCCGTGACCCCACCGGTCGCGCCTCATCCCCCGAGCCCCAGCACGTCGCGCATCGAGAACCAGCCCCGCCGCCCCTGCACCCAACGCGCGGCCTCGAGGGCCCCGCGGGCGAACGTGTCGCGGTCGCGCGTCGTGTGCGTCAGCGCGATCGACTCCACCGGGCCGTCGAAGGCCACCGTGTGCATGCCCGGCGCCGAGCCGGCCCGGCTCGAGGCCATGTCGATCGGGCCGCCGTATCCGCGCCCGGCCATGGCGTTCCGCATCGCCAGCGCGGTGCCGGAAGGGGCGTCCAGCTTGGCCGCGTGGTGCAGCTCGTGGATGTAGGCGCCGAACTCCGGCCGGTCCGCGAACAGCTCCGCCGCGCGCTCCGTCAGGGCCAGGAAGAGATTGACCCCGAGCGAGAAGTTGGCGGCCGCGACCACGCCGATGCCGGCGTCGACCGCGACCTGACGCATCTTCGCCTCGTCCGCCTCCCAGCCGGTGGTGCCCACGACCAGGTTCACGCCGTGATGCGCGAGGCGCGGCAGGTTCTCGGCCACCGCGGCGGGGACCGAGAAGTCGACGGCCACATCGACGCCGTCCACCGCGGCGGCGGTGATGCCGCTGCCGCCGGCGTTGTTGGCTATGTCGAGCCGCCCCGTCACCGCGCACCCGTACGATTCGCTCAGCCGGTCGACGGCCTTGCCCATCCGGCCGTACCCGATCAGCAACAGACGCATGGGTCCAGCCGCTACCCCTCGGCGGCGCCGTCCGCGCCGCGGATGACTTTGCGGATGATCGTCACCGCCTTCGTCGCGTCCGACTCGCTGTCGAACGTCAGGGTCGACGAGAACCGCCGGTCGACGACCCCGGCCTCGTAGTCGCGCACACCGATGCCCGCCCACGCCACCGCGTTCGCGACCTCGTAGGCGAACCCCGGCCGGTTGTCTCCCTGCAGCAGCACCGCGGTGGCCGGCGTCTGGCTGAACCCGGCGGCGCGGGCCACGTTGGCGGCCCGCTGGCCGTCGCCGGCGTAGACCTCGATGACGTTGCGCCTGGTCCGGCCCGGCGCGGCCCGGACCCGTATCACCTTGAGGTCCGCCCCGTGCTGGGCCAGCGGTTCGAGCGCCGCGGCGAGCGCGCCGGAGCGGCGCGATACCTCGGTGCGCCAGAGCCTGACCTTCTTGACCTTGATATCCATATAACTGCAGTGCGCATGACGCGTGGGCCGGGCGCCCGTCCGCGCCGCGGCCGCCGCAATTATAATCCCCGGGGCCTTCGGGACGGCCGGGCGCGGCGCGGAATGCGAGACATGACCGAATTGCCGGATCGGATGCGCGTGATCGAGATAACGGCGCCGGGCGGGCCGGACGTGCTGGCCGTCGGCGAGAGGCCGGTCCCGGCCGTCGGCCCCGACGAGGTGCTCGTGCGGGTGGCGGCGGCCGGCGTCAACCGGGCCGACACCATGCAGCGCCGCGGCAACTACCCGCCGCCGCCGGGCGCCTCGGACGTGCTGGGCCTGGAAGTGTCGGGCACCGTGGCCGCGGTCGGGGGCGCGGTGTCGGGATGGGCGGTCGGCGACCCCGTCTGCGCCCTGCTGGCGGGCGGGGGCTATGCGGAGTACTGCACGGTGCCCGCGCCGCAGTGCCTCCCGGTGCCGGCCGGCGTCGAGCTCGTGGACGCGGCGGCCCTGCCGGAGGTGGCGATGACGGTCTGGACCAACGTCTTCGACCGCGCCGCCCTGCGCCCGGGCGAGAAGCTGCTCGTGCACGGCGGATCGAGCGGCATCGGCACCATGGCGATCCAGCTCGCGGCCGCGTTCGGGTCCCCCGTCTTCGCGACCGCGGGGTCGGCGGAGAAGTGCGCGGCGTGCACCGCCCTCGGGGCCGCGGCGGCGGTGAACTACCGCGACACCGACTTCGTCGAGGCGATCCGCGCGGCCACGGAAGGGCAGGGCGTCGACGTCGTCCTCGACATGGTCGGGCAGGAGTACCTGCCGCGCAATCTCGCGGTCCTGAAGACCGAGGGACGGCTGGTCGTCATCGCGTTCATGAGCGGGCCCGCCGCCGCGCTCGACCTCGCCACGCTGATGACGCGCCGGCTGACGGTCACGGGGTCGACGCTGCGGGCCCGCAGCGTGGCGCAGAAGGGCGCGGTGGCGGCGGCGGTCCGCGAGCGGGTGTGGCCGCTCCTCGAGTCGGGCCGGGTGCGGCCCGTCGTGCACCGCCGGTTCCCGCTGGCGCAGGCGGGCGAGGCTCACCGGCTGATGGAGTCGAGCACCCACGTCGGCAAGCTGCTGCTGGTGCCCTGAGCCGAACCGCCCGCCGCGCCCCGCCGCCCCGGCCCGCCGCCCGCGCTTCGGCGTTTCCCGCCGCTTCGCCGCCGCCGTCGGATCGGGCGGCGTGCAGTATACTCGTCCATTTCGACGCGGCACCGCGACGAAGGGGACCTCCACGATGGCGCGTGTTTCCAGGGTCGGCCGGAACCAGCTATGTCCGTGTGGCAGCGGCAGGAAGTACAAGGCATGCTGTGAGCGCAGGGAACGCCAGTTGAGCCCCACCGCCTGGCTCGCCATCGTGGGCGCCACGGCCGTGTTGCTGGCGGTGCTCGTCTTCACCTTCTCCTCGGCCAACCGCGCCGCGAGCGGCATCTGTCCGCCCGGGACGGTCTGGTCGGTCGCTCACCAACACTGTCATTAGCCGCCCGCGGCGGAATGCCCCGTCGCTCCGGAACCGGGAACGGACGGCGTCGGGCGGCGAGACGCCCCGTGCGGCAGGCGCCGACGGATGCGCCGTAGCCCACCGGCCGCGGAGCAACCGGAAACCGCGGTCGCGGCCCCCGCGGGCGGCGCCGCGCGGGCGCCCGGGCGCAAGGATCGCCATGGAGTACGTCGCGCTCGGACGCACCGGCCTGAAGGTCTCGCGCCTCTGCCTCGGCATGATGACCTACGGCTCGCCGAGCTGGCGGGACTGGGTCCTGCCCGAGGAGGCCGGGCGGCAGTTCGTGCGTCAGGCCCTCGACCACGGCATCAACTTCTTCGACACCGCGGACATGTACTCCCGCGGCGTGAGCGAAGAGATTCTCGGCCGCGCCGTCCGCGACCTGACCCGCCGGGACCAGGTGGTCGTGGCCACCAAGGCCTACTTCCCCATGGGCGACGGCCCCAACGACCGGGGCCTCTCGAGGAAGCACCTGTTCGACGCCGTCGACGCCTCGCTCCGGCGCCTCGGCATGGACCACGTCGACCTCTACCAGATTCACCGCTTCGATCCCGAGACGCCGCTCGAGGAGACCCTCGACGCGCTGAACGACATCGTCCGCTCGGGCCGGGCGCGCTACCTCGGGGCGTCGAGCATGTACGCCTGGCAGTTCGCGCGGGCCCTCCACACCGCCGACCGCCACGGCTGGGCGCGTTTCGCGGCCATGCAGAACCACTACAACCTCGTCTACCGCGAAGAGGAGCGGGAGATGCTGCCCCTGTGCCGGGCCGAGGGCGTCGGGGTGATTCCGTGGAGCCCCCTCGCCCGGGGGTTCCTCGCGGGCAACCGCAAGCCGGAGCCGGAGAGCCCGGGGCCGTCGAGCCGGGCGCGGAGCGACGACTTCGCGCGCAAGCTCTACTTCACGCCCGCCGACTTCGAGATCGTCGAGCGGGTGAAGACGCTGGCCGGGCGGCGCGGCGTCACCCCCGCCCAGGTGGCCCTCGCCTGGCTGGTCCGGAAACCGGGGGTGACCGCCCCCATCGTCGGCACCTCCCGGCCGGAGCAACTGGACCAGCTCGTCGCCGCCCTCGACATCACGCTGGACGAGGAGGAGTGCGGCTTCCTCGAGGAGCGCTACGTCCCGCACGAGGTGCTCGGTCATTCGTGATCGGTCCGGCCGGCGCCCTCCCGCAACGGCGACGGCCCGCGGCCCCGGGGAGACGGGGAAGGTAGTCATGCCGAATGCGACTCGCCGGATCGGAATCCTGACCGCGGGCGGCGACTGCCCGGGGCTGAACGCGGTGATCCGCGGCGCCGTCAAGTCGGCGGCGCGGCTCGGGTCCGAGGTGGTCGGCTTCCGGCGGGGCTTCGAGGGCCTCGTCGACCCCGTGACCTACGTGCCCCTCGACACCAGGAACACGTCGGGCATCATCAACCGGGGCGGCACCATCCTGGGGTCCACCAACACCGGCCGCTTCTCGGCGCGGGTGGGCATCGACGACCGCCAGGAGATCGACCCCGATCTCCTCCCCGAGGTCGAGCGCACCATGGGCCAGCTCGACCTCGACGGGCTGATCTGCATCGGCGGCGACGGCTCGCTCGCCGTCGCCCAGCAGTTTCACGAGCACGGCATCCCCGTCGTGGGGGTGCCCAAGTCGATCGACAACGACCTCTCGGCCACCGCCTTCACGTTCGGCTTCGACAGCGCCGTCGCCTGCGCCACCGACGCCATGGACCGCCTGCACACCACCGCGGCCAGCCACGACCGCATCATGGTGCTCGAGGTGATGGGGCGTCACACCGGCTGGATCGCGCTGCACGCGGGCATCGCGGGCGCGGCCTCGGTCATCCTGATCCCGGAGATCCCGTGGACCTGGGAGAACGTGTGCCAGAAGATCCTGGAGCGCGACACCCAGGGCAAGCGGTTCTCGCTCGTCGCGGTGGCCGAGGGGGCGGAGCTGCCGGGCGGGGGCCTCGTGACCCGCGAGGAGCCGACCCCGGGGCAGCAGGTCCGGCTGGGCGGCATCGGCCAGATCGTCGCGCGCGAGCTCGAGGAGCGGCTGAAGCGGGAGACGCGGGTGGTCATCCTGGGGCACCTCCAGCGGGGCGGCCCCCCCACCAACTTCGACCGCGCCCTCGCCACCCAGTTCGGCGCCCACGCCGTCCGCCTCATCTTCGAGCGGCGGTTCGGGGAGATGGTGGCCTACCACCCGCCGGCGGTGAAGGCGGTGCCGATTCAGGACGCGGTGAACCAGATCTCGCGGGTCTCGCCGGACAGCGCCGGGGTCGTGGCGGCGCGGGCCCTGGGGGTCAGCTTCGGCGAGTACCCGCCGAACACGTCGCCCGTGGTCAAGTCACTGCGCGATACCGAGGAGAGGCCGGCCCGTCCCGGCGGCCCGGCGTCCATCCGCTCGGCCTGACGGCGGGAACGGAGGCGCCGGTCCCGGCCGGAGCGCCGCTCGCGGGCGACCGGGCCTCCGCCACGGGCCGCCGGCTCCGCGCCTCGCGGCCAAGAGCCTGCGCGGTAGAACGGCGCGGCGATCGCCGGCCAGTGACGCACCGACCTCACGACCGCAGGTACGAGGCGCCGTTGACGTCGATGATGGTCCCGGTCGTGAACTCCGCACCCGCCGACGCCAGGAAGCACACCGCGTAGGCCACCTCGTCGGGGGTCGCCACCCTTCCCATCGGACTCTGCCCGCGGACCGCGTCTCCGTCCGGGCCGTCGAGGAACGCCGCGGTCCGCTCGGTGGTGACGAACCCCGGCGCGACCGCCCCGACGAAGATGCGGTGCGGGGCCAGCGCCTTCGCCAGCGACTGGCTCATCGCGTTCATGCCCGCCTTGCTCGCCCCGTAGGCGGGGGCCTCGGGCTCCCCCCGGAACGCGCCGCGCGACGAGACGTTGACGATGCGCCCGCCCCCCTGCCGCATCATGTGCCGCGCCGCGCACCAGGCGGCGTTGGCGGCCCCCAGCAGGTTCGTCTCGAGGGTCCGGCGCCACCGGGCCTGCCACTCGGCGTAGGACACCTCGGCAATCGGATGGGGCTCGTGAATGCCCGCGTTGTTGACCAGCACGTCGAGCCCGCCGAGCTCCGCCGCGACCACGTCGACCATCCGCTCGACCGCCGCCCCGTCGCCGACGTCGGCCTCCACGATCAGGTGCGGCCCGCCCGGCAACCCGGCCCGGGTCCGCTCCGCCGCCGCCCGGTTGCGGCGGCAGTGCACCGCGACCCGCGCGCCGCCGGCCGCGAAGTGCCGGGCGACGGCGCGTCCGATGCCCTGCGACGCCCCGGTCACCAGCACCGCCCTGCCCGTGAAGTCCATGCCCTGCCTCTCCTCCATGCGCCCCCCTTGTCCCGATCAGCCCGCCGCCGCGATTGACAACCGCACCCGGCGTCGATACGGTAGGCGAACCCCGCGATGGCGCGCAGGCCGACCGCCCGTCGCGCGCGGGCGCCGGCCCCGTCGGCGGCCGGTACGCGGCTCCCCGGGGCGGTGGATGTCCGAACCTCCAGCACAGTCCGAGGATATCGACGTGGAGCGGATCATGGAGCAGGTCCGCGCCCGTGTCGAGAAGCGCCGCCGCCGCGACGGCGCGGCCGCCGAGAAAACGGCGCGCGAGCCGGTCCCGGCCTCGGAACGGGAGAGCGCGCGCGGCGCCGCGGCGCCCGAACGCGAGGGCACCCTCCCCGCGCTGCCGCCCTCGGAGTCGTTCGACTTCCACGGCTACAGCGTCTACTGGTCGTCGCGCGGCGGCGTCGGCCAGACCCTGTACGGCATCCGCAGGCTGCTCCGCCCCCTCCTGAAGTTCGTCTTCAACATCGATCCCATGGTGGATGCGCTCTCCACGCAGGCGAGGCGGAACGCGCAGCAGGCGGCCTTCGACGACGAGGTGGCGCGGCGCTTGAGCGCCTTAGAGGAGCAGGACGCACGGGGGCGCCGGGCCGTGCAGGACCTGTTGGCCGAGACGAGGCAGCTCGGTGTCGAGACGAGTCGGCTCTCTGCCGAGATGAAGGACCATCGGAAGCTCGTCGAGTCCGTCGCCCGGCGCCTGGACGCGCTCGAGCAGGCCCGGGCCAACGGGCCCACCGCCCTGCCGCACGACCGCGGGCCGGCGCGGGCCCCGGCGGCCCGAGCGCCGGAGACGCCGGCCGGCGGCGAGCTCCCCGACCCCGCGACCGTCGTTCCCTCGCCGCCGGACGTCGAGCCGCCCCCGCCGGACCGATGAAGCTGGCCATCGTCGTCCAACGCTACGGGCTCGAGGTCGCGGGCGGGGCCGAGCTCGCCGCGCGGTGCATCGCGGGGCGGCTGGCCCGGCACGCCGAGGTCGAGGTCCTGACCACCTGCGCGCGCGATTACATCACCTGGCGGGACGAGTACCCGGCGGGCCCCGACTCGGTCGAAGGGCTGCCGGTGCGCCGGTTTCCCGTCGCCCGCGAGCGGGACGTGCGCGACTTCGCCCGCCGGTCCGAGCTGGTGTTCCACCGCCCCCACTCCCTCGCCGACGAGCTGCGCTGGCTGGAGAGCGAGGGGCCGGCGAGCCCCGCCCTCGTCGACCACGTCGCGCGGCACGGAAGCGAGTACGACTTCTGCTTCTTCTTCAGCTACCGCTACTACCACGCCTACCACGGGGCCCGCGCCGCCGCGGACCGCGCGGTGCTCGTGCCGACGGCCGAGCGCGACCCCGCGCTCGGGATGGCCCTGTTCGGCCCCGTGCTGCGCGGCGTCAGGGCCATCGTGTACCTGACGCCGGAGGAGCGGGCCCTGATTCGGGCGATCACCGGCAACGACACCGTGCCCGACATCGTCGCCGGGGTCGGCGCGGAAGCGCCGGCCGACGCCAGCGCCCGCCGTTTCCGCCAGCGGACCGGCGTCGCAGACCCCTTCGCCCTCTACGTCGGCCGCATCGATCCCAACAAGGGATGCGCCGACCTGTTCCGGCACTTCCGGCGCTACGCGGCCGAGGGCGGACGGCTCCATCTCGTCCTCGCGGGCTCGCCGGTCATGCCCGTGCCCGACGACCCGCGGATCCGCCACCTCGGGTTCGTGTCCGAGGAGGAGAAGTACGACGCGATGGCGGCGGCCGACCTGCTGATCATGCCGTCGCCGTACGAGAGCCTGTCGATCGTGACGCTGGAGGCCTGGGCGATGGGGCTGCCGGTGCTCGTCAACGGCGACTGTGACGTGCTGCGCGGCCAGGCGCTCCGGAGCAACGCCGGCCTCTACTACACGGGCTACGACGAGTTCGCGGAGACCCTGCGGCTGCTGGAGAACGACCCCGGCCTGCGCGCCGGCCTCGGCGCCAACGGCCGCCGCTACTTCGATCGCCACTACGCCTGGCCGGAGATCGACCGCCGGTACCTCGACCTGCTCCGTCGGCTGCGCGAGGAGGATCGGCCCGGCGCCGGCCGCGCGATGGAGCCGACGCCCGGCTGGCTCGCCCGTCGCCGCCGAAACCTGCCGGCGGCGGCCGGCGTGGTCGAGCGCGCGCCGCGGGGGCCGGTCGTCCCGGGTCGGGAGCCCGCACCGTAACGGATCGGGAATCCGGGAGGGTCGGTTGGGAGCCGGGTCGCGCGCCCTTCAGGGGTCGACCTCGGCGTAGCGGGCCGAGAAGTGCGGCAGGCTCGGCGGCGCCTCGACCACGCGCAGGCCGCGGATGGCGTCGCGGCGGGCGTGAAGCTCGACCAGGGCCTCGATGACGTAGTCGAGGTGGGCGCGGGTGTAGACGCGCCGCGGAATCGCGAGGCGTACCAGCTCGAGCGGCGCGTGGCCGCCCGCTCCCACCATCGCCGAGCCCACCTCGCTCGCCCGGACCCCGGCCAGCCGGTAGAGGGCGACGACGACCGCCTGGGCGGGGAACCGCTCCGGCGGCAGGTGGGGGCAGAACCGGCGCGCGTCGATGTAGACGGCGTGGCCCCCCGGCGGCTCGACGATCTGGATGCCGGCGGCGAGCAGCCGTTCCCCGACGTAGGCGGCGGTGCCGATGCGGTAGCGGAGGTAGTCGGGGTCGAGCACCTCGCGCAGGCCCACCGCCATCGCGTCGAGGTCGCGGCCCGCCAGCCCCCCGTAGGTCAGGTAGCCCTCGGTCGTGATGAGCACCTCGCCGGCGCGGCCCCGGAGGCCGTCGTCGCGGACGAGCAGCAGCCCGCCGATGTTGACGAGGCCGTCCTTCTTGGCGCTGATGATCGCCCCGTCGGCCGCGTCGAACTGGTCGCGCGCGATGGCGCCGACGGGCCGGCCGCCCTGGCCCGGCTCGCGCTCCCGGATGAACCACGCGTTCTCGGCGAAGCGGCAGGCGTCGAGGAAGAACGGCACGCCGCGGCGCCGGCAGACGTCCCGCGCCGCGTGCAGGTTCTCCAGGCTGACGGGCTGGCCGCCCGCCGCGTTGCTGGTGATGGTGCACAGGACCAGGGGCACCCGCGCCCCCTCGGCCGCGAGCAGCGCCTCGAGCCCGGCGAGGTCCATGTTGCCCTTGAAGGGATGCCGGCTCGTCGGGTCCGCCGCCTCGGGAATCGAGAGGTCGACGGCGCGCGCCCCCGTCCGCTCGATGTTGGCGCGGGTCGTGTCGAAGTGGGCGTTGTTCGGGACCACCCGGCCGGCGCCGCCCATGAGCTCGAAGAGCACCCGCTCGCTCGCCCGGCCCTGGTGGGTCGGCAGCGGCTCGTCGAAGCCGGTGACATCGCGAACCGCCTCCCGCAGGCGATCGAAGCTGTCGGCGCCGGCGTAGCTCTCGTCGCCGCGCATCATCGCCGCCCACTGCTCGGCGCTCATGGCGCCGGTCCCGCTGTCCGTCAGCAGGTCGATCGCCACGTCGGCCGCCGCCACCCGGAACAGGTTGAGGCCCGCCCGATCGAGGATCGCCTCGCGCTCCTCGGCGGTGGGCAGCCGGATGGGCTCGACCATCTTGATGCGGAACGGCTCGAACTCGGTTTTCATCTCTCTGCGTGGCCGCTCGTACCGGGCTGGCGCCGCTCGACCCGGGGCGGCCGCGGGTAAACGGACGGAAAGTGCAAGTCGGATGGACGGCGGGCTTGGCGGTGGCGCGCGGTTCCAGAGAGCGCCGGAAGCACTCGCGGAGGCCTCGCCGCAATCCACCGGCGGTGCCTCGCGCCTCTTTGGCGGCGATGTGACGCGGGGGTTCCGACGGGCTGCTACCGGCAGTCCGGATCGAGCGGCTGGAACGACGTGACGTTGAGGCGAAGCTCCCCGTCGCGGGCGAACCGAAGGCCCTTGACCTGCACCTTGTGGCCGTCGTGGTCCCCGACCGGAAACTCCCCGACGCCGAGCAGGCGGTAGCTCAACGAGCCGAGCCCGCGCCGCCGGGAGTCGTCGAGCTCGTCCTCGCTGGTGAACGCCCGCTCGGTGGGCTCGCCCTCGGTGGCGCGATCCAGCATCCACCCGCCGCCGCTGCCCGCCAGACACCCCACCACGGTCCGGAGCTCGACCGCCGCCTCCTGACCCGCCTGGGCCGAGACCACCGCGACCATCCCGGCAAGGATGAGCGGAACCGCGGCAGTGCTGAAGAAACGCATCATGATCGGAACCACGGCGCCGGAAACGCCCCGGGGCCGCCCACTTGTACCATGGCCCCGGAGCGCGATCAACCGGGCGGCGCCCGGACGCGCGGCGCCGCCGCGCATGAGCGGCGCAGACCGCACCGCGCTCCCGGGCGCACCGACGACGACGCGGCGATGGAGCGCCGCAGCACGCCACGCTCCGTTGTCGCCCCGCGGCACCCGGAAGACCCGCGCCAAGACGGACCAAGACGGGATAGAATCCCCCCATGAGGCAGTTGCTTCCGGTTCTGCTGGCGATCGGCGTCGCCGCGGGGGCGGCCGTGTCTCCCCTGCACGCCCAGCGGCAGCAGCCGGGGGCGACGCAGGGCGGGCCGACGACGGGCGACGAGATGATGCCGCCCTTCGACCTGCGGTACTTCCTCGGCGACTGGGAGATCGAATGGTCCCCCCTCGACACCCCCCTCCTGCCGGGCGGCAGCTACACCGGGGTCGAGCGCGTCCGCCACATCGCGGACGGCCGCTATCTCGAGGTGACGGTCGAGCTCGAGGGGCAGGACCGGTCCCTGCGCGGCCAGGGCATCCTGTTCCTGGAGACCGGCCCCTTCGGCGCCCACCTCACCAAGTACGTGGTCTACGACGCGGGGTTCGCGCTGCTGCAGCCCGGCCCCCTCGGCGGGGACCTCGGCGGCTACTACAGCCAGTTCTGGGAGACCCCGGCCCCCGTCCGGCACGCCGACGCCGAGATGCGGATCCGGGGCCGGAGCTATCTCGTCTCCCCGTACGCGTACCGGGTCAACCAGGAGATCTCGGTGGACGGCGAGCCGTTCGTCAACTTCGGGGTCATGTGGTACACGAAGGTTCTGGAGGAAACGGGGCAGGAACGATGACGTGGAGACGGACACTGACGGCGGCCCTCGCGGCGCTCGTCGCGGGTGCGGCGGGCCCGGCGCCCGCCGCCCAGGCCGACCTGACCGGCGAGTGGGAGATCCGGCTGACGACGCAGACCGGCGTGACGACGTGGCAGGCGCGGTTCGAGCAGGACGGCGACAGGCTCGGCGGCGAGATCGACCTCGGCGACAACGAGATCCTCGACGTGGACGGCACCGTCGAGGGCACGAAGCTGGCGTTCGTCATCGTCGTGCCCGACCTCGACGGCGACCAGCCCATCGACTTCGAGGGCGAGCTGACGGACGACGCCATCCAGGGCGCCCCGGGCAGCTTCAGTTGGTACGGGACCGGCGACTGGGAGGCGTCCCGCAAGTAGGCGCCGTGGAACGCGCGGACGCCTGGGGGTCGGTCGGGCGCCGATCGCAGCCGCCAGGCAACGGTCGGCGGGCGAGTGAACCGCCGGGGCTGGCGGGTCGCGGGATGACGACAGGGAACCCGTGGTGAAGCACGATACTCGGCTAACCAGGAAACGGAAGGCAGCCATGAGAAATCGCTCTGCAGGTGCGTTGGCCGTCGCGTTGCTCGTGTCGGCGGCGCTCGTCTCGTTCACCGCGTTCGTCGGCGCCGCCGAGGACGACATCGCCGGCGTCGTGACGAGCGCGAACGGCCCCGAGGAAGGGGTCTGGGTGATCGCCGAGACCACCGGGTTGCCCACGAAGTTCGTGAAGAGCGTCGTGACCGGGGACGGCGGCCGGTACCTCATCCCCGACCTCCCGGACGCCACCTACGACGTCTGGGTGCGGGGGTACGGCCTCCTCGACTCCGCCCCGGTGCAGGCGTCGCCGGGCGACACCGTGGACCTCTCGGCGACGGTGGCGGCGACCCCCGCCGAGGCCGCGGCAGTCTACCCCGCCAACTACTGGTACTCGCTGATCCGCCCGCCCGCCCAGGACGAGTTCCCCGGAACCGGGGACGAGGGCAACGGCATCAGCGCCAACCTGCAGCACCAGGACCAGTGGCTCGACGTGCAGAAGCAGGGGTGCATGCTGTGCCACCAGCTCGGGAACCGCATCATCCGCGAGATCGACAACCTCGAGCAGTTCGACTCGAGCCTCGAGGCGTGGAACCACCGGGTGCAGATGGGCCAGCGCGGCGGCCAGATGACCAACGTCATGAACCGCTTCGGCCGGGCGCGGGGGCTGCAGATGTTCTCCGACTGGAGCGACCGCATCGCGGCCGGCGCGGTGCCCGAGGCGCCGCCGCGGCCCCAGGGGATCGAGCGGAACGTCGTCGTCTCGATGTGGGAGTGGGGCACCGACATCGACTACATCCACGACGAGATCGCCACCGACAAGCGCAACCCCGAGATCAACGGCAACGGCCCCGTCTACGGGGTCAACATCTCGAACGACGCGCTGACCATCCTCGATCCGGTCACCAACGTCGCGACGAGCCTCGACGTGCCGCTGCGGGTCGACCCGGCCACGGTGCCGGGCATGATCGCGATGTCGATGCCGGCCCCGTCGCGGTTCTTCGGGGACGAGCTGATCTGGGACGACCCCGCCAACCCCCACAACCCGATGATGGACCAGAAGGGGCGGGTGTGGATGACCTCGGCCATCCGCAACCGGGCCAACCCCGACTATTGCCGGGAGGGGTCGGACAACCGGTTCGCCAGCTACTTCCCGCTCGACAGCGGGTTCCGCTCGGCCGTCTACTATGAGCCGGACACCGGCGAGTTCGTGATGGTCGACACCTGCTTCGGCACCCACCACCTGCAGTTCGCCGAGGACGACAACGACACGCTGTACTTCAGCGGCGGCGGGCAGGTCATCGGCTGGATCGACACGAAGATGTGGGACGAGACCGGGGACGAGGTAGCGTCGCAGGGCTGGTGCCCGACCGTGCTCGACACCAACGGCGACGGCGTCGTCACCAAGCCGTGGAACGAGCCGCCGCGCGGCCGGCAGGCGGCCGAGGTCGACCCCGCCCTCGACACCCGCGTGGTGGTCGGGAGCTACGGGGTCATCGGTGATCCGACCGACGACAAGGTGGTGTGGATCAGCTCCAACCGGTTCCCGGGGCGACTGGCCCGGCTGCACGTGGGCGACAACCCGCCCGAGACCTGCGTCACCGAGATGTACGAGGTGCCGTCGGTGCTCGACCCCGACGTGCCGCGGGACAAGATCGGGTTCGGCTCGCGCGGCCTCGACATCGACCGCGACGGGGTCATCTGGACCGCGCTGTCGGGGTCGAGCCACCTCGCGAGCTTCGACCGCACGAAGTGCGCCGTCCACAACGGCCCGGAGACGGCCGACGGCCGCCACTGCGTCGACGGCTGGACGCTGTACCCGACCCCCGGCCCCGTCATCGCCGGCACCGACCCCCCGGTGCGGTCCGACTACCACTACTACAACTGGGTCGACCAGTGGGACACGCTCGGACTGGGCCGCGACGTGCCCATCGCCACCGGGTCGAACTCGGACTCGCTGCTCGCCCTCGACCCGGAGACGGGCGAGTGGACGGTCCTGCGGGTGCCGTATCCCCAGGGCTTCTTCACCCGCGGGCTCGACGGCCGCATCGACGACCCCGACGCGGGGTGGAAGGGCCGCGGGGTGTGGGCCACCTACGGCGCCGCCGCCACCTGGCACATCGAGGGCGGCCGGGGCGTGAAGCCGGGCATGCTGAAGTTCCAGGTGCGCCCGGACCCGCTGGCGGAGTAGCGGCTTCGACGGCGGCAGGCACAGCCTCGACGCGACCGCCGGTCTGATTCGCGCCCGGCGCGGCAATCCACGAAAGAGCCTTCGCGGGGTCACGCCCGCGAGGGCTCTCTTTGTCAGCCCCGGCGCAGGGGGGCGGCTGCAACGAGGCACCAGGGGGAACAAGGGCCATGGGGGACCGGAAACAGTCGGTCGGGCGGCGTCTCCGATGCGCGGGCACCGCCGCGTTGATGCTGCTCGCGGTCGGAACTTCGACGAGCCGGGCGGGGCAGGACTCGGGCGCCATCGCCGGCGTGATCGTCGACGAGAGCGGCGGGGTGCTGCCGGGCGTGTCGGTGACCGCCGTGCCCGAGGGAGGCGGCGCCGTCCGCGCCGGCGTCAGCGACGGGTTCGGCGAGTACGAGATCGCGAACCTTCCCGCCGGCCGCTACCAGGTGCGCGGCGTGCTGCCGGGCTTCAGCAGCGAGATCGCGTACGTGGCGGTCGAGGCGGGGGCCGTCGCCAACGCGAACCTGCTGCTCGGGCTCGCGCCGCTGACGGAGACGGTCACCGTCACCCGGGCCGATCAGGACCTCGCCGCCGTCCCGCAGTCGGTGGCGGTGGTCGGGCGCGAGCAGATAGAGTTCGCGCAGCGGCGCTCGTCGCTCGACGAGGCGCTGCGGGGCATTCCGGGGCTGTTCGTCCAGAACCGCCGCAACTACGGCCTGTCGGGCGGCATCGGCCTGAGCATCCGCGCCCCCGAGCCGCGATTCGGGCTGCGCGGGCTCGCCCTCATCCAGGACGGCATCCCCATCACCACCGCCGACGGCACCACCGAGCCGGGCAACGTCGACCTCGGCTCGGTCGGCCGCATCGACGTCATCCGGGGACCGAGCTCGGTGCTGTACGGCAACTCCGCCGGCGGGGTCATCAACCTGACCACGACGTTCGACACCTCCCGCCCCCTCGTCATCCGGCCCGACATCCAGTTCGGCAGCTACGGCTACAACCGGCAGCAGGTCCGGGTGGACGCCGGGGGCGACGGGCCCACCCAGTTCATGACGAGCGTGACCCGCTTCGAGACCGACGGGTTCCGCGACAACAGCCACGCCGAGATCACCCAGGCCAACTTCGTGGTGCGCCGCGAGCTCGGCGACGCCACCGAGATCCGCGGCGTCTTCAACCTCTACGACACCCCGTTCGCCGAGAGCGCGAGCTTCCTCAACGAGGAGGACGCCCGCGACCCGGTGCGGCGGCGGATGGCGCGGGGCGTCGCCGCCGCCCGCAACTGGGGCGAGAGCGCGACCCAGGGACAGGGCGGCGTCACCCTGGAGCACCGCTTCACCGAGACCCAGATGTTCCGCGTGACGGGCTGGGGCATGTGGCGCGACCTCGGCGCGGTCGGCGCGTTCCGGAACGTCGAGCTGAGACGGAACGGACGCGGCCTGCGGTCGGAGTACGTCGGCGGCGCGGCCGCGGGGACGGCGGGTGTCGACTGGGCGGCGGGAGTGGACGTGGCGTCGCAGAACGACGACCGCCGGGAGTTCGGGCAGGTGGCGCCGGCGGTGAGCGGCGAGCGCGCGACCAGCGGCGACCTGCGGGTCGATCAGACCGAGGACGTGCGCTCGGCCGGCCCGTTCGCCCAGATCGGCGTCGCGCCGACCGACCGCGTGCGGTTCACGGCCGGGGTGCGCTGGGACTACTACGACTTCCGGGCCGGCGACCGGAAGCTCGACGACGGCGACCAGTCCGGCGACCGCAAGATGGACGCGTTCAGCCCCTCGATAGGGTTGACCGTCGCCGCGACCCCCAACGTCAACCTGTTCACCAGCTTCGCCACCGCCTACGAGACCCCCACCACCGTCGAGCTGTCGAACACGCCGACCGGCGAGGGCGGGTTCAACCAGGATCTGGGGCCGCAGAACCTGCGCAGCTTCGAGGTCGGCATCCGGGGCCTCGCCGAGGCGGCGCGCCTGCGCTACGAGGCGGCCGTGTACGTGTCCACCGTCGACAACGCCCTCGTCTCGTTCCAGAGCCCGACCGAGGAGGTCTTCTTCCGCAACGCCGGCGAGTCGTCGCGCGACGGGGTCGAGCTGCTGCTGGAATGGATCCCGGACCCGGCGTTCAGCACCCGGCTCGCGTACACGTACCAGGACTTCAAGTTCGTGCAGTTCGCGCCGGGCGGCAACGACTTCGCCGGCAACGTCGAGCCGGGGTCGCCGCCGCACCGCATCTTCGCCGGCTTCAACCACACCGCGCCGTTCGGCCTGCGCTCGGGCATGACGCTCCGGTGGGTCGACGACTACACCCTCAACAACGCCAACACCGTGTTCAACTGGGCGTACACCGTCGTCGACCTGCGGTTCGGGTTCGACGCCACGTGGGGCGGCGTCGACGTCCGGCCGTTCTGGGGCATCGACAACCTGTTCAACGAGATCTACAACTCGTCCACCATCACCAACGCGTTCGGCAGCCGCTACTTCGAGCCTTCCCCCGACCGCGAGTTCTACGTGGGGCTGACGATCGGAGGGGGGCCGCGCTAGGCGTCGGCGCCGGACGACGGCGCCACCTCCCGCCCGGGAGACGCCGACTCGCTGCCGGCCCGCTCCGCCTTGACGCCGGGCGGCCGTGCGGACACACTTAGGGGCTCGCTTCACGACATCGGCGTGAAGCAGGCGCCTCCGACGGCGCCGCACCATCGAAGGGAGACCGGAACAGACTCATGGCCGTGCAACCGACGCGCGAAATCGACTTCGACCGGGCCAACGAGGTGGTCCAGCGGTTCCAGAAGGAGTCGACCAAGTGGCTCTACGGCCTCGACGATGCCGCCCGCATCCTGTCGTGGGCTTTCTTCACGCTGCTGCCGTACACCGACAAGCTGAGCCAGAGCAAGCTGCTGCGCCAACCCCACGTGATGTTCCGGGGGCCGACGGGCACCGGAAAGACCGATCTCGTCAGCGCCTGCGCGATGGCCATCGACGCCAAGTTCGAGCGCATCCAGGGCCTGCCGACGTACATGCCCGAGGACATCCTGGGCTACGAGACCATCGTCGAGGAGACCGACGGCTCGCGCAAGCTCGTGTTCAAGCCGGGCAAGCTGATGGCCCACATCGTCCTCATCGACGAGGACAACCGGCTGTCGGGCAAGACCAAGGCGGCGGTGCTCGAGGGCATGGAGGAGAGCTCGGCGACCCTCAGCTCGGACTACGGCAACCTCGCCGAGGGCAAGATGCTGCCCCTCTTCCCGCTGTCGTGCGACTTCAACGACATCGAGGGGCCCCGCTTCTTCATGGTCATCTGCACCGAGAACATCTTCGGCGAGGAGGAGGGCACGTTCGCCAACCCGGTGGCCCAGCTCGACCGCACGACGCTGTCCATCAACATGCTCGACCCCGAGGACGAGGAGGACGAGCTGAACATCAGCGCCCGCAACGTGGTCGGGCGCAAGGTCGAGAAGCTGACCGACCTCTACGAGGTGCTCGACATCGCCCAGTACATCTTCGACAACGTCGGGATGTCGGACTACGCGCAGCAGTACAAGGTGCGGCTGATCCGGAACACCCGCCCCCACCGGGTCATGGGGCGGGCGGCGCGGACCGTCAAGGAGTACATCCGGGTGGGCATCTCCCCCCGCGTGCACTTCCACCTCGAGGCGGTGGCCCGGACCTTCGCGTTCTTCAACGGCGACATGACGATCACACCGGACCACATCAAGGCCGTGGCGGGCCCGGTGCTCGCCCACCGCATCGTGCTGCGCGAGGGCATGGAGTTCTCGGTCGACAAGGACGACCTGCTCCAGCAGATCCTGCGGGACATGGAGGTTCCGCCGTGGAAGTAGAGGAGGTCTACGCCCGGTTCCGCGACATCAAGCACGGCATCCGGGCCCGCAAGACCTCCAACAGCATCCACTTCGGCGAGCACAAGAGCGGGTTCAAGGGGACCGGCTACGACATCGTCGGCGTCGACCAGTGGCGGCCCGGCCAGCCCCTGAAGGACGTGGCGTGGAGCCTCAGCCTGCGCACCTATCCCGAGAAGCTGTACCGCATCGAGCGGATGGAGCCCAAGGAGCTCCGCACGCTCGTCGTCTGCGACCTGTCGTACTCGACGCTCTTCCAGGTGTCGCAGGAGACCAACAAGGCGCTGCTGATGCTCGACCTCCTCGGCAACATCGGGCTGACCCGCGCCAACCTGCGCGACCCGGTGGGGCTGCTCGGCTACTCGGACCGCATCGAGCTCTACCTGCGCCCGAAGCTCGGGACCTCGCAGGTCTTCTACATGGCGTACAAGATCTTCGAGAAGCTGAAGCTGGAGCGGGAGCACCCGACCCGCCGGAAGGCCCACCTGAAGGTCGCCGTCGACTTCATGCTGGCGCGGCTGAAGTCGCGCCATTCGATCATCCTGCTGACCGACCTCGTGGATCTGGTCAACGACCCCGACGCGGTCGACTTCAAGCAACTGAGCACGCTGGCCGCGAAGCACGATATGATCGTGCTCGTCCTCGACGACCCCGACGAGTTCCGGGTCAGGAGCCGGCTCGGCTACATCCGGATCTCGGACATGGAGACGCGCAAGCAGACCGTGATCTCGGCGCGGAAGGCGGGCGCGATCCGGCGGCGCATCGAGGAGACGCGAGCGGCGCTGCAGTATAAGCTGAAGCACCAGGCGGGCATCGACTCGACGGTGCTGACGGAGCAGAACCACCTCGAGGAGCTGCCCAAGTTCCTGATGTCGCGATTCGCGCGCTAGGGGTGTGCGCCGTGGAACGGCGCGGGCCTTCGCAGACTGGCAGGGAAGAACGGGTGACCATGACACGCCTAATCGCCGTCGCAGCCGGCCTCCTGTTGCTCGCGCCGCCGGGGTCGGCCGCCCAGCCACCCGACCCCGGGATGCCCGGCGCGGGCCTCGTGCGGGTCGAGACCCTGGAGCTCGAGCCCACCGTCGTCAAGACCGGCGACCGCATCACCCAGCGCTACCGGCTGCGCTTCCCCGACCTGATCCCGAGCGGCCAGGAGATCATCATCCTCGAGGACCGCATGACCCCCGAGGCGCTCCCGGTCCACCCGTTCGAGGCGACGGCGCTGGTGGTCGAGAAGGACCGCATCGAGGACACGCACATCTGGGACTTCGTGTACGAGTTCCGGCTCGTCGACCCCAACAAGATGACCTACGCCCTGCCGAGCTTCAGCTTCTACTACCTCGTGCGGGACCTCGGCGAGGACATCGAGGACGCCGAGGTCCAGCAGGTCGACGGAGGGCAGGGGCTCGTGCGCTACGTGACGTCGATCACCGACGAGCCCCTGCTCGACATCCGCGACACCGTCGAGCTCGGCACGTTCTCGGGCCTCGCGACGGTCTTCCGCGCCCTGGCCTGGGTCGTCGCGCCCCTGCCGCTGCTGATCTGGCTCGTGATGCTGGTGCGGTTCGCCCGCAAGCCGAAGGCGGTCTCCATCGAGAAGCAGCAGGAAGAGGACGAGCTGGCCCGCATCGAGGCGCAGATCCCCGTCCTGCCGTCGATCTGGGAGGCGCGCCGGGCGGTGGGCCGCGAGCTGGCGGCCCTGCGACGCCTGCCGCGGGACGCCGGCGCCGACCAGCTCGCCGACCGCCAGCGGGCGCTGGTGCTGGTCCTGCGCGACTACCTGCAGGCGGACCTCCCGGGCCTCGTTCCCGGCGACACCGCCCTCGACATCCAGCGGCACGTCGACGGGCTGAAGGACAGCTACCGGAAGGCCGCGCTCGGGGTGCTTGCGGGCCGGCTCGTAGCCTATCAGCGGGGGCTCGAGACGGGGGCGCCGGCGCCGGTCGAGCACCCCGGCGGCGAGGCGCGCATGCTCGGGGAGGCGCTGTACCGGCTGCGCCCGTACGTGCGGATGCTGAACAACCTGAAGGTGCTGGTGGGCGCCGCTTCTCCGCGTCCGGCGAAGGGGTAGGTGAACGATCATGCTGATGCCCTGGTCCGAGTTCGTCATGTTCGTCGACGGCGGCGTCCGCGAGCTGATCGCGACCGACTTCGCGGCGATCCGGTACGGCGACGTCGGCATCGCGATGGGGATCGCGATCGTGCTGGGGGTCGTGCTCGCCCTGACCCTCGTGCGGCTGGCCGCGGTCAGCAAGCGCCACGTGCGTGAGCACTCCGGGCACGACATCGAGCCGGGGCACCGCAAGCGGCTCTGGATCCGCGTCCTCCACACCGCGCCCAAGGCGCTGGCGGCGGGCGCCCTCGCGCTGCTCGTGTTCTCGGTCGCCGACCCGTTCCTCACCGCCACCGAGGAGGTCAGCGGCTACGTCGAGTCGCGGGTCCGCGTCGATCTCGTCGACACGTCGGGCTCGATGGCGTGGGAGTTCCCCGACACCAACAAGTCGAAGGCCGAGGTCGCCCGCGACGCCCATCTCGAGTTCCTCGAGATGCGGCGCGACAAGAACGACCGCGTGTCGCTGTGGCTGTTCTCCACCTACCCCTACAAGGTGGACGACTTCGTCATGGACGACGAGCTGTACTACTACCAGGTTTGGGACGCGCCCTACGTGATGACGCAGCGGCTCGACAAGGCGATGGTCGTGCCCCGCGACAAGGTCCGCATCGTGCCCGCCGAGGGCGACACCAACATCATCCGGCCGCTGCAGGACATCGTGAAGTACTTCGACCAGGACGAGGCGGCGGTGGGCCGCGGCCAGAACCAGAACCGGGCCGTGCTCATCATCACCGACGCCGCCGTCGACGAGTTCCCCGACGCGGAGTTCGCCGAGCTGAACAAACGGAACATCGTCCCCTACATCATCTACATCAACACCAGCGATGCCCGCACCGCGAGCTTCCTGCACCCCACCGTGCCGCAGCTCGTGGGGCAGATTCAGGAGTACGGGGGCGACTACTTCGACGTGACGGACGAGGACAGCCTGCTGCGCGCCTACCAGGCCATCGATGAGCGCGAGGCGGTGCGCATGGAGCTGAAGCACCGGGCCCTGAAGGTGCCCATCTACTCGCGGTTCCTGCTGGTGGCGATGGGGCTGCTGCTCGTCGGCATCCCCGTCGGGTTCGTGTCCGAGCTGCTGTGGGGGACGACCCCGTAGCGGGCGGCGTCCACGGAACGGAGACGGGCGGGCGCCCCCCGTGGGCGGACCCGCCGCGAGACGCGCGGCGCTCGAGAGAGAAGTGACATGCGACTGACAGACCTGCTCGACAAGGAGCACTCGTTCCGGTATCTCGTCGGCTTCGTGCTCGCCCTGCTCTTCTTCGCCGGGGTCTCGATACCCGCGCGCAGCCTGACGGCGTTCTACACGAACCTGGAAGGGCTGAGCGCCAGCGTCGAGCGCGGCGACTTCGAGACGGCCGAGACGCAGCTCGCCGAGGTGTCCGCCTTCTACCAGGGCAGCCGGGCGTGGGGCATGCAGTGGTTCGCCGACTCGTACCTGTTCCGCGACTCGTTCCTCCAGCAGGCGTCCTACAACTACCTGACCGGCGACTACCGGACGGTGGTGGACGACCTCGCCGACGAGATCGACGACCCGCGGGCGTCGCACCTGCTCGCGAGCGCCAAGTTCATGCTGGCGCGGCAGCGGTACCGGGCCATCAACCCCGAGGCCCCCGACGCCGCGACCCAGCGCGAGGCGATCATCCTCGAGGTGATGGAGACGGTGAACGCCGACTACGAGCGGGCCCTGCGCGGCGACCCCGGCGACCGCTTCGACTACAAGTGGAACTACGACCTGACCAGCAACGCCGAGGCGGTCCGGCGCGCCCTCGAGGCGCCCCGCGAGATCGAGCCGCCCGAGCTCGAGCAGATGAAGGGCGAGGGCACCCCGGTGCGCCGCCGCCGCGGGTAGCTCCTTTCCGCGAAGTTCCCACCGCCCGCGGGCTCCGCCTCGAGCATCGGCGGGGCCGCGGCGGGGTTTCGCGCCCGTGAGGGGGCGCCGCTCACGTACCAGATGGACACCATCAGCAGCCTGCTCCGGGAGAGCGTCGAGTTCGCCAACCCCGAGTACCTGGCGATCCTCCCCCTCGCGGGCCTGCTGCTCGCCTTCGGGCTCATCGTCTTCGCGTTGCGGCTCACACTGCGCCCGGCCCGCACCGAAGGCTCGAAGTACCCCTTCTTCGGCCACGTCAAGTTCTGGTTCCTCGCCATCGTCGCCCTCGCCCTGGTGGCCGTCGCCGCCGCCCGGCCGTTCTGGGTCTACGGCGGCCAGACGTTCCGGCGGGGCGACGTCGACGTCGTCGTCGCCATCGACGCCTCGGCGTCGATGTGGGTCAAGGACCTCGGGCCATCCCGCCTCGATCTCGCGGTGCGCGAGGCGCTGGGCCTCTACACCCAGGACATCCTGACCCCCGGCGACCGCACCGCGGTGTACGTCTGGGGCACCACCACCCTGCGCCGCGCCCACATGGCGTCGAACGCCGAGCGGTTCATCGAGGAGGTGGGCCGCATCGCCCCGCCCCTGAGCCTCACCGGCGACGCGTTCCCGTGGGACAGCGACATCGCCACCGCGTTCGAGTCGATCTACCTGTCGCTCGACAACCAGGACCGCTTCGAGTCGGGCGACGACGACTGGCTGCCGGAGGAGCGCAACGACCGCGTGCTGCTGCTGTTCACCGACGGCGACTTCCTCATCGACGCCGAACAGATGAGCCGGCTCGACACCGCCCTCGCCGAGTTCCGGCGCCGCGGCCTCGTCATCTACACCATCGGCATCGGCAGCCGCACCGGGGCCAACGTCGACTCGGTGCTCATCGACTACGTGCGCGGCATCGACTACGACGAGACCCTCGAGCAGGACCTCGCCGGGCAGCGCACCCAGCTCGGATTCGAGGGCATCAACATGGTCGAGCAGCGCACCGGCGGCCGCTCGGTCATCGTCGACAGCCCCCAGGTCGACGCCGCCACCTTCCTCCGCAACGTCATCGACTCGCACCGCAGCATCTCCTTCGAGCTCGTCCCCTCGGACGACCAGCAGGAGATCTGGCAGTGGTTCGTCATGCTCGCCATCGTCGTCTTCGTGCTGGCGATCGTGTTCTATTGACGGACCGGCGCGCGGCCACCGACACCCCGCGCGGTCGCTCCGAGCGCGCGGACTCGTTCTCTTGAGCCGCTCCCCGACGAGGTCATCGAGTCATTCGAGGGAGGGGCGGTCCTGCGCGAGGATGAGACTCCTTCCCGACTACCTGTGACTTCGGGGGGAACGTCGACCCGCCTCGCCGCGATGGCTCTTCAGGGGGCCCACTCGGCGGGCGGCAAGCGAGGAGAGAATCAGTCGGATGCGCTCCTCGTCGATCTCGAGCGGGTCGAACGGCTTCCCGTACCACCTCACCATCGCCTCGTGCTCCTCGTGGAACGGATTGAGCGCCGCTTCCAGAAACTCCATGAAACCGGTGACGCTGCCGACGTCCTCGGGTGGACAACGCCGCTCGCCATCGACGAACGCGGGGTAGTCGACGTCGGCGTCGCCGTCGCGAACGGACTCGATGGAGATGTCGTGCCTCCAGTTGTCACCGAAGTCGTACAGGTAGAGGAACCGCTCGACCCCGCGCTCCACGAGCGACTTCAGGCGGATGCTCCTGGCCTTGTACACGCGCCGGTCGTAGAGATCCTCGTCGAGCATGGGATCGCCGTAGGCGCGGTCGCCGACCTCGAACTCGAACAGGTGCGAGTTCGTCCAGCCGAACGTGACCTGGATGATGTCGTGCAGGGCCAGCAACGTCGACGACAGCGGCGCGTCGACGCGCCGCCACACCTTCGGCTCAATCTCCTGCAGCTCGATCCTGAGGCGTGCGACGGGCTCGTTCATGGGAGTCCTTTGCGGGTCCGCGGAATGCGGCTTCCCGCTGTTGGCGCGTTGCCGTTCTTCGATAACCGCCGACGGCTCGGCGTACCGTGGTGACGATGACCTCCGCTCGGGCTGCTCTCTTCCTGCGCGCGCCGGGGCCCCCGATGGATGGTAGCGTAGACATCGGATGAATGGTAGTCTAAACGTGCGATGAATTGTATCGTAGAAGTTCGATGAACTGTAGTGTAGCCGGGTCATGAGAGATCGCCCCGAGACGGAGGGCTATCGGCCGAGGATCGTCGACGCCGAGCTGAACGAGCTGCTGTCGGACCTTCCCGCGGTCAGCATCGAAGGACCCAAGGGCGTCGGCAAGACGGAGACGGCCCGCCGGCGGGCGGCCACCCGCCATGAGCTGGATCGGCCCGGCGCGTCCGATCTCATCGAGGCCGACCCCGATCGGCTCGTGCGCGGCGCCGAACCCATCCTCATCGACGAGTGGCAGCGCTATCCTCCTTCCTGGGATCTGGTCCGCCGGGCGGTGGACGCCCAACGCAGGCCCGGGCGTTTCATCCTCACGGGATCGGCCTCGGACGACTTCGCGGAAACCCACTCCGGCGCCGGGCGCATCGTCACCGTGAGGATGCGCCCGCTGTCGCTTGCCGAACGCGGCGTGGAGACGCCGTCGGTGAGCCTGCGGGAGCTGCTCGCGGGCGCCCGGCCGGCGATCGACGGCCACACCGACATCGCCCTGGACCGCTACGTCGAGGAGATCGTGGCCGGCGGATTCCCCGGTATGCACGGCGCCTCGGGCCGTGCCCGGCGGGCCGAGCTCGACGGCTACATCGCCCGCATCGTCGACCGCGAGCTGCCCGATCAGGGCATCCGCACCCGCAATCCCGCCATGCTGCGGCGCTGGCTTCGGGCCTGCGCGGCCGCCACCGCCACCACCGCCAGCTTCGAACGGATCCGCGACGCCTCCACCGCCGGCGAGGGGGACAAGCCCTCCCGGTCCACCACCCGCCCCTACCGCGACACGCTGGAGCGCCTCGGCGTCCTCGACCCGGTGTTCGCCTGGCTGCCGGGCGGGGGACCGTTGGCGCGGCTGAACGTCTCGCCCAAGCACCACCTCGTGGACCCGGCTCTCGCCGCGCGGCTGCTGGGCATGGACGCGGGCGCCCTGCTCGAGCCCCGGCCGGCCGCCCCCGCGATCCCCCGCGATGGCACCCTGCTGGGCGCCCTGTTCGAATCGCTCGTCACCCAGAGCCTGCGCGTCTACGCCCAGGCCGCGGAAGCCGAAGTCAACCACCTGCGCACCTGGGGAGGCGAGCTCGAAGTGGACCTCGTCGTCGTGCGCGGCGACCAGCGCGTGGTCGCCGTCGAGGTGAAGCTGACCGCCGTCGCCGCCGACCGCGACGTGAGGCAGCTTCGCCGCCTCGCCGACCGCATCGGCCCCCAACTGCTCGACGCCGCCATCGTCACCACCGGCGCCGACGCCTACCGCCGCCGCGACGGCATCGCGGTGATTCCGGCCAGCCTGCTCGGGCCGTAGGCGGTGACCCGCGGCCCGTGAGAGAACAGCCGACCACCTTCCCGCCGACCGACCTGAACGAGAACGTGTCGGCGTTCCGGCGATCAGCTCCTTCCGGTCTCTGGCTCGTCGCCTTCGAGCAGTCTCAGCATGGCCTCGGCGCAGTACAGGCGGTTCCGGCGCGCGCCGCCGACCGGGGCAACGATGCCTGCGGCCTGGAGCCGGTCGATGGCGCGGCCCGCCGTCGTGAACGCGACTTCCAGCCGCTGGGCGACTCGAGTCGTCGTCCAGAAAGGGTTCTCGGTGAAGAGCGCCAGAAGCGCGTCCGGCAGCCTCGATTTCTCTCCCGCGAGCCGCCTTCGCCACTCTGCCACGAGGGCGTCGATGCGACGGATGCGCGTCGTCGCGTCTTCCGCTTCCACCGCGACCCCGCGGAGAAAGTAGACCAGCCACGCGTTCCATTCGCCGACCTCGGTCGTCCCGAGCAGACGGGCGTAGTACTCGGGCCGAGTCGCCTCGAACCAGGCGCTGAGGTACAGCAGCGGCGCCGGGAGGATGTCGCGCTCGATGAGCAGCAGCGTGACGAGCAGCCGCCCGACCCGGCCGTTGCCGTCCAGAAACGGATGGATGGCCTCGAACTGCGCGTGCGCGAGTCCGGCGTGGACCAGCGCGGGCAGCGTCGTGTCGTGCAGGAACCGCTCCCACTGCTTCAGGCAGTCGGCCAGCGCGTCCGCCGGCGGCGGTATGTAGGTCGCGGTCGAGGGTGTGGAACCGGAGGCCCCTATCCAGTTCTGCGTGCGCCGGAACTCTCCCGGCGTCGCGGCGTCGCCCCGTACGTCGGTCATGAGCAACCGGTGCGCTTCGCGCACGAGACGCAGCGACAGGGGGAGCGTCGCGAGCCGCTCGACCGCGTACTCGAGGGCGGTGACGTAGTTCGCGACCTCCCGCAGATCGGCCGCGTTCCGCCGGACCTGTGCGCCCGCTTCGGCGGCCAGCAGATCGTCGAGGCCCGACACCGTGCCCTCGATCCGGCTGGACAGCACGGCCTCGCGGCGAACGAACGGCCGGATGAGCAGGTGCGGGTTCGGCAGCCGCCGTCCCTCGCCCCCCAGCCGGCCGATGGCGAGGTCGGCGGCGGAGAGTGCGACCACGAGCTCGCTGTCCCACGTGAAGGGCGGCGGGAGCGGAGCCGGGATGAAGGCTGCATGTCCGCCGGGCTGTCGCACCAAGCGCCCGTGGGGTCGCCGTCCTGGTTGGTTCATCGTTCCTTGTTTGCGGGTCCGCAAATGCGGCCCCTTGCAATTGTCGCTAAGCCCTGTTTTCGATAATAACAGACGGCCGATCTGGCGCCGAACGGCTGGTGGCCCGGTTCGTAGCCGGTCCCAGCCCTTCGCGAGGACATGCACGGGCGCGACGGGCGGGGACGAACGTCGCCGTCCTGACAGCTTCTGACATGGCCCCGTGCTATCGTCCCGCGCCATGCACCTCGCCGACGGCCGCCTCTCGTTCTCGGCCACCGATCTCAGCCGCCACCTCGCATGCGGCCATCTGACGACCCTGCGCCGGGCCGTCGCGCTGGGCGCAATCGAGGCGCCCCCGCCGTACGACGACCCCCGCGGCGACGTGCTGAAGCAGCGCGGCATCGAGCACGAGGCGCGTCTGCTGGAGCGGTTCGCGGCGGAAGGCCGCGTGGTGGAGGTGGTCACGGCGGCCGACACGCCGTGCCGGAATCCGGCCACCGCCGCCACCCGCACGCGGGACGCGATGCGGCGCGGGGCCGAGGTCATCTACCAGGGGCGCCTGGAGGATGCGGACGGCCGGTGGAGCGGCTATCCCGACTTCCTGCTTCGGGTCGACGAGCCGAGCGCGCTGGGCGCCTGGTCGTACGAGGTGCTCGACGCAAAGCTGGCCCGCAGCGCGAAGGGCGCGGCGGTGCTGCAACTCCTGCTGTACTCGGACCTGCTGGCCCTCGCGCAGGGAGCCGCGCCGGAACGGATGCACCTGGCCCTCGGCGGCCGCGACGAGCACGACTATGCGAGCTTCCGGGTGGTGGAGTACTCCGCCTACTACCGCGCCGTCCGCCGAGGATTCGAGGCGCACGCCGACGCGCCGCCCGAGACCTATCCGGAACCGGTCGAGCACTGCGGCCTCTGCGAGTGGAAGCGGCGCTGCGCGGAGCGGCGCCGCGCCGACGACCACCTGTCGCTCGTGGCCGGCATCAGCCGCGGCCAGCGGGGCCGCCTGGTCGAGCGGGGGGTGACGACGATGGCGGCGCTGGGGGCGCTCGACCTGCCGGTCGTCCCCCGGCTCGACGGCGTCGGCGCCGGGGCCCTGGCGCGCATCCGCGACCAGGCGCGCGTGCAGGACCGGGCGGGGCAGGAGGGCCGCCGAATTCACGAGCTCGTCACGCCGGTCGAGCCGGACAAGGGACTCGCGGCGCTGCCCGAGCCGTCGGCCGGCGACGTCTTCTTCGACCTCGAAGGAGATCCGTTCGCGGCGGACGGCGGCCTGGAGTACCTGTTCGGCGCCGCGGACAGGAACGGCGGGTACGACGCCGACTGGGCCCTCGACGCGACGAACGAGAAGGCCGCGTTCGAGCGCTTCATCGACCGCGTCATGGCGCGGTGGGCGCGGCATCCCGGCTTCCACATCTACCACTACGGCGCCTACGAGACGACGGCGGTCAAGCGCCTGATGAGCCGCTACGCGACCCGCGAGGACGAGGTCGACCGGCTGCTGCGCGGCCGGGTCTTCGCCGACCTCCTCCGCGTGGTCCGGCAGGGGGTGCGGGCCTCGGTCGAGAGCTACTCCATCAAGCGGCTCGAGCCGTTCTACGGCTTCGTCCGCAGGGTGGACCTGCTCGCGGCGACGCGGGCGCTCATCTGTTTCGAGGTGCGGCTCGAGTCGGGCGACGCGGCCGGGGCGCCGGACGAGCTTCGCGCCGAGATCGAGGGCTACAACCGGGACGACTGCCTCTCGACGCTCCGCCTCGCCGAGTGGCTGGAGGAGCGCCGACGCGAGATGGAGACCTCGACCGGGCGGCCGGTGCCGCGGCCGGCGCCCAGGGACGACGAACGCGACCGAGAGCAGGAGCCGGCGGTGGAGGTCGCGGCGCTGTTCGAGGCGCTCACGGCGGGGCTGCCGGCGGACGACGCCGGGCTGGACGGCGAGCAGCGGGCGCGGCGGCTGCTGGCGCACCTGCTGGAGTTCCACCGGCGCGAGGACAAGTCGGCGTGGTGGGAGCTCTTCCACCGCTGCGGCTTCACCGAGGAGGAGCACGTCGAGAGCCGGGCCACGCTCGGGGCTGTTACCTACGAAGGCGCCGTGGAGGAAATCAAGAGGTCCGTCGTCCATCGGTACCGCTTCCCGGAACAAGCGCACGAGATCGCGGTCGGCGACTCGCCGAAGAACCCCGACACCGCGGAGTCGGACGATCTCAAGCGGGGGTTCTGCGGGACGGTGGTCGACATCGACGAGACGGCCCGCACCATCGACCTGAAGCGGGGACGCAACTCGCCGGTTCCGCACCCGACAGCGCTGGTGCCGCTCGACATCGTCAACGACAGGGTGCTGCGGGAGAGCCTCGCGCGTCTCGCGGAGGGCGTCGTGTCCACCGGCTTCGCACCGGACGGCCAGCGAAGGGCGGCCTTCGACCTGCTGCGACGGGTGCCGCCGCGCCCGGGGCCGCCGGCCGGTCAGTTGGTTTCCGGACATCGGCCGGGTGAACGCAATCCCCGCCCCGATGAGCCGCACGGTGCCGCCGGTCATCGGCCGAGTGAACCGAATCCCCGCCCCGATGAGCCGCACCGTCGGGCCGACCGGCCACCGATCCGCCCGCGACAGACTCCCGCTGCCGAGGCAGGTCGAACGAACGGGTCGAGCCTCGTCACCGGCGGCGAGACGCCGCTCGACGCAGTCCGGCGGCTGGCTGCGCGGCTCGACGGCTCCGTGCTCCCCGTCCAGGGACCGCCCGGCAGCGGCAAGACCTACACCGGCGCGCGGATGATCCTCGACCTGCTCGCCGGCGGGAAGCGGGTCGGGGTCACCGCCAACAGCCACAAGGTGATCTCCAACCTGCTCGGCGCGATCTGCGACGCGGCCGACGACGGCACGCCGGGCGCCGTCCGTGGCATCCAGAAGGCGAACGAAGCCGACGGCTGCCCGGACGAGCGCATCGTCCAGGCGGGCTCCAACGAGCAGGTGGCCGAGGCGCTGGCCTCGGGCGAGGCCAACCTCGCCGCCGGCACGGCGTGGCTGTGGGCCCGCGAAGAAATGGCGGGCGCGGTGGACGTCCTCGTCGTCGACGAGGCCGGACAGATGAGCCTCGCCAACACCCTCGCGGTCTGCCAGGCCGGCGCGAGCCTCGTCCTGCTCGGCGACCCGCGGCAGCTCGATCAGCCCATCCAGGGGGTGCACCCGCCCGGCGTCGCCGTCTCCGCCCTCGGCCTCCTCCTCGGCGAATCGGCGACCGTCGACCCCGCCCGCGGCGTCTTCCTCGACCGCACCTGGCGCATGCACCCCGACGTCTGCGCCTTCACGTCGGAGCAGTTCTACGAGGGGCGGCTCCTCGCGCGGGAGGACCTCGCCCGGCAGACGGTGGTCGGGCCGGGGCCGCTGGCCGGGCACGGCCTGCGCTTCGTGCCGGTGGAGCACGCCGGCAACACGCACGCCTCGGAAGAGGAGGCGGATCGCATCGAGGCGCTGATCCGGGAGCTGCTCGACGCCCGCGCCGCCTGGGTCGACCGGCAGGGCGTCCGGAAGCGGCTGACGCTCGGGGACGTCCTCGTCGTGGCGCCCTACAACGCGCATGTCGCGACCCTGCGGGCAAGGCTGCCCGAGGGCGCGCGGGTCGGCACCGTCGACAAGTTCCAGGGCCAGGAGGCGCCCATCGTGCTGTTCTCCATGGCCACCTCGACCGCCGACGAGGCCCCACGCGGCATGGAGTTCCTCTACAGCCTCCACCGCCTCAACGTCGCCACCTCCCGCGCCCGCTGCGTCGCCGCGATCGTCGCCAGCCCCGCCCTCCTGACGCCGCCCTGCCGCACCCCGGAGCAGATGCGCTTGGCCAATCCCTTCTGCCGCTTCCTGGAGCTGGCTTCGGACACCTCGCGGCCGGAGCCTTCGACCCACGGCGGCCGTTTCGTCGGAGGGCTCCCGCCTGAGTAGCAGGCGGAGCTGGAATACGGAGACCAAAGGTAGCGCGGAAGCACGATGGATGGTAGCGTAGGCCGCCGATCGAGGAGCCCCCCGGTCGACCGTCAGAGCCGATGCCGACGAAACGCGCCGTCCTCAACAAGCTGACCCGCGACGAGCTTCGCGTCTACGTCAACTACTACGACCTGGACGTGTACGACCTCCGCGTGAGAGCGCAGCTCATCGACGCGCTGGACGCCTGAGGGCTGGCGCCCCGGCGGGCTCGCCGGCGCCAGGGCGGCTTCGTTGCGACCTCGCCGACGCGCGAGCGGAGCCCGGGCCTCAGCCGGCGTGGCGGCTTCCGGGACCGTCGAGCCGAGCGAGACTGAGCCGCAGGTGGAGCGGCTTCAGCAGGCGGTTCAAGGTGGCCTGGGTCGGATTGCGCCGCGGGTGGATCGCCCGGAGCACGTTCGGACCCGCCATCTGTGCCTGCTCGGCGAACTCCTTGACGCCCATCGCCCGAATCACCTTCCCGAGGGCGGTCTGGATCGGAACGCCCTCGTCCATGGCCGCGAGGAGGAAGTCCCGCGCGAACTCGGGGTCGCGAAGGTCCCGCGCCAATCCCTCGTTCCAGTCTCGGCTGGGTCGTGGCATGTCACGTGCAGATGTATCACGGCGATGGTGTTCGGCGCGGGTCAATCGGCGAGCGTGGTATTCTGACCAGACATAATGACCGGATTATCCTGGGGCGGAGCATGCGTGAAGTACCGACGACCGAGGCCAAGTCGCGTTTCGCAGAGTTGCTGCGGGTGGTCGAGTACGGCGAGTCGATAGCAATCACCCGCCACGGGAAGACCGTCGCGCATCTGGTTCCGGCCGGCGACCACGATCGCGCCTCGCAGAGGGAGGCCGTGGAGCGCTTCCGGGCTTGGCGGCGAGAGCGGCCCCGTACCGGCATGACAAGGGAGGAGATTCTCGCGGCACGTCACGAGGGCCATCATCGGTGAGCCGCTTCGTGCTCGACGCATCCGTCGCGGGCGCATGGCTCCTCGAAGACGAGGACGACCCGGTCGCGGACGCGGCCATGTCACGGCTCGCGACGGAGCTTGCCTTGGTGCCGCAGATATGGCACATGGAGGTGCGCAATACGCTGGTCGTCGCGGAACGGCGCGGGCGTGTGGATGCGGCGGGGCTCGTGGATGGCCTGCGTCGAGTCGGCGAACTGCCGCTACGGACGGACACCGAACCTGATCTCGGGACCGCGCTGGCGCTGGCCAGGAGACGCCGGCTGGCGATCTACGACGCGGTCTATCTCGAACTGGCCCTGCGGGCCGACGCGCCGCTCGCCACGGTCGACCGGGCGCTGGCGAGCGGCGCCGTCGCCGAGGGGCTTCGGTTGATTGGGCCGCTCCCCGAGTTGCACTAGCCATGGCGCCCCGCACGACGGACTGGGATGAGCTTCACCTCGCGGAGAACCCCGCAGTCGAGTTGCTGCAGTCTCTCGGCTACACCTACGTCCCGCCCGAAGCCCTCGAGCCCGCGCGCGCGAGCCTCAAGGAGACCGTCCTCGCCGGCCGCCTCGCCGCCGCGCTGAAGCGGCTGTCGCCGCGCTCGTCGCCTGGTTCCGGTGCCACGCGGCCGAGCGGCTGCCCGAACGGGTCGAGACGTGGCGGGCGAAGGCCGGCGTCGCGCCGCCCCGCGTCGTCGTCGCCGACCAGCGAAAGCGCTGGGGTAGCTGCGACCACCGGGGCACCATCCGCCTGAACTGGCGCATCGTCCAGGCCCCGATGCGCCTCGTCGACTACGTCGTCGTCCACGAGCTGGTGCACCTGCGGCACCGCGGCCACGGCCGCGACTACTGGCATGCCGTCGGCCGCGTGATGCCCGACTACGAGCGGCGGCGAGAGGAGCTGCGGAAGTGCGGGTCCGCGTTGGCGTGGTGACGAAGCGAGTGAGTAGCGCTGTCTTCTTCAGGACCGATCCCGCGGGGGCGCTCACCAAGCCCCGTCCGGTTCGTCCAGATTATTGAGGGCTTCACGGACGAAACCATCGGGCAGCATCGTTGCGGTGGAGTACCGGGCGCGACGATGCCGGCCATTCAGGTTGACCGAGCACAGGACCTCACCGTCCGAATCGCAAAGCACGAGCACCGATCGCCCTCGCCCCCCTGGTGCGACGAGAGCGGTCTCGCCGGCCGGTGTCGGGTACGCTTCAAGACGGGAGGGGCGAAGCTTGTGGAGATCCTGCAGCAAACGTCTCGCGTTCTTCAGCGCCAATCCGGACGGTTGCGGGTAGCCTTCCTCCGCCGCTTCGTCGGCCGCACCGTCGAGATCCCGCAGGGCCGCGTTCAGGTCGGCGGCCGTCGCCGGCTTGGCGGACATCGCCGCGGATTGCGCATGCTCCGACGGCAGCACGTCCCCACCGGTCGCGTGTGCCCGGTCCATCATCTGCCCGGTCGCGCCTTGACCCACCACCGGGTACGGCGCTTTCGAGTCATCGAGCATTCAATCGGCTGCCGGGTCATGCCGTTGCGGCGTGCCGCACCATCCACCAGCAGGAGTGCACCGGCGACCGACCTCAAGACCACGTCGAGCCCGCGTGGAGCGACCGCCAGCCGTGAGCGTAGCGGGCTCGGAACCCTGCCCGCCAAATCAGCGTCACAAGTAGCACGATGAAGCGAAGGAAGCTCACCCCGTGGTTGGGCGGCGCCGCCGTCCTGATCCTGCTTCTCGTCTTCACCCGCGGCGGAGACGAGTCCGAGGTGGCGCGCCTCGCCGGCGTGCTCGACCTCCAGCCCGGAGATGTCGTGGCCGACGTCGGTGCAGGCGACGGGTGGCTGAGCATCGAGATGGCCGCCATGGTCGGCGAGTCCGGCCACGTGTTCGCCACCGAGCTGGCGGCGGACCGCCGCGACGCCATCCGGGCCGCCGTCGCCGCCGCCGGCCTCGCCAACGTCACCGTGGTCGAGGCCGGCCAGCGCGAGACGAACCTCGCCCCCGAGTGCTGCGACGCGATCTTCCTGCGCCGCGTCTATCACCACCTGACCGACACGGCGGCCACCAACGCCAGCCTCCACACCGCGCTCAAGCCCCGCGGCCGCCTCGCCATCGTCGAGCTCGAGTTCAATGGCCTCCTGCGTCCTCTCCGAGGATGGCCCCACTGGGCCGACGACGAGCAAGTCGTCGCCGAGGTCACCGCGGCCGGCCTGACCCACGTCGAGACCGTCGACTGGCCCCTCGGCGCCCACTACGCGGCGGTGTTCCGGAAGCCGAGATGACCCGACCTGGCCAGGGAATGCGAGAATCACTGGAATCGCTTCATGAAGACCACGATTGACATTCCGGAAAATGAGCTGTCGGATGCGATGCGCTTCACCGGGGCGAAGACCAAGCCGGAGGCGGTCTTGACCGCCATCGCAGACTTCAATCGTCGACGGCGCATGGCAGAGCTCGTCGAGTACGCCGGCACGTGCCCCGACATGATGACGGTGGAGGAGCTGCGGGCGCGGCGATGGGAACGGGCGGAAGCCGGTGATCCTGACTGACACGTCGTCGTGGATTCACCTGCTGCGCCCCGACGGCGACCGCGCGCTCCCAAGCCGGGCCCCGACCGCATTGAGGGTCGGGAACGCCTGCTGTTGCCCGATAATGATAATGCAACGGAGCTGTAGAACGCCCCGGGCGGCCCCGAGCAACGGGCCCGCGCAGCTTCCCAGCAGTGCTTACCGACCTGCCCATCGACGCCATGATCTGGTCCGCCGCCTACGACCTCGTGCGTCGGCGCCCGCGCTCGTGGCGCGACCGCGCCCAAGACCGAAGCCCTCATAGCCTCTCACCCGAATAATGACTCCGCTCGCTCCCTCCACAATTCTACGTCAACTTCCTTTTCCGAATAATAACTCGTTTCCCGCCGGTACGCCGAATCCCGATCGCCTTTGTAAGATAACCAGTTAAAGCTGCCGCCTGCGCAAAATATGTTGTCGCATATAATGAATTTCTCGTGGGTCTCTGTGCGCCTCACCTCGAGCTTGCTCCGCAACTTCGTCGGAATCATTCTTCTCAACTGCTTGATAACATTCTCTCCCTTTTCCCGATTACGCTCCCCTTCCGCACCCCGTCGACCAGTACCCAGCCCCCAAGCGATACGAACATCCGCCCCCCGCTCCATCGCGCCAACCAAACCCCTACGCACTTCTTCGTCAAACGCGTATGGATCAATCCATGCGGACACCAACGTCAATTGTTTCGCCGCCTCATTGACCGCACGCAACAATAGCCCCCGATGCTCTTCCGTCTTGACCAGCTTCGTCTTTCCCTTCGTCAGCTCCTCCAACTTCCGCCCGCTAGCCTCCAACCGTCGCTTCAAACCCGCCCTCTCGCTCTCTAGCACCTCTATACGAGACGCCAGCTCCGCCCGCTCCGCTGCGTCCTGCGTATCCCCCCGCCTGACTTCCGTCTCACTCCGTGCCTGCTCGTTCTCCAGAATCTTTCGATCCAAATCCTCGATTGTCGCCAACACCTCCGATTCCCCGCCCGAGACCGCCCCCCATCCAGCCCACACCATCGACTGCCCTCGCTTCAGTTCGCCCGGGACGACCTCTACCCCCCGCTCCACCAGACGCTGGACCGCAATACTCTCCTGCTCCGCGTATTGATTCCCGCAGTACACCACAAACGCCGACGCCCCTGGACCCTCCGGATCCAACTTCACCACTACTATGTCATCCCGATACTTGAGCCTAATGTCTCGTATCGCCGCAACCTCCAACATCTCTCCACTCGTCCTCCGCCGCCCAAAGTTCCGTTCATAGTCTGCCACTTCCTCCAGCCGAATACTCCCCAGTCGCGGACGCCGTGGACTAACCGGCAACACGAACAATCCCCTCTTTCGTACTTCATCCCTACCCAACAACCTCTCCGTATCCACATACACCACACGCTTCCCCACCGGATCGAACGGAACCCGAGGGTGTCGGTTCCGAGGTCGCCACAACCGTCCTCCGTCGCTCAACACCTGCCTTCCCTGTTCCGTAACTTCCATTTTCTGGTCCAGGCCTTGGCTAACTAATCCGCCGCCCAACAGCTCCGCCGCTGCCCCAACCACATGCTCCGCCCCCAAACCCAGCAACCTCTCAATCTCCTCCGTCCGTCCGACCTCCAAACTCGACAACTGCAAAACAAACCTCGCCGTAGTCGACAACTCACCCTCGGCCATCTCCGTGACCTTCAAGAACAGTTCGTACACCGGCAGGCACGCCGCGTATGCCACATCCACCCGATGTTGCGGAAACCGCCTCTTCGCGCGTGCCGCGATCGACGATGGATCGTCTCGCACCATACTCATATTAGTTTCACCGTCCCAGCCGGTACCAACCTACACTGGTCGGGATGGGCCTCCATATGGCCGATGACCTCCGCAAACGGGTTCCGGTCGAACCCTAAGGTCGCGCTCTCCATCATCTTGCCGTCGCCTACGATCGCCAATACTTCCCGCGCTCGCGACAATGCTACGTTGACTCTTCTAAAGTCCTTCAGGAACCCGATCTTGCCCTTCGTATTCGACCTCACGGTCGAATACACCACAATGTCACACTCTCGCCCTTGAAACGAATCCACCGTTGCCACTTCTATGTGCAACTTCCCCCATCGCCCGTCGTTGTCCGGATCCACGCTCGTCAGAAGTCGCTCTACCTGTGCCGAGTACCCGCTTATCACCCCCACGGTTACGTTGCCTTCGACTCTACTACATCGAGACTCCATAGCCTCCAGCAGCCTGCACACGACGTCAGCCTCTGTCCGGTTTTCGTACGAGGCTCCCCTCCTCGCCTCGCGCCGGTGCTCAATCCCCGACGTTGAAAACCACATCACCCGTGCCGGCATCCATCCAAACACCCCACCGTCTGGCCCAGCTCGCCCCACGCCGTTTCGCAGCGCGCCGTCATAGAACACCGTCGATATCAAATTGCCTATCGCATCATGCATGCGGTACTGCGTCCGCAATGTCGCCAACTGCGCCGACCCATCCATTTGCTCCGCCAAGCTCTGAAAAAGACTCGTCCCGAGGCCCTCCGCCTCATCGCCGTCCCCCCTCAGTTCGTCATCAATCATCGGCGGCAACTGCCGTTCGTCCCCAACCAGGATCGCCCTTTCCGCCCGCACAATCGGAATCAACGCTTCCGGCGCCGTCGCACGCCCCGCCTCGTCTACAATCGCCCAGCCGAAGCTCCTCTCTGCGTCGCCCCGTTTGACCGGCCCTTTGCCACTCATGCTACAAGTAGCAGCCACAACCCGCGATGACGTTGCTATCAATTGCTCGAAATCCTTGCCCCGCCCCGCCACCCTCATCCACTGCGCCACCGTCTGTCTCACCTCTCGCGCCCTGCGCCATTCACGAGCTTCAGCCGTCTCTTCTCCGCTCGAAACGGATCTAGCCGCCGCCGTCGCCGCAGCCATAACCTTGACCAGAGCGACTTCTTCACCCTCGTCGTCAATGTCCAACGGACCCGGCAGTAGGCCGTTGAGCGCCACCAACTGCTCCCTAAGCCGAGCGCGCGCGATCGGTTGCCCCACCCACCGCGTCCTTGACCTCCTCCGCGCTATCCTCCGGCAACGCCGCTCTCTCCTGTTCGTACTCCTGCAGTGTTTCCGCCAACTCTTTCGCTTCCCCTATCCACTCTTCCAGTGTCTCAGCGTGCGTGGTATCCTCTGGTGCCGAACTGGCCGCCCCCTTTGCCGCTGCCCGCGCCTCCCGCTCCTCTCGCCCCACATCCTCGAGCACCCTCTCGCACCTCTTCAGTACCTCCCTCCGCCATCGCCGAAGGCGCGCCTTCACCGTCCATGTCCGCCCGCCCTCTCCGATCTTCTCCGGGCGGCCGAATCGCACCATCTCCGGCGACGCGTCCCGCCCTGCCTTCGCGATCTGCGTCAGCGCGTGGTCCACGGCAACATTTGATTGAGACGTCAGCAAGATACGAGTATCCGGGTCGCGCTTTAGAATCTGCAAGACAATTTCGGCGATCACAGACGTCTTGCCTGTCCCTGGAGGCCCCTGAATCAGAAACAGCTCGTTAGCCGATACTGCCGCCGCCACAGCTTTCTTTTTGTCGTCCGACAACCAGTCTTGAAAGTACTCCATCTTTGGTATTGTCACTTGCGTCGCGGTCGCCGGATCCGTAATAACATCCGCGAGATTGGGATTGACCATATCACCACCGAGGAACGTGCTTACCGCTTGCCGCTGCCGGCTATTGGCTGTGAGAGCCTCAGTCACGTTGATAGTCAATACACCCCTACGTGGCAGCGCGAGCTCGTCGTCGCCCAAATCCCCACCTCTTCGAACGTCTTTGCCCACCCGAACAGTCCGTCCTCGAACATCGATGAAATTGCCAACCGGAAATAGTCGAGCTTGCGCACCATCCCTGACTGCGAGACGAGTGTCGTCATTCCAACTCAGGTTATCAGGCGGGAATTCACTGAGGCTGAACCTATAGAAATCGTGCTCTTCCGTGAAAGCTGTGTACCTCAAGTTGGGAGCGCCTCTATTGAGTCGCTCCCGGCTGTCCCGCAACGCCCTATTCCATCGTTCGATAAAGTCTCGTCGAGATCGTTTTCGGTCGTGGGCTACGGCTTCCACCGTCTCGTACCGCTTCAGTTGCGCCCACAGATCGCTCAACGCATCCCTCTCGCGAGACACAGAACCGCTGAGCTCGGAGCTCTTCCGCGCCTCCAAGGCAGTCCACATCGCGCGGTGCGGCATGGATCGATCCCGCTCCCGGTCCAGAAGCGGCGTGTATGGGGTTTCGACAGCCTTCACGACGAGTGCCGTGTCTTCCTCGTTCCGAGTGCAAATGAGACGAAGAGAATTCCCCAACACTATGAGGTCTTCGTCGCGGTCGAGCCGCACGTGCACTTCATCCAACTCCATTCCGCCTAGGTCTTCAGTTGGGAGATCGCAGACCGCATCCATGTTTGTTGCGGCTCCGAGGCCCGCCGATACGAGGCCTGCGATAGCTGTGCGGGTGAGGACAAGGTAATACTGCGGTAGTATTTCAAATCGACGAGTGACCTCCAGTGCAATTGACAGCTCGGCACCGGTGGAGAACCGGGAGCCAGGCGTATCTGACAACATCTTTTTCAAGACGTTCCGTATTGGCATCGGGTGACGGACGTCGTCGTCCACCATTGATGGAGTAGGCCCATCCGGCGGTGGCTCTGACTTGCTCAACAAGTAGTAGAACACGGCACCCAGAGAATAGATATCCGAACTCGGGGACACGGACTGCGCCGCACGCTGCTCGGGCGATGCGTAGCCACTACTCCAATACTGGGCTAGTGTTTCGCCGACAGTGAGGCGTGTGAGTAGTTTGCTGATTCCGAAGTCCGTCAACATCGGGCGACCATGCGCATCAAACAATATATTGGAAGGTTTGATGTCGCGGTGGACTATCCCTTCTGCGTGCGCGTGGGCAAGCGCAGCTGCTAGGTCACGCATGACGCCGTACGGTTGAAGGTTCGCAAGAGGAGGCTTACTAACCTCGTCCCTCAGATAGGCTGCGAGTGAGTGGGGCAGGTAGTCAAGGACCAAATAGAAGGCATCTTCGGAGTCTGACCAACCGCAGTGCCTCAGGTTCACAATGTTCTCGTGGCGGAGCCGCCTTAGTGCGTCAGTCTCGCGCTTGAATAGCTCTCGCTTGACTTGATCATGGTGACTTGTATTGAGTATTTTGACCGCGACTTGCAGATCGGCCGACGCGTGATCAACTGCGGCGTAGACCGAGCTCATTCTTCCGGCTCCGACTTGGTCGCCGATGGCAAATCGGGTATCGATTAGCCGTGCTTTCGGCGCGGACTCGTGCATGGGCATTGTCTGCCTCGGCTGGTGTCGCCACTCATGGCTCGGCTGTAATCGGTCCAGCGCAACGGCGGTTGCCGTCGGACTGGCTTGTCGAGCGAGGGCGCGGTACGCTCAGTGTCGCATTGGCTAGTAGCTAGTGTCGGCCAGAAAACCCCCCTCCGCCGGGTGGAAATTGCGGGCGATACGCCGCGCTCGTGACGTGGTTTCACCATTGGGGAGGCGCTGGGCGGTGTCGCGGGGGCATCCGGCCATCAATCAAGGCTGCCCGCGGGCGTTCAGAAGACAGGAAAACCTGCCGGCCCTCGACCCGCAATCCGGAAGTCCGACACGCAAACGGTTCGTCAGGCAGCGCGTCGCAGTCGGTTGCGCTCCCGCTTCTGCAGGAGCAACCCGATGCGATGCAGATTGGCGGCCAGTACCGACAGCGCAACCGCACGTGCAAAACCGTCAGCACCATGGCTGCGGACGCGGTCAAGCCCCCGATGCTCCAATCCGTTGATCGCCGACTCAATCGCCGGATGCGCACGGCGCGCCGACACGAACGACTCCTCCGATTCCCGCTCCCGGTTCGCCTTCGAAAGATAGCCGCTGCCTGGCAGGGCGTTGACGTCCAGCAAGGCGTCGAGTCTCACCCGGTTCGCGGGGCTGTGAAAACCCCGGTCGAAGCTGCAGGCCCGCAGCGCCGGATACAGGGCCTGCGCTTCCTCCACCATCGGCACCGCCACGTCCACGTCCTCACCGTTCCACAGGATTTGGTGATGAAGGATGAACTGATGCTGGTCCTCGATGAGAGCGACAGGAACCCCGAGCTCGACCGGCGTGCCCGCCTTGCCCTTCGAAATCCAGCGTGTGTGTTCCTTGAAGATCGAGAAGACCTTCTCCCCGTGAGGAATCGTCTCATCCCGCAACAGACGGCGCTCGACTTGGTCGAGCTGCCGCCGGGCATGCGCGATGAAGCCCCGGATGGATTGGCAGGTGCTTGCCGCGATGCCCTCGTCCCCAAGCGTGTCGACGGTCGCGACCGCCCGCTCGACCAGTCCACGGCAGCGCTCCACATACGCCTCAACCCGCTCCGGACGCCGCTTCGCCCGACGCGTGGAACGCACCCCGTTGAACAGCTTCCGGACCTCCCTCGACAGATGACGCCACTGGCGCCAACCGCCGACCGCATGCTTCACCGCCGCCCGACCCGTCTCCCGAATCAGACACCGCATCGCGTCCCACAACAGATTCACGTCCGTCGGGTAGTGCACGTCCGTCTCCACCACGAACGAGTCACACCGACCGCGCAATGGCTCGCCAGGCTTTTTTTTTGCGACCTTGTGGCCGCTCTCCACCACCAGTTGCCCCACCGCCGACAACAGCTCCGGCGTCAGCAACGACACGTTGTCCCGGATCGTCTGACACTCGTAATGCGGGCTCTCCTCAAACGAGTGTGGGTAGGGGTGGGGCGATCAGCGGGTCCGCAGGGTCGTGGCGCGCGGGCGGCCCGGGGATTGGCCGGCAGGGCGTTCTTGGGTCGGGGTCTGGACCGGGCGTCCCGGCCGTCGACGACAACGCGGGAGGTCCGGCGGCTGGCGATTGGGAACAGGGCGGGGGCTGATCGTCGCCAATGGGAACGTTCACCTCGGCGCTGGCGGCGGACGGTGGACACGAGGCGGCCGGCCGAAGCCGGGTGTTCAGCGCCGGGGGCGCGGTCTCGGTTGGCGCGGAAACGGTTGAAACGCAAGGGGCTTCCTGGTCTCATGGGCGTGCACCACCACGACCCGCGAGGAGGAGAGCCCCATGCGTCCGACCACGTTACTACGACGGCTGCTCGGTGTCACGCAGATGTACGTCAAGCAGGTGGAGATGGCCGCCGATTGTCCGTTGGTGGTGTCGGTGGAGCCGTCGTGGCGGCGCTCGCGTTGCGGTACCTGCGGGGAGCGTGCGCCGCGGTACGACCGGCAGCCGGTCCGGGACTGGCGGCATCTGTCGTGGGGCCGTGCGGCGGCGTGGCTGCGGTATGCGCCGTGGCGGGTGTCGTGCCGGCGTTGCGGCGGGGTGAAGGTGGAGCGGGTGCCTTGGGCGAGCGGGGTGAGCCTGTTCACGTCGGGGTTCGAGGAATTGGCGGCGTATCTGGCGCAGGTGACGGACCGGACATCGGTGAGCCGCCTGCTGGGGATATCGTGGGGGACGGTGGGCAGCATCGTGGCGCGGGTTGTGGCGCGGCGGCTGGACGGGGCTCGGTTCGGCAAGCTGCGCCGGATCGGGATCGACGAGTTCAGCTACCGGAAGCGTCACCGCTATCTGACGGTCGTGGTCGACCATGACGCGCGTCGGGTGGTTTGGGCCGGGAAGGGGCGCAGCGCGGAGACATTGGGTGCTTTCTTCGAGCAGTTGGGACCTGGTGGGTGCGCCCGGATCGAGTTGGTGACGGCGGACCTGGCGTCGAGCTGGCAGAAGGCGTTGGCGACGTGGGTTCCCGACGCGCGGGTGGTGTTCGACCGTTTTCACGTGGAGCGGCTTGCGTCGGATGCGGTTGACGAGGTGCGTCGTTCTGAGCAGCGGCGTCTGACCCCGGAGGAAGCGAAGGCGCTGAAGGGCACGCGCTATACGCTGCTGAAGCACCCATCGCGACTGAAACCTGAAGAGGCTGGGCGTCTGGAGACATTGCGTCGTGAGAACCGCGCGCTGGACCGGGCCTACGAGCTGAAGGAGTACCTGGCGACGATCCTGGAGCAGGCGACGCCCGAGGAAGCACCGGCGCTGCTGGAGGAGTGGTTGTCGTGGGCTGCGCGGTCCCGCTTGGCGCCGTTCGTGAAGCTGGGCCGCACGATTCGGAAACACGCGGCGGGCATCCTGGCGTATCTGGACACCCGAATGACGAACGGACCGGTGGAGGGTATCAACAACAAGCTGCGGGTGATTGCACGACGCGCGTACGGCTTTCACTCGGCCGGCGCGCTCACCGCGATGCTGTTCCTGTGCTGTGGCGGCATCGAATTGGCCCCACCCCTACCCACACTCATTTGAGGAGATTCGTAATGCGTCTCGTCGCCGAAGTCGCCGTGTCCCAGGAACGCCCGCACCTTCCCGTGATTGTTCGCGAGGTCGTGAAGACGGTCGAAGTCGCAGCCCAGACCCTGCTTGAGGACCCCCAACACCAGGACCGGCCACAAGGCCATCCCCGGACGCCCGACCGCATGGTCCACCTCCGGCTGAACATGCTCCTCCAGCAGCGCGAACAGCCGCGCCCGAAGCGCCTCGTCCGACCAGATGTGCTGAAGCCCCTTCAACACCGCCGGGATGTCGTCCCGCGACTTGGGGTCGAGCCAGATCTGTTCAATGGCCACCTCGCCGAGCCGGAACTGTCGTCTGTGAACTTCTCTCATGGCGGTCGATGTCGCGAAGATCTCACTCGAAGGCGGCCGGCAGCGCGAGATCACCGGCAAGATCACCGGCAAGAATACGACTTCTCGGCAATCTTCGCCACCTGAATCACGCACAAGTCCCGTAAAATGAAGCGGTTACGGTTTTCTGGCGGACACTAGCTAGTGTTGTGGATGCGCCGGCCGGGGCCGCCGGCGGGGGCCGTCGGCGAGCATCTGTCCCCACCACGCTCGCGGGCCCTTGCCATCGGTCACATGGAATGAGTGACTTGTGTCTGGGATCTTGGACGACTTCCTGAGCTAGTCGGCCAGGTGCTCGCGGAGGAACGCCAGGGTGCGCGGCCACGCGTCCTCCGTCGCGCGCCGATTGGCGTCCAGGCCTTCCTGGGCCTTCAGGAAGACGGTGGCCCCGTCGTAGACGACGCCCTCGAAGGACTTGCCGGCGGCGGCCATTGCCTCCCTCGCCCGAGGCAGCGTGTCGGCCGTCTCGAGCTCGCCGCCGTACAGGCCGAGAACTGGGGCTTCGATTCGTTCGTAGTCTGATTCCAGCCGGGGCGCGTCGCCGTAGAAGACGACCAGGGCATCCAGCGCGGGCTGCTCGACCGCGTAGGCGAAGCCGGCCGACCCGCCCCAACTGAAACCGACGAGCCCGAGGCTCCTGCCGGCGGCCGGCAGGTCGAGGGCCCAGGACCGGACGGCGTCGAGCCGGCGCGTGCGGGTCCCCGGCCCGATCATCGAGACGGCGGTGAAGAGGCCGTCCTCGCCGCCGAGAATGCTCCCCTCGGGGGTCAGACCCGACGGGAGGTCCGGGGCGACCGCGAGGAACGCCTCGGCCGCGAGGGCGTCGGCGATGCTCCGCACCCAGTTCCCCACCCGGTAGAGATCGTGAACGACGACCACGACCGGCGCGGGCGACCGCTCGGGTTGCACCACCCAGGTGCGGACGGGCACGTCGCTCCCCGGAACCGGGACGTCGACGAACTCGCCGCGCCGCGGCGACGCCGCGAGGTCGCCCTCCGCCGTGGCCCCGCTCGGCGGCAGGTGGGCGGCGGAAACCGGAGCGGGCCTCTCGCCGCGGACCATCGTGCCCACCGCCGTCAGCAGGCAACCGATCTGGAGTCCGGCAACGGCGACGAGAACGACGAAGACGGCTCGCATCATTCGAAGTCTCCTTGTCACCTTGGACGCGCCGGAGAAGCATGCCGTCCCGCCGAACAGTCCGGCTCAGAACCGCGACGCCTTGATCCAGGTGTCCGACCGCGCCCAGCTCGCCTCCAGGTCGGCGTCGACCTCCGCGTCGGTGCGGTCCTGGGCCTCGATAGCCGTCTTCAGGCCGAACAGCGACCAGCCGTTGTGGGGATGGTCGGCGATCTCGTCGCGGTACACCTGCTCGGCGTCCGCGTAGCGCTCCAGCTCGATCAGGAGCGCGCCGAGCCAGTGCCGGGCCGCGAACGGCAGGGGCTCGGGCTCGTCGTAGACCAGCGCGTCGTCCAGCTCGACCGCGCGCTCGAAGGCGGCGACCGCTCCGTCGGTGTCGCCCCGCTCGCGCAGCAGCTCGCCCTCGAGGATGCCGGCCACGACGCCGAGCAGCCTCTCGGCCGGATGGAACCGCATCTGCGCCTCCGAGGTCTCGGCGAGGTTCTGCACCCGCTTCAAGAAGACGTCGGCGAAGTCGGCGGCGCCCGTGCGCAGGTGGGCGTAGCCCTGGGCGAAGTCGTACAGCCCCGCGGAGACCTCGTTCTCGGGCCGGTCGGTCACCGCCAGCACCTCCTCGAAGCGTCCGAAGCGCAACAGCGTCAGCACGTGGTGCACGCTGTCGCCGGTCAGCCGCTGGTAGTCCTTGCCGGCCTGGATGGCGACCGCGCCCTGGCCGTCCATCGACGCCGCGAAGAGCAGCATGTGCAGGTTGTGGGTGGGGTAGATGGCCACCCCCTCGCCGCCGCCGTCAGCCGCCTTCAGGTCCGAGTGCCAGGCCCGGAGGTTGGCCCGCACGCCGTCCGCCCACCGCCCGACCTCGTTCCAGGTGTGCGACGGCATGTGGTTGATGTGGCTCGCGCCGGGGATGGCGGTGCCGAGGTGCTCGGCGCACGCTTCCGCCTTCCCCGGCTCGACGGTCGACTCGGTGGCGTGGATGTAGAGGTGGCACGCGCCGGGGTGCTCGATGTCCCGCGCGAGCACGCCCTCGAGCACGCCGTGCAGCCGCTGGACGTTGGGGTCGTCCAGGTCGCGCGTGCCCCGGCGCGGCTCGAGGAGGAACAGCGCGTCGCCGTAGAGGGCGGCGGCGTCGAGGTCGTCGGGATAGCGCTCGGAAAGCACCTTCATCGCGTCCCGGTAGGCCTCGTCCTGCTCGCGCCGCTTCGCCACGTCGAAGTTCTCGACGTAGCGCACCGACAGCGCGTCGATGTAGTCGCGCTCGCGGGCGGTGCCGTGCCCCTCGGCGGCGAGGGCCAGCGCCTTCTGGAGGGCGGCGTAGGCGTGGGGGGCCTCCGGCGGCCGCATCGGGCCGTTGAGATAGGAGCCCCAGGCCCAGGCCTCGCCCCAGAAGCAGATGGCGCAATCCGGGTCCTTCGCCCACGACTGGCGGAACGACCGCACGGCGTCGACCTTGGCGAAGGCGTACATCAGTTGCATGCCCTGGTCGAAGAACTGCTGGGCCTCGGCGTTGTCCGACGAGATCGGGAAGGAGTACGGTCCGAGCACGGCGGGCTGGTAGGGAATGGGCTCCCGGTACTGCTCGGGCAGCTCCGGCCCCTCCTGGGCGGTCATCGGAGCCGCCGCCAGCACCGCCGCCATCAGCACCGCAGCCATGACGCGGATGCCGCGCCAAGTCGAATTCTTCATGTTCTTCCTGCCTCCTCCCACTACACCGACACTTCCGGAACGTCGCCGTCGACCAGCAGCTCGGGCTCGGTGGCGGCGCGGATCTCGTCGACGGACACGCCGGGGGCCCGCTCGATCAGGCGCAGCCCGTCCGGGGTCACCTCGATGACCGCCAGCGACGTGACGAGCCGGTTGACCACCCCCTTGCCGGTCAGGGGCAGGCTGCACTCGTCCAGGATCTTCAGGTCGCCCCGCTTCGACACGTGGTCCATGACGATGAGGACCTGCTTCGCGCCGCTCACGAGGTCCATCGCGCCTCCCGGACCCTTGACCATGGCGCCGGGAATCATCCAGTTGGCGAGGTCGCCGGTCCGGGAGACCTGCATGGCCCCGAGGATCGCGAGGTCGATGTGCCCGCCCCGGATCATCGCGAAGCTCTGGGCGCTGCTGAAGTAGCTGGCCCCGGGCACCGCGGTCACCGTCTCCTTGCCGGCGTTGATCAGGTCGGGGTCGATCTCGTCGTCGGTCGGGTACGGCCCGATGCCGAGCAGGCCGTTCTCGCTCTGCAGCGTCGCGTCGACGCCGGCCGGGATGTAGTTCGCGCACAGCGTCGGCATCCCGATGCCGAGGTTGACGTAGTAGCCGTCCCTGATCTCGCGGGCGGCGCGCGCCGCCATCTGCTCGCGGTTCAGTGCCATCGCTTCGACTCTCCCAAACGAGACAGCGTAGCAACCGGGCTTCCGGGGCGTCAACTCGCGGGCGGTGCCCCACCCCGCGGGGGAAGGTCCTCCGGCCGACGCCATCAACGTCCCACGCGGTGCCCCGATTGGCGGCTTGCGCGGAGCCGGCGCCTGGGCTCCGCCAGCCGGTCAGCCGGCGCTCCAGGATTCCGAGTCTCGCCGGCACGCGCCGCTACCCCGCCAGGTCGACGAGGGCGGCGGTGTACATCCGCAGGTTCAGCCGCAGGCGGTCGACGGTCATGAACTCGTGGTCGCTGTGGCCGGTGTAGGGCTCGTCGGGCATGGCGGGACCGAAGTTGACGCCGTTGGGCAGCAGCCGGGCCTGGGTGCCGCCGCCCACCGAGATGGGCCCCGGCGCGGGCCGGCCGGTGTAGTGGCGGAAGACGTCGAGCAGGACCGGGACGTGCGGGGGCGACTCGACGTAGTAGGGGTCGCCGATGTCGGTGGCGCACTCGAGCGGCAGGCCGGTCTGCCGCCGCCAGGCGTCGAGGGCGGCTCGGATGGTCTGCTCCACCTCCGGCCCCGTCCGGCCGGCGGGGCGGCGGATATTGATGGCCGCGACCAGCCCACCGCCGTCGGCCGGGGTCACCGTCGCGAGCGTCAGCGTGAGCCGGCCCATGACCTCGTGGGCGTAGGCGAGGTCGCCGAAGCGCTCGGCGTGGTGCCCAGCGCCGACCATGTCGTTGACGAAGCGCACCATCGTGCAGGCCGCCGTCGGCGGCCACGGGTGGCGGCCGAGAAGAGCGGCGAGCTGGATGATGGCGTTGCGGCCCGTCCACGGCGCGGACGAGTGGGCGGCGACGCCGCGGGAACGGATGCGGACGGTGTCGCCTTCCGCATCCGTCCCCCCGGCGGCGACGCCCCGATCGACCTCGAACCAGCCAGCCCCGGCCTCGGCCGCGTCCCGAGCGAGGGCGGCCGCGAGGGTCTCGTCGGCGCCGGCGACGACCGCCTCGGCAGAACCGGGTACCTGCGAGAGATAGCCGCCGCCGGTGAACGACACGAGCCGCGGCTCTCTCGGAGAGGCGGACGGCCCGCCGTCGCGCAGGGTGACGCGGATCGCGCCGGCGCCGAACTCGCCGGTTACCACCGGGTAGAGGGCGTCGAGCGCGATGTTGAGCGGCGGCGGCGTCCAGCCGGCGAGGAACTCGCGGAACGGGGTCCAGTCGGACTCCTCGTGCAGCGAGACGATCAGCTCGACCCGGCGGCGAGCCGGCAGGCCCTCGTCCCGCAGCGCCTTCAGGGCGTAGAGCGCCGCGGCGACGGCCGCCTTGTCGTCCTCGACCCCGCGGCCGAGCAGACGCCCGGGCTCGGCATCGCGGTCGAGGGTGAACGGATCGGTCTGCCAGGCCGCCGCGTCGGCCGGCCGCACGTCCGCGTGCGTCAGCAGGCCGAGGCGGTCAGTCGACCGGCCGAGCCCCAGCACCAGGGCCGCCCCGTGGTCCTCGAAGTCGAGCCCCAGGCGGGCCGCGGCGTCGGCCAGATAGGCCTTGAGCCGGACGAACTCGGGATTCCGGGCGTTGGGCACCCCGTTCTCGATAACGGTGCGGAAAGCCACCAGGTCGGCCAGGGTGTCGACGACGGCGTCGAAGTAGTTGGTGACCGTGCGGTCTGCCGCCGCGCGCGCCAGCGCCGACGGCGGAGAGTGGGGAGACGCAGGCGCAGGCTTGGCGGCGGTCATGGAGAAGAAGCGTTGAGATTATGTGCCGAACCGGGTGGAGTAGGATCTGCCGTTCGCTCTGTTGCCAGACCTCAATGGGCACGACGGAGCCCGTCGGAGCGGGCGATGACCGCATGAAGGAGAACCGTGTCGCCTGACCGTCCGGGTCCCGCTCCCCCCGCCGCCCCCGAGTCGGCCATGTACCGCCGCATCTGGGCCCTCGCGTGGCCGACGCTGCTCTACAACGTGCTCGAGCTGAGCCTCGGGGTGGCCGACCTGCTGATGGTGCGGGGGCTCGGGTTCGAGGCGACGGCGGCGATCGGGCTGACCCGCCAGATCGCGTTCCTCGTCGAGGCGTCGGCGCTGGCCGTCGCCACCGGGGTCATCGCCCTCGTCAGCCAAGGCGCGGGGGCCGGCGACCGGCGGCAGGTCGAGGGCGTGATGCACCAGGGCACGCGCCTCGTGCTGGTGCTGGGCCCTCCCATCACGCTGGCGGGCTACCTGCTGAGCCGACCCCTCCTCGTCGCGATGCAGGCCGACGAGACGGCCCTCGCCCACGCGGTCCCCTACCTGCACATCTACTTCCTCGGGACGGTGTTCCTGTGGGGCACGGTCATCCCCGCCGCGATCTTCCGCGGCAGCGGCGACGCGATGACGCCGCTCAAGCTCGCCAGCGCCGTCGCGGTGCTGAACGTCGCCCTGAACTACATGTTCATCTTCGGGGCCGGGCCCTGGGCGCCGATGGGAGTCGCCGGCGCGGCGGTGGGGACGGTCATGGCGCGGGCCATCGGCGCCGGCCTCTATCTGGTCCTCCTGACCCGCGGCACGCGGCACGGCCGGGTCCGCTTCCGGCCGTTGCTGGGTCTGGACTGGCCGCTGATCCGGCGCATGCTGAGCATCGGGATGCCGCCCGCCCTGTCCAGCGTCGCGCGCAACGGCGCCCGGGTCGTGTACCTGGGCCTGCTGGGGGCCGGCGCCCTCGGGGCGTCGATGCACGCGGCGGCCGGCATCGGGATGCAGGTGCGGCTGGTCAGCGTGCTGCCGGCCCTGGCGTTCCAGATCGCCACCACCACCCTCGTGGGCCAGGCCATCGGGGCCGGGCAACTCGACCGGGCCGAGGCGCTGGGCCGCCGCAGCGTGCGGCTCCTGTCGCTGATCATGGCCGGGGTGGTGGCCCTGACGTTCGCGTTCGCGCGGCCCCTCGCGGCCCTGTTCATCGCCGACCCCGAGGTCGTGCCGCTGGCCGCGACGGTGCTGCGGTGGTTCGCGGTGGCGCAGTTCTTCAGCTCGGTGAGCATCTGCGTCCAGGGCGCGCTGACCGGGGCCGGGGACACCAAACCGATCCTGACCTACACGATGATCACGCAGTGGGGGCTGCTGCTGTCGCTGACGTTCGCAGCGGTGGTGGCGTTCGGCTGGGAGCCGGAGGGGCCGCTGCTGGCGTGGGTAGCGGCGCCCCTCGTCCAGTTCTTCCTGATGCAACGGCTTTTCCGGTCAGGGCGCTGGAAGCAGCGGCACCGGACCTGACACATCATCCGCCCGGATGCTGGGCGCGGTAGTCCCAGGCCTCGGGGTCGCCCACCCACTGGTCGATGCCGCGCTCGCACCGCACCCGGCCGGCGTCGATGGTCTCGCGCAGGATGCGCTCGTTCTCGCCGACCCGGCTCCGGTCCCCCTCGCCGTGGTGAAGATGGCAGGCCAGGGCCACCCCCCGCAGGTTGCGGCGCAGGCGCCCGTGGTTGCCGAGCCGCACCGCCAGCTCGTTGTCCTCGCGCCCCCAGCCCCACATCGCCTCGTTGAAGCCGTTGACGGCCAGCAGGTCCCGGCGCCAGAAGCCCTGGTGGCAGCCGCGCACCGTCATCGGGTCGCGGTGCGGGGGGTTGATCAGCCGTGCCGCCGCGGCCGGCAGGCGCGCGAACCTCGCCCGGCGCCGGACGCCGCGGCTGAACACCGAGGGCCACCAGCCGGGCCGCGCGGTCATGGCCGCGCTCGCCCGCGGCCCCAGGGGAATGCGCGACCCCTGGCAGAAGCAGCCCGCATCGCGCAGGCGGCCGTGGTCCTCGACGCAACGCGGGTGGCACACCATGTCGCCGTCGAGGCTCACGACGTAGTCGCCGGCGGCCCGGGCCATCGCCTTGTTGCGGATGCCGCCCAGCCGGAACCCCTCGTCGGGGTGCCAGGTGTGGCGCAGCGGGCACGGCCCGGCCGCCTGGTGCCGCTCGACGACGGCGCGGGTGTCGGGCCCGCTGCCGTCGTCGGCGACGATGATCTCCAGCGGGACCTCGGTCTGCCGGCGCAGGGCGTGGAGGCAGGCGTCGAGGGCGGCCGGCCAGTTGTAGGTGGCGACGACGACGGAGACCGTGGTCATGAACGGCCCGCGTCCCGGTAGAGCTCGTAGAGCCGCAGGCGCTTCATCACCGTGCTGTGGACGGTGATCCAGGCCGCGATGACGCCCGGCCAGCCGTCGAGGACGCCCCGGCGGAGCACGAGGTCGCGGACCAGGTAGGCGGGCAGCGACAGGAACGTCCCCAGCAGCCTCGGCTTCCTCCCCCGCTCGAACGCCTGCCGGGCCCACAGGTCGATATAGCGGCAGGCCTTCTCCTGATGATGGGCGACGCTGGCGTAGCTGTCGTGGACGAGGGGGGCGGTCAGGCGGTGGGTGCGGCAGCCCGGGGCCGGCCGCAGGCGCTCGTGCACCTGGTCGGAGGTCCAGGCGGCGCGGCCCTTCCGGTAGCAGCGCCAGATGTGGTCGCGCGCGAACGGGCGGTAGTGGTTCATCGTCCGGCCGCAGTAGCGGGTGCGGCGCGAGAGCTGCACCGCGTCGGCCCGCTCCAGCAACCCCGGCAGCTCGTCGCGGCACTGCCGCTGCAGCTCGTCGCTCATCCACTCGTCGGCGTCGAGCATCAGGACCCATTCATGCGCGGCGTCCTCCTCGGCCCGCTGCCGCATGGGCCCGAAGCCCAGCCACTCGCGGTCGATCACGGTCGCGCCGTGCGCCGCCGCCACCTCTGCCGTTCGGTCGGTGCTGCCCGAGTCGATGACGATCTTCTCGGCCGCGAAGGGGACGCTGTCGAGGCAGCGGCCGATGGCCGCCTCCTCGTTCCTCGTGAGGACGATCAGCGAGAGCGGCAGGACGCCGTCGGCTGGTTCCAATCGCGTCACTCGACGTTGTGGTAGGGCGGCCGGTGCTCGACGTAGGCCATCCACATGCAGTCCAGCATGGTCCACAGCACGTCGAGCTTGAACTGCAGCACGTCGAGCATCGCCTCCTGCTGCTCGCGGGTCCGGCAGTAGTCGAGGGTGATGTTCAGGCCGTGCACGACGTCGCGTCGGGCCTCGGAGAGCCGCTTGCGGAAGTAGTTGTAACCCTGCTCGGAGATCCACGGGTAGTGCTGCGGCCAGTTGTCGAGCCTCCGCTGGTGGATCTTCGGGGCGAAGAGCTCGGTCAGCGACGACCCCGCCCCGACCTGCCACGGCTGCCGCCGCGCGAAGTCCACGTAGGCGTCGATGGCGAACTTCACCCCCGGCAGCAGGTGCTTCTGGGCCCACAGGTCGTCGCGCGAAAGACCGACCGCCTCGCCGAGCTCCAGCCACGCCTCGATGCCGCCCTCGGCGCCGCCGGTCCCGTCGTGGTCGACGATGCGCTTGACCCACTCGCGCCGGACCTCGCGGTCCGGGCAGTTCGACATCAGCGCCGCGTCCTTGACGGGAATCGAGACCTGGTAGTAGAAGCGGTTCGCCACCCACCCCTGGATAGCCGGCCGGTCGAGCTCGCCGGCGTGCATCCGGACGTGGAACTCGTGGTTCACGTGATAGTACTTCTCCTTCGCGCGCAGCTTCTGCTCGAACTCCTCGCGCGACCACGGCGCTCGCTCCACGTCGCTCACCTGCTCGGCCTCCCGGGTTTCCGCTGGTGGCGTCAGGCTAGCACGATCCGCCCGGGGCTGTCTCCGGGCGGCCCCCGCATTTTTTTCTTGCGCAGCCCCGTCGGGCTGTGTATAGTCGGGCTTTCCGGTTGACCTTTTTCGACAGAAGGAGCGAGAACATGACCTGGACGAAGCCCGAGATCAGAGAGATCGCCCTCAACATGGAAGTGACTCTCTACGTCACCGCTCGCTAGACCGGGCCGGAGCGCCCCACAGGGCGCTCCCGTTCGCGTCTTGGGGTATACGGGCTCTGGTTTCGAGCCAGGGATGTCGTGTTCCCCGGTTCTGCTCGCGCGTGTGCGGCTCTGCCGCGCACGCGCGTTTTTTTGTACATGCCCGATTCTCCGACACCGAATCCGTTCGCCAGCTCCGTCGTGCTGCGCGCGCCCGGCGCCCAGGCCGTGGACGTGACCCGCGACCGGCCCTGGGGCGGCGCCGGCCGCCTCTTCGACCTCTATAGGCCGCCAGATGCGCGGGGCTCGCTTCCCGCCGTCGTCCTCGTGACCGGCTTCGCCGACCCCGGCTTCAGGACCATCGCCGGGTGCGCCTTCAAGGACACCGCCCCGTTCAGCTCCTGGGCACGGCTCCTGGCCGCGTCCGGCCTCGCGGCGGTGACCTACTCCAACGCCGATCCGGCCGCGGACGCCCCCGCCGTCCTTGCGTACCTCCGCGGTCACGCGGACGAGCTGGGCATCGACTCCGGGCGCTTCGGCCTGTGGGCGTGCTCGGGCCATGCCCCCAACGCCCTGGCCGTGCTCGGCGGGACGCCGAATTCCGCGATCCGGTGCGCCGCCCTGTGCTACGGCTACATGCTCGACGTCGGGGGCTCGACCGAGGTCGCGGCGCTGGGCCGGCGGTTCAAGTTCGTCGTTCCGGACGTGGCGGCCGACGACATTCCGTCCGGCGTGCCCCTGCTCGTCGCCCGTGCGGGCGCCGACGCCACGCCCGGCGTGAACGCGTCCATCGACCGGTTCACGCGGTATGCCGAATCACGCGCACTCGATGTGGACATCGTCGAGCACCCGACGGGACCGCACGCCTTCGACGTGCTGGAGGACAGCGACGCGTCGCGGGCCGTGATCCGGCGGGTCGTCGGCTTCTTGAGAGATCGCCTGCTGGCGTAACCCTCTACGGCGCAGACCCCGGCGACAGCGCGAACGTGATGATGGTATCGGTCGCGATCACCGTCACGTACTGCCTCCCGTTCACCGCGTAGGTCATCGGGCTCGACCGGATGGGCCGGGGCGCGTCGTACCGGAACAGCTCCTCTCCGGTGCCGGCGTGGAACGCGTAGAACGCGCCGTCGTCGGCCCCCTGGAACACGAGGTCGCCGGCCGTCGCGAGGTTGCCGCTCGCCCCGATGTGGGTGAGGGCGGGGAACACCTGCTGCCACGCCTCCTCGCCGCTCGCCGGCTCGTAGGCGGTCAGGGTGGTGGTCGGCGTGAAGGCGGGCACGCGGCTGATCTCCTCGAAGTTGCCGCTGTGGCCGAGCCCGTGCGGCCCCGGCCGGAGGCTGTCGCCCAGCGGCCTGACGATCATCGAGACGGCGGCGTTCTTGCCGGTGACGTAGAGCAGGCCGGTGCGCGGGCTGAACGCCGGCGAGCCGAAGCTCGAGCCGCCGTGGGCCACGATGAGGTGCTCGTTGATGGAGTAGGGCGTGTAGATCTGCCGGGTCTGCGCCTGCAGCTCGGGGTCGTCGAGGTGCACGAACGTCGCGCAGAACGGGGTCATCGGAATGCCCCGGGCGTTGTGGGGAATCGGCTGGGTCGGGTAGACCACCTCGCCCGGCACGTCGGTCTCGGTGGGGACCGCCGTCTCCACCATCGGGTTGATGGGCACGCCGGTCTCGCGGTGCCAGAGATAGAGCAGGCAGTTCTTGCCGGCGGCGCCGACACCCTTGACGGTCTCGCCGTTCCGGGTCACGTCGAAGAGCACCGGCCCGGTGACGTGGTCCCAGTCCCACAGGTCGTGGTGGATGGCCTGGTAGTACCAGCGCAGCGCCCCCGTCTCGAGGTCGAGGGCGACGGTGGCGTTGGTGAACAGGTTGGCCCCGGGGCGGGCCGAGCCGTCGTAGTCGGGCGACGGGTTGCCGGTGTTGAAGTAGACGAGGCCCAGATCGAGGTCGATGGCCGGCTGGGTCCACACCCCGCCGCCGGCCATCTGGCCGTCGCCCCACGTGTCGCGCGTGATCTCCCAGCCGTCGTCCTGGGGGCGCTGGGGGATGGTGTTGAACACCCACCGGATGGCCCCGGTCTCGGCGTCTGTGGCGATGACGAGGCCGCCGGGGATGTGGTTCTCGGAGTTCGAGGTGCCCAGGTACAGCGTCCCGTCGTGGTAGGCGGGCGCACTCGTGATGCGGTAGCCGATGTTGTGGGGATCGAGATCCGGCGGATAGGCGTCGGGGTACTTGGTCTGCAGGGCGAGGGCGACGACCGGGAGCACCCCGCCGTCGCCGTACGACTCGACGAGCTCGCCGGTGCGGGCGTCGGCCGCCACGAGGTTCGGCCCGGTGTAGGCGTAGATCTTTCCCTCGGCCCAGGTCGGCCCGCGGGAGCGGCTCTGGCGGGCCTCGTCGAGCTCGAGCGTCCACACCGACTCGCCGGTCGTCGCGTCGACGGCCACGACGCTCGCGCCGGCGTGGAAGTACATCAGGCCGTCGACGACGAGCGGCGTCACCTGGCCGACGTTGACCCCGGCCGGCACCGCCACCGACCAGAGCTCGGTCAGTTGCCCGACGTTCCCGGCATCGATCTCGTCGAGCTGCGAGTAGCGGCTGTTGGCGAGGTCGAGGTTGTGGCTCGTCCAGTTGGTCTGGCCGCCCGCGGTGATGTCGGGCGGCGCCGCCCCGCGCGTCGTCCGACCCTGCCCCTCGGCCCCGCCGACGCCCGCCGCGCCGAGAGCGGTCGCCGCGAGGGTCGTCACCAGCCCCCGCACGAGGTTGCTCGCTGCCATTCGTCACCTCCCGGTCGTTCAACAGAACGCTGACGCAGTCACCTTGCCGGGACCTCGAAACCCCTACAGCGTGATGTCCATGCCATCGTACGCGATCTCGATGCCCGCCTCGACGAGGGCCGCGTGCTCGTCCGACTCCTCGTCGAGTATCGGGTTGGTGTTGTTGATGTGGATGACGATCTTGCGCGGGCAGTCCAGCGACACCAGGGTCTCGACCATGCCGCCCTCCCCCGACTGGTTCAGGTGGCCCATGTCCTGCGCCCGCTTGTCGCTGATGCCCTCGCACGCCAGCTCGTTGTCGGTCCAGACCGTGCCGTCGACGAGCAGGCAGTCGGCCTCCTCCATGTAGCGCCGCACGTGCGGCTCGATCTCGCCCAGGCCCGGCGCGTAGAACAGGTTCCGACCGGTGCCGGTGTCCACCACCCGGACCCCGATGTTGTTGCCCGGAAGGGGGTTGTGCCGGTGGGGCGAGTAGGGCGGCGCCTCGCTCTTCAGCGGCACCGCGGTGAAGAGCAGGTCGTCCGCCCTGGGGATGGCGAAGGGGACCTCGTCGAGCCCCACCTCGTGCCAGTTGACGCCCTTGAAGTGGGACAGGACGTTCAGCAGCGGGTAGCCGGTGGTGAGGTCGTCGTAGACCACCCGGGTGCAGTAGATGTCCCACGGCTCGGTGTGCTCGCGCAGCACCACGAGCCCGGTCGTGTGATCGACCTGCGAATCGACGACGAGGATGGCGCAGATGCCGGTGTCGCGGACCGCGCGCCCCGGCTGCAACGGCGGGAACGAGGCGAGCTGCTGCCGGATGTCGGGCGACGCGTTGAAGAGCACCCAGTCGACCCCGTTGCCGCTCACGGTGATCGACGACTGGGTGCGGGCCCGCCCCTTGAGGGTGCCCTCGCGGAGCCGCCGGCAGTTGCGGCAGTTGCAGTTCCACTGGGGGAACCCTCCCCCCGCGGCCGATCCCAGCACGTGTATCTGCATTCGACTGTCCCGTTGTCTGGTGAGCACGAGCGCTGTGCCTCCCGAACTGTGGTGACGGCTCCGGAAGCCCGTGGCGGCGTTCGTTGTATCATCACTGCGGCGTTCGCCGCCACACGAAGTCATGTCGCAGCCGATCACCACCCCCGTTCTCGCCCCCGGCACCCGGTACCGCTGGGACAAGGTGCGCAGCCAGCACCAGCTCGTGTTCCCCGAGGGGATGATCGTCCTGAACGAGCCGGGGAAAGCCATAGTGCAGCTCTGCGACGGCCGGACCACCGACGAGCTGATCGCCGCGCTGAAGGAGCAGTTCCCCGGCGCCGAGCCCGCCGGCGACGTCCACGAGTTCCTCGGCCACCTGGCGCAGCGGGGGCTGGTACGCGAGGGAGCCGCGCGTGACTGACAACCCCCTGCCCCGTCCGCTCGCCCTGCTCGCGGAGGTCACCTACCGGTGCCCGCTGCAGTGCCCGTACTGCAGCAACCCCCTCGAGCTGAACAAGTACCGCGACGAGCTCGACACCGAGACGTGGGTCCGCGTGTTCAACCAGGCGGCCGACCTCGGCGTCGTCCAGCTCCACCTGTCGGGGGGCGAGCCGCTGGTGCGCCGCGACATCCTCGATCTGGTCCGCGCCGCCGCCGGGGCGGGGCTCTACTCGAACATGAGCACCGGGGCCACGGTGGTCGACGGCGACCGGCTCGAGCAGTTGCGCGAGGCCGGGCTCGACCACTTCCAGGTGAGCGTGCTAGACACCCTGCCCGAGTCGAACGACCGCCTCGCGGGCGCGACGTCGTTCGACCGCAAGCGCGAGGCCGTCCTCGGGGCCAAGCGGCTCGGGTTCCCGGTGACCCTCAACGTGGTGCTCCACCGGCAGAACCTCGACCGCATCGCCGAGGTCATCGCCCTCGCGCAGGAGTGGCGGGTCGACCGCCTCGAGCTGGCGCACACCCAGTACACCGGCTGGGCGTTCAAGAACCGGGCGGCGCTGATGCCTACGCGCGAGCAGCTCGACCGCGCCCACGCCGAGGTCGAGCGGGTGCGCGCGGCCGGGACCGACGGGCTCGACATCCAGCACGTCCTCCCCGACTACTACTTCGAGCGCTACCCGAAGGCCTGCCTCCAGGGTTGGGGCATGGTGTCGATGAGCGTGGCCCCCGACGGCTACGTCCTGCCGTGCCAGACCGCCCGCGAGATTCCGGGGCTGGAGTTCCCCAACGTGCGCGACCACTCGCTCGAGGAGATCTGGGAGCGCGCGCCGATCTTCCAGCGCTTCCGCGGCACCGACTGGATGCCCGAGCCCTGCCGAAGCTGCGACCGCCGCGAGATCGACTTCGGCGGCTGCCGCTGCCAGGCGTTCCTGATGACCGGCGACGTCACCGCCACCGACCCCATCTGCGAGCTCTCGCCCCACCACCACCTGGTGGCGGCGGCCCTCGAGGAGGCCGCGCAGGGCGATCCGCCCCTCGTCTACCGCGTCATGCCGCGCGACGCCGGCGCCGTCTGAGCATCGAGAGAACGCCGAGGCCCTCCACGTACGCGGGAACGCGGTGGTGGCGCCGCCTGAGCATCGAGAGGGCGTCGAAGCGCTCCTCGTCAGCCGGGTTGTCGTTCCACGCCGCTCGCCGCCGCGGCACCTACCGCTACAATGGTCCGCGGGGGTGACGAGGGGCGATGAGCACGGCAGCACGACCAAGCAGCCCGCGGCCGCGGGCCACGTACCAGGACGTCCTCGACGCGCCGCCACACCGGGTCGCGGAGATCATCGACGGCGTGCTCTACACGCAGCCGCGGCCGGCCTCACCCCACGCGCTCGCGACCTCGTCTCTGGGGTCGGATCTCTCCGGCCCTTTCCAGTTCGGCCGCGGCGGCCCCGGCGGCTGGTGGATCATCGACGAGCCCGAGCTTCACCCGGGCGAGGACATCCTCGTGCCCGACCTGGCGGGCTGGCGCCGGGAGCGGATGCCGGAGTACCCCGACGTGGCGTACTTCACGCTGCCGCCGGACTGGGTGTGCGAAGTACTCTCGGCGTCGACCCGCAAGATCGACCTGCACGGCAAGCGCCCGATCTACGCGCGGGAAGGGGTGGCGCATCTGTGGCTCGTCGACCCGGTCGACCGCACCCTGGAAGCGTTCGAGCTGCGTGAGGGCGAATGGGTGCTGATCGCGACCGCTGAGGACGACGACCCGGTCCGCATCCGCCCCTTCGAGGCGGTCAGCTTCAGCCTCGGTGATCTCTGGCCCTGAGCCGACCGAACCACTCCGACTCGCCAACCTACGGTAGCCCCGATGGCGCCGGTACAATGGTGCGCGGGGGTGACGAGGCGCGATGAGCACCGCAGCACGGCGGCGCGATTCCGGCCCGCGGCCGCGGGCCGGCTACCAGGACGTGCTCGACGCCCCGCCCCATCGCGTCGCCGAGATCGTCGACGGCGTGCTCTATACCAACCCGCGGCCGGCCATGCGCCACGCGCGCGCCAGCTCGTCCCTGGGCGTCAAGATCGGCGGCCCCTTCGACCACGATGCCGGTGGCCCGGGCGGCTGGTGGATCATCGACGAACCGGAGCTGCACCTGGGCGACGACATCCTCGTCCCCGATCTCGCCGGCTGGCGCCGGGAGCGCATGCCCGACTTTCCCGATGCCGCGTACTGCACCCTGGCGCCCGACTGGGTATGCGAGGTGCTCTCGCCCTCGACCCGCAGGCTCGACCTGCACGGCAAGCGCCCGGTCTACGCGCGTGAGGGGGTCGGGCATCTGTGGCTCGTCGAGCCGGTGGACCGCACCCTGGAGGCATTCGAGTTGCGCAACGGGGAGTGGGTGTTGATCGCCACCGCGAAGGACGACGCCCCGGTCCGTATCCGTCCCTTCGAGGCGATCACCTTCAGCCTCGGCGATCTGTGGCCCTGAGCCGTCCGGACCCTCACCCCGTCGGACGCGTCTTGCGACGCTCGATGACCTTCTCCTGGTGCTCGCCGACCACCACGCGGTCGACGTAGATGCCGGGGGTGTGGACCATGTGGGGGTCGATGGCGCCGGCGGGGACGATCTCCTCGACCTCGGCCACCGTGACCTTCCCCGCCTCGGCCATCGGGGGGTTGAAGTTGCGGGCGGTCATCCGGTAGACGAGGTTGCCCTCCTCGTCGGCCTTCCACGCCTTGACGAGGGAGACGTCGGCGTGGAGGGCGGTCTCGAGCACGTACCAGCGGCCGTCGAATTGGCGGGTCTCCTTGCCCTCGGTCAGGGGGGTGCCGTAGCCGGTGGGGGTGAAGAAGGCGGCGATGCCGGCCCCGCCGGCCCGCATGCGCTCGGCCATGGTGCCCTGGGGGTTCAGCTCGACCTCGAGGATGCCGTCGAGGAACTGCCGCTCGAAGAGCTTGTTCTCGCCGACGTAGCTTGCGATCATCTTGTCGATCTGGCGGGTCTCGAGCAGCAGGCCGAGCCCCGCCCCGTCGACGCCGGCGTTGTTGCTGATGCACGTCAGGTGCTTGACGCCCGAGTCGCGCAGCGCGAAGACCAGGCTCTGGGGCACGCCGCACAGCCCGAACCCGCCGACCATCAGCGTCATGCCGTCGCGGAGCAGCCCGTCGAGGGCCTCCTTGGAGCCGGGATAGACCTTTCTGCTCATGTCGGTCCGCCTGTCGTCGCGGGCGGCTCCATCGCACCTTGCGACGGCGCCGCCCAGCCAAGCCTGCCGGCGCGCGGCAAGAGTCCGCGCCAGCCCCTACCCCTTCATCGGACCGTCGGGGACCCCCGCCCCCTTGCGCACGCAGCGCGCCAGGTTCGACATGTCCTCGTCCCCGTAACCCTGGGCGATGAGGCCGTCCTCGAGGGTGGCGACGAGGCTGGCGACGTGCACCGGCACCTCGAACGTGCGGGCGGTCTCGAGGGCGATGCCGAGGTCCTTGCGGTGCAGGCGGGTCCGGAAGCCGAGGGGGTAGGTGTCGTTCAGCATGTTCCCCGACCGGTTCTGGAGGATCCAGGAGCCGGCCACGCCGCCGCCGATGGCCTCGACGACCTTCTCCGGATCGGCCCCGGCGCGGTGGGCGAGGGTCAGGGCCTCGCCGAGGGCGAGGAAGGTGCCGGCGATGACGACCTGGTTGGCGACCTTGGCGATCTGCCCCGCCCCGACGTCGCCGATGCGGGTGATTCTGGCCCCGAGCACCTCGAGCACCGGCCTGGCGCGCTCGAAGTCGGCCTCGGTGCCGCCGCACATGATGGCGAGGGTGCCCTTGATGGCGCCCTCCGAGCCGCCGGAGACCGGCGCGTCGACGTAGCCGATGCCTTTCTCGCGGAACCGGGCGGCGATGTCGCGGGTGGCGGCGGGGGCGATGGACGAGCAGTCGATGACCAGCCCGCCCGAGCGCAGGCCGTTGATGGCGCCGATCTCGGGGTCGAGCAGCACGCGCTCGACGTCCGGCGTGTCCGAGACGCAGCTCAGCACGATGTCGGCGTTGCCGGCGGCCTCGGCGGGGCTCGCGGCGCGGCTCGCGCCCTCGGCCGCGAGCGGCTCCTCGCGCTCGCGCGTCCGGTTGTGCACCACCACGCTGTGGCCGGCCTTCAACAGGTTCCTCGCCATCGGGGCACCCATGGTCCCCATTCCGATGACCGCGATGCTCATTGCTGACTGTCTCCTTCAGACGGTGGACGGTGATTCGGTCGAGATCGTGGATGGTGATCCGATCGGCCCGGGTCTCGCGTGGACGATGCCGCGACCCGACTGCGGGCGGGTCGTCACGAGGGCCAGCAGCTTCTTCCAGTAGCGGAACGACGGCCGGTAGACGACTTCCGCCGACTCGAACCCGGCGGAACGCAGCATCTCCGTGAGCGCGGTCATCGTGGGGATGCCGCACAGGTCATGGGTCTGCTCGTCGACCCGGTCGTCCCCCGGAAAGAACGGCACCAGCGGGTACCGCTCGTGGATGAACGGCAGCAGGACGTGCGTCTCGCAGATCAGCAGCCGCCGCGTCACGCGGGCGATGCGCTCCAACGCCGCCAGCGGGTTGCGCAAATGGTAGAACACGCCGAGCAGCAGGACCAGATCGAACTGGCCGAGGCGCTCGGCGTCGAGGTCGTGGACGTCCAGGCGCTCGTACTCGACCCGCGACCCGAGGCGCTCGCGGGCCGCGAGGAACTCGTCCATGCCGTAGCGGTCCCAGGCGAACCGGTCGACCGCGAGCACCCGGTCGGCCCCCCGCCGCTCGCACTCGAACGAGAAGTAGCCGTGCCACGCCCCGATGTCGAGGACGCTCCAGCCGGTTAGGTCGGCGGGGATGCCGAGCAGCCGCAGGCGGCGCCGGAACCGCCGCCGCACCCGCCACTCCTCCGACAGCGGCGCCGCGCCCCGATCCGGTTCGGCGATGTACTGGTGGGGTTGCCTGGCCATCGGCGGATGCGCGTGTGCTCAAGTCCCTGCGACGTTCATGACCTCATGAGAGCTCGCACCTGGCTGCAGGAAACCCACCCGCCTGGCGCGATTCGCGCAACATCCGCTCTCGCACGTTGCCCGCATCGACTCCGTCCACGGCGGCAATTCGAGACATGGCGCTCCGCCTCACTCCCCGTGCAGGTCGTGGGCGTGGGGATGGGCCGACGCCGGCTCGAGACGGGGGTCGGCCAGCGGCAGCACCGGGAACGTCTCGAGGAACCCCGTGTACGACCGGAAGAACAACGCCGCCACCCCGGCCCCGACGAGCAACTCGACGAGGCCCAGGGGCACCCCCTCGCCATGCCACAGCGACGGCGAGACGAGCAGGAAGCGCTCGAGGCACATGCCCGCGAACGCCACCAATGCGATCGCGGTCAGCCCGCGCGGGCTCGTCTTCACGGCCCGGCTCAGGAGCACCACGAACGGGACGACGAACGCCATCGCGAACACCGTCCACGCCACCGGCGCCCACGCCCCGTGCATGCGGTGGTAGATGAACTCGGTCTCCTCGGCGAGGTCGCCGTACCAGATCACCAGGTACTGCGACCAGAACATGTACGCCCACAGGATGCAGAACCCGAACAGCAGCTTGCCGATGTCGTGAAGCTGATGGGGCCCGATGTACTCGGTCAGGTTCAGCCGCTTCCGCGCCCACACCGCGACCACGGACAGGAACGCCAGCCCCAGGAACAGGTTGCCGATGAAGTAGTAGCCGCCCGCGAGGGTCGAGAACCAGTGCGGGTCGAGCGACATGAAGAAGTCGAACCCGACGAGCGTGAACACCCAGCCGTAGGCGATGAGCACGGCCGGGGCGAGGCGGCTCTGCGCCCGCTGCGCGGCGTCGCGCTCGTGGTGGATGCCGCGCCACCCCGCGATGAGGCGGCGGGTGAAACCGGTGGCGGGGTGCTGGCCGGACTGATGGAGCAGCCCGACGTCGGCCCGCAGGGATCGGTAGACGTAGTAGAGGCTGAGGCCGGTCAGGAGCAGGAAGGCGCCGAGCTGCCGGCTCACGAAGAACGGGACGTTGAGCCACGCGGCCTTGGCCTCGACCGGCTCGTGCACCCAGGGCGCCCAGCCCTCGACCCCGACGAGCAGGATCAGGAGCAGCCCGAACGCGACGGGCAGGAACGCGGCGGTGGCCTCGGCCATCCGCTTGAGGGCCCGGCCCCAGCGCGACGAGGTCACCTGCATGATGGCCGAGACCACCACCCCGGCCTGGGCGAGCCCGCCGAAGACGAGGAAGCTGACGAGCAGCGACTGCCACGCGCGAACGGGGTCGCCGAGGAACAGCGCCTGCAGGAACGCGAGGGCGCCGAGCGCCGCGGCGATCGTGCAGAGGCGCCGGGCGCCGTCCGTGACGAGGGGAGTTCCGACCGCGATCATTTCCGGTGTCCTGAATCCACGGTTCGCAGCGTGCTCGACGCGGTTCTCGTCTCGTGCCTCCCGCGTGCCCGGGCCGGCCTCGCGGCCGACGGCGTTGAGGCGGAGTTCCCGAACACGGTCCTACGGCGCGTCCGGCTGCGTGAACGTCTTGACGTAGCGCACCAGGGCCCAGCGCTCGTCGGCGCTCATGGAATGGGCGAACGGGGGCATCCTGAACCCGCCGTCGCCGATGATGCTGAAGATCCAGCCGTCGGTGTAGTTGTTCTGCACGTGGCGCGCCGCGAGGCTCGGCATGCGCGGGTAGTGCCCCGCGATCTGCCCGTCGCCGAGCCCCTCCGGGCCGTGGCACATCGCGCAGTACACGTCGTAGAGCCACTCGCCCTCCGCGAGGACGGCCGGCGTGTCGGGCACGGGGTTGGGGAGGTCGCGCGACTCGAGGCGGTCGCGCTGCCGCTCGCCGTCCACCGCGATGGTGTCCTCGACCGGCACCCGGGGATCGACCTGGGGCAGCACGACCGGGCCGGTGTACATGTTGCGCATGAAGGCCGGCTGGGCCAGCGCGACGGCACCCGCGGCGGCGACGAGTACGGCCGCCAGGGCGCCGCGCGCGCCCCGGAACCGGGTCCGGAATCGACTGACGGAAAACAGGGTCATCCTCGGATCTCCACGGCCTCGTGGCGCTCGAGACAGGCGCGGACCGCCGCCGCGCGGTCGCCGGCGCAGGTCACCGCGATGCCGGTCATGTCGTTGGTGAAGCGGGGGTCGGGGGCGGGGCGCCCGAAGACGCGCGGCAGTCCCGACAGGGCCAGGAAGCCGATCATCCCCCCGATCGCGCCGAGCAGGATCGTCAGCTCGAAGGCGATGACCACGAACGGGGGAATCGAGATGAGGGGCTTGCCGCCGGTGACCATCGGCCAGTCGAGCACCGTGTAGATGGGGAATGCGAAGCCGAGGAAGCAGCCGAGCAGCCCCCCGACGAGCACGAACACCCGAACCGGACTCACCGAGACGTGCAGGGCCTGGTCGAGGGCGTGGTCGGGCACCGGCGAGTAGGACACCACCTCACCGAGCTCCCCCTCCAGGATCGCCCGCGTCGCGGCCGCCGCCGTCTTGCCCCGATCGAAGATGCCCAGTATCTCCATGCGCGTCGCCATCCGCGTTCTACACCGGCTCGGGCCAGGCGCTGGCCGGGTCGGCCTCGGCCGACCGGTCCATCGTTTCCTTCATCTCGGTGATCGACACCGCCGGGAAGTTCTTCACGAAGAGCAGGAACAGCGTGAAGAAGAGCCCGAACGACCCCACCGTGATCGCCGCCTCGACCCACGTCGGCTGGTAGACCCCGGCCCAGTTGGCGGGGTCGAAGTCGTGCGAGAGCGACGTGACGATGATGACGTAGCGCTCGAGCCACATGCCGACGTTGACGAAGATCGAGATGACGAAGAGCACCGCGAGGTTGGTCCTCACCGCCTTCCAGAAGAGGGCCAGCGGGATGATGACGTTGCAGGCGAACATCGTCCAGCTGTAGCCCCGGTACTGGCCGAACATGCGGTCGAAGAACGTGCCCTGCTCGAACGGGCTGCCGCTGTACCAAGCGATGAAGAACTCCGTCAGGTACGCGTAGCCGACGATGAGCGACGTGGCCAGCATCAGCTTCGCGAGGTTCTCGAAGTGATGCACGGTGATGTAGCTCTCGAGCCGGAAGATGCGCCGCATCGGCACGAGCAGCGTGATGACCATCGCGAGGCCCGAGAAGATGGCCCCGGCCACGAAGTAGGGGGCGAAGATGGTGCTGTGCCACCCGGGCAGGATGGACACCGCGAAGTCCCACGACACGACGCTGTGGACCGAGATGACGAGCGGCGTGGCGAGGGCCGCGAAAAAGCCGTAGAGGGCGGTGTAGTGCCGCCACTGCCGGTCGGTGCCGAGCCAGCCGAACGAGAGGAAGCGGTAGATCGGGCGCCGCCAGTCCTTCACCTTGTCCCGGGCAGCGGCGATGTCCGGCATCAGCCCCAGATACAGGAACATCGCGCTGACCGTGAGATAGGTGGTGATGGCGAACACGTCCCAGATCAGCGGCGAGCGGAAGTTCACCCACAGCTCGCGTTCGTTGGGATACGGGATCAGCCAGTAGAAGAACCACGGCCGGCCGATGTGGATGATGGGGAACAGCCCCGCCGTCATCACCGCGAACACCGTCATCGCCTCCGACGCCCGCGCCACCGCCGTCCGCCACTTCGCCCGGAACAGGAACAGCACGGCCGAGATGAGGGTCCCGGAGTGGGCGATGCCGACCCAGAACACGAAGTCGGTGATGTAGATGCCCCAGAGAATCGGATGCTCGTAGCCGGCGACCCCGAGGCCGGTCTGCGCCTGGTGCAGGAACGCCGCGACCCCGACCGAGAGGGCCGAGAGGGCCAGCGCCACCCCCACGTAGTACAGCACCCCGGGGGGCCGGAGCGTGCGCAGGATGTCGTCGTTGATCTTCGCGAAGCTCATGGCGGGCGTCACCCGTCGCGGCTCACCTTCTTCAGGTAGGTGACGGCGGGGCGGGTGTTGAACACGGCGAGGGCGTGGTACGCACGGGCGTCGGCGGAGAGCTGCGAGACGCGGCTCGCCGGGTCGTTCATGTCGCCGAAGACGATGGCCTGCGCCGGGCAGCTCTGGGCGCACGCGGGCGAGACGTCGCCGTCGCGCACCGGGCGGTCCTCGTCGCGGGCCCGCTCCTTGCCGTCCTGTATCCGCTGGACGCAGAACGAGCACTTCTCCATGACCCCGTCGCTGCGCGCGGTGACGTCGGGGTTGAGCTGCAACTGGAGCGGGGCCTCGAACTCGGGCATGAACCAGTTGAAGCGCCGTACCTTGTAGGGGCAGTTGTTCGAGCAGTAGCGGGTGCCCACGCAGCGGTTGTAGATCTGCGCGTTCAGCCCCTCGTCGGTGTGGTACGTGGCGTACACCGGGCAGACGCTCTCGCACGGCGCGTGGTCGCAGTGCTGGCAGAGCATCGGGAGGAAGCGGACGTCGGCCCCGTCCCCGCCGGCCCGCGGCTCGTCGAAGCGCTCGATGCGCAGCCACGACATGGTGCGCCCGCGGCGCATGCGGTCGGCCCCCATCACCGGCACGTTGTTCTCGGCGTAGCAGGCGGCCACGCACGCGTTGCAGCCGTTGCAGGCGTCGAGGTCGATGGCCATCCCCCAGCTGTGCACCGGGTGCTCGTGCTCGGGATAGAGGGTGAAATGGTGCTCTTCGGGGTGGACCTCGCCGGCTGCCAGCGCCGCCAGCGACACCGCCTGCGCGAGGCCCCGCCCCTCCTGGTCGAAGTTCCGCTGCAGCCGCGGAATGGGGCGCGACAGCTCGCGCGGGGTGACGTCGACGCCGGCGCCGACCCAGCGGACGCCGCCCGAGGGCGCCTCCGGAGCGGGGTCGAGCAGGGCCATCGGGCTGACCCCGCGGCCCGTCGCGTAGCGCCCGAAGTCGGTGTGCCCCTGGCCGATGGCGATGGCGACGACGCCCTCCGCGAGGTGCGGGTTGACGATGACGCTCGCGTCGACCTGACCGTGGTCGGACGTCACGGTAACGAGCTGGCCTTCCTCCGCCCCGAGGGCCTCGGCGGTGTCGGGGGTCATCTCGACGCCGGTGCCCCACGTGGTCTTGAGCAGGGGGTCGGGTATCTCCTGCAGCCAGGGGCGGTTGGCGCCGCGGCCGTCGAAGAAGTGCAGTGACGGATACGCGACCAGGCTGAGCCGCCGCGGGGGCGCGGGGGCGCCGAGCTCGGCCGCGAGGTCGGCGTCAAGGACGCCGGGACGCAACGACACCTCCACGGGGGCGGCGGGAAGCGTGACGCCGCCGCGCCGGAGGGCGTCCGCCCACCACGTATCGAAGTCGGGCGGCTCGGGGGGCGGGCCTTCATCGGCGGCCGGCGCCTGCGGGTCGGCCGCCGGCGCGCCCGCGTCGGCCGCCGACGCCTGTGCAGCGGGCTCGGGGACGGGCTGCATCGCCTCCCACGCGTCGCGCAGGTAGCGGTAGAAGTCGCCGCGGGGGGGCAGGTAGCCGGTCATGTCGCCGCCGAGCGCGCGCGCCACCTCGATGAGCAGGTCGCCCACGTGGCGGGTGTCGAACACCGGCCGCATCGTCGGCTGCATCAGGCCCCAGACCCCGGGGCGGGGGTTGCTGTCGCCCCACGACTCGAGGGCGGTGTGCACCGGCAGCAGCAGGTCGGCCTCCGCCGTGGTCTCGTCGGGCAGGCTCGACAGGGCGGCCACGAACGGCACCTCGGCCAGCGCCCGCCGGAAGTCCGCCGCGGCCGGCATCGCGAACACCGGGTTGACGTCGTGGACGATGGCCAGCTCGATCTCGCCCGCCCGCATCGCGTCGGCCAGCCCCTGCATCTCGGCGTAGGTCGCCGGATCGACGGTGGCCGCGGCGCCGAAGTCGACCGTCGATCCGACGTTGCCGGCGACGTGGTTCAGGAGCGAGACGGCAACCTGGGCCGCCGTCGCGTTGGCGCCCGACACCCCCACCCCGCCGCCCACCGCGAGGGTCCGGCCGGGGCCGAGGGCGGGGTCCGAGAAGGCGCGCGCCAGCTCGCGGATGCGGTCGGCCGAGAGGCCGGCGACGCTGCTCACGGCGTCGGGCGTCGCCCCCGCGACCAACTCGCCGATGCGGGCGGCCTCGTCGGCCGGCACGCCCTGCGCCCGCTGCTCGCTCACGATGACCTGCACCATCGCCGCGGCCACGAGCCCCTCGGTCTGCGGAGCGACGGCGTGCCAGGCGTCGGCGCCGGCCCCGGTCATCGAGAGCCGGGGCTCGATCTGCACGAACCGGGTCGTGCGGCCGTCCCGGACCCGGCGCTGCCCGGCGTGGTCGCGGGCGAACCCGACGGGAGAGCCGAAGGTCTCCAGGAAGTCGGCCCCGAACGAGACCACCATCTCGGCCCGGGCGAAGTCGTAGTGGGGCATCTCCGCGCGCCCGAAGGCGCGATCGTTGGCGGCGCGGATCGCCTCGTAGCCGAACGGCTCGTAGCGGACCCAGCGCGCCCCGAGGGCGGCCGACCAGCTCGAGACCAGCTCGCCCAGCGTGCCCGTCAGCGGCGGCGTGATCAGCGCCACCCGGTCTCCCCGACCCGCCTCATGGAGGGCCTGCAGCCGGTCGACGAGCGCCTGCTGCGCCTCTTCCCAGGCCACCGGCTCGAGCACGCTCCGCCCCGCCTCCGCATCGGTCACGCGGCGGCGTTGGGGTCCGGTGATCCGGTCGGGGTTGTAGAGCCCCTGCAGCGAGGCCTGACCGCGGACGCAGAGCCCGCCGCGGTTGACGGGGTGCTCGGGGTTGCCCTCGACCTTGACGGCCCGGCCCTCCCGCGTTCGGACGCGGATGCCGCAGCCGGCCGGGCACTCCCCGCAGACGCTGGCGTACCAGGTGGCGACGCCGGGAATCACGTCGTCGGGGGGGACCACGAACGGGATGATCCGCTCGGGCGGCACCGGCGAGCACGCGGCGGCCGCCGCCGCGGGCCCGGCGCTGCCCAGCACCTTGAGGAACGTCCGGCGGCCGACCCGATCGACGAGCGGCGACGACGAATCAGTCACTGGCCGTTCCCCCCGGCGTTCGTCCCGGCGACGCGCACCGTCAGTAATGACATGCCAGGCAATCCCGGGTGGCGCCCCGGTCCTCGTGACAGCTCACGCACCAGCCCATGCTCAGGCTCTCCACCTGCACCGCCGCCTCCATCCGCGCGACGTCGCCGTGGCAGCTCTCGCAGGCGACCCCGGCCCGGACGTGCGCCTTGTGGGTGAAGCGCACGTGGTCGGGCAGGTCGTGCACCCGGACCCACGGGATGGGCTCCTCGTTCTCCCAGTACTCGAGGACCCTGAGAATCTCCGGCTCCTCGCTCAGGACCGCCCGGTGGCACCCCGCGCATCGCTGCACCGACGGAATCCCCGCCACCGGGCCCCGCCGCGCGTAGGCGTGGCAGAACTGGCAGTCGATGCCGATCTCGGTGACGTGGTGCGCGTGGCTGAACGCGATCGGCTGCGCCGCCGGGTCCAGCGCTACGGCCGCGTCACCCGCCTCGCCGGACCCCTCCAGGGAGAGCTCCGCCCCGGCCGGCTCCGGCTCCTGGGCGACGAAAACGGTCAGTGCGCCGGTCCCGAGGAAGATCGCGAACGCGGTCACGAGCACGACGGCGGCCGGGCGGACGGTGATCGAGTGCAGAGTCATCGCCTGTCACGGACCACGAGGGCCCGCCTTCATTTCGCCTGCTTGTCACCGGAGTCGGCGCGTGAGCTGTCTAGCAGGGCGGGCACCGGCGTGCGGGACAGCCCGAGATCATACCCGAAAGCCCGCCCGGCCCGGCAAGGAACCTCCGCTGCAGGCGTTCAGGTCGAAGCAGCCGGGGCGTTGACCCTCTCCACGACCTCAGGGTAGAGTGTTGAACTCATTTTGCACTCGTGTGCCTTTAGCTTGCACGCGTGCGTTGCGCGTACCCTTGATGCAGGCTACGGCAGGGAGGTAGAGAGAATGCGCATCGATATCCGCAGGCCCGTGTCGCTGGCGCTCGGCGGGCTGCTGGTGGCCGGAATCGCCACCTGGAGCGTCACCGCCGGGGCGCGCCAGGCCACCATGGCCGACGGCGTCATCGCCGGCAGCGTGGCGAGCGCCAACGGCGCCGAGGCCGGCGTCTGGGTCATCGCCGAGACCGACGAGCTCGAGACCAAGTTCGCCAAGATCGTCGTGACCGACGACGACGGCAACTTCGTGCTCCCGCAGATGCCGGAAGCCACCTACGACGTCTGGGTGCGCGGCTACGGCCTCGTCGACTCCGAGAAGGTCCGCCTCTCGACGGGCCAGGAGGACGTGCAGCTCGTCGCCGTCGTCGCGCCGACGCCGCGCGATGCCGCCCAGTACTACCCCGGCAACTACTGGTACTCGCTCATCGAGCCGCCCGCGGCCAGCGAGTTCCCGGGCACCGGGAACGGCGGCAACGGCATCAACCCCGCCATGCGCACCCAGTCGCACTGGGTCGACAACATGAAGCAGGGTTGCCAGCTCTGCCACCAGCTCGGCAACACCGCGACCCGCGTCGTGCAGGAGCGGGACGAGTTCGACTCGACGGTGGCGGCGTGGGACCACCGGGTCACCACCGGCCAGCGCGGCAACCAGATGAGCAACGCCATGAACCGGTTCGGCCGCGAGCCGGCGCTGCAGATGTTCGCCGACTGGACCGACCGCATCGCCAACGGCGCGATCCCCGACGCGCCCCCGCGGCCCGACGGCCTCGAGCAGAACGTCGTCGTGACCCTGTGGGACTGGGGCGTGGACACCTCGTTCATCCACGACGAGATCGCCACCGACAAGCGGAACCCGCAGATCAACGGCAACGGGCCGGTCTACGGCGTCTCGGCCGGGCACGGCACCATCACCTTCGTCGACCCGGTGGCCAACAGCGCGACCGAGGTGACGATTCCCGTGCGTCCCGACCCCGAGACCATGCCGACCCGCTTCCCCGACGTCCAGGTGCCGTCCTACTACTGGGGCGACCAGGAGCTCTGGGGCGTCGGCGCCCACGAGCGGTCGGACCCCCACAACCCGATGCTCGACCACAAGGGCCGGGTGTGGATGACCTCGACGGTGCGCCCGTTCCAGAACCCCGACTGGTGCCGTGACGGCTCGGACAACCGGTACGCGCAGTACCACTCGATCGGCCGCGCCGGCCGGCACGCGTCGTACTACGACCCGTCGGCCGAGGGCGACGAGCAGTTCGTGCTCGTGGACACCTGCTTCGGCACCCACCACCTGCAGTTCGGCGAGGACGACGACGACACCCTGTGGTTCAGCGGCGACGGCAACGTCATCGGCTGGCTGAACACCCGGCTCTACGACGAGACCGGCGACGAGCAGGGCTCGCAGGGCTGGTGCCCGACCGTGCTCGACACCAACGGCGACGGCGTGATCACCAAGCCGTGGAACGAGCCGCGCGAGGACAACCCCGATCCCGCCCTCGACACCCGGGTTTCGGGCTTCGGCTACGGCATCATCGCGAGCCCCATCGACCACGCGGTCTGGATCACCCGGACCGGGCCGTTCCCCGGCTCGATCGTCCGTCTCGACCGCGGCGACAACCCGCCCGAGACGTGCATCGCCGAGATGTACCAGCCGCCGTCGATCGAGAACTCCGCCATCGATCCGATGGAGACCGGGTTCGCCCCCCGCGGCATCGACGTCGACCGCAACGGGGTCATCTGGGCCGCCCTGTCCGGCAGCAGCCACATGGCGAGCTTCGACCGCAGCAAGTGCGCGGTGACCGGCGGCCCGGACGCCACCGGCCAGCACTGCCCCGAGGGGTGGACGCTGTACCCGGTGCCGGGCCCGCAGATGCAGGGCGTGGAGGGACGCGTCGGCGCCGACTTCCACTACTACAGTTGGGTCGACCAGTTCAACACGCTGGGCATGGGCGAGAACATCCCCATCGCCAACGGCTCCACGTCGGACTCCCTGCTCGCCCTCGATCCGGACAGCGGCGAGTGGGTGGTCCTGCGCGTGCCGTATCCGATGGCCTTCTACTCGCGCGGCCTCGACGGCCGGATCGACGATGCCGACGCCGGCTGGAAGGGGCGCGGGCTGTGGGCCAACTACGGCTCGAACTACATCTGGCACACCGAGGGCGGCCAGGGGACGAAGAGCAAGATCGTGCACTTCCAGCTCCGTCCCGAGCCGCTCGCGCGGTAGCCGGCAGATTCTCGTGACCGCCGCGGCAGTCTTCTGTCGCGGCGGCGCGGAATCGAAGCCTGGGGCGCCGGGAACCGACGGGGGTTCCCGGCGCCCGCCGTTTGCCTGGTCGGCGGCCGCTCCCTCCCGGACAGTGACGCACCACTCCCATCACATCTCGGTCGGCGACGGCAACGTCGCGCCGTTCCCCGACGAATCGCGCACGTGACCGCCTCCGCCGCAGCGTGCATGGCGCCGGTCGGCGACGAAGCGCCAGTCCCCTGCGCCGGCCACTGCCGCGTCTGCGCGGCTGCGGGTCCATGGGGGCCGTTCGGCGGCGCCGGCGCACCGGTAGGGCGGCGAGCGCGCTCGACCGATACTCTGACCGGATGAACATCTCCTGACGGAATGAACGTCTCCTTGATCGAATGAACGTCTTCCTCGTGCCCGTCGATCGAACCCGCTACGAGCTCTACTGCGAGCCGAACGACGCAGACCATCCACCCGGCGCCGTCACCGGCAGGCTGCTGCGGCGCGCCCGCGAGGTGCTCGCGGAAGAGCAGGAGGCACGCCGCGACCGCCGTACCGCGAGGGGGGCCGGCGCGGAGGAGGTCGGCTGGGGGGCTCGGCTGCGTGCCTCCCTCACCCGGGGGCTCGCCGCCTGGATCTCCCAGCACCGGCTGCTGTGGCACATGCGCCACGTCCGGGAGGGCGTCCTCGTCCACTCCGGGGACCTGGGCGCGGACCAGGCGCTGGCGATCGCCCGGGGCCGCCTGCAGCGACAGAGCGACCACCACCGGTTCTGGATGGTCATCGACGCCATCGCCACCGCAATCTTCGGACCGCTGTTCTTCTTCGTCCCCGGGCCCAACCTCATCTCCTGGTACTTAGCCGCGAAGATGGCCGGGCACTGGCTGGCGTTCCGGGGCGCGCGCCGCGGGGTGTCCGGCGTCGAGTGGTCGGCTCGGGTCAGCCCGATGCTCGACGAGGTGCGCGAGGCCCTGGTCCTCCCCGCCGGCCAACGCCGTCCCCGCCTTCGGGAGCTCTCGCGCGAGCTGCACCTCGAGCACCTCGCGACGTTCATCGAGCGCCGGACACAGGCCTGACCCCGCGAACGACACGCTCGCGTGATACGCTTGCCTGTCTTGAAGCTTCGTGACTTGGCGGAGCGCCTCGACTGCCGGCTCGAGGGCGACGGGGGTGTCGAAATCCACCGCGTCGCGGGCATCGAGACCGCCGAAGCGCGCGACCTCACGTTCTTCGCCAATCCCCGATACACGACGGCGCTGCGGTCGACCCGGGCGGCCGCGGTGATCCTCGCCGACGACGCGCCGGCCGCGCCATGCCCGATGCTGCGCACGGCCGAGCCCTATCTCGCATTCGCCCGGGCCGTCGAGCTGTTCGCCGACGCCACGCCGCCCACGCCCGGCATCGACGCGGCGAGCCATGTCGCGACCGACGCGAAGTTGGCTGACGGCGTCTCCGTCGGCCCCTTCGTGTCCATCGGGTCCGGCGCCGTCGTCGGCCCGCGGACGATCATCCATCCCCACGTAACTGTCGGCGCGGGGGTGAGCATCGGCGCCGACTGCGTGATTCACGCGCAGGCGACGCTACGCGAACGCGTCGTCCTCGGCGATCGGGTCGTGGTGCAGAACGGAGCCGTGATCGGCAGCGACGGCTTCGGCTTCGCCCGCCGCCCCGACGGGACCCACCAGAAGATCCCCCAGCACGGCGGCCTTGTCATCGAGAACGACGTCGAGATCGGGGCGCTGGTGGCCATCGACCGGCCCGCCATCGGCGAGACCCGCATCGCGGCGGGCGCGAAGATCGACAACCTCGTCCAGATCGGACACGGCGTCAGGATCGGCCGCAACGCGCTGCTGGCCGCCCAGGTGGGGATTGCCGGCAGCACCGTCGTCGAGGACGACGTGGTGCTGGCCGGCCAGGTCGGCGTGAACGGCCACATCACCATCGGCAAGGGCGCCCGCGCCACCGGCCAGACCGGCATCACCAACGACGTGCCGCCGGGCTCGTTCGTCTCCGGGCTGCCGGCCGTCGAGAACCGTGCCTGGCGGAAGGCAGCGAGCTCGTTCGTGCAGCTCCCCGCCCTGCGCAAGCGGGTCGCGGCCCTCGAGCGCCGCTGCGCCGAGCTGGAGCGCGGGCGCCGGCCGCATCCGGAGGACGCAGAGCCGCCGGGCGAGCCGGGACCGGGAAAGGCGGGGGAGTGACCCGGCTGTCATCGTTGACTTTCGCTTTTTTTATGCTTACGATGGCGTCATGGGCGGTTCGAATCGAGCAGCTGCTCCCGTCGCGAGTCCGTCGATGGCCGCGCCGACCTGTGACGGCGACGGTAGCTGAGGACGACCGTACGACGCCGGGACGACCGTAATGGAGGCCATCGCCTCGGAGCCGCCGGGCCCCGCGTGGAAAGCCAACCTGGGCCTCTCCACCCGCCGGCCGCCCGAACTCTACGAGAGAGCGGAACAGGTCGGGAACACGCCCCATGCAGGCGCGCTACGTACGGCGTTCGACGGCCTGGGCCTTTCGGCGGTCTTCTGCGTCGAACACGTACCGACCGTCGCGATTCTGGTCGGCGAGTACGATCGAGGAGCGACGGCGACCCTCCACGCCGCACTCTGGAATCAAGGGCTCGCGAGCCTGCTCGTCGTCGTCTCCGGAGAGACGGTCCGCCTCTTTTCGCTGAGTCGATTTCCAGGCGAGGACAACTTCGACCGGTGCCTCGTCGACGAGCTGGACGCCGTCACCGACGCGCTGACCCTGCGGAATCTCGCCTACGCCGCCGAATCGGGCCGCTTCTGGGAACAGGAGGAGTACCGCGAGTACTTCGACCCGCGGGAACGCGTCGACCGCGTTCTTCTCGACAACCTCACCGAGTCACATCGCCTGCTCTGCGCTCGCGGTCTGCCGACCGAGGCGGCGCAGGCTCTGCTCGTGCAGGCCACGTTCATCGCCTATCTCGAGGATCGGGGGATCATCGGCACCGATTACTTCCGGGGCGCCGCGAGCACGGAGGCCGGCACGTTCGAGACGCTGCTGGACGCCGGGGACGGCGAGGCGCTGGAGCATCTCTTCCGGACCCTGCGGCAGGACTTCAACGGCGACCTGTTCGTCGCGCCCTGCTCGTTCGACGCGGACGATCACGGTCCGCGCCTCGACGCGTCCCACCTGGCGGTCCTGGCCCGCTTTCGCTCCGGCCGCGAGGAGATGCACGGGCGCGTCGGACAGTACCGACTCTGGAAGTACGACTTCAAGTACATCCCCATCGAGCTGATCAGCGCCGTTCACGACCGGTTCCTCGCCGAACGGGGCCCCGACCGCCGCACCAGCGGCGCCTACTACACGCCGATGTTCCTCGCCGATACCGTGGTGTCCCACGTCTGGGACAGGCTGCCGGCGGTGACCAGGGACCGCGGGTTTTTCCTCGACCCGGCGTGCGGCTCGGGCATCTTCCTGGTGCGTCTGTTCCAGCGCCTCTGCGAACATCGACGCGAGGCCCGGCGAGGCCGGACGACGATTCCCTGGAGCGAGCTGCTCGACCTGCTATCGAGAGTGCGGGGCTGGGACGTGGACGGCGGCGCCGTCCGCGTAGCCGTCTTCTCGCTGTACGTCGCGTTGCTCGAAGAGGTCACGCCGCCGGACATCCGGAAGCTCATGGCGCGTGGCAAGGTACTTCCCGCGCTCCACGGGAAGATGCTGCACTGCGGCGACTTCTTCGCCGTGGCGCCGGACGCTGCGCAAGCCGACGTCGTCATCGGCAACCCGCCCTGGTCGAGTCGCCACGGCGATCGCCATTCTTCCCTCGAGTGGTGCAGGGTGGAAAGGCTGCCGGCCCCGGGCCGCGAGCAGGCGTGGCCGTTCGTCTGGAAGGTGTTGCGCCATCTGCGGGAGGACGGCGTCGCCGCGTTGCTTCTGCCGGCCATGGGCTTCCTGCACAACCATGCCGGCGCCGCCGTCGAAGCGCGCAAGCGCCTGATCCGCGAGGCGCGCGTCCTGAGCGTCGTCAACTTCGCCGACATGCGGTTCCAGTTGTTCGACAGGGCCGTACGCCCCACGGCGCTGATCGTCCTCGGTAGTCCGCACGCGGACGCCCCCTACCGGTTCGACTACCTGACGCCGAAGGCCGACCTGAACCTGAAGTCCCGCCGCCTGATCACGATCGGCAGCGGCGACCGGCGCCGGCTAGATTCCCGGCAGGTCGGCGCCGACCCGTTCGTCTTCAAGAAACGTCTGTGGATGACCGAGCCCGAAGGACGGCTCTTTAACTACCTGTCGCGGTTTCCCCCCCTCGGCGACCTGGCGGTCGAGTTCGGCGCGCTCGCGCGAAAGAGGAAGTCCGTGCAAGACCGCTGGGTCGTCGGTCAGGGCTTCAAGCCGGCGAACGTCGATCGACTCGATGACGACGCCTACCAACGCGAACAGAGCACGCTCGTCGCCACACTTCCGTATCTGCCCATCCAGAAGTTCCGCCTCGTGGCCGGAACGAGCCGAGGATTGGTCCCCTGGAGAGACGGCGTCGTACATCGGAAGGGCTTCGAGGAGGGATTCTCGGGGCCGCGCGTGCTGGTTCCGCACGGCATTGCCGTAGGCCGCGACGGGCCGCGCCTGCGTGCCGCCTACGTAGAGGATCCGCTGACGTTCCAGCACGTCATTCAAGCTATCGTGGTTCCACCGGGCCACGAACGCCGCGGCCGACTGCTCGCAGGACTGCTCAACAGCAGAGTAATGGCCTGGTTCGCGTTTCACGGCACGTCGTCGTTCGGCTCGGACCGTCCCAAAGTGCAACAGGCGGAGCTCCTGCGCCTCCCGTTTCCTTCGCCGGATGACCTGCCGGAACCGCCGCGGGCACACGCAGCAGCCGAGGCGCTGGTCACCGTGATCGAAGAGCAGGGCCGCCAGGCTTACGAAGCGCTGGCGCCTCCGCCGGACGAATGCGGGGTGCTCGACGAGATCGACAAGCTGACCTACGAGTTCTTCTGCCTGTCCCAGACCGAGAGAGTCCTCGTCGAAGACGCGGTGAAACACACGATTCCCGCCGCACAACCAAACCGCGGCAGCCTGCCGGAGATCTGGAACGCTTCGACCCCGTCCGACCGGCGCGCCTATGCCCGCACTCTCGTCGACAACCTCATGGACTGGCTCGACGACGACTGCGCCGTCCGCGCGCGTCTCGTGGCCCGCAACGACGACTTGGCCGTCCTCCGGCTGACATTGCAGGACGGCCGCAGCGCGTTCGACTACGCCGAGGATGACGACGCGACGGTCGGGGTGGCGTTGTCCCGCCTCGCCCACCGCATCGAGCAACTGATTCCGGGCAACTTCCAGTCCACGCCGGACTTCCGGGTATTCCTGGACCGTGATCTCTTCCTCGTCAAACCCGCCGCCAAGCGTTTCTGGCTCCGATCCGCAGCCGTGACCGACGCCCACGGCATTGCGCTGGACCTGCAGGGCTTCGTCGGACGCCGGCATGACGATCGTGCGGGTCCGGACTGATGCTCGCTGGCGACCCCGCCGCCTGGGCCGACCGATTCCGGTCGTTCGACGTGCGGTTTGTCGAGCGTGTCGCGGCCGTCTGGCGCCGGTGTGTCGACAGGTTGCCGATGCATCCGGATGAGGACACCATCACCGCCAATCTGGTGGATCTCCTGAACGGAGATCCGGGGGTTCGCCGGCGGTTCTACTGGATCGAATTCCAGTACGAGCCCTTCGGATACACCGCGGAAGGCACGGCGTACAGCACGGGCAGCGTGGACATCGCGGTCCTCCTGAACCAGGACCGCAACATCTACCTCGCGTACGAGTGCAAGCGACTGAACGACGTACGCCAGGACGGCAGAAGGAGGTCGTTGGCCGGCGACTATGTGCAGGAGGGGCTGTCGCGCTTCGTCGCGGAGCAGTATGCGGAGGGCCTGCCCCTTGCGTGCATGCTCGGCTACGTTCTCGATGGCGATCTGGAGCACGCGAAATCGAGGGTCCGAGCGAGAATCGCCGCACTGCGCGAGGAGGTCGGCCTCGTCGCCGAACCGCGTGACGCCGCATCCATCGGGGAGTCGAAACGCTTCTTCAGCCGCCATCGCCGACAATCGGGCGCCGAGATCGAAGTTCGACACGCCCTGTTCCCGGTCAGGCCGAGACCCCAGGTAGCAGGCCAACCGGCGGAGCCAGGTCACAGCAGGCTCAGGCTGACGTAGCGGAACGCGGTTGGTGGCTCTGCCTTGCGAGCCCCGGTGCGGCGCCCGCCCCGCCGTCAGCCATGCAAGCGCCGCGCTGCCTTCCTCGTTCGCAGTCTCACGGCACCCGGCGATTCCGTGGCCGGCGGCCACGTCCGGCTATGCCATAATTCGGCCCATGCTTCAGACGATTCTCCCCGCGATCCGGCGTCGGTGGCGCGGCGGTTCCGGCGCGAGCCCGCCGGCCGCCGGCACCGTGCTCCTCGTCGTGCTGGCCGGCCTGCTCACCGTCTCGTCCACCCTCGACGGCGCGGTCCGGCCGACCCCGCTCGATTACGAGATGCACACGCTGGACAACGGCCTGCGGGTGATCCTCTCCGAGGACCACTCCACGCCCATCGTCCACCTGCAGATGGTCTACCACGTCGGGTCGAAGAACGAGCCGCCGGGCCGCACCGGGTTCGCCCACCTGTTCGAGCACATGATGTTCAAGGGCTCGAAGAACGTGCTCCCGGACTCGCACCTGACGATGATCTCCCGGGTCGGGGGCGAGGGGAACGCCTTCACGACCGAGGACGCCACGACGTACCTGCAGACGGTGCCGTCGCAGTACCTGCCGCTGGTCCTGTGGCTGGAGGCGGACCGGATGGCCACGCTCCGCATCGACCAGCGGACGTTCGAGGCCGAGCGCGAGGTGGTCAAGGAAGAGCGCCGCTGGCGCTACGAGGACGCCCCGTTCGGCCTGCTGTCGGAGATCCTGTACGACCACGCCTACACGGCGCACCCGTACAAGCACTCCGTCATCGGCACCATGGAGGACCTCGAGGCCGCCTCGATCGACGACGTGCGGGACTTCTACGACACCTACTACGTGCCCGAGAACGCGACCCTGGTGCTGGTCGGCGACTTCGACCCCGAGCGGGCGCTGGCCTACATCAGGCTGTATTTCGGCCGGGTGCCCAAGGCGAGGCGCCCGGTGCCCCGCGACATCCCCCGGGAGCCGCCGTCCACGGCGGAGCGCCGGGTGACCCTGACCCAGTCCGAGAACTGGCCCCTGCCCGCGGTCATCGTGGCCCATCACATCACCTACGACGGGCACCCGGACGCGTATCCGCTGCACATCGCGAACAAGGTGCTCTCGGACGGAGAGAGCTCGCGCATCTATCGCCGGCTCGTCTACGAGGACCAGCTCGCGGTGTCGGCGGTCGGCGACGGCTACATCGTCGAGGACCCGAACCTGTTCTACGCCGTGTCCATCGTCCAGCCGGGCCGCACGACGGCCGAGTCGGAGGCGGCGCTCATCGAGGAGCTGGACCGGCTGAAGACGGAGCTGGTCACGGAACGGGAGCTGCAGCAGGCCAAGAACCAGTTCGCCCGCGACTACGTGTTCGGCCGCCTCACCATCGAGCAGAAGGCCTCGCACCTGGTCCACGCCGCGGTGATCCATGACGACATGACCACCGCCGACGCCGAGTACGACATCTTCATGAACGTCACCCGGGAGGACGTTCAGCGGGTGGCCCGGACCTACTTCACCGAGGAGAACCGGCTGGTGCTGACGATTCTGCCCGCGCCGCCGCCCGGACGCTCCTTCCTCCGGCCCGGAGACGAAGAATGAGACGCAGGTCTGCGCTCCTGGTCCTCTGCCTGACGTTGATTGCGACGGCGGCGGCCGGCCAGCAGCCGGCGGACTGGCCGCGGGAGAGCCCGCCGCCGCCGCTGCCCTGGCACCAGGCGACGTTCCCGCCCTACGAGGTGCGGACCCTGGACAACGGGCTGCGGGTGGTGGTCGTGATGCACCACGAGCAGCCGGCGGTCAACCTGCGGCTCATCATCGGGGCCGGATCGGTCTACGACCCGGCCGGCAAGCCGGGGGTCGCGACGTTCACCGGCGCACTCCTCGACCAGGGCACGACGAGCCGAAGCGCGACCGAGGTCGCGGACGCCATCGACTCGATCGGCGGCATCCTCGACGCGGGGGCGGGCACCGACCTGAGCTTCGTCAGCGTCCTCGTCATGACCGACAGCTTCGAGCTCGGCCTGGACCTGGTCGCCGACACCGCCCGGAACCCGGCGTTCGCGCCGGCCGAGGTCGAGCGCGAGCGTCAGCAGGTGTTGTCGGGGTTCCAGGTCAGCTACGACAACCCGGAGTACCTGGGGGAAGTCGTTCTGTCACGGCTGATGTACGGATCCCACCCCTACGGGCGGCCGTCGAACGGCTCGCCGGAGACGGTGCGGCGGATCGCGCGCGACGATCTGGTCGCCTTCCACGCCGCACACTACGCGCCCAACAACGCCCTGCTCGCGATCGTCGGCGACGTCGACGCCGAGTCGGCGTTCGCGGCGGCGGAACGGGCGTTCGGCGACTGGACGCCGCGGACGGAAGCGGCCGAGCCGCCCGCCGGCGAGATGCCCGAGCCCACCCGCCGCATCGTCGTCATCGACAAGCCGGGCTCGCTGCAGACCGCCATCCGCCTCGGACACGTGGCCCTGCCGCGGACCAGCCCCGACCACCTGCCGTTCGACGTCGCCATCAAGATCCTCGGCGGCGAGGGGGGCAACCGGCTCGGCAGCGTGCTGAGAATGGAACGGTCGCTGACCTATTCGGCCTCGGCCGAGATCGGCAGCCGCCGCTACGGGGGCGACTTCGTCGGCAAGACCGACACCCGCACCGAGGCCACGGTCGAGGCGTTGCGGCTGATGGTCGGCGAGGTCGGCCGCATGCGGCGCGAGCGGGTGAGCCGGCGCGAGCTCGAGAACGCCCAGGCGTACCTGGCCGGGAACTTCCCGCTGACCATCGAGACCCCCAACGCCATCGCCTCGCAGGTGCTCGAGGCGCTGCTGTACGGCCTCGACCTCGACGACCTCCCGAACTACCCGAACCGGATCAACGCGGTCACGGTAGAGGACATCCGGCGGGTGGCGCGGACGCACCTGCACCCCGAAGACCTCTCGATCGTGCTCGTGGGCGAGGCCCGCGCGTTCGTGACCGACCTCCGGCGGGCCGGGTTCGGCAACATCGAGGTCCTCTCGGTGCCCGAGCTGGACCTGTCGAGCCCCGACCTGCGGCGTTGACCGGCCACGCGGGAAGCCAGGTCGGGATGTCCCCGGCCGGTGAGGCAGGACCCCGAAGACGCACGATGCCGGCGCCCCGGGTGATGCTCTCGTGCGGAGAGCCGTCGGGCGATCTGTACGCGGGCGCCCTGACCCGTGAGATCCGCCGGTTGAGCCCCGGCGCGGAGGTCTTCGGGCTCGGAGGAAGGGAGCTCTCGGCGGCAGGGGGGCGCCTTGCCGCCGACTACGCCGGGCTCGCCGCCACCGGACTGACCGAGGCGCTGTCGGTGCTGCCGCACACCTGGAGGACCTACCGCCGCCTCGTGCAGGCGGCGCGGACGGAACGCCCCGACGTCTTCGTGGCCATCGACTTCCCCGAGGTCAACTTCCGCCTCGGCACCGCGGTCTCCCGCCTCGGCATCCCCGTCGTCTACTACATCGGCCCCCAGGCGTGGGCGTGGCGGAGCGGCCGGTTCCGCACCATGCGGGGCTTCGTGACCCGGGCCCTCGTGATCTTCCCGTTCGAGACGCCGCTGTACCGCGAGGCGGCGATTCCCGTCGCGTTCGTCGGACACCCCCTGCTCGACCTCGCGCCGTCCGGCGCGGACCGGGAGACGTTCCGCCGCCGGCACGACCTCGACCCGGAAGCGCCGGTGGTGGCGATGCTCCCCGGCAGCCGCCCCAACGAGCTGCGCCGCATACTGCCGGACATGGTCACGGCGGCCCGGCACGTACGCGATCGAGTGCCGCCCGTGCAGTTCGTCGTCGCGCGCGCCCCCGGCCTGCCCGAGCCCCTGTTCGAGCCGCTCGCGGCGCTGCGGCGAGCGGGGGCGCCCCCGCGGATCGTCGAGTCGCAGACCGACGCGGTGCTCGCCGCGGCCGACGTCGTGCTCACCGCGTCGGGCACCGCCACCATCCAGACCGCGATTCACGAGCGGCCGATGGTGGTCGTCTACCGGCTCTCGCCGCTGACGTACTGGCTGGCGCGGCGGTTCATCAAGGTGAGCGCGTTCGGCATGGTCAACCTGGTGGCGGGAAGGACGATCGTGCCGGAGTACGCCCAGGCCGCGTTCACGCCGGCGGTGGTGGCGGACGAGGCGGTGCGCTTCCTGTCGGACGAGGCGCACGCCGCCCGCACGCGGCAGGCCCTGCGCGAGGTGCGCGAGAAGCTGGGCGGACCCGGGGCCAGCCGACGCGCCGCCGAGCACGTCCTGGAGGTGGCGACCGGCGGATGACGACTCCCGGCGCTGGAAACGGCCGGACAGCCGCGTCCTATAATGGAGGGATGCACGAATACGGGTTCGGATGGCCGGCGCGCCGGCGAGTCGCCGACGGAGCGCCCGGCGCGGGCGCCGGGAGAGGCCGGAGGATCGACGGGAGCCGGGCGCGATGGTGGGCGGCGGCCCTGCTCGTGTTGCTGGCCGCCGGCGCCACGGGCGCCGCCCAGACCAACACCGCCGAGCTCCTGGGCGTCGTGGCCGACGAGAGCGGCGCCGTGTTGCCGGGCACCCTCGTCGTGGCCACGCATCCCGCGAGCGGCACCGTCATCGAGCGGGTCGCCGACGCCGAGGGGCGGTTCTTCCTCCCCGGCCTCGCCACCGGCGAGTGGACCGTCACCGCCGAGCTGCCCGGCTTCCAGCGCTCGACCCAGACCGGGATCCGGCTCGAGGTCGGCCGCACCCTGCAGCTCGAGTTCACCCTCGCCCTCGGGGCGATCAGCGAGGAGGTGACGGTCGAGATCAGCGCCCCCCTGCTGCAGACCACGACGGCCGAGATCAGCGACGTCATCGAGACCCGCGAGGTCGAGACGATCCCCCTGAACGGCCGGCAGTTCCTGCAGCTCGCCCAGCTCAGCGACGCGGTGGTCATCCCCCCCGGCGGCACCCGGGGCGGGGCCCTCCAGCAGGCAGGACCGCTGCCCAACGTCGGGGGCCAGCGGGCCGGGCACAACATCTACATGCTCGACGGGTTCAAGGTCACCGACGAGCTCTTCAACAACCTCGTCATCAACCCGTCGGTCGACTCCATCCAGGAGTTCAAGATCCAGAAGTCGATGTACCCGCCCGAGTTCGGGGGGAAGGCGTCGGCCCTCATCAACGTGGCGACCCGGTCGGGCGCGAACAACTTCCACGGGAGCCTGTTCGAGTTCATGCGCGACGAGCGGTTCGACGCGCACAACTACTTCGACGACCGGAGCCTGCCGGTGCCCCCCCTCGACCAGGACCAGTACGGCGGCACCCTCGGCGGCCCCATCGTCCGCGACCGCACCTTCTTCTTCACGAGCTACGAGCGGCAGGACACGCGGCGGTCGATCACCAAGACCTTCTCGGTGCCGGACGCGGCGGTCCGGGCCGGCGACTTCTCGGGCTGGGATCCCATCTGCGATCCCCTCACCATCGATCCCGTGAGCGGCGCGTGCCGGCCGTTCCCCGGCAACCGGATCCCGGCGGACCGCCTCGACCCCATCGCCGGCGAGTTCCTCTCGAACGTGCCGACGCCGACGGCCGACGGACGGTTCCAGAACCTGACCTCGGTCGAGCCGCAGGACAAGGACGTGCACCAGTTCAGCGTGCGCGTCGACCACCGGCCGGCCGAGGCCGACCATCTCTTCCTCCGGGTCAGCACCTTCGACGCCGACGAGATCCAGCCGTTCGGCACCGGGGTGCAGCAGGAGGCCCTGGTGCCGGGGTTCGGGCGCACCCTCGACACCACGACCCGCAACGTCGGGGTCAGCTACACCAAGGCGCTCGGACGGAACAAGCTGAACGAGCTGCGCTTCGGCTACATGTCGGTGGACGGTGGGCAGCGCAGCCGCAACGCCGGCGTCGACTTCGCGGAGCGGGTCGGCCTGCTCGGGGTGAGCCGGAACCCGCGCGACGTCGGGTACCCCCAGATCTCGACGGCGGGGCTGTTCAGCACCATGGGCGACCCCACGACGTTCGTATCGCGCAACAACGAGCACTTCGAGGTCTACGACAACTTCCTCATCGACCAGGGCAACCACCGCTACAAGTTCGGCGGCTACCTGTTCCACCTGCGGTTCCGCCCCGTCAACGCCGACACCGCGCGCGGCGCCTTCGCCTACACCGGGCAGTTCAGCGGCAACGCGATGGCCGACTTCCTGCTCGGCTACCCGACCACGGCGCGGGCGGGCATCGGCGGCGGCGACCAGGACTCGCGCACCACGTGGCTGCACCTCTACGCCCAGGACGACTGGCGGGCGCGCGACAACCTGACCATCAACTACGGGCTGCGCTACGAGTACAACGCCCACATGAAGGACGTCGACAACCGCCTGTCGTCGATCGACCTGTCGGTGCCGGGCGGGCGCTTCGTCGTGGCCAGCGACGACGCCGGCAACATCTCTCCGGCGGCCGAGGCGCTGATGCCGCTGATGCCGATTCCCTGGGTGACGTCGGCCGAGGCCGGCTGGGAACGCAGCCTCCTGCGCCCGAGCCGGGTCCGCCTCGCCCCCCGGGCGGGGTTCGCGCTGCTGCTCGGCGACCAGCGCTCGGTGGTGCTGCGGGGCGGCTACGGCGTCTTCCTGAACCAGTGGGCGTACAGCGTGCAGACCGCGTTCACCCGGAACCTGCCGTTCTTCTTCCTGAAGCAGATCGACACCCCGTCGGACCAGCTCGTGCCGACCCACCAGACCCGCGACATCCTGGCCAGCGACGCCACCGGCAGCATCGGCGGCTCGATCATGGACAACGACTACCGGGTCGAGTACACGCAGACCTGGAGCGCCGGCGTGCAGATGGAGGCGACGCGCCAGACGATGGTGGAGATGTCCTACATGGGCTCGTACACCATCGGGGCCGACAACTCCACCATCCGCAACGTGCCGCTGCCCGGCCCCGGGCCCATCGACGAGCGCCGCCCCGTGCCCGAGCTGAGCGGCATCCGCGCCATCCGCTTCGACGGCGAGTCGATCTACCACGCCGTCACGTTCAAGGCCGAGCGGCGCTTCGACGGGCGGCACTCGTTCAACGCCGCCTACACCCTGTCGCAGTCGAAGGACGACGCCTCGAGCCCCGGCGCCACGGCGTTCGAGTCGAACGTCCCCCAGAACGTCAACGACATCTTCCTCGGCGAGGTGGCGCTGTCGAGCTTCGACCACCGCCACCAGCTCGTCGCCAGCGGCACCCTGCAGCTCCCGTTCTTCGAGGGGGCCGGGGGCGCGGCGGCGCTCTTCTCGGGATGGCGGCTGAACGGCATCGTCACCGCGCAGTCGGGCGCCCCGTTCACGGTGAACCTCGGCATGGACCGCGCCAACATCGGCTCCGGCCCCTCCCAGCGCCCCGACCAGATCGGCGACCCCAACCTCCCGGCCGGCCAGCGCACCCCCGACCGGTGGTTCAACACCGCCGCGTTCGCCTTGCAGTCGCCCTTCACCTTCGGCAGCGCCCTGCGCAACAGCGTCTTCGCGCCGGGCCTCTTCAACGTCGACGTCTCGCTGCAGAAGGACTGGTTCGTCGGCGACACCGGCCGTCTGGAGTTCCGCTGGGAGATCTTCAACGTGCTGAACCGGGCCAACTTCGACGTGCCCAACCGCATCTTCGGCACCCCGAACTTCGGCCGCATCTTCAGCGCGCTCAATGCGCGGGAGATGCAGTTCGGGCTGCGCTACAGCTTCTGAGGCGGCGCCGCCCTGATCATGAGCTGGAACCAGGAACCCGCTTCGGGACCCCAAGTTGCTCCTGGAGCGCGGCGGCGCCCGCCTGACAGGGGGCAACGAGGCAGAATTACTGGCATTGGCCGAGGATTAGCGCCGTCGCCTGGGAGGGCACGGCCGCTCGAATCCGGCGGCGACTTTCGCCACAGGCTGCCAGCATGCCTTCGCGCCGAGCGCGGGCACCCCAACGGGCGAGTGTGATGCTGGACTACCTCACCGTGCAGGGCTTCAAGAGCATCGAGTCGATCCTGACCTTGGCGATGGGTCCGTTGACGGTGCTCATCGGCCCGAACGGCTCAGGCAAAACGAACTTCCTCGGTGTATTCTCATTCCTCCACGCCATCCGCGAGGGCCGCTTGCAGGAATATGTCGCCACGACCGGCGGCGCGGACAGAGTGCTGCACTTCGGATCACGATCAACCCGCAAGCTCTACATTCATGTCTCGTTCGAGAACGCAGTGAACCAGTACGCAATCGATCTCGTGCCGAACGACGCAGACAGACTCATCCCCCTCTCCGAAGTCGCGTTCTCCTCGCACACTTGCCCCTCCCGGCCGCCTGCCGAACGGCTCCCGCCGGTGCCTGGAGGGCGAGAAGCCGGGATCAGCAGGCGGGATCTGACGGGCCCCGCCCGATATGTGCAACATTGCCTCCGTAGCTGGCGCGTGTATCACTTTCACGACACGAGCGCCGCATCTCCCATGAAGAAAACGGCGGACGTGAACGACAACCGCCAACTCCGCCCCGACGGCTCGAACCTGGCACCTTTCCTTCACCTTCTGCGTGAGAAACACGAGGACGCGTATCGGTTCATTGTGGAAACGGTTCGGCAGGTTGCGCCGTTCTTTCAGGACTTCGCGATCGATCCGCAGCGCCTGAACCGCGACAAGATCAGACTCGAGTGGAAACACGCAGGTACAGACGCCTATTTCGATGCGTCACAGCTATCGGACGGAACACTCCGCTTCATCGCGCTCGCGACCCTGTTTCTCCAACCGAGGGAGTACAGACCGTCCGTCATCCTGGTCGACGAGCCCGAGCTGGGCATGCATCCCTATGCAATCACCCTGCTGGCCTCGCTGATGAAGCAGGCAGCGACCGAATGCCAGGTGATCGCTTCTACCCAGTCATCCCTCCTCTTGGACCACGTCGAACCGGAAGACGTGCTGGTGGCGGACCGCGTCGACGGGGCCACGCGGTTCACCGCACTCGATCCCGCCCGGCTGAAGCCTTGGCTGGAGGACTACAGCCTCGGTCAGCTCTGGGAGAAGAACGAGATCGGCGGACGCCCCGCGCCGGAGTAGCGGATGTCACGGATTCTGGTTCATGTAGAAGGCCAAACGGAGGAAGCCTTCGTGAACCGGGTGCTTGCGCCGCATCTCTGCGGACTCGGCTACTCGAGCGTGAGCGCCCGTCTGGTCGGCAACGCCCACCAACGGTACCGACGCGGCGGCATCCGGCCCTGGAAGGCGGTGCGCAAGGACATCCTGAACCACCTGCGGGAAGATCAGGCTGCGCTCGCCACCACAATGGTGGACTACTACGGGCTGCCGAACACGTGGCCCGGCCGCGAGCGCGCCGGCCAACGGCCGACCCCGGGCGGGCGCGCCGCTTCGGTGGAACAAGCCATCCTGGAAGATGTCTCGCTTGCCATCGGTCACCCACCGCGTTTCCTGCCCTACGTGGTGATGCACGAGTTCGAAGGGCTTCTGTTCAGCGACCCCGATCGATTCGCGCAGAGCCTCCGCAAACCCGACCTGGCGCCCGAGCTTCGGGCCATCCGCCAAGAATTCCAGACTCCCGAGGACATCAACGACTCTCCGGACACGGCGCCGTCGAAACGGATCCTCAACTTGTACAGGGGCTACCAGAAGCCCGTCAATGGAGTCAGGGCAATGACGGCGCTCGGTCTCGATACCGTGCGCGAGGCGTGTCCGCTCTTCAACGCGTGGGTCAGCACGCTGGAGCAGCAGGCTCGACCGTAGGGCGACCAGCGGCCCAGCGGCCCAGCGTCAGCCATCATTGGCCATGAGATGACAATTTGTCTTGCCGTGGCTAAAATTGGCTGACGTGAGGGATCCCTGGCACTTCGAGCGGCGCGACTTCACCGCCCACGTTCTGAATCTCCTGACCGAGGGACCGGCCGGCGCGCTCAGTCTGTTCGGGCCACGGCGCACGGGCAAGACGGAGTTCCTGCTCAAGGACCTCGCGCCGCGGGCGCAACGCCGCGGCCACCGGGTCATCTACGCGTCGTTCTGGCAGTCGCCGCTGTCGCCGCTCGCGGTGCTGCTGCACGCCTTGGAAGCGTCCCTCGCAGGCGCGTCGTTCGGCGACAGGGTGCGCGCGGCCGCGATGGCCCTGGCCCCGCGACTCAAGCTGTCCGCACCGGCGCCCGGCGCCTCGGCGGCGGCCGAAATCGATCTCACCGCGCTGGCCGGGCAGCCGCCGAGCGACCTGCTGCTCTATCTGGACGATCTGCTCGAGCGCGCGGCCGGGAGCCGAAGGCCGACTCTGCTGCTTCTCGACGAGGTTCAGGAGCTGGCGCAAAGGTCCGGGAACGAGCCCCTCGTCGCCGCGCTCAGAACCGGTCTCGACAAGCGGCGCGCGAGCATCAAGACCATCTTCACCGGGTCCAGCCGCGAGGGTCTGGCCGCCGTCTTCACTGCCCGACAGGCGCCGTTCTTCCACTTCGCGACGCCGATCGACTTGCCCGTGCTCGGGGACGCGTTCGTCGCCCACGTCGTCGCCGCGTTCGAGAGGACGTCGGGCCGCGCGTTGAACACACCGGACATGCGGGCGGCCTTCGAGCGGCTGCACAGCAACCCGTACTTCTTCCGCCTGTTCATCGAGGCGCTGCTGTGCAACCGCGATCTCTCGCCGGCGGCGGCCCTGAGGGAGGTGCGCGATCGCATCGCCGTCGAGCTGGGCTTCGCCAACACCTGGCTGTCGCTCACGGCAATCCAGCGGGCCACCGCCCGGGCGCTGGCGGACGGCGCCCGGCAACCCCTCGGCCAACCTTTTCGCCGCACCCTCGCCGCTCACCTGCGGCAGCCGGCGCCGACGGCCGGCCGCGTGCAGGCGGCGTTGCGCCGGCTGCAACGACTGGGCATCGCCGACACGCACACCGGAGCGTGGTCGCTCGTGGATCCGGAATTCACTGCCTGGATCCGGGACCAGGCCGGTCGAGGCTGAAGTCCGGGCGCCTCGCCGCGCCCCCCTCGGACCCTACCCGCCCCATCGCCGCCTCCGGCTCCGCTGGGCGCCACCAACCCTCGAATTGTCCACGCCGTTCTACGGCGCAGACTCCTGAAGTGACGGGATCTCGCAGGCGAAGCTGGCCTCGTCGTTCGGGTCGCCGCTCCCGTCGAAGACCGCGACTTGCGGATACGGGCAGACGGGGCGCGTCATCGTGACCTCGTCGTCCTCGCCCAGCTTCGTCGCGAGCAGGCGCTCGGGGGCCCGGCCGTCCTCGACCCAGGCGCGGATGGCCTCGACCCAGTCGACGCGGTCGGGACCGGGGCCGCCGGCGCAGTGGAGCACGCCGGGCAGCATGTAGAGGCGGGCGTAGTCGCGGGCCGCGGCGTCGTCGGCCGCGAGCCGCACGTAGTAGTCGATGGTGCCGAGGGGCGTGAGGGCGAGGTCGGACCAGCCGGTCCAGTAGATGATGCGGCCGCCGTTGTCCCGGAACCGGCCGAGGTCGGTGTCGGTGGCGTTGAGGATCGCGGCCGTCGGGGCGACGTCCTCCTGCCAGGTCGAGAAGTCGTACCCGGTGTAATCCCAGTCGGGGTCGCCGAAGACGAAGTACTTGAAGAGCTCGGTCCCGAAGCCGTACTGCGCGCTGGGTACCCCGGGCGGGCCGACCACCCAACCGGGCCAGCCGCCCATGGCGGACTCGCCGCCGTAGTTGAACCCGGGGTAGAGCGGCTCGCCGTTCGACGTCGGGCCGTCGTAGACGGTCCGGATGGCGGCGAGCTGCTCCGCAGTGACGCAGCCGTCGGCGGGGCTGTCGCCGGCGCAGCGCGGCAGGTCGGCGGGGTCGAAGCCGCAGTGCCGCGGGTCGGTCATCATGCCGTCCTCGACCCCGTCGTCGGCGTCGCACGCGGCGAGGATGCTCCACTCGAGGAGCTCGAGCACGGGCGCGGTCAGCACGGGGGCGGCGAGGTCGTTGTCGGGGTAGATGGCCTGCTGGTTCTGCAGGAACCCGGCGGTGATGCCCGTCCAGTCGTAGGCGGGCGCGGCGGCCACGATGCCGTCGAAGTCGTCGGGGTAGCGCTGCGACGCCATCATCGCCTGGCCGCCCCCTCGCGAGCAGCCGACGAAGTAGTCGTAGTCGGACGGCCGGTCGTAGTAGTGGGAGATGATCGACTTCGCGGTCTCCGCCGTCAGGTGGACGGCGCGATGGCCGAAATTCTCCTGCCGCTCGGGATGGTCGAGGGCCCAGGCGGCCGAGCGGCCGGGGCCGGTGTGCCCGGTGTCGGTCCCCGCCGTGGCGTAGCCGCGCTCGAGGGGGCCGCCCCCGTGCGCGTAGAGCGAGCGCGCCTGGTTCTGCACGCTGCCCACGAAGCCGCCCCCGCCGCCCATCAGGAACCGGCCGTTCCAGTCGTCGGGCAGCAGCAGCTCGAAGTTGATCTCGGTCTCGATGACCCCCCTCACCCGGCAGTGCGCCGGGACGTCACCGGCGGCCACGTGCTCGGCCTCGCCGATGCGCATGTCGATGAGTTCAAGCGCCGTCAGATCGGCGCAGGCGCCGGGGAGGTCCGCGGGATTCGCGGCGGGGGCCGCGCACGCGGCAGCCCCGGCGAGGCCGGCCGCGGCCACGCCGTTCACGAAGAAGCGCTGGATGCGGAACATGGCGGTTCTCCTTCCCCGGGTGTCCGGGCCGTCTTCGTCGTCTTTCCCGCCGACGTGCGGCTTGCCCGTGAGGGCCGTGTTGCCGCCAGCGCCTGCTATCGGGGAGTCCAGAGGAAGACCTGCCATTCCCTCAAGGGCTCCGATTCGCCGACGATGACACCGCCCGACAGGGTGCGGTCGAGGTCGGGCCCACCCCACCGGCGCAGGTAGGGGTACTTCTCCTCGCCGAGCACCTCGGTGGCCGTCATCGCGAACGTCGCGTCGCCGAGCCGCGCGTAGCCGTCGGGAGCAACCTGCGCCCGCCTCGACCAGTAGCCGCCGTCCGGCCTCGTGGCGGTGATGAATCCACCCTCGTAGGGGACGAGCGCCACGTGCACCACGAACGGCGGAAAGCCACCGGTCTTGATGGTCCCGACGCCTCGTTCGAGGGTCGTGAAGTCCGCCGGCGGGGGCGTCAGGCTGCCACCGATTCTCACCCCGGCAATGCGGTTGTAGGGTGCCACGAAGACATAGGTGGTCGCGGCGGCGATCAGCACGCCTGCAACGGCGATACCGGCGATTCTCGTCCTGCTGGCCATGGAGTCGTCCCTGTCGCACGACGTTGCCCGATGACGGACCGCCCTGACCACAAGGGCCGTGGCGTCGGACAGTTGCGGGAGCGGACGGCGGCGGTGTCCGACGCGCCGGCGCTGGCGCCACGCACGAGCGGCCGAATCGACCGCCACATGCCGGTCGCCGAAATCGAGCCGGGCGTGGGCGGGGCCGCAAGGCAACGCTTCCGGGCCGTCCGGGAGCTCGTGGTGAACGCCTCGCCGAACCGCCTCAACCCTACCAGCGTCCCGCTTCGCCCGCAAGCGCACCGAGGCCGCGCGCGGCGGGCCGACACGGTATGATGGCTGCTTGCGGGCGCTTGGGGAATGCACGATGAATCGACTGTTGATCGCGACCTGCTGACCATCGACCCGGAGCGGACCGTGGAAACCGAGGTCGACGTGACGGCGCTCGGCGGGCGGGTCGTCTACGAGCGCTGAGGGCCGGACGGGGTGCTACGAGGCGTCGAACGGATTGACCAGCGCCAGGCCGCAGCCCTGGAAGTCGCGGACGTTCCGGGTCGCCAGCGGAATCTGATGCACTTGCGCAGTCGCCGCAATCAGCATGTCGGCCTGCGTGCGGGTACGACCGTCGGCGCGGAACTGGCCGCGCAACGCCCCTGCCCGTCGCGCGATCGGCGCGGTGACGGCGAGTACCTCGCAACGCTCGGCGAAGAACCTCTCGAACCAGGCTTCGACTCGCGTATTCGGCTTCCAGGAGAGCCCGAAACGGATTTCCTCGATCGTCACGACGCTGAGTGCGAACGGCGAGGCCGCCCCGGCGGCCCAACGCTCGACCGCCGGGGCCGGACGCCGCCGGCACAGCTCGCCCAGCACGTTCGTATCGACGAGTATCACACGCTTTCCCCCGGCCAACCCGCCCGGTCCACGCGCTCGCCGACATCCAGCGCGTACTCCTCCTCGGCGCAGATTTCGCGAGCCTCGGCGAACAGCTCACCGAGGGTTCGCGTGGAGTGGTACCGGTCCAGTCCTTCGAGCAGTTCCAGCGCACCGGGACTGACGACGGCCGCCACGAGACGGTCGCGGCTGTATATCCTCTGGGGTTCGACGCCGGACCGCCTGATGACTTCCGAGAAGCGCTGCTTGGCTTCCCCGACCTTCCACGTGTCCATGTTGGACACCATACATGGACACGACGTACTCGTCAATGCCTCGGGTACCTCGCCGGGATCACCCTCCCTCCCGAGGCGGAGGCGGCGCAGACCAGCACGTTCGTGTCCCGTCGATGCCTCGAGTGCCTCGCCAGGATCACCCCGGCCCGTCCCGGCGGGGTTCCGCGACGCGCCCGGTCACGGCTTCCCGCATCCATCATGACCGAGCCTCCGGTCCACCTGCGCAGGTTCCTCGGCCGCGGCGACGTGCTGGCCGTCGCGTTCGGGGCGATGGTCGGCTGGAGCTGGGTGGTGCTGGCCGGCGAGATGATCGTCCGGGCCGGCGCGGTCGGCTCGATTCTCGCGTTCGGGGCCGGCGCGGTCATGGTGTGGCTGGTGGGGCTGACCTACGCCGAGCTGTCGGCCGCCCTGTCGCGCGCCGGGGGGGAGCTGAGCTTCACGTTCCTCGCCATGGGGCCCGTCGGGGCGTTCGTCTGCGGCTGGACGCTGGTGCTCGCCTACGTGGCGGTCTGCGCCTTCGAGGCGGTGGCCCTGCCCACCGTCCTCGGCTACCTCGTACCCGCGTTCGGGAGCGGGGAGCCGCTCTACTCGGTGGCGGGCTGGGGCGTGCAGCCGGCGTGGGTGGCGGCCGGGGTGGCCGGCGCCCTCGTCATCGGCGTGGTCAACTACCGCGGCATCCGGTTCGCGGCGTTCGTGCAGCAGATCGCGGTCGCCAGCCTGCTGCTCGTCGGACTGGCGTTCTTCCTGCCCGGCTCCGTGCGCGGCGACCTCGGCAATCTCCTACCTGCCGTCACCGGGTGGGAGGGGGTGCTGCGGGTCATGATCATGACCCCGTTCCTCTACGTCGGCTTCGACGTCATCCCCCAGCTCGCGGAAGAGATCGCGCTGCCGTTCCGGACCATCGGCCGCATCATCCTGCTCTCGATCGCGATGGCCTTCGTCTGGTACGGCCTCGTGCAGTGGACGGTCGGCCTGTCGTTGCCGCCCGACACCCTCGCCGCCCGCGCCCTGCCCACCGCCGACGCCATGAGCGCGGTCTGGGGCAGCCCGTGGGGCGGGCGCGTGCTCGTGCTCGGCGGCGCCGTCGGCATCCTGACGAGCTGGAACGCGTTCTTCCTCGGCGCGTCCCGCCTGCTCTTCGCGATGGCCCGGGGCGGGATGCTGCCGGCCGCGTTCGCCCGCCTCCACCCGCGCCACGGCTCGCCGGCCGCGGTCGTCGTGGTGCTGACCGCGATCACCGCCGTCGCCCCGTTCTTCGGGCGGCCGGCCCTGGTGTGGCTGGTCGACGCCGGGTCGCTGGCGACGGTAGTGGCCTACCTGCTGGTGGCGGCCGCGTTCCTCGTCATCCGGCGCCGGCATCCCCGACTGCCCCGTCCGTATCGGGTCCCGGCCCCCCGGGTCGTCGGGTGGCTCGCGGTGGCGGCCACGGTGTTCTTCGTCCTGCTCTACCTGCCGGGCAGCCCGTCGGCCCTGGTGTGGCCGGAGGAATGGGCCATCGTCCTCCTGTGGACCGCGTGCGGCGCCGCGCTGGGCGCCGGCCTGCGCCGCCGCGTGGCGGAACTCGGCCCCTCCCGGCAGGCCCGGCTGATTCTCGGCGACCAGGCGAGCCTGGTCGCCAACGGCACGGAGCCGACATCCGGAACCGGTTCCGGGCACCACGGTTGACGGCGGAGGCGGTCGAAGCTGGCGTGCTGCGTGCTCACGGCCGACGACCCGACGGGCCGCCCCAGGTCCACGCGTACCCGCCGGAATGGATGGGCCTCGTCCGCCGTGTCGGTACTTGACGGGTACTTGATCGGATAGTGACGACGCGCCGGCCCGCGGCGGCATCCTGGACAGCAAGGTTCATGCTATCAATAAGTTAAGCGTACTCCTCTTTACTTGACGGTACTTGATGGAACCTCCGATGACGACCGACGACAGCGGCAAGAAACAGGAACAAGAAGGCATGCACACGGCCCCGGTCCTGCCCAAGCTGGTCGGCCAGCGCGTGAAGCGGCGCGAGGACCCGCGGCTCGTCCGCGGGCGCGCCACCTTCGTCGACGACGTGAAGATCCACGGCCTGCGCCACCTCGCGTTCAAGCGCAGCGACGTCGCCCACGGCCGCATCCGGTCCGTCGACACCCGCGCCGCCGCCGCGATGGACGGGGTCGAGACGGTGTTCACGGGGGCCGAGATCGCCGGGTTCCTCGACCCGATGCCGATTGGCACGCCGTTTCCCTCGCCCGAGCACCGCGCGGTGGCGGTGGACACGGTGCGGTTCGTCGGCGACCCCGTTGCGGTGGTGGTGGCCAGCGACCGCTACGCGGCGCGGGACGCGGCCGACGCGATCGTCGTCGACTGCGAGCCGCTGCCCGCGGTGGTCGACCCCGAGGAGGCGATGACGGGGCGGCCGGCGGTGCTGCACGCCGACTACCCGACCAATGTCGCCCTCGGCCCCCTGTCGCGGGGCACGGGCATCCGGCGCCGGCAGCCGGTGGACGACACCGCCGTCGACGAGGCGTTCGCGGCGGCCGACGTGGTGATTTCGCAGCGGATGGTGAACCAGCGGCTCGCCCCCAACTCGATCGAGGCGCGCGGCGTGGTGGCCCACTACGAGGCGGGCAAGGACGAGATGACGATCTGGTCATCGACCCAGAACCCGCACATCCTCCGGACGATGGTGGCGCGGATGGTCGGCCTCGGCCAGGACCGGGTGCGGGCCATCGCCCCCGAGGTCGGCGGCGGGTTCGGGGCCAAGATCAACATCTACGGCGAGGAGTATGTCGCGGCGGCGCTCTCGAAGCGCCTCGACGTGCCCCTCAAGTGGATCGAGGACCGCTCCGAGGCGTTCCTCGCCACCGTGCACGGCCGCGACCTCATCGGCTACGTGGACCTCGCGGCCCGGCGCGACGGAACCGTGCTGGGCCTGAAGCTGCGCCTCGTCGCCGACATCGGCGCCTACAACATGCTGCTGACGGCGGGCATCCCCACCAACAGCATGACGATGGCCAGCGCCACCTACGCGATTCCCGCCCTCCGCGTGACCCTCACCGAGGTCTTCACCAACAAGACGCCGACCGACGCCTACCGCGGCGCCGGCCGCCCCGAGGCCACCTATTTCGTCGAGCGGGCGATGGACATGCTGGCGCGCGAGCTCGCCATCGACCCGGCCGAGCTGCGCCGGAAGAACTTCATCCGGCGCGAGCAGTTCCCCTACCGGACGCAGGCGGGCGCGGTCTACGACTCGGGCGACTACGAGAAGACCCTCGACCGTGCGCTGGAGGCGGCGGGGTGGACCGAGCTCGAGGCCGAGCGCGACGCGGCGCGGGCCGACGGCCGGGTCGTCGGGCTCGGGCTGTCGATGTACGTCGAGAGCTGCGGGCTGGGGCCGTCCGCCATGGTGTCGCCCGGCGGCTGGGAGCACTCGCAGGTGACGGTCGAGCGCGACGGGCGCATCAGCGCGACCACCGGCGCGTCGCCCCACGGCCAGGGCAACGAGACGACCTTCGCGCAGATGCTCGCCGACCAGTTCGGCGTGCCCATCGACCACGTGACCATCCGCCACGGCGACACCGCGGTCGTCAAGCAGGGCATCGGCACCTTCGGCAGCCGCTCGCAGGCGGTCGGGGGGGCGGCCCTCCACAACGCGGGCACCAAGGTGAAGGCGAAGATGGCCCGCTTCGCCGCGTTCCTGCTCGAGGCCCACGAGGAGGACCTCGTCTTCGAGAACGGGACCATCGCCGTCCGGGGCGCCCCGGAATCGGCCAAGTCGTTCGCCGAGGTCGCCGCCTACGCCTACAAGCCGGTGAAGCGGCCCGCGGATCTCGACCCCGGCCTCAGCGACGAGGCGTTCTTCGAGCCCCTCAACAACACGTTCCCGTTCGGGTGCCAGATCGCGATGCTCGAGCTCGACCGCGAGACCGGCGAACCGCGGCTGCTGAAGATGGTCGCGGTCAACGACGCCGGCCACCTCATCAACCCCCTCATCGTCGACGGGCAGCTCCACGGCGGGCTCGCCCAGGGCATCGGCCAGGCCCTCGTCGAGGAGGTCGTCTACGACCGGGACGGCCAGCCCCTGACGGGGTCGTTCATGGACTACGCCCTCCCCCGCGCGGCCGACTTCCCGCGCTTCGAGCTCGACCACACCGTCACCCCGACCCCCGTCAACCCGCTCGGCGCGAAGGGCGTCGGCGAGGCCGGGACCATCGGCTCGACCCCGTGCATCGTCGCCGCCGCGGTCGACGCCCTGAGCCCGTTCGGGGTGCGGCACGTCGACATGATGCTGCGGCCCGAGAAGCTCTGGCGGCTCATGCGAGAGCCTTCTTGAGGACACCCTTCAAGGGAGGAGGACATGGCGTCGGAATTGCATTGGCCATTCCGCGAGTATCGACGCCATGCCGACCATTCTTCGCGACGGCCCCTACCGGTACTTCTTCTACTCGGGGGATGGGCGTGAGCCGCCGCACGTTCATGTCGCACGAGACGATGCTGTCGCCAAGTTCTGGCTTCACCCGGTGAGGCTGGCAAGCGGAGGCGCGTTCGGTCAGCGAGAACTGGGACGGATTCGCACGCTGATAGAATCGAGGAGCACGATGTTCGCCGAGGCATGGGATGACTACTTCTCCGGTTGACGCGGCCACCGCCGCCGAACGAGTCGTCGTCACCGACGATGCACTGACGGTCGATCTCGGCGACGGGCGGCGGATCTCGGCGCCGCTCGAGTGGTACCCCCGTCTTGCGCACGCCACACGGCAAGAGCGCGACAACTGGAGGCTGATCGGCGGCGGCCAGGGCATTCACTGGGGTGACCTCGACGAGGACATCAGCATCGAGAGCCTGCTGGCGGGACGCAGGTCCATGGAAAGCCGGACATCGTTCCAGCGGTGGCTGGCCGGACGTATCTGAACTACCACGCAAGCCTGAGATTCTGGTTTGGAACCTGCAGCATCTTCGCTTGAGTCGACCCGACTGGTGACGGGCGACGAGCTGATTCACATGCCGGGGCTCGACCCGTGCGAGCTCGTCGCCGGCCGCGTGGTGCGAATGACGCCGACCAACCCCACCCACGGCCGCATCGAGGCGAACGTGGCCGCCGCGCTCAAGGCCTTCGTACGTACGCAGAATCTGGGCGTCGTCATGGCCGGCAAGGTGGGCGTTTTCACCACCCGGAATCCGGATACGGTGCGGGCGCCGGACGTGCTCTTCCTGTCGCACGAACGGGACAAGCGCCGGGAACGGCGGCAGGGCTTCCTGGACATGGCCCCCGAGCTGACGGTCGAGATCCTGCCCCCGACAGATCGGCCGGACCCGGTGCGGCGCAAGCTCGGCGAGTACTTCGCGGCCGGTGTCCTTCAGGTCTGGGTCATCGATCCGGCGACCCGTACGGTGCAGGTCCATCACGGCCGCAGCAAGCCCGTGTCGCTCGCGGCGGGTGCGGTACTCACCGGCGGGGACGTGCTCCCCGGGTTCCGGCTGCCAGTGGACGATATCTTCGAATAGGGAGGATCGGACGGCGGTGAAGGAGAGCGCCCGCTACGTCAAGATCGTGGAATGGTCGCAGGACGATGAATGCTACGTGGGCCGCTGCCCCGGGCTCTTTCTCGGCGGCTGCCACGGAACCGACGAACGCGCGGTGTTCGCGGAACTGTGCGAGATCGTCGATGAGACCATCGACCTCTACCACGCCGACGGCAAGCCCCTTCCTCCCGCCACGGCCGGTCGCGGCTCGGAGTCCGTCGCCCCGGCCGGCCCGACGCCGGCCGACCCCGTCCTGGCGCTGCGTGGAGTCGGCCGCGAGCTCTGGGAGGACGAAGAAGCTGACGCCTACGTCTCGAGGCTCCGCGATCGCTGCTCGTGAGCGGCGTGCTCTGGATCAGGAACTTGGTCTACGTTGACGAGACGGTCTCCCCCTGAATCGAACAAGGCCATCATTTGCGGGCACCTGAGGCGCCCCCCTCGGCGAAGTGGGACGGCGCGTCGAGGTGGGTGCCGCCGTGCTCGGCCGTCGCGAACTCCCGCGCCGCATAGAAGTAGCCGCCGGGAGTGGGCCCCTCGGCCAACGTCTCCAGTTGGAATCCGGTCGTGTCGGTGGGCCAGTAGAGGGTGTCGCGGCCGTAGGCGTGGCTCAGGTCGACCATCCGCCATCCGGCAACCGCCTCCGGTCCGGGAGGCGGCGGCGGGTCATCGGTGGGAGCACCGGCGCAGGCGGCAAGCTGGACGGCAAGTAGCGCGCCCGCGGCCTGGCCCCATCTCACGCCGCGGACTCCTACCGAGAAGCGTCGTTGATGCTCGTGGCGCCGAGGCGGCGGAGCAGCCGCTCGGTTTCGGGGTGCAGGGGACGCGACACGGTGCCGACGTCGAGCGGGGTGAGGCCGCGGCCGTCGGCGATGTCCACGCGCGCGCCGTTCTCGGCGAGCACCTCGACGATCGCGTTCTTGGCGAGGCGGGCCGCGCCATGCATGGCGGTGCGGCCGCGCCGGTCGACCGTGTCGAGGTCGATGTCCATGCCCACGAGCAGGGTCACCAGCTCGAGCGACTGGTCCAGGGTGGGCTGCCGCGCCTCGTTCAGCACCACGCCGACCGCGGCCATCAGGGGGGTGGTGCCGTCGTCGGCGGGCGTGCCGGGGTCGCCGCCGGCCGCGGCTATCGCCTGCAGGATCCCGGGGTCGGGCACCCGCGCCGCCGCGGCCAGCCAGAGGGGGGTCGCCCCCACGTAGCGGCCGTACGAGATGAAGTCGCCCTTGAAGACGAACGGGGCCCCGGTGAGCCGGGCGTTGGGATCGGCGCCGTGCTCCAGGAGCGCCTTGACGAGGTCGGCCTTGCCGGTCTCGACGGCGGCGTGCAGGGCCGTCCGGCCGATGCTGTCGGGCACGTTGGGGTCGGCGCCGCGCTCGAGGAGGAGCAGGGCGAGGTCTTCGTGGGTGCTCGCCTCGACGTCGAGCTCGTACTCCCAGCCGCTGATCGCCACCTGGCTGGCCGCCGCCACCACCAGCGGGGTCCGGCCCGAGGTCTGCGACTCCTCGACGTCGACCCGCGCGTCGAAGGCCAGGTAGGGCTCGCCCGCGTTCACGTCGGCGCCGCCGTCTAGCAGCACCCTGGCGGTCTCGACGTCGCCGTTGCGGGCCGCGAGGAGGAGGGCGGTGGTGCCGTGCACGGACCGCGCGTGCACGTCGGCGCCGGCCTCGATGAGGAAGCGCGCGACGCCCGCGTGCCCTTCCGACGCCGCCCACATCAGCGGGGTCTGCGCCCGGAAGTGCGCGGTCCCAAGGACATCGGCGCCGGCCGCCACCAGCAACCGCGCCAGAGCGGGGTTGCCGGTGCGAGCAGCGGTCATCAGGACCGTCTCGCCCCCGGGGCGCGTCGCGCCGGGGTCGGCACCGGCATTCAGCAGGACGTCCGCCATCTCGGCGCTGGCGTTCAGGGCGGCCAGGGCGAGCGGGGTCACGCCGAGGTCGTTCGCCGCGTTCACGTCGGCCCCGCCCGCCACGAGCAGCCGGGCCGTCTCGACGTCGTTCCAGTGCGCGGCCCAGTGGAGGGCGGTCGCCCCGTCGGGCTGGCGGGCATCGACCATTGCCGATTTCGACAGCAGCGCCCGCACCGCGCCGCGGTCGCGCCGCTCGGCCGCATCGGCGAGCGGCGCGTCCTCGCCCGCCGCCGCGGCGACCGGCAGCGCCACGAGCGCGGCGATCAGCCCCGCGGCGAACGCCCGACGCCCGCGAGAGACTCCGGCTACCGTTCGTCCCTGCATTCCCGTCACTCCTGGTAGACCGTCACAAACTCCCGCTGGCCTGGCCCACCCACGCCGGGCCGCCGGCATTCCCGTCACTCCTCGTAGACCGTCACACCCGACCGTCACACCGACAGCGCGTTCACCCGGCCGGTGCTGTCGCCCAGCTTGTCGATGGGCACCCCCAGCTTGTCGAGCATGGCCAGGAACAGGTTGGTGTTCGGCGTGTCCTCGGCCACCTGCACGTGGCGCCCGCCGGTGAGCCGGCCGCCGGCGCCGCCCACGAGCAGGGTGGGCAGGTCGTGGTGGTTGTGGCGGTTGCCGTCGCTCAGGCCGCTGCCGTACATCACCATCGCCGAGTCGAGCAGGGTGCCGTCGCCGTCCTCGACCGACGCGAGCCGGTCGATGTAGTAGGCGAACATCTCGGTCAGATGGTGGTCGACCTTCTTCAGCCGCTCGATGAGGACCCGGTCGCCGCCGTGGTGCGACAGCGCGTGGTGAGCGTCGGGCACCCCGATCTCGGGGTAGGCGCGGTTGCTCGTCTCGTGCCCCAGCATGAACGTGGTGATCCGGGTCAGGTCGGCCTGCCACGCGAGCACCTGCAGGTCGAACATCAGTTTGGCGTGGTCCACGAAGCGGTCGGGCACGCCGGCCGGCTGGTCCATGGCGGGCAGCTCGCGCGCCGACTGCTGCTCGGCCATCTGGATGCGCCGCTCGACGTCGCGCACCGCGCCGAGGTACTCGTCCAGCTTCACCTGGTCGCGGGGGCCGAGTTCCTTGCGGAGCCGCGCCACCTTGGCCGTCACCATGTCGAGCAGGCTCCGGTCGTGCCGGCGGGCGGCGAGCCACGCCGCGGGGTCGGTGGTGCCGCCGGTGCCGAAGAGCCGCTCGAAGACGGCGCGGGGGTCGCTGGCCATCGGCAGGGGCGTCGTGGGGCTGCTCCAGCACAGGGTGTTGGCGTAGGCGCAGCTGTAGCCGGGGTCGCACGACCCCGCCCGGTCGGCCGACTCGAGCGACAGCTCGAGCGACGCGAGCTGGGTCTCCTGGCCGAGCACGCGGGCCGCGATCTGGTCCATCGAGACGCCGGCCCGGATGTCGTGCCCCTCGGTCTTCTTCGGGTGCACGCCGGTGAGGAACGCGCCGGCGGCGCGGGCGTGGTCGCCGGCCCCCTCGCCGGGGCGGGCGATGCCCTCGTGGCTGCACAGCCCGCTGATCATGACCATGCGCTCGCGGTGCGCGGCGAGCGGCCGCAGGGTCTCGGTGATGTCGAGGGCCCCGGCGGCGGACGGCGTCCAGTTCTGCATGTACATGCCGTTGGGCACGTACACGACGCCGAGGCGGCGCGCCTTCTCGGCCGCGCCGGCGCGCAGGCCGAACGCCGGCACCATGCCGTCGAGCATCGGCAACGCCAGGGTCACGCCGAGGCCGCGGAGGAACGTACGACGCGGGAGGTGCTTCCTGGTGACAATCATGGCTCTCGCGATCTCCTCAGTTGAAACGGAGTGCTCTCGACGACGCCGAGAATCATCGACGACCAGCGGTAGTCGTCGGCCGCCGCCCCGCGCGCGATGGCGCGGACGGCGGGCCCGTCGCGGTACTCGACCCCCCGGCCCAGGGCATAGGTCAGGAGCTTCTCGGTCACGGTCTCGACGAAACGCTCTTCCGCCCCGAGCAGGATGTCCCGCAGCCCGGCCGGGCCCGCGAACCGGGAGCCGTCGGGCAGGGTGCTCGACACGTCGATGGGGGCGCCTTCCTCGGTCGTCCGCCACGCCCCGATGCCGTCGTAGTTCTCGAGCGAGAAGCCCAGCGGGTCCATCAGCACGTGGCAGCTCGCGCACACCGGGCTGATGCGGTGGACCTCCATGCGCTCGCGCATCGAGAGCCGGCGGGCCTCCTCGGGGTGGTTGGCGTCGGGCAGCCCCGGCACCTCGGGCGGGGGCGGCGGGGGCGGCGTGCCGAGCAGGCTCTCGAGCACCCACAGCCCGCGCTTGGTCGGCGAGGTGCGGTTCGGGTACGAGGTGGCGGTCAGGACGCTGCCCTGGCCCAGCACCCCGCCCCGCCCGTGGGCGGCGACCGGCACCTGCCGGAAGTGGTTGCCGTAGACGTTGGGCACGCCGTAGTGCCGGGCGAGGCGCTCGTTCAGGTAGGTGTACTCGGCTCGCAGCAGGTCGAGGACGCTGCGGTCGCCGCGCACCTGGCTCTCGACGAAGAGGGCCGTCTCCTCCTCCATCGCCTCGCGCAGGTTCTCGTCGAAGTCGAGGAACGCGTCGGGGTCGGGGGCCACCGTCCGCATGTTGCGCAGCAGCAGCCACTGCCCGAAGAAGTTGTCGACGAACGCGTCCGAGCGCGGGTCGTCGAGCATGCGCGCGACCTGCGTCTCGAGCACGCCCGGCTCGCGCAGCCGGCCCGCCGCGGCAACGTCGATCAGCTCGTCGTCGGGCAGGCTGCTCCACAGGAAGAACGACAGGCGCGACGCCAGCTCGAGGTCGCTGACCGGATAGGCGGTGCCGGGCGCCGCCCCGGCCGGGTCGCGCTCGATGCGGAACAGGAACTCGGGGTCGATGAGGACGCCCCGCACCGCGAACTGGATGCCCTGCTCGAAGCCCCCCTCTCGCCGGCCCTCCTCGTAGAGCGCGAGGAGCGGCCCGACGTCGGCGTCGTCGACGGGGCGGCGGAACGCCTGCCGGGCGAGGCCGGACAGGATCTCGGCCGCGCAGGCGGCCTCGTCGGCCGGCGCCTCGGGGTAGCACGAGAACACCCGGCGGCGGCTGGGCGTATCCTCGGGGGTCGCCCCGCCGTAGGGGCCGCTGATCTCGATGCTGTCGAGGGCCATCGCCGCGTTGCGGTCACGGGAGTAGGCGAGGCTCGACACCCCCGGCACCGGCTCGAGGACGCCCTCGGCGACCGCCGCGCGGTCGAGGAACGCGGCGCTGACGAGCCGCGTGCCGGCCTTCACGGCCAGTCGCACCTCCAGCCCCTCGTCGGCCGTCTGCTCGTAGAGCGAGGGCCGCGACACCGCGTTCCACGGCGCCCGCACCCCGTCGCCGCCCACCGTGAACTCGCCGATGCGGGCGCGGTCGAGGCGCAGCTCGATGTCGTTGGGCTCCTGCAGCCCGCGGATGTGGTTGCCGTAGGCGCGCTGCAGCTCGAGGCGGATGACGTACTCGCCGTCGAGGGGGAAGTGGTGACGCACCGCGAGGCCGCCGCGCGAGCCGAACGGCAGCTCCTCGCTCATGCGGCCTTCCTGCCACTTCGTGTAGGGGACGGTGTAGGTCTCGACGGCGGGCCGGATAGAGGCGTCGCCGAGGGCGAGCCGGCTGATCTTCTCGGCCGCGACCATGTAGCGGTCGAGCAGCACCGGCGAGATCGCCAGCACGTCGGCGATGTTGTCGAACCCGTAGCCCGACTCGTCGGGGGGCAGCAGCTCGCGCTCGTCGATCTCCAGGGCGAGCAGGTCGCGGACGGCGTTGCGGTACTCGACGCGGTTCAGGCGGTGGATGGGCGGGCGGCCCGGATTGGGGTCGGCCGCGGCGGCGGCGTCGAGGGCGGTTTCGAGGACGTGCGCGGCGGCATCGTAGGCCTCGGCGGCGGGCCGCGGGCGCCCCGGCGGGGGCATCGCCCGCCCACGCAGCTTGCGCACGACCTTCTCCCAGGCCTCGACCTCATCGGCAACGTGGCCGACGCGCTCGGCGTCGATGGACTGCAGGGTCAGGCCGGCCTGGAGCGTGCGGTCGTTGTGGCAGGCCACGCAGTAGCGGTCGAGGAGCGCCCGCGGCGTGGATGCGGCCTCCCGCGCCGACGCGGACTCCGGCGCCTGCGCCCATGCGTGACCGGCACCGCCGGCCGCGAGCACGAGACCGAGCAACCCCACCAAGCTCCTGGCCGTCATCGCAGTCCTTCCTGCTCGTTCCGACGCGGCCGGAACGCGCCCCGCGTACGCTCAGATCCAGTCGTGCATGGTAACCCAACTGTCGTTCCACACCAACCGGGACAGAGAGCCGGCTCTCCCTCACCGCCGGCGGGCGGCGCGGGTCAGCCCGTGGCCGGCGGGGAACCCGTCGCCGAGGGTGATGGGGAGGCGCCCGCCGATGGCCGCCTCGCCCGCGACGGCGCGCACCGCGGAGGCCTCGGCCAAGTCGTACAGGTCGTAGGTCAGCAGCATCGCGGGCAGCTCGGGCAAGGCCGTCGCGACGTAGGGGTTGCCGAAGAACACGGTCACGAACGGCTGGTCCCGGCGCGCGGCGCCGCGGGCGACGTCGCGCAGCAACCGCATGACGGCGGGGGCGAGGTCGAGGCGCCCGCTGAACGAGGCGGCGCGCACGAAGACCGACGCGACGACCGCGTCGTAGCGGCCGGCGCTCGCCGCCACGAGGTCGAGCTCGTCCTGCGAGGTGTGGTCCGAAACCTCGACCCCGGTCACGTTCCGCCACCGGGCTCGCAGCTCGGGCAGGAACGTGCGGCTCGGGGCGCCGTTGCCCCATCCCGAGGGATAGTCCAGCACCGACAGGTAGAGGACCGCCGCGGACCGCGGCAGCGTCAAGGGTACGTCGCCGCGCTCGTCGCGGATGAGGGTCAGGCCGCGGCGGCTCACCTCGGCCGCCACCGCTCGGTGGCGCCGGGCGCCGACCACCCGCGGCAGGTCGTCGAGGCTGACCGCCCGTGTCCGGTGCAGGCCGAGCGCCGCCTTCGCCGCGAGGATGCGGCGCACCGAGGCGTCGACGCGGGCCTCGGTGATGGCGCCCCGATCGACGGCCCGGCGGAGGCCGGCGAACGCCGCCGCGTCGTCGGGAGAGTGCACCACGACGTCGTGCCCCGCCGCCACCGCCGCCACCGCCGCCCGCCCCGGCGACAGCTCGTTCGTGATGCCGCGCATGCGCATCGAGTCGGTGTACACGAGCCCGTCGAACCCCAGATCGCCGCGCAGCAGGCCCGTCACTATCGGCGGGCTCACGGTGGCCGGCCGGATAGCGCCGGGGTCGAGACGCGGCATGGCGACGTGCGACGTCATGACCGCCCCCGCCCCGGCCGCGAGGCCCGCCCGGAACGGCGGCAGCTCGACCCGGTCGAGGCGCGCCCGGGGATGCGCGATGAGCGGCAGCCCGCGGTGCGAGTCGACGTCGGTGTCGCCGTGCCCGGGAAAGTGCTTGAGGGTGGCGACCACGCCCCCCGCCTGCAGGCCGCGCACCCAGGCCGAGGCGAGGCGCGACACCACCGCCGGGTCCTCGCCGAACGAGCGCGTGTTGATGACGGGGTTGCGGGGGTTGTTGTTCACGTCGGCGACCGGGGCGAAGTTGACGTGCACGCCGAGGGCCCGCGCCTCGACGGCGGTGATGCGCCCCGCCTCGTACGCCAGCCCCTCGTCGCCCGCCGCCCCGAACGCCATCGCGCGGGGGAAGGTGGTGCCGCCGCGCAGCCGGAACCCGATGCCGGTCTCGAAGTCGGCCGCGTTCAGCAGCGGCAGGGCCGAGAGGGCCTGGAGCCGGTTGTTGATGGACGCCCCGGCCAGCGGCTGCCCCAGGGTCGACCGCGAGTAGCTGGGGTTGAGGAGCACGTCGGGGGCGGGGTCGCGTCCGCCGAACATCAGGAACCCGCCCGGGCGCTGCTCGCGCACCAGGGCCGCGAGCCGGTCGAACTCGGCGCTGTCGGTGCTGAGGTACGTGGACCGGAACGACGGCATGACGAGCTGGCCGACCTTCTCGTCGAGGGTCATCCCGGCCAGGGTCGTCTCGACCCACCCCGCCGCCTCGGGCTCGAGCTGCGCCGCCGGGGTTGCGCCCAGGAGCGCCGCCGCCAGGAGGCCGGCGGTCGCGGCGAGGAGCGCCGCCGCGGGACCGGCCGCCGTCGCGGAACGCCGGGCGGGCTGTCGTCGGGGCGGGCACAGCGCCGAAGCCGCCGCCGCGGGACCGGCCGCCGCCGGGCAACGCCGGGCAGGCTGTCGTCGGCGCAGGAGCGGCGCCGAAGTAGCCGCCGCGGGGCCGGCCGCCACCGGGAAACGCCGGGCATGGATGCGCACGCCGCGATGGTAACAGGTATCATCAGCGCCATGAGCCACGAGAGCGCCATGAGCCACGAGGAGCACCGCGCCGAAGCCCCCGACGCCGTCGGGTGCCACGTCATCACCGTCAGCGACACGCGGACCGAGGAGACCGACACCGGGGGGCGGCTGCTGCGGACGCTGCTGGCCGAGGCCGGGCACCGGGTGCTGGGGCACGAGATCGTCCGCGACGAGCCGGTCGACCTGCGGGCCGCGATCGAGCGCCAGCTCGCGGCGGACGCGACGCAGGCCGTCATCACCACCGGCGGCACCGGCATCGGCCGCCGCGACGGCAGCTACGAGGTGCTCGCCGACCTGATCGAGAAGCGCCTCGACGGCTTCGGCGAGCTCTTCCGGGCGCTGAGCTTTGAGGAGATCGGCCCCGCCGCGATGTTGTCGCGCGCCGTCGCGGGCGCGGCGCGGGGCAAGATCGTCATCGCCCTCCCCGGCTCGTGGGCGGCGGTGCGGCTGGGCATGACCCGGCTCGTGCTGCCGGAGCTGGGGCACATGGTGCGCGAGGTGTCGCGTTAGGAGTTCGCGCGTTGGAACGGCGTGGACTCCTGGAGGGTTGGTTGGGCGCCCACCGGAGCCGTCAGGCGACGATGGGCGGGCGAGAGCAATGACCGGAACGAAGATGCGGCCGATACGCAAGACAATCCCCGTCGAGGAGGCTCTGCGGCTGGCCGACGAGGCCGCCCGGCCCCTCGAACGGACGGAGCGGGTCGAGCTGGACGCGGGCGTGGGCCGCGTGCTCGCGGCTCCGGTGGCGGCCGGCCAGGACGTGCCGCCGTTCGACCGCGCCGCCATGGACGGCTACGCGGTGGTCGCCGAGAGCACCTTCGGGGCCAGCCGGACGGACCCGCGGCTGCTCGACTGCATCGAGACGGTGCACACCGGCGACGTCCCCACCCGGGCCCTCGAGCCGGGGCAGTGCACGCAGATCGCCACCGGGGCGCCGATGCCGGACGGCGCCGACGCCGTGGTCATGGTCGAGGAGACCGACCGCCGCAACCCCCGCGAGGTCGCGGTGTTCACCCCCGTCCATCCCCGGCAGCACGTCGGGCGCCGGGGCGCCGACATCACCCGGGGGACCGAGCTGCTGCGCCCGGGCGACGTCCTGACCCCGAGCCGGCTCGGGTCGATCGCGGCCCTCGGCATCGCCGAGGTCGCCGTGTACGCCCGGCCGCGCGTCGCCCTCCTGTCGACGGGCAGCGAGATCGCGCCCCCGGGGCAGCCCCTGGGCCCCGGCCAGATCTACGACATCAACCGGTTCACCCTCGGCGCCGTCGTCCGCGAGCACGGCGGGGTCCCCACGCCGCTCCCCACCGCCCCCGACAGCCTCGACGAACTGGGCCGCACCGTCGACGCCTGCCTCGACCACGACATCCTCGTCTTCTCCGGCGGCAGCTCCGTCGGCGAGCGCGACCTGACCCTCGACGTCATCCGCGAGAAGGGCGAGTTGCTGTTCCACGGCATCGCCGTCAAGCCCGGCAAGCCCACGGCGTGCGGCGTCATCAGTGGCACCCTCGTCCTCGGCATGCCCGGCTACCCCACCTCGTGCCTGTCGAACGCCTACATGCTGCTGGTGCCGGTGCTGCGCAAGGTGGCCCGCCTGCCCCCCCACCGATTCCGCACCGCCTCGGTGCCGGCGGCGCGGCGCTTCGTCTCAACCCCCGGCCGGCACCAGTTCTACACCGTGCGTGTCGTCGACGGGCAGGCGGTGCCCGCCTTCAAGGCCTCGGGCGACATCACGAGCATGTCGCAGGCCGACGGCTACATCGAGATCCCCGCCCGCACCGACATCGTCGAGGAGGGCGAGATGGTCGAGGTCAAGCTGTTCTGACCGGCGCGCGCCGCAACCGACAGGAAAGCGACGCGCGTCGTGGCTGGCATCCGGAGACCCATGATCTGAACCCGAACCTCCCGCTCGCCGTCGAGTACTGGTAGGAGGGACTTCAACATGGCGCTCAGCCCGGACCTCGTCGAGTTCGTCAAGGAGAGCCTGGGGCGGGGAATCGCGCGCCCCGACATCGAGGACACCCTGATCCGGGCCGGGTGGCCGCGCGATCAGGTCAGGACGGCGCTGCTCCGCTACGCGGACGCGGAGTTCCCGATCCCGGTGCCCCGACCCACCATCTCCGTCAAGCCGCGCGAGGCGTTCCTCTACGCGGTGCTGTTCGCGGCCCTCTTCGTGAGCGCCTACAACCTGGGGGCGCTGGTGTTCGGCTTCGTCGACCTGGCGTTCCCGCACCCCGAGGACATCCCCGTCGAGCGCACGCGCGACGGCATCCGCTGGGCGGTGTCGCTGCTGGTGGTGGGGGCGCCGGTGTTCCTGTACGTCGCCCGGGTCGTGCAGCGGATGGTGCGGTCGAACCCGAGCGCGCGGGCGTCGAGAGTCCGCCAGCAGTTGACCTACATCACCCTCTTCATCGCGTCCGCCGTCCTCATCGGCGACGTCGCCGCCGTCGTGTACAACCTCCTGGACGGCGCGGTCACGGCGCGGTTCCTGCTGAAGGTGCTGACGGTCGCCGCGATCGCCGGCAGCGCATTCGGCTACTACCTGCGGGACCTGCGCGAGGCGGAGGCCGATCCGGAGACGTGAGCAGGCCGCACGCCGTCCCTTCCCCTCCCGGTTCTCGACGCGGAAGCGGGGTCAGGACGTATCGAACAGCGTGTGATCGAAGTTCGGGATGCGGGAGTAATCGCGATCGAAAGTCAGCAGATGGCCGTTGCACTCCACCGCCGCGGCCGCGATCCACATGTCGTTGATGGGGATCGGCGTGCCGGCTCGGCGCAGGGCCGAATAGATTCGCGCGTAGTGTCGAACGGTCGAGCCGGTCACGTCGAGGACCCTGACGAAGGGCTCGTCGAGGAACTCGGCCAGGATGCGCCGGTTCTCAGGCGCCCGCCGGCCCAGCTCGAATCCGGCGTCCAACTCGCCGAGCACCGTCACCGGCACGACGACCGTGTACGCCAGGGCGATCCACTCCGTCACCTCGCTATGCCCGGAGCGAAAACGAGAGTACGCGCTGGTGTCCAGGACGACCTTCTCGGTGGGCGTCATTCCCAGAACCGCGCGTCGACGACGCGTTGCGCTCGCAACTCGGCGTCGAACTCTTCGAGATCGTCGGCCGTCCAGCCGGCGTAGCGCCGGAGGCGTTCCCGGCGTGCGCTCACCCCCACGGCCTCGCGCAAGAGGCGCAACACCGTACCGTTCAAGCTGTCCCCGGTCTCCTGGCTGATGGCCCGAAGCCGCTTCGAGAGTTCCGGGTCGACGTTGCGGAGCGTCAGTTGTGTCGCGGGCATGACATCACGAATCTACATGCGTGCCTGCATCATGTCAAGCAGTCGGCGGCGGGCCGCCGCTCACCGGCCCAGGCGGGGGACGCCGTCGGGCTCCCCGCCCCACCACCACAGGGGCGGCAGCGGGCGCTCGTGAGCCGGCGCGTCCGCCCCAGACCGATACCTTCAGCGCCCGCGATCCTGGCGTCCACGTCCTGCGTGGTCCGGTCGCGGTCGAAGCTCATGCTCATCGCCGCGCCGCCGATCACGTAGAGCTGGACCCGCGCTCGCGCGAACTTGAGCTCATCCGCGAGCTCCTCGAAGAGCCGCTCGATTGTCGCTCGATCAAGGAGGGGCCCACTCATCCGTGTCTCCCGCCCGTTCGTTGAACTCGGCCGGATGCGGGACGGCGCCGTGCCGCAGAAACGGGCCGGGGGCGTACATCAGGCACAACCGTCGGTTCAGCGCGCCCCGGGCGAGCACCCACGTCTCGTCGAGGAACCGTTCGGGCTCGTCGATCCAGGCCGGTACGGGGAGATCGTGAGTCAGCGCGAGCTGCTCGCTCACGGCCGCGATCAGCGCGTCCCAGCACGTTCCGGTCACGTCGACCCCCCGTTCCAGCTCCCGTCTCTGGGTTTCCCGGTTCAGGGCGTGGAACTGCCGAGGGAGGTCGCGCAGGATGAAGCGTTCGAGCTCGCCGTCGGTCCATCCCGCCCTGATCATGTCCGTGTAGTTCGAGAGCCGAAACGGCGGGAGGCGCCAGTCGTTGGCGTGGGTGGGCGCGTGCATTATCGTGTCATTCTACCGGTGCCGGCGGGTCGTCGTCTCGAATCTGCCTTCAGTGGCGTGGGGAACGCTTTCGACGTCGAGATTGTCGACTATCACTGACGAGAGGACGGCATGACACCCACCGATCGCGACCGGTTGCCGAACCCCCACCCCGGTGAGATTCTGCTGGAGGATTTCCTGAGGCCGATGGGGATCAACCAGTCCGAACTCGCGCGCGCTATCGGCGTTCCACCGCGCCGCATCAACGAGATCGTGCTCGGCAAGCGCGCCGTGACGGCGGAAACGGACCTGTTGCTCACGCGGTACTTCGGCCTGTCGGAAGGACTGTTCCTGAGGCTGCAGACGACGTACGTCCTGGAGAACGCGAAGCTGTCGCTCCGCGACCGGCTGACCGCGCTCCAACCGCGCGACGCCACCTGAGTGCGCGCCGTTCCCCTCAGCGGCCCAGGCCGGGGACGCCGTTCGGCTCCTCGTCCCACCACTACAGCGCCGGCAGCGGGCGCTCGCGGGGATAGACCTCGTCGAGCGTGTCGCCATCGAAGAGGCGGCCGTTCAGCATCACCTGCTCGACGGTGTTGGTGTTCCGCAGATCGTCGAGCGGGTTGCCGGTGAGGACCACGCGGGCGTGACCGTACGCTTGACTTTTCGCATCCTCTTCATGGTGCCATGCGTTGATCTTCTCACGAGGCAGTGCGGAATTCGGTCGGGATTCTCCGGGTTCTCCAGCGATGCGGCGGCTCCTCAGGAATCCCCAAGACGGTCAGCGGGAGGGGCCCACGGGGCGCTGCCCCCCCCGCTGTATGGGTCACCTTGAACGCAGATCCGGTTCTTGGATCGCGGCGTTCGGCTGGCCGACGAGACCCAGGTCCACCACCGACCCGTCGGCATTGGGTTCCCGTCGTACGACGGATGTAGTTGCCCGAGAATGCATGCATTGTGCATACTACGTGCATGTCCAGCAAGACGATATCGCTCAGGGAGGAGGCGTACGAGCGGCTGCGGGCGGCCCGCCGCTATCCCGGCGAGTCGTTCAGCGCGGTTGTGCTGCGAGCGAGCTGGCCCGAGACGACGACGACCGGCAGAGCGTTCCTGAACCTCTGCAGAGAACGTGGAGCCTTCTTCGACGCCGCGGAGCTCGACCGGGTGGACGCGCTCAAGCGGGATGACGCCCCCGCGATCGACAAATGGAAGACGCGCTGATCCTCGAAACGACCTTCCTGATCGACCTCGAACGCGAGCTGGCCCGGGGCGGGGATGGTCCGGCGCAACGGTTCCTGGCTTCTCACGCGGCGCATCGTCTGTTCATCACTCCCACCATCGCCGGCGAGTTGGCGGCCGGAACCAGTCTCGCCGACCGGGCGCGCTGGGAGGGTTTCCTGAGTCCGTTCCGTGTTCTGCCGATCACTGGGGACGTCAGTTGGGAATACGGACGCGCGTTCCGGTACTTGCGGCAGAACGGCGCCATGATCGGCGGCAACGATCTCTGGATCGCGGCGGTCGCGGTGGCGAACGGCGTTCCGGTGGTGACGCGCAATACGAGACACTATCGCCGCGTGCCCGGCCTCGACGTCAAGGGCTATTCGACAGACGGCTGAACCGAGGCCGGCGGTGACGACGGCCAGTGCCGGGACGGCGTTCTCTTCGCGCCTGCCACTTGCGGAACGGGATCTTCTCGGCCGCCCCGCCCGCCACCGGCTCCTTCCACAGCCCGCCGCCCCACGAGGCCACGAGGTAGCGCGAGTCGGGCGTGAACGACATGCCCGGCAGCACGTCGAGGGTCGCCCGCGACTCCTGGTCGTCGTGCTGCACCGGATAGGCCAGCCACCGCTCCTCCCCCGTCTCGAGGTCGCGCAGCACCAGCCCCGTGTGCTCGTCGTGGCGCGTGCCGAAGACCAGCCACCGCCCGTCCGGCGACAGGGTGGGCCGCAGGGCCGACCCGTAGCGCGACGAGCGCGGGTAGCGCTCGCCGGTCTCGACGTCGTAGGCCTCGAGCTGGTACTGGGGAAGCTGGGCGTTGTACTGCCAGTCGCCGGTGCGCCCCGAGTACCAGATGTACCGCCCGTCCGGCGACACGGCGGGGCCGAGGGTCTTCAGGTTGTCCGGCTCGGAGATGAGCTGGACGCCGCTGCCCCCGTCCACGTGGAAGAGCTTCAGCTTCGGAAGCCCCGACAGGCGGAACGCGCCCATCGCCGCCACCACGTAGTCGCCGTCCGGCATCCACTCGGGCGACTCGGCCCGGTTCGACGCCCCCTTCGAGATCTGCACGGGGCCGGAGCCGTCGCTGGCCATGACCCAGACGTTCTGCCCCCCGTCGGCGTCGGACGTGTAGACGATGCGCGACCCGTCGGGCGAGAACCGCGGCTGGGCGTCGAACGCCATCCCCGGGGTGAGCTGGGTCGCGTCGCCGCTGGCGATGGGGATGCTGAACAGGTCGCCGAGGAAGTCGAAGACGATGGTCTCGCCGTCGGGGCTGACGTCGCGGGAGATCCAGCTCCCCTCGGTCATGTCGAGGGGCACCAGCCGGTCGACCTCCAGGGGCAGGCCCGTGTCCTCGGGACCGTCGGCCGCGGCGTCCTCGTCTCCCGCGGACTGCGCTGGCACGGAGCTCGCCCGAGGGGTCCAGCGGCCGTCACGCCCGACGCGCCCATCGACGCCGACAGCAGGAGCAGGACCGGGGGCGGTATCGCGATCCGCGCCGTTCGCGATGCGAAAGAGGTTGCCGATATAGGCCGGGCACCCGAGAGCAGGGTCGACACGGGCATGGTGGTGTTCTCCTTCGTTCTCGAGGCATGGTATCAACTCGAGGCTGGAACGACACGCCTCGCCGAACCCTGACACCCGAGTCGAATGGCATCCGCCCCGCACGAGTTCCCGGCGCCGGAAAGCCGTTGCCGGATGAGGGGGTCGGCTTGGCGCAGCAAGAGGGGGCGACCAGCCGTCGGACGAGGTAGCGCCTCAGGAAACGGAGTTACGCACCGGTCTCGTCGGTAAGAATCGTCGCGGGGTTGACTCTCGTGGCGCGCAGCGCCGGTCCGAGGGCGGCGCCGGTCGCGAGGGCCGCGACGCCGACGAGGGCCGCGGCGTGCACGGATGCAGTCGGCGCAGTGGCGGCGGCTCCCCCCGCCAGCGTCTCGAGATGGCGGGCGGCGGCGGCGACGACCGCGGTGCCGATTACGAGTCCCGTCGCGATGTCGACCAAGGTCGATCTCAGGGCGGCGAAGGCTATCTTCGGTCGGGTGGCTCCGACCGCCATCTTGAGCGCGTACTCGCGGCGGCGGCCCGCCGCCGCGTACGCCGTAGCCCCGTAGAGGCTCACGATGGTCTGGATCATGATCAGCAGGGCGGCGGCGGCGATGGCCCAAGCACGAGTGAGCCGCTCGGCCGCCACCGCCGGCAGCGGTGCGCCGACGATCGTCGATTCTTCGATCGGCAGGTCGGGGTTCGTGTGTCTGATCGTCTCGACAACCGCCGTTGCGCTCGGCACAGTGTCGCCTCGTCCGTTGACGAGGAGACTCATCCCCGGCACCGCGCTCTGCGTCATCGGCCGGTACACGATTGGACGGGGGTCGCCGTCCGTGGCGTAGTTGGCATCGCCCACGACGCCTACCACGCGGGCTCCGAGGCCGTACACCATCCTGTCTATGGGGTCTTCCTCTGCGTAGAGCATCCGTACAGCGCTCTCGCTGAGAATCGTGGCCCATTCGGCGTTCTCGCCATCGCGGTTGTCGAACGTTCTGCCCGCGAGAATCGGAATCCCGGTTACCGAGAAGTAGTCTCCGGTCACGGGTATCCACCCGAGCTGCATCCTTACGCGCTCGCCGGTGATCGGGTCGTCGTGAAGGATGTTTGCAGCGCCCCGAAGCGTCGGTTCGCCCGGGATCGCCATGCTTCCTGCGGCGCCGGCGACGCCGGGAATGCGCTTGGCGGCGTTCACAAGGCGCATGATTTCCTGTACTTGGGCCGCCTTCTCGAGGCCCCGGTTACGGGTAAGGTCGATGTACGTCGAGAGCACGCGGTCATCCGCGATGCCGAGCGCCTCGATGTCCGTCATCGCCTTGATGGTGCCGTAAACAGTGGCTCCCGCGTGTACGAGGACAACGGCGACAGCAACCTGGGCCGCGGTGCCGACTCGGAATGGCAGGCTGGTGCCGGTGGCACCGCGGCCCCCGGACTGACCGGTCCCCAATCCTCTTCGGGTTGCACCGCGTTCCACGATCCACGCGATTCCAGCTCCCCCGGCCGCAACGCCAACGGCGGCGAGCATCGTTATCGAGATGCCCACCAGCGTTTCCGCATCGGCCGCGGCGCCGGGGGCCGCGGCAGCTATGACGTCGTCGACGACCGGCGCCGTCCAGATGTGAAGGACGGCGGCCGTTGCAGTGCTTGCAACAAGGACCAGTCCGTGCTCGGCCGCCGCCTGCTGCATCCGATATCCGATTCCGTCTCCGAGGGCATAGCGTGTCCATTGATCGACCCGGCGCCCTGCGCGACGCATGTGCAGCAGCGTGCCGAAGGCGAGAGCCGCGCACGCCAGCGCGGTCAGCAACGCGATGCCGATAAGGTGAAGGACACCTTTGATCGGCTCGTTGATCCGTTCATCGAGCCGCGTGACTCGTACCCTGTCGGCGCTCTGCCCGTACTCACGTTCGGCGTCGATGCGGCTCCAGACCGCCTCGGCTTCGGCCCGGGCGCTCCTAACGGTTGTGCCCGTACTCAGTCGTGCGAAGACATCGAGCTGGCGTGGCCTACCATCTTCTTCCTGTTCTCGGCGTACCCAGACTTCGGCCTGCGGCCCGGGCAAGCCGGTGCCGCGGGCGGTCACGCCGGTGATTCGGTAGGGTCGTTCCCTGACTTGGAGGATCGCACCGACCGTCTCTTCGTCACCGTCGAACTCGTTCATCCACAGGTGGTGACTGATCACCACACCGTTCCGGTCGCCCTCAAAGGAGCCGCCGGTCGCGAAGGGAACGCGCAGAACGCGGAAGAAGTTCCCGGACACGTAGTGGGCGTTCAGGAGTCTCTGCCCACCGGCGAGGTCTATGCCGAGGCGCCGTAGCGATCTTGCGGCGGCGTCCGAAAACAGGCTCTCCTGCGCGATCCAGTCCTGGTATTCCCGGGGGGACATCCGTACCACGTTGCCGCTTGCGGTCTCGTAGGGCTCGATCATCACTACCGCCTCGGCCGCGAGCCGGGGAACGAGCAGGGTGCGGTACAGCACTCCGCCGCCGGTGCCGGCCGCGGCGGCGCTCAAGGCGATGGTGAGAATTGCCGAGACGCTGTAGCCCGGCCTTCGGACGAGGCCGCGGATTGCCTGGCGGATCATGATCGTTGTCTCCGGGTGACGTGCCTGTCTCGCGGGACTTGGGTTCCTCGGGAGCCGGTTGTCGGGTTGGGGATTCCGAGGTGGTGTTGGGCGTGGGCGTGAGGAGCGCCGGCCCGACTCCAAGGCCGGGCCGACGGTCTCCGCGCGTCAGACCCTTGGCTGTGCGGGTACCAGGGTCCGGCCGTCGTTCCGCAGCAGTGCGACGGGGGTCGGGCTCCTGGATGGCTGGGCGGGGGCGTCGTGTCCGCCGCAGCCCCCTGCGGCCGTCCCGCCAGCGTCCTGCATCTCACGCACGCGTACGCTCATCTGATCCTCGTGGCTCTCGGTGATCTTCCTCACCTTTCCGGTCTCGTTGAAGTCGATGGCGTGGCGCCACAGCGCGCGCTGGTACGCGCAACCCGCTGGGTTTTTTCGGTTGTACACGTCCAGGGCGTTGTAGACGCAGCCCCCCTGGCAGATCCCAATGATGCTGCACTGGCTGCAGGTGTTCTTGACGACGTCGATCCGCTCCTTGATGTACCGGCGTGTGGCTGCCCAAAGGGCGCGGTGGTCGATCTTGTAGTCGCTCGACGAGATGGCTATCGAGGCGGGGGAGGTGAATGAGCAAAGCTGCCCGGCCTGCATCGAGTCGATGTTCAGGGTGATCGTTTTCGTACTCGTGCCGTCGAGCCCGCCGCAGTTGGCTCTGAAGCCGAAGGGCTTGCCCTCCGCGGCTCGCTTTAGTCGGGACTCGAACTCCGTCGCGCCGAGTCCGATATCCCGTCCTTGGCTTTCAACCACCAGCCGGGCCTCCCAGAAGGCCGCCTCGCGCCCCCGTTGGGGGTCGTCGGCATGGTCGAGCACGTTCGGGGCCAGTCTGGCGACGCCGAATCCGTGCTCGTTCATGGCGAAGAACTTCTCGAAGTCGAAGTCCTCGATGTTCTCGATCGTGCCCTGGTACGCCTGCAACGGATTGTCGCTCGCCTCGCGGTAATTCTCGATGCCGCGCATGACGTTCTCGAAGCTTCCACCGCCGCCGTGGTACACGCGCGACTCGTCGTGCAGCTCCTCGTACCCGTCGATGCTGACGGAAACCCTGAAATGGTGGGCTGCGAGCACCCTCGCGACCTCCGGGGTCAGTAGGGTCGCGTTGGTGTTCATATGGTACTTGATCTTGAGCTCGGGGAACTTCTCGTCGGCGAGCGCGAGCACTCTCTTCACGGTGCTCCACCGCAGGAGGATCTCTCCTCCATTGAAGGTCAGCCGGCAGTGGTGTTCGTCGTCGTCCATCAGGGTGCCGGCGTCCCGCACCTTCGCGAGGAACTCCTCGACGACTTTCAAGACCGCGGCCTCGCGTGCCGCGCCGCGTACGGCGTCCCGTTTCGACTCCTCCCGCGCGTCGTCGCCGAAATACGACACACAGTAGCTGCAGCCGAGGTTGCATCCGCTGTTGACGAGCGCGAGGTGTCGGTACACGCCGCCGTCGGCCTCCAGTTCGTCGGCCTGACGGTCGATGTGATCGAGGTACAGGTCAGCGGTTTCGAAGAACTTCCGCTCGGAGGGGTCTTCCTCGCCGGTGTGGAGGATGTGCGCGGCGAGCAGGCCTTCGAGCGTCTCTGGCGCCCACTTGTCGGCATCGAGCGGCAGGCTCCGAAGCGCCTGAAGACCCACGGTCGACACAACCGTCGGTTGCGGCCAGAAGGCGTTCCAGATGGCAACCTGCCCGTTCTCCAGGTGGTATTCGTGGATGTGCGCTGACAGGCGGTAGACGGACCGGTCGTCTCTCCTTGCGGTCGGTCCGGATTCTCTCGCATTTGCCGTCGTCGTCATCAGGGAGCTCCTTCGATTCCGGTCTGGGTGTCTTGGCCGACGCGGCTCGCTCCGTCATCGAAGGTCGGGGCGACAGGCTCGCCCCGACCCCCGCGGGGTTTGTGCTCGGGCTGGTGGGCTACGCGTCGCAACCGCAGAATTCGCAGAGCCAAGCGTGCTCGCTGCACCCGCAGTGGTCGGCGCCGCTCGTGGATCCGGTCGTGTGCTCGGCGTCGCCGCGCTCCATACCTGACCCGCGCAGCTCGGCCAGCTTCTTGCGGCCCAGCGGCCGAACCAAGAGCGCGTCGTCCGGTCTTCGCGTGCTCGTATTGCGTGTCATCGCTGTTCTCCACTCCCGCACGCCGGCTCGGGATCGCGTCCCGGCCCCCATCGGCGGGCGTTGTGCGGCTTCCGCCGCGGTTTACGTCTCTTCCGCGTCGCTTCGTCCGAAGACGGCGGCCACGCCCAGCCAGACCTGTTCGAACCACCATCGGGGCATCTCGATCGCTTGCCCCTCGCCGGGATCGCTGAACAGGACATGATCCGCTGTCACTTCGAAAACCACCACAAAGTGCGTCAGTTTCCTCTTCCGACCCGTGCGGTGGCGGTCCCGGCCGTGGTCAATCAGCACTATCGCGGGTAGCGGACATGCACTGAGGCTGCCGCCTTCCACCGTCCCGACCGTCGGGCTCAGGCCGAGCGTCTCCGACATCATCTTGATATCCCACATGGACGCTTCGGCCCAGTCCTGTTCGGGGCCCAACGGCCCCGGATCGGTACCGTAGTGGTCGGCGATTATCACCATGGCGGTCCAGCCGCAGGTCGTAGGGAACCTTTGTCGCCTCGTGGGTATCACCGTTCCGCCGTGCCGCTCGTAAAACCCCATGCACGCACTCCGGAACCGCCGCCTCCGTAACCGCCGCCAAGAGGAAGCTGCACCCGGCCCCGCCTCACCCTGCGCGGACTGAGAGTCCGCTGAGGGCGAGGCGGGCGCTCGGGTAGGCCAGAGCCCCTCGGGGAGCCCTGCGTTTGAACCGGCTAGCCCTCGGCTAGCTAGTGTCCGCCAGAAAACCGTAACCGCTTCATTTTACGGGACTTGTGCGTGATTCAGGTGGCGAAGATTGCCGAGAAGTCGTATTCTTGCCGATGATCTCGCCGGTGATCTCGCGCTGCCGGCCGCCTTCGAGTGAGATCTTCGCGACATCGACCGCCATGAGAGAAGTTCACAAACGACAGTTCCGGCTCGGCGAGGTGCCCATCGAACAGATCTGGCTCGACCCCAAGTCGCGGGACGACATCCCGGCGGTGTTGAAGGGGCTTCAGCACATCTGGTCGGACGAGGCGCTTCGGGCGCGGCTGTTCGCGCTGCTGGAGGAGCATGTTCAGCCGGAGGTGGACCATACGGTCGGGCGTCCGGGGATGGCGTTGTGGCCAGTCCTGGTGTTGGGGGTCCTCAAGCAGGGTCTGGGCTGCGACTTCGACCGTCTTCACGACCTCGCGAACAATCACGGGAAGGTGCGGGCGTTCCTGGGACACGGCGACTTCGGCGACGAGACGCATTACGAGTGTCAGACGATCCGGGACAACGTGTCGTTGCTGACGCCGGAGCTGTTGTCGGCGGTGGGGCAACTGGTGGTGGAGAGCGGCCACAAGGTCGCAAAAAAAAAGCCTGGCGAGCCATTGCGCGGGCGGTGTGACTCGTTCGTGGTGGAGACGGACGTGCACTACCCGACGGACGTGAATCTGTTGTGGGACGCGATGCGGTGTCTGATTCGGGAGACGGGTCGGGCGGCGGTGAAGCATGCGGTCGGCGGTTGGCGCCAGTGGCGTCATCTGTCGAGGGAGGTCCGGAAGCTGTTCAACGGGGTGCGTTCCACGCGTCGGGCGAAGCGGCGTCCGGAGCGGGTTGAGGCGTATGTGGAGCGCTGCCGTGGACTGGTCGAGCGGGCGGTCGCGACCGTCGACACGCTTGGGGACGAGGGCATCGCGGCAAGCACCTGCCAATCCATCCGGGGCTTCATCGCGCATGCCCGGCGGCAGCTCGACCAAGTCGAGCGCCGTCTGTTGCGGGATGAGACGATTCCTCACGGGGAGAAGGTCTTCTCGATCTTCAAGGAACACACACGCTGGATTTCGAAGGGCAAGGCGGGCACGCCGGTCGAGCTCGGGGTTCCTGTCGCTCTCATCGAGGACCAGCATCAGTTCATCCTTCATCACCAAATCCTGTGGAACGGTGAGGACGTGGACGTGGCGGTGCCGATGGTGGAGGAAGCGCAGGCCCTGTATCCGGCGCTGCGGGCCTGCAGCTTCGACCGGGGTTTTCACAGCCCCGCGAACCGGGTGAGACTCGACGCCTTGCTGGACGTCAACGCCCTGCCAGGCAGCGGCTATCTTTCGAAGGCGAACCGGGAGCGGGAATCGGAGGAGTCGTTCGTGTCGGCGCGCCGTGCGCATCCGGCGATTGAGTCGGCGATCAACGGATTGGAGCATCGGGGGCTTGACCGCGTCCGCAGCCATGGTGCTGACGGTTTTGCACGTGCGGTTGCGCTGTCGGTACTGGCCGCCAATCTGCATCGCATCGGGTTGCTCCTGCAGAAGCGGGAGCGCAACCGACTGCGACGCGCTGCCTGACGAACCGTTTGCGTGTCGGACTTCCGGATTGCGGGTCGAGGGCCGGCAGGTTTTCCTGTCTTCTGAACGCCCGCGGGCAGCCTTGATTGATGGCCGGATGCCCCCGCGACACCGCCCAGCGCCTCCCCAATGGTGAAACCACGTCACGAGCGCGGCGTATCGCCCGCAATTTCCACCCGGCGGAGGGGGGTTTTCTGGCCGACACTAGCTAAGCTAGCTCTTAGCGCCCGGGTCAGCCGGCCGAGGACCACCGAGCCGTGCGGCGACACATCGGCGAGCCCACAGGTGCTCTTCGGCACGGCCAACGAGACGCCCGGTTGACGCGGCCAAGCGGCGAGCGTGCAAAGACCGGAACCGGAGGTCGGAATCGTCGCGACCGCGCAGGCTCAACGCCTCGCGGCATGAGGAGTCACCGGTCCTTCCGACTCCGACGCGCCAGTGTCCGGTGTCGTGTGTCCAGTGTTCGCGTCCGCAGACCACGACGGACGACTTCCACCGGCTCATGCCGCGTGAGCGGCTTCTCTATGTAGTCGACGGCACCGATGCGCAGGGCCTCGACCGCCGACTGGGCGTCCCGGGAAGTCCCCGCCACGTCCACGAGGAACTCCTCGTGCCCGATGCTGCCGCCGGATCCTTCACGGCGCCGTCGGTCTCGCTGCCGGCCGCCTCCAGAGCGCCAGACAACGACTAGAGGCGCCGCCCGAGGTCGAGCCCGAGCCGATCGAGTCGCAAGAACATACGCTTTCCGCCGTACCGATGGCCGCCTCGCTCCATGGAATCGGGTTGTCGAGCAACCGCAACGTGCCGTCTGGAAGCTCAGTTGTCGGCTTACTGCAGCTCCTCTCGCGCCCGCCGTTCCCGGGACGCCCATCCGGTGTGTCGTGGCATGCGTCTTCACCGAGGAAGCGCTTGGGCGGCCGGGGCGCCGCCTTCGTCGTGGTCCTCCTGGAACTCGAACCGCGGCGGGGCGTACCCGAAGTGGTCGTGGCCACCCCACGGAACGCCCAGGACGACGCTTGGGGCGTCACCGATGGCCACTAGTGTCGGCGCCTCGAACACAGTGGCGTTTGTCCGGGTGATCGTGCCGTCGTCGCGAGTGTTCATGGTAGTCTCCTTTCCAGATGGGTTCTACGGCTCGGCGCCGTGTTGGATGCGGGAGTTTCATGACTCGCGGTTGCGCAGCCAGTACTCCAGCAGAAGAATCTGTCTCAGTTGGTGCTGTTGGCACTCGAGGCCGCGAGTCAGGCGTTCGAGGCGTGACGACAGATTCGCGCGTTCGATCCATCCGCGCTCCACGACACGCCACCGGCGTGCCTGGAGGAGGTTGACGGCCAGCGGCTTGAACGCTTTGAGATACGGCGAGCCAAAGAGGCCCTTCGATCGGCGCCCCCGGAGCGCGGCGGGCCACATCGCCGACAACGCCCGGCGCATCAGGCGGCGTGGCTCTCCCGGCCGGCATACCACTTCGGCGGGAACGCTCAGCAGGAACTCGACGAGCGGTCGATGCATGAACGGATGCCCGTAGTCGAGTCCGTCCATCGTTTCGGGCGCCTCGAGCAGACGAAGTTCCCGCAACACGGTCAGCGCGCGTACGTGCGGGCGCCGCCAGGGTCGTGCCGCCATCCACTCGTTGGAGACCACCGCGTCCGGCCGCGAGAAGCCGGCTCGCTGGAGGAACGAAGGGCGCAACAACGTGTCGGCTTGGCCAGTCATGCCTTCGGTCTCGTACAGCGATGCGGCGCGGTCGAGGTAGGGGAGCGCCGCGCGAGAGGCGCGGGACAGAATCCACGCCGCAGGCACGCCGGCCGCGCGGCTCCAGGCGAGAGCATCGCGGGAAGCCTGCATGAGGCGTCCACGTCGGAGCGGGCGCGCGACCTGCAGGCTGTTATCGAGCCAGTTGCCCGTGAGCTGGTCGCCCGCCTGCCCAGTGAGGAAGGCCGACGCGCCCGCGTGCCGGGCGACGGCCGCCGCCGATTGCTGGAGTCGGGACCGGCCGTGGGGGAACGCGCCGAGAATGTCGGATTCTGCGAACAGCGGAATGTCGTCGACCGACAGACGCACGCTTCGGAGGCCGCAGTGTTCCTCGACCTTTCCGATGAACGGAACGTCCCGGGAGCCCCGATGCACGTAGCTGATCGCGGTGAGGCCGGACGCAGCCACGTCACCCCGGCGGATCAGCTCGGCGGCCAGGCACACGACCGACGACGAGTCGAGGCCCCCGCTAAGCTCCGCAGCCACCGGGGCGGGACGCTGAAGACGCGAAGCGACGGCGTCGCGGAAGAGCGCGCGGAACTGCTCCTCGTACTCGCGTTCGTCGTAGCACCGCACGTCGGACGTCGGGGGCCGCCAGAACGCCGACAGGGCGGCGCCGTCGATTGTCACGCGCACCGCGTATCCCGGTAACGCCGCGTGGACATCCGCGTACGGCGTGCGGCCCGGATACCCGCCGACCGTGAGGTAGCCCGCGACGTACTGCTCGTCGAGCGCATTGGCGTCGACGTGACCCAGCATTGCCTCGAGGCTCCGCGACCACAGGACGTCCTGCCGCCGGTGGTGATAGTAGAGAGGGCGTACTCCGGAGAAGTCGGTCGCCAGTACGATTGCGCGACGTCGAGGGTCGGAGAGCACGGCGCTCCAGTCGCCGACGACGCGGCCGAGTCCGGCGACTCCCCACCGTTCGTAGGCCGCGACGACGAGCGCTCCGTCGCTCGACGGCCCGGCAACGGACGCACCGAGCTGTCGCACCAAGTCACCGCGATTGTCGAGACGGCCGTGCCACATCAGCGACTCGCAATGCGAGCCCCGGACAGCGGGAGCGGGAAGGCGGGCGCATTGGACGTGCGGTGACATGGACTCTTCGCGTCAGTCCGAGTAGAGGACGAACAGGCGCTGGCGGTAGATGGGAGAGTCGTTCACCACGCGGTCGTCGACCTCGACCCAGGCATGAGAGAGAAACGGGTCCGGGCGGTATCCGATCACAAGGCGGGCCGCCACGCCGCGTGCGCGGAGGAGCCGCGCCGTGCAGACCGAGCGCTGAAGGCACATGACCGGCTTCCAGTACAGACAGGTCGCGGTGGCCACTGCGTTGCACACGGCGCTCGTCCGTTCGGCATCAGTCGCTTTCTGGCACCGAGGCGCAATCCCTCGCAGGCGCAACGTCGAGCCGGTCGACAGGGTGCGAAGCAGGTCGAAACGGGCCAGCTCGCACCAGGCGCGGACGACCAGGACGACGCAGCGCAGCCGTGCCGTCACGGGAGGCGCCTTTCGACGAGCCCGGCGCGCTCAAGCTCGTGGATGAACCGGATGACGTGCGCCCGCGTCGTTTCGCAAGGTGCGCCGTACCGCTCGTGAAGCTCGGCCGCGATGGCGTCGGAATCGAGCCGCCGCTCGATGCCCCTCCAAATCTCGGCGCCCACCGGATTGGCGGCGAACAGCCGGGCGTCCCGGACGTGCAGGAAGACGGCGCCCTCGTTGTGCACCGACGTCCTCACACAGTCGTTGGGCTTCATTCGATGCGTCATGTCGTACCCGCTCATCAACGTTCACGGTTGACGTTCGACCACGTGAGGACGAATCGTAGCCCGGTACGACGGGGCGCGCGTCCCTCGTTCCGGCACGCGTCGCGCACCACCGACGATGTGGTCGGCACTACCACTTTTGGGGTGGAGGAATCGAGATTTCCTTCCTGCCGAAGAGGGAGGCGTCGATCGAGTAGGCGCCAGGTCCGAGGAACACGAGACTGACGGCCACGACCGTCGTCATCAACGCGAGCGGCCACGGGACCTCCAGGCCGATAACTGCCGGCGGCGTCCGCACCGCGTCGATCAGAGTCATCAGCCCCCCCGCCGCCGACACGCTCTGCGTGATCGGCGTGAGTAGGCCGACGGCTCCCAGGGCACCACCGAGGAGCATGGCAAGCGCCATCAGCGCGGCGAGGATGGTCGGGGGCGTTCCGGTGTTCAAGAGTGGCGCCATGATTCGCACGCCCTGCGCGGTCAGGTAGACACCGAGCGTCAGGCGAAGGAGCAGGAGCCCCGCGCCGGGTACACCCGCCGGAAATCCCGAGAATAGGCGTTGCACCGATTGTCAGGCTACACCGTGCCTGTTGCGAGCGGAATCATCCGTGCGTGGAATGGCAAGCTACCACTATAGAGGCAGCTCGATGATCCCGCGCCGGACACCGATCTTGACCGCGTCGGTGCGATCGGCGGCGCCCAGCTTCGCCATGACGTGCTTGAGGTGGACCTTGACCGTGTCCTCGGAGATCGACAGGGCGCGGCCGATCTCGCGGTTGCGGTTGCCGGAGGCGACGAGACGCAGCGTTTCGACTTCACGCGCGGTGAGCTGGTCCGCGGTGATATAGTCGGCGATCTCTGACGCGACCTCGGCAGGGATGCACTTCTGGCCGGCGTGGACCCGGCGGATGGCGGCGACGATCTCGGGAGGTAGCATGGTCTTGAGCAGAAACCCGCGCGCGCCGGCCTTGAGCGCGCGTTGAATCGCGACGTCGCCCCGGAACATCGACAGCATGACGACCCGCGCGTTGGGCGCCTCGCTGCGAATCGTCATGAGGGCATCAATGCCGTTCATGTCCGGCAGGCGGACGTCCATGAGCGTGATGTCCGGTTTCTTCTCGTGGTACTCGCGAATGCCGTCGCGGGCGGTCGGCGCCTGCCCCACGAGGCACATGTCCTTCTGAGCGCCGATGACCGCGGCAATGCCTTCCCGCAGGAGCGGGTGGTCGTCGATGCTCAGGACACGGATCGCGTGTGCAGTGCTCACGGCGACCATTATAGGCCCTGGAGCTCCGGCAACCGCGCTCAACGTGTCTGGTGACGTCAGCCGGTACGGACACGCCAAGTGGACCCTGCGCGATGGCGGTTTGCCGGGGTATCCGCAGTCCATCGCTCAGACCCGCGACGGCTTCCTGTGGCTAGCCACCGACCTCGGCCTCCAGCGTTTCGACGGCGTCCGGTTCACCTCGTGGGAGCCGCCGGCCGGTTCGTCGTTGCCCGGCGTCGCCATCAGGCTGCTCGCGACGCGGGACGGCAGCCTGTGGATCGGCACGGATCGGGGCTTGGCGCGCTGGAACGACGGCGTGCTCTCGGCCTATCGTGAGCTCGCCGGCGAGGTCGTCTCGGCGCTCGCGGAAGATCGGCAGGGAGCCGTGTGGGCGGGCACCCATGGCGGGGAGGACAACGCGAGACTCTGCTGGATTCAAGGTGAGAACGTCGACTGCGGAGGCGACGGCGGCAGACTGGGGCGTTTCGTCCTCGCTCTGCACGAAGATGCAGCCGGCAAACTCTGGGTGGGCGCGGACACCGGCCTTTGGCGCTGGGAGGAGACGGCGCCGACGCAGTACGCGGTGACGGACCCCTTCAGCGACCTCAACGCGTTCGTCGACGACGGGGGCGGGGCTATCGTGGTGGCCACGACCCGGCAACTCGAGCGTCTCGTCGATGGAACGCTGGAACCGTTCCCCGTCGAAAGCGGTCTCGAGGAGGTGAGGCCGATCTCGCTCCTGCGCGACCGCCGCGGTGCACTCTGGATCGGGACCCAGGACAACGGAGTCCTCCACGTCCACGATGGTCGGACGGATCGATTCTCGCGCGACGACGGGCTGTCGGGCGACTTTGTACTCGACATCTTCGAAGATCGCGAAGGAAACGTCTGGTTGGGGACGGCGGGCGGTCTGGATCGTTTCCGCGACGTTGCCGTGGAGAGGCTCTCGACCAGGCAGGGGCTGGACAGCGACACGGTGCTTTCCGTGCTGGCGACCACCGGCGGCGACGTGTGGATGAGCACCCTCAGCGGCCTGGAGCGGTGGAGCGAAGGAGTCGTGCAGGGCTACCCGCTTCCGGGCCCTGGCGACAACGGGGGCGTCGGCTCGCTCTTCGAGGACAGTCACGGCCGGATGTGGGCGTCGTCGGCGCTGGGGCTGTTCTCGTTCGAGCCCGGGGCGACCCGGCCTGTACGGCCGGACCTGCCCGCGCGTCACGTTCATGCGTTCGCGGAGGATGCCGGCGGCACCCTGTGGGTCAGCGACTTGACGAGCGGGCTCTTCGGTCTGCGCGGCGACAACGCCGAGGTCGTGCCCTGGCCGACGTTCGGCGGGGAGAGCGCGCGGGCGCTCTTCGCGGGTCCGTCAGGCGGGCTGTGGCTCGGCTTCGTCGGCGGCGGAGTGTCCCATCTCGAGAACGGGAGGATCCAGCGAACGTATACGAGCGCCGACGGGCTGGGCGCTGGCGACGTCAACAACATCCACGACGACCGGGATGGCGCACTGTGGGTGGCGACCGAGGGCGGGCTGAGCCGAATCGCGGGAAGGCGCGTCGACACGCTGGACGTGAACAACGGACTGCCGTGCGACGCCGTCAAGTGGTCCATCGAAGACGACACGGGCGCCCTGTGGCTGCAGACGGACTGCGGGCTGGTCCGCGTCGAACGAGACGAGCTGGACGGGTGGATCTCGGACCCGGCGTCCAGTGTCGACCTCGTCGCCTTCGACGCGAGCGACGGCGCGGTGGGCTACGCCGATCTCGGGTCCTACGGTCCGAAGGTGACCAGGGCCGCCGACGGACGCCTGTGGTTCGCCGGCTTCGACGGCGTGGGCATCGTCGATCCCCGGGCGCTGCCGTCGAACCCGGTGCCTCCGCCGGTGCACGTCGAGCGGATCGTCGCCGACGGCGTGACCCATGCTCCGCCGGCAGCCGCGCGCCTGCCCGCCCGCGTGCGCGACGTCAGCATCGAGTACACGGCGCTGAGCCTCGGCGCGCCCGAGAAGGTGGCGTTCCGCTACCGGCTGGAGGGGAGGGACGACGACTGGGTCGAGGCCGGAAACCGGCGGCAGGCGTTCTACACCGATCTCCCGCCCGGGTCCTATCGGTTCCGGGTGATCGCCGCCAACGATCGGGGGCTCTGGAACGAGGACGGCGCGGCCTGGGCGTTCTCGATCGCGCCGGCCTATTACCAGACCAACGCGTTCAGGCTGGCCGCCGTCACGAGCGTCATCCTGGGCCTGACCCTGCTGTATCGACTGCGCCTGCGCCGCGTGACCGCCCAACTACAAGCCCGGCTCCAGGAGCGGCTCGACGAGCGTGCGCGGGTCGCGCAGGCGCTGCACGACACGCTGTTCCAGGGGTTCGCGAGCAGCTCCATGCTGCTCCATGCGGTGGCCGACGAGATCGCCGACCAGAAGGCTCGATCGAAGCTCACCCGCGTGCTGCAGCGCATGAACCGGATTATCGACGAAGGCCGCGAGAGCGTCAGCGGGCTCCGCGTCCCGGTCGACGACGACCTCGAGAGCGCCCTCGCACGCGACGCCGAGCACTTCAAGGGCGAGCGGCAGATCGATGTCCGGCTCGCCGTCAAGGGCAACCCGCGGCCGCTGCAGCCGCTCGCCCGCGACGCCGTCTACCAGATCAGCCGCGAGGCCCTCGCGAACACCTTCCGGCACGCGCGGGCGAAGCACGTGGAGGTCGACGTCGAGTACTCGCGCAGCGAGTTGACCGTCCGCGTGCGTGACGACGGCCGCGGCATCGCGCCGCCCATCGTCGACGAAGGGCGCCCGGGCCATTTCGGGCTGCCGGGCATGCGGGAGAGGGCCGAGCAGATCGGCGCGGTCCTGCGGCTCTGGAGCCGCGAGGGCGCCGGCACCGAGGTCGAGATTCACGTGCCCGCGAAGACGGCCTTCACCGACTGGTCGCCGTACCGCCGCCCCTGGTGGCGCGCTCGCGGATGATCACTCGGCGGCCTTCAGCCGCTCGGAGCGCACCGCCCAGTCGTCGCGTCCCGGAACCTGTGCCTCCGGTGCGGCGCCGAAGGTGCTGTCAAGTGTAGTCGTCGGGTCGACAGGCTCGTCGAGCCTCTGCCGTTGGTGCGGTTGCAGGTGCACTTGCGTCCGCGTGGCTGGCATACAGCACAGCATACAGCACCCCTCATGCAACAACGAGCGGCTAGAGCTAGAACTGCACCCGCACCCCGCCGTTGACGACGCGGCCGTCGAGGGGCGCCCAGGCGTCGACGGTCCAGCGGCCGTCGGGGGCGCGGTCGGGGCGGAGGACCGGGTCCCACCGGTGCTGCCGCACGTCGGTTAGGTTCTCGAGGTTGGCGAACAGCCGGAGGGGGCCGACCCGCCGCTCGATCAGCACCCCCATCAGGGTGTAGGACTCGCCGAAGTCGCGGTACGGGTTGGCCTCGAGACGCTGGCGGCCCGTGTAGTACAGCTCGAAGCCGATGCGCCCCTCCTCGTTCTCGGCCATCGCCACGAGGCCCAGGCCGTGCCGGGGGGTCTGGGCGACGTCGGCGACGACGCCGGCGACGTGCTCGCGCGACCGCACGTAGGTGTAGCTGGCGGTGAGGGCGAACGGCGGCTGCCGGAGGGTCCCCAGCAGCTCGGCGCCGAGGTTCGTGGTCGGCCGGTCCAGGTTGCGCAGCACGTAGGTCGCGCGGTCGACGTGCACCGGGTCGGCGATGCGCGAGCCGAAGACGGTGACGGTCCAGGCGGCGGGGCCGTGGGTGCGGGTGAGGTCCATCGAGAAGCTGCGGCCCCGCTCCGCCCGCAGCGGGCCGTCCACGGTGAGGCGGGTCAGGCCGGCCGCCTCGGCCTCCTCGGTGAGCGCGGTCGGGCCGAAGAACCCGGTCCCGGCCGACAGGCGGGTCGACCAGTCGCCCGACCGCAGGAGGGCCGAGACACGGGGGCTGAGGAACCAGCCGTAGGCGCTGTGGTGGTCGAGCCGGCCGCTCATCGACAGGGCCAGCCACGACCGCACGTCGACGTCGTCCTGCACGAACAGGCCGGGGGTGGTGAAGGCGTAGCCGAACCGCGGGAGGTCGTCGGGACGATAGGCGTCGTGCTCGACCGCCGCCCCCGCGACCCACGTGTGCCGCCCCGCCGTCCGCCGCACCGCGATCTCGGCGAAGCTCGTGTCGTGGCGGTCGCGCTCGAGGACCTCGCCGAACCGGTGCTCGTGCCACTGGCGCGCGAGGGCGGCGCGCGCGGTCACGACGGCGCGACCGGCGAGCGTCTGCCACAGGAGGCCGAGGTCCTGCCGGCGCGTGTCGAGGACTTCCCGGTACGGCGCTCCCACGGCGGTGAGCACGCGCCCCGGCTCGGTGCCGCCGCTGCGGCTCTCGCGGGTCGCGCCGGCGGTGAGAAAGAGCGATCGGCCCTCGCCGTCGTCCCGGAAGAACCGCGGCCGCACGACGCCTCGGCCGTAGCCGGCCATGTCCGTCCACCCGTCGCCGTCGACGTCCGCCCGGGCCTGCCGGTGTCCGCCGCCGAGCAGGGTCATGCCCCACGTCTCGGACAGCGGCGTCGACAGCCACAGCACGCCGTCGGTGGCACCGCGGGTCGACTGGTTGAGCAGGATCTCGCGCTCGGCCTCGTCGCCGGGCCGCCGCGACAGGAGGTTGACGACGCCGCCCATCGCCCCCGCCCCGTGGAGGGCCGACGCCACCCCCTTGACGACCTCGACCTGCCCGAGGTCCATCGGCGGGATCTGGAGCAGGTCCAGCCCGCCCGGCTGGCTGCCGTAGAGGGGCAACCCGTCGGAGAGGACGCGGGTATAGCGGCCCCGCATGCCCTGGATGCGCACGCTCGCGGCCCCCAGCGACGGCGACGTCGCCTGCACCCGCATGCCGCCCATCTCGTTCAGCATCATGACGATGTCGCCCGGCGTCATGAGCATCTTCTCCTCGATCTCCTCCCGGTCGAGGGCCTCGACCCGCATCGGCTGGTCCTCGATGCGGCGGCCGGTGCGGGTGATGGCGACCACCGTGACCTCCTCCTCGACGGTCAGCTCGGGCTCGAGGGCAACCCGGACCACGCGCTCCTCCCCGGTGGTCAGGGTCACGGGCACCGTAACGGGGACGAACCCTTCCTGCACGACGGTGACCTGCACCGTCCCGGCCGGCGCTGACGCCAGGACGACCCCGTCGGCGTCGGTCAACTGCGTCATTCCCGCTACGACCACCGTCGCCCCCGCCACCGAGTCGGCCCCGGCCCGCACCTCGACGCGGATGCGGCCCGGCTCCTGGCCGGCGGCAGCCGCCGACGCCACGGCTAGCAGTACGAGGAGGGCAAGGACGGCGATGCGGTGTGGCACTGTCATCCGTTGGCCGGGGCCCCAGGTCTCCGCGGTGAACGCCTGGGCGAACGCGACAGTCGATCCGAACCGACCGCGGACCATCTTACGCGGGATTCTCCGCGACGCCCCCCCCGGGTGCGGCGTCACCCGGCTCTCGACCCCGGCGACGTGGTGTAAGCTGCCCCGAGGAGGGTTTTGGATGGTCGGCAAGCGGCGCTCAACACGTCCTGCATGCCCGACCATCGGCCTCGGCCGCAAGACGTGATACGCGCGGGCACCGAACGCGTCTGCCCCGGCCCGGCCGGTGGGGGCGGCCGGTGACCGTCGACGACGCGAAGCGACAACGAAACGCATGGCTTTCGCACGCAACGTCGCGCCGGGGTGGCACCGGGCGGTGCCCGGCGCACGCTGGTTCAAGGCGGACCTGCACATCCACACGATCGACGATCGGCCGGGCGGCCGGGCGAAGCTGCCGGCGGGCGTCAACGGCCCCGCGGATGCGGTCGAGACGATCGCGGCGTACGCCCGGCGGTTCCTGCAGAGCGCCGTCGCCCGCGAAGTGCGCGTGCTGGGAATCACGCCGCACGCGATCCGCGTCGGGGATGACGCGGCGACGAGTGCGGCGTGGCGGATCGTCGAGGAGTGGAACAGCGGATCGGACAGTGACGGCATACCGTTCCGGGGGAAGATCTATGCCGTCTTCCCCGGGTTCGAGCCGTCGTTGAAGCAGGGCAGGAACGGCTTGCACCTGCTGTTCCTCTTCGATCCGGAGATAGGGCGGGAGCGCTACGCCAAGGCGTTCGACCTCGTGATGGGAACCACGCCGTCGCCATGGATCGACAACCGGCTCCAACTCTCTTCCAAGAACCCCGACGACGCTTTCCGCGAGCTCCGGGAGTTCCACGCCCAGGCTGCCGGCGGCGCGGCGCCGGTCGAGTGGAACTACATCACCCTTGCGCCCCACATCAACGACGACAAGGGTCTGCTCGGGGCGCAGAAGGGACAGATGCTGCAGCGTTTCGAGCACGGAGCGGTAGCCGGTCTCGAGCTCGCCGACGATTCGCTGGCCGAGGACGCAGAGAAGAACCGCCCTTGGCTGAAGGAGGGCATGAGCCGGCACCGCCAGGCGTTCTTCCACGGCAGCAACGCATACACGGTGGACGCCATCGGAGCGCGCCACACGTGGTTCAAGCTCGCAACGCCCCGAATAGAGTCCCTGCGTCAGGCCTTCATCGGCAGCGATTCCCGAATGCGCATCGCGTACGCACGGAACGGAGACAGTCGTCTCGACGAGGTACCGGATCCTCCCGACGTCACCGTGAACAAGCGGCCCTGGCTGAAGTCGGTCACCGTCAGAGGGGGAGCCTCGTTCTTCGGCGGCCCGGAGGGCAGGGAGACCCACTTCCAGCTCAGCCCCGACCTGACGTGCATCATCGGCGGCAGCATGACAGGCAAGAGCACCCTGCTCGACGGCCTTCGCGTGCACGTCGACGCGCCGCCGCCGAGCGACGACGGCCTCGCGCGCCAGGTCACGGCGCGGGGTCGCGACGGATTCCTCGGAGGCTCGCCGGAGGTCTCGCTCGACTGCCCCGGACGAGACCCGACCGCGCCGGCGCACGAGCGATGGCCCGCCGTGTTCTATTCGCAGAACGAGCTGCAGCGCCTCGCGCAGGATCCCGGCGAAGTACAGAACATCCTCGCCCGATTGGTGGCCGCAGAGACGGCGGGCATCTCCGCGCGGGAAGCGCGGTTGACCGGCATGGACCGGGAGCTCGCGGGCGTCGCCGGACGTCTGTCGAAGCTGGACGACGATCTCGCGGTGGCTGAGCAAGGGGCTCGAACGCTGTCGCAGCGCGGCCGCGGAACTGGCCGCGTTCTCGGACGCCGGCGTCGCGGACCTTCATCGCGCGTCCCGCGACTTCCGGAGCTGGCAGGACGCCGAACGTGCGGGGAACGAGCTGGCAACCAGCCTGAACCGCGTACTGCAGTCCGCAGCGTCCCTGGAGGCGCCCGACGTCGACGAACTCCCTGAACCGGCGCTGCGCGCCGCGGGGATCTCCGACGGCGGCACCGGGCTACGCGGGCGGTGGGAACGCATCCGTGCGGATCTTCTGTCCGCGAAGGACGGGTTGTCGGCGGCGAACGCGTCCATGGCTGCCGTGGCCGCTGCTCTGGAGAACCACGAGAAGACGGTCCGCGTGGCCGTCGAGCGCAAGTTGGCCGATCGGGGCGTCGACGGCGCGAGAATCAAGGAGTTCCAGTCGCTGAGCAATCAGGCATCGCTGCTGGCGAGCTATGAGGCGAACCTCGCGCAGACCCGCGACCGGCAGGAGGAAGCCCAACGCACGTTCGAGAGGCTGCTGACCGAGCGGTGGGATCTGACCCAGGAGCAACGACGCGCTTTCGATCGCGTGATGAAGGAAGTCGGCGTCGAGTTCGCCGGACGCATCGCCGCCCGCAGGATCGACGACGGCGATCGGGGTCCGCTGGAACGCTTTCTCAGGCAGTTGAACCAGCGGGGCGTCACACGCTGGTGGAACGACCTCGCGGCTGGGCGAAGGCCGGCGCCCCCCGACCTGCTCGCAGCCATCGAGAAAGACGGCTTAGCGGACGTCGGCATGAGCGACGCCGTGCAGAAGACGTTCCGCGATGCCTTGAGCCGGCCGAAGCGCAGAGAGCTGGCCGTCGTCCGTTGCCGTGACCGCTACGTGATCGAGCTCCGGATGGACGACGGCGCCCTGCGCCCGCTGGACGAGCTCTCAGGCGGCCAGCGGGTCAGCGTTCTCCTGTCCCTCCTGCTGCAGACCGACGACGAGCGCCCCCTGGTGATCGATCAGCCGGAGGACGAGCTGGACAACCGCTTCCTGTCCGACACCGTGCTGCCGGCGCTGAAGCGGCTGAAGGGCCGCCGTCAGATCGTGGTCGCGACTCACAACGCCAACATCGTCGTCAACGGCGATGCAGACCAGGTCATTCAGCTCACCGCGACCGCCAATCGGGGACGGGTGGCCGAAGCGGGTGCCATCGAGGCCCCCGCCGTGCGCGACGCGATCGTGCGCACCGTCGACGGCGGAGACGACGCGTTCCGTCTGCGCCGGCTGAAGTACGGATTCTGACCGGCGGGGGGATTCCGAATCGTGGAATGGCTGGACATCCTGCGCCGCCCGGAACGACTCCATGGGGCATTTCATGGCGGGGATGGGCTTCATGGAGAGGCGCGGCCGCGGCTGGCTGATCATGCGGCGCGCGATGAGTGCCTTCAACGCCACCGAGCCGGACATGATCCAGAACGGGCGCAGCCGGTTCGTCCGAGTCACGTTCCGCCTGCATGGAGAAGCCGCATGACGGCATGGGGATCGATTGCACGCGGCGACGGACCGATGAAGGAGCAGCCATGACCCGACCACACACCATCGCCTCCCCCGTCCGGCGGTTCTCCGCCGTCGGCCTCCTCGCGGCCCTGGCGACCGGCGCGTTCTGGATGACCGTGCCGGAAGCTCAGACCCAGGCATCGGCCCCCGAGTACCGCGTCGACCCCTTCTGGCCGAAGCCGCTGCCGACGACGACGGACGCCGACGGCCTCGCCCGCCAGTGGGTGACGGGCATGGTGGGGGCGAGCTGCATCGACTCGCACGACCACGTCATCACCGTCAACCGCGGCTTCCTGCCGGGCGGCCGGCTGCCGCAGGAGGGCTCGCAGTCGGTCCCCTCGCCGCCCGTCATCCTGTACGACACCGACGGCAACGTGGCCGCGAGCTGGGGCGACCCCACCCTCACCCCGGCGGGGGCGGCGGCGGTGCTGCCCCACGGCATCCACGGCTGCGCGACCGACGAGATGGACAACATCTGGATCGCGGGGAACTCGGACGGCGTGGTCCAGAAGTGGACCCGCGACGGGTCGGAGATGCTGCTGCAGATCGGGACCAAGGGGCTCTGCGACGGCCCGCCGACTCTGAACCCGAACTCGCCGCACCCGACGTACGGCGAGCCCGGCAACAACAGCAGCCGCACCCTGCTGAACGCGCCGGCGGACGTCGCCGTCGACCCGAACCCGGACCCGGTGACCGGCGAGACGGGCTCGGTGTACATCGCCGACGGCTACGGCAACCACCGCATCGTGGTCTTCGACCGCGAGGGCAACTACCTGCGGCAGTGGGGCTCGGCCGGCAGCGGCGACGGGCAGTTCGTCGAGGGGGGCGGGGGGCACCCCCACTGCGTCGTGCTCGGCAACGACGGCCTCGTCTACGCCTGCGACCGGGGCCAGAACCGCATCCAGGTGTTCGACCGCGAGGGCAACCTGCAGCGCATCATCCGTATCGACCCTGCGGAGTACGGCGAGGCGACCCTGCGGGCCACCGACATCGAGCTCTCCCGCGACCCGGGGCAGCGCTTCATGTTCGTCGTCGACCTCGGCAGCAACCGCATCTGGATTCTCGAGCGCGAGAGCGGCGACATCGTCGGCAGCATCGGGGGCTCGGGGCACATGGCCGGCGAGTTCACGTTCCCCCACACCGTCGTCACCGACTCCCACGGCAACCTCTACGTGGCCGAGACCATCGGCGGGCGCCGGAACCAGAAGTTCACGCTGGTGAGCGACTGACCGGCGGCGGCCGCACCGGCAACCCGGGAATACGGGGTGGACCCCCGCCTGCTTGCCCTCCGGGAGTGCGACCGGCTACAATAGTCGAGCCATATGAAGACAATATCAATCACCATAGACGAGCCATTGCTCGGCCACCTGGACCGTGCGGCAAGGACCGCTCGCAAGACGCGTTCCGAGCTGTTCCGCCAAGCGCTGCAGGACTGGCTGAACGCTCAACGCCGGTGCCGGCAGGTCGCCGAAGACCGGGCCGGCTACGAGGCCCATCCGGTCGGCCCGGACGAGTTCGAGGGTCTGATCGCGGCTCAGGCGGTCGAGCCGCCCGCCCCCGAAGGCGGGGACGACTGGTGAGGCGCGGGGAGATCTGGATGTTCAGGTTCGCGCCGCCGGACAAGCAACGACCGGTGCTGCTGCTGACGCGTTCCGACATGATCCCGGTGCTGAACAGCGTCACCGTCGCCCCGCTCACCCGCACCGTTCGCGGCGTTGCCTCCGAAACGGTGGTGGGGGTCGAGAGCGGCCTGAAGACCACGTCCGCCATCAACCTGCACCACGTCATCACCGTCCCCAAGGCGGGCCTGCGCCGATTCGTCGGCTCCGTTTCTCCGGCGGTGCTGGCCAAGGTCCGCGCGGCGCTTCTGTTCGCTCTCGGCTTCGACTGACGCAGCGACGGTTGCCGCACCTGACGGCGTACGCCGGCGTTGTCCGGCGGTTGGCGTTGGATTACGATGGGACCGTCCATGCCTGTCACGGGGGACTCCGGAGTGCTCTTCGAGCGCCGGAAGACGTCTGGCAGTCATGGACGCTTTTGCGCAGGAGGCCGCGCCGACACCGCCGCCCGCACCGCGGACTTCCCGACTGACGGTCATCCGCCATGAGCACCCGCTACGACGAGCTGGTCGCCAAGCTGGACGGGGCGGACTTCTACACCAACGTCCTCGAGCTGGCGCGCAGCGGCGTCGACGCGCTCCCCGCCGTCCACGCGGCGATGAGCCACTCCGACTGGCGCATCCGCCGCGGGTGTGCGGCGGTGCTCGGCTACACCGACGACGTCGAGTCGTTACGTCGGCTCGCGCTCCTGACCCGCGACCCCAAGAAAAAGGTCCGCAAGATGGCCGTCCTCTCGCTTGGCCTCGGGCGGATGCTGCGCAAGGACGACCGGGACCCCGTCGATCCCGTGCCCCATCTCGCCCACAGCGCCCTGCACGACCCGTCGGTGCGGGTCCGCCGCGTCGCCGTCCTCACGCTGCTGCTCCGGCCGCCGGCGCGCCGGGTCGCGAGGCTCCTGCGGAAGGTGCTCGCGACCGAGCAGGACGCGAAAGCGCGGCGGGTCGCGGAATGGGGTCTCGCGCAGCAAGAGAAACGCGCCTGATCCTCCGGCCTCCGACTCTCCCTTGACGTTGTAGCCGGGCAACCCGGATCGACCCGATGGAGACGCTCCGCGCCGAGTAGCCGGGGCGCCCGCGCCGGCAACGCGAGCCCCTCTCTTGACGCACAACGATTCATCGTCTAAAAGTAGTGCATGAAGACCATCGCTTCACGGACGCTGGCGGCGAGCCCCGGGCAGGTGTGGGCCGCCCTCGAAAGAGAGGGCGCCCTGGTGGTCACGAAGGACGGGGTCCCGCGAAGCATCATGGTGCCGACCAGCGACGCCACGCTGGTCGAGGACATCCAGGAGATCGTGTTCGCGCGCGCCCGCAAGGCGGTCCGCGAGATTCGGACGCGCGCCGCCGAGACCGGCGCCGCCGACCTGACGCAAGCCGACATCGAGCGGGAGATCCAGGCGGCGAGACAGGCGCGCAGGGCCCGGCGTGAATGACCCACCCGTCTGGGTCGTGGACACCAACGTCCTGGTTTCCGGCCTTCTGTCACCCTTCGGGCCGCCCGGCCGCCTCGTCGACGCACTGCAGTCGGGCGGGCTGAGGCTGGCGACCGACGACCGGATCGAGGCGGAGTACCGCGACGTTCTGGCGCGTTCCCGGCTCGGCATCGAGCGTGTCCGGCGGGACGCATTCCTCGCCATCCTCCAGTTCCAGGAACACGTCGTCGCTCCGCCCTGGACTCAGCGTCCGCCGCCGGACGAGGACGACGTCATGTTCCTGGAGGTCGCCATTCGCACGCCCGCGCGTACCCTGGTCACCGGAAACGCCAGGCACTTTCCACCCCGCTGTCGTGGACCCGTCACGGTGTGGTCGCCGCGAACCGCCTGGCAGCACCTCGTCCGCCTGAAGCCCACCCAGGAGTCTGCGCCGTAGAACGGTGCAGACTCCTGGCAGGGTTGGTTGGGCGCCCAGCCGAGCCGAAGGCGCCGATGGGCGGGCTGGCGGCTACCACCACCACGAGATGCCGACGGCGAGACGGACCGACGCGGCGTCGAGGTCGAACCGGGCGACCGGCCGGCCGCGCGCCCCGTGCGCCGGGACGCCGCCCGCGGGAACGTCCTCGAACGTCCCCCGACCCCACTTGACGTTCACGTCGAGTGCCCGCGCCTCGGACAGGTAGACGAGGAGCCCGCCGCCGACGCCGAGAGGCGGCATGCCCGTGAAGTCGGCACCCCGTTCGCCGTTCTCGATCACGTCGGTCACCGGCCAGAACGTCAGGGCGAGATCGCCGTAGGGAACCCACCGGCGGGGGCCACGGGCCAGGTGCAGCCTCACGCCGAGGTCGACGTAGCCGAACGTCACGCCGTCGAACGCATCGAGCCCGCGGCTCTCGATGGCCGCGTAGGCCACGCCCACGTAGGGGGCGACGACGGGGTTGAGGCCATGGCCGATGCGGGCGCCCACGAGCGCCGCCCCGTCGGCCGGATCGCTCCCGAAGGAGACGGACGCGGCTCCCGAATGCACGCCCGCCACCCACCCCTGCGTCCTGGCCGGCTGGGCGCCGCCCTCGACAACGCACGCGAGGCAGAACAGCACCGGCAACAAGATGCGGCCGGGTCGCGAGCGGGTCCACGGCAACATGCTCACCTCCGTCTGGCGGCCGTCGCGGGCGCCTCACGAGCCGACATGCCAACGACGGCATTGGACGGCCTGATCCGGCGCCGAGCGGCGCCTGGCGGATCGTCGCCGGCGCCGTCCGGCTCGAGCGGGCTTCTCGCCGCTCGTTGCCGGCGACTCCGAACGGTGCATGAAGGATGCCAGCCGGTGGATGTGCCCACGGGTGCCCCCGCCTGCAGTGTCGGGACCATGCGAAGACGGTTACCCCCACACCGCGCTCGTCGGCGGGACGGAGCATTTCATGTCACTCCATGTGCACGCCATGTATGGTGCACGGCCTCGCTGGCGCCGACAGACGGGCGCGCATCCGGACACGATGTGGACACCTGCCCCGCCGGCGGGAATCCGCCGAGCGGCGCGCATCCGGCACAGTGGTGGACACCTGCCCCGCCGGCGGGAATCCGTCGAGCGGCGCGCATCCGGACGCGACCCTGACCCCGGGTTCCTTCCGCAAACCCCCGGGCAGACAACGGCGGGCGGCACGCATCCGGACGCGACCCTGACCCCCGGTTCCTTCCGGCAAGCCCCCGGGCACACAACGGTGGGCGGCGCCGGGTCGGGACGGCCGGACCGTTGGCATACCCGTTGCACGACTCTCATCAGCCGGGAGCGCCGCGGACCGCCGCGGGCGTGCTTTCCACCGGGTGCAGGAGGAACAGGATGCAGATTGGCCACATCGTTCGGCGCGCCGCCGCCGTGGTGGCGATGACAGGGGTCGTGGGCGGAGCGGCGGCCTTCGCGCAGTCGTTGCCGGCCGGCGGACGGGAGGCAGTCGTGGGCGGCGCCGCGCCCTTCACGCAGTCGCTACCGGCCGACGGACAGCAGCCGGCTGGCGCGCGCTCGCCGCGCTCCGGTCGCACCCCGGTCGGACCGCGGGACAGGCGCACGGAACGAAGCGGGCAGGGTGACCAACCACCACAAGCGACGTACTTCGACAGAGGGGGCCTCCATCTCGCCCTCGGCGCCGCGTCGTTCTGGCAGCAACCGACCGCCCAGCCGGAGGCGGCGACGTTCCTGTCCGCGGGCCTGCACCTCGGCCGTTCCCTGGCTGTCGTCGCCGAGATGGGGAGGGGATGGTGGGCGGACGGCCGCCTGGAGACGCCGGTCGCAGCCGGTCCGGCGGCGACGTGTACCGACGTCCAGGCGGGGTTCCACACCTTCATGGGCGGCGTGCAGTACCGGCTGTCGCGCATCCGGCGCAGCACGCGGTTCGTCCGGGTCCTCGGCGGCCGCGCGTTGTTCGCCGGAACCGCGAGCGAGCACCGCGACGGCGCGTACGCGGGCTGCTTCGACGCGTTCTCCTCGGGATGGGCCCTGGCCGCCGGCGCAGGGGTGGACTTCCACCTCACCGATCGACTCGCGCTCCGCATCGCGGCGGACTACCGGCGGATCGCCATCCCGTCGCTCGAAGGGACGGAGCAGGTGTTCATGAGGGACGACACCGATCGTCATCTCGGCATGATGCGCGTTGCGGTGGGCTTCGCCCTCGGCATCTGAGCGGTTCGGAGGCACCGGAACGCGATGCGCCGCTCATCGTTGGGGCGACGTGTCCGGCGTTTGCCCGTCCATCACGGCATGCGCCCCTCGCTGTCCGTCAGGTGTTCGGCGGACCACGTGACGCTGCGACGGAGTCCCGGTCAGGGCGCCTTCGGGATCAGCTCGTGCGGCACCGTCGCGTGGCGGATGCGGCGGCGGTTCCACGTGTAGGTGATCTGCAGGTCCCCGGCCGCATCCTGGATCATCGCCGGGTACGAGAGCTCGCCGCGCTCGCCCTCGGCGAGGGCCTCGACGACGAGGAAGTCGCGCCACGTCGCGCCGTCGTCGAACGACACGGCGAGCGAGAGGGGCGTGCGCCGGGTGGTCGACGGGTTGTAGATCAGCACGGACCGCCCGTCGTCAAGCCGGAGCGCGTCGATGCCGGCGCCGGGATGATCGAGGTCGGTGAGCCGTAGCGGCTCCCAGGTCCGGCCCCCGTCGCGCGAGAGCGACGTCGCGATCCTCCCCATGCGGTTCGTCCGGAAGAGCGCGCGGACCACGCCGGGGGCGACCTCGAGCAGGGTCGGCTGGATGGTCCCGCGGCGGTCGCGCTCGCGGTCGCCGAACAGGATGGGGCCGTGCTTGCTCCACGACTCGCCGCCGTCGCGGCTGATCTCCATCCACGACGACCACGTCCGGTAGCTCTCGAGCGACGTGCCCGCGAGGATGTCGCCGTTGGCGAGCCTGATCGGCTTCGCCCGCACCGGCCCCAGCATGCCCGCGGGCAGCCACACCGGGTCGGACCACTCCTCGCCGGAGGTGGTCGACGTCATGTACGCCCCGCTCCACGACCGGGGGCTGGGGCCCACCTTGAAGTAGAGGTGGATGGCCTCGCCCGCGCCGCGGAAGAGCACGGGGTTCCACGCCGGCTGGTCCGGCTCCTTGTAGAGCTGCCGCGGGGGCGACCACTCGCCCCCCTTCGGCTTGCGCGAGGACCACACGCCGACGTCGGGGCGCCCCTCGCCCGAGCCGCCGAACCACGCCGCGACGAGGGATCCGTCGGGCGCTTCGACGATGGTCGAGGCGTGGGCCCGAGGAAAGGGCGCCTCCTCCCAGATGAAGCGCAGCGTGTGCCCGGACGGCTGGGCCGCTGCGAGGGCCGAGACGGCCAGCCCCAGGAGCATCAGGATTGCCCGCGTCGACATGATCGCACCCGTCCTTTCCTTCCGACCCACCGCCCGCGGTCCCACCTTGCCGGTCGACGGTGATTCCGCCGATCGCCCAGGGATGTGGCTCCGGGGTACCGATTCCCATGGTGCGAGAGTGACGCCAGTGTCGTTCAACCCGACACCGGTTCACGTCCATGCACGGTGCCGCGGGCACGGGGACGAGCCCCGCGGCTCTCTGGAATCATAGTGGAAGCGCAGCACCTCGTTGGGCCGCGGCGTCTGATCACGATGTTCCCCGGAACACCTCGGCCGAACCGAATCCTGACCGGCGGCGTCTTGCCTGATAGAGACGGGGATGGAGACGACAGCGGCGACCTTCACGGGCGGCACCGAGGTGGGACGGGACGAGCTGGCGCGCGAGTTCGATACCCGCCTCGCCGAGTCGTCGACCCTCGCGTTCCGGGTGGCGTACAGCGTGCTGCGGCAGCGCGAGGACGCCGAGGATGTCGCCCAGGAGGCGTTCGCGAGGGCGTACCGCCGCTTCCGGCAGCTACGCGACCGCACCCGGTTCCGCGCCTGGCTCGTGCGCATGACGTGGCGGCTGGCCCTCGACCGGCAGCGCGGCGAGCGGCGCCGCCTGACCCGCGACACCGCCTGGGCCGACGGTGCGCCGGCCGCCGCGACGGCCCCGCCGGGGCCGGTCGAGCGGCTCCGGGCGCGGGAGCTGTGGCGCGCCATCGACGCCCTGCCCCCGAAGCTGCGGATGGTCGTGGTGCTGGCCAACATCGAGGGGCACGGGATGAACGAGGTGGCGGCGCTCGTGGGCGTTCCCGCGGGGACCGTGAAGTCGCGTCTCTTCGAGGCGCGGCGCCGCCTGAAGGAGATGCTGGCGTGACCGACGAACGACGAGGACACGCACCGACCCCGCATGAGAGCGATGACCCGCTCGACCGGGAGATTCGGCGACTGCTCGCCGTCGATCCGTCGCCGGCGTTCGAGGCGCGGGTGCGGACGCGGGTGGCGGCCGAGCCGGCACGGCACGCCTGGCGGGCGGGCCGGCTCTCGATGGGGTTCGGGGCCGCGGCGGCGCTGGTGCTCGCGGTCTCCCTGTTCGGGCCGGAGCCGCCGACGGGCGTCGGCGACGGGTCGGGGCCCGGGACAGAACGAGCCGGCGGCACCGCGCCACCGTCTTCCGGGGCCGCGGCACGGGCCGTCAGCCTGCCCGGCGTGCCCCTCGGGCCGAACACGCCTGAACGAACCGGCGGCACCGCGCCACCGTCTTCCGGGGTCGCGGCGCGGGCGGTGAGGGACGACCCCGCCGCCGTTGGCTTGCCCGTCGTGCTCGTTGAGCCGAACGCGACCCGCGAACCGGCATTCCCCCGGGCACTGGAGACCGGGTTCCGCGGCGCCGCCGGCCCGCCACGGGCAAGTGGCGTGCCCCCCGGCGCACCGCGGTTCACTCGCGTCGTATTCTCGGCCGACGAGCGAGACGCGCTCCGGCAGCTTCTCGACGAGGCCCGCAACCGGCCGGTGGTCGTGCCGGTAACGGCGGATGCGCGCACGCCCGTTGCGGCCAGCGAGCCGCCGGCCGAACTCGTCATTCCACTCATCGCCAGCGAGCCGCGGGCCGAGGTCGTCATTCCGCCGATCGCCATCGAGCCGCCCCTCACCGTCGAGCCGTTGAACGTGGCTCTTCTCGACACGGGAGCAGACCAATGACACGAAGAATCACGCTTGTCGTCGCCCTCGCCGTAATCCTCGCTTCGGGAACCGCGGGGCTGGCGCAGCCGCCAGCGCAGCCCGCCCAGCCGCCGGCGGCAGCGCCGCCCCCGCCCCCGCCGCCCCCCGGATTCCCGCCGCCGTCGCCTCCCGGATTCCCGCCTCCGCCACCCCCGCCGCCGGGAGCGCCGTCCTCCGACGTGGGCGTGGATCTGAGCGTGGAGGTGACCATCTCGCGGTACCAGGGAGACGACCTGGTCAGCAGTCTGCCGTACGTGCTGTCGTTGACGACCGACCGCGATGGCCGTGGCAGCCTCCGCATGGGCGCGGAGATCCCGGTGATGAACAGGCCGATGCCCTCGAACCCCGCCAACCCCGCAGCCCCCGACCCGGCTCGGTTCATGCCCGGCATGTCGTACCAGTATCGGCCCGTGGGCACGCAGATCGACAGCTTCGCGCGAAGCGCCGGCGGCGACCGCTACAAGGTCACCGTCATCATCAACGAGTCGTCGGTCTACGGGGAGGACGCGACGGCGATGGAGACGTTCAGGGCGCCCGGCGTGCCGGTCTTCCGCTCGTTCGAGTCGAGCAACACGCTGGTGCTGCGGGACGGGCAGTCGCGCCAGTACACCGCGGCGGCGGACCGCGTCACCGGCGAGAGCATCCGTGTGGACGTGGCGTTGACGGTACTGGACTGAACCCTGGGGAACGCGTGAGTTGCACCGAGACCGCGGAGGGGCGTGAGTGAGGGCAGGACGCCGGCGCGAAGACGCGCCAAGTCGGCACCCGGCGAGCCATCGCCGCGGGCGCGCGGCGAGCACCGTCGACGTAACGCGTGGGGGCGGCCCACCCGATGGGCTGCCCCCACGCGAGTCCGGCCCCCGGTTACTTGAGCGCCGAGAAGTCGCTCGCGCTCATCCAGAAGACCTCGATGCCCTCGAGCGGGGCCGGGTACTTCCCGATGAGCTCGTCCCAATCGGGGTCCTCGCGGAACGCGGCCCACACCTCGTCCCGGTGCGCGCGGTCGCGATAGGCGAGCATCCAGACCAGGGTGTTGGGATTGTCGAGCCGCTGCCAGACCGCGACCACCTCGGCCCCGTGCTTCTCGAAGATGGCGACCTCGCCGTCGCGGAACCGCTGGTGCAGCTCGTCGATGCCGCCGCTGCCGTCCTCGGCCTGCGGGCGGGCGGTGTACATGCGGACCTCGAAGCAGCGCGAGTCGGCCGCCACGTTGTTCGACAGATCGGCCGACAGGTCGCCCTTCGGACCGCACGCGTCGGGCGGCCCCTGGGCGGCGGCCAGGCCACTGACACCGAAACCGATGACGACGGCGAGCACAACTGTTCGAATCACTGTTCTCCTCCTGGTTCGCTTCTGCCCAACGTTGCACTGGTCGCACAACCGCGACGGGCTCACGGTACACCGTCCGTTCCCGTTTCGTCCACCGTTGCGAGCGGGCGGCTTCATTCAATGCGGAGACGCGCCGGCACCTGCACCCGATCATGGGCGTTCCGGGCGGGCGGCGCCTCTGACGCACTGGAGTCGATGATGTTCGAGAACCGAACGAACCGGACCTGGCTGCGACGCCCGGCCCTGGCGGTGGCGGCGGCGACGGCGCTCGGAATCACCCTCCTGACGCCGACCCACGTACAGACGCAGGGCGGCGCGAGCACGGACGTGCCGCCGGGGGTGGACGTCGGGACGGTCATCATCGATCCCACGCAGGTGACCACCGGCATGGGTTTCGGCCACGCCCTCGAATGTGCGTTCCCGCCTTCCGGCGCAATCGAAGACTGCCGCCCCGTTGTCGTTGGCGCGCGGATCTTCCGCTAGCGCTTGCCGACCTGCCGCTCGTACTCCGGCTCGAGCACGTCGGCGGTGTGCAGGTCGAAGGCCCCCGCGGTACGCTCGTAGCCGCCGCGGAACTCGGCGTGGCACCGGTAGCAGACGGTGAGGTCGCTCAGCCGGCTGTAGATGGCGAGGTCGATGAGGGTGGCGGCGGCGAGGACGCCGTAGGCGACGAGGTCGAGGCCGAAGTAGTAGAAGCCGGCGCTGATCAGCGCCCCGATGACCACGATGGTCACCCCGAGCTTGGGGTCGAAGTCCTTCCGCAGGTAGAAGTCGCCACCCTTGCAGACCGGGCACCGGTCCACCTGCCGATCGGCGCGGACCGCGTCGGAGAACGACAGCAGGAAGGCTTGGCCGCACCGGCCGCAGTCGATCTGCGCCGACTCGTCGTCCGGCCGCAACGGGAGGGCGCTGTCGCACTGGTGGCAGCGAACGGTGACTTCCATGGCGATCAGACCGGCACCGAAGTGGCCACGAGCAGGTACTTCGCGAGCACCTCGCCCACGATGACGGTGAAGAAGTCGACGTAGAGGATGCCGGTCGCGGACTGGGTGGACCGGATCTTCGCGGTCTCCCACGTCAGGTACGCCAGGACCACCGGCCCCAGCAGGCCGAACAGCACCCGCTGCCAGAAGAACACGCCGTCGATCGACAGGACGTAGCGGTCGAAGGGAACGCCCGGCAGCTCGGCCACCGCGATCGCCCACCACACCGCGGCGGCCACGACGACGATGCGCAGCGCCGTCGAGCCGATGTGGAAGCGCACCACGGCCTGCAGCAGCGACACGTCCATGGACGGCAGCACCAGGTACCAGTGGCCCAGGATCATCGCCGTGGACGTGCCCCCCAGCAGGGCGGCCGAGGTCAGGAAGCTCGCCGCGGTCAGGGCCGCCGGCAGGCCCCCGCCGCCGGCCGCGGCCAATCCCTGGGCCACGAGAGCACCGCCGCCGGAGAGCACCGCCGTCCACACCCACAGCGGCCGCAACCGCGCCAGCACGCGTCCGATGGTCGCCCAGTAGACGAGCACGGCGCCGGTCGCGGTCAGCAGCAAGGCGAGGGCCACGCCCTGGACGTCGGTGCCCAGGCGCACCGCCTCCGGGCGCATGGCGAGGGCCACGAGCAGCAGTACCGCCGCGAAGCCGGCGTTGAACCGGAAGAACTTGACGCCGGCCTCCTTCCCCACCAGGACCAGGGTGAAGACGATGCCGATCCCGAGGTGGGCGAGGAACAGGAAAAGGACGAAGGAGAGGGTCATCTAGCCCAGCCGGCGGTTGACCTCGTCCCAGCTCACGACGTTCCACCACGCCGCGATGTAGTCGGGGCGCCGGTTCTGGTAGTTCAGGTAGTAGGCGTGCTCCCACACGTCGAGCCCCAGCACGGGCACCCGGCCGCTCATCAGCGGGGTGTCCTGGTTCGGGGTGCTCTCGATGGAGACGCTTCCGCCGTCCTTGACGAGCCACGCCCAGCCGCTGCCGAAGCGGCCGACTGCGGCCGCCGCGAACTTCTCCTTGAAGGTATCGAAAGTGCCGAAGGCGCCGGCGATGGCGTCGGCGGCGGCCCCGGTCGGCGCGCCGCCCGCGTTCGGGGCCATGACCTGCCAGAAAAGGGTGTGGTTCGCGTGCCCGCCGCCGTTGTTGCGCACCGCGGTGCGGATGCCCTCGGGCACCGCGTCGAGATCGCCGACGAGCTCCTCCACGCTCCGGCCCTGGAGGTCGGGATGGCCCTCGAGGGCGCCGTTCAGCTTGGCGACGTAGGTCGCGTGGTGCTTGCCATGGTGAATGCGCATCGTCTGCTCGTCGATGTGCGGGGCGAGTGCGTCGAAACCATAGGGCAAACCGGGAAGCTCGTGCGCCATGCGAGAAACTCTCCTTCGGGTTCCGGGGGTTGAGAGAAGACCGTGTCCGGGCGGGGTCCGGGAGTCCGGCCGCTCGGACTCAAGCCGAGATGACGTTGTAGAGCGTATCGCGCTCGACCGGATCGCGGCCCGCGATCCGGATGAGCCGGCTGATGTCGTCGGTGGTCATCGCTTCCGGCGTCCGGGCGCCGGCCATGTGGTAGATCTGCTCCTCCTGGACCGTCCCGTCGAGGTCGTCGACGCCGAACCACAGGGCCGTCTGCGCCGTCTCGACCCCCGTCGCGATCCAGAACGCCTTGATGTGGGGCACATTGTCGAGCACGAGCCGCGCCACCGCGTGCACCCGCAGCGTGTCCGCCGCGGTCGGGGCCGGCAGCTTCCGCATCTGGTTGTTGTCGGGATGGAACGCGAGCGGGATGAACGCCTGGAACCCGCCCGTCTCGTCCTGCAGGGCGCGGGCCCGCAGCATGTGGTCGACCCGCTCCTCGTCGGTCTCGATGTGCCCGTAGAGCATCGTCACGTTCGAGCGCATGCCGAGCCGGTGCGCGGTGCGGTGGATGTCGAGGTAGCGCTCGGTGCCGCACTTGTCGTGGCAGATCTTGCGGCGGACGCGCTCGGCGAACACCTCGGCCCCGCCCCCGGGCAGCGAGTCGAGCCCCGCCGCCATCAGCTCGCGCAGCACCTGCTCGTCGGTCCTGCCGTAGAGGTCCGCGAAGAACGCGATCTCCACCGCCGTGAAGCACTTCAGGTGCACCTCGGGGCGGATGCGCTTGAGCCCCCGCAGCAGCTCCAGGTAGTAGTCGAACGGCAGGTCCGGGTGCAGGCCATTGACCACGTGCACCTCGGTCAGGGCCTGGTCCCGGCGGGACCGCAGCTTGTCCCACACCTGCTCGAGGGTCAGGGTATAGGCGCCGTCGTCGCCGGGCTGCAGCCGCGCGAACGCGCAGAACAGGCAGCTCGCCACGCAGACGTTGGTCGCCTCGATGCGGATGTTGTGGTTGAAGTACGTCCGCCCGGCGTGCCGGCGCTCGCGCTCGCGGTTGGCGAGCCAGCCCAGGGCCAGCAGGTCGGGGCAGGCGAGCAGACGCACGCCGTCGGCGTGGCTCAGCCGCACCCCGGCGTCGAGCTTCTCGGCGATGTCGAGGAGCCCGATCCGGGCGAGCCGCGTGGGCGACGGCGGAGCGACGGCAACGTCTCGCACGCGATTATCGTACGCCGGAGCGCCCGCTCCAGGCAACCGCGCGCGTCGACGCCCGGAACGGGCGGGGCATCGGACGTCACGCACCGCCCATCGCCAGCGGCGCCGGCTCCTCCACCGCCGGGGCGGGCGCCAGCGGGAGGGTGATTCGGAACCGGCTGCCGCGGCCGTCGATGCGCTCGTAGGCGAGCCGGCCGTGATTGGCCTCGACCGCCCACTTGGCGATGGAGAGCCCCAGGCCGCTGCCCCCGGAAGCCCCCCCCTGCGCGCCCCGGTAGAACCGTTCGAAGAGCCGGGACCGGTCGCGGCCGGGAATGCCCGGCCCCGTGTCGGTCACGTCGAGCACCGCGCTGCCGGACGAGACGGCCACGCGGAGCCGTATCTCGCCCTCGGCCGGCGTGTACCGAATCGCGTTGTCGACGAGGTTGATGACGGCCTGCCGCAGTGCGATCTGGTCGCCGAGACACCGCGCCCGGGCCTGGTGCTCGACCGTCATCGACTGCCTCTTCTCCTCCGCCAGCACCCCGAGATGGGCGGCCACGTCGTCGGCGAGGGCGCCGAGCTCGACCGGGCGGTGCGACAGCGCGAGATCGCCGCGGTCGGCGCGCGACACGAGCAGCAAACGGTCGACGAGGCGCGTCAGCCGGTCGGTCTCCTCGAGCATGCTCTGGATGACCTGCTCGTAGGAAGCGGCGTCGCGATGCTCGCGCAGGCCGACCTCGCCGACGCTGCGGATGGCCGTCAGCGGCGTCCGCAGCTCGTGCGAGACGTCGGACGTGAACTGCCGCATCTGCTTGAACGAGGACTCCAGCCGGCCGAGGGTGTCGTTGAACACCGCCGCGAGCCGGCCGAGCTCGTCGCGCGGGCTGTCGATGGGCAGCCGCTCGTCGAGATTGGCGGCGGTGATGGCGCGGGCCCGCTCGGCCATGCGGTGCAGCGGCGACAGCGCTCCCCGAGCCAGGAGATAGCCGGCGGCGCCGGCCACCGCCACCGTCAGCGGCAGCCCAAGCAGCAGGAGGATCGCGAGCTCGCGCACCTCGAGCCGCATGAAGGCCTCGGAACGGCCGACCTGTATCACCACCGGCCGCCCCGCCACGGTGGCCCGGTCGCCCAGGATCCGGAACGGCGCCGGCTCGGTCGGCAGCGACCGGATCCGGCCGTCCGCCTCGTCGACGAGCGCCTCGCTCGCCGGCACCGGCAGGCGCACCGCGACCGACGTCCGGTAGACGAGCTCGCCCGCGGGACTCCAGACCTGGAGCCAGGGGCTGTCCGTCCACGGCTCTCCCTCGAACCACGACAGGGAGCCGTCGGGACCCTGCTCGGCCATTTCCGCCGCCCAGCGGAAGTCGCTGCGCAGGCGAGCGTCGAGGGCCCCCGACAGGTTGCGGGCCACCAGGGCCAGCACCACCGAGACGTAGACCCCCAACACCGCCATCATGACCGCCATGTACCAGAGCGTCAGCCGCGCCCGCAGCGTGTGCGGACCCCAGCGCCAGCTCACGGCTCACCCGCCCGCAGCATGAAGCCGACCCCGCGGACGGTGTGGATCAGCTTGACGGGATGGTCGAGGTCGATCTTGCGGCGCAGCCGGGAGATGTGGACGTCGATGACGTTGTCGAGGGTGGTGCTGCGGGCCGTCTCGCGCCAGACCTCGCGGGCCAGGGTGTCCCGCGACACGACCTGGCGAGCGCTGCGCGTCAGGTAGTGCAACAGGTCGAACTCCTTCGCGGTCAGCTCGATGGGCTGCCCGTCGCGCGCGACCCGGCGGGTCGCCCGGTCGATCTCGAGCGTGTCGACGGCGAGGCGGTCGGCGTCGTTCACCCGCCCACGGCGGGCGACGGCGCGGAGACGGGCGAGCAGCTCGGCGAACGCGAACGGCTTCACCAGGTAGTCGTCGGCCCCCGCGTCGAGCCCGACGACCCGGTCTTCCAGGGTGTCCCGCGCCGTCAGCACCACCACCGGCGTGTCGAGCCCCTGCTTGCGCAGGGTCGACAGGATCTCGAGGCCGTCGCGCCCCGGCAGCATCAGGTCGAGGAGGACGACCTCGAACCGGTCGCGCGCGAGGCGGAAGAAGGCGCCCTCGCCGGTGGTCTCGACCACGACGTCGTACCCCTCGCCCTCGAGGCCCTCGCGCAGGGCGAGGGCGACCTTCTCCTCGTCCTCGACGACGAGCAGGCGGCCGGCAGGTCCCGACCGCGGCCCCTCGGCGGCGCCGGTCTCCGGCGAACCCGTGGTAGTCGGCGGCATCTCTTCTCACGGCCTCCGAACGCGTCCGGCGGCCCCGGACACGCCTGACGGTTCCTGACGGGGTCGACGGCCTTCGAACCGCGTCCCGGCGGGCGCAGCCCGGCATCGCCGCCGACGCCCGCCCCCGTCGTGCCCGCGCCAGTCACGCACCGTTCTGCGGCGCGAACTCCTGCCTCCGGACACCGCCGCCCCGCGGCGCCGCCGCCCGCCCGACCAAGCCTACAGCAGTCCGCGCCGATCCCCGGCGCGAGGCGTGCCCCGCCAGCGCACGTTCAGACAAACTTCAGGAATGAACCGCGAGCCGTCCCGCAGTATGATAGCGATCGGTCGCCGGGACCGCAGGCCCGCGGGGGCTCCGAGGGAGGGAACGATGACGCGCTATCTGGCCGTGCTGATCGTCGCCGGCGCCAGTCTGGTTCACGCCCATCACCCCATCTCGGAGGTCTACGACGAGGAACGCACCATCGTCCTCGAAGGCGACGTGACGTCCTTCCTGTTCGGCAACCCGCACTCGATGGTGCATCTCCGGGTGGCGGATCGCGACGGCGACCTCCACACCTGGGCCGTCGAATGGCGCGCCGCGAGCCGGCTCCGGCGCCTGGGCTGGACCGCAGGCGACATCAACGTCGGCGACCGCGTGAAGATGTGCGGCAACCCGGGACGAGACCCGGGCGCCTACCGGCTGTATCTGCTGAACGTGACCCGGGTTCTCCCGGGCGCGCCGGCTTCGGACGCCGAGGACAACTTGTGCGAGCCGGCCCCGCCGGCCACGCTTAGCGCCGGTTCCAATGACCGACCCGGGTCGTCCCGGACCACCCGACGCTGATCGGCGGTCTCCGGACTCGCGCCCGGGCGGTCCGACCGCACTCTCGTCGGTGGCGGACATCGCGGAGGCGATCCTCGCCCGCGGCCCTTCCCGGGTACTCCTGCTGAGCGATTTCGACGGGACGTTGTGCGAGTTCCGGAACGACCCGGAGTCCGTGCAGCTCGCCGAGTCGCGCCGCGCCGCCCTGTCCGCCCTCGCCCGCCGGCCCACCCTCTGCGTGGGTATCGTCAGCGGACGGCGGGCCGCCGACATCCGGGGCCGCGCTGCCCTCGACGGGCCGGTCTACTACGCGGGCCTCCACGGCATGGAGATCCTCGGCCCCGACGGCGGCTTCACCGTCGACCAGCTCGCCGCCTACCGCGACCGGCTGCAGGAGCTGCGGGCATCGCTGGCCGCCGCCGTCCGTCACCTCGACGGGGTCTTTCTGGAAGACAAGCACCTGTCGGTGGCCCTGCACGTCCGCGCCGCCGCCCCCGACGACCGGGCGCGGGCCGAGGAGACCTTCTGGGCGCTCGTCTCCCCCGCCCTCCGCGCGGGACGCGCCCGGGTCCAGCGCGGGCACCACGTGCTCGAGCTGCTCCCGGACATCGCCTGGAACAAGGGGAACGCGGTCCGCTGGATCGAGGCCGACGCGACCCGCCGTCTCGGGGCGCCCATGCGCACGGTCTACCTGGGTGACGACCGCACCGACGAGCATGCGTTCGAGGCGGTCGGCGACCGCGGCGTGACCGTCATTGTCGGCCGGGCCCCGTCGGCCGCGGCCCACCGCCTGCCCGACCCCGTCGCCGTCGAACGGCTCCTCGACCGCCTCGTCACCCTAACCGCGGATCGCTGACCGCGCGACCTCGCAGAGGGTCGCGTCGAGGCGCGGCCATCCATCCGGTGACGCCGCCGGTGCTACACTGGCGCCCATGACGCTAGGCGATGTCGTGCGGCACCCGATGCGCGCCTACTACTTTCCCATCGGCGCCGGCCTGCTGCTCGCCGCGAGCGCGTTCATGCCCTGGATCGAGGTCGGCGAGCAGCGCTTCGGCGGGGTGCCGGACCTCGCCGGCCTGTGGATCCTGGCCCTGGCCGCGGCGGCCATCGGCCTTGCGGTGGCAAGCATCGTCACGCAGAAGAACTCGCGGCATCCGCTGCTCCTCGTGGGGCTGCTCGCGTTCGGCATCCTGTTCCTCTCGGAGCGCCTGATGGAGCGGGCGGCCAGCCAGCAGGGCTGGGTCACCTCGCAGGCCCGCGCCATCGTCGAGGGCGGCAGCGCGGCCCCGGTCGTCGCCCCCACGATGGGCCGCGGCGCCCGCCTGGGCCTGGCCGCGTCCACCCTCATCGTGCTCTTCGGCCTGACCGTGGTGGTGAAGCGGGCGCCCCAGGTGTACGCGGAGGCGGAGGACGACGACGCCTAGCGGTCAGCGCCGGCCGGGCAGCCGCCCGGGGGCGGGGGGCAGCGAGCGGGTGTCGAGGTTCTCGAGCTCCTCCAGGATCTCGGTGGCCCAACGGAAGACGTCGCGGCCCGCCACCACCCGCCGCAGGGCGCGCATGCGCCGCTCGCGCTCGTCGTGCTGCATGTCGAGCGCGAGCTGGAGCCCGTCGGCGAACCCCTCGACGTCGTAGGGATTGATGATGACGGCTTCCGTCAGCTCCTGGGCGGCCCCGGCGAGCTCGCTCAGCACCAGGACCCCGCCGAGATCCTCCCGGGCCGCCACGAACTCCTTCGCCACCAGGTTCATGCCGTCGTGCAGCGAGCTGACGATGCAGAAGTCGGCGAGCCGGTACAGCGCCGTCAGCCGCCGCATGCGCAGGGCCGACTTGCGGTAGCGGATCGGGCCGACGCCGTCCGCCCGGGCGTGCTTGGTGTTGATCTCGGCCACGCGCCGGTCGATGTCGGCCTCGACCGCGGCATAGCTGTCGAGCGTCGACCGGGAGGGCACCGCGATCTGGACGAACGTGAGCTGGCGGTTGAGCCCGGGCCACCGGGTGAACAGCGCGTCGAGGGCGCTGAGGCGCTCGGGAATCCCCTTGGTGTAGTCGAGGCGGTCGACGCCCACCCCGACGAGGGCGGTGTCGATGCGAAGCTCGCGGCGCAGCCGGTTTTGCTCGGCCTCGAAGGCGGGCGCCCGGGTCACCGCCTGGATGCGGTCGTAGTCCACCCCGATGGGCACCGCGCAGACCGCCATGGTGCGGCCCCCGACCTCGAGCCGGCTGCCGCTCCCCCGGGCCCCGAGCTCGACCCGCGCCGCCGCCAGGAAGTTGCGCCGGTCGCGCTCGAGCTGGAACGCGAGGAGGTCGCAGTCGGCCAGCCCCTCGAGGATCTCGCGGCGGTAGGGGCAGATGCGCAATTGGTCCGGGTGGGGAAACGGGATGTGCCAGAACAAGGCGACGCGGGCTCCCGGCCTGAGCTCCCGCAGGAATCGCGGCACCAGGGTGAGGTGGTAGTCCTGGACGAAGATCGGGGCGGCGAGGTCCGGCAGCTCGGCGTGGACGGTGTGGGCGAAGCGGCGGTTGACGCTCTGGTAGATCCGCCAGTCCTCGGTCCGGAACACGGGCTTGACGTGGGCGACGTGGCAGAGCGGCCACAGCCCCTCGTTGGCGAACCCCTCGTAGTAGTGGTGCTCTTCGGCCTCGGTCAGCCAGATGCGCCGGAGATCGTAGGCCGGCGCATCGGGGGGGACCCGCACCCGGTCGTCGTCGTCGACGGCCAGCTTGTCGGCGTCGCCGGCCCCGTGCGCGATCCAGACCCCCCCGCGCTCGCGCATCAGGGCGTCGAGGGCCACCGAGACGCCGCCGGTGGTCGGCGACCAGGTGACGCTGCCGTCGGCCGAGCGCGAGTGGATGTACGGCTCGCGGTTGGACACCACGACCAACGGGCGCGTGAGAGCCGGCTCGCCGCCGCGTCGGTCGGGCTGCACCATCAGGGCTGGTTGTGGGGCAGGTGCTCCTAGACGCCGAACGAGAGACCGCAGCCGCACTCGGCCTTGGCGTTGGGGTTGCGCAGGACCAGCGACTGCCCGAGCATGTTCGGGTCGCAGTCCAGCACGGTGCCGTCGAGATACTTGAAGCTCTTCGGATCCACGTAGATCTTCGCGCCGGTGGGACTCTCGAAGACCTGGTCGGCGCCGGTCGGCGAACGCTCCCACTTGAACACGTAGCTCAACCCCGAGCAGCCGCCGGCCTTGACGCCGACGCGGAGGCCGCCGTCGGCGATCCCTTCCTGCCGCATCGCGCTGTGAATCCGTTTTGACGCCGCTTCGGTGATCTCGATCATGGCGCCCTCAGTGTACCTCACTCCGCGAGCGCGCCCGCTCGGGCTCCGGCTCGACCCGAGGCGGCGGGCAGGCGGGACCCGGGTGGACAGCGGAGCCGCGGGCGACGGCGCAGACGCCTAGCGCCACTCCGCCGGCAGGTCGTCGTCGTCGACCTCGAAAACGGGCGCCGGGGCGCGCAGCCGTTCGACGAGCCCGCAGAGGGCGTCGGCCACGCGGTCGACCTCGGCCTCGGTGTTGAAGCGGCCGAGCCCGAAGCGGATCGACGCCCGGGCGAGGGCGTCGTCGACGCCCAGCGCCCGCAGCACGTGGGACGACTCCCGGCTGACCGAGCTGCACGCGGCCCCCGACGAGACCGCAACGTCGCTCAGCCCCGTCAGCAACTGCTCGCCGTTGACGCCCTCGACGCTGACGTTGAGGTTGTGGGGCAGCCGCGAGGCCGTCGACCCGTTCACCGTCACGCCCCCCGGCGACCGCTGCAGCTTCCGCCACAGTCGATCCCGCAGGCCCCGCAAACGGACCGCCTCGCCCGCCATCTCCTCCCGGCATATATCGGCGGCGCGGCCGAAGCCCACGATGGCGGGCACGTTCAGGGTCCCGGACCGGAGGCCCGCCTCGTGCCCGCCGCCGTCCATCAGCGGCGCCACCGCCACCCCGCGGCGCACGAACAGGGCGCCGACGCCCTTCGGGCCGTAGAGCTTGTGGGCGGTCAGCGACAGGAGGTCGACGCCCGCGGCCCCGACGTCGACGGGCACGAAGCCGGCCGCCTGCGCCGCGTCGGTGTGCATCGGCACCCCGCGCGAGCGGGCGACCCGCGCCAGGTCGGCGATCGGTTGCACCACCCCGATCTCGTTGTTGGCCAGCATGACCGACACGAGCACCGTCTCGGGACCGAGCGCCGCCTCGATCGACGCCGGCGTCACGAGGCCGTCCGACCGCACCGGGAGGTACGACACCCGCAGCCCCTGCCGCTCGAGCCTCGCGCAGGGGTCGAGGACCGCCCGGTGCTCCGTTTCCACCGTGACGACGTGGTTCCCGCGGCCTCTCGACGCCTCCGCGACGCCCTTCAGGGCCAGGTTGTTCGACTCGGTGGCGCCGCTCGTGAAGATCAGCTCCCGCGCCGCCGCCCCGATCAGCTTCGCCACCGACGCCCGCGCCGCCGCCACCGCATCGCGGGCCTGCCAGCCGAACCGGTGATGCCGGCTCGCGGCGTTGCCGTATTGCTCGCCGAAGAACGGCAGCATCGCCTCGACGACCCGCGGGGCGACCCGGGTCGTCGAGTGGCCGTCCATGTAGATGGGCAGATTCATCGCTTCCACCGCCGCATCCGCGCAGATCGAATCGGCGGCCACCGTGCATGATGCCAGCCGTCGGTTCCGCGACCGCACGCTGCAAACGGTTGTGACGAAACCGCACGGCCTCGACCCGCAGACGGCCGGTGGCCGAACCCGGCGAGGGTCCGTGGAAGGATGACCGTCAGCGGTCCGGGACCGCTACCGGGTTCAGGGCCATCTCGCGGGCCGGCGGTCGCCTCGCCACCGATATCGGCACGAGGGGCGGCTCGTCGGCGGCCAGCGCCTGGAGGCTGTAGGAGTTCAGCGCGTGGACGATCTGGTCCTTGATGCGCCACAGGGGGTCGCGGATGTTGCAGGTGGCGTACTGCTCGCAGTCGTCGTCGGCGCTGGTGCAGGCAGTGACCATCACCGGACCGTCGATCGCCTCGATGACGTCGGCGACCGAGATGAGGCGGGCCGACCGGGAAAGCTGGTAGCCGCCGCGCGTCCCGTGGTGGGAGGCCAGCAGATCCTGCCGCACCAGGCGCTGCAGCACCTTCGCCATCAACTCGATGGGGATGCCGTACCGCCCGGCGATCTCGCGCGCGCTCGCCGCCTCGGCCTCGGGGCGCGAGGCGAGGTCCTTGAGCGCCATCAGCGCGTACTCGGCTTTCTTGGAGAGTCGCAGCATCGCCGTCCCCCCGGGGCGTCCCGGCCCTCGCATCCAATCCGCGTCAGGTCACGGAACGCGGCGCCACGGCACCGTTGGCCCGCATTGTACCGGACCGTCCGGCCTCGAACCACCCCACCCGGTCCCCATTCGGGCCGCGGGTCGACGCATATGCGGGTGCTACCGCGACAGGTCGAACGCCGCCATCTCGCGGGCGTTACGGACCAGGAGGCGGCCGCCGGCCAGCGCCGGGACGTTCCAGGTCTTGCCGTCGATGGCGCCGAAGCGGGCCACCTCTTCGTGGCGCTCGGGGGTCGCGCGCACCAGCACGAGGTCGCCGCGCTCGGTCAGCACGACGAGGTGGCCGTCCGCCTCGAGCAACTGCCCGGAGCCGTAGCGGCCACCCTTCCACATCACCTCGCCGGTCGCCGCGTCGAGGCAGGCCAGTATCGAGTTGTCGAGGCCGTAGATGTAGCCGTCGACGAGCACCGAGCTGCTGAACCGGTTGCGCATCCGGTGCGTTTCCCAGACCGTGGCGGCGGTGAACCGGTCGCCGTCCCGCGTCAGCTCCATGAGGGCCGCCCCCTTGCCGTAGCTCGCCGACAGGAACAGGCGGGCGTCGCCGACGACCAGGGGCTGGGCCATGTTGGGCACCGTCCGCACCCGCCAGGGGTATTCCCAGAGCAGCGCGCCGTCGTCCGGACGGAGACCCGCGGCACGCGCGGCGGTGACGACCAGAATCTGGCGCACCCCGCCCAGGGTGACCAGCATCGGAGACGTGTACGACTGCACGTCGTCCAGTCCGTGCCAGACGACCTCGCCGGTCAGGCGGTCGTAGGCCGCCACCGACCAGCCGTCGCGGCCGCCGGGCTGGACGACCACCACGTCGTCGACGACGAGAGGCGCGCCGGACATCGCCCAGGTCAGGTTGAACGCGGCGGCGTCGTCCAGGATGTTCCGCGCCCAGACCTCGTCGCCGGTGGCGGCGTCGAGGCACACGAGCCGGCCCGTCGCCCCGAGGGCGTAGACCCGGCCGGCGTGCCACGTCGGGGTGGCGCGCGGCCCCGGGCCGCCCATCGACTCGCGGAAATGCGCCGGCCAGGCGTGGGTCCACCGCTCGACGCCGGTGTCGACGTCGTAGGCGGCGACGACCTCGTCGTCCCGGCGCTGCTCGATCGTGAACGCCAGCCCGCCCGCGACGACGAACGACGCGTAGCCGCCGCCGATGGGCTGGCTCCACAGCGGGTCGAGCCCGCCGGCGGGCCAGTCCGTGCGAATGGGTGGTCCGGTGTAGCGGCCGTCGCGCCGCGGCCCGCGGAAATCCGTCCAGACGGCGTCGTCCCGGACGGCGGCCGCATCGGGCGGCGCCGGCGGGTCTGCCGCCCCCGGGGCGCCCGTGGCGCCGGCCGTTGGCCCGGCACCGGGGCTCGTGCTCGTCGCGGCGGGGCGCGCGGCCCGCGGCTCCGGCGCCGGCACGCGTGCGCCGCCGGCCACCGCGTCCGCGGCGCCGTCAGGCCGGGCGGCCGGGCGATGGCTCGCGCGGTCGGCGTCTAGCCCGGCGAAGTGGTCGTCGGGATCGCCGAACGAGAACAACGGCCGGAAGCCGTCGCCGGCGAACTCGATCTGCAGATCGAAGACGCCGACCAGGAAGGCCGTGCCGGCCGCCGTCAACGCCACGACGATGGCGAGGCCGGCCAGTCCACGCAGGAGCAGTGTTCTCATGAGAGGTGCGGGAACCACGTTACCATGAGTCGGGCGCCCCGGCTACGGCGTTCGGCGGCTCGTGGCCGACCGGATGATCGATTGCACGGTACCGGACAGGCCGCGCAGCCGACTGCCGAAGTACGGACTGACGACGACCGCCAGGACCGCGTTGGCCCGAGCCGACGCGGACGGGCGATTGAACACCGTCGGCGCTTGGGGACCAGGTGGCCGCAGGCATGAGCGAGAGCCAGAACGTCGAGTGGAAGAGCCGCTGGCGAGACGAGTATCTGCGCTGGCTCTGCGGCTTCGCCAACGCGGAGGGCGGCGTGCTGGTCATCGGCCGGGACGACGTCGGTCAGGTGGTCGGCGTTGCCGGCGTTCGCAAGCTGCTGGAGGACCTTCCGAACAAGGTGCGAGACGTCCTGGGCATCGTGGTGGACGTCAATCTCAAGGCAGAAGCCGGCAAGGAGTACCTCGAAATCGTCGTGGAACCGCAGGCGCACCCGGTCAGCTACAAGGGCGAGTACCACTACCGTAGCGGCAGCACGCGACAAGAGTTGAAGGGCGCGGCGTTGTCCCGGTTTCTGCTGCGCAAGCAGGGATTGCATTGGGACGGCGTTCCGGTACCGCAGGCACGCCTGGAGGATCTGTCGGAGGCTGCAGTGGATCGATTTCGGGAAGAGGCGCGGCGGAGCGGGCGCCTGGACGCGGCGCTGTTGGCGGAGCCGACGCCGACCCTCGTCGACAGGCTGCACCTGCGGGAGAGGTCTCACCTGAAGCGGGCCGCGCTGCTGCTGTTCCACCCCGACCCGGAGGTCTTCTTCACGGGCGCGTACGTGAAGATCGGCTTTTTTCGCGACAACATCGATCTGCTCTACCACGACGAGATTCACGGCGACCTGTTCACGCAGGTCGCCCGGACGATCGATCTGCTGTCGACCAAGTACCTGCGGGCGGGAATCCGGTACGAGGGCATTCGACGGGTCGAGTCGTTCCCGGTCCCGGGGAACGCGCTCCGGGAGGCGTTGCTGAACGCGGTCGTCCACAAGGACTACGCGTCCGGTGCGACCATACAGATCAGCGTCTACGACGACAAGCTCATGATCTGGAACCCGGGCCAGCTTCCGCCGGACTGGAAGGCGGAAGACCTGCTGGAGAAGCACGAGTCGAAGCCGTTCAACCCCGACGTGGCGCATGCGTTCTTCCGCGCGGGCCTGGTCGAGGCGTGGGGGCGCGGCATCGACCTCATCCTCACGGATTGCCGTCGGGCGGGCGTCCCGACGCCGGAGCTGGGCTTGAAGCGGGGAGGCTTCTGGGCCGTCTTCCGTTTTCCGGCGGGCTATCCGGTCCCCATCGGCACGCCGGGGACCGGCGGAGAACGGACGGACATGGCTGAACCGACAGGGAAGCCGGCGGAACGTGCGGTACCGGCCGAACACCCGGTCGTGTTGACGGACATGAACGCCCGCCCGAGCCGCACAAGGGAGAGGAGTACTACCCCAGAAACCGGCGCGCCACTACCCAAGAAATCGCGATCAACTACCCAGGAAATCGGCGTGACTACCCAAGAAACGGTCCAGGAGAGCCGCGCCGCTACCCGGGAGCGGATTCTGGACCTGCTCAGGGCCGAGCCCGCGATCAGCCGCCGCGTGATGGCCGAACGGCTCGGCATTACGCCGGACGGCGTCAAGTACCACTTGACCAAGCTGCGGGCGGCCGGCGCGGTCCGGCACGTAGGGGCGACCAAGCGCGGGCGCTGGGAGGTGCTGAAGTGAACGCCACCGACGGGGGCGGGTCGTGAGCCCGGTCGGCGAGCGGGAATCCGCACGGCGCGTCGCCGCGTTCTTCCGCGACGAACCGGCCCCCCTCGCGCACGAGGAGTGGCGGTACTGAGCCCGAAGGGGGATAGCCGACGATTCCTCGTGGATCTCGCTACGGTCCGGTCCGGGTCCAGCGGCCGCGGATGGTGATGCCGCTCGCCGCGCCCGGCATCGTGAGGTCGAAGACCTCCTCGAAGGTGCGGTCGTCGATGCGGTCGATGGTGAGGGTGGCGCGCGTGCCGGGCGCGTTCTCGGAGGCCTCGAGGACGAAGACCAGGCGTTCGCGGAGCGTGGACGGGTCGTCGAGGTAGAACGTGTTGACGAACCCCTCGCTGTTGAACTGGCGCAGGACGTAGGTGTCGCGGCCGGTGTCGTAGCTGAACACGGTCCAGTCCCCATGGTCGTCGCCGTCGGGCAGCCCGTCCTGCGGCGGGAAGACCGAGCGGTTCCGACCGAGGAGATACCGGTCCTGCAGCACGAGCTCGTAGGTGCGTTCCCCGCGGCCGTTCCCGAAGGTGGCGGACTCGTCGCCGGTCCAGGCGCCGACGAAGTACTCGAACTCGGCCCAGCGGTCGGTCTCACCGCCCTGCTAGCCGCTGACGGGCAGGACGGCGCAGGCGACGAACGACAAGGTCACGAGGGTCCTCATCGGCTACCTCCCGGCATCGCGCCGGCCTTCCGCGAGCCGCCAAGGGTAGCCGTCGGCGGACGCTCGCGGCGCGCTGCAGAGCCGGCGGCTCTCTCTACGGCATGGTCAGCAGCGGCGCCCGGTCCGCCGGTAGGTGCTGGTCGAACGCGATCAGCAACGTGGCGTCGGACACGTGCTGCGCCATCAGGTCCACGAGGTCGACGAGGTTCGTCGAGCCCCCGACCGCCTCGAGGGCGGCAGCGTAGGTCTCGGGGCTCACGGTGTGCGGGCCGAAGAGCTCGCGGCCGAACGCGATCAGGGCCGCTTCCCGGTCGCCCAGCTCCCCGACCGGTCCGCCGTCGCGGACGGCGTCGACGACCGTGGGGTCCAGGCCGTTCTCGAGCGCGGCGGGCTCGGTGAGGGTCCAGGCGTACTGCACGTCGTAGGCGCGCGCGGTGACGAGGATCGCCAGGTCCAGGAGCGGCCGGGGGACGTTCGCCTCGAGCGACGCCCGCCCGGCGCCGTGGCTCCGGAGCTGCCCGGGGCCCGTTCCCTGCGGCGAGAGCGTGCGGCCGTAGAGGCTGGGGGTGGCCCGCGTCGTCTCGGCCGGCATGGGACGCAGCGGCAGGCGGCTGCGCGAGCGCGGGTCCACGTCGTCGGGGGGCGTGAACGGGAGAGGCAGGAACTGCGGCCAGCCGGGAGGCATCTGCTGGTTGAACGCCGCAAGCCGCGCCGCTGTGCCGGCGTAGCGCGCCATCAGGTCGACGACGTCGACGAAGTTGGCCTCGCCGAAGAGCGTCACCGCGCGCCGGTAGGTCTCGGGGCTCAAGCGGTGCGCGCCGAAGATCTCACGGCCCGCCTGGATGATGACCGCCTCCCGCTCGCCGAGCCCGGACAGCGGCTCGCGGTTCCGCACGACGTCGATGACGTCCGGGGCGAGGCCGACCGCCACCGCCTCCATCTCGTGCAGCGACCACTCGAAGGGGGCGTCGTGCTCGCGCGCGGTGATCAGGATGGCGAGCTCGAGGAGCGGGCGGCCCACCGGCGAGTCCCAGCGGGCGTTCACCCCGGTGCCCGCGCCCCGTATCGCGGCCGCGGCCGCCGAGGGCCCGCCGTCCGGGTCGGGAGCGGGGATGGCGAGCCGGTTGCGGGACTCGGGATTGACGTCAGAGGGAAGCGAGGTCCCGGTCTGCGCGCCCGCGCTCGCCGGGACCAGCAGCGGCGCCACACAGAGGGCCGCGGCGGACATCAGGATGATCGGCAGTTTCGTGGATGCGTGCATCGGCTCAACTCCATTACGACGCTTCGCCGGCTCCGCGCTCACCCTCCGGCCGGCATGAACTTCTGCACGCGGCGGCCGTTCAGGGTCTCGCCGACGTACACGTTGCCGGCCGAGTCGACGGCGAGCGAGTGCGTCGACTCGAACTGGCCGGCCATCCGCCCACGGCGCCCGGTGGTCCCGAGCGTGTCCAGCGAGTCGTGCCGCACGGTCCAGAGCAGGTGGTTGCCGCCGTCGGCGTTGTAGATGTACGTCTGGTCCGCGTCGGTCGAGAAGGCGATGTCCCACGTGGAGGCGCCGGCGGTCTCCCTGCCGACGAACCCCTCGCGCACGAAGGTGCCGTCCTTCCGGAAGATCTGCAGGCGGTGGTTCATCCGGTCGCAGACGTAGACGAGCCCCTCGGCGGAGAGCTGCACGCAGTGGATGGTGTCGCCGAAGATGGGCGACGGGTCCGCCTGCTGGTCGTAGGGCGCGAGCTCGCCGTCGACCGGCGGCCGGCCGTAGGCTCCCCAGTGCCGGCGGTACTCGCCGGTATCGGCGTCGAAGACGATGACGCGACGGTTGCCGTAGCCGTCGGCCACGTAGACCTCGTTGGCCTCGGGGTCGACGCCGACGTCGGCGGCGCGCCCGACGCGCGTCGTGTCGTCGCTGCCGCTGAGGGGACCGGCGCTGCCGATCTGCAGCAGGAACGTCCCGTCGCGGGAGAACTTGAGGACCTGCCCGTCGCCGGCGGCGTTGCCGCCGATCCAGACGTTGTCGAGGTGGTCGACGAAGAGGCCGTGCTCGCCGTTCGGCCACTCGTAGCCGTCACCGGGGCCGCCCCACGCCTGGACGACGTTGCCCTCCTGGTCGAACTCGATGACCGGCGGGGCGGGCACGCAGCACTCCGAGGTCGGCGGGTCGGCCGCCGCGCCGCGCTCGCTGTCGGTCAGCGACCCGGGCCGGTGCAGCACCCAGATGTGGTCGCGCGAGTCGACGGCGACGCCGATGACGTGGCCGAGCAGCCACTTGTCGGGCAGCGGCTTCGGCCAGAACGGATCGACCTCGAGCACGGCCCCCGGCGGGCCGTCCTGGGCCGCGGTGATGCCGTCGAGCGCGCTCTGCCCGAAACCGAGCGCGACGACCGCCGCGATGAAGGACGCCGCAATCCAGGCCTGACGCTTGCGTTCCATCGGTACCCCCTCGCTCCGAACCGAGACACCGACCGGCCGGCACGGGCGCTCGCGCGCCCCTCGTCCGCGCCAGTATACAAGGGCGTCCCGCCATGCAAGGGCGTCCCGCGGCGGCGCCGCGTCCGCCCGCGCTCCCGTTGAACCCCCCGCGGCAAGGTGATACTGTGTCGCTGCTGTCGAAAGGTGCATTCTGCCTCCGTGCGCCCCTGCGGATCACGGCCTTCTCGACGAGGGGCGGCCGGAGCGGCGGGCGGTTCGCGCGGGAGGGCAGCCGCCGGGATTCGCCGGTCCCCGGACGTGGACCGGAACAGTCGGAAAGGGCGAGACCATGAGAGACGGAAGAGCAGCCCGGCGGCGGTCGGCTTCCCCGGTCGCGGTCTTCGCGGCCGCCATCGCCGTGCTGGCCCTGGCGCCGGCGGCGGCGGCGCAGAGCGGCGCATCGGGAGACATCACGTTCACCCGGGACGTCGCACCCATCCTGTACGAGTCTTGCGTGGTCTGCCACCGGGCCGGCGAGATGGCGCCGATGTCGCTGACGACCTACGCCGAGGTGCGGCCCTGGGCCCGGTCCATCCGGAACCGCGTCGTCGCGCGGGAGATGCCGCCCTGGCACATCGACAAGAACATCGGCATCCAGGCCTTCAAGGAGGACATCTCGCTCGCCGACGAGCAGATCGCCACCGTCGCGGCCTGGGTCGACGCCGGCGCGCCGATGGGCGACCCCGCCGACCTGCCGGTGATGCCGGAGTTCCCCGACTGGTCCGAGTGGCAGATCGGCGAGCCGGACCTCGTCGTCCGCTATCCCGATTACCTCGTGCCGGCGGAGGGGCCCGACCTGTTCGGCTCGCTCTACGCCCCGTTCGGCCTCGAGGAGGACCGCTACATCAAGGCCATCCAGACCCGGCCCGTGGACGATCGCTCGCGCCAGGTCGTCCACCACGCGCTCTCCTACGCGGTGGACCCGGACTACGACGACCTGACGAACGACGGCACCCAGGACCAGGGCGTCTTCCTCGTCGAGTACGCCTCGGGCAAGGGCGCCGAGATCTACCCTGAGGACTCGGGCAAGCTGCTGCCCGCCGACATGAAGGCGCGGGCCAGCTATCACCTGCACTCCATCGGGGAGCCCGTCGAGGCGGGCATCGAGCTCGGCATCGTGTTCCACCCGAAGGACGTCGTGCCCCAGTACATCCGCTGGTCGAAGCAGCTCGCGCGGCACAACACCGACCTCGACATCCCGGCCGGCGCCGTCGTCCGGCAGGACGGCTACGAGCGGCTGAAGAACCCCGCGAAGCTGACCGCGTTCCAGCCGCACATGCACATCCTGGGCAAGTACCAGTGCCTGGAGCTGATCTACCCGACCACGCCGATCACGAGCGAGGTCGTCAGTTGCGCCAACTTCGACTACAACTGGCACCTCGTCTACAACTACGCGGACGACGCGGCGCCCATCGTGCCGGCGGGGACCATCCTCCACACCATCAGCTGGCACGACAACACCGAGGGCAACCGGGCCAATCCCGATCCGGACAACTGGACCGGCAACGGGGGCCGCACCATCGACGAGATGGGCTTCGCCTGGATCGGCTGGTACGACTTGACCCAGGAGGAGTACGAGCAGGAACTGGCCGAGCGCAAGGCGAGACGGGAAGCCGCGGCCACCGACGACGACTAGGAGCCTGCGCCTTGGAACGGTGCAGAACCCCTGGCAAGGTTGGTTGGGCGGTGAGCGGAGCCGTAGGCGACGCTCGCCGGGCTGGCGCGGCGGCCGACGGGACGCGCAGGTTTCCGAGAGCTCTGCCGGGCCGCCGCCCGGCAGGGCTCGATTGCTTGAAGGGGCCGACCACGGTTCCCCGGGAACGCCGACGGCAACGACGCCGCGGTTGGGTGGGCAGGGCCGCCGCGGGCGGGTTGTCGCCGACTGCAGTCGGCAACCTGCCGGCGATCGATGACGGCGCCCTCGTTCCCGTCGACGACCTGGAGCCCGAGGTGGCCGAGTGCGCGCGGCAATCGGCAGCCTGTCAGCGATCGATGCCCTTGCAGGAAGGTGCTGCCATGACGATGAGTTTCCGCTGGCGTCTCGGAGCGGGCCTGCTAGGGTTGGCGCTCGCGGCGCCGCCCCTCGCCGACGCCCAGCCGAACCCCTACAACCTGAAGTACCGCACCGGCCAGACCGTGCAGCCCATCTTCGAGGGGTGGTCGCGGAAGGCCGATGGCGGCTTCACGATGCACTTCGGGTACTTCAACCGCAACTTCGTCGAAGAGGTCCACGTCCCGGTGGGACCGGACAACCACTTCGAGCCCGGCGTGCCCGACGCCGGGCAGCCGACGTTCTTCTATCCGCGCGCGCACCGCCGGGTGTTCAGCATCGACGTGCCGGCCGACTTCGGCGATCGGCGGCTGGTCTGGAACCTGACCACCCAGGGCGAGACGCTGCGGGCGGTCGGCTGGCTCGAGGCGACGTGGGAGACCGCGGCCCGCTCCGCCGGCGGCCGGCGGCTGAGCCCGGAGGCGGCGAGGAACACGGCGCCGGAGATCGGCGTCGACGCCCCGGCCGCCGTCGCCCTCGCGGACGGCGCGACACTGCTTTCCCGCGTGATGGACGACGGGCTGCCCGTCGTGCGCGAAATCGACCCGGACCGGCCCCGGCGGGGCTCGAACGATCCCCCCACGCTGCAGCGCGGCCCCGACGACATCGAGCCGCCGCACAACGTCCCGAGCGTGCCGAACCGGCGCGGCACCGGCGCCCAGCCGCCCCGTGTCCGCGGCCTCCGCGTGTCCTGGATCGTCTGGCGGGGACCCGCGGGGGTGACGTTCGAGCCGGCCGCGACCATCGCGGTCGAGGACGGACAGGCGGCGGTGACGGCGGCGTTCACCGCCCCCGGCGACTACGTGCTCCGGGCCACCGCCAACGACAACCTGCTGACCACCGAGCACGACGTCGCCGTCACCGTCCGTTGAAGCCCATCTTCTGCAGGTCCCGCTCGGCCTTGGCGTCCCTGGCGACCCGAGACAGCTCGTCGAAGTCCGTGGACTCGCCGGATGGCCCCACCGATCCATGGACCGATTCCAGGTCGTCGGGCACGGGTTTGCCGCGCACGTGCGGCCGAGGCGTCGTAGTGGCTTCCGTCACCGCTGAATCCTCACATGATCCGGGTTCTGAACCGACGATACGTGAACCCGGTTTCGGCACCGCGCACAACCTCCGAAGCCGAAGGAACGCACCCATGAATCGATACGCGCACTCCACCGCTGCCATCCGCCTCGGCCTTCTGTTGCTGGCCACAACGGCACTGGCCCCCGCCTCCGTCCAGGCGCAGGCGCCGGCCGGCGACTTCGTGCCCATCACCGACGCCGTGCTCCAGGACCCGCCGCCCGAGGAGTGGCTCATGTGGCGGCGCACCCTCGACGGCTGGGGCTACAGCCCGCTCGACCAGATCGACCGCGGCAACGTCGGCGACCTCCGCATGGTATGGTCGCGCGGCCTCGCCCCCGGCAGCAACCAGGGGACGCCGCTCGTCTACCGCGGGGTGATGTACATGCCGAACCCCGGCGACATCATCCAGGCCCTCGACGCCGTCACCGGCGACCTCCGCTGGGAGTACCGGCGCGACCACCCGGAGGACGTCTCGGACCACGTCTCGGGGCTGTCGCGCACCAACCGGAACGTCGCCATCCACGACCGGTTCATCATCGACACGAGCGTCGACGACTACGTCTTCGCCCTCGACGCGGCGACCGGCCGCCTCGCCTGGGAGACGGAGATACTCGACTACCGCACGCTGCCCGCGCACCAGTCGTCGGGGCCCATCGTCGCCGGGGGCAGGGTCGTGTCGGGCCGCGGCTGCATGCCCGAGGCGGGACCTGACGCGTGCGTGGTCACCGCCCACGACGCGGCGACGGGCGCGGAGCTGTGGCGCACGCGGCTCATTCCCGCCCCCGGCGAGCCGGGGGACGAGACGTGGGGCGGTGTGCCGTTCGAGGAGCGACGCCACGTCGGGGCGTGGATGGTGCCGAGCTTCGACCCCGAGCTGAACCTGGTCTACATCGGCACGTCGGTCACCTCGCCAGCCCCCAAGTTCCTGATCGGCGGGATCGAGAACACCCACCTCTACCACAACTCGACCCTCGCGCTGGACGCCGACACCGGCGAGATCGTCTGGTACTACCAGCACCTGAACGACCACTGGGACCTCGACCACCCCTTCGAGCGGATCCTCGTCGACACCGCGGTCGCGCCCGACCCGGCCGCCGTCACCTGGATCAACCCGCGGCTGCAGCCCGGCGAGCGGCGCCGCGTTCTGACCGGCATCCCCGGCAAGACCGGCGTCGTCTACACCCTCGACCGCGAGACCGGCGAGTTCCTGTGGGCGCGCCCGACCGTCGCGCAGAACGTCATCAGCGCCATCGACGGCGCCACCGGCGCGGTGACCGAGAATGCCGAGGTGGTGTTCAGAAGCGAGGGACAGGAAGTGATGGCGTGCCCGACGTGGCAGGGCGGCAAGGACTGGGAGGCGGGCGCCTACAGCCCCCTGACCAACCTGATGTACATGCCCCTGCGCCACACCTGCGGCCGCATGCTGGCGACGGCCGGCGTCGGCTGGTACGCCCTGACGGTGCGCACCGAGGTGACGCCCGGCGAGGAGCACCTCGGCACCATCGAGGCCATCTCTGCCGAGACCGGCGAGACCGTCTGGACCCACGACCAGCCGGCGTTCACGATGTCGCTGGCGGCCACCGGCGGCGGCCTCGTCTTCGGCGGCGACGCCAACGGCCGCTTCAAGGCCCTCGACCACGAGACCGGCGAGGTGCTGTGGGAGATCAACCTCGGCTCGCCGGTCACCGGCTTCCCCGTCACCTACGCCGTCGGCGGCCGGCAGTACGTCGCGGTCAGCACCGGCCGCTCGCTGAACACGAGCGGCCTCCGGCGGCTGACCCCGGACCTGCGCCCGAGCGACGGCAACACGCTGTTCGTGTTCGCGCTACCTTGATTAACGGGCACTGGTATCTTTGGGAGCGGGGACCGGCGGGAACGGGCACGGCTCGTTCAAGGGGATGGTCGAACCATCTGGGCAGTGCCTGGTCGCCGGCGTCAAAACACCCTTGCCGGCACACCCCGGAACCGCGACCAGTGCGACCGCGAACACGACAGAACTTAGCCGTTCTCTCATTGTCGTCCTCCGACGACATGCGTAACGGGGATGGAGGGCCAACTCTCGCGGTGCTCGATGATCCCCGCTGAGCCTCATCGTGAGCCGTCCGCCTACACACGGCACCGAGGCAACCGGATGGCTGTCAGAGAAGCTGGGCTCATTCTACTCGAGCGCTGACACGGACTTCCAACTCGCCCGTCCTGACGACGATGCGTGCGCGCTCGGGGCGGATACACTCGCGGCGCAGGCTGAGAGAGCTCTGCGCCGGCACGCGCACAGCGCAGTCCTCACCGGCCCATGTGAATTGGAACCCCTCTCGCTCATCAGATGCGCGGTACCGACACGTGACCGCTGCCGTATGGCCGCATCGGTCGACGCACACGGTCGTATCTCCACCCGGCTCTCTCACTCGCACACGCTCACGCGCGCCGCGTCGCATTCCTCGCAGCCACTCGCGGGTCGTCTCGATTTCGCTTCTCCCGCGCCTACTCCTCCCTGATCGCGACGAGCGGATCGATCCGCGCGGCACCGAGGGCCGGGAAGCAGGTCGACAAGAGCGTCAGCGTCACGAGCCCCGGCACGGCGAGCAGATACGTGACCGAGTCGGCGCCGGCGGCGGGCGGGAACAAGCCCACCATCATGCCACCGACCACGAGACTGCCGGCGACCCCGACGGCGACCCCCCAGGCCACCGGGACCATCCCGTGCCGCAGGACCATGGCGAGTATCGAGATCCGGCGGGCGCCGACCGCCATTCGGATTCCGATCTCGCGCGTGCGTCGGGCAACGGCATAGGCGACCAGCCCGTGCAGACTGACCAGGGCGAGCGCGACGCCCAGCAGTCCCATCCCGCCGACCATGCCGACGAGGCCGTTCACGAGCCCGACCGCGTTGCCGTGGTAGAACTCTTCTATCGTGCGCACCCTGGACATGGGCATGTTCACGTCGAGCCCCTGGACGACCGTGCGCAGCGCAGGCGCCAGCGCGGCCGGCTCGGCGTCGGTTGCGACGACGAGGGTGCTGCGCCGCCCCTGGGTGATGCCGGCCGCCGCCCGCGCCGCGGCCGTCTGCGCCTGCGATAAGTAGACGAACGGCGTAGGGGCCTCTCCGATCCAGTTGTACCGGCTGTCGGCGGTCACGCCGACGACCTCCACCCACGATTCCGTCTCGCGCCCGACGATCCGCAGCCTTCTGCCCACCGGATTCCGGCCCGGCCAGTAGCGCGCGGCCAGCGTCTGATTGACGAGTACGACGCGCGGCGACTCATCCGTATCGGTCTCGAGGATGCCGCGGCCGCTCACGATCGGGATCGCCATCGTGTCGAGATAGCCCTCGTCGATGCGCGCCGCGAACACGGTGACGTTTTCCATTCCCTCGGGCAGCTCGTAGCCTTCGGGGACGACCCGCCGCCGCTCGCGGTTGTCCTGATTCAACGGCATGACCGAGGTCATGCCGACCGACGTGACGCCGGCCAGCGCGCGGGCGCGGTCCTTGAGAAGCTCGTAGAAGCGCTCCGTCCGTGCCTCGTCGTAACGGGCGAAGCCGGGCTCGAACGTGGACAACAGCAGGCCGTCCGTCCGGAATCCCGGTTGGCGCAGCTCCGCCTCGAAGGCCCGGGAGACGGACACGGCGAAGGTCGTCATGATCAGCGAGAGCGCGACCTGCGCGGCCACCAGTCCGTTGCGGCCCCACAGGCGCGTCGGTGCCCGTTTGCCACCGGCGGCCGCCGTGCGGAGCGTTCCCGCGAGGTCGGGCACGCGCGTCGCACGCCAGGCCGGCACCAGGCTGGACAGCAGTGCGCTCGCGGCCGCCAGGGCGAGACCGACCGCGATTGCGCGCCGATCGAGCTCGAACGTCACCCGCACGCCGATGTCGCTCACCAGCGACACCTGCTGGTACACGGCGACCGTCGCGTGGGCCAGCACGAGCCCCAGCAGGCCGCCGCCCGCCGCGAGCAGGACCGCCTCGGCTATCAACTGCCGGATGACACGGAACCGGCCGCCGCCGATCGCGAGCCGCAACGCGATCTCGCGCGCCCGCACCGGCGAGCGGCTCAGCAGCAGGCCCGACACGTTGGCGCACGCGACCAGCAGCACCACGAGGGCCAGCGTCATCAGCAGGAAGGCGCTCGGCGCCATCGGTCCCCGCTCTTCGAGGCGCGCCGCGAACTGGGTCCGGAGCAGCATTCCGTAGCCCCGGTTGGTGGCCGGATAGGCCTGCTCCAGGCTGGCGGCCAGCAGCCCGACCTCTTCCCGCGCCCGCGCGAACGGAACGCCCGGCTTCAGCCGGCCTCTGACCTCCAGGCTGCGGAGGCCGCGTTGCTCCAGCACGTCCGGTGCGGAGCCCTCGATCGCGGGCGCCATCGCCAGCGGCACGTAGAAGATCGGCGGCAGGACCAGATGCATGCCGTCGAAGTCCTCGGGCGCGACGCCCACCACCGTCAGGTCGAGCCCCGCGAGCCGGACGGACCGGCCGACCACCGCCGGGTCGCCGCCGAACTGGTCGACCCAGGTGTCGTGAGCGAGCACGATCACCGGATCGCGGCCGGGGACGCGGTCTTCCTCCGGCAGGAAGAAGCGTCCCAGCGCCGGGCGCAGCTCGAGGACGTCGAAGAAGTTGCCGGTCACCACCAGCCCGAGCCGGGTCTGGGCCGGCTCGTCGCGCCGATGCGCGAAGCTCGTCACGAGGACGCGGTAGGCGGCCAGGCCGGCAAAGCTCTCGGCGCGGTCGCGCACGTCCCGATAGTCGGGATAGGAGAGCCGGGTCGAGAGCAGGCCCTCGGTCACGCGCGGCGCGACCGCGCCGACCGCCACCACCTCCCCCGGGCGCGGCACTTGCAGGGGTCGAAGCACCTGGCCGTCGGCGAAGCTGAACATCGCCGCGTTGACGCCGACGCCGATCGCGATCGACAGCATCGCGATGAGCGAGAAGGCGGGATGCCTGGCCAGCAGCCGGGCGCCGTGGCGCAGGTCCTTGATCAGGTCCTCGACATGGCGGAAGGCGAAGAGGTCATGGCTCTGCTCCTGAATGCGCGTGAGGTTGCCGAACTGCCGGCGCGCCACGGCCAGGGCTTCGTCGTGGCCGAGGCCGGCCCTTCGATGTTGCGCGGCCAACTGCTCGACGTGGAACTCCAGCTCCTCTCGAAGCTCCTGCCCGTGCCGACGGTCGAGCAGCACGCGGAGGCGAACGCGCAACCGGGTCAGGAATCGCAACATGTCAGCCCTCCGCGAGCACGGCGGCCACGCCGTCCGCGATGGCGTGCCAGCGCTCGGTTTCCCGTTCCAGTTGCCGCCGTCCGGCGGGGGTGAGGTGATAGATGCGCACGCGGCGGTTGCTGTCGGAAGTGCCCCAGCTACTGGCGATCCAGCCTGCGATCTCCATTCGGTGCAAAGCCGGGTAGAGCGACCCTTCCTCGACCTTGAGGGTCTCGCGCGACACCACGTGAACGCGGCGGGCGATCGCGAACCCGTGGTTGGGACCCGACGACAGCACGCGCAGAATCAGCAGCGGCAGGGTGCCCTGCAGGAGCTCGCCGGAAGTGGCTCGGGTTCGTTTCACCATAGATGCTTGATGTAAGGTACCCAGACCTCGCTCTTCATGTCAAGCATCTAGGGAACGCCCCGGCGACTGAGTGCTCAGGGCAACCGCCAACGACAACCTGTTGACCCGGCTCGCGGGAAGATCGCGCGGGTCGAAACAGGTGCCGAGCCGTTCGGCTCGTCGCAGCGGGGGGATCGGACTTGCCCCCACAGTCGCGAACGGTCGTCTTGACGGCGCGAGACGGGCCTGGATACGCTGGGAACCGGGGGGCTTGTGTCGCTCCCTGATTCTCGATGCGGCGTCGGTGAGGACCGAGGCAAGCCGTGAGACGACTCTATCCCGACCTGTGGCAGACGGCCCAACAGAAGCAGTTCTCCACGCTGAACGTGCACGCCTACATGCTGGAACGCCCGGAGGGCAACGCGCTCTTCTACAACCCCCGAAGCACGGACGACTTCGAGGCGATCGCCGCCGCCGGTGGAATCAGCCACCATTACCTGAGCCATTGCCACGAGGTCGGCGGCTCGCTCGTCGACGTTGCGCAACGCTTCGGTTCGAGGTTGTGCTGTCACGCCCTCGTCGAGCCGTATCTCTCCCGCACGCTGCCGGGGGACGTGTACTTCCGTTCGCCCGGCACGGAAGTGCACGCCGGCGTCGAGGTCATTCACACACCCGGTCACACGGACAACAGCGTGTGCTACCGCTACCGCTCGCCGCATGGCAGGACGTACCTGTTCACCGGCGACACCCTGTACCTCGACGGCGGGGAGTGGGCGACCCTCGTCGTGTCACAGGATGGCGGAAACCACCAGGACCTGGCGGGCAGCCTCGCCCTGCTTCGCGGCCTCGAGGTCGACGTGATCGTCTGCAGCGTGTCGCTTGGAGCGATGAGAATCGTCGAGGTGACTCGCCCGGAGTGGCACGGCATCATCGATGAGCTGATGCGACCGCTGGCCGGCACATAGGAGCCCGTGGTGACAGTCCCCGCTGCATTCGAGCGGCGATGCATCCCGCGCCGCGGCCCTTTGCGGGCGCCCTCCGGGCGCGGTGCGACGCGGGGTTTCACCACGGACTCACAGGGCCCTGCCGAAGGTCGCCGGGCGAGAAGTCACCGCCCGAGCTGGCGATGCCAGGCGCCGAACGCGACCTCGAAGGCGCGCGGCAGGGTCCCGAACGCGCCCAACGCCTCGAAGCCGGCCGGCAGCCGGAAGCCCGCCGCCGCCTCCGCGGGCGACTGCCCCGCCGTGAACGACCGCCGGGCCTCGGCTTCGATCGCGTCGAGCAGCGTCCTGTAGTCGTCCAGGGCGTCGGCGTCGGCGAGGGGCCCGTGCCCGGGCACCATCGTCGCGGTGCGGTCGGCGAGCATGGCGTCGACGCTCCGGTCGAGGTCGATCGGCGTCGCGTGGACGTAGTTCGGCACGAGGCCGGTCCATAGCAGGTCGCCGCAGAACATGATGTCGTCGACCGTGGCGATGAGGTCGCTGGCGGTGTGGCCGGCGTACGGCGTGATGGCCACCTCCCGCCCGCCGAGATCGACGGTGGTCGGGCCGTCCGCCGCGACGAGCGAAGCGGCCTCGAGCATGCCGCGCGCCTCGTCTCCGGCCTGGGGCAGGGCGGTGTCGCGCGTCGACGCGGTCGCCCACACCGTGGGGCGCGCGCCGGAGGCGCCGAAGGCGCTCAGGCCGCCGCAGTGGTCGCCGTGGTGGTGGCTGATGACGACGTCGGTCGCCGGCCGCCCCGTCAGGACTCGCGCCTGCTCCGCCACCCAAGCCGCGCCGTCGGTCGAGCCGAAGGCGTCGAACACGAGCACCCGCTCGCGGCCGGCGACGATGCCGCCGTTGCAGAAGGTGGCGAACGACGCGCGGTCGTCGGGGTTCGGCGTGGAGACCACGGCCCAGACGCCGTCGCCGACGGCCTCGATTCTCGCCCACACCTCGCGGGCGACCGGTGCCGCCTGCGCTCGCGCGGACCGGCCCCGACCGGCCGCCAGCCAGGCCGCGGCGCCGAAAAAGCCACGAAGAACATCGCGTCGTTTCATCTGTCCGTTCCTCCAGGAAATCGGGCCTACTCGGCCCGCAGTGCCATCATGGGATCGATCCGCGCCGCGCGGCGCGCGGGAAGGTAGCCGGCGGCCACGCAGGCCGCGAGGATGACGAGCCCCGCGCCCACCCAAGTCGCCGCGTCGAAGGCGCCCACTCCGAACAGCATAGCGGACAGCGCGCGCGTCAGGCCGGCGGCGCCGAGCGCCCCGACGGCGATGCCGATCATGGCGGGCTGCAGGGCCGTGCGCATCGCGAGGGCGACGACCCGCGCGGGCCCGGCGCCGAGGGCCGAGCGGACGGCGAGCTCCTGCCGGCGCTGGACGACCGCCTGCGTGATCACGCCGTGGACGCCGGCGGCCACCAGCACGAGCGCCAGCGTCCCGAACAGGGCGATGAGCAGCGTGCCGGCCCGCCGCTCGGCCTGCGAGGCGGCGACGACCTCGTCCATCGAGCGGACGTCGGTGACGAACGCGTGCGGGTCGACCCCGCGGATGCGCCCCCCCACCTCGGCCGCCTCGGCCATGGGGTCGCCCGCCGTCCGCGCGACGAGGGTGATCGCCGCCTGCGGGTACAGGCCCTGCGGCAGGTAGACGTCGTCGGTCGGCGCCGCCTCGAGGCCGCCGTAGCGCACGTCGCCGGCCACCCCGACCACCGTCATCCACCATTCCGAGTCGCCGATCAGCGAGCCGATGCGCCGGCCGAGCGGATTCTGCCCGGGCCAGTAGCGCCGCGCGAACGACTCGCTGACGAGCACGGTGCGGTTGTACCCCCGCTCGCCCACCTCGTCGCGCGCCTCGAACTCCCGGCCGGCGACGACGGGAATCCGCATTGTCTCGAGGTAGCCCGGGCTGACGACCCGCAGGCGGTAGATCGGCTCCTCCGCGCCGGCCGGCGGGACGTGGCCTTCGATGACCCCGGAGCCGAAGAACCCGCCGGCACCCATGGGCACGCCCTGGACCACCGCCGCATCGGTGACCGAAGGCAGGGAGCGGACCACTTCGACCACCTCGCGGGCGAAGACCGCGTTGTGGTCCCAGTCGAACTTGTTCTCGGGCAGCGAGACGGTCATCGTCAGCAGGTTGGCGGGGTCGAACCCCGTGTCCATTCGGGCCGCGCTCAAGGCGCTGCGGACGAGCAGCCCCGCCCCCAGCAGCAGGACCACCGTCAACGCCACCTCGGCCGCCACCAGGACCCCGACGAGGCGGGTCCGCGACCCGTCCGACGCGGCGCCGCGCGCATCGCGTCCGGTCAGCCGCACGCCCCCGGTCCCCGCCGCGCGCAGGGCCGGCGCGACGCCCGTGATGCAGGCGGTCAGCCCGGCGCTGACGACCGCGAACCCGAGCACGGTGGGGTTGATGGCCATCTGCTGCAGCGCCGGCAGGCCCGGCGGCAGCCACGGCCACGCCAGGGCGACGGCCCACGCGGCGAGGACGACGCCGAGGGCGCCCGCGCCGAGCCCGAGCACGGCCGCCTCGACCAGGAACTGCCGCGCGATCCGCCAGCGGCCCGCGCCAAGCGCGGCCCGGATCGCCACCTCGCGGCGCCGCGCGACGCCGCGGGCGAGAAGCAGCGTCGCGACGTTGGCGCAGGCGATGAGCAGGAGCAGGGCGGTGCCGGTGGAGAGCAGCACGATGCCGTCCCGCGCCCCCGCCGCCGTCAGCTCGCGCAGCGGCGCCACGCGGACCGCCCAGCCTCGATGGTCCTCCGGATGGTCCGCCGCCTGGCGGCGGGCGATGGCGTCCATCTCCGCCTGCGCCCGTGCCGCCGTCACGCCCGGCCGCAGCTTCGCGGCGACGTTGATGGTCCGGTCCTCGGCCTCGCGCGTGTCGGTCGGCGCCACGAACATCGGCAGCCAGAAATCGACGGTGTCGACGACGGTGCCCACCCCAAGCTCGAAATCGGTCTCGATCGGGGGGAAGCGCTCGGGGGCCGCCGCCACCCCGATCACCGTGAACCGGGTGGGCCCCACGCGGGAGAGATCGCGCACGTTGAGGTCGATGGTCCCGCCGACGAGCGATTCGTCGGCGTCGAAGAGCCGCCGCCACGCGTCCCGGCCGAGCACGATGGTGCCGGCCCCGCGGTCGGCGGCGGCGAAGGCGCGCCCCGTGACGGGCACGCCGAACACCTCGAAGAACTCCGGGGTGGCCAGCAGCCCGCTCAAACGGTGACTCCTCGCGCCGTCGATCAGGTCCACCGAGACCCACCGGTAGCCGGCGACCGCGTCGAACGACGTCGCCTGGCGCTGCCAGTCGGCCAGGGTCCCCGCCGCGGCGCGGGTGAACGGGAAGTTGCCGTGCCGCCGGACGCTCTGCAGCGCCACGAGCCGGTCGCCGTCGGGATGGGGAAGCGGGCGCAGCAGCAGCGCTTCGCTGACGCCGAAGACCGCCGTGGTCGCGCCGATCCCGAGGGCGAGGACGAGCACGGCGGCCGCGGCGAAGCCGCGGTGGCGTCGGAAGTGGCGCAGGCTGCTGCGCAGGTCCTGGTTCAGCGAGTCCATCGCGAGCTCCAGCGCTGGCGGAGCGGGGCGCCGACTGCCATCGTATCAGGCCGTTCGCGCAGTAGGAGGCCCGGATCCGCGTTGGCCGCCGGCCGGCCGGTTCGACGCCGCGGGAGAGAGCCGCCGGAGCACGGCCTGGAAGCGAGTGCGATTTTCCTTGACCGCGAAGCGTGAAGGGGAAACACTGTTGGTCCCCGTCCGACAGCGTACAAGGGTAGGGCTGCGGCTCTCTTCGGGCGCGCAGCGAGCAGGGAGCGTTAGCGCGTCATGTCGCTGCTACGTTTCGCTCACCTTGTCTCGTCGGTGGCCGGCTCGTCGGCCGGGCGTACCCGTCCGCCGGCCGCCCGGCCGCGGCTCACCGGTTTCCCCAGGCTCGATCACCGCCGGCCGACGCCCTCCGCGGGCGCCGGCATCGCCGCTCCGCAGTCCACCGCGAGCCGGCGGCCAACCGTCCACCCAACACCCCCGGCGTCTTCGTGGCTTCCGCCACGCGGGCGGCCCTGTGGAAACCGTTGCGCGGACCGTCCCGAGGCAGTCCGCGACGCGGGATCCATGGGGAGTCCGCGGCGCGAACGTGCCGAGGAGAAAGGAGTCAAAGGAACGAGGCACCGGCACGCGTGGACCGACGGTTCGTCTCACCGCTGCATGTAGGAGAGGAAAATGGCAACCAGAGTCATCGTAGGCTTGACCGTCCTCGTGGCAATCGTGCTGGCCGTGGCGCCCGACGCGAACGCAGGCAACGGCCTGACCATCGTGCTGGTCCTGCTCGGCCTGGCCTATCCCGTGGTGGCGATAAACGCCGAGGACGCGACGGGGTTCCTGGTCTTCGTCCTGGCGGTCGGCGCCGCCGCCGGGGCGGACGTGCTCAGCAACATCCCGGCCATCGGCACCTATCTGGACGGCATCGTCGACGGCATGTCGACGTCCTTGTACGCGGCCATAGCCAGCGTCCTGGCGGTCAGGGCGACGAACCGAATCAAGGGCTGAAGCACGACGGCCCGAGGCGGGTCGCCCCGGCGGCCGCCTCGAGCAGGCCCGACGCGCACGGCGCCGGCCGGACCCTCTGCGGGCCGGCGCCGCAAGAGGACGGCGGGGAGCTCGCGGCGCCAAGGCCTCTCGTCCCGGCGGAGCTCTCGACGCGACCGTCAGGTCGCGCCACGCCCCACAAGCGTCGCGGGAGCGGCCTGGAAACGGCTGCATGCGGTATTGGTTCGCCCGCGGACCGAACGTCATCCGCCGAGGTCGCGGCTGTGGCTTGGGAACAGCCGCCTGCGGGTGCCGGCCCCCGTGCCCGAGGTGGCGGCGTGGCTCGACTCGTGAGGTGGTTCGCCCGCGGGCGGAAACGCCCGGAGCGGTTCCGACCGGCCCCGAGACGACCCGCGGACAGGAATCAGTACTTCGGCAGCGTCGGGTCGATCCGGTCGATCCAGGCGAGGATGCCGCCCTCCAGGTTGCGCGCCCCGGCGTAACCCGCCTCGTGCAGCAGGCGCACCGCCTTGCCGCTGCGCACGCCCGACTTGCAGTGCACGATGATGTCGTCGCGCCCCTCGAGCTCCGACAGCCGGGACGGGAGGTCGCCGAGGGGAACGAGCACCGAGCCGGGGATGCGGCAGATCTCGAACTCGCGGGTCTCCCGAACGTCGAGCAGGAGAAACGCGTCGTTCCGGTCGATGCGCGATTTCAGCTCCTCGACCGTCGCGGCACCGGCCGCTACCGGGTCCGCCGCGGACGGCGCGGGCTCGGCCTCGATCGCCGGCACCCCGCAGAACTGCTCGTAGTCGATCGGCTCGGTCACCGTCGGATGGGTGCCGCAGACGGGACAGTCGGGGTCCTTGCGCACCGTCAGCTCGCGGAACCGCATCTTCAGCGCGTCGAACAGGAGGAACCGCCCCACGAGGGGCTCGCCCGCGCCCAGGATGAGCTTGACCGCCTCGGTCGCCTGGAGCGTCCCCACCACCCCCGGCAGGATGCCCAGCACCCCGCCCTCGGCGCAGCTCGGCACCAGTCCCGGCGGGGGCGGCTCGGGGAACATGCACCGGTAGCAGGGACCGTCGGCGGTCGCGAAGACCGAGGCCTGTCCCTCGAACCGGAAGATGCTGCCGTACACGTTGGGCTTGCCGGAGATCACGCAGGCGTCGTTGACGAGATACCGCGTGGGAAAGTTGTCGGTGCCGTCGACCACGAGGTCGTAGTCGGCGAAGAGGTCGAGGGCGTTCTCGGACGACAGGGCGACCTCGTGGGTGACGACCTCGACCTCCGGGTTGAGCGCGTTCAGCCGCGACTTGGCCGAGGCCAGCTTGGACCGGCCCACGTCGGGGGTGCCGTGGATGATCTGCCGCTGCAGGTTGCTGAAGTCGACGGCGTCGAAGTCGACGATGCCGATGGTGCCGACGCCGGCCGCGGCGAGGTAGAGGGCGACCGGCGAGCCGAGGCCGCCGGCGCCGATGCACAGCACCCGCGCCGCCTTCAGCTTCTGCTGCCCGTCCATGCCGACTTCCGGCATGATGAGGTGCCGGCTGTAGCGGGCCACCTCGTCGTTGGTCAGCGCCGGCAACGCCGCCGCCACCGTCACGACGCCCTCCCGCCGGCCACCGACGGAATGATGCTGACGGTGTCGTCCGCGGTCACCGGCGTCTTCTCCTTGTCGAGGTAGCGGATGTCGTCGTCGTTCACGTAGATGTTGACGAAGCTCCGCAGCGACCCGTCCGCGGCGTACAAGTGCTTGCGCAGGCCGGTGTACCGCGCGGTCATGTTGGCGAGCAGCTCGCCGACCGTCTGCCCCTCGGCCTCGACGACGTCCTGCTTGTCGGTGAAGCCGCGCAAGGGTGTGGGAATCAGGATCCTGGTGGCCATGGTGTCTCGCCGTGCTCGCTCTCGTGGTTCCGGTCCGGTTGCCGCCCGCGGTTCCCGCCGCTACTCGACGACGACCGCCTCCTCGTCGAACCTCGACCGGTCGTCGCGCAGCCGCCACGACGTCAGGGGGCCGGGATCGCCGCTCGCCACCGCCAGGATGACGTAGGCGAACGCGGGCCAGGCGTGGTCGAGATCGACCTGCGACGGCTGGGCCGCACCGTCGGGGTGCGAATGATAGAACCCGAGCAGCTCGCCCTCCTGCTCCGCCGCCCGGCGCTCGGCCGCCCGGTAGTCGACCGGCCGCACGAGAAACCGCCGCCGCGGGCCCTCCGCGGTGGCGTTCGGCAACGCAAGCGCCTCGGTCACCAGGCCGCCGCGCCCGATCAGGGCGCCGCAGCACTCGTGCGGATAGGCATCCCGACCATGGCCGCGAATGCCGGCGTCTGCGGTGGCGGAAATGGTCAACATGACCGGGCTACGCGGAATCCGTGACGTAGCCCTTCTCGCGCCACGCCAGGGTGCCGCCGTTGATGCTCCTCACGTTGCGATAGCCGAGCGACTTCAGGAACAGCAGGCCCGACAGCGAGGCGTTGCCCCGCTGGCAGACGCTCAGTACCGGCGCGTCGAGGTCCCGGGGCAGCACCGCGAGGTAGTCGGCGTTCTCGCCGAGCTCGGCCAGCGGAATGTTGATGGCGCCCGGAATGTGCGCCTCGTCGTACTGGCCCGCGGGCCGCACGTCGAGGACGAACGGCCGGTCCCGCCGCCACTGCTCGTGGGCATCGTCGACGTCGATGGTCAACTCCGGATTGCCGCGCACGTTCTCGCGCATGCGCTCGAGCAACGGGCTGCGTCCCGCGCCGTTGCCGGCCCGCGCCCCCGGCGCGAGCTGCGGCAGGTGCTTGACGACCGACGAGGCGTACTTGAAGGCGCTGTCGGGGAAGATGACGACGACGACGTTGCCGGGCTCGTCCGGCACCGTCGCGAACGCGCCGGCGAGGGCCATCGCCGAGCTGGGCCCGGCGGTGATGCTCTCCTCCCGGTTCAGCCGCAAGCAGAGCTCGAACGCGTGCTGGTTGGCGACCTCGACCTGGGCGTCGTACTCGTCGGGGCGGTAGAGCTGCGTCTGCTCGAGCTGCCGCAGGCTGCGCACCCCCGGGATGTCGTGGCCCTCGTTGGGATAGACGCCCACCACCTGCACGCCCGCACGCCGCTCCTTCAGGAAGCGCCCGGTGCCGGTGATGGTGCCGCACGTGCCCAGCCCCGCCACGAAGTGGGTGACGGCGCCGTTCGTCTGGCGCCAAATCTCGGGTCCCGTGGTCTTGTAGTGCGCCTCGGGGTTGGCCTCGTTCACATACTGGTTCAGCATGTGGAAGTCCGGCCGTCCGCCGATCTCGGTCGCCTTGGCGATCGCCCCTTCCGGGGCGCCGGGGGCCGGGCACAGCGTGTCCTGCAGCTCCATCACGTCGGCCCCGAAGAACCGCAGCATCGTGCGCTTCTCCAGGGGAATCTCGCTCGACAGCGGCGTGGTCAGCGTGTAGCCCCTGGCGTTGGCGATCATGGCCAGGGCCATGCCGGTGTTGCCGGACGTCGGCTCAACCAGCTTCTGGCCGGCCTGCACGGTCCCCCGCGCCTCGCCGTCCGAGACGAGGTTCGCGGCGACCCGGTCCTTGATGGCCCCGAACGGGTTGTACCACTCGAGCTTCGCGTAGACCTGCGCATGCTCGAACGGGGCCACCCGGTTCAGGCGCACGAGCGGGGTGGGATTGTCGGCGTCGCACTGGAGGCCGAGAATCGAGTCGTAGACGCGAAGCGCGTGATCGTTCATGGCTGAATCCGCGTCGAACTCGTGCCTTGCGGTCGCGGCGCGACCCTTGGCCGCATCAGCGGTTTCGCTGAAGCGAGCTCCCGTGGGCATGCTCTTGGCCCCGGCCGCGCCTCGTGACGGCGCACGGCGTCCGGCGAGCCCGCAACCGTTACATGTTAATTCGCCCCCCGCCGGGCTTCAAGGGCAACCACGCTCCGACGGAGCACGTCACCCGGGCAGTTACACTAGTGCGGCCGCGCGGGGAAGAGCTGGCCAGGTCGCGGGGTGTTTCCGCGGTACATGCCGACGCGAGTCGGCGGCAGGGCGTAAAGGCAGCTCCGGGACAGTCTACCAGTGCTGCCGCAACGTTCCCGTGACTGCAGGGTGCACGTCAAGAAAGTTGGGGATTTGGGGTTGGGGTATTGAGCGAGGACGGATCGACCGATGGCTCGGGTAGGAGGATTCAGACCTTGCCCGAGGCGCAGTTGACTGAACCGCTCGATCACGCGGCCAAAAAAAAGGGCGTCCAGGAGCTGTTCGCCGCGTTGGAGGCGGCGGTCAAGGCCGATGTGGACGCGTTTCACCGACGAGGAGACGCGAATGCCCAGGACTTCGAGACCCTCTTGCAGACGGTTCACCGTCGAGCGCTCGCCACGGCCAGCCAAGCCGCCAAGGTGATTGGCGCGCAGGGTTCGTAGCCGCGCTCGCGGCTGAAATCGGTGTCCTCGTCGGGCCGGGGAACGTCGACGCGCAGGACTTCGAGGCCCTCGAGCAGGCCCTCCGTCGCCAAGCCCTCGGCCTCGCCGCGCAGGCGTTGGGGGAGTACTACGACGCAGACGATTCCGACCATTCGGGTTCGACGATAGTGTGCGCCTGCGGCCAGACGGCGCACTACGCCGGCCGCCGCCCGAAGACCTTCACCACGCTGTTGGGACCACTGACCCTGCACCGCGCCTACTACCACTGCGCCGCCTGCCGGCGGGGAACCTGGCCCCGCGACCGGGCCCTGGGCCTGCAGGACACCTCGCTGTCGCCCGCCACGACGCGGCTGGTGGGCTTGGCGGCGACGAGCGTCAGCTTCGCCGAAGCGAGCGAGTGGATGGGGGAACTGGCCGGCGTGGCGGTTGACCCCAAACAGGTCGAGCGCACCGCCGAAGCGCTGGGCCGCGAGGTCGCCGACGACGAACGCAAGCGGGTCGAGCCCGCACCCGCCGCGGCGCCGACGATGTATGTGGGGCTGGACGGCACCGGCGTGCCGGTGCGCAAGTCCGAGGTGGAAGGCCGGCGCGGCAAGCAGCCCGACGGCACCGCCAAGACCCGCGAAGTCAAGCTCGTCACCGTGTGGACGGCGGAGACCCGCAACGCCGACGGCCTCCCCGAACGCGACCCCGGGTCGGTCAGCTACAGCGCCGCGGTCGAGAGCGCAGCCAGCCGCGACACCGACCCGCAGCCGGCCGCCTTCCCGCAACGCGCCCATCGCGAGGCGCAACGGCGCGGCTTCGTCACCGCCGCCCGACAGGTCGTCATCGGCGACGGCGCCCCCTGGATCTGGAACCTGACCGGCGAGCATTTTCCCGACGCCATCCAAATCGTCGACATCTACCACGCCAAGGGTCATCTGTGCGATGTCGCCAAGGCCGTCTACGGCCCCGGTACGGACTTGGCCGCCCGGTGGGGCAAGGCCCGGCGGGACGAGTTGGACGCGGGGCGGATCGATGCGATCCTGGCCGAACTGCACGCTCACAGCGAGAAGTGCGAGGAGGCCCGCAAGTGTATCGATTACCTGACCCGCAACCGCCACCGGATGCGCTATCCGGAGTTCCGAGCGGCGGGTCTCTGTGTGTCGTCGGGCGTCGTCGAGGCCGGCTGCAAGCTCGCCATCGGTGCCCGGCTCAAGCGCGCCGGCATGCACTGGACCGTGGCCGGGGCCAACGCCATCATCGCCCTGCGGTGCTGCAAGCTCAGTGGCCGCTTCGAGGATTTCTGGGAACGACGAGCCGGCAGGGCCGCCTGACAGGCCTCTCACGAATCTGACGTGCACCCGTGACTGCAACCGGTCCGGCGACCCGCCGAGAGGGCGCCCGACGCCTGGACGAAAATGCACATAGACCCCTTCGAGCTCGAACGCTGGCAGTCGGTCCACGAGCACCACACCGCTATCAACCTGACGGAGAGCGGAGTCCACCCGCTGCGGGTCGGCGAGCTCGCGGCCGGCGCCGATCTGGACGCGCTGCTCGACCAGGCCCTGGAGTACACGCAGACCAACGGCACCGCGGCCCTCCGGGAGCGCATCGCAGCGCTCTACGATGGGGCGTCGGCCGCCAACGTCCTCGTCACCAACGGGAGCTCCGAAGCCAACCTTCTCGCCTGCTGGCAGCTCGTCGAGCCGGGCGACGAGGCCGTCGTCGTCCATCCCGTCTACATGCAGATACCCGGGCTGCTCCGATCGTTCGGGGCGACGGTGCGCGAGGTGTGGCTCGAGCGGGGGCCGGCGCGGTGGCGTCTTGACCTCGACGCGGTGCGCGGGGCGGTCGGCCCCCGCACCCGGTTCATCGCCGTGTGCAACCCCAACAACCCGACGGGGGCGCGCCTGGACGAGGCGGCCCTGGCGGCGCTGCGCGATATCGCGGCGCACCGCGGGTGCTGGCTGCTCGCCGACGAGGTCTACCGCGGGGCCGAGCTCGACGGCCGCGACACGCCGTCGGCGTGGGACGGCGACGACCGCGTCCTGGTGACCGGCGGGCTCTCGAAGGCCTACGGCCTGCCGGGCCTGCGCATCGGATGGCTGGTGGGACCCGCCGGCCTCATCGAAGCCCTGTGGGGGCGCCGCGACTACACGTCGATCGCGCCCGGGGCGGTCAACGACCTGCTCGCCCGGGTGGCCCTCGAGCCGCGGCGCCGCGAGGAGCTGCTCGCGCGCACCCGGCGCATCCTGCGCGGGAACCAGGCCGTCGTAGCCGAGTGGGCCGCCCGCCACCCCGCCGTCCACCAGGTTCCGCCGGAGGCGGGGGGCGTGACCCTGATACGCTATCCGGGCGCCCGGCCCTCGGCCGAGCTGGCCGAGCAGTTGCGCGCGGACCACGGCGTGCTCGTCGTCCCGGGTTCCCACTTCGGCCTGGAGGACCACTTCAGGATCGGCATCGGGGGCGAATCGGGGCCGTTGCGCGAAGGGCTCGCTCGGCTGGGCGGGTTGCTCGACACGAAGGGGTGACGCCCCGCAGCCCCGCGCTGCAACCCAGACCGGCGAAGGGCGCCAGCGGGTGGAGGCGCCAAATGACGCCTCGGCGGTCGAACGAAGTGGGCTGTCGCCACGGGCTCCCGACATCAGACGCATCACCGACATCGTGTGAGCGGCGGCGACCCGCCGCGCCGCGGAAGACTGGACGACCCATGAACGACAACGACGCGAACGCCGATCCGACCACCGGGGGCCCGCTGGCCGGGTTCACCGTCCTCGACCTCACGCGGGTGCTCTCCGGGCCCTACTGCACGATGATGCTGGCCGACATGGGGGCCCGGGTCATCAAGGTGGAGCAGCCCGGCAAGGGCGACGACACGCGGGGCTGGGGGCCGCCGTTCCAGAACGGCGAGAGCTCCTACTTCATGAGCGTCAACCGCAACAAGGAGAGCGTCACCCTCAACTTCAAGCACCCGGAGGGCCGGGCCGTCCTCGACCGGCTCATCGCCGGGGCGGACGTCCTCGTCGAGAACTTCCGCCCCGGCACCCTCGAGCGCCAGGGGCTCGGCTACGACGCGGTGTCGGCGGCCCATCCCCGACTGGTCTACTGCTCGATCTCCGGCTTCGGCCAGACCGGCCCGCGGCGCTCGGAGCCCGGCTATGACGCGGTGATGCAGGGCGAGGGCGGCCTCATGAGCATCACCGGGGCGCCCGACGGCACCCCGTACCGGCTCGGGGTGGCCATCGCCGACATCGCCTCCGGCATGTTCGCCGCCTACGGCGTGGCCATGGGGCTGCTCGCGCGCGAGCGCACCGGCCGGGGACAGTTCATCGACGTGGGGATGCTCGACTCGGTCGCGGCCCTCCTGACCTACCAGGCCGGCATCTCCTTCGCCATCGGCGGGGCCCCGCCCCGCCTCGGCAACCAGCACCCGACCATCGTGCCCTACGAGACCCTCACCGCGTCGGACGGCGATCTGGTGGTGGCGGCCGGCAACGACTCGCTCTTCGCGAAGTTCTGCGACGTCATCGGCGCGCCGGAGCTGGCCGAGGATCCCCGTTTCGCCGCCAACAAGGGCCGGGTCGAGAACCAGGACGCGCTGCGCCCCCTGCTCGGCGAGCGCCTGCGCACGCAGCCCCGGCGCCACTGGCTCGACGGACTGAAACGGGCGGGTGTGCCGTGCGGCGCCGTCCGCGACCTCGCCGAGGTGCTGTCGGACCCGCAGCTCCAGGAGCGGATGATGGTGCTCCCGATGACCCACCCGAACGCGGGAGCGATTCAGGTCCTCGGCGTACCGGTCAAGATGGCCGGCACGGCGGGCAGCGTGCGTACCCCGCCGCCCGTGCTCGGGCAGCACACCCGCGCCGTGCTCGGGGAGCTGGGCTACGACGCGGCCCGCATCGCGGCGATGGAGCAGGCCCGGGTCATCTGAATCCGCGCGCCGGCCTCAGCGCTCGACGAACACCCGGATCGCGTCGAGGAAGAACTCGAGGACGTGCTGCTCGGTCAAGGCGTCGATCCCGACGTCGGCGGCGAGGGGCCGCTCCGTGGTCAGGACGCGCCCCCCGCGGACGTGGCTCACGGTGGTCAGGATGGTCACCGCGTCGTCCGTGGCGCCCACCGCGATGTCGATGAGGTCCTCCCGCCGACGGTCCGACACGAGCCGCACCGCCCCCGCCGGCGTCGACAGGCGGAAGACGAAGCCCTCGGCCCGCAGGACCGATACGAGCTGGCGGGCCACCGGGGCGGCGATGTCCTCGAGGAAGCGCAGGCCCTGCTCTTCGGCGACGGCGGCCCGCGCACGGCGCTCCGCCGCATCGTGGCGGGCCTGCTCAATCGTTCGGCGCACCCGCCGGCGCACCTCCGCGGTCTCCAGCAGCGGACCGGCATCGTGTGGTCGCCGCTCGCGGCGCCTCTGCCGGTCGCCGGCGGCCGAACGGTCGTGTCGCGCCTCAGGCATCGTCGTCGCGGCGCGGCCCGGCGCCGGCCTCGTAGACGCGGACCAGCTCCACGAGCTTGTAGCCGCGGGTCTGGTAGGGCGGGACGACGCGCTCGGTCCGCAGGTACTGCAGCATGCCCTCGTCGGCGTAGTCGGGCAGCCCGACCTCCTCGAGCCGCCCCAGGGCCTGCTCCAGATCGGTCACCGTCATCACCGGCTCGGCGACCGTCCGGGTCACGGGCAGCACGCCCAGCACCTTGCTGCGGCGAACCGCGTCCCGGGTCCGGAAGCGGACGAACACCTCGTTGCTGATGAAGTTGTAGTCGACCTCGGACCGGGACGAGCGGGCGTCCTCGACCCGCAGAAAGTCCACCTGGTCCAGCCCCCGGACGGCGTCGATCAGGGTCTGGGTGAACGCACCCTCCCCCGACCAGTCGGTGGTGTCGAGATCCATGGTCGAGTCGGCAACGTGGGCGACGGGCAGTTGGAGGCCTGGCGCCGTTCAACCGTCCCGTTGCCGAGCGATCCTATCAGCCGCCGCCGCCGCGGCGTGCGCCCCGTTTCGGCGGCTGGCCGCCATCCGCCGGCTGGCCGCCAGGTTGACGGTTCCTTTCGGCGGGAGCACGATGCAGAATATCAGCCCCGCTGTGACCGAGGCGCGGCGCGGCGGCGTCAACCGGGAATCCGATGCTCCCTTCCGCCACCGTCGAGAACTACCTGAAGGCGCTGTACCAGGCGGAGACGGCCAGCGACGACCGGCGCCTCGTGCCGATGGGACAGCTCGCCACCGCGGTCGGCGTCGCCCCCGGCACCGCCACCACCATGGTCAAGGCGCTCGCCGAGTCGGGGCTGGTCGAGTACGAGCCCTACGCCGGGGTCCGGCTCACGCCGGCGGGGGCCAAGCTCGCCGCCATGGTCCTGCGGCGCCATCGCCTGATCGAGCAGTTCCTCGTCGAGATCATGGGCATGAGCTGGACCGACGTCCATGACGACGCGGAGAAGCTCGAGCACGTGGTCTCCGACCGCCTGATCGACCGCATGGACGCCATGCTCGGCCATCCCTCCGTCGATCCGCACGGCGATCCGATCCCCACCCCCGACGGCGCGATGGAGTCGCGCCGGTACCACTCGCTCCTCAAGTGTCCGATCGGGACCCCGGTGACCGTCACCCGCATCGCCGACCAGGACACCACGTTCCTCCGGTTTCTCGAGACGCAGGGGCTGAAGCCGGGCCAGTCGATCGAGGTCGAGGCCCGCGACCCGGTCGCGGACCGCGTCTGCCTCCGCGCCGGCGGGGAGCGCCGGGTCATCCTCGGCACCCAGGCGGCGGCGAAGGTGCTGATAGAGGTCCCACAGGAACCCGGCGCCGCAGAACCCTAGCCCGGCTGGCCGTAGGTGGCGAACGACGACGGGGTCTCCCACAGCGTCACCCGCACGACCGGGAGGCCGGCGTCGGAGGCGACGTCGTGGATGAGCCGGGCGATCCGTTCGGCGGTCGGGTTGGCGTCGATCACGTGGACGGGCTCGCCGACCGACCGCAGCGCCTCGACGAGCGGATCGCCGCGCTTCAGGATCATCTTGTGGTCGAGCTCCCGGTCCACCCAGGCTTCGACGGCGCGCCGGACGTCGGCGAAGTCGCACACCATGTCGCGGGAGTCGAGCGCGGCCGCGCGCACCTCGACCTCGGCCACCGCGTTGTGGCCGTGGGCGTGCCGGCACCGCCCGGGGTGGTCGAGCAGGCGATGCCCGTAGCAGAACTCGATGCGGACGGCGACGGACCAGGCGCGATCGGACATGCCCGTCATTCCTCTCCGGGGCCGGCCGCGGACCGGGCCTGCGCCTCGAGCTCGGCCAGCAGCGCCTCGCGCCGGTCGATGAGCCGGCGCGGCGGGCGCCGGCCGCGCTCCGACCCGACGACGTACTCGCACAGGATCGGGAAGGCGATGGTGGAGTCGCAGTAGGCGACGACCGCGTCGGGCAGCCGGCCCGGCTTGACCTTGCCCCAGCTCACCGCCTCGGACGGCGTCGCCCCCGACAGACCGCCCCAGACGACCTGGTCGGTGGTGATCTGGATGAAGTAGTCGGTGCCCCCCTTGGGGATGCCGTAGATCTCCCACAGCGTCGGCTGACCCTGCAGGTAGAAGTTCTTGGGCGACCCGCCGCCCAGGATCAGGCACCCGTTGGTGGTCCCCCCGAGGATGATGGCCGCCACCTCGTTGACGTCGCGCCCGGGGTCGAGCAGGCAGCCGCCGCCGCGCAGGAGCTGGTGAGACGCGAGGTTCATGCCGATCGAGCTGTCCCCCGGCGACGACGTGTAGACCGGCACCCCCGCCGCCGCGGCGGCGGCCACCACCGAGTGGGCCTCGCACCCCGGCGTGCGGGCCATCAGGTCGAGCCCGATCGCGTGGTGGAGCGCGGCCGACGACACCGGGCCGTCGACCGGCCGACGGGCGAGGAACTCGCGCAGGTACGCGTCGGTCTCCAGCAGCACCCGGGCCGGGAACAGCACGTCGTAGATGCGGATGACGCCGTCGTCGTGCAACTCGACGTCGTCGAGGAACGGCGAGCCCCGGTGCAGCGTGAAGTTCAGCGCGTAGTGCAGGTCGTGGTAGAGGTTCGCCCCGGTACTGACGACGAAGTCGACGAGGCCACGCTCCATCAGCTCGATGACGCAGCCGCCGAGCCCGGCCGGGGTCAGCGCCCCGGCCACGGTGAGGCCGACGGTGGTGTCGTTCGCCGGATCGAGCATCTTGTCGGTGAAGACGTGACAGGCCTCGCGCAGGCGCCCGGCGTTGAACGCCTGGAACCCCTCGTCGACGAGCCGCCGCGTCTCCGGACCGCCGCGGGGCCGGTAATACCGGATTGGCTCGCCGGTCAGGTGGCGGCGGGCCGCGGCCGGCGCGGAGGGGCGTACGGAACGATGGGGCACGGGGTTGCCTTCAGGGACCTCGGATGCTCCGAACGAGGCGCCTCGGCCAAGCGCCCCGCCGCGTTTCGAGCGGGGCGACGCGGGGCTGCCGCGCGCCGCCAGCGCGCCAGTCGTCGCCGGCAGCTCCGCTCGGCTCACGACCGACCCTGGTGGCCCGGGCATCGTCGCCGACGGCACCGATTGCCGTCCAACCGACCCGGCCGGAGTCTGCATCCCGCGGCGCGGACGGCTAGCCCGGGTCGATCCAGTCGGGCCGGCGCCCCCCCAGCGCGGTCAGGATCAGCGCCGCCCCGGTCGCGAGGCCGGCGAGGCCGAGCCCGTCGGTGAGCCAGTTCTCCCAGGGGTAGTCGGCGGCGGTCACCGCGATGGCCGGCGCCAGCAGGGCCGAGCCGGCCGTGAACGCGGCCATGCGGCTCCGCGCCAACCGCAGCACGAACCCCCGCAGGCGGCGAAACCGCACCGCCCGGGACCGGGGCCGCCCGGCTCCCCGCCGGACGCTCGCCTCGGGCCTCTCGATCACATCGCGTTACCGGCCGCGTGGTCATCCGGTCGTCGCGGCCGCGGTCATCGCGAGCGGCTCTTGCCGCGGCTCCTGGACGAGGTCTTGTTGAACCGTTCCGGGCGCCCGTTTCCGTTGCGACGGGCCGACTTCGACTCGTTCTTGCCGTAGCCGGACCGGGTGAACTGGCCCGGATAGCCTTCCGCCCGGTTCCCGTTCGGCTCGCCGCCCGGCCGCGCCCCGTTGCGGCGCCGGCGCGACGAGTTCCCCCGATCGACGTTGCCGGCGCGACCCTCGTTCTCGCGCATCGTGAACACCGGCGCGGGCCGGGACACCACGGCGGGGTCGGGCCGGCCGAGGGTGGCCCGGATCAGCGGTCGGCGGACCGAGTCGACGTGCGCGGGTTGGGGGGAACGGCTCACCACCGGCAGGGGGACTTCCGGGGGCGTGGCGTCCGAGGCCGCGACGCCCGGGGGCGCGGCGGCGAGGGGCCTGGCGGCCGGGGGCGCGACACCCGGCGACGCGGCGGCGAGGGGCCTGGCGGCCGGGGACGCACCGGCCGGGGACGCGGCCGCGAGGGGCCTGGCGGCCGGGGACGCGACACCCCGCGACGCGGCAACCCGAGGCGCGACCACCGAGGACGCAGCGGCCGGGGGCGGCGGCTTCGGCGCCGCCGGCGCCGCCGGCGCGGCGATCAGCGTCCCGTCGGCGCCCGCGTTCGAGAGGGCCGCCACCAGTCGCGTCTGCCGGCGCGGAGGCACCCGCGCCGCCTTGTAGGGGTGCTCGGTGTCGCACGTCGTGCATCGGGTCAACTTGATGTCGTTGTCGACGATGGCCACGACGGCATGATTGGTCACCCGGCGCTCGCGTGGACAGTAGTCGTCCAGGACGTCACCCAGGCGCACCCGGCGCTGATCCATGAATCCCTCTCAGGTTGGTTCAGATTGGTGGGATGGTTCGGCGGTCGCTCGAAGTGCCGACGACTGATACGAACGGCGATGGGATTGCTCCGGCCCCCGTGTCACGCACGCCAGCGGCCCCCGGCAAGCGCGCGGCTGGCAGCGCGACCGGCGCAACGCGGCGCCCGACCGCGTCGTTCCCCCGGTTGCATGGCATCCGGTCTTCTGGTTCCGTCGTTCATCGACGAGGCGGAACGCCGCCCCCGAGGCCACACGCCCCGTGGCGGAAGGCCCCGCTGCACTCGACCGGTGCAACGCGGGGTCTCACCACGGGCTGCCGGCTCCGTCCGCCGGACGGATGTCCCGAGTTGCGAAAACGTGAACCACCAGTTCCGTCGCTTCAGGAAAGATTCGCGTTGCGCTGCAAGGACGGATACGCCGACGGCCGGGCCACGAAACCCTCGCTGCAGGGCGGCTCCGGCGGTCGACGATGCAGCAGTGAGGCCATTCTACTACTCTCGACCCCTCGCGTAAACGGTCCCGTGTCCACCCGCATGAACGGCTCCGTCGCCCGGGGCGGCTCAGCGTCCCGTCGCGTCGACCCAGCGACGGGTCTCTCCGAGCGCCGCGGCCACCGCCTCCGGCCCCGTCGACTGGGGGGTCCGGCGGGCCTCGACGGAGCCGCGCGCGGTGATCCGGGCCGCGCCGTCCGCGTCGAGGCGCTCGTGGTAGCCCCGCCACTCGTCCGGGGTCAGCGACGCGAAGTCGCGCCCCCCCGCGACGAGGTCGCGAACGATGCGCCCGACCACTTCGTGCGCCTCGCGGAACGGGACTCCCCTGGCCACCAGCAGGTCCGCCACGTCGGTGGCGAGCGCGAGCCCCGACGCCGCCGCTCCGGAGCGGGCGGGGTCCAGTGTCAGCGTGCGGACGACGGCCGCGGTGGCGCGCAGAGAGGCCATCACGGTGTCCTCGACGTCGAAGACCGCCTCCTTGTCCTCCTGGAGGTCCTTGTTGTAGCCGCTGGCGAGCCCCTTCGTGGTGGCCAGCCAGCCGGCGAGCCGGCCGATGACCCGGCCCGTCTTGCCCCGCACCAGCTCGAGAGGGTCCGGGTTCTTCTTCTGCGGCATGAGGCTGCTGCCGGTGGTGACCGCGTCGGAGAGCCCCAGGAACCCGAACTCCTCGCTCGTCAGGATGACGAGGTCCTCGGCGAGCCGGCTCAGGTGGACCATGACCCCGGCGCAGGCGTGCAGGAAGCCGGACACGAAGTCCCGGTCCGCGGTGGCGTCGAGGCTGTTGGCGACCACCCGCGAGAACCCGAGGCGCCGGGCGAGGGCGGCGGTGTCGACGTCGTAGCTCGACCCGGCGATGGCCCCGGAGCCGAGGGTCAGCGCGTCGGCCTCGTCCCGCGCGATCTCGAAACGGCGATGGGCGCGGCGAAGGGCGGCGGCGTGGGCCAGGAAGTAGTGGGCGACGAGGATGGGCTGGGCCCGCCGCAGGTGCGTGTAGGAAGGCATCAGCGCCGTGCCCGCCGACTCCGCCCGGCCCGCGAGAGCGTCGACCAGGGCCACCGCCTCGTGCTGGATGACCGCGATGCGCCGGCGCAGGTACAGCCGAAGGTCGAGGGCCACCTGCTCGTTCCGCGACCGCCCGGTGTGCAGCCGCTTCCCGGCGTCGCCGACGCGCTCGATCAGCTTCCGCTCGACGAAGGCGTGGACGTCCTCGTCCGGCCCGTCGACGAACGCGGGGTCGCCGCGGCCCTGGTCGCGGATCTCGATGAGCGCGTCCCGGATCGCGGCCGCGTCCCCGTCCGACAGCACGCCGGCGCCGGCGAGGGCCTCGGCCCACGCGAGGCTGCCGGTGACGTCGTCCTCGAACAGCCGCCGGTCGAACGCGAACGACGCCTGGAACGCGAAGACCTCCTCGTCGGGAGCGCCGTCGAACCGGCCGGACCACAGGTGAGTCATGCCGTGCGCAACGCAGCACTAGGAGACCGGCGCGGCCTTGGCCGGAACGGCCTCGGCGGGTGCGGGGTCAGCCGGCGCCGCCTTGGCCGCCGCGAGCTCGACCGGCAGCCCCCAGATCCGGATGAAGCCCTCGGCCGCGGTGTGGTCGAACTGGTCGCCCTCGTCGTAGGTCGCGAGCGCCTCGTCGTAGAGCGCGTGCGGCGACTTGCGCCCGACCACCCGGCAGTCGCCCTTGAACAGCTTCAGGCGGACGGTGCCGGTGACCCGCCGCTGCACGTCGGCGACGAGGGCGTCGATGGCGCGGCGGGTCGGGGTGAACCACAGGCCGTTGTACACGAGGTCGGCGTACACCGGGGCCAGCCCCGTCTTGATGCGGTCGAGGTCGCGCGGGATCACCAGGCTCTCCAGCTCGCGGTGGGCGGCGTGCAGCACGACGGCGGCGGGGGCCTCGTAGATCTCCCGCGACTTGATGCCCACGAGCCGGTTCTCGCACATGTCGATGCGCCCCACGCCGTGGGCGCCGGCGATCGTCTCGAGGCTCGCGATGAGCTCGACGAGCGGCATCGTCACGCCGTTGACCGCGGTCGGCAGCCCCCGCTCGAAGTCGAGGCTCACGTAGGCGGGCGCATCGGGCGCATCGGCGGGCGACTTCGTCAGGGTGTAGACCTCCTCCGGCGGCTCGGTCCACGGGTCCTCCAGCACCCCGCACTCGATGGACTTGCCCCAGAGGTTGAGGTCGGTGCTGTAGGGGCTGTCGACGGTCGCGGGCACGGGAATCCCTCGCTCCCGGGCGTACTCGATCTCGGCGGGGCGCGACATGCCCCACTCGCGGGCCGGCCCGATGACCCGGACGGCCCGGTTCAGCGCCCGCGCCGACACGTCTATCCGGACCTGGTCGTTCCCCTTGCCGGTGCACCCGTGGGCGATCGCGGACGCCGACTCCATCTCCGCGATCTCGACGAGGCGCCTGGCGATCAGGGGACGGCCGAGCGCGGTCGCGAGCGGGTACTGCCCCTCGTAGAGGGCCCCCGCCTGCAGGGCGGGGAGGACGTACTCGTCGGCGAACTCGGTGCGGACGTCGAGGACGTGGCAGCGGATCGCCCCCACCGCCATCGCGCGCTCGCGGACGTCGTCGAGCTCCTTCCCCTGCCCGAGGTCCAGGGTCACGGCCACGACCTCGGCGTCGTACTTCTCGGCCAGCCAGGGAATCGCGACCGACGTGTCGAGGCCGCCCGAATACGCGAGTATCACACGCTCCATCTACTTCTCTTCTCCTCTGCCTCTCGGCGAACCGCCGTCTACGGTGCAGACTCCTGCCCGGCCACCCACCGTTCGACCCGGCGGCCCACCGTCCGGGCGCCGCCCTCGGTCCGCAGGACGACGAGAATCGTGTCGTCGCCGGCGACGGTGCCGACGACCTCCGGCCAGGCGGCGTGGTCGAGCGCGAACGCCAGCGGCTGCGCCTGCCCGGGGTCCGTCTTCAGCACGAGAAGCTGTTGAACCCGTTCGACGTGCCGCAGGTATTCGGCGACGGCGCGCCGGACCCGTTCGTCAGGGATCGCCGGGGCCGCCGCTCCGTGGGCCGCCTGGTACGCGCCGTCGGCGGCCCGCTTGACCAGCCCGAGCTCCTTGACGTCGCGGGAGATCGTGGCCTGGGTCGCCGGGATGCCCATCGCCGCCAGCAACCGGCGCAACGCGTCCTGGCTGCGGACCGGTCGGCCGGAGACGAGCCCGAGTATCGCGGACTGGCGGCGACCCTTCATATTCATTCACACATTTGGATTTATATACACCGCCGCGATTCCCTGTCAAGTCGCCCCGCGGCGACGGAAGCCGTCACCTCCCGGCGCCGCATGCCGTCCGTCACCAGCTATGGGACCGCCTCATGCTCGACCCGCGACATCCGCCGCGCCGAGAGCCACGCGCGGCCGCGTTGACGCCGCGGCCCGATTCGATGTATAAATATGCAAAATGTCGTCTACGCTTGCGGTCGGGGTCGCCGGGGCCACCGGATACGCCGGCCAGGAACTGCTCAGGCTGGCCGCGCGCCATCCGTCCGTCACCGTCACCGCGGCCATGGGATCGGGATCCGCCGAGGGCGTGCGCCGCCTGCCCGCGCTCGCGCGCATCTGGGACGGCGACGTGACGCCGCTCTCCCTGGACCGGCTGGCGGCCGAGACCCGGGCGGTGTTCCTGACGCTGCCGGACGCCGTCGCGGCCGAGGTCGGCCCCGACCTCGTGGCCCGCGGAGTCCGGGTCTTCGACCTCTCCGGCACGTTCCGGCTGCGCGACGCGGCCGAGCGCCGGCACTGGTATCCCGCCACCCCGGACATCGACGAGCCGGTCGTCTACGGCCTCACCGAGCACTGCCGCGCGGCGCTGCCGGGCGCGCGCCTCGTGGCCTGCCCGGGATGCTACCCGACGGCGGCGCTGCTTGCCCTGCGCCCGTTGTCCGACGCCGGCCTCCTCGACGACGACGGGGACGTCATCATCGACGCCAAGTCGGGCATCTCCGGGGCCGGCAAGAGGCCGACGGAGCGCACGCACTTCTCGGAGTGCCACGGCAGCGTCGCCGCCTACGGGGTGCTCGCCCACCGCCACGGCGCCGAGATCGAGCAGGAGCTGGGGCGGCCGGTCACGTTCACGCCCCATCTCGTGCCCCTCGATCGAGGCATCCTCGAGACCATCTACGTGCGGACCCGCCGGGACGTCAGCGCCGCGCGGGTGGCCGACACGCTGGAGCAGGCCTACGCCGGCGCCCCGTTCGTCCGCCTCACCGGCGACGCCCTGCCCGAGATCAAGCACGTCACGCACACCAACCTGTGCGACATCGGCTGGAAGCTCGACGCCGCCTCGCGGCGCCTCGTGCTCGTGGCGTGCCTGGACAACCTCGTCAAGGGCGCGGCGGGGCAGGCCATCCAGAACCTGAACGTCGCCTTCGGCCTCGACGAAGCGGCCGGCCTGTCATGACCCCGACGGCCAGGGTCGTCCTCAAGCTGGGCGGCGAGCTCCTCGCGGAGCCGGAGCAGCGCCGCGACGTCGCGGCGGCCATCGGGCGCCTCGCGGCCGGCGCCGCCCTCGTGGTGGTGCACGGCGGGGGACGGGAGGTCGACGCGGAGCTGGCGCGGCGCGGCATCGCCAAGCGGGCCGTCGACGGCCTGCGGGTCACCGACGCCCCGACCCTCGACGTCGTGGTGGCGATGCTCGCGGGGCAGGTCAACACCCGGCTCGTCGCCGCCGCCCGCGCCGCCGGCGTCCGCGCCGTCGGCCTGACCGCGGCCGACGCGGGGGTGGCCGCGGTCGGGCGCGCCGCTCCCTACGCGGCCGCCGACGGGTCGATGGTCGATCTGGAGTTCGTGGGGCAGCCCGAAGGTGACGCCCCGGCGGCCCTGCCGGAGGCCCTGTGCGCGGCCGGGTTCGTGCCGGTCGTCGCGAGCATCGGCGCCGACGCGGATGGACAGTTGCTGAACGTCAATGCCGATACTCTGGCCGGGGACCTCGCGGTCCGGTTCCGGGCCGCCCGGCTGCTGGTCGCGGGCGGCACCGCCGGCGTCCTCGACCCGCACGGCGACACGCTGCCCTCGATCGACGACGCGATGCTCGGGCGGCTCATCGCCGACGGCCGCGCCAGCGCCGGCATGGTGGCCAAGCTGAACGCCTGCCGCCACGCGCGGCGCAAGGGAGTCGCCCGCGTGGAGATCGTCGACGGCCGGCGCACGCGCGACCTGGACGGTCGTCCCGGGTCGGTGATCGCGTAGCCGCCCGGGCGGAGACCGCCGACGGCCGCCGAACCCGGGACCGTGGACGGTCGAGCCGGTGGGTAACGAAGAAGGAAAGAGCAGTCATCGATGTCGACAGGAACGACGGAAGCGGCCGGGGCGCAGGACGTGCGGGCGCTCGAGAGCGAACACCTGCTGCAGGTCTACAAGCGGGTGCCGGTGGTCCTGACCCGGGGCGAGGGAAGCTACGTCCACGACGCCGACGGCCGGCGCTACCTCGACTTCCTGTCGGGGCTCGGCGTGGCGTCGCTCGGGCACGCCCATCCGGGGCTGGCGGCGGCCCTCGCCGACCAGGCCCGCACCCTCGTCCACACGTCCAACCTCTACTTCCATCCCCTGCAGGGACAGGTGGGACGGCGCCTCGCGACGCTGTCGGGCCTGCCGCGGGCGTTCTTCTGCAACAGCGGGACCGAGGCGGTGGAGGGCTGCCTGAAGTTCGCGCGCCGCTACTGGCACACGCGCGGGGAGACCGGCCGGACGCGGATCGTGGCCCTCGAGCGCTCGTTCCATGGGCGCACCTTCGGCTCGCTGTCGGCGACGTGGGAACCCGGGTACCGCCGTCCCTTCGAGCCCCTCCTCCCGGGGGTCGACTTCGTGTCCCCCACCGACCCCGGGGCCGTGGAGGGCGCGGTGGGACCGGACGTCGCCGCCATCATCCTGGAGCCGATCCAGGGCGAGGGCGGGGTGTGGCCCCTGACCCCGGCGTTCGCCGAGGCGGTGAACGCGGCGTGCGAGCGGACCGGGGCCCTGCTCGTCGCCGACGAGATCCAGTGCGGGCTGGGCCGCACCGGCCGCCCCTTCCACTCGGCGACGCTCGGGTTGCGCCCGGACCTGATGGCCCTCGGGAAGGCCCTGGGCGCGGGAATGCCGGTTGGCGCGATCCTGATGAGCCAGGCGGTCGCCAACGCGATTTCACCCGGCGACCACGGGACCACCTACGGCGGCAACCTGCTCGCCTGCCGCGCCGCGTTGGTGTTCCTCGACGCCCTCGAGGAGGGCGGACTCGAGCGGGTGCGGGCGGCGGGCGCGCGCCTGGCCGACGGCCTGGAGGCCCTGTCGAAGCGCCATCCGATTGTCACCGACCTGCGCGGCGCCGGCCTGATGCGCGGCATCGAGATGCCCGAGGCGACGGCGACCCGCGTCGTCGAGCTCGCCCTGGCGCAGGGCCTGCTCGTCAACCGCACCGCGGGACGCGTGGTGCGCCTGCTGCCGCCGCTCAACGTCTCGGACGCCGAGATCGACGAGGGGCTGGAGATTCTCGAACGGGTCGTCTCCGAGGCCCCGCGCCCCCAGGACCCGCAGTGAAGGCCCGGCGCCAATCGAGCACGACCCGATGATCACCACGTCCACCGTTTCCGTTCACCCCGGCACGGAGACCCCGAGCGCGGCCCCGACTGCCGCGGCGGTGTCGATCCGCCGCGCCGCCCGCGCGGACGTCGACGCCATCGACCGGCTGGTCGCGGCCAACGTCGGCCCCGGGATGCTGCTGCCCCGCTCCACCGCCGACATCCTGCGCCACGTGCCCCGGTTCCTCGTCGCGACCCGCGACGGCGAGGTCATCGGGTGCGGCGAGCTGGCCCCGCTCAGCAAGACCATGTCCGAGGTGCGCTCACTGGTGGTCGCCACCGCCGAGCGCGGGAGCGGAATCGGCGCCAGGCTGCTCGCCGCCCTCGTCGCCGGCGGACGACGTCAGGGCGCGGCGCGCGTGTGCGCGTTCACCCACATACCCCGCGCCTTCATCGCCCAGGGGTTCTCCATCGTGCCGCACACGTGGCTGCCCGAGAAGATCATGACCGACTGTCAGGCCTGCGAGTGGTTCAGGCGCTGCGCGCAGTACGCGGTGGTCATCGAGCTCGGCGGCTCGCGGGGCCGCGGCCCGCGGCGGGGAAGCCCGTAGGGGAACACTCATGCTGGAACGCATTCCCAGGGGCATCACCGCGCCGGCGGGTTTCCGGGCCGCCGGGGTCGCCTGCGGCATCAAGGCGTCGGGGCTCGACCTGGCGCTGCTGGTGTCGGCGCCGCCGGCCCGGTCCGCCGGCATCTTCACCACCAACCTCGCGGTGGCGGCCCCGGTCACGGTGACCCGCGAGCACCTGCGGCGGTCGGACGCCACCACCGCGGCGGTGGTCGTCAACAGCGGCTGCGCCAACGCCTGCACCGGCGAGCGGGGGCTGGCCGACGCGCGCGACATGGCGGTCACCACCGCCGACCTCGTCGGCTGCCCGGTCGAGCAGGTGCTCGTGTCGTCGACCGGGGTCATCGGGGCGTACCTGGAGCGCGACAAGCTGCGGCAGGGCATCGGCGAGGCCGCCGGGTCGCTCGGCCCCGCGGGGCATGCGGCCGCGGCCGAGGCCATCATGACCACCGATCCGTGGCCCAAGGAGGCGGCGGTTCGGGCCGAGGCGCCGTCGGGCCGGTTCCACGTCGGCGGCATCGCCAAGGGAGCCGGGATGATCGAGCCGAACATGGCGACGATGCTCGCGTTCCTGACCACCGACGCCGCCGTCGGGCCGTCCCTCCTGCAGCGCGCCCTGCGGGAGGCGGCCGAGACGACCTTCAACGCCATCACCGTCGACGGCGAGCCCTCGACGAACGACATGGTGCTGGCCCTGGCCAACGGGTGCTCGGACGCGGTCATCGACGAGGCGTCGTACGCCGCGTTCGTCGAGGCCCTCCACGCCGTCTGCCACGAGCTCGCCCTCGCCGTCGTGAAGGGCGGAGAGGGAGCGACCAGGCTCGTCTCCGTCGGCGTGACCGGCGCCCACACCGAGGCCGAGGCCAGGCGGGCGGCGCGGGCCATCGCCAACTCTCCGCTCGTCAAGACCGCGGTCCACGGCGGAGACCCCAACTGGGGCCGCATCGTGGCGGTGGCGGGCCGGGCCGGGGTGCGGTTCGACCTGGGCCGCACCCGGGTCGCCATCGGCGGGGTGGAGCTCTTTCGCGACGAGCAGATCTTCAGCGACCGCGAACCGGCGGCGGCCGAGCACATGCGGACGCCGGAGGTGGCCATCACGATCGACCTCGGCACCGGCGGCGCGGGCGCCGCCACCGTGTGGACCTGCGATTTCAGCGCCGAGTACATCCACATCAATGCGGACTACCGGACCTGAGGCGGGCGCATCCAGCCGCGCCCCCGGCGCGACGGAAGGCGCGCGGCGCCCCGACGAAGCCATGAGCACCACCGAGACCCTGCCGGACCCCGGCGTGGCCGCCCCGTCCCCCCTGTCCACCTCGGCCAGGACCTACCTGTCGGTGCTGGACCTGACGCCGGACGGGCTCGATGCGTGCCTGGCCCTTGCGGCGCGGCTGAAGCGCGAGCGAGGGATGGGCGGCGACGCCCCCACGAGCCGCGCGTTGGCCGGGCACTCCCTGGCCCTGCTGTTCGACAAGCCGTCGCTGCGCACGCGCACCGGGTTCGAGATCGCGATGCAGGAGCTGGGGGGCATCGTCACCTGCCCGCCGTCGGCCGACGCCCTGGGCACGCGCGAAGCCCTGGCGGACGTCGCCCGCACCCTCGAGCGGTGGATCTCGGTGGCCGCCATCCGCACGTTCCAGCAGTCGAGGCTGCGCGAGATCGCCCGAGCCACGACGCGGCTGCGGGTCGTGAATGCCCTGACCAACGAGGAGCACCCGTGCCAGGCCCTCGCCGACTGCCTGACCCTGCGCGAGCGGTTCGGCGACGTGCGCGGAGTGACCCTGGCGTACGTCGGCGACGGCAACAACGTGGCCACCTCGCTCACCCACGCCGCGGCGATGCTCGGGATCCGTCTGCGCCTGGCGTCGCCCGCCGGCTACGCCCTGCCCGCGGCGACCGTGGCCACCGCGGGCAGGGCAGCCCGGCACGGCGCCGAGATCGTCCAGTGCGACGACCCCGTCGAAGCGGTGCGGGGGGCGGACGCCGTCTACACCGACGTGTGGACGTCGATGGGTCAGGAGGCGGAGGCGACGGGGAGGCGGGAAGCGTTCGAAGCGTACCGGGTGACCGGCGATCTGATGGCGCAGGCCGGCCGCAGTGCGTTCTTCATGCACTGCCTGCCGGCCCACCGCGGTGAGGAGGTGGACCCGGACGTCATCGACGGACCGCGTTCCGCGGTCTTCGATCAGGCCGAGAACCGGCTCCACACCCAGAAGGCACTGCTGATGCTGATGCTCGGCGCCGCGCCCTGGCCGCGGTAGTCCGCGCCGTTCCACGGCGCAGACTCCCGGCCCGTCACACCGGCTCGAGTCCGGCCGCCGCCTGCTCCACCTTCTCGGCCAGCCCCCGGCGATAGGCGTCGAGGCGCGCGCGGACGTCCGGGTCGCCGACCGCGAGAATCTGCGCCGCGAGGACCGCCGCGTTCGTGGCCCCCGCCTTCCCGACCGCCACCGTGGCCACGGGGACCCCGGGGGGCATCTGCACCGTCGACAGCAACGCGTCGAACCCGCCGAGCGGCGACGAGTCGACGGGGACGCCGATGACCGGCAGCGCGGTATGGGCGGCGACGACCCCCGCGAGGTGGGCGGCCGCCCCCGCCCCCACCACGAAGACCCGAACCCCCCGCCGGACGGCCTCGTCCATCACCCGGCGCACCCGGTCCGGCGAGCGGTGGGCCGACGCCACCGTCATGTCCGAGGCGATGCCCAGATCGCGCAACGTGCGCACCGTGTTCGCCATCACCCCCGCGTCCGACGCGGACCCCATCAAGACCTGAACCTGTATGTCACTCATCCGATGCTCTGTCTCCCTACGTCTTCGATTCCCGATTCCGTGCCTGCTCCGGGGCGCCCTCCGCGGCCCCGGACCCGGGTACCGCCGCCAGCGCCTTGCGTCCGATGTCCGAGCGGACCTGCTTGCCGGCGAAGGTGATGCACGCCTCCGCCTCGTAGGCCCGCGCGATCGCCGCCGGGAAGTCCCGCCCGCGGCCCACCACCGTCAGCACGCGGCCGCCCGCCGTCACCACCGACCCGTCCCGTTCCACCGTGCCGGCATGGAACACGAGCACGTCATCGAGGGCGGACGCCGCTTCGAGCCCCGCGATCGCGGCGCCGGTCTCGTAGCGGCCGGGATACCCCCCGGACGCCAGCACCACCCCGACGTGCGGATCGTCCGCGTGCTCGCAGGCCGACCCGTCCAGCGCCCCTCGGGCCGCCGCGTCCAGCACCGGGGCCAGCTCGCCGCGGATCATCGGCAGCACGACCTGGGCCTCCGGATCGCCCAGCCGCACGTTGAACTCGACGACCTTCGGGCCCTCCGCCGTCAGCATCAGCCCGACGTAGAGGAAGCCCCGGAAGGGGTGTCCGGCGCGGCGCATCCCCTCGAGGACCGGCTCCACGATCTCGCGCCGGATCCGGCGGTCCAGCGCGGGGGTCATCAGCGGACTGGGGGCGAACGCCCCCATGCCGCCGGTGTTCGGCCCGCGGTCGCCGTCCCAGGCCCGCTTGTGGTCCTGCGCCACCGGCAGGCCGACCGCCTCGCTCCCGTCGCAGATGGCGAAGAACGACGCCTCCACCCCGGACAGGTGCTCCTCGACGACCACGCAACGACCGGCCTCGCCGAACCGCCCGTCGACCATCGCCTCGCGCACCGCCCGCTCGGCGGCGGCCCGATCCGGGGCTACCGTCACCCCCTTGCCGGCCGCGAGGCCGTCCGCCTTGACGACCACCGGGAACCCGAACTCGGACCCGTCCACCGCGGCCAGGGCCTCGCCCGGGCTGCGGCAGACGCGGAAGCGGGCCGTGGGCACCGTGTGCCGGGCCATGAACTCCTTGGCGAACGCCTTGCTCGACTCGAGCCCCGCCGCGTACCGGCTGGGCCCGAACAGGCACCGGCCGCGCGCCTCGAACACGTCCCGGGCCCCGCGCGCCAACGGCAACTCCGGCCCGACCACGGTCAGGTCGACCGCTTCGGCCTCGGCGTACGCGAGCAGGGCGTCCGGATCCGAGACGTCGACCGAGCGCGCCGACGCGTCGGGCCCGGTCCCCGCGTTGCCGGGCGCGCAGATGACCTCGCGGACCGTCGACTCCCGCCCCAGCTTCCACGTCAAGGCGTGCTCGCGCGCGCCGCTCCCGACGACCAGCACCCTCATCGGTCCCGGACCCTCCCGACCGGCCCGCCCCGTCGCGCTTTGACACCTCGCGGGCAGCCGCCTATAATGTCCGTTTGCTCCGTACCGTCGGAGAAGCGCAGCCCCGATCGCGCGGGCCGCGGCCCCGCGCGGACTCCATGCTACACGTTTCCGCGACGGCCGGCGCGTCCGTTCGATGAACGGCGGCGGACGGAACGGCGATGCGGCGCGGCGCGCGTCCGCCCGATCCGGGGCGAAACGGGTCGAACCGCGGCGGCCGCGGCCCCGGGGCGGAGCGCTCCCGGGCCTTCGGTCATCGAATCGAGATGCTCGCCACGCGAGGGAGGTGACGGACAGTTTGGCTGAAGTCAAGGTGCAGGAGAGCGAGTCGATCGAGAGCGCGCTGCGGCGCTTCAAGCGCAAGGTGCAGCAGGAAGACATCATCAAGGACATCAAGAAGCACTCGTTCTACCTGAAGCCGGGCGACAAGCGCCGGGCCAAGCAGGCGCTGGCCCGCAAGCGGACCCGCAAAAAGCAGCGCAGGGAGACCGAGTAGACCGGGAATGCCGCGTGAAACCGCGCATTGACAGTGCATCGGGTTCATAGTAGTTTTGCGCGACTAGGAGACCCGGCGACAGCGCGTGACCGGCTGGTTCCTGCGTCACTCTTCCGGCGACGGCGTAAACCGCGGGCGCGGAGAAATCCATGGAAATCCAGGAAAGAACGCTTCAGGACGTCGTGGTGCTGGACCTGACGGGGAAACTGACCATCGGCGAGGGCGACGAGCTCCTGAAGGAGCGGATCAGCAACCTGGTACAGCAGGGGCACCGCAAGCTGCTGCTCAACCTCGAGGGTGTTCCCTACGTCGACAGCGCGGGGCTCGGCGAAATCGTGCGGACGTACACGACGGTGAGCCGCCAGGGGGGCAAGCTCAAGCTCGTCAATCTCACCAAGCGCATCACCGATCTGCTCGCGATCACGAAGCTGCTGACGGTGTTCGAGACGTACGAGTCGGAAGACGAAGCCGTGAAGAGCTTCAGCGACTGACTGACGAAACGGGAGCCATCCATCCGGCGTCAGCGCGCGTTCCGACCGTGCACGGTCGCGCCCGGCGTCCACGACGCCGGGCCGCCGGTCGGGTGACTGTACTGATCGTTTCCTTGCCGCCGCCGGCCCGGGCGATTCGAGGCCATCGTCTCGTTCACCGAGCCGGCCGCCTTCCAACGACCCTCCGGCCCGGCGACGGCGCAGCCCCCCGGGCGGGTGCCGGCCTCCGGGTCGCGGTCGAGTCCCGGCCCCGGAGCCTGCACCGTGGGACGGCGCGGACGCCGGGAGGGTCGGTCGGGCGCCAAGCGGAGCCCCGGGCGACGACTGGCGGGCCGGGCCCACCCTGACGCCCCCCGCAACCCACCATGGCCGAGTTCGACACGCGGGCCGATTCCGTCGACGTGACCCAGCTCATGGAGCGGATCCGCCGGGGCATCCGCGGGCGGCGGGGCGACGACGACGAACGACAGGCCCGGGAGCTGGCCGAGGCCACGCTGGAGCGCTGCCTGGAGCCCCGACGAACCCGTTCGGACCTGGTCGAGCACAATCGGCGCCTCACGCCTCCCGGACGGTTCGACCGGGACGGGCAGGGGAGGAGCCTGGCGCCCGAGCCCTTCGAGTTCGACGAGAACACCGTGTACGTCTCGTCGTCCGGGGGAACGATGGGGAAACTGATCTACCTGATCCGGAAGCTCCTGAACCCGATCCTGCGACTGTTCTTCAACCCCGACCCGATCATCCTGGCCATGATGAGACAAGCGGAGATCAACTCGCGGCTGCTCGACCTGCTCGATCGGGTGAACGCCGAGTTCGAGCGCACCGGGAAGAAGTTCGCGGCCCGCGAGGAGGTCGATGCCCTGAACTACGAGGTGACCAGCAACCTGGTGACGGAGATGACGCGGCTCGCCGTCGACATGAAGAACCACAGGATGCTGGTCGAGTCGGTCGCGGGGCGCCTCGGCTTCGAAGAGCGGCGGGCGCAGGCCCTCGAATCGGCCAGACAGGCCAGGTCGACGCCGCCGGCGGGCGAGGCCGAGGGCGCGGAGAGCGACGGGGCCGCGGCCGGGCCTACCCGGAGCCGGCGGCGCCGGCGGCGGTCGCGGCGGCGACCGGGCGCGGGCACGGGTGCGGCGAACGAGACGGCCGGCGAGACGGCGTCGCCGGGCGGCGCTTCGCCGGACGACGCCGCCACGGGGGACGCCGAGGGCGGCGCCGCTCAGGGCGGGCCGTCTCCCGAGGCGGCGGACCGGGCGGCGGCGCCCGACCGCGCTTCGACCGCCGCGGAGGCCTCCACGGGACCCGCCGGGCCGCCAGCTTCCTCCACGGACGCGGCTCCCGCGCCGAGCCCCGACGCACCGCCGCCCGCGGAGGAGGACCGACCCGCGCCGCCGCCCGACGACACCGGGGATCGATGAGGCTCGCCGTCGTCGTCCAACGCTACGGCGCGGAGATTGCCGGCGGGTCCGAGTACCTCTGCCGCTTGATCGCGGAGCAGCTCGCGGGGCGGCACGAGGTCGACGTCCTCACCACCTGCGCGCGCGACGGCGGCACCTGGAGGAACCGGTACCCGGAGGGCGACGACCGCATCCGCGGCGTCACCGTCCGGCGATTCGCCAACGAGCGTCCGCGGGACCCTGCCGCGTTCGACGAGTATTCCGACTGGATCCTCCGGCACGACCACTCCGCCGACGACGAGGCCGAGTGGCTGAAGCAGCAGGGGCCGTGGTGCCCGGGCCTGCAGGCGTATCTGGAGCAGCATCACCGCGACTACGACGCGCTCGTCTTCTTCGACTGCCTCTACGCCCCGACGGTCCTGGGACTGCGGGTGGACCCGACGCGCAGCATCCTGGTGCCCGCCGCGGTGGACCGGCCGGCGCTGCGCCTCGACCTCTATCGCGAGGTGTTCTCGCGGCCCGCCGGCATCGCCTACACCACCGCGGTCGAGCGCGGGTTCCTGAAGCGCAGGTTCGCAATCGGCGCCAGGGTGGAGGAAACGGTGGGATGCGGCGTCGACCTTCCCCCGTCGCGCCTGCACGAGAAGCCGCCGTCGGAGCCGTCCGCGTCACCGCTGTCCGCCCGCGGCGCCGTCTTTCGCCGGCGTCACCGCCTGTACGGTCCGATTGCCCTTCACGACGGACGGATCGAGGCGGGCAAGGGATGCGAGGAGCTGCTCGACTACTTCGGCGGCTATGCCGAGTCGGACGGCGACACGTCGCTGGTGCTGATGGGCCTCAAGCTGATGCCGATCCCGAACGCCCTGCACCTTCGGTTCGCCGGCATGCTGTCGGAAGCCGAGCGTTCCGAGGCCCTGGAAGCGGCCACCGTGGTCGTGGCGCCCTCCCCGGCCGAGAGCCTGTCGCTGCTCGCCCTCGAGTCGTTCGCGGTCGGAACCCCGGTGCTCGCCAACGCCCGTAGCGACGTGCTGGTGGACCACTGCCAGCGGAGCAACGCCGGCCTCTACTACGCCGACCGGGACGAGTTCCAGGCGTGCCTGCGGCTCCTGGTCCGCGACGACGACCTGCGCACCACCATGGGGCGCCAGGGCCGCGCCTACGTTCGCGCGAACTACCGGTGGGACGTCGTTCTCGGCAAGTACGACCGCTTGATCGCGGGCCTCCCGTCCTCACGCCCCGCGGGACGGTCCCCGCGCGCCGGCCGCCGCCGCGGCCCGCGGGGAGGCTGAACGCCCGGAGCCACGGCCCGCGGCGGCCGATACCCGCCGACCGACCCGCACCGTTCGGCGGCCCGGGCGGACGGCGTCACGCCCCGCCGGCGTCCGGCGGCGGCTTCCGCCGCTCCCGGCCGGAGGCGCTCCCGCCTGCAGCCCCGCCGGCGCCCGCTCCGCCGCGGCCGTGGACATTGCCCCGTTTCCGGCGCGGGAGGATGTCGTAGCGCTTGATCATCTCGTTGAGCGTCGTCGGCTTGATCTGCAGCATCTCGGCCGCACGCTTCTGCACCCCGCCCGTCGCGGCGAGGGTGCGCTCGATCAACTGCGTCTCGAACGCGGCCACCACCTCCTTGAACGGGAGCCCCTCCGCCGGCATCGCGAACCGCGGCATCAGGAACGGACGCGGGGTGCGCACCGCGTCGGGAATCAGCGCGGGGCCGATGCGCGGGCCGGTCGCGAGCACGACCGCGCGCTCGATGACGTTCTCGAGCTCGCGCACGTTGCCCGGCCAGTCGTAGGCCTCCATGAGATCGAGGGCCTCGGCCGTGAGCTCGAGGTCCTTCTTCTCGTTCTCCGCCCCGTACTTCTCGAGAAAGTGGTGGGCGAGCAGGGGTATGTCCTCGCGGCGGTCGCGGAGAGGCGGCAGCTCGACCTTGATGACGTGGAGCCGATAGTAGAGGTCCTCGCGGAACTTCCCCTCGGCCACGAGCCGCTGGAGATCGATGTTGGTGGCGGCGATGATCCGCGTGTCGACCTTCTTCGTCTCGACGCCGCCCAGGCGCATGAACTCCCGCTCCTGAATCACCCGCAGCAGCTTCGCCTGGGTCTCGACGGGCACGCTGCCGATCTCGTCGAAGAAGATCGTGCCCCTGTCGGCGAGCTCGAAGAGCCCCTTCTTGGCGGCCACGGCGCCGGTGAACGCCCCCTTGAGATGACCGAAGAGGTTCGATTCGAGCAGGTCCGGCGGCAGGCTGCCGGAGTTCACGGTGACGAAGGGATGGTCGGCCCGCGGCGAGCCCGCGTGCAGGGCGCGCGCGGCCAGCTCCTTGCCGGTCCCGCTCTCTCCCTCGACGAGAATCGTCGTGCGGCTCATCGCCGCCTGCGTGATCAGCTCGAACACCTGGCGCATGCGCGGACTGCGGCCGATGATGTTGCGCAGGCCGTCGTTCTGGGTGCGCAGGTTCGCGCGAAGGGTCTGGTTCTCCGTGACCAGCCGCCGCTTCTCGGCCGCGTTCCGGACCACGACCAGCACTTCCTCGTTCTTGAAGGGCTTGGTGATGTAATCGAACGCCCCGCGCTTCATGGCCGCGATCGCGTTCTCGAGCGACGCGTAGGCGGTGATGAGAATGACGGGCAGGTCCTCGTCGAGGCGGCGAAGCCGATCGAGGGTCTCGATGCCGCCGATGCCGGGCATCATCACGTCGACGATGGCGACGTCGAAGCGACGGCCCCGGGCCAGCTCGAGCCCGTCGTCGCCGTTCACCGCGGTCGAGACCTCGCAGCCCTCCTTCGAGAGCAGGGTCTGCAGGACCTCGCGCATGACCTCCTCGTCGTCGACGACCAGTACGGATGTGTAGCGAAGCATCGGTGTGCGTGCGCCTGCACCGTTGCACGGCGCAGGTCCTACCCCGCCGACTGCGTCCGCAGATGCGACGGCACGGGCAGGGTGACGGTGAAGCGGGTGCCGCCGGCTCCCGTCCGGCAGTCGATCGCCCCGCGATGTTCCTGGACCACGCTGTAGACGATCGAGAGGCCGAGCCCGGTGCCCTGTCCGACGGCCTTGGTCGTGAAGAACGGGTCGTAGATGCGGGACAGGTCCTCGCTCGCGATCCCGGTGCCGGTGTCGGCGACCTCGATCATCGCCCGGTCACCGTCGCCGCGGGAGCTGATGGACAGCCAGCCGCCGGTCGGCATGGCGTCGCGCGCATTGAGGATGAGGTTCAGGAACACCTGCTGCAGCTTGCCCTCCACCCCCTGCACGACGGTCGGGGTCGGCGACAGGTCCCGCCGGATCCGGATGTTGGACGTCCGGAGTTGATGCTCGACGAGGACCAGCACGTCGTTCATCACCCCGTTGACGTCCACCGGGCCCGCCAAGTCGGACTGTCCGGGCCGTGACAGGTTGAGCAGCCCGTTCACGATGCGGGCGGCCCGCGAGACCTGCCGTTCGATCTTCTTCAGCAACTGAAGTCGGGAGTCGTCGGGGGCCGTTCCCTCGATCAGCATCTGCGTGAAGCTCGAGATGCCGGTCAGCGGGGTGTTGACCTCGTGGGCCACGCCCGCCGCGAGCAGACCGACCGAGGCCATGCGCTCGGAGAGCTGCAACTGCTCCTCGAGCCGGACCCGCTCCGTGATGTCCTCCAGGAGAATCATCGTGCCGGCGGTGTCGCCGCCGGGGGTCAGCAGCGGCGCCTGCGCGGCGTTGACCAGCAGCTCCCGCGGCTCGCCGGCGTGGCGCGAGGTCAGGGGCGCCCGGTACAGCGTCGACCCGGCCGCGTGCCCGCGCCGCTCGCGCGCGAGCCGATCCGTGAACGACGCGTCGAACAGGTTCGCCAGCGGCCGCCCCACCGCCGCGTCGTGCGGCACGCCGTACAGACGCGCGACGGCCGCGTTCCACCGGACCACGCGATCCTCGAGGTCCAGCACCACCAGCCCGTCGTTCAGCGACTCGATGATGTTCTCGTTGAACTCCCGGATCCGGTCGACCTCGGCCGCCTTGACCTGCAACTGGGTGTAGAGCCGGCCGTTCTCGATCGCGGTCGCGACCTGCGCCGCGACCGCCGTGAGCAGCGCGACGTCCTCGCTGCTCAGCGGTTCGCCGCTCGTCTTGGCCCCGAGCGCGAGCACCGCGATGGTGCCCTCCTCGGAGACGCACGGCACGAAGTAGTGAATCTCCCGGTCCCGCCAGAACGCGACCTCCGCCTGGGGATAGCCGAGGGCGGCCACCGGATCGTCGAGCAGGACCGTCCCCTGGCGGACCACGTGCCCACCGATGGCGGACGCGGTATCCAGCCCCGGCCACTCGCCCGCCGCCCGCGCCCCGGTCGCCTGGAAGGGCCGGAACGGCCCACCCGCTTCGGATTCCGCCGGCGCCACCATCAGGACGGTGTGGTCGACGACCAGGGTCTCCGTCACCCGGGTCACCAGGCGCTCGGCGAGGCGGCCCAGGTCGAGATCGCTGTTCAGCTCGCGCGCGAAGCCGAGGAGCGCCCGCCGGTAGTCGTACCGGTCGCGGTAGTGGGCCCGGTCCAGCATCGACTCGATGGCGTCCTTCACGGGACGCGCCAGCAGCACCACCACCGCGGTCGCGAGCAGGGCGATCAACGAGCTGTGCCCGTCCGGCTCGTCGAGGAACACCGCCAGCGCCAACTGCTCGAGCATCAGGTAGATGGCCACCATCGCGAACACGGCCGCGGTGTAGACCAGCCCGCGCTTGACGATGACCTCCACGTCGCGCAGGCGGTACTGGACGATCGCCGACGCGAACGCGAGCGGAATCAGGCTCAACGGAATCGCGGTGACGTCGAGGGGCACGGTGTCGATCCCGAGCGACCACGGGACCGCGTAGCCCACGACGAAGGGCAGCCCGCCGAGCACCGCTCCCCAGACGATCCAGCGGAGCTGCCGCTTCGAGGTCACCGACGGCACCCGCCGCAGGGTCAGGATCATCAGGGCCAGCCCGCCCACGACGCAGGCGGCGAGGTACGCGATCTCCAGCTTCCAGACGCGCTCGATGCCCGTCGTGAACAGCGCCGAGCCGGCGTCGCCGGCCAGCGACACCGCCTGGAGCAGCCCGAGGACCACGGCCGGGGCGTAGACGATCGGCAGCACGAGACGTCCCAGACGGTTCCGTACGGCGCCGGGGGCCCGTTCGGGGAACACGAGGGCGAAGTGCACGAACAGCGGGGCGAGGGCCAGGGTGGCGATGGCGTCCGCCCAGTAGAACACCCAGTCCAGCCGGTCCAGGCGGCCCGCGAAAGAGAAGGCGAACATGCCGAAGAACGCCACGCTGAGCCAGAAGAAATGCAGGGTGGCCTGGGTCCCCGGCCGCCGCAGCCGCACCGAGGCGCCCACCAGCAACGTGAACACGCCGACGCCCACCAGCACGAAGTAGATCCCGGTCTGGGCCGCCGGCACCGGTTGGAGGGTGACGTCGATCAGGCGCGACTGATCGAGTCGCAACAGCGTATAGCCGACCCGACCGTCGAGCTGCCGCGCATGGAGATGCTCCAGCACTTCGCGCGTGGACTGGACGGGAACGCCGTCGAGGGCCAGGAGCACGTCCCCGGCCACGATCCCGGCCCGGTCTCCGGCCTCGTCCGGCGCCACCTCGACGGCGGTGACGCCGGCCGGCCGATCGCCCCACAGCACCCCGTCCACCAGCTCGTTCCAATCGGCCCGGACGAAGACGTTGGCGGCGGCGAGGCAGAGAAGGCCGGCGACCAGCGCGACGGCGAGGACGGGGGGAACCCACGCACGCCACCGGCCGCGCCCACGGGCGCGCGAGGCGGGTCGAGACGGTGGGCGGCTCATTGCATCAACCCGAAGGGCAAACTGCACACAAATCCGTACGAATCGTATGCAATCGGTATTCCAGCAACCGCATCGCGTGTCACGACGCGCACGCCGGGCATGGGCAAGCGGCGCAACGTCGTTCCCGCGCGAGGCGGCTACGCTCATCCAAAATATTGGTCATCTCTATCCGGTTTTACGGATAATCGCCCGAGGCGGGACGGCGGCGGACACGGGCCAACGTGGAGCACCCCACGCCCGACCCGGCGCGGACCGGAATCAGAAATACACCACGACGCCGCCGACGACCTGGCGGGGCGGCTGGATCACCAGCAGCTCGCTGAAGAGCGACGCGGTCTCGCGGGGATCGAAGAACAGGCTGCGGACCGCCAGCAGGGCTTCCCAGCGGCTCCCGCCCACCGGCGTGAACGGCAGGGCCTGCTGAATCAGGAGATCGAACCGGGCGTCCAGCCCGCCCGGATTCGCGGGATCGGCGCCCTCGAACGCGCCGCTGAGCCGGCAGCGGAAGGACACCCGGGTGGCGGACTCGGGAATCTCGGTCTCGATGGTGCCGCTCACGTCGTGGAACTGCTCGACCGCGGGGCGGAGAACGCCCGGGGCCTCCAACGCCGCCACCGGCCCGACGTCGGCCTGCCCCCATTGCGCTTCGATGACGGAGACGTCCACCGACCCCCTGACGCGGCTCCCGAGCTCGCGGCGCACGCTGACGGTCCAGCCGTGGCTCTCCACGGACCCGGCCCGGGCGACGTAGTAGAAGCCGGCGGGCACGGTCTCGAGCCCGCCCGCCCCGAACAGCGTCACCAGTTGGTTGTCGACGTCCTGGTGGAACCGCCGCAGCCCCACGACGAAGCCTCCGGCCAGGTCGCGCTCCACCCCCACGTCGAAGTGACGCGTCCGCTCGGACCGCAGCCGGCCCTGACGGGACACGGTGGCGAACGCACGCTCCGGCGGAAGCCACAGCCCCGGTCCCATGGAAGGCAGGAAGGTCTCCGCGCCCGGCGCGACCATCTCCTGCGCCCCCGCGACCCGGAAGCGCAAGCCGGGCGCCACCGTGACGGTGACGGCCGCGCGCGGGCTGAAGAGTCCGCCGTCGATGTAGTCGTACCGCGAGTAGCGGCCGCCGTACTCGACCGCCAGGCGCGGCGACACCGTCCAGCGGTCGAAGGCGCCGACGCTCGCGGCGACCCGGGTCTCGGGCGCGAGGCTGAGGGCGAGGGGGTTCAGGCCGTCGTAGCGCTGGCGCCCGTACGCCGCCTCGACGCCGAAGGCATGCGCCCTGCCGGCCTCGGCCAGGTACGCCCCGGACGCGAACCACGACGAGACGTCGCCGGTGTTCATCGCCCCGTGGGCGGTCCAGTCGCCCCGCCACGCCGGCGCTCCGACCGACAGGTTGGCGAGTCCGCCGGGGCGCGTCGACCCCATGAGGGGGCTGGCCGACTCGAACGTCCCGCGAGTCAGCAGATTGACCTCACCGCTGAGCGGAAGGGCCCCCAACCCGGACGCGAAGGACGACGGGGTCGCCCCGGCACGGGACAGCCCCGCCACCCGGCCGTCATCGGCCGTGGCCGCGCCCGGGGCGGAGCCGGCGCCCGGCGCCCGTTCCGTCTGCTTCAGGACGCTGCGTCGGGCCCGGCGCAGGCGCCAAGCCTTCCGGGTGTGACCGTGGGTCGGGTCCGCCTCGCGCGCGGCCGGGGCCTCGCGGTCGGCTTCGGACCGCTGCTCGCCGGCCCCAGGGCGCGACAGCGCGAAACCGGCCATGGCCGGCAGCACCGGGGGGGGCGGCGGCGGGGCATGGCTCATCGCTATCGCGTGGACGACGGGCCGGCCCGCCGTCACCACCACGAACTGGCGGCGGGAGGTGGCGAATCCGGCAACGTGAGCCTGCAACAGATAGCGGCCCGGCCGCAGGGACGGCATCACGAAGCGCCCTTCCACGTCCGACACCACGAGCTCGGCGCCCAGCGGGCCGAACGCGGAGACCATCGCGCCGTCGAGAGGGTGTCCGTGCACGTCGGTGACCAGACCGGCGATGCGGCCGAGCCGGTCCGGCGCCGACGCCGCGGCGGCGGAAGCCGGTTCGAATCCCTGTCCGGCCGCGACCGCGGGGACGGCCCCGATCGCGAACAACGCCGCGGCGACGACCACTGGGGATTGGAACCTGTCCATGACGCCCTCTCTACACGGCCCCGATCAGGACTCGGCGGCCTCGGCGACGGAGAAGCCCACGCTGTGGGTCAGCGACTCACCGCTGGTGTTGTCGGTGACGGTGATCTCGAGGCGATACTCGGCCGGCGGAAACGAGCTCAACGGCACGGCCTGACCGGCCACAAGCTGGTGGCCGGCGTTCAGATCGAACCCCTGCGGCAGCGTCCGTTCGTTGAACATCTGGGGACTGGTCCGGTTGAAGAACTCCTCCCCGGACTCGCCCGCCACGTTGAACGCGTACTCCACGGTCACGTCCGGCATCCCGGCCGGCGTCATCCCCGCGTTGTACACCAGAAACAGCATCGACAGCTCGTCGCTGGTGAGGTACTCGGAGATCGATTTCGGCAGGATGCGCATGGTGCCGAGGGTGTAGGGGTTGGCCGGCAACTGCTCGGGGGGCGGCGGCGCGTTCAACGACTCTATGCTCTCGGCGAGGATGACGCTGCTCGTCGCGAACCCGCCGGTCCACAAGTCGGGAACCGAGAGCGCCCTCCGGAGCATCATCGTCGCCGGCGTGGCCCCGGGCTCGACCTCGCTCTCGCTCAACGCCACGTAGACGTCGTAGTCGCCGGCGGGAACCCAGAAGCCGCGGCGAATCCGGTAGAACCGCGGTTCCGCCTCGGCCGGGTCCGTGGAGGAGGAAGCCGCCTCGGGCGAAGACGGACCGTCCCCGGTCGCCGGACCGAGCAGGACGTGATAGCCGTCCTCGAACGCCGCCGGCGGCACCGAGCCGGCCCGTCCCCCCTGCGGCGCCACGAACATGTACATCGCGACGGCCGAGGTCGTCAGCTTCGACTCCTCGATCGACAAGGTGAACGGAATGAACGTCGTCCCTTCGCTGCTCTTCAGGAAATCGTTCGCCCAGCCGAAGGGCTCTTCCGTCGGGACGATCTCTCCCCGCAGGGCAGCGCCCACCACGTTGGCGAGCGACACGATCTCGCGCTCCTGCGCTTCGGGGTCGAGGGGCTGAGCGCCCTCCGCCAGGCCGGGGCCCGCCGCGAGCCCCGCCGCGATCAGACACGCCGCCGACACCCAGCGGATTGTCACCTGCCTCACCCCTGCGTTCCCCCGATCGACCGCCTGTCGGGCATCGTTCCGGCGGGCGCGGCCGGCCCGGAGCCGCCGCCGCGCCAGTGGAGCCGCAGGTCGCCGCGTGCGGCGAGACGACGGCCCGATCCGGATCGGAGCCCCGAAGGGATAGTCAACCACAGGCGGGCGCCCCGCACAAGGCCGGGCGGATCCGCCGTGGTAGCATGCGGGGTTTGGACCGTCCCCCGAGGACCCTGCCGATGCCCCCATCGCACCGCCCCCCGCTGGTGCTCGTCGTCCTCGACGGCTGGGGGGAGAGCCCCGAGCCGGGCGGCAACGCCATCCACCAGGCGAGGACCCCGGTCTACCGCGAGCTCCGCGACCGGTATCCGTGCGGCCGGCTGACGACCTGCGGCGAGGCGGTGGGGCTGCCGCCCGGCCAGATGGGCAACTCCGAGGTCGGGCACATGAACCTCGGCGCGGGACGCATCGTGTTCCAGGACCTGACCCGCATCGACCAGGCCATCGCGCGGGACGAGCTCGCCGGCAACGTCCCGCTGAACACCCTGCTCGATTCCTGCACCCGGGGCGGTCGCACGCTCCACCTCGTCGGCCTGCTTTCGGACGGCGGCGTGCACTCGCACCAGCGGCACCTCCACGCCCTGGTGCGGCTCGCGGCGCGGCGGGGCGTGACCCGGGTGCTGGCGCATGCCGTCACCGACGGCCGGGACACGGCGCCGAACGGGGGCGTGGAGTACCTGGCGGCGCTCCGGCGCTGCTTCGCCGACGCCGGCGTGGGGCGGGTCGCGACGGTGAGCGGCCGCTACTACGCCATGGACCGCGACCACCGGTGGGACCGCACGCGGCTCACCTACGAAGCGATGGCCCGCGGCCTCGGCCACCGCGGCACCGACCCCGTGGCCCTCGTCGAACGCGCCTACGCGCGCGGCGTCACCGACGAGTTCATCGAGCCGAGCGTCATCGCCGACGCCGACGATCGCCCGGTGGGGCGGCTGCGCGACGGCGACGCCGTCGTCTTCTTCAACTTCCGGGCCGACCGCGCGCGGCAGCTCACCCGGGCGCTCGCCTTCGCCGACTTCGACGGCTTCGAGCGGCAGTCGCCGCCGGCCCTGCGCGTGCTGACCCTGACGCAGTACGACGCCACGTTCGGCCTGCCCGTGGTCTTTCCGCCCCAGACCTTCTCGGGCAGCCTCGCCGAGGTGCTCGCCGCGCACGGCCGGACCAGCCTGCGCCTCGCCGAGACGGAGAAGTACGCCCACGTGACCTACTTCTTCAACTGCGGCGAGGAGCAGCCGCCCCCCGGCGAGGACCGCATCCTCGTTCCGTCCCCGTCCGTCCCCACCTACGACCTCCAGCCGGCGATGAGCGCGGCCGGCATCACCGACCATCTCGTCGCGGACCTCGCCGGCCGGCGGCACGACGTCGTCATCTGCAACTTCGCCAACGCCGACATGGTCGGCCACACCGGCCGGCTCGACGCGACGGTGGCCGCGGTCGAGACGCTGGACGGCTGCCTGGCGCGGATCCTCGCCGCGGCCCGGGCCGCCGGGGCCACCGTCATCATCACCGCCGACCACGGCAACGCGGAGCAGATGTGGGACGCCGAGCGCAAGGGACCGCACACCGCGCACACCACCAATCCCGTCCCCGTGGTGCTGGCGGGTCCGGACGTCGACGCGGGGATGCCGCTGCGCGACGGCACGCTGCGCGACGTCGCCCCGACCATGCTCGGCATCCTGGGCATCGCGCCGCCGGCGGAGATGACCGGGCGCGACCTTCGCGGCTGGATCGAGTAGCGAGCCGCGTCTCGCGCCCGGTCCGCCTGGATCCCCCGTCGCGCCTCGTCACGGCAGGCTCCCCACCGGTCTCGCGCGACGCGGAGCCCCGCCCCGGCTGCTAGAATCGCACCATGCCTCCAGAAGCCGCCGCGCCGGCCACCCCGCCCCACCGGGCCGCCGAGGACGCCCTGGGAACGCCCGGCGCGTTTCCGTTCACCCGCGGCATCCATCCCACGATGTACCGGGGCCGGCTGTGGTCGATGCGCCAGTACGCGGGGTTCGGCACCGCGGCGGAGTCGAACCGGCGCTACCGCTACCTGCTCGAGCAGGGAGGCAGCGGGTTGAGCGTCGCGTTCGACCTGCCGACCCAGATCGGCTACGACTCCGACCACGCCCTCGCGGGGGGCGAGGTGGGGCGGGTCGGGGTGGCCATCGACTCCATCGAGGACATGAGCGTCCTCTTCGACGGCATTCCCCTCGACCGCGTCTCCACCTCGATGACGATCAACGCGACCGCCATCATCCTGCTCGCGCTGTACGTCGCCACCGCGCGACGGCAGGGGGTGGAGCCGCGGGCCGTGGCGGGCACGGTGCAGAACGACATCCTCAAGGAGTACGTCGCCCGCGGCACCTACATCTTTCCGCCGCGGGCCTCGCTGCGCATCGTCACCGACGTCGTCGAGTACTGCGGGGCGGAGCTGCCCAACTGGCACCCCATCTCGATCAGCGGCTATCACATCCGCGAGGCCGGGGCGACCGCGGTGCAGGAGGTCGCCTTCACCTGCGCCCACGCCGTGGCCTACGTGGAGGCGGCGATCGCGGCGGGCCTCGACGTCGACACGTTCGGGCGCCGGCTGTCGTTCTTCTTCGCGGCCCACAACGACTTCCTGGAGGAGATCGCCAAGTTCAGGGCGGCCCGGCGCCTCTGGGCCCGAGTCATGCGCGACCGCTTCGGGGCCACCGAGCCGCGTGCCCAGCAGATGCGCTTCCACACCCAGACCGCCGGCAGCACGCTGACGGCGCAGCAGCCCGACAACAACATCGTGCGGGTCGCGCTGCAGGCGATGGCCGCGGTGCTCGGGGGCACCCAGTCGCTGCACTGCAACGGCCGCGACGAGGCCCTCGCCCTGCCCACCCGGACCTCGGCCCACATCGCCCTCCGGACCCAGCAGGTCATCGCCGCCGAGACCGGGGTGGTCAACACCGTCGACCCGATGGCCGGCTCCCACGTCGTCGAGGCGCTCACCGACGCCATAGAGCGCGAGGCGCGGGTGATTCTCGAGCGCATCGACGCCGAGGGGGGGACGCTGGCCGCGATCGAGCGGGGCGAGATCCAGCGGCAGATTCAGGAGTCGGCGTACCGGGACCAGCAGGCGGTGGACAGCGGCGAGCGCACGGTGGTCGGAGTGAACCGCTACGACGACGACGACGGCGTCGGCATCGACATCCTCCGCATCGATCCCGCCGTCGAGACCGAGCAGCGCGAGCGCGTGGCCCGCGTGCGGGCGGCCCGTGACCCGGTGCGGTGGCGCGCCGCGCTCGACGCGGTGGCCGGGGCGGCCCGCGACGGCGGCAACCTCGTGCCCCCCATCGTCGCCGCGGTCGAGGCCCGGGCCACGGTGGGCGAGGTCGCCGACACCCTTCGCGCCGTCTTCGGCGAGTACCGCGAGGAAGGGCTCTGAGCGCCCGGCCGCCCATTCGAGGACGCGCCGTGCCGAGAGCGGCGAGGCGCCTGCCCGATCCGGCGCGACGGGCCGGGGTCAGGCTCCGGGCGCGTGAGGCGGCGGGGGCGGCGGCACGGACGACGGCGGCGCCGGCGGGTACGGCGGCGCCGGCGACGAAGGCCGGAAGATCAGCACGCCGAGCAGGCCCCCGAGGGCGGAGAAGATCATGCCGGCGATCAGCATGGTGACGAAGCCGATGGCCGCGGCGAAGAGCACGCCCTCGGTGGAACCGAGGCTCTCGAGCATCTCCCGGACCTCGGGAGGCACGTCGCCCTCGGAGTTCATGATGAACTCCATCATGCGCCGCTGGAACGGCGCGGTCGCGAGGTCGATCGGCACCGACACCGCCACGGAGACGAACGCGCCGGTGATGCCGGCCAGAAACCCGCCCCAGGCCCCCTCGCCGAGCGAGAGGGGCTGCGGCCGATCGCGCTGGAGCAGCCAGGCGGTGAGCATGCCGCCCCCGATGATCCAGAGACAGCAGCAATTGCCCAACTCGACTATGGGCAATGCCGACAGGACACCGATGAACAGGCCACCGAAGATGATCGGCTGAAGCTGACTCTCATTCATGCGTGACATCCCCGCCAAAGGCGCGCTCACGGCGTGAAACCGCCGGTACTCAGTCGTAGTACTCCAGACCGAGATGGGTGATGAGATCCTCGCCCCGCAGATAGCGCAGGGTGTTCTTCAGCTTCATCAACTGGATGAACAGGTCGTGCTCGGGATATAGCCCCGGCGCGTGCACGGGGCTCTTGAAGTAGAACGACAGCCATTCCTGAACGCCACTCATGCCCGCGCGCTTCGCAAGGTCGAGGAAGAGCACGAGATCGAGCACGATGGGAGCGGCGAGGATGCTGTCGCGGCACAGGAAGTTGATCTTGAGCTGCATCGGATAGCCGAGCCAGCCCACCAGGTCGATGTTGTCCCAGCCTTCCTTGTTGTCACCCCGGGGCGGGTAGTAGTTGATGCGCACGACGTGGCAGAGGTCGTCGTACAGGTCCGGATAGAGCTCCGGCTGCAGTATGTAGTCGAGGACCGATTTCTTGCTCTCTTCCTTCGTCTTGAACGACTCCGGATCGTCGAGGACCTCGCCGTCGCGGTTGCCGAGGATGTTGGTCGAGTACCACCCCGACACCCCGATCAACCGCGCCTTGAGGCCGGGGGCGACGATGGTCTTGATCAGGGTCTGGCCCGTCTTCAGGTCCTTCCCGGCGACGGGCGATCCGTTGTCGAGCGCGAGCCGGTCCAGCGCGGGAATGTCCGCGCTGAGGTTCGGCGCCGCGTTGGCGTAGGGAATGCCCTCCTTCAGCGCGGCATAGGCGTAGATCATGCTCGACGAGATGCTGTCCGCGTTCGCGTCCATCGCCGCCTCGAAGGCCGCGACGGACTCGTGCTCGGGGGCCGGGGTCATGAAGATCTCGGTGCTCCCGCACCAGATCATCACGAGGCGCGCGAGGCCGTGCTCCTCCTTGAACGCACGGATGTCGGCGCGCACCTGCCCGGCGAGGTCCCGCTTGGTCGCGCCGGTCTTGATGTTGGTGCCCATCAGCCGCTTGACGTAACGCTGATCGAACACCGCGGGCCACGGCCGGATCGCCTCGAGCTCCGGACGCACCTGCTCGAGCAGCGACGACTCGATGACGCCGGCGGTGGCGGCCGCCTCGAACCCGTTGTCCTCGAAGATGTCCCAGCAGCCGAAGACGAGGTCGTCGAGGGATGCGAGCGGCACGAAGTCCTTGATGAGCGGCGAGCGGCCTTCGTTGCGCTTGCCCAGCCGCACCGTCCCCCGCTCGGCGAGCGAGCCGATGGAGGGCGCCAGTCCTTTCCGGATGAGCAGGGAGCCGGCGATGAACGTGGTGCTGACGGCCCCCATTCCGACGAGAAGAACACCGAGCTTGCCGTTAGCGGACGCGATTTCGACTGGGCGTTTCACGACCGGCCACTATATCATGGCGCTTTATGCCTCTCTGGGCATGGTCATCGGCCCGACACGAGACCCTGAACCGACTCACGGCCATGGCGATCTTGAAGAAACTCAAGGGCGAAACCGACCTCCGGGTGTCGATGGCGGGTCTGCGGCTCGGCGACAAGGTGCTGCAGATCGGGAGCGGCGACCCGCGCCTCATCGCGATGCTCGCGGCCCAGGTCGGCATCAGCGGACAGGCGTCGGCCCTCGTCCCGGACGATGGCGGGGCCCGGCCCATCAGACGCGCGGCGGAGGCGCGGGGGGTGCTGGTCGACGTGAAGGTGGCCCCGCTGCGGACGCCGCCGTTCGCGCAGGGGTGGTTCGACGTGGTGGTCATCCCGGCCCTGATCGGCGCGATGCGTCCCCACGAGCGCGTGGGGACGCTGCAGGGGGCCCGCCAGGTGCTCCGCGTCGGCGGCCGGTGCCTGATCATCGAGTCCGCGCCGCGCGGCGGCCTGGGGGCGCTGTTCTCCGGGCGCACCCTCGACCCCCACTATCGCTCGCAAGGGGGAGCCGAGTCCGCCCTGCGCGCCGAGGGCTTCAAGCCGGTGCGCACCCTCGCCGAGCGGCAGGGACTCCAGTTCACCGAGGGCGTGAAGCCGGATCCCGCACCGTAGCGCGGCGCCGTCCGACACCGGCGTCGCTCGCCGCCCGATCCCGCGCGCCGGCCGCCGGTCGGCGCCGTCCGACACCGGCGTCGCTCGCCGCCCGATCCCGCGCGCCGGCCGCCGGTCGCGGTCCCCGCCCGCCTCGCGCCCGAGCGCACCCGGTCGTGGCTCGCACCCGGCCGCGCCATCGGCATGGTTCGGCCCCTTTCACCGGATTCCACCCGGGGCGGTCGGGCGGCCCTACAGCCTCGCGTCGACGCGACCGACGAAGAGATAGGGGGTACGCCGCTACGGACGCGGACGGAACCGGAACCGGGAGCACGATGGACACCACGCTGGCCACGGTCACTATCATCTCGCTGCTCCTGGCGTGGGCGATGGCCATCGTCACGCGGCAGCGCCTCCGGGCGGAGCGGCGGCGTTCGGACGCCAGGCTCGCCGACATGATGGCGGAGCTCGGGCCCGACGGTCGAGCCGGAGATCCCGTCGACGCGGAGCCTCCGCCCCGCGAGCTCGTCACGGGGGTCATCGCCCCCGGCGACGGACCGACGGCGCCGCGGGAGCGCCGCTGGCGGCTCACGGCGCCGGCGGCGATGGCGGGCAGGCCGACCCCGCGCCGGCCACGCACGTCCCTCGCGCCGCGCCTGCCGTTCGCGGCGCCGGACCGGAAGCGGTGGGGCGGCGACGCCGCCGCAAGCTCCGGCAACGGCGGGGAGCATGCACCGCGCCGCGCCGCGGACGATGCCGCCCCCCCCGCGCCGGCGACCGGCGCCGGGTCGTCCCCCCGGCGAGCGGGGCTCGTGCCGATACCGCCGGCCCCGACGCACTGGGGCCACGGTTCGGCCGCCGTCGCCGTCGCCACCTTCCTCGTCGCCGGCGTCTACCTCACCGAGCGCACGACGCTGTCCCGCGTCGGCGTCCACCTCGCCGAGCGCATCCCGCTGCCCGGCGTGGGCGTCCACCTCGCCGGACCCGCGCCGCGGCCCCGCGCCGGGGCGGACCTGCCCGTCGAGCTGCTGTCCCTCGACCACCGCCGGAGGGGGGACTACCTGGCCGTCAGCGGCTCGCTGCGCAACCCCCCGGGAGGCCGGGAGCGAACGAAGCTGAGCATCGCCGCGACCGCGTTCGACCGATCCGGCGCGATCATCGGCACCGGCCAGACCCCGCTGCCGGCGGCGGCGCTGCCGCCGGGGGAAGAGACCGCGTTCACCATCTCGCTCCCCGGCGCGGACAGGATCGACCGCTATCGCGTCAGCTTCATGGAAGACCGGTCCCGACTGCCGCACGTCGACCGACGCGAACCGTAGGACGGGACGGGAATCGGTGGCGGGCCCCGGTCATGGCCGCCCCCCCGCTCCCCGCACCGGGCGCCCCGGCTGGCCATGCGCGGCCAAGGGGCATATATTGGGTACATGCGTCCCAGCAGCATCGCGGTCGGGACGGGATACGTCGCCGGTCGAAGGCACCGGGGCCTGCGCCCCGCGCTCCTCGCGCTGGCCGTCGCGTTCCTGACGCCCGGCGGCGGGGGCGAGGCCGTCCGGAACGCCGAGGCGACCCCGCAAGCCGGACAACGTCCGCCCCAGGGCGCTCAACCGGCCGATCCGGACGGCGTCTTCCGCGCCGGGATCGAGCTCGTCAACGTGAGCGCGACAGTCACCGACGCCCGCGGCCGCTTCGTCGACGGGCTGACGAAGGACGACTTCCTCGTCTACGACGACGGCGAACCGGTCGAGATCACCCAGTTCGACAACGAGCGGGTGCCGGTCAGCCTGGGCATCGCCCTCGACACGAGCGGCAGCATGGACGGCCGCAAGATGGAGGCGGCCCGCCAGGCGCTCGACCGGTTCCTCTACGATCTGCTCGGCCCCGACGACGAGTTCTTCCTCTACCGGTTCGACTTCACGCCGGCGCTGCTGCAGGACTGGACTACCAGCCCGGACCGCCTCAGCCGGGCCATCCGCAACATCCGGCCCCGCGGCGGCACCGCCCTCTACGACGCGGTGGCCGAGTCGGTGCCGCGGGTCGCGGAGGGCCGCCACCGCAAGAAGGCGCTGCTCATCATCTCCGACGGCAACGACACCAACAGCGAGACCGACGACCGGGACCTGCGGGCGATCATCCGGGAGACCGAGGCGCTGGTGTACGCGATCGGCATCGACGCCCGCGAACGGCGACGCCTGGGGATCTTCGGGGGAACGCTGCGGCCGGGGCTGCCGGGGACGCCGCTTCCCATCCCGGGCGGCCGGCGCCGGCCGCCACGGGCCGGCAACCCGTTCCAGAGGCTGCCGGGGGAGGAACGGGTCAACGTGGGCGCGCTCCGCGACCTGACCGACGACAGCGGGGGAAGGACCGAGATCGTCCGCGACACCGACGACCTCGATCCCGCCACGGCCGGCATCGCCCGCGAGCTGAGCCGCCAGTACCAACTCGCGTACCCGGCCCTGCACGCCGGAGACGGCCGCTGGCACAGCATCCGGGTCGAGGTGCGCAACCCCGACTACCGGGTCCGGGCCCGGCGCGGCTACGTCGCGACGCCCTGACCCGATGTCCTCCCGGCCCCGTCTCTTCCTCGTCGACGGCAACTCCCAGATGTATCGCGCCTACCACGCGATCCGGGGGTTGACGGGCCCCGACGGACGCTCGACCAACGCGGTGTTCGGCTTCATCACCATGCTGCGCAAGCTCATGGCCGAGCAGTCGCCCGAGCTCATCGCGGCCGCGTTCGACGTCAAGGGGCCGACGTTCCGCCACGAGCTCGCGGCCGACTACAAGGCCAACCGGCGCCCGATGCCCGACGACCTCGTGGAGCAGGTGCCCTGGGTGCATGACGCGTGCGCGGCCCTCGGCGTCCCCATCGTCACCCACCAGGGCGTCGAGGCCGACGACGTCATCGGCTCCCTCGCCGCGCGGGCGATCGAGGCGGGGCTCGACGTCGCCATCGTCACCGGCGACAAGGACTTCTTCCAGCTCGTCGACGACCGGATCCACGTCTTCAACCCGCGGGACGACGGCGCGTGGTTCGACGAGGCCGGCGTCGAGGAGAAGTTCGGGGTGCGGCCCGACCAGGTCGTCGACGTCCTCGCCTTGATGGGCGACGCCAGCGACAACGTCAAGGGGGTCCCCGGCGTCGGCGAGAAGAGCGCGCGCAGCCTCGTCACCGAGTTCGGCACCCTCGACCGCCTGCTGGAGGAGGCACCCGGGCTGTCGAGGAAGAAGCTGCGGACGGCCCTGACCGAGCACGCCGAGGACGCGCGCCGCAGCCGCGAGCTCGTCCGCATCCGCGTCGACGTGCCGCTCGACGCGGACCCGACCGGCTACCGCTATCAGGGTGCGGACCGCGAACGGTGCTTCGCGCTGTTCTCCGCGCTGGGTTTCAAGTCACTGCTCAACGAGTTCGCGCCGACGGCGGGGACGGTCGAGACCGACTACCGGACGGTCGCCACCGAGGCGGGGCTCGAGGAGCTCGCGGCGGCGCTCGGCGAGGCCGGCCGGTGCGGCCTGCACGTCCTCACCGTGGCGGGGCCGCCCTCGCGCAACGGGCTCGTCGGGCTCGCGTTCTCGACCGGTCCGCGGGCGGCCCGGTACGTCCCCGTCGCCGGCGGCGGGCTCGACCTGTCGGGCAGCCTCGACGCCGGCGCCGTCTTCGCGGCCCTCCGGCCGGTCCTCGAGGACCCGGCGGTGCGCGTCGTCGGGCACGACCTGAAGCGGTCGATGCGGTGGCTCGCCGAGCACGGGGTCGAGCTGCGGGGCCTCGAGCTCGACACGATGATCGCGAGCTACCTGCTCGACTCGACCCGGGCCGCCCCCACCCTCGAGACGGTGGCGCTGGAGCACACCGGGTACCAGGTGGTGACGGCGGAGGCGGTGCGGGGCAAGGGAACGAAGGCGCCGGACTTCGACCGCATCCCCCCGGAGACGGTCCTCGCCTATGCCTGCGAGCGGGCCGACCTGCCCCTGCAGGCGGCCGCGCCGCTGATCGAGGCGCTGGAGCGCGAGGGGCTCCTGGCGCTGTACCACGAGCTCGAGCACCCGCTGATCCCGGTCCTCGACGGCATCGAGCGGGCCGGGGTAAGGGTGGCCACGGCCGCCCTCGCCGAGCAGTCGCGGGCGATGCAGGCGCGGCTCGACGATCTCCAGTCGCGCATCTTCGCCCTCGCCGGCGAGGCGTTCAACGTCAACTCGCCGAAGCAGCTCTCGGTCATCCTGTTCGAGAAGCTGGCCCTGCCGACCCGCAAGAAGACCGGCAAGACCCGGGCCGCCTCGACCTCGGTCGAGGTGCTCGAGGAGCTCGCCCTGCAGCACGAGCTGCCGCGGCTGGTGCTCGAGTGGCGGACGATCCAGAAGCTCAAGGGCACCTACGTCGAGGCCCTGCCCCAGCTGGCGCGGCCCGACACGGGCCGGGTGCACACGTCGTTCAACCAGGCCGTCGCGGCGACCGGCCGGCTCAGCAGCAGCGACCCGAACCTGCAGAACATCCCCATCCGCACCCCGCTCGGCCGCGAGATCCGGCGGGCGTTCACGGCCCGCGAGGGCTGCGCCCTGATCTCGGCCGACTACTCGCAGATCGAGCTGCGGGTGCTCGCCCACCTGTCGGAGGACGCGGCCCTGACCGAGGCGTTCGTCCGCGGCGACGACATCCACGACCGGACCGCCCACGCGGTGTTCGGGGCCGACAGCGGCCTCGACGCCCACGAGCTGCGGCGCCGCGCCAAGATCATCAACTACGCCCTGCTCTACGGAAAGACCGCGTTCACCCTTGCCCGCGACATCGGGGTCACGCCGACCCTCGCCCAGGCGTTCATCGACGCGTACTTCGCCGGCTACCCCGCGGTGAAGGGGTTCCTGGACAACGTGGTCGAGGAGGCGCGGGAGACCGGAGAGGTCCGCACCCTCTACGGGCGCCGACGCCTCGTGCCGGAGCTGCGCAGCCGCAACGGCCAGGTCCGGGCCGCGGCGGAGCGGGCCACCGTGAACATGCCCATCCAGGGCACCGCCGCCGACATCCTCAAGCGCGCGATGATCACCCTGTCGGGCGAGCTGCCGCCCACCGTGTCGATGATCCTCACCGTCCACGACGAGCTGGTGCTGGAGGCGCCGCACGGGGAGGCGGACGCCGCGGCGGCGCTGGTGCGCGACACCATGTCCGGCGCCGCGGACCTGCGCGTGCCCCTGACCGTCGACGTGGGCATCGGCGAGAACTGGATGGCCGCCAAGGGGTAGCCGCGACGATATAATGGCCCCCCGATGGCGGCGCCGACGACTATTCCGCGATCGGGGCACACCGTCTCCCGACGGCACATCGACGACGACGCCCTCAAGGTCATCTCCCGCCTGCAGCAGCACGACCACGAGACCTATCTCGTCGGCGGCGGCGTCCGCGACCTGCTGCTGGAGCGGCGCCCCAAGGACTTCGACCTCGGCACCTCGGCGCACCCGCAGCAGATCAAGGCGCTCTTCCGGAACTGCTGGATCATCGGCCGGCGCTTCCGGCTGGCCCACATCAGGTTCGGCGCCAAGACCATCGAGGTCGCGACGTTCCGCAAGCAGGTGCCGCCGGAGACCGACACCGAGCGGAAGGCGCGGGAGGAGGCGCGGGAACGCGCCCGCCGGGAGGCGCAGGCGCGGGGTGTCCGCCCGCGGCGCCTCATCCGCGGGGACAACACCTTCGGCACCGCCGAGGAGGACGCCTTCCGCCGCGACTTCACCGTCAACGGGCTCTTCTACGACGCGTCGAGCCGCACGATCCTCGACTACGTCGACGGCATGCGCGACATCCGCAGCCGCACCATCCGCAGCATCGGCGACCCGAACGAGCGCTTCGTCGAGGACCCCGTGCGCATGCTCCGCGCGGTGGTCCTCGCCGCCCGGCTCGACCTGTCCATCGACCCCGCGGTCACCGCCGCCATCCGGCGCCACCGCGGCGAGATCGTCCACGCCTCGCCGGCGCGGCTGATCGAAGAGCTCTACAAGATAGCGCGCAGCGGCGCCTCCGAGCGCATCGTCCGCGACCTCGGCTCCGTCGGCCTGCTGAGGCACATCGCGCCCGAGCTCGACAAGGCCCGCTCGGACGCCCTGTGGCGCTCGCTGGCCGCCCTCGACCGCTATCGGCGCGGGTTCGGCGACGCCCCGCCGACGCTGGGCAACGCCCTGTTGCTCGGGAGCCTCGTGTCCCCCTTCGCCGCCGTCGAGCCGCCGCGCCGACGGCGCGACCCCGACGGTCGCTCCCAACGTCCTCCCGAGGTCACCCTCGGCGCTCTGCCGATCGCCAAGCGCGACCTCGAGCAGCTTCGCCAGATACTCGACCTGCAGCGACGCCTCGCCGACGAGCGTCTGTCGCCGCGGGCTCGGCGCGGCGTGATGCACCGGGCCGCGTTCGAGCCCGCCCTCACGTGGATGACGATTCACGGACGGACGCCGGAGCTCGTCGAACGCTGGCGCGCCGCCGCCGAGGGAACCGTCTCCGACGACACCGAACGCCCGCGCCGCCGCAGACGCAGGCGCCGCCGGCGCCGACGTCCCGGATCGGGTCCCCGCGAGCCCGAGGGCGGCGGTCCCGAGGCCTGACGCCCTTCCGCGGAGCAGCCGGCCTCAGCCTTGCTTCTTCCGCCGTTGCGGCCCCAGGTCCACGCCCACGGGACAATGGTCGGAGCCCGTCACCTCGGGCCAGATGAACGCGTCGCGGACCCGGGCCGCCGCGTCCCGCGAGGCGAGCACGTAGTCGATGCGCCAGCCGACGTTCCGCTCGCGCGCCCCGCCCCACTGCCGCCACCACGTGTAGTGCCCTGTCGCGCCGGGATGGCGGGCGCGGAACGTGTCGACCCAGCCCGCGTCGAGCCAGCGCGTCAGCTCGGCCCGCTCCTCGGGCAGGAAGCCGCTGGTGCGCGTGTTCGACGCGGGCCGGGCGAGGTCGATGGGCTCGTGCGCGGTGTTGTAGTCCCCGACCACCACGACCGGCCCCTCGCGCCGAAGCGCTTCCAGGCGCTCGAAGACGGCGGCGTAGAAGTCGAGCTTGTAGGGTACGCGCCGGTTGTCGCGGTCGCGGCCGCTGCCCTTGGGGAAGTAGACCGACGCCACCGCGAGCCGGCCGAACCACGCGATGACGAGGCGGCCCTCGACGTCGAAGCGCGGCTCGCCGAGGGCCGTCTCCACCCGGACCGGCCGCTTCCGAGAATAGATGGCGACGCCGCTGTAGCCGGCCCGCTCCGCCGGCGCGAACGCCGCGTGCCAGCCCGCCGGCCCGCGCACGCCGGCGTCGAGCTGGTGCTCGAACGCGCGCACCTCCTGGATGCCGACGACGTCGGCGCTCGACGTCTCCAAAAAGTCGAGAAATCCTTTCCGCGCGCAGGCGCGCAGCCCGTTGACGTTCCAACTCACGATGCGCATGGGCAGACGCTCCGGCTCACGGCGTGATGCTCGAGCTCACGACGCGCGTCACGCCGCGCCCGCGATGGCGTCGAGATACTTGCGGACCGCCGTCGAGAGGCCGACGTCGAGCGCGTCCGCGATGAGCGCGTGGCCGATGGAGACCTCGGCGATACCGCCGATGGAGACGAACGCCGCGAGGTTCTCGAGGTTCAGATCGTGCCCGGCGTTGACGCCGAGGCCCAGCGCCGCGGCGTGCCGGGACGCCCGCGCGTAGGCGTCGAGGCACGCGCGGGTCTCGGGATGATCGATCCCGCGACGCTCGACGAGGTCCGCGTAGGGCTCCGTGTAGAGCTCGATGCGGTCCGCGCCGCAAGCCTTCGCTTCGTCGATCCGGACCTCGACGGGGTCCATGAAGAGGCTGACGCGCGCCCCCCATGCCTGGTAGCGCGCGACGCTCTCGGACACGCGCCGCGCGCGATCCGGGTCGCCGAGGTCCCAACCGTGGTCCGAGGTGAGCTGCGCGTCGGCGTCGGGAACCAGGGTCGCCTGGTGGGGTCGGGCCGTCTCGATCAGCCGGTCGAAACCCGGATAGCCGTTCTCGCGCGGGCCCGCGGTGGGATTGCCCTCGATGTTGAACTCGACGCCCGGATGCTCGCCAGCCAGCACCTCCGCCAGGGCCGCGACGTCGGCGGGTCTGATGTGCCGCTGGTCGGGACGCGGGTGGACGGTGACGCCGTGCGCGCCGGCGGCGATGACCGTCCGCGCCGCGGCGAGCACGTCGGGCCGCTCGCCCGCGCGCGAGTTCCGCAGCCACGCGATCTTGTTGACGTTCACCGAGAGCGTGGTCATCGGCCTCATCCCGCGCCGGCCGCGCGCGCCGGCACCTCCAGCCCCACCAGCGTCAGGTCGTCGTCGAGCGCATCCGTCCCGCGCCAGGCGCGAACCGACTCGCGCACCGCGTGCAACGCCTCGCCGAGCGGTCGCGCGCGCGCGGCGGCCAGCGCCGCCACCAGGCCGTCCTGGTTGAAGTCGTCGTCGGCCGGGCTCATGGCGTCGGTCACGCCGTCCGAGTAGCAGTACAGCCGATCTCCCGGCGCGAGGCGCGCGACCGTCTCGGTGTACTCCGTGCCCGGAAACATGCCGATGGGCAGCCCCGCCGCCTGCAGCACCGCCGGGTCGCCCCCGGCGGGCAGATGGACCGGTCCGGGATGTCCGGCGCTCACGAGGCGGACGGTGAGGGTCGACATCTCGATGACGCCGCCGAGGAACGTGAAGTAATCCCAGGCCCCCGGCTCGAGCGGGAAGCGCTCGTTCAACTGGTGGGCGACAATCTCCGCGGTGTGGATGCCGCTCAGCAACGGCGTCGGCCACGCGGCGGACAGGGCCCGCGTGAGCGCGACCGACTGCAGGGCCGCCACCACCCCGTGCCCGGTCACGTCGAGCAGATAGAAGCCGACGAGACGCTCGTTGATGTTGAACACGTTGAAGCTGTCCCCGCCGAGGCGGTCGCAGGGCTCGAAGAGCCAGTCGACGGAGAGGCCGGACACCACCGTCGGCCGTCCCGGCAGCAGGGAGGTCTGGATGCTGGCGGCGGCATCGAGGTCGCGGCGGAGCCGCTCGTTGGCGCGGCGCAGCTCCCGCTCCATGCGGCGGCGCTCGGTCATGTCGCGGACCGAGGCGATCACGAGGGGGCCGTCCTCGGTCTCGATGGGGCTGAGGCTGATGTCGACCGAGAACTCGCGGCCGCTCCGGTGCCGCCCGCGCAGGTCGGCTTCCCGCCCTCCCATCGTCCGGGCCGCCGGAGCCGCGGCGTAGTCGCGCCGGTGCTGCCGATGCGCGTCCCGTCCCTCCTCGGGATGCAGCACCTCGACCGGCTGGCCGACCAGCGCATGAGGCGGGTATCCGAACATCTCCTCGATCAGGTGATTGGCATAGACGATGACGCCGCGCCGATCGACGACCACGATGGCGTCGGGCATCGTCTCGAGCAGCGCCAGGTTGTCGTGGGTCCAGTATCGCGCATCGACCATGGGCGTTCGGTGCTCCCGCGACGCGTCCCTCGCGTCATGGCCAGACAGCCCGCGGCAAACCGCTGACCGGTGGTCGAAGGGCGTTCCCCGCAGGCCGTCGGCCGCCCATGGCGAAGGTCCGCTGCGGTGGGCCGTTACGACGCGGAGGGTCCGCCGCGCGCCGGGACCGCCGGCAGCCCAGGGCGAAGGTCTCCGCTACGTTCGAGCGATGCGACGCGGGTTCACCACGGCCGCCAAGGGTGACGGGTTGCCACCATGACGTGCAGCATCGTCCCGCTCAAGTGTACCGCAAGGGGTCGTGCCCGGGAGAACGCGACGGTGGCGGCTCGCGGCCCGCATCGCGCTCCAAGCGCCATTGGGGCCCGGGGGCTGCTACCATGCGTCGGCGCGAGCGCCGCGAGCACGATGACGAAGCAAACCCCCGCCCTCCCGCCCTCGTCGCCGCCGGCGCGAGGCGCCGCCGTTGTCCACACCATCGCGGCCACCACGCACGGCCGGTATCTGGTGGCCCGGGCCGACGGGCCGGGACCGGCGCCGCTGCTGGTCGGCTTCCACGGCTACGGCGAGCACGCCGAGCGGCACATGGCCGAGCTCGACCGGATTCCCGGGAGCGCGCGATGGACCCGCGTCGCGGTGCAGGCCCTCCACCGGCACTACAGCGAGGGCGCCCGCCACGTCGTGGGGAGCTGGATGACCCGCCAGGACCGGGAACTCGCCATCGCCGACAACCTCGCCTACGTCCGGGCGGTGCTGGACGAGGTCCGGACGGCATTTCCCACCACCGGCACCCTCGTCTACTGCGGCTTCTCGCAGGGCGTCGCGATGGCCTACCGCGCCGCCGCGCGGTGCGGCCTCGCCTGTCAGGGCATCATCGCCCTCGGGGCCGACTCGCCTCCCGAGCTGCGCGGAGACCCCGCCGTCGCCTGGCCGCCCATACTCCTTGGCCGGGGACGGACCGACACGTGGTACACGCCGGAGAAGCTCGAGACGGACCTGGCCGCCCTTCGCGCGGCCGGCGCGACCGTCGAGCCGCTGGTCTTCGACGGCGGACACGAGTGGACCGACGACTTCCGCGCCGCGGCGGGCCGGTTCCTCGCCGCGGTGGTCCAGCCGCCCGAAGCGAGCGTCCCCAGTGCGTGAGAGCAGCGATGCATCCCGCCTGAGCGCAGCGTTCCCCGTCGTAGCGCCTTGTCAGGCGGGCTCGGTGCAGAGCGGCGATGCATCCCGGCTGAGCGCGGCATTCCCCGTCGTAGCGCCTTGTCAGGCGGCCTTGGTGCCCGGTGACGCCCCTCGGGGGCCGCGCAAGGCGTGCTGGCCCAGAGCGAGGTGTAGAGCAACCGAGCGCGGACCCGGACCGCCGCCGTCGGGGGCTCGCGGTACGCAAGAGGTCCTCCGTCCGCCCGTGGTACGATGCCGGGCAGATGGAGCCCCCGCCATGGCGACCTTGAACGTGCCGGTTCCGCCATCACGCGGCGGCGGAGTCGTGTCCGCCCCGTCTTCCGCGAACACGCTCGAAAACGGCGACCGGCTGACCCGCGTCGAGTTCGAGCGCCGGTACGAGGCGCGCCCCGACATCAAGAAGGCCGAGTTGATCGAAGGGGTCGTCCACACGCCGTCGCCGACACGCTCCGCCAGCCACGCCCGGCCCCACGCGGCTACGATCACCTGGCTGGGAAGCTACGCGGCGTCCACCCCGGGCGTGCAGGTCAACGACAACCCCACGGTGCGCCTCGATCTCGACAACGAGCCGCAGCCGGACGCGGCGCTCCTCGTCGATCCCGGCGCCGGCGGACGGGCCCGGCTGAGCGACGACGACTACATCGAGGGCGCGCCCGAGCTGATCGCCGAAATCGCAGCCAGTAGCGCCTCGTACGATCTCCACGACAAGCTCCATGCGTACCGGCGCAACGGCGTGCGCGAGTACCTGGTCTGGCGGACCCTGGACAACCGCATCGACTGGTTCGAGCTGGCCGACGGCGCCTACCGGCCGCTTCAGCCCGATGCCGACGGCGTGATTCACAGCCGCGTCTTCCCCGGACTGCGTCTCGCGGTCGACGCGATGCTACGGGGTGATCTCGCCACCGTCCTGCGCGAGCTGCACCACGGCTTGGAGGCGGACGCCCACCGGACGTTCACGGCACGCCTCGCCGCCCGGTAGCCGTTCGGGTCCTGCGGCATGACGGAGACCGAGCTCCTCGCGATCATCCGGGCCGGCGAAGGCTCGAAGACCGAGTTCAAGCGCGACGACGTCCACCCCGAACGGCTCGCCAAGCAGATCGTGGCGCTGGCGAACATGAACGGCGGCCGCATCCTCCTCGGTGTGGAGGACGACGGACGGATCAGCGGAATCCGCCGCGCAAACCTCCAGGAGTGGCTGATGGACACGGTGGTCGGCCGCCACGTCACGCCGCACGTCGTGCCGGACTACGAGGAGGTCAAGGCGGCCGGCGGCCGCGTCGCCATCGTGTCGGTGGCGACGGGACTGGCCAAGCCCTATGCCGTCCAGCGCGGAGACCGGCAGGACTACTACCTGCGCTACGGCAACACCTGCCGGCTCGCGACGCGCGAGCAGATGCTGCGTCTGTTCGAGAGCGGCGGCCTGCTGTCGGTGGAGCGAACGCCGGTCCACGGCAGCACCATGGACGAGTTGGACATGCGCCGGCTGGACGAGTACTTCCGCCGCATTCTCGGCGACGACGACGTGGAGGACTGGCGCCGAACCCTACTGCGCCGCGAATTGCTCGTGGAGCCGACGCCCGCCGGAGAGCCCTGCTGCTCCTGGGCCGCCTACGTCCTGTTCGCCATCGAGCCCCGGCGCCGCCTGCCGCAGGCCGGTCTGCGCCTGCTCGTCTTCCCCGGGACCGACATGGACTACGACGCCAGTCTCGACGAGGTGCTCGACCTCCCCTGCGTCGGCCTCGGCGAGCAGAAGCCGGGCCGGTTCATCGAACCGTCTCTGCCCGACCGCACCCTCGCCTACCTGCAGCCGCACATCAGCCGCGAGCGCCTGACCGGCGCGACGCGCAACCGGCAGTGGGACTATCCCCCGGAAGCGATCCGCGAGCTCGTCGTCAACGCGTTCGCCCACCGCGACTGGACCCGCCAGAACGACATCCGCCTGACCGTCTACCGCGATCGCCTGGAGGTGACGAGCCCCGGCGCGCTCCCCAACGGCATGACCGTCGACAAGATGAAGGCCGGGCAGCAGACGCCCCGGAACACCAACCTCGTCCGCATCCTGCGGGACTACGGCATGATGGACGATCGCGGCATGGGCATCCGCCGCAAGGTGATCCCGCTGATGCGGGAGCAAAACGGCCGCGAACCGGAGTTCGAAGCCGTCGACGACTACTTCAGGGTGCGCCTGCCCCGCCGGGCGGGCTGACGGCGGATCGCCATCGCGGGCCGCGAGCTACGGCAGGGCATGGAGCGCGAGTGCCTCACTGCGCTGGTAGTCAGAGCCGCAGCGCCTGCCCTCCCGAACCGAGCCGGCCCAGGAGCCGTTCGATCACGTCGCTGACCTCGCGTTGGCGCAGTATTCGAGCTTCGCGCTGACCTGTCTCGTCATCTTCACCCAGCTCGAAATGCGCGACCGCCACGGGACCGTCCTTCCGGTAGCCCTCGACCTCGGGGTCGCGGGCGAAACGACGGCGGAGAATCGCCAACGAGTTCTCGATCACGGTGCCGTGGCCGCCCTTCAGACTGTTGCGGAACATCTGCGCGGCGCTGTCGAAACCCTCGGGCCAGTGCTCGATGCAATAGACGAGGTCATGCGCGTCCTTGCGCTCGAAGCGCTGATCGAAAGCGAACGCCTTCAGGCATGTGAAGCTCACGAGATTAGCGTGCTTGACGCGTTCGACGGCGATGCCGGCGCCATCCAGGAGCTCTGCTCGAATCTCCTTGACCTGGTGCAGGTCGAAGACAATGGACGAGTGTGGGATATTGAGCGCGGAGATGGCCCCGCCCACATCCAGCGGCTGAACCCTGCCGCCGGCGATCTCGGGGGCGTCGGTGAGCAGCTCCAGGACCATCAGCGCGCCATGTTCGGTGCGGGTCTGCCACCGCCACCGAGCGGGCTGCCCCCTGTGGTTCCTGCAGGGCTCGAATCTCATCCTCCGCAGGTTCTCCTCGAGCGTGTGGTAGGCGTCCGTGTCAGCCAGGATCTGCAGGTCGACGACGATGTCGACGTCGAGTGTCCCCGCATGCGCCGGCACCGCCGGTGGCCTGGTCGGCACCAGGTATCTCGGGGTCAACCCGCCAATCAGAAACACCGATTCCTTCCAGGGGCCGAGCCCGCGCAGCAGCGTCACGAGCACACGCTCGCAATCGGTGGTGTGCTGAGCGGTGTAGCCGTCCAGAGTCGCGGGCTTCGGCATCAGAAACCGATCCGTTCCTGGCGCAGGTGCTTCGCCATTTCCCTGGCGCGGCCCTCACCGCACATGAGGTCGAGGTAGACCTGGACGGGGCTCGCCAACCAGGTCCCGTCCACCAGCTCGCGCAACAGCAACTCGCCGGGCGATTCAATCTCGATGACCGCGAGGTTGGCGCCTCGGTCGACGGTGTGGGCATCGAGCGCACCAAGGGCTTCTGCAGCGCCCGCACCGACCATCAGCCGACAACGTATCTGAGAGACGGTCGACAAGAACGGCGCGTACCGTTGCGCCGCCGCCTCGTGAGTGAGCGCGTAATCGACACCGTGGGCGGCACAGACGTCGGCCAGCTTACGGACCAGCCCCTCTGCACGCACCGAGGGCACGAAGTACCGCCGAATTGCAGAGGGCCGCGTCACCGCCAGTTGCCGGGCCCATGCATCGAGTAGAGCGCCAGGCTCCCTCAGATCGCGCTCCTTGGTTGGCCCCTGCCCACGCGACACCACCCAGTCGAACCTCTCCAATTCCGTCAGCACCTGCGAGGCGGTCGCGGGCGAAACCCGCGCCCGCTCCGCAACATCCTTGACTCGGAACCACTCGCCTTGCCCCATCAAGAGCGCGTGCAATACTTGCGCACGACGACCCGAAAAGAGCGCTCGTACGGACTTCGACCACGTCTTGGGGGGCGGCTTGTCCACGTAGACGTAGGCGTTTGGCGCAGGGAGAAACAGGCTGCCACCGCTGTCGTAATAGCCGACCCGTGCGTCCCTCAACAGGTCCTTGGCTCCGGGTGAAATCGATTGGGCGACCAGGAAGGACGCCGTCTGCCGTCCTTGCAACGATTGGGGCCACCTTCTCGCGAATTCCTGGAACTGCCAGAGAACCTGCCGCGCATCGCGAGGATAGAGGGCCTTCTTCACTTCTATCAGCAGGGTGGCGGCCTGTCCGCCCAGGCGGAATTCGACCCTGGCATCATATCCGTGGCCGGGGTCGCCCGAGTGAACAAGCGAACCCAACTCCACTTGCACGTCGGGCAGCCCCTGCAGCATCTCGAGAAACTGGTCAAGCAGGTCTCTCTCCGTGACGGCCTGATGAGGCATGTGGGGTATCCATTCTCTACTGTACAGAAAATATCATGATTCTAGCAGATCTACAGGCGAGAATGTGGGTTATTTTCTGTACAGTGAATATTGCAAACAGCGACTCGCTGGACCTGTTCGCCGACGTCGTCCTGGCTCCCTCGTTCCGGGAGGAAGAGTCCGACCGACGGCGGCGACAGCAGCTCGCGGCCATCGCCCGCGAGCGGGTCCAGCCCATCGGGATGGCGTGGCGCGTCTTCCCCCGCCTCGCGTACGGCGAGGGCCACGCCTACAGCCAGCCCTGAGCGGCTCGGGCACCGAGGCGACCCTGAACTCGCTCGCCCTCGACGGTCTGCGCGAGCTCCACGACACCTGGTTCCGGCCCGACAAGGCGACCCTGGTCGTGGTCGGCAACAGTCACCCTGGCCGAGCTCGAGCCCGCCCTCGAGGCACGGCCGACCCCGGCGCTGGCGGACAGGCCCTGCTGAGCGACGACGACTACATTCGAGGGCGCACCCGAGCTGATCGCCGAGATCGCCTCCAGCAGCGCCTCGTACGATCTCCACGACACACTCCGTGCCTGCCGGTGCAACGGCGTCCGCGAGTACCTCGTCTGGCGGACCCTCGAGCACCGCATCGACCGGTTCGAGCGGGCCGACGGCGCCTACCGGCCGCTCCAACCCGACGAGACCGCCGTGATTCACAGCCGCGTCCTTCCTGGACTGCGCCTGGCGCTGGATGCAGTGCTTCGCAGGCGACCTCGCCACGGTCCTGCGCGAGCTGCAGCGCGGCTTGGGGGAGGACGCCCACCACGAGTTCGTGGCGCCCCTCGCGACGCGGCTGCCGTCCGGCGAGACGGCGGAATGACCCGGCCACGATGACGGAATGACTGCGCCCCGGAGCGAGCGGACCGTGCGGGCGCAGGGTCAGGGAGAAGAATGCCGGTCGGGCGACGCAACGCCGCGCAGAGGCCCTTCGCCCGCATCCTCCGCGGCTTCGGATTGCTCCAGCATCCTCCCGATGTAGCCGAACATCAGGGCGGCAAGTCCCGACAGAAAGAGCAGTAGCCGGATCGTCGACCTGGTCTCCCAGCTCAACTCGAGAAACGCACTCACGGTGACCGCCGGGAGCGTCGCGACGAAGTAGCCGACCCACCAGGCGCCGGCCCATGGAACGGGCCCCCATGGACGTGGTCGGGCGCGGAACAACCCGTTTCGCAGGCCGAATGAGACGCCGAGCGCCGTGGCCCCCGCCGGGAGCCCGGTTATCGCCGCCAGCCCCCAGGGCGCCCCGAAGATCTGACCCAGCGCGACCGCGACGAGCACGCCGGTTGCGAGGGCGGCGACGCTCGACCGACGAGTGAACAGCCGCGGGTCCATTCCTGTCTCCCCCCCAAGGCCGAATCTACCACGTCCTGGCGAGTGCACGGGCGTGGTAGGCTACGCATCTCGCAGACCTTGCTTTGCATTGCGAATCTCGACGGAGATGAAGGAGGAAGCTCGATGAAGCGGTTGATCCTCGCGGCGACGGCGGCGGCGCTGATCGTGTCCACCGGCGGGGCGGCGTTCGCCCAGGACGTGACGAAGTACGTGCGGTACGACTTCGACGGCCAGGTCTCGTACGGCATCCTGGACGGCGCCTTCATCCACCAGTTGCGCGGCGACATCTACACGTCGGCCGAGAAGACCGGGGCGGTGGTGGCGCTCAGCGCGGTGCGCCTGCTCGTGCCGGCGGAGCCCCGCAAGGTCGTGGCGGCCGGGTTCAACTACCGGAGCCATCTCGGCGACCAGAACGTGGCGGCCGAACCGGGGCTGTTCGACAAGCACGCGACGTCGCTCGCGCCCCACGAGGCGACCGTCATCTACTACGAGGGCGCCACGAACCTGCACTTCGAGGGCGAGATGGTCCTCGTCATCGGCAAGCGGGCCCGCAACGTGACCGAGGCCGAGGCGGCCGACTACATCTTCGCCGTCGCGCCCGGCAACGACATCAGCGAGCGGGTGTGGCAGGGGAACGACCTGCAGTGGTTCCGGGCGAAGGGGGCGGACACGTTCGGCCCCGTCGGCCCGGTGATGGCGCGCGGCGTCGACTACAACGACCTGCTGCTGCAGACCCGCGTGAACGGCGAGGTGATGCAGTCGCAGCGGACCGCCGACCTCATCTTCGGCCCCGAGTTCCTCGTCAGCTACATCAGCCGCTACGTGACCCTCGAGCCCGGCGACATGATCTTCACCGGCACCCCGGGCACCACGTCGGCGATGCAGCCGGGCGACGTGGTCGAGATCGAGCTCGAGCACGTGGGCGTGCTGCGCAACACCATCGGGCAGAAGGGCGCGCGGACCACGAACGACCAGTAGTCGAGCCCACCTGCATCGACCGCGGCCTCGATTGTCGCTCGGGGCCGCGGTCCGCCGTCACCTGTACAACGGGTTCGGGTGGTCGAAGCGGCAGCCGGCGTCCCACTCGGAACGCTGGTTGCCGTGGGCGGGGATGCCCCCGGCGTCCTTGATCAGGCGGGCCAGGTGCAGCAGGTTCCAGGTCATGAAGGTGGTGTTCCGGTTGGTGAAGTCGTTCTCCGGCCCCCCGGATCCCTCGTCGAGGTAGGACGGCCCCGGCCCCGCCTCGCCCAGCCACGCCGCGTCGGCCTGCGGCGGAATCACGTAGCCGAGGTGCTGCAGCGAGTAGAGGACGTTCATCGCGCAGTGCTTGGCGCCGTCCTCGTTGCCGGTGACGAGGCAGCCCCCGGCCCGGCCGTAGTAGGCGTACTGCCCCGCCGCGTTCAGGTGGTGAGAGGCCGAGTAGAGCCGCTCGACGACCCGCGTCGCCACCGACGTCTTCTCGCCGAGCCAGATGCTGGTGCCGATGACGAGGATGTCGGCGGCGAGCACCTTCTCGAGAATCTCGGGCCAGTCGTCCCGGTCCCAGCCGTGCTCGCGCATGTCCGGGTAGACGCCCGACGCGATCTCGTAGTCGACGGGCCGCAGGAGCTCGACGCTCACGCCGTTCTTCTCGAGGATGGCGCGCGAGAGGCGGATCAGTCCCTCGGTGTGCGACAGCTCGGGGCTCCGCTTGAGGGTGCAGTTGAGGAAGAGGGCCGACAGGTCCGAGAAGTCCCAGCGGCTCTCCGTGCAGAGGCGTTCCTGTCTCTCGTTCAGCATCGCTTCCTTCCCATGGATTGAAGGGCAGCGGCGCGGCCGCGTCGGGGCGGCGGCGCCACGGCGAAGCTGGTTCGGAACCCGTCGCCCCGGCGCCGGAACGGTCAGCCCAGCAGCTCGGCCGTCACCTGCACCAGCGAGAGGCCGAAGCCGACGACCGTGACGATGATCAGGGCCAGCGACGTCAGGAGCACCCAACTGCTGTCCTGCCGGTCGTCGTCGAGGTTCATCAGGCTCGCGCCGATCCAGCCCGCCGCGAACCCGCCGCCGTGCGCCCAGTTGTTGATGCCGGGCATGAGGAACCCGAACACCCCGAGGATGATGGCCCACTGCCAGAGCTGCTGGGTGACGACCGAGCTCCCCCGGCGGCGGCCGTAGACGATGAGCGCGCCCAGCAACCCGAAGATGCTGCCGGAGGCCCCGATGGTGGGCGCCCCGCTCATGACGTTGGAAACGAGGAAACCACCGGCGCCGGCCAGGTTGAACAGCAGGAAGGCGCGTCCGGGGCCGTACACCTCGGTCACCGCCGGACCGAGGTTCCGGATCCACATCATGTTGAACACGATGTGGAGCAGGCTGCCGTGGAGGTAGATGGCCGTCAGCAGCGTCCACCACCAGCCGAGCCCCAGCGTGACGGCGCCGCTGGTCATGCCGAGTTGATACAGGGCCCGGCCGCCGGGCGACAGGATCGACAGCAGCCCCCGCGACTGGAAAAGCGCCTCGGGCTGCAGCAGGCACGCGAGCGCGTAGAGGGTGACGCAGACGGTGACGATGGCCGAGAACAGGTCGAGCCGACCGCCGAGCGCCCGGCGCAGGACCGTGGCCCAGCCGAAGAGCCCGGGGCGCCATGCCCCGCAGAACGGACACTGCTGCTCGTTGACGCCGACGAGCCGGCCGCAGTTGGCACAGACGACCGAGCCCTGAGTCTGTCTCACCGTCTCCTCGCCCGGGTTTCGTCGCGTGATGGTCCGCCGGCCGGCGGCGCTGCCCTTCCGCGGGTCAGCCGTGGACCCGCTCGAACTCGGCCATGAAGTCGACGAGCCCCGTCACCCCGGCCTCCGGGAAGGCGTTGTAGATGGACGCCCGGATGCCGCCGACCGAGCGGTGCCCCTTGAGCCCGGCGAGGCCCGCCGCGGCCGCCTGCTCGAGGAACCGCGGCTCGAGCGCCTCGTCCCGCAGGCGGAACGTGACGTTCATGAGCGACCGGCTCGCGGCGCCGGCGGTGCCGCGGTAGAAGCCGCTCCGATCGACGGCATCGTACAACAGACCCGCCTTGCGCCGGTTCCGCGCGTCGACGGCGGTCAGCCCTCCCTCGTCGCGCAGCCACCGCAGGACGAGCCCCGCGAGATAGATGGCGAAGACCGGCGGCGTGTTGTAGCGCGAGCCGTGCCGGGCCGCGACCGCGTACCGCAAGGTCGAGGGCAGGGTGTCCGGCCCCCGCTCGGCGAGGTCCTTCCGCACGAGGACGACGGTCACCCCCGCCGGCCCCAGGTTCTTCTGGGCCCCGCCGTAGAGCAGGCCGAGGCCCTCGAGCGAGACCGGCCGGCTCAGGAGGTCGGACGACGCATCGACCACCAGGGGGACGCCCTCCGCCGCGGGCAGGGCCGGCCACTGCGTGCCGGCGATGGTGTTGTTCGAGGTGACGTGCAGGTAGGCCGCGCCCGGCGTGCGCCGCAGCTCGCCGGGGGCGGGGACCCGGGCGAACCCCTCGTCCTCGGTCGTCGCGCAGACGTTGACCCGCCCGAACCGCTCGGCCTCGGCCGCCGCCTTCTTCGCCCACACCCCGGTCAGCGCGTAGTCCGCGACCCCGCCCGGGGGCAGCAGGTTCATCGGCACCATCGCGAACTGCAGGCTCGCCCCGCCCTGCAGGAACAGCACGTGGTAGTCGTCGGGCAGGTCCGTGAGGGCCCGCAGGTCGGCCTCGGCCTGCCCGAGGATCCGCTCGAACGCGGCGGACCGGTGGCTGATCTCGAGCACGGACATCCCGAGGTCGGGCAGGGCCATCAGGTTGCGCTGCGCTTCCTCGAGCACCGGCTCGGGGAGCACCGCGGGGCCGGCGCCGAAGTTGTGCACGCGGTGGATGGGGGAGGATGACATGCTCGTGCGCGGCAATGCCGCAATGCTGGAGGTGCGAACGCCAACAGCCCGTCGCGAATGTCCCCGCTGAATTCGAGCGGCGATACATCCCGCCTGGCTGCGTTGCTCGGTTGAAGTACGCCGCTGTCTCTCTCTCGTGGCGCCTTGTCGGGCCCGGACGTTGTCGGCCCGCCGGCGCCCGGCGCTCCGGTGCAACGCGGATTCTCCGCGGGCTCCTCAGATGAGATGCGTCAGCAGGCCGTCCCGCAGCTTCGGCTCGAACCACGTCGACTTCGGGGGCATGATCCCGCCCGCGTCGGAAACCGCGAGCAGCTCGTCCATGGTCACCGCGGCGAGGGAGAACGCCACCGCCGCCTCGCCCGAGTCGACCAGACGCTCCAGCTCGCCCGTGCCGTGCACCCCGCCGACGAACCGTACCCGCGGGTCGGTGCGGATGTCCTCGACCCGCAGCACCGGCTCGAGGAGCAGCGTCTGCAGGCGCGCGGCATCCAGCGCCGCGGCCGGGTCCGTGGCGTCACCACCGGCGCCGGGTCCGGAGGCGCCGCCACCGGCGGGATCCGATCCGCCGCCGGCACCGGGGCCCGATGCGCCAACCCCGGCCGCCGGCGTCAGGCCGACGCGGTGCCAGCGCCCGTCGACGTACATCGCCACCGCCCCCTTGCCGGGCGTGGCGGCGTCGGCAGGCGCGACCGGCAGCCGCGCCGCCACCGCCGCGAGGAACTCCTCCGGGCCGGCGCCGGCGAGGTCCGACACGGTGCGGTTGTAGGGCAGGATGCGCGTCTCCCGGTCGGGGAACGCCACCGCGAGCAACTGGTCGCGGGCAGCCGGCCCCGCGCCGGCCGCCCCACGTCCGGCCAGCTCGTGACGGGCGCGGGCGGCGCTCGCCACCCGATGGTGCCCGTCGGCGATGTAGAGGGCGGGGACCGCCGCGAACCCGTCGACGAGGTCCGCCGTCTGCCGCGCGGTGGCCCGCCAGACCGTGTGCCGCACCCCGTCCGGGGCCTCGAAGTCGAACAGGGGCGCCCCCGCGCGGACCGCCGCGACGAGGTCGTCGACCTCCGCCCGCCCGCGGTAGGCGAGGAAGACGATGCCGGTCTGCGCCCCGACCGCGGCCATGTGGTGGGTGCGGTCGTCCTCCTTGTCGCGCCGCGTCCGCTCGTGCCGCTTGATGGCGCCCCCGTCGTAGTCGTCGAGGGGAAAGCACCCGGCCAGCCCGGTCTGCTCGTGGTCTCCGTCGCGCAGGCGGTAGACGTAGAGGGCCGGCTCGTCCTCGACGACCAGCGGCGCCTCCCGCCGCAGGCGCGCGAGGTTGGCCCGCGCAGTGTCGTACACCACCGGATCGTGGGGGTCGACGTCCGGCGCCAGATCGATCTCGGCCCGCGTCACGCGGAGGAAGCTGAGGGGCGCGCCGGCGGCGAGGGCCCGCGCCGCGTCGGTGGTGACGACGTCGTAGGGCACGCACGCGACGGCGGCGGCCGCGGCCGGGGTCGGGCGCAGGGCGCGGAACGGACGGATGCGCATGCGTGGCGGAATGGTAACGCGATGTGAGACTTCAGGTGCGGCGCGCCGGCCTATTGCCCGCTCGCATCGAACGATGCGGGCGACTCGCGCCGGGCCAGGGCCGAGCCGGGCAGCTCCGCGTGCAGGCGGTCGCGCAGGGCCTCGAACGCCGGCATGTGGTCGGGGGGCACCGGATCGCCGGGCGGCGTGTTGCGAATCTCGACGAGGGGGTTGACGAACATGCCGTTCTTGCGGATGCGGTAGTCGAGGTGCGGGCCGGTCGAGAGCCCCGTCGACCCGACGAACCCGATGGTCTGCCCCTGCATGACCCGCACGCCGGGGCGGATCCCCCTCGCGAAGCGCGACAGGTGCAGATAGTAGGTCTGGTAGCCGTTGGTGTGGCGCAACTGGACCATGTTGCCGGAGCCGCCGCTGCGCCCCGCGAACTCGACCGTCCCCCGCGCCACCGCCTGCACCCTCGTGCCCGTGGGCGCGCCGTAGTCCACCCCGAGGTGCGCCCGGCGCGTCCCGAGTATCGGATGCAGCCGCCGGTACGAGAACCGCGACGTGATCCGCGGCTCGAACGGCAGGGGCGACTTCAGGAACTGGCGCTTCAGCGAGCGGCCCTCCGCGTCGTAGTACCCCGGGTCCTCGCCGGGCACCTCGAACCGGAAGGCGGAGAGATCGCGGCCGTCGTTGTGGAACGTCGCGGCGAGGACGTCGCCGTAGGTCACGTGGACCTCGTCGCGCACGAACCGCTCGTAGAGCAGCTCGAAGTGGTCGCCGGGCTGCAGCTCGGTGTTGAAGTCGATCTCGCCCGCGAACACCTCGGCCATCGACATCGCGAGCCGGATGCTCCCGCCCCCGGCGTCCATCGCGGCCGTCAGCGAGTTGTTCTCGCGGTCGATCGTCCCCCGCATGGCGACCTCGTGGCGCTCCTTCTCGTAGTCGACGAGGGTCGCCTCGAAGCGGGGCTCGGCGTCGGGGCGGCCGACGACCTCGAGGTACTGGTCGTCGTCCACGTGGTACTCGAAGCGGCGGAACGCGCCGTCGCGGTCGTAGACGAGCTTGTAGGGATGGTCGACCTGCAGGTCCCGCGGATCGAAGACCGGGCGCATCGCCTCGACGAAGGCGTAGGCCTCGCCGCCCATATCGTGCTCGGCCAGCAGCGTCGCGAAGGTGGCGTTGCGGGCCACCTGGTCCTCGACGATCCGGACGTCGGGCACGAGATGGATGTCGGGGCCGGCGGTGTCCTCGGGCAGCGGCGTCTCTTCGTAGCCGCCGCAGCCGGCCAGCACCAATGCGAGAAGGAGAACGAACGAGGATCGCTCAGCCATGCGCCACCCCAGGTGACCGACGTAAGTCCCCACGACTTCCGCGCCGGCACCTCTGGATTGGGAGACGGGTGGCCAGCAGCTACCTATGACCCACGATACAGTACCGACCCCCTTCCGCGACAGCTTTTTCTCGGAACTTCACGCCCTTTCCCGGACCTTCGCCCCTGGCGGACCGCGACGGGCCATCCATCGCCTCCTCGGCCGACCCGCCGGCGGAAATCGGCGCCTCGACGAAGGCAGCGCCTCTCCGACGGGAAGACAGCGTCTCGGCGAAACGGCATCCCCTGACCGGAGACCGCACGGTTCCAGGAGGCTCCTATCCGTCCCGCGCGAGGCGCACGGGAGGGCCGTGGTCCCCGCGGGGCTCGACGGCGCCGATGATCGCCGCCTGCGGGTACCCCTGGCCGGCGATGTCGGCCACGCAGGCCTCGGCCCGGTCCGCGGGCACCCCGGCGAGCAGTCCGCCCGCCGTCTGCGGGTCGTACAGCAGGCGGTAGCGCGGGTCGCCGGCGTGCCCCTCGGGGTCGGCCACCGCCCGGCGCAGGCGCACGTTGTGGGGATGGAGCGAGCTCAGCAGCCCCGCCCGCGCCGTCTCCAGCGCGCCGTCGAGCACGGGGACCGCGGACAGGTCGAGCCGCGCGTCGACTCCCGAGGCGCGCGTCATCTCGACGAGATGCCCCAGCAGCCCGAAGCCCGTCACGTCGGTGCACGCGGTCGCCCCGTGCCGCCGCAACGCGGCCGCGGCGAGCCGGCTCGACTGGCGCATCGCCTCGATGGCCCCGTCGATCCAGCGCCCCTTCGCCTTCATGCGCATCTCGGCCGCGAACAGGGTGCCGGTGCCGAGCCCCTTCGTGAGCACGAGCCGGTCTCCGGGACGGAGGCCGCCCTTGCGCAGCACCGCGTCGGCGTCGACCAGCCCCGTCAGCGACAGCCCCAGGGCGAGCTCGCCGCCTTCCGAGGTGTGCCCGCCGACCAGGGCCGCCCCCGCCTCGTTGAGCACGCCGACGGCTCCCCCCAGAAGCTGCACCAGGGTGTCCTCGACCTTCCGGTCGAGCCCGAACGGCACCGTCGCCACCGCCAGCGCCGTCTGCGCCTCGGCCCCCATCGCGAAGATGTCGCCGAGGCAGTGGTTGGCGGTGATCTGCCCGAACACGAACGGGTCGTCGACGATGGCCCGGAAGGCGTCGACGGTGCGGACCAGCACCTTGCCCGGCGGCACCCGCACCACCGCGGCGTCGTCGGGGGCGTCGAGGCCGAGGAGCACGTCGTCCCGTCCGACCGGCGTCAACTGCGCCAGCACGCGGTCGAGGGGCGTCGCCCCCACCTTCGAGCCGCACCCGCCGCAGCGCATCGCCGCCGTGGAGATCGCCTTCAGGTCCTCCGGCCCGGCCAGCCCCGATGCGACGGCGGGGCCGGCGTCGGCGCGCATCTCCGGCAGGTCGGCGTACCTCGCCATGAACCGCCGGTCGATCCAGTCCTTCCAGCGCCACACCAGGGCGCCCTCGACCGACCACGGGCCGCGGCCCCCGACCGCGTAACGGTCGCCAGTGGACACCAGGGTCAGGAACCGGCGCTGGGGGCGGAAGGGCCGCGGGCGCCGCCCCAGGAGGACGCGGCGCAGGTTGCGGGCGAGGGGGGGGCCCTGGCGCACCGCGAACACCCCGGCCTTCTCGCGCGGATGCCCGGCCACCGCCGCGACGTCGCCGGCCGCGAATACGTCGGCGTGCGACGTCGACCGCAACGTGTCGTCGACCCGGATGAAGCCCTCGTCGTCGACCGCGAGGCCGGCGGCGCGGGGCCAGGGCGGGGCCCCGGCCTGGGTCACCCAGAGGACCTCGTCGAGCGCCACCGCCGCGCCGTCGCCGAGGACCACGGCGCCGTCGCGCACCGCGGTCACCGCCTGCCCCAGGTGCACGTGCACGCCCCGCGCCTGCAGCACGCGCTCAAGGCGCCGCCGCGCGCCGGGGTTGTGGGTGGGCAGAATCGTCGCGCCCGCCCCGAACAGGTGCATCTCGGGGACCGGCCGGTCCGACCCCGCCAGCATCTGCCGCAGGGCGAACTGTACCGCCAGCAGCAGCTCGACCCCCCCGGCGCCCGCCCCCACCACGCCGATGCGAACCGGCACGCCGGCGGACAGGACCCGGGCGCGCAGCCGCGTCCACCGCTCGACGAAGCGGCTGATGGGCTTGACGGGAATCGCGGTCTCCGCCGCCCCCGGCACGCCGCGGAATGCGGGGGTGGAGCCAACGTTGATCGACAGCAGGTCCCAGGGCACCGGCGGACGCCCCTCGCAACGCACCTCGCGCCGGTCGAGGTCGAGCCCCACGGCGGGCTGGTGGTAGAGGCGGGCGCCCGCGAACCGGGCCAGTCGCGCGAGGTCGATGTGCACCTCGTCGAACGTGTAGTGGCCGGCCACCAGGCCCGGCAGCATGCCGGAGTAGGGGGTATGGACGTCGCGGGCGATCACGGTGATGCGCACCCCGGGCACCGGCCGCATGCCGAACCGCTTGAGCACCGCGACGTGGGTGTGCCCGCCCCCGATCAGCACGAGGTCCTTGACGACGGGCACGGTGCGGTCGTTCATCGCAGGCTACTCTGCCCTGAGACGCCGACGGAGGCGGCGCTGCCGCGGCCGGGCCGCGCGAACCGCGGGAAGCGGGCCGCGCGTGGCTGCAGTGGGCAGCTTCATGCCGATGACCCGGGATCGCGGGAGGCTCTGGCCAGGACCCGGGTCGCCGCACCGGCGAATGCGTCGACCGGCGGCAACAGGCTGAGCACGAGGAACGCCTCGCGCGCGAAATCGAAGAAGTAGCCCGGATGCACGAAGACCCCGTCGCGCCGCAGCAGCCCGACCACCAGGGCCTCCTCGGATCGGGTCGCCGGCACCTGCACCACAGCGTACCATCCCCCCTCGGTGGGCAGGACGCGGCACGCGGGAAAGCGCTCGGCGAGCCGGCGCAGGGCCGCGTAATTGGCCCGCACCCGATCGAGAATCGCGTCCGCCACTGGACGCGACCGCTCGAGCAGGACGCCCGCCGCGAGTTGCACCGGCGTCGCCACCGAGAGATAAGTGTCGCAGACCAGCTCGAGCCGATCGCGGGCGGGGACCACCAGCCCGCGCGGCCCGCCCATCAGGATCCACCCCAGCTTGAGCTGCGGCAGCCCCGCCGACTTCGACAAGCCGCCCAAGGTGAAGGTCAACGCCTCGGTGTCGGCGACCAGCGCCCCGGACCGGCCCGCTTCCGCGTCCTCCATGGGGTAGCCCGCGAACACCTCGTCGCAGATGATCGCCAGCTCGTGCCGCAACGCGATCTCGCGGACCGCGGCCAGCTCGTCCCCCCGCACGAACGAACCGGTCGGGTTGTTGGGGCTCACGAGCAGCACCGCCCGGGTCCGGGCGTCGACCATCGCGGCCAGACCGTCGACGTCGACCTGCCACCGGCCGTGATACTCCAGCCGGTAGGACCGCGCCGCGACTCCGTCCAGGCGGGTCAGGTGCTCGAAGAGCGGATAGCTCGGCTGGGGGACGAGCACCGCGTCTCCCGGATCGCACAGCAGCTTGAACAGCAGACCGTACGCCTCGCTGGTGCTGGCGGTGAGGACGACCCGGTCGGGATGGACCGGGACGCCCCGCCCGGCAAGCTGGGCGGCCACCGCCTCGCGCGCGGCGGGCAGCCCGAATGGGGCCGGGTCGTAGGCGAGGGCGTCCGGCGCGGCGAGGGGAGCGAGCAGATCGGGGGGATACGGCAGCTCGACCCGGGTGGGGTTCGACGTGGTCAGATCGACGAGGGACCGGCCCTCGAACCGAAGGCGGGCGAGCTCGCCCGCGACGCGATTGGCCCGGAGGGCGGGCACGCGGCCGGAGAACATGCGACAACCGTACCCCGAAATCTCCCCGGGTCGCGGGAACCGGCCGAGGTTTCGCCGTGCTGGCTTCTCGCACACGACTGGCGTACGATGGCCCGGCGAACGTCGAGCCAGCAACCTGGAAGGCAGCCATGCATCGAATCGCAACGCCCGGATTCCCGTACCCCGCGGCCCGACGGGCGGCGGCGGCCCTGCTCGCAACCCTGACCCTCGGCCCCGCCGCATCCGGCCTCGCGCAGGAGGCGACCGGCTACCTGACCCCGCCGGCGGAGATCGTCGACATCCTCGACGCCCCGCCTACGCCGCAGCTCCTCGTCAGCCCGAGCCGCGACACCGTGGCCCTGCTCGCGCGGCCGGCGATGCCGTCGATCGCCGAGGTCTCGCGCCCCATGCTCCGCATCGCCGGCTACCGGCTCAACCCGCGGACCAACGGCCCGCACACCTCCGGCGGCGTGAACCGCGTCACCGTGAAGCGGATCGACGACGGCACGGAGCACGCGTTCGACGCGCCGCGAGAGACCTCGCTCGGCGACTTCGAGTACTCGCCCGACGGCTCGTACCTGCTGTTCACCCTCACCCGCTACAACGGCATCGAGGCGTGGGTCATGGATGTCGCGACGGGGCAGCCCCGCCCCATCAGCGACGCATCGATCAACGCCGCCTGGGGCAACCCGTGCGACTGGCTCGACGAGGGGTCGACCGTCCTGTGCCGGTTCAAGGCCTCCGCCCGGGGGGCGCCCCCCGCCGCGCCCGAGTCGCCGGCGGGCCCGAACATCCAGGAGCACCAGGGCGGCGCCGCGCCGATCCGGACGTTTCAGGATCTGTTGCAGAACGCCCACGACGAGGCGCTGTTCGAGTACTACTTTACGAGCCAGATCGGCACCATCGACCTCGCCACCGGCAGGCGCACCGCGGTCGGCCAGCCCGGCCTCTATCAGCAGGTCAGCGCCTCGCCGAGCGGCGAGCACCTGCTGACGGTCGAGGTCGAGCGGCCTTTCTCGTGGCTCGTCCGGGCCAGCAGCTTCCCCAAGGACGTGACGGTGCGGAACCGCAGCGGCGAGATCGTGGCCTCCGTCGCGCGACTGCCCCTCGCCGACGCCGTGCCCATCGGCGGCGTCCCCACCGGGCCGCGCCGCTTCACGTGGGACCCCACCCGGCCCGCCACCCTCGTCTGGGTCGAGGCCGAGGACGGGGGCGACCCCCGCGCCGAGGTTCCCTACCGCGACCGCGTGCTCGCGCATGCCGCGCCGTTCGACGGCGAGCCGTCGGAGATCGCCCGCACCGAGTTCCGCTTCAGCGGCATCTCGTGGACCGCGAACGGCACCGCGCTGCTGACCGAGAACGACCGACCCACCCGGTGGACGCGCACCACGCTGCTCGACGCCGACGGCGGGCGGCGCACCCTCTGGGACCGCAGCACCGAGGACCGCTACGCCGACGCAGGCCGCCCCCTCGCCGTCCGGCGACCCGGCGGCGCGGTCATCCGCGAGGCCGGCGGCGCCATCCACCTGGTCGGCAACGGCGCATCGCCCGACGGCGACCGCCCGTTCCTCGACCGGCTCGACTTGGCCACCCTCGAGAGCGAGCGCCTGTTCCGAAGCACCGGTGACGCCTACGAGGTCGCGCTGGCCCCGCTGTCGGACGACGGCAACCTCGTGCTCACCCGGCGCGAGACCCGCACCGAGCCGCCCAACTACATGGTCCGGGACCTCGCCGCCGACACCGTGCAGCCGCTCACCGCGTTCGAGAACCCGGCCCCGCAACTGGCCGGCATCTCCAAGGACCTCATCACCTACGAGCGCGCCGACGGCGTGCAGCTCTCGGGCACCCTCTACCTGCCGCCCGGCTACCAGGACGGCGACCGCGTCCCCATGCTCGTGTGGGCCTACCCCCGCGAGTACGTCGACCCCCGCCTCGCCGGCCAGGTCACCGGCTCGGACAACCGCTTCACGGCCATCCGCGGCGCCTCGCACCTGCTGTTCCTGACCCAGGGCTACGCCGTCTTCGACGGCCCGACGATGCCCATCATCGGCGCCGGTGAGACCGCCAACGACACCTACGTCGACCAGCTCGTGGCGAGCGCCCAGGCCGCCGTGGACACCGCCGTCGCGCTGGGGGTGACCGACCGCGACAACATCGGCATCGGCGGCCACAGCTACGGCGCGTTCATGACCGCCAACCTCCTCGCCCACTCCGACATCTTCCAGATGGGCATCGCCCGCAGCGGCGCCTACAACCGCTCGCTGACCCCGTTCGGCTTCCAGAACGAGCGCCGCACCTTCTGGGAGGCGACCGACATCTACGCCGCGATGTCGCCGTTCTTCCACGCCGACAAGCTCGACGAGCCGATACTGCTCATCCACGGCGAGATCGACAACAACTCGGGCACGTTCCCGATTCAGTCGGCGCGCATGTACATGGCCCTCAAGGGCCACGGCGGCACCGTGCGCTACGTGACCCTGCCGAACGAGTCGCACGGCTACATCGCGCGCGAGTCGGTGCTGCACGCGGTGGCGGAGATGCTGAACTGGGCCGACCGGCACCTTCGCCGGGGAGCCGCGACAACCGGTGTGAGTGGGCAGTAGGACCGCGACTGCGTCTCGCCGACGGCAGTTCACGGCGGTCGTTTGGTCTAGGATGCGGGCTGCCCGCTCCCGGCCTCGTCGAACAGCGAGGTGACGTCGACGGCGACCCCGTCCAGCAGGGCCGACGTCGCCGTGCCTCCACGAGCGAAGACGCCGTGCTCGACATAGGCGTTGCCGGCGAGCGTGAGCACGGTCACCGTTTCGCCTTCGGGATCGACGATCCAGTACTCGGGAACGGACGCCTCCGCGTAGTCGGCGCGCTTCACCACGAGGTCGCGGGCGGGATCGTCCGGGCTGACGATCTCCACCACCAGGTCGGCGCCGAGCCAGAACCGGTTCTGACGGCGGGAATCGGACCGATCGCGGAGCAGCAGCAGGTCGGGCTCGCGGAACTTGCCCTCGCGCACGCGCATCCGCAGACCGGAGGTCACGACGACGCCGTCACGAGGTGGCTCCCGCAGGTGGGAGTAGAACAGCCGATAGAGGAACAGCAGGATGATCTGGTGCCTTTCGGTCGGCATGGGCAGTACTTCGACGCGACCGTCCGTGAACTCGATGAGGCGGCGGGTGCGATCCGTGAGCCACAGGTAGTGCTCGTCGCTCCAGCAGCCCTGAGACGGCATGGCGGCGCCCAGGACAGCGTTCAGCGCATCCTGGGACGTGGCTTCCGCAGTGGTTGCTTGCGTCATCGCGTGTTCCCAGCGAGTCGCGATCCTGCCGGAGGCGTGCTCGGGGTTCGGTCGCGCCCGCCCCATTGGACCTGCCCGCCGACGGCAGCGCATCCCCCACCCCGCGGGGCCATTGTCGCGGAATGACACATTCGCCGCAAGCGCCGCCGGGCACGCCGCCAAGTCCTCCACCCCCGCTCATCACTCTCAGAGCGCGCCAAGCGACAGCCCTGCGGTACGCTGGCCGCATGCCCATCCGTCGTGGCCTGCTATCGGCAGATGGGCCGCGCCGGTCGGGCGCTGGAAGCGGCCCGCGGCGTGCTGCTCCAGCGGCGGGGAGGACACCGAGATCGCGAGCTGCTTCATCAAGGGTCGCGCGGTGACGCTCGCCGGCGGGTCGCGCCGGCCGTCAGGGGCCGGAGGCACCGAGCATTCGCTCGGCGACGCGGCGGGCGAGACACCGGGAATGCCGGGCCTGCTCTCGCGGGTCGCCGCGGGTGCAGAGGGGGGCGAGGTCGGCGGCGGTCAGCCCCGGGAGGATGGCGCTGGCCGGGACCGACCGGAAGCCCTCGGCGACATCCGCATCGGGTGTCCAGATGTCGACGCCGTCCCTCCGATGCGACGTCCAGGCCTCTTTGACGCCCATCCGGAAGTAGGGGGCGAGCTTGTAGCCCGACCGGCGGCTGCGGTCGATCTCGACGACGAGATCGGGCGGCGGCAGGCCCGCCCTGACGTCGAGGTACCCGTCGACCCGCCGGACGGCCCGTTCCGCCTCGGGGTCGAGATAGAGGCTGGCGTCGGCCTCGAAGGCGCCGTCGTCGCTGATCAGGCGAAGGGCGCCGGCCGGCGTCCACGAAACCTCGCGGCCCCGGTCGGCGAGCGCGTCGGTGATGCGTGCGAACAGCTCGGCGATTCGCGAGGCCGGGCCTTCGTGCGCGAAGCCCGGCTCGGCCACGAACTCGGCGAGCCCCGTGTGCTCGTCGTACCGGCAGCGGGGCGCGTCATCGTGGTCGGTCAGCCGGTCGAAGAGCCCGCGGGGCATGGCGACCTCGATCCGCACCGGGGCATCGGGGCCGCCGGCGGGCGCCGGCTCGCTGACCGGCAGGCGAACGACGTCGGGGCCGGCGGCCGACGGGACCATGTACTCAACGTAACACAACGCCGCCGGATCCGCCGGCCCCTGCAGCGGCCGCTCGGAAACGGTCGCCCAATGGATCCGGACGCCGGCAGGTCGATCGTGGACGAGGCGGTCACCTTCCTGCGCGGTTCGGGCCTGCCGGTCGAACCCCGGCGGCAACGGCCTCCGGGCGCAGCCATCGACCCGGAACACCGCAGCCGGGAAGGGTGCTCTGCGCCTGGAACGACGCGGGCTGGGGACAGTTGGTAAGCTGCACGACGGACGGTTCGCGAACGAGCTGGTCAGCGGTGCGCGGCGTTGGTGCGCGAGTGGCGCCCGGACCCGCCGCCCGCCTGGGTCGACGCCGTTCCTTCGTTGCGGCATCCGCATCTCGTGCCCGACTTTGCCCGCCGTCTCGCCGATGCGCTGGACCTGCCGTTCAGCCTCGTGCTGACGAAGACGGGCGGTCGGCCCGAACAGAAGACGATGGAGAACAGCGACCGCCAGGCCCGCAACGTCGTCGGTTCGCTGGCCGTCGCCGAAGACGCCATCCTGAACGGACCCGTGCTGCTGGTCGACGACGTCGTGGACTCCCGATGGACCTTCACCGTCGCCGCGTGGGAGCTGCGCCGGCGGGGATGCGGCCCGGTGTGGCCGTTGGCCCTCGCCAACGCGGGAGGCCGGTCATGAACGACGCCCCCTCTTTGAACACGCGGGCGATTCTGCTGCTGACGGCCCCCTTGATCATTGGTCGGGAACGACGCTCGTCGCCCAAGCCTCTGGCGCCCGGCGAGTACAACCGCCTCGCCAGCCGGCTCCGCGACTTGCGGCGCCAGCCCGCCGATCTGCTGGGCGACGGCGCGGGGGCGTTGATCGAGGAGTGCCGGCTCGACCTGGACGCCGAGCGGCTCGCCCGCCTCCTCGACCGGGGCTTCCTCCTCAGCCAGGCGCTGGAGCGCTGGCGGACGCGCGCACTCTGGGTCACCAGCCGCGCGGATCCCGAGTACCCGCGACGGCTGAAGAAACGCCTGCGTGAACAGGCTCCACCGGTACTGTACGGTTGCGGGAGCCGCGAGGACCTCGACACCGGGGGGCTGGCCGTCGTGGGCTCCAGGAAAGTCGACGACGCCCTGGTCGCCTACACGGAGGGCGTCGGACAACTGGCCGCGGGGGCGCGGCGCACGCTGGTTTCGGGGGGCGCCCGCGGCATCGATCAGGCCGCGATGCGCGGCGCGCTGGACGCTGGCGGGACGGTGGCTTGCGTGCTGGCCGACGGCCTGGAGCGCGCCGCCACGCGCCGGGAGCACCGCAACGCGCTTATGGACGGCCGACTGGTCCTGATTAGCCCGTACGACCCCGCCGCCGGCTTCGTCGTCGGGCACGCGATGCAGCGCAACAAGCTCATCTATGCGCTGGCGGATGCCGCGCTGGTCGTCAGCGCCGAGTTCGAGAAGGGCGGGACCTGGACCGGCGCCGTCGAGCAACTCGACCGGCATCGGTTCGTATCGGTCTACGTTCGCGCCACCGACGAGGTGGACAGGGGTTTCGACGCGCTGCTGGCGCGCGGAGCGCGTCGATGGCTGAATCCCGAAGATGCCGAGGCTCTGGGCTCCATTCTGGACACGCCGCCCGAGGCGGCTCCCGAGCCCGGTCTCAGCTCGCTGCTCGGCGACGTTCCGAGCGATCAGGATCCAGTGGACGAAGAACCCGCGCACCGTCCTCGCCCATGACCTCGATCCTCGGCCGATCGCCGCTCGCGGTGTTCCTCCTGCTCGGCGCGGCCGTGTTCGCCGTCGACCGGTGGCTGGACGACGCGGGGGCGAACCGCGTCGTCACGGTGACGGACGAGCAGATCGGGGCCATCCGCGAGCGTTGGGCGGCGCAGTGGGGACGGCCGCCGACGTGGCGGGAGCTCGAAGGGCTGATCGACGAGGCCGTGCGCGAGGAGATCCTCTACCGCGAGGCGCGCCGGCGGGGCCTCGACCGGGGCGACGCCATCATCCGCCGCCGGCTCGCACAGAAGATGACGTTCCTGCTGGAGGACAGTGCAGGGGCACCGCCGACAGGGGCGGCCGAGGCCGGCGACATCGAGACGTACTACGCGGACCACGCCGAGCGGTACCGCGAGCCGCGCCGCACCACGTTCCGACACGTCTTCCTGAGCCGCGAGCAGCGGGGCGACCCGGCGCGCGAGGCAATCGCCCTGCTCGGCGAGTTGCGTGCGGGCGGCGGCGAAGCGTGGCGGCAGCTCGGCGACGCCTTCCCGCTGCTCCGCGAGTACGCCGACCGGACCGACCAGGAGATCGCGGAGCTGTTCGGCGGCGGGTTCGCGACGGCTCTGCCCTCTCTGGCGGCGGGCACGTGGCAGGGGCCGGTCGAGTCGGCGCACGGCCTCCACCTGGTCGAGGTCATCGGCCGTGCCGAGCCGCGGCTGCCGGCCCTCGACGAGGTTCGGGACCGGGTGGCGGAGGATCTGCTGGAGAGCCGCCGGCGCGACCGGCACGAGGCCGCGTTGCAGACGCTCCGCGAACGCTACGAGATCCGGGTGCCGGACCCTGTGGAGACCGAAGGGGAGCGGCGGCGCGGCGGGGAGCCGGAGCCGCGATGACCATGGCGAACCATCCGACGCGGGGACGCCGATTGCGGGGCTGGGTGCTGGCGCTGCTGGGCGCCGCCGCGCTCCCGTCCGTGCTCGCGGCCCACGAGGTGCGGCCCGCCTACCTCGAGCTGACCGAGGTGTCGGCAGGGCGCTTCGACGTGCTCTGGAAGCAGCCGGTGCTGGCCGACGCCGAGCCGGGGGTGGTGCGCCGGCTACCGCTCCGGCCCGCTTTTCCGGCCCAGTGCCGCGAGAGCGGCCGGACCCTGCCCGAGCTGACCGCGGCGGCGCTGCTCGAGCGCTGGACCATCGACTGCGGTGCCGAGGGGCTGGGGGCCGCGCCGATCGAGATCGCGGGCCTGCCCCGCACCCTCACCGACGTCCTCCTGCGGGTGCGCTTCGCCGGCGGCGCGTCGGTCGACCACCTCCTGCGGCCGGAGGCGCCGCGCGTCGCGGTGTCGCCCGAGGCGGGGGGCGGGATGGCGGTGCCCGCGTACCTCCGGCTCGGGGTCGAGCACCTGCTCTTCGGGTTCGACCACATCCTGTTCGTCGTCGGCCTGATGTTCCTCGTGCGCCGGCCGCTGCAGCTCGTGCAGGTGGTGACGGCGTTCACGGCCGCGCACAGCATCACCCTCGCCCTGTCGACGCTCGGCGTGCTGACCCTCTCGCAGCGGCCGGTCGAGGCGGTCATTGCGCTGAGCATCCTCTATCTCGCGGTCGAGCTGGCGCGCGGGGCGGGCCGTGCCGCCGGTGCCGGCGGAGCCGCTGATGCGGGTGGAGCCGATGGTGCCGGCGGCACCGCGGGGTCAGGCGGCGAGGGTTCGTCCCTCGCGCGGTCGCCATGGGCGATCGCCTTCGGGTTCGGACTGCTGCACGGATTCGGCTTCGCGGGGGCCCTGGCCGACATCGGGCTGCCCGAGCAGGCGCGGGCGATGGCCCTCCTGCTGTTCAACGTGGGGGTCGAGATCGGCCAGCTCATGGTCGTCGGCGTCCTCCTGACCCTGCTGTACGGGCTCCGGGTCGGTCGGGTGCCGCTGCCGGCCGCCGCCGTGCAGGCGCCGATAGTCGTCATGGGCGCCGTTTCCGCCTACTGGTTCCTGGAGAGAGTGCTGTCGATGGTGCCGCCGATACGGTAGCCCGGCAATCGCCGCCTGGAGCCCGACCGACGACAGGAGACTGCGGTAGGATGAGCCGGGCGGGGCAGCGGAGCCGCGAGGCGGCGCGCCCGGGCCAGGGAGGTATCATGCCACGTCATATGCGTCGTGCCGGAGACTCGCTCACGCCCGGGTGGCACGGCGCTGCCGCGGTCGGAGCCGCCGCGCTGCTCGGCCTCGCGGCCGCGGGCTGCGCCGGCGACGGCGGCGCGGCGGTGCAGGCGTCGCAGGACGCCGGCGCCGAGGCCGGGTCGGCCGCGCCGAACCCCCTGCGCAACGCCTACTTCGGCGACCTCCACACCCACACCAACTTCTCCTACGACGCGTTCCTCAACGGCACCCGCGCCACCCCCGACGACGCCTACCGCTACGCCAAGGGCGGGGCCCTGACCCACCCCGCCGGGTTCGAGGTCCAGCTCGACGCGCCGCTCGACTTCTACGCGGTCACCGACCACGCCAGCTTCCTCGGCATGCTGCCGGCGGTCATGGACCCCGAGCAGGACGTGTCGCACCCCGTGGCCGACTTGGTGACCGGCTTCGTCACCGGGGCCCTGACCGGCGACGCGCGCGGCCGGGCGCGGCGCGACATCCGCGCCTACACCCTCGGCCTGAGCGAGCCGCCGCACGACCCCGACGTGGTGCGCTCGGCGTGGCGCGAAACCGTCGAGGCGGCCGAGCGCCACAACGAGCCGGGCCGCTTCACGACCTTCGTCGGGTACGAGTTCACGGGCAGCCCCGAGAACCAGAACCTGCACCGCAACGTGATCTTCCGCGGCAGCGCGGTGCCCGAGCTGCCGTTCAGCCGCCTCGACTCGTTCAACCCCGAGGAGCTGTGGGCGTGGATGGACCGCAACCGCGAGGCGGGCATCGAGGCCCTCGCCATCCCCCACAACTCGAACGGCTCGAACGGCCTGATGTTCCGGCTCGCGACCTACGCCGGCGACCCCCTCGACGCCGCCTACGCGGAGACCCGGAACCGCAACGAGCCGCTGGTCGAGATCACCCAGACCAAGGGCACCTCCGACACCCATCCCGCCCTCTCGCCCAACGACGAGTGGGCCGATTTCGAGATCTGGTCGTACCGCATCGGCGGCGGCACCACCCCGAGCCAGCCCGACGGCAGCTACGTGCGCCAGGCCTACCTGAACGGCCTGCGCCTCGAGGAGGAGAGCGGCTTCAACCCGTTCCGCTTCGGCCTCGTCGGGGCCACCGACAACCACGCCGGCGCCGGCCCGGGCAGCGAGTCGGACTTCTTCACCGCCGGCGGCGCCCCCCAGGTGGGCTCGTCGATTCCCTTCGACCCGCCGCGGGCGGACGGCCGGCTCTACAGCGAATCACCACTGGGGTCGTTGCGCGGCGCGTCGGGGCTGACCGGGGTGTGGGCGGAAGAGAACACCCGCGACGCCATCTTCGACGCGTTCCGCCGCAAGGAGACCTTCGCCACCACCGGGCCGCGCATGCGGGTGCGGTTCTTCGCCGGCTACGACTACCCGGACGACCTCGCGGACAAACCCGACCTGGTGGCCGAGGCCTACGCCAGCGGCGTCGCCATGGGCGGCGAGCTCGCGGCCCCGGGAGACCGCGTGCCCCGCTTCCTGGTCTGGGCGAGCCGCGACTCGTCGAGCACGCCGCTCCAGCGGCTGCAGGTCGTCAAGGGCTGGGTGGACGGCGGCGAGGCCCGCGAGCGGGTCTACGACGTCGCCTGCTCGGACGGCCTCGCGGTGGACCCGGACACGCACCGCTGCCCCGACAACGGCGCGAGCGTTGACCTCGCCGACTGCGGCTTCAGCGAGGACGCGGGGGCGGCCGAGCTGCGCACGCTGTGGACGGACCCCGGCTTCGACCCGGCGCAACGGGCGATCTACTACGTGCGGGTGCTCGAGAACCCGTCGTGCCGCTGGTCGACGTGGGAAGCGATTCGCGCCGGCGTCGAGCCCCGGCCGGACCTGCCGGCCACCATCCAGGAGCGGGCCTGGTCGTCGCCGATCTGGGTCACGCCCTGAGCGAAACGGGTCCACCGCCTCATCGCGCAACGACATCGTCGACGTGCGGGTTCCCGCCGTCGGATGCCGATCCCGCCGCGTGCGTCTCTGCCCACGCGTAGTCGCGCCACCGCTGAATCGACGCCTGCCGCGACCGGCTGAACAGGACACGGATGTCGGTGTAGATCTCGTTCTGGAGAATCCCCCAGGAGCCGTCCAGCACCGGTCCGCGGTCGAAGGAGCCGCGGACGTGATGGATGGTGCCGATCACCCCCCACCACAGGCGCACGCGGTCCATCAGCTCGAACTCCACGCGGGCCACCTCGCGCGTCTCCCGGTCGATCCAGATCCGGCCGCGCAACCGGTTGAGGGCGCGGTCCATCCCTCGTCGCACCGGCAGATCGCCGTCGCGCGGCGCGAACGCGATGCGATGGCTCGGCCGGCGGCGCAGCCGTTCCTCGGCATCGAGGGTCAGGTCGTAGCGGGCGACGAGCTCTTCGTCGAAGACGATTGCATTCTCGTTCTCTTCCGGCTCGATCTCGCCGGTCCGCAATCGACGGAGCCGGGTTCGGAACGCCGCCTCACGCTCGCTCTCGCGGGCGCGCTCCGCCTCGGTCAAGGGCCGGCTGTCGATGGCGAGTCGCCGTCGGAACCTGCCGCCGTCGATTGGAACCGACTCCCACTCCACGCGAGTCTCCTCCGCAACCTCGCCGCCGCCGTCGAACTCCCGGGCCTCGCTCGTCACCAGCGCACGATAGTCTCCGGAAACGGTCTGCAGGTCCTCGCCCATGAGCTCGATCGCCTCGAGCACGACGAGGCGGACGTCGGATTCGTCGTCCTGCCGATTGACGGATGCGGCGGCGACCGTGGCGGCGCAGAGGGCGGCCAGCAGGCACAGCCACCAGGACGAACCGGGCCTCGCAGCAGAACGACCGCTCGACTGGTGCACGTCGACTCCTCGCCCGCGATGGCGGGCTGCGTGGCGCGCGCCGCCGAGAAGCGGCAAGCCGGGCCCGCTCCTCGTGTCAGACCTCGCGGGCAGTCTCACTCCACCCGCAACGCCGCCGCCGGGGCCACCCGCACGGCCCGCCGCGCCGGAAGGACGTGGGCCAGCCCGCCGACCGCGACCAGGGTGACGACCGCCCCGCCCCAGGCCAGCGGGTCCGCCGCGTCGATGCCGAACAGCACGCCGGCGGTGGCGCGGGCCGCCGCGAACGCCAAGGCCAGGCCCACCGCGGCGCCGAGCCCCACCAGGACGGCGCCCTGCCGGACGACGAGTTCCAGCACATCGCGGGGCGCCGCCCCCAGCGCCATCCGGATCCCGATCTCCCGGGTCCGCCGCGCTACCGCGTGCGCGATCACGCCGTAGAGGCCCAGCGCGGCCAGCCACACCGCCACCACGCCCGCCGCCCCGAGCATCGCCGAGAGCAGCCGCAGCGGCAACAGCTGCGTCGCGACGTTGTCGCGCAGCGTCAGGCCCTGCCAGAAGACCACGTCGGGATCGATCCGCCGCAGCTCGCGCTGCATGGCGACGGCCAGGGCATCGGCATCGCCCCAGGTGCGCGCCAGAAGCACGGTGGCGGACACGTTGACACTGGACCGCTGAGACTTCGGGAAGTGGACGTACGGCGTGGGCGGCTCCTGCAGCGACCGGACCTTGTAGTCACGGACGACGCCGACGATCTCGATCGCCGACTCGCCCAGCCCGCTGCGGATCCGCCGCCCGACGGCGCTCCCCTCCGGCCAGAACCGTCCCGCGAACGCCTCGTTCACGATGGCGACCGGCGGCGAGCCCGGCGTGTCGACGGCGTCGTCGAATCGACGCCCCGCGAGCACCGGAACACCCAGCGCATCGAAGTACCCGGAGCCGATGGTGGTCATCTCGACCGGTACCAACGTCGCGTCGGGTTCCGTCCACTCCGCAGGCGCGACCCCGACGCGCATGTAGTTGACGGACAGCGGGGCGCGACTCGCTCGGGCGACCGCGTGCACGCCGGGCAGCGCCCGCACCCGATCGCGAGCACGCTCGAGGAACCGCGCCGCCTCGTCGTCGCCGTAACCGACGAGGCCCAGCCCGACGGTGACCGCGGCGACCGACTCGGGCGAGAAGCCGGGATCGGCCCGGCCGGCGACGGCCAGGTTCCGCGCCAGAAGCCCGGCCATGACGAGGAGCACGAGGCTGACGGCGATCTGGACCGTCACCAGCGCCCCCCGCGAGATCCACCGCCCACCCCCGATCGACCAGGCCTGCGCGCCCACCGCCAGACCGCCCAGCACGCTCGACCGCGTGCCGGTCCACGCCGGCATCAGGCCGGCCGCGACCCCCGCCCCCAGCGCCACCGCCACCGACACCCCCAACACCCGGCCGTTCAACGACAGATCGAGGGCGACGGGCACCAGCAGCGGCGCACGAACCGCGCCGAGCCCCTGGAGAAGCCCCCAAGCGAGGGCCACGCCCCCCGCGGCGCCGAGCAGCGACAGCACCGCGCTCTCCACCAGGAGTTGCCGCACCAGCCGCGCCCGGGTCGCCCCCAGCGCGAGGCGCAATCCGATCTCGCGCCGCCGGGCGGATGCCCGCTCCAACAGCAGTCCCGCGACGTTCGCGCAGACGATCAGCAGCACGAGCCCCATCAGCACGAGCAGACTGACCGCGCCCGCGCGAAGGCGACCCTCGACCATCGGGTGGGTCGCCACGTCGCCGGTCGGGACGACGGTCACGCGGACTCCCTCGTTCGACCCGGGATGAGCCGCTTCGAGGGCCCCCATCACGCGGTTCAGGTCGGCGGCGGCGGTGCCCGCGCTCTCGCCCTCCCGGAGCCGTCCCTTCAGCAACATCCAGCGGGTGCCGCGGCGTTCGAGCGGCGTGGCGCCGGGCGACCGCCGGGTGCTCTGCGGCACGACCGGCTGCACGTCGTCGACCCTGGCCATGGGCAACCAGAAGTCGGACGTCAGCATCGGCGCGTTCATGCCCTGGAAGGACGCCACCCCCACGATGGTGTACGGCCTGCCGCCGATCCGGAGCGCCCGTCCCACGGCGCCCGGATCGGCGCCGAACGCAGAGGACCAGAGCGCCGCCGAGATCACCACGACGGGCGCCGCCCCCGGGCGGTCGTCGTCCGGCGCCAACGCGCGGCCGAGTGCGACCGGCACGCCGAGCACTCGAAAGTAGTTGCCCGTCACCACCTCGCCGGGCGTCATCCGCGACTCGTCACCGCTGCGGACCGCGGCCATCGCCGGCGCGTAGCCCATCAGGCCGGTGAGCGCGCGGGCGCCGTCGCGCAGGTCCAGGTAGTCCGGATGAGAGCTCCCGTGCCAGGCGAAGCCGTCCGTTACGCTGGCATAGACGTCGACGAGCTGCCCCGGGCGTTCGACCGGAAGCCGCCGCAGCAAGGTGGCGTCCACCAACGCGAAGAGCGCGGCGTTGAGACCGATCCCGATCGCGAGCGAGACGGCCGCGATGGCCGACAACACCGGATGCTTCCGGATCAACCGCAGCGCGCTGTCCAGGTCGCGGCGCAGGATGTCGAGCTGCCGGATTCCCCAGCTCTGCCGGCAGTCGTCCTTGACGGCGTCGATCGGACCGAAGGCGAGCCGCGCCCGACGGCGCGCCTCCCTCGGCGACAGACCGCGCGCCACGTGCTGCTCGACCGCGCGCTCGAGATGGAAGCGCAGCTCGTCGTCCAGATCGTCCTCGACGCGGCCGCGGCGAACGAGCGTCCGCAGTCGAAACAGCAGGTCTCCCAGCATGGCGTCCTCTATTCCGTTTCCCGCGTCGGGCTCACGCCCCGACACCGCCTTGATCGCCTGGCATCCATGATTCGTGGTGCGAATGGACCACCGCGGAGAACGCACCGACGATCAGCAGCGAGAGACCTTCCCTTTGCACTTCGACATGAACCGAGCATACCCCGCCCTCTTGTCGAAGTGCAAGGGTTGGGTCGAGGAATCCACCGGGAGGGCTGCGGGCTGGTGGCGAAACATGCGCGTCGCGGGCGCGGCTCGTGGTATCTTAGCGGGCTGACGTGATTCCCGATTCTGGAGGTCTTGCGATGAGAGTTGGACGTTCGATAGCGGTGGCGGCGATCGTGACGATCGCGCTGGCGGGGCTGGCGTCGCCGGCGCAGGCCCAGGATGCGCCGAGGACCGGTTGGGGCGCGCCGGACCTGCAGGGGGTCTGGGACTTCAGGACCATCACCCCGCTTCAGCGCCCGGAGGACCTGGGCGACAAGGCGTTCCTGACCGAGGAAGAGGCGGTGCAGCGCGAGCAGGCCGCCGTCCAACGCGACATCGATGCCTGGAACGCGGACGCCCGGCGCACCGAGGCCGGCGGCAACGTGGGCGGCTACAACAACTTCTGGATGGACCGGGGCACGAACGTCGTCGGCACCCGCCGCACGTCGCTCATCATCGACCCGCCGAACGGCCGGATGCCGGCGGCGACCGACGAGGGGCGGGCGCGGGCCGCGGCCGGCCGGGGCTCGTTCAGCGACACCGCCCCCGCGTCCTACACCGACCTGAGCAACGCCGACCGCTGCCTGACCGGCTTCAACGCCGGCCCCCCGATCACCCCGGGCGGCTACAACCAGAACGTGCAGATCTTCCAGACCCCGGACCACCTCGTGATGATGACCGAGATGGTGCACACGGTCCGCAGCATTCCCATCGACGGGCGGCCGGCCATCACGGACGAGCGTCTCGCCCAGTGGTCGGGCAACTCGGTCGGGCGCTGGGAGGGCGACACCCTGGTCGTCGAGACCACCAACTTCGACACCGACCGCAACTGGCGGGGCTCGAGCACCACGATGCGCCTAGTCGAGCGGTTCACGCGCGTCGACGCCGACACCCTCGAGTACGAGTACACGGTGGACGACCCGAACACCTGGACCGAGCCGTGGACGGTGAACCTGCCGATGCTGCGGAACGACCTGCCGATGTTCGAGTACGCCTGCCACGAGGGCAACTACTCGATGGACGCGATGCTCGGCGGCGCGCGGGCCGACGAGCGCGCGGCGGCGGAAGAGGGCGGCCAGTAGACGGCGGCTCCCGGCCGTCGTCCGACCAACCTGCCGGGCGTCTGCCCTCCTCCACGGGGCAAACGCCCGGCCCTTCGTCGGTTGCTGCTCTTCGAGACCGGATTCCGCCCTGGGTGAAGCGCGGCCAGCCGCTCATGTCCGCAGCAACGCGACGTAGCCGACCGTCTCGTGGACGTGCGTCCCGTCGCGGCTTTCCTCCTCCTGCAGGCGGACCTCGAATCCCCCCGTGGTCACGTTCCGCTGCCGCGTCACGACGGGATCCGGATCGTCCAGCGACATGCATTGGGTGAGCACCACGGGAACTCCGTCGAATACGCGGTTGAATCGGGCGCCGTACCACTCGTGGTTGATGCGGAGGCGGTGCGCCTCCAACGTCGCGCCGTCCCGTAGCGTGTGGCGGCCCGCGGTCACCGCCACGTAGCTCACGTCCTCGCAGTAGTGGAGCTTGTCGAGATACGCCCACTCCTCGAGCTGCAGAAACGGTCCTGAAGGAGTGTCGATCACGCGGATGTGGGAAGGATGCTCGCCGTTGTAGGAGCTGATCGTGGCGATCACGATCGGATCGCCCACGTACTCGCCGCGCAGGGGAACCTGCTCCACTTGGTCCCTGGGCCCGTATCCTGTTCGGATCCGGCCAATCTCGCCCACCGCCCGGCCCGATGCGTCGTGAATCAGGCCCTCCTCACCGACCAGCCACGCGATGGATTCCGGAACGTGCCCCACCTCGCGATCGCGCGACCGCTCCTCCTCGACCTTGAACTCGGCCCAGGCATTGCCGACGTTCTGGATGCGCACCGCGGCGGTGTCCGATCCGGCGAACGTGGAGAGGCAGGCCACCACGGCGGGCTCGCGGTAGCGGGAGTCGAAGTGGACGCGCGACCACTCATGGGTCTGGTTGGCAACCTCTCCATACCCACGCCGCGCGTCGAGGCCATCATAGACGTAGCCCAGCGCCTCGGTGTCCAGCACATCGCTCGGCCTGACGATGTCGAGCGACGACAGGTTTGGAACCACGGCCTCGGCTGCGGTGGCCAGGACGCTGTTGTCCCACGGCCACATGGCGTCATTGTCCGTACCGGGCCAGTCGACGTCGGGGTGCTGGCTCTGCCAGACCGCCCATAGGCGGTCGACCTGGGCGTGGAGCATGAAGAAGATCGGATCGTTGGGCGATGTCGCCTGGTTCGACATGTCGCCGCCGATCCAGACATGCGCGGTGCCGTGCAGCGACTCCAGGCCGCGGAGGGTCTCCCCCCGCGTCGGACCGGGTCCGCCCCGGCGGAGTGCTTCGTGGGTGTTCATCTTGAGCAGAGCCAAGACCGGATCGCGCCCCGGCAACGTGTCGAATTCCGCCTTGGCGCCGCGGTGCAGCGCGGTGCGGTTTCCGACGCGAAGGCTGGCATGGATGGTCCACTGCAAGCCGTTCAGACCGTCTTCGGAGAAATAGCCGGACGCCACTGCGCCCCCAGCCTCCGGCCGGGGACCCATGCGCCCATCCTGGAACAGGTCCTCGGTCTCCTCCTTCGCGCCCAGCCCCCAGTTCCAGTAGGGAAGGGAGACGCGCGGATCGACCGACGCCAAGGCGGTCTCATAGCGGCGCAGGAACTCCCGGTGCCAAGGCAGGAACCGGGAAGTGCGGTGGGCGCGGGCGGCGAACTGGTGCATCGCCACGAACTGGTCGTAGACACTGACCGCGGAGTTGGGCGCGAAGGTGTGCTTGAGCGCCACGATTGCCTCGCAGTAGCGCGTCCATTCCGTGTCACTCAATAGCTGCGCGTTTTTCCTGATTCTCATTTCGATGTTCTCTCCTCATCGTCGGTTGCATGTTCGCCCACTTCCCGTACGTGCTCCCGCTGTCTTCCCCTTCGAGCGCCACGATGCGCAGACCCGGATCCCGGCGGGTCTCCCCCGACGCGAAGCCCCGCGATGCCGCCGCCAGGGCGCACACCGCGAATCGCACCGATGCGACGTTCTGGGGGTACCGCCACGTCGAAATGGCCTGCAGGTGCAGTGACTTACCGCACTGTTGTCACGCTTGTCAGGCCGCCGAGAGTATTTTGGATACATATAGCGATCTCTAAGCAATAAATACTTGACATTTGTCATTTTTAGGAGACTACCGGCTTTTTTCGACAGGCATCTCTGCCGGATGGGGCGAGCCTGGACCGACACCCGGCAGAAGAGCAGACGGGTCACGCCCCCGGTATCCGGCGAGGATCCACCCGTGAAGATGCAGATGAGACGAGGGAATGAACGGCGAGCGCGCGACGCCTACGACCGCTCCGGATGCTCTCGGTCAACGCGGGATGGGCGCAAGACCGGCTGCGGCCGCGACGCGCGGTCGGGCCGGCGTCGGCACTGTAGCCTGGAATCTTGTGCGCGCCTTCGCGAAGCAGCTTTGTTGCAAGCCCAACGAACACGCCTTCCGCGCCGACGCCCCGCGCAACCCGTCACGCGATGGTCGGCTCGAAGTGCGGGACCCTGCGAGCCGGGGTCGTCTCCTCGAACGCGTAGGCGATGCGGATGAGGGTCGGCTCGCTCCACGCGCGGCCGAAGAACGACACCCCCACCGGCAGCCCGTGCACGGCGCCGGCCGGCACCGTGACGTTGGGATAGCCGGCCACGGCGGGATAGCCCGAGCTGCTGCCGCCGAAGTGGTCCCCGTTCACGAGGTCCGTCACCCAGGCCGGGCCCCCGGTAGCGGCAACGATGGCGTCGAGCCCGTGCTCGTCCATCGTCCGGTCGATGCCCTCTGCCCGCGAGAGCCGGCGGGAGACGGCCAGCGCGGCCAGGTACGCAGGCTCCGACAGCGGCCCCTTCGCCTCGGCCGCGATGAACCGTTCCTGGCCGAAGAACGGCATCTCGGTCTCGGCGTTGCGCTCGTTGAAGTCGATCAGCTCGGCCAGCGAGCGGGCCGGCGCGCCGGGGCCGCGAGCCGCAAGGTAAGCGTTCAACCCCGCCTTGAACTCGTAGAACAGCACCTCGGCCTCGGCCATCTGCAGGCTCGCCCGGGCGGGGCCGGTCCCCAGCTCCACCGGGTCGACGACGACCGCCCCGGCCGCACGCATCGCCTCGATGGCTTCCTCGACTAGGCGGTCGACCCCGTCGTGGAAACCGAGAAGGTGCCGCGCCACCCCGATACGAACGCCCCGCAGCCCGGCGGGGTCGAGGAACGGCGTGTAGTCGTCGAGGCCGCGCAGCCCGCTGTCGCCCGAGGCGGGGTCCCGCGGGTCCGCGCCGGCCAGCACCCCCAGTACCAGCGCCGCGTCGCGCACCGTCCGGGTCATCGGGCCGGCGGTGTCCTGGGTGTGGGAGATGGGAATGATCCCCGCCCGGCTGACCAGCCCCACCGTGGGCTTGATACCGACGATGCCGTTGGCCGACGACGGGCAGACGATGGAGCCGTCGGTCTCGGTGCCGATGGCCACGGCGGCGAGGTTGGCGGACACCGCCGCCCCCGAGCCCGAGCTCGATCCGCACGGGTTCCGGTCGAGGACGTAGGGGTTGCGGCACTGGCCGCCCCGTCCGCTCCACCCGCTCGACGACCGCGTCGACCGGAAGTTGGCCCACTCGCTGAGGTTGGCCTTGCCCAGCAACAGCGCCCCCGCCTCGCGCAGCCGGGCCGCCACCGCGGAGTCCTCGGGCGGAATCCAGCCGGCCAGGGCCAGCGAGCCCGCCGTCGTGGTCATGCGGTCGGCGGTGTCGATGTTGTCCTTGAGCAGCACGGGAATCCCGTGCAAGGGACCGCGCAGCCGCCCCTCCCGCCGCTCGCGATCGAGCCGATCGGCGATGGCGAGCGCGTCGGGATTGGTCTCGAGCACCGACCGCAGCGCCGGCCCGCTCCCGTCGATCTCCTCGATGCGTCGCAGATAGGCCTCGGCGATGTCGCGCGCCGTCCATTCGCCGCCAGCCAGGCCTGCCTGCAGATCCGTGATCGTCGCCTCCGCGAGCGGGAAGTCGTCCGTCGGCGCCGAGGTCTCCTGACGCGCGGAAGCGGGAACCGCCACCCCCTCGGCACATGCCGATTCGGTGACCGCGAGCGCGCCGGCGGCCCCCGACACGCGAAGAAAGTCCCGCCGGGACAGGCCGGATCCGCAACTCACGGGACGCGGCGTTCGTTTGCAGAGTCGGGTGTCGTCACTCATTGAGGACAAGGATACTCATCCGTCCACGGACGCGCGAGCCTCATCGGGGGCGTCCGGACGCCGCAGCGCGCCGGCCGCCGCCCCCCCCGCCAAGCCGAGCACGAGCAGGCCGAGGAACGGTACCGCATAGCTGCCCGTCGCGTCGAACGCGACCCCCGCCAGCCAGGGCCCGAGGCCCCCGAAGATGCCGGTGCAGGTGGTGCGGATGCCGCTCGTCACCGCGAACGCGCGGCGGCCGAAGAAATGGGAGAAGACGACGGGAATGCTCACGAAGGCCATCCCGAAGCCGATGCCGAGCAGGGAGACGGCCGCCCAGGCGACGACGGTGCTGCCGGCGAAGATCAGCGCCCCCGCCCCGAGCCCCTCGAGCACGAGGGCCGCGGCGAGCGCGCGCTGCGGGGCGATCCAGTCTCCCACCGCCCCCGCGAGCCGCCCCGCGATGCTGACGAGGGCCATCGTCCCCACGAACCCGATGGCCACTGTCTCGGCGTGACCGCGATCGATCATGTGCAGGGTGAGGTGGGCCACCGCGGTGTTCCAGGGCACCGCGTAGGCGACGCCGCAGACGAGCATCAGGGCGAACTGGGGTGTGCGCGCTGCCTGCCACGCCGTCCAACGGTCCGCCGGCTCGGCCTCGCCGTCGTCCGGCCCGTTCCCCGTAGCCGGGGCCTCGCCGTCGAGGCGCTGGCCCACCGCCTCGGGGCCCTCGCGCACGAGCGACGCCGCCACGAGCCCGAGGACTACCGAGAGCCCGGCGATGAGCACCCAGCCCGTCCGCCAGTCGTAGCGCTCGAGGACCCACGTGTCCGAGCGCGAGACGAGCCAGCCCACGAGGCCACCCACCGTGAAGATGGCCCCGATGACCCGCGCGCGGCGCCGCAGGAACCAGTTCTGCCCCAGCGTCTGGGCCGGCACCGTGGTCGAGAAGCCGACGCCGATGCCCCCCAGCACCGAGAAGCCGACGTAGCAGGCCCGCGCGGTGTCGGCCCCGGCGAGCACGAGGAGCCCCGCCGCGGTGACGCAGAAGCCGGCCGGCATCACCCGCCGCAGCCCGAAGCGGGCGATGGCGAGCCCCACGAGCAGGCCCACGCACTGGTGCAGGGTGTTGAACAGCCCGAAGACCCCGCCGACGGCGGCCCGATCGATGCCCAGCTCGGCGGTTATTCGGGGCGCGAAGATGCCCCAACTGTAGTACACCGGCGGCATCCCGAACCCGTAGCACAGGCCCGCCACGAGCAGGATGACCCAGCCGTAGAAGAAGCGGGAGGCCACCGTCAGCGCCGCCGGCGCGGCAGCGGCCTGCGGGGCAGGCGCTCGTCGAGCATCGCGGCGTTCTCCTCGCAGATGGCCGCCGGCGGACCGGTCGCACGACCGCCCAAGTGCGGACCGTTCGAGGAAGACGCACCTGGGGCGCACGCTTGTTTCAGGTCAGGGGCCCGGAGCGGACGGGGAGCCGCGGACGCATCGTGGAACCGCATCAGAGGCTCCAGCCCTCGCGGTAGGGCTCGTCGAGATAGGCGTTGGCCTCGGGCACGTTCGTCGCCTGCATCTTCCCGGCGTCCCAGTCGATGGCCTTGCCGGTGCGGACCGCGAGGTTGCCCAGCAGGCAGACCTCGGTCAGGGGGCCGGAGTGTTCGGCGAAGCCCGACCCGGCCTCGCCCTTGCCCTTGCACGCGTCGATCCACTCCTGGTACACCCCCGGCGACCGCGGGTACTTCTCGGGCGGCGGGCTCGCCATCACGTCCTCGTGAAGCTCGGTCGGGAACAGCCGCGGCTCGGTGGCGTACATGTTGGCGGCGATGACGCCGTCCTCGCCGACGAAGAGCTGGCCGCTGTTGCCGCCGGGCAGCTCCTCGCCGGGGGCGAGCTGCGGCGGCCGGGGCGGGGCGAGGGCGCCGTCGCGCCACACGAAGCGCACCGGCGGCCGGGCGCCGCGGGCCGGGAAGTCGTAGGTGATGCGCGACACCGCCGGCGCCGTCTCCGCGAACAGGGGGGTCGTCTCGGCCACGATGCGGGTCGGCTGGTCGAGCTGGAGGGCCCAGAACGCGGCGTCCATCGAGTGGCAGGCGATGTCGCCGAGGGCGCCGGTGCCGTAGTCCCACCACCCGCGCCAGCGGAACGGGTGGTAGGCGGGGTGGTACGGCCGCTCGGGGGCCGGCCCCAGGAACAGGTCCCAGTCGAGTCCCGGCGGCGCGTGATGGGCTTCGGTGGGGCGCTCGATGGCCTGCGGCCAGATGGGGCGGTTGGTCCAGTACTGCACCTCGCGCACCGTCCCGATCACCCCGGCCTCGATCCACTCGCGGATGAGCCGGGTGCCGTCGTTGGCGTGTCCCTGGTTCCCCATCTGGGTGACCACGCCCTGCTCGCGGGCCATCGTCGCCAGGGCGCGGGCCTCGGCCACGGTGCGGGTGAGGGGCTTCTCGCAGTACACGTGCTTGCCCCGCCGCATCGCCTCCATCGCGATGACCGCGTGGGTGTGGTCGGGGGTGGCGACGATCACGGCGTCGAGGTCGGGCTCGGCGTCGAGCATGCGCCGGTAGTCGGCATAGGTGCGCGCCTCGGGGTAGAGGTCGAACGTGCGCGCGGCGTGCCCGAAGTCGACGTCGCAGAGCGCGGTGATGTTCTCGCTGTCGCATCCCCGCACGTCGCCGCGGCCGCGCCCGCCGACGCCGATGCCGGCGACGTTGAGGGTGTCGCTCGGCGCCTGGAACCCGCGCCCGCCGAGCACGCGGCGGGGCACGATCATCAGGGACGCCGCGGCCGAGAGCCCGCCGAGGAAGCGGCGGCGCGAGAGGGGATGGCGACTCATGCTGGGTCTCCTCCTGGAAGGCCGGCCGCGCGCGGCCGGGGGCACGGGCCGATCATAGCGCGGTCAGGAGCGGGCGGCGATGACCAGGCTCTGGGCGCCGCGCCCCGCCACGCCGTCCGCGTCCCAAAGGCGGGTCCGGCACAGCCCGATGCCAGACGGCTCGGCCACGCTGCGGGACTCCAGGCCGATCCACTCGCCGCGCAGCGGGCGCACGAGATGCACCGAGAGGTCGGCGTTGATGAAGGTGTACCGCTCGAGCGGAACCGGCACCGCGACCCCGTGGCCGGCGTCCGCGGCGACCAGCACGCGCTGCCACGGGCTCGGCGGCTCGCCGGGCAGGAGCGGACACCGCTGCCGCATCCAGCAGGTGATGTCGGACTGCCCCCAAGCGCCCCGGACGTACCGTACGTCCATCGCCGTGTGGTAGCCGACGGGATCGGGGAAGAACGGGAAGATGTACGGCTCGGCCGCGTCGGGTGGGGGCGGCGGAACGGGCTTTGCTTCTGTCGGAGGCAGGGTCACCTGCCTCCGATGAAGACACAGAGCCACCGCGGTCAGCACCAGATCGTCGCCGGACCACAATCGCGCCGCGTGCCGCTCGACCAGGCGGCCCCGCTTGAGCACCTCGGTCTCCACCCGCAACCGCGCGATCGGCACCGGCCGCAGGAACTCCACCGTGAAGCGGACGATGGCGCAGTCCCGATCGGACAACGCCGCCTCCACCGCCCGCGCAAGCAACGCCGCCGGGGGACCGCCGTGCTGATGGTCCCGGCTCCACGGTCCGCGGGTCCAGTCCGTCGCGCGAAAGCGCCCGTCGGTGCCGTCAGCTTCGTAGAAGGAGGTCGGCGACATTGCAGAATCGGCAACCAGGAATGGGCATGACCCTCGCTCTATCGGTAACGGCGAAAGCGCCCCTTGGCAGACGCCGCGCCGGCGCGGCGGCCGGCGCGAGCACCGTTGCCGGGAGCGGAATGACAGCTTCGGGGTACCATGGGCGCATGGCCGCCCGGTCCGGCGAGGCGCCGGCGCATGCGTCGGCGCGACTCGGCGGAGGGGAACGATGACGAGAGCACAGGTCGTGTGGACGGTAATCGGCTCGGCGATGGCGTTGATGGCCACGTCGAGCAGCGCGGCGTGGATCCTGAGTCGGACGATCGCGGAGTCCGAGGCCCGGCTGCGCACCGAGATTCAGACCGGGATTCGGACCGTGAACCAGCGCCTCGACGCGCTGGACGATTCGGTGAACCAACGCCTCGACGCGTTGGACGAAACGATGAACCAGCGCATCGACGCATTGAACGATTCGGTGAACCAGCGCATCGACGCGTTGAACGATTCGGTGAACCAGCGCATCGACGCGTTGAACGATACCGTGAACCAGCGCATCCACTCGGTGAACCAGCGCCTCGACGCCGTGCTGCTCGACGACGGGCGCTGAGCCGTCCCCCCCGGCCGGGAGTCAAGCCCGCAGGACGGTACCGCCCCCCTGCCAAGGGTTGGCCTGACGGCACGGGGGAGCCGCAGAAACTCGCGCCAAACGAAGCTTCCAACGCGACCGTCAGGTCGCGCGGCCACGGATTCCCGGCTACGCCCGGAGATGCGGCTCGAGGGCCGCGAACCGGTGCTCGATCTCGTCGATCTGAGCCCGGGTGAAGCTGAACTCGCCGCGCCGCGACTTCGTCGTCTTGAACAGCCCCCGCTTCTGCAGCACGTGGAGCCGCACCCCGGGGATCAGCCGGTCGAGGTTCAGCATCAGCAGCAGCTTGCCGAAGAGGTCGCGCATCTCGTCGTGACGGCCCGCCTGGTGCAGGTCCCACAGGCCCGCGTAGATGTCGGCGTACATCACGCCCCCGGTCATCACCCCGTCGGTGCCGAGACGCATCTCGTAGGCCCAGGCCCGGCCGAAGTTGGCGCCGAGGATGCTCCGGATCGGGTCGGGCCGGTGCTTCATCAGTGCGAGCATCCGCTCCTGCACCGGCGGGTGCTCCTCCTTGACGTAGCCGCACTGCGGGAACTCCCGCGCCAGCGACACCAGAAAGTCGACCGTGGGCTCGATGTCGGGGGCCCCGCCGCTCGTCTGCACGAAGACGGGCCGGTCGGTGACGTCGCACAACGCCGCGTAGTAGTCGCGGAAGTCGGCCAGCGACGACGCCGTGCGCGGCGGGATGGCGATCATCGCGTCGGGCTCGAGGGCCTCGGCGTAGCGGGCGTACTCGAGCATTCCGGCGGTGTCGTCGGCCTGCACCCCGAGCACAAGGGCCGGGGGCCGCCCGTGGTTGGCCTCGGCGAGCACGTCGAACCCGCGCAGGCGCTCGGCCTTGCTCAGATAGCGCTGCTCGCTCGAGTTCTGCGGCCACACCAGGGCCTCGATGCCGCAGCGGTCGCAGAAGTCGACCTCGCCCGCGAGGTCCTCGTAGTCGACCTCGTCCGCGGCAGTGTACGGCGTGCTCAGGATCATGAAGGCGCCGCGCATCGGCTTGCCCTCGGCCGCCGCGCCGCGCAGGGCCGGGAACGCCGCGGTCGCGGCGAGCGCCCCGAGACACTCCCGACGAGTCATCGTGAACCGTGCGTCCGCCATTGCCGTTCTCCCTTCACTGTTCAGGCGTCCGTTTGGTGCTACTCTACATCGAATCATGAGCATGAAGACGCTTGGCTTGGCGATCGCGGCGGCGGTGGTCCTGACGGCCGTCACCGCCGGCGCCCAGCCCCCGAGCCGGCAGATCGGCACCGAGCCGTGGCCCGGCCCCGACAGCGCCCCCTGGCCGGCCGGCGATGCCGTCGAGGCGGGCTTCGACCCCGACGGCCTCGAACGGCTCGCACGACTCGCGGAGACGACCCACGCCGACTCCCTCCTCGTCATCCGCCACGGCCGCGTCGTCTTCGAGCGCTACTGGAACGACCGCGGCCCCGACGACGTGCAGCAGACCTACTCGGGGACCAAGGGGCCGGTCTCCTTCCTCGTGGGCCGCGCGATTGCCCGCGGCGACATCGAGTCGCTCGACCAGCCCCTCGTCGACTTCGTGCCGGAGCTGGCCGGGCAGACCCGCGACCTCATGACGTTCCGCAACGTCATGGCGATGGCGTCGGGTCTCGCCCAGTGGCCGGCCCTCGACCGGTCCGACCGCGAGGCGGGGCTCAGCCAGCTCGAGGCGGCGCTCGCGCGCGGGATGACCCACGCGCCGTTCGACTACTTCATCTACAACAACGCGGCCTACCGGGTGCTGTTCACCGCGCTCGAGCGCGCCACCGGCCTGAGCCTGCCCGACCTGACCCGCCGCGAGCTGTTCGAGCCGCTCGGCATGGCGGGCGCCTACTGGGTGGAGATCCACACCGACGAGCGCCTGCTCGGGTACCAGAGCATCCGCATGCGCCCCCGCGACCTCGCCAAGATCGGCCAGGTGCTGCTGAACGACGGCATGTGGAACGGCCGCCGCTACCTGCCCACCGAGTACATCGCGGCGCTCCGCACCGCGGCGGCCCCGAAGGCGAACCCGTCCTACGGCCTGTTCTGGCACGTCAACTCGGGCGACTGGTATCTCAGCTTCCGCGAGTCGGACTTCGTGCGCCGGCGGCTGCTGCCCGGAACCCCGCCCGACGCCGTCGCCGCGTGGGGCAACAGCGGCCAGATCGCGGTCGTCGTCCCGAGCCTCGATCTCGTGTGGGTGCGCACGGGGCGGCAGATTCCGTCCAACATCTGGACTCCCGGCGGCACGACGGCGCAGCTCTCGGCCGCGGTCGTCGCGGCCGTGAAGCAGTGACGTGAAGCAGTGAGGAGGTTCCGCATGCGAGCGCGACTGACCGTCACCGCCGTCACCGCCGCGATGCTCGCGACGGCCGCCCCGGCGACGGGGCATCATTCCTTCGCCGCGCAGTTCGACGCCGACCGGCCGGTGACGCTCGAGGGCACCGTCACCCGGGTGGAGTGGCAGAACCCCCACATCTGGGTCTACCTCGACGTGGCCGGGCCCGACGGGCAGGTCGCGGCCTGGGAGTGCGAGGGCGACAACCCCAACAACCTCACGCGCCGGGGCTGGACGAAGGACTCGGTCGAGGTGGGCAAGCCGATCACGATCCACGGCTTCCGGGCTCGCAACGGCCGCACCGTCTGCAACGGACGGACGTGGGTGTTCGGCGGGCGGACCGTGTACGCGGCGTCCAACGACGGCGGCCCGGCCGCCGGGCCGCCCCAACAGCGCTAGCGCGAAGGCCGACGGAGAGCGCCCCATGACTGCCAGAGCCGGTTCGTTCGTCGTCTTCGCGGCGCTCGCGGCGGGAGCGCTCGGCCTTTCCGCGGGCGTCGCCGCCGGGCAGAGCACCCCGGTCTTGACCGAACAGCCCCCCGGGGACGGCACCCCGATCCCGCGCACGGCGGACGGCCGCGCCGACCTCTCCGGCTTCTGGAACAAGGGCACCCACCCCAACACGTCCGCCCCCGTCGAGCCGCTCCCCTTCACCGAGGCGGGGTTGAGGGCTTTCAACGACGTGGCGAACCTGATCGACCCGACGAGCTACTGCCGCTTCCCGGGCATCCCGCGGATGAACAGCTCGCCCTATCCGATGGAGATCATCCAGCTCCCCGACCGGGTGCTGTTCCTCTACGAGTACATGCACAACTTCCGCGTCATCTGGACCGACGGGCGGGAGCACCGGCCGACATGGCCCACGACCCTGATGGGCGACTCCGTCGGCCGGTGGGACGGCGACACTCTGGTCATCGACACCGTCAACCTGTCGGGCTCCACGTGGCTCGACTCGCACGGCAACCGCCACAGCGACGAGCTGCACGTCATCGAGCGCTGGCGCCGCATCAGCGCCAACGAGCTGTGGTACGAGGCGACCATCGACGACCCCAAGTTCTACACCGAGTCATGGACGACGGGCTGGGTCATGCCCCTCGCCCCCCCGGACTGGGAGCTGATGGAGTACGCCTGCACCGACAACAACCGCGACGCCGAGGAAGGCTTCTTGCAGCCCGGCGCGCTCGACGGCTCGGGCCGCGACGGCACCGCGATCGCGACGCCGCCCGTGTACCCCGCGGGCTCCTCGGGCGACAGGCCCGACTAGGAGTCTGCGCCGTAGAGCGGCGCGGACTCCTGTAGGATTGGTTGGGCGCCAAGCGGAGCCGCAGGCGACGATTGGCGGGCTAGGGCTTGCGCGCGGGAGTTCGGCCAGAGGTCAACGCGACCGTGTCGGGTCGCGCCGGCTCCGAGCTTCCATCAATGCAGGAAATGGACCGCGACGCCCGCGCCGGCCGTTGGGTCGACGACCTCCGGCGCGACGTTCTGTTCGCGTTCCGCCGGATTCGGCGCCAGCCCGCCGCCTCGACGCTGGCGGTCGTCACGCTGCTCGCCATCGGCATCGGCGCCAACACCGCGACGTTCAGCCTGGTTCACGGCCTGCTGCTCCGACCGCTGCCCTACCCGGACTCCGAGGCGATCGTGAGCGTGGGGCGGGCGCGCCGCGGGGGTACGGGAACCCTGGGGCCGCGACTCTCGAACAGCGAGCTGCTGCTCCTTCGGGACGGGACGCGGTCGTTCGAACGACTCGCCGCGTATGGGCGGTTCCCCGGCGTCCTGAGCGGCCCGGACGGCCGGGCGAACCTCTTCGGAGCCACCGCCACGCCGTCTCTCTTTCCGCTGCTGCGAACGACGCCGCGGCTCGGCCGCCTCTTCACCGAAGCGGACGCGGTGGATGGTGCGAACCGGGTCGTCTTGTTGAGCCACCGGACCTGGACGGACCGATTCGGCTCGGACCCCGACGTCATCGGGAGGCCAATCGGGTTGAACGACGACCCGCACCTCGTCGTCGGGGTGCTGCCCGACGGCTTCGAGTTCCCCGACCCCGTCGTGGAGCTCTGGACGCCGCTGGTCGTCCGGCCGTTCGAGGGAGCTTCCGCCGGGAGTCTGGTCATCAACGCGGCGTTCAACGGTATCGGACGCCTGCGGCCCGGCGTGTCCGTCGAGCAGGCGACCACCGAGATCCGCGCGATCCTCGCGCGGGCCTCTTCGGACCGACCCATGCCGCCGGGCATCGAGCTCGAGACGCGCGTAGCGCGCTTGCGCGAAGAGCGCGGGCGCCTGTTTCGGCCCGCGCTGCTGGTGCTCAACGCGGCGACCGGGCTGGTGCTGCTGATGGCCTGCGCCAACGTCGCCGGCCTGCTGCTCGGACGCGGCGTCGTACGGCAGCGGGAGCTGGCCCTCCGCGGGGCGCTGGGCGCGAGGCGGAGCCGGATCGTGCGCCAGCTCATGACGGAGAGCGTGATCCTCAGTCTCGCGGGCGGAGCGACGGGGCTCGCGCTGGCCGCGGGCATCGTGCAGGCGGCGCCCGCGCTGGTCCCCCGGGCCGCCGCTTTCGGCCTCGCCGCGCCCGGTCTCCCCGACGTGGGTCTGGACGGGACCGTGCTCGCCTTCGTAGCGGGTCTGTCGGTGGCGACCGGCCTCTTCTTCGGTACGGTGCCGGCGCTTGCCTCTTCCCAGGTCGATCCGGCCCGCATCCTCAACGACGGAAGCCCGCTGCCGGCCGGCGGCTTCGGACGCGGCGGCGGGAACCGGATGCAGGCGGCGCTGGCGGTGGGGCAGATGGCGCTCGCCGTCGTTTTCCTGACCGCGGCGGGGCTGCTGCTGCGCAGCTTCGTGTCGCTCGTCGCCTTCGATCTCGGCTTCGATCCGACGAACGTCGTGACGGCGCGCGCCTTCAGCCCTGCCCGCTCCGGCATGTTCCTGGAGGGCGGTCGATTCGACCGCGACGAGATCGAGGCGATGAACGCGAGGGCCCGGGGCTTCGCCGAGACGCTCGAGAGGCAGACGGAACGGATAGCGAACCTGCCCGGCGTGGAAGCGGTGGCGCTGTCGTCGAGCCTGCCGCTCGGCCCGGCCAGTCGGGCCCGCGAGGTCCGCGTCGTCGGCCGCCCCGAGCCGAGCGAGCCGCGAGAGCGACTGCAGGCGGGACTACGAAGGGTGGGCCCCGGCTACGCGGACGTCGTGCGGCTTCCCCTGCTCGCCGGTCGGTTCTTCACGGCCGCCGATGCCGCGAACGCGCCGCGGGTGGCCGTCGTCAGCGAGTCGTTCGCCCGCGCCGCATTCGGCGGCGAGCCGCCTCTCGGACGGCGCCTCAGACTGCCGGACCTGCCGTTTCCGGGCCCGGCGGGGAACGACGGAGCGGAAGACGCCGAGACTTGGGAGATCATCGGCGTCGCGGGAGACGTCAGGTTCCCTTCCCGGGGAGAACCGCTCAGGCCGGACTCGGCCGGCGACCTCTATCTGTCCATGCTTCAGCCGGCGCCGGAGAGGAAATTCTCCCTGCCGGAGGGCGCCCCCGCGGTCAACGTCCGGACTACCGGCGATCCGGCCGCGGTCGTCCCGTTCCTCCGCGAGCTGCTCAGCGAGGTCGCCCCCGGTGCGCTGATCGACGTCTCGGCTCTCACCACGGTATTGTCCGTACGCTCCGCGCAACCCCGCTTCTTTGCGGCGTGCGCCGGCATGTTCGGGGCGGTGGCGCTGTTGCTGGCCGCTTTCGGCCTGTACGGCGTGCTCAGCTACCGGGTGGCGCAGCGACGCGCCGAGATCGGGGTCCGCATGGCGCTAGGGGCCGGACGCGGCGACGTCGTGATGCTGGTCGTCAGACAGGGCGGCGCACTCGTCGTCTCCGGCCTGATCGTCGGCCTGCTGGGCGCCGCGGCCGCGGCGCGCGTCATCGAGAGCGTGCTCTTCGGTGTCCCGCCGGCCGACCCTCTGACGTTCGGAGCGGTCACGACGGTCCTGCTCGCGGTCGGTCTGCTCGCCTGCTGGCTCCCGGCCTGCCGGGCCACTCGGATCGATCCGCTGGACACGCTCCGCGACGCATAGCCACGCCGCCTCCGGCGACCACGGGCCGGAGTGTGCGCAGGTCCCTGCCGGTGCTCGCGTCGTGTTCACTTCGGGCCGCCTGCGGCACGCCCTCGCGCATTCGGCAACCCCATCGCGCTTCAGGCCGGGTCCAGCCGGGCGCGGCATCGTCGCGGTCCTGACCAGTGGCCCCTCGCGCCGATGTCGGTGCCACGGCGGCCTCCCATCACCCGGACGGACCGGCGGTATCTCGCAGGAACGCGTTCCACGCGTCGGCGTAAGGCTTGCCCCCAAGCCACGTATCGTTGTGCCCGGCGCCCTCGATGACGTGGAAGCCGGCGGGGCGGGCGGCCAGCTTGTACAGGCGCCGGCCGTGGGCGAGGGGGACGATGTGGTCGCGGTCGCCGTGCATCACCAGCGTCGGCACCTCGACCCGCCCGATCTTCGACTCGTTGTCCATCCGCGTGCGGATCACCACGCCCGGGACGAACCAGTAGTGCTCGCGGGCCAGCGCCCGCACCGAGCGGAAGGCCGACTCGAGCACGACGGCGCCGGCGGCACGCCGCAGCGCCGTCTCGATGGCGACCGCGCCGCCGAGCGACCGGCCGAACAGGACGATGTCCTCCGGCCGCACCGATCGGGCCGCCACCGCGTCGTAGATGGCGAGGCCGTCGACATAGACGCCGGCCTCGTTCGGCGTCCCCCCGCTCCGCCCGTAGCCCCGGTAGTCGACAAGGACCACGTCGACGCCGAGCCGATCCACGAACCACCGCGCGTTGTGCAGCCGGTGGCCGACGTTCCCGGCGTTGCCGTGATACCAGATCAGCACCCGGTCGCCCGGCCCCTCGATCCACCAGCCGTGGAGGGTCACGCCGTCGGCCGCCGTGATCGACAGCTCCTCGGCGCGGAGCCCGAGATCGGCCGGCGCGCCGGCCAGGGTCCGGGTGGGAAAGAAGATGAGGCGCCGCTCCTGAAGCGCGAGCAGGGCGACGAGCATGAGCCACCCGACGGCCACGAGGCCCACGACGGACAGCGCCGTGCCGAGCATCTCTCTCACACTCACCTCGGACGGATTCCAGCTCCGGCGTCGATCCGCGACCCCTCCAGGCGACAGTCGGCCCGAGATTCCGCCCGACCATGCTCAATCACCTGCAGAATCGTTGACGACAGAACCGAGAGAGCAGGCATTTCGGTAGCTCCCCCCACCTGACAGTGCCGCTACAGCGCCGCTCTCAGGTCGGAGACTCGCAGGATCAGCATGAGAGGCTCCCGACTCGAAAAGGGCCGGAAGCCGAATCGTTCGTAGAACCCCCTGGCTTCGTCGTCGAGCGCCTGGACGACAAGGGCACGCGCACCGATGACGTCGGCCGCCGCCAGCGCTCTCTTGGCGGCATCGCTCAACAGGTCGGCTCCCAGACCTCGGCCGCGGTAGCCGGTGTCCACCGCCAGTTGCCCGAGCAGGATCACCGGAATCGGTTCGGGCATGCTCCGCCCGACGCGAGACGAGACCCGCCGCCGTTCCACGGAGCTGGCGGCGAGGCTGTAGAAACCAATCACCCGGTCGCCCTCGCAGACGACGTAGGTCCGCGAGCCCCCCTTGGCCCCGTTCAGTCGGGCCTTGCGCTGCAACCAGATGTCGAGGCTCTCTGCTCCCGACCTGAACCGCGAGACGTCATGTCGCTCGCTGATCGGCTCGGGCGCGGTCATCGCTCCCACTGCGGCCGGCGCGCCAACTGTCTCTTCAAGCGGGCGTTCGGCGCCACCGGCGCATCGAGGGCGGCAACGAACGCGTCGTACGCCTCGTCGTCGAGCGCGATGATGGGGCGCTCGCTCAAGGTCTCTATCGCCGCCGCTTCGCTGGACCGGAGCACGAACTCCGTGCGGGTGACCCCTCGGATCGCCGCCGCCCTGTCGATGAGCGAGAGGCGCTCGTCCTTCATTCGGAAATTGACCTGCCCCACGTGACCCTCCGCCTTGCTCCGGCGAGCCCACGACCTCTCGCGACCCGCGTCGTGTATATCATTTGTATATCTTCCCGAGCGGATGTCAAGGTCCAACCGCGGGCGCACCCCTGACGGGGTCAGCGCGGAACCGGCGCCGCCCGACGCCGCAAGCAACCGGGACACCCGGCCGACCGGCAACCTCCCGATCTCCGAAGCTCCCGCGGTCGTCGCTCCCGTGGCGCGGTATCATCTGTCGGACCCGGCGCGAGATGAACGCGCGGCCGGATGGAGAACAGAACATGGCGTACAGAAACAGGTTTCCCCTCGCCGCGGGCCTGCTCGCGGCCCTGATGCCGGGCATCGCGGCGGCGCAGGTCGACTACATCGATCCCAGCGGCGGCTTCACGCAGGTCGTCACCTCGACGCACGACGGCGTCAAGACCGTCTTCGTGTCCGGGCAGGTCGGGCAGGGCGACACGCTGCGCGAGCACGTCGAGTCGGCGTTCGCGGGGGTGGTGCGGCGGCTCGAGCAGGCGGGGGCCACGCCCGCGGACGTGGTGAAGGTGCGCATCTTCGTGAAGGACTTCGAGCCCGCGCAGTACCCGCTGATTGCCGAAGTGCGGCTGGCGACCTTCCCCGAGCCCCACTGGCCGGCGAGCACGATGATCGGCGTGCGGGAGCTGTTCGCGGAGACGCTGCGGGTCGAGATCGAGGCCATCGCGGTGGTGGCCGAGCCGGGGGCCGACCTCGAGATCGAGCGCTTCAACCCGTCGAACGGCTTCCACGGCGCGGTGGCGGTGACCGCGAACGGCGTCAAGACGGTCTACGTGGCAGGGCAGGTCGGCGGCGGCGACGGCGTGGCGGCGCAGACGGCGGCGGTGTGGGGGCGGGTCAACCAGCAGCTCGACGCGGCGGGGGCGTCCCTCGCGGACCTCGTCAAGGCCACCACCTACATCGTCGACTTCGATCCGGCGACGCATCTGGCCGAGTACCGCGCCGGCCGCGAGGAGGCGCTGGCCCTCGAGGACATGCCGGCGAGCACCCTGCTGGGGATTCCCGCCCTCGCGTCGGAGCAGTTCCTGGTCGAGATCGACGGCATCGCCGTCGTCGAGGTGGACGGCAACGCCGTCGAGCGCGAGTTCATCGATCCGGCCACCGGCTTCACCCAGGCGGTGTCGGCCAGCGGCCCGAGCGGGCCCAAGGTGGTGCAGGTCTCGGGCCAGGTGGGCCAGCCCGGCGACTCGCTCGAGAACCAGGCCGATCAGGTCTACGCCAACCTCAGGCGCCGCCTCGAGGCGGCCGGCGCCGCGCCGGAGGACCTGCTGAAGGTCGTGATCTACATGCCCGAGTACACGCGGGGCGACTTCGCGGTGGTCGACGCGGCCCGCAGGGCGCACGGCTTCCCCGACGAGGCGGTGCCCGCCGCGACCCTGCTCGGCATCCAGGCGCTCTTCGCGGACGACGCGCTGCTGGAGATCGAAGGGATCGCCGTCGTCGCGCCGTGACCGGGTTGAACGTCGCCGCGCGAGCAATAGAATGAGGCCGACGCGACACCGTTCGAGAACAGGAGACGGGACATGAGGCGAAGAACACGGACCGCGGTCCTGCTGGCATGCGTCGGAATCCTCGCGGCCGGAGCGCCGGCCGCGCACGCCGGCCAGCTTCCCGACGACGTGAACCCCGAGTCGCGCAGCCGCCTGCCGCCCATCGACCGCGAGGAGCTCGATCCGTCGCGCCGCGCGGCCTACGACGCCGCGGTGGCGGGCCCGGCCGGAGCGCCCACCGGGGCGGCGGCCCTGCGGCTGCACGGGTCGGGCGCGAGCCTGCGGTTCGAGGCGCCCATGGGGCGGCAGTTGACCGAGCTGACGGTGCTGACGACGGCCCGCGAGTACGACCAGCCCTACGAGTGGGCGCTGCACGAGCTCGAGGCGCTCGCGGTCGGGCTCGACGACGGCATCATCGACGTCGTGCGGCACCGGAATCCGCTGACGGGGATGAGCGACCGCGAGGCGATCATCATCGAGCTGGGCCGCGAGCTGTTCGGCACGCGGCGGCTCAGCGCCGACACCTACGCGCGGGCGCTGGCCCTGCACGGCAAGACGAACCTCGTCGACATCGTCGACGTGATGGGCCGCTACGCGAGCACCGCCGCGACCCTGACCGCGTTCAACCAGCGCATGCCGGCCGGCTGGCGGCAGTCGCTGCCCCTGCCGTTCACCCATCCCGACGACATCCACCCCGACTCGCGGAGCCGGCTGCCGCTGCGCAGCCCCGCGAGTCGGACCTCGGTGGCCGAGCTGTACGGCCGCATGCTGTCGCCGTCTGGCATCGGGCCGGGAGTCATCCGCGCCTACGGGGCCGGTCAGGACACGCTCGAGGACCGGGTGGGGCGCCGGACGATGCAGATCGCCGTCCTCGTGACGGCGCGCACCCACGACTCGCAGGTCGACTGGACGATGAACGAGCCGAAGGCGATCGAGGCGGGGGTCGAGCCCGAGGTGATCGACGTCATCCGGCACGGCGGCCCGGTGACGGGGCTCGACGAGAGGGACGCCGCCCTCATCGCGTTCGGCCGCGAGCTGTTCGGCGAGGTGCACAACGTCAGCGCGGAGACCTACGCACGCACGGAGCAGGCGTTCGGCGTGCAGGACCTGGTGGACATCGTCGGCCTGATGGGGGCCCACGCCGCCGACGCCGCGGTGCTGGCCGCCTTCGACCAGCACCTGCCGGAGGGCGTGGAGCCGCTCCTGCCGGTCGACTAGCGGCGCGGCAATCGGCGAGAGTCATTCAGCGAGCCGGTAGCGGCTCATTCGGGAGGTTGGAATGAAGGTCAGACGTTCGCTTTTCCTCGCGGCGCCCCTGCTGCTCTGCCTGCTCGCGGTCGCCCACGCCCAGGACGACCCCATCGGCGTGCCCGTGCCGCCGCTCGGCGACGGCCCCTGGGTCATCGACACCGCGGAACAGCACAAGATTCGCGTCAGCGTGGTGGCGAGAGGCCTGTCGCACCCGTGGGCCATCGCGTTCATGCCCGGCGGCGGCATGCTCGTGACCGAGCGCGACGGCCGACTGCGCGTGGTGCGCGACGACGTGCTCGACCCGAACCCGATCAGCGGCCTGCCCGAGGTGCGGACCGACGGCAACGGCGGCCTGATGGACGTGGCCCTCCACCCCGAGTTCGCGGACAACGGGCTCGTCTACATGACCTACACCAAGGGCCACGACGACGGCCGCGGCTCGCCGGCCCTCGCGCGGGGCCGGCTCGAGGGGCACGCGCTGCACGATGTCGAGGACCTCGTGGTCACCGAGCCCTTCTACACGAACTCGGGGCTCAACGGCCGCGTCGCCTTCGGCACCGACGGCAAGGTCTACATGTCGACCGGCGGCCGCATCCGGTCGCAGGACGGCGACCTCCTCATGGCCCCGCAGGACCCCATGAGCCTGCGCGGCAAGATGCTGCGCCTCAACGACGACGGCACGGTGCCCGACGACAACCCCTTCGTGGGCGAGCCCGGCCACCGGCCGGAGATCTACACCATCGGGCACCGCAACACCCTCGGGCTCGCGCTGCACCCCGGGACCGGGGACATCTGGCAGCACGAGAACGGCCCCAACGGCGGCGACGAGCTCAACGTCCTCCTGCCCGGCCGCAACTACGGCTGGCCCCTGATGAGCTTCGGGCGCCTCTATCCCGGCGCGCGCGTCTCGTCGCATCCGACCCGCGACGGCTACGAGTCGCCGGTCGTGGTGTGGCTGCCCGCCATCGCCGCCGCCGGCCTCGCCGTCTACACCGGCGACGCATTCCCGGCCTGGAAGGGCAACGTCTTCGTCGGCGCCCTCCAGGAGGGCGGCATCCCCGGCACCGGCAACCTGCAGCGCATCGTGCTGAACGACCTGATGGAGGAGCTGCGGCGCGAGTCGCTGCTGCAGGAGTTCCGCCAGCGCGTCCGCGAGGTGCGCCAGGGGCCCGACGAGCTCCTCTACGTGCTGACGGACCACGTCGACGACGGCGCGCTGCTGCGCATCGAACCGTCGGAGTGACGGCCGACGAGCACGACCACGGGTGGCGGGGGCGCTGGCCGGGCCGCGTCCTCCGCTTCCCCCTGACGCGGATCGTCCTCGGGTTCCTGGCGATCATCGTCGTCGGGAACCTCGCGCGGGTGCTGCTCGGCCCGCTGTACGAGGGCCTGGGCCTCGGCCCGTGGCGAGCGACCTCGCTCGCGACCGCGATCACCCTCGCCGTCGTCGCTCACTTGGCCTACCTGGGGTACGTGCGCTTCGTGGAGCAGCGGCGGGCCGCGGAGCTGGCCTGGGCCGGCGCGCCGAAGGAGCTGGGCCACGGGCCCCGACCTGCTCTCCGGCGGCGGCTCCGGCCTGGACGGCTCCGTATTCGCGGTCACGCTGTGCCTGGCCGTGGCCGCCGTCCTCCTCGTCCTCGCGCACCGCCGAGGCCGCTTCGAACCGCCGTTCTGGCAGCGATGGCGGACGTCGTAGACAGCCGTCTCGATTCCGCCAGCGATACTAAAATACAATACTGCCAGCTTGCATGAAGCGTAAACACCGTCGAACCCTGGCGGCGATCTACGATGTCCAGGCGAATCTGGACTGGTCGGACATCGAGGGGCTGTTCGCCGAGCTGGGCGCCGAGAGACGGGAGCAGGCAGGATCTCGCGTGCGGTTTCGCTTTCCTGACGGAACGAGGGCGGTGTTTCACGTACCGCACCCCGCCAGCGAGACGGGACGTGCGGCCGTGCGTGTGGTCATGAACGTGCTCAAGAGAATGGGAGTCGAGCCATGATGGAGTACAAGGGATACCTCGGCAAGGTCGACGTCGACGGTGACCAGTTGTACGGCACCGTCGTGAACCTTCACCGTGACCACGTGGACTTCCGCGGCTCGACCGTCGACGAAGTTCGGCAGGCCTTCCACGACTCCGTCGATTTCTACCTCGACGGCTGCAGGAAGGACGGTGAAGAACCGGAAAAACCGTTCTCGGGAAGGTTCGTCGTTCGCCTCTCCCCAACGACTCACCGGCGGGCCAGCACACTTGCCCGCGTCAAGGACCGGAGCCTGAACGCGGTCGTGGTGGAGGCGCTAGAGGAGTACTTGTCCGAACAGGGCGTGTAGTGCCGCTCTGGACCGAGATCAAGGCGGAAAATGGCCTCCGTCTTCCACATCGCCAAGACCACGGCCTGCAGGGAGGCCGACGATGTTCGCCATCACCACGCTGCGCGCCAGGCTGCGGCATTTTCCTGCGTTTCCTCTTCCGCCGGGATCAGGTCGAGCAGGAGCTCCGTCAGGAGCTGGCCCAGGCGGTCGACCTGCTGACGGAGCAGAAGATGGCGGCGGGGCTGTCGTCGCGGCAGGCCCGGCGCGCAGCGAAGCTGGAGTTCGGCGGGCTCGATGCGGTCACCGAGCAGGTGCGGGACGTCCGGCTCGGCGCACGGGTCGAGCAGACCCGCCGGGAGCTGCGGCGCTGCCTGCGGTCGTTCGCGCGCAACCCCCTGTTCACCGGCGTCGCGGTGCTGACTCTCGCGCTGGGTGCCGGCGCCGCCATCGCGATCTTCACCATCGTCAACGCGGTGCTCCTGCGGCCGTTGCCGTTCCCGGACGCCGATCGGATGGTGACGCTCGCCTGGTCCGGGAACGACAGTCGCGGGAGCGGCGGCCGCAGCCTGGGGTTCTCCGGCCCGCTCTACTTCCGCTACGCCGAGGAGAGCCGCACCCTCGACGCCGTGTCGGCGTACGCGGCGGGTGGCGCGAACCTCACCGACCCCGACGATCCGCAGCGCGTGACGGCAACTCACGTCACGCCGTCGTTCTTCGACGTGTTGCGAACCCCGCCGCGCCTCGGCCGGGTCCTCACCGTCACCGACGCGCAACCGGACGCGCCCCCGGTGGCGGTGCTCGGCGATGCCCTGTGGCGCGCGCGGTTCGGTGGCGACCCGGGGGTGGTGGGCCGGATCATCGACATCGACAGGACGCGCACCAAGGTGGTGGGGGTGATGCCGCCGGCATTCGCGTTGTCCGGGCTGGAGACGGCGCTTTGGCTGCCCCTCCGCATCGATCGGGAGACCACGCAACTGGGCAACTTCTTCTATCGCGGCGTGGCGCGCCTCGCGGAAGGCGTCACGCTGGCGCAGGGGCAGGCCGAGCTGGAGACGCTCGTGTCGAATCTGACCGACGTCTTTCCAGACCAGTATGCCGCGCCCTTTCTGGCCGAGCGCGGCTTCCGGCCCCTGATCGTCCCGCTTCTCGAGACCGTCGTGGGCGACATCCGGGCAACGCTGTGGATCCTGATGAGCGCGGTCGGGATCCTGCTGCTGGTCGCCTGCCTCAACGTCGCCAACCTGTTCCTCGTTCGCTCCGAGGCGCGCACCGGCGAGCTCGCCGTTCGCTTCGCCCTGGGCGCCCATCGCCGGGGGCTCGCGGGCTCGGTCCTCCTCGAGAGCCTGCTGCTCGGTCTGGCCGGCGGCGCCGCGGCGGTGCCGCTCGCCTGGCTGGCGGTGCGGGCGTTCGTGCTTGCCGCCCCCGGGGACCTGCCGCGGCTCCACGAAGTCTCGGTCGACGGCCCGGTGCTGCTCTTCGGGCTGGCCGTCTCGGTCGCGGCCGGCCTGCTCCTCGGCTTGCTGCCGGCGTGGCGCGCGAGCGCGGTCGGGACGGCGGCCAACCTGACGGCGGGCGCGCGCGGCGCCACCGACGGCCGGGACCGGCAGCTCGCCCGCCGGGGGATGGTGGTGGCGCAGATCTCCCTCGCGCTCACCCTGCTCGTCGGGGCGGGGCTGGCGGTCCACTCGTTCCAGCGGCTGGCCGCCGTCGATCCCGGCTTCGATCCGACCGGCGCGCTCACGTTCGGACTGACGCTGGACGGCGGCTACCCGACCTCCGAATCGCGGCTGGCTTTCCACCGCCGAATGCTCGAAGGGCTGAACGGCCTGCCCGGCGTCTCTCGCTCGGCAGCGGCGACCAGCATGCCCCTGACCGGCTTTGCCGAGACGGCGGACTTTCACTTCGAGGGGTGGCGCGACACGGACGCCGCGCGGCCGGTGCTCCCTTTCAAGCGGGTGTCGCCCGGCTACTTCGAGACGATGGGCATTGCGCTGCTCGGGGGCCGCGACCTCGACCGCCTGGATGCCGAAAGGGCGCCGGTCGCCATCGTGTCGCGGTCGCTGGCGGAGACGTACTGGCCGGGAGAACCGGCGCTGGGCAAGGGGATCAGGCCGGGCGGTCTGCCGGTACCGGCTGGCGACGGGTGGTTCCGGGTCGTCGGGGTGGTCGAGGACGTGCATGAGACGGCCCTCCACGATGACCCGCCGGCGATGAGCTACTACCCGATGTCGTTCACGGACGGCGACGGCGACATGAACTTCGTGCCCCCGTCCATGCGCTACGTGCTGCGCGGCGCGAACGCGACCGCGCTGACCGCCGGGGTACGCGAGATTGTGCACGGTCTTAGTCCCGGCCTCCCAATCGCGGGCGCCGCCACCCTGGAGACCCTGGCCGCCGGTGCGCGCGCGCAACGGGCGTTCGTCATGGTCCTGCTGATGGTCGCCGCCGCGTTCGCCCTGCTGCTGGCGGTCGTCGGCCTCTACGGGGTCATCGCGTACATGGTGACGCGGCGGCGGCGCGAGATTGCGGTGCGCATGGCGGTGGGGGCGCAGACGGGCGACATCCGCCGGCTGGTGCTGGCGGAGGCCGGCGGGCTGGCGCTGGCCGGCGCGGCGCTCGGCACCGGCGCGGCGGCGGCGCTGACCCGACAGCTCCAGGCCCTGCTTTTCGAAACCAGACCGCTCGAGCCGGCCGTCTTCGCCGCGGTGGCGGCGCTGCTCGCCGCAATCTGCCTGCTCGCGAGCTGGCTGCCGGCACGGCGGGCGATCCGCGTCGACCCGATGGCTGCACTCCGCGTCGAGTAGCCGGCTGGACCGGGCGTGCGACCGTGGGTGCGATCATGAGCTTGTCCGTACGGGGCGTGTAATCCTGCCCCGGGGTCCAGACGAATCACCAATCCGGAACCCAGACCCTATACTGGGCGGGTGGCAGTGAAACGACCAGCAGATCGGGACCCTCATCACGTCGCCCTCGCGCGGCGCTGGGTGAAGACGTGGCAGCAGGCCGGGCCGCGGCTGGAACGGGTGCGGCGCGAGGAGCTGCGTCGGCTCGATCCAGAGCAGGCGCTCGCCCTCCTGTGCAGCGAGGAAGACTACACGGTCCCGCCACGTGCGCCTCGACCGACGTCCGGCTTGGTCGAGCAGCAGCGATGGTTCATGAAGATGGCGTCCCGTCGCAAATGACTCCCATTTCACGCTCTCCCGACGTAGCCGCCCGCGGATGAGCACGCGGGTCTGGGACACACGTCGTGGTAATGGGAGAGCGCGGCCGGCTCGTCGTGCCCGCAGATGTCCGCAAGCGTGAGGGACTGCGTGAAGGCACGACGCTGGTGCTGCTGACGACGCCGGAAGGTCTGGTCTTCATGACCCGCGAGCAGCTTCGCGCGCGGGTTGCGGATGACCTCGCGGGTCTGGACCTCGTCGGAGAGCTCCTGGCCGAGCGCCGGAGATCCGCGGCGCGAGAGGACGGCGGATGACCTCGACCGTCCTGGACGCCTCGGCGGTGCTGGCGTTCCTGCAGGTCGCAGACGGCGCCGACGTCGTGGCGGACGCACTGGCCGACGGTGCGGTCTGCGGAGCCGCCAACTGGTCCGAAGTCGCCCAGAAGGTACATGCAACGGGACGTGACTGGAGCCTGGCGCGGGCGTTGCTCGGCAGCTACGGCAACCGAGTCGAACCTGTCGCGGTCGAAGACGCCGAGTGGGCGGCCCGCCGCTGGAGGCGCGGCGAGGGCCTTTCGCTGGCCGACCGTTTCTGCCTCGCTCTCGGGGAGCGGCTCGACGTACCCGTGCTCACCGCCGACACGTCGTGGGGATCATTCCAGCGCGTCAGACAGATTCGGTAGGCGCGTTGCGGATTCCGCACCAACCGTTCACCGCTCGGGAAAGTAGAGACGCTTCAGCATCTCGCGATACTCCACGAGCGGCATCAATCCGACCTCCGCCCTGCGCGCGTCGACGTCGCCGCGTCGGGTCCGCCTAGCGCCCTTCCTCGGCCGCCGCCTCCTGCGCGCGCGAGCCGGCCATGATGCCCTCCATGCCGTAGTTGCCCTCGTGGCAGGCGAACTCGTACAGCAGGTCGGGGTTCCGCTTCATCGGGTGCTGGGCGGTCCAGGCGCTCGTCCAGATGGTGGGATCGGTGACCGTGTACTCGTACATCAGGTTCTCGGGGTCCATCAGCGTGAACCGCTCGACGAGCGACAGGTTCTCGCCCGAGCTCAGGAGCGGACGCCCGATCTGGTCGTGCTTGCCGTTGAAGTGGACGGTCTCGACGACCAGCGTCGCGCCCTCCCAGTAGCCGCGCGAGTCGCCCATCCACTGGGCCACCCGGGGCGACACGTGGGGGCGCCCGTCGAGCGGCACGATGCGCGCGTCGTGGTTCTGCTCGGCCAGGATCACGACGTGGTCGGGAGTCTGGAAGATCTGGATGTTGTTGTTGTAGCCGCCGGTGCTGATGGGCGGGCCGGCCTTGGCGTGCTGGATGCACCGGTCTCCCGCGTCGAGGTCGGTGTAGCTGGCCGCGGGCAGCCGTCCCCGGCGCACCGCGGCGATGCGCTCGGCCTCGGCCGACTCCGCCCGCTGACGCGCCGGCTCGGTCAGGGCCGGCAGGCGGCCGTTGGGGGGATCCACGACGAGCGACGTTCGCCGCGTCGCGATCGCGGTGGTGCCCCGGTCGAGCCAGAAGTTGTTGTAGAAGCCGGGCGTCCCGTCCTCCCGCCGGTCGACCTGGTTGCTGGCCGAGGTCGTCTGGGCGGCGCGGTTCAGCAGGAGCTCGTTCCGGGCGAGGGTCTCCCGCTCCAGGCTGGCCGCCTCCTCCTCGGTCAGGAACGCCTTGTCCCCCAGCTCCTCGGGCCGCTCGAGGGGCGTGAGGGTGCGATAGTCCCAGATGCCCTGGATGTCGGGATGACCCCACGGCGTCCGAGCGCCGGTCTCGTCCGCCGGCTGGGCCGCCGCGAGAACCGGCATCAGCGCCACGCCCGCGAGCACTGCGAACGCCGCCGCCGTGTAGCGATGACTCATCTTCTGTCCCTCCTGCGCTTCCATCCCGGAATGCGTCCATGATGGACCAGATGGCGGTTGTCGTCCACCCCCCGCCGTGCGGTCCCTCCAGGGGCGGCGGCCGCGCGCCATTCGACGTCGGCGCTCCCCCGTGAAGGGCGCTCACGCCCCCGAACGGACCGGCACCAGGCGCGCCTGCTCCCGTCCGCGGGCGCCGCTCCCGTTCGCCCGCCGGGCTGCGCTACACTGTGGCGCTGCCGCTACGGCGGAACGACCGGAGTCGACCGCCGTGCCGCCTCGACCGGCGCCGCCGAGACCGACGCCTTGGAGATTCGAGTCCTTTCCGCCGCCGACCTGCGCCGCGCGATCACCGCGCGCGCCGCCGTGGACGCCATGCGCGCCGCGTTCGGCGAGCTGTCGGGGGGCACGGCCGCCGTTCCCGTCCGCAGCCACCTCGAGAGCGCGCACGGGCTGATGCTCGTCATGCCGGCCGTGCTCGGCGCGCGGCCGGCCCTCGGCGCGAAGGTCGTGTCCGTTTTCCCGGACAATCCGTCGCGCGGTGCGCCAGCCGTCCAGGGCGCGGTGCTCCTCCTCGACGCGGAGAGCGGCCGCGCGCGCGCGCTGCTCGACGGGACGTCGCTGACGCAGATGCGCACCGCCGCGGCCAGCGCTCTCGCCACCGAGCTGCTGGCACGGACGGACGCCGACGTCCTGACCGTGTTCGGAGCGGGCGCGCAAGGTCGATCGCACGTCGAGATGCTCGCGCGCACGCGGCGGCTGCGCGAAGTGCGCATCGTGTCGCGCTCGGACGAGAGCGCCGAGCGCCTCGCCGCGCGGCTGTCGGCGGTCGCCGGCACCCTCGTCCCCGAGGACGGTCACGATGCACCGCCGGTCATCCACGCGGTCAGGGACCCCGCCGCCGCCCTCGACGGCGCCGGCATCGTGGTGACCGCCACGAGCAGCACGACGCCGGTGTTCGCGGCGGGCGACCTCACGCACGGCGCGCACGTGAACGCCGTCGGCGCCTACCGCCCCGACATGCAGGAGATCGACGCCGATCTCGTCCGGCAGGCCCGGGTGGTAGTGGACCAGCGCGAGGCGGCCTGGGCAGAGTCCGGCGACCTCATCGTTCCGGCGGAATCGGGATTGATCGGCAGGGATGCGGCCCACGCGGAGATCGGCGAGATCGTGAACGGCGACGCGCCTCCGGGCCGGGGCTCTCACGACTACAGCCTCTTCGAGTCCGTCGGGAATGCCGCCCAGGACATCGCCATCGCGGAGACCGCGGTCGCGAGCGCCGAGCGCGCGAGCCTGGGCGTTCTGGCTCCCTTGTGATCGCGGCCTCGGCTCCTTGACGAGTCGGACGCGGATGCGCCGGAGCGGGGTTCGGCCACCCGATGACGCGCCGGCCCGAACGGACGAGGCGGCGCCGGCGCGACGGGAGGAGCGCGAAGATGACCCAGGCCCACCACGGCATCTCCGTCCAGGACCGGGCGCCGGGGGGCGCCGCGGCCCGCCTGCGGTTCCCGGCCTCTTTCGGTCCCGGCCTGCTGTGGGCGGCCACCGCCATCGGGGTCTCCCACCTCGTGCAGTCGACCCGGGCGGGGGCGTCGGCCGGGTTCGGCCTCGCCGGCGTCATTCTGATCGCCCTCATCCTGAAGTACCCGTTCTTCGAGTACGGCCCGCGCTACGCCGCCGCCACCGGCGAGAGCCTCGTCGAGGGCTACGGGCGGGTCGGCCGCTGGGCGCTCTGGCTCTACCTCGTCATCACCGTGTCGACGACGGCCACCGTGCCGCCGGCGGTGGTGATGTTCACGGCCTACCTCGTGGGCTTCACCCTCGGACTGGACTGGTCGCTGCCGGTCCTGGCGGCGGGGGTGATGGCGCCGGTCGCCGCGCTCCTCTGGTGGGGCCGGTTCCGGGGCCTCGACCTCTCCATCAAGGTCATCGTCCTGCTGCTGGCGCTCTCGACGCTGCTGGCGGCGGCGGTCAGCCTGCCGCGCGCCGACGTCTCGACGCTGGCGCTGTGGCCGGGCGGCCTCGTCGGCTCGGCCGTCCCGTTCGTGTTCCTGCTGGCCCTGGCGGGATGGATGCCGTCGGGGGTCGACAGCGCGGTCTGGAGCTCGCTGTGGACCCTGGCCAAGAACGACGACACCGGCCGGGCGGCCTCGGTGGCGACGGCGCGACAGGACTTCCTCGTGGGGTACGTCGGCACAGGGGTGCTCGCCTTCGCCTTCCTGACCCTCGGCGCCGCGGTGATGTTCGGGTCCGGGCAGACGTTCGCGCCGGAGGGGCCGCGGTTCTCCACCCAGCTCGTCGAGCTGTACAGCGCGACCCTCGGCGCGTGGACGCGGCCGGTGGTGCTGGCGGCGGTGGTGACCACGATGCTGTCGACGGCGCTGACGGTCCTCGACGGCGGGCCGCGCTCGATCGAGCGCACCCTCGCGGTCCTGCGAGCCGGGCCGACGGCCCCGCGGCCGGCGCCGTGCGGCCCCGTCTACTGGTGGAGCCTCGCCGCCGTGGTGCTGCTGACCCTGGTGGTCCTGGCCCTGTTCATCGGCAACCTCACGACGATGATCGACTTCGCCACCACCCTCACGTTCCTCACGAGTCCCGTCCTCGGCTACCTGAACCTGCGCGCGGTCGGCTCGCCCGAGATGCCGGCCGAGCACCGGCCGGGCCGGGCGATGCTGGTCCTGTCGTGGGTGGGCATCGTCCTCCTCGGAGGGACGGGAGTGTTCTACCTGCTCACGTTCGCCCTCTGAGCGGCTCCGAACCGGCCGCCCCTGGAGGCACACTCGCGTTCACGGCGCGAAGCTGGAACGGGCCTGAATGCCGACGTGTCCGTCCCGGTTCGTGACCAGGTAGACGGCCTCATGGCTCGACAGGGTCACGCCCTGCCGGTTCAAGCGGCTGAGCCGGACGGCCACGTTGACGCCGGCGGCGCCGATCTGGACGGGTCGCGCCCAGTCGAGCCGGGTCCGGCTCCACGTGCGCTGCCGCCCGATTTGAGGCCCCTGCAGATACTCATCGGCCGAGTCCCACAGGTCCACGGCGCCATCGGCCACACGTACGTGCGGATAGTTGAGGGTGGCCGCCCACCCCGGGGCGTCGACGGGGTCGTTGAACGCGGCGACGTACCGCTCGACGGCGGCGACGGCGGCCGCGCCCAGCTCGGACCGGCGATCGGCCGGCACGTCCGCGGCGCCGGCCGCGAACCGCGCCTGGACACCCCATCGTTCGCCCTGCCTGGTCACCACGTAGGTGACCAGCGTGCTGCGAGTCTGCTCGCCGCCGACGTCGAACCGCGAGTAGTGCCCGGCGACGTGGGCCTTGCCCGGGCCTGCCTGGAACACGTCGAACGAGTCCCACTGGCTGCGGTGCCATCCGGTGGCGACGGTCCGGTCGAAGCTCACGCCGCGGGCGTAGTCCTCCGGCGTGTGCGTCAGGCGGAACCGCCCCACCCCCGGTCGCACGTGGGGAAAGTGGAGCGACCGCGCCCAGACGGCGGGGTCCCGGGTGTTCCAGGTCTCCATGTAGCGGGACACGGCCCCCACCGCCTCGGCCCTCACGCGTTCGCGCTCGACGTCCCGGACCGCCTGCCGAAGCCGCGCCGGCGCCTGCGCGCCCGCATCGGGCACCATCCACGGCAGCGCGGAGACCAGCATCACCGACGCCAGGGCCGCGCCCCCGCACCTGCTCACGGATTGCTTCGTCACGTCGAATCTCCCCTGGGATGCACTCGTGACCGGTTCGCGCCGGCACGGAAGCGTACATCGCACCCTGCCGGACGACCCCCCTCCGGCCCCCGGCCACTCCGCCCGTGGGGTGCCTTGCCGGCTGGCCCTTCTCCCGCGCATGATAATGTCCTTCGGACGCCATGCCGCAGCGCATCGCCGCCGCCGTCGTGACCGTCGCCCTGCTCGGCGGCTCGGCCGCCGCCCAGCAGGGCGCGCCCGCCGGAGAGTGGCCCGCCTACGGCGGCGACCACGGCAGCACGAAGTACTCGCCGCTCGGGCAGATCGACCGCGGCAACGTCGAGCGGCTCCGCGAGGTCTGGCGGTGGGAGTCACCCGACAACCCCCTCGTCACCGCGCACCGCACGACGCTGCCGGCCCTGCCCGCCGCCTTCAAGTCGACGCCGGTGCTCGCCGACGGCGTGCTCTACGTCAAGACGTCGCTGTCGCAGGCGGCGGCCGTCGACGCCGCGACGGGCGAGACCCTCTGGGTGTTCGACCCCGGGAGCTGGGAGGGCGAGCGGCCCGCCAACACCGGCTACAACGCGCGCGGCGTGGCCTACTGGTCGGACGGGCGCGACGCGCGCGTCTTCCTGCCCACCGGCGATGCCTACCTGTGGGCGCTAGACGCGAGGACGGGGCGACCCGTCGCCGACTTCGGCGCCGACGGCGCCGTCGACGCCACGCAGGGGCTGCGCCGGCCCATCCGGCGGCGAGACTACCAGTTGATGTCGGTGCCGATCGTCGTCGGCGACGTCGTCGTCATCGGCTCGGTCGTCTTCGACGGCCCCCGCTACCAGCTCGACGCCCCCGGCGACGTGCGCGGCTTCGACGTCCGCACCGGGGAGGAGCTGTGGGAGTTCCACACCATCCCCCAGCCCGGCGAGCTCGGCAACGAGACCTGGGAGGACGGCTCGTGGGAATACTCGGGGGCGACGAACGCCTGGGGCATGCTGACCGCCGACCCCGAGCTCGGCTACGTCTACCTGCCGCTGGGCACGCCGACCAACGACTACTACGGCGGCCACCGCCTCGGCGACAACCTCTTCGCGGAGAGCATCGTGTGCCTCGACGCCGCCACCGGCGAGCGGGTCTGGCACTTCCAGTTCGTCCACCACGGCGTCTGGGACTACGACGCGACGGCGGCCCCGGTGCTCGTGGACATCGAGGTCGACGGACGGCCGATCCGGGCGGTCGCGGTGGTGACGAAGCAGGCCTACACCTACGTCTTCGACCGCGTCACCGGCGAGCCGGTGTGGCCGATCGAGGAGCGGCCGGCGCCGCCGTCGACGGTGCCGGGCGAGCGCCTGTCGCCGACCCAGCCGCACCCGACGAAGCCGCCCCCGTTCGACCGGCAGGGGGTGAGCATCGACGACCTCATCGACTTCACGCCCGAGCTGCGGGCCGAGGCCGTCGAGATCCTGGACGAGTTCACGTGGGGACCGCTCTACGAGCCCATCACCGCGGCGGGGGACGGCAAGCGGGGCACGATACTCATGCCCGGCCAGATCGGCGGCGCCAACTGGCACGGCGCGGCCGCCGACCCGGAGACGGGCTGGCTCTACGTGCCGTCGCGCACCCAGCCCGGCGTCGTGCAGCTCGCGCCGCCGGACCCCGCCACGTCGGACTTCCGCTATCGCCGGACCGGTTCCGGCGGCCTGCGCGGGCCACGCGGCCTCCCCCTGTGGAAGCCGCCCTACGTCCGGCTCAGCGCGTTCGACCTGAACACGGGGACTCGGGCCTGGATGGTGCCCCTCGGCGACGGGCCGCGCCAGGAGCTGATCGACATGGGGGTGCCCGACCCCGGGCCGCTCGGCGGCGGCTCATACACAGGGCCGCTGCTCACGAAGACCCTGCTGTTCCTGGGCTTCCGCGGCCGGCGCGACAGCCCCGACCTCGCGTTCCGCCGCGCCGCCGACGGGCCGCTCGCTCCCGCGCTGTCGGAGACCCCGTTCCTGCTCGCGTTCGACAAGGCGACGGGAGAGACGCTGCACGCGGCCGAGCTCGACGTCGCCCCGACCGGCACGCCGATGACCTACCTGCAGGACGGCCGGCAGTACGTCGTCCTTGCCTACGGCACCGCCAACGACGCCGGACTCGTGGCCCTGGCCCTGGAGTGATGGATACCGCCATTCGCATGACCGGCGTCACCAAGACGTTCGGCGCCTTGACCGCCGTCGACGACCTCGATCTCGAGGTGCCGCGCGGCGGGCTCTACGGGTTCATCGGGCCCAACGGCGCCGGAAAGACGACGACCATCCGCATCGTCATGTCGATCCTCTTCCCCGACGCCGGCGAGGTCTCCATCCTCGGGCACGGGTCGGCGCTCGAGGCGAAGGACCGCATCGGCTACCTGCCGGAAGAGCGGGGCCTCTACAAGCGGATGAAGGTCCGCGCGTTCCTCCGCTACATGGCGCGGCTCAAGGGGGCCGACGAACCCGACCTCGACACGCGGATATCGGCCGCGCTCGAGCGCGTGGGGTTGACCGGCGTCGAGAACAAGCGCTGCGACGAGCTGTCGAAGGGCATGTCCCAGAAGGTCCAGCTCGTGGCGGCGACGATTCACCGGCCCGACCTGCTGATCCTCGACGAGCCGTTCAGCGGCCTCGACCCGGTCAGCACGCGGATGCTGCGCGACCTCATCCTCGAGGAGCATGCCCGGGGCGCGACCGTCCTGTTCTCGACGCACGTGATGCCGCAGGCCGAGGAGATTTGCCCGCACATCGTCATGGTGCACGAGGGCCGCAAGGTGCTCGACGACGCGCTCGCCGACATCCGCCGACGCCACGACCCCCGGTCCATCGAGTTCGAGCCGCTCGACCCCGGCGCCGACACGGCGGCGCTGGGCGGCATCGCCGAGGTGGAGCGGGTGCGGGGCACCGATCGCGGGTCGGAGATCCTGCTGAGGGAGGGGACCGACCCGGCCGCGGCGATGCGGCGCATCATGGAGACGGTGCCGGCCGCCCGCATCGAGCTCACCCGTCCCCGCCTCGAGGACGTCTTCATCCGCATCGTCGCCGGCGGCGCGGCCGGGGACGACGAGGACCGGCTGCGCGCCGCGCTCAGGGAGCCGGAAGGGGAGGAGACGCCGGCATGAGCCGCATCCTGCACGTCGCCCTGCGCGACTTCCTCGCGACGGTGATGACCAAGGGCTTCATCATCGGCCTCCTCATCGCGCCGGCCATCGGCGGCGTCATGATCCTCGTGGGGCCGTGGCTCTTCGACGACAGCCGCTACCAGATAGAGGGCGAGTACGCCGTCCTTGACCCGACCGGGGCGGTCCTGCCGGCCATGAGCGCCGCCCTCGACCCCGCGGCGGTGGCCGAGCGGCGCATGAACGAGTTTCGCCGGACCCTCGGCGACGCTCCCGAGGCGGTCCGCGGCCTGGCCGAGGCGGCGATACGCGAGTCGATGGACGACGCCCTCGGGCCGGCGCCCGACGTCCGGCTGCGGGGGCTGCCCGCCGACGCCGACGTCGAGGCCGCCAAGGCGTGGCTCAACGAGGAACCGGACGGACCGCGCCACACCGCCCTGATCGTCGTGCACGAGCACGCGGTCACGACCGGCGCCGCGCAGGGGCTCGGCAGCTACGACCTGTTCGTTGCGCCCGGCCTCGACGACCGCGACCTCGACTTCATCCACGACAGCGTCCGCGACGCCATCGTCGACGCGCGCGTCGCCGCCCGGTCGCTCGACCGGGACGAGCTCGACGCCCTGCTCCGGGTGCCGCGGCCGCGGTCGACCACCGTCAGTCCGGACGCGGAGCGCGAGACGGTCGGCGGGCTCAACACGATGCTGCCCATGGCGTTCATGATCCTGATGTTCCTGGGCGTCATGAGCGGCGGCCAGACCATGCTGACCTCGATGATCGAAGAGAAGTCGACGCGGGTCGTCGAGGTGCTGCTGTCGGCCGTGTCGCCCATGGAGCTGATGGCCGGCAAGCTCATCGGCGGGGTCGCCATCACCCTGGTCATGCTCGGCCTCTACATCGCCATGGGGCTGGTGCTGCTGTCGACGTTCTCGCTGTTCGGCCTGCTCGATCCCTGGCTGATCGTCTACCTCGCGATCTTCTTCCTGATCGGGTTCTTCCTGTTCGGGTCGCTGATGCTGGCGGTGGGCGCCGCCGTCAACGACATGACCGAGGCGCAGACGCTGCAGATGCCGCTGATGCTGGTCCTCATGGTCCCGTGGTTCATCTGGCCGGCCGTGTCCCGGAACCCCGGCTCGACCCTCGCCGTCGTCGTCAGCCACCTGCCGCCCCTCAACTCGTTCGGGATGCTGCTGCGCCTGGGCTCGAGCCAGCCGCCGCCGTGGTGGGAGGTCTGGCTGTCGATCGCCGTCGGCCTCGCGTCGGTGGTGGCCGCGGTGTGGGTCGCGGCGAAAGTGTTCCGGATCGGGCTGCTGATGTACGGCAAGCCGCCGGACCTGAAGACGCTGATCCGGTGGGTCAGGGCCGCGTGACCCGGCGAGGACGGGCCCGCCGAAGACGGCCGCGTTCACGGGGCGGTCGGTCCTGAACGCAACTTGCCGTGAGAGTGGCACGCGCCCGGAAGAACCTCGGCGCGGGACCGGAAGACGAAGAAAACCCCGCGCAGCGAGTGTTCCTCTGCGCGGGGTTTCGCTTGCCCGCCGACGCCGCTCACACGCCGCCGCCGAAGTCAGGGCCTCCTATTCCGCGTAGTCGCCCTCGACCGCCATCGCGATGATGGCGGCGTGCTCGTACGACTGATCGAACAGCGAGGTCGCGGTGATCCAGTCGCCGGGCCCGGCGCCCTTGAGGGCCCGCGCCGCGCGCGCGGGAATCGGGGTGCTGAAGGTGATGCGGCCGCTGTCCGCGTCGGACCCTTCGAACTGCACCGGCAGCACGTAGCCGTGCTCGAGCACCGACTGCTCGCGCAGCTCCAGGTACCGGATGGCGCGGTCGCCGTTCGCGGTCGGCGTCCAGATCAGCACGACCTGGTCACCCTTTCCGAAGCGGTCGACATAGCGGAAGACGTGCTCCTCGACCGGCGCCGACACGGTGACGACGGCGGCGGCCTTGTCGAGGGACACGAGCTCGCCGTTCCACGCGTAGCGGCGGGCGCGGCGCGCGGGGTCGTAGGCGTCGACCAGGGTCACCGCCTCGGCCGCGAGGTCGGGCCGGTGGGGCGAGGTGCCGATGGCCCACGCACCGGGGGTGAGCCCCTGCATCAGCGGGGCGCTGTCGGCCGGCGGCTCGACGGTGAAGGTCACGTACTGCCCCTCGGCCGCGGCGAACTTCGCCTTCAGGAGGAAGCGGTCGCCGCCCCACAGCCCCGAGCCGTCGTCGCGCTTCACGGTGCGGATGCCGTCGGCCTGATCGTCGAACCCGGACCAGGTGATGACGATGGGGTCGCCGGCGGCCAGGTCGGCCGCGACGCTCCCCGACGGCGAGACGATGCGGGAGCGGACGTCGATGGTGCCGGCGTCGTCGTCGCGGGAAACCAGCGCGCCCCGCCACTCGTAGGTGTCGCCGGCGCCCGGGCCCGTTCGGGCCAGGCGCGGGGCCATCGACGGCGCGTAGGCGTCGACGGTCAGCACCGGGGTCTTGCCGGCGGCCGGGCGATGGTGCGACGACAGGGTCGCCCAGCTTCCGCGGGTCATGGCGCGCAGCTCCGAGATGCGGTCCGCGGGCGGCTCGACCGAGAAGGTGAGATACCGCCGCGCCGGATCGGTCTCGACGAACTTCGCCTGCAGCAGGAAGCCGCCGTCGCCCCACAGCCCCGAGTCGCGCTCGACGGCGCGGATGCCGTCGGTCCGGTCCTCGAAGCCCGACCAGGTGATGACGATGTCGTCTCCCGCCTCGAGAGCCGCCGCCGACGCCGCGGCCGCGTTCGACACGAGGCGCGACTTGACGGTCAGGGCCTTGCCGGCGCCATCGAGCGACACCAGCTCGCCGTGCCAGCGGTAGGCGGCGTCCGCGGTCTTCGGGACGTCGGCCGGCGACGCCGCGTAGGCGGCGACCGACTCGACGCCCTTGGCCGACGGCTGGTGCGGCGACGTGCCGGCGGCCCAGGCGCCGGGCCTGAGGGCCCGCACCGCGTCGATGCTGTCCGCGGGCGGCTCGACCGAGAACGTCACGTAGCGCGCGTCCACCGCGACCAGCTCGGCGTCGAGCAGGAACCGCTCGCTGCCCCACAGCCCCGAGTCGTCGGCGGGGCGCACGGCCCGGACGCCGACCGCGCGGTCCCGGTAGCCCGACCAGGTGATGCGGACGGCGTCGCCCGGCTCCAGCCCGTCGGCGGCCGCGGTCGGCGACACGAGGCGCGACCTGACCGTCAGCGACCGGCCCGCGTTGTCGAGCGAGACCAGCTCGGCGTTCCAGTCGTAGGTGTCGCCGGCGGTCGGCCCGTGGCCGTTCCCGGCCCCGTAGGCATCGACGGCCGTCACCGCGGCCGGCCCGTGCGCGGGCCGATGCGGCGAAGTGACGGTCGCCCAGGTGCCCTGCATGGCCGCCCGCAGCGGAGCCAGCTCGCTGGTGGGACCGCTGACCTTGAACGTCAGCGACTGCCGCGCCGCGTCGGCGGCCACGAACCGCGCCCGCAGCCGGAAGCGGTCTCCCGGCGCCAGGCCCGCGCCGTCGTCGGGCGCGACGGCGGCGATGCCCTGGGCGCCGTGGTCAGACCCCGACCACGTGATCAGGATGCGATCCCCCGGCTCGAGCCCCGCGACGTCCAGGCCCTCCGGGGCCAGGACCCGCGAGGTCACCGTCACCGCGCGCGCAGCCTCGTCGAGCGCGACCAGCTCGCCGAGCCACTTGTAGGTATCAACCCCGGCTCCGAACGTCACCGCGGGCTGCGCCAACGCCAGCGCCCCCGCCAGCACGACCCCGCGCCAAGCCCACGGCGACGCGGTCAGACCAGCCAGCATCCCGGACCGGTTCGACATGCTCCCCTCCTCGACGGTTCCCATGACCTGCTCCCCGAAGTCCTCACCGGACGAGTCCGAGCCGTGCTTGCGGAGAACGACCTGCCGGCCCATGCGGCGGCGCCGAGGTTCAGCGCAGCCCCGCCGCGGCGTCGCGGCCGCCACCGGTGGCGACAACGGCATCCACGGACAGGCGCAGTGACCCGCCTTTTTCAGGCGACCACGGCAAGACGCTCTCTTCGGACTGTCCCATGAAGCACTGCTCCGTCGCGAACGACGGACAACGCCTACGTACTGCTCATATCGGCCCTGGGAAAAGCCGACGCCTGGAGGGATGGGCTTGACCGCGTACCAGCTCCAATTATCGGAGCACGTCACGAGCCTGTCAAGGTGAAATATGGAACGACGCAGACTCCTGGGGCCGGCCGGCGCGTGGAGGTGAACAGGCGGCGAACAGGCTGCCGGTCGGGGGCGCCCGCGGCGGCGGGGGAGTCCTGGCGGCGTACGGCGGCAAGGCCGATGGAAACAGCGGGGCGCTCCGGCGGGGGCGGCAGGAATAAACCGGAGATTCCGAGGGTCCACGCCCCTGCAAGCCTCGGATCGGACGGCTCGTGCGGTCGTCCCGCCGCTGGTCGGGACCGCCGGTACGGGCTTCGACGACAATCGACTTCCAGGGAGACCACCATCATGAGACTGCGTGTCGTACTCGTTCCCCTCGCCCTCCTCGCGGCGGCGGCCCTGGCCGCGCCGGCCGCGGCCCAGGGCACCGATTTTTCGGGCACGTGGCGCCTCGACGCGGACGCCAGCGAGCTCCCCGACTTCGGTGGCGGAGGCCGGCTGTTCGGCGGCCGGGGCGGTCGCCGGCCGGGCGGCGGCGGAGGACCCGCCGGCGGCGCCCGGACGCTGGTCATCGTCCAGACCCCGGCGATGCTGATCGTCGAGCAGCAGTCCGACCGCGGCAGCCGGGCCGTGACCTACCGCCTCGACGGCGAGGCCAGCACCAGCTCGGGGCCGAGAGGCGAACAGACGACCCGATCGCGCTGGGACGGCGCCGCCCTCGTCACCGAGGGCACCCAGAGCGTGAGCACTCCGCGCGGCGACTTCTCGCTCGAGTTCACCGAGTGGCGGACGCTGAGCGCAGACGGGGCGACGATGACTGTCGAGTCTGTCCGGTCGACGCCGCGCGGCGACATGGAGGCCACGCTGGTCTACCGGCGCGAGTGAATCGGGCCGTGGTCGGGGTCGGCGCCTCGGGCGGGAGACGCCGACGCTCATTCCTCCGTCCGCGGAACGGCCGGCATCGGGTCACGACGCCGGCGGCGCGGCGCGATGGGCTGCAAGGGCGCTGACTGGCTGACGCTGGCTACGGTTGGCAACCCCACGTCGAGCGCTGCCCCAAGGGTCGCGCGGTCTGCGGGGCGGGCGAGCACCCTCTTTCACAGGGCAGCCAACGCGTCCCGCTGTCGGGCGAGGCGGGCGTCGCGCGCTTCCGCGAACCGCGCGACGCCCGCGATGACGGACGCCTCGTCGAGATGCGCCTCGGCAATCACGTCGGGCTCGAGGCCGCCGGTCAGCCAGCGGTCGTGCCAGTCGGAGACGAGCGAGTACTCCTCCGTCAGGGGCCCCGCGTCGCGCACCGGCCACGCGCGCCGGGTCCCCGTCGACACCACCATCAGGTCGTAGCGCGCCTCGGGCGGCAGCACCGCGTCGCGGTAGGCGGCGGGCTGGCGGTCGAACAGCTCCTCGCTGATGGCCGCCACGACCTTCACGTTGACGCCCCGCTCCTCGAGGGCCGGCAGCGCCTTGACGAGATTGAACGTCGAGCTGGCCCCCTGGGCGACGACGTAGCCGTGCCTGGGCCGGCCCGGATCGAAGTCGCGCAGCACATAGAACCCCTTGGCGGCGGCGCGCAGGTCGGTGTCGGCGAAGGTCGAGCGGTCGGCCACCCGGAGGTCCGGCCGCGCCACCTCGAGCACGATCACCCCCACCTTGGGGTCCCGGGCGGCAATCTCCGCCGCCGCGAAGTAGCCCGGGGCCACGTCGTTGTAGTCCCAGAAGCTGAGGGTGATGACCTGGCCGCGCGGGAACAGCTTCCACACCTGCGGGGCGAAGATGCCGAAGTGAGTGCGCGCGTCGGCCGCCGTCTCCGGCCCCGAGTGCCCGGCGAGGATGTGGAGCACCCCGACCCGGAACGGGCTGTCCTGGTTCTGCTGGCTCCAGATGCGGGCGGGCAGGTACATGAGCGGCGTGAACGCGCCGTAGCTGCCGCTCAGGGCCCAGACCCCGCTGTGCACGGCGGGGTCGAGGGACGCGCTCTGGCCCACGAGGCCCACCGCGGTCGAGGCGTTGCCCGCCTCCTGGATCGCCGCCTTGAGCCGCGTCCCGGCCTGGTTCGTCCGCGGGTCGTAATGGCCGGTCAGCGACCCCTTCTCGACGTTGATCGAGCTCGAGAGGTCGGCCGAGAGGGTGAGGAAGCGATTGCCGGTGACGTGGTTCATCCACTTGATGACCTCGGAGATCGCCCGTCGCGTCCCCGCCACGGCGCCCGCCGGCTTGAACAGCTCGATGCCGACCTCCTGCGCGTCGCCGTTCAACCGCGCGGTCACCTTCTGCGGCTCGACCGGCAGGCGGTCCACGCGCAGGCGCTCGTCGCAGAACGGGTCCCTCGTCACGTCGAACCGCAGCTTCGCGTCGTCGCGCACGCGGTCGCCGATGTCGACCATGCGGTCGGTCAGCCAGTCGCCGAGGCCGTCCTGCTCGAGCAGCGACATCACCACGTCGACGTTGGTCTTGAACTGCCGCAGCCGCTCGGCCTCGCCCGCCGGAGCGCCGTCGCGGATGCCTTCGAAAGTGACGCCGTAGCGCCGCTCGAAGGTCTCGGCGAGGGCCACGAAGTACGGCGAGTTCATCTTCATCGAGTAGGGATGGCTGGGGTAGCCCACCACCTGGGGGCCGAAGCCGGGGATGGCCCCGTCCTGCGCCCCCGGCCACCACCCCTTGGTGGTGCGGCCCACGACGATCATCGGGCGCCGGTCGTCGGGGTCCCACCCTTCCATCGCCCGCAGCGCCGCGAGCACGTGGTCGTAGTCGTTGCCGTCGTCGACCGACAGCACGTTCCACCCATAGGCGGACCACTGGTCGGCGACCTCGTAGCCGTCCATCGACTCGGACACGACCCCGCCGACGAGCGAGTCGTCGATGCCTGCGTTGTTGTAGGAGAGCAGGATGCGCAGCCGCTTGCCGACCTGCTGGGCGACGGCCTGGGTCTTCAGCTCCTGGGAGTGCCCCGAGGTCATCGCGAACTCGCCCTCGAGGGCCACGACCTTGGGGGACGGTCCGGCCCCCATGAAGTCCCAGAAGGCGGCCTTGCCGGCCGCGGTGGCGATGCCGATGCCCGACGGCCCCCCGTTGACGTCGTTGATGAGGTCGGTGGTCTCCGAGTGCCCGGCCAGCGAGCGGATGCCGCGCAGCCCGGCCTGGGCGAAGAGCGGGTCGCCCGCGACGCCGGCGTCGGCGAGCAGCGTCCGCAAGGCCCCCGCCCCGCGGCGGAAGCCCAGGCAGTCGATGGACAGCATGGCGATGTCGGGGTCCACCCGGAAGCGGTCGTCGCCGGTCGCAGCGTGGCGGCGGGCCATCGCCTCGCCCATGATGATCCACAGGGCGTAGAGGGTCGGGATGTTGTGACCGCCCGCGAGCAGCAGCTTGTCGCCGAACGGGTGCTTCGGGCGGCGGTAGTCGTAGGAGAGGCCGCCGTTCTCGGGCCCCGCGAGGTGCAGGGCGACGTTGTACGGCGTGTACGCCAGGGGCCCGCCGAAATGCCCCGTCTGCTGGTAGTTGCCGAGCAGGGTCAGGGTCATCGCGGTCATGAACCCGACGTCCTCGAGCCGGCGGCGCTCGTAGGCGGGCACCTCCATGCGGAGGTCGGCGGATGCGCCGCGAGCCGCGGCGGTGCGAATCACGACGGGCGAACGACTGAAGCCCATTCGCACCTCCGCGCCTACCGCCCGTCGCCGTCAGGGTCGGCCTCGGCCTCCACCACCGTGAACCGGACATCGCCGGTCGAGGTCTCGCCGTCGGCGCCGACCGCGGTCCAGGTGAGGGTATGGTCGCCCGCGACGACCGAGCCGCTGACGGCCGCCATCAGGTCGCCCTCGCCCATGGAATGCACGCCGACGAGCGAGAGGCCGCCCTCGGGACCTGCGAGGGCGAGCGAGCTCTGCGCCGGGTCGGTCTCTTCGTTGAACCAGACGCGGACGCTGGTGAACGGTATGGTCACGACGCCGCCGGGACCGGGCGTGCTCCTGACCGCCGCCGGCGACGACTCGTCCGGCGGCTGCGCGGCGCAGGCAACGCCGACAGCGAGGAAGGCGCCGACCAGGACGGCGAGAGCGGGTCTCTTCGTGAGCGTAGTCATGGTATCCCCCCGTCCGGACATTGTAGGCGATGCGACGACGTTCCGCTTCCCGTTCCGGCTCGAGAGCGGAGCGCAGGCCAAGGGCACATCGGGCACGGCCGATGGGCGGAGGCGGTGGTCAGCGTCGTTGCCGATGCAGATTCCCGACCTGCCGATGACGGGTCGGCCGGGCACCCGGTGTCGCGGGCGACGCGCCCCAGCGACGGGCGAAGCGCGCCGCCTGCGCCCGGAAGAGCGGCGTGGAAGGAGAGCCGGCGCCGAAGGCGCGGCCGCGCCAGGCGCCGGCCGGGCGCCCGCCGAGGTTGCCGCTCCAGGAGTCTGCGTGAACGGGTGCAGACTCCTGGAGGATCGGTTGGGCGCCCGGCGGAGCCGAACGCGACGGTGGGCGGGCTAGTCGGCCAGCTCGATCGAAACCGTCGCCAACTGGTCGTCCCAGTGCACGTACATCGTGCCGCCCTGCCGGGTCATGTCGAAGAACCCGATCTGCAACTGGTCCAGGGATCGGCCGGCGGTCTCCACCGACATGGTCGTGCGCATGACGTCCCGGCTGTCGTCGTAGCCGTAGGCGCCCCACAGCGTACTCGGGTCGTCGTCCCGGAAGGTCTGCTTGACGCCCCACGTGGTGAAGATCAGCGTCCACGCCGACGGGTCCGACAGGTCGGCGAACATGGTGTACTCCCCGGCGGCGAGTCGCTGCCCACCGATGAGGAGGTCCGCCTCGGAGGTGAAGGTGGTCGTCTGGTCCGCACCCACCCGCCAGAGCGGCGCCCCGGCGTAGATGCGCTGGCCGTACTCTCCGTCGTCGCCGAAGATGCCCTGCCTGCCGCGCAGGATGGGCCGGCCATAGTGGAGGTCGATCCAGCGGCCTCCCTCGTAACGGCCCTCGGCGTTGTAGCTGCCCCCGATCTGCGTCGCCGTGTGCCCGCGCGTGCTGAGCGCCCGGTTCTGCGCCTCCGCGACGCCCGCCATGACGGCCGCCGCCGCGACCACCGCGAGGACGCCAAACAACCGAAAACCCTGTCCCTTCACCGACTTACGCATGCTTGTCCTCCCTGGCATGTTCCACATCGTCATTCGTGTGTTGTCGAGAGCGAGGTCCGATCGCCGCACCCGATGCCTTGCGGCGAGTGAATGGCGGAGAGGGTGGGATTCGAACCCACGTGCCGGTTACCCGACAAGACGCTTTCGAGGCGCCCCCGTTACGACCACTTCGGTACCTCTCCGCAAGGACGGGCCGACCCCCCGGTGGGTTGCGCCCCGGGCAGGGGGGCGCCTCGCTTACGCCGATGGGACGACGGGTCGGGGCTTGCGGCCCGTTGGAGTCGTCCTTGACAACCCTGCGCGGGGTACGGCGACCAGACCATGCCCCGCTCGACCGATCGGCCTCCCGGCCCAGCGACCACCCGCACGGTTGGTATTCGCGCCCGTCTAGTGTACGCTGCCGGCAAAGCCGTTCGCAACCTGCCTGGGGATCTGTTCCGAAAAATGGATCTCCAGACCAACGTGATGAACGACGGACGCGGTCCTGACGGGCGACCGGGCCGTGACTGTCGTACCGGGGCCGTGCAGCACGGCCGAAACACCTCCGTCGCGGGAGTGACGATTGCCGGTACGCGGCTTGCAGAGATACGCCGAACGACAGCTCTGCTCTGCAAAACGCTGAACGGCGCGGTTCCGTAGCCGCTCGTGCACGTCTGCCGTTCGCACTCGATAATCGCGTCCGTCCATTGAGGGAGTCTCAAACATGAAGCGAACAATCGCCGTTCTCACCGCGGTCGCCCTGCTGTTCGGGGCAGGCGCCGCCACGATCCACGCCCAGCAGGGGCGCGCCGAGCTGCGCGGCTCGGTGACGGACGAGCAGGGCGGCGCCCTGCCCGGCGTGAGCATCCTGATCACGAATCAGGATACCGGGACGTTCCGCGAGGTCGTCTCGAGCGCGGACGGCAGCTTCTTCGCGGGGCAGATGCTGCCCGGCACGTTCCGCATCACCGCCCAGCTCCCGGGGTTCGCCTCGTTCGAGCGCCCCGACTTCGCCATCGGCGTCGGCCGGACGCTCGACCTCGACATCGTGATGACGATCGGGGCCATCGAGGAGACCATCACCGTGTCCGGGGCGGCGCCCCTCGTCGACCTCACCTCGTCCGAGGTCGGGGGCACCATCAACACCGGCGACCTGACCGAGCTGCCGACCGGCAACCGCAGCTACTTCGCGGCCATCGCGCTGCTGCCGGGCATCCAGTTCAACCCGTCGTCGAGCCTCGGCAACGACACCATGATCGCCAACGGCCAGACGCCGGGGACGAACAACGTGTCGGTCGACGGCGCCGCGAACAACGACGACAACAGCGGCACCTGGGCCGGCGGCCAGACCCGCGTCCCCCTCGAGTCGGTGCAGGAGTTCCAGGTCCTGACCAACCAGTTCGACGCGGAGTTCGGGCGGGCCCGCGGCGCCGTCATCAACTCGATCACCAAGCAGGGCACCAACACGTTCACGGGGGCCGCGTTCGACTACTACACCAGCGAGAAGCTGACGAGCCCCAACTACTTCGAGGCGGCCAACGAGAGTTTCGAGAAGGCGCCGAGCAGCAAGATGGAGTGGGGAGGGGTGATCGGCGGGCCGATCGTGCCCGACCAGGCGCACTTCTTCTTCAGCCTCGAGCGGCAGGTCGTCGCCCCGAGCCGGCCCAAGGTGTTCCCGACCCGGCCCGACCTGGACTTCACGACGGTCGAGAGCTGGGAGGCGTGGAACACCCTGATCCGCTTCGACCACCAGGTCAACGCCAGCAACTCGTGGGCGTTCCGCTGGCTGCGCGAGCTCGCGCCCCAGTTCGACCTCCTCGGCGGCCGCCAGGCGACCCTCAACTCGCTGGAGGACGAGACCGACAACGACCAGACCTACGTCGGGAGCTGGACCAGTGTCCTCGGAAACTCGCAGGTCAACACCTTCCGGATCTCCGCGACGCGCGAGCAGTGGTGGCGGGCCAACCCGTGCTGGCGCGACCTCGGCGGGTTCAGCGCCTCCGACGCCGACTTCCCGACCCTGCAGGCGCAGTGCCTGCCGCGGTACAACTTCAGGAACTTCCAGGACAACGCGCACGACAGCGCGCGCGGCAACCGCGACCACCACTGGAGCTACTCGAACACCTTCTCGTGGTTCGTGCCCGACCGGATGGGCGACCACGACCTGAAGTTCGGCGCGACCTACCACCGCACCAACATGCTGTGGCGGGACCAGGGCAACCAGAACGGCACCTTCATCTTCGACTCCGACATGCCGTTCAGCGCGAGCGACTTCTCGACGTGGCCGGAGCGGCTGCACATCCGGGTCGGCGGCCAGTTGACGTCGCCCTCGGAGTTCCACACGCTGGAGTCGTTCGCGCAGGACAAGTGGCAGGTGACGGACCGGCTGACGATCAGCGCCGGGTTCCGCTACGACCTCGAGATCTTCCCGATCGCCAACGACTACAACCCGTTCTTCGGCCCCAACGCCATCGGTGTTCCCACCGCACTCGGCGGAACGGGCTCGCCGGCCGGCCTCGGCGGACGGACGTATCCCATCGACTACAACAACTGGGCGCCCCGCACGTCGTTCGCCTACGACCTCACCGGCGACGGCCGGTCGGTGCTGCGCGGCGGCTACGGCATCTTCTACGACAAGACCCTGGGATACGCGGTCAACAACTACCGGCAGGCCACGCCGTACATCAGCTCGTTCACCGCCAGCTTCCCGCAGAACACCGCCGACCCCGGTCCCTCGAACGGCATGGCGCCCGGCGGCGACCTCTTCCGCCTGATCGACGTCACGCCCGGAGGCTGCCCCGCGAACCCGAACGGCAGCGCGTGCCCCACGGTGAACCGGCAGGTGCTGAACGAGCTGTTCCCGGCGGGGTCCCGCCGCCTGAATACCGGCTCGATCGAGTACGACAACCCCTACCGCGAGCAGCCCTATTCGCACCAGCTCACGATCGGCTACGAGCGCGAGCTGACCCCGGTGCTCTCGGCGTCGGTCGACTACGTCCGGCAGCTCGACCGCGACACCCACATGCGGCAGAACCTCAACCCGCGCCTGCGGGCCGGCACCGGCCGCACCGACCCCATCACCCGGTCGGACGCGTTCGGGGTGCTGGCGGGCACGCTGGACGACGACGACTGGTACGCCGGCGACGTCCGCTTCACGACCAGCAACGGCAGCGGCACCTACAACGCGGTGAACTTCCAGTTGGAGAAGCGCTACGCCGACAACTGGGGCTTCCGCGCCGTCTACGCCCTGGCGAAGAAGGACACCAACTCCCTGTGGTTCACCTACACCAACTTCTGCCAGGTCGGCGCCGCCCTCAACCTCGACTGCCTCTGGGGGCCGAGCCAGTACGACCGCCGGCACAACTTCACGATCAGCGGCCGGACGGAGATCCCGGTGCTGGGCGGCATCACCTTCAGCAGCGTGCTGCGCTACATGAGCGGCTCGCCGTTCCACCTGCAGGACAGCAACTTCGACCTCGACCAGAACGGCATCGGCCCGGACTTCCTGTCCCCCGGCAGCTACAGCGGCTCGGGACAGGACTCCATCGCCGTCGACTACGCGGGCGGGCCCTACGGCGCGTACGGCCCCGACTTCATGCAGCTCGACATCCGGTTCGGCCACCGGACGCGCTGGGCCGACCGTCAGACTCTGGACGTCTTCTTCGACATCTTCAACATCACCAACCGGGCGAACTTCAACAACCCGAGCGGTGACATGCGCGGGAACTTCCTCGTGCTGACCGGACTGCGGGCGGGCAGCGGCTTCCCGCGGCAGGCGCAGTTCGGCATCCGCTGGGGCTTCTAGCCCCGGCGGCCGTCGGCGGCGTCACGTGACCTGAATGAGGGCCGGGCGGCTGACGCCCGGCCCTCGTTTTCCCGGGCGGTCCGCGGAAGCTCCTGAACCACCGCATCAGCTTCCGTCGCCAGTGCCCCGGCGCTCCGCCACCGGCCGACGACCGTCCCCCGACCGGCGGATCCGCGCCCCCTCGACTGCACAGCCAGGACTCTACATTCCCCACAGCCGACTCAAACGGCACGGTCCGAAGGCGCTCGTCGCGCAAGGGGAACACGTCCCGGCCGCCATGGAGCAGCGCCTTTTCCGATTCGCTCAGCGGGTGCTTGAACCGACAGTGGCGGGAGTGGCCGGGTCCAAAGTCCGGTCGCCATGCCTCGCACGCAGGTCGGGCCGGACGGCGCCTCCGCCGCCCGGCCCGATCGCGTACGAGTCGTCTGTGCCGCCTCCGACCGCGCGGCTAGTACCCCCAGCGGATGCCGAACTGCGCCTGCCGCGGGAAACCGCTGCCCGCCCACAGGGAGGTGAGGTTCAGGAAGTTGCTCGACCGCATGTCCCCCGTCGGGTTGTTGAAGTTCCCGTGGTTCGTGACGTTGAAGACATCGAAGAAGATGTCGAGCGTCTGGCGGTCGCTCCAGCGCGTCCGATGTCCGAGTCGGATGTCGAACTGCATGAACTCGGGCCCGTACGCGCCCCGGATGCCGCCGGCGTTCTCGACCGTGATCGGGTTGCGGTTGGTACCTCCCTCGCCGCTGTAGGCGCCGGCCGCGATCGGGTCCGGACCCCACCCGTTCATGTTCGGGTCGAAGCGGGTGTCGTGGATCGTGAACGGCGTGCCGCTCATGTAGCGCATGACGCCGCTCACGGTGATGCCGCCCAGCACCGGGATTTCCGTCCGGCCGCTGAGCGTCACGTTGTGACGGCGGTCGTACGGGCTCGGCCCCCAGAGCTGGTCGATGTTCATGTCGTTCCCGACCTGGGCCCAGTTCGCGTCGAGGTAGTAGATGGAGTTGCCCTCGGACTTGCCCAGGGAGTAGACGGCACGCATCTGCCAGTTGTCGCTGTAGCGCTTCTCGAGCTGGAAATTGAGCGCCTGGTACTTGCTCGTGCCGAGGTTCTGCACGAAGGAGACGCGGCCTCCTCCGTAGCTCTCGCCCGGCATCAGCACGTCGTTCAGCCCCGGCACCAGCGCGAGCGCGTCCATCCGGGTCACCGGATCCGCTCGGAGCATGCCGTCCCGGACCTGCGGGCGCGCCTCCATCAGCATCTGCCGGTCGCGGCCGTGCATGCTGACGAAGTCGACCGACGCCGACAGCACCGACGTCAGCTCGCGCTCGTACCCGAAGGTGAGCTGGTGGGTATAGGACTGCTTTCGGTCCGGGTGGTCGAAGAAGACCCAACCGGTGTTCACGGCCCGGGTCCCCGGCGGGAAGAGCTGATCGAGGTAGGCGCGGTTGATGGCCAGGCACCCCCCGCCCGCGTCGGCCGGGCAACCCGTGGTCGACGTGTTGATCAGCCCGCCGAGGTGTCCGGTCGGCCGCATGCCCATGCCGGGGCCGGGGTCGACGCCGGCCGCCGGGAAGCGCACCACGTACGAGTCGGAGTACGGCGCGAACCGCGACGTCCGCGTGACCTGGTAGCCGATGGTCTTGTCGTAGAAGATGCCGTAGCCGCCCCGGACGACGGAGCGCCCGTCACCGGCCACGTCGTACGCGAACGACGTCCGCGGCGAGAAGTTGTTGTAGTCGACCGGGTAGTTGCCCTCCGCCCCGCCGTTGAACTGGCCCCGCCACGGGTTGTCGGGGTTCTCGAGCGGGAAGACCTCCAGGTCATAGCGGACGCCCAGATTGAGGGTCAGGCGGTCGCTCACCCCCCACTTGTCCTGTGCGTACGCCTCCAGCGTGTTGTAAAGGGTCGGGACGTACTGCTGGCCGCCGACGCGGATGTCCACCCATTCCGGGTACGTCGAGAAATCGTCCCGATGGAACGGCGCGTTGCCGCCGAACCCGAACCGGCCGTTCAGGCCGCCCTGGTCGCGCCACAGCATGTTGGTGCGGTGGTAGGTGGCCCCGAACTTCAGGTCGTGGTCGCCGGCCCGGTCCGGCACGAACCACGAGAAGGCATTCGAGAGGCTCCAGTGGTGGTCGCGGTTCCCCGACGAACCGTTCAACTGGTTGTCCTGGAAGTCCTGGTACTGGTACATCGGTGGGCAGTTCGCTTGCGCGGTGCTGCCCTGCGCGGTGATCTGGTCGAACGGCCCCTGCTCGCGCCAGCACGGGTTGCCGCGCCACCACTGCTCCCGCGTCGCCGACAGCCGGACCGTGTTCACCTTCGAGCCGCCGATGACGCTGGTCCAGCTCCCCACGTAGGTCTGGTCGTTGTCGGTCTCGTCCTGCCAGGCCGCCCGTGTCGCGGTTCGGGTGCCCAGCAGGTTGTACTGCGGCGCCAGTTCCCGTAGCCAGCGGAACGCCCAGGAGTTGCTGGCGTTGACCTGGTGGTCGACACGGATAAGCGAGTTCCACGCCTCCCAGCTCTCCGTCGTCGTGTAGTTCAGGTCGGAGCGCACATCGGGGAAGACCGGCGTCCGGCCGGGGGCGACGAGCTGCCGCTCGAGGCTGAAGAAGAAGTGCATCCGATCCTGGAGGATCGGCCCCCCGATGACGCCGCCGAACTCCCGCTTGCTGGTCTCGGGCTTGGGGAGCGCGTCGTTCCGGGCCACGAAGTAGTCCTTCGCGGTCATCCCGTCGTTCGTGTAGTAGTTGAACAACGCGCCGCTGAACTCGTTGGTCCCCCGCTTCGTGATCGAGTTGACCACGGCGCCGGTGGCCCGGCCGAACTCGGCGTCGAACTGGTTCGTGATGACCTGGAACTCCTGCACCGACTCGAGGGCCACGCGGGTCTGGCCGCCCGCCGCGGTGCCGGAGTTGTCGTCGTTGTTCGCCGAGCCGTCGACCGCCACGTTGTTGGTGCCCGGGTGCTGCCCGTTGGCGATGATGGTGTCGTTGCCGAGGCTGGACGAGGGCCTGAACTGGACCCCCGGCAGCAGCGCCACCGCCGAGAAGTAGCTGCGGTTGCCCTGCGGCAGCTCGGTCAGGTCCTCGGTGGTGATGGTCCCCCCCACCTCGGCCGACGTGATGTCGACCAGCGGCGCCTCGCCCGAGACGGTGATGGTCTCCTCGAGTTGGCCGATCGTCATCACGATGTCGAGGTTGAGGGTCCGGCCGACCCCGATGGCGAAGTCGGTCCGCTCGAAGGTGCGGAACCCGGGGAGTTGGGCGGTGATCGCGAAGGTGCCCGGCAGCATCTGGCTGGCGAAGAAGCTGCCGTCCCCACCGGAAAGCACTTCCCGGAAGGTACCGCTGTCCTGGTTGGTGATGAGGATGGCGACGCCCGGCAGGGCCCCGCCCTGCTCGTCCGTGACGCTGCCTCGAAGCTCGGCCGTGCCCTGCTGGGCAACGGCTGCTGTCGCCGTCAAGGCGACGAGGATGACGGCCGCCGTGAGTCCTGCGAGCTTCCGCACGTTCCACCTCCTGCAAGAACGAATCTCCGAAGGAACGAAGTGATGTGTGTTCGACGCCGGACGGCGACGACGCGTGAGTCGTGTATATGGCTGCCACCTCCTTCGGGGACACTTGATTCGCGATCAGGATGCTCTCGCCGGGCAGGGCGACGGCCGTCCATCGCGCCACCAACCACACCCCTGATGGATGCGAGAACGGGCTCGACGCGCCCGCGCCCCCCCGGAAGCCGACGGGGCGATGCGGGTCAGCGCCTTAAGGAGTTGCCGTTCTGATTTATCTTTGCAAGACACGTGCCGGCAATCGACATTCCGGCCGGCAGCCTGTAGCAGGTCGTGTGTACGTCCCTGGCGTTGCCGTTGTGGCGCGCCCGACCCGGATCGGGTCAGATGGGTTCAATCCAATGGATCTAACGATCCGGACTCCTGTAGGCGGCAGCAAACCCGGTTGCCAACCCGTTGCGCGTTGGAGTTGGCCCCGGGGTCACCGGAGCGAGGCCGCCGGGCTCACCGCGGCGCCGTTCCCGCGTCTGCGCTCCGTACAGAGATCGGGCCAGACGGCGCTTCCGCCGCCCGGCCCGATCGCGCACGAGTTCTATCCGAAGCCTCCGTCCGTTGCGGCTAGTACCCCCAGCGGATACCGAACTGCGCCTGCCGCGGGAAGCCGCTGCCCGCCCACAGGGAGGTGAGGTTCAGGAAGTTGCTCGACCGCATGTCCCCCGTCGGGTTGTTGAAGTTCCCGCGGTTCGTGACGTTGAAGACGTCGAAGAAGATGTCGAGCGTCTGGCGGTCGCTCCAGCGCGACCGGTGGCCGAGCCGGATGTCGAACTGCATGAAGTCGGGCCCGTACGCGCCATTGGGCCCGCCGGCGTTGTCGACCGTGATCGGGTTGCGGTCGGCGCCCGCCACGCCGTTGTAGATGCCGGCGGCGATCGGGTCCGGACCCCACCCGTTCATGTTCGGGTCGAAGTTGGTGTCGTGGATCGTGAACGGCGCGCCGCTCATGTAGCGCAGGGCGCCGCTCAGCGTGATGCCGCCGAACACCGGGATCTCCGTCCTGCCGCTGAGCGTCACATTGTGACGGCGGTCGTACCGGCTCGGCCCCCAGAGCTGGTCGATGTTCATGTCGTTCCCGACCTGCGCCCAGTTGTTGTCGAGGTAGTAGGCCGAGTTGCCCTCCGACTTGCTCAGGGAGTAGACCGCGCGCATCTGCCAGTTGCTGCTGTAGCGCTTCTCCACCTGGAAGTTGAGCGCGTTGTACTTGCTCGTGCCGAGGCTCTGCACGAAGTTGACACGGCCTCCCTCGTAGCTGTCGCCCGGCAGCAGCACGTCGTTCAGCCCGGGCACGAGCAACAGCGCGTCCATCCGGGTGACCGGATCCGCGCGGAGCGTGCCGGCACGGACCTGCGGGCGCGCCTCCATCAGCATCTGCCGGTCGCGGCCGTGCATGCTGACGAGGTCGACCGACGCCGACAGGACCGAGGTCAGCTCACGCTCGTACCCGAGGGTGATCTGGTGGCTGTAGGCCTGCTTCCGGTCCGGGTGGTCGAACCAGACCCGGCCGGTGTTCACGGCCAGGGACCCCGGCGGGTACAACGCGTCGAGGTAGTCGCGGTTGATGGTGACGCAACCGCCGCTGTTCAGCTCGGCCGGGCAGCCGCTGGTCGAGGTGTTGATGAGCATGCCGAGGTGACCGCCCGGTCGCATGCCCATCTCGGGGCCCGGATCGACGCCAGTCGCCGGAAAGCGCACCACGTACGAATCGGAGTACGCCGAGAGCCGCGACGTACGGGTGACCTGCAGGCCGAGGGTCTTGTCGTAGAAGATGCCGTAGCCGCCCCGGATGACGGAGCGCCCGTCACCCTCCACGTCGAACGCGAACGACGTCCGTGGCGAGACGTTGTTGTAGTCGATCGGGTAGGTGCCCTCCGGCCCGCCGTTGAACTGGCCCGCCCACGGGTTGTTGGGGTTCTCGAGCGGGAAGACCTCGAGGTCGTAGCGGACGCCCAGATTGAGGGTCATGCGGTCGCTCAACTGCCACTTGTCCTGGGCGTACGCCTCGAGCGTGTTGTACCGGGTGGGCGTGTAGAGCTGCCCGCCGACGCGGATGCTGAGCACCTCCGGATAGGTGGAGAAGTCGTCCCGGTGGAACGCCCGGTTGGTCCCGAACAGGAACAGGCCGTTCATGTCGCTCTGCTGGCGCCACAGCATGTTGGTGCGGTGGAAGGTCCCCCCCATCTTGATATCGTGATCGCCCGCCCTGTCGGGCACGAACCACGAGAAGGTGTTCGAGTAGCTCCAGTGGTGGTCGCGATTCCCTCTGGCGCTGCCCAGCGCGTTGTCCTGGAAGTCCTGGTAACGGTACTGCGGCAGGCAGTTCGCCTGCGCCCTGCTGTCCCGCGCGGTGAGGGTCTCGAAGTCGCCCTGCGCCCGCCAGCACGGGTTGCCCCGCCAGTACTGCTCCCGCGTCGCCGAGACCCGGACCGTGTTCACCTGCGAGCTGCCGAGGACGCTGGTCCAGCTCCCGACGTAGGTCTGGTCGTTGTCGGTCTCGTCCTCCAGCGTCGCCAGCGTCCCGGTCCGGCTGCCCAGCAGGTCGAACTGCGGCGCCAGCTCCCTCAGCCAACGGAACGCCCAGGAGTTGCTGCTGTTGACCTGGTGGTCGGCACGGATGAGCGAGTTCCAGGCCTCCCAGCTCTCGGTCGTCGAGTAGTTCAGGTCGGACCGCTCGTCCGGGAAGACGCGCGTCCGGCTCGGGGCGACGAGCTGCCGCTCGAGGCTGAAGAAGAAGTGCATCCGGTCCTGGAGAATCGGCCCGCCGATGACGCCGCCGAACTCCTGCTTGCTGGCCTCGGGCTTTTCGATCCCCCGCTGGAGCGACAGCACGTCGGTCGCGGTCATCCCCGACGACGTGAAGTAGTTGAACAGCGCGCCGGTGAACTCGTTGGTCCCCCGCTTCGTGATCGAGTTGACCACCGCGCCGCTGGCGCGGCCGAACTCGGCGTCGAACTGGTTCGTGATGACCTGAAACTCCTGCACCGACTCGAGGGCGACGCGCGTCTGCCCCCCCGCCGACGTGCCGGAGTTGTCGTCGTTGTTCGCCGATCCGTCGACCTGCACGTTGTTGGTGCTGGGGTGCTGCCCGTTGGCGATGATCGAGTCGTTGCCGAGGCTGGACGAGGGCCTGAACTGGATCCCCGGCAGCAGGGCCACGGCCGAGAAGTAGCTGCGGTTCCCCAGCGGCAGCTCGGTCAGGTCCTCGCTGGTGATGGTGCCCCCCACCTCGGCCGACGTGAGGTCGACCAGCGGCGCCTCGCCCGAGACGGTGATGGTCTCCTCGAGCTGGCCGATCGTCATCACGATGTCGAGGTCGAGCGTCCGGCCGACGCCGATGGCGAAGTCGGTCCGCTCGAAGGTGGCGAACCCGGGGAGCTGGGCGGTGATGGTGAAGGTGCCCGGCAGCATCTGGCTGGCGAAGAAGCTGCCGTCACCCCCGGAAAGCGCTTCCCGGAAGGTGCCGCTGTCCTGATTGGTGATGAGGATGGCAACGCCCGGCAGGGCCCCGCCCTGCTCGTCCGTGACGCTGCCTCGAAGTTCGGCCGTGCCCTGCTGGGCAACGGCCGCTGTCGCCGTCAAGGCAACGAGGATGACGGCCGCCGTGAGTCCTGCGAGCTTACGCACGTTCCACCTCCTGCAAAGACGAATCTCCGAGGGAACGACGTGATGTCCTGCTCGATCCGGACGGCGACGACGTGCGGGTTGTCTATGTGGCTGCCACCTCCTTCGGGACACCCGATTCGCGATCAGGATGCTCTCGCCGGGCGGGGCGACGGCAGCGAGAACCGCCGTCGTCCCACGCGCCCGCGCCCCTCGCGTACGTCACCGGAAGCTGCGGAACCGGCGGGTCGGGTCGCGTATCGCCTCGTCCTGGCGCTCCAGGCACTGGCTGACGAGGGGGGCGCTGCCGAAAACCTCGAAGGACGCCCGCTCGCCGCCCGCGCGCACGAAGAGATTGGCCGTGTTCCCCAGCATCCGCAGGAGCACTTCGATCCCTCGGCCGCTCGTGAGGCGGACCACCCGGTCATTGACGGCCGCCACCGCGATGTTCTGCCGTTCTCCGGGCACCGCGCGAATGGATGCGCCCTCGGTGGAGTCCAAGGGCTCGGGAAACTCGAACCCCGCGCTGACGCCATCGAGTTGGCACACGAGGATGATCGCGGCCCCCTCGTCGTTGCCGAGTCGGAACTCGGCCCCGCCGCCGCCCAGGTCCTGGGCGTCCCAGACCGCCTGCGCCGCCGCCGGCGCGGCGGCAATCGCGAGAGCCACCGCCGCGGCGAGCATCTTCAGCATGGGTGTCTCCCTTCCGGCGGCGCCGCGGGGTCGAGACGCGACGGTCCGGTCGGCGCGACGGCCATCGTCCGGAGCCCGACGCCTCCCGGCCGGTGCAATCGCCGCCTCGCGCTGGTAGGATAGGCTCAGTCGTCCACTATAGTCGAAATCACCGCGGGTATCACCTGCACGATCGGGCGGACCGAGCGCCGATTGCTCGCGTGAAGCCCATGTCGAAGTGGAAAGGGGAAGAGGCCATGTTCGCAACAAGCAGACGGTGCCGGTCGCTCGTCCCGTTCATCGCTGTCGCGCTCGCCGCGGCGGCGCCGGCGTCGGCGCAGAACAACGCCCGCGTGTTCGGGGTGATCACCGACGCCGCCGGCCAGGTCGTGGACGGCGTCACCGTCACGCTGGTGTACGAAGGCGGCCTCGCCCGGAGCTACGAGGTGACGACGAACGCCGAGGGCGAGTTCCTGCAGATGGGGCTGGTTCGCGGCCCCTACACCCTCACCGCGATCAAGGAGGGCGTCGGCATCAACCGCGTCGCCATCGACCTCACCGCCGGGCAGGAGCTCGAGCAGGACCTGACGCTGCGGACCCTGGAGGAGGTGTACCGGGAGAGCGTGTCGGAGGAGGAGCGCGCCGCGCTCGACGCCCGCGCCGCCACCACCGACGCCTTCGAGCAGGGCCTGTCGGCGTTCAGCGGGGGCGATCTCGCGGCAGCCGTCGCGTTCTTCCAGGCGGCGCTCGAGACGACGCCGGAGTGCGCCGAGTGCCAGCGCAACCTCGGTATCGTGCAAGGCCGGCGGGGGGCCTACGACGAGGCCGAGGCGGCCTTCCGGGCGGCGCTGGCCCTGGAGCCGGACAACGCCGAGACCTACGACGGACTGGCCGAGATCTACAACGCGCAGCGGCGGTTCGACGACGCGGCCGAGGCGAGCGCCGCATCGGCGCGGCTCTCGGGCGGAGGCGGGGCGGACGACCCCACCGCGGTGTTCGACCAGGGCCTCATCTTCTGGAACTCGGGACGCCTCGACGAGGCCCGGCAGCAGTTCGAGCGGACCCTCGAGCTCGACCCCAATCACGGCGAGGCCCACTACTGGCTCGGCATGGCGAATCTCAACGCCGGCCAGATGGCCGAGGCGGCGGCCGAGTTCCAGATCTACCTCGACCGCGAGCCGAACGGCCGTTTCGCGGCGACGGCAACCGGCATCCTCTCGTCGATCCAGCCGTAGCCGCCGGCCGCGGTTCCGACGGTTTCCCGCGACCTCCGCCGGGAGTCTGCCGCGAGGCGCAGATTCCCGGCTTCGCCGGAGACCGCCAAAGGAGAGCGCGGCGGCGCGGGTGCCGTCCCACACGCGTCGAACCGCGAGTGCCCTCCCGCGGTCCCCGCGGTGGGCACCGACGCCCCTGGGAACGCCACGGCGGGCGGACGCGTGCCTCACCCCTCCTCGGGCCCCGGCCGCCCGGGCGCCCTCTCCTGTCGCACGCGGCACTCCCGAACGACGGATCCGCTGCCGAACACCGCGAACGACGCCTGCTCGCCGCCCGTGCGCACCTGGAGTCTCGCAGTGGCGGGGAGCGAGAGCAGGCCCAGGAAGGCGTCGAGGGCCGCGCCGCCCGTCAGCTGCAGCAGACGCTCGCCCACCGGCCGCACCGCCACGTTCCGCCGCTCGCCGGGAATGGCGCGGAGGACCGCGCGCCCCCTCGCGTTCACCGGCGCCGGGAACTCGAAACCCGCGCTGACGACCCCCTGCTCGCACCGGAGAAGGAGCGATGCCCCCTCATCGTTGGAGAGCCGGTACTGGGCCCCGCCGCCGCCGAGGTCCGTGGTCTGCCAGGCCGCCTGGGTGGCGCCGACGGCCGAGGCACTCGCCGCGAGCACCGCCGCCGCGATGATGCCCGTCATGGCTCGTCCTCCCTGTCATCGAGAAAACACTCGAACGGCCGTAACAGTCGTAGCTGAGGCGTTCGGTGAACCCTTGGCTCGGAAACCGAGCCGGCCGCACGAAGAACGGGCGCTGCGCGGTGGTCGCGCAGCGCCCGTCCTGGCCCCCCGAGCTCACTATTGCCGCCCGGTCAGAACCCGTATCTGATGCCGAACTGCGCCTGACGCGGGAACCCGCTTCCTCCCCGCAGCGTGGTCAGGGTGAGGAAATTGCCGCTACGCTGATCCCCCGTGGGGTTGTTGAAGTTGGCGTGGTTCGTCGCGTTGAAGATGTCGAAGAACAGGTCCAGCGTCTGAACCGCCGTCGGCCTCAGGCGATAGCCGAACCGCACGTCGAGCTGCATGAAGTCGGGCCCGCGCGCGCCGCCGTATCCGCCGTCGTTCTGGACGGTGATGGCGTGGGTCCCGTCGCCGCTGTAGCTGCCGGGCGCAATGGGGTCGAAGAAAACGCCGTTCATGTTGGGGTCGACGTTGGAGTCGTGTACGGTCAGCGGCAACGAGCTCATGTACCGCAGCGTGGCGCTGACCGTGACCCCGCCGGGGATCTCGGTATTCCCGGCGAGGGCCAGGATGTGCCGGCGATCGGACTCCGCGGGCTGCCAGAACTCGTCGAGGTTGAGGTCGGCGCCCACCTGCGTGGCGATGCTCTCGTACTGTTGCCAGGTGTCGCCGCGCGAGTAGCCCAACGCGTACGACAGGCGGGCGCCCCAGCGGTTCGCGTACCGCTTCTCGATCTGGATGTTCAGGGCGTCGTAGTCCATCGCCCCCACGCTGTCGGCGGCGATGACCCGGTTCACGAACTGGCCGTCGCCCCCGAGCAGACCGAAGACGTCGTAGAAGATCAGGGGGTCGCTGCGCGCCGTGCCCTGGCGGGTGGGCATGTTGTAGTTGATGCGGGCGAGCATGTCGCGCCCCATCATGCGGACGTAGTCGGCCGACACCGAGAGCGTCGGCGCCAGCTCGCGCTCGTAGCCGATGGTCATCTGGTGCTGGTACGGCTGCCTGCGCGTGGCCGAGTCGAGGTAGACGGTGCCGATGTTTCTCAGCAGCGAGCCGGCCGGGTACAGCATGTTGAGCGCGGCCCGATCGACGAAGGGGCACGGACCGGCGGGGTTGGCGGGACAATCGAGGACGCCGCTCCCGACCGGCGCGTAGTTCAGCAGGAACGGGTTGGTCGGGAGCATGCCGTTCGCCGGTCCCGGGTCGTCGGCGGTCAGCGGGAAGCTCACCGTGAACGAGTCCGTGAACCGGGGGTTCTGCATGAAGTTGTCGAGGGTGCCGAGCAGGGTCTTGTCGTAGAAAATGCCGTACCCCGCCCGCAGCACCGACCGGCCGTCGCCGGTGACGTCGTAGGCGATGGACGTGCGCGGCGACCAGTTGTTCCCGTCGATGGGGTCCTGCCCGTTCGGCACCATCGGGTTCGCGGGTTCTCCCATCGGACCGTCGAGGAGGGCGGCCCGGAAGATCTCCAGGTCATAGCGCATGCCGAGCCCGACGGTCAGCCGGTCGTTCACCTGCCACTTGTCCTGGAAGAACAGCTCGGTGGTGTACACCGGGAACCGGTAGGGCCTCCCGTTGGGGTTGCCGACCCGGACGCTGAGGCGCTCGGGATAGGTGTAGGGGTCGGCGGGATCGAAGACGCGGTCGGTGTTGAACGAGAACGTGCCGTTCAGGTTGCCCTCGTTGAACTCCTGCAGCACCGAACGGTGGAACGTGCCCCCGAACTTGAAGTCGTGGTCGCCGCCCATGTCGGGCACGAACCACGAGAACGTGTTGGCGTACTGCCAGTTGTAGTCGTCCCGGCCGCCCGAGCCGGCCAACTGGTTGTCCTGGAAGCTCCGGTGGCTCCACTGGGGCGGGCAGGTCACCTGGTTGCCGATGTTGTCGAACCCGCCGTTGGCCCGCCAGCACGGGTTGCCCCGGTAGGCCGACTCGTAGGTCCTCGCGATGCGGACGGTGTTGACCTTGTTGTTCCCGAGGACGCTCGTGTAGGTGCCGACGTAGATCTGGTCGTCGTCGGTCTCGTCCTGAATCGTGTTCAGCGTCGCGGACCGGTTGCCGACGAGGTTGAACTGCGGGGCGACCTCGCGGATGGTCCGGAACGCCCAGGAGTTGTTGGCGTTCATCTGGTGATCCACCCGGAAGAGCGTGTTCCACGCTCGCCATTGCTCCGCGAGCGAGAAGTTGAGATCCGGTCGGGTGTCATATATCCGCGAGCGGCTCGGATTGACGATCTGGCGCTCGACGCTGACGAAGAAGTGCGCCTTGTCGCGCACGATCGGCCCGCCGATGACCCCGCCGAACTCCGTCTTGTTCGTTTCGGGCTTGGTCAGCCCCTCGTTGCGGACGAAGTAGTCCTCCGCCGTCATGCGCTCGCTGGTGTAGTAGTCGAACAGGGCGCCGCTGAACTGATTGGTCCCCTGCTTCGTGATCGAGTTGACGATGGCCCCCCGCACGCGGCCGAACTCGGCGTCGAACTGGTTGCTGAGGACCTGGAACTCCTGCACCGACTCGAGCGGCACGCGGACCTGCCCGCCGGCCCCCGAACCGCTGATGTCGTCGTTGTTCGTGGCCCCGTCGACCCCCATCGTGTTGCCGTTCGGAGTCTGCCCGTTGGCGATCATGGTGTCGTTGCCGAGGCTCGACGAGGGCTGGAACTGGATGCCCGGCAGCAGCGCCACCGCCGCGAAGGCGCTGCGGTTCAGGGTGGGCAGCTCGACCAGCTCCTGGCTCGTGACGGTGCCGCCGACCTCGGCCGACGTCAGGTCGACGAGGGGCGCCTCGCCCGAGACGGTGATCGTCTCCTCGAGGGCGCCGATCTCCAGGACGATGTCGATGTCGAGGGTGTTGCCGACCCCGATGGCGAAGTCGGTGCGCTGGAAGCCGCGGAAGCCGGCCAGCTCGGCGCTGATGGTGAACACGCCGGGGATGAGCTGGGCCGCGAAGAAGCTGCCGTCACCGCTGGTGATCAGCTCGCGGAACGTGCCGGTGTCCTGGTTGGTGACAACCACGTTGACGCCGGGCAGGGCGCCGCCGGTGTCGTCGGTGACCCGGCCGCGCAGCTCCGACCGGCCCTGTTGGCCCAGGGCCGTCGTCCCCATCGTGATGAGGGCCGCCACCGTCCACAGACACAGCAGTCTTCTCGCCATTTTCTCCTCCCGGGGAAGACAGACCGACGTAGGAAAGCTGGAACCGTCGACGTCCGTTCGCCAGAGAGCCGGCGCCGCCTGTGCGTGTCACCGCAGTTTCAAGTAGCAAGTCTCGATCCGCTTGCCCATCACCTCCTCATGGCCTTCGTTCCGACCGCTTGCGCGCGGCCTTCGTTGCGATCCGCTACGCATTCACCGATCGGCCCATGCCGTCGACACCTCCGGCATCCAATTCCGCGGACATCGCGATACCGGTCCGCCGAAGGGCGCCCACGGCTTGCTCCTATCCGCCGACCTGCAGCCGGTTGAACACCTGTTCGGACTCGAACGCCTGGCGCGCGATCTGCTCGAGGACCCGGCTCTCGACGCCGCTGCGCACCGTTCCGACCAGAAGCACCTCTCCCTCGTGAACGAGGATGCGGAACGGCGAGTCGGGCAGCAGTTGGTACTGCGAAAAGACCGGATGACGCCGCACCCGCTCGGCGATGATCCGGCGCAGGTCGCGGTCGCGGCGGGACGACGACTGGCGGAAGATGTCGAGCACGACGTCCTGGACCCCGGGGATCTGCGCAACCCGTTCGAACAGCTCGGCCGGCTTGTCGCGGTCGGGCGTGACGCTTCCGTTGAGGGTGACGACCCCGTCGTCGACCCGGCCGCCGACGTAGTCCCAGATGGTGTTGTACCGGTACTGCCGAATCGCCGAGCCCACCGCCCGGGCGATTGCGTCGTCGTCTTCGCCGGCGGGAATCGTGAGCTCGCTCGCGACGGTGTCCACGCCGTCGATCTCGAGAACCCGGTCGATCGCGCGGGTCTTCACCCACAGCGTCGGCACCTCGCCGGACAGGGTGACCTCGCGCCCGTCGACGCGGTAGCCGACGCCTCGCAGATCGCGCTCGCCGCGTAGCGCGGCGCCGACCTCGGCGAGGACGGCCGCCGGCGACTGCCCGGCTCCGGCCGGCGACGCCGTCGCGGTCGCGGCGCAGAGCGCCGAGACGGCGACCAGCGAGGTACGCACGTTCACTGTCCTCCTCCCAGGCCGGCCGCCGCCCGCCGGCTGAACGTGTAGGAGGTGCGCGACTGCACCGACAGGCCCTCGCGGTCGACGGTCACCGAGAGGGCGCGCCGCCGGTGGGCCGGGTCGGGATTGCTGGTGTAGTACCCGAGAACGTAGTAGTCGCTGGTCTCGGCGTCGATCTGGCGCAGCAGCCCCTCGAAGTTGTTGGTGTTGACGATGGAGATGCCGCCGGTCAGCTCGGCCAGCGAGCGCAGGCTCGAGCGGGTCGCCTGCATGTACTCGCGCCAGGCGTCGAGGGGGACGTCGAAGTCGATGTCGGGGCTGGAGACGAGCCCCCGCGGGTCCATCGTGTAGAACGTCGTGTTGGTGCGGTTGGCGGCGTCGGCCAGCTCCGCCATCTCGCCGATCAGCTCGGTGTCGGCGAACACCGTGCCCTGGCGCTCGACACGCTCGAACGGATCCATCAGCTCGGGCGGTATCCCGGCGCCGTCGGCCAGATCGACGGGCCGGTCGCGCAGGTACATGTCGGCCCGGGTGTCGCGGTGCAGCCGCTGCAGCGCGAACGGATTCAGATCGTAGCCGGTGCTGACGTAGATCAGCACCTTGCGCCGGTCCTGGACCGATTCCAGGTTGGTGAGGAGCCTGTTCACGGTCATGAACGCGCGGTGGGCGCGCCAGCGCAGCTCGGCCGGCCCCTCCCTCCCCTCCTGCATGTCCATGACCAGCTCGCGCGGCGTCAGCCCGGTGCCGATGATGCGGTCCACGGCCGACTTCACGAGCTCGCGGTCGTAGGTGACGTTGATGGCGGTGCCCGCCGAGTCGTTCGAGATCAACCCGGCCATGTCGCCGTCGTGCACCAGGATGTCGGCGACCTCCTTGACGAAGTGGCGGACCCGGGGCGTGCTCTCCGGCATGAGGTGCATCGCGTCGACGAAGAAGATGAAGATGCGCCCCGCCGTGCTGTTCACGTTGCGGCTCGTCGGCAGGATGATGCCCTCCTGCGCCACCGGCGGCGCCGGCGAGAGCTGGTTGAAGACGCGGCCGCCGTGCACGAGGACGAGCGACGCCACCTCCTGGGCCACACCGTCCTCATGGACCTGGAAGTCGGCGGGGGTCAGATCGGGGACGAAGACGCCGTCCGCGTCGCGCACGATGACGTCGGTGCGAATCAGCGTGACGCCGGACCGGAACGTGCCCGGCTGCGGGGGAGGCAACGCGGGGGCGCCGGCAGGGCGTTGGCGGAGCGCGGCCCCGCCGGGTGCGGTCTGGGCCGCCACGGTGGACGCGAGCATGGCCGTCCCCGCGACGCAGCACAGGCCCAGGCCGACGCGCGTGAGCTTCGACCGGAGCGGACGAAGAGATCGCATGCGGATACCCAACCCTTCTTGACGAGTTACGACCATGTTAACCCGTCCTCCGAGAACGTCAACCAGGTGTCTGGTTCCACCCTTTCACCTCGGCCCGGCGCTGTGCGAAGAACGTCTGAATCAGCTCTGTGCACTCGGGCCCGAGCACGCCGCCGGCGACCTCGATCCGATGGTTCAGCGCGGGGTGGTCGAGGGCGCGCATGGTCGAGCGCACCGCCCCCGCCTTGGGCTCGGCGGCGCCGAAGACGAGCCGGCCGACGCGGGCGTGCACCAGCGCGCCGGCGCACATGAGGCACGGCTCGACCGTCACGTAGAGCGCGGCCCCGGTCAACCGGTAGTTGCCGGTGGCGCGGGCGGCGTCGCGCAGGGCGACGATCTCGGCGTGGGCCGTGGGGTCCGTCGCGTGGATCGGCTGGTTGCTCCCGCGCCCGACGACGGCGCCGTCGAGCACGACGACGGCGCCCACCGGCACCTCGCCCCGCCCGCGCGCGAGCCGCGCCTCGGCGAGCGCCTCGCGCATCCACCGTTCGTCCGCGGCCGGCCCCACCTCGGTCACCGCCCAGCGTTCCCCCGCGGCATCAACGGATTCGCTCGTACATGCGAACGGGGCGCCCGACTGCGCGGGCCGCCCCGTCCTGCCTGCCCGGCGCCGACCTTATGCGGCCGCCGCCGGATCGGGCTCTCGTCGCTGGATGCCCCGAAGCCGGTACGGTCCGGCTCCGGCGGCATGACCCCGGCCGCTACTGCGTCGGGCTCTCGTCGATCCACACCCGGATGCGGGCGTCCGGATGGATCACCTGGACCATCTCGCCCCGCAGCGCGCTGAGCTGCTGGATGGCGGCGCGGACATCGAGGGTCTCTCCGGCGCCGGACAGCAGCGCATCGACCACGCTCACCGGCACCCGGACCTGCACCTCGCCGGCGAAGCCGCGGCCGCGGCCGTGTCCGTCGCCGTCGCCGTCGCCGTCGCGATCGTGCTCGGCGTCATGCTCGTCGGCGTCGTCCCCGTGCCCGGCGTCGTCGTCCGTCCCCGTGACGTCGACCAGGATGGTGTCGCCTTCCCGGGCGATGCGGACGCTCTGCTCTTCCTCCTGGATGTTGGCGATCTCGACGTCGCCGGCGTCGCGGAGCTGCGTCCACGCGGCCCGAATCGCGGCCACCGGTATCTGGCGCTCGCCGCCGAGCTGAAGCTGCCCGTCGCGGTCGACGATGGCTTCCGGCGCCATCGCCAGGGCCGCCTCGATGGCGGCGAGCGGCAGGTTGAGGCTCATGCTGGTCCGCCCCGACATGTCGACGTGGACCCAGGGTTGCGGATCCTGCTGCGCCTGCGCGGCGTGGAGGCCGATGGCCGCACCCGAGGCCACGAACGCCGTCATCGCCACGAGCGCCGCGCGCCGAACCGTCATTGCCTTGCTCACTGTCTCCCCTCCCAGGTTCCGGGCCATGCTCACGACCGGGGTCGATGGGCCGCATGCGCCCGCGTGTTCACCCGAGGTACGCGGTCGGGCCATGCCGCCAGCCGCCCCCCCGTCCTGTCCGATGTATACGGCGGGGTCGCGGCAAAGGTTCATCCGGCACCCGCGGCCACGACTACGCACTGGCGGCGGCCGCGGAGGCCGTTGTTCCGGATGGCGGTCGACTCCAGAGGATCCGGCGCGGCCGCTACAGCGACGCGGCAAAGCGCTCCGCCAGCGACTCGGCGGTCAGGCGGTTCCAGGTCTCGTTGACGCCGACGAGAGTGCTGCCGTCCGGGCCGGGGCGCCCCAGGTCGACACCCCGGTCGCGCAGCCGCGCGCGGAAACCGACGGGGTCGCCGGTGGACACCCGCAGCCGAAAGAGGTTCGTGGGGGCCGGCATCCGCTCGACCGCGAACGCCTCGTGCCGGGTGAGCCGATCGATGAACGCCTCCGACACCTCGACGGCCCGGCGGAAGCGATCGACGAATCCCGGCACGTGGTGCAGGGCCACCGCCGCGAACGGCCACGCCCCGGGCAGCCCCGCCCCGAACATCCGGCGCGTGTGGTACATGTCGTCGAGCAGGGCCCGCGGGCCGGCCAGGATCGCGCCGGACGCCGCGTTGAAGTACTTGTAGAGCGAGACGTACACCGTATCGAAGGGCCGCGCGTACTCCGCCACGTCGATCCCCGTGCACGCGCTCTGCAGGAAGAGCCGGGCGCCGTCCATGTGCAGCCCGATGCCCTGCTCGCGCGCGAACGCGGTGATGCGGTCGAGCTCGGCCTGGTCGAACCGCTCGCCGAAACGGCGGCGCACCGGGGTCTCGATGGAGATCACCGAGACCGGCCTCGACACCCGGCCGCCGGCGGTGCGATCGACGACCTCCTGCACCTCCTCGAGGGTGAACGTGGCCCGGCCCGGCGCCAGCGGCATCAGGGTGATGCCGCTCAACGTCTGCACGCAGTCGCCCGAGTCGTTGTAGAGGTGGGCCTCGGCCTGCAGGATGGCCCGGCCCCGACCCCCGGCGAGCGCGCGCACCGCGAGGTGGTTGGCGAGGGTGCCGGTCGGCATGAACACCGCGCGCTCCTTGCCGAGCAGCGCCGCGAACCGCTCCTCGAGCTCGCCGACGACGCCGCCGTTCGAGTAGCTGTCGCGGGCGATGCGCCCCTCGTCGGCGAGCCGGCTGAGAATCCGGCCGTGGTCGGCCGGGGTCAACCCCAGGCCGTCGCCGCTCATCCGGACCCGGCCGCCCCCCGGCTCGGCCACGCTCCCCGACCCGCTCCCGACGCCCTGGCCCGCGGCCAGGCCGGGGCCGAGTGCCCCCGCGCCGAGGCCGAGCGCGCCGGTCTGCAGAAACCGCCGGCGGTCGATGGATGTCGAGTTGCGAGTCATGGCGCCGCTCCTTCTGATGTTGCCGCTCGGCCGGGAACCGTCGCCCGGCGGTTGAGCACCCGCGAACCGCCTACTCGGGCGGCAGCCGATACGCCAGCAGCCGCCCGGGTTGGCCGCTGCCGCTGGTGGCGACCACGATGTACTGCACGCCGTCGAGCACGTAGGTCATCGGCGAGCCGGACTGGGGCGCCGGCATGTACACCTCGCCCACCTCCTCGCCGGTCATCTTGTCGTAGGCCCGAAGCATGGCGCCGGGCTCGCCCGACGGGGTGGTGAAGATCCCCCCCTCGCCCGCGATAACGAGGGTCTTCGTGTTCAGCGTCCCGATGCGCCCGACGCGGCCCGTGCGGGGTATGTCGACCCCCTCCAGCCGGGGGTGGTTCCGGATGTTGTCGGGCGTCTCGCCGTGCGGCACCTGCCAGACGATCTCGCCCCGGTTCAGGTCGATGGCCGTGATCCGCCCCCACGGCGGCTTGATGATGGGGATGCCGTCGATGGTCAGCGACGCCTCGACGGCCGAGATCTCCGGCGCCCGCCCCCGGATGAAGTTCATGTCCGACTGCTCGGGGTCGTTGACGAGCCCCAGCGACACCACCTGGGTGTAGCTGTAGAGGTACATGATGCCGGTCTCGGGGTCGTACGAGGCCCCCGGCCAGTTGGTGCCCCCCGCCTGCGACGGCAGCATCAGGGTGCCCCACGGCCCCTCCGGCACCGAGACCGTCGGCGGCGTGAAGATCGGGCCCATGCGGTAGTTCGACACGATGCGCTCGGCCTCGGCCCGCAGCTCGGGCGTGAAGTCGACGAGGTCTTCGACGCCCACCCCCTGCCGGTCGTAGGCGGGGGGCCGGGTGGGAAACGGCTGGGTGAGCGCCAGCAGCTCGCCCGGCACGTTCGACGCTTCGACGGGGCGCTCCTCGATGGGCCACACCGGCTCGCCGGTGACCCGGTCGAAGACGTACAGCCACGTCTGCTTGCTGGGCTGGGCGACGGCCTTGATCTCCCGCCCGTCCACGGTGATGTCCACCAGGATCGGCGCGCACGGCAGGTCCCAGTCCCACACGTCGTGGTGGATGAACTGGAAGTGCCAGAGGCGCTCGCCGGTCTCGAGGTCGACGGCGACGAGGCTGTCCGAGAACAGGTTGTCGCCGTGCCGGTGCCCGCCGTAGTAGTCGTTGGTGGGCATCTCGGTGGCGAAGTAGGCGATGCCGAGCTCGGCGTCGACGGTCATCTGCCCCCACACCCCGGTGTTGCCCGTGTAGCGCCACGAGTCGCCGAGCCAGGTGTCGTTGCCGAACTCGTCGGCGCCGGGCACGGTGTGGAAGATCCACTTCCGGTCGCCGGTGCGGGCGTCGAAGCCGCGGATGTGCCCCTTGACGTTCTGCATCGACCGCGGCCGGCCGCCCGGCAGGTGCGCGGCCCCGACCACGATGGTGTCGCCGGACACGATGGGGGCGGCGTGCAGCCCCACCTCGCCCGTCACCGGGTCGATGTCCTGGTCCAGGGTCAGCTTCAGGTCGACGATGCCGGCCTCGCCGAAGCCCGTCAGCCGCCGGCCCGTCGCGGCGTCGAGGCCGATGAGCTGGTAGCCCGGGGTGACGTAGAAGATCTCGCCCGCGCCGCCGTTGTCGCGGTACGCCAGACCGCGCCCCGACAGCCGCCGCGGCGCCGCCGCGCCCCGCTCGCCCTCGTCGAGGCGGTGCGTCCACAGCAGCTCGCCCGTGGCGGCGTCGGCCGCGACGACGGCCCGCCGGGTGCCCGCCGTCGTGTACAGCACCCCGCCGACCATGAGGGGCGTCGACTGCAGGTTGTACTCGGGCTCGGGGCCGAAGTTGTCGGTGGCGAGCGTCCACGCGAGCTCGAGGTCGGCGAAGTTGTCGGCCGTGATCTGGTCGGCCGGCGAGTAGCGGGTGCTCGCGAGGTCGCCGCCGTAGGTCGGCCACTCGAGGTCGCCGGCCGGCTGCGCGTGGCCGCCGGCCGCGAGCACGAGCGACGCGAACGCGAACAGGACGAGGGTCGAACACATCCGTCTCAGTGACACGGTTCTCCTCCAGCCGTCGTATCTCGTCGCAGGCATACTATCGCCGGGACGCATCGGGTTCAACGACGGGACCGTAGGATACGATGGATGCTCGGCGGCCGCGACGGCCGAACGCACCACGGGAGAACGTCGAGAGGCAGCACGCGGTGACTCAGACCACAGCGCCCGGCAGGACGGCGGCCGCGATCGAAACCGGGACGGGATCGTGAGGGGAGGAAGTGGCGCGCCCTGCAGGATTCGAACCTGCGGCCTCCTGGTTCGTAGCCAGACGCTCTATCCAGCTGAGCTAAGGGCGCGTCCTTTGGAATCAACGACTTACGGGTGCTTCATCGGTACTGCCAGCCGGTACTGCCAGCCGAATACCTCCCTCGACCGGCACCGGCGCCCGGTCGGCTCGCTGCAAGCGCTCGATCGCTTCCGCGTGCTTCTGCAACTGCGGCGGCGCATAGATCATCGTCGTCTCGGGATCCGTATGCCCGTACAGATCCTGAATGTCGGCCACGTCCGATCCCGTCCGCCGCAGCCCCGTCGCGAAGGCGTGGCGGATCTGATACACGGTGAACGCAGGGCGCCCGGCCTTGCGAGCCGCGCCTTCCAGCGCCCGGTTCGCACTCGGGCAGGACCAGCTCCCATAGGCGGCAATCGCCATGAACTCGCGGGCCGCATCCAGCCCTTCGCCGACGAGCGGGACCGCCGCCAGCCGTCCTCCCTTGCCGCGTGGCACCGCGACGAACGGTGTCGGTTCGTCGAGGCGGAAGTCCTCCGGCCGGAGGCGTCCCATCTGCGACGGCCGCATCCCCGTCCAGTGCATCAACCTTAAGCGTACCACGGTCTTGGACCCCGGCGTCAACTGCGCCAGCACGTCCGCGATGTGAGCGCGGTCGAGCCACCGCGGCCGGGGAGCCGGACGCGTGAAGCGAACGAGGTCCACCAGCTCGGACGCCGCCCGGCGTCCGTAGAGCACCTTCACCAGGTTCGTCAGCGCGTCCCGTCGATGGTTGCACGCCGAGACGGACAGAGTCTCCCGCCACTTGCGCATCTGATCGTTCAGCGCCGCCATGTGCTGCGGCAGCACGAGGGTATTGAGGTGGCCGAAGCGCGCGGCCCACTCCCCGATGTAGTGCCGACGGTCCGCAATGCTCACGAGCTCGTTGCCGATCTGCCGGAGGTACCGAGACGCATCGTCGGCCAGCGTATGCCGCTCGCCGACAGGGAGCGTCCGCATGCCGGCGCGTAGCTCGTCCCGGCGCGCCCGGATGGTCTTGAGGGGCGTGCCGGGCGGGAAACGGATCTCTCGTTGGACGCCGTTCACCTTGACCGTGGCCGCCAAGCCCCAACGATCGCGGTAGATCCCCTGGGCAACGCGCACGCGGCGGCGCGACTGCGACTCGGGCCTTGCCTTCGTCGTTGACTGCGGCGAAGCCGCATCTGATCCCGCCGCTTGGATTCGCCGCCGAGGTGTTGGCGCACTGCCTCGACCACCCTTGTCCGATGCGGCATTCGCGTCTGTCGGTGGCGCGCCGACGCCGTTGTGCGTGGATTTCATTGGATCAGTTCCCTTCACACGAACGCCCTGGCGGTCCACCTGACCTCTCCGACGATCCGGGCGTCGCGCGGCCAAGGGCGGTTGGGCCAGGTCAGCTTGTCCGGGTTGTCGCTGACGAGCTGCCAGACGCCCGACGGATCCCTGCCCGCGCGTTGGACCACAAGGGCCTCGACGGTGCGCACAACGTAGATGTGGCCGAGGCGCCGGCGGCGGCTCGCGTGGTTGACGAGGATCGAACAGCCGTCGAACAGGGTCGGCTCCATGGACTCGCCGACGACCTTGACGACACGGCAGTGGTGGGCGACGAGCCCATGGCGGGCCAGCCACGCCCTTCGGAACTTGATGCGGCCGGTCACGCGCTTGTCGTACGCGACGGCGCCGCCGCCGGTAGACGCAGCCAACGTGTAGACGCCGACATAGTCGCCGTCTGCTCGGGTTGCGGCGGGACCGAGCCCGTCATCGAGAGGCGCGCCGCCCGTGACGACGGCCAGGGCGCGCGTGAGTTGCGCGGCGGGGGTCGGGTCCTCCGTGAGCCCCTCCAGATAGTCGGTCGACACGTCGAGCATCCTCGCGGCGGTGGCCAGCCTGTCGACCCGAAGGCGCGACTTCCCATGCTCGACCATGGAGATCGCCTCTCGCGTGAGGGCGATCTTCGCGGCGAGCTGGGCCTGGTTGAGACCCCGGAGCGCGCGGGCCGCACGCAGTCGCTGCCCGATGATGTTCACCTGCCAATGATAATCAATGATTACAGTTGACGGGATTCTTGGTGCCCCCTAATTCTGGAGGCGCCAATGGTCACTCCGGCACAGCCGATCGCCGCGCGCATCGTGAAACTCGGCCTGTCGCAGCGCAAGCTCGCGTCGATGCTGCGGGTCAGTCAACCCGCCCTGAACGCGTGGCTCAACGGGTACACCCCGCCCCCGGCCGCATTCGCCGCACGGGCTACCAAGATCCTGGACTTGTTCGAGGAGGCGGAGCGGGCTGCGGACGCGGCGCGGGAGGAGGTCCTGGCCCGCATGCCTGAACCGCAGCCGGGTTCGGTTGGAGCGCGGCTTGGCGGGCGCCCCGGGGGCCGCCGCGGCAACCGAGAGCCGTGGGGCCCGGACGTGGGGTCGGACGAGTTGCCGGACGTGTTGTTCCTCGAAGATCTGGCCACGCTGCTGCGCTGCCACCCGAGGACCATCAGGCGCCGGCTCAACGCGCATGCCTTGCCGGTGTCCCCGATTCAGGGCATCGACCGTCGCCCGCGCTGGAGCAAGGCGGCCGTGCTGCAGTGGCTCGCGACCGGCGCGGGCCGCCGGAAGCCTGCCCTCCGGGGGAGGAAGCGATGAGCCGGCCGTTCGAAGGCGACGGACAGGCGCTGGCTGCTGCGCCGTGGCGTGAAGTGGACGCGGGTGCGGGCGGTCCGGTGATGGTCTGTGACGGGTGCCGACCAGACGTGGCGGCGGAGTTACGGAGTCGCTGCAGCGTCGAGGTGCGCGTGGTCGGAGTGGGCTCGATGCGCGGTGTGCGAACCGGAGCCGGCGTGCTGATGGTTGGCACGGACACGGCGTTGGTTCGGACGGCGAAGCGCCGGGCGGAGCGCTCGGGAGGAGCAGGGGCGATGCCCGCTGATCGGCTCCTGCACGCCCGACTCGGCCACCCCGCGAAGGTGGCGAGCCTGTCGGACCTGGAGTACCGCCGCGGCCGAGCGGGAGCGGCTGGCGGAGCAGTTCTTGGCGACCGCGGGCGACCGGTTCCTGGATGGCCGGACGAGGACGGTGTCGATGTTGCTGTCGATGGCCCCGGCGCTGGCCGAGCGGCTCGGGGCCGACTCACGCGGCGGCGAGGCGCGGGCGGCGGACCCTCGTGCGGCGTACAAGGCGGCCATCAAGCGGGCGCGGTAATGACGGCGGGATGGGGGCGGTGCGCGGGGGACGCCGGGCTGGGAGCCGGTCGAGGTGGACGGGGTCACGGGCCGCGGCGGTGCGGGTGATGGATGTTCGCGACCGCGAAGATCAATTCGAGCCTGACGCCGACCACAAGATGTTGTGGTGGCCGGGGCATCGTCCGACCGACATTCTCGGCGTGTGCTCGCCGCCGTCAAGGCACGTCGCTGCGCTCCGTCCCCGCTTCGCGGGGCTCTCGGCCTTGACGCCGACTCCGCGCACGCTTGTCCAGACCGGCAGCTATCGGACGATGCCCAACCCTGACCCCCTACATGTTGTGGTCGATGGCGTGTCGAGAATCCGTCGGTTTCGATGGGTCGTTGACATGGACGGCGGCGCACGTTGCGGTGCCGCGGGAGTTCCGGGAGGCGCGATGGTCGACCTGGCGGCAGACGGCGGAGAACCGGCACGCGCCAGCGGCGGCGCAAATGTTCCTGCGCGGCGGCGAGGACAGCTCGGACCTGCTGTGCGGCCGGGTGGGCGCGGGCAAGACGCGGCTGGCGTGCCCGGTGCTGAACGAGTCGTGGCGGTCGATGGCGTTCGCGCAGGTGCCGCTGCTGCTCTACCGGCTTCGGCTGCAGGCCGTGCTGGACACCTCGAACAGCACCAACGGGAGAGTGTCTTTCCCCTCGACATCGGCTTCGCGGCGCGTGTGCTGGCGCTGTGCGCGTTGCCACGTCGGGATCCGGGCGACCTTCGCCGGTACAAGCGCGTAAACGGGCCGTATCGGCTCGTGGTGGTGGCGCTGGGCGACCAGGGGCTGCCCTGGGGGTCGATTCCGCGGCTGGCGCTGGCTTGGCTCTGCACGAACGTGGTGCGGAAACGGTCCAGGGTTGTCGAGCTGGGATCGTCGTTCGAGCAGTTCTTCACTGAGCTCGGCTATCCGGTCCGGACGGGTGGCCAGCGACATCGACACATCAAGACACACGTCGAGCGCCTGTTCTCGGCGGCGTTCTACATGGACGTCGACAAGTGGGCGGGCGAGGACAGGTGGGAGCGCAACGTCGAGATCTGGCCGGTCTCGAAGCGGGTGCGCCTGTGGACGAGTCGCCGAGGGCGCACGGCAGGTGGCTGGACCGTGGCGTCGGTTGAGCTGAGCGAACCCCTGTACGAGGCGATCATCGAGCGGCCCTTCCCCATCAACCTGAACGCGATCAAGGCGCTGCGGAAGTCGCCGCTGGCCATCGACCTGTACCTCTGGCTGACGTTCCGGATGAAGGGCGTGCGGCGTCCTCTGCGCCTGAGCTGGGCGCAGTTGTGTAAGCAGTTCTCCGAGACCGAGAGGCTTGCGGGAGCGGCAGCGTGGGACTTTGCGAGACGCATGCGCGTGCAACTGGCTCGCGTGGTCGACGTGTGGCCGGAGATCCGGATCAGGTTTTTGCGTGGAGGTCTGTTGCTGATGCCGTCGCGGCATCAGGTCGCTCGACGACCTGTCAAGCGGGAGGATGGGGAGCCATGAGTTTTCCACAGAAAGACTGTGGAAAACCGGAGTTTTGGATGGTTGAACTACTCAGGAGCCTCGTGGTTGAACTACTCAGGTACGGGGCGGCCCATGTGGTTGAACTACTCATTTCCATATGGTTGAACTACTCAGGTACGTGTCCTGGTCAGTGGGCGCAAGCCACTGAATTATAAGCATCTTATTTCAGGTTATGGCTGTCGTACAGGTAGTACGTGTGCAGGTAGTTCACGAACAGGTAGGTTCACGTACAAGTAGCTGTTTCGCTCCGCGAACGTGGATTTCCTCGAACCTGACTAGCACGAGAGCCTGACGACCGTCGAAACGCCGATGGCGAGTGAGCACCCCGCAACCGCTTGGCTGAACGAGCTCTACACGCCGGAGGAATCGGTGGCGGTGCTGGCCGTGAATCGCAGCGGGGCTGAGGCTGGGAGCCGAGCGTGGCAGCGGGCCGTGCGGGTGGACGAGGTCTGGTCAGGTCGCTTCCTCGCCGAGCTGACACGACGCAACGAGCGCGGCTCGGACATCTACGCGTCGGTCAACCCCGTGGACCCGCGTTCGCGCGACCGGAGCGTGTCCGAGGTGAGACGCCTCCAGCTCGACCTGGACGCCGATGGGGACGAGTCGGTGAGGGCGCTGATGGCGGACTGCCGCGCCGGGGAGCTGCCGTATCCGGCGGTGGTGGTGCGCACGTCTCCGGCCCGGTGGCAGGTGCTGTGGCACCTGGAGCCGTCGAGCTGGTCGAGAGCGGGGGCGGAGGAAGTGAACAGCCGTCTGGCCGAGCAGTACGAAGGCTGCCGGGCGGTAATCGACGTGAAGCGTGTGTTCAGGCTGCCGGGCTTCCGGAACTGCAAGCCGGGCCGCGGCGGCGTGAGGGCGGCGATGGTCCCACGGAGCCGGTTCGATCCCGATGGGCGGGGCCGGCAGCACTGGGAGCCGAGCTCGTTCGTTTCGCTGCGTGGTCCGCGGCCGGAGGATCCGAGGACGGCGTCGGGAGTCGGGCGAGCCGAAGAGGCGGTCGGCGAAGCGTGCGAGGTGGACGCTCGCGACCGGACGGGTCGGCGCGGGGCCGAGCAGCGGGTGAGCCGTTCGGAGGAGGACTGGCATGCGGTGGTGGGCTACCTCCGGGAGGGCGTGCCGCCGGGTCAGTTGATCGAGGAGCTGGCGCGGCACCGGGGAGACAAGCCGCGGCCTCGGGAGTACGCGGAGCGGACGGTGGTGCGTGCCTGCCGTTCGGTGGGCGTGCAGCCGCCCGGGGTCGGGTGGCAGGTGCGCGAGAGGGAGTGAAAGCGATGGAGAAGCAGGAGATCACGCGGGGCGGGAAGACGATTGTGACCCTGTGGCCGGGCTCGCTCGAGGAGTACCAGGCGGCGATCTCGGCGGGCGCGAGCCACGTGAGCCTGACCGAGGAGGAGGTCCGGGCGTGGGGGCTCGACGTCGAGCTGGTGCCGTTAACGGGGGAGGCCGCGGCGGATGCGGTCCTCGCGGAGGGCGAAGCGTTCCACGAGCTGCTGGACGGCATGCAGCGGGTGGTCTCGGACACGGACCTGCTGAACATGACGGACGAGGAGCTGGGCCGGATGCTCCGCGAGACGGGAATCCTTCAGGGCGAGCCGACGCCCGGCGGTGAGGACCTGGAGACGTGGAGCAGCGGCCGAGGGGGCGGGGCTGCCGGCGCCGCTGCCGGGTGAGCTGGCGGACGGACAGGGTGAACCAGCAGCACCCCCGGTTCGCGGAGCAGCGATTCCCCGAGGAGAGCGGCAACAGGCCAGCGCGTGGGTCAGCCGAACGAGGGGTGAGGGAGACATGGCGGAGAACAAGAACGAGGAGCAGGAGGCTGACCGGATACCGGGCATGTCGGCCGAGCTGGCGGAGGTGCTGCGGGCGACCGGCGTGCGGGGTTACGACCGGGGCCACTCGGCGGGGGCCCTGTGGTGGGAGCGGGAGCCGTGGACCTCGGCGCGGAAGGCGGTGGGCGAGTTCCCCGGCGAGAGGACCTCGGCGGGCGTCGAGCTGCGGTTCGTCCTCGAGCGTGCGCACGCGACCGGGTACGAGCGCGGTTACGAGGACCGGATGGAGGGGAGGCTGGCGCGCGTGTCGACTGGTTCGATGGCCGCGCCGGAGGTCGGGGACCGGGGGCGGCGTCTCTGGGAGCAGTTGCGCGAGGTTCAGCGCGAGCAGGGCGGGGCCGCCTACCTGCAGGGTTACGACGAGGGAGCGGCGGGCAAGACGGCGCGGCAGCAGGCGCGGGACCTCCCGGGTGTGGAGCGGGGCCTCGATGCGGCGTGGGACTTGATGCACGACGTGCGAGCACGCGGCTACGAGCGCGGCCACGCTGAGGGCGTGAGCGGGGCGATGAAGCGGGACGTGGCGGAGAAGCGGGCCAGGGACGCAGTCTCGTACTCGGCGGTGGCCCGGTTCGGCAAACACAACCAGGCTCGGGAGGCGGAGCTGGCGCGGCGGAGCCGGGACCGCCCGCCGGCGGAACGGGCACAGGGGAGAGAAGCGCGGCGGGACGCGGAGGGCCTCTCCCGATGACCGGCCAACGAGCGGGGCGGGGAGCGGAGAAGGGAGGTGCGATTCCGAGAGCGAGCGGCACGGACGGCGGGAGAGGGCGGCGGTGTCGGTCGGCTTCGTGTGTGTCCGTGTGGCGCCGGGCCGCATGGCCTCGCGTCCAGCCCCGCAGGGGTGATTCCGTGGAGTGAAGGAGAGCAGAGATGGCATTCCAGGGCGGCGGCAGGGTCGATCCCAACGAGCAGATCCGGGACGTGGACCAGCAGATCGTGCAGGGCATCCGGGAGGGGAAGGCGTTCCACCAGACGCAGACGCTGGAAAACGGTCCGTACCGCTCCCGCGTGCTCGACCCGGTGAACCCGCAGCACGGCGGGAACCTGTTCTCGGCATACAACGCCTCGGTCCTGCACGCGCAGGTCCAGGAGCGGGGCCTCGGCTCGCCGGAGTTCGTGAAGTCGGCGGTGCTCCGCGAGCTGGGACACGAGCGCAAGGACGACACCCGGTTCGAGAAGCAGTACTGGGTGGCGCCGAACGGCTCGCGCTTCGCGACGGTCGGCGGCGGGACGGTGAAGACGACGGGGACGCCGCACGCGTACCTGCACGTCGAGACGCAGACGACGCTGCCGACGAAGGCCTTCCCGCTGAAGGGCGGGCTGGACGAGAAGGGGCTCGTGACGGCGGTGGAGAGGGTGGCGAAGCTCTCCGGGGTGAAGCTCCAGTACGGGAAGGACGACCGTCTGGTCCACAAGGACGGCAAGGCGGGGCCGACGGTGGTGGTCCCGACACCGGACAAGTTCGGGAGCCGGGAGGCGTGGGCGTCGGCGGCGCTGGCGGGGGTGGCGTCGGCGGCGCAGCGGAGTCCGCGTCTTCGGAGCGAGGTCGAGGTCGACGCGGTGGAGATGGCGGCGGTCCGCTCGGAGAACAACCGTCGCGGCGTGGCGAACTTCCGCCGGCGCGAGGCGGCGCGGGACCAGGGCGGTGAGCCGGGCCGGGGCCAGGCGCGCGTCGCCGCCCAGACGGACCTGCAGGGCTACCTGCGGGTCCGCGGGGACGCGTCGGCGGCGATGTTCACGGAGGCGCTGACGAAGCTCGCGAAAGAGCGGGGCGTGACCCTGGACCTGGAGGGCCGGAGCCCGCGGGCGTCGTACGACCCGAAGACGAAGACGTTCACGGCGGCGGGCCGCGGGGAGTTCAGCGGGCCGGCTCGGAACGCGGCGTGGAAGCAGCAGGCGCTGTCGGACCTGGCGGCGGCGGTCGGCGGCAAGGGGATGGCGAAGGCGGTCGACGAAGTCCGTCGCGGGGACCGCTACGCGGTGGTGAAGGCGGTGGGGGTCGGGAACCTGCGAACGGAGCCGGCGCTGGGGACGGCGGAGGAGAAGGCTCGCGCGGATCTGGTCGGCGGGATCGCGGCGAAGCGGCTGGCGGAACAGATCGGGGTCCGCTACGACCCGGGCGAGATGGCGCCGGCGGACCGCGACCGTCAGGCGGCGGTGGCGGAGAAGGTCGGGATCCGGTCGTTGTGCACGCAGGCGGAGCAGACGAAGAACTACCTGCTGGACGTGAACGACCGTCCGCGGACGCCGGCGCGTCAGGCGTCGATCGCGCACTCGGCGACCGGGCAGTCGCTCGTCGAGGAACAGACGCGGACGGCGGCCCGGCAGCCGGCGTCGGAGCGAGTACAGGAGAAGGCGCCCCCGCGGGCTCGCTGACCGGCGGCGGGCATTGCGGATGCGGCCGGGGGAAGCGGCCTTCCCCGGCCGCGGCGTTCGACCAGGGGATGTTCGGGTGATGAGGCACGCGCGGTACGGGTGGCGTTGGCGGTGCTGGTCCCGGTGATGGGTTTGCTGTGGACGTGGGGTGCGGGCTCGGCCCGGGTGGACGGCGCGGGGTGACGATGGCGCGCACGTGTTCGGGCGCGGAGCAAGCGACGAGCGGCCTCGTCCTCGAGGCGGCGGGGACGCGGCTGCTGTCGGACGCGGCGGTGGGCCGGGCCTGGCACCAGGTGTCGAGCGATGACGAGGGTCCTTGCCGGTTCCGGTTCCGGGACGGGGAGCGGCGGCGGAACGTGGTCTCGCTGATTCACGAGGTGATCCTGCGGCAGGCGATGGCGGACCGCAGCTGGCGGGCTCCCCAGTTCTTGCTGCAGGCGGGGCCGGGTCGGCGCGCGGGGTGTCTGGAGCCGGTGTGGCTGCCGGCGCCGCGCTGGTGGTTCGAGGCCGGAGAGAGGGAGGCCATCCCGGTGTTCCACTGCGAGGAGACGGGCGTGGAGGCGTTGCCAGCGGGCCGCATGGCGGACGGCAGCGAGGCGACGCCGATGGCGGACAAGCTGGTCCAGGCGGCGGGTCTCCGGGCCGGCAGCCGGCCCGGCTGGTCCCGGGAGGTGGCCGCCGACGTTCGCGGGGCGGAGCGGCTCCGGTGCTCGCGGGTCGCCGCGGTGTGGAGTCCGGCCGAGGTCGGGTTCTCGGCGTGGCTGCGGAAGTTCATGGCCGAACTCGCCGGCTCGTATCCGGTGACGGTCGAGGCGGCGTCGTGGGCGCTCGTGCGGAAGGCGGCGAGTCTCGGCGGCGTGCGTTCGGCGGTCAGGGTCCGCGCGGGGCTCGCGGGCTGCTACTGGGCCGCGGTCGGCCGCCTGTCGGAGGCCTGCGGGCTGACGGTGGTGCGCGAGCCCGGGGACCGCGTCTTGTGGGAGCCGGTGACGCGGACGCTGATCCCGGTGGAGGTTCCCGGCTCCGGGGAGCGGACGGCGTCGGGGGCGCTCATCGAGGCGGCGCTGGTTTCGGGCCGGCCGGCATGGGCGGAGATGGCGCGGCGTCGCGACGTCGTGGGCCTCTTGCGGGAGCTGGGGCTGGGCGGCGTCCTGGCGCGCCCGGTGGACTTCTCGAGCCCGGCGTGGGCGGTGCGCGCCCGGGTGGTGGCGGCGTTCGCGGCGAAGCGGCTGTCGGAGCTGTGCAACGTCCGGTACGAGTCGGCCCGCGACGTGGAGGTCGACGTCGGTCTGCGGGCGCTGACGGAGCGCGAAGGGTGGGCGTCGGTGGTGACGGAGGCGGGGAACTTGGCGACGTGGCTCGTGGACGGCGTTGCTGGCCGCCGCGGTGGCGGCGGCGTGGCGGCGGGCGATGCTGGCGCTTGAGGTCCTGGTGCGCGCGGCGGCGGGCGACGGCGCGTCGGTGCGCTCGGTCGCCGAGGAGGTGAGGCAGGTGGGCTGGCGGGACTGGGCGCGTGAGGCGATACGGTCGCGGCTCGATCCGCTGCTGGCGGCGGCGGTGCTGCCGTCGCCGGCGCGCGTCGAGATCACGCGGGCGCTGCTCGTGTTCTACGGCAACTGGGGCGGCTGCTTCCCGCGGGAGTACCGGCGCGTGCGTCGGGAGTGGCGGGTGCTTCGGGACCGGTGGCAGGCCGGCGGCCGGGCGCAGGCGTACGGGGAGCTGCTGGCGGCGGCGGGCGCTCCCCTGCCGGCGCTTGCCGGCTTGGCGGCAGCTGCCTGCACCCGGGCGAGGTCGGCCTTCGTGACCGCGGCCGAGGACTGGGAGCCCGCCAAGCGCCCGCCGGCGAGCGCCAAGAAGCCGGCGCCGACCGCGGCGGGCGACGGGACGGAAGGCGCGGCGGGCGGTGCGGGCGGCACGGCCGGCAGGCTCATGCTCGACGAGCCGCTGGTCCCGGAGGAGGCGGCCAGGGACGCGAATGCGGCGGCCGCCGGCGACGCCGGCAGCGCCCCGGCGCGGGAAGAGACGGGTGAGGAGGGCCTCGGGAACGTGGTCGCCGGCGCGGTGGACGGCGTGCTCCCGGACGGTTCGCGGATGGTTTCGGCGATTGGTCCGGAGGCGGCCGGGGATGCGCCCTGGATGGAGCGGATGCGCGAGGCGGCGGGACGCGAGCCCTCGGTGGTAGAGCAGCTGCGCGAGCTGTGGCTTGATGCGGAGTCGGACGGGGATGGCTGGTTCGGCGAGTGGCTCGAGCCAACTGTCTCCAGGTCCCGGGAGCGGGCAGGCCGGTGATGGACGCGCCGAGCGTGGGTGAACTGCGGGGGGTGTCGCGGACGGGTGTCGAGCGCTCGGTGCGCGCGACGCCCATCGTGCGCGACTGCGAGGACCCGGAGCGCCAGTGCGCGCGGACGGCGTGGATCGGGCGGGTCGTCGACCCGTCGCTCTTGCGCCGTGAGCCCGGCGCGCGGCGGGACGCGGGTCGTCGCGACCGCGAGCGCGAGCGGGTGCGGCGGCGCTCGCAGTCGGAGCGCATGCGCGAGGTCGTGGAGCTCCTCGGCCAGCTCCGGGTGGTCTCGTACCGGAGCGTCGTCGACGCGGCGTTCGACGGGCATCCGCACACGGCGCGGCGCGGCATCGGCGCGCTTGAGGAGCAGGGGGCTGATCGAGCGGCGGTCGGTCAGGCCGATCGGGTCGAAGCGGAACGGCGCGGCGAAGACGTTCCAGGTCCTCGCGCTGACGGAGAAGGGCGCCGAGGCGTGCGAGCGGCAGCGCCGGGAGGCGGGTGAGCCGGGCGGCCGGGTGTGGTCGGGCTTCGTGCGGCCGCGGGAGCTGGCGCACGACGCGGCCGTTTCGGACCTGGTCCTCGCGGTCCGAGAGCGCGTGGAGGCCTGCGGCGGCGCGGTGCTCGGCGTGCGGATGGAGGCGGAGCTGAAGGGTGCCCTGGCCCGGGCGGAGGAGGCGGCCGGCGGAAACCGGGGCGCCCGGCGGAAGGCGCGGGTCGCTGCGGCGGGGGCGCTGGGGGTGTCGGAGGTGGACGGCGAGCTCCACCTGCCGGACGCGGTGGTGGAGGTAACCGACGACGCCGGCCGGGAGACGAGCATCCAGGTTGAGGTCGCGACCGGCAAGTACTCCGCGGCGCAGGTGCGGGCGAAGCTCCAGGCCGGGATGGTGGTGGCGTTCGCGGGCGCGACGCGGAGCTTCGCGCGGCGGATGGAGCGGGCCGTGCTGCGCATGGCGATGTCGTCGAAGCGGATCCCGGGGCGCCGCCCGGGCGAGTTCGCGGAGCGGCTGTTCGAGGTGGGACGGGTGCGATGACGCCGGGTCGGTTCTCGCTGGGGATGACGGTGGCGATCCTCGTCCTCGGGGGCACGGCGCTCGCGGTGGAGTTCGGGTATCTGTCGGCGTTCGGGTCCTATCTGGTCGGGGAGCACGGCCTGCGGCTCGGCGTGATGGCGGCGGCGGCCTTCCTCGGGGTGGCGAGCGGGACCTACCAGCTGGCGCGGGTCCTGGCGCTGGGCGAAGTGGGCGAGCGGGTGGGGCTTCTGGAACGGACGATGCGGCGCGGCAAGGGCGGCGACCCGGAGCTCCGGGAGGCGCTGGCCCGCGAGGAAGCGGGCGAATACGGCGAGTGACCGGGGCGGGGAGACGCCTGCCCGGCGGCTGGAGGTGAGCGATGGCGTTGAAGGGAAGTTCCTGCGGGGATTGGGCGGTCGGGGTCGCGCGGCGGCTTGGCGCACTCGTCGACCGGCACGGTTCTCTGTTGCTGTGCGTGGCGTTTCTGCTGCTGGTCAGCTCGACGCAGGCGGAGGCCACCACCGCGGCGGACATGACGCCGTGGGGTCTTGCCGCCAAGCAGATCTGCGTCCTGCTGACGGGGATCGTCGGGAAGTCTCTGGCGATCGTCGCGGTGGTGGTCGCGGGCATCGCGTATGCGATGGGCGAGGGAGCGAGCAAGGCGATGCTCGGGGCGGTGGCCTTCGGGGCGGGCATGGTGCTTCTCGGGCCGGAGGCGATCTCGTTCTTCTTCGGGGTCGACGTGATGTGCGGGGTGGCGTGAGGCCGCGGCTCGCCGGAGAGCGTGGTTCCGATGGGCAACGCGCGGCGGGCCGTCTACCTGGCGGTGCTGTTGTGGGCGGTCGCGGTAGCGGCCAGCGTGTCGTGGGTGTTCGGAGCGGCCGTCGCCGGCGTCGCGGTCTGGGCCGAGGCGAACCGCTGCTCGTTCTGGCGGTGAGCCGCGGTCGACGGGTTCGAGGCCGAGAGAGCGTTGCGCGACCGGGAGGGAGGTAGTCGGTGCCGAGAGGCGCGAGGGTTCGGGACGCTTACGGCGGGTTGAACCAGGTCCTCACGGTCCTGGGCATCGAGCGGAAGGCCTGCGGTCTGGCGGCGATGTTCTCCGTGGTGCTCTTCGCCTCGCTCGACTCGCTGCTGTTCGGCGCGGTCGTCTTCGCGGGGCTCTGGTGCCTCGTGTGGGCCGCGATGAAGTACGACCCGCGGTTCATGGAGATGTTCAAGGACGCCGTGAAGAAGCCCGGCGGCTGGTACGACCCGGGCCAGCTGCCGGACAGCCCCTGGGCGATGGAGGTGCGTTCGGGGGCGGAGCGGGAGGAGGAGAGGCCGTGAAGCAGGTTCTGGCCGCCGACGCGTTCCGGGGGCGGCCCCTCTCGGAGGAGCTGCCCTGGTGGGGGTTCTGCGACGACCGGGTGTGCCTGCTGCGGTCGGGGCGCCTGCTGGCGGTGTCGCGCGTGGAGCCCTTCGTGGCGGACGGGAGCGATGCCGAGACGCTCGACCGGGTGGTGAGCGGCTGGTCGCGCACGCTGGCCTCCCTCCCGTCGTCCCAGCGCCTGTGGTGGGTCGTGGAGCGCTCGCGGCTGGAGACGCCGGCGGCTTCGGGGGCGCTGGACATCGCGGGGCTGGCGCGGAGCAAGCGGGCGGCGTACGTGGCGGAGCGGGCTCGCCGCCACGCGGTGTACCTGGTCTGGGAGTTCGACCGCGGCGTCCTGCGGAAGGTGAACGAGGACCCGGACGCGGCGGTTTGGGCGCGTCTCCTCGGCTTGGGGCGGGAGCTGCTGCGCCGCCAGCGGCAGCCCCACCTGTCGGTGGTGGTCGGCCGGGTGCTGGAGGAGGCGGTCGGCGAGGTCCGCGACGAGCTGGCGAATCTGGAGGCGCGGCTGTCGGACCTGACGCGCGTCTCTCCGGTGCCGGCGGCGGAGGCGGCGGGGGTCCTCTACCGGGTCGTGAACGGGGTGTCGGAGCCCTGGTCTCCCCCGGCCGTCCTCGGGCACGGCCTGAGCTGGCGCCTGGCGATGCGGGAGGTGGAGATCACGGTGCGGAAGGGCCTGCGGGTCGGGGAGCGGCGGGCGCAGCTCTATTCGCTGGTCTCGGTGCCGACCCTCGCGGTGGCGAACTGCCTCGACGAGTTGTACTCGCTCGACGCGGACCTGTCGGTGGTCCTCGAGTGGCGCCCGATGGAGAAGGCGGTGGCGCGGGCCGTCATCCAGAACACGCGGCGCCACTACTTCCAGGGGCGCTACTCGATGCAGGCCCACATGCAGGACGCGGCGGGGACGACCGAAGCGCTCGAGGACGTGGGGGCGTCGGCCGAGGTCGAGTGGATCGGCGAGGCCCTGGTCGACCTCCAGCGGGGCGGGCTGTCGTTCGGCGAGGTGGTGATGTCGGTCGCCCTCTGGGGGGACTCGCGGCGGGAGTTCGAGCTCGCCGGGGCCGAGATCGAGCGGATCATGGGCTCGGTCGACGGCAAGATGATCCGGGAGACGTACGGGACCGCGCCGGTGTGGTTCGGGCGGATGCCGGGTCAGCCGCGGGGGCTGTCGGGGCGGACGCTGATGGTCTCCTCGGCCCTGGCCGCGGCGGTCGCGCCGCTGGCCGGGCCGGCGGTGGGGCACGCGCGCTCGAAGCACCTCGACGCGCCTTGCCTCGCCGACTTCGAGACGTCGTGGCGCACGCGCTACGGCTTCGATCTCTTCGGCGGCGGCGACGTCGGCCACACCCTCATCCTCGGGGCGACGGGGTCGGGGAAGTCGTTCTTCCTCAACTTCCTGCTCATGCAGGCCCTCGGCTACGACCCGCGCATCCTCATCCTCGACCTGGGCGGCTCCTACCGGCACCTGACCCAGTTCGTGGGGGGCGAGTACATGGGGCTCAACCGCGGCGCGAGCCTGGAGGCGGGGTCGGAGGCGACGGCGGGTTTCGGCCTCCAGCCGTTCGGGCTGCCGCCCTCGGTGCGCACGACGCAGTTCCTCGTGCGGTGGGTGGTGTCGCTCCTGGCGATCGGGGGCTACGAGGCGGAGGGCGACGACTCGACGGACGTGGGCGATCGGATCGAGGAGATCTACCGGCTGCCTCGGGAGCGCCGGACGCTGGGGGCGCTCAGGCAGAGCCTCGCGCGGAAGATGTGGCCGGCGCTGTCTCGTTGGGTCGATGACGGGGCGTGGGCCCGGTGGTTCGACGGTCCGCCGGCGGCGGGTGATGCGGGTTTCGGGTGGTGGCAGGTGATCGACCTCGAGGGCGCGGACCGGTACGAGGACTGGTGCGAGGCGGCGCTGTGGTTCTTCCTGGAGCGTCTGCGGCTGGTGATGGACGACGAGGGAGAGCGGGGCCGGCTGAAGGTGATGGTGGTGGACGAGGCGTGGCGCTACCTGTCGGACCCGATGGTGGCGGGCCAGCTGCTGGAGGCCGCGAAGACGTGGCGGAAGCGGAACGGGGCGCTGGTGCTGGCGACGCAGTCGGTGGGCGACGTCCTGAAGGGCGGGCGTCAGCTGCTGGAGTCGCTGCCGACGAAGGTCTTCCTCGCGAACCCGGAGTTCCCGGAGGAGGCGGCGCGGGTGCTGGAGCTGTCGGCGGCCGACGTCCGCACGATCCGGGAGCTGGAGCCGAAGCGCGAGCTGTTCATCCGTCGCGCCGACGAGGCGTCGGTGGTGACGCTGACGGTCGACCCGGAGAGCTACTGGCTCTACACGTCGGACCCGGTGGAGGCGGTGCGGCGGGAGAAGGCGGTCGCGCGGTGGGGTCTGGAAGGCGCCCTCATGCGTCTCGCGGCCGGGGTCGACGAGGGCGAGACAGGGGCGAAGGAGGTCGTGGCGTGACGGAAGACCGGACGGAGGATTGGGTCGGCCTGGCCTCTGGACTCGTCGCGGGCCCGGCGCGGGAGGCGGTCGAGACCCGGCGCGTCGACCGTGATGAGCCGCTGACGCAAGCGGGGGAGGCGGCAGGTGCAACGAAGCGGGGCTTCTACCGGCTGGTCAAGCTGGACTATGGCGGCCTGCGGGCGCACGACCGCCAGGCGTTCTCCACCCTGGATGGGGCGGAGGAATGGCGGGAGCGGAATGAGCGCCTGTCGCTCGGGGTCACGCGGCATGCGGTCCTTCCGTCGGATGTCGTGATGGTGGACGGCCAGTGGCTCGGTTCGGGTCAGGACGCGACGCGCTATTGCTATTGGCGGCGATTCGGTGGGGAAAACCGGCCCTCTCTGGATGTCGCACCGGTGGTCGCATCAGCATCCCTCGTGGTCCACGCCCAGCCGTCGTGCTGGGTCGGCCGGTTGTTCCTGGGGCCGCTCGGGTCGGGGCGGGTCTGGAGCGGCCAGGAGATGTTGCGGGTGTGGGACCACCGCATCTGCGATTCCGCGCCGCCGGGCTACCGGGGCCTGTATGCGTGGAACTTCCAGGCCACGCAGGAGTTCGAGAGCCATCTCGACGGTGCGGGTCGTTTCGTGCTGGTGCCGCTCACGTCGAGCCAGCGGAAGCTCTGGGGGCTGTCCCCGCTCGCGGAGTACGCGGTCTTCGGGCCGCTCGGGCCGGATGCGCCTGGCGTGAGGGGTTTCATCTGCGCGCCCCGGCGCGCGGTTGCGGTGAGCGCGCGGCAGCTGCGCGAGCTGTTCGAGGCCGACCGGTTGCGGCCGGAGACGGAGAGGCCGGACATCTATCGCCCGGCGCGGCTGTCTCCGGAGGGACTGGTCGCCCTCGGTCCGGACGGCTACACGACGCTGGAGGGTGCCCGGAGGGCGCTGGCGGCGGGCGGACGGGCGGCGTCCGAGGTCCTGGCGGTCACGCACTGTGCGGGTCTCCCGGCGGACGTGACGCGCCTGGACGGTGGGTTGTTCGAGAGCGGGCGGGACCGCATCGCGCCCGGTGCCGGCAGCGACGTGGCGTGGGTTGACCCCTCGGGGGCCGGTGTTCCGGTCGTGGACGAGGAGGGGACGGGCTTCATGCTCGGCCGTTCGGACCTCATCCGGGTGGCCTGGGGGATGGTCGCGGATTCCGGCGCCGAGTTCGAGGGCGCCCCGGCGTGGCTGTACCGCGTGTTCGCCAAGATCAAGTTCGAGCCGTTGACGCCGCACGTGCACGGGGTCGTCGTCAAGGTGAACCGCAAGGAAGTGGAGGCCTGGGGGCTCCCGGACGGCACGAAGGCGGTCTTCCTGCTGCGGGGCCGGGGGTCGGGGAAAGTGACGTGGCGGTGCCTGGACGGGGACGCCTTCAAGGGTCTGCGTCCTGAGGACGCTTCCTCTGAGGACCGCCACGGCACGCGTGGCCAGCTTCCAGTGGGTGTCGACACCGGCGCTGCCCACGGCGGTGGGGAGCCTGGCGCCGCTGGGAGCGAGTGAGAGATTGGGTCGAGAGGAGGTCGTGTCGTGATGAGGGCCGAGACGGTGACGGCGGCGGTGCTCGTGCTGGGTCTGGGAGCCGCGATCACGCCCCCGGTGGCGGCGCAGCCCGGACAACCCGATGACGGGGTGCCGGGTCTGGGCGGCGCGGGCGTCGACGACGGCCGTACGCCGATCCGGACGGTGCAGGCGAGCGAGACGCAGCCGGTGCGGATCTGGACGCGGGTGCGGACGGTGACCGCGATCGTGCTCCCCGAGGGCGAGTCCGTGGTCGAGACGGCCTCGGGCGACGCGGAGAACTGGGACGTCACGCCGGCCGGGGCGGTGCTGTACGTGAAGCCGCTCCTCGTCGGGATGGTGAGCAACCTCACGGTGCGCTCGGCGACGGGGCGGGTGTTCACGTTCACGGTGGTCGAGGACGGCAACGCCGTCACGGACTACGTCGTGACGGTCGAGGCGCGGGAGGACGCGTTCGCGCCCGACATCGAGGACGCCGCCCTGGCCCTGGTCCCGACCGCGTACCGGGCAGCCAGGCTCGTCGGGGGCCACGAGGATCGGATGGCGGCGTTCGAGACCGACCGGCGGGCGGTCATCGCGTCCTCGGCGCGGGATGTCGCGGCTGTGTGGGAGCGCGCCGAGGCGCGGCGGGAGGCCTACCGGCGCGACTTCGCGCTCCGCGTGCGGCTGCCGTACCGGCTGACGGTCGAGGCGTTCGACGTGCCGTTCCAGGTGCGGGACATGTGGACGGACGGGCGGTTCACGTACCTGCGGTCGGAGGGCCAGGAGCTGCCGGCGCTGTTCAGCTACCGGGGCGGCGAACGGGAGCTGGTGGAGGTGGACGTCGAGCCGGAGGGCCTGCTGGTGGCGGACCAGGTGCTGCGTCACGGGATCCTGTCGCTGGGCGGCCGGGAGGCGTACTTCGGGCTGGCGTCCGAGGGCGGCTGGATGCCGCAGGAGCGCCCGGGTTGGTGGCGCCGGCAGTTCGGGGAGCCACCGCGGATGTTCTGGAGCTGGGGCGCGGTGCTGGGCGGCTTCGTCCTGCTCATGCATTGAACGCAGGCGCGCCCAACCAGGGGGAGAGAACGGACATGCGGAGAGGGTTGCGGCGGGCGACGACGGCGGCCGTCATGGCGTCGACCCTGGCGGCGGGGGCGCCGGCCGGCGGTCAGGTGCCGCAGGGCGCGGCGATGGCGGGCGTGCGGTCGGGGGTCGCACTCCTCGAGGTCATCACCCGGGTGGGTTTCGAGACGACGGTGGTCCTTCCGCGCGCGTGGCGGGTGGTAGAGCGCCGGGTCGGTGACCCGCGGCGTTGGGTGGTGACCGGGGAGGGGCACCTGACGATGGTGCGGCCGCTGGTCGCCGACGCGAAGACGAACCTGAACCTGGTGCTGGCGTCCGGCCGGGTCGTGTCGGTAGGGCTGCGGGAGAACCAGGTGCTGCCGGTCCACACGGTGGTTCACCTCGACGTCGCCGGCGGCGTGTTCGCCGAGGACGGCGCGGGGGCGGGCGCGGAGGCGTTCCGGGAGGAGGTCGTGGCGGGCACGTCGGGCGAGGAGGACGCGGCGGTGTTCGTCTCGGCCGTCGACGTGGAGGGCATCCGGGAGCGGGAGGCGCGGGCGCGGGAGTCGGTGGAGCGCGCCCGGAGCGAGGCGGCCGACCGCCTGGCGGACGCGGTGCGGGCCGCGAGCGCGGAGGCGGAGGCGTTCGAGGCGACGTATCCGACGCAGCTGCACTTCGTCTTCGAGTTCAACCCGGAGGTCGACGTCGGCGGGGCTCCGTACTTCGTGGAAGGGATGTGGCACGACACGGAGTTCACCTACATCCGGTTCCGGCAGGTGCTGGCCGAGGACGTGGTGGTGGCGGGGTTCCTCGAGGACCGCTCGGCGCGGGTGCTTGCGCACGAGGTCCTGGGCGTGGGCCAGGTGATCCGCGTGGCGGGGGTGGTGGAGGCGGGGATCCTCGGGGTGGGGAGCCTGGGCGCCGGCGTGCCGTGGCGCATGCGAGACCGGGAGGAACCGTGGCGAAGTGGACGGTGACGGACCGGATCCCGAAGGGCATCCCGAAGAACCTGCCGGTGTACGTGGGTCTCGGGCTGTCGGCGTTCGTGATCATCGCGATGCTGCTGACGACGGACACGGGGACCGGAGTACCGGCGGAGGACGCCGCTCCCCTGGCGGATGCGCTGGAGGTGACCGGTTCCGACGCCGAGGGGGTGATGGCGGCGCTCTCGGTGGAGGCGGAGCGGGCGCGGCAGGCGCTGGCGGACCTTGAGCGCGAGCGGGAAGAGGCCGAGCGTCTGCAGCGGGAGGAGGAGGACCGCCGCCTGGCACAGGAGCGAGAGCAGGACCGCCTGGAGCTTCAGGCGGCGCGCGAGGCGCTGGAGCGCGCGACCGTGCTGCGCGAGCAGTCGGCTCAGGAGGATCTGACCCCGGAGCAGCGGCTTCAGCTCCTGGCTTCGGTGGAATCGGTGGAGGAGGAGCAGCTGCGGGAGGCGATGCGGCTGGCGGAGGTGGAGCGGTTCGCGAACTCGATGCGCGCGCCGGCGATGGTGGGTCCGGTGATGGCGCAGGCGGCTCCCGTTCCAGTACCCGCCCCGGCGCCCCGGGAGAGCGATCTGGAACGCTTCGTCCGGCTGGCACAGGAAGCCGAGTCGGCGGAAGCGGCCACCGGGCCGTCGTCGTCCGGCGGGCCGCCGCCCGGTGCGCCGCCCCTGCGCGGCGACTTGCCGCGTTCCGGTGGACCGGCGATGACCGTCCAGGCCGCGGGCGGGCCGGCCGAGGCCCCGGTCGACGTCTATCCGTCTCTCAGTCCGGCCGGGGTGGCAGAGCAGTCCGGCGCGGGCTCGGCCGCGGTGGCGCGGTGGGGCGAGGTCCCGGAGGGGGCCGACCTGGTTTACGAGGGGCGGATGCTCCAGGCGACGCTCCAGACGCAACTCTCGGGCGAGTTCACGGGCCCGGTGCGGGCGCTGGTGTCGATTCCGGTGCGGTCCCGCGACCGGCGGCGCGTCGTGATCCCGCGCGGCACGCTCGCGCTGGGCGAGGCGCAGCAGGTGACCGGCGCGTTCCAGGGCCGGCTGGCGGTGGGCTTCGACCGACTCGTCTTCCCCGACGGGCGCACGGTGCGCATGTCCTTCGCGGGTCTGAACGCCATCGGCGAGACGGGACTCGTCGACGAGGTCAACCGGCACTACGTGTCGACGTTCGGTGCGGTGGGCGCGGTGGGGCTGCTGGCAGGCCTGGTGCGCGGCGGAGGCACCGATTCGTTCTACGACCCGGTGAGCCAGCAGTTCGCGCTGACGGCGACGCAGCTCTTCGACCGCTACATGAACCGGCTGCCGGAGATCACGATCCGGGCCGGGCACCCGATGCGAATCTGGTTGACGCAGGACCTGATCGTGCCTCGCGGCGACGCGGGCTCGGCGACAAGGGGGCTCTGACGATGAGGATGCGGTTGGACGACGTGTTGATGCTGGCGCTGTCGGAGCGGCTCATGGAGTTGGGCCAGGTGTTCGCCGCGGCGCTCGCGGCGGGGGCGGTGGCGTATGTCCGGCTCTTCCCGAGGAGGACGAGATGACGAGGAGGGCGCGGTTGGCGTGGGTGGCGGCGTTGGTGCTGGTGGTCGTGCTGGCGGGGACGCGCCGGCCGGCGCAGGCGTTCCTGGGCCTCGACCCCGCCTCGTGGATCGTGGTGGGGCAGATGGCGTCGGTGGTCTCGCAGATGGTGGCGGTGCGGGACAGCATGATGCGGCTTCGCGACGAGGCGCTCAGCCACGCGCGGGGACTGATCCAGCCGGTGGACGACTTCGCCGGGGACGTGAGGTTCGCGCTCAGGGGCGGCGACTGGTCGGCGTTCAACGCCGGCGACGTCGAGCATCCCGAGGACACCGAGATCGGCGCCTGTCCCGGGGGCGCGCTGCCCAAGACGGGGACGGCGGAGGAGCGGGTGTGCGTGCCGGACGACCTGCCCGAGCTGACCGCGGACATGGCCGGTGACGGCGTACCCGCGGAAACCGCGGAGGCGTTCAGATTGAGGCAGGCGATGGTCGAGGCGGAGCACGACCGGCTGCGTTCGGAGAGCGAGTACGCCCGGCAGCTGGTCGATGCCGCGGCCGTGAAGATCGCCAACTGGCACGGGTGCGAGACGAACCCGGGGTCGGGCTCGACCGCCATGCGGTGCCCCGACGGGGTGGTGGAGACCGAGGGCGGCCGGGCGCAGCTGCTCGACGCGCTGGACGCGCTGTCATCGGCGGACTGCGAGGCGGACGGCGGCGACGGGTCGGACGGCACCTGCCCGTCGATGGCGCAGCTGCGTTCTCTGATGGTGACGGGGCTTCAGTCGATGGCGGCGTTCGCGGCGGCGGAAGCGGAGATCGAGGCGGCGGAGCTCGACATCGCGCGTCGGGACGAGGAGGCGCGGCTGCTGCAGGCGGCGCTCCGCCGGCAGGCGGCGATCGAGAGCCTGGAGAGCATCGAGGCGCTCTTCGACGCCGACGTGTCGAGCCCGGCGTTCGACGGCGGTCCCCTGGCCGGCTGGTGACGGACGTTCCCCTGCTGGAGGAGGTGAGCGATGGGTGTCAACGAGCGGGATGTCAACGAGCAGGATGTCGAGGCGCACCGGAGCCGGAGGCGTTCCCGGCTGATGCGCGGCGCGGTCGCGGTCGGGCTCGCGTGCGTGCTGCTCCTCACTGCGCCGTCGCGCAGCGATGCGGGCTGGGCGGGGATGCTCGTCCAGATGGTCTCGGTCCTCGAGAACCTGCGGCGGATCGTCCAGACCGCGGAGGAGTTGACGGCGAACGCGACGGCCGAGTTCCGGGGCCTGCTGGACCCCGGCGGGCTCGTCAGTGGAATCGGGAGCCTGTCGGACTGGCGCGGTCTGTACCGGCAGTTCCTGGAAGCGCCGGAGGTGTGGGAGCTGGCGCCGAAGAGCGCCGAGCTGGTCGCGGAGGGCCTGGGCGAGTACCGGACGGCCGCGCAGCTTGCGGGCGGCGACGGCTGGCAGGCGTACGACTTCAGCTCGCTGGCGGGCTGGAACGGCTTCCTCGAGAGCGGCCCGTTGTCGTGGACGGGCGGCATCGGGACGACGATGGGCGCGCTCGAGAGCCTCGTCGCGGTCGACGCCGACACGCTGGCGGCGTTCCGGAGCGCGGTGGAGGCGGAGTCGGTGATTCACGGGATGCGGTATGCGCGCTCGCTTGAGAGCCGGCTGGCGTCGGCGGTGCTGCTCGGCTCGACCGCGGCCGAGGGCGCGCAGGCCCTGGGTCCGGACGAGGGGGTCCTCGAGGCGCTGGAGGGTGTCGTCGAGGAGGCGGTGGAGGTGAGCTCGGCCGAGACGGCGAGCGACGCCGAGCAGAGCAGCGGGCAAACGATGGTGGTGGCGGGCCTGGCGTCGACGGCGGCGGGCAGGCTGGGGGTCGCGGCGGCGCGGTTCAAGGGCGCGGTCGAGGAACGGGACCGCAGGCTCTGGGCGGCCGCGCAGCGGCGGTCGGAGATGACGCGCGCCCTCCAGCGCATCGCGGCGCTCGACTTCACGGTGACCGACACGCCGCCTCCGTTCGGGTCGGCGTACGACGAGGACTGACGTGGCGGACGCTGCTCGATGTCGGCGCCTCGTTGCGGTCGCTGCGCTGAGCGTGGTCGTCCTCGTGGGCGGCGCGCCGGCTCTTGCACAGACGCCGCCGCCGGGCGGGCCGACGGAGCCGGGGTCGACTCAGATCGAGGATGCCTTGCAGAGGTTGCAGGATGAGCTCGTCTCGCCGGGCGTGACCGTTCGGGACTGGTTCTACAACCTCGGCCTGTCGCTGTGGGGGGCGATGGCGTTGATCATGATTGCCTGGCAGGCCATCCAGATCGCGCTTGGCGGGCGCTTCGAGATGGGTGACTTCGTGAAGTTCCTCTTCTGGATCGCGGTCCCGAGGATGATCCTCGACGGGTTCTACACGGACTACGAGCTGTTCGGGAACCAGACGTTCGTGGCCATGGTGACGAATCAGGGACGGGACATGGCCGAGGCCCTGAACGGACCGGGGGGGGCCTGGTCGTCCGCGTTCGAGAGCGTGCTGAACGCAGTCGGCGACCTGTTGGGCAAGGTGCTTCAGATTCTGATCTTCGGTGACGCCGGCAGCGATGAAGGATGGACCTTGAGTATTCTCGGCGCCCTCATGGAGTTGCTGAGGCTCCTGGTCCTGTATGCCGCGATAGTGGTCTTCGCCGTCCTCGGCATCGCCATCATCCTGGTCTCGCTGATCCTCGTCTACGTGCAGACGCTGTGGGCCGACGTGGCGGTGGGAATGATGACCCTGGCCGGGCCGGTCTTCGTTCCTTTCCTGCTGGTCGAGCAGCTCGCCTTCCTGTTCTGGTCGTGGTTCAAGGCCATCCTTCAGTACTCGCTGCAGGTCTTCGTGGGCGGAATGATGATGGTCCTGATCGGCGAGCTGGCGCTGGGTCCCGTAGAGGCGCTGGCACGGATGATCGACGGGGTCAATACGGTTCCGGGAGAGGATGGGGTGACCGGGCTGATCACCGCACTCTGGGACGACTTGATCCTGCCGATACTGCAGTGGTTCCCCATCATGCTGTGCTGCCTGTTCATGTCGCTGAAGGTCGGCGAGTTCACGGCGGCGCTGGTCTCGGGCATGGGCGCGCCGACCTCGGGCATGGCGGGCTTGGCGCTGGCGGCGATGACGGCCGGCAAGAGCGTGGCGCTGAGGGCCGGCGCGATGACGGCGAAGCGCTTCACGAGGACGGGGGTCTGAGGGATGGCCGGTGCGCGGGAGTTCGCGGAGATCTGGGGCGAGGAGATGCATCGTGCGCGCCAGTACCGCGCGGTGGTGTTGCTGCTGGCGTTGGGGCTGACGGCATCGGGAGCGGGGCACTGCGCGGCCACATTCCAGCCCGAGCCGCCGCCTCTGGTGGTGCGCGTCGACGAGGTCGGACGCGCCGAGGTGGTGGACTACCTGCCGGAGGCGGTGGCGCCGACGTCGCCGGAGACGCTGTTCTTCATCCGGCGTTTCGTGGTCGACCAGTACGAGCGGCGGGCGGCGGTGCTGGAGGAGCGTTGGGGCCGGTCGTTCCACTTCGTCTCGCAGTCGGTGGCGGACGCCCTCGTCGTGGAGCATTCCGACGAGGTGACGGGCTACCTGTCGGGTCGGCTGCGGGACGAGGTGCGGGTGGAGGACGTGGCGATCCGGGTGGTTCCCGGTCTCGAGCCGCCCTACGGCGCGGAGGTGCGGTTCGACCGCGTGACCTACGTGGCGGGACGGGAGACTGCGCGCGCCGGCGTCACGCTGGGGTTGCAGTTCTCGTTCACGGCGGTGGACCGGACGCTCATCTTCGACAACCCGATCGGGCTCGTGATCAGCTTTCTGGAGGCCAGCGAGGTGGTGCGGTGATGGGAGGCGGAGAGGCGAGAGCGCGGTCGGAGGAGCTGATCCGGGGCCTGCGGGAGGAGTTCGGTCTCGACCAGGCGGAGGCGGAGTTCGTCGTGCTCGTCGGGCGTAGCGGGGGGTTGTGTGTGGTAGGCCAGGTGGCTAGGTGGTGCCGGGCTCGCCAGTTGGCGGCATCGCCCATGGCGGTTTCGAGATGGATCAGTGGTCTGCACGGCAAGTTGGGCGCGGCGTTCGCAGTGTTCTCTCTACAGCGAGAGGGCACGCGTAGCGTGCAAGTACATCAGTTCGTGGGTCGGAAGCTCTACCGGGAGATCGGAATGGAGAACAGTCGCGCGCGCCTCCCGGCGGACGCGACGTCGACAATCGTGGAGATCAAGCGCCGGCTCGTGAGCGTCGGCGCCGTGCTGGCGCGCTGGTGGTATCCGTGGCTGGGTTCGGTGGCGGCGTCTGTCGCGTGGTGCGACGCCCTCGGGATCGACCGCGCGGTGCTCCCGCAGACCCGCTACGGGACGGGCGGGAAAAAGAAGCCAAGCTACTTCCCGGACCGCTCACCGCACGCCGCGGAAGGAAACGTCTGTCTCTTCGTCTGTCCGCTGGTGGTCGAGGAGAGGGACGAGAGCAGGGGGCTCCGCAAGTGGGGCCGAAGCTACGCGCCCCTGTGGCAGGCGCTGGGCCGGGTGGGCGTGCAAACGACGGTCGTCGTGGCGCGCAGCGCGCAGACTCTCTCGGTGCCGGTGGTGGACGTGATGAGCGGCTGGCAGACGTCCGCCGAGAGCCACCGCGCGGTGCGGGGCATCTGGTTCGATTCGCAGCTCGACTACGTGCTCGCCGGGAACGCCCCCGCGGCGCTCGAGGCGCACGACGGCGCGGAGGGCGTCGCCCGCCGGCGCCGGGAGCTCGCGGCGGCGATCGAGGAGGCGCGGACGGAAGTAGAGCGCGGGGTGGCGAAGACGGAGGAGCTCGTGCTGGAGGAGGTGCCGGCATGATGGCGCATCTGGGGCGGGTGATGACCTGGAAGTTCAACGCCGCGGCCGCGGTCACGCTGGCGTGGTGCTGGTACTTCCCCTGGCCGGCGGAGGACCCGGCGGTGAACCTCGTGCGGCTTCAGTCGCCGGCGTGGTACCCGGTGCTCCGCGGGTGGTCGCTGGTGAGTCCGGGCGTCATCGTGCTGATACTCGCCCTCATCGCGGAGTCGGTGAAGCGGGTGTGGTTCGAGTCGCGCGTCTCGGAGGTCTTCGGGCGCGGGGAGCTGCCGCCGTGGCCGCAGTCCCCGGACGACCCCGAGCTGTCGCTCGTGATCGGCGAGCAGCACCACCGGACGCGGTTCGAGGAGGTCCGGAACCCCCGGTGGCTGGTGATACCGGAGAGGGGCCTGTTCACGGGGCTCCTGATCCTGGGGGCGGTCGGCACGGGGAAGACGGCCGGCTGCATGCGCCCCTTCGTGCGCCAGCTCCTGACCTGGCAGGCCAAGAGCAGGGAGATGCGCGCGGCGGCGCTCTGCCTGGAGGTCAAGGGCGACTTCTGCTTCGACGTGCGGGAGATGCTCGAGAAGTGCGACCGGTCGGACGACTACATCGAGCTGAACATGAGCCCGGACGGCTATGCGTGGAACCCGCTCGCGGCGCCGTGGCTGGACGCCAAGTCGCTGGCCGGCACGATCGCCTCGCTCATCAACCAGGTCGCCGGCAAGGGGAAGGAGCCGTTCTGGCAGCAGGCGTACACGAACTTCGCGCAGTGGGTCATCGTCCTGAAGCGGCTGGAGTACCCGTCGTGGGTGACGATGGTGGACCTGTACCACTACGTGCTGCAGCAGGAAAAGATCACCGAGGACATCGAGGCGATGAAGAAGCGCCTCGACGAGCGGTGGTCGGGTCCGGACGTGGTCGACGTGTGCGTCGACGCGGAGCGGTTCGAGGCTCACCGCAAGAAGGTCGAGAAGACCTGGGAGTGGGAGCCGGCCAGCAACGGTCGGATGGCGGTGCGGATTCCGGCGGACCGCAAGGACCAGGTGGAGCGCGCGGTCGGGGACTTGCGGCATCACCTCGGGGTCGAGCCGGAGGTGTATTCCGAGGGGTACAGCGACGCCGAGCCCGGGCACACGAAGGAAGAGTACGAACACATTGAGTTGACCCAGCGCAGCCAGCTCGAGTCGGTCGAGCTGTGGCTGGAGAAGGACTGGAAGCAGCTGGCGGAGCAGACGCGCACGAACGTGGCGACGGGCCTGTCGGTGTTCCTGGGGATGTTCGACATGCCGGAGGTGAAGGCGAAGTTCTGCCCGCCGTGCCCGGATCCGACGCCGAAGAAGGGGGTCCAGGTCGGCGGCGGGGCGAAGGCGAGAGCGTTGGCGCGCCTGAAGCCGCTGCCGTCCCTGGAGCGGCTGATCGAGCAGGGCAGGGTCGTCGCGCTGAACCTGCCGGCGGGAACGAACCCCGAGCTCGGGCGGGTGATCGGGGTGATGTTGAAGCAGGCGTGGCTGGGCACTCTGCTTCTGCGCCCGGCGAGGATGAAGAAGCGGCCCGGCTGGGACCCGCGCCCGGCGGTGTTCATCTGCGACGAGTACCAGGAGTTCGTCACGGGGGGCGAGGGCGGCGACGGCGGCGACCACAAGGCGTTCTCGTTGACGCGGCAGTCGCGGTGCATCCCGATCGTGGCGACGCAGTCGCTGTCGAGCCTGCGGGCCGTGCTGGGGAGCTCGGAGGTGTGGCGGACGCTGCTTCAGACGCTCCGGAGCCGCATCTACCTGTCCCAGGCGGACGACCAGTCGGCCAAGATCGCGAGCGACCTGTGCGGCCAGGTGTCGCGGATGCACGAGAGCTGGACGGTGTCGGAGAACATGGACCGGGCGGGAGTCAACTTCCTGACGGGCGGAACCGGGGGCGCGAAGGCAACGGCCGGCATCAACAAGTCCTTCCAGGACCGGAAGGAGGCGCTCTTCAGCGCCCGTGAGTTCACCGTGCTGGAGAACTACTCGGGGATCGCGCAGATCTTCGACGGGAAGGTGGTCCACGACGCGACGCGGGTCTACCTGAAGCCCGACTACGTCGACGCGGACCTGACCTACTGGCGGGCTCGGGAGGCGGGGAAGCTCTGATGGAAGGGAGGCTCCGATGAAGGAAAAGCAGCTGTCGCTCGAAGGCCTGGTCGATCACCTGCCGGAGCTCGGCCCGCTGGTGGCGGACGACTCGGTGACGGAGATCATGATCAACGGGCCGGGCTGTCTCTATGTGGAGCGTTCGGGGAAGTTGGAACGCGTGGAGGGGGTCTCGGAGACGTTGACGGCGAGGGCGCTCGAGGCGGCGGCGATGCAGATGACGCGGCCGTTGGGCTTCGACCTGCGCGAGTCGCCGATCGTGGACGCGCGCCTCGAGGACGGCTCGCGGGTGGCGGTGGCGTATCCGCCGGCGACGCCGGAGGTGGCGATCACGATCCGGCGCTTCGGTCGGAAGTTCCTGACGGCGGACGACTTGGTGCGGATGGGCTCGCTGCCGCGGTCGGTGCTCGAGTCGATGGCGTCGGTGGCGTCGAAGGACGGGAACATCCTGATCGCGGGCGGGACGGGCAGCGGGAAGACGACGCTGCTGAACGCGGTCGTGGGCCTGCTGCCGCGGGAGGACCGGATCGTCGTCATCGAGGACACGATGGAGATCCGGTGCAACCACCCGAACTGCGTCCGCCTGGAGGCGCGCGGCGCATCGGGGGGCGGGGTGGCGATCCGGGACCTGGTCAGACACACGCTTCGGCACCGCCCGGACCACATCGTGATCGGCGAGGTGCGCGGTGCGGAGGCGGGGGATGTTCTCCAGGCGCTGAACACGGGGCACGGGGGTTCCATGACGACGATCCACGCGTCGTCGTGCGAGGGCGCGCTGTCACGGATGGCGAACTGCGCGATGCAGGCGGGAGACGGGCTGTCGTGGGACGTCGTGTGCGGGAACGTGGCGCAGGCGTTCTCGATGGTGGTGCGTCAGGCCCGGGTGGGCGGTGCCCGGGGCGTTCGGGAAGTGATGCACGTGGACGGCTACGACGCCGTCGAACGGCGCTGGCGGCTGCGGGAGGTGTGGCGTTCGCCCCGGGCGGCCGAGCTGGGCACGGACGCGCCGGCGTGGCGTCCCGTCGAGGGTCTGCGCGGGGTGAAGGCGGGTCCCCGGGAGGAGGTGACGGTGGCGTCCCTGCTCTTGGCGCTGGGCGCCTCGTCGGGCGGGAAGCTGTGGCGTGGCCGCCGGCGCCGGGCAAGGGGCAACGGCAGCCACGGGCTCGCCGCGGTCCCGGTGGTGCGTCCGCAGCGGGTGGCTGCCGCGGGGAACGGGGACGCGACGGCCGGGGGCGGGGAGGACGCGTGAAGCCGGCGGACCCGGCGGCCGTTGCGGCTACCGGTCCAGCAACCGAAGAGTGGCCACGACCTGAAGCCGGCACAGTCTGCCGGCGGTCGTCGCCGCGGAAGGAGAAGGCCAGGATGAGCGGGAACAAGCCCACGGCGGAGGTCCGGCTCGGCCGCATCAAGGCGACGATCTGGGTCAACGAGAGCAGGAACGGCGAGCGGTGGCACACGGTGCAGCTGACCCGGCTGTACCAGGACGGCGACGAGTGGCGGTCGACGCACAGCTTCGGGCGGAACGACCTGCTGACGGTGGCGAAGGTGACCGACCTGGCGCACACGAAGGTCTGCGAGCTGGAGGCCTCCGAGCGGGACCGGGAGGAGGCCCCGGCCGAAGAGGCGGAGCCCCAGTGAGCCGTGGACGTTCTGCGATGCGTGTTGGGGTCGATCCCATGCGACCGGTTGTGGCCGCAGACAGCGTCCGAGCTGGTGATGTTCGCGGCGGTGGTGGTGTTGCGGTTGCTGGTGCTGGCCACCCTGGTGGAAGCGGTGCTGCTGCAGGTAGCGGCCGTGAGGTCGTGGAGGGCGCGCCGCCGCCGCGCCGTGGAGAGCGACGCGGGACAGGTCAATGGCCCCGGATGCGAACGGTGAGGACCGCGGGGCGGCTGCTGCAGGTGGCCGTGGGCGCCGGGGTGGCGTGAAGGAGAGGTGGCGATGGCCGCGGACGCGGTAGATGCGGAGCAGGCCGCGACGGGCGTGCCCGGGCTGAAGAAGGGACCCCGGGTTCCCGCCGAGGACGAGGACTGGATCTCCGGCACGAAGGTGGAGGGAGAGGAAGGAGGTACGCCTCCCGGCGAGAACACGCAAGGCCAAGGTGCGCCGTCTTCCGAGAACGCGCAGGACAAGGGTGCGCCGTCCGCCGAGAACGCGCAGGCCGAGCAGGACGCGGGCGACTCGTCGCAGCCGGGGAAGCCGAACGGGCAGGAGCGAAGCCTGGCGGCGGTGTCGACGTCGGCATCGGACGATTCGGGCGATCTGGTTGAGCTGGTGCGAGGCCTGGAGTCGGGTGACGGCGCCCTCGCTCCGGACCGTGCGCTGCTGGCGGCGGAAGCGGTCGGCGCGCTCTTCTCGGCGCCGGGCGGGATGTCGGTGCGGGAGAACGCGGCGCTGGTAATCCGGGAGCTCGCGCACGCGGGGGTCGACGTCGGGAAGATGCTCGCGGCGATCGCGGAGGTCTCGGCCCGCGACCGCACGGCGGTGGTGGCGGGTGAGCTGCAGGACGGTTTGAAGGACGTCCTCGCCCTCGTGCACCGGATGGCGGCGGCGACGACGTCGCGCGTGGGCGCGCATCTGAGCGGCTTCGACGAGCGCGCCCAGGGCGTGATCACGTCGGCGCTGATGGCGGAGGCGGTGCTCGACCGGGTGGAGGCGAGCAGCCGGAGGCTTATCGCGCGTCTCGACGAGGTCAAGCGCGCGACGGAGAGCCTGGGGTCCGGGGTCGGCGCCGCGAAGGTCGAGGTCCAGGCGGCGTCGACGGCGGCCGAGGGCTGGGTCGAGAACGCGGGGACGCTGGGCCGTGGCGTGTGGTGGTGGGCACTCGTGGGCGGGGTCATGGGCGGCGTCATGAGCGGCGCGGCCGCCGGTCTCATCCAGCGGGCGCTGGCGGGGAATTGAATGGACGCCTCCCGGATTCTGATGCCGGGCACCTGGGCAGAAGTGGACCCCCCGGGGCCGACGGCATCTAAAGTGCCCAAGGGGGAAGGCGCAAGGTCTTCCCAGGCAAACCGGGAGGTCCAAGATGAAGGTTAGCAGAACAGTCGTCGGCGTGGACACGGCGAAGCGGGTGTTTCAGTTGCACTGGGTCGACCTCGAAACCGGCGAGATGGTGGACATGCGGTTGAGCCGCGGGAAGTTCCTGGAGCACTTCGCCAATCGGGCGGCGTGCGTGGTGGGCCTGGAAGCCTGCGGCGGCTCGCAGCACTGGGCGCGACGGCTCCGGGAGCTGGGCCACGAGGTCCGTGTGGTGCCGGGGAAGATGGTGCGGCCGTTCGTCAGCGGCAACAAGAACGATGCGCACGATGCGCGAGCGATCTGGACGGCGGTTCAGCAGCCCGGCGTCAAGACAGTGGCGGTCAAGAGCGAGGAGCAGCAGGGGGTTCTGGCGCTGCATCGGATGCGGCAGCAGCTGGTGAAGTTCCGCACCGCGCAGACCAACGGCCTGCGGGGCCTGTTGGCCGAGTACGGCGAGGTGATGCCGCGCGGCCGCGCGGGGATGCGTCGGGACATGGCGGGAGCGCTTGCCCGGGTCTCGGAGCGGCTGCCGGCGATGGTGGTCGAGACGCTGCGCGAGCAGTGGGCACGCGTGTCGCAGTTGGATGCCGATGTCGGCGAGATCGAGCGGCGACTGGCGGCGTGGCACCGGAGCAGCCCGGCCAGCCGGCGGATTTCCGCGATCCCGGGTGTCGGCGTGCTGGGCGCGACCGCGGCGGTGGCGGCGATGGGCGACCCGGCCGCATTCCGGTCCGGGCGCGAGTTTGCGGCGTGGCTGGGTCTGGTGCCTCGCCACAGCGGCACAGGGGGGAGGGTGCGCATGCTGGGCATCTCGAAGCGGGGAGACACGTACCTGCGCACTCTGCTGATCCACGGCGCCCGCTCGGCGATCACCCACGGGAAGACCCCGTCGACCTGGCAGCTCCGGCTGGCCAGGCGTCGCCCGCCCAATGTCGTGGCCGTGGCGCTGGCGAACAAGACAGCGCGCACGATCTGGGCCTTGTTGGCCCATGACCGGGAGTACGAGCCGAACTTTGCTGCCCAATCCGCCTGAGGTGGGCAGCACAGGAGCGCGAACCGTAAACCGGAGGAGGTGCCGCCGAAGGGTTGCGCGAGGTGACGACAAGGTGTGATGGCAACAGGTCAGACCGCGACTCGCCAAGCCTGGATCACAGCTTAGGGGGAAGACCCTTCGCGGGGAATGAGGCGCGGGTCGGCTGATTCCATCGGGGCCGGCAGGAGTCGATCCTGCACGAACAGGCCGGATATAGAACTGCAACCTGTTTTCTCAAGCACACTGAATCGAGCCTTGCGTACCGGGAGGCGTCCATATAGCTGTGATGGCTGAGGAGAACGAGGGCACTCGGCGGCCGGCCGCGTCGTTCGACGGCGAGGACCTCGTCTGGTGGTTGGCAGGGGTCGGGGGCGACGAGCGCGCCGAAAGGAAGGCGGTCGATGCCTACCTCGCGGGATTCTCCGAGGCCGCACGCACGGCCAAGCTGGACGCGCTTCGGTCGGGCGTGGCGGAGGCGCGCGAGCGGCGCGGGAACGAGAAGCCGCCGCCGGACTGGTGCACGCTCGCCGACGGGATCGAGCAGAAGGAGGCGGAGGTCGCCCGTGAGTGGCGGCTCCGGGCGAAGTCGGTGGCGGGGGCGCTCGAGGAGTTCACCCAGGGCGACCCGGGCAAGGACCGCGTCTGGCTGCGGCAGGACATCGCGGCGCTGCGGTCGTCGGAGTACGACCCGTTCGCGGAGAGGCGCGTCGGCGCACCGGAACAGGAGCCGGCGGCGTCCGCCCCCGCGACGGGAACGGGGCGCGCAGCCGCGACGGCGCAGGTCGACGGCACGCCGGCCGCGGTGGGAGCCGAGAAGGGCAAGGGCGGTCAGGCTCCGGAGCCGGGCCCGTACAGGCGGTCGCTCGCTGAGCGCCTCGTGCAGAACCCCGAGCATCCCGAGACGGTCATCAAGCAGGCCGTCCACGAGTACCTCGAGGAGGCCGGGGCGAAGTACCTGGAGAGGCTCGAGAAGGCCCTCGACGCGAGCCTGCGCACGCCCGCGGCCAGGGCGCTGGCGGAGTGCGCCGCGGCGAAACGGGAGTTCCGGGAGACGGAGCGGGCGGTGGTCGTCGAGGCGGCCGGCGTGAAGCAGGACCTCGAGAAACAGCCGGAGCGCCGGTCACCGGCGCGCGAGATGTCACCGGCAGGGCCGGAGGCCGCGGCACGGGAGCCCGTCGGCACAGGGGAGAGGGATCTCGCTCCTCAGTCGCTCGAAGCCGAACGCACCCGGGAGGCGCGGGCGGACATGGAGGGCGGACCCCGTGCGTTCGCCGCCGGCGTCGCCTACCGCGTGGGCCTCCAGGTCGCCGCGGCGCGCGGCGAGGACGCCCTGGCGCGGATGGGTGAGCGGATCGAGGGCTCGACCCGCGCGCAGGCCGGCCTGCGCACGGTGGGGGCGGACCCGCTCCTGGTGGCCGCCGCGGCCGACGCGATGGCGCGCAAGCGGGGTGACGGCTCTCCCCAGGTCGTCGACGTGCTCGAGGGGCGGACGGCATCGCCGGTTCGGAGCAAGACGGCGGTCCTCGCCGTCGACATGCTCCATGTGCACCGTCGGGAGTGCTCGGAATTTCCGGATCGGGCGTGGACGAAGGAGGAGGTCTGGGAGCGCGGGCGGCGGACGCTGGCGGCGGGCCCGGCGGCGGACTCGGCGGCGCGGGTGTCGCGCACGTGGGGCGCGGCGTGCTCGGCCGAGATCGCGGCGGCCCGGGGCGGCCGGGTGGAGAAGGCGCCGCCGGAGGGCTGGAAGCCGGGTCCCGGCCTGGAGGGGCTGGCGTTGTCGGAGCGTGGCCGGGCGGCGGTGGCCGCGGCGCGGAAGACGGATCCGGCCGCGCTCCGGCAGCACGACGCCGAGGCGGGCCCGGTCGTCGAGGGCTCGGGCCGGGGCGCGGTCCGCAGCCTCGCGGGCCGGCGGGCGGAGGGCTTCAACCGGGTCAGGCAGCTGGCCGACGGGTTACCGGGGCGCGTGATGACGCCGGTGTCTCGCCGGCTCGTGACCTGGGCGGCCCGGGGGGACGTCACGCGGTTGAAGCGCGTGGGGGCGGTCATCGGCCGCTCGAAGTGGCTCTCGGCCGGCGTGGTCGCGGCGCGGGTGGACCCGGCGCTCGTCGCGGTGGCGGTGTCGCGGCAGTGCGCGGCGTCGCTCGCGGAAGGAAAGGGCTGGACGCCCCGGGCGGGCGACAACCGGCGCCTGAGCCAGCTGGCGGTGGAGGCGTTCGAGCGGCACGACCGGCGGGAGTCGGGCGGCGCGCCCGGAGAGAAGGCGGCCCGCGAGGAACGAGTCGGCGCGTGGCGGGACGGCGTGTCGTCGGGCGTGGCGAAGGAGCTGCGCGAGGTCCATGCCGGCTGGGACCGGCGGAAGACCCACGAGCGTTGCGAGCACGGGGACCGTCAGGCCGAGGCTGCCCGGGCCCGAGCGGGCCGGGACGCGGAGGCGCACGACGACGTCGGCCGGGCGAGGAACGGCGAGCAACTCTGGGCGCAGCCGAGCGCGGCGAGGACGGAGAGGAAGTCGTTCTCGGAGCTCTTCACGCGGGCGGACGTCCCGGACGCGGACGGCGGCCGGGTGATCTTCACGGCGAAGGCGGGCGTCGAGCCGAAGACGCGGGAGGTGTTCGCGCAGCTGCTGCAGGAGTCCGGCCACGAGCTGGCCGTGTCGGACCAGGGCGACGGCCGGATCGTGGTGGAGCCGAGCAAGAAGCGGGTGGTGATCGACCGGGAGGCGCTGAGGGGACCGGACGCCGGCTCGGTCCTGCTGGTCGCGGCCGCCTCGACGTTCGTTTCGGCGCGGACGGACGGGGCGCGGGTCGACCGGGGGGACGGCTTGGCGGCGGCGGGCATGGTCGCGTCGAGGGTCGCCCGCGAGCAGGGCCTCGACTACCAGCCGCCGAGGGCGTTCGGCGAGCTGTCGGTGGGCCAGGTGTCGGAGAAGGCCGTGGCCGAGGGAAGCCGTCACGCGCGGGCGGCCGCCGACCTGGTGGCGAGGCGGCAGGACGGCCGGGACCGGCCGTCTCCGGAGGCGCAGTCGCGGATCGACGAGATCCACGCCTCGGTCCGGCGGGCGGCGATCGACGGTGCGCACGATCGGGTCGGCGGCCGCGAGCTCGTCCAGGGCCGCGTCCAGGCGCAGGCGCGCGACGTGCCGACGACGCAGACCCTGAACCTGCGGACGCCGGCAGTGGCGCTGACACGGTGAGGGTGAACGACGAGGAGGGGCCATGAGTTTCTCGAGGGTGTTTCGGCGTGCGGGCGCGGCGGCGGTCCTCGCCGCGGCCGCGGCGCTCGTGTGGGGCGGGTCGGACGAGGCGGCGGTGGTGCGGGCGCAGCAGCCGTCCGTGATCTGCGACCGGGACTGGAACAGCGCGGTCACGGGCCGCGTGAACTGCTTCGTCGACCCGCGGACGGCGACCGGCCATGCGGTCCCGCCGCCGGGCGGGAGCGTCACGAACGTCGGCAACTTCCAGACGGGAGCCGAGTACTGGGACTACCGCCTCCGCACGCAGGGCAGCTTGCCGCTCCTCTACTGCTCGGCGTCGACCCCGGTGCCGGGCCCGGAGCCGGCCTGGCTGGCGGAGGCCGTGGGTGGCGCGATCCGGATCGGCGCGCTGGACTACGGCCGTGTCCAGGCGCCCGCGGATTCGGACCGCCTGGTGGAGACGTTCTGGAGCGGGCGGACCGACACGCGGCGCTGGACCCGGCGCAGCCGGTACGACCGCGAGGGGGCGCGCTGGCGGGCGGAGACCTGGGAGGTCGAAGGTGCGGGTCTGGACCCCGACGAGGATTCGGACGGCGTGGCGTCGGGCTCTCCGGGCGCGAGCTGCCCCGAGGACGGCCTGCTCGTGAACCGCCTGGTGACGGCCGGGCGGCTCCTCGGAGGGTGCATGGCCGGGAGTCCCGCCGGCGAGCACTGGATCCACGACGGCGGCCGGTTGCGGGAGCAGGCGCGGTACCGCCCGCACGGACAGGACGGGGAGGACGACGACGAAGAGGAGGAGGACGGGGAGGACGACGACGGCGGCGGCGAAGAGGACGGCGATCCATCGACGGTAGACGAGAACCATCCGGACCACCCCCGCTTCGACGGCCACCGGACGGAGCCGGCGTTGCCGGCGGACTGCGACCTGCGTCACGGGGCGCCCGACTGCGACGTCTGCCAGGTCGATCCGCTCTATTGCGAGTGGCGGGACCTGGAGGATGACGACTCCGATGGGGGCGGCAACCTCGGCCAGGATCCGGAGAACGGGAACGGCGGGGTCGACGCTTCCCCGGGAGGCGGTGTCGGCGATGTCGGGGACGGCACCGACTACCAGGACGGCGCCGGCGTCGTGGCCGTCCGCCACAACCTGGCGTGCCTCGAGCTGAACGCGTGGGAGGTGAGGGAGCGGGTCGTCGTCGAGATGGTCGACATCTACGACCCGAGCTGCGACCTCGACGGGAACGGGCTCAGGGACCCGTCGTGCGACCTCCGGGGCTTCGACACCAGCGGCAACCTGCAGGAGCAGCAGTCGCGGATCGAGCTCTACTGGGCGCGGGTCCGCGGCCCGGAGAACGTTCCCTGGGCGCGGGTGTTCTGGGAGGGCCTGCCGCCGGAGATGGGCGGGCCGTTCGGGTCGGACGGGGCGGGCGCCGTCGTGATGGGCCAGGACGGCAGCGGCTACTGCCTCCTGCGCCAGGGGCTCGTCCGGAACCCGGCCCTGCCCGGCGTCGTGCCGTCGGTGTCGCGGTTCCTCGCCGGCGTCTGGGCGGAGCCCTTCCGGGGCGGTGTGGCGGCGGTGTGCCCGTCGCAGGAGGGCTCCTTCAGCGCCTCGGTGACGGTCGCCGGCGCCGGGACGTTCGGCGCGGCCGACGCGGGGTTCGGGGTCCAGGTCTCGGTCGACCACGCGCCGGAGGTCGGGCAGCCCGGGCTCGACGAGGACCGTTCGCAGGCCGACTACCGGGCGATGCGCCCCTGCTCGGATCATCCCGCCGGCGCGACGGCCTGCGGCGAAACCTTCGCGACGAGCGAAGCGCGGCGGCAGCGCCTGGCCGCGGCCGAGCGGCTCATCGGGCTGGAGGCGTCCCGGGGCAACACGCGCTCCTGGTCGGTGGGAAAGGACGCCGAGGTCGCGGCGTTTGACTGGCGTCTCGCGGACACGTTCAACCGGCCGCATGTCGACGGTGTCGACCGCGTCCTCGCCCTGGAGACGGGCCACGCCGACGCCGGCGGCGACTTCGGGTCGGCGACGAGCGGCGAGTCGCGCGTGCTGGCGGGTCCGTGGTTCGGGTGCGGGAGCTTGGCGGGGACGGTGTTCGGGGACTCGGACTCGCTGATGAGCTGGTGGAAGGGGCGCGGCGCGGACTTGCAGGACGAGCAGCTGGAGTACGTGGCGGCCCTGCAGCCGCTGGCCGACGCGGTGGCCGCGGCGGAGACGGAGGCGGAGCGCGAGAGTGCCCGGGCGGCGTTCGAGGCGGTGGTCGCGGAGCGCTACCGGGAGGCCCGGGCCGACACCCGGGGCATCTGCGGGTGACCGGGGAGTTCCGGGGCCGGTATCCCTGCGCGATGTCGGTGCGGCTGACGCGGGAGCAGCACGAGGAGCTGGAGCAGTTGAGTCGGGAGTTCGGGGTGTCTCGGGCGCAGCTGTTGCGGGACGCGATCGACCTGGGGTTCAAGCTGATGGTGAAGCGCCTTCGGAGGGACCGCGGCGGCGCGGGACGCGGCGGCGGTCCGTTGAACGAGACCGATTGAAACCGAAAGGGGTGGGGGATGGACCTCGTTGGGGTGTGCGGCAGTAGTCCGGTGGGCGCCCTCCTGGTGATGGGCTGGCTGGTCGCGTGGTGCACGGCGCTCGTTCGGGTCCGCGCGGCTCGGCGTGCTCCGGGCGCGCGGAGCACGGTCGGGGCCGGCTGGCGGGAGACAGTTCACGCGCACAGGGAGGCGGCGCGGTCCGAACGCCTCGGCGCGGCCGCAACCGGGGCGTGTCTGCTCCTCCTGGTGGCGACCGGCGAGGCCGCGGCCGCGGTGACCCTCGAGGACGTGCGCCGCGCGCCGCGGCTCCAGGAGCTCGGGCCCGCGGTCCCGATGGTCGAGGACGAGGCCCTGATCGACTGGGCGACGGACTGGCAGCGGCGCCTCGAGCCGTTGTCGCCGCAGTCCATCGACCGGCTGTCGGTGGGCCGGCGCTCGGTGTGGCGCACGGTGGCCGGCGTGGTGCTCGTCGCGGCCGCGGGCTACGTGGCCTACGAGAGTGTGCGCTGGCACCGGCAGGATGCCGGCTTCGCGGTCGAGGGCGGCGGCCGGGCCCGCTCGGCCTGGAACCACGTCGGCCTCGCCGGCGGCCTGACGCTGGCGGGGGTCGCCGGCGGGACGGGCCGCATGATGCTGGGTCCGTGGAGCCGGGTGCGGGTCATCGAGCAGGGGTATCTGTGAGCGGACGGCGGAAGCCGCCGCGCTCGGAGGTGATCACCCGCGCGGACGGGCGAGTGTACCTCCGGCGCTGGCGCCTGTGGCGCGGGAGGTTCTTCTCGGTCTGCCTCCACCGCTTCATAGCGCCCGACGAGTCCGAATGCGCGCACGACCACCCGTGGCCGTTCGTGTCGCTGGTGCTGTGGGGCGGCTACGTCGAGGAGGTCTGGCCGGACGGCGATTGCGCCGCGGCGGAGCGCGTCCGGCGGGGGTTTCTGTCGCTCGCGTCGCGCGACGCGCTCCACTGCCACCGGGTGGTGGCGTGCCGCCCGGGCGGGACGTGGACGCTGGCCCTGACGGGGCCGCGGCGCCGGGAGTGGGGGTTCCGGACGCGGGCGGGGGGCTGGGTGCCCGAGGAGAAGTTCGATGCCGCGGTGGACTGCTGACGGGCGCGGGGCGAATCAGGACCTGGGCTGGGCGGCGTCCGCCGTCGCCGGGGAGGAACCGACCATGACGCGCAAGCGAGGTGAGGCGTGACGCGCCCGCGGGGCCGGCTGGCGCGTCAGGTGGCGCTGGCCGCGAGTGACCGGCGGAGGCGCGTGACCCTCACGCACCACGAAGCGCCCGTCGCCGTGGAGCGGCGAGTACTGCCCCGCCAGGACGTGGCGCGGCTCGACAACGGCCCGCTGGAACGGCCCCGGCGCCCCCGGCCGGCCCCAAGGCGAACAGGCGCCGAGCAAATGTGGACGGCACCCCCGACCCCGGCGGAACCGGACATCCCCCCCGACGCGGACCGCGTGGGCGTGGCGGAGTCTGACCTAACCGGCGATGCGGCCGCCGTGTGGGCGGACGTGCTCGGGGTCGCCGACGGCAAGCCGCTGGAGCGCGGAAAGACCCGGAAGCAGATCGACCGAACTCTCCGCGGAAAGGGCCTGTATCTGTTCGTCGCGGCCGGCATGCACGGCGCCGCGACCGCGAGGAAGGCGAAGGGGCGGGCCGCCGCGCGCCGCAAGACGGTCGAGGAGGCGGCCAGAGGCCGCGTGTCCGTGGCCGCCCACTGGCCGGAGCACCTGCCGTTCTTCGACGCCGCCCTCCAGCACGCCATGGTGAATCCCAAGCCGCTGCCGCCGCCGGCGGCGCCGCCCGAGCCGGACCGATGATCGGGAGCCATGGGGCCGCGTCGTTCGTCGCGCCGTCCGCGTCCGGCTCTCGCGGCCTCGGTCGCGGGTCGCGGCCGGCGAGCGGTCCTGGCGGTGGCGCGGCGGGCCAGGCGCACCCGCTGGCGCCGTGACTGGAAGAGGTCGACTGGGTATGGCTATCGAGACGTGCGAGACGGTCCTGGCGGTCGTGCTGGTGATCGGCTTCCTACTGATCGCGCACCTGGCCGTGGTGCTGGACATGACCCTGTCTCGCCGGCGACGTCGCGCTCGGCGACGTTGACGGGGGTGCTGTTGGACCGTGGCGGGCTACGGAGTGATGAACCTCAGGATCCCGAACGTCAGGACCGCCGTCGTGAGGACGGTGCCGACCATCCACTTGATGAGGCGGGTCTCGAGGGTCGCAATCTCGGTCCGGACCTCGGCGACCTGGGTCGAGAGCCGCGTGTCGAGGTTCGCGATCTCGGTACGCACGGTCGCGATGTCGGTGCGCTGCTCGGCGCGCAACTCCGCGATCTCCGCGCGCTGTTCGGCCACTTGCCCCGCGATCTCCGAAATCTGGCCCGCCGCTTCGGCTCGCTGCGCGGTGATCTCGGTCCGGAGCTCGGCGATGCCAGCCCTGAACTGGTCGGCCGTGACGTGGTCGCCCCGCTCCGTGGCCTGCAGGACGGCGCTGGTGATGGCGTCGGCCTGCGCCGGCGTGAAGTCGGCCTCGGTCAGCGAGCGAGCGACGGCGTGGGTGTCGAGCATCGGTTCCTCTCCCGAGGCGCTGTCTTCAGACGCCCTGTGCGGAGCTCGAGGCGGTCAAGGTGCATCGGGCTTCCGACGTTGTCGCGACGGCGCTACAGGCCGTTCTCGCCGGCCTGAGGGGTCTGTTCGGTCGCTGGTCGCTCGCGGACCGCACCGGGGAGGGGGACGCAGGCCGGAATCCGGATCGCCGGCGGCATGGAGACGGACCACCGCACGTCCCGCGCCGTGTGGTCCTCGCAGCCCGGCCGCTGGACGAGCAGGTCGAAGTCCTCGTCCATCGGGGCCATGAGGGTGAAGTGCCCGTCGGGGTCGGTCCAGGCCTCGCTCGGAGCCTCGGGGTGCGAGCCCCCGACGTAGACGCGGACGAGCGAGACGGCCTCGTCGGGCGAGACGATGCGGGACGTGCCGATGACCTGCACGGGGAGGGTGCTCATGGCAACGAGGATCATGGCGGCGCTGAAGGGCAGCATCGACAGGCGCACGAGGATCGACACCGCCTTCTGGCTTCTCGGGCTGGTCGTGGTCATCGTCTTCCTCCGGTGGACGGTCACGCCCGGCGGGTCGAGCCGTCTGGCGGACTTCCTCGCGTGGGTCCAGGGCCAGGGCGCCGTCGGCACGAACCTCTCGGATTATATGCCGTCGCGGATCGAGACCGCCGAGCGCATGCTCGAGGTCGCCGGCGTCGGTCCCGACCAGGTGTTCCTGGACATCGGTTCGGGCGACGGCCGCCTCGTCGTCCTCGCGGCCCGCGCGGGGGCGGAGGCCGTCGGCATCGACCGGCAGGAGCTCCTCGTCGAGCGCGCCCGGGACAACGCGGCGATGGCGGGGGTGGCGGACCGCGCGCGGTTCGTGCACGCCGACGCGCTCGACGTGCCCTCGATCGTCGAGCGCGCCGACGTTGTCGCGGTGTTCCTGACCATCGCGGGGCTGTCGGTGGTGGGGCCGTATCTCGCCGACGTGTTGCGCCCGGGCGCCATCGTCGTCTCGAACACGTTCGCGGTCCCGGGGTGGCGTCCGGAGTCGGTGACGATGGTGGAGGTCGACCGGCGCTGGGGCCGGACCCCGGTGTACCGGTACCGGGTGCCGGAGGCCTTCGCCGGCGACGCGGGGGACTGAGGGTGGCTGCCGGGGGCCGGGTCCTCGTCGTGGTGGAGTCGCCGGCGAAGTGCCGGACGATCCAGAAGTACCTCGGGCCGTCGTACGTCGTGCAGGCGAGCCTGGGCCACGTCCGGGATCTGCCCGCGAAGGGGAAGCGCGGCGGCCCGCGGGAAGAGCTCCCCGGCCTCGACCCGGAGAGCGGCTGGGCGGCGCGGTGGGAGGTCCTCGACAGCAAGCGCGACACGGTCGCGCGGCTGAAGAAGCTCGCCGGGCGGACGCGCGTCGTCGTGCTGGCGACGGACCAGGACCGCGAGGGCGAGGCCATCGCGTGGCATCTCTCGGAGCTCCTGGGCGGCAAGCAGGAACGGTTCCGGCGGGTGACCTTCAACGAGATCACGCGGCGGGCGATCGAGCGGGCGTTCGCGCGGCCGCGTCGGATCGACGCCCGGCTCGTCGACGCGCAGAACGCGCGGCGCTTCCTGGACCGGGTGGTGGGCTACCGGGTGAGCCCGCTCCTCGGCCGCCGGCTGGGCGCGGGGCTGTCGGCCGGCCGCGTGCAGTCTCCGGCGCTCCGGCTCGTGGTCGACCGGGAGCGGGAGATCCGGGCGTTCAGGCCGCAGCCGTACTGGGAGGTGATCGTGGTCGCGCGGTCATCCGACGGCGACCTGGTCGAGCTCGAGGTGGTCGACGGCGGCGCCTCGGCCGCGGGCGCGCGCAGGGGCGGAGATCGGGCTCTTCGGTTCCAAGAGGAGGCGGTGGCGTCGCGGGTGGTGGAGCAGGTCCGCGAGGCCGGCCGCGTGGCGGTGCGTTCGGTGCGCTCGGCCGAGGAGGTCCGGAAGCCGCCGGCGCCGTTCACGACGTCGACGCTGCAGCAGGCCGCGTCCGCCCGGTTGAAGCTCGGCGTCGCGGAGACGATGGAGGTGGCGCAGAAGCTGTACGAGGCGGGGCGGATCACCTACATGCGCACGGACTCGACGGCGTTGTCGGCCGAGGCGGTCGAGGCGCTCCGGGACCAGATCGCCGCGAAGTGGGGCGACGAGGCCTTGCCGCCGAGCCCGGTCGCGCATGCGTCGGCCGCGCAGGCGCAGGAGGCCCACGAGGCCATCCGGCCGGCGGACGTAACGCGGTGCGTCGCCGGCGAGAGCGACGTCGCGGAGCGGGTCTACGACCTGGTCCGTCGGCGGGCGCTTGCCTCCCAGATGAGCGACGTCGTGCTGCGCCGCACCCGCGTCGGTGCGGAGTCGGCCGGTGTCGGCCTCCGGGCGCGGGGGACCGTGGTGGTCCGCTCGGGGTGGTACGCGGCGTGGCCGCCGGACGAGGAGGAGGAACGGCTGCTGCCGCCGATCGGGGAGGGCGACGAAATGACGGTCGAGACGGTGAGGCCGGTGCGGAAGCGCACGAAGGCGCCGAAGCACTTCACGGAGGCATCGCTGGTGCGAGAGCTCGAGAAGCGGGGGATCGGCCGGCCGTCGACGTACGCGGCGACGCTGAAAACCCTGGCCTTTCGCGAGTACGTGGTCGCCCGCCGGCGCGACCTGCTGGCGACGGAGAAGGGCTGCTCGGTCGTGGACTGGCTCGGGCGGGCCTTCCCGGAGCTCCTCGACTACGGGTTCACGGCGCGCCTCGAGGAACAGCTCGACCGGATCGCGGCGGGCGGCGCGGACTGGAAGCGGCTGCTGGACGTCTTCGACAGCGGGCTGCGGAAGCGGCTGTCGGCCGCGCCGGGCGCGGCGGTCGAGGGGGTGGGGGCATGACGGGCGGGGAAAAGGTCGTCGGTCGAATCGCGGTGTTCGTGGTGACGGGCGTCGTCCTGTTCATGGGGGTGCGGTACGTGAGGTCGGAGGGAGCTTCGGTGCCCGATCTGTTTGCCCGGGCAGCCGGGGTCCCCGCGGACCCGTGCGCCCTCGAGGGCGTCGAGTGTCAGGACCTGCCGGGCGGGGCCCAGGCGTACGTCGGCGTCTTCGACGCGGCGGAGGTCCAAGGCCGGTACTCGGGGCTGTGGCTCGGCATGTCGTGCCTGCGGGGCGCCTGGGCCGTCGAGTTCGGGGCGAACGGGCTCGAGCGCGCGCCTCCGGGCCCGATCGAGGTCTCCTGGGGCTGGTCGGGGGTGACCCCTGAGGACGCGCTGCTCGTCCAGTGGCGCCTCGAGGCGGGGCGCGTCCTGACCGACCAGGGGCACCACGTCGTGAACGAGCTCGCGGAGCAATCGCTCTACGCGCGGGTGCTCGATGTCCTGGACGTGAACGTCTTCCTCGCCCGGATCGCGTCGAGGGAGGGCGAGGTGCTGGCGCAGGGGGTATTCGACCTTCGCCGCCTGCGGCGCTACGTGGCCACCGTGGGCGAGGTCTGTGCGTAGCCGAACCGTTCGGAAGGGATCTCCACCGGTCCTCGCGGCCCGGCGGTGGATCGGGCGTCGTCACGAAGAGAGGTGCACGAAACGTGAAACCGATGATCGCCGCAATCGTAGCCGCAATCACGATGGCGTGCGCGCCCGCTGCCCAAGCCCTGACCCCGATGGGGTTGTTTCCGGGAGGGGACGAAATATCTCGATACGGGCGACGGAAATCACCGAGGGGCTGGTCATGCGTCGCTTCGGCCGGTCCGTCTGCGATCGTTTTGGGGATCGCTGAGGTCGGGACCAGGGCCTTTGGGGCTCGGTGGATCGGTGCGAAAGCTGTGGCGTCTGGATCGCTGGCCGAGCACGCGGTCCATCAAGGACTGTGCGGACAGCTCATCAACTGCGTTGTCGATCATCGCCTGCGTCCGCTCCTCGTTCACCGAGGCGGTTCGGGTCAGAATTGCCTTGAGTCCAGTCACCTCATCCTTGATCTCGGTGACCGCGGCGACTTCGCCGGCGAGCGCGTCGATTCGGGTCTCCATGGTCTTGAGGGTCGCGCTGATCGCGCTGGGGTCGGACCGTTGAATTGTCTCGGTCGCTGTCTTGAACTGGGTGACGGCCTCGCCGAGTATCTCCATCCCCTTCCGGGTAGCCGTGACGAGCTTCTTGACGTCGTCGACGACGGCGTCCATGTCGTTGCGGGTCTCCGCGAGCGACTTGTGGAGGGGCTCTGCGTCCGCGAGTTGGGCGAGCACCTCGCGGGCTTGCTTCTCGGTCTCGTCAAGGCGCTCGATCACTTCATCCATCGTGGCCATCCGGTTGTCCTCCGAACGTGTTCTCTGACAAGATGTTCTCGTACTGTCCCCTGAGGCGGGTGTGGCCGCTTTCTATGTCCGTGACTAGCCGTTCGAGTCTTCTGGCCGCGAGTATCGCGCGGACCCGGTCGTCGGGGTGGTTGTGAGCCCGGTCGAGGACTCTCTTCGTCAACGGGGCGAACTCGGGGCGCTTCTCGCCCAGAGCCAGAAGTTCGTGGGTCAGTGGCGGGCCGAGTTCCTTCGCGTGCTCGGTGCTCAGGTCGAAGAGCGTCTCGACAGCGCCGTCGATTTCCCGGTCTGGGATGGCGTACCTGTGTTTCGCCACCACGACGGCCCTCTCGATGCTCTGGCGGGTGATCGCGTCGTAGTGGTCGGAGCACATCGTCTCTGCGACGGCGCGGGCGAGCAGCAGGCCCGGGTGGTCGTGCTGTGACTCCAGAGCGCGGATACACAGACCGCGCAGCTCGCTGGCCACCATCTCGTTGGTGACCTTTCGAAGCAGATCCCACCACGGTGAGAACTCGACTGTTTCGGCCGCAAGGAGATCCGCGATGTACTCTGATCTCAGGCCCTCCTGCAGGTAGTCGAGCACGCGGCGGCGGATGTCGGCGTCGTCTGCCGCGTGCCGGCCGAGCTGGACGGCCTCGATCATCGCGCGACGCCGTGATCGCTCGATCTCGTCGTAGGTGAACTCCACCAGGACCCGCGTAAGGGCCACGATCTCCTCGCGCATGTCGGCCGCTTCGGTCTCGGCGAGCTTGCTGTGGAAGGCCTTGACCTTGCCGGGACTCGTGGCCCGGATGTAGTCGAGGATGCGCGTGCGGCATGCGGCCCGGTCGTAGGCGGCGGTGTGGACCACGAACTTCTTCGCGCCGAAGTCGACCTCGTAGTCCTGGACGACACCCAGCTTCACCAACTGGTATATCGCCCTCTCGGTAGTGCTCTTCGCGTCGTCTTCTGTGTACGGGATCTGGGCGCGAAGTTTCGCCGACAGGTCCTTGAACCTGCCGAGGACTGTGTCGACGGCGGCCACGTCCCCCTCAATGCCCTTGTAGTTGTTCAGGTGAAACCAGACGGCGCGCGTCACGTCGTCGGCGGTAACGCGGTCGCCGGCCTCGTCGTGCAGGCGCGCGCGCATCTCCTCGATGTCGATGTTCGGGTCGAGAAGTCGGTCGGAGCGGACCGCGTCGTACTCCGAGAAGATGACCGTCGACAGCGCGTGCTGGCCGTCGCGGCCGGCTCGGCCGGCCTCCTGATACAGGCTCTCGATGGACATGGGCATGCCGAAGTGCACCGTGTAGCGGATGTTCGGCTTGTCGATGCCCATCCCGAAGGCCTTGTTTGCCACGAGTACGGCGATCTCGTTGTTTTTGAACGCAGCCGCGTTCGCCTTCCTGGTTCGGTCCCATGCGCTCGACCGTGCGGGTGCTCTGTCGTCGGGGTCCTTGCCGCTGTAGATGGTTACCGTACTACCGGTCGCCTTCTGGACGGTGCGTTGTGTGGCTCGGACCCCGTATATTTCGCCTCTCGCGTGGGGCACGAAGACGATCCCGGCGGCCGTCTTCGGGCCGTTCGGTCGGAAGAAGTCGGCCTCGCGGCCGTTCAGCTTCTGCGGCAGACCGTTGATGCTGCCACGCAGCACGCTTCTCTCGTCCTCCATCGGAGAAGTGCGCCGGATGTGAAACTCGAGCTCGGGGCGGTCGAACGAGTCAGGACGGATGAGCGCCTCCGAGCGCCGCTGGTCGATGTCCAGGTCGTTCAGCATGTCTCGCAGCACGGCGCGGGACGCGGTACCCGTCAGGGCGAGGAGGCGGGGTGCGCCGTCTCCAGCGCCGCTGCCGCTGATGTTCCGGAGGGTCTTCCCGAGGTTGAGGTACGCGGGTCGGAAATCGTGACCCCACTCGGAAACGCAGTGGGCTTCGTCGATCACGGCGAGGTTTATGACGGACGATTCGGCCAGCGAGGTCAGCGCCGCCCGGAATCGTCGCGTCTGCAGCTGTTCGGGTGAGTGGAGCACGAAGAGGTACTGGCCGCGTTCGAGGCCGTCGAGTAGGTGTTCTTTCCGTTGTCGGTCGAGGTCGCCCGTGACGCCGGTCGCTAGGTCGACGCCGTACTCGCGGAGACCGTGCAGTTGGTCGTCGATCAGGGCGTTGATGGGATCGACGACGAGCGTCACGCCGGGCTGCAGCAGCCCTGACAGCTGGTAGATGATGCTCTTCCCGCCCCCGGTCGGCAGCAGCACGACCGAGTCGTTCTGCTTCAGCGTGTTCAGGACCGCCTCGCCTTGGAGCGGGCGGAAATCCCGTTTCCGGAAGATGTTGCGCAGAAAGAGCGTTAGCGCCGGGCCTGCGTCCGCATACGTGTCGACGACCGCTGCGCGGCGACTCCGGTCGTAGGACTGGCGGGTGGCTATCGGCGTCGGGATCGACGCGGGGCGGATGATGAAGTCGGGTTGGTCGGTCCGGTCGATGGCGTCGAATGCGCTTGAGTCAAACTCGAGGGCGATGCGGAGCTCTTCGGCATCCTGGGCCGAATCGGCCGGGTCGATTGTCTCGGATCGGTTGGCCGCCTCGACGGGCCAGGTCACGGGCGGGCCGTCGCTGACGTCGACGGTGCATATCCGCGGTGCCGTCCGGGTACCGTAGAGCGTATCGAGTGCCGAGATCATGTCGAGGGCGTCGGTGACACCGGCCGCGGCCGCGGCGCCGGCGCCGGTGACGGTGACGCGCCAGTCGACGCCACCGGTGAGCCAGCCGTACTCGACGGCTCGTGCGAGAGCGAACTGGACCTTGGATGCGTTGGCGCATTCAATCGTCAGCGGCGCGGCGGGCTCGGCGTTGCCGGAGGGTGTGAACCGGTCGAGCGCGGCTTGGCACCGCGCCTGGATGAGCTCGAGCGCTGGGCCGTGGCCGCGAATCACCTCGTCGTTGGTGACGCGAACAACGTCGATCCCGATGTCGTGCAGCTCGTCGTCGCGGGCGCGGTCGGCGTCGGGGTCGTGTTCGGGGCCGTCGATCTCCACTGTGAACGACGGGGCGGCCGGATGGCAGAACAGGAAGTCGCACCGGCGTGCGCCGGAACCGGCCGGGCGGCCGGCAGCCTCGAGGAGCGTGTCGAGGGGCGCCTGCGGCGTGAACCAGTGGCCTGTCTCGCGTCCGAGCGCGTTCGGTACCCACTTCGTCAGGAACACGGTCTCGGCGTCGCTGTCGATGAGCACGTCTGGGTCGCCGGGCGTGCCGTCGAACGACGGGTCAAGTGTGAACGGGCGCTTCCTGAGGGTTTCCGCCAGGATCGTATCCGGGTTGGTGGTGCGAGCGTCCGTCAGCTCGCCGCTGATCCAACCGACCTCGGGCGCGTCGTCGTCGAGTTCGGCGATTTCGCCGGTCAACCCCGTGGCGTCAAGCGCCGCGCGCTCGATCCCGAGCGTCGCGAGAGGCGTTCGCCCCCGGCGGAGGATCTTGATCAGCAGACCGCTTGTGAACCGGGCGTCCGCCGTGCCTTCGAGCGGCCGGGTGGATCGCGACAGCACGAGCGTTTGGCACACCACCTTGCGCAAGCGGTTCGCCTTCGCGAGGTGGCGGTGGAGGACCCCGGGGAGCGAGCCGATGGAGACGTACTCCGCGGCGAAGCCGGGTCGGGGCGGCGCATTCTCGCTCCACTCGACCGGGAGGTCGAGGCGCGGCCGGTTCGTGGGCGGCCCGGGTGGGCGGCGGGTCGGGCCGTGGTCGGTCGGTCGCCGTGTCGGGAGGGTGCGGGGTGTGCGGGGTCGGGCGGGTGGTGCGGGCTCTTGCATTGATCTCTCGCGTGTCCGCTTCTAGAACGGTCAAGTGTACCAGTACCGAAAACGTCCACAACAACCCCTGTAAAATGAGTAGTTTACAGGCAGCTTCCGCAAAATGGACCCCGTTTCTGTTACAGTTCGGCCTGATTGCGGGGCCATTTCACCCGAAACGTGACAATTCTCTAGCTTAGCTAGCCCTGCGGAAGTCGTGGCCAAGCGGCAACGGCCGCGGCCGGAAGACCCCGGACGCTGCTGAACCGATGTGAAGCGGGTGGCGGTTCCTCGCCCGTTGACACCCCCGCGTAGAGGAGTTCACCGATGAGTCTGCTCGGGCACCTCATTCGTCGCATGACGTCGCTTGGTGCGGTCTTCACCAAGGATGGCAAGCCGGCGACTGCTCCAAGGCCATCCAGGCGCTCGCCGAGGGCCGCACGCCCAATCCCCACCGTCAGCGAGCTGAAGGTGGGTGCGTGCTGCCCGTTCAGCGGGTGTCGGAATGACCTTCTGCACGATGTGGCCATGACCGGCGCCTACCGCTGGTCGGGTGTCGGGACGTTCGAGGGAGATCTCGAACAGGTCGTAGTGAACACGGCGTATCTCCCCAGGGAAAAGCGGCGCAGGGGGTTGAGCCAGACCACCCGCGGCACCTCCTTCGCGAAGAGCATGGCCGACTTGGTCAAGACCGCCAAGCCCCACCGGCCAAAGGGATTCCTGCGCGACAAGCGCGGAACGTGGATGTTCGTCAGGTCCACCGCCGCCATCGACGCGGGCTACGCGGGTTACGCGGAGCGCTTGGTTCCGAAGGGCAAGCGCGGCACCTGGATCCACGTCGTCTCCAAGGGTACGTCGGAGTCGCTCGCGGTTTTCGTGGTCGACCGTGAGATGGTGGTGATCGTTGCCTGCCTTCTGGAGCCGCCCGCTTGGCCAGGCGACGATGTTTCCGAACCGGCTGCGACCAAAGAACTTGTCCGCCTTCTCAACGCCTCACCACGTATCGCCCAAGCGTTCCTCGACCTCGCAAGCCGCACCGGCGTAGCCGCGTTCACGCCCGGTCGGATAGCCGAGGAACAACATGGGGAACTACGCCCGGACCTGACGATTCGTGACGCGGGCGGCCTGCTCCGCATCCTCGTCGAGAACAAGTTCTGGGCGCGGCTGACCCCTGCACAGCCGGTCGACTATCTCCGAACGTTGCCAGACGATGTGCCGTCCAGGCTCCTCTTCATCGCGCCGCAGCAGCGAGTGTACGATCTCTGGGCCGAGTTGCGAGAGAAGTGCCGCCGCAGCGCCGTTGGGCTCACGGGCGAGACGACGGCGGACGGCATCACCTGGGCAAGTAGCGGCCATCGTGCCTTGGCGATTACGAGCTGGGAATCGGTCCTGGCACGGTTGGACGAAGCCGCCCGACACGGATGGCACCTGCTGCTTCGGCGAGATATCGCTAAACTCCGCAGACAGATCGACCGAGATGAACCCCGGCGAATCGGCGCCTTGCCGATGGCCGTCGGCGGGCGCCGCCGCTCGTAGCCGGCGCCCCGGCGAGCGTTGGCTAAGCCGGTTCAGGAGGCGAGGACCTTCTGACCCTGCTCCCGCAACCGGCCCTGCGGGCCGACGTACCGGTAGAGCGTCACCGGCCTGATACCCAGTTCACGGCAAATGGCGGACACGGACGTGTCGCGGTGCGTCATCGCCGCCTGGGCAAGCCGCACCTGAGCCTTCGACAGCGCGAACTTCCTCCCGCCCTTCCGACCGCGGGCTCTCGCGGCCTTGAGCCCGGCCACGGTCCGTTCACGGATCAGCTCTCGCTCGAACTCGGCCAACGCCGCGAAGATGCCGAACACGAGGCGCCCGGCCGCGGTCGTGGTGTCGATCTGCGCCCCGTCGCCGGCGAGCACCCGCAGACCCACCCCGCGGGCCGACAGGTCCTGCACGGTGTTGACGAGATGGGCGAGGTTCCGGCCGAGGCGGTCCAGCCTCCAGATCACCAGCACGTCGCCCTTGCGCAGGGCGCGCAGGCAGCTGTCGAGACCCGGCCGGTCGTCGCGCAGGCCGGAGGCGCAGTCGTGGTATAGGTGAACCGCGTCGTCGACGCCGGCCGCCCGCAGGGCGTCGCGCTGCAGGTCCAGCGATTGGGAGCTCGCGAGCCGGAGCGTCATCGTCCTGCAAGGCGGTGGGCTCACCATCATTGCTGCAAAGCAAAGTGGCTACGCCGGACCGCCGAGCCCTGAGGGGACAATTCGGTTGCGCGAGGCGCTGGATCGCTTCTGTCACTGAAGTGCATCCGCTCCGCACGATCGTCATCGAAGCCGCCCTCGGATGCCGGTCGTAGGCCGGTTTCTCCGGTGGCGGGGCGAGGGCCGCGCAGGGCGACACGTGAGCAGGGACCCGCCTACAGGACGGCCTTGAGCGCGGTGAAGGCGCCGATGAAGAACTCCAGGTACGACGAAGTCAACGATCCTCTCCGCAGGCGAAGTTCACCGATCTGGCAGACCCCACACGTACTCTTCCTGCCACGCCTTTGACCGTTCCTTCCAGCCGGACGGGCAGGGCAGCTTGCAGGACTCGTCCGGGCTGGTCCGCCAGATCCCGACGTAGGCCGACGGCAACCGCAGGCTGTCCGTGTCCCATTCCGGATCGTCTCTACTTAACTGGAACCCGTAAATGATCTTCACGCCGTGGCGGACGGTCCTGGGCGACACCCAATGGCGGGACTGCGCCGCTTCCTCGAGCTGGGCGTCTCCAAGACCGCCATCGCGAAGCTCACGGGCGTGTCGCGGACGGCCCTGTACAGCTTCGTGAAGACGCGTGGCCTCGGGCCGCGCCGGCCCCGGACGCTGACCAGTCATCGCGCCACCTCGAAAGGTCAGCTCGTCGTTCCGCCGGGCAAGCGTTCGGACGAGCCGACGAGTCACGCCCCGGCGCGATGCCGGAGCGTGACACCGTTCGGAACTCTACCCGGTCAGAGGCTCTCCTCCTCGAAGCTGCGCAGGTAACGGGACACGGTGATGCGCGCGCAGTCGACCGCCCTCGCGATACGCTTGAAGCCGAGGCCCTGGGCGCGAAGCTCGACCATGCGCGCGACGGCCTCGGCCGACATCGGCGGGCGCAGGAACCCGCGCCTCACCGTCACGCGGCCGCGCCGGCGCAGCACCTCGCGGTCGGCGAGGGCCGGCATCGAGCGCTCGTCGTCGTAGAAGTCTGATGCGTGCTTGGCCACCTCGTGCCAGTCGACGGCCGCGCGCGTCGGACTGCCGTCGATGGGCTCGGGGTCCGGCGTCTGGTCGAGGAGGCCGTCGGCGCCTCGCCACGCGACCTCGAACTCCCGCCCGGCGCTCACGGACGACTCGCGGACGACCGTCGTCAGCGGCTCGGCCTGGTGGTAGACCACCGACAGCCCCGTCGTGTGGCCGGCGCCGGTGCGATACGACACGTCGGCGAGGGCCGAGCTCACGGCCGGGCTCGCCAGCGCCGCGGCCAGCGCCGAGCCCTGCAGGCGCAGCTGCGCGGTCACACGCAGGGCGCGGATGGTCGAGCCGCCGCTGTCGATCGAGCGCACGACGATCTCGGAGCCGACGCGTATCGGCCGGCCCTCCGGGAGCGGACTCCCCCGCCGGCTCGGCCGTCCGGCATCCCCGTCGCCGTCGCGGAACCGGTCCCTCCTCGAGCTGCGGACGCGAGTAGTGGCCATCGGTCACTCCCTCACTGCGGCGAGTCGCGTCCGGCCTCATGCCGGCCCGCGCCCGCGCGCACACGTCCAGCCGCGGGATCCCTGCCCGCGATTCCGGAGTCAGGGAGCCCCGCAGGGGACCGCTGCCCGGGGCGGCTAATCGACCAGCCGATGGTTTTCGGCGCCGGCGTTCAGGCCGGCCGGCCTGAGAGAGCGGCGCCCTCGTCGGGCACGGCGGTGGTGGTGGCGAGGAAGTGCCGGCCTGCGGCGAAGCCGCGTTTTTTGCCGGCGCCGGCAAGGTGGAAAGCGGAGATTCGTCGGCCCGGGCGTTCAGCGGCGGGCGATCGCTCTTTGCTCTCGCCCGTCCTTGACGCCGGAATCTGCGAGAGGCGCACCCGCCTGGCCGGCCCGGTTTTCAGGCCGGCCGGGTGCGCCGTTGCAAGGGCAGGGGTTCGCCGCCCATCCCGCGGCCGTCGCCCTTCACGGCCTCGGGATGGAGGCCGGACCGCAGTTCCAGGTCCGGCCGGGGGCGGCGTCTGCCCCGCCGGCGGCTGCCGGCGTTCGGAGCGGGGTCGCCCTTGACCCCGCTCCGGGGGCGGATGGGAGGACTGTGCGTGCAAGCCAACCTCTCGACCTGGCACGGCGTGAAGCAGGGGAGGGCGGGGGTGCGCCAAGCTAACGCTAACGCTAACTGGTGACAGCGCAGCCGGTGAAAGTCCGGCAGGAAGGAGAAGGTGAGTCACCACTTCCACCCCGAGTCATGGGCAATCGTCCGCGAGGGCGGGGGTCAAGCGTTGACAGGGGCGCGTGCGGGCAGGGCTACTGAGCACCGAAATCCTCTTCGTCCGGGGATACCGAGGCCTTCCCCGAGGCCGAAGGCAGCATCCGACCCCACCGCTATGGCGAGGGGGGCCGGAATCCCGCGGTGTCCGAGAACCCAGGCACGCACGTACGCGCTGCACCGGGACCTGGGAGGTCTCTGTGCCACCCCGCCGTCGTGGGCGGGGTCGCCGAGGAAAGGAGAAATCCGTAACCGAAGATGGACGGCATGGAGAAGTCAGACTCGGCCATAGTAGCTGCGAAGTCGGCGAACAAGGGGACGTCTGTCCCTGCGGAGCCGATGGAGCCAAGGGCCGAGCCCGAGGGGAATCCGGGAAGCCAAAGCGCGCGCCGGACGCAGGGCCGGGAAAGCGCGTCACAGGCGGCCGACCGGATACGGCGATTCGTGCGACAGGAACCACGGGAGCGTCTGACGGCGCTTCTCCACCATGTCACGGTCGAGGCGTTGCGCCAGGCGTTCTTCGAGCTGAAGAGGGACGCCGCGGCCGGTGCGGACGGCATGACCTGGCAGATGTACGAGGACGGGCTGGACGGCCGGCTGACCGACCTGCACGCCCGCGTGCACTCGGGAGCGTACCGGGCGACGCCATCGCGGCGGGTGAACATCCCGAAGCCGGATGGCGGTACACGACCGCTCGGCGTCGCGGCCATCGAGGACAAGATCGTCCAGAAGGCGGTGACGGAGACCATCCTGACGCCGATCTACGAGGCGGAGTTCCTGGGGTTCAGCTACGGATTCCGATACGGGCGAGGGGCGCACGATGCGCTCGACGCGCTCGCGGTCGGACTCGTCGGTATCGTGGTTGGCGCGATGATCGGCCCGCGGGCGGCAGGATGCTGACCTGAAGCGCGTGCCGACCAGCCGCGCTGAGGCCGGCTCCAACGGCGCGCGAGCAGATCGGCGCCGCAACTCACTTCAACAGCACGACCGAGCCTACTGGAAGGCTACGCGCCCGCCAGAGCGGGTCCGCGCCAAGTCAGCACGCTGCCGTTGCCGATGATCAGACGGACAGCGACCTCACGCGCCGAGTTCGTGGGTGTCGAGAACGGCTCGCTGACGTTGCCGAAGACGGTCCTGACAGCATCCCCGTCGCGATCGCGCCCCAGGATCTTCTCCAGAACGTCCCGATTCTCTTTCTTCCGGAGATCCGGGCTCAAATGGATCCGGCGTGCGCAGAACTCGCTACCGCTGTAGTCCGTATCGAGCAGCCACATCCGAACCGTCTCCGGCGTCATGAAGCTGGCCTCCCCGGTGACCGGGTTGTACTCGTGCCAGCCGTGGACGTGGACACGGTGTCGACCGTCCTCCAGCTCCTCGACCTCGACGGTCGGCTCGGCAACCAAGAGGAGCGGCGATTCCGGATCGCTCTGACGGCGCTTGACCTCGCGGAGGTGGAGGTCGGGGCCCGCCTCGATTCGAGCGACGGGAATCTGGTACTCGCCGCCGTCAAGAGCCTGATGCGAACCACCATCGATCTCAGCGCCCACGACGATCAAGGCGAGCTTGTTCTCCCCAAGATGACGGCTGAGGGCCTGCCGCACGTTCCGCTGGATGCTGTCAGTACCGACCCTGGCGTCCTGCGGCCAGATCGCGATCACCGCGTCCATCTTCTTGCCGGTCGCGTGATCGATGAGACGGCAGCGGTGCGTGATGCGGCCCCCCTGATTGTCGTCGGTCTCACCAGCACCCACGCTCTCAAGGCCCTCGATCATCCAACGGGTGCCCTCGTTCGAACCGATGCCCCTCTCGTCGAGCATCTCGAGGATGTGCTCGCGCCAGCTGAGCTGGCGGGCCGTTTCTCGCGGCGTGAGCAGCTCTTCGGGGCTGCGATACTCGTCCAAGTACTCGGTCTCGACGGTGAACCGACTCGCGAGACGCTTTCCCGGCTTGGCCCCGACGGGCCGGTCGACCAACCACGTCCACTCGCGCTTCGCGCGCTTGTCGGGGCGATCCCGGTAGGCCAACGTGGCGGCCGACACGTATGGCATCCGCTCAACGACGATACCGGTCGCAGGATCCCGTTCTCCGCGGGGCTGATCGTCCAACTCGGACTGACCGACCTCGGCCCGAAGCTCGTTCTCGCGCCTAAATCCGTCCGGGCTGCCGATCAGCAGGTGCTGGGTGTACGACCGCACCAAAACCCGCTCACGCGACACGGCGAGGGCCTCACGAGACGTGTCGATGCCGATCCAGCGTCGACCCCACTCCTCGGCCACGACAGGTGTGGTACCAGAACCCACGGTCGGGTCAAGGACGAGGTCACCGGGTCGGGTCGTCATCAGCATGCAACGCTGAATGGCAAGGTCGCCCGTCTGAACGGGGTAGCGTCGATCCGTAGGGGCGATCTTCGTTTCCCAGACGTTGTTGAGGCGCTTGCCGGGAACTTCACGTCGCAAACGACGCCAGTGAAGTTCACCGGCGGACGCTGTGCCCTGACCAAGGGGCACAGACGCGAACAGGCGACCCTGTTGACCAAGTGCCTGCAACCCGAGGTAGAGTCGACGACTGGCGCGGTGGCGGTAGGCGGTAGGCGGTAAGGGGGTAGCTGTTCCCGGCGGCTTTCGCCAAGTGCCGGTGCCTCACTCCCCGCCGTGGCTCCGTTTCCAGTCGCCGCTCATCGAACCGGACGTGCAGATTTCCCGCATCCGGCTCTCGGACGAGATCATGCCTTCGCCCACGGGAAGCTCGCCGTTCGCGTGGCAAGGCACGTGAGCCCGTACTCCGTCCGGAGTCGCTCGGACGGGAAGCGCACAAGCTTCCCGTCTCGCACCTTGTACTTGCGGCAGAGCCACTGGCGTAGCCGCCGCGTGGCGTGCTGGTCAACGGCGCGGTACGCGGGACTGACCTGCCCGAGGGTGAAGTAGTTCGCCCAGCCGGTCAGCAACCGGTTCAGGCGCGCCACCACGTCTCCCGGCGGCAGGAGCGCGTCACGCCGCGTCGTCAGCTCGCTCACGCGACGGCAGATGCTCTGGATGCTCTCCCGGCTCGGACGCGTGCCGATGTAGGCGGCACCCGTAGTTGGCCGGTAGTTGCGCCCAATCCGGTAGCCGAGGAACGTCATCGGCTCCTCCGGCACCCGGCAGCAGCGGGTCTTCTCGGCGTTCATCGGCAGCTTCAGACGCCGCATCAGGCCCTCGACCGCCGTCAGCATCTCTGCCGCCGGCGCTCGGCCGAGCACCGCGAAGTCGTCCGCGTAGTTGACGATTTCCGCCTCGAAGCGCCGGGCATACCCCAGCGCCTTCCAGCCCAGGATGAAGCGACGCATGTAGATGTTGCTGAACAGCGGCGAAATCGGTGACCCTTGCGGGGTACCCTTCCGCTCGCGACGCGCACGGTTCGTCCGGTGGCGTCCGCCCCGACCATCGTCCTCCTCGACCGCCATCTCCAGCCACGCCTTGACCCACCCCAACAGCCGACCGTCGCTCACGCGACGGGCGACCGATTTCAGCAGGTCCGCGTGCGGGATTTCGCCGAAGTAGTTCGTCAGGTCGGCGTCCACCACCTCCCGATGCCCGGTGTTCAGCAGCCGGTGTACGCGTCTGACCGCGTCATTCGCGCCCCGGCCCGGCCGGTAGGCGTATTGCTCCGGTTGCAGGTCGGCCTCGAAGATCGGCGACAACACCAGCATCGCCGCCGTCTGCGCCACCCGGTCCCGGAGACACGGAATGCCCAACGGCCGGAACTTCCCACGCTGCTTCTTCGGGATGAGGACCTGCCGAACCGCACGCGGCCGGTAGGTCCCCGCCTTCAGGTCCCGCGCCAGTGCTCCCAGCCACCGGTCCACCCCGAACGACTCGACGTCCGCGACCGTCTCGCCGTCCACCCCGGCCGCCCCGCCGTTGCGGCGGACGGTCTGCCAGGCGACCGCGAGCACGTCGTCGCGCCACACCTTGTCGCTCAGCGAGTAGAACCGGAAGCTCGGAGCTCCCTTCGCTTTCGCATGTAGCGCCGTCTGGAGTCGCTGAACACGTTCTGAGGCTGCTAGGCCCTCGCCAGTCCCCACGTCCCTTCCTCCGTCATGCGCTGCTCTCGAACCGAGGCCCCTTCCCTCCACCGGCGTTACCCGGCTTCCCCGGTACTACGGGCCTCTCCGCCACCCTGCTCGGCCCGACCCGACCCTCGCGGGCTGTCGGTTGGCGCGTGCCACGCCACCGGCAGGGCTTCCCGTGTTGCGTCCATCCCCCTCTTCCACGCGTGCCGTCGCCACTACCCCGGCGGAGGCGGTCGGTGCTCGCGTCGCTCGCTTCCCGGCCGCTGGCAGCCTTCCCCATGACAAGGGTGGGTCGGCTTCCGCATCGACAGTTTCGGGGCCTGCTCGGCGTTCACTCGCGTTACGGCCCGCGTGGTCGCTGAGCCGCCAAGGCGGCCCTTGTTGTCGGAGTGCTTCAGCCGATGTCGTTACCTCCATCGTCCGCTCCGACTGCTACCGGCTGGAGCGACAGTTGCCGGGCGGGATTCGCACCCGCTGAGGAACGGCGCCTTTCACGGCGCACCCTGTCGACGGTCCAGTGGCGCTTCGTCAACCCCACCGGCCCAAACTCTGTTCCTTGCCAGACAAACGGCTGTCCCTGTTCCCGGTCCTCCGCAGCAGGACCTTGAGAGGTCAAGTCCTCAACGAACCAGAGTTCTGTTCCCTCCGGGATGTTGCGCTTCGGATCCCGCTTCTCATCAGGACGCAAAACGCGCGGCCCCTCCGGAAAGTCGCCGCCAACGGCAGCCCATACCTTTGTGTCACAAAAGGCCTCTCGGTCCTGTTTTTCGTAGAGGATGAAGAACGACGACGAAGACATCTGCTCACGGTCCTTGGCGTACCAGAGGATGTAGTCCATAGCCTTCGAGAGAGACTTCGTCGAACTGCCGCCACCGCCAGTCGCGTACGAAATGGTGGTCACCCGATTCTCTGCCCCGAAAACGTCATCAAGGACCAGCGCGCAGCGATGGAGATTGACGTCCCCAATCTGCATGAAGAAGCTACCCGACTCCGTCAGGAGCTCTCGAGCGAGCACGGCAGTCTCCCGGACCCCGTCCAAATACGAGTTGATCCCTCGCTCGTACCTGTCGATGAACGCCCGTCGCGTGAGCGTATCGTTCCCGAGCTTCGCGTCGAAGTCCATCCCGTAGGGCGGGTCAAAGTAGACCATCTGAACCGAGCCACCAAGGTGCTCGTGTTCAAGAAGCGATGCCATCGCGCGGGCCGCGTCAGCGTGGATCAGGCGGTTCGACCAGTTACCGGCATGCTCGTACCACTCGAGCCGCGCCGCCGCCGGCTCCTTGTACTCGTTGAACGACGCGAACATATCGGACTGCCCGTTCTTCGGACGTAGCGTGTCCACCCAAGCGGACGGGTCGATCTGCTCCGCCCGCATCAACATGGGCGCTACGGCGGTCTTCCGCTCGGGAGCCCGATCCCACTCAAGCCGGGGCTCGGTGGGACGATGCTCACGCATGTCCTTGCGGTGCTGGCGCGCCTTACGGCGCTCCTCGGACGCAATCTCGACGACTTCAACACTCGGGTTGTTGGACCGGGTCGTGCCATGCTCGTAAGGTTTGGAATCGCTCATCTGCCGACCGCCTCCTCAACGCCGCGCTCGATCAACGCGGCGATGTTGCTGCCCGGCCCAGCCTGGACGTACGCCCAACGGTGTTCCGGAGCACCGTCAGCGGCGGCTGCCTGATCAGCGCACTGCGCCCACCAGTCACGAGTCCAGCGGGCCTTCTCCGAGGCCTTCGAATCCTGGGGGCCCTTGCCCTCAACGATGAGATGGGGCACAACCTCGGCGGCAGCAGCCCCTGAACTCGCGCCGACAGGCTTCGCCCGCGCGAAGAAGTCGGGAACGAACTTCGCCCACTTTCCCTCGGTCTTGTAGGGGATCTCGAACCGCTCGGGGCCATGGTTCCGAACGACAGCGTCGATGTCGGGGTGCCCGTCGAGAACCTCGGCGATCACCATCTCAAGGTTGCTGTGACACACTGCGACGTTGAGTTCAGACCGCTGCAGCGGCACGATCTTCGTGAGCGTCGTCTTGAACGGGCGCCAAGCGCCGGCGCAACGACGGGGACGATGCGGGTCGGCAGGAACGCCGACACGGGTGACCACATCACCACCGGGGGTCTCGATCGCGTAGACGATCTGGTCCCGAGCCTCGTCCTGGACGTTGGGATCGAGCAACACACGGTGCTCGCCCACGGGGATGTTCACCCGCTCGTCGGCAAGCCATTGGCGAACAACAGCCAAGGAATGGCTGAACAGCCGAGCACTGCGGTAGCGGGTCGCCGAGTCCTCGTCGCTCCACCGCTGCGACAAGATCCTGGCGACGGCGGCCGCAAGCTGCCACACCGGCTCGTCCGAAGGACCCGGTTGCCGGTTCACGAGAATCCGGTCGCGACCGATAGGCCCCCGCACCTGGGCCCAACGGACCTCGATGCCGCCTGACTTCGGCGTGAGCGTCCACGCCGTCACGCGATCCGGGCTGAGCCGTATCTCCGGAGTCTCGTGAACGACCGCGTAGTCCTTGAAGTCCGGGACGTCGATGCGGAACGGAACGCGGTGATCCTCAACGACGTGCACGTCGGTCTGGGGCTTCGGGGGTTCGGGTTCCCCGCCCTCACCGCTGCCCTGAATGCCATACCGCTCGAACGGGACACCGAGCACGGTGGCGTAGGTCGCCTGGAACCGCTCGGTGACCTCGCCGGTGTCCTGACGCTTGGCTTCGATCCGGTTCTCGTAGTCGTGGCGCCGGAGCGCCCGGCCCATGGTCTGCTCGCAGAGCAGCTGACTCCCGAACTTGCGGTAGCCGAGGATGTGGGTGACCCGACGGCAGTCCCACCCCTCGGTGAGCATGCCGACGCTGACGACGCAGCGGACGTGGCCGCCCGGTGCGCCCGGCACAGCGACGGTGGCCAGGATCTCTTCGAGCTGAAGGCTGTCCTTGACCTCCCGGACACCAATCGCACCCTGATCGAAGCGATCGCCCTCGAGCTTCTCAGCTGCTCCAGCGCCCTTCGAGTAAACGAGAATCGTTCTCGCCGGCCGCTCGAGGCACTCCGCCTCGGAGGCCCCCTGACGGGGCACGTTCGACAGAAGAGAGAACCCGCCTTCCGGAGGGTCGTAGACGTCCTTGGAACCCGGCCGAAGGCGGCCACCGAGCATGTCCATGAACGCACGGGCGTTCTTCTTCGAGTTGGCGATGATGATGAGGACGGGATGGCCGACCGAAGAATCCAGCTCGGCCTGCGCCTCCCAGGCCGCGAAGGTGTTCTCGTAGTCGCCGTAGAGAAGATGCAGCGCATTCCGGACCTTCAGGCGACTCTCGGTCGAGTCCAGATCGCGACCGTTGTTGTCCTCGTAGAGGTTCTCGAGGACGCGACGATCGGCTTGGTCCGTCCGCCTGGGCGGCATGGGGATCGTGACGAGCCCAGCCTCCATGGCCTCCATCAGCGCGAACTCGCTGACGATCCACGGAACCAGCGGCTCTTCCGTCTTGATCTTGACGCCGGCCGGCCTATGCGTGTTGCGCGGATCGATGAAGATCGGGGTCGCAGTTAGGTCGACGATCTGGTCCACCCGGAAGTGCCGATGGTTGTCCAGCTCGTGGATCGCCTGCATCCACACGCCTTGGTTCGTGCCGGCTCGACGCGTCGTCTTCGCGTCGTCCGCCCGCTCCCAACAGTGGTGAGCTTCGTCGTTCAGCACGACGACACGGTCACCGTGACGGGAGGTAGGCCGACCCAGGAGACGAGTCCACATCTCCTCGTACGTCTCGGTCGACTCTGACTCGTCTACACGAGCCCAAGCGAGAGTCTCGCTACGCTTTCCTGGGGTCTCGAGACCACCGAGGGCCGCGTTCCCCCGCGGCTGCAGCTTCTCGAAGTTCAGAACCGTGACGCGCACTTGGGACAACCGACGCCGCAGGCCGAGCGGCAGCAACCGATGCTGGTCGTACAGGTTGTCGGTCCGACGCGGATCGAGGACGCGGAGCTGCCGGGCGATCGTCCGCCCAGGCGCGATGACGACGATCCGCCCGACGTTGCGGGCGAGCCCGAGGCTGTGGTGCCGGTGCTCCGCCCTGCGGTTGACGGCGTACCATGCGATCAGCATCGCCATCACGTTCGTCTTGCCGGTACCCGTCGCCATGCGGATCGCGAGCCTGGTCAGGCTGCGGCTCCACTCCTGCCCCAGCGCCTTCAGCCGCTTGACGACGTCGTGCCCGCCGTTGCCGACCTCGCTCAAGTAGACGACCGTCTCGACTGCCTCGCGCTGGGCGTAGAATGGGCTGTAGAGCGGGCCCTCGCCAGGCGGGCGGGCCCAGTACTCGAGGAGCTGCCGAGTGTTCTCGGTGGCGCCCGGCCAATGGCGGTCACGCCAATCTCGGACCTCTGCACGCAGGGTGTCGATGATCCCCAGAACCGATGATCCAGCCGGACGAGTCGCGAGCAGCTTCAGCTGCTCGGCATGAGGAGCACCCATCGGCAGCGGCTGCTCAGCCGGGCGACGGCCCGGCACGACCTCCCCGGTCGTCTGGTGATGCTCAAGCTTCCAGTGCCGGTCCGGTTCGTCGTACGGCGTGTGCAGAACGGGCTGGTGTTCATGGTGCTCACCAGCGGGCGCGGGCGAAGACGGTGTTTCGGTCATGCTGCTCATCCAAGCTGGGACGACACCGGCCCCACAGGGGCGTCATCGTACAACAGCCCGCAGACGCCCCAGGCGTCGCACCCTCCGATCGCCGGCGTCCACCAGGGGAGGCCCGTCCTCACGGCGGCGTCGATGCCGGGCCGGACGCCGTTCTGGTCAGGATGGTCGTGGTCCGCGATGACGGCTGCGGGGCGCCGGCCGAGCCGTCTGGCCGTCTTGAGGAGTCCGTTTCGGGAAGGCAGGCCAGGACGCCGAGCGGCGGGTCGGTGATGGTGAGGGCGGCGAGGGCGGATGTCACGCCCTCGGTGAGCAGGAGCGGTCCTGCCGCGCGCCATCGGGGCGACATCGCGAGTCCGGAGAGCCGCAGGTCGCGCTGAAACCGCTTGGTGCCGTCGGCACGAGCCACATGTCGCGGTGCGTCCAGACGACAGACGAGCCGATCGGATTCGGGGAACTTCCGGCGGAAGTACGTCGGCTGGCCGCGGTGGGCTGTAGCGAAGAGCCTGCGGGCGCGGCGGGCCTGGTCGGGAGAGCGTCGGGTCGGGGAGCTCGGTGTCGAGGTCGGCGGGACGTCGGCCGCGGCGTCGCGGCCGAACCCGCGTGTCGAACGAGTCGCCGAGCAACGCGCGGTGTAATTGCCGGTACGTGTGTCCGTGCCGGCAACGCGCGAGCACGGGCTGGGCGCGCCCGGGCTTGACCCAGAAGCGGTCGTCGCCGGTCTGGCAGATCGGGCAGGGGCGCAGTGTTCCTGCCCGCGGCGGCGGAGCGTGATGCCCTGCCGGCGACAGGCATCGATCCAGTCGTCGACCGCGGCCATGACCTGTTCCGTTTCGGTGCGGGGCCTGCAGGGCGCTGGAGGTGGGGCGCCGGCGCGAGCTCGGAGTGACGACCGTGGCGTCTGCCCAAACCCGGCGCCCCGCTGCCTCGCATGATAGCCCGCCCCGTGCGCGCAAGGAGCGAATCACCTCGTCTAGTTGGAGGGAGCCTTGACATGAGATGCAGTTCGCTCGCCGCGGCCGCGCTGGTTGTCGCCGTCGGGGCGACGCTGGCCGGTTGCGCATCAAGTGGGCCTCGCGCGGCCGAGATGGAGCACGTGCGAGCGCGGCGGGCCTGCCAGGTCCGCCCGGAGACGTGCGGCTCGGAAGCGGGACTGGAGGCTTGGGCGGCGGGGCTGCGCCGCCTGCGCGCCGAGCAGTGCGGGAGCGATCGCGGTCTCGAGCCCGGCGCGGCCGAGTTCGTCTGCGAGGAGCCGGCCCGGTTCGTGCGCTACGACTTCGACCTGATGCCGTGGATGGACGCGAACTGGGGATCCCGGCCCGGACCCGCGCGCCGCGGTGCGCTCCTGTGCCGGGATGGCGGCGGCTTCGCGACCGTGGACAGCAGCTTCGGGGAGTTCTGGGTGCCGGTTCAGTACTACCGGGCGGATCGCCACCCGCTGCTACGGCTGATCCCTCAGCAACGGATGGCCGGGTTCATCGCTTGGGCGCGGCGATCTTGCGCGGGGTGACTGCCGCGCGTTCACGGCTGGGATTCTGCGACGAGATTCTCCAGCCGCGTCCGCTCGTCTTCGAGTTCCTCAGGCAGGTGATGGCGATAGACCGACCGGTTGTGCCGGGAGGGCCGAGCATGTCCCAGGTGTCGTCTTCGTACGCTCGGCGAAGCCTAGAGAGCCGCGCCGCGTGGTTGCGGGTCGTGTTTTCTAGTTCTAGTTGCGCCTTGGACAGTCCCTCCTCGACCCCGAACCTGAGGGGATCTTCAACTGCCCGCGCCGCTGCATCTTGCGCTCGTCGGTCAAGCAGCGATTGAATCTCCTGTTGAGTGAACTCGATCTTTTATCGAGGGTCACCGCGACTTCGTCGCGGCATCCGGCCGCGAACACGATCGTGAACGGCGCGATGACGAGCATCGACCAGGCGGTGAAGGGTTCTCATCGTTACTCCTCTCGCCCGACCAGGACGCGGTAGAGCTCGCTCCAGGCGAGCGTGCGGTAGTGCGGCGCCGGCTCGCGCCATGGCGTCGCCTCGCGCGCGTTCGCGGGCCCGACGTTCACCACTCGCAACGCGCCGCAGTGGGTGCATTGCTCGAGCTCGGTGTGCCCCTCGCGGGCGGCGGGGTTGCCGGGATGCGCGACGGGACCGCGGAACGGCCGGCGTGTGATGGTCTGGCGCAGGCCGTGGTCGCACTGCCCGATCGGCAGTCGATCTCGCTCAGCGACGACGAGGACCACGGGCTGCTCGTGGCGGTTGGTCCACGCGATGGCCGTGAAGGGCCGGACCGGCGCGAAGCCCAGGGTCGCGAGTAGGTCGTTGACCGGTCGACGGCGGGCGGGTGCTTCGTGAGCTCGTGCTGCTCGATGTCCAGGTGGTACTCCGCGGGAAGGGTTCCGAGGTAGTGGGCGTCGTCCTCGTACGCGGCTTCGATCGTGCGGGGGTCGAGGTCGGCGGGGTGGTCGGGGATGGCGCAGACGATGAACGGGTCCGCGTCCGAGGTCTGGGTGAGCATCATCGGTCAGTGCGGGCGGGTCGTCCGCCGCTACTCGGCAAGGAGACGCAGAACACCAACAACCACGCCGGCAATCGCGACCGTCACGCTAGCCGTCGCAACCACGGTTGCGATGATCCACTTGATGAGTCGGGCTTCGAGGTTGCCGATATCGGAACGCACCTCAGCGATCTGCGTCGACAGCCGCGTGTCCAGATTCGCGATCTCGGTGCGCACGTCGGCCATCTGCGTCGACAGCCGTGTGTCCAGATTCGCAATCTCGGTCCGCACCTCGGCGAGACCAACCTTGAACTGGTCGGACGTGACGTGGTCGCCATGCTCAGCGACCCGGCGAAGGGCATCGGTGAGGGCGTCCGCCTGGGCGGGCGTGAAGTCGGCCGCGGTCAGCGACCGGGCGACAGCATGTGTATCGAGCATCTGGGCCTCCACATTATCACGATCCGCTCTCGCGGGCCGTCCTCCTCCGGGCACGCCGTTACCCGTTCCATCTCCGCCGTCCGGATCGCTTCCACGGCCCCACTCGACGCCCCTCCCCCCCTGTGCCCGGAGGCCGCAACTTGCGGCGCGATTGTCCGTGATCGCGACCCGGCGAGCCGGGTCGTCCGGTGGAGTTCCGACCCTGACGTCGTCGACGGGTCGCTGGCGACCGGCGGTCGCTTCCGACCCCGCAGGACATCGCGGGGTGGTCCAAGGCGCGGCGCGAGAAACAGTGCTCCGGTCGTGATCGCGACCCGGCAGGCCGGGTCGTCCAACGAAGCCCGACCCGTGGGCCGGGTCGCCGGAGTGATGTTCGGTCTTCCGACCCGGACGGCAGAGCCGACCCGCCGCGGCCGGGTCGCCGAGACGCCCCGACCCAGGTCGTTCCGAACCCTGTTGGCCTCGACGAGCGCGTGTGGTACGGTCGGCCCGTCGGGCCGTCTCACGTTGAGACTACGGCAAGGGAGTGGAGGGAGATGGACTCAGAGCACGAGGCGCAGGACGAGCTGGTCGAGATCGGCGGCAGCCGGTACCGGGTCCATCCGGCCGCGGCGGTGTTCCCCATCATGTCCGGCCGCGAGTTCGACGAGCTCGTCGAGGACGTGCGCGCCAACGGCCTGCGCGAGCCGGTCGTGGTCAAGGGCGACCAGCTGGTCGACGGGCGGAACCGGGTCCGGGCTTGCGCGGCCGCCGGTGTCGTCCCCGAGGTCCGCGAGCTGGCGCACGGGACCGACGTGGCGTCGTGGGTGATGTCGGTGAACGTGCACCGCCGCCACCTGGACGCGTCGCAACGGGCCTTGCTGGCGAGCCGGCTGTCCGCCCTGAGCGACGAGGTCACCTTGGGCCAGGCCGGCGAGATGATGGGCGTGTCGCGAGCCTCGGTGGCCCGGGCGGCCGCGGTCGAGAAGGGCCCCGAGCCGTTGAGGGCCGCCGCCCGCGAGGGCGTGGTGTCGGTGGGCGACGCGTACGAGCTGCGTGGCGAGGAGCCCGAGACCATCAGGCAGCTGGTCGAGGACGTCCGCTCCGGCGCGGCGCCGAACCTCAAGGCCGCGATGCGCCAGCGGGGCATCGAGGGCAAGCCCCGGAAGAAGGACCCGCGGGGCCGGAAGCCGACGGCCGCGGCGAGCGAACCAGTACAGTCATCCGGCGAGGCGGACGATGGTGGCGGCGGAGTCACGCTCGGCCAAGTCGTGGACCCCGAGGAACCGGGTCCAGGGGGTCCAGCGACGAAGCCGGGCCCCGAAGCGGAGACACTGTTCTCGGCAGCCGAGGGTCGCGACGCGGGTCAGGAGAACGTCTCCCCGAACCCGGGGGACCTGCGCAGCCGAGCGAAGGTCGCCCTGGGCGGTCACGCGGCCGTGGAGGGGTCGAGCATCGACGAGGGAGCCCCGTGGCCTGCCGAGGGCGGCGTGTTGTGGCTGGCCGAAGCGGGTTGCCTGGACAACATGGTCGAGCGGGTCGTGGACAGCGTCAAGAGGGTCTCGGCCTCGGGCGGAGTGGTCGTAGCCGGCCCTGCGGACATCGGGTCAATCTGGGCGCAACGCCTCATGGCTCTCCCGGAGCTGACCGCGGTGTCGTTCGAGCGCGCGCCGGCAGGCGCACGTCCTCGGATGCTGTGGGGCTTCCGGGTGGGAATGGGCGACTTCAGAAAGGCGTGCGATGGCTTCGGGGTCGTGCTGGAGACAGGGCCTCGGTAGGCGCGTACCTGACCCTGGAAGCGATGAGGAAAGGTCCGGCCGGGATGCGTGGCGTCGAACTCAGCCGAACCGCTCGCGTGGGACGGGCAATCACGGACGCGAACGGGCAGTCACGGACGCACAGGCGAAGCAGCAGCGCCGGCCGGGGGCGGTGCCGGCAGCTCGAAGGGCAGGGCGTTCACGGGGTCGTAGACCGGCGTTCGGTTCTGGTCGACGGCCTCGGCACTGTCGGCGCGGGTCCCGTCGGCGTCTCGCGTGACGCAGAGTCGTTGGCCGGCGGCGCGCAGGGGTTCGAGGAACGCGGTCGGCGAGACGGTGGCAACCTCCGTCGACGCGATGCCGTGGGCGGTGTTGATCTGTCGGACGTAGCGTGCGGCCTCGCCCCAGTGGTAGAGCCGCCCGTCAGGGCTCTGGAGCATGTGGATGTGCGGCACGTCCGCGTTGGTGTGGCAGATGACGCGGCTCCGCACCCAGGGCAGCGGCCAGGCGTAGGGCCGGGGCAGCGTCGTGAAGCGCGCCACGGCGGCCCGATCGAGGAGCAGGCTGTCGTCGAGCGCTTCCCAGGGCGGCGGCGTGGCCGACGCTTGCCGGGAATCCGCTTCCGCCGGCTCAGGAGAATCAGGGGCGACCTCTGCGGGTCGGCGCTCGGGCTCGAGCGTGTCGCTTGCCGGGTCGGGCACGTCCACGTCGACGCGGCCAGCGACGACGGAGGGGGAATCCGATTCGATGATCTCGGCGGCCCGCGGCTGCAGGTCGGCGGCCGCGGGCGTGGCGACCGGCGCCTCCGCGGGCTCGATGACTTCGACGGCAATTTCCGGCCTGTGCTCGGGCGCTCCAGGCGTGAAGAGTACGAGCAAGACCAAGCCCAGCAGAGCCGCGGCGGCGTACACCACGCGCGGGCGCCGCGGCGGCAGGCGGAGCCGCAGTCTGGGCGGTGCGCCGAGCTTGGGCAACCCCGGCGTGAAGCGACGGACGGGGGCGGCGGGCCCCTGAGCAGCCGGTGCGTCGGGTCGGTCGCGCTCGGTCATTGGTGGTCGTCCTCGTGGTTGTCCAGGTACTCGACGATGGCGTCGATCACGATGTGCCGGGCCGCCCGGTCGGCGTCGATCGCGTGGTGGCGCAGCCGGCGGTGGAGCTTGCGCGGCAGCAGGAGGTTCATTGTAACTTCATGAGGATGGTTTGGTGGGGACATGGGGCCCTGGCTGGCCCCGAGGACTCTCCTCGTGCTCGTCGGGCCGCGGCTGACCGTGTAGGCCCAATCGGTACGCCTGCATGTAGACCGCCCCCACCGAGTGGGGCGCCAACGTCGACGCCGCGGCTACCGCGATCTTCCGGTCGCTCCAGCCGGCCGCGACGCCGACGTTCCACTGCGCCCGAATCCGGCGCAGCTGCGACCCCGTCCACGGGTGCCGTCGCCAGCGAGGAAGCCGGTTACGCCAGACCCAGGCGCGCAGGGCGACCGCTGTCCGGCCCATGCACCTCGCGAGTCGCTCCCACTCGATCGCCGGGACGTTGTGCCGCCAGCGCACCATGAGCTCCTCGACCTGGCGCCGGTCGTCTGCCGTCCAAGCGCTGCGGTGCCGGTGGCCGCCTCGGGACCGCGCCCAGGGCCATCGTCGGAGCATTGCCACATTCTCTACTTCCGCGGAGCGGAAAAGTCCAGCCTGAGCGACCCCGCGGTGCTGATCCAGAAGTGACACCTTGGTTTCACGTTCTGGATCAGAAAAAGTAGTACGTAGCAGGGTCGCTCAGGTGTTGTCTACCATCTGGGCCGTGATCCAAACTGTGTTGTGGTCGTGTGTTAAGGGCCTATTTTTCAGCAACTTAACGTTCAGGGGCGTGATATCAGGGTCGCACTGGACGTGGTATTTGGATCAAGTCGATGGTTACCACCGTTTGGATCAGCATCCAGCGACAAATCGAAGCGCTTGGTAGCTTGACTCAGGACGGTGTGGGCTCGCGGCGTGCAGGTACTGGACAGTATCAATTGATATTTTGGTGCGTCTCGTTGAGAGTGTTTGTGTTCACCCTGCTGGCGTTCTGCGGACTCCAACAGGTAGCTTGGCCCCCGATCCGGTGAAGTTGAACACCGAATCCGGTCAACGTGAACGCTCGTCGGTAAGCCTGACCGCGCGGCCCGGCGTGGAGGTCTGGACGCCGTACGTGCTCCAGGCCGACGTTGTGACCGCCAGCGCGGTGGGGCGGCTCCGGCAGGGCGTCTCGACCGAGCGGGCCGCGACCGAGGTCGGCACCATCCTGCAGCGCGTGGACGACAGCATCGCCCGGCGTTCGGACCAGGACGGAAGCGGGCGGACGCGAGGCGCGCCGGAGCTCGACGCCCGGGTCACGCGGGTGATTCCGCTGCTGGAGGAGATGGTCGGCGAGTACCGGCCGGCGCTCATGGCGTTGGCCGGGACCACCCTGCTCGTGCTGCTCATCGCCTGCGTCAACGTCGCGGGGCTGCTGCTCGCGCGCGGGGTGACCCGCCGGCGCGAGCTGGCGGTCCGCGGAGCGCTGGGGGCGGGCCGGCGACGGATCGTGCGTCAGCTCCTGACCGAGAGCGTCCTGCTCGGCCTGGGCGGCGGCGCGCTCGGCTTGGCGACGGCCGCCACCGTGCTTCGCGCCGTGCCCGCGCTGGTGCCGGTCACGGCGACTCGGCTCGACGAGGTCGGGCTCGACGGCGTCGTCCTCGCCTTCACGCTCGGGCTGTCGGTGTGCGTACGCCGGTCGAAGTGGATCGCCGAATCCGGTCGAAGTGGATCACCCGATCCGGTCGAAGTGGATCACCGAATCCGGCCGAAGTGGATCGCGTCCGGCCGAAGTGGATCACCGTGGTGAGCGCTCGTCGGTAGCCTGACCGCGGCACGCTGCGTCTTTCCGAAGGGAGGGCAACGCGATGCCGGCATGGAGGCTACAGATGAGGAAGATTCGGCAGGTCCTGCAACTCAGCCACGAGCTGGGACTGTCCCACCGGGAGATCGCCCGGGCCTGCGCCGTCGCTGCGGGTACGGTCTCGCGCTACCTGCGGAAGACGGAGGAGCGCGGGCTCGGCTGGCCCTTGCCGGCCGAGCTGGACGATGCGGCGCTCGAGGCCCGGTTGTTCCCTCGGGCCGCTCCGGTGCACGACCGTGTCCGACCCGACTGCGCGTACATTCACCGCGAGCTCAGGCGCGACGGCGTCACGCTGCAGCTCCTCTGGGAGGAGTACGCCCAAGTCCATCCGGACGGCTACCGCCGGACGCAGTTCTGCGAGATCTACCGGCAGTGGGCGCGGCGGCTGCGGCCGTCGATGCGGCAGGTCCACCGCGCCGGCGAGAGAAGACGTTCATCGACTTCTCCGGGAAGCGGCCGGCGCTGGTCGACCCCCGTACCGGTGAAGTGCAACGCGTCGAGCTGTTCGTCGCCGTGCTCGGCGCCAGCGGCTTCACCTACGCCGAGGCGACCGCGAGCCAGCAACTGGCGGACTGGGTCGACGCCCACGTCCGCATGGTCGAGTACTTCGGGGGCACGACCGACCTGTGGGTCCCCGACCAGCTCAAGAGCGCCATCACCCGACCCTGCCGCTACGAGCCGGGCGTCAATCGGACCTACGAGGACCTCGCCCCCACTACGGCGCCGTCGTCGTACCGGCACGGCCGAGGAAACCGAGGGACAAAGCTGCCGCGGAGGCGGCAGTACTTCTGGCCCAGCGGTGGATACTCGCCCGGCTCCGCGACGAGACGTTCTTCGGCCTCGGCGCCCTGAACCAGGCAATCCGCGCGCTGCTCGACGAGCTCAACGACCGGCCGATGCAGAAGCTGGGCATCAGCCGGCGCGCCCTCTACGAGCAGACCGACCGGCCGGCCCTGCGCCCCCTGCCGGCCACGCGCTACGTCCTCGCGAAGTGGAAGCACTGCCGCGTCAACATCGATTACCACGTCACCGTCGAGCGACACGAGTACAGCGTGCCGTTCCAGCTCCTCCGCGAGCAGGTCCAGGTCCGCTACACCACGACGACCGTCGAGGTCTTCTTCAAGGGCCGGCGGGTGACGTCCCACCAGCGCCGATACGACCGACAGCGGTCCACCGTGGCCGAGCACATGCCCAGCGCCCATCGCGTGCACGCCGAGTGGACACCGTCGCGTCTCATCCGCTGGGCCAAGAAGGTCGGGCCGGCGACCGGTGAGCTCGTCACCCGAATCCTCGAGAGCCGCCCCCACCCCGAGCAGGGCTACAAGGCCGTGCTCGGGCTCATGCGGCTGGGGCGGCAGCACGGCAACGACCGGCTCGACGCCGCGAGCGCCCGCGCCATCGCCCTCCGCTCCTGCCACTTCCACACCGTCAAGAACATCCTCGCCACCGGCCAGGACCACCGGCTCCTGGAGCCGCCGACCGAGACCGCCCCGACGCCCGTCCACGACAACATCCGCGGCGCCGACTACTACGCGGCGACCGCCGAGGAGGACCGATGCTGATCGAACAGACCCTCGACAAGCTGAACGCCATGAAGCTCGGCGCGATGGCCGACGCCTGCCAGCAACAGCTCCAGACGGCCGAGGCCGCCGCCCTCGCCTTCGAGGAACGCTTCGGCCTCCTCGTCGACGCCGAGTGGACGGCCCGCGAGCAGCGCAAGCTCCTGCGGAGGCTCCGCGCCGCCAAGCTGCGCCATCCGGCCACCCGCGAGGCCGTCGATTTCACCCACCCCCGCCGGCTCAACCGCTAGCAGATCCTGACGCTCGGCGGCTGCGCCTGGAGGACCGGGCCGAACGCGCCTCGACGCTGATCGCCAGCCAGCTGCCCGTGACCGACTGGCACGCCGTCATCGGCGACCCCAACCAGGCCGACGCCATCTGCGACCGCCTGCTCCACGACGCGCATCGCATCGAGCTCGAGGGCCGCTCGATGCGACGAACGCACCGCGCTCCGGAGGCCCGTACGCCGGAGGCGACATGAGCATCCCAACGCCCGCCTGCACCCCGGCGCCGAGGCAGAACCCGGATCGAACCGACCGGTCCCGCCCGAAATCGCCACTGGCGCCTGCCCCCCCGCGGCCGGGCTCCCGGTCCGCTGTGGCCCCGAGCCCGCCGAGGGCCCGACGTCATCGACGTCCGGGCGAGCCGCCTGTCACCGGTCCGTTACGTAACGGTGTGGAGTCGTCATGGCTTTGACGAACGCGGAGCGGCAGGCGCGTTACCGGAAGCGTCGGCAGGCCGGCGAGTCCCGGGTCCGGTACCCGACGGCCGGCGGACGGAGGTCGCGGCCACAGCAGTGGAACGAGGGCCCCACGAAGAGCAGCCCGGCGCTACGCGCCAACCGGTGTCGGTTCCGCTGCTACGACGACGAAGAGCGCGTCGTCTCCGCGAATCGCAGCACGCGCCGGCCGCCCCCGAAGCCCGAAGAACCCCTGGAGCCCGGCGCAGACGCTCCTGGCGTTGCAGGAACAGTACCAGGCGTGGCAGGATGCATTCATGACCCGTCCCGACCTCAATGGAGGTGACCGACCGGCGTGATCGTCGCTACGCTCCGATGAGCGCTCCACTTCACCGGATTCCGTGCTCCACATCACCGGATTCGGTGATCCACATCAGCGGATTACGCACTCGACCGCGGCGCTGTAGCTGACTGACCCGGGGTCGCGTTCGGGGAGGCCGTCGGCGGTACGTGTTTCCGCCGTCCACACGGTGACGAGCTTGACTTCGCGGGTCTTGGCGGAGCCGTCGGGCTGCTTGCCGCGCCGGCCTTCCCACCTCGGACTTGCGCACCGGCACGCCGGTGCCGTCCAGCCCCACCTACATCGTCGGCGCCGCGGCGGGTGCGGGCTCGACCCGCTCGCGTTCGTCGGCCGCGACCTCCCGGCCCAGCGCTTCGGCGGTGCGCTCGACCTGTTTGGGGTCAACCGCCACGCCGGCCAACTCCCCCCTCCACTCGCTCGCTTCGGCGAAGCTGACGCTCGTCGCTGCCAAGCCCACCAGCCGCGTCGTGGCGGGCGACAGCGAGGTGTCCTGCAGGCCCAGGGCCCGGTCGCGGGGCCAGGTTCCCCGGCGGCAGGCGGCGCAGTGCTAGTAGGCGCGGTGCAGGGTCAGCGATCCCAACAGCGTGGTGAAGGTCTTCGGGCGGCGGCCGGCGTAGTGCGCCGTCTGGCCGCAGGCGCACGCTATCGTCGAACCCGAATGGCCGGAATCGTCGGCGTCGTAGTACTCCGCCATCGCCTCCGCGGCGACGCCGAGGGCTTGCCCACGGAGCGCCTGCTCGAGGGCCTCGAAGTCCTGCGCGTCGACGCTCCCCGGCCCGATGAGGGCATCGATTTCAACCGCGAGCGCCGCTACGAACGCTGCGCGCCAACCATCTTGGCGGCTTGGCTGGCCGTGGCGAGCGCTCGACGGTGAACCGTCTGCAAGAAGGTCTCGAAGTCCTGGGCATTCGCGTCTCCTCGTCGGTGAAACGCGTCCACATCGGCCTTGACCGCCGCCCCCAACGCAGCGAACAGCTCCTGGACGCCCCTTCTTTTCGCCGCGTGATCAAGCGGTTCAGTCAACTGCGCCTCGGGCAAGGTCTGAATCCTCCTACCCGAGCCATCGGTCGACCCCTACTCGCCCAATCCCCAACCTTCTTGACGTGCACCCGATGGCCATCCGCATGGCCCTGGGCGCGCAGCGCGGCGACGTGCTCGGGCTGGTCGTCCGCCACGGCGCCGCGCTCGTCGCCGCAGGCGCGGTCGTCGGCCTCGCCGCCGCGGCGGCCCCGAGCCGCGTTCTTGAGAGCTCCGTCTACGGTCGCCACCGGCGACCACCTCACCTTCGTCGCGTCGCCGCTCGCGCGCTTCGCCGCCGCGCTCTTCGCCTGCCACGTCCCGCCGCGCCGCGCGACCCGGACCGAGCCGATGGAAGCCCTGCGCTTCGAGTAAAGGCGGCGGGGAAAACAGCCATGACCAGCAGCGGCCCCCCCGCATCTGTGCGGGACCTTTCACGAGGCGCTTCGCCTCCACCTGGAGTTCGCGCGCGCGCCGCACCCCCGGGGCAGCCATGGACTCCACCCCGTCGCCGGTTCCCACCGCACTCCGCACCCACGAAGCCCGCCGACCCCTGCGTTGGTTCCTGACCGCCGCGACGTAACACGAGCCCGCCTCCCCGGGCCGGTTGCAGACTACCGGGGTCGCGTCGGCCTCGACACTGCTCGCGTCAGTTGGTCAGAATCCCCTGATGCGGGTGGCGCGTGGCGCAACTCGCTTCGCCGGACCGATTTCCGCACGCCAGAAGACACTCCACTGCAACAATTGCGTCCCGCCGTCCCCTCACACTCCAGCCGCGGCCGCAAGTTCACGACGCTATTGACAACCCCGCTTCCACCCGAGGCTCCGGAGAGTTCGTTCGATAACTGCACGGCCGTCCAAAAAACGGCGTTAACCCCAGACAAGCGCACGTTCTATCCTCCGAGATACAAAATCTCGCACCGGACCTCCAGCCGCTTTCGTTCGCCCACCTCCGGCACAAAATCCTCCCTAATCTCGTCCGGAATCGGAAGAAACGTGCGCTTTCCCGTGAGAATTGTCGATGTCGCCCTCCTGCCCCCACCTGAGGGCGCGCCAATGAGGCCGGGACACAGAATGTCATAATATAAACCGAATTGCCCCGAGTGATGTTGGAACACAAGAATCACTTTCCGCCCGCCCCAAACAACCTCCGTCGAGTGCGGCTGCAAGAAAAACTCCCCCTTTTCGCGCTGCACTCGATCACTCAACGCAAGAAAGCAATGGTAGCCGTTCACCGGCTCCTCACTCGTCAGTATCAGGGCCTCCGTCTCTTCTTCCCGCCGGTCGATTCCCGGTTTGGACCCGAAGTCATCAACGAGAACCTCACCGCCGCCCTGCTCTCGCAGCTCCTTGATTACAGTGGACAATAACGCCGTGCTTCCCCTACTCACATCCACGACCGACCGCTCTCTGTCGCTCAAGTGTCTCGCCGCCTCAATGGCCGTCAGTCGTCCCGCACGCAACTCTTCAAGGATCTCCTCTAGGTCCCCCCTGTCATCCAACTCGTACTCGAACAACTCCCGATTGGACCTGAGGTGGCGCAAGAATGCCTCCGCCCCCTCCCGAGTGCTGCTCGGCACCAGTGCCGATACCCTTGGAAACACGACTGACCTCACAAAATCCTTCACAAATGGACCGAACGCCTTGTAATCATCGCGATACAACGCCAGCAAGGGTGAGACACTGGAAGACTCCGGATCGAGAAAGATCACTACCGGAACCTCCTTGTCCGTTACCAAAATCGCCAATCCGCTCGACAGTGTCCCAAACCGCACGTCCACACCAAGGAAATAGTCTTCCTCCAGAATCATGGTGACTCGCGTCGCCAGCGCTGAGTGCGCAAGGTCCTGGTTCCTTGCGGAAAGCTCCTGGAGCACACGGGGGCTCAGGTCTACCTCTCTCACTCCGTGTGCTTGCAAGTACCCAAGTTCGCAGTCACGTCGTGGTCCACGTCTAGTTAAGATGACCACTGGCGCCTCTTCGCTGGCATGGGTCTGGATCACTGACTCATCGCGCCCACCGTAATACCTCACGCCGCTCAGCTTCGCCAACGCTGCCAGCTTATCCGATTTGCCCGACGGCCGTTGGACGGCTTCGAGGGCGCCACACAGCCCGAACTGTCTCGTGGCGGCAATCCAACTCAGGAACCCATCGTTTCGGAAGGACTCCTCGTGCTCCGCCGCGATTGGGGACACCGTACTGTCAATCGCCCCGATAACGCGATGTAACACTTGAGTCGACGAGGAATCCAGAGCCTCGCGACCTGCGGTGGGCTTCAGAACCGACAGATCCACAACACCTCCCCAATTGTAAAGAGAGCCGATAGCAACGGTTGACAGCCCAAAGCCCGACCGGCAGGTGCGTATCGCGTGTCGATCCTGCAGCAGCACCACGGCCCCTGGCCTTCCCCGTCCACCCGGCACCTCAATATTCTCCAGGACTACACGAAGCTCTCCTGACGCCATACCGTAGAGTTCGCAATCACCAGCGATGATGCCCGCGAGCGATACTCTCCGGCGCTCGGCCCACGCGTGCCGTTCGGATGGCAGGACCCCTCTGTGTGTGCCACCGCTGAGTTGCTCACCATTGAATAGGACGGGCACATCGACAAACTCTACAAACTCCCGCAAGTACGCGCGCGCCTCCTGGACGGCTACGGCATTTGGCTCCGACAAAACGGCCTTCACCGTAGTCCCGGGTTTCCCTTGCGCTTCCACGTCGGTCACCGAAATGGTCTCCGTGTCCGTCGACAACTCGCTCTTGCGCACTGCAGACCGCGTGCGTTGACCCGTCACCGCGGACTCACTTTCGACAACAAGCTCCGTGGCTACGCCGAAATTCGCCATAGCGCCTATGCCAAACGTGCCCACGACGCCCGCCGCCCGCGCTGCGTCCGTATTCTTGCCGCTCCTGCCGGCGTACCAAAAGTGGGTCTCAATCTCGCTCGCCGTCATGCCTATCCCGTTGTCCGTCACCGTCACTCGCGCATCGTCGACAAAAACGGCTATGCCCGGTTCGAAGTCCGGACAGTGCACTCTCCGCAAACAGATCGCATCGAACGCATTCTGTGTGTTCTCTCGAAGCAGCGCGAGCGGCGACTGGTAGATCTCGTCGGCCAACAGCTCTAGTATGCGGGAGAACTCGATCTTGAACGCGATCTTCTTCTCAGTCTGCCTCATAAGGTCACCCGTCTTGCTGCGATAGCCTCTGACAGCTCCCGATGCGTCGAGCGTCCGACCAACGCCAGCGCCGCGTCGAGGCAGCCAGTGGCTTCGTCCAATCGTCCAGCATCGAGAAGTAGTGACACGAGATGGACTACCTCTCCGGGACCTTGTGGCGGATCCAGAAGGGCAATCAACTCGTCAGTCCGGCCCAGTCGTGTAAGCGTCTCGATTCGGATCCGTCTCTGGGCATGCTCACCCGGTGCGTCAAGCGCATCTGTGAGTTCCAACGCTTCAGCGTAGTGGCCCTCACCGACGGCCTCCAAGGCTTTATCGAGTTGGCGAACGCTCGTCCGCACCCGTGGACGTGAAGGCAGAACCGGTAAGGGCAGTCGAACGAATGTATTACCACCAAAATCGTCCCGATGCGACCCAGTGAAGACACCCCCCGATGACATTGCTCGTACGTATATCGTGAGTTGCTTTTGAGAAGTATCTACTTCAACTATATTGAATTGACGGCGCTCACCCATCGGCAGCTCATTATCTCCTACTGCGAGCGAACCTGCACCAACAACTGCCATTGACGTTAGATTAGGCAAATGCAGTCGAAAAGGCGCCGCGCCAGGCCGGTGCTGATGCCCGTGCAGTCCGAGGTTGAATCCGAAGTCAATCAGTTTGTGAACTATGCGTGCGTCCATGTAGTCGTGCGAGCGCGGTCCACCCACGATGCTGTGATGCCAGACCGCGACGGCTGCGGGAACCGTGGACCCCGCGATCAACTGCCGCGCGGCGGCCAACGATGCGATGTTGATTTCACCCACGTGGCAGAAGCAGTCAAGGCCGTGCCACGACGCGAACCCGGCCACAGCTACACCCAGGTCCGGAAACTCCATGAAGACGAGATCCTCAGCACTTGGCGCCATCGGGTTGGGCTCGACTCCGGCATAGAACTCGGTGCGAAAGCGGCGAAAGTGCTCGAATCGAGAGTGATACAGTGTGGCATCTGCGACCTCGTAGGCGGTCTGGTCGCGCCAGTTCCAGCGGAGTTGCGACGCGGGGTCCAGGGCTTTGGCGGCGATCCGCTCTGGGCACACTGCGAGCGGTTTCATCGCGCTGAAGGAACGGCCCCAGTGAACGTCGTGGTTTCCGGGAACGACGACTACGCGCGAGCGGTCCCCGTCGACAAATTCGTCTGCCAATGCCGCCAGAAATAGACGGGCCTCAGTGTACTGCGCGGCCACGGTTACGTCCGCGTCGCGGGCACCCATAGGTGCGCCCTGGATCAGATCGCCGCTCACCACGATTATGTCTGGACGGGGAATACCCTCCTCCGACCACCTGGCTGCATCGCTGCCCACAGCGGCGAGAAGTTCGTCGTTCTCCAGACGAGGTTCTGCCGTTCGGTGGAGGTCGGAGATGTGAAGAAAGGTAGGCATGAATAATCACGCGGCATAGGAGTAGGGCTTGGGGTGGGTCAGTAAAATGCGATGCGCTCGTGTACCGCAAATCGGGTTGTCTCCGCTGATACCAGGAGTCGCGTGGCGAAGCTGAGACGAGGCGTGGCGGGTGTATACCGCCATGCCGGGAGCAATGGCGGCCTGCGCGAGGTCGCTCGCACGCGCCTCGTCAAGGGCAAGGCGACCGGGATCGATGCGACGACGCTGGAAGCGCACACAGCGATGCGGAATATCGTTCAGGGAGACAGCGGTGGGGGCTATGAGACATTCCTGCGCGGTCTGGCCGTCGCGTCGGGCATTGCGACGGCGACAGGGGCGGAGTTGGCTCGACTGGACCGGAAGCGGCATGCCAACATCAGCCTGCGGCTTCAATCTGGGCTTCCTCATGCGCAAGGTGATGGGGCGTCCGAACGCCGCGCAGCTTCGGGGAGCCGTGATCGCCGCCCTGAGCGGCCTCTGTGGGGCGCCGTGTAGTGGGGGTCTCAGAGCGTTCATTTCGCTCAGGTTGCCGGATCCGGTCCGGATTCGGCGAACGACATGGCCGACTGACCGTCATGGTCGATACTTGCCGAACATGTAGCCGAGCGCAAGGCCGATGATGCTGCTGGCGGATCCAGTGATCAGTTCACGCGACTCTGCGTATTCCGGCCTGAGCCAGACCACGAACAGCAGAACCAGCAGCGCGACTATCACGAGGCCTGTGATGTTAGTGTCGGCGTAGCGAGCGCCGAACAGACGCCCCACCCAGCCGACATCCAGCGGAGTTGGCTGGGTGGGACCATTCCCCCTTTTGGCGATTAGGCGTATCAGCGTCTCCAGCTCGGATTTGGTCATGCTGATCGGCGGCCTGCGCGTGCGTCTTGCATCATCCTGAGTGAGGAGAGATACGAATCGTACGCCTCGACGACCCCACGGCGATCCGGACCGGCTTTCGCGGCTGACGTGCGTACTTCGTCTAGGGCCTCCACGAGCGAGTCGAGTCTTGGGTGTGAGGCCGCGATCATCATGAGCATCATCTCCGCGGCGTCCTGGTGATCCCGTAGAGCGATCAACTGCTCTTGCATTGACGGGCCCCGCGCGATGTCTCGGGTGGCCCCCTTGCCGGCTTCACCGCGGACATCAGCTTCGGCCCCAACCAGCGTATTCGCTCCGATGACTTCGAGAATCTCGTCGCCTGTTTCAACGGCGTTCGCAAAAGCCTTGGCCGCTCCGGGAGACAGATCCGCACGGAGATCGTCGCCGATACTCTTGTCGAGACTGGCGAGTATCTTCTGAATCTTGCCGACAAACCCCGGGCCGAATTCGGCAGCGACGGCGATTATGAGCGCGACTAGCGTCAAGGAGTTGATCGTGGAGCCGGCGAGGAGGTCGTCGTAGCTGACCTGTCCGCGCTCCGTCAGGAGCTTGCGGAGAGGATTCCTCTCCGTCGGTTTGCGGCGGGCGTCGTCGACCGAATTGCTAGTCATCCCTTGACCTCATTGCTAGTCATCCCTTGACCTCATCGCCGGGGCAACGGTACCACGACTTCGCCAGCCGTTCGACCGGGTCATCGACGTCGGCCCCAGCGCAACTCACCTCCGCTCCGGCGCATCCCCGGCGGTCACGGCGGCCGCCGCCATCGCGGCGCTCGCCGGCCCACGGCCCTTGGATCGTGCAACTCGGCGAAGGTGGCGCAAACGCCCGACCGTTGAGCCAGAAAGGCGGCGGCGTCAGGGCTCGAGGGTTGCCGGTCGCACCTACCCTCGACCGCGTATTCGCGCCGGGGGCTGCGTGAGCGTCAGTCAGTGAGCTTCCGGCCTCGCAGGTCGACACGAAACCGCCCGATTTGATTAGAGTACTACCAGCCGCCGACCGCCGTCAACGGAACCGACGGGTGCGGTCGGGTGCGGGTTCACGTCAGGATTGTGAGATGCCTGTCAGGCGACCCTGGCGGCTCGTCGTGCCCAGAAATCCTGGAAGCGGCTGCTGAGCTTGCAGCACCGCAGGGCGATGATGGCGTTGGCGCCGGGTACCGCATCCGGTGGCGGTTGCGGGTCAGGCAGAGCACGACGTTCTTCCACTCGATTGGGCCGACGTGACGCAGCAGGTCGGGTGGAACTCGCGGGCGCCGATGCGTCCCCGCTGCCCGACCTTGAGCGGGCCCCGCCGCACCTTCGCCCCGCAGTTGCGGCTCGGACATGTGCTGCAGCACGAACTCGGTTTTCAGCGCCCGGCCGAGCTCCCGGTTGGCGGCGTAGAAGCGGTTCGACGCCTGGAAGCGGTTCGACGCCTGGAAGCGGTTGAGCCGCTGCAGGGCGGCCGACGCCGGCGCGTGGCCGGCGGGGAGCGCCGCGTAGAACTGGCCGATGCGGTCCCACTGCTCGGCGACGAGGCGGAAGTTCACCGCCCGCCGGCCCGCGCTTGAGGACCGGCTCGAGGACGCCGTGGTCGCGGCCCCGGGTCGGCGCAGTAGATCCGCTGGCAGCACGCCGTCGAGCACGAAGGGCGCGTCGCGGTCGGTGCACTCGATCGGGCGGCTGTAGAACGGGGCGTAGTTGTCGGCGACGAAGGAGTAGAACTCGAGCGCGAAGTCCGTTGAAGCGCGTGCTGTACGTCCGCTGGAGCACCTTCTGCGGCATGGCGAAGCGCTGCCCGTCGCTGGCCGATGTCGTGCCGTCGCCCCAATGGCCGGCGGCGTCGAGGCGGAAGATGCCATGCACGATGGCGGCGAGCGCGGCGCGCTGGTTCTCCTCGACGAGACGCCAGTCGCTGACGTACTTCGGGTCGTTTGCGGGAGGGAGGTAGAGTCGACGACTGGCGCAGTGGCGGTAGGCGGAGGGGGTAGCCGTTCCCGGCGGCTCTTGTCCGGTCGCGAGCTCCAGCCAGCGCCGCACGTCGCCGGCGGCGAGCGCCCAGCGGTCAGCCTCGATCGGCGCGATGACACCCCACTTGAACCGCTGGTAGAAACGCTCGGCCGTCGCCGCATCGGTGACCGCCAGCAGGATCGCCAGCGCGAGCTGAGCCGGGGCGCGCCGTCGACCGTGACCAGGACTTCGTTCTCGCGCCTCACGCCCCGGATCGTCATCAGCCGCCAGCCTGGCACGGTCCGAGACTGGCTCGAGGGTATGCCCCCGCCGGCGTTCAAGACCGTGGGTACGCTCGCGCACCTGAGACGGATGCAGAACCCCACTGACCCGGCAGACCGCGGACCGGCACCATCGGCGTCGAGACCTTCGATGTCGCCTGCAGGGCCGGTTCCAGGTCCTGGGCCGCAGCCCGGCCGGCTCCCCGTGAAACGGAGGCACGATGAAGCTGATTTCCCACCACCAGGAAGGTGAGCACAGCCGCCGCGAGTACCGCTCGCCGGACGGCGCCTGGCGGGTCCGTGCGGCCCCGGCGCCGCCGGAACGAACGGCCGCGCTGGGAGGTTCACGAACGCCATACGGGCCGCGCCGACGGTTGGCGCTGCCATGCCACCTTCGAGCGTCGGCGAGACGCGCTGGTGTTCCTGGACACCACGGCCACGGCGGCGGAGGGCGAGAGCCTCACGCCGACCACGCACGAGCTCGACGACACCCGCTCCCAGGACATCCCCTGATCGCTGTGCGGCGTGCTCCTGTTACGATCCGAGGCAGAGCGTCGACAGGACGGCGAGCCGGCGACCTGCCCGGAAGTTACCAGCGATTCGGATCCACCTCCCCGGCGGCGCGCCCGCGGAAAACGGATCGAGCGTGTGACGACAACAGAGACGGAGTTCAATATCTCGGAGGAACCGCTTGCCGAGCGCGTGCTGCGCCAAGTGCGGTCAGGGACGCTCGACGAGTCCCGGCTGCTGCCCTCGGCCGAGAAGCGGGCGCGCGACATCGGCAAGAAGCTCGACCGGCTCGCGTCGCGGCGAGGCTGGTACACCTTCATGGCCGGCCAGGCGCACGCGGTGGCGACCGGCAAAGCGCCCTCGAAGCGGAACGCAGAGGTCATGGCGGTGGAGCAGGTCATGCGCTGGCGGTCGGAGGTGTTGCGGTTCGCACCCGACCGGCTGGAGGAGTTCGACGAGCTGATCGCGGACGCGCTGAACAATCCGGCTCCGGTGCAGAAGGCCGAACAGTGAATGCGGATGCACGCGAGCTCGTCGCCGTTGACGGCGGCCAAGTTCCCGATGCCAAAGAAGGGCGGCGGGGCGTTCGTGGCGCACCGGCCGACCGAGGCGGACCGCCCCCGCCGCCTCGCCCGCTACGCACCGACGCGCGGCTGACCCGCGCCGGCGCCGCCGGCGACGTGAGGGGGGCGGTGTTCCCGATGGGGGTGAACCCCCGCGAACGTGAGCACCCACCATCGCCGCCTGCTTCGCCCCGCGAGTGGACGGATCCCTGGGCGCCGCCTGCCCGTCGGCGACGTCAACCAGGCGAGCCGCGACCGGAGTCGGGTCGTTTGCGGGAGGGCGGGTAGATGCGCCTCGCCCTTGTTCAAGCCGACCAGGGCGCGCCGGCGCACGTCGGGGTCCGTCGATCATGAACAGGGAGCGTTCGATGCGGCCGACTTCCCGCAGCGCCGACGCCAGCTCGTTCTGGCGCGGATACGCGGCGAGCTTCCGCAGGAGCTGGCTCGGCCGCATGGTCCCGGCCGCCATCGTGGCCGCCACCCGCAGGATGTCCGCCCAGTTCCGGTCGATCAGGTCGACGTTCACCTTGCCGCCGACCAGCGGGCGCACGCGCTTCGGGCCGCCCGCCCGTTCGAACACGTAGAGGCGCTTCGAGGGCAGGTCCCGGATGCGCGGGACGAACGCGTAGCCGAGGATCGAGCACGCGGCGAAGACGTGGTCGGTGAAGCCGCCGGTGTCGGCGTACTGCTCGCGGACGCGCCGCCCGGTCTCGTTCATCAGGAGCCCGTCGAGGATGTAGGGCGCTTCGTGGACGGTGGCCGGGATGGTCTGGGTGGCGAACGGGGAGAACCGGTCGGAGACGTGCGAGTACGCCTTGACGCCGGGCTCGGCCCCGTAGCGGGCGGTGACCAGGTTGAGGGCTTCTCCCCGGCCGCCGGCCGGGAAGAACTGGCCGTCGCTGGAGGCGGTCCGCCCGGAGCCCCATGAAGGCGGCCATCGGTAGCGCGGCCTGGGCCTCGACGACGACGGCCAGCGCTCGGTCGAACGCGTCGCCTTCCACGTGCCCACGGCGATGCGCATCAACTCCCAGAACCCGTGCGTGGTCGTGGCCTCGGCCATCTTGCGCAGACCGAGGTTGATGCCCTCGGCCAGCACGTTGAGCAGGCCGATGCGGTCGCGGCAGAGCTCCCCGGTTCGCAGATGCGTGAAGGCCTCCGTGAACCGGGTGGCGTCGTCCACCTCGAGCAGGATGTCGGTGATCCGCGCCTCGGGCAGCCGCCGGTAGAGGTCGGCGACCAGGTCGGCGGCCCCGTCCGGCACGGCGGCTTCCGTCCTCTCGACGCGGAGCACGCTGTCTTCGATGCTCTCGCCGCCGGCGGTCGCACGGGGCCGCGCCGCGGCGGCCAGCCGGCGCAGGCCCTCGTCGAGGGCGGACCGGACGCTCGGCGAGCCAGTCGTGCGGACTGGCCGGGACCGGCAGGCTGCGGTCGGCATCAGCGACGGCGGGAGCCCGACAGCAGCGCCTTTCGGATGTCGTCGTAGCGGCGCGACCGCGCGAGCCAGACGTCGCCGGCGCGGAACGCAGCCGGCTCCACCTCGAGTTCGGCCGCAGGAAGCCGGTCGGCCGCGCCGTGCCGTCGCTGCGCAGGACGTCGACCGCGTCCAGCAACGGCTCGGCCGCGGGCGACGCCTTGATGTCCAGCGTGTGCAGCATGCGCGGCGTGTAGCGGCGGAAACGGCTGTAGCCTCCCAGGACGTGGTTCATCGGGTCCGACACGACCGTGTTCGCGAGCGCGGCCGCCTTGGCGACGAGGTCGCCGAGGCCCTCCCATCCCGGACCGCCCGCGATCACCGCGTCGAGGACCTCGCCGGCGTCCCGCGCACCGAGCAGCGCCCTCCCCAGCTCGGCGAATGCCCAAAGCGCCTCGCGGACCGCGGCCGTCTCGTCCCCGAGCTGCGCTTTCGCAGGCCCGGGCGGCTTCGCGATACGTCCTGCCGGCGAGCCGGTCGTGGGTCTCCACCACCGCGTCGGCGAGGAACAGCTCCCACTCGACGGCGCAGACCGCGAGGATCGCGAGGCGGCGGTTGTCCGGGGAGCTCGCGGAGCCCGTCGGCGAAGTAGCGCTCCCCCTGCCGGCGCAGCCGCGTGATCCGATGCGGAGGGGATTCCGTGGAAGAGGCCTTCCGGGACATCGAGGCGCTGGAGGTGCTCGAGGCGGTCCAGCAGCCGGTTGGCGTCGGCGGAATTGCACGAACCGCGTCACGCCCGCGTCGGCCGTCTCTTCGAGCAGATGCTCGAGGTCGCGCCGAAGCCCGGGAGGGACCCGCTCGGCGATACGCGCTTCCACCGGCGCTCCGCGTCGACCAGCGCGTCGGCCGCCAAGCGGGTCGGCCCCGCCATCGAACATCTGCGACCACATCCACCGTCACGACGGCGCCGCCGGTGTCCGTCGCATCCGCGGCGTCCTCGCCCTCGCCAGGAAGCACGGTCCCGCCGTCGCCGAAGAGGCGGCCACCGCCGCCTTCGAGCTCGGCGTGCCCACCTACCGCTTCCTGCGGCGCTACCTCGACCGCCGGCCCGTCGCGCCCCTTCCCATCACGCGCACGTGCTGAAGTGCGGGCCACGGAGCTGGCGCACCAAGGTCCAGACGACCTTGCGGACAAAGGAGGCCGTGAGGTAAAGATCAACACCCGTCTCGGGCGCCGGAAATGGCCGGTTTTGGGGTGTCCACAATACGTCGCGGACATGCTCATCATGGAACGCGACGCATGCCCGGCCGGCGTCGGCCTGGAGCTTGACGATGGTGTTGACGGCGGTATCGATGACGCGAGAGATGGAGCGGAGCGACGACCCCTCGACCAGCATCTTTAGGATCGTCGCCTGCCGCGGATCTTGTGTCGAGATCGTGATGAGAGGATGATGATGGCGGTGGGTGCGGTGGGAAACTGCGGTGTTTGCGGTTTCCAGGCTCCTGTGGACGCACGCTGCGTCCATGGGGAACGGCGGCGTCCACGGCCGTGGTGCTCTGGAACGTTGGCATCATCTGGTCTGCCCCCATATGCCCTCGGCCGGAGGCGCCGCGGTCGCCTTCCGCGGCAACGGGGGGAGGGTTTCCGTCCCAATCCCGCAGGCGGGCGGCGCAGCACTTTGGGGTGGACCAGCGCCGTGTGTCGAGCCGGTCGGCAGGAGACAATGCGCGCGGAGCAGAACCACGATGCATGGACCAGGCGTGGGCGCGACAGCCTCGACCGAACCGGCAGGCATGAACCGATACGTGAACGTGAAGCCGCGCCATCCCAACTCGCACTGGCACGGGACGGGGATGGAGGGTTCTGGCTGGAGCATGGCCCACGAACTCGCGCGAAGTACTGCCAGCCGTACTGCCAGCCGTTTCTGTCCCCGAGAGTCCTTTTCGGTCCCCGGGAGTCCTCTGTGGGACCGCGTTTTCCCCAACAAAACCGGGGTTTATTGAGGTTTCTGGACTGTCGGGAACGGGTTCGTAGCCAGACGCTCTATCCAGCTGAGCTAAGGGCGCACGGCAGAGGAACGACCAGTATAGCAGCTTTCCTGGCTCTGGCCGTCCTGCTGCTGGCGGCGGGCGCGGCGACCGACGCCGGCGCCCAGCAGGCCCTGGCCCCGAGGCCGACGCAGATCTTCGGCCCGCCGCCCCCCGTCCCCCCCGCCGTCATCGCCCGCGACGCCACCGGGGTGACCGTCCGCGCGGTCCGCATCGACACGCCGCTGCGCATCGACGGCCGGCTCGACGAGGCGGTCTACGACCGCATCGAGTCGATGTCCGACTTCATCCAGAACGACCCCGTGGAGGGCGCGCCGGCCTCGGAGAAGACCGAGGTGTGGCTGCTGTTCGACGACGACCACGTCTACGTCGTCGCCCGCTGCTGGGAATCGCGGCCGGACCGCGTCATGGCGAGCGAGATGCGGCGCGACAACATCCGCATCGTGCGCGACGACAACTTCGCGTGGTCGTTCGACACGTTCTACTCCCGCCGCAACGGGGTGCTCTTCGAGGTGTCGGCGGTCGGCGGCCGGCTCGACGCCGAGGTCGTCAACGAGTCGCAGATCAACCTCGACTGGAACCCCGTCTACGATGTCGCCGTCAGCCGCTTCGAGGGCGGCTGGGCGATGGAGACGGCGCTGCCGTTCAAGTCGCTCCGCTACCCCGGCGCCGGCCCGCAGACGTGGGGCTTCCAGGCGCGGCGCGTCAACCGCTGGCGGAACGAGTCGTCCTACCTCACCCCCCTCTCGGCCGCCCAGAGCCTGCGCGGGCACTTCCGCGCCTCGCTCGCCGCCACCCTCGTGGGCATCGACGCCCCCGAAGCGTCGCGGCTGGTCGAGGTCAAGCCGTACGTCATCGGCGACGTCACCACCGCCGCCGCGTCGGGGTCGACGACCAACGATCCCGGCGGCGACCTCGGCATCGACGTCAAGTACGGGGTCACCCAGGGGCTGACCGGCGACTTCACCGCCAACCCCGACTTCGCGCAGGTCGAGGCCGACGAGCAGCAGATCAACCTGACCCGCTTCAACCTGTTCTTCCCCGAGAAGCGCGAGTTCTTCCTCGAGAACCAGGGGACGTTCAGCTTCGGGGGGGCGTCGACGAGCGGCCGCCTCGCCGGCGTCAGCGACACGCCCATCCTCTTCTACAGCCGGCGGATCGGCCTGCACCAGACCCGGGAGGTGCCGCTGCGGGCGGGGGGGCGGCTTACCGGCCGGGCCGGCCTCTGGACCCTGGGCGCCCTCAACATCCACGCTGGCGCGCTCCCGTTCGAGGACGAGACGCCCGCGGACCTGCTCGACCCCCGCGCGGGGGACGACGAGCCGCCCGAGGTGCTGCCGACGAACTTCACGGTGCTGCGGGCCAAGCGCGACGTCCTGCGGCGCAGCAGCGTCGGGGCCATGTTCACGGGCCGGTCGCGCCACCAGCTCGGCGACGGGTCGAACGCCGCGTACGGCGTCGACGGGGCCTTCGGCTTCTACGACGACCTCACCGTCAACACCCACTGGGCCCGCACCTCGACCAACGGCCTGACCGGCAACGACACCAGCTACCGTGGCCACCTCGACTACGCCGGCGACCGCTACGGCGTGCAGCTCGAGCACCTGCTGATCGGCCCCGACTTCCGCCCCGAGGTGGGCTTCGTGCGCCGGCGCGACATGCGGCGCAGCTTCGCCGAGTTCCGCTTCAGCCCCCGCCCCGCGTCGATCGCGGCGGTGCGGCGCTTCGTCGGCACCGGCTCGCTCGGCTACGTCGAGAACCTCGGCGGGGCGGTCGAGACCCGCGAGGCCACGGGGCTCTTCACCATCGAGTGGGAGAACAGCGACCAGCTCACGGTCAGCGCCATCGACTCGTACGAGTTCCTGCCCCGGCCCTTCCGCATCGCGCCCGACGTCGTCCTCCCCGTTGCCGGCTACGACTTCACCAACCTGCAGCTCGGCTACAACTTCGGCCAGCAGCGCCGCTTCTCGGCCAACGTCATGGCCGAGCACGGCTCGTTCTACGGGGGCACCAAGACCACCCTCGGCATCAGCCGCGGCCGGGTCACCATCACCAACCAGGTCTCGGTCGAGCCGTCGCTGTCGATCAACTGGATCGACCTGCCCCAGGGCGAGTTCCGGACCGATCTCGTCGGCACGCGGGCCACCTGGACGATGACCCCGCTGATGTTCGCGAGCGCCCTCGTGCAGTACAACTCGCGCCTCGACCAGGTGTCGGCGAACATCCGCTTCCGCTGGGAGTACCGCCCCGGCAGCGAGCTCTTCGTCGTCTACAACGAGGACCGGAACACCGGGCTCGACGGGTTCGGGCGGTTCCCCGTCCTCAACAACCGGGCGTTCATCGTCAAGGTGAACCGCCTGCTCCGGTTCTGAACGGTTCCTGGCGATGTCTTCGACGACGGCCGGCAGTCCGGCCCTCGGTTGCCGGGGCCTCGTGAAGCGCTACGGCGACCTGACCGCGGTCGACGGGCTCGATCTGACCGTGCATCGCGGCGAGTGCTTCGGCCTGCTGGGGCCGAACGGGGCCGGCAAGACCACCACCATCGAGATCCTCGAAGGCCTGCTGTCGCCCGACGCGGGCGAGGTCGAGGTGCTGGGGTCGCGCTGGGGCGCCGACGACGAGGCGCTGCGCCAGCGGCTGGGCATCCACCTGCAGGAGACCCAGTTCGACGAAAGGCTGTCGGTGGCCGAGACCATCGGGCTGTTCCGGTCGTTCTATCGCGAGGGCAGGACGGTCGCCGGCGTGCTCGAGACCCTCGGCCTCGAGGCCAAGGCGGACACGTGGGTCGTCCAGCTCTCGGGCGGGCAGCGCCAGCGGCTGGCCGTGGGGTGCGCGCTCGTGGGCGACCCCGAGTTGCTCTTCCTCGACGAGCCGACGACGGGGCTCGACCCCCAGTCGCGGCGGCAGCTCTGGTCGGTGCTGCAGCGGTTCCGGGCCGCGGACGGCAGCATCCTGCTGACCACGCACTACATGGACGAGGCGCAGGTGCTCTGCGACCGCGTGGCCATCGTCGACGGCGGCCGCGTCATCGCGGAGGGAACGCCGCGCGAGCTGATCGCCTCGCTGGGGGCGGCCCACGTCATCGAGTTCGGCCTGACGGCCGGACAGGAAGGCGCCACCGACGGGCACGAGCTCGACGCGCGGCTGGCCGCGCTGCCCGGCGTCAGGGGCGTCGGCCGCGACGGGGACCGACGGCAGCTCGGGGCCGAGGACCTGCAGCAGACGCTGCCGGCCCTGTTGCGGCTCGCCGAGGAAGCCGGCGTCGCGCTCGACTCGGTCACGAGCCACGCCGCGACCCTGGAGGACGTCTTCGTCTCGCTGACGGGAAGGCACCTGCGCGATGGCTGACGGCGGCCTCATGCGGCAGCCGCTCGCCGCCCTGACCCTCGCCCGGTTCAAGCTGACCATCCGCGAGCCGGAGATGGTGTTCTGGATCTTCGTCTTCCCCATCCTCATGGCCCTGGCCCTCGGCATCGCGTTCCAGGCCCGCGGGGAGGAGCCGGTGCCGGTGGCGGTCAGGGACGCGCCGGGCGCGGCGCCGGTCCTCGACGCCCTGGCGCGCACCGGCGACCTGGAGCCGTTCGCCGCCTCGGAGGGAGACGAGCTGGCCCTGCTGCGGGACGGGCGCGCGCATCTCGTCGTGGTGTCCGGATCGCCCCCCACGTACCGCTACGACCCGGTCCGCCCCGAGAGCCGCCTCGCGCGCCTGCTCGTCGACCGGGCCCTGGCCGGCGAGGCCGGTCACGCCCCCGCGGGGGCGGCCCGGACCGAGGAGGTCGCGACCCCCGGCAGCCGGTACATCGACTGGCTGGTACCGGGCCTGCTCGGCATGAACATCATGAGCTCGGGCATGTGGGGGCTCGGGTTCGGCATCGTGGTGGCGCGGTCGCGCAAGCTGTTGAAGCGGATGGTCGCCACCCCCATGCGCCGCTCGCATTTCCTGGCGTCGCTGGTCATCTCCCGGCTCGCGTTCCTGGGCCTCGAGATGCTCGCGCTCCTCGGGTTCGCCGCCTGGTTCTTCGGCGTCGGCAGCGAGGGGGGCTTCGCGACCCTCCTGGCGGTGGCGCTGCTCGGCGCCCTCGCCTTCGGGGGCGTCGGGCTGCTGACGGCGAGCCGCGCCCGCACCATCGAGGGCGTCTCCGGCATCATGAACGTGGTGATGATGCCCATGTTCATCTGCAGCGGGGTGTTCTTCGCGGTGACGAACTTCCCCGAGGCGGCCCAGCCGTTCATCCGCGTGCTCCCCCTCACCGCGATGATCGACGCGCTGCGCGGCGTGATGCTGAACGGCCACGGGCTGGCCGGCGTCGGCGGCGAGCTCGGCATCCTCGCCGGCTGGGGGGCGGTCTCGTTCGTGGTCGCGCTGCGCGTGTTCCGGTGGCAGTGAGGCGCCGCGAGGATCCCATGCGTCACCGCGCCGTTAGAATGGGACCGTCAGTACGGAATCGCCCGGATCACGGACGGGAGAGGACCATGAGAGCAGCGCATACCGCAGTCCGTTGGCTGTCGGCGGCGGCAGTGATCGCGGCGGCCACCGTGTCGCCACCCGCCGCTCAGACCGGCGACGACTTCGTCCCCGTCACCGACGCCATGCTCGCGGACCCGGCCGACGGCGACTGGCTCATGTGGCGCCGCACCCTCGACGGCTGGGGCTACAGCCCCCTCGACCAGATCGACCGCGGCAACGTCGGCGACCTGCGCATGGTGTGGACGCGCGCCCTCGCCGCCGGCAGCCAGCAGGGCACGCCCATCGCCTACGGCGGCGTCCTCTACATGCCGAACCCGAACGACGTCACCCAGGCCATCGACGCGGTGACCGGCGATCTCCTCTGGGAGCACCGTCGCGACCTCCCCGACGACATCGACGACTACATCCGCGGCCTCGTCAGCGTGAACCGCAACATCGCCATCCACGGCACCCGCATCATCGACACCAGCAACGACGACTACATCTACGCCCTCGACGCCCGCACCGGCGAGATGGTCTGGGAGACCGAGATCCTCGACTACACCGTCAACCCCGCCCGGCACTCGTCGGGCCCCATCACCGCCGCCGGCAAGGCGTTCTCGGGAAGAAGCTGCCGGCCGTGGGCGGGACCCGAGGCGTGCGTCATCGTGGCCCACAACGCCGAGACCGGCGACGAGCTGTGGCGGCGGCGCCTCGTGCCGGCCCCCGGCGAGCCCGGCGACGAGACGTGGGGAGACGTGCCCTTCGAGGACCGCGTGCACGTGGGGTCGTGGACCGCCCCCAGCTTCGACCCCGAGCTGAACCTCGTCTACGTCGGCACCTCGGTCACCTCGCCGGCCCCGAAGTTCCTGCGGGGCGGCATCGAGAACACGCACCTCTACCACAACTCGACGCTGGCCCTCGACGGCGACACCGGCGAGATAGTCTGGTACTACCAGCACCTGAACGACCACTGGGACCTCGACCATCCCTTCGAGCGGCTCCTCGTCGACACCGCCGTGGCCCCCGACCCCGCCGCCGTGAGCTGGATCAACCCGGCGCTCACGGCCGGCGAGACGCGCAGGGTGGTGACCGGCATCCCCGGCAAGACCGGCGTCGTCTACACCCTCGACCGCGAGACCGGCGAGTTCCTCTGGGCCACTCCGACCGTCCCCCAGAACGTCATCACGGACATCGACGGCGCCACCGGGGCGGTCACCCCCAACGGCGAGATCGTCTTCACCGCCGAGGGCCAGGAGGTGCTGGCGTGCCCGAGCTGGTTCGGCGGCAAGGACTGGGAGGCGGGCGCCTACAGCCCCCTGACCAACACCATGTACATGCCGTTGCGCAACGTCTGCGCGCGCATGCTCGCCTCGACCGACGCCGGCAGCCACTACGCCCTCGCCGTCCGCAACCAGTTGGCGCCGGGCATGGACCAGGTCGGCACCGTGCAGGCCATCTCGGCCGAGACGGGCGAGACCCGCTGGCTCCACTCGCAGCGCTCGGCCACCATGTCGCTCGTGGCGACCGGCGGCGGGCTGGTGTTCGACGGCGACGTGAACGGGCGGTTCCGGGCGTTCGACCAGGAGACGGGCGAGGTCCTGTGGGAGATCAACCTCGGCTCGGCGGTGACGAGCTTCCCGATCAGCTACGCGGTCGACGGCCGGCAGTACGTGGCGGTCGGCACCGGCTCCGCCGGCACCGCCTCGGGCTTCCTCGGGCTGACGCCGGAGCTGCGGCCCAGCGCGGGGAACAACCTGTTCGTGTTCGCCCTGCCATAGGCTTGAGCTGACCGACGGGGTTGCCGGCCCAGCCGCCACGAATCGGGAGCTCGCCCGGGACGGACATTCTGTAGTAGGATGTGCGTTTCGGAACCAGGGTGTCCTGAGAGGTGTCGTTATGCTCAACATTCCCCTCCACGCTTCGTCGGGCGGCCGGGTGGTTGCCTGGAGTCTTGGGGTCGCTGTCCTCAGTGTGACCTGGGGCGCGCCCGCGGCGGCCCAATCGCCCGGCGACGCGCCCGCGGTGACCTTCGCTCGGGACATCGCCCCGATTTTCCAGAGCAACTGCCAGCAGTGCCACCGGCCCGGCTCGATCGGCCCGATGTCGCTCACGACCTACCAGGAAGTGCGCCCCTGGGCTCGGTCGATCAAGCAGCGCGTGGTAACGGGCGAGATGCCGCCCTATCGATACGACCGCGACATCGGGATTCAGGAGCTGAAGGACGACCTCCGGCTGAGCCTGTCCGAAATCGAGACGATAGCCCGCTGGGTGGACGACGGGGCACCCCTTGGCGACCCGGCCGATCTTCCGCCGCCGCTGTCGTTTCCGGATCTCAGCGAGTGGGCCTATGCGGATGAGTTCGGCCCGCCGGACCTGGTGATCCGGACGAAGCCGTACACGCTGGCGGCCGATGGGTCGGACGTCTGGTGGCGGCCGATCGTGCCGACCGGCCTGACCGAGGACCGGTGCCTCAAGGCGGTCTCCGTCAAGCCGTCGCCCGAGGGGCGCGCCGCCGCGCACCACGCCAACAGCCAGGTGCTCGGTTTCGACGAGGAGAGCGGGGAGTGGGTCCAGGTCGAGCGGCTCTCCGAGTACGCGCTCGGGAAGGTCGGCGAGATCGTTCCGGAGGACGCCTGTCGTCTCCTCCCGGCCGACTCGATGGTCAGTTGGGACGTCCACTACTATCCGACCGGCGAGGTCATCGAGAACGACGTGGTCGAGATGGGCGTGTGGTTCTACCCGGAGGGCCATCAGGAGCAGGTGCAATACCAACAGGACCTCAAGCTGTATTCCCTGCTGATGAAGGGCAGCGAGCTCGAGCTCCCACCGCATGGCACGGCGATGACGCAGGGGTTCCATTCCTTCGAGACCCCGGTCCGGATCGACAGCTTCCAACCGCACGGTCACTTCCGTCTGGTGGGCAAGACTCTTGAGATCTTCCATCCGAAGACCGGCGAGCTGGAGATGGTGAGCTCGGTGTCCAACTGGACCAACGACTGGCACACCAGTCACATCTACGCGGAAGACGCCGCACCGCTCGTCCCGGCGGGGTCCGTCCTGGTGATCACCGGCTACTACGACAATACGGCCGGGAACCAGCAGAACCCCGACCCGAATCAGTGGGTGGGACCGGGCAGCCGTACGGCGGACGAGATGTCGCATGCATGGATCGCCGTCACGCATCTCGACGACGAGGGCTACGACCGTCTGGCGGCCGAGCGGGAGAGTCGCAGGCAGACGGACAACGAGGAGTAGCGGCACGGAGACGTGCGGAATCAGTCTGTGGAGAGAGCCTCTCGGTATCGAGAGGCTCTCTCGCTTTTCGGCGGCAACGCGTTGATGGAGGGAACGCCAGTGCTCGGACGATGGCTCGCGGGCGGCCTCGCAGCCGCAATGCTCATCGGCTCCCCGTCGCTGGTGGCCCAGCGACAACGACCACTTACCCCGCTGCCGTCGAACGGACTTCGGGTGGCCCCGTTCTTCGACGGCTGGTACCGGAATCCGGATGGAACCGTCACCCTGTCGTTCGGCTATTCCAACCTCAACCTGACCGAGGTCGTGGAGATTCCCCTGGGTCCTGGCAACTTCATCGAACCGGCGGAGTTCGACGGCCGGCAACCCACGTCGTTCCCGCCTGTCGTGCGTGAGGGCGCCACGCGCACGCGCCGGCGAGACCGGCAGCGGGGGGTGTTCACCGTGACCGTGCCGGCCAGCTTCAGCGGCGACGTCGTCTGGACCCTGGTCAACCAGGAACGGACCTTCTCCGTGCCTGGAAGCGCCAAGACCGGTGCCTACCAGCTCCGATGGCCGATGGCTATGGGGTCGCAGCCCCCACTGGTCCGCTTCAGCCCCGACGGCCCTGCCGGCCGGGGTCCCACCGGGATCGACGCGGAGCCGATGCGCGCGTCGGTGGACACGCCGCTTTCGCTGACGGTCTGGATCCACGATGACAGCGTGCGGGACGAAGAACCGCTCCCGGTCAGACGGCGGGGCGACACCGCGGCGCTGAACGTGACCTGGTTCAAGCATGCCGGTCCGGGCGCGGTGGTCTTCAGCCCGCACACGGAGCCGATCGCCGAGACGGAGGGGATGGTGACCACGACTGCGACCTTCCAGCAGCCGGGCGAGTACGTGATCCGTGTGCGCGCCGACAGCTTCGGCCGGGTCGACAGCTCCGCCGGCAACCAGTGCTGCTGGACGAATGGCTATGTGAAGGTCACCGTCACATCATAGCCGTCCAGAGCCCGGCCCATGAGCGACCTACTGGGGCGGATTGTGATCGGAGGGATGTGCGCACCCCTGCTTGGGACGGTGATCCACGCTGCACAGGCGAACACGATTGAGGCACATCGTGCCGCGGCTCGCGAGGCGGCGGGCGACGCTCATCTCGCTCTGCTGCGACCGGTGTGTCGCGAGCCACCGTGGCCCTCGACGGCGACACCGGCGAGATAGTCTCGTACTACCAGCACCTGAACGACCACCGGGACCTCGACCATCCCTTCGAGCGGCTGCTCGTCGACACCGCCGTGGCCCCCGACCCCGCCGCCGTGAGCTGGATCAACCCGGCGCTCACGGCCGGCGAGACGCGCAGGGTGGTGACCGGCATCCCCGGCAAGACCGGCGTCGTCTACACCCTCGACCGCGAGACCGGCGAGTTCCTCTGGGCCACTCCGACCGTCCCCCAGAACGTCATCACCGACATCGACGGCGCCACCGGGGCGGTCACCCCCAACGGCGAGATCGTCTTCACCGCCGAGGGCCAGGAGGTGCTGGCGCGCCCGAGCTGGTGCGGCGGCAAGGACTGGGAGGCGGGCGCCTACAGCCCTCGGACCAACACCATGTACATGCCCCTGCACAACGTCTGCGCGCGCATGCGCGCCTCGACCAACGCCGGCAGCCACTACGCCCTCGCCGTCCGCAACCAGTTGGCGCCGGGCATGGACCAGGTCGGCACCGTGCAGGCCATCTCGGCCGAGACCGGCGAGACCCGCTGGCTCCACTCGCAGCGCTCGGCCACCATGTCGCTGGTGGCGACCGGCGGCGGGCTGGTGTTCGGCGGCGACGTGAACGGGCGCTTCCGGGCGTTCGACCAGGAGACGGGCGAGATCCTGTGGGAGATCAACCTCGGCTCGGCGGTGACGAGCTTCCCGATCAGCTACGCTGTCGACGGCCGCCAGTACGTCGCCGTCGGCACCGGCTCGGCCGGCACCGCCTCGGGCTTCCTCGGGCTGACACCGGGGCTGAAGTCGGGCGCCGAAGACCCTCACCCTAACGCCAAGCTCCGGATTGCCAATGCCAGACCCCCACGGTTTCCTGATCCAGTTCGACGAAGAAAAACGTACCGACCTTCTGCGCGATGTCCGGGGGATAGAAGACGGATTCTCCGACGCCTTGAGCAGCGCTGACTGGCCGCTCAAGGAGCGGGAAGTCTGCGGGCTCCTATTCGACAGGGGCATCATCACTCATTGGTCCCTCGCCCATAGCACACGCCGAGTCGCTACCGGTAAAGTACATGTCAAGTTCACGAACATCACTCCCACGAAGGTACCGCTTGCCGAAATAGAGAAGCGAATAGACCCCGCTATTCGACAACATATTGTTCGCACCCGCTCAGGCACAGGTGGGCGAGTACCACCAGCGACTTGGCAGGCTTTGAAAGACGCCATCCGTGACTTTGATCCCTCCTCGCGGGACGTCCTTGACCGACTCGAGCTCCTGCGGGATAGGAGCCGAGAACCAACGACCCGAACCGGCATCGAGATCGTGAACCAGCAACGCGATGCCACGGGTCTCATCTTGGACATGTTCGATAGTTCAAGGCGCCTGAGGAACCGCGTACTGGAAGCGTGGGAGCCTCCCCGCGCCACACGCAAGCTAAAGTCCTTTCTTGAGGAACTGCCGGTACGAACAATAGAGGACCAGCTGATCGCAAAGGACACCCATTCGTTCATTGGCGCGCGTCAAGTTCAGTTCACGGTGGCAGGCGCGGTGTTCGATATGGGAGGCCGCAACCTAGAGGTCTTCAATGTTAACCGTCACAGCATTGAAGAAGAGCTCGGTATTGACTTGATTTACCTCAATGACACATTCGATGCCTGGACTCTGGTTCAATACAAACTCCTGGAAGATCATTTTGGGACGAGAGGTGGAATCTATCGCGTAGATCCGGCATTTGACAAAGCCCTCAAGAGAATGGACCGGTTCCGCGCTGACGAGCCCGATGACTGGACAACCACCCATGGACACGGCAACTACCGACTATGCGGAGATGGATTCTACTTCGAGGAATTGTCAAATGTTGTGGATCGGCCCTTGACGTGATCAGGCGGCCTCCTTCCGATCCTCTCTCTCCGTCTGGATGACGCCATCGACGAAGACGACGCCGGCCCGGACCAGGGGCAGCAGGTGCGCTCCGTTCAGCCGGCGCCATCGCCGCTGCGCCATCGCCACCAGCTTGTAGGCCATCAGCAGCCCCTTGGTCCGCGAACCCGCGCCCTTGGTCACGCGCTGCCGGAGACGCACCGTCGCGAACACCGATTCGATCACGTTCGACGTCCGCAGGTGGAGCCAGTGCTCCGCCGGAAAGTCGAAGAACGCCAGCAGCGCCTCCCGGTCCTCCGCCAGGCACGCCGCCGCCTTCGGATACTTCGCCTCGAACTCGGCGACGAAGGCGTCGATGCCACGCTCCGCGTCGGCCTTCGTCTCCGCATACATGATGGCCCGCAGCGCCCGCTTCGCACGCGGCCGAAGACGCTTCGGCAGCTTGTCGAGCACGTTGGCCAGCTTGTGGCACCAGTCCCGCTGCACTGTCGTCTCCGGCCACACGTCCCGCAACGCCGACCAGAAGCCCAGCGCCCCGTCCCCAATCGCCACCGCCGGCGCCCGCAGACCGCGGCCCCGCAGGTCCCGCAGCACGCTCGCCCAGTTCTCCTGGCTCTCCCGGTAGCCGTCCTCCAGCGCCACCAGCTCCTTCGTGCCGTCCGCCTTCACCCCGATCACCACCAGCGTGCACAGACGGTCCTCCTCAAGCCGGATGTTGAAGTGAATCCCGTCGACCCAGACGTAGACGTAGTCGCTCCCCGACAAGTCGTGGCGCCGAAACGCCTCGTACTCCTCGTCCCAGACCGCCGTCAGCCGCGAGATCGTCGTCGGGCTCAGGCCCGCCGCGTCCTCCCCCAGCAACACCGGCAGCGCCTCCCGGAAATCGCCCGTCGACAGACCCCGCAGATACAGCAGCGGCAGTACCTCCGAAACCTGCGGAGAGCGGCGCATATAGGGAGGCAGAATGCGGCTGGTGAACCGCTCACGCGAGCCATCGGCATCGACCCGCTTGTCGTTCACCCGCGGCGCCCGCACCGGCCATGTGCCCGCCCCGCAGGTCACCGTGCGCTCCTGCGCCTGGCCGTTCCGCACCACCAGCCGGTGCCCGTCCGCATCGCGCACCTCCGCGAACCGCTCGATGTACTCCGTCACCTCGGCCTCCAGGGCCGTCATCAGCATCCGCCGTGCCCCTTCGCGAGCCAACGTGTCCAGCGTCGGCGGCACGTTCCGCGGCCCGTCAGCCCCGGCGCTGCCGACCCCCTCACCAGGCGACGCCGTCGTGGGCGCGTCGGCGACCGCGGGGTTGTCTTCGTTCCTGTTGTCGGGTACCGTCAGCATGGGTGGTGTCTCCTTCCCCCCGGCCTTGCCTGCCAGGGTGTTTTGCGTTGTTCACACGGAAGGGTACGCCACCTGCCTCACGCCGCGATCTCCGGGTGGCCCGGGGTGGTTTCCCGCCTCGGGCTCCCACAGATCCGTACGTGCGGGACTACCGCATACGGCTCCTCGGTTCATGGACTCGCTGCCTTGACGCGGTACACCGAGTGAACGACTCGGGCCGGCGGAAGCGGGTATCGCGAGAGCAACCGCGAAAACCGCTCCCAACTCATACCGCCGCGCGTCGACCGCCGACTCAGCCATTTCCGCCAGATACGACGGACCTCGTGTCGATAGCGCTCCAGGGCGCCACCGTTCCCCGTGATACCGTAGTAGGCGTCATGGCCAAGCAACTTGCGCCGAAGCGCGCGATGCTGCTCCGGAATCGAGAAATGGCGATGGTCCCGACACCAGCACCGGACAGCCCGGAGGGCACGGCTCAACCGCGCTGTGGCCGTCTTGCGCTTGACGATTGGGTACCCGCGCCGGGAGCGGCTCCAATAGTGCGTGAAGCCCAGGAAGTCGAACGTGGTCCCGCGACCCTGACGAGAGCGGGTCGTGGGTCCTGGAACCCCAAACGGTACGAGGCGAGTTTTCTCCGGATGGAGCTTGAGCCCGTACTTCGCAAACCGTTTCGGTAGTACGTTCGCGACTCGCTGCGCGTCGTCCTCCTTCGCAAAGACGAGGACCGCATCGTCCGCGGAGCGGACCAAGCGGGCCGGCCCCCGCAGGCGTGGACGCACCACGACTTGGAACCACGCGTCGAGCACCTCGTGGAGGTACACGTTCGCGAGCAGCGGCGAAATCACGCCGCCCTGAGGCGTTCCAGCGTCGGGGTATGTCAGCGTGCCATCTTCCAGCACACCAGCCCGTAGCCACTTCCCAATCAGACGGAGTAGCACACCGTCTTGCACCCGCTGACGAAGTATCTGCCGCAGCCGTTGGTGGTCGAGCGACCCGAAGAAGTCTTCGATGTCGAGTTCCAGCACCCAACCACCTGGCCCCCGCATCAGGCCCTCCCAGAGCGCCTGCAGCGCCTGATGCGCTGACCGCCCGGGACGGAAACCATACGAGCAGTCCGAGAATTCCTGTTCGTAAACCGCCCCGATGACCATCGCTACTGCACGTTGCAGCACCTTGTCCTCGAATGTCGGAATACCGATTGGCCGGGTCTTCCGCCCGTCGCCTTTCGGAATCCTCACGCGTCGGACCGCTGGTGCCCGGTATCGCCCGGACTTCGCACGCTCGAGCAGCTCGCGGAGGTTGTCTTCAAGATGCTCCGCATATGCCGCCGCGCGTTGCCCGTCCACGCCCACCGCCCCATCCTTGCGGGTGAGACGATATGCTTCAAGGAGTAGGTCGAGGTCGATGTGGTGCGCGAGTGTGGTGAGTGCCGTCCGCGGCAGCTCCTGCGCCAGCTTCGCTACCCGGTGGAGTTTCGTTGAGATGGTTGACGAGCCCGGTGTCTCGTTCATCGTTCCCTCCACCAGTTCCATGCTCCGGCACCGCCTTCCCTCCACAGGGTCCCTCGGGTCGGTTCCCCCGCTTCAGCGGTACTACGCGGTGCTCCGACTCCCCGCCGCCCATCCCGTCTCGCTTCGTTGCCTTCGCTCGACGGTACCGAAGTCGGCTCCTGTTTCGCTCCCGCAGCGGGCGGAACCGGCCCGCCAGGGCCTGGGCTTGGTCACCCGGTGCCCGTCCGGGTTCACTTCGGAGGCGTCGGGGCCTCCCAGGTTCCTGGACGTCCCCGTTGCGCACATGCTCCGCTCCCGGACCCCGGTGGAATCACAGCGCCCCGGCCTGCTCGGGCGTTCGATGCAGCCTTCCGCTGTTGTGACGGCGTCGGCTTCCACGTCTACCAACTCTCGGGGCTCACTCACGCAGCCTGCGCGCTCCCTGTGTACGCTTCGCAGTGCCGGTTACCCGCACACCACGCAACACTCGGTTCCAGCTGGTGGCCAACCTTTGCCGGGCGGGATTCGAGACCCGCCGGGACGCACTGAGGGTTTCGGCGCACCGTGGAGTGCACCATCCCCCATCTCCAGGCTTGGCCTGGCGCAACACAACTTTCGGTTATACCTCTTCTACTTCAAGCTGTGTCGGAGAGTGCAAGTGGAGCCACTATCGAGCGATCTGTTGCCTGGAATGTACTTGCCACGGCTTTTTGTCGAAGCAGCTTTGGCAGACTCGACGTTCAGCGGTCCTCGGGGCGGCCGGATCATCTCCTCCGAAAACGTGGCCAGGCACTTGACGAACACGCTCTTTGCAGACCTTGTACGGGACGGTTGGATCGGAACCCGTGGAACATCATCCTCCCAGATCAGAGCCTTCCTCACCGAGTCTCTTGGTGACCGCCGATCGCTTGTCCTCGGGCGTAGTCGACCCCGCGGAGTCCGGGTGGATCCTGAAGCCACCTTGGATGCCCTTGGCCTCAGTGATTGACAGGTGCCGACGGTTGATAGCCGCGCGGAGACCGACACCAAGCCTGTCGGTTCACGTGCGTTTCTTGTACGTGGCCAAGTCTTCAGCTGTAAGTTCGCCGGGTTCCACCAACCTGTAGTGGCGTTCCATGAGAAGCTTCACATCACCATCGGTTTTCTCGAACGCAAAAAGCGCAATCACGTCGTCCTGCGTGAACTGCGCCGCCACGGGGCGGCAGACGAGATCGGGAAACTTGGATTCGCACAGCGCCATGTCCTGCTCAATCTGCACGATGTTCAGCTCGTCGCGCCCGCCCTTGGCCTGCACGGGTATGACGTACTGGCAGCCCTTCGTATCGACTCCCACGTACAGTTCATCAGTTTCGACTTGTCCGATGCCGCGCACTGCCGTCCGGAGGTGATTCTGCAACGAGTAGCACGTGATCCCCGTGAAGATGTCGATGAGACGGTTGTACCGCACTACGGCCAGCAGGGCCTGCTCGTCGTTGAGCGCGTGCATCGCGACGACGCCCGGGGTGGCGTCGGGAACCTTGGTGGCTCCCATCTGCTCGTTCGGGGCCAAGCGAATCGGCCGGGTCAGGACGAAGCTGTATCGCCCCGATCCCGTACCGCGAATGATCCACTCACGGCCGCGGGTCGCCGTGGACTGCACGGATTCCGGAATGCTCCCCCGATACCGTGCGCTGTAGACCACGTCGCCAATGTTGCTCGGGCGCGGTACGCCTCGTCGATCGGCGGCTGCCGTGATGTCGGATCTCTCGAAATCGACTTGAGTCATTCCCTTCTCGAACTTCGACTCGAAGATCTCTTCGATGATCGCCGCGTACACGTTCGGCTTCGACATGAGGATCAGCCGTATCGGAATCAACCCGTCCAACGGAGCCGGACGACCTCTTCGCGAAGTTGTTCTCGGCTGGCCGTCGCAATCCGCGTCCTGAACAAGTCGATGGCGGTCAGCTCGTAGCCGAGGGACTGGGCCAGCTCGCCGAGAATCTTGCCGGTGCGGATCATGACCCGCAGGTACGATGCCTGGTCTCCGACGACGTACGCGAGCCGCGCGCCGGGCCGGAGCCTGCTCCTGAGACCGGCCAGATGCCGGACCATGCCGCCGAAGTACAGCTTCGTGACCCGTGCGTACTGGCGTTCGAAACCCGATGTCTTGCCCAGCTCGATCCGTCGATCTTCAATGAGCCGGGCGATGCGTTGAATGCCCGCGTGCTCGGCGACGAGGGTGTCGTCGGCGTCGGTCTTGTATACGCTTCGCGTATTCGACCTGACGAGTCCCTGCTTCAAGCCTCGGAGATCCTGCTTATCTCGGACGAAGCCCAGCAGCACGCTCTCGAGCCGCGTCGTTCGCGTGTAGTCCTTCTCGTTGGGGTACGGCGGCGACGTGATGACGGCATCGACGGACGAGGGCTCCAGGAAGTCCTCAAGCCGGCGCGCGTCCCCAAGGTGGACGGTGGCTTCGGTCCCCGCCCCTTTCCGCAGGGACGCAAGGTCATCCGCCATCGCCCTGACGCGATCCAGCCACGGACCGACGACCGCCGCGTCCTCCCGAACGCGTCCGACACCGACCTCCGGGCCGAAATGCAGGTTGCCGATGTCGGAGACCAATGCGGAAGCGAGCGCGAGCCGCTCGTGAGCGCAAAGCGCGTCATCGCGATGCTGCTCCAGAGCGTCCAGCAGCAGCAGCGTCTTGTGAAGCGGCAGCGGGCTGATCGAGTTCTTCAGCAGCAGGCTGAGGCGCTCGGGCGGCAACGTCCGCAGGCCGGCGGTTGGCGGGTCCTCCGCCCGAAACAGGGGAGCCGGCCCGAAGTCGTGGATTCCCTCACGCTGGAGTCGGTCCAGCGCCAGCCCCGCGATTTCCTTGGCGTGGGAGACGAGCGCGCCCGGATCGACGCTCCAGTCCAGTTTGGTGCGGCTCGCGAAGCCAGCCATAGGGTTGCGCTCGATCCCGACGCTCGGGATGCCGAGCTTCTTGCACTCGACCAGTGTCGTTCCGGTGCCGCAGAACGGATCCAGCACCGTCTGCCGCGGATCCACCCCGAACACGCCGAGGTAGTCACGTACGAGGTGCGACGGGAACGAGAGAACGAAGCGGTACCAGTCGTGAACGGCGCGGTCTTCGGGCCTGAGACGATTCCGTTCCGGGGCGCTCAGAGGTCCCGTTTGCGGAGCAGGCGCGGTCACGACGGTACTCACGACAGGCGCTCAAGCCTTCCCTGGTGCAGCCGGCGTGTCTGCCGGTTCACGCTGAGGATGCGAGGGCGCTGGACGAGAGACCGGCTGCCACCGCACATGACCGCATGCTACCACGCGATGCCTGGCGTCCCTCGACTCGCGCGCCGAGGGTGCTTGGGTACCCGTTCCGGAGGCTGGCACGCTCGATGAGCTGGGCAAAGCGGTGCAGTCTCGGTCCCGCGGGACCGCGTGAGTCACGGTCCACCGGCACCGGCTCAGGGTTCCTCAAGCTGGCGCAGGAGCTGCGCCCAAGCACCGGGAACGACGTATTCGTGTTCGTTCTCCGCGATTGGGTCTCCGCTGGTAGAATCCCCCCCGGTGCGTAGGCCCCGCGAAAATGACGCGCACAGCCCTCATCGTCGGCGCCGGCATCGGCGGCCTGTCGGCTGCCATCTCCCTCCGCAAGGCGGGCTGGAACGTCCGCGTCTTCGAGCGCGCCGCGTCGGTGCGGGAGCTCGGTTTCGCACTGCTCGTCGCCCCCAACGCGATGGCGGCCCTGCGCGAGCTGGGTGTCGCCGACGTGGTGCTGGCTCGCGGGGTCGTGCCGACCCGGGGCGAGGCGCGGCGGATGGACGGCACCGTCCTCAAGCGCGCGGACTATCCCCCGCCGGAGGTAATGGGCGGCCCGACGGTGGTGGCGTTGCGCCCGGCCGTGCACGGCGCCCTGCTGGAGGCGGTGGGGGAGGACGCGGTCACCCTCGACTGCGAAGCGACCGGGTTCTCGGTGGCGGGCGACCGCGTCACCCTGCGGACCGCGGACGGGGACGCCGCCGAGGGCGACCTGCTGGTCGGTGCGGACGGCGCAGGGTCCGTGATTCGGCGTGCGCTTCATCCGTCGGAGCCGCCGCCACGGTCGAGCGGCCTCATCGCGGTACGTGCAGCGGCGCACGGTGCCGTGGATCACCTCGACGGCCTGTCCGGGATCCACTACATGGGGCGAGGGGTGGAATCGTTCCTGGCCCGGGCGAGCGACACCGGCGTCTACTGGGGGCTCGGGCTGGCGCAGGAGTTGCTGCCGGCCGGCATGCGGGATGATCCGGCGGCGATTCTGAGGCACGTGGCGCCGCGGTTCGACGAGACGTTCCGCGCGGTGACCTCAGGGACCACCGACATGCGCGTCGACGAGCTCGTCGACCGCGACCCGCTACCGTTCTGGGGCAGGGACGTCGTCACCCTGCTCGGGGACGCGGCCCACCCGGTGCTGCCGCACACCGGCCAGGGCGCGGCGCAGGCCGTGGTCGACGGGGTGGCGCTCGGGAAGGCGCTCAGCGAGAACGCGAGCGTCGGCGACGCGTTGCGGGCGTACGAGCGCGACCGGCGCGAGAAGACGGCGGTCCTGGTGGCCCAGGGGCGCCGGACGGCGCGCATCATGGGCACGACGAACCCGGTGGCGTGCCGGCTGCGCGAAGTCGCCGTGCGGCTGACGCCGATCAAGCCCCTGGTGAAGATGTGGGCGACCATCAATCGCCGCGCGGGGACCGACGTCAGCCAGTAACGTTGCGGCCGGACCTACGGCTGGAGCCTGACTTCCAGGCGTTCGCTGCAATCGCGTCGAACAGCGGCACGACCGGCTCAGCGGCGCCGGTCCTCACCCGCGGCTTCGATCGGATTCACGATCTCGACGCCCGGAAAACGGGTGAAGTCGCGATCCGTCGTGGCAATCGAAGCGCCATGCTCCAGCGCCAGGGCCGCGAGATGGGCGTCCATCACCATCCGGCAGCTCGCCCGGCAGGTAGCGTCGCTGACCTCGTCGATTGCGAGCACTTCATCGACTCGTGCTAGCATTCTGGGGGAACCAGAGAGGCGGCGCCATGGCGAGCTTGAGTGTACGCCGCGTGGACGGCGAGGTCGTTCGGCGGCTGAAGATGCGGGCGCAACGCGACGGCCTGTCCGTGGAAGAGACCGTGCGTCGCATCCTGGCCGACGCCGTCGTCGACGTGGAGCCGGCCGGCGCGATGATCCGCCGCATCATGGGCGACGATGCCATCGATCTCGACCTGCCGGCGCGTGAGGTCGACGATCCGATCGACTTCACATCGAGCGAATACGGCCGGGACGATCCCGAATGATCCTTCTGGACACCAACGTGCTGTCGGAAGCCATGCGCGTCGAGCCGGACGGGCGCGTGATGCGTTGGCTGGACGGACACCCTCCGTCGGTCCTGTTTCTCTCCGCCGTCACCGTCGACGAAATCCGCTTCGGAATAGAGATACTCCCGGCCGGACGGAAACGGGTGCGCCTGGGCCGCGCGTTCTCGAAGATCGTCGACGGGTTCTCGGAGCGTGTCGTCCCGTTCGACGTGCAGGCCGCCGCCGAGAGCGCGAGGCTGCGCGCCGAGCGGCGGCGCGCGGGCTCACCGATGAGCCTGGCCGATTCCCAGATCGCCGGCACGGCCACGAGCCGCGGCTATGCCCTGGCGACGCTGAACACCTCGGACTTCCGGGACCTCGGTCTCTCCGTCCTGGAACCGCGCTGAACAGGTCGGCGGGCACCAGCACGCGGACGGCAATGGCCTGTTCTCGTCTGGAGGTTTCCTGCGGATGAAGCGTACCGCCCTCATCGTCGGCGCCGGCATCGGCGGCCTGTCGGCAGGCATCGCTCTCCGGCAAGCGGGTTGGGAGGTTCGGCTGTTCGAGCGCGCGGCATCGGCGCGGGAGCTCGGCTTCGGGCTCGGCATGGCGCCCAACGCCATCGCGGCGCTCCGACGGCTGGGCGTCGCCGACGCCGTTCTGGCGCGCGGCTTCCGGCCGACGCGCGGCGAGCTCCGCCGCATGGACGGCACGGTCCTGAAGCGGGCCGAGTTGCCGTCGTCCGAGGCAACGCTCGGCGGTCCGATGGTCGTCACCGTTCGCTCGGCGCTGTACGGCGCCCTGCTCGAAGCACTTGGTCCGGACGCGATCACGTTCGGGAGCAGAGTCGCCGGGTTCAGGGCGGACGGCGACCGGGTCGCCATCCACACGGTGTCCGGCGAGACTGCCGAGGGTGACCTGCTGATCGGGGCGGACGGGGTCGGGTCCGTCATCCGCCGCGCCCTCCATCCCTCGGAGCCGCCGCCGCACGCGTGCGGCATCGTCGCGGTGCGGGGCGCTTCCGACGCCGTGCATCATCTGGGCGACCTGTCGGCCATCATGTACCTCGGTCGGGGTCTGGAGTCGTTTCTCGTCCGGGCCAGCGACACCGGGATCTACTGGTTTCTGTCGCTCGCCCGCGAGATCGTCCCGTCCGATACCCGGGATCCCGCCGCCATCGTGGCGCACATGTCGCCGCGCATGGATGCGACCTTCCGCGCCGTCGCGTCCGACACCGACGAGCTGCGCTGTGACGAGCTGGTCGACCGCGACCCCCTGCCGCGCTGGGGCGAAGGGGTCGTGACGCTGCTCGGGGACGCCGCGCATCCACTGCTGCCGCACACCGGCCAGGGCGCGGCCCAGGCGATTGTCGACGCCGTCACCCTCGCGCAGGCCCTCGGTGAAGGCGCGAACGTGGCGGACGCCCTGCGGGCGTACGAACGGGAGCGGCTCCCGAAGACGGCTGTCCTCGTGGCCCAGGGACGCCGGACGGCGAGAGTCATGCGCACCATGAATCCCATCGCGTGCGGCATCCGCGAGGTGGCGATACGGCTGGCCCCGGTCGAGCTGTTCCTGAAGCTGTACGTGAGGATCAACCGACGCGCGGGCACCGACGTCACCCGGGCGGCGTGACGGCGCTGCGGCACATGACGCAAATGTCCCGAGCATTCCGCGGAGACCCAGCCGCAGGACGGCGTCATTAACCGCCTGCTCAACCGCGCAAGGAACGTGTTCAAAAGTGGGAGGGAGTTGAGCCCCAAGAGGAGACCCGGACCCCTCGAGGGCCGCCAGGTGACGTTCGGCGTGTCATACTCCGAACACGGGGAGTGATTCACTGACCACAGGAACGGATGACGAAGCTCCGCAAGCGGACCAAGGCAGACATCGGATACGCGGACCCGAACCGGGTCCGGCAGGAAGCGGAGCGGCGCCGCGAGGAAGAAGACCGGTGGGCGCCGGCGACGCTGCTGCCGCCGGAGGCCTTCAGCGACGCGGAAGCGACCCCGCGCGACTTCCAGCGGCTGTGTGAGCCCGGGGCCGGGACGGGCCGGCACGCCGCCGCGGTGCACCGCCGGATCATGAGCAGTTGCGCCGGCTGGAGACGACGGCCGACCGCCGAGGAGTTCTACGAGGCGGTCCGCGCGACGCGCCCGACGGTGCGCCAGCAGGCGATCGTCGACATGTGGGGGAGGGAAGCGACCTTCCAGGAGCTCCTCGAGGCCTGGGCGGAACGGGCGTACACCGATCGCCAACTGGTGCGGGCACTCCATCTGGCAGACTTCGACTGCGGGGACCGAATTCGCGAGCTCAATCAGTGGGCGACGAAGTACTGACGCTGGCCACGACCGGCGGACGCCTTTGGCGCGCCGTGAGACAACCGATCGCAGCCTGCCTGGCCGAGCTCCACGGTGGACCGCACGAGTGCCGGCTGGGCGGCGGGACGACCCTGGCGGCGAGATGGCGGCACCGAGACAGCTTCGACATCGACCTGACGGTGTCGCGGGGAGCGAGCCTGTCGAGCCTGGGGGCGGACTTCGAGCGGATGATGGAGCGACTGGGCGGAAGGGTCGAGTACCTCGTCGGCCGGTGGAAGATCGATTTCGGGACCGGGCAAGTGGACTTGGCGCAACTCGAACCCTGCCCGGCCCGCGGCCAACGCACCGCGGTTGTCGACGAAGAACCCTTCACGGTGCTGTCGACGGCACAGATCCTCCACGGCAAGCTCGAGCGGGCCACCCGCAGCCCTGTCCGCGACGTGTTCGACGTCATCAAGGCGCGGCGCCTCGACCCTCAGGCGCTCGCCATCGCGATCAACTGCAAGAGCCGGCTGGAGGCCGAGACGATCTGCGTCGCCTGGGAGAAGAGCAACGCGACGTTCGAGAGGGTCGCGGACGAGCAGCTCGGCGGGGTTCCGGCAGCCATGCGCGAGAATCCCGCCACCCTGGGGCGGGAAGGCGCCGCGGCCCTGCAGGATGCGTTGTACCGCCGAGTGACAGTGCGGACCGAGGAGCAGTGCACGGTCGTCGAGACGGAGACCAAGGGTGGGTTGACCCGCCGCATCACGATGGCGCCCGACGAGATCGACCGGGAGTTCGCGGTCAACGGGCTCGACGAACACTTCCACCACAACGTGATGGGCGGGGAGCGACTACGCGAAGCCGCGCGGCAATCCGTGACAGCCGCAAGACCGCGCGAGCTGCGCTGGGAGACCGGCCAGATGGTACCGGCACTCCAGGCAGCAGACCGGCCGCACCGAGGCCCGGACCTGCTGCGTTGACCTGCGGGGGCCGTTCTGCTGCGGCCGCTCGAATCGACGGAGCAGGCGACCACAGGCCGCCTCGCCCCGCCGAGGCAGGCGCCGGCTGTTCGAGCGCGCGGCATCGGCGCGGGAGCCCGGCTTCGGGCTCGGCCGGCTCGGAACTCCGCGGGCCCGGCAGAGCCGCCACCCGGCAGGGCCGGCGCCGATCAGAACAGCGCCGGTTGACTCGCTCCGCGCGCGACCGTCGCCGACGGGTCGAACGCCTCGATCGACCGGCACGCATCCGCGAAGTAGCCCGCATCCAGCTCGAACCCCACGAACGCGAGCCCCAGTGCCTTGCACGCCAGCGCGCTGTGCCCGAGCCCCAGGAACGGATCGAGGACCCGCCTCACGCGCTGGACGCCATGCAGCCGGATGCACATCATCGGTATCCGCACCGGGAACGTCGCGGGGTGGGGCCGCTCCCGGTCGCGGCTCTGAATGGTCCGGTAAGGCACGAACCACGTATTGCCGCGACACCGCCGGTCACCCTTCGCCGCTTCCCATCTGGCGACGTTCGACTTGTCCTGGTACTCGACGCCGATAGCCCGTCGATCCAGCTCCACGTCACCGGCCTTCGTCAGGTGGAAGATGTACTCGTGACAGTCGTTCACGTACCGCTTGCTGTTGATCGGCTTGTAGTGCCCGACGGCAAGATTCTGGCTCACACCACTCGCCGCGCCGACGAGATCAGCATCGATCGCGATCGACTTGATCCAGTGGATGGTGTTCTGCAGCACGAAGCGCTCCCGCAGGCGCTCGAGCACCTCGAACGGACCCCAGGGCTCGGAAGGCTTGCCCGCGACGTTCAGAAAGAGCGAGCCGCCGCGGCTCAACACGCCTTCGACGACCTCGCCCCAGGCCGCCATCCAGCTCAGATACTCGTCCCGCGGCACCGTGTCGTCATAGGATCCGTAGGTGACGCCCAGGTTGTACGGGGGTGACGTCACGACGACGTCGATAGATTCCGGCCCGAGCAGCTCCCGCATTCCCTCGACGCAATCACGGCGGTAGACCACGGTCTCGGCCCCGTGCGACGTGCTGCGGAACTCTCTCTCCGTCGCCATGCGTCGTGATCCGTCGGTCGGCGATGAACGACCCGGCCGGGTCGAGGTCGGCCGCGGGCGGATCCGGCCCCGCATCGCCGGCGCCGCCCCGCAGGCGACATGACGCCCGGGGCGAAGGCCGGAGCTCACGGTTCGGGCCGCCGGCCGGCCCTACGACCGGAACATCCGCAGCAGCTTCGTCAGCGGGTCGTACATCTTGTCGACGACGCGCTCCTTCAAGGGAATGATCGCGTTGTCGGTGATGGTGATCTCCTCGGGGCAGACCTTGGTGCAGCACTTGGTGATGTTGCAGTAGCCGACGCCGTGGTCGTCGGCGAGCTCCGTGGTGCGGTCGGCGGTATCGAGGGGGTGCATCTCGAGGGCGGCGGAGTGGACGAAGAAGCGGGGGCCGATGAACTCGCCGTGGAGACGGTGGTCGCGGAGGACGTGGCAGACGTCCTGGCACAGGAAGCACTCGATGCACTTGCGGAACTCCTGCACGCGCTCGACGTCGTACTGCTCCATCCGCCACGTGCCGTCCGCCGCGTCCGGCTCGCGCGGGGCGAAGGGCTTGATGGCCTTCTTGACCTCGTAGTTCCACGACACGTCGGTGACGAGGTCGCGCACGGTGGGAAACGCCTGCATCGGCTCGATCGTCACCGGCTGATCGAGGGGCAGGGAGTTGAGCCGGGTCATGCACATCAGCTTGGGGCTGCCGTTGACCTCGGCCGAGCACGAGCCGCACTTGCCCGCCTTGCAGTTCCAGCGCACGGCGAGGTCGTTGGCCTGCTCGGCCTGGACCTGGTGCACCGCGTCGAGGACGACCATGCCCTCCGACACCTCGGTGGTGTAGTCCTGGAACTCCCCACCGGCCGAGTCGCCCCGCCAGATCCGGAATGTCGCGCTGCTCATCACGCTGTCTCCGCCCGGCGCGCGCGGTTGCGCCCGCGCCGCGCCGTCACTTGTTGTCTTCGATGATCTGCTGCAGGTCCGCCCGGATCTCGGAGATCGGCTCCTGCGTCACCTGCATCCCGCCTTCGTCGCCGCGCCGGATGACGGTGTTCAGCCGGCCCTGCTCGGGGTCCTTGTCGAGGTGGTCCTCGCGGAAGTGGGCGCCGCGGCTCTCCTTGCGGAGGATCGCCGACCGCGCCACCGCCTCCGACACCATCAGCAGGTTGCGCAGGTCGAGGGCGGTGTGCCACCCCGCGTTGTACTCGCGGTTGCCCTGCACCCCGACCCGGTCGGCGCGCGCGCGCAACCCCTCGAAGGCGTCGATGGCCTTCTGCATGTCTTCCTCGGTGCGCACGATGCCGACCTGCGACTGCATCATGTCCTGCAGGTCGTACTGCACCTGGTACGGCCCCTCGGCGTCGCCGCCGGCGCGCTCGAACGGCGCGAGGGCCTCGCGCGCCACCGCCTCCACCTGGTCCTGCGCGGGCTTCGCCAGGGTCTGCTCCTTCGCGAACTCGGCCGCGTACTTGCCCGCGCGCTGGCCGAAGACGAGGAGGTCGGAGAGCGAGTTGCCGCCGAGCCGGTTCGCGCCGTGCAGCCCCGCCGCGCACTCGCCGGCCGCGAACAGCCCGGGCACCGTCGACATCTGGGTGTCGGGGTCGACGCGCACCCCGCCCATCACGTAGTGGGTGGTGGGGCCGACCTCCATCGGCTCCTCGGTGATGTCGATGGCCGCGAGCTGCTTGAACTGGTGGTACATGCTCGGCAGCTTCTTGCGGATGTGCTCGGCCCCGTTCGGCAGCCGCTTCTTGATCCACGCGATGTCGAGGAACACGCCGCCGTGGGGGCTGCCCCGGCCCTCCTTGACCTCGCGCACGATGCAGCGGGCCACGTGGTCGCGGGTCAGCAGCTCGGGAGGGCGGTTTGCCTTCTTGTCGCCCTGGGTGTAGCGCCACCCCTCTTCTTCGTCGGTGGCGGTCGAGCTCCGGTACAGCTCGGGGATGTCGTCGAACATGAACCGCTTCCCGTCGCTGTTGCGCAGCACCCCGCCCTCGCCGCGCACCCCCTCGGTGACGAGGATGCCGCGGACGCTCGGCGGCCACACCATGCCGGTGGGATGGAACTGCACGAACTCCATGTCCATCAGCTCGGCCCCGGCCCGGTACGCAAGGGCGTGCCCGTCGCCGGTGTACTCCCAACTGTTGCTGGTCACCTTGTAGGCGCGCCCGATGCCTCCGGTGGCCAGCACCACCGCGCGGGCCATGAACACCTGGAAGCGGCCGCGCTCGCGCTCGTAGCCGAACACCCCGACGACGCGGTCGCCGTCCTTCAGCAGCTCGACGACGGTGCACTCCATGTGCACGTCGATGCCCTGGTGGACCCCGTGGTCCTGCAGGGTCCGGATCATCTCGAGCCCGGTCCGGTCGCCGACGTGGGCGAGCCGGGGATACTTGTGCCCCCCGAAGTTGCGCTGCAGGATGCGCCCGTCCTTGGTGCGGTCGAAGACCGCCCCCCAGGCCTCGAGCTCGCGCGCCCGCGCCGGGGCCTCCCTGGCGTGCAGCTCGGCCATGCGCCAACTGTTCAGGTACTGACCGCCGCGCATGGTGTCGGCGAAGTGCACGGTCCAGTCGTCGCGGTCGTCCACGTTGGCGAGAGACGCGGCGAGGCCCCCCTCGGCCATGACCGTGTGCGCCTTGCCGAGGAGCGACTTGCAGACGAGCCCCACCGAGACCCCGGCCGCCGACGCCTCGATCGCGGCCCGCAGCCCCGCCCCGCCGGCCCCGATCACCAGCACGTCGTATTCGAAGGATTGGTATTCGTTGTCCATTCGGCAATCTTCATCTGGGGCGCTCGCGGCGCCGCTGCCCGCCCGACCCCATCCGACAGGACCCGCGCCGTTCCACGGCGCAGGCTCCTACAGGAGCCGGAGATCCGTCACGATGCCCATCGCGCAGAGCCGCACGTAGATGTCGGAGAAGCCGACCCAGACCAGGCTCATCCAGGCGAAGAGCATGTGCCGGCTGTTCAGGCAGCTCACGCAGTCGTAGGTCGAACGGCGGATCGGCAGACCCGCGATCCGGTCGCACCGGCCCCCGACGAGATGCCGAAGCGAGTGGCACCCCAGCGTGTAGCCGCCGAGCAGGACGACGTTCGTCGCGAGAACGAGCGTCCCGACCCCGATGCCGAAAGACACGGCCCCGGTCGCCGGGTCCTCGAACCACAGGGCGTTCCAGACGTCGAGGCTCAGGAACACCAGCAGCGCGAGCGCGAAGATGAGGAAGTAGCGGTGCAGGTTCTGCACGATCAGCGGGAACGAGTTCTCTCCCCAGTAGCTCGATCGCGGCTCGCCCACGCTGCACGACGGCGGGTCGTGCCAGAACGCCTTGTAGTAGGCGCCCCGGTAGTAGTAGCAGGTCAGCCGGAAGCCGACCGGCGCCCACAGGATCAGGAACGCCGGCGAGAAGGGCACCGGATCCGGCCACCAGCCGGGCCTCGGCCCCAGGAAGCTGTGCGGCGAGTCTCCGAAGATCTCGGGCGAATAGAACGGGGAGAGGTACGGCCCGAAGTGGTAGTGATCGCCCTGGAACGCCGCCCACGTGGAGTACACGATGAACGCGGAGAAGGCCAGGAAGACGCCGAGCGGCTGCGTCAGCCAGGCGTCGAGCCGTCGAGTCTCCGCCCACCGGCGAACCGGGGTCGCAAAGTGAACCTGTTCCATCCTGTCTCGCTCCGCAACGAACGCAACGATATCGTGCGCCCGGCCTCGGCGGACCGGGCAACCGGGGGAGGTGCCGCGCAGCACGGCTGCCGGGCGTTGTGCCTTTGGCGCTGCCGAGAGATTATCACTTCTGCCGCGCGGTCCGAAACCGCCGGCCGAGCCCGGCGCCGCGGCCGGCGCCGCAGTCCCGCTCACGCCGCGACGAACCGGGCGGGGGAGACCGCGGCGAGCAGGGGGTCCTCCCGGCCGTCGAGCACGAGGTCCGCGACGAGGCGGGCGGTCAGCGGCGCCAGCAGCACCCCGTTCCGGTAGTGACCCGTCGCGTAGACGAGCCCGGGCGCCGACGTCGAGCGCCCCACCACCGGCAGATCGTCCGGGGTGGCGGGGCGCAGGCCCACCCGAACCGCCTCGAACCCGGCGTTGCGGGCCTCGGGAAGCACGCCGGCGACCGCCTCGACGAGAGACGCGACGCCCGCGACGGTGGCGCGCTCGTCGAACCCCACGTCCTCGACCGTCGCCCCCACCAGCATCGATCCGTCGGGCCACGGCACCACGTAGCAGCCCGGGCACCAGAGGACCCGCGCCAACGCGTCCCCGAGCCAGGCCAGATGCAGCAGTTGCCCGCGCACCGGGCGCACCGGCGGTGCCGCCTCGCCGGCGACCTCCACCGCCCCCGACCAGCTCCCCGCTGCGAGCACGACCGTGTCGCCGGTCAGCGACCCCGACGCCGTCTCGACCTCCATCCCGCCCGCGGGACGATCCCGCACGCGGCGCGCCGGCCGGCCCGTCACGAACGAGACCCCGTGCCGGGCCGCGCCGGCCCGCCGGAGCGCATCGGTCAGCGCGCCCACCCCCACGAACCCGTGCGACGGAACCAGCAGGGCCCCGGCCACTGTCGCCCCCAGGGCCGGCTCCGCCGCCCGGGCCTCGCTCGCCGTGAGCAGGCGGCATTCGACGCCCGTCGCGTCGAGGGCGGCCCGGGTCCGCTCCAGCCGGCGAAGCGACGCCTCGTCGGTGACCACCTCGAGGGTCCCGGTCCGCGCGTAGAGCACGTCCCGGCCGCTGTCGGCGACGGTGCGGCCCACGAAGTCGTCCCACAGCCCGAGGCTCTCCGCACACAGGGTGCGGAGGGGACCCGGGCGATCCGCCTCGGTGTACGGGGCCAGGATGCCGGCCGACGCCTGCGTCGCCCCGACCCCGACGGCCCGGCTCTCGAGAACCCGCACCGACGCCCCGCGCCGGCCGAGCTCGCAGGCGACGGCGCAGCCGATGATGCCGGCCCCGATGACGATTGCGTCCGGTCGCTCACCCGCGGGCACGCTTCCAGTCTCCCACACTGTCCCCCTTTCCGCCGCCGACTGTCACCCCCCGATGACGCCTCCCGCAGGAAAACGGCCCCCGCGCCCGATACAACGGGCAGGAACCGCGGGCATCGCTTCGAGGCGGCGATTCCGGGCGAACGGGCACGACAATTGCTTTATCATGCGCGTAGAGAGAGAAAGGACGCACGCCGATGACGAAACCGATAGTCGCGGTAGCCGCCATCGCCATCGCCGCCGTCGCGGCGGCGGGTGTCGGTTCCTACCTCGCCGTGCGACATGCCATCGGGCCCGCTCCCGCGTCTACGGCCACCGAGCCCGCGCTCGCCCTCGTCGAGGCGTCGCCCGTTGCGGAAACGCCGGCGGCGGCGAACGCCGCGGCCGAGACGGTGATCGAGGTCGAGCCGGCGGCGACCGCGCCGCCCGATGAACCGCGGCCGGCGCCCCGGCGCGCGTCGACCTCCCCCGCGCCCCGGCCCGAGCCTCCGGCCCCGAGGCCGGCCGCCGCGGCCGCCTCGACCCGCCGCGCGCCGGCGGTCGACGCCAGGCCGGCCGAACCCGCTCCACGCCCCCGGCCGAGGCCGGCTGCTCTGCCGGCGACGCCGGCGGAGCCCGAACCCGAACCGGGGCCCGAACCCGAACCGGTCGCGAACGTGGCGCCGGAGCGGAATCGCCAGACCGGCGACCGCGCGCGCGCCGCGGGTGAACCGGCGCCCGGTCCGACCGGCGACCTCCCCGTGGTCGAGGGATGGGTCCGGGTCGACGAGCCGCCCCCCGCGCCGGACCCGGGGCGGGGCCTGGAGCCGCTCGCGGCGCCGCAGGCCGAGCCGCAGCGCCCGCCGCAGGCCGGCACCGGCCTCCCCGCCCCCCGGAGCGCCAGTCCCGTCGTCACGTCCGATCCCTGGCCGTCGTTCGACGAGCTGGAGGTTGCCGTCGACTCGGTGATCGGGATCCAGCTCGACTCCGCCGTCTCCACCCGCAACGCCAGGATCGAGGATCCGGTCGAGGCCCGGGTCATCCGCGACGTGCAGGTCGGCGACCGGGTGGCGATTCCCTCCGGCACGCGGCTGCGGGGGTCGGTGGTCCTCGTCGAGGCCGGCGGCCGGCTCCGCTCGGCATCCCGGCTCGGGGTGCGGTTCCACACCCTGCTGATGGACGACGGCGCCGAGGTCGGGCTGTCCACCGAGACCATCTACCGGGAGGGCAAGTCGCCGGGCGGCGACAGCGTCGCCAAGATCGGCGGCGCGGCGGTCGCCGGCTCCATTCTCGGCGCGATCTTCGGGGGTGAGCGCGGCGCCGCCATCGGGGGCTCGATCGGCGCCGCGGGAGGCACCGCCGCCGCCCTGAACGGAGAAGCGGAGCCGGCGGTGCTGCCGGCGGGATCGAGGCTGACGGTGCGCCTGTCGCGCCCGGCTTTCGTCATGGCGCCGCGATAGGCCAATCGTCGCCCGCGGCTCCGCCTGGCGCCCAACCGACCCTCCGGGAGTCCGCGCCGTTCCACGACCCGGACCGCCGCCCCGGCCGGCCTTCGACCCGCCCGTCCCGCCGGCCGGCCGGTGATATAGTTTCCAGAGTGGACGACGAGATTACCCAGGCCGTGCTGTCGCGGGAGGAGGTGGCGCGGTACCTCCGCGGCGGCACGAGGCTGAGTCCCCACGAGGCGCAGGAGCGGATTGCCGCCTACCTCAAGGAGCTCAGGACGACCCAGCGATACCAGGTGTATCGCGCCCTGAAGCACCCCCTGTACCCGATTCTCCGCAAGATACAGCCGCGCGCCGAGCACGTCGAGCGGGCACAGGCCGCCGCCCGGTCGCACCGCATCGTCTACGCCTCGAACCACAAGAGCCACATGGACTACCTCGTCGAGCTCGTCGTGCTCGACGACCACGGCATCCGGCCCCCCGTGATCACCGCCGGCATCAACCTGTTCAACGGGGCCATGGGGCTGCTGAACCGCTACGTCACCGGCGCCGTCCCCATCCGCCGGAACTCCCGCGACCCCGCCTACCTCGCCACGCTACGGGCGTACGTGGCGGAGCTCGTGCACCGGCACGACCTGTTCCTCTACCCGGAGGGCGGTCGCAGCTACAACGGCGAGTTCAAGGCGCTGAAGACGGGGCTGCTGCAGGCGGTCCTTCAGGCCCGGCGCCCGGACGTGGTGATCGTGCCGGTGGGGATTGCCTACGACCTCGTGCTCGAGGACCAGACGCTGGCCCGCCAGCGGGTCAAGCGGCGCCAGCGCCTCTTCACGACGGAAGTGGCCGAGATGGTGAACTTCGCGGTGGGCTACCGGACGCGCGCGTTCGTCACCTTCGGGCAGCCCATCCCCCTGGCCGCCGTCGACCCCGACTCGCGCCGCGATCTCGTGGCCCTGACCCGCCGTACCCGCGACGCCGTCGGCCGGCTCTACAAGGTGCTGCCGACCGCCCTCGTGGCCGCCGCCCTGCGGCCGTCCACGCGCCGGCGCGACCTCGAGGACCGCATCGACCAGCTCCTCGACGCCCTCCGCCACGTGCCCGCCAACCTCGCCGTGGAATGCGGCCGCGACGCCGTCGACGAGGCCACCGAGCCCCTCGTCACCCGGGGCGTCATCGCCGTCGACGGCGACCGCTACCGCGTGCGCAACCGCCACATCCTCCGCTACTACGCGCGTACCCTCGACCACCTGTTGCACGACCGCGGCGGCTCCCGGCTGACGCACTGACCCAAGTCGCGGAACGCGGCGGATTGGGCACGGCGGGCTCGCGGGAAACGGGGCCACCGGCCACGACCGGCGGGCTGGCCCGAGGCGCAGGCCGCGAGCAGCTCGGCTCGACCGCGGTCGCGGCGTCAGCAGAAGTCGCGCGCCAGGTCGATCAGGACATCGCGGCACGTGAGCACGGAATCGACCTCCACGTACTCCTCGCGGCTGTGCAGGCCCGCCCCCCGGGGTCCGAACAGCACCGACGGGGTCCCCGCCCCGCCGAGGATCGCCGCATCGGTCCAGAACGACATGCCGGTGGGCTCGGCCGACTCGCCCCGCCGTTCCAGCACGCGGGCCAGCGCCCGGCACAAGGGGTGGTCGGCGGCGAGCTCGTGCGGGGAACGCGTGAAGAGCGGGCGGGCCGAGCCCTCGAACTCGGGGTCGTCCCGGGCCAGGGCTTCGAGGATGGCCCGGGCCTCGGCGAGGCCGGCGTCCGGCGGCTCTCCCAGCAGGGTCCGGCGCTCGAACGACAGGCGGCACCGGTCGGGATAGACGCTGAGCTCGCGGCCCCCCGCGATGGTCGAGGCGTGGAGCGACGCCGGCCCCAGCAGGGGGTGCGACGGCCCCGCGGCCAGACCGGCGTCGACGGCCGCGAGCCGCGCGAGGACCCGGCCCATGCGCAGGATGGCATCGCGTCCGTCGGCGGGGCGGCTCCCGTGGGCGGCCCGGCCGCGCGTCTCGACCTCGACCCACTCGAACCCCTTGTGGCACGTCGCCAGGCGCAGGTCCGTCGGCTCCGTCACCACCGCGCCGTCGGCGGCGTGGTCGCGCACGAGGGCGTCTGCGCCCAAGCTGGCGTGCTCCTCGTCGGCGACCGCCGCCACCACTACCCGGCCCGCCGGCAACCCGCCGCGGAGGGCGAGCCGGGCCGCCGCGTCGATCATGGCGGCAACGCCGCTCTTCATGTCCTGGGCGCCGCGGCCGTAGAGACGTCCGTCGCGCACCACCGGCGTGAACGGATCGCGCATCCCCTCGACCCCGACGGTGTCGAGGTGCCCGCAGAGCATCAACGTGCGCCCCGGCGACCGGCCTTCGACCACCCCGACCACGTTGGGCCGGCCGGGCGCGGCCTCGGCCACGGCCACGTCGAGCCCGGCCCGCCGCATCACCGCTGCCACGTGATCGGCGACGGCCGCCTCGCCGGCGCCTCCGGGCGACAGCGCCGGGTTGACGGAGTCGATGGCCACCAGGTCGCGCAGCAGCGCCAGGACCGGGTCGTTCACGCTGTCCTTCCACGAATGGCGGAGTCCGCCGCGAGCCTGGGCCGCACAACGCAGGCTCCCGCGGGGCCGGCCGGGCGGCGGGCGGGGCCACAGGGCGACGGTCCCGGCGCCGGGAGCCCGCCGGGCGCGCCCCGGCTCGTTCGACCGGTGCGGCGCTCGGTCCACGGGCGGGCTGCTACCGCAGCCATTCGACGAGCCCCAGGGTCAGCCACGGGACGTAGGTGATGATGAGGACCCCCAGCCCCAGGATGAGCAGCAGCGGCAGCGAGGCGCGGTAGACCTCGAGCAGGGGGCGATCGAACCGGTACGAGGCCAGGAACAGGTTCAGCCCCACCGGCGGCGTCAGGAACCCGAGCTCGAGGTTCGCGATGAAGATGATGCCCAGGTGCAGCAGGTCGACGTCGAACTGCTCGGCCACCGGCACCACCAGCGGCACCACCACGAAGATGGCCGAGAAGATGTCCATCAGGCATCCCACGAGCAGCAGGAACACGTTCAGGGCGAGCAGGAAGACGAGCCGCGACCCGATGTGCTCGTCGGCCCACTCGACGATCAGGTACGGCACCTCGGCGTCGTTCAGGTAGGCGGTGAAGCCGACCGCGACCCCCAGGATGATCAGCACCCCGCCCACGAGCACCACGCACTCGCTGAACGCCGTGTAGAGCCCGCGGCCGAGCGGGAAGTCGCGGTGAATCAGCCCCTGGACGACGGCGGCGTAGAGCGCGGTGAAGGCGGCGGTCTCGACGAGGGTGGCGAAGCCGCTGAAAAGCACCCCGAGGACCACGAAGGGGATGGTCAGCTCCCACTTCGCGCGCCACAGCGCGGCCCGCAGCTCGGGCCACCCGAAGTCGTGCCGGCCGGCCCCGGTGACCATGCCCTCGCGCATGCCCCAGGCCGCGGTCAGCCCGACCAGCAGCAGCCCCGGCAGGAGGCCCGCCACGAACAGGTCGTTCGGCGCGACCTGCGCGACGATCGCGTACAGGATGAGGGGCATCGCCGGGGGGAAGAGCAGGCCCAGCGACCCCGACGCGGTAAGCAGGCCCAGCGAGAACCGGTCCCGGTAGCCGTCCTTGAGGAGGGCCGGGAACAGCAGGCCGCCGAGGGCGAGGATGGTGACCCCGGAGCCCCCGGTGAACACCGTGAAGAACGCGCACAGGAGGACGCAGACGATGGCGGTGCCGCCGGGAATCCACCCCACCCCGGCCCGGAACACCCGCAGCAGCCGCTCCGACGCCTTCCCCTGGGCGAGGATGAACCCGGCCAGGGTGAACAGCGGTATCGCCGGCAGGTGCGGCTGCACCGCGAGCGAGTACGTCTCGATGGTGACGAGCACCGGGAGGTTGCCGTCCCCCAGGTACAGCAGCACCGCCGCCCCGCCCAGCACCGTGAAGATCGGCGCCCCGAGCACCGCCGCGGCGAGCACCAGGGAAATCAACGGCCAGCGCGGCAGGTCGGCGAGGATGCCCTCGGAGAGGCCGAACCAGAGCCCGACGACGATGCCGAGCCCCGCCGCCGCCCGCCCCGCCCACGCCGGCGACGCCCGCCAGACGAGCCGCGCCGCGATGGCCGCGAAGGAGACGGGCAGGACGAGCTGCGCGACCCACACCGGCACCCCCGCCGCGATGATGGTGCCGTCCTCGCGGTCCAGCATCATCAGGTCCCAGGCCCCGGCCGCGAGCATCATCGACACCGCGGCGCCGACGCCGGCCGCGAACACCCGGGTGGCGTCGCGGACCCGCCCGTCGGGGATGAACGTCGCCGTCGCGAGGGCGATCAGCTTGCCGTCGCGGGCGGCGAGGGCGGCGCCGAGAAAGCCGACCCAGAGGGTGAAGTGCTGGACGAACGAAATCGAGCCGGGGATGCCGCCGGCGACGAGCGGCCGGACCACGATCTCGGCCAGCGGCAGCACCACCATCGCGGCCAGCGCGAGGTTGGCGACGGCCTGCTCGGCCCCGCCGAGGGCCCGGACCACCGGCGCCGGGAGCGAGGCGGCGGGGGCGCTGTCACCAGCCATGAGGATCGCAGTCCCGGGACGCCGTCAGCGGCCGGCCCGGAAGCGGTCCCGCGCCTCGATGGCCATGTCGTAGACGTCGGCGGGAATCAGGTCCCCCCGCCACGACGCGGTCATCTCGGCCGCGACGGCGCGGAAGGCCGCCTTGCCGGCGTCGTCGATCTCGACCACGTTGAGGCCGCGCCGCTTCATCTCCTCGATGGACTCGCGCTCCTGCGCGGCCACGTCGAGCAGCAACTGCTCCTCGAGCCGCTTCGCCGACGCCAGCAGCACCTCCTGGTCGCCGGGATCGATGCGGCTCCAGGTGCGCTCGGCCATCACCGTGATCCCCAGCACCGGGGCGAGGGGCACGTCGAGCATGAACGGGGTCTGGTCGAACCACTGGAACAGGAGGGCCACGTAGGGCGGGCTCGGATGGGCGTTGATGAGCCCGGTGTTCAGGCCGAGCAGCACGTCGGTGACGGCCAGCGGCTGGGGGTCGAACCCGTTCTCCTTGTACCACTGCAGCATCCGGTCGTCGCCGGCCGCCGTGAACACCTTCGTCCCCCGCAGGTCGTCGAGGCTCTCGACCCGATCCTCGGTGAAGAAGTGCGCCCAGCCCGCGTGGCCCCAGTTCAGCAGGACCATCCCCTCGTCGGCGAGAATGCGCTCGAAGGTGGGCGTGAGCGCCTCGACGACGTGGAAGACCTCCTCGTCCGACTCGAAGAAGAACGGGATGTTGAGGACGCTGAACGCCTCGTGGATGTCGCCGGGCAATCCGAAGACGGCGGCCTGCGGGCGGCCGCGCCGCAGGCGGCGGGCCAGCGCCGCCTCGTCGCGGAACGCCCCGCTCTGCACGCGGAGCTGCACCCGGCCGTCGGTCTGGTCCCGCCACTCGACCGCCATCTCCTTCAAGGAGCGGTCCCAGATGGAGTTGGCGGGCAGGATCGACCCGAGCTGGATGCGGGTCCCGCGCTGGGCCAGGAGCGCCGCCGGCGCCGCCAGCAACGCCGCCAGGACGACGGTGACGACCAGGGATCGCGATTTCATCTGACGGTTCTCCTTCCGACCGGACGGCGCGGCACGACATGCGGCCCCCGTCGTCCGTCCAACCGATCCTACAGGGCGCGGCGCCTCCTCGCGGGAGGCGGCGCCGTTTCCCCCCAATCGAACTCCTCACTCGAAGAACAGGTCGTCGACGCGGTCGAGCAGCAGGCGCGCCCGCCTCTGGCTCACCACGTTCAGCAGGCGGCGGCTGGTGTCCTCGTCCGGGTCGATGGCCAGGGCCCGGTTCAGCAGGTCCTCGAACTCGGCCCGGTCCTCCTCCGGCACCGAGACGCCGAGGGCGAGGGTCACGTAGGAACCCGCGTCGAGCCCGTCCGACAGCTCGACCGCCCGCTCGAAGTGCTCGCGGGCCCGCTCCGGCGATCCGCCGAGCTGCGGCGGCAGCGACTCGACGGTGATGAGGGCGGCGTGAATCGAGCCCTGCCCGTAGTCCTCGTCGAGCTCGAGGGCCCGCTCGAGGAGCGCCCGCACCACCGGCAGGTCCGCGACGAGGTCCGGCTGGTCGAGGGCGTTCGAGATGGCCAGCCCCCACGCCGCGCTCAGGTAGAACAGGACCTCGACGTCCTCGGCCTCGGTCACGGCCAGGGCCGCCACGGGGTCTTCCCGCAGGTCGCCCCCGATGCCCGCGTGCCTCAGCTCGAGGCTGCGCAGGCAATAGTCGCGGGCACGCACGTAGAGCTTCCACGTACGGTCGCGCAACTCGATCTCGCGGTCGTACTCGCCGTCCCAGCTCGCGTTGTCGGCGTCGACCTGCAGGAAAGCGTTGCCGTAGAGGGTGAACCCGGAGCAGGCGGAGACGAGCGCCTGGTCCTGCTCCGGCTCCGTCAGGATGATCGACTCGAGGGTCTTGAGCAGGAACGGCAGCGACTCGCGCACCAGCTCGGGGTCTTCCTCGGACAGATAGACGGCCGGGTCGGCGAGCACCGGCACCACGGCGTTGACCGCCATCGTCCGCAACGAGCACCCCGAGGACGCGAGCATCGTCAGCGCGAGGAGCACGGGGACGGCGGGGGCGCCGCGACGCGGCTTCGAGGCGTCGCGCTCAGGGTTCGGAAAGCGATGCATGCGTACGATGGCGCGCCCGCCGTTCGCGGCGCGGACGCAAAGTGCAACCTGTAATGATATCAGTATGGAGAACACCCGGTTTCCTCGAGACCACACCGGGACCGCCCTCGAGCTTCCCCGGTTGGTTCCACCAGTCGAGCACCGCCCGCCCGCGACGTCGTCGTCATGGCGCCCTCATCTCCTTTCCACCGGGAATGCGCGAACCAACCCGGGATCGGCTCGGAGCACCGGTGCCCGGAAGCCCGCGCCGTGGACCAGCGCCGACTCGCGCACGGCGGCGCTCCCCCTCGAAGGTCGGCCGGGGCCCGGGGAGAGGCGCAGGCGATGATTGGCGGACCAGGTCCGGAGAAGCCCGAACGCCGTCGCATCGAATCGCTGCTGCCATCCGCGCCGGTCGCCCTGCTGCTCGTCGCCGTCCACGGCCTCGGGGCCGCCGCGCCGGCCCTCGCGCAGGACGAGGCAGAGACGGCCCCCGGCTGGACCAACGAGACCGAGCTGAGCCTCGCCCTCACCGGCGGCAACTCGACGGCCCGGACGTTCGGGTTCGGCGACACCGTCCGCCACGTCGGCGAAGGGTCCCGGCTCCAGATCCGGGCGAGCGGCATCCGCTCGGGCACCGCCGGCGACCGGTTCCTCCTCGTGAGCCCGGGCCTGCGCTTCCCCATCGCCGGCGCCCCCGAGGATCCCGAGACCCGCCTCGTCCGGCCCCGCGTGGATGCCGAGCTCGAGAACTACCTGGCCTCGGGACGCTACGAGATGGACGTCAGCGAGCGGTTCTTCTGGAACGCCGGCGGCGGCTGGGACCGCAACAGCGACGCCGGCATCCTCAACCGCTACACCGCGTTCGCGGGCGTGGGCAACGTCTGGAGCGACAACGACACCGTGCGCTTCTCGACCAGCTACGCGGCCAGCTACACCAACCGGGCCGAGGAGACCGCGGACCCCGGCAAGGACCCCCGCTTCGCCGGCGCCCGCCTCGGCTGGGACTACCGCCACCGGTTCGGCGGGTCGACCGTGTACGAGAACGAGCTCACCGCCAACGTCAACCTGACCGCCGCCTCCGACTACTCGTTCAACATGACCCACGCCCTGAGCGCGGCCCTCGGCACCCACCTCGCCCTCCGGGTCGGCCTGCAGTGGCTGTACGAGCACGAGCCGGCCCCCGAGGACGTGGCGGTTATCGCCCGCGTCGCGGTGATCGACCCCGACGGCGTGCCGGGCAGCGGCGACGAGCTCTTCGAGACGGTGGCCGACGGCGGCGCCGCCGTCACCCTCGGCGCGAGCCGGATTCGCAAGGACCGCCTCGACACCATCTTCCGGACCGCGCTGGTGATCAGCTTCTGACGGCGCCGGGAGCGTCAGAACTCGAGCTGCCAGCGGCTGTAGACCTGGTGGAGGGCGGCGGGGGCGGGAACGGCCGCGGCCGGCTTGAAGTAGTCGCCGGCGAGCAGCACCGAGGCACCGAGCTCGAGGGCCATCATCGCGCCCATCCCCCAGCGCGCCTCCGCCAGCAGCTCGGTGCCGATGGCCGTCGACCCGTTCGCCGGGTGCGGGGCGTCCGAGCGCAGCCAGCCGGCCGCGAGATACGCGGTCCACCGGTCGGCCAGGGGGTGCTCGTAGCCCGCCTGCAGCGTCAGCAGGCCCCGCCCGCCGTTCTGGAGCCCGATGCCGAGGTCGTTCACGTCCGAGGACCCGCGGGGCGACGTCAGGCCCAGCAGGCTCCAGTACGACTGCGCCCCGAGGTTGTCCCGCACGCTCTGGGCGATGGTCCGGAACTCGCCCGACCGGCTCGGGTCGCCGACGTCGTCGCCGGTCGCGTACAGCCACTGCAGGCGGGCGGCCCCGCGGCCGGCGGGTAGCGTCGTGGCGACCTTGGCCGACCAGCCGGTGTGGCTCCAGCCCAGGGCGGGAACCTCGCCCGTGTTCAGGATGAGGAAGACCCCGGTCGACCCGCCGCCGTGCTCGAGGTGGCCGCGACCGCCGACCCAGAGGTCGCGGCTGCGCTCGACCGCCGCGCCTCCCGCCGCCGGGCCGCCGAACCCGCCGTAGGAGTAGCCGGCGTCGTCGCGCAGGTAGTAGACGCTCGCCCCCCACAGCGACGAGCCGATCTCCCGATCGAGGTCGGCCGTCAGCAGCCACGACCCGTCCTGTCCGCCTCCCGGCCGCACGTCGCGGTCGAGCAAGAGGGCGCCGAGCGCGTACTGCCACGTGTCGCCCGCGGAGGCCTCCAGCGTGACGCCCGACACGCTGAACTCCCAGTCCGAGTTCGCCAGCGGCGCCCGGCCCGTCCCGGGCCGGCTGATCGACCACAGCGGATCGGCGAAGGTCGGCCGCTCGCCGAAGCGGTCCTCCCAGGGCAGCACGCCCGCCCGAATCAGCGCCCCCTCCGCCGGCCGGAACCAGAGGAACCCGCGCCGCATCTCCACCCCGACCCGGTCGCCGCCGGGCCCGAACGTCTTGGGGAACTCGAGTCCGCTCCCCAGGTCCAGGTGGCCGATCTCGATCTGGGTATAGCCGCCGTAGCGGCACGATGTGCGGTCGTGGACGTTGATCCACGTGCGGAACCGCTGGTTGCCGATGGTGTTCGGGGCCTCATCCGGTCCGGCCGTCCGGTCGTGGAAGCCGAAATTAGACCGGTTGCCCATGAGCCGGAACTGGCCGCCGGCGGCGATGCCCACGTCGCCGAGGGCGAGGGCAGGGGCGCATCCGGCCGCGGCATCGGCCGCACCTGCCTGCCCCGAGCCCGCCGCCGAGCCCGCCCCGGGGCGGGGCGCATCCGCCGGTGCCGCCGCAACCGGGGCGACGGCGAGCGCGACGGCGAGCCCGACTCCCGGGACGACCGCACGCACGCGTGGGGCGGTCGGGGCGGGAAGCACCGTGACTCGGGAAGAACGTCGCTCCGATGGCAGCATGACGATGGCCAGAGGCTGGCCCGCCCATCGTCGCCTACGGCTCCGCTGGGCACCCAACCAACCCTGCCAGGAGTCCGCACCGTTCTACGGCGCAGACTCCTGGCGCGGACGACGCGCGCCGCAGGGTGAATCCCGCGTGAACGAGCCGGATCAGGCGCTGAGCGGGTGCCGCCAGCGCAGGCCCGGGAAGCGCGCGAAGTCGCTGTCGGTCGTGATCAGCTCGCACCCGTGGTCGATCGCGAGGGCGGCCAGGTACGCGTCCGACACCAGGGGGCCCTCGATCTTCCGGCAAAGGTCGACGAAGACCTCCCAGTGCCGAGGCGTCGGCCGCACCATCACCGCCCGCGGCAATGCCGCAAGCCGCTGGCAGAACCTGATCGCGGTCTCCATCGGCGTCGGCGGTCCGAAGATCCTCTTGTTGGTCACGAGGCGCATGAAGCCGGCCAGCACGATCTCCGACACGGCAAAGGGCTCGGGGGAGGCGGTCATCCCCCGCAGCCAGGCGGCGTAACGCGCGTGCTCCGGCGCGTCTTCCCGATGCGCGTAGATCAGGACGTTGACGTCGGGCAACTGCATGGCTAGTCACCCGGTCCGTACCGTTCCAGGTCTTCCGCTTCCAGAAGGGCGGACGCCTTGTCGATGTTGTGGCGAGAGAACCGTCCTCCGGCTCCGAAAGTGATCAGCTCGAACCTCTCTTCCTCGGCCGTCGAGACCGGGCTACGGATCGACAACCGTACCGCCCGCTCGATGAGCCGGCTGACCGAGGTGCCCGACTCCGCGGCCCGCCGCTTCAGTTGCGCAAGCAGTCGCTCGTCGAGAGTGATGGTCGTACGCATGATGCATGATCATACACCATCTGCATCACCGCATCGTCATGACCGCGCCCGACACGTCGGCCCGAGCGTCCCGGGCCGTGTCCGGGTCGGCGGCCGCCGGCCTGTATCATTGGTGCCATGGTGGCGGGGTGCCCCCGCCCCGACCCACGGAGGCAGACGATGGCGACGGCGACGCGCAATCCTCCTCGATCGGTCGAATCCACCGGAATCGCGACGCCGCAATCGACCCTGGCCGCGGTGCTGCTCGGCCTGCTCCCGGTGAGCCTAGGGGCCGCCGCGATCACGCAGCCGCCGGTCGCGCCCGGCATGGTGCAGGTGGCCGTCTCGGTCGAGCTGACGTGCCCCTCGTGCGCCCTGGGACTGGAACGGCGGCTCGGCCGGCTGGACCACGTCACCGGCGTCGAGGTCCAACCCGACGACGGGCGCATCGTCCTGACCGTCGAGCCCGGCCGCCGCCTGGTTCTCGCGGAGGTGTGGGACACCGTGCGCAACGCCGGCTTCATCCCCGACGGCGTGGCCGTCACCGCCGTCGGACATGTCACCAGCGCGAACGGCGCGCCCGCCCTCGCGCTCTCGTCCGACTTCGCGCTTCCGCTCGCCCCGGCCGGGACGGCGGCCCTGGAAACCGAGGCCGGCGACGGGCTGGCGCAGGTGAGCGGACACTGGAACGCCCCGCCCGACGGCTCCGGACGGCTGCGGGTCGAGTCCTTCGAGGTCCTGCGGACGGCTGCGCCCTAGAATGGCGCGAGCAAGTGTCCGATCGGACGGGCGGCAATCGGATCCGCACCGGCGATCGCCGAGCCGGCTCCCGCAGGCTCGAGCCGCGGCGTCGCCACCCGCAATGCCTCAGATCCGACGACCGTCGACGAGCCATGAGCACGCGGCAAGGCCATTGAACGGCTGCCGCATGAATCGCGGTTCGTTCGAGAGTTGGAGCAGGTACGAACGTCCCGGCGGAGAACCGGGCGATTCCCACCGAGCGATTCCCGTCGGGGGCCGTGAAGCCGAGAGCGCACGAGCAAGACGGTTTCCGGACACGGACCACGCAAGAGGGAGAATGAAACCCATGGGCACGGACAGACTGGCGACGGCGGGACCTCGGGCGTGGGCGGTCTGGCTGCGGACGATCCTCGGAGCCGTCGCAGCGAATCTCGTCGTAAGGGCGGCGGGGCTCGCGGTCTTCGACGTACCGCCCGAGTTCGAACCGCTGGCGATGGCGGGGCCGACGGTGTTCCTGACCGTGGTCGGCGTCGCGGCCGGGCTGGGGGTCGCCGTCGCCGTCGGCCGGCTGTCGGCGCGCCCGATCCCGCTGTTCCGACGGATCGTCGTCGCCGCCCTGCTCCTCTCGCTGCTGCCCGATCTCTGGCTGCTCACCGAAGGCGCGGCCGAGGGGTTCCCCGGCGCCACGGTTCCGGCCGTGGCCATCCTCATGGTGCAGCACGTCGCCGCCGCGGCGGTGGTGCTCTGGAGCGTGACGGGGCCGCCCGGGCAGGGCTCGTGGTGAGCCCGGCGCCAGCGTAGACAGGCGCGGGGAAGACATGGAACCTGTCGTCAGGAAGGCCGGGCCGGACGACGCGGCGGCGGTCGCGTCGGTGCTCAACTCGGTAATCGCGGAGGGCGAACACACCGCCCTGACCCGCCCCTTCACCGTGGAGGAGGAACGGGCCTTCATCGCCGGGTTGTGCGACCGCAGCGCGTTGTTCGTCGCCGAGGTGGACGGCGAGGTCGCCGGCATTCAGAGCATCGAACCGGACGCGTCGGCGCGCTACACCGACTCGATGCGTCACGTGGCGACGGTCGGCACCTGGATGCGGGCGGATCTTCGCGGACGCGGCATCGGGCCGCGGCTCGCCGAGGCATCCCTCGCTTTCGCCCGCGCGCGGGGCTACGGGAAGATCGCCATTCAGGTCCTGGCGGACAACCGGCGGGCGCTGCGCTTCTACGGCAGCCTCGGTTTCGAGGTGGTCGGCACCGCCAGGAGGCACGTGAGACTCGCGGGCGGGTTCCGCGACGTCCGCTATCTGGAGAAGCTCCTCTGACCGACCCGCGACCGGACGCGGGGTGGTAGCGGCCCGGAGAATCGGGACTTGGGTTTCTATCTCAGGAAGTCGTTTCGCGCCGGGCCGATCCGGTTCAATCTCTCGAAGAGCGGCATCGGCGCCTCTGTCGGGGTGACCGGGGCCCGCGCCGGCCTGTCTTCGCAAGGGCGCGCCTACGTGCACGGGGGGCGCGGCGGCGTCTACTACCGGAAGTCGTTCGGAGGCGGCCGGCGACGGCAGGGCGCGCCCGCCGGCGCGGATGGTCTCGCCCCGCCCGAGCCCGTTGCCCCTGCGTCGGTCGCGCCGGCGGCCCGCGGACCCGTCATCGAGCTGACCGAGGACACCGGCGCCACCTACGGCGCGCTCCGGGAGCAGGAACAGGCGGCCGACGCGATGGCCGCGCCGGTCCGGGAGGCCCCGCCGAACTACGGGTGGCTCGCCCTGGCCGCGGTCGGGGCCGGGCTGCTGCTGCCGTCGCCCTTCCCCGCGGTGGTCGCGGCCGCGGTCTTCGCCACCCTCGTCGCCCTCGGCGTGCGGCGCGGGAAGCGAAGGACGGCCGGTGACGCGTACGGCCGTCTGCTCGATGGGCGCGTCGCCGCCGCCGGTCCGATCACCGACGGCGAGAGGGACGCCATCGACGCGGCACGCCGCGACCCGCGGCTCACCCCCGCCGACGCCCGCTACTTCGAGCAGCGGGCGTACCTCGCCCTGTTGGAGGAAGCGGCCGCGAACGGCGCGGAGGAACCGCGGGCCCTGGAGCGGCTCGCCGAGGTGGACGGACTCGTCGGCCTCGATCCCGCGTTCCGGCGCCGCGCGCGGCTCGACGTGTACTCGCGGGCGCACGTCGAAGCGGTGAGCGACCACGACCTCACCGAGGCGGAGGAGCAGGCGCTCGACCGGGTGCGGACCGCCTTCGAGCTGACCGACGAGGAGCTCGCGGACGAGCTGTCGCTCCTCGACCGGCTGCGGGAGCTTCGGGCAATTCGCGACGGCGACCTCCCGGTGGTCGACTCCACAGTCAAGCTCACGAGCCGCGAGAAGTGCCACCTGGAGAGCGAGGGACGGCTGCTGAAGCGCCGCGTGCTGCGGTCGTTCTCGCGGGACGGACAACGCTACAAGGTGCGCGGCTACGTGATCGACAAGGAGGGCACGCTCGTGGTGACGAGCCGCCGGGTGGCGCTGGTCCACCAGGGCGTGACCTCGTTTCCGATCGGCAAGATCATCGACGTGGAAGTGGATCACGATCGCCAGTTGCTGGTCCTGACCCGCGACGACGTGGCCACGCCGACCTGCCTCACCACGCCGGACGCGCTCAGGGCCGGCGCCATCGTCGCCGCCCTGACCGAGGAGGGCTGACGCGCTCGGAGACGCCGCCATCGTCGCCGCGCCAACCGAGGATCCATGACGCGCTCGGAACCGGCGCCATCGTCGCCGCGCTGATCGAGGAACGTGAGGGCCGAAGACCGAGGAGACGAGGTGCTGCTGAGGACCGCCGCGCTCGAGCGCATCGTGCGGGGAGACGTCTCCCTCGTGTTCCGCCGCTGGCGCAGGCCGACGGTCCGCACCGGAGGCAGCCTGCGCACCGCCCTCGGGGTGCTCCGCATCGTAGAGATCGCCGCGGTCGAGGAATCGGACGTCTCCGCCGCGGACGCGGCGGCGGCGGGAGACGCCTCGCGGGCGGCGCTGCTGGAGGATCTCGGCTCGCGCGGAGGACAGCTCTACCGCGTCGCCGTCGAGTACGCGGGCGCGGACCCGCGCATCGCGCTCCGGCGGCGGGACGAGCTCTCGGAAGCGGAGACCGATGATCTCCTGCGTCGGCTGGAGCGGCTCGACGCGAGGGCGTCGACAGGCCCATGGACGCTGCGCGTGCTGGCCGAGATCGAGGCCGCCCCCGGGGTCGCCGCCCGCACGCTGGCCCGGCAACTGGGTTGCGAGAAGGACTGGCTGAAGCCGCAGGTGCGCAAGCTCAAGAACCTCGGCCTTACGGTCAGCCTGCCCGTCGGCTACGAGCTGTCGCCGCGGGGCCGGGTCGCACTGCAGCGGGTGCGCGCCGGCGAGCGCCCCGGCCAGGCGCCCGATAGCGATAGCCGGTGACTCCATGCCGGCGCGCCTGCACATGCTGTGCCGGGCAGCGCCCTATTCGAGCGCCACCAAGGCAGCACGCAGCTCCATCACATGCACCGCCCTGATCGGGGTCGTGCCCACCACCGGCGATGCGTCCGTCCACCGTGGGGCCGACCTGCCGGCCGCTGCGTACAGCGCCAGGAGGCTGGACATGTTCCCGAACCACGCGGGGACGGAACCGGTCAACTCGTTGCGGGAGAGGTTCAGGAAGAACAGGTTCGCCAAGTCTTCGAGAGTTCTCGGGAATCGAACCGGTCAGGCCATTGTCGCCGAGTCTCAATTCCGTGACCCGGCCGGACGCGTTCGTGGTCACGCCGTGCCAACTGCCAGTTGGCGCCGACGTCTTCCAGTTCGTGCCGTCCGTCCAGCCCGCGCCGCCCGTCGCGTCGTAGAGCGCCTCGAGTGCCGCCCGATCCGACGCTACGCTTCCCTGCGCGGCCGCATCACCGGCGGCAGCCGCGGCCGCCAATACCCACAACATCCAACAACAACGACAACACGCAGTCAACGGTTGTGTACCTCGTCCAAGGGGCTGTCACGCCGCGTTCAATGCCAAGGAGCCCGCGTGTCGCCGCGGCGAAGACGTTGCACCCGGCATCAGCGGTGCCTCATCTCGTCTGCCGCGGCGCTGGGCAGGTGTTCTGGTCGAGCCGGCGCTCGGCTTCGCGGCTCCGTCCGCGGTCGTCATGTCGAATGCCGTCACGTTCTCTCCAGCATCAGCAGCGCGTTGACCCTGCGCAGGACCGCGGCAACCGTTTCGCGCGGCAGTGCCGCGATCAGCGTCGCGTTGCGCCTGCGCCAGTCCAGGCTCTTCACCTGGTCCGCGAGGATGACGCCGGCGACGGGCAGTCCGTCCGGAATACCGACCTCGAACGGGTAGCCCTTGACCTGCCTGGTGACCGGACAGAGCAGTGCGAGTCCGACCTTGCCGTTGTACGCGGCCGGCGACAGCACGACGGCGGGACGACGTCCGGCCTGCTCCCTTCCGGCCTGCGGGTCGAAGTCGATCCAGACCGCGTCTCCCCGTTGGGGAACACGAGAGGGCGACGTCACCATGCCTCGCCACCGACCGAGGGACCGGTTTCGACCTCGTCGTGGAGATTGTCCTCGGTCACGCCGGCCAGCAGATCATCCAACTCCGTGCCCGGCCGCCGCAGCAGCGAGACGACTAGTTCCTCGCCGCGCGGCGTGAGCTCGACCGCCGCGTTCAACGTGATGCCCACCCGGGCGGCGACGGATTGCGGAATCCTCAGAGCCAGGCTGTTGCCCCACTTCCCGATGCGTGCCTCCATGCGGCCCCCCGTTTCGACCCGGCGCCCATCGCCAGGGTAGATACATTTGTATATCCGCAAGACGCCATCCGTCAACCAACGCCCCGCGACGGAAGCCGCGCAAGGAGCGGCAGATGGTCTCTTGCCCCACGACGACCCGCTCACCTGGCGGCGAGCGACTCGACGAGCGCCACGCCCCCGAGGGCGTCCATCTGCTCGCGGATCCACGCCTCGCGGGTGCGGACGTAGGGAGACGGATCGTCGGCGCGCAGCCACTTGGGGTTCGGGAGGACGGCGGCGAGGCGCGCCGCCTCGTCGGGGCCGAGGTCGGCGGGGCGCTTGCCGAAGAAGCGCTCGCTCGCGGCGGTGATGCCGAAGAGGCCGTCGCCGAACTCGGCCACGTTCAGGTAGACCTCGAGGATGCGCTGCTTGCTCCAGCAGAGCTCGACGAGCACCGTGAGCCACGCTTCCAGCCCCTTGCGGACCCAGCTGCGGCCGGGCCACAGGAAGAGGTTCTTGGCCGTCTGCTGCGAGATGGTGCTCGCGCCGCGCAGGCGCTCACCCTGCCGGGCCTCCTCGAGGGCGGAGCGGATGGCGTCGACATCGAAGCCGCGGTGGCGGGGGAAGCGCTGGTCCTCGGACGCGATGACCGCGAGGGCCGCGTGGGGGGCGATGTCCTCCCAGGGGGTCCAACGGTAGCCCGCCCCGGCCCAACCGGCCGTGTCGGCGTAGGCGCTTCGCACCATGAACGCGGTGGTCGGCGGCGGGAGCCAGCGCAAGATCACCACGGCGAGCAGCGGGACGGCGAGACCGAGGAAACCGAGGGTGAGGCAGAGCCTGCGCAGGCGCGCTGCCCACGACCGACGCGGTCGAGATCGCCGGCCGAAGCTCCAAGACAATCGCGAACGTCTCACTGCACCACGCTCTCCACGCCGTCCCCCCGCAGCGAACGCCCCCGTCTCGGTGGGAATAGCGATCTCCGGGGGTTTCCGGGGCGATGCCGCCCCCGCGTCGGCCACGCCCTCGCTATCGGCCGTCCGCACCCGTCAATGCGCGCGCACCGCGGCGATCTCGCCGCGGCGGCTTCCGCGTCCGGCCGGCCAAGGACGCGCCGAGCCGGCAATGGCCCGCGCTTCCCTCACCGGCGCACGACGTCCACGTGCCAGGCCCCGCGCGGCCCCCCGTCGGCCGTCGCGAGGCTGGCCTCGAACGCGCCCGGACCCGTCTCCAGCCGGACCTCCTCGAACCGGACCTGCCCGGTGCCCGCGGCGACCGGCATCGAGCGCTCGAACCCGCGGAACGCGATGCGGGCGGCGCCGTCGGCCGCGGCCGGCGCCGCGAAGGTGACGGTGACGTCGTACGGCCCCGCCGAGCGCGAGTCGACCTCCCACACCCCGAGCACCGGCTGGTCCCGGCCCCAGCCGTCCGGGGTCGAGACCATCCTCCAGTCCTGGCGGGTGAGGGTCACGCGCGGCTGCCGGTCGCTGCCTATCGCGAACCGTACGGGGTGGTAGCCGCGCGTCGCCGACACGTCCTCGAACCAGCGGCCGTAGGCGGCGGTCAGCCGCTCGACGACGTCCGGGCGCTCGGCCGCGAGGTCGACCGTCTCGCCGGGATCCTCCAGCAGATCGTAGAGCTCGAACGGCGCCTCGGGCGGGGCCGGTTGGCCGAAGCTGAGGGCCTGCACCAGCTTGTAGCGCGGGCCGATGACCGCGAAGGCGCGGTACGGCGTGGGGGCGTCGCCGCGATGCGACTGCACGACGTAGCTCCGCGCCGGCCACTCCACGTCACTGCCTTCCCACAGGGGCAGGAGGCTCAGCCCGTCGAAGGCGATTCCGGACGGCGGGGAGACCCCGGCCGCGGCGAGCAGGGTCGGCGCGAGGTCGATGTGCGCGCCCACGGTGTCGACGCTGCGCGGGGCGAGCCGCCCGGGCCAGCGGACCACGAACGGCACGCGGATGCCGTTCTCGTAGACGCTGCCCTTCCGCGCCCGCAGGCCGGCGTGGTACAGGCGCGTCGTCGGCCCGTTGTCGGTCATGAAGACGACGAGGGTGTCGCGGGCCAGATCGTGCGCGTCGAGATGCGCGAGCAGCCGGCCCACGTTGTCGTCGATGTTCGTGATCATGCCGTAGATGCGAGCGTCCCGATCGGAGAGGCCCTGCGCGGCGTACGGCTCGCGGTAGGCGTCGGGCACGAGGTACGGCGAGTGCGGTGCGTTGGTCGGGACGTAGGCGAAGAACGGCGCGCCGCCGCCGTCGCCGATCCAGCGTAGCGCCTCGCCGAAGAAGACGTCGGTGACGTAGCCCGGGTACTGCTTCTGCTCGCCGTTGTGGAACAGGATCGGGTCGAAATAGTCCGAGCCCGACGGATCGGACGGCTGCCCGATGCCCCCGCCCCGGTGCACGACCGACTCCTCGAACCCCTGGTCGGCGGCGCGGAGGGGATAGTTGTCGCCGAGGTGCCACTTGCCGAAGATGCCGGTGCGGTAGCCGGCGCCGCGCAGCATCTCGGCGACGGTGACCTCGCCGGGCTCCATCATCGCCCGCCCGATGTAGGTGTCGACGACGCCGGTGCGGTAGTTGTAGCGCCCGGTCAGGAGGGCGGCGCGCGTCGGCGCGCACACCGGTGAGACGTAGAAGCGGGTCATCTCCACGCTCTCGCCCGCGAGGCGGTCGAGATGCGGCGTCCGCAGCACCGGGTCGCCGTGGAACCCGACCTGGGCCCAGCCCTGGTCGTCGGTCATGACGAGCACGATGTTGGGGCGCGACTCGTGCGCCTCCCGCTCCTGGGAAAGCCCGGCCGAGACGGCGGTCAGCATCAGGACGGGCAGCAGGACCCGGAGCGTGTGCCCGGGAGCGGCGCGGACTCCTGGAGGGTCGGTTGGGCGCCGGACGGAGCCGTCAGGCGACGATTGGCGGGCCGGTATTCGGGTCTGCATGGGAGTCACCACCGTCACGGGACCGCGCGCCGCCGAGACGTGCGGTCGCGCCGCCGGTCGCGGCGTCATGAACAGCCCGTCGCCACGGCGAGGGCGCGGCAGATCTCCCGCATCGTGGCTTCGGGCACGGACCCGACGTACCGCTGAAGCAGCCGCTGCTCGACGGTCTGCACGTTGTCGAGGTTGACCGCCGAGTCGTGCTTCAGGCCCTCGGCGACACCGAGTATCACCTCGCTCGGCAGCCCCCGGATGGTCGACGTGATGGGCGCGACCATCGCGGTGCTCAACAAGGGGAGCACGCTCTGCCGCGTCAGAACGACAACCGGACGGTACTTGTCGGGCGCCTTGAACCGATAGCGCCAGATCTCGCCGCGACGGGGTCCGCCCCTCAGATCTCCGGCCATGCGCCCTCGGCGGCCCAACCGTCGAGCTCGTCATCGATGCCCGGGGCGTCGGGCGCCGCCCCGCCATCGCGGTAGCCGGCCCGGTAGCGGCGGTCGATCTCCTCCGCATCCTTCTTTCTCAGATACTCGGCGGCAGCCTCCCGGAGCACTGCGGAGCGCCCTCGCGCCCGGACCGTCGGATGGCGATCGAGCCTGTCGAGCAGGGCATCGTCGAACGTGACCTGTACCGGTTTCATGCCCAGAGCATGCCACATGATTCATATACGGATCAATGCACGCCGCCTTCAAACACACCCCGGCCCCGCGCCGCCGCGCCGCCCGCGGCGGCCGCAGCGGACAGCCGGTGCATTCGGATCTCCGTTATCCTAACGCGCGTGCCGGCCGACGACGTCATCATCCGCCCCCTGAGCAGCCGCACGGACTGCGAGGCGTGCGTGGAGCTGCAGCGGGACACCTGGGGCCGCGATTTCGTGGACGTGGTGCCGGCCACCATCCTGCAGGTGAGCCAGCGGGTGGGGGCGGTGGCGGCGGGCGCCTTCGCGCCCGACGGTCGGCTCGTGGGGTTCGTGTTCGGCATCAGCGGGGTGCGCGGCGGCGGCGCCGCCCACTGGTCGGACATGCTGGCGGTGCGGCCCGAGGCCCGGGGGCGCGGCCTGGGGCGGCGGCTCAAGCTCCACCAGCGCCGGCAACTGCTGGCCGACGGGGTGGAGCGCGCCTGCTGGTCGTTCGATCCCCTGGTGGCGCGCAACGCCCGCCTCAACCTCGTGGAGCTCGGCGCGATGCCCGTCGAGTACGTGCCGGACATGTATGGCGACACCGGCAGCGTGCTGCACCGCGGGCTCGCCACGGACCGGCTGATCGTCGAGTGGCGGCTGCGCGACCCGGCGGTGGAGCGCATCCTGGACGGCGAGCCCGCCGAGGCGCCCGAGGAGGCGCGGACCGCCCCCGTCGTCACCGCGCCGTCGGCCGGCGGCGAGCCCACCCCGCTGCCCCGCGCGCGGTGGCTGCGCGTGGAGCTGCCGGCCGACATCGAGCACTTGAAGGCGGCCGCCCCCGACGACGCGAGGCGCTGGCAGCAGCATCTGCGCCGCGTCTTCGGCGACCGCCTCGACAATCCCGGCATCGCGGGCCTCGACCAGGATGCGGCGACGGGAAGATGGTTCTATCTCGTGAACACGGCGGCGACGGCGTGAGCGTTCGAACCGCAGCCGACCTCGATCCGGCCTTCGCGGCGAGGGGAAGGTGGCTGCATCTCGTCGAGACACGGCGGCGACGGCGCGCGCGTCGAACCGCGGCCGGACGCCAACTTCGATGCCGGCTCTCGATACCCGGCCGCCGGGAAGGGTGAACCCCGCGTGAGCATCCGACTGCAGTCCATCACCCTGCGCGAGATCCGGATGGCCCTCGTCGAGCCGTTCCGCATCTCGTCGGGCACCGCCGACCTCCGCCGCATCCTCCTCCTCGAGACCCGCGACGCCGACGGGACCGTCGCGTGGTCGGAGTGCGTGGCCGGCGAGCGCCCCTACTTCTCGCCCGAGACCATCGACACCGCGTGGCTGGCCATCCGCGAGTGGGTCGGCCCCCTCGCCCTCGGCGAGCAGCTCGCCGGCCCCGAGGCCCTGCATCCGCGACTCGAGGCGGCGGTGCGCGGCCACTACATGGCGAAGGCGGCGGTCGAGATGGGGGTGTGGGTCCTCGCGGCCGAGCGCGCGCGCGTGAGCCTGGCCGCCCTCCTCGGCGGAACGCGCCCGCAGATCGCGACGGGCATCTCCATCGGCATCCAGGACAACCCGGAGCGGCTCGTCGAAGTGGTGCGCCGCGCCCTCGCCCAAGGCTACCGGAAGGCGAAGATCAAGGTGCAGCCGGGGGCCGACGTCGCGTACCTGGCCGCGGTGCGCGAGGCGGTGGGCGGCGGGGCGCCGCTGATGGCCGACGCCAACAGCGCCTACACGACGGCCGACTTCGACCACCTCGCCGGGTTCGACCGCTTCGGCCTGATGATGATCGAGCAGCCACTGGGGCGCGACGACCTCGTGCGCCACGCCGCCCTGCAGCGGCGGCTGTCCACGCCGGTATGCCTCGACGAGTCGATCACGAGCCTCGACCGCGTCGACGACATGCTCGAGCTGGGCAGCGGCCGCATCGTCAACATCAAGCCGGGCCGGGTCGGCGGGTTCGCCGCTGCCCGGGCCATCCACGACCGCTGCGCCGCCGCCGGCGTCCCCGTGTGGTGCGGCGGCATGCTCGAGAGCGGCGTGGGCCGCGCCTGCAACGTGGCTCTCGCCTCGCTGCCCAACTTCGTGCTGCCCGGCGACCTCAGCCCCAGCGCCCGCTACTGGCAGTCGGACATCGTGAGCCCCGAGTGGACGATGGACGCGGCCGGCATGGTGACGGTGCCGCGCGACCGCCCCGGCCTCGGCGTCGCCGTGGACCGCGACCGCGTGGAGGATCTGACGGTGCGGTCGGAGACCCTCGCGGCGCCCTGACCCGGCGGCTCCGACTCGATCGGCCGATCCGTCGACACGGCGTGGTGCCCGCGCGCGCAACCCGGAACGGAGAAGGCCCGCGGGACCACCCCGTCGACCCGATCCGGACGCCCGCGGTCAGCGCGTCTTGATTCGATACCACACGTTCAGCCCCTGATCGCGGAGCGGTCCGAAGACGCGCTCGCGGTCGGCCCAGATGCGGCGCGACCGGACGTCGATGCCCGCGAGGTCGCAGTAGACGAGCGCGAACGCCACCGCGTACTACGCGGGCATGCGCTCGTCCCGCAGGGCGAGGGCGATGTCGTCGTAGCGGAGGTCGGCTTCGGCAATCCACACCGCCGCCTGCTCGACGCCGTGGGTGCGGGGAATGTAGAGCAGCGGGGAGTTCGACACCCGGTAGGTGCCGACCTGCATCGCGTACATCAGCTCTTCGAGGACCCCGAGGCTCTCCGGGGCCTCGATGCGCAGGCCGTCGCCGGGTCCCGCCGCCGGCCGGTCCGGCTGGCGCCCCACCGAGCGCACCGCCCAGTCGTGCCACTCGCCGTCGAACAGCCGGACGACGGCGTCGCGCCGCGAGACCATGTCGCGCCGCCCGGCGGCGGCGGGGAACGACACCCCGACCGGCATCGTCACCACGAGCCGCCCGCCCGAGAGGTTGCGGATGCGGACGGTGACGCCGGTCTCCCCCGCCCCCCGCGCCTCGGCCTCGACCAGGCCCTCGGCGAGCGCCTCCGCCAGATCGAGGTTCCGGACCGGGTCGCCGGCGACCGAGTCGTCTCCCGCCGCCTTGAGGATTAAGAAGTGCTGCCCGGGCAGGAACTCGTGCAGGTCGACGAGGGCGAAGCCGGCCGGCAGCCACTCGGCGAGGACCTGCCGGACGGACATCGCGTGGTCGGATTTCAGGTTGTCGCCGGTGCCGTCCTCTATCCGGTACTCCAGGAGGGCGACGCGGCCGCCGGGGGCGAGGGCCGCGCGCATGTCCGCGAGCATCGTCTCGGGGTCGGACATCTCGTGGTAGACGTCGGCGAGGACGATCCAGTCCACGGAGCCGGCGGGAAGCCCCAGGTCGTCGGGCTCGCTCAGCACCGGGACGATGCCCGTCACCCCGTCGCGCTCGGCCAGCTCGCGCATGATGTCGAGCATCTCGGGCTGGATGTCGACGCAGTAGACGCGCCCGCCCGGCGCCACCCGGCCGGCGACGCGGCGGGCGTAGTAGCCCGACCCGCAGCCGACGTCGGCGACCACGTCGCCCGGCTCGAGGCCCATGGCGTCGAGCACCGCCTCCGGCCGCTCCTCCACCTCGCGCTCGGCCCGCTCGAGCCACCCCGCGCCCTGGAAGCTCATGAAGTCGGCCGGCACCCGATGCCGCTCGGCCCGGTCCGCCGCCGGCGTCTGGGCGGCCGCGCCGGCGGCGGTCAGGATGAGCGTGAGCGCGGCGGCGATCCCCCGCGCGGCCAACGACGCCCGAACGCGTCTGTCGATAGGCATGCTGTCCCCCGTGTCCCCGTCAGCATACCAGCCGGCGGGATACGCCGACGGCCAGCCCGGACAAAGCCGAGCGGTGTGGCGTGGGGTCGCCGGCCGCGCGCGGGTCCTCACTCCAGCGCCATCACCGCGGCCCGCAGCTCGGTCAGGTGCGCGGCCAGGATCGGGGTCGCCCCCACCGCCGGCGCCGCGTCCGTCCAGCCGGGCGCGGACCGGCCCGCCGCCGCGTAGGCCGCGGCCAGCGCCTCCCGCAGCTCCCGCAGGTGTGCGAGCCGGACCGGCGTCTCCCCCGGCGTCAGCACCGGGTCCGTCCACGGGAACGCCTCCAGCCCCGCTCCTCGCCGCACACCGTCGATGCGCGTCCGCAGCTCCGTGAAGTGGACGGCCCGCACCGGCGTCACCCCGGGCCGCAACGGGTCGTCGGTGAACGGCGCCGTCCGCGTGACGGTCACCGTGAACGACTGCGCGGCGCTCTGTCCCGCGGCGTCGGCCGCCGACACCCGGATCGCGGCCGCGCCGAGGGCCGCCGCGGTCAAGGTCACGCGAGGCCCCGCGGCCCGCACCGCCACCACGCTCGGCGCCGACGACGACGCCGCGAAGACCAGTGGGTCCTGGTCCGGGTCGGTGAACGCCGCCGACAGGTCCACGTCCAGCGTGGTGCCGACCTGGAGGGTCCGGTCCGGGAGGGCGCCCGCCACCGTGGGCGGCAGGTTCGCGCCGATGGTCGCCCTCACCGCGAACGACCGGGTGGCGCTCAGGCCGCCGGGATCGACCGCGGTCAGCCGGATCGTCGCCACGCCCGTACCCACCGCCGTCAGCGTGGCGCGGACCCCCGCCACGAGCACCGTCACGACTCCGGGCGCGGACGACGACACCGCGTAGCGCAGCGGGTCGCCGTCGGGGTCGACGAACGCCGCCGACAGGTCCAGGTCGAGCCTGTCGTGCCGCACCAGGTCCCGGTCCGGCAGGGTCCCTGCCGCGACCGGGGGCTGGTTGGCATGGAGGAAGCGATCGCGCCACCATGCCACCGCCGGGCCGGTGGTCTCGAGCACCGCGGCCGCGTCGGCCGGACCCGACAGGCCCGACGTGCCGCCGTCGGTGAAGGGAACGCCCAGGGGAACGCCGCGGAAGCGCTGGCGCGGATTCGAGAATCGGAGCAGCCACGGGCAGAGGGCGTGGACGCCGCCGCACTGGGCGTTGTAGGCCATCAGCGTGCGCCAGCGGCTGGACCGTGCGGCGCCCGCGGCGGCGCCCGCCGGGTTCACGTAGCCGTACGCCGGATGCGACCGTCCCCCGCGCTGGGCGTACCGGTCGTGCAGGAGCCCCATGTTGTGGCCCAGCTCGTGGGCGAAGACCGCCCCGCCGCCGAGATGGACGGCGAGGCTGAAGGCTCCGTTGAGAAAGGCGATGCCGCCGACGTCGGCCTTGTCGGCATCGACGATGAGGTGCACGAGGTCGGCCCCGACCTGGCCACGCAGGACGTGCGCCTCGTCCATGTGGCCGTCCGACGAGTCGGCGAGCCGCCCGAGATCGAGCGACGAGTCGCCCGTCTCGTCGTACTGCACCTCCGTCCGGCCAACCAGCACCAGCCGTTGTCGCAGCCCGCCGGCCGCGTAGGCCTGGTTGGCCTCGGCGACCATGAGGTCGACGGCGGCCGCGGTCGCGTCGGCCCCGCCCATCGCCTCGCGTGCGGCCGGCGTATGCACGACGGCCACGTCGATGGTCACGTCCGGGTCCTCGTCGCACAGCCGACCGCTGAACCGGATTCTCTTCAGCCGGCTCAGCCATTCCGCCGGTGCGCACAAGCGGCTGACGATGACGTTCAGGTTCGCGGGCCCCGCTTCGAGAGCGCTCGGGAGCGGTCCCGACAGCCCCCAGTTGTAGGACAGGTCCAGCGTCGAGAGGCTTCGTCGCGTTCCGAGCTCGGCCGGGACGGGGCCGGTCAGCCTGAGCCCGGACAGATGCAGCCGCCGGAGCCGCGACAGGTTCCCCAGCCACGCGGGCACGGGGCCGGTCAGCTCGTTCCGGGAGAGATCGAGCTCTTCCAGGTCGGCCAGGTTCTGCAGCTCGCTCGGGATCGGCCCGGTCAAGTCGTTGCTGCTCAGAAACAGCCGCTCCAACCCGACGAGGCTTCCCAGCCAGGCCGGCACGGGACCGGTCAGGTGGTTCCGGGAGAGTGTCAGCGCTTCGAGATCCGACAGGCGCTGCAGCGCGGCCGGAATCGGGCCGGTCAGGTCGTTCTCGCCGAGTTCGAGCTCCTCGAGGCGCCCCAGGTTCCCCAGCGCGTCCGGGATCGGACCGGAGAGCTCGTTGCCGCCGAGGTTCAGCCTTTCGAGCCTCGCGAGGCTTCCGAGCGCGGCCGGTATTGCGCCGACGAGGCCGGTCCCGACGAGGGTCAACCTCGTGACCCGCCCGTCGTCGTCGGTCGTCACGCCGCTCCATTCATCCAGCGGCGCCGATGTCTTCCAGTTCCCAGCGAGCGTCCAGTCCGCGCCGCCGGTGGAATCGTAGAGCACCTCGAGCACCTCGCGGTCGCCCCCTGGGCCGGCCGACGCCGCGGTCGTCACCGACATCGTCTGGGTGGCGCTCAGACCGTCCGGATCGCTCGCGGTCACCGTCACCGTCGCCGTCCCCGTCGTCCCCGGCGCGAGCCACACGATGTCGCCGGACACCGTGGCGGTGACGACGTCGGGGGCGCTGGATGCCGCCGCGTAGGTCAGCCTGTCACCGTCCGGATCGCTGAACCAGGCATCCATGGACACCGCGACGGTTGCGCCCCCCGCGGTCAGCGCCTGCGCCGGGACCGCGCCGACGGCCTCGGGCGGGCCGTTGCAGGCGGCTCCCGAGAAGTCGTCGATGCCCGCCAGCCACGCCTGAAACTCGTCGTCGACGGGCGCGCACAGATCGGTCACGCGGATGTCCAGCTCCAAGAGGCGCGACAGTCCGATGAGACGCCGGGGCAGCGCCCCGCTCAAGGGGTTGAAGGCCAGCACCAGCGTCTCGAGGCCGGCCAGGTCCCCCACCCACGCCGGGACCGGGCCGGTGAGGTGGTTGTCGTAGAGATACAGCTCCGTCAGCTTCGCCAGGCTCGACAGGCCGTCCGGGATGGGACCGGTCAGGGCGTTCGAGCCGAGGGAGATCAACTCGAGGTCCGCCAGGCCGCCGAGGCCCCCGGGGATCGGACCGGTGAAGTCGTTGCGCGAGAGGATGAGCAGCTCGAGATTCGCCAGGCTCCCCAACGTGCCCGGGATCGGGCCGGTGAGGGCGTTCCAGCCGAGGTCCAGCGACTCGAGGCGCGTCAGGCTTCCCAGCGCGGGCGGGAGCGGACCGGCCAGCCCGTTACGGTGGAGGTCGAGCCCCGTGACCCGGCCGTCGGCGTCCGTCGTCACGCCGTGCCAGTGGCGCAGCGCCGCCGCCGTCTTCCAGTTGGTGCGGTTCGTCCAGCCGTCGCCGCCGGTGGCGTCGTAGAGCGCCTCGAGCGCCGCCCGGTCCGACGCGGCGTCCTGCGCGCTCGCGTCGGCCGCGAACGCCGCCAGGAACGCCGCAACCGTCAGCGCGGCGATGCGCCCCGGAACGGAAGCTCGGACCGTCATCTTCCGCGGCCCCGGGCAGCCGACCGCCGTTGTCCCCTGCGAGGGCCTCTTCGACCGTGTGTCCGTGCCGCGGAACGCGAAGTTCATTCCAGTAACCCTCACCGCCGCAGGCAGGGCCGTGTGTTCTCCCCACTCGCGCCTCTTTCACTCCAGCGCCATCACCGCGGCTCGCAGCTCCGTCACGTGCGCGGCCCGGATCGGGGTCGTCCCCACCGCCGGCGCCGCGTCCGTCCAGCCGGGCGCGGACCGGCCCGCCGACGCGTAGGCCGCGGCCAGCGCCTCCCGCAGCTCCAGCAGGTGCACGAGCCGGACCGACGTCTCCCCCGGTGTCAGTACCGGGTCCGTCCACGCGAACGGCCCCAGCCCCGCCGCACGCCGCAGGCCGTCGATGCGCGTCCGCAGCTCCGTGAAGTGGACGGCCCTCACCGGTGTCTCCCCGGGCCGCAGCGGGTCGTCGGTGAACGGTGCCGACCGCGTCACCGTCACCGTGAACGACCGCGCGGCGCTCTGGCCCGCGGGGTCGGTCGCGGACACCCGGATGGCGGCCGTGCCGAGGGCCGCCGCGGTCAGGGTCACGCGGGCGCCCGACGTGCGCACCGCCACCACGCTCGGCGCCGACGACGACGCAGCGAAGGTCAGAGGATCCTGGTCCGGGTCCGCGAACACCGCCGAGAGGTCCAGGTCCAGCGTGGCGCCCACCTGCAGCGTCCGGTCCGGGAGGGCGCCCACCGCCGCCGGCGGCAGGTTCGGGCCGAGGGCCACCGTCACCGCGAAGGCTTGGGAAGCGCTCAGGCCGCCGGGGTCGACCGCGGTCACCCGGATGGTGGCGGCGCCCGTGCCCACCGCGGCCAGAGTCAGACGCGCGCCGGACGCGAGGACCGTCACCACCTCCGGCGCCGACGACGACACGGCGTAGCGCAGCGCGTCGCCGTCGGGATCGACGAACGCCGTCGACAGGTCCAAGTCGAGCCGGTCGTGCCGCATCAGTTCCCGGTCGGGCAGGGTCCCCGCCGTCGGGGGCTGGTTGGCTTCGGCGGGGCGATCGCGCCACCGCGCCACCGCCGGACCGGTGGCCTCGAGGACCGCGGCCGCATCGGCCGGGCCGGTGACGTCCGACGCGCCGGGCTCGTAGGCGACGCCCAACGCGTCGCCGTCGTGGCGCTGGCGCGGATTCGAGAAACGGAGCAGCCGCCCGCAGATGGCATGGGTGTGAGCGCACTGGGTGCCGTAGGCCATGATCGTCCGCCAACGATGAGACCGCTCGCCGGCCTCCGCGAGCGCGCGCTGGTTGACGTAGCCGTACGCCGGATTCGATGTCAGGCCGAGCCCGGCGTCCCGGTCCTGATAGCGGTCGTGCCGGAGGCCCAGGTTGTGCCCCAGCTCGTGCGCGAAGATCCGTCCCCCGCAATCGTGGCGGGTCAGGCCGAAGGCGCCGTTGATGAAGGCTATGCCGCAAAGCCTGAGGTCGCCGATACGGCCCAGCTCGCCGCCGACGATCAGATGCACGAGGTCGGCCCCGACCCCGTCGCGGAGGGGGTGCACCTCGTCCAGATGACCGTCGGCCGGGTTCCCCAGGCGGACGAGATCGACGCGAGCCTCGCCGGACTCGGTGTACGCCACCTCGGACCGCGCCACGAGCGCGACGCGGTGGCCGACCCCGCTCGCCTCGAAGGCCTGGTTGGTCTCGGCGACCATCAGGTCGATCACCGCCTCGACCCCGGCCCGGCCGCCCGCCGCCGCGCGCGCGGCCGGCGTGTACACGACGGCCACGTCGATCGTCGCTTCCGGGCTCGCGCCGCACACCCGCCCGACGAAATCGATCGCCGCCAGCCAGTCCTCCCAGTCGGCCGGCGCACAGGACTGGCTGAGGAAGACGTTCAGGTCAGCGAGATCCGGCAGCCGCCGGAGGCCGGGCGGCAGCGGCCCCGACAGGCCCCAGGCATGGTTCAGGTAGAGCGACTCCAGGCTCTGCAGGCGCTGTAACGCGTCCGGAACGGGCCCGGTGAGGGCGGTCCCCGCGAGGGAGAGCTCCTCGAGAGCGCCCAGGTCCCCGAGCCATCCCGGGACCGGGCCCGTCAGCTCGTTCCATCCGAGGTACAGTTGTCGGAGATCGGTCAGCCGTCCCAGCCCGGGCGGAATCGGGCCGGTCAGCTCGAGCCCGGAGAGGTACAGCCAACGGAGCCGGGTCAGGCCCGCCAACCACGCCGGGAAGGGGCCGCCGTCCAGGTCGTTCCAGGAGAGTCCCAGTCCCTCCAGCTCGACCAGGCGCCCCAGCTCGCTCGGGATCGGGCCGGTCAAGTCGTTCCCGAGGAGATACAACGTCCGCAGGCCCCCGCGGTTCCCCAGCCACGCCGGAATGGGACCGCTCAGGTCGTTCCAGGAGAGGTGCAGCCGGCGGAGGCTCGACAGGCGCTGCAGCGCGTCGGGAATCGGACCGCTCAGGTCGTTCGATTCGAGGTTCAGCATCTCGAGACGCGGCAGATCGCCCAGAGCCACCGGGATCGGGCCGGTCAGCGCGTTCCTGCGCAGGTCCAGCTCCTCGAGCCTCCCGAGCCCTCCCAGCGCGGCCGGCAGCGCGCCGGCGAGGCCGTTGTCGACAAGGGTCAGCTTCGTGACCCGCCCGTCCTCGTCGGTCGTCACGCCGCTCCACTCGCCCAGCGGCGCCGCCGTCTTCCAGTTGTGGTTCAATGTCCAGTCCGCGCCCCCGGTCGCGTCATGGAGCGCCTCGAGCGCCTCGCGGTCGCCTCGCGGGCCGGCCGACGCGGCCGTCGTGACCTCCAGCGCCTGGGTGGCGCTCAGACCGTCCGGATCGCTCGCGGTGACCGTCACGGTCGCCGTACCCGCCGTCCCGGGAGCCAGCCACACGGTGTCGCCGGACACAGCGGCGGTGACGACGCCGGCGTGGCTGGACACGGCCGCGTAGGTCAGCTCATCGTCGTCCGGATCGCTGAAGTAGCCCTCCATGGCCACGCCGCTCGCCGGGCCGAGCTCGGTCAAGGCCTGCGCCGGAATCGCGCCGACGGCCTCGGGCGCGCCGTTGCACGTGGCTCCCGAGAAGACGTCGAGCCCCGCCAGCCACGCCCGAAACCCGTCGTCGCCTGGCGCACACACGTCGGTCTGGCCGATGTCAAGAACCGTGAGGCGCGACAGCCCCGTCAGGCTCCCGGGCAGCGTCCCGGTCAAGGGGTTGAAGGCCAGCACGAGCGTCTCGAGGCCGGTCAGCTCCCCCACCCGCGCCGGGACCGGGCCGGTCAGGTGGTTGTCATAGAGATACAGCTCCTTCACTTTCGTCAGGCTCGACAGACCGTCGGGGATGGGTCCGGTCAGCGCGTTCGAGCCGAGCGAGATCAGCTCGAGGTCCACGAGGCCGCCCAGGGCGGGCGGCACCGGGCCCGTGAAGTCGTTCCGGGACAGGATGAGCTCCTCCAGGCTCACCAGGCTTCCCAACGCGGCGGGAATCGGGCCGCTCAACCCGTTTCTGCCCAGGTCCAGCGACTCGAGCCGGGTCAGGGTTCCGAGCGCGGGCGGGAGGGGGCCGGCCAGCCCGTTCCGGTGGAGGTCCAGTCCCGTGACGCGGCCGGCCGCGCCGGTCGTCACGCCGTGCCAGTCTCCGAGCGCCGAGGCCGACTTCCAGTTGGTGCGGTTCGTCCAGCCGTCGCCGCCGGTCGCGTCGTACAGTGCTTCGAGCGCCGCCCGGTCCGACGCGGCGTCCTGCGCGGTCGCGTCGGCCGCGAACGCCGCAAGCAGCGCAACCACCCCGAGGGCGACGATACAAGGTGGCAAGAACAGCCGGTTTCGCGTCATCCTGGTCCGCCCATCGGCGCCTTCGGCGCCACGGAAACATGATAGTCTGCCGGTTTCGAGATCGCCCGTCGGGCGGTTCGAGCGGGCCGGCCCCGCGCACCTCGCGACCCTGCGTGTTGCCACGGATCGAACGCCGGACTCTTCGCCGCGGGCTCCCGGACCGCCCGCAAGCTCGGCCGGGGTCGACGCCGGCCCGGAGGATCACGCAATGCCCGGTTCGATCGCGCTGGAACGCCGCGGCGACGTCGCGCTGCTGCGTCTCGATAACCCCCCCGTCAACGGCCTCAGCTTCGCGATGCGCGCCGCCCTCGGCGAGCGGATGGCGGAGGTGCTGGCCGACGACACCGTCGCCGCCGTCGTCATCTGCGGGGCGGGCCGGATGTTCTGCGGGGGGGCCGACATCCGCGAGTTCAGCGCGCCGCCGCCCCCGGGGGCCGCGCACCTGCCCGCCATACTCGACGAGATCGAGGCGTCGCCGAAGCCGGTGGTCGCGGCCATCCACAGCGTCGCCGCCGGGGGCGGCATGGAGCTGGCCCTCGCCTGCCACCTGCGGCTCGCGGCGCCGGGGACCCGGCTGGGGCTGCCGGAGGTGACGCTGGGCATCCTGCCCGGGGCCGGCGGCACCCAGCGCATGCCCCGGCTCATCGGGGTCGAGGCGGCGCTGGACGTGATCGTGGGCGGCAAGCTCCATCCGGTGGAGAAGGCGGTGGCCCTCGGCTTCGCCGACGAGCGCGTCGAGGGCGACCTGGAGGAGACGGCGGTGGCGCGCGCGCGCGAGCTCGCGGCGAGCGGCGCGCCGCTCCGGCGCGCGTCGCAACTGGAGGAGCACCTGGAGGCGGCGCGCGGCCGGCCAGAGATCTTCGACGCCTTCCGCAAGAAGATGGCGAAGCGCGCGCGCGGCTTCGACGCGCCCTACGCCTGCGTCGACTGCGTCGAGACCGCGCTGACCCTGCCCTACCCCGAGGCGCTGAAGAACGAGCGCGCGGTGTTCCAGCGCCTGCGCGCATCCGACCAGTCGGCGGCGCAGCGCCACGCCTTCTTCGCCGAGCGCGAGGTCGCCAAGATCCCCGACGTCCCCAAGGACACCCCCGCGCGGCCCGTCGCGTCGGCCGCGGTCGTCGGCTGCGGCACGATGGGCGGCGGCATCGCCATGAGCCTCGCCAACGCGGGCCTGCCCGTCACCGTGCTCGAGTCCTCGCAGGACGCGCTCGACCGCGGCCTCGCGACCGTCCGCAAGAACTACGCGGCCACCGTGTCCAAGGGCCGGCTGTCCGAGGCGGAGATGGACGCGCGGCTGGCCCGCATCACCCCGACCCTCGACTACACGGACCTCGGCGCGGCGGACATCGTGGTCGAAGCGGTGTTCGAGGAGATGCCCCTCAAGAAGGAGGTCTTCGCGAAGCTCGACGGGGTGTGCAAGCCCGACGCGGTCCTCGCCACCAACACCTCGACCCTCGACGTCGACGCCATCGCCGCCGCGACGTCGCGGCCCGAACAGGTCATCGGCACCCACTTCTTCAGCCCCGCCAACGTCATGCGCCTGATGGAGAACGTGCGCGGCGCCCGGACCTCGCGCGAGACCATCGCCACCGTCATGAAGCTGTCGAAGACCCTCGGCAAGATCGGCGTGCTCGTCGGCGTGTGCGACGGCTTCGTCGGCAACCGCATGCTCTACGCCTACCGCCGCCAGGCCGACTTCCTCCTCGAGGAGGGCGCGCTGCCGCCGCAGATCGACCGCGTCGTGTACGACTTCGGCATGCCGATGGGGCCGTACCAGATGGGCGACCTCACCGGCCTCGACGTGAGCTGGCGCGTCCGCAAGGCGCAGGCGGCGACCCGGCCCGCCCACCTGCGCTACTCGCCGATCGCCGACCGCATCTGCGAGATGGGGCGCTACGGGCAGAAGACCGGGGCCGGCTGGTACCGCTACGAGCCGGGCAGCCGCGTCCCGATTCCCGACCCCGTCATCGACGAGCTCATCCAGGGGGTCTCGGCCGAGTTCGGCATCGAGCGCCGCGCCGTCTCCGACGACGAGATCGTCCCGCGGCTCTTCTACCCCCTCGTCAACGAGGGCGCCAAGATCCTCGACGAGGGCCTCGCCCTGCGGGCCAGCGACATCGACGTCATCTGGATGCACGGCTACGGCTTCCCCCGCTACCGCGGCGGCCCGATGTTCTGGGCCGACCTCGTGGGGCTCAAGACCATCTACGACACGATGAGCCGGCTCCACGACCACCACGGCGAGTGGCTCGAGCCGGCGCCGCTGCTCAGGCGGCTCGCCCAGCAGGGCAAGGGCTTCGCCGACTGGGCGAAGTAGCGAACGCGGCGCGCACGAGGGAGCGCGGCGCACGAGAGGAGGATGCATGCGAATCGGGCCCAGGTCGCTGGTGGTGGGCGCTGCCCTCGCCGTCGCCGCGCACTCGCCGACCGCGCGCGCGCAGGAGCCGCCGTTCACGCCGGTCACCGAGGCGATGCTGCTCGACCCGGACCCCGCCGACTGGATCAACTGGCGGCGCACCCTCGACGGGTGGGGCTTCTGGCGAGAGGAACGCTTAACCCGTTGATAATAGATGCCTTATGCGTCTGCAGCGTGCTTGTTCCCCCCCGTTATCCCCCACGTCCGCAGCCGGATTCCAGCGGACCACAAGGACCGTCTTTGGACCTTTGGACCCTTTGGACCTTTGGACCTTTGGACGACGTGATGCACCGGGAACTGGAAGACGAGCCGGATGGTCGCGCACTCGACCGGAGCGATCGCCGAGCGCGGAGTCGTGGCGCGGTCTGAGTTGGGGCGGGACTCCGGCGGTCGCCGACCGGAGTGCCGCTGAGGAGGTGGTTGAGGAGGTCGGGCGTGGTCAAGATCGTGTGTTGGAACATCAACCGCAGTGCTGATGCGTGCACTGAACTCCGCAAGATGGATGTGGATGTCGCCCTATTGCAGGAAGTGGGAAAGGGGGCCGCCCGGCGCATGGCCGACATCCTCGGTGAAGCAGAGACCTGGGACTGGGAGCGGTCTAGCGTTTGGCCCGCGGTAGTGCGCCTGTCAGACCGGGTCAAGGTCGACGTGTTCACGCCCGTGGCTACCGAGGGTGGAGGCATCAAGCGGAACACCATCGCCGTGAGCGACCGCCGCACGCTCGCGGTCGCGCGTGTGACGCCACTCGGCGGCGCGAAACGCACCGGGCGGGCGTTCCTCGTATTCTCGCTGTACGCACGCTGGCTCGACACGCATCCCCAGGCGCAGCACTCCACCTCCCGAAAGGGGGGGCGCCCCTTCGGCATCTACTCCGATGGCTCCGCGCACCGAGCCATCTCTGACCTGTCCGCATTCATCGGCCACACGAATCCGTCGGCGCACCGGATGCTGGTGGCCGGCGACCTGAACACCATCTACGGTGCGGCGGACAACAATCGGCTGGAGAAGCCCGCCCGAGCACGGAGCATCTTCGACCGGATGCAGGCGTTGGGCTTTGAGTTCGTGGGACCGCAATGGCCGAATGCGGACAGGCAGGCGGATCCGAGGCCGCAGGGCTTGCCGAAAGACACGAAGAACGTGCCGACTTGGCTCTCTCCCCGGCAGCGGCGCAGAATGCGCGACGAGGGCATCCTCAGTGGCAATCAACTCGACTACGTGTTCGCCTCGCGAGGGTTCCACGACAAGGTCCAGGTGCGGGCCATGAACGATGTGGGAGGTTTCGGTCTGAGCGACCACTGCCAGATGCAGATCGAGGTGGAGTAGGCGAGGGCGGAGTCATGAGCGACGATCAGTACGCGGACGGCGAAGACCGGCGACGCCTAGCGCATCATGGAGCGAATCGCAACCGCCTGCGGGAGGCGGGCCGCTCCGACGAGTGTCTCGGCGAGCCGCCTCGAAAGAGCAGAGGGAGGGCGGCCATGAGCCTGCTGGGACACCTCATGGCGGGGTGGCGCCCCGAAGGTGCCGCGACGAGTGCGCTGGCTCACATTCTCGATCGGCACACATACCCCGGCATGGCGGACGCCTTCGTCAAGCTCATCGACCCCGCGGGCGTTCTTGCGTTCCCGGCAGACCGAGTCGAACACGAAGCGTCTCGCTCCGACGACAGCCGCCCGGACATCACCGTCCGCGATGCGGACGGGAAGTCCCGGGTCCTCGTCGCGACGACGTTCTGGAACGGCGTGCATGACTCGCAGCCGGCCTCCTGTCTGCGAGAGCTTCCCGAAGACGCACCGTCGGCCCTCGTGTTCATCGCGCCGCGGGAGAGGATTCGCGGGTTGTGGAGTGAGCTGCGGACACGCTGCCAGGACAGCCCCGAGCTCAATCTGCGGGACGAGTCATCACGAACCGGCGACCCGGCCCGGGCGCGCGCCGGCCGCCATGTCTTGATGATCGCCAGTTGGCGGTACGTGCTCGATGCATTGCGGCGCCAAGCAGCCGATCCGGCCGTCGAACAGGACATCGACGAGCTTCTCGGCCTGGTCGATCAGACCGACAGGCGGGCGTTCACGCCCCTGGAATCGAGCGAGGTCACGGACGTCGGCTTGGCCCGGCGACTGGCCGGATACCGGAAGCTGGTCAACAGGATAGCCGAGCGGCTCGAAGAGAACGGTGTCGCGAAGCTGGTGTCAGGGGACCCGTATTGGGGTTCGTACCGGGCCGGCTGGCTGCGGTATCGATCGATGCGGATGCACGACGAATTCGACATGCGTCTCGGAATCCAGGTGAAGGCGTGGCGAGACCTGGGTACCACTCCCCTTTGGTGCGTCTTGAGAGGCGTCATCGGACACTGGCAGCGAATCAAGGCCGGCCTCGATGACGCCCGGCCGTACCGGGGCCGGCTGCACATCCCCATCCGGCTGCGATCGGAAGGCGACGAAGCCCGCATGATCGACGGCGCCGTCGACCAGATGCGCCATGTGGCCGACAGGCTCGCGGCGGCTCGACATGCAGTGACGTCACCCGGTCCATCGAGATTACCGACGCGGCAGAGTCTGCTGGGGCAGGTCATTCCGTCGATCAGACAGCGCGAGCCGGCGGCGACGCTGGCCCTGCAACACGTGCTGGAAGCGGCGCCGGACGTCGCCTCCGCATTCGTCGAACGGCTGATGGGCGGCGGATTCGAGACCGGGCGGATCGCCAGCGAGTGGAAGTTCGGTCCGGTCCGGCCCGACTTGACCGTCTTCGACGCGCACGGCGAGGCCCGCCTCTTCATCGAGAACAAGTTCGACGCATCGCTGACCAGGAAGCAGCCCGTCGAGTACTTGACGCGGCTCCCGCGGGACGGCCAGTCCATGCTCGCGTTCATCGCGCCGGAGGAGCGTGCCGAGAGCCTATGGGCCGAACTGAAGGAGCGGTGCCAAGACGAGGGCTACGACCTCGCCGACGAGTCGAGCACGAAGCACTTCCGCCGGATGCGAGTCACCAAACGGAGGTTGCTGCCACGGCCCACGAGGTGGAAGTGGGTCCTGCTCACGAGTTGGAGGTGGGTGCTCGACACGCTGCAACAGGCTGCGGCCGCCGAAGGACACGAGGCCATCGGGCGCGACATCGCCCAGCTTCGCGGGCTGACGGAACCGACGACCTCGAGCTCTCCGCGGTCGGAGGGTCACGACGAGCGCCCGGACGTCTCGTCCGATGCGCGGCACGTCGGACGACCCGACGCCACCGAGGCACCTTCAGGCGCTTGGCCGGCCACGGATTGGCGCGTCGCACGCCGGATGTCGAACTACACCAGCCTGATCGACGGCATCACGGACCGACTGGTCAAGGAGGGCGTCGCCGACACGAAGAGGCTGAACCGCAGCGGTTGGGGACGCTACCTGCGACTACGCGCGAGGTTCGGGCTGTGGTTGGGCGTCGATCTCCGTACGTGGCGCGACCGCGGCATCACGCCCATTTGGTCGTCCCTTTCCGGGTCCGGCTTCAGGGGCCGCGTGCGACAGGCGAAGCTGTTCCCTGATGCGCACGAAGGCAAGGATCGACTGTACATTCCCGTTCGGCTCCAGACCGGGGTCGTACGAGACCGCGTGATCGACGACGCCTTCAGGCAGATATGCAGCATCGCCGATACGCTCCTCAAGGAGTTTCCGGAGGAGTAGGGCTCGGCCGGCCGTGACACAATGGCGACCAGCGGCGGTGACGCTCGGCTACGACCCGACGCCTCGGACGCCGTTGGGGCTGACGGCGCGGCTGGCGCTGTCGTGGGGCGGCAGGCGATGAGCGGGGCCGAGCCGCTGTGGAGCGGCCGGCCGGTCTCGCAGATGGGGCTGTGCGGGAGCCGCGACGGCGCCGGACGGATGGACGCCGAGGTGGGCTACGGGCTAGCGCTGGGCTCGACGCCGCAGCAGGACCTGCGCAGCGAGCGCTTGGCGATCCTCGAGTACGTGCGTGCACACGAATTCCGGGTCGACGACTTCATCCAGGCGACCGACCCCGGGCAGGCCTCGGAGAAGCGCCGGCGGCGCCAGGAGCTGACGAGCATCCTCGAGCCCGGCGACCGCCTCGACGGCCGCGAGAACGACATCCGGCGTTTCCTCGAGCTGGGCGCCTCCCAGACCGCCATCGCGAAGCTCACGGGCGTGTCGCGCACGGCCCTGTACAGCTTCGTGAAGACGGGCGTGGGCCCGGGCCGCGCCGGCCCGGACGCTGACCAGTCATCGCGCCACCTCGCAAGGTCAGCTCGTCGTTCCGCCGGGCAAGCGTTCGGACGAGCCGACGAGTCACGCCCCGGCGCGATGCCGGAGCGTGACACTGTTCGGGATTCTGCCCGGTTACCGGCCCTCCTCCTCGAAGCTGCGCAGGTAACGCGACACGGTGATGGGCGCACAGCCGACCGCCCGCGCGATACGCTTGAAGCCGAGGCCCTGGGCGCGAAGCTCGACCATGCGCGCGACGGCCTCGGCCGACATCGGCGGGCGCAGGAACCCGCGTCTGACCGTCACGCGGCCGCGCCGGCGCAGAACCTTCCGGTCGGCGAGGGCCGGCATCGAGCGCTCGTCGTCGACGTCGGGAGCGTGCTTAGCCAGCTCGTGCCAGTCGACAGCCGCGCGCGTCGGACTGCCGTCGATGGGCTCGGGGTCCGGCATCTGGTCGAGGAGGCCGTCGGCCCCCCGCCACGCGACCTCGAACTCCTGCCCGGCGCTCACGGCCGACTCGCGGACGACCGTCGTCAGCGGCTCGACCTGCTGGTAGACGACGGACACCCCCGTCGTGTGGCCGGCGCCGGTGCGATACGACACGTCGGCGAGGGCCGAGCTCACGGCCGGGCTCGCCAGCGCCGCGGCCAGCGCCGAGCCCTGCAGGCGCAAGCTCGCCGTGACCCGCAGAGCGCGGATGGTCGAGCCGCCGCTGTCGATCGAGCGGACGACGATCTCGGAGCCGACTCGTATCGGCCGGCCGTCCGGGAGCGGATTCGCCCCTCGGCTCGACCGTCCGGCGGACACGTCGCCGTCGCGGAACCTCCTCAAGCTGCGGACGCGGGTGCTGGCCATCGTTCACTCCTCCTGCGGCGAGTCGCGTCCGGCCTCATGCCGACCCGCGCTCGGGCGCACACGTCGCGCCGGAGGACCCCTGCCCGCGATTCCGGAGTCAGGGAGCCCCGCAGGGGACCGCTGCCCGGGGCGGCTAATCGACCAGCCGATGGTTTTCGGCGCCGGCGTTCAGGCCGGCCGGCCTGAGAGAGCGGTTCTCTCGTCGGGCACGGCGGTGGTGGTTGCGAGGAAGTGCCGGCCTGCGGCGAAGCCGCGTTTTTTGCCGGCGCCGTCAAGGTGGAAAGCGGAGATTCGTTGCCCCGGGCGTTCAGCGGCGGCGTTCGCTCTTCGCTTACGCCGTCCTTGACCCGGAATCTGCGAGAGGCGCACCCGTCTGGCCGGCCCGGTTTCAGGCCGGCCGGGTGCGCCGTCGTAAGGGCAGGGGTTCGCCGCCCATCCCGTGGCCGTTGGTCTTCACGGCCTCGGGATGGAGGCCGGACCGCAGTTCCAGGTCCGGCCGGGGGCGGCGTCCGCCCCGCCGGCGGCTGCCGGCGTTCGGAGCGGGTTGCCTGTTACCCGCTCCGGGGGCGGATGGGAGGACTGTGCGTGCAAGCCAACCTCCCATCCCCTGTGCCTGAAGGGCCGCAACTTGCGGCGTGCGCGATTGTCCGTGACCGCGACCCGGCAAGCCGGGTCGTCCGACCCTGAACGTCGTTGACGGGTACCGGCAGAGCCGACCCGCCGCGGCCGGGTCGCCGAGATCGGCGGCAGCCAGTACCGGGTCCATCCGGCGGCGGTGTTCCCGGTAATGTCCGGCCGCGAGCTCGACGAGCTGGTCGAGGACGTGCGCGTCAACGGCCTGCGTGAGCCGGTCGTGGTCAGGGGCAACCAGCTGATCGACGGGGCGGAACCGGGTCCGGGCGTGCACGGTCGCCGGTGTCGTCCCGGAGGTCCGCGAGCTGAAGCACGGGACCGACGTGGCGTCGTGGGAGATGTCGGTGAACGTGCACCGGCGTCACCTGGACGCGTCGCAGCGGGCCTTGCTGGCGAGCCGGCTGTCCGCACTGAGCGGCGAGGTGACCTTGGGCCAGGCGGGCGAGATGATGGGCATGTCGTGGGCCTCGGTGGCGCGGGCGGGCCGCTCTCGCGATCCTCCGGTCGCTCCAGCCGGCCGCGGCCAGCGCGGCAGCCGAGTGCGCCAGACCCAGGCGCGCAGGGCGACCGCCATCCGACCATGCGCCTCGCGAGACGCTCCCACGCGCGCCCCGGAACGCTGTGGCGTCAGCGCACCATGAACTCCTCGACCTGGCGGCGATCGTCGGCCGTCGAGGCGGTGCGGTGTCGACGGCCACCTCGGAACCGCGCCCGGGGCCGTCGGGGCATTACCACATTCTCCACTTCCGCAGAGCGGACAAGTCCAGCCTGAGCGACCCCGCGGTGCTGACCCGGAAGTGACACCTTGGTTTCACGCTCCGGGTCAGAAAAAGTAGTACGTAGCGGGGTCGCTCAGGTGTGGATCCTTCGTACGGGTCGTGACCCAAACTGTGGGTCATCTTGGGCCAAGTGACTATCTGCCAGTAGTTTGAGATGTGGGGGGCGTGAAATCAGGGTCGCGCTGGACGTGGTAGTTGGGTCAAGTCGATGGCTACCATGGATCGGGTCACTGGCACGTGAAATAATGTAGACGCCCAACGGAGTCAATCTACCCATGCGAATTCGTGTTCCCAGGAGACACCATGAGGGAGCCGGTGCGCTCGCGGTTCGCCCTCGTCTGCGTTGCCGGAACAGACCACACGTAGGCCGACGTGTCCATCGTACAACGCGTGCCCCGACCTGCCGAGCCACCATCAGGACGCCAGCTTCACGACCTCGGCCGCGCTCTACGGCTGCACCGTCGCAAGTCGCCGCCGCCACGTCCCCGGTGCGGCAGGCCGCCCGCATGACCGGCATCGACCTGCTCAAGGTTCCTGACGCCCAGCGCCGTTCGCACGACCCCGCCATCCACCGACCGCGAGCCCGAAGTAGCCGCGTGCAACACGTCGCCCACCGACAACCTGCGGCGTGTCCGACCGAGCCGGCCAAGCCGATCGAGACGGTGCTGGGCCAGACACCAGTCGAAGACGGCGCGAAGTCGCTGGAGCGCCTTGCGGCTCTCGGCCGACTTCGAGGTCCAGACGGGCTTGATCACGCCGACGATATCCTGGCCGGTGATGGCGTTCACGCGACGCTGCCCGAGCGCCCTGAGGACGCTGCAGCCCCGAAGCGGCTGCATGAACACTCGGGCGCTGCGGCGTCCCGGAACAGCGGCTTGACGTAGTTGGGAGCGGTGAAGGGGTCACGGCCGTCGAGCCGGGCGGCCGCGGTTGGCTCGAAGCGGTCGCCCGGGCCTCGGCGAGCGTCCGCAGGGGCCATCCGCCGAGCCCGCGGTCGACGGTGAGCCGCTGCACGAACGCCCGCGAGCAGGACGGCTGCACGACGACGAATAGGGTCTTGCAGCCCGAGCCTCCGTGGCGCCCGGCCGGCAAACTTGACAAGAAGGTCATCGCCTGCTTAGTACTAAATAGGTCGTAGAAATATGCCGCACCAACGTTCTCCCCTCGCCGACCAGGAACTTGAGATCATGCACGTCGTCTGGGACCGGGGCGAGGTGACGGTGCGTCAGGTCTACGAAGCCTTCCGCGAGCGTCGGCCCATCGCCTACACGACGGTGCTGACGACGATGCGGATTCTGGCGCAGAAGGGGCATCTCGCGGTCAGCCGCGCGGCGCGGGCGCACGTCTATCGAGCGCGGTCCACCCGCGAGGGCGTGCTCCGGGCAATGGTCCGCCACTTTGTCGACCGCGTGTTCGGCGGCGCGGCCGAGCCGCTCGTGCAGCACCTCGTCCGCGACAAGCGGCTCAGCGCCGACGACCTCCGCGACATCGCGAAGCAACTGAACGGGCCGGACAAGGACGATGACGGCTGAGCTCCTGGCGCACAACGTCGTCGCGCACTGGATGCAGGCCGCCGGCGTGGCCGGGGCCGCCTGGCTCGCCGTCTCCGTCCTGCGGCTTCGCGAGCCCGGCTTCCTGCTGAAGTACTGGCAGGCGGTGCTCCTGTTGCTGCTGCTCGCCCCGTGGGTCCAGCCTTGGCGGCCGGTCGCGGCGACGCCCGCCCACGAACTACCGCCGGCTGCGCTGGCGCAGGAATCCGCGGGCGTCGCCGGTGTCTCGGTGGCCGAGAGCGTCGTCTCCCTGCCCGCCGAACGGTGGAGCGTCGAGCCGTGGACGTGGGTCCTGGGGCTCCTGGCCGCGGTCGCCGTCTTCCGGCTCGCCCGGCTAGGGCTGGGCCTCGTGCGGCTCGGCCGTCTCGCCCGCTCGGCGGACCGGGTGGCGCCGCCGGCGCCGTCGCGGGAGCTCCTGGCGCGGTTCCGGACGTCGGCCACCTTCGTTCAGCCGCCGGACGTCCGGATGCCCTGCAGCTTCGGGCTGGTCCGCCCGACCGTGGTGCTGCCGGCCGCATTCGACCGGTTGGAGCCGGCGTTCCAGCGGGACATCGTCTGCCACGAGCTGCTCCATCTCGAACGGCGCGACTTCGCCGCCGCCATCGCCGAGGAAGTGATGGCGGCGCTGCTGTGGTTCCACCCCTGGGCGTGGCTGATCCGCCGGCGCATCCGCCTGCACCGCGAGCAGGTCGTCGATGCCGCGGTCGTGCGCCGGACCGGCGACCGGCGCGCCTACATGCGGTGTCTGATCGCGCTGGCGGGGCACCCGCTCGCCTTGCCGTCGGCGCCCGCGATGCTGCGGCCGACGGAGCTGCGGGCCAGGGCCGATGCCTTGCTGGAGAACGAGGGAACGATGTCCGGGCGAGTGTCGGCGGCGCTCGCGATTGGGCTGGGTGCGGCGCTGGGTGCTGTGGTCTGGACGGCCGCGGTGACGGTTCCGCTGAGTGTTGCCGAAACGCCGGCTCCAGGGGTCGCCGCGGCGCGGGAGCCGGTGCCGCAGGCGACCCGCGACGGTCGGCCGGCAACCCCGGTGACGATTACGCTGTTCGCCGCTGACCTCCGGCCCGAGTCACCAGCGCCGAGCGCGGGTCGGCCAGCAACCTCCACCGGCAGTCGGCGCCCGTCCCGGTCGACCGGAGCGGACCCTGCGAGGCCGCGGGGCACGGTGTTCCTGGAGCTGCAACGAGGGCTTGCCGCGATAGCCGACCAGTCGGGGAACGGCGCGACGGCGGGCGCTCTGCGGCAACACGTCGCCGGGTTGCAGGAACGACTCGCCGAGTTGAACGAGCGGCAGGCGGGCCGGCGGCTCTGGTCGTGGACGCTCCCAGCCGCGTCGCCCGACGTGAGCCGCGAGCGCGTGCGCGCGACGCCGTCGCATGCGCCGGAGGAAGATGCCTTGGAGGGAAGACCATGACCCAGTCGATTCGTCCGTTCCCGCGACATGGCTCCCGGCTTGCGCGCCCACGGCCGCGGGGCGTCCCACGGGAGTCGGCGATGCGATCGGGAATGCTCGCGGCGGCGTTGGCGCTGGCGCTGGGTCTGACCGGTTGCGAGGCGACGGGCCAGCCGCCGGAAGAGACGACGGGCCAGCCGCCGGAAGAGACGACGGGCCGGCCACCGGAGGAGGCGACGGGCCAGCCACCGGAAGGCGTCCGGCCCGAGGAAGGCGAAGGCCGCGACCGCGAGCTGCGCCGGCTGCCGGTCTTCCGCGCCCTCGACACCGACGACGACGGCGACATCTCCGCCGGCGAGATCGACGCGGCGCCGGAATCGCTCGCGTCGCTCGACGACGACGGCGACGGTCAACTCTCGGGCGACGAGCTGAGGCCCCGACAGGGCGGTCCGCGCGTCTTCTTCGGCAGCCCGGCGAGCCTCCCCGAAGGGTCTCGGATGATCACGCTGGGCGCCGACGAAGAGCTTGCCATCGCGGATCTGCCGCCGCAGTTCCGGAGCCTCCTCTCTCCCGCCGACGCCGACGGCGACGGCACCGCCTCCGCGGCGGAGCTCCTCGCCGCGATGATGGCGGCGCAGGCCGGAGAGCCGGGAGATCGGGAACCCGGGAGCGCAGAAGAGCCGGTGGCGCCGTCCCAGGGTACTGAAACCGGTGACGGAGATCCGCAGGTACAAGGGCCCCTAACGGCGGCGCTCGACGCGGACCAGGACGGCATGGTTTCGGAGACGGAGATCGAATCGGCCGCGCAGTCGTTGCGCATGCTCGACACCGACGGCGACGGGCGCATCTCGGCGAGCGAGCTCCGACCTGATTCGAGCGGCGAAGATCTGCCCGAGTGATTCGGTAGCCGGCGCCGTCCGCCCCTCCACGACTCGCGGCCGCTGGGCTGCCAGACCGGCTCGCGCGGAAGCGCCGGCCTTGCATCCACATGGACACCTTGCTTCGGGATGTCGTGTCGGCGGCGCGGCGGCTCGCCAGCCAGCGCGAGTTCACCCTCGCCGCGCTCCTGACCCTCGCCCTCGGGATCGGCGCCAACACCGCGATGTTCAGCGTCGTCCACGGCCTGCTCCTGCGGCCCCTGCCCTATCCGGACCCCGACCGCATCGTGCGGGTGGCCGAGTCCAGGAGCGGCGGCGGAGGCATGCTCACGAACAGGGCGATGCTTCTGCTCCAGGACGCCGAGGCGTTCGAGCACCTCGCGGCCTACCGGGAGAGCTCGCTGGAGTGGACCGGTCCCGACGGCTCGGTCACCCTGCGCGGCGCCACCGTTTCGCCGGCGCTGTTCCCCCTGCTGCGGGCGACGCCTCACCTCGGGCGGCTCTTCACGGAGGAGGAGGGGCGAGAGGGCGCGGACCGCGTGGCGCTGCTGAGTCACGGCGCCTGGACCAACCGCTTCGCATCGGATCCAGGCATCGTCGGGTCGGCCGTGGCCCTCGACGGCGAGCCGTACACCGTGGTCGGCGTGCTGCCCGAGGGGTTCTATTTCCCGGACCCGGACAGCGAGATCTGGACACCCTTCGTCGTTCCGCCGTTCACGCCGCCGCCGGCCGCCGCCGCCGGGCAGCCGCGCATGATGCTCATGATGGCCTTCAACGGCCTCGGGCGCCTCGCGCCGGGGGTGTCGCCGGAACAGGCGGCGGCCGAGGCCGGCACTCGCCTGAGCGCCGGCGGGTTGCGCATGCTGTCCATCGGCGGCGAGGAAGGGGAACGCCCGCCCGGGAACGACGTGCGGGTCGTGCCGTTGCTGGAGGAGATGGTCGGCGCCTATCGGCCGGCACTTCTGGCCCTGACCGTGGCGACCGCCCTCGTGCTGCTGATCGCCTGCATCAACGTGGCGGGGCTGCTTCTCGCGCGGGGGGTTGCGCGCCGGCGGGTGCTGGCGGTGTGCGCCGCGCTCGGTGCGAGCCGCTGGCGCCTCGTGCGGCAGCTCCTGACCGAGAGCGTGATGCTGGGGGTCGGCGGCGGCGTGCTCGGGCTCGCGGCGGCGTCGATGGTGCTGCGCGTGGTGCCGGCGCTCGTTCCCGGAGACATCGCGCGGCTCGAGGAGGTGGGCATCGACCCGGTGACGCTCGCGTTCACCTTCGGACTGTCGATCGCAGCCGGGCTGCTGTTCGGCGCCGCGCCGGCCCTCCAGTGGTCGCGGCTCGACCTGACTCGTACGCTGAAAGAAGGGAACGAGCAGTCGACCGGAGGCTTCCGACTGCTCCGCTCGAACCGGGCGCGCGCCACCCTCGCCGTGGCCCAGGTCGCCCTCGCCCTCGTGCTGCTGACGGGGGCCGGAGTGCTGCTGCGCAGCTTCGTGCGGCTCGTCACCGTCGATCGCGGCTACGACCCGGCCAACGTGATCGCCGCCGTCATCCCGATTCCCGACGTCGCGTTCCGACCGGACATGACCCCGGAGTCGATGGCCGACCTTCTGGCGGCTGGCCGCCGCTTCCAGGAATCGCTGGTGGAAGAGATGGACCGCTTGGCCGCACTGCCCGATGTCGAAGCGACGGGGGTCTCGTCACGACTGCCCCTCGCGTCCGGCGGCGGGAGCGCAACCGTCTTCCGGGTGGCCGGCGCCGCGCCTCCGACCGACCCGTTGGACCTCCCGCGGGCCCGGGTCAACGTCGTCAGCCCTGGCTACTTCGACGCGATGCGCCTGCGCCTCCGGAGCGGGCGCGCATTCACCCGGCGGGACGGAGCCGAGAGTCCGCTGGTGCTGGTGGTGAACGAGACGCTGGCACGCGAGCTCTTCGGCGGCGAGCCGGCCGTCGGCCGGCGCCTGCTGCCGGTCGGCGCCGGCCCCGAGCCGTGGGAGGTGATCGGCGTCGCGGCCGACGTCCGCTACACCGGGCTGGCCATCACCGAGTCGCAGGCCGAGGCGTACATTCCGCTGCACCAGCTCGAACACGCGGGAATGCTCGCCGGCATGTCGTCCTTCTTCACCTCGGTGGTCGCCGTGCGGACGGCCGGGGAACCGGTGGCCGTCGTCCCGTTTCTTCGCGAGGCGGTGGCCGCCGCGAGTCCGAACGCGAGCATCGACGACCTGATGACGATGGACGCGAGACTGTCGGCGGCGGTGGCGCAACCCCGCTTCCATGCCGTCTGCGTCGGGTTCTTCGCCGCCCTAGCGCTGTTCCTCGCCGCCTTCGGCATCCATGCGCTGCTCAGCTACACCGTGTCGCAACGCCGCCGTGAAATCGGGGTCCGCATGGCCCTCGGCGCGCAGCGCCGCGCCGTCGTGGCCCTCGTCGTCCGCCAGGGGGCCGGGCTCGTCGCGGCGGGGACGCTCCTCGGCCTGCTCGCGTCCGCAGCGTCGGTCCGCCTCCTCGACAGCCTCGTGTTCGGCATCGCGGCGGACGACCCGCTGACCTTCGTCGCGGCCCCGCTCGTGCTGGCCGGCGTCGCGCTCCTCGCCTGCTGGCTGCCGGGCCGCCGGGCTGCCCGCATCGACCCGATGGACGCCCTCCGGGTGGAGTAGGGTTGCGCGCACGGCTCGATGCCATAGGCCCCACGCCTCGCACGTATCTCCTGTGGGGCAGTCGTGAGTCCGGCGGACCTGGCCGGACTTGGCGTACCGACGGTGCCGCCCACGGTTCAGTGTCTACTGGGAACTCACCCAGGTTTCGTCCATGCGCGGGTCCGGCCCTGCCGGACGGAGAACTCAGGAGATGCAGATGCACAGTAGACGACTGGTCGCTAGGATGCTCATAGCCCTCGCGCTGACAGGCGCGCACCCCGCTTCCGGCCGTGCCCAACCGAGGGTGTGGCTTCCCGCCGCTCCGGCCCAGGCCGCCGCATCGGCGGGAGGCGTCATACTGCCTCAGCCTCAGGTGGCCACGCCATCCCGCCCGGTGCGCCGCCTGTCGGTCGAAGATGCGGTGACCATGGCCCTGGAGCAGAACCTTGACCTGCGGGTCGAGCGCATCAATCCGCTGATTCAGGACACGGCCGTCGCCGAGGCGCGGTCCGTGTACGCCCCCACCCTGTCGACGACGCTCATCGGCAACGAGCGGGACCGCCCCGCCGGCAGCATCTTCGATGGCGGCGACGTGGTGACCAACCGCTACGTGCAGGACAGCGTGGACATCGTGCAGCCGGTGCCGTGGAAGGGCGGCCAGTACTCGGCGCGGTGGATCGGCGGGCGCTCAACCAGCACCAACGTTTTCAACCAGTACAACCCCTACCTGCAGTCGAACCTGAGCCTGAACTACACCCAGCCGCTGGTTCGCGACTTCGGCATCGACGGCTTCCGCCAGCAGATTGCGGTGACCCGCGCGAACCGGGACCTCTCCGAAATCGACCTCCGGCACGCCGTCGTCTCGACTGAACGCACCGTCCGCAACGCCTACTGGCAACTCGTGTTCGCCCGGTCGTTCCTCGAGGTCCAGCGCCAGTCGCTCGCCCTCGCCGAGGAGTCGCTGCGCAACAACCGCACTCGGGTCGAGGTCGGCACGATGGCCGCGATCGACATCGTCGAGGCGGAGAACGAGGTCGCGAGGAACATTGAGGCGGTGATCCGGACCGAGGCGGACGTCGAGCGCGCCGAGGACCGGCTGCGCACCCTGATACTCGACCCGGCGGACACTCCCGACTACTGGTCCATCAGCCTCCAGCCCAGCGACAGCCCCGTGCTGCAGGCCCGCGAGATCGATGTCGAGGCCGCCGTCCGAAACGCGCTCCTCAATCGGACCGACCTCGATACCCTGGATAACGACCTGGAGTTGACAGACACCAATATCCGCTACTACCGCAACCAGCAGTTGCCCGACGTGAGCCTGCAGGTCAACTACGGCCTGGAGGGGGCGGGCGGTGACCAGTTGCTCCGGACCGGCGGGTTCCCGGGCACCGTGGTGGGCCGGCAGCAGAAGTCATTCGGCGGCGTCCTCGGAGAGATCTTCGCGAACGAGTTCCCCAGCTGGACGGTGGGAGTCACCGTCTCCTACCCCCTCGGCACGAGCGCGGCCGACGCCGCCCTCGAGCGCTCCCGGCTCGAGCGGTCCCGGAACGAGGCGAGGCGCCGGAGCCTCGAGCTGCAGATCGTCACAGAGGTCAGGGACGCGGCTCGGAGCGTGCGCAGTAACCTGCAGCGCGTGGAGGCCACGCGGGTCGCGCGCGACCTTGCGGAGCGCCGCCTCGAGGCCGAGCAGCGCAAGTTCGAGGTGGGCCTGGCAACCAACTTCCTGGTGTTCCAGGCGCAACGCGATCTGGCGACGGCGCGCAACCAGGAGCAGGGCGTCATTCTCGACTACGTCCGCTCGCTGGTGGACTTCGACGCGGTCCAGGAGATTCCTCTCGGCGGCGGGGTGATTCGCTAGCTCTAGCGCGCCGCCGCCCCCCGATGAGCAGGTGGAGGCGGGCTACCACATCAGCCCCTCCTGTGCTTTCCGGAGGTCGTTCAGCGGGGACCAGGGGTTGCCGCGAGATAGGCCGCCCAGTCGTCCATCAGCCGTCGGCGCCGCTCGAACAGGTCCGACCGCGCGTAGGCCGCCTCGACCTTGTTCTGGACCACGTGCGCCAGCGCCGCCTCGATGACTTCACGTGGATGATCCGTCTCCTCGGCCGCCCAGTCCCGGAACGACGAGCGGAAGCCGTGCGGAACGGCCGCGACCTTCTGGTTCTTCAGCAGCCCCGACAGCGCCATGTCATGCAAGCGCTTGCCGCCGATGCTCGGGAAGACGAGCACGCCGTCGCCGCCGTCGAGCGTCCGCGCCGCGTCGAGGATGTCCAGAGCGCGCCGGCACAGTGGAACCCGGTGCTCGCGCTTCATCTTCATCCGTGTGGCCGGAACCGTCCACACGTGATCCTCTGTACCCATCTCGTCCCATCGCGCCCCGCGGACCTCGCCAGACCGCGCCGCGGTCAAGACGAGGAACTCGAACGCCAGCTTCGCCCCGGCCCACGCCCGCGACGTGCGGATCCGCTCGATGGCTCCCGCGACCTCGCCGTGCGGCAGCGCCCGCATGTGCCGCACCAGGTCCCCCTGCGGGCCGAGCGCCGGCCCGATGCGGTCACACGGGTTGTCGTCGCGATGCCCCATCGCCACCGCCCACTCCATGACCGTGCCGATGCGCTGGCGGACCCGCCGCGCCGTCGACGGCCGGGCGTGCCAGACCGGCCGCAGCGTCTCGACCACGTCGGCGCTCGTGACCTCGCCCACCGGCAGGTGGCCGAGGTGCGGCACGGCGAAGCGGGTCAGGCTCGACAGCCAGTCGCGGGCATGCCGCTGGTCGCGCCAGCCCCGCCGCATCTGGTTCCAGACCCGCTCGGCGGAGTCCGTGAAGGTCGGCATGCTCTTGAGGCGGCGTTTCTCGGCGAGGGGGTCGCCTCCGGCGCGGGCGAGCCTGCGGTTGGCGAGGGCCTGGGCGCGGGCCTCCTTGAGGGGGACGAGGGGGAAGCCGCCGAGCCCGAGTTCGCGGCGGCGCCCGCGGATCGAGAGGCGCTGGATCCAGCTGCGGGTGCCGGTGGGCTGGACCTCGAGGTAGAGGCCGTCGCCGTCGCAGTAGCGCCCGGCTTGTGCTACGTTACGGACGAAGGTGGAGGAGAGAGCGTGCCGGGGGTGCCGGCCGCGCGGCTTGGTCTTTTGGGTTCTGGGTTCGAGCGTCATGATCTGCCACTTTTCCCCGTATCTGATGGCGGAAACAGGTAGATTTTACCGGACGGACCGGGTCTCGTCAAGATCCGGCCATACGGCAGTAATCAACTATTATTCATCACTTTACGGACCGTTATGGACGGCGATGGACGGTTCTGGGCAGGCTTTATCTGGCTGTTGGGGCTACAGCCCGCTGGACCAGATCGACACCGGCAACGCGCACCGGCTCCGGCTCGCGTGGTCGTGGGCCCTGTCGTCCGAGGGGCGGCCCGAGCCGAACCCGCTGGTCTACGACGGCGTGCTCTACGTCGCCAGCCCCCCCGGCGGCGTCGAGGCCCTCGACGCCGCCACCGGCGAGCTGCGGTGGCGCTACCGGCACGAGCACGAGGCCGACGCTCTCACGGGCATCGTCACCACCCGGAACCTCGCCATCTACGACGACAAGGTCTACCTGACGACGGTCGACGCGCACATCGTGGCCCTCGACGCGCGCACCGGCGACGTCGTGTGGAACGTGGCCGGGGCGGACCACACCCTCGGGTTCCGCTACACGGCGGGGCCCATCGTCGTTCGGGGGAACGTGATTGCGAGCACCAACGGCTGCGAGCGCTACCACGAGGCGAAGGAGATGCCCTGCTTCATCTCGGCCCGGGACGCGCGCACCGGCGACGAGGTGTGGCGAACGTCGACGGTGGCGCGCCCCGGCGAGCCCGGCGGGGACACGTGGGGCGACACGCCGCTGATGTTCCGCATCGGCGGCGACAGTTGGACGGCCGGCAGCTACGACCCCGCCACGAACCTCATCTACTGGGCGACGGCGCAGGCGAAGCCGTGGGCGCGGTTTCAGCGGGGCCACTCGGGGGACGCGCTGTACACGAACAGCGTGCTCGCCCTCGACCCGGCCAGCGGGAACATCGTCTGGTACAACCAGCTCCTGCCGGGCGAAACCCACGACATGGACGAGACGTTCGAGAACCTCCTCGTCGACCACGGCGGGCGGCGCTCGCTCTTCAAGATGGGCAAGCTCGCGATTCTCTGGGAGCTCGACCGCACGACCGGGCAGTTCCGGGCCGCCCACGACCTCGGGTACCAGACCATCCTCGACGTCCATCCCGAGACCGGCGCGATCACCTACCGCCCCGGCATGATGCCCGAGGAGGGCGTCGAGCTCGAGTTCTGCCCGAGCATCGCCGGCTTCAAGAGCTGGCGGTCCATGGCCTACCACCCGGACACGCAGGCCTTCTACGTGCCGCTGCTCGTGAGCTGCGAGCGCACCACCTTCGGCCCGGGGCCGGAGCTCGTCGAGGGCGGCGGCGGCGTGGGCCTCTCGCGCCGCGCCCACCTGATGCACCCGGACCGGCCCGACGGGGTCGGCGAGCTCGTCGCCATCGGCGTCGACGGCGACGTCCTGTGGCGCCACCGGACGCGCACCGCGATGGACAGCGCGGTGCTGACGACCGGAGGCGGGCTCGTGGTCGCCGGCGACTGGGACCGGAACCTCTACGTGCACGACGCGCGGTCGGGCGACATCCTGTTCCAGACGCGGATGCCGAGCTCGGTCTCCGGGTTCCCCGTCTCCTACGCCGTCGACGGGCGCCAGTACCTGGCGATACCGGTCGGGACGGACCCCTCGCTGTGGAGCGGCATCTCGACGCAGCTCACGCCCGACAAGAACCGCCCCGACGCGGGCGGCCACGGGCTCTTCGTGTTCACCCTGGCCGATGAGGGGCCGTAGCCGACGGAACTCGATGACGAGAGTTGACGTCGACAAGGAAGGAGCAGACCCATGAAGCGACTGATCGGAGCCGGCGTCCTCGCAATGGTCCTGGCCGGCGGAATCGCCGGCGCCGAGGAGCGCGTGGAGCGCAACGTGGTCTTCGGCATGTACTCCGGGCTCGCGTTGCTGATGGACGTCTACCACCCGGAGCAGCCGAACGGGTACGGCATCGTGTTCATCTCCGGCAGCGGCTGGACCCGCGAGCTCGGCCTCGACGCGACGCCGCTGAAGGAGACGGGGCAGGAGGACATCTACGCCGTTCCCCTCGTCGCGGCGGGCTACACCGTGTTCGCCATCAACCACCGCGCCTCGCCGCGGTTCCGGCATCCCGCCCACCTCGAGGACGCGCAGCGCGCGGTCCGCTTCGTGCGCCACCACGCGGCCGGGTACGGCATCGACGCGGAGCGCATCGGGGCGATGGGCGGCTCGTCGGGCGGCCATCTCGTGAGCATGCTCGGGGTGCTCGACGGGCACGGCGACGGCGACGACGCGAGCCCCGTCAACCGGGAGAGCGCGAAGGTGCAGGCAGTGGTGGCGCGGGCGGCGCCGACCGACCTGACCCTCGCGGCGGCGGGAAGCAACCACCCGCTGTTCGGCTTCCGCCGCTCCGACCGGACCGACTCCGTCGAGTACCGGCGCTTCGTCGCGGCGTCGCCGGTGACCCACGTCACCGCCGACGACCCGCCGGTGCTGCTCATCCACGGCGACGCGGACGCCGTCGTGCCCTACCGCAACGCCGAGGTCATGAAGGCCGCGCTGGAGAAGGCGGGCGTGCCCGTCGACCTGTTGCGCGTGCCCGGCGCCGGTCACGGGCCGACGTTCCCCGGCGCGGAGAACCCACCCGACTACATCGGCGCCATGGTGGCGTGGTTCGACCGCCACCTGCCGCATCGTTGATGCCCTCTGTCGCTCCCCGTCGCACCGGCGCCCGGCCGCCCGCCGACGCCTTGCGCCCGGCCGGGGCCCGGCGGCCAGCGGCCCTCGGCGGCGCCGGTGCAACGCGACGTCTCGCCCCAGGCAGCTAGTGGACCCCCTGACGACCTACCGGCGTCTGCTCGCCGAGCGGCGGCGGGCCGCGGCCGCTCTGCGGCGCCGGGCCGACCGGCTGAGCGACGCGCGGCTGGCCACCTTCGCGGTCGGCGCGCTGGTCGCGGGCAGCGCAGCGCTCGGCGGCTGGCTGTCCGGGTGGTGGCTCGCCGCGCCGGCCGGCGTGTTCACCGTGCTGGCCGACGAGGTCTATGTCGAGGGGCCGCTGACGGGTGGTGGCTCGCCGCGCCGGCCGGCGTGTTCACCGGGCTCGTCGTCTGGCACGACCGGGTGCTCCTGGCCGAGGCGCGCGCGGCGCGCGCGGTCGCCTGGTACGAGCACGGCATCGCGCGGATCGAGGATCGGTGGCCGGGACAGGGGCCCGCCGGCGACCGCTTCGCCGATGCCGGGCACCTGTACGCACAGGACCTCGATCTGTTCGGCGACGGCTCGCTGTTCCAGCTCCTGTGCACCACGCGGACACAGGCCGGCGAAGAGACGCTGGCCGCCTGGCTCAAGACGCCGGCCGGCCCCGACGAGATCGCCGAACGGCGGGCGGCCGTCCGCGAGCTGCGGCCGCGCGTCGCCCTGCGCGAGGAGATCAGCGTCGCCGCCGATGAAATGCGGACCGCCGTGCGGCCGGCGCATCTCGCCGCGTGGGCCACCCGCGAAGACCAGCTCCAGGCGGTCTGGCCCCGGTTCGCGGCGATCGGATTCACCGCCCTGATCGGGGCCGCACTGGCCGCCTGGCTCCAGGGCGGGATCTCCCCCGCGCCGCTGCTCGGGGCGCTGGTCGCCGCCTCCGTCTTCCGGTATCGCTTTCACGCCCGCACGACGCGCATCATGCACGTCGCGGACGAGCCCTCCCGCGAGCTGCTGGTCCTCGGACAGGTGTGCCGCGTGCTCCGGGGTGAGTCGTACGGGACGGCGCGGCTGCAGACGCTCCACGCGTCCCTGGCGGCGCCCGACGGCGAGGCGTACGATGCCGTCCGACGGCTTCGTCGCGTCGTCGAATGGCACGACTGGCAACACAACATCATGTTCCTGCCCCTCGCCGCCGTCCTGTTCTGGGACCTGCATTGCGCGTTCGCGGTCGAGGCGTGGCGCCGGCGGCACGGCCCGCGCGTGGTCGACTGGCTCCGGGATACCGGTGAGTTCGAGGCGCTGGCGGCGCTCGCCACCTACGCCTGGGAGCATCCCGCCGACCCGTTCCCCGAGATCGCCGCCGAGACCGGCCCGCCCGTTTACGAGGCCGAGCGGTTGTCCCATCCCCTGCTGCCGGCTGCCGCCGCGGTCCCCAACGACGTCACGCTCGGGCCGGCGCCGCGCGTGCTCATCGTCAGCGGCTCGAACATGTCCGGCAAGACCACGCTGCTGCGGTCGGTCGGCGTCAACGCGGTCCTCGCCCTGATGGGCGCGCCGGTGCGCGCCGCGCGCCTGCGGCTGTCGCCGATGACCCCGGGGGCCACCCTGCGCATCGAAGACTCGCTGCAGGCGGGCCGGTCGCGCTTCTACGCGGAGGTGTTGCGGCTGGGGCAGATCGTCGCGGCGGCGCGTACCGGGCCCACGCTGTTCCTGCTCGACGAGCTCTTCCACGGCACGAACTCGCACGACCGCCGCGACGGGGCGCGCGGGCTGCTACGGTCACTGCTCGAGTTGCCCACCCTCGGCCTCGTGACCACCCACGACCTGTCGCTGGCCGAGATCGCCGACGGGCTCGCAGACGCCGCGCGCAACGTGCACTTCGACGACCACGTCGTCGGCGGCGACCTGCGCTTCGACTACCGCCTCAAGCCGGGGCCGGTGACGCGCAGCAACGCCCTCGCCATCATGCGCGCCGTCGGCCTCGACGTCCCCGAGGCCGACGGCGACCCCGACGGCGACCCCGACGCCTCAGAAGCTGTAACCGTCCGGCGAGTACGCGACGGCGCCCGGGAAGTGGACGTTCTCGATGATGGAGCGCCCCATGTAGACGGGTGAGGTGGCGGTCCGGTTCCGGGCCAGGACCCGCATGAACGCGTTCTCGTCCTCCGGGGCCGGGATCCCCGTCTCCAGGCAGGCGCGGACGATGCCGGCCATCTCTTCCGGCTCGTCGCGTTGCGGATAGTGACCGGCCGTCGGCAGCAGCCAGTAGCTGCTCTCCACCGCCCGCTTGTCGAGGTACTCGTACCAGATGTGGTTGCCGATGCGCGGCGGGTTCACCGTGTCCAGAAGCCCCCAGACGAGGGCGGTCGGGATGGGGCTCTCGCGGAGGTTGTCGAGCCAGCGGTACTCGTTCGCGGTCCTCTCCAGCAGGTACTTCCCCACGTAGAGGCGGGCGCCGATTCCGTCGTTGAACGCCTGGATGTCGGCGTTGGCGACCTGCTGCGGCGTGCCCTCCGTCACCCGGGGCCGGGCCTGCTGCTCCCGGATGAGCTCGGGGCCTCGAACCGGATGCTGAATGTCGTACTGGCCCTGGAAGAGGTTGGCGAGGGGAAGGAAGAGCCCCCCGTTGGAGATGAAGTGATAGGTGATCTCGTACGCCTTATCGTCCAGCGCCAGGTAGTTGCCGAGAAAGGCGAAGCCGACGCTGCCGCCGCGATCGTGGGTGAGAAGATGGAACCGGCTCAGCCCCACGATCTCGCGGACGAAGTAGTCGACGAGCTTCGCGTCGTCCTCCAGCATGTACGAGTAGCCGTCCTGGGGCTTGTCGGAGAAGCCGAAGCCGGGGAAATCGAGAATGGCGACGAAGTAGTCGTCCTCCAGAAAGGGGATCATCTCGCGGAAGTCGAAGCTCGACGTCGGATAGCCGTGCAGGATCACCAGGGCGGGGTTGGCGCGGTCCCCGAAGGTCCGGTGGAAGACCCTCACGCGGCGGCCATCGTTGTTGGGCGTCGTCGAGGTCCATTCGAAGTACTCGCCGGCGCGGTACCACGCTTCGGCGAGCGGGGAGTAGAAGGTGAAATCGGGCGCCTGCGAGCCTCCGGCGGCACCGTTCGCGTAGCCGCCCGCGTTGCGGGCCGGACCTCTCGCTTCGCCGGAGCTCGCCAGCGCCGGGCTCGCGGCCGCGAGCTTGAGGAATGATCGTCTGTCCATGATGCCTCCGGCGGCGTTCAGCGACGTGTCGGTGTCGGTGAGCGGCCGCTCACCGACCGTCGTCCCCGTAGATGCTCTCGCGGGTCCAGGGTCGTTCGCTTCCGACGTCGACGTGGGAGAGCCGAATCGGCGGATACCCTCCCGGCAGGGGCGCGGTCGGCGCCGCCTCGGCGGCGTTCTTCCGCGCTTCGCCCTCCACGGATCGATGACGCGCGCGGACTCGTCGCTTCGACGTCTCCTCGGACGGATCGTGCACGTGGCGGCCGGGCATGGCGTCATTGTGCCACCGACCGAATCGGGAATCACAGCGGATCCGGCGACCGGGGTGAAGCGGGTGGCGGACCGATGGGCGGCCCGGCGGCGCGGCTGTCCCCCCGCGTCCCGGACCCGGCACTATAATCCCACTGGTGGACTTGAGCACCAGGATGGACGAGAAGCCCGATCCGCGGATCGGACGCGGCGGCGGGCGTCGCCGGCCGGCGGTCCGGGCCGCCCTGCTGGCGGCGGCGATGGGCATGGCCCTGCACCCGTCGCCGGCCGCGGCCCAGGACGGCGCCGGGCTCGACGAGGTGATCGGACGGGCCGCGGCCTTCGTGGCGGTGTACGTGGACGAGCTCTCGAACGTGCTGATGGAGGAGGACTACCAGCAGACCTACTATGAGGACTACAGCGACGCGCCCGCCCACTCGCAGATCGTTTCCGAGTTCCTGCTGACGCGGCTGAACGACGACGGCCAGTGGGTCGGCTTCCGCGACATCGTCGAGCTCAACGGCCGGAAGCTGGAGAACCGGGGCAACCGGCTGGCGGCGCTGTTCACCGACGGCGGGGCGAGCGCGATGGCCCAGGTCCGCCGCATCACCGAAGAGAGCGCCCGATACAACCTGGGCGCGACCCGCCGCACGTTTAACGTGCCCACCTACTCCCTGTTCTTCCTCCACCCGACCAACGTCGATCGGTTCCGCTTCGAGCGGATGCTCACGGGACGCGCGGGCTGCGCCGGCGTGGGGACGGCCTGGGACGTCAGCTTTCAGGAGGTCGGGTTCCCCACGATCGCGCGAGGCTTCCAGAACATCAGCCTCCCGGCCAGCGGCCGTTTCTGCCTCGACCCGGAGTCGGGCCGCGTGATCGAGACCGAGTTCGGGCTGCGTCACCCCAGCATCGGCCCCGTCGAGGCGACCGACACGACCGCCCGCGTGACGTTCGGGTTCGAGCCGCGGCTGAATCTATGGGTGCCCATGGAGATGCGCGACAGCGTGTCGGAAGAAGACGGCGGGCGCACGGTCGGCATCGCCCGGTACCGGAACCACCGGCAGTTCGGCGTCACGGTGTCGGAGAACACGGACGCGCCGCCGGACGGGAACGGCGGCCCGCGGTGACCGCCGCGGCGGATTCGGCGGCAGCCCCATGACCAGCGACGGGAACGGCACCATCGAGCTCAGCCAGCGCATGTCGCGCCTGCCCCCGTACATGTTCGGGAGCATCAACGCCCTGCTCGCGAGCAAGCGGCGCGCCGGCATCGACGTCATCGACATGGCGATGGGCAACCCCACCGACGCCACGCCGCGGCCCATCGTCGACAAGCTCTGCGAGGTCGTCAACGACCCGCGGAACCACCGCTACTCGGCCGCGGCGGGGCTCTACAACCTGCGGCGCGAGGTGTCGAAGTACTACGACAAGCACTGGGGGGTCCGCCTCGACCCCGAGAAGGAGGTCATCGCCACCATCGGCTCGAAGGAGGGCTTCAGCCACCTCTGCCTCGCCCTCCTCGGGCCCGGAGACACCGCGCTGGTGCCGGCTCCGTCGTTCCCCATCCACGCCTACGCGGTGGTCCTCGCGGGGGGCAGCTACCTCGGGGTCCCCGTCGCCGACGACGAGGTGTTCCTGAAGCGCATCAGCGAGATATCGGGCCAGCTCTCGCCGCGCCCCAAGGTCCTCTTCCTCAACTATCCGCACAACCCCACCGCCCATTGCGTGGCGCCGGAGTTCTTCAAGGAAGTGGTGGCCATCGCGCGCCGGCACGAGCTCATCGTGGTTCACGACTTCGCCTACGGGCAGGTCTGCTTCGACGACTACCGGGCCCCGAGCTTCCTCGCGACCCCCGGGGCGATGGAGATCGGGGTCGAGTTCACCTCCATGTCGAAGACGTTCAACATGGCGGGATGGCGCATCGGCTACTGCGCCGGCAACCCGACGATCATCGGGGCCCTGGGCGCAATCAAGGGGTACTACGACTACGGCATCTTCCAGGCCATCCAGATCGCCTCGATCATCGGGCTGCGCGAATGCGACGCGTTCGCGCACGAGCAGGCCGCCAAGTACCAGGAACGGCGCGACACGCTGGTGGACGGCCTGCGGCGCATCGGCTGGGCCGACCTCCAGGCCCCGCGCGCCGGCATGTTCGTGTGGGCGCCGCTGCCCGAGCGCTTCCGCGCCATGGGCTCGATGGCCTTCGCGCGCCGCCTCATGGACGACGCCGAGGTCGCGGTGTCGCCGGGCCGCGGCTTCGGCCCCGAGGGCGAGGGCCACGTGCGGCTGGCCCTGATCGAGAACCGGCAGCGGCTGCTGCAGGCGGTACGGCAGATGAGGCGCGCCTTCCAGAACTGGGAGGACGCGCCGGCCCGGGAGCCGGCGGCGGAGACCCGCGCGGTTTGATCGCGCGGCGCGAAGTCCTCGACGCACGGACTGCTCACGGCCCCGCCGGGTGACGACCCGGGCGCACGCGCGCGTGGCCGCGCCGAGTCGGTCACGCCCCGCGCTGGCCCGCCCCGTGCCCGCGATTGTCCTGGCGGCGGGCCGCGGCGGCGCGAAGCAGCCCGGGCCCCGCCGCGGCCAGCACCGTCAGCGCCAGGATGGCGACGGAGACCGGCCGGGTCAGGAACACCGTCGGGTCGCCGACCGAGATCGCCATCGCCCGCCTGAACTCCTGCTCGAGCAGGGGCCCCAGCACCACCGCGAGCACGATGGGGGCGAGGGGAACGGCGTGCCGGCGCAGGACCACGGCCAGAACGCCCAGCCCGTAGGCCACGGCCACGTCGAAGAGGTTGTTGTTCAGGGTGTAGACCCCGAGGGTGGAGAACGCCAGCACTGCCGCGAACAGCAGCGGCCGCGGAATCCGCAGCAACCGGACCCACAGCCCGATCAGGGGCAGGTTCAGAACCAGCAGCAGCGCGTTCGAGACGTAGAGGCTGGCGATGAGCCCCCACACGAGAGTGGAGTCCTGGGTGAAGAGCAGCGGCCCGGGCTGCAGCCCGTAGAGCTGGAACGCCGCGAGCATGACCGCGGTCGTGCCCGACCCCGGCACCCCGAGGGCGAGCAGGGGGACGAGGCTGCCGCCGGCGCTCGCGTTGTTGGCCGCCTCGGGCCCCGCGACCCCCTCGATGGCGCCCCGGCCGAAGCGGTCGGGACGCCGCGCGGCCCGGCGCTCGGCCGCGTAGGACAGGAAGCTCGCCACCGTGGCCCCGGCGCCGGGGAGGACGCCGGTGAAGAACCCGATGAGGGTGCCGCGCGTCCAGGCCGGCCACGACCGCCGCCATTCGTCCCGCGTCATCCGCACCGGTCCCGCGACCGCCGCCCGCGCCTCGCCCGCGGCCCGCCGCGCCGCCGCGTACCAGAACACCTCGCCGACCGCGAAGAGCCCCACCGTCACCACCACGACGTTCATCCCCCCCAGCAGTCCGGCCACCCCGAAGGTGAAGCGCGGCTGGCCCGTCTGGCCGTCGATGCCGACGGTGCCGAGGGCGAGCCCCAGGCAGATCGCGAACGCCCCCTTGGCCCGTGAATCACCCGACAGCCCGCCGAGGGCGGTCAGGGCAAAGAGCATCAGGGCGCAGTACTCGGCGGGGCCGAACCCCAGCGCGACCTCGACGAGGGCCGGGGCGAGGAGCATCAGCATCGCGGTGGCGAAGGTGCCGGCGATGAACGAGCCCACGGCGGCGGTGGCGAGCGCCGCCCCCGCCCGCCCCTGCCGCGTCATCTCGAACCCGTCGAGGGCGGTCATCACGCTCGACGCCTCGCCCGGCATCCGCACCAGGATCGAGGTGGTCGACCCGCCGTACATCGCGCCGTAGTAGATGCCCCCGAACAGGATGAACGCGCCGACCGGCGGCAGCCCGAACGTCAGCGGCAGCAGCATCGAGATCGTGAGGGCGGGACCGAGGCCGGGCAGGACCCCGATGGCGGTGCCCAGGGTGACGCCGACGAACCCCAGCAGCAGGTTGGCAGGCGCGAGGGCGGCGCCGAAGCCGACGGCCAGTTGGTCGAGCAGGACGGCCAAGGCGGGCTCCTCAGCCGAAGGGCCCCGCCGGCAGGCGAATGCCGAGCAGTAGCCGGAACCCCAGGTACGCCGCGCCGGCGATGAACGCGCCGGCCGCGAGGTCGCGCCGCCAGGCGCGGCTGCCGAGGGCCCGCGACTCGGCGGCGATGAACGCGGTGGTGGCGAGCGGATAGCCGAGCGGGCCGAGGCAGGCGAGGTACGCGAGGAAGACGGCGGCCGAGACCCCCGCCGCGCGCCAGTCCATGGGCGCCGGCGCCGCCGCGCGGCCGGCGGCGCATCCGACCCACAGGGCGCTGGCGGCGAGACCGGCGCCGATCGCGAGCGGGAACGTACGCGGCCCGACGAGGTCGTAGCCCCCGGCCGGCGCCGGGATGGACAGGCCGGCCGCCAGATAGCCGCCGCTCGCGGCGAGGGCCGCCGCCGCGAACACCCGGTCCGGGCTCATGCGCGGCACCGCTGGCTACCCCGCCGGCCCCGCGAGGCCGATCGAGCGCAGGATCTCGTCGGCGGCAGCGGTCTCCTCCTCGAGGAAGCGCTCGAAGTCGGCGCCCGCGAGGAAGCTGTCCTCCCAGTCGTTCCGGCGCAGGATGCCCTGCCAGGCGTCCGACGCCCGCAGGCGCGCCAGGGCCTCGATGAGCCACGCGCGGGTCTCGTCGTCGGTGCCGGGCGGGGCGAGGACGCCGCGCCAGTTGGCGATCACCACGTCGAGCCCGCTCTCGCGGATGGTCGGCACGTCGCTTCCCGGGATGCGCTCCGCCGACGACACCGCGAGCACCCGCATGCGGCCCCCCTCGGCGTGGGCCTTCCACTCGCCGAAGCCGGAGATGCCCGCGGTGACGTGCCCTCCCATCACCGCCACCGCCGCCTCGCCGCCCCCGGAGTGGGCCACGTAGTTGACGCGGGTGGGGTCGACGCCGGCCGCGAGGGCGAGCAGGCCGGCGAGCATGTGGTCGATGCCCCCGGCCGACCCGCCGGCCCAGCTCACGCGCTCGGGCTCGGCCCGGAGGTCGCGCAGGAGGTCGGCGAGGGTCTCGTGGGGAGAGCCGGCGGGCACCGCGATGACCTCGTACTCGTCGAGCAGCCGCGCCAGCGGCACCGTGTCGTCGATCGAGACGGGCGAGCGGTTGGTGCGGATGGAGCCGAGCATGACCTGCCCGAAGACCATCACGGTGTGCGGGTCGCCGCGCTGGCGGGTGACGAGGTCGGCGAGCCCGATGGTGCCCCCGGCCCCACCGCGGTTGACCACCTCGACCGGCACCCCGAGGATGCCGGACTCGGTCCACACCTGCTGGATCTGGCGGGCGGTCTGGTCCCAGCCGCCGCCGGGATTGGCGGGGGCGAGGAGGGTCAGCGCGCCCCGCGGATAACCGTCCGTCGTCGGCTCGAGCGCACCGGCCGGACGCTCGTCGGTCACGCCGCCGGCGCAGGCGGCGGCGACCACCGCCGCGCCGCAAAGGCCGGTCAGGCGTCCCGGCAGGACCGGTCGCTCTCGCGCCGTCGCAGGAGCCTGTGGCACGAGCGCACTGTATCAGGAAACGCCGGGCGCAAGGCTGAACGAAACGCCCCCTTCACACGAAAACGTCATGATGAACCTGCCGCCGGGGCTGGCGGGGTGGTCACTCGTCACGCTCGTCGAGAAACCGTTTCGAGAGCTGAGCCTCGCCGTCAGTCGCGTACCTCGTCCTTCTCGATGCGGCCGTCGACGAGGCGGACGAGGCGGCGCGCCCGGGCCATCACCCGGGGATCGTGGGTCGAGAACAGGAAGGTGACCCGCTGCTCCCGGTTCAGGGCCTCCATCATCTCGAGCAGCGCGTCGGCGGTGGCCGAGTCGACGTTGGCGGTCGGCTCGTCGGCCAGCACCACGGCCGGCCCCGCCGCGATGGCCCGCGCAATGGCGACCCGCTGCTGCTGCCCGCCCGACAGCTCGGACGGGCGCCGATCTTCCATGCCCTCCAGCCCGACCCGGGCCAGCAGCTCCATGACCCGCGGCCGGCGCTCGGCCTCGGCCACCCCCTGCACCGCCATCACGATCTCGGCGTTCTCGTAGGCGCTGAGGATTGGCAGCAGGTTGTAGGCCTGGAACACGAACCCGATGCGATCACGGCGCAGGTGGCTCAGCTCCTGGCGGGACAGCGTGCCGAGGTCCGCGCCCTCCAGACGGACGGTTCCCGACGTCGGCGTGTCCAGTGCGCCGATCAGGTTCAGCGCGGTCGTCTTTCCGGATCCCGACGGGCCGCTGATCGCAGTGAACTCACCGCTTCGCACCGTCATCGTGAGCCCGCGCAGCGCCTCCACCCGCTGATCGCCCTGGTGGTAGACCTTGGTGACTTCTTCGAGCTCCACGACGGGGCTCGCTCCGTTCGAACCGCTCATGGGAAGAACGCTCCTCCGTTGCCCGGCCGTCAGACCACCCGAATCGTCTCCACCGGGTCGGCGTGCCCGGCCCGCCACGCCGGATAGACCCCCGACAGCATGATCGCGGCCAGCGCCGAGACCGCGATGAGGGCCACGCTCTCGCCGTAGATGCCGACCTGCATGGTCGTCGACATGCCCACGCCGGCGACCTCCATCTGGTCGGCCGGGATCAGGCCCGACATGTCGATGCCGGTCGAGGCGAGATAGAGGTAGGGCCCGACGGTGACGAGGGCGGCCCCGGCGAGGCCCACGACGGCCAGCCACGCGCTCTCCATCATCACCAGCCGGAAGAGCTGCGACGGGCTGAACCCGACCGCGAGCATGATGCCGAACTCGCGCAGGCGCTCCATCACGCTGACGAAGAGGGTGTTGAAGATGCCGGCGGCCACGAGCACCGCGAGCATCAGCATCATGACCTTCGCACCGCCCACCTTCATGGCGATGAACACCGCCAGGTCGGGCTGCAGCTCGTGCCACGGCAGGACCGCGACGCCGGCCGGGGCCCCGGCCGCGAGATCGGCGACCACGCGGTCGGTGACGCGCTGATCGTCGACGAACACCGCGACCTGGATGGCCTCGTCGGGCGCGAACCCGATGGTCTCGCGCAGGGTGCCGATGGGCAGCAGGCAGATGCCCCCGTCGACGCTCGGCGAGCCGGTGCGGATGATGCCGGTGACGCGGGCGAGGTCGCTCACGATCTCGCCCTCCTTGTCGGTCAGGGTGTAGACGATCCGCGAGCCGAGCTCGACGTCGAGGTTCGAGGCGAGCCGCTCGCCGAGGATGATGCCGCGGTCGTGGGACGAGGTGAAGAACTCCCCCTCGACCACCGCCTCGAGGAGCGACAGGGTCTCCTCGTCCTCGTCCTCGGGGGCGACGGCGATGAAGCCGGCCCCGACGTTGTCGCGCGCCGTCGACAGCATGTTGAACCCGGTGATGCGCTCGACGACCCGGATGACCCGCGGGTTGCCCTCGGCCAGGCGCCTCAGCTCGCCGATCCCCTCGACCGGGCGCGACAGGGTGGGGCTGTCCAGGTACTCCGGGTGCTGGTAGGTCACGTGCCCCGCGCCGAGCCGGGCCGCGAGCCGGATCATGTCGGCCCAGTTCCGGTCCTGCATCGCCATCATGATGACGGAGAGGAAGATGCCGAAGACGATGGCCGAAAGGGTGATGACCGTGCGGCGGCGGTTCCGCCACAGGTTGCGCCACGCCATCTTCGCGAGACTGCTGCCCTTCATCGTCCAACCTCTCTTCCCGCTTCCGGGCCTGCGATTCCCCCGAAACCGCCGCCGGGGAGCCGGCGCCAGGCGCCGGGGCTCACTGGTGCCGCATCGCCTCGACCGGGCTGATCCGGGCCGCCTTGAGGGCGGGATAGATCACCGCCATGAGCACCAGCAGCACGAGGGTCGCGGTCGGGGTGACGAACGCGGCCGGCGACGCCGCCGCCCGCCACACCGTCGCGAACGTCGAGCCCATGACCGTGACCCCCCCGAGCCCCCCGGTGTCGATGCCGAACTCCATCAAGTACCAGACGGCCGGGGCCGCCAGCGCCATGCCCGCCGCGAGGGCGAGGCCGGTCTGCATCGCGCTTTCGACGAAGATGAGGGCCAGCACCTGGCGCGGCTCCACCCCGAGCGCCTTCAGCACGCCGAACTCGCGGATGCGCTCGAAGACCGCCATCAGCATCGCGTTGAGGATGAGGATGGCGATGACGATGTAGACGACGGCGGAGACGATGCCCAGCGCCGCGCGGGCCGAGTCGAGGTAGGTCGCGATGGTCGGCACCAGCGACCGCCACGACCGGGTGTCGAGGCCGGGGGCCAGGCCCTGCGCCGCCTCCAGCGCCGCTTCCAGATCGAGCGCGTCCGGCTTGCGCACCACGATCTCGTGCGCGCCCGACGGCATGAAGAACAGCTCGCGGAACGCCCCCTCGGTGAGGAAGACGGCGGCGCGGTCGACGCCGTCGCTCACGGTGCCGAGGATGCCGCGCACCGTGTAGAGGTCGTTCGCGATGCCGCCGTCGGTGGCCTGGCTCAGCACCACCAGCTCGTCGCCGAGGGCGAGGTTGAGCGACCGCGCGAGCCGGCGCCCCACCACGACGCCGGCGGGGTCGTCGTCGTCCAGCCACGCCCCCTCGGCGAGCCGGGACGGGATGACGCTGACGCGGGCGTCGTCCTCGACGTTCACCCCCCGCAACGACGCCCCGGCGGCCGAGTCGTGCGCCGCCGCGAGCCCCGCGCCGACGAGCCGCGCGCTCGCCCGGAACCCCGCCGCCTCAAGCTCGCCGAGCAGCGCGTCGACGTCGTCGACGACGGTGTAGAGCGACGGGTCGTCGAGATACGTCGGCGCGTGAATCTGCAGGTCGCCGAGGTCGATCTCGACGATGGTCTCCTCCATGTCGGTCAGCATCCCCTCCATCATGGCCATGTAGACCACCATGGCGAAGAGCCCGAGGGTCATCGCGCCCACCGTGACCGCCGTCCGCCGGCGGTTGCGGCCGATGTTGCGCCACGCCATCTTCAGGATGCCCATGCCCCGTCTCGCGCCGAACGGTGGGAAACGGCTCACCATAGCACCCATGGTCCGGAATGCCCAACCGGGAAGCGCAAGGGCTCGCGCGCGGTATCATGCGCCGATGATCGCCAAGGGACTGACGCCCATCCTGAACGTCTCGAACATCGAGGAGAGCTTCGCGTGGTTCGAGCGGCTGGGGTGGAAGAAGGGCTGGGACTGGGGCGAGCCGCCGACGTTCGGCGGCGTCTGCTCCGGCGAGTGCGAGATCTTCCTGTGCCAGGACGGCCAGGGCGGGCGGGGGCGGAGCGCCGTCGAGCGGACGTTCGGCCCCGACGGCGACGACGCCGCCGACCAGGGCGCGTGGATGTCGATCTGGGTCGAGGACGTCGACGCCGTTCACCGCCGCTGCGTCGAGCAGGGCCTCGCGGTGACGTGGCCGCCCACGGACATGCCGTGGGGCGTGCGCGAGATGCACGTGCGGCACCCCGACGGCCACGTCTTCCGCATCGGCCGCGGAACCGACCAGGAGTAGACGGGCGTCACGTGACCAGCCAGTGACACGTCCTGCTTGATACGTCCAGTTTGACACTTTTGGTCCGACACCATACGCTTGTGGAGTCGTGAAGACGCGCAAAGTTCAGGTCACGCTCGACGAAGCGGAGTACGCCTCGTTGCACCGACTGGCGGCACGGAACGGGAGGAAGCTCGCGGCCGTGGTCAGGGAGGCGATCGGGCAGTACTGCATCGAGCCCGAGACGAGGCGCCGGCAGCTCGAGGCCATCGACGACCTGTATGCCATGGAGCCCGTACCCGCCCCGGCGGACTGGGCGGCGTGGGAGCGAGAGTACAGCCGGCTCAAGATCCGGGAGCGCGCCCCGGATCTCGACGGCTCCCGAGGCTCCGGGGCGGACAGGGACAGGCCCCGATGAACGATGCCGCGGCGACATCGCTGGCCGCCGGAGCGATCTTCGTCGACACCAACGTGTTCATGTACCTGGCGGGCGACGACCCGGCGCGCCGGGTCCGGTGTCGATCGGCCCTGCGCGCGGCACTCGATCGACACGACACGCTCACGACGAGCGCAGAGGTGCTGCAGGAGATCCTCCACCGCTACTTCTCGATCAATCGTCCCGACAGCGCTCGCACCGTCTACCGCGCCGCGACGGAGATCTGCTCGCAGATTCTGCCCATCACCGAGCGGCACACCGCGCGGGCGCTGGACCTTCTTGCGCACCACCCCCGGTTGTCCGCGCGCGACGCGGTGCACGTCGCGACCATGGAGGACCGGGGCATACGCCGAATCCTCTCGACGGACCGGGACTTCGACGCGCTCGATCTCGTGGAACGGATCGATCCCCTGGCGACGGAGAGACACTGAAGTGACGGTCAGGCCGAAGCCGTCTACGACCGCACGAACGCGGCCGGCTTCTTCTCCATCAGCTCGGCGTAGAAGTCGTTCCCCTTGTCGTCGATGACGATGAAGGCCGGGAAGTCCTCTATCTCGATCCGCCAGATCGCCTCCATGCCCAGCTCGGGGTACTCGTGCACGTCGACCTTCCTGATGCTGTGGTCGGCGAGCCGGGCGGCGGGGCCGCCGATCGAGCCCAGGTAGAAGCCGCCGTGCTTCCCGCACGCCTCGCGCACCTGGCGCGAGCGGTTGCCCTTGGCGAGCATGACCATGCTGCCGCCGTGACTCTGAAAGAGGTCGACGTAGGAGTCCATGCGACCCGCGGTGGTAGGGCCGAACGACCCCGAGGGGCGCCCCTCGGGCCGCTTGGCGGGGCCGGCGTAGTAGATCATGTGGTCGCGGAAGTACTGCGGCAGGCCCTCGCCGCGGTCGATGCGCTCCTTCAGCTTGGCGTGGGCGATGTCGCGGGCCACGATCATCGGCCCGCTCAGCGAGAGCCGGGTCGCCACCGGGTACTGCCGCAGCTCGGCCAGGATGTCGGGCATGGGCCGGTTGAGGTCGACGCGCACGACGTCGCCCCCGAGGTCGTCGGGGGTCACGTCGGGCAGGAAGCGGGCGGGGTTCTCCTCGAGCTGCTCGAGGAAGACCCCCTCGCGGGTGATCTTCGCCAGCGCCTGCCGGTCGGCCGAGCACGAGACGCCGAGGCCGACCGGGCACGAGGCGCCGTGCCGCGGCAGCCGGACGACCCGCACGTCGTGGGCGAAGTACTTGCCCCCGAACTGCGCCCCGATGCCGATGTCGCGGCAGATGTCGAAGAGCTGCCGCTCCGTCTCGAGGTCGCGGAACGCGCGGCCGTGCTCGTTGCCCGACGTGGGCAGGTTGTCGAGGTAGTGGGTGCTCGCGAGCTTGACGGTCTTCAGGGTGAACTCGGCCGACGGCCCGCCGACGACCAGCGCGATGTGGTAGGGCGGGCACGCCGAGGTGCCGATGGACCGCATCTTCTCTTCCGCGAACGCGAAGAGCGTCTCGGGGTTGAGCAGCGCCTTGGTCTCCTGGTAGAGGAAGGTCTTGTTGGCCGACCCGCCCCCCTTGGCGATGAACAGCAGCTCGTACTCGTCGCCGGGCTCGGCGTACAGCTCGATCTGGGCCGGCAGGTTCGACCCGGTGTTCTTCTCCGTGAACATGTCGAGCGGGGCCATCTGCGAGTAGCGCAGGTTGCGCTCGGCGTAGGCGTCGTGCACGCCCCGCGACAGCGCCTCGGCGTCGCCGCCGCCGGTCACCACGTTCTCGCCCTTGTGGCCGATGACGATGGCGGTGCCGGTGTCCTGGCACCCCGGCAGCACCCGGCCGGCCGCGATGTTGGCGTTGCGCAGCAGCTCGAGGGCGACGAAGCGGTCGTTCTGCGACGCCTCGGGGTCGTCGAGAATCGAGCGGAGCTGGGCGAGGTGGGCCGTCCGCAGCAGGTGCGCGACGTCGTCGAACGCGGTGCGGGAGACCAGGCGGAGCACGTCGGGCTCGACCGCGAGCAGCTCGCGGCCGTTGACGGTGACGGTGGAGACGCCGTCGGCGGTCAGCTTGCGGTACGGCGTGTCGTCGGCGCCCCGCTCGAAGAGCGGCTGGTAGTGGAAGTCGGCCATGGTGCGTACGGATCTCCTGATGTGCTGCGAGTCCCCCCGCAAAGGCCGCGGGTCCCCGCGAGACGCGTATTCGTGAAGCGTAATCCTTGATTCTAGCGCAACCGAACGCTTGAAACGGCCGCGTTTGGCATACACTGTGCACATGTTGAGACGCCTGCTGCCCGGCCTGCTCGCCGTCGGACTCGCCGCCGCCGTCCTCGACGTCCCCGCCCACGCGCACCCGATGGACGGCGCCAACGCGGGGTTCGTGCAGTCGGTCGACGGACCGGCCCCGGGGCCGTTCCTGTACCTCGGCGCCAAGCACATGGTGACCGGCTACGACCACCTGCTGTTCCTGGTCGGGGTCATCTTCTTCCTGCGCCGGCTCCGCGACGTGATCCTCTACGTCAGCCTGTTCACGCTGGGGCACAGCCTGACCCTGCTCTACGGCGTGCTCGCCGACGTCGACGTCAACGCCTACGTCATCGACGCCATCATCGGGCTGTCGGTCGTCTACAAGGGGTTCGAGAACGTGGGCGGGTTCAAGCGGGTGTTCGGCATCGCCCCCAATACCCGCATCGCCGTCCTCGTGTTCGGGCTCTTCCACGGGCTCGGCCTCGCCACCAAGCTGCAGGAGTACATGGTGTCGGACAACGGCCTCGTGGCCAACATACTGAGCTTCAACGTCGGGGTCGAGATGGGCCAGATCCTCGCCCTGTTCGGGGTCGTGGCGGTGCTCGGCTACTGGCGCCACCGGCCCAGCTTCTCGCGCTGGAGCTTCGCCACCAACACCGCCCTGATGGTGGGCGGCTTCCTGTTCGCGGGCTTCCAGATGGTGGGGTTCGTGCTGTTCTCGTGAACCGGGCCATCCACGCCGCACGGGTTACGACATGACCGACGTTCCGCCCCCGCACGCCCGCCGGACAATCCTCGCCGTCGGCAGCGCCGCCGCGGCACTGCTCCGGGTCGTCCTGCCGGCCGTGTAGCCGCACGGGTGCCGCCATGACCGACGTTCCGCCGCCGCCTTCGCGCCGCAAGATCCTCGTCACCACCGGCGGCGCCCTGCTCACCGCCGCCGCGGTGCTCTTCGGCGCCATCCTGCCGTCCGAGTACGCGGTCGACCCGCTGGGCACCGGCCGGCTCTTCGGCCTCCTGGCCCTCGGCCAGGCCCAGCCCATCAGCCTCGCGGAGGACGAGTACCGCGTCGACCAGGCCGAGCTGAGCCTCTATCCGGCGGAATGGGTGGAGTACTTCTACCGGCTCGAGGAAGGCGACACCATGCTCTTCACCTGGAACGCGAGCGGGCCGGTGGAGTACAACTTCCACGCCGCGCCCGACGGCGCCCCCGCCGGCTACGCCGAGAGCTTCGACGCCCGCGCCCTCCCGGACGGCCACGGCACCTACACCGCCCCGTTCACCGGCATCCACGGCTGGTACTGGGAGAACACCGGCACCGAGGAGATCACCATCATCCTGCACACCGCGGGGTTCTACACCAACGCCCACGAGGGGCGCGCGCGGGCCTCGGGGTATCACGACCTGACCGACCTGCGGGGCAACCCCGTGCCCAGCGTCCCCTGAGCCCGTCGGCCGGACCGGCGCGTCCGCACGCCCGCGGCGGCCGGCGCCCGGCGCAGAGGCTACCGCCCACGGGTGGATCCCCCCCATGCTGCCGTCGCTCGCTGGCCGCTCGCCCGTCTCGACCGGCAGTGCGGACCGGACGAGCACCGGCGCATCGCCGAGGCCGCGGACGGCCCCGGCCTCGCCGCCATCCGCCGCACCCGCGTCGAGGCGCTCCAACGCGATTGACAAATCGCCGAGGCGCGGTCGCGTTTCGACGTGTCCGTCGCCGAGAGCGGACCGAGCCCGGGTGCAGCAGGCCGCCGACGCAACCCTTCGGCAGGCGGCCGGAGCCCATCGCCACCCGGCCCGCGCTGCGCCGGCTCTTGCCCGACGTCAGCGACAACTCCAGCAGGTCCCTATATGCATCGCTACATACCGCGTATCTGCCGACAATCAAGTCCTGATCCACATTGTGACCAAATTCACTCTGCAAGCACCCCAGCTCCGCCAGTCCATCCTTCGACGCGCCTTCCCAGGTGTACTCCCGCTACAGGCGCGACGCCCAATCGTGTGCCCGCCTCTATTCCGAGTGCGGTGCCAGTCGTGTAACGCCCTCTACCACGAGCGCGTCGACGACCTCCTGCCACATCGCCAATAGACCCGCATCGGCGGCATCAGCTCGTCTCTCGATCAACCAAGCCGTCAACCGAAAAGAGGCCTCTGCGACCGCCGCCGGATCCGAGAGCACCAGCTTCGCCACCCACGGCAACCCCATACGGACCTGCTCTTCAGGCTCAATCGCACTGACAAAACTGATGACTTGGTCGACGCACGCCGGTCGCCCCGCCGCGACATCGAGCCATGCTTCAACCTCGGATCGCAACGCCAGCGGGTCCCACCATACAATTGGGCTGTCGTGCACTTCCCGATACAAGTAATCGACCTCACCCGCCGCATTCGGAACAAGAGCGGCCACCGTCAGATCTTCCTTCCCTTGACTTCCCAACACCGCGTGTCCCGACTCACACAGTGCAAGAACGTGGCGAACAAGCCTCGGCCAAACCCGTCGCGCGGTGGCTGCCCGGCCCGGCGTCTCCTCCGCCGCCGCCGACATTGCGCGCAAGAAGACACGCAACAACGCCGGGTGCTCCGCGTAGGCGTTGACGTGTTCATAGATAGCTGCATCATCACCACCGTCAGCCAGCGTCAGCAGAGCTCGCGCACTCACCAAAGAGTGTGTGCCACGATGGTCTGCGCCACGAGACCCGCGACTGAGCAGGGACCGGCGCTGAGCCCGGAGCAGAGCCATCAGCAGTGACCGCGCGGCCGCTGATACACAAACTTTGGCCGCAACCGCGGGCGCCAAAGATCGCATGGCCGCGTCGAGGCGACGCACCACGATGTTATCGTCCTCGACCTTGGCAAGGGCTTCCGCGATGGGTTCTTCGACCGCGACTACACTGCGTTGGTGCTCTCTTGGTACCCAGGGACCGAGCAGGCAGCGGCGCATCGTCTCCGTAGCAAGGTCGAACGCCAAGTCGTGATGGCACCTTCCCTCGGCCGCGCACGGCGTCTCCCATGCGTGGTCCAGGCTACGAGCAAGATAGAGCCTCACTTCTGCTGCGACGGCCCGTGCAAGCTTGACGGAGGCCCGCACGACACGTTCGGGAACCTCCAAGCCGCCGGCGTCTTTCAGATTGCTGCGAAGCAGCGCCGCAGCTGGGAGGAGCAGGAGCGGCAGCACTCGGGCAGAGCTGCGGTCTGCACCCTGTTGATGGACGGTATCCTCGTACTCGTCCTGCCGCGGTTCGGCCTCGCCCTCGGCGGCGCGAAGCAAGATGTCGCCAGCGAAAGACAGCATGTCTCTGGGAAGATCAACGTGATGGATGATGTGGTATTCGATCGCCGCGGCTGCCACCAGCGCCGGCGCGTCCCAGAGGTCATGGGGAGCGAACGATGACGGGTGCCGGAGCAGCTCTCGGGCCGACGCGACATCGGCCGCCAGTTCAGCTTGGATGACTTCGGCCGGCTCCGCACCGGCCTCGATTCGGCGGCACCTTGCCGACCAATCGCGAGGGTAGTAGCGAACGATCAGTCGCATCCTCTCTTGTATGCGATCCAGATCTGCATTGTTGCCCTGCAGCGCTCGCACGACGTCGTCCGATGGCGCGACCTCGACCATCGTTGATTGACCGTTGGGAGTCATGCGAACCTGGCAGCGGTCGCGATCGAGTGTGGCTGCCCAAGCTCGCACCCACATCAAGCGCGCCTCGGCCGAAACGCCCACATCGGCAGCCGCTTCCGTCGGTGCGTCAACGGGTGTCAGTCCGACGTGTTGACGGGCGTTTGCGACGAGAGCGTCGCCGAGCGCGCGTAGCTCGGCGACTCGTGCAGATCTCGCTCGTAGTACCAGGAAAAGTGCCGCTTCACGGAGCGACCAAGTCCGGCGCTCGGGCTTCACCACTCCTTCGGAGCGGACCGCGAATCCGTTGTTCTCCTCCACGACCCGGGTGAACTCATGCTGCCAGACGAGCGGTTCAGTGAAGTACGGGTCCAGTAGGCGGTCGGCGTCTTCGAGGTGCCGCACGAGGAGCCCTACCACGAGACCGACCATCGCGAGGTTCTCGCAGCCATCGAGCAACATCGACACCAATCCACCAATCGGAACGCCGGTCGCGATCAGTTGGTCGCACACGCGCTCCAGTGCCCGCAGCGCGTTGAGGCATGGATCTGGGCCGACACCGGTCCCGCGGTACCAGAGCCAAACGTGCTGGTCGCCGACGTAGCGCCGAGCAACGCCCGTTATCTGGAGTTCGGGCCGATGCGAGTCGACGATGTAGCGTGACGGCACCAGCGGTCGGTCCGGCTCACCAGGATGGGCCAGCGCACGCACTCGAACGGCGGCGGCATGGTTGAGCAAGCGGTTAAGCACTGCGACGCCGTTCCGGAAATCAGTCCGAAACAACGGCATGAACGGCCCGCGGAGCCATGCAGGGACTGCGCTCACAGTGGCGCTCCCAGGGTGGCGTTCACGAATTCCTTCGTCAAGAAGGTCGGTACCGTCAGCTCTGTCGTCGAGATAGTACGCCTCCGTCAGTTCCGCCAGGAGCCCACGGCCAGGAATGGCGAGGGCGCGACTCGCGAAGGCATCGTCCACGGCGGGGGCAAGCCGCTCCGGTGCATGCCGCGCGACCTGCCGCAGGGTCACCGCGCCGCGGGCTCCGCGATCGGGACCAAGCAGCGCGAGCAGTTCGAGGAAGATGTCGGAAACGACCTCGGCTGGGATCTCGGGTCGGTGTCGGTCCTGTGGGTCAACGTGGCCCGACTCCGCGCACCGCCCGTCGTGGCTCTCGACGTCCCGCCGCTTCTCCTTCAACTGTACTGGAGTTCCCGGGGCGGGCCCGGTGCCCACGGGCTCTCGGTCGCCGGCAAGGCGAGCTGCAGAAGAGAGGTCGATCAGACGTTCGCAGAGCGTGGTCCGCAACGGGTGACCGGCCGGAGTCTCGACAACGACGTGAGCTCGCAGCCAATCTCGCAACAGACGTTGGGCGTACTCACCCCGCGCCCACGGGGCCGGCTCTTCGAGCAAGAGCGTGATGATCGGCTCCACGGCAGCGAGATCGACGATGCCGTTGGTGCATAGCTGCTGATCCACCAAGCGGGCGAGCCGGCGCAGCCCCGCCGCGTCGTCGGCTTGCAGCACGGGCCAAGCGTCGCGGAGCACGGGGTTGGGGTTCCCGAGCCTCAACATCGCCTCTCCGGGGACGTCGCCCCAGCGGGTGCCATGGCCGGCGGCGACGATGGCGTCGAATGACGCCTGCAGAGTAGCGAACCTCCCACGCAACGGATTAGCGGACCCGTCTGGCTCTGCCAGCAGCGCCTGACAAGCGAGCCGTGCAGCGGCGAGAGACCACCGGGGAGCGCCGGCCCTCGTGATTCGAGAGGCTGGACCTCTGCCGGCCCGCAGGAGACGCGCGACGGCGTAGCGGCGCACCTCGTCGTGGCCGAACTCGGGACCGATTCCGAACGCGTCGTCCACGGGCTCCCTCAGCAACCCATCCTGACGTAGTCCGGCGAGCGCCGCCGAATCCAGAGCCTGGACGGCGTCGAGCCTCTCCATGTCGTCGACATCGTCGAGCGCCAGGGCCGCCAGCCGGAGGAGTACCGACTCCCGGGCATCGGGGGACCCTCTGTCGGACATCCCGCGCCGGCGAACGAGCCCCGACCACACCTCGCGCATAGCGTCTGCATCGCTCAGCGGAACGCCGCTGACGCCGCCCCGAACGAGCAGGTCGACCACGACCAGCCGACGAAGTAGTTCTCGAGATCGCGGATCGACGCCGAGTTTGGCCAGCTTTCCGAAGGCCTTGACGATCTCGTCTATCTCGGGGTCGGTCAGCGGCGCGACAGCATACTCCTTGACGTCGGCGCCGAAACGGTCTGCGAGCGTGTCTCGCACGACCTGCTTGTTGTCGACCGACGCGACCGCGACCACGTTCACGTCGCTTGCATGCGCCGCGTCAACGAGATAGCGCAACGCGTCGGCACTGCCCTCGGCGACGGCGTCCGCGCCGTCGATGATGAGCATGCGTTGAGGAGCGCTCAGTTCGCACAGAACCGTCGCAAGCGAGCAGCCCAGAGTCTTCTCGAACTCGACGGTCAGCTTGTGGACATGGCGCAGGTTGATGCACAACGCCTGTATGCGGTTGGCGCCCGCCGCGTCGGTACCCGGAAGACCCAGGGCAAGCGCGCTCTTGCCGACGCCGGACTCCCCGGCCACGACGACCGCCGCCGCGCCGGCCACTGTTTCGGCCAGAGCCGCCGCAGCAGCGCTGCGGTCGAGGCGCAGGCGGCGGTCGCCGTCGATCTCCTTGATCTCGCCGCGCACAGATGCAAGCGCCCTGTGATGAAGATGGTCGAGAGCCTGCCAACCTTGCTGGTGGCGCCTCGCCGTCGGATCGAGGGCGTCGTGCGCGTCACGTCGCAAGACCGTGAGATCCACGCGCGCGGACTTCGGCGCATACTCGGCTGCAAGGGTGACGAGTCGATCGCGAAGCCGTGCCGCGGCGGCGAGATCGGAGTCTCGCGCGACCGGGATGAGACCGTTGGCGACCTCCGCCCAATCTGTCTCGTCGGGCGCCTCGAGTCGCGGCATCGAGACCGAGAGCCCGGCCAGCAACCGCCACGCGTGTTGCTGTACCTGCACCGTATCGGCCTTGTCGGTGTCGGCTCGGCCGATGTCATGGAGCGCGCGTTGCACGAGCTTCTCGATCTGGTCGAGCCTGCCGCGAACACCGGCGTCGAACTTGCCCGGCGTGCGGACCAGGTCGAAGAAACCGGGCGCGTCCATCTGGGTCTCGGCGAGGGCGGCCAGCTCGGCGAGTTGCTCGGCGTGCGGCTGCGACCCCGCGACCACGAGGCACCAGCGGTGTTCCGGCCCGTCCAACGGCACCTTGAGAACGGCATCGACGAATGCCCGGACCAGCTTCCGCGTCGCCTCGTCGCTCGACACGAACTCCGGTGAGCGGCGAACCGCAACCGCAAGCACCAACGACGGATCCGGCTCGTCAGGGCGAGCCGCACTCACCACGAGATCGTCGACGGCGTGCTCCGGCGCCTGCTGGAACGCGACGCTCACGACGCGCAGGCCCTCGCCGAGTTCGCTGGCACCATGGCCGAGGAGCAGACGGGCGAGATACTGGACCGCTACCTTCCGCTCGAAGGTCACGCCGCCGCCGCCCGTCGCGTAGGGACTCATGCCCGGCGACACAGGCCCGGCGTTGCTGCGGCGCTCGCTTTCGTCGACACCGCTGGTTCGTTCTGGGCCTTGCGCCTCGCTCATTCCGACACCTGTTCACTCCGCAGAACCGCTGACGTCAACGATAACGCACACACCACTCTGAACCGCCCGCATCCCCGGCCAGTTCCGGAACTCGCGACGACCACGGCTGACTGCGGTGGTAGTCAGAGTCCAGCCTGAACGAGAACCACTGCATTGGCGCGTTCTGGCCCGATCCCCTGCATTTTGTACTTGACAGCTTCTTCGGGGTGGGTGAGCGCAAGTCGAGCATGCTGCCAGGATTGCCGCCACGACGGTCTCTCCAGCCGCAGGTTGCGCGTTCTCGCCGCGAGACGCGACGGATGTCGATTCGTGCGACGATCGACCACTGGCGGGCGCGTCAAGCTGTTGAAAATGCGGGGGTTACAATGGTCCATGCTCGCTGACAACCCTCGCGCGCCGTTCGAATCCCGCACGCATCCGGCTACTGTTGCTCTCCCCGACGGGGCACCTCCCCCTGCGCCGACCCAGACGTCTGACGCGCGCCCCGGCCGCATCGGCTACGGTGGATCGCCCGACGAAGCGCGTGTCCCCGGCCCGACGGAGACGCACGACGGGGGCGCCGACGATCGCATCGGCGACGGCGGACCGCCCGACCAGGCGCCGCCCCCTGAGACGACGACGGCGCCTGGAGACAGCAGAGGCCGCCTCGTCCGGCTCGGCGACCGCATCGCCGAGCTGTCCGCCCGCATCCAGGCCGCCACCTACGAGCTGCTCGTCCTCATCCGCGAGTTCGACGAGCGCGAGGGCTGGGACGGCTGCGTCTCGTGCGCGCAGTGGCTGAGCTGGCGGGCCGGGCTCGCGCCGGGAGCCGCCCGCGAGCACGTGCGGGTGGCCCGCGCCCTCGGCAAACTGCCCAAGCTGAGCGACGCCATGCGCCGCGGCCGCATCTCCTACTCGAAGGTGCGCGCGGTCACGCGCGTGGCCACGCCGGACAACGAGGACGACCTGCTCTACGTGTGCGAAGCGGGCACGGCGGCGCACGTGGAGCGCATCGCCCGCGCGTGGCGGCGCATCGACCGGAACGTGGAGCAGGCCGAGGACCGGCTGCGGAACGCGGGCCGGGAGTTGCGGACGTGGGTGGACGAGGACGGGATGGTGGTGGTCAGGGGGCGGCTGACGCCGGAGGTCGGGGCGGCGCTGCGGCGGGCGCTGGAGGCGGCGTGCGACCAGGCGCGACGCGCGCCGGCGGCGGACGGCGGCGGGAACGGCGAAGCGTGCGACGCGACCGCCGACGGGGAAGGGGAAGCCGCCGCCGCTGACGTGGAGGAGCCGACGTTCGCGCAGCGGCAGGCGGACGCTATCGGGACGGTGGCGGAGGCGGCGCTGGCGGGCGGCCTCGACCGGGGGACGGCCGGCGACCGTTATCAGGTCGTGCTGCACGTGGACGCGGAGACGCTGCCGGCGCGGGCGGACGTCTCCGCGGGAACGTCCGGGGACGCGGCGGCCAAGGCGAATGGCGTTTCAGCAGATGCGCACCCGCGTGCGATGTGCGGGTCGAAGCCGCCGGCCGGCGACGATCGCGTTCCCGCGGGAACGTCCGGGAACCCGGCGCCCCGGTCGGAGCAGCGGGCGGACGCTGGCCACGTTCCCGCGGGAACGCCGGCGACCAGGCGCGGCCGGGTGTCCGGCCCGTGTCCCGGGGCGCCGTCGACACCGGCCGGCGACAGCCAGACGGTGCTCGACGAGGCGGGCGGTATCCACGTCTCGGCCGAGACCGCCCGGCGTCTGGCCTGCGACGCCGCCACCGTCACCATGCGACACGGGCCCGGCGGCGAGATCCTCGACGTCGGCCGCCGCACCCGGACCATCTCGCCGGCCCTCCGCCGGGCGCTGACCGCCCGCGACCGGCGGTGCCGGTTCCCGGGTTGCGGCAACCGTCGCGTCGATGCTCACCACGTGGAGCACTGGGCGGACGGCGGCCGGACCGCGCTCGACAACCTGGTGCTGCTTTGCCGGCGGCACCACCGGGCGGTGCACGAGGAAGGGTTCCGCGTCACGATCGACGCGGTCGGGGACGTACGTTTCGCGCATCCGGACGGCCGCCCGCTCGAGGAGGCGCCCCCGGCGCCGGCTTGGACGGGGCCGGCACTGAAGCCCACGGACGACGGCCTGGCCGCGGCGGGCATCGAGATCGGCGCCGACACGGCGACGCCCTCGTGGGGCGGCGATCGCCTCGACCTCGACTGGGCGATGCACGTGCTGTGGAGGCCCCGCCGCGAGCCGACGGCGGAGTGAGCTGCGCCGCAGCACGGCTTCTCCGGGATTTCCGCCGCCCCGAGGGTCTCGGCGCGTCTCGCGGGCAGGCCAGTACAAGGGCACCGGCCGAGCCGGAGTCGGTGACCAGGGTCATGCGCGCCACGGACCCTCGGCCTCCTGGGGCAAGCACTCGACGCCGTCGAGATCGCTGGCAGCGCCCAGGATCTTGCGCAAATCGACGCGATCGAGGCGCAACAACCGGGCAAGCTGTCCCTCGCTCAGCAACTCCCGGCGGTGGGCTTCGGCGGCCAGCAGGCCGAGCCGAAGAGATACCGGGCGCTCGAGACACAAGTCGCCCGACAGGAGCATTCCCGCCAATCGGCGGTTCCACGTGCGCTGCACGCCGAGCAGCTCCTCGAGCTCGACCTCCGCGCGGACGAAGTCAGCGGCTTCAGTCATGACGATCACCGATGGTCGACAGGGCGTGCTCATGAGCGCCAAGCGGCGCTGCAGAAGCCACCCAGCGCTGCAGCCGCGTAATGGTCGCCCGCAGGTCATCACTGCCGCTTGCCAGCAGGGCGACTACGGTCGACGAGCCGGCCATCAGCGACGCCAGCCCGGCCGCCCGGTCGAGGCGGTCGAAGAACCGTTGGCGGCGCATGTGGTACCGCACGGACCGGCGAACCCCGAACAGCAGCGACCAAGCGGCGGATGTCGTATCGGCCATCTCATCCATCCTCCGATTTCGGGGGCGGCGGCTCGTCGGGCGCCGGGGCGGCGGCTCGTCGTACGCGCCGGGCTATCCGGCGGGGGCGGCCGCGGCCGGCCCGGTGTCGGGCGGCGCGCCCGCCAAGTGACGGTAGAGGTTGTCGAAGCGGCCGTGCAGGGCGTCGAGGCGGTTGTTCAGGGCGCCGGCGTCGGCGTGGGTACGCTGGTCGAGCTTGTCGATGCGCTCGCAGATGGCGGCGTGGGCCGCGTCGTTGTGCTTCTCCGCCATCTCGAAGCGTTCGCGGTTGGCTCTTTCCGCCATCTCGAAGCGCTCGCGATTGTGCTTCTCCGCCATCTCGAAGCGCTTTTCGAGCCCCTCGAAGCGCTCCGTCCAGCGCTCGTCGGCCGCCGCGAACTGATTCTCCATCTGCCGGTTCAGCGCGGCGAATCCGGTCTGCTGCACGCGCCACAGGGCCACGAACAGACCGGTCGCGGTGCCAATGCCCGCCAGCCCCGTCCCGATCACCGCCAGTATCGTCGCATCCATTGGTCATCCCTCCCGTCCTGTCGGTCCCCGCGACCGCCTGGCGCCCGGTTGGGGAGGAGCAATCCGCGTGCCAATTCGTTCGCGGCCGGCTGACGGCGGTCGCGGGGGCCGGCGGCCCGGCGCTCGACCGCGGGACGCACCTTCCAGGATACTCCGCAACGACGAATCCGGGACGTGCCGACCAGCCCGCGCGGAAGCGGCCGGATTCGCGCAGATCCCTCAAGGTCTCCCGCCTGTCAGCAAGGAGCAGACCAGAGCCCCGTCAATCCGTCAGGCGGGCTATCCGGCGGGGGCGGCGGCGGCCGGCCCGGGGTCGGGCGGTGCGCCCGCGAGGTGACGGTAGAGGTTGTCGAAGCGGCCGTGCAGAGCGTCGAGGCGGTTGTTCAGGGCGACGGCGTCGGCGTGGGTGCGCTGGTCGAGCTTGTCGATGCGCTCGCAGATGGCGGCGTGGGCGGCGTCGTTGTGCTTCTCCACCGTCTCGAAGCGTTCGCGGTTGGCTTTCTCCGCCGTCTCGAAGCGTTCGCGGTTGGCTTTTTCCGCCATCTCGAAGCGTTCGCGATTGTGCTTCTCCGCCATCTCGAAGCGCTTCTCGAGCCCCTCGAAGCGCTCGGTCCAGCGCTTGTCGGCCGCCGCGAACTGATTCTCCATCTGCCGGTTCAGCGTGGCGAATCCGGTCTGCTGCACGCGCCACAGGGCCACGAACAGCCCGGTAGCGGTGCCGATGCCCGCCAGCCCCGTCCCTATCACCGCCAGTATCGTCGCATCCATGGTCATCCCTCCCGTCCTGACGGTCCCGGCGACCGCCTGGTGCGCGGTCGGGGAAGGAGCAATCCGCGTGCCGAGTCGACCGCTTCCGGCGGTCGCGGGGCGGCCGGCCCGGTGCTCGACCGCGGGACGCACCTTTCCAGGATACTCCGCGACGGCAAGTCCGGGACATTCCCACGTCGCGGTACGTATCACGATGTTCGGGGCCGGCGCAGCGGCGAGCTGCGCGGGCGGTGCTGCTGGACCGGCGTCGACCACGCACCCGGCATCGGGGCGGGCGACGGCCCACCAGCCTTTGACGGCCCCGCGGACTGGTATATATCGTGAGATACTACACGCACAGGAGATGGGTCATGCCGAAGACGGTGGACTACAGGGGAATCGCCAAGGTGTTCTGGAGCGGCCGCAGTCAGGCGGTCCGTCTGCCGGCGCCATGTCGGTTCGACACGTCGGAGGTCGAAGTGATCAAGGAGGGCGACAGTCTCACCCTGCGACCGCGCGGGAAAGACTGGGGCGCGTACTTCGACTCGCCCACGCGCGGATCACTGCCGGCACGTAGCGAGCCTCCCCTCGATGAGAGAGACGGGATTCGCTGATGTTCATGCTGGACACAAACATCTGCATCTACCTCATCAACGAGCGCGACAAGGCGTTGCGGGAACGCTTCGAGGCGAACGCCCGCGAGATAAGCATCTCCTCGATCACGTACGCGGAGCTCTGCTACGGCGTTGCCCATTCGGCCAGGGTCGCGGAGAACACGCGGGAGCTCGAGGCGTTCCGGATCGACCTCGACATTCGGTCGTTCGACCAGGACGCAGGGGAACACTACGGTGAGATTCGCCATGCGCTGGCGAAGCGCGACCGGCCCATCGGCGCCAACGATCTGCTGATTGCGGCGCACGCCCGGAGCTCGGGCGCGACGCTGGTGACGAACAATGTCGGCGAGTTCGGACGCGTGCCCGGCCTGCGGGTGGAGAACTGGACGATCTGATGCGTTACGCGGACTCTCGTCTTCTGCTGGCTGTGGCCTTCAGACCGATCGCAGGCGCTCGCCCGCGCTACTGCGCCGCGGCCAGGTCCGCCAGCAGGTCGGCGGTGCCGGTGTCGGAGTAGTCGGTGAGGCTGCGCGTGAGGCGGGCGGGGGCGCGGGGACTGAGCGCGCGCTCGAGGGGTGTCTCGCCGCGGTAGTTCTCGGCGTCGAGCCTGGCCCCCCGGCTGACGAGGAAGCGCACGACCGACTCGAATCCGTGGAACGCGGCGAGGTGGAGGGCGGTGTCGCCGTTGGCGTCGAAGGCGTTGACGTCGGCGCCCAGCTCGACCGCGACCTCGACGGCCTCGAGGCCGCTGCCCATGACGCGGCGGAGGTCGGGGTCCTGGGTGAGGGCGACCTCCATCTCGGCCGAGTCCATCTCGCGGCCCCGGCGGTCCTTGCCGGCGCGGCCGAAGCCGCGGGTGAGCATGCCGGCGGCGGCCATGAGGGGGGTCACGCCGCCGTGGAGGCCGGCGTGGGGGTCGGCGCCGCTCTCGGCGAGGCGGCGCATGATGCCGCCCTCGCCGAACTTGGCGGCGAGGAAGAACGGCGTGGCACCGACCCAGGTGGTGTCCAGCGAGAACAGCTTGCCCTGGCGCGCGTAGCGGGTGCCGCGCTCCAGGGGAACGTTCGGGTCGGCGCCGTGGGCGACGAGCGCCGTCACCAGGACCTCATCGCCGCGGAGGATGGCCGCGTGCAGCGGCGTGTACCCGGCCCGGGACGCGTTCGCGTCGGCGCCCGCCTCGAGCAGCGCCACCGCGAGCGCCCCGTGGCCGCTGTGCGTGGCCACGACGAGGGCGCTGGTGCCGGCCGGCGCGGTGTCGCTCGGGTCGGCGCCGGCGGCCAGCAGCAGCCGGGCCGACGCGAGGTCGCCGCTGCGGGCCGCGAAGAGCAGTGGGGTGTACCCGCCCTCGTCGACGGTAGCGACGGCGCCGGGCGCACCGGTGCGCGGGGAATGCGCGACCACCACCGGCCGGACGCGCGAGCGCGCGTGCACGTCGGCCCCGGCGTCGAGCAGGATCTCGACCACGCCGGAGTGCCGCTGCGACACCGCCCACATCAGGGCGGTCTGATCTTCCATGGCCTCGCGGGCGTGCACGTCGGCGCCGTGGGCGACGAGGGCCGCCACCGCCCCGGCGCTGCCCGTGCGCGCGGCGGTCATCAGCGCCGTCTCGCCGCTCGGCAGGGTGGCGTCGGGCGAGGCGCCCGCCTCGAGCAGCGCCCGAACCAGCGCGGGGTTGCCGTTCTCGCAGGCCAGGTAGAGCGGGGTGGCCCCGAGCTCGTTGGCGGCGTCCACCGCCGCCCCCGCGTCGATCAGCAGGCTGGTCGTCTCGAGGTCGTCGAGGTAGGCGGCCCAGTGCAGGGCGGTGGCCCCGTCGGGCTGCGCCGCGTTCACGTCGACGCCTTCTTGCAGCAGCGCGCGCACCGCGTGACGGTCGGTCTCGCGAACCGCGTTCAGCAGCCGGAGGTCGGGCGGCTCGGCGAGAACGGGCGACGCGACCGCCGCGACCAGGCACGCGACGGGCAGGAACGTCCACCGCAGAAGGAAACCTCCGCCGCTCCGGCCCGTGCTTCCGGTGCCCATGACTCGCCTCGCGCCTCCCCCCCCGGTCGCGTCAGACCGCCGACAGCTCCCCGATCTCCCCGTTGCTCGTCCCGAACCGCTCGACCGGCACCCCCAGCTTGTCCATCAGGGTCACGTGCAGGTTCGACATCGGGGTCGGGTCGAGGCACCGCACGTGCCGCCCGCCGTCGAGGGCGCCGGCCCCGCCGCCCGCGAGCAGGATGGGCAGGTTCTCGGACGAGTGCCGGTTGCCGTCGCTGAGGCCGCCGCCGTAGAGCACGGTGGCGTGGTCGAGCAGCGTGCCGTCGCCGTCCGGCGTCGCCTCGAGCCGGTCGAGGAAGTGCGAGAGCAGCGTCGTGTGGTACGTGTTGATGCGGGTCAGCTTGTCCAGCTTGTCGGGGTCGTTCTGGTGGTGCGACGTGGGGTGGTGCGCCTCGGGCACCCCGATCTCGGGATAGGTGCGGCCGCTGTACTCGCGGCTGATCATGAAGCTGATGACGCGGGTCAGGTCGGTCTGCCAGGCGAGCACCTGGAGGTCGAACATCAGCTTCGCGTGCTCGTCGAACGAGGCCGGGACCCCCAGGGGCGCCGCGATGTCGGGGAGCGGCTCGTCGACCTGGGCCTCGGCCTTCTGGATGCGCCGCTCGATGTCGCGCACCGCGTCGAGGTACTCGCCGAGCTTGTGCCGGTCGCGCGGGCCGAGGTCGCGGCGCAGGTGCGCCACCTTGTCGGTCACCGCGTCGAGCAGGCTGCGGTTCTGCTCGATGCGGGCGAGCCGCGCCGCCGGGTCGGTGCCGCCGGTGTCGCCGAGCAGCCGCTCGAAGACCGTGCGCGGGTTGGTCTCCATGGGCAGCGGGGTCGTCGCGCTCCGCCAGCAGATGGTGTTGGTGTAGGCGCACGTATAGCCGCCCCCGCACGTGCCCACGTCTTCGAACGACTCGAGCGCGAGCTCGAGCGACGCGAGCTGGGTGTGGCGGCCCGCCTCTTGCGCCACGAGCTGGTCCATCGAGACGCCCGCCCCGAGCTCGGAGCCCTGGGTGCGCTTGGGGGGCACGCCGGTCAGGAAGCTGGTGGCCCCGGTCTCGTGGATGTTGTCGGGTCCCTTGTTGCTGAGCCCCGACACCACGAGCAGGCGGTCGCGGAACCGCGCCAGCGGCTTGAGAATCGGCGTGATCTCGAAGCCGGCGCCGGCCGCCAAGGGCGTCCACTGCTCCATGACGATGCCGTTCGGCACGTAGACGACGCCGAGCCGCCGCACCGGCGCGGCCGCGGTCCGGCTCATCGCGGTCAGGGCCGGCACCATGCCGTCGAGCAACGGCAGCGCGAGCGTCGCCCCGACGCCGCGGAGCACGGTACGCCGGGGAAGGGCCTTCTTGCTGATCATCATGATTCCGATCTCCGCAGTTGGAACGGCGTGCTCTCGACGATGCCGAGCACGAGGTCCGACCACCGGTAGCCACCGGCCGCCGCCTCGCGCATGATACGCCGGACGGCGGGCATGTCGTGGTGCTCGAGCCCCCGGCCGAGGGCGTAGGTGGCGAGCTTCTCGAGGACGGTCTGCACGAACTGCTCGTCCCGGTCGAGGAGCATCGCCTTCAGCCCGGCCAGCCCCTCGAACTCGGTCCCGTCCGGGAACACCCCCGACGCGTCGATGGGGTCGCCCCCCTCGCCGGTCGCGCGCCACTTGCCGATGGCGTCGAAGTGCTCGAGGGCGAAGCCCAGCGGGTCCATGGGGGCGTGGCAGGCGGCGCAGACGGGGTTCTCGCGGTGCTGCTCGAGCCGCTCGCGCACCGACGCGGGCCGGCCGCCCTCCCCGCGGTCCGGCAGATCCGGCACGTCGGGGGGCGGGGGCGGCGGCGGGGCCCCGAGCAGGTGCTCGAGCAGCCAGTGGCCGCGGAGCACCGGTGAGGTCCGCGTGGGATACGAAGTGACGGTGAGGATGCTGCCCTGTCCCAGCAGGCCGCCGCGCACCCCGTCGTCGAACGTCACCCGCCGGAAACGGCTGCCGTAGACGTTGGGTATGCCGTAGTGCTGAGCCAGCCGCTCGTCGACGAACGTGTGGTCGGCCCCCACGAGGTCGACGACGCTGCGGTTCCCCTGGATCTGGTCGGCGACGAAGAGCTCGGTCTCGCGCCGGAACGCCTCGCGCAGGTTGTCGTCCCACTCCGGATACAGCTCGGGCGTGGGGAAGACGCTGGGCAGCGTGCCGAGGGCCAGCCACTGCAGGGCGAACCCGTCGACGAGGGCGTGGGCGCGGGCGTCGGCGAGCATGCGCCGCACCTGCGACTCGAGCACGTCCGGATCGCGCAGCTCGCCGCGGGCCGCCAGCTCGAGGAGCTCGTCGTCGGGGATGCTGCTCCACAGGAAGAACGAGAGCCGCGCGGCGAGCTCGAGGTCGCTGACGGGGTGGACGGTCCCCGGTGGCGTCCCCGCCGGCGCGCGCTCGACGCGGAACAGGAACTCGGGGTCGACGAGGACGCTCTCGAGGCTGCGCTGGATCCCGGCCTCGAAGCCGCCGTCGCCGTGCCCGGCCTCGTAGAAGCCCAGCAGGATGTCGAGGTCGCGGTCGGTCACCGGCCGCCGCCACGCGCGCCGGGCGAGGGTCGAGAGGATCTCCCGGGCGCACGGCGTCTCATCGGCCGCCGCGGCGGGCCGGCACGTGAAGATGCGCTCCCGGCTCGGCGTCTCCCCGGGCCCCGTCGCGTCGAAGGGCCCGGCGACGCTGACCCGATCGACGGCCGCCTCGGGCGCCTCCGACGTCGAGCTCCAGCGCTCGGCGACGGCGAGGACCTTGCCGGTCGCCCGCGGCTGCAGCACCCCGTCGCGCTCCGACCGTCCCTGCACGAACGAGACGCCGAGCACCCGCGGCCCCGCCCGGGCCGCGATGCGGACCTGGAGGTGCTCGTCGGCGTGCAGCGCGTACTCTTCCCACGCGCGGTCGCCGAGCACCGCGCCCGCGAACGTGCGCGGGGGCGGCGTGCCGGGCGCGCCGCCGATGGTGAACGCGGCCACCCGCTTGCCGTCCAGGCGCACCTCGAGCCGCTGCCGGTTCTGGAGGCCGCGCACGTAGTCGTAGAGCTGGCGCCTCAGCCGGATGCGGACGTCGTACTCGCCGTCGAGGGGGAAGTTGTGCCGAATGGCGACGCCCCCGCGCGACCCGAACGGCAGGTCCTCGCTCATGCGGCGGTCCTGGAACCGCATCGAGGGCAGGACGTAGGTCTCCGTCGTCGCCTCAATGTCGGGATCGCCGACGGCAAGCCGGCTGATGCGCCGCGCCGCGAAGATGTAGCGGTCGAGCAGGGCCGGCGACACCGAGAGGATGTCGGCCATGTTGTCGAAGCCGAGGTCCGCGTTGTCGGCGGGCAGCAGCGCCCCGGCGTCGATCTCGAGCGTCAGCAGATCACGCACCGCGTTGGCGTACTCGCGCCGGTTGAGGCGGTGGGCGGTGGTGCGGCCGGGCTCGGGGTCGGCGGCGGCGACGCGGTCGAGGGCCGTCTCCAGCGTCGAGGCGACGGCGGCGTAGGCGGCCGGCTCGGGCCGCGGCCGGCCCGCCGGCGGCATCGCCCCCGTGCGCAGCTTGCGGACGACCTGCTCCCACGCGGCGGGATGGTCGCCCACGCGGCCGGGGTCCATCGTGTCGAGGGCGAGCCCGGCCGTCAGCAGGCGCTGGTTGTGGCAGGTGACGCAGTAGCGGTCGAGGACCGCGCGGGCCGACTCGGACTCGGGCTCGACGGCGGCGCTCATCGGTGGAGCAGCGTACCCGAGCAGAGCTACGCCAGCCGCAGTGGCGGCGACCCCGACGACGCATCGCCAAGTTCTCGACATGGCGCTCAGCCTCGAGCTCGCGAAGCGGCCTCGGCCGATTCTCCGAACTCCATGCACGGGCCTACGGGCACGGCAAGTTTACCCCGCCTGCGCCCGAATCGCCCGCCTATTCTCCGGAGCCACCTGCGCGCGCTGGTGGGCCGGACCGCTTCAGTCCGTTTCGACGAAGACCGGATCGACGGTGACTCCCGTCTCGTCGACGTGAACCGCTTCGTACGCGCCGCGGTTGGCGTCGTCGACCGCGGCGACGAAGAACACCAGCGTGACCCTGTCCAGTCCGAGCTGCCGGCCGTACCGCGCCGCCTGCCCGAGTGCCCGGCGGTACCCGAACGCATCAGTGAAGCTCTTCACCTCGAGACCGTACACCTTGCCTGCGTAGCGGATCAGCAGATCGATGGCCCCGTTGCCAGTCGGAAACTCCGGGTAGACCCGCCCGCCGCGGGGCTGGAGGAACCGGTCGAGGAAAGAGTAGAGGACGAAGTGATGGACCGCCTCGAACACCCGCAGGTCCCGGCGGCGCGGCGCGTCCTTCAGCAGCCACTCGCGGTTCGTCCGCAGGTGGCGCTCGAAGCGCTGCAGAAGCCGTCGGACGTCGAGCCCGGCGTCGGTGATCGTATCGGACAGGTCCTCGAACGCGGTGAACACCGGACCGGCGTAGCCGGCGAGCGTCGACGAGAAGTAGTTGAACAGCCGCCTCTGCACGAACGGGCAGGAGAACCGGACGTACTGCCGGCCGTCCGCCGCCGGCTCGCGGTCGACGACGCCGTTCAGGTACAGGAAATTGACGTAGGGCTCGTCGAAGTGGAACGGCCGTCTCTCCCCGGTCTGGAAGAAGTCGAGAACCACGTCCCGGTACGGCGCCTCCCTGACCTTGCCAATCAGGTGCTGCACGTTCGCGTTCGGCAGCGCGTCGACCGCATCGGCGTACGCGACCTCGAAGTCGTTCATCGTGATCGACGGACCCCGCCGGTTGTACGTCTCCGTCAGCAGCTCGCCGAGCCACGAGGTCAGGCCCGGCTGACCGCCCGTTTCCCGGTACACCCGCTCCACCACCGCGGACTCCACGCCCTGCCCGCTCTCGCGTTCGTACCAGGCGAACATGCCGCCGACTTCTTCCTCCGTCAGGTTCGGCACGTGCACGCTCTGCTGAACGTTGAACGGCGATCCGCTCGCGCTGTCGACGCCGAGGGCGCTCCGCACGCCGATAAGGGCCACGCCGTGCAACCGGTAGTCCATCTCCCCGGCTGGTCTGCCTGCCTGCAACCGCCGATGGCCGTGGATCTTGCGGAACACCCCCACAATGGCCTCGATGGCCTCGGCCGGCAGGGCGTCGAACTCGTCGAGCACGAGAATGAGCGGCTTCGACCCGCGTTCGGCTCGGAAGACCGCGTCGAGCTCGTCCGCCGAACCAATCGGCCCCGTGTCGACGCCCAACGCACCCGCAACGTCCGCGGCGATGCGCCGCACCACCACGCCGGCATCCGCCACCGTCTTCAGGTGCTCCACGCTGCTCGCGACGACGTCCAGCCCCCGATACCGCGGATCGTCCCGCAACCGCCGCACCGCCTCTCCCACAATCCACGACTTTCCCCGCTGCCGCGGTGCCCAGACAGTGATGTACCCCCCGCCGTTCTTCGGCCCTCCCCCCCCGACCAGCGCGGTCAGCACCCGATCGACCAGCGCCGCCCTCGGCGCGTGGAAGTGCAGGTCGGTGTCGACTGGGCCGTAGGAGGAGAATCGCCGCATGGTGGTGCCAGAACACGATGCCGCCCGGTGCTGCGGCCGTGCGGTTACGCGAAGCAGCGAAGGCACCGTTCGTAACGCAGTAGCTTCCGAGCTCATGCCTGTCGAACGAGGGCCGGGCGGCGGGAGCGGACGAGGCATGATCGTCTGGCGGCCTCCCGCCGCGTCCGCTCCCATGACTGCCGACCACGGTCCACAGGCCGCCCACGGCCAGGCAACCTTGTCACTGCGTGCGCGGAGAAGCCCCCGGAAGCGGCGGCTGCTGTGGACCCGGGGGCAGCCCCTACTCCCCCGGCCGCTGCGCCTCGCGGACGGCCCGGAACTCGCTGGTAGCGCTCCACGCGGGCCACTCGTCGGAGGCGGCGAGCCGCGCCCCCATGCGGTACATGAACGTCAGGTCCTCGAGGGCGCCGGAGAGGTCCCAGTCGGGCTTTATCTCGTCGGACACCGCGTGGTAGTCGTTGGCGTTGTACTCGTTCCGCTTCTCGATGCCGAAGCCGGGCGGCCTGCCGATGTAGTCGAGCCCCGGGTCGGAGTAGAACGCGGGGATGCCGACCCGCGCGAACGAGAAGTGGTCCGAGCGGTAGTAGAACCCCTTCTCGGGCTCCGGGTCCGGGTTCAGCACCCGGCCGACCTCGGCCGCGACCTCGGCCGCGACGTCATCGAGCTCGGACTGTCCCATCCCCACGATGGTCAGGTCCCGCGTCCGCCCCCACTGGTTCAGCGCGTCCATGTTCACGGCGGCGACGGTCTGGGCGGTGGGATACAACGGCTGCTCGCCGTAGTAGCGGGACCCGAGCAGCCCCTGCTCCTCGGCGGTGACGGCGAGGAACACGATCGACCGGCGCGGCGGCTCCCCCTGGAGGAAGGCGCGGGCGATCTCGAGGAGCCCCTGGGTGCCGGTGGCGTTGTCGGCGGCGCCGTTGTAGATCTGGTCGCCCTCGAGGCTCTCGTCCGTGCCCAGGTGGTCCCAGTGCGCGACGTACAGGATCACCTCGTCGGGCGCCTCGGTCCCCGGAATCCGCGCCAACACGTTCTGCGAGTCGATGGTCCGCAGCTCGTTCCGGATCTCGATGCTCCCGGTCACCCCGAGGGGGATCGGCTCGAACGCGCGGTCCGCCGCCTGCTGCTTCGCCGCCTCGAAGTCGAGCCCGGCCAGCTCGAAGAGCATCTCGGCGGTGGCCCGCTGCACCCAGCCCTCGACGGTCGCGCGGCTCAGGTTGTCGTCGTCCGCGACGAGATCGAACGCCTCGGCGTAAGGGGCGCTGCCGACGACCTCCCACGGGTACCCGGCGGGACCGGTCTCGTGGATGACGAAGGAGCCCGCCGCCCCGAGCTCGGCCGCGATCTCGTGCTTGTAGGTCCACCGGCCGTAGTAGGTCATGGCCGGCCCGCCGAAGGCGTCGTCGAGCGGCGGGTCGTTGACGAGGGAAAGCAGGATCTTGCCGCTGACGTCGGTGTCACCGAAGTCGTCCCAGTCGTACTCGGGCGCCCGCGCCCCGTAGCCGACGAAGACGAACTCCGCGTCCGCCACGCTCACCGCGTCGACGACGTGCTTCGTCGCCGCCACGTAGTCGACGGCGGGCTCCAGGGTCCGGGTCTCGCCGCCTCCCGAGACGACGAGACCGTCGCCCGGCCGCGGGGTGATGCCGACGAGCGGGACGTCCTGCACCCAGGTGCCGTCGGGGTTGCCCGGCTCGAGCCCCAGCGCCGCGAACTGCCCGGTCAGGTAGTCGACGGTGAGGGTCTCCCCTTCCGACCCGGGTGCGCGTCCGCCGAACTCGTCCGAGGCCAGCCGCTCGATGCCGGCCATCAGCGTGTCGACGCTGATTCCCGGCGCGACCTCCGCGGCTCCGCTCCCCCCATCGTCCGCCGCGCCCCCGCACCCGACGCACGCGAGCACTCCTCCCACGGCCACCAACCTGCGCACGGTCATCAGCCTTCTCCCTCTCGATGCAACCGCCCCGCGAGCCAGCGCCCGATGTCCTGCACTTCTTCCAGGCACACCTGGTGCGCCATCGTGTACTCGCGCCAGTCTACCCGGTATCCGGCCGCCCGCAGCCGCTCGGCGCTGCCGTGCCCCATCGCGTGGGGAACGACCTCGTCGAGCCGGCCGTGGGCCTGGAAGATCCCGGTCGCCCGGTTCGCGGGGCTCGCCTCGTCCGCCAGCGCGTCGTGGAGGGGCAGGTACCCCGACAGCGCGACGATGCCGGCCAGCCGGCGAGGATACCGCAGCCCCGTGAAGAGGGCCATCGCCGCGCCCTGCGAGAAGCCGGCCAGCACGATGCGCGACGACGGGACGCCGCGCTCGATCTCTCGGGCGATCAGCGCGTCGATGGCGGCGGCGGACCGCCGGATGCCGGCCTCGTCCTGCCCGCGCGCTTCGAGGCTGACGATGTCGTACCAGGCCCGCATGCGCATGCCCATGTTCAGGGTGACGGCCATCTCCGGCGCGTGGGGGAAGACGTAGCGGATGGCTGCCCCGGGCGGCATGCCGAGCTGCGGCGGCAGCGTGGCGAAGTCGTGGCCGTCGGCGCCGAGCCCGTGCAGCCAGATCACGGCGGCGTCGGCCGTGCCCTCCGGCTGCTGCTCGACCGTCTCGAGTAGCGGTTGTTGTGTCGTGGTCACGGAATCTGCTCACCGTCGACAGAGGGCCGGCTCTGGTCGTGTCGGGCGGGCGCCCCCCGGCCGGGGCGCGGCGCGCGGTCTCGCCGGGGGTCGGCGGCCGTCAATGCGTCATCGCGTGCAGGAGGAAGTTGATGCCGATAGCGTACGACGTGACCGAGAAGCGGTAGAAGAACTCGTAGTCCTCCCCCTCCCGCTCCCAGCCGTCGGCGATGTCGGTGTTGTGGGTCATCAACACCATCAGCCGGCCGTGGTCGTCGTAGATGCCCCGCACGTGGACCTCGGCGCTCAGCGAGCCGCGCTCCGAGGTGGTCATGCCCCCGACCCGCCGGAAGTGCTGGATGGACGGCACCTGCGGCACCTCGTCGACGTCGAACATGCCGTGGTGGATCGGGTCGGAGATGGGAATGTCGACGATGGGGAACTGGCCCGGCGGCAGGGCCTTGCCGATCTCGGCCGCCCACTGCTCCCACGCGTACGGCCCCCAGAAGTCGTCGACCCAGAGGAAGCCGCCCTTGCGCAGGTAGGCGCCGAGGCCCTCCACCTCCGCGGCGTCGAGCCGGAGGGTGCCGACGTCCGACATGAACAGGAACGGGTAGTCGAACAGCTCGGGGTCGGTGAGCCGCACCACGACGTGGTCCGGCTCGTTCCGCCGGTCGACGCCGATCGGGGCGTGGGTCAGCTCTGAGAGCCGGATAGAGAAGTTGATGTCGGCGTCGGGGTAGTCGGTGTGCCAGCCCTGGCCGCCCCGCTCGCGGTGGGTGCTCTGGTAGAGGCCACGCGCGAACGTGAACAGGCGGTGGGTGGGCTCGGCGGACGGATAGCGCGGGGGCATGCGCCGCCAGCCCCACTGCGCGACCGCGACGGTCGATCCGCCGAGCAACACCGCCGCGACGACGGCGGCAGCAATCCGCCTCACCGGAGGGCCTACTCCTCGGCCAGCGCCCGGAAGTACTCCTCGATCAGCTCGCGGAACCCGTCGGGGACCTCGTCGCTGCTGGCCAGGAACAGGTCCTCGCGGTCGCCGTCGACCTCGCGCCGCAGCCGATACTCGAACCGCTTGAGCTCCTCGATGACGAACGACTGCATGCGCGCGATCGCCTCGGCGCTCTGGTAGATGCGCGGGTCGTCGAGCTCGCGCATGGCCTGGATGACCTCGGCGAGGTCGCCCACGTCGCCGAAGTTCTCGGCCCGCAGCATCCGCTGCAGCTCCTGCGCGTCGGCCCCGCGCTCGCGGAACTCGCGCTGCCACTGCCGCACGTCGCGGGGGTCGAACGCCCAGTCGCCGGGGCGCGCGTCGCCGGGGCCGCCCCAGCCGAACGGGCTCCCGAAGCGGTTGCCGCCGAGGCCGTCCGCGTCAGCGCCTCCCGGCTGTCCGCCCGCCTGCGCGTTCTGGCCTTCCTGGCCCGGCTGACCCGCCTGACCGGGCTGGCCTTCCTGACCGGGCTGACCCTCCTGCCCCTGCCCGGGCTGGCCTTCCTGGCCCGGCTGGCCCGCCTCGCCGGCCTGTTGCTCACCATCCTCGGCGCGGGCCTGACCCTGCCGTATGCGCTGCTCGAGCGACTCGAGCCCCCGCATCAGGTCCCGCGTACGGTCCAGCGCCTGCTCGAGCCCGGTCGCCCCGGCGGTGCCGACCGCCTCGCCGGCCTCGGCGAGCTGCTGCTCGAGATCGCGGATGTCGTTGCCGATCTCCGCCTCGAACTGCTCGGCGTAGGCCGGCGACCGGGCCCGGATGAGGCCGCGCGAGTAACGGATCTTCTCCTTGAGCTTGCTCTCGCGAATGCCGTTCGCGGCTTCCTGGAGCTCGGTGGACGCGCCGCGCTCCTCGCGGCGGAACTCGGCCGAGGTCGAGTCGATGTCGCGCTCGAGATCGGCCACCCGCGCTTCCATCTCGTTCTTGCGCTCGGTGAGGCGGCTGATGCGCTCGAGCCGTTCCTGGTTGTCGAGGTCGCCGAGGCCCGACACCTGCCCGGCCACGTCCGCCTCTTCCGTCGACAGCTCCGCCGCCCGCCGCTGGAAGTCCTCGATGTCGCGCGACAGCCGCTCGCTCTGCTGCCCCTGCAGCTGACGCTCGACCTCGCGCAGGCGGTCGAGGGCCGCCGCGGCCTCCGCGAAGCCCTGGTTGTCGGCGTTCGCGGCGGCCTGGCGCATGGCGTCGGCCGCCTCCTGCAGCCGCCGCGCCGCCTGCATCATCTGGGGCGACTGCTGCTCGCGGGCGAGCCGCTCGAGCCGGCGCGCCGCCTCCTCGGCCTCGTCGGCGAGCACCCGCTGCGACGCGCCGCCGCCGGCCCGCGCGGTCTGGCCGCCCCGCGCCCGCCGCCGCTGCCGCTCCGCCTCCTGCTCCTGCCGGCGGGCGAGCTCGCGCAGCCGCTCCATCAGGGCGTCGACCTCGTCGTCCGAGGCCTGCTGCTGCCCCCGCTGCACCGTCTCGTACTGGTTCTGCAGCTTGTCGAGCTCGAGCTCGAAGAGGTCGGCGAGGTCCTCGGCCGCGGTCTGCCCGCCCCGGCCTCCGCCGCCGCCCCCACCGCCCTGCTGCACGCGGACCTCGTCGTACGCCTCCTCCGCCCGCTGCAACTGCTGAAGGGCGCGCTGCTCGGCCGGCAGCGCGCCGTCGACGTCCTGCTCCTGCAGCTCCGCCTCGGCCGCCCGCATCTCCTCCGCCGCCCGCGGCAGGACCGCGAGGATCGAACGGAACGCGGGGTCGGCGGGCATGACGCGGCTGTTCATGCGCCGCACCAGGGTATCGACCTGCTCGCGCAGCCGCCCCTGGGCCAGGGTCAGGAAGACGGTGTTCTCGCGGAACTCGTCGTCGGTGAACGTGTCCCGATCGCGGATCACGTTGAAAGTAGCTGAAATGACCTGCCGCTGGGCCTCGGACAGGGCGCGCGCGTCGCCGCCACCGCCACCCCCGCCGCCGCCACCGCCGCCCTGCGACTCGGCGGCGCGGAAGTCGCGCCGGAACGCCCGGATCTGGACGAAGTAGAGGTCGCTCTTCACGACCCGGCCGGTCTCGCCCTGGTTGTCGCCGGCGCTGCCGTAGTACGAGACGAAGTCGCCGGGCTCGAGCCCGAAATCCTCGAGGAAGAGGGTGTGCCCGGCCGAGACCTCGCGCAGCCCGCCCTCCTCCGAGTCGAAGAGCTCTACCGTCTCCTCGGGCCCGCCGTTGACCGAGTAGGTCAGGCTGAGCGACCGGACCCCGAAGTCGTCGTCGGCACGGGCCTCGAGGAACACCTCCTCGATGGCGTTGGCGGTGGTGTCGCGCCCCGGCCTGACGAACATGACCGACGGCGCCTGGTCGGTGAGCACGTCGATGGTGTAGCGAGGCGACGCCTCCACGAGCTCGCCGCTCGGCCCCTCCAGCTCCACCTGGTAGAAGCCGTCCTCCTCGATCATGAAGGAGGCGGTCAGCACGCCGTCCTCGCGGCGGGTGAGGTCGGCGTCCGATGTCTCGTCGAACACGAGCCGGCCGGCCGGGGTGCCCATGGTCGGGAACACGGACATGCGGACCTCGGTCCCCTGCAGGACCGCGATGTCGCCGCCGTCCTGAATCAGCCGCGGCTCGAGCCCGGTGTACGCGGGGAAGTGGTACTCGAGCTCGAGGTGGTCGACGTACGGCAGGTCGATGACATCGACCGTGAACGTCTCCGAGCGCACCCCGGTCGCGTCGACGTAGTAGTCGGTCTCCTCGCGGATGTCGAAAAGCACCGTGTCGAAAGTGCCGAGCGGGGGTGGCGCGCCATCCAGTGCGTCCTGCGGAATCATCGGCACGGGATCCCACGGCGCGCCGGGCGCGGACCGCATGAACAGGTTGACTTCGTTGGTCTCAAACCCGACGAGCTGGGCCGTCACCGTGAGGTCCGCCCCGCGGGCGATGGTGACGTCGCCGGGCTCGACGATGATGTTGTAGGGGCTGGCCTCGTCGAGGCTCCCGGCCGGGACCATCAGGGCCGCCGCGCCGTGCTGCAGTTGGGACGGCGCCAGGATGAACGCGAGGAGGGCGGCGGCCGACGCGAGGGCGAGCCAGCTCGACGACTGCCGCATTCTCTGCCGCTCGACCGCCGACCCCAGGTCGAGGTCGTGGCACCGTTCCACGGCGGTGCGCACGAGCCGCTCGACGAGGGCGGCGGAGTAGTCGGGGCTCTCGGTCCGGGCCCCCCGCTTGGTCTCCTCCAGCGCGCTCAGCACGCTCGCGTCGAGCGACGGCTCGTGCTCTTCGAGGTACAGCGCGACCCGTTCGTCCGACACCTTCCGGACCAGCGGCCTGATCAGGTACCAGAACGCGAGCCCGGCCACCGTCAACCATGTCAGGAGGCGGAACGCGACGACCGACCCCGAGGAGAACCGGAAGAACTCGAGGCCGTACGACGAGACGAGGAACGCGCCGAGGCCCGCCGCCAGGACGACCGCGAGACCGCGCAGGGCAATCCGCACGCGCCACCGGTTCCTCACGCGCCGAATGACGTCGACGAGGTCTTCCGGACCGCCTGACGACCACAGGTTGCTGAGCATGGGTGCCCCTCTCCTCTGGCTGCCCATCTTATCCCAAACCCGATCCGATTCTTCAACCCCCTGACGAGCCGGCGAACAGGCCGGCCGAGACGCCGGACGGCGGGAGCGCGAGGACGCCTGCGGGTTCCTCCGCGGTGACGAGGTCCGGAGGGCGCGCCGTGAGCCCCGATGGCCTGTAAGCTTGATGAGGACGGTGCGTGGTTCCGCCGGTGCGCCCGGCGGACGGTGTCCGGTCCGGTCCGATGCCCTTCGAGTCCGCCGAGTTCCTGCTGTTCCTGCTGCTGACGCTGACCGCCTTCTGGGCGCTCGCGCCGTCGCGCACGGCGCAGAAGCTGCTCCTGATCGCGGCGAGCGCGTGGTTCTACGGCAGCTACCGCTGGGACTTCGTGGGGCTGCTGGCCCTCTCCGTCGTGGGCAACCACCTGCTGGCCGGCGCCGTCTGCCGGCGGACGGGGCCCGCGCGGGGCCGTTGGCTCGCCGCCGCGGTGGGGGCGAATCTCGCGGCGCTGGCCTGGTTCAAGTACTCCGTCTTCTTCGCCGAAACGGTCAACGACGCGGCCTTCGCCCTCGGACTGGGGGCCGGCCTGACGGTTCCGCAGGTCGTCCTGCCCGTCGCCATCTCCTTCTACACCTTCCAGGCCATCGCCTACCTCGTCGAGGTGCACCGCGGGTCGGGGCCGAGGGCGAAGGGCCTCCTCGACTTCGCGCTGTTCATGGCGTTCTTCCCCCAACTGCTGATCGGTCCCATCTGCCGGGGGCGCGATCTGCTGCCGCAGATCGAGGCGCGGGCGCCGGCCCGCATCGAGAAGCTGCCCCTCGCCGTCTCCCTCATCCTGTCCGGGCTGTTCAAGCGGATGGTGATCGCGTCGCTGCTGTTCGAGTTCGGCGTCAGCGACGTCTTCCAGTCGCCTGAGAACTACACGGCGATAGCGCTCTGGGTGGCGCTCGTCGGGTACACCGCGCAGATCTACTGCGACTTCTCGGGCTACGTCGATCTCATGCGCGGCTGCGCCCTGCTGTTCGGCATCGAGCTCCCCGACAACTTCAACAACCCCTACTCGGCGGCCAGCGTCGGCGACTTCTGGCGGCGCTGGCACATGACCTTCAGCCGGTGGCTGCGCGACTTCATCTACTACCCGCTCGGGGGATCGCGCCAGCCGCAACTCCGCGTCCTCCTCAACCTGTTCGCGACCATGGTCTTCTGCGGGCTCTGGCACGGCGCCACGTGGGGTTACGTCCTGTGGGGCGCCGTCCACGGCGCCGCCCTGGCCCTCTACAAGTTCCTGCTCGACCGGCGCCGCGCGCGCGGCGAGGACACGGCGCGGCGGCCGACCACGCTGGAGTGGCTGCGGGGCTGGGCGTGGACGATGTTCGTGGTGTGCACGTCGCGCGTGTTCTTCGTGTGCTCGGATCTGGCCACGGCCTGGGTGTTCCTCACCCGCATGTGCACCCCGGGGCTGCGGGGCGGCGGCTTCTCGCTGCTCCTGCTGCCCCTGACGCTCGCCGGCTTCGCGCTCAATTTCCTCGGAGACGCGGTTCGCGCCCGCTTCGTGCGCGGCAGCGAGGCGCTGCCGCTGCCGCTGCGCTGGGCGTTCTGGCTCGCGATGTTCTTCCTGCTGCTGGCGGTACGGCCCGTCGGGGTCCTGCCGAACGCCTACTTCCGTTTCTGATCCCGCCTGTCTCCGCGAGGAACCTGCCCCGCGCCGGCGCGACGAGCTGCGCGGACCGGCTCTGGTAACATGGGGCACGGTCCGCCTCGGGCGCGACCGGGCGGGCGTTGCCGCCGTGAAGGAGAACGCTCCGAGTGGCCTCCGCTCCTCCTCCCCGCGACCCGCATTGCACGACGTCGCTCGCGCCCTGGCTGATGCTGACCCTCTGCTGGGGCCTCGCCCTCGGCATGGGCGCCCTCGTCGGCCGCGAGCTGCACGCCGACGCGGCAAGGAACCACGCGCTCGGCGAGGGGCCGCGGTGGCGGGTCGGGGCCACCGCCGCGCTGGCCCGCCTCGGCGAGGCGTCGGGACTGGCGCGCCTGCGGGCGGCGCTCGAGGAGCGCAAGCGCGCCCTCTACGAAGCCGAGCTCACCGTGGGGGGCCGGCAGGCTCCGCCGGCGGACGCCGCGCCGGCGTCGGACGCGGCCTCGGCCGAGCCCGAGCCCGTCGCCGCCCCCGCGCCGGACGCGGCCCTGGGCGAACCCGCGTCCGAGCCCATCGCCGCCCCGGCGCCGGACGCGGCCCTGGGCGAACCCGGGTCCGACCCCGCACCTGCCGTGCGGCGGGTGATGATCGTCGGCGCCTCCTCGATTCAGACCGACCTCGGCCGCGCCCTGGAGCGGGAGATCGAGGACGACCTCGGGGTGGAGGTGCTGCGCCACGGGCGCCACTCGACCGGCATGGCGCGTCCCGACTACTTCGACTGGAACGCGAGGGCCCTGGAGCTGAAGGCGGACTTCCGGCCCGACCTCGTGATCGCGCAGTTCGGCGGGAACGACGGCCAGGGCCTGACGGACCGGGACACCGGCCGCGCCGTCGCCCCCTTCTTCACCGACGACTGGGACGCGGTCTACGCCGCCCGGCTGGAGGCGTTCGTGGCCCTCTTCTCGGACGATGCGGTGCCGGTGGTCATACTGGGCATGCCGGCCATGAGGAACGCCTACCACCAGAGCAAGATGGCGCGCATCAACGCGGTCACGCGGGCCGCGGGCGATCGCGCGGGGGCGTATTTCCTCGACACCTTCGCGATGACCGCCGACGCGGGGGGACGGCCCCTCGCGCGGGCCGAGGTGGACGGCCGCCCCCGCGTCGTCCACGCCGCCGACGGCATGCACCTCAGCCGCTACGGGGCGGACATGGTGGCGGCCGGCATCGTCGACACCCTCGCCGATTGGTTCGAGTTCACCCCGCCGCCCGCGGCGGCGGCCGGCGGCGGCGCGGCCGCGGCGATGCCCGGGGGCGGCACGCCCTCCGCCATGGCGCCGCCCCCGGACGCGAGCCCGCCGGCGGCGGCCGAGCCGTCATCGCGGCCACCGGCGCGACCCGGCGGGCCGGCGGCAGAGGCGGCGCTGGGGTTGGACCAGGAAGCCCGGTGGGTGATCCAGCGCGGGCTGCGGGAGCGCGGCTTCGACCCGGGGCCGCTGGACGGGATCGTGGGCCCCCGCACGCGGACCGCCATCCGCCGCTGGCAGACGGCGCAGGGCCTGCCCCCGACGGGGTATCTGGACGAGTCCGCCACGCGTGGGCTATCGGGCCGGTAGGACTCTGAGCTACGGTAAGGGCGCGGACTACGGAACCCGCCTTCTCATTTCTCGATATCGCGGCGGCGCGGATCGTTTGGGAAGCCGGCCGCTCGGGCCGCCCAACCACTCACTCCCCGACCGGCCAGTGCTCGACCGCGACCTCTGGCATCGGAAAGTGCCTCGGATTGCCGGTGGCCAGCACCGCAGCCGTCGAGAACGCCGCCGCCGCAATCAGGCAGTCGGCCTGCGAGAGCGTCGTCCCCCGCGCCGCGAACCCCCGCCGCCACTCGCCGGCCCGGCGCCCCTCCGCCAGCCCGATCGGCACGACCCGGAGCCCCTCGAAGAGATCGTCCACGGCCGCGGCCTCCGCCGGCCGCAGCCCGCGGACCACCTCCTCCACGTTGATCGACGTCGTGCACAGCGCGTCGCCGCGATCGAGCAGCGCGTTCACGCGGCCGACGGCGGGCCGACCGCGCAGGTAGTCGATCAGGACCGTGGTGTCGAGGAGCACGCGCACCGCGTCACCCGACCCGACTTGGATCGCCGGCCCGCTGGCGCTGCACCCAGTCGGCGGGATCCGCGTCCCACTCGTGCCCGCCGTCCCGGACCACGCCGGCCGATCGGCGAATCCGGTACGCACGGCGGCGCCGGTCGACGGCATCCCGCACCGCCTCGCGCACGAACTCGCTGCGGCCCCGCGGACCGGCCAGCTCGTCGATCTCGGCGACGAGCGCGTCGGGCATTTCGAGGTGCATTCTCATGTGTATTTCCATGGCACAAACGATATCACATACGAGCCGGCCGCCGCCGTCCAGACAGGTGGAATCATGTCCTGCGCGCTGACGCCGGGACCTGACTCCCTCCCGGTCTCACGGCGGCGGGGGTTGTCGTGGCCGGGTCAACCCCGGAGGGCGCAACGGGCGCCGGGGCCGGCCGTCGACGGCGACGCCAGCACGCGCAGCCCTTGCGCGGCGAGCATGCGCCGCACGGCGTTGGCGCGGAGGCGGCGAGCCCCGCCGTTGAGGGCGGCCATCCGCGGCGAGACGCAGTGCTCGTGCAGACCGCAACGGACGAAGCGGACGAGGCCGGTGGCGCCGAGCAGGTGCGCGCCGGCCACCAGGGCGGCCTGGTCGAGGGCGACGCCGCCGACCGTCCTGCCCACCAGGTCGCGCACGCAGGGTTCGAGCTCCCGCCAGTTCTTCGCCGTGAACCGCAACATGGCCGCGTCCTGCGCGCCGCGGTCTCTCTGGAACGCGTCGTCGGAGTCGATGCCCCACGGGTTGTCGAGCCAGCCGCCGGCCGCGTCGTTGAACCCCGCGTCCACCAGGGCGGCGCGGGTCAGTTGATAGCAGCCGAGAGCCGAGCCGGCGGCGGGTCTGGCGAGGCAGTCGCCGCCCGTCTCCACCTCCTCCACGAGGGCCAGGTAACGGGGGAAGTCGGGGCCGCTCCAACGCCCCGTCGAGATCGAGAGCGGACGTCCCGGGCCGCCGGCCCTGTCCGTCACCGCCCCGGCCGGTGAGGGGAACGGCCGCGGCACAGGGGTCCCGACACGGGCCGGCGCGCACGCCGCGAAGGCGACGGCAATCGCCACCGGGACCGCGGTCGCGACTCGCCGCGCCGCCGCCGACGTGCTGCGCATCAAGTTGCGTATCGGCCGGCGGGCGCGACCGGTCCAGCCCCGCCGCCCCGGAGCGTCAATCCGACAGGCCCATGCAGAACGCGAGGGCCCGCTCCCGCAGGGTCGACCCGGATGAGCCTTCTCGCGGGTGAAGTGCCGCTACGCGTCCGGGTCGAGGGCCCGGCGCGACAGTCGGTTGGAGAGGACGGTCTCGGTGGCGAGGAAACCCATCGCGCCGATCAGGAGGTACCACCACATCGTCTGGCGGCGCTCCAGGTCCTCCGGGCGCAACTGGCGCTGGCCGGCCACGGTGCGGTCGCCGCCGGCGCGGCCGGTGACCGCGGCCACGAGCTCCTGCGGGTCGGCGACGGCGAGGTTCGACTCGGCGAGGTCGACGTTGACCGCCACCCGGACCACCGAGGTGTCCTCCGCGTCGAGGTCACGGATCTCGTAGAAGCCGGGCTCGACGAGGTCGATGAAGCCCGACCGGCCGTCGCGGCCGCCGGAACCCACCGGCACCCGGTCGTCGGTCGGGTCCCGCACCACGAGGTTGCCGCCGGCCAGGTCGAGGCCGTCCGCGCCCGGATACTGGGCGAGGTCGAGCACCTGCCCCGCTGTGAGCCAGGACGTCGGCGGCCGATACGTAGCGAGGTACTCGACGGACTTGTGGACGAGCGGCAGGTAGATCGGCTTCAGCGCGACGTCGTTCCAGAAGCTGTCGACGGTCGACGTCCACACCAGCACCCGGCCCGCCCCGAGGGGGCGCTCGACGACGGCCACGTCCCCGTTGTCGTACCGCGCGAGCACCGCCGCGTCCGCCTGCACGTCGAGCGGCCGGTAGCGGAAGAACCGGGGGTTGGTCAGATCACCGCTACGGGGGGTGCCGAACAGCTCGAACACCGGGTGGGTGTAGTCGACGAACCCCAGCACGCCGCCGCGGCCGTCGCGGTCGGCCGGCTCGCCGGCGGCGCCCGGCAGCAGCTCGAAGTCGCCGCCCGGCCACCGGGCGTTCTCGCCCAGCACGATCCAGAGCCCGCCCCCGTCCTCGACGAACCGCGTCAACGCGGCCCCGGGCTCGCCCGACGGCGGCGCCACGTCGTTCAGCACGACCACCGACGCCGCCTCGACGTCCTCGACCGTCAGCTCGTCGACGGGCCGCACCACCGGCGCGAACGACGGGCTCGTCCCGATGTCCAGCGCCCTCTCCAGGTACAGGCTCGACTCGGGTGCCCCGGGGCTCACGACGACGAGCACCGCCACCACGTCGCCCGGCGAGACCAGGAAGTGGAGGACGTCGTCGTGGGGCAGGGCGTCGGCCTGGGCACGCACCGACACCGGCATCGCCGCGTCGTCGATGGTGAACGGGGCGAAGGTGACGCTGGCCACGCTCGCCGGCTCGACCGCGGCGGGGAGGGCCTCGAGCTCGAAGTCGTTCAGCTCGAGGGCCACCCGCATCCGCTCGACCGGCTCCGACCCGCGGTTGGCGAGCCGCGCCGTCACCGTGGCGCGCTCCGCCCCCGCGAAGGTGTCGCGCTGCACCGAGACGCCGACGACGCTGACGTTCTGCGTCTCCTCCTCCTCGGCCACCGCCACCGGGGTCAGCACCGTGCCGGGGGGCAGCAGGGTGTTCGCGGCGCTGTCGATGCCCGTCCGCTGGAAGTCGCTGACGAGCACGACCTCGAGCCGCGGCAGGTCGGAGTCCTCCAGGATGCCCTGGGCGAGCTGCAGGGGCGGGCCGAAGCGGGTGGTGGCGGCGCCGATCTCGGCGTCGTTGACGGCGGCGAGGAGGCTGGCGCGGTCGTTCGTCGAGCGAGCCCCCGCCTGGGCCCCGCTGTCGAACCGGACGACGGTGGCCCGGTCCTCCGGCCCCAGGTCCTGCACGACGCCGCGGGCGGCGGCGCGGGCGCGGTCCCACCGGTCGCCGTAGGCCATGCTCCACGAGCGGTCGAGGAGCACGACCACCTCGCGGCCGCCTCCGGCCACCGCGAGGGCCGTCGACCGGAAGAACGGCCGCGCGAAGGCCGCGACGAGCAGGGCGAGGGCCGCGCACCGCATGAGCAGCAGCAGCCAGTGGCGGATGCGCTGCCGGCGCAGCGAGCGGAACGGAATCTTCCGCACGAACATGAGCGACGGGAACTCGACGACCTCGGTCCGCTGCCGCTGGATCATGTGCAGCAGCACCGGGGCCCCGAGCGCGGCGAGGGCGGCGAGGAAGAGCGGAGCGAGAAAAGCCATCAGCGCACCCTGGTGAGCTCGTGCCGCCTGAACATCGCGTGGTCGAAGGCGGCCGGGGGACGAAGGAGCGAGAGAGCCATCAGCGCCCCTTGGTGAGCTTGTGCCGCATCGCCAGGTACCGGAACAGCGCGTGGTCGAGGGGGACCCGCGTGTTCATGAAGTGGTAGTCGATGCGGTTTTGGTTGGCGAGCTTGGTGAGGGCCTCGATGTGGTCCCGCACGAGCTGGCGGTACTGGTCGCGCAGCTTGTCGGGCACCACCGGGACCTTCCGCCCGGTCTCGATGTCCTGGAAGCTGACCGAGTCGTCGTAGGGAAAGTCGACCTCGTGGGGGTCGAGGACGTGGAACATGATGACGTCGTTGCCGGCGAAGCGCAGCGGCTTGACCGCGTCGAACACCTCCTCGGGCTCCTCGTAGAAGTCGGAGATGATGGCGACGATGCTGGGCCGCTTGAAGAACTCGGTCGCCTTGTAGAGGGGCGGCCCCAGCGCCCCCGGCCGTCCCGCGGTCATCCGGTCGAGGGTGTGCAGCGAGACCTCGAAGTGCTTGGCCGACGGCGGCACCCGCTCGACGATGTCGTCGTCGAAGGTCACGATGCCCACCCGGTCGCGCTGCTTCGAGCTGAGGTAGCTGAGGCAGGCGGCGAGGAAGCGGCCGTAGTCGAGCTTGGTCAGCTCGTGGCTGCCGAAGCTCATCGACTTCGACACGTCGAAGATCACCGAGAAGTTGGTGTTGGTGTCGGCCTCGAACTGCTTGACGTAGAAGCGGTCGGTCCGCGCGTAGAGCCGCCAGTCGACGCGCCGGATGTCGTCGCCCGGCATGTAGCCGCGGTGCTCGGCGAAGTCGATGGAGACGCCCAGGTACGGCGCCTTGTGCAGGCCGTTGATGAAGCCCTCGACCACGAACCGGGCGGCCAGCTCGAGGCTGCCGACGCGGGCCAGCACCTTGGGGTCGATGAAACGGGCGCCGGGCGACGCGGGGGGAGCGTGGGTCGCCATGGCTACATCTGCGAGACCGGCGTCGGCACCACCTCGATGAGCTGGTCGATGATCTGGTCGGTGGTGATGCCCTCCGACTCGGCGTGGAAGTTGAGGAGCACGCGGTGCCGCAGCACGGGGTGCGCGAGGGCGCGGATGTCCTCGAAGCTGACGTGGTAGCGGCCCTGGGTCAGGGCCCGGGCCTTGCCGCCCAGGGTCAGGTACTGCGCGGCGCGGACGCTGGCCCCGTAGGCGATCCACTTGCTGAACTCGGGGGCGCCCTCGCCCTTCAGGCGGCTCGTCCGGGCGAGGCCCAGCGCGTAGCGCATGACCGGCTCGGACACCGGCACCTTCCGGACCAGCTTCTGGAACTCGACGAGGTCGGCGCCGGTGACCGCGTGCCGGTACTCCGGCTCGGCGAGTCCGGTGGTGGTGCGGACCACCTCGATCTCCTCGTCCTCGGGCGGGTGCTCGATGACGATGTGGAACATGAAGCGGTCGAGCTGGGCCTCGGGCAGGGGATACGTCCCCTCGAGCTCGATGGGGTTCTGGGTGGCGAAGACGAAGAACGGCTCCTCCAGGGTGTAGGTCCGGCCCTGCACCGTGACCCGGTGCTCCTGCATCGCCTCGAGCAGGGCCGACTGCGTCTTGGGCGGGGTCCGGTTGATCTCGTCGGCGAGGAGCACGTTGGTGAACACGGGGCCGGGGGCGAACACCATCTTGCGCCCGCCGGTCTCGGCGTCCTCCTGGATGATGTCGGTGCCGGTGATGTCGGACGGCATCAGGTCGGGGGTGAACTGGATGCGCGCGAACTTCAGGTCGAGCACCTGCGCCATCGTCTGGATGAGCAGGGTCTTGGCGAGGCCCGGCACCCCGATGATGAGGCTGTTGCCGCCGACGAACAGCGTCAGCAGGGTCTCCTCGATGACCCGCTGCTGGCCGATGATCTTCTTGCGGATCTCGGTGAGGATCTGCTCGCGTCCCGCCTTCATGCGGTCGGCGAGCGCGATGTCGTCGGGATCTTCGAGGTCGGTGGGTTGATCGGCGAATTCGTTCACGGCGGACACTCTCCTCGGCCGCGGGGGCCGTCGCAGGCTTTCGTTCGCAGGCAGCCCGTGGCTGCCGGGTCTCCGACCGTCCGCCGCCGCGCCGCCCGAAGCGGCGAGGACCCGCGGCCGCCCGGCGGTTCAGTGGGTCAACGCGTACATGATGTAGTTCACGCCGAGCTTGAACGCCTCGTTCGAGATGTCGATGGGGTACCAGCCCGTCATCGAGTACTCCCAATACTCGCCGATGTCGTTGTTGTGGTTGGCCACCGCCAAGAGCCGCCCGTCCGGGTCGTTGTCCTCGAACAGGCCGAAGAACAGCGGGTCGTAGCCGGGATAGGCCTGCTCGTACTCGTCGAGCGTCTCGATGTCGAAGAACGAGTGGTACACGGGGTGAGTGGCGTCGAGGGGCAGCCACCGCAGCCCCGGAAGCACCCGCCGCATCTGCGCCTCGAGGTTCTCCCAGTGCCAGTCGCCCCGGAAGTCGTCGAAGATGAGGAAGCCGCCCTTCAGCAGGTAGTTCCGCAGGCCGCGCGCCTCGTCGTCGGAGACGATCGTCCAGTACCCCGGCTCGGACATGTACGCGAACGGGTACTTGAACAGGTTCGGGTCGTCGAGGGTGAGGATCGTCCCGCCGTCGCGGCCCAGGTAGGGGTTGACGAACGAGATGGCCTCCAGGATCCGCATCAGGTTGGCCTCGGCCTGCGGATAGTCGTGGGCCCAGGGCAGGTCCTGGCGGAACGCGAACCCGCCGCCCACGTAGCCGTCGGCGTAGCGGATGCGGGCGAAGACGAACCGTCCGTCGAAGGTCTCCGGACCGGACACCGGCGGTCGGGGGGGATCGTCCCCGGCCTCGACCGCCAGACCGGTCGTCAGCACGGCGAGCGCCAGCCACGACATCGCCGCCTTGCGGCCCCACCGCCGCCATGCGCCGCACCGACCCGCCGGGACCTCGGCGCCCCCCTGCCGGGAGTCGACACGAGCTTCCCGGGGGCGGCGCCCTTCCACGGCTCGCCCGCCCGCCGACGCTCGTCCCGCTCCCGTCCGCATCGCGTCCATCCGGGCCCCGCACTAGCGCGGGGCTTCGGCCCCGGCCGCCGCCTCGGCTTCCCGGATCTCGCGGCCCTTGAGGGCGATGGCCACCAGCAGCTTCTCGAGCTCGGCCTGGTAGATCGCCGCGTCGGTCCCGCCCCGGGTCGCCTGCAACGCCTCGATCTGCTCCTGAATCTCCAGCCGCTCCTGGTAGAGGGCCCGCAACGCCGGGTCCTCCGGCCAGCCCGGGATGCCCGCGCCCTCGCCCGCGGTGATGAACAGGGTCCGCGCGAGGGCGCCGTCCGAGCTCACGGGGTCGGGCTCGCGGGTGCCCTCGCGGTCCCCGTTGTCGTCGAGCAGGGCGTGCTCGGTCTGCAGCAGCCCGTCCGCCTCGTAGAACCGGTTGACCTGGGCGACGGCGTACTCGAACGCCTCGAGCACCGAGACGCGGCCGTCGCGGTTCTGGTCCGACTCTTCCGACCCGTCGGCGAACGCGGCCACGAAATGGCCCCCGAAGACGGTCTCGTTCCACTGCCCCCCGCTGCGGGTCGCGGTGACCACCGTCCGCCCCTCGCCGGAGAGGGCCTCGATGAAGCCGCCGCTCGACGTGGCGGTGTTGACGAAGGTGACCCGCTGCGCCTGGAGCCGATCGAGCAGCAGGGCGTAGTCCCCGGCGGTCAGGTCGCGCCGCGGCAGGTTGAACCGCGACTCGCCGTTCTGGTAGCTGCCGTGCCCGACGAGCACGATCAGCACGTGGTCGTTCGGCTCGGCCCGCTCCGCGATGGCCGCCACCGCGGCCTCGACGTTCTCGCTCGTCGACCGCCCGTCCACGCGGTCGGGATCGACGTCGGCCCGCTCGGCCAGCCACGTGACGTTCTCCGCGGGCAGCTCGTAGCGCTCGGCCGCCGCGTCGATGAGGGTCGTCGCCCACCCGTGAAACTGCTCGGCGTAGGCGGGGTCGCCGCTCAGGCCGGTGACGACGAGGACGTGGGTCTGCTGCGCGGCGGCGGGACCGGCCAGGGCGAGCAGGGTCAGGGCGGCCGGCACGGCCCGCCCGATGCGGAGGAATCGCCGGGTCATGCGAGCCCCCGCGCCCTCCGGTAGCCCCACTCCCCGACCACGAGCAGCAGGAACGCCAGCAGCACCGCGGGCATGTCCCACAGGTCGCGCTCCTCGATCACGGTGACCCCGCCGCCCACCGTCTGGACGTCCTCGGCGAGCCCGTCGATGGTGTCGGCGGTGTAGAAACGCCCCCCCGTCTCGTCGGCGATGCGCTCGAGGAACGCGGTGCGCCGCGTCGAGTCGTAGTACTCGGCGTCGCTCGGGGCCACCCGCACGTAGGTGGTGTCGGTGCCGAGGAGCTCCCCGTCCTGCGTGGCCTCCACCCGCACCTCGTAGAGGCCTTCCTTGCGGGGAGTCAGGCTGGTCCGGTACTCGCCGTCGCGGTCGGCGGTCCAGTCCATCGGCACCTCGAAGAGCTCGTCGTCCGGATCGGTGATCCAGGCCGAGACCTGGCTGGTGTTGATTTCCTCGTAGTTGGCGTCGTCGACCTCGGCCCCCAGCGTCAGGGGCTCGTCGAGCTCGACGCGCTCGGCCGGCACGTCCGCCACCACCTGGTCGGGCACGCCGTCGACCATCCACCGCAGGAGGCGCCGCCACAGGGTCTCGTGGGTCTGGTCCTCGACGTCGATGTCGACGTGCATCTGCCACATCCACGAGTCCTGGATGGGGAACGCGAGGGCCTTGCCGGCCCCGTAGCGCTGGAACGCCAGCACCACGAGCGACTCGTCGCCGCTCGTCAGCAGGGTGGTCGCCCCCGGCTTGACGTCGCGGACGGCGTTGACGAGGGTGATGGGCGGCAGCTCGAGCCAGCGCGCGGCCGACGCCTGCTCGGTCTCGGCGATCTGCGTCGCGGGATGGGCCTGCCCCGCCCGGGTCGGGCGGACGTCGGTCTCGACGAAGAAGCGGCTCTCGTCGTCGGCCGCCTGCTCGGGAATCACCACCGGGAGGACATCGGCCACCGGGGTGCCGGCGTAGCCCCCCTCGGCGAACGAGCGGCGGCTCCCGAGCATCAGCAGCCCCCCGCCGCGCTCGCCCACGAAATCGGCGATCATCCGCAACTGGTCGGGCGTGAAGTGGTTGGCCTCGATACCCCCGAGGATGAGGGCCCGGTACTCGAACAGCTCGGCCCGCGTGCGGGGGAAGCCGCCGACGAGATCCTCCGCCGACTCGACCCCCATGCGCATGAACTTGTTCTCGGCGGTGCGCTGCAGGACGGCGAGCTGCAGGTTCTCGTCGTCGGCGACGGCGCGCCGCAGGAACTTCACCTCCCACCGCGGCTCGCCCTCGAAGTAGAGGACCTTCTCGGCGGTGTCCTCGACCACGATGAGCACGTTCTGCTCGTTGTTCTGCGTCACCATCTCGTCGGGCTGAGGGGCGATGCGGAAGCTGAAGAGCCGCGGGCCGGCGTCGGCCGCGGTGAAGCGGACGCGTACCGTGGTCGGCTCCCCGTCGGCGGGCAGGGTGACCATCTCGTCGGCGACGATCCGCCCCTCGTCCTCGACCACCAGGCTGACCCGCTCGCCGCGGTAGCCGGTCTGGGCGACGACGACGTCGACGACCAGGGCCGCTCCCCTCAGGACGGACCGCGGCGTGTCGACGCGGCTGATCTGGATGTCCTGCGAGTAGGCCTCGCGCCCGAGCCCCACCGTGAACACCGGCACCCCTGCCGCCTGCAGCGGCAGCAGCGTCTCCTCGATGGCGCCGTCCGCGTTGTCGGCGCCGTCGGTGACGAGCACGAGGCCGGAGAGCGGCACGCCGGAGAGCTCCTCCCAGGCCCGGGTCAGGGCCTGGCCGACGTCGGTCCGGGTACCGTCGTGGGACAGCTCGCCCATCGAGCCGACCCGGTCGGTGCCCGACGAGAAGCCGAACATCCGCACCGCGAACCGGTCCCGAAGGGCGTTGAGGAGGGGGCTCTCGTCGCCGAGCGCCCGGCGGATGACATCGGCCCGCGACTCGCCCTCGACGTCGGCGATCTGCATGCTGCGCGAGTCGTCGACGAGGACCCCGAGGAAGTTCTGCTGCGGCTCGACCTGCGACAGCACCAGCACCGGGCGCCACAGGCACACCACGAGCAGGGCGAGGATGGCGAACCGGATGGCGGTCAGCATGCCGCGGTCCACGGGGCGGCTGTTCGCCCGCACCTGCCGGTAGGTGCGCAGCGTGACCACCGCGGCGGCGACGACCAGGAGCGTGGCGACGTACGTCGCCACCGTCGGGCGGAATGCGAAGACGCCTTCCTCGAAGGCCAGGGGCCGGTACTTGAACAGGAACTCGAACATCAGTGGCTCATCGCGTAGACGATGATGTTGATGGTGATCTCGATGGCGTAGGTCGAGTAGCGCAGCGGGTAGTAGGGGCTCTCGGCCCACTCCCACGCGTCGCCGATGTCGGTGTTCCAGTTGATGATGACCATCAACCGGCCGTCGTCATCGAAGATCCCCTTGACCTGCGGCTCGTAGCCGTCCCGCTCCCAGGTCGGACCGCCCTGGGCGTTGCCGATCGAGGGGACCTGCACGATCTCCTCGATGTTGTAGACGGTGTTGAAGATCGGATGGTCGAGGGGGATGTCGACGATCGGGTGCTCCGGCAGCACCCGCCGGATCTCGGACTCGAAGTTCGCCCACTCCCAGGTGCCCCAGAAGTCGTCGATCATGAGGAAGCCGCCCGCGAGCAGGTAGTCGCGGAGCCCCTCGGCCTCGGCCTCGCTCATGTACATGTCCCCGACCTCGAGGGCGTACAGGAACGGGAACCGGCGCACGTTGGGGTCGTCGAGCCGGACCGCGTTCTCGGCCTCGTAGGCGTCGAGGTCGATCAGCCGCTCGAGGATGATCAGGAACTGGCGGTCGGCCTTGGGGTAGTCGGTGGCCCACGAGCTCCAGCGGTAGCCGCTGTTGTAGACGGCCCGCGTGAAGAAGAACTCGCGGGCGTCGGCGTTGAGGTTCCCGCGGGACGACCGCCGGATGTCGCTGCGCCGGAAGATCGGTTGCCGCTGCGCGGCCGGCGGGCTCCCGGCGCGGCGGGCCAGGCCGGCGAGGCGGGGCGGCGCGGGAACCGCCGCGGCCGACACCCCGGCCTCGGGAGCCACGGCCGCCGGGCGGGCCGGTGCCGGTGGGCCCTCGGCGGGGCGGCTCAGGCTCGCGGGGCGGCGCGGCGCGGGAACCGCCGCCGTCGACACACGGGCCTCGGGAACCACGGCCGCCGGCCGGACCGGTTCGGGGCCGACCGGGGGCGCGAGGCGCCCGGCCGCCCACAGAACCCCCCAACCGACGGCGATCACGGCCGCCGCCGTCACTCCAGCGCGCGCGAATACCGGTAGCCGCACTCGAATGCTCCAGGTTGAAGTGGCCCGTCGCGACCCGCGCAGCCGTTGGCGGTGGAAGCTCCCAGGTTGCAGGAGCTTCACGACTAGAAGGGCAGCATATAGCACAGCCGGGAGTCGATCAATCCCGGGCTATCCCGCCTCGACGAAGCGCACCTCGAACATCTTGGGCCACCACTTGCCCGTGATGTAGAAGGTGTCGGCCTCGGGGTCCCAGGCAATGCCGTTGAGCACCTCCGCCCCGAGGAGGTCGGGGCCCTCGAGCAGGCCCGCCGCGTCGATGTAGTCGGTGACCCGGCCGCTCTCGGGATCGATGCGGACGATGAAGTCGGTCTGCCACACGTTGGCGTAGACCGCCCCGTCGACGCACTCCAGCTCGTTCAGCTCGTGGAGCGGCTGCCCCCGCAGCCGGACCCGCTGCTCGCCGATCGGCTCGAAGGTGACGGGATCGCGGAAGGTCAGCCGGTCGCTGCCGTCGCTCATGATCAGCCGGTCGCCGTCGTAGCAGAGGCCCCAGCCCTCGCCCCGATAGCGGTAGGTGTCGAGCAGCTCGAACGAGTCACGGTCGTAGCTGAACGCGCGCTGCGCCCGCCACGTCAGCATGATGAGCCGCCGGTCGACGAGGCTCAGGCCCTCGCCGAAGTACTGCGGGGGGATGTCGATGCGCTGCTCGACCCGCCCCGTCCGCGGGTCGAGCCGCCGCAGGGTGGACTCGCCTTCCCGGCCCGTGCTCTCGAACAGCACGCCGTCCCACCACACGAGACCCTGCGTGTACGCGTCCCGCTCGTGCGAGAACTCCCGCAGCACCTCGACGCGCCGCACGAGGACATCCGGCTCGGCCGCCGCGGCGGGGCTGGCCGGCGCCGCGGCGGCGGGCTCGCCGGGCGACGCCTGCGATGCCGAGGTAGTGCGCCACACGAGGACGCTGCCGCCGCCGAGCAGCAGCAGGGCCACCGCGACGATCCAGAGCCGTGACCCCCGCGACGGAGCCGCCGGCCCGGGAGCACGCCCCGCCGCCGGTCGATGCTTCGTGCGTCGTTTCCTGCCCACCGCTCGTCTCCTGTCCCGCAAGCGCGCCGCCCGGCGGCGGCGTCCCCCGGCCAAGCGAGGTTTCCTCGAAGTCCGCACCGTCCGGGCGCGCAGACTCGCGCCACGCTCGATTATATGCGGGAGCGCCCCGGGTGATCGGACCCGCTTCACCCGACCATGGACCGTCCGCTTCCCGTTGTCTGCGGACGCGGCGGCGCAGGGTGTGACGTCGGGCCCCTCTTCGAGTTCGCCCGCCAGAACTGGCCGGTGGTTCAGCCGAACCGTGAGTGGCCTCGAAGCAGCAGAACGGTCGGGCTCTCGTCCCGCTCCGGCAGTTTCGGGCAGGCAACGTGGCGGAGCCCCGATCAGCGGCTCACTCGCTACGGAGCACGGCGGCGGCGTCGAGACGCGCGGCCCGGCGCGCCGGCAAGTCGCAGGCCAGCGCGCCGGTCGCGAGCAGCCCGATCAGCCCGGCGGCCAGCGTGGCGCCATCATGGGAGACGATGCCGTAGAGCTGGCTCTCGAGCAGGCGCATCAGCGGCACCGCAGCGGTGACACCGATCAGCGCCCCCGCCGCCACCAGCCGCAACCCCTCGGCGAGCACCATCCGGCGCACGGAGACCTCGCGGGCGCCGAGGGCCATCCGGATCGCCAGCTCGCGCGTCCGCTGGCCCACCGCCATCGCCAGCACGGCGTAGAGCCCGCCCATCGTCAGCACCAGCGTGACCAGCGCGAGAAGGCCGGCGAGGAGGGCCGGCGCTCGCCAGCGGGCGAGCGCCTCGTCGACCCGGTCGCGCAGCGTGCTCGCGCCGCTCAACGGCGCTCCCGGATCAAGGTCGGCGAGCACTTCCCGAACGTGCTGCAGAGTCACGCCCGCGGCAGCTGGCGATCGGACGTGGAGGAACGCTTGCGGGAAGAAGCGCTGGGCCAAGGGCAGGTAGGCGAGCGGTCGAGTCGGCTCGGTCAGCCCGTGGTAGCGCACGTCGTCGACCACGCCGATCACGGTCCGGTCCCCGCCGCTACGCGGGAACGTGAGTACGCGCCCGACGGCCGGGCGGCCGGGCCAGAGGCGCTCCGCCAGCGCGCGGTTGACGATGGCCACGAGCGGCGAGTCGGCGCGGTCCGTGGCGGTGAACTCACGGCCCTCCAGCACCGAGACGCCGAGGGTGCGGAAGTAGTCGGCGGACACCGCGTTCCCCAGGACCTGCAGCGGGGTCCCTGGGATCTCTACCGAGATGGACAGAGTGAAGTCGCTCAACGGGGTGTGCCAAGCGAGCGCTGCTGAGGTGACCAGCCCGCCGTTGCGGAGCCCGTCGAGGAGCCGCCGGTAGAAGACCGGCCCCTCGGCCTCGGAATAGCCGGCCGTGTGAAGCTGGGCGACGAGGACGCCCTCGGGGGCGAAACCCCGCGGGATGGACGCGACGCCGTGGGCGCTGCGCAGCAGCAGCCCCGCCGCAACCACCAGGATCGCGGACACCGCAACCTGCGCGGCCACGAGCGCCCGCTGGCGTCCTCCGCGGCCCGTTACCCTGGGCCCCGCCGCCCCCACGAGCGCCGGCGGCCGAATCGACGTCACCAGCAGCAACCCGAGACAGACGACCGCCCACGTCACTCCGGCAACGGCCAGCGTCCAGAGCGCGTCGCCGGGGCCGGCCGCCTCCCCGAGCGGCGCCAGCTGCGGCAGCGCCGACAGGACGGGACCCACCCACCGCAGGGCCACGAGCGCGGCCAGCCCACCGGCACCGGTCAGCACCAGCAGCTCGGCCGCCAGCGGGCGGACGAGGTTGCCGCGCGATGCCCCCAGCGCTCGGCGCACCCCCAGCTCGTGGGCCTGTTCGGCCCCGCGGGTGAGCAGCAACAGGACCATGTTGGTGCAGGCGGCGACGAGAAAAACGCCTGTGACGGCGGCAAGGACGGTCAGGAACCAGGCGGCCTCGCGGTGATACTCCGCACCGAGCCGTACGTGATTGACGGGGCGGACGACGAAGCGCCAGACCTCGGTCCGCACAGCGGTCACGTCGGCGGGCAGCCGATCCTGCGCCAGCGCCGCCAACACCGCCGCGTCTCCGCGCGACGTTGATGCATCGAGCCGCCCGACGCTGTCCAACCAGAACCTCGAAGGGCCGACCATGTCGGGGCGGTCAGGCAGAAGGTCGCGGATTGCCGACAACGGCACCCAAAAATCCGGGTCGTGCGCCGGGCCGGGCAGCGGGTTCGCAGCCACGCCGACGACCGTGAACACATGCGGTCCCAGGCGCACCGTGCGTCCCACGACGCTCGGATCGCGACCGAAGTACGTCGTCCAGGCGCGGCGGGACACCACCGCTACGGCCGCCGTGGCCCCCCGCTCGTCATCCGACCGCCCCAACAATCGGCCGAGCGCCGGCGCCGCCCCCAGCACGCTGAAGAAGTCGCCGGACACCAGGGTGACGCCGACCCGAGTGGCGGCGCCGGCCGCCGCGAGCGTGGCGTCGAGGCTCCCGAAGGCCGCGAGCGAGACCGCCTCACCCACGACCCCACGCAATTGCAGGTACTCAGGATGGCTCAGCCGCGAGAAATAGCCGCCCTCCATTCGGATCTGCAGCGTGACGAGTCGATCCGACCCTGGCAGATCCACCGGCCGCCAGAAGTGCCGATCCACCGTCGACAGCACCACCGCCGGGATGCTGAACGCCAGGGCCAGCGTCAGCACCACCATCACCGCGAACGTGCGGCGCCGGCCCAACGATCGAAACGCTCGGTGGAGGTCACTTCGCACGGGCACGTGATCAGATAGATAGATGTGGACTCTAGCACCCGGATCGGACTCTGTCGCCTTGATGCAGGTCAAGCCGCAGCGAAGACACGACTTGGGACCTGAGACCCAGCGGGGTCGCCCATTCAGGACGAGCGGTGGGGCGGCCTCATACCCGCATGAGCACGGGCCGCGCCGGCGTGCCCGTCGCCCGCGCCACCATGTCGGCGTAGATCTGCACCTGGCGGCGATAGACGTCGAGGGCCGACTCCAGCTCCTGGTCGGTCTTGAAGTCCACCACGACCCAGGCGTCGCCGTCGCGGAACGCCAGATCGACGACGCCCTCGACCAGCACCCCATCGTCGCCGCGCGCCGTCACCGGCGCCTCGCGCCGGCACTCGCCCGCCGCCGACGCCCGACGGACGCGGTCGAAGAGGGGGTGGGCGAGGGCCGCCGCCGCCGCTTCGGCCGACGCCGCGAGCTCGCTCTCCGACGCTCCCAGCAGCCGGCCCTGCAATCGGGCCACCTGCGCGGTCGCATCCCGGTCCGCGTCGAGGGGAACCGCCGCGAGCACCGCGTGCACGAGGGCGCCGAAGCGGGGACCGGCGGGGCGGCGGCCGCGGGCTTCGAGCTCCAGCAACTCGGGCTCGGCCGTCGACGCCGGGACGAGATCGGCGATCTGGCGGCGCGCGAGCTCGGTCACGGTGACCACCGCAACGCTCGGGACCGCCGCCTCCGCCACGATGTCGCCCCGGCGCTGCCGCCAGGCGCGGTAGCGGGCGAGGTCCCCGTCGACGACGTCCGGCGGGACGTCCTTCGAGAGCAGCTCCGCCTGCCGGATGCCGAAGCGCGCCTCGATGTCGAGGGCGAGCACGGCGGGGTCCCACCACACAACGGAATACCCGGCCGGGGGGTCGCCCCTGCCGACCCACGGCGCGGGTGCCACGGAGCCCGCGGACGCGGACGCATCGGTGCCCGCAGGCGCGGAGCCCCCGGCCACGGCAGGCGCGGGCGCATCGGTGCCCGCAGGCGCGGGCGCATCGGAGCCCGCAGGCACGGACGCTCCGTAACCGGCGGGCGCCGAACCCCCGGCCACGGCAGGCGCGGAAGCCCCCGGCCCCGGGCGCGAGCCGGGGGCGGGAAAGGAAACCACGGCCGCGGCCGCGCCGTCCTCGTTGAAGCGGTACCCGCCGGGGGCGACGGTGTCGGGGCCGGCGGGGCCGTCCTCCGCCCGCTCGAGCACGCTGTCGCGGCCGAACCGCGGGCAGGCGGGGGCCGGGCCCGGGTCGCGGCGCTCGGCCGGCGGCGGATAGACGGCGGGGTTCAGCGGATCGAGCCACCCCCCCTCGTACGGTCCGTCGCCGACGGCGGGCACCACCAGCAGGTCGCGGGCGCGCGTGGCGGCGACGTAGGCGAGGCGGATGCCCTCCTGGCGGTCCCGCTCCACCTCCTCGGCCTCGTGGTCGAGGAGGTCCAGGGGCGGCCAGCCGGCGAGCCGCAGCGCGCACAGCCCCCGGGACGCGTCGATGAAGCGGCCCGCGGTCCTGCGGTGGAGGCGACAGGTCGGATCGGCGAGGACCACCACCGGGAACTCGAGGCCCTTGGCCCGGTGCACGGTCATGATGCGGACGCCGTCGCTGCCCTCCTCGAGAATCGACGCCTCCCCTGCCTGCCCGGCCAGGGCCTCGTTCTCGAGCTGCTCGACGAACCCGCGGAACGAGAGGCCGCCACCGGCCTCGTAGCGGCGGGCCAGCTCCGCGACGAGGAGCACGTTGGCGAGGGCCTGCTCGCCCCCCGGCCGCATGACGAAGCCGGCGTGGGCCCGGGTCGCGTCGAGCAGCCGGCCGACGGTCTCCGCCACCGGCACGATGTTGCGCCGCCGGTGGGCGCCCTTCAGCACCTCCAGCGCCTCGGCTATCGGCCCCAGGCGCTCGCGCAGGCCGGCGTCGCCACCCTCTCCGGGGGCGAGATCGGCGGGAATGCGGAAAGGGTGCAGCCGGCCGTACCGCTGGCGGTACTCGAGCAGGGCCGCGTCCTCGACCGCGAACAGCGACCCCTTCAGCGTGGCGAAGACGGAGAGCTCGTCGTCCGGGTGCTCGACGGCGGCGAGCGCGGCGCGCATCGTCGTCACTTCCTCCCGGGCGTGGAAGCCCCGGCCGCCCACGAGGAGGTGCGGCAGGTCCCGCGCCTCGAGGGCCTCGACGTAGGGGCGGGTCATGTCCCTGCCGAAGCTCTCGAAGCGCCGGAACAGGATGCACACGTGCCGGGCCGCCACCGGGACCCCCGCCGGCCCGGAGCCGTCGCTCGACCCTTCCTCCCCGACCGACCGCCGCTCCGTCACCCGCCAGCCGCTCTCGGCGACGAGCCAGCGGACGAACGCGCCGACCGCGTCGGGCAGCGAGCCCTCGATGGCGGACGCGGCGACCCGCCACCGGCCGTAGGGACGAGGGACCGGCAGCACGACGACGCCGGGCTGCCCGTACGGGTCGGCCCGGTACGGAGACAGCGGCACGTAGTCGGCCTGGAGCGGGCCGTTGCCGTCGAGCGGACGGGCGGAGCCGGGCGCCGCGCCGCCGTCCGCGGCGTCGGGGCGCCGGCCCGCGGCGCCGCCGGGGGATGGGCGGCCGGGGCCGGACATCACCGGCGCGAAGGCCCGGTTCACGAGGCGCTGGATGCCGGGCACGGCGCGGAAGCTGGTGGTGAGGGCGAGGGCGGGCACCCCGGCCGCCTCGAGCTGGCGCTTGACCTCCCAGTACACGCCGACGTCCGCCCGCCGGAACCGGTAGATCGACTGCTTGGGGTCGCCGACGATGAACAGCTTCCCCGGCGCCGGCCGCACCCGGCGCCAGTCCCGCTCGGCCGGATCGCCGGCCGCGAGCAGCAGGAGGATCTCCGCCTGCAGGGGGTCGGTGTCCTGGAACTCGTCGACGAAGATGCGGGTGAACCGCCGCTGGAAATCGGCGCGGACCGCGTCGCAGTCCCGCACGAGGTTCCGGGCCTCGATGAGGAGGTCGACGAAGTCGAGGCGGCCGGCGTCACGCTTGAGCTCGCCGAAGCCGGCGATCGGCCCCTGCAGCTCGTCCCGCAGGAGGGCGGCGAGGTCCGCGTCGGCCACCCGCCGGAAGTCCCTCAGCACGTCGACGATCCGGCCGTGCTGCTCGAGGACGGTCTCGCGCGCGACGTCCTCGCCGTAGCGGGTCCCCGACCCCTTCCGGGGGTTGGTGAACCCGCGGTTTCCGGCCAGCTCCACGAGGTCGGCCTCGAGGGCGTCGTAGTCGCGGCCGGCCGGCCGCAGCGCGTCCCGGCCCCGGATCTCGCGCGCCAGCAGCAGGGCCGGCCGCACGTCCCGGTACAGGCGGTCGCCGCGGTTCGTCGCCCGTTCCGCGAGCTCAGCGAAATCGGCGAGATGGCCGACGATCCGATCGATGATGGCGGGCCGATCGAAGCGCTCGCGGCGCCACGCGGTCTGGAAGTCGCGCCACTCGGCGAGGCTCGACGCCGCGGCGAGCAGCCGCTCCGTCGGCCGCTCCTTCGCCCCCGGCTCGCCGAAGCCGCCGACGGAACGCCGGCTCAACGCCCGCCGCAGCCCCTCCGGGGGGTCGGTCAGGGACGCCTGGAGCCAGGCGTCGAAGGCCTGCCCGAAAACCGGCTCGGGGTCCGCCAGCACCTCGAAGCGGGGATCGACCTTCGCCTCCACCGGCCGCTCGCGCAGCAGGTCGGCGCAGAACCCGTGGATGGTGCTGACCTGGGCTTCCTCGAGATGGGCGATGGCGTGCTCGACGTTCTCGGGGCGGGCCGCGCCCGTCGCCGCGTCCCCGCCGGGCGGCGACGCGCGACGCGCGCGCTCGAGCCCCTCCCGCAGGCGCAGCTTCAGCTCGCCGGCGGCCTTCTCGGTGAACGTCACGGCGAGGATCTCGCCGACCTCGGCCGCGCCCGTCGCCAGCACGTTGACGATGCGGGCGACCAGCTCCGACGTCTTCCCGGTGCCGGCCGCCGCCTCCACGAGGAGGCTCTCGCCGAGCGACGACCGGATGCGCTCGCGCGCCGCGGCGTCGACCAGCTCGGGTCCCGGCGTCACGGCAGCCTCCGCAGCACCTGCAGGTCGACCAGCTTCGTGTCGTCCTTGCGCCGCGCGCGGACCTCCTCCCAGGGGCCGCACACCGCCCGGTAGTCGCACCACTTGCAGGCGTCCCGGCGCGGGGCGGGCAGGATCACCCCGTCCTCGACGGCCCGGTCGACGATCGAGAGCACCTCGGCCCCGTGACGCCGGGCGGTGTCGTCGAGCGAGACCGGCCGGACGCCGTAGCCTCCCGCCAGGGTGGAGAAGAAGAGCCGCGACTCGGCGACGGGGCGCCCGAGCACCCGCTCGACGGCCAGCCCGTACAGCACCGGCTGCAGCACCTCGCCATGCCCGACCACCATCCGGTCCGCGGTGCGGTTCTTCCCGGTCTTGTGGTCGGTCACCCGCAGCTCGCCGGCCGCCGTCGGCCGGGCTCGGGCCTCGACGAGGTCGACGACGCCGTGCAGCCTCCAACCGCCGTCGAGCCGCACCGGCTCGGCCTCGCTCCGGGGGTCGCGCCCCCGTCCGGGCGCGAAGCCGAACCCCAGCTCGGCCCGGATCGGCACCCACTCGCCGTCCTCTTCCGCCACCTGCTGGAGCCAGCCCTTCAGGTCGAGGCGCAGCTTCTCGATCTCGTCCGCCCACACCCGGTCGATGGCGGGGGCGAGGTCGTCGTGGTAACGGGCCGCGAGTCCGTCGAGGGTCTCGTCCAGGAGGGCCCAGGCCTCGACGAGACCCGCCCGGGTGACCGGCAACCGCCGACGGGCTTCGAGCACGCGTACCAGCTCGGCCTGCACCTCGTGGAACATCCGGCCCCGCGTCAGCGGGTCGAGCCGCTCCAGCGGCGCGATCTCCTCGCGCGGCTGCAGGCGGTGCACGGCCGCGAGCAGGAACTGGTACGGGCAGGCCGCGAAGCGCTGAAGGGCGGTCACCGAGTAGGGCCGGGCCGTCAGCCGATGCGCGTCGAGGGCAGCCCGCGCCCCCCCTTCCGGCCGGTAGACGCCGTCGTAGCGGCTCCAGGCACGCGTCGTCCAGCGCGCCCAGCGGGTCAGCAGCGACCGGCGCAGGGCCGGCTCCAGGGCCAGGAGATAACGCGCCCGTCCCCTCGGCTCGGGGCCGTCCTGCTGCCGCAGCAACGGCCCCAGGACCGCGAGGTCGTGCTCGATGTCGTCGATGGCGTCGCCGGGGTTCCCCGGGGCCGGCCACGCCAGGCGCGACTCGACGCGCTCGTACGCCTCGCGCTCGGTGATCGCGAAGTCGGGCACGCGCCCGGTGCGGGCGCGCTCCAGGTCGAGGGCATAGAAGGACGGGACCCGCGGGCGCGACTCGCCGAGCTCCAGGCGGGAGTACGAGAGGTGGATCCGCCGGGCGGCCGCGCCGACGGCCAACCGCAGCAGCAGCCGTTCCCCGGCGGCGCGATCGTCGAGCACCGGCAGGCCGAGGGAATCGTCCGGCCCGTTCAGCCGCCGGCGGACGTCGTCGAGGAGAATGGGGTCCTGCCGGGGCTTCTGCGGAAACATGCGCTCGGCCAGCCCCGGCACGAACACGACGTCGAAGACACGTCCTCGCACGTGCTCCGGCCCGCCGACGAAGACCCGGCCGTAGCGCCGGGCGGGCGGCTCCGCCTGCAGCTCCGTGAGCCTCTCCGCCAGCACGTCCCGTACCTCGGTGAGCGAGACGGGACCGACGCGGGCCATCGGGCGCAGCTCCCCGAGGGTCGCCAGCACCCGGTCGGGCCGGCTCAGGACCATCGGGGCCAGGGCGTCCAGGCGGTCGAGCCAGTCTCCCCACGGGGCCTCGCCCGGAAACGCGGCGAGCCGCTCCATCAGCGGCAGCGCGAAGCGGCGCAGGTGCCCGAGGTCGCCGAGGTCGCGTTCGAGCCGCCGCGCCCGGGGCGACCGGGGATCGTCGGCCGCGCACTCCTCGAGGCGGAGGCGCAGCTCCTGCCCGAGCCCCGCCAGACGGCGGGCCCACCGATCGCGGCCGCCGATGACCGCCGACTCGACGAGCAGCCGGTCCCAGTGCCAGGGGGCACGCAACGCTCCCTCGACGACCGGCCGGTCGTCGGCGTCCGGTGGAGCACCCGGGTCCGGGTCGTCGTGATCCGGATCGAGGTCGGCGACGTCGAACAGCGAGCCCTGCACCGGCAGGGCGGCTTCCGGCAGCACCTGATCGGCCTCGGCGGGCGGCACCCAACGCGCGCGATCGCCCGGCGGCGCCCCTTCCGCATCGGGCTCGGGCACCTGCCCCAGCGACAGGTACTCCGAGAACCGGCGCGCGGAGAGCTGCTCGGCCGCGCACGCCAACAGGGCGAGAAACGCCCGGCCGGCCGGATCCGGGGCCCGCGTGCCCCGGACGAACCAGGCCTCGACGCCGGCCCGCCGCAGCGCGGTCTCGAGCAGCCCGCTGTAGACCTGCGGCGACCGCAGCACCACCGCCATCCGGTCGAAGGGCACGCCGGCGGCGGCCTCCTGCTGCACCAGGCGCGCGATCTCCACGCACTCGCGCGACTCCCCCGGGGCGGAGAACAACGTGACCTCCGCGCCGGCATCCTCCTCGGGCGATTCCCCTGGCCCCGAACCGGGCGAAACCTCGTCGGCGGCGGGGCCGGCGCCCTCAGCCTCCGGGGCCGCGATGGGCTCGAAGAGCCGGGTGCGCACGCGGGCCAGCGGGGTGTCGGGGCCGGCCGGGCCCGACGGCGGCGCCGCCTCGGCGCGGGGCAGCCGGGAGAGCGCCGCCCACGTCCGGTCGTCTCCCCGCGGGACCGTCGCGAGGAACCGCGCGGACCGGCCGGCCAGAGCCGCGACGAGGCCGAGCGCGGCGCGGTCGTGCACCGGCACGTCGAGCAGCACCACCGGCGCGTCGAGGGGCACGTCGACCGGCTCTCCGGCCTCGACCACCGCCGCAGCCAGCCGGTACAGCTCGGGGAGGTCGACGAGGCGGGCCTCGTCGAGCTGCCGCGCGTACTCCCGCGACAGCGCATCGAGGTCGGCCCCCACCGGGCCGCACGCCGACAGCGCGCCGGCCTCGATACCGCCACCGCGGATGTCCTCGAGGGTCGATGCCAGGGTCCGGCCGAAGCTGCGCAGCTTCGCGATCGGCGCGAGGTACCCGAGCGCGCCGCGCCCCGCCTCGTCGGAGGGGGGGCGGGCGGACTCGAAGGCGGCCCGGGCGGCGACCGCCTCGGCCCCGAGGCGGGTGGCGGGGGCGAGCCCCCGGGCGGCGAGGCGCGACGAGGCGACCCGCGTCGCGAGCCGCCGCAGGCTGAAGCGGTGGAGACCGAAGGCGGCGCCGCGGCGGGCCGCGTTTTCCCGGACGAAGTCGTCGACGGCGTCGCGCGCGGCGCCGAGAACGAGCGCCTCGGACGCCAGCGGCAGGCTGTCGACGAAACGGTGGGCGGCGGCCAGGCGCGCCGCCGCGCTCGCGGACCGATGAAGCGTGACCGCACCCGCGGCGGGCGCCCCCTCCGCGCCGCTCACGCGCCGTCGTCCACGCGGCAGGCCCCGCGCACGTTCACGCCGCCGGCCCAGGTGTCGCAGTCGAGGCCCGCCGCCTCGCGGAACCGGTCGGCCATGCGGACGGCCAGCATCCGGGCCTCGTCGTCGGAGGCGGCGAACGCGAACACCGACGGGCCCGACCCGGACAGCGAGCAGCCGAGCGCCCCCGCCTCGAGGGCGGCGCGCCTGGCCTCGGCGAACCCCGGCACGAGCGGCGCGCGGATGGGCTCGACGAGGGCGTCGCTGATGGACCGCCCCAGCAGCGCCAGGTCCGACCGGTGGAGGGCGGTGATCATCGCCGCGAGCTGGCCGAGGTTGGCCACCGCGTCCCCGATGGCGAAGCGGCGCTCGGCCACGAGCCGCCGCGCCTCGGCCGTCGAGACCGCGGTGTGGGGGTGCACGACGGCGACGCGCAGGGCCCCGGGGACCGGCAGCGACAGGAGCTCCATCGGGTCGTAGCTTCGAATCAGGACGAACCCGCCGGTCACGCACGGCGCGACGTTGTCGGCGTGGACCCCGCCCGACACCGCGCGCTCGCCCTCGAGCGCGCAGGCGATGAGCTGGTCACGATCGAAGGCCCCGCCGAGCAGCTCGCTCACCGCGAGGGCCCCCGCGACGCTGCTCGCGGCCGAGCTGCCGAGCCCGCTCGCCAGCGGCATGCGCTTGTCGAGCCAGAGCCGGACGCCGGGCGGCCGCGGCCCGGCGGGGGCGACGTCGGCGAGGCGGAGGGCGGCCGAGGCGGCGATGCCCACGACGTTGCGGGCCGGGTCGGTCGTCAGCCGGTCCGCGTTCCCCCGCATGCCGGCGATCTCGACCCCCGGCCGGTTGGACCACTCCGCGTCGACGAAGTCGCCCGGCTCCTCGATGGCGAGCCCGAGCACGTCGAAGCCGGGGCCGAGGTTGGACAAGGTGGCGGGGGCGAAGACGCGTACGCGGTCCCGTATGGGCGTGGACATGGACATCTACGGGCGCAGGACGACCGGTGCGACGGCGCGGCGGATCGGGCAGCGCCGGCTCCCGGCGAGGCGAGAGCCGGCGCGGATCCCCTAGCGTCGTCCTTGCTGCTCCACGGTCTCTTCCAGATCGTCGAGGGTGGCGGTGCCGGAACCGTGCAGCGGAACGATGGTATTGATGCGCAGCCTCTTCTCCTCGATGTTCTCGAGCAGGGCGGCCGCGAACGGGGCCTCCGCCGCCCCCGGCGTGAACGAGTCCACCTCGAAGAGGATGCGCTCGCGCGTCGCGGGCAGGTACGCCATCACGATGCCGTCGCTGTGCTGGTCGCCCACGATGCGGGAGATCTGCAGGGTGCGGCGCCCGCTGCTCAGCTCGTAGACGTCGTCGCCTTCCACCGTCTCGATGTTGAGCGGCTGCGGGTTCCGGGCCAGGGCGTCCTGCTCGATCGTGTGCGCCCGGGCCACGATGTCCTCGAAGAACGGCGCGTTGATCTCGTGGGTGATCACCGTCAGCCCCTCGGACACCGCGGCGCGGATGCCCATGGCATGGTCGAAGTGGTGGTGCGTGTTGACCACGTACTGCAGCGGCGTGTCCGGCACCAGCCCGCGGGCGTGCTCGATGACGGCCAGGGTGCGGGCCTCGCTCTGCGGCGCCTCGATGAGGGCGAGGAAGTCGTCGAACTCGACGAGCGCGCTGTGGTGCGAGCCGCCCGTCAGGTGCCACACCCCGTTCGCGACTTCCTCCGACTCGACCACGATCTCGTCGGACGGCGGCGCGGCGGCGGAGACCGACAGGTCGCCGACCGCGGTCTGGGTATCGGTGCTCACCCGGTACTCGGCGATCGTTTCCTCGCCGAGATTGATGGTGTACTGCCGGGGCAGCGTCAGCCGCGCCTGGAACCCGCCCAGCCCGCCGGACTCGGCATAGTCCTCGAAGATCGTCTCGTAGCTGACGTCACCCAGCATGGGGTGGTAGCGGGCGGAGACGACCCGGCTGGGGTGCAGGGTGTCCGCGTCGACGTAGAGGGTGAACTGGGCGCCGTCGGCGGCCGCGATGTCGACGACGTGGTCCCCGCCCTCGTCGCGCAGGTTGCTCGCCGTCGAGGTTTCGTCGAGCCCGAGCAGGATGATGCCGAGGGGGTTGTGATACAGCTCGGCCCGGCGCTGGGACGCTACCCGGTCGGACGCCTGCACGAACCCCTCGTCCCCCTCGTCGTAGGCGACTTCGCCGTCGAGGCCGAAGGTCTGGCGCACCCCGTAGAGCGGGTTGCCGGTGAAGAACGTGGTGGTGCGGTCCTGCCGCAACTGCCACCGCTCGTTCGCGAAATCGATCGCCAGGCGATAGTTCTCGATCTCGTAGTACGGCAGGTCGCCCCGCGGGGTCTGGTTCTGGCCGAGGCGATACGTCTGCCCCGACCCCTCAAGGATCACGCCGGTCGTCTCGCTGACGGCGCGGAGGCTCCCCATCGCCTCCGCCGCTTCCTCGAGGAGCCCCAGCTCGGGCGTTGCCGGGCCGCAGCCGACGAACAGGACGCACGATACGATCAGAAGTTGCTTCCACCTCTTCATGAGTCCGCACTCCTTTCGCCCACGAACGAGAAGACCACGAGCGGCCCGACCGAAGGCGCACGGACCCGCAACGGACTTCGGCGCAACGGGGTCGAATACGCCTGCCGCAGGGAACACTACCGGACAGGGGGGCATTCTGTCCCAAACCCGGCAAGCGTGCAACCGCAATGCCGCCCGCCCGTCGTCGGGTTTCCAGCGGGCGGCGGGCGCCGCCGTCTTGCGCGGGACCGGGGAAGGTCGAACGGTTACAGGAGCCCGAGCTGCAGCTTGGCCGCGTCGGACATCTTGTTCATGTCCCACTGCGGCTCCCAGACGACGTCGACCCAGGCGTCGCTGACGCCGGGTACGGCCTTGGCCTTCGCCTTCACCTCCCCCGGCAGGGACTGCGCGGCGGGGCACGCCGGCGAGGTCAGGGTCATGCGGATGCCGACCAGGGCGTCGGCGTTCACGTCGACATCGTAGATGAGCCCCAGCTCGTAGATGTTGACGGGGATCTCGGGGTCGTAGACGGTCGACAGCGCCTCGATGAGCTTCGGCTTGAGCTCGAGCGTCTTCAGGGGGTCCGGCTCGATGGGGTCGTGGGCGACGGCCGGCGGCGGGGCCGGCGGCTCGCTCGGCAGGATGGGCCGGGGCGGATCGGGACCCGGGGGACTCGCCGTCGCCGGTGGGTCGGACGGGGCCGGCGGCGCCGACCCGGCGCCGGACGCCCGCTCGTCACCCGGGGCCGATGCGTCGAACTTGAAGATTCCCACTGGCGCTGTCTCCCTGGATGCGGATGGTCCACCGGCCGCCGACCGCGGCTACTCCGTCGAGACGACCTCGTGGCGGTCGTCCACCGCGGCCCGCAGGGTGTGCCACGCCAGGATCGCACACTTGACGCGGGCGGGATAGTCGCGGACCCCGGCGAAGACGGCCAGCTTACCCAGGTCGACGTGGTCCACGGCCGCCCCCTGGTCGGTGACCAGCCGGTGGAACCGCTCGAAGAGCACGCGCAGCTCGCCGAGGGTGCGGCCCTTGACGCTCTCCGTCATGAGTGACGCCGACGCCTTCGAGATGGCGCAACCCGACCCCTCGAAGCGCAGGTCCGTCACCCGGTCCCCGTCCAGCTTGAGGCTGATCGAGAGCTTGTCCCCGCAGAGCGGGTTGTGGCCGTCGGCCTGGAGGTCGGCGTCCTCGAGCCGCCCGAAGTTGCGCGGGCTGCGGTTGTGGTCGAGGATGACCTCCTGATACAGCTCCCGCAGATCGGACATCTCGTCTCCGTCTCCCGCCCCGTTATCCGAACAGCTCCCTGACCCGGGTCAACGCCGCCACGAGCTGATCGATCTCCCCGGTCGTGTTGTACATGGCGAGCGAGGCGCGGGCGGTGGCGGGCACCCCGAGCCGGTCCATCACCGGCTGGGTGCAGTGGTGGCCGGTGCGGATCGCCACCCCCTCGGTGTCCACGATGGTCCCGATGTCATGGGGGTGCACGCCCTCGATCACGAACGACAGGATGCTCGCCTTGTCGGCGGCGGTCCCGACGAGGCGCAGCCCGGGCACCGCCGACAGCGCCTCGGTGGCGTAGGCGAGGAGCCGCCGCTCGTGGGCCACGATGGCGTCGAGCCCGACCCCGGTGATGAAGTCCACCGCCGCCCCGAGCCCGATCGCGCCCGCGATGTGCGGGGTGCCCGCCTCGAACCGGTGCGGCAGCTCGTTGTAGGTCGTCCGCTCGAAGGTCACCGAGCTGATCATGTCGCCGCCACCCTGATAGGGCGGCATCGCCTCGAGGAGGGCGCGGCGGCCGTAGAGGGCGCCGATGCCGGTGGGGCCGTACAGCTTGTGGCCGGTGACGACGTAGAAGTCGCAGCCCAGCGCCTGCACGTCGACCGGCATGTGATACGCGGCCTGCGCCCCGTCGACGAGCACCGGGATGCCCTGCCGGTGGGCCAGCTCGACCACCCGCGCGACGGGATTGACGGTGCCCAGCGAGTTCGACATGTGCACGACGGACACGAGCCGGGTCCTCGGCCCCAGCAGGGCCTCGAGCTCGTCGACGAGCAGCTCCCCCGCGTCGGAGAACGGCGCCACCCGCAGCCGCGCGCCCTTCTCCTCGCACACGAGCTGCCACGGCACGATGTTCGAGTGGTGCTCCATGCCCGAGATCACCACCTCGTCGCCCGCCCCGATGCGGCTGCGGCCGAACGTCTGCGCGACGAGGTTGATGCCCTCGGTGGCGTTGCGGGTGAAGACGATCTCGGCCGGCTCGGCCGCGTTCAGAAAGGCCGCCACCTTGCCGCGGGCGCCCTCGTAGGCCTCGGTCGCGTCCTGGCTCAGCGCGTAGACGCCGCGGTGGATGTTGGCGTTGCCGGCCGCGTAGTACCGGGCCAGCGTGTCGAGCACCGGTTGCGGTTTCTGGGTGGTCGCGGCGTTGTCGAGGTACGCGAGGGGCTTGCCGCCCACGGTCTGCGCGAGTATCGGGAACTGCCCGCGGATCCGGGCCACGTCCAGCGCGGCAGGCTCCGATGCGGTCACGCTGCTCATCGGCACCCTCGTTACGGCGCGGAGGCCCGGCTCCCGTTCATCGGGAGCCGCTCGAGCAGCAGCGCGTCGAGCTGGCGGCGGATCGCCTCCACCTTGATGTGGCCTAGCAGGTCGGCCGCGAACGCGTGAATCAGCAGACGCCGGGCCTGCGCCTCCGACAGGGCGCGCGACCGCAGGTAGAAGAGCGCGTCCGCGTCGAGCTGGCCGACGGTGGCCCCGTGGGTGCACTTCACGTCGTCGGCGAAGATCTCGAGCTGCGGCTTGGTGGTGATCTGCGCGTCCTCGGACAGCAGCAGCGCCTTGTTCGACTGCTTGGCGTCGGTCTTCTGGGCGTCGAGCCGGACGATGATCTTGCCGTTGAACACGGCACGGCTCCGGCCGTCGAGAATCCCCTTGTACAGCTCGTGGCTGTCGCAGTGGGGCATGGCGTGGTCGATGGTCGTCTGGTTGTCGACGAGCTGCCGGCCGTTCGCCAGGTACAGCCCGTTCAGCGTGCACTCGCCCCCCTCGCCCCCGAGGACGACGCCCGCCTCGTTCCGCACGATGGCCCCGCCCGCGGTGATGGCGTGGGACGAGAAGTTGCCGGCCCGGCCGATCCGGACCGCGAGGTTGCCCACGTGGAACGCGGCGTCGGCCTCGCGCACCACCGTGTAGTGGTCCACGACCGCGTTCTCCGCGACCGAGACCTCGGTCACCGAGTTGCTCAGGTACGGGGCGTCCGCGGTCCCCGCGTGGCTCTCGACCACCCGGACCTCGCTGCTCGCCCCCGCCACGACCAGCACCCGCGGCTGGCTGAGCACCGGCGCCGTCCCGCTCGACGACGCGAAGAGGAGGTGGATGGGGCTCTCGAGCACCACGCCGCCGTCGACCTCGATGACGGCGCCGTCCCCGAGGAACGCGGTGTTGAGGGCGGTGAACGCGTGCCGCTCGAACCGCGCGAGGCGCCCCAGGTACGGCGCGACGCCGTCGAGCCCCCCCGCCTCGCCGGCCATCGCCGCGAGGCCGCGCGCGCGGACCCCGGGCGGCAGACCCGACGCGTCCGACAGCGCCGGTGCGAAGCGGCCGTTGACGAAGACCAGCTCGGGGCCGCCGGACCTCGGGAGATGCAGCGCGTCGAGGACGTCGCGGCCGAGACTCTCGGCCGCGGGCGGCGCCTGGAACGGCGTCTGGACGATGGGGGCGATGTTCGTGAACCGCCACTCCTCGAGCCGGGTGGTGGGGAACCCGAGCCGGTCGAAGCAGCGGAACGCGTCGTCGCGCAAGGGCCCGAGCGGGCCGGCGGGCGGACTCGTCCGCTTCAGGGCCGCGAACTGGTCGGCGTAGCTGTCGACGCTGATGGCGATCTGCGGCATGAGACGTATCCGGGCTACGCGGTCGCCGCCGCCGGCTCCGCGTCGAGCCAGCCGTAGCCCTTCTCCTCGAGCTCGAGCGCGAGGTCCTTGCCGCCCGACTTCACGATGCGCCCCTTGCTGAGCACGTGCACGAAGTCGGGGACGATGTAGTGGAGCAGCCGCTGGTAGTGGGTCACCACGACCATCGAGCGCTCGGGGCTCCGCATGGCGTTGACCCCGCCGGCGACGGTCTTGAGGGCGTCGATGTCGAGCCCCGAGTCGGTCTCGTCGAGAATGGCGAGGGTCGGCTCGAGGACCGCGAGCTGGAAGATCTCGTTCCGCTTCTTCTCGCCGCCCGAGAACCCGTCGTTGACGGGACGGTTCAGCAGGGCGTCGTCCATGTCCAGCAGCGACATGCGCTTGCGGACCAGGATCATGAAGTCCATCGCGTCGAGCTCGGGCTGACCCCGGTGCTTCCGCACCTCGTTGAGGGCCGCCTTGAGGAGGTAGGCGTTGTTGACGCCGGGAATCTCGACGGGGTACTGGAACGCCAGGAACAGGCCCTCGCGCGCCCGCTCCTCGGGCTCCAGCTCGAGCAGGTCCTGCCCCTTGAACGTCGCCGACCCGCCGTTGACCTCGATGCCGTCGCGGCCGGCCAGCGCCCCCGCCAGGGTGCTCTTGCCGGAGCCGTTCGGCCCCATGATGGCGTGAACCTCGCCGGGGTTCACCGTCAACTCGATCCCGTTCAGGATCTGGCGGTCCCCGGCCTTCGCCTGCAGATTGCGAATCTCGAGCATCGATTGTCCCTGTCTATCCCACGCTGCCTTCGAGGCTGACGCTCAGCAGCTTCTGGGCCTCGACCGCGAACTCCATCGGCAGCTCGCGGAAGACCTCCTTGCAGAACCCGTTGACGATCAGGTTGACTGCGTCCTCCGTCGACAGCCCGCGCTGCCGGCAGTAGAAGATCTGGTCCTCGCCGATCTTCGACGTCGACGCCTCGTGCTCGACCTGCGACGACGTGTTCTTCACCTCGAGATACGGGAAGGTGTGGGCGCCGCAGCGGTCGCCGATGAGCAGCGAGTCGCACTGCGAGAAGTTGCGGGCGCCGCGCGCCCCCTTGCCGATGCGCACGAGGCCCCGGTAGGTGTTCTGGCCGTGCCCGGCCGAGATGCCTTTCGACACGATGGTGCTGCGGGTGTTCCGGCCCAGGTGCACCATCTTCGTGCCGGTGTCCGCCTGCTGGCGGTTGTTGGTCACCGCGACCGAGTAGAACTCGCCCACCGAGTTGTCGCCCTGCAGGATGCAGCTCGGGTACTTCCAGGTGATGGCGGAGCCGGTCTCGACCTGGGTCCACGTCACCTTGGCGTTGGCAAGGGCCTTGCCCCGCTTGGTCACGAAGTTGTAGATGCCGCCCTTGCCGTCCTTGTCGCCGGGGTACCAGTTCTGCACCGTCGAGTACTTGATGGTGGCGTCGTCGAGGGCCACCAGCTCGACCACCGCCGCGTGGAGCTGGTTCTCGTCGCGCTGCGGCGCGGTGCAACCCTCGAGGTAGCTCACCTCCGCGCCCTCGTCGGCCACGAGCAGGGTCCGCTCGAACTGGCCGGTGTTGGCGGCGTTGATGCGGAAGTACGTCGACAGCTCCATCGGGCACTTCACGCCCCTGGGGATGTAGGCGAACGACCCGTCGCTGAACACCGCGGAGTTGAGGGCGGCGAAGAAGTTGTCGGTGTGGGGCACGACGGTGCCGAGGTACTTGCGCACGAGCTCGGGGTGGTCGCGCACCGCCTCGGAGAACGAGCAGAAGATGATGCCGAGGTCGGCCAGGGTGTCCTTGAACGTGGTGGCGACCGACACGCTGTCGAAGACGGCGTCGACGGCGACGCCGGACAGGCGCTTCTGCTCGTCGAGCGAGATGCCGAGCTTGTCGAAGGTGGCCCGGATCTCGGGGTCGACCTCGTCGAGGCTCTCGAGCTTCGGCTTCTTCTTGGGGGCCGCGTAGTAGCTGATGGCCTGGTAGTCGACGGGCGGATAGCGCACGTTGTGCCACGTAGGCTCGGTCATCTTCGACCAGACCCGGAACGCGTCGAGGCGCCAGTCGAGCAGCCACCGCGGCTCGCCCTTCTTGGCCGAGATCAGCTCGATGACCTCCTCGCTCAGGCCGACGGGGATCGAGTCGGTCTCGACGTCGGTGGTGAACCCGTACTTGTATTCCTGCTTCGCGAGCTCTTCGACGGTCTGGATCGCGGTGCTCATGGCGCTTCCTGGCTCGTGAAATCGTCGCCGAACGAATTGCCGACCAAAACGGTCGCATATCAACATATCACGGGGCGGGGCCGGGCGACAACGCCGGCGGGGGCGTCATTCGGCGGGCCGGAGCCAGCTCACGGCGAGGCCGACGACGACGACCGCGACGGTGCCGATGACGTTGTTCCAGAGGAAGGACACGTCGGCCGCGCTCTCGACGAGGGCCACCGACGCCATGCCCGCGAAGAGGCCGACGAAGGCCCCGTCGGCGGTGGCCCGGCGGAACCCGACGGCGAGCACGAACACCCCGAGGAGCGACCCGTAGAAGTAGGAGCCGACCTGGTTGACGACCTCGATCAGCGACCCGAGGTTGGCCGCGAACACCGCGAAGACGGTGGCCACCACGCCCCACAGGGCGGTCGCGAGCTTCGACACCCGCAGGTAGTGGCGGTCCGTCGCCCCGGCGTTCAGGTAGCGGCGGTAGAAGTCGATGACGCTCGTGGTGGAGAGCGCGGCCAGCTCCGCCGCCGCGCTCGACATCGCGGCCGCGAAGATGGCCGCGATGAGCAGGCCCACGAGCCCCACCGGCAGGTGGGTGACGATGAACGTGGGGAACACGTAGTTGACGTCGGAGTAGGCCTCGCCGGTGGCCTCCTCCACCAGGCCCGCCGCCCGGCCGCGGACCGCCCCCACCCGCTCCTGACTCGCCGCGAACGCCGCCCGCGCCTCGGCGACGGCCGCCGCGCCGCCGGCCCGGCGCGCGGCGAGCATCTCGTCGGCGGCGACGCGGCGATTGGCGAACGCCTCCTCGAACTCCGCCTCCAGCCCCGCGTACTCCGCCGCCCGGTCGCCGGCGCGCACCGCCGCGTCCCGCACGGGGTGGAAGAGCATCGGCGCGGGGTTGAACAGGTGGAACACGAACACCAGGACGCCGGTCAGCAGGATCAGCACCTGGAGCGGGATCTTCCAGTACGCGCTCATGAGCAGCGACCGGCGGGCGGCGTCGACGGAGTCGGCGGTCAGGTGGCGCTGCACCTGGCTCTGGTCGCACCCGAAGTACCCGAGCGCCAGGAAGAGCCCGCCCAGCAGGCCCGACCAGAAGGTGTAGGTCTCCCCCGGGTCCGGGGAGAAGTCGATGGCGGTGAGCCGCTCCCCCGCGCCGGCCAGGTGCATCGCGTCCGCGAGGCCGACCCCGCCCGGCAGCCCGAGGACGAGGGCCGCGACCACCGCGAGGAGGCCGCCCACGATGATGACCATCTGCTTGACGTCGGCCCACGCGACCGCCTGCACCCCGCCCAGCATCGTGTAGCAGGTCGTGGGGACCCCGATGGCGAGGGCGGTGAAGGTCAGGTTCCACCCCAGCACCACCGAGAGCACCACCGCCGGGGCGGAGATGATCACCCCCACCCCGAGCCCCCGCGACACGAGGAAGATCAGGCTCGTCAGGGCCCGCGTCTTCCGGTCGAAGCGGCGCTCGAGGTACTCGTAGGCGGTGAACACCCGGGCCCGGTAGAGGAACGGGACGAGGGTCACCGACAGGAGGATCATCGCGAGCGGCAGGCCGAAGTACATCTGCACCAGCCGCAGGCCGTCGGCGTAGCCCTGGCCGGTGGTGCCGACCAGGGTGATGGCGCTCATCTGGGTCGCCATGACCGACAGCCCGACCGCCCACCACGGGAGCGACCGGCCCGCGAGGAAGTACCCCTCGACGGCGTCGGTCCCCCGCGACCGCTTCACCCCGTCGTAGAGGACCCACGCGAGGTAGCCGCCGATGATGATCCAGTCGATGGGATGCATGGGATGGCGCCGGCTCGGCGGCGCGGACTCCTAGCCCGAGAAATGCCGCGAGAACAGCCACAGCGCCGCGAGCACGAGGGCCTCGACGACCATCACCGCGACGTAGGTCGCGCCGAGGGGCTCGTCGCCTCGGGTGTCGAGCACGCGCGTCACGTCCTCGGGCTGCGGAGTCATGGCTGTCGGCCCAGAGTATACCCGCCGGGGCGGCGGTGAGGCGGCGCGGGGGCAGCATTGCACCGGGGACGCGGGGAGCGTGGTGCGCCGCCCGTGATTCGGAACCCCGCCGTCGACGGTTGCGCCGGGGCGCGGGGCAGGGTTGCATGGGCGGGAAGGCGCCGATAGAATTGCGGCGACGACAGGATTGTGAATCGATGCACGTGAGCCGGCTCGCGCCGGCCCCGGCATCGCTGCCGTCGCCGCCGGGTGTCGAATCACGACGGGAATCGCGAGGCCGCCCGCGCCGGGTCCGCGGGCCGCGGCGCCGGTCACGTCACTGCCTCAAGCCCGACCCGCCCCGTCCGCCGCGGCGGCGATCGGATCGCAGGCAGGTCCAGAAAGGAGTCACGACGTTGGAGAACGTGACCACCGCCGAACAGGTCCCGCAGGCCGGGCATGCCGAACATGCCCACGACGAGCACGAGCTCAGCTTTCTGCGGGCGTACGTCTTCTCGGTCGACCACAAGGTGATCGGCATCCAGTACGCGATCACCGCGATGCTGTTCCTGCTGTTCGGCTTCTCGCTGATGATGGTGATGCGGTGGCAGCTCGCCTACCCGGGCGCGCCCATCCCCTTCATCGGCAACTTCCTCGGGCAGGCGAACGCGCCGGGCGGCATCATGCTGCCCGAGTTCTACAACCAGCTCGGGGCCATGCACGGCACCATCATGGTGTTCATGGGGGTCGTGCCCCTCGCCGTCGGCGGCTTCGGCAACTACGTGCTGCCGCTGCAGATCGGCGCCCCCGACATGGCGTTCCCGCGGCTGAACATGGCCAGCTACTGGGCGTTCTTCCTGGGCGGCGTGGTCATGTTCGCCAGCTTCTTCGTGCCCGGCGGGGCCGCCAACTCCGGCTGGACCTCCTACGCCCCGCTGTCGGTCATCGCCCTCGAGGGGCAGACCTGGTGGCTCATCGGGATGATCTTCCTGATCACCTCCTCGCTGCTGGGCTCGATCAACTTCATCGTCACGACCTTCCAGCTCAGGGCCCCCGGGCTGAGCTTCACGCGCCTGCCGTTCTTCGTGTGGGCGCAGCTCGTCACCTCGTTCCTGCTCCTGCTGGCGTTCCCGCCCCTCGAGGTCGCGGGCATCCTGCAGCTCATGGACCGGGTGGCCGAGACCAGCTTCTTCATGCCGAGCGGGCTCGTCACGACGGAAGGCCCCCTCGACATCAGCGGCGGCGGGAGCCCGCTGCTCTGGCAGCACCTGTTCTGGTTCCTGGCCCATCCCGAGGTCTACGTCCTGATCCTGCCGGCGATGGGCATCGTGGCGGAGATCCTCGCCAACAACACCCGGAAGCCGCTGTGGGGCTACCGGGTGCTGGTGGCGTCGGTCATCTTCCTCGGATTCATGTCGTTCATCGTGTGGGCGCACCACATGTTCCTGACCGGCATGGGCACGACGATGAGCGCGTTCTTCCAGACCACGACGATGATCATCTCGGTGCCGTCGGTGGTCATCCTGTCGGCGTTCTTCATCACGCTGTACGGCGGGTCCATCCGCTACAACGTGCCGATGCTGTTCGCGCTCGCCTTCCTGCCGATGTTCGGCATCGGGGGGCTGACGGGGCTGCCGCTGGGCCTCTCCGCCCCCGACCTGCACCTGCACGACACCTACTACGTGATCGGCCACTTCCACTACGTGGTGGCCCCCGGCACCATCTTCGCGCTGTTCGCGGGCCTCTACTACTGGTACCCGAAGGCGACGGGCCGGGTGATGAACGAGGTGCTCGGCAAAATCCACTTCTGGGGCTCGCTCATCTCGATCAACGTGGTGTTCATGCCGATGTTCATCACCGGCCTCGTCGGGGTGAACCGGCGGCTCTACGACGGCGGCATGCAGTACGCGCACGCCCAGGAGGTCATGGAATGGAACGCCGTGATGTCCTACGGCGCCTGGGCCCTCGGGTTCTTCCAGATCTTCTTCATCGTCAACTTCTTCTGGAGCATCCGGAACGGGAAGAAGGTCGACGACAACCCGTGGGGGGCGACCACCCTCGAGTGGCAGGCGCCGTCGCCGCCGCCGCACGGCAACTTCTCCGCGCCGCCCGAGGCGCACCGGGGGCCCTACGAGTACAGCGTGCCCGGCGCCCCGAAGGACTACTCCATGCAGGGACAGGCGACCGGCGCCTGACCCGAGCCGCGAAGCTGCAGAAGCTGTAAAAGGTAACCAGGATGGAGATTCCGTACACCGTAGCCGAACGGCCGGACACCGGCTTGAACAACGTCAAGCTCGGGATCTGGCTGTTCCTCGCCTCCGAGGTGATGCTGTTCGGCGGGCTCTTCTCGACCTACGTCATCCTGCGGGTGGGCGGCGTCGACTGGCCGCTGGGGGCCGAGTACCTGAACATCCCGATCGGGGCCTTCAACACCGCGGTCCTCATCGGGTCCAGCGTCACGATGGTCATGTGCTTCGCGTCGCTGAAGCTCGGCGACTTCGCCAAGTACAAGACGTACATGGGGGCGACCATCCTGCTCGCCCTCACCTTCCTGGTGGTGAAGTTCTTCGAGTACTACGAGAAGGTGTCGCACGACCATCTGCCCTCGCACAGCACGTTCCTCGCCATCTACTGGACGATGACGGCGCTGCACGGACTGCACATCGTGGGCGGGGTCATCGTGAACGGCTACTTCTGGGGCCCCGGCAGCAAGCTGTGGCACGAGAAGCGGGAGATGTTCGAGAACCGGGTGGAGGCGGCGGGCCTGTACTGGCACTTCGTCGACCTCGTCTGGATCTTCCTGTTCCCGGTGCTCTACCTGCTGTAGGGAGGGACCTGCGCCGGGGAACGGCGCGGGCTCCTGGAGGGTCGGTTGAGCGCCAGGCGGAGCCCGAGGCGAGGATTGGGGCCAGGGAGGATGCCCGCCGCCGGCCCGATTCGCCGGGGCGACCCCCCGGACACTGCGGAGGCGTCATGAGCGGAAGCCCTGAAGAAACCAAGAAGCACATCGACATCTACATGAAGGTCGCCGGCGCGCTGGCGGTCCTCACGGTGGTCACCGTCCTCGCCTCGTACATCGAGGTGGCGGTGCCGCTGGCGATCATCATCGCCCTCATCATCGCCACCGCGAAGGGGTCGCTGGTCGCGAGCTACTTCATGCACCTGGTGGACGAGAAGAGCCGGGCTCTCGCCATCTCGCTGGTCCTGACCGTGGTCTTCTGGCTGGTGCTCATGCTCGTGCCGATCCTGACGGTTTCGGACACCTACGGCGTGCACAAGCCGCTGCCGAACGCCAACGCGGCGCACGCGGAGGACGAGGCGCACTGATGTCCCTGCGCGGCTTCCACATCCTGTTCATCGTGGCGTCGATCGGGCTGGCGCTGATGATGGCGGTGTGGGGCGGCGTGACCTGGGGGTCGGCCCGCGGCACCGGGTGGCACCTCGTCACCGCGGTCGGGTCGCTGGCGACGGCGGGGCTGCTGTCGGCCTACGCGGTACGGTTCGTTCGGAAGACACGCGAGATCGGGCTCGAGTGAGCCCGGATGGAACGAGGCGCTGAGATGCTGGGACACATGCTGCGGACGCTGGCGGTGGCGGCGGGATTCGTGTTGGCCGCGCCGCAGACGGGATGGGCCTGCCCGGTCTGCTTCGGCGACCCGAACTCGGCGATGTCGATCGGCGCGAGCTGGGGCATTCTCGTGATGATCGGCATCACCGCGGGCGTGCTCGGCTGTTTCGCCCGCTTTTTTCTCTATCTCTTGAAGCGATCGAGGATGGCGATCGGCGAGCGCGTCGACCTGTCGCCGTCGTCGCAGGCCAGGAGCCATTCGTAACCCCGCGGCGACGTTCGCCGCGGGGCTCCGCGAGGGGCCAGGGAGCTTATCGATGCAGGAATTTCTCGGACTGCCGCTGCAGGCCTCGGCGCACGCCGCGGAGATCGACCGGATCATCGTCATCGTCCACTGGCTCATGGCGGTGCTGTTCGTGGGCTGGGGGGTGTTCTTCGTCTACACCCTGATCCGCTTCCGCGCGTCCGCGAACCCGAAGGCGGACTACGCCGGCGTCAAGAGCCACACCTCGAGCTACCTCGAGGTCGGGGTGGCCGTCGTCGAGGCCGTCATCCTCCTGTTCTTCGCCATCCCCGCGTGGACGGTGCGCGTCAACGCGTTCCCGCCCGAGGAGGGCGCGACGGTGGTGCACGTCATCGCGAAGCAGTTCGAGTGGCACTCGATCTACCCCGGACCCGACGGCATGTTCGGGCGCCGCGACGCCAGCCTCATCACGCCGACCAACGCGACGGGCCTGGACCGGAGCGACCCCGCGGGGGCCGACGACGTCGCCACCATCAACCAGCTCAACCTGCCGGTCGACGAGCCCGTCATCGTGTACCTGTCGAGCCTCGACGTCATCCACAGCTTCGCGATTCCCCAGATGCGGGTGAAGCAGGATGCGATACCGGGCATGGAGATCCCGGTGTGGTGGGTGCCGACGGTGGCCGGAGACTACGAGGTCAACTGCTCGCAACTCTGCGGGCTCGGCCACTACCGGATGCGCGGCTTCGTCACCGTCCAGAGCCGCGCCGAGTTCGACGACTTCCTCGCCACCGAGGGCGCCCGCATCGCCGCGGCGGCCGACTGAGCCTCGCGTACCGAGCGGGCCGGCTCCCGGACCGGACCCGCTCGCCCCTTCAATCGGTTCACTGCGCCCGGTCCAGCTCGTCCCGCACGATCTCGTCGAACACCTCGTAGGGCGCCGCGCCCATCACCGCGCGACCGTTGATGAAGATGGTCGGCGTCGACTGCACGCCGAGCGACTCGCCGTACCGCAGGTCGGCGTTGACCTGCTCGGCGAAGCGGCCGCTGTCGAGGCACGCGTCGAACGCGGCCTGATCGAGGCCCAGCTCGCCCGCGTGGCGCTTCAGGTCGTCCACCTCCAGGTCGTCCTGCTCCGAGAACATCGTGTCGTGAAGCTCCCAGAATTTCCCCTGCACGTTGGCGCAGAGCCCCGCCTCGGCCGCCTTGAACGCCTCGGCGTGGTTGGGCAGCGGGAAGTCCTTGAAGACGAGCCGGATGTCGTCGCCGTACTCCGCCTTCAGGCGGTCGAGGGTGGCGGTCAGCCGCTCGCAGAACGGGCACTGGAAGTCGGAGAACTCCACGATCTCGACCGGCGCGTCGGCGGGGCCGAGGACGGGGTCGCCCTCCAGGACCTCGACGGGGGTGCGGGGCGGCTCGAGCTCCACCCGCACGTCGTCGGCGCCGGCCCGCAGCTCGGCCATGTACGCGTGCAGGGCCTGCATGGGCCGCTGCTGGGCGAGGAAGGCCCGGATCTGCGGCGCCATCTGCTCCTCGGTCATGTTGGGGAACGCGCGCCGGTTCTGCTCGTAGACGCGGGTGATGTCCTCGGCGGTGACGGGCAGGGTCCTCGCGGGCAGCTCCTGCGCGAGCAGCTCGTCGCGGGACGTGCCCCTGGCGATGGCCTCGCGCTCGATGAGGATCTCGCCGATGACGATGTCGAGGGTGCGCTTGCGGGTCTCGTACAGCTCCTGCAGCATGCGCATCCGCGAGGCCGCGTCGTTGCTGCGCCACGCCTCGTCGAGCTCGGCCATGGTCACCGCCCGGTCACCGATGCGCCCCACCACCTCGTCGTCGGACTGCGCGAGGGTCGGCGCGCCGCAGGCCGCCGTCACCACGAGGACGGCGCCGAGAACGCAAAGCCGCTGGAACATTGGGGATGCCTTTCTGTAACGGGTCGGCAAGGGGAGTCGACGGCCCCCGTACCCACGCTATGAGTGTCCGGGTCGCCCGTCGCGCTCGACCGAACCGCGGGGAATCGACGGATCGCGATGCCCGACGGCGCACGGCGACGGGCGAAAGCACGCGGCACCGTTGACGGCGCAGCCTTCCGGCCTGTTCCGGAACGGGGCAAGCCACTCTATCATGATCAGCGGGACCGGCCGGCGGCCTGCGGCCCTCCGAATGCCCGGACGGCGGTACCCTCGATCCGTCCGGATGCCTGGACGCGCAGCAGCCCTGGACCTGTCCGACGAGCATGGCGACCAACCGCATCCGAACCCGGCCTCCGCGCGCCGACCGTCGGGCCCCGCCCGGTCCGCTGCCCGTCAGCGACGACGTCTCCGGCTTCCTCGACGACGCGGCGCACTACCCGGGCGGCCATGCGCCGGCGGTGGCGTTCCCCCGCGACGAGGCGGAGTGCGCGGCGCTCGTCCGCGACGCCGACCGCGTTCTGCCGGTCGGCGCGCAGTCGTCCCTGACCGGCGGGGCGACCCCGATGGGCCATCTGGTGCTGAGCTCGTCGAGGATGAACGCGGTCGGGCACCTCGCGGACGATCGGATCACCGTGCAGCCGGGAGTCGCCCTGACCACCCTGCGCGAGGCCCTGGACGCGGCCGGAAAGGCGTACCCGCCGGTGCCCACGTTCGAGGGGGCGACGGTCGGCGGGGTGGTCTCGACGAACGCGGCCGGGGCCTCGACGTTCAAGTACGGCACGACGCGGGACTGGGTCCGCGGCCTGACGGTGGTTCTCTCCTCGGGCGAGGCGCTCGACCTGGAACGCGGCCAGGCGCGGGCAGCCGACGGCCGTTTCGTCATCGAGACGGCGCAACGCGAGATCGTGGTTCCGGCCCCGGACTATCGCCTGCCGCAGGTCCCCAAGCGCTCGGCCGGCTACCATGCCGCGCCCGACCTGGACCTCGTCGACCTCTTCGTCGGCTCGGAAGGCACCCTGGGCGTGGTGACCTCCGTGACCCTCGACGTCCTGCCCCGGCGGCCGGCGGTCTGCGTGGTGCTGATCGCCCTCGACGGCGAGGCGCACGCGACGGCGCTCGCGGCGCGGCTGCGCGACGTGTCGGCGGACACCCGGCGCCGCGCCGATCCGGCCGGGCTCGACGTCGCCGCCATCGAGTACCTGGACCGGCGATCGCTCGAGCTGGCCCGGGCCGCGGAGGCCGGCCGTGGCGCCGCGGTGTCGGTTCCGGACGCGGCCGGCGCGGTGCTCCTGCTCCAGATCGAGCTGCCCCCCGGCGCCACCGCCGGTGAGGTCCACGAGCAGATCGGCCTCGCGGCCTCGGCGGCGCCGCCCGCCGGCCCCATCGTCGCGCTCTGCCGCCTCCTCGACGCCGAGGGCCTGCTCGACCGCACCGAGCTCGCGGCACCCGGCGAGACCGCTCGGGCGGCCGATCTGCTCGCCTTCCGGGAGGCGGTGCCCGAAGCGGTGAACCGTCGGGTGGCTGTCGCCAAGCGCACCGTCGATGGCACAATCGAGAAGACCGCCGCGGACATGATCGTGCCCTTCCCGAAGCTCTCCGACTGCCTGCGCCTCTTTCGCACCGCCTTCGAGTCGCGCGGCCTCGACCACGCGGTGTGGGGGCACCTGTCCGACGCCAACCTGCACCCCAACGTCATTCCCCGCTCGGCCGACGACGTGCGGGCCGGGAAGGAGGCGATCATGGCCTGCGGGCGCGAGGTCATCCGCCTGGGGGGATGTCCTCTCGCCGAGCACGGCGTAGGCCGCAACCCCGTCAAGCAGGCGCTGCTGCGGTTGCTCCACGGCGACGCGGGCATCGGACAGATGCGGGCCGTCAAGCGCGCCCTCGACCCCGAGAACAAGCTGGCCCCCGGGGTGCTCTTCCCGGCCGCCGGCGGGAAGGCACCGGCATGAGCACCCTGTTCCTCGCGCACTGGCTGACCACCGCCGCCGCCCTCGCGGTGACCGCCTGGGTCCTCCCCGGCGTCCGGGTCGACGGGGTCTTCTCGCTCGCCCTCGCCGGGCTCGTCCTCGGCTTCGTCAACGCCGTCGTGCGCCCCCTCCTGCTCCTCGTGACCCTGCCGTTCACGGTGCTGACGCTGGGGCTCTTCTACTTCGTCGTCAACGGCCTCGCGTTCGGCCTCGCCGCCTTCCTCGTCCCCGGCTTCAGCGTTGCGTCGTTCTTCTCGGCCGTGCTCGGCGCGTTCGCGGTGGGGCTGGTGTCGTGGCTCATCGGGGCGTTCACCGGCGCCCGGCCACTGACCCGGGGCTTGATGGTGGTCGACGTCCGGCGCGGCCCCGACGGCCGGTGGGGCGCCTGATCGCACCCGTGCAATACCATTGAGTTGGAATCGTGACCATGCGCGACCCCACCCATCCCGGCGAATCGCTGCCCGACGACCTCGACCCGCTCGCCATGAGCGCAGCGGAGCTCGCGGGGCGGAGCGAGGTGCCCGTGAGCCGCATCACCGAGATTCTGAACGCCCGACGCGCGGTAAGGATCCTGCCGGCAATTAGGTTGCTATCTTTTAGGGTTCCTGCCATACTGGCCGCGTGAGGCGGGATCTGGATCTGGAAGCGACCATTGTTGAGAAGTACGTCGCAGTGGCACCGGTGCTCGACGAGCGCAGTCGTCGCCGGTGGGCGGCTGCTGAGTCGATGGCCATCGGCTATGGCGGAGACGCGTTGGTCTCGTCGGCCACTGGACTGGCTCGGGAGACGATTCGCAAGGGGCGTCGCGAGATTGCGCGACGCGAAGCGCCGACGGGCCGCGTCCGAGCCCCCGGCGCAGGTCGTCCCGGCATCGAGGAGGACCAACCCGGCATCATGGCCGCGCTCGAAGCGCTGGTGGACCCGGTGACCCGCGGCGACCCGACCTCGCCGTTGCGCTGGACGTGCAAGAGCCGCGCGAAGCTGACCGCGGCGCTGACCGAGCAGGGATGGCGCGTCAGTTCGACTACGGTGGGCCGGCTGCTGCACTGCTTGGGCTATCGGTTGCAGTCGGTGCGCAAGCGGCAGGAAGGCACCACCCACCCGGACCGCAACGCGCAGTTCGAGCACATCAACGCGACCGCCGATCGACTTCTGACCGCTGGCGAGCCGGTGATCTCGGTCGACACGAAGAAGAAGGAGTTGGTCGGAAACTTCGCCAACCGGGGCCGGGAATGGCAGCCGAAGGGGACGCCCCCGGCGCTGCGGGTGCACGACTTCCCGACCGACGCGGAGGGCAAAGCGATACCCTACGGCGTCTACGACATGGCTCGCAACGAAGCGTGGGTGAGCGTTGGACGCGACCACGACACCCCGGCCTTTGCGGTGGCCTCGATTCGCCACTGGTGGCGCCAGATGGGTCGGCGGGCGTACCCGAAGGCGACGACGCTGTACATCACGGCCGATTCCGGCGGCAGCAACGGGTATCGGTCCCGCGCCTGGAAGCACGAGCTTCAGCGGTTTGCCGATCAGACCCGCCTGAGCATCCAGGTGAGTCACTTCCCACCCGGGACGAGCAAGTGGAACAAGATCGAGCACCGGCTCTTCTGCCACATCACGGCGAACTGGCGCGGCAGGCCGCTGACGACGTACGAGACCATCGTAGACCGCATCGGGAACACGCGGACGGCCGAAGGGCTGCGGGTCAAGGCCGAACTCGACGACAGACGCTATCCGACAGGCGTCACGGTGACGGAGGCTCAGATGAATGCAATCGCGTTGGTCCCCGAAGAGTTTCATGGAGAATGGAATTACAGGCTGGCACCTCGACGAAGTTGACAAACCTATATCGATCACTGTCCTAACCGGCGACACCGCGCTACGCCTCGGACGCTTCTTCGCCTCGTCGGGCGTGAAACGCCCCCCGGTTCCCGCGACTCCCACGGGCAACCGACATTCCTCCATTGTCAAGGTTGACTCAAGCCCCCGGCGACCCTGTAATCGAATACCCCGCAGCGTCGCCTCGGAACCGCCTTCAAACCACATTCACTCCTGAAACACCACTTCCTCCAACACCCCCTGCACTACGCCGCCTCCCAGTGCCGGCGCCGCCGCGGTAAGGACCTGTCCCCAAAAGTCCCTCCTCTGTGCCGCCTGTGCCCGGAGTCGTGCCATCTCCGTTTCCCGCTGAATCCGCGCGACATCCCGCTGTGCTTGGGCCTGTTCCTTCGCCACCGCAAACTGGACCTCCGCCTGTATCCGCGCGTTTTCGATCTGTGTCCTCGCACTCAACTCCGCCATCGCCCATTCATGCGCGCGCGCCGCATTCCCCAAAACCTGAGACTGGTATTCGTCACTCAATTCTCGTATTACGTCAGCCAAATATCCCGAACCACTTGATTCCGTCACCCCATCAGGACGCAGCTCATACTCCAACTCATACATGCGCTGAAGATATATCTCTCCCTGAAGCCGTCTCCCCACATAACTCTGCAATCCGTATTCCTGGGCGAACTCCCGCGCGAATCTCTGCTCGACAGCTGCTACATCTCCCTCGTATTTCCTATCCACGATTCCGTCTACCAGAGACGCCAACGTCCCGTGATCGGCGTCGGCACACCGACCCTCGGCGTCCAGCCCCAAATCGCCATCCCCGCTCTCATCGCCCTCGCTCTCAACCATTGCGTCAAAAATCTCCCGATAGTGTTCTCTCCTCGACGAACTCATCTGTCCCCAACCGGGCAGCGCCTCTGTGAACAGTCGCCGTCCCAATGCCCTCGACTTGGTCAAGCGATCCACACACACGGCATTGATGATCATCTGTACTGTCGTATTTATCCAGTCCCGCTCCCTGCGTCTCGGTCGAAACGAATCAGTTACAAAGTTGCCGTCCACAAAGGCCAAGGTCACTTCGGTGTCATCACGATACCTGCTCGCATCAATTTCCTTCCAACCCTCGCTTGTGAGCAGACGAAACGTCCTGGGGCACGCATCCAAGACCCAGCGATTCATTCGAATTGCGGAGTTGTCACTAGTAAGTACCCTGCACGCTTCCTCTGCTCCAGGCCAGCTGTTCCCTCTAACAGCCTGCAGACCCTTCGACAGAGTATCCACACGACGGTCGTAATCGAGACGTTCCGAGAGCCTCCCCAATTCTTCTCTCATGCGTTGCCCCATGGCACACGTATTCCTAGCCAGATCCTCATAGTAAGAGAGAGCTCTCTCGATCTGTTCAGCAACTCTATCGAACATTTCGGGTCCATTCCCGGCCCGGATGCGATCGACATGATAGCTCCAGTTGATATCGAAGCGTGGACCGCAACCCTCTTCCGCTATACGTGCGACTCTCCGTGTCATGTCATCCAGGCGAAGTCCAAAGCGATCTACAACGTCGGCGACGGCGCTCGCCGTCCGGATAGCGGCGCACAGCCCGTGAAATCGCTCAAGCGTAGACTCTACCTCATCCAACGCAACCCCGCCATCCATCAAGCGCGTCAACCACGTCTGCCCCGCCTCTATTCTCGCCAGCACCACGGATGGCCGAGCGCTCCTCGTCTCCGCGCAGACTGCTGATGCCAAGGAGTCCGAATACTCCGCCACTTCCGAGAATGCCTGTGATTCCGGGCCATGGTCACGCAGGCCGACAACCGCGTCCTGCCGGACGGCCGCTGGAGACGTCGGCTGCAAGGAAAGCCGTTGGTAGACGATCGCGGCGGTCGTAACAAACAGGGTTCCGACAACAACTATGGATACCCATTGTTTCGCTATATGTTGTCGGATTCGTGCGTTGACGCTGTGTCCCGTCTGCTTCGGTTTCTCGTCCATCGGGTACCTCCTCTGCTCACGTTGTCATTCGTACAGCACCGGATTATCGACCACTGAGGCAGGATGCCGTTCGATCTCCGTTATAATCCCCGAGTGGGGAACAAGAACGAGGGGTCGAACGACTGTGCGAGGAGCTGAAGCGGGTCGAGCGGGACCGGGACCGGTGGGAAGCGGCGCGGCGAACGAATCGAGAGGCAACGCGGCCATCACCCCAAAGAAGCGACTCGCCGCGGCGCGGCGGGCAGGATTCCGACAAGCGGCTCCCTTACGCCGGTGCGACTGCACGCGCACTTGGGGATGCCGCTGGCCAAGGTCGCGTACCTGCTGCAGCCGCGATTCCGCATCACCGTCACCCCGCGCGGCGTCTCGCATGTAATTCACCGGCAGCTTGCGAAGCCGCACGGGGTTGCATCACGTTGTGCTGGCGGGTACGCGGCAGCCCCGGTAACACCAAAACCAGACGGGCTGGCGGGAACAGCCTGGCGCAGTGCAACAGTCAATTCAATCGCTAGCTTGGCTTAGCCAGTCCGGCTGACAACCGCTCCGCGGTCCCGCTTGTTTGCTGCCGCCGTGGACCTCCTCGTTGTGTGCTGTTGCGTCAGCTTCGGCGGCCAACCAGGCGATATTGGAATTGTTGGGATGAGAACGACACGGTCCGCGCCAAAACAAAGGCAACGAGTTTTCGTGGAAGCACACAGCTTGGTAGTAGTGTCCCTGATCCGCCGACGAAGATCCCACGGGCGTTACACCAGCCACCAGCAGCGTGCATCCCATGAAGACGCCCGTCGTCACCATCCGTCGTCCCTCAAGCAGCGGGATCCTGCCGCGTGCCGCCCCGTCGGTCCCCGACAGGGTTCGCAGGACAGCGGGACTCGTCGCCGCCGCCCGATGCAGCGGGGTCATGCCATCGCTATCCCGAGCCGCTGCATCGGCGCCGGCCGCCAGCAGGCCTTCCACGGCATCCGGATCGACGCCAGCCGCCGCCTCATGCAGCGGGGTCCTGCGACGGTCGTCCCGCGCCGCTACGTCTGCGCCGGCCGCCAATAGGGTGTCAGGAACGCCCGGCACCCACGCATAATGCAGCGGCGTTCGTTGGCCCCTATCGCGCGCCCCGATGTCGGCACCAGCCGCCAACAGGGCCTTCGCGGCAGCAGCGGTGTTCACGTCATGTAGTGGAGTCCGTCCGTGCACGTCCCGCGCCGCTACGTCTGCGCCGGCCGCCAGTAGAGCTTCCACCGCATCCGGCCACGGCGACTCAGCGGCCTCATGGAGTGGGGTCCTGCCATACCGATCTCGCGCCGCGATGTCCGCACCGGCCGCCAACAGGGCCTCCACAGCACTTCGGCCCGCCCACCACGAAGAGATCAGCGGGGGCGTCTCGTCGCTTTCCTGAGCCGTCACGTCTGCCTCCCGTGAGCCGCTTGGCAGTGGGGACTGCAAGGAAAGACATATCACCGGCGGGCGACGGGGGAAACTCCAATATTGGAGGGGTGCGGCTTCCGTCGGCAGTCCCCACGCCACAGTCTTCCGGTTGGGGGGGCGAGGACCCTCTGCCCCTGCGCCCGCAGCCAGCGTCCCGGCCGTGAAGTTCGTGAGGGCTCCGGGCCGCCGCAAATGCCTGTAAACACTAGAGAATTGCCGCGTAGAATTGGTTTCGCGAACCACGGTTGCGGGAGAACTGGTGGGCCGACGTACCGGTAGAGCGACGCCGGCTGACGCCGAGTCGGCGGCGAGGCGAGCGGATGGCCGCCTCCAGCGTTCCGGATCTCGATCTCGCGACGGATGACCTCTTCGGCGAGTGACGCCAGCGGCGCGTCGAGGCCGAGCAGGCTGCGGGCGACGGGGCACCATCGAGCCCCATCTTCGATGCACGCACGATCACCAGGCAGTCCCATCCCTTGTCAGCCCGACGGAACGACCGCACCGTCCTGCGCGTCCCGTTTCGCGTGCACAATGTCGGAGAGGATGGGTCGGGCCATCAGGCCGACGCCGCGACGCGTTCCACGGAGTTGGCGGCGAGGCTGTAGAGCCCGATCCCCCGGCCGCGGTCGCAGACGACGTACGTCCGCGAGCGCCCTTGGCCTCGTTCAGTCGGGCCTTGCGCCGCAACCAGATATCGAGGCTCTCCGCTCCCGACTTGAACCGCGAGGACGTCATGTCGCTCGCTGATGGGCTCGGGCGCGGTCATCGCTCCCACTGCGGCCGCAGCACCAACTGTCTCTTCAACCGGGCGTTCGGCGCCGCCGGCGCATCGAGGGCGGCAACGAACGCGTCGTACGCCTCGTCGTCGAGCGCGATGATGGGGGACCGACCGAGGTGGAGATCCTCGGCCGGAGCACCCGGCCGGGGGCAAAGTTGCAGATCGAACCAAAAGGTGCGAGGCTGAGCGTCGTGACGGCGGCGGAGTTCATCCGGCGCGCCCGGCGCTACGCGAGGAGCAACGGCCTCGACTTCCGCTTCGAGCCGGCGCGCGGAAAGGGCAGCCACGGGCGTCTGTGGGTCGGTGACCGCTTCACCACGGTGCGACACGGTGAGCTCAAGCCGGGGACGTTCCGCAACATGTTGAGACAACTGGAGATCGTGAAGGAGAACTTCTGATGCGCTACACGTATCCGTGCGTGTTGACGCCGGATGATGGAGGGGTCTCGATCAGCTTTCCTGACGTGCCTGAGGCGCTGACCTGCGGCGAGGACCGCAGAGAGGCGTTAGCGATGGCGCAGGATGCGCTGGCCACCGCGCTGGCCGGATACGTCCACGAACGCTGGGACGTCCCGGCGCCGAGCCCGGCCGCCAGCGGACAGGAGCTGATCCCGGTGCCGCCCGTCACCGCCGCCAAGCTGGCGCTCTACACGGCGATGCGTGCGCAGGACGTCACCAACGTGGAGCTGGCCAGGCGCCTCGACATCAGCGAAGCCGCGGTTCGCAAGCTCCTGAACCCCGACCATCGTTCCCACATCGGCCAGGTCGAGAGGGCCTTGCACGCGGTCGGGCGCACCTTGATCGTCGAAGATCGGGTCGCTTGACCCTCCGAACCGACAGCCCGACGGCCCGGCGGGCCGCCGACGTGAGCCGCATCGCGGCTCGACCTCGACACAGGCCCGCCACCCGCGCCGGAACGGGTGCTGGCCGGTCAACAGAATCCTTGCCTCATCCGACGCCAAATGGCCCTTCCGCCCACGCGGGACCGGCGCTGGGGATGTCCGCCACGTGTGCCTGCCCTACCGCCAAGCGGGATCGGGCCTTACGCGGAAACCTGAAGGCCGTGTCGATTCACAGCTCGACGCGGCGGAGCCGCAGGGCGTTGGCGATGACCGACAGCGAGCTCAGGGTCATGGCGGCGCTCGCCCAGATGGGGCTGATGAGGAGGCCGAGGAACGGGTAGAGCACGCCGGCCGCGACGGGAACGCCGACGGTGTTGTAGACGAAGGCGAGGAACAGGTTCTGCCGGATGTTGCGCATGGTGGCCCGGCTGAGCCGGCGCGCCTGCGCGATGGCCCGCAGGTCGCCGCGCACGAGGGTGACGCCGGCGCTCTCCATCGCCACGTCGGTCCCCGTGCCCATGGCGATGCCGACCGCCGCCTCGGCCAGGGCCGGCGCGTCGTTGATGCCGTCGCCGGCCATCGCCACCACCCGGCCCGCCGCCTGGCGCTCGGCGACGATGCGCCGCTTGTCGGCGGGGAGGACGCCGGCGACGACGTCGCGGATGCCGAGCCGGGCCGCCACCGCCTCGGCCGTCACCGGGTTGTCGCCGGTGACCATGACGAGGTCGAGCCCCTCCGCCCGCAACTGGCGCACCGCCTCCGGGGTCGTCGCCTTCACCGGGTCGGCGACCCCGATCAGTCCCGCGAGCCGATCTCCGACCGCCACGAACACCACCGTCTGCCCCTCGCGGCGCAGCTCGTCGGCGCGCGCGGCGAGCGGCGCGGCGTCGACGCCGGCCTCGGCGAGCAGCGCCGGGATGCCGAGAATCACGTCCTGTCCGTCGATGGTTCCGCGGACCCCGCGTCCGATCTCCGCCCGGAAGTCCGCGGCCGGGGGCACGGTGAGGTCCCGGGCGTCGGCGGCGCGGACTACCGCATCGGCCAGGGGGTGCTCGCTGCCCCGCTCGAGGGCCGCCGCCATACGCAGCAGCTCGTTCTCGCCAGCGGTGCCGGAATCGGCGGGGACCACCGCCGCCACCTCGGGACGGCCCTCCGTCAGGGTGCCGGTCTTGTCGACGATGAGGGTGTCCACCCGCTCGAGGGTCTCGAGCGCCTCGGCGTTCCTGATGAGGACGCCGGCCCCCGCCCCCCGGCCCGTGCCCACCATGATCGACATCGGGGTCGCGAGCCCGAGGGCGCAGGGGCACGCGATGACGAGCACCGCGACGCTGCTGACGAGGGCGAGGGCGAGGCGCGGCTCCGGCCCCCACACCGACCAGGCGGCGAAGGACAGCCCCGCCGCCGCCACCACCGCGGGCACGAAGACCGCCGCGACCCGGTCCGCAAGCCGCTGGATCGGGGCCCGGCTGCGCTGCGCCTCGCCGACCATCGCGACAATCCGGGCCAGCAGCGTATCGGTCCCCACGCGCTCGGCCCGCATGAGCAGGGTGCCGGTCCCGTTCAGGGTCCCCCCGACGATTCGCGCGTCCGGCCCCTTCTCGACCGGCAGCGGCTCGCCGGTCAGCATCGACTCGTCGACGGCGCTGGCCCCGTCGACGACGATCCCGTCGACCGGCACTCGCTCGCCGGGGCGCACCCGCAGGAAATCGCCGGCCGCGACGGCCGCCAGGGGCACGTCCTCCTCCCGGTCCGTCGCCTCCCCGGGCCCGCCCGTGACCCGGCGGGCGGTGGCCGGGGCGAGGCCCAGCAGGGCCCGCAGGGCCGCCCCCGTCCTCCCGCGCGCCCGCTGCTCCAGGACCTGCCCCAGCAGCACCAGCGCGACGATGACCACCGCCGTGTCGAAGTACGGCTCGACGCCGCCGGCCATCCGGAACCCGTCGGGAAACAGGCCGGGCGCGACGGTCGCGGCGGCGCTGTAGGCGTAGGCGGCCCCGACGCCGAGGGCGATGAGGGTGAACATGTTGGGGCTGCGGTTGACGACCGACGCCCAGGCGCGGGCGAAGAACGGCCACCCCGCCCACCACACCACCGGGGTCGCGCACGCGAGCTGCAGCCAGTTCGACGCGGTGCGGCCGATTACCCCCGGTACCCGCTCGCCGAGCAGCATCTCGCCCATCGCGAGGGCGAAGACCGGGAAGCCGGCGAGGGCCGCCCACCGGAACCGCCGGGTCATGTCGTCGAGCTCGGGATTGGCGGCGTCGGGCACCACCGTGCGCGGCTCGAGGGCCATCCCGCACTTCGGGCAGCTCTCCGGCCCGTCGCGCACGACCTCGGGGTGCATCGGGCACGTGTACTCGACGGTGGGCTGCAGGGAGTCCGCCCCCAGCTCAGCGTCGAGGGCCATGCCGCACTTCGGGCACACGCCCGGGCCGAGCTGACGCACACCGGGGCACATCGGGCAGGAGAACCACGTCTGCGCCGCCGCTTCGGACGGCAGCTCGACCGCCGTCGCAGCGCCGTGACCGGATGCGGCCTCACGGCCGGCGCCGGGCGTCAGGTAGCGGTCCGGGTCCGCTTCGAACTTCGCCCGGCAACCGGCGCAGCAGAAGTAGTAGGTCTGCCCCGCGTGCACGTGGGAATGCGCGGCGCCGGCGGGGTCCACCGACATCCCGCACACCGGGTCGGTCGCCGTCTCGGGATCGTCCGCCACCGCCGCCACCGGGATCACGGCCAGGACCACGGCCGGCTCGCTGGCCGCGGCGACGGCCACGAACCGGGTCGGATCGGCCTGGAACGCCGCGTGGCACCCGCCGCAGCAGAAGTAGTAGCGCTGCCCGTCGTGCTCGTGGCTGAACCGGCTCTTCGCCGGGTCCACGCGCATGCCGCAGACCGGATCCCGAACTTCGCTCTCCATCTCGCGCTCTAGAACCCCGCCTTCGAGCCCAGCCACTCGGCACGGAACCGGCCCTGGGCCGCGGTCGAGCGCCGACCGAGCTGCTCAAGCGACACCAGCTCGCGGCCGGGATCGGGGACGACCTCCACGGTGGCCGTCATCGGCTGGCCGCGCCGCTCGTAGCCGACCGTCACCCGCCGGCGGTCGCCGATGTCACGAAGCGCGCGGTCGAGCCCACCCGGCGACGACACGCGGCGGCCGTCGACGGCGACGATCAGGTCGTCCCGCGCCACTCCCGCGTCGTGGAGCGGCGTCCCGAACCGCAGCGGGGCCGCCACCCGCGCCCCGCCGCGCTCGAACCGCAGCGCCGGCGAGCCCAGCCAGGCGCGGCCGGGCGCCCGCGGCCGCAGCACCAGCCCCGCGCGCTCGAAGAGCGGGGCGAAGTCGACGACCTCGTGCCCGTCGACGTAGCGGTCGAAGAACTCGCTGGCGAACGCCTCGTCCCCGGTGACGTCGGCGAGGGCGGCACGGGCGTCGGCCGCGGTGTAGGGCCGGTCCACCACCCCCGGCGTCGTGGCGCCGCCCCGCCCGAACCGCGCCCAGAGCAGCCGCATGTAGTCGTCGAGGGTGGCGGCGCGGCCGACGCCGTCGGCGGCGCGGGCGCGCAGCATCAGGTCGAGCCCCAGCCCGAGCACCTCGCCCCACGTGTAGTAGGAGATGAAGAAGCTGCCCCAGTTGGTGGGGTCGATGGCCGTCGCGGCGTCGGTGAACGGGGCGAGGCGGCTCATGTCCGCGGCCGAGCGGAAGCGGCGGCCGGGGCCGCGCTCGACCGTCTCGATGGCCGACCCGAAACGGGCCAGGGTCTCCGGCAGCGCGGCGAGCCCCGCCCGTTGCAGGATCAGCGCCCCGTAGTAGTTGGTGAAGCCCTCGCCCAGCCACAGCTCGCCCGACGGGTTGACGTCCTCGAAGTCGAAGGGCTCGAGCGAGCGGGGGCGGATGCGCTCCACGTTCCAGACGTGGAAGAACTCGTGCGACACCGAGCCGAGGAGGCGCCGGCCCTGCCCGCGGAGGGTCGCCGGCGCGCTCAGCACGGTGCTGTTCCGATGCTCCATGGCATCGCCCAACGCCGTCGGCAGGTAGTCGGCGATGAACGTGTACCGGCCGGTCTCGAACCGCGGGAACTCGCCGAACACGGTGACCATCTCGCGCACGATGCGCTCGACGTCCGCGGCGTAGCGGTCGAGGTCGCTCTCGCCGCCGGTGTGATGCACGGCGATGCGGAACGCGGGCCGGTAGCCGGGATCGGCGGGGTCGGCGACGGTGAACGTCCGCTCCGCGAAAGCGCTCACCTCGGCCGGGCTGTCGAGCAGGTACGGCAGGTTGGGCGCGGTGAAGACGAGCGGATCGCGGGTCGGATAGAGCTGCGTGGCCACCCGCCAGCCGCGGTCGGGCGGCGGCTCGAAGCTGACCGTGGCCGGCCGGTCCTCGAGCCCGTCCCCCCACATGAGGGTGGCCGGCATGTTGAGGTGGGCGTGGGTGTCGTCGATCGCCAGGTAGGTGCCGTCGACGCGGTCGCCGTAGACGCGGTAGGTGAACCGGACGGTGCCGTCGTGACCGGCCACCTCCCAGCGCGCCATCGCGGCGCGGACGGGGTCGAGGGCGTTGCCGGCGCCGTCGGCCGCCCGCACCTCGAACACGTTCTTCGCGAAGTCGTGCCGCGCGTAGCGGCCCGGCGAGGCGGTGCTCATCCGCATGCTCAGGGGCGCGGGCGGCAGGTCGGTCACGGTCACCGCGACCTCCATCCAGCGTTGCTGGGGCCGGGGAAAGCTCAGCTCGTAGGCGACCGGGGGACCCTCGGCGCCGTCCGCGCCGGCCTGTCCGGCCAAGCCGGTCCGCCCGCCGGGGCGCGGCATGAACCACGCCGCGGCGAGGCCCAGCGCGAGCAGCCCGGCCGCCCGTAGCGCCATGATCCGGCCGCCCCAGGGCGCCGTTCCACCGCCACGCGCCGCGGTCCCACCGCCAAGCGACGCTGTCCGGCGGCCTCGCGCGGTCATGCGACCGTCTCCACCACCTGGCTGACGAACTCGGCCTCGGGCACGGCGCCGAGAATCTCGGTTCGCTCGTTGACGACGGTCTTCGGCACCCCGGTCACGCGGTACTGGTGCACGAGGTCGGGGTACTCGGCCGCCGCGACCGCCGCCGCGGTGACGTGGGGGCTCGCGAGGGCCATCCGATGGGCCAGGCTGACCGCCTGGGGGCAGTGCGGTCAGGTGGGGGTGACGAAGACCTGGATGTCGACGGGCTCGTCGACCTCGGCGAGCCGGGCGAGGCTCTCGTCGCTGAGACCGGAATCGCGGGAGGCGACGAGGAGAATGGCGTCGACGAGCGAGATCAGCTCGTGGCCCTCGGGCACGCCGTAGAACCGGATGCCGGTGTCTGCCTCGCCGACGACCGCGATCGCCGGTGCGCGCCGGATGCCGTAGCTCCGGACGGCGTCCTTGTCGAGCACCAGGTTGAACTCTTCGACGGCGATGCGCTCCGACAGGGCGGCGATCCCGTCCACGATGCGCCGCGCCGGCACGCAGGTGTCGCAGCCGAAGGTCTGGGTGAAGAACAGCAGCCTGACCGGCGCCGCGAGATCGGCGAGCGCCGCTTCGAGATCGGCGGGGTTGCGGGCGTTCATGACTAGATTATGTCAGCGCCGGCGGCCCGAAGGGCGCTCACTTGAAGAGATCGTCGAACGCCTGCCGGGCGCTCCGGGGACCGGCGGCGGTCTCCGTGCGCGTCTGGCGCTCGACCGTCACCTGCGGGGAGAAGTACGTGCAGTCGTTGCGAGCGTCCTTGGGGAACACCCGGGCCGGAATCGGCTGCAGGCACTCGAAACGGCTGCCGCCGTCGAACGAGGCGCACTGCGCGCAGCAGTGCAGGGGCGCCCCGCACGCGGGGCAGTTGGTGGCGGGGCCGATAGCCGTCCGCAGGTTGCGGCGGCAGCGCGCACACCGCATGACGTCGTGGAAGCCGGGCATGTTCGGCGGCCGGTGCTGCCGGTTGATGACGCTGCGCGGCGCACCGTCGCCGCGCGGTTGACGGGACCGCTCCGCCGGCTCGCGGCCCGCGTGGTCGTCCTGATAGCCTCGCTGCCGGTACTTGCGATCGCTCATGCTCTGGCCCGTTTCCGTGATCCGGGTCGGGAACCGCCGGAACCCGCGCCTCGTCCAATACCCCGAACGCGGCCATGCCGTCCACCCGGCATGGTACAGTTAGTTGATCGCACATTTCGGCCGAAGTTCCAAAGAAATTCAGACCCGTGGCTGCCGCACCCCCTTCGCTCGACGGCCTGAGGATCGAACGCCGGGACGACGCGGGCGGCCGGCCGTGGCGGTGGCTGCCCCCCCTCGTCCTGCTGCTCGCGGCCGGAGGCGGCGGCTGGTGGTGGTGGACCGGACCGGCGCAGGTCGCGGCGGTGCGCACCGCGGTGGCGCGCGAGACGACGGTCGCCCCCGCCGACGCCGCCGTCCTCAACGCCTCCGGCTACGTCGCCGCGCGCCGCCGGGCGACGGTCTCGTCGAAGGTCACCGGAAAGCTCGTCGCGGTGCTCGTCGAGGAGGGCATGGCGGTGCGCCAGGGGCAGGTCCTCGCGCGGCTCGACGACTCGACGGTGCGCTCGCAGCTCGCCCTCGCCGAGGCCCGGCTCGGCGCCGCGCGGCGGGCCATCGCCGAGCAGGAGGTGCGGTTGAACGAGGCGCAGCTCAACCTCGCCCGCACGCGGCGGCTGGTCGAGGAAGGGGTGGTCGGCGCCGCCGACCTCGACACCGACACCGCCGAGGTCGACTCGCTCGCCGCCCGCATCGCCCTGTCGCGCGAGCAGGTCGTGGTGGCCGAGCGCGAGATCGACGTGTTCCGGACCCAGCTCGACGACATGGTGATCCGCGCCCCGTTCGACGGCGTGGCGATCTCGAAGGACGCCGAGGAGGGCGAGATGATCTCGCCGGTGTCGGCGGGGGGCGGCTTCACCCGGACCGGGGTGAGCACCCTCGTCGACATGGACTCGCTCGAGATCGAGGTCGACGTCAACGAGAGCTACATCAACCGGGTCAGCGACGGCCAGCGGGTGGTGGCCAACCTCGACGCCTATCCCGACTGGGACATCCCGGGCGCCGTCATCACCACCGTGCCAGCCGCCGACCGGCAGCGGGCGACGGTGCTCGTGCGCATCGCCTTCGACGAGCTCGATCCCCGCATCCTCCCGGACATGGGCGTCAACGTCGCCTTCCTCGAGGACGAGCCCCCCGAGCCCCGAGCCGGCGCCACCAGGCTGCTGGTCCCCGCCGCGGCGGCGCGCAGCCGCGACGGGCGGGACGTCGTATACGTCTCGCGCGTCGACCGGGTCGAACGCCGCGCGGTCCGGCTCGGCGCCGCCGTCGGCGGTCAGGTCGAGGTCGTCTCCGGTCTCACCGCCGGGGAACGCGTGGTCGTCGAGGGCCCCGAGGACCTGGCCGACGGCGACCGGGTCACGGTGCTGGAATAGCACGGGCGCGACCCGTCCCGGCCCCGGCCGCAGGCCGTCGCGCGGCACCGCCCCCCCGCCCCCGCGGCAGGCGCGCCCCGCGCGGGCGCCGTCCGACCGCCCCGTTTCCCCCGAAGTCATGTTAATGTGGCGGTAGATTAGTGGCCGATACGTGCCGCTAGAGGCTTGAGCCATGCCTGCGAGACTCGTTTTTCTGCTGGTTCTCCTGTCGGCGTTCATGGTGGTGCCGTCTGCGCTGGACCTGCTCACCGAGTGGCTGTGGTTCAGCGAGGTCGAGTACACCGGCATCTTCATGCGCACCCTGGGCACCAAGCTGGCGCTGGGCGCGGTGGTGTTCGTGCTCGCGTTCGCCGGACTGGCCCTGAACTTCCGCCTCGCCCTCGGGCGATTCCGACAGCCCTACACCCTCTTCCCCGGCAACGGCGAGATTCAGGCGGTGGTGCTGACGCCGCAGCAGTTGCAGCGGCTGGGGACCGGCGTGGCGGCCCTGATGGCGCTCTTCCTCGGCGCCTTCGCGTCGAACGAGTGGCTCACGTGGCTGCAGTTCCGGAACGCGGTGCCGTTCGACCAGGCGGACCCCCTCTTCGGCCGCGACATCGGCTTCTACATCTTCTCTCTTCCGTTCATCGACCTCGTCCGGTACCTCGCGCTGGCCGTGGTGATGCTCTCGCTGCTGGGGTCGGCCGCCATCTACGTCATCTCGAACCAGCTCGGCATCGACCCCGCGCGCGGGCCGATCGTCAGCGACGGCGCGAGGCGCCATCTGGGGCTCATCGTCGCGGGCGTCTTCGTCCTTCTCGCGTGGGGCGCATACCTGGACGTCCCCCGGGTCCTCACGACCCCGGCCGGGACCGTCCACGGCGCGTCGTACGTCGACGTGATGCTGCGGGTGCCGGTCTTCCGGGTGCTGCTGCTCGCCGCGCTCGTCGGCGCCGGCCTCAGCGTCATCTCCGCCCTGACCCCGCGGAACCGGCCGCTGATGGCCGCCATCGGGCTCTACGCGCTGATCTCGGTGGGCGGCAACGTCGGCGCCGTCGCCCTGCAGCGCCTCGTGGTGACCCCGGACGAGCAGCAGCGGGAAGCCCCCTACCTGACCCACAACATCGCGGCCACGCGGCAGGCGTTCGGGCTCGACGACGTCGAGGAGCGGGAGGTGTCGGGCGACGCCACCCTGGCCCTGGCCGACATCGAGAACAACCGGGACACCATCGACAACGTGCGGCTCTGGGACCACGAGCCGCTGCTCGACACGTTCGGGCAGCTCCAGGAGATACGCACTTACTACGACTTCGCCTCGGTCGACAACGACCGCTACTTCATCGACGGCGAGTACCGGCAGATCATGCTGTCGAGCCGGGAGCTCAACTCGGACAGCCTCCCCAACCGGTCGTGGATCAACGAGCGGCTGCAGTACACCCACGGGTTCGGGGTGGCGATGGGCCCCGTGAACCAGGTCACCGCGGAAGGGCTGCCGGTCCTGTTCATCGGCGACCTGCCGCCCACGTCGTCGGTGGACCTCCAGGTCGAGCAGCCGAGCATCTACTTCGGCGAGCTGTCGAACGACTACGTCATCGTCAACACCGGCACCGACGAGTTCCACTACCCGGAGGGGGACGACAACGTCTCGACCCGCTACGACGGCGCGGGCGGCGTGACGATGTCGTCGCTGCTGCGCCGGCTGCTCTTCGCGGCGCGTTTCGGCGCCTACGAGATCCTGGTGAGCAGCCAGCTCAACAGCGAGAGCCGCATCATCTATCACCGCAACATCATCGACCGGGTCACGACCATCGCGCCGTTCCTCCGCTACGACACCGATCCCTACCTCGTGATCTCCGAGGGCCGCCTGGTGTGGATGCTCGACGCCTATACCGTCAGCGGCCAGTATCCCTACGCCACGCCGGCCTCGAACCGTATCAACTACATCCGCAACGCGGTGAAGATCGTGGTCGACGCCTACGACGGCACGACGACGTTCTACCTGGCCGAGCCGGACGAGCCGATCGCCCGGACGCTGCAGGCCATCTTCCCCGGCTTCCTCCAGCCCCTCGACGCGATGCCGGAGGACCTGCGGCGGCACATCCGGTATCCGGAAGGGCTGTTCACCCTGCAGACCGCCATCTACTCGACCTTCCACATGACCAACCCCGCCGTCTTCTACAACCGGGAGGACCAGTGGGAGGTGCCGGTCATCGACGGCGAGCAGATGCAGCCCTACTACACGATGATGCGCCTGCCGGGCGAGCCGCGGGCCGAGTTCATCCAGATGCTGCCGTTCACGCCGCGCGGCAAGAACAACCTCGCCGCCTGGATGGTGGCGCGCAGCGACGGCGACCAGTACGGCAGGATCCTCGTGTTCCAGTTCCCCAAGCAGAAGGTGGTCTTCGGCCCCAGCCAGATCGTGGCCCGGGTCAACCAGGACCCGGACATCTCGCCGCAGTTGACCCTGTGGGACCAGCAGGGGTCGGAGGTCATCCAGGGCACGCTGCTGGTCATTCCCATCGAAGAGGCCCTGCTGTACATACGCCCCCTGTACCTCCGCGCCTCGGGCGGGCGCATCCCCGAGCTGAAGCAGGTCATCGTCGCGTACCAGAACGAGATCGCGATGGAGGAGACCCTCGACGGGGCCCTGACCCGCCTCTTCGGACGGGGAACCGGCGCGCCGCCCGCAAGGGCGCTGCCGGCAGCGGCATTGCTCGCCGACGCCGGCGTGCCGCTGCCGGAGCCGGGGGCTCCGACCGAGCAGCCGGGCGGGCTGGTATCTCAGGCCGGGGACCACTATCGCCGCGCCCTCCAGGCCCAGCGGGACGGCGACTGGGCGCAGTACGGCGAGGCGATCGAGCAGTTGGGCGAAGTGCTCGAGCAGTTGGGTTCGGGGCCGGTCCTCGAATGATGGTTTTCCCGGCCGCTCGACGGCCGGGGCGATCGAAGGAGCGCCTGCAGGAGGAGAGAGAATGTACGTGAAGAGCATCGCCGTCCTGTTGGGGTTGGGAATCGTGGCCGCCTCCGCCGCCTGCGGCGAGGCGCCGGTCGAGGTGACACCGGGGCTGGAGGCCTTCGTGGGCGCGCGCATCATCGACGGCACCGGCGCCGACGCCATCGAGAACGGCGTGCTGGTGGTGCGCGACGGCCGCATCGAGGCGGTCGGCGCGGCCGCCGCGGTCGAGGTGCCGGCCGACGCCGAGCGGATCGACGTCGGCGGCAGGACCATCATGCCGGGCCTCGTCAACGCGCACGGACACGTGAACAACGTGCGCGGCCTCGAGGCCGATCCGTCCTTCTACACCGAGGAGCACGTCGAGCATCAGCTCGGCCTCTACGCGCGCTACGGCGTCACCACCGTGTTCAGCCTCGGCGGCGACGGTCCCGAGGGCGTGGCGGTGCGCGACCGGCAGCGGACTGACCCCGACATCGACGAGGCGCGCTTCTACCTTTCAGGGAACATCCCCACCGGCCCCTCGCCGGAAGAGGCGATCGAGCAGGCCAAGGCGGCGATCGCGCTCGGGTCCGACATCGTGAAGCTCCGCGTCGACGACAACCTCGGGGCGAGCACCAAGATGACCCCCGAGACCTATCAGGCGATCATCGACACCGCGCACGAGAACGACCTGCGGCTGGCCGCGCACATGTACTACCTCGAGGACGCCAAGGGGTTGCTCGCGGCGGGCGCGGATCTGCTGGCGCACAGCGTGCGCGACGCCGCGGTCGACGACGAGCTCATCGCCCAGCTCCGGGAGACCGGGGTCTGCTACTGCCCGACCCTGATGCGCGAGGTGTCGACCTACGTCTACGAGTCGCGGCCCGACTGGTTCGACGATCCGTTCTTCCTCAAGGAGGCGGACCCCGACGTCGTCGCCGCCCTCGAGGACCCGGCCTACCAGGAGCGCCTGAAGAACAGCCGCAGCGCGCAGATCTACAAGGCCCAGCTCGAGGTGGCCAAGGCGAACCTGAAGGCCCTGTCGGACGCCGGCATCCCCATCGCGATGGGGACCGACACCGGCCCCGCGGCCCGGTTCCAGGGCTACTTCGAGCACGGCGAGATCGCGCTCATGGTCGAGGCGGGGCTGACGCCGATGCAGGCGATCGTCGCGTCCACCCTGGACGCCGCGCGCTGCATGCAGGTCGACGGCGACCTCGGCTCGCTCGAGGCCGGCAAGTGGGCCGACTTCCTCGTGCTCGGCGCCAACCCGCTCGACGACATCGCCAACACGCACTCCCTCGAGTCGGTGTACATCGCGGGCAACGCGGTGCCCGGGGTATAGAACGCAAGGAGGCACCCATGCGCCGCCATCTGTCCGTCGCCGTTTGCAGCCTGCTGCTCGGCGGGTTCGTCGCCGCAGCCGCGCCGGCCCCGGCGCAGCCCTCGGAACGGCTCGAGAGGGAAGTACGGGACGAGCTTCGCCGCGAGCGCGGCCTCCGGCGGCTGGAGGTCACCACGAACGGGGGCGAGGTCACGCTGTCGGGAGGCCTCGACACGTTCTGGCTGAAGAGCGAGGCGATACGGCGGGCGCTGGACGTCGACGGGGTCGAGACGGTGGTCGCCGAGATCACGCTGCCCGAGGGCAGCGACCGGGGCATCATCGACGACGTCTCCCGCGCCGTTCTGAACTATCCCTACTACACCGTCTTCGACTATCTCGACGGGCGGGTCGAGAACGGGGTGGTGACCCTGATCGGCCGGGTGACGAGCGAGCGCGACAAGCGGGACGAGGTCTTCGAGCGGGTGGCGAAGGTGCGCGGCGTCCAGGACGTTCAGAACCAGATCGTGCAGATGAGCACGTCGACGGCGGACAACCGCCTCCGGAACAGTCTCGCGCAGCAGATTTTCCGCAGCATCCACTTCCAGCGGTTCGCGTCGTACAAGAACCCCCCGTTCCGCATCCTCGTCGACCGCAGCGTCGTCACCCTCGTCGGGTACGTTCAGGGCGAGATCGAGCGCCGCGAGATGGAGACCATCGCCCGACAGACCTTCGGCGTGCTGCGTGTCGACAACCAGTTGCAGACGATGCGGTGAGGGGGCCGCACCGCGCCAGCCATCGGCGTCTCTCGCCGGAGGCGCCGACCACCGGCGGGTCGGTCGGGCGGCAATCGGAGCCGCAGGCCACGATTCCCGGGCCATGACCGCCCCGACGCGTAGCCATCCTGCCGAAGCCGTCCTTCTCGAGGCGGCCGGACGGCGGGTTCGCCGTCCGCGCGGCTCGCTCGCCGCCGCCGCCGTCCTGGCGGTCGCGCTCGTCGGCGCCTGCACCGCGCCGGGCGGCGACGGGCCCCGGCAGTCGCGCGGGACCGACGCCTCCGGCGTGGCGTACGTGGCCGACGCCGATTGCGCGGCCTGTCACCGCACCGAGTTCGACGCCTGGACCGGCTCGCACCACGACCTCGCCATGCAGGTCGCGACGCCCGAGACGGTCCTGGGCGACTTCGACGACGCCGCATTCACCCACCACGGCGTCACCTCCCGGTTCTTCCGGCGCGGCGACCGCTTCTTCGTGAACACCGAGGGCCCGGACGGGGCCCCGGCCGACTTCGAGCTGAGCCACACCCTGGGGGTCGAGCCGCTGCAACAGTACCTGGCCCCGTTTCCCGGCGGGCGCCTCCAGAGCCTGCCCATCGCCTGGGACACCGCGCGCAACGCGTGGTTCCACCTCTATCCCGACGAACCCATCGAGCCCGACGACCCGTTGCACTGGACCGGCCGCTACCAGACCTGGAACCTGCAGTGCGCCGCTTGCCACTCGACGGACCTGCGAAAGGGCTACGACGTCGCGTCGGACACCTACGACACGACCTGGGCCGAGATCGACGTCGGCTGCCAGGCGTGCCACGGCCCCGGCGAGCGGCACGTCGCGCTGGCTCGCGACGCCGCCGGCGGCGAGATCGCGGCGGGCGGCGGCGAGATCGCGGCGGGCGGCGGCGAGATCGCGGCGGGCGGCGGCGAGATCGCGGCGGGCGGCGCAGGAGGCACCGCGCCGCCCGGTGGGTGGGGCCTCGTCGCGCCGTTCTCGCCCACCGACCCCGACCGCGAGGTCCGGGCGTGCGCGCCGTGCCACTCGCGCCGCGAAGAGCTGACCCCGGTGGCCGCGCACGGCGGCCCCCTGCTCGACGACTTCCTGCCGGCGCGGCTGGCCGAGGGCCTCTACCATCCCGACGGCCAGATCCTGGACGAGGTCTACGTCTACGGCTCGTTCGTCCAGAGCCGGATGCACGCGGCCGGCGTGCGGTGCAGCGACTGCCACGATGCGCACCGCCTGACCCTGCGGGCCGACGGCAACGCGGTATGTACGCAGTGCCACCGGGAACGCCCCGTCGACCGGTTCCCGACCTTGGCGCCGGGCCGCTACGACACACCCGGGCACCACCGGCACGAACCGGGGTCGGCGGGCGCCCAGTGCGTGAGCTGCCACATGCCGGACCGGACCTACATGGTGGTCGACCCCCGCCGCGACCACGGCTTCCGCGTGCCCCGTCCCGATCTGTCGGCGGCCCTCGGCACCCCCAACCCCTGCACCGGCTGCCACGACGACCGCGACGACGCGTGGGCGGCGGCGCAGGTGGCCGGCTGGTCCGACGCGCCGCCCCCGTCGCACTTCGCCCCCGCCTTCGCGGCCGGGCGGGCCGGCGACGCGGCGGCGCAACCGGCTCTCGCGGCCCTCGCGGCCGACCCCGACCAGCCCGCCATCGTGCGCGCCACCGCCCTCGAGCTGCTGCGCCCGCTCGGTCGGAGCGGAGTCGCCGCCGCCCACGCCGCCCTCGACGAACCCGACCCGCTGGTGCGCGCGACGGCGGCGGGCGGGCTCGACCCGCTGGGGCTGCCGGCGAGGCGCGCGGCCCTCGAGCCGCTGCTCGCCGACCCGGTACGCGCGGTGCGCGTGGAGGCGGCGCGGGGCCTCGCCGAGGCGTGGGGCGGCGACGGCGCACCGGTGCCGGGCGACCCGCTCGCGGCCGCCGCCGCCGAGTACCTCGACGCCCAGGCGGCCGTGGCGGACATGGCCCCGGCGCGCCTCGGCCTCGGGGTCGTGCGGGAGCGCCAGGGGGCGCGGGAGCAGGCGGAAGCCGAGTACCGCGCCTCGCTCGCCCTCGACCCCCGGTTCACCCCGGCCCGGTTCAACCTCGCCAACCTCCTCAACGCCCAGGGGCGCAACCCCGAGGCGGAGACGGTGCTGCGGCGGGGCATCGACCACGACCCCGACGAACCCGAGCTGCACTACTCGCTCGGCCTCCTGCTCGCCGAGGAAGGGCGGCTCGACGAGGCGGTCGAGAGTCTGGCCGAGGCCGCCGTCCCCGCCGCGCGCGCCCGCGTGCACTACAACTACGGGCTCGCACTCCAGCAGTCGGGGCGCATCGAGGAAGCGGAGGCGGCGCTGCGCGAGGCCCGCCGCCGCGACGACCGCGACCCCGACGTCGTGCTCGCCCTCGCCCGCCTGCTGATGGACCGGCAGCGCTGGGGCGAGGCGGAGGAGCTCGCCGCCGCCCTCGTGCGGCTGGTCCCCGGCGCACCGGGACCGCAACGCCTGCTGAACGAGATCCGAATCAGGGAACGCCGGAGCCGGCGGTGATGACCCCATGCCCGCCCACCACCTCGGATCGCTTGTCATCAACTGTAACGGCTAGCAGCACACAGCCCTCCGGTGTACGCACACCGCATGAGTCGGGTCCGCACGTCCCATGGCGAACATTACCCTCAGAACTCATCTCATCGGTAGCGTGACGGGTTTCTGTCACGATAGTGGTTTGCCGTTCGTCACTCCGAGATTCTTGTAGACCTCATCGTCCGCCTCTGCACCTCGCCACGTCTACTGTGCATTCCGGTGAAGTTGAACGCTGAATCCGGTGAACGTGAACACTGAATCCGGCGACGTGAGCGCTCGTCGGAGCGTAGCGACGTTCCTCGGTCAGTTTCCTCCCATTGGCCTGGCAGCGGGCGTTCGTAGCGTCTCGCTCATCAGGTTTTCCCTCGGCCTCGCGCTACTCCGCTGGTCCTCCTTGGCCTCCGCCAAGGAGGGCGGTTGCTCGCGATCGGGATCGCAGCACGAGGCCATCTCAAGTATCAGGATCTCGCGCGCCCGTTGGATCACGTCGGCTCCCGCCTGAAGCCGACCGCGATGACCCTCCACGCTATCGTCTGAATCACGCCGGGTGCAGGTACCGAACGGTATGCTGCCATCTGACGCCAGTAGCGCGCGAAGCGCCAACAGGCCGCTTCAATGGGCCTTGACCTGCATCAACGCGATGTGGCCCGGTCCTGCACTATCCTCCAGCATTGCGTCCCAGTGCAGGATCTCGGAGAGGGCTCAGGCATGATGGGCTACGCCGTCAACGGACACGCTCCGAGGGGGACAACGACCCACCGCGCCGACCGTGTATCGGCGCTGCGTTACGAACACCGCTTCACGGGAGTCGGCCCGTTCGACGCTCATGGCAGGCCTGGGTCGTGGCGGGACGACCGTTTTACGCGGTCGACAATTGCGGCGACTGTCATTCTCGTGGCCGATCATCACGGAGTGACGGCGTCCAACCGCTCCTGCAGCGCTAGCAGCCCCCTGGCGGAATGGCCTCTGTGCAGCACGACTGGGCCGAGCTGATGAAGCCATGTCGTTCGCCGAATCCGGACCGGATCCCGCGGCCCGAGCGAAACGCGGGCCCTGAGACCCTTTACAAGGCGCCAGAGGCCGTTCAGGGCGGCGAGCAAGGCCGCGACGACCACGCCGACGCGGCCCTGGAGACGGCGCGGCGCCCCGACGCCCGTCACCTTGCGCATGAGGAAGCCCAGATTGAAGCCGCAGGCCTGCACCAGAGGGCGCTTCCGGATGTTGGCATGCCCTCGCAGATACACCCGGCGCATGCCCCCCGTCTCGTAGAGATGGGCGTTCGGGCGTTCCAGCCGTTCGTCGCGCTGACCCAGCAGGCGTTTCGCTCGGGCACCCCGAATTCGACCTCGGTTGCCGTACACGGCCGCGCGCGCCAACGGCTTGCCCCTTCCAGCAGCGCCGCCCGCGATCCCAGTTTGTGAGGCTATTGCCGGATGAACGATACCAATGAGAACCTGGGGCAAATGCCTGAAAACCCTCCAGCACCCGAGAAGCCTCCAGCACCCGAGAAGCCTCCAGTGCTTGACGACGGCTGGCTCGCCAGTTTCGTAAAGCGGTTCACGCCCTTTGTGCTTTGGCTGACGATATGCGAAGCATGCGTTACCATCCACAGGCACCTGTCGACGCAGGGCTCCGCGCCACTGGACTTGAATCAAATCGCCTTGGAGACATTGTTGGGTTTCGCGGTGTTGGCTCTGATTCTGACATTTCTTACTACTATCGGGTGTGATTATCTGATGCGCCCTGAACAGCAGGGCGCGTATGATAGTGAGTTTGAGGATGACCGTCGGTATCTCCACAGGGCGCTGTCAGCGGGACTCACGGGCATCGCGTTGATCGTCTTGGAACCTCTACTCGGCTGGTCGCTTGGCGCGGACATTAGTTTCAGCTTTGAGGAGCTTCTTCTTGGTTCCAGCGGTTTGAATATGCTGATGGAGGAAACCAGACTCACGCGGCAGTATCGCAGCATGCGCCTCAGACGAGACGCTGCCGAAAAAGAGAGTAAGACTCTGATCGATCAGATCGAGGGTTTCAGGGCGGACATCATGAAGGCGTTCCAACGTACCTTCGGCGGCAACTAATAGCGCGGTTTAGTGCCTTCTCCAGTGCTCCGTGACATATGTCGTCGAACCTGTTGCAGACGGAAGCGTCCGCGGAGCGAACCGGTGCCGGCCGGAATCTCATTGGCGGTTTCGTCCCAACGCAGGGCGCGCCTTGGGCGTTGTCCGCGACGGTCAACCCGCCGGACGGTTGCGTCCAGAGCTTCCGGTCTGATTGTTTCCACGCTGAACTCGACGGCGGCGCAAATGGACATCCGGTCAGCCGATTCGATCAGTTAGACAGGGACGCGTTCCATGCCCAAGTGCCCAAATGGACAGGTGACCGATGCAGGTACATCAGTGTATCATGGTGCGATGCGCACGACCGTGACCCTCGACGACGATGTGTACGAAGCAGCTCTCAGTCATGCCCGCGCCACCGGCCAGCGGCTCGGACGCGTCCTGTCGGACATGGCGCGGCAGGCGCTGCAACCCGAGCTGCAGGGTCTCGGGGAACGCCGAAGCACCGGACGCTTCGCCACGTTCGACGTTCCCCGAAACGCGGGCGTGATTCCCGCCTCCCGGATCCAGAAGGCGCTCGACGACGATGGCGTCGTCTGAGAGCCGCCCGCTGCTCCTCGACGTCAACGCGCTCCTGGCGCTCGCGTGGCCCAACCACCAGTTCCACCAGACCGTGGTGGGCCGGCTCGGGCGTCGGCCCGCCCCCGAGTGGGCCACGTGCGCCCTCACCCAGCTCGGTTTCGTGCGCCTCTCGTCGAATCCCGCCGTGGTCGGCGTGCGCCAGACGCCCGCGCAGGCGCTCGAGGTACTGGCCAGACTGGTTCGCGACCGCCGGCACCGCTACGTGGAGCGGCTTCCACCCCTGGGGCAGGTGGACAAGTACTTCCGGCGTCTCCTCGGGCACCGGCAGGTGACCGATGCCTGCCTGCTCGCCGTGGCCGCAACCAACAACGCCGTGCTCCTGACGCTCGACAGGCGCCTCACCCCCCAGGCCGCAGCGCGGCCACACGTCGAAGTCGTCGCGCCATGACCGCCCGGGCGAATGATCCGATAGCTGCCGACCCCGCCGCAACACACGCGCAATGCGCATGAGGTATAACATGCGCCACTGGACCACTGATTCCGCAGGAGCACTCAATCATGAGACGACGGACGTTGATCAATCTCGGTGTGATTCTCATCGTGGCGGCGGCGACGGCGGTCGCGCGCCCGGCGGCGGCGCAGGCGGCGGGCGAGGCGGGGGCCGTCGAGCGGCTCGATCCGCGCCTCGACGACCTGGTGGCGGCCGATGCGGCGGTCGAGCAGGTCGCCGACGGGTTCCAGTTCATCGAAGGGCCGGTGTGGGTCGGGGATGCGGGCGACGGCCACCTGCTCTTCAGCGACATCCCCGCCGACACCGTCTACCGGTGGTCGGAGGCGGATGGCACCAGCGTGTTCCTCAACCCGGTGTTCCTGCCCGAGCTCGAGACCGGCGGGCAGGGCGGCTCGAACGGGCTGACCCTCGATCTGGACGGCCGCGTCGTCCTGTGCGAGCACGGCAACCGCCGCCTCGCGCGGATCGAGGCCGACGGCTCGCGGATCACGCTGGCCGACCGCTACGAGGGCCGGCGCCTCAACAGCCCCAACGACATCGTCTACCACTCGAGCGGCGCCGCCTTCTTCACCGACCCGCCGTACGGCCTCGGCTCGCCCGAGGCGGCCGAGCTCGACTGGAACGGCATCTACCGCCTCGACCCCGACGGCTCCGTCCACCTCCTGGCCGACGGCCAGACCCGGCCCAACGGCATCGGGCTCTCGCCGGACGAGCGCACCCTCTACGTCGCCAACTCGGACGGCGCGGCGCGCAACTGGATGGCCTATCCCGTCGACGACGACCTCGGGGTCGGCGAGGGCCGCGTGCTGCTCGACCTGACCGACAGCCCCGACGGCGGCGTGCCCGACGGCTTCGCGGTCGACACGTCGGGGAACCTGTGGGCGAGCGGCCCCGGCGGCATCGTGGTCATCAGCCCCGAGGGCGACCATCTCGGCACCGTGCGGGTGGCCGAGCAGCCCGCGAACGCGGCGTTCGGCAACGACGGCACGACCCTCTACATGACCGCGCGGACCGGCCTCTACCGGGTCCGCACCCAGGTCGCGGGCCTGATGCCCTGACGCCGGCGCCGACGACCGGCGGCCGTTGCGCGAGCGGGTTGCATGCGGTACGATCGGAGCACCATGAAGGTATCGATCAGCTACTGCAAGGTTTGAAACTACCTGCCCAAGGCCACCAGTCTGGCGGCCGCGATTCAGGATGCGCTCGGCGTCGAGACCGACGTGGTGGTCGGCGGCCGCGGACAGTTCGACGTGGTCGCCGACGGCGAGTTGATCTTCTCGAAGCAGAAGGAGCAGCGGTTCCCCGAGCCCGACGAGGTCATCGGGGCGCTGCGGTCGCTCGCCGTCCCCACCGCCTAGTCCGCCGGCAGCCCCCGCCGTTCCACGGCGCGGGCTGCCAGTCGGGTTCCCCCACGCCCGCCTCGGCCGCTCGTGGTCGGAGTGCGTCATAATACCGGCGGCTGAACGCAACGGAGCCTTGGGCCCGCGGACATCGTGCGGCAGGGCCGGCTTCGACTGCTGAAACGCAACCGGGCGCCGGGCCTGCAGACGTCGTGCGGCAGGGCCGGCTTCGACTCGACCCACAAGAGGGGTGGCCCAGCCATGGCGTACCGCGAACGATCGGCAGATTCCTCTCGACCGCAACGAACGGGTCTGACCCGCCGGGAAGTGCTCGCCGGGACCGCCGGCGCGGTGGGGGCGGCGGCGGTCCCCGCGGCCGCGCAGCAGGCCATCGAGACAACCCGTCGGCCGGGACCCCTGCCGAGCGAGCGCGGGCAGCGCTCGCCCTTCGTGGATCCGCGGCGCGACCCCAGCTCGACGTCGTCGCGCACGCCGCTGCAGGACCTGCGGGGCACCATCACCCCGGCCGACCTGCACTTCGAGCGGCACCACGGCGGCATTCCCGCCGTCGACCCCGACCGCTACGAGTTGCTCGTGCACGGGCTCGTCGACCGCCCGACCGTCTTCACCCTCGACGACCTGAAGCGCTTTCCCGCCACGTCGCGCATCTGCTTCCTCGAGTGCTCGGGCAACCTGCGCCGGGGCGGGCCGGAGACCCTGCCCCAGATGGTGTGCGGGCTCACGAGCCAGACCGAGTGGACGGGGGTGCTGCTGTCGACGGTGCTGCGCGAGGTCGGCGCGCAGGCCGCCGCCACGTGGTTCCTCGCCGAGGGGCAGGACGCGGCGGTGATGACCCGCAGCGTCCCGATGGAGAAGGCGTTCGACGACGCCATGCTCGTCTACGCGCAGAACGGCGACGCCCTCATGCCGGGCAACGGCTATCCCGTCCGGCTGCTCCTGCCGGGATGGGAGGGCAACGCCAGCGTCAAGTGGCTGCGCCGCATCGAGCTCGCCGACGGCCCGTTCATGACCCGCGAGGAGACGTCGAAGTACACCGACCCCCTCGGCGACGGCAGCCGCTCGCGCCAGTTCAGCTTCGTCATGGACGCGCGGTCCATCGTCACCGACCCCGCCTTTCCCCGCGTCATCGGGCCCGGCTGGCACGAGATCCGCGGGCTCGCGTGGAGCGGTCGCGGCCGCATCGCCCGCGTCGACGTCAGCACCGACGGGGGCGCGACATGGCGGGAGGCGGAGCTGCAGGCGCCGGTGCTGCCCAAGGCGCACGTGCGGTTCCGCACCCCGTGGCGCTGGGAGGGCGGCGCGGCCGAGATCATGAGCCGGGCGACCGACGAGACCGGCTACGTGCAGCCGACCTGGGAGGCGCTGGTCGCCGCCCGGGGGCCCGGGACCCGGTATCACTGGAACCCCATCACCTCGTGGACCGTCGGCGCCGACGGGCGGGTGCTGTTCGGGGCGGAGAGGCTGCGGTCATGACGCGGACGACGACGTCGCGCAGACCCGGCGGCCCGGTGCCTGGAGGGCCGTACCGGACCGCGGGCGGCGCCCGGGCGAGACGCGTCGCCGGCAGCACGCGGCGGGGACACCTGCGCTGGCTCCTGGTACCGGCGCTCCTGCTGGCGGGCACCCCGGCGGCGACGGCGGGGCAGGCGCCGGAAGCGGCCGCGGCGGGCCCGCTGGGGCTGGGGCGCGCCGCGACGGCGGAGGAGATCGCCGCCCTCGACATCGACATCCGGCCTGACGGCGCCGGGCTGCCCCTCGGCGGCGGGACCGTCGCCGAGGGCGCGCGCGTCTGGGACCGCGCCTGTCGCGCGTGCCATGGAGCGGACGGCGAAGGCGGCATCGCCGCCCCCGTCGTCGGCCGCGACCCGGCCGCGCGCCCGCCCACCGTCGGCAACTACTGGCCCTACGCCACGACCCTCTACGACTACATCTACCGCGCGATGCCGGGCAACGCCCCCGGAACGCTGACCCCGGACGAGGTGTACGGGCTCGTCGCCTGGATCCTGAACGGGAACGACATCGTCGACGACGAGGCGGTGATGAACGCCGCCACCCTGCCCGACGTCGTCATGCCCGCGCGCGACCGGTTCGTCCCCGACGACCGCCTGGAGAGCGACGCGGTACGCTGAACCGACCCGGCCCGCCGCCGCGACATGTCGAGACGACAGCCCGGTACGCTCGCGCGACCCGCCGCGGTCGCGCTCGCCCTTCTGCTGACCGCCGCCCCGTGGCCGCCGGCCACCGCGCAGCCGGCGACGCCCGCGGTCGGCCAACCGGCAACCGTACAGCCACCGCCCGAGCCCGAGATCGGCCAGGAGGGCCAGGACGTCCCCTGGGTGCCGACGCCCGACGTGCTCGTCGACAAGATGCTGGAGATGGCCGCGGTGACCGCGGACGACTTCGTCATCGACCTCGGGTCGGGCGACGGCCGCCTCGTCATCGCGGCGGCGCGACTCGGCGCGCGGGCGGTCGGGGTCGAGCTCGCACCGAACCTCGTGGCCCTGTCCGAGCGCCGCGCGGCCGAGGCGGGGGTGGCGGACCGGACCGGGTTCGTCGCCGCCGACCTGTTCGAGTTCGACCTCTCCCCGGCCACCGTGGTCACGATGTTCCTGCTGCCGGACATCAACTACCGGCTGCGGCCCACCCTCTTCGACCTGCGGCCGGGCGCCCGCATCGTCTCCAATACCTGGGATCTCCGCGGGTCCGAGACCGATCCCGACGCCCCCGGGTGGGCCGCCGACGCCACCGTGGTGCTCGACCCGTGCCCCACCTGGTGCACGTCGCTGCTGTGGATCGTCCCCGCCAAGGTCGCCGGCACCTGGCGGATGGACGCCGGCGAGCTGGTGATCGAGCAGCGCTTCCAGGAAGTGTCCGGCGAGCTCCGGACCGCGGACGGGACCGTCCCGATCACCGGCGGACGGCTGCGCGGCGAGGAGATTCGCTTCGAGGCCGGCGGCGCCTCCTATACGGGCCGCGTCGCCGGAGCGACCATGAGCGGCACGGCGCGGACGCCGGCCGGCGTCACCGAGTGGCGCGCCTCGCGGCGCTGAGGGCCTGCCGATCTCGTTGCCGGTACGGTTGCCGAGCTCGCGTGTCCGCGCCGATGCCGACGAGCAGGCCGGCCTGCCACGCAAGGCAATCGAGCCCGGAGCGGCTCCAGGGCTTCACCCGCATCACGACTCGCCCCCGCCGGCCGGCGGGTCCGTGACGCTCCTTTCCTGCCTCGCCTTCGCAACCAGATAGGCCCCCAGGCCGACCAGCCCCATCGGCCACCAGCTTTCCAGCCAGTCGAGCGAGAGCCCGAACAGCGTGTTCGACAACAGGAGGACGCCGAACGCGATCAGGGCCACGCCCCCGGTCACCGACCCCTGGAGCTTCGGCAGCGGCGCGTTCATGTCCGGCAGCTCGATGCCCTGCACGCCGTCGACGGCCAGGTTGTAGAGGGTGGCGCGCCGGCACGCATCGACGATGTTGTAGATGACGAAGAACCCCAGGAACACCCCCAGCGCCGGGCTCAGGCCGCTGAGCGGTGGGGCCGACGCCAGAAGGGCGATGGTGGTCGCGAACACGGCGATGTGAATGAAGCCGAGCGCGTAGTACCCGACATAGATCTGGCCGATTCCGGGCATCAGCGACAGCAGGCCCGCGAGGAACGGCGACTTGCGGTGGAATCGGGGCATCGCGCCCTGCGGGCTCGGCGGAACCGCGGCGCCGGCGGCGGGCAGAGGCGGCGCCGCGGACACCGGCGCGGCGGGCCCGGGGGCCGCGGCCGCGGCCGCGGGAGCCGCCGGAGAGGGAGCGGCCGGGACCGCCGGAGAAGGGGCGGCCGCGGCCGCCGGGGAGGGGGTCGCGGGGACCGCCGACGAGGGGGCGGAAGGCGTCGAGGACGCCGTCGGCGCATCCAGGTGCTCGGGGGAACCGTTCATGGTCTGCTCCTTTCGGCCGGACGCGACACGTCGTCCGTAGCCGTGGTGGAAGAGGACGGGGAAAGCAGCTCGGCCAGCATCGCCGCCGCGTCCCGGCTCAGCGACCGCAGCGCGTCCACGCCGCCGAACAGGTCGCGGACCTCCAGCGCCCGGACGAGCTGCCGCCAATGCCGGCCGAGGTCCGGCGCCGCCGCCGCGACCCGGCGGTACCAGGGGCCGGCGAACCGGCCCGCGACGCCGCTCACGTCGTGGGCGGCGCGCACGGTCCGCTCGCTCAACGCGGCGACCGCCCGGTTGACGGACGCGACGGAATCGACGCCCGCGTCACGCGCGACGGACACGCCCTGCTCGAGCAGCACCCGCGCCTCGACCGCGGTGGCCCGCAGCGGCGACCACGACGCGCCGAAGAACAGCCAGAACAGGAGCGCCGCGACGCAGCCGGTCTCCCAGGCGATGCGGGGTCTCGCGAAGAGCCGCCGGACGGCGTCGCGCCATCGGCGCGAGCGGGTCGGACGCGGAAATGAGTCCCCCCCGGCCGTCGCGGGCCGGCTCGCCGTCCGCCCGTGCGTGCGCGCGAGCACCGCGTCGACGAGATCGGGCGGCGGCGGCGACTCCGCAAGGGCCGGCAGCTCGACGCCCAGCCGCGCGGCGGCGGCGGCCAGGGCCGCGCAGTCGGCGCAGTGACGCAGATGCGCCTCGACGAGCCGGCGGTCGACGGGGCCGAGGGCGCCGTCGAGAAGGTCGCCCAGGCTGGCGCGGGCCCGCTCGCAGGGGCGCCCGCTCGTCTGCGACAGCACGGCGTCGGCGAGATCTCCGGGGACCTCGGCCCGCCCGCCTCCGGAAGCCCCGGCCAGCAGGTCGTAGACCTCCCCGCACCGGGGACACTCCGCGGCATGCGCCGCCGCCCGCGCCCGCTCGGCCGAGGGCAGGCTGCCGGCGAGCAGCCCGTCGAGGTGCTCGTCGAACCAGGCGCAGCTCATCTTCCACCCCCGGTCTGCGGCGCGTCCGCGTAGGACGGGTCGATCGCGATGACCTGCCTCGCCAGCTCCAGCCGCGCCCGGTGCGCGCGGGACTTCACGGTGCCGATCGGCAACCCCAGCATGCCGGCGATCTCGCCGAGCTTGAACCCCTGGATGTCCTTGAGCAGGATCACCTCGCGGTTCGCGTCGTCGAGGCGCTGGAGCGCCTGATGGACCAACTTCCTGCGCGCGTCGGCCAGCCACGCCTGCTCGGGGCTCGGCGCGGCGTCCCGCGGCGCCGTGTCGCCGTCCCCGTCGGCCCGCACGTCCTCCGCCGGGGGGCGGGTCCTGCGGCGGCGGAGCTGATCGATGCAGAGGTTGCGGGTGATGCGCAGCAGCCACGCCATGAAGCGGTCCCCGTCGAACGACCCGAGCTGCCGGTAGGCACGCACGAACGCCTCCTGAGCCACGTCCCGGGCGTCCTCGACGCTGCCCAGGTAGTGATAGGCCAACCCGTAGACCCTTCCCTGGCAGCGCCGCACCAGCCACTCCCACGCCAGCTCGTCGCCCTGCCGGCACCGCTCGACGAGCGCCGCGTCGTCAATGTCCATCGACAATCCGCGTCCTGGTCCGGCCTCGTTGCACTCGTTTCCGGGCCCTGTGGAGAACAACGCATGCGGGCGCGAAAGGTTCGCCCTCCGCGCGCGGGGGGTGGCATGACCATCTTGGATCCGGAAATGCGGAAGAACGCCCGGGAACCGCACGTGCGCTTCGCCGGCGCGGTCGTCACGGTTCTCCGGTTCAGACGCGGGCGAGCTGCGGCAGGCGATCGAAGTGCTTGTCCCTGTCGTGCAACAGCAGATTGTGCTGCAGGACCAGGGCCGCCAACCACATGTCGTTCGTGGGAATCGGCGTGCCCTGTCTCCTGAGTTGCCGGAAGACGGCGGCGTAGTGATGGGTCGTCTGGTCGTCCGCGTACAGGACACTGACTCCGTTCTTCAGGAGGAAACGCCGGAGAAGCCGCTCGTTCTCCGCGGTACGCCGCCCGTGGGCGAAGCCGGCCCGAAGCTCACCGAGCACCACGAACGGCAACAGGACCTCTTCACAGGATTCGAGGAGCTCCACCGTCTCGGCGACGCCCTTGCGAAGATCGACGTAACGGTTCGTGTCGAGCGCGACCCTCATCGCCAGAGGTCCTCATCCGGCTCGTCCTGCGCGGCGAGCGCCGACTCGACGGCCTCGTCGTTCTTCCAAGTGCCGGCCACGTCACCCAGGTCCCGGCGCTTTCGCGGCGCCACGGTCACGCCGGCACCGGCCGCGAGCGCGGCCACGACGACCTCGTTCAGGCTCTTGCCGGCCGCCCGCGCACGCGCGCGCAAAGCGTCGTCGACGACAGCCGGGATGCCGCGGATGGTGTACTGCATGCACCAAGTATAGGCAGTGCATGCCTGCGAAGCAAGCAAGGGCCGGCGTGTCCGGCCCGGCCGGCTGCCCGGTTGCGCGCACCGTGGTTGCGGGAGCTAGGGGTCCCGGCTCACGGCCGAGTCCGGTACCGCTCGTGCGGGCGGACGGCGAGGGCTCGGGGTGGTCAGGTCGTCACGCGCCGGGAGCCGGTGCCGACGAGGGCGGTGACCGCGGCCACGATGTGACGGGCCGAGATGCCGAAGCGGTCGAGGAGCTCGGCCGGCTTGCCGCTCCGGGGCACGTCGCGCACCGCGAGCCGGTGCACGCCGATGCCGTGCGGCGCGACGGCGTCGCTCACGGCGTCGCCCAGGCCGCCTGCCGCGTAGTGGTCCTCGACGGTGACGAGGCGGCCGCCGGTGGCGCGCGCGGCGGCGGCGAGGCCGTCGGCGTCGACGGGCTGCAGCGAATAGGCGTCGACGACCCGGATGCGCACCCCGGCCTCGGCCAGCGTGTCGCAGGCGGCGAGCGCCTCGAAGACGGTCACCCCCGCCGCGACCACCGTGCACGAGTCCGACGCGCTCTCGCGCAGGGTCTTGGACCCGCCGATGGGGAACGCCTCGTCGGCCGCGTAGACGACCGGGGTCTTCGGGCGCGAGGTCCGGATGTAGGTCATGCCGTCGTGCTCGGCCGCCGCCGCGACCAGCGCCGACGTGCTGACCGCGTCGCACGGATAGAGCACCGCGCACCCCGGCACCGCCCGCATCATCGCGAGGTCCTCTAGGGCCATCTGCGACGGCCCGTCCTCGCCAATCGACACCCCGGCGTGGGAGCCCGCGAGCTTGATGTTGACGTTGCCGATGCCCCCCATGCGGATGAAGTCGGCGGCCCGGGTGAGGAAGGCCGCGAACGTCGACGGGAAGGGAACCGCGCCGCGGCTCGCGAGGCCGAGGGCCGCCCCCACCATGACCTGCTCGGCGATGTAGGTCTGGTAGAAGCGCTCCGGATGCCGCTGCTCGAACCGGTCGCTGAAGGTCGAGTTCTTGACGTCGGCGTCGAGGGCGACCACGCGCGGGTCGGCCGCCCCCAGGGCGGCCAGCGCCGCGCCGTAGGCCTCGCGCGTCGCGACCTTGGCGCCCGGCTCGTACGACGGGAGGCGGAGCGCCTCCCCGGCCGCCGGCGCGCCCGTCCGCACCGGGGGCGGCGGGATCGGCGGGTTCCCGGTCGGCGCGCCGAGCTGTCCCTCCAGCTCCCCTAGCGCGCGCCCGAGGTCGTCCCCCTTGAACGGCTTGCCGTGCCACCCGTCCCGCCCCTCCGCGAAGGAAACCCCCTTGCCCTTCAGGGTGCGCGCGAGAATCATCGTCGGCCGCCCGGTGGTGCGCGCCGCCTCGGCGAGCGCGTCGAGGAGGGCGCCGAGGTCGTGCCCGTCCACCACCAGCGCGTGCCAGCCGAACGCCTGCCACCGCCGTTCGTAGGCGGCCATGTCGTGCCCCCACTGCGTGGCCCGGCTCTGCCCGAGGGCGTTGACGTCAGTGATCGCGCACAGGTTGTCGAGCCCCATCGCGGCCGCCGCCTGCGCCGCCTCCCACACCGACCCCTCGGCCGACTCGCCGTCGCCGAGCAGCACGTAGGTGCGATAGGCCGACCCGATGCGCCGCGCGTTCAGGGCGATCCCCACCGCCGCGCAGATGCCCTGCCCGAGCGAGCCCGTCGCCACGTCGACGAATGGCAGCCGCGGCGTCGGGTGCCCCTCCAGATCGGAGCCGATCTCACGCAGCGCCGCGAGCTCGTCCCGCCCGACCGCCCCCGCCTCGGCCCACGCCGCGTAGAGCACCGGCGCCGCGTGCCCCTTCGAGAGCACGAAGCGGTCGTTGTCCTCGTGGCCGGGGTCGCGCGGGTCGAACCGCATCTGCCCGAAGAACAGCGCCGCCATGATCTCGGCGGCCGAGCAGCAGCTCGTGGGATGCCCGCTCCCTGCCCGGCTCGTGGCCCGGACCGACTCGATCCGGAGCCGGGTCGCGAGATTGCGCAGCGCGGGGAGCGTGGAGCGATCGATGGTCACGGCACCTCCAGAGCGACGGAGTGTACCACGGCGGCCCCGCGACCGCGGCGAGCCCGCGGCGTCACTTCCGGCGCCCCGGGGAGGACCCAGCGCAGGTTCGGAAACGGGCGAAGTCGGTATCGAAAGAGACGAGCGTGGCGCCGTGAGAAATGGCGAGGGCGACAAGGTGCGCGTCGGTCGCGAGGTTGCCGGCGGTTCCGGTTTCCGAGAGCAGCCGCTCGAGATGGCGCCAGTGCTCCTCCATCTATCGCACCACCCGGACCAGCGGCTATGTGAGACAACCGAGGGCCGCCGCGCCTCACGATGGGAACGACGCGCCGGAGACCGCGTCCAGCGCGAGGAAGTAGGCGGCGCCGTCGAGCCCCAGAGCGCGGTACGCCGGCGTCTGGCGCATCAGCGTCCGGCGGGCGAGGTCCAGGTAGCCCGACTCCTCGGCGAGCTCGGCGAGGCGGACCAATACCGTCACGGCGTGGCAGTTGAGGTCGAGCGGGTAGACGGGGTCGCGCAGCAGGCCGACCGGGGCATAGTGTCCTTGCAGCGTCGGGTCCCGGTCGGCGAAACCGCCGATTTCGTCCCACAGGGCGTGGCGGCAATACGCCATCAGCTCGCGGGGCATGTCGAGATAGACCGGCTGGCCGGTCGCCTCGTAGAGATCGAGCAGCGCCGTGCTGGCCAGCACCTGGTCGGCGAGGAGGCCTCGGGGGCTCGCGTCGCCGATCGCGACGTGCCCGACCCCGGCGCCCCGCTCGTAGGTGGCCATCACCACGCGGTCGACCGACTCGGCCGCGAACTCGAGCAGCGAGTCGTCGTCGAGCACCGATGCGCCGTGCACGTAGGCAGAGGCCATGACCGCGGTGACGTCGGTGTAGACGGTCCGGTCGACGGCCCCGGCCCCCGGCGCCGGGGAGCGCCCGGGGCGGTCGGGGTCGGGCTCCCCGCGCTGGCTGGCGAAGAACCCGCCCTCGGGGTCGGCCAGCGTACCGTGCGCGAAGCGGACGATGGCGCGCGCGCGATCGGCGTAGTCCTCGCGCCCGAAGAGGGTCGACGCGGACAGATACAGGTCGAGGAGGCGGGCGTTCGGCGCGAGCAGCTTCTCGGGCGCCGGCTCCGACCAGTCGCGTTCCGCGCAGTAGCGGAAGAAGCCGCCGTCGACAGGATCCCACAGTCCCCCGCCGGCCATCGCGTCGAGGGTTCGGGTGACGACGCGGGTCAGATCGGGGTCGCGCTTCTCGCGGCACAGAAGGAGGGCCGCGGCGAGGGCGTCGGCCTCGACCCGCTTGGGTCCGTCGCCGAACCCGGCCGAGGTCTCGTCGAAGCGCGCCAGGAGCAGATCGCGGAGCCACGGCCCGGCGCGGTCGTCCAGCCCGTCGCCGCGGGCCGGAGGGCGGTCGGTCGGCTCGGCGCCGGCCGTGCGAACCGCCGCCGCGCCGCGCGCCGACTCATGCCCGGAAGCCGTCCAGCGGCCGGCCGCCGCCCCTTCGCCGAGGTCCACGCTTCCCCCGGGGTCAGCCTTCCCGAGCGAGGCGGTCCGGGCCGCGGCCGCGCGGACGTCGATGTCGGCTCTCCGCTCTGCGAACGCCTCGGCCACGTCGGCCAGCACCGTCGCCAAGGCGTCCGCATCGAGATATGTGCCGCCTCCAAGCAGGTCACCGTCAGGGGTCAGGAACGCGGTCGTCGGCCAGCCGTCTAGGGTGTAACGCGCGCTGACGTCGGGCCGCCGCTCGGCGTCAACCCGCACCGGCAGGAAGCGGTCGGCGACGAGACGCACGACCCGCGGATCGCGGTAGCTGAACCGCGCCATTTCCGCCGTCCACCGGCACCACGCGGTGCCGATGAACAGCAGGACCGGCCTCTGTTCCGCCGTTGCACGCGCGAAGGCGTCGGCTCCCCAGTCGAGCCAGGCGATCGATTCGGCCGCAGGCATCACGCTGTATGGACCGACACCTCCATTGGCCGCATCTTCAAACCCGGATCCGCCGTCTGCGGGAACGTTCGGCGCGTGGTCGCGTTCGGCGCCGGACGAAGGCGGGAACGCAGGATCGGCGGACAGTACATGGCCACCGCCGTTGCCGGCCGCGCCAACCACGGTTTCAGGCGACACCGCGCGGCACGGCTAAGGGTTCGCCTGGGCCAGCAGCAGCTCGTACAACCGGTCGATACGCTCTCCGTTACTCTCGATCTTCCGACCCAGCTCGGCGTGAGCGGCCCGGTTCTCCGCTTGTGCAGCTTCTATCGACGTCCGCATCTCCACTTGCACCGCTTCTATCGACGTCCGCATCTCCACTTGCACCGCTTCTATCGATGTCCGCATCTCCACCCGGACGGCGTCGATTGATGCCTGCACGTCGGCCGTGAATCCGGCCGCCAACGAGACCATGCCGACCACCAGGAGCCCAACCGCCGCCATCGCCGCAACGACCGCGGCGCCGGCATTCACCCATTCACGCTTGAACATCGCTCCACCCTCCCCGACGCAGGCGCAACGCCCGGTCGCCGCGCCGCCGCGATTCCAGAGACATGCCAGAAGCATGCCGAGCGACGGCGAGCCGGCGGGTTCACTCCTCCGTGATGTCGGCGTCGATGTCGAGGTCGATGCACCCGCGCACGCTGTTGGCGGTGGGGCACTTCGTCGCGTGCGTGTCGACCGCCCGCTGGGCCCGCTCGAGGGTGCCGGCGGGGACGCGGATGCGGTACCGCACGCGGATCGTCGTGATGCGCAGCACGTTGTCGATGGCCTGGATGTCGCCCTCGACGCTGGCCTGCAGCTTCTCCGTCGGCGCCGGAATGTCGCGCACCTCCAGTGCGCGTGCAAGGGTGCCGAGCAGTCAACCGCCGACGGCGCCGACCATGTAGTCCAGGGTCGCCGGCACGTCCTCCGGCGGCTCGACCCCGTAGAACGCCTTGATGCCCCCGTGAACGCCGAACCGGATCGGCTCGTCGAAACCCTCGAGATACGCATGCCGTAGCGGACCGCCGATACGCTCGATCCGCAGCCGGCTCGTGTGCACCACTGCTGCTTCTGCCACCAGATTCCTCCGTGCGCCCGCGCCTGGAATTCCGCGGGAAACCCCTGCTGCATTCGACCAGCGATGCAACCTGCTGCTCGCCTCGCCGCCAGCGCCCTTTCGGGTGCGGTGCAACGCGGGGGTCTCGCCACGGGCTCCCGGCGGGCGCCGACATGGCCGGGACGCGGCCACCGCCCCGGGGCGTCCGCCGCCCCGGGTCTCCGCCCCGGCGCCTCCGGAACCTGATGCTACAATTTTCGGCCCTCGCACACCAAGGACCGATGGCCGAACACCCTCCCGGCGGCTCACCGCCTCCCCCGTCCCCGCCCCACCTCGGCGACATGGACGCGGCGACGTTCCGGCGGGCCGGCCACGAGCTGGTCGACTGGATAGCCGGCTACCTCGAGGAGGCCGAGCGCTACCCCGTGCTGTCGCGGGTGAAGCCGGGCGAGGTGCGCGACGCCCTGCCCCCGGCCGCGCCCGACCGCGGCGAGCCGTGGAGCGCCATCCGCGACGACGTCGAGCGCATCGTCGTGCCCGGCCTTACCCACTGGAACCATCCCGGGTTCTTCGCCTACTTCGCCATCAGCGCCAGCGGCCCCGGCATCCTCGCCGACTTCCTGAGCGCCGGGTTCAACGCCCAGGGCATGCTGTGGCGCACCTCGCCGGCGGTGACCGAGCTCGAAGCGGTGGCCCTGGGCTGGCTGCGGCGCCTGCTCGGGCTGCCCGACGGCTTCGAGGGGGTCATCTACGACACCGCATCCATCTCGACCCTGCACGCGCTGGCCGCGGCCCGGCAGGCGGTGCCCGAGGTGCGCGAGCGCGGGCTCGCCGGCCGCCCCGAGGTGGCGGCGCCGCGGATCTACTGCTCCGAGCACGCCCACTCGTCGGTCGACAAGGCGGTGATGACGCTGGGGTTGGGCCACGCCGGGCTGCGGCGCATCCCCACCGACGAGCGCTTCCGCCTGCGCCCCGACGCCCTCGCCGCCGCCGTCGACGAGGACCGGCGGAACGGGCTGACGCCGCTGGCGGTAGTGGCGACGGTGGGCACGACCGCGGTCACCAGCGTCGACCCGGTGCCGGCCATCGCCGACGTCTGCGCCGGCGAGGGGCTGTGGCTGCACGTCGACGCCGCCTACGCGGGGGCCGCGGCCATGGTGCCCGGCCACGAGGACACGCTGGCGGGGTGCGACCGCGCCGACTCGCTGGTCGTCAACCCTCACAAGTGGCTGTTCATCCCCTTCGACCTGAGCGCGCTCTACTGCCGCCGCATGGACCGGCTCGAGGAGGCCTTCGCCCTGACCCCCGACTACCTGCAGAGCCGCGAGCCGGGGGCGGCGCGCAACCTCATGGACACCGGCGTGCAGCTCGGGCGCCGGTTCCGGGCCCTCAAGCTGTGGATGGTGCTGCGCTACTTCGGGGCCGACGGCATGCGCCGCCGCCTCGCCGAGCACATGCGGCTCGCCCGGCTCTTCTCGGAGTGGGTCGACGCCGACGGCCGCTTCGAGCGCCTCGCCCCGGCCCCGTTCTCGGTCGTCTGCTTCCGCGCCAACCCGGCCGAGCCGGCCGGCGACCTCGACGACCTGAACGCCCGGCTGCTCGACGCCGTCAACGCCACCGGCGAGGTGTTCCTGTCGCACACGCGGCTCGACGGCCGCTTCGCCCTGCGGCTCGCCGTGGGGCACATCCGCACCGAGGAGCGCCATGTCCGCCGGGCGTGGGAGCTGCTGCAGGAGCACCTCGACCGGCTGCATCAGGGCCCGCGGCCGGCCTGACGGGCCGCCCGGCCCTCCTCCCGACACGGGAAGGCGCGGCTCACGCCGGCGGCGCAGCCAAGCGCCAGCGCTCGACCCACGCCGCGTCCACCCGCTCCACCGCCACCAGCCCGTTCACGGGGAACGGCGACCGGCCCTCGTCCTCGCCCAGCAGCCGGCGCAGCAGCCGGTCGACGTGCGGCAGATGGCCCACCAGCATCACGTCGCGCGTCTCGACCTCGAGCAGGTCGGCGAGCCGCGGGGGGTCGCCCGGCTGCGCCCACCGGGTGGCCGTGAACTCGGCCAGGGGGTTGCAGGTGCGCCAGTACGCCTCGGCCGTCTGGCGGGCCCGCAGCTTGCCGCTGTGCCAGATGGCGGCGGGGCGCACCCCGCGCGCCGCCGCCTGGGCGGCCAGGGAGTCGGCCTGTCCGCTGCCGCGCGAAGACAGGGGTCGCTGGGCGTCGACCTCGGGCCCGAGGGCGTCTCCGTGGTGGGCGAGATAGAAGAACATCGGCCGGCCGTCAGAGAATGGCGCGGCCGGCGCTCCGGGTCAACCCGGGGCGCGCGGCATCCGCGATATGATCGCCCGCCATGGACCTGTTCAGCTCGATAGACCCGGTCGCGGCCATCTCCCTCGGCGCCCTCGCGGTGGCCATCGTGGTCAGTTGCACCATCCGGCTGCACGTCGGCTTCCTCGCCATCTCGCTCGCCTGGCTCGTCGGCGTCTACGCGGCCGGGATGAGCGCGCGCGAGGTGATGGCGGGCTTCCCGGCGCGGCTCTTCCTGACCCTGGCCGGGGTCACCCTGCTGTTCTCGATGGCCCAGCTCAACGGCACCCTCGACCGGATCGCCCACCGCGCCGTCAGCTACGCCCGCGGCAACGTCGGCGTCATGCCGATGATGTTCTTCCTCCTCGCGTTCCTTCTCGCGTCGATTGGGCCCGGCAACATCGCCGCGACCGCGATCATCGCCCCCATGTCGATGGCGGTGGCGGGGCAGGTGGGGGTGCCCGCGTTCCTCATGGCGATCATGACGGGCATGGGGGCCAACGCGGGGTCGCTCTCGCCCATCGCGCCGACCGGGGTCATCGTCAACGGGGTGATGGAGCAGTTCGGGATGGGCGGGTACGAGGTCTACAACTACCTGAACAACATGATGGCGCACACCGTCGTGGTGTTCACCGCCTACTTCGCCTTCGGCGGGCTGAAGCTGCTCGGCCGCTACCACGAGGGCGCGGTGGACGTGCCGTCGAGCGACGGGACCGACGCCGTCGACGACTCCGGCTCGGTCACCTTCACGCAGACGCACCTCGTCACCCTGGCCGTCATCGCGACGCTCATCGTCAGCGTCATCTTCTTGGACGTCGACGTCGGGCTCGGGGCGTTCGCGGGGGCGGTGCTGCTGAGCCTGCTCAAGGCCGGCGACGAGCTCGAGGCGGTGAAGATCATGCCGTGGCGCGTCATCATGATGGTGTGCGGGGTGACCGTGCTCATCGAGGTGCTCGGCCAGACCGGCGGGCTCGACCTGTTCACCGACCTCATCGAGCGCCCCGCGGCCATCGCCCCCACGTTCATCATGGCCGCGTCGACCGGGTTCATCTCGATCTACAGCAGCACTTCGGGCGTCGTGCTGCCCGCGTTCCTACCCACCGTGGCCGAGCTCGGCCAGCGGCTCTCGGTCGAGCCCATCGCGCTGGCCTCGGCCATGAACGTCGGCGGCCACCTCGTCGACGTCTCGCCGCTGTCGACCCTGGGCGCCCTGTGCATGGCCGCCGCCCACCCGAGCGTGGACACGCGCGACCTGTTCAACAAGCTGATGGCGTGGGGGTTGTCGATGACCGTCGTGGGGGGGCTGGTGTCGTGGCTGCTGTTCAGCGTGCTGGGCATCGGGGTGTAGGAGTCCGGGGTTGTAGGAGACCGAGGTGAAGGGTTCCGCTCCCTTCGACGCTGCAGCGCGCCTTCGCCCGCGGCTCCAGGGTGGCCTTCGGGCGCGCAGGCGCGGCGGCCGGTGGCCGGAAGCCCTGCTGCATTCGACGGGCAAGCATCCGGCGCCTCGACGCCCACGAGTGCCCTTCGGGCACGGCGCAACGCCGGGTTCCGCAGCGGGCAGCCAGGTCTGGATCGCGGGGAGCGGCCCGGCGGACAACGTAGCCGGTGAACCTGGAGGCATTGGATGAGAACTCGTCTGACGCACGCGGCTCTGGTCGGCCTGCTGCTGATTCCCAGCGTCCGCGACGCCGCCGCGCAGGTCATGCGCTGGCAGGTCGAGGGCGTGACGCGACAGGCCATCGTCCACGCTCCCGCGTCACCGGGAGCGGAGGGGTCTCCGCTGATCCTGTCGTTCCACGGGTTCGGCGACAACGCGCAGAACTTCCAGTACACGAACCTCCACGTGGCGTGGCCCGACGCCATCGTCGTGTACTTCCAGGGACTCCCGACGCGCCGCGGCCTCCCCGGCTGGCGGGTGGAGCCCGGCGGCGGCAACCGCGACCTCGCGCTCGTCGACGCGGCCCTGGCGTCGCTGCGCGAAACGTACAACGTCGACGACGATCGCATCTACGCGACGGGCTACTCGAACGGCGGGATGTTCACCTACCTCCTCTGGGCGGAGCGGCCCGGCGTGTTCGCCGCGTACGCCCCGGTGGCGGCCCGACTGCGTCCCTCGGTACGACCCACCGAGCCCCGTCCCGTCTTCCACGTGGCCGGGGAGAGCGACCGGGTGGTTCGCTTCTCGGATCAGCAAGCCGCGATAGCCGTCGCCATCGACGTGAACGGCGTCGATGCGGCGACCGGTTGCGGAGCCGGCTGCACGGTGTACGGAGCGGGCACGGTGGCGCCGGTCATGACCTGGATCCATCCCGGCGCCCACGTCTACCCGCGCGGGACCAGCGAGCGGATCGCCTCGTTCCTCCGCCAACACTCCCGCGCGCGCTGATCCGGGGGCTCGACGGCGGCACGCCGCGACGCGCCGTCCGCCAGGACGTGCCCGCGGTCGGACAGCCATCGAGACCCTGGATGGGGGCAAGCAGGCCAATCATGATGCCGACGGGCCGCCAGCGATCCCTCGATGGCCGCCCCGCGGCTGACAACGACGTCCCAGACCCGGCGCCGCCCATGATCCGCGAGCCGATCGCCGGTCCGCGGGCCTGGACCCGCCGCACTATCCGCGAGAGCGACTGGCGCATCCCGCTACCGTCGAGCTGCCTCGACGAGATCGAGCGGCTCGGGCGCGCGCTCAAGCGCGACCCGGTGCCGACGTGGCTGCTCGACCCCGGGGACTACGAGCTCGACGCGTGCCGCGACCTGCTCGGCGAGGTGCGACGCCGCCTGGACGAGGGGCCCGGCGTGGCGGTGGTGGATCGGCTCCCGATCGAGAGGCTCTCCGGCCGCCCGAAGATCGAGGCCGTTTTCTGGCTGCTCGCGTCGATGGTCGGTCGTCCCGTGGTGCAGAGCCGCGACGGCGAGATCCTGCTGGAGGTCACCGACACCGGCGTGAAGAAGCGGATCGGGGTCCGCGGGTTCCGCACCAACGTCGCACAGCCCCCGCACGTCGACAACTCCTTCAACCAGGCGCCGCCCGACCACGTCAGCCTGCTCTGCCTCCGCGCCGCCCGGGAGGGCGGGGCGAGCCGCTTCGTGAGCTTCTGCTCGGTCCACAACGCCCTGCTCGCCGAGCACCCGCGGCTGCTCGAGCGCCTCTATCGCCCCTTCCACCAGGACCGGCAGGGCGACTTCTGGCCGGACGAACCGCAGACGGTGTTCTTCCCCGTCTTCGAGCTGCGGCCCGACCTGCGCTGCCGGTACACCCACTTCACCATCCCCGCCGGCTACGAGACAGCCGGGGTCCAGATGGACGAGGTGACCCGTGCCGCGTTCGACACGATGACCCGCGTGGTGCAGGACCCGGACCTGTGCTGCGAGTTCACCCTCAGGCCGGGCGAGCTGCAGTTCGTGAACAATCGCTGGTGCGGCCACGGCCGCACCGCCTACGTCGACGACCCCGAGCGGAGGCGCCTGATGCTGCGGCTCTGGCACCGCGACAGCGGGTCGCGCCGCTACCGCGGCTGAGCGGCCACCTCGCCTGCTCGTCTGAGCTTCAGTCGTCGGAGGACGGCTTCGGCGTCGTCGGGTTTGTGACTATCGGCCTCGGTGGCTCCGGCCTCACCTTGACCTTGGACACTTCGGGATTGAGGCCCCGCTTCTCGACGGCAACGTCGGCGAATCTAGTGCCAGAATCACGGGTGTTACTGACAGCGTCACGCGTGTTCGTCATGGTGTCCCTCCTGCGGTTCCACTGCCGGTCGGTTCGCCCGATACGGAAACTCTATGTGCATGTTGCTGCCGTCTCGGGCGAGATATAGTAAAGGGATTTCAATCTCGTTGTTCGCCTTGTCCCAAACAATGACGTCCCTGAGCAACAATTCTCGCTGTTTACCTGTTTCGGAGTACGCACGGACCCAGCCAGCATAGGTAATGCCTCTTTCAAAGTCCCTGACATGCACGTACTCGACCTCAGCCTGCAGGCGGCTGAATGTGAGGTCCCATACGTCTTCCTTTCCGTGTGTCGTGGCCGCGCCAATGTAGTTCAGGAAGCGGGTCATCCACCTGCGCGTGGATCCGTAGATCCAGACAAAAGAAAACGCGACGGCTGCGACGGAGGACGACAACAGCTCGTCCACGAAGTCGACAGTGAGAAATTGTTGAGAGTCGCCGACGGACGGTTCCGAGAATTCTAGTCCAAGAAATTCATACACCAAGTAGATCGCCATGTAGGTAAGAAGGCCGAAAATAAATGCACGAACCAAAAACTCCGCCGGGCGCGGCCTTTCCTTCATGGCATATGTCGCCGCGAGTTGTGTCCAGATCAAGCCGGGAAGGAACACGACAGCGAGTTGAATGAACAAGAGATCTATGCGCATGGGCCTCTGCCTGAACGGGAATAGTACCACGTTCCGGGGAGGCAGGAAGAGCTGTCCAGCGCGCGGAACTTCAACGGTACGGGTCGGCCCGGCGGCGCGGCCGCTTGCGCAGGTAGCGGTCGACGAGGCCCCACGCGATCATCAGCGGCATGAGCCACATCGCCGCGAAGATCGCGATGCTGTTCCGTCCCGGCCCCGTGAGGAGCCCCCCTATCTGGTCGCGGAACGGGTTGTCGCTCACCACGTAGGTCCAGGTCGACGCCGGGCCCTTGATGCCCACTTCCCCGAGATCGACGCGGCCGCCGACGACTCGCACGGTGTCCAGCGCGCCGCGCACCGCGTCGTCCATCTCCACCTCCATGCGCCCGTAGAGGTCGACGGCCTCGTCCGTGAAGCGCCTCAGCGGGTCCTGCTGGCCGAGCTGGACGAGGTGGATGCCCTCGCGCAGGTCGGCGCAGCGGGCGAGATGCTCGGCCCAGGCGCGATCGAGGTGGTGCAGGGTCACCGCGACCTCGGCCCGGCGCACCTCTTCGTGGCCGCAGGCTTCGACGAGCGCGCGGTGGTGCTCGGGAACGCCGCGCCAGACGTCGGGCGCGGCCACGCCGTCGAGCAGCGCCTGCCGGCGGTCCATGAGGCGCCGGCGCTGCTGCTCGACGATCTCGCTGTAGCGCGAGAGGGTGCGGCGGATCTCCTGGTTCTGGCCCTCGACGATCCGCTGCGCGCGGGCGACCTCGCGCCGGATGACCGGGTGGTCCAGCGGCCCGGCCTGCCGGGGCGGCATGAACCGCGCGGGAATCAGGTTGCGGATGCCGTAGCGCACGAGCAGGTCGTCGTCGAGGCTCACGAAGAAGCGCGACTCTCCCGGGTCGCCCTGCCGGCCCGCCCGGCCGCGGAGCTGGAGGTCGATGCGCCGATTCTCGTGCCGGTTGGTGCCGATGACGTACAGCCCGCCGAGCGCGACCACCCGCTCGTGCTCGGCCTCGTCGGCGCCCCCGAGCCGGATGTCGGTGCCGCGGCCGGCCATGTTGGTCGAGATGGTGACCGCGCCGGGCCTCCCCGCGCGCGCCACGAGGCGCGCCTCGGCCGCGTCGTTCTTCGCGTTCAGCACCTCGCACGCCACGCCTTCCCCGCGCAGCCGCTCCGCCAGGCGCTCCGACTCGGCCACCGTGAGGGTGCCGACGAGCACCGGCCGCCCGAGCGCGTGCACCCGGCGGATCTCGTCGACGACCGCCCGCTCCTTGGCCTCGCGGTGGGTGAAAACGACGTCGGGCCGGTCGACGCGGATCATGGGGCGGTGCGTGGGAATCACCACCACTTCCAGGTCGTACAGCTCCTCGAGCTCGGCCGCGGCGTCCTGCGCGGTGCCCGTCATGCCGCAGAGGAACGGGTAGCCCCGCAGGTAGTGCCACAGGGACATCGAGCCCAGGATCTCCCCGTCCGCGTCGGGCTCCATGCCCTCCTTCGCCTCGAGGGCCGCCTGTAGCCCGTCCGGCCAGTGGCGGTCGGGGACGACACGGCCCGTGAACTCGTCGATCATCCCGATGCGCCCGTCGCGCACGAGGTAGTCGACGTCGCGGCGCAGCAGGACGCGGGCGTGCAGGGCGCAGTTGATCTCGGTCAGCAGCGGGTAGTGCGCGGCGTCGTGCAGGCTGGGCACGTCGAGCTCGCGCTCGACCCGGGCGAGCCCCGCCTCGGTCAGCTCGACGCTGCGGCCGTACTCGTCGGTGTCGAAGTCGACGCCCGGCGCGAGCGCCGCCGCCACCTCCGCGAGCCGCCCCGCCCGCGACTCGCGCGGCTCGGCCCGCCCCGCGATGACCATCGGCACCCGCGCCTCGTCGACGAGCAGGGAGTCGGCCTCGTCGACCAGGGCCGTGTGGAACGGCCGGTGCACCACCTCGTCGGGCTCGGTGGCCCGCAGGTCGCGCAGGTGGTCGAAGCCCGCCTCCTTGGCCGTCACGTAGGTGACGTCGGCCCGGTACGCGCGGCGCCGGTCCGCCGGGGCCATGCCCTGCTGCACGGCGTCCACCGACAGGCCGAGCATCCGGTAGATCGGCCCCATCCACTCCGCGTCGCGGCGCGCGAGGTAGTCGTTGAACGTCAGCACGTGCACGCCCCGGCCCGAGAGCGCATGGAGGGCGGCGGGCATGACCGCGGCCAGGGTCTTGCCCTCGCCCGTCTGCATCTCGACCACCCGGCCCTGCGCGACGGCGAGCGCCGCGACCACCTGCACGTCGAAGTGCCGCAGGCCGACGGCGCGGGCGGCGGCCTCCCGCACCAGCGCGAAGAGCGGGGCCTGAAGCTCGTCCAGGTCTTCGCCGGCGCGAGCGCGGGCGCACAGCTCGGTTGCCCGCCGTGCGATCCGCTCGTCGGGCAGGCCGGCAACGTCGTTCCCGAGCCGGACGATCTCGTCGAGCGGCGCGTCGAACGCGCGCAGGTCGAGATGGACCGGCGAGCCCCCGAGGCGCGCGACGCGGTGGCGCCATCCCACGCGGTTGCGCACGCGGGGGCCGACACGAGGCGATGCGGACATGGAAACCTCCTGCGGATTCACCCGTAACGCGACGACCCGCCGCCGAGGGGCGGAAACGGGCTCGCCGGCCGTCAGGACGACGGCGACTGCACGAAGGCGAATCGCGCGGGAGGCGCGCGGGAAGGAACGAGCGCGAGCAGCGAGAGGAGATGTTCGTCGGGGCGCACGGGGCCACGCCGCCGCAGGCGCGCGGCGAGATCCACGCACAGGAGCCACAGCGGCGCGAGCAGGGCGGCGATCTCGCCAGCGGCCGCGGACGTGACCGCCACGAACACCACGAGGCCGATGCACAGCCACGCGACGGACTTCTGCAGGTGGATCATGGTGAAGCGGCCCGGTCCAGTGCGGCCACCGGTGCTACGGCGGGTTGCCTCGCCCTCCGACGTCACTCGACAGTTCATTCCCGCAACCGGATTCTCGATTCTTCCACGATCCAGAGCTGGCCGTCCAGCGACGTCCGCGAGAGCGCCCGGAGGAACCGCGATCCGACACCCAGAACATGGTCCCGCGCCTGATCATCGAGCCGAAACACTACGATTCCCGCATGCTCGGGCGGTGGATACGCGCGGATGTCCGCGAAGTCCATGTCGAGCGTAACGATGGCCCGGCGTTCGCGAACGCAGACCGACGCGATCTCAGCGTCTTCCGCCCCGGCAAGCCCTTCGTCGAAGACGGTCTGCGCATCATGTCCGCTCCGGCGGAACAGCTCGGCCAGCTCGATCGGCAGATTCTCATCCAGCTTGAATCGCAAGCCGAGCTCCTATCCGGACATCGGAATCACGCGCTCCTTCGCCAGCTCCGCGGCGTAGCGAACCGCAGCCTGGATGGACTCCCGAGTCAGGGACGGGTAGCTTCTGGTGATTTCGTCGGGATCGAGCCCGGACGCGAGGTTGTCGAGAACCGTCGTCACCAGAACCCGCGTACCCGTGATGCAGGCCCTGCCGTGGCAGATTCGAGGATCGACGGTGATGTGGTTTCGCCAGTTCATGGCCCTGGTTCCCCGTTTGCGGCCCGTGGGTTGGACAGCGCCGTCGGCCCGCGGAAGCTCGAAGTCAGCCATCCTCCGGTCGGGTCAGGCGGTCCCTGATCTCCGCGAACACCCGATCCTGCGAAGTCGTCCGTCCCGCCCGGATGTCGGCCTCGCCTTGCACGATGAGCTTCAACATGAGCAGCGCGTTCTGACGGCGCTGGGTATGCATCGAAGTCCTGTACCACCGCGCTTGCGGTCCCGCGCTGCGTCAGGACGATCTCGTGCCGCGCCGCCTTCATGTCGGCGAGCATTCGCGCCGCCCCGGCCCTGAATTCGCTCAGACTGACGACTACGGTCGGCATTGGCCACCTCGACAACGATCTGACCGAGGTCCGATCATAGCGCCTGCGGCGAAGCCGGGGTACGGGAGCAGAGCACTGCAAGCCCGTCGCTGAGCGATTGGAGCCCCGCCGCCAACGTGCGGGGCCTCCGGCATGTATTTCCACGTCACAACCCGGCCCCGGATCGCAGGACGCGCCCGGCGTCGAGCACCACCACCCAGTCAGCGAGGGCGCGGACCTCGGCCTCGGCGTGGGACACGTAGAGCATGGGCGTCGCGAGCTCGTCGCGGATGCGCTCAAGGTACGGGAGGATGCGCGAGCGCAGGGTGGTGTCGAGGGCGGCGAGGGGCTCGTCGAGCAGCAGGAGGGCCGGCGACGCGGCGAGGGCGCGGGCGAGGGCGACGCGCTGGCGCTCGCCGCCGGACAGGCCGGCGACGGCGCGGTCGAGCAGGGGGTCGAGCTCGAGGAGGTCGATGACGTGCTCGAGCTCGCCGCCCGGTCCCGTGCCCGCGCCGTAGAGGATGTTGCGGCGCACGCTCATGTGGGGGAAGAGGGCGAGGTCCTGGGGCACGTAGCCGACGCGCCGGCGATGGCAGGGCACGTCCACCCCGGCCTCGGCGTCGAAGAGGGTGCGCTCCCCGATGCGGATGACGCCGCGCCGCGGCCGCCGCAGCCCCGCGATCGACTCGAGCACCGTCGTCTTGCCGGCCCCCGACGGGCCGAACAGGGCGACCACCCGCGCGTCGATGCGCTCGCGCAGCTCGAGCACGAAGTCGCCCTGATTCAGGGCGAAGTCGAGGGTGATGGGGCCGGGGGCCCGCGCGTCGCCGGTCATGCTGCCGCCATCGGCCGGTTCGACGCCCTGACGGGAGCGGGGTTACGTGGGAGCCGAGACAAGTCGCCGGTCATGCCGCCGCCGTCAGCCGGTTCGACGCCAGGAGGGCGCCGAAGGCGATGGCCGCCGACACCGCCAGCATCACCGCGGCGGCGGCGTCCTGGCCGGTCTCGGTGTAGGTGTAGATGGCGACGGCGATGGTCCGGGTGCCCGGGAGGGCGCCGGCCACCATGATCGTGGCCCCGAACTCGCCCAACGCCCGCGAGAACCCCAGGAGCGACCCCGCGAGCACCCCGCGACGGGCCAGGGGCAGGCTCACCGTGAAGAAGACCCGCGCCGGCCGCGCCCCCAGGGTCGCCGCGATCTGCTCGTAGCGCCGATCCACCTGCTCGAACCCCGCCCGGGCCGAGCGCACCAGCAGGGGCAGGCCCATCACCGCCATCGCCACCACCACCGCCCGCCACGTGAACATCACCTCGAGGCCCAACCGTTCGAGCAGCCCGCCGAGCGCGCCGCGCCGGCCCAGGACGGTGATGAGGATCAGCCCCGTCGCCACCGGCGGCAGCACCAGGGGCAGCGACACCAGCGTCTCGAGCACCGCGTGCCCCGGGAAGCGGCGGCGGGCCAGCACCCACGCGACGGCGAGGCCGGGGGGCAGCATGACGGCGGTGGCGAGGGCGGCCATGCCCGCGGTGAACACGGCGACGGAGAGGACGTCGTTCATGGGCTGGGGACGATGAAGCCGGCCTGCCGGAACGCGCCGCGGGCGGCCGCGCTCCCGAGATAGGCGAGGAACCGCGCCGCCCCCGCCCGGTTCGGGGCGTCGGCGAGCACCGCGGCCGGATAGGCGATGGCCGGCCCCTCGTCCTCCGCCACTTCGAACGCGACGGCGACCTCGTCGGACGAGAGCGCGTCGGTGCGGTAGACGATGCCGGCGTCGGCATCGCCCGCCTCGACCACGGCCAGCGCCGCCCGGACGCTGCGGGTCGGCACCACCCGGGGGGCGAGCTCGTTCCAGAGGCCGAGCGACGACAGGTAGGCGCGGGCGTAGACGCCGGCGGGCACGCCGGCCGGGTCGCCGATGGCGATGCGGCGGAACCGCGGCTCGCGCAGCTCCACCGGCTCGTGCGGCGCCGGGGGCCCGTCGACCGGCAACACCACCGCGAGCCGGTTCGACAGCAACACCACGCGCGTGCCGGCGTCGACCAGCGATTCCGCCGCCACCCGGTCCAACTGGCGCTCGTCGGCGCTGACGAACAGGTCCACCGGCGCCCCGGCCAGGATCTGCGCGGCCAGCGTGCTCGAGCCGGCCAGGTTCAGCTCGACCGCCGTCCCCGTGTCGCGCTCGAAGTCACCCGCCAACCGCTCCAGCGGGCCCGTCAGGCTCACCGCCGCCGACACCCGGACACGGTCCGGCGGCGCGTCACCGCCGCCCCCACAGGCCACGAGACCGATCAACGCGAGCGGGGCCACGCCTGCCCCCAGTCTCGCGGCTGCCCGCCCGATCCCGCCCCCGCGCGCGGCGGCCCGTGGTGCTCCCGGTCCCGCCGCTCGCGCTCGCCGGCCGCGTCCACCTGCCCTTCGGCCGGCCCGGCGCAGCCGATCCGCGGCACAGAGGCCCTTCCGAACGCAAGTCATCGGCGCAATATAGTATGATTCGATTCGATTTACCAAACGATTCAGCATGATTCACATTGACCAATACCCGGTCGGCATGCGATCGCGGCACGGAGGAGCGGCAGCGGAATGGCGACGCTGACGGTGCGGCAGGCGGCAGAGCGTCTCGGTATCGGCTACTCCACCCTCAAGCACTGGATCTACCGGGGCGAGGTCCGCACGACCCGCACCGCCGGCGGGCATCACCGCCTCGCCGACGCCGAGGTCGAACGCCTGCTCGCCCGCACCGGCCGGCCGCCCGACCGCACCGGGAGCGCCGCCCGCCCCGGCGGCGTGCTCGTCCGCATCAGCGGCCGCAACCGCCTGCAGGGCATCGTCGACGAGGTGCGGCGGGAAGGGCTCGTCGCCCAGGTGCGCCTCCGCATCGGCGACCAGTGGCTGACCGCCGTCATCACCCGCGACGCCGTCGACGAGCTGGGCCTGAAGCGCGGCGACGAGGCGACGGCGCTGATCAAGGCGACCGAGGTGATGATTGCGAAAGAGGCGCCGGGGGACGAGCACGCCGCGCCGCGCTCACCTCCCCCTCGGTCCACCGGACCATGAAGTCCGCCATCCGCCGCCGTGATCTGGCATAACATGTTTCGGGTAGAACCATGCCGAACACGAGCGTTCATCTGCCTCAGGCGCTGCTGACCACTCTGGATCGGATCGCAGCGGAGCGGGGCACGAGTCGGAACCGGTTGATCGTGGAATCATGCCGGCGTGCGGTCGAAGAGCTCTCTCGCTGGCCCCCGGAGCTGTTCTCGAACAATCACCTGAGCGACGCCGATCTGAGGGAGCTCCAGCAGGGTGAACAGGACTTCCGGAAGGCCGTCGACAACACCCGACGGAGTCGCACCCGCCCGCCGTTCTGATGCTCCTCCTCGACACGAGCGCCGCCTCGGCGTTCATGCACCGGCGCCCGCACGCCCTGCTGCTCTTGCGCGAGCAGGATCCGTCGACCGTCCACCTCTGCGCGCCCGTCGCGGCCCAAATCCACTTCGGCCTGTCGCGCCTGCCGCCCGAATCGCGCTGCCGGCGACTTCTCGCGAACGAGTTCGAGCGCCTGCGCACGGCGGTGCGCTGGACCGACTGGACCGAGGCGGCAACGCGGGCGTTCGGACACTGGAAGGCCACCTTGCAGCATCGCGGAACGCCAATCGAGGACATGGACCTCGCCATCGCATCGATTGCCCTCGGCCTGCCGGCGCAGCTCGCCACCGCGAACATCCGACGCTTCGCGAGAATCGACGGCCTCGACATCGTCGACTGGTCCGAACCCGGAACGCAGGCAACGAGCCACGATCCGTCAGGCTCGGGCTGACGCGCTCTCTCCCGACACGTCGGAACCCGTCCCCGCCGGCCGCAAGCACTGGATCTACCGCGGCGAGGTCCGCACCACGCGCACCGCCGGAGGCCATCACCGCATCGGCGAGGCCGAGATCCTCAGACGTGAGACTGTCCGCGGTGCCCACGCCGCCTCGAACGGCAGCATAATGACAACATGGTCGTTCAAATCACGGTGCGCAACGTCCCGGAAGCGGTGCGCGACGAGCTTGCCGCCCGCGCCGCCCTGGCCGGCAAGTCGATGCAAGAGTACTTGCTCGGCGTGCTCGAACGCCTGGCGTCGAAGCCCTCGGTAGCCTCGAAGCCGTCGGTAGGTCAGTGGCTCGCACGCGTGCGCGAGCGCCTGGACGCCGACCCCACACGCATGCCCGCCGCCGACGTTCTCCGCCACCTCGATGCCGGCCGGCGCTGAGCCGCCATACCTCCTGTCGTGAACGACGCCTCGGTTGCCCGATCAAGGGCCTCGTGGCGGCCGGCGGCGGAGCATCGCCTACAATTCGGCGTGCCGCGCGATCCGCGATTTCTCGCGGCACCCTGCGCACATCACGCCATGGAAGCAACCTCGCCCCGCTGGCAGGCGGTCACCGACTCGGCGTTCCCCTGGGAGCGGGACGCGCTGGCGTTCGTGCGCGACCGGCTGCCCGACCACGAGCCGTACCGCGCCTGGGCGAACTTCGAGTTCATCGCCGACGACGGCTCGATCAACGAGGTCGACCTGCTCGCCCTCACGCCGAAGGGTTTCTACCTCGTCGAGATCAAGAGCCGCCCCGGCATCGTGGAAGGCGACCAGGGCACGTGGACCTGGCGCGGCGACGGGCGCCCGGAGACGGTCGACAACCCGCTGCTGCTCGCGAACCGCAAGGCGAAGAAGCTCGTTTCGCTCCTGCGCCGCCAGCCGGCGCTGCGGAAGAAGGCGGCGAGCCCGTTCCTTGAAGCCCACATCTTCCTGTCGCACGAGGACGTCGACTGCCGGCTCACGGACGACCTGCGCAACCACGTCCACCGCCGCGACGCTGGCACGGGACGGAACGAGCGCCCCGGCATCGTCGCCGCCCTCACCCGGCACAGCGTCGGCACACCGCCGCGCGCGCGTATCGACCGGCCGATGGCCAAGGCGGTCAGCCGCGCAATGCAAGAGGCCGGCATCCGCCCCTCGCAACGCAAGCACCGCGTGGGCGACTACCGGATCGACGCGCTCCTCTTCGAAGGGCCGAACTACCAGGACTGGACGGCGCGTCACACAGCCATCGAAGGCGAGCGGGCGCGGGTCAGGATCTACGCGATTCCCCCGACCGCCTCGGACGACGAGCGGGCGGCGCTGCAGCGGGCGGCCCGGCGCGAGTACCGGATCCTGCGCGACGTGCGGCACGAGGGCATCCTCGCGGCCAAGGCCTACACCGACGACGCGCGTGGGCCGGCGCTCATCTTCGAACACCGCGAGGGCTCGCAACGCCTCGACCACTGGCTCGCCCAGCGGGCCGCCGGCCTCGACGTCGATACGCGTCTCCACCTGCTGCGCCAGATCGCGGAAGCCCTGCGCTTCGCGCACGCGAAGCGGCTGGTTCACCGCGCGTTGTCGCCGCAAAGCATCCTGGTCGTCGACCCCGAGGCCGCGCCGCCGCGCCTCCAGGTCTTCAACTGGCAGACGGGGGCGCGTGCGGGCGACGCCGGCACGCCCGAACCGGCCACCATGGGAGCGACCCGGCTCGACGGGTTCGTCGAAGACGACACCTGGGTCTACATGGCCCCCGAGGCGGTGACCGAGCGCGGCGCGGCGGGCGAGCAGCTCGACGTCTTCTCGCTCGGCGCCATCGCGTACCACCTGTTCTCGGGGCGTCCGCCGGCCTCGACCCTCGCCGCCATGACCGAGCGGCTGCAGCGCGAGCAGGGTCTGCAGATCTCGTCCGACCTCGACGGCGCCGGCGAGAGCCTGCAGTTTCTCGTGCAGTACGCCACGCATCCCGAGGTGACGACCCGCCTCGGCTCCGTCGGCGAGTTCCTGAAGGAGCTCGAAGAGGTCGAAGAAGAGCTCACCCGGCCGGACGAGCGTGTCCGGCCCGACCCCATCATGGCACGCCCCGGCGACGAGCTCGGCCACGGCCTGGTCGTGAAACGGCGGCTCGGCAAGGGCTCGACCGCGCTCGCGCTGCTCGTCGAACGCGACGGGCGGGAGCACGTGCTCAAGGTGGCGCTGTCTCCCGACCACAACGACCGCCTGCGCGCCGAGGCGGAGGTGCTGCGCCGGCTGCGCCATCAGTACATCGTGGAGCTGCACGACGAGCTGCCGTTCGGGGACGGCGCGGGCGGAGAACGCGTCGGGCTGCTGATGGCCCGCGCGGGCGACGCCACCCTCGCCGATCGCCTGCGCGACGAGGGCCGCCTGCACCTGGAGCTGCTCGAACGGTTCGGCGAAGACTTGCTGACCACCGTCGACTGGCTCGAGCAGAAGGGCATTCCGCACCGCGACATCAAGCCCGACAACCTCGGCGCGGCCAAGATCGGCAACCAGCTCCACCTCGTGCTCTTCGACTTCTCGCTGGCGCGCACTCCGGCCGAGAACATCCTGGCCGGAACGCGGCACTACCTCGACCCGTTCCTGCAGACGCGGAAGCCGCCCCGCTGGGATACCCATGCCGAGCGGTACGCGGCCGCCGTCACTCTGCACCAGCTCGCGGCGGGGTCGCTGCCGCGGTGGGGCGACGGCCAGAGCGAGCCCGCCGTCCTCGACTGCGAAGCCACCATCGACGCCGACGCCTTCGAGCCCGCCGTCCGCGAGGACCTGACCGCGTTCTTCCGGAAGGCGCTACGCCGACACTACCGCGAGCGCTTCGACAACGCCGAGGAGATGCTGCGCGCTTGGCGTCAGCTCTTCCTGGCGGCCGGGCGGCCCGAAACCGACACCGACGTGGGTGCGGCGCCCTCGTTCGCGGGGATCGAGGAGGCGCGGCTCGATACCCTGCTCGGTGCCCTGGGGCTCAGCGCCCGCGCCATGGGCGCTGTCGAGCGCATGGGCGTGCGCACGGTTCACGACCTGCTGCGGTTCCCGTTGATCCAGGTCAACCGCCTGCGCGGCGTCGGCAACCTGACGCGGCGCGAGCTCACCGAGCTGGCCCGGCGCCTCGCCGACCGGTTCCCCGACGCGGCGGGGGCCCCCAAGGTCCCCGCCACGCGAAGCGAGGCGGAGGTTCCCGACGACGCAGGCCGGGTGAGCGTGGACGAGCTGCGGCGGCTGCTCCTGCCCGCCGGCCGCACCGCGCAGTCGCGGCGCGACGCCGAGCTGGCGGCGGCCCTGCTGGGGCTCGCGGCCGCGACTCCGGGACAGGCCGCGGGGCGCGTCGAAGAACGCGGCGACGCACCTGAGGACGTTGACGGCGACGCCATTCACCGCCCCCTACGGGCCGCGGGGCGCGTCGAAGAACGCGGCAATCCACCGGCAGGGTCCTGGCCCAGCCAGAGCGACGTCGCCCGCGCGCTCGGGGTCACCCCGACCGCGGTCAGCCACACGGTGGCGCGGTCGCGCCGGCGCTGGACGAAGCTCGGCGCGCTGACCCGGCTCCGCCACGACGTCGTCGAGATGCTCGAAGCGCACGGGAACGTGATGACGGGGCCGGAGCTCGCCGGGACGTTCCTCGCGCGCCGCGGGTCGGTGCAGGAAGAGCCGCTCCGCTCGCGCCACGCCGGGGCGTGCCTGCGAGCAGCGGTCGAGGTCGAGCGCCATCTCGCGGCGCCGCGCTGGACGGTGCGCCGGATCGACGGACCCGCCGGGGTCCTGCTCGCGCGCGACGCCGTCGACGACCGCGGCGAGTCGCGCCTAGACGGCCAGAGACTCGCGGACTACGCGCAGCGCCTCGGCCGCGCCGCCGACGAGCTGTCGGGCGCCGACCCGCTGCTCTCGCCGGCGCGGGCCATCGAGGCGCTGCAGGCAGTGGCGGCGCCGGCCGGGGGCGTGCCCCCGGCACCGAACCGGCTGCTCGCCCTCGCCGCCGCCGCTTCGCGGGACGCCGCGCGCTCCAGCCGGCTCGAGCTGTATCCGCGCGGGATGGCGGCCGACCGCGCGCTCCGGCTCGCGCTCGGCGCCCTCGCGGGCGCCCGCACCCTGACCCCCGGAGAGATCCGACAGCGCGTGGCCGGGCGCTATCCCGAGGCGGCGCCCCTGCCCGACCGCCCCGAGCTCGACGCGCTGCTCCGCGACGCGGGCAGCGAGCTGCAGTGGACGCCGGACGCGGCCGACGGCCAAGGCGCGTACTGCCTGAATCTTCGCAGCTTCGTCACGCCCGGGTCTGCGACGAGCTATGCCCGCAGCAGTCGCGGCACGGCCCGCGTCGCCGAGACGGGGTCCGGGGAGTGGGGCGAGACCGACGCCTTCGACGAACGGTTGCAGCGCGCGCTGAAGAACCGGGCCTTCCTCGCGCTCACCGTGCCGCCCCGCCGGCTGCCGGACGCCGAACGCGCCCTCGCCTCGGCGTTCGCCATCGACGCCCGCAGCCTCGACGAGCTGCTGATCCGCCACATGAAGGCCGCTGCCCGTGAAGCCGGCGCCGATTGGGGCATCGTCCTCCGCGCCGACCGCGGGCCGCAGGGCGGCGCCGACTGGGCCACCCTCATGCGTCTGGTCGGCCACCGTGCCCTGCCGCGCGTACGCGCCGAACTGGCCAGGGCGCCGCGCGCGCTGTTGCTGACGAGCCTCGGCCTGCTCGCCCGCTACGACCAGATGACGTTCATCGACGGGCTGCGCGACGCCGCGGGCGGCCCCGACGGACCTCCCGGGGTCTGGCTGCTCGTGCCGTCCGACGCGCAGGAGTCGCGTCCGATGGTCGACGGCAGGCCCGTCCCCGTGTTCGCCGCGGCGCAATGGGCCCGCGTTCCCGCCGCGTGGCTCGCCGCCCGGCGAGCGGCGCCGCCACAGAACCCGTCGTCCTCAGAGAACGACGACGCGACTGCCGAGACCACTGACGACCATGCATGACGTGTGGACCACGCTCGCTGCTCCCCGCGTCGGGGAGGAGACGCCGTGATCGACAGAGACCGCCTGCTCGCCGACCTGAGGCGCCTGCGGGCGGACCTGGAGGACGACCTGCGGGCGCGTTGTGCCGAGGAGCCCCGGCTCGAGGCCCACCTCCGGGACGTGCACCGCGAGGCTGTCGCGGGCAAACGCAGCGCCGAGACCTGGGAGTCGTGGCTCGACGAGCACCTGACCCAGGTGGCCGTGGCCTGGATTCTCGGCTGCGTCTTCGTGCGCTTTCTCGAGGACAACGCGCTCGTCGACCCGCCGCGGCTGTCGGGCCCCGGCGACCGACGCCGGCGGGCGCTCGACGAGCACACACTCTACTTCCGGGCGCACCCCGAAGGGAGCGACCGCGACTACCTGCTCCACGTCTTCCGCGCGGTGGCGGCGCTGCCCGTCGCCGACCGCATCTTCGACGAGGCCCACAACCCCGTCTGGTCGCTCGAAGCGCCGGGCGAGTCCTTCCGCGCTCCCTCGGGCGACGCCGCGGGGCGGCTGCTCGGCCTGTGGCAGCGCATCGACCCCGATTCCGGCGCCCTCGCGCACGACTTCACCGATCCGGCCTGGGACACGCGATTCCTCGGCGACCTCTATCAGGACCTCTCCGAGAGCGCCCGCAAGCGGTACGCGCTGCTCCAGACACCCGAGTTCGTGGAGGAGTTCATCCTCGACCGCACCCTGGACCCCGCGGTCGAGACGTTCGGTTTCCGCGCGGTGCGGCTGATCGACCCCGCCTGCGGCTCGGGACACTTCCTGCTGGGTACCTTCCGGCGCCTGGACAGGCTTTGGGCACAGCACGAGCCCGCCACGAACCCGCGGGAGCGCGCCCGGCTCGTCCTCGAGCAGGTGGCGGGGGTCGACCTCAACCCGTTCGCGGTCGCGATAGCCCGCTTCCGCCTCGGCATCGCCGCCCTCCGCTCCGCCGGCGTGCGCCGCCTCGCCGACGCACCCGCGTTCGAGTTCCACGTGGCGACCGGCGATTCCCTGCTCCATGGCCCCCGCGCCGGCACCGCCGGCGCCCGCCAGGCGTACCTCGACCCCGAGCACGACCCCCTGGGCCACGTCTACCGCACCGAGGACGCCCCCGCATTGCGGGCGATCCTCGGCCGCCGCTACCACGCCGTGGTCGGCAACCCGCCCTACATCACGCCGAAGGACAAGGCGCTCAACCAAGGCTACCGGGACCGCTTCGGATCGTGCCATCGCAAGTACTCGCTCGCCGTCCCGTTCACCGAGCGGTTCTTCGACCTCGCCCAAGCGCCGGCGGCCGGCGACGCCGACGCTGCGGGCTTCGTGGGGATGATCACCGCCAACTCGTTCATGAAGAGGGAGTTCGGCAAGAAGCTGATCGAGAAGTTCATCCCGCGCTGGGACCTGACCCACGTGGTGGACACCTCCGGCGCCTACATCCCCGGCCACGGAACGCCCACCGTAATTCTGTTCGGGCGGCATCGCCGGCCGGTCGGTGGGCATGTGCGCACGGTGATGGGGATCCGGGGCGAGCCGGCCATACCAGAGAACGCGGCGGAGGGGTTGGTCTGGTCGGCGGTCGTCGCGCAGATCGACCGGCCCGATTCCCGGGGCGACTTCGTCAGCGTCTCCGACCTGCTGCGCGAGCGCCTCGACACGCATCCGTGGAGCATTGGCGGTGGTGGCGCGGCGGAGCTGAAGGAACAGCTCGGCCATCGGGTAGCTGGCACGCTCGGCGATCTGGCCACGACGATCGGTCGAACTACTCACACTGGCGAAGACGACGTATTCTATCTCCAACCTTCAGGTGCGAAAACGCTTGCACTCGACAAGTTCTGCATCCCTCTCGTGACCGGCGAGAACGTTCGTGACTACGCAATCGAGCCGTCCCTCACTTCGGTGTTCCCCTACGACAAGGAGTCCGGGGACGTGCTGGTAGGGATGGACGAGCGCCTCGCGACGCACTTTTGGCTTTTCCGGACGACACTCAATCAACGCCGTGACTACGGGCAAACGCCCGTTGAGCGCGGACTCCGTTGGTTCGAGCACTCGATGTTCTTCCGAGAGCGATATCGCACACTCCTTTCCGTCGGGTTCCCCTTCGTCGCGACCCACAACCACTTCGTGCTCGACCGCGGAGGCAAGGTCTTCAACCGTACGGCGCCGGTAATCAAGCTGCCGGCAGACGCCACCGAAGACGACCACCTGGGGCTGTTGGGCTTGCTCAACAGCTCCACGGCCTGCTTCTGGATGAAGCAGGTTCTTCACAACAAGGGAAGTTCCGTAGACAAACGTGGCGCACGCCAGCGGACGATCCCGTTCGAGGACTTCTGGGAGCACGACGGTACCAAGCTCATGAAGTTCCCGTTGCCCGACACACAGCCACATCGACCTGCAAACCGACTGGACTCTCTTGCAAAAGCGCGCACGCAACTGCTTCCGGTATCGCTCCTCCGAGAGGGAACGCCCTCAGCCCGCCCACTGGACACGGCCCGCGCTCGCGCCCGCGAGATCCGCGAGCAAATGATCGCCCTCCAGGAAGAGCTCGACTGGCACTGCTACCGGCTCTACGGCGTGACCGACGACGACCTTTGCCTGCCTACCGCTGGAGACGACACCGTTGACGCCACCGACCCCGCGGGAGCCGCCGACGACCCCGACGACCCCGCAGAAGCCGCGGACAACCCCGACGACCCCGCGGAAGCCGCCAGCGTACCTCCCGTCCGCCTCGGCGAGCGCGCCTTCGAGATCGTCCTCGCGCGGAAGATGGCCGGCGGCGAGGTCGAGACGAAGTGGTTCGAGCGGCACGGCTCGACGCCCATCACCGAGATTCCTGCCCGCTGGCCAGCCGCATACCGGGCGCTCGTCGGACGGCGCATCGCCGCCATCGAGGAGAACGCCAACATCGCCCTCATCGAGCAGCCCGAGTACAAGCGCCGCTGGAACGACGAGTCATGGGAGAAGCAGCAGGCGCGGGCGCTCCGGGGCTGGCTACTCGACCGGCTCGAAGCCCCCGGCCTCTGGTCGCAGGCGCGCCTTACGACCGCCGCGGCGCTGGCCGACCGGATGCGCGACGACGCCGAGTTCCTGCAGGTGGCGGGGCTGTACACGGGCCGCGCCGACTTCGACATCGCGAAGCTGGTGGCCCGGCTGGTCGAGGACGAGTGCGTCCCGCTGCTCCCGGTGCTGCGCTACAAGCCGTCGGGGCTCCGCAAACGCGCGGCTTGGCAGCACACCTGGGAGCTGCAGCGGAAGGAGGACGCCATCGACGCGCGGGCCAGCCTGCCCGCGGACGACCCGGAACGCCTAACGCCGGAAGCGGCGGCCACGCTCAAGGCGGCCGAGGTCGGTGCCGTCCCCGTTCCGCCCCGCTATGCGCCGGCCGACTTCCGCAAGGGCAGCTGGTGGAGCCTGCGGGGCAAGCTCGACGTGCCGAAGGAGCGCTTCGTCAGCCTGCCGGGCTGCGAGCGCGACGCCGACCCGTCGCTCGTCGTCGCCTGGGCGGGCTGGGACACGCTGGAGCAGAGCCGGGCCGTCGCCGAGTACTTCAACCGGATGCGCGAGCAGGAGGGCTGGACGCCCGAGCGGCTGGCGCCCCTCCTCGCGGCCCTGCTGGAGCTGCTGCCGTGGGTGCGGCAGTACCACAACGCGCCCGACCCCGATTTTGACGTCGGGATGGGCGACCACTTCGAGGCGTTCATCGACGACGAGGTGCGGGCGCTCTCGCTGACCCGCGAGGCGCTCTGGAACTGGGCGCCGCCGGGCGGCGGGACGGGGCGAGGCCGCCGGAGAAGAGCCACGTGACCCGGACGGAGACCCTGGCGGCGATTGCCGCCCCGCCCGCAGGCGCGGCATAATCACGACGATGGCTCAAGAGCCGCTGGACAGTGTGGTCAGGCGCATCGTCGAGAGCATCGTCGACGCGGTGGCGCCCGAGAAGATCATCCTGTTCGGCTCTGCCGCCCGGGGTGAGATGACGTCTTCAAGCGATCTAGACCTGCTTGTCGTGAAGGACAAGTGTCACCAGAGAAAAACGGCGGCCCAGATTTACCGCAGCCTGCCCAGACATCGACCGCCGGTTGACATCGTGGTTGTCTGGCCGGAAGACCTCGACCGGCACAAGGACTCCCATTGGCTCGTGATCGCCCCGGCGCTGAAGGAAGGCAGGACGGTCTATGAATCAGCGCCGAGCGCTTGAAGCGCGTACCGCACGACTGTGGATCGACGAAGCGCGGGACCACTTGAGGATCGCCGGGAAGCACGAGCCCGGCCTGAACCTGAGGCTCTTGTGCTCCGAGGCTCAACTGGGTGCCGAGAAGGCGGTCAAGGGCGTGATTATCGCGCTCGGCGAAGTGTTTCCGTACACGCATGATATCGGAGTGCTGCTCGACAGGATGGAACGGATCGGAGAGGCGGTTCCCGCCAGGGTCCGGAAGGCAGAGACGCTGACGCTCTACAGCGGCGGCGGGAGATATCCGGCCACGGCAGACGAAAGGGCAACGACAACGAGAGAGGAATACGACGAGGCCATGGAAGACGCGGCGGCCATCGTCGGTTGGGCGGCCGGCCGCATCGAGGCGCTCGTTCCGGAACCTGACGAGGCGGGAACGGATGTCGTCGACCCGCAGGCGCCGGCGACGGCGGACCGAGGGACCGACGCGACATGACGCCCCTCCGCGACCTCATCGACATCCCCGCGCGGGTCCACCGCGACGACTTCGTCCTGCGGCTCGCCGACGGCGTGGCGCGGCCGGCCGAGACGCTCCGCACCTATGTCGTGACGCCCCAGCTCGCCGACGCCTTCGACCGCGCCCTCCATCTCATCGAGGCCGCGGTCGAGAGTGGGTCGAGCAAGGCCGCCTACCTGCACGGGAGCTTCGGCAGCGGGAAGAGCCACTTCATGGCGGTGCTCCACCTGCTGCTGCAGCAGCACCCCGAGGCCCGCGCCGCCGAGGGGCTGGAGGGCGTCGTCACGCAGCACGGCGACTGGCTCGCGGGGCGGCGCTTCCTGCTCGCGCCTTACCACATGATCGGCAAGCCGAGCCTCGATGCGGCGGTGCTCGGGGGCTATGCGGCGCGGGTCGCCGAGCTGCATCCCGACGCGCCGACGCCGGGCGTGTACCGCAGCGCGGGGCTCTTCGACGACGCGCGTCGCCTGCGGGCGAAGATCGGCGACGAGGCGTTCTTCTCGCAACTGAACGAGGCCCCGGCGGGCGCGGCCGGAACCGCCGCCGGCTGGGGCGATCTGTCGGCGCGGTGGGACGCCGCGAGCTTCGAGGCGGCGCTCGGCGCCCCGGCCGGGGCCGAGGAGCGCAGCCGGCTCGTCGCCGCGCTCGTCGACTCGATCTTCAGCGGCTACCGCAAAGTGGCACGGGGGAGCGGCGAGGATTTCGTCCCCCTTGACGAGGGGTTGGCGGTGATCGCGCGGCACGCGCGCGACCTGGGCTACGACGCCCTGGTGCTCTTTCTCGACGAGCTCATCCTGTGGCTCGCCACCCATGCCGCCGACCTGGAGTTCCTCAACCAGGAGGGTTCGAAGGTCTCGAAGCTCGTCGAGGCGGAGACGGCGGGCCGGGCCATCCCGATCGTCAGCTTCGTGGCGCGCCAGCGCGACCTGCGCGAGCTGGTGGGCGAGCAGGTGACGGGCGCGCTGAAGCTCGGCTTCGCCGACGTGCTGCAGTGGTGGGAGGCCCGGTTCGAACGCATCACGCTGGAAGACCGCAACCTGCCCGAGATAGCCGCGCGCCGACTGCTGTGCCCGCGGAGCGAGGCGGCGCGGCGGGAGATCGACGACGCCTACGCACAGACGGAGAAGGTGCGCCGGGAAGTCTTCGAGACGCTGCTGACCCCGCGCGCCGACACCGCCGCCTTCCGCAAGGTCTACCCGTTCAGTCCGGCCCTGGTCGAGACCCTGGTCGCGGTCTCGTCGCTCCTCCAGCGCGAGCGGACGGCGCTGAAGGTGATGCTGCAGCTACTGGTCGACGGGCGGGACACGCTCGACCTCGGCGAGATCGTGCCCCTCGGCGACCTCTTCGACACGCTGGCCGAGGGCGACGAGCCTTTCACCGAGAGCGCGCGCCACCACTTCGAGAACGCGCGCAACCTCTATCGGCGGAAGCTCCTGCCGCTCATCGAGAACCGCCACGGGATCTCGAAGGCGGAAGCCGCCGCGCGGCCGAAGGACGACGGCACGGCCCGCGCCTTCCGCGCCGACGACAGGCTCGCCAAGACGCTGCTGCTGTCGGCCCTCGCCCCCGATGTCGACACGCTGAAGAACCTGACCGCGGCGCGGCTCGCGGCCCTCAACCACGGGTCGATACGCACCCCGATTGAGGGTCGCGAGGGCCACGAGGTGCTGCGGCGCTGCCGCGCCTGGGCCGCCGAGGTCGGGGAGGTCCGCATCGGCGACGACCCCGCCAATCCGGTCATCGCCGTCCAGCTCTCGGCCGTCGACACCGAGAGCATCCTCGCCGACGCCGGCCGGCACGACAACGCCGGCAACCGACGCCGCCTCGTCCGCGAGATCCTGTTCGACGAGCTCGGCATCGAGGACCGCGACGATCTCGTGCTCTACCACGAGGCGACGTGGCGCGGCACGAAGCGCCGGTTCGAGGTGATCTTCGCCAACGTGTGGGAGCTGCCCGACGAGTCGCTGTCGACGCGGGGGGACGAACGCAAGGTGGTCGTCGACTTCCCCTTCGACGAGCCGGGCCATACGCCGAACGACGATCGGGCCCGCCTCGACAACTTCCGCAGACGCGAGGCGCGGGCGCGGACGCTGGTCTGGCTGCCATCGTTCCTGAGCGCCCCGGCGCAGCGCGACCTCGGCACCCTCGTCCGCATCGAACACGTCCTGGCCGGCGAGCGGCTGCGCGACTTCGCGGCCCACCTCTCGCCGGTCGATCAGGCGTCCGCCCGCGAGCTCCTGCGGAACCAGCAGAGCCAGCTCAGGCAGCGCCTGATCCACTGCCTGGAGGGCGCCTACGGTGTCGAGACTCCCGATCCCGGGTCGGTCGACGAATCGCTCGACCCGGCCGAGCACTTCCAGTCGCTCGACCCGGCGTTCGAGCCCCGCCCTCCCGCGCGGGCGAACCTGCGCGAGGCGCTCGGGAACCTGTTCGATCAGATGTGCGCGAGCCAGTACCCGGCGCACCCCGACTTCGGCGCGCCGGTGGGGACGGCGGCGCTGCGCCGCGTGCACGAGCAGGTGTCGCGCGCCGTGCAGGAACCGGAGGGACGCGTCGCCATCGACAAGCCGCTGCGCCCGTCGATGACGCATCTCGCCGTCCCCCTGCGGCTCGGCGAGATGGGCGAGACCCACTTCGTGGTCGGCCGGCACTGGTTCAGCCGCTTCGAGCGGCTGGACAAGCCCCTAACCGTCGGCAGGCTCCGCGAGGCCATGGACCAGCCGCGACGCATGGGGCTGCCGGCGCCCGCCGCCAACCTCGTCGTTCTGGTCTATGCGGATCAGGCCAATCTTGCGTTCCAGCGGCACGGAGGCCCGTGGCCGGCGCGGCTCGACGACCTGCCCGACGATGTCGAGCTGCGCGAAGAGGCGCTGCCGTCGCAGGAAGCCTGGACCACCGCCGTCGCGCGGGCCGAACGGGTGTTCGGACTGACGGTGTCGCGGTTGCGCAACGCGAGCAACGTGAGCGACCTCGCGGAGCGGCTCGGCGAGACCGCGACGAAGCGGAACGCCGCCTGCGACGCGCTGGTCGAACGCCTCGCTTCCCTCGGAGACTTCTCCACCGAGCAGGAGACCGCCAAGCGCCTCCGCACCGCGAACGCGAGCCGCGCCCTCGTGCAGTCCCTGACCACGCTCCGCGGCCGGGCCCGCATCGAGAAGCTCGCAGAGCTGGAGCCGGCGACCTCTCTGGAAGCGATGGGGACGAGCATCGCCAGGGCGGGGGACGTGGCGGACGTTCTGGCGCGGACCCAGTGGCAGCTCTTCGAGCCGCTCTCGCGGCTGGCGGATGACCGAGCGGACGACGCGCAGCGTCTTCGGCGCGAACTCGCGGAGGTGCTGGCCGCCGACGAGTACGCCGTGGCGCTGGCCCCCCGACTGTCCGATCTCGTCAGCCGGGCCGCCAATCTGCTGGCGCGCCTGCCGGTGCCTCCCACGCCCGGAAAGACCGGAGAAAACGCCGAGGGCGGCACGACTGTCGGCCCCAGCGGACAGGGTGATGGCGGCGGCCGACCCGACGGCGGCGGCACGGGCGGCCGGGAACCGGACGGCGGCGGCACCGACGCGGGCGGGGGCGGAGAACCTATCGCCGCCCAGGGGTCGCGCGACGATCTGGACGGCGAACGGCTACGGGCGGTCGCGGCCGAGCTCGAGGACCTGCTGCACAGGCAACCGGGCGCGCGAATGGCGATCACCTGGAAAATGCGGCGACGGGAGAGGGACGGCGCATGACCGGGGTCCCGTCGCTGGCGCAGATACGCGCTCAGGTGGAATCGGTCCGCGAAGACTGTCCGGACGCGCGCGCCATCGGCATCGGCCTGCCGGCCCTCGACGAATCGGCGGCGGCGCCATCGGCGTTGCGAATCGGTTCCGAGGAGCTCCCCGTCGTCCGCTGCCGCTCGGTGCTCGCGCTGCGCGAACGCCTTGTCGATCTGCCGGCGACCGGGCCGCCGCTCGTGGTGTTGACCGATCTGCCGCCGGCCGAGCTCGGCGACGACCTGCGCGCCCGGCTCGCCCGCCGGCGGCTGTTCTCGATCGACGCGTGGCAGCTCGTCAAGGAACGGTTCAAGGCCCGCCACGTCGACCCGCGCCTGGTCGAACGGCACGGGTGGGCGGCACAGGCGCTGCTCGACGCGGAGCCGGAAGCCGGATACCGCCCGGCGCCGAGCGGTTTTCTGGACGCGGAGACGGCTTGGCGCGGCTTGTTCGAGGGCCTCCTGGGCATCCCGCGAGGCGAGCGCGACCCCGAGGCGCTGCTCGCGTGGGCGCTCGACGACGAGCCGGTGCAGCGCCTGGCCGCCCTGGCGCCGACCGTGCGCGACGGGCTGGCGGCCGCGGCCGGGGACAGCGCCGGAAGCGCGTCGCGGGCGATTCTGGCGTGCGCGGGACGACTCGGGCGCCGGGCCGTCTCTGTCGGCCTCGTGGCGCGGGTCCTGTTCGATACGGGCGAGTCGGGGAACGAACGGGCGGCGAAGGCGCGCGGCAAGCTCGAGTCGCTGCTTGAGCTCGACGACCTCGACGCGGCTCTCGCCCGCGCGTGGACCGACGCCGCCGAACGGGTCGTACGGCGACGGCCCGCGCGTTCCGCCGAACCGGGAGAACCCGATTCGCAGAGGGCAGCCGGCACGCCGAGGGAGCCCGATTCGCAGGGAGCGGGCGAGACGCCGGGAATACCCGATTCGCCGGGGAGGGCCGGGCCGCCGGGAATACCCGATTCGCAAGGAGCGTTCGCGGCGGTACTCGCGGATGCGGACGACCTGCTCCGGACCTTGGGCGCGGAGGACCTCGCCGGACGGAGCGGGATTCTGCGGGCGAGCCTCGAGCAACGTCTCACTGATCTGGCGCGAGAGCTAACCGCGTTCGTCGGCACCGTACGGCTGCCCGACACGCGGAGAGACGCCGCGGGCCGGACGCCCGACCACGCGCTCGCCGCCGACGAGCCGCACTGCGGCGACGGCGTCGAGACGGCCCTGCGACCGACCGCGCTGCCCGATACGTTGCGGGACGCCGCGGACCGGGTGCTCGACCACGCGCTCGCCGCGGGCGAGCCGCGCCGCGCCGACGGCGTCGAGATGGCCCTGCGGCTGTGCGGCTGGCTCGCAGCGCGGCGAGGCGAGGCCGGGGGCCGGCGCCCATTCGGCGAGGCCGCGCGCGGCTATGCGCGTGAAGGCGGCTTCGTCGACCGCGCGCGTGCGCGGCTCTGGGACGGCGACCCGTGGCTCCCCGTCGCCGAGGCGTACGCCGCCCTGGCGCACCGGGCGGACGAGGCCCGCCAGCAGGAGAACCGGGAGTTCGGTACGCTCCTCGCGGGCTGGCCCGGCGCCAGCCCCCACGAGCGGAGCCTGCTCGGCGTCGAGGCGGTGCTCGACCGGTGCGTCGCGCCCCTCGCCCGGACGCAGCCGGTGCTGCTGCTGGTCGTCGACGCGATGAGCATGGCCGTCTTCCGGGAGCTTGAACACGACCTGACGTGGCGCGGATGGATCGGGCTCGTGCCCGAGGACGCGCCCGAAGGTTCCGTGGTCGTCGCCGCCCTGCCCACCGTGACCGAGGTGTCGCGGACGAGCCTGTTGTGCGGCACGGTCACCTCCGGGAACGCCGCGAAGGAGAAGGACGGCTTCTCCAGACACGACGGCCTGCGCTCGGCCTGCGCGCCCGGCGCGCCGCCGGTACTCTTTCACAAGGGCGATCTCCGCGAGGCCGACGTGGCCGGGGTCTCCCCCCGGGTGGCCGAGGCCGTCGCCGACCCCGACCGCCGGGTCGTGGGCGTCGTCATCAACGCGGTCGACGACCACCTCGCGAAGGGCGACCAGGTGCTCGTCCCCTGGACGGCGCGGCACATCCGCCCCCTGGAGGAGCTGCTCGAAGCGTGCCGCGCCGGCGGGCGCGTCTTGGTGCTCGCGAGCGACCACGGCCACGTGCTCGAGCGCGGGACGACGCTCCGCGACGCCGAGGGTGCGGAGCGCTGGCGGCCCGCCGACGGAGCCCCCGCGGACGACGAGGTGCTGCTGCGAGGTCCCCGCGTCGTCGCCGAGGGCGGTCGCCTGCTGGCGCCGTGGAGCGAGCGCGTCCGCTTCGGCATGAAGAAGAACGGCTACCACGGCGGCGCCACCCCGCAGGAGGTGGTGCTGCCGCTCGGCGTCTTCGCCCTCCCGGAGACGACGGGGCAGCTCGCCGGATGGCGCGAAGCCGGGCCGGACGAGCCGGCCTGGTGGCGTTGGCGGACCGGGGCGGACGCGCCGCCCGCATCCGCAACGCCGGCGCCGGACGGGACGGCCGCCCCCGCGATCGCCGGGACGGACGAAGCCCGAACGCCAGCGCCGGTGCGCCGCCCGACGCCCCGGGGGGAGACGGGAGACCTGTTCGCCGATCTGGAACCCGAGCCGCCGCGCGCGGCGGCAACGTGGATCGACCGCCTCTTCGAGACGGAGCTGTTCGTCGAGCAACGCAGGCAGGCGGCGCGGACGGCATTGCCCGACGAGCGCATCCGGGCCATCCTGGCCGCGCTCGACGCCCGCGGCGGCAAGCTCACGGGCTCGGCCCTGGCCGAGAGCCTCGGCGTCCCACTGTTCCGGCTCGGCGGCATCGTGTCCGCCCTGCGCCGGGTGCTGAACGTCGACGGCTACGCCGTGCTGTCGGTCGACGAATCGTCCGAGACCGTCGAGCTGAACCGCGATCTGCTCGATGCGCAATTCGGTCTCGTGGGTGACGACGCTCGGGCGCCCGCGCCCCAGGAGTCTGCACCGTAGAACGATGCAGACTCCTGCCCCCGCCGTCCGCCAGGCAATGTCTCCTGGCAACCCCGACGCACCCGGTTTGACGCCGGTCCTCGACTGGCTCCTGGCGGCTGCCAAGAGAGGTCGTGAGGCCGTGGTTGCCCTTCGAAACCACGTGGTAGACTGGCTCCAATGCCCACCCCGTGGGGCAAAGACCGCCCCAGCCGGGGCACAGACCAGAGCCCCGCGGTCTGGCAGATCAACCTTGCCGAGGCGCCGAAACCGGGAGCGGGCGGATGACGAAAGCCCCCAAGAGCGAGTCCAGCAACGCGCCGCCGCAGGACATCGACCAGATCCTGCAGGAGGCGGTGAGCCGTGGCCGAACGCCCGAGGAGAAGTTCGAGCAAAGGGTCTCATGGGCCTACGGGCAGTACCCGGATGGTTCCATGTCGAAAGACCAGGTGCGTGAACTCCTGAGGGAGGGTTGATGATCCTGAGTGAGATCTGCGGGACGAATGCACCGGCGTACGAGGTGCTGACCCGCCAGAACCTCACTCGACAGTACGATTTCCTGGAGTCGATCATCGCCGCCGCCCTGGCCGTCCAGCTACCGCTGATCTCGCGGACCCTGATCTGTGCGCTCAACTACCACGCGATATCGTGCTTGCACAGCCATGCGGGGCAGTTTCGGCCCTGCGACGTGGACGTCGGGAGGTTCACGCCGCCGGCGCACTATCGGGTGCCGACCCTCATGGACGATTTCGTCAATGAGGTCAACCGGCGGTGGGAGACGGCCAACCCGGTGAGGCTCGCCTCCTACTGTCTCTGGCGGCTCAACCACATCCACCCCTTCATCAACGGAAACGGCCGAACCGCCAGGGCGCTCTGCTACTGCGTCATCTGCCTCAAGGCGGGCGGACTACTGCCCGGCTTCCCGCTCCTCCCGGAGTTGATCCGGCAGAACCGCCCGGCCCTCGTCGAGCATCTCCAGGCAGCCGACGCCGGCGACCTGGGCGGCTTGGACAGCCTCGTAACCCAACTGCTGACCGAGCAGATCAACAACGCCCCGCCTCCCCCGCCCCGCTGAACGACCTGCCCGATTGTGGGTGCCGAATCTCGCAGGTATGGGCGTGGGGATCAGTTCTCAGCGGCGCAACGAGATCGTCGACGCCCTGCGGCGCGGAACCGTCCCCCGCCGCAGTCTCGACGCGTTCGCGGTCGGGCTCGATGCGTTCGACGCGGCGGTGGGCGAAGAGCTGGCGTCGGTCGGGGCCGGGGGCGCGAAGTTCAAGGCGGTTCGGGGAGAGTACGGCAGCGGGAAGACCTTCTTCGTGCGATGGCTGCAGGAGCGGGCGAAACGCGAAGGGTTCGCCGCGGCCGAGGTGCAGATCTCCGAGACGGAGACGCCGCTGCACCGGCTCGAGACGGTGTACCGTCGGCTGACCGAACGGCTCTCGACCGCGGCTACCCAAGCGGGCGCGCTGCGGTCCATCCTCGACAACTGGTTCTACGCCCTGGAGGAAGACGTGCTCGCCGAGGGCCTCATCGGCGAGGGCGACGCGGAGGCGTTGCTCGTCCGGACGAGCGACCTCATGGAACGGCGTCTCGCGTCGGTCGCCCGCCATGCACCCGCGTTCGCGGCGGCGCTCCGCGGCTATCGACGGGCCGCCGCCGGGCACGACCGCGCCACCGCCGAGGCGCTCCTGGCCTGGATCGGCGGGCAGCCCAACGTCGGCGCCGCCGCCAAGCGGTACGCCGGCGTCAAGGGCGACCTCGACCACTTCGGGGCCCTCAGCTTCCTGCAAGGCCTGCTCGTCATCCTGCGCGACTCGGGCTTCTCGGGGCTCCTGGTCGTGCTCGACGAGGTCGAGACGCTCCAGCGGGTGCGGAGTGACGTGCGCGAGAAAAGCCTGAACGCCCTCCGGCAGGTGATCGACGAGCTCGATTCCGGCCGCTTCCCTGGCCTCTACCTCGTGATCACGGGGACCCCGGCGTTCTTCGAGGGACCGCAGGGCGTGCAGCGCCTGCCGCCGCTCGCTCAGCGGCTGTCGGTGGACTTCTCCGGCTCGCACCGGTTCGACAACCCGCGGGCGCCGCAGGTGCGGCTGCAGAACTTCGACCTCGGGCGCCTCGAGGCGGTCGGGCGGAAGATCCGCGATCTCTACGCCGAAGGGGCCTCCGCGCCGACGCGCGTTCTGGAACGGGCGGACGACGCGTACCTCGGCAGTCTCGCCCACGCCGTCACCGGGGGGCTGGGCGGGCGGATCGGCATCGCGCCGCGGGTGTTCCTGAAAAAGCTGGTCCAGGACGTGCTCGATCGGATCGACCTCCACCCCGACTTCGACCCGCGGCGCGACTACGCCCTCACCCTGATCGACGGCGAGTTGACCGAGGTCGAGCGGAACGCCCGCGCCGCGACGACGCCGGACGATGTTGCACTCGAGCCGTGAGCCAACTGGACAGAAGCAGCGTATAATTTGGCGCATCGAACACTTGCCGGATATCGAACCATGAGCGACAGTCGAGCAGAAACGCGCCGAGAGCTTCGAGAGCTCCTGGAAGACCGAGCGGCGCAGAAGCGAGAGGTCACGCTCAGCACCGGCGCCAAGTCGGGCTTCTACTTCGACTGCAAGCCGGTGACGTTGAGCGCCGACGGCGCCTACCTGGTGGGGATGGCCTTTCTCGACGCGCTGGACGAGTTCCCCGAGCGCCCGGAGGCCGTCGGCGGGCTGACGCTCGGCGCGGATCCGATCGTCAGCGCGATGGTCGTGCTGTCGCACGTGCGCGAACGTCCGATCCAGGGCTTCTACGTTCGCAAGGAACCGAAGAGCCACGGCACGAAGCGCCTCATCGAGAATCCGCCGAAGTCGCGTACGAAGGTCGTCATCGTCGACGACGTCGTCACGAGCGGGAGTTCGCTGCTTCAAGCCGTGGTGGAGGCGCGCGCGGCCGAGTGCAAGGTCGTCGGCGCGATGGCTCTCATCGACCGCGAGGAACAGGACGGCGAGGCCCGTATCCTCAAGGAAGTCGGCAAGGGCAAGTACATCCCCCTCTTCCGGCGAAAGGATTTTCCGCGCATCGCCAATGCGGGAAATGCACATCGCACGACGATGAAGTCCGTGAAGCCGTCGGTCCCGGCGATTTCGGCGTTGACCGCCTCCGGCGCCTGACGCGCCCGAGGCCGGCGTTGAAGCCGTGAACCGCGAGTCGTGAGCTACGAATCCGCGTTCGACCGGCTGCACCCCGCCCTTCAGCATCACATCGTCAACTCACTCGGATGGACGTCGCTTCGGCCCCTTCAGGAGCACGCCATCCCGCCAGTGCTGGACGGCGACCACGCTCTGTTGCTGGCGCCCACCGCCGGCGGCAAGACCGAGGCCGCGGTGTTCCCGCTGCTGTCCCGCATGCTGACCGAGGGCTGGGGTGGGTTGAGCGTGCTCTACATCTGCCCGATCAAGGCTCTGCTGAACGACCTCGAGTCACGCCTCCGGGCCTACGGCACCCTCGTCGGACGCCGCGTCGATCGGTGGCACGGGGATGTCGGCGCCGCGCGACGGCGGGCCATCCTGGAGGAACGGCCCGACCTGCTGCTCACCACGCCGGAGTCGATCGAGGTGATGCTCGTCTCGAGCCGATCCGAACCGCGGATGCTCTTCCGTGATCTCCAGGCCGTCGTCGTCGACGAGCTGCACGCCTTCGCCGGCGACGACCGCGGCTGGCATCTCCTCGCCGTCCTGGAGCGCGTGCGCCGCCTGGCGGGGCGCGAGATCCAGCGCCTCGGCCTCTCGGCGACCATCGGGAATCCCCGGGCGCTCCTCGATTGGCTGGCCCCCGCCTCGTCAAGGCCCCGCCGGGTCGTCGCCCCGGGAGGCGACGCGGCCAGCCCGGCGAGTGCGCATCTCGACCACGTCGGCAGCATCCGCAATGCGGCCAAGGTGATCTCGGCGCTGCACCGCGGCGAGAAGCGGCTCGTGTTCTGTGACAGCCGCGCCGGCGTCGAGGCACTGTCCGCCGAGCTCCGTCGATGCGGCACCGAGACCTTCGTCTCCCACAGCTCGCTCGCCCTCGACGAGCGCCGGCGGGCCGAGGAGGCGTTCTCGCAGAGCCGCGACTGCGTCATCGTCGCCACGAGCACGCTCGAGCTCGGCGTCGACGTCGGCGACCTCGATCGTGTCATCCAGATCGACGCGCCCGCGACCGTCGCCTCGTTCCTCCAAAGGCTGGGCCGCACCGGCCGCCGGCCCGGAACGGCCCGGAACTGCCTGTTCCTCACCACGTCCGACGACGGATTCCTGAGAGCGTCGGGCCTGCTCCGACTCTGGCTCGACGGCTACGTGGAACAGGTCGTCCCACCGCCCGAGCCGTTTCACATCTTCGCGCAGCAACTGCTGGCCTTGGCTTTGCAAGAAAAACGCATCGGGCGCACCACGTGGCGCGAGTGGCTGGGAGAGATGCCCGCGTTCCGCGCGATGGCGCTCGACCATCTCGACGGAATCATCGAGTTCATGCTGTCACGCGGAATGCTGTACGACGAAGGCGGGTTGCTGTCCATCGGCGTCGAAGGAGAGCGCGCCTTCGGCCGCCGGCACTTCATGGAGCTCATGTCGGTGTTCACCAGCGAGCCGCTCTTCTCCGTGCGGCATGGCCGGACGGAGCTCGGCCTCGTGCATCCGCTCTCGTTTCAGGTCCGCCGCGGCGGTCCGGTCGTGCTGCTGCTCGCGGGCCGAAGCTGGGAAGTGTCGCACGTCGACTGGAACCGCCGCATCGCCTACGTGAAGACCACCACCGAGAAGGGGCGCTCCCGCTGGATCGGACCGGGAATCCCACTGTCCTTCGACCTCTGCCGCGCCATCCGGCGGGTCCTTGCCGAGGGATCGCTCGGCGTCGAGGCCAGCCAGCGTGCTCGGATCAGGCTCGACGAGATCCGACAGGACTTCTCGTGGGTCGACGCCACGGACACCGCGGTGGTTCGCGACCGGACCGGGGCGAACCGCTGGTGGACGTTTGCCGGACTTCTGGCGAACACCGTCCTCGGTGAGCTGTCTGGACCGCTTCGTGCCCCCACCGCGAGGGAGGACAACCTCTCGATCCGACTCCGGGATGGCGTCGGCACCGAGGAACTGAAGTTGCAACTTCACCGCGCGCCCAGCGACGCGACGGCTGGTGTCTTTCCGATCGCGGACGATGCCGTGGATTCGCTCAAGTTCTCCGCGTGCCTCCCCAGGAAACTCGCGGCTCGCAGCCTTCGACAGCGCGGCTCTGATGCTCGGGGCGTTCGAGCGTGTCTGCGCGAGCCGATTCGGCAGGTCACGTTGGGGTAGTCACGTTGGGTAACGTTGGTTGCGGACGGCGCCCGCTCTGCGGTCGCAGGAGCGCTTGGTCTGACGGCTCACGCGCCCGCGTCTCGCCGTCGGGCGGTCACGGACGTGTGGCGACCGTGCCGTGTTCGAGTCTTGCGGTAGAGTGGAGAAGGAGATCCGCGATGGGCGAAATCGTCGTCGACGTCGGGCTGGAGAACGTGGGGGATCGCGAGTTGGCCAAGGCGGGGCATCTGCAAGAGGCCGACATCCGGCGCGCTACCGTGAAGGCCGTCGCCGATACCGGCGCGGTGATGCTCGCGCTGCCCGAGGACATCGTGGAACGGCTCGGCGTGGAGGTCGTGGGCAGCGTCGCGTGCGCCTATGCCGACGGACGCCGGGGCGAGCGGCCGGTCGCCGGCCCCGTGACCGTCAGCATCGGCGAGCGCTGGATGCCCGTCAACTGCGTCGTCGTTCCGGCGGGCACCGACGCGCTGGTCGGCCAGGTCGTCATGGAACAGCTCGACCTGGTGGCCGACTGCGTGACCCGGACGCTCGGCCCGCGCCCCGAATCGCCCGACATTCCCTTGCTGAGGCTGTAGCGGGAAGGTTGAGCCGCCTCAGGCGTCGCAGGCGTCTGCGCGTAGAAAGGCGCCGACTCCTGGAGGGGTTGGTTGGGCGCCCAGCGGAGCCGCGGGCGACGATGGGCGGGCCAGAGACCCTTCGTAGAATCGGCGCACTGACGACGGAACCCCGACCCGAGAGCGCAGTTGCCTGACCAACCCCTGCTGAACCAGGTCGCCGTCGTCGCCGGCGCCACCCGCGGGGCCGGGCGCGGCATCGCCCGCATGCTGGGGGCGGCCGGCGCCACCGTCTACTGCACCGGCCGCAGCGTGCGGGGGCGGCCCGCCACCGCGGGGCGGCCCGAGACCATCGAGGAGACGGCGGAGCTGGTGACGGCGGGGGGGGGCCGCGGCATGGCGGTGCGGACCGATCACACCGTCGAGACCGAGGTCGAGCGGCTCTTCGCCCGCGTCCGCGAGGAACAGGGCCGGCTCGACGTGCTGGTCAACGACGTCTGGGGCGGCGACGCCCTGACAGAGTGGGGCAAGCCGTTCTGGGAGCTCTCCACCGCGCGGGGGCTCGAGCTGCTCGAACGGGCGGTCCACAGCCACATCGTCACGAGCCGGCACGGCGTACCCCTCATGGTCGAGCGCAACGCGGGGCTCGTCGTCGAGGTCACCGACGGCGACACGCTCGGTTACCGCGGCAACCTCTTTTACGACCTCGCGAAGAACGCGGTCATCCGGCTCGCCTACGCGATGGCGGCCGACCTGCACGCGCACGGCGTCACCGCCCTGGCCCTCACCCCGGGCCTGATGCGGTCCGAGGCGGTGCTCGACCACTGCGGGGTCACCGAGGCGAGCTGGCGGGACGCGATCGCCGACGACCCCTACTTCGCCGAGTCGGAGACACCGTGCTACGTCGGGCGGGCGGTGGCGGCGCTGGCCGCCGACCCCGACGTCGGGGCCAGGAGCGGCGGCCTGTTCTCGAGCTGGGGGCTGGCGAAGGAGTACGGCTTCACCGACGTGGACGGCCGCCGGCCCGACTGGGGCAGCTTCTTCCCGCGCAAGGTGCGGGAGATCGTCGAGCGCGAGGCGCCGCCGAGCGAGAAGGACATGGACCTGTTCGTGGTCCGCACCCGGCTCCATCAGGTGGAAGGCGACCCCGCCGCGGCCGAGGAGGCGGCGCGGCTGCGCGCTTGGCTCGAACGCCACCGCTGACCCGGGCGCGAAGGTTTCGGTCATGGTCGGCCGCCGGCCGGGGCTTCACCACAGCGTCCCGATCCCCGCGGTTGCCGCCGCACTGCCGACCGCTGCGCAGGTCAGCCGTTGGCTGGGCGGCTGGGGTCAACGCAAACCAGGGCGCGACAACCGGTGACGTTGACCGCTACGGGATTCCCACGCTCCCGATCGCAGCCCGTCTGCGGTTGCCGACCAACGACCGGCAATCCTCAAGGTCATGCCGGCCGGCGCGGCCAACGTCAACTGACGCGCCGATAGACCAGGGCGTTGCCTTCCTTTCCGCAGACCTCGGCGACGCCGCCCTCCCGGAAGCAGAACGCGGCCAGTTGGCCGAGGCGTCGCGGCGACTTCATGGCCGCCGCGACGTCGCGGGTCGTGAACCGCTCGGGCAGGTCGGCGTCGAGCCGGGAGAACAGGTCGGCCATGGTCGACACGGCGATCGTCTCGACGACGTCCACGAGCCGCCGGTCCAGGATGCCCCAACCCCGGCGGCGCCAACTGCCGCGTCCGTTCAGCGCGCGGACTTCCTCCTCGACGGTCATCACGACCTCGAGCGTCAGGTTGGGATGCGCGAGCAACGCGGGGATGCCGGCCAGCGCCGGGAAGACCTGAAAGACCGAGCCGTGCTTCGGGGACCTGCGGCGGGTCGGGGGCACGGTCGGGTCGGCCGACACCTTGACGATGTAACGGTCCCGGGCGACGGGATGCACCAGGGTGACCGGGTGCCGCTCGAGCAGCCGCGGCAGCTTGCGCCTGAGCGGCCCGAAGTTGCCGGTGTGAATCTCGACGACGCGGCCGCCGGCCACCACATCCGCGACGAAGCCGTCGACGGCCTGCTCGGTCACACCGCCGGCGACGGCGTAGCGCGCCTTCAGGGCCCGGTGCAGCGACCGCTCGTTCAGCTCGCCGATGGACAGCCCGCCGGCCGGGCGCGGCGCACGCCCGGGCGCCGGGAAGGCCGGGTGCAGGGACATGGAAACCGTTCAGTGTGGTTTCGGCCGTCCCGTCCCCGGCCTTTACGCGGTCGCCAGCAGGCCCGCCCCCGTGTCCCGCGACCGCGCGTCGTAGAGGCCGTCCCAGAACGCCCCCACCGCATCGAGCATGGTCACCCCGGCGGCGATGAACGCGTCGCCCTCGAACGCGGGCGAGTCGTGGCACGCCCGCAGCTCGTGCCAGACGTGTTCGCGGTGGTTCTCCTCGAGCCGGTCGTGCCAAGTGAAGAAGGCCAGGGGCAGGGCCGGGACCCGCTCGGCCTTGACGCGCTCAAGCCCCCGGATCAGCTCCTTCCAGAAACCGGCGGCGGCCCAGTTCTCGACCGCGAAGGAGGCCCCCATCGCCTCGTTGTAGTCGGCGCTGCCGTAGAGCCGGAACAGCTCGTCGCAGAAGAACAGGGTGCTCGGGTCGCCGTGGCGGCGCTGGCCCATGTCGCCGAACCCCAGGCCGAGGGCGGCGCCGAACCGGAGCAGCCACTCGTAGTGAGCGGCGCGGAAACGGAACGTGCCGCCGTCGACGGTGCCGGTGGTCGACACCAGCGCGGGGTCGCCCTCGCGGTCGGCGTTGGCGGGCCCCACGCCGGCGCGCACGCCCACGGCGTCGGACCTGCGCCCCCCGTCGGACGCGCGCCCCCCGTCGGACGCGCGCCCCCCGTCGGCATAGATGACGCCGAGCTCGTTCAGCAGTATCTCCTTGCTCTCGCGCGCCGCCTCCAGCGTGCCGGCATTGATGACGCGGTTGAGGGCGGCGAGCAGGAACTGGTTGGAGAACACCGAGAACTGCACGGTGAAGTGGCGCAGGTGGTCGAGGGGAACGCGGCCCCCGGCGAACCACGCGGTGTAGGCGTTGTCCGTCACCACCGGGTGGCGCATGAGCTCGCGGTCGACGGTGTCCTTGAACGTGTCGAAGTCCCTGCCGGTCATGGTGTTCCTCCCTCTCGGCGCGCTGGTCCCCGCTTCAGGCGGCGGCTCACGACGCCTTCGCCTCGACGAGGTTGCCGCGGCGCGCCTGCTCGCGCTCGATCGCCTCGAAGAGCGACTTGAAGTTGCCCTGCCCGAAGCCCTTGGCTCCGCGCCGCTCGATGACCTCGAAGAAGAGCGTCGGCCGGTCCTGGACGGGCTGGGTGAAGACCTGCAGCAGGTACCCGTCCTCGTCGCGGTCGGCGAGGATGCCGAGGCGGGCGAGCTCGCCGACGTACGGCGCGACGGCGGGGACGCGCGCCCCGAGGTCGTCGTAATACGCGTCGGGCACGGGCAGGAACGCGAGGCCGCGCGCGCGCATCCGCGAGACGGTCTCCACGATGTCGCGGGTCGCGAGCGCGACGTGCTGCACGCCGGGGCCCCCGAAGTAGTCGAGATACTCGGCGACCTGCGACTTGCGGCGGCCCGCCGCGGGCTCGTTGATGGGGAACTTGATGCGGCCCGCGCCGTCCTGCATGACCTTCGACATCAGGGCCGAGTACTCGGTGGAGATGGCCTCGTCGTCGAAGTGCAGCAGCTCGCTGAACCCCATCGTCTCCGCGAAGAACCGCACCCAGCGGTCCATCTCGCCCGGCTCCACGTTGGCCACGACGTGGTCGACGGCGGCGAGGCCGACGTCGTCCGCCGGCACCTCGGGTCCGCCGTGCGGCTCGAACCCCGGGGCGAAGACGCCGTCGTAGCCGCGCCGCTCGACGAAGCGGATCACGGTGTCGCCGTAGGCGTGGACGGCCGCGGACCGGAACACCCCGTGCGCGTCGCGCTCCTCGGCGAAGCCGGCGGCACCGGCGGCGCCGCGCCGGCGCGCCTCGGCGAAGGCGAACGCGGCGTCGGGCACCTCGAGGGCGATGACCGCCACCCCGTCGCCGTGCGCGTGCGCGAACCGGGCCGCGGGGTGGCCGGGGGCGAGGCCGCTCGTCAGCACGATGCGGATCGCCCGGCACTCCAGAACGTACGAGGTCGCGTCGCGGCATCCCGTCTCGAGGCCGCGGTAGGCGGCGACGCGGAAGCCGAACGCGTGCCGGTAGAACGCGGCCGCCTGCCGGGCGTTCCCGACGTAGAGCTCGATGTGGTCGATGCGGCGGATGGGGAAGCGGTCAGGCATTTTGCGGTCTCCGGTAGAGCTCGTTGTGGTCGATGCGGCGGATGGGAAACGGTCAGGCATCTTGCAGTCTCCGATGGAGCAGCTCTCCGAGGCGGGCGACGGCGGCCCGGATGTCGTCGGGCGGGGCGCTCGAGAAGCTCAGGCGCAGCCGGTTCGCGGGCGCCCCCGCGGCCGCCGCGAAGGCGGATCCCGGGACGACGGCGACATGGGCCTCGGTCAGCGCCTCGTCGCAAACGCGGTCGGCGTCGAGCCCAGGCGGCAGCTCGACCCACACGAAGAAGCCGCCGGGGGGGCTCGTCCACCGGGGGCCCTCGGGGAAGTGGTCGCGCAGGGCTGCGAGCAGGACATCGCGCCGGCGCCGGTAGGCCGCGCGGAGGCGGTCGAGATGGCCCGCGAACCCGTGACCGAGCAGCCGCGCCACCGCGCGCTGGGTGAGGGCCGAGCACTCCAGGTCGGCCGCCTCCTTGAGGACCCCGGCCCCGGCCGCGAGGCGCGGCGGCAGCACGAGCCAGCCGAGGCGCAGCGCGGGCGCGAGGATCTTCGAGAAGCTGCCGGCGTAGACGACCCACTCGGGATCGAGCGCGCGCAGGGCGGGCAGCCAGTCCCCGTCGTAGCGCAGGAGCCCGTAGGTGTCGTCCTCAACGACGGGGACGCCGAACCGGCGCGCCAGCGCGACGAGCCCCCGGCGCTGCTCGCGGCCGAGGCGGACGCCGCACGGGTTGTGGGTGTCGGCCATCGCGTAGATGAACGCGGGCCGCGCCCCCCGGGCCAGCCGCGCCCGCACGCCGTCGACGTCCATGCCGGTGTCGCGGTCGGTGCGGACGGTCAGGACGGACGGCCGGTACGGCATGAGCGCCTGGCTCAGGCCGGCGTAGACGTGCTCCTCGGTGAGCACGTCGGCCCCCGGCGCCATCAGCAACCGGGCGGCGAGGCTCAGCGCCTGCTGGGCCCCCGACGTCAGCAGCACCTGCCGGGGGTCGCAGTCGATGCCCCGCTCGCGCATCAGCTCGACGATGCGCTCGCGGAGCGGCTCGTGCGGCGGGCCGTACTGCATCGCGGCGGGGTCGGCGGTCAGGATGTCCGCGAGGGCCCGCGCGTACGCGGCGCGCGGTATCAGCTCGGGGGCGGGAAGACCCCCGGCGAGCGACACGAAGCCGGGCCGCGGCGGCAGCAGCGCGAGCTCGCGGAGACGCGAGCGGGCCATTCCCGACGGCGGGATGACGGCGGCGATGCTCTCCGGGCGATCGACGGTGGCGACTGGCATGTACTCACGATAGCAACATTTTCTGATATCATTCAACGACTAAAGTCTAAGTTATGCGTTAACTGTTTGTTTTATAAATCTACAAAGCCATGGCGACTGAAAAACAAAACAACCCGGGCACTTCATCGATGAACGGCCAGGCGAAAACGCAGGGACGGCGGGCAACGGGGACGCGGGGCGGCGACTGGCCGCCGCGGCTCGACGACCTCGATCGCCGGCTCCTGGGGCTGCTGCAACGGCACGGCCGGGCGACGAGCGTCGAGCTCGCGAGACGGCTGGGCCTGTCGCCCCCGGGCCTCCAGCGGCGGATGCGGCGGCTGGAGGCGGTGGGCGTCATCCGGGGGTACACGACGCTCGTCGACCGCGAGGCGGTCGGCCTGGACCTGCTCTGCTTCGTCGAGGTCAAGCTGGCCCACCACCGGCCCGACTGCGTCGCGCGCTTCCGCGACGAGGTGCAGGCGATTCCCGAGGTCCTCGAGTGCCACTACCTGACGGGGGAGTCGGACTACCTGATCAAGATCGTGGTGCCGAACCACAAGGCGCTCGAGACGGTGCTCTTCGAGGGACTGATGCGGATCGACGGGGTCGACCGCATCCACACGAGCATCGTCGTCAACGAGGTGAAGGCGTCGACCGCGCTGCCGCTCGGAGCACCGTCCCCCGCGCACGGGAACCGGAAGCGGTGAACGGGGGAACGGGGAGGCGCTACGCGCCCGCCGTCATGCCCTCCCGCGTCTCGGCAACCACCAGATCGACGACGGACCGCAACGCCTCCTCCTCGGTGTCGCCCTCCAGCCGGCGGAGGCGGAAGTGGTCTATCTGCCGGTCGGCGCCGGTGCCGTCGCGGATGATCTCGAGCACGCGGCGCAGCTCCGGCTCGCAGCCCAGGGCGCGGGCGTCGTCGGCGAGCTGCTCCACGACGAAGGCGGCGTACTCCTCGATGTCCACCCGGCCTTCGCTCCCCTCGTTGCCGAAGAACGCGAGCACGCCGTAGCGCTGCGCGAGCCACCGGTTCTCGGCGATGATCTCCGTGGGCGGCTCGGGGGGCAGCCGGCCTTCGCGATCGAGTCGCGTGAGACGCCGGACGAGCGACGAGTACAGCGCCGCGATGCTCACCGCGTCGTCGATACGCGGGCAGGTGTCGCAGATCCGCATCTCCACGGTGGGAAAGGCCTCCGAGGGACGGATGTCCCACCACAGCTCGCTCGCGCTCTCGATGAACTTCATGCGCTGATAGGCCCCCACCAGCCGGTCGTAGTCGGCGCGGGTCGACAGCGGGCCGGGCAGGTTGGTGCGCGGGATCGCACCCATGATGGTCAGCCGGTAGCTCTTGAATCCGGTCTCGCGGCCGCCCGTGAACGGCGACGAGGTCGACAGCGCGTGCAGCAGGGGGAGATAACGCCGGAGCGCGGTCATGACCCGGATGCGCGAGTCGGGGTCGCCGAAGCCGGCGTGGATGTGCATGCCGCCGACGACGAGGCGCCGCAGGCTCTCCTGGAACGTGACCACGAAGCGCTCGTAGCGCTGCTTCGGGGTTGACCATCTGCGCCCGCCAGGCCGCGAACGGGTGCGTCGAGGCGGCCATCACCGACGCGCCGTACTCGGACGCCGCCTCGATGACCAGGCGGCGGGTCTCGCGCAGCGCCTCGCGCGCCTCGTCCACCGTCCGGCAGACCTTCGTGCCGGTCTCGATCTGCGAACGGAGGAACTCGGGCACCGCGTTGTGCGATCCGCGGTTCCGCTCGCACGCCTCGAAGATGCGCCGGTCCGGATCGGACAGCAGGTCGCGCGTCTCGGGATTGACGAGAAAGAACTCTTCCTCGATGCCGAGGGTGATGCCGGGATCCGATTCGCTCATGGGGCCCCCTCGGCGGCGCGGCGGCCCGGTGGCCGCCTCCGATGCCGCTCGACCGCGGCGGACGGCGCCGGCCGCGGAGCGTGACAAGACCTGGAACAAGTGGATGGGCGGCGTGAGGATCAGTAACGGAACAGATACGAGATCTTGCCGAAGAACGCGCGGTTCGTCCGCAGCATCTCGGTGGTCGGGAACAGCAGGCTGTCGATGAGCATGCCCTGCCGGTAGCGGTCGTCGTAGCCGAGGAAGATCACGGTGCCGGCGTTCACCCGGTAGGTGAAGAGCACGTTGTTGCCCAGGGTCGCGGCCGCCGTGTTGTGCTCCATGATGTAGCGGGCGAGCAGCCGGTCGGTGAACTGGTAGGTGGTGCGGGTGCGGAAGATCTTGACGTTGAAGATGTCGGTCTGCGAGATCGGCTCGACGAAGTCGCTCGACACCATGTTGAACTCGGTCCGCAGCCGGGACGTGGGCTGGAAGCGGAAGTTGACGTTGCCGACGGTCGACCAGCCGAGGTAGGGGCTGTCGCTGTCGTAGAGGATGCCGTCGCCCCAGTTGTAGCCGCCGTAGATCGAGAGGATGCGCGCGCTCATGACCCCGAAGAAGCCGAAGCCGGTCTTCCGGAAGTCGATCGCCCCGTAGCGCTCGAGGTCGCGGTTGACCATGCCGGTGATGGCCATGTTGTTGCGGAACGAGAAGCTCGCGGTGCCCTGAAGCTGCTCGTCCTGCAGCGTGCCCCCGTGGTCGTAGAGGCGCAGGTAGGTCACCGAGGGGCCCCACGTCATCAGGGTCGACTCGGGCCACCAGCGGTACGACGCGGTGCCGCTGGTCTGCTGGAGGTCGACGCGGGGCAGGAAGCCGGTGCTGGTGAGGAAGCCCGGATCGATGCGGCTGTGGGCGACGTTGTAGCTGACGTTGCGCCCCTGCTTCGAGAAATCGGCCTCGAACACCCCCCCGGAGAGCGAGCCGAGGGTCTCGTCCTCGGTCTCGGAGCCCGCCGCGAGGAAGCTGACGCGGTGGGTCCGGCCCAACCGGAAGCGCCCGTCGATGCCGGCCACCCGGTTGTGGTCGGCGCCGAACTCCCGCGCCGTCATGATCGCGCCGAGATACGACTCGGCGTAGAAGTCGTAGCGGGCGCGTCCGAGGACGGTCTGCGCGCTGGTCCCGTACTGTGGGTGCGCGCTGTCGTCGAGACGGCCCGCCGCCTCGTCGTCGGCCACCACGACCCCGAGCGTGGTCTGGCCGACCTTGCCGGTCAGCTTGCCGCCGAAGCGGGGATCGATGATGGTGCGGGTGTGGACCAAGGTGAGCGGCGTCGCGGTCTGGAAGATCTCCTGCCCCTCGAGGAAGAACGGGCGCTGCTCGGGATAGAACAGCGCGAACCGCTGGTTGGTCTCGATCTGCGGCCGGTCCGACTCGATCTGGGAGAAGTCGGGGTTGTAGGTCATGTCCGCGGTCAGGTTCGGCGTGATGCCGTACTTGACGCCGAACCCCAGCTCGCCCGTCGGGTCGTCGGTGGAGTACTCGCCGCTGCCGGTGTCGAGCGAGCCGAGCCTGAACCCGGTCACCTCGGGCAGGAGCTCGAGGTTGCGGCTCAGGGACATGTCGGACAGGCCCTCGAGGGTGCCGAACTGCGTGAGCTGGCCGGCCACGCCCCGCGAGATCGGCGACCACGACTGCGCCTCGGACTTGTCGCGGATGACCCGGGTGATCTGGAACCCCCACCGGTGGCCCACCCCCGCCGCGCGGGACGGATACCGCAGGCTCTTGAACGGAATCCGCATCTCCGCCGTCCAGCCGTCGGCGACGACCTGGCCGCCGCTGTCGAACAGCGCGTTCCACGAGTCGTCGCCGCGGATGCCGAACTGCCCCGAGCTGCTCATGCCGCTGCCGCCGCTGCGCCGCGGACCGCTGCCCCGGCTCGCCGACCCGCTCCCGCTCGACCGCGAGAAGCCGGTGCTGCCGTCGGCGTTCACGAGCGAGTCGGCCTGCACCCCGTAGCCGTTCACCTCGAACTGGTAGGCGCGCTGCTGGTCGAGGAACGGATCGAACAGGATCGCCATGCGGTCGTCGCCGCGTATCTCCTCGCGGTCGGCCCGGTTGATGCGCATGGTCTCGGGCCGCGTGTAGTGGGCGTAGAAGGCGAAGTAGAGATGGTCGCTGTCGTAGGCCATCCACACCTCGGTCTCCTCCGTTCCCGGCGCGCCCTCGACCGGCGCGATCTGGACGAAGTCGGTGATGTGGGTGGCGGTCTCCCAGACCGAGTCGTCGAGCCGGCCGTCGATCTCCGGCGGGTTGTTCGTCCGCCCGATGACCGTGGTAGGACGGCCCAGCGGGGTCGGCGCGAACCCCCCGCCCCCGCCGCCGGTCCGGCGCCGGCGCGGGCCGGCGTCCGGGGGCGGCGCAGACCCGCCGGCGGGAGACGATCCGAAGGCCAGGGCGCCGCTGACGGGCTGCTCGGACCCGGCCGCGGGCGCCGCGGGCCGAAGCTCGGGGGCCCTGGGCCGAAGCCCGGGTACGAAGGGCCGAGACTCTGCGACCGAGGGAGGAACCGCGGCGGCGACCAGCGGGGCCGGCGCGTTCCGGGACGCCGGCGCCGGACGGGCAGGCCCCGTACGAGCCGGCGTGAGCCTGGACGCGGACCCGGCCGGCACGTCTCGGCCCGCGGCGACGGACCCGGCCACGCCCCCCGAGAGCCGGTCCGCGAGCACCGCCGCCACCTCGTCCTGGACGTCGAAGAGGTCGGACAGGGTGCCGTCGACCCGGGTGCCGAACTCCACCGCGCCGGTCGCGACGTCGACGATCCGGGTGGTCACGCGCAGGGCGTCCCCGACTCGCTGCAGGGTGCCGTCGATCATCCACGCGACCCCCTGCCGGCGATAGGCGTCGAGGGTGGCGGCCGGGTCGAACGCTCCGCGCGGGCCGCCGCGGTGGCCGAGGCGTTTCGGCTCGACGGCCTGGTCCGGCACGACCTCGAGTCCGGCGTCCTGCAGATCGATGGCGATCGTGTCGGCGATGCCCGCGCCGATCCAGTCGTCGGCGGGCTGCCGGCTCACGTTCGCGAACGGCGCGACCACCACAGTGGGCTTTGGCTGCCCGGCCGCCGACGGCGCCGCGGCGGCGAGTCCGGCGACGGCGACGGCCATCGCGAGCGCCCGCACCCGCACGCCGGCACCGGCCGCACGCGTCGGCGACGGGTCCGATCCGCTTCGATGTCCCGGCGCGCGCGGTATCTCGTCGTTCATGGAGCCGTTCAACCCGATCCGATGACCTGCTACCCGCGAGCCCGCCTCGCCGACCCCCGTGGACGCCTGCCCTCCCCGGAGCAAGCCCCTAAGTCTATCGGCAAACCGTCCATTGTGCGAGCACCGCCACTCGTGTCACGGAGGCGTGTCCGCCGCGGTACACGGGTGAGGCCGGCCGCTTCGAGCCGGGAGCAGCCGCGCGAGCGCCTCAGCCGTACGAGCGCCGACGGCGGCCCCGGCCGGCGTCGTCCCGGGCTTCGCCGAGCGACGGTGCCTGCCCATGCGCCATCCGGCGACGGTCGAGTTTCGCCGAGCGACGGTGCCTGCCCACGCGCCGCCCGGCGACGGTCGAGTCCGGCGGGAACGCGACCGCTGGCAGCTACACGCCGGCGTACCAGTGGAATCCCCAGTCGGAGTTGATGCCGCCGGTGCCCCGGCCGAAGCCGGCCATCGAGTCCACGGCCCGGATGGACTTCAGGAACTTCAGGTTCTTGTAGCCGCACTGGCGCTCGACGCGCAGCCGCAGCGGCGCGCCGTTGCCGACCGGCAGGTCGCCGCCGTTGAGGCGGTAGGCGAGGATGGTCTGCGGATGCACGACCTCGAACAGGTCGATGCCCTCGTACCAGCCGTCGACGGTGTCGAGCATCACGTAGCGCGCCTCCGGCTTCAGGCCGCCCGCCGCCTCGAGCACTCGCAGCAGGGGCGTGCCGGTCCACTCGGCGATGGCCGACCAGCCCTGCTCGCAGACGTGGGCGGTGATCTGGGTGCGCGCGGGCAGCCGCCTGATGTCGTCGAGCGAGAACGACGTCGGGCGCCCGACGAGCCCGCCCACCGGCAGGCGCCAGTCGCGGAACCCTTCCCGCCGGTGGCGCTGGTAGGCCTCGTCCTCGGGGTTGGTCTGGCCCCAGGTCGGAAACTCGGGGGCGATGTCCTCGGGGCCGTACTCGCGGGCGAGCGGCTGGTCGCGGAGCAGCAGGCGGTTGGTGCTCATGGTGAGCACGTCGGCGGCGCCGACGAGGCCGCCGCGGACGCGGGGCGGCACGTACGCGTCGCGCGAGCATCCCGCGGCGAGCAACCCGCCGAGGGCGGGCACCTGCGCCAGCAGGCGGCGCCGGGAGAGGGTACGGGGGCGGGCGATCCAACGCGGGGCGGCTATCGGCGTGCTCATGACTCCTCCGCGGGCAACCGGAGCTTGCCGGTGATCATCGCACGGACGCGGTTGACGGCGCCGGCCGCCACCACCTCCAGCACGTGCACGACGACGAAGAGGACGAAGACCACGGTGCCGACGGTGTGCAGGGTCCGCGCCGACTGGCGGCCGCCGAACATGTCGAGCAGCCACGGCATCGCCGCCGTGAAGCCGGGCGACTGCGCGAGCCCCGTCAGCGTCATCAGGGGCACGTAGACCAGGAGCAGGAGGAGATAGGAGAGCTTCTGCAGCACCCCGTAGCTGGTCGCGGCGGCGCGCGCGCGGGGGCGCCACGGGAGATGCGCGCGCAGCTCGCGCCCGAGGCTTGCGGCGGTGAGCTCGCCCCGGCGCGGCACGAGGCGCTGGCGGAAGCGGCCGGTCGCGAGATTCCAGCCGACGTAGACGAGCCCGTTCACGAGAAAGACCCACGCGAAGGTGAAATGGTAGTTCCGCCCCCACCGGCGGTCCCCCATCGCCCCCGCCTCGTCCCACGAGATGCCCCAGTCGGCGAGCCGGAAGATCGCCGGGTAGCCCTGGTAGCCGGTATGGCCCCAGTAGAGCTCGGGAAAGTCGAGGAAGATGTGGATGCCGCTCAGCAGCAGGTAGGCGCCGGCGACGACGTTGATCCAGTGACAGACGCGGACGTTGACCGTGTGGAGGGCCACCCATCGTCCGCCACCGGTCCCGGCGTTCTCAGGCATCGCGCTTCACCACACCGATTTCCCGGGCCCCGCGGGGGGCCGCCGGCCGGCGCCGCCCGGGCCGGCGCCGATTTGACACGCCGGACCGCGTCGGCTAGGGTACTTCAGATCATGATGCTGCGGCACGGTCACCACACGGCGCAGCCCACCGTCCACCGGGGCGGGGCTGCGGATCTGCATGTGAGGTAGCTGGACCGCCCATCACCGCCAACGCATGCGACCGCGCCCCGCCGACAACCCCGGCGGGGCTTTTTTTTTGGAGGCCCGTCGGACAACAGCGATCCGCGCACCGGCCCGGGCGCCGGCGCGCGGCAGGACACGACATGGACTTCTCGAAACTGGACGGACTCATCCCCGCCGTCATACAGGACGCCTCGAGCAACGAGGTCCTGATGGTCGGCTTCATGAACCAGGAGGCGCTGGACCTCACCCGCCGCTCGGGCTTCGCCACCTTCTTCAGCCGCACCCGCGGCAAGCTGTGGATGAAGGGGGAGACGTCGGGCAACACCCTCTCCGTGCGGGAGATCCTCGTCGACTGCGACGACGACACGGTGCTGCTGAAGGTCACCCGAAACGGCGACGGCAACGTCTGCCACACCGGTGAGCGGACGTGCTTCTTCCGGACGCTCGAGCCGCTCGCGGACGAGGCCGCCGCCGCGCCCTCGCCCCTCTGAATCAACCGCTCACGCATCGATCATGGCTGACACGACGTTACGGCTCGGCATCCCCAAGGGCTCGCTGCAGGACTCGACCATCCAGCTCTTCGCGCACTCGGGCTTCAACATCTACACCAGCTCGCGCTCCTACTACCCCACCATCGACGACCCCGAGATCGAGTGCACCCTGATCCGGGCCCAGGAGATGGCGCGCTACGTCGCCCACGGCGCCCTCGACGCGGGGCTGACCGGCCAGGACTGGATTGCCGAGCACCACGCCGCCACCGGCGACGAGGTCGTCGACGTGGCCGACCTCGTCTATTCGAAGCAGAGCTTCCGCAAGGTGCGCTGGGTGCTGGCCGCGCCCGAGGACTCGAAGTACCGCACGCCGCAGGACCTCGCCGGCGCCACCATCGCGACCGAGCTGGTGCGGGTGACGGAGGCCTGGTTCGAACGGCTCGGGATTCCCGTCAACGTGGAGTTCTCGTGGGGCGCGACGGAGGTCAAGCCGCCCCTCCTCGCCGACGCCATCGTCGAGGCGACGGAGACCGGCTCGACCCTGCGCGCCAACCGGCTGCGCATCATCGACACCGTGATCGAGTCGAACCCGCAGCTCATCGCCAACCCCGCCGCCCTCGAGGACGCGCGGAAGCGCACGAAGATCGAGAACATCGCGCTGCTGCTGCGCGCGGCCATCGAGGCCCAGGGCCGGGTGGGCCTGATGCTGAACGTGCGGCGCGCCGACCTGGGCGCGGTGCTCGGGCTGCTGCCGGCCCTGCACGACCCGACGGTGGCCCCCCTCAGCGACGACGCGTGGGTCGCGGTGTCGACGATCATCGAGGAGTCGTCGGTGCGCGAGCTCATTCCGAAGCTGAAGGCGACGCGAGCGGAGGGCATCGTCGAGTTCCCCCTGAACAAGATCGTGCTGTGATGCGAATCTCGAAGCCGAAGGCGGCGCGGGCCGAGGGCATCGTCGAGGCCTCCTCGAACAGGATTGCGCTGTGATGCGGATCATCGACTCGTCGGATCGCCCGGCCGGCCGGCCCCACGCGGCGGGGACCGAAGACGGCGCAGGTTTCCCGGTCGACAGGATCGTGCTCCGATGCGGATCGTAGACTCGTCGGATCGGGCGGCGGTCCGGCGCCTGGTCGACCGCCGCGACGACGTCGACCCCGGCCTCACCCGCCGGGTCGCCCGAATCGTGAGCGCGGTTCGCCGTGCCGGCGACGAGGCGCTTCTGCGCTACGCGCGGCGCTTCGACGGCCTGGACGGCCCCGCGGAGGTCCCCGTAGCGGAGATGCAGGCCGGGCTCGACGCCGTCCCCGCCGATCTGCGCGCGGCGCTTCGGACCGCGGCCGGCCACATCCGCCGCATCGCCCGCCGGCAGCTCCCGCGAGGTTGGCGGACAACGGTCACCGGCGGAGTGGAGATCGAGCAGCGCGTGACCCCGCTCGAGCGCGTCGGCTGCTACGTCCCGGCGGGACGCTATCCGCTGCCGTCGTCGCTGCTGATGACCGCGATCCCCGCGCGGGTCGCGGGAGTGCCCGAGGTCGTCGTGACCTGCCCGCGCCCGGACCCCGCGACGCTCGCCGCGGCGGCCATCGCCGGCGTCACGCGGATGTTCAGGCTCGGCGGCGCCCACGCCGTCGCCGCCCTCGCCTACGGCACCGCCACCGTCCCTCGCGTCGACAAGATCGTCGGACCGGGGAGCGCGTGGGTCGCCGCCGCCAAGGCGCTGGTGTCGGCCGACTGCCCCATCGACTTCCACGCCGGCCCGACCGAGATCGTCGTCGTCGCGGCGCGCGGCGAGACACGCTGGATCGCGGCCGACCTGATCGCGCAGGCCGAGCACGACCCCGACGCCCGGTCCATCGTGCTCACCCCCGACCGCCGCTTTGCCGCGCGCGTCGCCCGGCAGGTCGAGAAGCGGCTGCCGGCGGACGGGCCGGCGCGGACGTCCATCGAACGCAACGGCGTCATCGTCGTCACCCGCTCGCTCGACGAGGCGGTGGATCTGGCCAACGACATCGCGCCCGAGCACCTCGTGTGCCTCGACGAGGAGGTGGCGGCGCGAGCCACCCGCGCCGGAACCGTCTTCATCGGACCGCACGCGGCCCAGGCGGCCGGCGACTACGCGACGGGGTCGAACCACGTGCTGCCGACGGGGGGCGCGGCGCGGTTCCGCGGCGGGCTCAGCGCGTCGGACTTCGTCTCGGTGCAGAGCGCGCAGCGCATCACCCGGGAGGGGCTCGAGAGCCTCGCCCCGACCATTCTCACCCTCGCCGAGGCGGAGGGGCTGACCGCCCACGCCGAGTCGGTGCGGGTGCGCGTGAAGGGGAGCCGATGACGCCGCCGGCTGCCGCGAACCGCGGGATGCTGCCATGAGGCGCGCAAGGGTCGATCGGCGCACGACCGAGACGCAGATCACGGTTCGCCTGGGCATCGAAGGACAGGGCCGGTACGAGGTCAGCACCGGCATCCGCTTCCTCGACCACATGCTCGAGCTGGTGGCGCGCCACGGCGCCTTCGACCTGCGGATCGACGCGGCCGGGGATCTCGACGTCGACCAGCACCACACCGTCGAGGACGTCGGCATCGCCCTCGGCGAGGCGGTCGCGAAGGCCGTCGGGTCACGGCGCGGCATCAACCGCGCCGGCTACTTCGTGATGCCGATGGACGAGACCCTCGGCGTCGCCGCCATCGACCTCGGCGGGCGCCCCCACGCGGTGGTTGACCTGCGCCTGCGCGTCAGGCTCGTCGGCGACCTGCAGTCGGAGCTGCTGCACGACTTCTTCGAGGGGTTCGCGCTGGGCGCGCGCGCCAACGTGCACGTGAAGGTGCTCTACGGCCGCTCGAGCCACCACCAGGTCGAGGCGATCTTCAAGGCGTTCGCGCGCGCGCTGCGGGTCGCGTGCGACAAGGACGACCGCATGGCGAAACGGCTGCCGAGCACCAAGGGGCTGATGTAGGAATGGCGGGAACGGTGTTGCGCGATGATTGCGTTGATTGACTACGGCGCGGGGAACCTGACGTCGGTGCGCAAGGCGCTCGCCCACCTGGGGGCGGGGGTGACGACCCCGGCCGCGCCGGCGGACCTGGAAGAGGCCGAGGGCGTCATCGTCCCCGGCGTCGGCAACTTCGAGGTGACGGCGGCCCTCGGCGACGAGTGGCGCGCCGCCATCCGCGGCCACATCGCGCGCGGGCGGCCCATGCTCGGCATCTGCGTCGGCATGCAGTGGCTCTTCGACGGCAGCGCCGAGGCGCCCGGCCACCCCGGCCTCGAGCTGCTGCCGGGCACGTGCCGCCTGATCGCCGACGAGGACGACGGGTCGGAGGCGTTCAAGGTGCCGCACGTGGGCTGGAACTCACTGCACCGCGCCCGCGACTCGTGGCTGCTCGAGGGCGTCGGCGAGGGCGACCAGGTCTACTTCACCCACTCCTACGCCGCCCCCGTCACCGAGAGCTGCGTGGGGTCGACCCGCTACGGCGTCGAGTTCGCGGCCGCGGTCGAGCGCGGCGCCGTCGGTGGCGTGCAGTTCCACCCCGAGAAGTCGTCGGACGTGGGCCTCCGCATTCTCCGCAACTTCCTGCGCCGGGTGCCATAGCCGGGTGCAACAGAGCGCGCCATGCTGTCGAAACGCATCATCGCCTGCCTCGACGTTCGCGACGGCGCCGTCGTCAAGGGCATCAACTTCGAGGGCCTGCGGAACGCCGGCGACCCCGCCACCCTCGCCGGCCGCTACAACCGCGAGGGCATCGACGAGGTGGTGATCCTCGACGTCACCGCGACCATCGAGGGGCGCAAGGCGCTGGCCGAGACCATCCGCGCCGTCGCCCGCGAGATCTTCCTGCCCCTGTGTGTCGGCGGCGGCATCCGCGGCGAGGATCACGCCGAGGCGGCCATCGAGGCCGGCGCCGACAAGGTCGGCATCAACACCGCGGCCCTCTCGCAGCCCGATCTCATCACCACCCTCGCCCGGCGCTACGGCAGCCAGGCGGTCATCGTGGCCATCGACGCCAAGCGCGAGGGCGGCCGCTTCCGCATCTACGTGCGCAGCGGCCAGCAGGGCACCGAGCGCGACGCGGTGGAGTGGGCGCGCGAGGCGGCCGACCGCGGCGCCGGCGAGATACTGCTGACCTCGATCGACCGTGACGGCACGAAGGCGGGCTTCGACTGCGAGCTGACGGCGGCGGTGTCGGCGGCAGTGCCGATCCCCGTCATCGCGTCGGGCGGGGCGGGCAACTTCGACCACTTCGTCGACGTCTTCACCGCGGGCCGGGCCGACGCCGCCCTCGCCGCCTCGATATTCCACTACGCCGAGCACGCGGTCGAGGACCTCAAGGCCCACCTGCATGCGCACGGCATCCCGGTGCGGCTGCCGCGGCCGCGCGGGGGCGCGTCCGGCGACGCCCCGCGGTGACCCCGAGCTCATGCCGATCCCGTCCATCGACATCGAGAGCCGCCGCGGCGCGCCGCCAAGGGCCCCGGCGTGCGCCGCCGCGACGGCGGACCCCACGCCATGCTGATCCCGTCCATCGACCTCAAGAACGGCCGCGTGGTGCAGCTCGTGCAGGGTGAGCGGCTCGCCATCGAGAGCGACGACCTCGACGGCTGGGTGGCGCGGTTCTCCGCGTTCCCCAAGGTGCAGCTCATCGACCTCGACGCCGCCATGGGGTCGGGCGACAACGACGCGCTGGTCCGGCGGGTCGCGCCGCGGCTGCCCTGCCGGGTCGGCGGGGGCATCCGCTCCATCGCGCGCGCCGAGGCCGTCCTCGGCTACGGCGCGCTGGCGGTCATCGTCAGCTCGGCCCTGTTCCGCGATGGGCGGCCCGACCTGGCGTTCGCGCGCTCCCTCGCCGACGCGGTCGGCGTCGAGCGCATCATCGGGGCGGTCGACAGCAAGGCCGGACGCGTCGTCATCCGCGGCTGGACCGAGCCGGTCGAGGTGACCGCGGTCGAGGCGGTGCGGCAGCTCGAGCCGTACTGCGGCGAGTTTCTCTACACCCACGTCGACCGCGAGGGGCTGATGACCGGCACCGATCTCGACGCCGCGCGCGCGGTGGCGGCGGCGACGGGCCGGCGCGTCACCGCCGCCGGGGGCATCACCACCCGCGAGGAGATAGACGCCCTCGACGCCGCCGGCATCGACGCCGTCGTCGGCATGGCCATCTACACCGGCGCGCTGGCCCTCGACGGCACGTAGGAAGCCCGTCCCGCCGCGGAGCGAAGCCGAAAGCCGGACCACAACGTCATGACCCAGCACTGGGACCCCGAGTCCTACGCCGCGCACGCCCGGTTCGTGTCCGACCTCGGCGCGCCCGTGGTGGACCTCCTGGCCCCCCAACCCGGCGAGCGCATCCTGGACCTCGGGTGCGGGGACGGCGCCCTCACCGAGCGGCTGCGGAACGCCGGGTGCCTCGTGGTGGCCGTCGACAGCAGCCCCGAGCAGGTGTGGGCGGCGCTCGAGCGGGGGCTCGACGCCCGCATCGTCGACGCCCGGGAGCTTCCGTTCGACGCCGAGTTCGACGGCGTCTTCAGCAACGCCGTCCTCCACTGGGTCCGGGACGCCGACGCCGCCATCGACGGGGTCTGGAGGGCCCTGCGGCCGGGCGGGCGGTTCGTGGCCGAGTGCGGGGGCGCCGGCTGCGTCGCCTCGGTCCGCGAGTGCTTCGCCGAGGCGCTCGGCGCGCGAGGCGTCGACAGCGCCGCCGCGGATCCCTGGTACTTCCCCACGGAAGACGAGTACCGCACCCGCCTCGAGCGGCGCGGCTTCCGGGTCGACTCCATCCAGCGGTTCCCGCGCCCGACCCCGCTCACCGGCGACGTGGTCCACTGGCTGAAGGTGTTCGCCCAGCCGTTCATCACCGCGGCGCCGGAACCGGAGCGCGAGGGGCTGCTCGCCGAAATGAGGGAACGGCTGGCCCCGCGCATCCAGCGCCCGGACGGGACCTGGGTCGTCGACTACGTCCGTCTGCGGTTCGCCGCCGCACGGCCGTAGCGGGCAGGCTACGCGCGGCGGGCCAACGCCCCTCACGCGTGTTCCCGCATGGCTCTCGCGTAGCAGGGACGCCGGATTCAGTTGGCCTCCCGGCTCCCTGGCTTCTGAACCTCGCCGTCCCCGATCTGCCCGGCCGGCGGCCGTTGCCAGTCGACGACCGTCGTCCCCGCCGCGGGCCGGGTCCTCGCCGCTTCGGCCGCTTCGGTGACCCGCCCGCGGCCGCCGGCCACGTGCTGGTTCAGGAACTCGCCCATGCCCGTGCGCTCAAGCGAGTCCGGCGCCTCGTCGTACCGGGCTCGGATCGTCCTGGGGGGCCGCCCCCTCGTTCGCGACTCGATGGTCAGTCCGCATTCCGTGGCGCGGATCCGGACCGCCAGGTACAGCGCGTCGCCGATCCGCTCGATGGCTTGTCCGACGGGGTCGCGGCGTTCCGCTTCGTATTCGGGACTCACGCTCGTCAGCTTCGCCCCGGCTTCCTGCCGGAGGCTGTGGGCGTTCATCCGCCAGTGCGTCCTGACCTGGCGGATCTCGTCTTCGCCCAGCATGTTCGCCGCTTCCGCGAGCGCGTCGGGATCGGCGTGGTGCGCGACCGCGACGTCGAACAGGTCCCGAACGGGGCTCTCCTCTCGCAGCGCCCGTTCGAGCTTCCCCCGCAATATCTGCGTCGTGCTCTTGACCGTCACCTCGTGGCCGTCGATGACGGCGGTCTCCCCGCCCGCCGCCGGCCGGGCGTCCATCTCTGCAATGTCGATGCTGCCTCGCTCGAAGACAATGCGGTGACGCGCCTTGCCGGTCGACACGGCGGCGGCGCCCGCCGCCGTCATGTCGGCCCTGAGCGTGCCGCCGACCCGGTCGTCGAGCGTGTGGATTCCGGTGCCGGCCGGCACCGTCAGATCGATGTCGGTGCTCTCGCGGTGCCCCCAGCGCCGGGCGAGGATGGTTCCCCCGCCGATGCTCCACCGCGCCGGCGGCCGTTCGGTCTGCCCGAGGGCCCGCTCGAGCGCCGGGGCGGCTCTTCGCCACAGGCCGGCGGCAGGCTCGGGCAGCGTCAGCCGGTCCATAGCGGGACCCCGTCGGCCTCGGGAACCAGCGCCATGCGGTTCAGCCACCGGAACCGGGTGAAGGCGTAGAGGCCCTCCACCTTGTGCAGCGCCGCGACCAACTCGCGGATCGTGTAGACGTGCTCGCCCCACGCGTCGACGATGTCCAGGTACGACGCTTCCCTCGCCCAGGTCGAGAGCAGCGCCCGCTGCCGTTCGTCGGGTCTCACGGCGTGGACCGCGGCGTAGAACTCGGCGGCCGTCGGCCGTTCCGGCCAGCCCGCGCAACTGCTCGCCAGCCGTCTCTCCACGGCCGCGCTCGTCGGGCCCATCCGCGCCGGGTCGTGGCCCGTCCAGTCGTCGAAGTACGACGCCGGCGCCGGCTCGTCCGGGAAGGCCTCCGGCGGTCCCAGCAGGCACGGCCGGCGGTGCTCGAGGTCGGGAGGAAGATCGCCGGCGAGCCTCTTCAACTCGGCGAGGAGCCGCTGTCTGTCGGCGTCCGATCCTCGCCGCAACGTATCCCACCGCTCATGATGCTCATGGCGCGAGCCGGCCCGGTTGACGTCCACGCTCAGACCCCTTCGCGCGCACGGAGCCGATTCACGAGCTCGTCCGTGATGACGGTGGCGTCGCCGGACGCACGCTTCAGGACCGGCCAGCCCCGGTCGTCGACCTCGAAGCGCTCGCGGCGGGGAAGCGGATCGGCGGGCGAGGGGCGGCGATCGAGCGACGCGGCGAGGGACGTCAGCAGTAATGCGCGCAGCGTCGTGCCTTCTTCGGCCGCCCGGATCTTCGCCCGGCGGCAGGGAGCCTCGGGAACATCGACCGTCGTCGTCATGGCGAGCAGAATTCCCGTATCTTCATAAGATACCAATTTGCGGCTTGGCGCGGCGGCGCGGCGCAGGCACGTTCCCGCGACAGCCACGGAACGATACCGGACGACGCCGGCGAGAAGTCGGCGCCGGTCCCGGAACCGGCACGCTCCCACGACGACGACGATCGTGGTCGGTCCGCCCGAGGCGGCACGGCGGGGTCGATCGCACGCGGCGCCGAACGCCGCCGGCGATGCCGGGCCCTGCTCGCACGGGCTGGACTGGCCAGCGGCAATGGCCGAATAATCACTGGGGTGGGGGCCGCGCCTGACACGGCCGCGTTGGAGCGGTCGCCGGCGACCGGCTCGCTGTGCGTGTTGCCCGACATCCTTCTCATGGCGGCCATGAGGGGCGCGCGCGAGCGTCAGGCCCGCCCCGTCCCTGATCCGGAGAGCGGGAGAACCTTGCACAGAAAGCGGGGAGCCTTGCACATCAGGCGCGAGCATGCACTGGCTGCGTTGACGACGTTTCTGATGGCGGCGGCGCTCGGCGGACCTGCACGGACATCGGCGGAGGCGGGCAACGACGCCAGACAGGAAGCCGCCCCCCCGGACGAGCAGAGCGCGACGCTGGTCGAGGAGCTCGGGCGCGCGCTCGAGATGACGCCGGCCGAGGTCGAGGCGCTGGGGCTGTCGCCGGCCGAGATGCGGAGCCTGCTCGCCGGCTTCACGGAGGAGACGGTGGTCGTCGGCTCCCGCGCGGAGCCGCGCAGCGCCACAGAGTCGACCGTCCCGGTGGACGTCCTGACCGCCGCGGACCTCGGCCGGCAGGGCGGTGGAGACCTGAAGGACCAGCTCCGCAACGTCATACCGTCGTTCAACGTCAACACGCAGCCGATCGGCGGCGCGTCGACGGTGGTCCGGCCGGCCATGCTCCGCAACCTGGCCCCCGATCACACGCTGATCCTGGTCAACGGGAAGCGGCGCCACCGCGCGTCGATCATCGACTGGCACGGCGGCAACGGCGTGGCGTACGGCTCGCAGGCGCCCGACATTTCCACCATCCCGTCGATTGCGCTGCGGCAGGTCGAGGTGCTGCGCGACGGCGCGGCGGCCCAGTACGGCTCGGACGCGATTGCCGGCGTCATGAACTTCCAGCTCAAGGACGCGGCGTCGGGCGGGTCCCTGCAGCTCGACACCGGCATGTTCGGCGCCGGCGACGGGGAGTCGTACCGGCTGGCGGGCAACGCCGGCCTGCCGCTCGGCCCCGGCGGCTTCGCCAACCTGAGCCTGCAGGCCGGCGCGTCGAACCCGACCAACCGCGCCGCGCCCCGCCGCGACGCGGTCGCGCTCATCGCCGCCGGCAACACCCACGTCGTCTCCGAGGCGCCGCAGATCTGGGGCGCGCCGGACGTCGACGACGACCTCGCCCTCTTCGGCAACTTCGGCTACGCCCTGCCCGCCGGCGTGGAGCTCTACGCCCACACCAACTACGCCAGCAAGACGGTCACCGGCGGCTTCTTCTTCCGCAACCCCAACGTGCAGCGCGGCGTCTACAGCAACGACAACGGCCGCACGCTGCTGATAGGCGATGCGCGGGCGGCGCGCGGCGAGGGGTCGGCCGGCTGCCCGTCGGTGACGGTCACCGACGACCGGCCCGATCCGGCCGCCCTGCAGCGCGTGCTCGACGATCCCGACTGCTTCTCCGTGCAGGAGATATTCCCGGGCGGCTACACGCCGCGGATGGGCGGCACCGTGACCGACATGGCGATCGTCGGGGGCGCGCGCGGCGGCGCCGGCGACCTCGACTGGGACGTGAGCGGCTCGCTCGGCGTCCACCACGCCGACCTGTTCATCGGCAACACCGTGAACGCCTCTCTCGGTCCCGACTCGCCGACCTCGTTCGACATCGGCACCGACCGGCAGCGCGAGATCAACCTCCACGCCGACGTTTCGTACGCGCTCACTGACCGCGTCAACCTCGCCGCCGGCGTCGAATGGCGCGACGAGCGGTACGGCATCCGCAGCGGCGATCCGGCCACCTCGGCCGTCGGTCCCTACAACGCGCAGGGCTTCTTCGCGGGCGCCCACGGCTACCCCGGCCACGGGTCGCTGCAGGCGGGCGACTGGAGCCGCGCCAACTTCGCCGCCTACGGCGACCTGGAGGCGACCGGCGCCGACGGCGGCTGGACCCTCGGCGGGGCGCTCCGGGCGGAGCGCTTCGAGGACTTCGGCGCGACGACGAACGGCAAGGTGTCCGGCCGCCTGGGCTTCGTGCGGGGCAGCGTGAGCACCGGGTTCCGGGCGCCGACGCCGGGGCAGCAGAACGCGTTCAACCTGTCGAGCTGGTTCGACCCCACCGCGGGCTATCTGATCATCAAGGCGATCATTCCGCCGAACTCGCCGGTGGCGCAACTGCGCGGTGGAGCGCCCCTCGGGCCGGAGGAATCGCTCAGCTATACCGGCGGCGTGGTGCTCGACCGCGGCTCGTTCTCCTTCACGGCCGACTACTTCCGCATCGAGGTATCCGACCGCATCGGCGTCACGAGCATCTTCACCCTGACGGACGCCGAGGTCGTCGACCTGGTGGCGGCCGGGGTGCCGTCGGCGCGCGACCTGCGCTACTTCCAGTTCTTCACCAACGCCTTCGGCACGACGTCCCAGGGCGTCGACGTGGTCTCGACGTGGACGCCGCTCGCGCTCCGCGGCAACACGGTGGTCAGCGCCGCCTTCAACTACACGCGCACCGAGGTGACCGACAACGACCGGGGACTGCTGAACCCCCGGCGCACGGCCGAGTACGCCTACGCGCTGCCCCGCACGCGGTGGAACGCGGCGGTGACGCAGCGCCTCGGGCCGACGAGCCTCCTCGGCCGCGTGAGCTACTACGGCGGCTGGTACGACTACGTTAGCGAGAGTTTCCCAGTAAGTTATTTATAAAAAAGAACTTACTGTCATCCGTCAAGAGGCGCTTACCTCGTTGAATCCCTCATTCTGAACGGGAATCCACGGGACGGTCGCGACCCTCCGCGGAAGCCCGCGGGGCCGCGGACCCGCGGACTGTGTGGACGTGTCCGTGTGTCCGGCTGTCGGGCCGCCGGCCCCCTCCTCGTCGTCCGAGTGGCCATTCAGGGAGCAGCGTTCAACTCGCGGACCAATCGGTCGTATTCCTCGATGTTGCCGGGCGAGAGAAAAGCTCTCTGCCAGTTCTTGAGACGAAACAGCTTCGGGTATACCCGGAGCTCGGGGAGCTGCGCACACCAGCCCTGAAACGCCCTCATGGCGACAATTGGTCGATTTTCGTGAATCGCGCGGCGAACGAGGTGGACGCCGTACGCCGACGAACGTACGAGCCCATCGGGTGGCAGCTCCCCTCCCCCGCCGGGCCGGAGGCCGGCGGACAGAACCTTCTTGGGCACACGCTGGTATTTTTCGGAGTGGTACGGAAACAACTCCACGCAGAACAGGTTGCGGGCGAGCTTCTTGATCCCGATGCGTTCGATCAGCCATCTGGCGTGCTCTGCCCACCATTGCGAACCCGGAACCTTCTCGAAGCGCGGATCGAAGTAGTAGAACGGGAACTCGGCCGACTTGTGGTGGAGGTTGTCGATGATGGCGGTCTGGAAGTCCGCGTCAGCATGCCAGCGTTCGTCCTCCGGCTGGTAGCCGGGGTTCAGGTTGAGGAGGTAAACGCGGGCATTACGGTCGCCGATGAATGGCTCAGGGAGCAGTTGGGTCTGGATGACAAACTTGGTTCTCGCGTAGTGCGTGTTGAACGCCTTGATGATCGAGCAGTCCGATGGTACGACGCGCGGAGCATCGGTCGGAAGCCGCAGCCACGGATTCTCCATGAATCCTCGCCTAACAATCGTTCGTCCCCAACGACGACGCTCACGACGAAATGTCCTCGGACCACTTGGGATTCTACAGCATGAGATCCCCGTCGGGTCGGATCACAGCGTCCATTCGTGGATCGCGTCCCGCCGGCGGAGGGCGCATGTCTGAGCTGGCCGTCGAGGGACTCTCGGTGACGCTCGCCGGACGCCCCGTGGTGCGGGATGCGTCCCTGCGCCTCCGGCCGGGTGAGCTGGTTGCCCTCCGCGGGGCGAACGGGGCGGGGAAGACGACCCCTGCTGCGGGCCGCTCTCGGGGTCGCCCCGCGGGCCGGCGGCGCGGTGAGCGCCGCCGGACGCGATCCGACGCAGCTCGATCCTGCGGAGCGGGCGCGGCGCATCGCCTACCTGCCGCAGGCGCGACCCCTGGCGTGGCCGCTGCGGGTGCGCGACGTCGTCGCCCTCGGCCGGTTCGCCCACGGCGCCGCGCCCGGGCGACTCGGCGCGGAGGACGCCGCGGCGGTCTCGCGCGCGCTCGCGTCGTGCCGGTTCGCATCAGTCGCGGACCGCCTCACGGACACCCTCTCCGGCGGGGAGCTCGCGCGCACGCACGTGGCGGGGGCGATGGTGGCGGAAGCGCCCTTCCTGCTGGCGGACGAGTCGACGGCGGCGCTCGACGCGCTGCACCAGCACCACGTCATGCGCCTCGTCCGCGCCTACGCCGACGCCGGCCGCGGCGTGCTCGTGGTGACGCACGACGCGGCGCTGGCCGCGCGGGCCGCCGACCGGCTGGTGTGGATGGCCGGAGGCCGGCTCGTGGCGGATGGACCGCCGGAGGCCACGCTCACCACCGAGCGGCTCGCCGAGGTCTACGGCATCCGCGCGTCGGTACGACGCTTCGCGGAGGACTGGCTCGTCACGGTCGAGGGGGCGGCGTGAGGCGCGGCGTGCTGATGGTACAGGGCACCGGCTCCCACGCGGGGAAGTCGACCGTGGTGACGGGCCTCTGCCGGCTGGCTCGGCGGCGCGGCCTCGCGGGCGCGCCGTTCAAGCCGCAGAACATGTCCAACAACGCCGCCGCCTGTCCCGGAGACGGAGAGATTGGCCGTGCGCAAGCCCTTCAGGCGAGAGCGGCCGACCTCGTGCCGTCGGTCGACATGAACCCGGTGCTGCTCAAGCCGGAGTCGGACGGAGCGGCACAGGTAGTGGTGCGGGGAAGGGTGGCCGACACTTGGCCGGCAGGAGCTTTCCTCGACCGCCGGCGGGATCTCCTCGTACCGGTCGTCGACAGCTTCGAGCGGCTCGCCGCCGGGTCCGATCTCGTGGTGGTCGAAGGAGCGGGAAGCCCGGCCGAGACCAACCTGCGCCGAAACGATATCGCGAACATGGGCTTTGCGCGACACGTCGGCGCGCCCGTCTGCCTGCTGGCGGACATGGATCGGGGCGGCGCGATAGCCGCCCTCGTCGGCACGCGGGTGGTCCTCGACCCGGCCGACGCGGCGCTCGTCGTGGGCTTCGCCATCAACCGCTTCCGGGGCGAGCAGACCCGGTTCGACGACGGCGTGCGCGACATCGAGCGGCGCACCGGCTGGCCGTGCCGCGGCGTCATCCCGTGGCTGGAGGCCGCGCGCCGGCTGCCTGCCGAGGATTCCGTGGGGCTCGCCGGGGACGGGGGGCGCGGCGAATCCCGGCGCGGACGCATCAAGGTCGTCGTGCCGTTGCTGCCGCGCATCGCCAACGCCGACGACCTCGATCCGCTGAGGATGGAGCCAGCCGTCGACCTCGTGCTGGCGTCCCTCACCCGCCCTCTGCCGCGGGACACCGACGTCGTGGTGCTGCCGGGCACGAAGTCGACCCTGAGCGACCTCGCCAGCGTCCGGGCACATGGGTGGGGTCACGACATCCTGGCGCACGCGCGTGCCGGCGGACGGGTCCTGGGGTTGTGCGGCGGCTACCAGATGCTGGGCCGCCGCGTGCGCGACGTCGTCGGCGCCGACGGCTCCGCCGGGGAGGCCTCCGGCCTCGGGCTGCTGGACGTCGAGACCGAGATGGCGCGGGAGAAGGCCATCCGCCCGGTGGCCGGCATCTGCGCCCGAAGCGGCGTCGCGATCACCGGGTATGAGATCCACACCGGCCGGACTGCCGGCCCGGACGCCGTCGTGCGCCCCTTCGCGCACCTCGAAGGCGGCCCGGACGGCGCCGCAAGCGCCGACGGGCGGGTCGAGGGGACCTACGTGCACGGATTGTTCAACGAGGATCGCTTTCGCGCCGATTGGCTCGAGCACGTGCGCGCCGGCACCTCGTCGACTCTCGCCTGGGACTTGGCCATCGACCGCGCGATCGACGAGCTGGCCGACGGCCTCGAGGCCGCGCTCGACATCGACACGCTGTTCGCGGATGCGGGACTCGGAGCCGTCGTCCCCGGCGTCAGAACTCCAGGCCGGGCTGCGCCTAGATTCCCTTCCAGAGCGGGTGCTTTACCTCGCGCATCGTCACGACATCGGCGAAGTTCACCAGCGCTTTCCGAAGGCGTTGCGCCCCGGTGATGATCCGCGTGGACCACGCCCTCGAACCCCGCGGAGGTTGAGGATGGCAGTGCCGGTCAGTGGTTCTGGCGTCCCGCCCCGAGATGGGACATACTGAAACTGAAGTGTTGCGACCGATCATCGGAACATTCATCACCGTGTTGGCCGGGGTCCGCATGTTGCTGACCCCGAATCAGACACGGCTCGACGCGATTCTGGATTGGATTTGGCCCGTTTGCGGGGTGGCCTTGGTGCTCCTTCTGATGTGCGAGGTTGTCCAGCGGTGGCACCCCGCAGACCGCATCTACCGGTGGAGCATCCGAAAGCGAGAGGCCGAGGCCAAGCGTGAGATCAACGACCTCTGGAGGTCGCCTTGCTGCACGCCGGTCGACTACGACCCGCGCACAGGGGTCATCACGGCTGGCCTCGGCATCAAGCGGACATGGAAACGGCGGGTAGCCGAGGCCGTGCTGTGGCTGGCGAATCGCCGGTTGTTGCCGCGGTGGTTCACGATCACGATGATGGAGCGACTTGGCTGGAAGTACCGAAGTCAATCGGCGTAAATTCAGACCGAATGCTCATTTCGCTCTCAGGAACCGTCGGCCCCGGCGGCCGCCTGCGGCGGCGTCGGCTCCGGCGGGTCAGGCCACAACCGGTGATCGGAGAGTCGCGGCCACTGAACGCGGAGGGAGCGTTTGTCGAACGGTATCGAACTGTCTGGGATGTCGGCCCACGACGCATCCATCAGGTTGGCGTCTTCGCACCACCGAGCCGCGAGCTTGAGGTATCGGCGAAACACCAGGATCGCGGGGAAGCGACCCTTCGACACGAGCCAGAGGACCATGTCCTTCGGCCCCTTAGACGAGTTGCAGCTTTTACAGGCGTAGGTGATGTTGTCGGCGGCGTCGGGTCCCCCTCTGAGTTGAGGGATCAGGTGATCCAACGAGAGTTTCGCCTCGCGGCCGCAATAGCAGCAGGTGGTCGCGTGGGCGATCTTCGTCTTCTCGTCGTCGTGCAGGGGCCGCATCTTCATCTTGCCCGACAGGTACCCGTTCCGAAAACGGCCTCGGATGATGAAGTGCAGGGGCTGGTAGCGGGTCTTCCCGTCGGCGACGGCGGCGTGGATCATGGCGAGCGTGCCGTAGGTCCAGGCGAAGTGCTCGCGCAGCGAAGACTGGTCCCCCGGTGGTTTGGGCATCGTCGAAAGCTCAGAAGTTGCGATGTCGACCCCAAGTACAGCTTGGGGGCTACTTCTTGGCGGCCTGCTTCCTCCGTTCGGCCCAGTAGGCGGTCATGCGTTCCGACACTGCCTTCTTCTCCGCCGCCGTCATGGCCCGGCGCTTCCTCTCGGGCTTGGCCTCGGGCTTGCTCTTCGCCGCGGCGGTCGCCTTGCTGGTCGAGGAAGAACGGCGCGACGTGGACCGAGTCGATGGCGCGACGGACGCTCCGAGCATGCGCTCGACGTCGGTCAACGCCTTGATCTCCGTCTGGAGGCGGTCGATCTCGCTTTGGCGGTCGGCAATGGCCTGTGTTATGGCACTCATGGCGATGGAGAGTAGTGGCCCTGCGGTGCGGATGTCAACGTCGGCGCCGGTTCACGTCGCGGTTGCGGCGGTCTTCCGGGGCGGTCTCTTCTGGATCTCGTCGAGGAGTTTCTCGAGCCGGTCGCGCTCGCCGTTCCGGAGCCGGCGGTTCTGCCTGGGAGGTCTCTCCGCGACCAGGGTCTTCAGCTTGAGCAGCCATTCGAGGTCGGCCCGGATCTCGCCTTCCGCGAGTTCGACCGCCCGCTCCCACGCGCCGGCGTTCCGGAGCACCCGCAGCACGTCCTTGGGCCTGTTGGCGTGTTCGTAGGCCTCGGCCGCCTCCCACGGGCGTTCCTGGGCCTCTCGGAGACGGCCGAGCCGTACGGGGTCGGGCTGGATCTTGTCCAGCAGGGACTCGGCGTCGCTCAGTCGCGACCGCCGCTCGGCGGCGGGTTCGCCGTGGTCCCCGCTCGCGAGAACGGTGTCGAACGCCTTGGCGGTCAGGGCCTTGGCCCGCGCCTGAACGTCTCCGGCGTAGCCGGTGATCCGGAGCCACGTCTCGACGAGGCCGGGATCGGGTTTGGCGAACAGCAGCGCGGTGTCGGGGTCGGCGGTGCCGGCCGTCAGTCCGTCCCTGAGGGTCTGAGCGGCTGAGAATAGCGCCGGCCGCAGCCAGCTCCCGCCGTCGGTCTCGCGCGTCCTCAGCCGCCGGACGGCTTCGAGCAGTGCGAACGGCGGGAACTCGTCCCGGTTCGCGGTCCAGTAATCGAGTTCCTCAAGTGCCTGGCGGTGCTGCTTCCGCAACATGTGGGCGAGCGCCCGAGGCTGCGGCTGTTCCCCTCCCCGCGGTTCGGCTGCTTCTCCGGGCTCCAGTCCGCTCAGCGTCGGTTGGTGCGGGCGTTCGTCCTGCTTCTCGCCGGTTCCGCTTGGGGTGAGCGGTCCCGGTTCGAGCCCCGCGATGGCCTGGTAGCCCATGTGCGTGATCTCGTTTCGCTGGACGCCTTCCGGAACTCCGTCCACCATGAGGCGTGCCGCCGTCTCCAGTAGCGTGCGGCGGGCGTCGTCTCGAACCGCCTGATCGGCCACGCCGTTCGGCAGCTCCTTGTCGCCGAGCAGGCGGACCGCCTGGCAGGCTCTCTGCCATGCCCGGTGCGGCGCGGCGTCAATCAGTCTCCGCGCGTCGCTCGTTCGGGCGAGCACGCGCTCTTCGGGGGACGCATCGGCGTGCGACAGGTGGTCGAGCAGGTCGTCGGGGCTGTACGGCGCCGGGTCTCCGAGCAGTGACCCGCTCAGGCGCAGGTCGGCCTCGCTTCCCATGACGTCGATGAACACCAGCGTCTCCGTCGCGCGGCTCAGCGTGGCCCGCAGGTGGTCGATGGCCGTACGGGTGGCGGGCTGATCGAGCTCGGCGTCCACCCCGTACGCCCGGTTCCCCGGAGAGAGACTCGAGAGCACCGGGCCCGGGTCGAGCACGCACACCGACTGGTACTCGAGGCCCTTGGCCTCCTCCGGCGTGAGCACCATCGGCCGGAGTTCCACGGGCACCCACGGGGGAGCGTCGTCCCTTGGGGAGAGGACCGCGACGTCGTCGGTCTCGTCGAGCCCCTCGAGGAGCCGTACCGCCTCGGCGGCTTCGGGCACATGGACGTGGATCAGTTGCGCGTCGACATGCTCGGCGCTCTTCTGTCGGTGTTGCTTGGTCGGGCGGGCCTCCTTCTCGACGACGGTGTAGTGGTCGGACGCCCGCTCCACCACCTCGGCGATCCGGCTCGGGCAACGGAGGTGCTCTTCGAGGTGGAACTCGGCCGGTCGCCGCATGCGCCTGCTCAGGAGGTCGTTCAACGGCGCCCATTCGAAGCTCGTGGGCCTCACCGTCTGCCCGGCGTCGCCCGCCATCAACAGCCAGGGAGAGTAGCCGCGGGCTCGTCCGATTGCCCGGCACAGCTCCACGACGACCGCGGCCTCGAGAAGCGTGAGGTCCTGAACCTCGTCGACGACGATGCGGTCGAAGCTCTCGAATCCCTCCGGGATCCGGTCCCGGCGCAGCCGATCGACGGCCTCGGTGGCGGCGGCGAGCTCCGGGAAGATGTCCGTCAGCCGGTCCCGGTCCCGCAGGAGTGGTGGGGTCACCCTCAGGAGGGCCTTGGCGGCCTTCTCGCCCACGCCCTCGTAATCGCCCCGCAGCTCGGCGTACGCGTCGTCGTGGAGGCGGGCGATGGCACCGTCGCCTGCGTCTCGTGTGTTGCCGGGCGCGGCCCGGCCGAAGAAGAAGCCGCGCAGCTCGGCGTGCAGCGCGTGCGGTCGTCTCGCCCACGGGCCGGCGTCCCGGCCGAGTCTCGTCAGCGCGTCCCGGAACTTCTTCAGGCTCTCGCCGAGCGTCTGCCTCGGCACGTCGGCCCGGCGAAGCTCGCCCAGAAAAGTCGTGAAGTCCCGGGCGACGATGTCGACCCCGACGGGAGCGAAGGACCTGAACCGTTCCTCGGCATGACGCGTGAGAGCGCTCGACCACGTGAGGTACAGCACCCGCTCGTCGGTCCGGGCCTCAACCGCCTTCCACAGGACCGTGGTCTTCCCGGACCCCGGGCGTCCGATGATCACGCGGACCGGAGTCTGGTCGTCGACGAAGTCGATCTGCTCCCTCGTCCAGGGGGAACCGGCGATGTCCTCGATCAGCTCGTCCGATGTCGCCAGGTGCAGATAGTCGCCGAGGGGGCCGGTCTCGAGCCGGGAGTGGTCGTCGTGATGTCTAACGTCCCGGACGACGATGGCGTTCTCCGGCAGGTCGAGGCCCTGGGCGCGCGGGCTCGAGGCCGGCGTCCACCACAGGTAGTACTGCATGCCGTTGTTGCCGCCCAGCGGGGACCGCCGCCACCCCTTGTTCTCGTTCGCGCAGCCCTTGACGACGGTCGACCGGCCATGGGCGGCCAGGTGCTGGAGCACGATGCCCAGCCGCCTGTAGAGGTGGGTCCAGCCCCTCAGTCGTTCCGAGATGTCCGGGTGCACCTTGAGCGGGTGGCGCATCTCGGGGTACGTCAGGTCGACTCGGTTGGCGGGCGAGTCCTTGCGGAACACCATCCGCCCGTCGTGGTCGGGCGGTTGGGCTCGGCGTTTCCGGCGAGACGCCGGCCCCGCCGGTCCGTTGGCCGTCGCGCCGACGGCCTCTGTCGCCGCCCGCAGTATCGTGGCGGTCAACTGCTCGCACTGCTCGATGGAGAGCATGAGCTTGCGGTCCCGCGCCCTCTTGCGGTCGATCTTCAGTACGCCTTCGGCCAGCTTGGAGACTTCGCCTACGTCGAGGTTCAGGATGCGCGCCAGCTGCTGGATCGTCTTCGGGGTGCGGATGTCGATCCTTGGAATCCTGTCGTTCCTCATGTCGGGTCGGGCTCTTTTCCGTGATGCCGGTTTCGGCGTTCCCCGAGGTGTGGACGTGCCTCATGCCCGTCGGGTGCCTGTTCAGGCCTGTTCAGGCCGGAGCGACGAGCCGTCAGAGTACCACTCCTCGGCGCGGCGCTTCTCGGCCAGGGGGTCGCCGCCCTCACGAGCGAGCCTGCGGTTCGACAGTGCCCTCTCCCGCGCCTCGGCCAGCGATACCAAGGCGGTGCTGCCTGAGCGTCTCCAAGACCGCCATCGCGAAGCTCACGGGCGTGTTCGCGGACGGCCCTGTACAGCTTCGTGAAGACGCGTGGCCTCGGGCCGCGCCAACCCGGACGCTGACCAGTCATCGCGCCACCTCGCAAGGTCAGCTCGTCGTTCCGCGGGGCAAGCGTTCGGACGAGCCGACGAGTCACGCCCCGGCGCGATGCCAGGGCGTGACACTGTTCGGGACTCTACACGGTCATCGGCTCTCGTCCTCGAAGCTGCGCAGTAACGGGACACGGTGATGGGCGCGCAGCCGACCGCCCGCGCGATACGCTTGAAGCCGAGGCCCTGGGCGCGAAGCTCGACCATGCGCGCGACGGCCTCGGCCGACATCGGCGGACGCAGGAACCCGCGCCTGACCGTCACGCGGCCGCGCCGGCGCAGCACCTTCCGGTCGGCGAGGGCCGGCATCGAGCGCTCGTCGTCGACATCCGGAGCGTGCTTCGCCAGCTCGTGCCAGTCCACGGCCGCGCGCGTCGGACTGCCGTTGATGGGCTCGGGGTCCGGCATCTGGTCGAGGAGGCCGTCGGCGCCTCGCCACGCGACCTCGAACTCCTGCCCGGCGCTCACGGCCGACTCGCGGACGACCGTCGTCAAGGGCTCGACCTGCTGGTAGACGACGGACACGCCCGTCGTGTGGCCGGCGCCGGTGCGATACGACACGTCGGCGAGGGCCGAGCTCACGGCCGGGCTCGCGAGCGCCGCGGCCAGCGCCGAGCCCTGCAGGCGCAAGCTCGCCGTGACCCGCAGAGCGCGGATGGTCGAGCCGCCGCCGTCGATCGAGCGCACGACGATCTCGGAGCCGACTCGAAGCGGCCGTTCATCCGGGAGCGGATTCGCCCCCTGGCTCGGCCGTCCGGCGGACCCGTCGCCGTCGCGGAACCGGTCCCTCCTCGAGCTGCGGACGCGGGTGCTGGCCATGGTTCACTCCTCCTGCGGCGAGTCGCGTCCGGCCTCATGCCGACCCGCGCTCGGGCGCACACGTCGCGCCGGAGGGAGAGGCGCACCCGTCTGGCCGGCCCGTTCTTCAGGCCGGCCGGGTGCGCCGTCGTAAGGGCAGGGGTTCGCCGCCCATCCCGCGGCCGTCGCCCTTCACGGCCCCGGGATTGAGGCCGGACCGCAGTTCCAGGTCCGGCCGGGGGCGGCGTCCGCCCCGCCGGCGTCTGCCGGCGTTCGGAGCGGGTGCAGTCCAACCCGCTCCGGGGGCGGATGGGAGGACTGTGCGTGCAAGCCAACCTCCCGACCTGGCACGGCGTGAATCAGCGGGAGGACAGAGACGGCGCGCACCCGAAGCGGCGGGCCGGCAGACCCGCCCGCGGGCCGCGGCGTCTTTACCTGCACCCGCGTCGTCTCGAGACTGACAGCTCGCAGTGGCTGGACCTGCAGCGCGATGTCCTGGAGACGGCCGGCGTCGACGAGGTCGACTGTCACCACGACCTCGCGTCGGGTGTCCGCGACGATCCGGCCGGCCCCGACAGACTGCCCGCCCTGTGCAAGGGGATGTACGGCCGCCTCGTGTTCGGCATCTTCGCGGCGCTGGCCGAGGGCGAGCTGATCCGGGCCGTCACCGCTGTCCGGCCCATACGCCTCGCGAGACGTTCCCCACTCGCGCGCCGGAACGTTGTGGCGCCAGCGCACCGTGAGCTCCTCGACCTGGCAGCGGTCGTTGGCGGTCCAGGCGGTGCGGCGTCGGTGGGCGCGTCGGTACCGGGGCCCCGGGCCGTTGTCGGCATTACCACATTCGCCACTTCCGCGGAGCGGACAAGTCCAGCCTGAGCGACCCCGCGGTGCTGACCCGGAAGTGACACCTTGGTTTCACGCTCCGGGTCAGAAACGAGTAGTACGTAGCGGGGTCGCTCAGGCGTTGTCTGCCATCCGGGTCCTGACCCAAACTGTTGGGTCATCGTGGCTTAAATGCCTTTTTTTCAGTAACTTGAAATTCTGGGTCATGAAATCAGGGCCGCGCTGGACGTGGTATCTGGGTCAAGTCGACGATTACCACGGATTGGGTCAGTGACCAGTGACATTAAGTAGATGCCCAACGTAGTCATTCTACCCATACGATTCGTGTTCTCAGGAGACACCATGAGGGGAGCCCGTGCGCTCGCGGTTCGCCTTCGTCCGCGTCGCCGGAACGGCCCACACGTAGGCCAACGTGTCCATTCGTACCACGCGTGCCACGCCCTGCCGAGCCACCATCAGGACGCCAGCTTCACGACCTCGGCCGCGCTCTACGGCCGCACCGTCGCAAGTCGCCGCCGCCTCGTCCGCGGTGCGGCAGGCCGTCCGTATGACCGGCATCGACTTGCTCAAGGTTCCTCGCACGCGGTGGAACTCGGCGACGAATTGCTCGTCATCGTAGCGCCTGGTGGTCGTTCGTCCGCCTCCCGGCACGACGAGCTCGCGGTCCGTTCGAGATCGAGGTTGGTGATCGCGACGTCGTGCGGACGGTGCTGCGGAGTGGCGTCGTTCGGCGGCGCCTGCGCTCCTCGGGGAACGGCCACGCCGCGCCAAGCGTCCTTCGTCGCGGGGGTTGCCTGTGCCCTTGCCAGACTGGGCTCCTCGTCTTCGTTGCCGCGCTCGGCGTGGCAACGGTTCAGCGCGCACAGCGCGCCGCCGCCCCCCGATGGGCAGGGGGAGGCGGGCTACCACATCAGCCGGCCCCTCTGTGCCCTTCCGGAGGTCGTTCAGCGGGGACGAGGGCCTGACGCGAGATAGGCCGCCCACTCGTCCATCAGCCGCCGGCGGCGTTCGAACAGGTCCGACCTCGCGTAGGCGGCCTCGACCTTGTTCTGGACCACGTGCGCCAGCGCGGCCTCGATCACCTCGCGCGGGTGGTCCGTCTCCTCGGCCGCCCAGTCGCGAAACGACGAGCGGAAGCCATGTGGAACGGCCGCGACGCGATGCCGTTGCAGCAGCCGGCGGAACCGTCTGTCGTCGAGCGGCTTCCCGCCCCCGGTGGGGAACACCAGCGGACTGCCGCCGTCGCCGAGCGTCCGCGCGGCGTCGAGGATCTCACCGGCTCGTGCGCACAGCGGAACCCGGTGCTCGCGCTTCGCCTTCATCCGCGTGGCCGGGATGGTCCACACGTGGTGCGTCGTGTCGATCTCGGTCCATCGCGCCTCACGTACCTCGCCGGACCGCGCCGCGGTCAAGACCAGAAACTCGAACGCCAAGCTGAGGACGGGCGTCTCCCCCGATGCCCGCACGGTCGCGAGCACCGCCGCGACTTCCCGGTGCGGCAACGCCCGCATGTGTTGCACGATGTCCCCTTGATGGCCGAGCACCGGCAGCACTCGATCGCACGGGTTGTCCACACGGTAGTCCATCGCCACGGCCCACTCCAGCACCGCGTGGACGCGTTGATGCACGCACCGGGCGGTCGGCGCCTTCACGTGCCAGATAGGGCTGAGGATCTCCAGCACGTCGGCGCGGGTGACCTCGGCGACCGGCTGCCCCCCGATGCGTGGGAACGCGTACCGCTCCAGACTGCTCAACCACTGCTGCGGGTGTCGAGGGCTGCGCCAGCCGGCCCGCTTCTGTTCGACGACATGCACGGCGGCGTCGGCGAAGGTCGGCATGCCTTGGCTGCGGCGCTTCTCGGCGAGCGGGTCGCCGCCCTGGCGGGCGAGCTTGCGGTTGGCGAGGGCCTGCTCGCGAGCCTCGGCGAGGGGGACGAGGGCGGTGCTGCCGAGTCCGAGTTCGCGTTTCCGCCCCCGGATGACGAGCCGCTGGACCCAGCTTCGGGTGCCGGTGGGCTGGACGACGAGGTACAGGCCCTGGCCGTCGCAGTGCCGTCCGGGCGGAGCGGAGCGGATGAAGGCGGCCGACAGGGCCTTGTCGGGATGGCGGCCTTTGGGCTTGGTTTTCCGGGGTGCGTTCGCGGTCGCGTATCCGCTTTCCATTCCCCTATTATACACAGGATGTCAGCGGATTCGACAAGACGTCCCGATTCCGTGCCGCTTGCCGAGAGAGGCACTAAAAGCCAATATATCAGCTATTTATGGACTGCCGTGACCAATCGTGAACAGCAACGGACCATGCATGGCTGTTAAGACTACGACAGCGGGCTCAGCCACGCCACCGGGATCTACGTGCCCGCCGGCGGCCTGCACAACGGGTTCTTCCAGGGCCGGCCGATTGTCGACCTCGAGCTGAGCATCGACCTCGGGCGGGGAACGACCCTGGCGATCGGGGGCCAGAACGTGCTCGACACCTATTCGCAGGCCTCGGAGCTCGCCATGGACGTGGGCGAGCTGTACAGCGAGTACACGCCGTGGGGCTACAGCGGCGCCTACTACTACACGCGGATCGGCTACGACTGGGGCGACTAATGCTGCGTCATGACTGAGTGTTCGGGTGCGTGGGCCGTGATTCGTCAACGATGCGGGTCTTTGAACGCATGTCCGTGTCCGAAGATTGGGACGTGACGCACCACCAGGAATCTGCACCGTAGGGCGGCGCGGACTACCCGAGGGTCGGTCTGGCGCGGGGCGGCACCGAAGGCGGAAGATTGGCGGGCTGGCTGCGCGGCAGCACCGCGCGAACTACTCGAGGTCGGGCGGCGCCAGGGAGCCGATGGCGTCAAGCTCCCCGCGCGGGGGCAGGAGCTCAACTGGTCCGCCATCGTCCGAAGCGTTCGTGATTTCAGCGACGCGGACAAAGGGTTCCCGGGCTGCGGCTACCGGGCTAGAATGCGCGCGTCATGACCCCACCGGACGGGAAGGCGCCCGACCGCCGGTATCCCGGCAGCCCGGTACTCTGGCGGCTCGCGGTGCTGGGAACGTCGATCTTCTACCGCATCGACCGCGTCGGCCCCCCGCTGCCCGAGGGCCCCGTCCTCCTCGTCGCCAACCACCCCAACACCGTCCTCGACCCCGCCGTCATCCAGGGGACGGCGACCCGGCCCGTCCGCTTCCTCGCCAAGTCGACCCTGTTCGAGCGGCACGTGCTGAGCCCCTTCGTCCGACGGTCGGGGGCGATACCGGTCTACCGCCGCATCGACGCCGGTGTCGACACGTCGCGCAACGCCGAGACGTTCGCGGCGGTAGAGCGGGCCCTCGCCGCGGGAGACGCCATCTGCCTCTTCCCCGAGGGCATCAGCCACGTCAGCGGCCGCCTCGAGCCGCTCAGGACCGGCGCCGCCCGCATGGCGCTGGCCGCCGCCGCGGCCGGCCGCCGCGTCGCCATCGTGCCCGTCGGGCTGAACTTCGACCGCCTGCCGATGTTCCGGTCGCGGATGACCGCGATGTACGGCCGGCCGTTCGACGCCGCCGACCTCGTCGACGCGTTCCGCGCGGACCCGCACGGCGCCACCCGCATCCTCACCGACCGCATCGCCGCCCGGCTCCGCCGCGTGATGATCGAGGCGGACCCGCGGGCCGACCTGCCACTCGTCGACCGCGTCGACCGCCTCTACGCCGCCGCCCGCGGCGTCTCGCGCGACCCGGCCGAGCGGGTCCGCCGGCGGCGGCTGATCGCGCGGGGCATGGACCGCCTGCGCGAGGAGCACCCCGACCGCTACGACGCCATCCTCGCCGACGTGCTCGCCCACGACGAGCAGCTTCGCGCCCTCGGCCTGCGCGAGCAGGACCTCGACCGGCGGATGCCGGCGGGCCAGGTGCTGCGGTTCGTCCTGCGGGAAGGCGGCCGGGCCCTCGTGACGGGTCCCCTCGCGTTGCTGGCCCTGGCGTGCTTCGCGGTGCCGTACCACGCCACGTGGGCGCTCAGCGGCCGGGCCCCCGACCCCCAGAGCCGCGCCGCGTGGGAGGTCGTGGGCGGCGCCGTCGTCTACGGGGCCTGGATCGCGGCCCTGTCCGTCGCGAGCGGCCTGTGGTTCGGAAGCGGCATCGGGGCGGCGACGGCGGTGGGGCTCGTCGCCCTCGCGTTCACGGGGCTGAGCGCCGTCGAGCGGCAGGCCGCGGTCGCCCGGCTCGTCCGGGCGTTCCTGGCCACCCGGCAGACACCGCTCCGGGCGCGCGCCCGCCTGAAGCGCCAGCGGGCCGCGATCGCCACCGTGCTCGAACGCGTCCAGGAATGGCTGAGCGCACAGGAGCCCGGGGCGGGGCCGGCGGCGACCCCGCCCGTACCGGCCGGCCCGGAACCGCGAGCGGAAGCGGACCCGGGCCAGGAGCCGGGAACCGGGCTGCCCGCGTCCCCACCCGCATCGGGCGACCCTCGACCGCGAGCGAACGCGATCCCCGGCCACGAGGCGGACACCGAAACGACCGCGCCCGGCGGCCCGGCACCGGCGCCGGACGGTCAGGGTCCCCGGGCGGGAACGACCCCCGGACCGCGCGCCGGAGGCGGGTGAAGTAAACTTCCATACATGGCCGATGCGGATCCGCACGCCCTGGAGGTGCTGTACGACCGGCACGTCCGGGCGATGTACGGGCTGGCCCTGCGCATCCTCGGCGACCACGAGGAGGCGGAGACGGTGGTTCAGGCGGTCTTCGCGGACGCCTGGTCCCGCCTGCAGGGGGCCGACGGCGCCCCCGAGCCGACCGCGTTGCGGCTGCTCGCGGCGACCCGCCGCCGCGCCATCGATCGGCTTCGGGCCCTTTCCGCGTCCCCCCCGGACGACCCCGCCGTCGTCGAGCTGCCCATGCCCGCCATCGCCGACGAGCGCCCGCCCCTGTCGGCCGAGGCGGTGGCCCGGCTGCGGGCGGCGCTGGCCGATCTCCCCGTCATCGAGCGCACCGCCATCGAGCTCGCCGGCCTCGAAGGCCTGACCGCGGTCCAGATCGCCGAGCGCCTCGAGCAGCCCCCGGAGACGGTCCGGACCCGGATACGTAGCGGTCTGCTGAGCCTGCGGGAGGCCCTGACGGCATGACCGATCGGATCGACGACAATTACAGCGACCGCGCCGCCCTGTACGCGCTCGGGGCCCTCGGCGAAGCCGAGCGGCGCCGCTTCGAGGAGTACATCGAAACCAGCATGGACTGTGTCCGGGAGGTGAATTCGCTGCTGCCGGTGGCCCACCACCTGCCGCAGACGGCGCTTCCCATCGACCCGCCGCCGGCCCTGCGCGAACGGGTGCTGCGGGAGGTCGCAGGCTGGACGCCGACGCCCCCCGAGCCTTCAGAACCCGAGCCGGCCCCGCGCGAGGAGCCCGTCATCCGCCCGGCGCCGGACCCGACCTCGCCGCCCGCGCGGAGGAAGTCGGGGCCCGGCCCCCTGTTCTGGCTCGTGGCGCTCCTGCTCGTCGCCGTCGCCGGCGGCGGCGGATCCTACGTGGCCGCGCTGCACCGGCAGATGGCGGACCTGCAGGCGGACGCGCAGGCGGCCAACACCCGGGCCGACATCCTGGAGCTCGAGGGGACGGTCGCCGACCTCGAGGCCGCCCGGCGGGACGAGGTGATCGCGATCGCCATCGATCCGACGGTCCGGTCCCTCACGCTGGCCGGGCAGCCGCTCGCCCCCGTCGGCACGGGACGCGCCCTGTGGACCGAGTCGGGCCTGATGGCCTTCCTCGCCACCGGGCTTCCTCCCCCGCCCGAGGGCGAGACCTACCAGCTCTGGTTCGTCACCCCGGAGGCCGCCCCCGTCCCCGCCGCGCTGATCCTCCCCGAGGCCGGCGGCTCCGCCACCGTGACGCTGCAGATCCCGGACGGGGTGACGCCGGCGGCGATGGCGGTGACCATCGAGCCCGCCGGCGGCGCGTCGCAGCCCACCGGCGACGTCTATCTGCTCTCGGAGCCGTAGCCAACCGGCGACGGGCGACCCTGCGGTCGCTTCGGAAGCAACCCGGCAGGAGTCCGCGCCGGTCCGCGGCCCGGACTCCTGCCACGATTCACTCGGCCGCGGATTCGCCGCCCAGGCTCAGCAGGTTCGCCAGCAACTGGTAGGCCCCCGGGGTGCCGGCGGGAAGCTGGCGCCAGAGGCCGAGGCCGACGTAGAGCCAGCGCCCCTCGCCGTAGCGGGCCTCGACGAGGGCCCCGCGCTTGTCGCCGGGGTTGAACGGGAAGGTATCGCTCAGCTCGACGAGGTCGGTGTAGGCGCGGTCGCGGTCGGCGAGGAAGTACAGCCCGCGCTCCTGCACCCAGCCGCTCCAGGTCGCGTCGGAGATCGTGTTCGGATAGCCGAACACCGGGTGGTCGGGCGCGATGATCCGCACCGGTGCGAACTCGTCGGTCACGCGGCCGCGGCCGACGCGGGCCGGATAGGGCCCGTACTGCGCGTCGTTGAACTCGAACTTGTTGTACTGCACGACGAGGGTCCCGCCCGCCTCGACGTACTCGAGCAGCCGGTCGTTGTTCGCCCGCAGCACCAGGTTCCGCTCGTAGGCCCGGACCCCGGTGACGATGACGTCGTAGCGGGAGAGGTCGCCGAACCTCAGCTCGTCTCCGGTGATGTGCTCGAGCCGCGCCCCGAGCTGCTCGATGGCCGGCGGCACCTCGTCGCCGACCCCGTCCACGTAGCCGACCAGCAGGTCCGGATCGAGCCGCACGTCGAGGACCTTGATGGCCGCCTCGGCCGCGTGGACGAGGTGCCGCCGCTCCACGTGGGGATACTCCACCACCTGGTAGCCGCGGTCGAAGCGCTCGCCGCCGGCCTCGAACCGGGCCCCGATGCGGTAGTCGCCGGCCGGCGCGTCCGGGTCGGGCTCGACCGCGAAGCGGACCGTCCGCGCTTCGTCCTCGCGGGTGAAGGCCACCGGAATCCGGTCCGGCGTCTGCCGCCAGCCGTCGGGCAGGTCGAGGGTGACGACGCCGTTGGCGGTGCCGACCCCCCCGTTGCGGACGGTGACCCGGACGTCGCGGGGCGCGGCCGCGCCCACGGGGGCGATGGCGATCTCGGGCGCAATCTCGACCGCGAACGGCGGCACCACGTGCAGCTCCATGCGCTTCTCGCCCGCGAAGGGGTCGCCGCCGTAGCGGAAGGTGACGGGCCGCTCCACCGTGATCGAGGCGTCGCCGAAGTCGAGCTCGAACAGGGCGCGGAACGGCGTGGGCCGGAACGGCGCCCCGAACGGCACGTCGGGGTCGACCCGGTACCGCGCCGCGTCGGGCAGCCGCTCCCAGTAGATGTCGGTGGACGCCGCATCCGTCGGCAGGTCGAGCGGGGTCTCGCAGCGGTACACCGCGCCGGGGGCGAGGGCCCCGGTCCCGCACGTCGACTCGGCCGCGTCGAAGCCCTGGAAGCGGACGCTTTCCACGGTGGCGCGGTCGCCGCCGTGGTTCGCCACCTGGGCCATCACCGTGATCCCCTGGCCCGGAGTCACCACGCCGTCGTCGGCGAGGACGTCGAGCCGCAGGCCGTGGGCCAGCACCACCGCGCGCTCGTACTGGGCCTCCTTCCGGGCGAGCCGGAAGTCGATCTCGTACGCCGCGTCGTCGGACAGGCCGAACGTGCCGAGATCGTCCCGGAGAGCGCGCACCGCACCGAGCCCGGCCAGCAGGGTCACCCGCTGGGCCTCGGTCGCGCCCCGCTCGTAGACCTGAAGGGCGGTGGCGGCGTGGCGGGCCAGCCCGGCCAGCGCCTCGACGAGGGCGGGCGGCGGCTCGAGGCCGGCGTGGCTGGCGAGGCCCGCGATGGAGGTGTCGACCCCGTCGAAGAGCGAGCGCTCCTCGCGCCCCGCGTGGCCGGGGATGACGGTGTCGTCGAGCCGGTAGCGGATCGACGCCGGTCCCGGCAGGCTGACGAGGGGCGACATGCCCTGGCACTTGTGCATGCCGCGGGCGTGGCTCCCGATCTCGGCGTAGGTGCGGCCCAGCAGCGGGTCGAACCGGCTGAGGTCGATGGAGACCCTGCCCGCCCGCGCAGTGCTGCGGCCGAAGCCCGGAGGCCCACCGCCGGGCCCGCCGCCGGTGCGCCCGAACCCGCCGGCGAAGCGGAAGGCGGGGAACCCGTCGCGGAAGTAGAACTTCTTCGGCTGCCACGGCCGCAGCCCGTCCGCGAGATGCTCCGGGAACCGGGACGGATCGGCGGCGGCCGAGTAGGCCTCCCGCGCGATGATCGCCGAGGCCTGGTGGTGCTGGCCCCCGCCCTCGCCGTCGGGGCTCATCGCGACGATGACGTCGGGCCGGATGATGCGGATGAGGCGGACGAAGTCGTCGAGGATGATCTCGCGCCCCCACTTCTCGAACGTCTCCTCCACGCTGAACGAGTAGCCGAAGTCGACGGCGCGGGTGAAGAACTGCTCGGCCCCGTCGAGGCGGTGCGCGGCCTCCAGCTCCTCGGTCCGCAGCACGGCGAGGGCGTCGAAGAGCTCGGGGCCGATCTCGTTCTGCCCCCCGTCGCCGCGGGTGGCGCTGACGAGGGTGGTGCGCACCCCCTCGCCGTGGCTCAGCAGCGTCAGCAGGCCGTTGATCTCGTCGTCGGGGTGGGCCACCGCCGACATGAACGTGCCGGCGTTGTTGAGCTGCCGCAGCACGAGCCCGAGCTCCGTCCGGCCGTTGGCCGGCTCCAGCGGCTGCGCCCGCGGGGTCGCCCCCGGCAACGTCAGGAAAACCAGCAAGGCACCGATTGCCGTCAATGCGCGCGTCTTCATCATGATCCTCAGAGTATACCTGCCGGGGGACCTCAGCCCGCGACCGCCGGCTCGCGCGCGAGCACCTCGGCGTAGAAGGCCTCGTACCGGGGCACGATGGCGTTGACGCAGAACCGTTGCTGGACGGCAGCGAGCCCGGTCGCCTCGACAGCCCGGTGAAGCTGTCGATCCGTCAGCAGGGCCGCGCCGCTCGCGGCCATGCCGTCGAGGTCGTCGGGGTCGTGCAGGAAGCCGGTGACGCCGCTCTCGATCACCTCGGGGAGCCCACCGACTCGGGACGCCACCACCGGCACCCGGCACGCCATCGCCTCGAGCGCGGCGAGCCCGAAGCTCTCCTGCGCCGACGGCAGGAGGAACAGGTCGGCGACTGACAGCAGGGGCACCACCTGCTCCTGCTCGCCGAGGGGGACGACGGCGTCGCCCAGCCCGAGGTCGCGGGCCCGGCGGACCGCCCGGTCGAGGTCGGGCCCGTCCCCGACGAGGAGCAGCCGCGACGGCACCCGGCGGCGGATGCGGTCGAAGACGTCGATCACCGCCTCGGTCCGTTTCACCGGCCGGAAGTTCGAGACGTGGATGACGACGCGCACCGCGTCATCGCCCCCCGCGAAGCGGGCGCGCAGGGCGGCGTCCTCCGAGCGGCGGTGGATGTCGCAGTCGAGGAAGTTGGGAATGACGCGGATGTCCGCCCGCACCGGCAACTGCCGGAAGGTGTCGGCACGCAGGCTCTCTGAAACCGCGGTCACCCCGTCGGACTGGTCGATGCAGAACGCCGCCGTCTCCGAGTACGAGGCGTCGCTGCCGATCAGGGTCACGTCGGTGCCGTGCAGGGTGGTGATGACCCGCGGCACGCGCGCCCCCGCCGTGTTGGCGAGAATCTGCCGGGCCAGGTAGGCGGCCGCCGCGTGCGGGATCGCGTAGTGGGCGTGGATGACGTCGAGGTGGTGCTCGCGGCTCACCTGGACGATCTTGTTGGCGAGCGACAACAGGTGTTGCGGCTCGCGAAACAGCGGATACCCCGGGGTGTGGACGGCGTGGAAGACGAGCCCGACCTGGAAGTCGGGCACCCGGAACGGCATCTCGGTGCTGATGAGCCGCACCTCGTGCCCGCGCTGGGCCAGGGCCTTGGCGAGCTCGGTGGCGACGATGCCGCTGCCGCCTACGGTGGGATAGCAGACGATGCCGACGTTCATGCGCGCGGTCTCTCCCCGGTGCGACCGCCCCCGGCGCGGCGAGGGCGCCGCCCGCACGTCGAAGGACGAGCCGGCGGCCCGGATCGTTTCACCGGCATGGTTCCTGCAATCCTCCAGGGGTCCGGACCGGAGGAAACCACATGAAGCCGATCACGTCTCACGTCCTGCCCGCGCTCGTCTTCGTCTCCGCGGCCGTCGCCGACACGGCCGCCCAGTCTCTCGTCGAGGTGGCGCGGCAGGAGAGGCTGCGGCGCGAGGCGCTGGCGCGGCGAGCCGGCCCCGACACCCCGCCGCCGAGGGTCTACACCGACGCCGACCTCGTGTACAGCGGCAGGCTCACCATGCGCGTGGACGAAGACGGCCCGGACGCCGCAGCGGAGTCCGGGGCGGCCGGGACGCAGTCGGCAAACCCGACCGCGCCCCCCGAGGCCGGGGGCGCCGGCGACGAAGAACGGTGGCGCAACCGCATGGCCGAGGCCCGGCGGGCCCTCGAGCAGGTCGAGCGCCGCGCCGACGAGCTCCAGACCCGCGTGAACCGCCTGTGGGCCGACTTCACCGCCCGCGACGACCCCGCGCAACGCGCCGCCCTCGAGCAGGAGCGGCAGGCGGCGCTGGCCGAGCTCGAAGAAACCGAGGCCGAGGCCGACGAGCTCGCCCGGGCCATCACCGGCCTGCGCGACGAGGCCCGGCGGGCCGGGGTGCCGCCGGGCTGGCTGCGCTAATCTCTACGGCATGCGCTTCCCGGAGTACTCCAGCATCTGTGCGGTCAGATCCATCGGATAGGAGATCTCCACGTCGACGATCTCCCCCGCGTCGTCGAGCACCGGCTGGAGTCGGGGCTGCACGAACCCCGAGTACGACGGCAGCCCGACGGCGTCGACCCGGGCCACGACCTCGTCCCGGAGCGCGGGGTCGAAGTAGATGCCGTGGGTCTCGAACAGGGTCCGGGCCGCGTCGTAGTCGCCCTCCGACTTGATGCGCTGCACCTCCCCGAGCAGCGTCGCCACCCCCGCCCGGAACGCGTCGGCGTCGACCATCACGTAGTAGGTCTTGCCGTCGCGCGTCCGCCGGTCGATGGCCTCGGTGTTGGCCATCAGCCAGTGGACGATCAACTGGCGGTTGCGCATGTGGTCCTGCTCGATCTGGTTCCCCTCGCGCATGCGCCGCAACTGGAGCAGGGCGTTGCGGGTGTACGCCTCGTACTGCGCGAGCACGATGTCGTCGTGGGCGTCGGCCGGGAGCACGCCGATCTCGACGAGCTTCGGGTCGGCGATAAAGTAGAGGCCGATCAGGTCCGCCCGCGCCTCCTCGAGGGCCGAGTACTGCTCGTTCAGGTACGGCTGGGCCGAGCCGCCGAGCCGCTCCGCGAGCTGCCCCGAGGCGTGGCCGATGACCTCGTGCATGTTCGTGGTCATCTCGCTCGCGAGGCTGCCCCAGACCCGCGAGCGCTCGGCCTCCTCCTCGGTCCACGCAAACTCCTGCCGGTAGCCCCCCGGCTGCGACAGGTCGTAGCCCTCGATGACGTTCGCGAGCGAGATCGACTTGCTGCCGTACCGCTCGCGCACCGTCTGGTCGTTGGGCAGGTTGATGCCGATGGGGGTCAGGGGGCCGGCGTCGCCGATCTCGATGACGACCTCGATGGCGTTGGCGGTGATGCCGGTCACTCCCGCCTTGCGGTAGCGGGGGTCCCAGGGCATGCGGTCCTCGAACCACTGGGCGTGCTCGGCGATGGTCCGGATGGCCCCCGTCTTCTCGGGGTCGACGTAGAAGACCAGGGCCTCCCAAGCGCCCTTGGCGCCGCGGGCGTCCATGTACACCTCGGTGAAGCCGTTGATGGTGTCGACCGACGAGTCCTGGTCCGCGACCCAGGCGATGTCGTAGACCCGCTGGTCGACCGGCGCCCCCGTCCTGTAGTAGGCGACGTTGGCGCGCAGGGCCTCGGCCATCGCGTCGCTCGCGTAGGGGATGGCCGCCTCCAGGTGTCGGATGATCTCGGCGATCTCGTCGCTGTACTTGCCGCCGATCTTGTAGACCTCCTCGACGAGCCGGCCGTCGACCTTCACGAGGCGCGAGGTCAGCGGGTACTCCTCGTCGAACGTCTCGAGGTCGGCCATCGAGACGCCCTTGTAGAAGTTGTTGGCGCTGGCCAGCAGCATGTCCTCGCCGGGGCCCGGGGTCTTGTTGGTGACGATGGGCTCGAAGTCGGGATCGAAGAAGAGCGGCGTCATGCGCTCGACCATCCCCCCGAGGTCCTCGCCCTCGCGCACGGGGAACTCGGCCCCGTCGGCGGCCGCCGCCCGCACCGCGGCGCCGAACGCCTCGGGGGTCGTCTCCATGACGAAGCGGCGCGCGGTGAGGTTGTTGAACGGGCCGGTGTTGATCCAGAAGAGCTTGGCGTACTTCTCGACGGCGGCCAGCGTCCCCTCGTCGACCCCGTCGGGATGGGTGACGATCTCCTCCAGAACCTCGCGCATCTCGAGGTTGTGCTCGTAGCGCTGGTCGTAGTAGATGTCACGCCCGGCCAGGGCGGCCTGGTAGAGGTGCCAGATGAGGGTCTTCTCGCGCAGCGGCAGCGCCTCGAAGCCGTCGGCGTAGAGCTGCACGACCGAGGCGTCGTCGATGCGCTCGAGCAGGTGGCGGCGCTCGCCCTCCTCCTGCGCCGCCGCGGGCGCGCCGGCCCCCGCCGCCAGCATCGACACCGCCGCCATTCCGAGCCATTTCTGATACCGCATGGAGCCTCCCCGACCGCGGCCCGTCGCCGCGTTCATCTCTGCTAAGCTAGCTCGTGCGACCGCCGGCAGCCGAGGCTGCCCCGGCAGTCTACAGCCCCCGGCGCGGGGCATCCAGTCCGGCGCCCGAATGCGAAGGGGCTCGCATGCGCCAGTTTATCCCGTACGGAACCGTGCGGTCCCGTGTTGCAAGGAGAGGCATGATGACCCGTTGGCATCGAGCGGCGTTGGTAGTCCTCGCGGCGTTGGCTCTCGCCGGACCCGCGGCGGCCCAGCAGGAGCCGCTGACCATCGACGCGCTCTACCACCCCGACCGGCGGGTCGACTTCAACGGCGACGTCCCGATCGGGCTCACCTGGATCGACGATGCGCACTACCTCCAGCGGGAGCGCGGCGGGGGGCGGGATCTCCTTGCGGTGAACGCGGAGACCGGTGACACCGAGCCGTTTCTCGACGCCGGCGCTCTCGAGCAGGCGCTCGCCGACCTGCCGGGGATGAGCGCGGCCGCCGCGCGGCGCGCGGCGCGGGGCCGCCTCGTGTGGAACGCAGACCACTCGGGCGCGGTCATGAACATCTCGAGCGACCTCTACCACCTCGACCGGCGGAGCCCCAGCGAGGTGCGGGTGCGGCGGCTGACCCGCGACCCCGCCGAGGAGAAGATGCCCGCGTTCAGCCCCGACGGCCGGACGGTGGCCTTCGTCCGCGACTACGACCTCTTCGTGGCGGACGTGGACACCGGACGGGAGTGGGCCCTCACCGAGGGCGGCGACGGCGTCGAGGTCCTCAACGGCGAGCTCGACTGGGTGTACCAGGAGGAGATCTACGGCCGCGGCAACTTCAAGGGCTTCTGGTGGAGCCCCGACTCGGCCCGGCTCGCCTACCTGCAGACCGACGAGAGCCCCGTCCAGGCGTTCACCGTAGTCGACCACCTGCCCTACCGACTCGGCCTCGAGCAGACCAACTATCCCAAGGCCGGCGACCGCAACCCGCTGGTGCGCCTCGGCGTCGTGCCCGCGGCGGGGGGCGAGACGACGTGGGTCGACCTGGGACGCTACACCCCGACCGACATGCTGGTCGTCTCGGTGGGCTGGACGCCCCGTGGCGACGAGGTCGTCTTCCAGGTGCAGAACCGCGAGCAGACCTGGCTCGACCTGAACCTCGCCGAGTCCGCGAGCGGCGAGATGACCCACCTCTTCCGCGAGACCACCCCGGCCTGGGTGGCCGTCAACGGCGACCCCCGGTGGCTCGAGGACGGGACGTTCCTCTGGCTCAGCGAGCGCTCGGGGTGGAAGCACGCCTACCACTACCAGGCCGACGGCGAGCTCGTCCGGCAGGTCACCGACGGCGAGTGGGAGCTGCGCACCCTGCACGGCGTCGACGAGGAGACCGGCTGGGTCTACTTCTCGGGCACCCGCCGCAGCCCCATCGGCGGCGACGTCTACCGCGTCAGGCTCGACGGCGAAGACCTGACCCGGCTGTCGGAGCGCCCCGGCACCCACGCCGCCCGCTTCAGCCCCGGGTTCACCTGGTACCTCGACACCTGGAGCGACGTCGAGACCCCGATTCAGGTCCGCCTGCACGCCGCCGACGGCGACGAGGCCCGGGTCATCGCCGAGAACCGCGTCCGCGCCCTCGAGAACTACCGCTTGTCATCCCCCGAGTTCCTGCAGGTCACCGCGCGCGACGGCTTCGTCATGGAGGCCATGCTCATCCGGCCCCCCGACTTCGACCCCGCCCGCCGCTACCCCGTGTTCCAGCACACCTACGGCGGCCCCCACGCCCAGCAGGTGCGCAACCGCTGGGGCGGCACCGCCAACCTGTTCTACCAGCTCCTCGCCCAGCACGGCATCGTCGTCTGGGTCATGGACAACCGCACCGCGAGCGGCAAGGGCGCGGTGTCGACCTGGCCCGTCTACCAGCAGTTCGGGAAGCAGGAGCTCGCCGACATCGAGGACGGCGTGGCGTGGCTGCGGGAGCAGCCGTGGGTCGACGCCGACCGCATCGGCATCGAGGGGTGGAGCTACGGCGGGTTCATGACCAGCTACGCCCTCACCCACAGCGACAGCTTCGCCATGGGCATCGCCGGCGGCACCGTCACCGACTGGCGCGACTACGACACCATCTACACCGAGCGCTACATGCGGACGCCGCAGAACAACCCCGACGGCTACCGCGAGAGCTCGCCCCGCTTCAACGCCGCCGACCTCCACGGGGCCCTGCTGCTCATCCACGGCACCATGGACGACAACGTCCACATGCAGAACACCCTGCAGTTCGCCTACGAGCTGCAGAAGGCCGGCAAGCAGTTCGACCTGATGCTCTACCCGCGCCAGCGCCACGGCATCGTCGACCCCGACCAGAACGCGCACTTGCGCCAGAAGATGCTCGACTTCACCCTCGAGCACCTGCGGCCGGGCGGGGGCGGCGGGAACGCTCCACCGCGTACTTCAGGACCGCGGTAGGTCGGCGGTGTCACCGCGCCGGGCCGCAGGCTGCCACTCCCACGCTTGGTCGTAGGTGTTCGACTGCGACGGGTCGAGCAGGCGATCATCGTCGGCCGCGTGCATCCGCCGGGCCGCGTCGGCCCAGCCGGACCGTGGATGCCGGACGACGGCAACGCCGCGGAACGCGGGAACTCTGTCTTCATGAGTCCCTATGGCACCGACACATGCCGTCGGGAACCCGGCGCCGCACGCGCGTCCCGCCGTCCTACTTGGCGTCAGAGCGGCCGATCAGGCCGACCATGAGGGTCTGGAGCGTCGACTCGACGGCGTCGACACGGCCGGTGAGCCGGTCGAGCTTGCTGTTGACGACCAGCACGCCCGCTCCTGCCGCGAGGGAACCGACGGCGCCGACCACGGCCGCAACGGCGGTGAGGGTCTCGACCACGTGTCGAGCATAACACGAGGCCCGGTTCCGGGCTACGGCGCCGGGACCTGCAGGTCGGGCATGGGCTCGGCGGCGAACAACCGGTGGGCCGGCTTGGCCATCAGGCGGGCCCAGCGGGTCGAGCGCGACACGCGGGCGCTATCGGTGGAGAGGCCGGTGTTGGCGAACATCTGGCGGTAGAGCTTCGAGACGAGGATGAAGGCGAGGCGGGCCTTCAGCGACTTGACGACCGACGAGCGGCGCCAAGCCTCCCTGACGCTGTAGAAGTGGTCCCACACCTCCTGGGTGTGGACGCGGATCTCCTCGCCCGACATCACCGGGTGGGGGGTCATCAGCTTGGGCCGCTTCGACTGGGGGATGAGCCAGTGGCGCGAGATGGGGATGCCGTCGACGTGCGGCATGTTCTCGGCGTTCTCCTGCTCCCACCGCTCGAAGTCGATGGTGCCGGGGAACGGCGTCAGGGTCACGAACTGCGCGAAGGTGATGTCGGCCCGGCGCGCGAGGTCGAGGGTCGCCTTGAAGGTGCTCGGGCGGTCGCTGGGCAGCCCGAAGATGAACGACCCGAGGACGTGCACGCCGTGCGCCTTGAACAGCTTCAGCCGCTCGACGAGCTCCTCGCCCGCGAGGTTGAAGTCCTTGTAGACGTCCTTGAGGCCGTCGGGGGTCACCGCCTCGACCCCGACGAGGGCGCCGAGGATGCGGGCCCGGCGCATCGCCTTGAGGAACTCGGGGTCCTCGGCCGCCTCCATCGTGATCTGGGTGTAGAACACGATGTCCTTCGGCAGCTTCTCGAGCTGGGCCATCAGGTCGAAGCGCTCGTCCCGCAGCGCCTTCAGCCGGTTGTAGCCGCTCTTGTCCTCGCGCCGGTCGGCCATGCGGAGGTCTTCGAGGGTGACGGGATAGAAGTTGTCGTCGGCGAGGGCGATGAACCGGAACCCCATGCGCCGCAACTCGACGATCTCCTCGACGACGGGGTTCACCGGCCGCTGGCGCGGCTTCTGCCCGTCGGTCCGCCACACCGAGCAGAACGAGCAGTGCTTGGGGCAACCCCGCACCGTCTGCACCGACGCCCACATGTAGTTCTCGCGCTTCAGCAGGTCCCAGCGCGCCGGCTTGAACCGGTCGGCGTCGACCTGGCCGGCGTCGTAGACGGGCTGTGGCTCCCCCTTCGCGCAGTCCTCGATGACGGTGCCCCAGGCGAGGTCGCCGTCGCCCTTGACCACCGCGTGGGCGCCCCCGCGCTCGAGCGCCTCTTCCGGATAGAGCGTCGCGTGGATGCCGCCGTACACGACCCACGCCCCGCGCTCGCGCGCCCGCTTGCCGAGGGCGTAGCCGACCAGCGCGTTGCCGGTGTGGATGCCGACGCCGACGACGTCGCCGGGCTCGATGCGGCTGTCGTCGAACGGCTCGAGGCACTCGTCGACCACGATCGGATCGCCCCACTTACGGGGGGTCGCGGCCGCGAGCACGTACAGCCAGCGGGGAGTGATGACGGAGACGCCGAACGAGAAGTGGCTGGGGTTGACGATGAATACGCGCACGGTGTCCCTTCCTGAGGACCTGAAATTGTAGTCTGCCGAGGCGAACCGCGACAAGGTCCGTTCGGGCCGGCGCAGACCGTCACGGCGCGGGCTCGACGGCGACCACGACCTGGCTGGACCCCTCCAGATCGCCGTCGCCGGCCCACAGCTCGAGCTCGTAGCGCCCCGGGGCGTCGAACGAGGCCAGCGTGCGCGGCTCGTCCGGCGCGCTGAACGCCACCGCGCCGGGGCCGCTCAGCACTCGCCAACTGGCGACCAGCGCCCCGTCTCGGGGCAGCCCCTCGTCGCGGACGCTGCCGAACAGCTTCAATTCTTCTCCGACCGCCGCCGACACCTCGGGCGGCGCGCCCCCGGGACCGTTCCGCAACCCGAGGAACCGCACCGTCGGCGACCGGTTCAGGCAGACCCCGCGGGGCGCCCCGGCCGGCTCGACGTCGCGCATCAGGCGGCCCATCGAGCGCTCCTCGAGCTCCCAGTTGTACTGCAGCATGTCCTCGCTGGTGCCGGTCGTCGTGCCGGCATGGTCGAGCGTCCACCGCAGGCCGCCCGCGAAGTCCGGATCCATCACCATCACGCACTGGAACCGGTGGTGCCCCGGCAGGAACGTCGTCGGCTGCCCACGGTCGGCGGCGTCCGGGTCGAACCGGTTCCGCGGGCCGGAGGGCACCGTCACCGGCTCGAAGTTGTGGCTGAAGTAGGCGAACGCCACCACGTACAGGCCGTCCTCGGTAACGGTGAACCCGTCATAGACGGGATATACCGGCTCGTTCTGCGCGAACACCGGTACGGCCGTCGGCCCCGCGAGCAGGACGGACGCGGCCACTACGGCCAGCGCGGCACGGACAGTCATTCTGGTCCCGGCTCCTTTTCCCCACTCATCCGTTGCGGCCACGGCGCCCGCGCACGAGCGACATCCCATGCCGACTCTACCACGCACCTGCCCCCGGATTGCGGTCGGCGGCGCGGTCCACTAGACTGGACGGACATCGGCTCGGTTGCACCATCCTGGAGGTCATCGCCATGCGCGCCGCCCCGACACGCGTCGCCGCCGCCGTCGCCATCGCCCTCGCGGCCGGCCTGCTCGGCCCCAATCCCGCCGCGGGCCAGGCCGAGGACGGCGCCACCTTCACCCGCGACGTGCTGCCCCTGCTGCAGCGCTCGTGCCAGAAGTGCCACCGGCCGGGCACCGGCGCCCCGATGTCGCTGCTGACCTGGGAGGAGACCCGCCCCTGGGCGCGGGCCATCCGCGACCGCGTCGTCGCCCGGCAGATGCCGCCGTGGCACATCGACCGCGGCATCGGCGAGTACGTCGCCGACCCGTCGCTGAGCGACGCCGAGATCGCCACCATCGTCGAGTGGGTCGCGGCCGGCGCCCCGCGCGGCGACCCCGCCGACGCGCCGCCGCCCCTCGAGTTCGCGGCGCTCGACGAGTGGACCTATGGCGAGCCCGACCTCATCGTCCAGATGCAGAAGGGCTTCGAGATTCCGGCCGAGGGCCCCGACTTCTACCCGTCCGAGATCGTCGACCCGGGGCTGACCGAGGACCGCTACGTGAAGTGGGTGCAGATCATCCCCGAGGCGTACTGCTGCGTGCACCACTCGCACGTCTACGTCAGCGTGCCCGAGACGGTCGAGAACCGCGAGGAGTTCCGGCTGGGGATGGGATCGAACACCCGCGAGATCGACCTCATCGAGTACGCCATGGGCAGCACCGGCCAGTACTATCCCGAGGGCACGGGGCGGAAGCTGCCGGCGGGGGGATTGTTCCGGTTCGCCCCGCACTACCACCCGTGGGGCGAGGAGACGATCGACCGCCAGAAGGTCGGGGTGAAGTTCTACCCCAAGGGCCAGGTGCCCGAGCTGATCGTCACCGCCCACCGCATCCGCACCGGCATCGGGCACGACTGGAGGCTGAACCGCGAGGCGGTCGAGGACCGGCTGCTCGCGGCCGGCTACGACCTGCCCCTGCACGCGGACCGGATGCCGACCGGCCTCCTCATCGACGACAACACCCTGAACGGGGTCGCCCTGCTGAGCATCCCGCCCAACACCGTGGCCCGCCACGAGCGGTTCTGGCCGCTGCCCCAGGCGGCGCTGATCCTGAGCTTCCAGCCCCACATGCACTTCCGGGGCAGCCGGATGCTGCTCGAGGCCATTCACGTCGACGGCCGCCGCGAGGTGCTGACCGACGTCGTAAACTACGAGCAGACCTGGCAGATCGTCTACGCCTACGACGAGCCGCACGTGTTCCCGAAGGGCACCATCCTGCACACCGTCTCGTGGCACGACAACACCGCCAACAACCGGCACAACCCCGACCCGTCCGCGTGGATCGGCTGGGGGTCGAGGACCATGGACGAGATGGGCCACGGCTGGACCGACGTCGCGTTCATGACCGACGAGCAGTACGAGCGTTACCTGGCCGGCGAGACCCTGCAGCGCATCGAGACCGACGACGGCGACGAGTAGCCGGGAGCGCAACCCACCGGGCCGTCATCCGGGGAACTCGGCGGAGGGATCGACCGGAGCGATGGGCCGCCGCTTGCTCGCCGCACTCTCCTGTCTCGCGGGAGGACTCGCGATCCCGCCCGCGCCGGCCGCCCAGCCTCACCAGGGGCTGACGGCGGTCGCCGGCATCGAGGTCGGGCACCACACCCTCGCGTCGCGCCCTACCGGCTGCACCGTCGTGCTGGCCGAGGCGGGCGCGGTTGCCGGGGTCGACGTCCGGGGGGGCGCCCCGGGAACGCGCGAAACCGATTTGCTCGACCCCGCCAGGACCGTGCAGAGAGTGCACGCCGTCGTCCTCGCGGGCGGCAGCGCATTCGGGCTGGACGCGGCCGCGGGGGTGGTCCGGTACCTGTCGGAGCAGGGCATCGGCTTCGAGACCAGCGTCGCGAGGGTGCCCATCGTGCCGGCGGCGATCCTCTTCGACCTCGGCATCGGCGACCCCGCGATCCGGCCGACGGCCGATTGCGGCTACCGCGCCGCGGCCGCCGCTTCGGCCGGCCCGGTGGCGGAGGGCAACGTCGGCGCGGGGGCCGGGGCAACGGTCGGCAAGCTCGGTGGCGCGGAGCGTGCGATGAAGGGCGGCGTCGGGTCGGCCGCCATAACCGTGCCCGGCGGGCTCGTGGTGGCGGCGCTGGCCGCCGTCAACGCCGTCGGCGACGTCGTCGACCCCGCGACCGGCCGGGTGGTGGCGGGGGTGCGCACCCCCGACGGCGCCGGCCTCGCCGACGCGCGCACCCTGCTGCGGGCGGGGACGGGCGGCGGCGGACGGTCCCGCGAGAACACCACCCTCGGCATCGTCGCCACCAGCGCCGCCCTGACCCAGGCCGAGGCGACCACGGTGGCCCGCATGGCCCACGACGGCCTCGCCCGGGCCATCGTCCCCGCGCACACGCCCGCCGACGGGGACGCCATCTTCGCCCTTGCGACGGGACGGCACGACCAGCCGGCGGCGGTCGGAACGGTGGGCGCCCTCGCGGCCGAGGCGATGGCCGAGGCCATCGTGCGCGCCGTGCGCGCGGCCCAAGGCATCCCCGGCTACCCCGCCGCGCGGGACCTCGCCCCGCCCGTGATCCGGTGAACCTCTACCTCGCCGTCATCCTCGCCTACGCCGGACTGCTCATGGCGGTGGGGCTGTGGTACGGCCGGCGGGTCACCGGCCCCCGCGACTTCTTCGTCGCGGGCCGGCGCCTCGGGCCCGGGCTTCTCTTCACCACCCTGCTCGCGGCCAACATCGGGGCCGGCTCGACGATGGGGGCGGCCGCCCTCGGCTATCGCGACGGCCTCAGCGCGTGGTGGTGGGTAGGGTCGGCGGGCATCGGGTCGCTCTTCCTGGCGTTCTGGGTCGGCCCCCGGCTGCGGCGCCTCGCCGAGGCCCACGACCTGCACACCGTCGGCGACTTCCTCGAGCACCGCTACGGGCGCGAGGTGCGCGCCCTCATCGCGGCCCTGCTGTGGGTGGCCACCCTCGCCATCCTCGCGGGACAGATCATCGCCATGGGCGGCGTGCTCCACGCGGTGAGCGGAATCGATCCGTGGGTCGGCTCGCTCGTCGGGGGGGCGGCGGTGACCGTCTACTTCACGGCCGGGGGGCTGCTGACCTCGGTGCGGGTCAACGCGATCCAGCTCGTGGTGCTGCTGGCCGGCTTCCTCGTCGTCAGCCCCCTCGTTCTCGCGGCGGTGGGCGGGCTGTCGCAGGTCGCCGCCGAGACCCGCGGCATCGACGGCTACTGGAACCCGTGGCGGGGCGGCGGCTCGGGCTGGTTCCTGCTCTTCATGATCGGCCCGTCGTTCATCCTGTCGCCGGGCATCCTGCAGCGAGTCTACGCGGCCCGCGACGACCGCGCGGTTCGGGTGGGGGTGGGGCTGAACGCCGCCGCCCTGCTGGTGTTCGCGGCGGCCCCGGCCCTGCTCGGCATGATGGCGCGCACCGTGGCGCCCGACCTCGACGACCACAACCTGGCCCTGCCCACGGTGCTCATCGAGACCCTGCCGCCGCTGCTCGGCGCCCTCGGGCTCGCGGCCGTCTTCTCGGCAGAGCTCAGCTCGGCCGACGCCATCCTGTTCATGCTCGCAACGTCGCTGTCGCGCGACCTATACGCGCGGTTCCTGAACCCGGGGGCCAGCGACGCCCGGGTGCTGCGGGTCGCCCGCGGCGCCGCGGTGGCGGGCGGGGCGGGGGCCACCGCCCTCGCCATCGCGCTGAGCTCGATCATCACGGCCCTCAGCATCTTCTACACGGTGCTGACGGTGACCCTGTTCGTGCCCATCATCGTCGGGCTCTACGTCGGCCGGGTGCGCACGCCCGAGGCGGTCGCCTCGATCGCGGCCGGCGTCACCGTGTTCGCGGCGGTCCGCCTCGCCGGCGGCGAGGGCGGCCTCGCGGGGCTCGACCCGGCGATGCTCGCGCTCGGGGCGGCGCTGACCGCCACCCTCGCGGTGATGGCGGTGCGCCGGCCAGCGGCGGGCGGCTCGCGGGAAGACTGACGCCCAGGGGGCCGCGCCTCCGCAGTATCATTCCCCGCGCTTCCGATCCCGCTTCCGGAAACGGCCGGCGCGGCCGGAGCACTTGCAGCGAAGGCGTCGACCATGTCCACCCCCAACGCACCGACCAGCGACTACCGGGCGCTCCTGATCCTCGTGGGTGCCACCGCCCTGATGGCCGTCGTGCATCTGCTGCCGGTCCCCGCCCCCCTGGAGCGGGCGGGCGAGCTGATCCCCCTCACCCCCGAGGGCAAGACGTGCCTGGCGATCCTGCTCTTCGCGGTCACCCTGTGGGTCGGCGAGGCGATGCCGTTCGCGGTCACGTCGCTCCTCGTCGTGGTGCTCATCGCCGCCTTCGGCATCACCGACTTCGCGTCGGCGGTGAACGCCGGGTTCGGCAACCCCCTCATCGTCTTCTTCATCGGGGTGCTCTTCCTCTCGACCGGGTTCACCTTCTCGGGGCTTGGCACCCGCATGGTGCTACACGTGCTGCGGTGGGCGGGCACCCGGGCCGACCGCGTGCTGCTCGGCTTCCTCATCGTGGGCGCGCTGCTCTCGATGTGGATCACGGACATGGCCGTCGCCGCCGTCATGCTGCCGCTGGGGGTCGGGGTACTGAAGGACGCCGGCCTCAAGCCGCTCCAGAGCAACTACGGCCGGTCCCTGATGATCTCGTGCGCCTACGGCCCCCTCATCGGGGGCATCGGCACCCCCGCCGGCACCGCCGCCAACGTGCTCGCCCTCAGCTACCTGGAGGAGATCTCCGGGGTGACCGTCTCGTTCGGGCAGTGGATGGTGCTCGGGGTCCCCGCCGCCATCCTGATGATCCCGGTGGGCTGGTGGCTGCTGCTCCGCATCTTCCCCCCGGAGATCGAGACCCTGCCCTACGCCGAGGGCGAGATCGAGGCCAAGATCGACGCCCTCGGCCCCCTGAAGCCGGTCGAGCGCAAGACCCTCGTCATCTTCGCCCTCACCATCACCGGGTGGCTCGTCACTCCCTGGCTCGCCGACCTCACGGGCGGCCTCGTCGACCCGCCGGTGCAGGCGGTGGCCCTCGCAGGCGGCCTGACCCTGTTCCTCCCCATGATCCGGGTCATGTCGTGGAAGGAGGCCCAGGCCAACATGGACTGGGGCGGCGTGATGCTCATCGTCGCCGGCCTCTCCCTCGGGCTCATGGTCTTCGAGACCGGCGCCGCCCGCTGGCTCGCCCAGCTCCTGCTCGGCAACCTCATCCTCATCCCGCCGGTGCTGCGCCCCTTCGTCATCGTCCTCGCGGTGGCGGCGCTGCACCTGCTGTTCTCCAGCAACACCGTGACCGGCTCGCTCATCATGCCGATCCTGCTCGCCCTCGCCCTCGACCTCGGCCTCGACGCCTGGACCATCGCGGCCCCCGCCGCGTTCACCTCGACGCTGGCGTTCATCCTGGTCACCGAGAGCCCGACCAACGTGCTCCCCTACTCGGCCGGCTACTTCTCCATCCGCGACATGGCGAAGGTGGGCCTCTGGATGACCCTGGGGGCGGCGGTGTGCGTGACGGTGACGATCACCGTGGTGGGGCTGTTCGGGGGGTAGTGGACGGGCCGCGTCCGCTCGCGGCCGATGGTCTCGCCCGGGAGCTTCAGGTCACTCCGCGCAGACCGGCGGCGCCTCGTAGCCCAAGTTTACCAAGTTGACCGGCCATTTTGACGATTTTGGCCCTATTTCGGGGTTGTCGTGTCTGTAAGTTGTTGATTATAAAGGACCGGGGCCTGAGAAAACGCGATGTAGTGCCATAATTTTATATAACGGGTTGACTTCGGCAGGGGCGCCCGATATCGTGGCCATCGTGTTCATTCGCCGCACTCAGACACGGCGCACACACGACGGAAAGCCCTACTTCGCCCATCGCCTCGTCCACAGCGAGCGCGTCGGAAACAATGTCCGGCAGCGCACCCTGCTCAATCTCGGGCGCCATTTCGACATCCCCCAGGCCCAATGGCCGCAGTTGTGCGCCCGCATCGAAGACCTCTTGTCCGGTCAGGCGCTCCTCGTCGCCGAGGGCCCGCGCGCCGTCGAACACGAAGCCCAGCGCATCGCCGCGCACTTGGTTGCCCGCGGCGCGCCGGTGAGCGGCGCGGCGGCCGGACCGGTCGACGTACAGCGCGTCGATGTCGATTCCCTGCGTCTGGTCCGCCCGCGCAGTGTCGGGGTCGAGCAGGTCGGCCTGTGGGCCCTTGAGCAATTGGGGCTGCCGGCCCTGCTCGCCGACCTCGGCGTCAACGGCGCCCTGCGCGCAGCCGCGGCCGGCGTCATCGTCGGCCGTCTCGCCCAGCCCGCCTCGGAGCGGGCGACCCACCGCTGGCTGGCTGAGCGCAGCGGCCTCGGGGAGTTGCTCGGCGTCGACTTCGAGACCGTCGGCGCGATGCAGCTCTACCGCGCCTCGGACGCGCTGGTGAAGCACCGCGAGGCGATCGAGGCGCATCTGTTCGACCGCGCGATGGGGCTGTTCGACATCCAGCCGACGGTGACCCTCTACGACCTGACCAACACCTACTTCGAAGGCGAGGCGGGCGAGCAGCCGCAGGCGCAGCGCGGGCACTCGAAGGAGAAGCGCAGCGACTGCCCGCTGCTGACCCTGGGCCTCATGCTCGACGCCAGCGGCTTCGTGCGCCGCTCCAAGGTCTTCGCCGGCAACGTCCGGGAACAGCGCACGCTGGCCGGCATGCTCGGGGCGCTCGGGGCGCCACCCGGCGCCCTCGTGGTCATGGACCGCGGCGTCGCCACCGAAGCCTGCATCCAGTGGTTGCGCGACCACGACTACCGCTACCTGGTCGTCAGCCGCGAACGTCACCGTCAATTCGACGCCGCGGCCGCCGTCTCGCTCCGGACCCGGTCCAACCAGACCGTGCACCTGCAGAAGGTGGTCTCGACCGACCCCGACGAGGTCCGCCTGTACTGCTACTCCGAAGAACGGGCCGAGAAGGAGCGGGGCATCGTCGAGCGTTTCGCCGCCCGCTTCGAGGCGGCCCTGACCCAGCTCCACGAAGGGCTGGCGCGGCCCCGCGCCCACAAGCGGCTCAACCAGGTGTGGCAGCGCATCGGGCGGCTGAAGACGAAGCACGCCCGCGTCGCCTCGCACTACCAGATCGAGGTCACCGCCGACGAGACCGGCGAGAAGGCGGTCGCCGTCACCTGGACCCGCCGTCCCCGGGACGGCTCAATGGTCACTCACCCGGGGGTTTACTGCCTGCGCAGCAGCGAGACCGAGTGGGACGAAGACGCCCTGTGGCGCACCTACACCACCCTCACCGACGTGGAGGCCGTGTTCCGCTCGCTCAAATCCGAGCTCGGCCTGCGCCCCATCTACCACCACAAGCCGCGCCGGGCCGACGGCCACCTGTTCATCACCGTCATCGCCTACCAACTCGTGCAGGTCATCCGCACCCGCCTGCGCGCACACGGCAACGCCGCCAGTTGGACGACGTTGCGCCGCATCCTGGACGGCCAGCACCGCGTCACCGCCACGTTCCGGCGTCCTGACGGGCGCACGCTGCACGTGCGCACGGCCACGCAAGCCGAACCCGGGCAGCGGGAACTCTACGACGCGCTCGGCGTCGACCCCCACCCCGGGGGCGTCCGCAAGACCGTCGTCTGACCGCCCCCCTCACCGGTTTGGTGCACGTTTGTAGTGCCACTCGGCGATTCTTGTCGCCGTAAGCCCTTTACTTGCAACAGGTTGGTTTTAGGGTTGGTAAACTCGGGGTAGTCCAGCCCCAGGAGGCGGAAGTAGTTCTCGCCGAGGGCGATGTTCCGGAAGGCTTCGTCGTCGAGGTGGCCGAGGATGCGGCTGTTGACCTCGAGCTCCTCGCGGTAGACGTCGAAGTCCTTGTCGCGCGACGCGAGGAAGTCGGTGCCCGGGAGAATCCGCTCGGAGTGGGCGTTCAGGAACGGCACGTAGGCGGCCCGGCCCTCCGGGGTCGAGAAGTAGGCGTCGTCGAGGACGCGCCACGTGATGTCGAGCATCAGGTTGGGGTAGCGCTCGAGCATCGACGCCATCAGGGCCGCGTGCCGGACCGGGTCGATGGTGGTCAGCTCGCGCGACAGCCCCATGTGGACCCAGACGATGGCGTTGTCGGGATAGGCGTCGAGCACCATTTCCATCAGCGGCAGGTAGAGGGTCGGCTCCTCGTCGCTGCCCAGGTCGGCATGGATGGCGATGGGAATGCCGCGCTCGCGCAGCACCGCCATGAAGCCCGCCCAGCCGTTGATGGCTTCGGCCGGCACCGGCCCCTGCCCGTTGGGGAAGACCGCCTGCTTGACCAGGTTCACCTCGCCCATCCACCGGAAGAGGCCGGGGTACTCCGCGTCGAGCAGGGCCATGCCGTCGAGGACCGAGTCGGGGTCCGCGAGGTCCGGGAAGGTCATGGCCAGCGTCAGGTGCAGGCCCTCGGGCGTCTTGACGACCGCGTTGGCGGCGTTGACGAAATCGTTCCGCAGCGTCGGCGCCAACGGCGTGCCGGGGCAGTCGAGGTAGTAGGTGCAGGGGGACGACGCGGGCAGCATCTGGCCGATGCCGTAGACGTTGGCGAACAGGACGCCGGTCGCCTCGAGGTACTGCACGATCTCCTCGAACGGGACGGCGGGCCCGCCGAACGGCCGGAAATGGATGTGGCTGTCGACGACCGTCGTCTGCGGCTGGACCGACCGGTCGTAGCACACCGCGCTGTCGCCGCGGAACGCGTCCAGAGTCAGTGGGACCGGCGCAACAACCGAGGGAGATTGGGCGGACACCCCATCCGTCCCGGTGAGCTGCGCGGACAACAGGCCGGTGACGAACACCGCGGCGCCGAGCCGTTTCGCGTTTCTGGTCATGGGAATCGATGAGCTCGTCGCCGCCGGGCCGCGTCAGTCGAGCAGCCGGAGGAGTGCGACGACAGCGCCGACGATCGCGCCGGCCTGGAGGAGCATCGCGCGATAGATGTCTGCACGGAACGCGCTGATCGCACCGTGCAGCGTGGCGACCTCGGCCCGCAACGCGTCCGGGGTCACGTGGTCGCCATGCTCGGCCGCTTGGCGGATGGCGTCCGCCAGCACGTCGGCCTGAGCGCGTTCGACGCCGGCTTCGTTCAGTTGACGGGCGATGCTGAGCGAGTCGAACATCAGTCCCGGCCTTCCCCGCGCGGCCCCTGAACGAACAGCGCCCGGTCGGTGCGCCACGGCGTCCCGCGGCCGGCCCTCACTGAAGCCAGTATAGCCTTGCGCCGGCCGATGGCGGTCTCTCGAGTGGTCATGGATGGCTCCTGTCGTTCCGCGGCCGCCGTGTCAGCCCCCGGCGCCCAGTTGAACCCGGTCCCGGCCCTTGGCCTTGGCCGCGTAGAGCGCCCGGTCGGCACGTTCGACGAGCGAGGCCGGCGTGGCGTCGGCCCCCGACACGGCGACTCCGAAGCTGGCCGTGACGCGGAGACCGGCGGGGCGGGGCGGGATCGAGTCGGGCCAGTAGTCCTGAACGCGCCGCCGTATCCGATCCGCGCTCTGGCACGCGCCGGCGGCGGTGGTTCGGGGCATCACGATGGCGAACTCGTCGCCGCCGAACCGTGCGCAGAGGTCGCCTGCCCGCGACGAGGCGTCGAAGACGGCGGCCAGCCCCTTGAGGAAGGCGTCGCCGGCGGGATGGCCGAGGGCGTCGTTCACCGACTTGAACCCGTCGATGTCGATGGCGACGAGGGCCACCGGCTCGCGGTGCCGCCGCGCCCGCTCGAGCTCCTCCCCGAGCCGGGCGTCGAGGCCGCCGCGGTTGAGGAGCCCGGTGAGGGGGTCGACGGTCACCGCCTGCTCCAGGCCGTCCCTGGCCTGCCGCTCGTAGGCGAGGGCGAGGGCGGCGGTCGCGGCCAAGCCCTGCACCTTGTCCAGATCGGCCTGATCGAACGGCCGGCCGCCGCCCCGGTCGGTCAAGGTGATCGCCCCGAGCGCCGATCCCCCGGCCACTAGCGGCACCGACAGGCAGGAGCCGTCGCGAGATGACAACCAGGGTTCCGCCGGGTCCTGGACGGTGTCCGGCACGAGCCGGGCCCGGCGGGTCGCGAACGTCCGGCCAGTGATGCCCTTGCCGGATGCGATCACGGTGCCGGTGACGCACGGAACGGGAGACCCTCGGGTCGCGGTGACCGTCAGCCCCTCGCCGGCGTCGGGACACACCGCGAGCACGGCCCGGCGCGCTTCGGCCGCGCCGGCGACGGCGTCGACGATGAACTGATGGAGATCCTGTCGGCGGCCGGCCAGGGCATGGATGAAGCCGTCCACGTCGGCGGCCCGCCGCTCACGAGCCGTCCGGTCCGCCGCCTGTCCGGTCATGGCCTTCGTCGCTCCATGCCATCACGAAGGAGCAAGGGCCGTGCCAGGTGCCGCGGCTCCCCGCCGCCCGAACCGAACTCGGCGGCGGCCACCGCGTCCTATGAAACAGTGGCCTGCGCCGCCACCTGCCCGGCCCGCGCGTCCGGCGCGTAGAACGGCCGGTCGCCCTGGATGGTGACCCGGTAGCCGTGGCGGACCTCCGGGTAGTAGTCCCACACGGCGTGGTGCTGGGTGCAGCGGTTGTCCCAGAACGCGATCGAGTCGGCGTGCCAGCGGAACCGGCACTGGATCTCGGGGGCCGCGCAGTGGCGCACGAGGAACGCGAGCAGGGCGTCGCTCTCGGCCCGCTTGAGCTCCTTGAACCCGGTGGTGAAACCCTCGTTGACGTAGAGGGCGGACCGGCCGGTCTCGGGATGGGTGCGCACCGCGGGGTGCTCGGCCGACGGGTAGACGCCGTCGCGCAGGTTGTCGCCGCCGTAGCGCCCGACGTAGTACTGCCGGCCCTCGTGCACCCCGGTCAGCTCCTCGAGCAGCCGCTGCATGCGATCGGAGAGGGCCTCCCAGGCCGCGTACATGCTGGCGAACAACGTGTCGCCGCCCGACGGCGGCGCCTGCTCCACGCGCAGGATGCTCCCCATCGGGGGGTCGACGTCGCACGAGACGTCGGAATGCCACAGCTCGCCGGACACGAACTTCGAGTCGCCGTCGGCGTGCACGACCAGGATCTCGGGATGCTCGGCGTCCTTCGGGGCGGCCGGGTGGACATGCAGGTCGCCGAAGCGGCGGCCGAAGGCCTTGTGCTGCGGCCAGGTCAGCTTCTGATCGCGGAAGAACAGCACGAGGTGGGTCATCAGGGCGGAGCGGATCGCCTCGACGACGTCGGGGGCGAGCGGCGCGCTCAGGTCGACCCCGGACACCTCGGCCCCGATGACCGGCGACATTGGCTCGACCCGAATGTGATTCTCCAATTGCGGACCTTCCGTCTTCCCGGGACCCGGGTCCCGTCTCCATTCGACAGCCGCCGGCGTGGTTCCTCGCCCAACGCGGCGCGGCCTCACGCCCAGGCTGCCAACATTGTCGGCGCACCCGGCGCCGGAGGCAAGCCGGACGGCCCCGTCAGGGGTATCATTGTGCTCTTGAGGCAGGCTCACCCCGACGCCCGGCGGGGGCAGGCGGCACCCTCGCCGCCGATCCGCCGGGCGGGAGGAGCCACGTGGGTCGCACTGCCGGAGCTTTTCTTGCAGCCGACCGGCCGCAATCGTGATATGTACGCGGAATCACGGCGACCAGGCGGCGGGCGGCGTCGACGGGTCGGACCGAGTCCACGTACGCGTCGTGACGACGGGCCGGGCGCTGCCACGTCCCGCCCGTCGTGGTCCGGCTCCTGAGTGGCAGGAACAGACACCTCAAGGAGGCACCATGACGATCGTCCTGGCTCTGACCGCGCTGCTGGCGCTACCGCAGGAGGCTCCGCCGACCCTCGACTACGGGTACTACAAGGCGAACGTGGAGCCGATCTTCACGGAGAGGAAGCCGGGCTTCACCCGCTGCGTGGTGTGCCACACGGAAGGCCGGGTCGGCTTCCTGCAGGAGCTGGAGCGGGGCGCCGACGGCTGGACCGACGAGCAGTCGCGCATGAACTTCGAGGCGGTCTCGAGGCTCGTCATCCCCGGCAAGCCGCTCGAGAGCCGGCTGCTGATGCACCCCCTCGAGCGCGACGCGGGCGGCGACGAGTTCCACAACGGCGGGCGCCAGTTCACCTCGCAGGAAGACCCCTGGTTCCAGACCCTCTCGGCCTGGGTGCTCGGGGAGACCGAGTAGCAACCGGCGGGAACGCGTTTCACAGAGAAGGAGTTCGAGCAATGTTGACCACACGCAGACTGGCGGCCCTGGCGGCCATCGCCGCCCTCCTCGTCCCGGCCGCGGCGGCGGCGCAGACGGTCAGGATCATCCAGACCAACAGCGCCGGCGACAACGTGCACGTCATCGACCCGCTCACCAACGAGGTGATCGGCGTGATCGACGGGATAGAGCGCGCCCACGGGGCGGCGCCGTCGCCCGACGGCAAGAAGCTCTACGTGGCCAACGAGTCCGACGACACCGTCGACATCGTCGACATGGAGACCCTGAAGGTCACCAAGAAGGTCGAGCTCATCGGCCGGCCCAACAACATCGCCATCACCCCGGACGGCCGCAAGGTCTACACTGCCATCGCCCAGGCGCCGGGGGCGCTGCAGGTCCTCGACACCGAGACCGAGGAGATGACCGCGGTCATCTCGGTGCACGGCGGGGTGCACAACACCTACGTGACCCCGGACGGCAAGTACGCCATCGCCGGCATGGTCGGCGGGCGCAACATCACCGTCGTGAGCACCGAGCAGGACTTCCCGGTGTGGACGACGTACTCCGACCTCGGCATCCGCCCGATGACCTTCGAGGTCAACGAGGACGGGTCGACGAAGCACATCTACGCCCAGCTCTCGAACTTCAACGGGTTCGGCGTGCTCGACTTCGAGACCCGCAAGTGGGTCGACCGCGTCGAGTACCCCGAGCTGATGGCCAACGAGCGGACCCCGGGGCACGGCGGCAACACCGCCCACGGCATCGGCGTGACCCCCGACGGCAAGTACCTGGTCGCCAACAGCAGCCTGAACAGCAGCGTGTACGTCTACAGCCTGCCCGAGCGCGAGCTCGTGGGCGGCGTCCGCGTGGGCCACTCGCCGAACTGGGTCACCATCACCCCCGACAGCAAGTACGCGTACATCTCGATGTCGGGCGACAACAACGTCGCCGTCATCGACATCGCGACGGTCGAGCTGGTGACCAAGATCGAGACCGGCGGGCAGGTGCCCAAGCGGAACGCGACGCTGATCGTCGACGACGACTAGAACGAAGCACGCGGGAGCGGGGGAGCCTTCGGGTTTCCCTCGCTGTCGCCCCGGGACCGAAGAATGCGCGCGTTTCCTCTCGCGGCGGGGTTCGCTCTCGCCGTGTCCGTCGTGATTGCGGCCAACGGCCAGGCCCCCGCGGGCGCCCTCTACACGTCGGCGCAGGCCGACGCGGGCGAGGTGCTGTACGACGAGCAGTGCGTCTCGTGCCACGGCACCCTGAGCGCCTTCTTTCCCGAGATGGCCGCCCTGCTCGGCGACCACACCTTCCGGCAACGGTGGGAGGGCCGCTCCATCGGCGAGCTGTTCCAGTTGATACAGGAAGAGATGCCGCAGGACGCCCCCGGCAGCCTGTCGAACGACGAGACCGCGAGCCTCGTCGCCTACATCCTCGCCGGCAACCGGTTCCCCGCCGGAGACACCGCGCTCTCGAACGACCTCGAGGCCCTGAACGACATCCCGTTCTCACCCTGATCGTTGGCGGCCGACCCTTCCGTGAACCGCTGGTCAGACCTCGCGTCGCGCCGCGCACGGAGGGCGCCGGGCGTAGAATCGTGAACTCCACTGGTGGTGCCGGTGCTCAACGAGCCGAAGCGCCCGCGCCGCCGGCCGCATTCCAGACCATGATCTCGACCCGATTCACGGAGACGTTCGGCATCGAACACCCCATCGTACAGGGCGGCATGCAGAACGTCGGCGTCGCCGAGCTCGTCTCGGCCGTCGCCGACGCCGGCGCCCTCGGCTTCCTGACCGCGCTGACCCAGCCCTCGCCCGAGGCCCTGACGCGCGAGATCGCGCGCACCCGCGGCATGACCGACCGGCCGTTCGGGGTGAACCTCACGATTCTCCCGACCCTGACGCCCATCCCCTACGAGGAGTACGCCCGGGCCATCGTCGAGTCCGGGATCAAGATCGTGGAGACCGCCGGCAACAACCCGCAGCGCTTCCTGCCCGGGTTCAAGGCGGCCGGCATCAAGGTCGTCCACAAGTGCACGTCGGTGCGGCACGCCATCAAGGCCGAGAAGATCGGCTGCGACGCCATCAGCATCGACGGGTTCGAGTGCGCGGGGCACCCGGGCGAGGACGACATCCCGGGGCTCGTCCTCATCCCGTGCGCGGCCGACAAGGTGAGCATCCCGATGATCGCCTCGGGCGGCTTCGGCGACGCCCGCGGCCTCGTCGCCGCCCTCGCCCTCGGGGCCGACGGCATGAACATGGGCACCCGGTTCATGGCCACCCGCGAGGCCCCCATCCACGACAACGTCAAGCAGGCCCTGGTCGCCGCCACCGAGCGCGACACCGCCCTCATCTTCCGCTCGCTGCGCAACACCGCCCGGGTCTTCCGCAACGCCGTCTCCGACGAGGTCAACGCCATCGAGGCCGGCGGCGGCGCCACCATCGACGACATCAAGCACCTCGTCGCGGGCGAGCGCGGCAAGCAGGCCCTCGAGACCGGCGACACCGACGCCGGCGTCTGGTCGGCGGGCATGGTGGCGGGCCTCATCCACGACGTCCCCACCTGCCGCGAGCTCGTGGACCGCATCATGCGCGAGGCCGTCGCGATCATCGACGCGCGCCTGGCCGGCATGCGGCCGGCGGTTCCGGCGGCTACGTTGTAGGCCCTGGAAGCCACCACCGCAGCCCGCCCCGCAGGCCGTCGCGTATGGGTCGCGTACGGAAAGGTGGGGCCGGGTTGCCCTTGAACAATATGCGCGCCCGCCGAGCTTCCCCCCGGCAATCGGCGACAGTCCCGAAACCGGGGTCCTCCGGTCCGGCCCGCTCGCGGGGGATAGTGGAACCGCCAGATCAAACTCGAAATGAGGTTTGCGAGCCATATAATACTCACCAAAAGAATGCTATTATGCCAACAGCATAAACACTACGCGCATGGCGTAGGTTGGCTGCAATGTCCCGAGTCAAGCACCCCGGCGGAGGGCGCACGTGGACACCGACCGAGGTGGACTACACGCGCGTGTTCGTCGAGCAGAATCCGTGGCAGGTGACCGGTGAAGCGCCCGAGGAGTGGGCGCCGCCGGTCGAACGGCGGCTCGCCGCGCTGTTGTGCGACACGCTGCGGGACGCCGAAGCGAACCGGTTCCAGCTCGTGCTCGGGCCACGCCGCGTGGGCAAGACCACCTGCCTGTACCAGACGGTGCGGCGGCTGCTCGCGGGCGGCGTCGCTCCACAGCGCATCTGGTGGTTCCGGCTGGACCACCCCCTGCTGATGCCGCTGGACCTCGGCACGTTGGTCGATCTGTCGCGGCGAACGGCCCGCCCCGACGCGCCGGCGTTCGTGTTCCTCGACGAACTGACGTACGCCCGCGACTGGGATCTCTGGCTGAAGACGTTCTACGACGAGCGTTGGCCCATCCGCCTCGCTGGTTCGTCGAGCGCGACCGCCGCCCTGCGGGAGCGCCGTCTCGAGAGCGGGGTCGGACGTTGGGAAGAACAGTACCTGGCGCCGTACCTGTTCGGCGAATTCCTCGCCCTCGCGGGGGCGGACGTCCCATTGAGGGTCGAGGCGACGCTGGCCGAAACGCTTGCGGCGAACGCAACAGACCCGCCCGATCTGACGCGGCTGCCACCACTCCGGCGACGCTTCATGCTGACCGGCGGCTTCCCGGAACTGCTCACCCCGTTCGCCCGCGGCGCGGCTGCATCCTCGTCCGAGGCCGGCACCGACTCGCCAGCCGATTCCAGGCCACCCGCCGGACTCGACGAGACGTCCATGCTCCTCCGCTCGCAACGTATCCTGCATAGCGATGCCGTGGAACGGTCCATCTACAAGGACATTCCGCAGGCGTTCGGCATCGACAACCCGATGATGCTCGAACGGCTGCTCTACACCCTCGCGGGGCGGGTGACGGGCCGGCTGTCTCCCCAGCACCTGTGCCAGGAGCTCGACGGCCTGTCGCAGCCGACGTTCGACCGCTACCTGTCCTACCTCGAACGCGCCTTCCTCGTCTTCACGCTACCCAACTACTCGGGACGGGAGGGCACGGTGCAGCGGCGCGGACGGCGCATCTACTTCGTCGACGGCGCGGTCCGCAACGCGGCCCTCCAGCGGGGAGTGGGCCCGCTGACGGATGCCGAAGAGATGGGATTGCTCTTCGAGAACCTGGCCGCGGGTCACCTGCACGCACTCGCCCGGCAGACCCAGGTGCGTCTCTACCATTGGCGTGAGGGCCGCCACGAGGTCGATCTCATCTACGACCATCCCGAACACCCCCTGGCATTCGAGATCGCCTCGTCCGTGCGTCATTCCACCGCCGGGCTGCAGCGCTTCGTCGAGCGGTTCCCGCGGTTCCGCGGGCGTTGCCATCTCGTCAGTCCGGATGCACCGGCGGCACCGCCGGATCGGCAGACCGGTATCGGCCTGCTGCCACTCGACCTGCTGTTGCTGGCGGCCAGCCGACAGGCGGATCGCGCGCTGGCGTTGCGGCTCGCGGGCTGAGTGGGCGCCCGATCAACGGCGGCGGGGTCGGTCCGCTCGGCTCGCACCGCCTGAACGTACCCGGGAGCGCGCTCGTTCCAGGCGGGCCGGCACCCCGATGGCAGCGCGCACGGCGTCACCTTCGGTTGACTGCGGCCGGCGGGCGGCGACCCCGCACGGCCAGGCGACCAGGAGCGCACTCCCGGCGTCCCGCAGCACCACGTCGACCCGGCCGGCGCCATGCTCGTGCAGCCACCGGACCGCCGCGGCCAGCCGGCATCGCGCGCCCGCCGTGTACGTGCCGAACTCCAGGATCACCGGCCCTACCAGCACTGCGCCGCCCACGGCCCTCCGGCCCGGCGCCCGCCCTACCACGGCCGGCCCCGCCCCGAGCGCGGCCGCCAGCACGGTGCGCGCGTCGCACCGATGCCGCCGCCGGCCGTGTCGCAGCCTCACGTCGCACCCGTCGTCAAGACCTGTCGTGTCCTTCATGAGGCTGATACGTGCATTTTTCGTGCCCGACTGATCAACGACAACTATTCTTGCCGGTCGCCGACGCGGCGATCGACCGATTCGCGACGGCCGACCGGAGGCCAGGCGCAGCGCGCGCCCCGGCCGCGTGCGGCAGGATGCCGCAGACCGTGTATGGCATGATCGACGTGCCCGCCGACACCGGTCCGACGACGAGGACCGCCACGGCCGTCGAGCGGGACGAAGTGCGGCAGGGCACGACCCCTCGCCCGAGGCCCTGACCCGCGAGATAGCCCCGACCCGTCGTCCCGCGCCGGCAACGAGGACCGCCACGGATGGCCACGGCCCGCCCCCGCATCCCCTACGGTGAAGCCGACATCAGGCGCATCCGCCTGAAGGGCTGGCTCTACGTCGACAAGACGCGGTTCCTCCGCCGGTTGGAGGAGGAGAGCTACGTCTTCCTGATCCGCCCCCGGCGCTTCGGCAAGAGCCTCTGGGTGTCGGTGCTCGAGAACTACTACGACCGCAGCCGCGCCGACGAGTGGGGCGCCGTATTCGACGGCACCGACATCGGCCGGGAACCGACGGACGACCGCTCGCGCTATGTCATCCTGCGGTTCAACTTCTCGGCCTTCGACGACACCCTGGAGACGCTGCGGGAGCGCTTCGAGGGCTACTGCGGCAGGGTGATCCGCCGCGCGCTGGAGCGCAACGCCGACCTGTTTCCCGAGGCGGCGGTCCGCCGCATTCTGGCGCCGCCCGCGGTCGACGGCCGGCTCGGCGAGCTGTTCGACCATGCCGGCGACCACGGCATCCCCGTGTACTGCCTCATCGACGAGTACGACAACTTCGCCGACACGGTGCTGGCCCACCACGGCCGCGAGGCGTACGAGTCGTTCACCCACGGCGGCGGCTTCTACCGCAACTTCTTCGCCACGCTGAAGGCGGGCGCCGGCGAGAGCGGCGGCGGCCTCGAGCGGCTGTTCATCACGGGGGTCTCGCCGATCACGATGGACGACGTGACGAGCGGCTTCAACATCGGCAAGAACGTCAGCCTCGGCCCCGGGTTCAACGAGCTGCTCGGCTTCACGGAGGCGGAGGTGCGGTGCCTGCTCGCCACCTACCGGGACGGCGGCGCTCTGAACCAGGACGTGGACACGGCGATGGACGTGATGCGGGAGTGGTACGACGGCTACCGGTTCGCGGAGGAGGCCGAGGGCGCCGTCTACAACACCGACATGGTGCTCTACTACCTCAAGGAGGCCATTTCGACCGAGCGCGTCCCGCGGCGCCTGATCGACGTCAACGTGCGCATCGACTACGGCAAGCTGCGGCACCTGCTGGTGACGGACCGGGAGGCCGGCGCCCGGCTGAACGGCAACTTCGACCTGCTGCGGCACGTCGCCGGCGAGGAGGGCGCCGACGCCGACGTCAATCTGAGCTTCCCGCTGGAGGAGCTCGTCGAGCCCGACAACTTCCTGTCGTTGCTGTACTACTTCGGCCTGCTCAGCATCCGCGGTCCGGCGAACGGCAGGACCCGGCTCGGCATCCCCAACCAGACGGTGCGGCGGCTGATGTACGGCTACCTGCGCGACGGCTACCGCGACGTCGGGGTCTTCTCGGTCAGTCACTACCGGTTCTCGAACCTGGTGCGGCACATGGCCTACCGCGGCGCGTGGCGGCCCGCGCTGGAGCACCTGGCCGAGGCGATCGGGACGCAGACCGGCATCCGCGACTACCTGAACGGCGAGAAGGTGGTGCAGGCGTTCCTGGCCGCCTACTTCAGCCTGGTCGACCACTTCCTGATTCACTCGGAGCGCGAGCTCGGCAAGGGCTATGCCGACCTGCACCTGGAGCCGTTCCTGGCGCGGTACCCGGACGTCCGCTACGGCTACGTGATCGAGGTCAAGTACCTGAAGCGCGAGGCGGCCGACGAATCGGTGGTGGCATCGCGGCTCAAGGAGGCCCGGACCCAGTTGCGCGGCTACCTGGGCGACCCCGGACTGCGCGGCCGTCAGCCGGGGGTGCGGCACGTCGGCCTGGCCGTGGTGTTCCACGGCTGGGAGCTGGCCGCCTGCGAAGCAGTGGGCGACGAACGCACTGGCGACGAGGCGTCTGCGCCGTGACCGGGCGACTGCACCCTGACCAGCCGCCTGCGCCCTGACCAGCCGCCTGTGCCGTGGACCGGTGCAGATGCCTGGTCCGTGGGGGACTCCGGCAGTCGACCTTGCGTGAAATCGGAACGGTTCAGCGCCCGAACCGGATACAATGCGCGTGCCGTGAAGATCCCGCCCATCGCCGCAAGGCGGCCGGTGGCGAGACTCCTGGCGTGTTTCGGTGTGCCCGTTCGTTACATCAAGCGTGCGTTCCGGCCTGCGCCGGCTCCGGGAGGAACCAGTCGATGAACCCGATTCTGTTGGTGCTGCTCACCACCGCGGGGGCGTTCCTGCTCCACATCGTGATGATCTTCGTGCTCGTCCCCAAGAAGAAGAAGTAGACCCCCCGGGCTTCCGCGCGGCCCCGCGGCGGGACGGGGCGGCCCTATCCGCCCCCCAGCTCCACGCTGCGGCGGTAGGCGGCGGTGACCGCCTTGTTCAGCACGGTGCGGAAGCCGCCCTCCTCCAACTGGTAGATCGCGTCGGCGGTGGTCCCGCCCGGCGATGTCACCCGGTTGCGCAGCTCGGCCGGGTGGAGCGCCGTCTCGCGGGCGTAGACGGCGGCGCCGAGCACGGTCTGGATGACCATGTCGTGGGCGGCGGCCCGCGACCAGCCGAGGTGGACGGCGGCGTCGATCAGCGCCTCGATCAGCAGGAAGACGTAGGCGGGGCCGCTGCCGCTCACGGCGGTCGCCTTGTCGAGGAACTCCTCGTCGCTCACGTACAGGTGCTTCCCCAGCGCCCCGAGCAGGGCTCCGGTCTGCTCGCGCTGCTCGGCCGACACCGCCTCGGTCGCGGTCCACACCGTCATCCCCTCGCTGACCTGGGCCGGCGTGTTGGGCATGGTCCGCACGATGGCGTCGTGCCCGAGGCCGTCGGCGATGGACGCGATGCGCCCCCCGGCGATGATGGAGATGACCAGGGCCTCGGGCCGCAGCGCCCCCCGCAGGTCGTCGCAGACCGCCGACAGCATCTGCGGCTTGATGGACAGCACCACGAGGTCGGCGTTCCGGGCGGCCTCCCGGTTGTCCCCGGTGGTGCGGACCCCGAACCGCTCCTTCACCGCGCCGAGCCGGCTCTCGTGGGGGTCGGACGCGGTGATCGCCTCCGGGGCGACGAGGTCGTGGTGCACGAGGCCGCCGATCATCGCCTCGCCCATGGCCCCCGCCCCGATGAACGCGCACGACGTGTTCTTCAACGCTGTCAACGAACCGCTCCTTCCTCGGTATTCTCCCGCTCCTCGGCGGAAACGCCGGTCTCGGGCCGGTAGGTCCCGAAGCTCCAGAAATGCCCCTCGGGGTCGCGCGCCGCGTACTCGCGCGAGCCGTAGGCGGTTTCCTCGAGGGCCATGACGATCTCCGCTCCCGCCGCCTTCGCCCGCGCGTGGTGGGCGTCGATGTCGTCCACCTGCACGTAGATCCCCTGCGTGACGCCGCCGGCCGCCTTCGGGCTCTTCATGTTCATGAAGTCGTCCTCGGCGGTGCCGATCATGACCACGCTCGCCCCGTAGCGCAGTTGCGCGTGGGCAATGGTGCCCTTCGGCCCCGGCACGAGCATCTGCTTCTCGAAGCCGAACGCCCGGTGGAGCCACTCGAACGCGGCGGGGGCGTCCTCGTAGCGCAGAAAGGGAAAGAACCGTGTCCTGTCCTGCATCGCTCTGCCTTGTGCTCGTCTTCACGCGGCCGACGCCGAGGCCGCTGCCGCCGGCGGGCGCGAGGTCCGGTCTCGGAAGAACAGGGCGAACAGCGCCAACACCGCCGCCGCCCACGCCGCGGGGACGACCCAGATGCGGCCCCAGGCGTGGCCGGCCCCCTCCACGTAGAGATCGACCACCAGCCCCGACAGCCACGACCCGACGAACATGCCGACGCCGAGGGTCACGAACGCGATCAGGCCCTGCGCCGCCGCCCGCAGGTCCGGCGGGGCCTTCTCGTCGACGTAGATCTGCCCCGTCACGAAGAAGAAGTCGTAGCAGATGCCGTGGAGGAGGATGCCGCCGTAGAGCATCCACACCATCGATCCGTTGTCGCCCCACGCGAAGAGCAGGTAGCGGGCGACCCACGCGGCCATGCCCACGAGCAGCATCCCCTTGACGCCGAGCCGGCGGAAGAAGAACGGCATCGCGAGCATGAACCCGATCTCGGACATCTGCCCGAGGGTCATCTTGCCGGCCGCGTTGACCACGCCGATCTCGTTCAGGAACGGGTTGGCGAACGCGTAGTAGAACTGCAGGGGGACGCACAGCAGCATCGAGCCGGCCACGAACACCGCGAACGACGGCTCGCGCAGCAGGCGCAGGGCGTCGAGCCCGAGGACGTCCCGGGCGGTGACCCGGGCCGCCGCCCGCTTCGGCGGCGTGTGCGGCAGCAGCAGGCAGTAGAGGCCGAGGACGACGGAGGCGGCGGCCGCGATCTGCATCGGCCGTTGCGTGTCCTCGAGCCGCAGGAAGCCCACCGCGAGGCCCGCCACGATCCAGCCGATGGTGCCCAGCACCCTGATGGGCGGGAACTCGCGGGCCGGCTCGGCCATCTGCCGGAACGACAGCGAGTTGGTCAGGGCCAGGGTCGGCATGTAGCAGAGCGCGTAGAGCAGCAGCACCCCGTAGACGGCGGGGAACGTCGTCCGGGTCGACGCGAGGAAGAGCACCACCCCGCCCGCGACGTGCAGCCCCGCCAGCAGCTTCTCCGTCGCGAAGTAGCGGTCGGCGACCATGCCGACGAAGAACGGCGAGATCATCGCGGCGACCGCGGTCGTCCCGAACACCAGCCCGATCTGCTGGCCCGGGAAGGCGAGGGCCTCGCCGAGATAGGTCCCCAGCGGCACCGACCACGCGCCCCACACGAAGAACTGCAGGAACATCATGGCCGAGAGCTGGGTGCGCGTCAGCGGAGTCATCGCTCGGTCCCTCGGTCGCCCCACCGGCTATCGCCAGCCGAAGATGCCCGCTCCAGGCAACGAATCACTGCCAAGGGCGTGACTCGTCAGCGTCCTCATCTCCGGATCCTCGCCCGCATCCTCGTCAGCGTCCTCATCTCCGGATCCCTCGTATCGCGCGCCGCGATCGTCCGCGAGCGCCGGCCGCGCAGAACAGCGGTTCAGGCGAGTCGGCGCTGCCTGACCAGGTGCGCCCCGGCGGCCAGCAGGAACGATGCGAGCAAAGCCAGCCACGGGGCCGGAAGCGCCGGCACCGCCGCGCAGGCCACCATCCGGACGGCGTCGGCTTGCAGATCCCTTGCCGGGTCCTGTTCGGCGTGCGACGCATCGGCGGCGCGCATGCCGTCGAACTCGCTGATGGAGCCGCCGCTGATCGCATTGGCGGGAAGGCCGACCCCGTCCATGTCGCAGTCGCCCTCCTGCACGGTGTAGGTGAAGTAGATCACGCCGTCGAGCGACGTGACGTCGGGGCGATAGCGCGCCTCCACCATCTCTTCGCCGATGCGCTGCGTCAGCACCGGCGCCCCGCTCACCGTGACCTTCTTGTGGAACCGGACGAACCAGTAGATCTCGTCGCCGGGACGGTACACGCCGTCGGGCGGCACGAAGAACACCGAGCTGAGCCCGATGCCGTCGATGACCGGCGCAACCCCGCGCGAGCCGCCGTCGACCGCGAAGGGGCCCGTGGTGGGGGTGAAGCCGCTCAGGTTGACGTCGACGCCGCCCAGCGACACGCTGGCCATGCGGACCTCGGCGGCGGCGGCCGCATCGTCGCTCCGCACCGTGTGGTAGAACTGGGCCCGGCTGCCGTTCTGGTAGAAGCGGCCCTCGACCTCATGGGTCTTGTCGCCGATGACCAGCTCCAGCTTCGGCCGAGTGTCTGCTGCTCCCGGGATCGTCATGGAGGGGACGATGCGGGCCTTTATCACGTCGCCGCGGTGCCACGTCATCCCGTCGAGAGGCTCGTCGAACCAGAGTCTGTCCACCTGCCCCGCCGCCGGCGGCGCGGCGAGGCCGCCCAGCAGCACCGAGAACGCCAAACAGAAGAACATACGCCGGAAACGTCGCATCGGCTCTCCTCCTCGCAAACCGTGAACATCGTCCAACGGGATACCCGACCGCCGGCGACGCGTTCTCGCGGGCGGCCGGACCCCGGGCGAACCCGCGTCGCGAACCGCGTGCGCCGCGAACCGCCCGATTCTCCCACGCCCCGCGCGCCAGCAGGCTGTCGCCGCAAGACGGCGGCCGGCGACCGAGATGGCCGAGCGCGCCGCGCCCACGAGGGGGCGAACCCGGGGAGACTCCGGCGCGCGGCCCGCACGCCACGCGGGGACCGGCCGCGAGGCCCGGCGCAGTCCTGCCGTGGCCCGCGGGATGCCGTACTATAATGCGCCGATGTCCGACCGCAGGAATGCCGCCCCGAACCGCCGGAGAACCTCGCTGACCGCGGTCTGCGGCCTCGCCCTGCTGGCGGCGGCGAGCCGCGGCGCCGTCCCCCTCGCCGGCGAGAGCGCCAACCAGCCAGGCGGGGACCGGCCGCCGAACATCGTCATCATCACCGCCGACGACCTCGGCTGGGGCGACCTGGGGTCGTACGGCCACCCCAACATCCGCACCCCTCACCTCGACCGCATGGCGGTGGAGGGACAGCGGTGGACGAGCTTCTACAGCCAGGCGCCGGTGTGCTCGCCGAGCCGGGCGGCCCTGCTGACGGGGCGCATCCACCTGCGGAGCGGGATGTTCGGGCGGCGGCAGGGGGTCTTCTTCCCCGACTCGCGCGGGGGGCTGCCGGCCGGGGAGATCACCCTGGCCGAGGCGCTGCGGGACGTCGGCTACGCCACCGGCATCGTGGGCAAGTGGCATCTCGGCCATCTGCCCGAGTACCTGCCAACCCGTCACGGTTTCGATTCGTGGTTCGGCATCCCCTACTCGAACGACATGGACTGGCAGGTGCCGTCGGGCCCCGGGCGCCGGGCCGCGATGTTCGACCCGCGCGTCGACTACTGGGACGTCCCCCTCATGCGGGACGAGGCGGTGGTCGAGCGCCCCGCCGACCAGCACACCGTCACCCGGCGCTATGCCGAGGAGGCAGTGTCGTTCATCGAGGCGAACCGGGACGGACCGTTCTTCCTCTACCTGCCCCACACGATGCCCCACATGCCCCTGTTCCGCTCCGAGGGCTTCCGGGGCCGGAGCACCGCCGGGGTCTACGGCGACGTCATCGAGGAGATCGACTGGGCGGTGGGGCAGGTGCTCGGGGCCCTCGACCGCCTCGACCTCGCCGAGCGCACCCTCGTGGTGTTCACGAGCGACAACGGCCCCTGGCTCAGCTACGAGACCCACGGCGGCTCGGCCGGACCCTTGCGGCACGGCAAGGGGACGACCTTCGAGGGCGGCATGCGGGTGCCCGGCCTGTTCCGCTGGCCGGGGACGATCGCGCCCGGGGTGACCCAGGCCATCGGCTCGGCCATGGACCTCTTCACCACCGCGGTCGCCCTCGCCGGGGGCGAAGTGCCCGGCGACCGGCCCATCGACGGAGTCGACCTGAGCCCCGTGCTGCTGGGCACGGGGCCTCCCACGCGGGAGAGCATGGCCTATTACCGGATGGGCGAGCTGTTCGCGTTCCGGCTGGGGCCGTACAAGGCGCACTTCGTCACCCAGGGCCGCTACGGCCTCCCGCCCGGGCGGACCGACCACGACCCGCCCCTGCTCTTCCACCTCGGGGCGGACGTGGGCGAGCGCTACGACGTTGCGGCCGAGCGCCCCGAGGCCCTGGCCGCGGTCGTCGCCGCGGCCGAGGCGCACCGGGCGGGCATGACGGCGGCCGAGCCGCTCTTCGACTTGCGCGGGCCCGAGTGAGATTCGGCAGAGAGGAGAAAGGCTCGATGGACACCGGCACCCGGCTCCGGCTTCTCGTCCCGTGCGCCATGCTGGCCGCCGTGCTGGCGCTCACCGCCGCGCCCGCCAGCGCCCAGTCGCGGGTGCCCGACGGCGAGTGGCACCACTTCGGGCGCGACGCCGCCAACACCAAGTACTCGCCGCTCGACGACATCACGGCGGAGAACTTCACCGACCTCGAGGTCGCGTGGCGGTGGACGTCGCTGTCCCGCGCGGTGGCCGAGGAGCACGACCGCATCCGGCCCAGCGCGTTCAAGTCGTCGCCGCTGATGGCGGACGGGCTCGTCTACGTCAGCACCGCCCTCGGGCAGGCGGCGGCCCTCGACGCGGGCACCGGCGCGACGGTGTGGACCTACGACCCCCGCATCTACGACGACATGGACCGGCCGCCCAACATGGGCTGGCACCACCGGGGTCTCTCCTACTGGAAGGACGGCGAGAGCGGCGACGCGCGCATCTTCATGTCCAACCACGACCTGAAGCTGGTCGCCCTCGACGCCCGCACCGGCGAGCTCTACCCCGGCTTCGGCGAGAACGGCCACGTCGACCTGACGCAGGGCTACAACCGCGAGATCGACGCGTCGCGCATGACCTACTCGTCGCCGGTGGCGGTGGCCGGCGACACCATCATCACCGGCAGCATCATCCAGGACACCTACATCACCCTGCGCGAGGCGTCGCCGGGCGACGTGCGCGCCTACGACGCCCGCACCGGCGAGATGAAGTGGATCTTCCACACCATCCCCCAGGGCGACGAGTTCGGCGTCGACTCGTGGCAGAACGAGTCGTGGCGCTACAGCGGGCACACCAACGTCTGGTCGTACATGGCCGTCGACGAGGAGCTCGGCCTCGTCTACCTGCCCACCGGCACCCCGTCGAACGACTGGTACGGCGGCATGCGGCCGGGCGACAACCTCTTCGCCGAGAGCATCGTCGCCGTCGACATCGAGACCGGGCAGCGCGAGTGGCACTTCCAGGCCGTCCACCACGGGCTGTGGGACTGGGACTTCCCGACGGGGCCCAACCTGGTGGACATCACCGTCGACGGCCGCGAGGTCAAGGCCCTGGCCCAGGTCAGCAAGCAGGCGTTCACCTACGTCTTCGACCGGGTGACGGGCGAGCCCGTCTGGCCCATCGAGGAGCGCCCCGTCCCCCAGGGCAGCGTGCCCGGCGAGTGGTACTCGCCGACCCAGCCGTTCCCCACGAAGCCGCCGCCGTTCGACCGCCAGGGCATCGCCATCGACGACGTCATCGACTTCACGCCCGAGCTGAAGGCCGAGGCCCTCGAGCTGGTGAGCAGCCGGGCGCGGTTCGGGCCGATCTTCTCGCCCCCGGTGCTGCGCGGAGCGGAGACCCCGTTCATCCAGGTGCCCGGCGCCGGCGGGGGCGCGAACTGGCAGGGGGCGGCCGTCGACGTCGAGACGGGGCGGCTCTTCGTGTCGTCGTCGAGCACCCTCATCGTCGTCGAGGTCGTCGAGTACGAGGCGCCGGCGACCGTCGGCTACTTCACCGACCCGTGGGGCGTGGGGCTGCCGGGGCCACGGGGGCTGCCCCTCTTCAAGCCGCCCTACAAGCGGGTGACCGCGATGGACCTGACGACCGGCGACCAGGCGTGGATGACGCCCCACGGCGACGGCCCCCGGAACCACCCCGCCCTCGCGCACCTGAACCTGCCGCCCCTCGGCGGAGGCGGCGGCATCAGCTCGGGGCCGCTCGTGACGCCGTCGCTCCTCATCATGAACCACGGCGGCCGCGGCTACGAGGACGTGGCGGCCGGCTCGCGCACCATCAGCGCCTACGACAAGGCCACCGGCGAGCACCTGGGCTCGGTCGACCTGCCGGCGCCACCCGGGGGCAACCCCGTGACCTACCGCCACGAGGGCCGGCAGTACCTGCTGGTGGCGGTGGGCAGCGGAGGCAGCAACGCCGAGCTCATCGCGCTGGCGCTTCCGGAGGAGCCGGCGTCGTAGGACGGCGCCGGGGACCGGGTTGATTGGTCGGGCGGACGGCGCCGGCGGGCGATGAACTCTCGGGTTGGTTGCGTGCGTGACCGTCTCCTTTCGCCGGGCGCCGTTCTGCGGCGCAGACTCCTGCTCGGGCTGTCGCTCTGGCCGATGCTCGCTGCCGGGGCGGCAGCCCAGCCACCGGGCGACGACGGCGCCGGCCAACCCGCCTCCATCCAGGAGCCCGAGCCCGATGGGGACGCGGGCCAGTTCCCGCCGAACGACGACGGCAACGGGAACCCCGCAACGATTCAGGAATCCAACCCCGATATCCAGGAATCCAGTTCCGAAGCCCAGGAATCCGGCCCCCAGACGGACACCGGCTGGTTCCTGCCGCAAGCATTCCGCGCCATGGGGAGCAAGCTCCGGCCGGAGACGCCCGAGGATTGGTCCCTGCGCTTCGATCTGCAGACCGGGGTCGTCGGCAAGACGCATCCCTTGCCGCGCAACTCCTTCCGTTCCTATCGCGTCGAGCTGGTGACGCAAACCGACGGGTCGGCGCTGTGGCACCACACCTACCGCTTCCCGTCCTACGGCGTGGGCGTCCAGGTCGCGGACTTCGGGGGCGAGCCGACGGACCGGGGCCGGCCCGTGTCGGTGTACGGGTTCATCCAGACCCCGATCCTGCCGACCATCGCCACCGTCGACGTCCTCACGACCATCGGCATGGGGGTGACGAGCGGCTGGAACCCGCCGGCGTTCGAGGACTTCCCCTTCGAGCGGCATCCGACGACCCGGCTCACGAGCTACATCGACCTCGGCTTCCAGGCCCGGCGGCGGCTCACCGACCGCCTCGATCTCCTCGCGGGGTTCTCGCTCAACCACTTCTCGAACGGCGGGGTCGGCAGCCCCAACCGCGGGCTGACGGTGACCGCCCCCCGCGTGGCCGTCCAGCGCAGCCTGGGCGTGCGGGGGCCGCCGCGGGAGCGCGAAGACCGGCCGCCGTTCGTCGATCGCTGGGAGACGCGCCTCGACGGGGGGCTCGCGGTGCGGGGGGTCGGGTTCTTCTGGCGCGAGGACGGGTTCGGCCCGCGGGGGTACGTCCAGGTCGCCGCCCTCAAGGGGTCGGTATGGCGCCGGTTCTACCGCCTCGGCCAGGTTGGCGGAGGTCTGGAAGGGTCTCTGGAGACGGGCCGGCCGCCAGGCACGGCCCGGAACCCCGGCGCCGATCTCGGCGGCGGCGGCAGCCTCGGCCTCTACACGGGCTACGAGCAGATCGCGGGCCCCTTCTCCATCTACCTGCACTTCGGGACCCACCTCGCCCGCACGCGGTCCGACGAGCGCCCGGCCCCCTACTACCGGGTCGGGACCATCATGCGCTTCGGCCCGCGCTGGTTCAGCGACGTGAGCTTCCGGTTCATGAGCCGGGGCAAGGACTTCAGCCACGACTATATCGCCTGGCACCTCGGCTACCGCTTCGACGGGCTGCCGTTCCCCTTGAACCGGTGACGTGCGCTGCCCCTGTTGCGCTTGCGAAGGCGACGATCGGCAGGCCGGGCTCGCAGCTCGACGAACACCCCAGCCGACGGCAGGCCCGGGCGCCCCGCGCGCGGGCTCGGCGTGCTCACCCCGACCGCCGAGGAAGGGCCGCGCATGGCATCCGGCGGCCGGTGCGTGTAGGATGCAGGTCTGAGATGCGGCGGGCACGGCGCGGGACGGCGGGCGCACACCGGGCGGACACCGGGTGCGGGGAGGGGCGACGATGACGAAGACGGCGGCACTGGCAGTCGGCCTGGGACTGCTGGCGGGTTGCGGCGGTCCCGCGCCCGACCCCATCACCATCACCAACGGCCAGGGCGAGATGGCCGGCGAGGTGACGGCGGACAGCGTCATCCTGCAGTCGCGGCTGACCACCCTGGACGGCCTCGTGGACGGCGACGTGGCGGGGGCGCCGGGGACGGCACGGTTCGAGCTGGCCGTCTCGGACGACTTCGCCGACTCGACGACGACGGCGTGGCTCGACGCCACCCCCGAGGGCGACTACATCGTCAAGACCGCTGTCGACGGGCTGGACGCGGGCACCCTCTACCACTACCGGCTCGAGTACGGCCCCACCGCCGAGAACACCCGGCTCGGCCCGACCCGCTCGTTCCGCACGCTGCCCGGCGCGGAGGCGGCCGAGGAGGTGAGCTTCGTCGTGGTCACGGGCATGAACTACGCCCTCTTCCACGGGGACCGCCCGCGTTCCGGCTCGCCCGAGGACCGGCCCCTGGGCTACCCCGGGCTCGCGTCGATCCTCGCCCGGGAGCCGGCGTTCTTCGTCGGCACCGGCGACAACGTCTACTACGACGCCCCGTTCTCCGAGTTCGAGCGGACCCAGTCGTTCCTGCGCAGGAAGTGGCACCAGCAGTTCGTGCAGCCGCGCTTCATCGACCTGTTCGCCTCGGTGCCCACCTACTGGGAGAAGGACGACCACGACTACCGCTTCAACGACAGCGACAACACCGTCGAGCTCGAGCCGGACCCCTCGCCCGAGCTGGGCCGGGCCACGTTCCTCGAGCAGGTGCCGGTAGTGGACCCGAACGATCCAGACCCGCGCACCTACCGGACCCACCGGATCTCGCGCGACCTGCAGATCTGGCTCACCGAGGGGCGCGACCACCGCAGCCCGAACATGGCCGAGCCGGGACCCGACAAGACGATGTGGGGGGCCGAGCAGCTCGCGTGGCTTCAGGAGACGCTGCTCGCGAGCGACGCCACCTTCAAGATCCTCATCTCGCCGACGCCGATGATCGGCCCCGACGACGCCAACCAGGCCGGCCGCCAGGCGCTGGGTCACGACCCCTTCAAGCGCGACAACCAGTCGAACCCCATGGGGTTCCAGTACGAGCGCGACCTCTTCTTCGACTGGCTCGAGGAGAACGGCCTCCTCGGCAACCACTTCTACATCGTCAGCGGAGACCGGCACTGGCAGTACCACTCGATCCACCCGCGGGGGTTCGAGGAGTTCTCGACCGGCGCCCTCGTCGACGCCAACGCGCGCCTCGGCCGGGCCCCGGGCGACCCCGAGTCGAACGATCCCGACGGGCTCATCGTGCAGCCCTTCTCGTCGCCCGAGCCCACCGGGGGCTTCCTCGAGGTGACGGTGACCCCGGGAGAGGCGCCGACCGCCGCTTTCCGCTGGTTCGACGAGCAAGGCGCCCCCACCTACGAGACGGTCCGCACGGCCGGATGAGGGTGCGACATGCCGCTGCTGATTCAGCTCATCGACATCTACTCGCTCATCGTGCTGGTGGCCGTGGTCACCTCGTGGATGCAACTGCCCCCGTCGAACCCGGTCGCCAACTTCACGAACACGCTGACCGAGCCGCTCCTCGATCCCATCCGGCGAGCGCTACCGCCGATGGGCGGACTCGACTTCTCGCCGATGGTGTTGCTGATCGGGCTGCGCATGATCCGGAGCCTGTTCTGGTGACCGGCGCCGGCAGGTGCGGATGACCAGCGCCACGTCGAGAGGGTTGACCGGGTGGCACCCCCCCTGTACGCTGGCCATGGGAGCAGCGCAACATGAATTTCAAGGTGTCGGAGCAAGCCGCTCGAGTCTTGGCGAACTTCGCGGAACAGAACCACATCACCCCGGTGGAAGCGCTGACTCGTGCAATCGGCTTGCTTGACCTGGCCGACAAGCAGAAGAAGCACGGAGTATTCCTGGGGCTCGTGAAAGAAGACAACGCCCGGCTTCTCGCGCTTGGTCGCGTGCGTGGTGTATTGGAAGGTCAGTAATGGCGGGAACAGCTCCGGAGGGGGAGGACGATGGCGAAGTAGTGACGGGTGATGTCAGCATCCCCGTCCATTCCGGGGTGAGCATCCCCGAGGCTGATCGCCTCAAGCTGGCCCGACAGTTGCTGTTGTCCCTTGGCGTCCTGACAGTCGGTTTCTTCACTTGGTACGCTCGGGATCCTGAGAACTCCGCACTCCAGGCGATCTTCGAACTGTTCAAGATCGGCGTGCTTCCACTGATTACGTTGATCGTGTCGTTCTACTTCTCCAGGACGGATCACTGATGGCTCACATGGATACTCGCGTCGGACGGGCATCGGGACGTTTCGCATCCGCGTGTGCTCACGCCGTCCGGGTGGCGCTGGTCGCACTGGCGGTATCGACGCCGGGCGGCGCCGACGCCGGGCAACCGCAGTCGCTCGACGCCCTCGCCGAGCGCGCCCTCGCCAGCATCGACGGCGAGCTGGCCGTCCCCGGCCTGAAGGCCCCGGTCGAGGTGATCCGGGACGAGTGGGGGGTGCCCCACATCTATGCGGAGAACGACGACGACCTGTTCTTCGCGCAGGGCTACGTGATGGCCCAGGACCGGCTGTGGCAGATGGAGATGTGGCGCCGCTGGCGCGAGGGGCGGCTCGCCGAGGTCTTCGGGCCCGAGGCCCTCGACTACGACCGGCGCACCCGGCTGATGATGTTCCGGGGGCCGTTCGACGAGACCGAGTGGACCAGCTACCATCCCGACGCCCACCGCCTCTTCACCGCCCACGCCGCCGGGGTGAACGCGTTCGTCGAGCAGAACCGCGACAACCTGCCGGTGGAGTTCCAGCTCACCGGCGTCGAGCCCGAGCCGTGGACGGCGGAGACCGCGGTGCTGCGCTGGGCCTCCCTCGGGGTGCCGAGCGTGCGGGGGCACGCCCTCCACGAGATGCAGCTCGCGCTGAACGTGGCCCGCTACGGGGCCGAGGAGGCGAACCGGCGCGCCGCCCCCGACCCGTGGGACGACCTCGTGGTGCCCGACGGCCTCGACGTCTCCATCATCACCGAGGACATCCTCGACGCGATGCGGGCCGGCGACGGCGACCCGTTCACGGCGGGGCGCCTGCCCGCCCTGGAGATCGTCGAGCCCTGGCGCGACCTCGTCAGCCCGCGGGAGCCGCGGGCGGCGCGGGTCCTGCCGGGCGTCGTCGCCACCGAGGGGAGCAACAACTGGGTGATGACCGGCGCGCGCTCGCCGACCGGGGTCCCCATACTCGCGAACGACCCCCACCGGCGCATCGAGATGCCGGCGCTGCGCTACTTCGTTCACCTGAACGCGCCCGGCTGGAACGTCATCGGGGGCGGCGAGCCGCCGTTCGCCGGCGTCGACGCCGGCAGCAACGCGCGCATGGCGTGGGGCTTCACCTTCGCGGGCACCGACATGGTCGACGTCTACGTCGAGGAGCTGCACCCCGACGAGCCCGACCTGGTGCGGTGGCAGGACGGCTGGGAGCCGCTGCGCGTCATCGAGGAGGAGATCCCCGTCAAGGGGCGGGACCCCGAGCCGATCGTGCTGAAGTTCAGCCGGCACGGCCCCGTCTTCTTCGAGGACCTCGAGAACCGCGTCGCCTACGCGGTGCGGTCAGTGGTGCAGGAGCCGGGCACCGCCGCCTACAAGGGCAGCTTCCAGCTCGCGCAGGCCGAGAGCTGCGCCGACTTCTTCGACCGGGCCATGCACTGGCTGGTGCCGACGCACAGCCTCGTCTGCGGCGACGCCGACGGCAACATCGCCCTCCAGGTGACCGGCCTGACGCCCGACCGCGACGGCTGGAACGGGCGGCTGCCGGTGCCCGGCAACGGCGACTACGAGTGGAAGGGGTTCCGCGAGGACCTGCCGCGCGAGTTCAACCCCGAGCGCGGCTACGTCGCCACCGCCAACAACAACGTCCACCCGCCGGGCTATGAGGGGCGCCCCGTGTTCTACCACTCGTCGCGCGGGGTCGAGACGTCGCGCATCGCCCGCCTGCACCAGATTCTCGGGGCCGGCGAGACGCTCTCGGTGGACGACCACAAGGACATCCAGCACGACGCGCGGCTGCTCGCGGCCGAGCGGGACATCCCCGCGTTCCAGGGGTGGACGTCGGACGACCCCGACGTCGAGTGGGCCCGCGGGCTGATCGCCGAGTGGGACGCCACCGTCTCGAGCGAGAGCACCGCCGGGGCGCTCTACGTGCGCTGGAACGCGGAGGTGGACGCGGCGGCCCGGGAGGAGAGAACCCCGGAGGCCGAGCGCCGCGCCCTGATCGAGCAGGGGCTGACGGCGGCGATCGAGCGGCTGACCCGCGAGCTCGGCCCCGACCGCGAGGAGTGGCGGCACGGCCGCGTCCACGCCAGCGCCCTGCAGCACATGTTCGTCCCCGAGTTCGACCTCCCCGCGGTCGAGCGTCCCGGCGGCTTCGGCGCCCTCAACGCCACCGGCGCCAACTTCCGCCGCATCATCGACCTCGCCGACCCCGACCGGTCGGTGGCCAGCAACGCCCCCGGGCAGTCGGCCCAGCCCGGCAGCCCCTTCTACGGCAACCTCGCCGCGAACCTCGGGAACGGCGAGTACTTCCCGCTGCTATACACGCGGGAAGCGGTGGAGGAGCACGCGGCGCACCGGCTGACGCTTCAGCCGGCCGGGCCGTGAAGCGCCGCGACGGCGGCGCCTTCGACATGGACGGGCTCGCCTGTATCCGGCGGTAATCGGCGCATGGTCGGCCGCCCCGGATCGGCCGGGTCCGGGGCGAGTCCCCCGTAGCGGCGCTTGCGGCGGCGGAACGCCTCGACCGCGCGGCGCAGGTCCCCGCCGTCGAAGTCCGGCCAGAGCGTTTCGGTGAAGAGCAGCTCGGCGTAGGCCGCTTCGAACAGCAGGAAGTCGCTCAAGCGCTGCTCGCCGCTCGTGCGGATGACGAGGTCGACCGGCGGGGTCTCCGGATCGGAGTGGCACGCGCGGTTGACCCGCCGCAGGAAGCCGCTCTCGTCGCACGGTTCGTCCGGTCCCAGGGTCCCGGCCGCGGCGAGGATCGCCGCGCGGGCCGAGTAGTCCACGGCCAGCCGCAGGTAGAGGCGGGCGCCGTCGTGCGTGGCGCGCTCCGTTTCCTCGATCGCACGGATCAACGCCGGCGACAGACGGTCCCGCCGGCCGATCAACGCGAGCCGCACGCCCTGCCGCCGGCAGCTCGCGCGCTCGCGGACGAGGAAGGACTCCAGCAGCGACATCAACGCCGACACCTCAGCCGCCGGCCGAAGCCAGTTGTCGGCGGAGAAGGCGTAGAGCGTCAGCGTCGTGACGCCGAGCCCCGGCGCCGCCTCCACCGCGCGCCGGACCGCGTCGGCCCCGCGGCGGTGCCCCTCGGTGCGGCGGAGGCCGCGCGCCGAGGCCCAGCGGCCGTTGCCGTCCATGATCAGGCCCACGTGCAGGCCGCCGTTCATCGGTCCAGCCATCCCGTTCGGCCTCAGCCGGCCACCGAAACGGCCAGGCGGTCGACGAAGGTGACGACGGCGAGGAACGACAAGGCGAGCAGAACGAGAGCCCCGACCGCGAACGTCACCTGCAAGGGCCGGTTCCGGAAGGGAGCGGCGGCGGCCAGCCGGCCGAACTGCGTGACCACCCGTACCGCGACCCAGATCGTGATGATCGCGGCCGCGAGCTCCAGGGGGGGCGCGTCGTCGATCCACGCCGAACCGACGAGCGTCGCGGCGACGAACACCCGCATCAGCCAGGTGAAGAAGATCTCCTCGGCGGGAGCCAGCCGGTCGTGCAGAGAGCTCAGCGCTTGTTGCATCGTGTCACTCCTGGTGGCGCGAACGACATCGGTCGCGGCGCGGGTTCCGTTGCTTGCGTCGGATTGCAGGACGACCTCGTCGTCGCGCAGGAAGCCGGCTGGCGTCGCCAGTCCCGGCGGGGAGAGAGCGAGCACTCGATCGGGCGACGGGTTGAAGGGGAAGTCGCCATGCCATTCGTTCTCGCTCCTTGCCGGCGGCGGGGCCGCGATCGGATTCGCTCGTGGCCAGTATGGGCGGAGGGCCGGCCCGAGACATGAGCGAGAAGTGACGGGTCGGTGATATTCCGCTGAGAGGGGCCGAAACGGGCCGGGGCCGGCGGAACAGGAGGGTCAGCGGGGCCGTCTCGTCAGCCCCGCGCACAGGCCCGAGCCGAACATCAGGCCCTCGAAGGCGCTGATCGCGACCCCGGTCACGACCCCGGGCGACGGCTCGCCGAGGAGGCGGGCGAGGGGCGCGAGGCCGACCTGCGAGCCGGGGAAGCTCTGGGCCATGAAGTCGAGGCTCATCGCCCCCAGGAAGCGGCCGCTCCAGCCGAGCATCCCCGCCGCGAGGGCGCAGGCGAGCCCCGCCAGGAGGGCGGCGCGGACCCGGGCGAGCCCGTGCGGCGTGGCCATGCCGCCCTCGGCGGTGGGCGTGGCGAGCCCGTACCCCAGCCCGACCGCGCCCCCGAGGACCAGGCCCTCCACGGCGCCGGCCAGCGGCGAGAGGTCGCGGCCGAACAGGCCCTCGAGCACGAGGCGCCCCAGGAGGTGGGCGGCGGCGCCGATGGCGAGGCCGCTCGCGGCTCCCGCCGCGGCGAGGGCCAGGCGCCGCCGTGCGCGGAAGGCGGCCTCGGCGGCGGCGAGACCGGCCCCGACCCCCGCCGCCGCGACGCCGCCGGTCGCGGCGCCCAGCAGCGGCAGCATCGCCAGCACGCCGTCGCCGGCCGTCGACCCGGGCCCGAAGCGGAGGACGAGCCCGCCGAGGAAGCCGGCGACAGCCCCGGCCGCCGCTCCTCCCGCCGCCGCGGCCACCCACCGCCGCCCGGCCAGCCGGGCGACGCGCCGGATGCGCAGCAGGAACAGGATCCCCGCGGCGGCCAGCCAGCCCGGATGTCCCAGCAGCGGGACCGGCCCCGCCCCCGGGACGTCCCACCGGGTCTCGCGCAGGTAGGCGCGGGCCGCGGCGTGCCCGGGCCGGCGGTCGAGCCGGTCGAGGGCCTCGGCCGTGCCCAGCCGGTGCAGGGTCTCGGCCGCCTCCCGCCGCCGGACGTCGTCTTTCTCGGCGTCGCCGGAACCGTCGTCGAGCAGCGCCTCGAGGGCCTGGTCGAAGGCGGCCTCCGCGCCGGGCCGCCCCGCGGCGGCGCGCCCGAGCCCGGCCGGCGCTCCCCCGGGCTCCGCGGCACCCCGCGCGACGGGCCCCGGCGGTGCCACGTCGGGCTCCTCGACGACGTCGCAGACGAAGCGGTAGCCGTGCCGCGGCACCGTGCGGATGAAGGACGGCTCGCGCGGGTCGTCGCCCAGCGTGCGCCGGAGAATCCGGACCGCCTGGCTCAGGGCGCCGTCGGTGACGACCACGTCGCGCCAGACCGCGTCGAGGATGTCGTGCCTCGACACCGCCTCGTTCCGCCGCTCGACGAGCAGGACGAGCAGGTCGAAGCAGCGCGGGATGAGCGGCAGCTCCCGGCCCTTGCGGACGAGCGTCCGCCGGGCAGGGGACAGCGTATGACCGGCGAACCGGTAGCGGAGCGTGCCGGGGGACGAGGGCATCGACGGTCGGCAGTATACGCGGCCTCGCGGCCCGCGACCGTGCCGACGCGATGCGAAGGTCGGGAAGACGTTGGCGCGACCCGACGGATCGGATCGGGAGCGGCCTGCCCGCCGAGCAGGGAGTAGCAGGGCGGTAAACGACCCGGCGAGGGAGCGGCGCCCGAGCAAGCCGCCGGCCGAGGTCGGTCGGTCTGACCCGACGGGCCGCTCGGCGCGGTCGGGCCGCGCCGGCACGTGGCGCTGGCGGCGCGCTGCGTGATATCGTCAGGAATTCGACGGCTCGGTCGGCAAGAATCGCTCGCGAAGGCCGTGCTCAGAGGGCGGTGCTCCCGCTTCCAGGCGCGGTTCACCTCCTGGACGCTCCAGGCGGCTTGGGCGTCTGCCGGGCAGGCCGCCTCGTGATACCAGTGCGTGTCGACGTGCGGGCGGACCGCACGGAGACGAGACCGACTTCCCGGAGGGCATCATGCGAATGCGCAGCCTGTGGGTGGTTCCTGCGTCGGCGGTGCTGGCGGCCGCCGTCCTCGCGACGGCGCCGGCGACCCCCCGCGCTCAGGAGACCACCGAGAACCCGTTCACGACGACGCTCGACATCCGGATGGGCCAGCGGCTGTACCAGCAGCAGTGCACCCGCTGCCACGGCCAGACCGGCGACGGCGGCGAGCTGGGGCCGGCCCTGACCAACGGCTTCAGCAGCGCCAGCACCGACGCGGGGCTCTTCCGCATCGTCCGCGAGGGCATTCCCAACACCCAGATGATCGGCATCAGCCGCAACGCCACCGACCAGTCGGTGTGGATGGTCGTCAGCTACCTGAACTCGCTGAACAGCACCCCCGCCGTCGACCTGCCGGGCGACGTCGCGGCCGGCCGCATGGTGTTCGAGGGCAAGGGCAACTGCGCGAGCTGCCACATGGTGAACGGCGCCGGCGGCCGGCGGGGCCCCGACCTGAGCCGGGTCGGCGACCGCCGCGCCCCCGACGAGCTCGTCAGCGACCTGCGCACGCCCGACGAGGACCTCGCGCCGCGCTGGTGGACCCTGCGGGTCACCCGCGAGGACGGCTCGCTCGTCGAGGGCCTGCGCATGAGCGAGGACACCTTCACCATGCGGGTCATGGACGAGAACGAAGACCTCTGGTCGTTCTCGAAGGGCGGCGTGCGCTCCTACGAGCGCGTCACGAGCTCGATCATGCCCAGCGTGAACGCCCTCCTGACCGAGGACGAGGTGGAAGACCTCATCGCCTACCTGTACTCGCTCCGACGGGAGGAGACCTGATCATGAAACGGCTTGCCTTCGTCCTCGCGGCCGCGCTCGCCGCCGCGCCGGCCGCCGCCCAGGAGCCCGGGTCCGGCGACGGCCCCTCATTCTCGCCCGTCACCTGGGAGCGCCTGCTGAACGCGGCCGACGAGCCCGAGAACTGGCTGATGTACTCGGCCACCCTCGACGCCAAGCGCTACAGCCGGCTCGACCAGATCCACAACCGCAACGTCGGCGAGCTCGAGCTGAAGTGGGCCTACCAGATCCCGCAGCTCGACCGGGCCGAGACCGTCCCCCTCGTCGTCGACGGGGTGATGTTCATCACCGAGGCGCCGAGCAACGTGGTCGCCGTCGACGCCGCCACCGGCCGCCAGTACTGGCGCTACGACCACCCCCTGCCCGACGACCTCCGCATCTGCTGTGGTCGGAACAACCGCGGGGTGGCGATTCTCGGCGAGACGCTCTTCATGAGCACCCTCGACGCGCACCTCGTCGCCATCGACGCGCGCACCGGCAACCTGGTGTGGGACCGGGAGACCGCCGACCACCAGTCGGGCTACAGCAAGACCGCCGCCCCCCTCATCGTCGGCGACCAGGTGGTGACGGGCATCGCCGGCGGCGAGTACGGCATCCGCGGCTTCATCGACTCGTACGACGCCGCCTCGGGCGAGCAGGTGTGGCGGGCGTGGACGATTCCCGGCCCCGACCATCCCGACAACCAGACCTGGGCCGGCGACTCGTGGCGCACCGGGGGCTCGGCGAGCTGGATCACCGGGGCCTACGACCCCGAGCTCGACATCGTCTACTGGGGCACCGGAAACCCCGGCCCGGACTGGAACGGCGACGTGCGGCTCGGCGACAACCTCTACTCGGACTCGGCCATGGCCCTCAACGGCACCACCGGCGAGCTCGAGTGGTACTTCCAGTTCACGCCCCACGACGTGCACGACTGGGACGCCATCCAGGTGCCGATTCTCGCCGACCTGACGATGGACGGCGAGGAGCGCAAGGTCATGATGTGGGCCAACCGCAACGCCTTCTTCTACACCATCGACCGCGTGACCGGCGAGTTCCTCCTCGGCAAGCCCTACGCCAAGCAGACCTGGGCGGTCGGGCTCGACTCGAACGGCCGGCCAATCCGGGTCCCCAACACCGCGCCGACGCCGGAGGGCACCCTCGTCTCGCCGCCGGTCGGCGGCGGCACCAACTGGTTCTCGCCCGCGTTCAGCCCGCGCACCGAGCTCTTCTACGTGCAGGCCTACGACGGCGAGGACATCTTCTTCAAGCGCGACGAGGAGTACGTCGAGGGCGACCAGTTCACGGGCGGGGGCTCGCAGCGGCCGCTGCCGGCCGACAACTACCACAGCGCCATCCGCGCCATCGACCCGCGCACCGGCGACGTCCGGTGGGAGTACCCGATCCAGCCGCGGTCGACGGCCGGCGTCACCGCCACCGCCGGCGACCTCGTGTTCAGCGGCAGCGTCGACGGCTACTTCTACGCCCTCGACGCGGTCAGCGGCGAGGAGCTCTGGCACATGAACGTGGGCCGGCGCGTCCACTCCGCCGCCATCACCTACGCCGTCGACGGGCAGCAGTACGTGACCATCGCGGCCGGCAACGTCGTCTTCACCTTCGGGCTGAGGGACTGAGCCGTGGCGTTCCTCTCGCCCACCGACATGGCCCGCAAGGAGCCGATGCCGGGCTTCGTGGGCCGGTTCGCGAACGGGGTCACGATGACGTCGGTCACCTGGACCATCGCGGCCGGGGCCGAGCTGCCCGAGCACGCCCATCCCCACGAGCAAGTGGCGCACGTGCTCGACGGGGAGTTCGAGCTGACCATCGACGACAAGACCCAGCGCCTCGGGGCGGGCATGGTGGCCATCATCCCGCCCAACGCCGTCCACTCGGGCCGGGCGATCACCCGGTGCCGCATCATCGACGTGTTCCATCCCGTGCGGGACGACTACCGCTGACCGCACGGGCCGGACTCGACGCGGCCTTTTCGTCCCAGGGGCGCTCCCGGCACGGAGCGCCCCTTCTTACGTGCGCGGCGCGACCGGACGGGCCGGCCCGGAGTGATACTGTAGCGGCCATGGCCATCCCCGTGCGGAAACGTCCCGGCTCCCTGGCGTGATGCCGTTCATCGCACCTCTGGCGGACGGGCTGCGGCGCGTCGTGCGGGCGCCGATGGTCCTGGCCGGCGCCGCGATGCTGACGGCGGCGGTAGCCCTGCCGCCGGGGCTCCTCCTCGGCGACCGACTGCAGGCGCCCCGGCGCGAAGACCCGACGGCCGGCCCCGCGGCCGGCTGCGTTCCGCTCCACTGGTGGCGGTTCGCGGACGGCGGGTACCCGGTCGACGGCCGGCCCTGCGCGGCCGGGCTCTATCTGCGCGTTCTGCTCGACGACGAGGGCCCAGACCCGGCGTTCGCCGCGGTCGTCGTGTCCTACCTCGCGGCCTGGACCCTCTTCTCGGCCGGCGCCATCGACCGCTACGCGCGGAACCGGCCGACCCGCGGCGCCGGGTTCTTCGCCGCCTGCGGCGCGTACGGACCGCGGCTTCTGCGCCTCGCCCTCATCGCGGGTCTCGTGTACTGGACTCTCTTCCGGATGGTCCACCCGTGGGCGGTCGGCGCGCCGCCGCCGGGCGACGGCATGACCGCGGCCGGGCTGCTCCGCCACCTGGGGTTCGGGCTGCTGCTGGCCTTCGTCGGCCTCGTGTTCGACTACGCGCGGGTGCGGGCGGTGGTGGAGGACCGCCGCAGCATGATCGGGGCGCTGCTCGCCGGCTGGCGCTTCGTGCGGCGGCATCCCGCCCCCTGCGTGGGGCTCTATGCCGCCAACGGCATGGTGCTGGCCACGGTCATCGGCGTCTACGCGGCCGCGGCGCCGGACGCCTCGACCGTGACCCCGACGTGGTGGGGGTTCCTCGCCGGTCAGGTCTACGTCGCGGCACACCTGGCCGGCAGGCTGCTCTTCTACGCCACCGAGACCTCCTGGTTTCAGAGCCGCCTGGCCCACGCGGGATACGTGGCGGCCCCGGCACCGGTCTGGCCGGAATCGGCATCGGCCGAGGCCCTCGGGCGGCTCTCGGGCTGAGCCGAGGGGGGCGGGAAGGCCCCAACCATGCCCATGATCGAGGTCCTTCTCGCCGCCGTCATCGGGTTCGTCCTGACGCTCGTGCTGCCGATCGTCGCTTTCCTGTACGCGTCGGCGGTGCGCGCGCGCGTCCTCGAGATCGAGCACCGCCTGGCCCGCCTCGAGCGATGGATGCACGGCGGGGCGCCCCCGACGACCGCGGCACCCGAATTCGGGGAACGGCCCGATGCCGCGGCCGGCTCGGCCCCCGCGCCGGCGGCGGCCCCGCCACCGGCTCCGCGCTCCCCCCTGCCCGCCGCCACGACCACTTCATCGACGCCACCGGCCCCGGCCGCGGGCTTCCCGGACCCTCGGCCGGAGCCAATGCTCCTGGAGACCCGCATCGGGACCCGCTGGATGCTCTACGCGGGCGTGGCCACCCTCGTCATCGGCATGGGCCTGTTCATCCGGTACGCCTTCGTCAACCAGTGGATCACCGAGCCGTTGCGGGTCGGCACCGGGGTGCTCGCAGGCGGGCTGCTGATCGTGTCGGGCCGGCGGTTCGCGGCCAGCGGCCACGCGCGGTTCGGCACGACCCTCGCGGGCGGGGGCGTCGCGGCCTGGTATCTCGCGGTCTACGCGGCCCTGAACCTGTACCGCCTCGTGGACGCCGCCACCGGGTTCGCGATGCTCGTCGCGGTGACCGCCTTCGCGGCGTTCCAGGCGGACCGGCTGCGCGCCCAGCCCCTCGCGATGATGGCGGTGGTCGGCGGGTTCGCCACCCCCTTCCTCGTCGGCGGGGGCGCCGACGCGCAGGCGGTCCTGTTCACCTACGTCGCCCTGCTCGTCGGCGCCATCGCCTACCTGGCGCACCGCCGCGACTGGCCCGCCCTGACCCTGGCCGGCTTCGTGCTGACGGGGCTGACCGTGTCGGTCTGGTACGTCCGGTTCTACGAGCCCGGCGCCTGGCTGCGGACCGAGCTGTTCCTGACCCTGTACGCGGCGTTGTTCCTCTGGGTCCTGTACCGGTCGCGCGAGTCGGCCCGCCCGTACGCCCGCGCGACGCGGTGGACGTTGGCGACCACCCCGCTCTGGTATCACGCGGCGTCGCTGAACATCCTCGGCGACCACTGGCTCGCGTTTCTCGTCTACCTGATCGCGGTGACCGGCGCCGGGGTGACGATCGCCGCCCGGGCGGGCGCGATGTGGGCCCGCCTCGGGCTCTGGGCCCTCGTCGCGGCGCCGCTGCTCGGCTGGACGGGCGCCGGCCAGGACGGCTCGTGGCTGGTGCCCGCCGTCGTGACCTGGATCGCGGTCGCGGGCCTGCACGCGGCGGCCCAGATCGAGCTGCTGCGGCGCGAGGGCGGACGGCTGCACGCGGCCGACGTCGCCCTCGTGCCCGTCAACGGGTTCGGCCTCGCGTTCGGCCTGCAGGCGGTGATGGAGCCGCACTTCCCCGCCGCGACCGGGTTGGCGACGGCCCTCCTGGCGGCGGCGTGGTGGGCGGTGGCGGCCGGCGTGCGGCGCATCGAGCCCCGGGCCGCGACCCACGTGCTGGTGCTGGCCGCGGCCCTCGCGGTGGCCGCGATCGGCCTGCAGCTCGACGGCGCGTGGGGCGCCCTGGCGTGCGCGGCCCAGGCGGGAGGCCTGGCCTGGGTGGGCATCCGCGAGCGGCGCGCGTGGATACGCGCCGCCGGGGCCGGCCTGCTCGTGGCCGCGGCGCTGCTGGCGATGGCGGCGCAGGCGGCGCCGGTGCCCGCCGCCCATGCCGTCGTCGTCAACCAGCGCGCCCTCCTCGGCCTGTTCGTGGTCGGCGTGCTGGCGCTCGTCGCCTGGCTGCATCGGCGGGCCGACCGGGACGTCCCGCACCGCGAGCCGGCCATCGCCGCCGCCGTGATCGGCGCGAACGCGCTGCTGCTGTTCACGCTGTCGATGGAGATCCGCGCGTTCTGGGAGCTCCGGCGGGGCATCGCCGCCAACGCGGAGCTCGCCATGCAGATGATGCTGTCGGCCACCTGGGCCGCCTACGCCGCCGCCCTGACCGCGGCCGGCATCCGGCGGCGGTACGCGCCCGTCCGCTACCTCGCCATCGTGGTCTTCGGCGCCACCGTGCTCAAGGTGTTCCTGGTCGACTTCTCGCAGCTCGACTCCGTTTACCGCATCGCCAGCAGCGTGGTGCTGGGGCTGCTGCTGCTCGCCGCCTCGTACCTGTACCAGCGGCAGAGCGAGCGCCCGGCCGGGGCCGCGGATGCGCCGCCGGCACCGGCGCCCACCGAGACCGACGGGCCCTCGGCCCCCGAACCCGCGGGGCCGGCATCCCCCGAGCCCGCGAGGCCCCCGGCTCCCGCCGCGCCAGCGCCGCCGCCGGCCGACGATTGAGCAGAGGGCGGCGCCAACGGTACGTCTGCCGGTGCTCGTACGCCGTTGGAACGCAACCATGCATGCAGTGACTATCGCGTCGGTTCGCGTTCACGTGGTGAACGGCATTGCCCGGGTCCCGTAAACATGGGAATATGGGAACCATGAAGACCACCATCGAGTTGCCCGACGCCACGTTCCGGCAGGCCAAGGTCCTCGCCGCCGCCCGCGGCACCACCCTGAAGCAGTTCTTCACCGAGGCGCTCGACGAGAAGCTCCGTCGCTGCGCCCGCGAGAGAACCGGGCGAGAACCGGAGCCTCCCTGGATGGCCGCGTTCGGCGGGCTGTCCGATCTGACGAGCGAACACCGCCGTGTCAACGCCATCATCGAGGAGGAATTCGGAAAGCTGGAGCCTGAAGACGTCGCATGATTCTCGACACGAACGCCCTGTCGGCCTGGGCGGAGGGTGCTGAGGCCGTCGAACCCGCGTTGCGATCCGCCCGCCGGCTCGTCCTGCCGAGCGTTGTCCTCGGCGAGTACTACTTCGGCATCCGCCAGTCGAGACGCCGGCGGGGATACGAGGATTGGCTGAAGGGCAGCCTGCCACTGGCCGACATCGTCCACGTCACCGACGCGACCGCCGGCGTCTACGCCGATATACGGTTGGAGCTGAAGCGTTCCGGCAACCCTGTTCCGTCGAACGACATCTGGATCGCCGCGCTCGCCCGCCAGCACGCCCTCCCCTTGTTGAGCAACGATACGCACTTCGACCGGGTCGACGGCGTCGAGCGCATCGCGTTCTGAGGCCCCGGCGTCCCGATCGCCGCATTGCCGTACAATTGAGGCGACTCTCGGAAAGGAAGGTCCAGATGAAGACTCTCGCTTGCGCCTCGCTGCTCGCGTTGGCGGTGCTCGCCGGCGCCCCCGCGCTCTCGGCAGGACAGGACTGGGAGCCCCCGCGGCTCGCGAACGGGCACCCCGACATCAACGGCATGTGGAACAACGTGGGCTCGTCGCACGTGCCCCTGGAGCTGTCGCCCGATCTGGTGGGCCGGGACCTGACGGCGGAAGAGCGCCTCGAGCTGTTCACGGCGCGGTCGGACCGGGCCAAGGCGGTCGAGTGGGAGGGCCACGAGAACAGCCGCGGGGTCGGCGCCTACGCGAACTACTGGTTCGACTGGTTCTGGAAGGAGCCGGTGGCGGGCGAGGCCCCGGCCCTCATCGTCCATCCCCCGGACGGCCGGAGGCCGGACCTGACGCCCAGGGCGCAGGAGAGCGTGCGGTACTACCGCGACCACCTGCACGACCAGGCCGCGAACATGGAGTCGGGCGACCGCTGCCTGTCGCGGGGGGTGTTCGGCATGATGATGCCGACCGCCTACAACAACGGCAAGCTCATCGTGCAGAACGAGGACCACATCATCATCCACAGCGAGATGATCCACAACGCGCGCATCATCCCCCTCGAGGGCGGCGCGCACGTCGACTCGAAGATCACCCAGTGGGAGGGCGACCCCCGCGGCCGCTGGGAGGGCAACACCCTCGTCGTCGAGTCGGCCAACTTCAAGGCGGTCGGCAACATGCGGGCGCCCGGCTCGCGCGCGCCGCAGCACGAGGGCCGGCGCATGGTCGAGCGCTTCACCTTCGCCGACGCCGACACCCTGAACTACACCCTCACCGTCGACGACCCCGAGACCTACGCCGAGCCGTGGACCGTGGCGTTCCCCTACAAGCGCGACGACGCCTACCAGCAGTACGAGTACGCCTGCCACGAGGGCAACTGGGCGGTGCCCAACTCGCTGGGCGGGGCGCGGGCCGAGGAAGCCGCCGCGTCCACGGAACAGTGACGATGCGGGGCCGTCGGGCACCGGCGCGAACGACAGCGGAGCCGGGCGAATCGTCGGCCGGGCCGGGACTTCGGGCTGTTACAGGAGGAAGGGTGAAACACGCAAGCTACGTCGCTGCCCTGCTCGTGCTCGTGCTCGCGCTGGCGGCCGGCAGCGCCCCGTCAGCGTGGGCGCAGGAGCCGTCCCTCGACTGGTCGAGCCAGAACCTCAACCTCGACAACAACCGGTTCGCGCCGCTCGACGAGATCGACGCGTCGAACGTCGGCGGCCTCGTCGAGCGGTGGACGTGGGTGGCGGGACCGGCCGACAACATCACCCAGGCCACCCCGCTGGTCGTCGACGGCGTGATGTACCTGCACTCGCGCTCGACCCTCTTCGCCCTCGACGCGGCGACCGGGGCCGAGCTGTGGTCGTCGTCCCTCAACGCGGGCTCGCCGGGCGGCAGCCCCGTGCGCGGCCCCACCTTCGCGGGCGGCAACGTCTACGCCTACCGCGGCAACGACCTCTACGCGCGGGACGCCGGCACCGGGGCCGCCGTCGAGTCGTTCGGCGACGGGGGCGTGCTGCCCGTCGTCAGCAACGCCCTGCAACTGAAGTACCCCGACGACTTCCCGCCCACCCTCGACCCCGTCCAGATCGGCTACCGCATCACCACCCCGCCCGCCCACCACGACGGCACCCTGTACGTGGCGGCGGCGCTGTCGGAGGGGCACATCCCGGGCGGGCTGGTCATCGCCACCGACGCCGGGACCGGGGCCATCCGCTGGGTCTTCAACACCATTCCGCAGAGCCCGCAGGACGAGGGCTGGGAGATCGCGCGCGACACGTGGGGCTACGGCGCGCGGGCCGGCGGGGGCATCTGGACCCAGCCCGCCGTCGACCCCGACCTCGGCCTGGTCTACGTCAACGCCGGCAACCCGTCGCCCGACTACGACGGGTCGGCGCGGGTCGGCATCAACCTGTTCACCAACGCCACCATCGCCCTCGACCTCGAGACCGGCGCCCTCCGCTGGTACTACCAGGCCGTGCACCACGACCTCTGGGACTGGGACCACGTGACGGGGCCGGTGCTCTTCGACGTGACCGGTGAGGACGGCGAGACGATCCGGGGCGTGGCAGCGGCCGGCAAGAACTGCCTCTTCTACCTGTGGGACCGCGAGACCGGCGAGCCCCTGCACCCGATGGTCGAGACGGTGGTGCCGACCGAGACCGACGTCCCCGACGAGCAGGTCTGGCCGACGCAGCCCATTCCCTACAACGCCGCGGGGGTGCCGATGACGCCTCTCTGCGCCACCTTCGTCGAGGTCGACGACCCCGAGCTGATGGCCCGGTCGAGCCAGCTCTACAGCCCCTACTGGATCAGCAGGGAAGTGATCGTCCCCCACGGCGGGTCGAGCTTCGGGGCCCCGTCGTTCAGCCCCGCCACCGGCCTCGTCTACGTCACCGGCAAGAACGGGGCGATCGCCCTCGTCGTCAACCCCGTCGGCGACACCCTCGAGCCGGGGCCCGACTCGCGGGGGCACACCGAGAGCCTGTCGAGCCTCGACCGCCTCACCGAGGCGTTCCCCCCCGAGGTCACCGTCTCGGCCTACGACCCCGTCACCGGCGAGCAGACCTGGCAGACCATCCTGCCCGCGCAGAGCGCCATCGGGGCGAGCGGCAACATGGTGACGGCCGGGGGCCTCGTGTTCCAGGGGGTCGAGGACGGCGGGTTCTACGCCCTCGACGCGGCGACCGGCGAGATCCTGCTGCGCCACGACGCCCCGCGGCCGATCCGGGCGAGCCCGATGACGTACCAGATCGACGGCAGGCAGTACGTGACCGTCGTGGCGACCAACACCGTCCTCACTCTGGCCCTGCCGTAGCCGCGCGCGGTCACCGAGAAGGATCCGGTGCAGCCGGAAGACGTGATCATGGTGCGCGGGAGGGCGGTCGAGCGCCCCGCTGAGCCGCAACCGACGTCGGCGGGTCAGTCGAGGTCGGCGAACACCGGGGCGTGGTCGGACGCGATGTTGCCGTCCTTCTTCTTGCGGTACTCGCGGTCGATCTCGACGCGGCGCACCCGGGCGGCCACGGCCGCGGTGCCGAGCAGGTGGTCGATGCGCAGCCCCATGCCGCGGTGGAAGGCGCCGCCGCGGTAGTCCCACCACGAGAACTTCCGCTCGTCCGGGTACAGGTGGCGGAACAGGTCCGACAGCCCCAGATCGAGTATGGCCCGGTACCGGGACCGCTCCTCGACGGTGCAGAAGATGGAGCCGTCGGCGTCTTCGCCCTCCCAGCCGTCGAGGGGAGCGGGGACGATGTTGAAGTCGCCGCCGATGACGAACGCGGCGTTCCGGTCGACGCCGGCGAGGTAGTCGCCGAGCGCCTCGAACCAGGCGAGCTTCATGGCGTAGTCGGGATGATCGAGGGTCTTGCCGTTGGGGCAGTAGACGGTGGCGAAGTGGAGGCCGGCCACCCCGACCTGCAGCAGGCGGGCCCCGTCGTCCTCGCGGCCGGGCAGCCCCCGGGTCTCCGCCTCGGCCGGCGCGCGGCTGAGCACCGCCACCCCGTTCCAGCCCTTCTCGCCGTGGACGACGGCATGGTAGCCGAGGGCCCGGAAGTCATCGTGGGGGAACTCCTCACCGGTCGCCTTCAGCTCCTGCAGCCCCACCACGTCGGGCTCGCGGCTCTTCAGCCAGTGCGCGATGAAGTCCAGGCGGGCCCGCAGGCCGTTGACGTTCCAGGTCGCGATGCGCATGGCCCGTCAGTATCGCACTTCCGCCGCCGCCGGCGCCCGTCGCCTCCCGTCGCCTGCGCCCGGGCCGCGTTCCCGCGGTCGGCGGGGGAGCGCGCGGAAGCTCCCGAGGCAGCCGGTTGACATGCGATTCCCCTGACCGTAGCGTGTGCTCCATGAACGTCACCCTGTCCATCGACGATCGCGTCGCGGCCAAGGCCCGCCGCGTCGCGGCCGCGCGAGGAACCACGCTCGACCGGCTCATCAGCGACCACCTCGCCGAGCTGACGCGCGTCGACGACGTGGACGCGATGGTTCGCGAGCTCGACGCGATGTGGTCCGAGCGAAGGTATCGGTCGCAAGCACCATGGTCCCGCGAAGAAGCACATGAGCGATCCTGAGAGACATGCAACCCGGCTGCGCAGGCGACGACCGTCGCTCGTCATTCCGCTCGACGGCACCGGCCGCCGATCCGCATGACCTGGACGCCTGAGCCATCGTGGCGCCCCCGGCGCCCCCTGCGACCGTATCCGCAGACCGACCCCGCCGAGCGGCGGGCGCTCGACGGGTGGGTGCGCGCGGCCGGCGTCGTGGTCGTGGTGCACGCCCTGCTGATGCTGACGTTGTGGACCCGCCCGGGGTGGATCGCGCTCTGGATCTGGTACGCGGGGCCCATCGCCCTCGCCGTCGTCACCGCGGGGCTGCTCGTCGGCTCCCTGCGGTCGGCCCGCCGCTGGAAGCACGGCATGAACGGCTGGCACGTGCTCGGCTACGTCGGGCTGGTGATGGTCATCTTCACGCTGCCGGTGTACGACCCGTACCCGTCGTCCCACGACGACCGGCCGAGCCGCGCCGCGTTCCGGCTGCCCCTCGACGGTCCCGTGACTGTCGCGTGGGGTGGGCCGACGGCCGACGTCAACTACCACGTGTACCTGCCGGACCAGCGGTGGGCCTACGATCTGGTCGTCACCCGCAGCGGGCGCACGTACCGGACCGACGGGGCCGCCCTCGACGACTATTTCGCCTACGGCCTGGAGGTGTACGCCCCGGCCGCGGGCACCGTCTTCGCGACCCTCGACGGAGAGCCCGAGGTCGCGATAGGCGCGCGGCGGTGGAGCCTGGCCGGGCTCGGCAACCACGTCGGCATCGAGGTCGCCCCCGGGGAGTTCCTCTTCATCGGCCACCTGCAGCCGGGCACCGTCGCCGTCGAGGTCGGCGACCGGGTGGCGGCGGGGCAGCGGCTCGGCCTCGTCGGCAACTCCGGCAACAGCAGCGAGCCCCACGTGCACCTGCACCTGCAGGACTCGCCGCGCCCCTGGTTCGGCGAGGCAATTCCGTTCCACTTCCACGGGTACCGGCACGAGGAGCGGCTCGTCGAGCGGGGGATGCCCCGCGGGGGCCGGCGGCGGGGCGAGTACCGGGGCGAGCGTATCGAGCACGTGCGCGGGGGCGCCGCGGCCGGCGGAGGCGGGTGAGGGCGGCGACGGATCACCCGCCCAGCGCGCCGATCTCCCGGTAGAGCGCGGCCGAGGCGACGATGCCGTTGTGGAAGTTGCCCAGGTCGAGCTTCTCGTTGGGGGCGTGGGCGTTCTCGTCGGGCAGGCCGACGCCGAAGAGGACCGCGGGGAGGCCGAGGACCTCCTGGAAGGTCGCCACGACCGGTATCGACCCCCCCTCGCGGTTGAACACCGGCGCCCGGCCGAACCCCGTCTCCATCGCCCGCCCCGCCGCCCGAACGAACGGGTTGTCGAAGTCGGTCATCCACGGCTTGCCGGTGTGCATGCGGGTGACGTTCACCTCGACCGTCTTCGGCGCCACCTTCCGGGCGTAGGCCTCGAACAGCTCGCCGATCTTGTCCGGGTCCTGGTCGGGCACGAGGCGCATGCTCACCTTGGCCATCGCGGTGGCGGGGATCACGGTCTTGGCGCCCTCCCCGGTGAACCCCGCGAGCACGCCGTTGACTTCGAACGTGGGCCGCCCCCAGAGCCGCTCCAGGGTGGTGAACCCCGTCTCGCCGAACAGCTTCGGCGCCTCGAGCTCGGCGCGGTAGCGCCGTTCGTCGAACGGCAGCTTCGCGAACTCGGCCCGCTCGGCGTCGGAGAGGGCCCGCACGTCGTCGTAGAAGCCCGGGATCTTCACCCGCCCGCCGCGGTCCTTCATCTGCGCCAGCATCTGCGCGAGGACGAAGGCGGGGTTGGCGACGGCGCCCCCGAACGAGCCCGAGTGCAGGTCGCTCGCGGTGCCCCGCACGTCGATCTGGCAATAGGTCAGCCCCCGCAGGCCGTAGCAGATCGACGGCACCCCGCGGTCGAACATCGGGGTGTCGGAGATGACCACGACGTCGGCGGCGAGCTCGTCCTCGTGCCCGCGAACGAAGCCGTCGAGATGGGTGCTGCCCACCTCCTCCTCGCCCTCGAGAATCAGCCGGATGTTCACCGGCAGCCGTCCGCCCTCACGCAGGCAGGCCTCGACGGCCTTGAAGTGCATGAATATCTGGCCCTTGTCGTCGGCGGCGCCACGGGCGTAGATCTCCCCCTGCCGCACCGTCGCCTCGAACGGCGGCGACTCCCACTGGTCGACGGGGTCGACGGGCTGCACGTCGTAGTGCCCGTAGAACAGGATGGTCGGCGCACCCTCGGCGTGCAGCCAGTCGCCGTAGACCACCGGGTTGCCGGGAGTCTCGACGCGGCGGACGTTCTCGAGGCCGACCCGCTTCAGCTCGGCCGCCGTCCACTCCGCGCAGCGGGCCACGTCGGCGGCGTGGCCGGGCAGCGCGCTGACGCTGGGGATGGCGAGGTACTCGGTAAGCTCCCGCACGTAGCGGTCGCGGTTGGCGTTGATGAAGTCGGTGACGGCGTCGAAGGTCATGGCGTGTGTCTCGCGCGTTCAGGGTGCGGCGGCATCAGGCGACGGTCGAGGAAAGCGGGGTCACGGCGGCAGATGCCGGGCCGGCGCCGGAACCGTTTGCGCGGCCATCGGGAGGTCCTCCTCGGCGTGGATCGGACCGCTGCCGGTTTTTTGCCGCGCCAAGATCAAAGATATCAGGTTCGAAGAACCCGGGGCGCCGATCGTGCGACGAGCGAGCTCGGGGATGAGGCCCCGCGCCTCCACGCCCCCGCGCCCCCACACCGCCGCGCCCCCACGGGCACGCGCGTTCTCCGTCGGGCGCCTCACAGCAGCTCGTTCAGCCTCGCGTAGCCGCGGCGGCTCACCGGCAGCTCCGTCCCGTCGGCGAGCACGGCGAGGTAGCTGTCGCGGGTGGCCGGGCCGAGCCGGGTGAGGCGGTCGACGTTGAGCAGGTACGAGCGGTGGATGCGCACGAAGCGGGCGGGGTCGAGCTGGCTCTCGAGGTCGGCCAGGGTCTGCTGCTTCAGCCGCTCCCGGCCACCGGCGACGACGCCCACGTAGTCGTCGCGGGCGCGGATGTAGTCGACGCTGCCGACGGGGACGACGTCCACCCGCGCGCCGGTGCGGATGAGGATGCGCCGCAGGTACGCGCCGGCCGGGCGCGCGCTGGCGACGACGCGCGCGACCGGCGTCGGTTGCGCGCGCGCCAGCCGCGCCCGCGCCTCGTCGAGGGCCTCGGCGAAGCGCTCGGGGCCGAAGGGCTTCAGCAGGTAGTCGACGGCGTGGACTTCGAACGCGCGCAGGGCGTGCGCGTCGTGGGCGGTGACGAAGATCACGCCGACGTCGGGCCCGATCAGCTCGAGCACCTCGAAACCGTCGAGCTTCGGCATCTGGACGTCGAGGAAGACCAGGTCCGGCTTGAGGTCGTTGACGGCGCGCACCGCCTCGAACCCGTTCGCGCACTCGGCCACGATCTCCACGTCGTCGTGCGCGGCCGCGTACTCGCGGACGAGTACGCGCGAGAGCTCCTCGTCGTCGACCACGACGGCCCGAATGCGCGAGCGCGCGGGCGCGGTCATCGCCGGCCCTCGCGGGAGCGCTCCCCCGCCGCGCCGGCTTTCTCCACGCGCGGGAACCGCAGGTCGACCTCGAACCAGCCGTCCTCGCCCCGCCAGCGGGTGACCGCCTCGCGGCCGAAGCGGGTGGCGAGGCGCCGCTCGACGTTGGCGAGGCCCACGCCGGTCCCCGCCTGCGACGCCGCCTCGGGGTCGAACGGGTTCCGGACCCGCACGCGCACGCCGGCCTCGTCGCAGCGCGCCGTCACCTCGACGACGCCGCCGTCGACGAGGGGACGGATGCCGTGCCGCACCGCGTTCTCGACCAGCGGCTGGAGAATGAGGGGCGGCACCTCGCACGAGCCGCACGCGGGCTCGAGCTCGACCCTGCTCTCGAGACGCGGCCCGTAGCGCACCCTCTCGATGTCGAGGTAGGCGCGGACCATCGTCATCTCCTCGTCCAGCCGGATGCGGTCCTCGGCCCCGAGCCGCACGCTGCTGCGGAAGAAGTCCGCCAACAGCAGGCACATGCGCCGCGCGCCGGCCGGATCGGCCGCGGTCAGCGCGCTGATCGACTGCAGGCCATTGAAGAGGAAGTGCGGGTCGATCTGGGCGCGCAGGGCCTTGAGCTCCGCTTCGCGCGCGAGGACCTTCAGGCCGAGCTCGCGCGCCTCGGCGCGGCGCGACTGCTCGAAGGCGGCGAGCAGGTAGTGCAGCAGGCTGGAGAGCCAGAACAGCAGCACCCCGGCGGTGGCGACGGCGGCGAGCTGCGCGGGCGTGAGGCGCACCGCGTCGCCGACCCCGGGGAGGCCGGCCAGCACGCCCGTCCAGCCGGTCCACACCGCCGCCCACACCGTCGCCGCCACCATCCCGGCCACCGTGTGCATGGCGAGCGTCCGGCCCAGCGACCCCGTCTCGAGCGGGGCGGCGCGGCAGGGGTAGCGGGCGGACAGGCAGACGAACGCCTGGACCAGGCAGGGCGGCACGACGACGGCGAGGGCCACGGCGATGCCGGCGCCGGCGTTCGCCGCCGACCAGGCGACGGCGCCCAGCGACCCGATAACGGCCCACGACGCCAGGTAGAGGTTGCGACGCCGGGCGGACTCGAGGATGGGATGCACGGCTCAGTTCTCGACCACCGTCCTCATGAGCATCCGTTCCTGGCGCTCCGGGAGGTTGGTTGCGCCCGCGGCTCAGTTCTCGACCACCACCGTCCCCATGAGCATGGGCCCGCGCAGGGTCAGCACCGGCGCGCCAGCGGTCGCCTCGGGGCGGGCGGCGCGAATGCTGGACGCGCCGCCCAGCCCCGGACCCAGGTTGGACGAGACCGCCCAGTGGTCGGGCACCCGCAGGTCGACCCGGCCCATCGCGACGCGGATGTCGATGACGGCCGAGTCCCCTTCCATCTCCGCCTCGCGCAGATCGACCTCCACGCGCCCCATGACCGCCACCGCGTCGCCCCCGCGGAACGCGCCGGTCACGACGCGCTGCTCGTGCCGGCCCATGAAGGCGAAGGCATCGAGACGGCCGGCGTGCGACACCGCCGACTCTTCGCCGCCCGGACCCCGCGTGGCGCCCATCTCGGCGAGCGCCACGCCCAAGACCACGATCGCCGCGATTCCCAGCAGCCCCCGTCCCACGTAAGGTCCCTTGGTCATGTGTCTTTCCCCATCCCGCCAATCCTCGCCTGCGGCTCCTGCCCGTCAGTTGCGGATCTCTATCCCCCCCATGATCACGGTCCCCCTCAGCACCAGCCGCTTGGTCGCCGCCGCGGGCCCGCGCGTCTTGTCCTCCACCCCGCCCATCAGCGTCGTCACCCCCACCTCGACCGTCCAGTCCTCGGGCACGCGGATCTCGACGCCGCCCATCATCGCGAAGACGTGGATGACGGCCCGCTCGGCGGCGATGTCCGCCTCCCGCAGATCGAGGTCGACGCCGCCCATGAACGCCGACGCGGACCCGCCGCGGAAGTCCGCGGACCGGTTCCGGCGCTCGACGGCGCCGAGGAAGGCCGAGGCCGACTCCTCCGACTCGGAGACCTCGGAGAGGCCCTTCGAATCGGACATCACGTTGATCAGGGCCCGGATGCCGACGGCGACGAGGACGAGAGGCCAGAGGTCCCAGAGATCGACGTCGATCAGGTTCAGGCTGTTCAGCAGCAGCAGCGCCCCCGCCGCGGCCAGCAGCGTCCCGCCGACCGCCGACCCGCGGTCCCGGGCGTCGATGAGGTTCCTGAGGCCGACGACGAGCAGAATCACCGGCCAGAACCGCAGAATCGTCCAGCTCTCGACGATGTCGAGGTTGTCGAGGAGGAACGCGAGGCCCACGGCGGTCAGCACTAGGCCCGGCAGGAGCGGTCCGAGCGCGATACGCCGGCGCCCCGGGCGCCGCGTTTCGTCGTGGTCCGGGATCGAATCGGTCAACGTGCACCTCCCTCGGTTGTCGTCGGCGTCCATCCTGACGCCGACCGCGCGGCGGCGCCAGCGCTCTTCGGCGGACGGCGGATCCGCACCGGCGAACGGCGCCGGGCCGCCCGCCGAACAGGCACGGGCTCCGGGGTAACATACAGGGTCGCGCTACTTGCGGCTGCCGCAGGGCAGCCTTCTCGTGCTCCTCGCCGGCTCGCGCACCCCGCCCCGGGCGATTCGACGGGTGATGCATCCCGACTGGAGGTAGTCGCCATGCCGCGTCCCGCCCGACCCGCGCGATGGGGTCGCGCATTCCTGTTGGTCTTCCTGGCGGCTGTCGCTCCGTCTCCGCTCAACGGAACCACGGTGGTGAAGATGACCTTCTCGGAGGTCGTCGAGGCCGCCACCGTCATCTCCGTCGCGACGGTGTCGTCGGTGCAGTACGACTGGGACGCCGAACGCGGCACGCCCTTCACGGTCGTGACTTTCGCGGATCTCGACGTGCTGCACGGTTCGGTGGCGGGCTCGGACCTGGAGCTTCGCTTCGCCGGGGGGCCGACCCCTGACGGGCTCGTGCTGGCGATTGCCGGCATGCCGCGCTTCGCCGAGGCACAGCGCGTGGTGATCTTCTCCGACCCGGCCGGCGGTCGCATCTGTCCGCTGGTGGGGTGGTGGCAGGGTCTCTACCGGGTGGCGCGGGACACCGAGCGGGGCGTCGACGTCGTGTTCGACCACGCGGGGGTCCCGGTCGTGGGACTCGACGGCCCCGCCGGCGAGCTCGTCGCCCGGGTCTCGGCCCAGAGCGGCGCCGCCGCCGGATCGTCGCAGTTGACCCTCGACGCCTTCACGAGATCGATCAGAGCGGAGTTGTGACGGCGTTCCTGCCTGGCGCCCGGTCGTCCGGCTCCCGGCGGCTCGGGGGTTTGTGCGCCGTCGTCGCGGTCGTGCTCGTCTTCATCGCCGAGGGATTGTCGTGGGTCAGGTGGAGCAGTGTCTGGCCGTCGGCCGGCATCCCGGTCGAGATGGTGCTGGCCACGGGAGCGGACAAGTGGAACCGTGCCGCCCGGGAGGCCCTGGACGCGTGGAACCAGGCCGGGTCGAACTTCCGCTTCACGTCCACGACGTCCTCGGCCCGCGAGCGGGGGTCCTGCTCGTCCGCGGGGGTTGACAGACGCAACGTGGTCATCTTCGCGTCCACCGTGTGCGGCGATTCCTGGTCGTCCACGACCGCGGCGATCACGAGAGTCTGGTACACCACCGCGGACGACCTGACGGTGGACGCGGACGTGTTCTTCAACGCCGAACGCGATTGGGATGTCTACGACGGTCCGGTTCAAGACGAAGCGGTGGACTTTCGCCGTGTCGCTCTTCACGAGTTCGGCCACGTTCTCGGCCTGGGTCATCCCGACGACGAGGGTCAGTCCGTCGATGCAATCATGAACTCGCATGTCGACGATCTGGATACGCTCCAGGCCGACGACGAGGACGGCGTTCGGGCTCTCTACGGGCCGAGCGCCACGGTGAGGCCCGACCTGGTGGTCCTGGACGCCGCGGTCGACGAGTCGGTCGCAGCACCGGGTCAGCCGCTCCGCATCACCGCGACGGTGGAGAACAAGGGTTCCGCCCGTTCTCCGGTGACGACCCTCGAGTACCTGAGCCGCCCGCGGGGCGGCACGTGGGCGGTCTTCGACGTCGACGTCGTCAACGCGTTGCCTCCGTCGGGCACGAGCGCCGAGTCCGCCCGTTTCTCCGCGCCGTCGGAACCCGGCGCCTACGAGTACCGGGTTTGCGTCGAATCCGTCGATCGCGAGCAGGACGCGACGAACAACTGCTCGCTCCGCCTGCCGCTCGAGGTCCGGGTGCCGTGCGTCGTGGAGCCTCTGGGGTCGGCCGACCGGGAGCACCGTGTCGCCGCGTCCTGGGAGGGAGCGTGCCTCTCCCCGCGGGCCGCGGCCGACGACGCCCCCGCGCGCTACTACAGCTTCTCGGTGCAGGGCGCGCCCCGGGTTCGGGTCGGGCTCTCGTCCCGCGAGCGCGCCTCGCTCTACCTGCTGCGAGGGGAGGCTGTCGACGGCGGGCTGGTCACGTCCGCGAGCGGGGCCGACCCGCGCATCGTGCGAACTCTGAGCTCGGGGACCTACACCGTCGAGGTTCTTCCGGCCCGGGCGGGCGTCACCGCGGCGTTCGTCCTGCGGGTGGGGGCCCGGGAACCGTTCGTCGACGATCCGCTCCGGGCCGGCGATCCGATCAGGGCGGCGCACCTCACCGAGCTGCGGGAACGCATCGACGCCCTGCGCGGGACTGCCGGGTTGGGGGCGTTCCGGTGGACCGATCCCACGATCGTCCCGGGCGTCACGCCGATTCGGGCGGTGCACGTGACGGAGCTGCACACGGCGCTGAACGAGGTGTACCTGGAGGACGGCCGGCCCCGGCCTTCCCGCGCCGGCGACGTTCGAGAGCGGGTTCCCATCGCGGCGGACCACTTCAACGCCATCAGGCGCGCCATAGAGGACCTGTAGCCGCGATGTCGTCGTGCCGGATCGCTGTTCAGGACTTCCAACACGGCAGCGCACCGACGAACGTTACCGCGGCGAACGCGAGCTCGCGAACTCCTTGGATACGGTCCAGACCCGCCTGACCCACGCGAACCCCCGCCGGCGTTCGTACGCGACTTCCGTGGCCGCGTGGGACAAGCCGGTGAACCTCGGCCGCTCGCGCGGCGTCCGCGCCAGCCCTGGCGTCGTCAAGGGGCTTCGTGCGCATCGACCGACGGTCTTGGCGACGCGGAACCCGACGGTGTCGCGGCGCTGCGACGGGAAGTACGTCTGGCGACTCGCGCCGCCGCGGTGCGCGGAGCGCATGACGTCCGCCCCGTACGCAAACGAGCCGCCACGTCCGAAGTTGCCCTTGCGTCACAGTATGAGCTGCTTGAGCGCCTGGGCGCGGCCACGGCTGACCGTCAGGGTTCCACCGCTCCTCAGAGTGACACGATAGCGGCCACTTCCGGCGGGCTCCACCTCCAGAATCTGATCGAGCCGCACGATCGCGGAGCGATGTACCCGCAGAAATTCGGCTGGATCCAACCGCTCTTCGAGTTCGTTGAGCGTGCGGTACACGAGGTAACTCTTGTCTCCGGCGTGAATCCGCGCGTAGTCCCCCTCCGCTTGTATCCAGCCGATGGCGGAGACCGCGACGGGTACGATGCGGCGTCCCTCGGGCACGAGCAGCCGGTCAGGGCGGCGTCCAAGATCACGCAGGAGTCGCGGGACGCCGTCCGCGGCCGCGCCGAGCCGTTGATATTCCCGCAGTCGCCCGATCGTCTCCGCGAAACGAGATTCCGTGAAGGGCTTCACCAGGTAATCCACCGCATTCATCTCGAACGCGCGCACGGCGTAACGGTCATACGCGGTTGCAAAGACAATGGCGGGCAGCGGCTGCTGTTGCCTGATGTCGTCGAGGACCTCGAACACGTCCCGTCCCGGCATTCGGATGTCGAGCATGGCCGCGTCCGCTCCTCCCTGTTGGAGTGCGGCCGCCAATGTCGCCACGTCGATGCACTCATGCACGATGCTCACGTCGCTGCATCGCCCCACGTAGTCCCGCACCAGCCGCCGTGCCAGCACCTCGTCGTCGGCCACGATCAGCCGGAGGCGATCAGGAGCCATCGACAGCAGATGAAGAGGAACCAGCCGGCCCGTGGAGTTCCACCGGGAGATCCAGACTCACCGTAAGCCTCCACCCCTTCGGCGCGCCATGCTCAGCAAGGCTCCGTTGTCGCCGTATGTCGCACGGAGCCGCCGTCGCGTCAGGTCGATACCCCTGCCGCTCGTACCCTGCGAGCCGCTCGGACCGCTCCCGGTGTCGGATACGGCGACGTGCACGCGGGCGCCCTGACGACGCGCCGTAACGCGCACCTCGCCTTGCCGCGCGTGCGGCTGAATACCATGTTTGACCGCATTCTCGACGAGTGGCTGCAGCAAGAATGGCGGTACGGTCACCTGCTCCGCTCCGCCGTCCATCTCGATGGCGAATCGCAGCCGGTCCTCGAATCGGACCTGCTCGATCTGCAGGTAGTCACGAATCGTGTCCAGCTCGCGGTGCAGAAGAACCAACGGCTCGTCGAGACGATCGAACACCGACTGCAGAAGTGAGGCCAACCGCTCGAGCATGGCCTTCGCCCTCGCCGGGTCGTGCTCGACGAGGGCCAGGATCGAGTTGAGCGAGTTGAGCAGGAAGTGCGGCTGCAGTTGTGACTTGATGGCGTTCAGCTCCGCCTCCCGCGCCAGGAGCTCGAGCTCCGCTTCGCGTTGCTGTCGGAGCTGCTCCCGGTCGAAGCTCTCGACGATGACGCCGAGTCCGACCGCCGCGGCATACAGGAACACCGCGGTGAGCAGTTGCAGCGTCCAGCTATCGGCGTACGCGAGTTGCCAGAAGTTCTCCCCGTACCTGAAACGCGCGAAGCTGGCCTCCGCCGCGCCCCAGATCGCGAGCGTTCCGACTCCCACGGTCGTATGAACGGACACCGCATACACGGGGCGGCGTTTCCAAAGCTCGAGCCAGGCATGCGCGCGGCACACCTGCCAGACGAGGATGCCCAGCACCGCATGGCTGACAACGGAGCTCGGGAGCCCGTCCTCGAACGGCACTGCCCCCGACGCATCCAGCGCGACCGCGTGGATCACGGCCGCCGTCATCCACCCGGCGACAACCAACCAAATGCGGTAGCGCTTGCGCGGACCCGACGGATCGACAGCATGTGCCACGTCTACCCCTGACCCGAAATATGCATGAAGTTGCGTTGTCGGAGAACGCAAGAGCCTCCGTGTCGTACAAGACGTTGTGCTACCAGCCGTTCAGCCACGACGCAGCCCCCGCGTGACGCGCGACACCATACCACGGACTGTCCCGTTCCCGGACCGGTTCGACAAGCCCGTCGCCGCTAGGGTCGACCCGGGCCATTGAGCGCCGGCAGCAGCACGAACTTCACCCATCCGGAATCGGGCGCCAGTGACAGCGCCGCGTCGTACTCGGCCCGGGCGCCCGAAGGATCGTTCCGCCTGGCGAGTGTCTGGCCAAGCCAGACGTGGGCGTCGAACCGTCCCCAGTTGGGCCATGGTTTGTCCACAGGCTCGCGCGAGAAGAGATCGAGGCTGCGCCGCAGCATCCGCTCCGCCCTGTCGAGGCCACCGCCGAACCTCGCCGGTTTGTGGAACGCGCTGATACCCTGAAGGAGCGCGACGCGCGGGTTGTCGGGCGCCGCCGCCTCGGCGCGATCGAGAGCCCCCGAGGCGCGCACGCCCAGCACGGCTCCCCTGGATGCGTCCCGCCCGATCTGCAGACCGTAGAGCGATCCGAGCAACGCGTGCGCTTCCGTGTATTCGGGATCGTCGTTCACGAGAGCCTCCAGTCGCTCCACGGCGTCATCGACGAAGTCAGCCTGTTCGTGCTCGGGAACGTCCCCCCGGTTGGCCAACCGGTACCCGACGTAGGCGATCGCGTACTCCAATAGTGGTTTCGCGGGCGCCTGTTCCGCGGGACGCATCAGTTGTCTGAGGAGATCGATCCGAACGGCCCGGAGCTCTTGTCCGGATCCGGCCAGCGCCGCCCGTTCGAGTCGCTCGGTGAGCTCCGGCCACGCGGGCTCCTGACGCAGGGGGAGTGCCGGCGCGGTCATCGCTGCGACCAATGCCATTGCCACGATGTGAGTGCCTGCCATGATTACCTCCTGAGGGAAACGCCGACATACACCGAGCGGGGCGCCGCATTGACCACCGGCTGGCGTGCCGTATAGTCGGGCGCGTAGACGTAGTCGAGGAAGTTGGCCCGACCGAGGACGTTACCGACGGCCGCAAAGAAGATCGCGACCCCGTCGCCAGCCGGTACGAGCCAGCTCGAGGAAAGATCGAGCCGCTCGTAGCGCGGGAAGCGCTCTGAGTTGACGGGACCGAAGACGGGGAGGAAGCGGTGGCCGATCGCGCGGCCGGCGATGATCGGGGTATGGGGTCGGCCGGCGGCCGATCGCCAGGATGCACTCACGCTCATGCTGTTCGAAACGGGCACGCTGGTGATGACCTGCACCGACCAGGGAATCTCGAAGTCCGGTGCCCAGGTCCCGTCCGGAAGGTCGTAGCCCAAGTTTACCAAGTTGACCGGCCATTTTGACGATTTTGGCCCTATTTCGGGGTTGTCGTGTCTGTAAGTTGTTGATTATAAAGGACCGGGGCCTGAGAAAACGCGATGTAGTGCCATAATTTTATATAACGGGTTGACTTCGGCAGGGGCGCCCGATATCGTGGCCATCGTGTTCATTCGCCGCACTCAGACACGGCGCACACACGACGGAAAGCCCTACTTCGCCCATCGCCTCGTCCACAGCGAGCGCGTCGGAAACAATGTCCGGCAGCGCACCCTGCTCAATCTCGGGCGCCATTTCGACATCCCCCAGGCCCAATGGCCGCAGTTGTGCGCCCGCATCGAAGACCTCTTGTCCGGTCAGGCGCTCCTCGTCGCCGAGGGCCCGCGCGCCGTCGAACACGAAGCCCAGCGCATCGCCGCGCACTTGGTTGCCCGCGGCGCGCCGGTGAGCGGCGCGGCGGCCGGACCGGTCGACGTACAGCGCGTCGATGTCGATTCCCTGCGTCTGGTCCGCCCGCGCAGTGTCGGGGTCGAGCAGGTCGGCCTGTGGGCCCTTGAGCAATTGGGGCTGCCGGCCCTGCTCGCCGACCTCGGCGTCAACGGCGCCCTGCGCGCAGCCGCGGCCGGCGTCATCGTCGGCCGTCTCGCCCAGCCCGCCTCGGAGCGGGCGACCCACCGCTGGCTGGCTGAGCGCAGCGGCCTCGGGGAGTTGCTCGGCGTCGACTTCGAGACCGTCGGCGCGATGCAGCTCTACCGCGCCTCGGACGCGCTGGTGAAGCACCGCGAGGCGATCGAGGCGCATCTGTTCGACCGCGCGATGGGGCTGTTCGACATCCAGCCGACGGTGACCCTCTACGACCTGACCAACACCTACTTCGAAGGCGAGGCGGGCGAGCAGCCGCAGGCGCAGCGCGGGCACTCGAAGGAGAAGCGCAGCGACTGCCCGCTGCTGACCCTGGGCCTCATGCTCGACGCCAGCGGCTTCGTGCGCCGCTCCAAGGTCTTCGCCGGCAACGTCCGGGAACAGCGCACGCTGGCCGGCATGCTCGGGGCGCTCGGGGCGCCACCCGGCGCCCTCGTGGTCATGGACCGCGGCGTCGCCACCGAAGCCTGCATCCAGTGGTTGCGCGACCACGACTACCGCTACCTGGTCGTCAGCCGCGAACGTCACCGTCAATTCGACGCCGCGGCCGCCGTCTCGCTCCGGACCCGGTCCAACCAGACCGTGCACCTGCAGAAGGTGGTCTCGACCGACCCCGACGAGGTCCGCCTGTACTGCTACTCCGAAGAACGGGCCGAGAAGGAGCGGGGCATCGTCGAGCGTTTCGCCGCCCGCTTCGAGGCGGCCCTGACCCAGCTCCACGAAGGGCTGGCGCGGCCCCGCGCCCACAAGCGGCTCAACCAGGTGTGGCAGCGCATCGGGCGGCTGAAGACGAAGCACGCCCGCGTCGCCTCGCACTACCAGATCGAGGTCACCGCCGACGAGACCGGCGAGAAGGCGGTCGCCGTCACCTGGACCCGCCGTCCCCGGGACGGCTCAATGGTCACTCACCCGGGGGTTTACTGCCTGCGCAGCAGCGAGACCGAGTGGGACGAAGACGCCCTGTGGCGCACCTACACCACCCTCACCGACGTGGAGGCCGTGTTCCGCTCGCTCAAATCCGAGCTCGGCCTGCGCCCCATCTACCACCACAAGCCGCGCCGGGCCGACGGCCACCTGTTCATCACCGTCATCGCCTACCAACTCGTGCAGGTCATCCGCACCCGCCTGCGCGCACACGGCAACGCCGCCAGTTGGACGACGTTGCGCCGCATCCTGGACGGCCAGCACCGCGTCACCGCCACGTTCCGGCGTCCTGACGGGCGCACGCTGCACGTGCGCACGGCCACGCAAGCCGAACCCGGGCAGCGGGAACTCTACGACGCGCTCGGCGTCGACCCCCACCCCGGGGGCGTCCGCAAGACCGTCGTCTGACCGCCCCCCTCACCGGTTTGGTGCACGTTTGTAGTGCCACTCGGCGATTCTTGTCGCCGTAAGCCCTTTACTTGCAACAGGTTGGTTTTAGGGTTGGTAAACTCGGGGTAGCGCTCGCGCTGATCGACGGGCGTCCATCGCCGCCTGGCTCGCAGCCAACTGGCGGTGCCGCGCACTTCGAGTCGGCTCGACAACCACTGGACGAACAGGTCGACCCCGTGGGCCGAGCCGTAGCCGTCGGCGTTGTACCCTCGGACATCGTCTTCCAAAGGGAGACGGCGTCATCGAGCGACACCAGCACTTCGCTGACGTCGCCGCCGCGCACGAACAGACCGGCGGTTTCGTCTGGCGCGCTGACACCCGGCAGTGTCTGAAGGGCCCTGAAGATGTCGGCCTGCGCGCCGGGCGTCCGGTAGACCTGGACAGGTTCGAGCAGGAAGGGACGCGCGACCGCCTCCTCGGGTGACGGGGCGGTGACGGTGACTTGATCCCGCATGCGGCGGATCGCCAGCACCACGTCGAGTCGCACGCCGTGGCTCGCCTCGAGAACGGACTCGTGAGGATCGAACCCGGGCAGCGTCACGACCGCTCGGTAGCGCGCACCGGACACCAGGGCGGTCTCGAAGCGGCCTTCGGCGTCCGAAACGGCGACGAGAGAATCGTCGATTTCGATCGTGGCGCCGGGCAACGGCAAACCTGTCGTGTCACGAACGGTGCCCACGACGCGGGTCGTGCCGTCTGGTGGAATCGGACGCTGCTCGGCGGCGAATGCGTCAAACGGCTGAGCCAGGAAGAGGACGAGTGCCAGCGGTGTCATATTCCCTGAGTACCACGAGGCACGTCGCCTCGAGACCCGGGTTTCGGTGAACGGCACCGGGAGTCGCCCAGCGACACGCGGGCGCCCGACAACGCTTGTCCGGTTTGCGCGATCCGAAGGTCCGTGTGCTTCCGCCGGAAGAGAGGAGGGCCGGGGCGGGGGCGGCCCCGAGCTGAGTCAGGGCGAGACGCGTCCGAGGGGGAACGCCAGTTGAAACGGGCTCGGTTCAATCACCAGGAGCAGGCTCGCCGCCGACGGCACGAGGGCTTGGCCGACGGCGTTTCGTACAGGCTCGCGGACCCGCGCGGGCCGGGGGCCCGTCGCAGCTTGGAGCCCGATGTCGTCAGCCGCACCCTCGTCGCCGGCGGGGCGGATCCGGCCCTGCTCGGATCTGCGGCGCTCAGGCCGCGCTACTCCACGCCTTCCATCAGGTAATCGACGAGCGCGGGCACGATGATGTCCGGCCGCTCCAGGTGCGGCACGTGACCCAGTCCGGGAAAGAGCAGCGTGCGGCCGTTTCCGTTCGGGACGGTGTCGGCCAGCACCTGCATTCGCTCCTGGAAGACCTCGGCCGGACCGAGCAGCAGATCCTCCGCGCCCCCGAAGGCGAGCGTCGGCACGTGGACATGCGGCCAGTCGTAGACGACCGGGTCCTGGTAGAGCATCTGGCTGATGATCGACTGCACCATGGCAAGGCGCGGATAGTCGGAGCTGAGGGTCCACGACGATCGGATGCGGGTGTAGAGCTCGAACTTGTCGTTCCAGGCCGACGGGTCGTGCCCGACGTACCGGCTGAGGCTCCGGCGGGTGCTCTGGTAGTCGGTCTGGAGGGTCCGCTCGTAGATCTGATCGACCGGCGTCATCGGGCGGTTGAACCGGTTGTCGGAGAGGCCGATGGGGTTGTAGATGACCAGCCGCTCGACCGAGTCGGGATACTGCGTGGTGAACCGCGTCGCGAGCATGCCGCCCATCGAGTGGCCGACCGCCATGACCTTGTCGATCCCTTCGTGATCGAGGATGAGCTGCGTGTTGCGCGCCTGCGTGTTGAAGTTGTAGGGCGCGATCGGCTTCGACGACTTGCCGTACCCGATCTGGTCCGGGACGACGACGCGGAATCCGGCGTCGGTCAGCCCGTCGATGATGTCACCGAAGTAGAAGCCGCCGAAGTTGTTGCCGTGCATCAGCAGGACGACGTGGCCGTTGGCCGTGCCCGTCGGCGCGATGTCCATGTAGGAGATGCGCACGTCCTGGCTGTAGACGTTGATGTCGAGATACTTGCTCGGGGCCGGATACGGGCACTCGTCGCAGGTGATGCTGCCCGGCTTGATGTCCGTCGGCGTCGGTACCGGCGGCAGAATGTCGCGGCCCTGGGCGCCGGCGGCGGCCGCCACACCGAGAATCACGAGCACCGAGGCGAGTGTTCTGACACGAACGGGCATGAGTCCTTCTCCTGGTCTGGAAGTGTCGGCAACGTACGATCCGGGGGCACGGGAACGGAAGTCCGCGGAAGACGGATCGCGCGATCACCCTCCATGATACTGGCATCTTGCGGTGTTCTACGGAGTGCCTCGGCCTTCCGCGAACACCGGTCTTGTTCACGGCAACGATAGCACGAACACAGCGGAAAACGGCCGAAATCATTGGGGTTTCTGTCAGGACGCGTCGGTTACGCCCACGATTCCACCCACGCGCGATCGCCGCCCACGGCCGCGGGGCCAGCCGGGAACTCCGTACTCCGTAAACTCCGGAACTCCCGGAACTCCGGAGCCCCGGCCCAGGAGCCCCGGAGCCGACGGCCGACGGGACCGAGGGGCCCGAGGGACGTGCCGGGCCGGGTGGATCACGCCAGAATAGGATGCCCGCGGTTGCGACACCAGCGCCCGCACCGACCCGACACCCGACAGCCCGCCCGGTCTAGCTCCGCGCCGACCAAGGCCGCGACCGACCTTGGTAGCGTACCATGAAGGAACCGCTAGCCCTCCCGTGCATCGGTCGCCGCCACCGGTATCGCCAGATTGACCGGGACCCCGCACGCGGCGAGGATCGGCCGTTCCACGTCAAGGCGAGCCGACACGGAGCACTGCGGCGGGACCGGGCCGGTCCTCTGGGGTCGCTTGCGGCGAGCGTAGGGCGAGCGCACCGGGGAGATCCGCTCGCCGTTGACTCGCCCAAGAGCCGCCGGCAAGGCGTTCTCGGGCCGGAACTGCCGCCATGGGCGGAACCCGAGGCGTGCGTCATCGTAGCCCACGACGCCGAGACCGACGAGGAGCTGTGGGGGCGGCTCGTGCCCCCCCGGCGGAGCCCGGCGACGAGACCCGGCGCGACGTGCCCTACGGCGACTGTCTCCACGTGGGCTCGTGAACGGGCCCCAGCGTCGACCTCGGCCCGTCAGCGGACAGGTGCCCTCCGCGAAGCTCCTCGATAGCGGAGTCATGTCAACCCAGATCGACGCGCGAGTTGGCCACACGCACTCGCGCAGCCTGTACGGCCGTGCGCACCTCATCGTAGATGTTCGAGACCCAGAGATCACCCCACACTTCAATAGTCGTGACGAGCGCGTACGGGACTTCTTCTTCCAGGGCGCCGGCATCCGCCCGACAGTTCACCCGAATCTCCAGACTCTCGCCATCCACGAATTCTTGGGAACTCTCGCCTTCCAGTATCTCGTGCTGAACGGTGCCCCGCTGAACGGCTCGCCAGTCCGCTTGGCCCCGCGCCACGCCGAGTTCCGCCTCGGGAGGCGAGAACCAGAGCTGCGCACGACGCCATCCCCGATGCCGTGGATTCACCGGCGAGAGCCATGCCAGGCTGATCGTGAGCCTGCGAGGCCCTCTCCAGCCGCTCAAAGACGGTGGCAGCGGAAAGAGATGCACGTGGGACTGGTCTTCCCTCAGCAAGCCCGCGCCGAGCGCGGTGACACGACGAGCCGTGCACTCCCGCACGCGGTTGACGTCCACGGCGCCGTAGCCCAGCAACCGTGTCATCTGTTCCCGGACTCGCACCTTGTCGCGGTCGCCCAGGACCCGCCTGAGGGTTTCCGCAGCCGTTCCCCAGTCCGCTCCGTGAGCCACCAGGGCCTTGAGCCACACCGCCCTCGGCACGGCGTCGATCATTTCGCCGCCGGGGTCATGACGAAGTTCTTCCAGGATCTCGTACAGCACGCCCGCGGTGCGACTGACTACGGCGGCCGCGTTACTCGTTCCTCGCGCATGTCCTTCCGCCTCCAGATCACCCGGTGTCGAGCCGGGTACAGCGACGCGCTGACCCGGTGCGAGGGACCGGCGATAGATTTCGAATCGCGCCGGTTCGCCGCCAATCGCAGGCGGTTCCTGCACCACGACTCGCCCGCCACTGGCCAGTACGTCAGGCTTGACAGCCCGGCGGAATCCGGTTCCCTGCGCGTTGATCGGACTGGGTAGTCCCTCGGCCACGTACGGATCCCGCCATTGAGGCGGCGGCCCTCCGGTCGAAGCATCTTCGTGAACTGCCGCCGCCGTGATCGCATTCACCGCCTCCGCGGGCGAAAGCAGCCGCCGATGGCGTGCATCGGCCGCTACCGCGCGGACGACGGCCCGCTGCACCTCGTCGGGGGGCAGCGACCGCAATTCGCTCACAGGGACCGACAACTCGATCCCCCCCGCATGGTTGCCCGCGCTGACGACGAACAGCACGCCGTAGCGCCATGCGAGCCAGTCCAGCAGGCGGGCAAGCGGGCTGAGGGTCTGCTCGAACGGACGGTCCCGAATCCCGATCGACAAGTTGATGACCGCGACGTCCGGGGCTATCGCGCCGGCGCCGTCACCCTGATCATCATCGAACAGCCGGCGCACCGCTCGATGCACGAGGTCGACGACGAGCGTATCCTCCGGCACCAACTCGTCGCTGTCTCTCCAATCTCGCGGGTCCGGACGGAGAATCGGGCGCACGTACAAGGGCCGTGACAACGGTGGCTCAGGAGCCGCCATGTCGCCGTGGACGATCAGGGAGGCCATCGCGGTCCCGTGGCGTCGCCGGCCGGGTGGATAGCCTTCTTCGAAATCGTCTGGATCGTCGACGACCAAGCGTCCCTGGAGTTTCCGATGGGCCGGCAAGGGGAGTCCGTCGAACAGTGCGATAACGGGGTTTCCGGCCGGGAGCTTGCTTGGCAAGACCGCACGGTCGTCGTGCTGGACATCGTCCGACAACGTCGCCGCCGACTGTCCACTGGCACGGAAAAACTGAATCTGTTCACAGTGAACAAGGTCGATATCATCGCCATCGTCTTCAAGCAGGGAACCAACGAACGTCACCGGCAGTTGCACCAGAAGTGCATGATAGGCAATCTCATCGACGGCTCCTTCGGCGACCATCCGCCCGTTGAGCGCAGCGACCAGCGCGGCGACGCGATCTCGGGCGTTGCGGCGTTGCGGACCCGTCCCTCGATGCCACAACTCAATCTCGCAGGGAACCACATCCTCGCCACGGGACACCCGCTCCCGCCAATCGTCCAGGACCCCGGTCTCGTGCAGGCGATCCTTGACGCCCCACAACCGTACGTCTCGCAGCCGATCGAAGACCATCTTCCAGGCACCGTATCCCCGGGGAAGCCGGCGGTTCTTCCGCCATTCCGTCCACATCGACACAATCTGTCGCAACGCGTCCTGGTTGGTAAACAGCATGAACAGGCGCCCGTTCAGAGTTCTATCGAGGCGTGGCTCGCCTTCTTCCGTGACTTCGTAGAAGTCGTCATCGGGAGGGATTTCCGTTTCGTCGATTTCGGCAAGCCACTCCAGTCCGGGGATCTTCTCGACGGCCCGGATGACATTCTCGACCGAACCGATGGTCTCCAGGACGACGACATCCTCGGGAACGATGTCGTGAGACTCGGTCTGCAGCCGCACGCGCCGAGCCTCCAATGCCCGCTGCAGAGCCTCGAATCTCGGGCTCAGGCGCTCGGCCTGCCGAGCTCGGTTCGGAAGGTGCGGCGAACCTCCCCCGCCGCGTCTCTTGCGCCGGGGCAGAGGCTCGCCGGGACTCGGGAGAATCAGCAGCGGACGTTCAGGCATTGTCATCCCCGGCCTGCGTCGTCGGCTGGTTCGGAGCGGGCACGCGCTTGCGCCACTGTCTCAGCCTTTCGGTGACGATGGCGCGCGTGTCGCAGTCCGGCAGGCGGAGTACGCAATGGCGCTGGACGTCCAGACCGAACTGCTCCAGCTCGGCGAAGCTCAGACCGTCGAGCCGTCTGGCGAGCGTGGACGGCGAGAGCCCCATCTTCAGGTCCGCCCGCTCTTCGAAGCGCCGAAACCACTCCTGCGCGAGCGCCCGCGTGGGCGCGGGGAGTGCGAGACGAAGCTGGAAGCGGCGCCATACTGCGCGGTCCAGCAATTCCGGGTGGTTCGTGGCCGAAATCACGACCACGGAACTCGGCAGCGAGTCGACCTGCAACAGCAGCGAACTGACGACGCGCTTGATTTCACCCGTTTCGTGCAGATCGCCGCGCTCCTTGCCGACCACGTCGAACTCGTCGAAAAAGAGCACGCACCGCCGCGTCCGCACCTGATCGAACAGACGCGAGAGGCGGACCGCAGTCTCGCCCAGATAGCTCGCGATGACGGATTCGTAGCGCACGGACACCAAGGGTACCGCGAGCTCCGTCGCAATGGCTTCCGCGAACGAGGTCTTGCCGTTCCCGGGAGGACCGGTGATGAGCAAGCGGTGCCTGGGCTCCAGGTTGTACGCCGCCAGCAGCTCCGCGCGACGATGCTCCTCGACGACTTCCCGGCCGGCATGCACCACTTCGTCGGGCAGGACGAGGTCGCCCAGCCGCCGGTCGGTTACGACTTCATGGTACAGACCGGCGGCCGCGGTATCGAGCCGCCGGGCCGGTGGAGCGGCAGCCGCAGCGCGGCCGCCCTCGGCGTTCAGGTGAGCCGCCAGACGATCAGCCAGCACATGGTGCTGTTTGGCGCGCTCTTCGGTGATCAAAGCCTCCAGAGATTTGCGGAACAGCGCTTGGTCGCCGCGGGCGCCCGCCCTCACGAGATCAAGTAGAAGGCTCGAACGTGCCATTCAGCAGCCCCCCGAAGGCAAGGCGTGGACGCGCCGCGAGCACGATGCGTCACTCCGGCTGGTCATCGATCAACCCCAGCTCCCGTAGCGGCTCCAGGACGCCGTTCTCCAGCTTCGCTTCGTCGAGTCCGCTTTCAGAGGTCGCCGTCACGCTGACGGAGACCTTGCCGGCCGCATCGGCAAGGTTGGCGAGCGCGTTCCAGGCGTCGAACAGCTTGTCGCGGTCGGCCGTGAACGAGATGGTGAGCTCGCCAGGCTTGTCTGCGGGGAACGCCTTCCGGTCACCGTCGGCGTCGGGTCTCTCGCGGACGGTTCCGGTGCCGCTTGGCTCCGGGTAGCCGCCAGTCTCGCCCGCGGAAGCGCCGCCCGTGGAACCCGCAGTCGCGGCCGGGCTCTCGGGCAGGGCGGCCGGCACGATGAGGAAACCCGAATCGAGATCGATCTCGTCGTCCGCAACAGTTCTCTCGAAGGCGACGCGGCTCCGGTCCAGTCTGTATCGGCCGTCCTCGCCCATCCCCGGTCGACCGGTCGCGTACCCGAACAGGCCCGTCTCGACGCCGCGCGCGATCGCCTTGCGCACCACGTCGTCGGACTGCAGTCGTGGGAATCCGAGGAACGAGAAGAACCCGGACACCACCTTGTCGGTCGCGATGCCGGGGCCGCCCGGCGCGTCCGCGCCGAGCCTGAACAGCTCAACGATCTTGCCCGGCGCCAGCGTTCCAAAGATCCGGCGCTGGACGGTCGTCAGCAGCTCCATCAGGCGCTCGTGGATTTGGGTCTGCTTCCTGTGGTCGAGCGTGGTCTGGAGCGGACGACCGCCCATGCCGACGGCGTCCAGGACGAGCCCGCCGTCACCCGAGGTGGGCAGCCAGACCGCGGTGTACAACTTGAGCAACGCCGACTCCGCCGCTGCCTGTTCCGTGGCGGCGCGTTCCTTGAGCTGACCCTTCTGGACATCCGTGAGGTTGTGCTCGCGCCACCGTTGCTTGACGCGCTCGACCGCGAGCAGGTAGCGGACGGCCCGCCTCAGACTCTCCACCTGATCCGCGGAGGGCACCGCCAATCCGAGGCCGTTGCGGAACTCCCGTGTCCGATTGCCGCAGTGCTCGCAGAGGTCCCACGCCCGCCGCCGCTGTTCGTCCTCGCCGAGCGCGGCGAATTCGACGGGCAGATACGCGATCAGGAACTGCGCTTCGCGGTCGGCAACCTCCCCGGACTTCCCGGGCCAGACCACCGCCGCCCGCCGGCCGACCAGTCGCTCGTCGACCATCTTAAGGATGCCGTCGCGTACTGGGCCATCGTCACGGGCCACCGCTTCCGCCTCCTGCTCGACGAGCAGGGTCACGTTGGGATCCTTCTTGAAGCAGTAGCGCACGCCGTCGAAATGGAGATACAGACACTGCTCCCTGAGTTCCTTCAGGCACGCCTGCACGGTCGTGCTGTCGAAGTCGGGGCCCACGCTGACGCCCAGCAGCTCGGGCTCGCCGATACCCGGCGGCAGCACATCGCCTTCCTCGCTCCCTGAACGGCTCAGCCCGCCGAAGGAGTACAGCAGGATGGTCGTCGCCAAGCGGCGCGCGGGCTCCCGGCCGGCCTCGGCGGTGGCTTCCCGTGCGCGCCGGTCATCGATGCGCCGCGTCCGGGCGTTGGCGCCGACGAAGTCGTGCTCCAGACAGGCTTGAAAGTCCTCTCGCTGCCCGACCTCCCTGAAGAAGGCGAGACGCACGTCGTTGTCCTGCAGGGGAACGTCGCCGGGGCCAAGCAGCAGCCGTGACCGGCCCGCGCGGTGGGCCGCGCGCAGGCAGGATGCCAGGAACCGCAGGGCACCACGTGTACGCTGGAACTCGGGCACCGCCGCCCAGCGTTCCCGCATCAGATCGACGAGGGCCGGGTGGAACGGATAAGACGCCTGAATCCGGTCGCGCAGTGACAATCCCTCCTCGTCCGCCTGCCGCCGTTCCGGCTCGGCCTGCGCATGGGCGCGGCGCATCCGGGTGAACACCTCGCGCCACGCTTCCGCCGCGGCGGCCGCCGCATCCCGGTCCGGCGGCTTCGCCAGCAGCCGCCGCTGGATCACGTTGAGGATCTCGTTGCCTTCAACCGGCTCCCGACGCTGGTCCTTGCGCGCCGCGAGGTGCTCGACGGTGCGCAGCAGGCCGGTGTATTCGAGCGATTCACGCCGGCTCGACTGCAGCGAGTAGACCAGCACCGCATCGTCCACGTTTCCGACCGCCACCGTCAACCGCTGCAGGAACAACAGCGTTTCGTCGCGCAGCGTGGTCTTCTCGACGGGCACGCCGCCCGCGCTGATGAGATACCCCAGAACCTCGTCGAGCAGTATCAAGCTCGGGCCGCGTTGGAGCAGCGTGATGATCGCGTCCGCGCCCGGGGCTACGCGCGCCGCATCCTGCCGCCGCACGACCTCGTAGCCGTCGCGCCCGCCGAGCGCCCACGCGATCCAGCCCCACAGGGTCTGCGCGGCGAAGTCCTCGTTCGGCGCGCGCTTGCCGTTCGTCGAATCGAAGAACTGGCCGTCGGCCACCGCCACGCGCACCCCCGTCGGCCGCGGCAGCTCCGCCGCCTCCGGCACCGCGTCGAGCGCCTGGCGCGACCGTGCGGCGTGCAGTAGCGCCGCCAGCGTATGCGACTTGCCGCCGCCGAAGGGCGTCAGCAGCTTGAGTACGCGGTTACCTCCCGCACCGACCAGCCGCCCGAGCACATCCGCGAGCAGCGACTTGAGGCCATCGGTTAGGTACGAGGCGCGGAAGAAGCTGTCGGCGTCGCGGTAGACGGCCGGCACTCGCGGCAGCGCCGACGCCGGCAATCCGAGGTCCCGTCCGACCACATAGTCAGCCAGCGTGCCGAGGTCGAGCGCAAAGACGTCCTCCGAGAACTCCGCCGACAGGACGTCCGCGTGCAGCTCCACGCGTTCAAGCCACGGGCGGGGTGTCGCGCTCATGAGGCGTCGTTCTCCTGAAAGAGGTCCGGCTGTCCCGCTACGCGTGCTTCGATCTCCTGCGTGAGCGCCGCCCCGCCCATGACGCCCTGCCAATTGGCGTTGAGCCTGGCCAGGGCGCGCAGCTCGGCCGTCGACGTCGAATCGACTAGTTCGGAGCGCCCGAGCACCGGCGCGCAGAGGGCTTGGGTAACCAGACGAAGCTGTTCCTGATTCGGCCGCGCAGCGTCGAGAAACACCTGGAGCTTGCCCGGCTGGTTGTCGAGCAGCCAGAGCAGCCGGTGCGTGACGTCGATTAGCGGGGCCGGTCCTCCGTCCGTACCGACCCCCATTCCGTCAGTGCCGCCCCGCTCTTCGAAGTTGCGCACCCGGAACTTGCCACCGGACTTCTCGACCAGTGCCGGCGGCGGCCCCGAGAGCCCCGCGGGGCCGTCGATCTCGATGCCCTGCGGATAACAGAAGACGTAGGCGTCGCCGCCTTCGATGCTCGTTTCGCGGTACGTGAACCGCCACAGGATGTAGAACCGGGTGAGCCCGTCCACGGCCGCCACCGCCGATCCGCGAAGGCCAAAAATCTCTTCGAGCATCACGTCGAGCACGACTCCCTCGACCTCGCGCAGGTACCGCTCCGCTGGCACCGGGTCGCCGTTGGCGTACTCAACGCGCACGAACCGTGTGTAGGCGCGCAAGCCCGCGCCGACGGCGGCCATAAGCAGATCGGCACCGCCGATGCCCTTGCCCCCCGCCCACAGAGTAGTCACCCGCTCCCGTGCGATGGCTTGCAGCTCCGGTTCGACGTCCGTTTCGTAGCGTCCCGTGGCCGCGTCTTCCCGCCGCCGGGCGACGAAGAAGATGCTGTCCGAGAGGGCGGCGGCGCCGAGCGCGTTGACGCGACCGCGCGATTCGGTCTGCACCGGCCAAGCCTCGGTGACCGTGAGCCCGGCGTCGATCAGCGCGCGGATCAGCGTCGCCCACCCTTCGGTCGTGCGGTGGGCATACACGCACACGAGCGGCCCGCCCGGCTTGAGCACTCGCCGCGCTTCCGCGAACGACCGGCGCATCAGGTCCTGATAGTGCGCCTTCGCCTTCTCCGCGTCGCCGTCGTGTTCGCTAGGCTGGGCCACCGCCTCCCGGCGCTTCGGCGGCGCGGCTAGCGTAAAGTGCTCTGGATGGAGATCACCGACGAGGCGTTTCAGCCATACGTAGAAGAACGCCGAAAGATCGGCGTAGTAGATGCTGCTGTAGTACGGCGGGTCGGTGATGACCGCGTCGAAGGTCTCGTCGTCGTAGAGGAGCTTCTCGGCGTTGCCGCGCGTGACGATAGACGGGTGTTCGACCTCGGCGAGCTCGCGAATGCAGAACGCTTCCCGCTCCAGCGCGAAGGACAGGCTGCCCTCCGTACGCGCCAGACAGTTGATTTCGGAGAAGTCGTACACCATCTTCAGCGCTTGACGATCGCCGATGGCGCCCTTGGTTCGCCCCACCGCCGGCTCCCAGCGCGCGAACTTGTTGAACGCGATGACCAGTCGTCCAAACGCCATGCCGAAGTAGGTCACCAGCGCCCGCGCGCGATCTTCCGCCATGCCGTCGTCGAGCATCTCCGCATGGACCTGACGCACGTGCTTGATGAGCGTGAAGAGGACGAGCAGTTGCCGCGGCGTGAACAGCTCGGACCAGCGTGAAATGCCGTAACCACGTCCAGCCACCGTCGTCGAATCGGCCGTGTTCATGGACTCGTCTAGCACAGGAATCGACGTCTCCGCCAAGAGACGCTCAAGCCGTCGAAGGCAGGCATCGTTGTCCGGAGCCTGTGTCGAGCCGGGACCCAGGAAGAGCTTGCGTCGCTTCTTCGACCCGCGCCGTTTCGGCGGCAACGCGGCGACCACCGCCGCCAGCGACTCTCCCATGCGGCCCGCGACGGACATCTCCTTGACGTGTGCCGAAGACGCGGGCGTGTCGCACGCCACGCAGACCGCTTGCCCCGCGCCCGTCTGCTCGGCCTGCCGGGAGACCTCCCCGACGGATCTACCGGACACGACGTCCCAGCACAGCCGGCTGCCGTCCTCGATACGGGGAACCGCCGCCACCGCGCCCCCCTTCTTGCGCAGCCACGCCTGGCGGACCAGCGGAACCGGAGCTGAGCATCCGGGCCGCCGACAGGGCACCGTACGCGCCCAGATGCAGGCGACGGGGTCCGCTTCGCGCGCAGCCCCGGCTCTCTTCCCCCCAAGACCGCCGAACAGCGTCGCCTGCGCGGCCACCTCCCGCGACTCGGTGATGGGGATAGCCGGGTACAGATCGGCGACGTCTTCCCGCGTACGCGCGAGCACGACCTCGCTCCAACGCTCGAAATCGTCGGCCAACCCCTGCCCGAACCGTTGCGGATACACCAGCGTGCACAGCTCGATCAGGTGGGCGACCGGGTTGTAGTCGACGGCGTGGCTCTCACACCCCAGGCGAGCGGCCTCCAGCGGAATCGCACCCCCTCCCGCGAAGAGATCCAGCACCTTCGGCCTCCGCCCGCCGTGCGACGCCCGAATTCGTTCGCGCGCCTCGCCGATGACTGCCGGATCGGGTTCGTACGCGGCGAGCCGCGTCACGAAGGCCCCGGCGTTCACCCGCTCCGCACGGGACTTCGGCGCCGGAACCAGCGCGGCGTACACGGCGGCGCGCGACGCCGTGATCGGGCGGCGGGCCGGCCAGTAGTGGACCAGCTCCACGTACCGCCGTGGATGGAGCTTCTCCCGGGACGCAATCGCGTTCAGCACGTCCAGAGGCAGGTAGTCCTCGATCAGGCGGCGGTCGTTCACGGTCATCTCCCGCCTCGCGTCGAGTCGCCTTGAGCGCATGCCCGGCCCGCCCCTCTTCACGGCGACTCCCCCCGCTGGTCGCGGGCGGCCTGCTCCACGGCGTCGGCGGGCAGGTCGTAGTAACGGGCGGCAACGATCTCCCGCTTCGCGTGGTCCAGGCACGCGGCCGGGTTCCGCACCATGAGCGGAACGGGGTCGGGATCGTCCAGCGGGTCCCAGACGACGTACAGCCAGTACGTATCGCCGAGCTGCTGCGCTTTGTACCACTCGTTGGTGGTCAACCGTACGGGCTGCCCGCGCCGACGGCCCTTGACCTCGATACGGCGCACCCCGTTGACTGGATCCAGGTAGCCGGTCTGCGGATCGGGCGGCGCGAGGCTGCGGACGTCGAAGCCGATCTTCAAGTGGCCGACGCGTTCGCAGGTGCGTCCCCGGCTCTCTTCGTGGGCAACCGCTACATCCTCGGCGGCCAACTCGATACGCCGCCGCAGCCCGGCGTCAGGTTCGTCGGCGGGAAAGGGAACCGCGCCGGCTTCCGCATCCGCCGGCAGCACAAGACAGCACGCGACATGACGCACGGGTCCGTGGCGGGCGATGCGGAGACGATCGATGCCGGCGAGGCGTTCCCGCCGGGTACGGCGGAGGTCTTCAAGCTCCTGTTCGGCGCGCTGCCGCGCCAGCGCGACCTCGGGCTCCTTCGTTTCGCGCGCCCGCAACGCCATGACGCGGCTCTGCGCGCTCCTGACGCGGGCGTCGAAGGACCGGCCGAGGTAGTCGCGCGCCACATCGGCGTAGCGGCCGCGCTGGGCTTGCGCCTCCTGTCTCCGCTCCATCTGGATGGTCGACTTCACGAAGTCGGTGACGGGCTCCAGGTCGAGGTCCGGCACTGTCTCCGGCGGCTGCGGATGCGCCGCTAGGTCGATGAGGGCGTCGGCCGGTACGAAGCAGTAGCGGTCGGAAGCGCCGACGCCGAGCGCCTCGCGCACGCCCACGAGCTCGGCGTGAATCGTCGCCGCCCCACCCTCAGTCGTCTGACCCCGTACCGCGATATCCAGGAAGTGGAGTCGGTACGGGACCTCGGCGACCGGGTCCACGTAGACCCCGGTTCCGGCGGTCACGTCGCGCAGACTCTCCCGCAGCCTCTCGTCCACTGCGGCGTAGAGCGCATGCCCGGGACCGAGCAGCACGGCGTCGAGGTGCTGGTCTTGCTCCAAGTGATTCTTGTAGAAGGTCAGCTTCCGATAGCCGGCCTCCGGCCTGCCGAGACGGCGCACGGCGGCGAGACGCTCGGAACGGAGGTCGGCGAGCACGTGCTCCACGCGCCACAGTCCATCCGCCCGCGCCTCGGTGCGGAGACCGACGACCTCCGCCGCGCTCAGGAAGTGGGACTCGACGTAGCGCGGCATGAGCCGGCGCTCTTCCGCCTCCAGATTCGCCTTAGCGAAGGACGAGAAGTCCACGTGCTGCCGAGCCAGCGCAATGCCGGTTGCCTCTTCGTACAGCTCGAGTTGCCGCGGGTCGATCCGGTCGATCGCATCCAGATAGTCGTCGAGGCGCCTCGGCTCGTACGCCGCTTCGCGCAGCATGTCCGGCAGGTTGACCCGGTTCAGGGACAGCACTTCGCCCACAACGTCGAACACCCGATCCCCGAGCGCGCCGCGCATGCGGTCGAGCTTGTTCAGAAGCCGTTCGAGGATGCGCCCTTCGATGACCGGTTGCCCGTCCTCGGACGATGTGGCGACGAAGTTGAAGGCGTACACGTCGCGCGACTGCCCGATGCGGTGGATACGGCCCAGGCGCTGTTCGAGCCGGGTGGGGTTCCAGGGCAGGTCGTAGTTCACCATCAGGTGACAGAACTGCAGGTTGATCCCCTCGCCGGCTGCCTCGGTCGCCACGCAGACCTGTCGATCCGTCCGGAACTCCTCCTGCGCCCGCTTGCGCTCGTGCGGATTCATGCCCCCGTGGATCTCGCACGTGAGGTAGCCCCACGAGGCGAGGTGCTCGCAAAGCTGACTCAGCGTGTCCCGGTGTTCGGTGAAGATGAGGAGCTTGCCCCGGCCGTCCTTCAGCTCGTCGAACTCGGCGCGGCGCAGACAGTCACGCAGGGCGAGCAGCTTCGAGTCGCGGCCGCTGTCGCGGACGCGGCCCACGCGGGCCGCCACATCGCCGAGGGCCGCGACCTCGGCCCTGATCTGGTCGAGCTCCAGGGCCGCCGTCGCCTCGTCGGCGAGGATGTCGCGGGCGGCTTCGTCCAGATCGTCCTCGTCCTGCTCGGTATCCACCATCCGACCAACCATCTGGGCCCCCAGCCGCCTCGCCCGCTGAGTCGGCGAAAGCGCTTCCAGCTCATCGACGAGGTCCGTGAGCTTCGCGCGGCGGCGGAGCAGCGATTCGTGGATGGCGCGCGTCGAGCTCGCGAGACGGCGCTGGAAGACGGTCCGCACGAGGGCCACGCTGTTCTTCCGCTTCCCGGCCGTCTGCGGCAGGAACTCGTTGATGTACGCGGTGACCGCCTTGTAGATGGCGTACTCCTCCGATCCGAGGCTGAAGCTGACCGTGCCGACGTGGCGGTCGGGGAACAGCCGGTGCCCGTGCAGGTCCTTCAGGTCCTCCTTCAGGCGGCGCAGCGACCACGGGCAGTCGTCGCCGAGGCGCAGGATCTCGCGGCGGATCTGCTTGGCGTCGCCGCCGACGCGATGCGGCTCGGGAAAGAGATCGCGGTCGAGCAGACGGATGAAGTGCCCGAAGCGGTCGTCGTCGCCATGGTGGGGAGTCGCGGTCAGCAGCAGAAGGTGGTTGCAATGTTCGGACAGCCGTTCCGCGAGCTGGTACCGTTTGGTGCGCTCGATTTCGTCGCCGCGGCCCGCCGACCGCTTCGTGTACGCGCTGCACTTGTGGGCCTCGTCGATGATGACGAGGTCCCAAGGCTGCTGCCAGACGCGTTCCCGGACGTCGTCCTGCTTGGCGTAGTCCATCGACGAGATCACCTGCGCCTCGCGCTCCCAGAGATTGAGAATCTGCTGCTGGTCGTTCGCGGAATGGATGAGCTGGAACGGCTCGCCGAAGAATCTGAGCAGCTCGTCCTGCCACTGAATGGTCAACGGCGCCGGCACCAGGATCAGACAGCGCTCGATGGCCTTGCGGAGCTTGAGCTCCTTGACGAGAAGCCCGGCCATGATCGTCTTGCCCGCGCCGGGGTCGTCCGCGAGCAGGAAGCGCAGTCGGGGCTGCGGCAGCATCTTCAGGTAGACGGCCTCGATCTGATGCGGCAGGGTGCGGATGCCCGACAGGCTCACCGCGAACTGTCGGTCGTAGGCGTAGGCGAGTCGGATGCGCGTGGATTCCACGAGCAGCCGCAACGCCTCCGGGTCTGCCCGCACCGACGCCCCGCCCTCGTCCGGGTCGGCCGCGAGGAGGGGCGCGAGATCTTCGCGGGACAGCACCGCCTCGTCGAGCTCGCCGTCCGCCTGCCTGACGCGCAACTCGGCGCCCCCGCCCAGCGGGCGGACGCCCACGACGGTGACCGCGTCGACGAAGTGTCCGGGCAACGCAACACGGCGGCCCACGAGGCATTGCAGAGCGGGAGCGTCCGGCATCGCGGTAAATCATACGCGGAGCAGCGTGCAGGGCCTCGCCCGCGCCGGTGCGGACGTTCGAGCGGCGCCGGCCCGCACCGGGCACACCGCGAACGGTGTTGGGCAAGCCGGAAGGCCATCGGGGTTCGAGACGGCGTACCGGAGAAAGTCACGCCGTCGGCGCTAAACAATGCGCTCCTGACCGTCCGTCGCCGCGGCGGTGGGAGCGTGCGGTGCGGTTGCGTTGCCGCACCCCGAACTCAACGTGCAGGTGGAGGGTACAGGAGCGCGTCGAGCTGACGCGCGACTCGCCCGCGGGCGCCGCGGACTCGGCAGGGTCACGAGCCGCGCTCATCGCATCCGCCGTACCGCTATCGCCCCGGCGGTGAGCGGTCGCCGTCGTATCTGCGGGTGTCGACCCATTCGTTGACGACCTCCTGCCGCCAGCGAGGGTCGCCGCCGGGGAAGCCGTACCGGTGCGGCCACCCGATCCTCCAGCATCTTGTACAGGGTTGGCCGGGACGCCCATCTGAGCAGCAACCTGCTTGACCGTCAAGAACTGAGCCCATCAGCAGGTTACCTCACCTCCTGTCGTCATGGCACGCCGCCCGGCCAAGCGTCGAGGCGGAACGGAGGTCGTCCTCGCTGCCGACGGTCTCGATGCAGGCTGCCGATGTATGCGCGTATGTACCGAAAAATGGATCAAGACCACGAGTCCAGTAAAGTGCGCGTTTGTCTTGAGAGGCGATATACTTTCCGGCAAGATGACCATCGATTTCGTGGAGACGGTCCGGCGTCGGCTCGCGGAAAGAGGACAATCCCAGTACCGGGCCGCCATCAACAGCGGCCTGCCGCAAGACGCCATCCGGGCAGTCTTGAACGGGCACGTCCCCCGCCTGAACCGCGCCGAGCAGATCTGCAGCGCCCTCGGTCTGGAGCTCTACATCGGTCCCGCGCGGGATGTTCAGGTCGAGGCGGACGGCGCGGAACCGTCCCGCCCGCTGACGCGCTTCGACCCGAGCGTCCAACTGCCGGTGCGGGTGTTGTCGCAACCGTCGCCGGACGTCTTCCTGATGAAGGGCGAAGAGCAGGATCAGACGAGGCCGGCGCCGGTGGATCTGGACGACCCGCAGGCGTTCTACGCGAGCTGCTACGGTTACTCGATGGTCCCGGCCGGCGTCGGGTCGGCGGACTTCTGCCTCGTCTCTCCGTGCGCGAAGCTCGAGCCCGGTCAGCGGATCTGGCTGCGGGACCGGAAGGGGCGCGAAGGGCTGCGGTGGCTGATCCGGCTCACGGCGGCCACCTACGAGGTGGCCGCCTGGGACGCGCCCAAGTCGAACGGCCACCAGGACCTGGTCCCCGAGCGGTGGGAGCGCAAGAACGTCGACGACCGCGGCGTCGTCCTGGCGGTGTACCGCGGTTGGCTCGCTCCGTCGGACCCGGTATACCGGCTTCCCGACTGGCACGCCGGCCCGCTCACCGGCTTGTGGCGGGCGCTGCTCGACGACGAGCCGGAGCTCCAGGCCGCGGTGGCGGAGCATCTCGAAGAAACGACCTCCTCCTTCAACCGGAGGATCACGGGCTGGCTCAAGCACGGTTCGGTCCGGCGCTCCGACCTGCAGGATCTCCTGCAGCAGGTCGAGGACGTGAAGCAGTTGGCGCAGTTGCTGTCCCGGCGATCGGCAGCGTTCCGCAACGCGTCGGGAGTGCGTGGCGAAGAAGTTGGCCGGTCCGCCGGCGGGCGCGGGGGCGAGGGGGCGCTGACGGATCCCGCCCTCGCGTGACGGCGGCCGCCTGCCGACCTTCGTCCTCGACGACCTGCCCTTTCGCTCACTTCCCACCACCGGCTCGACACTGACGACCCTCACGAACGGACGGCTGCCGGGCGGCAGTCGGCGGCCGCCCGGCGCCCGGGCGCACGAATCGTCATCGTTCATCGGGCGGCGCCTGCGCGTTGGCGCGGTCGATGATCGAGCCGATCAGGGAGGTCGCCTTCGCCTTGCCGAGCTTCTCCAGCCCGGGCTCGTCGGGGTCGACGCCGAGCTCCCGCGCGAACTGCGGATGCTCCCCGACCAGCTTGGCCAACAGCTTCTTCTGGCGGGCGGTGATCGGGACCGGGCGCGCGGCTGCCGGCTCGGCCTTGTCCGCGTCGGTGGCGTCGGCGGACGGCTCGACATCGAGACCGAAGAGGGCGCGGTCGTCGGATCGCTTCAGAGCCCGAATCTGCTCGTCGAGCCAGCCGAGGCTGATGTCCGTCCGCGATGTCTGCGCCGCCCGGACGATGGCCCCGACGATGATCTTGCGGCGGGTCTCCCGCTTGCGCTCGGTCTTCGCCTCGTCCGTCTGGAGCCGGCGCAACCGATCCGCGAGGAGCCTGTCCGCGTCCCTCGCTTTGACCGCCAGCTCCTGCCGCCGCTCCTTGAGCTTCACGATCTGAGTAGCCCGTCTTGACGTCTGCATGTCTCAGGTATGTATCATGAATCCGGACGGTCTAAAAATGGAGCAAAACAACAGTACTAGCCAAGAGTCCCCCGGACTCCACGGCACAAACTGAAGAAAACCCAGAAACCCGAAGGGCGCACTTACCGGTTTCGCTGCGCGAAACCGACGTGCGACGAGAGCCTTCGGCCCGAAGAGCACGACGCCATGTATTGCCACGTAAACGTGAGCACGGGCAGCCGCGGCACGGGCCAGTCGGCGGCGGCGAAGTACGACTACATCAGCCGCGCCGGCAAGTACGAGGCGGCCTGCCAGGACGAGGTGGTGCACCTCGAGTCGGGCTCGATGCCGTCGTTCGCGTCGTCGGACGCGCGCCTGTACTGGGCGGCGGCCGACTGCCACGAGCGGAGCAACGGGCGGCTCTTTCGATCGCTGACGGCGGCGCTGCCCAACTCGCTGGACTCTGCCGGTCGGCTGGATCTGGCGCGGAGCTTCGCGGCGCACGTGACGTCGGGCGAGTTGCCGTACACGCTGGCGATGCACGCCGGCCAGTCGAAGAAGGCGGGGGTGGCGGACAACCCGCACCTGCACCTGGTGTTCTCCGAGCGGGTGAACGACGGGGTGGAGCGCGGAGCGGAGCAGTGGTTCCGGCGGGCGGCGCCGAAGAAGGGCGATCCGGCGTCCGGGGGCGCGAGGAAGACGGAGCGGACGAAGCCGCGGGCGTGGCTGGAGGAGACGCGTTCGGCGTGGGCGGGGGAGATGAACCTGGCGTTCGAGCGGGCCGGCGTGTCGGACCGGGTGACGTCGGAGAGCCACGCCACGCAACTGGCGCGTGCGCGCGCGGCCGGCGACGCGGCGGAGGAGGTGCGTCTTCTGCTGAACCCGCCGTCGTTGCACATCGGCCCGCCGGCGAAGCACAACTGGGAGGACCGGCCGGGGAAGGAGCTGAAGCCGGATCGGTATGCGGCGGCCGAGGCGGCGGCGGCTTCCGCCGAGGAGGTCCGTTCGGCGCACGCGCCGGACGTGGCGGAGGTGGCCGAGGCGAGGTCGCAGGTTGCGGCGCTCGACGCGCGTATCGCGGCGCTGGAGGCGGAGGTGGCGGCCGGCGAACGGCGGGCCGGGCTGGCCGCCCGCGAGGAGTCGGTGCGGGCGACGTCGGCGGGCGGGCAGTGGCTGGACGAGGCGCACCAGTCGGTCCTTGCCCGCGCCGACGGCCGTCTGACGCCGGACGAGAGGGAACGCGCCGTGGAGACGGTGGAAGGCCGTCTCCGTGCGGACCTCGCCGCCCGCGAGGAGTCGCTCATGGCGACGTCGACCGGCTCGACGTTGCTGAAGGAGGAGTACGGGGAGGCCGTCGCCGAGGCGGCGGCGGCGCAGAGCTTCGCGAAGCGGGAATCCGTTCTGGAACGGGTCGCGCAACGGGTCGGCGAGGAGCTGTCGGCTCGCGAGGAAGCGCTCCGGTCGATCCCGCTGGGCCGGCAGCATCTGTCGGCGGCGGAACAAGCTCGGGCCGTCGGGCCAGCGGGGCCGCCACTGGCCGAGCGCGAGTCGGTGGTCCGAGCGGCGGAGCAGCGGGTGGGGGAAGAGCTCGACCGACGCGAGGAACGGGTCCTCGCGGCCACGGGCGACGACCGGCTGCTGGCCGGGGCGGCCGAAGAGCTGACGGAGCGCGGAGCGGTCTCGGGCGACGGCGGCTTCGCGGAGCGGGCGCTGATCATCGACCGGGCGGAGGACCTGCTCGAGGCGGAGCGCGCCGAGTTCGGGCTCAAGGAAGCGGATCTGCGGAAGGACGCGGCCGGCGGCGAGGAGTTTCTCCGCGACGCCCGGGGTGATGTCCTCGGCGCCGCCGACCGGGAGCCGGAGACGCTCGCCGACGGCTGGACCGTCATCGACCAGGCGGCCGCGGCGAGGGCCCGCGTCGAGGCGCTCGGCATCGGGGGCATGGACCTGTACCACGCCCACCTGGCGGACATCGATCCGAAGTGGGGCGTGGACGGGAACGCCGCGACGACGCGCGGGAACCAGGATGCGGCGCTGAGCGCGGCGGATTCGGACGTCGCGCGCCTCGGGCGCCTTCGCGCCGTGCTGTCGGACGAGGCCGCCGCCGCCCGCTACCGCGAGGTCCTCGGCGATGGTCCGGGCCGGTTCGACACGGCGGACCTCGACAGGGCCCTCGCGGCGGGCGAGCGGGAGCGGGAGGAACGCGCGGCGACGGCGTGGGCCGGGCTGGCCGCCCGCGAGGAGTCGGTGCGGGCGACCTCGGCGGGCGGGCAGTGGCTGGACGAGGCGCACCAGTCGGTCCTTGCCGACGCCGGCGGCCGCCTGACGCTTGGCGAGAGGGAACGCGCCGTGGAGACGGTGGAGGGCCGTCTCCGGGCGGATCTTGCCGCCCGCGAGGCGTCGCTCATGGCGACGTCGACCGGCTCGACGTTGCTGAGGGAGGAGTACGGGGAGGGCGGCGCCGCAGCGGCGGCGCAGAGCTTCGCGGAGCGGGAATCCGTTCTGGACCGGGTCGCGCAACGGGTCGACGAGGAGCTGGGGGCTCGCGAGGAAGCGCTCCGGTCGGTCCCGCTGGGCCGGCGGCATCTGTCGGCGGCGGAGCAGGCTCGGACCGGCGGTGTTGCGGATGCGCCGCCGACCCCGGCCGAGCGCGAGTCGATGGTCCGCGCGGCGGAGCAGCGGGTGGGAGAGGATCTCGACCGGCGCGAGGAACGGGTCCTCGCGGCCACGGGCGACGACCGGCTGCTGGCGGAGGCGGCCGAAGAGCTGGCGGCGCGCGGCGCGGTCTTCGGCGACAGCGGCTTCGAGGAGCAGGCGTTGATCATCGACCAGGCGGAGGACCTGCTCGAGGGGGAGCGCGCCGGGCTCGAGCTCGAGGAAGGCAAGCTGTTGAAGGCCGCCGGCGGCGAGGAGTTTCTCCGCAACGCCCGGCTTGACGTCCTCGGCGACGACGACCGGGAGGCGGAGACGCTCGTCGACGGCTGGGCCGTCATCGAGCAGGCGTCCTCGGCGAAGGCCCGCGTCGAGGCGCTCGGCATCGGGGGCCTGGACCTGTACCACGCCCACTTGGCGGCCGTCGATGCGAAGTGGGGCGTGGACGGGAACGCCGCGACGACGCGCGTGAGCCAGGATGCGGCGCTGAGCGCGGCGGAGTCGGACGTCGCGCGCCTCGGGCGCCTTCGCGCCGTGCTGTCGGACGAGGCCGCCGCCGCTCGCTACCGCGAGGTCCTCGGCGACAGTCCGGACCGGTTCGACACGGCGGACCTCGACCGGGCCCTCGCGGCGGGCGAGCGGGAGCGGGAGGACCGCGCGGCGGCGGCTCGCCGTACGGCGGACCTCGAGACGGCCACGGAGGCGGCGCAGGCCGCGGCGGCGCGGTCGAAGGTCAACTTGCGCCCCGCCGGCGTGCGCGCGGTCTACGAGACCGGCGAGACGCACGCGGCCGGTATCGCGGCCGTGGAGCGCACGACCGAGGCCCTCGACGCTGCGGCCGACCAGGGTCTCCCGGCCGGCACGGTCATCGACGCCTGGAAAACGAACCGTTCGGCACCCGGCGGGATAGCGGCGGCCCTTGCCGCCGCCACCGCCGCCGCCCGCCTTGAGGAGGAGCGTGCCGAGGCGCGCCGCAAGCAGGCGGCCATCGAGAAGCGCAGCTCTCGCGTGAAGCAGCTGTTGGCCGACCCCGCGTCGGCCGACGCACTCATCGAGGCCCTCGAAGCGGAGGACCCGTCGTGGCGGTCTGGGATCCGCCCGGCCCGCATCGACCGGGCGCTCGACGTCGCCGAGCGGGACGCCGGCCGCCGGGAGGTCGCCACTCGGCGACACCGGGAACACGAGGTGGTCCTGGAGGCGGAACAGCGCTTCCCCGACGCCACCAGCACGGCGTGCCAATTCGCGGGTGGCCGTTTCGACGGGACCACGGAGGTCGGCCGTGCGGGCCGGCGCGTCTCGCAGGATCTCTCGGACCGCGCCCTCGTGAGAGCGCACGCGGCCGAGAAGGCCGAGCCGCCGGCGCCTCGCAACTTCGTTCAGCGGCTCTACGACTGGCTGCGGGATCGGCTCGAGCGGCTGTTCGGCCGTTCGCCCGGCCGGGCCGCGGAGGCCGCCGCCCTCGGGCCGGCGGCCTCCGCGGAGCGTCCGGCCGAAGCGGGCCGGCCTCGACCCGCCGCCTTCGAGGAGCGGTACTGCCGGGAGTGGCCCGGGCACGCGGCCGACATCCGCCGTCCGGACTTCGAGAAGCTGGCCGTGGGCGCGTCGAGCGGCAACCGGCTCTTCGAGCGGGAGGAGCCCCGCTCGTCGAGATGGACCGCGGTCGAGCCGGGCGAGTTGCCGGCCGCGCTCGCCAAGCCCGCGCCGGCCTGGAGCGACAAGGCCGTCGAGGAGGTGACCCGGCGGGCCACAGCCTGGGACCCGGACCGGACCGCGGGCCGGCGGGTCGCCGAGGCGCACCTGGGCGGCTACGAGAGCCGGTTGCCGGCGGAGTACTCGCACTCGGTGGAATGGCAGGCGATCCTGAAGCGTGCGGAGGAGGCGGTCGGGAAGGCCCAGAAGAGCTGGCGGTACAAGTGGGCCGACCGCCGGAAGGACGACCGGAAGAAGCGGGAGCTCGAAGCGGCCGCGATCAACCGCGCCTGCGGCCGCGATGCGCGCCGCCTGCACGGGAAGATGATGGCGGCGCGTGCGGCCGCGCGGCCCGACTGGGAGGTCACTGTCAGGATCCGGGCCGTTCAGGAGCTCATCCGGAGCGAAGAGGCGACCCGGCGGCTCAAGCAGGAGCAGGCACGGGAACGGGCACGGGAGCGGGAGCGCCCCGCCGACAGGCCGCCGCCCGAGCGAAAGCGGACGAGAGACCGGGGACGCGGCCTGGATCGATGAAGACCGTTACGTCCGCGGATGCAGGCGGCCACGCGGAGCGGGAAGACCGTCGCGCGGCCCCGGCGCCTCGCGCCGCTTCGAAACCGCCCCACCGCTGCCTGCCGCCGCGGGCCCGCCACCGCGCCGGTCGTCGACTCCACCTCCCTCCCGCAAACAACGCGCTCCTGCTCACGCGGCGCAGGCCTGAGAGGCTGGCTTGCACGCACAGTCTTCCCATCCGCCCCCGGAGCGGGGTTGAAGGACGACCCCGCTCCGAACGCCGGCAGCCGCCGGCGGGGCGGACGCCGCCCCCGGCCGGACCTGGAACCGCGGTCCGGCCTCCATCCCGGGGCCGTGAAGGGCGACGGCCGCGGGATGGGCGGCGAACCCCTGCCCTTGCGACGGCGCACCCGGCCGGCCTGAAGAACGGGCCGGCCAGACGGGTGCGCCTTCCGCAGATTCCGGCGTCAAGGACGGCTGAGCGAAGAGCGGTCGCCGCCGCTGAACGCCCGGGGCGACGAATCTCCGCTTGTTCACCTTGACGGCGCCGGCAAAAAACGCGGCTTCGCCGCAGGCCGGCACTTCCTCGCCACTACCACCGCCGTGCCCGACGAGAGAACCGCTCTCTCAGGCCGGCCGGCCTGAACGCCGGCGCCGAAAACCATCGGCCGGTCGATTAGCCGCCCCGGGCAGCGGTCCCCTGCGGGGCTCCCTGACTCCGGAATCGCGGGCAGGGTCCCGCGGCCGGACGTGTGCGCGCGAGCGCGGGCCGGCATGAGGCCGGACGCGACTCGCCGCGAGAGGGAGTGACCGATGGCCACTACTCGCGTCCGCAGCTTGAGGAGGGTTCGGTTCCGGGACGGTCGGCCGATACGAGTCGGCTCCGAGATTGTCGTCCGCTCCATCGACCACGGCGGCTCGACGATCCGCGCCTTGCGGCTCACGGCGAAGCTGCGCATGCAGGGCTCCGCGCTGGCCGCCGCGCTGGCGAGTCCGGCCGTGAGCTCGGCTCTCGCCGACGTGTCGTATCGCACCGGCGCCGGCCACACGACGGGGTAGAGTCGACGACTGGCGCGGTGGCGGTAGGCGGAAGGGGGGTAGCTGTTCCCGGCGGCTTTCGCCAAGGGCCGGTGCCTCACTCCCCGCCGTGGCTCCGTTTCCAGTCGCCGCTCATCGAACCGGACGTGCGGATTTCCCGCATCCGGCTCTCGGACGAGATCATGCCTTCGCCCACGGAAAGCTCCCCGTTCGCGTGGCAAGGCGCGCGAGCCCGTACTCCGTCCAGAGTCGCTCGGCCGGGAAGCGCACAAGCTTCCCGGCTCGCACCTTGTGCTTGCGGCAGAGCCACTGGCGTAGCCGCCGCGTGGCGTGCTTGTCAACGGCGCGATACGCGGGACTGACCTGCCCGAGGGTGAAGTAGTTCGCCCAGCCGGTCAGCAACCGGTTCAGGCGCGCCACCACGTCTCCCGGCGGCAGGAGCGCGTCACGCCGCGTCGTCAGCTCGCTCACGCGACGGCAGATGCTCTGGATGCTCTCCCGGCTGGGACGTGTGCCGATGTAGGCGGCACCCGTGGTTGGCCGGTGGTTGCGCCCAATCCGGTAGCCGAGGAACGTCATCGGCTCCTCCGGCACCCGGCAGCAGCGGGTCTTCTCGGCGTTCATCGGCAGCTTCAGACGCCGCATCAGGCCCTCGACCGCCGTCAGCATCTCTGCCGCCGGCGCTCGGCCGAGCACCGCGAAGTCGTCTGCGTAGTTGACGATTTCCGCCTCGAAGCGCCGGGCGTAGCCCAGCGCCTTCCAGCCCAAGATGAAGCGACGCATGTAGATGTTGCTGAACAGCGGCGAAATCGGTGACCCTTGCGGGGTACCCTTCCGCTCTCGACGCGCCCGGTTCGTACGGCGGCGACCGCCACGCCCGTCGTCCTCCTCCACCGCCATCTCCAGCCACGCCTTGACCCAGCCCAGCAGCCGCCCGTCGCTCGCGCGACGCGCGATGGACCGGAGCAGTTCGGCGTGCGGAATCTGGCCGAAGTAGTCCGACAGGTCGGCGTCTACCACCTCCCGATGGCCCGTCGTCAGCAGCCGGTGCACGCGCCTGACCGCGTCATTCGCGTCCCGGCCCGGTCGATAGGCGTACTGTTCCGGTTGCAGGTCGGCCTCGAAGATCGGCGACAACACCAGCATCGCCGCCGTCTGCGCCACCCGGTCCCGGAGACACGGAATGCCCAGCGGCCGAAACTTCCCACGCTGCTTCTTCGGGATGAGGACCTGCCGAACCGCACGCGGCCGGTAGGTCCCCGCCTTCAGGTCCCGCGCCAGTGCTCCCAACCACCGGTCTACTCCCTGTGACTCGACGTCCGCGACCGTCTCGCCGTCCACCCCGGCCGCCCCGCCGTTGCGGCGGACGGTCTGCCAGGCGACCACGAGCACGTCGTCGCGCCACACCTTGTCGCTCAGCGAGTAGAACCGGAAGCTCGGAGCTCCCTTCGCTTTCGCATGTAGCGCCGTCTGGAGTCGCTGAACACGTTCTGAGGCGGTTAGGCTTGCGCCAGTCCCCACGTCCCTTCCCTCCGTCATGCGCTGCTCTCGAACCAAGGCCCCTTCCCTCCACCGGCGTTACCCGGCTTCCCCGGTACTACGGGCCTCTCCGCCACCCTGCTCGGCCCGACCCGACCCTCGCGGGCTGTCGGTTGGCGCGTGCCACGCCACCGGCAGGGCTTCCCGTGTTGCGTCCATCCCCCTCTTCCGCGCGTGCCGTCGCCACTACCCCGGCGGAGGCGGTCGGTGCTCGCGTCGCTCGCTTCCCGGCCGCTGGCAGCCTTCCCCATGAAAGCGGTGGGTCGGCTTCCGCATCGACCGTTTCGGGGCCTGCTCGGCGTTCACTCCCGTTACGGCCCGCGTGGTCGCTGAGCCGCCAAGGCGGCCCTTTGTCGTCGGAGTGCTTCAGTCGATGTCGTTACCTCCATCGTCCGCTCCGACTGCTACCGGCTGGAGCGACAGTTGCCGGGCGGGATTCGCACCCGCTGAGGGATGGCGCCTTTCACGGCGCACGCTTTCCGTCGTCTACCAGCAGGTCGAGCCGCTGACGACGGTCGTCCGCGAGTCGGCCGTGAGCGCCGGGCGGGAGTTCGAGGTCGCGTGGCGGGGCGCCGACGGCCTCCTCGACCAGATGCCGGACCCCGAGCCCATCGACGGCAGTCCGACGCGCGCCGTCGTCGACTGGCACGAGGTGGCGAAGCACGCATCGGACTTCTACGACGACGAGCGGTCGATGCCGGTCCTCGCCGACCGGGAGGTCCTGCGCCGGCGCGGCCGCGTGACGGTGAGGCGCGGGTTCCTGCGCCCGCCGATGTCGGCCGAGGCGGTCGCCCGCATGGTCGAGCTTCGCGCCCAGGGCCTCAGCTTCAAGCGTATCGCGCGGGCGATCGGCTGCGCGCGCATCACCGTGTCCCGCTACCTGCGCACCTTCGAGGAGGAGGGCCAGTGACCGTTTCCGGGTAGCGCTGAACGTCCCGCGGCCGGACCGGCCGAGCCGCGGGACTTCGCTGACAAACGACGCGCCCCGGCATGGCGCCGGGGCGTGATTCCCCCAGGTTGCCCTCGTCCCAAACGCTGAGCAGCGGGACGACGGGCTGACCTTGCGAGGGTGGCTGCCCGACCGGCTGCCGGACCGCCTCGAGTAGGCGACCGCCCTCCGGAAGGTGAAAGGCGGCTTCCGCCCGGGCGCCCGCCGCGGCGGGACCGGGGACATGAGCCGAGCTTCCGACCCCACAACCGCACGCCTCCGTGGGCGAGCCGTTCGAGCACGCAGACGGCGAACGAGCGCCGGCGGGGCCGTCATCCCGACCTCCCGGAATACGCCGCATAGGCGGCACAGGCGGGGGCGGGGGCGGCGGTACGATCGATAATCCGACCCCTTGCCCCTCGCCCCCGTCCACCCGGCCGCCTGTCGAAGACAGGCGGCCGGGACGGGAGAAATTTCGCGCTATGCAGAGCTCCGCATAGCGCGCGGAGCGTCAACCCGTCGCTGGCGACGCGGCGGATCCCGCCCCACACGCCGCGCCACACGACCGCGACGCATCTGCTACAGTCCGGAGTCGACATCACCGTCATCGCCCTCTGGCTCGGCCACGAGGACACCGTCACCACCCGCCAGTACGTCGAAGCCGACCTCGCCATGAAGGAGGCGGCACTCCGGCGCGTCGACGATCCCGCAGCTCGGCGTACGCTGGCGCCTGCCGCGACTTCGGGCGGGAGGCCCAGGGCCGCCCGCTCCACGGCCAGCTCGAGAGCGAGGACGGCGGCGGCGAGCCCGGACCGAGGCTGAAGCTCGGCGCCGTCCGGACGCGGCGGCTCGCGGTGAGCGAAGGTGCCGACAGGCCCTCGGGCAGCGCGTACGGCAACCCCCTCGGCGGCACGCGGGACGACGCCCCGGTCGTTCCCATTGGCGCGCCCTTGGTCGCGAGGACCGACGTTCCTGACGCCCGTGCGAGGCGCCCGCCGAACCCTCTCCCTCTGAGGTCTTCCGCGACGAGAGCGCCGGTCTCCGGAACGGCCACGGCTGCTCGAAGTCTTGCTCGCTCGAGATCCTCATGGGAAGTGCTCGGCCTACCTACTACCAGCCTCGCCGCCCCACCCGGAATTCCTCTCCGGCGCGCCTGCGTTGACGCCGCAGCCGACCCGGACGTCGACCTTGTCGTCATGGACGGTCCGCCGACGGTCCGAGACGGCCCGCCCCTTGGGGCGGTCAAAGCCGTCAACCTGATCGTTCTCGATCTCAAGACCGTTCCCACCGCCGCCCTGCAACTCGGCGAGAGACCCACAACCGTGACGGAACCCGACAATCGCCGTCGCCGACGCCGCAACCCAACCCGACGGCGATGCCCGTTGTGAGTCTCGCGCACGCGACCAAGCTGCTCGCACACGCCGCCAGTACCTCGGAGTCGACCGGGTTCCGGGACATCCAGCCCGACGGGGGCGGCACTCCAGACTCCCCCTGGTCCGGACCGTGACCGCCGACATGCGCGCTGCCTTTACGTGCCGCCGCGAGGCTCGCGCTGATATACACGGCGGCGGTGGTGGCGGACCCGAAAGCTCGCGCATATACTATAGATAGCTGCCGACTTGGCCGATATGGAGGCTCGCATGACATTGATAACCAAGAACGCCGATGGTGGAGTAACCATCGATATCACCAAAATTCGTCAACCTGACAACCTTGATGAGAAGGTTTGGAGGTATATCAACCTTCCAAAATTGATTGCTTTCTTGAGGATGGAGACCCTTTGCTTTATACAGGCGAGCGAGCTCAAGGATCAACACGAGGGAACCCTTACGGGAAAGGAGATCAGAGCGAGAGATGAACTGATCCAAGTCGCGAAAAGGGCCGCGAAAACCATACCCGCTGAGAACGACACATACACGGCGGCCGTAGGGCAGGTAGGGCAGATTTCCGAATCTCCTCAAATGAGTGTGGGTAGGGGTGGGGCCAATTCGATGCCGCCACAGCACAGGAACAGCATCGCGGTGAGCGCGCCGGCCGAGTGAAAGCCGTACGCGCGTCGTGCAATCACCCGCAGCTTGTTGTTGATACCCTCCACCGGTCCGTTCGTCATTCGGGTGTCCAGATACGCCAGGATGCCCGCCGCGTGTTTCCGAATCGTGCGGCCCAGCTTCACGAACGGCGCCAAGCGGGACCGCGCAGCCCACGACAACCACTCCTCCAGCAGCGCCGGTGCTTCCTCGGGCGTCGCCTGCTCCAGGATCGTCGCCAGGTACTCCTTCAGCTCGTAGGCCCGGTCCAGCGCGCGGTTCTCACGACGCAATGTCTCCAGACGCCCAGCCTCTTCAGGTTTCAGTCGCGATGGGTGCTTCAGCAGCGTATAGCGCGTGCCCTTCAGCGCCTTCGCTTCCTCCGGGGTCAGACGCCGCTGCTCAGAACGACGCACCTCGTCAACCGCATCCGACGCAAGCCGCTCCACGTGAAAACGGTCGAACACCACCCGCGCGTCGGGAACCCACGTCGCCAACGCCTTCTGCCAGCTCGACGCCAGGTCCGCCGTCACCAACTCGATCCGGGCGCACCCACCAGGTCCCAACTGCTCGAAGAAAGCACCCAATGTCTCCGCGCTGCGCCCCTTCCCGGCCCAAACCACCCGACGCGCGTCATGGTCGACCACGACCGTCAGATAGCGGTGACGCTTCCGGTAGCTGAACTCGTCGATCCCGATCCGGCGCAGCTTGCCGAACCGAGCCCCGTCCAGCCGCCGCGCCACAACCCGCGCCACGATGCTGCCCACCGTCCCCCACGATATCCCCAGCAGGCGGCTCACCGATGTCCGGTCCGTCACCTGCGCCAGATACGCCGCCAATTCCTCGAACCCCGACGTGAACAGGCTCACCCCGCTCGCCCAAGGCACCCGCTCCACCTTCACCCCGCCGCAACGCCGGCACGACACCCGCCACGGCGCATACCGCAGCCACGCCGCCGCACGGCCCCACGACAGATGCCGCCAGTCCCGGACCGGCTGCCGGTCGTACCGCGGCGCACGCTCTGTCAATGGCAAGCGAAAACTGCACACTTCCGGCAACCGAAAACTGCACACTTCACGGGAGGACGTTTTGGGCGGATCCGTACGTGCGCCTGTCGAGTTTCCTCCTGACGACACCGAAAACTGACCCACGAAGAAACGGCGTATATAGATCGACTACCGGCTGCAACCCCGAGACGGCGGTTCTGGTCCGGCGTGCCCCGAGACGGCGGTCCGCCGCGTCCCGTGAGCGTCGTGGACGGCCGGGGCGCCCCGGCCAGGCCGGGCCGCAAGGCCCATAACTGCCATCCGAGCCGCGGGGCGGACGGGGTGTCACCCGGAGGGCCGTAGCGTAGCGGAGGACGTGCGCAGCACGTTGACACGCCGGCCGTCCCGCAGCTACGCGTCCCCGACCTCCCGGCAAGCCGCCGTGCGTTCCGGGCGGGCAGCACGACCCCGCAGGCATCAACGGCCTCCGGATGCCGGCGCCCGGCCCCGCTTCGCGGCCGCCAACCGGCAGTTGTCGCCAGTGGTCTAGCCGTCACGCCCGAAGCCCCTGGGCAGCTCGACGGCCTCCAGCTCCGACAGATCCAGATCGCAGACCTGCTCGAGCAACGCCGCGGTCGCGGACCCGGCGAGGGATGCCGGCAACGCGTCCCGCCACTCCCGGTACTGGTCCTGCAGCGTCAGGAGCGTCCGCACCGCGTCGCCCCACTGCTGCGGCCGCGACCTCCGGTCCGCCGGCCGGCGGTACCGGAGCCGGGACTCGCCGGCCTGCCGCCGCTCCCGGTAACGCGCCTGCCGCTCCGCGTTCGTCAACGCCACGACCACTCCACACCGTTACGTAACGGACCGGTGACAGGCGCGCTCGGCTCCCGACGTTCGCGACGTCGAGCGTCGGCGGTCTCGGGGCAACAGCGGACCGGGAGTACAGCCGCGGGGGCGGGCGACGGCGGCGATTTCCAACGGTACCGGTCCGTCCGGCAGCCCGGTGTCAACCGTTGCCCGTCGGCACCCACCGGTGCCGCGTTGCGGCGGGCCGGCCCGCCTGACAACCACCACGCCGGCCGAAGGGCGGCGTGGTGCGGTACCGCGCGTGAGCGTGAGTCCCTGTCTGTGCCCGCCGCGGCGTAGGTCGCACGATCATGACTGTCGGTCATCCCGCGACTCCCTCGCGGCGCTTCTCCGTTGCGGACCGCAGCCAGTCCTGATGCTCCCTCATCCGGTAGCTGTTGCCCCGGATGTTGACGATGTGGCAATGGTGCAGCAGCCGGTCGATGAGCGCGGCCGCCATGACCTCGTCGCCGAGCACGTTGCCCCATTCCTCGAAGCCCTTGTTCGAGGTCAGCACCGTCGACGCCCGCTCGTGGCGGGCGTTGATCAGCTGGAAGAAGAGCACGGCGCCATCCTGGGTGACCGGTAGGTACCCGATTTCGTCAACGACCAAGAGTGCGGGATGCGTCAGCACCCGCAGGCGCCGGGACAGCTCTCCCGCAGCCCTGGCTTCCATGAGCGTGTCGATCAGGCCCGTCAACGTCCCGTAGTAGACGCGCCGGCCGGCCTCGGCGGCCGTGACCGCCAAGCTGATCGCCAAGTGCGTTTTCCCCACGCCGGGTGGACCGAGCAGGATGACGTTCTCGGCGCGGTCGAGGAAGCCCAGCTCGTGCAGGCTCTCGACCTGCTCGCGCTTGATGCTCGGCTGGAAGGTGAAATCGAACTCCGCCAGCGTCTTGACGGCCGGCAGGCGCGAGGAGCGCATCGCGGCCTGCAGGCGCCGGTTGTTACGCAGCGCGATCTGGGCGTTGAGCACCAGCTCGATCGCTTCGCCCGCCGTCACCGCGCCGCTGTCGACCTGCGCCAGCACACCGTCGACCGCTTCCAGGGCCCCGGGCATCTTCAGGTCCGCCAGCATCGCCCGCAGCCGGTCCCGCCGGTCACCCGCCGCCGCCTTCATCGCACCGCCTCCGCGTAGACCCGCAACGGGCGGCGCTCGACCTCGACGGTCCGGGGCACGCGCCGGCGGGCCGGCTCGGCGGCGCGGTGAACGCCGAGACGCCGGTAGGGGCGGCTGGCCAACGGACCCAGTGCCCCGCGCTCGTCCCGCTCGAAGCGGTCCACGGGGCGCTCGCCCGTCGTACCGTGGCGGCGCACGTTGGCCGTGTCCTCCACCCAGCTCGACGCCTGCTCGTTCAGGTCCTCGTCGTTCGCGAACGCACGGCCGTAGAAGAAGCTCTCCCGGATGTAGCGGATCGGCCGCTCCACCTTGCCCTTGGTCCGGGGCCGATACGGCCGGCAGGCCCGCGGGTCGAACCCCCAGTGCGCGGCAAACCGCAGGAACTCCGCATTCAACACGAGCTCCCCGCCGCCCACGCGAAGGTCCGACAGCACGACCGCGCGCATCTGGTCGAACAACAGCTCCTTCGGGACACCGCCGAAGCGTTCGAAAGCCGTCTCCAGCCCGCCGGTCAACACCGCCATCGTCTGTCGGCGGTAGAAGCACAGCCACAGCAGCCGGGAGTGACTCAGCACCACCACCAGGGCGTGCCGGCGGCCCCACGGCAGGGTGAACGTCGCGAAATCAACCTGGCCCTGACGCCCCGCCGGCGTCTCGAACCGCACCACCGGCTCGGGCACCTCCCGGGGACGAACCGCCCGGACGTAGTCCCGCACACGGCTGTAGCCACCCGGATAGCCCGCAGCCCGGACCTCGTCAAACAGCCGCTGCGCCGACAGCCCGGGGAACTCCTTGAGGCGCGAATCGATGATCCCCGCGTAGGGATCCAGCTTGTGGGCGACCGGCGGCCGCGGCGAGTAGCGCGAGTCACCCGACGACAGGTCCCGGTCGAGCTGCCCCGTCACGACCCACTCGTGGATCGTCCGACGGCTCACCCCGAAGCGCCTCGACAACTCGGCCTTCGAGACGCCCCGGTCCAGGTAGTGCTTCAGCAACATCCTCGTCTCCCATCCGTGCATCCGAGCCCCGCTCCTTCCCTGTTGACGACGTCAACAGCTTGGAACGCGGGGCCGAGCCCGCCAACCACCAAGGTGTGCAGTTTTCGGTTGCCACGAATGGGAAATTTACAGTTGCCGCCAACACGCTCCCCGCAGGTACCGCAACGCGAGCGCCGCCACGACGGCTCCACCGACACCACCAACGGACAATCGGCGGCCATCTCCACCTGCTTGACGTACATCTGCGTGACACCGAGCAGCCGTCGTAGTAACGTGGTCGGACGCATGGGGCTCTCCTCCTCGCGGGTCGTGGTGGTGCACGCCCATGAGACCAGGAAGCCCCTTGCGTTTCAACCGTTTCCGCGCCAACCGAGACCGCGCCCCCGGCGCTGAACACCCGGCTTCGGCCGGCCGCCTCGTGTCCACCGTCCGCCGCCAGCGCCGAGGTGAACGTTCCCATTGGCGACGATCAGCCCCCGCCCTGTTCCCAATCGCCAGCCGCCGGACCTCCCGCGTTGTCGTCGACGGCCGGGACGCCCGGTCCAGACCCCGACCCAAGAACGCCCTGCCGGCCAATCCCCGGGCCGCCCGCGCGCCACGACCCTGCGGACCCGCTGATCGCCCCACCCCTACCCACACTCGTTTGAGGAGAGCCAGATTTCCCAGGCGCTTACCGCTCAGAGCAGGACCTTGCGTGACAATATCTACATCAACTGTTGGTGTATGGGACCGACAGAGAATCAAGCCATGTGGAACGATTACGGTAAGGAAGAGGGTTCTGTGGTCTTGCAGAGCACCTACCGAAAGCTCAAGGAGGCTCTATCGGCCACTGACAGCGATAACGACAAAGGTCGAGTGACGATTGGACAAGTCGAGTACGAGGATTACAACGATCCAAACGATTCAAACGATTCCTTCCGGGTTATAAGCTATGGCAACCTTGATCCCATCATGAGAAAGAGGTGCCAATTCGCTTACGAACAGGAAATTAGATGCCTCCGCAAGGTTAGTCATGATGACCCTACAGACCATGTTAGAATTGATGTTCGGTTCATAGAGACCGTACGAGTCCGGCCCACCGAGAAACCCTGGATTTATGATCTCATCAAGGGACTTGTCTCCTGTCGCCATTCCATTCCGGTGCTGCGGTCTGATTTAGATCTAGAACCTCGACTCTAGATTCCTTGAACAAGCGTGATCTTTACAGTTGAGTCAAGTTCGGGGCGGCCTCCATTTCGACAGCTTGGTTTTCTCGGTGATCGACGGTTTACGCGGCGAGGGCCTGTCCGTGCCAGGCGCGGTGGACCTCGCGATCGTAGATGGCCAGGGCTTCATGTAGCCGCGTGGTCGATTCCCCGTCGAGGGTCGCCGACAGGACGGGCCCCAGGACCCGCGCCTGCGTGCGGTGGTAGGCGAGGGCGACGCACAGCCCTTTGGCGGTGAGCCGATAGCGCTGGGTGCGGGGAATCCGTTCGATGAGGCCCCGCAGCCGGAGCCGGCGCAGGTCGTAGGTCATGCGCCCCGCGCCGTAGTCGTCGGGCGAGAGCCCGCAGAGCGCCGCCACCGTCTCGCGCAACTCCCGGTTGCGGAAGCCCTGCGGCAGCAGGTCGAAGCGCAGCAGGGCCGCGAAGAGGCTCTGCACCCGCGGGTCGCCGAAGCGGAGCGCCGAGGCGCGTTGGCCGTCGATGCACATCGGACGGTGCAGCTCGTCGAGCACGTCGGCCCCGAGGGTGCAGTCGTGGCTGAGGCGTTGGACGCCGAGCAGGCGTCGGTTGGCGGCGAAGCCGATCTTCTTCAGATCATCGAGGTTCCTCAGCCGGCGACCGACATCGAAGTCGTACGTGTCGTTGATGACCGTCTCGGTGCGCAGCGCGCGCCCTTCCTTGTGGTACTGCTTGATCCGCGAGTGCTTGTAGTCGACGTGCAGCGACGGGATGACCCCGTCGGTGATGACGCGGGTGCGATACCGCGAGGGGGTGCGCCGGCTGACGCGCCGGTCGAAGATCAACTGCACGTGGTCGGGTCGACCCATGTCGAGGTTCTCGCGCACCACCTCCTCGAAGAAGACCCGCCCCTGCGCGGGCCGGTCGAAGACCTGGGTCAGAGCGAACTCGGCCTGGAGAATCGAGACGTCGTAGCGGATGCCCTGCTGGCGGTCGGAGACCGTGAAGGGGTGGGGCAGGCGGGCCAGCCACTTGCGCAGCAGCGCGTCGACCTTCTTCGCCGTCAACCCGTCGGCCAGCCGCTGCAGGCGTTCGGGGTCCGAGCAGCGCAGGATTCCGTTGTCGAGCGACTGGTACGCGATGCCCCGCTTCGTCAGCTGCCGCTTCAGGTACTCGTGCCCGTTGATGCACAGCTTGGCGTTGTAGGGGAAGTACGAGCAGAACTTCAGGAAGAACGGACCGAAGTCGTCGTCCACGGCGTAGAAGTAGAACTGGTTGACCATCGCCGTCGAGGTGGCCAGCCACGGGTAGGTGTCGCCGGTGGCGGGGTCGTGGCGGCGCTCGGTGCGCACCACCCGAGCCTTCTCCTGGGCCTTGCCGATGTAGAGGACGCCTTCGACGCCCGGCCAATCGCGGAGGTACTGCCGGGTCCGGTCGTCCTTGCGCTCGCCGCGGCGGAACGTCACGATCTCGATCCCGTTGCGGGCAGCGAAGCTCTTGATGGCGTCGACGAAGCGCTGGGTCATCGGGGCCATCAGGGCCGAGGACGGCACGGCTGCACCCCGCATCTTGCGGAAGAAGTACGCCGCACCGGCGGCCCTCTGGAGCAGGGGCACGTAGACGTTGAGGTACATCCGGTCGATGCACTCCAGGGTCAGCGTCGTGTGCTCTGCCAACACCTCGGCGACGGAACGTGCTACCTTCATGGGCGGACTCCGGTCGATGGGCTCCTCACCGGCCAGTCTACGGCCACCATCGCCCTTGTGCGACCATGAACGCGGCTTTCGGGCCGCAGCTGGAGCAGCGGCCGGGGTCCATCTTCACCGTCGGAAGCTGCCCAGCCCTACATGCTCGTCGGTCTGAGGCGGAGCCTCGCTAGCTCTAGTTGGCGTCACGCAGCGTTCACGCATGCACCTGGGCAGCGCGGGGCGAGATGCAGGTAGTCGCCCGCCGTCGCCGGCGACATCCCCAGGCCGCGGGCGATGGCTCGGATGCCGTGTGACTGCCTGTCGGTGGATTCATCCACATTCTCACTACTCCCGTTCGGCACGCCGTAACGGCCAAAAGCTCTAAACGCCCCCGGGGGCCTTGGGCGACCAGCGGGGGGAGCGTTCGTTCGCGGCAACCGGGGGACGGGTTACTACCGGGTGGGCATGGAACCGGTCACGAACGCCGCCCATCGGTCCATCAGCCGGCGCCGCTGGTCGAACAAATCGCTTCGCGCGTAACTCCGCTCGACAGCCCCGCCCACCACGTGGGCAAGGGCCAGCTCCGCCACGTCCCTCGTCGCCCCCGACCGCTCCGCCGCCCACGTGCGGAAACTCGACCGGAAGCCGTGAACGTCCGCATCCGTCCCAGTCGCTCTCCGCAACGCCTTGATCAACGTGTCGCCGTTGAGCCGCCGCCCGCCCACGCCAGGGAAGATCAGCGAATCGGCCGCGCCGTCGGAATGCGCCTTCATGCCTTCGAGCACGCCCACAGCCGCATCCGACAACGGCACCCGATGTTCCGCCCCGGCCTTCATCCGCGAGGCCGGTACGCGCCACTCCCGCGCCTCGAGGTCGACCTCGCCCCACTTCGCCCCGCGAGCCTCGCCGGACCGGACCGCCGTCAGCGCCGTGAAGCGAATCGCCGCCTTGACGGCCGGACCGGCCCCGGACGCCTCGACCGCCTCAAGCGCCGCACGAACGTCCGCGTACGGCAACGCCCGCCGATGCGCTCGCGTCTTCGGGGTCTTCGGCAATGCCGCGTCGATCACTTCGCCCGCCGCGTTAACGTCGACATGTCCGAGAGCCTGCGCCGCCGCGAGCACGCCCCGGACCCAACCGCGCAAGAGCTTGCCGGTCGCGGGCTTGTCGCGGTAGACCGGCCCGAGCACCGAGAGCACCGCCGCCCGGTCGATCTGGTCGACGGGTCGACCCATCAGACGCGCCGCGTACCGCGCCAGGGTCCGCCGCCGCGTCTCCCGGGTCCGGCCGCGCCACTGGGCCCCGTGGTCGACCTTGGCGGACAGGTCCGCGAACGTCGGCACCGCCGACGCACGCCCGGACGGGTCGCCGCCCCGCTTCGCCGTCAGGCGGTTGTCGTGCGCCCGCTCCCGAGCCTCGGACAGCGTGACGGCCGGGTACGTGCCGATGCTGATGTCGCGCCGCTTCCCCTGGACGTGGAGCCGTTGAACCCACCGCTTGTTCACCCTGCCCGTTCGGCCCTTGGCCACGACCAGGTACACGGTGTCGCCCGCCTGATACCGGCCCGGCCTCCGTAGCGTCTCGGCCCGCTTGGCTGTCAGTCTTTCCATTGAATCAGCCTCCTGTCGACCGAAATAGTAAACCCACGGTACGCCCACAGTCAAATCTCGGATTGGCGTGGATCTCCCCGAACCGGCATGGATCTCCAGGACGGGTAATTTCCCGTTATTTTGCTTTGAAACCCTGCATGTTTGGACAGATGCGTACCAACACGGACCAGGGCCAGCGTTAAGGCAACGCGAACACGAACAGCACGCTGCCCACGCTGGGGCGCAGCTCCGGCGTCATCCGGAGGTTGATGCCGCCCCCGGCGCCGGTGTTGACGGCGACGTACTGGCGGCCGTCGACGGCGTAGGTGATGGGGAAGCCGACGACCGGCGAGCCGAGGTTGATCTCCCACAGCACCGCCCCGGTCTCCTGGTCGAGGGCGCGGAAGCGGCCGTTGACGTCGCCGCCGAAGACCAGCCCCCCGCCCGTCGCCATGACCGACATGGTGGCCGCGCGCTGCTCGTGCAGCCACGTCGTGCGGCCTGTCTCGGCCGACACCGCGTAGACGGTGCCGAGGTCGTCCTCGCCGGGGGTGATCTGGTGCCGGGCCGCGAGGGCGTAGATCTCCAGGCCCCCCTGCCCGCCGGCGGTCAGGGCCCGCGCCTGCTCGCTGCGGACGTCGTCGGTGGCGAGCAGGCGCGCGCAGGTGTTGCGCAGCGGCATGTACATGGTGTTGGTCAGGGGGCTGTAGGCGCCCGCCTCCCAGTCCTTGCCGCCGGCCCAGGTGGGGCACGCCAGCACCTGCTGGCCCAGGGCGGTGAAGGTGACCTCGGCGTTCTCGGTCACCGCCCCGGTGGCCCCGTCGATGTCGTTGATGACGTTCTGCGAGACGGTGGGGGTGGCCCACAGGAACTCGCCGGTCTCGCGGTCGAGGGTGTAGACGACGCCGGTCTTGCCGGGAATGCCCGTCACCACCCGGCGGACCTCGCCCGGCTGCACCCGCGGGTTGATCCAGCTCACGGCGTCGGGATCGGGCGCGACGGCGGTGTCGACGAGGAGGCGCTCGAAGGGGTGGTCGAGATCCCAGTGGTCGTTCAGGTGCTGGTAGTACCAGCGAATCTCGCCGGTCTCGACGTCGAGGGCCAGCGTCGAGTTGTGGTAGAGGTGCGTGTTCTCGATCCCGCCGAGCATGAACTTGGGGGCCGGCGAGGTGACCGACGTCCCCTGGTAGATGAGCCGCAGCTCGGGGTCGTAGCTCGCCGGTATCCACGAGCCCACGTGGACCCGCCTCTCGTAGGGCACGCCGCCCCAGGTCTCGTCGCCGGGCTCGCCGGGGGCCGGCACCGTGCGCCGCCGCCACAGCTCCTCGCCGCTCAGGGCGTCGTGTGCGACGACGACGCACGACTCGGGCCCCCCGGCCGGCCGGCAGCTCCGCCCGGAAATCACCCGGCCGTCGGCGATGATGGGCCCCGAGCTGTGCCCGGCGGGCGTCTCCCGGTAATCGAAGATCCGCGTCTCCCAGACGAGGTCGCCGGTCTCGACGTCGAGCGCGTAGGCATAGTCGTCGTCGCTGACGTTGATGATCTGCCGGTCGTAGATGGCGATGTTCCGCATGCTGCGCGAGTTGCCGCCGACGAACTCGTAGACGTCGTCGGGCAGGTCGCGGCGGTACTCCCAGACGAGGTCGCCGGTGGTGGCTTCCAGCGCCTGGATGATGTCGGTGAGCGTGGGCATGTACACCACGCCGCCGTAGGCGAGGGGGGTGACCTCCTGCGTGCCCTGCGGGAGGGCGCGCGACCACGCCATCCGCAGCTCGCCGACGTTGTCGCGGTTCACCTGGTCGAGGGGGCTGTAGCCCCAGCCGTCGAGAGTGCGCCGCCACATCGGCCAGTCGGCGGGGTCGGGGTCCTGGAGCATCTCGTCGGTGACCGGCACGAACTCGCGCGCGGGCTGCGCGTGAGCGGCCACGGCACCGATGGCGACCGACGCGGCCGCGACGGTGGCGAGCACGACCGGGACGGAGAAACGCGGTTGCTGCATCTTGACGACTCCCATCAGAAGTGCGGGTGACGCTTACTGATCGACGGCCACGTAGGCGTCGATGACCGCGCGCTCGCCGGCCCGCCCCTCGCCGGCGTTGCCGTGCTCCATGCCGACGATGCCCTCGTAGCCCTTGCCCTTGAGGTGGCGGAACACGTTCAGGTAGTTGATCTCGCCGGTCGTCGGTTCGTTGCGTCCGGGGTTGTCGCCGACCTGGATGTAGGCGATCTCGTCCCAGGCGCGGTCGAGGTTGGGGATGAGGTTCCCCTCGGTGATCTGCTGGTGGTAGAGGTCGTCGAGGATCTTGCACGACGGGCTGCCCACCGCGCGGCAGATCTGGTACGCCTGGGGAATCCCGGTCAGGAACACGCCGGGGTGGTTCGCCCAGTGGTTCAGCGGCTCGAGCACCATGGTCAGGCCCGCCGGCTCGCAGATCTCGGCCGCCCGCTTCAGGTTGTCGACGACCGTGGCGGTCTGGTAGGCGCGCTCGACCCCGCGGTCGTACTCGCCGGGGACGATCGTGCACCACCGGGCGTTCACCCGCCCGGCCACCTCGACCGCCTGCCGGATGTCGGCGAGAATCTGCTCGCGCGCGTCCGGGTCGCCGGAGGCGAACGACACCGCACCCCACGCGGTGTGGGCCACGAACACCCCCATCCGCATGCCGAGCCGGTCGAGCTCGGCCCCGATGCGCTCCTGCACCGCGACGTCCCGCCGGGGCAGGCCGTTGTCCTCGAGCGACCGGAACCCCGCGTCGTGCATGAACTTGAGCTGGTCGACGAGGTCCTCGCCCGCGTGGTGGCGGAACATGCCGAAATGCGGGGCGTAGTCGAGCCCGAAGCGCCGGCCGGTCGAGCCCTGGGCGCCGCCGGAACGCCCGGCGCCGGCCGGATGCGCGGCGGCCCGGGACCCGGCGGCCGCCAGGCCCGCCGCCGCGGAGACGCCGGTCGCGAGAAACGATCGTCGATTCATCGGTTGCTCTCCTGCAGTACCGCTCACGGGGCAGAGAAGACCGAGCCGATACTGTACTTCGAAACGGCCGCCCGGCGGCCCGGCGCTCCGGCCGCGAACGTCGAGGAGCCGCCTGGTGGATCCGGCGCTGGCGGGCACCGCCCGGCGGAGCTATGATGGCAACACGATCAGGCGTACCGTCCGCGTCGTCGAGGAGTAGTCGACATTGACCGAACGGGATCTCGTGACGCTCGTCTTCTGGCTCACCGGCGTGACGCTTATGGTGTGGCGCGCGCGGAGCGGCAGCCGTCTGCCGTGCGTCGTCGGCGCCGCCGTCTGGCTTGTGCTTCCGCTCTGGGAGCCGTCGCTGCGCACCGTCTGGCACTTCGGCCTGACCGCCGCGTTCCTCGTCGGGGGGCTCGCCCGCTGGCCGGGACCGCCGGCCAAGGCCGAGACCGGTTCGGCGCATCGGGAACCGCGTGGAGGAGAAGACCATGACCCAGCCGACTCGTCCGTTCCCGCGCGGTGACCGGCGGCCCGGACGCGGACTGCCGCGGCGCGTCTTCATCGAGCACGCGCTGCGGGCCGGCGCGGTGGGCGCCGCCGCCCTGTGGACGCCGGGGGTGCTCGCGCAGGAGCTGACGGCGACACCGAGCAGCCGCTCGCTCGAGGGGCCGTTCTACCCCGACGTGATGCCCCTCGACACCGACAACGACCTGCTCATCGTCAACGACTCGATCACGCCGGCGGTCGGCGAGGTCACGCACCTCACCGGCACCGTCACCACCCGGGCGGGGACGCCGCTGCGCAACGCGTTCGTCGAGATCTGGCAGTGCGACGCGAACCAGAACTACCGGCACAGCGACGGCCTCCACGACGAGCAGGCGCCCGACGCGAACTTCCAGGGGTACGGCCGCTTCCTCACCAACGTGAAGGGCGAGTACTACTTCCGCACCATCAAGCCGGTGCCGTACGTCGTCGGCAACGTGTTCCGCACCCCGCACATCCATTTCGGGGTCAGCCGGCAGGGGGAGCGGATCTTCACGTCGCAGATGCTCGTCAACGGGCACCCCGACAACGCCCGGGACCGGCTGACCCAGCGCATCGAGGACCCGGTGGCGAAGGAGACGATTCTCGTCGACTTCGATCCGCTGCCCGGCTCGAAGATGGGCGAGCTGACCGCCCACTTCGACATCGTGCTCGGCCGGACGGTGGAGGAGCTCGAGGACGGGTCCCTCGGCTGGGGCCTCGGCCGGACGTCCTGATCACCGCATCCGCTACGGCCGAACCCGAACGCCGTGGCTCCGGTTTCGGCCGGGGCCTCGGCCCAACCTTCTGATCGCCGCGCACGGGAACCGCTCGCGGGAGGCGACGATGCAATTGTCACGGGCGCTGACGTTGGGAACGGCGGCGGCGTTGGCGGCGGCGCTGGGACTGGCCGGTTGCGCCGCGGGGGAGCGGCAGCCGGGCGACGCCCCGCCCGAGGCCGGAGACGGCCTCGGCCCGCTGCGCGGGATGCCGGCTTTCGGCGCCCTCGACACGGACGAGGACGGCGCGATCTCCTCCGGCGAGATCGACGCGGCGGCGGAGTCGCTCGCCACGCTCGACGCCGACGGCGACGGCGGGCTGTCGGCGGCCGAGCTGCGGCCCCGCCGGGGCGGCTCGATCGGCGGTCCGGCCCGGACGCCCCAGGAGGCCACGGCCGCGTTCCTGGCGATGGACGCAGACGGGGACGGCGCCCTCGCGGGCGCGGAGCTGGGGTCGCAGTTCCAGAGCCTGCTCGTGCGCGCCGACGCCGACGGCGACGGCACGGCCTCCGAGGCGGAGGTCCTGGCGCTGATGACGGCGGAGGCCGAGGGGCCGGCCGACCGGGAGCAGGGCGAGGCCGGAGGGCGCGACGCGCCGCCGCCGGGAGCCGGCGGCGAAGGCCGGCCTCCGCAGCAGGCCATTCCGCTCATGGCCGCGCTCGACGCGGACGGGGACGGCGCGGTGTCGGGGGCGGAGCTCGCGTCGGCCGCGCAGGCGTTGCGCGCGCTCGACGGCGACGGCGACGGCCGGCTCACGCCGGACGAGCTCCGGCCCGCGGCCGGCGACGACTAGAGCGACGGCGACCCGCCCGGCGCGTCCCCAACGCGGGGATGCGCTATGATTCCCGGTTACGGGTGGAGAGTCCTCCGGCCGGGCCGGAGGCGCACTGGAACGCAATGAAACAGACGCGACTGCCGGCGGCCGCCCTTGCGGCGCTCATCGCGCTCGGCGCGGCCGAGGCCTCGGCGCAGCGGGCGTCCGAACGCCGGGTGGCGAACCCCGGCGAGACGCAGTTCGAGCTGCAGTTGCTGCGGCCGTCCGGCGGTCCCGTGGTGCCGATCTTCGAGGGCTGGTACCGGAACCCCGACGGCACCTTCGAGCTCTCGTTCGGCTACTTCAACGTCAACACCGAGGAGACGCTGGAGATTCCCCTCGGGCCCGGAAACTTCATCGAGCCGGCCGGGTTCGACGGGGGCCAGCCGACCCGGTTCGAGCCCGTCCCCGAGAACGACCGGCGCCACGGGGGCGCGTTCACGGTGACGGTGCCGGCCGACTTCGGCGCTCGCGACGTGGTGTGGACGCTGCGCGCCCACGGGCAGACGCTCTCGGTGCCGGGACGGCTGACCAGCCCGGCCTACGAGCTGGCCGGCTGGGAGTTCCCGGGGCGGTCGAGCGTCTCGCCGCGGCTGCGCCTCTCGCCGGACGGGCCGGAGGGGCGCGGGCCGCGGGGCATCACCGCCGCCGAGCAGCGGCGCGCGAAGGTGGGCGAGCCCCTCGAGCTCGCCGCGTGGGTGGCCCGCGACGCGGAGGCGGGCGGGGAGCGCCCCATCAACGTCAAGTGGTTCAAGCACCAGGGGTCCGGCGACGTCGCGTTCGCGGAGCGGACGGTCAGCGTCGAGCCCGGGGCCTGGGCGGAGGCGGGGGCGCGGGTGGCCACCGCCGCGACGTTCTCGGCGCCCGGCGACTATCTGCTGCGGGTGCTCGCGTTCAACGTGATCCGCGACTTCGAGTTCCAGTGCTGCTGGACCAACGGGTTCGTGCCGGTCACGGTGACGCCGTGATCGGCGACAGGCTCGCGTTAGAACGTGATGCGGGATTTCGAGTTCCAGTGCTGCCGGACCAACGGGTTCGTGCCCGTCACGGTAGCTCCGTGACCGGCGACAGGCGATCGATATAGGTACCGCTCGGGAGAGAAGACCATGACCAAGGCGAATACGTTCGGGAGCTGGAGTGGGGCGGCGGTCGCGGGGCTGGCAGCGGCGATGCTGCTGGCGGGCGCAGGCCAGACCCGCGCGAAGAGCGGCAACGCCGAGGCGCCGGGCGCGGCAACCGACGCGGCGCCCACGTTCAGCCGCGACGTTGCGCCGATCCTGCAGCGGTCGTGCCAGCAGTGCCATCAGCCGGCGGGCATCGCGCCGATGTCGCTGCTCACCTACCGCGAGGCGCGCCCGTGGGCGCGAAGCATCCGCGACCGGGTGGAACGGCGCCTCATGCCCCCCTGGCACCTCGACACGACGGTGGGCATCCAGGACTACAAGAACGACATTTCGCTGACCCCGGACGAGATCGACACCGTCGTCCGGTGGGTCGACGCCGGCGCGTCCGAGGGCGACCCCGCCGACCTGCCCGAGGCGCTCGAATTCCCGCGCGCCGACGCGTGGGAGGTCGAGGCGATGCTGGGCCGGCCGCCCGACTTCGTGGTGCGCTCGACCCCCTACGACGTGCTGGCCAACGGGCAGGACCAGTGGTGGAACCCGGAGATCGCGTTCGAGGGCTTCGACGAGCCCCGCTACATCCGTGCGGCCGAGTTCAAGCCCTCGTACCCGCTGGGCATCAGGGTCACGCACCACGGGCACGCCAGCCTGCGGAGCACGGCGGCCGAGGGCGAAGAGTCGGTGCGGACCCACCTCGTCGGCATGGGCATCGGCAAGCGCTGGGACCTGCTGCCCGAGGGGGTCGGCAAGCTCCTGCCGCCGGGGCCCGCGACGCTGCGGTTCAGCCTGCACTACTTCCCGGTGGGCGAGCCGGTGACGGAGGTCGCCGAGGTCGGCGTGTGGCTCTATCCCGAGGGCGAGGCGCCGGACAAGATCACCGCTGGCGAGCGGCAGTTCTACGTCGACGGCACCCACCGCGAGCGGCTGCGGGCCAGCGACATCCTCATCCCGCCCCACGGACACTTGGTGCTCGAGGACCAGTACGTCATGGACCGGCCGGCCCTCGTCCAGAGCTTCCGACCCCACATGCACATGCGCGGCACCGAGATGTCGATGACCGCGCTCTACCCCGACGGGCGCCGCGAGCTGCTGAGCAACGTCAACCGCTACGACCACAACTGGCAGATCGCCTACATCTACGACGACGACGCGCAGCCCCTGCTGCCGAAGGGCACGGTGCTGATGCTGCGCGCGAAGTGGGACAACACCGCCGCGAACCGCATCAACCCCGACCCCGACCAGTGGGTGGTGTTCGGCGCGCGCGGCGTCGACGAGATGTCGCACGCCTGGATCGGCATCACGTATCTCGACGACGCCGAGTACGAGGAGATGGCGGCGGCCCGGGCTTCCGCTCAGACGAACGACTAGCGGCAAGCGCCCGAGCCCGCGGCCGCCGAGGACCGAGCTCGCGGCCGCCGAGGACGGTGCGCAGCAGGCGGGGCTGCCACGCGCTCGTGTGGTTGGGTTCCGGCTTACTACTCGGGCGCCGGGAGAACGACGCGCTCGATGGTGAGGAGCCTCTGGTCGACCTTGCCGAACTCGATCTCGACGTTGCGCAGACGGCCGTCGAAGCCGTCCAGACGCGTCTCGATTCGGTCCAACCGGGTCTCGAGGCCGTCCAACCGGGTCTCGACGCCGTTCAGACGCGTCTCGATCCGGTCCATTCGGGTCTCGAGGCCGTCTATCCGGGTCTCGATCCGGTCCATCCGGGCTTCGATCCGGTCCATCCGGCCGTTGACGGCCGCGAAGCCGGCGTCGACGCGCCAGACCAGGAGCCCGGCGAGCACGACCATCGTCCCGATGACCCATTGGGCATCGCGGTTCGGCATCGCCAACCAGTCTAGCACGCCTACCGCGGCACCCACTTCTGGAGGCAGCCGCCGGAGGGGCTGACGTCGCAGCCGCTGGTCAGACCGGCGAAGATGTTGCCCGCCTCGTCGGCCGCCATCCCTTCCGGGCGCGTGCCGGGGATGAAGTGCTGAAGCGAGCCGTCCCTTGCGCTGCCGATGCGGATGCCGACCTGCCACCCCGGATTCCGGGGCGAGCGGCCGGCCCCGTCGGGCGCGACCGGGGGACCCGGAATGGATGCCCCCGACTCGGAGTCGGCCACGATCATCGTGTCGTCGGCGAGGATGGTGATGCCGCTGGGCCGGCCGAAATGCCGCCATTCGTCGACGAAGTTCAGGTCCCGGTCGAGGACCTGGACACGGTTGTTCGACCGGTCGGCGACGAAGAGCCGTCCCTGAGAGTCGAACGCCAGCGCGTGCGGCCCCATGAACTCGCCGGGGCCGAGGCCCATCTGTCCGACCGCCCGCACGAACTCGCCGTCGGTGGTGATCTCCACCAGCCGGTCTCCGTCCTGCTGGGCGTCGGAAGGCCGCGGCCAGTGTCCGTCGGCGACGATGATGTTGCCGTTCGGCGCGACCGCGCAGGCGGTGGGGCCGATGAACGTGTCCTCGCCCGCCGCCGACACCCCGGCCTGCCCGAGGCTCATCAGCAGCTCGCCGTCCTGGCTGAACTTGTGGAGCTGGAAGCCGCGCCCCGCCGTCGACGGGTCGTCGCCGAACGGGCCGCTGTCGCCGGCCCACAGGTTGCCGTCGCCGTCCATGCAGAAGCCGTGGGCCTGGACGATCATCCCCTCGCCGAAGCTCTTCTCGATCTGCCCGTCGGCGTTGATGTAGTTGATGGGCGGCTCGGAGCGGAACATCATCCACGTGCCGCCGGTGCCGTCGGGGATGAGGCCGATGGCGGCGCCCCACTCCATGCCCGGACGCAGCGTCGGCCAGTTCTCGATCAGGCGGTAGGGGTTCGACATCGTGCTCGTCGGGCGCCGGGACAGCTCGAAGAGCGGCGACGGCTCCTGCGCGGAAGACGCGATGCCCACCCCGATAACGGCGGCGAGCGCCGCGCCGGCGGTGAGCTTCATGACGGTGCCTTTTGACATCGGGTCCCTCCTCCGGACGGCTCGGCGTCCTGCTGGCGGCCGATGTTACAGTCAATGGCCGTAACGGAGCCAGCCCGGGTGCGCCGTTCGCGGGCCGGTGCGCAAGGGAGGAACCCGCCCCTTCCCGGCGGGGGGCGCACTCTCATGCAGTCGGGTAGCGGCGGGAGCCGCGATCGTCGACGCGTTACGCCCGCACTCGTGCCGGACATGCCTCAGCCAACGCGCTCCGCCGGCCCGCCAGCCCACGCCCGTCCGCCGAGGCCGCCCAGCCGCGGGGCGATGCCGCCTCGATGCGCTGCCCGACGACGCCGCTGGCTGACTGCCCTCGCGGCCGCCGCGGTCCTGTGGGTCGCCTCGGGCGACGCGGCGCGGGCGCACGAGCTCGAGCTGACCGAGGTGCACGTCACCTTCGAGAGCGACGGGACGTTCCGCATCGAGGTGATGAACGACCCCGGCTGGCTGCTCATGCGGGTGGAGCCGTTCTCGGGCCTGGGGGTCTCGGGCCGGCTCGACCCTCCGGATCGGGACGAGCGGCTGGTCGAGATGGAGCCGACCTTCGCCGAGTGGGTGCATCTGTACTTCGACGGGGAACGGGCCCCGACCTCCGCGACCTATCTGCCGCCCGCCGAGCACGGCCCCGTCGCGCCCGACGGCACCCTGCTCGGGGTGATGCGGCTCGACGGCCGGGTGCCGGCCGGGGCCGAGGCCTTCAGCTTCGCCTACGGGCTCATCATGGACCCCTACCCGCTGCTGATCCGCGACCGCAGCGACGAGGTCGTCACCTACTGGAACGTCGGCGAATACGAGACCGAGCCGATGCTCCTCGGCGAGCTGACGCCGCCGACCCGGTGGCAGGTCGTGGGCACCTACCTGGGGCTCGGGTTCACCCACATCGTCCCCAAGGGGCTCGATCACATCCTGTTCGTCGCCGGCATCTTCCTCCTCGGCACGCGCCTCGCCCCGATGGTGGCGCAGGTGACCACGTTCACGGTCGCGCACACCATCACCCTCGGGCTCAGCATGGTCGGGGTGCTCTCGCTGCCGGCCCGCGTCGTCGAGCCGCTGATCGCCCTCTCCATCGCCTACGTCGCGGTCGAGAACGTCATGACGAGCGAGCTCAAGCCGTGGCGGATCGCGCTCGTCTTCGGGTTCGGGCTGCTGCACGGGCTGGGGTTCGCCGGGGTGCTCGCCGAGCTGGGGCTGCCCCGCGGCGAGTTCGCGGCGGCGCTGATGAGCTTCAACCTCGGGGTCGAGGGCGGGCAGCTCGCGGTCATCGCGGGGCTCTTCGCGGCCCTCGGCTGGGCGCGCCGCGCCCCGTGGTACCGCCGGGCCGCGGTGGTTCCCCTGTCGCTGGGCATCGCCGTCGTCGGGGTCTACTGGACCGTCACCCGCGCCCTGGGCGGCCTCTGAAGCACGCCCCCCGCCCGCGCGCCGCGCGGCGCGCGGGCTCGGGTTTGACGATTCCCCGTCGTGTCGCTATCGTGGGGCCGAAAAGCCAAAGGGGGAACACTCATGTGCTCGATGCGAATCCGGCCGGCCCGTCACGTGCACGCGGGGTCTCGCCGATTTCTGTGGTGCGGCGGCGTCCTGGCCAGCCTGCTCGCGGTCGGGTGCGGGCCGACACCGAACTTCGAGGACGCCGGGATCGGCCAGACTGGCGAGAGCGGCGCGGGAGAAGTGTCGATCTCGGTCCCGTCCCGGGAGGACGGAAACGGGGACCTCCTCGTGGCGATCCTCGGCGCCCAGGGGAACCCGAACACCTCCGGGCCGGAGGGATGGACGGTGGTGCCCGGCTTCCGCGGCTTCAACGACGCCATGTGTCAGGCGGACGGCCAGGGCACCGCGTGCCAACTGACCGTCTTCTACAGGATCGCCGACGGGTCGGAGTCCACCGCCGCGTTCTCGTGGGGCGGCAGCCGGCAGGCGGCGGCCGCCGTGCTGAGGTACTCGAACGTCGACGCCGACCGGCCCATCGGCTCGTCGAACCAGCAGCGCGGCTCGGCGGACACGGTGACGGCGCCGGTGGTCGAGACCACGCGAGACGGGTCCCGCGCCCTGCGCATCGCCCTTGTCGAGCTGGACGAGGCGGGGCCGTTCGTCCGCGAGGCCGCGGCCATGTCGGACGTGCCGCCGGGGGAACGCCTGAACATCCTCTCGTTTCCCGCCGCCGCGGACGATCCCGAAGGCTGCGGCCCGCCGATGGCCGGGTGCGACACCGACCGCGCGGTGGCGCTGGCGGTCTCGGACACGCGTCACCGGACGGCCGGCCCCTCCGGTCCCGTCTCGTGGGAGCTCCCCGCCGCCGACCAGTGGCTCACCGCCACGATAGAGATCAGGCGGCCGCCCGGGCAGTGACCCATCGCCCGGCGGCGAGCGGCTGACTCGTCCGGCCCGACCGGTGCGGCGCCGGCGGCCGGTGCGGCGACGAACGACGGCGGACGACATGAGGAGAGCGGACATGACCAGGGGGATGACCGGCGCGGCGTGGGCAATCGGAATCGTCGCCGCGGCGCTCGCCGTCGCGGCCCCCGCGGCGGGGCAGCAGAGCTGGGTCGAGCGCGCCGTGCACAACTTCGGCGAGCCCATCAACACGCTGTGGGCCGAGGGCGAGCTGTCGTTCGCGGCCGACGGCACCATGGTCTACTGCAGCGCCCGCGAGGACCTCGGCGCCGCCCCCGGCGACCCCAAGGACCTCTACATCGCGACGTTCGACGCCGCCACGGGACGCTGGAACACCCCCGTCAACATGGGCCAGCCCGTCAACTCCGCCCCCGCCACCGACGTCGACCCGCTGCGGCTCGGCGACGACCGCGAGCCGTGGATCACCGCCGACGGCAACACCATCTACTTCAAGTCGGACCGGCTCGCGACGAGCGAGCCCCGGAACGCCAGCGACCTCTTCGTCACCCGCAAGGTCGAAGGCGCGTGGACGACGCCAGAGCTGCTCCCCTATCCCATCAGCACCGACGCCGGCAACGAGCACTGCCCCGCCATCATGGCCGACGGCGAAACGCTGTGCTTCGCCTCGCGCCGCGAGGGCGGCTACGGCGGCTCGGACATCTGGTGCTCGCGCCAGGACGCCGACGGCGCCTGGCAGGAGCCCGTCAACCAGGGTCCCAACATCAACACCGCGGCCGAGGAGTTCCACTTCTCGCAGGACGCCGACGGCCGCGTCTACTTCACCTCGGCCCGCCCCGGCGGCCAGGGCGGCATGGACATCTGGTCGGCGATGCAGACGGGGCCGAACAGTTGGGGACCCGCGGTGAACCTGGGGCCCCACGTGAACACCCCGGGGCAGGACATGTGCCCGGCCCTCCCGCCGGACGGCGCCACCTTCACGTGGTTCTCGAACCGGGACGACAACAACCTGGGGGGGATCGACATCTTCTGGACCAACCGGTCCAATTTGGCCACGGGGCCGGAGCGGTAGCCCGCTCATCGTCGCTTGCGGCTCCGCTGGGCGCCCAACCAACCCTGCTGGGAGTCTGCACCGTTCTACGACGCAGACTCCCAGCACCGGTACTCATGGCGGATCAGCGCACTACCCGCGAACCTCACGGCGCCGGCTGGCGTCCGGTCCGGCGCGAGGCCAGGCCGGAAGACCCCATGACGGAGCGGTCCCCGCCGGCGTCGAGCCGACGATCTCCCTTGGCGACGCATGGTGTATCGTGGATACATCATGCAGCGTACGCAGATCTATCTGACCGAGGAGCAGGGACGCCTCTTGAAGAGCCGGAACCGGGCTACCGGCCGTACGGTGTCGGAGCTCATCCGCGCGGCCGTCGACGGGGTGTACGCCCGGCGACGCGAGCCGACCACCGCGGACCGGATACGCCTCGCCCGGCACGCGGCCGGCGCCTGGAAGGACTTCCCGGAAACCGGCGCGGAGTACGTCGAGCGCATCCGAGGCTCCCGGCGATTGTCGCAGACGACGGGACGGTCGTGAAGCGACTGGTGCTCGACACGTCGGTGCTCATCGATCATCTGCGCGGGCGGCCTCTCGCCGCCACCGAGCTGATTCCCGCCGCCATCGCCCGCGGTGACGAACTCTGGAGTTCCCGCGTCGTCCGGGCGGAGCTGCTGGCGGGAATGCGCGCTGAAGAAGAGACGGCGACGCGCGATCTCCTGCGCCTGGTGTCGTGGGTCGACGTCGACGAGTCGGCCTCCGAGGCCGCCGGCGCTCTCGGACGACGTTACCTTCGTTCGCACCCGGGCGTCGAGGTGGCCGACCTCATCGTCGCCGCGCTCGCTCAGGAGCTCGATGCGGAGCTCAAGACCACCAACCTGAAGCACTATCCGATGTTCAAGGGGCTCAAGGCTCCGTACTGAGGGCACATCCGGCAGGGTCTCGCGCCGGGTCGCTCTTCGTCGCCGGAAGCGGCAACCGCCGTCTCGGTAGGTGGTTTCGGCGAACAACCGGCTCGAGACAGGCGGGAAGCCCTCAGCGCCGCGCGGGAGGCGGGCGGGCGGCGGGCTTTGTCCAGTCACCACCTCATGCTCGTCGTCGAACGGCCCACAGCCATCGAATCGCCCCGACGAGCATCGCGGCGAACGCGGTCAGGATCAGCACGCTCTTCAGCAGCGTGAAGGCCGCGGCCACTCGCGTCCAGGACGACGGCGCGCCGACGTAGGTCGCGGCCAGCAACGCGATGGAAACGTTCTCGAGGACATCCGCCACGGCCCCGGCAATCGGCAACAGGTAGAACGGCCGGCCATTCCCATAGAGGCGGAGCAGCGCGAGCGCGAGGAGCAGGCCGTACGCCACCGGGAAGAACAGGTCGACCGACACCTCGGTCCAGGCGTAGACGGCCCTTGCGTGCGGGTCGAGCCGATCGAGCGCGCCGAACAGCGCGGCGGCCTGGTCGGGGGTGTACCACTGCCGGGTGTCGAGGAGCTCAAGGCCGCCCAGCCGGGCGTCCCGCCATTGGAATACGGCTACGCAGAAGAGCGCGGCCAGCACCACCGGGATGACCACGCGCCGCGTGGCGAGCCGCTGCAGTACGGGGCGAATCCCGTCGCGCATGTTCACGGACTACGGCGCCGCCGGCACGAACTTCTGCACGCGCTGGCCGTAGGTGTCGGCCGCGTAGACCGCGCCCTGGGTGTCGACGGCCATGCCGTGGACCCAGTCGAACTGGCCGGGGCCGCGGCCGGGCTCGCCCCAGGTGGCGAGGATGCGGCCGTCGTCGAGGGCGATCTTGTGGACCCGCTCGCCGGCGTGGTCGGCGATGTACGCGAAGCCGTCGTCGCCGCGGCGCGAGATGGCGATGTCCCAGGGGTTCCAGCCCTCGTTGGCGAACTCGCGGACGTAGTTCAACTGGTTGTCGAGCACCTGGATGCGCCGGTTCTCGCGGTCGACCATGTAGAGGTTGTCGTCGGCGTCGACCGCGCCCTGGTGCGGCAGGTCCCACTCGCCGGGCCCCGCGCCCTTGTCGTCGGGGCCGCCGCGCCCCCTGGCGATCTGCTTGATGAAGGTGCCGTCGGGCCTGTAGAGGACCACCCGGTTGTTGCCGTAGCCGTCGGTGACGACGATGTTGCCCTCGCGGGTGAACAGGATGCCGGACGGGCTGTTGAGATGGGTGGCGCCATTGCCGGGCTCGCCCGTCACGCCGATCTGCATGAGCGCGCGCTCGAGGGTGGGGTCGAACTTGATGATGCGGTGGTTCATGCGCTCGACCACCCACACGTTGCCGTCCCAGTCGACCTCGCCCGAGTGCAGCCAGCCGCCGGCCACCCGCTCGCCGTGCATGTCGCGCTCGGCCCCGGCCCGCACGAGCTTGCCGTCGCGGTCGAAGACCATCACCGTCTGCTCGCCCCGGTTGAAGACGTAGATGTGGTCTTCCCCGTCGATGGCGATGCCCGAGATGCCCTGGCCGTAGATGGGGGGCACCGCCGGCCGCGCGCCGCCCGGACCGCCGCCGCCGGCCGCGCGCCGGGCCGCGGCGGCGTCGCGGGCGGCCTGGTCGGGCCAGCCGCGCTGCTGTCCGAAGAAGACGCCGGGGGGCAGGGTCGGCCAGTCGGCCACGAGCCGGTAGGCGGCGTCCTGGGCCCGGCCGACCTCGGGGGGAAGCATGGCGAAGGCCGCGACGGCGGCAACGAGAACCGCGAGGATAATACGCATCACGCTCTTCCTTCGTGTGTCGCCCGCCGCGGCGGGCCGGGGTTCGGGCCGGAGCCACCGACACCATACGGCCGCCCTACCGGCAGGTCAAGCGCAGGTGCTCCGATTCCGGAAGCGGGCTCGGTCCTCGAGCGTCGCCGCGAACGAGCCGAGCGCTTGGCTGGCGCCTGAACCTTGCGGAGAAATGTCAATGCCGATAGCATGTTTCTGACAATTCGCTCGACCGGAGAGTGCCATGCCCAGCGTGTCGAAGCGCATCGCGGCGTACGCCCGCTCGCTGCCCGAGGCCACCCCGATCTGCGCAGGCGCACTGCTTCATCTCGGCAACCGCACGGCGGTCGATCAGGCCCTCTCGCGCCTCGCCCGCGCCGGTAGACTCATGCGGGTCTGCCAAGGGGTCTACATGCGCCCCGTCGAGACCCGCTTCGGGCCTTGCGCGCCGAATGTCGACGAGGCGCTGGACGCGCTCGCGAATCTATGGAACGTGACCATCGTCCCCTGCGGCGGCGCCGCGGCGCATGTGCTCGGCCTCACCACCCAGATACCGGTGCGCCCGGTCTACCTCACCTCCGGGCCCCGGCGCCGCTTGCGCTTCGGCAGTCTGCAAGTAGAACTGCGCCACGCGCCACGCTGGCAACTCGCGGCGGCCCGCCGCCCCGCGGGCGACGTCATCCGCGCCCTGGCCTGGCTCGGCCCGGCCGAGATCCGAGCGGCGCTCCGGACGGTTCTGCCGAGGCTGTCCCCCGAGGACGTCAGCGACCTCGCCGAGGCGCGGGCGACCATGCCGCATTGGATGGCCGAGCCGGTGAGCCTGGCCGTCGCGAATGGCTGAAACCGCGTTCCAGTCGTTGCCGGCTCGAGACCGGCGCGAGGCGCTGAGAGCTGCGCAGGAAGCGAGCGGGCGGCAAGCGTTTCTCCTGGAGAAGGACGTCTGGATCGTCCAGACGCTGCGCGTCCTCTTCGGCGCGCCGTTCGGCCCCCACATCGTGTTCAAGGGAGGCACGTCGCTCGCCAAGGCCTACCACGCCATTCGCCGGTTCTCGGAGGACGTCGACATCACATACGACATCCGCGCCTTCGCGCCGGATCTCGTGGCCGGCGCCGGCACCGAGGCGCTACCGGCGACGCGGAGCCAGGAGCAACGCTGGAGCAGGGCCACCCGCTCGCGTCTCGCCGAGTGGGTCCGGGGCGAGGCGCTCGCGTCGGTCGGCGAGGGCCTGGGCCGGGCGGGCCTCGCCGCGTCGGTCGGCGCTTCCGGCGAACGGCTCGTCGTGCGTTACGAGGCGTTGCTCGACGGCCGGGGGTTCCTCAGGCCCGAGGTCATCATCGAGTTCGGCGCGCGAGCGACCGGCGAACCCCACGAGCATCGCGCGGTCGCGTGCGACGCGGCACCTCATCTGCCCGACCTCGTCTTTCCGACGGCCTCGCCGTCGGTCATGCTCGCCGAGCGCACGTTCTGGGAGAAGGCGACCGCAATGCACGTGTTCTGCCGTCAGCAACGCCGACGGGGCGATCGGCTGTCTCGTCACTGGCATGACGTCGCGCGTCTGGACGAGACAGGATACGCCGGCAAGGCGCTCGCCGACCGGCCGCTCGCCCTTTCGGTGGCGCGGCACAAGGCGGCGTTCTTTCGCGAGAAGGACGCCCGGGGCCAGTGGATCGACTACAGGGCCGCGGTCTCCGGTGACCTGCAACTGGTTCCCGAAGGACTTGCCCGGAACGCGCTCCAGGAAGACTACGAACGGATGGCCTCGGACGGCATGCTCGACGAAGCCGAGCCCTTCGACCTGCTCATCGACCGCTGCGCGGCTCTCGAGGCGCGAGCCAACGATGTGTGAAGGGAAGCGAGGACGAGGAGCGGTGAGCGTCGGGGGTATACTCGGACGTTCCCACAAGCAGCGAAGGCCGACGTTTATGCCGCGCCCCACCGATGTGGCCGCACCCGGGCACGAGGAGCAGGAAGCATGAAGAGCGGTCGCGCAAGAGCGGGCAGCCTCGTGGCGGTCGGCCTGTCCGTGCTCGCTTTCGGTTCGCCGCCGGGGGCCCAGCCGCCCACGCCGGTGCGGAACGACGTGCCGCGGGTGGGACAGCAGGAAGTCGTCATGATGCGGCACGCCTATCTCGAGGCGGGCGGCTACGAGGCTTGGCTCGAAGCGAGCCGGTCGGGCGTGTGGCCCTGGTTCGAGCGGCTGGGCGCCCGCATACTGGGCGACTTCGAGGTCGTCTATCCCGTGGGGGCCGACGCCACGCCCGACCAGGACGAGGCGGTGCGCTTCGCGCGTTACGCCAGCTACGAGCACTGGCAGGCCACCCGTAGCGGCGCCGCGGCCGGCGACACCGGCGGCGCCGGGCGGCTGGGCGGTGACGGGGGGTTGAGTGACGCCTCGCGGGAAGGGCTGAGCACCCGCCGGCAGTACGCGCAGGGCTCCCGCGGGGGCGTCTTCCTGCAGGGCTACCTGGCCGAGACCCGGCCGGTCTACATGCCCGGCCTCGGCGAACGGTACGAGCGGGTCGAGGGCGGCCCCGATGTGGATTCCTCCGCGCCCCGCCCGGTACGACTGGACCGGGCACGACCCGGGGACGGCCTGCTCGCTCTCGAGTACTCCCGAATCAGGAAGGGCGCCTTCGAGGAGTATCACGCCATCGCGCGGGATAGGGTCTGGCCCTACGCGGAGAAGATTGGCGTCCGGCCGGTGGGCCTGTGGCGGGTCGCCTACCTGCCGAACGGCGACGCGGTCGAGAGCGAAGGCTACGACGAGGTGTACTACCTGGCCCGCTACGCCGGCTACGAGCACTTCCTCGCGGTGCGCGACGACGCGGTCGGCATGGGCGGCGACGGGCCCGACTTCGAGGCGTTCACGAGCGCGACGGCCCGGCTGGACGGACTCACGCAAGGCCGTTCCATCGAGTTCCTGCGGGGCGAGCCGTACGGCAGCCCGCCCGTGCACGCCCCCGGCGTGAGGGAAGGCTATCGGCTCGTCCGCTGAGCCGGCCGTCACGCAGCTCCTTGCCGACCGCCGGCAGTTGATATCATCGTCGCCGACGGCCGGCGAAGCACCGAGACCCGTCGGGTTCCGCCGCGGAGGGCACCATGAACAGACGTGACTTCATCAGGACGTCGGTCGGCGCCGGGCTTCTCGTGTCGGCCCACCCCAGGTCCGTGTTCGCGCGGTTCCAGGCGGAGGAACGCCGCGGGACGATGTTCGACAAGATCTGGGACGCCCACGTCGTCGCGAACCTCGGCGGCGAGACCGATCTGCTCCAGGTGGACCGCTGCATCGGCGGCAGTCCCGCCCAGGTCATGCGGCTGGTCCGGGAAGGCGTCGAGCTCCGCAACCCCGAGATCTTCTACAACGTGCCCGACCACACCGTCTCCACGTCGCCGGACCGGTACGCCGACCCCTCGCTGGGATGGGGGTGGCAGGCGTACGAAGAGCTGGCCGGAGAAATGAGGGACCTGGGCTTCACCAAGGCCTTCGGCCAGTCCGACCCGCGATTCGGCATCATGCACGTCGTCGGCCCCGAGACCGGGCTGAGCCAGCCCGGCATGGTGCTCTGCGCGGGCGACAGCCACACCTGCACGCACGGGGCGATGGGCCTGATCTCCTGGGGAGGAGAGAACTCGGAGAACATCCTGCGCACCGGCACCGTCATCCGGCGCCGCCCGAGGACCATGCGCGTGAACATCGTGGGGACACCGGGACCGGGAATCCGCGCGAAGGACGTCATCCTTCGCACCATCGCCCGGCTCGGCACCGACTCGGGCACCGGCTACGCGGTGGAGTACGCGGGTCCGGTCGTGCGCGCGCTGTCGCAGGAGGCCCGTTTCTCCATCTGCAACCTCGCGGTGGAGATGGCCTCCCCGACGGGCATGGTCAGCCCCGACGACACGACCTTCGAGTACCTCGCGGGCCGGGAGTTCGCCCCGTCCACGCGCTACTGGGACCGGGCGGTCGAGTTCTGGCGCACCCTCCCCACGGACGACAACGCCGTTTTCGATCGCGAGGAGACGATCGACATGACCGGGGTGGAGCCGCAGGTTACCTGGGGCATCAACCCCGAGCACGCGATCGGGATCGGCGAGCGGATTCCCGATCCCGACGAGGCTCCGGCGAGCAAGCGGGCCGCCTACCGGCAGGCCATCGAGTACAGCCGCCTCACGCCGGGCGAGCCGATACTGGGGACACCGATCGACGAGGCGTTCATCGGCTCGTGCGTCGAGAGCCGCATCAGCGACCTGCGCGCGGCGGCGGCCATCGTCGAGGGCCGCCGGGTGGCCTCCACCGTCGCCTCGGCCTGGGTCGTGCCGGGTTCGAACGCGGTCAAGGCGCAGGCCGAGGCGGAGGGCCTCGACCGCATCTTCAGGGACGCGGGTTTCGAGTGGCGCGAGTCGGGCTGCTCGAAGTGCTACGGATCGAACGGCGACTACGTCGAGCCGGGCCACCGGTGCGTCTCGAACTCGAACCGCAACTACATCGGCCGTCAGGGACGGGACACGAACACGATGCTGGCGAGCACGACGACCGTCGCCGCATCGGCGATCGCCGGCAGCATCGCCGACGTGCGCACGTTCCTGTGAGGAGTCGGCGCCGAGGAACGGCGGGGACTCCGGGAGGGTTGGTCGGGGCGCCACGCGGAGGCCGCGGCGCGACCTCGCGGTCGCGGCGACGTTTGGCGGGCCGGGAGGGGCCGGGACCATGGGGCAGAACATCCAGCGCGGCGGGCACCGCTTCGAGGCGCACGAGGGCCTCGCGGCGCCCTTCATGTTCGACAACGTGAGCACCGACGTCATCGCGCCGGCCCTGACCAACCTGACCGCGGGTCTCGACGCGCCCCGCGGGGGCCTCGGCTCCAGCCGCGGGGCCACGGCGTTCGCGAACATCCGCTACAACGCCGACGGTTCCCCGCGGCGCGACTTCGTCTTCAACCAGGAGGCGTACCGGACCGCCTCGATCATGATCGTCGGGAAGAACTACGCCACCGGCAGCTCGCGGGTCACCGGCGTCACCCGGCCGCTCGTGGCCTGGGGTGTCAGGGTCTACATCGGCGAGAGCTTCGGGCCGATCTTCCTCACCAACGCGGTGCAGTACGGCGTGTTGACGGTGGAGCTGCCCCGCGAGACGCTGAACGAGATCGTGGCGTGGGTCGAGTCGCACCACGGCGTCAGGATGAGGGTGGATCTGGAGCGGCAGCTCATCGAGATGCCGGGACGCGACCCGATCGCCTTCGAGACCGACCCCAGGGTGCGGAACAAGCTGCTGAACGGCCTGCACGACCTCGAGGAGATCGAGCCTCACCTGCCGGCGGCGAGGACGATGAGGGAACGGGACGAGCAGGCGCGTCCGTGGATCTATCAGCCCGGTGACGGCCGCCGCTGAGGCCGAGGTGCCTGCTGCCGTGTCTCGACAAGCCCCGCGGTTCGTGCGGCACACCGGCATCGCGGCGCCTTTCCGGCAGCCCGATCTCGAGAGCGAGCTCATCGCCCCGGTCGGCGTCGAGCTTCAGGATCTTCACGCCGTGCACCTGGATGGGAACGACGTAGGCCTCGACGCCCACCGGCACGACGGGTCGTGGACCGGCCGGCACGCGTTCCCCGGCTTCCGCTACCGGGCCGACGGCACGGAAGACCCCGCCTTCGTCCTCAATCGGGAACCGTATCGCGACGCCTCGATCCTGATCGCGGGACGGAACTTCGGCCAGGGCAGCCAGCAGGCGTTCGCGGTCATCCGGCTCCGGCAGTGCGGAATGCGGGCGATCATCGCCCCGAGCTTCGGGCCGGTGTTCCACGACGACTGCTTCGACTTCGGCCTCCTCCCGGTGACGCTCGACGAGCAGGTGGTGGACGAGCTGGCGGACCGGGTCGCCGCGAATCCCGGGCTCGAGACGACAGTAGACCTGGAGAGGCAGGTGGTCGAGCGTCCGGGCATGGCGCCGGTTCCCTTCCGCATCGACCCGAGGCGGCGCTCGAGCCTGCTTCAGGGGGTGGACACGACGCTGCTCGAACGGCTCGAGCACGGCGCGGGCGCCGAGGCGATGAGAGAAAGAGACCGGCGGCTCCGTCCCTGGATCTACGACGGTCCCGACCGTCGCGACCCGTGAGCGCGCGCTGGCGAAGGCCGACGTCCCGTGACCCTGGCAAGGAGGCGGTCATGCTGCGAGTTCGTGCGAGTCGGGCGGCGCTCGTCGCCGCGGTGGTGGTCGGGGCGGCGTGGGGCGGGCCGTCGATCGCGGGAGCCCAGCAGGCCTATGCGCTCGACGAGGACTGGCCGCGGTACCCCGCCGACATGGTGTTCGAGATGGGCACCGGCGTCGCGGTGGGCGCCGACGGGGTCGTCTACACGATCTCGCGCGATGTCGACCACTGGGCCGCGCACCCGCTGGCGATGAGCCGCTACAAGGGCAGGGGCACGGTCGCCCGCTGGGACGCCTCGGGCCGGTTCCTGGGCACGTTCGGCGACGACCGGGAGTTCATCGGGCCGCACTCGATGTACGTCGATCCGCAGGGGTTCGTCTGGGTCGTCGACCGCGAGGGCCACCAGGTCGTCAAGCTTACGCCCGACGGCGACGCGGTGCTGACGCTGGGCGAGTACGGGGTGTTCGGCGACGACGAGGGCCACTTCAACGGGCCCACCGGCGTCGCGTTCCTGCCCGACGGCCGCGTCGTGGTCTCCGACGGCTACTGGAACTCGCGGCTGGTCTGGTTCGACGAGGACGGCCGCTACCTGAAGGAGGCCGGCGGGTTCGGCGGCGGCCCCGGCCAGTTGGCGCTTCCGCACGCCATCGCCCTCGACCCGGCCGGCCGCCTCATCGTCGGCAACGTGTGCGGCACCGCCCTCCACCCGTACGTCACGGCACCGGGGCAAATAGCGCCCGAGCGCCTCGAGCCGATTCCCGGCTGCGTCAGCCGTTTCGAGGTGTTCACCCAGGAGGGGGAGTACATCGGCCCCTGGGAAGGGGTGCCCCAGCCGGGGCTGCCGCTGAGCGTCGCGGCCTACGGCGACCGGATCTACGCGGGCGTGACCGGCTCGCGGCGCGGGCGGCAGGATCTGGTGGTCGTCGACGCCGAGACCGACGACGAGGTCTACCGCATTCCGAACGCCAACGTCTACGTCCACCAGATGGCGATGGCGCCAAACGGGGACATCTACGTGGCGTCGGTCTACCCGGAGCACGGCGGCGAGCCGCGCGGCATCGAGGGGCCGTCCTTCGTGCGCTGGGCGGCGGATCGATAGGGGTGCCGCGCGCTCCGGCGGGCGGCTTCGGGTCAGGCGGGCGCCTCGCTGCTCTCGGTGCAACGCGGGGTTCCCCCCCGGGCTGCCAGCGCCCGTCGGCGGCCAGCTGCAGGTAGTCTTCGGCCCTCGACCAGAGACCGCTGCCCCGGTAATCTGGTCCGCATCGATGGCGCGCTGGATGCCGGGCGCCCAACCAACCCTCCAGGAGTCAGCTCCGTTCCACGGCGCAGACTTCTACCGGCACCGCACGGCGAGCGCGGGATCGTGACCGAAGATCGAGACGATGCGCCAGCCGTCGTCGGTCTTGACGAGCGAGTAGGTCCAGCCGTACTCGCCCAGCAGACCGCCGTCCCTGTGGCGGCGCACGCCCCGGCCGCTGACGATGGCCGCGCCTGCGCCGAGAACGCAGATGTTGCGGTCGGGCATGTCCGACCCCGCGTACCCCTGTGCGTCGAGCCGCGCCCAGGCCTGGGCGACCCACTGACGAACTTCATCCCGCGTTCCCAGCGCAGTGCCGTCCCCGCGAACGTAGGGCACGTTGTAGGCATGGCTGGCGATTTCGTCGGCCGCGCCCGCCGAGTACCACGCATAGTACTGATCGAAGAATGCGTCCAGCTCGGCGCGAAGGGCGCGTCGCGCGGCCTCATCGAGGGGCTGGGCCCATGCGGACGTCTCGATCGCGAGGAACGCCAACGCCATCAACGAAATCGACAGCCAACGTTTCATCCCATCCTCCGGTCCGCACGGTTGCGGGACCGACGCGGAACCGCTCGCGCCGAGCCGGGGAGCGGCGGCCTGGCCCGCCCATCGTCGCCGAACGCGACCGCAAGGCCGCGCCGCAGCCTCCGCTGGGCGCCCAACCCAACCCTCCAGGAGTCCGCGCCGTTCTACGGCGCAGACTCCTAGTCGACGATCGCCTGCATGACGGCGTTCTGGAAGTCGGCCCGGAGCGGACCGCCCGGCGTCTGCACCATCAGGATCGCGGTCAGCTCCTCCTTGGGATCGACCCAGTAGGTGGTGCCGAAGGCGCCGCTCCAGCCGAAGCTGCCGGTCGACCGGTGGTCGCCGCGGGCCGCGGCGTTGTCGAGAATGACGTCGACGGTCAGCCCGAAGCCCTTCCCGGGCCCGCCGCCCACGCGCCCCGACTTCTCGTAGAGATCGCCGACGTGGTTCGACCCCATCAGGTCGACGGTCCGCGGGCCGAGCAGCCGGGTGCCGTTCAACTCGCCGCGGTTCACGAGCATCTGCGCGAACTGCAGGTAGTCCCCGGCCGTCGACCAGAGACCGCCGCCGCCCCCGTGCAGCGTCGTCGTGGCCACCCATTCCGGCACGTCCCGGAGCACGAGCCCGTCCGGACTGCGCCCGTAGAGGGTCACGACGCGCGCCTTGCGGTCAGCCGGCACGTTGAAGCCGGTGTCCTTCATCCCCAGCGGCTCGAAGATTCGCTGCCGCAGGAACTCGTCGAACGTCAGCCCCGAGGCGACCTCCACGATGCGCCCGAGCGTGTCGATGCCGGCCAGGCCGCTGTACGACCACTGGGTGCCCGGCTGGAAGTCGAGGGGGGCGGCCCCGAGCGCGGCCGTCCAGTCGGCGACCGTGCCGGTCGTGTCGCGCGGCGCGATGCGCCCCGCCGCGCGGCTCCCCGCGCCGCCGCTCACCAGGCCCGAGGTGTGGGTGATCAGGTCATGCACCGTGACGTCGCGGTCGGCCGGCACGGTGTAGATGGCGCCCTCCCCGCCCGCGGGGTCGGTTCGCGGCATCGCCACCTTCGTGTCCCGGAACTCCGGGATGAAGCGGGACACCGGGTCGGACAGGCGCACCTTCCCCTCTTCCACGAGCATCAGGATGGCGACGCCGGTCACCGGCTTCGTCATCGAGGCAATGGGGAAGATGGTGTCCTTCTGCATCGGGGAGCTCGCCTCGAGGTCCATCAGGCCGTGCGCCTCGAAGTGGGCGACGTGCCCGCGCCGCGCGACGACGGTGACGGCCCCGGAGATCTGGTCCGCGTCGATGGCGCGCTGAATCATCTCGCCGATGCGCTCGAGGCGCTTCGCGGACAGCCCCACGTCGTCCGGCTTCCCGGCCGGCACCTGGGCTTGCGCCGCGGGTACCGCGAGCAGGGCGACGAGGACGAACATCGACGACAGGCGGAAAACGAGGCGGGCTCCTTCACGGACACAGTTGGCGTGCACCAGCAACTCCTTTGATCGAGAATCGACGGACCCGTAGCTTACTGCATCAACGCCTCAGCGCCCGGCGGCCCGCCGCGGGTCGTTCCGGCAGACGCGGCCCCCTCGCATGACGAAGACGACGCGGCCCAGGGCGGCGGGGGCGGCGAGGAGGTCGCCGTCGAGGATTTCGAGCGGTCTCGCCGCCCTCGGGCTTGCGTCGCCGCGGCCGTTCGGATAGGTTACATGTAACCGAGGAGCAGCCGCCACGCCATCCGAAACGCCAGCCCCCCCCGGCTCGATCGACAAGGCGCGAGCCTATCGCGACCGAATGCGCGCCCGCGGGTTCAGGCCTGTCCAGTTCTGGGTGCCCGACACCAGGACGGCGGACTTCCGCGCCGAGGCTCACCGCCAATCCCGCGCCGTGGCCCGCAGCACGCGCGAGCGTGAGGATCAAGCGTTCGTCGACGCGATTTCGGACCGCGGGGCGGAATGACGCGCGGTGAAGTCTGGACCGTGTCGGGCGCCGGCTACGCCGGCAAGCCGCGACCAGCCGTCATCGTTCAGGACGATCGGTTCGACGCCACCGAATCCGTCACGGTCTGCGTCTTCACGACGGATGAGACGGAGGCGCCCTTGTTCAGGGTTCCGATCGCTCCGAGCGCGAGCAACGGCCTGCACGACGCGTCCCGCCTGATGGTGGACAAGCTCACGACGGTCAGCAAGAAGCGATTGGGAGAGCGGATCGGCCACCTGAAGGCAGCGGCGATGACGCGTCTCGACCGGGCGATTCTGGTCTTCCTCGGTCTGGCGTGAACCGTCACCCCGCACGCCGCGGGTCACTCCGGCCTCACTGCCGCCGGCAGCACGACGTGGGACGGGAACGCCGGCCCGTGATGGATGGAGTTGTCGGCAGGCACCGAGCGCCGGTGCCGCCCCCGGGCTCGCCGGTGTTCGGGTTGACGTCGAAGCGCGGTTGCTGCCCGAGACGTCGACGCGAATGCGGTGCCCGGCCTTGTGGAGCGCGGTTGACTCGCGTCATGGTGCGCGGAGCAGGAACGGCGTACAAGGAGGGCGATCCAGTGTTCCGTACCTGTGGTCCGCGAAACGATCCACGCTGCAGTTCGCATGAACGTACCGCGCATCCGTGGGTCCCCTGACATCAGGAGCAGACATGATAGACGAGTCCATTTTCGAGCCCCAAGACCTGTGGCAGCAGCCGCTGCAACGAGTAGGGTACTCCGACCGCACCGCCTGGTTCATGGCGGCACTCAGCGAACTCGCCTACCTGCAGTTTGAGTCCACCGCGGTGGACGGACTCCTTGACGATTTGGCAACTGCCGTTGGGAGAACCAGAAAGGAGGTCCTGGCTGCCGTACGGGACCTGTTGGATGATGGACAGAGACCCCTTCCTCTTGGTGGTGAGACGCGACTGCGAAAGATACTCGAGTCCGTTGGGTTTGAATTGCTGTGTACCTTCAACGCCGGTGAGACACAGGGATTCATGGCTCGGCGTGCTGAAGGCGGCGAGGGCTTGAGCAGCATGACCGTCCTGGCGTTTCGCGGCACCGAGAAGAAGCTCCGCGACTGGAAGACTGATCTGCGCATCAAGATGAATAGCGATCCACGGCGAGTTGGACGCATCCATTCCGGCTTTCTGGACGCATACGAACAAGTTCGCGGCACCATAGAAGACACCATCAACCGCGAAGCAACCGAGAAAAAGCGCACAGTGCGACTGTTTGTGACCGGCCACTCCCTCGGTGGGGCCTTGGCGGTCCTGGCCACGCGGTTTCTGCCTGCCGAGCATTTGGCTGCTTGCTATACCTTCGGCAGCCCGAGAGTCGGTGACCGTGACTTGTCCAAAGTATTCAAGACGCCGATCTATCGCGTTGTGAACGCCAGCGACGCTGTTCCCCGTGTACCCGTTGGCGACGGCATGTGGTTTGTCGGAAAGGTCCTCGGCGGACTGACGCACGTTTTGCCGCGCTGGCGCTTTCTGGATAGCCTGCGCACCTACGTCGAGAGTGTTTCCGGATATGTGCACTACGGCGACATGCGCTATCTGACCGCTTGTGCACCAGGGCCCGGTAATGGATATTCAGGTCTAATGGTGATATCGAACCCCACAGTGCTGGAGCGTTGGGCCCGGTTTCTGCGGCGGGTCAAGGACACCAAGGGCCAAGGACTCATAAAGGACCACGCGATTGGAATATATCGAAGAAAACTCAAGGCATACGCCCAAAGTCGCAACAGGACATGATTGGCGCGTCGAAGCGTAGTGAACCTCCTCACGCCCGCCCTGGGTAGTCTCTCTGTTCGCGTGCTCCGAAGCGACATCCGGAAGCTGCACGACCGCCTCGACACGACCTTGAAGGGCTTGAACGAGCGCCTCGATGTAATCGACCGCGCCGCCGGGTCACTCCGGCGCCGCCACCAGCGGCAGCACCACGTGGGACGGGTAGACCGGGTCGTGGTGGATCGAGTTGTCGGCGGGCACCGAGCGCCGGTGCCGCCCCAGGGGCTCGCCGGTGTTGGGGTTGACGTCGAAGCGCGGGAAGTTGCTGCTCGAGACGTCGATACGGATGCGGTGTCCGGCCTTGAAGCGGTTCGCGGTGGGATAGGGCTCGATGGTCAGCTCGTAGACCTCGCCCGGCGTCATCGGCTCGGGCCGGCTGGGGTCGTTCCGGTAGCGCGTGCGGAGGATGCCGTCGGTGAGGTTCATCTCGAACCCCGTCGGGAAGTCCTCTGAGGGGGGATAGACGTCGACCAGCTTCACCGTGAAGTCGGTGTCGACGGCGGTCGACGACGCGTAGAGGGTGACGCGGATGGGGCCGACGACCTCGACCGGGGCCGCGAGGGGCCCGGTCTGGAAGACGACCACGTCGGGCCTGGTCTTCAGCGGCAGGTACGGGGGCCGCGAGCCGTAGAAGCCGTTCTCCGAGCCGCCGCCGAGGCTCTTGAACTCGCGCTCGCGCTGGTCGTAGGCGCCGCGTTTCAGCACCCCCGAGAACGAGCCGCCGATGGTGGGCACCGGGTGCTCGGGGTTGTAGGTGTAGGTGGTCGGCGGCGCCTCGGCGGGCTCGCGAGGGCTCAGGGTGCCGTCGGCGTGGAGGTAGTACGGCGTGGGCTCGGCCTCGGGCAGGGGCCAAGCCGTGGCGTCGCGCCAGTAGCCGCCGTGGAACAGCCGGCCGTCGGCGTCGCGACGGCCGTCGCCGGTGCCCATGACGAAGAGGCGGATGGGCGGCCAGTCGTCGACCCCGGTGGGGACCTGCTTCAGGTGGCGGTCGAACCACTGCTGGTGGAACCCGGTCGCGAAGTCGGGAATGGCGGCGTCGGGCCCGAACTCGACGTCGCCCGCATAGGACCGCGTGTTGGCGCCGTGGGTCCAGGGGCCGACGAGGAGATGGATGGGCGAGGTCTTGACCCGCGTCAGCCCGAGGAAGTTCTCGAACATGCTGCCGACGTAGGGGTCGTACCAGCCGGCGACGTGGAGCATGGGGACGTCGGCGGTGCGGCCGTAGTAGGCGCTCCAGTTCACGCCGAGGCGGGTCCAGTGCCGGACGTCGGCGTTCGGCCGGTCGTGGTCGGCGCGGGTGAGCTGGTCGAGCACGTAGTCCTCGAACTCGGGGGCCGCGACCAGCGGGCTGAGCCCGCGCCGGAGGGGCATCGCCGCGAACCAGTCGGCCACGCGCTCGGCCTCGAAGGCGGCCCGCACCACCGGGTCGGGCGACAGGCGGAGCTGGTCGAAGGCCCAGCCGAGCTGCTGCCCCAGCTCGAACGCGCCGTGGTTGCGCACCTTGTGCAGCCAGGGGTCGGAGATGCCCCCCTGGTTGAGGAGCAGGGGCCCGAGGTGCGGCGGGTTCATCTTGGCCGCGTCGGCCTGGGTGTGGGCGCCGTACGAGGTGCCGAACATGCCGACGCCGCCTGTCGTGTAGGGCAGGGCGGCGATCCACTCGACGGTGTCGTAGCCGTCGGTGGCGTCGAAGTCGTGGTACTTCGAGAACGAGCCCTCGGACTCGTAGCGGCCGCGGGTGTCCTGCAGCACAACGACGTAACCGTGCCGCACGAAGTAGCCGGCCCGCTCGACGAGCCCGCGCCCCTCCTTGCCGTAGGGGGTGCGCTGCAGCAGGACCGGGGACGGGGTCTGGACGGGGACGCCGCCGCGGGCCGGCCGGTAGACGTCGGTGGCGAGGCGGACGCCGTCGCGCATCGGCACCATGACGTCGCCGGCGTGGAGTACGACGTCGTAAGGATTGGGGGCCTGGGCCCCGGCCGGGATCTGGGCGCCGAGGACAAGCGCGAGCGTGGCCAGCGCCGGCAGCGCCGCCGTTCCGAGCGTGCGTGTCTTCATGGTCGTCACCCTCACGGCGTGTAGACGCGGCCGTCCTTCACCACCGTGACCACGTGCCGCAAGTCCCGCATGGTCAGCAGCGGATTGCCGTCGACCACGATCAGGTCGGCGAGCTTGCCCCGCGTGACGGTGCCCAGCTCGCCGCCGCGACCGAGGTACTCGGCGTTGCGCCGGGTCGCCATGGCGAGCACCTCCATCGGGGAGAGGCCGTGGGACACCATCAGGTCCATCTCCTGCCACAGGGCGTCGGTGTGGAAGTTGAGGGGCGTGCCGCTGTCGGTGCCGACGAGCAGCCGGACGCCGGCGTCGTGCAACTGGCGCAGCTTCGCCCCCATCTCGTCCATGCGCCGCACCCGCAGGCTGCCGCCGAAGTAGCCGAACCGGCGCGGGTTCTCGATGCTGCGCCGGATGTCGGCCCATATCTCCGGCGGCGTCAGGGCGCGGGCCCGCGGGTTGTCGCGCCAGTCGGGCCACTCGACGGCCCGGCCCTGGATCATGGTCTGGATCATCGTGGGGACGACGTACGTCCCCTGGTCGACCAGGCCCTGGAGCACCTCGGGCGCGATGGCGGGGTTGCGGCCGGCGCCGAGGGACAGGTGCTCGATGCCGTCCTGGCCCGTCCGGATCCGCATGAGCAGGTCGTCGCGGGTCCCCACGTGGCCGGTGATGCGGATGCCCGCGGCGTCGGCCTCCTCGCGGATGGCCCGCATCTGGGCCTCGGTCAGCCCCGTGTGCACCTTGATGATGCCGGCGCCCTGGGCGATGGCGGTCCGGGCCGCGGCGCGCGCCTCGTCCACCGTGCGCACGTTGACGGTGTGCGAGCGCCGGTGGTGCCGGGCCACCTGCCCGTCGGTCCAGTTGGTGATCCACCCCATGCTGGCGACCACGCGGGGCCCCGGCAGCTCGCCCCTCTCGATGCGGTCGATGACCGGCCCGAGGGCCTCCGGCTGCCCCGCCAGGTCGACCGCGGTGGTGACCCCGCTCATGAGGAGCTGCCGGGTCGAGATGGCCATGATCTCGGCGTAGCGGCCCTCGCGGTACCGGCCGTGCCAGTGCTGGTAGTCGGAATGGCCGAGGATGTCCAGGTGGACGTGGGCGTCGATGAGGCCGGGCAGGATGGTCATGCCCCGCGCGTCGACGACCTCGGCCCCGTCGGGCACCGCCAGCTCGTCGCGGCTGCCGACGGCGACGATGCGGTTGCCCTCCACCAGCACCACCGCGCCCGGCAGCGGCGGCCCCTCGTGCCCGTCGATGAGCAGCCCGCCGACGACGGCGAGGTCGGCCGCCGGGGGCTGGGGGTCGCGCTCGCCGTCGAAGGTCTGCGCGGCGGGGAGGGTCACGATGGCCGCCGCGAGCGCCGCCGCGAGGGGGAACCGGAGGCGTGTCCATGGACGGGTCATGATCATGACGGCGCTCCCTGGTGACTTCGGCGTGCCTGAGACGATACCACCGCGCCGGCCGGCAAGGGGTCGTCGCGCGGCGCCAAGGGGTGTATAAGGGTCCCGGAGGTTGAACATGACCGCAAAGTCACGGGCCGCCGCCCTGTCATCGAAGTCCGTCCGGCAGATCGTCCTCGGCGTCGCGATTGCCCTGGGGGTGGTCGTCGTCGCCGGGGGGGTCGTCTGGACCGTGAACTGCCCCTGCGAGACCACGCCGGGCTTCGTGCTGCTGGGTGACGCCCACGAGGAGCCGGTCGACGACTGGAGCTTCGCGAACGACGTCTCGCTGTGCGCGATCCAGATCGGCATCTGGGGGCGGCCCCATTCGGTGAACGTCAACTGCATGGCGACGCCGGAGGGCGAGCTGTTCATCAGTTGCTCGGTCGGCGACCAGAAGTACTGGTGCCCGCGGGTGGGGGAGGACCATCCGGGCCGGCTGCGACTCGACGGCGTCGTCTACCCCGTCGTCCTCAACCGCGAGATGGACCCGTCCATGCTCGACCACGTCTGGGCCACACGCATCCGGAAGCTGCAGAAACCGGCGGTGCAGGCGCGGCAGCCGGGGGGCGGCGGGGAGCCGCCGCCGCTCGACACGCCCCGGCCGGAGAGCTGGTGGACGTTCCGCGTCGAGTCGCGCGGGTAAGGACGCCCGCGCCCCCCGCCGGGCGGGATTGTGGGTTCCCGCGAACTCGTGCTACCGTTTGCCCCGGGCGCCCGCGGGTGGCGCTCGATGTCACCGGACACCGTGGAGCGACGAATCGCACGAAGGGCGCGGCGCACGCGCCCGGCGGCCTTCGTGCTCTCGGCCCGGGGCCGCCAACCACCGGCCCAGGGCCTGTCGAGGGAGGAAACGACGACATGAAGTACCGACTGCCTGTCCTGTTCACTCTGGCTGCCGCACTCGTGGTGCTCCCGGTCGGTGGGCACGCGCACTTCCAACTGGTGGAGCCGGCGCCCTGGATCGTGCTGGACCGTCTCGGCAACCCCCAGAAGGTCGGACCGTGCGGCGGCAACCCGAACGGCGACAACGCCGACATTCTGTCCGGCATCGTCACCGAGGTCACCGGCGGGTCCAAGCTGCACCTGAAGATTCAGGAAACGATCTTCCACTCGGGTCACTACCGCGTCGCGCTCTCGGTGAACTCGCGCAACGAGCTGCCGGCGGACCCGACCGCGGTCGAGAAGTGGACGGACCGGGGCCTCTACTCGGTCTGGGGCGTGATTCAGAGCCCGCCGCAGATCCCCGTCCTCGCCGACGGCCTCTTCCCGCACTATCCCGTCGGGGACCAGCGCGCCTCGTTCCGGCCCGAGACCCCGATGGACCCCTGGGAGGCCGACATCGACATCCCGAACATCAACTGCGAGAAGTGCACGCTGCAGGTCATCCAGTTCATGGCCGATCACGTGTACAACGTGCCGGGCGGCTACTCCTATCATCACTGCGCGGACCTGAAGATCACGGCCGACCCGTCCAAGCCGATCGACGAGCGCTGGCCGGCGGCGCAGATGACCAACTGATCGGCAACCGCCGACCCGAGCCGGCCTGGCGCGCGCGCGGCCGGCTCGGCACCATGACCACGGGGCCGCCCGCCGCGGCGGCCCCGGGCGCGCAGTCCCCCGAGCGCGACCCGGGCGACGGCGTGCCTGCCGCGACCGCGATCCGAAGGCCGCGGCAGACGTGCCGTCCCCTCCCCCGAGGACGAGCCCTCGACCCCCGGGAATCACATTGTAAGGAGCACGCCATGAAGCTGGCGCTGAGCATGACGGTACTGGTGCTGAGTCTGCACGCCACGGCTGCGGCCCAGGCCGTCCGGGACCGCGGGGCGGAGGCCGAGCCGGTGGTGTTCCGCTGGGTGGGCACCACCGCGCACGCCTGGGGAGCCTGGGTCACGCCGGGGGCCGCGGTCGAGGACTGGGTCGAGGAGGCGGTGGCGCTCTGCGCCGGAGAGGACCTCTGCGAGGTCAACGTGTTCGAGGGACCGGAGCACGTGACGCACGAGATTCCGGTGCCCGAGGCGAACCGGGCGGGCCTGAAATGGGTGCTGCGCTACCGGCACGACGAGGCGCCTCGCGTCGTCGTCGAAGAGGTTCGCGCCGAGCCGGGGCGCGAAGAGCCCCGCACGTGGACTTTCGATCGGTGAGGACGGCCTCGCCGGGGCGCCTTCCCTCTCCCCCGCCCGTGCGGCGTCCGGAGCTTCTCCGTCCGTAGCGCGTGTCCCGCCCCGTGCGTCGGACCGGTCACGTCGGTGGCCGCCGGCGGCGCCCCTTCGCCTTCGCGTTCTTCTCGACGCGGAGCTTCCATGCCGTGCGGAGCGCGCCGGTCAGGGTCTGCTCGTCGGCCGCTCTCAGGCGGACGTGCGTCATGCCCATGCGCCCCCAGCCGCCGGCGATCGGCACGAAGACCTCGGGCGCCTCGCCGACGAACATCGTCTGGATCTCGGGCGTGAGCATGAGGTTGCCGTAGCCCTCCGCCTCGTGGGCGAGGGTCGCGAAGATGCGGCCGCCGACGCGGAAGTCGGGCGCGCCCATGTGCGAGCGCTCCTCCGCCCCGTCGAGGCCGAGCGCGAGCCGGCGGAAGTCGTCGGCGGTCACCATGCCGTTCATCCTCGCAGGTTGGAGGCGGCCCGTCCAGGCACGGCCGGCCCCGACGCACCGCGCCTGCAGCCATTGCTGCGGTTCGAGAGCACGACACGCCGGTCGGCGTATGATCGGGCCTTGGCGGCGCCGGCGGGCGATGGGCCGAACCCGGTCGGCGCACGGCGCATGATCGTTCCGTATCGTCCCTGCGAGGGCTGCATGTCGAAGAACACCCTGTCGAAGAACACGTGGTACTTCGTCGCCGGCACGCTGGCCGGCCTGGCCGCCGCGGCCTACGCCGCCACGGCGCCCTACGAGCGGTTCCCCGGCGTGGTGATCGGCGGCGAGCCGACGCCGGCGCCCGCGGACTGGAACACCGTCAACGACCACGGGGAGGTGCTGATGAAGCTCGCGGGGTTCCCCCCGTTCGTCATCCGCATCGTGTACTCGACCGACGAGGGCGGCGTCATCACCGCGACCCGGCCCGACGGCGGCTACTGGGCGGCTCGGGTGCGGAGCGGGCGGCGGGACGGGTGGATCCGGCTCGGCGACGCGACCTACGCGCTGAGGGCGACGGAGATCGTGGGCGACGACCGCATCGCGTATCTCGAGAGCTACGCCGGAAAGAACGGGATGAGCATGGGGTACGACTTCGAGGGGGAGATCATCCCGAGCGTGAACGAGCCGGTCCACACGTGGGAAGTGTTCTACTGGACCCCGCGGTAGAGGCCCCCGGGTGGGGCCCCTCCGCCCTGCGACAGCCTACCGAGCGGCCTCGGCCTCCTGCCGCTCGATGTTGCGGTAGACCTCCTGGATGTGCCGGATGTCGTGGTTGCCCTCGTGGCAGGCGTACTCGTACATCGGCCCCTCGGTGGCCATCATCGGAACCTCGGCGCTCCACGGCCGGTCCCAGGTCGCGGGGTCCTCCACCGTGAACGTGTAGTGGATCGCGTCGTCGGCGACCCGGGTGAACCGCTCCACGACCTTGAGGCCGCGGCTCGAGCCCTGCCACCGGTTCTTGTCGTTGAAGTGGCTGCTCTCGACGATGAGGGTGTCGCCCTCCCAGCGCCCGCGTCCGTCGCCCGGCCACTGGCGGATCTTCTCGGACATGGGCGGCGTCCCGATGGGGACGATGCGCGGCCCGTTGGTGCTCTGCTCGGTGGAGATGACGACGTGGGTCGGCGTCTGCAGGATGTGGTGGATGTCGTTGTACGAGGGCGGCTGCAGCGGCGGCGCGTTGTAGCGGTAGTTGAGGCAGCGCTCGCTGTGCGGGCGCAGCTCGTAGCCGTCGAAGGCCCCGCGGTCGCCGCGCTCCGCGCGAATGGCCGCCGCCCGCGCCTCGGCCTGCTCGTTGCGCGGCGGGATGCGGCCGTTCGGCGGGTCGACGATCAGCGACGTGCGCCGGGTCGACAGCCCCTTCGGCACCCGGGTGGCGAGCCAGATGGCGTTGTCGTAATGGACGTAGCTCTCGTCGCGGTGCGACTGGTCGAGGACCCGCGCGCGCTCCTCGGGATCGTCGATCTCGATGACGAAGCGGGCCAGGGGGTCGGCCCCGTCGACGGTGAGCTGCGACTGTAGGAGCGCGAACTCCTCCTCGCTGTAGAACGCCTGGTCGCCGAGGTACTCGGGGCGCTCCATCGGCGTGAAGGTCTGGGTGGTCCAGTAGCCCTGCAGGTCGGGCTGGCCGTCCGGCAGTCGCGGCATCTCCCAGCTCGCGTCCGCCTCCGGGGCGCTCTGCGACTGGCCCTGGGCAAAGGCCGGCGCCGAGACCAGCACGGCGATGGCGAGCAACGTGGCGATCGTTCTCAGACGAAGGTGCATGTCAACCCCTCCCTGGGAGGCTGCCGTCGATATCCTCAGAGCGGCATGATCGCTCAGGTTCCCGCCGTTCGCAAGCCCGGCGGCGCACGACGGTCGTCCGACGGCGAATCGCTGCAGGCGCCGGGGAATCCGCGCCGCGGAAGGGGTGCCGACTCGCGGTCCGGTGGAATGCGGTGCCGGCGGCGGCGGTTTCGGGCTAGGATCGGCAACCACGCAGACACTCTGGAGAGGAAATCCATGACCATCGAACGCACGCTCCGCGCAGGCCTCGCGCTGACCCTCACCGCCGTGCTGGCCCTCGTGCTGCCCGCCGCGGTCTCGGCGCAGTCGCACACCCCGCCCCCCGAGCCGCCCGCCGACTGGGGGCCGATCTCGATCAACCTGGAGGGGTACGAGTACCCGCACCCCGTCGAGTTCATGAACTTCCGCGTCTTCGGCCAGGACGTCCGCATCGCGTACATGGACGTCGCGCCGACGGGGCCCGCGAACGGCCGCACCGTCCTCTTCAAGCACGGCGGCAGCTACTACGGCTGGTACTGGGCGAGCCAGATCGAGGCCCTCGCCGCCGCCGGCTACCGGGTCGTCGTGAAGGACCGGCTCGGCTGGGGCAAGTCGTCGAAGCCCATCCTGCCCTACAGCATGAGCCTGCACGCCTCGAACACGGCCCGGCTCCTGGACCACCTCGGCATCGAGAGGGCGGCCATCGTCGGGCACTCCATCGGCGGGCAGATGGCGACCCGCTTCGCCTTCCTCTACCCCGAGAAGACGACACACCTCGTTACCGTCAACCAGGTCGGCCTGACCGACCGGCGCGCGGGACGCGGCTACGCCGCGTTCGACGGCGAGATCGACGCCGACCCCGACCTGCAGGCCGCCTACGAGAGGGACGTCCGGACCGACGTGAACCGCTACGTGGAGTGGAAGCCGGAGCTGCTCGAGCACCTGCGCATCCGCCACGGCCAGCGGCTGAGCGGCGACTGGCCGCGGCTCGCCTACGTGCGGCGGCTCGGCGGCAACCTGCGCTCGATGGACACGGTGGTCGACGACTGGCCCCACATCCAGACGCCGACGCTGATCCTCGGCGGCGAGATCGACGGCCCCGGCTTCCCCGACAACGTGCGGCGGGCGGCCGAGATCCTGCCCAACGGCGAGGCGTTCCTCATCCCCAACGTGGGGCACAACCCCCACGAGGAGGTGCCGGACATCGTGAACGCCGAGCTGATCCGGTTCCTCGCGACCGGCGCCGCCACGACGGACGGGCAGTGAGGAACGGCGAGCACCTCGCGGGTCGCACGCGAAGCCGGCCGCGACGGTCGCGGCCCCGCGCCGCCACCGACCGGAGGTGTTGAGTCTGCCCACCGGCCGCCCCGAGGACCTTCAGGCGAACGGATTGACGATGGTCAGTCCGGCGATGCGCCGCCCGGCCTGGAGGTCCTCCGTCAGCAGGGTGTCGCAACCGGCGGCGAGCGCCGACGCCACTATCAGAGCGTCGTAGAAGCTGAAGTCGTGCAACCGGGCGAGGTCGACGGCGCGGAGGTGGATGTCGACGTCAACGGGGCGCACGGGGCCGAGCGCCTCGCGGACATCGGCGAGGGCGTCGGCAATCAGGTCCCACTCCAACCGGAACTTGCGGCGCAGCACGGCCGCGAACTCGTTCAGGACCTGCACGCTGACGACGCCGCCGGCCAGGACGACCTGCCGCGCCGTCTCGCTCTTCGGTCCGGTGCCCTGGGCGTAGATCAGCACGTTGGTGTCGATGAACGCGCTCATCGGACATTCGCTTCGTCACGGTCGAAGGCATAGTCATCTGGAAGACGCAGTCCGCGGGCGCGCATGCGGTCTACCGCCTGCTCCCGGCGTGCGTCCTTCTTTACCTCGATGCGAGCCGGCGTGGCCGCCACGACCTCCAAGTCGTCGCCGGGCTTCAGGCCGAGGTCGTCGACCAGCGCCCGCGGCAGCCGCACGCCCAGGCTGTTGCCCCATTCGGAAACCCGCATGTCGTCTCCATGATATCCTTGCCCGGCAGGATATCATCCGCCGCGGAGAGAGGAGCGAACCGCCTTGGCCGATCTTCGACGCCCACGCCTCGACCGCCCCGCCGCACCCGCATCGCCCTCACGGCGCCGAGTCCTCGGCCGGACCGCCGCCGTTCTCGCCGCGGCGCCCTTCGTCCGGCCCCTGACCCTGCTCGGCCAGCCGGCGGTACGGCCCGCGCCGGGCATGCCCGAGCCGCGGTTCGTGAACACCAACGGCATCCGGATGGGGGTGTACGAACAGGGCGAGGGCCTTCCCGTCGTGTTCGTCCACGGCTTCCCCGAGCTCGCCTACTCGTGGCGCAACCAGATGCGCTCGTATCCGGCGGCGGGCCTGCGGGCCATCGCCCCCGACATGCGCGGCTACGGGCTGACCGACCGGCCCGAGGACGTCGCGGGCTACGCGATTCCGAACCTCTGTGACGACCTCGTCGGGCTGCTCGACGCCCTCGACATCGAGCGGGCGCTCTTCTGCGGGCACGACTGGGGCGGGGCGGCGGTGTGGGCGATGCCGCGGCTGTACCCCGACCGGGTGGTCGGGGTCATCGGCGTGAACACGCCCGCGTCCGGCGGTCCGCCGCCGAGCGAGCCGCCCGAGGAGCCGTTGATCGTCTTCACCGAGAACTACTACGCCGCGACGTTCCTCCAGCCGGGCCGCGCCGAGGCGGTCATGTCGCGCGACGTGCGGCGGGCACTCGAGATGATCTTCCGCCGGGGGTGGTACTGGGACGTCGAGAACATGCGCGGCTACGCGCCCGACTCGGCCGAGAAGACCATGGACATGCTGCGGATGATCGAGGAGGGCAACTACCAGGGCGAGCTCATCATGCCCCCGGACGTGCTCGACTACTGGGTGGAGACGTTCGAGGCGACCGGGTTCACCGGGGGCCTCAGCTACTACCGGGCGAACATGGGCGGCGGCGCGGCGGCGACGGGCGGCGACATCGACGTGCCGTGCCTCTACGTGGGGGCCGAGAACGACACCATCCTGCGCCCGGCCTCGTCCGACGGCATGCCGTCGTTCATCCCCGACCTCGAGCGCCACGTCATCGCCGACTGCGGCCACTGGACCCAGCAGGAGAAGCCCGACGAGTTCGACCGCGTAACGCTGGACTGGATTCGCCGGAAGCTCCGGGACGCCTGACGGCGCCGGTGGCCCTCGAGGAAGGCGTGGCGAAAGGACGAACGAAGGAGGTCGCGGCCGTCGGCGTCGCCGAGCACGGCAACTCGGCAGTGCTCGTTACCGTCGGGCCCAACGGCGAGCTGCTGGACCGCCGCAGCATCGACCTGACGAGTGGACTGCCGACTCATCCGCATCACCACGAGGGGTCGTGGGCGGTGGGTCGCTACCGCGACAGCCCGTGGGCGCGGGAGATCTCGCTCGCCGAGGCCGTCGAACTCGTCGAACGCGTGCGGGAGTCCGCGGCGCGCGGGGCGCGCGGCGGGCTCGAAGCGCTGGCTGCGGCGGTGTCCGTGCCGATTGCCGCCATCGCGATCCGCGTCTGCCCCGCGCTTCCGCCGACGACCGAAGAACGCATCGCCGACAACCGCGCGCAGGCCGTCGCCGACTCCGTCATGTACCGCGAGGCCCTCGCGGCCGCGGCCGAAGCGGGCGGCTGGTCGGTGTGCTGGTACGACCGCGCGCGCGTGTTCCGCGACGCGGCGACGGCGATCGGCCGCGAGGACATCGACACGGCGCTCGCGGTGATGGGTCGATCCGTCGGGCCGCCCTGGCAGGCCCGGTACAAACTGGCGGCGGCGGCGGCGCTCGCCGTCCGCGGGTATCCACCGCGCTGAGCGAACCGTCGTTTTCGGCCGCGACAGCGCTCGGCACCCTCTGGAAGCACGAGCAGTCGGCCACGCTGTGCACGCGGTTCGTCATCTCGGGACTGCAGCAGCAGCATGAACGGCCCACCGGCGACCGCCGACGTGGTTCGTGTTCCGCGCGTCCTTGAACACCGAGCGCACCGCGGACTCGTCTCGCGCCGCCCGGAGACTCAGGCGGCCTCCGGGCTCGCAACCGCCGCTTCCCTTCCGCCCAGTTGCTGCAAGCCGAAACTCTCCTGCGGAACGCGTTCTCGTCCCGACCAGAGCTCGAGGAGAGCGATCACGACATCGGTCGGGAAGGTCTTCCCCAACTGCTGACCCAGCTCTGCCCCGGGCGCCGCGTCCAATGGGCACCGACGGCCGTGCTCCACCAACCATCTGTACAGACCGCGATGCGGGCGCAGCGCCGCCCGTCCCTCCTCCTGCCGGCGCGTGTTGACGTCGATCAGTATCTTCACCCCGGCGGGATCGAGATCGCCCACGTACACGGTGCCATCGGCGTCGATGCGCTCCATCACGTCGTCGAGGTTGCCGGCGCCCTGATGGAAGGCGTTGCCGCCACCGTAAGCCACCGCTGCGTAGAGCGCCGTCTTCCGGTTCCACCGGCGGAAGCTGTCGAAAGAATGATAGTTCTCCAGCACGAGGATCGCTTTTCTCGGTGCAGGCTTCTCCGGTGTCTCGTACGGCAACGGGGGCGCAACCGGATAGCACTTCAGATCGTCGAGCGAAACGCGTCCCTCGAACAGACTCGATCCACCCTTGCGGAGCTTGTCCAGCCGCTTCTCGTCACCGAAGACCTCCAGCGAGCGCTCCCTCGTCGGCACGGAACAGATGATCCTGTCACGCGTGGCGAGGAGAAAGGCGTTGATCGCCTCCAGATCCCTCCGCCTCACCGGATGACGTTCCTCGCCTGCGAACGCCAGCGCCGGCAGCCAAGCGTGGGGTTCGGGGGTGCCCCCGGGGCTCGCGCCGACGCGCAGCTTCGCGGTGCGGGGCAGCGCGGGGCTCCCGGACCTGTCCCAACCCTGTTTCGGAAGCTCCGCGACCCCGTCGCGCTCCAGAGCCTGCAGCGCTTCGAGAAGAAGCCGTCGCCCGTCGGGCGCGTCCAGCGCTTCGGGGTACGCCTGGAAATAGGCGGCGCGCAGCGCCGGCAGTCCGATTTGGCGTTTGCCGAGCGCGCGGAGCTCGTGCTCGAAGCGGGACATGCTATTCCGTCTTCTCCATCGCCTCCGGCGACGGTGCGCCGCTACCGTCAGCGAGCCTGTCTATGTGGGTCCGTATCGGCTCCACCTCGACGTGGATCCGCCCCCCCGGGCCGGGTGACCGGCGGCTCCGACGCAGCCGGACGATGTTCTCGAACTCCGCGAGCGCGCTCGTGTCCTGAACGCCGGTCGCGTAGAAGAGCTGAATCCCCATGGCGTCCGCGAGGCCGATCTGCGTCTTCAGGAGCAGCGCCTTGTTCGCCTTGCCCAGCGGATTGTCCATGATGAGGACGCCGGATTCGCCCGGCCCGCCATGCATCGAGTCTGCCCGCAGCCGCGCGAGGACGAGGTAGATCATCATCGCCGCCGTCAGCAGCTCGCCGCCCGAGACCGTCACCTGGTCGATCGGCATGTGTTCGGTGTCGCCTTCCCCCTTCGGCTTCAGGAGCCGGATGCCGAGCGTGCTGCGGCCGAGGGCCTTCGCCATGAGGTCGATCAGCTCGGCAGCGACGTCCTGCCCCGTCTGCGGAACCCGGTCGGCCTCCGCCAGATCGCTCACGTAGCTCCGCAGAAGCTCCCGCCGCTGGGCCGCCGCGACCCGCGACAGATCGGCGCTCACCCGAAATACCGGCTGGCCGCCGAAACGTGGTACGTGCTGCGGAATGCGCCTGCGGCTCATCCTCCCCATGATGCTCCTGGCCGTATTCAGCAGGCGATCCAGCTCGCCGACGCAGGTCTTGAGGTCATCGTCGAGCCGCGACAGGTCGTGCTCGATGGTCTTCAGACGGTCCTCGACGAGGCCCGCCGTCTTGCGCGCGTTGTGCGCCGCAACCAGAGCCTCGCTCTCGTGCAGGTGCGCCGCCACTTCTGCTTCGCTCTCGATCCGCCTGAAGCCCTCGGAATTCGCGAACTTCCGGATCTCCTCATAGCTCGCGTAGACCCTGTCGCGCGCCTCGCTCCACCCGTCTTGCGCCCTCTTGAGACTGGAAACGGCCGTGCTGACGAGCTTCGGGATATCCTCGTCACGCGGAAGATCGATGGCGTCGGCCGAGGGGGCATCATCATCCATGACGCCGCCGAGGGTGTCGACCCAACTCCCGCAGTCCTTCGCCAGACGCTCGTTCCGTGCGGCCTCCCCGCGTGCACGTTGGGCGGCTCCGGTCTCGCGCTTCTCGAGAGCCTCCTGCTCCACGATGACCTGTTCCGCCACATGCACGATCCGGTCAATCTCCTTCGGGTCGACACTCCGCAGGTCGACAAGCGGCTGCGGCTTGACCTCCCGGGTCCGTTGTTCTTTCTCCGAACGGTACTCTCTGTCGGCGTTCTCCGCGCGGCCGAGAGCTTCCGCCGCCCTGGTCCCCGCCGTATGGACCGCCGTTTCGGCAACATCCGCGGCCTCCCGCAGGCCGTCGCGCGCGGCCTCGGCCTCGAGTTCGACGCTACCGAGGTCGCCGAACCTCTTGGCCAGCCGTTCCTTGTTCTTCGCCACCATTCGGTCGATCTCGGCTTGTTGGCCACGCAGATGATCGACCCGTTCTCCCTCCAGCGCCAACAGATCCTGCCGGCGCTGCTCGTAGTCACGCCGCAGTGCGTCCAGATTGTCACGCACTCGACCGCCGGGGGCCGCATACGTGACCGACCCCGCCTCGCGTTCCATGCCCGCGGCTCGATTACCTGCTTCCGCCGCCTGTCGTTCCCGAGCGCGAGCCTCCTCCACATGGAATTTGCACTTCGCCGCCTCCTCCCTCGCCGACTGCTCCGAGGCTCGGGCCGCGTGCTCGTGCCGAAGCCTTGCGGAACGCCAGTCCCCGACCTGCGATTCCCACCTCTCGTGGTGCTCCCGAGCCCGTCCCGCATGTTCCGAGCGGGCGTGGGCTTGCCTCTCCGTCTCGTGCGCCCGCGCCCGGCATGCGCGGGCGTCACGTTCGTCGGCGGCGGCCTGCGCCGTCAGCGCGGCGATCTCGCGCTCGATCTCCGCCGCCCGCGCCTCCTTCCGATCGATGTCGCGGCGCAGCTCGTCGAGACGGCCGCCGCCGAAACGATCGCGCCACACGCCGACGTCTCGAAGGAGAGCCTCCAGGCGGTCCAACCGCCCCTGCTCCGCACGGATCGATTCCGCAAGCTCCTCCAGGGTCGCCTCGATCCGGCGCTGCAGCTTCCGGGCGGCGGTACGGTCGTAGGCGGCGTCCTCGTCGACGGGCAGGACGAAACCGTCGTCGGGCCCGCCCCCGGGGACGTCGCCCCCCACCGCCACCACCACCGGCCTCCTCAGCGGCGGCGCGGGCTTCAGGACGTCGCGGGCGCGCTCCAGGGAGTCCCGATGGGGCACCGCGACACCCACGAAACGGGCCGGATCGAGCTCGGCGAATCGGCGCACCTCCGCGGGCGACCGGAGAATTCCCGACAGGTAGGCGGCGTAGGGCTGGGCGTCCCGGATGCCGGCTTCGCGCAGCCGGTCGGCAACCTCCCGGACTTCCTTGTCGATCGACGCGAGACCGGTGCTCTCCAGAGACTCGCGGTCGGCCTCCAAGATCTCTCGCCGCCGCTCGCCGTCGCGCACCGTGACGGCGCTCCCGCTCCTGGCTCGCGACAGCACCCGGGCAACGCCGTCCGCGTCCGGATCGACCTTGCTCTGGCCGGTCAGCTTGAGGATGGTCGAGTCGAGAGCGAGGGCGTTGCGTGCCGCCTCCCCCGTTTGAAGGTCTTCCCGCGCCGATTCGATCTCGACCTCGAGGCCGGAGCGCTCCGCGTTCAGTGGATTCTGTAGTCGCAAGCACTCCTTCGCCGCGCCGTCCCTTTCGTCGGCGCGCCGACGGAGCTCGTGCGCCTCGGCGTGGGCCGACTGCGCGGCCTGCGCAAGCCGTTCCGCCGCCGCCTCGGCGCCTTCGCCGGGTTCCAGCACCCCTTTGCGCTCCAGCTTGTCGCGGGACGCCTGCTCATGCTCGATGTCTCGCTCGAAGCGGTTCACTTCCCGATGATCGGCGCGGGCGCTCTCTTCGGCGCTCCTCCGTGCCTCGTCCGCCTCACGCGCCGCCGACTTCAGCGCCCCGGCCTCGGCAGTCAGCGCACGCTGGCGCGCTCGCAGGTCCTCGGCGCGTCGGCCGAGAGTGGCCTTCAGGTCTGCCCCCATCCCGCGCAGCTCGTCGCGCCGCGGCTCAAGGTCGGCGTGTTGCGCGTCGATGGCACGCTGGAGCTCGTCGCTTCGTGCTCGGCCGTCGAGAATCTCCCGACACACGAGCGCACCCTCGAGGAGCCGCCTGCGCGTCTTCGCTTCGGCCAGCTCCCGCTCCCGGGTCTCGGCCAGCTTCCGGGCCGCCTCGTGCCCGCGGCGGGCGGACTCGACCGTCGCCGAGGCATGCCGAACTCGCGCCTCCCGGCACTTCGCGGCGGCCGCCTCGGCCGCGGTTTCGTGCCCGGATGCCTCCTCGGCGAATCTGGCCGCCAGACGCGACGCGTCCCCGCCGTACCGCGCCAGAGCGGCTCGAAGACTCGAGGCGTGACGGTTCACGCGGTCGACCTCGTCGCGCGCAGACCGCTCCGCAGCGGCGGTCTCGACGAATGGGGCGAACCGTTCCGCGAGTTCACGCAATGCGTCGCGCCGCCGCTCGAGCTGAGGCAGGTCCGAGAGCCGGCGGACGTGGTCGGCGAGAACGCCGCGAACCGCAACCGCCTCGGAGTCGGGCACGGTCATTGAGAGGAACATCCGAACGAACTGCGACTCGTTCCGGAAATTGAGGAAGTCCTCGATGCCGCCGTCGTTTCGGTTGAAGTCGACCTGACGGGCCAGCAGCTCCGTGTCGATCTTCTCTTCGGCGAGCCTGCGCTTCCAGTCCTTGTGTTTGGCGAAGTCCTGGAAGTTCCCGGGGTGTGCGGAGCGCATCTCATGAAGCCAGCGCGTCACATCGCGATGTCCGTTCAGACGGCCGGACCGGTCGAAACCCTCCAGACCCGGCGCGGGGATGCTCTCCAGGGCGAGACCCGGCGCGGCCCGAAACGCGAAGAAGTGCCGGTCGAGCTCCCGCTCCCGACCCTCGCCGCGCGGCACGACGGCCTGGCCGGTGACGAGGCGTGGTGGATCGAGGAAGGTCTCCTGGCCGTCGGAGAGATCCCACTCGACCAGGATGAAGGCGGGTACGTTTCCGAAGTAGTCGCCGAATTTCTGGTTCGGGCGGATCAGCGTCTTCAGGAACCGCTTCTCGTGGGGGTCGAAGCAGCTCAACACGAGCGCCAGAAAGGACGTCTTGCCCCCGGTGTTCTCCAGGCTGAACACGGTGTGCTTGGGGCGTCCGGTCCGGGGATCGCGAAGGTCGATCGTGGTGCCCGGGTAGAACGCCTCACGCCAGCCGCAATCGGAGAGATGGATGCGCGTGACGTACCGCATTACCGTCCCTCGTCGAGAAATCCGGGCAGCGCGGCGGCGCAACGCTTGAACAGCTCGTTGGCCGCGAGCTCCCGCACCTGCAATCGGTAGCGAGGCGTGGCGATGTAGACCTCGCCTTCCGCGGTGTCGAGGGTCTGCACCATCCCGTGCTCGTGCAACTGGTTGAGAACGAGCTTGACCATGCCGGCGAGCGAGCTCAACGACGCGCGCTGGTTGCCGTCGGGAGTCGTGTCAGGCATGCGGGCGAGCTCGCGCCACGCTTCCACCAGCCCCGCCTCTTCCATCTCCGGATCGTCACCCGCCTGCGCCTCCAGACGTTGGCAGTGCTCGCGGAGCAGGGCCGCGACGCGCGTCGGCGAAGCGGATACGTCGGCGTTCTCCGCCTGGGCACCGGTCAGGACCGCGGCGTTGGGGAAGAAGGTCGCGGCGACAGCGATATGGATGAGCGCGAGAGCGCCGCGGCGCATGTCGCCGATCCCCGGACGCATGCCGGTGAGCGTGGCGGCGAATACGCTGTCGGGGCCGAGCGGGGAGAGGATGATCGCATGGTCGAGCGCCTCGACCACCCGGAGGTCGAGCATCGGAGCGAGCTCGTGCACGAGCTTCCGAAACTCCGGATCGGCGCGCCAGAGTGCCAGCAATTGCTGATACTCGACGTCGCCGCGCAGTGCCGAGGCACGGGGCGACAGCCCCTTCTTGAGGAGAAGGACCGCCTTCTGGGCCGTGGTCAAGTGCCTGAGATCGGTCATCGCGACGCGTCCTTCGCAAGCACGAGGTTGTCGCCCGCGGCCCGTTCGTGGGCAATGGCACCATCGATCGAGGCAATGACGCCCAGCGGGTCGTCCTCCGGACACCACGACCGCAGCATCAGAAACAGCACGCAACGCAGGGTGGACTCTGCGAGCCCCTGCTCGTCGGCCGCCCGGATCGCCGACCTCATGTCGAGACGCGTACGGGCCGAGATCGCCCCTCTCAGCCAATCCTCCGCCGCCTGGAGCTCGGCGTCGTCGAACTCCGGAGGCACCCGCTGAAGCCGCACGAGATCGCCCGCCTCGTCCGTGGCGGCAGGGTCGTGGCGGAATCTGGGTCGCGTGCAGCTCGCGAAGAGCAGGGCCAGGTCGTACAGCCGCGGCGGGGAGGGAGCGGCGAAGACGACGCCGATCTCGTCGCTCATATCGGAGATCACGTTCATCGGGGCGCTGAGCAGCGAAACCAGAATGCGGTCCTCGAGATCGGGGACGTCCGGTCTTTCGTTTGCCCGGAACGCCCGTACCTGCAGTCGCCGAAACTCCTCCGAGGCGGTCACAACCCGCCGGAACAGGGCGGCGTGGCGCTCGTGGCACTCCTCCATCGTGTCCTTGATGTCGACGAGATGGTCGCGGGTGTCGCCGCGCGCGTGCTGAATATGTTCCCGGACGGATTCTATGATCGCCGTTTCGTGCTTCTGCCGATCGCCAAGGTGCGCACGGGCTTCGTCGAGCTGGGGCAGGACCTCGCGGCTCCACACGATGCGATCGGCGGCGCGGCGGGCCTGGAACATTCGATCGTCGATGAACTGCCGGTAGTGGATGGAGCGCATGCGGGCACGCCGCGCGAGCGTTTGCGCATCCTGGAAGTGTCCGCGTTCGACCGCCTTGCGAATCATGATCGCCTCGGCCTCCTGCGCGAACTCGGGAGGGATGTCGAGCATGGCGAGCGTCAGGATCTGGGCGCCGTCGCCCAACTTGAACCTGACCGACCCGTCAGAGGCGCTGAACAAGACGAGCAGCCGGAAGTCGCGGAACGAGAAGCGGCCTCGTTCCACGTCGTAGTACTCCGCGCGGAAGGCCTTGTGGCCGTCGCGAGCATTGGCGAGATAATCGAGGATCACCTGACCCGCCTTGCGGCTCTGTTCCTCCGTGAGAGTCGGCATGATGCGTGTGGCTTCGCCGGCTACATGGTCGACTATGGCGGCCGGCGTTGCGCCCGATTCGATCGCCGAGCGCTCCATGACGAAGTCCATCGCGCTCAGCGCCAGGTACTGGACATCGAGCTCGGCGATCGCTGGATCGTCCTTGAAAATGACGCGGCGCTCGAGCGACAGCCGTGCGATCGGCTCGGCCAGCAGCAGGTGTCGTTGCTGGTGTGTCAGGTACGCTCGGGTTTCGTCTTTGAGGCCACCCACGCCGCAAACCCCCTTCGGGATTCCGAGCCACGCCTGATCAAATGGACGGTCGGGACCGGCATCGTCGCTGCCGGCATCATGAGCGCCTGTCCGCGCCTCGCGGGCCGGGCGCAAGGCTGGGCGCAGGCGGCGCTTGCACGGAACCAGACATCTCCGGTGCGGCGTCACGCCTCGAAGGGATTCAGCACCGCCGCTCCGAGGCCCTCGACATCCGAGGAGTTGCGCGTCACGAGGATCATGTCGTGGACGCGGACGGTCGCGGCGAGCAGGGCGTCGGCGACCGGAACGGGGCGGATCGCGCTGATCCGGCCCCAAACATCGGCCACCCGGGCGTCGATGGGAAGGACGCGATCGGCATAGGACCGCTCGATCTCCAGCAGCCAGCGGTCGAGGGCCTCCGCCTGCCGCGGATCACGCCGACGGAGACGCTCGACCCCCTTCCGGAGCTCGCCGGCCACGATCACGCTGATGAACAGGTCCGCCTCGGGGATGCCGGCATACCAGGTGGCGACGCGCGCATCGCACTTGTCGCCCTTGCGCAGCTCTGAGATCACGTTGGTGTCGAGCAGGAACATCAGAGATCGATGTCCCGCCCGAGATCGCGGGGTCGCGTGAGATCGAGGCCCTCTACCGGGCAGGAGGCGAGCAGGTCCTTGAACCCACGGGCCGCGGGGACGCCGAAGCGCTCACGCAGCAGCGAGCGCGCCGGGCCGCCGCGCTCGGGATCGCGCAAGGCGGCGGCTACCGTGCGGATGAGCTCGACGTCGTCGCGGGGAACCGTGACCTCGCACCGCACCCGACCTCCCTGCTTCAGCCGCTCCCGGTAAGTCCGCATCGCTCGGTTCTGACTCGTCGCCACCTGCACCTCCGTGATTTCCGGTTATTATACCGGATATCCGGTGCCCGTGTCCGTAGCGGCCTCGGAACGGGCGCAGTCAGTCCGCGATTGACCTACCGCGGAAACGCCGGCAGGCCCGGCTCCACTCCGTCCGGCAGCGGCGTCCGCGCGGTGTTCATCACCATCGCCAGCATCTGGTAGTAACCCAGGATGCCGATGGCGTCGATGACGCCCTTCTCGCCGAGGTGCGACACCATGCGCGCATAGGTCGGGTCGCTGACGCCGTGGTTGCGCAGCAGCTCCATGCAGAAGTCGTAGACGGCGGCCTCGTCGGCGGCGAGGCCCTCGGGGCGGCGCCCCTCGGCCACCGCCTCGACGATGGCGGCGTCGAGCCCCTCGCGCACGGCGATCGGCGCGTGCACGTACCACTCGTAATTCTGCGTCCAGTGGCGCGCCGTCAGGAGGATGACGAACTCGCTGAGCCGGGGCGGCAGCGCGCTCCGGAAGCGCACGTAGTCGCCGACGTTGCGCGCGCGGTTCATCATCTCGGGGCTGCGCAGCATCACCATGAACGGGCCGCCGACGCGGTCGGTGTCCCGCGCTTCCTTGAACACCTCGACGGCGGCTCTCTGCTCGGGGGTCATCTCGGCCTCCGTCAGCGGAGGCATGCGGTTCTGGGCGGTGGCGGTCATGGCGTGTGTCAGGGTCAGCAGTACGGCGGTCACGAGTGCGCCGGCGGCGGCGCGGGGCGGCTGCGATCGGTTCTGAATCTGCATGGGCTGTGTCCTCTCTCTTCGGCCGCGGCCGGGCGAGCCGCCGGGCGCGCGGCGGCGCCTTCGACCGGCTGACCCGGCGTCACCACCGGATCAACTCGCACGCGGGATGGGCTTCGGCAACTCCACGACATCGCGCGACGCGCGGTGGATGTCGACCGCCCTTTGGGCGTTCAACCAGAACTCGGGGGTCGTTCGAAGGGCGGCGCCCAGCTTCAGGGCCATCCCCACGCCCACCGACGTCCTCCCGTTCACGATGCGGTTGACCACCTTGACGTCGCAGCCGAGGTGGTCGGCAAATTGCCTCTGCGTCATGCCGAGCGGCAGTAGAAACTCGTCGCGGAGAATCTCTCCCGGGCTCGTCGGTCGACGTCGTCCACGACGGATCGTCACGAGGTCCTCCGTTCCTCCGGATTCAGTGGTAGTCGAGAACGTCGACGTCCGTCGGCCCGGACGGCTTCCAGCGAAAGACGACGCGCCACCGGTCGTTGATCCGGATGCCGTGCAGACCGGCCAGCCGGCCCTTCAGTCGCTCCAGTCGATTCCCGGGCGGCGACCTCAGGTCGCCCAGCGCGCCTGCATAGTCGAGCATGTCGAGCTTCCGGGAAGCGAGCGGGGCAACGCGCGCCCAGCCGGCGCCGCGCGGTACGACGCCATCCGTGAAGAACCGTTCGATGGTCCGACGGGTGAATCCCTGAATCGCCACGACGCGCTGACAGTATACCTGGTACAGGTATGCCCGGATGGCCGGCACCCCTCGCTCACAGCACCGTCGTGAGCTTCACGAACAGCGTGTGGCCCTGCTCGGAACGCTGGCCGAACTCGGCCGTGCCGCGCTGGTAGGCGACTTGCAGCGTCCCGAACGGGGGGCGGTAGCGGTAGACGAAGACCGCCTGCACGTTTCGCCGGTCGATGGCCGAGTTGGTCTGGAGGAACAGGCGCAGGAACAGGTCGGGCGTGAAGAACTGGTTCGCGCGGACCACGTGAATCCACGTGCCGGCGCCGCCCGGGTCGGGGTCGAGGGTCAGCCGCTGCAGCTCGTACTCGGTCGAGGTGCGGTCGGTCGGCTTGAACTGGGCCACGGCGCTTGCGAGCACGAAGTCGGCGTCGAAGTTGCGGCCGGTGGAGACGCCGCCGCGGAAGGACTGGTACGAGCGGGTGTTCCAGCCGATCTCGAGGCCGGTCTGGCGGTTGCGGAAGTCGCGCTCGAAACGCTTGAACTCTTCGGTGTGCCGCGCGGTGGCGGTCCAGCGGTTCCGGAAGTCGACGGCGAGCGACTCGTCCACCTGCCAGCTCCGCAGCACGCCGGTCTGCCCCCAGTAGACGTCGTAGGCCGAGTCGTACTGGACGCGCTCGACGGGGCCGTCCCGCAGCCAGACGGTCTTGTTCAGGGCCGAGTCGAGCTGCCGCCGGTCGTCGTCGAAGATGAACCCGATGGCGTTGACGTTGTCGGCGAGGCGGTCGCCGAGGTGCGTGTAGCCGACGTGGAAGTGGGCCGTCGCCGAGTCGTAGGCGGGCCGCGCGAAGAACGCGGCAGCCCCCTCGGAGAACTGGCCGTAGCTGTGGACGAACTGGCCCGTCAGGCCCCAGTTCTCGGTGAAGTACAGGCTGGTGTCGGCGCCGATCGAGCCCTGGTTCAGGCCGTCCAGCGTGCGGTTCGCGAAGAGGACCCCGACGTTCGACCGCGACCCGACGTCGCGCTGCGCCCGGGCCACCGCGTAGCCGGCGCGGTTGCCGGCGAGGAGCGGCTCGGCCCGCGCCGCCAGCACGTGCATCGCCCACGGCCCCTGCTTGCCGAGCAGCTTGCCGCCGCCCTCGATGTCACTGATGCGCCGCGAGTAGAAGGTGCGGATGCGCTGCCCGAACTGCTCGCCCCCCTCGAGGAAGAACTGCCGCTTCTCGGTCAGCGAGACCTCGAAGCGCGTCAGGTTGACGAGCTCCTGGTCGGCCTCGACGGTGGCGAAGTCGGGATTGACGGTGCCGTACGCCGACAGGTGCGGGGTGACGGCGTAGCGCACGTCCAGCCCGACCGCGCCGATCGGCGACTCGCGCTCCTGGGCGCGCGACAGCGCGTAGGGGATGACCTGGTGCCGCCGCGACTGCCGCGGCACGTCGAGCCCGACGAGGGTGCCGGCCATGGACAGCCGCGCCCAGTAGTCGACCGGCCCCGCCCAGAAGGTGCGCTCGAGCGACCGTCGCCGGCTGCGGCCGAAGTTGATGCCCCAGGTGACGTCGGCGCCCGCCCGGTACTGGATCGAGGCCAGCGGGATGGCGATCTCGGCCGACCAGCCGTAGTCGGTCCGCTGCGCCCGGGAGCGCCACGGGGCGTCCCACGCGCCGTCGCTGCTGCCTCCGTCCTCGGCGATGCGCCCGTCGGTCTAGGTGCCGAGCCGGTTGACCATGAAGTAGTAGCCGGTCCGCCGGTCGTGGAAGGTGTCGAGGAAGACCTGCACCGAGTCGTCGTTCCAGATGGGGTCGTCCCGCTCGATCATCTGCGACAGCGGCGGCTCGGGGTCCCACGCCTGGAAGCCGGCGTACAGGAACCGGTCGTCGTAGAGGACATGAACGACGGTGGGCAGCTCGGCGGGGGCGCCGCGTTGCGGCTCGAACTGCAGGAAGTTCTCGGCGCGCGCCGCACCCCGCCATTCGGGCTCGGTGACGTGGCCGTCGATTACGGGGGGTTGCACCGCCCGGCGCGCGGGGATGCTGAACTCGCCATCCGCCGCCAACGCCCGGGCCGGTCCCGCGGGCGGGGCCGCCAGCAGGAAGGCGAGCACCGTCGTGAGCCGCAGGCCCCGGCTGTTGCATCGCACCGGGAGATGATCGGGCCTGCCTTGCCGGCCGTCAACCGCCTGGCTGCCGGCCGTAGCGGCCGCGAACGCCCCTCGAATCGCTGGTCGACGTCGGGTGCTCCCGGTCGCTCTCGATCGTCGCGCTCCGCACGGTCGCAGTATCCGCTCTGCGGAGCTCTCCCCCGTCGAACGCTCGCGTTCGTCGACCCTCCGGTGCCAACTCCGGCGTCACCGTCGGCGACTTCGTGCTTCAGGCGTTCGACGGATCCGCGGACGCGGCATGGCGCCGCGCGGCGTCCATCTTGTCGAGCTGCGGCAGGAAATCGAAGTAGCGCGAGAGGGCTCGGCCGGCGCGGGTGGTCGTGGCCCGCAGGTCGCGCGAGAGCACGCGCACGCCGTCGCGCAGCACGCGGTGGTACAGCAGGATGGGCGCGCGGTTGAGCACGACGACGTCGACGTCGTTGGTGCCGAGCGCGACCATGAGATCGGTCGTGAGCTCCGCCCGGTAGCCCCACGCGCTGTCCCGGGTGCGCGCCTCGTCGACATAGACGGCGACGTCGTCGTCGCTGTCGCGACGCGCCCGGCCGCGGGCGCGGGAGCCGAAGAGGTAGGCTTCGAGAATCTCCCCGCGCGGCGACAGCGCGCGGGCCAGGCGCGCGACGAGCTGCCGGTCCCAGTTCTCCTGTTCCATGCCACACCCCGGCGGGCAGGTTGCCGGACGGCCCCGCGGCCCCGGATGGCCGACCGGCGGGCGGTCGAGCCACCGGGGCTGCGCGGCCGGTTCGCCGACGGGGGCTACAGCCCCCGGATCATCACGTTGCGGAACTTCACGACGCCGAAGCCGTACTGCAGGGCGATCGGCCCCGAGGCGAACTGCTCGTCCTCGACGTCGACCATCTGCTCGCCGTTCAGCCAGACGCGCAGCCGGGGCCCCTCGGCCCGGATCTCGTAGGTGTTCCAGCGGCCGGGGCTGTCGACCTGGCTGGCCGGGGCGGCGATGTGGACGATGCCGCCGGTGCGGTACGTCTGGTCCGGGCGGGTGTCGAAGATGTTGACCTCGTACGAGTTGCGGTCGGTGACGCTCATGGCGTCGGCGCAGCGGATGAAGATGCCGCTGTTGGCGGGCTCCTCGACCGCGTACTGAAGGACGAGCTCGAAGTCGCCGTACGACTCGGGGGTCACGAGGAACCCGGCGCCGCTGTCGGCCTGGGCCGCGCCGTCGACGATCGACCAGTTGGCGTCGCCGAGCTGGTTCCAGCCGTCGAGGGACGAGCCGTCGAGCAGGGTCGTCCAGGCCGAGTCCTGGGCCGATGCCGGGGCGGAGAGCCCGAGGGCGGCGGTGAACAATGCAAGGACGAAAACGGTGGTGCGCTTCATTGAATGGTCTCCTGTTGCGTTTCTGACGCCCCTGGATGGGACGCCGGCTTCCAGTGCGATGGCCGTCTCTACTGCCCCGATTCCGCCAGCTCTTCCGCGCGGGCGCCCGACAGCAGGTTCTGCATGCCGTAGTTGCCCTCGTGGCAGGCGTACTCGAACATCGCGGACCCGCGCTTCATCGGCAGCGCCACCGTGAACGGCCGCGTGAAGGTGGCCGGGTCGTCGACGGTGTACTCGTAGAGCAGCGTCTCCCCGTCGATGCGGCTGAACCGCTCGACCAGGTGCAGCGTCTCGCCCGAGCCGATGGCCACCCGGGTGGACGGGGCGAAGCTGGCGGTGTTGGCGGTGAAGTTGGTGGTCTCGACGACGAGGGTGTCGCCCTCCCAGCGCCCGCGCGAGCTGCCCAGCCACTGGCGCAGGTCGTCGGGGAGCTGCGCGCGCCCGTCGAGGGGCACGATGCGCGAGTCGTGCACCATCTCGTTCAGGATGACCACGTGGTCGGCGGTCTGGAAGATCTGGATGTTCTGGTTGTAGCCGCCGGGCACGATGGGGGGCCCGGTGTTGAACCCGAGCAGGCACCGCTCGGCGACCCCGCGGTCCTCGGGACCGGCGGCGCCGATGCCGCCGACGCGGATCCGCACCGGCCACGCCGGCTCGGCGCCGTCGCCCTGTTGTTCCACGCCCGGCCGCGTCTCGGGCAGCCGGCCGTCGGGGGGGTCGACGATGAGCGAGGTCCGGCGGTCGTCGACGACCCCGGCCCCCCGGTCGAACCAGAAGTTGTTGTAGCCGCCCACGTTGCCGCCCACCGGCAACGGCTCGGTGCGGATCTCGCTCGGCCGGTCCGCCTCGATCGCGCGCTGCACGGCCGCCGCTTCGATCTCGGCCGCCTCCTCCGCCGTCAGCTCGGCCTGATCCGCCCGGTCGTCGGGGCGCTGCAGCGGGGTGAGGGTCCGGAAGTCCCACACCCCCTGCAGGTCCGGGGTGCCGTCGGGCAGGCGGGGCACGTCGGACGCGGGCTGGGCGCCGACGGGAACGGACAGGACCGCGGCCAGCGCGGTCAGTGCCAACACGGCGCCATAAGGTCGATTCTGCATCTCTAGCGCTCCTGACTGCCTTCGACTACTGCCCCGACTCCGCCAGCTCTTCCGCCCGGGCGCCCGACAGCAGGTTCTGCATGCCGTAGTTGCCCTCGTGACAGGCGTACTCGAACATCGCGGACCCGCGCTTCATCGGCAGCGCCACCGTGAACGGCCGCGTGAAGGTGACGGGGTCGTCGACGGTGTACTCGTAGAGCAGCGTCTCCTCGTCGAGGCGGCTGAACCGCTCGATCAGGTGCAGCGTCTCGCCCGAGCCGACGGACTGCACCACGGACGGGTTGAAGCTGGCGGTGTTGGCGGTGAAGTTGGTGGTCTCGACGACGAGGGTGTCGCCCTCCCAGCGCCCCCGCGAGCTGCCCAGCCACTGCCGCAGGTCGGCGGGAAGCGGCGCGCGCCCATCGAGGGGCACGATGCGCGAGTCGTGCACCATCTCGTTGAGGATGACCACGTGGTCCGCGGTCTGGAAGATCTGGATGTTCTGGTTGTAGCCGCCGGGCACGATGGGGGGCCCGGTGTTGAACCCGAGCAGGCACCGCTCGGCGATGCCGCGGTCCTCGGGGCCGTCGCTGCCGATGCCGCCGACGCGGAACCGGACCGGCCGCGTCGCCCCGGGGCCGGGGCCCTGCCGGTCCGCGCCGGGCTGCGCCTCGGGCACGCGGCCGTCGGGGGGATCGACGATGAGCGAGGTCCGGCGGTCGTCGACGACGCCCGCCCCCCGGTCGAACCAGAAGTTGTTGTAGGCGCCCACGTCGCCGCCCGCCGGCAGCGGCTCGGTGCGGACTTCGCTCGGCCGGTCGGCCTCGACCGCGCGCTGCACCGCCGCGGCCTCGACCTCGGCCGCTTCCTCGGCCGTCAGCTCCGCCGCCGCGTCCTCGGGGCGCTGCAGCGGGGTCAGGGTCCGGAAGTCCCACACCCCCTGCAGGTCCGGGGTGCCGTCGGGCAGGCGGGGCACGCCCGGCGCCGGCTGCGCGGCGGCGGGGACGGACAGGACCACGGCCAGCGCGGCCAGCACCAGCACGGCGCCGAAAGATCGTCTCTGCATCTCGTTCACTCCTGACTGTCTTCTCACCGACCTGGAAACCGTCGGGCGGGGCCCGGCCGCCGCCGCGCGGCGCTGTCGCCCCATTTCAAATCTCGGCCCGCTGTCGCGCCTCGAGGGCGTTCAGCCGAATCGAGTCCTCAGTCCGGCGCGACGCACGCGAAGTTCGCGGCGTCGTCGATGCTGCCGCTACCCGTGTACCGCGCTACCTGCGGGTAGGGGCACAGTGGCCGCGTGCGCGTCACCTCGCCGTCGACCACCTTCGACGCCACCATCCGGTCCGGCGCCACGCCGTCCTCGACCCACTGCTCGAGCGCGGTCACCGCGTCGAAGCTGTCGGGCCCCGGCCCGCCCCGGCAGTGGGCGACCCCCGGGGCCATGAACAGGCGGTAGAAGTCGGCCGTCTCTTCCAGGCCGCCCAGCTCCGCCATCACGCTCTCGTAGTACTCGACGGCGTAGTAGCCGGTGATGAGGGCGTCGGCCCAGCCGTGATAGCTGACCAGCTTGCCGCCGCGGGCCTTGAACGCCGAGAGGTCGGGGTCGACGGCGTTCAGGGCCGAGCCCAGGGTGTCGTCGGCGCCGGCCCCGAGGGGCCGGTTGTTGGCGAGGACCCAGTCGTCGTCGAAGTCGAACCGGGTGATGTCGTAGTCGGGGTCCTCGAACACGCTGTAGCGCATGAAGTCGGCGGTGCTGCCGCCCGGGCGCTCGATGCCGGCCCAGTAGCGCCCCCAGCCGCCCCGGCCGTCGGGGGCCTCGAACCACTCGCTGCCCGGCGGGTAGCCGGGGAATATCTGCTCGCCGGTGCTCGGGCGCACCGGCCCCGCGTAGATGGCGCGCGCCGCCGCGACCTGGCCCGCCGTCAGGCAGTCGTCGCTGGCCGCGCCGTCGCACTCGAGCACGCCGGGGTCGAAGCGGCAGGCCCGGGGGTCGTCGATCAGACCGTCCTCGAGCCCGTCGAGGGCGTCGCAGGCCTCGAGCACGGCGGCGCCGAGCAGGGGCAGCATCTCGCGGGGGAGGTCCTGCCCGGGGGTCCTCGTGGTCGCGAGGCCCGCCCACAGCTCGCCCGTCATCAGGCCGACCCAGTAGTTGGCGGGGGCCCCGGCGACGATGCCGTCGTAGTCGTCGGGATACCGCTGCGCCTCCATCAGCGCGTGGTGCCCGCCCTGCGAGCAGCCGACGAAGTACGAATAGTCGGCGGGGCGGCCGTAGTAGACGCGGGTCGCCGCCTTGCCGGCCACCGTGGCCTCGTGCTGGGCGCGGTAGCCGAAATCGACGAGGCGCACCGGGTGCCCCAGCGACCAGCTCCCGTCGAAGCCGCTCGTGCTGGTGTGGCCGTTGTCGGTGGCCACCGCCGCGTAGCCGTTGCGGACCGCGTCGGCGAGCTGCGGATAGCGGATGGCCCCGGCCGAGCCGCCGGAGCCGATGCCCTGGAACCGCCCGTTCCACGCGTCGGCCGGCGGCAGCCACACCTCGAACCGGATCTCCGAGCCGGCCTCGGGGCTCGCGGTCCCCGCGACGCGGCAGAACGAGACGTCGTCGACGGTGAAGCCGCGCGACGAGAAGGTCTCGGGCGGGGTGAACGGCGGGGTGACCGCCTCGGCGACGGTGATGGTGGTGTGCGCCAGGCCGAGATCCGCCTCGGCGACGCGGGCGCAGGCGTCGCCCGCCTGGGCCGGCCGCACGCCGGACGCTCCTGCCGCCGCGGGCGCTTCGCCCGACGCGCCGCCGGCGCCGGCGAGGACGGCGGCGGCCGCCGCGGCCACGAGAGCGGACAGGAATCGGGTCATCATGGGCCCAAAGGATACCGCACGCGCGGCCGGGCTGCGACTTCGGGCGGGACGGGACGGTCAGGCCATCCGGGCCGGGCGCTCACCGGGCCACGCCGGGCGGGGCGGACCGTGGAACAAAGGCTGCGGATCGGCCCGGAACACGACTCCCGGCCCGGTCCTCACTCGGCAACGCTGGACGACGAGCCGGCCCCGTCCCCACTCATCTCCTCGATCAGGGTAATCAGCGCCGACAGGTCGTCGCGGCCCCGGTCCCGCCCCATCAGGGCGTTGACGAACTGCATGGTCAGCGACGCGGCGGGCAGGGCGGCGCCGCGGTCGTGGGCGAGGCGGAGGGCGATGTCGAGGTCCTTGTGGTACAGCCGCGACTCGATGCCCGCGCTGAAGTCGCGCGACGCCATGCGCGCGCCGAATACGTCGAGCACGCGGCTCGAGGCCATGCCGCCCATCATCACCTGGCGCACGCGCTCGACGTCGAGCCCGCAGCGGCCGGCGAGGGCCAGAGCCTCGGCCGCGCCCAGCGCGTTCACCAGGAGCGCGAGCTGATGGCACGCCTTCGTGGTCTGGCCGGTGCCGGACCCGCCGACGTGGATCACCTTCGGCCCCAGCCGCGCGAACAGCGGTTTCGCGCGCTCGAGCGCGGCCGCCGCCCCCCCCACCATCATGGTCAGCGTCGCGTCGCGCGCGCCCTGCGGCCCGCCCGACACCGGCGAGTCGAGCATGTCTACCCCGCGCTCGCCGAGCCGGGCCGCGATGGCCCGGGTGGCGGTGGGATCGATGGTGCTCATGTCGACGACGAGGCTGCCGGGGCGCGCGCCGTGGACGACGCCCTCCGGGCCGAGGAGCACCTGCTCGACGTCGCGGGTCCCCGTCACCATGGTGAAGACGACCTCGCTGCGCCCGGCCACCGCGGCGGGGGTGGGGCAGACGGCCGCCCCCGCGTCGGCGAGGGGACGCGCCGCCTCGGCGCGCCGGACGAACACCGCCATGCCGTGGCCGCCGTTCATCAGGTGGAGCGCCATCGGGCGCCCCATGGTCCCGAGTCCGATGAAGCCGAGCTGCATCTGTCGTCCCGATCAGCGCGCGCCCAAGCCCTGCTTCTTCCAGTAGCGCGCGAGCCCGAGCCAGCACATCGAGAACGGGGCGGCCATGTCGTAGAGGGCGGCCTGCGCCTCGGGCATGTGACGCATCAGGTAGCGCCGGGTGTCGGCGACGAACCGGTCCGCGCGCTCCTCGGCGGGGACGTCCTCGTCGATGATGGCGCGCGCCACCGCGGCCAGCCCGTCGAGGTGCTCGACGAGGCCCGCGAGCTGGTCGGCGGCGTCCTCGTGCGGGCCGAAGTGGGTGACGAAGAGCGTGTCCGCCTGCCAGTCGGCGATGCGCCGGATGCTGGCCTTCCACGTGTCGAGGTCGATGTCGGGGGGCGGCGTCGGGGGCAGGGCGAAGCGCTCGGGGCCGACCCGCACCCCCGCGGTGTCGCCGACGAACGCCACTCCGCTCGCGCGGTCGAGGAAGCTGACGTGATGGGACGCGTGCCCCGGCGTGTACGCGACCTCGAGCTCGCGGTCGCCCACGGTGAGGCGCTCGCCGCCGGCGAGGACGTGCACGTTCCCCTCGGGCACGGGCAGGAACTCGCCCCACAGCCGCTCCATGTCGTCGCCGTAGAGCCGCCCCGCGCTGTGCAGCAGCTTGGCGGGGTCGACCATGTGCGGCGCCCCCGCCTCGTGCACGTAGACCCGGATGTCGGGGTTCTCGCGAACGAAGGTGCCGGTCGCCCCCGCGTGATCGAGGTGGATGTGGGTGAGGAGAATGGTCCGGACGTCGGCCAGCGCCATGCCCTGCTCGCGGAGCGACGCGCGCAGGGTGTCGAGGCACGTCGACGGGCCGGGGTCCACGAGGGCGGCACCGCCGGCGTCCTGGAGGACGGCGGTGGCGATGACCCGGGGCTGGCCGAGGAAGTTCAGGTCGGTGCAGGTGATGCCGCGCGCGATCGTTGGCATGGGAGCGGGATCTTACCCCACCCCGCCTTGACGCCGCCGCCGTCTCCATAGTCTGATGGCAGGAGAATGGCGCAAGATCCACGCACCGGCCACGGCGTCCTCGACGAGACCCGCCGGAAGACCCGCGAGCCGACCCGCTTCCACGTCACCCTGCTCAACGACGACTACACGACGATGGAGTTCGTCGTGCAGGTGCTGGAGTCGGTCTTCGACAAGAGCCCGGCCGAGGCCTACGGCGTCATGATGCAGGTCCACACGCAGGGTCGCGGACGGTGCGGCACCTACACCCACGAGATCGCCGAGACCAAGGTGGCCACCACCCGGGCCCTCGCCAAGCGCGAGGGGTTCCCCCTGCAGGCGGTCCTCGAGGAGGAGTGACGGGACCGGCCCCATGTTCAGCGCCGCCATCGAGCTGATCCTGAACGTCGCGTACCGCGAGGCGACGGTGCGCCGGCACACGCACCTGACCCTCGAGCACCTGCTCTACGTGCTGGCCCACGACCCCGAGGGCGAGAAGATCCTCACCGCGTGCGGCGCCGATCTGCCGGCCCTGCGGCACTCGCTCGACACGTTCCTCGACGGCCTCGAGCAGTCGAAGAAGGGCCGGCAGCGCGAGCCGCAGCAGACCCTGGCGTTCCAGCGCGTGCTGCAGACCGCGGTGCTTCACGTCCAGAGCGCGGGCAAGGACGAGGTCCGTTTCGGCGACGTGCTCGCGGCCATCCTCCAGCAGCCGAACTCGTATGCGGCCGAGCTGCTGCAGGCGCAGGACATCTCCCGGCTCGACGTCCTGAACTACATCTCGCACGGCATCTCGAAGGCCCCGTCGGGCAAGGGCGAGCCGTGTGCGGAGCCGGTGCCGGCGGGGAAGACGGGCGACGGCCCCGCCCCCGCCCGCGACCCCCTCGCGGCCTTCGCCGTCAACCTGACCGAGCGCGCCCGGCAGGGCCGCCTCGACCCGCTCATCGGACGCCTGGACGAGCTGCGGCGCACCCTGCAGATCCTGTGCCGTCGGCGCAAGAACAACCCCGTCTTCGTCGGCGACGCCGGCGTGGGCAAGACCGCGCTGGCGGAAGGGCTGGCGCGCCGGCTGCTGGACGACGACGTCCCCGCGCGCCTCCACGGCGCCGAGATCTTCGCCCTCGACACCGCCGCCCTCCTCGCGGGCACCCGGTTCCGGGGCGACTTCGAGGAGCGCTTCAAGACCGTCGTCGACGCCCTCGCGGCGCGGCCGCTGCCCATCCTCTTCATCGACGAGGTCCACGCGACGGTGGGGGCGGGGGCCACCACCGGCGGCACCATGGACCTCGCGATGCTGATCAAGCCGCTGCTGGCGGCCGGCGACCTCCGGCTCATCGGGTCGACGACGTTCGACGAGTTCAAGCAGATAGAGCGCGACCGGGGGCTGGCGCGCCGGCTGCAGCGCGTGGTCCTCGAGGAGCCGAGCGTCGACGAGACGGTCGAGATCCTGACCGGGCTGCGTTCGCGCTACGAGGAGCACCACCGGGTGACGTTCACCGACGGCGCCCTGCGCGCGGCGGCGAAGCTGGCCCGGCGGCACCTGCGCGACTCGCGCCTGCCGGACAGCGCCATCGACGTGCTCGACGAGGCGGGCGCGGGCATCACCGTCGTCGGGCCCGACGCGGCGGCCAACCCGACGGCGGCGGGCTCGGCGGTGGGCGCCAGGGCCTCGGCGCCGGCCGAAGCAGAGGCCGACGCGAGCGGCAGCGCCCCGGCGCCGGCGGAAGAGGAGGTTGCGACGCCCGCGGCAACCGCGGGCGGGGCGGAAGAGACAGTGGACACCGCGGCGAGAGTCCCGGCGCCGGCGGAAGCGGCCGGGAGTGGCGCCGCCTCGGCGGGCGGGGCGAACGAGACGGCGGAGGCCGACGCGCCGCTACCCCGCGTCAGCGCGGCCGACATCGAGCGCGTCATCGCGCGCATGGCCCGCATTCCCGAAAAGCAGGCGACGGCGTCGGACAAGGAGCGGCTGCGCACCCTCGACGAGGCCCTTCGCCGGGTGGTGTTCGGCCAGGACGACGCGGTGGCGGCGGTGGTGACCTCGATCAAGCGCGCGCGGGCGGGGCTCGGGCAGCCCGAGCGCCCCGCCGGCTGCTTCCTCTTCACCGGCCCCACCGGCGTCGGCAAGACCGAGCTCGCGAAGCAGCTCGCCATCCACCTCGGGAACGAGTTCATCCGCTACGACATGAGCGAGTACATGGAGAAGCACGCGGTGGCGCGGCTCATCGGCGCCCCGCCGGGCTACGTCGGCTTCGAGCAGGGGGGCCTGCTCGTCGACGCGGTCCGCGCCCATCCCTACGCGGTGCTGCTGCTCGACGAGATCGAGAAGGCCCACCCCGACGTCTACAACATCCTGCTGCAGGTGATGGACCACGCGACCCTGACCGACAACAACGGCCGCAAGGCCGACTTCCGCCAGGTCGTGGTCATCATGACGTCGAACGCCGGGTCGCGGGAGGCGAGCGCGACGCCCATCGGGTTCGGCGACGACCGGGCGAAGAGCGGCAAGGGCCGCACGAAGGCGGCCATCGAGCGCGCCTTCAGCCCCGAGTTCCGCAACCGCCTCGACGCCATCGTCACCTTCGACAGCCTCGCCCCGGGCGTGGTGGAGACCATCGTCGAGAAGTTCATCCTGCAGCTCGAGACCCAGCTCGCCGAGCGCCGGGTCGCCATCACCCTCGAGCCCGCCGCCCGCGCCTGGCTCGCCGGGAAGGGCTACGACCCCACCTACGGCGCCCGCCCCCTCGCCCGCCTCATCCAGACCGAGGTGCGCAACCCCCTGACCGACGAGATCCTCTTCGGCCGCCTGGAGCACGGGGGGACGGTGCGCATCGGCCTCGACGGCGAGACCCTGCGGTTCGACGTCGAGCCGAACCCCCCGGCGGACGATCCGGACGACGATGAAATGACAACCACCAGACCGTTCAGACGCACTGCGGGCAGCCCGTCGGCGTGACGAGTTGAAGACGCTGCACGAATACTGGAGCCGTCAGGCGCAGGGGTGCGCGGTCACTCAGTCGCCGGCTTCGTCCTCGAGCGCGAGCACGAGGTCCTGGAGCCGCTCGATCTCCATCTGCGCGGCGTGCAGGATCGCCCGGCGCTCCTGCAACGTCGGCGACGACCAGCCCTCGCCGTGCAGCTCGACCCGGCCGTCGTGGTCGTAGTCGACGAGCACCGCGTCCATCGTCTCTATGTGGAGGCGCATGTCTCAATCCGCTTCCCGCGCGCGCGGGTTCCACGTCTGCCCGCCGGCGTGGACCGGGGTGGCGCCGCCCGTTCCCGCCCGGGTTTCACATGCCGGCCGCGGTCGAGGCGCGCTGTGCGTCGTCGACGCCGACCACCACCGCGGCCATGTCGTGATCGGCGAGGGCCGACGCGAAGGCGTAGTCGATGTTCACGGCGGCGGCGCTCAGCATGCGGGTGGCCGAGGCCAGCGCGCCGGGGCCGTTGGGCACCGTGACGTACAGCACTTCCCGCTCGTCGACCGCGTAGTCGCGCCCGCGCAGCAGCCCCGCCGCGTGGACCGGATTGTCGGGGACGAGGTGAACGACACCGGACGCGTCGAGGCCCAGGGCGAGGATGTTGACCTTCTCGTCGCGCAGGGCCTGGCACAGCCGCGCCAGCGCCCCGGGCGAGTTCTCCAGCCGCAGCGTGAGCTCGGTACGAATCGCCATGCCCGGGAGCATATCACCGCGATCGCGGCCCCTCCGCCGGCCCCGCTCCGGCCCGCGGCCGCGGCGGAACGACGCCGCTTGCACCCGCAGGGGCGCAACCCGCCGGTCCCGGCGCAAACGACCGGATTCCAGGCTCGATTCGGATATAAGATGAGACTCGGGGTGAATCAGCCATGAACTCCTGTCGACTGCTCGGCGCGGCGGGGCTCCTGCTTCTGCTCTCGCATCCGGGCGGCGCGCAACCGGTCGCCGACGGCGCGGGGGCCACCGCCGGCTATGAACCGCTCGTCGAGGCGCTGGAGGCGGCGATGCTGTCCGGCGACCCCGGCGCCTACGTCGCCCTGGCGTCGCCGGCGGCCGACCGCGACGCGACCGTGCGGTTCGCGAACGAGCAGGTGCGGCCCGGCGTCGACCGGGTCACCGCGACGCCCCGTTTCGAGGCCGCGCTCGACGGCCATCCCGAGGGCGACGGCTTCCGGGTGATGGTCGAGCTGTTCCTGGAGTCGGGCGCGCGCGGCCGGCTCGCGACGTGGCGGCTCGACGTGGTCCGCGAAGACGCGGGCCGGGGGTGGCGCATTCTCGACCAGGACGCCGTCGACTCGATCGACAACCTTCGCGACCTGCGTCTCACCCCTACGACGCAGTACGCCGCCGACGACCTCGTCGTCACCGCCGAGGACCTCACCTTGACGCTGGACGAGGGGTCGGTGTTCGTGGCCGAGACGGACGAGGGCGTCACCGGCCTCGTGCTTCTCGGCGACGGCGTCATGCGCTTCGCGCCGCAGCCGGAGGCGGAACGCGGGCAGGTGGAGATCTTCAGCGGGCGCGAAACGCTGGAGGCGGAGTTCGAGACGGCCTTCGTCCGGCTGCACCCGGACGCGTTCCGGACCCGGGTGTCGACCGGCGCGCTGCGGGCGCGTGGAGTGGAGCGGGGCACCCTGCGCGACGCCGAGGTGGTGCTCGACGAGTTCGTTCCGTTGTCGTTCACCCTCGACCTGTCGGACATCAGCGACCGCGTCTGGTCCCTCCCGCCGGGACGCGGCGACTTTCTCGCGGAAGTCCGCACCCGGCGGCGCGGCACGCTGACCTACGCGCAGTCGGTCCGGCAGCCGGAGGACATCTCCCTGTTCCAACGGGAGACGAACCGGATCATCTCGCTGTACGCGTCCGCCCGGAAGCGCGCGACCCGGGGACGCTACTTCGGGGACGACGACTCGTTGTCGCTCGACATCCTGGACTACGAGGTCACGGCGTCGTTCGAGCCCCTGGGCTTCACCCAGCAGCGGCTGCGCGCGAGGCGCGAGTTCGTCGAGTGCCGCATCGTGGGCACCACCCGCCTCGCGGTGCGGGTGAAGGGGCTGCCGATCACGTCGTTCAGCCTGCGCCTGGCCGACGAGCTCGCGGTGCGCTCGGTCACCTCGAACGAGTTCGGCCCCCTGCTCTTCTTCCGGATGAACGGGCAGAACAACCTCGTGATCAACCTGCCCGAGGAGGTCGCCGGCGGTAGCGAGTTCACGGTGACGGTGACCTACGAGGGCGATCTCGCGGCGCAGGAGCTCGACGAGAACTGGATCGGGAGGCAGACGGTGCGGCTCGAGGACCGCGAGCGGCTGTTCGGCATCGGGGAGCCCCGCTACATCTACAGCAACCGCAGCTACTGGTACCCGCAGTCGCTGGTCACCGACTACGCCACCGCGACCCTCGATCTGTCGGTGCCGCCGGGGTGGGGCGTCGTGGCGAGCGGCGTCCCGGCCGGCACCAACCCGCCGCTGGCGGACGGCGCAGCGGGCGGCGGACGCCGCGAGTTCTCGTTCACGGCCCTCCAGCCCGCGCGCTACCTGTCGGCGGTCGTCTCCCGGTTCGACGAGCACACCTCGCCGATCCGGCAGATCCGGCTCGACGACCCCGCGCCCCGGCCGGCGGCCGCGCAGGTCGAGGGGGGGGTCTTCTACGGCACCCTCGCGGTAGGCGCCCACGGCACGCCGCGGAGCGCGGACGACATCGACGAGACGGCCGAGCGCGCCGCGGACATCGCCGCCTTCTACGCGTCCGTCCTCGGAGACATCCCGTACCCCTCGATGACCCTGGCCCTCACCGACAGCCGCCTCCCCGGCGGGCACAGCCCCGCCTACTTCGCCCTGATGAACCACGAGCTGCCCCGGCAGCCCGGCGCGGTCGTCACCTGGCAGACCGATCCGGCGGTCTTCACCGGCTTCCCGCCCTTCTTCCTCGCCCACGAGATCGCGCACCAGTGGTGGGGACAGGCGGTCGGGTGGAAGAACTACCACGAGCAGTGGCTGAGCGAGGGGCTGGCCCAGTACTTCGCCGCCCTCTACGCGGAGCACGACGAGGGGCCCGACGTCTTCCAGGACATCATCGAGCGGATGCGGAGCTGGGCGATGCGGCACTCCGACGAGGGGCCGGTCTATCTCGGCTACCGCCTCGGCCACCTCGAGCGCGACCCGCGGGTCTTCCGGGCCCTGGTCTACAACAAGGGCGCGATGGTGCTGCACATGCTGCGCCGGCTGGTGGGAGACGACGCGTTCTTCGCGGGGCTGCGCCGTTTCTACCACGAGTGGCGGTTCCGGAAGGCGGGCACCGACGCGCTGCAGTTGGCGTTCGAGATCGAGGCGGGACGGTCGTTGAGCCGGTTCTTCGATCGCTGGATCCACGAGGCGGCGCTGCCCGAGGTGCGGTTCTCTTCCCGTATCGAGAGGACCGGCGGCGGGGAGGAGGTCCTGCTGCGGTTCGAGCAACTGAGCGAACGGCTCTTCGATCTCCCGGTCACGGTGACGGTGCAGTACCGGTCGGGGGAGGAAGAGTCGATCGTGGTTCCCGTGATCGATCGGGTGACCGAGCACCGCCTGCCGGCGCGGGGACGGGTGCGGCGCGTGTCGGTGAACCGCGACCGCATGGCGCTCGCGAACATCGACCGGTAGGCGTCTGCGCCGTGGAGCGGCGCGGACTCCTGTAGGGTTGGTTGGGCGCCCAGCGGAGCCGAAGGCGACGATGGGCGGGCGAGCGGTCTGCCCGCGGCCCCGGCACCGCTTCGACACCGAGGCGCAGACTCCGGAACCGCGGGCGCAGGGCTCCGGCGGGACGGGTATCGCGCCGATTCGCCGAACGGGCGGACGGTCGCGGGTACGATACGGGAGAGACCGCCCGCACCGTCGACGGCGATATGATGACGGTGCGCCCCGGGGTGCATGGGAGGCAACCGTGAGCTCGACAATCTCGTTCCGCGGCTGGACAGGACCCGTCCTGACGCTGTTACTCTCCGGCCTGGCGGGTTCCGGCCTGGCCCAGCCGCCGACCGTGCTGATCGACCCGGCCAGCGAGACCGACGCGGTCCATGCGGGCACGACGGCCCGGGTGGGGCTCGACATCGCCCTCGACCCCGGCTATCACGTCAATTCCGACGCCCCGCTCGACGACCTCCTGATTCCGACGGTGCTGAGGCTCGATCCCCCCGAGGGGTTCACCCTGGAAGGGGTGGCCTTCCCGGAGGCCATTCTGCTCGAGCAGGTCGGGGTGGAAGAGCCGCTCGCGGTGTTCGAGGAGGAGTTCACCATCGGGGCGGCGCTGCGCGTCGACGCCTCCCTGGCCCCCGGCGCCTACACCATCCCCGGCACGCTGCGCTACCAGGCCTGCAACGACCGGATGTGCTTCAACCCCACGAACGAGCCCGTCGAGTTCTCGGTGACGGTGGCGCCCGACGGTCGGCCGCTGGCCACGGTGCGCCCGGATCTGTTCGCCGGCCTGACGATGGCCGACCCCGGGGGGGGCGCGCCGACGCCACCGCCCGCGGCGCCCGCCCCGGTCCTCGACGACCTGTCGGTGATGGCCGCCCTCGAGGACTTCGAGGTGCTCGGCAGCACCGGGGGGTACCTCGGCACCGAGGCGTTTCTCGACTTCATGGCGGCCTCGGAGTCGGGCGAGGGCGAGCGCGGCTGGTTCGAGGGCCGCGGACCGCTGGCAATCCTGCTGCTGATACTCGTCGGCGGCCTCGCCCTGAACCTGACCCCCTGCGTGCTGCCGATGATCCCCATCAACCTCGCCATCATCGGCGCCGGCGCCAAGGCCGGCTCCCGCCTGCGGGGCTTCGCCCTCGGCGGCGCCTACGGCGCCGCGATGGCCCTCGTCTACGGGGGCCTGGGCCTCGTGGTCATCCTGACCGCGGGCTCGTTCGGCACCATCAACGCGTCTCCCTGGTTCAACGTCGGCATCGCGGCCCTCTTCGTGGTCCTCGGCCTGGCGATGTTCGATGTCCTCGCCATCGACTTTTCCCGGCTGCAGTCCCGGTTCGCGGGGGATGCCAACCGGGCCGGCTCGTTCCTGGTCGCGTTCGGCATGGGCGCGGTGGCCGCCCTGCTGGCCGGCGCGTGCGTGGCGCCGGTGGTCATCCAGGTCATCGTGTTCTCGAGCAACCTCTACGGCACCGGCACCACAATCGCGCTGGCGCTGCCGTTCGTCCTCGGCATCGGGATGGCCCTGCCGTGGCCCATCGCGGGGGCGGGGCTGTCGTGGATGCCGAAGCCGGGCGCCTGGATGGTCCACGTCAAGCACGCCTTCGGCGTGTTCATCCTCGGCACCGCGGTGTACTACGGCTACATCGGCTACGGACTGTTCGCGCAGCGCTGGGTCGATCCCGACGAGGTCGCGAGCAGCGTGCAGGCGCTGCTGGAAGAAGGCTGGCACGCATCGCTCGGCGCGGGCCTCGCGGCGGCGAAGGCCGAGGACAAGCTGGTGCTCGTCGACATGTGGGCCACGTGGTGCAAGAACTGCCTCACCATGGACCGCACGACCCTCAAGGCCCCGGAGGTCGAAGCCGGGCTCGAGGACTACGTGAAGGTGAAGTTCCAGGCGGAGGACCTCGACGCCTCGCCGGCCGGGGACGTGTTGAGGCATCTCGACGGCATCGGCCTGCCCACGTACGCGATTCTGCGGCCCCGGTCGGACGCCCGGATCGCCGACGCCGGCGACTAGGGCAAGCCGCCCGACGCGGTGGGGTGAGTCCGCGCGCCCTGTGCCGCAGACGAGATGCGGGGCGGCGAACGAGAAGGGACAAGGTCGTGACTGAACGCCTTCCGAGCCTGCTGCTGGTCGCGGTCCCGGTGCTGGCGGCGTGCGCCATGCAGCCGGGCGAGGTCAACCTCGTGAGCTCGTTCGGGGAGCAGATCGCGGCGGTCGACGGCGTCACCGACTTCGAGCACGACGGCAACGAGATCACCTTCATGGGCCCGGACTTCGTGGGCCCGGACGGCCAGGACAGGATCGCCGCGTGGCGGATACGGATCGAGTCGACCGAGATGGTCGAGAACGACGGCCGGCCGCTCGAGGGCCACGTGGTGTCGTCCTGGTACCGGGACGGAGAGCTCGTCGAGATGATGGGCTCGATGTACACGCTCCCCGAGGCGTTCTACGCCACGGGCCTCGCGCAGGAGTGCTACGCGTTCTGGGACGAGGCGTCGAACGCCTGGGACTGGTAGCCGGCCCGCCGCGACCGCGGATCATCCGCCGGCGGCCGCCGGCACCCGGACCCGCAGCGCCTTCGGATGAATCGTGGCGGACAGCGTGCACCCGCCCTGCACCGCTTCTCCGTCGACGTGGAACCGGAGCGGCCGTTCGGCGGAGATCGTCACCCCGGCGACCCGCGAGCAGTGCACGTAGCGGTGCCGGTCGACGGTGCCGTCGAAGAGGCGCCAGAGGCCCCACGCGGCCCGCGCGAGGCTGATCGGGTCGACCGACACGAGGTCGAGGAGGCCGTCGTCGAGTCGCGCGCGCGGCGCGATCACCGCCCCGTTGCCGTACTGCCGGCCGTTGGCCACCTCGATGAGCAGGGCCCTCCGCTCGATCGCGCGTCCTTCCGTCACGAGGGTGTACCGCCGGCTGCGGTAGCGGACGAGCCGACGCGCCGTCGCCAGGACGTAGCCGGCCAGCCCGCGGCCGGACAGGCGGGCGAACAGGTCGGCCACCGACGCCGGCAGCCCCACCCCCGCGAGGTTCACGAAGGGCCGGCCGGCCAGCTCTCCCACGTCGATGACGCGGTCGCGGCCGCGCAACGCCGTCTCGATCGCCTCCCCGGGCCGGAGGCTGATGCCGAGCTCGCGCGCCAGGCCGTTGCCCGACCCCGCCGGCACGATGCCCAGCACCGCGTCCCCGCGCATCAGCGCCGAGGCCACCTCGTTGACGGTGCCGTCCCCTCCCCACGCGACCACGGGGGAGAAGCCGCGCCCCGCGAGGGCGGCCGCGAGCTCGCGGCCGTGACCGGGCCGCTCCGTGAAGGCCACCTCGTGGTCGGCGCCGGCGGCGGCGCAGCGGCGCCGGATCGCGTGGATGAGATCGGCGGGCCCGCTCCCGCGCCGCGACGACCCCGCAACCGGATTGATGATGAACGCAACCGGAGACCGCACTGTCAGAGCCCGTTCCGCGACCCCGCCGTCACGGCGAGCGAAGTACCGCCGCCCGTGGCGTGCGCCGTTGCGCACGACCACCGGACCAACGGTGGTATAGTAACCTCCCAATTATGGGGAGCCGCCTGGTTCGCACCGTTGTCGTCATCCTGGCACTCGCGACGCTGGGCTTCGCGGGTAACCAGATCCGCCTTTCGAACGCCGCCCTCGCCGACGAGCAGGGCGGGGAGTGGGTCTTCACCGACCTCGGCTGGACCCTCAAGCTCACGCTCGCCGAGCTGAGGAGCGCCCAGCAGGCCTATGTCGCGGACGGTCAGGACGGCGAGTACTGGGCCTCCCGGGTGGAGACCCATCTCCAGGCGGTCCTCGACAGCCTCGACAACCTCAAGCGGCAGGTTTCGAACCCGGACACCCTCGCGGCCCTGAACGATGCGGTCGCGGCGGTCGGCGACATCCGGGACCTCGACGAGGAAGCCCGCGGGTACGTCGGCTCCGAGCAACCGCTGCAGGCATCGGACCTGATCTTCACGCGGGGATTCGAGCTGGTCGAGCGCGCCGGCGCGCACGTGCAGGCGGCCCAGCAGGAAGAGCGCACGTCGCGTCTCGACGTGATGAGCACCGCGCGGGCGAGCCAGTCGAGGATGATGTGGACGGCCGTGGTCGTCATCGTCCTGTCGATGCTGGTGCTCGCGCCGTCGGGCGCCTCCTCGGAACGGGACGGTCCTTCCCCCGACGACGGCGAGTACCACGTCCCCGAGACCAACGGACTCTCGCTGTTGTCGCTGGACGCCGATTCGGGCGACGACGAGCTCGATCTGCCCCCGGTCGACAGTGGGCACGCGGTGGAGGCATCGGCCCCCTCGGCGCCCGCCGGGGAACCGGTGCGGAAGCGGCCCGCGGCGGCGGCGCCGGATCTCGCCGCCACCGCGGCGCTGTGCACGGATTTCAGCAACCTGACGAACCGGGATCAACTGCCCGGCCTGTTGGCGCGGACCGCGGCGCTGATGAACGCCAGCGGCCTCATCATCTGGGTCAGAAACGAGAACGCGCGGGCGCTTCAGCCCGCCCTGGGGCACGGGTACGCCCCGGGGACCCTGGAGCGCATCGGCTCGATTCCGCAGGCCGGGACCAACCCGACGTCCACCGCGTTCACCACCAGGCGCATTCAGGTCGTCGAGGCGGAAGGGTCGGGCGCCGGCGCCCTGGTCGCACCGCTGATGGTGTCGGAGCGCTGCATCGGCGTGCTCTCGGCCGAGCTGCGCGAGGGTTGGGAGTCGAGCGACGCGGTTCAGGCGACCGCCTCGATCGTCGCCGCGCAGTTGGCGCCGCTGCTGCCCGCCGACGCCCCGGCGGCAGAGTCGCTCCCCGCCGCCACCGGCACTCACGACACGACCGGTTCCGTCCCGGCGACCGGGACCGTCTCGCCGGGGTCGTCCTGACACGACGCCCGATGGAGCCGTTGAGCCTGCCGCTCGACTACACCGCCATCGAGCGGATCCTCCCCCATCGCTATCCGTTCCTCCTCGTCGACCGCATCACCGAGTTCGAGGTCGACAAGCGCATCGTCGGCATCAAGAACGTCTCCCTGAACGAACGGTACCTGACGCGCCGGCCCCGTGAGCGCCCGGTGCTGCCGCCGACGATCCTGACCGAGGCGGTCGCGCAGGTGGGCGCGATCCTGATCCTCTCGAAGCCGGAGAACCGCGAGAAGCTCATCTACATCGTCGGCATCGAGCGCGTGCGCTATCGCCACCCGGCCCGCCCCGGCGACGTGGTGCACATCGAGGTCAGCGTGAAGCGCCTGCGCAGCCGCATGGGCCAGTTGCACGGCATCGCAAAGACCGACGACGGCAGGATCGCGCTCGACGGCCGCATGACCTTCGCCCTCGGCCCCGCACAGCAGTAGGCGGGACCGCGACGGCGCATCTCCTTCTGATAGAATGCGCCAATGGCTTCCAAGCAACGTCGCAAGCTGCCCAGGCAGCCTCCTCCCGCGCCCCCCCCGGCCGAGCCCCGCTCGAGCGGCGGGCGGTGGGCGCTGATCGCTCTCGCCGTCGTCGCGGTCGCCGGCGCCGGGGCCCTCTTCCTGTTGGGGGGTGACCGGGCCTCGGTGGCTCCCGAGCAGGCCGGCGACGCACCGGCGGCCCCCGCATCCTCCACCGCGTCGGCCGGGACCGCGGCGGGCGCCGGCAGGCCGGCGTCGGCCCCGCAGTTCAGCAGCGAGGACCTCGAGGGGCTGCCGATGCCGCCGCTTCCCTACGTGCCGCAGACGGCCGGCCCCGCCGACCTGATGAGGCAGGCCTACGTGTTCGCGGCCCGGAACCCGGACGTGCTCGATTACGTGCCCTGCTACTGTGGCTGCGGCCAGACCGACGGGCACGTGGGGAACACGGACTGTTTCGTCGAGTCGCGGGCTCCGAACGGGGCCGTGACCGAGTGGGACATCCACGGCATGACCTGATCGCACTGCCTTGCTGTCGCGCGTGACGCGATGCAGATGCATGCCCTCGGCGCCTCGCCCTCGGACATCCAGGACGGGGTCATGAACAAGTACGCGTCCCAGTCCGCCTATGCCACGCCGACGCCCCCCGCGCCGCGCGGCAACTGACATCCCGACCGCCCGGGTACGTCCGCGGTCCAGGTGACCCGTACCCGGGCGGCGCCCCACCGCCACGATCCCGCATGGGCCCCCGCGGTTCCTCCCGTCCTCCGGCGGAACTGCTCGCCCGGCTGTACGAGTCCATCCCCGAGGGCATCTACGTCGGCGCCCTCGAAGCCGCCGGCGTCGAAACGCTGAGCGCCAACCCGCACCTGAAGCTCATGTTCGGGTTCGACCGGGACGAGCCCGACGACCGGGTGCGGCCCTTCGCGGCCGAGCGGTTCCTGGACGACCGGGCCCGCGCCGACTTCATCGCGCGGCTGCGCCGCGACGGCGCCGTCAGCAACTACCTCGTTCGTCTCCGACGGGTCGACGGCGGCCCGATGTGGGTCGAGGTCACCGCCGCCCTGCACGCGGCGGAAGACTCGCCTCCGCCGCGACTCGACGCCCTCGTGCGCGACGTCAGCGAGCGGCGGAAGCTAGAGGCGCAGGGGCGCGACCCGGGGTACGAGCTGGTGCAGTCGGAGAAGATGGCGGCCCTGGGTCAGACCATCTCGGGCGTGGCCCACGAGCTCAACAACCCGCTGGCGACCATCCTGACGTGGGCCGAGCGCCTGGCGGCGCGCCCCGTGGAAGCGGAGACGAAGCGCGGCGTCGAGACGATTCTCGGCGAGGCCGAGCGGGCGGCCAAGATAGTGCGGAACCTGCTGACGTTCGCCCGCAAGCGCAACACCACGCGCGCGTTCGTCGACATGAACGAGATCGTGCACGACACCCTGGCCTCGCGCGCCTACGAGCAACGGGTGTCGAACATCTCGACCCTCGACGCCCTCGCCGGCGGGCTGCCGCCCATCTTCTCCGACCCCCACCAGGTGAAGCAGGTGCTGCTGAACCTGATCATCAACGCCGAGCAGGCGATGCTCGCCGCCAACGGCCGCGGATCGCTCGTCGCCCGAAGCTGGTACGACGAGGGGCAGGACATGGTCACGCTGGAGATCAACGACGACGGGCCGGGGATTCCGGAGGACGTCCGGAACCGGATCTTCGATCCCTTCTTCACCACCAAGGCGATCGGCAAGGGCACCGGGCTCGGGCTGACCGTGGCCTACGCCATCGTTCAGGAACACGGAGGGCGGATTCGGGTGGAGTCGACGCCCGGCGACGGCGCGTCGTTCTTCGTGTCGTTCCCCGCCCGCGCCGGGGTGTCCCGCGCGGCGCCGGCGGCGACCCTCCACCCCGCGCCGACCGCCGGCGCCAGCATCCTGCTCGTGGAGGACGAGCCGGCCCTCGCGGCGGCGGTGGCCGACTCGCTGGCCGACGCCGGCTACCGCGTGGAGCGCGCCGCCGACGGTGAGGAGGCGCTCGCGTGTGTCGAGGCCCAGCCCTTCGATCTCGTCATCTGCGACCTGAAGATGCCGCGGCTCGACGGACGCGCGTTCTACCGGTGGCTGTGCGAGAGGAACCCCTCGCTGGCCCGCCGGGTGATCTTCGTCACCGGCGACGTGGCGGGCACCGACGCCGAGCGCTTCCTCGTCGAGAGCGGATGCCGATGGCTGGCCAAGCCGTTCCGGCGCCGCGACCTGCTCCGCATGGCCCTCGAGGTGATGAGGTAGGTCACGCGGCGTTCGACCTGCGGGGGGCGGCGGGCACCCGGGCCTTCGCCATGTTCAGGCGCCGCCGGCCGCGGACCGCCGGTCTCCCGCCGGTCGTCGTCGCGGCCATCGCCCTGGGATCGAGGTCCGGGCCAAGCTCCTTGCGGAGGCGCTGCACCGCGCGCGCGTGCAGTTGCGACACCCGGGACTCGTTCACCCCGATCTCGCTGCCGATCTCCTTCATCGTCACGTCGCCGTAGTAGTAGAGGCCGATGACCTTCCGCTCGCGGGCGGGCAGGGCCTTGATGGCGTCCCGCACCCGCCTGGCGATGTCGCCCTGCTCGCAGACCCGATCCGGCCTCGGCTGCTCCGGCGGCATCATGACCGGAGGCAGGTTGGCGCCCTGCCCGGGGTCGACGGAGGCGAGGGGCGACGTCGATTCGATCGCCTTGATGCGGACGATGGTCCGGCTCAGCGCTGCCTCGTCGCATCCCATGTGTTGCGCGAGGTCCGCGAGCGAGGGCTCGCTGCCGGTCTCGTGACGCAGCTTCTCGCGGGCCGCCTCGAGCTCGCGCCTGACCTTGCGAATCCCGCGCGGCCAGGCGTCGCGGCGCATGGCGTCGATCATCGCGCCGCGGACACGGCGCTCCGCGAACGTCTCGAACTTGATGCCGCGCCGCTCGTCGAACCGGTGGGCCGCGTCGATGAGCCCGATCATGCCGTCCTGCACGAGGTCGCCGACGTCTATCGAGTTCGGCATGGAAGAAGCCATGCGCCGGGCCATCGCTTCCACGAACGGCACGCCCGCGGCGATGCGGTCGTGATCCCTGCCGTCGGCTGCCTGCGTCTTCATGATGGTCGCCTCCGGGACAATCGGTCCCGCGCGGCGCTGCCTGCCGGGAAGGCGGCAGCCGCCACGCCTGGAAGACGATCTAGCAAATGATGTGCCAGCTCTTCACGGACGCGACCGCCGCCGACCATCACGTGGCCATTCCACATGTAAACTACTGTAAATAAGCGACTTGCCTATCAAGAAGACACCATGGTCCCCGAACCCCCGCCCCGTGCTGCGTTCGGCGGACCGTCATGGCATTGACGGGTGTGGCCTGCGCATGTCATTGTGTTGACGGTCGGCCGGCGGGTGGGCGGGACGAACGCCGCGGACGGCCGGCGGACGGCCGGGCGCCGGACGAACATTGGCGGGGCGGCAGTCTGTACCGCGGAACGGGGCCCGCGCCTGGAGGGTCGGTTGGACGCCGGGCGGAGCCCAAAGGCTAGCCCGAGTTTACCAACCCTAAAACCAACCTGTTGCAAGTAAAGGGCTTACGGCGACAAGAATCGCCGAGTGGCACTACAAACGTGCACCAAACCGGTGAGGGGGGCGGTCAGACGACGGTCTTGCGGACGCCCCCGGGGTGGGGGGTCGACGCCGAGCGCGTCGTAGAGTTCCCGCTGCCCGGGTTCGGCTTGCGTGGCCGTGCGCACGTGCAGCGTGCGCCCGTCAGGACGCCGGAACGTGGCGGTGACGCGGTGCTGGCCGTCCAGGATGCGGCGCAACGTCGTCCAACTGGCGGCGTTGCCGTGTGCGCGCAGGCGGGTGCGGATGACCTGCACGAGTTGGTAGGCGATGACGGTGATGAACAGGTGGCCGTCGGCCCGGCGCGGCTTGTGGTGGTAGATGGGGCGCAGGCCGAGCTCGGATTTGAGCGAGCGGAACACGGCCTCCACGTCGGTGAGGGTGGTGTAGGTGCGCCACAGGGCGTCTTCGTCCCACTCGGTCTCGCTGCTGCGCAGGCAGTAAACCCCCGGGTGAGTGACCATTGAGCCGTCCCGGGGACGGCGGGTCCAGGTGACGGCGACCGCCTTCTCGCCGGTCTCGTCGGCGGTGACCTCGATCTGGTAGTGCGAGGCGACGCGGGCGTGCTTCGTCTTCAGCCGCCCGATGCGCTGCCACACCTGGTTGAGCCGCTTGTGGGCGCGGGGCCGCGCCAGCCCTTCGTGGAGCTGGGTCAGGGCCGCCTCGAAGCGGGCGGCGAAACGCTCGACGATGCCCCGCTCCTTCTCGGCCCGTTCTTCGGAGTAGCAGTACAGGCGGACCTCGTCGGGGTCGGTCGAGACCACCTTCTGCAGGTGCACGGTCTGGTTGGACCGGGTCCGGAGCGAGACGGCGGCCGCGGCGTCGAATTGACGGTGACGTTCGCGGCTGACGACCAGGTAGCGGTAGTCGTGGTCGCGCAACCACTGGATGCAGGCTTCGGTGGCGACGCCGCGGTCCATGACCACGAGGGCGCCGGGTGGCGCCCCGAGCGCCCCGAGCATGCCGGCCAGCGTGCGCTGTTCCCGGACGTTGCCGGCGAAGACCTTGGAGCGGCGCACGAAGCCGCTGGCGTCGAGCATGAGGCCCAGGGTCAGCAGCGGGCAGTCGCTGCGCTTCTCCTTCGAGTGCCCGCGCTGCGCCTGCGGCTGCTCGCCCGCCTCGCCTTCGAAGTAGGTGTTGGTCAGGTCGTAGAGGGTCACCGTCGGCTGGATGTCGAACAGCCCCATCGCGCGGTCGAACAGATGCGCCTCGATCGCCTCGCGGTGCTTCACCAGCGCGTCCGAGGCGCGGTAGAGCTGCATCGCGCCGACGGTCTCGAAGTCGACGCCGAGCAACTCCCCGAGGCCGCTGCGCTCAGCCAGCCAGCGGTGGGTCGCCCGCTCCGAGGCGGGCTGGGCGAGACGGCCGACGATGACGCCGGCCGCGGCTGCGCGCAGGGCGCCGTTGACGCCGAGGTCGGCGAGCAGGGCCGGCAGCCCCAATTGCTCAAGGGCCCACAGGCCGACCTGCTCGACCCCGACACTGCGCGGGCGGACCAGACGCAGGGAATCGACATCGACGCGCTGTACGTCGACCGGTCCGGCCGCCGCGCCGCTCACCGGCGCGCCGCGGGCAACCAAGTGCGCGGCGATGCGCTGGGCTTCGTGTTCGACGGCGCGCGGGCCCTCGGCGACGAGGAGCGCCTGACCGGACAAGAGGTCTTCGATGCGGGCGCACAACTGCGGCCATTGGGCCTGGGGGATGTCGAAATGGCGCCCGAGATTGAGCAGGGTGCGCTGCCGGACATTGTTTCCGACGCGCTCGCTGTGGACGAGGCGATGGGCGAAGTAGGGCTTTCCGTCGTGTGTGCGCCGTGTCTGAGTGCGGCGAATGAACACGATGGCCACGATATCGGGCGCCCCTGCCGAAGTCAACCCGTTATATAAAATTATGGCACTACATCGCGTTTTCTCAGGCCCCGGTCCTTTATAATCAACAACTTACAGACACGACAACCCCGAAATAGGGCCAAAATCGTCAAAATGGCCGGTCAACTTGGTAAACTTGGGCTAGTCGCGGAAACGTTCCTGGATGTAGCGGGCGGCGCTGATCGCTTCGACGACGCTCGTCACGATCTGGGACGCCCGCTCGCGGGTCGCGTCGTCCTCGAGCTGCGCGTCGAGAAGCTCGGCGTTCGCGAGAATGATACCGAGCTGGTTGTTCAACCGATGGAAGAGAGCGCCGAGTTCGGTCGGCTGGTCCATCTGGGGAATGTCCATCGTTGCCGGGGCACGCAATGGGGATCGCCGTCAGTCCGCGTGCGGCGTTTCCGTCGGGGCCGCGCCCGCGCGCGGGTCGCGCCACAGCGTATCGACGAATATCCGCACCGAACCACCGGCCGTCCGCACGTACTCGACCTTGCCGCCGGCGATCCAGTTGTAGATCGTGCGGCGGCTGACTCCCACCAACTCGCACGCCTGAGCGATCGAGAGGGTTTTTCTATCGCCAATCATGAGAGACGCTCGCGTTTCGCCCGGCCTGGTCTCGTTTTCGTCTCCACTCCCGGCCCGGCTCAAGGATGGTATCGGCCACTGACGGCCCTTCCATTAGCCGATCCGCGACGGCGGCGCCGGTGCCATGGGGTGCCGAGAAGGGCCGGCGCCCATGCCTGAACGCGAGATCCCGGTGCTGCTGGTGGAGGACGAGACCTCGTTGCGGGAGGTCACCGCCCAGCGGCTCGCCGACGAGGGCTACCGGGTGGTCCAGGTCGACAACGGAGAGGCGGCGGTCGAGCGCCTGGCGGAGTGCGCCTTCGACGTCGTGCTGACGGATCTGCGGCTGCCGGGCATCGACGGCACGGCGGTGCTGGATGCCGCCCTCGAACGGTATCCCGACATCGTCTGCATCGTCGTGACCGGCTTCGGCACCGTCACCGACGCGGTGGCCGCGATCAAGCGCGGCGCGGCCGACTTCATCACCAAGCCGTTCCAGTTCGGCCAGTTGCTGCACGTGGTGCGGTCCGCTCTCGAGCAGCGCCGCCTCCGGTCCGAGAACGCCTGGCTGCGATCGCAGATCCAGGAGCGCTACCGCTTCGAGGGCCTCGTGGGGCGCAGCCCGAGGATGCGCGAGCTGTTCGACCTGCTGGAGACGGTGGCCGCGAGCCCGAGCACGGTCCTCATCACCGGGGAGACCGGTACCGGCAAGGAGCTCGCGGCCAGGGCGATTCACCACAACAGCCCCCGGCGCGGCCATCGCTTCGTCGCCCTGAACTGCAGCGCGGTGCCCGAGACCCTGCTCGAGTCCGAGCTCTTCGGCCACGTCCGAGGCGCCTACACCGGCGCCGTCGCGAGCCGGCAGGGCCGGCTGGAGTCGGCGCACGAGGGGACGCTGTTCCTCGACGAGGTCGGCACCATGAGCGCCCCCCTGCAGGCGAAGCTGCTGCGGGTGCTGCAGGAACGCGAATTCGAGCGCATCGGAGACGACCGGCCGATCCGGATAGACGTCCGCATCATCGCCGCCACCAACGCGGACCTCGTTCAGATGGTCCGCGACGGTCGATTCCGGGAGGACCTGTACTACCGCCTGAACGTCATCCCGATCTTCCTGCCCCCCCTGCGGGAACGGCGCGAGGACATCCCGCTGCTCGTCCGCCACTTCGTCGAGGGGTTCAGCCGGCAGCAGGGCCGCTCGCGGGAGGTGACCGTCACCCAGGCGGCGATGCGGCGCATGATGGCGTACGAGTGGCCGGGCAACATCCGCCAGCTCGAGAACGCGATGGAGCGCGCCCTCACCCTCAGCCGGACCCGCGCGTGGATCGACGTCGGCGATCTGCCCCCGGAGCTGCAGCAGGCGCCCCTGTCGGAGCCGGCGGCCCTGCCCGCCATCCCCGAGGACGGCTTCGACATGGCCGCCTACATCGCCGGCATCGAGCGCGAGCTGATCCGGCGGGCGCTGGACGACTCGGGGGGAAACCGCCAGCAGGCGGCCCTCCGGTTGGGGCTCAAGCGGACCACCCTGGTCGAGAAGCTGAGGCGGCTGGGGAGGTCTACGCGAACAGCCGCATCGGCTCGAACGACCCCTTGAGAATCGACGCGCTGTCGCCGAACCCGAGCCACCCCTCGATCATCGACGCGTAGACGCGCCGGAAATCGGTGGTCATCCTGAGGTTGCCGTCGTCCAGATCGGTCAGGCTGGGATGCCGGCCGTGCAGCCCGCCGGCGACGCCGGAGCCGACGACGAACATCGGGGTCGCGGTGCCGTGGTCGGTGCCGAGGCTGGCGTTCTCCTCGACGCGGCGGCCGAACTCGGTGAACACCATCGCCGCCACGTCGTCGGCGCGGCCGATGCGCGCGACGTCCTCCATGAACCCGCGGATCGCGTCGGCGGTGTACGCGAGCAGGCGCGAGTGCGGATCGGCCTGGTGCACGTGGGTGTCGAACGAGTTGCCCTGGTAGGCGACGTAGTAGAGCCTCGTCGGCATCCCCGCGTGGATCAGCGCGGCCACCTGCCGGAGCTGCGGCGAGAGCCCGCCGATGCCGTAGTCGACGGGGGTGCGGTACGCGGCCGACGCGTCGCGGACGAACTGCGAGCTCTCGACCGCGTTCGCCGCGGTCGACGCCAGGAACTCGAGGGCCGGATTGTCCGGCGCCTCCGGCCGCAGCCGCTCGATCGTCTCCTTCTCGGCCTCGGAGCCCACCCGGCGGAAGCTGCGGGGATCGTTGAAGACCAAGGGCTGGTGGTGCCGCGCCTGCACCGCCAGGGACTGGCGGGTCCCGATGTTGACGATCACGTTGCCCTGGGCGTCGTGGTCGTAGGCGCCGTCGGCGAGGCGGCCGAGCCACCCGAGGGGCTCGCCGCCGTTGGGCACGCCGGTGTGCCAGAAGCCCATCGACGAGAAGTGCGACAGGCTGGGGTTGTCGTAGCCGCACCCGTGCACGACGCCCAGCATGCCGTCCTTGTACAGGCGCTCGAACCCCTTCATCGACGGGTGAAGCCCGTAGCCGTCGGCGATCGGGATGACCTCGCCGGGCCGGACGCCGAGGTTCGGCCGCACCCGGTAGTACTCGTCGTCGCCGAACGGGACGACGGTGTTCAGGCCGTCGTTGCCGCCGGACAGCTCCACGACGACCAGGATGCGTTCGGGACGGTTCTCGGCGCTGGTGCCCTCGAGGGCCTGCGCGGTCAGCGCCGCCGTGGTCCGGTCGAGCAGCGCCGGGAGCCCCGCCGCGACCCCGAGGCCGTACAGGCCCTTGCGCAGGAAATCGCGCCGCGAGCGCCCACAGCCGTTGAGATGGCGGATAGTCATGATCGTTCCTCTTTTCTTGCGCGATTCCCGGTCGACTACGCGAGCTGGTACTCCGGAGCGCTCAGCACGAGATAGAGCAGCGAGCGCAACGCCCCTTCGACCCGCGGCCCCGGCGCCGGCAGGCGGTCGCCTCCCAGGTCCTCCCGCAGCCGTTCGACGAGCAGCGCCCGGGCCGCGTCGTCCACGGGAACGCGCAGGAACCGCCGCACGAAGTGGTCCACCACCGCTTCCGCCGTCGTGGCGCCGGCCGCCGTCACCAGGGCGGCGAGGTCGAGGTCGGCGGTCGTCCTCGGTATCGGGATCAGCCGATCGAAGGCCATGACGTAGCCCATGTAGCCGCCGTACCGGGTGTTGTACTCCTCGTCGCGGTCGACGAGGCGGCTCGACTCGGCGTCGCCGCCCTCTTGCGTGGCGGCGGTGATGTTCATGCCCTGCTGGAGACGGCGGCCGACCCGCGCGTAGATGCCCGGGACGTTCCGGTCGGGCGCCCAGAACCCGTCGCGGTCGGGGAACAGGACGCCGCGGAAAAGGTTGCCCCGCTCGAGGAGCAGGGCCGGAGTGATCCACGTCCTGCCGCCGGCCCAGCCCGCCACGTTGGGGGGATTGAACAGGGTCTGTCCCAGGCCCGCCGTCAGCCGGTTGAAGTCGGGAACGGTGGGCAGCCGGGTCAGGCCGAGCTTCCGGTAGGTGGAGACCACGAGCTGCACCGGGCCCTTGATCTGCGTGGCCACCGAGGCCGGACTGTAGAAGTCCCTCGACAGGAGGATCCGCCGGAGCAGGGGGCGCAGCTCGTACCCTGCCTCGCGGAACGTGTCGCCGAGGGCGGTGCGGGTGGCCGGGTCGAGCTCCTCGCGGACCAGGAACCGGTAGAGCTTGCCGGCGATGAACTCGGCCGTCACCGGCGTCTCGAGAATGATGTCGACGACGTCCTCGCCGTCGAGATCGCCGGTCCGCCCGAGGAAGGTCTTCTCGCCGAAGTCGTGGTTCGCGGCGTCGAACCGGAAGGCCAGGGCGTCGTTGGTCCACCCCGTGAACGCCCGGGACGCCTCGCGGATGTCCCGCTCGGTGTAGTTGCCGACCCCCATCGTGAACAGCTCGAGCAGCTCGCGCCCGAAGTTCTCGTTGGGATGGTCCTTGCGGTTCTCGCCGTTGTCGAGATAGACGAGCATCGCGGGGTCGGTGAGGATGCCGACGAGCAGGTCCCGGAAGTTGCCGGTCGCGTTGGCGCGCAGCATCTCGTTCTGGCGGTGCATCATGCGGGCGTCCCGCACCTTGCCGGCGCCGGTGGCGAAGTGCCCGTGCCAGAACAGCGTGAGCTTCTCCTCGAGGGGCCGGCGGGTCGTCAGCATGCGCTCGCCCCACCACGTCGCGAGCCGCTGGGTCTCTATGGCGTTGGCGCGCAGGCCGTAGAAGAACGTGTTGACGACGGGCTGGAGCCGGCGCGAATCGCCCTCGGGCAGCATCGCCACCCCCATCGACGTTCCGGTCTCGCGCGCGATGCGCACCGCCTCGGCCCGGCTCTTCGGGAACGGGTCCATCCCCGGGTCCCAGATCGGCGAGGCCTCGAACGCGGCGGCGCCGCCGCCGGCATCGACGGCGGCGAACTCGACGAGGGAGTCGACGGCCGCCGCGGGGGTCATCGCGGCCAGCCGCTCGATCTCGGCCGGCGTCGCCCCGAAACCGGCGCGCTCGACGAGATGGGCGGCCCGGTCGTAGCTCCAGTCGGCGGCGGTGATGGGCGTCAGGTCGTCGACCCACTCGTGGGGGCCCGACTCGGCGGCCAGGACCGCGGCGGCGCCCAGCGCCATCAGGGCGGTAGCCAGCAGCCAGGCGATGGGCCGCGGTCTCGCGAGGGGACGGAGCATCGCCATGCACCAGCAGTCCGGCCCCGCGGCATCGGTGTCGTATTCCTTGCGCAGCTTCGTCATGACGGATCTCCGAAACGGGCACGCCCGGTCGCGTGGCCGGGGAGAAGCGACACCAGCGGCGGGCCGCGGCCCCTGGCCCCCCCCCGGCCGAAACGGGCGCCCGTCACGTCGTGCGAACGGGGACAGCCCGTGCATGATACGCCAGTCCGCCTCAGTCCGGGTCGCGGTGGACGGTGTCGGGGGCGAAGGCCGGCATGCACACGGCGACGTACTCCGCCCCGCCGGCCTCGGGACTCGAGTAGCGGATCCACTCGCCGGGCTCGGCGACAATGGCCTGCCCGGCCCGCACGTCGATGACGCCCGACTCGTGCTCGACCCGCAGCAGGCCACGCAGCACCACCGTGAGCTCGCGGAACTCGGGCCGCTGCCCCGGCTCGATCCACCCCTGGGGAGCGACCATCCGGGCAACGCTGAGGTCCTCGTGGCCGGTGTTCACGCGGCCCGCGTACTCCTCGATGCGCTTCGGCAGGTTGCCCGCCGCCTCGACGACGGTGGGGCTCGCGATCAGTCTCGGCATCTGGTCGATGGTCCTCTTTCTCTTCCGCCCCACGTACCCGCGCTCGTCTTGCGACTGCTCTCGCCACCTTGGTCCGTGCCGCATCCCTGCCGCGGCCGTTCCCGGGCGGCGATCATGCCATCTCCGCGGCCACGACCGCCGCCCGGGGCTCGGGGCGCGCCAGGTGGCGGTGTGCGCCTCTCAGCAAGGCGGCGACGAGTCGCCGCGGCCGGCCGCCGCGGGCCGCCCGGTCGCCGCCGAGGGCCCGGCGGCCGCGGCCACGGCGGGGGGCGGACCCGGCGCCCGCGGAGGCTCGTCGAGTGCGAAGAAATCACGGATGACCGCGCGCAGCGCGTCGAGCGAGGGAGCGCCGTTGATGGCGGTGCGCAGGTGCGAGCCGTGGTCGATCCCCTTCGTGTACCAGGAACCGAGCGCGCGCAGCTTGTTCACGATCCACCGCTCCCGGCTCGCGGGGCTCCGGCGCTTGGGGCCGACGCGCCGGTCGAGGCCGGCGGTGTGCCGGAAGCCGTCCCGCTCGATCTCGGTCGCTTCGCTCAGCAGCAGGTCGATGTAGGCGAGGAGGAACCGGCCGCGCTCCGGCAGCGACACCGGCGGGGGGTCGCCGCCCCCCCACGCGGCCCGTGCCTGGTCGAAGATCCACGGGTTCCGGAGCGCGCCCCGGCCCACGAGCACCCCCGCGACGGCGGTGTCGCGCATCCGCTCGAGGAGGTCGTTCGGCGTCACGCAGTCGCCGCTGCCGAACACGGGAATCGACACCCGCCGGGCCACCTCGTCGATCAGCGACCAGTCCGAGCGCCCCGTGTAGGACTGCGACGCGGTGCGGCCGTGCACCGCCACCGCGGCCGCGCCGACCTGCTCGACCCGCTTCGCGAGGTCGGGCGCGTTGACGTGCTCGCCGTCCCAGCCGGACCGCATCTTGACGGTGACGGGGATGGACACCGCCCGCGTCATCGCCCCGATGACCTCGGCCGCGTGCTCCGGCGTCCGCATGAGGCTGCACCCCGCATGGTGCTTGGCGATCTTGGGGACGGGACAGCCCATGTTCACGTCCACGATGTCGGCGCCCATGCCCTCGACGATCTGCGCCGCCGCCGCCATCTTGCCCGGGTCCCCGCCGAAGATCTGGATCGAGACCGGCCGCTCCTCTTCCGTGTACTCCGCGTACTCGAGGGTCCGGTCGATGCCGCGCACCAGACCCTCGGAGCTGACCATCTCCGTCACCACCAGCCCGCAGCCCCCGCCCCGCTTGACGAGGCGGCGGAACGCGGTGTCCGTCATCCCCGCCATCGGGGCGAGGGCGAACGGCGAGTCCAGGGCGACGGAACCGATGGCGACGGTTGGACGCGGCTTCGCGTCCGGCGCCGGGTGGAACATGTCGTCAATCCGGTCCGCGATCGAATCGCGGCCCGGAGCCTCGGTCGGTCGGAACGGCCTCAGAATCCGGGAGGGGGGGTCCGCGGGCGGGTCAGGCGCTCCTCGTAGATTGCCTTCAGCCCGTCGTCCTTCCACTCGATGATCGCCTCGTTCCGAAGCGTGGTCAGGTAACGGTCGAGAGCCTCGAGCCGGCGTTCGTTGAACACGTTGTTGACGATCTCCTCGCGCACCTCCTCGAACGGCGTCGGGGCGGCGGCGGTGGACGACTCCAGCTTCAGGATCTGGTAGCCGGCCGGCGTGCGCGCCACGTCGCCGACGTCGCCGACCTCGAGCGCCTCGATGCGGAGGCGGACCTCGTCGGCGAGGTCGGCGAGGGCGATGGGTCCGATCAGGCCGCCGTTGGCGCTCGACACGCCGTCGGACAGCTCGGCGACGACCGTCTCGAACGGCTCGCCGCCGCGCACCCTGGCCAGGGCCGACTCGGCGCGGCTCCGCGCCAGGTTGTCCCGCGCGACGTTGAACGCCCCGCCCTCGGCCGGCACCGTGACCAGGATCTCGCGCAGCATGACGGTGGCGGGCTGGCTGAACTGCTCCAGGTTCGACTCGTAGTACTCGCGGGCCTCCACGTCGGTCATCGAGACCCGCCGCAGCACCTGGTCCTGCTGCACCTGCCCGGCCAGCATCTGCTCCTCCATGACGCCGCGCAGCTCCGCGAGGCCCATCCCCTGCTCCTGCCTCAGGGCGACGACGAGCTCCTCGTCGGTCATGTCGTTGTCGACCTTGATGCCCTCCAGGATCTCCTCGAACTGCTCGTCGTCGAGCGAGTAGCCCATGTCGCGCCCACGTTGCACGAGCAGCATCTGGTCGACGGCGTTCACGATCACGTCGGGGGTGATCTCCTGCAGCGCCCTCTGCAGCTCGGCGTCGGTCTGCGGCGGCAAGGGGCGCGTCCGCAGGGCGTTGATCTGCGCCTGCTCCAGATCGGTCTGGGTGATGAGGCCGCCGTTGATCTTCACGAGAATCCGCTCGAAGACCACCGCGCCCGGTATCCCCGACGACAGCCCCTGCGCGGCGGCGGCGGAGGCGCCCGAGAGGACGGCGCCGAGAACGAAGAGCGGAATCGCGGCTCGAAACGGGTTTCTTGGCATGGCGGTCACCTTCTCACGATTCTACCGCCTGCAGCCCTCGCAACTCCACCAGCAGGCCCCCGACGCGGGTCAGGAGCGAAGCCGGACCCTCCCGGTCGCGCCGGGCCCGCTGGAACTCGGCCCGCGAGAACCCTGCCTCGACCTCGCCGCTGCGGGCGCGGGCCGTCCACCACGACGGCGACTCGCGGGGCCGCCGGGCGCCGCCGCCGGCCCGGAGGTCGGCGGTGAGCATGGCGGGAGGCTTCAGCTCCAGGTCCCGTCTCCGCTCGACGAACCGCATGAGCCGCACCGGGTCCACCGCCGTCGTGGTCCTGAACTTCACGACGAGCTGCGAGCCGTTCCGATCGAGCGACTCGATGCCGAGCTCGTCGGCGAAGAGGCGGACGCGCCCGTACTCGACGAGCATCGAAATCGAAGGCGGCGCCGGCCCGTAGCGATCGCGCAGCTCGTCGGCGAGCGCCGACAGCTCGGTCTCGCCGCGCGCCGAGGCGACCCGACGGTACACCGTCAGGCGCTGGTTGGCCTCGGGGATGTAGTCGGCGTCGATCTTGAGATCGACGTCGAGGTTGACGGCGGCCCGGGTGGGCTCCTCGACCTCCTCGCCCTTCAGCTCGCGGACGGTCTGATCGAGCAGCTTGACGTACATGTCGAACCCCACCGCCTCGATGTGGCCGCTCTGCTCGCCGCCCAGGAGGTTCCCCGCCCCGCGGATCTCGAGGTCGAGGGCGGCGACGCGGAACCCGCTGCCGAGGTCGCTGAACTCGCGGATGGCGGCCAGCCGCCGGCGCGCCACCGGCGACAGCGATCCCTCCGGCGGTACCAGCAGGTAGGCATACGCCCGGCGGTCGGAGCGCCCCACCCGCCCCCGCAACTGGTAGAGCTGGGCGAGGCCGAACCGCTCGGCGTGGTTCACGATGATGGTGTTCGCGTTGGGAATGTCGAGGCCGTTCTCGATGATGGTGGTGGCCAGCAGCACGTCGTACTCGTGCCGCACGAAGTCGACCATGCAGCGTTCGAGCGCGCCCTCCTCCATCTGCCCGTGCGCCACCGCGATGCGCGCCTCGGGGAGAAGACGGGTGAGCAGCTCGCCCATGGCGTAGATGGAGGTCACCCGGCTGTGCAGGAAGTAGACCTGGCCCCCCCGCTCGAGCTCGGTGCGGATGGCGCGGACGATCACCTGCTGGTCGAAGCGGACGACGTTGGTCTGGATGGACTGGCGGTCCTTGGGCGGCGTCTCGATGACCGACATGTCGCGGATGCCGGCGAGCGACATGTTCAGGGTGCGGGGTATGGGGGTCGCGGTCATGGTGAGCACGTCGACCCGGCGGCGCATCTGCTTGATGCGCTCCTTGTGGGCCACGCCGAACCGCTGCTCCTCGTCGACGATGAGGAGCCCGAGGTCGCTGAACCGCACGTCCTTCGAGAGCAGCCGGTGGGTGCCGACGATGATGTCCACCCGGCCCGCCTCGAGGTCGGTCAGCGTCTGCTTCTGCTCGGCCCGGGTCCGGAAGCGGCTGACGAGATCGATGCGGACGGGGAACGCCGCGAACCGGTCGGTCAGGGTCTTGTGGTGCTGGAACGCGAGGACGGTGGTGGGGGCGAGGAAGCCCACCTGCTTGCCGTCCATCACCGCCTTGAACGCGGCCCGCATCGCCACTTCCGTCTTGCCGTACCCGACGTCGCCACAGAGCAGCCGGTCCATCGACTCCGGCGACTCCATGTCGCGGCGGATGTCCTCGATGGCGACCTGCTGATCCGCGGTGAGCTCGTACTCGAAGGCGTCGTCGAACTCCCGGTGCCAGTGGGCGTCGGGGCTGAACGCGTGCCCGGACATCGCCTTGCGGGCGGCGTACAGCTTCAGCAGCTCCTCGGCCATGTCGCGCATGGCGCGGCGGACGCGGGTCTTGGTCTTGGCCCACGATGCGCCGCCGAGCCGGTCGAGGGCCTTCGCGGCCCCCGAGTACTTCTGCAGCAGGTCGACCTGCTGCACCGGCACGAACAGCTTGTCCTCGCCCGCGTAGCGCAGCTCCATGAACTCGTGGTGCTCGAGCCCGACGGGAATCTGCTTCAGCCCGACGAAGACCGCGACCCCGTGGTCGACGTGGACGACGCGGTCCCCCGCCTTGAGGTCGCGGAAGTCGGAGAGGAACGAGCGGGCGGGACCCGCGGGGCGGCGCTCGCGGACCCGGCGCTCCTCGTCGAAGACGTCCGGCTCGGCGAAGATCTGCAGGCCGGCGTCCGGCAGGCGGAACCCGCGGGTGAGCTGGCCCGTCGCCACCAGCAGGGCCGCGCCCCCGGTCTCCTCCGCGTGGTCGATCGAGAGGGCGGTGAGGTCGTAGTCGGCGAGCAGCTCGATGACCCGCTCGGCCCGCCCGGGGGTGCCGGCGACGAGCAGCGTCGTGTCGCCCCGCTCGCGGCACCGGGCGATCTCCGCCGCCCAGTCGCCGATCCGCCCGTGCATCTCGACCACCGGCTGACAGGCGACGTGACGGGCCCCCGACGCCGTGTCCTGGTCCTCCCACAACTGCTCGAGCCGCGGGAGCGACGCGAGCCAGGCGTCCAGGACCGGCCACTCGACGAGCAGCTCCTCCGGCGGAAGCGCCGGGTCGCCCTGGGCCTGCGCGTTCGCGAAGCCCGAGGCGGCCTGTTCGTTGCGCGACTCGATGGCCGCCCGCGAGGCCTCGCCCTCGGAAAGGAAGACGCGGACGCCGGGCACGCGCCGCAGGTAGTCGCGGAGCCAGGCGGACCGATCGGGCTCGGCGTCCGGGGAACCGTGTCCCGGCGCCGGCTCGAAGAGCTCGCGCAGGGGGAAGACCTCGGCCTGGTCGAGCGTTTCCGTCGAGCGTTGCGTGGCCGGGTCGAAGCGCCGCAGCGACTCCAGGCTGTCGCCGGCGAACTCCGCCCGGATCGGGTGCTCGTCCCCGGCCGGGAAGAAGTCGACGACGCCGCCGCGCACGCAGAACTGGCCGTGCCCGTCCACGGGATCCTCGGGGACGAACCCGGCGTCGGCGAGCAGATCGCCGAGGTCGGGCGGCTCGAGGAACGCGCCCGCGACGAGCCGGGATCCGGCCGCGAGAAGACGGTCCGGAGGGCTCACGCGGGGCAGGAGCGCCGCCGCCGCCGCCACCACCACCCGGACCGTGCCGGCGGCGAGCCCGTGGAGGGCCCGCCCCCGCGCGGCCGCGACGTCGAAGTGGGGGGCGAGCCCGCGGTACGGATCGACCTCGTGGGACGGGAACGGCACCACCTGGTGGCGGACCTCGTGGGCCGAGACGGCGGTCAGGCTGCCGAGGAAGAAGCTGGTGTCGGCCACCAGTTGCTCGACGTCGCCGGCGCCGGGGACGATGACCACCACCGGCGCGTCGGTGGCCGCTGCGGCCGCCGCGAACCCCTTGGCGGACGCGGACAGCCCCGCGACGGACCCCGCGGGGCCGCCGAGCCCGGCGCGGGCCGCCGCCGACCTCAACGCCGCCTGGAGCGCGAGCGATGTGCCGGTCACCGGCGGGTGGTCCGTTTCATGGCTGGAGCGGCTTGAAGCGGACGTTCCCGCTGAACCGCCAGGCGTGCCGGGGGCGGTAGATGCCGACGTCTCTGGTGCCCGACTTCACCCGGAAGGTGTAGAGCAGACGATGATAGTCGTACGAGAAGCCGTCGCGCTTGTGCACGGCGACGTCCAGCTTGTAGGTGCCCGCCACGAGATCGAGCCGGTCGACGACGAACGCCACCTCCCCGTCGCCCGCGAGCCGGGTGGGCTCCAGCTCCTCGAGGTGCGTGTTCGTGCCGTAGCAGCACACCCCTTCACTGCTGAAGATGCTGACGCCGAAGGCGAAGTCGGAGACGGGCCGCTCGGCGACGACCCGCATGCGGACGGTCATCGGCTCGCCGCTCTGGAACACGTGCGCGGCGCCCTGCCGGCCCTCGAGGGTCACCCGCTCGATCCGCACCGCGCCGGAGCCCCACCGGCCCTCCCTCGCCTTGAACATGTCGGCCGGGGGCTGATCACCGGCGGCATCGGGGACCGCCGCATCCGGCCGGGCCCCATCCGCGGAAGGCGGCGCCGTCGGCGACGCCGGCGGTGACGGGGACTCTCCCGCGGCCGGCCGCGCTTCCGCGGCGGGCGGCGCCGTTTCCACCGGGGGCGGCGTCTCCGCGGGGCGCGGCGCTTCCGCTGCCGGAGACGCTTCCGTAGCGGGTCGGTCCCCTGCCGCCCGCGCCTCCTCCGCCGGAGGCGGCGCGCCGCCGGAGGCGGCAGGACCCTGCTGTACCTTCGCGTCCTCGGCCGCGAGATGCGCGTCCTCGGTCTGTTCGATGTCCGCCAGGTACATCTGCACGACCCGTTTCGGGTCGCCGGTCAGACGTCTCCGCCCGCCGTCGAGCCACACCGCCTCGTCGCAGAAGCGCTCGACCATCGGCAGCGCGTGGGTGACGAGGAGGATGGTCTTGCCCCGGCGCTTGAACTCCGCGAACTTGTCCAGGCACTTCAGGCTGAAACCCTCGTCGCCCACCGCCAGCACCTCGTCCACGAGCAGGATCTCGGGGTCGACGTGCACCGCGACGGCGAAACCAAGCCGCATGTACATCCCCGACGAGTAGGTCTTGACCGGGGCGTCGATGAAGTCCTCGAGCTCGGCGAACTCGACGATCTCGTCGAAGCGCCGGTCGATTTCCCGCCGCGACAGGCCCAGCATGACGCCGTTGATGAACACGTTCTCGCGGCCGCTGATCTCGGGGTGGAAGCCCGCCCCCAGCTCGATGAGGGCCGACACCCGCCCGGCGACCCGCACCTGCCCGCCGGTGGGCCGGGTGATGCCCGCGACCAGCTTCAGCAGGGTGCTCTTGCCGGACCCGTTGCGGCCGATGACGCCGCACGTCGCGCCCGCCGCGACCGTCAACGACACGTCGTCCAGGGCCCGGAACGACTCGTCGGGGCGCAGGTGCCGGACCAGGCTGCCCGTCAGCAGCGCGCTCTTCAGCGTCGCAAACCGCCGCCCGTGGCCGTACCGGCGGTAGACCTTCGAGACGCGTTCGAGGGCAATCGCGGACAAGCCCCTACACCTCCTCGGCGAACGAGTCGCGCAGACGATCGAAGAACCAGTAGCCGACGAGGAAGAGCCCCCCGCCGGCGGCGGCGAGGGCGCCCAGCCACGGCCAGTGCCCGAACCCCTCCCCGTGGAAGAGGATCTGCTGGTACGAGACCGCGAGGTGCGCGAAGGGGTTCAGATTCATGAATGTCCTGGCGCTCTCCGGCACCGCCGACATCTCGTAGAGGATCGGGGTGGCGAAGAACCACAGGGTCAGGGCGTTCGACAGCAGGTCCTTGACGTCGCGGAAGTGGACCGTCAACGCGGCCAGGAACATCGCCAGCCCGAGGGTCAGGCAGAGCTGGACCGCCACCACCGCGGGAAACCAGACGAGCTCGCCGAGCCGCAGCGGGACGTCGTACCAGACGAGGAAGCCGAACAGGATCGGCAGACCGAGGAGGAAGTGGCACAGGTTCGACGTCACCGCCACCACCGGCAGGATCTCGACCGGGAACACGACCTTCTTGATCAGGTTGCCGTTGACGATGAGGACGTTGGCGCTCTCGTTGAGCGACGAGGAGAACCAGGTCCACGGCAGGAGGCCGCAGAACAGGAAGACCGCGTAGGGCTCGATGCCCGCGAGATCGCCGCGGCTGATGATGGTGGTGAAGACGAACGAGTAGACGAGCAGGAGCAGGAGGGGGTTGACGAAGGACCAAAAGAACCCGAGCACCGACCCGCGGTAGCGGGCCTTGAGCTCCCGGGCCACCAGGATCTGGACGAGACCTCGATAGCGGAACAGCCGGATGAGGTTAGCCAGCATCGAACTCGATCACGACGGCGGTCGCGTTGTCGGGCCCTCCTCCCTCGTTGGTCTCCTCGATGAGGACGTTGCACACCTCGTCGAGGCCGGCGCCGCCCCCCAGGATCTCCCCGATCCGTTCGTCGCTGAGCACCGAGAAGACGCCGTCCGTACACAGCAGGAGTCGGTCGCCCGGCTCCATGCGCAGCTCCTGGATCTCGACGTCGAGATCCGCCGCCCCGGACAGCGCCCGCGTCACCACGTTCCGCCAGGGGTGGCGGCGCGCCGCCGCCTCCGTCAACGTGCCCGCCTGAATCTGCTCCTCGACCCAGGAATGGTCCCGGGTGAGCCGGGAGATGGTCCCTTGCCGCAGCCGGTAGGCGCGGCTGTCGCCGACGTGGGCGAGGGTGACGGAGGCTTCGTCGACGAGCGCCGCCACGGCCGTGGTGGCCATGCCGCGGAGCTCGCGCGACGAGGCGATCTGCGACGCGAGGCGGCCGTTCGCCATGCAGAACCCGGCCCGCAGGCGGTTGGCGGCGACGCTCTCCCGGGCGTCGAAGGGAACCGGCCAGGTCTGGTCCGGCGATACGGTGACGGTGGCCTCGACGAACGCCGCGATCCCCTCGACCGCCACCTGCGAGGCGACCTCGCCGGCGGCGTGCCCCCCCATGCCGTCGGCGACGACGAACAGCCCGAGGTCGCCCCGGACCAGCAGATTGTCCTCGTTCGTCGACCGGCGAAGGCCCTTGTCGGTGGCGGAACCCGAGAAAACGGGCATGGGGTCCTGTCCATTCTCACGGCGAATCGCCCGTAGACCACCGCCGCGAACCGAACTGGGGCGGAAAACCGCCGTTCGCCGCGACTCCCGCCCGGCCCCGGGAGCGTCGCCGGCGGCCGCGCCTCGCGCCGTTCTGCGGCCCGGACTCCTAGTGGCGCCCTCTTCTTGTGGCGACCTGAAGCCGGACCAGCGACTTCAGCAGGGAGAGCCGGGCCCGCTCGTAGTCCAGCTCCGCCACCGGCCGGTCGAGCCGCTCCCGCGCCCGCTTCACGGCGGCCTCGGCCCGCGTCACGTCGATCTCGTCGCTCGCCTCGGCGATCTGGGCGAGGACGGTGACGCGATCGGGCAGGACCTCGGCGAACCCGAACGACACCGCGACGTACGACGTCTCGTCGCCTCTCCGGTACTCGATCTCGCCGACCGAGAGGGTGGCCAGCAGGGGCGTGTGGCCCGGCAGGACCCCGAACGATCCCTCGGCCCCCGGCACCACCACCTCGTCGACCTCGCCGTGGGCGATCGAGCGCTCGGGGGTGACGATCTCAAGCGTCAGATGATCGGGTATGGCCACTATGCCGCCTCGCTCTTCATCCGCTCGGCCTTCTCCATCGCCTCTTCGATGCTCCCCACGAGCAGGAACGCCTGCTCGGGCAGCTCGTCGTGCTTGCCCTCGACGATCTCCCTGAACCCGCGGATGGTGTCGGCGATCGGCACGTACTTGCCCTCGAGGCCCGTGAACTGCGAGGCGACGAAGAACGGCTGCGAGAGGAACCGCTCGATGCGCCGCGCCCGCGCCACCGCCAGCTTGTCCTCCTCGGACAGCTCGTCGATGCCGAGGATGGCGATGATGTCCTGCAGGTCCTTGTAGCGCTGCAGCACCTGCTTGACGTCGCGGGCCACGTTGTAGTGCTCGTCGCCGATGATGTTGGGGTCGAGGATGCGCGAAGTCGACGCCAGGGGGTCGACGGCCGGGTAGATGCCCTTCTCGACGATGGCCCGCGACAGGTTCGTGGTCGCGTCGAGGTGGGCGAACGTGGTGGCCGGGGCCGGATCGGTGTAGTCGTCGGCGGGCACGTAGATCGCCTGCACCGAGGTGATCGACCCCTGGGTGGTCGACGTGATGCGCTCCTGCAGCGCCCCCATCTCCGACGCCAGGGTCGGCTGGTAGCCGACGGCCGAGGGCATCCGGCCGAGGAGGGCCGACACCTCGGACCCCGCCTGCGTGAACCGGAAGATGTTGTCGATGAAGAGCAGAACGTCCTTGCCCTCGGCGTCGCGGAAGTACTCGGCGACCGTGAGCGCCGACAGCCCGACGCGCTGACGCGCGCCCGGGGGCTCGGTCATCTGCCCGTAGATCAGGGCGGCCCGCGACTTCTCCCGCTCCTCGATGTTGACGACGCCGCTCTCCTGCATCTCCAGCCAGAGGTCGTTCCCCTCGCGGGTGCGCTCGCCGACCCCGCCGAACACCGACACACCGCCGTGCTTCAGGGCGATGTTGTTGATGAGCTCCATGATGATGACGGTCTTGCCGACCCCGGCGCCGCCGAACAGGCCGATCTTGCCGCCGCGCAGGTACGGCTCGAGGAGGTCGATGACCTTGATGCCGGTCTCGAACATCTGCAGCTCGGTCGACTGGTCGTTCAGCTTCGGCGCCGGCCGGTGAATCGGCCAGCGCTCCTTGGTCTGCACCGGCCGGTCGGGGAAGTCGACCGGCTCGCCGAGCACGTTGAGCACCCGGCCCAGGGCCTCGGGCCCCACCGGCACCGAGATCGGCTGGCCGAGGTCGACCGCCTCCATCCCGCGCTGCATGCCGTCGGTCGGCTTCATCGCGACCGCCCGCACCCGGTTCTCCCCGAGATGCTGGGCGACCTCGGCGATGACGTCGATGGTCACCCCGCCCGCGTCCGACTTGACCTGCAGCGCGTTGTAGATCGCGGGCAGCCGGCCCGGGAACTCGACGTCGATGACCGGTCCGATGATCTGCACGACCTTGCCGGTGCTCTGTGCCGCCGCTGTCTCGTTCGCCATGTCTTGAAACGTCCCCCCGACGTCCTGTCCGGTCGTTCCCCCGGCCCCTCGACCCGCCCGAACGGAAGGTGCCGCGCCGCGCGCCTCTAGAGCGCCTCGGCGCCGGACACCACTTCGATGATCTCCCTCGTGATCGTGGCCTGGCGCACCTTGTTCATGTAGAGCGTCAGGTCCTCGATCATCTCCGTCGCGTTGTTGCTGGCCGCGTCCATGGCGGTCAGGCGGGCCGCGTGCTCGGCCGCCGCCGACTCGAGCAGCGCCCGCCAGAACTGAATCTCGACGTACCGGGGAATCAGCGTGTGGAAGATGGCGGCCGGCGCCGGCTCGTAGAGGTAGTCCGGCAGCCGCTCGCCCTCGCCGTCCTCGGGCTCGAGCCGCTGGATCGGGAGCACCTGGTCCACCACCACCCGCTGCTGCAGCACGCTCTTGAACTCGTTGTAGACGAGCTTCACGCTGTCGACCTCGCCTCCGGTGTAGGCCGCGACGACCTCGCGGACGATGGCCTGGGCGTGTCCGTACTCGAGCTGCGAGAAGATGTTGACGAGCTCGAACCGCACGTCGAAACCGCGTTTCTCGAAGAAGTCCCGGCCCTTGCGGCCCACCAGCCCCAGGGAGACGCCGGACCCGGGGCCCGCGGCGATGGCGCCGCCGGCTTCCTTGATGATGTTGGTGTTGAACCCCCCGCACAACCCCTTGTCCGCGGTCACCACCACGAGCAGCGCGGGGCGGGGCGGGGCGTCGGGCGCGCGCCGGGCCAGGAGCGGGTGCGCCCCGGCGTCGACGTGGGCGGCGAGGCCGCCGAGCACGCGCTGCATCTGGATCGCGAAGGGCCGGGCGCCGAGGATGCGGTCCTGCGCCCGGCGGAGCCGCGAGGCGGCGATCGCCTTCATGGCCTTGGTGATCTGCTGGGTCGACTTGACCGCGCGAATGCGTCTGCGAAGGTCGAGAAGAGAAGGCACTGGATGGCTGCTCTCGTGCTGGAGGCCGGGCGCTCGCGGAACGCGTCAGGCCGCCGTCGTCTTGCGGGCGGCGATGAACTGCTCGGTGAACTCCTCGAGGGTGGCGACGACGCGCGCCTTGAGATCGTCGTCGATCACGGCCCGTTCCGCGAGATCGGCGAAGAGGGCCGGCTCGCGCGCCTCGACGAACTGGTAGAGTTCCGTCTCGTACTGGCCGACGTCGCCTTCTTCCACCGCGTCGAGATGGCCGTTGGTGCCGGCGTACACGATCAGGACCTGCCGCTCGACCGGCAGGGGCGCGTACTGCCCCTGCTTCAGGACCTCGACGAGCCGCTTCCCGCGGTTGAGCTGGTCCTGGGTCGACTTGTCGAGATCGCTGGCGAACTGCGCGAAGGCGGCCAGCTCCCGGAACTGCGCGAGGTCCAGGCGCAACGTGCCCGCCACCTGCCGCATCGCCTTGACCTGCGCCGACCCGCCGACCCGGGACACCGAATTGCCGACGTTGATGGCGGGGCGCACGCCCTGGTGGAACAGGTCCGACTCGAGGAAGATCTGCCCGTCGGTGATCGAGATGACGTTCGTCGGGATGTACGCGGACAGGTCGCCGGCCTGGGTCTCGATGACCGGCAGCGCCGTCAGCGAGCCCGCCCCGAGCTCGTCGCGCATCATCGCCGCCCGCTCGAGCAGGCGGGAGTGCAGGTAGAACACGTCTCCCGGGTACGCCTCGCGCCCCGGCGGGCGCCGAAGCAGCAGCGAGATCTCGCGGTAGGCCTGGGCGTGCTTCGAGAGGTCGTCGTAGATGCAGAGCGCGTGCTTGCCGTTGTCGCGAAAGTACTCGCCCATGGCGCAGGCGGAATACGGGCTCAGGAAGAGCAGCGGAGCGGGATCGGCGGCCGCCGCCGCGACCACGATGGTGAACTCCATCGCGCCGGCGTCCTCGAGCGTCTTCACGACCTGGGCGATCGTCGACTGCTTCTGGCCGATGGCGTTGTAGATGCAGACGACGTCCTGCCCGCGCTGGTTCAGGATGGTGTCGACGGCGACCGCGGTCTTGCCGGTCTGCCGGTCGCCGATGATCAGCTCCCGTTGCCCGCGCCCGATAGGCACCATGGTGTCGATGGCCTTGAGGCCGGTCTGGAGCGGCCGCTTCACCGGCTGCCGGTCGACGACGCCGGGGGCGATCCTCTCGACCGGGGAGGTCGACGACGCCGCGATGGGGCCCTTCCCGTCCACGGGCTGGCCGAGCGCGTTCACCACCCGGCCGAGCATCGCCTCGCCGACCGGCACCGAGATGATGCGGCCGGTGCGCTTGACGACGTCGCCTTCCTTGATCTCGGTGCTCTCGCCGAGGAGCACCGCGCCGACGCCCTGCTCCTCGAGGTTGAGGGCCATGCCGAAGATCCCGTGGGGGAACTCGAGCATCTCGGTCGCCATGATCCGCTCGATGCCGTCGATCTGGGCGATGCCGTCGCCGACCGACACCACAGTGCCGACCTCGGCGACGTCGACCTCGACGTCGTAGCCCCCGATCTGCTCGCGAATGATCTTCGTTATCTCGTCCGCCTTGATGGTCATCGCAGAAACTCTCGTCCTGTGTGGTCCGGTCCCCGCCCGCGTGTGGCCGCGTTCGCGAAGAGGAATTCCCTGGTTGGGGGCGCCGGGGTCATCGATCGAGGAGGGTCTGCCGCATCCGCTCGAGGTGCCGGGCGACGCTGCCGTCGTACACCGTCGAGCCGATTCGGGTGACCACTCCGCCCAGAATGTCCGGATCGACGACCGTCGTGACCCGCACGTCGCCCCCGCCGGCGGCGGCGAGCCGCTGGCGCACCTCGGCGTCCTGGGCCGGGCTGAGCGGCTGCGCGGTCGTCACCTCCGCGTCGACGACTCCGAGGTGCTCGAACACGCGGGCCCGGTAGAACCGCAGGATGTCCGGCAACAGGGCCAGACGCCCGCGGTCGGCGAGCACCGTCAGCAGCCGGGTGACGGTCGGCGAGACCTCCCGGAAGCGGTTCCGCAGATCGTTGATGATGGCCCGCTTCTTCGGCGGCTGAACCGCCGCCGCGAAGAGCACGCGCCGCAGCCCCTCGTGCTCTTCGACGAGCCGGGCGAACAGATCCAGATCGGATTCGGCCTTCCGGAGGTCGCCGCTCTCGAGATTGACGTCGAAGAGTGCGCGGGCGTAGCGCACGGCCGCCGTACGATTCGTCATGGTTGGTCGGGTGGCCGCCTCAAGCGCGAACCGGACCGGAGGCGCGGCCCGCAACACCGCCGGCCCGCGTCACCGTTCGTCCGAACTGCCCGTTCGGACGCACCGAGCCGGCGAACTCAGCCTGCACGAAAACGGGAATCCAACCCAGGGCCGACAGCTCCGGCCGTCGCGGAAGCGACCCATGGCGCCGAGGATACGCTTGTCAGAGCGAGGCTCTGAACGCACAAACGGCCCATTCTAACACCCACCGGGTCGGCCGGCCAAGGGCAGGTCCGTCGACACGTCACCGGGAGGTCCGGAGTCACCCGCAAGGAGCCGCGTGCGACGGCAGCCGCGCCGCCGGCACACGGAACCGACGGTGGACCCGGTCACGAGTCGGTGAGGTGCTCGAAGAGGCGCTGCAGCTCGTCCTCCGACCCGAAATCGATTTCGATGCGGCCCTTGCGGCCCTTCCTGACGATGCGGACGCGCGTGCCGAGGACCACGCGCAGCCGGTCCTGCGCCGCCTGCGTATGGACGTCGACCGTCGCCGCCTTCGGACCCGGCCCCGACGGCGGGGCCGCCAGCTTCTTGACGAGCGCCTCGGTCTCGCGCACGGAGAGGCCGGCGGCCACGATCTCGCGGGCGGCGCGGCGTTGCGCGTCCGCCTCGGCCAGGCCCAGCAGCGCGCGCGCATGGCCCATGGCCAGGGCGCCCGACGCCACGTCCGCCCGCACTTCCGGCGGCAGCAGCAGCAGCCGGGCGTAGTTGGCGACGGTGGCGCGGTCCTTGCCGATGGCCGCGGCGACCTCCTCCTGGGTCATCCGGCGCTCGTCGATGAGCCGTCGATAGGCCTCTCCCTCCTCGATCGGATTGAGGTCCTCGCGCTGCAGGTTCTCGATGAGGGCCGTCTCCAGCAGCTTGTCGTCCGGCACGTCGCGCACCACGACGGGCACGCGCAGCAGGCCCGCCATCTGCGCCGCCCGCCACCGGCGCTCGCCGGCGACGATCTCGAAGCGCTCCCCGTCCGTGCGACGGACCACGATCGGCTGGATGACGCCGCTGGCGCGGATCGACCGGGAGAGCTCTTCGAGCTTCGGCTCGTCGTGGACCGTGCGGGGCTGGGCGCGATTGGGAGAGAGACGGTCGAGGTCCACCTCGGCCGCTTGCGGCGACACGACCGGCTCGGGCTCGGGAATGAGGGCGCTCAGTCCGCGCCCCAAGGCACGTCGTGTCTTGGCCATCCGGAATCGCTCCTGCCCGCCTTCCCGTCTCGATGGTCGCCGGTCGTCTCCCGACGCCGGCGCGCCCCCGCCCCTCACAACCGGGCTTCCGGCTTCGCCGCCAGGCCCCGCCCCGCCGTCCGCGCGCGGGCCCCGGCCATCTCGCGCGCCAGGGCCAGGTACGCCGCGGACCCCGTCGACCTCACGTCGTAGAGTATCGCCGGCAGGCCGTGGCTGGGCGCCTCTCCCAGCCGCACGTTGCGCGGAATGACCGTGCGATACACCTTCTCCCGGAAATGCGCCCGGACGTCGCCGGCCACCTGCTGGCCCAACCGGGTCCTCGAGTCCGCCATGGTCAACAGAACGCCCTCGAGCTCGAGCTCGGGATTCAGCCCCGCCCGTACGCGGCCCATCGTCTTCCTCAGCTCGGTCAGCCCCTCGAGCGCGAAGTATTCGCAGTTGAGCGGTATCAGCACCGAATGGGCGGCGACGAGGGCGTTCAGGGTGAGCAGGCCCAGGGACGGGGGCGTGTCGATGAAGATGTAGTCGTAACGCTCGACGGCGGCGCGCAGCAGAGGACGAAGGCGACTCTCGCGCCGGGGCATCCCGACCAGCTCGACCTCGGCCCCGGTCAGATGATGGTCGGTCGGAATGATCCTGAGCCCGGTGACCTGCGTGTCGAGCGCGAGAGCCTCCGCGTCGGCCGCGCCCGACGTCAAGGCCTGGTAGATGCTGCGCCCCTCGCCGGCCGCGTCCCTCAGCCCGAGGCCGCTCGTGAGGTTCGCCTGCGGATCGAGGTCGACCAGGAGCACCCGCTGATCGCCCATGGCGAGAGACGCGGCGAGATTGATGGCCGTGGTCGTCTTGCCGACGCCCCCCTTCTGATTGGCGATCGCGATAATCCTGCCCATCGGCAACCGGCGCTACGTTCTGTCAAACGACCTAAATCTCAATCCCGCACAACCACTGCATGATGGTACCGCGATGCCGGTGTCGGGACAAGCCGCCGGACCCCTCCGGTCGTCGACGGGCCGTGTTGCCCATCCGCGCGCCGGCAGTGGTTCCACGTGGAACGCGCTCAAGGGCATGCGGGCGGAAACGCCGCGTCCATCTCGTCGATGATGACCTGCGCCGCGCCCACGCGGTCGGCCGCGTTCAGTATGGGCCGGCCCACGACAACATAATCCGATCCCCAACGAACCGCCTGGGCCGGCGTGGTCGAGCGCTTGTGATCGTCCCGGGTCGCGCCCGCCGGCCGGATCCCCGGGCTGACAATCAGCACCCCCGTCTCCCGCGGCCATGCTTCGCGGCACAGTCTAATGGTCTCGCCGGAGGCGATCACCCCGTCGCACCCGTGATCGAGGGCATCCCTGGTTCTGGACACGATCCAGTCGTGGAGCGTGACGCCGCGGGCAGCCTCGGCCGGGGCGATTCGGGAGAAGTCGCCGGCATCGAGGCTGGAGACGTACGGGACGGCGAGGAGCGCCGGCCACCGGCTGCCGCCCTTCGCGTCGCGGGCCATCGCGATGTCCCGCAACTGCATGTTCTGGTGGAGGGTCAGGAACTGGATGCTCGGGTCTCCGTGCAGGTCCCGAACGACGTCCGCCACCGTGTTGCCGATGTCCGGCACCTTCAGGTCGACGAAGATCCGCTTGCCGTCGCCTGCGATCCTCTCCCACAGGGCGGCAAGGCCCCGGGCCCGCAACCCGGCCATGAGCAGCCGCCAGCCGATCTTGTATGACCGGACGTTCGACAATTCGTCCACGACGGTGTGCGCGGTCTCGACACTCGGAACATCCAGGGCGACAATCAGGCGGTCTCCACCGGTCAAGTCTCTCTGTCCTTTCGATTGGCCGTCTCGGGAGAGTCGGCGGTCCGAGACGGATACGGTGAACGCAGTCAATAATCTACACGACAGTGCGAACTCGACCGGGAACGCCGTGAAGCCCTCCTGTCGTGTCGAAGCCGCGACCCCGACGCCGCGCCACCGGGCCTGCGATGTTCCACGTGGAACACTCGCAGGCCGCGGCAGCCGGACCGGGGGCCGGGACAACCGCTCCCGACCACGGGTCACGGCGGCCGGACCGCGCAAGGAAAGAGCCGCGACTCCCAGCGGTCCGATGACGACTCCCGAAACCGATCCGCGACCGCTGGCCCGCCGCATCGGCCGGCGCGCGAACCGGGCGCGGCTGTCGATCGACTCCCATCTCCAGGAAGCCCTCGCCGCCTACGTCGACCTCCTGATGCGCTGGAACCGCCGCATCAACCTGACCGGGCTGACCGATGACGACGACGGCCTCGACAGGCTCGTCATCGAGCCGCTCGTCGCCGCGCAGCGCCTGCCCCTGCCCGATCCCGTCGTCACCGACATCGGATCGGGCGGGGGCTCACCCGCGGTCCCGATGAAGCTCGCCGTCCCCTCGGTGCGCCTGCGCATGGTGGAATCGCGAGCGAGGAAAGCGGCGTTCCTGCGCGAGGTCGTGCGCCGGCTCGGCCTGGAGGAAACGGCGGTGGAGGCCTGCCGGTTCGAGGAACTGGCCGACCGGGAAGAGCTCGCGGCGCAATCCGACGTCGTGAGCGTGCGTGCGGTCCGGACCGATGCGCGGATGCTGAGCCGGATCGAACCCCTCGTCAAGACCGACGGCGTCGTCTTTCTCTTCGGGGGCACTCGCGGGAACGACGGCGCGGTGCCGGCGCCCTGGAGGGAGGACGGCACCTATCCGCTGCTCGGCCCGGCCAGTCGCCTCGTGGTCCTGCGGAAGCACCGCCGCGGCTGAACGGGCGACGCGGGAGGCGAACGATCCGCCCGCCGGCCCCGCCGCCCCGCCAGGAGCTTGCGCCGCGGAACGGCACGGACTATTGAAGGGTCGGTTGGGCGCCCGGCGGAGCTGAAGGCGGCGACGGGCCGGCTCGGCCGCACTCCGGGTCTTCGGCGTCCCCGGCGCCGGCCGCGCGGCCGCGCCACCGCTTCACATAGGCCCCGAGCACGGCGACGGCGGCCGGGGTGACGCCGGGAATGCGACCGGCCTGCCCGAGGGTCGCCGGCCGCGCCGAACCGAGCCTCGACACCACTTCCGTCGAGAGTCCCGGCACGTCCGCGTAGGGGAAGCCGGCCGGGATGGCCCGCCCCTCGTCCCTCGCCGATCGGGCGATCGTCGCTTCCTGCCGGCGGAGGTACCCCTCGTACTTCACCTCCGTCTCCACGCTCGACCGTTCGGCCCCCCCGGCGTCCTCGCCGATCTCGAGCTCCACGACACCGCGCTCGGCCAGCGAAGCCAGGGTGACCTCCGGCCGGCGGAGCACCCGGGCCGCGGCGACGGTGCGGCCGTCCTCCCGGACGCGGGCCGTCCCCACGCGCGCGAGGTTCCGCTCGAACCTCGCGCGCCGGTCGCGGAAGCGCTCCCATCGCCCGTCGTCGACGAGGCCGATCTCGCGCCCCCGCGGGGTCAGGCGCAGATCCGCGTTGTCGATCCGCAGCAGCAGGCGATGCTCCGCCCGGGACGTGAACATCCGGTACGGCTCGAGACATCCCCGGGCCGTCAGGTCGTCGACCATGACGCCGATGTAGGATTCGCCGCGCCGCAGCACCCACGCGTCCTCCCCCCGGGCCCGCCGGGCCGCGTTGACTCCGGCCACCAGCCCCTGTCCCGCCGCTTCCTCGTATCCGGAGGTGCCGTTTATCTGTCCCGCGAGGTAGAGCCCCGCGATCTTTCGCGCCTCCAGGGTCAGCCCCAGCTCCGTCGGCTGGATGAAGTCGTACTCGACCGCGTAGCCCGGGCGCAGCATGACCGCGTCCTCCAGCCCCGGCAGGGCGGCGATGACCTCCTGCTGCACGTCTCGCGGCAGGCACATCGAGCAGCCGCTGACGTAGATCTCGGGCACGTCCAGCCCTTCCGGCTCCAGGAAGACCTGGTGCCGCTCCCGGTCGGGAAACCGCATCACCTTGTCTTCCAGCGACGGGCAGTACCGGGGCCCGATGCCGGTGATCCGCCCGTTGTAGAGCGGTGACCGGTCCCGGTTCCCGCGGACCAGCTCGTGCACCGCCGGCGTCGTATGGACGATGTGACAGCAGATCTGTCGGCGGTCGATGACCCCGCTCAGAAACGAGAAAGGCACCGGGGGGTGGTCTCCCGGCTCTTCCTCGAAGCGGCCGAAGTCGATGCTGGCCCGGTCGAGCCGGGGCGGCGTCCCCGTCTTCAGCCGCCCCCATGCCAGGCCCAGGCGCTTCAACGACTCCCCGAGGACCCGGGACGCCGGCTCGCCGGCGCGACCCGCCGAGCGCTGCTCCGGCCCGACGTGGATCAATCCGTTCAGGAAGGTCCCCGTGGTCACGACCACCGCACGGCAACCGATCCGGGTGCCGTCTTCGAGCTCGACCCCGAGGACGCGCGCGCCCTCGACCAGGACGGCGCCGACCCGGCCGACGATCCAGTCGATGTTGGGCTCCCGTTCGAGCCGCGACCGCATCCAGACGCCGTACCGGCGCTTGTCCGCCTGCGCCCGCGGCGACTGCACGGCCGGTCCGCGGCTGCGGTTCAGCAGCTTGAACTGGATCGCGGTGGCGTCGATGGCCTCGCCCATCAGGCCGCCGAGGGCGTCGATCTCGCGCACGAGGTGGCCCTTGGCGGTGCCCCCCACGGCGGGGTTGCAGGGCATCTGGCCCACCGTCTCCCGCGAGAGCGTGCAGAGCCCCACCGCGCAACCCAGACGGGCGGCGGCGTGCGCCGCCTCGATGCCGGCGTGTCCGGCCCCGATGACGATGACGTCGTGATCCGTCGTCATGGCTGGCTCGATGTCCGCCTTGTCCGCCCCTCGGGACGAACGGCTACTTGCCGATGCAGAAACGCTCGAAAATGTGATCGAGAACGTCGTCGGGCGTCCGCTTCCCGGTCAGCTCCTCCAACGCGCGGCGCGCCCGCTGCAGGTCCTCGAGCACGAACTCCTCGGCCGCTCCCCGCTCCGCCGCGGCGGCCGCCGCCCCGAGGGCCGAGCCCGCCCGCTCGAGCAGCTCGATGTGCCGGATGTTCGCCACCGTCGGGCTCTCCCGCGCCACGGTGTCCCCGGCCAGCACCCGCCGCAGCTCCTCCCGAAGCCGGCCGAGTCCCTCGCCGGTCAGGGCCGAGACCTCGACCAGGGCCGCGTCTCCGACCAGGGGCAGGCCGGCCGACGACCAGGCGCGCGGGCGATCGATCTTGTTCACGACCACCACCCGCGGCGACGACGCCGTCTCCCGCAGCACGTCCCGGTCGTCTCCGGCGAGCGGCACCGATCGATCCAGGACCACGAGGCTGGCGGCGGCCGAGCCGAAGGCCCGCCGGGCCCGCGACACGCCCTCGCTCTCGACCGGATCGCCGGTCGCGCGAATGCCGGCGGTATCGACCAGGCCCACCGCGAGGCCCTCGAGATCGAGGGTCTCGGTCACGAGGTCGCGGGTGGTGCCGGCCACGGGGGTGACGATGGCGCGAGACGAGCCCAGCAGCCGGTTGAAGACGCTCGACTTGCCCACGTTCGGCCGGCCGAGGACGACCACCCGGCACCCTTCCCGGATCAACCGCCCGGCGGCGGCGCCGGCCAGCATGGCCCGCACCCGCTCGCCCATCTCGCCGATGCCGCGCGCGACGTCCGACGCCTCGATGAAGTGGTAGCCCTCGTCGGGGAAGTCGAGCGACGCCTCGAGCCGCGCCGTCAGGTCGAGCAGCCGCCGGTCGAGGTCGGCGATGCGATCCGTCACCGTGCCTTCGAGCTGGTCGAAGGCCACGCGGGCCTGGAGCGGGGTGACCGCGTCGACGAGGTCGGCCACCGCTTCCGCCTGCACGAGATCCACGCGGCCGTGCAGAAAGGCCCGGAGGGTGAACTCCCCCGGGTTCGCCAGGCGGGCCCCCGACCGGCGGGCGAGCGCGACGATCTGCTCCAGGAGCACGGGGCTGCCGTGGGCGCAGATCTCCACGACATCCTCGCCCGTGTACGACCCCGGCGCGGGGAACGACGTCGCCACCACCCGATCGATGGCCGTCGCCACGTCTCCATCCCGCACGACGAGGCGCGTCACTGTCGCGCGGCGCGGCTGGAGAGACTTCGGGCCGTCCAGCAACGCGCGGGCGACCGCGGCGGCTTGCGACCCGCTGATGCGCACCAACCCGAGCCCCCCGCGGCCGGGCGGCGTGGCGATGGCGACGATCGTATCGTCGGGAGCGAACATCGGGGGTGGGCCGGCGGCGGCGACGGCCCGGGTTGCCGGGTCCGTCACGGCCGGCGCGCGGTCGAGATCAACACCGTCTTCAGGAACGCGTCGCCGATGCTCTCCGAGGACACGTTCGGGTCGTCGGCAACCGCCAGGTGCACGATCCGCCGGGCGTACGGGTTGAGGGGCCCGATCTCCTGGGTCTCGCCCGTTCTGAGGGCCTTCTCGGCGAGCAGGATCGCCGTCTGTCGAAGCTCCTCGTCCTTGCCTTTCCGATAGTCCAGGCAATCGACGACGATGCGTCCCCTCCCGTGCTCGCCACGGAAAGCCGCGTTGACGACATGCTGGAGCGCATCGAGGCCCTCGCCCTTGCGGCGCAGCAGCACTTCGCCGTTGTCTCCGCTCAAGGTGATGCGGGTCCCGTCCTCGAGCGGCGTGCACTCCACGTCGAGCGACAGGCCCAGGGCATCCGCAACCGCCTCCACGAAAGCCACCATCCGAGCTTCCAGATCCGCTCCCACGCCAACCTCCCGGTCGTTTCCGGGCGCGCGCCCCGCCTACCGGCCCTTCCCGCGCGAACGCCGCGGTCCCCTGCCCTGCCGCGCCGGCTTCGACCCCGAGCGGTCTCTGGCCTTGCGGTCCCCGCCTCCCTCCCGCGGGGGCTCCGCCGCCGGCGTTTCGGCCGCGGGCTTCTTGACCTGCCGCTCGGCCGGCGGGCGAACCTGCCTCACCCGGGGCGGACCCGCGATGCGGTTCGTCACCACGGTCTGCCCGATGCCCAGCAGGTTGCTCGTCAGCCAGTAGATGACCAGCCCGCTCGGCGCCCACAGGAACATCACCGTGAACAGCACGGGCATGAGCGTCATGATCCGCTGCTGTTCGGGGCTCGCCGCGCCGGCCGGCTGCAGCCGCTGCTGATAGACCATGGACGCGCCCATGATCAACGGCGTCACGTAGAACGGATCCTGCACCGACAGATCGTCGATCCAGCCCATGAACGGCGCGCCGCGCAGCTCGACCGCCATGGACAGCAGCCGGTAGAAGGCGATGAGGATCGGCATCGTCAGCAGCATCGGCAGGCACCCGCTCGCGGGGTTCGCCCCGTGCCGGCGATACAGCTCCATCACCTCCTGGTTCATCTTCTGGCGGGCCGGATCCGTCGCCTTGAGGCCGGAGTACCGCGCCTGGATCGCCTTCATCTCCGGCTGCAGCTCCTGCATCTTCCGCATGGAGACGACGCTCTTGTGGCGCAGCGGGAAGATCACGATGTTGATCAGCACCGTGAGGAGGATGATCGACCATCCGTAGTTGCCGACGGACCCATGTATCCACTTCAGGGTCCGGTGGAGAGGGACGACGATCACCGACAGAAACCCGAAATCGATGGCCCGCACCAGGTCGGGATGCACCGCCGCGAGCAGATCGAAGTCCTTGGGACCGATGAAGAACGGGAGCCCGCCGGCGCCCGCCTCCAGGGAGACCTCGTACTCGACGAGATCGTGCTCCAGCCCGGCCACCGAGAGGGGACGGTAGTCGACGCGGCTGGCCTGCGCGCCGGGCAGGGCGACGGACAGGAAGTAGTGGTTGTCGATGCCGGCGAAGTCGAACTGCCCCTCGTAGCTCGGCCGCTCCGGTACGTCCCCCGGCATGGCTCGATACACGTCGACGTCCTGCGCGAGTCCGTCCTCGAGGGGCCGGCCGTACAACACCGCCGCCGGAAGCTGCTGGAACACGAACCACGAGGTGTCGGCGCGGACGCCTCCGAGACCCGGGCCCCAGGCCGTGGTCATGGGTTGGATGCCCGCCTCCGTCGTGACCGAGGCGTCGAACTCCAGGACGTAGGGCTGTTCCGGCGACGGCTGGAAGCGGAACGTCTTCCGGACCCGCAGGCCCGAGCTGTCCTCGTACTCGAAAGCGAGCGACCCGGCTTCCGGGCCGAGCCGCAGGCGATCGACCGAAGGCCGGAACAGGGCGGCGTCGAGGCGCGCCGTCAGATCCGGATTCCCGGGCACGAGCAACGAGAAGGGCCTTGGCCGGCCCGCCGCCACCTCGGGCATCGCCAGCTCGACCGGATCGCCGTTGTCGTCGGCATAGCCCTTCAGCTTCCAGCTCACGAGCTCGGCGCCGCGGTTGTCGAACTCCGCGAGCACGAAGTCGCTCTCCACGACGACGGTCCGCGGCCGGTCGTCCGCGACGACCGGGACGACCGCAGCGGTCGCCGGAGAGCCGGTTGCCGGCGGGGGATCGGCGGCCGCGGCAGGTGGAGCGGCTGCGCCCGGCATGTCGACGGCGGCGGCGCGGGCGGCGGACGCTTCCGGAACACCGGTGCCGCCGGCGGTCCCCACGACCGGTTCGGCCGGCACGCTCTCGACCCCGGGCGGCGGACCGATCCACTGCTGGTACAGCACCAGGACCAGAAAGGACAGGGTGACCGCGAGAAGGACTCGACGCTCCATGACAAATCAGTCGTCCGGCCGTGACGCCGCGGGTGACCCTGCCGGCGAGCCGGGACCGCCGCCCGGCGGCACCGGGTCCATTCCGCCGGGGTGGAACGGGTGACAGCGGCACAGGCGTTTGAGAGTGAGCCAGGCGCCGAGAAGGCTGCCGTGGCGCCGGAACGCCTCCTCGGCGTAGCGCGAGCAGGACGGCTGGAAGCGGCAGGCCCCGGTGAACAGGGGACCCAAGGTGACCCGATAGGCGTTCAGGAGAGCTGCCGACAGGGCGATCAGTCCGCGATCCACCAGCCGCCATGCGGCACAGAGAAGTCTCACGCCAACCTCATCCCGCGACCCGCGCCCGGAGCTGCCGGCGCAGGGCCCGGTGGTAGTCGCCCTGCAGCGAGCTGAACGATGCATCGGGGAATTCCCGGAATGGCAGCACCACGAGGTCGGTCACCGGGATCGGCTTTTCGTGGCGGAAGAGCTCGCGCACGAGGCGCTTGATGAGATTGCGTCGCGCGGCGTTTCCCAAACGGCGGGGCGCGACGACGCCCAGGCGGCTGCAGCCCTGCTCACCGGGGAGGCCGATAAGCGTCATGTAGCGTCCCCGCGTTCGCGTGCCGCGCCGTTGGATCCGCAGGAAGTCCCGCCGCCGGCGAATCCGCTCTCCGCGGGCCAGCGTCCGGGTCGCAGCCGTCACCGGCCCCCGTGCATCGCCGCCCTCGCTTCCGGGCGTCTCAGCCGGAGACCGTCAGGCGGTGTCGCCCCTTCGCGCGGCGGCGACTGAGCACCCGCCGGCCCGCCGGCGTGCTCATCCTGGCTCGGAATCCGTGGGTCTTCTTGCGGTGGCGGCGATTGGGTTGAAAGGTGCGCTTCATCGAACCGGGCTCCTCCGTTCCTGCGGCAACCTTCTACACTAGGTCGTCCCTCCCGTGTTGTCAAGAATCGCGTCCTTCCAATCGCGGTCCGGGGCTGTTGAAATCCCGCCCGTTCCCGCCCTCGAAACGCGCTCCGAACGCCACGCCAACTCCCCGTTTTCCGCACCTGCGGTCGTTCCGGTCCGGCTGCCGCCCCGCCGTTTTCCACACCTGTGGAAAACGTTATGGAAAATTAACAATCCGCGGGAATTCCCCGATCCGCGCCAATCGGCACCAGCATATGATGCTCGATAAACCCCTCATTTGCAATTACTTGTGGACACCACCAAGGTTGGCCGGAGAGGGTGATCCGACGGAGCGTCAACGCCTTGACACTCGGGTCACCCGCCTCGAGTAGAGTGCCCGGAGGACCGCGCCCCCCCTCCGCAGAAGCCGTTTCGTCGATTCGCACATTCCTCGGCAGCCGAGGAATTCCGACATCGCACCGGCTGTGGTATCGTGTCCGTCTTTGGCACCCCGCGCCTCTCCAGAACCGCGACCGATGTCGTGTCCGCACGGAGGCGCTCAATGGGCTCAACCGCAACGTTCTAGCCGGACGGCACACGGTCATCCCCGCTGACCGGGTCCCCACGCCGTACCGACGCGAGTGGCGCCGATGTCGAGCAACCTCTGGGACGAGATCCTGGCGCGTGTCGAGAACAAGGTCAGCCGGTACATCTTCCACACCTGGTTCAAGCCCACGAGGTTCATCGAGAACGACGACGACGCGATCACCGTCCTGGTTCCCAACGACGGCTTCAAGCAGTGGCTGACCCGCCACTACGCCGGCGTTATCAAGGAGGCCGCCGACGAGCTGGGCCGACCGGGAACGACCATCTCGCTGATCACCGACGATCCCGCGCCGGCCGCCGCGGGTCGCGACGCACCGGCCTCGTCGAAGCTGCCCGAACCCGCGCCCCGGCCGTCGGCGCAGCACCAGCAGCGCTACACCTTCGAGGAGTTCGTCGTCGGACCGTCCAACCAGTTCGCCCACGCGGCCGCCCGCGCCGTTGCCGAGGCCCCCGCGCGGTCCTACAACCCGCTGTTCATCTATGGCGGCGTCGGGCTCGGGAAGACGCACCTGATGCACGCCATCGGCGAATACCTCGACGTCCACGCGCCGCAGTCCACCCGCACCTACATCTCGTCCGACCGCTTCATGAACGAGATGATCAACGCGATCCGCTTCGACCGGACCATCGACTTCCGGGCGCGGTACCGCAGCACGGACATCCTGCTGGTGGACGACATCCAGTTCCTCGCCAGCCGCGAGGGCACGCAGATCGAGTTCTTCCACACGTTCAACTCGCTGTACGACGCCCAGAAGCAGATCGTCATCAGCAGCGACTGCCCCCCTCACGAGTTGCAATTCCTCGAGGAACGGCTCAGGTCGCGTTTCGAGTGGGGCCTGACGGTCGACATCCAGCCTCCCGATCTCGAAACCCGGGTCGCGATCCTCAAGAAGAAGGCCGAGCACCTGGCCCCGGCCATCCCCATCGACGACGACGTGGCGCTCTACATCGCGGAGCGGATCAAGTCGAACATCCGCGAGCTCGAGGGCTCGCTGACCACCCTGATCGCGCGCGCCTCGCTGTGGCGCCAGAAGATCTCCCTGCCGCTGGCCCAGGAGGTCCTGCCCAACATCGGCGAGCGCGACAAGCCGGTGGTGACCATCGAGATGATCCAGAAGCAGGTCGCCGGCCACTACTCGCTCAAGCTGAGCGACCTGAAATCCCGAAACAACACGCAGGCCATCGTGCTGCCGCGCCAGATCGCGATGTACCTGGGCCGGACCCTCACCGGGGCCTCGTACCCGGAGATCGCCAGGAAGTTCGGCAAGCACTACTCCACCGTGATCTACGCGTACGACAAGATCGAGGAGCAGCGCGGGAAGGACCCCAGGCTCAACGCCGTCATCGACGGCCTCGGCAAGTCGATCAAGAAGTCGGTCGACTAGACGGGCCGATCCCCCACGGGCCGGAGCCGGCGGCCCGGACTTTTCCACAACAACCGTTCCACAGGCCGCCCGGCCACCCCCGACGTTCCCGGCTGGAGGCCGACCTGTGGATGGCGCCGTTCGGGGTCCACACGAAATCCGGAGGATTGTGAACAGTACAAGTATCCACAGCGAAAGGGTTTAGCTCCCGCAGAACCTGGTTTTCGACACGCCTTGTAAATGGTATAATTGAAAGATCCGCGTTCACTGACGATCGACGCCAACAACCGTGAAGGCCTCTCCCTCGATGGAACTCAATATCCGGCAGACCGAACTCCTCAAAGAGCTGCAACTCCTCCAAGGCATCGTCGAGCGGAAGAACACGATTCCCATTCTCGCCAACGTCCTGATCGAGGCGGAGGACGGGGGTTCCGAGGTCCGTCTCGCCGCCACCGATCTCGAAGTCGGCCTGCGCAGCCGGTGCGCCGCCACCGTGGTCGAGGGAGGCTCGGTGACCCTGCCGGCGCGAAAGCTCTACGAGATCGTCCGCGCACTGCCGGACACCGAAATCCGGATCGCCGAGCCCTCGTCGGGGACCGTGAACGTCACGGCCGAGCGGTTCAATTCGCGCATCCAGACGCTGCCGCGGGAGGATTTTCCGTCGATGCCGGAGGCGGCCGGCGGTGCCACCGCGCATCTCGCGGCGGGACGCCTCGCCGAGATGATCGCCAGGACGCAGTTCGCGATTACCGGCGAGGACACGCGGTTCTTCCTGAACGGGGCCCTGTTCCTGTTGTCGTCGTCCTCGATGGGCCTGGTGGCCACGGACGGGCATCGGCTCGCCCTCGCGTCGGCCGCCAGCAAGCCGGCGGAGAACGGCGCGGAGAGCGACGCCGGGGGGGACGAGGGGGATCCATCCCGGGTCATCCTGCCGAGGAAAACGCTGTCGGAGCTGGCCCGGCTTCTCGCGGAGGCCGCCGCCGAAGAGGTGGCCTACGAGCAGGGAGAGAACCACCTGTTCTTCGACGTGGGCGCGCGCCAGTTGATCTCGCGGACCATCGACGCGCAGTTCCCGGCCCACGAACGGGTGCTGCCGAAGGGCAACGACAAGCGCATCGAGTTCGACCGCGATCGGTTGGTGGGCACGCTCAAGCGGGTGGCCCTGTTGTCGAACGAGCGCTCGCGGGCGGTCAAGTTCCAGATCGACGCCGGCGGGGTCGAGATCTCGTCGAGCAGTCCGGACGTCGGTGAGGCGTCGGAGGTCCTGGCCGTCGACTACGAGGGGCCGCGGACGGAGATCTGCTTCAACGCGCAGTACGTCCTCGATTTTCTCGGGGTCGTTGATTCCGACAGCGTCGGGCTCGAGTTCAAGGACGAGGTGAGCCAGGCGGTGCTGTTGCCCTCGTCGACCGAGGGGTGTGATTACACGTACGTGATCATGCCGATGCGGGTCTAGGAGTCTGCCGGGCCGAGGTGAGCAGGACAGAATGACGCAACTGGAGGAGAGCAAGCAGGCGGTCGGCGTTGCGCCGTCCTCGATCGGCGAGGGAGATGCCGTGGCGACGGCGGCACCGGAGATCACCTCCGCCGATCTGGCGGACTACGGCGCCGACAAGATCAAGGTGCTCGAGGGGCTCGAGGCGGTCCGGAAGCGTCCCGCCATGTACATCGGGTCCACCGGCGCGCTGGGGCTGCACCACCTGGTGTACGAGGTGGTGGACAACTCCATCGACGAGGCCCTCGCCGGCTTCTGCGACACCATCAAGGTCACGATTCACATCGACAACTCGATCACGGTGGTCGACAACGGCCGCGGCATCCCCGTTGATACCCACGCGAGCGGCCGGCCCGCGGCCGAGGTGGTGCTGACGGTGCTGCACGCCGGGGGGAAGTTCGACAACGAGAGCTACAAGGTCTCGGGCGGGCTGCACGGGGTGGGGGTCTCGGTCGTCAACGCCCTGTCGGAGTCGGTCGCCCTGGAAATCTACCGGGACGGGAGGGTCCACCAGCAGAGCTATACGCGGGGTGTTCCCGACGCCGACCTCGAGGTCACGGGGACGACGCGGCGCCGCGGCACCCGGCTGACGTTCAAGCCCGACGCCGGCGTGTTCGAGACGGTGGAGTACAGCTTCGACACCCTGGCCCACCGCCTCCGGGAGCTCGCGTTCCTGAACGCCGGCGTGCGCATTACCATCGACGACGAGCGCGAGGACGGGAAGCACCGCGACTTCCGCTACGAGGGCGGCATCAACTCGTTCGTCCGGTACCTCAACGAGAACCGGGTGGCGGTCAACGCCGAGCCGATCTACATGCGGGGCGAGCGCGACGGCATCGACGCGGAGATATCGCTGCAGTGGAACGACGGGTACTCGGACACCCTGCACGCCTTCGCCAACAACATCAACACGCAGGAGGGCGGCACCCACGTGTCCGGACTCCGCGCCGCCCTGACGCGCACCCTGAACAGCTACGCCACCCGCCAGAACCTGGCCAAGGACCTCAAGGAGAGCATCGGCGGCGACGACATCCGCGAGGGGCTGACCGCGGTCATCAGCGTCAAGATTCCCCATCCCCAGTTCGAGGGCCAGACCAAGACCAAGCTGGGCAACACCGAGGTGAAGGGCATCGTCGAGGCGATCGTGAACGACTGCCTCGGCGCGTTCCTCGAAGAGAACCCGGCGGTGGCCAAGCGCATCGTCAACAAGACCATCGACGCGGCACGGGCCCGGGAGGCGGCCCGGAAGGCGCGGGACCTGGTGCGCCGGAAGGGCGCCCTCGACAACAGCAGCCTCCCGGGCAAGCTCGCCGACTGCCAGGAGCGGGACCCCGAGAAGGCGGAGCTCTACATCGTCGAGGGGGAATCGGCCGGCGGGTCCGCCAAGCAGGGCCGCGACCGGCAGTTCCAGGCGGTGCTGCCCATCAAGGGCAAGATCCTCAACGTCGAGAAGGCGCGCTTTGACAAGATGCTGGGCAGCGACGAGATCCGCGCCATGATCGCGGCCCTTGGGTGCGGCATCGGCAAGGACGACTTCCAGCCCGACAAGCTCCGCTACCACCGCGTCATCATCATGACCGACGCGGACGTCGACGGCTCGCACATCCGCACGCTACTGCTGACGTTCTTCTACCGCCAGATGCGGGAGCTTATCGAGCGCGGCCATATTCACATCGCGCAGCCGCCGCTCTATCGCGTCAAGCGGGGCCGCAGCGAGACGTACGTCAAGGACGACCGCGATCTCGAGTCGTGGCTCTTCAAGCGGGCGGCGGAGACCCGCGTGCTGCGGCTGCCGGACGGCGACGTGACGGCGGAAGGCCTGGAAGAACTGCTGCACCGCCTGGTCGCCTTCCAGCGCTACCGGGCCATCGTCGAGCGCCGCGGACCCGACGCGGACATCGTTCAGGCCCTGCTCTCCGCGGGCGCCCTCGACAAGACGTTCTTCGAGGGCCGCCCCGGCCTCGAGGGGCTGGCCGCGCGGCTGACTACGCCGCTGCGCACCGTCCGGGTGGAAGCGGACGAGGAGCACAACACCCACGCGATGGTCGTCGAGGACCGGAGCGGCGGGTTCGCGCGGCAGCAGATCATCGGCGTCGAGTTCATCGAGTCGGCGGAGTATCGCGCCCTGTCGTCCAGCTACGAGGCGATCAGAAGCGTCAACGGACCGATGCTGGTCAGCACGGTCGCTCGCGGCGCCGTCGCCGACGGCGAGGAATCGGGCGATGCGGCGGCCCCGCCGCGGGAGGTCGGCGTCGACGGTGTCGACGATCTGCTCGACCACTTCCTCGCGGCGGGGAAGCGGGGTGTGGCCATCAACCGCTACAAGGGGCTGGGCGAGATGAACCCGGATCAGCTCTGGTCCACCACCATGAATCCCGAGAACCGGAGGCTCCTCCAGGTCCGGGCGGAAGACGACACCGAGGCCGACGTGATGTTCACGACCCTGATGGGCGACCAGGTCGAGCCCCGGCGGAAGTTCATCGAGGACAACGCGCTCGATGTGAAGAACCTCGACGTCTAGCCAGCCCGCGGCAGGGCCCCCTCCCGGGACGCATCTAGAAGTTCCATCCCCCGGCGGCCGCACGCTGCCGGCCGATCGGAATCACCAGGACCAGACCCACCATGTCGGACGTTTCAGACGCCAGGCCCCCGGTCAACATCGAAGACGAAATGCGGCGCTCGTACATGGACTACGCCATGAGCGTCATCATCGGCCGGGCCCTGCCCGACGTGCGGGACGGGCTGAAGCCGGCCCACCGGCGCGTGGTGTACGGCATGCGGCTGATGGGGCTGGCGTCCAACCGGGCCTACCGCAAGTGCGCCAAGATCGTCGGCGAGGTGATGGGGAACTTCCACCCCCACGGCGACGCCTCCATCTACGACACCCTGGTGCGGATGGCCCAGGAGTTCAACATGCGCTATCCCCTGGTCGACGGCCAGGGGAACTTCGGCTCCGTGGACGGAGACCCGCCGGCGGCGATGCGGTACACCGAGGCCCGGCTGCAGCCGATCTCCGACGATCTGATGGCCGATCTCGACAAGGAGACGGTCGACTTCGTGCCGAACTACGACGAGACGACGGAGGAGCCCACCGTCCTCCCGACGCCGTATCCGAACCTCCTCGTGAACGGCTCGGCCGGCATCGCGGTCGGCATGGCCACCAACGTCCCGCCCCACAACCTGCGCGAGGTCATCGACGGGATCGTCTGGACCATCGAGCACCGCGCCGACGGCGGTGACGAGAAGCGGCGCGGCCTGCGGTCGCGCATCAGCGGCCCGGACTTTCCGACCGGCGGGTTCATCGTGGGGCACGCGGGCATCGACGCCGCCTACCAGACCGGCCGCGGGTCGCTGACGGTGCGGGGCCGGGCCGAGATCGAGGACATCGGCAAGGGAGAGCGCCAAGCGATCATCATCACGGAGATTCCCTACCAGCTCAACAAGACCCGCCTCATCGAGAAGATCGCCGAGCTGGTGCGCGGCAAGGCGATCGAGGGCATCAGCGACCTGCGCGACGAGTCCGACCGCCGCGGCATGCGGATCGTCATCGAGCTCAAGCGCGGCGAGGTCCCGGAAGTCGTCCTGAACAACCTGTACAAGCACACGCCGCTGCAGACGACGTTCGGCGTGATCATGCTCGCGATCGTCGACGGGCGGCCCCGCGTCCTCGGTCTGCTCGACCTCGTCGAACGCTTCATCGCGTTCCGCCACGACGTGGTCCGGCGTCGCACGGAGCACGATCTGCGCAAGGCGGAGGCCCGGGCCCACATCCTCGAGGGGCTCAAGATCGCCCTCGACCACCTCGACGCCGTCATCGCCCTCATCCGGGGCGCCGGCAACCCCGCCGAGGCACGCGAGGGCCTCATCGAGCGCTTCGAGCTGAGCCGGATTCAGGCCCAGGCCATTCTCGACATGCAACTGCAGCGCCTGACCGGGCTCGAGCGGCAGAAGGTGCTGGCCGAGCTGGCCGAGCTGCAGGAGGTCATTCGGCGCCTGCGCGAGATTCTCGGCAGCGAGTCACTGCTGATGGGCATCGTGGTCGACGAGCTCCGGGCGGTGCAGGACAAGTACGGCGACGAGCGGCGCACCGAGATCGTCGACGACCCCGGCGAGCTGCGCATCGAGGACCTGATCGCGGAAGAGGACATGGCCATCACCGCGAGCAACACCGGTTATGTCAAGCGGACCGCGCTCACCGAGTACCGGGCCCAGCGGCGCGGCGGCAAGGGCCGCCTCGGCATGCGCACCCGCGACGGCGACTTCCTGACCCACCTCTTCGTGGCCTCGACCCACGCGTACATCCTCATCTTCTCGGACCGGGGCCGCGTGTACTGGCTCAAGGTGCACACGATTCCCGACGTCGGCCCGAGCGGGCGCGGGAAGTCCATCGCCAACCTCGTCTCGATGGAGCCCGACGAGAAGATCGCCGCGCTGCTCGCGGTCCGCGAGTGGCCCGAGGCCGAGGGAGAGCGCTACATCTTCACCGGAACGCGGCGGGGCATGATCAAGAAGACCGACCTCCGGGCCTTCCGCCACCCGCGGCAAAAGGGCATCATCGCGGCCGGGGTCGACGAGGATGACGCGGTCATCTCGGCCGAGATCAGCGACGGGCGCGGCGAGGTCTTCCTCGGCACCCGGGAGGGCAAGGCGATCCGTTTCGGCGAAGGGGACGTGCGGTCCATGGGGCGGACCGCGCGGGGCGTCCGGGGCGTCCGACTGCGGGATGGCGACGCCGTCGTTGCGATGGCCGTCGTTCGCGCCGGGGGCACCCTGCTGACGGTCACCGAGAACGGTTTCGGCAAACGGACCGGGATTGACGAATACCGCGTGCAATCGCGCGGGGGAGTCGGTATCATTAACATCCAAACTACCGCCCGGAACGGTCCGGTGGTCGGAATCGCCTCGGTGGAGGACACCGATGAGTTGATGCTCATCACCCAGCAGGGCAAGGTGCTCCGCATGGATACCGGGGACATCCGCCCCATCGGCCGGGCGACCCAAGGGGTGCGGCTGATCGAGATCGACAGCGAGGATCAGGTCGTCTCGCTCGCGCGGCTGGGCGACGTGAGCGCGGACGAGGCCGGTGACGGCGGCGAGAGGGGGACGACGTCGGACGCGGACGAGAGAGTCGAGCGCGCCGGCGCCACGGACGATTCGGGCGAAGAGACGCAGTCGTAGAGGACAACGCAGTCAGCATGAAGCGGCCGGCCGACAGCCGGCCGTTCGACGCGGCTGCCAGTGCAAGGAGGCGGTGAGATGGCTCGATCGAGGATGAAAGTGCCGGTGCTCGCGCTGTGCATGGGGATGTTGTTCGGCGCCTGCGGCGGCGGGGGAGAGGAAGAGACGCTCATTCGGTCGTACTTCCAGGCCGCGCGATTCGGCGACCGGGACTCGCTGAACAACATCGCGATGTACGCCTGGGACACCCAGACGCGCGGCATCGTGTCCCGGCCCCGTGTCGAGAACGTCTCCGAAGAGCAGAGTCGCCCGCTCAGGATGGTGGAGCTGAGCCAGGCCCTGGCCGACGCGGAGGCGGCCGAGGAGACCTTCTCGGAGGAGATGAGGACCTACCAGGACGCGAACATGGACGCGATCACCCGCGTTCTCGAGGCGGAGGCCGAGGGCAACAACCTGCGGCGTCGCGCCGACCGCGAGGTCCAGGAGGTGTGGCAGGACTGGCGCGACCGCGCCATAGAGCACTCGCGGACGGTGGCGGCCGCGCGGGGCGAGATCAACGCCGAGCGGAACGAGGCCCAGCTCAGCATGTTCGATCCGAGCAACCCCATCGACGTCACGCAGTACGAGGGCGAGCTGGTGACGAAGGAAGTGGAGCTCTCCGCGCGGATCGAGCTCGACGGCAACGAGACCGAGGAGATGTTGACCATCACCCTCCAGCGAACGATCCTGACAGGCGGCGACGGCCTGCCGATGGAGGGTCGCTGGGTGATCCGGAACATCAGCTAGGGGTCGGCGCCGCAGAGCGGCGCGGACTCACCGCACGGCTCGTGCACGGGCGTCTCGGGGGTTCTGCGCCGTTTGGAAGCAGGGCTCTGTCCGTCCGTGCATCGCGGACAGTAACGGCTCGGCACCTTGCCGCCGGATGCGGCATGGGCGCCGGGCCGTTTGGCGTTTCAGAGGGGCCCGATCACCGCGTCGAGCCGGGCCGGTCGGCTCGGGGCAGAGGCCGGTGGCCATCGGCACGGCGGCGGCGGCGAGCAGGCGGACGGTCAGGCCAGGGTGAGCTTCGCGAAGCTCTGGCGCAACGTCTTGCGCCCGACGTTGTTGCCGAAGCTGACGGTCAGCTTCATGTCGTCGGTCAGCGGCTCCACCGACAGGACGGTGCCCACGCCGAACGCCGGGTGGCGGACGCGGGCGCCCTTCGAAATGCTGATGACCGACTGATCCTCGTCCTCGTACGCGTAGCCGTAGTCGGGCTGGATATGTTCGTTGGCGGCGGGGTCCCGTCGCCGCCCGCGGTAGCCCCCCCGACCGTAGGTCCGCGGGGACCGTAGCGGCGTCGAGAAGACCGGCTCGACCTCGTCGATCAGCCTGGCGGGAATCTCGTCGAGGAAGCGCGAGGGCTCCGTGTCGCGGTACTCGCCGTACACGCGGCGGCGGGCGGCGCTCGTCAGCACGAGCCGGGTCCGGGCCCGGGTCATGCCGACGTAGCACAGCCGGCGCTCCTCCTCCATCGCCTCGTCTTGCGCGTCGTTGACGCGCTCCCCGCCGCTCGCGCCACCCTCCCCGAGGCCCTCGTTCCCGATTCGCTGGTAGCGTGCGTCGCCGACCGCCCGTGTGTGGGGGAACAGCCTCTCTTCCAGACCCACCATGAACACGACCGGGAACTCCAGGCCCTTGGCCGCGTGCAGGGTCATCAGCCAGACACCGGCGTCTTCCGAGCCCTGCGCCTCGTCGGCCTCCGAGAGCAGCGACTGGCCGTCGACGAAGCCGGTCAGCGACGGATCCGTTTCGCGGATCTCGTAGTCGCGCGCGGCCGCGACGAGCTCCATCAGGTTCTCGATGCGGTTCTCCGCCTCCTCCGTCATCGCCTCGCGGAGGTTCTCCAGGTAGCCGCTCCGGGCCAGCACCTCGCCGATGACGTCGGAGACCGGCCGGTCGGCCGCGAGGCCCCGCAGGGTCTCCACCAGGTCGCGGAACCCCCGAAGGGCGGCGACCGCCCGGGGCGGCAGCAGCTCTTCGTTCACCGCCCGGTTCAGCCGCCCCCAGAGCGAGTCGGCGGCACCCGCGTCCCCCGGGGCCGGCGCGAACAGCGGTCCGGCGCCGGCCGGCCCGGGCGCCAGCGTCTCGAGCCCGTTCATCACCCCCTTGCCGATGCCCCGCTTCGGTTCGTTGATCACCCGGCGCAGGCTCACGTCGTCGTCCAGGTTGATGAGCAGCCGGAGATAGGCGAGCGTGTCCTTGATCTCCCTGCGCTCGTAGAACCGGACACCGCCGACCATGCGGTAGGCGATGCCCGCGCGGCCCAGCGCTTCCTCCAGGACGCGGGACTGGGCGTTCGTGCGGTACAGCACCCCGGCCGGGGTCTCGCCGGCGGCCAGCGCCTCCCGGAGCCGTCCGGTGACCCACTCCGCCTCCTCGAGGTCGTCGCCGCCCCGGAAGCAGCGCACGAGGTCGCCCCCCGCGCGGTCGGTCCGCATCCGCTTGTGGAGGCGGCGCTTGTTCCGCTCGATGACCGCCCCGGCGGCGTCGAGGATGACCTGCGTCGAGCGGTAGTTCCGTTCGAGACGGATCACCGTCGCGCCGGCGAAGTGCTCCTGGAAGTCGAGGATGTTGTTCAGGTCCGCGCCCCGCCACTGGTAGATCGACTGGTCGGGATCGCCCACCACGCACAGGTTTCGGTGCTCGCGGGTGAGGAGCCGGACGAGGCGGAACTGCGGCGGGTTGGTGTCCTGGTACTCGTCCACCATGATGAACCGGAAGCGCTCGCCGTAACGGCGCCGCACCGCCTCGCGGGCTTCGAACAGCCTCGAGGTCTCCAGCAGCAGGTCGTCGAAGTCGAGGGCATCGGCGGCGTCGAGATCGCGCCGGTACCGCTCGTACGCCTTGGCGAGGAGGTCGCCGCGCGCGCTCCAGGACTCCCCCCGCAGGCTCGCGGGGGAGCGCATGTGGTTCTTGGCCTCGCTGATCTCGGCGAGGGCCTGCCGGGCCGACAGCAGCGTGTCGTCGACCTTCAGGTCGCGCAGGATGCGCTTCATGGCCGCCGACTGATCGGCGCTGTCGTAGATCACGAAATCGCGGCCTACCCGGACCCCGCCTTCACGGCGTAGTATCCGTGCGCACAAGGCGTGGAACGTGCAGATCCACGGGCGCCGCGCCCCGGTGGCGGCCAGCGACTTCACCCGCTCCCGCATTTCCTCGGCCGCCTTGTTCGTGAACGTGACGGCGAGCAGCTCGCCGGGCTCGGCCAGCCCGTCCGCGATCAGCCGGGCGGCCCGGCAGGCGATGACGCGGGTCTTGCCCGACCCCGCCCCGGCCAGGACCAGGAGCGGCCCGTCGGTGTGCAGCACCGCCTGTTTCTGCTCGGCGTTCAGATCTGAAATGAAGTCCATGAGAGTCGGTTCGTGCCCGCGCGGGGGCGGGCGTCGGCCCATCGGCGGGCCACGGGATCTCAAGCCTGGCTCGTTCTCCCGGGATCATTCCACAGCAGGTCACGGGACCCGGACGCCGCCCGCCCTGACCGGTTCACTCCACCGTCACGCTCTTGGCGAGGTTGCGCGGCTGGTCGACGTCGCAGCCGCGTCGGACGGCGATGTGGTAGGCGAGCAGTTGGAGCGGAACCGCCATGACGATCGGGGTGATCAGCGGAGGCGTCGCGGGGATGGTGACGAGGGCGTCCCGGCCCTCGTCGACGAGGGTGTCGAGGACCGGCTGGCGGCCGTCGGCCCCCACGGCGATGATCGATCCGCCGCGCGCCCGGACCTGCTGGAGGTTGGACGCCATCTTCTCGAAGACCGACCCGTCCGGGAGCAGGGTCACCACCGGCATCTGCTCGTCGACGAGGGCGATGGGGCCGTGCTTCATCTCGCCGGCCGGGTATCCCTCGGCGTGGATGTAGGAGATCTCCTTGAGCTTCAGCGCCCCCTCGAGGGCGATCGGGTAGTTGATGCCGCGGCCCAGGTACAGGAAGCTCCGGTGCTGGTGGAACCGCTGGGCCACTGCCTTGACGACGTCCTCGCACTGCAGGGTCTCCTCGATCCATCGCGGCAGATGGTCCAGGTCCTCGAGGTGCCGCCGGGCCGCCTCCGGCGGCAGTGACCCGCGGACCTGGGCCAGGTAGAGGGCGAGGAGGTGCAGGGCCACGAGCTGCGAAGTGAACGCCTTGGTCGACGCGACCCCGATCTCGGGGCCGGCGTGGGTGTACACGGTGAAGTCGGCCTCGCGGGTCGCCATGCTGCCGACGACGTTGCAGATGGCGATGGTGGCGGCGCCGCGGCCGCGGGCCTCCCGCAGCGCGCCCAGGGTGTCGGCGGTCTCGCCGGACTGGGTGATGACCACCGCGAGGGTCGTCGGCGTCACGATGGGGTCGCGGTAGCGGTACTCGGAGCCGTAGTCCACCTCGACCGGCACCCCCGCGAGCCGTTCGATCAGGAACTTGCCCACGAGGGCGGCGTGCCAGGAGGTGCCGCACGCAAGGATGACGACCCGGTCGACGGCCCGCAGCCGCTCGACGGGAATCTCCAGCTCGCCCAGGTAGACCCGGCCCGATTCCACCGAGGTCCGCCCCAGCACGGTCTCTCGGGCCGCCCACGGCTGCTCGAAGATCTCCTTCAGCATGAAGTGCCGGTAGCCGGCCTTCTCCGCCATCACCGGGTCCCAGTTGATGTGCTGGGTGTCGGCGGCGACCGGCGCGCCCTCGAAGTCGGTGTAGGTCACGCCGTCGCGGGTGACGACGGCCATCTCGCCGTTGCCGAGAAACACGACGTCGCGGTTGTGGCTGAGGATGGCGGGGACGTCCGACGCGACGAGATAGCCCCCGTCGCCCTCGGTCACGAGGATCGGCGGGCCCTGCCGGGCCGCCACCAGCTTCCCGGGGTCGTCGGTCGCGAGCAGCAGCAGGGCGAACAGCCCGCGCACCCGGGCGAGGGCGCGCCGGACCGCCGCCTCGAGCCCGTCCCCCCGCCATTCGCGCTCGACGAGATGGGCGACGACCTCGGTGTCGGTCTCCGTCGCGAAGCGGTGACCCTCGGCCTCGAGCTCGCGCTTCAGGGCGAGGTGGTTCTCGATGATGCCGTTGTGCACGACGACGATGCGTCCCGAGCTGTCACGGTGGGGGTGGGCATTCTCTTCCGTCGGCCGCCCGTGCGTCGCCCACCGGGTATGGCCGAGGCCGTAGTCGCCGTCGACGGGATCCTCCGCGAGGGCCTCGACCAGGCGGTCCAGCTTGCCGGCGCTGCGCCGCAGCTCGACCGAGCCCTCGCGGACGAGGGCGACCCCCGCCGAGTCGTAGCCGCGGTACTCGAGCCGCCGGAGTCCCTCGAGGAGAACGGGGACGACAGGCTTGCGCCCGATGTAGCCGATGATTCCGCACATCTCTTGGAGTCTGCTTCGCCCGGTCAGGCGTCGGGCCCGTCGCCCCGCCCGGCCTCCCGGCGGCCGCTCCAGCCGTCCTTGACGACCTGCCGGTTGCGGGCCACGGCCAGCGCGCCGGCGGGGACGTCGTCGGTGACGCAGGACCCGGCCCCGACGTAGGCGTCGTCCCCGAGGGTCACCGGCGCGACGAGCTGGGTGCCGCTGCCGATGAACACCCGATCGCCCACCGTCGTCGGGTGTTTCCGCTTCCCGTCGTAGTTGCAGGTGATGGTGCCGGCGCCCACGTTCACGCCCTCGCCGATGGCGGCGTCGCCGAGGTAGCTCAGGTGGTTGGCCTTCGATCCGGGGCCGAGCGACGACTTCTTGATCTCCACGAAGTTGCCGACCTTCGCCGTCTCGCCGATCGCGGCGCCCGGGCGCAGGTGCGCGAACGGCCCCACCTCGGCGCCCCGCGACAGCGCCGCGCCCTGGATGACGCAATGGTTGCGCACGGTCACGTCGTCGCCGATGGTCGAGTCGACGATGCGCACGCCGGCGTGGAGCTCGCACCGCGCTCCGACGCTGGTGCGCCCCTGCAGGAACACGCCGGGGTGGATGACGGTGTCGGGGCCGACGGTGACGTCCATGTCGACGTAGGTCGTCGCGGGATCCTCGATGGTGACGCCGGCCGCCATCAGCTCTTCGTTCCTCGTCTGTCGCACGATTCGCTTGACCTCCGCCAGCTCCGTCTGGCTGTTGATGCCGCGCACCTCGTCCGGATCCGCCACTTCCACCGTTTCCACCGGCCGCCCGCGCTGCCGGTAGATGCGCACCAGGTCCGGCAGGTAGATCTCGTTCGAGGCCCCGGCGGGCGGTATCTCCCGGATGGCGCCGAACAGCGGCGGCAGGTCGAGGGCGTAGATGCCGCCGTTGACCTCCTTCAGCCGCCGTTGCGACGCCGACGCGTCGCGCTCCTCGACGATGCGGGCGAGGTGCCCGTCCGCCCGGACGATGCGCCCGTAGCCGTAGGGCCGCGCCACGGCCGCGGTCAGCACGGTGAGGGCGGCCCGCGCGCCCTCGTGGGTGCGGACGAGGCGCTCGAGGGTGCCGGGCCGAATCAGGGGCACGTCGCCGGAGAGCACCACGAGGGTCCCCGCGCGGCCCGCGAACAGCGGCTCCGCCTGCAGCAGCGCGTGCCCGGTGCCCCGCTGCTCGTCCTGGCGGGCGAAGGCGAGCGACGGGCGGTGGGCGAGGGCGGCCCGCACCCGCTCCGCCTGATGGCCGATCACGAGGCCGACGCGCTCGGGGCGCAGGGGGTCGGCGGCGCGCGCGACGTGCTCGATCAGGGGCAGGCCGGCGAGAGGGTGCAGCACCTTGGGCCGGGCGGACCGCATGCGGGTGCCGCGGCCGGCGGCAAGGATGATGACGTGGTTCGGCACCGCGCTCCCAGTGTAATCGAACCGGGCAGCCCGTGGTGAAACACCGCAGTTGGCACGGCGAGCGAGGCTCGAATGCAGCGGGGCTCCGCCGCCGCGGGCTGCCGGGGAGGTCACGGGCCGGTTTCGCGCTTGGCCGCCTCTATCGCACCATACATGGCCCGGGCGCTCAGTCGGTACCGGGCGGCCATGGCCTTCACCGCCTCGCGGCGGGAGCTCCCGTCCCCGGTCATCCGATCGAGCTCGTCGATCAGCGCCGGTCCGTCCGGCCGCGGCGGGGCGGGCTCGGCGCCGGGCCCCGCGGGCCAGACCACGCACGTGTACTCGCCCCGCGGCGTCCCGACGGACCGGAGCAGCGAAGCCACCGGTCCGACGAGAGTGCTCTCGTGCAGCTTGGTCAGCTCCCGGCACAGCGCGACGGCCCGCTCGCCGAGCCGTTCCTCGAGCAGCCGGAGGGTGGTGACGAGACGGTGCGGGGACTCGAAGAACACGAGGGTCCGGGGCTCGCGGGCCAGCTCGTCGCACCACCGCTTCCTGTCGTTCAGCCCGCGGGGCGGGAAGCCGAGGAAGGTGAAGCTCGCGACGGGGGCGCCCGAGGAGACGAGGGCGGCGGTGACGGCCGAGGGTCCGGGGACCGCGGTGACACGGATCCCGGCGTCAAGAGATTGACGCACCAGGTTGAACCCCGGATCGGAGACCAGGGGGGTCCCCGCGTCCGACAGCAGCGCGATCGAGTCGCCTTCGAGCAGGCGCTTCACGAGCCCGGGCGTCCGCCGGCGCTCGTTGTGGTCGTGCAGGCTCGTCGAGGGCGTCGAGATGCCGTGGCGCCGCAGCAGCTTGCCCGTCCGGCGGGTGTCCTCGGCCGCGATCAGCCGCACCTCGCTCAGGGTGCGTACCGCCCGGAACGTGATGTCCTCGAGGTTGCCGATGGGCGTGGCGACGAGATACAGCGTGCCGGGCATGCCGGGACACGGCCTGGGCGGCGACCCGCCCGCCGAACGTCGCTTCGCCTCCGTTCGGCGCCGAGACCAACCGCGCCATCCTCCGGCGCGCACTCCGGGGCGGAATCGTGCGATATTGTAGCATCCAGGGTTCGCCGCCTCGCAGCCCGAGTGCGGCGGGACACGTCCGGCCACGCAAGACTCGCGCCGACCGCCCATGCACACTTCGGAACCGCTCTCGCACTTCATCGACGAGTATCTGGAGTTTCTCCACGAGAACGCTCCCACCGCCGCGTGCGGTGACGGGATGCACGCGCACGACGACCGTCTCGAGGACGTGTCGCGCGCCGCCATCGACACCCAGGGGCGCGAGCTCGGGGGGTTCGCGCGGCGCCTCGATCGCATCACCACCCGCAGCCTGACGGCCGAGGAGCAGCTCGAGCGGCGCATGCTCGCCGACCACATCCGCGGCGGGCTCTACGAGCTGGAGGAGGTCAGGCCGTGGGAGCGAGACCCCCGCCACTACGCCGAGCTGTTGGCCACCTCGCTCGCCGGCCAGGCCCTCTTCGACCACGCGCCGGTCGAGGAGCGGGCGCGGCGCGTGGTGTCCAAGCTGCGGCAGACGCCGCGCTTCCTCGAGGCGGCGGCCGCCAACGTGGAGGACCCGCCGGGCATTCTCATCAAGACCGGGGCGGAGATGTTCGACGGGGTGGTCACGTTCATCGAGCGCGACCTGCCGCGGGCCTTCCGGCGGCTCGAGGATCTGCACCTGCTCGGCGATCTCGCCGACGCCGCCACCGAGGCGACGGAGGCCATCAACCGCCACAACGAGCACCTGCGCGGCACGCTGGCGCCCCGGAGCCGGGCGACGTTCCGGCTCGGTCAGGAGCGGTTCGACGGCCGGTTGCGCCACCGGGAGGGCATCGGCCTGGGGGCCGAGGCGCTGCTCGCGATCGCGGAACGGGAGCTGGTCCGCGAGCAGAGCCGCTTCTCCGAGGTCGCGGCCCGCCTCGACCCCAAGACGGAGCCGGCCGACGTCTGGCGTCGGGTCAAGGCGCGGCACCCCGAGCCCGGCGCGCTCGTGCAGACGGTGGGCGACCAGCTCTCGGACCTGGTGTCGTTCATCGAGCGCAACGCCCTCGTCACCCTGCCCGGCGACCGCTCGATCATCGTCGCCTCGACCCCCGATTTCCTGCGCTGGACCCAGGCCGGCGTCTGGTCCCCGGGGCCGTTCGAGCCGAAGGCCCTGTCCTGCTACTACTACCTGACCGACGCCGACCCCGCCTGGCCGGCCGAACGCCGGGAAGAGCATCTGCGCGAGCTGAACTTCGCGACGCTCTGGTCCGTGTCCGCCCACGAAGCCTATCCGGGCCACTACCTGCACTTTCTGCACCAGCGGGGCATCCGGAGCACGTTGCGCAAGTCGCTGATGTTCGCGCCGGTCTCGTTCGTCGAGGGGTGGGCCCACTACGCCGAGCACATGGTGATGGAGGCCGGCCTCGCCCGCGACGACGATGCGATGCAGCTCGGCCAGATCGTCGAGACGCTGCTGCGACTGGCCCGGCTCGTGGTCGGCATACGCCTGCACGCGGACGACCTGTCTGTCGAGCAGGGCGTGCGGTTCTTCCGCGAGGAAGCCTACCTGGAGGAGGGCAGCGCGCGGCGGGAAGCGGAGCGGGGAACATTCGACCCCGACTACACGCTGTATTCCGTCGGACGGTTGATGCTGTCGAAGCTGCGGGACGATCTCGAGACGCGCGAGGGCTCGGCGTTCTCGCTGAAATCGTTCCACGATCGCCTGCTGGGGCACGGCTCGATCCCGCTCTGGCTGCACCGGACGCTGTTCCTCGGCGACACGGGCGACGACCTCCTCGATTGATCCCCGAGCCGCCGGCCGGATACCATGAGCGGTTGGTCCGCCTCGTGGCGGACCGTCGGCGGGGACCAGGAGTCTGCGCCGTGCAACGAAGCGCACTCCTGGCGGGTTGGCCGGGCGCCCGGCGGAGCCGAGGGCGACGGTGGGCGGGCCGGGGCCGCGTTCGGGTTCATGACCCATGCCACTCTACGAATACCAGTGTGAAGCCTGTGCGCATCGGTTCGAGCAGATCCGGAGGTTCTCGGATCCGCCGCTGACGGCCTGCCCCGAGTGCGGGGGCGCGGTGCGCAAGCTGCTCTCGTCGCCCGCCATCCAGTTCAAGGGCACCGGTTGGTACGTGACCGACTACGCCAGGCAGGGCAGGAAGGACCCGGCCGAAGCGGGCGAGTCGAAGGCGGGGGCGTCGCCGGAAGGCGCGTCGAAGTCCGAGAAGAAGAAGTCGGAGAAGCCGGACGCCGGGAAGTCGGGCGGCTCGTCGAGCACGTCCGATGCCGCGGCCGGATCCGCCAAGCCGGCATCCGCCGGCGCCTCGTCCTGAAGTCCCGCCGCCGCGTCCGCGGGGCCGGCCGGCTACCGCGCAGGCTCCCGGCCGGCCGCTTCCGCCAGCACGCCGCGAAGCTCGGGGTGCTTCCGCGCGAAGTGGAGGATCGCCCGCAGATAACCCGGCTTGTTCCCGGCGTCGTGGCGCACCCCGTCGAGTTCGACCGCGAAGATGGGACGCTGCGCCAGGAGCCGGCGCAGCCCGTCGGTCAACTGGATCTCGCCCCCCCGGCCCCGTTCCGTCCGTTCCAGCGCGGGGTAGACGTCGGGAGTGAGCAGGTACCGGCCGATGATCGCGAGGTCCGACGGCGCTTCGTCCGGGGCCGGCTTCTCGACGAGATCGGTGACCTTGTAGAGGCCGCCGCCCAGCGGGTCGCCCGCGATGACGCCGTAGCGTCCCACCGCCTCGCGGGGCACCCGCTCCACGAGCAGGACCGGACCGTCGACCTCGGCGTAGGCCGCCAGCATCTGCCGGAGCGCGGGCGGGTCGGCGTCGATGACGTCGTCGCTCAGCACCACCGCGAACGGCTCGTCGCCGACCCTCTCGCGGCTGACCAGCACCGCGTGGCCGAGGCCGAGGGGCTCGGCCTGGCGGGCCGTCGAGAGCTCGATGCCCGCCGTCAGGTGGCGGAGGCCGTCGAGCAGGGCCGACTTCCCGCGCCCGGCGAGCACGGCGTCGAGGGCCGCGTGCGGGGCGAAGTGGTCCTCGAGTATCCGCTTGCCCGGGCTGTTCACCAGGACGATCTGCGACAGTCCGGCCGCGGCCGCCTCCTCGACGCCGTACTGGATGATGGGCTTGTCGACGATCGGCAGCAACTCCTTGGGGAGCACCGCGGTCGCCGGCAGGATGCGCGTGCCGAGACCGGCGGCGGGGAAGACGGCTTTCCGGATCGGGCGGGGGGTCGGCATGGCGGCGCATGATAGCAGGCCCGGCCGCCGGCGGCAGCGCTGCCCATCGCCCGAAGGAGACGGGGCGCCCGGGCCGCGAATTCGCCGTGGCCGGTATGGTTCCGCGTTCACGGGGCCCCGCCCGCGGCCGGGTACAATGTCGGGATGCTCGATCCAGGGTTGTTTCGGGACGATTCCGCCTCCGTCGAGGCCCGTCTCGCGGTGCGCGGCGACGGCCTCGGCGACGTGCTCGCGGACGTACGCCGGCTCGACGGCGAGCGCCGCGCCATCATTCCCCTGCTCGAAGAGGCCCGACACGCCAAGAAGACCATCGGTGCGCGGATCGGCAAGGCGAAGCGCAACGGCGAGCCCGTCGACGACCTGATGGCGGCGGGCCGCGCCCACACCGAGACCATCGAGGCGCACGAGGGGCGGCTCGACGAGGTCGAGCAGGCGCGGAGCGCGCTGCTCCTCAGGCTGCCGAACCTGGCCCACGAGAGCGTCCCCGTCGGCGACGGCGAGGCGGACAACGTCGAGGTCCGCCGCCACGGCGATCCGCCCGCTTTCGACTTCGAACCGCGGTCCCACGCCGAGCTCGGCCCGGCCCTCGGCATCGTCGACTTCGAACGGGGCGTGCGGCTGGCCGGCGCGCGCTTCACGGTGCTGACGGGGGCCGGGGCCCGGCTGTCGCGGGCCCTCATCGACTTCATGCTCGACCTGCACACCGGCGAGCACGGCTACCTCGAGGTGGCGCCGCCGTTCCTCGCCAACCCCGACTCGCTCGTCGGCACGGGGCAGTTGCCGAAGTTCGAGGAGGACCTCTTCAAGGTCGACGGGTGGGACCTGTACCTCATCCCCACCGCGGAGGTGCCGCTGGCGAACCTCCACCGGGGCGAGTTCCTCGACGGGCGGGACCTGCCGCTGCTGTACACCGCTTATACGCCGTGCTTCCGCAGCGAGGCGGGGTCCTACGGGGCCGACGTCCGCGGGCTGATCCGCCAGCACCAGTTCGACAAGGTCGAGCTCGTCGCCTACGCCCGGCCCGAGGACTCCTATGCGATGCTCGAGACCCTGACCGGCCACGCCGAGGCGGTGCTGCGGCGCCTGGGCCTGCCCTACCGGACGGTCACCCTGTGCACCCGCGACATGGGGTTCGCGGCCGCCAAGACCTACGACATCGAGGTGTGGCTGCCGGGGCAGGGGAAGTACCGGGAGATCTCGTCCTGCAGCAACACCGAAGCGTTCCAGGCGCGCCGGGCCGGCATCAAGTACCGGCCCGACGGCAAGGGCAGGGCCGAGCTCGTCCACACCCTCAACGGCTCGGGCCTCGCGGTGGGGCGCACCCTGATCGCGATCCTCGAGAACTGCCAGCGGGCCGACGGCTCGGTCGTCGTGCCGGAAGCGCTGCGCCCGTACATGCGGGGCCTCGAGGTCATCGCGCCGCGGTGAGCCGGTCCGGCCCCCCCAATGTCGGCCTGGCCGCCGCGAGTCACAGGGCACGCCGGCGACGATCCGGCTGGTAGGATACGGACGAGGGGATGCCGACATGCGAGGCCGATTCAGGTACCGCTTCGTCATCGAAGAGGTCTACACGCCCGAGACGCTGCCGATGTCGCGGTTGGCAGAGTACATGGCGAAGGTGGCGGCCCTGCTCGGCGAAAAGTCCCAGGTCCATTTCGTCGGCATGGAGGGAGGCAGCGCCGTCCTGGTCCAGGAAGTCGAGCAGGAGGCGCACGCCAAGGTGCGCGAGCGTCTCAACACCGTGCACCGCGACGACGGGCCGCAGGATGCGACGCTGGCATACGACGCACTGAACGGCCTGCTGACGGCCGACCGCGCTTCGGGAGCGTTGTTCGAGGGCGATGGTCGCGACGCTCCCGGCGCGCGGGTGCTGCGGTTTCCTGGCGCGGCGGAAGACGGTCAGGCAGAGTACGGGCCGGTCACCCAGGCCTCGACGTTGCAGGGGGTCGTCATCGTCGTCGGCGGGGCGCGGGATCCGGTTCCCGTGCACCTGCAAGACGGTGACATCGTGCACAACTGCATCGCGAAACGCGTTGTGGCCAGGGAGCTGGCCCGGTACATCTTCGGACCACCGCTGCGTGTGAGCGGCAACGGTCGGTGGTCGCGGGATTCTCGCGGACAGTGGTCGATGGGCAGATTCCAGATCACGGAGTTCACCCAGCTCGAAGACGCCCCGCTCGGCGAGGTCGTGGCGGATCTCCGAGAGATGGCCGCTACCACGCGAGACCCTGCCGGTGCGCTGGAGACGCTGAGGGCGCTTCGACGCGGCGAGGAGTAGCGGTGATCGTGGCGTTCGACGCGGACATCCTGTGTCTGCTGTTGTATCCGTCGATTGCTCCTCCCATCGATCCGGGAACCGGGAGACCCGTGGAGCGCGCTCGCGCTCGGCTCCAGCACCTGGTGGCGGAGCTGGAGGCCAGCCGCGCGCAAATCATGCTGCCGGCGCCGGCCCTGGCGGAGTTCCTCGTCGTGGCCGGCGACCGCGGCCCGGACTACCTCCGGATCATCGACAAGCAGGCAGTCTTCCGCGTCGAGCCGTTCGACACCGCGGCGGCCATCGAAGCGGCAGCTTCGACCCGCTTGGCGCGGTCGCGCGGCGACAAGAAATCCGGAGCCACCGGCCCGTGGCAGTGCGTCAAGGTGGACCGGCAGATCGTGGCAGCGGCGAGGCTACGCGGCGTGACGGTGATCTACTCCAACGACTCGGACATGCGCAAAATGGCGAGCGGCCTGAAGGTCGTCTCGGTGTGGGAACTCCCAGTACCGCAGGATGAGCCGATGCTGCCGTTCGATGACGAACCGGGGCAGCCCAGCGAAGAACAGCAATAGCCCTGGCCCAGCGCGTCTGGCGCCTCTGCATCGCCCGGCGGCCGTCGTGTCCGGAGGAGCGGAACGCGACCAGCCCGGGCGGACCCTGCGGCGCCGGGACGCCGGCTCGGTGTACGATGAAGGGGCGGCGACGCCCACCGCGGAGGGATGGCCGAGTGGTTGAAGGCGGCGGTCTTGAAAACCGTTGGGCGCGAGAGCGTCTCCTGGGTTCGAATCCCAGTCCCTCCGCCACCCTGTGGCCGTAAGTTATTGCAAATAAAGGGATTGACAGCCACAGCACTCCCAAGCCCACGTTCGACCCGTCATTTCCGGTGCCGCACTTCGGTTGACCGTGAGAATCCTCCGGCCAGCCGGCGGTCATCAGTAAGGGTCGTCAGGTCGCTGGTCGTCGGGAAGCTCGTCGAACTCCGACTCCTGCATCCCGGACGACCTCGGTCGACCGGAACTGGCATTCTGGCGTCCGCTTAGTTGCTCTGGCCCTCTTCCCGGTAGCCGTTTGGCAAGCCGCAAAACTGGCTTCCCCATCAACTGCCATCCCACGAACAGCAGTGTCACAATCCCCAGCAGTGTGACCACGTTGCGAAGAGACAGCCAGGGCCTCTCACCGCCCGGGACGGGTGGAGACGCGTCCGGGTTCGGGTATGCCAATGTCCTGTCGTCGTACTCGTTGGCAAGGGTCGTCAGGCCATCCGTGAGTTGATGGTCCGCGCTGCGCAAAACGGAAGCGGCCCCGCCGATGGCGCGCCTCGCGTTCACATCCACGGCGCCGCTGCGTTCGAGGATTAGGAGCATGGCCCCCGTTGAGTCTTGGGACCGTGATGACGCCCAAATCGCTACGCCGAGTCAAGGTTTCACCGCACGCGATGGCAAGCATGAACCCTTCGTCCTGTAGATTCTTGAGGTCAACCTCCAAGCGCTCAATCCTGGCATAGCGCCCGAACCAGGGAACGCGTGCCAGCCACTTCCATGAATGCCAGTCGGCGGTTCGCAGTTCGGTCAACTGGTCTTGCGTCGTCTGGATTGCCGCCGCTACTTCGTCGTTGCGCGCCGTGCAGGTGAAGTCAGCGCTTTCGCCTCCACAGGAGAAGCAGAACCCGACGGCGAGCGCAACAGCGGAGAACTGTCTCGACTTCATCACTCTTCGAGTCTCGTCAGGTTTCGGGGTCTGCCGATGTGGTCGCGATGTTGAACCCCGGGGTGGCGACCAGCTCGTCTTTTGCGAGTCGATCTGGCCGATCGGAGCCACCTCGCCCTGCTCGCGTCGCTCCCGACGGCGCGGTCCGACCATCTGGCGCGACTTTCGGCTACCGCAACTCATGGTAGTGAACGTCAGCGTAGCATGCGCCGACGCCCGGCTGAAGTCGTCGGGACCCGCACGGCCGGCTGCCGGACACTTCGCACCATCAGGGCAGATGAACCGACAACGGGACGCGGAAGCCCGGATCGGGAGCCGGGTCGGGGAGCGGGTCGCGAGTGACGGCGACGACCGTGAACGCTCGCGATCCCGGGCGTAGGTGGGGTTGCCCAGGGCCTGGACTTCCAGGTAGAGTCCCTGCCGGGCGGAGTGCCGACCGGCCTCGGAGGCCCTCTGGCGCTCTCGAGAGAGACAGGTCGTATCCATGAAGACCCTTCCGGCCCTCTGTTGTGGCGCAGCGGTCGCCATGTCGCTCGGGTGCGGCGGGGACCCGGCGGAGACTGGTACCGGCTCGGCCCCCGAGGCGCCGGAGCCGTTCGCGTTCCTCATCGACTGGCAGGCCGAGCCGACCTACATCGGCGTGTACCTCGCCCGCGAGACGGGAGGGTTCCGGCGGCTCGGGCTCGACGTGGAGATCGTCGAGACCATGGGCGCGGACGCCGCGGCGGCCGCGGTGACGGCGGGCCGGTACCCCGTCGCCACCGCGTCCGGGGGCGCGACCATCACCGCGATCGGCCGGGGCGCGTCCCTCGTCTCGACCGCGGTCCTCTACCAGCGGCTCCCGACGGTGGTCTACGGGCTCGCCGCGCTGGAGGTCGACGAGCCTTCGGACCTCGCCGGCAAGCGGGTCGGCATCTATCCGGACAGCACCACGCGGCACGAGTTCGCGGTCTTCCTCGGTACGGCGGGCATACCGGCCGACGACGTGGAGACGGTGCCGATCGACGGCCCGGACCTGCCGCTGGTCAGGGGCGGGCAGGTGGATGCGGCGGTGAACTACGTCGAGATGAGCCCCACGGAGCTCGCGCTCCGGGAAGAGACCTTCGAGATACCGCTCGCCAATCACGGCGTCGACGCGTACGGGCTGAACGTGATCGCGTCGCGGGCGACGTGGGAGGACGACCGTGGCCTGGTCGAGGGACTGACGGCGGCGATCGTCGAGGGATATCGGAGCGCGTGCGCCGACCGGCCCGCCGCCGCCCGGGTCTTCCTGGAGCTGTTTCCCGACCGGGACACGCGCTACGTCGAGGCGAGCCTGGCGCGGGTCTGCGGGTTGGTGGGCGACGACGTGGGGCTCCAGACGGGGGCCGGGTGGCAGAGCACCATCGACGTCTACACCGCGGCCGGGTTGCTCGAAGGGCCCGTGGCGCCCGGCGACGTGTTGCCCGGCCCACGGTAGATTAGGCGGTCATCCTCGCGCGCAGGTTTCGCGCCAGCGGAGCTCCAGGGCGACCGCAAGGCCGCCCGGCGACGATTGGCGGCTAGCGCATGACCAACGGCAGCACCTCGACGATGTCGCCGATGACGGTGCCGCGGCGGACGATCCGGGTCCGCCGGCCGTAGAGCGTGCTGGGCTCGCGCATCCAGAAGACGCCCATCATCTCGGGGTTCGGCTCGACCGCGAGGAACGCCATCGGCTCGCTGCGGCAGTCGAAACGACCATCGCGCACGACGCGTCCGAAGGGAATCTCGTTCTCGAGGATCTTCCGCCGGATCGGGGCGCGGAAGGCGTCGAGCTCCATGCGGATCGCGCCCATCTCGACCGGCTGCCCCGCGTACTCGCTGACGAGCAGGACGCGCCGGAAGTACGATCCCCCGCTCGTGAAGACCGACAGCGGACGCAGCACCAACCGCCCGCCGTAGTGGCGTTCCAGCGTGGGCGTCATGTCGTCGCCGTGCACGAGCAACGAGCGGTACGGCAGCGGAATCTCCTCCGCGGAGACCTCGGTGACCTCGGGGGTGGCGATGCCGGCGCGCTCGTAGACGAGGTCGAGCGGGTAGAGCAGGCCGTCGCCGCGCGGGGCGTCGTCGGCCGGGGGGCCGGCGGTCGGCGTGTCGGCGGGGTTGGTCATGCGGGTCGGCTCCGAGCGCGGGTGCAGCGGTCGAAGGGTCGAGGACGGCGGGCCGGCATGAAGTGCAATCGCGGCATGGTACTACCGTGGCGGTGGACGGTCACGCCGGTCCCGCCGCGTCGGACCACACCGCGAGGGTCCGCGCCGCGGTGCGCCGCCAACTGAAGTCGCGGGCGCGCGCGGCGCCGCGGGCCGCGAGGTCGCGGGCCCGGGGCGGGTCTGAGAGCACCTCGCCCACCGTGCGCGCCCACGCGGCCGCATCGTCGGGCGGCACGAAGAGGGCGGCGTCGGCGGCGACCTCCCGGAACACGGGGATGTCGCTGCAGACGATCGGCGTGGCCGCCGACATCGCCTCCACCAGCGGCAGGCCGAAGCCCTCGTAGTGCGAGGGGCAGACCAGCAGGGCGGCCCGATCGTAGAGCGCGCGCAGCGTCTCGTCCGGCGCGTAGCCGAGCCACCGCAGCCAGCCCTCGGCGGTGGCCCGGGCCAGCTCGGCCTCTATCGACTCCCGGCGCCAGCCGAGCTTTCCGCACAGCACGAGGGGCGGCGCGTCGGGCATCGCGGCGCGGAGGCGGGGCCAGGCGTCGAGCAGGGCCGCGACGTTCTTGCGCGGCTCGATGGTGCCGACGTGCAGGACGAAACGCGCCGGGACGTCCGGCGGCGGCTCCCCGGGGGTCACGTGGTCGAGCCGGCCCGCCTCGTGGACGGCATGAACGGTGGCGGCCGTCGCGCCGCGGCGCTCGAGGATCTCGGCGCGGACGGTCTCCGAGGGCGTGATGACGGCGTGGGCGCGGGCAATCGTCCGCGCGAGCTTCCGTTCCAGGTCCTCGCGGGTCTCCGCCCGCATGGCCCAGGGCGTCCGGTGCAGGGTCATGTCGTGGACGGTGGCGACCAGCGGGCTTCTCGAGGCGGCGAGAGGCCGCGGCGGGACGAAGTTGGGGGCGAAGACGACGCGGTTGCCGTCGGCCGCGACCAGCCGGGGCTCGACGATGCGCATGAGGGGGGTCAGCCACGACCGCCGCACGAGGAGGTCGTCGGCGACCTCGTGGCGTACCCACTCGACGGCCCGGCCGGCGGGGAGGCCCGCGGCCGGCCGCGGGCCCTCGGGACCGGCGAACATCGTGGGGCCGTAGAGCCGCAGGCGCAGGCCGGGGCGGTCGGCGAGCTCGCGCAGCAGCTCGTGGAGGTACCAGCCCACGCCGGTCAGCGAGTCGAACAGGGGCGAGATGTCGACCGCCACCGTCAGGCCGTCCTCGCGTCGGCGGCGCCGGACGTCGGCGGCGAGCCGCCGCGCCCATCGCCAGGTGGCGGCGACCCGGCGCGGCGTGGGCCATGCGAGCGGGAACCCCGTGCGTGCGATGCGGTACGATCGCCTGGTGACGTCGACCAGCACGTGCAAAAGGGTGAAGGGATGATTCGGCGGCATCGACGGTGGCTGCTCCTGGCGCCGGTGGTCATGATACCCGCGGCGCTCTGGGTCGGTTCGGCCCTGCTGTGGCGGCCGCCGCCTCTCGAAGGCGAGCCCCCGCGCGACGGGTGGGTGCGGGTCTCCGGCGTCGCGCACGTCCACACCACGATGTCCGACGGTGTGGGCACCCCCGAGGAGGTCGCGCGGGCGGCCCGCGAGGCGGGGGCGGCCTTCGTCGTCGTCACCGACCACGACACGGACGCGGCGCGGACGTTCTCCGGCTATCGCGACGGGGTCCTGGTGATGGTGGGGGCGGAGCTCTCGACGCATCAGGGGCATCTCATCGGCCTCGGCATGGCGCCGCTCGCGTTTCCCTCCGCCGTGGACGCCCGGAACGCGCTCGACGACGTGCACCATCTCGGCGGCTCGGCGTTCGCCGCCCACCCGACCAGCCTGCGCGCCGAGCTCGCGTGGAGCGGCTGGGAGCTCGGCGGCGGGTGGGGCCTGGAGGTGCTCAATGTGGACAGCCTGTGGAGACGGGCGTCGTGGTCGACCCTGCTCCGGGGGGTCGCGGCCTATCCGTTCGCCCCGGCCTACGCGCTCGCGCGCGGTCTCGACCGTCCCGAAGACGTGATCGCACGCTGGGACGCCCTGCTGCGCCGGCGCGACGCGGCCGGGCTCGCCGGCGTCGACGCGCACGGCCTTCCGTCGTACGAGAGCCTGTTCCGCGTGCTCCGCAACCACGTCCTGCTCGACGCCCCGCTCTCGGGAGAAGCCTCGCGCGACGCCGCCGAGATCCACGAGGCGCTGGCTCGCGGGCGGTCCTACATGGCGGTGGAAGCCCTCGCCCCGGCCGGCGGGTTCTACTTCCATGCCGCCCGGGGGGAAGACCGGTGGCAGATGGGCGACACCGTCGCACCCGCGCCGGATCTGGTGCTGCGCGCGCGGGGGCGTCTGGCGCGCGGGTCGCGCGTCGAGCTGTACCGCAACGGGGAACGCATCGCGTCCGGCGAGGGCGGGGTCGAGGTCGCGGCCCCGGCGCCCGGCGCCTACCGGGTCGAGGTGCGGGCGGCGGGATGGGACGTTCCCTGGATCCTGTCCAACCCCATCTACGTCCACGACGCGGTGGAGAGAATCGTCCGTTCCCGCCGGGCCGAGTGGCCGACGGCCGCGCCCCCTCCACCGCGGCTGGCGCGGAATCTGGACGCGTTCCAGGACGGGTCGCCCCTCGCCGCGGAGTCGGATGCGACGACGTGGATCGACCCCGACGTGCGGGTCGCCGGCGAGCGAACGCCGGGCGCCGCCGCGCGGTTCCGCTTCTGCCTCCGCCAGCCCCGCCCGGACCCGGCGGCGGTCTGGGGCGCGCTCGTGGACCGGTCCCGGCGGGACCTGTCGGGAGACTCGGGGCTCGTCTTCGACGTCAGGGCCGACGGCGAGTTCCGCATCTGGGTGGCGCTCTGGGAGGAACGGCCCGGCGACCCCGGCGGCGACCCCGACTGGTGGCAGACGTCGATCCGGACCTCGACCCGGTGGCGCCGCCACGCAATCCCGTTCGAGCGCCTGTATCCGGCGGGCACCAACGTCGACGGAGAGCTCGACCTCCGGCGCATCGTCGGACTCGTCTTCTACCTCGACCCGGCCACGGGCGGGCCGGTCAGGGAGGGCAACGTCCGGTTCGAGCGGCTCGGCGTCTACTGAGGCCGTCCCGTGGGGAGGGCCGCCGCCCTCGCCGTGATCGGCACGGAGCGAAACGGCGCGGAGCGGCCCGTTCGCCGGGGATGGGCCGGCGTCGTCGTCGCGCGGAGGAGCGCGGGTGAGAGTCGGGCTCGACGGCAAGATACTGACCCTGCGGGCTGGCGGCACCGGGCGCTACGCGATCAACCTGACGCGGGCGATGCTCGCGGAGGCGGCGGCCCGCCGGCCGGACCTCGAGTTCGTCGTCTTCACCGGCCCGCAGACCTCCCGCGCGGTCATGGAGGAGTTCCGGGGCCGCTGCGACGAGTGCTTCCTGGGCGCGAAGAGCAGCGTGATCCGCTCGCTGACGCTCGTCCCCGCCGCGCTGCGCCGCCTGCGCGTCGACGTCTTCCACGGCATGGACCACGTGGGCATTCCGCTCGTCGGCCGCAACGGCAAGTACGTGGTCACCGTTCACGACGTGATCCCGCTCATCCTGCCCGAGACCTTCACCCCCCGCCATCGCCTCGTCGTGCGGCTGGCCCTCGCCCGCGTGCGGCGGAAGGCGGACCTCGTCGTCGTGCCCTCCCACGCCGTGAAGCGCGACGTCGTGCGGCGGGTGGGGGTTCCCGAGGCGCGCGTGGTCGTGACGCCCGAAGGGTGCGAGCCGCGTTTCCGGCCGGTCCGGTCGGAGGCGGCCCTGCGCGAGGTGGCCGCCCGGTACGGCCTCCCGCCTCGCTACGTGCTGGCGGTGGGCACGCTGGAGCCGCGCAAGAACCTCACGACCCTGCTCCAGGTCTTCGCGCGCCTCCGTCGGGACGGCGGGGTCGATCCCGAGCTGCACCTGGTGCTCGCGGGCGCACGGGGCTGGCTCGACGAGCCCATCTTCCGGACCGTCCGGTCGCTCGGGCTCGAGAACGCGGTCCGGTTCCCCGGGTTCATCGACGACGACGACCTGCCCGCCGTCTACAGCGGGGCGGCCCTGTTCGCCTTCCCCTCCCTGTACGAGGGCTTCGGGCTGCCGCTGCTCGAGGCCATGGCCTGCGGCGTGCCGGTCGTCACCTCGAACATCTCCTCGATGCCCGAGGTGGCGGGCGACGCCGCCGTCCTCGTGGACCCGCGCGACGCGGACGGCCTCGCCGCCGCCATCGTGCGGGTGCTGCGCGACGAGGGGTTGCGCGACCGCCTGCGCGACGCCGGGGTCGCGCGGGTGCGGCAGTTCTCGTGGGAGGCGACCGCGCGCCGGACCCTGGACGCGTACGCTTCCCTCGCGTATTAGACCGTCCTTGAGAAAGGCCGCCCATGGCTGCGAAACTGGTGCGATGCGCGTCCTGCACGTGATGGCGTCGGCGGCCCGCGGGGGCGGGGCCGCCCATCTCGTCGACCTGCTGCCCGCCCTCCGGCGCGCGGGGTGGGACTGCGAGGCGGCGGTGGGCCGCGACGGACCGCTGGGCGCCGATCTCGCCGCCGTCGACATTCCCGTGCACTACGTCGACCTGATGGGGCGGCGCGTCGCGGCGCTGCGCGCGCTGCGGCTCGCGTGCCTGACGGCGGGGCTCGACCCGGACGTGGTGCATCTGCACGGGACGCGGACCGCGTTCTTCCATGCCGTCGGCGCCGCGATGCGGCGGGCGGCGGGCGGGCGCCGCGGGCGTGGGGGGCCGCCGGCGGTCTACACGGCGCACGGCCTCGCCTACCGGAAGGAAGCGGGATGGGTCGAGCGGCAGGTGTCGTTGGGGGCGGAGCGGGTAGCGTGCCGGGGCACCGAGGCGGTCATCTCGGTCTCACGGGCGGATCTGGCGGACCTGAAGGGTCGGGGCTTCCTGGGAGGCCGGCCGGGATTCCACGTCGCGAACGCGGTGCGGCTGTCGGCGTTCCACGCGGGCGACCGGTCGTCGGCGCGGCGTCGCCTTGGGCTCTCGGACGGCGCGCTGGTGGTCGGCACCGTCTCGCGCCTCGTTCCCCAGAAGGCGGTGGGCGACCTGGTCGACGCGGTGGCGCGGATCGCGCCCGGCTTCCGGGGCTCGCCGGAGCCGCTGACGCTGATCGTGGTCGGCGACGGGCCGTTGCGCGCGGATCTCGAGCGTCGCGTGCGCGCCGGCGCCAACGGCGCGCGGGTCATGGTGATGGGCGCCCGCGGCGACGTGCCGCGGCTGCTGCCCGCCCTCGACGTCTTCGTGCTCTCGTCCCGCTGGGAAGGTGAGCCGATTGCCCTCCTCGAGGCGATGGCGGCGGGGCTCGCCTGCGTGGCGACGGCCACCGAGGGCGCGCGAGAGATCTTCGGTGACGACGCGTCGAGCGGGCGGCTCGTGCCGATCGGCGACGTTTCGGGGTTGGGCGACGCGATCGCGGGTCTGCTGCGCGATGCGCGCGCGCGCGAGGCGATGGGGGCGGCGGGGCTTGCGCGCGTGCGCTCGCGCACGCCGGACGCGCAGGCCCGCCGGGTGGCGGAAATCTATCGCGGGCTCCTGGCCGAGCGGGGGCGGTAGACGGCTGGCGGCTGGCGGCTGGCGGCTGGCGGCGCGGGAGAGAGGGGCGGGCGCTCGGGGAGCGGGCGGGGAGACGAGATGACGATCGGAACGGCGGGCCTGCTGGGATTCATCGTCGGCTTCTTCGCGGGCGGCATCGTGGCGGCGTGGCACGCGCGGAGGCAGACGGCGGGGCTCGCGCTGCTGTTCAAGGGCATCGCGGCGGAGGTGACGGAATCCACGCGCGCGGCCTTCGTCGACGAATGCCGCGGACTGGCCGCGCAGCAGGCGGAGGGCGCGGGCGCCGTCGTCAAGGCGCTGGTCGACCCCGTTCGCGAGCAGTTGGAACGCCTGCACCGGTCGGCGGCGGCGAGCTCGGCCCGGACGACCCAGGAGGTCGGCAGGCTGGCGGAGGAGACGGGCCGGCTGCAGCGGGTGCTGGGCAACGCGAGGATGCGCGGTGCGTGGGGCGAGCAGCACCTGCGAAACGCCATCGAGGCGGCGGGCGTGACCCGGCATGTCGATTACGGGGAGCAGGTGACGGCGGGCGGCGAGGAGCGGTTGCGGCCCGACGCGGTGGTGTCGGTGCCGGGGGGCGCCAGCGTCGTCATCGACGCCAAGGCGCCGCTCGATGCCTATCGGCGGGCGGTGGAGGCGCCGACGCCGGCGGCCCGGCGGCACGCGCTGGAGGCGCACGCGGCGGCGCTGCGGGCCCATGCGAAGGAGCTGGGCCGACGCGACTACGCGCGGTACTGGCGGGGTTCGCCGGGCTTCGTGCTGATGTACGTGCCGACGGACCCGATGCTGGACGCGGCCGTCGACGTCGACGACGAGCTGTGGCAGCGGGCGTGGACCGAGCACCGGGTCCTCGTCACCACGCCGGGCCTGCTGATCGCGTTCCTGCGCACGGTGGCGCTGGCGTGGGAGCGGCACGACGTGCAGCGGAACGCCGACGACATCCTGCGGGTCGCGGGCGAGCTGCACGCGCGCCTCGGGCGCCTCGGGAACAGCCTCGACGCGATGGGGAAGGGGCTCGGGAAGGCGGTGAGGTCGTTCAACGAAGGCGTGGGCGCCTACCAGTCGCGGGTGATGGTCTCGGCCGCCCGCCTGGCCGATCTCGGCGCGGGGGCGGCGGTGAAGCCGAAACCGCCGGACGCCGTGGACGTCGAAGCCCGGCCGGTGTCCGTGCGCGAGCCGGCGGGCAGCGGCGACGATGGCGGGCGGCGGGCTGGCGCGACGGGGTGACAGGTCGTGCGCCCGGGCTCGCCGGGCCGCGGTCGTGTTGCCGGTCCCGGCGGCGGCGCACTACCCGGTGCGAGCGCCGACGGGGACGGGCGGGCAGGCGCGCACGATCGGCCGGTCGTCGATCGGCAGGTGGATCAACGCGGCGGCGAGGCCCAGAACGACCCCCGCCCACCAGATGCCGTCGTACGACCCCGTGGCGTCGTGGAGCCGGCCGCCGAGCCAGACGCCGAGGAAGCTGCCGAGTTGATGGCTCAGGAAGACGAAGCCGAAGAGCGTCGCGAGGTAGCGCAGGCCGAAGATCCGGCCCACGATGCCCGTGGTCAGGGGGACTGTCGACAGCCACAGCAGGCCCATGGCGGCGGAGAACGCGTAGATGACGGCGGCGGTCTTGGGGGCGAGCAGCAGCGCGGTGATGGCGACCGCGCGCAGGGCGTAGATGGTGCTGAGCCCGTACTTGCGGCTCCAGCGCTGGCCGGCCGCCCCCGCCGCGAGCGAGCCGAAGATGTTGAACAGGCCGATGAAGGCGATGGCGCCGGCCCCCGCCGCGGCGGGGAGGCCGAGGTCGCGGACGTAGGCGGGAAAGTGGACGGTGATGAACGCCACGTGGAACCCGCAGACGAAGAAGCCCGCGGTCAGCAGGCCGTACCCGCGGTGGCCCATCGCCTCGCGCACCGCCGCCGCGAGCGTCTGCTCCGGCGCCCCCGCGTCCGGTTCCGCTGCGTCCGAGTGCTTTCCGACCCCCGGCAGCAGCATCGCCAGCGGCGCGATGACGAGCACCGTGCCGGACAGAGTCACGAGCGCCGCCTTCCACCCGTGGGCCGCAATGAGCGCCTGTCCCAGTGGGGAGAAGACGACCTGCCCGAACGAGCCGGCCGCGGTCCCGAGACCGAGCGCCAGCGACCGCCGCTCCGGGCCCACCACCTTCGCCATCGCGGCGAGGGCGATGGTGAAGGCGGTGAAGGCCACGCCGACCCCCACCAGGAGCCCCGCGGTCACCTGCATCAGCACGGGATCGGCCGTGTGCGCCATTCCCCGGATGCCGAGGGCGTAGATCACGGAGCCGCCCGCCAGCACCCGGAACGGTCCGAACCGGTCGCTCAGGGCGCCGGCGACGGGCAGGCTCGCGCCCCACACGAGGTTCTGTATCGCCAGCGCCAGGGCGAAGGTCTCGCGTCCCCAGCCTCTGGTCGCGGACATCGGCTCCAGGAACAGCCCGAAGATCGAACGCGCGCCGAACCCGACGACGGCGATCGCGCACGCCGCCGCCATCACCACCGCGGGCGATCCCCAGTCGAACCGCGCACGCCGCGGCGCGGCCGGGCGGCGTTCAGTCACAGGCAATCAGCTTCCCGGCCGGGTTGGCCATGATCGCGAGAATGCGCCAGTCGCCGTCGACCCGCGCGAAGAGGTAGCTGGACGCGCCCCGCGACAGCACGCTGCCGTCGGTGCGATAGCGCGTGAAGTGCGCGCTCAGCAGCGCCGTGGCCGGGTTGATGACGCAGATCTCGGCGCGGTTCGTCTCGGAACGCTCGTAGCGTTCGGGAGCCAGTTGCCGGTGAATGGCGTCGAAGGCGGCCCGGGTCTCGGCCGCGCCGGGTCTCACGGCGGCGCCGGCAGGGCCGAGCTGGAACGACGGGGCCGCGTATACCTCCTCGGCGATGACGCCGGTCCGGCCGGCCGAGAACGCCTCGATGTAGGTGTCCCAGGCGTCGAGCACCTCGGCCTTCACGTCGGATTCGGGCGGGGCCTGGGCCGCGGCGGCGGCCGGCAGGCACGCGATCGCGAACAGGATAGCGGTGGTCGTCGAAGCACGGTCGGTCATGTCGGTCCTCTGTGGTACCGGCTCGGGGCGGCCGCCGTTGCCTTTTTCGCGGCGGCGGGACGATACTGAGAATAGCAGGGAGGGTCTCCACCATGCGAACCACGTTGATACCGTTGTTGGCCGTCCTCGCGCTCGCGCCCGCGTGCCGGGAGGCTGCGCTGGACGATCTGCGGGGAGACGCCCAGGACGTGCTGGACGAAGCGCGAAACCGGGCGCAGGCCATCGGCGAGCTGTCGGCGGACGAGATCAGCGAGATCTGGGCCATCGAGTACCGGACCCTCCTCGTGCCCCATGCCGACCTCGGGACCCTCGACGAGCGGTTGAACGCCCTGGGCCAGGAGCGGTGGGAGGCCTATCACGTGAGCGACGAGCCGCAGGGCAAGAGGTTCTATTTCAAGCGCCCGAAGTCGACCGCCATCTCCAACCTGACCCACCTGCTGCGGTTCGGGTCGTTCGTCTTCTGACGTGGAGCACCCATGACGGACACCGACTCCGCGGCCGCCGGGGCGGCGGCCGCCCCCGCCGCGACCGGCGGCGGCTCGAGGATCAGGCTGGGCGTCCTCCTCGCGGTGGCGGCGGTGGCGGTCGCCGGCTACCTGCGGTTCGGGGACGCGCTCTCCCTCGCCGCCATCGCGGAGCAGGAAGCGGCGCTGCGCGCGTATCAGCAGGCCCACCCCTGGCTCGTCTACGGCGCCGCGTTCCTCGTGTACGTCGCGGTGACCGGGTTGTCGCTGCCCGGTGCGGCGGTGCTCACCCTCGTCTTCGGCTGGTACTTCGACTTCCTGCGGGCCGTCGTGCTGGTGAGCTTCGCGTCGACGTCCGGCGCCTCGCTCGCGTTTCTCCTGAGCCGGTACGTGTTCAGGGACGCGGTGCAGTCCCGTTTCGGCGGCCGGCTGCGGGCGTTCAACGACGCGCTGGCGAGGGACGGGGCGCTCTACCTCTTCACGTTGCGCCTCGTCCCGGCCGTCCCGTTCTTCGTGATCAACCTGGTCATGGGGCTCACGCCGCTCCGGCTCGCGACCTTCTGGTGGGTGAGCCAGGTCGGCATGCTGCCCGGCACCGCCGTCTACGTCTATGCCGGGTCGGCGGTGCCCGACCTCCAGGTCCTCAGCGAGCGCGGCCTCGGCGGCATCGTGTCTCCCCAGGTGCTGGCCGCCTTCGTGCTGCTGGGCGTGTTCCCCCTCGTCGTCAAGATGGTCATGCGCCGTCTCCGCCCCGGCCCCGGCCCGGCCCCCGCGTCGTAGAGAGCGCCGCCACGATTGTGCCGATCCGGCGTCCCGACCGACACGGTTGTAGGGTCGCAGCAGCCCCTTGCGTCCTTCCGTCCCCTCGGTGACAGGGCATTTCCGCGCATTTCCGTGCCGTTCCGGAGAGCAGCGCGCTCTTGGCCCCGTTCTTGCTACTGACCATCGGCGTGGCGTCGCCGCGGTCGCGCGGCGATCGCCGGGGAGCGAGCCGACGGGCTCGCGAGGGCGGATTGGCGCCGGTTTCGGCGTTGGCGCGACCGGCCGCCGGCGAGGCGGCGCCTCGAGAACGACGGAGGCGTCCCGACACAGCGGCCGGGAGGAACGGAGGCGGGTATTGGAAGTCACGAACAAGGCGACGCGCATTCGACTGTTCAGCGTGTCGACACCGCAGATGCGCGCGTTCCACATGACGTGGTTCGCGTTCTTCCTTTGCTTCTTCGCGTGGTTCGGCATCGCGCCGCTCATGAAGGTCGTGCGCGACGAGATGGCCCTCACGCAGTCGCAGATCGGCTGGCTGGTCATCGGCTCGGTGTCGATCACGGTGGTGGCGCGGCTGTTGATCGGGTGGCTCTGCGACCGCATCGGTCCGCGGCTCGCCTACACGTGGCTGCTCATCGTGGGGTCGCTGCCGGTCATGGGCATCGGCCTCGCGCAGGACTTCGAGACCTTCCTCGTCTTCCGGCTGCTGATCGGGGTCATCGGCGCGTCGTTCGTCATCACGCAGTACCACACGTCGGTGATGTTCGCGCCCAACGTGGTCGGCACCGCGAACGCGACCACCGCGGGGTGGGGCAACCTCGGCGGCGGCGTCACCCAGCTCGTGATGCCCGTCGTGCTGGGCATCCTCACCGTCGGGGCGTACATCCCGTTCACGAACGTGCAGTTCCTGCCCGGCATCGGGCTGAGCGACGCGGCGGCGTGGCGCATGGCCATGGTCATCGCGGGCGCAATGTGCGCGCTCGTGGGGGTGGCCTACTACTTCCTGACCCAGGACGCGCCCGAGGGCAACTACAAGGCGCTGCGCGCGGCCGGCAAGCTGCCGCCCAAGCAGGCCGTCAAGGGATCGTTCGCGGCGGCGACGCGGGACCGGCGCGTGTGGGCGCTCTTCCTCATCTACGGCGCGTGCTTCGGCATCGAGCTGACCGTCAACAACGTGCTGGCCCTGTACTTCATCGACTACTTCGACTTCTTCCAGTCGATGGGCGCGATACAGGCGGTGCAGTGGGCGGGGGCGGCGGCGATGCTCTTCGGCCTGATGAACGTCTTCGCGCGCACCCTCGGCGGGGTGTTCGGCGATCGGTTCGGGCGGCGCTGGGGCCTGACCGGCCGGGTGCGGTGGCTGTTCATGGTGCTGCTGGCGGAAGGCCTCGCGCTGATGTTCTTCTCGCAGATGTCGGTGCTGGCGATGGCCCTGCCCGCCCTCATCGTGTTCAGCCTGTGCGTGCAGATGGCAGAGGGGGCGACGTACTCCGTGGTGCCGTTCATCAACAAGAAGGCGCTGGGCTCGGTCGCGGGCATCGTCGGCGCGGGGGGCAACGCGGGCGCGGTGGCGGCCGGCTTCCTGTTCCGGGGCGCGATTCCGTGGCCGGCGGCGTTCTTCGTGCTGGGCGCGCTGGTCACCCTGGTCGCGTTCGCGACGTTCGCGGTGCGGTTCGACCGGGCGACGGAGACCGATGCGCGCGAGGCGCTCGACGCCGCGCTGGCCGAGCGCTACGGCGCGCTGCCGGGCGCGCGCGGCGCGGTCGAGGCGGCGGGGTAGGCGGGGCCATGACGAATCCGCAAGGAGCCCGTGGCATTCGCCGGGGGCTCCCCGAACGTGCGCCGCTCGTCGACCACTACCTGCAGCTTCAGCGACAGCCGGGTACTGCGGTCGATCGGTCCGCGCGCGCGCACGACGAGGCGGCGCGCGGGGAGACGGCGGTCGACCGGTTCGCGCGCGCGCACGACAAGGTCGTCGGGTCGGGCGGGCCGCCGGCCGCCGGGCGCTACTCGGCCCTCATGCCAGCGACGCCGCCGGGTGAAGGCCAGCAGTACGCCTTCGAGGTCGATCTCGATGCGTGCTCGGGCTGCAAGTCCTGCGTGGCGGCCTGTCACGCGATGAACGGGCTCGAGGACGAGGAGTCGTGGCGCGACGTCGGGCTCCTCCACGGCGGGGGCGAAGGCGCGCCGGTGATGCAGCACGTCACCACCGCCTGCCACCACTGCCTGGACCCCGCGTGCATGCACGCGTGTCCCGTGGACGCCTACGAGAAGGACCCGGCGACGGGCATCGTCAGGCACCTCGACGACCAGTGCTTCGGGTGCCAGTACTGCACGCTGGCCTGTCCCTACGACGCCCCGAAGTACAGCGCGGCCAAGGGCATCGTCCGGAAGTGCGACATGTGCAGCGACCGGCTCGCGGAGGGAGAGGCCCCCGCCTGCGTGCAGTCGTGCCCGGGCGAGGCGATCCGCATCCGCGTCGTGGACGCCGATCACGTGGTGGAGGAGTCGGAGACGAACCTCTTCGTGCCGGGGGCCCCCGAGCCCGCCATCACGCTGCCGACGACCGCCTACCGGACGGCGCGAGTCCTGCCGCGCAACATGATTCCCGCCGACTACTACTCGGTCAACCCCACGGCGCCGCACTGGCCCCTAATCGTGATGCTGGCGCTGACGCAGATGTCGGTCGGCGCCTTCGTCGTGGAGCAGGTGCTGGGGCTGGTGGCGCCGGCGGCGCTCATGGCGAGCATCCGGCCGTTGCACAGCGCGAGCGCGCTGGTGTTCGGTCTGCTCGCTCTCGCGGTGAGCGTCCTTCACCTGGGGCGCCCGCAGTACGCCTTCAGGGCCGTCATCGGGCTGCGGCACTCCTGGTTGAGCCGCGAGATCGTCGCGTTCGGCCTGTTCGCGGGGCTGGCCGTGACCTACGCCGCGTGGCCGTGGGTCGACGACGAGCTCCTGTCCGGCGGCCGCGCGGCTCCACTGTGGCTCGGATGGACCGTGGCCGGTTTTGGCGTGGCCGGCATCGGCTGCTCGGTGATGGTCTATCAGTTCACGCAGAAGGACTTCTGGAACGGGTGGTCGACGGGGTGCAAGTTCCTGCTGACGGCGGCGGTGCTCGGGCTCGCGGCCGCGTGGCTCTCGCTGATGGTCACCGCGGCGTGGACGGAGAGCGCGGCGTCGTCGGCGGCGCTGGAACGCTACGGGCCGGTGCTGTGCCGCGCCCTCATCGGCGCCGCGGCGCTGAAGCTGGTCTTCGAGGCCGCGCTCTTCCGCCACCTCGCGGCCAGGTCCACCACGTCGTTGAAGCGGACGGCGCTGCTGATGAGCGGCGCCCTGTCGCAGGTGACGGCGGCGCGCTTCGCGGCGGGCGTGGTCGGCGGCATCGCGATGCCCGCCCTCGTGCTGCTGAGCCGGACCCCGGCCGGTCAGGACGTGATGCTCGCGCCGTTCGTGGCGATGCTCTTCGTCGCGTGCCTCGCCGGCGAGCTCCTCGAACGCTACCTGTTCTTCGCGGCCGTCGCGTCGCCCAAGATGCCGGGAGGGGTCTGACATGCTGCGCCAGCGCGAAGGGCACCTCACCCGCGACCTCGCCAGGACGCCGGGCGGCTTCGGCCTCGGGCAGGTGCCGGCCCGGCACAAGCCGGACGCCACCGCCGACGTGGTGTGCGGCTACTGCTCGACCGGCTGCCGCCTGACCGTACACCTGAAGGACGGCGCGCCGGTCAACCTGACGCCGACGCCCGGCTGGCCGGTGAACCGCGGCACCGCCTGCCCGAAGGGCTGGGAGGCGCTGACGGTGCTCGACGCGCCGGACCGCGCGACCACCCCGCTCCTGCGCCACGCCGGCGACACTCATCAACGGCCCGTGAGCTGGGACTCGGCGCTGCGCGCGATGGTCGAGCGGTTCAAGGCGATCCAGGCCCGCCACGGGGCCGGGTCGCTGGCGTTCCTCAGCACCGGCCAGATGCCCACCGAGGAAATGGCCCTGCTCGGCGCCCTCGCCAAGTTCGGCATGGGCATGCTGCACGGCGACGGGAACACCCGGCAGTGCATGGCGACGTCGGTCGTCGCCTACAAGCAGGCGTTCGGGTTCGACGCGCCGCCCTATACCTACCGGGACTTCGAGGAGTCGGACGCCATCGTCTTCGTCGGCGCGAATCCGTGCATCGCGCACCCCATCCTGTGGGAGCGCGTGCTGCGGAACCGCCGCAACCCCGCCGTCGTCGTCGTCGACCCGCGGTTCACCGAGACCGCCATGCAGGCGGCGCAGCATCTGCCCCTGCGGCCCAAGTCGGACCAGTCGCTGCTCTACGGGGTCGCGCGCATCCTGATCGAGCGCGGCTGGATCGACGCCGACTACGTCGAGGCCCACACGAGCGGCTACGAGCCCTACGCCGCCTTCGTGCAGCAGTTCACGCTCGACCGCGTTGCCGCCGACACCGGGCTCGAGCCGCGCGAGATCGAGCGGCTCGCGGCGACCATCCACGCGGGCGAGCGGGTGTCCTTCTGGTGGACGATGGGCGTCAACCAGAGCTACCAGGGGGTGCGCACCGCGCAGGCCGTCATCGACCTGGCGCTGCTGACCGGCAACATGGGTCGGCCCGGCACCGGCGCCAACTCCATCACGGGACAGTGCAACGCGATGGGGTCGCGCCTGTTCAGCAACACCACGAATCTGCTCGGCGGCCACGACTTCGGCGACGCGGGCGACCGCGCAAAGGTCGCCGGGGTGCTCGGCATCGACCCCGGCGTGATTCCGCGCGAGCCGAGTTGGGCCTACCACGAGATCGTCAAGGGCATCCTCGAGGAGCGCATCAAGGGGCTCTGGGTCGTCGCCACGAACACCGCGCACTCGTGGATCAACCAGTCCCAGGTGCGCGACATCCTCGGCCGCCTCGACTTCCTCGTCGTCCAGGACATGTACGCGTCGACGGAGACCGCTCGCATGGCCGACCTCGTGCTGCCGGCGGCGGCGTGGGGCGAGAAGGACGGCACCTTCATCAACTCGGAACGGCGCATCGGCACCATCAGGAAGGTGGCGGCGGCGCCGGGCGAGGCCCTCGCCGACTTCGCCATCTTCAAGCTGGTGGCCGAGTACTGGGGCTGCGGCGATCTCTTCCGCGAGTGGGAGTCGCCAGAGACGACGTTCCAGATCCTCAAGCGGCTGTCGGCGGGGCAGCCCTGCGACATCAGCGGCATCGACGATTACGCGATGCTCGACGAGCGGGGCGGCATCCAGTGGCCCTGCCCCGCCGGCGGCCCGCCGCCCGCGCGCGGGGCGGAGCGGCGCCTCTTCGAGGACGGGCGCTTCCATCACCCGGACGGCCGCGCGCGGTTCCTCTTCGAGGACCCGCGCCCGCTGCCCGAGGCGCCCGGCGAGCGCTACCCGTTCCTGCTCCTCACCGGCCGCGGCACCGCCGCGCAGTGGCATACGCAGACGCGCACCGCGAAGTCGGCGGTCCTGCGCAAGCTCTACCCGGACGAGGTCTACGTCGAGATCAACCCTGCCGACGCGCGCGCGCGCGGCATCCGGCCACACGCGCGCGTCGAGGTCCGGTCACGCCGCGGGCGCATCAGGGCGACCGCGTTCGTCACCCGGTCCGTCCAGCCCGGGCACCTGTTCGTGCCGATGCACTACGAGGTGACGAACCGGCTGACGGACGCCGTCTTCGATCCCTATTCCAGGCAGCCGTCCTACAAGGCCTGCGCCGTCGACGTGGCGCCCGTGTAGGTCAAGGAAAAGAAGAACGGCATGGCAGACAAGACACGTCGAGGCCGCCGTCCGGCAAGGCCGCCGTCGACGTCGGGCCCGCGAAGGTCGAGGAAGAACGGCATGGCGAACAAGGCACGCGCGTTGTCCGCGAACCGGCCCGAGACCGTGGTCGTCATCGGCAACGGCATGGTCGGCCACCGGTTCTGCGAGAAGCTGGTCGAGCTCGACACGGGCCGCCACCACCGCATCGTGACGTTCTGCGAGGAACCGCGGCCCGCCTACGACCGCGTCGGCCTGACCCGGTTCTTCGACGAGCGCGATGCGGCGCGCCTCATGCTGACGAGCCCCGAGTGGTACGACGAGAAGGGCATCGAGCTCCACGTCGGCGACCGCGCGACGGCCATCGACCGCGAGGCCCGGGTGGTGCGGTCCGCGCGGGGAAGAGAGATCCTCTACGACCGGGTGGTGCTGGCCACCGGCTCGGCCCCCTTCGTGCCGCCCATTCCCGGCGTCGACAAGAAAGGCGTCTTCGTCTACCGCACCATCGAGGACCTCGAGGCCATCATCGCCTACGCCCAGGGCGTCGACAGCGCCGCCGTCATCGGCGGGGGGCTGCTCGGGCTCGAGGCGGCGAAGGCCGCCCACGACCTCGGCCTCGAGACGCACGTCATCGAGTTCATGCCCCGCCTGATGCCGAGGCAGGTGGACGACGCGGGGTCGCGGCTGCTCGTCGAGGAGATCGAGAAGCTCGGCGTCCGGGTGCGCGTCGGCGCCGCGACGAGGGCGATCCTCGGCAACGGCAGCGTCCAGGGGATGGCCTTCGACGGCGGCGAACAGCTCGAGGTCGGCATGGTCATCGTCTCGGCCGGCATCCGCCCCCGCGACGAGCTCGCCCGCGCGTGCGGGCTCGCGGTCGACGAGCGCGGCGGGGCGGTCGTCGACGACCGCCTAGAGACGAGCGACCCCGACATCCACGCCATCGGCGAGGTCGCGCACCACCGGGGCATGGTCTACGGCCTCGTCGCCCCCGGCTACGAGATGGCCGAGGTGCTGGCCGCCCGTCTCGCCGGCGACACGGCGCGCGTCTTCACCGGCGCCGATCTCTCGACCAGGCTCAAGCTGATGGGCGTCGACGTGGCGAGCTTCGGCGACTACGAGGCCGGCGCGGACGCCGCGAAGCCGCTGACCTACGAGGACCCCTTCGGCGGCGTCTACAAGAAGCTGCTGTTCAGCCCCGACGGCAAGCGGCTCGTGGGCGGCGTCCTCGTCGGCGACGCGTCCGACTACGGCAGCCTCATGATGCTCGCCAAGAACGGCACCGAGCTGCCGGCCGAGCCGGGGGCCCTCGTGCTCGGCTCGGGAGGCGGCGGGGTGGCGGTCTCGGCCACGGAGATGCCGGCCGGGACGCAGGTCTGCCAGTGCAACGGGGTGAGCAAGGGCGACATCTGCGCGTCGGTCCGCGACGGCGGCTGCGCGACGGTCGGCGACGTCAAGGCGCGGACCCGCGCCGGCACCGGCTGCGGCGGCTGCCTCCCGCTGGTGACCGACCTCCTCAAGCAGGAGCTCGAGGCGGCCGGCAAGAAGGTCAGCAACGACCTCTGCGAGCACTTCCCGTACACGCGGCAGGAGTTGCTCGACATCGTCAAGGTGAAGGAGATCAGAACCTTCGCCGATCTCATCGCCGCGCACGGCCGCGGCCACGGCTGCGAGATCTGCAAGCCCGCGGTCAGCTCGATGCTCGCGAGCCTGTGGAACGAGAACATCCTCAACGACGCCCACCAGACCCTGCAGGACACCAACGACCGCTTCCTCGCCAACATGCAGCGCGGGGGCGTCTACTCGGTCATCCCGCGGGTGCCGGGGGGCGAGATCACCCCCGACAAGCTCATCGCGCTCGGTTCCATCGCCAAGAAGTACGGCCTCTTCACCAAGATCACGGGCGGGCAGCGCGTCGACATGTTCGGGGCCCAGCTCCACCAGTTGCCCGACATCTGGGAGGAGCTGATCGGGGCCGGGTTCGAGAGCGGCCACGCCTACGGCAAGGCCCTGCGCACGGTGAAGAGCTGCGTCGGCACCACTTGGTGCCGTTTCGGGGTGCAGGACTCGGTGAAGTTCGCGATCCGGGTCGAGGAGCGCTACCGGGGCATCCGCGCCCCGCACAAGATCAAGTCGGCGGTGTCGGGCTGCGTGCGCGAGTGCGCCGAGGCGCAGGGGAAGGACTTCGGCCTCATCGCCACCGAGGACGGCTACAACCTGTACGTCTGCGGCAACGGCGGCATGCGTCCCCGCCACGCCGACCTGCTGGCGAGCGACCTCGACGAGGACACCGCCATCCGCTTCATCGACCGCTTCCTGATGTTCTACATCCTGACCGCCGACCGCCTGACCCGCACCTCGGTGTGGCTCGAGCAGATGGAGGGCGGCATCGACTACCTCCGCGAGGTCGTGGTGGACGACAAGTTCGGCATCTGCGACGAGCTCGAGCGGCGCATGGCCCACCTCGTCGACACCTACCGTTGCGAGTGGAAGGAGGTCGTCGACAACCCCGAGCTGCGCCGGAGGTTCCGGCAGTTCGTGAACACCGACGAGACAGAGGTCGGTATCGAGTTCGTCGACGAGCGCGGGCAGCAACGGCCCGAGTACTGGGACAAGGCGGTCATTCCCGTCGAGGACGTCACGCAGCCGGTCGAAGAACGCGCGCGCGCGTTGCGCGATTCGTCGGGCAAGCGCTGGGTCGACGCGGGGCGCGTCGCCGACTTCCCCGCGGACGGCGGCGCCGCCGTCAAGTACGGCCGCACTCAGATCGCGGTGTTCAACTTCTCGTCGCGCGGCGAGTGGTACGCCACGCAGAACATGTGCCCCCACAAGCAGGCGTTCGTCCTCTCGCGCGGCATCGTCGGCGACGCGCAGGGGACCCCCAAGGTCGCCTGCCCCCTCCACAAGAAGGTCTTCGGCCTAGACACCGGCGCCTGCCTCGGCGGCGAGAGCTACGCGCTGACGACGTTCCCGGTGAAGGTCGACGACGGCCGGGTGTACCTGGAGCTGCCCCCCGAGGAGCAGCTCGACGCCTTCCTCGGCACCGACACCGTCTGCAGCGCCGCCGCCCTCGCCCGGGGGCCCGCGCGGGGCGCGTCGAAGGAACCCGCCGCCCCCTACCAGCGCAGCGAGCGCCCCGACGGCCAGGTCGACTACTTCGCCGAGCGGCAGGCGGCCGGCGAGTAGCGGGTCCCGCGGCACGGGTCCCGCCGGGCCCGGGACTCCGCCCCTGATGGCCGGCAGCGCCTACTTGAACTTGGAGTAGTCCGTGGCGCTCATCATGAACACCTCGGCGTCGAGCGGCACCTCGTACTTCGCGCGCAACTCGTGCCACTCGGGGTCCGCTCGGAAGTCCGCGAACACCTGGTCGCGATGGGCGCGGTCACGGTAGGCCAGCATCCAGATCAACGTATTCGGATTGTCGAGGCTCTGCCAGGACCAGACGATCTCGGCGCCATGCTTCTCGAACAGCGCCGCCTCGCCCTCGCGGAAGCGCCGGTGCAGATTGTCGATGCCGCCCTTGCCGTCCATCTCCGGCTCGGCCGTGTACATGCGGATCTCGAAGCAGCGCGAGTCGGCCGCCACGTTCGTGGAGAACTCCATCGCGAGGTCGCCGGCCGGCCCGCAGGGCGGCGGCGCGTCGTCCTGGGCGAAGGCCAGGCCGCTGAACGCCAGGCTGACGACGACGGTGAGCAGCGCTGTTCTCATCTTCTCTACCCCTTCCCGAATGGTTACCGGCGTCCGTGCCGGGCACGGATCCTAACACCGATGGACGGCGCATGTCGCCGCCGGGAGCGCTACTTCGGCAACGCGGGGTGATACTACTTGCTGGCCTCCCGCTGCACGAACCGTAGCGACACGCCGCACGCCGCCGCGATCTTCGTCACGGTCCCCAATCGGGGGTCGCGGTTTCCCGACAGGCCGCGGGAGAGGGCCACGCGGTCGACCTCGGCTCTCCGAGCGATGGCGGAAACGCCCCCCTGGGCCGCCGCGACGTTGCGAAACGCCTTCATCAACAGTCGCGGGTCGCCGTCGGACTCGTCGATCGCCGCGTTGAGGTACGCCGCGACGTCCTCCGGCGTCCGGAGATACTCGCTGGCCTCATGGGCTCTGACGGGCATGCCGCTTCTCCTGTCTGTATGCCTTCCAGAGGGCGTGCGCTGTTTGGATGTCGTGCGTCTGACGCTTCTTGGTTCCGCCGGCCAACAGGACGACGAGGTTCTCTCCGTCCCGGCCGTAGTAGACGCGGTAGCCGGGGCCTCTGTCGATCCGCAACTCGAATACGCCCTTGCCGATTCCGCGGTGGTCCCCGAAACTGCCCAGCTCGACACGGTCGAGACGCGTCTGGACACGGGCACGGATCTCGGCGGTCTGGAGCCGAAACCAAGTATCGAACGCGTCCGTGCCGTCCGCCGTAACGTAGCGGACAATCCTGATCACCCGATCCATTGTGTAGCCATTTGGCTACACTGAGTCAAGTGGAGACGGGTGCTGGACTCAAGGGTTGCCTCGCGGTTCTCCACGAAGGTACGGCCGCGATCTGGAGCCCGGGTGGGGCGCGACGGGGTTTCGGGTTCCACGGGTTCATCGACCCGCGGACCGGCCCGCCAACGGCGAGAGCACGCCGGCCGTCGTCGTCTACACCGACATCCCGCCGCGGGGGAAACGGTGACCGCCGGAACTTCGACGGTGGCCGGATCGTCACAGGGACTGACGAACCGCGTACGGGTCGGCCCGGCACGCGCCGTCGTCTCGAATCGCGTCCAGTCCTGTTCTCATCGTTCCATTCGGAGGAGCTTCATGCGAATCGTCGCCGCCGGTACCGTCCTGACCGCCCTCGCCCTGATCGGATCGTCGTTGCCGGCCGCCGCGCAGCCGGCGGGGGAGACGGTCACGTTCACCGAGCACGTGGCGCCCATCTTCTACGAGAGCTGCACGACCTGTCACCGGCCCGGTCAGGTGGCCCCGATGTCGCTGCTGACCTACGAGGACGCCCGGCCCTGGGCCCGCGCGATCCGCCAGAAGGTCGTCGACCGCGAGATGCCGCCGTGGGACGCCGACCCCGCCGTCGGCGCGTGGGCCAACGACCGCAGCCTCAGCGACGAGGCCATCGCCACCATCGCGGCCTGGGCCGACGGCGGGGCGCCGCGCGGCGACCGCGCCCTGCAGCCGCCCCCGCCCGCCTACGCGGACAGCGAGTGGACCATCGGCGAGCCGGACGCGGTCTTCGCCATTCCCCCGTTCGACGTGCCGCCGGAGGGGACCGTCGACTACACCTACTTCGAGGTGCCCACGAACCTCACCGAGGACAAGTGGGTGACCGCGGTGCAGGTGCGGCCCGGCGCGCCGGCCGCCGTGCACCACGTCATCGTCACCGCGCGGGCCGAGCGGACCCCCGAGGAGCGGGAGGCCAGGCGCCGGGTCGATCCCGGCTTCCGCCTCGACTACGACATCCTGCCGGGGCGGGAGAGCGAGTGGAACCCGGGCGTCGCGCAGCTCGATGGGCGGGGGAAGGGCGACCCCCTCGGCGGCACCACGGTGGGGAACGACGGCGTGTCGGTGTTCCAGCCCGGCACCGCGCTGCTGCTCGAGGCGGGCAGCACGCTGGTGTTCGAGATGCACTACACGCCGACCGGCGAGCCCCACGTCGACGAGACCCGTATCGGCCTCGTCTTCACCGACTCGCCGCCCGAACGGCAGGTCTGGGACGCCTCCATCATGCACGGGCAGTTCGTGATTCCGCCCGGCGCCGCCGACTACAAGATCGAGGCGGACATCACGTTCACCAGGGACGTGAGGCTGCTGAACCTGCTGCCGCACTCGCACCTGCGAGGAGTACGCTGGGAGTACGAGGCGGAGTATCCGGACGGCCGGCGCGAGACGATTCTCTCGGTGCCCGACTACGACTTCAACTGGCAGATCGACTACATCTTCGACGAGCCGCTGGCCCTGCCCGGCGGCTCGAAGATCCATGCCTCGGCCTGGTACGACAACTCGGCCGCCAACCGCTCGAACCCGGACCCGACGGCCGAGGTGCGGTGGGGCGAGCAGACCGACGAGGAGATGATGTTCACCGCGCTGTCGTACCTGATCGACAACGAGGCGGCGGCCGAGACGACACAGCAGCAATAGGACCGCCCGCAGCGTTTCCGCGTGTGACCAGGGGGGCCGTGCGATCGATCGATCGCACGGCCCTCGTGCTTTGCGCCAGCGGCGAGGGGGCTCGACACCGGCCATCCGGGGCCGCCGCGCGGAACCGGCCCTGTGCGGTCGAGGCGGCCGCGCTCGAGGGCGATCTCGTAGAACCCCACGCCGCGGCCGCGTCGCCGCGGCCCGGTGCAGGCTGGTCGGCAGGCACCGCGTGATGGAGTACTGGCTGGTCGACCCGGCAGCCGAGGCCGTCCTCTTGACATCCAGAGAAGCCGCCGGCTATCGGCGCGGTGTTGCGGAGCACGTGATGCGGTGGGCGTACGCGGCACGGGCCCGCCTCCGCCTGCTGCTGTTCCGCGAGGAGGTCGAGCAGCGGCTGGACGAGGAGTTCCGCTTCCATCTCGACATGGAGACGGAGCGACTGGTGCGCGACGCGCCCGTCGACCCGCGGGAGGCGCGTCGACGGGCGCGCGCCACGTTCGGCGGCGTCGAAGCGCACAAGGACGCGGTGCGCGACGGCCGCGGTTGGCCTGGCTGTCGGGACTCGGGCGCGACGTCCGCGACAGCGTTCGGTCCCCGCGCCCGCTGTTCGCGCTCCTCGTTACCGCGATGCTCGGGCTGAGCCTCGGCCTTGCCACGGTGGCCTTCAGCCTGTTCGACGCGATTCTGCTGCGGCCGTTGCCCTACGCCGACAGCGATCGCCTGGTCCGCGTCTTCACGTTCAACCGGGACGCGCCGCAGTCGTTGCATGGCGCCTCCCTCCCGGACTTCGAGGACTGGCAACGGCAGGTGCAGGGTCTCTCTCAACTCGCGGCGTGGGTTTCAATGCAGACACACCTCGCCGGCCGCGGCCCGGCGCGGATGGTCAGGACCGCCTTTGCCACGCCCCAACTGTTCGACACGCTCGCGGTGCGTACCGCGCTCGGCGCCGAGCCCGGGCACCTGATGCGCCGGCACGTCGTGGAGGGCCTGCTGTACGGGCTTCTCGGAGGCGCGGCGGGCGTCGCCGTCGCCGCCGCCGCCATTCCGGCCCTGTACGCCCTCGTCCCGGTGGATCTCCCCGCCTGGCTGCAGTTCCGCCTCGATCGCCGAACCATCGCGTTCGCGGCGAGCGCCACGGTCGGGACCGGACTCGTCATCGGCGCGACGTCGCTCGCCTGGCACATGTGCCCCAGGCTCGCCGACGCGCTGCGGCCGGGCGACAAGGGAGGTCTCGAAACCGATCCGTCGTCCCGGTTGCGCCGGCAATTGACAGTGGTGCAGGTCGCGCTCTCGGTTGCGCTGCTCGTCGGCACGTGGCTGACGGTGCGGTCGCCGCTGCGCCTCGGTCAGGTCGACACGGGCATTCGCACCGACGGTGTGCTCGTCGCGTCGGTCACGGGCGACGTCGCCCTGAACGCCACGCGCGAGGAGACCATCGCCCGGCACGCGCGCGGGTTTCGGCAGATGCGCGAGGCGCTGGAGACGTTGCCCGGCGTTCACGCCGTAACCGCCGCCACCAGGATTCCGTTTCTGAACGCGGCCGAGGAGCGCCCGGTCTACGAGCTCTATTCGCGCCAGCGGGACACGCCGGCGACGGCGTATCGCGGCGCCCTGCGAACCTCTAATGCCATGCCGGCCTATTTCGGATCGCTCGGCGTGCCCATGCTCGACGGGCGCGACTTCGCGGATACGGATACGCTCGAGACACCGCCGGTGGCGATTGTCAGCCGGCGGGCGGGCGAGCGAGCGAGCTGCTCTTTCAGGGCGAGCATCCCCTGGGGCAGCAGATACGGTGGGGCGTCGATCGTGCTGCGTGACTGCACCCATGCAATCTTCACGAAATCTTAAGGTTCGTTTCCAGTACGAAGCGGTTAGGGTTTTTCCACCGAGGACGGTACCGTGTCGGCCCAGATGACGCCGGGCCCTCTCCCGCGCCCGCGATCGAGGTGAGCCGCTCGATCCACGCGCTCCTGGGGACGCGGGCCGGCCTCGGTATCTCCTTGGGGGCCTTGTCCCGATGACGGGGGCCGCGTCACCATCGGCGCGCGCACGGACGCCCGCTCGACGAGTGGCGTCGCCGATCGCAGCGGCGGGTCGGGCCTGCTCCTCTCCGGCGGCGTGACGCCGGCAGGACCACCCGCAGGTGACGATGCGATGCTGCGCGCCCTGATCGTCGTGCACCGGTGGGTGGGGGTGGCGCTCTGCCTCCTCTTCCTGCTGTGGTTCCCGTCCGGCATCGGGATGATGTACTGGGGCTTTCCCGGTGTGACCGAGGCCGATCGGCTGGCCCGGGCGCCGGTGCTCGACGCGGCGCAGGTGACGCTAACCCCCCAGGCCGCTGCCCGGACGCTCCTGCTCGACCCCCGGCGGCCCGATCGGATTCGCCTGACGACGGTGGACGGACGGCCCGCCTACCGCGCCGGGCGGGGCGGCCGCCTGGTCGTCTATGCCGACACGGGGAAGGAGCGAGGCGACGTGTCCGCCGGCATGCGCGACCGGGCGGCCGAGGCCTGGACGGGACAGCGCGTACGGGACGGCGTCGTGGAACCGGTGCTCGAGGTGGACCAGTGGACCGTCCAGGGGGCGTTGCGCAACCGACGGCCGCTCTGGAATTACTCCTGGCCCAATGGCGAGCAGCTCTACATCGGCGACACGGGCGAGGTGCTGCAGTACACCACGACCGCCTCGCGGTTGGGGGCCTGGGTCAGCGCAATCCCCCACTGGATCTACTTCACCGCCATCCGGCAGCACCAGACGGTCTGGATCCGGTTCGTGATCTGGACGTCCGGCATCGGCACCGTGCTGGCGCTCATCGGCCTCGTGGTCGCGGTGTCGCGGTACTCGCCGGGCCGGCGGTATCGCCAGGACGGCCGCCCGGCCCGCCTGCCCTACCGGGGCCAGCAATGGTGGCACACGATCCTGGGGCTGATCTTCGGGATCGCGACCGCGACCTGGGCGTTCAGCGGCATGTTGTCGCTCGACCCGTTCCCGTCCCCGACGCCGCGCGGACCGGCCGGCGGCGGGCCGAGCCTGGCGGAGGCCCTGCGGGGCGATGTCGCGCTGGACGACTTCGCCGCCCTGAGCCCGCGGGATCTGCTTGCGCGGCATCCCGATCTGGAGGTCAAGGCGGTCGAGCTGACCGCGTTCGACGGCCGGCCGCTGTACGCCGCCCGTCTCGGTGACGGCGCCACGGTGATGTTCGGGATCGACGGCCGTCGGGTCGACCGGTTCTCCCACGACGCGATCGCCGGGATCGTACGGCGCGTGGCGCCCGACGCCGGCGCCGTCGAGACCCGCCTTCTCGACCGCTACGACCGGTACTACCTCGATCGCCGGCGCGCCCGGCCCTTGCCGGTGATTCTGGCCCAGTTGCACGACGACGCGGCGACCCGCTACTACATCGATCCCGCGACCGGCCGCGTGGTCGGGCAGTACAGCAACCGGCGCTGGGTCGGCCGCTGGCTCTACAGCGGCCTGCACTCGCTCAACTTTCCGTGGCTCTACAACAACCGCCCCCTCTGGGACATCGTCGTCATCACCTTCATGCTGGGCGGAACCGCGCTGTGCGTGACCTCGCTCGTGCTCTCGTGGCGCGTGCTCGGCCGGACGCTCCGGCGGGCCCTCCCCGAATGACGCCGACGCGGCGATCCCGGCTGACATCACCCGCGCCGTCCGCGATTCGTCAGGAACTGTTCAGGAACTCTTCAGGCGGCACGTTGCCGTCCCTCCGCTAGACTCGGCGCCAGATGACAGGCGCCGCCACGACGCGCCGGCACGTCTCGGCGCGGATGATCGCCGCCGTCGCCGGCGGCTACGCCGTGTCGAACGTGGCCGCGGTCGGCCTCGCGCACGCGCTGCCGCTGCCCCGGGCCGACGCGGTGATGGCCGGCATTCTGGCCACCTTTCTCTTCTACGCGGCGGCGGTCGTGTGGTGCTTCGGGGCCCGGACGGTGCGACAGGCGTGGCTGGGCATTCTCCTCGCCATCGTGGCGTTCGGGGGGCTCGCAGTGCTCGGGGGGGTCGGGCTCTCATGAAGAGCGGGCTGCGGCAGTCGATGGCGTGGTTGCACACGTGGACCGGGCTGCCGGCGGCGTGGGTGCTCTTCTTCGTCTTTCTCACCGGCACGCTCGGCTACTTCGACAGCGAGATCGACCTGTGGATGCGGCCGGAGGCGCCGCTCGCGCCGCCCGCGTTGGCGCAGGTGGACGGCCTGGCCCTGGGTCTGGCCCGGCTCGAGCAGGTGGCGCCGCGAGCGTCCCGCTGGACCGTCTACCCGCCGAGCGGCCACGACGTGCCGTACGTGACGATCAACTGGAGCGGGGGCGCGGACGCCGCGGCGCGCCCGCGGCGCGGGAGCGAGACCCTCAACCCCGCCACCGGTGACCCGCTGCGCACGCGCGCAACCGGCGGCGGGCAGACGCTCTATCAGCTCCACTACACCCTGCACTATCTTCCGCGCGCGGCCGCGCGCTGGCTGGTCGGCGTCTGCTCGATGCTGATGCTGGTCGCCATCGTCTCGGGCGTGATTACCCACAAGAAGATCTTCGCCGACTTCTTCACGTTCCGTCCGCGCCAGGGCCAACGCTCGTGGCTCGACTTCCACAACCTGCTCAGCGTGACCGCGCTGCCGTTCCACCTCGTAATCACCTACAGCGGACTGGTCTTCTTCGTGTTCACCTACATGTCCCCGGTCGTCGATGCGACCTACGGGAGCGCCGGCCGCGACCGGTTCTTCGACGAAGCGTTCCGCAGCCCCGATATCCCTCCGCCGGCGGGCGTCGCGGCGCCCCTGGCCTCCCCGGTTTCCCTGTACGACCTGGCCGAGCGTCACTGGGGCCCGGCGCCCGTGCGCGCGGCGACGTTCTACAACCCCGGCGACCGGAACGCGCGCATCGTGCTCACGCGCACGCACGTCGATGCGGTGAGCAACGGCGGGCGCATGGTCTTCGACGGCGCCACGGGTGAGTTGCTCGAGCGGTTCGACCGGCGCCGCGGGCCCATCGTGGTCAACGATGCGCTGCTCGGCCTGCACGAGGGGCTCTTTGCGGGCCCCGTGCTGCGCTGGATCTACTTCCTCACCGGATTGCTCGGCACCGCCATGGTCGGGACCGGTCTGGTGCTCTGGACGGTCAAGCGGAAAGCGAAGGCCGTGGCGGGCGGAGGCATGCCGCCGTCCGCCGTCCGCGTGATCGAGCGCCTCAACGTGGGCACCATCGCCGGGTTGCCGATCGGCGTCGCCGCCTACTTTTGGGCCAATCGGCTGCTGCCGGTCGGCATGGCCGACCGCGCCGCGTGGGAGTTGCACGCCTTCTTCCTCGCCTGGCTGGCGATGCTCGCGCTGCCGTGGGTGCGACCGGTGCGCCGCGCGTGGCTCGATACGCTCGGGCTGGCCGCGGTCGCCTACGCGGCACTCCCCGCGTTGAACGCGCTCACCACGAGCCAGCACCTCGGAAACTCGATTCCCGCGGGCGCGTGGGCGGTGGCCGGCTTCGATCTGACGGCGCTCGCGACGGGGCTCGGCTTCGGGTGCGCGGCCCTGTGCCTCAGCCGGCAATGGGCGGTCGCCGCCGCGGCGGGACGGTCGGGCGATCTCGTCGACCCCTCCCCCGCGCTCCCGGCCGCGACGCCGCTGCCGGAGGACGCGGCCGGATGACGGCGGCCGCGTTCGCGCTGTGCTACGCGGGCTTCGTGCTGCTGAGCCTCGGCCAGGCTCGGCACCACTGGCGCGTGTATGGAGGCGATGCCGACCGCCGCCGCCGGAGATGGAGTCTGGCGACCGGGTGGACGTCGCTCGCCGCCAGTGCATCGATCTCCGTTGCCGCGTGGGGACCGGGAACGGGCGCAGTGGTGCTGCTGGGCCTGGTGACCCTCGCGGCGGTTGCCGTCGCGCTCCTGCTCACCTACGCGCCGCGGGTCGTTCCCTGGACCGGCGCCGGAGCCGTCGGCGTCGCGGTGGCGGCGGGCGCCGTCGTGTGGGCGACGTAGGCGCCGGCGTCGCGCCGGGGCACCCGACTCGCGATGGCGCAGGACATTCCGCCTCGGATCCGCCCCCGGCGAGGGCCTGCGAGACCACCGCGACCGGTGCCGGATGGCGGAAGCCTCGCGGTCGCGGTCCGCCGCCTGATCGCCGCCGGGACGACCGGGCGCTCGAGCGCCCGGCCCGTCAGCCGCCGCCCCGTCGGGTTCACGCTCTGGAACCGCGCCACGCCCCCGGGCGGCGGACCGGAGCTGCATGCCGCCTCCCGCCCCGTCTCGTCGAGCCTGGCCTGCCCGGCTTGCCTGCCCCGAAACCGCTCTGGCTGGCGCGTCCCCACGGCTGCGTTCAGGCGCGCGAAGCCGTTGACAACGGCTGGCCGATCGGCATAGGGTGTGCCCATCAGTCAAAAAAGGCGGCGTACGTCGTCGGCGCGCTTCTTCCGCTGCCGCGGGCAGCACGTTCTTCGGGACGGGAGGGTCGTGACCATGTCGTGGCTGTTCAAGGTGACGGGCGGAGTCGGGGCCGCCGTGCTGCTGGGCGCCCTCGCACCGCCCGCGGCGCATGCCCAGGCCGTGTCCGACGGGGCATCGGCACGTGAGTTCGTGAACCGGTACTGCGTCGCCTGCCACAGCGACGCCGGCTTCGAGCGCGGCACGGTGCCGGTCTCGCTGCAGGGCGTCGACATGACGGACGTCGGCACGCACGCCGACATCCTGGAGCGGGTGGTGCGGAAGGTGCGGGGCGGGCTGATGCCGCCGCCGCAGGTGCGGCGGCCGGACGACGCCGTCCGCGTCTCCATGGTCACGTGGCTCGAGACCGAGCTCGACCGGGCCGCCGCCGACCGTCCCCCCGTGGGGCGGCCGATGACCGCGCACCGGCTCAACCGGGCCGAGTACCGCAACGCGGTACGCGACCTGATCGGGCTCGACGTGGACATCGACGAGCTGCTGCCGCCCGACGACGCCGACGCCGAGGGCTTCGACAACAACGCCGAGGTGCTGTCGGTCTCGACGACCCTGATGGAGCGGTACCTGACGGCGGCGCGGCGCATCAGCCAGCTCGCCGTCGGCGACCCCGACCTGACGTCGCGGTCCGCCACCTACCAGGTGCCCAACCTCGAGGACCAGGACGACCGCACGAGCGACGACCTGCCGTTCGGGTCGCGGGGCGGCCTCGCGGTGCGGCACTACTTCCCCCTCGACGGGGAGTACCTCTTCAAGTTCGACCTGCGGCGCAACTTCTACAACTACATCGTCGGCCTCGGCAACGTGGCGCACCAGCTCGACCTGCGCATCGACAAGGCCCACGTCGAGACGTTCATGGTCGGCGGCGCGTTCGAGGGCACGCGGTGCGCGACGAGCTACTGCGGCTCGGGCAGCGGCGGCTTCCCCGAGTGGGGGGCGTACTCGGTCGACGCCGACAACGAGCTGCAGGTGCGGGTGCCGGTGAAGGCGGGCATGCGGCTCGTGGGGGCGGCGTTCCTGCGGCGGCCGGCCGTCGACGAAGGGGTCCTGCAGCCGCGGCCGAGCCCGGCCACCTTCGGCTACAGCACCGACGACCGGCAGGACGGGAACCCCGCGTTGTCGAGCCTCACCATCACCGGGCCGTTCGACGGCGTCCAGCCGGAGACGACGCCGAGCCGGGAGCGCATCTTCGTCTGCCGGCCGGCGGGCCCGGGCGACGAGGCGGCGTGCGCCGAGGAGATCCTCACCAGCCTGGCGCGGCGCGCGTACCGGCGCCCGGTGACCGACCGGGACGTCAACCTGCTGACGAGCTTCTACGAGGCGGGACGCAGCGAGGGCGGGTTCGAGGCGGGCATCCAGTCCGCCCTCGAGTTCCTGCTCACCGATCCGGAGTTCGTGTTCCGCGTCGAGAACGCGCCGGACGGGGTCGAGCCGGGCATCGCCTATCCGGTGAGCGACCTCGAGCTCGCGTCGCGGCTTTCGTTCTTCCTCTGGGGGAGCATCCCCGACGACGAGCTGCTCGACGCCGCGGTCGCCGGCAGGCTGACGGAGCCGGCCGTGCTCGAGGCGCAGGTGCGCCGCATGCTCGCCCAGCCCCGCGCGCGGCGCACGCTCGCCAACAGCTTCGCGGCCCAGTGGCTCGGGCTCAGCCGGCTCGGCAACGCGAGGCCGGACCCGACGGTGTTCCCCATGTTCGACGAGAACCTGCGCACGTCGATGCAGCGGGAGACGGAGCTCTTCCTCGAGGCGCAGGTGCGCGACGACCGGCCCCTGGCCGAGCTGGTCACGGCCGACTACACCTTCGTGAACGAGCGCCTCGCCGAGCACTACGGCATTCCCGACGTCCACGGGAACCACTTCCGGCGGGTGGAGTGGCCCGACGACCGGCGGGCCGGCATCCTGGGGCAGGCGAGCATCCTGACCCTGACCTCCTACGCGAACCGGACGTCGCCGGTGACCCGGGGCAAGTGGGTGCTCGAGAACCTGCTCGGGGCCCCGCCGCCGCCCCCGCCGGCCGACGTGCCGGACCTCGAGAGCCGGGGAGAGGGCGAGCCGCCGACGTCGCTGCGCGAGCTCATGGAGGTGCACCGCGCGAACCCGGCGTGCGCCGCCTGCCACCGGACCATGGATCCGCTGGGCTTCTCGTTCGAGAACTTCGACGGCATCGGCCGCTGGCGCACCACCGAGGACACGGGGGTGCCGGGCGAGCTCGGGCCCGCCATCGACCCGTCGGGGGTGGCGCCGGACGGCACCGCGTTCGCGGGGGCGAGCGGCTTCCGGCGCATCCTGGCGAGCCAGGGCGAGTTCATCCACACGTTGACGGAGCGTTTGCTGACGTACGCCGTCGGGCGCCGGCTGGAAGCGGCCGACATGCCCGAGGTGAGGCGCATCCTGCGGGAGGCCGAGGAAGAGGACTCCCGCTGGTCGGCGGTGATTCTGGCGATCGTGAAGAGCGCGCCATTTCAGACGAGGAGGATAGGCTGATGATCGTGACCAAGACGGCAATCCCGCGCAGGACGGTGCTGCGCGGCGTCGGAACGGCGTTGGCGCTGCCGCTCCTCGACGGGATGGTGCCGGCGCTGACGGCGCTGACGAGGTCCGCGGCCGCGCCCACCAAGCGGCTGGGCGTCGTCGTCGTGCCGAACGGCGCGCCGGTCGAGTACTGGCAGCCGAAGGCGACCGGCACCGACTTCGAGTGGACGCCGAGCCTGAAGGCGCTGGCTCCGGTCCGCGACCGGGTGCTCGTGATGACCAACCTCGACAGCGTCGGGGCCGAGCCGGGCCGCGGGACCACCCATTCCCAGGCCGCGTCGGCGTTCCTCACCGGCGCGCGCCCGAGGCGCACCGCGGGGGCGGCCCTCGAGCTGGGCATCTCGATGGACCAGGTGGCGGCCAACGCCGAGGCCGTGGGCCGCGCGACCCAGTTGCCGTCGCTCGAGCTGTCGCTCGAGGGCGGCGACACCGTGTACGGGGTGTCCACGTGCGACGGCGGCTTCAGTTGCGCGTACCTCAACAACTCGTGGGCGAACCGGACGACGCCGATGCCGCGCGAGACCAACCCGCGCATCGTCTTCGAGCGGTTGTTCGGCGACGTGGGCAACACGAGCGCCGAGGCGCGCCGCCGCCGCATCGAGCAGCAGCGCAGCATCCTCGACGCGGTGAAGGGCAAGGTCGGCCATCTCGAGACCGGCCTCGCCCCCTACGACCGGCGGAAGCTCGACGAGTACCTCGAGGCCGTCCGCGGCATCGAGCGGCGTATCCAGCTCGCCGAGCAGCAGGCCGACCGCGAGCTGCCGGCCGTCTCGTCGCCGGCGGGCATTCCGCTGTCCTACGAGGAGCACGCGCGGCTCATGTTCGACCTGATGATCCTGGCGTATCAGACGGACATGACGCGGGTCATCTCGTTCATGGTCGGCCGCGAGGAGAGCGGCGTGACCTATCCGCAGATCGGGGTCACCGAGCCGCACCACCCGTTGAGCCATCACCGGGACAACCCCGAGAAGATCGAGAAGCTGGCGCGGATCAACGCCTATCACATGCAGTTCTTCAGCGACTTCCTGCAGAAGATGCAGTCGACGCCGGACGGCGACGGCACGCTGCTGGACAACGTGATGGTGATGTACGGCTCCGCCCTGCGGAACTCGAACCGCCACACGACCCAGAACCTGCCGATCCTGGTCGCGGGCGGCGGCGGCGGGACGATCAAGGGCGGCCGCCACGTGGTCTGCCCCGAGGGCACCCCGCTCACCGATCTCCAGTACACGATGCTGGCGAAGCTGGGCGTCCCGGTGGACGGCTTCAGCGGGACCAAGGGGCTGATCCACGAGCTCTCGGAGCTCTCGTAGGCGCTTCGGCGTGGCGGCAATCGGGCCCGCGGGCGACGATTGCCGCCGCGCGTCGTTCTCGTCTCTCGCTTGCGGCCGGGGAGCGCCGTCGGCAGGCGGTCCCCGGCCGCCGCATCCCGGTGGGCCGGGCGCTGCCGCCGACGGTCCGCGGCGGAACGCGGTGCCGCACTCGAAGGCGGCGCGGATTCCCTGCCACCGAGTGCCGGCAGGCGGATCACGGGCGGAGGGAGGATCGGCATGCGGCTGAACGGCAAGTGGATGGCGTTGGCGGCGGTTGCCTGGCTGTGCGCAGCCGGCGTGTCGGCGCAGGACGCCGACCTCCGACTGATCGAGGCGGTGCAGGGCCAGGACCACGAGGCGGTGGGCGCGCTGCTCGAGGAGAAGGTTGACGTCAACGCCCGCGAGGGCGACGGGGCGACGGCGCTGCACTGGGCCGTCCTGCGCGACGACGCCGCGGTGGTCGAGGCCCTGCTCGGGGCCGGCGCCGACCCGGACGCCGCCAACGACTACGGCGTGACGGCCCTCAACCTCGCCTGCACCAACCGGAGCGCGGCGGTGGTCGGGAAGCTCCTCGACGCGGGGGCCGACCCGAACGCGGCGACCTCGATGGGCGAGACGCCGCTGATGACGTGCGCGGGGACCGGCACCGCCGAAGCCGTGGCCGCGCTCCTCGACCACGGCGCCGACGTCGACGCCCGCGAGAAGTCGCACGGGCAGACGGCGCTGATGTGGGCGGCGGCCCAGGCGAACCCCGAGGCGGTGCGGGTGCTGCTGGCGCGGGGCGCCGACGTCGGCGCGCGCTCCGACAGCCACCTCCTGCCGGTGAACCGCGGCGTGGGGAACGCCTTCGAGCAGTCCGTGCTGGAGCCGCAGCGGGGCTCGACGCCGCTGCTCCTCGCGGCCCGCAACGGCCGCATCGAGAACGCCCGGCTCCTGCTCGACGCGGGCGCCGACGCCAACGAGCGGGCGCCGAACGGCCAGTCCGCGCTGGTGCTGGCGAGCTTCAGCGACCAGGGCCGGCTCGCCGAGCTCCTGCTCGAGCGCGGCGCCGACGCCGGGGACGCCACCACGGGGTACACCCCCCTGCACACGGCGGTGCTGCGCGGCGACGGCGAGCTGGTCAAGGCCCTGTGCGCGCACGGCGCCGACCCCGACGCCCGCCTCACGGGGGGGAGCCGGCTGCAGCGCAACCTCAACTACTACTCCCTGTCGGCGACCCTGGCGGGGGCGACGCCGTTCTGGCTCGCCGCCAAGTTCGGCGAGGTCGACATCATGCGCTCCCTCGCCGAGTGCGGCGCCGATCCCCTCCTGTCGCCCGACAACGGCGTCACGCCGCTGATGGCGGTGGCGGGGGCGGGGTGGACGACCCGGTCGAGCAACCGCCGCGGCATGGGCATCGGCGTCGACGCGGCGCGCCTCCTGGTCTCGGCCAGCGAGCCCCGGACGCGCGAGGGGGTCCGGCTCGCCCTCGAGCTCGGCAACAACGTGCACGCCACCGATCCCGACGGCAACACCGCGCTGCACCACGCGGCGAGGCTGGGCTACCCGGGGGTCGTCGAGGTCCTGGTCGAATACGGCGGGGAGCTGTACTGGAACAACAACAACGGGGCGTCGCCCTCCGATCTGGTGTGCCGCGACGCCGCGGGCACGCTGGTGCGCCGCTCCGACGGCGGCTGCGTGGACTGATCCTCGACCGAGGGACGACCCGCGACCGCGACCGGCGTCACCCCCGCCGGTCGCCGGTCCCTCTCCGGCCCGAGCCCGGCCGATCGACCTCGGCCGCGGCGATTGCATCGACAGGCGAATCGGAAGGCACGAGCTCCCGACGGGTGGAGCTCTTGGGCGAGTTCGTTCCGCCTGCGGGCCTGTCTGCGTCACGCCCGGTTCGAGTCGCGAATCCGCGGCCGTTTCACGGTTTCGACGTTCCTGCGGTTTCGTCGGCGTGCGGTGCACGCCGAGGAGGGCGATAATGGAGGCGGGAAGGTGAGAGGCATGGAGTCGAAAATCCGCAGACGAACAGGAACCGCGGGCGCGCTGGCGCTGGCGCTGGCCGGGCTGGCCGGGTGCGAGGCCACGCTGTCGCCGTCCGAACGGGTGTTCTTCACCGTCGACGACGTCGTCATCGGCACCGGTGAGCTGGCCGTCCCCGGCGACTGGGTGACCATCCGCTACGTGGCGTGGCTCTGGGAGGAGGACGGTACCGATCACAAGGGCCAGCAGGTCGATTCCGGGGAGCTCGAGTTCGTGCTGGGCGTCGATCAGGTCCTGTCGGCCTTCGAGGAGGGCCTCGCCAGCATGCGCGTCGGCGGCCTGCGGCGCATGCAGGTGCCGCCCGAGTACGGCCTCGGCCCCGAGGGACAGGGCAACATCCCGCCGAACTCCACGCTGGTCATCGAGATGGAGCTGCTCGCGGTGCGGCCGTACGTCACCGACAGCGCGTCCTTCCAGATCATCGATCTCAGGGAGGGAGACGGCGAGACGGCCCTCAACGGCTACGTGCTGACGGTCGACTACGCGGGCTGGCTCTACGACGCGAGCAGGCCGGACGGCAAGGGCCGGCAGTTCGAGGTGAACAACGGGTTCAGCTTCAACCTCGGCCTCGGAGAGGTGCTCGAGGGTTGGGAGCAGGGACTGGCGGGCATGCGCGAGAACGGCGAGCGCAGGCTGATCATTCCGCCGGAGATGGCCTACGGCGAGACGGGGGTGAGACCCCGCATTCCCCCCAACGCCACCCTGGTGTTCGACGTCACCCTGATCGAGGTGCGGATCCCCTGATTGGATGGCGGAGTCGATGGGGACGGCATGCCCAGGATCCGCCTCATCGCGCTGATCGTCTGGGCGGCGAGCGTGGCGGGGCTCACCGCGCTGTATGCCGTGCGCCCCGATCTCCTGGAGCCCGAGCAGGTCGCGGCCGGGCTGCGCGGCTCGGGCCAGCCCGTCCTCCTCGGCTACGTCGCCCTCAACGTCGTGCGGGCGTTCACCCTCGTGCCCGCCACCGTGCTCGTCATCGCCGGCACGCTGCTCTTTCCCGACCGGCCGTGGTTCGTGACGGGCAGCGCCCTCGGCGGCGCCGTGGCCTCGGCCCTCCTCATCTACTACTTCTTCGACTTCCTCGGCCTCGGCGACCTCTTCGAGCGGCGCCACGCCGCCCGGGTGCGCCGGCTCGAGGCGCAGATGGCCCACCGCGGCGGGTTCTGGCTGGTGGCCGGCTGGTCGGCGTTCCCCTTCACGCCGACCGACGTCATCTGCTACGTGGCCGGCACCCTGCGCATGCCCGTCGCGAGGTTTGCCGCCGCCGTCGCACTGGGCAAGCTGCTCATCGTCGTCTTCTACGTATGGGCGACGGGCACCCTCGTCGAGCAGTGGTACGGCCCGTAGGCTCGTGTGCGGAGTTGCGTATGGTCCGCCATTTCGCCATCGACCCCGTGGCCGCCACCGCCGTGCGTCCGGGCTTCCCGGTGCCGGCCGGTCGGTCCGACGAGCGTCACTTCCGGCTCGTGGAGGGTCTCGATGTGGAAGTCCTGACCCTCCCGGACGCGTGATCGGGTAGATTGATGGGCACCCAAGGAGGAACCATGCGCCATCGCCGCTCCCGCCGCCGTCGCCCGCTCGCGCTCTGCCTCGCCATCGTCCTCGCCGCCGCTGCGACCGCGTCCGCCCAGCGCCGGGACGGGGTGCCGGCGGTGCCCGCCCCGACGGCGGCGCGGGTGCTGCACACCGCCGAGGTGCCCCGCATCCGGGTGGTGCCGGTGGCCACCGGGCTCTCGCATCCGTGGGGCATGGCGTTCCGCGGCAACGGCGACATCCTCATCACCGAGCGCGACCGCGGGGCGTTGCGGGTGGTGCGCGACGGCCGGCTCGTCGAGCGCGACGTCCCCGGCGTGCCCGAGGTCTTCGCCGAGTCGGACCGCGCCGGGCTCATGGACGTCGCGGTGCATCCCGAGGACGACCGGCTCGTCTACCTGACCTACAGCAAGTCGATCGAGCGCGACGGCGAGGAGGGGGTGACGGTGGCCCTCGCCCGCGGGCGCCTCGACACCGGGGCGCTGACCGAGGTGCGGGACATCTTCGTGGCCGAGGGGCTCGACCGCGGCATCGCCGCGTCTCGCATCATCTGGGGCCCCGACGGCTCGCTCTACATGACCGTCGGCGGGTCCTACGTCTTCGCCGACACCGGCAGCTACGCGCAGGACCCGCGGAACCACTTCGGCAAGCTCATGCGGCTGACCGAGGACGGCGCCGCCCCCGCCGACAACCCGTTCGCGGGCGACCCCGACTACCTGCCGGAGATCTACTCGCTGGGCCACCGCAACCAGCTCGGGCTCGCCTGGCACCCCGAGACCGGTGAGCTCTGGGCGACCGAGAACGGGCCGCAGGGCGGCGACGAGGCCAACGTCATCCGGGCCGGCGCCAACTACGGCTGGCCCCTCGCCTCCTACAGCCGCGAGTACTCCGGCGTGCGGGTCAGCGAGACGCCGTGGCGGCCCGAGTTCGAGGACCCCGCCGTCGTCTGGTGGCCGTCCATCGGGCCGTCGGGGCTGACCTTCTACACCGGCCCCCACTTCCCCGCGTGGCAGGGCAACCTCATGGTCGGCTCGATGATGGAGGGCCGGATGCCGCGCACCGGCCACATCGACCGCGTCGTGTTCAACCGCCGGGGCGAGGAGATAAGGCGCGAGTCGATCCTCACGGAGCTGCGCCAGCGGGTGCGCGACGTGCGGCAGGGCCCCGACGGCTACCTCTACGTGCTGACCGACGAGGACGACGCCGTGCTCTTCCGCATCGAGCCGGCCCGCGCCATCGTCGATCCGCCCGGGAGCGCCATCTTCGTCGAGCGGGCGGACGAGCCGCGGGTGGCGCCCCTGCCCGAGTCCGAATGGACCGCCGAACAGCGGGCCGTCGTCGAGCGGTACGCGCCGTCCGGCGACGCGGGGAACGCGCTGCGCACCCTCGCGCGGCTGCCGGTCCTCGCCGACCGGGTCATGCCGTTCCTCACCTACGTCTCGAACGATTCGACCTTGTCGCCGCGGCATCGCGCGGTGCTGATTCTCCGGACCGCGTGGCTCGCACAGAACGGCTACCTGTGGTCGTCGCACGCCGGCCGGAGCGATCACGGGCTGACCGCCGACGAGGTGAGCCGCATCGCGGAGGGGGCCGGCGACGGCTGGACGACCTTCGAGCAGACGCTCATCGGGCTCGCCGACGAGCTGTTCCGCAACGCCGCGGTGACCGATCGGACCTGGGCCGAGCTGACGCGGATGTACTCGCTGGAGAACCTCGCCGACGCGGTCGTGACCGTCAACGAGATCACCGCGGCGTCGGTTCTCCTCAACTCGCTCGGGGTCCAGCCCGACGCGGGGGCCGGGCACCTCATTCCCACCGACGACGTCGCCTACCGCATCGACGCGCCCGGCCGCGAAGCGCCCCTGACCGCCCCCCGCATCGACCCCGTCCCCGGCGACGGCCTGCGGGTCGGCCGCACCCTGCGCCGGCACGCCGCGATGGCCGACGTGTGGTACTCGAACCCCCGCTACGTGCTCGACGAGGAGCAGTCGCGCCTGACCCCGCACGACCGCGAGCTCGTCATTCTGCGCACGGGCTGGAACGCCCAGGCGGTCTACGAGTGGGCGAAGCACGTCGGGAGCGTGGGCCGCGCCCGCGACCACGGCCTCGAGCCGCTCTGGATCGCCCAAGGGCAGGACGCCCCCGGGTGGAACGCGCGCGAGCGCCTGCTCATCGACGCCGCCGACGAGATGTACACCGACACCATGATCTCGGACGAGACGTGGGCGGGGCTGTCCGAGCACTACGACACGCACCAGTTGGTGAGCATCGCGGCCACGGCGGCGCGGTACCGCAAGGTGTCGATGACCCTGAACGCCTTCGGCGTTCAGCCGCTCCCCGCCGACGAGCGCTTCCCGGTGCTGGAGGGGTACCAGGACTAGCATCTTCGCCGGCGCGGCCGCCACCGCGTCCGGCTTCATCCGCCTGACCCGAGCTGCGCCCGCGCGTCGGCAACCTCCTGTTCGTGTACGCCCTGGCGGCCGCCGACCGGGCAGGGGCCGGGCGGCCGCCACCGCCGGGCGGGCTCTGCTGTCCGACGCCTCGCGGCCGGGCGGCGCGCTTGTCTCCCAGGCCGGCTATGCAGTAGATTGCGGTGCAGGAGCCATTCGGACTGCGGCGTGCGCTCTCGGCGAGCGGAGAACGCAATGTTCAAGTGGAGAAGGCGCCGGTCGAAGGGGAACCAGGCAGACCGCGACCTGGCGAAAACGGCCCGCGTCCTGGAGGAAGCCGAGTCCGGGGACTTCCTGGGCCTCCACAGTCGCCGGTCCGGCTCTTCCGACCCCGAGGGTGACGGCGCCCCCGACGGCGGGATCTCCCACGACTCCCCGTCCGAGAGCCCGGACCCGTCGCAGAACGGCGACTCTGACTAGTCGCCTGCGCCGCGGAATCGGCGCATCACCAGCCGTACTCCCCCTTCGACACGCGCTCGAACGACTCGCGCACGAGCTCCCGCAGCACGTCGGTGTCCACGTCCTCGAGCTTCTTGACGTACAGGCACGACTTCCCGTTCTTGTAGCGGCCGAGCTTCTTCATGAGCTCTTCGTGCCGCGGGAAGCCCGTCATGATGTAGAGGGTCAGGCTCTGCTTGCGCGGCGAGACGCCGGTCGCCATCCAGTCGCCCTCGCGGCCGGTGGGGTACTTGTAGTGGTAGCTGCCGAAGCCGATGATGCTGTCGCCCCACATCGCCGGCGGCTCGCCGGTGACCTCGGCCATCAGCGCGACGACCGCCCGGCAGTCCTCCCGGCGCTTCTCGTTCTCGATGCCGTCGAGGAAGGCCCCGACGTCCGCGGTGTTCTTCTTCGTCTTGAGCTCCGCCATGGCGCGTGTGGCTCCTCCTGCCGGCCCGGCCTCGCGAGGAAATCGCGCCGGGCGCGCCGCCCTGTGGCACAATGGCGGCATGAAGCGGTTGACCGTCGCGAGCACGGCGGTGGCCGTGATCCTGGCCATCGCCGCCGGGGCCGTGTCCGCGCAGTGGGGCTGGCGGTCACGCTACCCGCCCCGCATCCGTCCGCCGGAGCAGCGCGACGCCGGCTTCTCGTTCTGCCGGCTCATGTACGCGAGCGAGTACAGAGGCCGCGGCATGGGCCGCTGGTCGACCGACTACCCCTATGCCGACATCAACTTCATGATCCGGCTGTCGGAGATGTCGACGACCGCCGTCAACTTCGACCCCGACGACGAGCCCATCCACTGGGTGGTCCCGGTCACCAACGACGCGCTGTTCGGCTGCCCATTCATCATCGCCTCGGCGGTCGGGTCGATGGTGCTCTCCGACGACGACGCCGCCCGCCTGCGCGACTACCTGCTGAAGGGCGGTTTCCTCTGGGCCGACGACTTCTGGGGGAGCTGGGAGTGGGACCAGTGGGTGAGCCAGATCAGCAAGGTGCTGCCGCCCGCCGAGTATCCCATCGTCGACCTCCCCATCGAGCACCCTCTCTTCCAGACGATGTTCTACATCTGGGAGGTTCCCCAGATCGCCAACATCGGCTTCTGGCGGCGCTCGGGCGGCCGGACGTCGGAGCGCGGCTTCGACAGCGCCGAGCCGCACTTCCGCGCGATCTTCGACGAGCGCGGACGCATCATGGTCGCGATGACCCACAACACCGACATCCAGGACGCCTGGGAGCGCGAGGCCGACGACCCGCGGTTCTTCGAGTCGTTCGCGCCCGACGGCTACTCGTTGGGCATCAACGTCCTCGTCTACGCGATGACGCACTGAGCGCGGGCCGCCGCGAGCTCCTCACTTCCCTTGCGTCTTCTTCGAGACGAGGTCGAAGAACGAGAACAGGTGCCCGACCACCTCGGGGTCCCGCGAGATGAACAGCGAGTGGTCGCCCCCGGGGATCTCGATGTAGAGGTGCTGCATGCCCAGCTCCCGCATCTTCGCCACCGATTCCCGCACCCCCGCGGTGGGAACCACCCGGTCGTCCGAGCCCTGGATGACGAGGAACGGGATGTGCCGGATGGCCTCGGCGTCGACGTAGCCCGCGTTCATGCTGCCGCCGGCGACGGCGGCGAGGCCGGCCCAGATGTCCGGGTGGCGGCTGGCGAGGTAGTAGGTGCCGGCCCCGCCCATCGAGTGGCCCCAGAGATAGATCCGGTTCTCGTCGATGGCGAGCTCGTCGGTGACGAGCCGGAAGACGTTCATCACGTCCTGCTCGGCCCGCCGGTCCTGCTCGGAGTCGCCGCGGTAGCCGTAGCCGCCGCGCCGCGTGTAGCCGAGCGGCGTCACCACCACGTACCCGTGGTGCTCGGCCTGGTCGAGAAACCCGGCGTAGTTCATCAGCCAGTCGTACTGGCGTCCGGCCCCGTGCAGCGAGACCATCAGCGGCGCGGGGCTCGCGGGGTCGTAGCCCGAGGGCACGAAGAGGGCGTAGGGGATGGTCTCGCCGGTCTCCTCCATCACGTACGTGCGGTGCTGCACGCGCGGGTCGTTGACCGCGTACTCGTCGTCGCGCGCCTCGCGCTGGGCGAGGGCGTCGGCGGCGGCGAGGGCCCCGAGCGCGAGCACCGCCGCGAGGGTCACGACGGAGCGGGCCGGGTGACGGATCGTCAGCATTGGCTTCCTCCTGCGGGCTTGCCCCGGCCCGACGCGGTCGGACCGGGGCGGACGGTACGGCGGCACGGCCCGTTCGACCGTCCTGGTTCCGGGTGCTTCTCCGAACATGCCGTCCAGCGGGACGGTACGGGTGGGATCATACGGCGGCGGCCCGCGCACTTGAAGGGGCGACGCGGTCCGACCCGCCGGGCGCGCGTCCGCCCCGGCTTCGGTAAACGCGCCGCATCCCGCCGGAGTCGTCTGCAATGGGCGGTTTCGCATTAGTATTGAGGGCCCGTGCCCCCTCGGGGCCGACGAAGGTCGGCCGAGGGTCGGCAATCCAACGTGAGGTGCGCGATGAGGAAGAGCATTCCGGCGTTGTCGGCGTTGGTCATCGTCCTGGGGTCGTTCGGCACGCTGGGCGCCCCGGCGGCGCCGGCCGAGGACCTGGAGATCACCGAGTGGGTCGTGCCCTGGGAGAACACCCGCCCGCGCGACCCCTACGTGGACGGGCAGGGCCGCGTGTGGTTCGTGGGCCAGCGGGGCAACTACCTCGCCTATCTCGACCCCGCGACCGGCGACTTCCGGCGCTACGAGCTCGACCCGGGGACCGGCCCCCACAACCTCATCGTCGACGACGACGGGTTCGTGTGGTACGCGGGCAACCGCGCCATGCACATCGGCCGCCTCGATCCCGAGACGGGGGAGATCGAGAAGCACATGATGCCGACCCCCGACGCCCGGGACCCGCACACGCTCATCTTCGACCGGAACGGCGACATCTGGTTCTCGGTGCAGGGCGGCAGCTTCGTCGGCAAGCTGGGCACGCGCACCGGCACCGTCGACCTGATTCCGGTCGAGGGCGAGCGCCGGCGGCCCTACGGCATCGTGGTCGACGCGGACAACCGCGCGTGGTTCTGCCAGTTCGGCACCAACAAGCTCGCCAGCGTCGACCCCGAGACGCTGGAGCTCGAGGAGTTCGAGCTGCCCCGCGCCGAAGCGCGGCCGCGCCGGCTCGCGGTGACGTCGACCGGCGAGCTCTGGTACGTCGACTACGCCGGCGGCAACCTCGGCCGCTTCGATCCGGAGACCGGCGAGGTCGACGAGTGGCCGGTGCCCGGCGGGGCCGAGTCGCGCCCCTACGGGATGGCCGTCGACGACGAGGACCGCGTCTACTTCGTCGAGTCGGGGGTGCGCCCGAACCGCTTCGTCGGGTTCGACCCCGCCACCGAGGAGTTCTTCACCGAGACCGCCATCGCGAGCGGCGGCGGGACGGTGCGGCACATGTACTTCCATGCGCCGACGCGCGCCATCTGGTTCGGCACCGACACGAACAACATCGGGCGCGCGCTCGTGCCGTAGGAGCGCGAGACCATCGCCGGCGGCGCCCGCCGCCCCGGGCCGCGGAGGCTGCAATCGACCCGGCAGGCGTTCGCGGCGGCCGCGGACGCCCGACCGGGGGAATCGTCGCGCGCGGCGCCGTTTCGACCAACCCAGCCGGGCGTCTGTCCCGTCCCACCGGGACGGACGTCCGGCCCCGCGGAGGCACGTGGCCCAGTACGACGCCATCGCCGAGGCCTACCAGGACTCGAAGCAGCTCCCGTTCCGGAAGGCCATCGAGCGCCACACGCTGTTCGAGGCGTTGGGGGACATCCGGGGCCTGACGGTGCTGGATCTGGCCTGCGGCGGGGGGTTCTACACGCGTCTCCTCAAGCGGGCCGGCGCCGGGCGGGTCACCGGGATCGACATCTCCGGAGAGATGATCCGCCTCGCCCGGCGCGAGGAGGCGCGGGCCCCGCTCGGTTGCGCCTACGTCTGCCAGGACATCGCCGACTTCGAGCCCGAGCCCGGGCAAGCGGACCTCGTCGTGGCCATGTACCTGCTCCACTACGCGGGTACCCGCGAGAAGCTCCACCGCTTCCTGCGGGTCTGCCGCCGCGCGCTGCGGCCGGGGGGCCGGCTCGTCGGGTTCAACGACAACGTCATGAGCCCGCCGCGGGGGACGGTGTCGTGGCCGCGGCACGGCATCGAGAAGACCGGCCCGCTCTCGGACCCGGTCGAGGGCGACCCCATCCACTACCGGTTCACCAACCCCGACGGGCGGCAGTTCGAGTTCCACAACCTCTACCTGAGGCCCGAGACCTACCGCGGGGCCTTCCGCCGGACGGGGTTCCGCGACTTCCGCTGGCTCGGCGTCTCCCTGGAGCCCGGCGAGCGGGGGAATCCCGTCTGGGACGACTTCCTCGACAACCCGCCCGTCGTCGCCTACACCGCGACGAAGTGACGTCATATAGACTTGAGCGTTTTCGGCCCGTCGCGACGAAGGGCGGGCGCCGGCGATCCGAACCCACGGAGGAACGACACGATGAGCCGTTTTCGCGCCGGACCGGGCTTCCTGGTCGCCGCCGCCTTCATCGGACCGGGGACCCTCGTGACCGCGAGCCGCGCCGGCGCCGGGTACGGGACCGCGTTGCTCTGGGCGGTGCTGTTCTCGGTGGTCACCACCGCCGTCCTGCAGGACATGGCGGCGCGGGTCGGCCTCGCGGGCCGTCGCGGGCTCGCCGAGGCCATCCGCGACAGCCTCGCGAACCCGCGGCTCCGGGCCGGGGCGCTCGGCCTCATCGCCACGACCATCCTCGTCGGGAACGCCGCGTTCCAGACCGGCAACCTGCTCGGCGCGTCGCTCGGCGTCACCCTGCTCACGGGGCTGCCGCAGGCGCTCCTCGTGGCGGTAATCGGCGGGCTGGCCGGCGCCCTGCTGATGACCGGCACCTACAAGACCATCCAGAACGCGCTGGTCGCCCTCGTCGGGCTGATGAGCGTGGTCTTCGTGCTCACCGCGGTCCTCACCGCGCCCAGTCTCGTCGACCTCTTCTCCGGGTTCCTGGTGCCGCGGGTGCCGCCGGGGGCGCTGCTCACGGTGCTGGCCCTCATCGGCACCACCGTCGTGCCCTACAACCTGTTCCTCCACGCCAGCGCCGTCCTCGAGCGATGGCCCGACGCGGAGAACAACGACGAGAACCTCCGCGAGAGCCGGCGCGACACCCTGTTCTCGGTGGCCCTCGGCGGCCTGATCACCGCGGCGGTGGTGATTGCCGCCTCGCCCCTGATGGGCGAGGGCGGCGACGCCGACGTGGCGGCGGTGGCGGCGCGCCTCGAGCCCGTGCTCGGGCCCGCGGCGCCGCTCTTCTTCGGCATCGGGCTCTTCGCGGCCGGCCTGACCTCGTCGGTCACCGCCCCGCTGGCCGCCGCCTACGCCGCGAGCGGCGCCCTCGGATGGGGCTCGGACCTCAAGAGCAACCGCTTCCGCCTGCTCTGGGGCGGCGTGCTGCTGACCGGCATGGTCTTCGGCATCTTCCTCGGCGCGTCGCCGTACCAGATCATCCTGCTCGCGCAGGCCGGCAACGCGGTCGTGCTGCCGCTGACCCTGATCCTGCTCCTCGTCGTCGTGAACCACGCTGGCATCATGGGCCGGCACCGCAACTCGCGGTTGGCCAACGTCGCCGGGGTGCTGGTCGTGCTCGTGATCCTCGGGCTCTCCGCGTACCAGTTGGCCCGGGTCTTTGGTCTGGCCGGTTGACTCTCGTGATCGAGACGGCGGCCGCTCTGGCCGACCTCGCCGCGCGCATCGCGGCCGCCGACCGCATCGGCGTCGACACCGAGGCCGACAGCATGCACTGCTACCGGGAGAAGGTGTGCCTGGTGCAGGTCGGGCTGCCCGGCGCCGACGAGCTCGTCGACCCGCTGGCCGGCTCCGACCTGGCGCCCCTTCTCGAGGCGTTGGCGGCGACCGAGTTGGTCATGCACGGCGCGGACTTCGATCTGCGCATGCTGTACCGCCTCGGCCTCGGCGCCCCGCGCGCGGTCTTCGACACCATGATCGCGGCGCGGCTCACCGGCGCCGCGAAGTACGGCTACGCCGCCCTGGTCGCCGAGCACTTCGGCGTCACCCTGCCCAAGGGCCTGCAGACCGCCAACTGGGCGCGCCGGCCGCTGGCTCCCAAGCTCGCCGAATACGCGCGCAACGACACCCACTATCTCCTTTCCCTGGCGGAGCGGCTCGAGCGACGGCTCGACGATCTTGGCCGCCGAGCATGGCTGGAGCAGTCGTGCCGGCGCGCGGTCGCCGCCGCGCGCATCGTCCGCGAGCGGGACCCCGAGACCGAGTGGCGGGTAAAGGGCAGTTACGCGCTCGGGCCGCGCGCGAGCGCCGTCCTTCGCGCCCTGTGGCACTGGCGCGAGGGCGAAGCGCGCGCGGCCGACCGCCCACCCTTCCACGTCATGTCCAACGCGGATCTCGTCGACGCCGCGCAGCGCCTCGATCGCGGGGAGCGCGTATCGCCCCGAGGATTGCGCGGAACGCGGCGGGCGCGCTTCTCGCAAGCGACGGACGGTGCCCTGGCCCTCGACCGCGCAGAGTGGCCGAAACGCCCCGCGGGCAAGCCGCGCGCACGGCTCACCCAGTCTCAGGAGAAGCGCTTTGCGGCGCTGAGGCAGCGGCGGGACCGGGCGGCGAAGGCGCTGGCCATCGACGCAGACCTGATTGCGCCGCGGGCGGCGCTGGAACGCATCGCCACCGAAGGCGACGACGGGCGCGGCGCGCTGCTGCCGTGGCAGCAGTCACTACTCGGCCGCCTCGACTGACGATGCAGCAGCGGTAGGCCGGGCGAGTTTTTGGTCGAATGCACGGACACGGGTGTTTCCGAACGCCGTTGACGAGGAGGTCATTGGTGATCAATCGATCCTGGCTGTTGGCGGTGGCGACCGGGGTTGCGGTGGCGGCGACGTCGGCCTCGGCTGGACAGAACACGGCCGGACAGGGCGTGGCCGGTCAGGACGCGGCGGCCGAGCCGGCATGGACGGCCCCGCGAACCGTGGACGGCCGCCCCGATATCGAGGGCGTGTGGACCAATGCCACCATCACCCCCTTCGAGCGCGGCTCCAGCTTCGCGTACTCGGGCGTCGCCGTGCCGGAATCGCTCGCCGACAGGGCGTTCTTCACGGAGGAGGAGGGGGCCCGGTTCGCGGCGCTGACGGCCGCGGATCGCGAGGCGAACTTCGGGTACACCAACCGTTCCCTCGACGCGGGGACGCAACTGCTGTCGACGCGCCAGACTTCGCTGGTGGTCGAGCCGTCGTCCGGGCGGGTCCCCGTGCAGGCGTGGGCCGAGGCGCGGCGCGACGACAACCGGACGCGCGAGCGCGACGACTACCGCCACATGACGGTGTGGGACCGGTGCCTCACGCGCGGGGTGCCGGGCTCTATGTTTCCCGCCGGGTACAACAACGCCTACCGGTTCACCCAGACCCCCGACGCCGTGGTCATCCACTACGAGATGATCCACGACGTGCGCGTCATCCCCGTCACCGACCGGCCGCACCTCGACGATCGCGTGCGCCTGTGGATGGGCGACGCCCGCGCGCGGTGGGAGGGCGACACCCTGGTGGTGGAGACCAGGAATTTCAACGACGGCGGCATGATCGCGTCGAGCGGCGGCGGCGGGCGCATGTCCGAGGACGAGCTGCTCTGGGAGGTCACGGTCGAGGACCCGGAGGTGTACGACGGGCCGTGGACGGTGTCGATGCCGCTGACGCGCGACCCCGACTACGTGATGTTCGAGTACGCCTGCCACGAGGGGAACCGCGACGTCCCGCTTCTGCTGCGCGGCGCGCGCTTGGAGGAATCGGCGGGTCGCTGATGCGGGGCCGGCGGACAGCGATGCACGAGTGAGGGTCGACGGGAGTCGCGGTCCGCCGCCCTCTCAGGGCGCCGCTGCCCTCTCTGCCGCCGGCACCCACGCCGGGGTGCCCTCCTCCCAGCGGTTGTCGGTCAGGGCGCGCTGCTCCGAGCCGTCGGCCCGCATGATGAAGAGCTCGCCGTAGGGCTGCGGGATGTCGTGCATCGGGGCCTCGTCCTTGAACCCGTGGCGCGAGCTGCTGAACAGGATGTGGGCGCCGTCGGGGGACCACGCGGGGTGGGAGTCGCCGCCGGGGGTGGTGGTGAGCTGCCGCAGGTCGGTGCCGTCCGGCCGGATCGAGAAGATGTCGAAGTCGCCGCCGGCGAGGCGGCTGAACACGATGAGGTCGCCCGCCGGCGACCACGCCGGGAAGTTGTCGTAGCCGGTGGTCAGGGTCCGGACGGTGCCGTCCGCGAGACTGACGATGCGCAGCCCCTCGGCGGTGTCGCCCCAGACGCGGTAGACGACCTCGGCGCCGTTCGGCGAGAAGCTCGGGAACCCCGCGTTGAGGGGGCCGTCGGTGACGGCGCGCGCGTCCGACCCGTCGGGGCGCACCACCATCACGCGGCCGGGGCGCGTGCGGCGGGCTCCGAAGTAGCCGCCGTCCCCGAAGACGATCCACTCCCCGTCGGGCGACCACCGCGGGCTCATGACCGACCCGTCGCCGCGGAAGATGCGCCGCGGGTCGGCGCCGTCGGTGCCCCAGACGGCGAGCCCCGTCCGGTCGTCGGGCCGGCCGCGGCCGGTGCGCTCGCTCACCACGAGCCGGCGCCCGTCGGGCGACACCGCGGGGAAGCCGCTCGCATAGCGCAGCTCGAAGCCCGGGTCGCGGCCGGCCAGGACCTCGCCGGGCGCGCGCGGCCTCGCGATGGTCGCTATCGGCCCCTGCTGGTAGACGACCCGGCGGCCGTCGTGCGACCACGAGGGGTTGCCGATGTCGCCGGTGGCGCCCTTCGCGCCGTCGCTGAAGGCGAGGGCCGCGGCCGGCCCCGACTTGGCGAGCCAGCCCACGCGGTGGGCCGCGAGGTACTGCGGCGACAGCTTCAGCCCCGGTCCCGCCGCGTGCTCGGTGCGCTCGCCGGTGGCCACGTCGACCGACACCACGCGCGATTCGACGCGGCCCTGGCCGCCGCGCCCGCGCGCCCGGAACGTGTCCGCGACGGCCAGCTCGTAGAAGACCACGCGCCGGCCGTCGGCCGACCACTTCGGCGACCCCGCGAGCTGGCCGTCGGCGGTCAGCCTGCGCAGCCCGCCGCCGTCCGCCCGCATGACGTAGACGCTGGGCTCGTGCACGTGCTCCCAGCGTCCCGCCGCCATGCGCGGCGGCTTCCCGCGCTCGGACGAGAACGCGATCCACCGGCCGTCGGGCGACCAGCTCGGGCGGTAGTCGCCGCCCGCCGCGTCGGTCAGGTTCCGCACGTCGCCGGTCTGCACGTCCAGGAGGTGGATGTCGGTCGAGCCGTGGTCGCGGGTCGAGACGAAGGCCAGCGACCGGCCGTCCGGCGACAGCGCGGCCTAGTCGTCGAAGGCGGGGTGGTCGGTCAGCCGCTCGAGCCCCATGCCGTTGGCGCCCACGCGGAAGATGTCGGCCGAGCCGTGGCGCTCGGAGGTGAACACCACCCACTCGTCGTCGACCGAGAACGACGCGTTGTAGTCACGCTCGGATCCCGCGACCAGCTTGCGCGGGTTCGCCCCGTCGGCGTCGGCGATGTAGAGCACCGACTCGGTCGGGCTCCACTGGTCGACGAAGATGGTCTCCTGCGCCGCCGCCGCGCCGGCCGCGAGCAGGGTGAGCGCCGCCGCAGCCGTGCCTGCAAGGATCGAGCGCATGGTGTCCCTCCCGTCATCACGATATCAGAGCCCCGCCACCGGAGGGCCATTGTCCAACCGGGAGCGGATCACTATGATCGTCGGGTCAACTCTGCCCGCACGGCCCGCGTCGAGTCGCGGGCCGCCGCCGGCCGTTTCGGGGAGGTCGGGAACATGAAGCGACGACTGCTCGATTCACTCCGTGTCGCGACGGCGCTGGCCGCCGTCGTCGTGGTCTTCCCGCTCGCCGCCGCCCCGGCGGCGGGGCAGGACATCGCCAGGACCGCCTGGGGACATCCGGATCTCGAGGGCATCTGGCTCGACGTCTGGGACACCCCCTTCCAGCGGTCGCCCGATCTGGGCGATCGGGAGTTCGCGACCGACGAGGAGCGCGTCGCCCGCGACCTGTCACGCCAGGTCGACCCGGGGCGCAACGTCCGCGGCCCGCGCGGGAGCGCGCAGGACGTGTCGGGGGCCTACAACGCCGTCTTCAGCTCGGCGAAGCCGGCCGGCCCGCGCACGTCACTCGTCGTCGATCCGCCGAACGGGCGCATTCCGGCCCTGACCCCGGAGGCGCAGCGGCGGGAGGACGTCAAGCGCGACTGGCGGACGATGCTGATGCGGAACACGCCGACCTGCGAGCAGCAGGCGCCGGGCTGCGAGGGCGGCGACTACGGGCCGGTCTCGCCGCGCCGCTTCGACATCCCGCCCTTCTACAACACGCTACGGATGAACCGCCACGACGGGCCCGAGGACCAGAGCCTCGGCGACCGGTGCATGCTCGGCGGCACCCCCGACTTCAACGGGCACCGGCGCATCACCCAGGGCGAAGACGCCCTCGCCATCGCCTACGACGTCGGGCAGGGCCAGGGCTTCCAGCGCGTCGTCAACCTGGGCGGGACCCACCCGCCGAGCCGGGTCCGCCTGCGCCACGGCGACTCGCGGGGGCGCTGGGAGGGCGACACGCTGGTCATCGAGACCACCAACTTCTCGCCGAAGTTCCCGTATCGCGCCTCGGCCGAGAACCGGCGGCTCGTCGAGCGGTACACCGTGGTCGACGCCGACACGCTCACCTACGAGGCGACCCTCTCGGACCCGACCACCTGGACGGCGCCGTGGACGGTCCGGCAGGAGCTGAGGCGCCAGAGCGACCTGCAGAACCGCATCTACTACGAGCCGCGGTGCCACGAGGGGAACTACGGGCTGCCCGCGATGTTCATCGGCCACCGGATGATGGAGCAGGAGTTCGCCGACGGGCTCGGCCCCGATCCGTTCTCGCTCGACACCACCACGGGCGGCGGCGGCGCCCGGTAGCACCGGACGACCGAACGAGCCGGCGGCGCACCGCGCGCGACCATCGTCCGGCTCCGGGCCGCCCTCAGGACGCAGCGGCCGCGGTTCCCGCCGTGGCCGCCGCGCCTCGTGGTTCCCGTCCTTGCGTCCGGGCGGCTTCGCCGACTCGAACGTGCGCCGCTGCTTGGGACAGTGATCGACATAGGTTGCCAACTGCGCCCAGCGCCAGCTCGTTTCTGCGGGACGACGCGTTCGGCACGCGGCAAGGTAGTTCCCGTCAGCGTCCTTGCCGTAGAAGTCCAGCACCTGCTGGAACCGAGCCGTCAACTGACGACCGCCGTTGCGCCTCAGCTGTGAATCCGGACGTGCTGATCTCGAGCCGCCCCCCGAAGGGCGGCAACCGGATCGCGCGCTTCGTCTATTCGCTCCTCAGCGACTGCGCGGGGTCGAGCCGCGAAGCCCGGACGGCCGGCCAAAGCGACGCCAGAAGTCCGGCCGCCGCCAGACAGCCGGCCACCGACCCGTAGACGGCCCAGTCGAGCACCGCGACGTCGACCAACAGGTGAGTGATGGTCCGGAGGGCTCCCACCGAGAGCACCAAGCCGACGGCGAGCCCGAGCAGGACCAACGCCATTCCGCGTCGAACCACCATGGCCCGCACGCCCGCCGGCGTCGCCCCGAGCGCCAACCGGATCCCGATGTCGCGCGCGCGCGCCGAAACGGAGTAGCTCAGCAATCCGTACAACCCGACGCCGGCCAGCGACAGCGCCAACGCCGCGAACACCGAGAACAGGACCCCCCACAGCCGGCGCTGCCACAGCGCGGCGTCGATTCGTTCCGTCATGCTCCGGATCGAGACGACGGCCGCGTTCCGGTCCTCCTCCGAGACCGCGGCTCGAATCGCCCCCGACACCGCGGTCTGGTCGAGACGCGTGCGCAGGACGTAGTAGCCGCCGCCCACCGGCCATTGCGTGAACGGGTAGTACAGCTCGATGGCGTCACGCTCCGCGCCCCCGTGCCTGACGTCGCCCACCACCCCGACGACGCGGGTGTACGGGTTCGACGGCCCCACCGTGTCTCCCCACTGCACCATCTGCCCGATCGGGTCCCGCTCGCCGAAGAGCGCTCTCGCGCCGACCTCGTTGACGATGACTACCGGAGCCTGGTCGCTCGCGTCGGTGCGCTCGAAGAACCGACCCGCCGTCAGGGGAATCCGCATCGCTTCGAAGTAGTCCCACGAGACATCGGCCCCGGCCGTCGGCAGCAGAAACTGCGTCTCCTCCTCCGACCGACCCTGGACCCGAAGCCGCCCATTCCGCAACTCTCCACCCGCGTAGGGGAGCGAGTTGGTGACCGCGGCGCTGTCGACCCCGGGGATGGCGCGCAGTCGCGCCAGCACGCGCTCGTGATGCGCCGCGAGCAGCGCGGCCCGTTCCGCGCGCGGCGCCTGCGGGAAGAGACTGTTGCGCGCGCTCGCCACGATCAGGTTGTCGGCCTCGAAGCCGTGATCGGCATTCTGCATCTGCACGAACGTCTTCATCAGGAGTCCCGCGCCCAGCAACAGCAGCAGCGAGGCGGCCACTTCCGCCACGACGAGCGCGGAACGCCCCCATGAATCGCCCGGGCTCCCCCGCGTCCCGTCCTTCAGCGCCTCGGTGAGGTTCACGCGCGAGCCCATCGCCGCGGGCGCGACCCCGAGCGCCAGCCCGCTGACGACCGTTGCCGCGAAGCAGAATGCCAGCACGTAGGGGTCGACCGCGAAGTGCATCCACATCGGCAGCGAGTCGGGCAGCAGCGTCTGGAACGCGCGGACCGCCACCCACGCGATGGCGGCGCCGCCGGCGCCCCCGACGGCGGCGAGCAGCAGGCTCTCGGCCAGGAATCCCTTCGTCAGCTCGAACCGCCCCGCCCCCAGCGCGGTCTGCAGCACGTACTGCTTGTGCTGCGTGAGGGCCCGTGCGACCAGCAGGTTGGCCACGTTGAAGATGCAGATCAGCAGGACCAGCGACACGCCGGCGGTCAGCAACATCAGGTAGGGACGCACCTCGCCCACCTCGGCGTCGCGCAGAGGCACGAGGCGAACGCCGACGTCGCGGTTGGTGGCGGGAAACTCCGCCGCGAGCTGCCGGGCCACGCGGCCCATTTCGTCCTGCGCCTGCGCGAGGGACACGCCGGGCGCGAGGCGCGCGACGGTCGCGTACCACCGTTGATCGCGCTGCTTCTCGCGATAGCTGTCCAGCCCCAGCGCGTACCAGGCCTCCATCGTGAGCCAGAGCGTCGCCCGGTCCGGGTAACCGAATCCCGCGGGCATCACCCCGACCACCTCGAACTCGCCCATGGGCAAGCGGATCATCTTCCCCAGCGCGTCGGGCGCACCGCCGAAACGACCCTGCCACAGCCCATGGCTGAGCAGCGCCTTGTTCACCGGCCCGCCCCTGCGATCCTCCTCTTCGGTGAAGAGCCGGCCCAGGACCGGTTGCACGCCCACCGCGTGCATGGCCTCCTGGTTCAACTGCGCGATGACGACGGCCTCCGCCAGACCGTCGCCCTCGATCTGGGAATTGAAGACCGTGTAGCCGCCGATGTTCTCCAGCAGGCTCGAACGCCGGTTGTAGTCTTCGATGTCGAGCAGCGAGGCGTTCCTCTCCGCCCCCTGCTCGCTCTGCGCCACGGTGAACACCCGCACCAGGCGGTCCGCGTCGGGATAGGGGAACGGACGGAGAAGTATGGCGTAGACCAGGCTGAAGACCGCCGTCGCAGCCCCGATTCCCAGGGCAATGGTCACCACGGCGGGAACGGTGAAGGAAGGCGTGCGCCGCAATGCCCGCCACGACAGCCCGAAATGCTGGAGCCAGCCTCGTGAGCCACGCGGCGCGAACCGGTGTGTCGTTTGCGTCGACATCACGTCTCCCTTGCTGTCGGTCGGCGTCCGCTCGAACGACGGCCAGGCGTCGATCGACGTGAACGGCGACACCACCGCCGAACACGGCGTGTCGCCGGGTGCATGTGAGTCGCGACTAGAGCAGAAGCGCGCGCCGCCGTCAAGGGACGGGCGATGCGGACGCCGTCGCGGCGCGTCTCCGCGTCCACCAGGGCAGCGTCGCGCGCCGCCGTCGAGGACGGGCGGGTCATCCCGACGAATCGCATGTCACCCGCTGTTGCGCGATCGGACAACTCGACGCCGTCATGCTGGCAGTAGAATGGAGGTTTCGGAACCCGGGCCGACCCAGGTCGGCGGAGACCAACCATGACCCGACAGAATCTGTCGCTCCCGCTGCCCGCCGCGAGCCTCGCGGCCGGCTTGGCGCTGCTGACCCTCGGCGCGGCGTCGACGCAGGCGCAGCCCCCCATCGTTCAACCCGGCGCGCCCGGCGAGCCGAGCCGGACCATCTCGGCCGCCGAGGCCTCCGACCTCGCGGGCATCCGGTTCACCGAGGCCGACGTGCGGTTCATGCAGGGCATGATCTCGCACCACGCCCAGGCCCTCGAGATGACCGCGCTGCTCGACACCGACACGGCCGGCGACGCCATGCGGGCGACGGCGCTGCGCATCGAGCTCTCGCAGGAAGACGAGATCGAGATGATGCAGGACTGGCTGCGCGAGCGCGGCCAGGACGTCACCGCCGTCGACGCGCACCACGCGGAAGGCTTCCAGCCGATGCCCGGCATGCTGACGGCCGAGGAGATGGCGAGCCTCGCCGAGGCGGAGAGTGCCGCGTTCGACCGGCTCTTCCTCGAGCTGATGATCAAGCACCACCGCGGCGCCGTCACCATGGTCGAGAACCTGCTGCGCCAGCCCGGCGCGGCGCAGGACTCGGTGCTCTTCGGGTTCACGTCGGACGTCGTCGCCGACCAGACGGCCGAGATCAACCGCATGGACGCGATGATGGCCGGGCTGTCGACCGACCCGCGGGTCGGGCTCGCGGCCGGCTTCGCCGACGCCGAGCAGGCGCTGTGGAACATGGCGCTGGTGGCGACGCGGCCGATGCCCGAGGGGTTCTACGACCCGAACAACCCGGCGGGGCGGCCCATGCCCGTGCGGCCCGACCCGGCTCCGGAGGCCGGGGCGGCGGCGGCCGAGGCCGGTGACGACGCCGAAGAGGGCGAGGACGCCGAGGAGGGCGAGGACGCCGACGCTGAGGAAGGCGACGATGCGGAGGCGGACGCCGAGGCGGCCGAGGACGAAGAGGACGGTCCCCAGCGGCGCGGCCTCCTCGCCTTCGGCAACAGCGACCTCGCGTTCGCCGGCGACCAGGTCTTCGTGGGCAGCTACCACGGGTTCAACACCTACCGCATCGAGGTCCCCGCCTCGCCCACCCTCGTCAGCTCGGTCGTCTGCCCCGGCGGCCAGGGCGACGTGTCGGTGGTCGGCAACCTCCTCATCATGTCGGTCGAGCAGACCCGCGGGCGGCTCGACTGCGGCCTGCAGGGCGTGGCCGAGCCGGTCAGCGATCAGCGCTTCCGCGGCATCCGCATCTTCGACATCTCCGACATGCGCATGCCGCGGCAGGTCGCGGCGGTGCAGACCTGCCGCGGGTCGCACACCCACACCGTGGTGACCGACCCCGACGACGCCGGCAACATCTATGTCTACGGCTCGGGGACCGGCCCCGTCCGCTCCGGCGAGGAGATGGCGGGCTGCTCGGACGAGTCGCCGGCCGAGAACCCCGACAGCGCGCTCTTCCGCATCGACGTCATCCAGGTCCCGCTGGCCAACCCCGAGGACTCGGCCGTGGTCAACCGTCCGTTCGTGTTCCGCGACCCCGAAACCGGTCGGGCCGGGGGCCTCTGGCCCGGCGGCGACCACGGGCCGGGCACCCAGAGCACGGCCGAGACCAACCGCTGCCACGACATCACCGCGTTCCCCGACATCGGCCTCGCGGCCGGCGCGTGCTCGGGCAACGGCATCCTGTTCGACATCTCCGACCCCGTGAACCCCGCCCGGCTCGACGACGTCACCGACCCGGCGTTCGCGTACTGGCACTCGGCGACGTTCAACCACGACGGCACCAAGGTGCTCTTCACCGACGAGTGGGGCGGCGGCGGGCGCCCGCGCTGCCGCGCCTCCGACCCGCGCGAGTGGGGGGCCAACGCCATCTACGACATCGTCGACGGCCGCATGGAGTTCCGCAGCCACTACAAGCTGCCCGCCCCGCAGACCGAGACCGAGAACTGCGTCGCCCACAACGGCTCGCTCGTGCCGGTGCCGGGCCGCGACATCATGGCGCAGGCGTGGTACCAGGGCGGCATCTCCGTCTTCGACTTCACCGACTCGGCCAACCCCGTCGAGATCGCGTTCTTCGACCGCGGTCCCATGAACGCCGAGCGCCAGATGAGGGGCGGCCACTGGTCGGCCTACTGGTACCGCGGCTACATCTACGGCAGCGAGATCTCGCGCGGCCTCGACGTCCTCGAGCTGCTGCCGAGCGAGCACGTGACCGAGAACGAGCTCGCCGCCGCCGCGTCGATCATCCCCGCCGCGTTCAACGCGCAGCAGCAGCGGGCCATCGACTGGCCGGTGCGGCCGGTCATCGCGCGCGCCTATCTCGATCAGCTCGAGCGCAGCGACACGCTGGGCGCCGACCGCCGCGCGGCGCTGTCGGCCCTGCTCGACCGGGCCGGCGGGGCGGACACCGACCCGGCGCTGGCGGCGGAGCTGGCATCGGCGGCCGAGGCGCTCGGCGACGACGCGGCGGCCGCAAGCGGGCGCATCGAGCAGAGGCTGGCCGCGCTGGCGGAGACGCTGACGGGTCTTGCCGAGCGCCTGCGATAACGTGAAGGATGAATGTGACTTTCCTGGAACACGGACCGACCCAGGTCGGTGGAGACTATTTCATGACCCGACAGAACCGCTCTCGCCCGCTCGTTGCCGCGGCCCTCGCCGCCGGCATGGCGTTCCTGACGCTCGGCGCGGCGTCGTCCCCGGCGCAGCCCCCCATCGTCCAGCCCGGCGCCCCCGGCGAGCCGAGCCGGACCATCTCGGCCGACGAGGCCTCCGACCTCGCGGGCATCCGGTTCTCCGAGGCCGACGTGCGGTTCATGCAGGGCATGATCTCGCACCACGCCCAGGCCCTCGAGATGACCGCGCTGCTCGACACCAACACCGCCAGCGACGCGATGCGGGCGACGGCGCTGCGCATCGAGCTCTCGCAGGAGGACGAGATCGAGATGATGCAGGACTGGCTGCGCGAGCGCGGCCAGGACGTCACCGCCGTCGACGCGCACCACGCCGAGGGCTTCCAGCCGATGCCCGGCATGCTGACGGCCGAGGAGATGGCGAGCCTCGCCGGGGCGGAGGGCGCCGCCTTCGACCGGCTCTTCCTCGAGCTGATGATCAAGCACCACCGCGGCGCGGTCACCATGGTCCAGAACCTGCTGCGCCAGCCCGGCGCCGCTCAGGACTCGGTGCTCTTCGGGTTCACGTCGGACGTCGTCGCCGACCAGACGGCCGAGATCAACCGCATGGACGCGATGATGGCCGAGTTGACCCCCGACCCGCGGGTGCAGCTCGCGGCCGGCTTCGCCGACGCCGGGCAGGCGCTGTGGAACATGGCGCTGGTGGCGACGCGGCCCAAGCCCGAGGGCTTCTTCGATCCGAACAACCCGGCGGGGCGGCCCATGCCGGTCCCGCCGGACCCGGAGCCGGAGGCCGAGGCGGCGGAGGCGGCCGAGGCCGGTGACGACGCCGAAGAGGGCGAGGACGCCGAGGAGGCCGAAGGCGCCGAGGAGGGCGAGGCCGACGCCGCGGAAGGCGAGGCGGCCGAGGAAGAGGAAGCGGAAGACGAGGCCGAAGACGACAGCCCCCAGCGGCGCGGCCTCCTCAACTTCGGCAACACCGACCTCGCGTTCGCGGGCGACCAGGTCTTCGTGGGCAGCTATCACGGCTTCAACACCTATCGCGTCGAGGTCCCGGCGTCACCCACCCTCGTCAGCTCGGTGGTCTGCCCCGGCGGCCAGGGCGACATCTCGGTGGTCGGCAACCTGCTCGTCATGTCGGTCGAGCAGACCCGCGGGCGGCTCGACTGCGGCCTGCAGGGCGTGGCCGAGCCCGTGAGCGATCAGCGGTTCCGCGGCGTCCGCATCTTCGACATCTCGGACATGCGCATGCCGCGGCAGGTCGCGGCGGTGCAGACCTGCCGGGGGTCGCACACCCACACCGTCGTCACCGACCCCGACGACGCCGGCAACATCTACGTCTACGGCTCGGGGGCCGCCGGCGTCCGCTCGGCCGACGAGATGGCGGGCTGCTCGGACGAGTCGCCGGCCGAGAACCCCGACAGCGCGCTCTTCCGCATCGACGTCATCCAGGTCCCGCTGGCCAACCCCGAGGACTCGGCCGTCGTCAACCGCCCGTTCGTGTTCCGCGACCTCGAGACGGGGCGGGCCGGGGGCCTCTGGCCCGGCGGCGACCACGGGCCGGGCACCCAGGACACGGCCGAGACCAGCCGCTGCCACGACATCACCGCGTTCCCCGACATCGGCCTCGCGGCCGGCGCGTGCTCGGGCAACGGCATCCTGTTCGACATCTCCGACCCCGTGAACCCCGTCCGGCTCGACGACGTCACCGACCCGTCGTTCGCGTACTGGCACTCGGCGACGTTCAACAACGACGGCACCAAGGTCGTCTTCACCGACGAGTGGGGCGGCGGCGGGCGCCCGCGCTGCCGCGCGTCCGATCCGCGCGAGTGGGGGGCCAACGCCATCTACGACATCGTCGACGGCCGCATGGAGTTCCGCAGCCACTACAAGCTGCCCGCCCCGCAGACCGAGACCGAGAACTGCGTCGCCCACAACGGCTCGCTCGTGCCGGTGCCGGGCCGCGACATCATGGTGCAGTCCTGGTACCAGGGGGGCATCTCGGTCTTCGACTTCACCGACTCGGCGAACCCCGTCGAGATCGCGTTCTTCGACCGCGGCCCCATCAACGCCGACCGCTTCGTCATGGGCGGCCACTGGTCGGCCTACTGGTACCGCGGCTACATCTACGGCAGCGAGATCGCGCGCGGCCTCGATGTCCTCGAGCTGCTGCCGAGCGAGCACGTGACCGAGAACGAGCTCGCCGCCGCCGCGTCGATAGTGCCGGCCGCGTTCAACGCCCAGCAGCAGCGGGCCATCGACTGGCCGGCCCGGCCGGTCATCGCGCGCGCGTACCTCGACCAGCTCGAGCGCGGCGACACCCTCGGCGCCGACCGACGCGCGGCGCTGTCGGCCCTGCTCGACCGGGCCGGCGGGACGGACACCGACCCGGCGCTGGCGGCGGAGCTGACGGCGGCGGCCGAGGCGCTCGGGGACGACGCGGCGGACGCCAGCGGGCGGACGGAGCAGCGGCTCGTCGGCCTGGCGGAGACGCTGACGGGAATCGCGGCGCTTCTGCAGTGAACGCATAGCTGTCGCCGTCTGTGATGCGACGTGCTTGACGCAGGTCAATGGATTCGGCCGGTATCGGCGCTAACGTCGCCGATCTCGGGGAACAGGAGCGGACGATGAACAGCAGGTGTGTCCTTGCGCGAAGCGTGGCGGTGATCAGTGTGGCGTTCCTGGCGGTTGCGTCGGTCGCGGCGCCCGCTCACGCACAGCCCGCCGGCGAGTTCGTGCCCGTCACCGACGCCATGCTGCAGGCGCCGGCCCCCGAGGACTGGCTGACGTGGCGCCGCACCACCGACGGCTGGGGCTACAGCCCCCTCGACCAGATCGACCGCGACAACGTCGGCGACCTGCGCATGGTCTGGTCGCGCGGGCTCACCCAGGGGTTCCAGTCGGGCACGCCGCTCGCGTACCGCGGGGTGCTGTACATGCCCAACCCCAACGACGTCATCCAGGCCATCGACGCGGCGACCGGCGACCTCATCTGGGAGCACCGGCGCGACGTGCCCGACGACGTCGGCGAGTACCTGCTGGGCGCCCTCGCGTCCAACAACCGCAACATCGCCATCTACGACCGGCTCATCATCGACACCAGCGTCGACACCCACGTCTTCGCCCTCGACGCCGAGACCGGCGAGATGGTGTGGGAGACGCAGGTCCTCGACTACCGCGAGAACGCGGCCATGCAGGGCGCCGGCCCGATCATCGCGGGCGGCAAGGCCGTCTCGGGCCGGAGCTGCCTGCCGCGGGGCGGGCCCGAGGCGTGCGTGGTCGTCGCCCACGACGCGCTGACCGGCGACGAGGTGTGGCGGCGGCGGCTCATTCCCGGGCCCGGCGAGCCCGGCGACGAGAGCTGGGGCGCCATTCCGTTCGAGGAGCGCTCGCACGTCGGCGCGTGGATGGTCCCGAGCTACGACCCCGCGCTGGACATGATCTACGTCGGCACGTCGGTCACCTCGCCGGCCCCCAAGTTCATGCTCGGCGGGGTCGACCTCCAGCACCTCTACCACAACTCGACGCTGGCCCTCGACGCCGGCACCGGCGACATCCGCTGGTACTACCAGCACCTGAACGACCACTGGGACCTCGACCATCCCTTCGAGCGCATCCTCGTCGACACCGCGGTGGCCCCCGACCCCTCGCAGGTGAGCTGGATCAACCCGCGGCTGCAGCCGGGCGAGACGCGCCAGGTCGTCACCGGCATCCCCGGCAAGACCGGGGTCGTCTACACCCTCGACCGGGCGACGGGCGAGTTCCTGTGGGCCACGCCCACCGTCGTCCAGAACGTCATCAGCGGCATCGACGGGGCCACCGGCGCGGTGACCGAGAACGCCGGGGTCACCTTCACTGCGGTCGGCCAGCAGGTCTTCGCATGCCCCACCTGGAACGGCGGCAAGGACTGGGAGGCCGGCGCCTACAGCCCGCTGACCAACACGATGTTCATGCCCCTGCGCAACACCTGCGCCCGCATGATGGCCACGCGGGTCTTCCCCGAGGACGCGCCGCCGGCCGAGCGCAACGAGAGCCGCTCGGAGCTGTACGCCATCGCCTACCGCCACCAGCTCGCGCCGGGCAACGACAACGCGGGCACGGTGCGGGCGATCTCGGCCGAGACCGGAGCCACGCTGTGGCTCCACGAGCAGCGCGCGGCCACGATGTCGCTCGTGACGACGGGCGGCGGGCTCGTCTTCGGCGGCGACGTCAACGGCCGGTTCCGGGCGTTCGACCAGGAAACGGGCGAGGTGCTGTGGGAGATCAACCTGGGGTCGGCGGTGACGGGGTTCCCCATCACCTACGCCGTCGACGGGCAGCAGTTCGTGGCGGTGAGCACGGGCTCCGGGGGGACGTCGTCGCACTTCACGGGGTTGACGCCGGAGTTGCGGCCGAGCGCGGGGAACAATTTGTTTGTGTTTGCGCTGCCGCACTAACCCCTTTCACGTGGGCCTAACGCAGCGGGCTATGGAAGACCTTCAGCGATCGCATTTCCAAGAACAGAGACGAGGTACCTCGACACCGTTCTTCTTCCGCCCTCGGCGAGGCGGGCCCGAATGCACGATTGAAGATAGCGTCATCCGGCATTTGCCGGACCTCATTGGCTCCGAAGACCCCGCATGCATAGCGGGTTCCGTGCCACTCGGCGCGGGAATGCCAGATTTGATCATCGCCACATACCATCCGGTGGTCACGGCCCTAGCATCAGTCGGGGCCACAGAGGCCCACATCCTGGCATATCTCCGGGTTGTCGGCCGAGCTCGGCCAGCGACCATCGCGACGCGCCTCCGCCTTCGGCCGAAGGCTACGGAGCAATACGTTGAGGCCTTGCAGAATACCCGGGCTGTCACGGCGACCGCCGGCGTAGTTGCCCTCACGCCGGCCTGCCGAGACGTACTCCCGATGGTTACCGCAATAGAGGCCAAGGTGGATAATTGGCAGAAGGCAATAGGGCAAGCGTCCCGAAACCGAAGTTTCGCGCACCGATCTTTCGTCGCGCTGCCAGTTGCGGTTGCCACCCGCGTGCAGCGGGCCCCGGAGGTGCTAGGAAGCGGGGTTGGCGTGATAGGGGTGGATGATGGTGGCGGAGCAAGTGTCTTAAAGCAGCCCGTTTCCAACAAACCGAGAGTGTGGGCGTACTATTACAGACTGGCTACGCTCGTCGGCCAGCGAGTGGTGAGGGAGCAGTGACCTTTAGCGTAACGTTAGCAGATGCGCAAGCAGAGTTTCCCGAGTACGACTTTGTGGAGAAACTCACACCGAGTGCCCAGAAGGCAGCGTTCCACGTACGCGACCGTGACGGCCACGATCTCTGTTTGAAGATCGTGGCGCCGAGTTACGAACGAGACCGGCTCGATCGAGAGATCTGCGCGATGCAGACGGTCGACCACCCGAACGTGGTGCATCTGCGGGAGTACACCTTCACGTCGAAACCGCGACAACAACGACACTTTATCGTGGAGGAGTTCATTGAGGGAACCGACCTGAGCGACAAGTTGAAACTCGGCGAGCCCTGGGCCATCGAAAAAGCGGTTCCGTTTTTTGCTGCTTTGTGTGACGGGCTCGCGGCGCTCAAAGAGAAGGGGATCGTCCATCGAGACATCAAGCCACCGAATATCCGGGTTCGCACCAACGGAGCCCCCGTCATCATTGACTTTGGGCTCGCTAGACATCTCGGTCTGCCGGATCTGACGAAGACGCTTCAGGGCGCACGTGTCGGCACACCTGCGTATTTTGCTCCGGAGCAGTTCGATGGTAGCCGATACGACATCGACCACCGCACGGATTTGTTCGCTGTGGGGATTCTGCTCTATCAGGCGACGACAGGGGCGGCGCCGTTTATTGACTCGACAGTATATACTGTGGGCCAGTTGCGAGATGCTGTCTGTGAGCGTGACGATCATTTGAAGCGCCCGGTTTTCGGGGCGCTTGAACGCAGGTTGCAGGTCCTGATTGGGAAGCTACTAGAGAAGCAACGTGGCAAGAGACCTGCAGATGCGGCTCATGTCGCCAGTATTCTGAGAAAGGTCGGAGGTGCGCAATGAAGCGAGGTGCTTGGCACCAATGCGGCGACCGGAGCCAAAAGCTGGTGCTGGAGCAACTGGAGGCGGGGCACGGCGTCGGTGTCATTCTGAGCCCGCGGGATTTGACGAGAAGCAGGGCGATTGAGTACGCCGCTCAGTACAGGGAGCTAGGCGCGCCGGTACTGTTCGATTCACAGTTCTACGTACCGGATTTCAGCAACGACAATCTGGAAACGTACGGGCTATCGAAGTTCCGAGCGAGCATGGGGGCTCTGGGGCAGATTGGCGACGGTGGGTTGAATGAGCTAACCAAAGAGCTGGAGACGCTTGGGAGGGAGCTGGGCGTGTCGGCGATAGTCGCACCTGCGGCGATGTACGAGGCCGGTAGGGCGGACATCGCTGCGCTGAACATGCGGCTGTTTGACGCGGCGAAGAGGGCGGGGAACGGGCTGGGCGTGCCGACTTTGGCGACGGTAACTCTGGCCCAATCGGCGACGAATGGAGACTCCACGGTTCGGGCGGCGGTGGAAGCGGCGACGAGTATGGCCGCGGATGGTTGGTACTACGCGTTCGAGTTCAAGGAGGAGAGAATTCCGAGCAGCAGGGATGCAGTGCGACGTTGCTGCGATGCGGGGTTGTCATTGGCGTTGACAGGAAGGCCGATACTGCATGCGTACGCGGGGCCCATGTGTTTACTGTCATATGGGTTTGGCGCTACGGGGGTGGGGATTGGCCATAGCCAGAATCTGTGGAGATTCACGAGGCAGCGTTGGGAGCCTGTGGTGCGCCAGGGCGGGGGCGGTGATGCTCCGGCGCGATTTTTCTCGAAAGAGCTGTGGGGAACGTTGGTTTATCCCGACGAGACACAGTTGATGAGTGCGGCCCTTAGAGCGCAGATCTTAACGCCAACGGCCTTTTGTGCGCCGGTTGTGGCGACGCCCCCGACCGCATGGCCGCGATGGGATGCGGGGAAGCACTTGGTTTGTTCGTTGGCAGAGGTGTCGGCGGAACTGGTGGAAGACGCGACGGCGCGAGTGAGTGCGCAAAGAGCCAGTCAACGGTTGGAGGGCGCGGTGGCGCTGTACGGGCAGATACGCGATGGGGGGGTTCAGGTAAAGGACGGTGCAGACGCGTACCAACTTAATTGGCGCTTGGCGCTCGGTGACGTTTTGTCAGATAGGGCAACAGATTATGAATACTTGGAATTGCTATAGAGGCACATTGGTGACGACTGGCGTAGATTCAGGTCTTTTGGACGCGAGTGTTCAATGTCGTCGTCGAAGTGCCGTCGATCGACGGGATGCTGCATGGTCCGCAAGGCGGCGGGTTCGGGCTCGCCGGCTAGGGGAGATCTACTTACGGATGGCTTGGCTAAGCTAGGGGGATGCTCAATCTTTGGCGTGCGAAGCTACGGTGGCGGGCGGGCGCATCGTAACGGACGTTGGCAAGGGGAGGGAGTGAGGAAGTGGGCGAGTTTTTCAAAGCCGTGGTCGCGCGACTCACGACAGAGGCGATCTATCAGTTGGCGTTTGTGGCGGCCGTAGCATACCCGGTCGCGCGAATAGTCGGACTGCGTTTTTGGGAACTTGCGGCTACTCTAGCGATCCCGGTACTTGTGTGGCACGGTTGGGGGAAGGCACATGCGGAGCGGTGCCGTGAGAGGGATAGGGAGCGAGTGAGGCTTGTCGGAGTAGCGTACGATGCGGTGGAGATGGCCTATGATAACCGAGTGCTCAATCCCAGCGGTCAAGGTAATCCGTACGCAATTCTCAAGAGCGCACGGGATGCTACCGACGCTGTTGCGAAGTTCCTGGAGAAGGCGCCGCAACCTCTCGCGATGGAGTTCGACCAGGAACTGTTGAAGGAGTGGATGGACCTGCTTCGCGAGGCGCGACGGGACTGTGATTAGTTCGTTAGAAGAGTTCGCCGTGCGCCGTAGCGGGGAGCCGGCAAGGCGCTAGTGGACCGTACTTGATAAACGTTTCCGTCCGGCTGTCGTCTATCAGAGGCCGTCAAGACCTGGACCGGTCGCTTTCCGATGGGTCGTCCAGCGCTGTAAGGCCGGTCAGCGCCACGGGCGGCCGGTCGGGGAACTCCACCACGAGACAGTTTGCCGCCCATCGCCGCGACGTAGTCGCTGAGGGTGGAGATCGAGAAGGAGCAGAATGCACGACCCCGCCTACAAGCTGTTGTTCTCGCGCCCTCGGATGGTCCGCGACCTGCTCGACGGCTTCGCCGCGCGCGGCTGAAGCGGCGCCCTCGACTTCGACACCCTGGCCCCCCTGCCCGCCAGCTTCGTCAGCGAAGACCTCCGGCGGCGCCACGGCGGTCTCGTGTGGCGCATTCGCTTCCGCGACGACCGCTGGCTCTATCTGCTCCTGCTCCTCGAGTTCCAGGACACCGTCGATCGGGCGATGGCGCTGCGCATGCTGACCTACACGGCGCTGCTCTACCAGCGGCTGGACGCCGACGGCGTGCTGCGTGGCCGCGGGGCCCTGGCGCCGGTGCTGCCCGTCGTGCTCTACAACGGCCGCCGGCCGTGGACGGCGCCGGTCGAGATGACGGACCGCGTGGCGGCGGAGAGCGAGCTGCTGGCGCCGTACCAGCCGTCGCAGCGATACTATCTTCTGGACGGGGCGCGCGTGGCCGGCGCGGATCTGCCGGCGGACAACCTGGGGCTGCGGTTCGCGGGTCGGCTGCCGGCTGGCGAGGGGGACCCGCTGGCCCAGTTGCAGGAGACGCAGACGATGCTGGAAGAGACCGTGCGGGAATGGACCCGTGAATGGCTCGAGCAGGGCCGCGCCCAGGGTATCGAGCAGGGCCGCCACGAAGAGCGGGCGCTGCTCTGCGGTCAGGCGGGGCGGAAGTTCGATGCCGGCGCGGCCGAGGGGCTGGCCGCCGCCCTCGCCGGCGTCACCGACCCCGACCGTCTCGCGCGGGTCGGCGACTGGATCATCGAGTGCGCCACGGCGTCAGAGCTGCTCGCCCGCGTCCGCGGCGACGACGGGTCGGGCGGTTGAGGCGCCGTTGACGCGGACCCGCCAGCGGCGCAGCATCGGCGTCGAACGGGAGACCGATCGGTCACACGAGATCGTCGAGCGGCACGTCGAGAGCGGTGGCGAGACTCTTGAGCGCCTTCACCGATCCGGGCTTCACGCCGCGCTCGGTGGCGGAGAGGTAGGAGCTCGGGATGCCCGCGGCGACGGCCAGCGAGCGGGCGGTCATGCCGCGGTCCGTGCGCCAGACGCGCACGGGGTGTTCGCCGTCGACAATGCGGCGCACGGGCTCTGCCGGCGCCCAGGTCTCGTCGGGGTCGTCGAGGACGCGCTGGATGGCGGCGACGTCGGTGGCGTCTTCATCGGCGGCGGCGCGCAGGCGCTCGTACTCGTCGCGGGGAATCACGACGTAGTCCTCGCCGGCGAGGGTCAGGGTCCGCGGCGTGGTGGTCATCGGTACGCCTCCCCGCGTGACAGTATCGCGGCCACGCGCAGCAACTTCTCGGGCGACTCGGCGACGCACAGCACGCCGGTCGAGACCGTCTGGCGATCCCTTGGCGCAACATAGCAGATCCGCTATATTGCTGTCGACGGGCTGGAGGGTCGAGACTCACCCTGCGGTCGACGCCGAGATCGAGGCTCTGTCGGTGAACGCATGAAGCAGGTGACGCCATGACGAAACTCGAGGACTTGAAGAAGCGTCTCCTGGAGGACCCTGATTTTCGGAGGGAGTACGCCCGTGTCGACGAAGAGTTCGCCCTCATCGAGGCGCTGATTCGCGCCCGCACGACGGCGAGGTTGACGCAAGAGGAACTCGCTCGCCGACTCGGCACCACCCAGTCTGCAATCGCACGTCTGGAGGGGGGCCGCGTGTCGCCCTCCTTTGCGACCTTGCGCCGGTACGCTGAAGCCACCGGCACGCGGCTCACTGTAGGCCTGATACCCGCAGACGGATGAACGGCTCGCTGCTGTTCACCGGAGACGCGGGCAGCAGTGATGCGTACGATGTCGACCTGGTCGACCATCACTGAAGTGAGAGGCGGTGACATGGCGATGAGCAATCCCCCGCACCCCGGACTCAGCATCCGGCGGAACTGCCTGGAACCACTCGGTCTGAACGTGACCGATGCGGCGAGGGTGCTCGGAGTCGCCCGTCACACCCTGTCGCGAGTCCTGAACGGCCACTCGGCCATTTCCCCGGAGATGGCCATCCGGCTGGAGAAGGCGGGCTGGTCCAATGCCGAGTTCTGGCTGCGCCGACAGACCACCTGCGATCTCGTCCAGGCGCGCAAGCGTGAAGACGGAATCAACGTCGAGCGCTACGAACGACAGCCGACCGTGTGAAGTTCCGAGGCGGCAAGCTGGCGCGGCGTCCGAGCGGAAGGGGAAGGGCTTGCTGGGCGACACGGAACTGATCGAGCGGATCGAGAGCGGTGAGAGCGACCGTGTGGAGTTCACCACGGCCGAAGAGGAACGCCGGCTCACCGAGAAACGCCGCTGGGGGAACGTCGCCTACGACATGCAGGGCGTCTCCGGGGCGACGGTAGAGGCCGACCTGGACATGCGGGCGTTCGAGACCGAGTACCTGCGCTGCGCGATCTCCCCCGAGGTGCTGGCGGAGAACCGGCGCGACCGGGAGGAACAGTTGAGGGCGCTGCGCCTCGTGGCCCGGAATGGCGCGCCGACCGTGACGGCAGTCCTCGTGCTGGGCCGGGACCCGCGGTACTGGTTCCCCGGGGCGTACATGCAGTTCGTCCGTTATGACGGGGCGGCGGTGACGGACGGCATCGTCGACCATGCCGAGCTGTCGGGGCCGCTGCCCGAGCAGTTGCGCGATGCCGACCGCCTGCTGAGATTGAACATCTCCCACGCACTCGACACGCGGGGAGAACGACACGTCGAGCAGCGCAGCTATCCCTACGAGGCCCTGCGTGAACTCCTTCGCAACGCGGCGATACACCGGAACTACGAGAACTCGAACACGCCGGTGCGGATTTCCTGGTTCGCCGACCGCGTGGAGATCCTGAGCCCCGGCTCGGCGTTCGGAGAAGTCGGCCGCGACAATTTCGGGCAGGGCGCGACCTCCTACCGCAACCCCACCATCGCGGAAGCGATGAAGAACATGGGCTTCATGCAACGCTTCGGAATCGGCATCGAGACCGCGCGCAGGGCGCTGGCGGAGAACGGCAATCCGCCTCCCGAGTTCGATGTTCAGAACGCGTTCGTGCTGGTCACGGTCCGGAATCGGTCATGACGCAAGAGACATGAACCACAGCCAGATCGTCAGCTTCATCTGGGGGGTGGCCGACCTCATCCGCGACACCTTCAAGCGCGGCAAGTACCAGGACGTCATCCTGCCGCTGACGGTGCTGCGCCGGCTCGACTGCGTGCTGGCCCCCACCAGGCGGAAGGTGCTGGCCGTCCAGGCCCGGTTCAAGGGCAGGCTCGACAACCTCGACCCGCAGCTCCGGCGCGCCTCGGGGTTCGCCTTCTACAACACGTCGCGCTACGACTTCGAGAAGCTGCTCGCCGACGCCCCCCACGTGGCGCAGAACCTGCGCAACTACATCGCCGGGTTCAGCCCCAACATGCGCGAGGTGCTCGAGAAGTTCGACTTCGACAACACCATCTCGAAGCTCGACGAGTCGGGGCTGCTGTTCCAGGTGGTGCAGCGCTTCGGCGACCCCAAGGTCGACCTGCACCCCGACGCCGTCGACAACGCCGCCATGGGCACCATCTTCGAGGAGCTCATCCGCAAGTTCAACGAGGCGCTGAACGAGAACCCCGGCGAGCACTTCACCCCGCGCGACGTCGTCCACCTCATGGTCGACCTGCTGCTCGCCGGCGACCGGCGGCGGCTGCGCACGAAGGGGGTCGTGCTGAGCGTCTACGACCCGTGCTGCGGCTCGGGCGGCATGCTCACCATCGCCAAGGAGCACATCACCGCCGGCGAGACGCGCGGGGGCGAGCCCTGCGCCCCGGCCGTGAACCCCGGCGCCGACGTCCACCTGTTCGGCCAGGAGGTGAACCCCGAGACCTTCGCCATCTGCAAGTCCGACCTGTTCATGAAGTCGGGCGACGGCCGCGACGCCGACAACGTCGTCTTCGGCAGCACCCTCTCGAACGACCGCCACGCCGGCGCCGGCTTCGACTACATGATCGCCAACCCGCCCTACGGCAAGGACTGGAAGCGCGACCAGGACGCGGTGCGCGACGAGCACGACCGGGGCGCGGCCGGCCGCTTCGCCCCGGGGCTGCCGCGCATCAGCGACGGCCAGCTCCTGTTCCTGCTGCACATGCTCGCGCACGCCCGGGAACGGGCCGAGGGCGGCTCGCGGGTCGCCATCATCATGAACGGCTCGCCGCTGTTCACCGGCGACGCGGGCAGCGGCGAGAGCGAGATCCGCCGGTGGATTCTCGAGAACGACCTGCTCGAGGCGCTCATCGCCCTGCCCGAGCAGCTCTTCTACAACACCGGCATCGCCACCTACGTCTGGGTGCTCACGAACCGCAAGCGTCCCGCGCGGCGCGGCCGGGTGCAGCTCGTCGACGCCACCGCGTTCTGGGTCCTGCTGCGCAAGAGCCTCGGCGCCAAGCGGCGCGAGGTCCCGTTCGAGCGGAAGCAGGACATCGTGCGGCTGCTCGCCGACTTCGAGGACGGCGCGACGCGCACCGTCGACCGGGACGGCGAGCAGCGCGAGGCCGTCGTGAGCCGCGTCTACGCGACCACGCACTTCGGCTTCCGCAAGATCACCGTCGAACGGCCGCTCCGGCTCGACTTCCAGGCCAGCCCCGAGCGCATCGCGCGGCTCGACGACGAGCGGGCCTTCGCCAACCTCGCGGTGTCGCGCAAGCGGGGCGAGGCCCGGGCCAGCGACGAGGAGGCGGGCCGGCGGCGGCAGGCCGCGATACGCGCCATGCTCGGGAGCCTGCCCGACCGGCTCTTCCTCGACCGGGCCGTCTTCGAGGACGAGCTCGCCGAGGCGGCCCGCAAGGCCGAGCTCAAGCTCGCCGCCCCCATCCGCAAGGCCGTTCTCTCCGCCCTGTCCGAGCGCAACCCCGAGGCCGAGGTCTGCCGCGACAACGACGGCCGCCCCGAGCCCGACCCCGAGCTGCGCGACACCGAGAACGTGCCCCTCGGCGACGACGTCGAGTCGTTCTTCGCCCGCGAGGTGAAGCCCCACGTCCCCGACGCCTGGATCGACACGGAACGCCGCGACCCCCAGGACGGCGAGGTCGGGCTCGTCGGCTACGAGATCAACTTCAACCGCTACTTCTACGAGTACCGCCCGCCCCGCCCCCTCGAGGAGATCGAGGCCGACATCCAGCGGGTGGAGAAGGAGATCGTCGCCATGCTGCAGGAGATGTCGGGCTGACGGCCCCCCGCGGCCGTACCGCGGACTCAGCCGTCAACGTTGGACCGCTGGACGCCGACGGCGCGCTGCGCGACCGCGGGGCCCTGCCGCCGGTGCTGCCCGTCGTCCTCTACAACGGCCGTCGGCCGTGGAAGGCGTCGGTCGAGATGAGGGACCTCGTGGCGGTGGGGAGCGACGTGCTGGCGCCGTACCAGCCGTCGCAGAGATACTATCTTCTGGACGGGGCGCGTCTGGCGGACGCGGACCTGCCGGCGGACAACCTGGTGTCGGCGCTCATCGAGCTGGAGAAGACGCGCAACGCGGCGCGTCTCGGCGAGGCGTTGCGGGCGCTGAGCGACCTCTTGCAGGCGCAGGGGGACGAGCACTTGACCCAGGCGTTCGTGACGTGGCTCCGCCAGGGGCTGCGGTCGCAGGTCGGCGGCGGGGGGCGAGGGGGACCCGCTGGCACAGCTGCAGGAGACGCAGACGATGCTGGAAGAGAACGTGCGGGAGTGGACCCGTGAATGGCTCGAGCGGGGCATCGAGCAGGGCCGCCGCGAAGAGCGGGCGCTGCTCTGCCGTCAGGCGGCGCGGAAGTTCGATGCCGGGGCGGCCGAGGGGCTGGCCACCGCCCTCGCTGGCGTCACCGACCCCGACCGCCTCGCGCGGGTTGGCGACTGGATCATCGAGTGCGGCACGGCGTCAGAGCTGCTCGCCCGCGTCCGCGGCGACAATGAGTCGGGCGGTTGAGGCGCCGGTGGCACGGACCCGTCGGCGGAGTGGCATCGGCGTCGAACGCGATGACGCCACCCGCCACTTCGAAGAGACCTTCGACAGCCGAGGCCGACACGGTCGTTCACGTCCTTTCGGACGGCGGCGGCGGGGGGGGAGGTGGCGGGGGAGGTGGAGCAGGGACGTTCGGGGGCCGACTCGGGCCGCCGCCGGGGCGCTGCACTATGCTACGGCGAGGAGGCATACTGTTCTCTCGTAACCTCGAAGGCAGCCCTCGTGCAGCGCACGTTCGTCCTGTTGCTGACGCGAACCTGTTCGTCCATGGGTGAGGTCGCCCGCTCGAATTGGCGGCCGAGCTCCCGGTTGCGGCGCCGAATCTCGGCGTCCGTCGACTCGGGCGAGTCCACGTCCAGCCAGAGCTCCCGCCATTCGGCCTCGAGGACGTTGCACTCCCGCTTCGTCGAGCTCAACACGGCGATCTTGGTCGCGTAGTCGAGCATGAAGTCCGCCGCGATCAGAGCGGCGACGGCCAGGCCGAAGCCGATCCGCCAATGTCCCCCGAGCGCGTCGAGAAACGTCGCCATGCTGCCCGACGCGGCCACCAGCAGGCCGAAACGGATGAACAGATGACGCACGCGGTACTGCGACCCCATCGCCTCCGCGTAGCGGGCCACCCTGGACACGTCCAGCAGGTCGTTCCAGACGGCGCGGCGGGTGGCCTCCGTCACCATGGCAATTCCTCCCGAGCCCGGCACCCAGAATACCACCATCCGTTGGCGGGAAGGCGAAGCCGCCGGGAGGATCAGGTCGATCCGCAGAGCGATTAAAAACGTATATAATCGTCAACAGTTGCCGACATTTTGATCCTCACCCACGGCGAGGTATGCTGGCAGGGATGCCCGATCCAAACCGTGGACAACTGGCTGCATTCGCCGCGATGTCCAGTCGGCGTTCCCAACCCGGCGGCTTCGGTCTGCAGAACCTCGGTGCGCGGAGCTTCTTCCGCCCGCGCGACGCGGCCGCCGCGGGCGTCGACTCCCGGGCGCTGCGGCGGCTGGTGGGCAACGGCTCCGTCGAACGCGTTGCGCGCGGCCTCTACCGCGTGGCGGCAGCCGAACCGACCGAGCACTACACCCGGGCCGCCGTCTGCGCCCGGGTGCCGAGCGCCGTCGTGTGCCTGCTGACCGCCCTGAGCGTGCACGAGCTCGGCACCCAGCTCCCGCACGAGGTCTGGATCGCCATTCCGCACAAGGCCCGGACCCCCCGCCTGCCCGGGCTGCCGGTCCGGGTGGTGCGCTTCTCCGGCGCGGCGCTGCGCTACGGCGTCGTGAACACCACCTTCGAGGGCGTGCCCGTCCGCGTCACGAGCCCGGCCCGCACCGTCGTCGACTGCTTCCGCTTCCGGCGGCTGGTCGGCAAGGACGTCGCGATCGAGGCGCTGCGCGACGCCCTGCGCGACCGCAAGGCGAGCGTCGACCAGATCTGGCGGGCCGCCGAGGTGTGCCGCGCGAAGTCGCTCGTCGGCCCGGTGCTCGATGCGCTGACGGGATGACTCCTCGAAGGGCGATCCGGGACGTGCCCGCGTCCGTTCGCCACCGCCTGCTGAACGTCGCCCGCGAGCAAGAGGTCGACTTCGAGCCCGTGCTCCAGCGCTACGCGATCGAGCGCTTCCTCTACCGCGTCTCCGCCTCGGACGAGGTGGACCGCTTCACCCTGAAGGGCGCGGCGCTCCTCCGCATGTGGACCGGACAGGAGCTGCGGCCGACCCGGGACATCGACTTCCTCGCCCGCGGCGCCCGGGACGAAGCCGCCATTCGCACCGCCCTGCGGGCCGTCTGCCGCATTCCCTGTCGAGAGGACGGCGTCGTCTTCGACCCCGCCACGATCTCGATCACGAGCATCCGCATCGATCAGCCGGACGGCGGCCTCCGGGTGCGCATCCGCGGCGGCCTCGGCCGGGTCCGGCTCGCGGTCCCGGTCGACATCGGCTTCGGCGACGTCATCACCCTCGGCCGCAGGGAGGACGACTACCCCACACTGCTCGACCTCCCCGCTCCCCGCCTCTGGACGTACCCGCGTGAGACGATGATCGCCGAGAAGTTCCACGCGATGGCCAGCCTGGGTGACAGGAACTCGCGCGTGAAGGACCTCTGGGACGTGGCCTGCCTCGCCCGCCGCTTCGCGTTCGACGGCGACACCCTGCGCACCGCCATCGCCGAGACGTTCCGCCACTGCGGAACGTCGTTCACGGGCGGGCGGCCGACGGCGCTCCGGGCCGGCTACTACGACGACCACGAGGCCCCCGAGCGCGGGCAACGCTGGCGCGAGATGCGACGGCAGATCGGGACCGACATCGACGGCCCGGTCCACCTCGTGGAAGCCGGCGAGGAGCTGCGCCGCTTCCTGGGGCCGATCTGCGACAGCCTGACCGAGGAGAGCCCGTTCACGCAGGCGTGGCCGGCCGGCGGGCCGTGGCGGCCACGGATTCCGGCCCGTTCGGGAGGCGGTGGCTGAGGTGATCGATCGCACTGTGGGTGTTCCCTCGCGGCGGTTCCCCCCGTACCGCCAGTACCGAGACTCCGGTGTCGAATGGCTGGGCGAGATCCCGGCGCACTGGCAGAGTCTCGCCCTTGGCCGCGTCACCATTTCGAGATGCGACGGACCGTTCGGCAGCGGCCTGAAGTCCGAGCACTACTCGGAATCCGGCATCCGCGTGGTACGTCTCCAGAACATCGGCTGGGCGGAATTCGCTGACTTGGATGCCGCCTATCTTGACGAGGCGTACGCTCGTCAACTCGGCGACCATGGCGTCAAGGGAGAGGACATTCTCATCGCCGGCCTTGGAGACGATGGACATCCGGTCGGGCGCGCGTGTGTAGCGCCAGTCGAGATCGAACCAGCGATGGTGAAGGCAGACTGCTTTCGTTTTCGGCTAGACCGCCGACGCATCCTGCCACGCTATGCGGCATTTCAACTGTCTGCCACTGCTACAGCGGTCGCTGGACGCTACGCGACCGGGGCGACACGTGCAAGAATGAACCTTGCAACCAGTGCAAGCCGAAAGATCACGCTTCCGCCCCTGAAGGAGCAGGAAGCCATCACCGCCTTCCTCGACCGCGAGACGGCGAAGACCGATGCGCTAGTGGCGAGGAAGGAGCGGCTGGTCGAGCTGCTTCAGGAGAAACGCACCGCCCTCATCACCCGCGCCGTCACCCGGGGCCTCGACCCGAACGTCCCCATGAAGGACTCCGGCGTCGAGTGGCTGGGCGAGATCCCGGCGCATTGGGAGGTTATCTCTTTCGGGCGACTGATCGCTCGCATAGAGCAGGGTTGGAGCCCAGTGGCAGACGAGCGACTAGCGGCCGAAGACGAGTGGGGCGTCATCAAGCTAAGCGCAGTGAACAAGGGCAGCTTTCGTGAGGATGAGCACAAGGCGCTTCCTTCCGATGTGTGTGCAGACGCGCGGTACGAGATTCGAAAAGACGACTTTCTCTTGAGCCGCTCGAATACTCCTGACCTGGTTGGAGATGTGTGCGTTGTTGGTGCTGTGCGCGAGAGACTCATGCTCTGCGATCTGGTCTACCGACTGGACTTGATTGGCGAGAGGGCACACCGCCATTTCCTCGGGTACTGGTTCCTCAGTCAGATTGGACGTCACCAAATCCGAATCGAGGCTCGCGGTTCGAGCCAATCAATGGTGAAGGTATCGCAAGGAATCATCCGTGCATGGACCGTAGCGATACCTCCACTCGATGAGCAGCGAGTGGTCTCCCTCTTCCTCGATCGGAAGACGGCAGGCATCGATGCGCTCATCGCCAAGATACATGAGGCCATCGACCGGCTCAGAGAGTTCCGCACTGCTCTGATCTCGGCGGCGGTCACGGGGAAGATCGACGTGCGGCAGGCGGTGCGCGGATGAGCCTCGAGCCGGGCTTCACGGTCACGCACGCCGAGCTGTGGCAAGCTGTGACGCCGAGCTGTGACATGCTGCGCCTGTCGGCGATGAGCTCGCGCTCTCGACCCTGCGCGGTCACCGCGACGCCTTCTCCTCCACCGCCTGCTTGATCCAACTGTTCAGGCTCACGCCGTGCGCGGTCGCGGAGAGCGCGGCGCGCTGGTGCAGGTCGGGGCCGAGCCGCAGGTTGAGGGTGCCCGAGAACGGCTTCTTCGGCTCGACCCCGTCTTCACGGCACGACGCGAGGTACTCGTCGATCGACCGCTGGAACTCGCGCCGGATCCCGTCGACATCGGCCGCCTCGAAGGTCGCGATGGGATAGGCGCCGCTGTTGACGACCCGGCCGTGAAGACGGCCGACGGAGTCGTCGAACTCGACGGCGGCCACGTAGCCCTTGTACTCCATCATGGCTTCACTCCCGCGGCTTCGAGGAACGCGACGATGGCGCGGACCGCACCTCGACCCGTCTCCGGCGCCGGGTGCGGCCCATGCACGATCATCCGCTCCGCGGCGTTCACGGGCAAGGTTGACGTGCGGGAGGCCGTGCCGCGATGAGCCGGGAGCCGATCTTCACGGTCACCCACGTAATCACGGCCGATATAGGTGGTAGCATGTATGTGCGATATGCCTCCGGTGACCATCTATCTGCCGAGCGACCTGATTGATGCCGCGCGCAAGGAGGCGCGCGGCCGGAACCGCAGCCTGTCGGCGTGGATCGGCGGACTGGTGCAGGACGCCGTGACGACCCACTGGCCGCAGGGCTTCGTCGATCTCCTCCGCCAGGGCGCCGGCGAGCTGGTCGAACCCGACGATCCACCGCCCGAGGACATCGAGCCGCTTCGATGATGCGGCTCCTCGACACCAGCATCTGCATCCCGTTGATCAACGGGGCGGATGCGCGGATGGCGCAGCGTCTGCTCGCCCACCCGCCTGATTTGCTCGTCTCCGCAGCGTGGCCAGGGCCGAGTTCTGCTTCGGGGCGCGTCACCGTCCCATGACTCCTGACATTTCCGAACGGGCCTTCGAGGCCGCCATCGAATGCGCGCTGCTGCGCGGTGGCCCCGACGCATGTCCGGGCGACGCGGCGGCGGTGCGAGAGTCGCCCCCGACGTTCGGCGACGACCCGGCGCCGGGCGGCTACCACCGGCGCCGGCCGGAGGACTACGACCGCGCCCTCTGCCTCATCCCGAATGACGTCGTCGACTTCCTCCTGGCCACGCAGCCCAAGGAGTGGCAGAAGCTCGAGCAACACCACGGCGCCGACCTCAAGCCCCGCTTCCTCGCCCGCCTCTCCCGCGAGATTGCCCGCCGCGGCGCCCTCGACGTGCTGCGCAACGGCGTCAAGGACTCGGGCTGCAAGTTCCGCCTCGCGTACTTCCGCCCCGCGAGCGGGCTCAACGAAGAGCTGCAGCGCCTGCACGCGGCCAACCTCTTCGCCGTCGTGCGCCAGCTCCGGTTCAGCGGGCACGACGAGCAGAGCCTCGACCTCGCCCTCTTCCTGAACGGCATCCCCATCTTCACGGCCGAGCTCAAGAACCCCCTCAACGGCCAGGACGTCCGCGACGCCATCCGCCAGTACCGCGAGGACCGCGACCCCCGCGAGCCGCTCTTCGGCTATGCGCGCTGCCTCGCCCACTTCGCCGTCGACCCCGAGCAGGTGTTCGTGACCACCTGCCTCGCCGGGCCGAAGACGCGCTTCCTGCCGTTCAACCGGGGCCGCTTCGGCGGCGCGGGCAACCCGCCGGTCCCGCCCACGCGGGACGGCTTCCCCACCGACTACCTGTGGGAGGAGGTCTGGGCCAGCGACAGCGTCCTCGACCTCGTCCGGCAGTTCATCCACGAGGTCGAGCAGGAGGACGACCGCGGGCGCAAGACCGGCGCGCGCTTCCTCATCTTCCCACGCTACCAGCAGCTCGACTGCGTGCGCCGGCTCGTGCGCCACGCGCGCGACCACGGCGCCGGCGAGCGCTACCTCGTGCAGCACTCGGCCGGCAGCGGCAAGAGCTTCACCATCGCGTGGCTCGCCCACCAGCTCTCGGTGCTGCACGACCGCGAGGACCGGCGCGTCTTCGACTCGGTCGTGGTGGTGACCGACCGGCGCGTCCTCGACCGCCAGCTCCAGCGCAGCATCCGTCAGTTCGAGCAGACCCTCGGGGTGGTGGAGAACATCGACCACACCTCGCGCCAGCTCAAGGAGGCCCTCGAGGCGGGGCGGACCATCATCGTCACCACCCTGCAGAAGTTCCCGGTCATCGCCGAGCAGATCGGCGAGCTGCCCGGCCGGCGCTTCGCGGTGATCGTGGACGAGGCCCACTCGTCGCAGTCGGGCGAGAGCACGAAGAGCCTCAAGGCGGTGCTCGCGGCCGGCAGCCTCGACGAGGCCGAGCGCGAGGAGGCCGGCGCGCAGACCCCGGAGGAGGAGATCGACGAGCGGGTCCTCGACGAGATCCGCAGCCGCGGGCGCCTGCCCAACCTGTCGACGTTCGCGTTCACCGCGACCCCCAAGCCCAAGACCCTCGAGCTCTTCGGGCGGAAGCGCCCCGACGACGGCAAGTTCGAGCCCTTCCACCGCTACAGCATGCGCCAAGCCATCGAGGAGGGCTTCATCCTCGACGTGCTCGGCAGCTATTCGACATACAAGGCCTACTGGCGCCTGCTGAAGACGATAGAAGACGACCCGCGCTACGACCGGGGCAAGGCCGAGTACCTGCTCAAGTCGTTCGTCGAGCTGCACCCGCACGCCATCGGCGAGAAGGTCGGCATCTGCGTCGAGCACTTCGCCGCGCAGGTCGCGGGGGCCATCGACGGGCGGGCCAAGGCGATGGTGGTGACCCGCTCGCGCCTGCACGCGGTGCGCACCAGGCTGGCCCTCGACGCCTATCTCGCCGAGAAGGGCCACCCGTGGAAGGCGCTCGTCGCCTTCTCGGGCACCGTGAAGGACGGGGGCGAGGCCTTCACCGAGTCGGGCATGAACTCGGCCGGGCAGGACCGGGTCATCGGCGAGCGGCAGACGGCGGCCGAGTTCGAGAAGCCCGAGTATCGCTTCCTGGTGGTCGCGAGCAAGTTTCAGACGGGGTTCGACCAGCCGCTGCTGCACACCATGTACGTGGACAAGAAGCTCGGCGGCGTGAACGCCGTCCAGACGCTGTCGCGCCTGAACCGCACCCACCCCGGCAAGCAGGGCGTGATGGTGCTCGACTTCGCCAACGAGGCCGAGGAGATCCGCAAGGCCTTCGAGCCCTACTACGAGACCACCCTGCTCTCGGAGGCGACCGACCCCAACCTGCTCTACGAGGTGCAGGACCGGCTGCTCGGCTTCGGCGTGTTCGCGGAGGGTGACGTCGAGGCGTTCGCGCGGGTGTGCTTCGACCCCCGGGCCACGCAGGACAAGCTCTACGCGGCGCTGGAGCCCCCGCGCCGGCGCTTCGGTGCCCTCGCCGCCGACGAGGGCCAGGACTTCCGCGGCCAGCTCGGCGACTACGTGCGGCTGTACTCGTTCCTGTCGCAGGTGCTGACGTTCGCCGACGTCGACCTCGAGAAGCTCTACGTCTTCGCCCGCCACCTGCGGCGCCTGCTGCCCGCCGACCGGGACGAGCTGCCGCGCGAGGTGCAGCAGAACATCGACATGGAGTCGTTCCGCATCCAGCAGACCAGCCGCGGCCGCATCGCGCTCGAACGGCAGGGCGGGGCGCTCGACCCCGCCGGCAGCAAGCCGCGCGGCGGCGCCGCCCCCGACGAGCTCGAGCCGCTCTCGCGCATCATCGAGGCCCTGAACGAGCGCTTCGGCCTGCAGCTCGGCCCCGAGCACCGCCTCACCCTCGAGCACCTCCGCTCGGCCCTCGACGGCGACGCCGCCCTCGACGCGAGCGCCCGGGTGAACACGCGCGAGAACGTGCGGCTGACCTTCGACCCCAAGGTCGAGGACCGCATCCAGGAGATCGTCGAGACCAACTTCGACCTCTACAAGCGCATCACCGACGACCCCGACTTCGGCCGGGCCCTCAAGAACTTCCTCTTCGACGACTACATCCGCCGGCACCGGCGGGCCGAGGAGCTGCTCAAGCTCCAGGAGTCGAAGACCCTCGAGTTCAAGTCGAGCCTGCGCTGGAACCTCGCGGAGGACCGCAAGGACGACCGGCACGTCACCCACGCCGCCCTCAAGACCATCGCCGCGTTCCTCAACACCGAGGGCGGCGACCTCCTGATCGGCGTCGCCGACGACCGCACCGTGCTCGGCATCGACCACGACTGCCTGGACAGCGACGACAAGTTCATGCGCCACCTCGCCCAGGCCGTCCGCAACGGCCTCGGCGACCGCGCCGGGACGTGCATCGACCCGAAGACGCAGATCGTCGACGGGAAGACGGTCTGCCTGGTGAGCTGCCAGCGCAGCCCCGAGCCGGTGTACCTGCGCTGGAAGGGGCTGGAGCAGGCGGCCGAGGGCGATCTCTACGTGCGGAGCGGCCCGGGAACGGTGCGGCTCGACGCGGGGGATGCCGTGGAGTACGTCGCCACCCGATTCGGCTCCAAGTGACGCCGGTAGCGTGGCGACCGGTCTGTCCAGGGTGGTCGGAGGCCGCGACCCGTTGCCATCTGGTGCGGACAATCCGGCGAGGCAAGGGCTCGGTGCAGCCCATCGGTCTCGAACGCGGCGCCGTCGACGCGGATTGCTCCCGTGTACCGGGTATGCGGTACACTCGATCGTGGCCATGCTGCAGGAGATGTCGGGCTGATGGTGCGCCGCAGCCCCGCAGTGCCCGGCACCGACAGTTGCGAGCGGATGCGGGAGAGCGTGGCTCTGCTCAAGATGCTGGCGCTGGGCAATCGGCAGATCGAGGCCGGCCAAGTGCAACCCGCGAGCAAGGTGGTTGCGCAGCTTCGGGACCGGCGGCAAGGCCGACTGAATGCCCTTCGCGGCCAAGTGGACCGATGACGCTCCGCCGCCGCCTGCGGAAAGAGGTCTCATGAGCAACGGTCTCTTCTCCCGCCGTCTCGCGATCGCGGTCTGCGTTGCGGCTCTGTTGACTGCGGCCCTTCCGTCGGGCCAGGAGCGCCCCCACCGGCTCGTCCTGCTCGGCACCGGCGGCGGACCGGCCGTCAAGGCGTCCCGCGCCCAGCCGGCGAACGCGCTGGTGGTGAACGGCGCCGTCTACGTCGTCGACGCCGGCGACGGCGTCGCGAGGCAGATGGCCCTCGCCGGCCTGCCCGTCACCGCCCTGCGGGCCGTCTTCATCACCCATCACCACTCCGACCACAACGCCGACTACGGCACGCTGCTGCTTCGGGCCTGGGCCAGCGGCCTGCGGCGGCCGGTGGCCACCTACGGCCCGCCGCCGCTGGAGCAGATCACGCGGTCGTATCTCGAGTACGTGGACTGGGACGTCCGGCTTCGCGTCGTGGACGAGGGCCGGCCGGTGCTGGGAGAACTGATCCGGGCCCACGACATCGCCGGCGACGGGCCCGTCTACCGGGACGAGAACGTCGTCGTGACCGCCGCCGAGGTCCCGCACGGGGCGGCCGCGCCGTCCTACGCCTACCGGGTCGACACCGGCAGCGGCTCGGTCGTGTTCTCGGGCGACACGACCATGAGCGACGCCCTCGTCGAGCTCGCGACGGGGGCCGACGTCCTGGTGCACGAGGTCGTCAGCATCGAGGGCGCCGCCGCCATCGTGGAGCGCATCGACCCCGGCAACGAGACGCTCCTGCGCCACATCGTCGAGGCCCACACGACGCCCGACGACGTGGGGCGGGTCGCGGCGCGGGCCGGCGTCGGGCGGCTCGTGCTCACGCACTTCGTACCGTCGGGCCTTCCCGAGTTCGATCGGCCGGAGGTCTGGCTCGAGGCCGTCCGCCCCCACTTCGCGGGCGAGGTCATCGTCGGACGAGACCTCCTGGAGATCGCCTTCTGACCCCTCGCCCGGCCCGGCCGTCTTGGTGGAGCCGGGCCGGTTGGCGCTGCCGGACAATCGACCCGCCGCGACGAAGTGTTCCACCGTGGACGCATCCTGCCGGAGGGAAGTGAGGCTCAGCCGGCGCGCCAGCCAGCCCTCGCCGCCCATTCGTCCCGCGCCCTCGCGTAGGCCTGGCGATCTGCCGGCGGCCGCTCCCCCTCGGCCGTCGCCCGGCCGCGCGCCTTGGCGATCTGCTCCTCCAGCGGCGGGAGGCCGGCGGCGAGTCGGCGCTCGGCCAGCCGCCGCGGATCTTCCACCTCGCCCGGCGAGAGATTCCCCTCGGCGTCCCAATCGAGCTGGGTGCCGTAGCGCTGGGGCTGGCCTTCGAAGAACCGGATCCGGTCCTCGAGCATGGCCGCGTGGGCAGGGTCCGCCCTTCCTTCCCTCGCGGCCGTCTCGATGAGAGGCAACGCCCGGCGGAGCAGGTCGGGCTCGGCGATCGCGTGCTGCAGCACCAGCCAGGCCGCCTCGGCGCCGTCACGACCGACGAGGTCCGTGCCCGGCCATCCGACGGACTCGATCACTCGCCGCAGGCGTTGCGCGTTCCGGGCGTGGACACGCGCCATCCGAGGCTCGTAGCCGGCGTCGAACAGCTTGCCCGAGGCGGCGAGTTCGGCCCGCGTGACGCGGTCCAGCCGGGCCATCCCCAGGAGGTCCCGCCTGAGCGGTTCGTTCGTCGGCATCGTCGAGTGGCCCTCCGCTGGTCGAATGCTGTCGGCGTGACAATTTCACGGCTCCACCTTAAAATTGCCCAGGCATGTGGATTCCGCGCGGCCTCGACCCCGAGTTGCGGCGCCTGGCCGACTCGTTCCCGGTCGTGGTGCTCACCGGCCCCCGGCAGGTCGGCAAGACCGCCCTGCTGGAGCGGTCCTTTCCGGCGCACCGGTTCGTCGCGCTGGACGCCGGCCAGAACGCGGAGGCGGCGGAGACCCGCCCGGGGGAATTCCTCGACACGCATCGCCCCCCGGTGATACTCGACGAGATCCAGTACGCGCCCGGACTGCTCCGCGACGTCAAGGCGCGCGTCGACCGGCGCCGCGAGCCCGGACAATACCTGCTCACCGGCTCGCAGACGTTCCCGCTGATGCAGTCGGTCTCCGAGAGCCTCGCGGGCCGGGCGGCCGTGGTGCCGCTGCTCGGCCTGTCGGCCGACGAATGGCTGTCGGTCCCGGAGCTGGCGGCGGCGCACGAGCCGTCGGAGTTCCTGTGGCGCGGCAGCTATCCCGGCCTCTGGGCGCCTCCCGACACGGCGCCGGCCCGCGACCGATGGTACCAGGGCTACGTGGCGACCTACCTTGAGCGCGACGTCCGCAACCTGCTCAACGTCGCGCGGCTGCGCGACTTCGAGCGCTTCCTTCGCGCTTGCGCCGCGCGCACCGGGCAGCTCCTGAACATGTCGGATCTCGGACGGGACGTCGGCGTCTCTCCCACGACCGCGCGGGAGTGGATCAGCGTGCTGGTGACCTCGGGCCAGATCGTGCTGCTCGAGCCGTATCACCGGTCCCTCGGCAAGCGCCTCGTCAAGAGCCCCAAGCTCTATTTCGCCGACACCGGACTGGCCGCCTACCTCGCCGGGTTCCAGTCCGCCGGCGCGCTCCTCGGCGCGACGGCCATCGGCGCGTTCTGGGAGAACCACGTGGTAGGCCAGTGGATCCGCTATCGCGACTGGTTCGCGCCGGCCCTGCAGCTCTGGTTCTGGCAGGATCGGACCGGCCGCGAGGTCGATCTGCTCATCGAGGCCGACCAGCGGCTCGTGCCGGTCGAGTGCAAGTGGAAGGAGCGTCCCGATGCCGGGGACGCGGCGGGCATCGGACGCCTGCGCGCCCTCTACGGTAGCGCCGTCGCGGCCGGCTTCGTCGCCTGCACGGCGGCGAGCCCCTTCGAGGTGACGCCGGGCGTGACCGCCGTGCCCGGGTGGCGGCTGCGGCCATCGCCGTCCGGTGACGTGCTGCGGGTGATGGCGCCTTCCTGAGGGGGCGCCCTACGGCGTCACGTCCCAGGGCCGCTCCCAGGGCCGTAGCGGACGGCGGCGGGCGATGAGCGGCAGGTCCTGCCGTTGCAGCTCCAGGAGGACGCGCACCTTCTCCTGCAACGGCGCCGCGGCCTGTGCGCGGTGCCAGGCCCGCTTTCGTTCCAGGAGGTCCCTCACCTTCTCCGGCATCTGCTCAGGCATCGTCCGGGAGCTCCGCCGCGATGGCGTGGGTGGTCAGGATCTGTCGCAGCCGCTCCCGGTCCACGGCGCCCGCCTCCAGGAGCTGCCAGGCCCTCTCGCGCCGCCGGGCGCCGCCGGCCTGCAAGGCCAGGGCAACCAGGTGGTCGGCGTCCACGACGCTGACCGGGACGCCGGCGTAGTCGTGCAGCCGAGCGGTCGCGAGCGCGGCTTCCACAAGGGGATTGTAGGCCGGCAGAAGCTGTACGGGGACGCCTGCGACGAGCAGGTGCTCGGCCTGCAGGCCGAACCCTTGCTCTCGCGCCCACTCGTAGACGCGCGACAACGGCGCGAGCACGTCCTCGCCGACTGCTCGCAGGGTGACGAACACATCGAGATCGTAGGTGCGGGTCGGTTCGGCGTAGAAGAGGACCGCAGTCGCGCCGCCGACGGCGTACTGCGCCACGACTCCCTCGTCGCGCATCCGGTTCAGCACGCGGAAGACGTCGGCCAGAGAGCTCATCGGGGCGCACCCTCCTCGCTCACATCAGCCCGACCAGCCAGAGCGACAGGAACGGGAACGCAATCAGCACGAGCAGCCGCAGGATGTCGGCGATCCAGAAGGGCACGACCCCGCGGAAGATGGTGTTCAGGGGCACGTCGGGCAGGACGTTGCGCAGGACGAACACGTTGAGGCCGACGGGCGGGGTGATGAGGCTGATCTCGGTCGCGACCACCACCACGATGCCGAACCAGATGAGGGCCGCGTCGGGGGTCGCGAGGGCCGTCGAGGCGAAGTCGAGCTCGAACATCAGGGGGGCGAAGACGGGGACCGTCAGCAGGATCATCGACAGGCTCTCGAGCACGCAGCCGAGCACCAGGTAGATGAGGACGATGCCGGCCATCACCACCCAGGCGTTCACCCCGAGAGACCCGATCCACGCGGCCAGGGCCTCGGGCAGCCCCGCGAAGTTGATGAAGTTCGAGAAGATCTCCGCGCCGATGAGGATCGCGAAGATCATCGCCGTGGTCCGCGCGGTCTGGACGCACGCGTCGAACAGCCGGCGGGCCGTCACCCCGCCGGCCAGCACGGTGATGCCCAGTGCGGCGCCCGCGCCGACCCCCGCCGCCTCGGTGGGCGTGAACAGGCCGCCGTAGATGCCGGCGAGGATCAGGACGAACAGGCCGGCCACCGCCGCGACCCCGAAGCGCTCGCGGCCCGAGAACGGCTCGCGGTGCTCGGTGCGCGGGGCGGCGGCGGGATCGAGCCGAACCACCACCGCCACCGCGGCGACGTAGAAGACGACCCCCACGATGCCCGGTACCACGCCGGCGATGAAGAGGCGGCCGATGTCGGCCTCGGTCAGCAGCCCGTAGACGATGAGGATGACGCTCGGCGGAATCAGGATGCCCAGCGTGCCCCCCGCCGCGATCGAGCCGGTGGCGAGGCTGTCGGCGTAGCCGTAGCGCCGCATGGAGGGCATGGCGACCTTCGACATCGTGGCCGCGGTGGCGAGCGACGAGCCGCAGACCGCGCTGAACCCGCCGCAGGCGACCACCGAGGCCATGGCGAGCCCGCCGCGCACCCGCCCGAGCAGGGCGTTGGCGGCGGCGTACAGGCCGTGGCTCACGCCCGAGATGGTCAGCAGGTTGCCCATCAGGATGAACAGCGGCACGACCGACAGCGAGTAGGAGAGGCCGGTCTCGAAGGCGACGTTCCCGACCATCGCCCACGCCGCGGGCCAGCTTCGCAGCAGGGCGAAGCCCACGGCGCCGACCGCGGCCATCGCGAACGCGATGGGCACCCGCAGGAAGACGAGCGCGAGGAGGGCCGCGAATCCGATGAGGGACGCGGTCACGAGGCGCTCCGCGCCGACGGCGCCGCGAGCCTGGCGACGGCGAGCAGGCCGCTGAGGGCCGCCATGGCGGCCGCGAACCAGCCGAGGGGCGCGAGCGGCACGAGGAGCGCGTCGGTCACCGCCTCGTCGGCGCCGAGCCGCACGCTGTAGACCGCAAGCCGCCACGCGATCACCCAGAGAGCGGCCGCCGACGCGAGGCCGCCGAGCCACGCCATCGCGGTCCGGAGGCGGGGCGGCGAAGCGTCGTGGAGCGCGTCGACGGCGACGTGCTCTCCCGTCATCGTCGCGAGCGGCAGGGCCGCGAAGACGAGCGCCCCGAGCATGAGCTCGGTGAGCTCGAAGGCGCCGGGCAGGGGGGCGGTGAGGACGTAGCGGCCGACGACGTCGACCACCGTGAGGGCCGCGAGGCCCATCAGCAGGAACGCGCAGCACCCGCCGAGCCAGAGATCGAGCGCGCGGAGCAGCGGGCTCCTCGAGGAGCCGGGCGAGGTCCCCAAAGTCGCGCGGGCGCGCATGACGTCGAGCGCGCGGAGCAGCGGGGTCCTGGAGGAAGGCACGGCGCTACCGGCCCATGCCCGCGCCGCGGCGCAGGGCGGCGAGGGCGGCCCGGCCGTCGAAGCCCCGGGTCGCTACCCTCTCCGTCCACCGGGCCTCGTGCTCCCGCGCCCGCGACCGGATGGCCTCGAGCATGGCGGGCGGCGCGTCGTAGATGTCGATGCCCGCCGCGCGGAGCACCTCGAGGGCCCGCGTGTCGGCGTCGTTCCACGCGCGGCCCACCAGATCGGCCAGCGCCTCTCCCGAGACGGCCTCGATGGCCGCCCGGTCCCGCGCCGAGATCTTCCGCCACGCGGCCTCGTTGGCGACGACGTACCAGGTGGTGTTGTAGACGCCTCCCGGCACCCGCATGGCGTAGCGGAGGTGGGGGGTCAGGCGGAAGGCGGTCGACGCCTCCCAGGTCATGGTGAGGCCGTCGATGACGCCGCGCGAGAGCTTCTGGTAGACGTCGCCGCTGTCCATGAACAGGGTCGTCGCGCCGAGCCCGTCCATGAGGTCGGCGACGTAGCCGCCGGGGGTACGTATCTTCAGTCCCGCGAGGTCGGCGGGACGCTGGATGCGCCGGACGTTGTTGTAGAGGATGCCGGGGCCGTGGACGAAGAGGCCCAGCAGCTTGACGCCCTCGTGCTCGGCCTGGGCGTCGAGCCGGCCGGCGTACACCCGCCAGAACGCGCGCGAGCCCGCCGCCGCGTCGTCGCCGATGAACGAGAACTGGGCGAAGCGCGACCGCGGGAACCGGTTGTCCCGGGTGAACGAGTGGAGGCCGTAGGTCAGGTCGGCGATGCCGTCGACGGCCAGGTAGTAGTGCGACGGCGGCGAGCCGAGCGGCCTCGCCAGCAGACGCACCGTCACCCGGCCCTCGGTCACCGCCTCGATCTGCTCGATCCAGGGCACAAAGGCGTTGGCGACGATGGGGTGCCGCGGCGGGAGCCACGACGACATCACCAGCTCGGTCCGGGCGTGGGCCGCGGGCGACTGGGCGTGGGCCGCGGCCGCGCCGGCCAGGGCGGCCGCGAGCGCGAGCAGGGCCACGCGCGCGCGGCCGGTCCGCCGGCTCACTCGTCGAGCTCCTTTCGGTGCATCCAGGCGGCGTGCTTCGGCGCGCGCTTCGTCTCGGACCACTCGCGGAGCATATCCCACTTCACCTCGTCGAGCCTGGCCAGCTTGGCCAGATCTTCCGGGTCGGGGCACGCGAGCTCGATGCGGTGTCCGTTGGGGTCGAAGAAGTAGATGGAGTGGAAGATGGCGTGGTCGGTCACCCCGAGCACGTCGACGCCGTTGGCCTCGAGCCGCGCCCTGAACGCGAGCAGGGTCTCGCGGTCCTTCACCTTGAAGGCGATGTGCTGCACCCACTCCGGCGTGTTGGGGTCGCGCCCCATCTCGGGCTTCGTGGGCAGCTCGAAGAAGGCGAGCACGTTGCCCTGCCCGGCGTCGAGGAAGACGTGCATGTAGGGGTCGGGCTCCTGCGTGGACGGGACGCGGTCCTCGGCGATGGCCAGCACGAAGTCCATGTTGAGGTTCTTCACGTACCAGTCGACGGTCTCCTTGGCGTCCCTGCAGCGGTAGGCCACGTGGTGGATCCGTTCGAGCTTCATCGGGGTCCTTTCTCCGTCGGGGAATCGCGCCGCGGGCCGCCCTCGCCGTCGCGGTCCGTCGGAGACCCGGCGGCCCGGAAAGCCTCGCGCAGGATCTCCCGGTCGCCGATGTGGTTGGCGAGGATCAGCACCAACCGGGCGTTGACGGCGTCGCTCTCTTTCTTGGACCGGCCTTCGTGCAGCGACAGCAGCTCCTCGTAGAAGCCGTCCGGATCGTCGATGTTGGGCCCGGTACGAAGCCTGCTCATGCCGGGTGCCCCACCGCTGCCCGCCGCGCCCGTGAGACCGCCGCCTCGTCGAACGACGCCCAGCGCCTAGTCATGCCGGGCGCCCCACCGCGGTCCGCAGCGCCCGCGAGACCGCCGCCTCGTTGAACGACGCCCAACGCGCGGCGACGTGCTGGTCGGGACGGATCAGGTAGACGGCCGAGGCCGCGCCGCCCAGGTAGCGCTCGCGCAACGCGTCCGACGGGGCCGCCGCGGCGTCGAGATGCAGGATGTCGACCGGCAGCCCGTCGACCTCGAGCTGGGCGGGCGCCGGTGTGTCGATGGCCAGGAGCCGGAAGCGGCCGCCGAGGGCGTCGACGAGCCAGCCGTTTCCGAGCGGCGCGTCCGCCGCCGGCGCGCCGGGGCGCGTGCGCCGCGGGAGGGCGGGGTCGTCGGGGCCGTTCAGGGGCGAGCCGTCGTGCACGCACGGCACCGACAGGCGGCCCGAGTTGACGAGGGGCCGGGCGAAGGGCAGGCCCTCGGACAGGTCGAGCACGGCGTCGCGGAAGAGGCGGCTCGTCTCCGACTTGGGGGTGATGAAGTCGGTCGACCGCGTCGAGGCGACGAGGTTCTCGTCGGCGGCCTGGACGCGCTCGTGGTCGTAGCTGTCGAGGAGGCGCTCGGGCGCGAGACCCTCGATGACCAGCTTGAGCTTCCAGCACAGGTTGTCGGTGTCCTGGAAGCCGCTGTTGGCGCCGCGCGCCCCGAACGGCGACACCTGGTGGGCCGCGTCGCCGGCGAAGATGACGCGGCCGTACCGGAACCGCTCCATGCGGCGGCACTGGAAGGAGTAGACCGACACCCACTCGAGCTCGAAGCGCACGTCGGGGCCCAGCATCGCCCGCAGCCGGGGGACGACGTTCTCGGGCTTCTGCTGCTCGTCGCGGTCGACGCCGCGGCCGAGCTGGAGGTCGATGCGCCAGACGTGGTCGGGCTGCTTGTGGAGGAGCGCCGACTGCCCGCGGTTGAACGGGGGGTCGAACCAGAACCACCGCTCGGTCGGAAAGTCCGCCTCCATGACGACGTCGGCGATGAGGAAGTTGTCCTCGAAGACCCGGCCGACGAAGTCGGCGCCGAGCAGGCGCCGCACCGGCGAGCCGGCCCCGTCGCAGGCGAGGAGCCAGCCCGCCTCGAGGCGGTATGCGCCGTCCGGGGTGGCGACCTCCACCCCAACCCCGTCGGGGCGCGGGTCGACGCCGACGACCTCGTGGCGTCCCCGCAGCTCGACGGGCTTGCCGAGGCGCTCGAGGGCGCGCAGCCGCTCGACGAGATACCGCTCGCAGTAGTACTGCTGCAGGTTGACGAAGGCCGGCCGCTTGTGGCCCGCCTCGGGCAGCAGGTCGAACCGGTAGACCTGCCGGCGGTCGAAGAAGACCTTCCCCCGGCTCCACGTCACGCCCTTCTCGACGAGGCGGTCGCCGCAACCCAGCCGGTCGAGGATCTCCAGGGGCCGCTTGGCGAAGCAGATGGCGCGCGAGCCGCCGCTCACGCGGTCGTTGTCGTCGAGCACCACGACGGGCACGTCGTGCAGCGCGAGGTCGATGGCGGCGGCGAGCCCGATCGGGCCCGCGCCGACCACCACGACGGGGTGGAACGCGACGGGGTCGGCGTCCTGGTCCGGCGAGCGCCGGTAGGGATAGAGCGGCGGAGGGGCGGACGCCGCGTCACTCCTGCTATCCATCGCCCTGCAGCTCGGCCCACATGCGCCGCTCGCGCCCGGCCGTCCGGATGCGCGGGGTGCCGATGCCGAGCGCCCGGTCGCGGGCGCCGGCCACGTTGCTATCCATCGCCCTGCAGCTCGGCCCACATGCGCCGGTCGCGCTCGGCCGTCCAGATGCGCGGGGTGTCGATGCCGAGCGCCTCGTCGTAGGCGCGGGCCACGTTGAACGGGAGGCAGTGCTCGTAGATGGCGTAGTCCGAGAACCGGGCATCGCAGGCGGCGCGGCAGGCCTCGAACGCCTCCTTGAGGCTGCCGCCCCGCGCGGCGACCCGCGCCACCGGGCGGTACGTGCTTCTCAGGAAGTCCGCGGTCAGGTGCAGCGCCTCCCCAACCTTGTCCGGCCCCACGAGGGCGTCCCCGCGGCCGGGCATCAGCGCGTCCGGCGCGAAGCCCCGGACGGCGGCCAGCGTCGCCGGCCAGTCGCCGAAGTGGCCGTCGCCGCAGTAGCAGGCCGACCGGTACTCGACGATGTCGCCGCTGAACATGACGCCCGCGTCGGGCACCCAGGCGACGATGTCGCCGGCCGTGTGGGCCCGCCCGAGCCACGCCAGGTCGACGCGGCGGCGGCCGAGGTAGAGCGTCATGCGGCGGCGGAACGTGAGGGTCGGCCACGTCAGCCCCGGGACCGACCCGGCCGCCCGGAACAGCCGCGGGAAGCGCGCGTACTCGCTGTCCCAGTCCTCCTGCCCGCGCTCCCGGATCATCGCGCGGCAGGCCTCCGACGCGATGATCTCGCTCGCCCCGTAGACCGAGGCGCCGAGGACCCGCACCGCGTGGTAGTGGCTCAGGGTGACGTACTTGATGGGCTTGTCGGTCACGCCGCGCACGCGGTCGATCACCTGCTGCGCCATCACCGGCGTGGCCTGCGTGTCGATGACCATCACCGAGTCGTCGCCGATGATGACGCCCGTGTTCGGGTCGCCCTCGGTCGTGTAGGTATAGAGATCCCGGGCGATCTCCGAGAAGGTGATCGTCTTCTCGGTCAGGTCGCCCGTGGACGCGAACGCTCTGGTCACCGCGTAGTCCTCACTGGCTTGGCGGGTTCGGGGCCGGAAGGACCTTGCCGCTACAGGCGCCGAAGCCGATGCGATGGCCGTCGCCCCGGGCCCAGCCCCGGAGGGTCATCGTGTCGCCGTCCTCGACGAAGCTCCGGGTCTCTCCCGAGTCCAGGACGATCGGGTCCCTGCCTCCCCAGGACAGCTCCAGCAGCGATCCGTACTGTCCCTTCCCGGGGCCCGACACGGTCCCCGACCCCAGCAGGTCGCCCACGTTCATCCGGCAGCCGCCGACCGCGTGATGGGCAAGCTGCTGGGCCGACGAGTAGTACATGTGGCGGTAGTTGGTCCGCGCGATCGTCGTCGCCGCGTCCGCCCCCGCGGGGCGCATGTCCACCTCGAGCTCGATGTCGTACAGCATCGGGCCCGGCTCGTGGAGGTACGGCAGCAGCGGGCGCTCGCGGTCCGGCGCCGCCACCCGGAACGGCTCGAGCGCCGCCTTCGTCACGACCCACGGGCTGATGGACGTCGCGAACGCCTTGGCCTGGAAGGGGCCCAGCGGCTGGTACTCCCACGCCTGGATGTCGCGCGCCGACCAGTCGTTGAGGAGCACGTAGCCGAAGATCATCTCGTCGGCCTCGGCCACGCTCACCGGCCGTCCCATGGGGTTGGCGGCCCCGACGACGGCGCCCAGCTCGAGCTCGATGTCGAGGCGGCGGCTCGGCCCGAAGCGCGGGACGTCGTCGCCCGGGGGCTTCGTCTGCCCCAGCGGCCGGCGCACGCCCGTCCCGCTCACCACCACCGTCGACGCGCGGCCGTTGTAGCCGATGGGGACGTGCAGCCAGTTGGGCGGCAGCGCGTTGTCGGGGCCGCGGAACATCGTGCCGACGTTGAACGCGTGCTGGCGGCACGCGTAGAAGTCGGTGTACCCGGCGACCGCGAACGGCAGCGCGGGCCGGACGTCGCGCCGCGGAACGAGCGCGCGCTCGCGGAGGGCGGCGTCGCGCTCGAGCCTCGGGTCGCCGCCCGCCGCCAGGAGCTCCGTGAGCCGCGCCCGGACCGCGGACCAGGCCCGCGGTCCGAGGGCCATGAAGTCGTTCAGCCCCGGCCCGCCGAAGACGGGCGCGGGCCCGCCGGCGTCGAGCACGCCCTCCGCCTCGAGCACGGCCAGGTCGAGGACCGCGTCGCCGATCGCCGCCCCGCACCGTGGCCTCTCCGTGCCCCGGCCGAACGCGCCGTACGGCAGATTCCGAATCGGGAAGTCGCAGTCGGGCTCGTTGGCCCGATCCAGCCAGCTCTTCAGCGGCAGACTCATCGACGTCGATCCGGCGGCCCCGGGCCCGGCCGCTCAGCGCAGCGCGGTCACCGCGTCCAGGTCGGCCGCCGGGGGGTCGATCCAGTCGTTGCGGATGCGGCGCCGTATCGTCTTCAGGCCGAAGAACACGCCCAGCTCGATCTCGACGAGGGTCCGATCGGGAATCCAGAGGCCCGATTCGATTCGGCGGAAATCGAGCTGGCCGGTCGCGCGGCGGAGGGTGCCGGCCATTCCCCACAGCCAGCGGACGGGGCGCTGCATCTCGAACTCGGCCCGCCTCACGCCGTAGTCGTGCCGCGCAATCCAGAGGCGGCCGGTGGAGCGGTTCAGGGCCCCGTCGAGCCGCCGGTCGTTCGGCAACCGACCCTCGCGGGGCTCGAACCCGATGACCCAGCAGACGACGCCGTCGACGACATCGGTGCCGACGAGCGTGGCCACGTAGCGGTCCATCAGCTCGCGGTCGAAGTCGACGCGCATCTCGTCCGGCTGGTAGCGCTCGCCCCGCTCGGCGTGGCGCCTCGCCTCGCGGACGAAGTCGGACCTCTTCTTCCGCTCGTCGCGGGCCTCGTCGTCGTCGAGGGGCTGGTCGTCGCGCCCGATCACCTCAGAGTAGAAATGACCCTCGAGGGGATAGTGACGGTTTCGGGTCTTCTCGGTGTCGGTCACGCGCCCGTCCCCGTCGAGCGATTCGACCCGGCCGTCGGTGAAGTACTCGAAGCCGAGATCGAACGCCACCGCCCGTTGCTCGACGGCCTGCTCGAGAGCGCGGTCGATGATCCGGTGCGCGGCAGGGGCGCCGGGCGCACCGGGGGCGCCGAAGTCAGGGGCCGCGTCGAGAGTGCCGACATCGGGGGCCGGCTCGCGGGGGCCGACCTCGCGGGCCGCGTCGAGGGTGCTGGCGGCCGGCGCCGCGTCGAGGGCGTCGGCGTCCGGGGGCTGGGCCGCGGTGACGACGGGAACGCAAAACAGTCCGAAGCAACCCGCGATCACCGAGAGTCGACTCGTCACCGGCCGTACCTCCACGTTGCGCCACACGCTCCCACCTGTTCTTTCGGCAGGAACCCTCCTCAAGGATACCCGCTTCACGGACAATCCGTGTTTCGGACGGATCGCCGGCCAGCCAGGTGGACCGGCGACCTGGGACGTTCGAGGCGGAACACGGTGGCACGGTCAGCCGCGGCCGGCCGCTCGGCACGCCGTTGGTGCGAGAATGACCCCATGACGGGAAGGCGAGTCGCGAGCATCGACGCCCTTCGGGGGCTCGTCATGCTGCTGATGCTGGTGGACCACGTGCGCGAGACGGTCTACCTGCACGCGCAGGTCGGCGATCCGGTGGACGTCCTGACGACGCCGCCGGGGCTGTTCTTCACCCGTTCGGCGAGCCACGTCTGCGCGCCGGTCTTCATCGCCCTGACCGGGCTCGGGGCCTGGTTCCACGGCTCGACCCACACGCGGCGGGAGACGTCGGTGTTCCTGCTCGAGCGCGGCGCGTTCCTCGTGCTGCTCGAGCTCACCGTCGTCGGGTTCGCGTGGACGGCGGAGTTTCCTCCCTCGAGGTTCTTCCTCCAGGTGATCTGGTGCATCGGCATCTGCATGATCGCGCTCGCGGGGCTGCTGCACCTGAGCCGGCCCTGGCAGCTCGCGGTGGGGCTGGTGCTGGTCGCGGGGCACAACCTCCTCGACGGCGTCGTCCTCTCGACGGAGTCCCCGTTCTTCGTCCCCTGGGCCATCCTGCACCAGCGCGACATCATCGAGCTCGGGGCCGGCGTCACGGCGCGGACGAGCTATCCCGTCCTCCCGTGGATCGGGGTCATCGTCCTCGGCTACGCGATGGGGCCGTGGTTCGCGCGCATCCGGGCGGAGGGAAGCACGGTGCGCCGTCTGCTGACGCTGGGCGCCGCCCTGCTCGCCGCCTTCGCGGCGATACGCTGGCTGAACGTGTACGGGGACGCTCCCTGGTTCGTGGCCCCGGACGCGCTGACGACGTTGACGAGCTTCCTGTCTCTCACCAAGTACCCGCCGTCCCTGTTGTTCCTGCTCGCGACGCTGGGGGCCGGGGCGGTGCTGCTGGCGCTGTTCGAAGCGACCGAGGACCGGCGAATGACCGCGGCGACCGCGACCTTCGGGGCGGCGCCGATGTTCTTCTACGTGCTCCATCTGTACGTGCTGAAGGCGGGGTACCTCGTCGCCTATGCCCTGTTCGGGCCGAATCAGGGCGAGTACCTGAGCGTCCCGAACCTGGGAGTCCTGTGGCTCCTGGCCGCCGCCCTCGTCGCGCCGCTCTACTTTCCGACCCGAGCGTTCGCCCGCTGGAAGCGGAGGCGCCGGGATCTTGCCTGGCTGCGCTACTTCTGAGGGCGCGCGGGGGAACGCCGCGTCTTCCTGCACGAAGGCAACGAGCTGGGGCGGCCCGCGTTCCGCGCCGGGGCTTGCGGCCCGAGAACGAAAAAGCCCCGGTTCCCATGAGGGAACCGGGGCCCAGGTCGGTCTGCGTCAGCGACGTTGGGTTACCCCGCGCGGGGTCCCGGCGCCGCGTGTGCGCTGGAGGTCCCTACGAGGACGCCACCTCCGCAGAACCGCTGCCATAGTCGTCCACGGGATCACCTCCTTCTCGGGGCGAGCCATCGTCGCGTCGGGTCCCAACCCGACCGGCCGCCGGTCCGCCCCGTATCGACCGGAGACCGCCGCGCCCTCGCGCGGATCAACACCGATCCCATCGTCGGACAAGCCGGGTCCGCTGTCAAATCGCCGCCGGGTGCGGCCGGCGGCGCGGCGCGCTGGCCGCCGCCGGCCGGGCTGCCGACCCGCATCGCGCCCGCCGAATCGCCGCCGCGCGCACGGCCCCGCCGGTCGAGCACCCGGGCCGGCGCCGCGCCCGGCGAATCATGACCCGGCCGCCGGCCGATGGCGCGTAGAATGGCAGCGTGATCTATCGAGACGAGAGCGGCGTCGAGTACGTCCCAGTGCCGCTGCCGACGCACGAGGTGACGGACGCGGTTGCGGTCGATGCGCGCCGCGTGGCGCGGTCCAGCGTCCGCAAGCAGCCGCCGGCGTACACCGGCACCGACGGGGCGGAGCTCGCCGCCCAGCCGCGGAGCCACCGGCGGCGCTGGACCGACCGGCAGTGGCTCGCGTTCGAGGAGTACGTGCGCCTCGAGACGGACCTCGCGAAGAGCGACCCCCCGGCCGCCGCGGTCTGGGTGGTCCGGCCCCACGACCGCGGCACGGCCTGACCCGCTCGGGGCCGTCCCGCGGCAGGATGGACGCGTGCATCCCGTCGACGCCCTCATCGTGCTGGCCTTCGTGGCCTATGCGGTCAGCGCCGGCGTCCGCCACCGCCGGCAGGCGTCGAAGAACCTCGACGAGTACTTCCTCGCGGGCCGGACCCTCCCGGGCTGGAAGGCCGGCCTCAGCATGGCGGCGACGCAGTTCGCGGCCGACACGCCGCTGCTCGTCACCGGCATCATCGCCACCGCGGGCATCTTCGGTCTGTGGCAGCTCTGGATCTTCGGGGTCACCTTCCTCCTCCTCGGCTTCGTGCTGGCCGGGGCGTGGCGCCGGGCCGGGGTGGTGACCGACGCCGAGCTGACGGAGGTGCGCTACGGCGGCGCGCCGGCGGCGGTGCTGCGCGGCGTCAAGGCGTTCTACTTCGGCACCGTCATCAACTGCGTCACGCTGGCGTGGGTGCTCTTCGCGGCCGCGAAGATCGCCGAGCCCTTCCTGCTGTGGCACGCGTGGCTGCCCGGCGGGCTGTTCGAGCCGGTCGTCGTCCTCGTCGAGGCGGTCGGCACGCCCCTCGCCATCGGGGGCGCGGACGACCCCGAGGTGTGGGTCAAGACCGCCAACAACCTGCTGTCGCTGGTCCTGATCCTGGTCGTGGTGGCGTTCTACTCGGCGACCGGGGGGCTGCGCGGGGTGGTCGCCACCGACATGGGGCAGATCGCGGTCATGGGCGCGGGGACGGTGGCGTTCGCGGCGTTCGTCGTGGCCGAGGCGGGCGGCCTCGGCGCGCTGCCCGGGCGGGTGCAGGAGACGTTCGCGGCGGGCGGGCCGGGCGGCATCCGGCCCGACGAGATCCTCGCGTTCACGCCGGGGCACGGCAAGGACGTCACCCTGACGGTCCTCTCGCTGCTGGGTCTGCTGTGGCTCATCAACGCGGTGTCGGACGGCAGCGGCTACCTCGCCCAGCGGTCGATGGCGTGCCGCACGGACCGCGACGCGAAGACCGCGGCGGTGGTGTTCACGTTCTCCCAGGTGCTGGTGCGCAGCCTGCTGTGGCTGCCCCTGGGGGTCGGGCTGCTGGTGCTCTTCCCCCCCGACCCGGGGCTGGCCCCGGGCTTCGTGCAGGCCGACCGCGAGGCCACCTATGTCCGCGGCATGGCCGAGCTGCTGCCCGCCGGGGTGCGCGGCCTCATGCTGACGGGCATGCTCGCGGCCCTCGCCTCGACCGTCGACACCCACCTCAACTGGGGGGCGTCGTACTGGACCAACGACATCTACAGGCGGTTCATCTGCCGGGCGTGGCTCGGGACCGAACCGAGCGGCCGCGCCCTGGTGTGGGTGGCCCGCGCCGCGGCGGTGCTGACGCTGGTGATCGCCCTCGGCATCATGACCCGGCTCACCTCCATCAACCAGGCGTGGCAGATCAACCTGCTCTTCGGGGCGGGGCTCGGGGTGGTGCTGGTGCTGCGCTGGATCTGGTGGCGGATGAACGCCTGGGCCGAGATCGCCGCGATGGTGGTATCGTGCGCGGTAGCTCCGCTGCTCATCTTGTTCCTCGACGACGACCAGCAGCCGCTGCGGCTGCTCGTGGCGGCGGCGGCGTCGACGGCGGCGGCGCTGGCCGCCATTCGCTTCACCGCGCCCGAGGACCCGGCGCGGCTGGCCGCCTTCTACCGGCGCGTGCGGCCCGTCGGCTTCTGGGGGCCGATGGCCCGAGCGGTCGACGGCGGCGGGGCCGGCGCGGACGGGGCGCGGCGGCTCGGGCGCGCCGTCGCGGCCATGGCGTTGTGCTCGGCGACCCTGTTCTGCCTGCTCGTCGGGCTCGGGACGTGGCTGGTCGGCAGCCCCGTCCCCGATTGGGTCCCCGCCCGCCCGCTCTGGATCGGCGGGCTGCTCGCGGTGGGGGTGGCGCTGTGCCCGGTCTGGTACCGGTTGGGGTACGGGACGCCCGGCGAGACGACACCGACCGGGCCGGGGTCCTGACGCGCGGGCCCTCCGTCGCGAGTCTGGCGCCGTGCCCGGCCGGGTCCCGGTCGGGCAGGGAGCGCGCACGCAGACGCGCCGGCCGATCCGCCACCCCCGACGCGGGGCCAGCGCGCCCCGGTCCGCAGGAGCGCCGCGCGGTGCAGGCTCCGGTGGCCGCGGCATTCCTGACGCCGGGAGTTCACGCCCGGTCCCGGCGCGCGGCGTTACGGCAGGAGACGACGATATGGCTCGACGGTGGCTGCTGGCCGGTCTGTGCATGGCGCTCGCGTCGCCGGGCGCCGCACAGTCGCTGACCGAGGCCGAGGCGGTGGCGAGAAGGCGGGCGGAGTATCCGCTGGTGACCGCCCTGCGGCTCGGCGTGAGCGAGCTCGCGGCGGACGCCCGCGAGCGCACTCTGCTCGCCAACCCGGCCGTCGCATACACCCGGGAGGCGGCCGGCGCGGCGGTCGACGACTTCTTCCTCGTGAGCCAGGAGCTGCCGCTGTGGGGCCGGCGGGGATTGCTGGGCGAAGCGGCCGGGCACGAGGTCTCGGCCCGGGCCGCCGACGTCGACGCCCGCCTGCTGGCCGTCGAGGCGGGGCTGCGCCGCGTGTTCACCGACCTGCTGCTGGCGCAGGACCGGGCGAGGTCGCTCGAGGCCGGCGTCGGCCGGCTCGACGCACTGATCGCGGTGCTGCTGACGCGCGAGGAGCAGGGTGAGGGCTCGCGCTTCGACCGGCTGCGGGCGGAGGGCGAGGTGGCCGAGGTCGACGCCGACCTCGCGCTCGCCGGCATCGACCGCCGGCGGGCGCAGGCGCGGCTCGCGGCCTTCTTCGCCGAGGGGACCGACCCCGACGGGTTGATCGCCGCGGGCCGCCTCGCCGACTATCCGGCCCCGGCGGAGCCGGCCGTCGCGCCGGACCGGCTCTCCGAGCGCCGCCCGGAGTATCGCGCGCTCGGCCTCGAGGTGGAGCGTTGGGGGGCGGAGGAGCGCGCGGCGCGGCGCCTGCGGCTGCCCACCGCCCAGCTCACGGGCGGCATGAAGCGCAGCGGCGTGCTCGGGCCCACCGAGACCGGGTTCGTGGTGGCCACCTCGCTGTCCGTGCCGGTGTTCAACCGCGGCCAGGCGCAGGCGGCGCGGGCGGCGGCGGCCGGGGCGCGGGTCGAGGCCGAGCGCCGCAGCCTCGCCGCCCGCATCGCGTCGGAGGTTCACGCCGCGTCGGCGGTGGCGGTCGGCGCGCGCGAGCTGGCCGACCGTTATCGGGACGACTCGGTGTCGCGCGCGGCCGAGCTCGTGGCCATCGCGACCGCGGGCTACGAGGAAGGCGAGTTCGGCATCCTGGAGCTGCTCGACGCCCATCGGGTCGCCCTGAGCGCGGAACTGCGGTCGCTCGACCTGTCGGCGGCGGCGCGCCGCGCCGCGATCGAGCTCGACCGCGCGTCGGGACGTGGGCTGACGCCGTGAGCCTCCGGTCGGCGGCGCGCCGGGCCGCGATCGAGCTCGACCGCGCGTCGGGGGCAGGGGAGAGCCATGAGCTGTCGGCGGCGGCGCGCCGGGCCGCGATCGAGCCCGAGCGCGGTCGGGGCGGGAGGTGACGCCATGAGGAACACCATTCACGCACTGTGGCTGTCGGCGGCGATGATGCTGTCGGGGTGCGGGTCGGCGCCGCCGGCGGAGCTCGAGGCGGCGGAGGAGCCTGCGCCGGTCGTGGTGAGCCAGTGGACCGACCGCAGCGAGCTGTTCGTCGAGTTCCCGCCGCTGGTCGCGGGGGCCACGAGCCGGTTCGCCATCCACTTCACCGACCTCGCCACCTTCGAGCCCCTGCTCGAGGGACGCGCGACGGTGCGCCTGAGCGGCGCGCGGGTCGAGGAGTTCGAGGTCGACGAGCCGGGCCGCCCCGGCATCTTCGGCATCGACGTCACCCCCTCCGCCGCCGGGCGCGCCCGCCTCGAGCTGCTGCTCGACGCCGAGGCGGTGCAGGACCGCCACGACCTCGGCGAGGTCAGGGTGCTGACGCCGGCCGAGGCGGCGGCGCTGCCGCACGAGGCCGAGGAGGACGACGGGTCGGTCCCCTTCCTCAAGGAGCAGCAGTGGTCGCTCGACTTCGCGACGGCGGCGGCGCGGAGCCGGTCGATGGCCGACAGCCTCGACGTCCCGGCCGAGATCCGGCCGCGCACCGGCGGCGAGGCCGAGGTGACGACCCCGGTGGCGGGCCGGCTCGCGGCCGACCTGCCGCCCCGGCCCGTCGGGTCCGTCGTGGGCCGCGGCGACACCCTGGCCCAGGTCGTCCCCCACAGCGAGCATGCCGACGACCGCCCCGCCCTCGAGCTGGCGGTGGCCGAGGCGCGCGACGCCCTCGAGCTGGCCCGGGCCGAGAACGCGCGGGCCGCGCGGCTGGTCGAGGTCGGGGCCCTCCCGGCGCGCCGCCGGCTCGAGGCGCGCCTGGCGGCGCAGACGGCCGAGGCCCGGCTGACCGCGGCCGAGGCCCATCTCGCCCAGCTCGACTCGACGCGGCGGGGCGAGGGCGAGGGCACCGAGGACACCCGCTTCGTGCTGCGCGCGCCGATGCGCGGCGTCGTCGCGGAGTCGGCCGCCACCCCCGGGGCCAGCGTCGACGAGGGCGCGAGGCTGTTCAAGCTGATCGCGGTCGACCGCCTGCACGTCGTCGGGGCCCTGCCCGAGGCGGCCCTGCCGCGTCTCGACGACCTCGCCGGGGCCGAGCTCGAGGTGCCGGGGGGCGGGGCGCCGGTGCCCCTCGACCGGCTGGTGACGGTGGGGCGGGTGGTCGACGAGTCGGCGCGCACCGTCCCCATCATCTACGAGCTGCGGAACCCGGACCGCCGGCTCGCCATCGGACAGGCCGTCACCCTCCGCGTCTTCGGCGCGTCGCGGACCGACGCGGTCACCGTGCCCGCGAGCGCCATCGTCGACGACGGCGGCCAGCCCGTGGTCTTCGTCCAGGTCGGCGGCGAGAGCTTCGAGCGGCGCCCGGTCAGGCTCGGCCACCGCGAGGGGGCCGACGTGCAGGTGATCGGGGACGTGGCGGCGGGCGACCGGGTGGTCACGGTGGGGGCGCCGCTGATACGGCTGGCCGCGCTGTCGCCGCAGGTCCCGGCCCACGGACATACGCACTGATGCTGGACGGACTCATCCACTGGTCGTTGCGCAACCGGCTCGCGGTGATCGCGGGGGCCGGCGTCTTCCTCGTCTGGGGCGGCGTCGTCCTGCGCCAGATGCCCGTCGACGTGCTGCCCGACGTGACCGCGCCGACGGTGACGGTGCTCGTCGAGGGGCGGGGCATGGCCCCCACCGACATGGAGGCGCTGGTCACCCTGCCCATCGAGGCGGTGATGAACGGGGCGTCGGGGGTACGCCGCGTGCGCTCGGCCACCGCGGTGGGGCTGGCCGTGGTCTGGGTCGACTTCGACTGGGGCGAAGACATCTACCGCGCCCGCCAGACCGTCAGCGAGAAGCTGTCGTCGGTGCTGCCCCAGTTGCCCGACGGCATCGAGCCGCCGGTGCTCGCGCCGGTCTCGTCGATCATGGGCGAGATCATGTTCGTGGCGCTGGAGTCCACGGCGCACTCGCCCATCGAGCTCCGCACCACCGCCGACGTGATCATCCGCCGGCGCCTGCTCGCCACCCCCGGCGTCGCCCAGGTGACGGTGCTCGGCGGCGAGCGCCGGCAGTTCGAGGTGCGGGTCGACTCCGACCGGCTGTCCAACTACGGACTCTCGCTGACCGCGGTCGAGGACGCGCTGCGGCGCGCCAACCGGAACACGTCGGCCGGGTTCCGGCAGGCGGGCGGCCAGGAGTACCTCATCCAGGGGTTGGGCCGGCTCGCCGACGTCGAGGCCATCGCCGCCACCGTCATCGGGGCGCGCGACACGCGGCCCATCCGCGTCGGCGACGTGGCCACGGTGGGCATCGGGGCCGCCCTGCGGCGGGGGGACGGATCGCGCAACGGAGAGCCCGCCGTCATCCTCGGCATCCACCGGCAGCCCGACGTCAACACCATGGCCCTGACGGGCGAGCTCGACCGCGTGCTCGACGAGCTCCAGGCCGACCTGCCGGCCGGCATGCAGCTCGACACCCGGTTGTTCCGCCAGGCCGATTTCATCGAGCTCGCGATGAGCAACCTGACGAGCGCGCTGCGTGACGGCACCCTGCTCGTGGTCGCGGTGACCCTGGTCTTCCTCGCCAGCCTGCGGGCCGGCGCCATCAGCCTGCTCGCCATCCCCCTGTCGCTGCTCGCCGCCGTCGTCGCGCTCCGCGCCCTGGGGCTCTCCATCAACAGCATGACCCTCGGGGGCATGGCCATCGCGGTCGGGGCCCTGGTGGACGACGCCATCATCGACGTCGAGAACGTCGGCCGGCGTCTGCGCGAGAACGCGCGCCGCCCCGCCGCGCGGCAGCGGCCGACGATCAGGGTCGTGTACGAGGCGAGCCGCGAGATCCGCACGTCCATCGTGTTCGCGACCCTCATCGTCGGGCTCGTCATGCTGCCCATCTTCTTCCTCGCCGGGGTCGAGGGGCGCCTGCTCCAGCCGCTCGGCGTCGTCTACCTCGTAGCACTGGGGGCGTCGCTGCTGGTGGCCCTGACTCTGACCCCGGTGCTCTGCTACTACCTGCTGCCGCGCAGCCGCGCCGCGTCGGCCGGCTACGAGCCGGCCCTCGCCTCGGCGGTGCGGCGGCGCTACTCGCGGCTGCTGCCCCACGCCCTGCGGCACCCGCGCACGGTGCTGGTGGCGGCGGGCGCGCTGTCGGTGGCGGCGGCCGCCTCGACCCCGTTCCTGGGCCGGGCGTTCCTGCCCGCGTTCAACGAGGGCGCGCTCGTCGTCAGCGCGGTGACCCTGCCGGGGACGAGCCTCGCCGAGTCGAGCGCCCTCGGCAGCGCCATCGAGCGGCTGCTCCTGCAGGTGCCCGAGGTCGCCGGCACCGGCCGGCGGACGGGGCGGGCCGAGCTCGACGAGCACGTGCAGGGGGTCGAGTCGGCCGAGATCGACGTGCGGCTGGAGGAGACGGAGCGGCCGCGCGCGGTCGTGCTCGAGGAGATCCGCGAGCGGCTGTTGCTGGTGCCCGGCACCAACATCACCATCGGCCAGCCCATCTCGCACCGCATCGACCACATGCTGTCGGGCTCGCGGGCCAACGTCGCCGTGAAGATCTTCGGCGACGACCTCGCGGTGCTGCGCGCCCTCGGCGATCAGGCGGTCGCGGCCATGCAGGGCATTCCCGGCGTCGTCGACCTCGCCCTCGAGCCGCAGGCCGACATCCCCACCGTGCGGGTGGGCTTCGACCGCGCCGCCCTCGCCCGCCACGGCCTGCCGGCCGGCGAGGCGGCCCTGACCCTGGAGACGGCGCTGCACGGCCGCGAGGTCGGGCAGATATTCGACGGCCAGGTCGCGGTGCCCCTCGTGGTGCGCTACGCCCGCGCCGACATGGCCGACCTCGACGCGCTGTGGGACACGCGCATCGACACCCCCGCCGGCCCCCGCGTGCCTCTCGGCAGCCTCGCCGGCATCGTCGAGGACCGCGGGCCGAATTTCATCGGGCGCGAGAACGTGCAGCGCCGCCTGGTGGTGACCTGCAACGTCGCGGGCCGCGACCTCGTCAGCACCGTCGCCGACATCCGGGAGCGGGTCGAGGCCGCGCTGGCCCTGCCCGACGGCTACCGCATCGAGCTCGGGGGGCAGTTCGAGGCGCAGGCCACGGCCGCGCGCGCCCTCCTCTGGCTCGGGCTGGCCGCGGTCGTCGGCATCTTCCTGCTGCTGGTCAGCGCCCTCCGCTCGCCCCGCGACGCCGCCATCGTGATGATCAACCTGCCGCTCGCCCTCATCGGGGGCGTGGTCGGCGTCCTCATCGGCGGCGGCACCCTGTCGATCGCCGCCCTCATCGGCTTCATCTCGCTCTTCGGCATCGCGACCCGCAACGGCATCATGGTGGTCACCCGCATCCGCCGGCTGCAGGATCTCCGGGGCAGCGACGTCCGGGCCGCGGTCGTGCGGGGGGCGGTCGACCGGGTCGTGCCGGTCCTGATGACCGCCCTCTCGACCGGCCTCGCGCTTCTGCCGGTGGCGCTGGCGGCGGGCCAGCCGGGCAGCGAGATTCAGGCCCCCCTCGCCCTCGTCATCGTCTGCGGGCTCGTCTCGTCGACAGTCCTCAACATGATCGTGGTGCCGACGGCGTACCTGGCTGCGGCGACGGCGCGGCAGTCGGAGGGGTAGAGCGAGTCCGGAGGCGGGGAGTGGGAATCGGGACGTCGCCGGCCGGGAAGTCCTGGACTCCGGCCGACGACGTCCGACCCGTGGGGCGGTTGACCGCTACGCGGTGAGGTGCCGGCGGAAGAAGCCCACCGTCCGGTTCCACGCCTGGTTGGCCGCCGTCTCGTTGTAGCGCGGCGTCGAGTTGTTGTGGAAGCCGTGCAGGGTCCCCTCGAACATGTGCATCTCGTGCTCGACGTTGTTCGCCTGCAGGGCCGCCTCGTACTCGGGCCACATCGCGTTGATGCGCGGGTCGGTGCTCGCGTAGATGATCATCATCGCGGCCTCGATGTTCGGCACGCCCTCGGTGGGGGCCGAGGCGCCGTAGAAGGGCACGCCGGCCTGGAGGTCGCTGCCCAGCTCGACGGCGAGGCGGTTGGTCATGCCGCCGCCCCAGCAGAACCCGGTCGACCCGAGGCGGCCGTTCGACAGGGCGTGCCCCTTGAGGAAGCGCGCGCTGTTGATCATGTCCTGGTCCAGCTCGTCAGGGTCGAGGCCGCGCTGCAGGACGCGGCCGTCGTCGTCGTTGCCGGGATAGCCGCCCACCGGCGACAGCCCGTCCGGCGCGAGGGCGAGGAACCCGGCCACCCCGGCGCGTCGGGCGACGTCCTCGATGTGGGGGTTCAGGCCGCGGTTCTCGTGGATGATCAGCACCGCCGGGAACGGCCCGTCCCCGGTCGGCTGCACGAGGTAGCCGCGCATCTCGCCCGACGTGCCGCCCGGCGACGGGTACTCGACGTAGGTCCCCCTCATCCGCGAGTCGGTGAACGAGATTGTCTGCGCGTCGGCGTAGCGCGGCAGCAGGGCCTGCGCCATCCAGAGGGCCGAGACGCCGCCGATGGTCATCGCCGCGGCGCGGTTGAGGAACTCGCGCCGGGTGATGCGGCCGTGACAGTACTCGTCGTAGAGGTCGAAGACGCGCGGGTCGATCTTCTTCTGTTCCTCGGTCATCGGTGTGCTCCTCTTGCTGTGTGGCGTTGTCCCTGGTTCACGACGGATTCGCGTGTTCGTGGCCGGACACGTGAGGACGTGTCCGGCTCGGCGAACACGATTCTACGTAAACTCGCTGCGCCGCGTCACCCCGAGCTGCTTTCGGGGCGCACGAGGTGGCCGAAGGCTGTCCCAATGATCTTCTGGAACCACCGGCTCCACGATGTCATCCGTCACGGTGACGGTGCCCCTCAACTCCATCTGCGGATGCTCGGTTCGCGCGCGGTGCACGGGTGGGTCGCGCCGGGTCGGCCCTTCCGCGGTCATCGCGCGGTCTCGCCCGTTTCCGCGCCGGCCCGTTCCTCCACGCGATGGCCGGCGAGGATGCCCTCCATGCCGATGTTGCCCTCGTGGCAGGCGTACTCGTAGATGGCCTCGTCCTTCCGCGTCAACGGGATCATCGCCGTCCACGGGCCCGAGTAGGTGCCCGGATCGTCGACGGTGAACTCGTGCTCTATCGTATCGGGGCCGACCCGCGTGAAACGCTCCACGAGCCGGAGCTGCTCGGCCGACCCGCGGATGCGCTCGTACAGCGCGGCCGGCGAATCGCTCTTCGAGGAAAAGTTCCGGGTCTCGACGACCAGGGTGTCGCCGTCCCAGTGGCCGCGCGAGTCGCCGTGCCATTGGCGAATGGCGTCGTCGACGTGGGGGCCGGCGTCGATGGGGACGATGCGGGCGTCGTGGATCATCTCGTGCAGGAACACGACGTGGTCCGGGGTCTGGACGATCTGGTAGTAGGTGTTGTAGCCGGCGAACAGGTTCGGCATGCCGAAGGTGATGCACCGCTCCTGCAGCCGCCGGTCGGTCCACGACGACGCCGGGTTGTCGGCGAGGTGGGCGGCCCGCGCGTCGACGTGCCGCTGCGCCTCCGGCGTCAGCGGCGGCAGGCGTCCGTCCGGCGGATCGACGACCAGCGAGGTGCGGTTGTCGAAGTCGCGGTCGACCAGCCAGAACTGGTTGTAGTTGCCGGTCGCCGTGTCCCGCGACGAGAACGAGTCATCGTCGCCGAGGGCGGCGGTGAACACGCTGTCCGCGAACGCCGCGTCGCTCTCGCCGCTCGCGAAGATCTCCGCGTAGCGGGCCTCGAGCCGCGCCAGCTCCTCGTCGGTCAGCACCGCCTTGTCGCCCAGCGACTCGGGCCGTTCCAGCGGCGTGGCGGTGTTGTTGGCCCAGACGCCCTGGAGGTCGGGCCGGCCGTCCGGCGTGCGCGGCAGGGTCCACGATTCCTCCGACGCCTGCGCCAGGCCCGCCGCCGGCGCCGCCGCCATCGCGGCCGCGACCACCGCGAGCGCGGCCCACCATGCTGTTCGTGACTGATTCATCGTCGTCTCTCCCGGAGTGTCCTGCCGTGCATTATGCCAGTCACGCCCCTTTACCAGCGACTTCACGTCGTGCGTCGCCGCCTGGTGCCTCCTCGCGTGCGCTTCGGCCGGTTCGCGGACGCCGGGGGTTGCCCGACGGCCGGCAACTCATCGCCTGGCAGCGGAGGAACGTCGGGCACTCGGCTCAGCAGTCGCCTGAAGAGGTCCGGATCGGCGCGGCGCGCTCGCTGCTCCAGGTAATCGACCGTCAGCAGAGCCGACGCCTTCTCGGCAACCGCGGTGGCGATGAACTGATTGATCGAGACGCCGTCACGGCGAGCCAGCTCCCGAACCCTGTCGTGCAGCGAGTCGGGCAGCCGGACGGAGAGACTGCTCATGATTCCTCCTCGACCAGACGCAGGAAGGCGGCGGGCGTGACCACCCGGACACCGAACGCCGCCGCGCCTCGAAAATCCCGCACATTGTGCGTGACGAGCGCTTGGCAAGCCGAGGCGACGGCAAGCTCCAGAACGAACTCGTCGTGCGGGTCCCGCAACGTCGGTCGCCAAAGAAAGTGCACGTCGTGGCGGCGCCCGATGCCGCACAGGAAGTCGACCAGGGCGGTCGCTGCCGTTCGCGACAGGTTGAAATGGTCGGCGTGCCGCACCAGCACGGCCTCGTACTCCAGGGCGAGCGCCACGGACATCGCGATCCGGAACCTGCCGTCTCGCAGCAACTCCAGCGTCCGGAACGACGCGCCGTGCCTGGACCGGAAACCGGCGACCAGGACGCTGCTGTCAAGCACGACCAGCATACGCCACAGTATCATATGCAATACCATCCCGTCGTGAGGGCTGAGAGCCATGGCGAGCGAACGACCGCCGCGACGATGCACGGAATGCGGGGAAGTCCAGCGACCGACTCGCGCGACGACCGACTACCCGGAATCGGGTCTGGCCAACGTCGAACTGGTCGACGTGCCGATCTGGGTCTGCTGCAACGGGCACCAGGAGGTCGAGATCCCGAAGGCCGAACAGCTTCACGGGCTTCTCGTCAACGAGCTGATCAGGAAGCCGGTCACGCTCACGGGTCCCGAGATCCGATTCCTGCGGAGGGAGCTCGGGATGAGCGGCAGGACATTCGCCAGACAACTCGGCATGACACCGGAGCACCTGTCCCGGTTGGAGACCGGCCGGCGAGCGGTATCCCCGACGACCAGTCTCCTGGTGCGCTTGGCGGTGGCCTGGGAGCTCACGCGGCGGCGCCGGATCGAGTTTCCGTCCGATGTGCGGCCATTGGCTATTGCCTCCGAGACGACGGATGCTCCGGACCACCGCGTTCAGTACACCAACGACCCGCCGCGGGGCCGACCGTGGATGTCGGTCTCCGCGTAGACGAGTCCGCCGCCCCCGCCGCGCGGCTAAGCTGTCCCTTCACAGCCGATCTCGCCACAGCTCCGTCAGGAAGAACTCCAGCGGCCAGATCTCGATGCCCCGTTCCAGCCGCGGGCGGTCCTCGCGGCAGACGACGATCGAACGTTCGACGAGGCCCTCGTCGGCGAGGGCCAGCAGCCCCCGCAGGTGCTTGGGCTGCACCCGGCGCGTCGCCTTCGCCTCGATCGCGACCCGGTCGTCGAGGATGAAGTCGACCTCGTGGCCCGATCGGGAACGCCAGAAGGCGAGCGCGGTGCGGGGTCGCCGGTAGTCGATCCAGGCGCGTAGCTCCATGAACACGTAGTGCTCGAAGAACTCGCCGAAGTCGGCGGACGTCTCGCCGATGCGGGGCAGCCGGCGCAGCGCCCGGACGACGCCGGTGTCGAAGAAGTAGAACTTGGCCGTCTCGACCGCCTTGCGCCGGACGGTGCGCGCCCAGGCCGGCAGGTCGAACGCGATCAGGGTGTCGCGTAGCACCGCGTACCATTGCACGACAGTCTGGCGGGGCACCTGGGCGTCCCTCGCCACGTTCGAGTAGTTGAGGATCTGCGCGTTGGTCAGCGCCGCCGTCTGCAGGAAACGGGCGAAGCCGGGCAGGCTGCGCGCGAGGCCCTCGGCCGCTATCTCTTCGGTCAGGTAGCGGTCGACGTACGACGCGAGGCCCTCGTCGGGGTCGTCAGACAAGTAGTGGGGCGGGAGCAGACCGTGATTGAGGGCCCGGTCGAGCGAGAACCGGTCGCGGATCTCCGACCACGAGAACGGGTGCATGACGCGGTCGCTCCCGCGCCCGCCGAGCATGTTGACGCCGCCGCGCCTCAGCGCCCGCGCGCTCGACCCGGTGAGGAGGAAGCGGATGCCGCGTTCCTCGATCATCAGGTGCACCTCGTCCATCAGGGGCGGGCACTTCTGGATCTCGTCGATGCAGACCACCGCCTCGCGCACGCCGCGCGCCTCGATCTCCCGCCGGATGCGCGTCGGATCGGCCAGGACCGCGGTCAACAGCCCCTGATCGAGGAGGGAGAACGTGAGCGCCACCGTGCGGTCGAGCTGGCGCCGGACGTATGTGGTCTTCCCGGTCTGCCGAGGCCCGAACAGGAACACCGAGCGCTGGGCCAGGAGACGTTCGATGTCCAGATGCCGCGGGACCCACGGCATGGCGCTGTCAGACATGGCGATAAATCATGATAATCGCTATGTCTGATGGCGACAAGCGAGCGAGATCCAGGCGCTGTCGGCCCGATTCGGGCGCCAAGCCAGGGGAGGGCGCAGTACCGGAGCCAGCCGGAATCGCGGGCCGGCATCACGCCGACGCCACGTCGAAGGTCGCGAGCGTCCGCGTCTCGCGGCTGAACTCGATGCCGACGAGGTGGATGGGCGCGCCACGGCCGCGGTATTTGTCCGCGTAGCCCCTGGCCTTCAACTGCGACAGCGCCGAGCCGGTGCCCGCCAGCTCCGTCACCTTGAACTCGAAGACGTACACCGCGCCGCCGAAGCGCAGCGTCATGTCCGCGCGCCCGCGGGCGCTGCTGTCCTCGGCCACCACGTCGAACCCGAGGGCGGCGAGGCACGAGTAGAACACGCTGGCGTAGTAGCCCTCGTAGTCGGCGATGTCGTTCCGCACGGGCCACTGATGCGGGATGCCGTCGAAATGGGCCTGGATCAGCTCTCTCAGGCCGGCGAAATCGTTCGTCCCGAGCAGCTCCCGGAGCCGCGCGCCGCTCGAGAGCTGCGCCGAGGCGTTCGGAGCCAGGGCGTCCAGCAGGCTCTCGTTCAGGCTCTGGCGCACCTCCTGGTTCGGGTAGCCCAGGCGGTAGCGGGCCAGGCCTCCCGCGTCCCGCTCGACCCCCTTGATGGTCAGATAGCCCGACTGGAAGAGCAGCGCCTCGGTGCCCACGTCGCCCACGTCGAACTTCGACAGCAGCGAGCGGTCGCCGGTCATCGCCTCCAGGTCGAGCGAGCCCACCCGGCGCTCCCGCAGCGTGTTCACCAGGAAGGCCGGCGTGCCGGTCTCGAACCAGTGGGCCTCGAACTCGCGCTGCCTGAACAGCAGGAGCACGTCGTACGGGTTGTAGACGTTCTGCTTGCCCAGCCAGTTGTAGCCGTCGTACCAGCGGCGGACCCGCGCGCGGTCGAGACCCGGCAGCTCGGGTGCGAACACGGTGTCCAGGTCCTCCTCGGTATAGCCGCAGACGGCGGAGTACGACGGGTTCAGGGTCAGGTCTTCCGGGCTGTTGAGGCCCGAGAACATGCCGGCCTTCGAGAAGCGGCTGACGCCGGTGAGGAAGCTGAACCGGACGTGCGCGTCACAGTCCTTGATGGTCCCGTAGAGCCCGCGCAGCAGGTTGCGGTTGCGCCGGGCGAGCTCGGGATCCTCGAGGGCGTCGAGGATCGGCTTGTCGTACTCGTCCACCAGGACCACCACGCCCCGGCCGGTGCGTTCGTGCAACGCCGTGATCAGCCGCCGCAGGCGCACCGGCGCGCTGGCTGTCCGCACCGGGACGCCGGCGCGTTCCTCGTGGGCCTCCAGTTGATCCGCGAGGTCCTCCTGCAGATAGTCGGGCTGCGTGAAGTCGCCGGCCCCGAAGCTCAGGCGGACCACGGCATGGCTGATCGACCAGTCCCAACGGTCGTGGACGGCGAGGCCGCGGAACAGCGGCTCGCTGCCCTCGAACAGCTCCTTCAGCGTGTCGAGGAACAGGCTCTTGCCGAAACGCCGGGGCCGCGAGAGGAAATAGCGGCCTCCCTCGTCCGCCAGGCGCTTCGCGTAGCCAGTCTTGTCGACGTAGTAGCAGCCTTGCTCCCGAAGCGTGCGGAAAGTCTGGATGCCGATGGGGAGCTTGCGTCTCGTCATGGCGCCGCGGTCGCTGTGCGAGTTACGGTGGCGAAACGCCCGGAGACCGGCCGTAGGTGTCACTGTCCGTGTAACTTGACGACATCCGGTGAGAGGAGATTCTCGTACGCAGCACGCAGCAGCGGCTCCGCCCGCCGGATGTGTTCCTCGTCGCCGATGGTGATTTCTCGCATCCGACCGCCATCGAAGGGCCGAGTGAAGTCGTCTTTCTCAAGCCGGATGTTGCCCAGGAGCTTCTCCCAGATGAGTACGCGGAGGCGGCCGCGCCGGACGCGGAAGTGAACGTAGGCAACAACGGACGGTCTCCTGGCGGGTGCGGCCATGCACTTGAAGGACATCTCATGCTCGAATGCTTCGGTCTCAACACTGCCCAACGATTCAACGGACGTCTTGAGCTTGAAGAACAGAGCGCGGATACTGTCGTTGGCCTTGTCCCAATACTTGTAAACGGAATAGTTCGGGTCTCCACCGACAGTGTGGATGGAAGGTCTCGGAGGTTGTGGCGCAACATCGGACGATTTGCGAACTTCGTTGTCGGTGTTGTCGTCAACTTGCCGTGATCCGGCCTTGAAGCCGTCCGCGTGCGGCCACACCTCGATAGCCCGCGCGTGGAGCCACTTCGCCCGGGCCTCGATCTCGTGCTCATTCCAGGTCTCCGGTCCATCGTGTACGAGACGCTTGCTCAAGAACATGACGCTGTGGTCGGCCAGCGCCTTTCGCTTTTCGAGCCACGGCCCGTTCGACAACGACGAGTTCAGCCGTTTGTTGACAAGCGTCAGGTTTCCAATCGTGTGGACCGCACGGTTGCGGTTTGCGGTGGCCTCGACGCGCTCAGGGCCGGATGGCAGAGGCCAGTGCCCGCCGTACCATGCCTGCGGCATGATGTGCTCGATGTGGAGATCCCTTGGAGCTTCCGGACTCTCGGCCTTGGGCGTCCGCAGACGCTCCTCGATCCCGGTCAGCACCATTCTGAGTCGTCGCTGCGTGAGGATCCGGTAGAGCGGGGCCGTGACGAACCTCTCGCGGAGTTCCTGATCGTCGGGCCATCGCCCTGCCTGCGTAGTCTGCTGGGCGAGGTACGAAACGACTGTCCCGTCCGCCGTCTCAACGGAAGATGTGGCCAGCTTCGCGAGCAAGCCGACGAACAGGCCACCGTAGCTCCGAGCGCTATAGCCGCACACGACCCTGCGGACGAGGAAGCTCTCAATCGCCCGTATGCAGTTCACAAGCGTCGCTTGCGGGACGTTGGAGGACAGAAGCCAAAGCAAGAGCGGCGTGACGACGCCAACGTTCATGGCGTTGCGTCTCTCAAGGAACGAGGCGATGCTCTCTCGTCTCAACTTCTCGACGTCGTGGTAGATCTGTCCGAGCTCGCCGATGTCCTTCGCGATGTCGCGTACAGTCTCGTCTCTCGGTTTCTCGTCCGCCCCTGACCGCGTGTCCAGGTAGTCGCCGAACACCCGGAACTCGTTGTACGGCTTCGTCTCGGACCGGTTCCGAAGCGTGAGCCAGTGGTTGAGAAACACGTCGATGCGCGGTCGCCTCTGGAGTCCGCGCCCGACTTCCTCGTTCCACCAGTCGTCGGCGAACGGCCACAACTGTTGCTCGTCGCGTGATCGGTGGTCATCGTCATCAGATCTCTTGATCCTTGCGTCATGCAGGATTCGGTTTTTCACCATGTCCGACTGAAGTAGCGGTGTGCCCCGCGCGTTCAGCGTCTCGAAGATCATGTGCGCATCGTCGGAGCCGCCAAGATCGATGACTACGAGTTCCAGTTTCGTCCGTAGCGCTTCTTCCAGTGCAGTAGCGGCTCTGACGCGTGCTTCGGCCGGATCGCCAAATCCAGCAAGCCACTGACCGACTTGCTCCTTGAAGTAGTCGTGCGCCTGAACGATGCGGGAGGCTGAGTGCTCGGTCGCGGACAGGTCATTGTGCATGGCGTGTCGGAACGCAGCCCTGTCCACCGTCGTGGGCCATACCTTGAACGCATTGTCCTGATCGCCGTCCTGGAAGGCCTCCGGATTCTCCACAAGAGCGGAGAGTCGCATCGCTGGACTCGAGTGCCCCCGATCTGCGAGGACTTCCTGGACCGCATCGATCAGGAGCTGAAGCGTCGTCAGTCGCTGCTGGCCGTCGACGACGATTCGCCGCTCGGGCCCGCCGGTGGGAAACGCGGCTGGCTGAAGCACCACCGCACCGAGGAAGTGCGCCTCGGAACCATCTTCCATCAGGGACTGCGCGAGATCGGCAACATCGTCCCACAGAGGTTCCCACTGCTCGTCCTGCTTCCACACGTAACGACGCTGAAAGGCCGGAACTTCGTACCGAATCGGTTGGGCGAACAGTTGCTGCGGGTGTCGGAGGTTGGTCTGCATGTTCAGCGTCCGGACAACAGGGACGGCCCCACTCTGGAGGAGTCGCGGTCTCGTCGGCGTCGTCGCCGGGCCAACGGCGTGAGCGTCTGCTTCCCTGCCGTCATCGTCCTGGCTGCGGCCGGCCCCGTTGGCCGCGAGGGCTGGCGTCCTTGAAATCGAGGGTCGTTGCTACTGCTCCGGGGAAGTGCTCGTTGGCAATTCAGCCAGCGCGAAGACGAACAGCGTGTTGCCGTTGCTGGGGCGCAGCTCGGGGGTCAGGCGGTTGAAGGCGCCCGAGGTCAGCGAGCGGCCGGTGCTGACGGCGACGTACTGGCGCCCGTCGTGGGCGTAGGTGACGGGGAAGCCGGTGACCGGGGAGCCGATGTTGATCTCCCAGAGGACCTCGCCGGTCTCGTGGTCGAGGGCGCGGAAGCGGCCGTTGTAGTCGCCGCCGAAGACGAGGCCGCCGCCGGTGGCCAGGAGCGAGCTGGTGGCGGCGCGCTGCTCGTGGATCCACAGCAGCTCGCCGGTCTCGGCCGAGATCGCCTGGACGGTGCCGACCTGGTCGGTGCCGGGGGCGATCTCGGTGCGGACGCCGAGCCCGTAGAGCGAGCCGTCGTTGGTGGCCATGATGCGGGCGCAGGCGTTGCGCAGGGGGAAGTACATGGCGTTGGTGAGGGGGCTGTAGGCGCCCGGCTCCCAGTCCTTGCCGCCGGTGAGGGTGGGGCACGCGAAGACCTCCTGGCCCTCGCGGCGGAACACGACCTCCTGGTTCTCGGACACGGCGCCGGTCGCGCCGTCGATGCCGCCCACCACGTTCTGGGCCACCGTGGGCCGCGCCCACAGGAACTCGCCGGTGGCGCGGTCGAGGGTGTAGACGATGCCGGTCTTGCCGGGGATGCCGGTCATGACCCGGCGCACCTCGCCGGGCTGGAGCCGCGGGTTGATCCACTCGACCGCGTCGGGGTCGGGGCTGACCGCGGTGTCGACGAGGATGCGCTCGAACGGGTGGTCGAGGTCCCAACTGTCGTTGAGGTGCTGGTAGTACCAGACGATCTCGCCGGTGTCGGCGTCGAGGGCGAGGGTCGAGTTGTGGTAGAGGTGCTGCAGGTCGGCGCCGCCGATCAGGAACTTGGGGGCCGGCGAGGTCACCGAGGTGCCGATGTAGACGAGGTTCAGCGCGGGGTCGTAGCTCGGCACCATCCACGCGCCGACGTGCTTGCGCTCCTCGAACGGCACCCCGCCCCAGGTCTCGTCGCCGGGCTCGCCGGGGGCGGGGATGGTGCGACGCCGCCACAGCTCCTCGCCGGTGACGGCGTCGTGGGCGACGATGACGCAGGCGTTGGGGCCGCCCCGCGGGGTGCAGCCGCGGCCCGACACGATCTTGCCGTCGGCGATGATCGGGCCCGAGCTCTGGTTGGCGGGGTTCACCCGGTAGTCGAGGATCTCCGTCTCCCAGGCGAGCTCGCCGGTCGCCGCGTCGAGGGCGAACACGTAGTCGTCGCCGCTCGTGTCGATGATGTGCGTGCCGTAGATGGCGAGGTTCCGGTTGAGGTCGGTCAGGGCCCCGAGCATGTAGTCCCGGAGGTCGTCGGGCAGGTCCCGCCGGTACTCCCAGAGGAGGTCGCCGCTGGCGCCGTCGATGGCCTGGATGACGTCGCGCGGGTTCGGCATGTACATCACGCCGTCGTGCACCAGCGGGGTGCCCTGCTGCAGCCCGGGGCCGAGGCCGCGCGACCACACCATGCGCAGGTCGCCGACGTTGCCGCGGTCGATCTGGTCGAGGGGGCTGTAGCCCCAGCCGTCGAGGGTGCGCCGCCACATCAGCCAGTCGTCGGCGGGCGGGTCCTGCAGGATGGCGTCGGTGACGGGGGAGATCTCCGTTTCCTGACCGTGCGCCAGGCCGCCGGCGGACGCCAGCAGGAGCGTGGTGAGTGACAGGGCGCGTGTGGCGTATCCCGAGCGTGAAGCGAGCATCTCGACCTCCCCGACATTCTTGCCGACCGGAGCGGCCGGCATCGTCGATCGCGAAGCCCCTGGGACCGTTGCATCCCGGGGTGCGTCGCCCGCCGGCCTGTAGAGCACCGCTTCAGGTGGGGCGCCGCTACGGCCGGAGGCTCTACGGCCGCTCGCAGAACGCCTTTACCGAGTCCATGTCCTGCTCGACCGCCTTCCGGACCACGCCGATGACGAGCGGCAGTGTCGTCCGGGCGCCCATGGTCCGGGGTGTGGCGTCCATCACCATCTTGAGCTCGGTCCCCTCTCCGTCGGGCGCGACCGTGAAGACCGTGTCCCAGAGCGCCCCGCCCGCTTCGGAGACGATGCGCACCCGCTCGTTCTCGACGTACTCGGTGACCTCGAGTTCGGTCGACGCCTCGCGTCCCATCATCATGCGGGTCTCGCGGAAACGCGTGCCGACGCCCGATTTCACCTCCGTCAGGAACTCGACGCGCAGGATGTGCGGCACCGCCTGAGAGAACTGCTCGACGTGCGCTACGGTGCGGAACACGGCGTCGGCGGGCGCATCGATCCGCCGGGTTACGGTCACGTTCGCCACGGTGTCTCTCGTCTCCGTCTCTAGCCCGCCCACCGTCGCCTGCGGCTCCGCTGGGCGCCCAACCAACCCTGCAGGAGTCCGCGCCGTTCTACGGCGCAGACTCCTGGCCTGCGATAGTGCGTACGACCCGAGGTAGTGCTTGCGCCACGATGGTATCCGTCGCGGGTGGATCGCTGCCGGCCGTCCGGCACCGAGCCAGGATCACTGGTAGTCGGCCGCGCGTAGCGACACGCGGATGATCTCGTTGTCGTTCCGGTGCACGATGTGGCCGTTGGCGTAGGCCGGGTGCGACCAGTTCACCCGCCGGGCGAATCGCCGGGCGGGGCCGAACGCGGCGTCGCCGGTGGCCTCGATGAGCTTGATGCGGCCGTGCTCGACGTATCCCTCCGGCGTGAACCGGGCGAGGATGAGGAAGCCGTCGTCGTTCACCACGAAGTAGCGGTCGCCGTGCTTCACCATGAACGCGGTGCCCCAGCGGGCCTGCGCGGTCATCTCGCCGCTCATCCACAGCCGCTCGCCGGTGCGGGCGTCGAGCCCCCGCAGCTCGCCGTAGCTGCCGACGCCGTAGAGGTAGTCGCCCTCGATGAGCGGCGTCGTGATCATCGCGTGCAGCCCGTCGGTCTCTCCCGGCAGCTCGCTCCGGCTCCGGCCGCGCCACATCATGGTTGCGTCGGGGCGGTCCTGGTTGAGCTGCATCATCAGCGAGCCGCGGTAGAACTGCGACACGAGCAGGTAGTTGCCGCTGCGGACGGGGGTGGCGACGGATACGCCGGCCGCCGCCTCCCACTCCTCGTTCCAGTAGACCTCGCCGGTCTCGGGGTCCAGCGAAACGAGGGCCGCCGCATGCCAGACGATGAGCTGCCGCGCCCCGCCGGCCTCGATGATGATGGGCTGGCCGTAACCCATCTCGCCGACGACGTCGAGGGCCCGCCAGATCTCCTCGCCGGTGCGCTTGTCCCACGCCATCACGAGGCCGCCGGGCTCGCCGCCCACCACCGTGATGAGCCGGTCGCCGTCGACGATGGGCGAGCTGGCCACCCCCCAGGTGGGGATGAAGCTGTCGTAGTCGGCGATGTAGTGCTTCTCCCACAGGACGTCGCCGGTCTCGACGTCGAGGCAGTAGAGGTCGCCGGCGGCGCCCACGACGTACACGCGGTCGCCGTCGACGGTCGGGGTGGCGCGCGGGCCGATGGCGTAGGAGACCATCAGCATGCGGTAGGTGGTGGGCCACTCCCGGACCCACAGCACTTCGCCGGTCTCCTCGTCGAGGGCCAGGGCGCGCTCGGTGCCGTCCATCGTCCGCGACTCGGGGTCCTCGCTCCAGTCGGTGATGAAGACGCGCCCGTCGGCCACCGCGGGGCCGGAGTAGCCCGAGTTGACGAGCACCCTCCACGCGACCTTCAGCTCGTCGGGCAGCGCCTCGACGATGCCGGTCTCGGTCCACTCCCCGCGCCGGTCCTCGCCGCGCCACTGCGGCCAGTCGTTGGCGAAGCCGGGGGCGGCCACGAGCAGGGCGAGTGCCGCGAATGCGAGCGCGCGCAGGGTGCGGCGGGCCGGATGGTCGACGTCGTGCAGTCTCATGCCATGCTCCTCACGAATCTCGTCCCGCCCGGTTGCCGCTAGTCCTGGTAGTCGGCCGCGCGTAGCGACACGCGGATGATCTCGTTGTCGTTCCGCTGCACGATGTGGCCGTTGGCGTAGGCCGGGTGCGACCAGTTCACCTGCCGGGCGAATCGCCGGGAGGGGCCGAACGCGGCGTCGCCGGTGGCCTCGATGAGCTTGATGCGGCCATGCTCGACGTAGCCCTCGGGCGTGAACTGGGCGAGGATGAGGAATCCGGCGTCGTTGACGACGAAGTAGCGGTCGCCGTGCTTCACCATGAACGCGGTGCCCCAGCGCGCCTGCGCGGTCATCTCGTCGCTCATCCAGAGCCGCTCGCCGGTGCGGGCGTCGAGCCCCCGCAGCTCGCCGTAGCTGCCGACTCCGTAGAGGTAGTCGCCCTCGATGAGCGGCGTCGTGATCATCGCGTGCAGCCCGTCGGTCTCTCCGGGCATCTCGCTCCGGCTCTGGCCGCGCCACATCAGGGTCGCGTCGGGGCGGTCCTGGCTGAGCTGCATCATCATCGAGCCGCGGTAGAACTGCGACACCACCAGGTAGTTGTCGCTGCGGACGGGGGTGGCGACGGACATGCCGGCCCCCGCCTCCCATTCCTCGTCCCAGTAGACCTCGCCGGTCTCGGGGTTCAGCGACACCAGGGCCGCCGCGTGCCAGACGATGAGCTGCCGCGCCCCGCCGGCCTCGATGATGATGGGCTGGCCGTAACCCATCTCGCCGACGACGTCGAGGGCGCGCCAGATCTCCTCGCCGGTGCGCTTGTCCCACGCCATGACGAGGCCGCCGGGCTCGCCGCCGACCACCGTGATGAGCCGGTCGCCGTCGACGATGGGCGCGCTGGTCACCCCCCAGGTGGGGATGAAGCTGTCGTAGTCGGCGATGTAGTGCTTCTCCCACAGGACCTCGCCGGTCTCGACGTCGAGGCAGTAGAGGTCGCCGGCGGCGCCGACCACGTACACGCGGTCGCCGTCGACGGTCGGGGTCGCGCGCGGGCCGATGGCGTACGAGAACATCAGCATGCGGTAGGTTGTGGGCCATTCCTGCACCCACAGCACCTCGCCGGTCTCCTCGTCGATCGCGATGGCCCGCTCGGTGCCGTCCATCGTCCGTGACTCGGGATCCTCGCTCCAGTCGGTGATGAAGACGCGCCCGTCGGCCACTGCGGCGCCCGAGTAGCCCGAGTTGATCGGCACCCGCCACGCCACCTTCAGCTCGTCGGGCAGCGCCTCGACGATGCCGGTCTCGGTCCACTCCCCACGCCGGTCCTCGCCGCGCCACTGCGGCCAGTCGTTGGCGAAGCCGGGGGCGGCCACCAGCAGGGCGAGCGCCGCGAATGCGAGCGCGCGAAGGGTGCGGCGGGCCAGGTGGTCGACGTCGTGCAGTCTCATGCCAATGCTCCTCACGAATCTCGTCCCGCCGGCGGGCAGGTCGAGCCTGTTGTGCCGTCCGTTTCCAGTGAAAGTCTATACCGACTTGCGAGGTCGCCGGCAGGCGCCCGCCGGGGGATGGCGGCGGGCCATGAACGACCGCCGAGGCGCGGGGCAGGGCCGCGGAGACGCGGGCGGCCTCGCGAACGTCGCCCGATGGTACGATGGTTCGTGCGGGTCGGCGACGGGGGAGCGGAGGGGCGTGGCCCGGGCCTGTGCAGACCGCGATTCCGTCTGCCGCCCGGTCTGTGCGCCAGGAGTCGGGACCTTCGACGGAAGCAGTGCGCGGGCGCCCGGGCGAGCCAAATCGATCGACGCCGGGAGACCGGGAGAAGAACCCATGGGGCGCATCGTCGTACAGACCAGGGTCACCAACCTGTTCGACGAGGACAAGTCCATCGAATGCGGGATGTTCGTCGATACCGGCGCAGGGGCGCTGATCCTGCCCGCGGCGTGGAAGGAGAGGCTCGGCCGGTTCAAGCGCTCCGAGGCCGTCGAGCTCCAGATGGCCAACCGCGAGGTCGTGCGGGGAGAGGCGTGCTGGCCGGTCGAGGTGAAGATCGAGGGGTTCCGTCCGGTCTCGAACGAGGTGATCTTCGTGGACATGAAACCGGAGGAGAACTCGGAGTACGAACCGCTCCTGGGCTACGTCATTCTGGAGCAGGCCCAGGCGGCGGTGGACATGCTCGGGCATCGCCTGGTCCCGGTGAAGTACATCGACATGAAATGAACGCCCGAACTCGTTCACGAGATTCCGCCCGCGAGATCCTCGACGCGCTGACTCGCGACGCTACGGACACCGGGTTCAGGCCGCTGTCGCCCGGGTATCTGCGGGCGGTCGAGCGCGTCGAGAAGCTGCCCGCGAACCGGGCCGGCGCCGACAAGTCCTGGGTGCTGCGGCAGTTCGCCGCCGCGATGCGGGTGCGCGCCGGCGCGCAGCGTCTGCGGTGAGCGCCGGCCAGATGCTGGATGGAGACGAAGAGTGAGGCCGTCTGCCGCTCGGCGGTTCTTCGGTGCAGACTCCGAGCGACGGACGGCGGCTTCCCGCGGCCGCCCGGCCGGGTCGCCGGACCGATTCCGCGCGCGGCAATCGTGCTAGCATGAGCACTCGCACACTGTTTGCCAACCCGCAGGCCGGTCACGAGCGATAAGGGGTCGTACCGGGGCCGGCCCGTGGCAAGCGCAGTGATTCCGCTGAGTCCACGGCGCGAGGAAAATGCAATGCAACGGAGGATCATCCGGCTCTTCACGTCTGCAGCCGGCGGCGGGACGACGATCGCGGTGGTGACGGGACTTCTCCTGACGACCGCGACCCCGGCCGCCGCACAGACCCTGACGTCCCGCGTCGAGGGGACCGTGCAGGACGAAGCCGGCGGCGTCATCCCCGGCGCGGCGGTGACGATGACCGAGGTCGACACGAACGTGGCGCGGGAGGCCTTCACCAACGACACCGGCCTCTACCTGTTCCCGCAGGTTCCGGCGGGGACGTACCGGGTCGAGGCCGCGGTGCCGGGCTTCAGCACCACCGTCATCGAGGATGTCCGGGTCGTCCTGAGCGCGCCCACGTTCATCGACGTCGTCGTCGCGGTCGGGGGGGTGACCGAGACGGTGCTCGTCTCGGCGGCCGAGGCGCAGTCGCTGCTGAACGCGGTCAACGCGGAAGTCAACACCAACCTCAGCCGCGAGCAGGTCAGCGAGCTTCCGCTGAACGGCCGCGGCGTCGTTCAGCTCGCCCTCACGCAGGCGGGGGTGACCGGCCCGGGAGGCGCGCGCACCGCCTCGATCAACGGCACGAGAGGGACGTACAACAACTACACGCTCGACGGCGTCAACAACCAGGACGGCTTCATCCGCACGGACTCCCTGTTCGGGATCATTCCCGTCAAGGAAAGCTTCATCGACGAGATCAACATCACCACCGCGAACTCGGACGTCGACGCCGGCCTCGGGGCGTCGCAGACCCAGTTCGTGACCCGCTCCGGCAGCAACACGTTCAACTCGGAGGTGTTCTTCTACCACCGGAACGAGGCCCTCAACGCCAACGACTACTTCAACAAGGCGGCGGGGCTGGAGAAGGAGCGGACCCGGGTCCACGAGTTCGGGGTCAACGTCGGCGGGCCCCTCGTCAGGGACAAGTTCTTCTTCTTCGTCAACTACGAGGAGGAACGGGAGCCCAGCACCGCGTCGGTGGTGCGGCGCGTCCTGACGGACCCGGCGCGCGGCGGCGACTTCAGCTACGTCAGGCAGGACGACGGCCAAGTGGCCACACTGAACCTTCACCGGCTGACGGGCATCGGCCCCGACCCCGCGGTCCGGGCGCTGGTCGACATGACCCCCGCGCCCAACGACGCCAGCGTGGGCGACGGGCGGAACACGGCCGGGTTCCGCTTCAACGCCTCCGACGAGACCACCTCCGACTGGCTGGTCTTCCGGGGAGACTACGTGATCGACCCGAACCACTCGGCGACGGGGACCTTCCACCAGTTCCGCCTGGAAACACCGAACTCCGTGTTCAACGGCATCGATTCGGTCTACCCCGGCCTGCCCGGGGCGGGCCAGGGCTCGAACCGCAAGCTCGGGTCCTTCACCTTGAGCAGCACGCTGGGCCCGAGCGTCGTGAACGAGGCGCGGATCGGCTTCCAGACCTCCTCCGTGCGCTTCTTCAACAACGAGACCTTCCCCGGCGGCTACCGGCTGAGCTTCGGGGGCTTCGACAACCCCGTCCAGAACTTCATGGACCAGGGACGCGACGTTCTGAACCTGGAGGCCGGCAACAGCCTGACGTGGGTCAAGGGGGCGCACACGGTCAGGCTGGGCGGCGGCTTTCGACGGACGCGGGTGGACGCCTTCAACGACGCGGGGCTGGTGCCGACCTACTACCTCGGCTTCGGCGCCGGGAACCCCGATCCGCTGGTCCCCGCGCTGTTCCCCGGCGGGATCTCGTCCGACGAGCTGGACGCGGCCGCGGCGTTGCTCGCGACGCTCGGCGGCGTCGTCGACGAGGCCGGTCAGACCTTCAACGTCGCTTCGACGACGTCCGGTTTCGTGGACGGGGCCACGGAGAGAAGGGTGCTCAATCAGGACTTCCTCCACCTCTACGCCGGCGACACGTGGCGGGTCGCCCCGCGGACGAGCCTCACCATGGGCGTCCGGTGGGAGCTGCACGGCGTGCCGGACGAGACGCAGGGCCTGGCGCTGCTGCCGGTGGGCGGGGCCGCCGCCGTGCTCGACCCCGACGCCGTGGTCGACTTCGCCGGGGCGTCCCACGGCAGGCCCTTCTTCAACCGCGACTGGAACAACTTCTCGCCGAACGTCGGCCTGGCCCACCGGTTGACCGACAGGATGGTCGTGCGCGGCGGCTACGCCGTGAACTACGTGCTCGACAACAACATGACCACGGTGTTTAACACCATCGGCAACAACGACGGCCTGGCCCAGACGGTATCCCTGCCGGGGCTCGCCGGCACCGTCAGCGGCGGCGGGCTCGTTCCCGTGTCGGAGCCCGAGTTCCAGATACCGAGGACCGCGCGCGACGGCATCCTGGCCGATCCCACCGCCGCCCTCTTCACCTTCGAGCCCGACCTGCGGACCCCGTACGTGCAGCAGTGGAACGTCGGGTGGCAGTTCGAGGCCCTGCGCGACACCGCGGTCGAGGTGCGCTACGTCGGCAACCGCGGCACGGACCTCGTCCGGGCCATCGACCTGAACCAGGTCCTGCTTCCGGATGCGTTCGTCGAGGACTTCCGGCGCGCGCAGCGGAACCTCGCCGCCAACGGGCACCCCGCCATCGGCGAGCCGCTGCAGGTGTTTCCCAGGATCGGCCTGGGTGGCTACCTGCAGTCCGGAGCAGTGCATAACTGGATTCGCAACGGGGAGATCGGGCAGTACATCGGCGGCTTTCTGGCCCCCAATCGCAGGTTCTTCTTCGCCGGGGAAGGCGGTGAGGCGTTCGGGGCGACGCTGCCGATCAGCTACTTCTACACCAATCCGAACACCTTCGTCGGCGACGTCGTCGGCAACTACTCCTTCTCCGAGTACAACGCGCTGCAGCTCGAGGTCCGCCGGGCGTGGCGCTCGGGGTTCACCGGCCAGTTCAACTACACGTGGGGCCGGGCGATGACGGACTTCGGGGGCTCGCAGTCGAACTTCCGCGGCCGGTTCGACAACGCCCGGCCCGAGCTCGAGATCATGCGCCCCGACTACGACATCACCCACACCATCAACGCCAACTGGGTGTGGGAGATGCCCGTGGGCGAAGGGCGGCGCTGGATGAACGACCGCGGCCTGCTGAGCGCCATCGTCGGGGGATGGGGGCTGAGCGGTTTCCTGAGGATCCGTTCCGGCGAGGTCATCAACATCGTCTCCGGGCGGGGCACCATCAACCGCGGCGGTTCGCGGGCGTTGACCAACACCGTTCACCTCGACGGCATCGGAATCGACGAGCTCCAGGCGCGGACGGGCGTCTACCGCCAACCCGGCGGGCGCGTCACCCTGTTCGACGACAGTCTGCTCACGGCCGGCGGCGCCGGCAATCCCGACATCTTCCGGAACCCCGGGCTGCTCGAGGCGGGGTCGCTGCCCATGTCGCCAATCAGCGGGCCGTGGTACGCGACGCTGGACCTCGGGTTGCGCAAGAACATCGCCCTTCCGGCCGGGTCCCAGATGCAGATTCGCGTGGATGCCTTCAATGTCCTCAACCGCGTCAACTTCAGCGTCCCCGGCGTCAGCAGCCTGGGCGTCGGCAACCGGCAGGATCCGAACAGCACGGAGTTCGGCTTGATCAGCTCGGCGTTCGCGGCCCGGCAGATCCAGGTCGGCATGAGGCTCTCGTTCTGATTGCGCCCGGCCCCACGGGTCCCGGGAGCCCGTGGGGAAGAGCTCCTGCTGCATTCGAGCGGCGACGTATCCAGCCTGCGGCCGGCAGGCGTCGCCTTCGGCACCGATCGCCGCCCAGCCACGCCGGTTGCGTCGTTCGTCGGTTCCGCATACCCGATATGAGCCCTCCTCCCGCCTCGTCAGGCCGCCTCGGCGTTCCGCCGGCGCCCTCCGGGCGCTGTGCGACACGGGTCTCGCCACGGGCGCCAGCCGAACGCCGTCAGCGTCGGTCCTGCCCGACACCCGGCAGGAACGGGTCGGAGAACCGGGGGTCGGCGAGGAACGCGGGGTCTGTCAGGGTCTCGAGGAAGGCGATGAGGTCGGCGGTCTCCTCATCGGTGAGGTCGAGGCGGAGGGGCCGGACGGGCCCGCCGGTGACGACGAGGCGGCGGTCGAGCAGGTTCATGTCGAGGAACGGGTGCGGCGCGACGTCGGCGTCGTAGTGCCCGATGACCTCGCGCAGGGTCGCGAAGCGGCCGTCGTGCATGTAGGGCGGTCGGATCGCCACGTTGCGCAGGGAGGGGGCCTTGAAGCGGCCGTCGCCCGCGCCGGGGTCTGGCGCGCCCGGTTCGCCCCGGCGGGGTCCGTCCCCATCCCCGCGGTCCAGTGTCTCGAAGCTCCCATCGGCGTTCCTGTCGAACCGGTCGAGGCCGATGTTGCGCGGCGCGACGCTGACCTGCGCGTCGCCGGCGTGGCACCGCGCGCAGCCGGCGCCGCGGCGGCCGGGTCCGGGCGGGGTGGCGAAGAGGAGATAGCCTCGCCGCGCGGCGGGTGTCAGCCGGTCGAGGAACGCCCGCGACCCCGGCGGCCCGGCCGCGCGGGCGTCGTCGTAGGGAGCGCGAAAGGACACCAGGGCCCGCACGAACTGGGCGAGGGCGCGGGCCATGCGGTCGCGAGTGACGTCCGGGCTGCCGAACGCGCGCTCGAAGAGCGGCGGATAGAAGGACGTCTCGGCGAGCCGCGCCTCGACCGCGTCGAGCGACGAGCCCATCTCCAGCGGGTCCTCGATCGGGGCCAGCACCTGCGCCTCGAGGGTCTCGGCCCGCTCGTCCCAGAAGAACCGGCCGCGGGCGTAGTAGCGCGCGTTGGCGAGGCTCATGGCGTGGCGTCGGGTCGGCCGCCCGTCGAAGCCGATGCTCAGCCGCCGCGGGTCCGAGAACGCGTGCGCCTGGCGGTGGCACGATGCGCACGAGACGCGGCGGTTGGCCGACAGCCGGGTGTCGTGGAAGAGCACGCGGCCGAGGGCGGCCCCGGCGTCGGTGAGGGGGTTGTCGGCCGGCGTGTTGTCGGCGGCGGCGACGCTGTCGGGGCCGTCCGCGGTGCTGAAGTGCGCCGGCAGCTCCACGGTGTAGCGGTACGGGACGGCCGGCAGACGCGGCTCGTCGAGCCGGTCGGCCGCGACCGGCTGGGCCGGCGCGCGAGCCCCGCCGAGGGGCGCCGGGCCGAACGCCACGTGCAGACTCAGGATGATCGCCGCCGACAGGCCGGTGAAGGTGCGACCCCGCATGAGGTTGACTCTACCCCTTCCGGGTCGGCCGGTGCGCACAACCTGGAGTCCGCGCGGCGCCCGCGACGGTCGACGCAGCAGATCCGGCGTTGCAGTAAGGCCGTATGGGCCAATATGCTGTTGTGGATGCGGATCAGGATTCCCGTCCTTCATGGGCGCGGAGTGCAGCCCGGCGTGGACCTGACCGTCAACGCGGCGCTCCGGGATCTCATGGATTTCGAGGACCCTGACGTCAGTGTCCAGGTGAGCGTGTCTCGCGCCGTCGCAGCGAACGAACCGCCTTCTACAATCGCCCCGGAACGACCGGGAGGAGAACGCAAATGAGAACCAGGATCTTCATGGCGGCGGCGCTTGCCGCGTTGGTGGCGGTTTCGGCGGGCGCGCAGTCGCGCGATGTCGACCTCGAGGCGGCGGACGGGGTGACCCTCAAGGCCACGTACTCCTCGCCCGGGCAGCCCGGGCCGGGGATGCTGCTCGTGCACCAGTGCAACATGGACCGCACGTCGTGGAACGACATCGCGGCCGAGCTCGTCGGGGCTGGGGTGCACGTGCTGACCCTCGACCTGCGGGGCTTCGGCGAGAGCGGCGGCGAGGGCATCAGGGCCAGCGGGTTCCCCGCGTTCCTCGAGACGTCGACGGCCGACGTCGACATGGCCTACGACTACCTCGCGTCGCAGTCGGGGGTCGACGGATCGCGGATCGGCGCGGGCGGGGCGAGCTGCGGGGCCATGCTGACCGCGGACCTCGCGGCGCGCCGGGACGTCGAGGCCCTCATGCTGCTGTCGGGGCCGCCGAGCGAGGCGGCCGTCGCCAACATGGCGGGGGACGCGGACCTCGCGGTGTTCGCGGCGGCGGCGACCGACGACCCGGTGACCGTCGGGGTCGCCGACGCCCTGCAGGGCGCGGTCGACGGGTCGCCGCATGCCAGCTCCACCGCCAAGATCTACCCCGGCCCCGAGCACGGCCTGCCGATGTTCGGGAAGAACGCCGATCTCGAGCCGGCGCTGCTCGCGTGGCTGAAGGGCGAGCTGGTCGGCAACTGAGGTATATTCGAGCCTCCAGGCTCGAACCGTGTTCCCGGCAGGTCGGATCGGATCCGGCCTGCCGGTTTTGGACCCCGCCGGGGGCGCCCGCCGATTCCGCTCGACCTTGGCGGGCGAGGGAGGTGTCAGATGCGCAAGCGAGCTGTTTCGGCGCTCACGGCGGTGGCGGTGGCGCTGCTGCTCCCGGCGGCGGCGGCCGGCCAGGCAGCCGGCGACGAGTTCCGGACCCCGTGGGGCGACCCGGACCTGATGGGCACGTGGTCGTACGCGTCGCTGACGCCGCTCCAGCGGCCCGAGTCGATGGCCGACAGGGAGTTCTTCACGGCCGAGGAAGCGGCCGAGCGGAACCTCGCGGTCACCATCGACCGTGAGCCCCCACCGGGGAGCGTGGGCTCGTACAACGCGCTGTGGTTCGACCGCGGCCGGGTGAGCTCGGACATGCGGACGTCGCTCATCGTCGACCCGCCGAACGGCCGGCTGCCGCTGCGGCCCGAGACCGTCGAGGCGCAGGCGGCCCGGCGCGCCTACCTGCGCGACCACCCCGCCGACTCGTGGCTCGACCGCAGCAACTGGGACCGCTGCATCACCTACCACGGGGTGCCGCCGATCTCGACCGGCTACAACAACACCTACCAGATACTGCAGACGCCGACCCACGTCGCGATCCGCGTCGAAAACATCCACGACGTGCGGATCATTCCCATCGACGGGCGCCCGCAACTCGACGACAGCGTCCGCCAGTGGAACGGGGACTCGCGCGCGCACTGGGACGGCGACACCCTGGTGGTGGAGACCGCCAACTTCAGCGACCAGAGCGTGCACCGGTTCCCGACGTCGCGGCACACGAAGGCGGTCGAGCGGTTCCGCCGCGTGAGCGCGGACCAGATCGACTACCGGTTCACCATCGAGGACCCGACCGTCTACACGCAGCCGTGGACGGCGGTGCGCCCGATGCCGAGGCTCGACGACTACATCATCTACGAGTACGCCTGCCACGAGGGCAACTACGCGATGACCAACATCCTGACCGTCGAGCGCGTGCAGGAGGCCGAGGCGGGGCAGTAGGAACCGGGCCGCCGAGCCCGCCGTGTCCGGCCGCGGACCCGACGCCTTCGGAGCCGCCGACTCGTTCGGGAGCCGCCGTTCTTCGGCCCGCGCTGACGGCGGAGAGCTGGCACGGCGGCTGGAGTTGCGCGCGGGGCTCGCCGGGTCAGCTACCGGCTCGCTCGGTGGCGCCGGGGCGTGTGGTGATGCGAGGGAACCCGAAGTGAGAATCGAATCCGCCATTATGCAGTGGTTGCGGGCCGCAACGGCGGCCGGAGCGGTCGTCCTGCTCGCAGGGCTGGTCGAGGCGCCGTCGGCGGCGGGGCAGCAGAACGACCGCAGCCAGCGGCTCTATCCGTCGCTTCAACGCCCGCCCGGCGATCCCGAGGTGGTGGCCCGGGGCGAGGCCCTCTACGGCATCAACTGCCGCGCGTGCCACGGGATGGACCTGCGGGGCGGCGACCTCGGCGGGCCCAACCTGCTGCGGTCGCAGCTCGTGCTGCGCGACGAGGCGGGCGAGCTGATGGGGCCGGTGATCCGCGACGGCCAGGCGGGGCCGGGCGGGTCCTACATGCCGCCGGTGCCGCTGTCCGACGAGGACCTCCAGGCCGTCGTGACCTACGTGCACGACGTGCTGGGCACCGCGTCCCGGCAGGGGGGGCCGCCCCTCGGCGAGGAGCTCGAGCTCGACATCCTGGTCGGCGACGCCGCCGCCGGGCGGACCTACTTCGCGGAGCAGTGCGCCGCCTGCCACTCCCCGACCGGGGACCTCCAGGGCATCGCCACCCGGATTCCGACGCCGAAGGAGCTGCAGAACACCTGGGTCCGGGGCGGGAGCCGCAACACCGAGCGCCTGCCGGTGACGGTCGCCGTCACCCTCGCTTCGGGCGAGCGGATCGAGGGCGAGCTCGAGCGGCTCAACGACTTCCTCGTCGTGTTGACCGACGGCGACGGCCGGCACCGGTCGTTCGGCCGCGAGGGCGACAACCCCCGAGTGGAGCTCGACGACCCGATGGCCGCGCACCGCGAGATGCTGCAGGTGTACCGCGACGCCGACATCCACGACGTGACCGCCTACCTGGTGACGCTGAAATGACTGCCATCCGCCTGCTGCTCGCCGCCGCCCTGCTTGCCACGCCAACCGTAGGGACCGCCCAGGAGGGCGGCCTCGATCCCGCGTCGCTCGTCGAGCCGCTGGAGAAGTCGTGGCCGACCTACTCCGGCGACTACAGCGGCCGTCGCTACAGCCGGCTGAAGCAGGTGACGACCGATAACGTCCGGCAGCTCTCGCTCGCCTGGACCCGAAACTTCAACACCGGGATGCCGCCGCTGGCGGGGCCCAACGCCCCCGACTTCACCGGCGGCGCGGGGGCCGGCGACTACACCATCGGGTCGCAGCGCATCAAGGGCTCGATACTCCAGGTCGGCGACCTGCTCTACGTCACCGCCCCCGACCACGTGTGGGCGGTCGACGTGCGGGACGGCGGCACGCGCTGGCACTACTTCTGGAAGACCCGCGGCGGCCCCCACATCGGGAACCGGGGCGCGGCGATGTGGCGCGACTCGATCATCTTCGAGACCGTCGACAACTACCTCGTCTCGCTCGACGCCCGCACCGGCGAGGAGCGGTGGCACAGCGAGATCGCGAGCTTCGAGGAGCAGTACTTCTCGACGATGGCGCCCATCGTGGTCGGCGACCTCGTGCTCGTGGGCACCGGCAACGACCTCGACGCGCCGGGGTTCCTGCAGGCGTTCGATCCCGCCACCGGCGAGCTCGTGTGGCGCTTCTACACCGTCCCCATGAGCGAGGACGACCCCGGCATCGAGACGTGGCCGAACCTCGACGCGGCGATGCACGGCGGCGGGCAGGTGTGGGTGCCGGGCTCCTACGACCCCGAGACGGACCTCTACATCTTCGGTACCGGCAACCCCACCCCCGGCTACACCGGCATCGCCCGCCGCGGCGACAACCTGTTCACGTGCACGCTCGTCGCGGTCGAGGTGTCCACGGGGAAGATGGCGTGGTGGTTCCAGACCTCGCCCCACGACACCCACGACTGGGACTCGGCCCAGACCCCGATCCTGATCGACGGGGTCATCGACGGGGTGCCCCGCAAGCTCGTCTCGACCGCGGCGCGCAACGGCTTCTTCTTCACCGTCGACCGCGTGACCGGCGAGCACGTGGTGACCGCGCGCTACGGCGCGACCTCGAACTGGGCCAGCCACATCCGCGAGAGCGGGTCGCCCCAACCGAACCCCGCGAAGGAGGCGATCATCCCCGGCGCGCTCGTCTCGCCCGTCGAGGGGGGCGTGGCGAACTGGCAGCCGCCCGCCTTCAACCCCGACACCGGCCTCTTCTACACGCAGGAGAACAACGGCTTCAACCTGCTCTACCTGACCGATCCCGACCCCCGCGGGTCCATGGGGCTGGGGGGCAAGGACCGGGTCACGGTCGGCACCGGCGGGAACGCGTTCACCGCCATCGACTACCGGACCGGCGAGCCGCGGTGGCGCCACGCCTGGCCCATCGGCGGGGGCGGCGGGGCCGGAGTGCTGACGACGGCGGGGGGGCTCGTCTTCACCGGCGACGGGAGCGGCAACTTCGTGGCCTTCGACGCCGCCGACGGCGAGCTGCTCTGGCACACCCGCATCGGCAACATCTCGAACGCGCCGCAGACCTACCTGGTCGACGGGCGGCAGCACGTGCTGGTGGCGGCCGGCCAGCAGCTCTTCGCGTTCGTCATGTACTGATCGGATACCCGGCCATCGGCCCGCCGATGAGCCGGGGCCGACCGCGGCCTGCGCGCCGCGCCCGAGGCCGCCGGTGCGGTACCATCTCGCCGAAAACAACCTCGCGTGGATGCGGTACCCGTTCGAGGACCCGCGCATGGCGGGCATGCGCGAGGAGATTGACCGCATCAACCGGCTCGGGGACCGGTCGCCAGGCTTCGTGTGGCGCTTCGAGACCGCGGCCGGCGACGCGACCGACGTACGGGTGCTGGACGATCCGCGGATACTGTTCAACCTGACCATCTGGAAGACGGTCGCGGACCTGCGGCGGTATGTCTACCGTAGCGAGCACGTCGAGTTCTTCCGCCGCCGCCGCGAATGGTTCCTGCCCCCGCCGCGCGAGCCGGTGGCGCTGTGGTGGGTGCCCGAGGGGGCGCGCCCCGACGTCGACGAGGCGATGGCCCGCATCGAGCGGTTGTGGCGGGACGGGCCCTCGCCCGAGGCATTCAACTTCAAGCAGATCTACAGTCCCGACGGCGCGCCGGTCACCGTGGCGAGGAGCACGCCATGATCACCGTCGGGATTGCTGACGGCGGCACGCCGGCCGCCCGGCCCACCCGGAGGAGCACCGAATGATCACGACCGAGACCCGCGGCCGCGTTACCGTCGTCCGGATGGCGCACGGCAAGGTCAACGCGTTCGACCCCGAGTTGATGGGCGGCCTCATCGATCAGTTGGAGGCCCTGGAGAAGGCCGACACCGCGGCCTTGGTCCTGACCGGCACCGGCGGCGTGTTCTCGGCCGGCGTCGATCTGCGCGGCCTCACCGGGGGCGGCCCCGACTACGTGAAGACGCTGCTGCCGCTGCTGGGCGGGGCCTTCCACAAGGCGTTCACCTTCCCGAAGCCGGTGGTCGCCGCCGTGAACGGACACGCCATCGCCGGCGGCTGCGTCCTCACCTGCGCCTGCGACTACCGCATCATGGCCGACGGCGGCGGCCGCATCGGCACTTCCGAGCTGTCGGTGGGGGTGCCGTTCCCCAGCATGGCCCTGGAGATCCTCCGGCTGACGGTGCCCGCACACCGGCTGCAGGCCCTGATCTACCGCGGCCTGACGTGCACGCCGGCCGAGGCGGTCGACAACGGCCTCGTCGACGAGACGGCCGCGCCCGAGGCGGTCGTCGACCGGGCGGTCGAGATGGCCGAGCGCCTCGGGGCGCTGCCGCCGGCGTCGTTCGCGCTCACCAAGCGCATCATCCGCGAGCCAAGCCAGGCCCGCGTCCGCGAGATGCAGTCGGCCGACGAGGCGGTGACCGAGGCGTGGATGTCGCCCCGCGTGCAGGAGGCCGTCCGCGCCTACGTCGAACGCACCCTGGGAAAGTAGGGAACGAAGAGGCCGTTTGCCGCCCGGCCGTCCGGTCGTCGGGTGGATCGGGCGGGAGCGGCGCCGTGAGCTGGTGCGGCCGGAGGTAGAGGGATGTCACGCTTCCTGCAGCTTCGTCTCCTGTGGCGCCGCGCCGCCGCGCACCCCGGCTTCACCCTCGTCGCCCTCGTCACCCTCGCGGTCGGGATCGGGGCGAACGTCGCCATTTTCACCGTCGTCAACACCGTGCTGCTGCGGCCGCTGCCCATCCCCGACTCGGAGCGGCTGGTCATGCTGCGGCACGCCGCGCCGGGGCTCTCGCAACTCGACGAGTTGCCGATGTCGGACGCGCTCTACTTCTTGTACGCCGAGGAGAGCCGCACCCTCGACGGCGTGGCGGTGTTCCGCGACCTGCAGGCGAGCTTCACCGGTCCCGAAAACCCGCAGCGGGTGCAGGCGGCGCGGGTCACGGCGTCGTTCTTCGACGTGGTGCGGACGCCGCCGCGGATCGGCCGGGGCTTCACCCCCGAGGACGACCGCCCCGGCGCCGCGCCCGTCGTGGTGCTCGCCGACGGGCTGTGGCGGACGCGGTTCGGGGCCGACCCCGACGTGGTGGGGACCGTGGTCGACATCGACGGGGCGAGCGTCGAGGTGGTCGGGGTGATGCCCCCCGGCTTCTCGTTCTCGCGGCCGAACGCCGAGCTGTGGATGCCGATCGCGCTCGACCGGGACGACACGCAGCTCGGCGCGTTCGGGATGAGCGGCGTCGCCCGCATCGCCGACGGCTCCACCTTGGCGCAGGTGCAGGCCGAGCTCGGCACGATGCTGTCGACCCTGGCGGAGTTCTTTCCCGACGAGGGGGCGGCCCCGATTCTCGCGAACGCGGGGTTCCGGCCGCTCGTCGACCGGGCGCGCGAGGTGGTGGTCGGCGACATCCGGGCGACGTTGTGGACGCTGCTCGGCGCGGTGGGGTTCCTGCTGCTGATCGCGTGCGCCAACGTCGCCAACCTCTTCCTCGTTCGGTCCGAGGCGCGGCACGGGGAGGTGGCGATTCGCTCGGCCCTCGGCGAGGGCCGGGGCCGGCTCGCGGGGTCGGTCCTGGTCGAGAGCGTCGCCCTCGGGGTGGCCGGCGGCCTCGTGGCGCTGCCGCTGGCGTGGCTCGCGGTGCGCCTGCTGGTGGGCTTCGGCCCGCGGGCGCTGCCGCGGCTGGACGAGGTCTCGATCGACGCGCCGGTGCTGGTGTTCGCCCTCGCCGCGTCGGTCGCGGCCGGGGTGTTGTTCGGGGTCCTGCCGGCGTGGCGGACGCGCGCGGTGGCGGCGGCGGGCCACACCACGGCGGGTGCGCGCGGCGCCACCGCGGGCCGGGAGCGGCAGCTTGCCCGGCGCGGCCTCGTGGTGGTCCAGATTGCGCTGGCCCTGACCCTGCTCGTGGGGTCGGGGCTCGCGGTGCGCTCGTTCCAGAGGCTGGCCGCGGTCGATCCGGGCTTCGATGCGACCGACGTGCTGACCTTCGGGCTGGCGCTGTCCCTGCGCGACTACGAGACGGCCGAGTCGCGGCTGGGCTTTCACCGCCAGGTCGTCGACCGCCTGCGCGCCCTGCCCGGGGTCGCCGCCGCCGCCTCGGCGACGACCATTCCCCTTGGCGGGGAGCTGTCCGGCTCGGGGCACACCATCGAGGGCCGGCCGCTGGCCGACGGCGAGGTGCCGCCGGTGATCATGTGGAAGCGCGTCTCGCCGGGCTACTTCGACGCGATGGGCATGGAGCTCGTCGAGGGGAGGGTGTTCGACGCGCTCGACGGGGAGCGCGACGCGCCGGTCGTCATCGTGTCGCGGGAGGTGGCGCAGGCGCAGTGGCCGGGGGAGAGTGCGCTCGGCAAGGGGATCCGGCTCGGCGGCCCGCCGGCCGAGGAAGGCGAGCAGTGGTCCCGCGTCGTCGGCGTGGTCGGCGACGTCCACGAGGTGACGCTGCACGAGGACCCGCCGCCGATGGCGTACTACCCGATCCCGGGAATCGTGGGCGGTGTCGGCGTCCCGCCCGTGATGCAGTACCTGGTGCGCGCCCCGAACGCCGCGGCCCTCGCGGGGGCCGCGCGGGAGACGGTGCGCGGGCTCGACCCGACGCTGCCGATCGCCGACGTCGAGACCCTCGAGACGCTGGTCGGCCGCGCGCGGGGAGAGCGGGCGTTCGTGATGGTCCTGCTCGTCATCGCCGCCGCGCTCGCGCTGTTGCTGGGCTCGATCGGCCTCTACGGCGTCGTCTCCTGCATGGTGGTGCAGAGGCGGCGCGAGATCGCCATCCGCATGGCGGTCGGCGCGCAAGTGATCGACGTGCGCCGCCTCGTGCTGTCCGAGGCGGGCGCGATGGCCCTGCTCGGCGTGGTCCTGGGGGTGGCGTCGGCGGTGGTGCTGACCCGCCGGCTGCAGGCCCTGCTGTTCGAGACGGCTCCCCTCGACCCCGTCGTCTTCGGCGCGGTCTCGGCGTTGCTGGCCGCGATCTGCCTGCTGGCGAGCTGGGTGCCCGCCCGGCGTGCTGCCCGTATCGATCCGATGACCATTCTGCGCGCCGAGTAGGCTCGCGCCCGGCCCGCCGCTCGCTACCAGTCGAAGGCGAGCGAGGTGATCAGGCTCGCCCCGGGGCTCGAGTACCGATCGATGACCGGGTCGTTGGCCTGTCGCCCTCGTACGTTCCACCACTCGAAGTACCGGGCGTCGGTCAGATTGAGCAGGCCGAGGCGGAGCTTGAGGGCCTCGGTGAGGGCGACGAAACCCACCAGGTCCACCACCCGGTAGGCCTCCGGCGCGAACTGCGCCACGCGCTGCCGGCGGTAGGCCTCGACCAGCCGCACCGACAGCTCGCCGCCCCAGCGGCCGGCCCGCGGCGCGTAGCGTAGCCCGACCACCGCCTCGTCCGGCGCGACGGAGCCGAGCGGCGTCTCCTGCGCGACCGGCGCCGCGGCGGCGGCGCCCTTCAGGAACTCGCGGCCCTCGATGCGCGCGTAGCTGCCCCGGACCGTCAGGCTGTCGGTCAGGTACGCCTCGCCGAACACCTCGATCCCGTCGATTCGCGCTGCCTCGAGGTTCCGGGCCTGGAACTCGAGGAGCCCGGTCAGGGGGTTGACGCCGAGCTCCGTCAGCTCGATGAAGTCGCGGTAGCGGTTCGAGAACGCGCTGACGCCGAGGCTCGCGCGGCCGAACGCGGTCCGGACGCCGACCTCCAGGTTGTCGCTGGTCTCCGCCCGCAGATCGGGGTTCGGCAGGGTCGTGTAGCCCTCGCGCGGGCTGGCGAAGCCGGTGTTGATGGCGCTGTAGGGCGGTGCCCGGAACCCGCCGGCGTACTGCGCGTGCAGGGTCACCACGTCGCTCAGCCGCGCCGCCAGGCCGATCTTCGGCGACAGGGCGCCGTCCGAGAAGTCGGCCGCGTCGGGGTTGAGGCTCGCGACGAAGACGGGGTCGGCCTGGTTGGCGTCGAGCGCGAAGTGGTCGTGGCGCACGCCGGGCACGAGGGTGATCCGCCCGAGCCGGATCTCGCCCTGGAGGTAGGCCCCCGCCTCGACGACGTCGCTCTCCGGGAAGTACTTGGTGGGAAAGATCAGGTCGGTCGGCACCGGTCGTCCGGTGTCGGTGTCGGTCTCGGTCCGGTGGCGCCGCATGTCGAAGTAGTCGGTCTTGTAGCTGCCCCCGAACGTGACGAGCACGCCGTCGTCGGGGCCGCCCAGCCAGTGCTGGCCCTGGGCCGACCCGCCGTAGCCGACCTGCTCGTAGTCGAGGGTGCCGTGGCGGGCCGACGAGAACGGCGGTCCGAAGCCGGTGGTCATCCGCGCCTCGTCCAGGACCTGCGCGGTGTCGTTGCGCTGCCCGTACACCCGCCACGACAGCAGGTCGAGGCCGCGGCCGGAGAGGGTGTGGTCGAGCGAGAGCCGCTGGCGTCCCTGCGTGTCGAGGGCGGCCGACTCTTCGATGAGATAGGAGAACCGGCCGAAGTCGAGCAGCCGGTTGTTCGAGAGCCACTCGGTCTCGACGCGGCTGTCGTACCGCTCGGCGGCGGCGCGCCACCGGTTGTCCGGCGATGCGTTGTAGACCAGCTTGGCCAGGACCTGCCGGCCTTCCACGTCCTGCGGGTTCGGGGCGGTGCGGGTGTGGTCCCGCGTGTCGACGACGCCCTGGTTGCCGATGGCGCCGCCCCGGTCGAGGCTGGTGAACACCGATGCCTGGACCCGCTCGCCGCCCGCGGCCAGGGTGAGGTTCGCGCCCGCGGCGCCGTCGCGGCTGTCCCAGGTCGTCTTGCCGCCCAGGTAGAACCGCTGGTCGCCCAGATAGTCGACGGGATCCTTGGTGAACAGGGACACGACGCCGCCGAGCGCGTCGCTCCCATAGAGGGCGGAGTTGGCGCTGCGCACGATCTCGACCGTCTTCAGGACGTCGACGTCGAGCCCCGCCTGGTGGACGTTGAACGGGCCGAAGTCGAACTGCTCCGAGGTCTGGACGCCGTCGACCAGGGTCATCACGCGGTTGCCGCCGATGCCGCGGATGTTGAAGCCGTTGAGCCCGAGGCGGGTCACGTTGTTCTCGACGTAGACCCCCGGCTCGTACTTCACGAGGTCGGCGAAGTCCTCGACCATCCGTTCCTGGATCGTCTCGCCGTCGATGACCGACACCACGCCCGGCGTGTCCCGCACCGGGGCCGGCCGGAGGGTGGCGGAGATGGTCACCGAATCGAGGAAGGTCGGCGGCCCGTCGGGGGACGTCTCGTCGGGGGGCGTCTCGTCGGGCGGCGTCACCGTGCCGGTCTCCGCGGCGGCAGGCTCCGCGCCGTGCGGATCCGGGGCCGCCACCGGCTGGCGGGGGTCCGGCTGCGCGGTCGCGGCGAGGGGGGCCGCCAGTCCCAGGGCGAGAGCCGCCGTCACGATCGCGAACGGCATGCCGAAGGCGCCGTCGTGGGGTCGGGTTCTGTGCACGGCGTGCATCCAGTGGGTTCCTGCCGAGCTCCGGCAACGCGCCGGGGGCGCTCCTGCCTCGTCGGGGCGCAATCCGCAAGGAGATCGTGCCTCCATAGTACTGCTTGGACTTGCTCCTCGCGTGCGCGCGATGCCGTCGCGGCGAGGACGGCGAGCCGGGGCGGGCCCAAAAGCTCGTTCGGCGCGTGCGCGCGATGCCATCGCTACGCTGGCGGGATCGTTCCGCGCCCTCGCGGGCGACAGGCGGTGCGGCCAGGCATCGACCCGGGGGAAGGGCCGGGCCGCGTGACGCGGCAACTGGCCTCGACGGGAGTCCGTGGGAGCGGCTGGGAAGGGGCGGAAACGACACCGGGTCGAGCGACGGTTGTCAGCCGTCGCCCGACCCGGTGGATGGTGTCGGGGGTGCGGGACGGGCTGCGCGGCCTCGGATCGCGCCGGCGGCCACGCTTCGCCGGCGCGGAACTCCCGCGGCGCTGGCAGCTACCCGCCGACCCGGCTACCCGCCGGCGACGGGGCCGTCGTCGCGGTGTCGAGCCGCGAGCGGGCGTTCTCGAGCGAGTCGGCCAGGCGCGAGAGCCACTGCGGCGCGCGGCTCGGGAAGCGATCGCCCGGCACCCGCCCCGACAGCTCGGCCGCGGGCCGCTGCTCGCTCCCGGCGGGCACCTGGGCCGCGTCGTCCGCCGCGGCGGACGGGCCGCCGTCGGGCGCGGGGCCCGGGCCCGGTTCCACGGCCGCGGGCTCCGCGCCCGCATCGCCCGGCGGCTCGGCCGGGGCCAGCTCCGCCACGGGCTCCGGCGGCGCTTCGACCTTTGCTCCCGGCGGCATGGCCGCGATCGCCGGCGTCAGCGCGGCCGCTGCGGTTTCGGCGATCGCGGCGAGGGGCGCGGACGTGTTCAGGTTCTGCACGTCGGCGTCGACGCGCTGGGCGATCTCGGCCGAGATCTGCCGCGCGACGATGGTCATCTGGGCTTCCGCCAGCCGGCTGACGGCTTCCCGGATCGGGGCGAACACCTCGGTCAGGTCGATCTCGACGCTGTTCTCCTGCATCCGGCTGAGCTGCATCTCGCGGATCTGCTCCTCGAGGGCGGCGATGCGGTCCTGGGCCGCCGCCTGGTCCTGCATGAGGACATCGCTCTGCAGCCGGGCCTCCTGGTCCATCACGTAGTAGCCGCCGACGAAGGAGGCGGCGCAGAAGATGGCCAGCATCAGCAAGCGGCTGAAGAAGCGGCCGACCCTCGACGGCCGGCGCATCTCGGTCTCGGCCCGCGGCGCCGGGGGCGGCTGAACGGTCCTGGTCTTGGCCGGCTCGGGCTGGTTGGGTGTGGTCGTCATGTTCCCCTCCTACTGGGTCAACGAGTGGCGCGGGTCGACCCGGCGGATCATCCGCCCGGCCGCCGGCGCCGTCACACGGGTGAAAGACATGGAATGTCCGGACGAGGTCGATCCTGAACCCAGCGGTCGGCGCGCACGGCGATTCGAACCGTCATGCCGTTCCGCGACACGCGATGCCTCGTTCCGGAGGAGAGGAGCACGACGCGATCCCGGCGGCTGGGAACCGTCCGGGGGGAGGGGGGAGCGATGACCGGTACCCCACAGCGATGATGGAGGACAACGGCCGTCATGTCAAGGTAAGGGCCGTCGAACCACAAGATGTTGTGGTGTTCCGGGGGTGCAGGCGCGGCGCTGGTGGTCCCGCCCCGTTTTCCGATCGGGGTGAACTCGTCGAGGGCCTGCGACGGCCGGACCCTTCTGATACGATCCGGAAGACCGGCGTCGGCCTCGGCCGGCGCCGGCCGCGACTCCCGGTCCGCCAACCGCTCATCAGAGGGGAAGCCATGCGGTCGATCATCGCGCTCGCCTTGCTCGTGCCCGCCGTCGCCGCCGCCGAGACGCCGACGTTCACGGCGGACGTGGCGCCCATCCTGTTCGAGAGCTGCGTCGTCTGCCATCGCGAGGGCGAGGTGGCCCCGATGGCCCTCACGTCGTACCGCGCGGTGCGGCCGTGGGCGCGGGCCATCAAGGACAAGGTGGTCAGCCGCGAGATGCCGCCGTGGCACGCCGACCCCGCCGGCTCGCTCGTCTTCAAGAACGACCGGCGGCTGAGCCAGGCGCAGATCGACACCATCGCGGCGTGGGCCGACGGCGGCGCGCCGCGGGGGAACCCCGCGGACCTGCCCGCCCTGCCGCCGATTCCCGACGGCTGGCAGATCCGCGATCTCGGCGAGCCCGACGCGGTCATCCGGATGCCGGTGGCGGAGCAGATCCCCGCCTCGGGCGAGCTGCCGATGACCAACTACTACATCCCGGTGCCGTGGGACGAGCCGCGCTACGCGCGGGCGCTCGAGTCGAAGCCGGGCAACCGCGAGGTCACGCACCACACCGTCGCCTACATCCGCTCGGGGCTGCCGCCGGGGACCCGCCTGAACGACAAGGGGCTCGCGGTGCGCGATCCCTCGATCGAGGTCGAGGAGAACGCGTCGTTCGAGTTCGCGCAGCGGTCGGTGAAGCTGACCGGCTATGCCCCCGGCAAGGGGTACAAGCGCTATCCCGAGGGGGCGGGGCGGGTGCTGCCGCCGGGCTGGTACTTCGTGCTGAACCAGCACTACCAGCCGACGGGCCGGCCCGAGACGGACCGGTCCGAGCTGGGGCTGTGGTTCCACGACGAGCCCGTGGACACCGACGTGCACGAGATCGTGGCCAGCGACGGCATCGCCATCGTCGGCGGGGTCGAGGTGGTGACCGGGGCCGGCCAGCGGCGGCCCGTCATCCCCAACATCCCGCCGTTCGTGGACGACTGGAAGATCGTCACCATGAAGCTCTTCCCCGAGGACACCACCGTCTTCTCGTTGTCGCCGCACGCCCACCTGCGCGGCAAGCGGTTCACCTATACCCTGGTGCACCCGGACGGCCGCGAGCAGACGCTGCTGACGGTGCCGAGCTACGACTTCAACTGGCAGACCTTCTACGAGCTGGCCGAGCCGATGGTGTTCCCGGCCGGGTCGAAGCTGGTGACCGTCGGCTACTACGACAACTCGGTGCGCAACCGCTACAACCCCTCGCCCGACCGCGAGGTCTACTGGGCCGAGCAGAGCTGGGACGAGATGTTCAATCCCTTCTTCGAGTTCGGGGTAGACGCGGAGGGCGCGAAGGGCAGCACCAACGACTGACGGCGCGCAAGCGGCGCGCCCGATCGCACTCATGATGTCGACGAACGGCGGCCGGGCCGATTTCTGCCGGCTTCTGGCGAGGGCCCTGGCCCTCGTCCTGTCGAGCGCGTGTCTCGTTCCGGCGGAAGCGCAGGAGCGGGAGACGGTGCCTCCGTCCGCGGGGTTGGCGCTCCCGCCCGCCGCCTCGGTGCCGTCGCCGACGGGGTCGGTCCCACCGCCCGCCGCCGGCGAAGCGGCCCCGGTCCAGCCGCCGCCGATGGCCGGCTTCGGCCTCGTGCCGGGCCGCCCCACCGTGCGGCCGACGCGCACCGACACGCCGCCCGACATCGACGGGCGGCTCGACGACCTCGCGTGGCGGTCGGCGGCGACCATCACCGAGTTCACCCAGCAGGCGCCGCTCGAGGGCGCGCCGGCGACCGAGGACACCGAGGTCTACATCGCCTACGACAGCGACCACGTCTACTTCGGCTTCTACCTGCACTACAGCGACCCGAGCATCATGCGGGCGAACCGGGTCGACCGCGACACCGCCTGGGCCGACGACCTCATTACCATCTACATCGACACCTTCCTCGACCAGCAGCGGGCCTACGACTTCGACCTGAACGCCTACAACGTGCAGGGCGACGGCATCGTCAACGCCGGCGGCGGCATGCGGGGCTCGCCGATTCCCTTCGCGGACCGGACGTGGGACGCCCTCTTCCACAGCGCCGCGAGCATCGTCGCCGACGGCTACATCGCGGAGATGGCGATTCCCCTCAAGAGCCTGCGCTATCCGCAGCGCGGCCCCGGCGAGCCGCACCGCTGGGGCTTCCAGATCGTGCGCGAGATCAAGGGCAAGAACGAGGAGAACGCGGTGTGGGCGCCGATGTCGCGCGACGTGGCCGGCTTCCACCGGCAGATGGGGCTGATGGAGGGGATGACCGACTTCTCCACCAGCCGCAACCTCGAGTTCCTGCCCACGTTCACGGGCATCGACTTCGGGTCGATGGACCGGTCGACGGGCGGGTGGAACGATCTGGGGATGAATCCGGAAGCCGGCCTCAACGTCAAGTACGGGGTGACTTCGAACCTCACCGCCGACTTCACCCTCAACCCCGACTTCTCGCAGATCGAGTCGGACCAGCCGCAGATCGAGGTGAACCAGCGCTTTCCCCTGTTCTTCAGCGAGCTGCGGCCGTTCTTCGTCGAGGGGGCGGAGATCTTCGACCTGCCGGGGCCGGTGACCTTCGTCCACACGCGGACCATCGTCGACCCCACGTGGGGGGCGAAGCTGACCGGCAAGGCGGGCCGCTTCACCATCGGCCTGTTGTCGGCGGAGGACGAGGCGCCGGGGAACGTCGGCGACGCCGACGACCCGCTCTTCGGCGAGACCGCGCAGAACTTCATCGGGCGGGTGAGGTACGACGTCTACTCGGAGTCGCACGTCGGCGCCATCTTCACCGACCGCTCGTTCATGGACAGCAGCAGCCGGCTGGGAGGCGTCGACGGCAGCTTCCGGCTGTCGCGCACCATGTCGACCAACTTCCGCCTCATCGAGTCGCGGCACCGCGACCTCGAGGGCGTCGATCGCTCCGGCCACATCTACGACGCGAGCATCCGCAGCAACGGACGCAACCTGCGCTGGTTCGCCGCCGCCTACGAGCTGACCCCCGACTTCCGGACCGACGTCGGGTTCGCCCGGCGGGTCGACCAGCGGAGGTTCATCACCAACGGGGGCTGGCGGTGGTGGCCTGAGAGCTGGCTCATCAACTGGGGGCCGCAGTTCAGCTACGGGCGCAACTGGAACTTCGGCCGGGTGCTCGAGGACGAGAACGCGCAGGTCGGGCTCAACTTCGACTTCGCGAGGAGCATCCGGTTCAGCGCCGACGTGCAGCAGGACATGGAGCGCTTCGGCGGCATCGACTTCCGCAAGCGGCAGGTGTCGGTGAACGGCGGGGTCAGCAGCTCGCGCGCCTTCTCGGTCAACGCCAGCTACCGCCGGGGGGACGAGGTCTTCTACGACTGGGACAACCCGTGGCTGGGGTACGGCGACACCGCCCGGCTCAACGTCACGGTGCGGCCCCTCGCCCGCCTGAGCTCGCAGATCGGGGTCAACACGAGCCGCCTGACGGACCTGCGCGGCGGCGCCGCCGAGCGGGTCTTCGATGTCCAGATCTACCGGGCGCAGAGCGTCCTGACGTTCACCGACCGGCTGCTGATGCGGAACATCACCGAGTACAACACCTTCGACAAGGACCTCGACTTCAACGTGCTCTTCACCTACCGGGTCAACGCCGGCACCGTGTTCTACATCGGCTACGACGATCACTACCGCCAGGCCGACCGGCTCTACGGCGACCCCGACGGCGACGGCTTCGACGAGCGGCTCTTCTTCACCAGCGACCTGCGGCGCACGAACCGGGCGATCTTCACGAAGATCCGGTACCTGTTCAGGTTGTGACCCATGGCTCCGCTACTCGGTGGGCTCGCCCGTGATCGTGCTGCACACGGCCGCCACGATCTCGGCGCTTCCCCCGGCCTCGCCGCCGGCGACCCAGTGGCCCGAGGCGTCCCACAGGGTCATGTAGTGGTCTCCCAGGAAGGTGTCCTTGAACTCGAACCAGACGGTGAAGTCCGCGATTTCCTCCTTGCCGACGGGGACGATGCCCGAGCACTCGGGCGCATTCATCAGGCGATCGAGGTACTCGTAGGTCGTCGGCCCTTCGCTCAGCTTGCGTTCCGTAATCGGTGCGACGAACAGCCGGGTCTCGGCGGCGGGCGGTTCCTGCGCTGTCGCCGGAATGAACGCGAACAGCACGATTCCAAGGACGACACCTGTCGGCACGCGCATGGCGGATCTCCTTCCGGGCACACCCGGTGCCGGAGCGGCCGGACTCGTGGCCGGACATACCGGGTTCGTGGGAACGAAGTACGCTGTAGCCGATTGTAGCGTCAGGGGGGCCGGGAGTCTGTGCCGCAGACGGCGCGGACTCTGGCGGGTTGGGCGCCGAGCGGAGCCCTTGGAGTCTGCACCGTAGAACGGCGCGGACTCCGGTAGGGTTGGTTGGGCGCCCAGCGGAGCCGAAGGCGACGATGGGCGAGCCAGGGGACGATTGGCGGACCGGGTCTACGATGCGGATTCACCGAGTCGCAGTCGTGCTCCTGCTCGTCACGCTGACGGCAGCCGTCCCGGCGGCCGGTCAGGGGGCCGAGCGGCGGCTGGTCGTCGTGGTGCCCGAGGCCGACGATCCGCGGGTGGAGCACACCCGGGCCGCGATTGCGTTCTGGAACCGCACCCTCGCCGACCTCGGGCTCGACGTTCGGCTGCGCGAGGCGGCGCTCGTCGTCGGCCCGCCCGGCATGCGGGCGATCGAAACGTTCGCCCGGTTCGTGTCGCAGCGCGGCGGCCGCATTCCCAAGGGGCGCGACGGCCCGCAGCCGCCCCCGGAGCTGACCGCGCTCGGGGGCGACGTGGTGGTGCTGCTCTCGCGCCAGCCCCTGCTGCCGTTCGCGTGGCCGCTGATCGGCTCGCCCGACCACCTCGTGGCGATCCGGACGGCCCGGATCGGCCGGCCGCGCGAGGACACCGTCATGCGCAACGTCATCGCGCACGAGCTGGGCCACACCCTCGGGCTGAGGCACAACCGCGGCGGTGCCTCGCTGATGTGCGGCCCCTGCTCGTCGCTCGCCGCCCGGGAGAGCCCCGGCGGGTGGCTGCCGCTGACGGCGCGCGATCGGGCCCTGCTGCTGGTGTTGCACGGGGGCGGTGAGGCCGGCGAAGTGCTGACCGATCGCGCTGGCGGCAACGCCTCGCCCGACTGACAGCGGGGGGGCGCCGTCAGCCCGGCGCCCCCCCGGGTGCATGCTAAGATGGACCGTCCTCGGCACCCGGCTTCGCCATGGGATCGGCTCCGCAACGCGACCTCGGCTCTTCACCGCGTTCCACGGTCGCCTCCGGTCGGGTCCGTGGGCAGGCATCGGTCGTCGAGCGACCCCTTCGGCCCTTCCTGAAATGGGCCGGCGGCAAACGGCAGCTCCTGCCCCGGCTTCGCGAGTTCTACCCGGCGGAGTTCGAGAGCTACCACGAGCCTTTCCTGGGCAGCGGCGCCGTCTTCTTCGATCTCGCCAACGCCGGCCGGCTGGGCAAGCGACGGGTCCGCCTGACCGACGTGAACGCAGACCTCATCGGCTGCTGGCGCCAGTTGCGCGACGCCCCGGACGCGATGGTCGAGGGGCTGCGCTTCCTCGAAGCCGACGAGGCCGCTCCCGGCTCGCGGTACTACCGGGTCAGGGCCCGGTTCAATCGGGCGCGCGCCGCGATCCGGAACGGGGGCGGCCCGCGCGCCGAGGCCTACTCGCCGGACCTGGCCGCGATGTTCGTCTACCTCAACCGCACGGGGTTCAACGGTCTCTTCCGGCTGAACGCCGGCGGGGGGTTCAACGTGCCGCGCGGGAAGTACAAGAGCCCGCGGATCTGCGACGAGGACAACCTCCGGCGCGTGTCCACGACCCTCGCGGCGCGGTCCGTGACCGTGGAACACGCCGCGTTCGATGCGGTGCTGCGCACGGCCGGCGTGGGCGACTTCATCTACCTGGATCCACCGTACGCGCCGCTCAGCGCCACGTCGGAGTTCACGTCGTACACGGCGGACGGCTTCGACAGCGAGGATCAGCGTCACCTCCAGCAGGTGGTTATCGAGCTGGCGGACCGGGGATGCCACGTGCTCCTCAGCAATTCGACCGCCCCGGCGATCGCCGCCCTCTACGACGGAAACCCCGACGCGGAGCGAGCCGGCCTCCGTGCGCACACGGTGCCTGCCCGCCGCGCCATCAACTCCAACGCCGCCCGCCGGGGCGGCGTCGCCGAGTACGTCATCACCAACCTGCCGAGGCGGGCCGCGTAGAGGTCTGGCGGGCTATGGCGACATCCAGCGGTGCGGACCTCGAGCGGGAGGTGGCGAGCTTGGCGGACAGGCTGGGGCTGCGAGTCGGCAAGCAGATCCGGGTGGGCCGGAGACTCTGGGGTGCGGAGCGTCGCATCGACCTCGTGCTGCGTCACCCCGATTCGGGAGGAAGTCTCGGCATCGAGTGCAAGTACCAGGGTGTCAGCGGCTCCGCCGAGGAGAAGATCCCGGCCACCATCCAGGACATCGCGGCGTGGCCCATTCCCGGGATCGTCGTCTTCGCGGGACCCGGATTCTCCGACAACATGAGAGCCTATCTCCACTCGACCGGCAAGGCCGTGGCTCATGAGGATCTGCACGGCTGGCTCGTGCTCTTCTTCGGCCTCGCGGACGGTGATGGCCGATAGCGAGCGCGGCCTCGTCGGCCAGGGCCGGGCAGCAGGCCAACCTGGGACGACACGGACCCGCCGGTTCTGGATTCCAAGGCGACCCCGGGGGAACGACATGGCGTCAAAACGAGGACGACGATGAGCCACTTGCGGCAAGGGAACGGCGACGACTACCCGGAGGCAGCAAGGAAGCACCTTCAGGACTCAGGGTCGCTTCTGGCAGAAGGACGCCCCGACGGCGCCGCGTATCTCGCGGGTTATGTGGTCGAGTGCGCACTGAAGACCTTGATTCAACTGGAAGCGGGCCAGGTGGACCGCCGCCACCGCCATCACGACTTGTCGAGACTGGACCGGGATCTCGACCTCCTTGCGGCTCAAGCGAGCTCTGTTGTCGGCAGGCTCTATCTCAAGGCCCAGGCGTCGTTGCGGACGTCGACTATTCTCGGCGGCTGGATGGCGGAACAGCGCTATCGCAGCCCAGGAGTCAGCGCCAACACTGCAGCAAGTTGGCATCGGGAGGCCGCGGACGTCTATCGGCGGGTCATCGGCCAGCTCACACTCGCGGGAATGATCTGATGCAGCACCTGGATGCCGCCCACGAGCGGGCGGAGGAACATTTGGCCGCGTGGCTGATCAGCAAGCCCGGTGAGTGGCGCGCGCTGTTGGTCAAGGACGTGCTCGCTCAACTCCGGCTGGTTCTCTGGTGCCCGGACAGAAGCTGGGAGTCGGCCCGTGGGGAGATCGACGGACAGTTGGACGAAGCGGCGTCCGTCTACTGGTCGAAGTCCGTTCTTCGAGGCGGCACCGGAAACCATCCAGACGCGGCTTGGCAGGAGCAGGCGTGGCGGACGGCGCGACCGCACGATGCGACGAATCGGTTCCGGGTGGTTGACAGGCACCTGACGAAGACGGGCTGGTTCGATGCGCCGAAGGAACCGCCCTGGCGGCTGGACGCAAAGGCCGGTCCCGCGATCGCCTCGTTCTATTCCTTCAAGGGTGGAGCCGGACGGTCGACGGCGCTTGCCGCTACCGCCCTGTATCTGGCCGCGGCCGGTGAGCGGGTCGCGGTCCTCGACATGGACCTGGATGCGCCCGGTGTAGGTTCACTGCTTGCCGGCTACGACGGGGCCGTGGCGTCATGTGGAATCACCGACTATCTGCTGGAGCAGAGGATCCTGGGCGACCCGAAAGGGATCGGCACGGAGGATTACCATCACCGCTATGCGGCCGGTGGCGGTACCGATGGGGAAGATATTTTCGTGTATCCTGCCGGTGGCTTCGATTCTCGGTATATCGAGAAGCTCGCGCGGATCGATTACGGAGCGGCACCAGACGGTGCGGCGCACCCGTTCGTCGTGCTGCTGGAGCGTATTCGCCGGGATCTTGCGCCACGGTGGATTCTTATCGATGCGCGTGCAGGACTGGGCGATGTGTCGGGTTTCCTGACGGGGGGCATGTGCCATTTCCACGTGCTTCTGGGCACGCTCGCGGAAGCGAGCTGGCGGGGGCTGGAGCTGGTTCTGGAGCGACTCGGCGGTGACCGGGTGAGGCGGGGCGGGCCTCAAGCGGAGTGTATGCTGGTGGCCTCCATGGTTCCGCGGTCCGACGCGGCCGTCTTCAGGGGTTGTGTCGAGCGGTTCAGGGACCGTGCGCGCGAGGCGTTCAGTCAGCACTACTATGCAGAACCCGAAGGTGGGGACGAATTCTGGAATCTGGACGATTTGGAAAGCGCGGACGCGCCGCACGTTCCCCTCGTGTTGCCCTATGAGGAACGTCTGGCCACCTTCCGGGACTTGGCGGACGTCGCGGAGTCGATTCTGCTGCGGGGGCCCTACCGCGAGCTCGCCGAAAGGCTGCGGACCGGCGTCAGGAGGGCCGGGGGACGCGACAGATGAGCATCTTGTCGAGGCGCCTCACCAAACGGGACTGCGTGGACCTGCGGGTTCAGCTCGGGGATCTCGGATACGGGCAGGCCGAGGCGGAGACGCGGGAGTTGTTCGCACGGCGATTGTATCCCGTGTCGGAGCATCTGCGCGCCCTCGATCCGAACGTCGTGTTGGTGGTGGGGCCGAGAGGGTCGGGGAAGAGCGCACTGTTCCAGGCTTTTTTTTCGGAAGACCGCGCCGTCGCGAACGCAGTCGCGGAGTGGCGGCCGCGGGCTCCGATGCTGGAAGCCCAGGCGGCGACATCGGAATGGAGGGGGGCGTACCCGGCCGGTACCGATTTTCCCGATACCCAGGCGTTGGCGAAATGGACGGACTCGGACGAGACGGCGAAGAAGATCTGGCACGTGATGCTGGTGCGGCAACTCGCTGATCGGTTCGAGCCGGGGCAGCGGGAGGCGCTGAGGACCGTGCTGAGCCCACCCGCGGTCGCCGTCGGCGACCTTCTGCGGGCGTACGACATGCCGGAGACGAGTCCGACCGCGGCGCTGGACGAGCTGGAGGAACGGCTGCGGCGCGAGGATTCGCGAATATACGTGGGTTACGACGAGCTGGATACGCTCGGGGGCTTCGATTGGGCGGTCATGGCGCGGATGGTGCGGGGGCTTGTGGCGTTCTGGTCCGACTACAGCCGCCGCTGGCGGCGAATTCGCGCGAAGGTCTTTCTACGCTCGGACCTCTTTCGGCGCCACGCGGGAATGGGGACGGCCGACTTCGCGAAGCTCGCGGCGAACCGGGCGGAGCTGGCGTGGTCGGATGCCGCGTTGCTGGCCATGCTGGTGAAGCGCATTGCGAATACGTCGAGCGGTCTCGCCGCCTACTGCCGGAGTGCCCGCATACGGTTCGATGAGCACGGGGTGCTCGGACTGATTCCGGAGATCAGGGAAGCCCGAAGCGGTCATCCGCTGCTGGAACGATTGTCGGGCGAGTTCATGGGGGCCGACAAGAAGAAGGGGTTCGTGCGCAACTGGGTGTTGGCTCACCTGCGGGACGGCAACGATCGGGTTAGCCCCCGGACCCTGGTGAGGCTGATCGAGCAGGCCGCGGGCAGGGAAGCAGTGAATCAGGCGGCGAGCCCGCCGCGGCTGATTCATCCCACGGCGCTCCGGCAGGCGCTCGACGACGTTTCCGACAATCACGTGACACAGGGTATCTCGAACGAGTGGCCGTGGCTGGACGGGTTGAGGGCGAGACTGGCGCGGAACAGGCTCGTTCCCTGGCTGCGGAGGGAAGTCGTGGACTTGTTCGACGCCGGTTGGGCGGGAGCATGGGGACGGAGTGAGGGACGGGATGTTCGGCCACCGGTGGATCAGCCGGCGGACTTCGTCGACTACCTGATTGACCTGGGAGTGTTTCGGCGGCGGTCGGATGACAGGATCGACGTGCCGGACCTGTACCTGTCGGGGCTGAACCTGCGGCGCAAGGGAGGCGTCAGGAGAGGTCCCCGAAGCAGGGCTGGAGAATGAGGGCAAGTGCGGGATGAGGCCGGGAGCCGGCGGATGGCCCGGACACGTGCCGGAGATGCTGGCCGAGCAGGAAGCCGCCCGCTGACCGGTGGTGCGCTGTGGCGACACTGATAGGCCCACCCCGGGGAACGTCGAGGGGCTGTGCGTCAAACCGCACCGGCTGCCGCACGTGTTCGAGTACTCGCACGTCCACGAGAGGTTCTGCGGTGAGCCCGCGAAAAGGGGCGCTTCTCGACCCTCGCATGCCGTTTGGCCGATCACCGCGGGACTGCGTTGCCCCGAGCCGAAGCCGCTCCGGCGGCTCACTCCGCCAGTGGCGCGGCGACGCCCACGCCGTACTGGTAGACGAGCCGGCCGCCGAGCTCGGCGGTGGCCGCCAGCAGCAACAGGCCCGCGAGCCCGGCCGCGCCGAACGCGAGGTGGGCCGCCCCCCGGTGGGTCGCAGTCGGCCCGTCGGATGTTCCACCGGCGCCGCCCGCACGTGCGGGGCGGCCGGGAACTCCCAGCACCCACAGCCGTCCCGCGGTCAGGGCCCCGAAGTAGAGAAGGCACCACAGCGCCAGGGTCCAGTGCCGGTCGACGACGGGCACCGCGAGGTCCGGCGTGTAGACCTCGGGGGCGGCGGCGCGCCCCGTGAGGTAGGCGGCGGCGAGGGTCAGCCAGGCCGCGGCGTAGAGGGCGGTCGAGACGGTGGCGACCGGCTCGGGGCGGCGCCGCATCAGGGCCACGAGCTCGGCCGCGAACGCGGTGACGAGCAGGCCGATCGGCAGGTGCACGATCAGCGCATGGGCGTTGGGCGCCCAGTCGACGAGTCCGGTCATCGGCGGTCGCCGCCTCCGCGGGTGCACTGCATGGGGTGACGATATCAGAGCGAACGGTCCTGCAGCGACACCAGCGTGTCGTCGAGCGTCCTGGCTGAACCAAGGCTTTCCAAGGGCCTCGATGTAGAGTTTTCCTTGTAAATTTTCCATGACGTGGATAAATTGCAAGGATGATTCGGCGGATCATCACGGCCGATGTCGAGCGCGCCCTCGCGCGTCAGGCCGCGGTGGGCCTGATCGGACCGCGTCAGGTCGGCAAGACGACGCTCGCACTGGAGATCGGACGGTCCCGCGACGCGCTCTATCTCGATCTGGAGGACCGCGACGATCGCAACCGGTTGGCCGAGCCCGGGTTGTTCCTGGACAACGTGGAGGACCGACTCGTCATTCTCGACGAGATCCACCGGATGCCCGAGCTGTTCCAGACCCTGCGCGGCGTCATCGACAGGGGCCGGCGCCGGGGGAAGGGCAAGGGCCGGTTCCTCATCCTGGGGTCGGCGGCGGTCGATCTGCTGCGGCAATCGGGCGAAACGCTGGCCGGGCGCATCGCGTACATCGACATGGCGCCCCTGTCCCCCCTCGAGGTGGAAGACGACCGCGCGTCGCGAGAGCGACTGTGGTTGCGCGGCGGCTTCCCCGACAGCTTCCTGGCCGGGAGCGACGAGGACAGCCTGGCGTTGCGCCGGGACTTCATCCGCACCTACCTCGAGCGCGACGTCGCGATGTTCGGGCCCCGCGTTCCCGCCACGACGCTGGACCGGCTGTGGACGATGCTCGCGCATCGCCAGGGAACGACGCTGAACGCCTCGGTGCTCGCGAGGGCCCTGGAGGCGAGCGTGCAGTCGGTGACCCGCTACATCGATCTCCTGGCGGACCTGCTGCTGGTGCGCCGCCTGCCGCCCCTGCACGCCAACGTCGGCAAGCGTCTCGTGAAGTCGCCCAAGGTCTACGTGCGCGACAGCGGCCTCGTGCACGCCCTGCTCGGCATCGCGTCGCTGGAGCAGCTCGCGGGGCATCCGGTGGTCGGCGAGAGCTGGGAGGGCTACGTCGTCGAGACGCTGGTCTCCGTGCTGCCCCCGCGGGCGAGGCCGCACTTCTACCGGACGAGCGCCGGCGCCGAGATCGACCTCGTCATCGAGCACGACGACGGCGCGCGCTGGGCGATCGAGATCAAGCGCTCGTTGTCGGCCAGGGTCGGGCGCGGCTTCCACCTCTCCTGCCTGGACCTCGAGCCCGCGCGCGCCTTCGTCGTGCACGCCGGCGAAGACCGCTACCCAATCGCGGAGCGTGTGGAAGCCATCGGCGTCCGGGAGCTGGCCGGCGAGCTGCGTGGTCGCTCGTGAGGTGTCTCGCTCGAAGCTCTGACTCGTCGGGACGCGATCTTCGACCTCAACGAGGGTGCCCGGTCCCCTCCCGGTGGGCTGATCCGGGACTGTCGGGGCGCGTGTCCGAGCCGTCGCCGCGAGCGGTGGTCCGTGATAACGTGCGCGATACGTGGGCGGCGCCGCGCAGGCGGCCTTCGAAACCAGGGAGTGTGAGATGACGGACAGAGGCTTGCGCCGGAGCGGCGCGCGTTGGGCGGCGGGTCTGGTGGCGGGTGCGGTCTGTGTCGTCGGCCTCGTCCTCGTCCTGCCTTCGACCGTCCCGCTCGCGGCGGCGGAAGACCTGCCGCTGGCCCCGCCCGAGTCGGTGGGCATGTCGGCCGAGCGGCTGCAGCGGGTCGACGACTATTTCCAGCGGTTCATCGACGACGGGCAGATCGCGGGCGCGGTGACCCTGGTGGCCCGGCGGGGCCAGGTGGTGCACCACTCCGCGGTGGGGTGGCGGCATCGGGAGGCGGAGGTGCCGATGACCACCGACGCCATCTTCACCCTCATGTCGATGACGAAGCCCATCGTCTCGGCCGCCCTCATGATGCTGTTCGAGGAGGGCCGCTTCCGGCTCGACGATCCGATCGCGGACTGGATTCCCGAGTACGCGGACCATCAGGTGCTCGAGCGCGAGGGTCCCCGGCTGCGGCGGGTCCCCGAGGCCCGGCCGGTGACCATCCGCCACGTGCTGACCCATACGTCGGGGCTGACGCTGAACCCGAACGACGCGGGGCTGTCGGACGAGGAACTCAGCCACGTCACCAACGACGGGGAGTCGTTCGCCACCATCGGCGAGCGGGTCGCGCGGGCCGCGCGCATTCCCGGGACGTTCCATCCCGGCGACGAGTGGCGGTACGGGTCGTCCACCGACTACGTCGCGGTCCTCGTGGAGAAGATCTCGGGCCAGCCCATCGACGTGTTCCTGAAGGAGCGCATCTTCGAGCCCCTCGGCATGCCCGACACGTTCTACAACGTACCGCGCGAGAAGGTCGATCGGGTGGCGGCGGTGTACCGCCCGACCGAGGACGGCAAGTCGGAGCTGATGCGGGCGCCGGAGTTCCGCGAGCCGACGACGTACTTCCCGGGCGTGGCCGGCCTGAACGGCACCTCGGCCGACTACTTCCGCTTCGCCCAGATGATCGCCAACGGCGGTGAGCTCGATGGGGTGCGCCTGCTGGGGCGGATGACCGTCGACCTGATGATCAGCAACCACACCGGCGCCAAGGACGTCTACGTCCGCGGGCCCGGCTACGGGTTCGGGCTGGGCTTCGGGGTGCTCGTCGACCCGACGAAGTCGTTCGACGCCCTGTCGCCGGGCAGCTACGGCTGGGGCGGGGCCTACGGCACGCTGTACTGGGCAGATCCGGTGGAAGACCTCGTCGGGCTCATGTTCATCCAGCTCCCGGGCCACGGGCCGCTGAACATCCGGCAGCGGTTCACCAACGTCGTCACCCAGGCGGTGGTGGACAGTTGGGCCGACCAGCGGCCCCGGATTCTGGGGTACGACATACCGCGGTGACGGCGGGAAGCCGTTGACGGATCCTGTTTCCCACGACCCGGCGAGCCGCAGGGGCTCGCCGGGTCGACTGGCGTACGGTCGAGGCCGGGCGGCGCGGGGACCGGTCAGGCCGTTCCGCCGACGAGACCGACGGTCAGCTCTTCGTGCAGGCCGCCCGCGACTGGACGAGGCATCGACCATGGGCATCGCGGCCGGCGGGCTCGCGGTGCCCGCCGGTCCCGACGCGGGGCGTTCCGCCACGGGCCGTCCAAATCCTCCCGATCAGTCCGGCGTGACGCAGTGGAAGCTCGCGGCGTCGTCGGTGCTGCCGGCGCCGTCCCATCGCGCCACCTGGGGATAGGGGCAGAGCGGCCGGGTGCGCACCACCTCGCCGTCCTCCATCTTGGAGGCGACGATTTGCTCGGGGGCGCGGCCCTCTTCGACCCACGTCTCGAGGGCGGACAGGGCGTCGAAGGTGTCGGGCCCCGGGCCGCCCCGGCAGTGGCCCATGCCCGGCGCCATGAACAATCGGAAGAACTCTTGCGTCTCGGCCAGCGCGGCGTCCGCGTCGGCTTCCTCACCCACCGTCCGGACCACTTCCTCGTAGTAGTCGATGGTGCCCAGGGGCGAGATGTCGGCGTCGCTCCACCCGTGGTAGAGCAGCAGCTTGGCGCCGGCGTCGCGCAGGGGGCGCAGGTCGGGGTCGTTCGCGTCCAGCGCCGGCCCGGTCCGTTCGAGCGCCACCGGCAGGTCGCGCTCGTAGTCCCACGAGCGGAAGTTCCAGTCGGGGTCGCCGAACACCATGTAGCGCATGAAGTCGTTCGCGGCGAGGTAGTGCGTGCTCCGGAACCGCTCCGCACCGGTGACCCAGCGCGACCAGCCGCCGGGGTCGTCCTCGCCGCCCGGCACGAGGCCGGGGTAGATGACCTCGCCGTCCGCGTTCGTCGGCCCGCGCCAGATGTCCTTCACCGCCTGCACCTGCTTCGGGGTGAAGCAGGCCGCCTCGTCCTCGCCGTCGCCGCACGTCAGCGCCGCCGGGTCGAAGTCGCAGGCGCGCGGGTCGTCGATCACGCCGTCCTCGATGCCGTCGATGGCGTCGCACGCGGCGGTGACCGCCTCGCCGAGCATCACCGCCTTGGCCGGCGGGATCCAGCTCTCGGGGTCGTCGAGGGTCGCCAGCGCGTACCAGAGGTGGGCGCCGGCGTAGAAACGGGTCCAGTCGTGGGCGGGGTTGCCGACCACGAGGCCGTCGAAGTCGTCGGGATACCGCTGCGCCTCCATCAGGCCCTGCTGCCCGCCCTTCGAGCAGCCCACGTAGTAGGCGTGCGCGGGCGCCGCGCCGTAGAAGGCCTCGGCGATCGCCTTACCGTGCACGGCGGTGAGGTGCAGCGACCGGTGCCCGAAGTCCTCGACGAGGTCGGGGCGGCCGAGGGCCCAGCTCGCGTCGAATCCGCCGGCGCGCTGCACGTGCCCGGTGTCGGTGCTCGACGTGGCGTAGCCGCGGCCGAGGGCGCCGGCCATGGCGCCGTAGCTGATCGTCCCCGCCATGCCGCCGTTGCCGGCGGTGTGGAACTTGCCGTTCCACGTGTCGGCGGGCAGCCACACCTCGAAGTTGACGGCGGGCGCGCTCGTGGCGGCCACGCGGCAGAACGCGGGCACCTCGAGCGGCCGCGCCGCGCCGGGCGGGGTGAACTCGCCGGCCGGCACCGCCGCGGCGATCCGGATGGTCGTATCGGGCAGGGCGAGGTCGGCCAGCGCCGCGCACGCCGCGTGCTGCGCGGGCCGGGCCGCGCTCCCCGCCTGGGCGGCCTCCCGGGTGGAAACGGCCGTCGTGGCCAGCAGCGCCGCCGCGGCGGCCCAACCGAGCAGGGTCATCGATCGTCGCATCGCTTCTCCTCCGAATGCCGGGCCAATCCACGGCGATAGTGGAGAGAGGATACTCTGAAGTGAGCCATGGCCAGTCCGTTGCGCAGTCTCCGGCCCACGATACGGGGCCTGGCGAGGACGCCCGGCGTCGCCGCGCTCGCCGTCGCCACCCTGGCGCTGGGCATCGGCGCGACCACCGCCACGTGGAGCGTGATCGACGGCGTGCTGCTGCGGCCGCTGCCGTTCCCGGCCGCCGAGCGGCTGGTCGAGGTGTGGCGCACGAGCAGCCGCGGCGGCGGACCCCTCATGACGCTGGACATGCTCGAGACGGTGCGCGACGCGGCCACCAGCCTCGAGTGGGTCGAGGGCTATCTGACCACGGACGAAGGCTACCTGACCGCGCACGTCGTCGCCGGCCGGGACTCGCCCCGGACGGTGGAGGCGGCCCGCGTCACGCCGGGCCTGCTCCCGGGGCTCGGCGTTCCGCCGGTCCATGGACGTCTTCCGACCGCGGGCGACGGGCCCGACGCCCTCGTGGTCCGGGAAGACCTCTGGCGACGGATCGGCACCGTCGATCCCGCCTCGAACGAGCGGCGGGTCTATCTGGACGGGCGCGCACACCGCGTGGCGGGCGTCATGCCGGCGACGTTCCGCTTTCCCAATGCCGGTACCCAGGCCTGGGCGCCGCTGGACTGGGATCCCGAGGTCCCGGTATCGGGCACCGACGGGGTTTACACCATCGGCCGGCGCCGGCCGGACGTGTCAATCGAGCAGGCCCGCGACGAGCTCGCCGCCATCAGCCGTGGCCTGCGCGAGCAGGGAGCATTGGCCGACCGCTATACGCTCGTGCCGGACTCGCTCAATCGTTTCGACTCCGAGTTGAGGTCGGGCATCGGCGGCTACCGGCGCATCCGCTCGACGTTGTACCTCCTGTTCGGCGCCGTGGTCTTCGTGCTGCTGATCACGTGCGCCAACACCGCCAACCTGATGCTGGCGCGCGCCGCGCGCAAGGAGCGCGACACGGCGGTCCGGCAGGCGCTGGGCGCGTCGCCCGCGCATATCGCGCGCCAGTTCGTCGCCGAAACGGTCGCGATGGCCGCGGTGGCCGGCGCCGTCGGCGGGGGGCTCGCGGTGGTCGCGGTCCGGGTCATCGCGTCGAGCATGCCGCGGCTCGAGTTTCAGGACGTCGGCGGCGCGGCGGTCAGTCCACGGGCGCTGCTCGTGGTCGTCGGTCTCTCGGTGGCGACCGGCATCGCGATCGGGCTCGTCCCGGCCCTGCGCGCGTCGCGCCGGCCCGCGGCCGCCCTGACGCTTGTCGAGCGCGCCGGGAGCGGGCCGCGGCGGCACCTTTCCGCCCTGCTGGTGGTGACCCAGATGGCCCTGTGCCTGATGCTGTTGGCCGGGGCCGGACTGCTGGTCCGCAGCTTCGTCAACCGGCAGCGGATCGACCCCGGGTTCAACGTCGACCAGGTGGCGGTCGTCAGCCTGAGCCTGCCGGCGTCGCGGTACGGGGACGGCGAGTCGCGCTTCCGGTTCATGGACGAGCTTTCGGCGCGTCTGAGGCGGTTGCCGGGCGTGGAGGCGGCGGCGATGGCCGGCAGCGTGCCGCCCGAGCCCGGCTACTTCCTGTCCTTCGGCCGGTTGCAGATCGAATCGCCTTCCGGGCCGCGGGACACGTCCGACGTCTTCGTGTCGTCGACCCCCGTGGGTCCCGGCTACTTCGACGCGCTCGGCATTCCGCTCCTCGAAGGACGGCCCTTCACGCGCGAGGACGACGCGGCGGACCAGTCGGCCGTGGTCGATGCCGCCTTCGCGGCGAGTCTGTGGCCCGGCCGGTCCGCCATCGGGCAGCGCTTTCGGCCGCCGCAGGGCGAGGCGTGGCTCACGGTGATCGGCGTGGCCGGCGAGACGCGCCAGGTGGACCCCGACTGGCAGGGCGGCGATCTGCGCTACTACACGCCGTTTCCGCGCGGCCGGGTCCACACGGGGGGGCGTCTCGTCGTGCGAGCGGACACCCCCGAAGCGCTGCTGGCGGCGGTGCGCCGGGAGACCTGGGCCATCGACCCGCGCGTGGGGCTGCTCGCGAACACCATGGCCGCGCACTTCCGTGACGCGCAGGCCAGGCCGCGCTTCGCGGCGGGGCTGATGACCGCTTTCGCCCTCGTCGGCCTGCTCCTGGCGGCGGGTGGGACGTTCTCGGTGGTTTCCTACGACGTCAGCCAGCGCACGCGCGAGGTCGGCATCCGCATGGCGCTCGGCGCCACCCGGTCCGAGGTCACGAGGCTGGTGCTGCGCCGCGGCGCGGCGCCGATCGCCCTGGGCGCGGCGATCGGCCTGGCCGGTGCCGCCGCGGTGACGAGACTGGCCCGGAACGTGCTCTTCGAGGTCGGGCCGCTCGATCCGCCGTCGCTCGTCGGCGCCGCGGCCTTGCTCGTCGGCGTCGCGCTGGCCGCGAACTGGCTGCCGGCGCGCCGGGCGGCCGGCGTCGAGCCGGTCCGGGCGCTGCGGGTGGAGTGATGGCCAGGTAACCTCCCGACCCCTTGGCGCAGAATCGGCTCGCCCTGATCCGGCTGACGTTGTGGGCGAAGACCGACTGACGCCAGTCCCGCGCCACGCCCCGTCAGACGCCCTGCCGGCTCCGGCGGCCAGTGCTACACGAGTACCAAGGCATCGAGGGCGCCGACGAAGCGGGTGAGCACCCGCTGGTTGATGTGCAGGGGGTTCGATGCGTGAATCTGGCGTGCCACGGCCTCGGCCCGCTCGCGCGAAAGCACCCCGGCCGCGACAAGGTCCACCATGAGGGCGAGGCCGAACCGCGTGCCGACGCCATGGCGTTCACAGAGCCGCCGGAGAGCGCCGTCGTTGGTGACGCACGCCCATCCCTCCTCGAGACACGTGACGAAGCAGAGACGATCGTTGAAAGACACGCGAGACTCGATCTCCGCCGCCCGGAGCATACGGTCGGTCTCCACCTCCACGACCTTGATGCCGAGTTCGGCGCACTCCGTCGCCGTCACCCCCTCCACCTCGTCGAGCACCGACGGCAGGACCGCCACACGCCCCACGTGCTGCCCGACGAGGCCCAGGAGCGCCAGCTCGGACTCGCGGTAATCGATCAGCACGTCCGCGTCGGCCAGAAGCACCGTCGGGTCCGTCGGCACGGTCCCTACCCCGCCCACTCCCGTGTCTGCTTCCGCATCTCGTCACGGGAGACGCCCAGGATCTCCGCCGCGCGTCCGATCGAAATGCGCTCCTCTTCGAGCGCCCGTCGTACAAGTCGCGACAACCGGTCGTCGACGAAGTCGTGCTCGGAAAGACCAGCCGGTTCGCCTGACCGGCGCCAATCCCATCCGAACTCGCTCTTCTCCAGAGCCTCCGGCTCCTCGATTCTCCGGAGCGTCTTGCCGAAGCGTTCACGATGCTGGCGCTGGAAGGCGCCCCAAATGCCCGACGCCTCGCGGCCCGTCTCCACCAGCCGGCGTAGCACGGTCATGTAGCTCACGCGGAAGATCCGCTTCACCTTGAGGACGCGAACCAGGAGCGAATGCCCCCTGGTCGCGGCCCACTCGTCGGCGAACGCCGTCTCCGGCATCAGGAATTCGCTCGCGAACGCGTCGGCTTCTCTTTCAGGCTCTGCCGACATCTCCGTCTCGTCTCGTCGGTACTCCGACGGGTGCAGCAACAGGTGGCCGAGCTCGTGGGCCGCGGTGAAGATCCAGCGTTCTACCGAAATCCGGTCCCAGGTGTTGACGACCACCGCCGGCCCGCCGTCGCGCGCCGCGACGCTCAAGCCGAAGAACGAGTCCCGGGCCGTCTCCAGAAGCAGGAGCTTCACGCCGTTCTCCTCCAGCAGGCGGCTGATGTTCCGCACCGGCTCCCCCCGCCCGAGCCCGACTGCCCGGCGACTGGCCTGCGCAGTCTCCCTCGGGTCCCTGCCCCCGGCCGACGCATCCTCGAACCCGAACGCCGGCGCGTCGGCCAACTCGGCCTCCAGCCACGAGTACGCATCCAACCACTTCGAAACTACCGCCAGGATCTGCGCTCGCGCGTGAACCTGCGCCCTGGCTCGAAACCGCACGCTCTCCAGAGGCCGCACCGGCGTCACCAGCTCCCCAACCGGCACCTCGAGCGCCCCGGCCAGGTCGGCGAGCGTGCCAGCTCGCGGGACCACTGCCCCCCGCTCGATCTTCCCCAGCGCGACCCGCGAGATACCGGCCTTTCCGGCAAGCTGCCCCTGCGTCAGTTGCCGGTCCAGCCGTAGCCGGGCAATGTTCGCCGCGATGCACCCACCGTTGTCCACGCCTCTCTCCTCCACGCTTGACAGCGCGCAGTGGCATGGTATCATAATCACAGATAACGGAGAAAAGCTAACTTCTCGGCGCGCGGACGAAGGCGAGCCCGTTCTGGATTCAACGGAAACCCAACATGCCCCGTATTTGTTGACCACAACGGGATTCCTTGCCGGTCCCGAACGGGTCCCAGAATGGCTGGCAGTAACTGGCAGTACGCGATCTTGGTACCCAACGTCCGACCACCACATTCTCAAGCGCGATCAGCCGAGCGTGCTTGGCGGCCGACGCACCTCGGCAGGGCCGGCCTCCAGCCGGTCTGCGGAGTGCGTCCGCCGCGGATCGCTGTCGAGAACCGCCATCTCGCCGAGCGCAGATCTCTTCCTCACAGCCTCTATTTGCAGCTCGTGTCGATCACAGGGGCACCGTACCATGACCATCCTCCAGTTCCATGACGACTCTGGCACCCCGATCGACGCCCGCTTCGAGGCGCGCCGTCGGGAACTGATCCTGCACTCCCGTGGCGGCGCCTCCAGATCTCCTGCCGCGAGGAACACAGAGTACGGCACCGCCATGCGCCTGCTACTCAAGCGCATCGCCCGTTCGCCCTTGACCCTCCACGGCGTCTGGGTGGACAGCACTCCAGCGCGAGACCTGCCCGTCGAACAGCTCAGGATCTACTCTCCCGCCGACGCCACTACTTCACCGGATCAGCTGTTCACGACGCTTTCCGAGCGAATGGCGTCCGTCGCCCGCGACCCCAGCGCCACCAAGGGCCGCGGCAATCGCACCAAGAGGCTCCGCATCGCCTTCGCCGGAGACCCCACGGAGGAAGAGATCGTGCGCCTCGCAGGCTGGGGCGAGACCGACGCCGCCTCGATCCCGGGCGCGCCGCTCCCACCTCGGGCGTTCGACCTCGTGACCGCACAGCACATCTGGAACGCCGTGCGTCGCCTCTCCTCCCGCCCGCCTCGGCACACTTTCGGAGAATCCACGGGCTACGATGTCCTTACAGACGATGGCTCCCGTTTTGCGCCCAAGGTCGTGTTCGGGCTAGCTGCGACCGAGGCGTTCGGATGTATTCGTTTACCGGGTGGGCACCGCTGAGATCGTTTGAAGCGGCAGGGATCTTGGAGCCCTGCTGAGGTTCTTCGGTTGACGCGTCAGGGCCCATGGCGGTTGCAGCCTGGACGGAGCGTCGTCGAATCGCCGCATGCGGCGCGGTAACGCGACAAGCCAGAGGAACCGGGCGCGTTGTGGAAGCGACAGCGCGGGCGTCACGCCCGCCTACGCGGGTGGCGGCGGGAGCCCGAAAGCCTCGGGAACGGCGGGCTCGCGGGTGCGCAACATCTCGGCCGTGAGCGTCGGCAGGTCGAGGCGGCGCTGACGGGCGGTACGCACAACGGTCGAGAGCACCTGCTGGGTGTCGGCGCCCTTGCGAGTGCGGTTGCCGCCGCACACCTTGCGGATGACCACCGCGGGCCGGATGGCCTGTTCGGCTCGCCAGTTGGTGGCGTCTATCGACGGGTCGCGCAGGAAGAGGAACACGGCCGGGAATTCGGTGGCGAGATGCTTGGCGAAGCGCTTGGGGTCTTTCAACGGGGGCGGCGCGTCGATCAGCCGACCCAGCCGGGCCTCGAGCCGGCCGCGGAGCGAGTCGAGGCCGTGACGGGTCAGCTCGCCGCTCCGGCAGCGGTCCCGTACGTCGAGGCCTGTCTGGAGGACGGCCTTGACCTTCGGGCCCCAAGGGCTGTACGGGTGCTTCTGCTGCAGTTCCCTGCAGCGCTGGATCAGGTGATTGATGCAACTCTGATGCAACGAACCCTTGTAGCACCGGTACACCTGATACCCATCGCGCACGAGCACGCCTGCATAGTCGGTCCCCAGCACGGTGGCTGCATCGTCGAACCCCCGGTGGGGGCAGATGGCGTAGACGGTGGTCTCCGGGGTGACGAACGCCCACAGCCAGTGGGACTTGCCACCAACGCGCCAGCCCGTTTCATCCGGCGTGACCACCGGCGCGTTGCGGACCTGCCGGCAGAGCTCCCGGTAGGCCGGCGTGGCGTCCCGGGCGGTTCGCTGCAGCAGACGGACGAGGCCGCCCGTCGTGACCTCCACGCCGAGTCTCGTCCGCAGCAGGCCGGCGACCTTGCCGAGCGGTACGCCCATCTCGGTATGCAACTCGACGACGAGCGAGGCGAGTCCGGGGCCGAACTGCACCGCGGTCGCACCGAGCGCATCAGAGGTCTGGAGACGGTGCCGGCCCTGCACGCGCCGCCGACACTGCGAGCAGCGGCCGACCTCGATGTCGAAGCGGCGCACGATGGGGCGCATCCTGGGGAGTTCTTCCTGGTACTGCGAGGCCTCGCGGGTCACTTCAACGGCGTCGCCGCAGTCGGGACACGCGGCGGGTACCGGCGCCCTGTGGGTTTCGTCAACCCGCAGTGGACGGTGCCGACATCCCTGTCGGCCGTACCGTGCACCCGCCCGCCGGCCCGGCCGCCCGTTGCGGCCCTGTGGCCGGCTCTTGGCAAAGGGTGCGGCTTGCCGTCGCCCGGCGCGGCGGGCGTCGTCGAGCTGTTTCCTGAGGTGTTCGCTGCGACGTTTCCACCGGTCGCGGTCGCGGGTCGTGCGCGCCAAGTCCTCGTTCAGCTTGGCGTTCTCCCGCTCAAGTTCCTCGATGCGCTTGTCCCGCGAATCCTGCTCTCGCTGTGGAACTCTCGAACCGCCGCGCCCGCCGCTCTTGCTAGCCACGCCCCAGGTATCGGCACATCCGCCCCGAAGCTGCACACCACTTCACGGATTTGCTCCACTTTACCCGGTAACCGAAGACGTTCGGATTCGAGGTGGGACCCGGGCATTTCAAGGGAGGACCTGGCACCCGCTGCTTCAAGGCGATTGACAGAGCGGGCTTTTCCATCTTGCCCAAGCGCGCCAAGGCCCCGACGGATAGGCCGCCAACGGACCCCGAGGAACGCAAGTGGGTCGAAGGTCAGCCGCGCCTAAGGACGCACCTCAGCCGCGAGCGGGCTTCAGGCCTCGCGCGCGCGAAGAAGGCAGCGTTTCTCCGTCTACACAAGCAACTCTATTGTGAGGAGTGTGGATTTAGGCCCGACAAACACCATGGATCAGATGTCGCAGACGCGTGCATCGAGGTCCATCACAAGGCCCCGTTACACGAGAGGTCTACCCAAGCCGAAACAACACTGAATGACCTCTCGTGCGTATGTGCGAACTGTCACCGCGTCATCCATCGCCGTCTCAAGATACAGCTGGAACAACGCAGAGTCAATCAATAGACGGTCGCCACCGCCAGCTAGTGTCCTTGTCCCAGTGGTTCGTGACTCGCGTCGGAAATCGCCACCGGCACCCACCCCCGCGGACGTGCTCCCGGTCCGCTGTTGCCCCGAGCCCGACGATGGTCGAGCTCGTGAACGTGCAGTCCACCCCGCTTTGGACGGCGCGTAGCGCCGCCCACACCATCCACAGGATCGTCGCACCCCTGGATCCGGCATGCGCGAGAGCGGTGACCTGTCGCGCGCGACGGACGGGGCATGGTTGGTGTCTTCATCTTCGGTGAGCCGAGTCCCCATCGCAGCTAACACGGCAGTTGCCGGGCATTGGAGTAGACCGGCGCGGACTGTGGGTGCAGCTTCGGCGACATGGGTGCGGCGGCTTGCTACACGGTGGCGCTCGGTTAGGGGTGCCGAACGGCGAAGGTGCGGACGCCCACCGTCTGATCTAGTGTCTCGTCCCCGAAGTTCATGAGTCCAGGAAATCGCGAATGAGCCCAGTGAAATCGCTCCGAGACACACCGGAATTATTGCGCGAACCATGGTGACAGGACACTAGGCGCGATGACTGGCGGTCTTTCCCGCCCGGAAGCAGGCGTAGTTCTGGGCGGGGGTGGGCGCCTCCAGCTCCTGCTCGAACACCCGCAGGCACTCCGCCGTCTCGAACCCGACGCGCCGCAGCATGTCGACGTGCGTCGCGATGGGGAAGCGGCCGGGCTCGTACTCCTGCCGCGCGCCGTCCGGCTTGATGAAATCGCCGTTCAGCAGCAGCCCGCGGTTGGCGAGGGCCTTCGCGCACCCGGCGTAGACGTGCTCGACCTGGTTCTGGCCTCCCAGGTCGTGCAATGCCCAGGTCGAGACGATGGCGTCGACGGGACCGTCCAGCGCCTGCCACCATCCGTCCGCCAGCAGGTCGGCCTGGGTGAAGGCGGCGCGGTCCGCGTGGCGCCGCAGGCGGCGGGCGGCGATGTCGAGCATCGCGCGGGAGAAGTCGAGGCCCTGGTAGCGGGCGGCGGGCAGGGCGTCGAGGAGGTGGGCCGCGAGGTAGCCGGGGCCGATGCCCAGCTCGACGATGCGCCCGTCCGGCGGCACGCGGTCGCGCAGCTCGGACAGTATCAGGTCGAACAGGGCGAGACGGTCGGGGGTGGGCTCGAAGCGCCCCGCCCAGTCCTCAGCGTACTCCGGGTCGTGGAACTCGTGGTCCGCTCCGACGATCGGCGTCATGGCTGTGTGCCTCCGCGACGGGTGGTGAACGGGAAGACGACGGATCGCGGGGTCGCTCCGACGATTGTCATGACCGTGCGTCTCCGCCGGCGTCCGCGGCGGCCAGCTCCGCCGTCGAGATCTCGCGCATGCGGTACTTCTGGATCTTGCCGGTCACCGTCATCGGGAACCCGTCGACGATCTTCCAGTGCCGGGGGATCTTGTAGGTGGCGATGGCGCCGCGGCAGAACGTGGTGAGGGCGTCGGCGTCGAGAATCGCGCCGGGCTTCGGCATGACCCACGCCGCCACCTCTTCCCCGTACCGCGCCGAGGGCACGCCGATGACCTGGGCGTCGGCCACGTCTGGATGGGTGTAGAGGAACTCCTCGATCTCGCGCGGATAGATGTTCTCGCCCCCGCGGATGATCATGTCCTTGATGCGGCCGACGATGCTGACGTACCCCTCGTCGTCCATGCACGCGAGGTCGCCGGTGTGCATCCAGCGCGCGTCGTCGATGGCGGCGCGGGTGGCCGCGTCGTCGTTCCAGTATCCGAGCATCACGCTGTAGCCGCGCGTGCACAGCTCGCCGCGCTCGCCGCGCGGCACCACCCGGCCGCTCTCGGGATCGACGACGCGGATCTCGACGTGCGGGTGCACCGGCCCGACGGTGTTGACGCGCTTGTCGACGGGGTCGTCGACGCGGGTCTGCGTCGACACCGGCGCGGTCTCGGTCATGCCGTAGCAGATGGTGATCTCGCGGATGTTCATCCGCTCGCGCACCTGCTTCATGATCTCGGCGGGGCACGGCGACCCCGCCATGACCCCGGTGCGGAGCGACGAGAAGTCGGTGCCCTTGAAGTCGGGGTGGTCGAGCTGGGCGATGAACATGGTCGGCACGCCGTAGAGCGACGTGCACCGCTCGGCCTCGAGGGCGGCCAGCGTGTGGTCGGGCCGGAACGCCGCGCCCGGCGTCACCATGCACGCGCCGTGGGTGGTGCACGCGAGGTTGCCGATGACCATGCCGAAGCAGTGGTAGAACGGCACCGGGATGCACACGCGGTCGTGCTCGGTGTAGCCGAGGATCTCGCCGCAGAAGAAGCCGTTGTTCAGGATGTTGTGGTGCGACAGGGTGGCGCCCTTCGGGGTGCCGGTGGTGCCCGAGGTGTACTGGATGTTGATGGGGTCGTCGAAGGTCAGGGCGGCCTCGCGCGCCGCGAGCTCGCCGTCGTCGACGGACGCGCCCTCCTCGAGCAGCGCCGCCCACCCGTCGTCGAGCACCACCGTCTGCTCGAGGGCGGGGCACTCGGGGCGGACCCGCTCGACGGTCTCCACGTAGTCGCGCTCGCGGAAGCCCCGCGACAGCAGCAGGAGCCGCTGGCCCGACTGGTTCAGCGCATGCTGCAGCTCGCGTGCCTGGTAGGCGGGGTTGACGTTGACGAGAATCGCGCCGACGCGCGCGGTGGCGTACTGCGTGACGACCCACTCGAAGCGGTTGGGGGCCCAGATGCCGACGCGGTCACCGCGTTCGATGCCCCGCCGCAGGAGGGCCTTGGCGAGGGCCGTGGTGGCGTCCCAGAGCTGCCGGTAGGTGGCCCGGTAGTCCTGCGACGGCACCACCAGCGCGTCGCGGTCGCCGTGCCGCTCGACGGTGCGGCGCAGGTTCTCGCCGATGGTCTCGCCGAGCAGGGCCACCGGGCTGGCGCCGTGCACGTAGGATGGCAGGCTCATGGCGTCTCGCTCGCGCGCGGAATCGAGCATACTGCGCCGCCGCGGGCGATTGCAAAGCACGGGACGGCCCTCGGGGTCCGGGCTCAGCCGCGGTTGCGCGGCCTCATGCGGAACTTGAACGACCGGGTGGGGTGGGCGATGGGGACGGGGTCGATTTTCAGCTCGTAGTCGGGCGGGTCGAGGGTCAGCTCCGCCTCGTGCACGAGGGTCGCCATGGTGACGGCAATGCCGACCTCGGCGAATCCCGCCCCCAGGCAGGTGTGCGACCCGAGGCCGAAGGGCGCGAACGCGCCGACCTGGTGGTGCTCGTTGCGGGGCGGCGCGTAGCGGTCGATGTCGAAGCGCTCGGGGTCGGGGAAGTACCGCGGCAGGTAGTGCGGCACCGAGACCGCCATCAGCACGTTTTCGCCGGCGTGCAGGCGGTAGCCGCCGAGCTCGAACGAGTTGGACACGGTGCGGTGAAGGACGGGCGCGGTCGGGTACATGCGAAGGGTCTCGAGGGCCGTGCGGTGGGTGACGTCGAGCTTCCGGATGTCCTTCACCGTGGGCCCGCCGTTGGCGAAGACGGCGGCCGCCTCGGCGGTCATGCGCTCGAGCACGTCGGGGTGCTTCAGGATCGAGTAGAGCATGAACGAGCAGACCCCCGCCATCGTGTCGAGGCCCGCGATGAACGGGCCGAGCACCCCCACCCGCAGGTCGGTCTCGGGCAGGAACTCGGGGTCGGCGCGGTGCAGCTCTAGCAGATCGTCGATGAGATCGGGGACGGCGTCGCGGCGGCGCGCCGGATCGTGCGACGCCGAGACCGCCTGATACAGCTCCTCCGCCCGCGCCCGTGCCCGGCGGTAGCGGCGTCCATTCAGCAGGCGGCGCGAGCGCTGCCGGGTCACCGTCGCCAGCAGGAGCGCGCGCACGAACACGATGAGGTCGTCGAGATAGGCCCGGGGTGACGTGCCCGCGGCGAGGATGCCCAGCTCCTCGGTGGCGATGCGCTGCAGGGCGTAGTGGCCGGGTATGGGCCGGTCGGTGGGCCACGCCGCGATCTCGCGCCGCACGATCTCGATCATCTCGGGGATGCGATGCTCGGCCGCGGCCTTCGAGTACCCCCGCTTGAGGCCGTTTCGCATGCGGTCGTGCTCTGCGCCGTCCATGCTCGTCACCGCGCGAACCGCGCCGAGCTCGGTCTCGAAGTCCCGCCACGCCTCGGCGCTGCGCAGGTGGGTCCGGCCCTCCCTCACCAGGAACATGTTGGCTTCCGGGCCGGCGAGGACGGTGAGGTTGCGCCTGAACGCGCGCACCCGGAAGACCGGCCCCAGCCGTTGGTACTCGCGCGTCAGGTAGGCGCGCAGGTCGCCGGCGAGGCTGAAGGCGTTGCCGGCAATCGGAATCCCCGGCGCCGCGGGCGGCGCCAGGCGCGCCACGGACCGCTCGACGGCGTCGGCGATCGCATGGCCGGGGAGCGTCTCGGCGCGAAGCTCGGTGATGCGCTGGCGCGCGCGCTTCAGCTCGCGCGGCGGTACGAGCTGCTCGAACCGGCCGCAGGCGTCGACGAGGCGGATGAGCGCGACGTCGCGCGGGACGGGCTCCCCGCCGTCCGACAGTGCGCAGGCGAGGCGCTGCCGGAGGTTCCGATCGGCATCGTGGTCGATGGCGTGGAGGCTTGTCGCGCTGAAGAAGGGACGCCCGTTCCTTTCGACGCGGAGAATGCCGCGCGCCGCCAGTTGGCGTAACGCCAGCCCGAGGATTTCGTCCCCGCGCTCGGCCGCCTCCTCCAACCAGGCCCTGGTGTCGCGTCCGTTGGCGGCGGCGGCGATCCGCGCCAGCATCGGGTCCAGGAGGCCGTCGCCGAGCGGGGTCGGGTCGATCGAGTGGAACCGCGCCTGGTCGGTGGCGATGCGGTCGGCCAGCGCCAGATCGACCAGCACCGAGCCGGCGAGCGCATAGCGCACGGCCGCCCGTCCCGGTGGGCGCAGCCGGCCGGCCTCGCGGTCGAGCAGCAGCAGGCAGAGCGCTTCCGCGCTGGTCGGCTCGGGGCACGCCGCGACGACGTCTCCACGCTGTTCGTGTTCAGGCATCGGGCGCCGCCGTACGGCCGCGCGTCGAGGGGCCAAGTCCCGCTCACGTCTCGGCGGACGCGGCTGCGCGGGCGCGGGATGCGGCGGGACAGGCCGCCCGCAACGGCCGATCAGGCAGTGATCCGATTATAGATCGCGGCCGAAATCCGCGTCCGGGTCGCGAACCCGACGGGCCAGCGTGGCGCGGTCGACCTTGCCGACGGCGTTCTCGGGCAGCGCGTCGACGAGGTGGATGCGGGCCGGGACGTGGGTCCTCGACAGCCGGCCGTCGACCAGGGCTTCGAGCTCGGCGGCGGCGGGAGCCGCTCCCGCCCGGGGCTGCACGAACGCGACGGCGACCTCGCCGAGATCCGCGTGCGGCTCTCCGACGACGCAGCAGGCTTCCACCGCGGGATGCCGCTCCAGCACGCTCTCGATGGCCCGGGGCGACAGGTTCTCGCCGCCCCGGACGATCACGTCCTTCAGGCGGCCGGTGATGAAGAGGTAGCCATCGGCGTCGAACCGGCCCAGGTCGCCGGAGCGCAGCCAACCGTCGCGGAGGACCGTGGGCCCGGACCCGTCGACGTAGCCCTTCATCACGTTCGCGCCGGCGATGCAGACCTCCCCCTCGGCGCCGTCGGGCACGGCCTCGCCCGAGCCCGGCCGCAGCAGCCTGACCTGCTGGCCGGGCAGCACGGTGCCGACACTGCCGATGCGACGTGCGCCGGGCGGGTTCATGGTCGACGTGCAGGTGGCCTCGGACAGGCCGTAGGAGACCACCAGCGGCACTCCGAACGCGGCTTCGACGCGCTCGTGGAGGGTGGTGGAGAGCGGCGCCGAGCCGCAGCGCAGCAACCGCAGCGACCGGCGCCGCCCGGGGTCGCGCAGGTGCGGCAGCATCCGCGAGTACATCGTCGGCACTCCGGTCAGGCAGGTCACGCCGTGCTCGGCTATCTGCTCCTCTACCGCCTCGGCCCGGAAGCCGTCGGCGAGCACGACGGCCGCGCCCGCGAGGAACGGGGCGATGAGCTGGTTGTTCACCCCGTTGGTGTGGTGGAGCGGCATCAGGTGAAGGAGCCGGTCGGTGGGGGTCAGCCCGGTGCGCTCGATGATGCCGAGGGCGTTGCCGAGCAGGTTGCCGTGGGAGAGCACCACGCCCTTGGCCTCGCCGGTGCTGCCCGAGGTGAGCTGCACCATCGCCGCGTCGGCGGTCGTGAGTGATTCACGGAACCCGCCGGGAGGCTCGCCGGCCGCGGGTCCGGGGGCTGCGGCCGGCTCGCGTGTCGCGCGTGGCGGCGCCCCGGTCGCGCGGCGCGAAGGAGGCTCCGTGGCAAGGGGGGAGAGCCGGCGGGGGTGGAGGCCGGCGCGGGCGAGGACCGGCGCGAGCGACTCGTGCTCGCCTTCAAGGCACACGCTGCGCGCGCGCGCGGCGTCGAGACGGGCGCGCACCGTCCCGACCCGCGGGTGCGGCTCCAGGAAGCAGGGGCAGCCACCCCCCTGCATGATGGCGAAGAACGCGGCCACGGTATCGGGAGAGCGGGACCCGAGCAGGCCCACGATCTCGCCGCGGGCGAGATCGGCCAGAGCATTCGCGATGCGCTCGATCCGTTCGCCCAGCCCGGCGTACGACACCCGGCCGAACCCGCCCCGCAACGCGATCCGTCCCGCGCTCGCGTGGTGGGCGACGCGCTCGCGCAGGAGGTGGCTCAGAGAGGGACCGTCGAGAGATGCTGCCATCCGCCTGTTCGCGGGGCCGCCCGCTGCCTCGATCGCCGGGCGTCCGCGCCGTTCTACGACCCGGACCCCTGACGGATGGAGGCGTGCGCATCGCGTTCGAACCGCCCCTCGGGATCGAGAGAGCCCAGCGCGGCCGCCTCGCGCGCGGTGGGGAAGGGCGTGGGGGCAGCGCCGTCCGCGTCGAAGTCGAAGCCGGTCCGCCGGCGCACTTCGTCGAGCGTCACCTCGGGGTGCCAGGACTGCAGGGCCAGCCGCCCCTCGCGCTTCACGAAGACCGCGATCGGGGTCACCACCCCGTGCAGGCCCCCGGCCGCGGTCACGAAGTCGAGCCGGTCGACGAGGATGCGGGCCGAGTGCTCGGTGCGCCAGGTGACGGCCCGCCGCGCCGTCGGCAGCATGACCGCGCCGCCGCCCCCGCCCGGCAGCCGCACGCTGGGCCGGTGCCAGTCGCCGATCACCGAGACGTTCGTGCGTCCGCGCCCGTCGACCTGGGCGGCGCCGAGGAAGCACAGGTCCATGCCCCCGCGCGTGCACAGGTCGTAGAAGTCCTCGTTGGCGAAGATCGCGGTCGAGCCTTCCGCGAGCACCGGGTCCGAGCTCGAGCGCGGTATCTTCGACGGCCGCGGCTGCACGCCGCCGGCGACGTTCAGGTACACGAAGTCGAAATCGTAGGCGCGCTTGGCGAGCAGGCACGCGAGCATCGGCGGCGTGGAGTTGACCCCGCTGAAGGTCACCTCGTCGGGCCGCACGAAGCGGGCGAGGTTCGTGACGATGTACGAGAAGCCGGACCAGTGCTCAGGCACGCACCGGCTCCGCCGATTCGGCATGCGCGGGCTCGCCCGCCGCTTCGGGGGCGCCCGCCAGGTGCGCGTCGATGGGGCGGCCGGGGTCCAGGTAGCTCTCGATCGCCGGATAGTCGATCTCGTAGCCGGGCCAGCACGACCCCGGCCACGCCCCGTGGGGGGCCACGCAGACCGCCTGCACCATGAAGCTCGGCACGAGGGTCAGCTCGGGCTGCTCCTCGAACGAGGAGACGGGGGCGAGGGCCTCCGCCACCACGAACACCTGCCGCGCGGCGCGGGTGAGGATGCGGTCCCAATGGGAGGTGCCCCGGACCCGCGCGTCGCCGCGCTCGTTGGCCTCGTTCACGTGGATCACCGCGACGTCGGGGCGAATCGCCGGGATCACCCAGACGTCCTGCCCCGAGCCGTAGGGATCGGTGACCGCCGCCCAGCGGTTGAGCGCGGCGAGATCCGAGCCGTGGACGCCGCCCACGGGCTGGAACGGGACCCCGTAGGCGGCGGCCCGCAGGCCCGCCGTCAGGGTCATGCACGCGTGCTCCTCGAGCTCGACCTGCTGCGTCTCGACCGCGCGGCGGTACCAGGGGGCGAGCCCGAAGTTGCCCTCCATGGCCACGATGCCGGCGCGGGCCCGGGCCACGCACCCCGCGCGGCACAGGATGTCGATGTCGTAGCCCGGCGACTGCTTGACAATTTCGAGGTCGCGCCGGCCCTGCCGGATCAGCTCGCGCACGAAGGCGAAGGGGCCGCGGTGGAGGAAGCTGCCGCCCAAGGCCACCGACGCCCCGTCGGGCACCCGCGACGCCATGTCGGCGAGGGACATGACGCGGCTTCCGGAACGTGGTGTCGGCGGCACGATGTCGTCCTCCCCCGATGGGCCGGCGTCAGCGTCCCCCTCGGGCCAGTCCGGTAGTGGTGCGTCACGTCCCCATCTTCGGACGCGGACATGGGTTTACAGCGCGCAATCGTTGACGAATCCCGGCACCCATGTCCGAACATTCGGTCATGAGGCAGCACCAATCGTCGCCTGCGGCCCAGCCGACCCGCCACGAGTCCGCGCCGCTCTACGGTGCGGGCTCCTGGTCGTAGCTCAGCTCGACGTACCCGTCGCGCGGAGTCCACTGCACGCGGCGGGCCGGCAGGTCCGAGTCGTCCCCCATGCGGTTTATGTAGACGAGAATCTCGGTGTAGTCGTCCTTGATGGGCTCGATCAGGGCCCGGGAGATCGTCTCGGTCTGCTCGGGGTCCTCCGCCTCGACCTCGATCACGAACGCGCCGTGCGCCGTGGCCATGTCGCGCACGTACCAGCCCTCGTTGACCAGCAACGGCTCGTCGGGATCGGCGGCGGGGCTCGATGCCCCCTCGGGCAGGGCGTCGAGGGTGACGATCTCCAGCTCGCCCGCCGCCTCGCCGGCCGGCGCGTCTCCGCCGGCGTCCAGGGGCGCGCGGCGGATGTTCCAGTTCAGCACGAGGAGGGCGACGGCGCAGCCGAGCAGCCCGAGCCGGAGCCACGCGTGGAGGCCGAGCCCCAGCAGCGTCGGCATCGAGGTCCGTGGTATAAGTGCCATGACGCTGTCCTGATGCAATGTCGAGGGCTGGGACCCCTCACCCCGGCACGACTCTTCCGTGGATGTTCGCCAGCGACCGGCGCGAGGCGGTGCCGGCGGCCGGTGCGTCCCGTCAGAGTAGCACGCCGCGAGCCAGGGAGCACCGTCCGGGGGGGCCATGTCGGCGCAAGGACGGGTGGACAGGAGCATGACTGCAATGATGACGGGAAGATTCCGACGTACCACTGACCTGATTCTGGCGTTGTCCTTGCTGGCCTGCACCGACGCCGCGCGCGCCCAGACGCTCGACGAGATCGTCGACGGGAGCCTGCAGGCGACGGGTGGGCGCGACGCCTTGGCGAGCATCGAGAGCGTGCGACAGACCGGCACGTTCACGATGAGCACGCCTTTCGGCGACTTGGAGGGTGGCTACGAGAGCGTCGTCATCCCCAACCAGAAGCTCTACCAGAGCTTCGACAGTGAACTTTTTCAGCAAAGGACCGGCTGGAACGGGAGCGCCGCCTGGCAGTCTGACAGCACGCAGGGCGTGACGGACGTCACCGGGCCACAGTTGGCGGCGCTGGTGGGGCAGTCGTCGCTGCATCCGTTCTGGGACTACGGCTCCTCGGGACCCTTCGCGCCGGAGTACGGCAGGCTCGACGATGCCGAGCTGAACGGCCGGAACCACCATCTCGTGCAGGTAGACTGGCAGGGCGTCGCCTTCGAGGTCTTCGTCGATGCTGAGACCATGCTGGTGTCACGCATCCAGTTCGCCAGCGAGGTGCCCGGTATCGGCACTGTGGCGGCGACCGCCGACGCGTCGGACTACGAGGAGCACGGTGGCGTCATGTGGTCGGCCAGCAACACTTTCGAGGTCGAGGGCGCGTTGAGGATCGACATGAGCATCGACGCAGTTGAGATCAACGGCGAAGTCGATCACTCGATCTTCGAGAAGCCCTGACGTTCCGGCCCGCGACCGCGCCGCGACTGCTGACCGTGCGAGGTCCGTCTCGCTCGCGGAGCCAGGGCCGGCGAACGATTACAGAAAACGAGCGCGCACGACGATTTCCGACCTTGGGCAAATCCGGCTGGTTGCTTGCCGTTTGCTTAACAGCAAACCGTCAGAAGGCCGCTGGTGCCCTGCGCTTGGCAGCCGGCAAGATCCTTGACGTATCCGGTCTACCCCAAAAACAGGACCGACCCTTGGTGCGAGGACAGTCCATGACGTTGAATGCGCTTGCGACACTGACGCTGAGCGTGATGTCAACCTGGACGCCGACAGCCCTGATTCGTGAGGTGGCCGACCTTACTTCAATGCTGCCGGCGCCGACATCGATTGCCGCCTTCGGCTCAGCGTCAGCGCGTCCGCAGGTGCCAGAGGAGGTCGAGGCGGCGCTGAGGCTCGACCGGCCAACGCGTCGGTTAATCCAGCAGGCGCTTCGGAGCGAGGGCTACGACCCGGGAATCCCGGACGGCCTGTTAAGCTACGAAGCTGGTGCGTTCGTACTGGGAACGCTCCACGTCACCGAGCGGAATCTCGATCCCGGCTCCGTCGGGCTTGCGCGCGACCGGAACCTTTGGGAGATTGTCAACGCGAGCCTGGAGGCGACAGGCGGGCGCGATGCCCTGGGGGCCGTCGAGAGCGTGCGGCAGACGGGCACGTTCACGATGAGCACCCCGTTCGGGGACCTGGAGGGCGACTTCGAGAACCTCGTCATCCCCAACCAGAAGCTCTACCAGAGCTTCGACAGCGACCTGTTCCAGCAGAGGACCGGCTGGAACGGGACTGCCGCCTGGCAGTCGGACAACACGCAGGGCGTGGTCGACGTCACCGGGGCGCAACTGGCGGCGCTGGTGGCGCAGTCGTCGCTGCACCCGTTCTGGGACTACGGCGGCTCCGGGCCGTTCGCGCCGACCTACAGCCGGCTGGACGATGCCGAGCTGAACGGCCGCAACCACCACGCCGTGGAGGCGAGCTGGGCGGGCGTCGACTTCCAGGTCCTCGTCGATGCCGAGACCCTGCTGGTATCGCGCATCCAGTTCTCCCAGGACGTGCCCGGCATGGGCACGGTGGCGGTGGTCGCCGACGCGTCCGACTACGAGGAGCACGGCGGCGTGCTGTGGTCGGCCAGCAACACCGTGGAGGTCCAGGGCGCGTTCAGGATCGACATGCGCATCGACGCCGTCGAGATCAACGGCGAGGTTGACCACTCGGTCTTCGAGAAGCCCTGACAGCCTGCGGCCAAGGCCCCGCTGGACTCGAGCGGCAACGCTGGGCTTCACCACGGACTGCCGAGGTCGAGCGGAGCCCGAGACGACCGGGAATCGCCGCCCGGGGCTCCCGCCTGCTCGCCAACCCGCGGGAGGCAGCGCCGTTGTCGCAGCGCTGCGCGGGAGACTGACGGCGGACCCCGACAGCCGGTGGGCGGGCAACGGGGGCTGCCGGCCGGGAGGAATCCGGCCCGGCGGCCGTCACACGTGCAGGTTGCCGCGCCCGGGCCCCGCGAACGAGTAGAGGGTCATGCCGGCCGCCACGGCCATGTCCACGGCGACGCTCGACGCCGCCCCCACCGACACCATGGCGGGGATGGCCGCCATCAGCGCCTTCTGCACCAGCTCGAAGCCGGCCCGGCCGCTGACGACCAGTATCCGGTCGCGGAGGGGCAGCGCGTCGCGCAGCACGAAGTGGCCGATGGCCTTGTCGACGGCGTTGTGCCGGCCGATGTCCTCGCGCATGCACAGCAGCTCGCCGTCCAGCGTGAAGATGCCGGCGGCGTGGATGCCGCCGGTCGCCTGGAACAGGATCTGCTCGGCGCGGAGGCGGTCGGGCAGCGTCTCCCAGAGTGCCGGCCGGCACTCGACCGGCGCGATGGGGGGCAGCTCCTGATCGAGCTCGTCCATCGACGCCTTGCCGCAGACCCCGCAGGCGGCCGTCGCCCGGAACTCGCGTTCGGGTGCGGCCGGAGGCTCCGCGGCGGCGCCGCCCCCCAGGGTGACTTCGACCCGGTCACCCGCGAAGCTCGTCACCCTGATTCGGGCCGAGCCGCCGCCGCCCGACGCCCGGTCTCCGACGACGGTCCTGAGCGAAGCGATTCCCGCCCCGCCGGCAATCACGCCCTCGGCATGGAGAAAGCCCGCGGCGAGATCCTCGTCGTTTCCCGGCGTGCGCATCGTGACGACGAGCGGTTTGCCGTCGACCCGGATCTCCAGCGGCTCCTCAACGACGATGGTGTCCCGGTCGACCCGCTCGCCGCGCCGGCGCACGGTGACCGTTCTCAGGGCGGGCGAGAGCGCGGCCTCGGGGGTCACGTGGCGATCATAGACCCTTTGGCGGGCGCGCCCTGCGGAGGCCGGCGCGCCCTGCGGAGGCCGGCGCCGTCGAGTCGGGGCGCCGAGTTGCCTGATGCGCACTGATAGTGTGTAATACCTTGTGCGCCCGGGCCCGCGGACCTGGTGGAGGAACCATGCCTCGGCGAGTCAACATCATGATGGACGATGACGCGTGGCGCGTCATCGAGAAGGTGCCTCGCGGCGCCCGGAGCCGCGCCGTCAACGCGGCGATCCTGGACTGGTCGCGTGCTTCGGCGCGGCGGGAGGCGGCTGCCCGCATGGATGCCTCGAGAGCACGCCTTCCTCCGGTCGGCACGGACGAGGTGGTCCGGTGGATTCGGGAAGGGCGGGAGCGGCGGTCATCGTGATCGTCGTGCCCGACGCATCGGTCCTGCTCAAGTGGGTTCTTCCCGGCGACGACGAGCCGGACGCCGGCACGGCGCTCAGGATGCGGGAAGAGGCCATCGCCGGGGCCATCGAGTTGGTGGTCCCCCAGCTCTGGATCTACGAGGTGGGGAACACCTTGGCGCGCCGGTTCCCCCGAGACGCCGACCAGCTTCTGGCGTCGCTGGTCGACTTCCGCCTGACCGAGGCGCATCCGGATTCGGCTTGGCGGGCGCAGGCCGTGTCCCTCGCCGTGGCCTGCGACGTCTCGTTCTACGATGCGGCGTACCATGCCACCGCGCTCGTGCGCGGCGGCGTGTTCGTCACCGCGGACGAACGATACGTGCGCCGAGCGTCGCAAGCCGGGGGCGTGGCGGCGCTACAGCGGTGGGGCGCTGGGTGACGGCGCCGAGGAAGCCCGGGGCAGAACCCCGCGATGCCGAAGCGGCGCTTGGGGCCCGGCACCCCTGCCGGCGGGCGCATGGTGCCGCAAAAGCGTGAGAATCCATGGGTCGAGCCAACATCCTGAACACGGGGACGACCAGCTACCTGGAGTTGATCGGCAACGGCAAGACGTACCGGGTGCCGCCGTACCAGCGCGACTACGCGTGGACGCAGGAGGAGTGGGAAGACCTGTGGAACGACGTCGTCGAGCTGCGGGGCGAGCCTGAGGGCCGGCACTACATGGGGGCTCTGGTCGTCCAGGCGCACGGCGATCGGGAGTTTCTCGTCATCGACGGGCAGCAGCGATTGGCGACGATCTCCCTGCTGGCCCTCGCGGTCATCGCCAAGCTCCGGCGCATGGCCGACCAGGGTGCGGACGAGGACCGGAACCGGGAGCGCGCGACCGAGCTGCGCAACCGTTTCATCGGCGAACGGGACCCGGCGTCACTGGTGGAGAGCAGCCGGCTGCGCCTCAATGAAACCGACGATCCGTTCTACCAGGACTACCTGGTGCAGCTCAGGGCCCCGCTGAACCCGCGCGGCCTGCGGCGATCGAACGCGCTCCTGTGGGAGTGCTACCGGTATCTCTCGAAGCAGATCGACGCCTTGGAGGTGGAGGCCGGCATCGAAGGCGAGGACATCGCGAAGGTGTTGTCGGAGACGGTCGCTCGCCGCCTGCTGTTCATTCTCATCACCGTGGACGACGAGCTCAACGCGTACACCCTGTTCGAGACGCTCAACGCCCGGGGTCTGGAGCTCACGACGACCGATCTCCTGAAGAACTACTTCTTCTCGAAGGTGCGCGCGGGGACCGACATCGACGCGCTGAAGCGCCGCTGGCAGGCGCTGATTGCCACGGTGCGGCAAGAGCGCTTTCCCGATTTTCTTCGCTACCACCTCCTCTGCGAGCAGCCGAAGATCCGCCGGCAGAGGTTGTTCAAGCTGGTCCGCGACCGCGTTCGGACGGCAGACGAGACGTTCGGGTTCATGGACGCGCTGGAAACGCGAGCGGAGCTGTTCGCGGCGCTGGGCGACGTCAGCCATGGGTACTGGGTCGATCTGCCCGCGGCCAAGCCGTTCGTTCGGGAGTTGAACCTGTTTCGCGCCCGACAGCTGACGCCGGTCTTCTTTGCCGCCTGGCGGCGGTTCTCGAACGACGACTTCGTGCGACTCCTCAAGCTCGCCGCGGTCATCGCCTTCAGGTACTCTGCCGTCAGCGGCCTGAACCCGAACCTGCTGGAACGTGTCTGCCACTTCGCGGCCAAGGCGGTGATCGACGGGAGCGCCGCGCGCCCGGGTGCGGTGTTCGCTCAGCTTCGGCCGATCTACGTGGAGGACGACCGGTTCGAGAGCGACTTCGCGCGGTGGACCGTCAGTACGCGGGGCCAGCGGGCGAAGCTCGGTCGGTACGTCCTCGCGCGGTTGGAGAGCGATTGCGGGGAGCGCGCGGTCGACGCGGACACCGACCCGGGAACGGTGGAGCACGTGCTGCCCGAGAATCCGGCCGGCGGGTGGGGCGATGTCTTCCCGCCGGACCGCTGGGAGGGGGCGGTCGAGCGACTGGGGAACTTGACGCTGCTCGAGCGGGCGCTGAACAGGGAGGTCGGCAATGGGCCGTACTCGGCCAAGCGCGCCGCCTACGAGTCGAGCTCGTACGCGTTGACGCGGGAGATCGCCGACCTCGCGCCCGAGGAGTGGACCCCGGCGCTGCTCGACGAGCGCCAGCGGCGACTGGCGGTCCGAGCCGTGCGGCTGTGGCGGTCGGATTTCGCGTAGCCCATTCCCGAGTACGACTGCCGACACCCGGCGGGCGCCGCGCGGGTGCTGCCGCCCGTCGTGCTCGAGTGGTCGCCGCCGGTCTCCGTGTCACGGTCGCCTCCGCGCCGGTCGTCGACCCGGTCGCCGACGCGGTCGACGAGGCCCCGTGCCGCAACAGGGCCGTGGTTCGTCGCCGGCGAAGCTCTGTCCGCGGCGGCGCGCGGGTGCCGCCGCCCGTCGCCGGCGAAGCCGTACCCGTCGACGGTCCCGCCCCCGGTTCGCCCGGTCGGTCGGGTCCGTTCGGCCGGGCGGAACGTTCAGGGCCACAGATCGCCGAGGCTGAAGGTGACTGCCTCGAAGGGTCGGATCTGTACCGGGTCGTCGTCCTTGGCGGTCGCGATCAGCACCCACTGTCCGTCGCGGAGCTCGAACGCCTCCAGCGTGCGGTCCGCCGGGTCCACGATCCACAGGTGCCCCACGCCCTCCCGCGCATAGACGGGGCGCTTGCCGAGCAGGTCGAGCCTGCGAGTCGAAGGCGAGAGCATCTCGCACACCCAGTCCGGCGCGAGCGTGCAGTACGCGGCATCGGGGAAGTCGGGCATCCGTTCCCGGCGCCAGCCCGCCAGATCGGGTACGAGGATGTCCTCGCCGAAGTGCAGCTCCGGCTCGTCGATGATCCACCAGCCGCCCGGGCCGCCGCGGCCGAACTGGAAAGGATTCGAAAGATCGTTCCCGAGCGACGAGGTCGCGAGCGCATGCGGCATCGCCGGCCGCGGGCTGGTGTGGAGCACGCCGTCGACGATCTCGGCGACGCGGTGGGGCGGGGCGTCGAGCACGTCCTGGTAGGTCGCCCGCCGTCGCGGGGCGGAATCGCGCTGCGCTGCCGTGCTCATCGGGCCTCGTTGTCCCCGCCCGTCATTGTATGCGACCGCTCCGGGGCGTTCGACGCACGGGGGCACCGTCATGGAGAAGCCGGCCGCGCCCGGGGCGCGTGCTTCAAGGGGCGCGAGCCGACGACGGGGAGCAGAAAAGACGATGCGGCGGATGAATCGGACCCCGTCGGGGTCGGACCGCGCCGGGCGGCCGGCGCCCCCGTGCAGCCCGCTGGTGAAAGCCCCGCGTTGCCCTGAAGCGGCGGGATGCATCGCCGCTCGAATGCAGCGGGGACCTTTGCCCCGTGCTGCGGGGGGCGTCGGGTGTTTCGCGGGCCGGCGGGCTATGCTAGTCTGTGACCGATATGGCTGATACGGCGATATCCCGGCGCACCTTCCTCAAGGCTGCGGCGGGCGGCGCGGTCGCCGTCAGCGCCCTCGGCTTCGACCTGCGGCCGGCCCACGCCGCCGTCCGCCAGCTCAAGATCCGCAACGCGACCGAGTACCGCACGGTCTGCCCGTACTGCGCGGTCGGCTGCGGGACCATCGCCTACGTCCACGGCAGCGGCGGCCTGAACACCAAGAACACCGTCATCCACGTCGAGGGCGACCCCGACAGCCCCATCAACGGCGGCACCCTCTGCCCGAAGGGCGCGTCGCAGATGGAGCTCGCGATCAGCCCGCGCCTGCGGCACCAGCCGCTGCTGCGGCGGGCCGGGGCCGCCGACTGGGAAGAGGTCGACTGGGACACCGCGATGGACTGGTTCGCGCGGAAGTTCAAGGACTCGCGCGACGCGTCCTTCCGCGAGCGCGACGACGCCGGCCGCGTCGTCAACCGCGCCGACGGCATCGCCTGGGTCGGCAGCGCCACCGTCTCGAACGAGGACGCCTACCTCATCACGAAGACGATGCGCGCCATGGGCCTGGTCTACATCGACCACCAGGCCCGCATATGACACAGCCCCACGGTGGCCAGTCTGGCCGCCACGTTCGGCCGCGGGGCGATGACCAACCACTGGAAGGACATCAAGAACACCGACGTCATCCTGGTGATGGGGGCCAACCCGGCCGAGAACCACCCCTGCGGGTTCAAGTGGGCGGTCGAGGCGCGTGACGGCCGGGGCGCGAAGCTCCTGACCATCGACCCGCGCTTCACCCGCACGTCGGCCGTCGCCGACCGGCACATGCAGATCCGGCCGGGGTCGGACATCGCGGTCCTCGGCGGGCTCATCCGCTACGCGCTCGAGAACGACCTCCACCACGCCGACTACGTGCGCGCCCACACCAACGCCACGTTCGTCGTCGGCGAGGAGTACGGCTTCGCCGACGGGCTGTTCGCGGGCTTCGACGAGGCCGCGAGCAACTACGACAAGACGGCGTGGGACTACGAGCGGGGCCCCGACGGCTACGTGCGCCGCGACCCGTCGCTCGAGCACCCGCGCTCGGTCTTCCAGCTCCTGAAGCAGCACTACGAGCGCTACACGCCCGAGGTGGTCGCGGACATCGCCGGGTGCTCGGCCGACGAGTTCCTGCGGATGGCCGAGATCATCTGCTCGACGGGGCGGGCCGACCGGGTCGGCACGATCATGTACGCGGTCGGCTGGACCATGCACACCGTCGGCAGCCAGATCATCCGCACCGCGGCGATCCTGCAGCTCCTGCTCGGCAACATCGGCCGGCCCGGCGGCGGCATCAACGCCCTGCGCGGCCACGCCAACGTGCAGGGGGCGACCGACCACGCCATCGTCGCCGGCATCCTCCCCGGCTACCTGAAGGTGCCGACGCCGCCGCAGACGTCGCTGGCCGCGCACCTCGCCGACTCGACGCCGCGGCCGCTGGTCGCCGACACCGTCAACTACTGGGGCAACTACCCGAAGTTCTACGTGTCGCAGATGAAGGCGTGGTTCGGCGAGCACGCGACGCCCGAGAACGACTTCGCCTACCACCACCTCGCCAAGCAGGACGGGGACGCGACGTGGCTGACGATCTGGGACAAGGCCCGCGAGGGGACGCTGGAGGGCTTCGTCGCCCTCGGGTTCAACCCGCTGCTGGCCGGCCCCGACGTGCCGCGCCTGCTCGACTCGATGTCGAAGCTGAAGTGGAAGGTGGTCATCGACCCCTTCATGCTCGACTCGGCCGAGTTCTGGAAGGCGCCGGGCATGGACCCGGCCACGATTGACACCGAGGTCCTCTACCTGCCGTCGTCCCACTGGATCGAGCGCGACGGCTCGTTCACCAACAGCGGGCGCTGGGCGCAGTGGAAGGAGAAGGCGGTCGACCCGCCGATCGGCGTCCAGCCCGACACCTGGATCCTGTCGGAGCTCTTCTGGCGGGTGAAGGAGCTGTACCAGGCCGAGGGCGGGGCCTGGAACGACGCCATCCAGCACCTGACGTGGGACTACCTGAACCCGCGCGAGCCGACGATGGTGGAGCTGGCGAAGGAGATCAACGGCTACGACCGGCAGACGGGCCGCCTGCTCTCGTCGTTCGGCGAGCTCGCCGACGACGGGACGACGACGTCGGGCAACTGGATCTACACCGGCAGCTACACCGAGGCCGGCAACCAGATGCAGCGCCGCGGCACCGCCGACCCCACCGGCCTCGGCATGCACCACGACTGGGCGTTCAGTTGGCCCGCCAACCGCCGCGTGCTCTACAACCGCGCGTCGGCCGACGCCGAGGGGCGGCCCTGGGACCAGAGCCGGGCCGGCATCGCCTGGAACGGCCGCGAGTGGATCGGCGACGTGCCCGACTACGGCCGGACCACGCCGCCCGATGCGGCCGGCGCGTTCATCATGACCGAGGAGGGGGTGGCGCGGCTCTTCAGCAGCCACCTCGCCGACGGCCCGTTCTCGGAGCACTACGAGCCGGTCGAGAGCCCGTCGCCGAACGTGATGCACGACAACGTGGCGGTCAACCCCGTCATCCGCTGGTACGACGGGGTGCGCGAGTCGCTGGCGAACGGCGACGACGACTTTCCCTACGCCTGCACCATCTACCGCGTCGTCGAGCGCGAGCACTTCGTGACGAGCAACGTGCCCCTGCTCGTCGAGGCGATGCCCGACTTCTTCGTCGAGCTGCCCGAGGGGCTGGCCGAGGAGAAGGGCATCCCGAACGGCAGCCAGGTGCGGGTGTGGTCGAAGCGGGGCGAGGTGCAGGGGACGGCCATCGTCACCAAGCGCATCAAGCCGCTGCGCGTCAACGGCAAGGTCGTGTGGACCGTCGGCATCCCCGTGCACTGGGGCTTCGTCGGCATCACCCAGGGGTCGATGGCCAACCTGCTGACGCCGTTCATCGGGGACGCGAACACCCGCTGCCCCGAGTTCAAGGCGTTCCTCGTGAACGTGGAGCGCGCCTGACATGGCCGACTCTCTCACCATCCGCCGCGTCTCGGCGAGCCCCGACGCCTTCATCCCCATCAGCGCTCTGCGCTCGGGCGGGCCGACCTACGCGAAGCTCGTCGACATCGGGGCCTGCATCGGCTGCAAGGGGTGCGAGGTCGCCTGCAAGGAGTGGAACGACCTCGGGGTCGAGCCGACCGCCAACTTCGGCAGCTACCAGAGCCACCGGGACCTCAGCCCGAAGACGTGGCTGCTGATGCGGTTCAACGAGGTCGAGGTCGACGGCAACCTCAACTGGCTGATCAAGAAGGACGCCTGCCTTCACTGCGAGGACCCCGGCTGCCTGTTCTCGTGCCCCGCGCCGGGGGCCATCGTGCAGTACACGAACGGCATCGTCGACTTCAACCAGGAGAGCTGCATCGGCTGCCAGTACTGCGTCAGCGGCTGCCCCTTCGACATCCCGCGCTTCGATGCCAACACCCGCAAGGTCTCGAAGTGCAACATGTGCGTCGACCGGGTCGAGGCGGGGCTCGAGCCGGCCTGCGTGAAGACGTGCCCGACCAACGCCATCTCGTGGGGCAGCAAGCACGACATGCTGGCCCTCGCCGACCAGAAGGTCGAGACCCTGAAGTCGCGCGGCTACCAGAACGCCGCCGTCTACAACCCGGCCGGGGTCGGCGGCACCCACATGATGTACGTCGTGCCCCACGGCGACCGGCTCGCCGACTACAGCCTGCCGTCGGACCCGACCGCGAGCCCCGCCCCGATGACCGGGCTCATGTTCCTGAAGCGCCTCGGCGCGTGGATGATGGGCTTCGGCGTGCTCGGGGCGCTCGTCCACTTCCTCCGCTACGGGCCCGAGCGGCTGGACGAGCACGACGACCTTGGGCATCACGGGGACGGCCCGGCTGCCGAGACGCCGTCCGCGCGGCTCGGCGGGCGCGAGGGCCACGGGGACGGTCCGGCCCGCGAGGCGCCGTCCGCCTGACGACGACACCGGGCTGACGCCATGGCCGAACGGTTGCTAACCGCTTCACCTTCAAGGGGGGCGAGCCGGCCCGCGAGGCGCCGTCCGCCTGACCGCGACACCGGGCGCTGACGCCATGGCCGAACGGCTGTTCCTCCGCTTCACCTTCTTCGAGCGCATCCTGCACTGGGTGGTCGGGGTGACGTTCGTGCTCCTGCTCGCGACCGGCCTCGCGTTCGCCTACCCCGCCCTCTTCTGGCTGACCGCCCTGCTCGGCGGCGGGCCCTCGGCGCGGGTGCTGCACCCGTGGGTCGGGGTGCTGTTCACCGCGGGCATGGCCGCGATGATCGTCGTCTGGTTCCGCGACATGTTCCTGAGCGACAGCGACCGGCGCTGGCTGCGGGCGGTGCGCGCCTACGCGACGCGCGACAGCGCCAACGTGCCGCCCGCCGGCAAGTACAACGCCGGCCAGAAGATGTTCTTCTGGGTGCAGGGGGCGCTGGCCGTCGTCTTCGTCGCGAGCGGCGTCGCCCTCTGGTTCCCCGCCGCCTTCGGGGCGACGTTCCTCCAGTGGATGCGTCTCGCCCACTATCTCGCCACCCTCGGCGGGGGCCTCTTCCTCATCGTCCACGTCTACCTCGGCACCGTCGCCTACCCCGGCACTGCCCGCGCCATGATCGACGGCACCGTGACCGAGCGCTGGGCCCGCCACCACCACCCGCGCTGGCACGAGGAGCAGACGCGCCCGTAGCGGCGCGGTCCGGTCTTCCGCCGGGCATTCCGCGCGCGAGGCCGCGTGCGGGCTCGGGTTGCCGTCGCCCGAACGCGTGCGCAGATTCCTGCTCCGTCTCGCGCAAACCCGAGACTGTATATACTTTTCTGTAGCGACGAATCGCCTTGGATGAAAAGGTCAGATGGCCGACTCCGTCTCGCGCAACCCCGAGACTGTATATACTCACTGTAGCGACGAATCGCCTGGATGAGGAGGTGAGATGGCCGACCACGCCAAGCTCTTCATGAACGGTGGAAGCCAGGCCGTCAGGCTGCCCAAAAGTTACCGTTTCGAGGGACAGGACGAGGTGGTCATCTCGCGGGACGGCCGGCGGGTGATCCTCGAGCCGTGTTCCCCGGCCTGGAGTGCCGCGTTTCTGGAGCTCGAGGGGGCTTCGCGCGACTTCCCCTACCCCGACGACCTGCCGTCCGTCGAGCCGGGGCCCGACCTCGACGAATGAGGTACCTGCTCGACACCAACGTGTGCGTCGACTACCTGACCGGCCGGTACCCGTCGGTAGGCTCCCGGTTGCGCGCACTGGGCTCATCCGACGTGTGCCTGTCGTCGGTGGTCGTCGCGGAGCTGCGCTACGGGGCGGACAAGAGCGCGCATGCGCGGCGCAACCACCGGTTACTCGATACCTTGACGGAAAGGGTCCCCTGTCAGCCGTTCGACGCCGCGGCGGCCGCATCCTACGGCAGGGTGCGCTCGGACCTCGAACGGCGCGGCCGGCCGATTGGCCCCAACGACATGCTGATAGCCGGACACGCGCTCTCGCTCGGCCTCGTGCTCGTGACCGACAACGTCCGCGAATTCGGCCGCGTGAAGGGGCTCGATCTGGAGAACTGGCGCGAAGGATGACTGGCAGGGCGTGCATTGCGGAGACGATACTGGTCAGGATGAGCACCGCATCGGTTTCCGACTTGAGGGCCAACCTGTCCCGCTATCTCCGGGAGGTCCGTAGCGGTGGCGAAGTCGAGGTCCTCGACCGAGGCACGTCGGTCGCCAGACTCGTGCCTCCGGCGACGGGAGTTGGCGAGGAGTCCGCAAGCGGTTGATCGATGCCGGCCTGTTGAGGCCCGGCAAGGGAAACGCCGCCGCCATCCTGGAATCGCCGCCGCTGGCGCTGCCGGTCAGTCTCTCGGAGGCGCTGGCCGATGAACGGGCCGGCCGGTCCATACCAGTGAAGCTGCCGACCGGCGGCCACGGTGGACTGCAGCCCGGCGTCACCCTCGACAGCAATGCCGCACTGCTCGAGGCCGTGGACCGGGAGCCTTGATCCTGCCAGACCGCTACATCTCGGTGTCCCGCCTATCGTGAAGGCGTGGCCGAGCGCCCTCGGTACCGCGACTGGCTCAACCGGAAGATCACCCCGGCTTGCGTTGGCGCCACCCCCCCCCTGGCGCCGTGAACGGGGCATCGGGCCCGTTCCACTATCGTCCAACACGCCCGCCGACCTTTCTTTTGACAATCTGGAGAAAAGGTGGCACGATTCCTTTGGATCAGCAAAAGGAGCCCCTATGACCGCCGACCGATCCGACGTCCTGCAGGGCACGCTCGAGCTTCTGGTGCTGCGCACCCTGGCCCTCGAGCCGATGCACGGCTGGGGGCTCGCCCAGCGCATCGAGACCATGTCGGGCGACGTCTTCGCGATCCAGCAGGGCACGTTGTACCCGGCGCTCCAGCGCATGAGGCGCAAGGGCTGGGTGCAGTCGGAGTGGCGGGTCACGGAGAACAACCGCCGGGCCCGCTACTACTTCCTCACCGACGTCGGTCGCCGGCAGCTCGAGGCCGAGCGGGCCGAGTGGGAGCGGACCGTGAACGCGGTGAACGGCGTGCTGAACTGGGCGGGAGGGACGAAGTGAGCCGGCTCGCGGCCTTCGTCCGGCGGCTGCGGGGCCTCTTCCGCCGTGGGCGCGAGGACGCCGAGACGCGGGACGAGCTGCGCTTCCACCTGGAGCTGGAGACCGAGAAGAACCTGCGCGCCGGCATGGACCCCGGCGAGGCCCGGCGGCGGGCGCACGTTCGGCTGGGAGGGGCCGACGCCATCCGCGAGGCGGTGCGGGACGCGCGCGGTTGGCGGCGGCTGGATGACCTGGTCCGCGACGTCGGCTACGCGCTCCGCGGATTGCGCCGGAACCCGGGCTTCACCCTCGCCGCCGGCGTGTCGCTGGCCATCCCGATCAGCTTCAACACTGCGGTCTTCACCATCGTCGACTCGATCCTGTTCGGCCCGCTGCCGGTGGTTCGTCCCGCGCAGCTCGTCGACGTCTACACGAGTCACCCCCAGTTCGGTCAGCATGCGCCGAGCTCGTATCCGGACTACCTCGATCTCCGGGCGGCGAACGACGTGTTCACGGACATGGCCGCGCACGCCCCGATGCGCGCGGTGGTGCGGGTGGGCGAAGACGTCGACCTCGTGATGGGCGAGGCGGTGACCGGCAACTACTTCCGGTTTCTGGGCATCCAGCCCGTGCTCGGCCGGTTGCTCGCGCCGGACGACGATCGGCCGGCCGCCGCCCGCGTGGCCGTGATCTCCGCCGGGTTGTGGGAACGGGCGTTCGGGCGTGACCCGGCGGTCGTCGGACGCGACCTTCACGTCGGGTCGCAGCCGTACATGGTCGTCGGCGTCGCGTCGCCGGACTTCTACGGCATGCCGCCCATTCCCGGCGGGGACCTGTGGATTCCCGTCACCCGGGTGGACGACGTGACGCCGGCGGGCCCTTCGATGATCTCGCCCTCCCCGGGCGAGACGCGGCTCGAGCGCCGCGGGCTGCGCTGGATGTTCATCAAGGGAAGGCTTCGGGACGGCTTCGGCCCGGCGCAGGCCGACGCGAACCTCGACACGATCATGGCCGGTCTGGCCGACGCTTTTCCCGATTCCAACGAGAGCCTGCAGGTGTCGTTGACCCTGACCGACGACGTACGCCTGGAGCCGTCGGCGGCAGGCCCGGCGTACGGCGGCGCGGCGGCCGTCATGTTCATGGTCGGCGTCGTCCTGCTCGTCGCGTGCGCGAACGTGACGGGCATGCTGCTGGCCCGCGCCGCCGCGCGACGGCGCGAGATCGGGGTACGGCTGGCCATCGGCGCGAGCCGGCCGCGTCTCGTGCAGCAGTTGTTGACGGAGACGCTGGTGCTGTCGTCCCTCGGCGCCGCCGCGGGGCTCGCCCTGGCGTGGAGCATGCTGCGCGTGCTCGGCGCGGTCGAGTCGCCGATCCGTTCGCTCCCGTACACCTTCGAGTTCGTGCTGTACGGACGCGTGTTCCTGTTCACGGCGGCGCTGGCGGCCGTCGCGGGGGTGCTGGCGGGTCTCGTGCCGGCGCTCGACGCCACGCGGCCGAACCTGGTACGCGACCTGAACGGCGCCGTCGGGGTCGCGCGGGCCGGCGGCCGTCGCTGGTTCGTGCGCGATGGCCTGGTGGCGGCGCAGCTTGCGGTCACGGTCCCCCTGCTGGTGCTCGCCGGGCTCCTGGGACGCGGCGCGCTGGCCGCGACGGCCGGCGTCTCGCTCGGGTTCGACCCGGGCCGGGTACTGGCGGTCAGCACCGACCTGAAGATGAACGGCTACGGCCCCGAGCGGGAGGAGCGCTTCATGCGCGACGCGCTCGAACGGGTGCGGTCGATGCCGGGCGTGACGGCGGCGGCGCTGACGTCTCGCGCTCCTCTCGACGTCATCTCGTACGGCACGGCGCCCCTGCTGGTGTCGGGTGTTCACGGCCCGGCCGACCGTGGTGTCGTGACGCCCAGGGTCGCCGTGTCTCCTGACTACTTTGAGACGTTGGGTGTCCCGCTGCTGCAGGGACGGGCCTTCACCGCGGCCGACACGCCGGAGACGCCGCTCGTCGCCGTCGTCAGCCAGGCGCTGGCCGACCGCTACTGGTCCGTCGAGACGGCGGTTGGACAACGTCTTCGTTTCGGAGGGTGGGACGGACCCGAGTACGAGATCGTCGGCGTGTCGGCCGACTACAAGGTGCGGTTCCCGACGGAAGAGGCTTCACCCTACGTACATGCCGCCCGGTCGCAAACCGCGGTGACGGGCGGCGTGCTGCTCGTCCGCATCAAGGGCGACGCGGCGTCCGTGGCCGGCGACATTCGTCGCGAGCTCCGCCGGATGGAGCCGGACCTCTTCTTCTTCTTCGAGGGCGACACGCTGCGGGAGATTGCCGGCGTCGCGATGCTGCCGTTCCGGATCGCGGCGTCGGTATCGGGCGCGGCCGGCATCGTGGCCATGCTGCTGGGCGCCGTCGGGCTCTACGGCGTGATCACCTATGTCGTCGCGCGGCGAACGCGCGAGCTCGCCATCCGTTCGGTGCTGGGCGCGCGCTCCGGCTCCCTGCTCCGCCTCGTCCTGGCCGGCGGCGCCTGGGTGATCGCGGTCGGCGCCGGCGTCGGCGCGGCCCTCGCCGTTTTCGTCACTCACCTCGCGGCACAGGTGGTGTCCGGCATCGCGCCGGGCGACCCCGTGGTCTGGGCGGGTGTTCTCCTGGTGATCGTCGGCGTCACCGCGGCCGCCCATGTCGAGCCCGCACGCCGGATCCTGCGGCTCGACCTGACGCGAGCGCTTCACGTGGAGTGAGGGAGTGAGAATGAACCTGCTTGCCAACCTGGCCGCGCGGCTGCGGGGCCTGTTCAGGGGCGGCCGCGAGGACGCCGAGACGGTGGACGAGCTGCGGTTCCATCTGGAGATGGAGATCGAGAAGAACCTGCGCGCGGGCATGGACCCGCGCGAGGCGCGGCGACAGGCGCACGTGCGCCTGGGCGGCGTCGACGTCATCCGCGAGGCGGTCCGGGACGCGCGCGGCGGCCGACCGCTGGAGGACCTCGTGCGCGACCTCGGCTACGCGCTGCGCGGCGCGCGGCGGAACCCCGGGTTCACGCTCGTCGCGGTGCTGACCCTGACCCTCGGGATCGGCGCGACCACCGCCGTCTTCACGGTCGCCGACAACTTCCTCCTTCGCCCGCCGCCGTTCGCGCACGTCGACCGCCTCGTGGGCATCCGCGACGTGAACCCGGCGCAGGGCTGGACGGTGGACGACAACGTCCCGGCGTCGCCCGGCAACTTCCTCGACTGGCGCGCGCAGGGCCGGTCGTTCGACCACATGATCGCGTGGCGCAACTGGTTCTACTCGGTGGCGGGGCCGGTGGGCGGCGACACCGTCCCCGAGCAGATCCGCGGCGTTCGCGTCTCGCCGGCGTTCTTCACGATGCTCGGCGTGCGGGCGGCGATCGGCCGCACCTTCCTGCCCGAGGAGGAGACGCCCGGCCGGGACCGGGTGGTCGTCCTGACCGACGGGCTGTGGCAGCGCCGCTACGGCGGCGACCCGGGCATCGTCGGCGAGACGCTCCTCGTCGACGGCGAGCCGTTCACGGTCGTCGGGGTGCTGCCGCGCAGCTTCCACTTCCTGCAGACGGACTTCGAGATGTGGATGCCGCTCGCCGTCGACGAGCAGTTCGAGGTGCGCGACGACCACTCGGTGTCGGTGTGGGCGCGCCTCGCCCCGGGGGTGTCGCGCGAGGCCGCGCAGGCCGAGCTCGACGCCATCACCCGTCGTCTCGAGGTCGCCTACCCCGACACCAACGCGGGCTGGGGCGCGATCCTCGTGCCGATCCATCCGCAACGCCACTACGGCGGCGCGCTCGAGCGGGCCCTACTCGTGCTGCTGGGCGCGGTCGCGTGCGTGCTGCTGATCGCCTGCGCCAACGTCGCCAACCTGCTGCTCGTGCGCGCCGGCGCGCGCCGGCGCGAGCTGGCGGTGCGGGCCGCCGTCGGCGCCTCCCGCGGCCGGCTCGTCCGGCAGTTGCTGGCCGAGAGCGGGCTGCTCGCGGTGCTCGGCGGCGCGGGCGGCCTCGTCCTCGCCGGCGTCGGCGTCCGGCTGATGGCGCCGCTGCTGCCCGTCGTCGGCAGCTATACGCACCCGTCGCCGCAGATCGACTACCGGGTGCTGGCCTTCACGGTCGCCGCGGTGCTACTGACCACCGTGCTCTTCGGGTTGCTGCCGGCGCTTCGCACCAGCCGCACCGACACGCTCCGCGTCGCCGCGACCGCGGGGGGATGGTCTACCGGACGCGCCCTCCTCGTCGTCGAGCTCGCCCTCTCGGTCGTCCTGCTGGCGGGGGCGGCACTCCTCGTCCAGTCGCTCTGGAACCTTCAGCGGGTCGAGCCCGGTTTCCGGACGGACCGCCTGCTGACCATGCAGGTGTGGCTGCCGGAACGCAAGTACCCGAGCCCCGCCGGCGTGCGGACGTTCACCGACGACGTGCTGCAGCGGGTCGAGGGCCTGCCCGGCGTGCGTAGCGCGTCGACCGTCAACACGCGGCCGTTCCTCGGCTGGGCTCTCGGGCTGCCGCAGGTCGAGGTGCCGGGCTACCTCCCGCCCGAGACGATGGAGGACGGCGACATGCTGACCTACCGCGTGGTCTCGGACCGCTACTTCGAGACCCTCGGCGCCGAGCTGGCGGAGGGCCGGGCGTTCTCGACCGCGGACCGCGTCGACGGCGCCGCCGTCACCGTCGTCAACGAGGCGGCGGCGGCGCGGTACTGGCCCGGGGTCGAGCCGGTCGGCCGGCGGCTCCGGCCGCGGTTCCAGCCCGGCGCGGCCCCGTGGATCCCCGAGGGCAGGACCGACTGGTTCACGGTGGTGGGGGTCGTGCGCGACTTCCGCGAGCATCAGATCGAGGAGCCCGTGGTGCCGGTCATCTATCTCTCGCAGCGCCAGAACCCGTCCCGCCTGGTGAGCCTGATCGTGAGCACGCAGGGGCCGGCGACCGGCGTCGCGAACGCCGTCCAGGGCGAGATCAGGGCCGTGGACGGCGACCTCGGCGTCTACGACCTCCGGACGATGGACGCCATCCTCTCGGACGTCGTGGCCCTGCCGCGACTCAACGCGCTGCTCGTCTGGCTGTTCGCCGCCCTGGCCCTGTCGCTGTCGGCCATCGGCGTCCACGGCGTCACGTCGTACCTCGTCGCGCGGCGGACGCGCGAGTTCGCGATCCGGATTGCGGTCGGGGCGAAGCCGGCCGCCGTCTTCCGCTCGGTGGCGCTCGAGACGGCGCGCGTCGGCGCCGCGGGCGTCCTCGTGGGTCTGGCCGGCGCCCTGCTGCTTGCGCGCGCGATGGCGAGCGTCCTCCACGAGGTCGCGGCGACCGACGCGACGGTCCTCGCCAGCGCGTCCGGCGCGGTGCTCGCGGTTGCCCTCGCCGCCTGCTGGCGCCCGGCGCGGGCGGCGATGCGAGTCGATCCGATGCGGGTGCTGCGGGCCGAGTGAAGGCTGCGGGCGGACGGTGCGTCGGCGAGCGGGAGCGCATCTGTCGAAAGCCTCTGTGAAACCCGCGTTGCACCGCGCCCGTAGGGCCGGCAGGTCGCCCAGGCACCCGCGTGGCAAGACGCGACGAGGGTGGCATCTTGGCCATCTCCAACCGAGGAGTAGCGCGGCCGCGCGGGCTGCATCGCCGGTCGAAAAGCTGCGGGGACGTTCGCTTGAGGAGAATCCGCATGAACCTGCTTGCCAACCTGGCCGCGCGGCTGCGCAGCGTCTTCCGGCGGGGGCGAGAGGACGCCGAGACACGGGAAGAGCTGCAGTTCCATCTTGAGATGGAGACCGAGAAGAACCTGCGCGCGGGCATGGACCGGCGCGAGGCGCGGCGGCGGGCGTACGCGCGCCTGGGTGGTGTGGAGGCCGTCCGCGAGGCGGTCCGGGATGCGCGCGGGATGCGGCCCTTGGAGGACCTGCTGCGCGATCTCGGCTACGCGCTGCGCGGGACGCGCCGCAACCCGGGCTTCACCCTCGCCGCCGTCGTGTCGCTGGCCATCCCCATCGGCTTCAACACCACGATCTTCACCATCGTCGACTCGCTCCTGTTCCGCCCGCTGCCGGTCGTTCGTCCGGCCGAGCTCGTGGACGTCTACACGAGCTACCCCGACGGCAATCGGTACTCGACGAGCTCGTACGAGGATTACCTCTATCTGCGCGCCGAGAACGACGTGTTCACGGACATGGCCGCGCATGTCCCGATCTCCGCGGCGGTCCGGGCGGACGACGCCGCGAGCGTGGTGATGGGCGAGGCGGTGACGGGCAACTACTTCCGGTTTCTCGGCGTTCAGCCGGTGCTGGGCCGGATGCTGGCGCCGGAGGACGATCGACCCGGCGCCCCCCGCGTGGCGGTGATCTCCCGCGGGCTGTGGGACCGGGCCTTCGGACGGGATCCGGATGTCGTGGGCCGGACTCTCCGCATCCGGTCCCAGCCGTATCTCGTGGCGGGTGTCGCGCCGCCAGGGTTCGCCGGCATGCTGCCCCTGCTCGGTCCGGATCTGTGGATTCCGATGACCTGGATCGAGGACGTGTCGACGATGACGTTCGTCGCCGCCGGGGGCGAGACGCGGACCGAACGCGGCCAACGACAACGCCTGGTATACGTCAAGGGAAGGCTCCGCGACGGCGTCATGCTGGCACAGGCGGACGCGAGCCTCGACGTGAACATGGCCGGTCTCGCCGCCGCCGATCCCGATTCCGGCGAGGACCGGCGGGTGTCGTTGACCCTGACGGAGAACGCGCGTCTGCCGGCGGGAACCGAGGGCCCGGCGTACCTCGTCGGCGCCGTGGGCCTGATGCTGGTCGGCGTGGTTCTGCTGGTGGCGTGCGCGAACGTCATGGGCATGCTGCTGGCCCGCGCCGCCGCGCGCCGGCGGGAGATCGGGGTGCGGCTCGCCGTCGGCGCGAGCCGCGGGCGTCTCGTGCGGCAGTTGTTGACGGAGAGTCTCGTCCTGTCGGGTCTCGGCGCGGGGGCCGGGCTGGCCCTGGCCTGGGGCCTGCTGCGCACTGTCGCGGCGGCGGCTCTGCCCATCGGACCGTTTCAGATCACCTTCGAGTTCCTCCTCGATGCGCGCGCTTTCCTGTTCACGGCGGCGTTGGCGGCCGGGGCGGGCGTGGCGGCGGGCCTCGTGCCGGCGCTCGGCACCACGCGGCCGAACGTGGTGCGCGACCTGAACGGCGCCGTCGCCGTCGCGCGCGCCGGCGGTCGGCGCTGGGTCCTGCGCGATGCGCTGGTGGCGGTGCAGTTGGCGGTCACGGTGCCGCTGCTGGTGCTCGCGGGCCTCCTGACCCGCAGCGCGATCGGGGCGTCCGACGGGGTCTCGTCCGGGTTCGATCTGGACCGCATCGCGGTGGTGGGCGTCGACCTGAGCTCCGTCAGCGACGAGGGACAACCCGCAGATCGCTTCCTGCGTACCGCGCTCGAGAGGGTGGAGTCGATGCCGGGGGTTCAGGCGGTGTCGCAGACGTCGGACGTCCCCCTCGACGCTTCGGTCCAGCCCGAGAACGTCCTCGTTTCAGGTCTGCACGGGCCGGCCGATCGCGGTGTTTCGGTGGGCACCGCCGTGGTGTCGGCAGGCTACTTCGACACGCTGGCCGTCGCGCTGGTGCAGGGGCGGACCTTCACCACCGCCGACACGCGCGAGTCGCCGCGCGTCGCGGTCGTCAGCCAGGCCATGGTCCTGCGCTTCTGGCCGCCGGGGAAGGCGGTCGGGCGCCGTTTCCGGCTGGGGGAGTGGGACGGACCGGAGTACGAGATCGTCGGCGTGTCGGCCGACTACGAGGTCCGATCCGGCACCGGGGAGCCCGCTCTTTATCTGCACCTCGCCGCATCCCAGCACGTGCGTCCGTTCGTGGCGCTGCTCGCCCGGATCGACGGCGACGCGGCGGCGCTGTCCGCCGTCATCCGCCGCGAGCTGCGCCGGATGGAGCCGGACGTCTTCTTCAACCTCCGGGAGAACACGCTCCGGGAGACGGCCGCGGCTGCGATGCTGCCGAACCGGATCGCGGCAACCGTGGCGAGCGCCTCGGGCGTCGTGGCGCTGGTGTTGGGCGCCATCGGCCTCTACGGCGTCGTCGCCTATCTCGTCCTGCGGCGGACGCGGGAGTTCGCGATCCGTGCGGCGCTGGGCGCGCGATCCGGGACCCTGCTCCGCCTCGTGCTGGGGACCGGCCTCGGGGTGGCGTCTGTCGGCACCGGCGTCGGCGCCGCCCTGGCCTTCGTCCTGACGCGTCTGGCCGCGCAGGCGGCCCCGGGCGTCGTGCTCGCGGACCCGGTGGTGTGGACGGGCGTCCTGCTGCTGATTGTCGCCGTCACGGCGGCCGCCCACGTCGGACCGGCCCGGCGAATCCTGAGACTCGACCTCGCGCGGGCGCTCCACGTGGAGTGAACGAGAGGAGATGCGGCAAGAGAGATCGAGGCCCGGAACCTGAGCGTCAATCGGCTGGCGCTCGACATCGGCGTTCCGTCGGGCCGCATCACGGACATCCTCGACGGCCGACGATCGATCACCTCCATCGGAGGCGATGGTTGCCGGGCAGTGGTCGCAGACCCTCCTGCCGCCCGAGCGGGTTCAGGGGGTGTCCCGTTCCCCGGCGAGCTGCATCAGCCGCTCGACCAACTGGTCGCCGGTGTCGGCCCGCACGATCCAATCGCCCGCCGCGGCCAGACCCTCCGGATCAACAATCGGTTCCACCGCCCGAGACACGCGCGACGCCGTCTCGGCGCCGAACCGCAACGCCGCCTGCCGGCGCAAGAGCGCGCGTTGTTGAGCAGGCCCTTGCTTCACGCCCTGCTCGATGCCCTGCTTCACGCCCTGCTCGATGCCTTCCCGAAGCCACTGCTTCGGCCACTCGGCTACGCGTTCGACCAAGGTCATCTTCAGCTCCTCCAGCGTCCGCACCGGCGGCAACCCCCCGCCGGACGGCGCCAGCCCCTCCGCCAACTGCCGCACCCAGTCGAGGAACACCCGGTGCAGCCCCGTCTCTCGCGGATCATTCAGCTTCGCCTGCAGAGCCTCCAAGACTCGGACCAAGTCCGCCGCCGCTCCGATCCGCTCGAGCCGCACGACCGACGTCATCAGATTGCCGCTCGGGAGATCGTCCTCCGCCAGGTGCCGCTCGTCAACCACGTGGTACCGTTGCGCCGGCTGATACGGCGCGAGTTCCGGCCCCACCGCCGCGATCAGCTCGCCCATCTCCCGAGCCGCCCGCCACGGCCGCGTGCCGTTGTACAGCACCACCGGCAGCACGGCCGGCAGCGACTCGCCCGCCGCCACCGCCCGGTTGCGGACCAGTTCCTCGTACAACAGGCCCGTGTAAGTCAGGATGCGCAGGGCCATCCTGGGCTCGTCTCGCGACTGGAACTCCAGCAACACGACCAGGTTTACACCCAATGCCCGCGCAGGCGGACCCGCCACACGGCATCGCCGTGGCGCTTGAGCAGCTCGTCGCTGACATACTCGGCCGAAACTTCCGTAGCGTCGAGAAATCGATGTCGTCCACCTGCGGACCGGCCACGAAACCGCGCAGCAGGTCTTCGACCATGCGCGGGAAGGCGAACAGCTTCTTGTAGACCTCGTCGTGCATGTCTCCAGCCTTCTCTACCGTCGCAAGCCGCCCGCTGTCGGGGAAGACTGCGAGCAAACACCGTGCCGAGTTGGCCCCGCCGCGGAGTGCGGCATACTCGGCGTCGATGCTCGGCGCCCGCGGCAGGCGATCGCCCGCCGACGCCCGTGGCGGTCGCCCACCAGCGCCGGTCGCCCGTCGCGAGCCACCCCCCGCGTTCGTCGCCGGCCACCGCCCGGCACGTGTCACCGGGCTCCCTTGCAAAGCTAGGAAAGTGGTGTTAGCCTCCCTTTGTGTACCTGGGAGACGGCAGCGGGCGGCGTCAGCCCGCCGGCCAGCCGGGTCCGCGGCCGGCGGCCGTGCCCGGTGACGCCCCGGAGGAGGCATCGCCCGATGTTCAAGCGGCTCCGCTCGTACCTGACGGTCTGGACCCGGCGGGACGGCTTCGAGGAATCGCTCGACGAAGAGGTGCGCTTTCACCTCGACGCCTATGCCCGGGACCTGATCCGGTCGGGCGTGCCCCCGGCGGAAGCCCGGCGTCGGGCGCGGCTCCACTTCGGCAGCGTGGAGGGCGCCAAGGACGGCTGCCGGCAGGCGCGCGGCCTGTGGCTCGTGGACGAGGCGGGACACGTCATGACCAACATCCGGCTCGCGCTGCGCATGCTGCTCAAGGCCCCGGTCGTCACCGGCGTCGCGGTCCTGTCGCTGGCCCTCGGCATCGGCTCGAACACCGCGATCTTCTCGCTGTACAGCCAGCTTCTGCTGCGCCCGCTGCCGGTGGCGGACCCCGACGGGCTCGTCAACCTCGCGTCCCCCGGACCGAAGCCGGGGTCCTGCGACCCCGACAACGCGGGCACGTGCGACGAGACGTTCAGCTACCCGATGTTCCGCGACCTGGAGCGCGAGCAGGCGGTCTTCACGAGCCTCGCCGCGCACAAGGGGCTCTTCGCCAACGTGGCCCACCAGGGTCGCGCCGCCACGGTGCAGGGTACGCAGGTCTCGGGCTCCTACTTCGCGACCCTGGGCCTGCAGCCGGCCGCCGGCCGCCTGTTCGGCCCCGAGGTCGACGGGGCCGTCGGCGGCCACCCCGTCGTCGTTCTCAGCCACGACTACTGGCAGTCCGAGTTCGGCGCATCGCCCGATGCGTTGGGCGACGTGCTCGTCGTGAACGGCACATCGCTGACCATCGTGGGGGTGGGGCCGCCGGGGTTCCGCGGCACGACCATCAACATGCCGTGCGACTTCTTCGTGCCCATCACCATGCGCGGCCTGCTCTCGCCGAGCCGCGACGGCCGCTTCGAGGACCGGCGCGCCTACTCGACCTACCTCTTCGCCCGCCTCGCGCCCGGCGTGTCCGTCGACCAGGCGCGCGCGGCCCTCGAGCCCCTGTACCGGAGCATCCTCGCCGACGTCGAGACGCCGCTGCAGACCGCGATGAGCGCGCAGACGCTGGCGCAGTTTCTCGAGCGGCCCCTTCAGATCGCGCCCGGCCGCCTCGGGCAGAGCCGGATGAGCCGCGGGGTCCAGCACGTGGCCCTGTTGTTCCTGCTCGGCATCACCGGCGCCGTCCTCCTCATCGCCTGCGCCAACATCGCGAACCTGCAGCTCGCCCGGTCGGCAGCCCGGTCGGGGGAGATGGCGGTGCGGCTCTCGCTGGGCGCCTCGCGGCGCCATCTCCTGACGCAGCTCCTGACCGAGTCGTGCCTGCTCGCGCTCCTCGCGGGGGCGGTGGCGCTGGTCCTGGCCCACTGGACCCTGCGGTTCGTGTGGACGCTGCTGCCGGGCGCGTCCGTGTCCGACGTCCTTCGAGAGGCGTTCGTGCTCGACCCCAACGCCATCCCCTTCACCGCCGCCGTGTCGCTGGCGACGGCGGTCGTCTTCGGGCTCCTGCCCGCGCTCTACAGCACGCGGGTCGACCCGATCGCGGTGCTCAAGGACGAGGCCGGCCACTCCGGCGGCACCCGGTCGGCGTCCCGCTTCCGCCAGGGGCTGGTGGTGGCGCAGCTCGCCCTGGCCCTGGCGCTGCTGGTGGTGGGGGGGCTCTTCATCCAGAGCCTGCGCAACATGAACCGCATCGACATGGGGTTCCGGATGGACGGCGTCGTGACGTTCCGCCTGCAACCCGAGATGAACGGCTACGGCGCGGCCCGCAACCTGGCCCTGTTCGAGGACGTCGAAAACGCGCTGTCGGCGCAGCCCGGCGTGGCCGGCGTCACCGCGTCCACGGGCGGCGTGCTGGCGTTCACCGGCTCGGGGTCGCCGGCCGAGATGATGGTCCAGGGGTTCGAGGCCGGGCCGGACACGAACCGCACCGCGCGGCTGAACCGTATCGGGACGGGCTACTTCAGCACCCTGGGGATCCCATTGCTCGCCGGCCGGGCGTTCTCGGCGTCGGACACCGCCGGTGCCCCCCGGGTGGCCATCGTGAACGAGGCGTTCGCGCGCAAGTTCGATCTCGGCCGGAACCCGGTGGGGACGCTGATCGGGCGCGGTGGCCTCGACGCGGAGCTCGACACGCAGATCGTCGGGCTGGTCGCCGACACGCAGCTGAGCTTCGGGAACCGGGTTCCGCCGCCGCTCGCCTTCGTCCCCTGGCGACAGGAGGACGCCGGCGGCCTGTGGTTCTTCGTCCGCGGCTCGGGGCGGCTCGACGACGTGATGCGCTCGATTCCCGGGCTCGTCGCCGGCATCGACCGGAACCTGCCGGTGGTTTACCTGATGCCGTTGGCGCGCATGGCCGAGCTGAACGAGCCGTCGCGCGTCGCGACGGTGCTCCTGACCGCCTTCGCGGCCCTCGCGACCCTGCTCGCGGCCGTCGGGCTCTACGGCGTCCTCGCCTACGCGGTGGCCCTGCGCACCCGCGAGCTCGGCCTGCGCATGGCCCTCGGCGCCGACGCGCGGCGGCTGCGCGCGATGGTGCTCGGCCAGGTGGGCCGGATGGCGCTCGCCGGTGGCGCGATCGGGCTCGTCCTCGCGCTCGGCCTCGGGCGCGTGCTGCGGTCGGTGCTCTACGAGATGGACCGCCTGCCCCCCGCCGTCATCGGCGCCGCGGTGGCGGGCCTGGCCGCGGTGGCGCTCGCGGCCGGGCTCGTCCCCGCCCACCGCGCTTCCCGCGTCGACCCGATGGAGGCGCTGCGGCACAAGTGACGGGGCACGGACGTGCCAAGCGTGCCGGTTCCAGCGGGGCCCGCGAGGCCTGGAGGACGCCGGACAGGTGATCGGCGGACCGTTCGAGCACGACAGCCGCACCGGCCGCTGGCGGGGGACGTGTCGATCTGCACACCCTGCGGTCGCGGTGGAGCGCGCGGCGACCCCGCGGTGGTGGAGTCTCGCCCGGGTCCTCCCATCGCATACACTCGGCAGGGTGGAGGGCGCCAGGAACGACCGTGGGCGCGCGCACGTCCCGCGGTTTGTCGGCGAGCTGCGGCAGGACGGCCGGTACGCGCTGCGCGGCTTGCGCCGGAGCCCGGTGTTCGCGTGGGTCGCCGTGGCCTCGCTCGCGCTCGGGATCGGCGCCAACACCGCGATCTTCTCCTTCGTCGACGCCGTCCTGCTCCAGCGGTTGGCGGTGGCCGAGCCGGACCGCCTCGTCACCTTCGCGCGGACCCATCGGGGCGAGCGCAGCGGCGTGGTGTGGACCACGGGGACCGTCGACGCCCTCGCCGAGCGGACCCCGGCCTTCGCCGGCGTCTTCGGCTGGTTCTCGAGGCCGATGAACCTGTCGGCGGGCGGCGACGGCGGCGGGTGGGTCAACGGCGAGCTGGTCACCGGCCGCTACTATCGTACGTTGGGCGTGACCGCGGCTGTCGGGCGCCTGTTCGACGACGACGACGTGCGGAACGCGGCCGCCGACCCCGTCTGCGTGCTCGGCCACGGGCTCTGGCAGCGCGCGTTCGGCGGCGACCCCGGCGTGGTCGGGCGGACGGTGTTCCTGAACGGCCGCGGCTACCGCGTCGTCGGGGTGACCGAGCGCGGCTTCCACGGCGCCGAGCTGCACCGCCGTTTCGACGTCGGGGTGCCGGCGACGCGGGCCGGCGACTTCCTGCCCGCTCTCGGCGGCGGCGCGGGAGCGCTACGCCTGGATGGCCTGTCCTGGCTCGCGCCCATGGCGCGGCTCCACGACGGCGTCGCCCGGGCCGAGGCGGAACGGCAGGCCCGGCTCGCGCTTCAGGCGATCGACCCGGACAGACAGGGCGAGCTCCGGCTGGACGACGGGGCCCAGGGCCTCAACACGGTCAGATCGACATTCGGTGCACCCGTGCTGGTGGCGATGGGCCTGGCCGCCCTGGTCCTGCTGGTGGCGTGCGCCAATCTCGCGAATCTCCTGCTCGCCAGGGTGCAGGCGCGCGCGGGGGAGCTCGGTGTTCGCCTGTGCCTCGGCGCCTCGAGGGCGAGGCTCGCACGGCAACTGCTCGTGGAGGCCTCGGTGCTGGCGGCCGCCGGGGGGCTCGCCGGGGTCGCGTTGTCGTTCTGGATTCGCGGCGCGCTCGTCGACATCCTGAACGCTGGCCGGACCGCCGTTTCCGCGGTGCAGGTCCCGGTCGACGCGGACGTGCTCGTCTTCTCCCTCCTCGCGACCGCCATGACCGCGATTCTCTGCGGGGTGGTTCCCGCGTGGCGGGCGACGCGACCGGACCTGGTCGCGGGTGTCGAGCGGGGGCCCGCGGCGGGCGGATCCGCGGGGCGCGGGCTCACGTCCGGTGCGCTGGTCGTCGTTCAGGTAGCGGTGTGCCTGGCCGTGGTGTTCGCGGCCGGGCTGCTGACGCGGACGCTGGCGACGCTTGCCACCCTCGACCTCGGGTTCGATCGCGAGAGGGTGATCGCGTTGCGGGTCGACCCCGCGGCGACCGGCCGATCCGGCGCGGATGTCTCGGCGGTCTTCGACGAGATGCTGTCGCGCGCGCGCGAGCTGCCCGGCGTCGCCGCGGCCAGCCTCGCGGCCAGCCCCCCGTACGGCGGGATGTCCGTCACGATGGGCATCGAGGTCCCCGGCTACGTTCCCGCGCCGGGACGCGGAGACACCGTCGTCGCCTTCAACTTCGTCAGCTCGCGGTACTTCGAGACCCTGGGGCAGGCCCTGGTCCGCGGCAGGGACCTCGATGAGCGCGACGAACGCGGCCGCCCGCTGGCCGCCGTCGTGAACGAGAGGTTCGTCGAGCATTACTTCGACGGTGGGAACCCGCTGGGGCGGCGGTTCCGCCAGGGTGCGGAAGAGCTGGAGATCGTCGGCGTGGCCGCGGACGCGAGAGACCGGGGCGTCAGGAGCGGTCCCGCGGATACCGTGTACCTGCACCGGAGGCAGGGCCCCCCGACGGAAATGACCCTGCTGGTGCGGGTCGGCGACGAACCGGCGCGCGTCGTTCCCGCCCTGCTCGCCCTCGCCGGGAGCATCGACCGGCGCATGCCCGTCACCTCCGTGCACACGCTCGACGTGGACGTCGAGGCGGGCCTCTCGTCGGAACGGATGCTCGGCTACCTGTCGGCGCTGTTCGCCGGGCTCACCCTGCTGCTCGCGGGCATCGGGCTGTACGGCGTGCTCGCATCGAGTGTCGCCCGACGCACCCGCGAGATCGGCGTGCGGCTCGCCCTGGGCGCGCAAGGGCGCGACGTCGCCGTCCTGCTGGGACGCGAGAGCGCGGTCCTGCTGTTCCTCGGGGTGGCCGCCGGCGGGTTCCTGGCGTTCGCCTGCGCGCGCGTTCTGAGGGGCGTTCTCTTCGGTGTCGCCGCGACCGATCCCGCTACCCTCGTCGCCAGTATCCTGTTGCTCGCCGCGGTCGGCCTTCTCGCCGCCGCCGCGCCCCTGCGTCGCGCGTCGCGGGTCGATCCCATGGTCGCCCTGCGCTCGGAATGAGGCTCACGGTCATCGTTCCCGCCTTCAACGAAGAGGCGTACCTCGCGCCGACGCTGGGCTCGATCCGCGCCGCCGCCGAAGAAGCGCGCGCCGCGGCTGGCGTCGACGTGGACGTCGTCGTCGTCGACAACGCCAGCGCGGACGGGACCGGCGCCCTGGCCCGCGACTTCGGCGCGACGGTCGTCCACGAACCGGTGCAGGGCATTGCGCGTGCCCGCAATGCCGGCGCGCGCCGCGCCGCGGGCGACGTGCTCGTCTTCGTCGATGCCGACGTGATCGTGCCGCGCACGCTCCTCGTCGCGATGTGCGCGGCGATGCGCGACCCGTCATGCGTCGGGGGCGGCGTGGACGTCGACTACCAGCCGCGACGCTCGTTGGTGCGGCTCTATCTTCGCCTCTGGCGGCTCCTCGCCCGAGCCACGGGGATGGTGCAGGGCGCCGCGCAGTTCTGTCGCAAGGAGGTGTTCGAAGAGATCGGGGGCTACGACGAGGGCGTGTGGATGGGCGAGGACGTCGACTTCCACTGGGGCCTCCGGAAGCTCGCCCGCCGGACCGGACGCAACGTCCGGTTCGTGCGGGAACCGCGCGTGAGACCCTCCTGCCGGCGCTTCGATAAGTGGCCCGTGTGGAAGATCCTGGTCTGGACCAACCCCGTCGTCATCGGGCTGTTCCGGCGCCGGAAGGCGGTCTGGAGGGGCTGGTACTCGGGCGCGGTGCGCTGAGAGGGCGCCTTGTCTTGCACTTCGACAAGAGCCCGTGCTACGGTTGATTCCTGTCGAAGTGAAAGGGAGGGGGAGAGATGGGAAGGAAGTCGGGTGATTGTCTGGCCGCGGCCGCGCTGGCCGTTTTCCGCAGGCCCGGCCTCGCGCCTTCCGAGCCGACGTCCGCCTCGGACCCTCGAGAGGCGGCCCGATGACGGCCGACCGTCTCGACCTGCCGCAGGGCACGCTCGAGCTGCTGATTCTCAAGACGCTGGCGCCGGGGCCGCGGCACGGCTGGGGCATCTCCGAGCGGATCCGGCAAGTGTCGCGCGAGGCCCTGGAGGTCCGCCAGGGGTCGCTCTATCCCGCCCTCCACCGCCTGGAGCGGCGGGGCTGGATAGCGGCGTCGTGGGGAACGTCCGAGCACAACCGGCGCGCGAAGTACTACCGGTTGACCTCCAAGGGCGGCCGGCAGCTCGAGTCCGACGTCGAGGCGTGGCGCGCCCTCACGGTGGCGGTGGGCCACGTTCTCGACGCCCGGTAGCGGGCGGCGCCGATGCCGGACGATCTGCGCTTGTCTGCGCGCGCTGTTCCGGCCGGGCGATGTCGAGGACGACCTGGACGACGAGTTGTGGTTCCACCTCGAACGCGCCGCCGAGCGGCACCTGGCCCGCGGTCTGTCGCCGCAGCGCCGGGCAAGGAGACAACGTGTAGAATGGCGGCTCGGCGCGGGGGCGACCGGCCCGGTCGCCGTGGCCGACTCCACGGGGAGGCGAGACGAATGACGCGATGGACACTGTTGGCGGCGCTTGCGCTGCTGTTGGCTCCCGCTGCCGCGACGGCGCAGGATGCCGCTCCGGTGCGCTCGGCCCACGAGGACCTGGAGCCGGGCACGCGGACCGACGACCTCGGCATCACCATCGGCATGCCCGCGAGCTATCCCGCGCGGCGCTACCCCGCGTCGCACGATTTTCCGACGGGACCGGAGATCGGCGAGCGGCTTCCCGAGTTCTCGCTGCCGAACCAGCAGGGGCGCCTGGTCGACTACCACGCGGACCGCGGCGGCTCGAAGTCGGTGGTGGTCTTCTACCGCTCGGCGGTGTGGTGACCGTACTGCCGCACGCAGCTGGTCGAGCTGCAAGAGAACCTGGGCCTCTTCGAGGAGGCGGGCATCCGCGTCTACGGCGTCAGCTACGATCGTCCGGAGCAGCTCGGGGCGTTCGCCGACGAGTACGGCGTCACCTACGACCTCCTCTCGGACGTCGACTCTGCCGTGATCCGCGAGTTCGGCATCCTCAACACCCTGATCTCCCCTGACGATCCGGAGCAGGGCGCCGGCCGCAGCTTCTACGGCCTGCCGTTCCCCGGCGTCTACGTGACGGACGGGGACGGCGTGGTCACCGAGAAGTTCTTCCACCGCCACTACGCCACCCGCGAGTCGGCCGGGACGATTCGCGACACCGCCCTCGGCGAGATTCTCGCGCGCCACGAGGTGCCGGTCGTCGAGCTCGGTTCCGATCAGGTGAGAATCTCCGCCTTCGTGTCCGACGCGGCGATGCAGTTCGAGACCCAGTCGATGGTCCACGTGCGCTTCGAGCTCGAGGACGGTCTCCACATGTACGGCCGGCCGCTCCCGGACGGCTACATCGCCTCCGAGGCGACGATTCCCGACACCCCGGGCCTGCGGGTGGGGGCGGCGCGGTACCCGCCGACGCACCCGAGAGAGTTCCCGCAGCTCGGCGTCACCCTCAACGTCTACGAGGGGAACGTCGACGTCGCGATTCCCGTCACGCCGAACGTCGAGGTGTTCCACCGGTCGAACCCCGACCGGCCGAACGTGGTCGACGTGCCGGTGTCGGTGCTGTACCAGGTCTGCAGCGAGACGATCTGCTACACGCCGAGGACCGAGACGCTGTCGCTGTCGGTGCCGTTCCAGTCGCTCCTGACGCCGGGCGCCCGGAGAGCGAGGTAGCCGGGCGCCCGTGGTGAAGCCCGGGTCGCTCGAATGCAAAGGGGACTTCGACGCGGGCTCATAGCCCGCCAATCGTCGCCTTCGGCTCCGTTGGCGCCCGACCAACTCTGCAGGAGTCCGCGCGGTTCTACGGCGCAGACTCCTACCCCTCGCGCAACACGGCGGCCGGCGCGGTGCGGCCGGCCCCGCGCGCCGGGAACCAGGCCGCGACCAGGGCCACCAGGATCAGGAGCGCGCCGCCGGCGGCCATCGTCACCGGATCCGTCGCGGAGACGGCGTAGACGTGGCTTGCGAGGATCGGGCCGGCGGCCAGGCAGCCCGCCGCTCCCAGCGCAACCCCCGCCGCCACGATCACGAGGCCGTCGCGCACCACGAGGCCGACGAGGGCGGGGGGCGGGGCGCCGAGGGCGGTCCGGATGGCGAGCTCTCGGCGGCGTTCCTGCACGGCGCTGCTCAGCATTCCGTACACGCCGATCATCATCAGCACCAGCGCCAGGGACGAGAACATGTCCATGACCACGGCGGCGACCCATCGCCCGCGGACGGTGGCCCGTGCGGAGGCCTCGATACTTCGCAGACCGTCGATCGACGCCCCCGGCAGCACCGGCGCCAATTCGGCCCGCAGGCGCTCGCGCACGCTCTCCGGGTGGGCTGCACGCACCATCAGATCCAGGTCGCTCGGAGGCTCCGACTGGATGTTCGCATAAATCTGGGGCCGCTCCCGACCGTCGAGCCGCCAGATTTTCTCGTCACCCACGACGCCCACGATCGTCGCTGCGGTCGCCTGTGAGCGGTCCATGCCCTGCTGCAGCTCCGAGAAGAGACTCAGACCGGCGCCGACCGGATTCTCGTCCCCGAAGTGCCGGTTCACCAAGGCACGGCTGACGACGATCGGCAGTACGCCCTCGGTTCGCGCCGGCAGCCGCCGCCCCCGGAGCACGGGGATGCCGAGGACGTCGAAGTAGTCGCGGCTCACCAGCCGGTAGTCGGCCAGCGGAGGCCGCTCCGCATCGGCGGCCGGCCGCCCCGCGATCTCGAAGAAGTGGGCCCGGCCGCGGCTGCCGAAGGGACCGGAGGCGGCCAGCGCGGCGGCCCCGCCGGGCGCGGCGAGGTCGGCGCGCTCCCCGACCTGGCGCAGGGCGGCGGCCACGCGGTCGGGCTCGTCCCGCATCTCTGCCGGCACCGCAACCCGCAGCGCCAGCAGGTCTTCCATGTCGAAGCCCACCGGCTCGGAGACGGCGGCTCCGAGGCTTGCGGTCAACAGGGCGGCGGCGAAGACGACCACCATCGAGACGCCCACCTGAACCACCAGCATGCCTCTCTGGATCCGGGCGCGCCGGGGCGCGCCGGCCGTGCCCGTGGTGACGGACGCGGCGTCTCGCCCCGGTCTCGCGCCGGCGATGAGTCCGAGCGACGTCAGCGAGGCGGTCGCGACGGCCACGGCCGCCATGACCGCGAAGACCCGCATGTCGATCCGGGGGGTGTCGCTGAGGAACGCGCCGCCGTACGAGAACGGCCGCACCAGCAGGGGAAGCGACACGTGGGCGAGGACGAGGCCCGCGACCGTGCCGGCGGCGAACAGCAGTCCGACCTCGGCGGCGAGCTGCCGGGCGAGCCGCAGCCTGCCGGCCCCGAGGGCCGAGCGCACCGCGAGCTCCGTCCGGCGGCGCAGGGCCCGGCTGACGAGCAGGCCGGCCACGTTGGTGGAGGCCAGGAGCAGGGCCAACGCCGCGCCGAGCAGGATGACCGGAAGCCCGGTACGGTGCCCATCGACCCAGAGCTGCTCCAGCGGGCCCATGCTGACGCCGGCGGCCTCGTTCGTCTCCGGGTGCTCGCGCTCCAGATCGCCGGCGATGGCGCTCAGCTCGATCAGGGCCTCGTCGAGGCCGGCCCCCGCCGCCAACCGCCCCACCGCCCACAGGTCCCGCGCGCCGCGGTCGTTGCGGGCTTCGGCATCCAGGCTGTGGTCGAGCGAGACCCACGCCTCGGGGCCGAAGCCGGCCGGGATGGGTGGAAACGTGAAGCGCTCGCCGAGGACCCCGACGATCGTGAAGCTGCGGTCGTCGAGTCGAAGGCTGGATCCGATGACGTCCGGATCTTCGCCGAATCGCGAGTTCCAGTACGCGTGGGTCAGGACGACATCGGTCTCCGACCGCGGAAGAGCGCCGAGACGGGGGGTCGCGCGCAGGAGCCGATACAGATTGGGGCTGGCCGCGCCGACGCGCATGCGTTCCCGGAGCTCCCCGTCCGAGCGTATCCGCATCTCGTGCCGCCACGCGGCCAGGTCGTCCAGGGTCCGGCTGTGCTTCCGCCAGTCGAGGAAGTCCGGATGGGACACCGGCATCCGCGGGATGCCGAGTCGCGTATCGCTTCCCCTGACCCAGACCAGCCGTCCCGCGTCCTCGAACGGGAGGGGGCGCAGCAGCGACTTGTCGGCGAAGCTCCAGATGGCGGTTGCGATGCCGAGGGCGACGGCCAGGATGAGCACGATGCCGAGCGACAGGCCGGCATCGCGGCGGAGGAGGCGGAAGCCGTAGCGCAGGTCCTGGCCCCACTGCTCGCACCAGGCACCCAGCCGCACGTCGCGCACGGCGTCCTTGACACTCTCGAGGCTGCCGAACTCGAGGCGGACCCGCCGCCGGGCCTCCGCCGGCGGCACGCCCCGACCCTCCAGTGAGTCGACGTGCGATTCGACGTGGAAGGCCAGCTCGTCGGCCAGGTCCTTCTCGAAGCGGCGGTGGCCGACGAGGGCCTCGAGCCAGTAGCGCGCGCGTTTCCACATGCCGAATCGCCTCCGCGTTCCGGTGCTCGGGGACAAGCGTGGCGCCTGTCGCCTCGGGATGTCAAAGGCAGAAATCAAGGCCGGTGCACGTCAAGAAAGTTGGGGATTTGGGGTTGGGGTATTGAGCGAGGACGGATCGACCGATGGCTCGGGTAGGAGGATTCAGACCTTGCCCGAGGCGCAGTTGACTGAACCGCTCGATCACGCGGCCAAAAAAAAGGGCGTCCAGGAGCTGTTCGCCGCGTTGGAGGCGGCGGTCAAGGCCGATGTGGACGCGTTTCACCGACGAGGAGACGCGAATGCCCAGGACTTCGAGACCCTCTTGCAGACGGTTCACCGTCGAGCGCTCGCCACGGCCAGCCAAGCCGCCAAGGTGATTGGCGCGCAGGGTTCGTAGCCGCGCTCGCGGCTGAAATCGGTGTCCTCGTCGGGCCGGGGAACGTCGACGCGCAGGACTTCGAGGCCCTCGAGCAGGCCCTCCGTCGCCAAGCCCTCGGCCTCGCCGCGCAGGCGTTGGGGGAGTACTACGACGCAGACGATTCCGACCATTCGGGTTCGACGATAGTGTGCGCCTGCGGCCAGACGGCGCACTACGCCGGCCGCCGCCCGAAGACCTTCACCACGCTGTTGGGACCACTGACCCTGCACCGCGCCTACTACCACTGCGCCGCCTGCCGGCGGGGAACCTGGCCCCGCGACCGGGCCCTGGGCCTGCAGGACACCTCGCTGTCGCCCGCCACGACGCGGCTGGTGGGCTTGGCGGCGACGAGCGTCAGCTTCGCCGAAGCGAGCGAGTGGATGGGGGAACTGGCCGGCGTGGCGGTTGACCCCAAACAGGTCGAGCGCACCGCCGAAGCGCTGGGCCGCGAGGTCGCCGACGACGAACGCAAGCGGGTCGAGCCCGCACCCGCCGCGGCGCCGACGATGTATGTGGGGCTGGACGGCACCGGCGTGCCGGTGCGCAAGTCCGAGGTGGAAGGCCGGCGCGGCAAGCAGCCCGACGGCACCGCCAAGACCCGCGAAGTCAAGCTCGTCACCGTGTGGACGGCGGAGACCCGCAACGCCGACGGCCTCCCCGAACGCGACCCCGGGTCGGTCAGCTACAGCGCCGCGGTCGAGAGCGCAGCCAGCCGCGACACCGACCCGCAGCCGGCCGCCTTCCCGCAACGCGCCCATCGCGAGGCGCAACGGCGCGGCTTCGTCACCGCCGCCCGACAGGTCGTCATCGGCGACGGCGCCCCCTGGATCTGGAACCTGACCGGCGAGCATTTTCCCGACGCCATCCAAATCGTCGACATCTACCACGCCAAGGGTCATCTGTGCGATGTCGCCAAGGCCGTCTACGGCCCCGGTACGGACTTGGCCGCCCGGTGGGGCAAGGCCCGGCGGGACGAGTTGGACGCGGGGCGGATCGATGCGATCCTGGCCGAACTGCACGCTCACAGCGAGAAGTGCGAGGAGGCCCGCAAGTATATCGATTACCTGACCCGCAACCGCCACCGGATGCGCTATCCGGAGTTCCGAGCGGCGGGTCTCTGTGTGTCGTCGGGCGTCGTCGAGGCCGGCTGCAAGCTCGCCATCGGTGCCCGGCTCAAGCGCGCCGGCATGCACTGGACCGTGGCCGGGGCCAACGCCATCATCGCCCTGCGGTGCTGCAAGCTCAGTGGCCGCTTCGAGGATTTCTGGGAACGACGAGCCGGCAGGGCCGCCTGACAGGCCTCTCACGAATCTGACGTGCACCCAATCAAGGCCGGCCGCGGCCGGTGTACGATCGCTCATCCAATGTCGCCTCACGCCGCCTGGGCCGCACGTCGCGACCGCGTCGAGCGGCTGAGGGCCGAGCGACCTCACGCGGACGAGCTGCTGGCCTTCTACGGCGACGTGCTGGCCCTGCAGGAGCCGCTGTACGCGAAGGCGCAGGGGTCGCGGTGGCCGGGCGCGGTCGAGGCCGACGACGGCAGGCCCCCTCGCCTGCGGCTGTCGCGGCTGCCGGAACGGCCGCGCGAGCGGGCCTTCGCGCGCTTCGTGCGGGCCGTCCCGGCGTCGGCGACGGACCTGTTGCGGGCCGTCGCGGGGCGGCTCGCGGCGGAGCCCGCCGCGATGTCGGCCCTGCTCGGCGCCGCGCTGGGCGGGCGGCCGGTCACCGAGGTCGCCGCGTCGCTCGATTGCGAGGAGCGGGTGCTGGAGTACTTTCCGCGCGCGTTCCTGCAGCCCATCGCGGAGGCGCTCGCGGCCAGGATCCCGGTCGGCACCGGCGAGCCGGCCGGAGAAGCGGGCACTCCCGCCGCTGGGGCCGGCCCCGCCCGCGCCGCGTGCCCGTGCTGCGGGGCGGCGCCGATCGCCGCGGTGTTGCGCGACCTGCCCGAGGCGAGGGGCCGGCGGACCCTGCTCTGCTCGCTCTGCCTGACCGAATGGGGGTTCCCGCGGACGCGCTGCCCCGCGTGCGGGGAGGAGCGCCCGGATCGGCGCCCGCACCACGTTTCCGAGTCGTGGCCGCACGTCCGCCTGGAGGAGTGCGGGTCGTGCCGCACCTATCTCAAGGCGATCGATCTGCGGGAGGCCGGCCTCGCCGTCCCCGTCGTCGACGAGCTGGCGTCGGTCGAGCTGGACCTGTGGGCGGCCGGGCAGGGGCTGTCGAAGCTCACGAGGAACCTGCTCGGGCTGTAGCCTCGTCCGGCTCCGTGCGTGGCGTCCGGCGCCGTCACTTGCTACAGTAATGCGAAACGGTTCCACGCCGTCGAGGGGCACGCCGATGACGTGCGCTCGATCGGGAACCACATCATCACCACGGGGTGTTCCGAATCGGCACGTCTCGATACGGGCCAGGAAACCGGATGTCGAAGGACGAGCTGCACATTTCGCTGTCGCCTCCGCGGTTGTCGGCGCTTCGCGACGTCTCCCGGATGGTAGAGGCCTTCGGTGCCGTCCACAGGCTGGACGCGTCCAGGGTCTACATGCTCAACCTGGCCCTCGACGAGCTGGTCACGAACTCGGTCGACTACGGCTTCGACGGGATCGCCGAACCCAGGATCGAGATCACGTTGTGGATCAGCGGCAGGCTGCTGGTCCTGACAATCACCGACAACGGGCGGCGTTTCGACCCGACGAAGAGGGCCCGTCCGGACCTGTCGGCGCCGCTCGAGGACCGGCCCGTCGGGGGGCTGGGGCTGCACCTGGTCCGCACGTTCGCCGACCGCGTGACCTACCAGTTCACCGAGGGCGAGAACCGGTTGACGCTGGAGCACAACTACGCGTCGGTGGAGCGGCCGGAGGAAGTGGACCGGCCGATGGAAGCCGAGGTCGCGGAAGAGCGGCACGGCGGCGTCCTCGTGCTGTCGCCGGTCGGCCGGCTGGACAGCGGGAACGTCAACGCCTTCGAGGCGGACGTCATGAAGCGCATCGGCGGCGGGGAACGGCGCCTGGTCGTCGATTTCAGTCGTCTCGACTTCATCAGCAGCTCGGGCCTGCGCGTGCTGATCCTTGCCGCGAAAGCGCTGAAGGCGGGCTCGGGGACGCTGGTCGTCTGCCGCATGAAGCCGCACATCGAGGAGGTGTTCCGGGTCAGCGGCTTCGATCGGTTCATCCCCGTGAAGGCGACGCGCGCGGCGGCGCTGGAGTCGTGCGCCTGACGGGCCGCTCGATGCTCCGCCGGGGTCGGGCGGGATGAGGCGACACGAGATCTGACGGATGACAGACGCGCCGCCGGCGGCCGACGATCGCATGGGCGTTGAACCGCCCGAAGGCATGAAGCACGTCTGCGTGTACCTGGGAGGGCACGTCGGCTACCGGAAACGGTACGTGGACGAGGCGGAGACCCTGGGCCGCCTGATGGCGGCCGACGGCGTCGGCCTGGTCTACGGCGGCGCCCGCGTCGGCCTGATGGGGGTGCTGGCCAACGCCGTGCTGTCGAACGGCGGCTTCGCCACCGGCGTCGTCCCGCGGCAGCTCGCGTACCAGGAGCTCGCGCACGAAGGGCTCAGCCGCCTCTACGTCGTCGACACCATGCACCAGCGCAAGTACCGGATGCAGTCGCTGTGCCACGGGTGCCTGGCCCTCCCCGGCGGCTTCGGCACCATCGAGGAGATCTTCGAAGCGCTCACGTGGGCGCAGAAGCCGCTGCTGCTGCACGAGAAGCCGTGCGTCTTCGTCGACGTCGACGGCTACTACGATCACCTCTTCCGCTTCCTGGACCACGCGACGGCCGAGGGGCTGCTGCTCGAGAGCAATCGCGCGCTCGCCCGCCGGGCGTCGACCGTGACGGCGGCCCTGCGGGACATCCAGGCGGCCTGGGACGCCGAGGAGGAGGCCCTGCAGCGGATGCTGCGCGAGTATCGACAGTGACGGCGCCGGCGCCGTCAGGGTCCGGCCGCCGCGGGCCCGCCGCCCGTTCCCGCCTCTTCCTCCTCCAGCACGACCGCGGTGCCGTAGGCGAGCAGCTCGGCCGCCGCGCCCATGATCATCGACGTCGAGAACCGCAGCGAGATGACGGCGTTGGCGCCCAGCTCGTGGGCCTCCTCGACCATCCGGTCCAGGGCCTGCTCGCGCGACTCGGCGAGGAGCTTGGTGTACTCGGCGACCTCGCCGCCGACGATGTTGCGCAGCACCGCCATGATGTCCTTGCCGAGGTGGCGCGTCCTGATCGTGTTGCCGCGCACGAGCCCCAGGGTGCGGGTGATCCGCCTGCCCGCCACTCGATTCGCCGTGACCACGATCATTTGTGCACCTCACGGTAGCGGTCGGTCTTCGCGGCCTTCAACCGGTCGAGCAGCACGCCGAAGAACAGCAGCGCGAAGCCGGTGACCCCGCCCACCAGCAGGAGGCGCTCGACGAGGTTCTCCGTCTCGCGCCAGCCTTCCCACAAAGCGTAGCCGATCATGAGGACCGCCCAGGCGGTCACCAGCGGCCACCCCAGCCCCACCAGCATCCGGCTGGACTCGGTACGCGGGGTCTCGGACCACTCGTCGTCCCGCGGCGTCAGGAACTCGGACGTCATCGTCGCCTCCCGCACCGCGCGCAGGTCCTCGACCACGGCGCGGCAGACTGGGCACTGCTCCACGTGCACCCGGACCCGCTGCTCGTCGCGCTGCACCAGCGCCCGGTCGACGTATCCGGAGAGCAGGGCCTCGTCGAACGTCCGCCCACACTCAGGCATGACGTCCCCCTTCTTCTTCGAGCCGCGCCCGGAGCCGCCGCCGGGCGCCGTGCAGCCGCGACATCACCGTCCCGATGGGGATGCCGAGCACCTGCGCGATGTCGCTGTAGGACAGGTCGTGGAAATCGCGCAGCACGATGATCTCGCGCTTCTCGGCCGGCAGCGCCGCGAGGGCGCGCCAGACACGCTCCTTCAGCTCCCGGCGGTGGAGATCCGCCTCCGGTCCCGGCTGCGGGGCGGCCAGTTGCCCGACCAGGGCGTCCGACTCGCCGCCGGCGTCGGCCGGGCGCCGCTGCCGCTGGCGCCAGAGATCGCGCACCTGGTTCCGCACGATGGTGAACAGCCAGGGCTGTACGCGGCGGGTGGCGTCGAAGCTCTTCAGGGTGCTGAAGAACCGCAGCATCGCGTCCTGGGTCACGTCCATCGCGTCGTCCCGGTTGCCCAGCATCTGGAGGGCCAGCAGGTACGCGGCCCGGCGATAGCGCCGGGCCAGGGCGTCGCGCGCGGCCGGCTCGCCGGCCCTGGCCTGGTCGATGAGCCGTCGGTCGGATTCGTCTTCGTCGGCGACCAGCGGCGGCGCCGCGGACTCAACCATCACGGTATGCACTGTCCCCCTTCTACGTATCGGCCGGCCGGCTATTCACGGCGCGGTCGGCCGCGGCGCGATCCGGTGGCCCCGGCCCGCCCATCGTCGCCCGACGGCTCCGCCTGGCGCCCCAACCAACCCTCCGAGGAAACCGCGCCGTTCCACCGCGCAGGCTCCCTGGCCGGACTCTACGGCGAGTTCGACACCGCGGTTCCGTCGAGCCTGCGGCTCGGCCATGGCCGACCCCACCGCGGCTTCCTGCCAACGCCCGGTATGACGCAGGATTGCACGCAAATCGCCCGCGGCGGCTGTAGAGCGCCCGACCGGGCCCGATACAACACGGTGATGCTGTGGTTCTTCAAGGCGGCCGAGGGGCCGCCCCGGTTCATGGGCATCCACTGCGACTCGCGTCCCGAGACCTGCGAGCTCGTGGTGCTGTATCCTGACGGATCGGAGGAGAGCGAGCGTTACGACGACCTCGCGGCCCTGACCGAAGCGGCCAGGAAGCTGGGCCGGGACCTGATCCGCCTGGGTTGGGAGCCCTGCCCCACCGCCGCCATCCCGACCCGCCGCGAGAGCTGATCCCACGCTCCTGCGCGCATGAACGTGTTTCTGGTCGACGGGACCTACGAGCTGTTCCGCCACTTCTACGCGGTGCCGCCGGCCAGTGACGTCGACGGGCGCGAGGTGGGCGCCGTGCGCGGCGTCCTCGGCTCGGTGCTGTCGATGCTCGAGGACGACGTGACCCACATCGGCGTCGCCACCGACCACGTCATCGAGTCGTTCCGCAACGATCTCTGGCCGGGCTACAAGACGGGAGACGGGGTCGACCCCGCCCTGCTCGGCCAGTTCGGTCCGCTCGAGGAGGCCCTCGACGCCCTCGGGGTCGCGGTGTGGCCGATGACGGATCTCGAGGCCGACGACGCGTTGGCGTCCGCGGCGGCGCGCGCGGCCGGCGACGCCCGCGTCGAGCAGGTGTTCATCTGCACCCCCGACAAGGACCTCGCGCAGTGCGTGACGGGCAGCCGGGTGGTGCAGTTCGACCGGCGGGCGGGCGCCCTGCGGGACGAAGAGGGCGTGCGGGAGAAGTTCGGGGTGGCCCCGGCGTCGATTCCCGACTACCTCGCCCTCGTCGGCGACGCCGCCGACGGTTTCCCGGGGTTGCGGGGGTGGGGCGCCAAGTCGACGGCGGCGGTGATCGGGCGCTACGGGCGCATCGACGCGGTACCGGACGATCCCGCCGACTGGGACGTCGCGGTGCGGGGCGCGGGCCGCCTCGCGGGCGAGCTCGCCCGCCACCGCGACCTCGCCCGGCGCTTCCGCGACCTCGCCACGCTGCGGACGGACGCACGGCTGTTCGACTCCGTCGACGATCTGCGCTGGAGAGGCCCGCGGCCGCCTTTCTTCGACCTCTGCGCCCGGCTCGACGTCCCCGCCCACTTCGAGCGCGCCCAGGCCCTGGCGAATCGCTCCGGCAACCCTTGACGACCGCTTCTTCCCCGACCCGGCGCCCCGCGGCGTGCGGGGCGCCGCCCGCGGCAGTCCCGAGGTTTCCGCCCGACGCGGTTTCTAGTATCCTGCACCGTCCTTCGGGCGCAGGGGCCCGCGGACCACACGTGATGCGACGACCAGCGAAGCGACGACTGCCGCAATGGGCGCGCGACCTCATGGACGCGAACCCCGGGGCGCCGCCCCCCACGCCGGACGACCCGTTGCCGGCCTGGCTGGAGGAAGAGCTCACCCGCGTGCCGCTGTGGGCCCGAATCCGGGGCACCAGCGACATTCGGCAGGGGCATCCGTATCTCCTCATCGAGGACGTCCGCCGGCAGCCGGCGCTGATGCGCCAGGCGGCCGGCCTGCGACCCGAGCTGGCCGCCCTCGCCCGGCGCCTCGTCGAGCGGGGCGTCCGGCGTCTCGTCTTCACCGGGTGCGGCTCGGCCTTCCACGCCGCCGAGCTCGGGGCGTTCCTGTTCCGGCAGTGGACCGGCTGGGCCACGGAGAGCCACGAGTCCCACGAGTTCTCGAACCACTGGCGCGGAGCGGCGGAGTCGGCCGCCCTCGTCCTGCAGTCGGCGACGGGCGGCAGCCTCGAGACGCTCGAGGCCGGCCGGCTCGCCAGGGACCGCGGGATCCTCACGGTCGGCCTGACCAATACGCCGGGGAGCGCCCTGGAGGCGCTGTGCGACGAGAGCGTCTGTTTTCCGGCCGGCCAGCGTTGCGGGCCGGACGTGTCGGTCCTGACGACGCGTCTGGTGGGTCTGTATCTCCTGGGCCTGGAGATCGGGACGGCGACCGGGGCGCTCGACGCCCGCGAGGCGGAGGAGCTGGGCGCGGCGATCGCGGAGCTGCCGAACGCGGCGGCGCTGTTCCTCGAGGAAGAGGACGTGAACGTGTCGCAGATCGCCAACGCCCTGAAGGACCAGCGGGCGCTGCTGATGTCCGGGGGCGGCGCCAACTGGTTCTCCGCCCGCGAGGGCGCGTTGAAGATAGAGGAGGAGGGCAGCCTGCTCTGCAAGGCCTACCGGCCGGCCGAGTACGCGCACAACGCTATCTCGCTGTTGTCCGAGGACGTCGGCACGGTCGTCGTCTCGCCCCCCGGGGCCTCGTATGCGCGGCTGCACGACGCGGTGCGCACGGCCCGGGCCGCCGGCTCGCCCAGCCTGGCCCTGGTGGTCGACGGAGATGACACGGTGGCCCCGGACGCGACCTTCGTCATCGCGGTGCCGGGCACGACCCGCGAGCTGCTGATGCCGCCCCTGGCCGCCGTCGCCTTCCAGTTGCTGGGCTACTACCTCGGCGCCGAGCGCGGCTTCAACCCGGACACGCTGCGCACCGACGACATCGACCATGCACGGGCTTGGCTCACGGCTTTCCCCTTCGGCTCCCACTAGCCGCGGCTGCTAGAATCGGAAGCACGTGCCGCGCCGCGGGCCTCGTCGAAGAGCCGCGGACCGTCGCCCCGTCGTTCACCGTGGCCCCGGTCGATCCGGGCCGCCATCGAGAGGAGGATCACAGATGCCCCCCGAGCCGAGTGCTCTCGCCACGTTCGTGTTCGCCGCCGGCGCCGTGCTCCCGTTCATCGTCGTTCTCGGCTGCGCCCTCCTGGGCCTGGTCAAGCGCTGATCGCCGCCGATGGCCAGACTGGCTTTGCGCCACGTGCTGGCGCTGGCTCTCGTGTTGGCGGCGGCCTCGCTCGGGGCCGCCGGTCAGGACGAGGAGGAGCGCGCCGACCGTCCGCGGCACCTGCTGATCGTGCTCGACGGGCTGCGCCCCGACTACGTGCAGCCCCACTTCATGCCCGCGCTCCACGCCCTGGGGCGGCGCGGCGTCGTCATGACCAGCCATCACGCGGTGTTCCCGACCGTGACCCGGGTCAACGCCGCGTCCATCTCCACCGGGGCCTGGCCGGAGGTCCACGGGTTGCTGGGCAACTCGGTGTTCTTCCCCGGGGCCGACGCCGTCCGGTTCCTCTCGACGGGCGACCGCGGCAACCTGCTCCGGATCGAGGCGGCCGGGAACGAGCGCCTGCTGACGGCGCCGACCCTGGGCGAGGCGCTTCAGTCGGCGGGCCGCCGGCTCCTCGTCATGAGCGCGGGATCCAGCGGGTCGTCCTATCTGCTCAATCACACCGTCGCCGGCGGGGCCATCCTTCACTACGAGTACAGCCTGCCGGCCGATCTGCACGTGCAGGCCCTCGATCGCCTCGGGCCGGTCCCGGAGGCGGGCACCCCCAACCACCGGAGGAACCGCTGGATCGTCGACGCGTTCCTCGAGGTCGCCCTGCCGGCGGTCGACCCCACGGTGACGGTGCTGTGGCTCAGCGACCCCGACACCACGGCCCACCGCCACGGCATGGGCCACCCGCTGACGGTCGAGGCCCTCTTCCGGCTCGACGCCGAGATCCAGCGCCTGCAGGACGGCCTCGCCGCGGCCGGCCTGTCCGGGACGACGAACGTCTGGGTCACCTCGGACCACGGGTTCTCCCAACATACCGGCGGCATCGACCTCGACGCGGTGCTGGCGCCGTTCGCGGGGTCCCTCGACGACGGCGCCCCGCGCATCGTGGCGGGAGCCGGCGCCGTCTACGTGCGCGACGACGACCCGGCCGCGGTGTCCGGCGTCGCCGCCGCCCTGCAGGCGACGGAGGGTGTGGGCGCGGTCTTCACGCGGGGGCCCCGCCCCGGCGTCCCCGAGGGCTCGGCGCCCGGCACCTTGTCGTTCGACCTCGCCCGCTGGGACCACCCCCGCGCCGCCCAGGTCCTCTACTCGCCCGACTGGACGGCGGCGGCGGGCCGGTACGGCTTCCGCGGCACCTCCGCCCAGCCGGGCGTCGCGGGCCACGGCAGCTCGAGCCCCTTCGACATCCACAACGCGCTGGTGGCGATCGGCCCCGACCTGAAGGCGGGGGTCGAGATCGCGGTGCCGAGCGGCAACGTCGACTTCGCCCCGACGTTCCTCCACACCCTCGGCATCAAGGTCCCCGCCTCGATGCAGGGGCGGGTGCTCCACGAGGCCCTGCGCGAGGGTCCGGACCCGTCCGAGGTCGCGGTCGAGGTGTCCGAGGTGCGGGTCGAGTCGGCGGACGGGCGTTACCGGCTCACGGCGATCGTGTCGGAGGTCGACGGCCGATCGTATCTGGACTACACGACAGTCGAGCGGCCCGAGTAGCCGGGCTCGGCCGGTCGCCAGGCACCACCCGTCGAGCGGCCGGGCCAGAGAACTCCGCGCGGGCCGTCGGGGGCGGGCTATGACGCGGGTGCCGGCGGCTCGCTCTCGTCCGGACCGTCGACCACCCGCCCGTCGAACAGATGCACCTCGCGGCCCGCGTGCTGGGCGTAGCGGGGGTCGTGGGTGACCATGCAGATGGTCGACCCCTCGGCGTGCAGGCCCGCGAGCAACTGCATCACCGCCTCGCCGTTCTTCGAGTCGAGGTTGCCGGTCGGCTCGTCGGCGAGGAGGATCGAGGGCTGGCCGGCGACGGCGCGGGCCACCGCCACCCGCTGCTGCTGGCCCCCGGAGAGCTGGCTGGGCAGGTGCTTGGCGCGGTGGGCCATCTCCACCTTCTCGAGGGCCTCGTCCACCCGCTGCCGCCGCTCCGCCGGCCGCATGCCCCGGTAGGTCAGGGGCAGCTCGACGTTCTCGTAGACGGTGAGGTCGCCGATCAGGTTGAAGCTCTGGAAGATGAAGCCGATCTCGCGGTTTCGGGTCCGGGCGCGGTCCGACATCTTGAGGCTCGCCACCGGCCGGCCGTTCAACTGGTACTGACCGTCGGACGGGGAGTCGAGCAGCCCGAGGATCGACAGCAGCGTCGACTTCCCGCAGCCGGAAGGCCCCGAGATCGCGATGTACTCCCCGGGGTAGATGTCGAGGTCGATCTCCGCGAGCGCATGGGTCTCCACTTCGTCCGTGAAGAATATCTTCGTCACCTTGTCGAGGTGAATCAGCGGCTGAGCTGCGTCGTTCATTTTGCTGGTTCTCCTGGGTGCCCGCGGAATCCGGCGGCGGCCCTGTCCCGTTGCAGGTCGGACTCGGCGGTCGTTCCCGGTGTCCTGGCCCCTAGTTCAACTGAATGCGGTCGACCGCGTCCCACTGGGACATGTCGGACAGCACGACCTGATCGCCGGGCCGGAGCCCGTCCCGCACTTCGATGGTGTTCACCGAGCTGCGGCCCAGGCTGACCCGGGTCCGCACCGCCTCGTCGCTGTCGGGCACGAGCCTGAACAGGGTGACCACGCTGTCTTCCTGTCCGTACACCGGCCGGCCCACGTAGACCACGTCCACGAGCCGCTCGAGCTCGATGGTGCCGTCCACGGTCAGGTCCGGCCGGGCGCCGCGCGGCAGCTCGCCGTCGAGCCCCACGTCCACGGTGACCGTGCCCTGCTGCACCGCGGGGTCGATGCGGATGACGTGCCCGGGGATGATCCCGTTGCGGGTGTCGATGCTGGCCGGCTGGCCGATCTGGACGTCTCTGGCCTGAGTCTCGGCGATCCGCAGCTCGGCCATGAGCTGCGTCGGGTCGCCGACCCGCGCGAGGTTCGTCCCGGGGGTGACGCTGGCCCCTTCCTCGAGGGGCACCTCCTGCAGGACGCCCGCGACCCCCGCCGTTACCCGCAGGTCCGCGACCTCGTCGCGGCGCAACTGGTAGATGGTCTCGAGGCGGTCGACCTCGGCCTGCTCGGCTGCGAGCTGGGTCTCCATCGAGTCGACCAGGATATCGAGCCGCTGCTGCTCGATCTCGTGCCCGATGCGGGCCTGGTTCGCGGCCGACTGCTTCTGCCGGAGCTGCAGCTCCGAGACGAGCTGGTCCCTGAACAGCTCCTCGTCGAGATTGGCCTCGTACTCCGCCTGGGTGAGCATCGATTGCGCGGTGGCCACGGTCGCGCGCTGCGTTAGCACGTCCCGGTCCAGCTCGACCTGGCGGCTCTTGTAGCGGGCGCGCGCCGCCTCGAGCTGGAGCTGCGCCTCGAGCGCGCTCTGCTCGAGCTGGGGGTTGCTCAGCTCGACGATGACGGTGCCGGGCTCGACGGTGACGCCGGGCCGGAGGACGATGCGCTCGACCGTGCTGTTGGTGATGGCCGAGATCCAGCGGATCTCCTCCGGCACGAGGGTGCCGGTTCCCCGTACCTGCCGCAGCATCTCGCCTCGCTGCACCGTGTCGGTGTAGACGGTGTCCCGGTCGACGTTGGGGGCCGCCGGCTCCAGGCGCGACACCCCGACCGTGATCAGGATGACCGCGACGCTGGCCGCGACGCCGTACGCGATCTGGCGCACCCGCTTGGCCCGGGCGATGTCAGGACGTGCAATGTCGACCATCAGGACGTTCCTCAGAAGCCGGCGGAAGAGCCGCCGGATCCGGGCGGCCGCGTCCGGTCCTGTGCGGTCCCCCCGAGTTAGACGCCGGCCGGGAGCGGAAAGTTGCGACCCCTCGCGGCCGATGATCGCCGCGTGCCGCCTCTTCGGCGACCGACCGGTGTCAGGAGCCCGGTGCGAACCCCTAGGCTTCCACGATGCCGGCCACGGCGGCCGAGATCCGGATCCAGTTCTCCGTTTCCACGTTCAACTGGTTCCGGCCTCCGGCCGTCAGCTCGTAGTACTTCGCCTGGCGGTTGTTCTCCGACTTGCCCCATGAGGCGCGAATCCAGCCCTGCTGCTCCAGGCGGTGCAGCGCCGGGTAGAGCGACCCCTGGTTGACCTGCAGCACGTCCCGCGACATCTGCTGGATGCGTTGCGAGATGCCCCAACCGTGCATCCGCCCCGTGGAAAGGGTCTTCAGAATCAGCAGCGCCAGGGTCCCCTGCAACAGGTCCGGTTTCTTCGTCGGCACTGGCGTCTTCCCCGGGAGTCTTCATCCCGGGCTCCGTTCCCGGCCTCGCGATTCGGCAGGAGCCGCGCGTCCCTCGACGCCGACCCCTAGATACCCGACAAGAAGATGTTGCACCCGCCCGACCCGGATGTCAAGGTCTCGGCGGCGCGGCCCGATCTCTCGACCGCCGGTTTGGGGTAGGCTTATCGGGTCGTGCCATCACTGCGCCTCTCGGGACCGGGAGTCCGGCGCGTGGCCGGGCGTGGCGCACGAGGTCCGGTGGCCGCGTGACACGGGGGCCATGCAGGGCGCTTGAGTTCCGTTCCGTCCAGGAGTCATCACCATGTCAAGAGCTGCCATACGCCGTTTGCCGATTCTCCTCGCGCTGCCCGCGCTGGTCCTCGGAATCGGGCTTCTGTCCGTCGGGCCGGCCTCGGCCCAGGGACACCACGGGCTCGCGCGCGATCTGGGCCACGCCGACCCCGCCGCCGTGGGCCTGTCCGCCGAGCGCCTCGAGCGGCTCGACGCCGGCATGCAGCGGATGGTCGACGAAGGGAAGCTGGCGGGCGTCGTGACCATGCTCGCGCGGAACGGCAAGGTCGCCTTCGTCGACAGCGCCGGGGTGCAGGACGTCGAGTCGGGGACGCCGATGGCCGCCGACTCCATCTTCCTCATCTACTCGATGACCAAGCCGATCACCGCGGCCGCCCTGATGATCCTCTACGAAGAGGGCAAGTGGCAGATCGACGAGCCGGTGTCCAACTTCATCCCCGAGCTCGCCGACCTCCGCGTCCACGCCGGCGAGTACGCCGACGGCTCGCCGGTGCACGAGGCGGCGACCCGCTCGATGACGATGCGCGAGCTGCTGACCCACTCGGGGGGGCTGGATTACGGGTTCGACAACCACCCCGTCGCGCGCGCGTACCGCGACAAGGGCGTCCTCGACGCGGACGCGCCGCTGCAGGACATGATCGACAAGCTCGGCGCGCTGCCGCTGCGGTCGCAGCCGGGCACCGAATGGTTCTACAGCATCTCGGTCGACGTGCAGGGCTATCTCGTCGAGAAGCTGTCGGGGCAGCCGTTCGACGAGTTCCTGCTCGATCGGATCTTCGAGCCCCTCGGCATGGTCGACACCGGGTTCTTCGTGCCGGCCGGCGAGGTCGACCGGGTCGCCCGGATTCACCAGGCCGGGGACGACGGGCTCGAGCTCGCCGACAACGAGGTGCGCACCCTGCCGCCGGCCGGCCCGTCCGGGGGCGGCGGCCTCTACTCGACGGCCGGCGACTACGTGCGGTTCATGCAGATGCTGCTGAACGGCGGCGAGCTCGGCGGGGTCCGGGTGCTGTCGCCGCGCTCGGTCGAGATCATGGAGACGAACCACCTGCTGCCGGGTCCGATGAGCACGCGGCCGGCCGGGCGGGGCTTCAGCTTCGGCTTCGAGGTGGTCACCGACGCCGCCGCCGCCGGCGAGGCGTACGCGGACGGCACCTACCGCTGGGGCGGCGCGGCCGGCACGTGGTTCTGGATCGATCCGAAGACGGACCTCGCCTTCGTGGGCATGATCCAGCACCGGGGGCGCGCGGTCGGCGAGGTGCAGTCGATCTCGCGCAACTTCGTCTACGGGGCGCTGACTCGCTAGTCGCCCCGCGGCACCGCCGCCTCGCGGCGTTGCCGCCCCCGATCCGGACGCCGGGAGCCTCGACCCTTCGCGGGGCAGGCTCCCGGCCGGCATTCGGCGGCCGTCGGACGGAGCCGTCGCGGCCACCGGAGAGATCCTGCCGGTTCCGACGTCCGGGCCGGCGGGTTCCACGTCCGGGGCCGGCCGTCCTCCGTCCGAACCCGCCCCGTCAGTCCGCGAGCTCGAACTCGCTCCACTGCGTCGTCGTGCTCCGGCGGGTGGTCCGGAACAGCACCCGCACGTGGAAGTAGACGTCGAACTCGGTGTTCAGCCAGACGTCCTCGGCGACCGGCCGGCGCTCGAGCCGCCCGGTGGCGTTGGAGATGGAGCCGAGGATGCCCCACCAAAGGCGCACGCGGTCCATCAGCTCGAAGCTGACCTGGGCGATCTCGTAGGTCTCGCGGTCGATCCAGGCCTCGCCCCGCGAGTTGTTCAGGGCGTGGTCGATGCGCCTGCGCACCGGGAGGTTCCCGGGACGGGGCTCGAACGAGATTACGTAGCTGGGGCGGCCCCGCAGGTCCCGCACCCCTTCCAGCCTGGCCGTGAACCGGCCGACCATCTCCTCGTCGAACTTGATCTCGTTCTCCGCCGCCTCCCGCTCCCGCTCCGCGCGCTTCCCCGGGTCGGCGATCTCGGCCTGGAACTCCTCCCAGCGCTTCTCCTGCTCTCGCCGGCCGCGCGCGTCGAGCGGTTGCCCGTCCCTGGCCGTCAGCCGGCTGAACAGGGCGCCCTGGTACGGTTCCAGCTCGTAGAGCAGGGTCTCGTCGTCGGTGACCTCGCCGTCCCCGTCGAACCGCCGGATCCGCTGCGTCATGGCGCGGCGGTAGCGGGTCTCGAAGCCCTCCTCCTCGGCCCAGGTCGCCCGCTCGAGGGCCCGGTCGATGATCTCGCGCAACTCGGGAGCGACGGGGCCCGGCGGGGCGGGCTGGCCCCCGGCGAGGGCCACGACCGCCGTTCCCGCGAGCAGCAGGACCGCGAGGGACCGCAAGAACGGTGGAGCGCTGTGCTGCATGGTCGGCCGTGTGTGCACCTCGCGGATCTTATCGCACGGCCGCCCGGCCCCCGGCAGCCCACGGCGGAGATGGAGATCCGTCCGCGCCGACCGCCGCGCGGTGCGCCGTCTCCGGCTTCGTGGGGCGCCGCGGGTACACAACAGGAGTGGGACGCTGCCGGGAACGACAGCAAATCGCCGGACCGACAACGTCGGGGGCAGTCATCTCACGATCTCTCGTACGCCCGCGGGGCGGGCGCTACTTGATGGCCGTCGGCCCTATTGACTATGCTCTTGGGTTGCCGACCGGGGCCGGGGCTCGGCGATGACGCGGCCGGCCGTCGGCCGATTGAGCGCCGCCCGGCCCATCGGGTTCCGGATGCGTCTTGTCGTCGACGTGCGGGCGGCATCGCCGTCCGTGGGCACTTGGACGTGGTCGCGGCGGAGCCGCGCGAGTACGACGAGGCAGAACGATATGGATGAGGAAGTTGTGGCGAAGGTGAACCCGGAGGCCGAACCGGCCGAGGATGCGGCGGCCCCTGCCGCCATGATCGACGCGCACGGGCTGAGCAAGTACTACGGGCCCTTCGTCGCCGTCGAAGACGCGTCGTTCTCGATTCCCCAGGGGCAGGTGGTGGCCTTCCTGGGGCCGAACGGGGCCGGCAAGACCACCCTGATGCGCATGCTCACCGGCTTTCTCGCGCCGAGCGCGGGCCGCGCCGCGATCTCCGGGTTCGACGTGCGGGAGCAGCGCATCGAGGCCTCGAAGCGGCTCGGCTACCTGCCCGAGAACGGGCCGCTCTACCCCGACATGACGCCGCTCGAGCTGCTCGGCTTCTTCGGCGAGGCCCGCGAGATGGCCCCGCGGACCCTCAGGGACCGCATCGAGGCGGTCGTCGAGATCTGCGCCCTCGCGCTCGTGCTCGAGAAGCCCATCGGCAAGCTCTCGAAGGGCTACAAGCAGCGGGTGGGGCTGGCCCAGGCGCTGCTGCACGACCCGGAGGTGCTGATCATGGACGAGCCCACGGCGGGCCTCGACCCCAACCAGATCAAGCAGTTCCGCGAGAACATGCAGCGGCTGGGCCGCACCAAGACCCTGCTCATCTCGACCCACATCCTGCAGGAGGTCGAGGCGGTGGCCGACCGCGTGCTGCTGATCCACAACGGCCGGCTCGTGTTCGACGGGGCCCTCGCGGACCTCGAGGAGAACGGTTCGCTCGACGAGCCGTTCTACCGGCTGACCCGCGAGCCGCAGGAAGCCGCGCCGGCCTAGTCCGGCGCACGACGACCCCCGATGGGAGACGACGAACGAACGATGGGCACCAAGGTCAACTTCGCAATCGTCCGGGCGCTGGCCAAGCGGGACCTGCGGCTCTACTTCAGCAGTCCCTCCGGCTACGTCTTCATCACCCTGTTCATCTTCCTGAGCGCGGCCGCCGCGTTCTGGCAGGACCGGTTCTTCCTCGACAACCTCGCCAACCTCGACCAGCTCAACCAGGTCTTCCCGTTCCTCCTGCTGCTGTTCGTGCCCGCCCTGACGATGTCGGTGTGGTCGGAGGAGCGCCGGCTGGGGACGGCCGAGCTGCTGTTCACGCTCCCCGCCACCGAGCTCGAGGTCGTGCTGGGCAAATACCTCGCCACCCTCGGCATCTACACCGCCTCGCTGGTGCTGTCGCTGAGCCACGTGGTGGTCCTGTTCTTCCTGGGGAGCCCCGACCTGGGGCTGATGCTCGGCAACTACATCGGCTTCTGGCTGGTGGGGGCGGCGCTCGTGCCGGTGGGCATGCTGGCGTCGCTGCTGACCGCCAACGTCACCGTCGCGTTCATCCTGGGGGCGGCGTTCTGCGGCGCGGTCATCTTCGTCGACCCGGTCGTCGCCGCCGTCAGCGTCGACGCCGGCCGGCTCGTGGCCCCGTTCAGCGTGTTCGCCCCGTTCTGGGATTTCTCCAGGGGCGTCCTGACCCTGTCCGGCCTCGCCATGTTCGCGTCGGTGGCCGCGCTCTTCCTCTATCTGAACACCCTGATCGCCGGCCGGCGCCACTGGCCGCGGGACCCCGACGGGTTCCCGATGTGGGCGCACCAGGCCATACGGGTGGTGGCGGTGGCGGTGGTGCTGGCGGGGATCAACATGCTGGTGGCGCGCGCCGCGGTCCGGCTGGACGTCACCGCCGAGCGGCTCTCCTCGGTCAGCAGCGAGACGCGGCAGCTCCTCGACGAGCTGCCCCAGGACCGTCCGGTGTTCATCCAGGCGTTCCTGAGCCCGGTGGTGCCGGAGCTCTTCGTGCAGGCGCGATCGAACCTGATCCGGACCCTCGAGGAGATCGACGCCCTCGCCGGCCCCCGGGTCGAGGTGTTGATCGAGGACACCGAGCCGTTCTCCGACGCCGCCATCCGGGCTCGCGAGAAGTTCGGCATCGGGCCCCGCCAGATGCGCGACGTCGCCGGCGGCCGCTCGGAGATCGTCGACGTCTTCATGGGCGTCGCGTTCACCTCGGGGGCCGAGCAGCAGGTCATCTCGTTCTTCGACCGGGGGCTGCCCACGGAGTACGAGGTGGTGCGCACCATCCGCGTGGTGTCGGGCACCGAGCGCCAGCGGGTCGGCGTCGTCGACACGATGGTGAAGATCTTCGGGGGCCAGAACCTCGCGAGCGACCAGCAGTTGCCGCAGTGGTCGGTGGTGAACGAGCTGCGGAAGCAGTACGAGGTGGTCGAGGTCAACGCCGAGTTCCCGATCCCCGAGGACATCGACGCGCTCCTCGTCGCCCTGCCGTCGTCGATGCAGACCGACCAGATGGCCAACGTCGCCGAGTACGTCCGCCGGGGCCGGCCGGCGATGATCCTGGTCGACCCCCTGCCGGCCGTCAATCCGACCCTGTCCCCGACCGAGTGGGTGGGGGACGGGAACCCGTTCACCTATCCGCCGGGCTCGGCCCGGCCGGGCCCGCGGGGCGACGTCCGGCAGTGGATACGGGACCTCGGGGTCGACTGGGAGCCGACGCGCATCCTCTGGGACAGCTACAACCCGCACCCGGACCTGTCGTACATGCCGTCCGAGGTGGTCTTTCTCGGCCCCGGCAACGAGAACCCCGAGACCTTCAACCCGGCCGTGGACGTGGTCCGCGACCTGCAGGAGCTGGTCTTCCTGTACCCGGGATTCCTGCGTCCGGCGGGCGGCCCCGACGCCGATCCGGATATCGAGTTCGAGCCGCTGCTGCGGACCGGCGTCGTGTCCGGGCACACCGGCTACTTCTCGCTGGTGCGGCAGAGCTTCTTCGGGCCGTCCATCAACCCCAACCCGGTGCGCGAGCAGGACGACGAGGACTTCGTGGTGGCGGCCCGCGTGAGGCGGGCGGGGCCGGCCCCGGCGGCGCCGGAGACGGACGAGGCGTCCGAGGACGAGGCGTCCGACGGCGAGGAGGCCGGGGAAGGCGAAGAGACGGCCGCGGAGGAGGAGTCGGCGTCGGAGGCTGCCCCGGCCGCGGATGGGGCCGCGGCCACCGACGCCGCGGAGCCGGCCGAGCCGGCGGACGCGGCCGGGGGGGAAGAGTCTCCCGAGCCCGTCGAGCCCGGCGCCGGCGAGGAGGCCGTCGCCGAGGAGGACGAGTCCGGCTCGGACTGGACCACCGAGGGCCCCCTGAACCTCGTGGTGGTCGCCGACCTCGACTTCATCAGCGAGCAGTTCTTCCAGATTCGCGAGGTCGCGCCCGGCAACCTCAACTTCGACAACGTCACGTTCTTCCTGAACGCGATGGACGGGCTGCTCGAGGACGACTCGTTCATCGGGCTGCGCAGCCGGCGCGCCCGCCACCGGACGCTGGAGCAGGTCGAGGCCCAGACCGCCGAGTTCATCGAGCAGCGCACCCTCGACGAGCAGCAGGCGGAGGAAGAGGCGGAGCAGGCGCTGACCGACGCCCAGAACCGGCTGAACGAGCGGGTGGCCGAGGTGCAGAACCGCACCGACATCGACGCGCAGGCCAAGCAGATCATGGCCCGCAACCTCGAGGAGGTCGAGAACCGCCGGCTGGCGGTGCTGTCGACCAACATCGAGACCGAGAAGCAGACCAAGATCCGCGCCAGCCTCGAGCGGATGGAGACGCAGGTCCGGCGCATCCAGAGCACCATCAAGACGTTCGCGATCCTCCTGCCGCCGGTGCCGGTGTTCGCGCTCGGGGTGATGATCTTCGTGCGCCGCCAGCGGCGCGAGCGCGAGGGCGCGGCCGCGGCCCGGCGCTTGCGGGACTGACCGTTTCACGTTCCGGGAAGCCGGCCGCGCATCGGGGCGGCTTCGATTCGACGGGGTACGACCATGACGGAACTGGAAAAGACCACGGCATTCGGCGGCGCGGCCATCCTGGTCGTCGCCCTCGCCCTCGCCACCGCGCCGAGCCGCTCGGCGCCGGACGCGTTCTTCGACGTCGGCGAGACGTTCTTCGCCGGCTTCACGGACCCCGCGGCGGCGACGTCGCTCGAGGTGGTCGAGTTCGACGAGGACACCGCGGCCGCCGCCATCTTCCGGGTGATGAACCGCAACGGCCTCTGGACGATCCCGTCGCACCACGACTACCCGGCCGACGGGGCGGAGCGGCTCGCGAACACCGCGGCCGGCATGATCGCCATCACCAAGGACGATTTCCGCTCCGACAGCGTCACCGACCACGAGGCGTTCGGGGTCGTCGATCCCCTCGACGAGACGGTCAGCACGCTGAGGGGGCGCGGCCGCCGCGTCACCTTCCGGGGGGCGAGCGAGGAGGTGCTGGCCGACCTCGTCATCGGCAACCCGGTCGAAGGGCGGCCGGGGCTGAACTTCGTGCGGGTGCCCGACCAGAACCGCGTCTACGCGGCGCGGACCGACATCGGTATCTCGACCGACTTCAGCGACTGGATCGAGACCAACCTGCTCGGCGTCGAGCGCGACGACGTCAAGCGGGTCGAGCTGAACGAGTACCAGGTCGACGAGCGCACCGGGAGCGTGGTGCGGCGGGGCGAGTTCACCGTCGACTGGGTCGAGCAGGACGTGTGGACGGGCAGCGACCTGCCCGAGGGGAAGGAGGTCGACTACGTGCAGATGAACCTGCTCGTGGGCGGCCTCATGGGGATCCGGATCGTCGGGGTGCGCCCCAAGCCGGAGGGCCTGTCCGGCAACCTGCGGCAGGCGTTCGAGGAACGCACCATCACCAACGCCGACCTGCAGACGATGCAGGCGCGGGGCTTCTACCCGACCCAGGCCGGCGAGATGCTGTCCAACGAGGGCGAGCTCAAGGTGCGCACCGACCTCGGGGTGCTCTACACGCTGCGCTTCGGCGAGATCCTGTACGGCAGCGGCAACGCGGTGTCGATCGGCGACGAGACGAGCGACGACGAGGAGACCGGCGGCGGCGAGAACCGCTACGTCCTCATCAACGCCGAGTTCGATCCCGAGGCCCTGCCTGAGCCCGAGCGGCCCGCCAACCGCGACTTCGAGAACAAGGCGGAGTCGCAGTGGACCGACGCCGACCGCGAGAACCGGGAGCGGGCCGACCTGCACGCGCAGTGGGAGCGCCGCACCGCCGACGGGCGCGCCCGCGCCGAGGAGCTCGCCACCCGGTTCGCGAGCTGGTACTACGTGATCTCCGCCGGCAGCTACAACCGGGTGCACAAGACCCGCGACGAGCTCCTGAAGGACATCGAGGACGCCGACGCCGCCCTCGAGGCTGACGACCTGCCCGTCGAGCCGGTCGCCGCACCGGCCGCGCCCGCCGCGCCTGTCGAACCGGCCGAACCCGCTGCGCCCGCCGAACCGGTCGAACCGGCCGCGCCGGCCGAACCCGCTGCGCCCGCCGAACCGGCCGAACCCGCCGAACCCGCCGAACCCGCCGAACCGGCCGCACCGGCCGCACCGGCCGCACCGGCCGAACCCGCCGAACCGGCCGCACCGGCTGCGCCGGCCGAACCCGTTGCGCCGGCTGCGCCGGCCGAACCCGCTGCGCCGGCCGCGCCGGCCGAACCCGCTGCGCCCGCCGGGCCGGCCGAACCCGTTGCGCCGGCCGAACCCGCCGCGCCCGTCGAACCGGCCGAGCCGCGCGGCTGACGTCGCGAGGGACTGGGAAGCCGCATGGGCAGGACACTACTGAAGAAGGTCTGGGACCTCCACACGGTTCGTCCCCTGTCGACAGGCCAGACCCAGCTCTTCATCGGGCTGCACCTGATCCACGAGGTGACGACGCCGCAGGCGTTCGACATGCTGCGCTCGCGCGGCATCGGCGTGGCGTTCCCCGAGCGCACGTTCGCCACCACCGACCACATCATCCCCACCCTCGACCAGGCCCGGCCGTTCGCCGATCCCCTGGCCGAGGCGATGCTGTCGGCCCTCGAGCGGAACTGCCGCGAGTTCGGCATTCCGCTCTGGAACCTCGACAGCGACCGCCAGGGCATCGTGCACGTCATCGGCCCCGAGCTGGGGCTCACCCAGCCCGGCATGACCATCGCCTGCGGCGACAGCCACACCTCGACCCACGGCGCCCTGGGCGCGGTCGCGCTCGGCATCGGGACGTCGCAGGTGCGCGACGTGCTGGCGTCGCAGTCGCTGGCCATGAGCCCCCTGAAGGTGCGGCGCATCTCCGTCGACGGCGAGCTGGCGGCCGGGGTGTTCGCCAAGGACGTGGTGCTCGAGATCATCCACCGGCTGGGGGTCAAGGGCGGCGTCGGTCACGCCTACGAGTACGGCGGCTCGGTCATCGACCGCATGAGCATCGACGAGCGGCTGACCGTCTGCAACATGTCCATCGAGGGCGGGGCGCGGGTCGGCTACGTGAACCCCGACGAGACGACGTTCGACTACCTGCGCGGGCGGCCGTTCGCGCCGGCCGGCGAGGCCTTCGACCGGGCCGTCTCGTGGTGGCGCTCGATGGCCTCCGACCCCGGGGCGGACTACGACGACGTCGTCGAGATCGACGGGGCCGGGATCGAGCCGCGGGTGACCTGGGGCATCAACCCCGGCCAGTCGGTGGGCGTGAGCCAGCGCATACCCGCGGCGGGGTCGAACGGCGGGGTGGCCGAGGCCCTCGAATTCATGGGGCTCGCCGGCGGCGATCCCATCCGGGGGACGAGGATAGACGTCGCCTTCGTCGGGTCATGCACCAACTCGCGCCTGTCCGACCTGCGCGAGGCGGCGCGCATCGCGAAGGGGCAGCGGGTGGCGCGCCACGTGAAGGCGCTGGTGGTGCCCGGCTCGGTGGCGGTGCGCGCGGCGGCCGAAGCCGAGGGCCTCGACGAGGTGTTCCGCGAGGCCGGCTTCGAGTGGCGCGGCGCGGGTTGCTCGATGTGCCTGGCCATGAACCCCGACCGGCTCGAGGGCCGGCAGGTCTGCGCCTCGTCGTCGAACCGGAACTTCAAGGGTCGCCAGGGCAGCCCCACCGGCCGCACCCTGCTGATGAGCCCCGCGATGGTCGCCGCCGCCGCGGTCGCCGGCGAGGTGACCGACGTGCGGGAGGTGCTCTAGCCGCCGGGCGCCGGCGCTGGAGAACGGCGCGGACGCCCGCGGGATTCTCTGGGCGGCAATCGGCCGAACGGCAGCGCAAGCCCGATGAGGAGGATGGCCGGGCGCGGCCGCCGCCAGCGGCGAAGCGGACGGGAGGGAACCGTTGTCCACGCGTGAGATCGATCGAATCGAAGGCACCGGGATACCCGTGCGCGGGGACAACATCGACACCGACCGCATCATTCCCGCGCGGTTCCTGAAGGCGATCACCTTCGACGGGCTGGGCGACCACGTCTTCGAGGACGACCGCGCCGCCATGCCCGATCACCCGTTCTCGAACGCCGCCTACGCGGGGGCCCGGATCCTGCTCGTGAACGAGAACTTCGGCTCGGGCTCGTCCCGCGAGCACGCCCCGCAGGCGCTGAAGCGCTGGGGCATCGACGCCTGCGTCGGCGAGTCGTTCGCCGAGATCTTCCGGGGGAACTCGCTCGCCATCGGCCTCGCGTGCGTGACCGCGCCGCGTGACGTGATCGGGGGTCTGATGACCCGGGTAGAGGCAGCCCCCGCCACCCCCCTCGCGCTGTCGGTGTCGGAGCGGGTGCTCGAGGCGGACGGCCAGCCGGTCGCCGTCACCGTGGAGGACCAGGTGCGCGACGCCCTCCTCGCGGGGACGTGGGACGCCACCGGGCTGCTCCTCGACGACTTCGACGTCGTCCGCGGCGTCGCGTCCCGCGTGCCCTACGTGCGCGGCTTCTGACCCGCGGCGGTGGCCCGTTTCGACGCGGGCCGTCCCGGGCCGGCCGCGTGTGCCCGGGCCGCCTCGAGAAAGGCGGCGGCGGCGTGCGACGACTCCCCGGTGCGTCGATAGACGAGCCGCAGGTCGCGGGGGGCGCGCAGCTCGGGTACCGGAACTGCTGCGAGCTGTCCCCGGGCGATCTCGGAGAGCGCGCACCGCCGCGGCAGCAGCGCCACCCCGAGGTCCATCTCCACCGCCCGCTTGATGCCGTCCAGGCTCGGCAGCGAAAGCTGGATGTTGATCGACGCGTGGTGCTCCTCGAAGAGCCGCAGCACGAGGTCGCGCCGCGGCGACGGGTCGTTGTGCGCGATGACCGTCTGCCGCCCGAACTCGCTCATGGTGATGGTCTGCCGGCGCGCCAGCGGGTGCTCGGGATGCGTCAGCATGACGAGCTCGTCGACGCCGAGCCGCACCGACCGCAGCCCCCGCTCTCCCGGCGGATAGGTCACGAGCCCGAAGTCGAGGCTGCGGTCGAGGACCTCGCCCGGAATCTGCCGCGAATGCACGCGGCGCATCTCGACCTGCGCGTGGGGATGCTCCAGCCGGAACCGCTCGACGATGGGCAGCAGCACGTGGACGGCCGCCTCGTTGACCCCGACCACCACCCGGCCCCGCCGCAGCTCCTGCAGCTCGCGCACCGCGCCCACCGCCTCGTTCCCGAGGCGCGACATCCGCTCGGCGTAGTCGAGCAGGACGGCGCCGGTCTCGGTGAGCCGTCCCCCCTTCGACGACCGGTCGAACAGCCGCTCGCCCAGCTCGTCCTCCAGCCGCCGGATCGCCTGGCTGACGGCGGGCTGGGTGCGGTGCAGCTTCGCCGCCGCCCGCGAGAAGCTCCGCTCGGCCGCGACCACCTGGAACACCTGGAGCTCGTGCAGTTCCATCTCGCCGGCACTCCATAAGCAAGAATTATCAAATCGTAACGATTATAAGCTTGACTTCTCGCCCGGCTGAACGTGAACTAGAGACACGACCGGGCGGGACTCTCCCGCAGGGTCGGTCGGGCCGCGAATCGGAGCCGCCGCCGGCGGTTCCGGGACCGGCGGTCCTCGCCGTCGCGACGGCGCAGATTGCCGCCGGCAGGGTTGGTTGGGCGGCAATCGGAGCCGCGGCGACGATTTTCGGGCTAGTATCAACCAGGGAGAGACACCGTGGCGGACGACCGACTGATCATCTTCGACACCACCCTGCGGGACGGCGAGCAGGCCCCCGGCTTCTCGATGAACACGGCCGAGAAGCTGCGGCTCGCGCGCCAGCTCCAGGTGCTCGGGGTCGACGTGATGGAGGCGGGGTTCCCGATCGCGTCGAAGGACGACGCCGAGGCGGTGCGCCTCATCGCGTCCGAGATCGACGGACCGGTCATCGCCGGCCTCGCCCGTTGCAATCCCGCCGACATCGAGTGCGCGGCGGCGTCGGTGAAGCCGGCCCGGCGCTCCCGCATCCACACGTTCATTGCCACTTCCGACCTGCACCTCGAGCGCAAGCTCCGCATCTCGCACGAGGAGTGCCTGCAGTCGGTGGTCGACAACGTGAAGCTGGCCCGCACGTTCACCGACGACGTGGAGTTCTCGGCGGAGGACGCCACGCGCAGCGACACCGACTTCCTGTGCCGGGTCGTCGAGACGGCCATCGAGCAGGGGGCGACGACCATCAACCTGCCCGACACCGTGGGCTACTGCACGGCGGACGAGATCGAGCAGTTCTTCAGTGGCATCATCGGCCGCGTCCCCAACGCCGACCGGGCCGTCTTCAGCGCCCACTGCCACGACGACCTCGGGCTCGCGGTGGCGAACTCGCTGGCCGCGGTGCGCGCCGGGTGCCGGCAGATCGAGTGCACCGTCAACGGCATCGGCGAGCGGGCCGGCAACGCGTCGCTCGAGGAGCTGGTGATGGTGACCCGGGTGCGGCACGACCGCATGCCGTACGCGACCCGCATCGACACCACCGAAATCTTCCCCACGAGCCGCCTGCTGTCCGAGCTGACCCACGAGCCGGTGCAGGCCAACAAGGCCATCGTGGGGCGGAACGCCTTCGCCCACGAGGCGGGCATCCACCAGGACGGCGTGATCAAGGACCGGCGCACCTACGAGATCATGCGCCCGGCCGACGTCGGGGTGGCCCAGTCCACCCTCGTGCTCGGCAAGCACTCGGGCCGGCACGCGGTCAAGCAGCGGTGCGAGCAGCTCGGGTTCGAGCTCAGCCGGCTCGAGCTGGACCGCGTCTACCGGGCCATGATCGACCTCGCGGACCGCCAGAAGACGGTCGAGGACACGGATCTGGCCGCCATCGTCGCCCGCCTCCAGGCCGACCGGTCGGCCGGGGCGGCCTGAATCGGCGTCATGCAGGCGACGATTGCCCTTCTGCCGGGCGACGGCATCGGACCGGAGGTCACGGCGGCGGCCGAGGGGGTGCTTCGCGCCGTGGGCGAGCGGTTCGGCCACGCGTTCACGATGACCTCCCACGCGGTGGGCGGGGCGGCCCTGCGCGCCGGCGGGCCGCCGCTGCCGGACGAGACCCGCGAGGCCTGTCTCGCGGCCGACGCGGTGCTGCTCGGGGCGGTGGGCGACCCGGCGTTCGACCGGGGGTCGAGCGAGGGCCGCCCGGAGACGGCGCTCCTTCAGTTGCGCCGCGCCCTGGGCGTGTTCGCCAACCTGCGGCCGGCGCGGGTCTGGCCCGGGCTCGAGGACGGCGGCGCGTTCAAGCCCGACCGCGTGGCGGGGGCGGATCTGCTCATCGTCCGCGAGCTGACCGGCGGCATCTACTACGGCGAGCCGCGCGGGGTGGCCGACGACCGCCAGTCGGCGTTGAACACCATGCGGTACTCCCGGCCCGAGATCGAGCGCATCGCCGAGGTGGCGTTCGAGAGCGCGGCCGTGCGCCGCTCGCGCGTGACGTCGGTGGACAAGGCGAACGTGCTCGAGACCTCCCGCCTCTGGCGCGAGGTGGTGACGGAGGTCGGCGCGCGGCACCCTGACGTGGCCCTCGAGCACCAGTACGTCGACGCCTGCGCCCTCCTCCTCGCGACGAGCCCGAAGCAGTTCGACGTGGTGCTGTCCGGCAACCTGTTCGGGGACATCCTCTCGGACGAAGCGGGCGCCGTCGTGGGCTCGCTCGGGCTCCTGCCGTCGGCGAGCATCGGCGGGGACGGGGGGCTCTTCGAGCCCGTCCACGGGTCGGCCCCGGCGCTCGCCGGCCGGGACGTGGCGAACCCCATCGGGGCCATCGCCTCGGCCGCCATGCTGCTGCGGCACGCCCTCGGGGCGCACGCCGAGGCCGACGCGGTCGAGCAGGCGATAGGCTCGGCGCTGGCCGACGGGCTTCGGACCGCGGATCTCGTGACCGACGGGCAGACCACTGCGGTGAGCGGGTCCGCGATGACGCGGGAGATCGCGGCCCGCGTCGGGGACACGGCGCCGTCCGTGGCGTGACCGGCGGCTGCGTCCTTCGCATTCGCACCCGTGGCGGCGGTGGCGGCGTGGGCCGAACGGGCCGGCAGTGACGGATCGGTAAACGGCGCGTTCGCCCGATCCGTCTGAACGACAGGGCTCTCTGCCGCTCCATCGACGGAGCCGGGGGGGTGTGGACTGGGTTCTCCGCGGTTCCTCGACGGAACCGCGGGGGGTGTCGGAACGACGCATCATGAGAATCCGCTGCCTCGCCGGCGTCCTCGGCCGCGTCACGTTGCTTGTCGCGGCCTCCACCGTCGCAACCGCCGCGGTTGCGGGTCAGGTCACCCGCCGCCCGGCGCCGCCCGCCGCCCAGGCCGTCTCCGGCGGCGGCTCCGCCGACCCGGCGGCCGTCGGGTCGGTGGCGGTCGTGCCGTTCACCAACATCTCCCGCAACGAGCGGGACGACTGGCTGGGGCACGGCATCGCGGAGACGGTGGCGGCCGACCTCGAGACCCGGGACGCTTTCACGGTGGTCGCGCTCGAGCGCGTCGCGGCCGCGATGGGCGGCGCCGCCGCGAACCCGGACGACACGGCGGTGGCGGCGGTGGGGCGTGAGCTCGGCTCCCGCTGGGTCGTCGCCGGCGGCTACCAGCGCGTCGGCGACCGGCTGCGCATCACGGCGCGGCTCGTCGACACGCGGAGCGGCACCCTCGCCGCCACCGCGCGCGTCGACGGTTCCTTCGCCGACATCTTCGACCTGCAGGACCGGATTGCCGGCGAGCTGACCCGCGGCGCCGGTGAGCGGGCGGCGCTCGGCGCCGCTCCGGCGCCACCGTCGGGCGGAGGCGGCCGCGCGCCGTTCGGCGCCGGGCGGGCCGACGCCGGCCGCGCCGCCCGCGCGGTCGGCCGCCCCCCGCTCGGTCCCGCCAGCGAGGGAGACGTCGGTTTCGGACCCACGGGCGGGGGGCGTGCGGAGTCGTTCGGCGAGGGCGCGGGCGGCTTCGGACCCGCGGCCGGCGGCGGTCGCCGGGCGGAGCAGTTCCGCGAAGGCGGCGCCGGCTCCGGATCTGGACCCGCCGGCCGGCGCGCGGGAGCCTCCCGAGAGGGCTCCGGCGGCTTCGACTTCGAGCGCGCCATCAGGAACAGTCGGTTCGGCCGCCCGGGGCGGCTCGACCCGGGCGCCGGGGAGGCCTCTGCCCCGGAGGGCGCCGGCAACGGCGAGGTGACCGGGGGCATCATTCTGCCGCCGCCCGGTCCGGCGAACCGCGCCGCCCCCGGCGGTCCTCCCCGCCGCGCCCTGGCGGGCTCCTCCGGCGGCGAGCTCGCCGGCGCCGCCGAGCGGTTCGGCGTGGGCGGACCGCGGCCGGCCGGCGCGACCGCGGCCGGTGCGCCGACGCGCTCCACTGCCGCCGGCCTCGCCCCGGCCACGCTTGGCATCCTCGCCGGCCGGCCCAGCGTCACCGCGGCCCGGACGGCCCAGCCGCCGCAGATCGACGGCAACCTCGACGACGCGATCTGGCAGCGGGCCACCCGCATCACCGAGTTCGTGCAGCAGAGCCCGCTCGAGGGGGAGCCGGCGACCGAGGACACCGAGGTCTACCTCGCCTACGACGACACCCACCTCTACTTCGGGGTGTACGCGCACTACTCAGAGCCCTCGATGATGCGCGCGAACCGGGTCGACCGCGACCAGGCGTTCTTCGGCGACGACATCATCTCGGTCTACTTCGACCCGTTCCTCGACCAGCAGCGGGCCTACGTGTTCTCGGTGAACGGTTACGGCGTCCAGAACGACTCGATCCTCGAGGCGCGGTTCGGCAGCGGCAGCAGTGGTCGCAGCAGCCGGGGCGGCGGGTTCTCCATGGGCGGCCGCAGCAGCTTCACCGGGGTGCGCTGGGGCGACCGGTCGTGGGACGCCCTCTACGAGACCGGCGGCACCGTGGTGGACGACGGGTGGACGGCGGAGATGGCCATCCCGTTCAAGAGCCTGCGCTATCCCGCCCGCAGCACCCACCGCTGGGGGTTCCAGATCGCCCGGCGCATCCGCGGCAAGGACGAGACCGTCGTCTGGTCGCCGATGTCGCGCGACGTGTCCGGCCTGCTGCCCCAGATGGGGGTGCTCGACGGGCTCAGCGACCTGTCCACGAGCCGAAACCTCGAGATCCTGCCCACCGCCACCGCCATCCGGGTCGACAGCCTCGACCGCAGCTCGGGCGGCCTCACCGACGAGGCGCAGCCGGAGGGCGGCGTCAACCTCAAGTACGGCGTGACCTCGAACCTCACCCTCGACGTCACCTACAACCCCGACTTCTCGCAGATCGAGTCCGACCGGCCGCAGATCGAGGTGAACCAGCGGTTCCCGCTGTTCTATCCCGAGATGCGCCCCTTTTTCCTCGAGGGGCAGGAGATCTTCAACATGCCGGGGCCGGTGAACTTCGTGCACACCCGCACGATCGTCGACCCCCGCTACGGCGGGAAGCTCACCGGCAAGGTCGGCAACACCACCGTCGGCGTGCTCGTCGCCAACGACGAGGCGCCCGGCAACCTCGGCGACGCCTACCGGGACAGCGACTTCCGCTACGGCAAGACCGCCGACGTGGTCATCGGGCGCGTGCGCTACGACCTGTACGCGGAGTCCCACATCGGGGCCATCGTCACCGACCGGGAGTTCCTCGGCGGGTACAGCCGCCTCGGCGGGCTCGACGGCAACTTCCGGCTGAACGACGCGACGTCCGTCGGGTTCCGGGCCATCACGTCGCAGAACCGCGACTGCGGGTCGTGGGGCGCGGAGGGCTGCGCGGGCGCGTTCGACGACACGGCCGGGAACATGTTCGACGCCGGCCTCCGCAGCAACGGCCGCAACCTGACCTACTTCGTGGCCGGCTACACCATCGACCCCGAGTTCGACACCGCGGTCGGGTTCGTCCGCCGGCGCGACATCAAGGCCGGCACCGGCAACGTCGGCTACCGCTGGTGGCCCGAGAGCTGGCTCATCAACTGGGGGCCGACGTTCAACTACACCCGGAACTGGAACTTCGAGAACGTCCTCGAGGACGAGATGGCGAACGCCGGCGTGAACTTCTCGTTCGCGAAGAACATCCGCGTGAACGCCGGCTACAGCCGCGACATGGAGCGGTTCGGCGGCATCAACTTCGACAAGGAGTACTACTCGCTCGGGGGCAACGTCAGCACGATCCGGGAGCTCTCGATCGGCGGGTTCTTCAGCTACGGCGACCAGGTGCGCTACGACCTCGCCAACCCCGCGAACTCGTTCCTGGGGACCGGCGGCCGCGGCGGGGTCTTCATGTCCCTCCGGCCGTTCAGCCGGCTGCAGTCGCAGGTCAACATCAGCACGAGCAACCTGATCGATCCCTTCTCGGACACCGAGATCTTCGACGTCAAGATCTACCGGGCCCTGACCACCTTCCAGTTCACCGACCGGCTCCTGTTGCGGAACATCCTGGAGTACAACACGTTCCAGCGCACCATGGGGGCGAACGTGCTGTTCACGTATCGCATCAACTCGGGGACGGTGTTCTTCATCGGCTACGACGACCGGTACCAGCAGGGCGACCTGATATTCGACCGCGCGAACAGCCAGTACGCGTACCTGGGCAATCCCGTGTTCTACACGACGGACCTCATGCGGACCAACCGTGCGTTCTTCACCAAGATCTCGTACCTGTTCCGATACTGATTGCGCGCACCGGCCGCCCGCGGCGCCGACACGGTCCGCGGGCGGCCGGGACACCTCTCGAGCACCGTTGCGACCCCTGACCTGCAGCCCGCCCGCGTGTCCCCCGCCGTCCGTCCGCCGCCCCCGGCCGCCGCCGGGCCTGACGAGGAGCGGGTCCGGCCAAAACGGGTCGAATCGCGTCCCAAGCACCGATGCCATGTATGCTGTTTAGTGAACTCCGTCGACCATGACCCGATCACGAATCTTCGCCCGCGCCGCCCGACTCGCCCTCATCGGCTGGGCCGTCGCCGCCTCCGCGTCCGCCCAGGGTCTCGGGACGCTGACGGGAACCGTGACGACCCCCGCCGGCATACCGGTCGAGGGCCTGCGGCTGACCTTCACCCGGACCGACGCCGTGGTGACGGCGGTGACCGACGGCAACGGCGACTACCGGCTCGAGGGGCTGCAGCCCGGGCTCTACGACCCCACCATCGACGATCCGGAGCAGGTGGTGGAGCCCTCGTTCCGGGTCACGGTGGTCGCCGACATCACGATTCGCCGCAACTTCACGCTGCGTAGCGCCGCCGACGTCCAGGTCCGGCTGCGCGGCGGCGACCGCCTGCTCGGGGCGGGCCCCGGGCTCACCACGACGGTCGAGAACCTCGACGCGTTCGAGGCCCGCGACCACTCGCTCGCGACCTTCCTGCGGCGGGTGCCCGGCGTGAGCATGGGCCGGGCGGGGGGCGTGGGCCACCCCACCGCGGTGCGGTTGCGCGGAGCGCCCGTCACCGATCGCTTTCTCCTGACCGACGGGTTGCCGCTTCCCGGGTTCGGGGCGGAGCTCGATGCGTCGTCGCACCTCGAGTGGGCGCGGTTCGAGACGGTCCGCGGCACGACGTCGACCCTGCACGGAGGGCTCGGGGGCGGCGTCCAGCGTCGGACGAAGATCGCCGGCGACCCCCGGGCGAGGGGCGTGTCGGTGGGCGTCGAGACCGGGGACCTGGGCTGGCGGCAGTACGAGGCGGCCACCACCGGCAGCCGGGGAGACTACGACTGGAGCATCGCGGGCCAGCGCCTCGAGACCGCCAACGAGCAGCCGAACAGCGAGTTCACGCGGACCGGGGTGGCCGGCACCCTCGGCCTCGCGCGCGAGAACCTGTCGGTGGACTTCACGTTCCGCGGCGAGATGGCCGCCGTCGGACGGCCGGGGCCCACCTCGCTCCTGCGCGCGGACATGGACGCCTCGGAAGAGCGCACCCGGCTGATGTCGGGGGTGACGCTGGGGCTGCGCCGGGGCAGCAGCCTGCACGAGGGGCGCCTCGTCGTGTCGCGGACCGAGCGCCGGACCCTGAACCCGCTGGAAACCGGCACCGTCAGCCTGTTCCCGGTCGACCGCGTGGGCATGCAGCTCGAGCTGCCCGACTTCGTGCTGGCGGACGGGCTGCGGGACGACCTGCAGACGGCGCAGCTCGTCTACGAGTGGTCCCTCCGCGCCGACGAGTTCCATTCGATGGTCTTCGGGGGCTGGGCCGAGGTGCAGGCCGGTCGGTTCGGCGGCCCGACGGCCATGGACGATCCCATGGGCGATGCCATGGACGGCGCGATGGATGCCGTGGACGACGCCGTGAGCGCCGCCACGGGGTTCGACCAGCAGCGGCTCAACTGGGTCGCGTACGGCGAGGACCGCATGCAGGTGTTCGACAACCTGACGGTCACCGCCGGGGGGCGGGTCGAGCGCCACGGACCCTACCCGATCGCGGCGATGCCGCGCGCCTCGGCGCGCTACGACCTCGGCCCCGGCGTCTTCGTGCACGGCAGCGCCGGCACCACGGCGGTGGCGCCGACCCTGGGACAACGGTTCCGCGACACCCTGTGGTTCCGCGGCAACCCCGAGCTGCAGCTCGCGCGCAGCCGGGCGTTCGACGGCGGACTGGCCGCCGCGCTCCTGGGAGAGCGGGTCCAGCTCGACCTCACGGGGTTCAGGCACACCTATCGGGACCTCATCGTGTGGGGGGGCGTGGACATTCCCGCCCTCGACTCGCTGCCCGAGTACCGCCGGCTGAGGCTGTCGGCGCGGAGGCAGTTCGTGGAGGACGTGCGGGCCGGACTCCGCGAGCCGCTGGTGGCGACGGCGGCGTTCGACGAGGCGCGGACGAGCTACGTCAACCTGCCGTCGAGCCGGGCCCAGGGGGTGGAGGCGTCGGCCACCGCGACCCCGGTGTCCGGGCTGGAGCTCAACGCGGCCTACACGTTCACCGACAGCCTCGTCACCCGCGGCACCGGGCGCATCGCGGCCGGAGACTGGTTGCCGGGCGTGCCGCGGCACAAGGTCACGTTCACCGCCGCCCTCGACGTCGGCCGCGTGTCGGCCGGTGCCACGATGACCTGGGTCGGGGAGCGGGAGACCGACGCCGACTTCTTCAGCGAGGTGTTCGGCATCGACGCGCTGGCCGCCTACCGCCGCTGGGACGCGTACGGCCAGGTGCGCCTCGGCGACCGGATCAGCGTGTCGGTCGTCGGCGAGAACCTGACCGACGAACGGTACGAGGACTGGGCCGGTTTTCCCGCGCTGGGCCGGTTCGTCCGCGCGGGCGTGCAGGTGGGGTTCTAGGGGAAGACCGGATGTTGGAGCGATTCTGTCTCGCGGGCCTGCTCGCGGCCGGCCTCTCGCTGGCGGCGTGCCAGGAGACCCCTCTGGCCCCGACCGACGTCCAGGAGAGGGACCCCCCGGTCTTCATCTCCACGGCGCCGCAGCCGCTCTACGCCGTTCCCTCGAGCGGGGTGACCTTCGTGGCGAAGGGCGAAGTGCAGGAGTACGCGTACCGCGCCTCCTTCGACCTCGTCCTGCGGGCCAACATCGACAACGAGATCGGCGTCATGCTGACGTCCGACAACATCGTGCTCCAGGAGCTGATGAGCGTGCCGGTCGACGGCCCCGGCGGCGCCGTCGACCGCGAGACCTACCGGTTCGAGTCCCGGTCGGGCGAGGACCGCATCGAGCGGGGCGAAGAGACGGCGCGGGCGTTCGACGTGTGGTATACGCTGCCGGGCGGCGGGCGGGAGGTGCTCATCGCCCTGAGCCTGGACTTCGTCGACGACAACGGCACCCCCTTCTCGCAGGTCCACCAGGTGCCGGTGGAGCCGCTGCCCGGGCCCTGAGGGACCCGCCGGCGCTTCGTCGTCGGAACCCGGTGCGCCGGGAGATCGTATGTTCCGGAGGTACGGCGGCGCAGCCGCCGGCTCGTCTTCGATTCCGAACTCGTCGATCAACAGCAGGAGAATCCCGTGAGAAACCATCGATTCGGTCGTCTCTGTGGTGTCGTCCTGGCCGCGCTCCTGACCGCGGCCTGGTCCGGGGTGGCCCAGGCGCAGGAGGTCGAACGGTTCATCAAGGTGACCGATCGCGACCGCCAGCCGGTGACCGACCTCGGAGAGGGCGATTTCACCGTCGAGCACGACGGCCGGCGGGTCGACGGCGTTCGCGTGGAGCTCGTCGACCAACCGTTGCGGGTGGCTCTGGTCGTCGACGACGCGGACGGGGCGGGGCTGTTCTTCCGGTACCTCCGCGACTACCTGCCCGAGTTCGTGAGGGCCCTGCCCGAGGACGCGGAGATCGGGCTGATCCTGCTGTCGGGCCGCCCGCGCACGGTCGTCGACTACACGGACGGGCGGGACGAGGTGATCGAGACGCTCGGCGAGTTCTTCGTGGAGGAAGACCGCGCGGCCGGGTTCTTCGCCGGTCTGGAGGAGACCGTGGACCGCTGGGACGATGACCTGCGGTGGCCGGTCCTCGCGGTGGTCGCGACGGACGGGCCGGCGCAGAATCCGCCCACCGACGGCCGCTACCAGTCCGTCATGGAGCGCCTGTTCGAGCGCGGGGCGATCGTCAATTCACTGATCCTGATGCTCCCGACGCGGGCGTCCGGGGGCGGCTACCAGACCTCGGTCGCGAACAACGCGGCGCAGGTCACCGGCGGCTGGCACGACACGGTCCCCGGCCCCAGCCAGATCATCGGCGACAAGCTCCAGGAGATGGCCGCCGAGATCAGGCGGCAGTACGACGAGACGCGGTATCAGTACGCGGTCTCCTACGATCTGCCGCGCGGCGCCGACCCCGATGCCAGCGCCTCGGCCGCCGTCCGACGTTCCGGCGTGGGGCTGAGCATCTCGGCCAGCGGGCGGCCCCGCGCCGCCGCGCCGGCCGTCGCCGACGCCTCCGAGGTGGGCAACAGCCGCGAGGAGCTGTTCAACCAGGGCGAGGCTGAGTTCGCGGCCGGCAACAGCGCCGCGGCGGCCGAGTGGTTCGAGAGGGCCCACGAACGGGACCGGCGCTGGGTCCTGCCGCTGTACAGGCTGGGGCTGGTCGCGCTCAACCTCGGCGACATCGAAGGGGCCAAGGAGTGGTTGCAGCAGGCTGTCGACGCGGACGGGAACTCGGCGGAGGGCCAGCAGGCGGCCGCGATACTGGCTTCGCTGCCGTAGGCCCGGCCAGCCCCAGCCGGCTCCGGTAGCCGCCTGGCGGCGTCCGCCAACCCGACCGGCGGGAAGTCCGCCCCCTGCACGGCGCGGACTCCCGGCTCCGGCCGGCATCGTCTGGCTGCAGTGGCCGCCTGGCGGTGCCGTCCCCAACCGACCGGCCGGGAGTCTGCCCCCCTGCACGGCGCGGACTCCCGGCCGTTTCCTGTATGCTGATCGTCCCGTTACCTAGTTGGAGGTTTCACGTGTACCGATCCATCTGCGGCCTCGCGCTCGGCCTGATCTTCACGGCCGGCGCCGCTTCCGCCCAGGTCCACCTCGACCGGCTCACCCTGCCCGAGGGGTTCTCCATCGAGGTCTACGCCACCGGCGTGCCCAACGCGCGGTCGATGGCCCGCTCGCCGGGCGGCACCCTCTTCGTCAGCACGCGCTCGCGCGGCGACGTCTACGCCGTCGTCGACGCCGACCGGGACCACCGCGCCGACGAGGTCCACGTCCTCGACACCGGCCTCAACATGCCGAACGGCGTCGCTTTCCGCGACGGCTCGCTCTACGTCGCCGAGGTGAACCGCGTCCTCCGCTACGACGGCATCGAGTCGCGGCTCGACGACCCCCCCGAGCCCGTGGTCGTCGACGACGAGTTCCCGACCGACCGGGCGCACGGCTGGAAGTTCATCCGCTTCGGGCCCGACGGCAAGCTCTACATCCCGGTGGGCGCGCCGTGCAACATCTGCGACAACACCGACCAGGACATCCGCTACGCCACCATCACCCGCATGAACGCCGACGGCACCGGGCAGGAGGTCTTCGCCCACGGCGTGCGGAACACCGTCGGCTTCGACTGGCACCCCGACACCGGCGAGCTGTGGTTCACCAACAACGGCCGCGACTGGCTGGGCGACGAGAGCCCCGGCGACACCCTGCACCACGCCCCCGAGATCGACATGCACTTCGGCTATCCCTTCTGCCACGAGGGCGACATCGCCGACCCCGAGTTCGGCGACCAGCGGAGCTGCGACGAGTTCACGCCGCCGGCCCAGGTGCTCGGGCCCCACGTGGCGTCGCTCGGCATGCGCTTCTACACCGGCTCGATGTTCCCGGCCGAGTACCGGGAGAAGATCTTCATCGCCGAGCACGGGTCGTGGAACCGCACCGACGAGGCCGGTCACACCGGCTACCGCATCACCGTCGCCACCCTCGACGGCGACGAGGTCACCGACTACTCGGTCTTCGCCGAGGGCTGGCTGAACCCCGACAACAGCTCGTGGGGCCGCCCCGTCGACGTCGAGGTCCTGCCCGACGGCTCGCTGCTGGTGACCGACGACCGGGCGGGGGCCATCTACCGCATCACCTACGGCGGGTGAGCGGGCGCGCATGTCAGGGCCCGCAGGGATGACCCTTCGCAACGCGCGGCGAATCGTGCTCGCCGGCGCCCTCGTCCTCGCGACGGGGGCGCCCGCCTTCGCGCAGCCCACGCCCGAGCTGATACGCGCCCGCACCGAGCGCGAGTGGACGATCAAGGCCGACAAGATGCGGCGGCACCTGCTGCCGCTCATGCGCCGCCACGAGATCGACCTCTGGATCATCCTCAGCCGCGAGAACGCCCCCGACCCCGTCCTCGAGCTCTTCGGCGGCTACGGCGTCACCGGCTGGTACGGCCACCGCAACGCCTACCTGTTCTTCGACGCGGGTGCCGACGCGGGCCTCGAGACCACCGCCATCGGCACCCACCTGAGCGGCCATCTCCGCCCGTTCTACGACACCCGGACCCTCTACGGCGAGGAGGGGCTGATGCTCCACCTGCGCGAGTACCTCGACGCGCGCGACCCCCGGCGCATCGCCGTCAACCAGTCGCGCACCATCAGCATGGCCGACGGCCTCACGGCCGAGCTCAAGGACTACCTGCTCGAGACCCTCGGTCCCGACCGCGCCGGCCGCATCGTGTCGTCCGAGCCCCTCGTCGTCGACTACGCCTCGACCCACACCGAGGCCGAGCACGCCGTCCAGCGCGAGGCGAGCACGGCGACGTTCGACATCCTGCGCCGCGCCTTCTCCGGCGACGTCGTCACCCCCGGCCGCACCACCCTGATGGACGTGCGCTACTGGATCACGGCCGAGTGGAAGCGCCTCGGCTTCGAGTTCAACTTCCCCGGCTCGCTCGACCTGCAGCGCCCCGGCGGCGTCAGCCTCGACGACGCGGACGACCCCGTCATCGAGCGCGGCGACCTCCTGCACGTCGACTTCGGCGTCCGCACCTCGGGCATCGTCGCCGACCAGCAGAAGATGGCCTACGTGCTCCGCGAGGGCGAGACGGCCCCGCCCGAGGGCCTGGTGCGGGCGTTCGAGGCCTCGTCCCGCGCGGCCGAGCTGATTCTCGAAGAGATGCGGGTCGGCCGCACCGGCATCGCCATCAAGGAGGCGGCCGAGCGCCGCGCCGCCGAGGCCGGCATCGACCTGCTCGTCTACTCGCACGTCCAGGGCTACTGGGTGCACGACGCCGGCATGTGGGCGATCTTCGACTGGCCCGAGCGCTACGGCGACCACCCGCGGATCAGGCTGAAGGACGGCGACTGGGTGTCGCTGGAGTTCGCGGTCACCGTGCCGGTGCCCGAGTGGGACGGGCAGGCGGTCTCGATCATGCGGGAGGAGGACACGCTGATCACGGCGGGGGCGGCGCCCGAGTACCTGTCGGGGCCGCAGGCGCGGCTCTGGGTGATCGAGTGACGGGTCGGGGCGTGTCCGGCGACCGGCCGCTACCGAAGCAGCGCACGACCGGCGACATGGGGTATAATCACTGCTCCGGCCCGCGCCTGCGGGCCCACGCAGTGCCGATGCGGTGAGGTGGCCGAGAGGCTGAAGGCGGCGGTTTGCTAAACCGTTGAAGGGGCATAAACCTCTTCCCAGGGTTCGAATCCCTGCCTCACCGCCACTTTCCTGTGTAAATCTCCGAAAAATAGACGGGTTACCCGCGCCTACGCCAACTTCTCCATGGCCCACCTTCCCCAAGGACCGTCGATTCCGCTGACCGTGCTAGACTCACCCTTCCGTCCGCATCCTGCTGCGCGCCCAGGGCTCGCAGCCACAGAGTGAACCTGGACAACTGCGCAGAGCTATCCCAAGACTTGTGGACCCTCCTCGCCAAGGTTGAGCGCGAGATTCCCCGCTCATCCAGGCCAGTAGGTACGATTTCCATGCATCCCACCAAGGAGTCCCTAGTTGATCTCGTTGACCGTGCCCGTCAGGGGCACGTCGTCCTCCCCGAGTTTCAGCGGTCCTTTATCTGGGAGCGTGGGGCAGTCGAAGAACTCCTGGTTAGCATATTTGACGAGTATTTCATCGGGTCACTTCTGACCTTGACTGTTAGCCCGGATAGTGTCCCCTTCAGAGCGCGGATAATTGAGGGAATCGGTAACGAGGTCCCTCTTCGACCCCAGAAGATGGTCCTCGATGGCCAGCAGCGAATCACGAGCGTTTGCTACGCACTTTACGGCCCGGACATTAACCTCAAATCCACTTCCTATCCGTATCGCTTCTTCTTGGACGCACGAGCCGCGGTTGACGGCCGCTGGGCAGATGCAGTTGTCAGTCTATCCACGGCCAGCAGGTATGTAGGTCCTCTTTTTGACGACCCTGTGCAGCAGTACGAGAAACGGTACGTGGCCCTTAGTGCCCTGCGTAGCTGGGAAGACTGGATGCAGTGGTTCATAGCCTTCCAGGACTTCCTCAAGAGCCAGAATAACTTTGACCAAGAGTGGGTGAATGCTCTGCTCGGTCTGGCGCAGAGATTTCTCAATTATCAAGTGGCCGTCATCGAGCTGCCTCAGAGAACCCCTCTCGCTACTGTCGTGGAGGTGTTTGAGCGCATCAATCGAACGGGTTCTCCTCTGGGCATCTTCGAACTTCTGACCGCGCGGCTTTGGAACCACGGAATCCAATTGCGCGACCTTTGGAACCAATCGCTTGCCTCACACTCCCGACTCCTCGCCGTATCGGAATCCAAAAGCGACCGATACCCCAAACTCATCCTTCAAGCTATTGCCTTGCTCAGAGGAAAAGAATGCAAGCGCAGGGACCTCATTCTTCTCGACAGTGAGTCATTTGAAGAGGATTGGAATCGCGCAGCCGATTCAATCGAAGATGCTCTGAGTCGAATGCACAGCGCCGCTTCGGGAGGATATGGGGTCATTCCAACTCTAACCCCGCCCTATTCCACTATGGTAACCCCGCTGGCCATCATGTGCGCTCACATCGGGAGTTTGAATTCCGATCGAGCCCATGCGTACGAAAAACTGCACTACTGGTATTGGAGCTCGGTCTTCCGTGAACGATACGGCGGCTCTACTGAAACGATCAGTCAGCGGGATTTCGTGCAACTGAAAAGGTGGATTGCAGACGACCGCGCGGTGCCGGACGGGGTTCCAACGGATGAGAAGCAGATTCAGCGCGATCTCTCTGAAGTTGTGCGTGCGGGAGCTGTCTATAGAGGGATTCTCTGTCTGATTGCACTGAAGGGAGCTCGCGATTTCTTCACCGACGACACGATCGAACTCCATCAACTTGACGATCACCATATCTTTCCAGTTTCCTTCCTCAGGTCTAGACCGAAGTTTCAGAGCGGATCGCGCAAAAGTCCCTTTGATTGAGTCAGTTACGCTGTTTCATGGGGCGTCGATACTGGCTACACTCGCGGTGTCACCCCCAGTAGCTCGAAGCAGCGCTGCTGCACCGGCGTCGGTTCGGTGTGCAGGGTGAAGGTGCTGTCACCCTCGCCCACCTGCATGGTGTTGGCGGTCAGCGTGCCGAGGTCGGCGAGCAGGGTCCGGAAGCTGTGCACGGGCAGCGCGTCGTCGGTGCGTTTGCGGCCGGCCTTGGCCCGCGCCGCCGGCGAGCGTCGCGCAGGAGCGACCACCGAAGCGCGCTGCCGTTCGGCGGCGGCCGGGTCGTGGTCGTCGAACAGCATCGGGGCCAGGGCGCGGCGCATGTGCCACTCGACGTAGTAGGCCAGCATGCACAGCAGCACGTGGGCGCGCACCCGGTCCTCGCGCCGGTGGTGGAGCGGTCGCACCTGCAGGTCCACCGACTTGAGATAGCGAAACGCCCGCTCCACCTTCGACAGGTCCTTGTAAGCGCGGACGGTCTGGGCCGCGTCGAACTGCTCGGGCTCGACGTTGGACCGGACGATGTAGATTCCGTCGAGCTGCTCCTCCGCTGCGATCTTCTCGGCGTTGCGTTGAAAGGTGAAGGACTCGTCGGTGATGGTGATGAGGAAGTGCTTCGCCATCTTGTGCCGGTTGATGACTTTGCCGACGCGCACGCCGATGGCGGCCTCGCCCCGCAACGGCCGGTTCTTGCGCCGGGTCGCGGCCGCGATGGGCGCGAGGTCCTTCTCGGTCGCGGCCAGCAGCTCTTGCCGCTTGCGCTGCCGTTCGGCGGCGAGCAGGGGATTGCGGCACACGATCAGCCGCTCGCCGGGGAACTCGTCGCTGGTGACCTCGGCCAGGTCCCGCTCGTCGAACAACGACGGCGTCACCGTGCCGGCGTCGACGAGCTTCCGGATGACGGGTGCGCGCAGGGAGGTGATCCAGCGCAGCCGGTCGACCCCCTGCAGGTCCTCGCGGATGCGCGCCGCGGTCAGCATGCCGCGGTCGCCGACCAGCACGACGTGCTGCAAGCCGAACCGTTCCCGGAGCTTCTCCACCTGGCTGGCCACCGTCTTGGGGTCGCTCGTCGAGCCCTCGAAGACCTCGACCGCGACGGGGCAGCCGTCGGCTGAGCACAGCAGGCCGAAGACGATCTGCAGCGTGGACTTCTTGCCGTCGCGGCTGTAGCCGCGCTGCGCCAACGGGCAGCGGGTTCCCTCCACGTAGCTGGAGGTCAAGTCGTAGAGCACCAGGGTGTGTTCCCGCAGGTGCTGTTTCGCGAGTCGTTGCTCGATGGCCGCCTGCCGCTCGACGAGCCAGTCCATCGCGGCGTAGAGCTCATGCTGGTCGACGTCGCCGAGTTCGAGCACCCTGCCCAAGGTGGAGACGGCGGTCTCGGGGGCGAGGGCGCGGGCGGTAGCGAGCTTCGACTTCGCGTCGACAACGCGGGCGACGATGAGGGCGACGACGAGGTCACGGACGCGGCTCGCTTGGCGAGCGATGCAGGTGTGGAGTCGCAGCTGCTTGAGGGTGCCGAGGACGGCGGCGATGTGGCCGTGGGGGAGGCTGCGAAGGCAGGTGAAGGCGTCTTCCGGATTGACGAGATGCTCGCCGTGGAGGACGCGTCGCACCGCCTCGATGGCAGCGTCTGGGAGCTTGGAGAGGTTGGCGAGGGTGCGCTTCTTGACGCGCCCGTCTTGGCGGTAGGACTCCCGGAGGAGGACGGCGGGTGGCGAGGAGCGATTGCGGACGCTCTCGATATACATGGTTACTCATTATACCGATATCACCCTATATATCAAGGAAAACACGGGGCAAAATGAGCCATTCACATGGCTACAAATGGTCCGATAAACCACGCCGATAATCCCAAGACTCCTTTAGTTGCTATAAGTTAGAGAAAATCGGGCGCTGAAACTTCAGTCTAGAGATTTCCGCGAAGACCTGCGCAACTCTATTCTGAACCGCACTTTGATAACGAAGGACACCAATCGGCGAATCATAGGCGCCAAGACGCCGTCTGTGTATCTCGCAGAGATGGAAGCTGGCCTGGGGCCCGAGAAGGCACGGGCGATTCTCGCGACTCACTTCATTGGTGACGGCGCTATACAGGCGATGCGAGAGGACGACTACCGGCGGTTCCTGGTGGAGAGAGAACGGGCGCTGCGGGCGGAAATCGCTCGGCGGTGTATCTATTCACCCATAGGTGCGCTGGTTGAGCTAGGTGAGGACGTCGCTGCGGGAGACGAAGAGGACCGACTGAACCTGCTGGAGGGAAGTCTTAGGGACATCCTTGACGAAACGCTGCGGGAGCTAGAGGGTGAGAGGTACTGGGATCGGCTGGTTCCTCCCGATATACGAACCGCTGTTTCTGCTAGGATGGCCGAGCAGGCGGCGCTCCATCCGGAGGCCGAAAAGCGGCGCGGCGTGACGCATCGAATGCGGCTGAGCTACTGCGACTTCTCGGATTACGAGCGGATCGTATTGCAAAGGAGCACGTGGCCCGCGTTTGAGACCATTTTTCAACGGAAGGGCAAATTTGAGCGTCACATTACCTCGGCAAGACGCTTCCGTAATGCTCTGAAGCATATGCGGGACATTGAGGCTGTGGAACGGCTCGCGGGCCACGCGGCCATCCTCTGGTTGGAGAAGGCGATCGGGCAGATTCGGTTTTCGGGTCGCATAGTCGTGGAGGATCACGCCACAGTGGGGGATTGCATGAGGGTACTAACCCGCCGCAAGGTACCGGAAGGTCAACGGCAGCTGCTCAATGCTCTCGTTCAGGCGGGGCCGTCAGGACTGAGTGGAGAAGAGCTGGTTGAGGCCATGGGACGACGGGATTTGGCGGACCTTGGAGGCGTGTTGGGCGCGCTCGGATACCGGGTCAACCGCACGCCAGGCTATGGAGAGAGCAAGACGCCGGGAATTGGGATGTTGCTCGACGTCACCCAGATGGACGAAGGATGGCAGTACGGTCTCAAACGGGTCACACTAGAAGCGCTTCGCCAGCTCGCTCCGTCCTGGCTGGCCGGGGACGATGTCGTCGCGGCCATCGGGGCTCACGGAACGGGCGATGAGGAGGCTCCGGACTCGGGAGCGTTCCGAGAGGCCTGTGGAAGTCGGGTTGAGGGCGCGCTTGAACGTGAGCTGAGGAAGCAGTCGTCCGTTCTTTTCGTGTCTGACGAAAAGGATATTGCGGTAGTTTGCTTGGTATCGAGAGAGTACAGATCCTCCAGCCGTGTTCGCTATTGGTTTGCCTTTCGTCGTTTACAGAAGGAGCGGCTGGAGGAAGCAGAGAATGGCTATTTGGCCCTCGGATGTGGGTCTCCAGACGATGTCCTTCTCGTACCCATAGAGGACTTCGCGGGGTTTGTGTCGGGCATGAATCAGACCGCCAGTGACGACAAGAACCCGTATTGGCATGTGGTGGTTCACCGAGAAGAAGGTCAACTTGTCCTGCGTCCGCGCCACGGGTCGACGCGCATAAACCTCAGTCAGTATCTCATATAAATCGGCGGATGCGACGGTGGACTCTGAACCGGGTCGGTAAGACCAGTTCTGCGGCGTGGGAAGTGAGGACGCTGCTGGGCAGCAAGATATCGCCGGGGGGCGTCCACGAGGCCCACGTCGTCCTGCGAGGTGGCGCTGCCAGCTTCGTTCTCTGTGGCCGTTTGGGTCTTGGTTTAGGTTTGGGCATCGAGGTCCGGGTCGGCGGTCATGAGAGAACGGTAGACGCTCGACTCGTCGTGACGTCGGCGAAGATGGCGATCAGGATAGCCAGGACGGGCGCGGAGTCGGGTAGGCGCTCGGTGCGGCGACTTTGCATGGCAACTCGCTTCGGCGCGACGGTCGGGTGGCGCGCTGCAGGTTCAGAACGCGGTCAGTCGTGCCGGGCGGCGGCCAGCGCTTCGTGCAGCGGGCTGGGTCGGGTGCGCAGGGCGCGGCTGCTGTCCACTCGGCGCCGCGCCGATCAGGTGCCTTCAGGCGGGAGATGTCCTCCGCGTACTCGGCGAGCCGTCGCGGGTGGCTCGCGCGGGTCTTGGTGCATACGAGGGTGAACGGTCTGCCGCGTCGCGCGGTCAGGTGCTTGATGTCCGGCCTGGGGCGGTCGGCGCCTGGAGCATCCTCTCGGAGGAACGCCGCCGCGGCCCTGGCGACAGCGCCGCGGGCAACGTCCGCAGAATGGCGCGAGCGGCAGCCTGCAGCGCACGGTTCCAGGCCGCGCGCGACGACTCGTCGCGTTTCGTCGAGGCACCGGACGAGCGCCAGCGTGCCCGTCGGCCGAGGCCGAGGATGCGCCGCTGCGAGCTGGGTCAGGAAACGGCGGGCGGCGGACGGTCCGATCATGTCCACGAGGAGGGCCAACGGTTCGTTCTCGCTGCCGTTGTAGCACTTGAGAATCACCTTCCTCAGATAGCGTGCGGCCCGGTTCCGTTTTCCGGTCGAGTGCAGCAGGCGTAGCTCCAGCGTGCGAGCCTGCGCGTGCTCGTCGTAGGGGCCGGTGGGCCAGATGTCGATCAGCCGGCTCAGGAGTTGCCGGGGGCGTCCGCTGCCGGTGTCTGGAAGCCGGTCGAGCTCGTCGGCGATCCAGGCGACGGCCGGGCGACCTCGCTCCGCGCCACGATCTCCAGCGCCTTCGATCGGGCCACAACGCAAGGGGGGCGCGGTGATAGGCGCGCTCGACGCTCACGCCCTCGTTGTCCGACACGCCATGCACCCGCGGCTCGTCCGGCGCCGCATCGTGGAGGGCGCCGCGCGGAAGCAGCTCCCCCGGGAAGCAGCTCGACCTTGGCCATCCTCGGCCGCCGGCCGTCGGGGCGCACGCAGCCGTCCAGCCATTCGCGGCTGTCGACGACGTCTGCCATCTCCCACTCGTCTTCGTCCTCGCCGTCCCACCCGCCCCAGCAGTGGCCGGAGTAGTCCGCGCCGCCGTACTGCTCGATGTGAACGACGGCCGCGTGGGCCTCGCACTCCACCCGTTCCGCGGCCGGGTGAGAACGCGCCCCACCGCCGCGTCGGTTTCTTCAGCCCGTCGAAGGACAGCCCGGCTCTGCTGTACTCGTGCTCGAGCAGCCAGACCAGCTTGTCGGTCCCGCCCCAGGGTGGGTCGGGGGTTACCTGACGGTGAAGGTTCCCGTCTCGATCACGAGCAACGCCGTATCGGGTTCAGCGGGGAACGTCTCGGTGTCTTCGCGGTGGCTGCGCAGATGCCGTTCGATCTCGCGAGTCGAACAGTTGCCGACCGCCAGCCAGATGACCTTCGGCGGCGCACCGTACAGGACGGAACGACCGCTGAGTCCCCGTCCTGCGTCACGATGGTGAATCCGCGCTGCCTCGCGTACGCCCAGACGGTCGAGTCGTCGGCCGACGCGAGGTTAACCGCCCGAACGTGAACGATCTCGGTCCAGATGTCGCGCAGGCGGTGGCAGAGCCGCGGTGAGAGATTCTGGTCGACGAGCAGCCTCACCGTCCGCCGACCGTGGCCAGCCGCCGCTCGCGATCGGCGGCGAAGGCGAGGCAGGCCCGGATGTCCTCGCGCGTCAGGTCCGGGAAGTCTCGGAGCAGGTCGTCCTCGGACATGCCCGACGCCAGATAGTCGAGCACGTCGGAAACCGTCACGCGCAGGCCGCGGATGCAGGGCTTGCCGCTGCGTTTTCCGGGCTCGATCGTGATCCGGTCGAGGTACGTCATGGACTCAGCGTATGCAACGGCCCGCCGTCGGTCAAGCGGCAGCCAGCGACCATTTGCCGGCAGCGGATCGATGTACAGTAGCCGCGCGTCTGTCGCGGGCCGGCGCCGTCCGCGCGGGTCCGGGCGCGCGAAGGGAGTGTGCCGTGAGAGCCGTCAAGATCGCTGGCATCGTGCTCGTCGGCTACGTGTTGATCGTCGTGGCCTTCGAGTCGCTGATCGGTTACTTCCAGCCCGAGGCGGGCGACACGCTGGTGTTGACCACGGTGAACGAGGCCGGCGCCGCCGTCGACCGGGTGCTCCAGCCGCTGGACAGCGACGGGCAGCTCTACGTGGCGGTCAACCACTGGCCCCGCGCCTGGTACCGCCGCGCCCTGGCGAGACCCAAGGTGCAGGCGACGCGCGCCGGCGCAACGCGAGACTACAGGGCGGTGCCGGTGACGGGCGGGGAGTATGAGCGGCTCGCGAGCGAATACCCGCGTCCCCTCGCGTTCCTCCTCCTGACCGGCTTTCCACCTCGCCATTTCGTGCGACTGGATGAAGCGGGTGGCGACGCTCAACCGTGAGATGCGGTGGAGCACGACACGCCTGGATCTGGCGCCCATCGGGCTGCCCGATGTTGCTGCAGGTCTTCCGCGATCGTCTTGCGGCCCTCGGCGCCGCGCTCGCCCCTAGCGCCCGGCCGCCGCGGCGGCGCGGCAGGCGCGCACCCCGGTCCGGCCCTCCGACGGCGGCAGGGGAGATGTGCCTGCCTCAACGGCATCAGCCCGTCGGCGGCCGGGCGGGTACGCTGCCGCGAGGAGGTCTGGCGTGGTCAGGATGGTGTGCTGGAACATCAACCGCAGCGCCGATGCGTTCACCGAGCTCAGCGAGATGGACGACGTGGACGTCGCCCTGTTGCAGGAAGTGGGCAAGGGGGCGGCCGGGCGCATCGCGGACACCACCGGTGAGCGGGTGCCCTGGAACTGGAACCGGTCGAGCATCTGGCCCGCGGTGGTTCGGCTGTCCGACCGGGTCCGGGTCGACCTGTTCACGCCCGTACCTCTCGAACGTGAGGGCATGCCGCTGGACGCGGTAGCGGTCAGCGATTCGCGCATGCTCGCCGCCGCGCGGGTCACGCCGTTGCGCGGCGGGAGGCCGGCCCTGGAGTCGTTCCTCGTGTTCTCGATGCACGCGCGCTGGCTGTACCCGCACCCGCAGGCAGAGCGCGCCCGTCCGCGAGGAGGCCGAGCCGTCTACGCCTACACCGATGGCTCCGCGCACCGAATCATCTCCGACCTCTCGGCGTTCATCACCCACACGAATCCCTCGTCGCACCGCCTGCTGGCGGCGGGCGACCTCGGTACGATCCACGGGGCGGCGGACGACAGCAGAATGGAGAATCCCGTCCGCGCACGGACCATCTTCGACCGGATGCAGGCGCTGGGCCTGGAGCTCGTGGGACCCCGGTGGCCGGATGCCGACAGGCAGGCGGATCCGCTGCCGTCGGGCTTGCCGAAAGACACGAGGAACGTGCCCACCTGTCTTGCCGGCCAGCAGCGGCGTCGCATGCTCGACGAGGGCATCGTCAGCGGATTCCAGTACGACTATGTGTTCGCCTCGCGGGGGTTCCACGACCGGGTGCGCGTGCACGCCATGAACGATGCCGCGGGGTTCGGACCGAGCACCCACTGCCGGATACGGATCGACGTGGAGTAGCGGTCGGCTTGGCTGTTGCGACGGCGGTGCAGGTCGACTAACCTGCGCGTGATGAGGGTGCTGCTCTGGCGGCTTGCGTTCGCCATCGGAGCGGTGGCGGCAATCGGCGGGCTCGCCGCCGCGGTGCTGCCGGGCACCGCGCAGCCCGACGGGCCGGGGCCGCGGGTCGACGCGCTCTTCGCGTCTTGGACCGGGCCGCGCGCGCCGGGCTGCGCGGTGTCGGTGATGCGGGGCCGCGAGCTGGTGTTCGCCAGGGGGTACGGCGACGCCAACCTCGAGTACGACGTCCCGATCACGTCGTCGACGGTGTTTCACGTCGCCTCGGTGTCGAAACAGTTCACCGCGCTGGCGGTCGCGCTGCTGGTGGCCGACGGCGAGGTCTCCTGGGACGACGACATCCGGCGCCATGTCCCCGAGCTGCCCGACTTCGGCACGCCAATCACGCTTCGGCATCTCGCCCACCACACCAGCGGCGTCCGCGACCAGTGGGCCATGCTGCAGATGGCGGGCTGGCGCTGGGGCGGCGACGTCATCCGGCAGTCGGACGTGCTCGACCTGCTGTCGCGGCAGACCGCGCTCAACTTCGCCCCCGGCAGCGACTACCTCTACAGCAACTCGGGCTACACGCTGCTGGCGGTCGTCGTCGAACGGGTGTCGGGGCAGACGCTGCGCGCCTTCACGAGCGCGCGGCTGTTCGGGCCGCTGGGGATGACGCGCACCGTGTTCCGCGACGATCACACCATGCTGGTCCGGGACCGCGCGTACGCCTATGCGCGCGACGGCTTCGGCCGCTACCGGCTCAGCATCCCCGACTTCGCCATCGTCGGCGCCAGCAGCCTGTTCACGACGGTCGAGGACCTCGCCCGCTGGAACGGCAACTTCACCAGCGGGGAGGTCGGCGGCCGCGACGTGCTCGGGCAGCTCCAGGCGCGCGGCGCCCTCGACGACGGCGCGCGCCTCTCGTACGCGTTCGGGCTGATGCACGGGACCCACCGCGGCCGGCCCACCATCGGGCACGGCGGCACCGACGCCGCCTACCGCAGCGAGTTCCTCCGCTTTCCCGACGAGGACCTCGCGGTCGCGGTGCTCTGCAACACCGACCGCGCCAGCCCGGGACGCCTGGCGTTCGACGTCGCCGACGTGTTCCTGCCGCCGCCGCCCGACGTGGCCGCGCCGGTGCGGGAAGCGGGCGGGCGGTCTGCTGCGGCGCGTCCCCGCGCGCCGGCGGCCGGCCGCGGCGAGGCCGGCGGCGGGACCGTCGCTCGGGCCAGCCTGGCCGGCTACTACCTGCGTCCGGGGAACGACGTGCCGCTGAGGGTCGTCGCCCGCGGCGACGATCTCGTTCTGCTGGGGGCCGGGGCGGAGCAGTCGTTGCGCCCGGCGGGCGAGGGCCGGTTCCTACTCGGCGGGACGACCGAGGTGACCTTCACCCCCGGCGGCGTCGGCCAGCCGCCGACACTCCGCGTCGGCGGTCCGCCCCGCCCGGTCTACAGCCGCGAGCTGGCCGCCAGCCCCTCGGCGGAGGAGCTCGCGGCCTACGCCGGGTCGTACTACAGCGACGACCTCGCCGTGGGGTACACCTTCCGGGTCGAGGCCGGCCGGCTCGTCCTGTGGAACCGCAAGCTGGGCCGCATTCCGCTCGCGCCGACGTTCGCCGACGGCTTCTACGCCCGCGGCTGGTACTTCACGTTCCGCCGCGACGACGCGGGCGCGGTCTCGGGGTTCACCGTGAGCACCTCGCGCGCCTGGAACATCCCTTTCCGGAGTAACCGATGAAGACACGCCACATCCCGCTTCGGCCGGCGTTCCGTATCGCCGCGACCGCCGCCGCGCTTGCGCTCGTCCTGGCTCCCGCGCCTGCGCTCCACGCGCAGCAGTCGCTCGCGGGTGACCCCGGCGTTGCCGATGCCCTGCATCTGCTGGACACCTGGATGGACGCGGCGCAGGCCTACGGGGGCATCCCGGGAGCCTCGCTGTCGGTGGTCCACGACCAGGAGCTCGTGTGGGCGAAGGGGTACGGGCACGCGCACGTCGAGCGGCAGGAGCCCGCGACGGCGTCGACCATGTACTCCATCTGCTCCATCTCGAAGCTCTTCACCGCGGTCGGCGTGCTGCAGTTGCGCGACCAGGGGAAGGTCGCCCTCGACGACCCCGTGGGGAAGCACCTCGACTGGTTCGAGATCCAGGACGCCGACCCCGAGGCGGGGCCGGTCACCGTCGAGGGGCTGCTCACCCACACCTCGGGCCTCCCGCGCGAGGCGAAGGCGCCGTACTGGACCGGCCCCGACTATCCCTTCCCGACCCACGAGGAGATCGTCGCGAGGCTGCCCGACCAGTCGATGCTGTATCCCCCGCGCACCTACTACCAGTACTCGAACCTGGGGCTCACCCTGGCCGGCGAGATCGTAGCGGTGGCGTCGGGGCAGGCCTACGGCGACTACGTCCGCGCGAACATCCTCGACCCGCTGGGGATGACGAGCACCTTCACCGACCACGAGGACCGCTTCAGGGGCAACCGGCTCGCGAGCGGCTACACCGCGCGGGGGCGCGACGGCGAGCGCAGGCCGGTCCCCGACTACCAGGTGCGCGGCATCAGCCCCGCCGCCGGGTTCGTCTCGACGGTGGAGGACCTGGCGCGCTTCGCCTCGTGGCAATTCCGCGTGCTCGACGGCGACGACGCGCTGCTCGACCGCAACACGCTGCGCGAGATGCACCGGGTGCACTGGCTCGAGCCCGACGGCGAGACCACCTACGGGCTGGGCTTCTCGGTGTGGAAGTCGGACGGCGACACCTTCGTGGGCCACGGCGGCTCGTGCCCCGGTTACCGCAGCCATCTGCTGCTGCGCCCGCAGGACGAGGTCGCCACCGCGTTCATGACCAACGGGCAGGGCGTGAACTCGCGCCGGTTCGCGCAGACCGCCTACGACATCGTCGCCCCCGCCCTGCGCAGGGCGGCCGGGAAGTCGGACGAAGAGGCTGCCGCCGGGGAGGCCGCCACCGCGGTCGAGAGCGGCGCGACGACGGCCCGGGAGACCCTCGAGCGCTTCGCCGGCACCTACCAGCGGCCCCTCGGGGGAGAGAGCGCGGTGCTCGTGCGCGAGGGCGACCTGCACGTGCTGTCGCTCCCCACCGACAACCCGCTGAGCGCCCTGACCCGCCTTCGCCACGTCGAGGACGGCACCTTCCGGCGGGTGCGCGACAACGGCGCTCTGGGCGAGGAGTTCGCCTTCGAGGAGATGCCCGACGGCCGGATGCTGATGTGGCGGAACGAGAACTACAGCATCCGCGCGGCAGAGTGAGCCGCCGCGTTCACGGCCGAGCGGCTACTGGACGTTGAACGTTCCCGCCACGGTGCGGCCGCCGTCCGCGCGCCGGCGCTGGACCGAGGGGACGTCGCCGACGGTGAACCCGAACGCGCCGGTCCGGATGGGCGTGAAGCTGAACTGGGCCGTCCCGCCGACGTCGAACTCGATGGCGCGGAACGCCATCGCCTGCAGGTGCACCTCGATGCCGTTGATGGTGACGAGGCGCAGGTGCGAGTTGCGCAGCAGCTCGTCGACCTCGAGCCGCCACGGCTCGGCGCCGTCGCTCGTGACGTTCAGGCGGTAGTACTCGCCGGTGACGAGGTCGAGCTCGGTGGTCGAGAGCATCGGGCCGCCTGGGCCAGAAGCGATCTCCAGGTGAATGTCGAGCGGCGGCCCGGAGGCCAGATTGCCTCCCACTTGGGCACGGGCGGCCGGCGCGGCGAGGGCCAAGCCGAAGATTGCGACGACGATGGTCCGCAGCAGCATGCCGACGGTTATACCCGAATCTCGCCCGGCGGGCCAGCGGCTTCGGCGCGGTCAAGGGGCAAGCGAGGCTCTGGAGTCACGCCTCCCCGACATCGCGCAGCGCCAGCTCGATCGCGACCGAGACGCGCTTCCAGTTGCGGGCCTCCTCCTCGGTGTGCCGGCGCCCGGCCGGGGTCAACTGGTAGAACTTCGCCTTGCGGTTGGATTCCGAACGGCCCCACTCCGAGGTCAGCCAGCCCTTCTGCTCTAGCCGGTGCAGGGCGGGGAAGAGCGAGCCGGGGTTGACGCGGAACGCTCCCTGCGTGATCTGCTCGACCCGGCGCGCGACCCCGAGCCCGTGGTACGGCCCGGTCGTGAGCGCGCGGAGGAGCAGCAGGTCGAGGGTGCCGCGCATGAGGTCGGTGCGGGACATGGGAGATGCTCCTGGAACGCTCCAGTCGATTTTCGATGAGTCTAGCCGTTGGTCCTGTCGAATGTCAATAGATCCACGGCGGCCGACGCAGAACTGGTTCGTCGGCAGGCGTGTTGCGGTCCGCTCGGCCCCGCGGGTGGCTCGACGCCCGCCGGTGGTAGACTGGGCCCACCATGCAAGTAGCCATCCGAGCGCTCGTCGTCACGGTGTGCCTGCTCCTCATCCCGGTGACCGCGGTCCTCACCGCCGCCGCCAAGCAACGGTTCGCCGACGGCCCGAACCGGCTGTTCTCGGGCGGTCCCCTCGAGGCGGGCGAGCTGTACGCCGGCCCCGAGCCGGACTGGAGCTTCGTCGCCGACATCCCGACCATCGAGCTGCAGTTGCTCGACCCGCCGCGGTCGCGGCTCATCTGGGTCCAGGAGCACGACGGCAAGCTCTACGTCTGGTCCGGCTACATGGGCACGATGGTCGGCCGGATGTGGAAGAAGTGGCCGATCCAGGCCGAGCAGGACGGCCGCGCCGTGCTGCGCATCGACGGCACGCGCTACGAGCGTCAGCTCGTGCGCATCGAGTCGGGCGACGTCCTCGACGGCATCACCGGTGCGATCAGGGCCAAGTATCCGTCCCAGCTCACCCGGGCCGGGGTGGAGGCCGGGGACTCGTGGTTGTTCGAGGCGGCGCCGCGGCCCGCGTCGTAGTGGGTGCGGACCGCTGGGGGGGTAGGCCATGGGAGCCGCGGGCGACGATTTTCGGGCCGCCGTCACGGGTGAGCCGATGCGGTACTTCTATCTGGGTGTTGCGGGGGCGCTCGTCGTGACCGTCCTCGCGGTCCTGTTCGTGCCGGGCGTGGACGACTTCGTGGAACGGACGTTCCAGGGCTACGTCGGCCGCGCCGCCCGCTGACCGCGGGTCGACCGGCCATCCCCATCCCGCGGCGCGGCTGGTCCCGCCGGCGCCGGGCTTCGTGCGGTCACGCTCCCGCGGGCCGAGGATCGAACGGGGCAATCGACACGGAAAGCCGCCGTCGCCATCGTTCGCCAGACCGGAAGGAGGAGACATGCGCTGCAGAATCATCGCCGAGTGGTCGGTCGTCGCGTTGCTCGTCATCCTCGGTGTGCTGTCGAGCGTCAGGCACGGCCCGGTCGTCCTCGCCTCGGAGGCGCAGGGCGGCGTGCCGAAGTTCGAGGTCGACGCGTCGTGGCCGAACATGCCGAACGACTGGGTGACCGGCCAGGTGTCGTCGGTGACGGTCGACTCGAACGACGTCGTCTGGGTGCTGCACCGGCCCCGAACGGTGGGAGAGGACGAGGGGACGCCGGCCCCGCCGGTCATCGCGTTCGAGAAGGACGGGACGTTCGTCCGCGCCTGGGGCGGCGACGCCGACGGCTACGACTGGCCCGCCAACGAGCACGGCATTCACGTCGACCCCGACGGCAACGTCTGGGTCGGCGGCAACAGCGGCGCCCCCGAGTCGGACGACATGCTGCTGAAGTTCACGCCCGAGGGCGAGCTGCTGCTGCAGATCGGCGGGCGCGCCCGCAGCAGCGGCAACGACGACACCGCGAGCCCGATGCGGCCGGCCGAGTCGTTCGTGCACGGGGGCGAGGTGTACGTGGCCGACGGCTACGGCAACCGGCGCGTCGTGGTGTTCGACGCCGAGAGCGGCGAGTACAGGCGCATGTGGGGGGCGTTCGCCAACGAGCCGCTCGACACGTCCGAGGGGACCGGCGAGCCGGACGACCGCGGGGGGCCGTCGCAGTTCGGCATCGTGCACGGCCTCGAGGTCTCGAGCGACGGGCTGGTGTACGTGGCCGACCGGGGCAACAGCCGGGTGCAGGTGTTCGACCTCGACGGCACCTACCGCACGCAGGGGTTCGTCAACCCGGGGGCGGAGAGCGCCTCGACGGTGGCGGGCCTCGCGTTCTCGCCCGACGCCGAGCAACGGTTCATGTACTCGGCCGACCAGGGCAACTCGCATATCCACGTCATCGACCGGGCGACCCTCGAGGTGCTCGACACCTTCGGCGCCAACGGCCCCGCGCCGGGCGAGTTCCAGGCCCTGCACCACCTCGACACCGACAGCGACGGCAACCTCTACACGGCCGAGGCCCAGCGCGGCCGCCGGGCGCAGAAGTTCACCTACACGGGCATGGCCGCGCAATGAAGATGAAGTCCTGGGCGGTGCGGGGCGCGGCGGCGGGCAGTGCCGCCGTCGTCCTCGCGCCCCTCGCCTATCGCCTCGGCGTGCCGCTGGGGCTTGCCTTCCTGCTGCTCGCCGGCGGCTTCCTCGCGGCCGCCGTCTGCGGACTCCTCCTGGTGCTGCGGATCGTCCGGCGGACGGGGCTGCGCGACCGCGAGGCCGCCGCCGCCCTCGCCGCCGCCGTCGTCGTGGGCGCCTTTCCGCTCGCGGCGCTGTTATCGGCCGGCGGCGCCCCGCCCATCCACGACATCACCACCGACATCGACGACCCACCGGCGTTCGTCGCGGCGGTCCCCTTGAACACGCCGGGCCGCACCGACTACGACCCGGCCGTCTCCGAACAGCAGCGGGCCGCCTATCCCGACCTCGCACCGGCGATGCTGGCGGCGGCACCGGCCGACGCCTTCGACCGCGCCCGCGCGGTGGTCCGCGACCTGGGCTGGGAGCTCCTGGCCGACGACGCCGACGCCCTCCGCATCGAGGCGACGGACCGCTCGTTCTGGTTCGGGTTCCCCGACGACATCGTCGTCCGCGTCGCCCCCGCCGGCGAGGCCGGCAGCCGCGTCGACGTCCGCTCCCTGTCCCGCGTCGGCGGCGGCGACCTCGGCGTCAACGCCCGCCGCGTGCGCGCGTTCGTGGCCGCGCTGAGCGAGCCGCGGTGACGCGACAGGCCGACTCTCCGGCTGCGGCCCCACGTGTCTGTTGCCGTCGGTAGTCCGTTTGGATCCCGAGCCAAATCCCGACATCCACGCCGAGTACAGTCTCGAACTGAAGGGCGGTTCGGGTCTCGATGGGCGCCCTGCCAGCGACGATTCTGCTGATGAGCGTCGCCGAGCGGCCGCACCGTCTCGCGAACTCGGTGATCGTCATGCCCTGAGCGTCGAGGCGCTCCTGCAGAACCTGACCAGGCGGAACCGCGTAGTCCGGCTCGTACCGGGTGGAGGTCGCCGCCATGTCCTGCCTCCTCGTCTGACAGTCGGTGATCATCACCGGGATAGCCGTCTTGGCCCATCGCCCCGGTGGTACGAACGCCCGCCGCCCTGCATTCAGCCGTTTCCCAGGCGCGTCCACATCCGCAAATGTGCTATCGTGCACCAATAGTATGATGTCTCGCCTCAAGAGGTGCAAATGGGAACTGTGCGCAAGACCATCACGCTGACTGACCTGCAGGATCAGTGGGTCAAGGCTCGAATCGCCGCCGGCCACTTCACGAACGACAGCGAGTACATCCGGGACCTGATTCGCCGTGATCGGGAGCGGAACTCCGAGCTCGAGGCGCTCAAGGCCGCGGTCTTGGAAGGTCTCGAGAGCGGCCCGAGCGAGAAGACGGTTCCCTCCATCATGGAGGAGGTCGAGGCCCGGCTTAGGAGCGATGGGCGGTTATAGGCTGTCGCGGAAGGCGGCCGCTGATCTCGGCGGCATCTACGAGTACACGATCGAGCAGCATGGGTTGGCGGCGGCGAGGAAGTACCTGAACGGCCTGCATGCGTGCTTCGAACATCTGGGGGAGTACCCGATGCTCGGCCGCCGAGCTGACCGGATTGCGCCCGGGATGAGACGACACGAGTGCCAATTTCACATTGTGTTCTACGTGCCGCGCGACGCTGGCGTCAGCATCGCGCGGGTGCTGCATGCACGAATGGATGTGTCTCGTCGTGATGCCGATTGGGATGATGTGGACTGACACGGCCGCATGCAGTCAACCCGGGTCGGCGGGCGATCAGGACCCGGTACAACGGTCTCGACGGCTCGTCTGATCTAGAATCGCGGCAGCTGTCGGGAGAACAAGGCTGGTGGAACAGGGAGCTTGAAGCCATGAAGCGGGTCGCCATCTTCGCCGCCGCCGTCGTGTTCGCTGCCTCGACCCTCACGGCCGCCCAGGAGCCGGACGCCGGAGCCGGCGTGCCCCAGTTCGCGCCCGTCACCTGGGAGCGCCTGCTCGCCGCCGCCGACGAGCCGCACAACTGGCTGATGTACAGCGGCACCCTCGACAGCAAGCGCTTCAGCCGGCTCGACCAGGTCGACCGGTCGAACGTCGCCGACCTCGAGCTGAAGTGGGCCTACAGCATCCGCCAGCTCGACCGGGCCGAGACGACCCCGCTCGTCGTCGACGGCGTGATGTTCATCACCGAGTCGCCCAGCAACCTGACCGCCGTCGACGCGACCACCGGGCGCCCTTACTGGCGCTACGAGCACCCCCTCCCCGACGACCTGCGCATCTGCTGCGGGCGCAACAACCGGGGCGTCGCCATCCTCGGCGACACCCTCTACATGAGCACCCTCGACGCCCACCTCGTCGCCATCGACGCGCGCAGCGGCAACCTCGTGTGGGACGCCGAGGTCGCCGACTACCGGGGCGGCTACAGCAAGACGGCGGCCCCCCTCATCGTCAAGGACCGGGTGGTGACGGGCATCGCCGGCGGCGAGTTCGGCATCCGCGGCTTCCTCGACGCCTACGACGCCGCGAGCGGCGAGCGCGCATGGCGCACCTACACCATCCCCGGGCCCGACCACCCCGACAACCGCACGTGGCTGGGCGACTCGTGGCGGACCGGCGGGTCGCCGACCTGGATCACCGGCTCGTACGACCCCGAGCTGAACCTCGTCTACTGGGGCACCGGCAACCCCGGCCCCGACTACGGCAGCGAGATGCGACTGGGCGACAACCTCTACGCCGACTCGGTGCTCGCCCTCGACGGCGACAGCGGCGAGATGGCGTGGTACTTCCAGTTCACGCCCCACGACGTGCACGACTGGGACGCCATCCAGATCCCCGTCCTCGCCGACATCGAGTTCGACGGCGAGCCGCGCCAGGCGATGCTCTGGGCCAACCGCAACGGCTTCTACTACACCCTCGACCGGGCGACGGGCGAGTTCCTTCTCGGCAAGCCGTTCGCCCTGCAGACCTGGGCCGAGGGGCTCGACTCGACCGGCCGCCCCATCCGGGTGCCCGGCATGTTCCCCTCGCCCGAGGGGACGGTGGTGGCCCCGACCGCGGGCGGCGCCACCAACTGGTGGTCGCCGGCGTTCAACCCCCGCACCGGGCTCCTCTACGTCAACTCGTTCGACGGCGAGGGCGAGTTCTTCCTGCGCGACGAGGACTACGTCGAGGGCGAGCGCTACACCGCGGGCGGCGTGCAGTCGCCCCAGCCGATGGACAACTACCGCAGCGCCATCCGCGCCATCGACCCCGCCACCGGCGACATCCGCTGGGAGTTCGAGATGCAGCCGCGCGCCCGCTCGGGCGTCCTCGCCACGGCCGGCGAGCTCGTGTTCAGCGCCACCGTCGACGGCTACTTCTTCGCCCTCGACGCCGACACCGGGGAGGAGCTCTGGCACATCCCCCTCGGGGGCCCGGTCAACGCCAACCCGATGACCTACGCCGTCGACGGCGCCCAGTACGTCACGCTGGCGGTGGGCAACACCGTCTACACGTTCGGGCTGGACGAGTAGCGGCGCTGAAACATCGGAACGACGCCGCGCGCCGTACGTTCGGGATCACCCTGATGCGGTCCAGTCGGATGGATCGGCCGCCGGAAGGAACGGATCGTCGTACCGGTGCACGGTGCCCCGCATTGCGCCGACGATGGACGGCCGGTCGGCGGGCTTGGGCGGAGGCGGAGTCTGCACGGCCACCGGCCGCTCTCGGTTCGTAACGGCCACCGGCTTTCTGTCCTGGTCCATCTGCCGAATGATCCGAGGCACGCCGCCTTGAACTCGGCGACTCCCATGCTCTCTCCCATTGTGTCGGCTCTCTCTACGTCATGCAACGTCAGATGCGTACTGGCCGCCGCCAAGGGATATCATGGGTGGGCTGAGTGCCGGCATAGGAATTGACAGGGAGGGAACGCATGACACGGGGCCATCTCGCGGGCGCGTTGGCGGTTCTGGTGTGCGGGGCGGTGGCGGCGGGGCCGGTGGCGGCCCAGGAGGCGCTGCGGACGGCGTGGGGGGCGCCGGACCTGCAGGGCGTGTGGGACTTCCGGACCATCACCCCGATGGAGCGGCCGCGGGACCTCGCGGACCAGGAGTTCCTGACGGAGGAAGAGGCGGCCGAGCGCGGCCAGGCGGCGGTGGCCCGGAACGAAGACCTCGCGGCCCGGGCGGCGCGGCGCACCGAGGTCGACGAGAGCGGCAACGTGGACCGCGGGGTGGATGGGGCGCCGGGGTCGTACAACAACTTCTGGTTCGACCGCGGAACGTCCGTGATCGCGACGCGGCGGACGTCGCTGGTCGTCGACCCGCCGAACGGGCGCATCCCCGCCCTGACGCCGGAGGCCGAGGCGGCGCGGGCGGCGGTGGCCGAGGCGCGGGCGAACACCGGCGCCCACGAGCCGACGCCGGGGGGATGGGTCGACGACCTGGGCCCGAACGGCCTGCAGGTGCGGTGCATCACCGGGTTCAACTCGGGCCCGCCGATGACCCCGGGCGGCTACAACAACAACTTTCAGCTCTTCCAGACGCCGGACACGGTGGTCATCTACAACGAGATGAACCACAACCCGCGCGTCGTGCCCCTCGACGGCCGCCCCCACACCGGCCTGCGGCAGTGGGCCGGCGACTCGCGCGGCTACTGGGACGGCGACACCCTGGTGGTCGAGACGGTGAACTTCCTGCGCGAGACGAGCTTCATGCGGGGCGGGGCCAGCGCCGACCTCCACCTGACGGAGCGCTTCACCCGCGAGGGGCCCGACGTGCTGCGCTACGTGGTGACGGTCGACGACCCGTCGACGTGGACACGGCCGTGGACCTACGAGGTGCCGATGCAGCGCAACCCGGACCCCATCTTCGAGTACGCCTGTCACGAGGGGAACTACTCGATGGCGGTGATCCTGGAGGGCGCCGTCAGACGCGATCGGGCGGCGGAGGGGCAGTGACCGGCCGCCAGGGGTCTGCGCCGTAGAACGGCGCGGACTCGTGGAGGGTTGGTTGGGCGCCCAGCGGAGCCAAGATGCGGGCGGCCTCGGCCGGCGAGGTGCTCGCGGCGACCCGGGCGGGGGCGGGCAGCCCGCTCCTGCGCGCCGGCCACGTCTGGGCGCCGAACGTCGACGGCTGGACGATTTCCGACGACCCGCTCGCCATGTACGCCGAGGGCCGGCAGCATCCGGTGCCCCTCGTGGTGGGGATGAACGGCAACGAGGGGTCGCTGATGACGCGAGGCTTCTCGATGGACGGCCCCGAGACCTTCGTCGAGCACGTCGAGTCGGTGTACCCGGACGAGTTCGCGGCCGATGTGCTGGCTCACTACGACGTGACCGCGGGGACGGTGCGGGAAGGGTTCGACCACGACCTGTACTTCGCGGGGCCGGTGCGGGCGCACGCCAGACACCAGTCGGCGGTTGCGCCCGTATGGATGTATCATTTCACGCGGGTGCCTCCGACCCCCTGGGGCGAGGCGCTCGGCGCGCACCACGCGGCCGAGCTCGTCTACGTCTTCGGCACGTTGACGACGAGCGACGAGCCGGGCGAGCGGCGGCTGGGGTTGTCTCCGCTCGGCGACTACACCGAGGTCGACACCGGGTTGTCGGAGACCATGCGGGCCTACTGGACGAGGTTCGCGGCCACCGGCGACCCCAACGGCCCCGGTCTGCCGGCGTGGCCGGCCTGGGATCCGGCGTCCGACCGGTACCTGGAGCTGGGGGGCGACGTGTCGGCCGGCGACGGGCTCCACGTCGAAGGCGCCAAGCTGTGGGACCGGTTCCAGGTGCAGCGCCGCGGGGAACGGTAGCCGCGGGCTGGAGGCCCGAGCGGGGCCGCGGGGAATGCGATACGGGACTGAGATACGGGACTGAAAGGATGAGGGCGATGAAGAACGGCACGTGGAAAGGCCTCGGAGTTCTGCTGCTCGCCGCCGGTGTCGCCGCCGCCGCCCCGTCCGCGGCGACGGCGGCCGAGGAGGCGGTGCCGACGTTCACCAAGGACGTCGCCCCCATCTTCCAGGCCAAGTGCGAGGCGTGCCATCGGCCGGGCTCCATCGCGCCGATGTCGCTCGTGACCTACCAGGAGTCGCGGCCGTGGGCGCGGTCCATCCGGGAACGGGTGGAGACCCGCCAGATGCCGCCGTGGCACATCGACCGCACCGTCGGCATCCAGGCCTTCCAGAACGACCGGTCGCTGACCGACGCCGAGATCGACACCGTCGTCCGCTGGGTCGACGGCGGCGCCCCGCGCGGCAACCCCGCCGACATGCCCGCCGCCGTCGACTGGCCCGACGAGTCGAAGTGGTACTTCGCCGAGCGCTTCGACGGGCCGCCCGACCTCGTCATCGAGTCGGCCCCGTTCACCATGCAGGCCGAAGCCAACGACGCGTGGTGGAAGCCGCGGTCACCGACCGGGCTGACCGAGGAGCGCTGGGCGCGGGCCATCGAGATCCGCCCGAAGACGGTGGCGGGCCGCAAGATCACCCACCACGCCATCGCCCGGCTCGTGCAGGAGGAGACGGACCCGGCGATCCGGCAGGCCAACGCCGCCAATTCGGCGGCGGGGTTCGACCGGTCGCGCACCGCCGGCACGTTCATGGAGTGGGCGGTCGGCAAGCAGGGCGAGATCATGCGCCCCGGCGCCGGCAAGCTCATGCTGCCCGACTCCGAGATCCAGTGGGACATCCACTACTCGGCGGCCGGCGAGGAGATCACCGACAGCGCGCAGCTCGGCGTCTACCTCTATCCGGAGGACCAGACCCCCGAGCACCGGCAGGTGCTGCACGTCATGGGGGCCGGCGGCGTGGACATCCCGCCCAACACGATCTCCGTGACCGAGGGCTTCTTCCCGCTGCAGCGCGGGGCCCGCATCGAGAGCTATCAGCCGCACATGCACCTGCGCGGGAAGGCGATGTCGATGGAGGCGATTCTGCCGAACGGGCGCCGCCAGTTGCTGAGCCACGTGGGCGACTTCAACTTCAACTGGCACAACACCTACGTCTACGACGACGACGCGGCGCCGCTGCTGCCCAGGGGCACCCTGATCAAGGTGACCGCGTGGCACGACAACACCAGCGCCAACCGGGCCAATCCCGACCCGGAGGTGTGGGTGGGCTACGGCGACCGCACCGTGGACGAGATGGCCCACGCGTGGGTCAACGTGACCTACTTCGACGAGGACGACTACGCCGCGGAGGTCACGAAGCGCGAGGAGGCGCTGGCCGCCCGCGGCGACGACTAGGCGCGTCGAGATTCTTGAGAGGGGCGCCGCCCTGACGACGGGGCGGCGCCTTTCGCGTCTCCGGGGCCCGGCCGTGCCGCCTCGGGCCGGTGCCGGCGGGGCCGGAAGCGGCGGTGTCGGGGGGCCGTGGCGAACCCGTGTTGCGCCTCGCCCGTCGAATGGAGCGGGGCTTTCGCCACCGGCCCCCGGCTTGGCCGCGGCTTCCGGAACTGGGGTGTCGCGCGAAGACGCCCGTTCAGTCGGTTGGAGCACGTCCCATGCATTCGTTCCGTACCGTGACCGTTCTCGCGGCCATCGGCACCGTCGCGATCCTGGCGGTGTCGGCCGCCGCCCAGCCGCCCCGGACACCGCTCGCCCTCGAGCCCAGGGGCAGCACCGGCGAGGCCATCTGGCCCGCCTACGAAGGGTGGTCGCGGAACGCGGACGGGAGCCTGACGCTGCTCCTGGGCTACTACAACCGGAACGACGAGGCGGTCGAGATCCCCGTCGGCGAGGACAACCGCCTCGGGCCGGGCGACGCCGACAAGGGCCAGCCGACCCACTTTCTGCCGGGCCGCAACTGGGGCGTGTTCTCGATCACGGTGCGCGAAGACCAGGCCGAGGAGAGGCTGACCTGGACGGTCCGGGTCAACAATCAGCTCTCGGAGATCGCGTTCTGGGCGAACCCGGCCTACTACACCGACCCGTTCCTGAACCAGGCGAACGGCAACGTGCCCCCGACGCTGCGGATCGGGGCGGACGGGGCGGAGGTCCAGGGGCCGCCGCACGGCGTTGCGGCGACGTGGTCGACGACGGTGGGCGAGCCGCTCGGGCTGCTCGCCACGGTGACGGACCGGCCGCTGACCATCGAGCCCGAGCAGCGTCGCGGGCGTCGCCGGCGGCCTCCCGTCAGCCTGACCTGGAAGAAGTACCGCGGGCCCGGAGAGGTGACGTTCGGGGCGGAAGGCAGGGACGCGGGCGTCGAGCTCACGCACACCTTCGAAGACGTCGCCGGCGGCGAGACGTTGACCACCGCGACCTTCAGCGAGCCGGGCCGCTACCGGCTGATGGCCACCGGCAACGACGTCTCCGGCGCCGGCGGCGGCGGCGACCAGTGCTGCTGGACGACGGCGCACGTCGAGGTCGTCGTGACGGAAGCCGTTCCGTAGGGCGGTCCGGATTCCCGCGGGACCGGCCCGGCCGGCTGGCGGATCGCGGGATTTCCGCCCGGCCGAGTGGTCGATGCGGCAGTCTGGCGCGGTCGGCGCAGGGAAGAGCGACCGATGGTTGGACCGGGCCGCGCGCGTCAGGTCGTCCAACGACGGCGGCCGGACGGGGCGAGACCGGTCGGGAAACCGAGGAGGAGAACGATGAACGTGCAGAAATGGATGGCGGCGAGCCTCGTGACGGCGCTCGCGGCGCTGGGGACTGTGCCCGAGGCCCGGGCGCAGGGCGATCAGGTGTGGTACGAGGTCGACATCGTGCAGGTCAAGCCCGACCGGCTGGACGACTTCAGCGAGCTCTACCAGGACGAGATCAACCCCGCCCTCCAGCGCGCGGGCGTGCCGTGGCGCTCGGCGTGGGTGACCGGCGCGTTCGGATCGCTGTACGAGCGCACCTTCGTGCACCCGCTCTCCGGCTTCTTCAGCCTGGACGCGGGCGGTCCCCTGGCCCAGGGGTTCCGTAGCGCGCGACAGCTCGACCGCGTGCTCGAGAGGCTGCGCGAGTACACCGACGCGCGCCAGAGCTTTGCGGTGCTCTACCGCGGCGACCTCAGCGTTGAGTCGGACGACGTCAGCGGCCTGCCCATCGCGCGGGTCACCAACCTCGAGATCGCCCCCGGACAGACGCCGGCGTTCGAGGCGTTCCTGCGGGACAATCACGAGAGCTTCCGGCAGGCCGGGGTCATCTTCGGCATCTATCACCGGCAGTTCGGACCCGGGCCGGTGGTCTGGCAGATCGTCGAGAACCTGCGCAACTACGACGAGCTGTCGCGGGGCGGCATTCTCCGGGCCTTCGGCGACGCCGACGCCGCCCGCGCCCTGAGCGAGCTGGTCGGCGTCGTGACCAGCGTCGAACGGACCGTCCTCGAGTACGACGCCTCGCTGAGCTACCGCGGCGCCGGCCTCACCCAGTAGCCGCGTCCTCCCGGTGCGGCCGGCCGCCGGGTCGCAAGCCCGGTCGGCCGGCCCCGACGGAGCCCGTTGCCGGCCGCCGCCGGCGCGCTTTCGGCTGGCGGCGCCGACGGTCCTTCGCCCCGCCGCCCCCTCCGACAGGTGCCGGACGCCGCCGGAGCGCTTCCGGTTGGCGGCGCCGACGGTGCTTTCACCCCGCCGCCCGCTCAGACAGGTAGTGATGCCACAGGATGCGGGCGGCGACCGTCCGCCAGGGCGCCCAGTCCGCGGCCATCTCCCGCAGGCGACGGGCGTCGGGCCGTTCCCCCAGCTTCTTGACCTGCTGCGCCGCCGCGGCGAGCGCGAGGTCGCCGTCGGGCCAGACGTCGGGTCGGCCCAGCGCCGTCATCAGATAGATGTCGGCCGTCCACGGTCCGATGCCGCGAATGCGCATCAGCCGCTCGCGGACCGCGTCGTCGTCGGCGCGGCCCAGGGCCTTCAGGTCGAGGTCGCCGTCGAGGATGCGGCGGGCGATCTCCTGGCAATAGCCCGCCTTCTGCCGGCTGACCCCGGCCGCCTTCAGCGCCGGCGCGCCCAGGCCGGCCGCGGCGTCGGGGGTGATCTCGCCGCCGCAGGCGTCCCGCAGCCGCGCGAAGGTGGTCCGCCCCGAGGCGAGCGACACCTGCTGCTCGAGCACGATCTGCACGAGGGCCTCGTACCCCGGCTTGCGCGTCCGCAGGGCCGGCGGTCCGAAGCGCGCCACCACGCGCCCGAGTTGCGGATCGGCGGCGGCGAGCGCGGCCACGCCCTCGAGGAAGCGCCGCCGCGTCAGCCGCCCGCACAGGTGCGAGGTCGACGGTCCGGTCATGGTGCCGCCGCGGGTCGCCCCGTTCCGGAGCGGCTGCCGGCAGGTAGAATCGGCGGGAAGCCATGTTCGTGCTGCCGCTGGGGGACGAGCCCAATCCGCCCGGAACGCCGCTGCTGACGTACGCCCTCATCCTCGTCAACTGCGCCGCCTACGTCCTCATCACCCTGCCGCTCGGATCCGTTCGTCCGGAGTGGGCGGACCCGATGGTCCAGGAGTATCTGCGCGCCTGGGTCGAGGCGCTGGGGGAACCGGTCTCGCGCGGCGACGTCGCGGCGATGTACCTGCAGATCACCGCGTACGACCTGTTCGTCTACCGGTGGGGGTTCCGCGCGGCCGAGCCCGGCCTCGCGACGCTCTTCACCGCCATGTTCCTGCACGCGGGGTTCCTCCATCTCCTCGGCAACATGCTGTTCCTGTGGATCTGCGGCGACAACGTCGAGCACCGGCTGGGCCGGGCCCGGTTCCTCGCCGCCTACGTCGGGACCGGGATTGCCGCCACCGCCTTCCAGACCCTGTTGTCGGGCCGCACGGACGCCCCCCTGCTCGGCTCTTCGGGCGCCATCTTCGGCCTCGCCGGCCTCTACTTCGTCTGGTTCCCCCGCAACCGCGTCCGACTCTGGGTGATGGTGTTCCCGTTCTTCATGAACGTCGTGCGCATCTCCGCGCGCGCCGTCCTCGCCTTCTTCGTGCTCGTCCAGAACCTGCTGCCGTTCCTGGTGTCGGCGGGCGCGGGGGCCGGCAGCGACGCCCACGGCGCTCACCTCGGCGGGTTCCTCGTCGGTCTCCTCGCCGCCTGGATCGTCAACCTCAGGCTGCGGTCCGCGCGATCCGCGCCGGCCGGGGCGGCGGACCACGATGCCGCGCCTCCGCCGCCCGGCACCATCGCCGCCCTCGTCGAGGACGGCGACTTCGAGAACGCGGCGCGGCGCTACGTCCAGTTGTCGTCGGCCGAGACCCGGCGTCTCCTCGGGGAGCGGCACTCGATGATGCTCGGGACGTGGATGGCGGCCGGGGGACATCCCCACGCCGCCCTCGCCCTCTTCGAACGGCATGTCCGCGACCATCCCGTCTCGTCCACCACCGCCGCGGCCCATCTCGGGGCGGGGCTGCTGCAGATGCGCACCTTCGGCGAGCCCACCGCGGCCAGGCAGCACCTGCTCGAGGCCCTGGCCCTCGACCCCGATCCCGAGATCGAGGCGCAGGCCCGCGAGGGGCTGGCCGAGGCCGCGGCCCTGGAGAAGTTCCAGCTCAACCGGCTCTGACGGTATAATGGGAGTCTTGCCATTGCTGGGAGGTCGTTCAATGGTAGGACACGCGGCTCTGGACCGTGGAATCGGGGTTCGAATCCCTGCCTCCCAGCCAATCCCGTCCCGGTACCGTTTGCCGCCGCGACGCGGTCGCTCCCAGCCGTTCACCGCCCCGGCCGTTGCCGCGTCGCCCGGCATCCGCGATACGGCGAGCCGAGCCGGCCCGCAGCCCATGGCTCGTTGGCCGGAACGCGTCTCGGGACGGTGTCCTTGCGTCACTGGAGGCTGAAGGCGAAATCGTGTTCGAATCGGTCCCGCGTGGTTCCTGGCCGGAACACGTTGGTCTGCCGATTCCTGATGGCGGTCGTGGCGCCCGCATGCAGCGTGCGGACCTCGAATCCGGCGAGCCCGTCGGTGAGCGACTGCCGGAGTCCAGCCAGGAGATCGTCCTTGTCGACGCGCGTGCCGCCGATTCGGACAACGATGACGGCGTCGTCTCGTAGCAGCGTTGCACAGCCCGCCCAAGCCTCGGTCAGGAACCGCCAGTACGCCCCGAGGTTCGTGTGGCGGTCGTCGCCGGCCGTCCGCGAGGTGGGCCGTTCGGGCCCCCCGAGGAACCACAACCGGAGCCACTGGTCTTCGGCATGGTGCGTCGTGTCGAGGTATGGCGGCGATGTGACCATCAGGGCTACGGCGCCCCGCAGCTTCGGGAAACCGGCGGCGGCGCGACGCGCGTCCCGGCGCCTGACGGCGCCCCGTAGCGGCGCCCGGGGATGCTGCAGCCGGTAACGAGCCATGCGATGCGCTACCGCGAACACGTCCCGCTCGGGCGCCGAGTACCCCTTCTCCGTCCACCAGCGCACCGAATAGTCCGGCTTGGTGCTGATGGTGCGCGGCATCCGGTTGCTCAGGCAATTGCGCGACTTGTGCGACTCGCCGTGCAGGCAGCCCAGCACGACCGCGGCGATGAAGCGGTCGACGCGGGTGCGTTCCCAGTCGAGTCGAGTCCGCAGAAACAGAAGCTGCTGGAGCGTCCGCGGATGGAAACACGCGGAGAAGAAATCGCCGGCAGGCGTGGGGACGGGCTGCGCCTGCCGCTGCATCTCCTCGAGTCGACGCAGCCGCCTCTCGACTGAAGCCAGCGCCGGCGCGTCCGCCTTGGCCCCCGAGATGCACGCCGCGACGGGATTGATGTCCACGCCTGCCGCCGTACGCCCGTTCAGGAGGCTCTCGAACACGGTCGTGCCCCGGCCGCTGAACGGATCGAAGATCACATCGCCCCGCCGCGTGTAGGCGTAGATCTGCCGTGCGACGAAGTCCTCCGGGAACATCGCGAAGTACGGACAGATCGAGTGGAGCGGATGTCTCATGCCGATTCAATGAACTCGGGAATCTCCAGCAGGGTCTTCACCCACGTCTCGACGTCGTTGAACCGGTCCCGGCCGTCCACGCCAGTGGATTCGTCGGCCGCCGAGTCCAGACATGCGTCTGCGAAGTGCGCGATCCGGAATCGATCGAAAACGATGCCGTATCGCTGTTCGTCGCGAAGGTGCCGGTTGGCGAGCATCGTGTCGAACGTGGTCGTCGGATCGTCCGGGAGGTCGCGGTGCAGCGTGAACGGAATGAACATCGACGGCAGGCAGTGTGTGGCGGGCGGAGTAGTGAACCAGCCGTGGAACTGCGGTATCCGATCCACCGCTGACTTCTCGCGCCAGTTGCGTCCGGATGCGCATTGGCCGAGCAGATAGAGCTTTCCGGGCATGCGATCGGGGTGGTGCCGCCAGGCGATGACGTCGATCCCGTCGTCCTTTGCCGAAGTCGGCCACCCTGCCGGTATCGTCTGCTGGACCACCCCGGCTCCGAATCGCCGGTAGGTGTCGCGGAGCGCGGACCGGAAATCGCTGCCGTCCGGGCGTGGGAAACCGAAGGAGACCGCGTCGCCGACGATGTAGCCCCCCGCCGCGAGGGACGCGCACACCTGGAACACGTTGGCGATTCGCGCTTGCGCGGGCGCGGTCAGTTCCACGGGCTGGAGCCGCCTCTCTCGGATGGCTGAGGCCAGCAGACAGAAGAGATACACGACGCGGCCGGGCGTCGACGTGACGTCTGGGATTCGGGCGAGCGCAGGCGGATTGGTCTCGATGATGAACGGATATGAGTCACCGAGCACCCGCGCCCGATACTGCAGTTCGTCGAACAGATGGTCGATGAGATGGTTCCGTCCTGCATCCAGAATCGACTCTTCATGCGGGTCGTCACTCGGGCGGGCGCCGGCCGCATCGTCGTTGATGTCGAAGATCCCGATGATGTCCCCGACGGTCGATCGCCGGTCGGCGGCTCGCAGGGCCTGAAGCTCCATCCAGTCGGCGTTGGCGCTCCGCGTGTGATTCTGCTCTGGCGGCGTGATGAACATGGTCGCCATCACTTGCCCTTGTCGCGGGTCTTTGCCTGCATGACGATGACGAGACTGTCGGTCGTTTCGTTCATGTTCGCGGCGACCCGGTACAGCGTCGGGTCGCCATCGTAGGCGCCCGAGACGGCCATCGCATCCTCGCATTGCTTGGCTGCCTTCATCAGGGCGTCCGAGAACCGCGACGACGGGGGTTCGACACGTTCGAAGGCGGCCTGTAGATCCCGTTTGGCCAGCAGCATCTGTTGCGCCTCGGCATTCCCGAGAACGTCGCTGAGTTGATTCAGATTCGGGTTCTGGCTCTGAATCAGGGCCGGCTCCCCTCGCCGCTCCTGGCCGTAGAGCCACGACATGAGCGTCTGCAACTCTTCGCGGTTCTCGGGAGGAACAGGGTTCGGTCGTGGCGGCGCCGACAGATCCTCCGGGGTCAGGCCCAGGAACTCGCGCACCGACGCGCGGGTCAGCGCCGTGTACAGGTGCGAGAACGCGAAACGGGTCTTGGAGCGATCCTCCCGATCGAAACCGTCTTCGCTCGCCTGCTTCAGGGCGTACCACCCGTTGACGAGTCGGCGCACGGTGTTGTGGCTGTCTCCGAGCGTACGGCTGATCGTCGCGATGTTCCCGCCGCTCTCGAACCACTCGGCCGCGAATTTGGCTTTCGCGAGCGCGTCCCACTTGAACGGTCCGTTGATGTGCTTGAACCCGATGAAGGCGCGGGCGTCGGTACGGTTGTCGACCCACTTGACGCGAACGCGGGTCGGCGGCGCTTTCGGATCGTCGACCTCGGGAAGGGGGATTCGGAGTCTACTCCTGAGAGATGCGTCGCTCAGAAGTCGCAACGCCGCCAACCGTCGGTTCCCTTCCAGGACGATCCTGCCATCGCGTTGCACGATCAGCGGTTCGAAGTCGACGTACCCTGCGGATCGGATCGACTGCAGTAGCTCGTCGACATCCACGTGCTGCGCCAGGAAGCGCACGATGTCCTCGTCCGTCGCGAACGGTTCTTCGTCGGCGAACCGGGGGTTCGACAGATCGAAGTTCAGCTCTTCCGGCGAGACGAAATCAGTGGTGTCCCGCTCGGTCGTTCTTGTGGCCATGCCAACGCCTCGATCCGAGCCGGGTGGCCTGCAGCAGCGCGCCGAGCTCGCCTACGGTCTACGCTTGGCCCAGTCAATCCACGGGAGTCTGCGCCGTTTCAGGTGCAGACTGGCAGCTTGTGGTCGCGATACCGGTCTCCGGTCGGGTCCGTGCCGGCGACGACTGCACATGGCGTTTCTCGCTGCAACGACCGTGCCGACGGGGGGCCGAACCCTCCCTCACGAGAACCGAGGGCGAGCCCCGCGGACCGTCATTGCCGTTCACAATACCTGTACCAGCACGTGGCTCCCGCGAGCGCGATCACACGCGGGTCGTCGTGCTTCGAGCGCCCGCGCTCGCACGACGCGTCCTTGTGCATCCGCCGTCATTCCCCGCCCGGTAGCGCGAAGGCGATGAGCCTCGGCCCCCCGCCCACCGTCAGCGCGATGTACTGCCGGCCGTCGACCTCGTAGGTCATCGGGGTGCCGATGGCGCCGGACGGCAGGTCCACCGACGCCAGCTCGGCGCCGTTCGTCTTGTCGTAGGCGACGATGCGCGGCCCGCCGTCGCTCCCCCCCGCGGTGAGGCAGTAGATCAGCAGCGTCTTCGTCAGCAGCGGTCCGTTGATGGCGTTGTCGCCGCCGAGCGGGGGCAGGTCGAGGTCGCGCAGCAGGGGGTGGTTGCGGAAGCGGTCGCCGTCGCCGGTGGGCACCCACCACGCGTGGTCGCCGGTGTTCATGTCGATGGCGGTCATGCGCGAGTAGGGCGGCTTGACGAGGGGCAGCCCCTGCGGCATGCGGGGGGTGCGGCGCGGGGCGCGCCCGGCCAGGCGGTCGGCCTCCGGCGCTCCGTGGGTGTAGGTCACGGTGGCCCCGAGGGCGGGGTCGGGCGAGTACAGCGACACGACGGCGGGCTGGTTGCGCGACGGGATGTAGAGCATGCCGGTGTCGGGGTCGACGGCGGCGCCGGACCAGCCGGCGGTGCCGCCGGGGGGCGGGCGCATGATGGTGCCCAGCGTTACCCCCTCGATGGGACGGTCGAGGGGCGTGAACAGCGGCCCGAGCCGGAAGCCCTCGACCGCCTCGAGGGCCATGGCGCGCAGCTCGGGCGTGAAGTCGATGAGGTCGTCGATCTCCACGCCCTGGTAGTCGAACGGGGCCGGCCTGGTCGGGAACGGCTGGGTCGGGGACGGCACCTCGCCCGGCATGTTCGTCTCCGTCGGCACCGGGCGCTCCTCGATGGGCCATATCGGCTCGCCCGTGACCCGGTCGAACGCGTAGACGAAGCCCTGCTTGCTGACCTGCGCGATCGCCTTGACGTCGCGCCCGTCGACGGTGACGTCGACCAGGTTCGGATGGGTCGCGAAGTCGTAGTCCCACAGGCCGTGGTGGACGGCCTGGAAGTGCCAGACCCGCTGCCCGGTCTCGACGTCGACCGCGATCAGGGTCTCCGAGAAGAGGTTGTCGCCGAGTCGGTCGACGCCGTAGTAGTCGTTTGTCGTCGTCCCCGTCGGCAGGTACACGTGGCCCAGCTCGTTGTCGCCGGCCAGCATCGACCACACGTTGGCGTTGCCCGAGTAGCGCCACGAGTCGTTCAGCCACGTGTCGACGCCGAACTCGTCGGTGCCGTTGGGCACGGTGTGGAAGTCCCACGCGTGCTCGCCGGTGCGGACGTCCCAGGCGCGCACCCACCCCGGCACCGCCTCCTTGGTGATGCGGCGGTCGGCGACGTGCGAGCCGTGGATGACGCGGTCGCGGACCACGATGGGCGGCGAGTGGATGCCGAAGAGCATCGCGTTCAGGTAGTCGCGCTCGTCGCGGTCGGCCCGCGGCAGCCCCACCATGGCGTCGACCCGGCCGCTCCCGCCGCCGAAGTCGGGGCACGACCGGCCGGTCTTCGCGTCGACGCAGATCAGGTAGCCGTTGCCGGTGCCCCAGAAGATGCGCTCGTCGCCCTCGCCGTCGGTCCAGTAGGCCACGCCCCGCTGCGACCACGGGTTGCTCATGGTCGGGGTGCCTTCCTCGTAGCCCTTCGGGTTGTGGACCCACAGGGTCTCGCCGGTCGTCGCGTCGACGGCGACGCCCTGCGAGAGCGGGGTGTTGAAGTAGAGCACCCCGCCCACCATCAGCGGCGTCGCCTGCAGCCGGCTCAGGATCGGCCGGTGGCCGGGCCGGTAGAGGTCCGGGGTGTCGGCGACGAGCGAGTCGACGATGGTGTCGAGGGGCGCCCACCACTCACCGCCGCCCGGCGTCGACCGGCTCACCATGCGGTCGACGGTGGTCCACTCCCAGGCGATCTCGAGGTCCGCGAAGTTGCCGGCGTCGATCTCGTCGAGCGGCGAGTACTTGGTGCCGCGGACGTCGCCGGCGTAGCTGCGCCACTCGCCCTCCGAGGTGTCGTAGGTCTGCCAGGGACCGGCAGCGTCGCCGGGCTGGCCGTGGGTGGTCGCGGCCCCGGCGAGCAGGGCGAGCAACGTCATCGCGACGATCGAGGGCGAGTGGCGCATGGGGAACCTCCGTGTCTCGGAACCGGTCTCCGGCGCCCGGACCTTGGGGGCGTGGAGTGCGGGCGATCGTACACCGGTTCGGGCGCGATCCGATGTCCCGCCCGCCGCTTCCCGCCGGGGGCGTGCGCGTGTCGCCGGGCCGGTCTTCCCTTGCTGCGCCGTCCGATGCGCCGTCGACGGCGCGGTCAGGGGACGGTGATCGATCCGCGGGCTGTAACGCGGTGAAGTGGAGTCGGCGAGTCTCTTGCCGAGGGACCGGGGACACGACCGGCGATTCTCTTCAGCGTCGATGACGCCCGGGTCGCGGCCGGACGAACCGTGTCAGTCTGGGTGTAGACTGGCGCTTGAACTCCAACTCGGTTTCCTGGGTGGTGACCCCATGGTGAAGCAGCTTCTTGCGCTGGCGGGCGTGGGCCTGAGCCTTCTGGCCGCGGCCGGCGCCGCTCCGGCGCAGCCGGCCGAGGGTGGGCACCCCGACATCCGGCTCTTCCTGCAGGCCGGCGCGGGCGAGCCCGAGCAGGCCGAGTACGCGCTGGAGCAGCTCGGCGACCGGTGGCGCGACGGCTACGCGGGCATCGTCTGGGACATGGCGTGGCTGCAGCGCCCGCCCAACCTGCGGGGGTTCGCCCGCTTCTTCACCCTCATCGGCTTCCTCGAGGAGCAGACCGGCCAGAGCTTCGGGGCCGACCTCCAGGCGTGGCAGCGGTGGATGTGGGGGCGGCCGTACGATCCCCATCCCGACCACGGCTTCTTCAAGGGCCTCTGGTACCGCCAGATCGACCCGCGTTTCGCCGAGTTCTTCCCCCGGGGGGTGGAGTCGCGCATCCGGCTCGACGAGATCGAGTGGGGCGGCGTCGGGGTGAACGGCATCCCGCCCCTGGAGTACCCGTCCCGGCTCGAGGCCGCCGACGCCGACTACCTCGAGGACGACCACGTCGTGTTCGGCATCGCCCTGAACGGTGAGGCGCGGGCCTATCCCAAGCGCATCCTCGCCTGGCACGAAATGGCCCTCGACCGCATCGGCGGTGTAGAGCTGACCATCGTCTACTGCACGCTCTGCGGTACGGTGATTCCGTTCGAGAGCGAGCCCGGTGGGAGATACCTGAAGTTCGGCACGAGCGGCCTCCTCTACCGCTCGAACAAGCTGATGTTCGACCACCAGACCCGCAGCCTGTGGAACACGTTCGAGGGGGTGCCGGTGGTCGGCGAGCTCGCGGGCAGCGGGCTGCGGCTGAGCCCTCGGGCGGTGGTGACGACGACCTGGGGCGAGTGGCGGCGGCGCCATCCCGCGACGACGGTGCTGTCGCTCGACACCGGCCACCGGCGCGACTACTCGGAGGGGGCGGCGTACCGCGGCTACTTCGGCACCGACGACCTGATGTTCCCGGTCTCGCGCCGCGACGACCGCCTCGCCAACAAGGAGGAGGTGCTGGCGCTGCGGCTCGACGACCCCGCGCGGGGCGGGGCGCCGGCCCCGCTCGCCATCACCGCCCGGTTCCTCGCCCGCAACCGGGTCCATCACTTTGAGCTCGCGGGACGCCGCCTCGTCGCGGTGACGAGCGAGGAGGGCGCCAACCGGGTCTACGACGCCGGGGACGTCCGCTTCGCGCGGCATCTCGGCCCCGAGCGGCTGGCCGACGAGGCGGGCGGGACTTGGCGGGTCACCGAAGGCGCGCTGGTGCGCGACGCAGACCCGAACGACCAGCGCCCCCGCGTCCCCGCCCACCGCGCGTTCTGGTTCGGCTGGTACGCGCAGTTCCCCGATACGGCGCTGATCGACTGAGACTCCCCGCCTGGAGGGCTGCTCAGCCCAGCTCGATCGCGAGGAAGGAGCGGTTTCGATGCGACGCATGCTCATCATTCTGCTGGCCGCGACGCCCGCCGTGTGGCTTCACCACGGTGTGCAGGCGGCGCGGGGCGCGGAGCAGGCACCCGCGGCGACCGACGAGCGCGCCGGCTGCGAGGCGCTGCTGCACGTGCGCAACCTCACCATCTTCCACGCCGGCCTCGCCGATGCGGGCGGCGTCTCCTACTGCTACGTCAAGGGGATCCTCCCCCCGGCGATCCACTTCCACGCGCAGCTTCCCCTGGCGCGCAACTGGAACGGACGGTTCCTCAAGTGGGGCGACGGCGGGAAGGACGGCGACCTCGACTTCGCCGACCACCGGGTGGCGGCCGGCTACGCGGTGGCCAACAGCAACACCGGCCACGACAACGGGGCCGAGCCGGGGTCGTCGTTCGCCCACGACAACCGGCAGGCGGAGATCGACTTCGGTTACCGCGCCGTCCACCTGACGACGGCGGCGGGGAAGACGCTGGTGCAGTCCTACTACGGCGCCCCGCCCGAGTTCTCCTACTTCGAGGGGTGCTCGACCGGCGGCCGGCAGGGGCTGATGGAGGCGCAGCGGTACCCCGACGACTTCGACGGCATCGTGGCGGGGGCGCCCGCCAACCACTACCAGGACATGAACGCGGTGCGGGTCTGGCTGCTGCAGCGGATGTTTCGCGACGACTTCGCCGGCGCCCTCGCGTTCGACACCGACGGTGACGGGCGCTTCGACAGCGTCCGGAAGCTGGAGATCCTGGCCGACGCGGTGCTCGCGGCGTGCGACGGGGACGACGGCGTCGGCGACGGCGTCATCGACGATCCGCTCGCGTGCGGCTTCGACGCCCGCCGAGACCTCGCCGCGCACCGGTGCCCGGGCGACGTCGACGGCGACGCCTGCTTCACGGCGGCCCAGATTCGCACCGTGGCCGACTTCCACGCCGGGCCGCGCGACCGGCACGGAAGCCCCATCTACGCCGGCAAGCCGTTCGGCTCCGAGCGGCAGTGGGCCGGCCTGTTCGTGCCTTACACCGGCAACGGCTTCGCCCCCGGCGCGGTGCGCCTGGGCGGCGACCACCTCAACTACCTGTTCTACGACACCGACCCCGGCGTCGCGCCGGCCGACCTGCTCGACGTGGCGACACCGCCCGACCGCGGCGGGACCCCGCCGGAGTGGGCGTGGTGGGAGTTCGACATCGACGACGTGACGGCCGGGAAAGGCGACGTCATGAAGGCGATCACCGACGCCGTCGACCCCGACCTGTCCCGCTTCCTGCTCGAGCACGGCGGCAAGCTCATCGTCTACCACGGCTGGGCCGACGCCCTGGTCGTGCCGCAGCCGACGGTCCAGTACTACCGGGACGTGGTCGACACGACCTTCGGCGGGGACGTGGCCGCCGCCCGCGAGCGGGCCCGGCTCTTCATGGCTCCCGGCATGAACCACTGCCGCGGCGGCGCCGGGCCCGACACCTGGGACCGGCTCGCCCCGCTCGTCGACTGGGTCGAGCGCGGCATCGTCCCCGACGCCCTCGTCGCCACCCACGCGACCGACGGCGTCATCGACAACGAGCGCCCCATCTGTGCGTTCCCCGAGCGCGCCGCCTACACCGGGCCGGCCGGCGGGGCCGACGACCCGGCGAACTGGGTGGCCGGGAACTTCACCTGCCGGTGAGCGCGGCGCGGGCGCCTGACAGCCGTCGGCCTTTCCCCGGCGGCAACGGCGAACGTGCGGTGCAGGCCGTGTGACAATCGGCGCTGCCCGGTGCCTTGTTGACGCAGGTCGCCCACCCCGCGATGCGGTCGCCTGGGCGAAGTGACAGGAGGTTCGACATGACACGACGCGTGCTGGAGCTGTTGGGCGTGGCGGCGGTGGTCGTCGGCGTCACCGTGCTTCTCCAGTTGCCCCCGGTGCCGGTGGAAGGGCAGGCGCAGCAGCCGCCCGACCGGTCGGACGCCACGCCGGCCACGCCCACCCCGTGGGGCGAGCCGGACCTGCAGGGCATCTGGACCACCGACTACGAGATCCCGCTGGAGCGGCCCGCCCGCTTCGCCGACCAGGAGTTCCTGACCGACGAGCAGCGGGCCGAGCTGGACCGGGAGCGGGCGCGCATCATCTACCAGGACACCCGGTACGCCGAGCGCGGCAGCGAGCAGGACGTGGGCGGCGCCTACAGCGCCGCCATCTACCTGTCGCACAAGTACATGGGCCGGCGGACGTCGCTGATCATCGATCCGCCCGACGGCCGCATCCCGCCGCTGACGCCCGAGGCGCAGGCGCGGCGCGACGCCATCCGCGAGTACCAGCTCGCGCTGCTGCAGGCCACCTCGGTCTGCCGCGACAACCTGCCGTCCTGCGCGGGCGGCGAGTACGGCCCGCCGTCGCCGCGCCGGAACGAGCCGCCGCCGTTCTACCCGGCGACGGGCGCCGCGGCGGGCGGGTCGTTCAACCGGTCGGACGGCCCGGAGGATCGCGGCCTCGGCGAGCGGTGCATGTCGGCCCGGCTGCCCGACTTCGGGGGCGCGGCCGGATACTTCCTGCAGATCGTGCAGTCGCCCGAGACCGTGTCGATCTTCTACGACACCGGGCAGGGGCAGGGCTGGCAGCGGGTCATCCCGGTGACCGACCGCCCGCACCTGCCGCCGCACGTCCGGCAGTGGTGGGGCGATTCGCGCGGCCGCTGGGAGGGCGACACGCTGGTGGTCGACGTCACCAACTTCACGCCCAAGACCGACTACCAGGGCTCGCGCGAGAACCTGCACCTGGTGGAGCGCTGGCGCCGCGTCGACTCCGAGACGCTGGAGTACATCGTCACGATGAACGACCCGACGACGTGGACGGCGCCGTGGACCGTCGCGCTGGAGCTGGGCCGGCAGAGCGACCAGTTGAACCGCATCTACAAGGAGCCCCGCTGCCACGAGGGCAACTACGGCATGCCCGCCCTGCTGAGGGGCGCGCGCACCGAGGAGCAGGCGTTCGCCGAGGGCACCGGCCCCGATCCGGCCACGCTGTGCAGCGCCGGTTGCGGCGGGTTCGCCGCGGGCTTCGCCGACTCGGGCGACGAGGTCAATCCGCTGCGCCGGTGACCGGCGGCCGGGCGGCTGCGCCGTGGTGCTGGCCGCAGTCGAGGGTTGTTCGGGCGGCAAGCGGAGGCCGAAGCGCAACCGCGGCGGCCGCGTTCGGCGACGATTGACAGGCGAGGGGGTTCAACGTGCGAAATCGACTCGTATTGGGAAGCTCGATAGTCACCGCGGTGCTCGTGACGGCGGCCGTGACCGCCGTCATCACCGCGTCGATGACCGGCGCGTCCGGTCAGGACCAGGCGGCGGCCGTGGTCCGCACCGTCGACGGCCGGCCGGACTTCAGCGGCATCTGGCAGGCGAACAACGAGGCGCACTGGGACCTGGAGGCCCACGCCGCGCGTCCCGGCATGGTGACGCAGCAGGGTGCCTATCCGTTCGACTTCGTCGAGGTCCCGGCGGCGCCGGTGCTGGCGCTCGGCGCGGCCGGCGGCGTCCCCGCCTCGCTCGGCGTCGTGGGGGGCGACGGCCGGATCCCGTACACGCCGGCGGCGCGGGCCGTCAAGGAGGAGAACGCCGCCAACTGGATCGACCGCGACCCCGAGCTCAAGTGCTACCTGCCGGGCATCCCGCGGGCGATGTACATGCCCTACCCGTTCCAGATCGTGCAGAGCACGAACAAGATCCAGATGGCGTTCGCGTTCACCAGCACCGCGCGCACCATCCACCTCGACGACGTCGAGCTGCCGCCCGACTGGACGTACATGGGGCACTCGGTCGGCCGCTGGGAGGGCGACACGCTGGTGGTCGAGGTCACCGAGTTCAACGGCAAGAACTGGTTCGACCGGGCCGGCAACTTCCACAGCGAGGCGCTGCGGCTGGAGGAGCGGTTCACGCCGATCTCGGCCGACGCCATCCACTACGAGGTGACCATCGAGGATCCGAACACCTTCACCGAGCCCTGGACGATCTCCATGCCGCTCTACCGCCGGCTGGAGGAGAACATGCAGCTCCTGGAGTACCGCTGCATCGAGTTCGTCGAGGAGTTCCTCTACGGGCACGTGCGGAAGGAGCAGCTCGTCACGACCTGGGAGGGGGAGACGATCATCGTCGACATCCGGCGGAAGGTGCCGCCGGGGGACGCGTTCTACGACTGGTATCGCAAGTGAGCCGACTCCTGTCGCCGGCCCCTGCTCGGGACCATGGCGCGCGGCGGACCTCCTCGACGCGGCGGCGCCGCCCGACCGCGGCGCCATCCTGCCGGGGTGGCCTCCGTGCGCCCCTGGCGGGTCCGTTCGAGCTTGACTATCGCTCCTGGTTTGGACAACATCGGGCGATCCGGGCACCGCGCCGGCTGCGGGGCGAGTCCCCCCGAGGACAGTCGCTGCCCGGGAGACGTCGACCGTCGGACGCCCGAGCTCGTGACAGCCCGGGATCGGTGTGCCGATCCCGCTTCGACACCGTTCCGAGAGTCCCGCAGGGAGGAATCGAATGAAGACGACACGCCGTGGATTCGTGGGAACCATCGCGCTGGGCGCCGCGGCCGGCGCCCTGACCGGCACTTCACCGTTCGGCAAGCGGGCCAGCGCCCAGACCCGGGAGGCCGCGAAATCCGGCATCTACGACGGCGGCGTCATCCAGCTCAACCAGAACGAGAGCGCCCGCGGCCCCGGCCCGAAGACCGTCCAGGCCATTCACGACCACACCAACAAGCGCATGGGCCGCGGCTATTCGCCCGATCACGTCAACGAGCTGAGAGAGGTCATCGCCGGCTACTACAAGGTCGGTACCGGCAACGTGCAGCTCGCCACCGGCTCCACCCCCCTGCTGCAGGGGTCGGCGCGGGCGTTCAGCTCGGCGACCAGGGCCTTCGTGACCCCCATGCCCACCTACTCGACCAGCCTGGCCACCGCCCGGCGCATCGGGGCCAAGACGATCGAGGTCGATCTGGACAGCTCGCTCGCCATCGATCTCGATGCGCTGGCGGAGGCGTCCAAGGGCGCGGGCCTGGTCTATCTCTGCAACCCGAACAACCCCACCGGCATGGTACACGGACCGGGAGCCGTCGAGGGTTTCGTGCGCCGCGTGCTGCGTGAGTCGCCCGACACCATGATTCACGTCGACGAGGCCTACATCAACTACGGACGGCCCGGCAGCATCGAGACCGCCGTACCCCTGGCGCTCGAGGACGAGCGCGTGTTCGTCACCCGTTCCTTCTCGAAGGCGCACGGCATTGCCGGCCTGCGTGTCGGATACGGCCTCGGCCAGGAGCAGACCTTGGCCAAGATCCGCGACGCCTGGGGCATGGGCGACGTCAACATGCTGGGCGCGATAGCCGCGATCACCGCGTTCGAGGACACGGAGCACATCGACAAGGAAGTGAAGGAGAACGCCGAGATTCGCGACGGCGTCATCGCCGCCTTCCGCGACATGGGCTTCGACGTGCCCGACTCCAACACCAACCACATCTTCGTCAACATCGGACGCCCCGCCCGGGAGTTCCGCGAGGCGTGCCTGGAGCGCAAGGTGCTGGTGGGCCGGGATTTCCCGCCGCTGCACACCACGCATTGCCGAATCTCGATCGGCAGCCGGGAGGAGATGGCGAAGGCCATGGAGGTGTTCAAGGAGGTCCTGGCGTAGGGGGGCACGACGGACCTGCGACGCCTGTCCCACGGCGTACCGCCGCAACTTTACCTTGAGGGGAGATGGCAGCGGCGATGAAGGTGTTCGAGGAGGTCCCGGCGCAGGGGCACGACGGACCTGCGCCGGTTCCACGTCGTACCGCCGCAACTCTACCTTTGACGTGACGGGAGGGGACTACGATGTCAGGCATCGTCCGGCTCGATCGAAGAGCCTTCATGAGAAACGCTGGCGCGACCGCCATCGCCGGTGCCGCCGGCTTGGCCGGTGGCGCGAGCCCGGCGGCGGCGCAAGGCTCGGGCGGCTCGACGGGCTCGACCAGCATCCCGCGCTTGCCGGACGGCAGGTACGACTTCGACACGCCCTACAATCGTGTCGGTACCGACTGTTCCCGGTGGGACTCTCCGGCCCTCCGGTATCCCGAGGGCGTGTTCAAGTACGGCATGGGCGTGGCCTCGATGGACTTCGAGTGCGCGCCGTGCATCACCGAGGCGCTGCAGGAGAGAATCCAGCATCACAACTGGGGCTACCTGAGCACCACCCAACCCCTTCGAGACGGCATCCTGAAGTGGAACGGCGAGCGCCACGGTCTGGACCTGGACCCCGCCTCCATCGTCATCTCCGACGGCGTCTACCCGGGCGTCATCGCGGCGCTGCGCTCGTTCGTGCCCATCGGGAACAAGGTGCTCCTGACCACACCCGCGTACTCGGGGTTCTATTCGATGGCCAGCGCCGCCCGGGTGGACACCGTCGACAGCCCCATGCTCTACCGGAACGGGCGCTACGAGATCGACTGGGACGACCTGGAATCGAAGATGACCGCGGACGTGCGGGCCATGATCGTCTGCAACCCGCAGAACCCGACCGGCAACGTGTGGACCGAGGACGAGCTGCTCCGCATCGGCCGCCTCGCCCTCGAGCACGAGGTCGTCGTGCTCGCGGACGAGATCCACTCCGACGTCATCCGCGCCGGGCACAAGTACACCCCGTTCGCGAGCGTGCCGGACGAGGCGGTGGTGAACAACAGCGTGACCTTCAACGCCATCAGCAAGACCTTCAACCTGGCGGCGATGAAGAACGCCTACTACTACTCCAGGAGCCCCACCCTGCTCGCGCGCGTGAACCAGTTCCACCGCGCGGAGCTCAGCACGCTGGGCGTCGTGGCCAACACCGCGGCGTATCGCGACGGCGCGGAGTGGTTCGACCAGGCCAACGCGTACATGGACGACAACCACACCTTCGTCGAGAGCTTCGTCGCGCAGCACATGCCCGACGTGGGCTATACCCGCAACGAAGGCACGTTCATGACCTTCCTGGACTTCAGCAGGGTCATGGAGCGCATCGGCGCCGCAGAGAAGGCCGCGGAGCAGGGCGGCACCGCCGAGGAGTACTTCCGGGACTGGCTGACCCACCAGTCGGGCGTCTATCTGAATCCCGGCTCCAGCTACGGCGCCGGCGGAGAAGGTCGCATGCGAATGAACGTGGCCTCTTCCCGCCAGGTGCTGCGGGAGGCGTGCGAGGCGATGGCCGCGGCAGTTCGCAACGTCTAGCGCGCAACCGTCGGTCGAGCGCTTCGAGACCGCGACGGCGCGCTGAGCGCCAGCCGACAGTGTGCGCTGCGGGGTGGTCTGGCCGACGTTGAGGCTGAGGCGTGCACTTTGTGGGGTTAGTGCGCCTCCAGTTTGAACTGACGGTCGCGGTGTTCGATCCAGATTCACGACGTTCAGGGTGGCTGGTTGTCCCACGTGCCCGGCCTCCCCGAGGATGCCGTCTGATTGCCCTTGCGGCGCTCATCGTAGCCCGCTTTCGGCACGTTGACGGCGGCGAGGGAGGTATCGATCCCGCACAGCACCCCTTCGAGGAGAGCGGCCCGCGAGCTCACCGGAGGGAGTGAGTTCCCCGTTCGGGCAGGGTCCGCGCGTCGTTGCTCGTAGCGGGCCGAGGGGCGCGCCGGGAACGCGGGCACGTCGGTGGGGTCGTCCGCCGGGTTGGAGATCCGGGTAGGCGGGTTCCCCGTCTCCCCAGGGCGCATCCTGCCCACGGGGTCGTGGACCAATCCAGAGCGCCAGCGGACATGATCGCAAGACGTGGCGCCCCTGGATTGACGGAAGTCAATGCCTTTCCGCCTGTTGTGTGCTTACGTTCATCATCATGTCAAAGCCAGATGAGCAGGACGCGGGAAATGGGGGCGCACCGCGCGAGCCCGATGCGGACGAGCGCATGCAGCACGAACGGAAGCTCAAGCATCTTGAGTTCCTGCAGACGGAGATCCGTCGCCATGCGTCCGAATCGGCGAGGCTCAAGACTTCGAGCCTCGCTGTCATGGTCGGCCTCTTGATAGCACCGGAGCTGGACCCGCACGGAGTTATTCTGGTCGCCATTCTGTCCACGCTGGTCCACTGGGCGCTTGACGGCGAAGCCGTCCGGAAGGAACTCCGACTCGGCGTGCTTTATGATCACGTGCGGTCGTCTGATACCACGCGCGTCGATTTCTGCATGGACGACAGTTCTCCGTCTGAGCGCGCACCAATCTGGCAACGCCTCGTCCTGTCGCGTAAGCTGCTCGGCTACTATTTGATGTTGATGGTAGCCGCACCAATTGCCCTTTCCGGTGGTTCGTAGAGCGCAGGCGGCACCTGCAGGCACCAGCTCCTCACGTCGTGGTAGTGCGCGACCGTCGGTTGCGGCAGGACCAGAGGCGTCGGCCCAGCCGTGATGGACGATGAGCTTCCCGTTCCGCTCGCAGGAATCGGACCGGTCGGGGTGGTCGGGGTCGACGGCGTCGGTGATTCCCTTCATGACGGGGCCGTCCCCGGCCGTTACGTCGTCGATGCCGAATCCCCACCGCGCCCACTCCGGCGGCGTTGCGGTGCGGTCGGGCGGCGGTACCACGCCGAGGAGGTTCGTCGGGGTCGGTTCGGCCTGGCGGGTTCTGCGCTACTCCCACCCCGCTACCACTCCATGTGGGGCAGGACGTCCGGCTGGAGACGGAACATCTCGTCGATGGTGTGAACCGCCGCCCGGTACGAGTGCGTGGTCGGGTCCAGCAGCAGCGCCTGGAGCAGGGTTCGGCGGGAGCCGCTCGCGAACGCGTCGACGAGCAGCCGGTTGATGCTGGTCTGGGTCCTCAAGAGCCCGAGGATGCCTTCCGGGAGCGACGGCATGCTCGCGGGGTGCAGGCCGCTCGCGTCGGCACGGGCGGGAACCTCGACGACGGCGGCCTCGGGCAGGCCGGGCACGTAGCCGGCGTTCGGCACGTTGACCGCGGCGAGGGCGGTGTCGATGCCGCACAGCACCCCTTCGAGGAGGGGGACCGCCAGCTCGCCGGAGGGAGCGAGATCCCCGTCCGGGTCGGGCCCGTCCGTGTCGTTCCCCCCGTCGCCTCGCAGCCGGCTGAGAGGCGACGGGGGGAACGCGGGCACGTCCGTGGGGTGGTCCGCCAGGTTGTAGATCCAGGTCGGCGTGTCCCCCGTCTCCCAAGGTGCACCCTCCACGGGGTCGTAGAAGAACTGGAGGGGGCTGCTGCCCAGGAACTCCTGCGCCCATCCCAGGTACTCGCCGATGTGGTTCGCGCCCGGGCTCGGATAGCGATCGAACACCCGGAACAAGATGCGGCTCAGCGCGATCTCGTCCCAGTCGTGCAGCCAGTGGGCCTCGCGCTCGCGGCGCTTGAGCCTCGGGTAGAGGTCTTCGCCGGTTTCCCGGTCGCGCACGGACTCGAACCAGGCGAAGTGGTTGAGCCCGCTCGCACGGGCGTCGAGCCGGTCGACCGGAAGGTCCAGCAGGTGGGCCATCTGCCGCATGCCGTCGAAGACGCCGTGGCAGAGCCCGACGACGCGTATCGAGGAGAGCCGGCTCTGGGCCTCGCACAGCTTGGTGAGCGGGTTCGTGTAGTTGAGGAGCCAGGCTTCGGGGCAGTGCGCCTCCATCGCCCGCGCCACGTCCAGCGCCGCCTTCATGTTGCGGAGCGCGTGAAAGAGGCCGCCCGGACCGCCGTTCTCTCCGTAGATCTGCCGCGAGCCGAAGCGGCGGGGGACGTGGAAGTCCTGCGCCCAGTAGAAGTAGCGGCGGAGCTCGATGGCCGTCACCACCGCTTGGGCGCCGGGGAGCGCCCGGTCGAGATCGGTCGTCGCGGAGACCAGGACTCGCCGACCGAGCCGATTTGCGACCGACTCGGCGTACGCCAGGATGCGGGGCAGCTCGGACGGATCGATGTCGACGAGGACGATGCTCAGGCCGTGGTCGCAGAGTGCATCGCTGAGCAGGAGGTCGCGGATGGAGGCGGGCCCGAACTCGCGGCTTCCGGCCCCGACGAGGACGATCTTGAGGCGGTCGGTCATGACGCCGTTCCTCCGATTCATCGAGCCGGTCGTGCCGGCGCCGAGGGCGTGTCGGCGTGCGCGATCCGGATGGTGACCGCCCCCGCGCCGAGGGACACCAGGAGCAGCAGCGCGCCCAGGCCGGCACGGCCGGTGAGCACGTACCCCACACCGAGGAGGCTCGCATAGACGAACAGCGCGCCGAGCAGGAAGCCCGGCCACATGCGGCTCGCGGGCGGGTCGGTCGAGGCCACCCCCGTGCGCTCGGCCACGCGGCCCCACCAGCCGCCCGGGTACAGCCGCCGGTAGAAGCGGTCGAGCACGTCGTCGGCCTCGGGGCGTGTGGCGAGCACGACGGTCAGCCACAGCGCGGTGCAGGCGAGCAGGATGACCACGGCGCGGACGAGGTCCATCTCCGGCGCGTAGAAGCCGTCGGCGGCGCGCATCACCGAGGCGGGCAGGACCGGCTCGATCGCGGCCAGCAGGACCCTCCCGTTGGCCAGGAGCACCGAGCCGGCCATGGCCGCGATCTCCGCCCACGCGTTGACCCGCCACCAGTACCAGCGGAGCAGCCAGACGAGGGCCACCCCCGCCGTGAGCTCGATGATGTAGATCCAGCCCCGCTGTATCGAGTCCATCTGCCAGGCGACGCCCGCCGCGACCGCGGCCAGCAGCACCACCGCGACCCGGGAGGCCGCGACGTAGTGCCGCTCCGAGCCGTCCCGTCTCAGGAAGCGGCGATAGACGTCGTTCACCATGTACGACGCCCCCCAGCAGAGGTGCGTGTCCATGGTGCTCATGAACGCGGCGAGGAACGTGGCGACCATCAGCCCCCCGAGCCCGGCCGGCATGAGCTCGCGGATCATCATCGGGTAGGCGAGCTCGGGGTCGGCGGCCAGCGCCGGGTCCATGGCCGAGGGGGGGAAGACGAGCAGCGAGCCCAGCCCCACCACGATCCACGGCCACGTGAGCAGCACCGTGCCGGCGAAGGCGAACCAGAGCGACGCCTTCACGGCCTGCCGCTCGTCGCGCGTCGCGAACAGGCGCTGCGCCACGTAGCCGTCTCCCTGCCCGCTTCTCAGCCACAGAACCAGGATCAGGCAGAGGAAGGAGACGATCTCGAGCGACGAGGCGTTGGCGGGGCCGGGCACGAGATCGAGGGCGCCCGGCGGCGCCCCGGGGGCCTCCCGGACGGCGTCGGCCATGGCCGAGGGCCCCCCGAAGCGGAAGAGCACGATGCCCGCGAGCGTCGTCGCCCCCAGCATGCCGGTCACGAACTGGAGGAGGTCGGTCACCACCACGCCCCAGAGCCCCGACGCCACGGTGTAGGCCAGCGCCAGCCCGACGCAGACGGCGAGGGTGACGGCCGGGTCCCAGCCCAGCAGGACGTCGCTGAACTTCACCATCGCCAGCATGACCCAGCCCATGACGACGGCATTCTTCAGCAGCCCCTGGTACACCGCGGAGACGCAGCGCAGCCACCGCGCGGGCGCGCCCCCGTAGCGGAGCTCGATGACCTCGGCGTCGGTGAGCACGCCCGCCCGCCGCCACAGGCGCGCGTAGAAGAAGGTGAGCATGAGGATGCCGGCCGCCTCGTACCACCACAGCCAGTTGCCGTACACGCCCTGCCGGCGCACGAGGGCGGCGGTGACGAGGGGGGCGTCGGTCGCGAACCAGGTGGCCGCGATGGAGGTGCCGGCCAGCCACCAGGGCAGCGAACGGCCGGCCACGAAGTAGTCCTCGACGCTGGCGCCGGCGCGCCGGGCGAGTCCGAAGCCGATCGCGAGGACGACGGCCCCGTAGAGGCCGACCACGATCCAGTCGAGCGGCGTCAGCGCCATGCGGATCGAGAAAGAACATTCGACAGAATGCGGTACGCCCCGGGGACGCCGTAGGGGAGCTGCCGGTGGAGGGCGAGGGCCAGGTACGTGAAGCGTCCGTCACCCACGGGGGCGGTGAGCCACACGCCCTCCTGGGGGGCTTGGCCCCGGTCGTGGGTCTCCACCAGCGGGGTGTAGGCGGGGTCCCAGTCGGTGAAGAACTTCGATCCCCGCTGCTCGATCCAGCCGTCGAAATCGGCTCTCGTAATGCGGTTCGGCACGGTCAGCACGGGATGATCGGGAACGAGGAGGCGTACGGGCGCATCCTCCTCCGACACTTCCTCCGCGCTCCTCGGAAGGGAAGCGGGGTAGGGCGCCATCGCGGACGGCACGTACTCCTGCGTCTGGTAGAGCACGATCAGGTTGCCTCCGCGCCGTGCGTATTCCAGGAGGCCCCGGTTGTGCTCGAGCAGGTCGGGCCGGACCGCGTAGGCCCGGGTGCCGAGCACGATCGCGTCGAACCGGGGTTCCGCGCCGGCGTCGGCGCCCGCACCTGCCGCCGGGAGTTCGCGCTGTGGAACGGCGCGGGCCCCTGCAGAATCGGTTGGGGGCCGAGCGGAGCCGTCAGGCGACGATTGGCGGGCCAGGGCGGCGAGGGCGGCTTCGTCGAGCAGCTCGACGGTGGCGCCGAGCGCCTCCATCCCGGCGGGGACCTCGTCGCCGACCCCCATGACATAGCCGACGCGGATCCCGTCGAGGCGGGCGACGGGCACGGACCGCACGGCGGTGTGGGCCGGCCGCCAGAGCCGCGCGAGCGGCAGGTCGCGATGCTCGATCGTCCGGTACCCCGCGCGATAGGCCGTGCCCCCGGCGCGGGCCACGGCCCGGACCCGGGCGGTGCCCCGCCACCCCGCCGGCGGCGTCACGGTGAAGGAGGCTTCCGCCGTCTCTCCCCGGTTCCGGAACTCGTGGCGCACGGTCTCGGGGGTCGCGGTCCACCCGTCGGGCAGCTCGAGGCGGATCGTCGCCGCGAGAGGGCCGGCGCTCGCGCTGGTGCGCACCCGCACCCGCGCCGCCGCGGAAGCGACGGGCTCCCCGCCGGCGTTGTCGCGCACCCGCACCTGCGCCGGCGGAGTAGCGACGGGCTCCCCACCCGCCTTGTTGCGCACCCGCGCCTGCGCCGGCGGGGTAGCGACGGGCTCCCCGCCCGCGCCCGCGCCCGCGGTCCCCGGATCGCGGCCTTCCGCCGGCTCTCCCGCGACCGGGACGATCCGGACCGCGGGTTCGACCGAGACGGACAGCGCCGGCAGCACTGCCACCTCGCGCGTCACCGAGCCGTACGGCAGACGCGGGATCTGGGCGGTGACCGGGACGGTGCGCTCAAAGACGTGTCCGGCCACCGACAGCTCGACCCCCGCCGAGAGGGCCGGCCGGCGCCACGAGAGGTGGAGGTCCGTGGAATCGGAGATCCGGTAGTGGTTCTCCGCCAAGCCGTCGCGTTCGAAGTACGGCGCGGCGGCCGCGCCGTCTCGCCCGTCTCGCGGGATTCGTATCTGCAGTGTCGCGACGGAGCGCCGAGGAGCTCGCGGCACGTCCGCGGTCCGGGCCAGCACGTCGCCGCCGCGGCTCGCCACCCGTACCGCCTCCACGGTGACATCCTCGTTTACCGGGGTCTCGACCGCCACAACATTCCCGTTTCCCGGCGTCTCGACCGCCGCGACATTCCCGTTTCCCGGGGTCTCGACCGCCACGACACTCCCGTTTCCCGGGGTCTCGACCGCAACCCGCACGGTCGCGGACTCCCCCGGGACGAGCACCGCGCGGCGCGCGGGTCCCTCCAGCGCGGCGACGACCCGCACCCCGCTCGCGGCCAGGATGGCGTCTTCGAGCTGGCGTTCCTTCAGCCGCAGGTGGAAGCGGGTCTCGGGGGCCGCGTCCGAGGCCGCGATCGCGGAGCGCAGAAGTCCGAGGCCCCGGGCCAAGCCCGGAATCGAGCGCCCGGGCGCGCGAAAATCGAACGCCTCGGCGACAGCGGCGATCGACCGTTGCAACTCGTCGAGGAGCGGGCCCGCCCGGGGCGCCGCCTCGCCCAGCAGCGCGGGCAGTCCCGCCAGGCTCGTATCCAGGTCGGCGAAGAACGAGGCCGCAACCTCTCCTGCGCCGGCGTCTTCTCCCGCGCTGGCATCCTCTTCCGCGCCAGCGTCCTCCCCCGCGCCGGCGTCCTCTCCGGCGCCGATGTCCTCTCCCGCGCTGACGTCCTCTCCCGCGCCGGCGTCACCTCCGGCCATCCGGTCGAGCCGCTCGTAGAGGTAGCGCCCGCCCCCCGTGCGCACGCGCCCCGCGGTCTGGGAACGCTGCAGGCCGAGCCCCCGGCTGGCCCAGCGCTGCCAGGTGTCGCCCAGCCACGGGCTGGACCCGGTGGCGTCCACCTCCACGTGGAGCGGCTCGCCGGCCCGCACCCCGCCCCTGAACGTGCGCAGGACCCGCCACGGCCGCAGCCCCTCCTCGGTGATCTGGCCCGGAAAGCGGGCGGGGTCGGCCGCGGCCGCCACCGCTTCCGGCGTCAGCAGGCCCACCGCGTGGTGGTGGCCGTGCCCGTCCCGCCGCGAACCGTGGAACCGGCCGACGACCACGAACGGGCGGTTGAGGCGGATGACCCGCACCATGTCCTCGAGGAGGGCCTCGCGGTCCCAGCTTCGGAAGGCCTCGTCCACCGACTTCGAGTAGCCGTAGTCGACCGCCGTTCCGAAGTAGAGGTCGTCGAGGCCGTAGTAGCGTCCGGAGAGGACCAGCTCGCGGGTCCTGATCAGGCCGAGGCCGTCGAAGAGCTCCGGGCCGATAGCGTTCGCGCCGCCCTCTCCGCGGTTCAGGCTGAGGAGGGCGGTGCGAACCCCGCGGCCCCGGCTGGCCAGCGTGAGCATGCCGGCATGCTCGTCGTCGGGGTGGGCGGTGACGTGGAGGAGGCTGGCCGTGGTGGCCAGCTTGCGGATGCGGTGCCAGGCGCCCATCGCCCCGCCGTCCACGTCCAGCCGTTCCTCCCCGACGGGCGCCGGGAAGGCGAGGACGCGGTCGAGCGGCGCCGAGGCGGGGGCCGGCTGCCCCGCGGCGTTCCGTGGACCCGCGAGCGCGAACGCGGCCACCACGGCCACGACGACAAGTCCAAGCGCACGCAGGGTCTTGCCGACTGTCCTCACGCGGATTTGCCTCCCGCAGCCAGCGCGGTGTCCAGATTCGCCCGATGATGTCCACATGAGGAGCGCTAGTCAAGCGGCGTGGATTCCCTCGACTCGACGGGATTTCATGGGGATCTCACGAGTTGCTCACGCTTCGGTGAGGACTTCGCGGTCCGGATCGCGGAGACTGCCCCCATGACCAGACGCACCGTTCGCCTGCCGTTCACTCTGGCCGCGGCCTCGATCCTCGCCGGCTGCGGCCTGTCCCCGAGCCCGGGCGAGGACCCGGGGGCGCTGCCCGCGGAAGCCCTTGCGCCGCCCGCGGCCCGACACGCCGCCGCGGTGGAGCAGGTCCGGCAGCAGGCGAGGGACCTGATCGTCGACGAGAACCTGCCGGGCGTGTCGATCGCGGTGGCCGTCGATGGCGAGCTCGCGTGGGCCGAGGCGCTGGGGTGGTCGGACCTCGAGGAGCGCGTCCCCCTGACGCCAGGGCTGCGCTTCCGCATCGGCGGCGTGTCCCAGTCGCTCACCGCGGCCGCCGTCGGCCTGCTCCTCGAGCGGGGACTCCTCGATCTGGACGCGTCGGTGGGCGACTACCTCCCGGCGCTGACCGACGAGCAGGGGCGGGTCACGACGCGCCAGCTCATGGGCCACGTCGCCGGGTTCGGCCACTACGGCGCGGGAGAGCGCGGGCAGGTCAACCCCGACGACGGGCTGGCGTTCGCCGGCCGGACGTGCGCGGCCGCGGCCGACGCCGTCGAGTTCTTCGCCGGCGACCCCCTGCGGTTCGAGCCCGGTACGGCCTTCCGCTACTCGAGCCATGGATGGGTCCTGGTCAGCGCGCTCGTCGAAGCGGTGGCCGGCGAGCCGTTCGTGGACTTCATGGGTCGCGAGGTCTTCGCGCCGGGCGGGATGCCCGACACGCGGCTCGACGCGCCGGGCGGGCCCATGTTCCGCCACGGGCACGGCGCGCCGGGCCGGGCCGGCCTCTACTTCCCGGCGTTCGCCATGCGCACGCGATACGGCCTGCACCACGCGCCGAACATCGACCACACCTGCCTCATGGGCGCGGATGGCTTCGTGTCCACGCCGAGCGACCTCGTCCGGTTCGGTGCGGCGCTGTCGCGGGGCGACGTGCTCGAGCCGGGCACCGTCGAGCTGCTGCAGACGGAGGGGCAACTCGCATCGGGCGAGCCGACCGGCTACGGCCTCGGCTGGTTCGTGCGGCGCGTGCCGCTCGACGGCACCGAGGCCCGCGTGATCGGCCACGGCGGGAGCGCGGTCGGCGGGTCGACGTCCTTCATGACCTTCCCCGATCACGACGACCTCGTGATCGCCGTGTCGTCGAACGTCTCGTTCGCGGAGGACGCGGTCCGCTCGCTGGCGCTCGCGACGGCGGCGGCGTTCGCTGGCCACGAATGAGCGCGATGCGCCGAGACTCCGCTCACGCCTTCCGATGCGAGGACTACCACTGATGACGCTGCCAAGGAGACGACGACCGACGCATCCGGGCGAAATGCTCCTCGTGGAATTTCTGCGGCCGCGGCGGATCACGCAGGTCGCCGCCGCGGCGGCGATGGGGATGCCGCCCAATCGCATCAATGAACTCATCCGCGGAAAACGCGGGATCACGGCGTCGTCGGCCTTGAAGCTGTCGCGTTTTCTCGATACGACCCCCAGAGTTCTGGATGCACCTGCAGGCAAGTGGGAGGTCTCGCACGCCCTCGACGCCGAGCGGAAGGCGTCCTGATGGGTGGTGACGTGTAGCTGACGGTACGGTCAGGGCGCCTGCCCGAGCTCCGCGTGGCGCGCGTTGCCCAGGATGTTGCTCACCGCCCGGTTGCCCTCGTGGCAGGCGTATTCGTAGACGGTGTAGCTCATGTCCCGCTTGAGCGGCAGCTCGAGGGTCCACGGCGCGGTGTAGACGTCCGGATCCTCGACCCGGACCTGCCAGTCGAGGGCGTCCTCGGCGACGCGGGTGAAGCGCTCGACCAGCCTCAGCGATCGGCTGACGGGGACGCCGTGCATGCGCCCGGCGTTCTGGTTCGGCGTGATCCAGGCCTTCTCCGTGAAGTGCGTGGTCTCGACCACCAGCGTCTCGCCGTCCCACCGGCCGCGGGCGTCGCCCATCCACTGGCGGATTCGCGGGTCGACGTGCGGCCGGCCGTCGAGGGGGATGATGCGCGGCTCGCGGACCATCTCGTAGACGATGATCACGTAGCCGGGCACCTGGAAGATGTGGTTGCCGGTGTTGTACGAGTTCGGGAGCATCGACCCCGGCACGCCGCGCGTGATGCAGCGGCTGTACGGGCTCATGTTCTCGTACGAATCGCTCCGGTTCGCGATCAGCCACGCCGCGCGTTCCTCCGCCGCCGGGCGGGTGGGGACGCGCCCGCTCGGCGGGTCGGCGACCATGGACGTGCGGCGCGTGGGCACGATGTGGTCGCGCGGGTCGAACCAGAAGAAGTTGTAACCGCGGTCGAGCGAGCCGCCCTCGGCCGTCGGGTTCCGGCCCGGGGCGTTGTCGCGGTCGCGTTGGCCGGTGCCCTGGCGCTCGACCGCCGCCGCCTCCTCGGCGGTGTAGAAGGCCTTGTCGCCGAGCTCGGACGGCCGCTCGAGCGGGGTCAGGGTGTCGTTGGTCCAGATGCCGGAGATGTCGGGCTGGCCGTCGGGGGTGCGCGGGGCGCGGTAGCCGGGCTCGGCGGCGTTCTGTGGCACGGCCGACGCGGCGGCCGGCCCGGCGGTCTGCGCCGCGGCCGAGCCTGTCCCGCCCGGCCCGAGGACGATGAGGGTCGCGACGATCCGGCAGAGTTGATATCGTGACATCCGGCCGCCGATTGTACCAGGAGCTCGTGGTGGAACCCGGCCCCGCGCCTCGTCCGTCGAACAGGTGGGGGGCCTTCGTCGCGGACTCCCCGGCTCGGTCCGGGCTCGTCGCCGCCGGACGAGTCGCGCGGCCGGGTCGGCGTCGACAATTGGGGAGGACGACAGAATGCGGATTGGGGTGACCGGGGCGACCGGGCTCGTGGGATCGGCGTTGCTCCCTCTGCTGGAGGGGGCGGGGCACGAGGCGGTGGGGCTGCGGCGCGGGGCCGGCGACGCCGCCGGTCCGCCGAGCTGGGACCCGGCGACGGGACGGGTGGCCGCCGGCGGGCCGCTGGACGCGGTGGTCCACCTCGCGGGTGAGAACATCGCTGGCGGCCGCTGGAACGCGGCGCGGAAGGCGCGCATCCGGGACAGCCGGGTCGACGGCACGGGCGCGCTGTGCCGGGGGCTGGCCGCCCTCGATCCGCGGCCCGCGACCCTTGTCGCCGCCTCGGCCGTCGGCTTCTACGGCGACCGCGGCGACGAGCGGCTCGACGAGTCGTCGCCGGCGGGGAGCGGGTTCCTCGCTGACGTGTGCCAGGAATGGGAGGCCGCCGCGGCGCCCGCCCGCGAGGCCGGCATCCGCGTGGTCCATCTGCGCATCGGCATCGTGCTCACCCCGGCCGGCGGGGCGCTCGGGCAGATGCTGCTGCCGTTCAAGATGGGGGTGGGCGGGGTCATCGGGTCGGGCCGCCAGTTCATGAGCTGGATCGCCCTCGACGACGTCGTGGCGGCCGCGCTCCACGCGGTCCGCACCGAGGGACTGGAGGGGGCGGTGAACGCGGTTGCGCCGAATCCGGTGACCAACGCCGAGTTCACGAAGGCGCTGGGCCGGGTGCTCGGGCGACCGACGATCCTGCCGATGCCGGCCTTCGTCGCCCGGCTGGCGTTCGGCGAGATGGCGGACCATCTGCTCCTCGGCGGCGCCCGCGCCGAGCCGCCCCGGCTGCTGGAGACGGGGTTCGAGTTCGGCTGCCCCGACCTCGAGGGCGCCCTGCGACACCTGCTGGGCGGTTGAGCGGAGGTTCACGGTCATGCTCTCGACTGGCCTCTTCGGGACCCGGGCGGACGCCTTCGTGGACGTGGCGATGGTGGTCTTCATCGCCGCGCCGTTTCTGATGGCCTGGGCGCTTCGCCTCGCGGCGCAACGCCGCTACCGCGCCCACCGCCGGCTGCAGGTGGCGGTGCTGCTCGCGGGGATCGTGGCGGTTCTGCTGCTGGAGGGCAGCATCCGATTCGGGGGCGCCGTGGACGCGTTCACCGTGAGCGCGTTCTACGGCACGACGGCGATGGCGGGCCTCTTCGCGGTCCATCTCGCCGTCGCGGTTCCGACATTCATCGGCTGGTGCGCGCTGGCCGTCCTGTCGTGGCGCCGCTTCCCCCGCGTCCTGCCGGGCTCCTTCAGCGTGCGGCACCGGCGTTGGGGCCGGCTCACCTTCGTGGGCCTGTGGCTCACCTGCGTGACCGGGGTGGCCCTCTACGTCATGAGCTTCGCGCTCTGAGCACGCGCAACGCGTGCGCGGCCGACGGCGGGAAGCACTCGAGAAGCCGGACCGGCCGCGGCGCCCCGCAGCAGCTCGTCAGCCTCACGCAACTGCCCCGCCGGCCGGCAGTACCGCCCCGCGGGGCTGGAGCTCCGCGTCCTCATGCCCGCCAGGTGGTCAGCCGGATCCGTGCTACCGCTCGGTCACCGGCCTCCACGCCCGGGCGCGGCGCTCGGACTCGGCCCGTTGCGCGGCCGTCATGCCGGCCGAGACTGCATCGCGGGCCTCGACGGCGCGGTCTCCTGCCTCGCCGTTCAGCCGCGCCGCCGCGAGGCTGAGCCACAGGAGCGCGGTGACGCGGTCGGCGCGCACGCCGGCGCCCCCGGCGAGCATCACGCCGAGGTCTAGCTGGGCGAGGGCGTCCCCCTGGTCGGCCGCGAGGTGCAGCCACCGCACCGCTTCCCCCGCGTCGGGGGAGACGCCGCGGCCGTCGCGGTACATCAGGCCGAGGTAGCGTTGCGCGGGGGCGTGCCCCTGTCCGGCGGCGGGGCGAATCCATCGGATGGCCTCGCCGTCGTCGGCGGGGACGCCCCGGCCCTGCAGGTACATGAAGCCGAGGTCGGCCTGCGCTTCCGCGAGTCCCTCGGTCGCCGCCGAATGCAGCCAGCGCACGGCCTCCGCGTCGTTGGCGGCGACCCCGCGGCCGTTGGCGTAGGCGAGGGCGAGTTGGTACTGACCGCGCGCCATGGCCGCGATGTTGGCCTCGGAGCTGGCGTGGGCGGGGTCGGCGGCCCGGCGCAGCCAGCGCAGGGCCTCGGCGTCGTCCTGCGGCACCCCCTGGCCGACGCCGTAGAGGAACGCCAGGTCGACCTGCGCCGCGACGTAGCCCTGGCCGGCCGCCTCTCGCAGCCAGCGGGCGCCCTCGGCCGCGTCCCGGTCCACGCCCCGGCCGTTCAGGTACAGCGCCGCGAGGCCAGCCTGCGAGCGGGCGTGCCCCTGCTCGGCCGCCCGCCGGTACCAGCGCGCCGCCTCCGCGTCGTCCCGCGGCACGTTCTGGCCGTTCTCGTAGAGCAGGGCCATCGCGTACTGGGCCCGGACCTCCCCCTGGTCGCCGGCGAGACGCATCAGCCGCGCCGCCTCGGCCGCGTCGAGCTCGACCCCCTGGCCGACCCCGTACAGATAGCCCAGCCCGTACCGCCCGCCGGCGTGCCCCTGCTCGGCCGCCCGCCGGTACCAGCGCGCCGCTTCGTCGTCGTCCTGGGGCACCGCCTCGCCGTTGAGATACAGGTCGCCCAGGGTGGCCTGGGCGGGCGCGTATCCCTGCTCGGCCGCCATCCGGTACCAGCCCAGGGCTTCCTCGGCGTCGCGGGGCACGCCGTCGCCCAGCAGATAGCGCGCCCCGAGGTCGGCCTGGGCCTCCGCCGTCCCCTGCTCGGCCCGGGCCTCGAGGGCGCGCAGGTCGGGCGCGCCCTGCCGGTCCGCCGGCGGCCCCGTGCACGCGGCCGCCGCGAGCAGGGCGACGAGACCGCCGACCGGCCGGCAGGGGGGCACGGGCACCTGCCTCACTCGGACGGCCCCCGCCCGGCGGCGGGGTCGACGTCGGCGTCGTAGTCGACCCCGTCGACGCCGAACCCGAAGATCCTGAGGAAGTCGTCGCGGATGCCGTCGAGGTCGGCGAGCTCGGCGACGTTGTCTGTCGAGACGATCGGCCACCGGCGGTTGACCTCGGCCTGCACCGGCCCGGACAGCTCCAGGTCGTCCATCCGGATGCGTTCGGCCTCGTCGAACGGCGGCGGGGCGTCCGAGTACAGCGCGGTGCGGAACAGCCGGTCGATGTGGGCGAGGCAGTCCTCGTGGTTGCCGGCGCCCTTCATGACCCGGAAGAGCAGGGCCAGGTACAGCGGCACCACCGGAATCGCGCTGCTGGCCTGGGTGACGACGGCCTTGAGCACCGCCACCCGGGCGTCGCCCCCCAGCCCCGACAGGCGCTCGCGGATGGCGCCGGCGGCGCGGTCCAGGTCCTCCTTGGCCTTGCCCAGGGTGGCTTGCCAGTAGATGGGCCAGGTCAGCTCGCTGCCGATGTAGGTGAAGGCGACGGTCCTGAACCCGGGGGCGAGGACCCCGGCGTCCTCGAGGGCGTCGATCCAGAACTCCCAGTCCTCGCCGCCCATCACCGCGACGGTGGCCGCGGTCTCGGCTTCCGACGCCGGTTCCAGGCTGACCTGCTCCACGACCCGGGTGTCCTGGTTGAGGGACTTGACGTGGAACGTCTCGCCGAGCGGCTTGATGGCCGAGCGGTGGAGGACGCCGGTGCGGGGATGCTGGCGAACCGGCGCCGCGAGGCTGTAGACGAACAGGTCGATCTGGCCGAGCGAGGCCCGGATCTCGTCGACGGCCCGGGCCTTCATCTCGTCCGAGTACGCGTCGCCGTCGAGGGTGCGGGCGTAGAGCCCGCGGGCCGCCGCCGCGTCCTCGAAGGCGGCGTTGTTGTACCACCCCGCGGTGGCCGTCTTGTTGCGCCGGGGCGCCTTCTCGAACGACACCCCGAGGGTGCCCGCCCCCGCCCCGAACGCGGCCACGATGCGCGACGCCAGCCCGTAGCCCCCGGAGCCGCCGACGACGAGGGCCCGCCGGGGGCCGTTCGGGAACGGCGCGGCCCGCGCGATCTGCTCGCGCACGCTCGCGGCGCACCCCTCGGGATGCGCCGTCGTGCAGATGAACCCTCGAATCCTGGGCTTGACGATCATGCCGATTCCGCCACGGCCCGCTACTGGCCGTCCTCGCGGAGCGCGTTGAACCGCCGCGCCCGCTCGACCGCGGCCTCGTTGCCGATGAGCTCGAGGCGCCGCGCGCCGCCGAGGCTGCCTCCGCCGGCGTCGCCGAGGCTGCCGTCGCGGGCGAGGACGGCCATGGCGTCGTCGACCGCGCCGAGGGCGATGGCCCCCATCGCGCCGACGAAGAAGATGCCGACCCCGCTCTCGCGCGCCGCCTCGAGCGACGGGGCCCCGGTCAGGATGGGGCGCCCGGCCAGCTCGACCGCCCGCCGGCACTGGTCCAGGGGGATGCCGGGGACGAAGATGACGTCGCCCCCTTCCTGCGCGTAGAGCGCGACCCGCTCGATCGCCTCGTCGAGGGGGCCGCCGTCGGCCACCACGTCGCTGCGGACGAGCAGCGCCGTGTCGGCGTCGCGCCGCGCGTCGACCGCCGCGTGCACCTTGTCGACCATCGCCTCGCGGCCGATGATCTTGCCCTCATCATAGCCGGCGAGGTGCTTCGCGCCGTACAGATCCTCGATCATGATGCAGGCGGCGCCCGCCTTCTCCATGCGCTGCACGGTGCGGTAGACGTTGAGGGGGTTGCCGCCGCCGTCGTCGGCGTCGGCGATGATGGGCACGCCGACCGCGTCGAAGGTCCGGTTGCAGAACTCCACCAGGTCGTCCATGGTGATGACGCCGAAGTCGCCGGTGCCGTACTTGCTCAGCGACAGCGCGCTGCCGCCGCTCATCACGATCTCGAAGCCGTGCATCTCGGCCAGCCGGGCCGTGGCCACGTCGCCGCAGTTGATGCAGCGGGCGGGGTCGGCGCCCCCGAGGAGGGCGCGGAACCGGGCCCCCGGGCTCGAAGCGGCCGGCGCCTGGGCCGCCGCGCCGGCGAGGCTCGCGGGTCCGCCCGCGAATGCGTGGCCCATCGCTCCGCCGGCGGCGATCCCGGCGCCCTGCAGAAACCGCCGGCGAGTGGGTTCGTGGCTGTTCGACATGTCGTTTCCTCCCTCGGCTCTACCTTGACCGCGACGTGCGGGGACTAGAATAATAGACGGTTCAAGCGCGGGGAGGCGCACGCATCGCCGTGCCTCCGGCGTTGGCGGCCCTTGTTGGAGCCCCGCGTTGCACGGCGAGCGGCGAGACGCATCGCCGCTCAAGGCAGCGGGGGACTCCCGCCACGGGTTGCCGATGGGCGACCGTGGCGGGCATGGGCGCCACGGGATGGCCGCGGGCAGCGGCGAGGAGCAGCAGTGATGAGACGGACACGCACGATTCGAGGCGCTTTGGCGCTCGCGCTCGGCGGCCTGATGCTGGTTCCGGGCATGGCGGCGGCGCAGGACGAGGCCACCCCCACCTACACCAAGGACGTGGCCCCGATCTTCCGGGCCAAGTGCGAGAACTGCCACCGGCCGGGCTACATCGCGCCGATGTCGCTGCAGACCTACGCCGACTCGCGGCCGTGGGCGCGCTCCATCAGGAACCGCGTCGAGACGCGGCAGATGCCGCCCTGGCACATCGACGAGTCGGTGGGCATCCAGGAGTTCCAGAACGACCGGTCGCTGACGCAGGCCGAGATCGACACCATCGTGCAGTGGGTCGACGCCGGCGCGCCGCAGGGCGCCCTCGCCGACCTGCCGCCGCCCGCGGTGTTCGCCGACGACGACGTCTGGAACTACGCCGGGCTCTTCGGCGGCCCGCCGGACCTGATCATCTACTCGACGCCGTACACCATGCCGGCCGTGGCGCAGGACGCCTGGTGGAAGCCGGAGGTGCCGACGGGGCTGACCGAGGACCGGTGGATCCGGGCCATCGAGATCCGCCCGTCGACCGTGGCCGGCCGCCGCATCACCCACCACGCCCTCGCCCGCCTGCAGCAGGAGGAAGACGAGGATGAGCTCGGCGCGGCCTCGGAAGTCGGCCCCGGCATCCTGATGGAGTGGGCCGTCGGCAAGCAGGGCGAGATCATGCGCGAGGGCAGCGGCAAGCTCATCAAGGCCGGCTCGACCATCGTGTGGGACATCCACTACTCGGCGGTCGGCGAGGAGATCACCGACACCGCCGAGTTGGGGCTGTATCTCTATCCCAAGGGCCAGGAGCCGAGGCACCGGCAGGTGCTGTCGGCGTGGTCGACCATCGAGGGGGGCTACGAGCAGCTCTCGATTCCGCCCAACGCCATCACCACGACCGAGAACTTCCACGTTCTCAAGCAGAACGGCCGCATCGAGAACTACCAGCCGCACATGCACCTGCGGGGCAAGGGCATGCAGATGACCGCGATCCTGCCCGACGGGTCGCAGCAGGTCCTGAGCCGCGTCAGCGACTTCAACTTCAACTGGCACAACAGCTACGTCTATGCCGACCACGCGGCGCCCCTGCTGCCCAAGGGCACCGTCATCGCCCTGAAGTCGTGGTACGACAACACCTCGGCCAACCGCGCCAACCCCGACCCGAACCAGTGGGTCGGCTACGGCGACCGCACCGTGGACGAGATGGGGCACGCCTGGGTCAACGTCACCTACATGGACGACGAGGACTTCGCGGCGGCGGTGGCCGAGCGCGAGGCGTTCCTCGCCGACGACGAATAGCAGTCTGCGCCGCGGAAACGGTGCGGACTCCGGTCGGGTCGGTCGGGCGCAAGCGGGGCCGTAGCGCGACCTTGCGGTCACGTTCGGCGACGATTGGCGGGCCAAGCCGGCCGACGAACGACGGGAATCGTGGCAGCCGCCCCATCACCATCGGGGCGGCTTCCGCTACGTACAGAGGAGGTTTCGTCATGCGGACGCATCGCTCGGTGAGGCTCGCGGCGGCGGCCGCCCTGCTCGGCATCGCTCTCGGGCCGGCGGGAGCCGCCGCGCAGATTCCCAGGACGCTCCAGGGCTTCGGCGCGCCGGTCTATCCCGCGTTCGAGGGCTGGTACGGGAACCCCGACGGTACCGCGACGCTGCTCATCGGCTTCTTCAACTCGAACACCGAGCAGTCGGTGGATCTGCCCGTCGGCGAGCTGAACCACTTCAGCCCGGGCCCGCGGGACCGGGGCCAGCCGACCCACTTTCCCCCGGGCCGGTCGTGGGGCGTCTTCACCATCGAGGTGCCTGGCGACTTCGACGGCGACCTGAGCTGGACGCTGATCGCCAACGACGAGCCGGTCACCATTCCCTTCCACACCCAGGCGCCGTACTTCGTCGAGCCGTTCAAGGACGCGTCCAACAACAACGAGCCGCCGACGATCCGCTTCGCCGAGGACGGCCCGTCGCTCACCGGCCCCCCCGTCGGCATCGCCGAGCGCCTGGGCGGCACGGTCGGGAGCCCCGTCGAGCTGAGCGTCTGGCTGTCCGACGTCACGCCCGACACCCACGTGCGCGAGAGCCCGTTCCAGCGCAGCCCGCCCATGAGCCTGCGCTGGCACAAGCTGCGGGGCCCGGGAGAAGTCGAGTTCGCCGAGGCGGTGTTCGAGTACGAGGAGACGGCGCCGCAGAACCCCCGGACCACCGCGACCTTCGGCGCCCCCGGCGAGTACTGGCTGCGGGCCGAGGCCCTCGACGCGACCGGCGTGGGCGGCAGGGGCTTCCAGTGCTGCTGGACCTCGGCCATCGTCCAGGTCACCGTTTCCGAGTAGCCGCCTTCGCTCGCCGACGGTTCGTGTCGCGCGGGTGGAAGACGGTTCGTTGTCGCGTGGGTGGAATAAACGCAGGGGGCGTGCGGTCCACGGTACCGGGAGCACCGTTCCGTGAGGTCCGCCATGTACCAGGCGTCGAGCGTCGCCCTGCCGGGATGGCAGCCGATGGGGGTCTTGGCCCCCGCCGCCAACGCCGCCCGGGAGTTCGCCATGGAGACCGGTGTCGGCGTCAGTGCCGTCGAGAAGCCGGCGCGGCGGGCGGCGGCGGCCGGCGAGGCGCGGGCGGTCGACCCGGACCGGCCGCTGGTCGGCGCCGCCGTCGCCGGTGACCGCGACGCGTTCGAGGCGCTCATCCGGCGCCACCAGACCCGCATCGTCAACTACGCGATGGCGATCGTGAAGGACCCCGCCGACGCGGAGGACGTCGCGCAGGAGACCTTCATCCGCGCCTGGCGGTCGCTGGCCCGCTTCCGCGGCGACAGCTCGTTCAAGACCTGGCTCTACACCATCGCCACGAACGCCGCCCGCACCGGGCTCGAGCGCCGGGCCCGGCGGGGCCGGGTCGAGGACGGGAGCCTGGACGACGAGGCCGGCCCCCTCGCCGCCGCCGACGTCCCCGCCGGGGACGCCGACGCCGAGACGGCCCTGGTGCGGCGCGAGGCGATCGACCGCGCGCTGGCCGCCCTGCCGCCGGACCTCCGGGTAGCGGTGGTCCTGCGCGACGTCGAGGGGCTCGACTACAAGGAGATCGCGGCCGCGACGGGGGCGCCGATCGGGACCGTCGAGTCCCGCATCTTCCGCGCCCGCCGCCGGCTCCGGCCGCTGCTGCAGCCGCTGATGGGGAGGTCGTCATGAGATCCGACGACGTGGAACGTGCGGTCATCACGCGCGCGACGGGACGCCTCGACGCCGTCGACGCCGAGCCTCCGGAGGCGCATCTCGACGACTACGCCGCGTGCGGCGAGGCGGCGGGCGGCGAGGACGACGTGGCCGCGGTCCTCTCCGCGCGGCCCGACGTGGCGCCGCCGCTCGGGTTCGCGACCCGGGTCATGGCGCACCTCGACGGCCCGCCCACCTGGCTCGACGTCATCAACTGGCGCCGCTGGACGGTGCGGCTCGCGCCGGTGGCGGCCGCCCTGCTGGTGGCGGCGGGGGTGGGGCTCCGGCCCGCTGCGGCGGTCGAGCCGATCGAGTTCTCGGACCTCGTGACCGACTGGGTCGAGGTCGACGATGCCGCGGGATCGCCCGCGCTCAGCCTGCTGTGGCAGGAAGAAGTGACCGACGACGCCCTGCTGGAGGCGGTGCTGACGTCGGGTCGGGACGGGTCTTTCTGACGGTCGCGCGGCCGGGGCCAGGGCAGGGATGAAGCGATGAACCGAACCAGATTGCGCCTGTGGGCCGGTCTCTTCGTCCTCGTCGTGTTCAGCGGCGGGCTCGCCGCCGGGTTCGCGGTGCGGCCGTGGCTCGATCCCGAGCCGCCTCGCGGGTTCCGGGGCCGGGGCGGACCGCCGCCGAGCTCGGCTCGGAGGACCGAGAGGCTGCTCGACCGCCTGGATGCGAACCTCGAGCTCTCCGACGATCAGCGCGGGCGGCTCCGGGAGGTCTTCGAGGCGGGCCGGCTCCGCTTTCGCGAGCTGGACGCCAGCGTCCGCGAGCAGTTCGAGGCCGAGCGGACGCAGATGAACGCCGAGATCGCCACCATCCTCACCGCCGAGCAGATGGAGATCTTCGAGAGCCGCATCGTCAGGATGCGCCGCGACCGCCGCGATCGGTTCGGTCCCCGCGGCCCTGACGGCGGTCGGAGGCCGCGAGGCGACCGCCCCGGCCGCCCCCCGCGCTGAGGCGGGCCATCCGCTTCCATCCGTTTCCGGTGCGTCCGGGCAGTACACCCCGTTTCGTGGGCTGGTTCACTTCCCGAGCATCCTCGACACGTACGAGCGAAGGACTGCGTTCATGCGCGTCTGGTACCGCGGGCCGCCGGCCCGGAACCAGTCGAGCACGTCCTGATCGACGCGGAGCGAGATCGCCCGCTTGGGTGCCGGTGTCGCCACGGCGTCGTCCCAGAAGTCCGGTGGCAGGTCCTTCAGCTCGGGGGGGGAAGTGGCGGCGATGCGGTCCTCGGACGCCGCGCGCAGCTGTTCGATGTCGGCTCGGCCGCGGCTCGGCGGCCGGTGCTCATCCCGTCCCGGCTCTCGCGTAGACTTGGCGTTCACGGCGGTTGCTCCTCCGGGCCGAGATGATGCGCCGCGCGCGGTCGCGGTCGGTGTAGACCACGGTGAGGTGAATCCCGTCGGCCTGCCCGATTGCGACCATGCGCTTCTCTCCGTAGTCGCGTCGACGGTCCTCCACCTCGACCGTGACGCCGTCGAAGATCAAGGACGCGAACGCGAAGTCGAATCCGCGGTCACGCAGATTGTCGTCACTCTTCCCGGCATCCCACGTGAAGTCCACGGTTGCGTGAATACAAACAGTATATACAAATCACGCCTCGAACGTCGTCCCGGGACGGTGGGCGTCCGCTGGCGGTTTCAGGACGGCTCGGCCAGCCGGGCGGCGTACTGGCGGTGTTGGTCGGTGTCGATGCCCTTCTGCAGCTCTCCGAGGGCGGCGGCGAGGTCTCCGTTCAGCAGGGCGCGGCAGGCGAGCCACAGGCCGGGGAAGACGCGGCTGTGGACGACACCGGCGGCGTCGGCAGGCAGGGGACGGTAGTCGCCGTCGGCCAGCTCGAACCAGTCGATGCGCCGTTCCTGGGTGCGCCACACGACGTACTCCTGCACGCCGTTGCGGCGGTAGGCGCGCAGCTTGTCGTGCAGGTCGATGGACGCGCTGCTGGCGGCGATCTCGACGATCAACTCCGGCGAACCCTCGACGTAGTCGTCGTCACTCAACCGCGACCGGCCGCCGGCTTCCGGCTCGATGCGCAACAGGACGTCGGGCTGCGGCTCGTTGTCCAGGTCGAGCCTGACCGTGGCGTTGTCGCCGACGCTCACACCCGGCGTGAACGCGCTGTAGTGGAGCAGTACACCGAGAATCGCCGCGTGCGGCTCCCCGTGCGCGGCGAAGCGGACGGGGGAGGGCATGTAGACGATTCCCTCGATCAGTTGCGCTTTCTTCAGTTCCGGTCGCAAAGCGTACCGGCGCTCGAACTCGCACCGCGTGAGGCGGTCTCCGTTCTCCAGCGTCGGCGTGCAGGGCGCGGAGGCTCGCGGCGGCGGGACGGTTCCGGGCGCGCCGGACCGTGACGTGACGTCGAGTTCAGCCATGCCGAATGGAGTTTCCATGTGCATCATGCCACAGTCGGCGCATGCCTGCTCCACCCGGTGCAGACGCTGTCCTACGGCGTGTTCTCAGCGTGGGTCCTGTGGGCGCACGGTCCCGCCCCGCCCGGAGCGTTCGACTGGCGCACGGCGATGAGCACCTTCGGGCGCCGGTCCTCCGGGCCGCTGTTCAGCAGATCTCCGACCCGGGCCGCCTGCAGCCGCTCGGCCTCGGGGGCGTGCTCGACTGGACCGCGGCAGTGCTCGATCGCGTCGATCCGGGTTCTTGGCCCGTTTCCGCAGGGCGAAGCGGTATCCTACTTTATGCGAGTCGTTCCTCCGCGAAGCACCGTCTACGCACGATTCGCCGACACGCGGGTAGAGTACGACAACCCCGGGTCGGTCAGGCTGTGAGGATCCCATCGGCCGCCGCGTCACGACCGTCCCGGCGGACCGGGCCGCTTGACGCCATCGACGTGGTGATCGACGCGATGGGCCAGCGGGTCCGGGAGATGAGCGCCGAGCAAGTGGCGAGACCGAGACTGGACGGGCGGTGCGGCCCCGACCGGGAACCCACACGAGAGAACGCATGACCGGCACGCGACTTCCCGCGCGGCTACAGAGTCCTGAAGAACGCGAGCTCGAACTCAAGCGGGGCGAACTGGCCGCGCTGAAGGCCACTCTCGTAGAACAGGAACTCCGACTCTCGACTCTCAAGGCGGAGCTCGCTGCCTTCAGGGCCGAATATCTGCGGGTCGTTGGCGTCCGATACGCCGAGCTCGACGAGCTCCAGGCTCGCATAGCTGAAGTCCGAGCTGCCAAGGTGCCGGCGGACGACGCGATGCGGGCAGCGGCCTCCAAGGCCCGGGCGACGGCGGAGTCGTCGTCGGCCGAGGTCCATGGTCGAGCGTCTCGCGAACCGACATCTCCGTTCGACCCACCCGCGGAGATCAAGACGCTGTACCGGACCATCGCCCGCAGGCTTCATCCCGACCTGGCAGCGACTGACGACGAACGTGAACGTCGCCACGAATGGATGGCGAAGGTCAACCACGCCTACCAGCGGCAGGATGCCGAGGCGCTGGCGGCGCTGCTCTCGGCGTGGGAAGCGAGCCCGGAGTCTGTTCCGGGGAGGGGCGTTGCCGCCGAACTCGTCCGCGTGATCCGCCAGATCGCCCAGGTGCGGCAGCGTCTCGACAGCATCAGCCAAGGTATCGAGGCGCTTCAAGCGGGTGAACTCTACGCCCTCTACGAGAAGTGCAACGTGGGTTCACAAGCGGGCGAGAACCTGCTGGCCGAGATGGCGGCATCCCTCTCCGACCGGATTGGCGCGGCGCGACGAGAACTCGCAGCTCTGGAGGCGCAGGCGCCATGACGCAAGGCAAACGGACCGGACTCGAATGTTCGACCCACCGGCGCGACATCGCCGCCCATGTACCCGGCGACTTGGTCACGCGCGGACTGGCGGATATCGCGCGATCCGACGCGGAGAGGCCCTTCGGCCTGGACGGCGGCCACGAGACGAGCGCCGCGGAGCAGTACAGACTCGGAGTCATGTACGAGTTCGGCAAGGGTGTTCCACAGGATCACAGCGAAGCCGTGCGCTGGTACCGCCTCGCGGCGGACCAAGGTCACGACCGCGCGCAGTGCTGCCTCGGACATATGTACGATAGCGGCAAGGGTGTTCCGCAGGACTACAGCGAAGCCGTGCGCTGGTACCGCCTCGCGGCGGACCAAGGTCATGACGAAGCGCAGTGCTCCCTCGGGGAAATGTACAATTACGGCCATGGTGTTCCCGAAGACGCCAGCGAGGCCGTGCGCTGGTATCGCTTGGCGGCAAACCAAGGTCACGACCACGCGCAGTGGAACCTCGGACAAATGTACCAGAACGGCTGGGGTGTTCCAGAGGACCTGAGCGAAGCCGAGCGCTGGTTGCGCCTTGCGGCAGACCAAGGTCACCCCTTGGCGGTTACAGACCTAAAGTATGCGCCATTCTCAACACCCCGCCGCTCTCCCGGTACCGCCGAAAGATAGCTTGCGCGCCTGTCCAGGGGCGGCTGGGACTCGTTGGAGACGCTTTCTTCGATGGGTTGCGCCTTCTTCAGCCAGGCCGCAGGGCGTAGCGGTGCTCGAACTCGCATCTCGTGAGCCGGTCGCCGTTCTCCAGCGCCAGAGGCGGTGCGGGGCCTCGTGGCGGCGGGCCGGTTCCGGGGGCACCGGACGGCGGCGTGACGTCAAGTGCAGCCATCCCGGGTGATGTCTCCCAGCCCGCAACTCCGGTTCATCATGCCACAGCCGGCTGAGGGGGCCGGTCTCACAGACCGACGGAGAGCGCAACGTCACGCGGGCTCCCCGCGAAGTCACCGCGGTTCACCGTCGATGAAGAGGAAGGCGTCCCGGCCCGAGGCGGATCTACCTGCCACTCTTGCTGGCGTGCCCGCAAGGGACACCCCGTGCCGGCCTGCCCGCGAGGGGCGCCGTGACCCGCGAGGCGGAGCCGACACCCAGAGACGCCGCGGTCCGGCGCAGCTCATTCCGTGGGCGGCTCGCGGCGGGGCTGCCACAGCACGTGCATCGCCCGGTCGAGGTCAAGGCGCTCGCCGCCCCACGAGGGCGTCGCCGTGTCGACGCCGATCTCGATGCCCGCCGCTGCCAGGCCCTCGTCCGTGGGCTGCAGCGCCGGCCCCGTTCATGCCGGCGCAGGCGGCGCCTCCTCGATCGGGCGGCCGTCCGGATGCGCGAAACGCGCGGTCCCGGCCGCGTCCATCGTGACGAGGAACCCCTCCTCGTGCACCGCCCGATGGTGACGGCGGCGCAGCAGCACCAGGTTGTCGAGCGCGGTCCGGCCGCCGTCGGCCCAGTGCTTGTGCTCGGCGAGAGGACGGTGGAAGCCTCTGCCGTCGGCGGTGACTTTGCCCGGTCCCGTCAAGAACAGTGGCAAGTTGTCTGGGCATCGGATTCGATCACCCGGAACCGAGGGTTCGTCTCGAATGTTGTCAAGTATGGTCAACGAAGCCGCTTCTTCTTGGCGGCCTTCACGTCGAAAGCCGGTAGCCCCTCAATGATTATGGTTCGGGGTGCGTTTTTTGCCACGTCCGCAGAGACAGTAGGGCACGAAGACCCTTGGATCTTTATCTGGATGCGGCCGATAGCTCCAGCCGTCGGCGTTCTCATGGTCACGGACAAGGGTCATACGGTTTGGCCTTGGCAATCTGATCTCCCTTCTCGTGGTGGACGATCTTAATCTTCACGTTGAAACCGTTTGGACACGGCCCATAGTTCCGACGTCCTTTCGGGGAGCCTTCATGACCCTGACAGAAGACGTACTCCCATTCTCGTTCCTGTTCCCGGCCATACACCATCCCGCGCACCAGATTTCCGAGCGAGAATCCGCCGTTGTAGCAGAGCGTGTTGCTACAGTTGACGTACTCGCCAGGAAAGTTCGCTCTGGTATAGGTTCCTGTTCTGGGGCCATAGAGCAGCCCGCGCCCTTCCTCCGTGACCTTGACCTCGAGATCCTTGATATCGGGAAATGCCTTACCGAAATCACTCGTCTTGCCGGCGAAGAGGAATTCCGCGTCACGGAACACGTCCGATGCCTTCTGACGACGCCTGATACTCATCTGTTTCTCTCTCTTGCAGTAACAACTCACTACACATCGGCACGGGCCCACCCTGTTCGGGCGGTGGGATCGGTTCCCTGGGCCACGCTTGGTGGCGGCGTTCCTGGCTCCTGTATCTGAGGGGCAGCCCGGCCTTGAGCCACTGGAGCGGGCTGAGCGCACGCCCGTCGGCCGTCTCGAGCTGCGAATCCGGGGCCGTGTACCAGCGCAGCACCGATACGGGGTCGAGCGTGCGCGGCACGGCCGCGTTCACCTGGCCGACGTTCGGGACGAGGCCGTCGCGGTCGAACTGAAAGAGGGGGATCTTCCAGCGGTTCTCGATCCGGACGGCGTACAACGCGCCCTCGCGGATCATCTGGCGGATCCGAACCTGGGTGATGCCTCCGAGGCGGGCGGCCGCCTGCGCCGGGGTGAGACACGTGGCCAGGATGGCGCCAAAGGAGGTGACGTAGGTCGCCAGCGGGTCGTCGCGGTCCGGGTGGTCGTCCACGTCGACGCCGGCCTGCCGGAGCACCGCGAGCTCCGACGCCGTGAGCTCGCTGACCGACGGCGCGTAGAGCGTGCGGCGCAGGCTGGCGATCGCCTGCCGCAACGCCGCGTTCAGCGCCCGCGGCGCCTGGGCAGTGAGGCCGTGCTGTTGGAAGTAGCGATCGTCCGCCTCTTGCGTGCGCCGCGGCATGCCGGCTGTTTCTCTTTGCTTGTGTGAGAAGCTGACGAAAATCGTAGCATCCCGTTCGACCGGGTCTCAACCGGTGCGGCGCGCCGACGCGGAAACCGGCGTCGCAAGGCGGTGGGGTCCGGGCAGGCGGTGGCGACGTCCGGGGTTCCGTCGGCGGTCGTGCCGGGCGCTTCGCCGTCCCCGCTGGTGGTATCGTTAGTGATATCATACGCGGGTGACGCAGGCCGCTGTCATCATCCGCAGGGCGCGGGAAAGCCCGGCGACCGTCCGCTTTCGGGACCTCGTGAAGGTGTGCGACGCGTACTTCGGACCGCCGCGGCAGGCGGGCACGAGCCATCGAGTGTACCGGACGCCATGGCCGGGCGATCCGCGGGTGAACATCCAGAACGCCGACGGGATGGCCAAGGCGAGTATCAGGTGCGTCAGGTTCTCAGGGCGGTCGAGAGGGCGGAGGCCGCGGAATGACCGATCACTACACGTATCGCGTGACCTGGTCGCCGGACGACGGCGAGCACGTGGGGCTCTGCGCCGAGTTCCCCTCGCTCAGTTGGCTGGCGGCCACGGCGGAAGAGGCGTTCTCGGGGATTCGCGGGCTCGTGCACGACGTGCTCTCGGACATGCAGGCCAACGCCGAGACGCCGCCGGCCCCGCTCGCGGACCGCGCGTACAGCGGGAAGTTCCTGGTCCGCGTGCCGCCGGAGACCCATCGGGCCCTCGTGCTGCGGGCGGCCGAGGAGGGCGTGAGCCTCAACCGGCTGGTCAGCGCGCGCTTGGCGGATTGACGGCCGCCGTTCGGGCGAATCGGCAGTACCGGATCACGGTCGGGTATCTGCACAGCGCTTGAGAGCCACGGGGTCGAATACCTGATCATCGGCAAGATGGCGGCGGTGTTCCCAGGGTTCTCCGACACGACCCGGGACACCGAGATCTTCGGGGAGAAGGTCGGTTGAACGCCCCTGCTCCACATCAAACCCCTGCCGAGGCGCCCGTCAAGCAGAGTCGCGACGGCCATTGCGCCGGATCCGGGCCGGGGGTAGGATCGAAGGCTCGGGGAACCCGACCGGTTTCCGGAAGGAGATGACGATGCGGCTCGGGAGAACGCTCCTGGTTTCGGCGCTGGCCGCCATCGTGGGGCTCGCGGCGGCCACGCCGCTGGCCGCGCAGGAGGCGGCGGAGCCCACGCGCGAGGTCCTCGATCGCTACTGCGTGGCCTGCCACAACGACCGGCTGCTGACCGGGGGGCTCAGCCTCGCGGCGGCCACCGTCGACGCCGCCGACCCGAGCCGCGACGCGGACGTCTGGGAGCGGGTGATCGCCAAGCTGCGGACCGGAGCGATGCCGCCGCCGGGCCGGCCGCGGCCCGCTGCGGCGACCTACGACGCGGTGGCGGCCCGGCTCGAGGCCGACATCGACCGCGCGGCGGCGGCGAACCCCGATCCGGGACGGACCAGCACCGTCCACCGGCTCAACCGCACCGAGTACCGCAACGCCATTCGCGACCTCCTCGCCCTCGATCTCGACGTGACCCCGCTCCTGCCCGGCGACGAAACGTCGGACACCGGCTTCGACAACAACGCCGACGTGCTGTCCATCTCGACCGCGCAGCTCGAGCGCTACCTGTCGGCGGCGCGTACCATCAGCCGCCTCGCGGTGGGCCTGCCGCCGGCCGCGCCCGCCTTCGAGACGTTCGACGTGCCGCTGCTGCTGCTGCAGGACGACCGGCAGAGCGAAGCCCTGCCCCTCGGCTCCCGGGGGGGCGTGGCAATCCCCCACCACTTCCCGGTCGACGGCGAGTACCTCGTCAAGATCGAGTTGCGGTCGAACTGGCAGGACTACATCCTCGGCATGGGCAGCGAGCACCTCCTCGACGTCCGCATCGACGGCGAGCTGGTGAAGCGTTTCACGGTCGGGGGCGAGGACCACGGCCGGCCCGCGCCGTTGACGTTCACCATCGCGGAGCGGGGCGACCCCGAGTGGGAGGCGTACCTGCAGACGGCCGACGAGGCCCTCGAGGTCCGCTTCCCGGTCGAGGCGGGGCCGCGCACCGTGGGCGTGTCGTTCGTCCGCAACGTCTGGGAGCCCGAGGGCATCCTGCTGCCGCGGCAGGCGGGCGAGGTGCTGTCGAACGACGAGGCCTATCACGGCAACGCCGCGGTCGCCGCCGTCGGCATCGGCGGGCCCTACGACCCGGCGGGGCCCGGGGACACGCCCAGCCGTCGCGCCATCTTCACCTGCCGGCCGGACGCGGGGGCGGCGCTGGCCGACGAGCGGGCGTGCGCGGCCGAGATCGTGTCGCGGCTCGCCCGGCGCGCCTATCGCCGGCCGGTGACGGCGGCCGACCTCGACACGCTGCTCGGCTTCTTCGACAGCGGCCGCGAGGACGGCGGTGGCTTCGACGCCGGCATCCAGCTCGCGCTCGAGCGAATGCTGGTGGATCCCGACTTCCTGCTCCGCATGGAGCGCGATCCGGCGGGGGCGGCCCCGGGCGCGCCGTACCGGCTGAGCGACGTCGAGGTCGCCTCGCGGCTGTCCTTCTTCCTCTGGGGCAGCATCCCCGACGACGCGCTGCTCGACGCGGTCGAGGAAGGCGGGCTGAGCGAGCCCGCGGTCCTCGACGAGCAGGTCCGGCGCATGCTGGCCGATCCTCGCGCCCGGTCGCTCGTCGACGACTTCGCCATGCAGTGGCTGCACCTGCGCAACCTCGAGGACGTCAAGGGCGACCCCGTGCCGTACCCCGACTTCGACGACAACCTCGTCGAGGCGTTCCGGCGGGAGACGACCCTGTTCCTCGCCAGCACCCTGCGCGACGACCGCAGCGTGCTCGACCTGCTCGACGCCGACTACACGTTCGTCAACGAGCGGCTGGCCCGGCACTACGGCATCCCCGGCGTCTACGGCAGCCGGTTCCGCCGCGTCGATCTGCCCGACCTGACGCAGCGCGGCGGCCTCCTCGGGCACGGCGGGCTGCTCGCGCTGACGTCGTACCCGACCCGCACGTCGCCGGTGCTGCGCGGCAAGTGGCTGCTCGACACCATTCTCGGCGCGCCTCCGCCCTCGCCGCCGCCCGACGTGCCGGCGTTGCCCGAGGGGGAGGGCGGCGGGCGCACGACCTCGGTCCGCGAGCGCCTCGAGCGCCACCGGCAGGCCCCGGCGTGCGCGACCTGCCATGCGTCGATCGACCCGCCGGGCTTCGCGCTCGAGCAGTACGACGGGCTCGGCGGGTGGCGGACGCGGGACGAGTTCGGCAACCCCATCGACGCGACGGCGACCCTGCCGAGCGGACGGCGGGTGGAGGGCATGGCCGGCCTGCGCGCGTGGCTGCTCGACCGGCCCGAGCGGTTCGCGGACACGGTGACCGAGAAACTGATGTCGTACGCCCTCGGCCGCGGCCTGGCGCACGCGGACCGGCCGACGGTGCGCGCGGTCGTCCGCGAGGCGGCGGCCGACGACTACCGCTGGTCGGGGCTGCCCTTCCTCGACGCGATGTCGCCGGCGCTGACCGCGCTCTCGAGAACGGCCGCGAGGCCGATCCACCGGTTCCAGGCCATCTACGTGCCCAACGGCATGGCCATGCAGTACTGGACGCCGGAGCGCGAGGGCCGCGACTTCGAGCTGACCCCGATCCTCGAGCCGCTCGCGCCGTTCCGCGAGCAGATGCTGGTCGTCTCGGGCCTCCGGGCGTCGTGGGCCTACGTGCACGCCGGGGCGTCGGCGTCGTTCCTCACGGGGACGCCGCGCGGCGGGCAGAACGAGACCGACGTGCTCGCCAGCACCTCGATGGACCAGATCCTCGCGCGCGAGCTCGGCAAGACCACCCAGCTCGGCTCGCTCGAGGTGTCGATGGACAAGTTCGCCAACGCCGGGCAGTGCACCGCCGGCCTGAGCTGCGCCTACACGCAGACCATCTCGTGGCGCACCCCGACGATGCCCCTGCCGATGGAGAACAACCCCCGCGCGGTGTTCGAGCGCCTCTTCGGCGACAGCGGGTCGGCCGACCCCGCGGTGCGGCGGGCGCGCCGGCGGCAGAAGCAGAGCATCCTCGACTCGGTCACCGACAAGCTCGCCGACCTGAAGGTCGAGGTGGGGCTGCGCGACCGCGTCAAGCTCGACGAGTACACCGAGGCGGTGCGCGACGTCGAGCGCCGCATCGAGATCGCCGAGCGGCAGCGCGATGTCGAGCCGTCGTTCACCGAGCAGCCGTCGGCCCCGCCGCGGGTCTTCGAGGACCACCTCGGGCTGATGTTCGACCTGCAGTTCCTCGCCCTCCAGGCCGACCTCACCCGCGTCGTCACGTTCATGATGGGCCGCGAGCAGAGCACCCGCTCGTACCCGCAGATCGGGGTGCCCGACGCCCACCACCCGCTCTCGCACCACGAGGACGACCCCGAGCGCATCGCGGTGATGTCGAAGATCAACGCGTACCACACCGAGCTGACGGCCGGCTACCTCGCCCGCCTCCGCGCCGCCGAGGACGCCGACGGCTCGCTCCTCGACAACATGACGATCCTCTACGGGGCGGGCATCTCGAACAGCACCCGGCACCTCGGCGTCGACCTGCCCCTGCTCCTCCTCGGCGGCGGCGCCGGCAAGCTGAAGGGCGGCCGCCACCTGCGCTACTCGCCGGACACGTCGAACGCCGACCTCCTGATGAGGGAGACCGGAAGCCGCAACCAACGTGACTCCGTGTCGTCGGACGTGAACACGCAGATCCCTACAGAGGTGGTGGCCTCGAACAGATCGTTCTGGACGATGACCGCCGGCCGCGGCTTACCCGCGTAGCCGGCGCCCGATACGGTCCAGATCTCGCCGCGCTTCATGTTGCCGTGCGATCGGACACCGCATCGATGAACGCCTGGTCCTCGGGCTCCTGAGGGCTGAGCGCCACCGCGGTCGCCTGCCGGTGGGCTTCGGCACGGAAGTCCGCCGTTCGAGTGTCGGGGACCCAGAGTTGGACGGGCCGGAGACCCTGGGCGCGCATCAGTGCTGCGACTCGCGCCGGCCCCGAGACGTCTCCCGCTTCGTGGGGCGTGGCCTCGTCCTCGCGGACGATGTCGATGCCGAGGCTGCCGAGGTGGCTGACGAAATCGCTCACGGAGAGGCCGGCGACCGTCGCGGCCCGGCCCAGCGAAAGGCAGCCTTCACGGTAGAGGCTCGCAGCCAGCGCGGGGCGTATTCCGGCCTCCGTGGCAGTCAGCGATCCGTCCAGATGCACCAGAAGCGCATCGGGTTCGTCGCCCTTGAGGATCAGGACGGGCCCCGTCTCCCTGGCCATGCGCAACGCCTGGGAGGGGTTCTTCTTCAGCGCCCGTACGTTGGTCGCCTGCACGGCCGGCTCCTTGGCCCGATGTTCGAGCGTGACTGGCGTAGTCTACAGCTCGTAGGAACGCTAGCACGCGCCGAGGGCGGCGTCAAATCGGTTGCGGACGCTTCGACATCCGCGCGAACGGCGCGGGAGGACGGCGCTTGATTGGCCGATCGGGGGCGGCTAACATGGTCGCGGAACGCGGTTGCGGCAGGGCGAGGATGCTGATGAGAGGTTGCACAGCGGTTCGTGGAGGCGTGGCCGGGGCGCTGCTCGCGGCTGCCGGACTCGTTGCGGGCGCCGCCCCGGTACTCGCGGCCGGGCCGCCGCTCGCGGACGCGGCGCAACGTGCCGAGTGGGGCGCGGTGCGCGAGCTGGTCGAGCAGGGCGCCGACGTGACGGCGCGCCAGGGCGACCGGGCGACGGCGCTGCACTGGGCCGCCTACTGGGACGAGGTCGACGTCGCGGGCCTGCTGCTCGACGCCGGGGCGGACGTGAACGCGGCCAACGACCTCGGGGTGACGCCGCTGTGGGCGGCGGCCGAAAACGGGCGGGCGCCGATGGTGCGGCGGCTGCTCGCGGCCGGGGCCGACCCGAACGTGTCGCTGCTGTCGGGCGAGACGCCGCTGATGACCGCCGCCCGGGTGGGGGCGGTCGAGGTGGCCGGGCTGATGCTCGCGGCCGGCGCGGACGCGGACGCGGCGGGGGCGCGCAGCCAGACCGCGCTGATGTGGGCGGTTGCGCAGCGGCATCCCGGCGTGGTGGAGGTGCTGCTCGACCATGGCGCGTCCGTCGACGCCCGGTCGGACGTCTGGACCGAGGTCGTGAAGACCACGCCGGAGCCGTGGAACCCCGAGTACGTCACGGAGGTGCCCCAGGGCGGCTACACGCCGCTGCTCTTCGCGGCGCGGGTCGGCGACCTCGCGTCGACGAGGCTGCTCGTCGAGGCGGGCGCCGACGTGGACGACGCCTCGCCCTACGGCACCAGCGCGACCGTCGTCGCCGCCCACAGCGGGCACGGCGACGTCGCCGCCTATCTGCTCGAGCAGGGCGCGGACCCCAACGCGGCCGAGGCCGGCTACACGGCCCTCCACGCGGCGATTCTGCACCAGGACGCGGCGCTGGTGCGGGCGCTGCTCGACCACGGCGCGGACCCGGACGAAGCGGTCATGACGTCGACGCCGGTGCGGCGCGACGCCGTCGACTTCTACGTGCACCCGTCCTACGTGGGGGCGACGCCGTTCTGGCTCGCCGCGCGCTTCGGGGCGCCCGGCATCATGCACATGCTGGCCGAGCGCGGCGCCAATCCCCGGGTCGTCCACCGCCCGACGTACTGGCCCGGCTCGCTCTCGGTGCGGGACGAGCGCGTGCAGGTGCGCGAGGGCGCCACCACCGCCCTGATGGCGGCGGTCGGCTTGGGCGGGCGCAACCCCCTGGTGGCCGTCGACCGGCTGGGCCGCATCGCCGAGAGCGCGCCGGTGCGGAGCACGCGGCGCGAGCCAGACGCCGTCGAGCGCGAGGCGGTGGTCCTCGAGGCGGCCCGGCTCGCCCTGACCCTCGGGGTCCCCGTCGACACCGCCAACGCCCGCGGCGACACCGCCCTGCACGCGGCCGCCGCCCGCGGCTACGACTCGGTCATCGAGCTGCTGGTGGCGAACGGGGCCGACGTCGGCCTCGTGAACGCCGACGGGCAGACCCCGCTCGACATCGCGACGCGCGGCTCCCGGCGCCTCGGCATCGCGTGGGCCACCCCGAAGCAGAGCACCGTCGAGCTGCTGCAATCGCTCGCCGGCAACTGAGCCCCTTCACGCCTTCAGATGGAGAACGGATGGCCGGGCTGAGAACCGGCACGGTCGTGCACAAGGCGATCGTCTCGGACACCCTGATCCGGTTCCGGCTTGCCCCCGAGAGCGGCCACCCGTTCCCCGCCTACGAGGCGGGGCAGGCCATCGCGTTGAGCCGGGACGACTGCAAGCTGACCCGGAAGATGGGCGTCGGGCCCGACGGCAAGCCGATCCGCGAGCCCGAGTACGACCCCTGGGGGCGGCAGACCGTCGGTCCCCTCACCCACTACTACTCCATCGCCTCCGCGCCCAGCGACACCGTCGAGCACGGCTGGCTCGAGTTCATCGTGACCCTCGAGCACGGCGTCCACGGGCTCTCGGGCCGCCTCAGCGAGTTGCTGTTCGGGGCGGAGGAGGACGCCGGCGCCTGCGAGGTCGGCTACCAGGACCGCATCGGCGGCGGCTTCACGCTGTCGGGGCGGGCGGGCGACGCCGCGAGCGTCCTGATGGTCGGAACCGGGACCGGGGTGGCGCCGTTCGTCTCGATGGTCCGGGAGCTTCGGGCGCGGGACGACGGCGGCGACGGCCGACGCTACACGCTCATCCACACCGCCCGAACCGAGGCCGATCTGGCCTGCCGCGACGAGCTCTTCGAGATCGAGGCGGCAGGCCGTTTCGACTTCCTCTACCTGCCGACGGTCAGCCGGCGCCCCGGCGCCGCGGGCATGGACGCCCGCATTGGGCTGGGGCGGGCCAGCAACGTCGTCCGCTACGTCTACGGCCTGCCCGCGGCGGAGGAAGAGAAGCAGGCGCAGGCGAGGAGCGAGGTCACCCGCGTGGCGGCCGACGCGGCCCTGGAGCGGCTGGTCTTCCCCCAGCTTCCCGCCCACGTGAACGTGGCCGAGCTCGCCGCCCGCGTCGCTCCCGACGAGACGGTGCTGCTCGCCTGCGGCAATCCCGCTTCGCTCGCCGACATCGAGTCGACGGCAGGGCGCCGGCAGGTGCGGTTCGAGCGGGACACGTGGTGAGCCGTCGGTGTTGCCCGGCCGCCTTTGCGCGGAGCGACCCAGCTGCAGCGTGAACGCCATGCAGACGCGTGTCGTTGCAGGGCCGGGCACGCAGGCGCTTGCCGGGCGACAGGCGGCACGCGGCTTCGCGATGCCGCCTGTCCATCCAATCGTGCTCCGACGCCGCCAGCCCTGCGCGGGTGCCGGACGCGGCTTCGTCGAGGGTCTTGTGGCCGATCACTCCGCAGGGTCGACGAACGTCACCCCGTCGTCGAAGTGCACGCCCTGCGCCAGGGTCTTGTGCACGGGGCACCGTTGCGCCACCTGGGCGAGTCGCGCGCGCTGGGCGGCGGTGAGCTCGCCGTGGATGGTGACCTCGATGCGCACCCGCTCGATGAGGCCGTCGCCGCGCTCCTCGCAGTCGACGCAGTCGTCCGCGTGCACCCGGTCGAACTCCAGGGTCACCTCGACCCCGGCCAGGGGGATCTGCCGGCGGTCGGCATAGAGCCGCAGGGTCATCGCGGTGCAGGCGGCGAGGCTGCCGAGGAGGAACTCGTAGGGGGTGGGGCCGGAGTCGGCCCCTCCCGCCGGCTTCGGTTCGTCGCTACGCCAGAGAAAGCGGCGGGCGCGGATGTCGACCGCGGTGCCGTGCTTCAGCGATGCCTTGACGGTAGCCACGCGTCCGCCCCCCTTTCACCCATGCGACCTCCCGCTCATGCGCCGGGACCCGGCGCCGGTTCCTCCGGCGCCTCCGGCCGGTTCCTCGGCAGGCTGATGTTCACCGCCCTCGACTCGCCGCTGCGCACGGTGATGTCGGTGACGTACGACTCGTAGCCCTCGCGCCGGACCTCGATGCGGTGGCGCCCGACGCCGACCTCGAGCTCGAGGCGCGAGCCGTCGGGGCTGTACCACTCCTCGCCGTCGACGAAGATCGACGCGTCGGCCGGCTGCACCCGCACCACGAGGCGCCCGAACCCGGCGGCGGGGGCGAGCGGCGGCGCCGCGGGGTCGCGGCCGGGCGGGAAGAACGCGTCAGGCTCCAGGCCGGGCTCGATCTCCGCCTCGGCTCGAGGCTCCGGTGGGGGCGGCGTCGTCTCGCCCGGTCCGAGAGGCTCCATGACGTGCTCGATGCGATAGGTCTGCCCGACCCCCAGATAGACCTGCTCCTGGATGCTGCGGTAGCCCTCGAGGCGCAACTCGATGTCGTGCCGGCCGGGGGGCAGGCTCAGCCGCTGGAAGAACCCGTCGTAGCTGTCGACGACGCCGGCGTAGTAGCCGTCGACGTAGACCTCGGTCTCCTCCGGCTTGACCTGCAGGCGGACGGAGCCGCGCTCGCGGTAGTAGCCGCCCCAGTACTGATAGGCCCCCCACGGGCCGTACGGGTGCAGGCCCCAGCCCGGACCGTAGAAGTACCCCGGATGGTAGAAGGGGCTGTAGTAGCCGTATCCGGGACCGTACCAGGCGCGGGTGTGCAGCACGGGGCGCGACGTGCGACGTACGGCCCGTCCGCGGGCGCCCGCCGCCGGCTGCGCGCCTCCCGCCCGTGGCGCCTCGGGTGCCTGCCGCGGTGCGGCTGTCGCCTGCGGTGCGGCTGGCGCCCTCCGCTGCGCGCCTCCCGCCCGGGGCGCCCCCGCGGCCGGCGGTGCCGCTGCTGCTCGCGGCTGGGCGCCTGCCGCCTGCTGCGCGTCGGCCAGGGCCGGCGAAGCCACCAGGGCCAGGGAACCGATCAAGCATGACCAGGATGTGGATCTCTTCGACACAGTCACCGCATCATCCTCCTTCGATAGCCGGACGGCAACTGTCAGTGCAAAGTGTATTCCAAGCCCTCGACCCGCCGGCGGGCGGGCTCTTCGGGCCGCCCGCCGGCGGTTGTGTCGCTTTTCCGCAGGGCAAGTGTCACGTGCCGAGGACACTCGCGCGCCGGCAACCCGGCCTGGGAGAACCGGCCGACTCCGCCGGGCGCAGCGCCGCTCGCAAGCAGCGGCGACACCACGGGCTCGCGGGCCTACGCGGCGCCGTCCTGCGCCGCCCCGAACAGCGACCCCGGCGTGGCGGGACGGAGACTGGCCACCAGGCGGACCGTGAAGTCGGACAGGGTCCATCGGGTCACGAGGTACGCCCCCAGCCCCACGACCAGCGTCACGACGACGACCGCAGCGACCGAGCGGAAGAGCACGTACTGGATTGCAGTCGCGACAACCATCGCGATCATGTAGCCGAGCATGACCATCATCAGCCTGGCGCTCCGCGTCGGCGGCGTCTGCTTCCCGAACGGGACGCCGTCGATCAATCTCAGGCCCACCCCCAGGTAGAAGGTGGCGACGGCCGCGCTGAACGCGATGAACAGCACCGCGTCCCGTGCGCCCCACGACCACGCGAGCAGGAGCAGCCAACCGGCGTGCGGGGCCACGACCAGCAGGAGCCAAAGCGTGGCATGGATTCCCCGCGCGAACGGACCCCAGGCAGAATCGGGGGCGATGGCGAAGCACCAGATGCCCTTGTGGTCGTTGCCGTACGCCAGGAACAGGCAGACGTAGGTCGCGGTCATCCCGAACAGGTGGGGCAGAAGGTGGGCGATGGCGAAGTCCGGGCCGAACGGAGACACGTCCCGGCCGAAGACCAGCACGAACAGGAAGATTGCTGCCGGCGCCCCCAGGTTCAGGGCCATGTTGCGCCGGAACTGCCAGTCGCGGACGATCGCCGCGCGGAGATACTCGAAGCCGGCCCGCCCGGCCTGCCCGCCGGCCAGTCCCGCCATCAGCGGACCGGGATTCAACCATCGCCACCGCCTTCGCCGCCTGCCCCCGCCGGCGCTCATCAGGCCCGCGACGCGGATCAGGTGGTCCCGCGAGAACGCCCGCAGCCCGACGACGCCGGCGACCGTTGCCAGGACCAGGCTCACGGCGCCGAAGACCGTCGCCGGTCCCCCCGGCACCGTCCCGGCGACGGCGGCGAGCCGGCCCGCCGGTATCTCGAACCAGGCGATCCAGCCCGAAACCACCTCCCACAGCGCGTCTCTCACGTAGAACCCGTATATCGCCAGCATCGGAAGTCCCTGCCCGAACAGGCTGCAGCAGAGCAGGGCGAAGATCAGCCCGGCGACGAGGGCGACGAGGAAGTGGATGAAGGGGTACGCGAGGCGAAGCGCCGTGCCCTCGTGCGGGAGGGCGAGGCCGACGAGGGCCGGCACCACGTTCAACCCCGTCGCCGCGTAGGCGACGATCTTCGTCAAATGGGCCGCCTTGGCCCCCGACCAGGTGGCGCCGTCCACCGGCTGGTGGGCGAGAATCACCCCGTCGATCGGGTTCACGAGGCTCTCGGCGATCTCGGGGAACAGGAGCGCCGCAAGCAGGAAGACGGTGAGCCCCACGAAGAAGGCGAGATAGAGGCCTGTTGGCGCGCCGGTGCCGGTGACCATTATCAAGAGCGGGACGCTGGCCACGGCCGACAGGACGAACCAGATGTTCATCAGGGCCCGCATGGAGTAGTTGTCGCCGATCCCGGGGACTTCCTGCCGGGCGCCGAGCGTCTCGAACAGGTCGACGAGGACCCAGAAGCGGCGGACGTCGATGCCGTAGCGTTCGAGCAATGCGGTGAACATCGGGCCGTGGAGCAGCCGGCGACCGAGCGCAAGCAGGCCGCTCACGATCGGAGGCCCTCGATGATGCCGGAGACGCCGCTCATCGTTCCCTCGGTGTGCGTGAGCTGCCGGAACACGTCCTCCAGGCTGCCCCGCTCGGTGGACGCCTTGAGCGCTTCGAGCGAGCCGTCGGCGATGAGACGGCCCTCGTGGATGATGAGGGCGCGGTCGCACACCCGCTCGACCACGTCGAGCACGTGCGAGCTGTAGAGGATGGCCTTCCCCTCGGCCGCGAGGGCCGCCACGAGGTCCCGGACCATGAGCCCGGCGTTGACGTCGAGGCCCGACAGGGGCTCGTCGAGCAGCACCACGTCGGGATTGTGGAGGAGGGCCGCGCTCAGCAGCACCTTCTGCCGCATGCCCTTCGAGTAGCCGTCGAGGGGGCGGAGCCGGTCGTCGGTCAGGCCGAACTGCTCGAGGAACCGGCCGATGCGGAACTGCAGGCGCTCCTCGGGCACGTCCTGCAGGCGCCCCATCAGCTCGAGGAACTCCTGTCCCGTCAGGCTCTCGAAGAGCGCCGCGGCCTCGGGCACGTAGCCGATGCGGCGCTTGGCCTCGACCGCCTCCTCGGGCAGGGCGTGCCCGACGACCCGGACCGATCCCCCGCCCGGCGGGAGCACGCCGGTGAGGACCTTGATGGTGGTGCTCTTCCCGGCCCCGTTCGGTCCGAGCAGCCCGACCACCTCGCCCCGTCGCAGCGCGAACGAGATCCCGTGCAGGACCTCGCCCATCCCGTAGCTGAACGTCAGGCCGTCGACGGCCACGACCGCATCATCCATGGTCGGTTCGCTCGTCCGGCGGCAAGACCGGGGCCGGCGTCCGCCGGGCGCCCCGCTGCTGGCGGGCGAACGCGCGGAGGTCGGCGACGTGGTCGAACTCGTCGACAATCTCGCGCCCGAGAATCTCCTCGAGGACGTCCTCGAGGGTCACGATGCCGCTGACGCTGCCGAACTCGTCGGTGACCACCATCAGGTGCTGCCGCTGCTCGAGGAAGACGCGCAGCAGTTGGTCGAGCTTGGCCGTCTCGACGACGAAGAGGACGCGGCGCATGAGGCGGTCGAGGGTGGTGTCGAACTCGTCCCGGGCCGCCGCGCGCAGGATGTCGTGCCGGTGGACGATGCCCACGATGTCGTCGGGGTCCTCGTCGTAGACGGGCACCCGGCTGTGGCGCATGAGCTGCTTGTCGGCCGCGGCCTCGGCGACCCGGGTCGCCGTGGGCAGGGTGAAGAGCACCGTGCGCGGGGTCATGATCTCGGCCGCCGTCTTCGCCTCGAGGGCGAGGACGTTGCTGATGACGTCGGCCTCGTGCGGCTTCAGGTCGCCCGAGCTCAGGCCCCGCCGCACCATCAGGAGCAGCTCCTCGTCCGAGACCCGCTCGACCGCCTTGCCCGCCGCGACGAGGCTCGTCAGGCGGCGGCTGAGCCAGATGACGGGGGCGAAGGCGACCACCAGCGCCTGCAGGGGGGCGGCGATGGGTCCGGCGAGCTGCCGCGCGTAGACGACCCCCGCGGTCTTGGGGACGATCTCCGAGAAGACGAGGATGGCGAGGGTGAAGGCGGCGGAGAACCAGCCGATCCAGACCGATTCCAGGACGCTCGTGGCGATTGCCCCTGCGAGGGCCGCGCCCCCGGTGTTGGCGACGGTGTTCAGCGACAGGATGGCCGCGATGGGCCGGTCGACCTGCGACCGCAGCCGCCGGAGCAGCGGCCCCGCGGGCTGGCCGGCGCGCTCGAGGGTGTCGATGTGGGCCGGCGGCACCGAGTACAGCACCGCCTCGAACAGCGAGCAGGCGGCCGAGGTCAGCACCACGATGCCGACGACGAGGGCGAGTTCGAGCATGCCGTATGGTCGGGGTTCCCGCCTTGGGATGCAACCGCCCTCGCCGCCCGGCGCGACCCGTGGGGGTCGCGCCGGGCGCTTGTGCTGCAGGAGTTCGCACAGCGAACTCCACGCGACCGCAAGGTCGCGCAGTCGCGCTACCGCGGCGTCTCGAGGAAACGCAGCAGCTCGCTGTCGGTCCCCAGGATGAAGAACGTGCTGGGGTCCATGGTGCGCTCGTAGGTCTCGAGCGACTTCGTGAACGCGTAGAACTGGGCGTCCCGGCCGTAGGCGTCGGCGTAGATGTCGATGGCCTCGGCGTCGGCGTTGCCGCGAATCTCCTCCGCCGAGCGGAACGCCTCGGACTGGATCTGCGCGAGGTCCCGCTCGCGCTCGCCCTGGATGCGGGCCGACTCGCCCTGGCCCTCCGAGCGGAACTCCTCGGCGATGCGCTGCCGCTCGGCGATCATGCGGGCGAAGACGTCCTGCTGCACGTCGGCGATGTAGTTGATCCGCTTGAACTTCAGGTCGAGCAGCTCGATGCCCAGCTCGCCCACCGCGGCGGCCGCGGCGTCGAGAATCTCGCGGGTGATCTGCTCGCGGCCGGTCACGATGGGATCGAGCGTCTCCGCCTCCTCCAGCTCGCTCGCGGCGGTGTCCGCGGGCTCGCGGTTGCTGGTGCGGACGATCTCGATCAGGTCGTGCCGCGCCACCGCGTTGCGGGTCTCGCCGTCGAGGATGTCGTCGAGCCGCGACTGCGCCCCCCGCTCGTCGCGCAAGCGCTGGAAGAAGAGCAGGGGATCGGTGATGCGCCACCGCGCGTAGGTGTCCACCCAGATGAACCGCCGGTCGCGGGTCGGGACCTGGTTGGGGAACCCGTCCCACTCCAGGAACCGCTTCTCGAACATGTTGGCGGTCTGGATGAACGGGATCTTGAAGTGGAGGCCGGGCTCGGTGATCGGCTCGCCGACCGGCTCGCCGAACTGGGTGATGACCACCTGGTTGGTCTCGCTGACGATGTAGGCCGAGCTGGCGGCCAGGAACAGGCCGACCACCAGCAGGATCACCAACGTCGGTCGCGTGCTTCTCATTGCTCACCCCCCGTCCGCGCCGCCGTGGTGCCGGTCAAGGGCGCGGTGGCCGCCCGCGCGCCGCCGTCCAGCGACAGCAGCGGCAGTACCCCCGTAGCCCCTTCGGCCACGAACACCTTGCGTCCGACCGCCGGCAGAATGCGCTGCATCGTCTCCAGGTACATCCGCCGCCGGGTCACGTTGGGGGCGGCCCGGTACGCCTCCTCGATGGACGCGAACCGGGTGGCCTCGCCCTGCGCGCGGTTGATCCGGTCCAGCGCATAACCCTCGGCCTGCAGGATGGTCTGCTGGGCTTCACCGCGGGCACGCGGAATGACCGCGTTGTACTCGGCCAGCGCCTCGTTGATGAGCCGGTCGCGCTGCTGCTGGGCCTGGCTGACCTCGTCCCAGGACGGCTTGACGGGGTCCGGCGGATTGACGTCCTGCAGCACCACCTGGTCGATCGTGATGCCCATCTGGTACTGCTCGGTCAGCGTCTGCAAGCGGCCCTCGACGGTGGTCTCGATCTCCTGCCGGCCCACCGTGACGACCTCGGTGACGGTCCGGTCGCCGACCGTCTCCCGCATGACCGCCTCGTTCATCGCTCGGAACGTGTCCTCGAGGTTGCGCACCTTGAACAGGTACTCGTAGGGATCGTCCACGCGGTACTGGACGATCCACTCGACCACCGCGACGTTCAGGTCGCCGGTCAGCATCACCGACTCGTCCGCGAGCGCCTGCTGCTGGCCCGCGTACTCGGTGCGGATACCCGCCGCGGTGGTGCGGAAGCCGAACTCCTGCTTGAGCTGCCGCTGCACCGGCACGCGCTCCATCTGCTCGACGAACGGGATCTTGAAGTTCAGGCCCGGCTCGCTGGTGCGGACGTACTTGCCGAACCGCAGCACCACCCCGACCTCCTCGGGCTCGATCTGATACACGGCTCCGGCCGTGGTGACGAGGCCGGCGAGGACCAGGATGCCCGCGCCCAGTGCTCGCCAGGGGATTCTGGGCACCCTGAACCCGTCGGCGTCGACGACGCTGAAGTTGTCGTTCATGTCGGTGTTCTCCTTCTGAAACACCCGGGTTGCCGCGGCGCCGCCGGCCGACCGGCGGCGGTGACGGCGATGCGAACGGAGACGGCGTCGAGTCCCCGCGTAGTATTCCTCCAGACCGGCGTGCGCGCGCCGGTGTCGAGTTGTACTACGTATCGGGGGAAGTTTCGATTCATCATTCGGGCGGCCGGAGGCTCCCGACCCGGCCCGCCAATCGCCGTCGGGCGACCCTGCGGCCGCCTTGGCAGTCTCGCTGCCGCGAAACTCCTGCGCCGCGAGGATGGCCGCCCCACCGACACGCCGGGGAGTCTGCGCCTCCGCCGGAGGCGGCGCCGTCCGTGGCGCAGCCTCCCGGGCGCCCCGTCACTTCCGCGCGAACCGGCTCCAGTCGCGCGTGGTGCCCGGCTCGCGGTCGGTCTGCATCATGTCCATCCACGCCGGGTACTCCACCGGGAGCGCGCTGACCGCGTCGAGCCGCTCCAGCTCGTCGGGGCTGAGGGCGAGGTCGACCGAGGCCAGGTTGTCGTCGAGCTGATCGAGCCGCTTCGCGCCGATGATGACGCTGGTGACCGCCGGCTGGTGAAGGAGCCACGCGAGGGCGACCCGGGCCACCGACGCGTCGTGCGCGCGGGCCACGTCGCGCATGACGTCGATGATGTCGAAGCCCCGCGCCTTGTCGACGGGCGGGAAGTCGAAGGACACCCGCCGCGCGTCGGGATCGGTCTCGCCGTCGCGCGTGAACTTGCCCGACAGGAACCCGCCGGCGAGGGGGCTCCACGGGAGCAGCCCCAGACCCTGGTCCTTCACCAGCGGGACCATCTCGCGCTCGAGCTCCCGGCCCGCGATGGCGTAGTACGACTGGGTGCTCACGAACTCCGCGAGCCCGTGCCGCCGCGAGACGCCGAGGGCCTTCATGAGCTGCCACGCCGGCAGGTTCGAGCAGCCGATGTAGCGCACCTTGCCCGCCCGGACGAGGTCGGTCAGCGCTTCGAGGGTCTCCCGGATGTCGGTCTGCGGGTCCGGTCCGTGGATCTGGTACAGGTCGATGCAGTCGGTGCCGAGGCGCCGCAGGCTCGCGTCGCACTGCTGCATGATGTGCACGCGCGACAGCCCGAGCTCGTTGGGGCCGTCGCCCATCCGCCCGCGCACCTTCGTGGCGACGATGACGTCCTTCCGGCGCGGGCCGAGGGCGGCCCCGAGCATCTCCTCCGACTGGCCGAGCGAGTACACGTTGGCGGTGTCGAAGAAGTTGACGCCGGCGTCGAGGGCCCGGTGGACGAGGGCGTCGGCCTCGGCCTGGCCCAGGGCGCCGATGGCCTGGAACGGGCCCTGGCCGCCGAACGTCATCGCCCCGAGGCACAGCTCGGAGACGTAGATTCCGGTGTTCGCGAGCCGGCGGTACTTCATGACGCTATCCGTGGCCGTCGATGGCCGTCCGACAAGTCGTCGGGCCCGAAACTCGGGCACCCCGGTCGCGGCCCGCCATTGCGGCCTCGCGGCTCCGCTTCCCGCCCGACCGGCATCCCTACCGTTCCGCCCAGCGCTGCCGCACCCAGTCGCCGCCGCGGCGCAGCGGCTCGGGCCTCATCTGGAAGTGTCCGACGCCCTCCAGGGGCAGGAACGACACGTTCTGCCCCCGGGCCTCCATCTCCTGCGCGGTCCGCTCCGCCGGCTCGAACGGCACCACCTCGTCCTCGCGGGGGTGGATGATGAACACCGGCATGTCTCCGACGCGGGGCGCCTCGTCGGGGTCGGATTGCGCGGCCATGGGGATCGCGGCCGTGAACAGGTCGGGATGGCGCGCCGCCATGTACCAGGTGCCGCGTCCCCCCATGCTGTATCCGGCGACGAGGATGCGGGCGGGGTCGATGGCGTACGTCGCCCGGACGTCCTCGATCAGGGCGAGCACGCCGCGCTCGCTGGTCTCGTTGTTCCAGCGACGCGCCGGGGCGTCGGGAGAGACGACGACGGCGCCCCAGTCCTGGAGCGCGGGGGCGACGAATCCGCGGAGGAACTGCGCGCCGTAGCCGGGGCCCGGCGACCCGCCCGGGTGGAGGGCGAGGACCAGCGGACGCGGCTCGGCGGGGTCATAGTCGCGCGGGACCCAGAGGCCGTAGGTGACGGTGCCCACCCCGTCGACCTCGAGGGCGGCGCTGTGCAGGCCGGGTTCGCGCGGCGACTGGGCGAGCGTCGCGAGCAGGGCGGTCATCAACAGCCAGGGCATCGTCGTCTCCATCTCGGGGTCTCGCCAGCGGATCCCGGTTCCCTCCCGTCCCGATGTCGGGGCAAAGGGGCACTGATTATAATCCTCGACCGATGACCGTTCGCACCCGCTTCGCTCCGAGCCCCACCGGCTACCTCCACATCGGGGGGGTGCGGACCGCCCTGTTCAACTGGCTCTTCGCGCGGCGGCACGGCGGGCAGTTCCTGCTGCGGGTCGACGACACCGACGCCGAGCGCAACGTCGCCGCCGCCCTGCGCCCCATCCTCGACGGGTTCCGCTGGCTGGGGCTCGACTGGGACGAGGGGCCGGAGGTCGGCGGTCCGTACGCGCCGTACTTCCAGTCGCAGCGGAGCGCCCGGTACTCGGAGGCGGTCGAGCGGCTGCTGGCGACGGGCGCCGCGTACCGTGACTACGCGACCGGCGAGGAGATCCAGGCCGAGCGCGAGGCGGCGCAGCGCGAGAAGCGCCGCTTCCTCTACAGCCGCCGGTGGATGGCCGAGACCGACGCCGCCGCGGCCCGGTTCGAGGCCGAGGGGCGCCGTGCCGCGGTGCGGCTGAAGATGCCTCGCGAGGGGGCCTGCCGGTTCCGCGACCTCGTGCGGGGCGACGTCGAGTTCGAGTGGGCGCTCGAGCAGGACCACGTCGTCCAGCGGGCCGACGGAACCTGCCTGTACCACCTGGCGAGCGCCGTCGACGACCACGACTTCGCCATCACCCACGTCATCCGCGCCGTCGAGCACCTGTCGAACACCCCGCGGCAGCTCTTCATCACGACCGCGCTCGGCTACGAGCCGCCGGCCTTCGCCCACGTGCCGTACGTGGCGGCGCCGGGGAGCGCCGAGAAGCTGAGCAAGCGCAAGCTCGACCGCTACCTGCGGCACCACGAGTTCAAGGCCGTCTACGACCGGGGCCTCGCCGTCGCCGAGCGGTCGCGGCTCGCGGTGTCGCCCGAAACGTTCAACCCCGTCGTCGTCGACTTCTACCGTGCCGTCGGCTACGACCCCGACGCGCTCCTCAACTACCTGCTCCTGCTCGGCTGGTCGCTCGACGACCACACCGAGCGGTTCACCCGCGACGAGATGGTCGCCCACTTCTCGCTGGAGCGCATCAACCGGGCCGCGGCCAGCTTCGACCCCGGGAAGCTCGCCGCGTTCCAGGAGCGGCGGATGCAGGCGCTGGGCCTCGACGAGCGGGTTGCGCGCGCGACGCCGTTCCTCGAGCGGGCGGGGCTCGTCGCGTCGCCGCCGTCGGCGGCCGGGCAGGCGCGCGTGCGCGACGTGGTGCGGGCGGCGGGCGACCGCATCAAGGTCGCCGGCGACGTGCTCGACTACCCCGAGTTCTTCCAGGCGGACGCCGACCTCGCGTACGATGGGAAGGCGGTCGACAAGCGGCTGCGCAAGGACGGGGTCGCGCCGCTGCTGCGCCGGTTCCGGGACCGTCTCGAGGCGACGCGGCCGTTCGACGCGGCCACGCTCGAGCGGGCGCTGCACGAGTTCGTCGAGGCCGAGGGCATCCGCATCGGCCAGGTCATCCACGCGATACGGGTCGCGGTGACCGGCAAGGCGGTCGGCTTCGGCCTGTTCGAGGGGCTGGCCATCCTCGGCCCCGAGGCCTGCCTCGCCCGCATCGACCGCGCGTTGGCGCAGGTCGCGCCCCAGGACTCTGCGGCGTAGAACGACTTCACCCTCGGCCCGGAGACGCCGACACCTCGACCGGGTTGGTCGGGGCGGCGACCCCAGGCGGCGGGGCGCCGGGCGTCGTGAAGACGGCGGCTCCGTGATCCGAAAACCGGAACAACAGAGGATCTTGCGGCAAGCCGCGCAACAACGATGGAACGGCGATGACCACTGAAGTGCGACGAGAGACGACGGACGCCGCGGCGGACGCGGCCGGCGGGCTCGACTTCATCCGGCAGATCGTGGTCGACGACCAGCGGACCGGGAAGCACGGCGGCCGCGTGCACACCCGGTTTCCCCCCGAGCCCAACGGCTACCTGCACATCGGGCACGCCAAGTCGATCTGCCTGAACTTCGGGCTCGCGGCCGAGCACGGCGGGCTGTGCAACCTCCGCATGGACGACACGAACCCGACGACCGAGAGCGTCGAGTACGTGCGGGCCATCGAGGACGACGTGCGCTGGCTCGGGTTCGACTGGGACGACCGCTTCTACCACGCCGCCGACTACTTCGAGCGGCTCCACGACTGTGCGGTGCAGTTGATCGAGGCGGGAAAGGCGTACGTCTGCGACCTCCAGGGGGCCGAGGTCTCCGAGTACCGCGGCCTGTGGAACCGGCCCGGCCGCAACAGCCCCTTCCGCGACCGGACGGTGGCCGAAAACTTCGACCTCTTCGCCCGCATGCGGGCCGGCGAGTTCGAGGACGGGTCGCGCACGCTGCGGGCTCGCATCGACATGGCGTCGCCCAACATGAACATGCGCGACCCCACCATCTACCGCATCCGGCGGGTGCCGCACTATCGCAGCGGCGACGCGTGGTGCATCTACCCGATGTACGACTTCACGCACCCCCTGTCGGACGCGTTCGAGGGCATCACCCACTCGCTGTGCACTCTCGAGTTCGAGGACCACCGGCCCCTCTACGACTGGTTCCTCGAGAACATCGACGTGCCCTGCCGGCCGCGCCAGATCGAGTTCGCGCGCCTCAACCTCAGCTACACCGTGCTCAGCAAGCGCAAGCTGCTCGAGCTCGTGTCGGAGAAGCACGTGGCCGGGTGGGACGACCCCCGCATGCCCACCATCGTGGGGTTCCGCCGCCGCGGCTACACGCCCGAGGCCATCCGCGAGTTCTGCAACCGCATCGGCATCGCCAAGGCCAACAGCATCGTGTCCATCGCCCAGCTCGAGGACGCGGTGCGCCAGGACCTCAACCAGCGGGCCTTGCGGGTGATGGGGGTGCTGCGGCCGTTGAAGGTCGTCATCGAGAACTACCCCGAGGGGCAGGTCGAGGACGTCGAGGCGGTCAACAACCCCGAGGACGCCGGCATGGGGTCGCGGGTGGTCCCGTTCTCGCGCGAGCTCTGGGTCGAGCGGACCGACTTCCGCGAGGACCCCCCGCGCAAGTACTTCCGCCTCGCCCCCGGCCGCGAGGTGCGGCTGCGCTACGCCTACTTCATCACCTGCCGCGAGGCGGTGAAGGACCCCACCACCGGCGAGGTCGTCGAGCTGCGCTGCACCTACGACCCCGAGACCCGCGGCGGCTACGCCCCCGACGGCCGCAAGGTGCGCGGCACCATCCACTGGGTGTCGGCCCCCCACGCCGTCGAGGCCGAGGTGCGGCTCTACGACCACCTGTTCACGCGCATCAACCCCGAGGACGCCGGGGAGGGCGGCGACTACAAGGACGCCCTGAACCCGGCCTCGCTCGAGACCCTCGCTGGCTGCCGCGTCGAGCCGAGCCTGCGGGGCGCGCCGGCCGGCAGCCGCTACCAGTTCGAGCGGCAGGGCTACTTCTGCGTCGACCCCGACTCGACGGACGGGCGGCTCGTGGTGAACCGGACGGTCACCCTTCGGGATACATGGGCCAAGATCGAGAAGGCCCAGCAGGCGCGGGCGGCCGGCTGAGATCCGGTGTCCTGAACCGTGGTTCGCGAAACGATATTGCGCGGCAGTTCTCCAGTGTTTACGGGCACTTGCAGCGATTCAGAGCTCTCGCGAACTCCACTGCCGGGACACTAGAACTAGAATCTCAGGCCGAGAGTCGCCCCTCCCGTCAGCCAGCCGTTCTCGACGGCGACGAAGGCAGCGTAGGGTCGGACGAACAGGCGGCCGAACTCCACCGTGAGGCCGCCGTCGAGCAGGACGGTCGTCTCTCGCTCGTCTATCGAGATGTCGCCCTCGATGATGCGCTCGACGACGTGACTTTCGATGCTCGCGCTCAGCGACGGAATGATGGTCACGCCGGAGTCCGCCGTGAACGGGTAGCCCACGGCAAGCCCGCCTCCCAGGAAGGGCTTGCTCTTGTACGGGAAGGAAGAGAAGTCTCGCGACGAGATGCCCTCCAGGCCCGTGGAGAGTGTCGGGCACAGCGAGAGCGAAGACGTGGGCAGCTCGTAGGCGAGAGTCGCCCGCGCCCTCTCGAAGTCGAACTCCTGGCCGTAGTTGCCGGTGCCCGAGAACCTCAGGTAGTGGCCTGTCGCGGCGACTCGCCCGACTCGGAGTCCGCAGGATCCGCCGACGCCCCTCATGCTCGCGGACCACTCGCGCCTGACCGCTCCCGACGCACCCATGAACCCCTGGCCGCTGAACCCGAGGCAGGTCCGTGCTTCGAGCGGGGACGCGCTCGGGGGCCCCAATACGGCCCACACGACCAGCAGTCGCGCGAGCAGCGCCGCGGCGGGTCGGCAGAGCAACGTCTCCTCGGTCACGTAGTTCCTCCGCGATTCCGCCGCCTCATTGCTTTGCGCCATCGTTCCGGGGTTGGCACGGAGTCGGTCTCGTGCAGGGTCTACCCTCGGTCCGTCCCGGGATACCGGCGTCACCGGCCCAGCGCGAACGCCACGTAGGCGTCGCCCGACTTCGTGCCGATCTTCCCGCCGCCGGCCGCGATGACGACGTACTGCCGCCCGTCGACGGCGTAGGTGATGGGCGTGGCGTAGCCGGCCGCGGGCAAGTCCGTTTCCCAGAGCAGCGCGCCGTCGCGGGTGTCGAAGACGCGGAAGCGCTCGTCGCGGGTGGCGCCGATGAATATCAGGCCGCTCGCGGTGACGAGCGGGCCGCCGTAGGCCTCGGCCCCGGTGGGGGGGCGCCCCGCCGCGGAGAGCTCGGGCCAGTCGCCGAGGGTGACCTTCCACAGGATCTCGCCCGCGGCGAGGTCGATGGCGTTCAGGGTGGCCCACGGCGGCTTGATGGCGGGGCGTCCCGCCTGGTCGAGGAAGCGGCGGTAGCCGGCGAAGACCCACTCCGACTCGCCGGGAGCGGCATCGGGGGCGCCGGCCCGGAGGTCGGGCTCGCCCGAGTCGTAGAGGTACGCGAGCAGCGCCGCGCGTTCGCGCTCCGACAGGTGGGCGTGCGAGGGCATGTAGCCCCGCCCCTCGTCGATGACGGCGCGCGTCTCCTCCCGGGAGAGGCGACCCGGCAGGTCGTTCACCGCGGGGTAGATGCCCAGCTCGTCGCCGGCGCCGTCCACGCCGTGGCACTGCACGCAGTGCAGGCCGTAGACGCGGCGCCCGGCCCCCGCCGGCGTTCCCTGCTCCTCGGCCGGCAACTCGACCATCGCGCCGATCCAGGGCATGTCGTTCCCGTTGACGTACATGATGCCGGTGTCGGGGTCGACCGCGGCCCCGCCCCACTCGCCGCCTCCGTCGAGGCCGGGGAGGATGATGGTGCCCTCTCGGCTCGTGGGGACGAACTGCCCGTCGCTGCGCATCCGCCGCAGGCGGTCGAGCACGTAGCGGTGCGCCTCGGGGGAGATGTCGGTCACCTCGTCCTCGGTCAGGCGCTGCCGCGTGAACGGGGGCGGCCGCACCGGCAGGGGCTGGGTGGGCCAGGCGACCTCGCCGGGGATGTCGGAGGGCGGGAACGGCCGCTCCTCTAACGGGTGGACGGGCTCGCCGGTCTCCCGGTCGAACACGAAGACGTGGGCCGACTTGGTGATCTGGGCCACCACGTCGCGCCGCCGGCCGTCCTCGACGATGGACAGCAGGTTGGGGGGCGCCGGGAAGTCGCGGTCCCAGATGTCGTGGTGCACGGCCTGGAAGTGCCAGACCCGCTCGCCGGTGGCGGCGTCGAGGGCGAGCAGGGTGTTGGCGAAGAGGTTGGCCCCCACGCGGTCGCCGCCGTAGAAGTCGGGGGTGGCCGAGCCGGTGGGGACGAACACGAGGCCTCGCTCGTGGTCCACCGACATCCCCGCCCAGTTGTTGGCGGCGCCGACACGGAGCCACGCGCCGGGCGGCCAGGTGTCGTGGCCGTACTCGCCGGGGTGCGGGATGGTGTGGAAGACCCACTTCACCTCGCCGGTGCGGACATCGAAGGCGCGGATGTTCCCGGGGGCGGCGGGGTTCGTCTCGGCGTTCCGCGTCGGCAGGATGAGCAGGTCGCGGTAGACGACGCCCGGCGTGTTGGAGATGACGAACAGGTCGGAGACGTCGCGGCCGGCGTCGAGCCCGTCGTGGAGGTCGATGCTGCCGCCGTCGCCGAACGTCTCGACGGGCACGCCGGTGTCGGCGTCGAGGGCGAAGAGCTTCGCGCCGCCGCTGGCGAAGATACGGCGGTCGTCGCCGTCGGCCCACCACGTCACCCCGCGGCTGACGCCGCCCCGCCGCACCGTCGCGCCGTGCGCGAACGGGTCGAACTCCCAGCGCCGCATGCCGGTGTCGGCGTCGAGCGCGAAGACCTTGGTGACCGGGGAGACGCCGTACAGCACGCCCTCGACGACGATGGGGCTGGTCTGCATCTGCGTCCGGTTGGTCACGGTGTCGGCGTCGCCGGCGTTGTAGGTCCAGGCCACCTCGAGCCGATCGACGTTGTCCCGGGAGATCCGGCTCAGCGCCGAGTACTGGCTGCTGCCCGTTCCCAGGTACACCGGCCAGTCGACGTCGCCCGCCACCTGGGCGCCGGCCGGGGCCGCGATTCCGCCGATGCCCAGGGCCAGGAGCGCGAGCAATGGGACCGCGCGCGTGTCGTGAGGGTTGGTTGGGCGGCCGCCGGAGCCGCGGGACGACGGTCGGTGGGCCTGGGCGAAGCGGTTGCGAAGTGAAGACGGTGTCTCGGGCATGCTGCGACTCCGGGGAACGGGTATCGGCAGAGGTCTTCGGCGCCGCGGTGTCGGCACGCCGCGCCGCGTGGGCCCGGCCGATCATACGCTTCACCCCGGTGTCGTCGTCGATGGGGACGATGCACACATCGGGGTGCCCGCGCCAACACACCTGAAATACCTCGTCGGCGAACGCCCGCCCGATGGTCGGTACGTCGATGGAATCCAGAAGCACCGTACTGAACAGGTCGACTCGGGCCAATACCCGCTTCGCCCGGGCTCTCGGGGCGATGCATGCGACCCGCGGAGCCGGCCCGTCCGGGTTTGCCACCGTGAGGGAATTGATGGAACGATGTAGCGTCATGTCGAATCGCACCAACCGCCGGATTCTGCTGAACGCCCGCCCCGACGGGTTCCCCACCGAGGCCGACTTCCGCATGGTCGAGGCGCCGGCGCCGGAGCCCGCCGCGGGGGAGATGCTCGTCCGCACCATCTACCTGTCGCTCGACCCCTACATGCGGGGGCGCATGAACGCGGGGCCGTCCTACGCGGCGCCGGTGGAGCTGGGCGACGTGATGACCGGGGGGACGGTGGGGCAGGTGGTGGCGTCGCGCCACGACGGGTTCGCCGAGGGGGACCTAGTGCTGGCCGGGGCCGGGTGGCAGGAGTACGGCCTGTCGGACGGCCGCGGCGTCCGCAAGCTGGACCCCGGCGTCGCGCCCGTCTCGACCGCGCTCGGTGTGCTCGGCATGCCGGGCCTGACCGCCTATGTCGGCCTCCTCGAGGTCGGCGAGCTGAAGGACGGCGATGTGGTCGTGGTGTCGGCCGCGTCCGGGGCGGTGGGCGCGGTGGTGGGGCAGATTGCGAAGATCAAGGGGCACCGGGTGGTGGGCGTCGCCGGGGCGCGGAAGAAACGCGACTACGTCGTCGACGAGCTGGGCTTCGACGCCTGCGTGAGCCACCGCAGCGACACCCTGGCCGGCGACCTGAAGGCGGCCTGCCCGGACGGCGTCGACCTGTACTTCGAGAACGTGGGGGGCAAGGTGTTCGACGCGGTGCTGCCCCTGCTCAATCAGTTCGCGCGTGTGCCGGTGTGCGGGCGCATCGCGAGCTACAACGCGACGTCGCTGCCGGAGGGGCCCGACCGGGTTCCGCAACTGATGGGGCTCGCGCTCGTCCGGCGCCTGACAATCCGCGGATTCATCGTCTTCGACCACGCGCACCTCGAGCCCGACTTCCTGCGGGACGTGGGCGGCTGGATACGGTCGGGCGAGCTGAAGTACCGCGAACACGTGGTCGAGGGGCTCGACAACGCGGTCGGGGCGTTCCTGGGGCTGCTGCGGGGCGAGAACTTCGGCAAGCTCCTCGTCCGGGTGTCCGACGACCCGACACTGTGAAGGACGAGATGACCGAGCGTCCTCCCCGGCGGTTTCCCGACGCCCTGGTCCTCATCGGCGGGCTGATCCTGCTCGCCCAGGCCGCGACCTACGTGCTCCCGGCCGGCGAATTCGAGCGCGAGGGCCGGCAGGTCGTCCGCGGCACCTACCACGCCGTGGAGGCCGAGCCGCTTCCCCTGTTGACGTTCCTCACCGCCGTGCCCGCGGGTCTGGCCGACGCCGCCGACATCATCTTCTTCATCCTCATCGTCGGCGGGGTGTTCGGGGTGCTGCGCGCCACCGGCGCGATCGACGCCCTGATCGGGCTGGCGATCGCGCGCCTCGGCGGCAGCCCGGTGCTGCTCGTCGGGGGCATGGTCACCCTCTTCGCGTTCGGGTCGTCGACGGTCGGCATGGCGGAGGAGTACATGCCGTTCGTTCCTCTGCTCGTCACGATGTGCCTCGCCCTCCGCATGGACGCGGTGGTGGCCCTGGGCATCGTCTACGTCGGGGCGGGGGTCGGCTACGCCTGCGCCGCCCTCAACCCGTTCACGGTGCTCATCGCGCAGGACATCGCCGGGCTCGAGCTGACCTCCGGGCAGGCGTTCCGCTGGCTGCTGCTGGCCGTCTGCCTCGCGGTCGGCGTCGACCACATCCTGCGCTACGCGCGCCGCCTGCGGTCCGATCCGTCGCGGAGCCTCGTGAGCGACGTCTCCTACGCCGGCGGGTTCGAGATGCCGGCCGACGTCAGGCTGACCCCGGCGCGGGCCGGGGTGGTCGCGGTCTTCGTGGCCGGGGTGGTGCTCTTCGTCTACGGCGTCAGCGCCCGGGGGTGGTACCTGACCGAGCTGACCGCGGTGTTCCTGGGCATCGCCCTCGCCGCCGCGGCGGTCGCGCGCGTCGCCCCGAGCCGGGCGGCCAGGGCGTTCCAGGCCGGCGCGGGCGAGCTCGTCGCCACCGCCGTCATCGTCGGGTTCGCCCGCACGATACAGGTCGTCCTGACCGAGGGTCAGGTCATCGACACCATCATCAACGGCCTCGCGACGCCGCTGCAGGCCCTGCCGGGCCAGGCCGCGGCCGTCGGCATGCTCGCGGTCCAGACCGTGTGCAACCTGTTCATTCCGTCCGGCTCGGGGCAGGCCTACGTCACCATGCCGATCATGGCCCCACTGGCCGACCTCACCGGGCTGAGCCGGCAGACGGCGGTGCTCGCCTACCAGTTCGGCGACGGTTTCACGAACATGGTGGTGCCCACCAATCCCTTGCTGATGGGAATGCTCGCCCTGGCCCGCATCCCCTACCAGCGCTGGCTGAGATTCGTCGGCCCGCTGCTCTTGAAGCTGTACCTCGTGGCGGTTGCCGCGCTCATGCTCGCGGTGCGGATGGGGTACTGACGGACGCCCGTCGTCGCGGCGTCGCAGCTCGCCTGTTCCGAGAGGAGCGGAACGGGGCCCGAGCGTATGGCGTCCCGTCGGGGTCGCGGTGCCCGGGTTGCCGGCGGCCGGGTTGACTGGCTCGGTGACGGTGGACGATGATGGACTTCGGTACTGATGAGCACGCCGCATGAGCAGCGACACCAAGTGGATAATCGGGACGATCGTCAGCACGGCCCTTGCACTGGCCGGCCTGCTGACGGGGCTGCTGCTGGCGCAGTTCTCCGGGGTCAACAGCCGCATGGACCGCCTCGATGACCGCGTGGATCGCATTGAAAACCGCTTGCGAGCCGTCGAGATCGGCCTGGCAGAGGTCAAGACGCTGGTCTCCGGCGGTGGTCGCAGTCGATTGGGCGGCGGCGGGCCGACGGTGACGCCGCTGCCCCGAGGGAACTGAGTCATGCCTTGCCGGCTCTTCGGCGTCGTTGCGGTGGCGGCGGTCGCGATGGCCGCCGGGTGCGGGGCGCCCGGAGACTCGGGCGGGGCGGAGACGGGCGCGGGACCCGCCGCGGTCTTCGACGCGCGGCCCGACACGATACAGCTCGTGGCCGACCCCGCGGTCCTGCCCGAGCTGTCCATGCAGGCCATCGACGGCCGGACCATCACCACCGAGGACCTGCGGGGCAAGGTCACCCTCGTGAACTTCTGGGCGACCTGGTGCGGCCCGTGCCGGGCGGAGATCCCCGACCTGATCCGGCTGCAGGAACGCTATCCCGACCAGCTTCAGATCATCGGCGTGTCGGAGGACGAGGGGCCGACCGGGATCGTCGAGCGCTTCGCGGAGCAGTACGGTATCAACTACCCGATCGTGATGGTCACGCCCGAGCTGGACCGGGCGTTTCCCGGCGTGATGGCCCTGCCCACCACGTTCATCGTCGATCCCGACCTGCGGGTCGTGCAGACCCACGTCGGGCTCGTCAACCCCGGGATCTTCGAGCAGGAGACCCGCTTCCTCGCCGCCATCGACCCCGACATCACCGTGGACCTCGTCGAGGAGGACCGCCACGGCCGCCTCGTCAACGCCGCCCACGCGACGGAGATCCCGGGCCTCGACCTCACGGTGCTGACCCCCGGGCAGCGGGTCACTGCGCTGCAGCGGCTCAACGAGGAGAACTGCACCTGCGGGTGCCAGCTCACCCTCGCCCAGTGCCGCATCAACGACTCCGCCTGCGGGTTCAGCCTGCCCCTCGCCGAGGAAGTCGTCGCGGAGATCGCCGCGTCCTGAGCGCTCCCGCGGCCTCGGGAGCGGCGTTCGTACCACCGGCCGGGGAAGCAACACCGCCCGTTGGCTGGGCATCGGGCTTGGCGTCTTGAGGATCGCGACGTCGGCATTACGCCAGATCCGCCAGTCGGCGCAGCTTGTCTTTGACCTCGTCGAGCAGCGGCGGGGGGATGGGCCGGAGCCGCTGCCGAAAGCGCCGGTTGTCTATGGCGCGGCTCTGGTCGATCATGATCTCGCAGTCGCGAGCGTTTCCAGCGGTTCCGGCTGGCAGCGGCACCCGCAGCAGGTTCTCGCCGACCGTGCGTGTCGTGCACGGCAGGACCCAGGTCGACGGGTGCCCGACCGCATTCAGCAGATCGGACTGAACCACGAGGACGGGGCGCGGTTTTCCGGGTTCGGTGCCGGCCCACGGGCTGAGATCCGCCACATAGAGCCAGCCGTGGCGCGGCGTCACTCGCCGAGGCCCTCGGCCGCGAGATGGTCGAGGTCCGCCAGATCGGCGGCCAGTGTTTCCCGAGTGGCGTGGGAGGCGTCTCGGTAGGCCCGCCGGAGCTCGTCACGGTCCGTCGTGGATTCGAGGAGACGCAGGGCACGCCGTACGACGGCGACGTTGGTCTTTGCCCCGACGCGCGGTTTCAGACGTTCGATGAGGGCGATCTCCGCGGCCGGCAGCGTGATGCTCGATCGAGCATTCATTTTCATGCTTCTTGAATACCATCCCGCAGTGGCTCCGTCAACGTTACGGCAGAGGGCGGGAGCGGGCCGAGCCGATCCGGCGTGACGCGCTGACGTCAGCGTTGCTGTTGCACGAGCGATTCCCGGCGGTCAGGAACCGGCCGCGTTGGCGGCGACGGCGGCCCCGAGGGTCGAGATGGCCTCGGCGAGCATGTCGGACAGCCCGTCGAGGGTGCCGTCCACCTTGACCGACTCCGCGAACGCGCCGTCGGAGACCTGCAGCAGCCGGGCGGTGAGGCGGAGCTGTCCGCCGACGTGCTGGTAGCCGCCGGTGACGAGCCAGTCGGCGCCGCGGGCGGCGGCGACGGACAGGGCGGCCGGCCCGTCGTCGGCGCCGGTGTCGAGGGCGAGGAGCGCGACCCCCGGGAAGCCTGCCATCCGCCCCGCGATCTCCCCCGCGATGGTGTCACTGATGGCGTCGTCGGCGGGGTTGCGCGAGATGTTGGCGAAGGGAGAGACGGCGATCCGGATCGCCGGGCCCGCGGGCGGGGCGGGAACGGGAGCGGCCGCGGCGCGCGGCGACGGGGCGACCGCGGCTCCCGGACGCGGGGTGGCGGCTGCCCGAGGACCGGGGGCGGGTGCGGGTGCGGCCGCCGCCATCCGCGGCGGGGTTGCCGCGGGCATGTGACCGGCCAGCTCGGACCGCAGCGCCGCGATCAGCCGGCTCGTCAGGGCGTCGCGCCCGGCTACGGTTCCACGACCCGTCCCGTCACGCGGAGCTGTTCCCCGACGCGCTGGTAGCCGCCCCCCGCGAGCCAGGTGGCCTGGCTGGCCACCGCGCGCTGGATGGCGTTCGACTCGTCGCCGGGGGCGAGCAGCACCACCTCCATGCCCGCGGCGCGCTGGAGGGCGACGCGGAGCACCGCCCGCATCTCCTCCCCGATGACGTCGTCGGCGGGGTTGCGCGACACGTTGCGGAAGGGGAGCAGGGCGACGACCGGCCGGGGAGTACCCGGCGCGGGCGCTGCGTCGGCACGGGCCGGCCTCGCCGCGGGCGCCGGCGGCGGAGCGTCGGCGCGGGCCGGCCTCGCGGCGGTGGGCATGGGCTCACGGCCGGCGGGGCCGCGTCCTCCGGGTCCGCCGGGACGCCGCATCGGTGGGGCGCCGCCCGCGGCGGCCGGTGCATCCGTCGGCGCCGGGCGGGCATCCCGCCGGCCGGGTCCCGCCGGGCGGGCCGCGCCGGCCGGGGCGCCCGGTGCGGTCGCGCCGCCCGCGGCGGCGTTCCCGGGTGCGCGTCCGCCGTCGAAGCGCGGTCGGCGCGCCCCGGCGTCGGCCGTTCGTTCCTCGGCGCCGGCCGGCGGTGCCGCCGGTCGGGCGCCCGCGCCGCGTACCGGCGCCGATGCCCCGCCGTTGCGCAACGCGGCGATGCGCTCGCGGATGGCGGCAATCTGCTCTTCGCGCGTCAGGGCCGGATCGAGCTCGAAGGCATCGCGGCGGGGCGCCGGCGCGCGTGCGCCGGTGGTCGCCGCCCGATCGGGGCGGGCCATCTCGCGCCTCGCTTCCCTGATGGGGTCCGGCATGCTCGCCGCCGTCCCGGCCGCCGGAACCGCGGCCGGTTGCCGCGCCGGGGCAGGCCGTCGCTCCGCCGGGGATTCCGCCGCCGGGCCGGCGCCCGGCGCCGTCGGCCGCTCCGCCGCGCCGACGTCGGCCGGGGGCGCGGTCGTCCGACCGGCGTCCACCGAGGTCGCGGTCCCCGGGGCGCCGGCCGCTGTCGTCGCCGCCGGGGGAGCGGCCGCGGTTCCCGGGGCGCCGGCCGCTGGTGTCGTCACCGCCCCCGGGGTGCCGGCAGCGGTCTCCGCGCCGTCCCCGGGCGCGGGGTCGCCGCCTCCGGCGCGCGCCATCGTCGCGGGCTCCGCCCCCGCCACCTGCACCGCCATGCCCTCGATGACGGCGTCGAGGGCCGAGATGGACACCCGCTCGCCCTCGGCGAGCCCGCCTTGCACCAGCACGTGCTCGCTCGTCGAGCGCAGGATGTCGACCTGCCGGTACCGCAGCCGGCCGTCGTCGTCGACTATCAGCACCTGGTCGCGTCCGTTCAGCGCCGCCCACGGCAGCACCACCACGTCGTCCACGCGCCGCCCGGTTATCTCCGCCTCCACGAACATCCCCACCGCCAGGGGAGGCCGGGTCGGGTCGGCCCCCGGCGCATAGGGGTCGTCGACCTCGGCCACCACGTGGACCATCCGGCTCACGGGGTCGATCTCGCCCTCCGTCCGCGCGATCCGCCCCCGCCACGAGTAGCGCCGCCCCGCGAAGTCCGCCGACAGGGTGACGGACGGCCCGGCCTGCTGCCGCGCGCCCCGGTAGGACATCGGCACGTCGACGTAGGCCAGCTCCTCGTCGGGCAGGGGCAGCCGGACCTCGGCCGAGTCGACCGCGTAGATGCGCCCCACCGCGGTGCCGCGGTTCACGAACTGCCCGACGTCGACGTCCTTGGTCTGGACCCGCCCGGCGTAGGGGGCGCGCACATCCGCGCGCTCGAGGTCCCGCCTCGCGCGGTCGATCGCCGCCTCGGCGGAAGCCACCGCGGCCCGGGCGTCCTCGACCTGCGGCAGGCGCAGGGTGAGGGGGTTGGCGTCCCCCTGGCCGATCTCCTCCCACTCGCGCCGGGCCACCTCGGCCTCCGCCTCTTCCTGGGCGAGCCTGAGCTGGGCCTGGGCGAGCTGCGACCGGGCCGCGATGAGCGCCTGCTGGTAGTCGTAGGGATCGATTTCCAGCAGGACGTCTCCCTCCTCGAAGAACCCACCCACCGCGAAGGCCGGCGACACGTCGAGCACGGTCCCCGCGATCTCCGGCACGAGCTGGCTGGCGGTGCGCGGCTGCACCGTGCCCTGGCTGGACACGGTGAGGTCGACACTCTCGAACGCGACCGTCTGAACCCGCACCGCCGGCGGGGTCACCACCGGGGTCAGGGTCTCCACCGGCGGGCGGTTCGCCCACATGACGAAGGCCGCGGCGAGGGCGACGCCGAGGACGAGGAGCGGGAGCAGGGCCTTGAGCAGCCGAGTGAGCATGGGTGACATCGATGTGTTCCTCCGGACGACGCCCGCGCCGCCCGTCAGTCGGCGGCGCCGGGCATGGCCGGCGCCGCGTCGAACCCGCCGCCGAGCGCGAGATACAGGTCCACCCGGTTCTCGAGGCGCTGCCGCCGGGCCGCGATGAGGTCGCCTTCCGCCTGCAGCGCGAGCCGCTGCGACTCGAGCACGGTGATGTAGTCGTCGAGCCCCGTCCGGTAGCGGTCGTCGGCGATGATCTCCGCCGCCCTCGACTGCTCGGCCGAGATGGCGAGGTAGCGCTCGCGCTCGAGGAGGTACTCCTCGGCCGCGAGCGCGGTCTCCACCTCCGAGAACGCCTGGAGGGCGGTGTTGGCGTAGACGGCCAGCTCCTCCGCCGCGCGGGCCTCGGCGCGGTCGACGGCGGCGCGCAGGCGCCCCCCCTGCAGCAGCGGCTGGATGACGTTGCCGAGCAGGGTCCAGACGCCGAAGTCCCGCTTGACGAGGTCCTGCAGGGCGCCGGTGGCGGTGCCGGTGTTCGCGGTCAGGCTGATGCGCGGGTAGAGGTCGCGTTGCGCCACCCGCAGGCGCTGCCGGGCGGCGGCGATGCGGCGCTCGGCCGCGACCAGGTCGGGGCGGCGCCGCACCAGCTCCGCCGGGAGCCCGCCGGGAATCGTCGCCGGGGTGTCGGGCAGGTCGGACGGCATCGAGATCGACCCCGCCGCGTAGAGGCCCATGAGGACCTCGAGTTGCCGGACGGCGGCGTCGAACTGCTGTCCCCGCTGCTCGCGGAGCGCTTCCGCGTTGGCGAGGTTGGAGAGGGCCAGGCGCACGTCGAGGGCCGGCCGGATGCCCTGCTCGAACCGCTCGCGCACCTGCTCCGCCGAGGCCCGGAAGCTCGCCACCGTGGCCTCGGCGAGTCGGAGCTGCTGCTGGGCTTCGGCAATCGTGAACCACGCCTTCGTCGTCTGGCCGGCCAGGGAGAGCTGGGCGGCGCGCAGGTCCGCGGCCCGGGACTGCAGGTCGGCGAGCGCGGCCCTGGCGCCGGCGCGCAGCCGGCCCCACAGGTCGGCCTCCCACGTGAGGTCGAGCGAGACCCCGTAATTCGTGAAGACGGTGCTGAGCACGCGGTCCTCGGCCCCGGGAATGGGGAACCCGATGAAGTTCTGCTTGCGCTGCGATCCGTTCAGACCCACCTGGAGCTGGGGCTGGAGGTCGGCCCCCGCGACGCGGGAGTCGGCCAGCGCCTGCTCGAGCCGGGACGCCGCCGCCTGCAGGTCGTAGTTCTGCCGGAGCGCCGATTCCACGACGTCGTCGAGGGAGGGGTCTCCGAAGTCGGTCCACCACGTCAGCGCGGGGCCGCCGCCGGTGTCGGCGCGCGCCGTCCACGCCGCCGGGAAGTCGGCGCCGACGGCCGGATGGTCCTCGAGCGGGGCGGTGGTTGCGCACCCGGCCGCGAACAGGAGGAGGCCCAACAGGCCGCCCGCCCCGCCAGAAAACGGTGTTCTGGTCTCTGCCGACATGGTGGTAATACCGGAACATGGCGCCGCCGGAAGGTCGCCGCCTGCCCTCCAAGAATCATACCGCGTCGGCGGGCAGGAAGTTCCGCGGCGGCGCCGCACCGTCGCGCGGCGGTGCGGCGGGGGCCCGAATCGCCGGTCTTCCGGGCGAAGAATCAGTTGAATCCTGACTGCGACCCCGGTATTCTTCAGCCCGTAGCTGTTCGGCGAGCGGCTGGGCGGTGCGTGCCGCCCCGCCGCCCGCGGTCGTCGCGCCTCCGGTGCACGCGCATCGGCGCGGCGCGCCGTGGGCGGGCGGGACGGTGGTTCACGCACCGGCACATGGACCCGCTGTGCATCGGTGGCGGCACGCCGCCGTCCATGAACGGGTCGCATCACGAGGGCGCAATCATGGATCTGTTTCAGTACGGGACCGACCCCTGGGGACAAGAGATCATCATCCGGCTCGCATGGGGGCTGCTGACCCTGTCGTTCTGGGCCGGTATCGGGTTCGTCGTGTTTCATGCCGTCTACGCGGTGGTGTGGAAGCCGCGGGTCGAGCCGGAGGAAGCGGCCGCGGCGGACTCCGCCATCCCCGAGAAGATCGTGCGGCACACCGGCGCCGCCCGCATGTTCCACTGGGTGATGGCGGCGGCGATGATCGCGCTCCTCATCACCGGCTTCTTCCCGATCGTGGGGCTCGAGTTCAGTTGGCTGACCATCCACTGGGTGTCCGGCCTGATCCTGATCCTGTGCATCATCTACCACATCGTGCACGCCTCCTTCTTCCTCGACTTCTGGTCGATCTGGATTCTTCCGCGCGACCTGAAGGAGGCGGTCCAGAGGACCCAGCGCCAGCTCGGGGCCACCGTCGCCATCGACAAGCACGGCAAGTACCCGCTCGATCACAAGCTCTACCACCTCGCCGTCACCATCTTCGGCCTCGTGGTCTCGATCACCGGGCTGGTGATGATGTTCAGGATCGACAACCCGATCGTGCCGATGAACGAGATGCTCTTCGAGAGTGCGGCGATGGGGAACGACCAGGCCTGGGGCATCCTCTACGCCACCCACGGCTTCTCGGCGGTGCTCTTCGTGATGCTGACCATCACCCACATCTACTTCGCCATCCGGCCCGAGAAGCTGTGGATCACCAAATCGATGATCTTCGGGACGGTGAGCCGCGAAGACTACCTGGCGCATCACAGCCCGAAGCGGTGGGACGTCACCCCGCCCAAGCCCAAGGCCAAGCCCCCGGCGCCGGCTCCCGCCGCGGCCGCGCCTCCGGCCGCGCCTCCGCCGGCCGCGCCTCCGCCGGCGCAGAGTCAACCCGCGTCGTAGGAGTCTGCGCCGTGGAACGGCGTGAACTCCGGCAGGATTGGATGCGGGCCGCGGCGCCGCAAGGCGGCGATGCCCGAGCGAGGAGCCGCAGGTGGCCGACACGACTACGGAGGGTCTGAGGAAGCGCATCGACGCGCTGGAGGGGGGATACGAGTACTTTCTGAGCTACGCCTCGAAGGGCTACAAGGGCGAGCCGGGCGTCGGAGACGGCGAGTTGCGCCGCTTGCTCGACGGCATGGACCAGGCCCTCGACGGGCTCGGCCCGTTTCTTGCCGCGACGGTGCGCGACCGGGGCCTCGAGCCGGCGTCCGCATACGACGGGTTCATCGAGGTGCTCGCCGGGGACGCCGATCGGGCGCGGAAGGTGCTGGGGCTCGTCCGGGCCCAGCCCGGCATCAGCAGCCAGGTCATCGACAACCTTAACGGGTCGCTCCACCTGCGGGCATTGCTCACGGACCTGTTCCTCATCGACGAGATCCTGCGTCCGCGCGCGTCCGAGGGGATACCGGCGGCGGCGCTGGCCGACGAGAAGCCGCCGCCGGAGCCCGCTTCGACCTGATTCGTTCGTTCCGGTTCGTGCCAAGGGAGAGCGACGATGAGCCAGCACAGTCTTGCGGCGTGGGTGGCGGTGATCGCGATCGGGTCGACGGCGCCGCCGGCGGCTCTCGGGCAAGGGCAGGTCGCGGGCGAGGCCGACAGCGCGTCCGCGTGGACCTTGCCCCGCCTGCCCGACGGCCAGCCCGACTTCCAGGGCTACTGGACCACCCAGACCTTCACCCCCCTGGAGCGGCCCGAGTACCTGGGCGACAAGGCGTTCTTCACCGAGGAGGAGGCGGCGGCCCTGCACGCGCAGCTCACGGCCGAGGGCGTCGACCCGTCGGCGCGGAGCGCGATCAACATCGAGGACACGGAGGAGAGGGAGCGCGCCCTCTACCAGGTCAACCGCGACCCGTCCTACGTCCACTACGACAACGAGATCTGGCTGCGGACCCCGGTACCCAAGGGACTGTCGACGCGCCGCACGTCGCTCATCGTCGATCCGCCGAACGGGAGGTTCCCGCCCCTGACCCCGGAAGCGGCGGAGAAGCTGGCCGCCGAGGCGGCGGCGAGGCAGCTCCCGAGCGCCTTCGACAGCCACCTGACCCGGCCGTTTCCCGAGCGGTGCATCGTGTGGGCGCACGAGGGCCCGCCGAACCTGCCGCCGGCCTACAACGACATCCACCAGATCTTCCAGACGCCGGACCACATCGTGATCTTCACCGAGCTGAACACCAATCCCCCGCGCATCATCCCTCTCGACGGGCGGCCGCACGTCTCCGAGAAGATCCGCCACTTCGCGGGCGACTCGCGCGCCCGGTGGGAGGGCGACACCCTGGTCGTCGAGACCACGAACTACAACGCGCGACGGCGCTTCCGAGGGTCCACCGACGCCCTGCACGTGGTGGAGCGGTTCACGCGCATCGGCCCCGACGAGATCACCTACGAGTTCACGGTCAGCGATCCCAACACGTGGACGGCGCCGTGGACCGTGGAGCTGCCGATGGTGACGACCGAGGGACCCATGTACGAGTACGCCTGCCACGAGGGCAACCACGACATCCGGCACATCCTCGAGATCTACCGGAACCTGGAGAGGCAGGCGGCGGAGGCCGAGGCGGCGGAGCAGGCGTCGAGGTAGGGGGCGAACGGATGGCGATTCGGACGGTACTGACGGCAGGGCTGCTCGTTGCGGCAACGGCGCTCCCGGCCGCGGGCGGGCAGCAGGCGGGGACGCGGAGGCCCGAGCCGCAGGTCCAGTTCGTCCAGACCGTCGGCTGCGTCGAGCGGCGGACCCGGGAAGAGTCGACCTGGTGGCTGACCCGCGCGGCCGAGCCCACGGTGACGCGGGCGGGCGTGTTCAACGAGGCCCAGGTCGGCGAGGCGCGGGAGACTGCCTTCGGCGACGGCGAGTTCCGCCTCATCGGCTTCGCCGACTTCCTGACCGCCGAGGGTCTGCTGAACTTCGGCGACCGCGCCCTCTTCACCGACCCCGACCAGATCAACGCCAGCGGCGAGCTGCGGCCGGGGCGCACCGTGCTCGTGAAGGGCCTCCTCATCGAGGCCGACGGCGAATCGCGCATCAACCTCACGTCGGTGGTCGGCCTCGCCGACGCCTGCGACTGAGCGGGTTGCCGGGCGGCCTCGGGGCCTCACGCCGCCGGGGCCGGGCGAGATCGCCCCTGGCCTGCAACCTCACGCTCCGCGGGAGATGGACATGAAGTGTCGTGCATTGCTCCGAGTGTGCCTCTGCGCCGGCATCGCCGCGGCGGCGGGGCATCCCGGCCCGGTGCGGGCCCAGGACTTCGCTCCGGTCACCGATGCGATGCTGCAGGATCCCGACCCCGCCGACTGGTTGAGCTGGCGGCGCACCCTCGATGGATGGGGATACAGCCCGCTCGACGAGATCGACCGGAGCAACGTCCACGAGCTTCGGCTCGCGTGGTCCTGGGGCCTGGAGCCCGGGGTGTCGCAGACGACGCCGATCGTGCACGACGGCGTCCTGTACGTCGCGAACCCGGGCAACGTGGTCCAGGCCCTCGACGCGCGCACGGGCGACTTCATCTGGGAGTACCGCCGCGAGATGGACGAGCGGCGCCGGAGCGCGGCGCAGATGCGCAGCCTCGCCGTCTACCAGGACCTCGTCATCCTGAACACCGTCGACGCGCACGTCGTCGGGCTGGATGCCCGGACCGGCGAGGCGCGCTGGGACACCCCGGTCGCCGGCGGCCAGGAGGGCTACACCTTCTCGAACGGGCCGATCGTCGTCGACGGGACGGTGGTCGCCGGCCTGACCGGCTGCGGGCGCTACCGCGACGACACCTGCTACGTCGTCGGCGTCGACGGCCGCACCGGCCGGCTGCTCTGGCGGACCTCGACCATCGCCCGTCCCGGCGAGAGCGGCGGCGACACCTGGGGCGACCTGCCGCTCATGTTCCGCGCGGGCGCCGACGCCTGGATGACCGGGAGCTACGACCCCGTCACCGGGCTCGTCTACTGGGGCACGTCGCAGCCCAAGCCGCACAACCGCGACGCCCGCGGCACGGCCGGCGACGCCCTCTACAGCAACTCGACCCTCGCCCTCGACCCCGCGACCGGCGAGATGAGGTGGTACTACCAGCATATTCCGGGCGATTCGCACGACATGGACGAGTCGTTCGAGCGGATCCTGATCGACTACGACGGCCGGCGCTCGCTGTTCACGATGGGCAAGCTCGGCATTCTCTGGGAGCTCGACCGCGTCACCGGCGAATTCCGGCGCGCGATCGATCTCGGCTACCAGAACATCGTGGACGTCGACCCGCGGACCGGCGAGGTGACGCATCGGGACGGGATGCTGTCCGACGTCGGCGAGGAGCTCTTCTTCTGCCCCAGCACCGGCGGTCTCAAGAGCCTGCGGGCGATGGCGTACCACCCCGGGGCCGAGGCGCTGTACGTGCCGCTCAACCTCAACTGCGAGACCGCCGCCTTCGCTCCCGTCGAGCGACGGGCCGGGGGCGGCGGGGGCGGCGCCGTGCGCGGCCGGCTGAACCACTTTCATCCGCGGGCGCCGGACCAGTTGGGCGAGTTCCAGGCGCTGGACCTGCGGACCGGCGAGACCCTCTGGCGCCAGCGTCTCCGGGTGCCCTACAACACGTCGGCGCTGACGACCGGCGGCGGCCTGGTGTTCATCGGCGACTGGGGGCGGCGCGTCCACGCCTACGACGTGCGGAACGGCGAGCCGCTCTGGCAGAGCCGGCTCCCGACGATGGCGAACGGGTTCCCCGTCACCTACGCCGTCGACGGCCGGCAGTTCGTCGCGTTCGTGGCCGGCCCGTCCATCGGCGGCTCGAGCTGGGCGACGATTCTGCCGGCCGACCTCCTTCCCGAAGAGCGCAACCCGCGGGGCGGCAGCGGCGTCTTCGTGTTCGCGCTGCCCCGGGAGTCCGCCCCGTAGGACGGCGCGTACTGCCGGCGGGTTGGTCGGGCGCCCGGCGGAGCCACGGGCGACGATTGGCGATCTCCGAATCCACGACCATCGACGCGCAGAATCCGCCGCCTCTCCCACCGCGTCGTCGAACCGCGGACAGGTGAGCTCCGGTACCGGTCGGCACGAGCGCGTGCGACGGCCGCGGCGCTTGCGGCTTTCCTCATCGGGCCGGCGCGGGGTCGGGGTCGAGACGGGTCACGGCGACGCAGACGGCGACGTTGACGAGCAGGGCGACGACGCCGGCGTGGATGTTCCACGGCTCGGGCTGGCCGGCCGCGAGGAGGCCGCCGTAGACGAGGGTGCCGGTGATCATGCCGGCCAGGGCCGCCCGGGTGGTGAGCCGGTCCCAGCTCACGCCGAGGATGAAGAGGGGGGCGACCTGGGCGAGGATCTCCATCTTGAGCTCGGTGAGGCCCCACAGGGTGATACGCGGGTCGAGGGCGATGGCGACGAGGCCGGCGACGAGCACCCACGACACGAGCTTGCCGGCCCGGGTCAGGCGCGCCTCGTCGGCCCCGCGCAGCACCGTCGTGCCCAGCACGTCCTTGGCGAGCATCGACGAGAGGCTCAGAAGCACGGAGTCGGCCGTCGACATGATGGCGCTGACCACCGCGACGATGACGATCAGGCTCAGGACGTAGAGCAGCGGCGAGCTCGATCCCCACTCGGTGAGGAGGAGCGGCAGCACCTGGTCGCCCGCGACGGGTCCGGCCGCGGCCAGCCGCTCGATGGCGAGCACGCCCACGAGGAAGACGGGTCCCGTGGTGACCATCGGCAGGAACACCATGATGCCGAACGAGCGGCGCAGGGCGGCGCTGTCTCGCGCCGCGTAGATGCGCTGGATCGCCTGCGGATAGACGGCGCCGGAGAAGCCGATCAGGGCCAGGGTGCTGAACCAGTTGCGGCACGTCTCCCAGTCGGGGACGGCGACCTTCTCGGGGGCCTCGGCCGCGAGCCACGCCGTTACCTCCCCCACGTGCGCCGGCCCCGGAACGGCGGCCAGAAGCAGGCCGGTGAGCCCCGTGACCAACATGACGCCCTGCACGAGGTCCGTCCACGCGACCGCCCGCATGCCCCCGACGGTTTCGTAGACGAGCACCACCAGGGTCAGCAGCACGACCCCCGCCCAGTAGGGCACGGCCCCCCCGGAGAGGCCCGCGGTGATGTGGCCCATCGCCATGAGCTGGGCGAGCAGGTAGTTGGAGATGGCCGCCACGAGGAGCAGGTTGGCGAGAAGGGTGAGGGCGGGCGAGCGGAAGCGGTGGGCGAGCCAGTCGCCGGGGGTGACGAAGTGGTGCCGCCGGGCCAGTTGGTGGAGCCGCGGCGCGTAGAGCAGGTAGGCCACGATGATCGCCATCATGAAGCCGACGCTCATGACCCACGAGAAGCCGAGTCGGTACGCTTCCCCCGGGTAGCCGATCAGGGTGTTGCCGCTGTACTGGGTCGCGTAGAGGGTCAGCAGCAGCACGGGGCCGGTGAGCTGGCGGCCGGCGAGGTAGAAGTCGGCCAGCGACTCGCCGGTGCGCCGGCGGCGCGCGGCGTAGCCCACCCCCAGGATGGCGGCGAGGTAGAGCCCGACGGCCACGACGGCGCCGCCGCCCAGGGACTCGGTCATTCCTCGGGCCAGAGTCGGTGCACCACGAAGGCGGTGAAGACGGCGACCCCCGCCGTCGCGGCGAGCGAGAGGACCACCCAGTGGGGCAGCCCGAGCCAGATGCGCAGCCGCCCGTTTCCCGGCAGATACCACGGGACCGAGGCGCCGAACAGCACGAGGTAGACGGGCCAGATCCAGGCGGGGAACCCGCGGCGCGGGCCTTCGGCGGGACCGGTCCGCGGATCGGGGGGCGGATCTGCCATCACGCCGATCATCCGCGTCCGCCGCGAAGATATCAACCGCCCGCGCCACCGCGAGCGTTGCGCCTCGATCGTCGTGAGGGTATGTGCCGCCCGCGGCGGCGCCCTCGCGTTGCTGCTTCGACCCTCCGCCGTTCGGCGCGAAAGGCGGCCGCCCGCGGCGTCGCGCGCGGCTGGCGGATGCCGGTAGGGACCGGCGCCGGAGTGATATGGTGTCGACTTCGGCCGATCTCTCAGAGAGGAGCAGCTTTCATGCCCGTGACGCGACTCGGTACGGTGCGCGCCGTCGTCTTCTGGCTGGTGGCAGGCCTGGCGTTTCCCGGGATGGCGGCGGCCCAGGATCAGCCGCCGGAGCCGGCGCCGGAGGAAGAAGAGCAGGAGCAGACGGCCGAGGACGCCGACGAGGACGAGGCCGGCGACGACGAGCGGCCGCGGCGGGGCCGCAATCGCGACGACGGCATGAAGCCCTACGACGAGGTCATCACCGGCGAGGCGGAGACCGACGAGGGCGTGTTCCTCGTTCATCGGCTCGACGACAAGGTGTTCTACGAGATCCCCGTGGACGAGCTGGGGCGCGAGTTCCTCTGGGTGAGCCAGATCGAGCGCACCAGCGAGGGCGTCGGCTACGGCGGGCAGGCGCTCGGGAGCCGGGTCGTCAAGTGGGAGCGCCGCGGCGACCGGGTGCTGCTGAAGAGCGTGTCCTACGCCATCGTCGCCGACGAGTCGCGGCCCATCGCGCGGGCGGTCGAGGCCGCCAACAACGACACCATCCTGAGGGCGTTCGACATCGAGGCGCTGTCCGAGGCGGAAGCGCCGGTCATCGACGTCACGGCGCTCTTCAACACCGAGGTGCCGGAGTTCAGCGCCCGCTCGCGGCTGCGGGCGCGCGGGTTCGCCCGGGACCGGTCGTTCGTCGAGTCGGTGAAGTCGTACCCGCGGAACATCGAGGTCAGGACCACCCACACCTACACCGCGCCGCCGCCGCCCACCTCGGGCAACCGGCCGAGGGTGGTGTTCCAACGGGGCATGCGGCCGGGGAGCGCGACGGTGGTGCTGCACTACAGCATGGTCAGGCTGCCCGACGAGCCGATGATGCCGCGCCTCTTCGACGAGCGCGTCGGCTACTTCTCGGTGCGGCAGATCGACTACGGCCGCGACGAGCACCGCTCGCCGCGCCGGCGCTACATCACCCGCTGGCGGCTCGAGAAGCAGCACCCGGACCAGGCGCTGTCCGATCCGGTGACCCCCATCACCTTCTGGATCGACCCGGCGACGCCGGCCAGGTGGGTGCCGTACATGAAGGAGGGCGTCGAGCAGTGGCGGCCGGCGTTCGAGGAGGCCGGGTTCAGCAACGCCATCGTCGCGCGCGAGGCGCCCTCGGCCGAGGAGGATCCCGACTGGAGCGCCGAGGACGCCCGCTACTCGGTCATCCGGTGGCTGCCGTCGACGGTCGAGAACGCCTCCGGCCCCCACGTGAACGACCCGCGCACGGGGGAGATTCTCGAGGCGGACATCCAGTTCCACCACAACGTGATGAACCTGCTGCGCGACTGGTACTTCGTGCAGGTGGGGCCCCTCGACCCCCGCGCGCGGACGTTGCCCCTGCCCGACGACCTGATGGGCGATCTGCTCGCCTACGTCGTGGCTCACGAGGTGGGTCACACCCTCGGCTTCCAGCACAACATGAAGGCGAGCTCGCTCTACCCGCACGAGCGGGTGCGCGACCCGGAGTGGGTGCGGACGATGAGCCACACCCCGACCCTGATGGACTACGCGCGCTTCAACTACGTCGCGCAGCCCGAGGACGGCATCGCCCCCGAGGACCTGATTCCCAAGATCGGCCCCTACGACAAGTGGGCCACGCGGTGGGGCTACGCCCCGATCGCGGGGGCCGAGACCCCCGACGACGAGCGGGCGACCCTCGACGCGTGGGCGCGCGAGCAGGACGAGACGGTGTGGCTCCGCTTCTCGACGCCGGACGCGCGCGGCGCCGACCCCGGCCAGTTGACCGAGGCGGTGGGCGACGCCGACGCGGTGGCGTCGACCGCGCTGGGGCTGAAGAACCTCGAGCGGGTCGCCGCGATGCTGCTCGACGCGACCACCGCGCCGGGCGAACCCTACGACGATCTCGACGAGCTCTACGCGCGGCTGGTCGGCCAGTGGACCCTGGAGATGAACCACGTCGCCGCGGTGGTCGGCGGGGTGGACTCGCAGCAGAAGCACCACGGCCAGGACGGGGTGCGGTTCTCGACCCTGCCGCGGGCCGTCCAGGCGAAGGCGGTCGCCTTCCTCAACGACCACGCGTTCATGCCGCCGGCGTTCCTGACCGACCCGGAGATCCTGCGCCGCATCGAGCCGGTGGGGGTGCTGAACCGGATTCGGATCAGCCAGACCCGGGTGCTCGGCACGCTGCTGTCCGCCGCCCGGCTGGCCCGGCTCGTCGAGCAGGAGGTGATGGACGGTGACGCCGCCTATCCCGCCACCGAGTTCCTGGCCGACGTGCGCGGCGGCGTGTGGAGCGAGCTGGACGAGCCGGACATCCGCATCGATGCCTACCGGCGGAACATCCAGCGCGCGTACCTCGACCTGATCGAGGGCCGGCTCGGCGGCTCGTCGCAGGCCAACGGCGACGCGGGGCCGTTCCTGCGCGGCGAGCTGCGCGCGCTCGACGCGTCCGCCCTGCTCGCGCTGGACCGGACGTCGGACCGCGCGACCCGGCTGCACCTCGAGGACGTGCGGCACCGGATCGCGCGCACGCTGGATCCGTCGGCCGGCTCGGCCGGGGCCGCGCGCGCGAGACCGGCGTTCGCGGATGACCTGTTCGAGCCGCTTCACGACGGATTCGACCCCTGGAATCCGCTCGTCGGCGACGCCGAGTGGTGCTGGCCCGACTACGCGGTGCACGCGCACTGAGGCGGAGAACCCGTCATGGAATGGCTGTTCAGTCCCGAGATCTGGATCGCCCTCGTCACCCTCACCATCCTCGAGGTCGTGCTGGGCGTCGACAACGTCATCTTCATCTCGATCCTGTCCGACAAGCTGCCGCACCATCAGCAGAAGCTGGCCCGCCGGGTCGGCCTCGGGCTGGCCATGGGGTCCCGCATCGTCCTGCTGATGTCGCTGAGCTGGATCATCCAGCTCACCGAGCCGCTGTTCGCGGTGTTCGGCCGCGAGGTGTCGGGCCGCGACCTGACCCTGCTCGGGGGCGGGCTGTTCCTGCTCGCGAAGTCGACCTACGAGATCCACGAGAGCCTGGAGGGGGAGGAGGGGCACCGGTCGCGGAAGACGGCGACGTTCGCCGGCGTCATCATGCAGATCCTGGTGCTCGACGTCGTCTTCTCGCTCGACTCGGTGATCACCGCGGTGGGCATGGTGGACCAGCTCGGGGTGATGGTCGCGGCCATCATGATCGCGGTCGTCATCATGCTGGTCTCGGCCGAGGCGATCAGCGCCTTCGTCAACGAGCGCCCGACCGTCAAGATTCTGGCGTTGAGCTTCCTGCTGCTGGTGGGGTTCTCGCTGGTGGCGGAAGGGTTCCACCAGGAGATTCCGAAGGGCTATCTCTACTTCGCGATGGCGTTCTCGGTCTTCGTCGAGCTGATCAACCAGCGCATCCGCCACGTGACGCCGGTGCGCCTGAAGAAGCCGATCACGTCGTGATCCACCACGCGGCGGCGCCGACGGCGACCCCGAGCACGGTGTCGGCGGCGTAGTGATAGCGCCCCGCCACGGTGGAGAGGGCGATGGCCCCCGCCGTCGCGAGAAGAGGCGGGAGCAGGGCGGGCATGAGCTCGCCGGCGGCGAGGGCGGCGGCGATCGCGGTGGCGGCGTGGCCGCTGGGAAAGGTGTTGACCTGCACCGAGGCGCGCTCGAGGACGGCGCGGTTCAGCCGCCGCAGGGCAAGACCGCGCCGGTCCATCGAACCCGGTGGCTCGATGGCGCGCGGCGGGCGGGTCTGAACCCACGGCAGCAGGCCGTAGCACGCGAAGGCGGCGAGCAGCACCGCCGTCCAGTAGGGGTCCGTCTGTCCCCGCAGGCCGGCGCCGTAGAGCAGGCCCAGGGTGATCGGCACGAACGGATAGGCGCACAGATAGGCCAGCTCCAGCAGCTCGAGGACGGGGGCCGGGGTCCGCCCCACCACCGCGTCGAGTCGCAGAGCCCCGAGCAGCTTCCCGTCGAGGCGCAGCAGCCGGTCCTCGATCGCGGGCATGGGCCGCCGGAAGAAGAGCCCGCTCATCCAGTAGCCCTGAAGCAGGTAGATGCACGGCACCCAGTCGCGCGCGATCCGCATCGGGAGCTGCAGGCGGAGCTGGGAGAGCACGAACACGAGTCCGATGCAGACCAGTCCGACCACCAGCACCCGGTTGCGCCGCGTCGACGAGAGCGGCTGGACGCGGGCGAGGACGAGGAGATAGCCGAAGTAGCCGCAGACGATCCACTCGTAGGCGCGCACGGGCTCATCGTGGCAGCCCGGTGCCGAAGATTCAAGCCGAGGGCCGCGGACGGTTCAGGCCCGGTCGGCGGCAGCCACGATCGGCTCGTCGACCGGGGCCGGGTCGGGGGCAGGGCTTCCGGCGGTGGACGCCGGGTCCGGAATCCGACGGAACAGCCGCACGAGCAGCACCAGGGACACCGCGAACAAGGCCGCGCCGAGGAGGAACGGCGCTCCCGGCAGGTGGAGCGGGGCGCGGCCCGACGTGAAGTAGCTGAAGAGCCCCGCCGTGAAGACGAGGGGCGCCGCGATCGCGGTCAGGCTGATCAGCGACGTCAGGGCGCCCTGTATCTTCCCCTGCTCGGAGGGGGGCACGGCGCCGGCCACGAGCCCCTGGATCGTCGGGTGCGCGACGCCCGCGACCGACCCCAGCACGATGATGACGAGGACCATCCACCCCGCCGACGCGAGGCCGTAGCCGAGGAACGCCAGCATCGAGACGCCGACGCCGAAGAGAATCGCGCGCCGCTCGCCGAGGCGGGCGACCAGGGGCCGGACCAGAAGCCCCTGAACCAGCGCCGCCATCACCCCGACCAGGGCCAGGGTCAGGCCGTTGGCCTGGGCGTCCCACCCGTAGCGGTACCCGGCGTGCAGCACCCACACGTTCTCAAGGCCCCGCTGGGCGAGCGACGCGAAGATGAAGACCACCGCGATGCCGGCCACCAGGGGATAGGCGCGCAGCCGCCGCAGGCTGCCGAACGGGTTCATCCGGCCCCACGAGACGGGGCTGCGCTGGTCGGGGGGCAGCGACTCGGGCAGCACGAAGTAACCGTACAGCCAGTTGACGAGGGCCAGCCCCGCCGCCGCGAAGAACGGCAGGCGCAGCTCGATGCCGCCGAGCAGCCCCCCGAGGGCGGGGCCGAAGATGAAGCCGAGGCCGAAGGCGACGCCCACGAAGCCGTAGTTGCGGGCCCGGGTCTCCGGGGTCGACACGTCGGCGATGTACGCGTTGGCGGTGGTGACGCTGGCCCCCATGACCCCGGCGACGGCGCGGCCCAGAAAGAGCCAGCCGATGGTGGGCGCGAAGCCCTGCACGAGGTAGTCGACGCCGAACCCGAACAGCGAGCCGAGGATGACGGGCCGGCGGCCGAAGCGGTCGGAGAGGGCGCCGAGAACCGGCGCGAACAGGAACTGCATCAGGGCGTAGAGGGCGATGATGACGCCGTAGTACACGCCCGCCTGCGAGTCGTCGCCGGCCGCGAACGCCTTGATGAGCTCGGGCAGCACGGGAATGATGATCCCCAGCCCGAGGATGTCGATGAACACGGTGACGAGGATGAAGATCATCCCCGCCCGACGGGTACGTCGTCCGAAGGCCATCCGGTGCGTCCGAGTGATGCGAGGTCCGCCCTCTCCCGCCCTGCCGGGGAGTGGGGCAAACCATCAGTATCGCACGGATGACGGTCCCCCTTCGCCGGGCGCGGGCGCGGCGCCCGGCTCCAGCTTCACGATCGAGATGTTCGCCCACCCGTAGAGGGCCGCGACCAGGGGGTTGATGAGGTTGAAGAAGCAGAACGGGGCGTAGGTCAGGGTGGCGACGCCGAGGGTGCCGGCCATGTACGCGCCGCAGGTGTTCCAGGGGATGAGCACCGAGGTGATGGTCCCCCCGTCCTCCAGGGTCCGCGACAGGTTGCACGGGTCGAGGCCGCGCCGCTCGTACTCGGCGCGGAACATCCGCCCCGGCAGCACGATGGAGATGTACTGGTCGGAGGTGACCACGTTGGTGCCGAACGCGGTGGCGAGGGTCGCCATGGTGAGGCTGCCCGCGCTGCGGACCGCGCGCAGGATGCGCCGCGCCACCGCCTCGAGCTGGCCGGTCGACTCCATGACCCCCCCGAACATCATCGCCGACATGACCAGCCAGATCGTCGTCAGCATGCTGCTCATCCCGCCACGGCTGAGGAGGTCGTCGAGGGCCGCGTTCCCCGAGTCGAGGGCGAACCCGTCGAACAGGGCGATCCAGCACCCCTTGACGATCGCGACGGGCCGGGCGAGGCCGGGCTCGGCCACGAACGCCACGACGGTGTCGCCCTGGAAGAGCCCCGCGAAGACCGCCCCGGCCAGGGCGCCGGCGAGCAGCGCGGGGAGCGCGGGGACGCGCCGCAGCACCAGGACCAGCACCAGGGCCACGGGAATCAGCAGGTGGGGCCCGAGCGAGTACTGGGTATCGAGGGCCTCCAGCACCACCGCGAGCTCGGCGGTGGTGGCGGGGGCCGGCGCCACCACGCCCGCCGCCGCGAACAGGACCAGCGCCGCCGCGATGCTCGGTCCCGTGGTCCACACCATGTGCCGGATGTGGGTGAACAGGTCGGTGCCGGCGACGGCGGGGGCGAGGTTCGTGGTGTCGGACAGGGCCGACATCTTGTCGCCGAAGTACGCGCCCGAGATGATGGCGCCGGCCGCGAGGCCCAGGTTCAGCCCCTGCGCGGTCGCGATGCCGACGAGCGCGATGCCGATGGTGCCGGCGGTGGTCCACGAGCTGCCGGTGGCCACCGACACGAACGCGCAGATGACGCAGGCGGTGGCGTAGAACACCCCCGGCGACAGCACCAGCAGCCCGTAGTAGATCATCGTCGGGACGATCCCGGCGAGGATCCACGTCCCGATGAGGGCGCCCACGACGAGCAGGATGAGGATGGCCCCCATCGACACCGAGAGGCTGCGGCGGATGCCCTGCTCGATGGCCGGCCACGGATGCCCGTTGCGCAGCCCCACCAGCGCCGCGGCGGCGGCGGCCAGCGTGAGGGCGATCTGGTTGGGGCCGCTGGACGACGCGTCGCCGAAGAGGTAGACGGAGCCGGCGAGCAGGGCGATGAGGAGGCCGAGCGGCCCCATCGCCTGCAGGGCGGTGGCGGGTCGTGTGGAGTGGGGGACGGGGTCGGACATGCGCGCTCAGTCGCGCGCTCATGCTAGCACGCGGGGCGCTCCGGCTCGGACTGCGGGGGCGCGCGGGCCAATGGACTCGCACCTGCCGTCCGTCCGTCCGGACTCTGCCGGGATACCGCCGGTGCTCAACGCCCCACGAAAATGTCGAGCGGCAGCAGCGCGGTCACCCCGACGTTGGGGGCGTCGACGAGCTGGGCGATGCGCAGGTCGACGGCGACGCTGGCCACCACGTAGGCCTGCTCGGGGGTGAGGCCGTACGTCTCCGTCATGTAGTCGATCATCGCGAGCAGGGCGTTGCGCGCGGCGAGGGAGACGTCCTTCGACAGGTTGCGCAGGCCCGCGATGCGCTCGGAAGCGCCGAGGTAGCGCATGTCGGGAGGGACCTCACCGATCGCCTTGAGGGGGAAGCCGGTCGTTGCGTAGAAGCGGCGCGAGGGGATGTCGAGCACCCGGACCGGCCCCTCGAAGTGGGGGCCGCGGGTCAGGGCGGGGCCGTCGGTGATGAGCCGGGTGGTCACCGTGAAGTCGGCGTCCATCTCGATCGCGGTCCCCGACACCTCGCCGTCGCCCTGGGCGAAGTGGGGGTCGCCGATGGCGAGGCCGCAGCCCGGAACGTAGCAGGGGAGGTACACCGTCACCCCGACCTGCAGATAGCGGATGTCGAGGTTGCCGCCGTGCTCGCGCGGGGGGAGGGTGCGCAGGCACTCGTCGGCGTGGGATCCGCCGGGGCCGCAGACGGCGGCGGGCGAGGCGTGCAGGGCGTGGGGCGGGAAGCCCGCCCCACCGAGGGTGCGCAGCTCGGCCTCGCGCGACAGCATCGCGGCGTGCTGCTCGGGGCCCGGCAGCACGGTGAGGATGCCGGGGAAGCTGGCGTTGGGGATGCGGACGCCGGGCACGTCGTCGCTGACCGCCTCGGTGCGGTCTAGCCGCCACTCCGCGCGGAACGCTCCGGTGACGTGGTCGGAGACGAACCCGATGGGGCTGACCGAGGTGTAGCCGAAACGCCCCGGGGCGATGTCGAGCAGGGTCACGGCGAGGACGTGGCCCGGCTCGGCCCCCTCGATGTGCACGGGTCCGGTCAGCGGATGCACGGTCCCGATCTGGGCGTCCCCCTGGCGCGGATCGTCGTAGGTGCTCGCGGGGTCGAGGTCGAAGTCGCTGGCGTTGCGGACCCGGAAGACGATGGTCTGCCCCGGCTGCGCGCGCGCGGCCATGGGAATGGCGGGATGGAGCCGGTTGATGCACTCCGGGTCCTCGCCGCAGTGGCGTCCCTCGCCGCCGACCACGAGGATGTCGTCCTGCGCCGCCGCCGGGGCCGCGGCGGTGGGCAGGCACGCCGCGATGCACGCGGTCAGCCAACAGACGAGCCGGAGCCTGCGATGCGTTCGTCGGGGGCGTGTCGCCATGGGCTGGTTCCCTTCGCGGTACCGGCATGCGCCGGAGTGGTCGACGTCGGAGCGGCGGCGGCACCGGTCTCGGGCGCCGGCCCCGCCGACTCTCGGGTTTCTTCCGGCGCCGACGCGTCCGGCAGCGGCATCAGTCCGAACGCTTCGGCGGTGTCGGCGACGGCCGCGTCGACGGCGGCGACGGCGCGCGCGGACTGCCGCACGGCGCGCGCGGCCCAGGTCGCGAGGGCCGCGACGGCGCCGGCGATCCACGGCCAGTACTGGGCCGGGCCGGCGGCGGCCCCGGCGAGTGCGGCCCCGGCGATGCACGCGCCGAGAAGCCACAGCCGGGGGGTCGCCTGCAGGCGGCGGGCGAGGCGAACGAGGCAGCGTCCGTCGCGATGCTCCTCGACGAGCGCCCGCACGTGCAGCCGTGCCCAGCGGTTGAGGCCGACGCCGATGTCGCGGTCGGCCTGCCAGCCGTCGTCTATCTCGACCGTCCGCACCTCGCGCGTCCGCTCCAATCGGGCCGTCAGTTGCGCGAGCACGGTCTCTGCCGCGACCCAGGTCTCGCTCCAGTAGCGCCGGTGCGGGGTGTGGCGCGAAGCTGCGGTCCACAGGTCGCGGACGCCGCCGGCCGCCGCCGTGGCGCGTCGCCCGTTGGCGGGGGCGCGCACCACCTCGGGCGGGGACATCGAGCCGCGCAGGCGGCCCCACGCGCGGGCAAGGGGTTGCACGAAGTACAGCGCGGCGATGCGCGAGCGGTAGAGGATGCGGTTGAGGCGGCGCGGGCGACGGACCAGCGGCGGGAGCCGCTCGATGTCGGTGACCAGCGCGTAGCGCGCGCAGCGGGCGATGGTGGTGCCGAGGGCGCCCGTCCCTACCGCCAGCAGCGCGAGAGCGAGCCCGATCTGGCTCGTGAGCAGCGTCGCGGCGCCGAGCCCGATCAGGGCGGCGGCGGCGACCTGCCAGCGGGCCGAGTGCGGCATGAAGGCGAACGGGTAGGTGTCGATGGCGTAGACGGACGGGAACGGCGCGGTGCCCCAGGTCCCGCTGTTCACGCGGGCCCGGGTGAGCGAGCGGTGGAAGGGCAGCGGCCCGTAGATGCGCCCGCGCCAGCCGATGTGCAGCCCCTGGAACTGGTCGGGATGGTGGGGCTTGAGCCACGACTCGCCCTCCCCGTAGCCGACCTGCTGCCGCCAGTACGCGCGCAGCGACGCGCGGTGGCGGTGCCAGACGAGCGCGGACGGGGCGAACCCGATCTTCCAGCCGCGCGCCTGCAGGCGCCAGCAGATGTCGACGTCGTCGCCGGCGCGCAGGTAGATGGGGTTGAAGCCGCCCACCGCGAGGAGGGCGTCGCGGCGGAACGCCATGTTGCAGCCGGGCACGTGCTCGGCGATGCGGTCGTCGAGCATGACCTGGGTGGGGCTGCCCGGCGCGCGCGCGATGCACTGGGCCATCGGGGGGTCGTCGGCGGGGACGAGGTTGGGGCCGCCGGCGCCGACGACGTCCGAGGTCAGGAATGGCCGGACGAGGTGCGTGAGCCAGTCGGGGTCGACGCGCACGTCGCCGTCGGTGTAGGCGACGATCTCGCCGGCCGCGTGCTCGAGCCCGACGTTGCGGGCCGCGCTCAGGCCGCCGTTGGGGATGTCGAGCAGGGTGACCGTCGCGTGCCGGCGCGCGATGTCGCCGGTGGTGTCGCGCGAGCCGTCGTTGACGAGGATGATCTCGTAGTCGGGATAGCTCAGGTTCTCGATCGACGTGAGGCACTCGTCGATGCTGGCGGCCTCGTTGTAGGCGCACACGACGACCGATATCTTCGGCCACGTCCGCCGCTCGGTCTCGGGGAACGGCGCCTCCGCGAACGCGCGGGCGACCGCGCCGAGCGCCGGCTTCGGCGTGCGCGCGGCGTCGACGAGGCCGAACGCCCAGTCGTCGACCGGCCGTCCCCCCCGCCACCACTCGTCGGTCCACGCGAACACCACCGTCCCGCACGCGCCCTCGGAGAACGCGGTGCGGACGTGCATGGCGGCGATGGCGGCCTGGCCGTCCCCGCCCTCGCGCCGGCTGTCCGCCCCCGCTTCGGCGAGAAGGAGCGGACGGTGGCCGGCGAGATGCTGCAGCCGGGCGAGGTAGCGCCGCAGGTCGGCCTCCGCGTGCAGGTAGACGTTGAACGCGCAGACGTCGAGGAACGGCAGCGACAGGTACTCGGTCGGCGGGTAGTTCACGTAGGTGAGGAGCGCTTCCGGGGCCGCCGCCTTCACGTCGTGGTAGAGCTCGCGCAGGAAGCGCTCGACGCGGGCCTGCCCGTGCCAGCGGACGATGGGGGCGGGAATCTCGTTGCCGAGCGCGAAGACGAGGGCGGCGGGGTGGCGCGACAGCTCGCGCACGCGGGCGATGATGTCGTCGCGGATGCGGCGGCACAGCTCGGGGTCGTCGAGGAACGCGACGTGCTGCGGCCAGGGCAGGCCGATCATCACGCGCAGCCCGTGTCGCGACGCCGCGTCGAGGAGGCCCGCGTCGGGCGCGGTGTAGGTGCGGACGGTGTTCAGCCCCGCCTCGCGCATGCGCGCGAAGTCGTCCGAGACGACCTCGGCCGCGGGAAAGTGGCGCCCCGCCGCGTCGGGCGCGAAGGTGCCGTAGCTGACCCCCTTCACGAGGAAGCGGTCGCCCCCGATCGACAGGAACTTGCCGTCGACGGCCGCGCGCGCTTCGGGGGGCGGGTCGGTCATTCTCGCGAGAAGGCGGTCGCCCCCGATCGAAGGGGATTCGCCGTCGACGGCCGCGGGCGCCTCGGGGGCCGGGTCAGTCATCAGGAAAAGGAGGGGGTGTCGCGCCGGCCCGCCCGCGCGTGCGGGGAGCTCGGCGGAATCGGTCATTGCCGGCGCCGACATCGCGCCAGGCCCCTGCACCGGCAGGAGGCCGCGGCGTCGAGCCCGCGCCGGCACGCCGTCTATTCCTCGCGGATCGTCGGATACTCGATCCCGAGCTGCTCCAGGTAGGTCTCGTAGCGCGACGGGTCGTAGTAGTACTGCTCGAGCTGCGGCTTGAACGTCCGCATGATCTCGGCGTTCAACCAGATCGCGGGCTCGTCCTCCGGCCGCAGGAACGAGGTGTACTCGGTGTCCGCCTTCTGGACGGTCTCGAAGTAGTCGCGCGCGTCGTCCACCAGCGACGGGGTCAGCAGGATGTCGAGCAGGGTCCGGGCGAAGACCTTGGCGGCGGCCGTGGCCCCCTTGTGGGCGATGGGGGTGGCCATGGCGATGGTCTTGTTCCAGTTGTGGTTCTGTCCGCCCGGGATGTTCGACGGGAAGCGGAGGACCACGGTGGGCACCACCCACGAGATGTCCCCGATGTCGTCCGACCCCCCGCCCCGCCGCTGCGAGTCGGGGATGTCCGCGCGGCCCCGCAGCTCGCGGCCGATCGCGGTCGGGAGCCCGCGCTCCTCGACCCCGAGCTCCTTCTGCAGCGCCCGGGCCAGCCGCTGGTCCTTCTCGCTCCACTCGGGCATGCCGACGTCGAGCATGTTGGCGTGCATGGCCTCGGCCAGGGGCCGGTTCATGTGCTGGGGCCACGCCGCCCCGAGGACGCGCGACTCGACGGTGGTGCTCGTCATGAGGGTGGCGCCCTCGGCCATGCGGTCGCCGAGCTCCCACATGCGCATGATGCTGGGGTAGTCGGTCTCGCGGAAGAAATACCAGACGGCGGCGGTCGGGGGCACCACGTTGGGCTGGTCGCCGCCGTTGGTGATGACGTAGTGCGAGCGCTGCTGGATGCGGAGGTGCTCGCGGCGGAAGTTCCAGCCGATGTTCATCAGCTCGACCGCGTCGAGGGCGCTGCGCCCGTCCCAGGGCGAGCCGGCGCCGTGGGCGCTCTCGCCCTCGAACAGGTACTCGACCGACACCATGCCGTTGCCCCCGCTCTCGCCCCAGCTCGTGGTCATGTCGCTGCTGACGTGCGAGTAGAGGACGATGTCGACCTCGTCGAACAGGCCCGCCCGGACGTAGTAGGCCTTGGCCCCGAGCTGCTCCTCGGCGATGCCGGGCCAGATGACGAGGGTGCCGGGCAGGTTCTCGCGCTGCATGATCTTCTGGACCGCGAGGGCCGCGGTGATGTTGAGGGCCTGGCCCGAGTTGTGCCCCTCGCCGTGGCCGGGAGCGCCGGGGACGAGGGGGTCGCGATACGCGACGCCGGGCTTCTGCGACGACTGGGGGATGCCGTCGACGTCGGTGCCCAGGGCGATGACCGGGGAGCCCGAGCCCCAGGTGGCCCACCACGCGCTGGGGATGCCCGCCACGCCCTGCTCCACCGTGAACCCGTGGTCCTCGAGGATGCCGGTGACGTAGCGCTGCGTCTCGAACTCCTGGAAGCCCAGCTCGCCGAAGCTGAAGATCATGTCGACCATCTGCTGCGTGAAGTCGCGGCGGCTGTCGACGTCGACGACGACCTCGGCCTTGAGCTCGGCGAGCCGCGAGGACTCCTGCCGCGCCGCGGCGGCGGTCGGCGGCCCGGGCTGCGGCAGGGAGAGCAGGACGAAGGCGCCGGTGGCGGCGGCGGTGGCCCAAGTGTAGGGTGCAAGGCGCATGATGTTCTCCCGAAGTGGCGATCCCGATTCGACAGGACCGGTCACCGTCCTGCCGGCAGAGCGTCAAATACGCGATCCTATGGCATTTCGCCCGGTTCCGCACCCCGGATCGCCCGGCCGCGCCGCGACCGACGCGGCCACGCATACCGTCCCTGCCCACCGGTGAGAGAATGGACCGCGAGAAGGGAGCCGCCTCCCACCACGCCGGAGCCGCCATGCGCTACGCCGTCACCACCTTCGGTTGCCGCGTCAACCAGGCCGATTCGCTGCAGCTCGAGCTGCAGCTCCGCGCCCGCGGCGCCGCCCCGGCCCCGGTCGGCGAGGCCGACGTGGTGGTCGTCAACTCCTGCTCGGTGACGGCGGCGGCCGACCAGGGCGTCCGGCAGGCGCTGCGGCGGGTGGCGCGGGAGAACCCCGACGCGCGGGTGGTCGCCACCGGCTGCTACGCAACCCGCGCCGGCGAAGAGATCGCGGCCTTGCCGGGGGCGCCCGAGGTGGTGCCGAACGACGAGAAGGAGACCATCGCCGACCGGCTGCTGCCCGGCGCGGCGACCACCGCGGAGCGTTTCGGTGACGGCGCGGGGCCGTGCGGCGCCCTTGTCTCGCCCGCGAGCATCGGCCGGGTGGCGTTCATGCTCCGCGTGCAGACCGGCTGCGACGAGGCCTGCTCCTACTGCATCATCCCCACGACGCGGGGGCGCGGCCGCAGCCTCGATCCCCGGCGCGTGCTGGCCGCGCTCGACCACGCGGCGGCGAGCGGGTTCCACGAGGTGGTGCTGAACGGGGTCCATCTCGGCTCGTACGGGCGCGACCTCGACCCGCCGTCCAGCCTCAGCGCGCTGCTGCGGGCCATCGACGGCCATCCGTCCGGCGTGACCTGCCGCGTCAGCTCGCTCGAGCCGATGGACTGCCCGCCCGAGCTGGTGGACCTCGTCGCGGCGAGCGGGCGCTTCGCGCCGCACTTCCACCTGCCGCTGCAGCACGCCAGCGACCGCATGCTGCGGCGCATGCGGCGTCCCTACACCCTCGACCTCTATCGGCGGGTCGTCGACCGGGTGCGCGAGCGGATGCCCCACGCGGGCATCGGCGCCGACCTCATCGCGGGGTTCCCCGGCGAGGGGGAGGACGACGCGCGCCGGACCCTGGACTACGTCGCGTCGAGCCCCCTGACCTACCTGCACGTCTTCCCCTACTCGCCCCGCGAGGGCACCGAGGCGTCCGGGCTGCCGGACCGGGTGCCGGGGCCGGCGGTGCGGCGCCGGGCGCGGGCCCTCCGCGACGCCGGCGCCGAGCTCGCGCGGCGGTTCCGCGAGAGCCAGGTCGGCGCGGTGCGGCCCGGCCTGACCCTCGACGGGGGCGCGGTCGTCGCCACCGACAACTACCTGAAGGTGCCGGTGCCGCCCGTCGGCACCGCCAACCGGCGGGTGCGAGTGCGGATCACCGCCGCCGACCCCCTCGCGGGCGTGCTGGTGTCCTGACGCCGGCGGGTCCGCCCGCAACCGCCGCCCGCGGCTGCGCCGGGCGCCTGTCCCGTCCGCCGTCGTGGCGCCCGACCCGTCCCCGCCGTCGTGCGGCGCAGACTCCTGGCACGTTCCTTTCATATGGCTACCCCGTCCTGCGGTGCGGGGCAGGGCGGCGGCCGGATCGGGTGCGTAGCCCGGTCCGGCTGTGCCATACTGGCGGACACCCTCGGGAAGGGATGGTGACGCCATGAGCGCCGAGCTCATCACGCTCGTCCTGGGCATGCTGACACTGGCCGGGGGACAAATCGCCACGGCGCTGGTCCTGGTCGGCCGGATGGATCGGCAGGCGGACCAGACGAACAAGCGTTTCGACGTTGTCAACCAGCGTTTCGAGGCTGTCAACCAGCGTTTCGACGTTGTCAACCGTCGTTTCGACGACATGGGCCGCGAGTTCGCGGATCTGCGCGAGCGGATGGCGCGGCTCGAAGGCGTCATGGAAGGCTTCGTCGCCGGGCGCCGTGACCGCGGCGTCGCCTGAGTCCGGTCCGGCGGCGCCTTCCGGAATCCGCCGATGCTTCGGGAGCACATCATGAAACTGTCGACGTTGGCCGTGGTCTGCCTCGCTACGGGACTGCTGGCGGTGGCCGCCGCTCCGGCTCGCGCCCAGTACGGCGCCACCGGCGGCGAGTGGCGCACCTATGCCGGCGACCAGGGCAGCACCAAGTACTCGCCGCTCGACCAGATCGACGCGACCAACTTCGAGGACCTGCGCATCGCGTGGCGCTGGCAGTCGGCGGACGGGGCGCTCGACCTCGAGGCGTTGCGCGAGCGGCTGGGCCAGTTCTCGATCCGGGGCTTCCAGGTGACGCCGCTCATGATCGGCGGCACGCTGTACCTGTCGACGGCCCTGTACCAGGTGGCGGCCGTCGATGCCGGCACCGGCGAGACCCGCTGGGTCTACGACCCGCAGGTGTACCAGGAGGGGCTGCCGACCCACGGTTACGGCTCGCGCGGCATCGCCTGGTGGACCGACGAGGAGACCGGCGAGGAGCGCATCTTCTGGGGCACCAGCGAGGGGTGGCTGCACGCCGTCGACGCGAGGACGGGGCGGCCCGTGCCGGGGTTCGGGGCGGGCGGCCGCGTGGACCTGACCGAGGGCATCCCCCGCGCGGACCGGAGCGAGGTGAACTACCAGGGGCGCAACCTGCTCGGGGTCAAGTCGCCGCCGGTGGTGATGCGCGACGTGGTCGTCACCCCGACCATCATCTCGGACTTCGTCATCCGCAAGGAAGCGCCGCCGGGCTGGGTGAAGGGCATCGACGCCCGCACCGGCGACACGCGATGGGTCTTCCGCACCGTGCCGCAGGCGGACGACTTCGGTGCCGACACCTGGCTGAACGAATCGTGGCGCTATTCGGGGAACGCGAACATCTGGCCGCCGATGAGCGGCGACGAGGAGACCGGGTACGTCTTCCTCCCGACCGGCACGCCGACCAGCGACTACTACGGCGGGCACCGGCCGGGCGACAACCTGTTCGCCGAGAGCCTCGTCGCCGTCGACATCGAGACCGGCCAGCGCATGTGGCACTTCCAGGCGGTGCATCACGGCGTCTGGGACTACGACTTCCCGGCCGCCCCGAGCCTCGTCGACATCACGGTCGACGGACGCCCCGTCAAGGCGATCGCCCAGGTGAGCAAGCAGGGGTTCACGTACGTCTTCGACCGGGTGACGGGCGACCCGGTCTGGCCCATCGAGGAGCGTCCGGTCGAGACCGACACCGATCTGGAGGGTGAGGTCCTGTCGCCGACCCAGCCGTTTCCGACGAAGCCGCCCCCGTTCGAGTACCAGGGCATCAGCATCGACGACCTCGTCGACTTCACCCCGGAGATCCGGGCGCTGGCCGTCGAGGCGGTCCGCAACTTCCGGCTCGGACCGCTCTTCACGCCCCCGATGCTGAGCGTCGAAGGCGGCCTGCAGGGCACGATCCAGCGGCCCCACATCGCGGGCGGGGCGAGCTGGAGCGGGTCGGCCGTCGACCCCGAGACGGGGATTCTCTACGTGCCGTCCGAGAACCGTTTCTCGGTGTTGAAGTACTACACGCCCGACCCCGCCGAGGGCGGCAACCTGCGCTATACGCAGGCCGACTTCGACAGCGGCACCCAGCCCGCCATGCCCCAGGGCCTGCCGCTGCTCAAGCCGCCGTACTCGCGCATGACCGCCATCGACCTGAACGCCGGCGAGCATGCCTGGATGCAGCCCAACGGCGACGGCGACCGGCTGCGCAACCACCCGCGGCTGCGCGATCTCGACCTGCCGCCGCTGGGCGGCGAGGGCCACGGCGGTCCGCTCCTCACGCGGACCCTGCTGATCAGCGCGCTCTCCGCTGGCGGGTCCGACGGCGGGCCGCGGCTGGTGGCGCGCGACAAGGCGACGGGCGAGATACTGGGCTCGCTCGACCTGCCGGCCGGCGCCATCGGCACCCCGATGACCTACCTGCACGAGGGGGCGCAGCACATCGCGCTCACCGTCGGCGGCGAGGTGCCCGAGTTGATCGCGTTCCGCCTGCCCTAGCCCGCCCATCGTCGCCTTCGGCTCCGCTGGGCGCCCAACCAACCCTGCTAGGAGTCTGCACCGTTCTACGGCGCAGACTCCTAGTCCAGCAGGGCGGCCGCCTGCTGCGCGGACGACCGGCGGGGGCCGCCTTCGACGATGAGCTGGCCACAGGCGGCGCGGATGTCCCTCCCTCTGCTCTTGCGGACCGAGACGGTCGTCCCGCGGGCGGCGAGGCTGCGCGCGAAGCGGTCCACCTGCCGGTCGGGCGGCCGCGTGAAGGGGATGCCCGGCGCGGGGTTGAGCGGGATCAGGTTCACCTTGGCGCGCAGCCCGCGCAGCAGGGCGCCGAGCCGCGCGGCGTCGGCCGCGGTGTCGTTGACGCCGTCGAGCAGCACGTACTCGAAGGTGATGCGGTCGCGGTGCTTGAGGGGAAAGCGGCGGCAGGCGGCGACGAGGTCGGCCAGGCGCTGGTTGCGGCTCGTCGGGATGAGAGCATGGCGCGCCTCGTCGGTGGTGGCGTGCAGGGACACCGCGAGGTTCGGGATCCAGGGCTCGCCGGCCAGCCGCTCGAGTCCCGCCGGAAGGCCGACCGTCGACAGGGTCACGCGGCGCGGGGTGAGGGCGAGCCCGCTCGGCGCGGCGAGCATCCGCAGCGCCTTCATCGTCGCGTCGTAGTTGTGCAGCGGCTCGCCCATGCCCATCAGCACGATGTTGAAGCGGCGGTCCTGCAGGTCCAGCTCGCGGGCCAGCACCCGCACCTGCCCCGCGATCTCGCCGGCGGTGAGATGCCGGGCGAGTCCCATCTTCCCCGTCAGGCAGAACCGGCAGCCCATCGCGCATCCGACCTGGGTGGACACGCAGAACGTCATCGCCGGGGTGTCGGGGATGAAGACCGACTCGATGCCGCGCCCGTCGGCGAGGGTGAACAGGAACTTCTGCGTGCCGTCGTCCGAGAGCTCGCGGCCGGCGATGCGCGGGGTCGAGAAGGACAGCGTGCGGCCGAGCGCCTCGCGCAGCGGCCGGGAGAGGTCGGTCATGCCGTCCAACCCCTCCAGCCCCCGGCGGTAGATCCAGCGGTAGATCTGCCGGCCGTGGTAGGGCTCGGCCCCGAGCCGCGAGAGCGCCTCCTCGAGCTCGTCGGGAGCGAGCTCCGCGAGGTCAGACCGGGCGTCGCGCATGCATCAACGGTACCATGTCGGCGGCGCCGCCCCGGGCCGCGGCGCCGCGCCGGCGTCCCGCGGAATCTTGGCGGCGGTCCCGGCGCGGTCGCCGCCGGTTGATGCGCCAGGCCGTTCGTGATACGATCCCACCGTCGTAGCCAGTATCTAACTGTCTCTATCCAATACCACTTACGGCAACGTCAGCCTGCGGGCTCCGACGGCGGACGGACTGTATCACCCATGGTTGTCTCCGAGCAGTTCGACAACGGATTGCGTCTCCTGACCGAGGCCATGCCCGGCGCGCGCTCGGTCAGCCTCGGGGTCTGGCTGACCCGCGGGTCCCGCCACGAGCGCGCGTCGCACTCGGGCATCGCGCACCTCGTCGAGCACATGCTCTTCAAGGGCACCGCAACGCGGTCGGCGCAGGACATCGCGCAGGAGATCGACTCGATCGGCGGCCAGCTCGACGCGTTCACGGCCAAGGAGTGCGCGAGCTACTACGTCAAGGTGCTCGACGAGCACCTGCCCCGCGCCGTCGACGTGCTGTCGGACCTGCTGCTGCGTCCCGCGTTCGACCCCGAGGAGGTGGCGCGAGAGAAGAAGGTCGTGCTCGAAGAGATCAAGATGGTCGAGGACACCCCCGACGATCTCGTGCACGAGCTCTTCACCCAGCGCTTCTGGTCGGGGCACCCCCTCGGTCGGTCGATTCTCGGCGTGCCCGCCACCGTCGGCCCCATCGACAGCGCCACCCTGCGCGACTACTTCTCTCGCGTGTACACCGCCGGGAACCTGGTGATCGCGGCGGCCGGCAACGTCGAGCACGAGGCAATCCGGGACCTGGTGGCGGAGGCGTTCGCGGACGTGCCGGCCAACGGCGAGGCGGCCCCCGTCACCCCGCCGACGGCGGTGCCCGGGCTGACCTTGCGCGACAAGGCCATCGAGCAGTGCCACGTCTGCCTGGGAGTGAGCGGTTACCCCCAGCAGCACGGCGATCGGTACGTCTGCTACCTGCTGAACATCGTGCTCGGCGGGTCGATGAGCTCGCGGCTCTTTCAGAACATCCGCGAGCGGCGGGGGCTCGCCTACGCCGTCAACAGCGGCCTGGTGTCCTACCACGACGGCGGCGCCCTGACCGTCTACGCCGGCTGCGACGCGGACGCGGTGCGCGAGGTCGTCGATCTGGTCGTCGCCGAGCTGCGGGACATGCGTGACAACCTCGTCTCGGAAGCGGAGCTGCGGCGGGCCCAGGACCACCTGAAGGGCAGTCTCGTCCTGAGCCTCGAGAGCTCGGCGAGCCGGATGTCGCACATGGCGCGCCAGCAGATGTACTTCGGCCGGCAGTTCACTCTGGAAGACACGCTGCGGGGGGTCGAGTCGGTGACGCGGGAGGACGTCCGGCGCGTGGCACGCGACCTGCTGCCGTCCGGATCGCTCTCGGCCACGGTGCTCGGGCCCGTGAACGGAATCCAGCTCGGTGATGATCAGCTCGCCCTGGCGTAGGGACGCGTCGCGGCCGTCAGGGCGGCCGGGTGCCGCCCCCCCGGCGGGGTCCCCCGCGTGATGGCGGTCCTGCTGACGGTCCTCGGCAGCGGGAGCGCGGGGAACGCGACGCTGCTGCAGCACGGCGGAACGTGCGTGCTCATCGACGTGGGGCTGAGCTGCCGGGAGACGGCCCGTCGGCTCGGCGTGATCGGGGTGGCGCCCGAGAGCGTGGCCGCCGTCGTGATCACCCACGCGCACGGCGATCACACCCGCGGCGCCGCGCTGTTCTCCCGCCGCTACCAGGTGCCGGTGCACGCGACCGAGCCCACGCGCGCGGTCCTCGCCGATGCCGACGTCTGGTCGTGGGGCGGGCTCGCGCGCGACACGCCGCTCGGTATCGGCGGCTTCCGGATCACGCCGTTCGAGGTGTCCCATGACGCCGCCGCCGAGACGGTGGCGTTTCACATCGAGACGCCGGCGGGGGGCATCGGGTTCGCGACCGACGTCGGCGTGACGACGGCCGCCCTGCGGTCCCGGTTTCGGCAGTGCCGCCTGCTGGTGATGGAGTCGAACCACGCGACGGACCTGCTGCGGGTCGGTCCGTACGCGGCGTCCACGAAGGCGCGCATCGCGGGCGAGCGCGGCCACATGTCGAACGAGGGGCTCGCGCGGTTCGTGCGGGAGGATCTCGGCGCGTCGGTCGAGTGCCTCGTGCTCGCTCACCTCAGCCGCGTCAACAACCTCCCGGAGATTGCGGCCATGACGTGCCGCGAGGCCCTCGAGGCGTCTGGCCGGTCCGACGTGCGGGTCGTCGTGACCCACCAGGATCGCGTGACGGAAACGGTGCGCCTCGACGCCCCGCCCGCGCGTCCCGGCGCCCTCCCGGGGCGCCAGATCGCCCTCCCTCTGGAGTTGACGGCGACGTCATGATTCCACGCTACACGAACCCCGAGATGGGGCGCATCTGGTGCGACCAGCGCAGGTACGAGACCTGGCTGCGGGTCGAGGTGGCGGCGGCCGAGGCGATGGCCGCCACCGGGCTCGTGCCCGAGGCGGCGGCGCGCGACATCGCCGCGTGCCCCGGGGTGCGGGCCGAGCGCGTCGAGGAGATCGAGCGGACCACGCAGCACGACGTCATCGCGTTCACCACCGCGGTGGCCGAGCAGGTCGGCGCCTCGGCCCGATGGCTGCACTTCGGACTGACGTCGTCCGACGTGCTCGACACGGCCCTGGCGCTGCAGATGCGCGAGGCGTGCGGGCTGATCCTGACCGGCCTCGACGGAGCGGTCGCGGCGGTCGGCGAGCGCGCCCGGGAGCATCGCGACACCCCGATGATCGGCCGCACCCATGGCGTCCACGCCGAGCCGATGACCTTCGGGCTGAAGCTCGCCCTGTGGCACGCGGAGCTCGGCCGGGCCCGGACGCGGCTGGAGCGGGCCCTGGAGGTGGTGAGCGTCGGCAAGATCTCCGGGGCGGTCGGCACCTACGCCCACCTCGAGCCGGAGATCGAGCGGCGGGTCTGCGCCGCCCTCGGGCTCACCCCGGCCCCGGTGGCGTCGCAGGTCGTGCAGCGCGATCGGCACGCGGAGCTGCTGGGCGCCCTCGCCCTGACCGGCGCCTCGATCGAGAAGTTCGCGGTGGAGGTGCGCGGGCTGCAGAAGACCGAGATCGGCGAGGTCGAGGAGGGTTTCGCGAAGGGCCAGAAGGGCTCGTCGGCCATGCCCCACAAGCGCAACCCCATCGGGTGCGAGCAGTTGACGGGGCTCGCCCGGGTGCTGCGGGCCAACGCCATGGCCGCGCTCGAGAACGTGGCCCTGTGGCACGAGCGCGACATCTCGCACTCCTCGGTCGAGCGCGTGGTCATTCCCGATAGCTTCATCGTCCTCGACCACATGCTGCGGCGGTTCGCGCGCATCGTGCGCGGGCTGGTGGTGCATCCCGAGCGGATGCGCGAGAATCTGGAGCGGTCGCGCGGCGTCGTCTTCTCGGGCACGGTCCTGCTCGAGCTCGCGCAGCGCGGCGTCTCGCGCGAGCAGGCCTACGTCTGGGTGCAGCGGGCGGCCATGCGGTCCTACGACGAGCAGCTCGACTTCAAGAGCCTCCTGGCCGGGGACCGGGAGGTGACGGCGGTACTGTCGCGCGACGACCTCGATCGGGCGTTCGACCTCGAGCGGCAGTTGCGCCACGCCGGCCCCATCGTGGACCGCGTGCTGGCCGGGGTGGAATCGGGGGCATCGGCGGCGGCCCCGGGTCCGGGGGGATCCACGACGTGAGAACGAGAGTCTTCGTGACCCTGAAGCCCTCGGTCTTCGACCCGCAGGGCCGGACCATCGTCGAGGCGCTCGGGTCGATGGGGTACGGGGCGGTGCGGGACGTGCGGCAGGGAAAGTACTTCGAGCTGGACGTCGACGCGGAGACGCCGGCGGCGGCGCGCACCCTCGTGACCGAGGTTGCGGACCGGCTGCTTGCCAATCCCGTGATCGAGAGCTACCGGGTGGAGGTGGACGGTTGAAGTTCGCCATCATCGAGTTCCCCGGCTCGAACTGCGACCACGACGCCTGCCACGCCGCGAAGCACGTGCTGGGGCAGCAGGCGGAGCTCGTCTGGCACAAGGACACCGACCTGCGGGGCGCCGACGCGGTCGTGCTGCCGGGGGGGTTCTCGTACGGGGACTACCTGCGGACCGGGGCCATCGCCCGCTTCTCGCCGGTGATGGGGCGGGTCCGCGAGTTCGCCGACGCCGGCGGGCCGGTCATCGGCATCTGCAACGGGTTCCAGGTGCTGCTCGAGGCCGGGTTTCTCGAAGGCGCCCTGCTGCGGAACCGCCGGTTGAAGTTCCTGTGCCGGCACGTGCACGTCCGGGTGGAGCGAACCGACACCCCGTTCACCCGCGCGGCGGCGGAGGGGCAGGTGCTGAAGCTGCCGATCGCGCACGGGGAGGGCAGCTACCACGCCGCCCCGGAGACGCTGGCCGCCCTCGAGGCGAACCGGCAGATCGTCTTCCGCTACTGCGACGCCGGAGGCACGGTGACCGACGCCGGCAACCCCAACGGGTCGTTGCACGCGGTGGCCGGGGTGTGCAACCGGCGCCGCAACGTCGTCGGGCTCATGCCGCATCCCGAGCGCGCGTGCGAGTCGGCCCTCGGCAGCGAGGACGGCCGGGTGGTGCTCGAGTCGGCAGTGACGGCGATGGCCGCGACAGGTGCCGCGTGATCGAGCAGGCCACCATCGACGCGCACGGGTTGAGCGCGGACGAGTATCGCCGGCTGCTGGAGATTCTCGGCCGCGAGCCGACGCTCACCGAGCTGGGCATCTTCTCGGTGATGTGGTCCGAGCACTGCAGCTACAAGAGCTCGCGCCGGCACCTGCGGCGCTTCCCGACCGACGGCCCGAGGGTCGTGCAGGGGCCGGGCGAGAACGCGGGGGCGGTCGACGTCGGCGACGGCCTCGCCGCGGTCTTCAAGATCGAGTCCCACAACCACCCCTCGTTCATCGAGCCCTACCAGGGGGCCGCGACCGGTGTCGGCGGCATCATCCGCGACATCTTCACGATGGGGGCGCGGCCCCTCGCCCTGCTCGACTCGCTGCGGTTCGGGCCGCTCGAGGACGAGCGCGGCCGGCCCGCGCCGGACACCGTGCGCCTCGTCGACGGGGTGGTCGCGGGCATCGCCGGCTACGGCAACAGCATCGGCATTCCCACGGTGGGCGGCGAGGTCGCGTTCGAGCCGGGATACGCCGGCAACCCGCTGGTGAACGTGTTCTGCCTGGGGGTGGCGAAGGCCGAGCGGCTCGCCAAGGGGGTCGCCTCGGGCGCGGGCAACCCCGTCTACTACGTGGGGGCGAGGACCGGGCGCGACGGCATCCACGGGGCCACCATGGCGTCGGCCGAGTTCGACGACTCCTCCGTCGACAACCGGCCGGCGGTGCAGGTCGGCGATCCGTTCATGGAGAAGCTGCTGCTCGAGGCGTGCCTCGAGGTCATGGAGACCGACGCCCTCGTCGGCATCCAGGACATGGGGGCGGCGGGGCTGACCTGCTCGACCTCCGAGATGGCGGCCCGGGGCGGGACCGGCATCGACGTCGACGTCTCGCGCGTGCCCCAGCGCGAGGGCGGCATGACGCCCTACGAGATCATGCTGTCGGAATCGCAGGAGCGGATGCTGCTCGTGGTCAGGCGGGGGCGCGAGGCGGAGGTCGAGCGGGTCTTCGACAAGTGGGACCTGCACGCGGTGCCGATCGGCGAGGTCACCGGCGACGGCCTGCTGCGCGTGCGCGACCGCGGCCGGGTGGTGGCGGAGATTCCGAACCGGGAGCTGGCCGACGGCGCGCCGATGTACGACCGCCCGACGTGTTGTCCCGCCTGGCTCGACGAGGCGCAGCGCCTCGACCTGTCGGCCCTGTCCGTTCCTCCCGACCTGACCCGGACCTGGCTGGACCTGCTCGCGGCGCCGGTCATCGCGAGCAAGCGCTGGATCTACCGCCAGTACGACCACATGGTGCGCACCAACACGGTGGCCCTGCCGGGCCTCGGCGCCGCGGTCGTGCGCATCAAGGGGACCGGCCGCGCCCTCGCGATGTCGGTGGACGGCAACGGGCGCCACGCCTGGCTGGACCCGCGCGAGGGGGGCCGCCTCGCGGTGGCGGAGGCGGCGCGCAACGTCGCCTGCGCCGGGGCCGAGCCGATCGGGGCGACCAATTGCCTGAACTTCGGCAACCCGGAGCGCTCCGACATCATGTGGCAGTTCGTCGAGGCGGTGGACGGCATCGCCGAGGGGTGCCGCGCCCTGGAGATTCCCATCACCGGCGGCAACGTCAGCCTGTACAACGAGACCGACGGGCAGGCCATCGATCCCACGCCGGTGCTCGGGGTGGTGGGGCTTCTCGAGGACGCCGGGCAGGTGCTGACCCGGCTCTTCCCGGCCGCGGAGCTCGACGTCGTCCTGCTCGGAGACGCGGTTCCCGATCCGGCCGGTGCGGGGGGGCTCGGGGGCAGCGAGTACCTGAAGCGGGTGCACGGGCTGGTGCGGGGGCGTCCCGCCGCCGTCGACTTCGACCGCGAGGGGGCGCTTCAGCGCCTGGTGGTGGATGCGTCGCGCCGCGGGATGATATGTTCGGCCCACGACTGCGCGGAAGGCGGGCTCGCGGTGGCGCTGGCCGAGTGCTGCATCGAGAGCGGCGGGATCGGCGCGCGCGTCGATCTGCCGGGGCCGAGCGCCCCGGACGGTGGTTTCGGTGTCGTGCGCGTCCTGTTCGGCGAGGCACCCTCCCGGATCATCGTCTCGGCCCAACGCGCGGAGCGGGCCGGACTGCTGGCGCTGGCACGAGACCGCGGCGTGCCGGCGTCGGTGATCGGCCGCACCGGGGGCGGCCGGGTGACGGTGTCCGTGGCCGGCGAGGTGGCCGCCGACACGGCGCTGGCCGACGCCGAGCACGCCTGGGCCTCGGGGCTGGCCCGCCACTTCGAACCCGGGGTGCGGGAGGCCGCGCCGCGGGAGGCCGCGCCGCGGGAGGCCGCACCGTAGAACGGCGCGGGCTCCCGGAGGGTTGGTTGGGCGCCCGGCGGAGCCGAAGGCGACGATGGGCGGGCCGGGACGGCCGGACTTCCGGAGGGTCGGTCGGGCGCCGGACGGAGCCGTCGGGCGGCGGATGGCGGGTTGGTCATGGACGACGACAAGTTCCACGACGAATGCGGCGTCTTCGGCATCCACGGGCACCCGGAGGCGCCCGCCCTGACCCGCCTCGGGCTGTACGCGCTGCAGCACCGGGGTCAGGAGAGCGCCGGCATCGCCACCAGCGACGGCGAGCGCGTGCACCTGACGCGGGCCATGGGGCAGGTGTCAGAGGCCATCGGCGAGGAGGCGGTGGCCTCGCTGGCGGGCGACACGGCGATCGGTCACGTGCGGTACTCCACGGCCGGCGACAGCCAGATCGTCAACGCGCAGCCGCTCCTCATCGATTGCGTGCACGGCGAGATCGCCCTCTGCCACAACGGGAACCTCATCAACGCCGCCGAGCTGCGCGACGACCTGGTGCGGCGGGGGCACATCTTCCAGACCGGCAGCGACACCGAGGTGGTGCTGCATCTCTACGCCCGGTCGGCGGCCGACGCGCCTGCCGACGCCGTCGTCGAGTCGGTCCGGCAGGTGCGGGGGGCGTTCTCGCTGGTGGTCCTGACCCGGGACCACCTGATGGCGGTGCGCGACCCCCACGGGTTCCGCCCCCTCGTGCTCGGCGCCCTCGGGGACGCGACCGTCGTCTGCTCGGAGACCTGCGCGCTCGATCTGATCGGGGCGCGGTACGTGCGGGACATCGAGCCGGGCGAGCTGCTCGTCGTCGATCGGGACGGCCGGCGCTCGTTCCGTCCGTTCCCGCCCGCCCGGCCGGCGCACTGCGTCTTCGAGCACGTGTACTTCGCCCGGCCCGACAGCGTGGTGTTCGGCCAGAGCGTCCACGAGGTGCGGACCAACTTCGGACGGCTGCTCGCAAGCGAGATGCCGGTGGACGCCGACGTCGTGGTGCCGATACCCGACTCCGGCATCTGCGCGGCCATGGGCTACGCCGAGGAGTCGGGGCTGCCGATGCGGATGGGGCTCATCCGGAACCACTACGTGGGCCGGACGTTCATCGCGCCGCAACAGGAGATCCGCGGGTTCCGGGTGCGCGTGAAGCTGAATCCGGTGCGGAGCGTCCTTCAGGGGAAGCGGGTCGTCCTCGTCGACGACTCCATCGTCCGGGGAACGACCAGCCGCAAGATCGTCGGGATGATCCGCGCCGCCGGCGCCCGCGAGATCCACATGCGGATCAGTTGCCCGCCGACCGTCTCTCCCTGCTACTACGGCATCGACACCCCGAGGCAGTCGGAGCTCATCGCCGCCAACCACGCGGTCGAGGAGATCTGCCGCTACGTGAAGTCGGACACCCTCGCCTACCTCAGTCTGGACGGCCTGCGCGAGGCGGTCGGGGCCGGCAGCGGAGACTACTGCACCTCGTGCTACACCGGCGTCTACCCCGTCGCCGGCCCGAAGGACGCGGAAGCCTACATGCAGATGGCGCTGAAGCTGCCGGACGTGCCATGACGACCCGGGCCGCCCTCGACTACCGGTCCGCGGGCGTCGACATCGACGCCGGGGCGGAGGCGGTGCGGCGAATCCGGGCCCTCGCGCGCGGAACGTTCACCCCCGGCGTCCTCTCGGAGATCGGCAGCTTCGGGGGCCTGTTCCGTCCGGACCTGACGGGGCTGGCCGACCCCGTGCTCGTGTCGAGCGCCGACGGGGTCGGGACGAAGCTGAAGGTCGCGTTCCTCGCCGGCCGGCACGACACCGTCGGCCGCGACCTCGTCAACCACTGCGTCAACGACATCCTGGTGCAGGGGGCGAGGCCGCTCTTCTTCCTGGATTACCTCGCGACGGGGCGGCTCGCGCCCGATGTCACCGAGGCGGTGGTCCGCGGCATCGCGGCCGCCTGCGCCGAGAACGGGTGCGCCCTCCTCGGGGGCGAGACGGCGGAGATGCCGGGGTTCTACGCCGACGGCGAGTACGACCTCGCCGGCTTCATCGTCGGCATCGCCGACCGTGCCCGCCTGATTGACGGCCGCCGCATCCGTCCCGGCGACGAGGTGATCGGCCTGCCCTCGAACGGCCTCCACACCAACGGCTACTCGCTCGCCCGCCGCATCGTGTTCGGCACCCTGGGCCTGGGCGTCGACTCCGTGCCGGAAGGGCTCGACGGGCCGCTCGGCGAAGTCCTGCTGCGGACGCACCGCTCGTACCTCTCCCTGGTGTCGCCGCTGCTCGAGGGCGCCGGAGGGGCCGTCAAGGCCATGGCCCACGTCACCGGGGGGGGGCTGACCGACAATCTTCCCCGCGTGCTGCCCCCGGGCACGGCGGTCGACATCGACAAGGGCGCCTGGGCGCCGCCGCCGGTGTTCACGTTCCTGCAGCGCCACGGCGGCCTCGGCGACGCGGAGGCGTTCCGGACGTTCAACATGGGCATCGGCCTCGTCGTCTTCTGCTCTCCCGACGAGCGCGACGGCCTGCTCGCGCGGTTCCGCCAACGCGGCGAGCCGGGCGCCGCCGTCATCGGACGGGTCACGGCCGGCGACGGCGTGGTGCGGTATCCATGAGCGGTACGACCGCCCCGGGTCCGGGCCCCGGCGCGGCACGCGGGAGGGCGGCGAACCGCCGCCTCGGCGTCCTGATCTCGGGTCGTGGCAGCAATCTGCAGGCGATCATCGAGGCCATCGCGGCGGGACGCCTGGCCGCCGAGATCGTGGTGGTCATCTCGAACCGGCCCGATGCCCCGGGGCTCGAGCGCGCCCGTCGCGCCGGCATCGAGACGGTGGTGCTGGACCACACCGCGCACGGGTCGCGAGAAGCCTACGACCGCGAGCTCGCGGCCGCCCTGCGCCGCTACGACGTCGCCCTCGTCTGCCTCGCCGGGTTCATGCGCCTCCTCGGCCCGGCGTTCGTCTCCGCCTTCCGCGACCGCATCCTGAACGTCCATCCCTCGCTGCTCCCCGCGTTCCCCGGCCTGCACGGCCAGGAGCAGGCGTGGCGCCACGGCGTCAAGGTCGCCGGCGCCACCGTGCATATCGTCACCGCCGAGCTCGACGCCGGGCCGATCGTGCGCCAGGCGGCGGTGCCGGTGCGCGAGGACGACACCCCCGAGACGCTGTCGGCCCGCATCCTGGCCGAGGAGCACCGCATCTATCCCGAGGCCATCGGCGTCGTGCTGGACGGCGGCTGGCGCGTCGAGGGACGCCGGTTCGTGCGCGCGGTCGGCTCGCGCGGCGCCGCCGGCAAGTGATCAGGCCCGCGTTCTTTCGGGTAGACTGATCCGATGCCTGCCGCCGCGGGGACCGTCGCCGAGCAGATGGCCTACCTGACCAAGGGGGCGGTCGATGTCGTGCGCGAGTCCGAGCTCCGCTCGAAGCTCGAGCGGGCGGCGCGCAAGGAGCGGCCGCTGGTGGTCAAGGTCGGCTTCGATCCGACGGCGCCGGACCTGCACCTCGGGCACACGGTGCTGATCCGGAAGATGAAGCACTTCCAGGATCTGGGCCACACCGTCGTGTTCCTCATCGGCGACTTCACCGGGCTGATCGGCGACCCGACCGGCCGGTCGAAGACCCGACCGGCTCTCACCCGGCGGGAGATCGACGAGAACGCCGACACCTACCGGGCCCAGGTGTTCAAGCTGCTCGACCCCGACCGGACCGTCGTCGAGTTCAACAGCCGCTGGCTCGGGGCGCTGCGCAGCGAGGACTGGATACGGCTCGCGGCCAGCTACAACGTCGCCCAGATGCTCGAACGCCGGCATTTCCGACAGCGGTACGACCGGGGGCAGCCGATCGCGATCCATGAGTTCCTCTACCCGCTCACGCAGGCCTACGACTCCGTCCACCTGGCCGCTGACGTCGAGGTCGGGGGGACCGACCAGTTGTTCAACCTGAACGTGGGCCGGGACGTCATGCCCTCGTTCGAGCTGCCGCCGCAGGTGGTGATGACGGTGCCGCTCCTCGTGGGGACGGACGGCGTCGAGAAGATGTCGAAGTCGGCCGGCAACTACGTCGGCGTCACCGAGCCTCCGAACGAGATGTTCGGCAAGGTCATGTCGGTGTCCGACGACCTGATGTGGAGCTGGTACGAGCTACTGACCGACCTCTCGACGCACGAGATCGAGAGGATGCGGGCGGAGGTGGCGGCCGGCGGCCTGCATCCCAAGCGGGCCAAGCAGGCGTTGGGGCGGCGCATCGTCGGCGACTTCCACTCCGCCGAGGCGGCTTCCGCGGCGGAGCGCGAGTTCGAGCGCCGGTTCGCGGGGGGTGGCCTCCCGGCCGAGCTGGGCGAGCGGATGGTGGCGCTGTCGCCCGACGGCGTCCGGCTGTCCGCGGTGATGGTCGAAGTCGGCTTCGCCGACTCGAACAGCGCCGCCACCCGACTGATCGATCAGGGCAGCGTGCGCGTCGACGGCGAGCGGATCGCCGACAGAGGCGTGCGGCTGCCGCCCGACGCCGACCCCTTCGTGCTGCAGGTCGGCAAGCGGCGGGTCGTCCGGGTGGTTCCAGCCCCCGACTGAAAAAAGTTGTTGACAGACCGGAGCGCTGTGGTAACCTAGCACGGTTCCCCTGCGGACTGACCTCGCGGTGGAGCGGCCGGCCGGCTCGCCCGGACCGGCGTCGGTTCTTTGAAAACTGGATAGGACGACGAGAAGCACACTCGTCGAGTATCAGCCTGACACTCAGACTGAACGACGGAGCCATCACGGCTCTCTCGTTGAAGTTGTCCGACGGCGGCCCGAGAGGGCGGCCCGAGGCCACGCTTTTAACTTGAGAGTTTGATCCTGGCTCAGAATCAACGCTGGCGGCGTGCCTTATACATGCAAGTCGTACGCGAAAGCGGCCTTCGGGCCGCGAGTAGAGTGGCAAACGGGTGAGTATCGCGTGGGTGACCTGCCTTCGAGTGGGGGATAACCTTCCGAAAGGGGGGCTAATACCGCATAACATCCCGCCCTTGGATGGGTGGTGATCAAAGTCGGGGATCTTCGGACCTGGCGCTTGAAGAGGGACCCGCGTCCGATTAGCTTGTTGGTGGGGTAGCGGCCTACCAAGGCGACGATCGGTAGCCGGCCTGAGAGGGCGGACGGCCACACTGGGACTGAGACACGGCCCAGACTTCTACGGGAGGCAGCAGTAAGGAATTGTTCGCAATGGGCGCAAGCCTGACGACGCAACGCCGCGTGGAGGACGAAGATCTTCGGGTTGTAAACTCCTGTCAAGCGGGAAGAACAGCGTGCGGGTTAATACCCCGTGCGCCTGACGGTACCGCTGAAGGAAGCCCCGGCTAACTCCGTGCCAGCAGCCGCGGTAATACGGGGGGGGCAAGCGTTGTTCGGAATTACTGGGCGTAAAGGGCTCGTAGGCGGCCAGCCAAGTCGGACGTGAAATCCCTCGGCTCAACCGGGGAACTGCATCCGATACTGGCTGGCTTGAAGCCGGGAGAGGGATGCGGAATTCCAGGTGTAGCGGTGAAATGCGTAGATATCTGGAGGAACACCGGTGGCGAAGGCGGCATCCTGGACCGGTCTTGACGCTGAGGAGCGAAAGCCAGGGGAGCAAACGGGATTAGATACCCCGGTAGTCCTGGCCCTAAACGATGAATGCTTGGTGTGGCGGGTATCGATCCCTGCCGTGCCGGAGCTAACGCATTAAGCATTCCGCCTGGGGAGTACGGTCGCAAGGCTGAAACTCAAAGGAATTGACGGGGGCCCGCACAAGCGGTGGAGCATGTGGTTTAATTCGACGCAACGCGAAGAACCTTACCCGGGCTTGAAGTGCGAGTGACAATCGGCGAAAGCCGACTTCCGCAAGGACACTCGTAGAGGTGCTGCATGGCTGTCGTCAGCTCGTGTCGTGAGATGTTGGGTTAAGTCCCGCAACGAGCGCAACCCTTGTTCGCTGTTGCCATCAGTTCGGCTGGGCACTCTGCGAAGACTGCCGGTGACAAACCGGAGGAAGGTGGGGATGACGTCAAGTCAGCATGGCCTTTATGTCCGGGGCTACACACGTGCTACAATGGCCGGTACAGAGCGTCGCGAACCCGCGAGGGGGAGCCAATCGCAAAAAGCCGGTCTCAGTTCGGATTGCAGGCTGCAACCCGCCTGCATGAAGCTGGAATCGCTAGTAATCGCGGATCAGCATGCCGCGGTGAATACGTTCCCGGGCCTTGTACACACCGCCCGTCACATCACGAAAGCTGGCTGTACTAGAAGTCGCCGAGCCAACCCGCAAGGGAGGCAAGCGCCTAAGGTATGGTTAGTGATTGGGGTGAAGTCGTAACAAGGTAGCTGTAGGAGAACCTGCGGCTGGATCACCTCCTTTCTAGAGAATCCGGACCGGTCATGCGCCGTTCCGGTATCCTCAGATCGATCTGATGCTCGATCGCGTTCGTCCTCACCTGCGGGGTGAGGGTGGCGTTGCGGCTCCGAGGGTCGGGTTCGGAGTCGTGGAGCGTGCGTCGTCCTGTCCAGTTTTGAGAGAATCGGCATGTCGAGGTCGCGCCGGCGCGGGGCCGGCGGGCGGAATCATGCGGTGTCTTTCGACGGAGGGCCTGTAGCTCAGCTGGTTAGAGCACACGCTTGATAAGCGTGGGGTCGGTAGTTCGAATCTACCCAGGCCCACCAGCTCTGGCTGAGTTGGCGATGCGGCGGCCGGGAGGGCCGCGGCGGCGTCGGCAACGGCAGGTTCCCTGGGGGAATTAGCTCAGCTGGGAGAGCGCCTGGTTTGCAACCAGGAGGTCACCGGTTCGAGCCCGGTATTCTCCACCAGAGTTGTTGCCGCGGGCCGGGGCGGCCGGTTGAACGACACCGGGCCGGTTCGTGGGTTCGGCGGGGGAGGGCAAGGCCGGTGGCCCGCACACGGCGGGCCGGGCGCCTCCCGCGGTTCTTTGACAACTGAATATCCTGCAAACGGTAGTTTTTTCCGACCACACACGCAGTGTGTCAAGTGTTCCGGTGGCGTCGGGCTCTTCCGGCCGGGTTCGTCCCGACTCGAAGCGCCGGCGGCATCGGTTCCGAGGGTTGAAGGTCAAGCTACTAAGGGCGTACGGTGGATGCCTTGGCGCCAGGAGTCGATGAAGGACGTGGCAAGCTGCGATAAGCTTCGGTGAGCCGCAAACAGGCGTTGACCCGGAGATTTCCGAATGGGGAAACCCACCTCGGTTAATACCGAGGTATCCATGGCTGAATACATAGGCCATGGAGGACAACGCAGGGAAGTGAACCATCTCAGTACCTGCAGGAACAGAAAACAACAGTGATTCCGTCAGTAGCGGCGAGCGAACGCGGACCAGCCCAAACCGTCGTGCATGCACGGCGGGGTTGTAGGGCCTGCCGGACCTTCGGGTCGGCGAGTCACAAACCAGCGCGTTAGTCGAACGGTCTGGAACGACCGGCCATGGACGGTGAGAGCCCGGTAGACGAAAACGTGCTGGCTCGCTGGGTAGGTTCCTGAGTATCGCGGGACACGTGGAATCCCGTGAGAATCTGCGAGGACCATCTCGCAAGGCTAAATACTCCCTGGCGACCGATAGTGAACCAGTACCGTGAGGGAAAGGTGAAAAGAACCCCTGCTAGGGGAGTGAAACAGTACCTGAAACCGTATGCCTACAAGCAGTGGGAGGGCTATGCTGGCGCTTCGGCGCCGGAATGCCTGACCGCGTGCCTTTTGCATAATGAGCCGGCTAGTTACTCTCAGTGGCGAGGTTAAGCATCGAGCGAGCCGCAGCGAAAGCGAGTCTGAACAGGGCGTTCAGTCGCTGGGAGTAGACGCGAAACGAGGTGATCTACCCTTGGCCAGGGTGAAGCGCGGGTAACACCGCGTGGAGGCCCGAACCAATATCGGTTGAAAACGGTTTGGATGAGCTGAGGGTAGGGGTGAAAGGCTAATCAAACCTCGTGATGGCCCGTTCTCCTCGAAATAGCTTTAGGGCTAGCCTCGGGAGGTTGGCGCTGGTGGTAGAGCACTGGATGGACTAGGGGGCCCACAAGCTTACTGAATCCAACCAAACTTCGAATGCCAGCGACTCATATCCCGGGAGTCAGACAGTGGGGGCTAAGCTTCATTGTCGAGAGGGAAACAGCCCAGACTACCGGCTAAGGTCCCCAAATCTGTGCTAAGTGGGAAAGGATCTGGAGACGCCGAGACAACCAGGAGGTTGGCTTAGAAGCAGCCATCCTTGAAAGAAAGCGTAATAGCTCACTGGTCAAGCGGCTCTGGGCCGACAATGTAACGGGGCTCAAGCACAGTACCGAAGCCGTAGATTGCCGCGCCCTGCGGGGGGCGGTTCTGGTAGAGGAGCGTTCTCTGGGCGGGGAAGTCAGACCGAAAGGACTGGTGGAGCGCAGAGAAGTGACCCTGCCGGCATAAGTAGCGATAAGAGAGGTGAGAATCCTCTCCGCCGAAAGCCTAAGGTTTCCTGAGGAAGGTTCGTCCGCTCAGGGTTAGTCGGGTCCTAACGTGAGGCCGAAAGGCGTAGCGGATGGACATCAGGTCAACATTCCTGAACTACCTGAAAGACGTTATTACGATGGGGGGACGCAGGAGGCTAGCCCAGCCTACGATTGGATGTGTAGGTTCAGGCATGTAGGGGGATCCGCCAGGCAAATCCGGCGGGTCGCGACACCCTGAGGTGCCATGGCGAGGCCGTAAGGCCGCAAAGTGGGTGACGCCACGCTGCCGAGAAAAGCCTCTAAGGAGTCTTTCAGGTACCCGTACCGCAAACCGACACAGGTAGGCGAGGAGAAAATCCTCAGGCGCGAGTGTGAACCCTCGTAAAGGAACTCGGCAAACTCGCCCCGTAACTTCGGAAGAAGGGGTGCTCCATTAGCGTGATGCGGCGAGCCCGCTGAGCGCGAAGGAGTTGCAGTTAAGAGGCCCAGGCGACTGTTTACTAAAAACACAGGACTCTGCCAAGTCGAAAACGACGTATAGGGTCTGACGCCTGCCCGGTGCCGGAAGGTTAAAGGGAGGGGTTAGCCGCAAGGTGAAGCTCTGAACTGAAGCCCCGGTAAACGGCGGCCGTAACTATAACGGTCCTAAGGTAGCGAAATTCCTTGTCGGGTAAGTTCCGACCTGCACGAATGGCGCAACGATCTGGGCGCTGTCTCTACGAGGGGTACTGCGAATTTGTGGTACCGGTGAAGACGCCGGTTGCCCGTGGCTAGACGGAAAGACCCCGTGCACCTTTACTACAACTTAGTAGTGAGTGCTGGCGTGTTATGCGCAGGATAGGTGGGAGACGTCGAACCGGGCCTCTTGGGGTCCGGGGAGTCAACGGTGAGATACCACCCTTAGCACTCTGGCGCCCTAACCTCGCTCTGTCATCCAGGGCAGGGACATTGCTAGGCGGGTAGTTTGACTGGGGCGGTCGCCTCCCAAAATGTAACGGAGGCGCGCGAAGGTTCGCTCAGGCTGTTTGGAAATCAGCCGGAGAGTGCAAAGGCATAAGCGAGCTTGACTGCGAGACCTACAAGTCGAGCAGGTGGGAAACCAGGCCTTAGTGATCCGGTGGTTCCGCATGGAAGGGCCATCGCTCAACGGATAAAAGGTACGCCGGGGATAACAGGCTTATCTTGGCCAAGAGTTCACATCGACGCCAAGGTTTGGCACCTCGATGTCGGCTCATCGCATCCTGGAGCTGTAGCAGGTTCCAAGGGTTCGGCTGTTCGCCGATTAAAGCGGTACGTGAGCTGGGTTTAGAACGTCGCGAGACAGTTCGGTCCCTATCTGCCACGGGCGCAGGAGATTTGAGGGGGGCTGTCCCTAGTACGAGAGGACCGGGATGGACGGACCTCTGGTGTACCAGTTGTCGCGCCAGCGGCAGCGCTGGGTAGCTACGTTCGGAAGGGAGAAATGCTGAAAGCATCTAAGCGTGAAACCCTCCCCAAGATGAGATCTCCCTGAGCTTCGGCTCCTGAAGGCTCCTGGAAGATGACCAGGTGATAGGCCAGGTGTGTAAGGTCCGCGAGGACTTGAGCTGACTGGTACTAATCAGCCGTGAGGCTTGACCTTTTCCTCATTTCGCACCGCGTGGGGCGGGAGGGGCTACCGTTTGCAGGATATTTAGTTGTTGCTGGACGCCCGGCGTATGTCCGGGGTCCGGCGTCGTCGGCTCTTTGACAGACGGGCCCGGTCGGTTCGGGCCCCCTGCGTTTCCCGGTGGCGATAGGAGAGGGGTCACACCCGTTCCCATGCCGAACACGGCCGTTAAGCCCTCTACCGCCGATGGTACTGCACGGGAAACCGTGTGGGAGAGTAGGTCACTGCCGGGATTTTTTTCTGACGCCCGGGGCGGAACGACGCCCCGGGCGTTGGCATGTACGGGGGGCGGCGTCAGGCGGTGGGCGGCGAGCGGCGTGTCGGCGGGATGGGGACGGCAGCGCCGGGGCGGGACGGGGCGCGGCCCGGGTACGGCGCGGACGAGACGGAAGGGACGTGACGACACAAGGGAGTGGAGGCGCGGCGGAGGGCGGCATTCCGGTGGAACTGGCGAGCGATCGCCGGATCCGGCACCGGAACAAGGTCTACTATCGGTTCAACCACTGGCCGATCTGGGTGTTCGTTTTCTTCATCCTGCCGGGTCCGCTGACGCTGGACCTGTTCGACCGGGGATTCGACGAGCGCATGGCGTGGTGGCTCGGGGCGGTGGTGGTGGGTACGGGGGTCGCGGGGGTCCGGGGCCGGCTGCCGGGGTGTGAGCCGCGGCCGTACATCATCCGATTCACGGAAGATCGTCCGAATCCGCTGTACAGGCGGGTGTGCTACACGTGCGCGTGGAGCGCGGTGCTGTCGTTCGGGGTCCTCCACGTGGCGGGGCTCGTGACGGCGGTGGTGACGGGGGTGTGGAGCGTGCGGCAGATGTACGAGGCGGCGTACTTCCCTCTGGCCGGTGTGGTGTGGGTGCTGGGGGCGTTGGGGCGCTTGCCGCGGGTGAAGCCGTCGACGAAGGGAGAAGGACACGAGCGAAGGTACTTCTACGGTTCGGTCTGGGCGATGTGCATCGGGCAGCCGGTGCTGTGGGGGCTGTGGCGGGGGCTGCCACCGGGGCGGGCGGGCGACGTCTTGAAGCTGTGCGCGTTCGTGGGCGTGCTGGCGGTCGTGGGGTGGCTGTCGTACCGCGGCAAGCTGCCGCGCACGCGGCCGATCGTGCCGGGAGAGCTCGCGGTGTCGGATTGAGGGAGCGGGGCGCGTCGTCGGGGTCGGGGGTCACGGGCGCGACTTCAGGAGGTGCCAGGCGTAGCGCAGCGTCACGATGGCGATGGGGATGCCGACGAGCACCCAGGCCCACTTGTAGTCCTCGGACCGGGCGTACCCGTAGCCGATGAGCGCCAGCAGCAGGAGGTTGAGGCAGACGCCGATCACGGTGTGCCGGTTGGCGACGGGGGTGCCGTCGGGCGGAGAAGGCTGTGTGCTCATGCGCGGGCTCCCGCTTGGGGCCGGAGCAGCCGAGGGTTGGCCGGTCCGGTCGCGATGCCGGGTCTTGCGGGCCGCGCCCGGGGAAGGCGGCGCGGACGCGGTGAATTCTAGCAGCCCGGCGGTGGGGAGACCGGCCGGGGGCGGCCGAGGACGGTGTGGGGCGGCCTGCGCGCGCCGACGATGCCGGGGAGACCAGCCGCGACGCCGGGGGGCGTCGGGGCGCGGATTCCGTTTAGAATTGACGCATGATGCGCATGCGTGCCTGTCTCCTCCTCATGGTGGTCGTGGCGGCCCGCGGCGACGGGGTGATCGGACAGCAACCGGGGTTCGAGGCCTCGTTCCTGGACAAGACCATGCGGGTGGACTACGTCCATTCCGGTGGGCTGGGGCAGGAGATCTTCGCGCTCGACCAGGTGGTCTCCGACGGACCGTGGGCGGGCAGCCGGACGCGGCTGCTTGACGATCTCAATCTGGGGAAGTACCGGTTCGAGGTGATCGACCGGCGGACCAACGGGGTTCTGTACTCGCGCGGCTTCGCGTCCATCTACGGCGAGTGGGAGACGACGCCCGAGTACCGCGAGGTGCACCGCAGCTTTCACGAATCGTTGCGGTTTCCGTGGCCGAAGGCCCCCGTCCAGGTGGTGCTCAAGGGCCGGAACGCGGACAACAGCTTCCGGGAGCTCTGGTCCACCGTCATCGACCCCGCCTCGCGGTTCGTCAACCCCGCGGATCGGGAGCCCGCCGGCGATGTCTGGCCCCTCTTCGAGAGCGGCCCGCCCTCGGAGAAGGTCGATCTGCTCGTGATCGGCGAGGGGTACACGGCGGCGGAGATTCCCAAGTTCCACGCGGACGCGACCCGCCTGGTGAACGCCCAGTTCGAGGAGGAACCGTTCCGCAGCCGGAAGAGCGACTTCAACGTGTGGGGCCTCGACCTGCCGTCGGCCGAGTCCGGGGTGACCCGGCCGCAGGCGGGCGAGTTCCGGCGTACGCCGTTGTCGGCCCAGTACAACATCTTCGATTCCGAGCGCTACGTCCTCACCTACGACAACCGGGCCCTCCGGGACGCCGCATCGGCCGCGCCCTACGAGTTCATCGAGATTCTCGTCAACGACGAGCAGTACGGGGGCGGCGGCATCTTCAACTTCCAGGCCACGGCGGCGGCCGACACCGGCTTTGCGGAGTACGTGTTCATCCACGAGTTCGGGCACCACTTCGCGGGGCTCGCCGACGAGTACTACACCTCTGACGTCGCCTACGAGACGGGCGCCGCGGTCCATCCCGAGCCGTGGGAGCCGAACGTCACCGCGCTGCACGATCCCGCGCGGGTCAAGTGGGGCGACCTCATCCAGCCGGACACCCCGCTGCCGACGCCGTGGGACAAGGCGGCGTTCGAGGCGGGTAGCGTCGAGGCCCAGCGGCGCCGCGGCGCGCTGCGGGCCGAGGGCGCGGCCGAAACGGTGATGGACCGGCTGTTCACCGAGCAGATGGAGCGGGAGACCGCCCTCCTCGGGAGCATGCGGTACGCGGGGAGGGTCGGGGCGTTCGAAGGCGCGTCCTACGAGCCTACGGGGCTGTACCGCCCCGAGGTCGACTGCATCATGTTCACCCGTAATCCCGTCGGCTTCTGCCGGGTCTGCAGCCGCGCAATCGAGGACGTCATCGATCAGTACGCCAGGCCGTGACCGGCCGTTGGCCGCGGAGGAGGCGGTTCCCATGCCCGTGAATGCGCAGTTCCTCGCCGAGCTCGAGCGGATCGTCGGAGTCGACGGCCTCGTCCGCGACGAGGGCGAGCTGTCGACCTACGAGTCGGACGGCCTGGTCTCGCACCGCTCGCGGCCGAGGGCGGCGGTGCTGCCGGAGACGGCGGAGCAGGTGCAGGCGGTGGTGCGCCTCTGCCACCGCGGTCGCGTCCCGTTCGTGGCGCGGGGACAGGGCACCGGGCTCTCGGCCGGTGCCCTGCCGCACCCCGACGGGGTGCTCATCGTCATGACCCGCATGAACCGGGTGCTCGACGTCGACCTCCCGAACCAGCGGATCACGGTCGAGCCGGGCATCATGAACCTGGAGGTCACCCGCCGGGTGGCCCCCGACGGCTACTACTACGCGCCTGACCCGTCGAGCCAGGTCATCTGCTCGATCGGCGGCAACGTGGCCGAGAACTCCGGGGGCGCCCACTGCCTCAAGTACGGATTCACCGTGCACCACGTGGTGGGGGTCGAGGCGGTGCTGCCCGACGGCGAGATGGTCCATCTCGGCGGCCCGGCTCTGGACAGCCCCGGGCTCGATCTCCTCGGGGTGCTGGTGGGGTCGGAGGGGACGCTGGCCGTGGTCACGAAGGTGATACTCCGGCTGCTGCGCCGCCCCGAGTCGGTGCGCACGCTCCTGGCCGCGTTCGATTCGACGGACGCGGCGGGCAACGCGGTCTCCGACGTCATCTCCGCCGGCATCATCCCCGCCGCGATCGAGATGATGGACCGCACGACGATCCGCGCCGCCGAGGCCGCGGTGAGCCCCGGCTTCCCGGACGCCGAGGCGGTGCTCATCGTCGAGCTCGACGGTCCCCGGCCGGAAGTGGCGGCGCAGTTCGAACGGATCGAGGCGATCTGCGACCGGAACCGGGGCTGGGGGGTGCAGGTCGCGCGCGACGAGGACCAGCGCGCCCGCATCTGGCGAGGCCGCAAGGCGGCGTTCGCGGCGATGGGGCGCGTCGCCCCCAGCTACTACGTGCAGGACGGGGTGATTCCCCGCAGCACGCTTCCCGAGGTCCTGCGCCGCATCCGGGACCTCGAGAAGCGGTCGGGGCTCACCATCGGCAACGTCTTCCACGCCGGCGACGGCAACCTGCACCCGCTGGTCTGCTACGACGACGCGGTGGAGGGGCAGGCGGAGCTGGCCGAGGAGGTCGCCACCGAGATCCTCTCCTACTGTCTCGACGCCGGCGGCTCGCTGACGGGCGAGCACGGCATCGGGGCCGACAAGGCCTGCCACATGCCGAAGATGTTCGACGAGACGGACCTGGCGACGATGGGGCTGCTTCGCCGGGCGTTCGATCCGGCGGACATCTGCAACCCCGACAAGCTGCTGCCGACTCCCCGGCTGTGCGGAGAGGTGCCCGGGCCCTACCGCGCCCATCCGGCGGAAGCGGCGGGACTGGCCCATCGGCTGTAGGCGGAGCTCGCGCCACCGCCTTCCGGAGATGTCATGACCGAGGTCGTGGAGTTGCGCGACGCGCTGATCGGACAGATCGACGCTCGCGCCGGCGGGGCGGTGGCCCGGCCGGGCACCGACGGCGACGCCGTCGACGGCGTGGTGCCCGGGGTCGTCGCCGAGCCGGGGACGCCCGAGGCGGCGGCCGCGGTGCTGGGATGGGCCTCGGAGCACGGACGTTCGGTCGTGGTTCGCGGCGGGGGGACCAAGCTGGGCTGGGCCGCCCCCGCACGTTCGATCGACGTGCTGCTGTCGACCCGCGGCCTCGACGCCGTCGAGGCCCATCGTCACGGGGACCTGACCGCCACCGTGCAGGCCGGCGCGGTGCTGGCGGACGTCAACGCGGCGCTGGCCGCGCACCGCCAGTGGCTTCCCCTCGACGCGCCCCACGCCGGGCGGGCGACCATCGGCGGCATCGTGGCCGCGAACGACAGCGGGCCGCGGCGGCAGCGCCACGGGGCCCCGCGGGACCTCATCATCGGCATGACCCTGGCCCGGGCCGACGGAGTGACCGCGAAGAGCGGCGGCATCGTGGTGAAGAACGTCGCAGGCTACGATCTCGCCCGCTTGCTGACGGGGTCGTTCGGCTGTCTCGGGGTCATCCTCACCGCCACCTTCAAGCTGGCCCCGGCGGCCGAGGCGTCGCGCACGGTGCGGGTGACGCTCTCCGATGCCGGGCAGGTCGATCGCGTCGCGGCCGAGCTGCTCGCCCGCGGGTCGACCCCGACCGCGGTGGAGTTGGCGTGGCCGCCGGCCGCGATGCTCGTCCGATTCGAGTCGGCCGCGCCGGTGGCGGCCGAGCAGGCGGAGCAGGCGGCGGTCCTGGCCCGCGATGCCGGCGGCGCCGCGGATGTGCTGGCGGAGGCCGACGAGGCCGAGGCGTGGCGCCGTCACGAGGCCCGGGTGTTCGGGGGCGAGGGCACCATCGTCAAGCTCGTGGTCCTGCCGAGCGACCTGTCGGCCACCCTGGCGTGGCTCGACGAGGCGTCGCGCGCGCCGTCCCTCGACTGCGCGGTGATCGGCCGGGCGGGTCTCGGCGTGCTGTATCTCCGTCTCGTCGGCCCGGTGCCCGTCCAGGCGTCGCTCGTGCGCGCCCTGCGCGAGCGCATCGACCCCGGCCGCGGCAGCGCGGTCATCCGCCAGGCCGAGGGGGAGCTGCGGAGTCTAGTCGGCGTGTGGGGACCGCTCGGCGACAGCTTTCCCCTGATGCAGCAGGTCAAGCGCCGGTTCGACCCCGCCGGCATCCTCAATCCGGGCCGTGGCCCCGGCGGCCTCTAGCAGCCCGTGGTGCCGCCGGCTCTCGGGGGGACGCTTCCCCGTCGCGGAGGCGAAAACCGCGAACCGGTGTCCAACTGGTACCCGATTGCGGAAGGCGCGAGGGTCCTGGCCCGGCCGGTACGGCCCCCGCAGAGCTCTTCGGGCTTCACGATGAGAGCCGGCCGGGCCGCTTCCTCCGACGTTCGCCCGCAACCCGACCGGGCGCGGAAGGCGCACGCCGCCGTCGCGCCCCGATCGGCCTGGCCCTAGGCCGAAGTTTCAGAGCGGATCGCGCAAAAGTCCCTTTGATTGAGTCAGTTACGCTGTTTCATGGGGCGTCGATACTGGCTACACTCGCGGTGTCACCCCCAGTAGCTCGAAGCAGCGCTGCTGCACCGGCGTCGGTTCGGTGTGCAGGGTGAAGGTGCTGTCACCCTCGCCCACCTGCATGGTGTTGGCGGTCAGCGTGCCGAGGTCGGCGAGCAGGGTCCGGAAGCTGTGCACGGGCAGCGCGTCGTCGGTGCGTTTGCGGCCGGCCTTGGCCCGCGCCGCCGGCGAGCGTCGCGCAGGAGCGACCACCGAAGCGCGCTGCCGTTCGGCGGCGGCCGGGTCGTGGTCGTCGAACAGCATCGGGGCCAGGGCGCGGCGCATGTGCCACTCGACGTAGTAGGCCAGCATGCACAGCAGCACGTGGGCGCGCACCCGGTCCTCGCGCCGGTGGTGGAGCGGTCGCACCTGCAGGTCCACCGACTTGAGATAGCGAAACGCCCGCTCCACCTTCGACAGGTCCTTGTAAGCGCGGACGGTCTGGGCCGCGTCGAACTGCTCGGGCTCGACGTTGGACCGGACGATGTAGATTCCGTCGAGCTGCTCCTCCGCTGCGATCTTCTCGGCGTTGCGTTGAAAGGTGAAGGACTCGTCGGTGATGGTGATGAGGAAGTGCTTCGCCATCTTGTGCCGGTTGATGACTTTGCCGACGCGCACGCCGATGGCGGCCTCGCCCCGCAACGGCCGGTTCTTGCGCCGGGTCGCGGCCGCGATGGGCGCGAGGTCCTTCTCGGTCGCGGCCAGCAGCTCTTGCCGCTTGCGCTGCCGTTCGGCGGCGAGCAGGGGATTGCGGCACACGATCAGCCGCTCGCCGGGGAACTCGTCGCTGGTGACCTCGGCCAGGTCCCGCTCGTCGAACAACGACGGCGTCACCGTGCCGGCGTCGACGAGCTTCCGGATGACGGGTGCGCGCAGGGAGGTGATCCAGCGCAGCCGGTCGACCCCCTGCAGGTCCTCGCGGATGCGCGCCGCGGTCAGCATGCCGCGGTCGCCGACCAGCACGACGTGCTGCAAGCCGAACCGTTCCCGGAGCTTCTCCACCTGGCTGGCCACCGTCTTGGGGTCGCTCGTCGAGCCCTCGAAGACCTCGACCGCGACGGGGCAGCCGTCGGCTGAGCACAGCAGGCCGAAGACGATCTGCAGCGTGGACTTCTTGCCGTCGCGGCTGTAGCCGCGCTGCGCCAACGGGCAGCGGGTTCCCTCCACGTAGCTGGAGGTCAAGTCGTAGAGCACCAGGGTGTGTTCCCGCAGGTGCTGTTTCGCGAGTCGTTGCTCGATGGCCGCCTGCCGCTCGACGAGCCAGTCCATCGCGGCGTAGAGCTCATGCTGGTCGACGTCGCCGAGTTCGAGCACCCTGCCCAAGGTGGAGACGGCGGTCTCGGGGGCGAGGGCGCGGGCGGTAGCGAGCTTCGACTTCGCGTCGACAACGCGGGCGACGATGAGGGCGACGACGAGGTCACGGACGCGGCTCGCTTGGCGAGCGATGCAGGTGTGGAGTCGCAGCTGCTTGAGGGTGCCGAGGACGGCGGCGATGTGGCCGTGGGGGAGGCTGCGAAGGCAGGTGAAGGCGTCTTCCGGATTGACGAGATGCTCGCCGTGGAGGACGCGTCGCACCGCCTCGATGGCAGCGTCTGGGAGCTTGGAGAGGTTGGCGAGGGTGCGCTTCTTGACGCGCCCGTCTTGGCGGTAGGACTCCCGGAGGAGGACGGCGGGTGGCGAGGAGCGATTGCGGACGCTCTCGATATACATGGTTACTCATTATACCGATATCACCCTATATATCAAGGAAAACACGGGGCAAAATGAGCCATTCACATGGCTACAAATGGTCCGATAAACCACGCCGATAATCCCAAGACTCCTTTAGTTGCTATAAGTTAGAGAAAATCGGGCGCTGAAACTTCAGCCTAGGACGGCAGCGACGCGCCGCGGATGGAGGCGTCCACGAGCTCGACGAGGTGGTAGGTGGGCGGACGCTGGCCCGAGGCCTTGAGGCGGTTCGCGATCTGCAGCAGGCAGCCGGGATTGCTCGACACCACGGCCTCCGCCCCCGTGCTCCGGATATGGCGCGCCTTGCGGTCTCCCAGCTCCCCCGCCGCCTCGGGCTCGACCAGGTTGTAGATGCCGGCCGAGCCGCAGCAGATGCCGGCCTCGGGGATCTCGCACACCGTGAGCTCGGGAATCGCGCCGAGCACGCGCCTCGGCTCCCGGCTCACGCCCTGGGCGTGCTGCAGGTGACAGGCGTCGTGGTAGGCGATCCTGAGCGGCAGGGGGCGGCGCGGCGCCCGGGGCTCGAGCTCGTCGAGCACCTCGGAGATGTCCTTGCACTTGTCCGCGAGGGCGCGGGCGCGCGCCGCGTAGGCCGGGTCGTCGCGCAGGAGGTGGCCGTACTCCTTCAGTGTCGACCCGCAGCCGGCGGCGTTGATGACGAGGGTGTCGATGTCCGCCGCCTCCGCCTCGAAGGCGTCGATGAAGCGGCGCGCCATGTCCGCCGCGTCTCCGTCGAGGCCGGCGTGGAGCATGAGGGCGCCGCAGCAGCCCTGGGTGCGGGGGACCACGACCTCGCAGCCCTCCGCCGCCAGCACCCGGATGGTGGCCCGGTTGACCTCGTCGAAGAAGACCCGCTGAACGCAGCCCAGCAGCAGTCCCACCCGTCGGCGCGGCGTTCCCTCGGCGGGTACCCGGGCCGGCGGACGCGTCCACCCGTTGCTCAAGGAGACCCGTGGCAGCAACGCTTCCATCGCGCGCAGGCGGGGCGGCAGCAGGTCGAGCAGGCCGCTCGCGCGGACCAGCCGCTGCAGCCCCGACCGCTGATAGGCCCACAGCTTGCCGATGCCCAGGCGCATGCGCCCCGGGTAGGGAAACAGGGAGAAAATCAGACGCCTGAACAGCCGGTCCGTCCAGGACCGGGCGACCCTCCGCTCGATCTGCGGGCGGGTGGCCTCGAGCAGCTTGTCGTACTGCACTCCGGAGGGGCAGGCGGTGAGGCAGGCCATGCACCCCAGGCAGGTGTCGAAGTGGCGGGCGAAGCGGTCGGTGACCGCGGTCTCGCCCTCGAGGCCGCCCTTGATCAGCACGATGCGGCCCCGCGGCGAGTCGGTCTCCCGGCCCCAGAGCATGTAGGTGGGGCAGGTGGGCAGACAGAACCCGCAGTGAACGCAGTCGGCGACCAGGGCCGGGTCGGGCGGGGCCTGGGCGTCGAAGTTGGACGGTCGGGTCGGGGCGGCGGTTCCAATCGCCGGTGCAGTGGTCACCAGTCGAGGCTCTCTCGTGTTGCGGGCCGGCGAGTGTCGCCGGCGCGGTACGGTAAGCCGCATCGTACCCCGGCCCGCGGCGCCAAGGCCAGCACGGGTCCCGGACCAGACCACGCGGCGGGCCGCCGCCGGCGTCGGCCGTGCGTCCGCGGGTGCCGCGCGGGTTCGGAAACGGCCCGTCCGCTGTATGATTCCCGAGCCGCGCACGGCAAGCGAGAGCGGACGCACACGAGAGCAGACATGACGAGAGCGATTCGCATTCACCGGCACGGCGGTCCCGACGTGCTGCGGTGGGAAGAGACCGACCCCGGTTCTCCAGGGCCCGGTCAGGCCCTCATCCGCCAGACGGCGGCCGGGTTGAACTTCATCGACGTCTATCACCGGACCGGCCTGTACCCGGTGCCGGGATGGCCGGCAATCATCGGCAACGAGGCGGCGGGCGTGGTCGAGGCGGTCGGCGACGGGGTGACGGCGGTCGCGACCGGCGACCGCGTCGCGTACTGCATGAGCCTGGGCAGCTACACCGAGCGGCGGGTCATCGACGCCGCGCGCCTCGTGCGGCTGCCCGACGCGATCGGCGACCGTGAGGCGGCGGCGATGATGCTGAAGGGATGCACCGTGCAGTACCTGGTGCGGCGCATCCACCCCGTCGCGCCGGGCGACACCATCCTCCTGCACGCGGCCGCCGGGGGGGTGGGGCTCATCGCGTGCCAGTGGGCGAAGCACCTGGGGGCGACGGTCATCGGTACCGTCGGCAGCGACGCCAAGGCGGAGCTGGCAAGGGCCCACGGCTGCGACCACCCCATCGTGTACACCCGAGAGGACGTGGTCGAGCGGGTCCGGGAGCTGACCGGCGGTGCCGGCGTGCCCGTCGTCTTCGACTCGGTGGGGAAGGACACCTTCGCGGCGTCCCTCGACTGCCTGCGGCCGCGGGGGCTGATGGTGAGCTACGGCAACGCCTCGGGGGCGGTGGAGCCGTTCAGCCCGGGGCTGCTCGCCGCCAAGGGGTCGCTCTTCCTCACCCGGCCGACGCTGGCCAGCTACATCGGGACGAGGGCGGAGCTCGAGGAGACCACCCGCGAGCTGTTCGAGGTGGTCGGCAGCGGCGCCGTCAAGGTCGACGTGAGCCTCGCCCTGCCGCTCGAGGACGCGGCCGAGGCGCACCGCCGGCTGGAGGCGCGCGAGACGACGGGATCGACGGTCCTGGTCATGGAGGGAGAATCGTGATGAACCTGACGAAGAACATGCGCATCTTTGCGGCGGGCCTGGTGGTCGGCGGTCTCGCGGTGGGCGGTCTCGGCGCCGGTGCCCTCGGCACGGTGACGGCCCAGCCCGACGACGGACGGCGGGCGGTGAACCTGCCCGGCCGGACGGCGCCGAACCCGCTGTTCAGCGACGCCATCCAGGTCGGGGACACCCTGTACCTGGCCGGCCGCCTCGGCCTCGACCCCGAGACCGGGGCCCCCCCCGCCGATGCGGGCGACGAGGCCCGGATCGTGCTCGACCAGATCGCCGCGGTCCTCGCCGAGGCCGGCATGACCATGGACGACCTGGTCAGCGTGCAGGTGTTCTGCTCGGACGTCGCCCTGTACGACGACTTCAACGCCGTCTATCGCACCTACTTCAGCGCCGACCCCCCGGCGCGGGCGTTCCTCGGCAGCGGCACCCTGCTGCGCGGGGCGCGGTTCGAGGTGATGGGCATCGCGGTGCGAAGCTGAGGGTCATGGGGGCCGCCGACCGACGCTCGGAGCTCGGACTCCCGGGGCTCGCTGTGGTCCTGGTCGTCCTGTCCGCGGCCGGGCCGTCCGCGCAGGCCGGGGGGCAGGCCGCGCCCGATCTCGGATGGGTCCGCATTCCCGCCGGCGGCTTCGAGATGGGGTGCGTCGAGTCCGACCCCGACTGCCTCGACATGGAGCGGCCCCGCCACCCCGTCCGCTTCCCCGTCCCGTTCGAGATGATGGCGACCGAGGTGACGGTCGCGCAGTACTTCCGGTTCGTGCGCGACGCCGGGCATCGCGCCCCCGCCGCGCCGGGCTTCGCGCAGACCGGGGACCACCCGGTGGTCCTCGTGAGCTGGGACGACGCGGCCGCCTTCTGTACGTGGGCGGGGGCCCGGCTTCCGACCGAGGCCCAGTGGGAGTACGCGGCGCGGGCGGGCTGGCCGGGGCTGATCTACGGGTGGGATGACGAGATCTCGCGCGACCGCGCCAACTACGGGGCGGATCGATGCTGCGAGGGGGCCACCGGCGGGGCCGACGCGTGGATGAACACGGCGCCGGTCGCTTCGTTCCCGCCAAACGACTTCGGCCTCTTCGACATGGCCGGCAACGTCTGGGAGTGGGTGGACGGCTGGCTCGACGACGACTACTACGCGACGTCGCCGCTCGTCGACCCGCCGGGGGCGACGGCCGGCTATGCGCGCATCGCCCGCGGCGGGTCCTGGCTGAACTTCCCGGCCGCCCTCCGCACGTCGGTCCGCCTGCCCTTCGCGCAGACCGGGCAGACCAGCAACGTCGGCTTCCGTTGCGCCCGCTCCGCCGGCGCCGTCGCGGCCGAGTAGCCCGAAGGCGGACCCAGGCTCGGCCCCGAGGGGCTTGCGGTAGCCCACCGTGCTATTGTCTGGAGGTTCGGGTGACCTCTGACGGTGACGTTGGTCTCGTCGTGCGTAACAGTCCCGTCGAGCACGCGAGCGTATAGTTGGAGAGGATCATGGTGGGAACCCCGGTCAACCTCGAGCAGGTACTTTCGATCTGGTGGTCGATGGTATGGCGTGTTGTTGTGGTGAATGTGCCTGTCTCACTGGTACTTGGGTTTATCGGTGGGTTTATCGTGGGAGCCGCGGGTTACCCTGGACTAGGAGCACCGGTCGGCGCGATACTGGCGTGGCTTGGTTCGATCCCGGTCAGCATCTGGGCCCTGAAGGCGGCACTTCTCAAGGAACACGGCGGCTATTCTGTGGAGTTGGTCATGGCTTCAAGGAGCGAACGATGAAACGTGCTGGCCAGGGAAGCTCGCGGCGGCGGTTCATGAAGCAGGCGGTGCTGGGCGCGGGGGCGGCGACGGTCGGGGGCGGCACGTCGGTGCTGGCCTCGGCGGCCGAGGAGGACGTCAGCCCGATCGCGGTGCCGGCCGAGTTCGAGGCGGCGAAGCACGCGGCGCTGCCCGAGGTCGACTTCCCCATGACCGGCGCCCAGGTGTTCGCCCGCGCCTGCAAGGCGGAAGGCGTGGCGGCGCTGTTCTGCTGCCCCGGCAACTACTCGGTGGTGCACGCGATGTCCGACACCGGCATCCCCACCTACGGGGGCCGGCACGAGGGGTCGATGTGCCACGCCGCCGACGCGTTCACCCGGGTCACCGGCGAGATCGTGGCGACGTCGGGGACCGAGGGCCCCGGGTTCACCGACATGATCTGCGGCATCGCCGCCGCCAACTCGGCGCGGTCCCCCATACTGGTGCTGGCGAGCAACAAGACGATCTTCGCGGAGGACACCGAGCGCGGCATCCAGGACGCCTACCAGCAGCCGACGACCGAGGGCATGCGCAAGTACGGCAAGCGCCTGATCACGCCGGCCCGCATCCACGAGTACGCCGGCTACGCGTTCCGGCAGCTCCGCAGCGGCGTGCCCAAGCCGGTCCACCTCGACTTTCCGGCCGAGATCGCCAACGCGCGGTTCCGCGACGCGCTCGAGATCGAGTACTACTTCGACAAGGCGAAGTACCGCACCGAGACCCGGCCGCATCCCGATCCCCGCGCCATCGACCGGGCCGTTGCGATGCTGAGCGAGGCCGAGCGGCCGATCATCGTCTCGAGCAACGGCGTGTTCCACAGCCGGGGATGGGCGGCGCTGCGGCGGCTCGCCGAGCGGGCCCACATCCCGGTGGTCGAGTCGGGCGCCACGAAGGGGCAGTTCCCCACCGACCACGAGCTCTCCGCGGACACCGCGCCGCTGGCGCTGGCGAGCGCCGACCTCGTCCTCCTCGTCGGCCAGTACTGCATGCCGACGCTGGGCGAGTTCGCGTTCGGGCCGGATACCCGCTACATCCGCATCGACCCCTGCGCCGAGGACATCGGGCGCAACCTGCCCATCGACCTCGGCATCGTCAGCGACGAGCGGGCCGCCCTCGAGGCCCTCGCCGACGGTGTTCCGCGCATGCGGCACGACGCGTGGGTGGCGGAGGTGGCGGAGGCGCGGGCGCGGTTCGAGGCGCAGAACGACGAGTACTACCGGACCGGGCTCGGTTACGACGAGGCGGTGCACCCCGCCGTTATCGGCAAGGAGCTCGCCGACTTCGTCCACGGCGCGCTGCCCCCGGACCGCACGACCATCGTGCAGGGGGGCTACGGCATCGCCCGCTACACGCGGCGATATCTGCGGGCGTTCCGGCCCGGGCAGATCATGAACGGGGCGTACCAGTACGGCGCCATCGGCCCCGACGTCGGCTACACCGTCGGGGTCGCCGCCGCGGTCCGGCAGGGCGCGGGCCCGCAGGCCGACTACCAGGGGCATCCGGTCATCGCCGTCACCGGCGACGCCGGCTTCGGCTACACCGGCATGGAGATGGAGACGCTGTCCAAGTACCGCCTGCCGGCGGTGGTCGTCGTCTACAACAACAACGCCTGGGGCACCTGGCAGGGGCAGCGCAACAACCAGGTGGGGCTGCCGGTGCACCTGTTCCAGGAGAACCTGCGCTACGACAAGATGGGCGAGGCCCTCGGCGCGTACGGCGAGTACGTGACCCGGCCGTCGGAGTTCCGCCCGGCCCTGGAGCGGGCCTACCAGGTCGCCCTCGACGAGAGCCGCCCGTCGGTGGTCAACGTGCAGGCGAAGAAGGAGTTCTGGCTGCGCGACCAGTACGCGCCCGGCTTCCTCGGCAAGATCGAGCCGGGCGTGATGTCCTACTATCACTAGGCGTCTGCGCCGCAGAACGTGCAGACTCCTGCAGGGTCGGTTGGGCGCCCGGCGGAGCCGGAGGCGACGATGGGCGGGCCAAGCGTCCGGGCCGATCTGGCTAACGGGAATCGTGGGGAGGCAAGCGGGTAGCGGCGCCGGGGCGGCGAAGGCGCGGCCGCGCAGGCCGGCCTCGGCGGCGGTGGGCTCGCCGGACGCTGGGGCGGCGGGAGCGCGTCGGGCCGGCGGAACGCCGCGGGTCCGCAGGACGCGCGAACAGTCGCTCGCCCTGGTGCGGCAGCGGCTTCAGGCCTACGCCGACCGGCGGGTCTTCAGCGGGTTCAGCGAGGGCCGGCCCGTGGCGGGACGGCACCGTTTCCGCTTCTCGTGGCTGGGGACGGACCCGCTCACGCTCGACTACACGCCGTCGAGCGGGACGTTCGTCTTCCGGGCGCTGCTGCCCAACGTCCCGGCCCGGTCGCGGTTGTTCTCGGACCTCGACGCGTTCGTCGCGGGACGGGCGTCGACCCGGCTGCCCGCGCACCGGCGCATCGACCGGCGCCGCGCCAGGGTCCGGTGCGTCGCGGCCCGGGGGGCGGTTTCGCTGGAGCTGGTCGCGACGCGCAACTTTCACGACTACGGGTTGAACCGCGTCGTCAACCTCGTCCACGAGGTCTTCCTGTATCTCCAGGAGCACCGGCCGGAGTACCTCTGGACCAACTTCGCGGCGCCGGAGGAATGACCACGAGTTCTGCCGCCGCCCCGTGGCGGACGACAGGGCCGCACGGCGGCGGCGCCGGTCGAGCGCGTCGGGCGTCCGTCGCGGCGGCCCGCGTCCCCTGAGAAGCCGATGGCCGGCGCCTGCCGGCAGGAGAATCTGCGATGACCCGATCCGTAGGCCGGTGGCCGCTCGCGGCGCTGCTCGCCGGGACCCTCGCCGCGGCTGCCTCCGCGCAGCCGCTCCACCCACCCGAGCCCCGGCAGCCCGCCGAAGGGCAGGTGCTGGAGAATCCGGTGCCGCCGACCGCGGACTCCATCGCCACCGGCCGGCAGCGCTACGTGTTCATGTGCCGGGAGTGTCACGGCAACACCGGCCTCGGCGACGGGGACATGGCCCATGCCGGCGGGGACATTCCGGACTTCACCGACGATGTCTGGCTGCATGGATCGAGAGACGGAGATCTCTTCCGCGTCATCAAGGAGGGGGTGACGGCCGACATGCAGCCCTACGCGGACCGGCTCGACGACGAGGACATCTGGCACGTCGTCAACTACCTCAGGACGCTCGCCGACCCGCGGTGAGTCGTACGCTCCGGCGGTCGCCCGGAGTCCGGTCCCCCGCGTGGGAGACGCGATGTCGAGTCCCATCGCCTATCGTCCGATGGAGCCCGCCGACGCCGAGGCTGTGTCGCGGCTGATCGTCGAGTCGTTCACCGAGTTCATCGGGCCGGAGTACACCGACGAGGGCCGGGCCGAGTTCCTGCGCCACGTGGAGCCGGGCGCGCTCGTCGAGCGGATGCGGTCCAACCACCTCCTGCTGGTGGCGATGGCGGGCGAGCAGCCCGCGGGAGTCATCGATCTGCGCGACAACGACCACGTGTCGCTGCTGTTCGTCGACACCCGTCATCAGCGCCACGGGGTCGCGCGCGAACTGCTCGAGCGTGCGCTCGCCATCGCCCGTCCCGCCAAGCCCGGTCTCGAACGCGTGACCGTCAACTCGTCACGCTTCGGCGTCCCCGCCTACGAGCGCCTGGGGTTCCGCCAGACCGGACCCGAGCGCACCGTCAACGGCATCGTCTTCATTCCCATGGCCCACCGGCTCGAAGCTGACGAGTCCTGAGGCGGCGGGGCCCGCGCCGCGCCTGACAAGGGGACCCGACGCAAGGAGCTTCCCGCGCGCGCCCGCCGTGGCCTTCAGGGGACCCGCGGGTCGGGGTCGCCAGTCCCCGCCGGGGCCCGGCCGGGCAGGGTCCAGGGCGTTCCGGCGGGGGGAACGGACTCCACCCCGAGTCCGTACTGGAACACGAGCCGGCCGCCGTGCAGCGCGGTCGCCGCCAGGAGGACGAGCCCTATCAGGGAGAGCGCGCAGGACGACGCGACGGCCCACCGGGCCGTCGTGCGCCAGATGTAGGACATCGCGAGGCGCAACGAGGCGAAGAAGACGAAGAACCAGGTCGTGCGGTCGGCCCACACGAAGTGGGCCGTGACGGCGAGACCGGCATCTGGAGTGACGCGGACGGCCGCGGCGGCGCTCAACCCGCTGAAATATGCCGCCATCGCCACGAACGCCCCCGCGCAGAAGAGCCACGTGGCGGTGTCGCGCGTTGCCCGGTGCGCCGGCCGCAGAAGGCTCAGCAGATCGACGGTGACCGCGGCGGCCAGGAGCGCGATCGGAAAGTGGACGAGGAACGGATGCGGGTTGGGCGCCCAGTCCGGCATGGCGGGTGCGACAGTTTCCAATGATACACCGCGGGCACGCGACGCCGCCCCTCGCCGCGCGGGGACGGTCGCGCCGCTCTCCGGCCGTCACCGGCCCGGATTCCGACCCGTCGGCGGGTCCCGCGTCGTGGTAAACTCTGCGGCAACGCCTATTGGCGCATTCACGGAGTCTCGCCGATGTCCGGCCATTCCAAGTGGCATTCGATCAAGCACAAGAAGGGCGCGGCCGACGCCAGGCGCGGCAAGCTCTTCACCCGCATCATCAAGGAGCTGACCGTTGCCGCGCGTGACGGCGGCGGCGACCCCGACAGCAACCCGCGCCTGAGGACCGTCATCGCCGACGCCAAGGCCGCCAACATGCCCGCCGACAACATCAAGCGGGCCATCCGGCGCGGGACCGGCGAGGAGCCGGGCGTCCACTACGAGGAAGTCACCTACGAAGGCTACGGCCCGGGGGGCGTGGCCCTGATGGTCGAGGTGCTGACCGACAACAAGAACCGCGCCGTCGGCGAGGTCCGCCACCTGCTGACCAAGCACGGCGGCAATCTCGGCTCGACCAACAGCGTGGCTTGGCTCTTCGACAAGCGGGGGTACGTGCTGGTGGACCGGGACGCGGTCGACGAAGAGGCGCTGATGACCGCGGCCATCGACGCCGGCGCCGACGATCTTCGGGACGACGGCAGCCACTGGGAGATCATCAGCGCGCCGGAGTCGTTCGACGCGGTCGCCGCGGCGGTCCGAGCCCTCGGGGTCGAGCCGGCGTCGGCGCAGGTGGCGATGCTGCCGCAGAACTCGGTGGAACTCGAGGGAAAGCCGGCCCAGCAGATGATGAAGCTGATGGGCGCGCTGGAGGACCTCGACGACACCCGCCACGTCTGGTCGAACTTCGACGTCAGCGAGAAGGAGATCGAGGCCTCATTGGCGTGAGGATCTTCGGGATAGACCCCGGCTCCGAGCGCACCGGATACGGCTGCATCGACTCCGACGGCAGTCGGTGCGGGCTGGTGGCGTGCGGAGCTATCACCGTGCCCTCCGGTTGCCCGTTCCCCGACAGGCTCGCCCGCATCTTCGATGCGCTGGCCGCGATGCTGGCCGAGCACCGGCCGGCCTGCGTCGCCGTCGAGGAGGTGTTCCACGGGCGCAACGCGCGCAGCGCGCTGAAGCTCGGTCAGGTCCGGGGCGTCGCGCTGCTCGCCGCCGCCCGGGCCGGGCTGCCGGTGGCCGAGTACGCGGCGGCGTCGGTCAAGCAGGCGGTGGTGGGCTACGGGCGCGCGGAGAAGAGGCAGGTGCAGCGGATGGTGGGGCTGCTGCTCGGCATGGACGAGCCGCCCACGCCGCACGACGCGTCGGACGCGCTCGCCGTCGCCGTCTGTCACGCCTATGCGGGCGTGCCGGCCGCGTCCACGGGATCGACCGCCGGCGCCAACGCCGGGGTGAGGTCCTGGCGCCGGTTCCGGGTGCCGGGGTGACGGATGATTGCGCGGCTTCGCGGTCGGCTCGCCGAAAAGCACCCCCATCGCGTGACCGTCGACGTGCACGGCGTCGGGTACGACCTGCACATCCCCCTGTCGACCTTCTACGGCCTGGGCGAGCCGGGGTCCGACGCGGCGTTCCGGGTCCATACGCACGTGCGCGAGGACACCTTGGCCCTGTTCGGATTCGCGACCGCGCTCGAGCTGCGGATCTTCGAGCAGTTGATCGGCGTCTCGGGCATCGGCCCGCGGCTGGCCCTGGCGGTGCTCTCGGGCATCGAGCCGTCCGAGCTGGTGGAGGCGGTGGGCCGCGGCGACGTGCGGCGGTTGACGGGCATCCCCGGCATCGGCAAGAAGACGGCGGAGCGCATGGGGCTGGAGCTGCGCGATCGGCTGCCGCCGGTCGTCGAGTCGGCGCCGGAGGCCGGGGACGGGCCGGGGGCGGCCCGAGGCGACCTGGTGTCGGCGCTGGTGAACCTGGGCTACGGCCGCCCGTCGGCGGAACGGGCGGTGGACGCCGCCCTCGGCGCCGGGGACGGCTCGTTCGAGCCCGCCCTGAAGCGGGCCCTGAAGGAGATCGCGCGGTGACCGCCGAGGACGCTCCGCCTCGCGTGGTCACCTCCGCCCGGCTGGGCGACGACGATCAGTTCGAGGCGGGCCTGCGCCCGCGCAGCCTCGACGCCTACATCGGCCAGGACCGCCTGCGCGAGAACCTCGGCGTCGCCATCGCGGCGGCCCGGCAGCGTGGCGAGGCCCTCGACCACGTCCTGCTGTACGGCCCGCCGGGCCTCGGCAAGACGACCCTGGCCCTCGTCGTCGGGCACGAGTTGGGGGTGGCGGTGCGGACGACGGCGGGACCGGTGCTCGAGAAGCCGGGCGACCTCGCCGGCATCCTGACGAACCTCGGGGAGCGCGAGGTGCTCTTCATCGACGAGATTCACAGGATGAGCCCCGTCGTCGAGGAGATCCTGTATCCGGCGATGGAGGACTACGAGCTCGACATCGTTATCGGCCAGGGCCCCGGCGCACGGTCCGTGAAGGTGCCGCTGAAGCCCTTCACGCTCATCGGGGCCACGACCCGCGCGGGTTTGCTGACGTCCCCGCTGCGGGCGCGGTTCGGCATCGTGCACCGGCTCGACTTCTACCGCGCCGAGGACCTGCAGGAGATCGTCCGCCGGTCGGCGGGCATCTTCGACGTGCCGATCGAGGACGCGGCGGCGGTCGAGATCGCCGGCCGGTCCCGCGGCACCCCGCGGGTCGCCAACCGGCTGCTGCGCCGCGTGCGCGACTTCGCCCAGGTGCGGGCGGACGGCCGCATCACGCGGGACGTGGCCCTCGACGCGCTGAAGATGCTCGACGTCGACGCCAACGGGTTCGACGAGGCGGATCGCCGGCTGCTGCACGCCATCATCGACAAGTTCGGCGGCGGTCCGGTCGGGCTCAACAGCATCGCGGCCGCGATCAGCGAGGAGAAAGAGGCCATCGAGGACATCTACGAGCCCTTTCTGATCCAGATCGGGTTCCTCGACCGGACGCCCCGCGGGCGCGTGGCCACCGCCCGTGCCTACGACTACTTCGGGGTGCCGGCGCCGAGCCGCGGGGGGCGGCTGTGGTAGGCACGTCGACGGCGACCGCCCCCGCGCGTCGCCGGGAGCGCGTGGCCGGACCGCGCGCCGCCTCGCGGGAAGCGGAGCCCCAGCCGCGGGCTCCTGGACGGGACACCAGATGAGCAACGCCATCGCCAGCCGCCCGCCGGGCGCCCTCCGGTCGGTCCGGATCGCCTCGCTCGGCACCTACGTGCCGCCCCGCGTCATGACCAACCAGGATCTCGAGAAGATCGTCGACACCTCCGACGCGTGGATCCTGAAGCGGACCGGCATCCGCACCCGCCACATCGCCGACGCCGACGCCGCCACGTCCGATCTCGCGGTCGAGGCCGCCAACCGGGCCATCGACGGGGCGGGGCTGGCGTCCCGGGACGTCGGCTTCCTGGTGGTCGGCACCACCACCCCGGACATGTTCTTTCCGAGCACCGCCTGTCTCGTCCAGGACCGCATCGGCGCCGCCGGGGCCTGGGGCTTCGACCTCGGGGCGGCCTGCTCGGGCTTCACCTACGCCGTCACCACCGCGGTGCAGATGGTGGCCGGCGGGGTCCACGACCACGCGCTCGCGATCGGGGCCGACGTCATGTCCCGCATCATCGACTATCAGGATCGCGCCACCTGCGTCCTCTTCGGCGACGGCGCGGGGGCGGTGGTGGTGTCGCCGGCGGTGGACCCGGAGCTCCGGGTCATCGACTTCGCCCACGAGGTGGACGGCAGCGGGGCCCCGGCCCTGCGCATGCCGGCCGGGGGCAGCCGGATGCCGGCGACGCGGGAGACGGTCGCTCAGCGGCTGCACTTCGTCCATCAGGACGGCGCCGCCGTCTACAAGTTCGCGGTGCGCAAGACCCGGGACATCAGCCGGCGAGTGCTCGAGCGCAACGGGCTCGAGCCCGGCGACGTCGATCTCTTCGTGTCGCACCAGGCCAACCGCCGAATCATCATGGCCGCGGCCGAGCAGCTCGGCCTGCCGGAGGAAAAGGTCATGATCAACATCGACCGGTACGGCAACACCACCGCCGCCACGATTCCCCTCGCCCTCGCGGACGCGGTCGCGGAGGGGCGCCTGAAGAAGGGCGACCTCGTGCTCCTCGCGTCGGTGGGCGCCGGGTTCACCGTCGGTGCGGTGCTGCTGCGGTGGGCCTGCTAGCCACTTGCATGCGCGTCGCCGACTTCGACTTCGACCTCCCCGCCGACCGGATCGCCCAGACCCCGGCCGTCGAGCGCCAGGCGGCCCGCCTGCTCGTCCTCGACCGCGCCACCGGCCGTCTCGAGCACCACACCGTCGGGGCGCTTCCCGCCCTTCTCGGGCCGGGCGATCTGCTCGTCGTCAACGACACGCGGGTGGTCCCGGCGAGGCTGTTGGGGCGGCGGGTGCCGAGCGGGGGCGCGGTCGAGTGCCTGCTCCTGTCCCCCCGCGGAGACGGGTGCTGGGACGCCCTCATGCATCCCGGGCACCGGCTCCGGCCCGGCGCCCGCGTGGTCTTCGAGCGCGGTGGGCGCCGGCTGTGCGGGGAGGTGCTCGCCCGCCGGTTTCACGGCCGCCGCACGATCCGCCTGTGGACCGAGGACGGCGCCGCCGTCGACGAGGCGATCGACCGCGTGGGGCACGTTCCCCTGCCGCCGTACATCCGGCGCGGCGACACGCCCCTGGACGCCGAGCGCTACCAGACGGTGTACGCGACGGAGCGCGGCTCGGTGGCGGCGCCGACGGCCGGCCTGCATCTGACCACCGACCTGCTGGAGCGGCTCCGGCAACGGGGGGTCGGGGTGGCCCGGGTGACCCTGCACGTCGGCTACGGCACGTTCGCCCCGATCCGCGTGGACGAGGTCGAGGCGCATCGGGTCGACCCCGAGCCCTACCGCGTCCCGCCGGAGACCGCGGCGGCGGTGCGCCGGGTCCGCGCCGCCGGGCGGCGGGTGGTCGCGGTGGGGACCACCACGACCCGGACCCTCGAGACCGCGGCCCGGGCCGGGGGCGGCGAGCTGCGCGCCGGCGACGGCGTCAGCGATCTCTACCTGTACCCGGGCGCCGCGTTCCACGTCGTCGGAGGGCTGCTGACGAACTTCCATCTGCCCCGGTCCTCGCTGCTGATGCTGGTCAGCGCGTTCGCGGGGTGGGAGCGGATCCGCGAGGCGTACGCCGAGGCCCTGCGGACCGACTACCGGTTCTACAGCTACGGCGACGCGATGCTCATCCTGTAGCGGGCCCCGGAAGAGTCCCCGCATTCCGGCGGCTGGGCATCCCGCCCCCCCGGGCGGCGTTCCACGGACCCGCACGGCCCGCCGGTCCCGGCAAGGACCGGCTTTCGCGGCCGGCGGCCGCGCCGAGGCGGGCGCTCGTCGAATCCTGATACAATGATCGACGCCAGTTACGCCGGTGTAGCTCAGTTGGTTAGAGCACGCGGCTCATATCCGCGGCGTCCGGGGTTCAAGTCCCTGCACCGGCACCATTTCTCCCGGCCCTTCGGTCAACGGGACAGGAGCCCGAATCCGACCGTTCACGGGCTGGCCCTCGGGATCCGCTCGTGTCACTCGCCGACCGCGTAGCCGCGTCGGTACAAGCGCAGGCGTTGATCCCGCGCGGGGGGCGGGTCGTGGCGGCGGTGTCGGGCGGCGGCGACTCGGTCGCTTTGCTCCATCTCCTCGCGGAGCTGGCCGAGCGCTCCCTCGTGATCCTGGCCGGCGTGGCCCACGTCAATCATCGCTTGCGCCGGCCGGCGTCGGACGAGGACGAGCGCTTCTGCCGGGAGCTCGCGCGCCGGTTCGGCGTGCCCTGCCTGGTCGAGTCGGTGCCGGTGGCCGACGTGGCCCGGTCGCGTCGCGTCTCGGTCGAGCGGGCCGGCCACCACGTGCGCCACGCCTTCTTCGCGCGGGCGGCGGCCGAGCTGGGCGCCGGCCGGGTGGCGCTGGGACACACCATCGACGACCAGGCGGAGACCGTGCTGCTCCGCCTCATCCGCGGCGCCGGGGCGGCCGGGCTCTCGGGGATGCGGCCACGGGCCGGGGTCCTGGTCCGGCCGCTGCTTCGGGTAGGCCGGGCCGAGTTGCGCCGTTATCTCGCGGCCGGCGGGACCCCGTTCCGCGAGGACGCGTCGAACGCCGACCTGCGCGTGCCCCGGAATCGGGTACGTCACGAGCTGCTGCCGCAATTGCGGACCTACTCGCCGCGCATCGTCGAGGCGCTCGCGCGCCAGGCGGACATCGCGCGGGCCGACGAGGCCTGGTTGAGCCGCCGGGCAAACGAAGCGGCCGCCGATCTCGTCTCACAGGAGAGGGGCCTCGTGGAGCTGGACGCGGCCGGCCTCGCGGCGCTGCCCCCGGCTCTCGCCCGCCGCGTGGCGCGGGACGCCCTCGCCCGGGTCGAGCCGCGGCGGCGCGAGATCGGTTTCGACGCCATCGAGCGGGTGCGGCGGACGGCGGCGGGCGGTCCCGCGCGGACGGACCTGCCGGGTTGCCGGGCGGAACGGGCGGCCGGCCGCGTGCGCCTCGTTCCGCGCCGCGGCCGGACCGGTCCGGCGCCGCGCCCCGGCTTCGCCTACCGGTTGGCGATTCCCGGCGAGGTCTCGGTGCCGGAAGCCGGCGTGCGGGTTCGCGCCGAGGTCGTCGAGGCCGCGGCGGGCGCCGGCGACCCGGGCGGAGACGGGCGGACCGCGCTCGTCGCGTTGCCGGCGGCGGCGACGCTCGTGGTGAGGAGCTGGCGATTCGGGGACCGGTACCGACCGCTGGGCCTCGGCGGGCGCAGCCGGAAGCTCCAGGACCTGTTCGTGGACCGCAAGGTCCCCCGCGACGAGCGCACGCGGGTTCCGCTCGTGCTCGACGCCGCCGGCCGCGTCATCTGGGTCGTGGGCTTCGGGATCGGCCACGACTTTCGCGCCGGCGAGGGTGACGAAAGCGTGTTATTCTTGAAGGTCAGCAGTTTGGGGGAGATTCTGTGAACTCGACGACACGCAGCCTGCTGTTCTGGATGCTTCTCGTGGTCGTGGTCCTGGCGATCTGGAATCTGTCGTCCCAGTTCCGGGCCGGAGACGACGACGTCGCGTTCAGCCAGTTCCACCGCTGGGTCGAGACCGGCCAGGTCGACCGGGTCGAGTTGTCCGGCAACGAGGTCGTGGGCACCACGTCGAGCGGCGAGCAGTTCCGCACCTATGCGCCGCCGCAGTACGAGGGGCTGGTCAACCAGCTCATCGAGCGCGACGTGGTCATCGAGGCGCGGGAGGCGGCGGGCAGCCCGTGGGCCACGCTGCTGTACTCGTGGGCCCCGATCCTGCTCGTCATCGGCTTCTGGGTCTTCTTCATGCGCCAGGTCCAGAGCGGCGGCAACAAGGCGCTGTCCTTCGGCAAGAGCCGGGCGAAGCTGTCGTCGAGCGCGCAGAAGAAGGTCACCTTCAAGGACGTCGCGGGCGTCGACGAGCCCAAGGAGGAGCTGCAGGAGATCATCGAGTTCCTGCGCGAGCCCCAGAAGTTCCAGAAGCTCGGCGGGCGCATCCCCAAGGGCGTCCTCCTGATGGGGCCGCCGGGAACCGGCAAGACCCTCCTCGCGCGGGCCGTGGCCGGCGAGGCCAACGTGCCGTTCTTCTCGATCAGCGGGTCCGATTTCGTCGAGATGTTCGTCGGCGTGGGGGCGTCGCGGGTCCGCGACCTGTTCGAGCAGGGGAAGAAGAACGCGCCCTGCATCGTGTTCATCGACGAGATCGACGCGGTCGGCCGCCACCGGGGGGCGGGGCTCGGCGGCGGGCACGACGAGCGGGAGCAGACGCTGAACCAGCTTCTCGTCGAGATGGACGGGTTCGAGTCGAACGAGGGCGTCATTCTCGTCTCCGCCACCAACCGTCCCGACGTGCTCGACCCGGCCCTGCTGCGGCCCGGCCGCTTCGACCGCCGCATCGTGGTGAACCGTCCCGACGTCAAGGGGCGCGAGGGCATACTCGGCGTGCATACGCGCAAGATTCCCCTCGCGGACGACGTCGACGTGCACGTGCTCGCGCGGGGCACCTCGGGCTTCTGCGGCGCGGATCTCGCCAACCTCGTCAACGAGGCCGCCCTCAACGCCGCCCGCTACAACCAGAAGACGGTGGCGATGCAGGACTTCGAGTTCGCCAAGGACAAGGTGATGATGGGGTCGGAGCGCCGCTCCCTCATCATCAGCGACGAGGAGAAGAAGGTGACGGCGGTGCACGAGGCGGGCCACGCCCTCCTCGGCGTCGAGCTTGAGAACGCCGACCCCGTCCACAAGGTGACCATCATCCCCCGAGGCATGGCCCTCGGCGTGACCCAGCAGTTGCCCCTCGACGACAAGCACAACTACTCGGCGGAGTACCTGCACGACCAGGTCGCGGTGCTTCTGGGCGGGCGGATCGCGGAGGAGATCACCAACACCACGGTGACCACGGGAGCCGGCAACGATCTGGACCGGGTCACGGATCTCGCCCGCCGGATGGTCTGCGAGTGGGGCATGAGCGAGACGGTGGGGCCCCTCACCTTCGGCCGCAAGGACGAGGAGATCTTCCTGGGCCGCGATTTCGCGCAGCACAAGGACTACAGCGAGGAGACCGCGATCCGGATCGACCAGGAGATCAAGCGCATCGTCACCGAGAACTACGAGCGGGCGCGGTCGATTCTCGAGAGCAAGAAGAACGAGCTGCTGCGCATCGCCGAAGAGCTGTTGACGCGCGAGGTGCTGTCCGGCGAGCAGGTCCAGCGCATCGTCGCCGGCCAGGCGCTCGAAGAGCCGCCGGCTCCCGCCGCACCGTTCGTCCCGGACAAGCCCGCCAGCCCGGAGGCGGCGCGGCCGCCGGTGGTGCCGCCGCTCGGCAAGCCGCTGCCGCAGGAATAACGGCATCCGGCGGGCCGCCTCGCCATCCGCGGGTCGCCAGCACCCTGCCGCATCGGGCAGGGAGTCCGCTGCTCCGTCCATCGAGACAGGTTTCCGCCGCGACCTCGGGGGGCCTGTCCGCGCCGTCGAGGGAACCGTCCGCGATGCAGGTTCGCCGCCGCTACACGCTGCCGCTGCCCGCCGGCCCGCCGCTCGTTCTCGGAGAGCGGACGCTGGTGATGGGGGTCGTCAACGTGACCCCCGACTCGTTCTCGGACGGCGGCCGGTGGCAGGACCCGGAACGCGCGGCCGACCATGCCCTCGCGCTGGAAGCGGCCGGCGCCGACCTGCTGGACGTCGGCGGCGAGTCGACGCGGCCCGGCGCCGATCCGGTGGCGGCGGCGGAGGAGCTGCGCCGCGTCCTGCCGGTGCTGGAGCGCCTGGCCGGACGGGTCCGGGCGACCTTGTCGGTCGACACCTCCAGGGCCGCGGTTGCGCGGGCCGCCGTCGCCGCCGGCGTGGCGATGGTCAACGACGTGTCGGGCCTGCGGCGCGACCCGGCCCTCGTCGGGGTCGTGGCGGAGACCGGCGCCGCCCTCGTCATCATGCACAGCCGCGGGCGTTCGCGCGACATGTACCGCGACGCGTGCTACGGCGACGTCGGGGTCGAGGTGGCCCGCGAGCTGCAGGCGTCGATGGCGGCGGCCGTCGCGGGCGGCGTGGACCGGTCGCGGATACTCGTCGATCCCGGTCTCGGCTTCGCCAAGCGGGCGGGGCAGTCCTACGCCGCCCTGGCCGCGCTCGGCCGGCTCGCGGCGCTCGACCGGCCCATCCTCGTGGGGCCGTCGCGCAAGTCGTTTCTCGCCGGGCGCGCCGACGGCGGACCGGCGGGGCGCGACTGGGCGACCGCCGCCGCGGTGACCGCGGCGATTCTCGAAGGCGCGCACGTGGTCCGGGTGCATCGGGTCCGGGAGATCCGGCAGGTGGCCGAGGTCGCGGACCGGTGCCGGGACGCCCTCGAGGCCCGCCGGCGGGTTCTGGCGGCGGGGACGACGGGGGCGCAGGCCCCCGCGCTCGCCGAAACGGCGAGGTCGGTTTGATCGAGAGCCTCACCGGGCTGTTGCAGCCGAGCCGGATCGGGTGGTGGGATCTGCTGGACATCGCGATCGTGTCCGTGCTGATCTACGAGTTGCTCAAGCTGCTCCGCCGCACCCACGCCGTCCAGATTCTCATCGGCGGCGGGCTGATTGTGCTGCTCTACTACGCCGCCCAGTTCACACCCCTGCACACCCTCAACTGGCTCATCGGCGACATGTTCGGCTATGCCGTGTTCGCGGTCATCGTCCTGTTTCAGGGCGACATTCGCCGCGCCCTCGCCCGCCTCGGCCGCGCGCCGTTCTTCCGCTACGTGAACCGGCCGGCCGCGATCGACGAGACCATCGACGAGGTGGTGGTCGCCCTGCGCATGCTGGCCGAGCGAAAGATCGGCGCGATAGTGGCCATCGAGCGGGCCGTCGGCCTCCGCAACTATGTCGAGAGCGGGATTCAGATCGACGCCAGGGTCAGCTACGACCTGCTGCTCACGGTGTTCCAGCCCGGTTCGCCGCTGCACGACGGGGCGGTCCTCATCCAGCAGGATCGGATCGCGGCCGCCGCCTGCTTCCTCCCCCTGAGCGTCGATACGCCGGTCGCCCGCAAGTTCGGGACCCGCCACCGGGCCGCCATCGGACTGAGCGAGGAGACCGACGCCATCGTGCTCGTCGTGTCCGAGGAGACCGGGCTGGTGTCGCTGGTGGTCGACGGGCAGATGGAGCCGGACCTGGAGCCGGAGCGGCTGCGCTATCGCATCGAGGCCCTCATGCAGCACTGGCCGTTCGGGCACGGGCGACGGCCGGGGGTCGGAGGGGAGTCGTGAGGACCCTCCGGAAGCTGGGGCTCAAGCTCTTCTCCGTGGCCCTCGCGGTGGGATTGTGGCTCGCCGTCTCGGGCGAGCCGATCGCCGAGCGCGGCATGCGGATCCCCGTGGCTTTCGAGAACCTGCCCGAGTCCATGGAGATTCTCGGCGAGCCGCCGGAAAGCGTCGAAGTGCGCCTGCGGGGTCCCTCGGGGACCCTGCGGCGCCTCGAAGCGGCCGACATGGCCGCCATCGTCGACCTCGAATCGGAGCATGGCGGGACGAGGATGTTCGACATGACCTCCGATCGGGTGCGGGCGCCCCTGGGGGTCGACGTGACCCAGGTCATTCCGTCGACCATCTCGTTGACGCTCGACGTCGCGTCGAGCCGGGTGGTGCCGATAGTGCCGGAGGTCCGGGGGGCGCCGGCCGCCGGCTTCGTGGTGGGCGCGGTCGAGGTCGAGCCGGCCACCGTCGAGGTGGAGGGGCCCGAGAGCCGGCTGCGCGATCTGGTCGAGGCGATGACCGAACCGATCGACGTGACCGGCATGTCGGTGCCGCTGCGGCGGATGGTCACGGTCGGGGTCGACGACCCGTACCTGCGGCTGACCACCCCGGGTACCGCCCGGGTGACGATTTCCGTCGTCCGGGCCCGGGGGGGCGCGGGCACCGGCCGCGCGGCGGCCGGCGCCGCCCGGAGCGGGTGGGACGCCCGGGACTGAAACGCTGCATCGATGGCCGGCCGCCTGTTCGGGACCGACGGGGTGCGGGGCACCCCCGGCGAGCCGCCGCTCGACCGGCCGACGCTGATTCGCCTGGGGGCCGCGGTCGCGGCGGCGTGCCGCGGCGGCCCGGGCCCCCTCCGCGTCCTCATCGGCCGCGACACGCGCGAGTCCGGCGGGTGGATGACGGGCGCGCTGGCCGAGGGCGTGGCCGTCGCGGCGGCCCGGCCGGTCGACGCGGGGGTGTTGTCGACGCCCGCGGTGTCGTTCCTGACCCGCGACGGGGGCTACGACGCCGGACTGGTGGTCTCCGCCTCGCACAATCCCTATCGGGACAACGGCGTCAAGGTGTTCACGGCCGGCGGCGAGAAGGCGGGCGCGGACCTCGAGGCCCGGATTGCCGCGTCGGTCGCCGAGCTTCACCCCGTGCCGCCGGCCGCGACGTCCCCGCCGGTCGAGCGGGTCTCCATCACCGGCGCCTACGTCGATCACACCGCCGGGATTCTCCGGGGCGTTCCGGTCCCGGCCGGGTTCCGGATCGCGATCGACTGCGCCAACGGCGCCACGAGCCGTCTCGCGCCCGCCGTCCTCCGCCGCCTCGGCTTCGCCCCCGCGGTCCTGCACGATCGACCGGACGGGCGGAACATCAACCGCGGATGCGGCTCGACCGATCCCGCCTCCCTCGGCCGCGCCGTCGTCGATCGGGGATGCGACCTCGGGGCCGCCTTCGACGGCGACGGCGACCGCGTCGTGCTGGTGGACCACCGGGGGGTGACGGTCCCGGGCGACGCGGTGCTCCTCGTCGCCGCCCGTTGGCTCGGGGCGCGCGGCCGCCTTCCGCATCGGGGCGTCGTGGCCACGGTGATGAGCAACGTCGCCCTCGAGCGGGCCCTCGCCGCCGAAGGCGTCACCCTGCATCGCTGCGCGGTCGGCGACCGGCTCGTGCGGGAGGAGATGCGGCGGCGCGGGCTCGCCCTGGGAGGGGAGCAGTCGGGGCACGTCATCTTCGGCGATCACCTGCCGACGGGAGACGGGCTCGCCACCACCCTGATGATCGTGCGGGCGATGCTCGACAGCGGGCGGCCGCTCGCCGATCTGGCCGCCGACCTCGCTCTGCGGCCCCAGGTGCTGCTGAACGTGGAGGTGCGCCGCCGCGAGCGGCTCGACGAGCTGCCGGGGGTGTCCGCGCTCGTCGAGGCGGCGGCCCGGGAGCTCGGCCGCGACGGCCGGGTGCTGGTGCGCTACTCGGGCACCGAGCCGCTGCTCAGGATCATGATCGAGGGGCCCGACGAGGCCCGGATCCGCGGCCTCGCCGAGGCGATCGCGGAGCGCGTGCGGGCCGAGATCGGCACCGAGCCGGGCGTCCGAGGCTGATCCGGGGGGCGTGCTGTTCCCCTGCCGGCACGGCGCGGAGCGCGTGCGGGTCGAGATCGGCGTCGAGCCGGGTGTCCGCAGGTGGCCCTCCGGGGTGCGGGTCTCATGCCGGCACGGCGCCCTGCCGCCGTCCGCGCGATCCGGCTCGGTCGCCGGTTCGAGCCCGGTGCGTCCGTACTCCGGCGGTCGGGGCGCCGTCTCCGTCGGTGCCGTCTGTGGACGGCGCCACGGCGCGTTGCTATGATCGAGCGATCCCGGCTTTTTGCCCGTCAGGTCCCGATGAATCGAATCGAGCCGCTACCTCTCGCCGTGTCGCTCGTGCTCGCGGTCGGCCTCATGGGCTGGATAGTCTGGAGCCAGCGCCCCGAGCCGCCGGCGGCGGAGGTGGCGCGGGCCGCGCCGCCCCCGGCCCCGGCGGGGGCCCCGCCGGACTCGGACGTGCCGGAGCCCCTGCCGATCGACGAGGACCGCGCCGCCGCCCTGCGCGCGACCGCCGACGCGGCGCCCGACGACGTGCAGAGCCGCGTCGACCTCGGCAACCTCTACCACGAGGCGCGTCGTTTCGAGGACGCGGCGCCGTGGTTCGAGGCGGCCCTGGCCCTCGACCCCGATCTCGTCGAGGTGAGCACCGATCTCGGGGTGGCGTACTTCTACCTGGGCTCTGTCGACCGCGCCCTCGCCCAGTTCGAACGATCGCTGGAGATCGACCCGGCCCACGCCGGGACGCTGCTGAACATCGGCATCGTGCGGGCCTTCGGCAGGCAGGACCTCGCGGGGGCGATCGAGGTGTGGGAAGAGCTGCAGCGCCTCGCTCCCGACACCCTTGAGGCGTTCGCGGCGGCCGATGCCCTCGAGCGCCTGCGGGCGGCGGCGCACCCGTGATCCCTGGCGTCCCGGGCGTCCGCGCCGCGAAACAGCGCGGACGCCCGGAAGGTCGCTCCGGCGCGAAGCGGAGCCGCAGGAGTCTCGCGTCGTCCGGAGCTTCCCGCGCCGCCGCAACGTCGGGCGCCGGCGGATTCCTGGCTGGGTGACGACATGGCGCTTGGCTTGCTCATTCGGTTCCTCGTCGCGGCGGTCGTGGTGCGCATGGCCTGGAAGTTCTTCAGCGGGCTGCTGGAGGGCGCGGCCGAGCGCCCCCGCGTGGCGCCGAAGCAGGGCGTGATGCTGGCGCGCGACCCCGTCTGCGGCACCTACGTCGACAGGACCCGGGCCGTCAGCGCGCGCGCCGGGGGCGAGGTCCACTACTTCTGCTCGGAGGACTGCCGCGCCGCCTACCGCCAGGCCCGGCGCGGCTCCGCCGCCCGCGCTTGACGCGGGGGGGCGCGACGCAGGGGCGCGATGGGCAACGACGAGCGGCTGCGGGCGGACATCGTCGAGGTCGGCCGGCGGCTGCACGACCGCGGCTTCGTGGCCTCGAACGACGGCAACATCAGCGTCCGGATCGGCGACGACCGGCTGGTGACCACGCCCACCGGTGTGTCCAAGGGGTTCATGACCCCGGACATGATGGTGACGACGGACCTGTCGGGCCGCAAGCTGGCCGGCGACCGCGAGCCGTCGTCCGAGCTGCTGATGCACCTCGCCGTCTACGAGCACCGGCCCGAGATCCGGGCCGTGGTCCACGCGCATCCCCCCACCGCGACCGGCTTCGCGGTCGCCGGCATCGCCCTCGACCGCGCGGTCCTGGCCGAGGTCGTCTGCACCCTCGGCAGCATTCCCATCGCCGACTACGGCACCCCGTCGACGAGCGAGCTCGCCGACGCGGTGCGGCGTCACATCCGGGCCCACGACGGGCTGCTGCTGGCCAACCACGGGGCGCTGACCATCGCCGACGAGCTCTATGCCGCGTACTACAAGATGGAGACGGTGGAGCACTTCGCCCGTATCAGCCTCGTGGCGCGGCAACTGGGGCGCGAGCACCTCCTGTCGCGCGAGGAGGTGAACCGCCTGCAGGGGCTGCGGGACCGCTACGGCATCGCCGCACCCGCCCCCCTCTGCCCCCCGGACGGCGGGGACGAGGACTGTCAGGTGCTGGAGGCGCCGTCGAGCCCCGGCCGGCGGCTCGTCGACCCCGACGCCCCGGCCCCCGTGTCCCCGGACGTTCCGCCCGCGTCCGCCGACGGGCCACGGTCGGGCGGCGGGGTTCCCGGTGACGACGAAGTTCGACTAACATACCGCGAGTTGACGGCGCTGATTGCGGACGCCGTCACGCAGTTGCGTTAGGGGCCCGTGGTGGAACCCCGCTTGGCACCGGTCGACGGCGCGGGCTTTCGCCAAGGGTTGCCGGATGCACGGGAGGCGTGGTGATGGGTGAGGCGCTCGGCATGGTGGAGACGAAGGGGCTCGTCGCGATGATCGAAGCGTCGGACGCCATGGTGAAGGCCGCCAACGTCACCCTCGTCGGCTGGGAGAAGATCGGCGCCGGCTTCGTGACCGCCATCGTCCGCGGCGACGTGGCGGCGGTGAAGGCGGCGACCGACGCGGGGGCGGCGGCGGCCCGCCGCGTCGGCGAGCTCGTCTCCGTGCACGTCATCCCGCGGCCTCACGCCAACCTCGAGGACGCCCTGCCCATCGGCAAGAGCACCGGCTCGTAGCCAGCGGCTCCGTCGCCATGATTCTCGGGCAGGTGGTGGGGACGGTCGTCGCGACCCGCAAGGACGAGCGCCTGTCCGGCAGCAAGCTGCTGCTCGTGCAGCCGGTGCAGCCGGACGGGTCCGCCCGCGGCGCTCCCCTCGTGGCCGTCGACACCGTCGACGCCGGCGCCGGCGAGCGGGTGCTCGTGGTCAGCGGCAGCTCGGCCCGGATGGCGGAGGGGATGACGGACCGCCCCGTCGACGCCGCCATCGTCGGGATCGTCGACACCGTCGCCATCGATTGACGCGCGGGCTCGAGGATGACGGAGATCGCGTTGCGTTTCGACCACCGCGACAAGAAGGGCTGTGCCTACTGCGATCGCGGACCGTCCCTGCTCGTCAACCAGACTCTCGTCTCCGAGTACTTTCGAGGGATGGACCCGAAGAATACGAGGGCGGCGTTGATCTTGGGAGACGTCTCGGCCGGGCGCGCCGGAGTCGGAGAGTAATGCAGCTCGCACGGGTCATCGGCAATGTGGTCGCCACCCGGAAGGACCCCGGGCTGGCCGCCGCGACGCTGTTGGTGCTGCAGCCGTTGTCCCCGGCCCGGGAGCCGGTGGGGGCGCCCCTCGTCGCGGTCGATTCGGTCGGCGCGGGAGTGACCGAGGAGGTGTTCTTCGTGCGCGGCCGGGAAGCATCGCTGCCGTTCCTGCCGCGGCAGGTGCCGGCGGACGCCTGCGTCACCGGCATCTGTGATCACTGGAGCACCGGTGCAGACAGGCGGTCGAACGCGGCGAAACCGTCCGCGCCGGAGCCGCTGCGGGGACCGTCCGCACGGGAGTAGGTGGTGCGGCTCGCGCGCGTCGTCGGTTCCGTCGTCGCGACCCGCAAGCAATCCTCCCTGACCGGCGCCCGGCTGCTGCTCGCCCAGCCGCTCGACGCCGACGGCGTCCCTGCCGGGGACGCTCAACTGGCGATCGATGCGGTGGGCGCGGGCCCCGGCGAGATCGTGCTGCTGGTGCTGGAGGGGCGCGCCGCGGGGGCCGCGCTCGGCCGGCCCGGCGCTCCCGTCGACGCCGCCATCGTCGGCATCGTCGACCCGCACGACCCCGCCGCGCCCTGAGAATCTCCGCCGCCGGACGACCCCCGCGCTGTCGACGACCGATGGACCAGACGACGCCAGCCGTCCTCGTGACGCGCCGCATGCCCTCGTCGGTGCTCGCTCCTCTCGAGGCGGCATTCGCGGTCGACCGGCACGACTCCACCGAGCCCCTGTCGGGCGAAGAGCTGCGCGAGCGCATCGCCGGCAAGCACGGCCTCGTCTGCATGTTCGACGACCGCATCGACGACGCCATCCTCGCGGCCGGTGACCGGTTGAAGGTGGTGGCCACCGTCGCGGTGGGGTTCGACAACATCGACGTCGCGGCGGCCGCGGCCCGGGGCATCGTGGTCACGAACACCCCGGACCTCGTCACCGGGGCCACCGCCGAGCTGACGTGGGCGCTGATTCTCTCGGTCACCCGCCGCCTCGGCGAGGGCGACCGCACCATCCGCGAGGGCGGGTGGCGGGGCTGGACGTTCGAGTTCCTGCTCGGTTCGGAGCTGCGCGGCAAGCAGCTCGGGGTGGTGGGGGCGGGGCGCATCGGCCGCGCGGCGGCGGCCATCGCCCCCGCGTTCGGCATGCGGGCGGTTTTCGCGGCGCGTCCCGGCCGGGCACCGGCGCCCGCGGCGGGCGACGATGTGCCGGTGCTGTCGCTCGACGAGCTGCTGCTGACGTCCGACGTGGTGTCCCTGCACGTGCCGTTGACGGCCGAAACGAGGCACCTGATCGACCGCCGGACGCTGGTGCGCATGAAGCGCTCGGCGGTGCTCGTCAACACGTCGCGGGGCGGCGTCGTCGACGACGAGGCCCTGGCCTGGGCCCTCGACGAGCGGCTCATCGCGGGGGCGGGCCTCGACGTCTTCGAGGGCGAGCCCCGCGTCCATCCGGGGCTGGTGGGGCGCGACAACGTCTGCCTGACCCCCCACCTCGGCAGCGCCACCCGGGAGACCCGCACCGCGATGGCCCAGCTCGCGGTGCGCAACGTCGTCGAGGTGCTGCAGGGCCGTCCGGCGGTCACCCCGGTCGACAGGCCGTGACGGCCCGGGGCCGGAGGTCGCGGTTCATGCGCCCGCGAGCCCGGTCCACGACCGATCCGGGAGCGCGGGCCACCAACAGGGCGTGCAGCAGGCTTGGGCGCATGCGATGAGCGAGCCCGGCGCACGACCGGGCCGGGAGCGCCGGTCCGACCGTTCGCCGGTCGAATGCGGCAGGGCCGTTCGATACGGGCCTCTCGGCGTTGCCGGGACCGGGGAACATGCTGACCGTCAACGAGATCTTCTACTCGATTCAGGGCGAGTCCGACCACGCCGGCCGCCCCTGCGTCTTCGTGCGCCTGACCGCGTGCGACCTGCGCTGCGCCTGGTGCGACACCCCCTACGCGTTCCACGAGGGCCGCAAGCGCGAGGTCGACGACGTCGTGGCCGAGGTCGAGGGCCACGGCTGCCGCCTCGTCGAGATCACCGGCGGCGAGCCCCTGCTGCAGCCCGACGTCTATCCCCTGATGGACCGCCTGCTCGCGGGCGGGGCGATGGTGCTGCTCGAGACCGGGGGGCACGTCAGCCTCGAGCGGGTGCCGGCCGGCGTCGTCAAGATCATGGACGTCAAGTGTCCCGGCAGCGGCGAGTCGCACCGCAACGACTGGGACAACCTCGCCCGCCTCGCCGGCCGCGACCAGGTCAAGTTCGTCATCGCCGACCGCGCCGACTACGAGTACGCCCGCGACGTGGTGCGCCGTCACGCGCTCGACGCCCGTCCCGCCGCGGTCCTGTTCTCGCCCGTGCACGGCGTCCTGCCCCCCGAGCGGCTGGCGGAGTGGGTGCTCGCCGACCGGCTGCCGGTGCGCCTGCAGGTGCAGCTCCACAAGTACCTGTGGGGGGCGGAGACGCGCGGGGTGTAGAGTCCTCTCGACCCTGAGCCCCGCCGCAGGACCGCTCGGGCCGAAGGGCCGGTGGGCATCATGTCGCCGAACGAACGTGCGGCGGGCGAACATCGTGACCGATGCACCGCAACGTCCCGCCGTGATGCTTCTCGGCGGCGGCCTCGACAGGACCACTCGGGCCGAAGGGCCGGCGGGCGTCCGACGCCGCGCGAACGTGCGGCGGGCGAACCCGTAGTCACATCATGACCGATGCACCACAACGTCCCGCCGTGGTGCTGCTCAGCGGCGGGCTCGACTCGTACACCGCCGCCGCCGTCGCACGCGCCGCCGGGTTCTCGCTGTATGCGCTGACCGTCCGCTACGGCCAGGTCCACGCCTGCGAGCTCGAGGCGGCCCGCCGGGTCGCGAGCGATCTCGAAGTGACGCGCCACCTTGAAATCGAGGTCGACCTCGCCGCGTTCGGGGGCTCGTCGCTCACCGGCGACGGCGCCGTCGAGCAGGACCGGCCGCCCGAGCGCCCCGGCATCCCCTCGACCTACGTGCCCGCCCGCAACACCGTCCTGCTGTCCCTCGCCCTCGGCTGGGCCGAGGTGCTCGGCGCCGCCGATCTGTTCATCGGGGTCAACGCCCTCGACTACTCCGGCTACCCCGACTGCCGCCCCGAGTACCTCGAGGCGTTCGAGCGCACGGCCCGGCTCGCCACGCGGGCCGGCGTCGAGGGCGCGCGCTTCCGCGTCCACGCGCCCCTGATCGACTGGACCAAGGCGCAGATCATCGCCCGGGGCGCGTCGCTGGGGCTCGACTACGGCCTCACCCACAGTTGCTACGTCCCCGCGCCGGACGGCCGCCCCTGCGGCCGCTGCGACAGTTGCCAGTTGCGCGCCCGCGGCTTCGCCGAGGCCGGGCTGACGGATCCGCTGTCGGTGTGAAATGGCGACGGCCGGCCCGGGCGCGGGCACGCTCCGGACCGGCCGCAAGGGGTTTCGGGGAAGCCGGCTCAGGCTTCGAGGACGGCGTTCAACGAGATGGCGGCGTTCATCAGCTTGGAGATCGGGCAGCCGGTCTTCGCGTTGTTGGCCGCGGTGTCGAACGCCTCCTGGCTCGCGCCGGGGACCCGGGCCGTCGTCTCGAGGTGGATCTTCGTCACCGTCGGGCCGGTGTCGAGCATCTCCAGCGTCACCGTCGCGGTGGTGGTGACGTGGTCGGGGGTCAGCCCCGCCTCGCCGAGCTGGGCCGAGAGGGCCATCGAGAAGCAGCCCGCGTGGGAGGCCGCAATCAACTCCTCCGGGTTCGTGCCGGCGCTGCCCTCGAACCGGGTGGCGAACGTGTACGCGGTGTCCGACAGCTCGCCGCTCGCGCTCGAGATCGCGCCGCTCCCGCCCTTCAGGTTGCCCTTCCAGACGGCCGATGCCTTGCTTTCCATGTGTTCCTCCTGAGACTCCGGCGGCGAGCCCCGCGGGGCTGGCGCGCCAGACGGTGTCCATGGGTCCGCGGCCCCGGCGCGCAGACGCCAAGGCGCACAGACTCTAGATCGTTCGGTCGGAAAGCGCAACCGGCGCCAGACCGCCCGCGCGGTCGGCGCAGCCGGTGGCGAGCGCCGGCGTCGTCGATTCAGGGACGAGGCAGGTTCGCCGCGGCGGCCGCTACTGGAGCATCACCGGCAGCCTGACGATCCGGCCCTCACCGAGTGTGACGACGAGGGCGTGCACGCCGGACCCCCAGCTCCCGTCCGGCGAGACGAAGAACACCTCGCCGCGAACGCCGCCGCGCGCTTCGAGGCGGAGGACCCGGTCCGGAATCCTGTCCGCTCCGTCCACGCCGAAATCGAACCGGCGGAAACCCCTGTCGATCCGGCTCCGGGGGAAGGCGAAGCTCAGCGAGTCGGGCCATCTCGCCCGCTCGGCCAGCAGTCGCCGAACCCCCGCGATGTCCCGGTCGCGCTCGCGCTCCGTCGCCGGCGGCGCCGCGATGCCGTCCGGCCTGACCAGCACGATGTCCTCGCGCCGGATCGTCAGGGCCTCGGACGCGGCGAGACCCAGCGTGACGACCAGCCAGGGCGAGTCGTGGTGGCGCTGCGAGTAGCGGTACGAGGCGCTCGCGAGCACGACCCCGTCGTCGTAGACCACGAGGTGGGGCTCTCCGAAGCGGGCATCGGGGAAGCGGACGTTGGGGAAGTCGACCTGGTTGAGGCGGAACGGCTGCGCCGGGGCCGCCGTGCCGGACGCCAACGCGATGACGGTGACGATGAGGATTGTCCTGGTCGCGTATGCCGTGACGATGGTCCGCATGGCGGTGCTCGCCCCGAACAGGGGTCCTCGTTTCGGCGTTCCCGGCGGGCCGGCGTGTCGCAGACCGCGGTCTACCGAAGCCAGATCGGCAGCCTGATTATCCGGTCGTCGTCGATGGTGACGACCAGGGCGTGCACGTCGGCCTCCCAGCTCCCGTCCGGCGAGACGAAGAACACGTCGCCGCGCATGCCGCCGCGCGCATCAACCCGGATGGTCCGGTCGGGAATCCTGCCCAGTTCCGGCGCACCGAAGGGATCCACGCCACGGATCGGCTCGTCCACGCCGAAATCGAACTCGTAGAAGCCCCGGTTGAACCTGTCCCGGGGCGGGTTGAACCTCACCGTCTCGGGCCAGTTGGCCCGCCGGTTCAGAAGCCCCCGCACGCCCTCGAGGTCGCGGCGCCGCTCGCGCTGCGTCGCCGGCACCACCTCGAGTCCGTCCGGCCGCACCAGCACGATGTCCTCCCGCCGTATCGTGACCCTCTCGGGCGAGGCGAGCACGAGGTGGACGACCAGCCACGCCGAGTCGTGGTTGCGCTGCGAGTAACGGTATGAGGCACTTGCCAGGAAGTCGCCGTCGTCGTACATGACGAGGTAGGGCTCCCCCAGGCCGGTGTCGGGGAAGCCGGTGTCGGGGAAGTCCTCCAGGCTGAGGCGGAAGGGCTGCGCCAAGGCCGGCGCGCCGACGGCCAGTACGGCCATCGTCGCGAAGAGGACTTCCCGGACCGGGAACCCGGCGACCGCTCGGCGCTTCGGCAAGGCTGACCCTCTCGGTTGTTCGACCCGTCCTGAATGCTAGTCACGCGGGAAGGCAACCGTCAAGGTCCGACGGGGCCGCGGGCAGTCCGCCGCGCGACGGCATGGCGATGCCCGTCGACCGGCGACCGAAGCCCGCTCGCGGAGCTCCGGTCGCCGCCGAGTGCCCGCACGCCGTCGCGTTGCGGCTCCGCCGCCCATCCAACCGCGGTCACCGCGGTCCACCGTGCGCTCGACGTCGCGAGGCCGGCACCCCGGGCCGCCTCTGGACCGTCCCGCCGCGACCCCGTATGATGGCCGACACGCGCGGGGCGGGGGCGTCAGGGCCCGGCCGCACGCGCAGGGGTGTCCGCGGGCCGCCGCTCCGCCGGCGGGCCGCGAGTCGATGGAGGTCGATCATGAAGAAGACGGCTGGACTGCTCGTGCTCCTCCTGGGCCTCGGGTCGGGCCCGGGCCTCGCCCAGACCGCGGAAGACCTGATCAACGACACGCGGACCCCCGAGGACGTGCTCATTCACAGCATGGGCTACGACCGCAAGAGCTACAGCCCCCTCGACCAGATCGACAGGTCGAACATCCACCGGCTCGTGCCCATCTGGAGCACGAGCCTGATGAACCAGTCGGGCGAGCTCGCCGCCCCCGCCATCCACGACGGGGTGCTCTACGCCATCAACGGGAGCTGGACCTTCGCCATCGACCTCGAGACGGGCCGGCAGATCTGGCGCACCCCCGTCGTCCTCGAGGAGGGGGCGCGGCGGCGGAGCAGCTTCAACCGGGGCGGCCCGGTGATCTACGAGGGCCGGCTCTTCCGCGTCACCGTCGACAACCACATCCTCGCCCTCGACATGGAGACCGGCGAGGAGCTGTGGAACGAGAAGTTCGCCGATGGGGCCGAGGGCTACTACGCGACGGGCGCCCCAATGGTCGCGAACGGGGTCCTCATCTCGGGGATGTCCGGCGGCGAGTCGACCACCCGCGGCTTCCTCGACGGGTGGGACCCGGCGACCGGCGAGAAGCTGTGGCGCCGCTACACCATCCCCGGCCCCGGCGAGCCCGGCCACGAGACGTGGCCCGCCGACAGCGACGCGTACCTCTACGGCGGGGCGCCCACGTGGCGCACCGGCTCCTACGACCCCGAGCTCGACCTCGTCTACTGGGGGACCGGCAACGCCGAGCCCTACGATCCGGCCACGCGCGGCGGGCTCGACAGCCTCTACGCGTCGACGGTGCTCGCCATCCGCCCGAGGACGGGCGAGATCCACTGCTACTACCAGTACACCCCCAACGACGTGTACGACGTGGACGGCGTCGACGAGCAGGTCCTCGCCGAGCTCGAGGTCGACGGCGAGATGCGCAAGGTGATGATCCAGGCCAACAAGAACGGCTTCCTCTACACCGTCGACCGCACCGACTGCTCGTTCATCGCCGCCCACCCCTACGTCTTCGTCAACTGGGCCACCCACATCGACCTCGAGACGGGCCGGCCGGTGCTGACCGACCTCTACCGCGACTTCCTCGCGGGCGAGGAGGTCTACATCTGGCCGTCGCGCGGCACCAACGCGGTCCCCATCGCCTTCAACCCCGACACCGGCCTCATCTACTCGACGACGTGGCACGTGCCCCGCATCCAGCGGCTCCTCCCCGAGCCCCAGGAGTTCGTCCTCGGGGCGAGCTCGACCGGGGTCACCAACCGCTTCCCGGTGGTCGAGGCGGGAGACCTGCTCGGGCACATCGTGGCCATCGATCCGCTGACCGGCGAGAAGAAGTGGGAGATCCCGATGCACGACTTCCCCAGCTCGGCCGGGGTGCTGGCCACCGGCGGGGGGCTGCTGTTCACCGGGAAGATCACCGGCGAGTTCGTCGCCCTCGACGAGGAGACCGGCGAGACGGTCTGGGAGTTCCAGACCGGGTCGAGCGTCAACGCGACCGCGGTCACCTACACCCTGAACGGGCGGCAGCAGATCACGGTGGCGTCGGGCCTCGGGGGCGGGCTCGCCAACCGCTACGCCCGCGGCCTCGTGCCGGCCGGCGGCTCGATGTGGACGTTCGCCCTGATGCCCGAGGAGGGGGCCGCGCCGTAGACCCGTGGCGATACCCCGCGTTGCACGCCCGGAAGGGACCTGCGCCGATCCCGCGTCGGGCGGGGCCCGCAGGTTACGGTGTCTCGCCCTCCCCGCGGAGGGGGTCGAGGGCTTCGATGGCGTCCTCCCAGCTTCGGGTGTCGAGCCGGGCGGCACCGGGCTCGTCGCCGCTCACCGCGAACACGTCGTCGCCGGTGCTGCCCACGGTCACGCTTTCCTGGTCCCCGTCGTCGAAGGTGACGGCGATCTCGGCCACCGGGGCGTTGAGGCCGGTGCCGTCGCGGGACGGCTCGAACGACTCCGCGCGCAGGTTGGACAGCTTCGCGAGCAGGTCGTCCATGTCGGCGCGTTCGACGTCGCCGGCGTCGGGCGAGGTCCGGCGCCACGCGTCGCCGTCCTCTTCGTCCTCGGCCGCCTCCAGCGCGAACGTCCAGCGTTCGCCCTCGTGCTCGATCTCCAGCGCTGTGGCGTTGAACGGACGGAACGCGAACAGGTCCTTCCGGCGGTACTCGTCCGCTCCCTGCTCGAGCTCCGAGGCCAGCGACTCGGCGACGGTGAACACCAGCTCGCGCGCCGCGTCGCGGGCGTAGACGGTCCCGGCCGGGGCGTCGCCGCCGAGCAGCAGGGTCGCGGCCGAGCTGCCGAGGCCCACCGTCACCGCCAGCCGCGGGTCGTCGAGTCCGTAGGGCGCGAGGGCGTCGGCGTCCACCGACTCCGCCTCGATGGCCGACATCCGACCGTTGCTCAGCCGGCCCACGAGGCCGTCGGTCACCCCGAGGTCGGCCCGGGCCTCGATGGGACTGACCAGAGACCACTCCCCGTCCGCCCTCCGCAGCCGGACCGCCAGGTCGGGCGCCGTGATCTCGAGGGAGTCCACCTCGTCGCGGGTGATGTCGAGGATGGACTTGTCGCGGAGGTCGAACGTCGTCTTGTCGAACGTCGTGTCCAGGAACCCGGAGATGAGGAAGACGCGGTCCGAGCCCGCGACGGTTGCATAGAGGTCGTTGCCGGCGGGGCTGCGCTCGCCGATGAGGAGCCGGGCGTCGGCGCCGTCGGCGGTCGTGAAGCCGACCTCGATGGCGGGTTCGGCGAGCCCGAACGCCGCCAGCTCGGGGGCGTCCTCGGGCTCCGCGACCACGCGCTGCATCTCGAGGTTGGCGAGGCTCGACGTCAGCGAGACGACCTCGGTGACGTCGACGTTGACGGGGAACGGCTCGACGATCCGCCACCGGTCGCCGTCCTTCTCGATGACGGTGCGGTCGCCGTTGCCGGCCGCCACCGACAGCGAGTCGATGTCGTCCGAGTCGACGTCGAACACCGTTTCCAGGGCGTCCGGCGTCCCGGTGGGCGGCCGCCCCGATTCGACGAAGTAGATGTAGGCGCCCAGCGCGAGGGCCGCCACCAGCAGGACCAGCGTCGATCGCACTCCGCGCATGTGGTTCAGCCTCGGCCGGGGCTCAGCGCCTGCTCATCCAGGTGTAGACGCCGGCCCCCAGGATGGCGGCGGGCAGCAGCAGCACCGAGAGCCAGAACAGGCGGCTCTGCGCGCTCGCGGTGAGGGTCAACCGCCGGTCCTCCGGCTCGCGGGCGCGGATCGAGATGAGGTTCTCCTGCTGGGCCAGCCAGTTGACGGTGTTCAGGAACATGTCGCGGTTGCCCTGAATGCCGACGACGGCGTTGCTCGCGAAGTCCGAGTCGCCGATCACGGCGAGGCGGGTCTCCGGCGCCGCATCCTCCCCGTCGCCGTCCGCGGCGTCGCCGTCCGGCCCGCCCTCGCCAGCGGCCCCGCCCGCCGCATCATCTGCCGCCTCCGCGGGGGACGGTGCGGGAGCGGAGACGGCCATGCCGATCGAGACCGGGCCGGGGCGGTCGCCCCCTTCCTCGTCCAGCTCCACCTGTCCGGTGGCGAGGCTGTCGATGTCCATCTCCCGCCAGCTCTGCGGGCCGGTCTCGATGAACGGCTGCGCGATGCGGCCGTCGGGGGCCCCGGCCGCGGCCGACACCGACCGGGCCAGGGGATAGGCGGTCAGCAGGTTGAACCGTTCCGTGATCGGATGGAACGGGTAGTTCGCGGCCACCGGCACCGACGCGTCGGCGCCGAAGAGCTGCCCGAAGCCGCTGGCGTCGACCACGACGTCGGCGCCCGTCTCGATGCCCCACTCGCGCACGAGGCCGAGCAGGCCCTCCGGGGCCGGCTCGTCCCCGGTGAGGGGCGGGTCGAGCAGCAGCAGCAGCTTGCCGCCGCCGTCCAGGTACGCGCGGAGCGCGTCCAACTCTCCCGGCAGCAGGTCCGTCTGCGGCCCCGCCGCGACCACGACGGTGGCGTCGTCGGGCACCGCGCCCGCCTGGGCGAGGACCAGCGACGCGACCTCGAAGTTGTCGAGGGCGAGGGCGGCCGAGACGGTCCCGTAGCCGTCGCGGTCGGTCCCGGCGTGGGTCTTCTCGCCGTGGCCCTCCAGGAAGTAGACGGTCTGCTCCGCCCCCTCCACGACCGCGATCAGGGCGTTGGTCAGGTCCTGCTCCGAGTCCGACTCCACCCGTTCCACCCGCCCTTCGTACTCGAACACGATGGTGCCGTAGGTCTGCACCTCGTACTGGCGGGCCAGCATCGGCTGCCGGTCCGCGTCGACGTAGTCGACGGTGACGCGGCCGGTCTGGTAGGCGTACTCGTCGAGCCGGTCCCGGTACCGGGGAAAGTCCGGCTCGCGTGCGAAGACGATGATCCGCACCGGTCCGGCGAGGGTGTCGAGCACCTGCCGGGTCTGGTCGGACAGCGAGTACTGCCCCCCCGCGGTCAGGTCCCAGCGCAGGTTCTGGCGGGCGAGCACGTAGTTCAGGCCCACGACGATGGCCGTCACCAGGAGGATGCTCGTGCCGGCGAGGGCGCCGTAGCGGGTCTGCCGCCGCCCGAACGACCGGCTGACCTCGCGCCAGTGCGCGGCGCCGTACAGGAGGATGCAGGCGAGGCCGGCGAGGGCCAGCGTCCGGCGCAAGGCCTCCAGCTCGGGCGCGACCAGCCACGCGAGCACCGCCGCGAAGACGAGCAGGGAGCCCGCCCAGCCGAGGAAACCGAGGATTCTGTTCAGCATCGGGGTGGGGGTGAGGAGCTCCTAGCCGTTCCAGCGTTCCTGGTCCATCGACTTCGCGGTCAGGAACAGGCCGACCGCGATGAAGCTGAGGTAGTACGTCACGTGCTTCGTGTCGATGACGCCCTTCGAGAAGTCGTCGAAGTGCTCGAGGATCGAGAGGTACGCGAGCACCGCCTGGGACGTGGTGCCCGAGGCGTCGCCGATCCAGTTGATGATCCAGAAGAGCAGCAGCACCGCGAACGTCGCGACCCCCGCCACGATCTGGTTCTTCGTGGTGCTCGAGATGGCGAGGCCGACCGAGATGAACGCGCCGCCCATCAGGAGCAGGCCGAGGTAGCCGCTGGCGACCGGTCCCCATTCCGGCTCGCCGTACCAGAACAGCAGGCCGATGTGCAGCAGCGTGATGGCCAGCATCAGGCAGTACAGGGCAAGCGCCCCGAGGAACTTGCCCAGGATGATCTGGACGTCGGTCAGCGGCGACGTCAGCAGCAGCTCCATGGTGCCGGAGCGCTTCTCCTCGGCGAACGACCGCATGGTCAGCATCGGCAGCAGGAACAGCAGGATGACCGCGGTGTTGCCGAACAGGGGCCGGATCATGAACTCGTTGATGTTGACGACCTGCGGCCCCATGCCGAACTGGCCCATGCTCAACTGGACCATGACGTTCACGCTGGCCACGTAGAACCAGCCGAACAGGAGGGCGAAGAACACCAGCAGCACGTAGGCGATGGGGGAGACGAAGTACGCCCGCAGCTCCTTGCCGGCCAGGGCCAGGATGTTAGCCATTCCTCTGCTCCTCCGCCTCGGCCGAGGCGCTCTCGGGCTCATCCGGGGCGTCGGTCGCGCCGCCCTCGGGCGCGCCGCCGCCCTCGGGCGCGCCGCCGAGGCCGGTCCCGTCCGGCTCGCCGGCGGCCTCCTCCGTGGTCAGTTGCAGGAAGATGTCCTCCAGGCTCATCTGCTGCGCCCGCAGCTCGAGCAGGCCCCAGCCGTTCGTCACCACGGTGCGCGACACGTCGCGCCGCACGTCGCGCCCCGGGGCGATCTCGATCTGGAACCCCGTTGCGCCGTCCCGCCGGTCGGCCGCCGACACGGCGGCCACGCCGGGAACGTCCCGGAGGGCCGGCAAGGGATCGTCGCCCCCGCTGTCGATCTGCAGGTACAGGCTCTGCGAGCCCTGCAGCCGCGCCGTGAGATTGTCGGGGCTGTCGACCGCAACCACCCGGCCGCGGTTGATGATGACGACCCGCTGGCACGTCTGGGACACCTCGGGCAGGATGTGGGTGCTCAGGATGACGGTGTGGTCGCCGGCGAGCTCGGTGACGAGCCGCCGCGTCTCGATGATCTGCCTGGGGTCGAGCCCGGCCGTCGGCTCGTCGAGAATCAGCACGTCCGGCTCGTGGAGAAGGGCCTGGGCGAGGCCCACGCGCTGGCGGTACCCCTTGGACAACGTGCCGCAGTAGCGCCCGGCCATGTCCGCGACGCTGGTGCGCTCCATCGCCGCGCCGACCCGCGCGGGCCGGTCGCCGGCCCCGATGCCGTTGATGCGGGCGACGAAGTGCAGGTACTCGGCGACCGTCATCTCCGGATAGAGGGGCGGGGTCTCCGGCAGGTACCCGGTCCGGCGCTTGGCCTCGACGGGCTCCTCGAAGACGTCGAAGCCCGCGACCCGGGCGCTGCCCTCGGTGGCGGGCAGATAGCCGGTCAGGATGCGCATGGTCGTGGTCTTGCCGGCGCCGTTCGGGCCGAGAAAGCCCAGGATCTCGCCCGGCTCGACCTCGAAGCTCAGGTCGTCCACGGCCGTGAACGAGCCGTACCGCTTGGTCACGTGCTGCACTTCGACCACGATGCGCTCTCCCTCGCGAACGGGACGCCGTACCGCAACCCGCCCGCCAGTCTTCGTCCGGGGCTCCGCCTGCCGCCCAACCGACCCTGCCCGGAGTCCACGCGGTTCCGCGCCACGGACTCCTGGCCGCGAGCGGAGGCCGGCCGCGCCGGTGATGGTGGTTTAGACGCAGAGCCTGGAAGAAAAGACGTTCCAGCCGGCCCAGGGTGCCGACGACATTCTAGTGCCCGCCCCGCCGGTTCGCAAGCGGCGCCGGCCGTCCGATGTCAGGCTTCCTCCCCCTCGGCCGGCGGGGTGTCCTCGAGGTGCCGGTCGACGTAGTCGTCGATGGCGGCCTGGTCCGCGGGGTCCACGCGCTCGAACTGCAGGCCCATGCCGACGCGCGGGTCGCTCCACGCCACCCGGCACTGCGCTTCGACGTCGAGGGCCGACCCGGGGAGGCGGAACCGGGTGTGGACCTTGGCGGGGGGCCGCAACGGGTTCATGGTGCGCACCGCGAGCCCGCCGCCGCCGATGTTCAGGGTCACCGCGGTGGCGATGGTCCGGTCGACCCGGTACGAGACGGGGATGGCGAGGACGACGCGGGGGCCGCTGCGCCGGTTGAAGTTGTCGGGGAACAGATGAGGGGCCAGCGACGGCAGCACGTCCTGCGCATCGCAGTGCTCGTTCACGTAGCCGGCGACGCCGAGGGGCGCGAGGGCGCGCACCGCGGCGGCGCTGTCCACCGACCCGCTGAAGACGATGATCGGGAGCCGGCCCGCGCGCGCGCGCACCTGCCGGAACAGGGCGGTCCCGTCGTCGCCGAGCCGCAGGTCGAGAAGGAGGAGGTCGATCGGCGCTTCCTCGGCCCCGAGGCGGTCCAGCAGGGCCGAGGCGCGGGTCGCCTCGAGCGTGCGGTGCGAGGCGTCGTGCAGGGGCCCGGAGAACCGATCGCGGATGCCGGCGTCGCCGCTGGCGAGGAGCACGGTGCGCGCGCCGGTCGTCGAGAGGGGCACGGACGACATCGTAGCATCGGCGCTCGCGGCGCGGTCTCCGTGACCCGGTTTGACAGATTTCTCGGTTCCTTTGTAAGCTGTGCGCCTCTGGTGTCGTGTGTCCGGGCGCCGGGCGCCCGAGGCGGGCAGTTCGGGCCTCGGGGCGGGCGTCGCGGGACGCGCGGGATCAGGGGTGACGAGGGAGCATACCGGCCGGCCGGACAGCGGTTCGGGGACCGCCGGGATGCCGCGCCGGGTGGAAAATGCCGAGGCTGCGGTTGTCAGGAGCTGCCAGTCCCCGGGATGCCTGTCCATCGGTGCCGGGGCGCTGAGAACAGGAGACGCCACATATGAAGTCGTCAAATTGGCTAGTCACTGTCTGCTTGGGCCTCGTGCTCGGGCTGGGCGCCGCGGGATGCGCGGACAATCCGCCGCCCGAGCCGCCTCCGCCGCCTCCGCCGGCACCGCCTCCGCCGCCTCCGCCTCCTCCGCCTCCTCCGCCTCCTCCGCCTCCGCCTCCGCCGCCCCTGACGGAAGAGGAATTGTTCGCGCGGATGTCGCTGGACGAGCTCAATGCCTCGGCGCCGCTCGCGCCGGTGTTCTTCGAGCTGGACCAGTCCGAGCTGCTGCCCGCGGGACAGGCCACGCTGCAGCGGAACGCCGAGTGGATGCAGCGGTGGACCTCGACCACGGTGCTCGTCGAGGGCCATTGCGACGAGCGCGGGACGAACGAGTACAACCTCGCCCTCGGCGAGCGCCGCGCCGCCTCCGTCCGCGACTACCTGATGAGCCTCGGCGTGGCCGCGGGGCGCATTCAGACGACGAGCCGCGGCGAGGAGTCGCCGTTCTGCACCGACTCGACGGAAGGCTGCTGGTCGCAGAACCGCCGCGGCCACTTCAACGTCATCGCGAAGTAGGCTCGGGGCGGCGCATTCCGCCGCGCCGGGCACGTGTCGATCGACCGTAGTGAACGGGTGTGCGCGGGTTCCTCCCGCCCACGCCCGTTCCGGCTGTACGAGGTGCCGCGCGCGTCCGTGCGGGCCGGCCGTCTCCCGCCGCTCAGCGTTCGTTCGGGCGGCGCGCGGCCGGCGCGCGTCTCTCGCCGCCGCACGGGGAGGCGAGCGCCCGCAGCAGATCGGCGACCCCCGTGCGGGTGCGGGCGACCTCGACCCCGTCCGCGAGCAGGACCGGAATGTGGTCCCGGTACCGCTGGAGAAGCGTCTCGTCGAGGGAGATGTCCACCTCGTCCAGCCCGCACGCCACCTGACCCTGCACACGGCGGATCACCGCCTTCATCTCCTCGCAGAGCCGGCACCCGGGACGGGTGTAGAGCGTCAACTGCATGACGCCTCGGGGGGCTCCGCGCCGCGGGTCGAGAGGTCCAGCGAGCCGACGACCTCCGTCACCCCGGCCATCCCGTGGCGCTCCAGATAGCCGGTGAGGCCCGCCCTCAGCTTTTCCCAGATGAACGGGTCGACGAAGTTGGCGGTGCCCACCTGGACCGCGGTGGCGCCGGCGATGAGGAACTCCAGGGCGTCGTCGGCGTTCATGACGCCGCCCATGCCGATGAGGGGAAGCGACACCGCCTGGCGGCACTCGTGCACCATGCGGACGGCGATGGGGCGGATGGCGGGGCCGCTCAGCCCGCCCATCACGTTCGAGAGCCGCGGCCGGCGGGTCTCGACGTCGATGGCCATGGCCAGGAACGTGTTGACGAGCGAGACGGCGTCGGCGCCGGCGTCGCGCGCCGTCACCGCGAACGCGGCGACGTCGGTCACGTTCGGGGTCAGCTTCGGGATGAGGGGGAGGCGGGTGACCCTTCGCACCGCGGCGACGACGTCGTGGGTGCCGCGCAGCGAGCAGCCGAACATCATCCCGCCCTTCCGGATGTTGGGGCACGAGATGTTCAGCTCGATCGCCGCCACCCCCTCGGCGTCGTCGAGAATCCGCGCGATCTCGGCGTACTCGTCGATGGTCGAGCCGCAGATGTTGACGAGCACCACCGCGCCGCGCTCACGCAGCGGCGGCAGCTTCTCCGCCACGAAGCGTCGGACCCCGATGCCCTGCAGGCCGATCGCGTTGAGCATCCCGCTCGGGGTCTCGACGATGCGCTCCGGCGGGTGCCCCTCCCGCTCGTCGAGGAAGAGCCCCTTCACCGCGACCGCGCCGAGGGTGGAGAGGTCCACGATCCCGGCGTACTCGACGCCGTAGCCGAAGCACCCGCTGGCCGCGATGAAGGGGTTCGCGAGCCTGAGGCCTCCCCCGACGTCCACCGACAGATCGACGCTCATTCCCCCGGCCCGTCCCAGACCACCGTCGCGCCGTCGAAGACCGGTCCGTCCAGGCAGGCGCGGACGAAGCGGGGGGGCGCGGCGTTGCGCCGCACCGGCACCACGCAACTGTAGCAGCCGCCGAGGCCGCAGCCCATCACCGGCTCCAGCGACACCTCGGTCCGGCGCCCGCGGGCGTGCGCGATGGCCGTCACCGCGCGCATCATCGGCGTCGGTCCGCACGCGTAGAGCCGCAGCGGCGCCGCGGGGTCGAGCCGGCCGAGGGCCCGTTCCAGGGGCACGGTGACGAGTCCGTGGTCGCCGCGGCTCCCGTCGTCGGTGGCCAGCGCCAGCCGGACCCCGAGCCGCCGGAACGCGTCGAGGTGGAACAGCTCGCCGGCGGAGCGGGCGCCGTAGAACAGCGTCGATTCGACGCCGCGGGCGCGGAGCGCGACCGCGAGGGTGTGGAACGGCGCGAGGCCGACGCCGCCGGCGACCATCCACGCCCGCTCCGGCGGCGCGGCGGGGGTGAACGGCCGGCCGAGGGGGCCGAGGCAGCGGACGGCGGCCCCCGGCTCGAGGCCGAAGAGGGTGCGGGTGGTGACCCCGATGCGCTTGTTCAACAGGGACAGCCCGGTGACGCGTCCCTCGCCGTCGTCGAGCACCTCGAAGACCGAGAACGGTCGCCGGAGCAGCGGATGGTCCCCGGGGCCGGGCTTCACCATCACGAACTGTCCCGGCTCGGCCCGCGCCGCGACGGCGGGGGCGGCCAGGCCGAGGACGTTGTAGTCGGACGACAGGCGGGTGTTCGACAGGACGATCGCGTCCACATCGACGGGCATGACGCGGCGATCATAGCAGCCCGCGGGCTGCCGGCGAGCCCGCGGGCGCTCCCGCCCCCGCGAGCGGCGCGGTTGCGCGCCGTCGAGGCGGGGCGCTACAATGCGGAGGCTTTCCCGCCGCCGGCGGCAGGCCCCGCCGGGGGCGGTGACCGGCTGCGATTCCAGTCCACCGTTGGCTGCGCCGCCCGGAGCCGCGGAGGTCCCGTGCCGGTGGTGATGGCGGCCGAGCAGGTCGCGCGCACGATTACCCGAATCGCCCACGAGGTGGCCGAGCGTCATCGCACCTTCGATGATCTCGGGCTGGTCGGCATCCGCACCGCCGGGGCTCCGATCGCGCGGCGCCTGGCGGACGGGTTGCACGGCATAACCGGGGTCCGGGTGCCGACCGGGGCCCTCGACATCACCCTCTACCGCGACGACCTCATGCGCAGCCAGGTCGGTCCGCAGCCGATCCTGCGCCGGACCGACATCGACTTCTCCATAGACGACCGCCGCATCCTGCTCGTCGACGACGTGCTGTACACGGGCCGCACCATCCGGGCCGCCCTCGACGCCCTCATCGACTTCGGTCGTCCCCGCGCCATCCAGTTGATCGTGCTTGTGGACCGGGGGCACCGCGAGCTCCCCATCAAGGCCGACTACGTCGGCAAGGTCATTCCCACCTCGCCGGACGAGAGCGTCCAGGTCCGCCTCGAGGAGGTCGAGGGCCGCGACGAGGTGGTCATCGAGCGATGACGCCCACCGCCGAGCCGTCCCGCCGCGCCGCCGATCCGCCGTTGCCGCTCGACGTGCCCGCCCGCCTCCGGACGAAGGACCTGCTGAGCGTGGCGGACCTGTCGCCCGACGAGATCCTGCTGGTGCTGGACACCGCGGAGGCCATGAAGGAAGTCGGGACGCGGTCGATCAAGAAGGTGCCGGCCCTGCGCGGCCACACCGTCGTCAACCTCTTCTTCGAGCCCAGCACCCGCACGCGGATCTCGTTCGAGATCGCCGAGAAGCGGCTCAGCGCCGACACCGTGAACATCGCCGCCACCGGCTCCAGCGTCTCGAAGGGCGAGACGCTGGCCGACACCGTCCGCAACCTCGAGGCGATGGCCCCCGACATGATCGTCCTGCGGCATGCCTCGGCGGGGGCGGGGCACCTCGTCGCGCGCCTGTGCGGGGCCCGCGTCATCAACGCCGGCGACGGCATGCACGAGCATCCGACCCAGGCCCTTCTCGACGCGTTCACGATCCGCGAGCACAAGGGCGGGTTCGCCGGGCTCAGGGTCGCCATCATCGGCGACCTGCTGCACAGCCGGGTGTTCCGGTCGAACCTGCTGCTGTTGCGGGCCCTCGGGGCCGACGTCCGCGCGTGCGGGCCGGCCACCCTGATGCTGCCGGACATGGCGCGGCTCGGGGTGCGCGCGACCACGTCGGTGGACGAGGCGGTCGAGGGGGCCGACGTCGTCATGCTGCTCCGCGTGCAGCTCGAGCGCATGCGCGGCCACTTCTTCCCGTCGCTGCGCGAGTACTTCCAGCGCTTCGGGATGACCCGGGACCGGCTGCGCCGCGCCGCGCCCGACGCCATCGTCATGCACCCGGGGCCGATGAACCGCGGGGTCGAGATCGCGCCGGAGGTCGCCGACGGGTCCCGGTCGGTCATTCTCGAGCAGGTGGCCAACGGGGTCGCGGTCCGCATGGCGGTGCTGTACCTGCTGGCGGAGAGCCGCCGGGGGGAGGCGGCGGGGACGGCCGGCGGTCCGGCGCTCGACGTGGTGGAGGATCCGGCGCCGCGGACGGTGCGGGTGCCGACGTCGAGGCCCGTTTCCGGCGGGGTCGGGCCCGCCGGCGCGAGCGGGCCGGGGTCGGGCCGGTGAGTGAACGGACCACGATTCTGAGGGGGGGGCGCGTCGTCGACCCCGCCGCCGGCCTCGACGGTGCCGCCGACGTGCTGATCCGGGACGGCCGCGTGGCGCGGGTCGGGCCCGGCCTCGAGGCGGGGCCGGGGGCCGTGGTCGTCGACGTCCCCGCCGGCTGCGTGGTGTGCCCCGGCTTCATAGACATGCACGCCCACCTGCGCGAGCCCGGGGCCGAGCACCAGGAGACGGTCGCGACGGGGGCGGCGGCCGCCGTCGCCGGAGGCTTCACCGCCGTCGCCTGCACGCCCGACACCGAGCCCGCCAACGACGAGGCCGGCGTGACGGGGCTCATCCTCGCGAGGGCGGCCGGGGCCGGCCTCGCGCGGGTCCACCCGATCGGGGCGGTGACGAAGGGGCGGGCGGGGCGGCAGCTCGCGGCCCTCGGCGAGCTGCGCGACGCCGGCTGCGTCGCCGTCTCCGACGCGGGGCGCCCCGTGGCCGACGCGATCCTGATGCGGCGCGCCCTCGAGTACGCCGCGATGTGCGGCATGGCGGTCATCGACCACTGCGAGGACGCCGCCCTCAGCGACGGCGGGGTCGCCCACGAGGGCGCGACGGCGGCGCTGCTGGGGTTGCGCGGCATGCCCGCGGCGGCCGAGGAGATCGCGGCCGAGCGCGACGTGGCGCTGAGCGGGCTGACGGGGGCGCCGGTCCACCTCGCGCACGTGAGCACCCGCGGTACGCTCAGGGCGGTGCGGTCCGGGAAGGCGCGCGGGGTCCCGGTCACCTGCGACGTCACGCCGCATCACCTGACCCTGACCGACGAGCGGCTGGCCGGCTACGACACCAACTGCAAGACGAACCCGCCCCTGCGCGGCGCCGCCGACGTGGAGGCCCTGCTCGCCGCCCTCGCCGACGGCACCGTCGACTGCGTGGCCACCGACCACGCGCCGCATCACCTCGACGAGAAGCTCGTCGAGTTCGACCGCGCCCCGTTCGGGGTCATCGGCCTCGAGACCGCGGTGTCGGTGTGCCTGGACCGGCTCGTGCACGCGGGGCACGTGTCGCTGGGCCGCCTCGTCGGGCTGCTCTCCGCCAATCCGGCGCGCATCCTCGGGGTCGAGGGCGGCGCGCTGACCGAGGGGGCCCCGGCCGACGTCACCGTGCTCGCCCCCGACCTGCCCGTCACCGTTGACGCCCGCGCGTTCCGCTCGCTGGCCCGCAACACCCCCTTCGACGGGTGGTCGCTCCGGGGCGCGGTGGCGGCCACGATGGTCGGCGGGCGGACCGTGTACGCCAACGACGCGGTTGCCGGGGCCGGGGCCTTCCTCGCCGCAAGAGGCGGCGGCGTCGCTGACGGTGCCGACGCTTCCAGCCGTACCCGCGCTTCCGGCGGGGTCGACGCCGCGGGCGGCGACGGGAACGCCGGCGGTGGCGCCGCCGGCGCCCCGGCCCGCGCCTGATGCCCCGCCGTCGGGTGCCGGCCTCCGTGCTCCGCCGTCTCGCCGCGCCTCTCGATGGCCTGTACCGGACGTTCGATCATCCCGAGTCGGCCGTCGACCCCGTCCACCTCGTGCGGCGGTACCCCGCGCCCGCGGATCGCGAGGTGGTGGCGTTCTGCGCGGCGGGCCTCGCGTTCGGCCGGGTCGCGTCGGTGCTGGAGTCCATCGAGGCGGTGCTGGCGGTGCTCGGCCCACGCCCGGCCGCGTTCGTGCGGCGCTTCGACCCGGCGCGGGACGCCGCCGCCCTGCGCCGGTTCGTCCACCGCTGGATCCGCGGTGCGGACGTCGCCGCCCTGCTCTGGATCCTCAGGCACATGCTCGCGGCCTCGGGCTCCATCGAGCGCTTCTTCCTGGAGGGCGACGACCCGTCCGCGCCCGACATCGGGCCGGGGCTCGACCGGTTCGCGGCGCGGGCCCTCGCCGTCGATCTCTCGCCGGTCTACGGCGGCGGCCGCCGCCGGCGGGCGGCGTGGTTCTTCCCGCGTCCGTCGGGCGGCAGCGCCTGCAAGCGGCTCAACCTGTTCCTGCGCTGGATGGTCCGCCGCGACGCCGTCGACCTCGGGGCGTGGTCGGGGCTCGCGCCTTCCCGCCTCGTCGTGCCCCTCGACACCCACGTGATCCGGGTGGGGCGGTGCCTGCGGCTCACCCGCTACCGCAGCCCCGGCTGGGCGATGGCCCGCGAGATCACCGACTCGCTCCGGCGGCTCGACCCCGCCGACCCGGTCCGCTTCGACTTCTCGCTGTGCCACCTCGGCATGATGGAGGCCTGCGGCTTCGAGCGGCCGCAACGCGACGACCGCTGCCCGTTGCGGGGGGTGTGCCGGCCCGGCGGCCGGCGGCGCCGCCGGCCGCCGGGAGACCGGGTCGGCGGCTGAGGGTCACGGCATCACCCCGCCCAGGGGGATCTCCTGCACCGCTTCGAAGTCCACGAGCGACCGGATGTAGTCGAGAATGGCCTGCTGCTCGGTGTTGCGCGCCGTCGCGAGGTCGCGCTGGGCCTGGAACACCAGGAAGTTGGTCGAGAGGCCCACCTCGAACTTGCGCTGCTCGGCCTCGAGGCGGCGCTCCGCCAGCTCCCGCGAGACCCGGGTGGCCTCCACCCGCTGCAGGTTGGTGCGCACGCTCCGGGCCGCGTCCCTCACCTCGGCCGCGATGCGCAGCTCGAGGCTCCGCCGGCTCGCCTCGCTCCGGGACCGTTCGAGCCTGGATCGCTCGAGGGCGGCGTCGGCCGCGCTCGTCCCGAAGGGGTAGGAGACGGTCACCCCGACCGTCCAATTCGGGAACTCGTTCGCCAGGATGTCGCCGAGGGTGCTGCCGAACGACCTCTGCTCCCGGCCCACGACGGTGCCGGGGAACCCGCCGGCCCGGATCAGCCGCTCCCCGCCCTGCCCCGTCAGCCGGTAGTCGACCTGCAGGTCCACCGCGGGCAGTTGCTGGTTGCGGAAGTAGCGGATGTCGGTGTCGGTCATCTCCAGGTTCCTGTCGAGGGCGTCGAGGTCGGTCCGGTTCAGGAGGGCGCTGCGGATGGCCGCGTCCGCGTCGATCTCGCGTGCCAGCAGCACCGGGTTGTCGCTGGGCTGGAGGCTGATTGACCAGAAGTCGGGCGTGTCCCGCGGGTCGAACACCAGGGTCCGCAACTGGTCCTCGGCGCGCTCGAGGTCCGCCTCGGCCCGGATCACGGCCTCGATGTTCCGCGCGACCTCGTTCTCGGCCTCGACGATGTCGATGGGGGCCATGGTGCCGACCTCGACCCGGGTGCGGTTGTTGCGCAGCGACTCCTCCGCGAGGGCCAGCGACTGGCGCTGGACCTCGAGGAACGACCGGGCGAACACGAGCTGCCAGTAGGCGTTGCGGACGGTGCGCTCGGTCGCGACGACGGTGCGCCGGAGGTCGATGTCGGAGAGGTCCCGGTTCGCGCGGCTGATCGCGATCTGCTGGCGGAAGCCGTCGATGCCGAAGTCGCGCACGAGCGGCTGGGTGTAGTTCAGGTTCAGGGTCGACTGCAGCAGCGGGTTGAAGCTCGTGAAGACGTTGGTCGTGGTCGAGCGCTGGCCGCTCCATCCCGCCGAGTACTGGCCGCCCTTCCAGGGCACCTGCTGCACGAGGCCCACGTCGTCCCGCACGTAGCGGTTCGTCACCACGTCGCCGCCGTCGAAGATGTTGCCGGCGGGGCGGTCAAAGTCGTCGCCGGTGAGCGTCGTCGACAGGGTGGGGGCGTACACCGACCGCGCCTCGGCGACGAACGCGTCCTGAATCAGCGGGTTGATGCGCTCGACCCGCAGGTCGAGGTTCTGCTCCAGGGCCAGGGTCACCGCCTCCTCGATCGACAGGCGGCGCACCGGGCGGGCCGGCTGGAGGGCGGGCTGGGGCAGGATGACGCCGCCCGCGGACGCCGCGCCGGGCGGGGCGGCGGCGGGAGGCCCCCCCGGCGTCTGGGCGTTGCCGCGCGTGGGGTGCAGGCCCGCCAGCGCGAGCGTCATGAGCATGGTGACCACCAGTCTGCGCATCTCCGTCTCCTGACACCGAAGCGTTGTTCCGGCGTCCCCGCCGGTTGGCGATGGCCTGAACGCCGCCTCGCTCGGCGACGTGCCGTCTCCTGTATATGACGTTCGCGAAGGGCTCAAGTTCTTGCCGGCTCGTTCCGCGCCGAAGTCCCGGGGGGGACCGGCCCCGTCCGCGTGGCGGCGGCCGCGCCGCCGGCGGTCGCCGGCACCGCCGAGGCAGGACCGTGAGCGGTGGCGTGACGCGGACCCGCGGCGCTTCCGGGGCCGGCGTGGCGGCCAGCCGCTCAGACCTCCGTCAACCGCACGACGCGGGTGATGGCCTGCGACAGCCGCTCCCAGCTCTCCGACTCCTGCCGCAGGTACCGGCGTCCGGGCGGGGTCAGCGCGTAGGTCTTCCCGCGCCGGCGGTTGCTCGTCTCCCGCCACTCGGCCGCGATCCAGCCCTGCTGCTCGAGCTTGTGGAGGGCGGGGTAGAGCGAGCCGTCGCTGACCCGCAGCACGTCGTTCGAGACCTGCTTGAGGCGCTGGCTCAGGGCCCACCCGTTCATCGGCTCGAGATCGAGGATCTTCAGGATCAGCAGGTCGAGCGTGCCCTGCACGAGGTTGGACGGCTTGGTCATGTCATGCCTCGGTTACCGAGCATACCATCCGCCGCCGTGCACCCGGGGGACGGTGAAGCGGGAGCTACCGCGGAGGCGTGGCGCCGGCGTGCGTCCGGACGGCGTTCGGGCACCATGCGTCCGGCCCGGCCGCGACCGGCCGCCGCCGCGGCAGGGGTATACTCTGGCCAGCCGCGCCCGCGGGGAGCCCTGGCCGGCCCCGGCTCGCGGCCGCCGTAGCCCGCCGATCGTCGCCCGCGGCTCCGCCCGGCGCCCAAACCAGGCTGCGGGGGTCCGCGCCGTTCCACGGCGAAGGCCCCTGGCGGCGGTCGTGATGCACACGCTCAAGCTGACCGTCGCCTACGACGGCACGGAGTACGTCGGTTGGCAGCGGCAGGCGGCCGGGGTCTCGATTCAGGGATGCCTCGAGACGGTGCTCCGCGACATCGCGGGGGCGCCGGTCTCCGTCGTCGGCGCGGGACGGACGGACGCCGGGGTCCACGCCCTCGGCCAGGTGGCGGGGGTTCGCCTCGACGCCGGCATCGACCCCGGGGCGCTGGCCCGCGCGTTGAACGCAGGGCTCCCGGCGGACATCCGCGTGGTCGCGAGCGAGGCGGCCCCCGACACGTTCCACGCGCGCTTCGACGCCGTCGCCAAGTCCTACCGCTATCGTCTCGCGCACGGCCCGTTCATGAGCCCGTTCCTCCGGCGATACGCCTGGCACGTCCGGGACCGGCTGGACGTGGAGGCCATGGCGGAGGCGGGCCGGACGCTCGTCGGCGAGCACGACTTCGCCGCCTTCCAGGCCGCCGGCAGCAGCGTCGGCACCACCGTGCGCACGTTGTTCGACCTCACCGTCCGCCGCGTCTCCCCCGGCGCCCGGGCCGGGGCGGACGGCGGCGCGGACATGACCGTCATCGAGGTGCGGGGAAGCGGCTTTCTCCGGCACATGGTCCGGACCATCGCGGGGACCCTCGTCGACGTGGGCCGGGGCCGGCGCGGTCCGGAAGAGGTCGACCGGGCGCTGCGCGCCGCGGATCGCCGCGAGGCGGGACCGACCGCGCCCCCCCGGGGCCTCTTTCTGGTCGGGGTCGAGTACCCGCGGTGACGACGCCCCGGGACGGCGCCGGCCCGGACCCCGTCCGGGCCCGGCCGGCGCATGGGAGCCCGCGCTGAACAGGCCGCTGCATTACGACCGGTGATGCGTCCCGCCGGGCTTCTTTCAGCTCGCCGTTGCCTGCGTCGGCTTGAACGGGGCGCGGACGGTTCCGTATCATCAAGCGTGGGCGGTTGCGGCCCGCGGTCCGGCCGGATCGCGCGGCGGCCCCCGAATAGTGCGCGGATGAGTCTCGAAGATCTGCTGACCTGGGCCCCGGCCGGCTCGCGGGAAGCCTCCCTCGCCCGGGAGGTGGACTTCGACCGCCTGCCGATGCACGTCGCCGTCATCATGGACGGCAACGGCCGGTGGGCGGCCCGGCGGCAGCTTCCCCGGGTGGAGGGCCATCGGGCGGGCATCGACTCGGTCCGGGACGTGGTGGAGGCTTCCGCCCGGATGGGGATACGGGTCCTCACCCTCTACGCGTTCTCGGTCGAGAACTGGAAGCGGCCTCCCGCCGAGGTGTCGGTGCTGATGGGGTTGCTCAAGCGGTACCTGTGGCTCGAGCTGCAGACGCTTCTCGACAACGACATCCGCTTTCGGGTCATCGGGTGCCAGGAGAAGCTGCCCGCCGACGTCCGGCGCGAGCTCGACATGGGGCAGGAGCGCACCCGCGGCAACCGCGGCATGCTCTTCAACATCGCGCTGAACTACGGTGGGCGGGCCGAGATCGTCGAGGCGGCGCGGCGGGCCATCGCGGACGGGGTCCGTCCGTCGGACCTCGACGAGCGGCGCTTCGCCGGGTTCCTCCACACGGCGGGGCAACCGGACCCCGATCTGCTGATCCGCACGAGCGGCGAGATGCGGGTGAGCAACTTCCTGCTGTGGCAGATCGCGTACTCGGAGATCTGGGTCACCGACACCCTCTGGCCCGACTTCCGGGCCCGGCATCTCCTCGAGGCGATCGTCAGCTTCCAGAAGCGCGATCGGCGCTACGGGGGGATCACCCGGCCGGTGGCGGCCGGAGGGTAGGATGCCGATGGTCGCCCTCGGGCCGGGCGCCGGGAGCCCGGCGGGGATTACGGCGGGATGAGGCGCGTCCTGAGCGCCCTGACGCTGCTGCCGGTGGTGGTCGCGGTGATCCGCTTCCTGCCCCCGGCCGCCACCGTGGCGCTCGCGTCGGTGGCGGCGCTGGTGGCGCTGCACGAGTACGCCGGGCTCGCCGCCGCTTACGGCGCCCGGGTGTTCCGCGGTGCGGCGGCCGCCGGCGTCGCCGCCACCGTGGCCGGCGTGGCGTACGGCGCGGCGGCGCCCGTGCTGCTCGCTGCGCTGCTCGCGGTCGGCGCGGTGAGCCTGTCGGCGGGGCGCGGCGAACGGGTGCTCGGCGACGCCGCCGCAACGGCGTTTCCGCTGCTGTACATCGGTCTCCCGCTGGGGGCGGTCGCGGCCGTGAGCACGTCGGCCGGTCCGATGGTCGTCCTCCTGCTACTCGGGTTGATCGTGGCCAGCGACACGGCCCAGTACTACGGGGGGCGGTGGCTGGGGCGCACCCCGCTGGCCGCCGCCATCAGCCCCGGCAAGACGGTCGAGGGGGCCCTGTTCGGGTTGGCCGCGGGGGGCGGGGTGATGGCCGCGGCGGGCTTCTTCGCGCACGCCTCGTTGAGCGCCCGGCCGGCGCTCGGCGCGCTCCTCGGCGTGGTCGTCGCCGGCCTGGGCATCGCCGGCGACCTCTTCGAGTCGCAGCTCAAGCGCGGGGCGGGCGTCAAGGACGCCTCGGCCCTCATCCCCGGCCACGGCGGGCTGCTCGATCGCATCGACGGCCTCCTGTTCGCCGGGCCGGGCTTCTACCTGATGCTGCAACTCCTCGACCGGGTGTACCGGTGATGCCCGTCCGCGGCGACGGTGCATCCCGGCTGACTGCATGCTTCGGGCGGACGGCATAGCGGTCCGCGGTTGACGAATGCCCAATCCGTGTCCTCCCCGCGTCTCGTCGGGCGCGGTCGCCTTGCGGTCCGCCGGGGCTCCCGCCGCCCGCCGGGTGATGCGCATCTCCGGCGGGGAGGGCCGATCCGGAGGCGCGGCGTGGGGCCGGGATCGCCCCGGCCGACCGCCGCGGGCGGAGCAGCCCTCGTGAGACGCATCGCGATTCTCGGGTCGACCGGCTCCATCGGCGTCAGCGCCCTGTCGGTGGCATCGGCGCATCCCGATCGCATCGAGGTCGTCGCCCTCGCGGCCGGCGCCAACGTGACCCGGCTCGCGGAGCAGGTGGGGCGCCATCGGCCGCGGGTGGTCTCGGTCGCCGCCGACGCGGGGCTGGCCGCCGTGCAGGCGGCGCTGCCGGCTCCGGTCCGGGCGGGCATCGAGCACGCCGCGAGCGGCGCCGACGGGCTGCTCGCGGCGGCCACGCACCCCGCCGTCGACCTCGTGCTGTTCGCGACCACGGGGACGACGGCCCTCGACGCGGTGCTCGCGGCGATCGAGGCGGGGAAGACCGTCGCCCTCGCCAACAAGGAGGTCCTCGTCATGGCCGGCGGCCTCGTCATGGCGGCGGCGCGCCGGCGCGGGGTCGCGGTGCTGCCGGTCGACAGCGAGCACAACGCCATCCACCAGTGCCTGCACGGACGGCCCCCGGCGGAGGTCCGGCGGCTGCTGCTGACCGCGTCCGGCGGGCCGTTCCGCGGCTGGAGCGCCGAGCGCCTCGAGGACGTCCGGCCGGCCGACGCCCTCGAGCACCCGACCTGGCGCATGGGCCGCAAGATCACCGTCGACTCCGCCACCCTGATGAACAAGGGGCTCGAGGTCATCGAGGCCCGGTGGCTCTTCGACACGCCGGCCGACCGCATCGACGTGGTCGTGCACCCGCAGTCGGTGGTGCACTCGCTCGTCGAGCTGTGCGACGGATCGGTGATCGCCCAACTGGGGGTCACCGACATGCGCCTGCCCATCCAGTACGCGTTCTCGTGGCCCGACCGGTGGGGCAGCGGGCTGCCGCCGCTCGACCTCGCGGCCTGCGGCCGGCTCGAGTTCAGCCCCCCCGACCTCGACCGCTTCCCGTGCCTGGGGCTCGCCTACCGGGCGCTCGGCGGCGGGCCGGCCCTGCCGGTGGCCCTCAACGCCGCGAACGAGGTCGCGGTCGAGGCGTTCCTGGCCGGGCGGCTCGCGTTCACCGCGATCCCCCGCGTCATCGCGGGGGCCCTCGACGACGCGGAGCAATCGGCGCCGCCGGACCCCATGACCCTCGACGACGTGCGGGCCGCCCACGCCCGCGCCACCCGCTATTCCCGCCGCCGCACCGGCGAGTTACAATCGAAACGATGACCACCCTCCTCGCCTTCCTGTTCGTCCTCGGCGTGCTGGTGTTCGTGCACGAGCTGGGGCACTTCCTCGTCGCCCGGCACCACGGCGTGCGCGTCCTGACGTTCTCGCTCGGCTTCGGGCCGAAGATCCTGCAGACGAAGCGGGGCGACACGGTGTACTGCGTCAGCGCGATCCCGCTCGGCGGCTACGTGAAGATGGCGGGCGAGACGGTGGAGGACAAGCGCGAGGGCCGGGAAGACGAGTTCCTCTCCAAGTCCAAGTGGCAGCGCTTCCAGGTCCTGATCGCCGGGCCCGCGATGAACGTGGTGCTCGCGGTGGCGGTCATGACCGTCGTGCTCCTGCAGGGGGCCCAGGTCCCGCTCTTCGAGGAGGGGCCGCCGGTCATCGGGTCGGTGGCCGAGGACTCCGCGGCGGAAGAGGCCGGCATTCTCCCCGGCGATCGCATCCTGACCGTGGCGGGGCGGCCGGTCGACACGTGGGAAGAGCTGATGCTCGCGGTCGTGGAACGTCCGGACCGCGAGGTCGAGGTGTCGTTGCGGCGCGGCGGCGAGGTCCTTGCGCTGCGCGTGACGCCGGTCGGTCAGGGCAGGTACAACCTGGGCGATCTCGGCGTCGGGCCGGAGCTCTCGCCGCAAGTGATCGCGTGGTCGCCGCAGGCCACCGCCGCCCGCGAGGCCGGGATCGAGATCGGCGACGCGATCATGGCCGTCGACGGCCGGAGAGTCACCCAGGAGTCGCTGATCGAGGCGATCAACGCCGGCGCGGGCGAGCCGCTGACGTTCCGGGTTCGGCGTGACGGCGTCACGCGGGAGATCGCCGTGGCCCCCGAGCGGGTCGGCGATGCCTGGATGATCGGCATCAGCTTCAGCCCGTACGAGGTGCGCATCGTCGAGCCGGGGCTGTTCGAGGCGTTCGCGCTCAGCCTCGAGCAGAACCTCGAATGGTCGCAGCTCATCTTCCGGACCCTGTGGGGGCTGTTGACGCGGGAGACCCCGGCGTCGCAGCTCGTGGGGCCGGTGGGCATCGCACAGTTGTCGGGCGACGCGGCCCAGATCGGCTGGGTGACGCTGTTCCAGTTGATGGCGATGATCAGCCTCAATCTCGGCATTCTGAACCTCCTGCCGATTCCCATCCTCGACGGCGGCCACATCGCCGTCCTCGCGATGGAGGGCGTGGCCCGCCGCGACTTCAGCGTGCGGCTGAAGGAACGGATGCTCCTCGCGGGCTTCGTGGTCCTCATGACCCTGATGGTGACCGTGATCTACAACGATCTGACACGCGTCGCGTGGATCGAACGCCTGATGATCTGGCGGTAGCGCACCCCTCGGGCCGCCTCGGGACGTTGCGCCGACGCGAGGCTCCCGGGGTGCCCCGACCCTGGACCGCATCAGGAGTTTCACCGGCGTGAAGCTCCCGCGGCGCCAAGCCCCTGGCTCTCTTGCGGCTCGACTCCTCACCCGGCAAGCCTCCCCTGCAGGCGCTCCGCCGCGAGCTGCCGCCGACGATGCGCCTCGCGGCGCCGATCGTGGGGGCGGAGCTCGGCTGGATCGCGATGGGCATCGTCGACATCGCGATGGTGGGCCGGCTGGGCCCGGCCGAGATCGGGGCGGTGGGCGTGGGCAGCGTCCTCTGCTTCGCGGTGGTGGTGTTCGGCATCGGCATGCTGCTGGGGCTCGATCCCCTGGTCGCGCGGGCCCACGGCCGGGGGCGCCCCGACGAGTGCCGGCGGTGGCTCGTGCAGGGGACGTGCCTCGCGCTGCTGCTGGCGGTGCCGCTGACGCTCGTGGCGGGGGCGGTGGCGGCGAGCCTCGGCGTCTGGGGCATGGACCCCGCCGTCCGGCGGCTCGCCGCGCCGTACTTCTCGATCGTTCTCCTGAGCGTCCTGCCCCTGCTGTGCTACACGGCGTTCCGCCGGTACCTCCAGGCGGTCGGCCTCGCCGCCCGGGTGACGGCGGCCCTGGTCAGCGCCAACGCCATCAACGCCGCCGCCAACTGGGTGCTCATCTTCGGCCATCTCGGCGCGCCCGCCCTCGGGGTCGACGGCGCCGCGTGGGCCACCGTCGTCTCGCGCGTCTACCTGGCGCTGTTCCTCGGGGCCGCGATCTGGCGCCACGAGCGGCGCGCCGCCCGCCCGTGGCCGCGCCCGGAACGCCGCCGCATTCGCCGCCTCGCCGTGCTCGGGCTGCCGGCGGCGGGGCAGGTGAGCCTGGAGTTCGGGGTGTTCGCGGTCGTCACCGCCCTCGCCGGGCGGCTGGCGCCGGCCACCCTCGCCGCCCACCAGATCGTCCTCAACGTCGCCAGCGTGACCTTCATGGTGCCGCAGGGCGTCGGCGGGGCCGGGGCGGTCCGGGTGGGACACGCCGTGGGCCGGCGCGATCCGGCCGGCGCCCGGCGGGCGGGATGGGCCGCCCTCGCCCTCGGGGCCGTGTTCATGAGCGCCGCCGCCCTCGTCTTCGTGCTCGCGCCGCACCCGATCCTGCGGCTCTTCACGACCGACCCCGCCGTGACCCGCGCCGGCGTCACGCTCCTGCTCGTGGCCGCGTTCTTCCAGCTCTTCGACGGGCTGCAGGCGGTGGCGACGGGGGTGCTGCGGGGGGTGGGCGACACCCGCACCCCGATGGTCTGCAACCTCGCCGGCCACTGGCTCGTCGGCCTGCCCGTCGGCTACTGGCTGTGCTTCGTCGCGGGCTGGGGCATCGTCGGCCTCTGGGTGGGGCTGTCGATCGGCCTCACGCTCGTCGGCGCGGCGCTCGTGACGGCGTGGTGGCGACGGACCCGGCCGGGGCGCCCCGCGGTCGGCGGCCCGTGATGAAGCCCCGCGCTGCACAGAGCGGCGGGGCGCCCGCCTGACAAGGCGCGACGAGGGAGAACATCGGGCACGTTCGACCGGGGTGCAACGCAACCGGGCGTCTGCCCCGTTCACGGTGGAGACGCCCGGCAGGCACGGTTGGGCGGCGATCGGAGCCGAAGGCGACGCTTGCCGGGCGCAGGCGGGATGCGTCGCCGCTCGAATGCAGCGGGGACTCTCGCCACGGGCGGTCAGAGCACGCGATCGCGAATCGCCCGGGCCAGCCCCGCCTCGTCGTGCCCGTCCGTCAGCGGCCACCCGCAGCGCTTGAGCTCGGCCACCGCGTTGCCCATGACGACGGGATGCCCGGCCAGCTCCAGCATGTCGAGGTCGTTGAGGTTGTCGCCGACCGCCATGATCCCGGCCCGCGGGACGTTGCGCCGGGCCGCCCAGTCCGCGAGGGCCGCGCCCTTCGAGCAGCCCTCCGCGATGACGTCGAGGAGCGAGAAGTCGCGCTGCTCGTACTCGGTCAGGGTGACGGTGAGGGTGCGGGCGCACGGCAGCCTCCGCACCCGGCCCGCGAGGACGCGCATGTCGGCGACCCCCCCGGTGAAAGCGACCTGGACGGGGTCGTCGTCGAGGGCCGTTTCGAGCGGCTCGACCCTGGTCATGTAGACGCGGTTGCGGTCGTAGTACCGCTCTCGCTGCGGATGCGACCAGTCGATGCGCTCGTAGGCGTACTGCCGGGCGTCGGACCGGTCGAAGAGCAGCGCGGCGCCCTCGCGGAAGGACCGGGTGTCGACGATGAGCCCCCGGGCGAGGTCTCGCGGCACGGGGCGGAGGGCCAGCGTGTCCCCGTCGCGGGTCTTGACGAGGGCGCCGTTGTTGACGATCAGGGTCACGGGGGCGTCCAGCCGCTCCGCGACCGGGCGGGCATGGTGGAATGCGCGTCCGGTGGCGAGCACGACCTCGATGCCGCGCGCCGCCGCCGCCTGGATCGCCTGCCGGTTCGCATCGGGCAGACGGCTGGCGCTGTCGAGGAGGGTGCCGTCGATGTCGACGGCGACGAGCCGGACGGGTTCGGGCGCCGGCATCAGCCCGCCGGCTTCTCCGTGTAGCGCCGCGCCACGTAGTCGTCCACGAGCCGGCGGAACGCCTCCGCGAGCTCGTCGTACGAGCCGCGCAGGGTCGTGGCGTGACGCCCGTCGACGTAGACCGGGCAGGTGGGCTCCTCGCCGGTGCCGGGGAGGCTGATGCCGATGTTCGCGGCCTTCGACTCGCCCGGGCCGTTGACCACGCAGCCCATCACCGCGACCCGCATCTCCTCGACTCCGGCGTGGCGGGTCTTCCACACCGGCATCATGTCGCGCACGTACTGCTGGATCCGCTCGGCGAGCTCCTGGAACGTGGTGCTGGTGGTGCGGCCGCAGCCGGGGCAGGCGGTGATGCTCGGGGCGAACGACCGCAGCCCCAGCGACTGCAGCAGCTCGCACGCGGCGTAGACCTCCTCGCGCCGGTCGCCGCCCGGCCGCGGGGTCAGAGAGACCCGGACGGTGTCGCCGATGCCCGCGGCGAGGAGGACCCCCATTGCCGCCGCCGACCATATCTGGCCCTTCATGCCCATGCCCGCCTCGGTCAGGCCGAGGTGCAGGGGCTGGGTCGTCTCGGCCGCGAGGCGGCGGTAGATGGCGATGAGGTCGGGGGGGGAGGACACCTTGCAGGAGATCACGATCCGGTCCGCGCCGAGCCCGGCGTCGATGGCGAGCGCGGTGGACTCCACCGCCGAGATGACCATGCAGTCGTTGATGATCTCCTCCGAGCCGCGGCCGAGCTGCCGGTCGGTGTTCTCCTGCATCTTCGCCATCACCAGGTCCTGGTCGAGCGACCCGCCGTTGACGCCGATGCGCACCGGCTTCCCGTTGTCGCGGGCGATCCGGCAGATTGTCGCGAAGTGGTCGTCCCGCCGCGCTCCGGTGCCGACGTTGCCGGGGTTGATGCGGTACTTGTCGAGGGCCCGGGCGCAGTCGGGATGCCGCGAGAGCAGGAGATGGCCGTTGTAGTGGAAGTCGCCGATGAGGGGCGCGCGGCAGCCGGCGTCGAGCATCCGCTGCCTGATCTCGGGGACCGCCGCCGCCGCCGCCGGGGTGTTCACGGTGACCCGCACGAGCTCGGAGCCGGCCTCGGCCAGCTCGACGCACTGCGCGGCCGTCGCCGCCGCGTCGGCGGTGTCGGTGATGGTCATCGACTGCACGACGATGGGCGCGCCGCCGCCGATCTGCACGTCGCCCACGCGGACGCCGGTGGTGCGGTGCAGTCGGACGGTGCTCATGGAGTCGAGGGGCGGGAGACGAAAGTGCTCATTCGGCCAAGCGTAGCATACGCCCGCTTGCGCCGGACGATCAGTCAGCGGGTGCCGGCCGCCCGCGGGCGCCGTCGGCGCATCCCCTGGAGGACGGCGCGGGCGGCCGCCACCGCCTCGTCGACGTCGCGGCGGGTGTGGGCGGCCGAGAGGAACCAGCCCTCGAACTGGGACGGGGGCGGATAGACGCCGCGGGCCAGCATGCCGCGGAAGAATCGCGCGTAGGCGGCGGTGTCGGCGGCGACCGCGCTCTCGTAGTCCCTCACAGGCGCGGCCGTGAAGAACGGCGTCAGCACCGAGCCGAGCCGGTTGACCTGCAGGTCGATCCCCGCCTCCCGCGCCGCGTCGGCGAGGCCGGCCGCGAGGCGGGCCCCCAGCTTGTCCAGACGCGCGTAGAGATCGGGCGTCAGCTTCGACAGGGCCCAGCCGCCCGCGGCCATCGCGAGGGGGTTGCCCGACAGGGTGCCGGCCTGGTACACCGGCCCCGCCGGCGCCACCTGCTCCATCAGGTCGCGCCGCCCGCCGTAGGCGCCCACCGGCAGCCCCCCGCCGATGATCTTGCCGAGGCAGGTGAGGTCGGGGCGGACCCCGAACCGCTCCTGGGCCCCACCGGGGCCGGCGCGGAAGCCGGAAATGACCTCGTCGAAGACGAGTATCGTGCCGTGCTCGTCGCACAGGGCCCGCAGCCCCTCCAGGAACCCCTCTTCGGGGAGGACCACGCCCATGTTGCCGGCCACCGGCTCGACGACGAGCGCGGCCACCTTGTCGCGATGGCGGCGGAGTACCCGTTCCACCGAACCCAGGTCGTTGTAGCGCGCCACGAGCGTGTCGGCCGCCACCGCGCGCGGGACGCCCGGGCTGGTGGGGACGCCGAGGGTGGTGGCCCCGGACCCCGCCTGCACCAGGAACGCATCGCCGTGCCCGTGGTAGCAGCCGGCGAACTTGACGACCCGGCTCCGGCCCGTCGCGGCCCGGGCGAGCCGCAGCGCGCTCATCGTCGCCTCCGTGCCCGAGTTCACGAACCGCACCCGCTCGAGGGACGGCATGAGCCGCCGCACCGCGGTCCCCAGCTCGACCTCCGCCGCCGTCGGGGCCCCGAAGCTGGTGCCCTGTCTGGCGGCGGCGGCCAGCACCCGGGTCAGCCCGGCCGGGGCGTGTCCGTGGATGAGGGGCCCCCACGACATGACGAAGTCGACGTAGGCGCGGCCGTCCTCGTCCTCGACGCGGGCCCCGCGCCCCCGGCGGATGAACGGCGGGGTGCCGCCGACGGCGGAGAACGCGCGCACGGGGCTGTCGACGCCGCCGGGGAGAATCCGTTTGGCGCGGGCGAACAACCTTGCCGACCTGTTGCGGGGGGCGCTCTTCATCGGCGGGGAAGATACCACGGCGGCGGCGCGGGTTGATCGGGCCCGAGGCGGAATGCCAGAATGCAGCATACAGAGTCGGCAGATCAGACTGGGCATCGGCGCCTCGACGCCGCTGCTCGCGAACCCAATCCTCCGGGGGTCCGCGCCGGGCTGCGGCGCCGGGTGCTGCCAGGGACAGGAGACGACGAATGAACAGGTGGTTGACCGTGGGGTGTTTGGCGGCGGTGGCGGCGTTCGTGTCGGTGGGCGGCGCTGCGGTCGAGACCGCGTCGGGCGTCGGCGCGGCGATGCCGGCGGTGCAGGAGACCACCAGCTCGACCCTCGACGGCGTGTTCACGGCAGCCCAGGCGCGCCGGGGGCGGCGGGTCTACAACCAGAACTGCTCGTCCTGCCACGGGCAGGAGCTGCGGGGCGGCGAGATGGCGCCGAGCGTCGCGGGCGCCGACTTCATCGTCTACTGGACCGAGGTGCCGGTGGGGGTCCTGTTCGATCGGATCAAGTTGACCATGCCCGAGGACGGGCCGGGACGCTTGTCGGACCAGGAGTACACCGACGTCGTGGCCTTCATGCTCGACCGGAGCGACTATCCGGCGGGAGAGAACGAGCTGTCCACGGACAAGGCGGAGATGGACAAGATCATGATCGTCGCCGCCGAGTGACGGCGCGGCGACCACGTGCGGCGCCGCCGGCGGCCGGCCGGTTCAGTCTTCCGATCCCGCCGGCGCGCGCATCGCCGACCGCGCGGCCGTCCGGCGGCGCGGGCCGCCGCGGAGCCTTGGCGGCTTCGCGCGGTACCGCCGGTTCAGCCTTCCGCTCCCGCCACGGCCCGCGCCGCCTCCCGGGCATAGTAGGTGATGACGATGTCGGCGCCGGCCCGGCGGATGGCGGTCAGCGTCTCCAGCATGACCCGTTCCTCGTCCAGCCAGCCGAGCCGGGCCGCCGCCTTGGCCATCGCGTACTCGCCGCTGACCTGATAGGCGGCGGTGGGTAGCCCGAACCGATCCTTCACCCGGTGAATCACGTCCAGGTAAGGCATCGCCGGCTTGACCATCACGATGTCCGCCCCCTCCTCGATGTCGAGGGCCACTTCGCGCAACGCCTCGTCGCTGTTGGCGGGGTCCATCTGGTGGGTCCGCCGGTCGCCGAACGCGGGGGCCGAGTCGGCGGCGTCCCGGAACGGGCCGTAGAAGGCCGAGCAGTACTTCGCCGCGTAGGACATGATGGACACGTCCTCGAAGCCCCGTTGGTCGAGCCCCTGCCTGATGGCGCCGACCCGCCCGTCCATCATGTCGGACGGCGCGACGACGTGGGCGCCGGCCTCGGCGTGCGACACCGCCGCCTCCACGAGACGGTCGACGGTCACGTCGTTGAGGATCGTCTCGCCGTCGAGGACGCCGCAGTGGCCGTGCGACGTGTACTCGCAGAGGCAGACGTCGGTGACGACGGCGACGTCGTCCAGCCGGCCGCGTATCGCGCGGATCGCGGTCTGCACCGGGGCGGCCGGATCGGCGGCGGTGGTGCCAAGCTCGTCCTTGTGGGCGGGCAGCCCGAACAGCAGCACCGCCCGCACCCCGTCCGCCCGCGCCGCCTCGGCCTCGTCGACCGCCTCGTCGACCGAGAGCTGAAAGACCCCCGGCATCGACGGCACCTCCCGACGCACGCCGGTCCCCTCGCACACGAACAACGGGTAGACGAGGCCGCCGGCCGACAGCCGGGTCTCGCGCACCAGGCCGCGGATGGCGGCGGTGCGGCGCAGCCGGCGGGGGCGGTGCAGGGGGCGGGCGGCGTCTCCGCGCGGCGCGCGGGTGGCCGGTGCGTCGGCGACGCGGGTGTCGATGGCCATCAGGCTTCCTCCTCCGAGCCGCCCGGGGCCTCGCCCCGGTCCCCCAGGTGTTCGACGATCGCCGCGAGCAGCGCCGGCACCGTGGATTCCGCCGGCATGATCGTGGCGGCGATGTTCAGCCGGCTCGCCGCTTCGGCCGTCACCGGGCCGATGCACGCGACGTCGACGTGCCGCAACAGGCCCGCCGCCCGATGCTCGCCAATCGCCCGGGCGAAGTTCCTGACGCTGGACCCGCTCGTGAACGTGACCACGTCCACCCGGCGCCGGCGCAGCATCCCGCGGATGTCCGGGCCTTCGTCGCCGAGCTCGGCCGGCACCGTACGGTAGGCGGTGACCGCGGTCACCTCGGCCCCGGCCCGCCGCAGCTCGATCCGCAGCAGGTCGCGGGCCAGGTCCCCGCGCGGCAGCAGCACCCGGACCCCCGTCGGGTCGCCCTGCCCGCGCAGGGCGCGGATGACGCCCTCGGCCCGGTACTCGTCCGGCACCAGATCGACCCGCAGCCCGTGGCCCGCGAGGGCCTCGGCGGTGGCGGTGCCGACCGCGCAGAGGCGCGGGCCCGTCAGGCCGCGGACGCCGCCGGGCTCGGCGGCCAGACGCCCGGCGACGCGGGCCACCGCGTTGACGCTCGTGAACACCACCCAGTCGAACGTCCCGATGCGGTCGCACGCGGCGTCGAACGGCCCCGGATCCTCGGGGGGCGCGATGGCGATGGTCGGCACCTCGATCGCCTCGGCCCCCAGGCTCTCGAGCCGCGCCACCATCTCCGCCGCCTGCGCCTTCGCGCGGGTCACGACCACCCGTACCCCGTCGAGGGGACGCGTCGCGGGGCCCGCCCCGGTTCGGCTGGCTCCGTCGTCGCTTCCCCGCGCGGGCCGCGCCGTCAGGGCCCGGAAACGCTCGATCTCCAGCGCGTCGTCCGGATCGCGCAGCCGGGTCGGGTCGAGCCCCGGCCGCAGACGCATCGGCCTGGCCGCGACCGTGAGTCGCGGTTTCCCATCGGAGGTGCCATTGGTCATGAGCGTCGTCGAGGACCCGTTCGAAGCCATCGTAGCATCGAAGACAGGGTAGAGTATGGAGAGGATGCGGGCTCGGGCGGGTGGCAGGACGGCCGCCGTCCGACGTCGCAGTCGGCCCACCGGTTCCCTGGATGCACCGACCATGAGCACGATCTCGCTGGCCGCGGTGGCGCGCGCCCTGGACGCGATGCTGGACGGGCAGATGACCGCGCAGGCGCGCATCGCCGCGCATCTCGTCGCGGCCGAAGAGGCGGCCGGACACGACGCGGCGCGTTTCGTCGAGATTCTGGACGCGGTCGCGGCGGACACCGTGCTCGACGAGGTGTGGATCTCCGACGAGCGCGGCGTCGTCCATCTCACCAACGTCCGGAACGAGGCGGGGGCGCCGATGCCGTTCGAGTTCTTTCCCGACCCCGCCATCCAGCCCCAGGCCTCGGCGTTCTACGCCCTGCTGTCGTTCCCGGTCGACGGCGACGGCGTCGTGACCCAGGCCGCGCAGGTGCGGGAGATCGACTACGAGGTCTACAAGTACGTGGGCGTCAGCGGCGTCGACCGGCGTCGCATCGTGCAGATCGGCAACGCGCTGGCCTTCGAGGAGCAGGCGCCGAGCGACGCGTACACCTCCCCGGTCATGACCGCGGTGCTGGCCGCGTTCGGCGAGCCCGAGCTGCTGAGTGCCTCGCACACCGATCGGCTCGCCGAGATCCGGGTCGTCTTCGAGGCGATTCTCGGCCGCCAGATGGTCGTGCAGGCCGCGCTCGTGGATGCCCTCGTCACGGGGGCCGAGGCGGCGGGGTGGCCGGCGGAGGAGATCGACGGCCGGCTGCGGCGCATCGTGCGCTCGAGCCCCACCGGCGAGATTCACGTCTCGACGCCGGGCGGCGCGACGGTCTATGCGAGCGGCCCGGCGTCCCCCGCCGGCTCCGCGCCCGACGACCTTCAAGGCGCGCCGGCGGACGGGGCACGGCGGGTCCTGGAGCATCCCATCGCGCCGCGCCCGTCCGACGGCGTCCTCTGCAAGCACGTGACGGTCGCGGGCCCGCGGTCCGACCGGGTCGTGCGGGTGGGGCTGCCGATCGACGACGGCTCGCTGGTCTCTCCCCGGTTCCAGGTGTCCGGCGGGACGGTCTGACCGGGGAAGCGGTCCTCGCGCGGGCCTCCCTCCGCCGCGTGACCCGCTCATCCCGCGGGCTTCGCGTGCCCGGCGGCCGCCGCGCGTTGCGCCGCCTCCAGAATGGGTCCGGCGCCGTCCGCGAGGAGGCCGCGGGCGACGGCGCCGCCCAGGGCCCCGGCCGCGTCGGCGGACATCGCGGCCTCGCGGCGGAGGTGTTGCGCCCCGTCGAGGGACGCCACCATCGCCCGCAGGCGCAGTCGGTCGCCGTCGCCCTCCGCGAGGGCCCCGATCGGCGCGTGGCACCCGCCGCCGAGGGCGGCGACGAGGGCCCGCTCGGCCGTGAACGCGGCGCGGGTCGGCGCGTCGTCGATGGCGGCGACGGCGGACCCGGTGTCGGCATCGCCGGCGCGGGTCTCGATCGCCACGATGCCCTGCCCCGGGGCGGGCAGGCAGGTGTCCGCCTCGATGGGCATGGAGATGCGGTCGGCGAGGCCCAGCCGCTCCAGACCCGCTACTGCCAGCACGAGCAGGTCGTGGTCGCCCGCGTCCAGCTTGCGGAGCCGCGTGCCGACGTTGCCGCGCACGAGGCGGAACTCGGCGCGTGGCCATGCCCGCCGCAACTGGGCCACCCGTCGGACGCTTCCGCTGCCGACGCGGGGGGCGGGGGCCCCCGCCGGACCGTTTCCGACCGCCGACAGGGTGGCCGGCGGGGCGGTCCCCGCCGGCAGCACGACGGCGTCTCGCGGATCCGCCCGCGGCAGTACGGCGGCGATCGCGAGGCCGTCCGGCAGCTCCGCCGGCATGTCCTTGGCGCTGTGCACGGCGAGGTCGATGTCACCGCGGACGAGCGCCTGCTCGATCTCCTTGACGAAGACGCGCTTGCCGCCGACCTGCGACAGGTTGGCCTCGCGGATCCGGTCGCCGGTGGTGGTGATGACCACCAGCTCGCACTCCCGACCGCTCCCGCGGCGGACGCGGGCCGCCACCGCGTTGGCCTGCCAGAGCGCGAGCTCGCTCCCGCGGGTCCCGAGCCTCAGCCGGGTCACGACGCCACCGGGGTCTTCGACGACGCGGACGGTGCCGGCGCCTCGCCGATCCCGACGGCGCCGGAGGGGGTGGCGGACACGTTCTCGTCGGGTCCGGAACCGTTCCCGTCGAGATCGAAGAGCCGGGTCACCGCCTCGGCGTACCGGGTCGCGGTGGCCGCGTCGCCGGCCGACTTCAGGCGCTCGGTCGGGGTCAGCAGCAGCTTCTGGACGAGAAGCCGCGTGATCTCCTCGACCCGGGCCCGCGCCTCGGGGGTGAACCGGCTCAGCTTCGGCTCGAGGCGTTCGAGCTCGGCCCGGCGCACCGCCTCGAACCGGCGGCGCAGGGCCACCACGGTGGGGATTGCCCCGCGCGAGCGGAGCCAGGCGATGAACTCCTCGGCCGCGTCCGAGACCATGGCCTCGGCCCGGGTCGTCTGCTCCTGCCGTCGCGCCAGGTTCTCGCTGACGATGGTGCGGAGGTCGTCGATGTTGTAGAGGAACACCTGCTCCAGCTCGCCGCAGTCGGGGTCGACGTCGCGCGGGAGGCCGATGTCGATGACGAACAGCGGCCGGTTGCGGCGCGCGCGCATGACCTCCTCGAGCCGCGCCCGGGTCAGGACGGGGGTGGCGGCGCCGGTGGCCGTCACCACCACGTCCACCCGCAGCAGCTCGTCGTCGACGGCCGACCAGTCCACCGCGACCCCCTCCACCTTGCCGGCGAGGTCGGCGGCCCGCGCGAGCGTGCGGCTGGCGACGGCGATGCGCCGCACGCGCCGCGACCGCAGGTGCGTCGCGGTCAGCTCGGCCATCTCCCCCGCGCCCGCCACGAGCACCGAGAGTCCCTCTAGGTCCCCGAAGATCTTCCGGGCGAGCGAGATCGCGGCGTAGCCGACCGACACCGCCCCTTCGCCCAGGCCGGTGTCCGCGCGGACCCGCTTGCCGACCGCGAACGACCACGGGAAGAGCTTGTTCAGCAGGGTGCCGGTGCACTGCTCGCTCGCCGCGGTGGCGTAGGCGTCCTTGACCTGGCCGAAGATCTGCGGCTCGCCGACCACGAGAGAGTCGAGGCCGGCCGCGACCCGGAACAGGTGCTGCGCGACCTCGCCGTCGGTGCGCGCGTACAGATGCGGCGACAACTGGTCTTCGGGGACCTCGTGGAACCGGCTCATGAAGCCGGCGAGGTCGTTGCGCGCGGCCTCGGGGTCCGGGCACGCGACGTAGATCTCGGACCGGTTGCAGGTCGTCAGGACCACCGACTCGGCCGGCGCCGGGCGCAGCGCGAGCTCCCGCAACGCGGTCACGACGCCGCGCTTCGAGAAGTCGACCCGCTCGCGCAGGTCGACCGGCGCCGTGTGGTGGCTCACGCCCAGCAGCAGCAGGTTCATGCCCAATCAGAAGTTGTGGCTCTCCGTCAGGAAGTACCCCACCGGCACCAGGGTCACGAGGACGATGGAGAATCCCAGGGCGGACAGCCAGGCGGCGCGGCGGCCGGTCCATCCGATGGCCCGGCGGGCGTAGATCTCGAAGGAGTAGACGGCCCAGACCAGCACCACCATGAAGATCTTCGGGTCGGAGAGCGACATCGCGAGCACGCGGGGGTCCGACGTGCCGGGCTGGAGCCGCAGCACCCACACCACGCCGACGGCGAGGCCGACGGTCAGGAAGAGCCACCCGATGCCCACCGCGCGGCCGTTCATCGCGTCGACCGCGTGCAGGGACGGCAGCCTCGCCGCGAAGAACCCGAGCTGCTTGGACTTCAGCTCGCGGAACAGCAGGACGTAGGTGATGCCCACGACGCACGCGAGCGCGAAGGCGGCGTAGGCGAACAGCAGCGAGAGCACGTGGGCGGCGAGCAGGGGGCTGTCGAGGATGGGGGCGGGCTCGCTCACCGTCCCGCTCAGGCTCGAGATGGTCTGCAGCCCCACCAGCAGCGGGGCGATGAACACGCCGAGGGCGCGCTCGTCGGTGGTGACCTCGGTGTAGAGGTAGGCGACGGCGAGCATCCACACGAACGCGGAGATCGCCGAGGCGGTGTCCACGAACGGCAGGTGGCCTATCTCGACCGTCCGCATCCCGATGACGAACGTGTGGATGAACGCGGCGGCGGACAGCGAGGCGGTCGCGAGCCGCCCCGCGCGCGTGCTGCGCCGCACGAAGAACACGGTGTAGACGACGCCCGCGGTGAAGTAAAGCAGGAGCGGGAGAATCGACATGGGTTCGTGACCGTTCCGCGCGGCCGGGGACCCGGGGCCGCATCCGGGCGCCGCCGGGCGACCGGGTCATGGTCGCCCGCGGCCCCGCTCGGCCCCCTCCGGGCCCGGAGGCGCCTGCAGGGTTCGGCGGTGCGGGCCGCTAGTTCATCCTCGGCGCGTAGTAGCCCTGCTTCGTCCGGGCCGCGACGCTGGGCTGGTCGATGCGGACGACGAGCCGCCGCCACTGGCCGTCGCGCAGCGGGTTCTTCGACGTGTAGCCCAGGGTGTACTGGCTGGACAGCTCATCGGATATCTGCTGGTAGATGCTCGACAGGTCCTCCACCCGCTGGGGGAAGAAGGCCCGGCCGCCGGTCTCCTGCGCGAGCTGGCGCAGCACGAAGTCGGCCTCGCGGAACCCGCGGCGGGTGCGGATGTCCCGCGACCGCAGCCCGATCGAGTAGATGACGGTGTCCGAGCGCTTGGCGAGCTCGAGGACCTCGTCGAAGTCGACGAGGCTGGACGTGTCCTCGCCGTCCGAGAGAACCACGATGGCCTGCCGCCGGATCTCGCCGGTGGCGGCCGCCGCGATCTTGCCGAGCTCCTTGAGCGAGATGTAGATGGCGTTGTAGAGCGAGGTCGAGCCGCCCGCCGACGTGCGGCGGATGGCCGCCGCCAGCTCGTCCACCGAGTTGGTGAACCCCTGGCGGATCTCGACCCGGCTGTCGAAGTCGATGACGCTGGCCAGGTCCTCGTCGCGCAGCCGTTCCGCGAATCCGATGGCCGCCTGCTGGGCGGTCTCCATCCGCTCCGTCATGCTCGCGCTCGTGTCCATCAGCAGCGACAGCGCGATGGGCAACTGCGTGCGCGCGAAGAAGGTGATGTCCTGCAGCGCGCCGTCCTCGTAGACCTGGAACCGTTCGACGTCGATGTCGGTGACGTACCGGCTGTCCCGGTCGGTCACGGTGACGTTCAGCGAGACCAGGTCGACGCCGGCGCGGAAGGAAGGCTCCTGGGACGCCGCTTCCTGGGCGCGCGGCGCGGCCGGCCCGGCCAGGCCGGCGAGGGCCGCCGTGACGACGACGAGGCGGAGGCGCCGCGCGGTCCCGCTCCGGACCCCCGGCCGCCGCCGGCCGGGGGTCGTGGTTCCGGGGCAGCGGCGGTCGGTTGCGGCGGCCGGGCGGAAGGGGAACGCCGCCGGGCGGCGGCGACGGGAGGCGCCGGTCGACGCTCGCATTTCGGTCGTCATGGGCTGCCGTCTCCTGTCCAGATGTCCGGGGTTCCACGGGCCGTCAGATCCGCCCGCCGCATCCGTACCGAGACCGTCTCGGGCGGGATCAGGCCCGGCGGCCGCGAGTACACGACGCGATACTGGTTCGTCATCACGTCCGCGAGGGCGTCCATCGCGTCGGGCACCGCGGTGCTCAGCAGCAGGTCGTGCCGCTGGCCGCCGGTCGCCTCGGGCAACTGCGCGAGGGCCCGGTCGCGCTGGAGGACGTCGTTCGAGAAGCCGAACGGATCGCCGCGCAACGCGGTGTTGCCCCGCTCCTGCACCACGACCACGTGCGCCGCGACCCCGGACGCTTGAAGCACCTCGCGCGTCCGCTGATAGTCGTAGCGGCTGAAGTCGAGGCCCTCCGAGGCCACCACGACCACCGCCGGCCGGGGCGCCTCGCGGCGTTCGAACCCCCGGGCCGTCTCCACCAGCGCGTCGAGGAGGTAGCCGGCGCTCTCCGGGTACGAGAAGACGAGGCCGATGCCGTCGCGCAGGCGGTCGAGGCGGCGGGTCGACTCCACGAGGACGCGCGGCGGACCGCCGTAGCTGATGAGGGCGACGTCGTTCCGTTCCGCGAGGGACGGGATGAACCGTTCCAGGCCGTTGCGGATGTCCCGGATGGCGAACGCCGCCGACGCGCTCGTGTCCACGAGTACCGCCACCTGCATCGGGGTCCGGGCCGGCCCGGCCCGCAGGACCTCGCGCTCGATGCCGTCCTCCTCGACCACGAACGCGTCCGGGGCGAGGTCCGGCACCGGCGCCCCCCGCTCGTCGAGCACGCTCACGAACAGGGCCCGCTCGTTGTCCTGTCCCCGGAGCGGGGCCGAGAGAGTGCCCAGCAGGCAAGTGGAGGCGGCGAGGGCCGCCGCGAGTCCCGGGCGACGGAATCGGGGCGTGCGGCGTCGGAGCGCCCGCCTGCCCGCCGGTCTTTGCATGAGCACAATCCTCCAGCCTGACTCCACCCCTCGAAGTATAGCTGTTTTCGCGCCCGCTGATTCCTTGACCCCCCGCGCGCGCATGCTATAAGATTTCGGCTTCCGCGACCGACCCCGCCGCTTCGAAGCTCTCCGGGCAAATGGCTTGCGCTCGCAGGGGGTGTCGATTCATCCGGTCGCAACGGACTGTACACGGGGTGAGATCCGATGATCGAGGCGTACGTTCCGGTCCTGCTGTTCATCCTCGTCGCGATCGGCTTCGCCATCTTCACCCTGACCGTGTCGGCGGCGCTGCAGTCGTCACGCTACAACAAGGTGAAGCTCGAGCCCTACGAGTGCGGCATCGAGCCGGCCACCGACGCCCGCGACCGCTACAGCGTCCGCTACTACCTGATTGCGATGCTGTTCGTGATCTTCGACATCGAGACCGTGTTCATGTTCCCGTGGGCGGTCATCATGGACGAGCTGCTCCTGTTCGGCCTCATCGAGATGCTCGTCTTCCTGTTCATCCTGGTGCTGGGCTACGTCTACGCATGGCGCAAGGGCGCGCTGGAGTGGGCTTGAGGCGTCCGGTCGCGGCGCGGCGGGGAGCCTGCGCCGCGGGACGGCGCGAGCCGCGCATGACCGGTCGGGCGCCAGGCGGAGCCGAAGGCGGCGATTGGCCGACCGGCGCTTCCGTTCCGTGACACCGCCCTCGGGCAGCGCGGAGTTTTCGTGGACCATGGCAGACGAACCGAAATCGGGTGAACCGGCGGCCGAGCCGCCCAACGCGCAGCCGCCCGACGCCGCGCCTCCGGCGGCGGCGGACGCCCCCGCGTCGGCGCCGGCCGCGGCCGGAGCGAAGCAGGAAGAGCCGGCCCCGGCCGAGGGGTCCGGCGCGGCTCCCGCGGGGCCGGCCGCCGCTGCGCCGAAACCGGCCAAGGCGGCCGCCAGGAAGCCGGCCGCGTCGAAGCCCGCGGCCGGGAAACCGGCCGCCGGGAAGTCCGCCGCGCCTGCGAAGGCCGCGGCAACCAAGCCCGCCGTCGCCAAGCCGGCCGCCGCGGGCAAGGCCGCCGCCGCGGCGAAGCCGAAACCCAAGCCGAAGCCGAAGGCGCCGCCCGAGGCCCCCAAGGGGCCGGCCGATCCGCCGCCGCCCGACGACCTCGAGAAGCCGGCGTTCATCACCGCCCTCGAGGCCGCGCTGCCCGGCCGGATCGAGCAGCTCGCTTGGTGGGTGGGCGACTGGACGATCATCGTCGCGCCCGGGGCGCTGTCCGAGGTCGCGGCCTTCCTGAAGGACTCCGACGAGGGCTCGTTCGACTACTGCGCCGACCTCACCGCCACCGACTGGCCGCCGCGCGAGAAGCGTTTCGATGTAGTGTATTGCCTGTACTCGACCCGGCGCCGGCAGCGGGTCCGGATCAAGGTGCGGGCGGCCGACGGCGAGCCCGTCCCGTCGGTCACCGGGTTGTGGCCGGCCGCGAACTGGCTGGAACGCGAGGTCTGGGACATGTTCGGGGTCAACATCACCGGGCACCCGGACCGGCGCCGGATCCTCATGCCGCAGGAATGGCAGGGGCATCCGCAGCGCAAGGACTATCCCCTCGAGGGGCCGGGCGAGCTGCTGCTGGAGAGTCCGATGGAGTGGCTGCGGCTGCGCAACGTCGGCGACGAGGCGGAGATCGAGTAATCGAACCATGACTGGCCAGGCAGCGGCGGCGTCCCCGGCGGCCCCCATCTTCGACACCGACGAGCTCGTCATCAACATGGGGCCCCAGCACCCCAGCACGCACGGCGTGCTGCGGGTGGTGCTGCGGCTCGACGGGGAGCGAGTGGTCGACGCCGACATCGTCATCGGCTACATCCACCGCGGCATCGAGAAGCTCAGCGAGAACCGCGACTGGACCCAGATCATCCTGCTGACCGACCGCATGGACTACGTGGCGGCGGCCACCAACAACCTCGGCTACTGCGAGACCGTCGAGAAGCTGATGGAGATCGAGGTGCCGCGCCGCGCCCGCTACATCCGCACGGTTCTCGCCGAGCTGCAGCGCATCGCGAGCCACTGCCTCTGGCTGGGCACCCACGCCATGGACATCGGCGCGATGACCGTGCTGCTCTACGCGTTCCGCGAGCGCGAGCTCGTCCTCGACCTCTTCGAGGACTACTGCGGGGCGCGGCTCACCTACAACTCCATGCGCATCGGCGGGCTCCCCCTCGACATCCCGACCGGGTGGGACGCCAAGGTCCGGGCCTTCTGCGACATCATGGAGGCGAAGATCCCCGAGTACGAGGAGCTCCTGACCAACAACCGCATCTGGCTGGAGCGCACGCGCGGCATCGGGGTCATCTCGGCCGGGGACGCCATCGGCCTCGGGCTCTGCGGCCCCCCCCTGCGCGGGTCCGGGGTCTACCGCGACGTGCGGAAGGACGAGCCCTACGCCGCCTATGACGAAATGGACTTCGAAGTGCCGCTCGGCACCCGGGGCGACACCTACGACCGGTACCTCATCCGGCTCGAGGAGTTCCGGCAGTCGATCCGGATCATCCGGCAGGCTCTCGACGGGTTGCCCGAGGGGCCGGTGATGGGCAAGGTGCCCCGGCTCATCAAGCCGAAGGCGGGCGAGACCTATCACGCCATCGAGTCGCCGAAGGGCGAGCTCGGGTACTTCATCGTGAGCGACGGGCGGGCCACCAACCCCTACCGCTTCCGGGTCCGGCCCCCGTCGTTCTGCAACCTGCAGGGTCTGCGGCCGTTGATTGTCGGCCACCTCGTGGCGGACGTGGTCGCCCTGATCGGCACGATCGACATCGTGCTCGGCGAGGTCGACAGGTAGATGCTCGACACCATCGTCATCCCGCTGCTCAAGATCGCGGTGCTGCTGAACGCGGTGCTCGTGTCCGTGACGTTCATGGTCCTGCTCGAGCGCAAGGTCATCGCGTGGGCGCAGTCGCGGCTGGGGCCCATGCGGGTCGGACCCTACGGCGTGCTGCAGGCCATCGCCGACCCCATCAAGCTGATGATCAAGGAGGACATCCGGCCGGTGCGGGCCGACCCGATGCTCTTCACCCTCGCCCCGATCCTCTCCCTGGTGCCGGCCCTCGTGGTGTTCGCGGTCGTGCCCTTCGGCGGCGACGAGCTGTTCTACGTCACCGACATCAACGTCGGGCTGCTGTTCATCATCTCGGTCACCTCCATCGGCGTCTACGGCATCATCCTCGCGGGCTGGGCGTCGAACAGCAAGTACCCCCTCCTCGCGAGCCTCCGGGCGTCGGCCCAGCTCATCAGCTACGAGATCGCGGTGACGATGACCCTCGTCAGCGTCATCCTGACCGCCGGCACCCTGAGCATGGTCGGCATCGTCGAGGCCCAGCAGGAGTCCGGCCTCTGGTTCGCGTTCGTGCAGCCGGTGGCCTTCGCGCTCGTGTTCATCGGCGGGCTCGCCGAGACCAACCGCGCCCCGTTCGACCTCCCCGAGGCCGAGCAGGAGCTGACCGGCGGCTTCCACACCGAGTACAGCGGCATGCGGTTCGCGCTGTTCTTCCTCGCCGAGTACGCCAACATCATCGTCATCTCGGCGGTGGTGGCGATTCTGTTCTGGGGCGGCTGGCTGCGGCCGTTCCCCAACGTCGAGGCGCTCGCGTTCCTCGACCTGATTCCCGGCTGGATCTGGTTCTTCGGGAAGATGTTCGTGTTCCTCTACATCTTCATCTGGATCCGGGCCACGCTGCCGCGCTACCGCTACGACCAGCTCATGCGGCTGGGGTGGAAGGTCCTCATCCCGATCGCCATCGGCAACATCGTGGTGACCGGCGTCGTCAAGGTGCTGCTGTAGAGCCATGGTCGAAGCAATCGCCTTCTACACGCTGGCGGTCCTGATTCTCGGGCTGGGGGTGGCGGTCGTCACCACCCCGAAGACCGTCCACAGCGTGGTGTTCCTCGTCCTCAACTTCCTCTGCGTGGCGGTCCTCTACGTCGTGCTCCGGGCCGAGTTCCTGGCCGTCATCCAGGTCCTGGTCTACGCCGGCGGCATCGTCGTGCTCTACCTGTTCGTGGTCATGCTCGTGAACCTGAAGCGGGCCCCGGAGGCGCACGAGGACCCCCGGCGGCTGGCCCGGCTCGGGCTCGCGCTGTCGGGGGCGGTGCTGCTCGAGCTGGCGGGCATCGTGGTCTACAGCTACGGCCGGATCACCCCCGCGTCCGCCCCCGCCGCCGCCGGCCCGCTCACGGGCGCGGGCAACACCGAGGAGCTGGGCTGGCTGCTCTACACCGACTACCTGATTCCGTTCGAGGTGGCGTCGGTGCTCCTGCTCGTCGCGATGGTCGGGGCCATCGTGCTGGCGAGACGAGAGTCGTAGACGATGGAAATCACGCCGGCGCACTACACGGTCCTCTCGGCCGCGCTGTTCAGCATCGGGGTCATCGGCGTCCTCGTGCGGCGCAACGTCATCATCATCTTCATGGCGATCGAGCTGATGCTCAACGCCGTGAACATCAATCTCGTGGCGCACGCCCGGTACCTGGAGAACCTCGCCGGCCAGGTGTTCGTCGTGTTCGTCATCGCGGTGGCGGCGGCCGAGGCCGCGGTCGGGCTGGGCATCCTCCTGGCCTTCTTCCGGAACAAGGAGACCGTGAACATCGACGAGATGAACATCATGCGCTGGTAGCGGCCGCGTTTTCCCCGCTCCGACATCACTCACGGTAGACGATGGATCTCATCTGGCTCATCCCCGTGCTGCCCGGCCTCGGCGCCGCCCTGAACGGGATTTTCGGCGTGCGCTACTTCAGCAAGCAGACGGCGGCGTACATCGCCTGCGGCACGATGGGCGGGGCGCTGCTGCTGTCGCTCTACGCGTTCGTGCAGCTCCTGGGAATGGAGCATCGCGAGTACGTCTACACCCTCGCCGCCTGGATTCCCCCCATCGCTCTCGAGACCGCGTCCGGCATCGGCGCGTTCGAGGTGCCGTGGGCGTTCCGGCTCGATCCGCTCTCGGGGATGATGAGCCTCATAGTCACCGGCATCGGGTTCCTCATCCACGTCTACTCCGTCGCCTACATGGACCACGAGCCGCGGGGGGCCTACGCGCGGTTCTTCTGCTACCTCAACCTCTTCTGCTTCTTCATGCTGACGCTGGTGCTCGGCAGCACCTTCCTCGTCATGTTCGTGGGGTGGGAGGGGGTCGGGCTCTGCTCGTACCTGCTCATCGGCTTCTGGTACCACAAGAAGAGCGCGGCCGACGCCGGCAAGAAGGCGTTCGTCGTCAACCGCATCGGCGACTTCGGGTTCATCCTCGGCATCTTCCTCGTCTTCTTCACGTTCGGCACCCTCGACTTCCGCGCGGTGGCGGAGGCGGCCGCCCTGATGCCGATCGAGGAGGGCGCGTTCGGCGTCATCTCGCTCATCTGCCTGCTGCTGTTCGTCGGCGCCGTCGGCAAGAGCGCCCAGATTCCCCTGTACGTCTGGCTGCCCGACGCGATGGAGGGCCCCACCCCCGTCTCGGCCCTCATCCACGCCGCGACGATGGTGACGGCCGGGGTGTACATGGTGGCCCGCAACGCGGTGCTGTTCACGCACGCGCCGGAGGTGATGTTCATCGTCGCGGTCATCGGGGTGCTGACGGCGCTGATGGCGGCGACGATCGGGCTCGTGCAGACCGACATCAAGCGGGTGCTGGCCTACTCGACGGTCTCGCAGCTCGGCTACATGTTCCTCGCCACCGGGGTCGGCGCCTTCGCGGCCGCCGCGTTCCACCTCATGACGCACGCCTTCTTCAAGGCCCTGCTGTTCCTCGGCAGCGGCTCGGTCATCCACGCGATGAACGAGGAGCAGGACATGCGCAGGATGGGGGCCATGCGGCTGTACATGCCGGTGACCTTCATGACGATGGGGATCGGCACCCTGGCCATCGCCGGCATCCCCCCGTTCTCGGGCTTCTTCAGCAAGGACGAGATCCTCTACCGGACGTTCCTCGAGAGCCGCTGGCTCTGGGCGCTGGCCGCGGTCACGGCGGGGATGACCGCGTTCTACATGGCGCGCCTGATGTTCATGACGTTCTGGGGCGAGTACCGCGGCCCGGCGTGGGGCGGCGCCGGCGGCGGGGCCCAGCACGAGGCGCACGGCGCCGGCGGGGCCGGGCACGACGCGCAGGGCGGCGGCGATGCGCACGGCCACGCCTGGCACGGACCCCACGAGTCTCCGAAGCTCATGACCCTGCCGCTGCAGTTGCTGGCGATCGGCGCCATCGTGGCGGGCTTCGTCGGCGTGCCCGCGGCCCTGGGCGGCGGCAACGCGATCGAGCACTTCCTCCACCCGAGTTTCGTGGCCGGGGCGGCCCATGCCGCCGAGGCCGAGGAGCACCACTACGAGATCGAGTGGGCGCTCATGGCCCTGTCGGTCCTGCTCGCGGCGGGGGCCATCGCGTTCGCTTGGCGCCTCTACGTGCAGCGCCCCGAGGAGTCGGAGCGGCTGGCGTCCGACTTCGCGGGCGCCCACCGGGTGCTGACCAACAAGTACTACGTTGACGAGCTGTACGACGCGACCGCGGTGAAGGGCACGATGGGCGGCGCGCGGGGGCTGTGGACCGTCGACCGCAACGTCGTCGACGGGGCGGTGAACGGCACCGGCTGGACCACCCGGGCGTCGGCGTGGGTGTCGCACGTCGTCGACAAGTACGTCGTGGACGGGCTCGTGAACCTCGTGGGCAGGATCTGCGCCGAGGGCAGCTACCGGTTCCGGCACGCGCAGACCGGCCTGATACAGAACTACGCGGTCGCGACGTTGTTCGGGGTCTTCGCGTTCGTGACCCTGTACATCGCCGCCCGCTACTTCGGGCAGCAGTAACGAGCGGGGCCGGCCCCTGCCGGCCCGGACCGTATCGAGAATCGGCTCATGAGCAACTTCCCCTATCTGTTGTCGCTGATCATGTTCACGCCGCTGGCCGGCGCCGTGATCCTGCTGTTCGTGAACAAGCGCAACGAGGACACCATCCGCTGGATCGCGAACCTGACGGCCGGGGCCGGCTTCCTGGTGTCGCTGCCGCTGTGGTTCTCGTTCGACGCGTCGGGCGCCGAGTACTGGCACTTCGTCGAGCGGCTGCCGTGGATCCCGTCCATCGGGGCCGAGTACCACCTCGGCGTCGACGGGTTCAGCGCGCTCCTGGTGCTGCTCACGACCCTGATGGGGGTCATCGCCATCCTCTCGTCGTGGACCGCCATCACCGTGCGGGTCAAGGAGTACTACGTCTTCATGCTGGTTCTCCAGACCGGCATGATCGGTGCCTTCGTCGCCCTCGACTTCCTGCTGTTCTTCGTGTTCTGGGAGGTCATGCTGGTGCCGATGTACTTCCTCATCGGCATCTGGGGCAGCGACAACCGGCTCTACTCGGCCATCAAGTTCTTCCTGTTCACCCTCGTCGGCAGCGTCGTCATGCTGCTCGGCATCCTCGCCGTCTACTTCTACAGCTACGAGGTCACCGGGGTCTACACGTTCGACATCACGCAGTTCCACGAGCTGAACATGCCGTTCGACCTGCAGTGGTGGGTCTTCCTCGCGTTCTTCCTCGGGTTCGCGGTCAAGGTGCCGATGTTCCCGTTCCACACCTGGCTGCCCGACGCCCACACCGACGCCCCCACCGCGGGCTCGGTCATCCTGGCCGCGGTGCTCCTGAAGATGGGCACCTACGGGTTCATCCGCTTCTCGCTGCCCATCCTGCCCGAGGCGACGGTGGCGTTCGTGCCGTGGGTGGCGGCGCTGTCCATCATCGGCATCATCTACGGGGCCCTCGTCGCGATGGCCCAGCACGACTGGAAGCGGCTGGTGGCGTACTCGAGCGTCAGCCACATGGGCATGGTCATGCTCGGCATGTTCGCGCTGACCCCCGTCGGCATCACCGGCAGCATCGTGCAGCAGATCAACCACGGCATCTCCACCGGCGCCCTCTTCCTCATCGTGGGCATCGTCTACGAGCGCCGGCACACGCGCGAGATCGCCGAGTACGGCGGCCTGTCGAAGATCATGCCGGCCTTCGCGGCAGTGTTCCTGATCATGACGATGTCGTCCATCGGGCTGCCGACCCTCAACGGGTTCATCGGCGAGGTGCTGATACTGCAGGGCATCTTCGTCGTCAGCAAGTGGTGGGCGGCGGCCGCCGCGACGGGCATCGTGCTCGGGGCGGCGTACATGCTGTGGCTCTACCAGCGCACCATGTTCGGCAACATCGACAACCCGAAGAACGAGAACCTGCCGGACCTGAACATCCGGGAGTGGGCGACCTTCGTGCCGCTCATCATCCTCGCGGTGTGGATCGGGCTCTACCCGAAGCCGTTCATCGACCGCCTCGACACGTCCGTCGATCACGTGATGTCCCGCGTCAACAGCGAGTACGACCCGGTCAACGCGGAGCGCTCCGAGGCGGCGGCCCCGGCCGCGCTCGCCCGGAACGCCGGGTCCGATGACGCCGGCGCGCCGGTGCGCGGGGGCGCCCGATAATGCCCGAGGGATTCTCCGCGCTCGACTTCTACTACATCCTGCCGGAGCTGGTGCTCACCGGCGGGGCCCTCGTCGTCCTTCTGCTGTCGGTGGTGACGCCGCGCCGCGACGACGTGCTGCTCGGCGTGTCCCTCGCCACGGTGGCCGCGAGCCTGTACGGGGTGGCGGCGTTCGCCGGCCTCGACGTGACCGCGTCGAAGGGGCTGCTCGCCATCGACGGGTTCGCCGCGTTCTTCAAGATCGTGGCCCTCGGGTCGGCGGCGGTGACGATGCTCATGTCGTCGCCCTACCTGCGGGTCGAGGGCCTGCGGGCCGGCGAGTACTACTTCCTCATCCTCTGCGCCACCCTCGGCATGATGTTCATGGCGAGCGGGATGGACCTGATCACCCTGTTCATCGGGCTCGAGACGATGGCGGTCTCGTTCTACGTCCTCGCCGGCTATCTCAAGCCCAACCCGCGGTCCAACGAGGCCGCCGTCAAGTACTTCCTGCTCGGGGCGTTCTCGCTCGGGGTCCTGCTCTACGGCATGTCGATCCTCTACGGGGTCACCGGCACGACCAGCCTCGAGGGCACCGCGGCCGCGCTCGCCGACCAGGAGTCGAGCCCCCTGCTGGTACTCGCGGTGGTCCTCGTGGGCGCCGGCATGGGCTTCAAGATCGCCGCGGTGCCGTTCCACATGTGGGCGCCCGACGTGTACGAGGGCGCGCCCACCCCGGTGACCGCGTTCCTGTCGGTGGGGTCGAAGGCGGCGTCGTTCGCGATGCTCATCCGCATCTTCATGGAGGGGCTCCCGTCCCTCGGCGCGGAGTGGACGGCCCTGTTCTGGGGGCTCGCGGTCGTCACCATGACGGTGGGCAACATCGCCGCCCTGACCCAGAGCAACCTGAAGCGCCTGCTGGCGTACTCGTCCATCGCCCACGCCGGCTATCTGCTCATGGGGGTCGTCGCCGGCACCCAGCGCGGCGTGGCGGCGATGCTCGTCTACGTCGGCGTCTACCTCTTCATGCAGCTCGGGGCCTTCGCGGTGGTGGCTGCGATGCGGCGCAGCGACGTCGTCGGCGACGAGCTGAAGGACCTCACGGGGCTCTCGCGGCGCAGCCCGATGATGGCCTTCGCCATGCTCTTCTTCATGCTGTCGCTGGGGGGCATTCCCCCCACCGCCGGCTTCATGGGGAAGGTGTGGCTCTTCGGCGCCGCCATCGACGCCGGCTTCATCTGGCTCGCCGTCATCGCCGTCGCCAACAGCGCGGTGTCGCTCTACTACTACCTGCGGGTCGTCGTGTTCATGTGGATCAACGACGAGACCGCCCCCGCCGCCTCGCCCCTCGTCCTCGGGCCCGCGATGACCACGGCCCTCGCCGTCGCGGTGGTCGGCACCATCCTCTTCGGCCTCTATCCCCAGTTCCTCTTCGCGTCGGCCGAGGCGGCGGCCCAAGCCATCGAGGGCCTCGGCGCCGGCACGGCGGCCCTGCGTTGACCCGTCCCCTCGTTCGGCTCGAACACGTCACGCGGTGGGGCGCTTCGCGGTCCACTCGCGAAGCGCGTCGTTCATCCGCGTCTGCCACCCGGGGCCCCCGGCCCTGAAGTGATCGAGCACGTCCTGTGAGAGACGGATCGTGGTGGACCGCTTCGGATTCGCGGGGCTCCGGGGTGCTAGTGCCGTGCGTCGATCTGGGCGAGCGACTCCCTGATGAGGGCGTCGTTGTCCTCCGGCGTGAGGTTCTTCCGGATGAGCTTCGACGCGATCTGCAGCGACAGGTCCACCGTCTCGCGCCGGATCTCCTGCATCGCCCGCGCGGTCTCCTGCTGAATCTGTCGCTGGGCTGCCGCCACCAGGGCCTCGCCCTCGGCCTTCGCCTGCTGCCTCGACTCTTCCTTGAAGTTCTCGGCCGCGCTGCGGCTCTCGTTGAGGATGGACTGGGCCTCTACCCGGGCGTCCACGATGACCTGCGCCGCCGTTTCCTGGGCTTGGGCGAGCTCCTTCCGGGCCTGCTCGGCCTCGTCGAGCGACTTGCGTATGGTCTCCTGCCGCGCGTCGAGGGCCCGCAGCAGGGGGCCCCAGGCGTACCGGCGCAGGGCCCAGAGCAGGGTCAGGAAGGTGATGATGGTCCAGATGTACAGCCCGACATCCGGCTGGACCAGCGGATTATCCATGAGGCGCTCCCTCCCGCGGCATTGCCCGTCGCGTTCCGGGGGAATGCGGCGATCACCGCATCAGGACGACCACGAAGACGAAGACCTCGGCGAGAATCGCGACCCCTTCCAGCAGGAAGAGCGGAAGCTGCACGGCCCCCGTGATCTGCGCGGCGGCCGAAGGCTGGCGGGCGATGCTCTCGGCCGCGGCCGCGGTGAACCGGCCGATTCCCAGACCCGCACCGATGACGATCAGGCCGAGACCGATCGCGACGCCGGCGATGTACAACAGTTCCATGCAGTCAACCTCCGTGTGAGTTGTGCCGTCTCGTTTCGAGTGAGTGTGCCGTGGTTCGATGAAGCGATCGCTAGTGGTGCACGTGGATGGCCATGCCGACGAAGACCGACGTCAGCAGGGCGAAGACATAAGCCTGGACGAGGACGACGATGATCTCGAGGGCCAGGATCCCGGTCGCCAGGGGCACCCCGACGAAGGCGCCGACCCCCATCGAGAGCAGCGGGCTTCCGAACTGCTGGTTGAAGATGAAGACCAACGACAGGATCGCGAGTATCGCGATGTGCCCGCCGCTCATGTTGGCGGCGAGCCGCATCGTCAGGGCGAACGGCTTGACGAACATGCCCATCACCTCGATGGGGATGAGCAGGATGTAGATCGGCCACGCCAGCCCGTGCGGCACCAGGTTCTTCCAGTGCGTGATGAAGCCGTGGGCCATGGTGCCGGCCACGATGATCGCGAAGAAGGTGATGGTGGCGAGCGCCGCCGTGACGTTGTAGTTGGCGGTCGCGGTGGCGCCGCCGTGGAGCATGCTGTTCAGCACCGACTCTTCCGAGGTGTGCAGCAGCGCCTTGTCGACCAGGCCCAGCACCTCGAACATCGGCACCAGGCCGACCGCGTTCGCGGTCAGGATGAACACGAAGAGGGTCAGGATCATCGGGGTCCAGGTGTTGACCCACTTCGCGCCCACGTTCGGCAGCACCATCGAGTCGCGGACGAACTGGACCACCGCCTCGAGCGCGTTCATGAACCCGGTCGGGATCGGGCGCTCCTGCGCGAGGAAGCGCCGGGTCGCGAGGGTGATGACGAGGAACAGGAAGCCCGCCACCAGCCACAGCATCATCACGTGCTTGGTGACCGAGAAGTCGATGCCCGCGATGTGCGGCCCATGCAGGATCGGGTGGTCGAGCGGGCTGTTCGCGATGTGCTCGATGATCACCTCGCCGGCGTCGAACTCGCCTTCGCCGTGCCCGCCCGCGCCGTGCGCGTCCTCGGCGTGCGCGTCCTCGGCGTGCGCGTCGGCGGCGTGCGCGTCCTCGGCTTGCTGTGCGGCGTTCATCATGATGTCCGGTGGCGCGGCGCCGGCGTCAGCGCCCCGTCGACGGGGTTGCGCTGGCGTTCACCAGCAGGGTCCTGAAGTACAGCGCTTCCGCGATCTGGAGCCCGACGAAGTAGAAGGTGAAGCTGAGCGTGAAGGGCACCGGATCCACCCGGAGCAGCCCGATGACGACGGAGACGTACACCGCGTAGAACACCAGCTTCACCGCGAAGGCGGCGGCCATCCGCGCCGTGAGGCGGGTCACGTCGGCGCGCACCGTCCGTTCGACGAGCCGTATCGTCGCCAGCCCCACCACGAGCGGCGCGGCCATGCCGAGAAACGCCGCCGCGGCCGCCTCCGGCGCCAGCGCGGCGGCCGTCCCGCAGGTGAGCACACACGCCGCCGCCAGTGCCGCCGACAACCTCATGGCTTCCAGACCGTCTTCGCCAGCTCGTAGAACCCGACGACCATCCCCGTCAACATACCCGCGAGCAGGAACCAGTGCTCGGTCGCCGCCCACCGATCGACCAGGTGCCCCACCCCCCCGAGGAGGAGGATGGCGCCGATCAACGTGTACCCGGCGGTGGCGGCCGGCCCCGCCCGACGCACGTTTTCCTGCAAGGCCTGAAGCGATCTCGCAAGAAACTGGTCGTCGGGGTCGGGCATCGTGAAGCCCCGGTGGCGAGAATGCGCGGCCGGGCCTCCGGCCCTCCGTCGCCGACACGTCACGGTTTCGTGCCCGTAGGATGGCCGTCCCCGCACCCTCTACAAACGCATAATCATAGCAGGGGTGAACGCCACGTGACAACAGACGGGGCGGAGACGCCCGCCGCGTCGAGGCAGGCAGGGGGTCGTGGCGGTCAGTACGCGGCGGCGGCCTCGATCGCCCGCAGGATGTCGTCCGGCTGCGGCAGGATCGCCTCTTCGAGAGCGGGGTGGTAGGCGACGGGGCAGTCGAGCGCGCCGACGCGCTTGACGGGGGCGTCGAGGTGGTCGAAGAGCTCGTCGGCGATGCGCGCGGCCAGCTCGGCCCCGAACCCGCACGTCAACTGGTCCTCGTGGGCCACCACCACGCGGCTCGTGGCGGCCACCGCCGCCGCGATGGAGCTCCAGTCGTAGGGGGCCAGGGTCCGCAGGTCGATCACCTGCACGCTGACGTCCTCCCGGGCCGCCCGCTCCGCCGCCAGCAGCGACCGCTGGACCAGCGAGCCCCACGTGATCACGACGACGTCGGTCCCCTCGCGCCGCGTGCTCGCCCGCGCGAACGGTATCTGGTGGTCCGGCCCGTGGTAGGCGGCCTTGCTGTAGGTCTGGCGGTAGAGGTGCTTGGGCTCGAGGAACAGAACCGGGTCGTCGCAGCGGATGGCGGTGCGCAGCAGCCCCGCCGCGTCGGCCGCGTTCGACGGACAGGCGATGCGCAGCCCCGGGCAGTGCGCGAAGATGCTCTCGCCCGACTGGCTGTGGTACAGCGACCCGCCCCGCAGGTAGCCGCCGATCGGGGCCCGGATGACGAGCGGGCACGAGAACGCGTTGTTCGACCGGTAGCGCAGCATCGTCAGCTCGTCGCGAATCTGCATCATCGCGGGCCAGATGTAGTCGAAGAACTGTATCTCGACCACCGGCTTGAGCCCGCGGACGGCCATCCCGACGGCCCGGCCCACGATGTTGGCCTCGGCCAGCGGCGAGTTGAACACGCGCTCGCGCCCGAATCTCCGTTGCAGCCCGAGGGTCGCCTTGAACACGCCGCCCTTGCCCGGCACCGCGGACAGCGCCTCGGCCCGGCTGCAGTCGGCCACGTCCTCCCCGAACACGACGATCCGGGGGTTGCGGGCCATCTCGTCCTCGAGGGTCCGGTTGATGGCCGCCACCATCGTGATCGGCTCGCCCTCGGGGGTGCCGGGTACGTCGAAGCGCCCGGCCGCCGGATCCACGTCGGGCGAGTACACGTAGCGCAGCGCCGTGGCGGGGTCGGGCGGGGCGGCGGCCAGCGCCTCGTCGGCCGCCGCCTGAATCTCGTCGTTGACCCCGGCCGCCAGTCGCGCCAACTCCGCGTCGTCCGCGATCTGGCGGCCGGTCAGGAACGCGGCGAGCCGGGTGACGGGGTCGCGGGCCCGATCCGCCTCGCGCTCCGCCTCGCTCTTGTACTGGCCGTCGTCGTCCGATTCGGAATGCGAGTGCAGCCGCACCACGCCCGCCTTGACGAGGACCGGGCCGCGGCCGCCGCGCGCGTAGGCCAGGGCCTGCCGCATCGCCGCGACGCTCGCGAGGGCGTCGGTGCCGTCGACGCTGACGACCTCGAGCCCCGGGAAGCCCGACACGAGGCGGGTGACGTCGCCGCCCGGGGTCTGTATCTCGACCGGGACCGAGATAGCGTAGCCGTTGTCCTCGATCAGGTAGATCACCGGGAGCCGGCGCGTGCAGGCGGTGTTCAGCGACTCCCAGAACTCGCCTTCGCTGGTCCCCCCCTCGCCGAGCGACACGTAGACGACGTCGCCCTCCGAGCAGGCGCCGGCGGCGTCCGCGACTTCCGGGAACCGGAGATGGAACTGACAGGCCTCGGCGCACCCGACGGCGTGGAGGCACTGGGTCGACACCGCGCTGGAGGGCGAGACCAGGTTCAGGGCCGGCTTGCTCCAGTGGGCGGGCATCTGACGGCCCCCCGACGACGGATCGGCGGCGGCCCCGACCGCCGCCAGCAGCATCTCGTGGGGCGTCATGCCCAGGGCCAGGGCCAGGGCCCGGTCGCGGTAGTAGGGGAAGAACCAGTCGCGGCCCGCCGTCAGCAGGGTGCCCGCCGCCACCTGGATCGCCTCGTGACCCGCCCCGCTGATCTGGAAGAAGCTCTTGCTCTGCCGCTTGAGCTGCAGCTCCTTCTCGTCGAGGCGGCGCGCCATGAGCATCGTGCGGTAGAACCGCAGCAGCTCATCCCGTGACAGTCCGCCGTACAGCCGCTGCGAAGTCGCGGCAGGCGCGTTCCTCGAGCCCGTCGAGCGCTCCATGGTGCAATCCTGCGTGCCAAAGGTGGGACCGATGGCTGGCCCGCATTGGCAGTAAATTATAGCATCGGGGCGGCGGACCGCTCCCCGGCCGGCCCCGCGGCCGGCCCGTCCGGCCATTTCCGACGATGACGACCGAATTCGACGGCATGGTGAGGGCGTGGGACGACCTGGAGCTCGAGAGGGTGACCGCGCTCATCTCGCGGAAGGTGGTTCCCGGCGACGGCCAGAGGCTCGCGCAGGTCTACCTGAAGCTCGGGGCCCTCGTGCCGATCCATGCCCACGACGGCGAGGAGCTCATCTACGTCCTCGACGGCATGCTCAGGCTGCGGCTGTCGGGGGACGACGTCGTCGTGCGGGAGGGCGAGGTGGTGCGCGTTCCCGGGCGGACCCTTCACCAGATCGAGGCCCTCGCGGACACTTTCGCGCTCGCGGCCCGCGCCACGACCCCGCGTCGCACCGAAGGCGGCGGCCGGCGGCCTGATGCGGATCCGGTGAACCGCGGCGAGTGAAGCCGCCGGCCAGGGGCGACCATGGGCGGTACGGCGGGTGCGGGGCGGGGCGTCAGTGAACCGTACCGTCCCAGTCGTCCCGTTTTCCCGGCAGGACGCGGAACCTGCGGCGCAGCCGGCCCATCTTCCACTGGAGGTACCGGTACTTGAGCTCGGCCTTCAGCCCGAACCGGCCGAACCGCGGCAGGCCGATCCCCGTGCCCCGCTTGAGGTAGAGGTAGCCGACGACGAGCCCGGCGAGGTGGGCGACGTGGGCGACCCCGGCGTCGCGCGGCACCGACAGGAACGCGATGGCCCCGATGATCATCACGAAGTACCGGGCCGGGATCGGGAACACGAAGAACACGAGGATCGGCGCGTTCGGATAGTAGACGGCGAATGCCATCAGCAGGCCGTAGATCGCCCCCGACGCGCCGATGGTCACGCCGTAGTACGTCGGCTCGCTGAACGCGAACGGCAGCAGTCCCGCGACGATGGTGGCGATGCCGGCCCCGACGCCGGTCACCAGGTAGAAGCGCAGGAAGTACGCCGGTCCCCACAGGCGCTCGAGCTGAACGCCGAACATCCAGAGCACCAGCATGTTGAAGAAGATGTGCCCGATGCTCCCGTGCAGGAACATGTAGGTGGCGGGCTGCCAGAACCGAAGCCCCGTCAGCACCGCCTCGGGGCGCAGCCCGAAGACGTCGATGAGGAGGCGGCCGAGGGGTGCGACGAGGGCGCCGGCCACGAAGACGCCGACGTTCGCCCAGAGCAGCATCTTCACCGCCGGGGTCATCGGACCCGGGCCGAACGACATGCCGGACGGACGCTGGGAATAGTAGTACCCGCGGGGCATCGCCGCCATCGTACCACGGCCCTAGCTCGTCCCGCCGCCGTGCCCCGACGGCCGCCCGGAGAGCAGCCGGCCGAAGATCTGCGCACGGACCTCGTCGAGCTCGGTGATGCCGAGGAGCCGGCCGGCCGCGGCGAGCACGACCAGGCCGAGCGCGATCTCCACGCCGAGGACGAGCCCCGCGGCCAGGAGGCCGCCTTCCGCCGCGAGCTCCCCGGCCGCGCCCTCGGCTGCCCGGACCGCCGCGCCCATGACGCCGGCCGCGAGGCAGACCCGCGCCAGGCGGTCCCCGAGGCGGCGGGCGTCGATGCCCCCGAGGCGGCGGCGCAGCAGCACGAGCAGGACCCCCGCGTTGAGCCCCGACGCGAGGGTCGTGCCCAGCGCGAGTCCGGGATAGCCCATGACCCGCACGAGGACGAAGTTCAGCCCGACGTTCGCGGCGACGGTGGCGACGCTGACCCCGGCCGGGGTCAGGCTGTTCCCGAAGGCGTAGAACACCGGGGCGGTCAGCCGCACCGCCGCGTAGCCGACGATGCCGGGGGCGTAGAACACCAGCGCGCGCGCCGTCGCGGGCGTGTCGGCGGCGGTGAACTCGCCGTGCTCGAAGACGAGCCGCACGACGGGGGTCGCGAGGACCGCGAGGCCCACCGCCGCCGGCACCATCACCGCGAGCATCAGGCGCAGCCCCCGGGACACGGTCTCCCGCACCGCCGCGAGGTCGCCGGCCGCGGCGTGGCGGGACACCGCGGGCAGCGTCACTGTCGCTATCGACACCCCCAGCACCCCCAGCGGCAGGTACATCAGGCGGAACGCGAACGTCAGCCACGTGACGGCGCCGGTGCCCTCGCCGGTGGCGAGGGCGGTGTTGACGAGCAGGTTCACCTGCAGCGCGGCCCCCGCCACCGTAGCCGGCCCCATCAGCCCCACGACCTCGCGCAGGCCCACGTCCCCCGGGTCGAGGGCCGGCCGCCACCGGAACCCCTCGCGGCGGAGCGCCCACCACTGCGCCGCGATCTGTCCCGCCCCGCCGGCGAGCACCGCGGCCGCGACCGCCGCGACGGGGTCGACGCCGCCCTCGGGCATCAGGGGCACGACGACGAGGGCGCTCGCGATGAGGCAGACGTTGTAGGCGGCGGGCGACAGCGCGGGGACGAAGAAGCGCCGCAGCGAGTTGAGCATGCCCATGCACGCGGCCGCGATCGCCACCAGCGTGAAGAAAGGCAGGACGATGCGGGTCAACTGCACGGTCAGCTCGAACTTGCCGGGGACGTCCTGGTAGCCGGCGGCGAAGAGGCGGGTCAGGGGCTCGGCGAAGACGATGCCGGCGGCCGCGATGACCCCGGTGACGACCGCGAGGGCGTTGATGAGCTGCGCCCCCAGCCGCCACGCCGCCTCGCGGCCCTCGCGGGTCAGCCGCCGCGTGAAGACGGGCACGAAGGCGGCGTTCATCGCCCCTTCCGCGAAGAGCTCGCGCAGCAGGTTGGGAATGCGCAGGGCCACGAGGAAGGCGTCCATCCGGTCGCCGGCCCCGAAGCGGTAGGCGAGGGCCTGGTCCCGCACCAGCCCCAGCACCCGGCTCGTCAGGGTGGCGAGGCTCACGATGCCGGCCGAGCGGGTCAGGCCGTCGCCGGGGGGGGTGGGGGGCGTCATCGTCGGGGACGCGTGGAGGCACCGCGCCGCGCGGGCCCCGGCGCCGGGCACCGGCCCGTCAGGGGCCCGGCGGGGCTCACGTGGCGAACCGGAAGTTGATGACGTCGCCGTCGCGGACGACGTAGTCCTTGCCCTCCAGCCGCACCTCTCCGTGCTCGCGGCACGCGGCGTGCGAGCCGTCCCGGGCCGTCAGCGCGTCGTAGTGGACGACCTCGGCGCGGATGAACCCCCGCGCGATGTCGCTGTGAATCTCGCCCGCCGCCTCCTGCGCCGCCGTCCCCCGCGGGATCGACCAGGCCCGGCATTCGTCCTTCCCCACCGTGAAGAAGGAGATGTAGCCGAGCAGCCGGTAGGCGGCCCGGACGACCCGGTCGAGCCCCGAGTCGGCGAGGCCGAGGTCGGCGAGGAACGCGGCCCGGTCCCCCGGCGGCAGCTCCGCTATCTCCAGCTCGATCTTCGCGCAGACCGGCACCGTCTCGATCCCGCTCCCCGACAGCGCCTCGGCGAGGCCGGCCCGCGCGACCGCCCCCTCCGGGTCCGACACGTCCGCCTCGTCGAGGTTGAGCACGACGAGCAACGGCTTGGCGGACAGGAAGCTGAAGCCCCGCAGGCGCCGGGCGTCGGGGGCGTCGAGGGCGAGCGCGCGCAGGGGGCGGCCGTCTTCCAGGGCCGTCCGGCACCGCTCGATGACCCGAAGTTCCTCGTCCAGCTCGCGGCTCCGGCCCTTCTTCATGTCCTGACGGATCTTCTCGACCCGTCGCTCGGCGACCCCGAGGTCGGCCAGGATCAGCTCGTCCTCCATCTGCCGGGCGTCACGGGCCGGGTCCAGGCTCCCCGACGCGTGCGGGACCCGCTCGTCGGGGAACATCCGCAGCACGTGGAGCAGGGCGTCGGCGTTCCGGAAGCCCGACACGTCGAGCATCGCGGCGGCCGAGCCGCGGCCCGCGAGCTCGCTCAACTCGATCGTGGCCGGCACCCGGCGCCGCGGGTCGAAGAGCGCCGTCAGCCGGTCGAGGCGGGAGTCCGGCACGTGCGCCACCCCCACCTGCGATCCCGCCCGGCGAGTCGCCGCCGCCGACTCGCCGGACGCCTGCGTCAGCAGGCGGAACAACGTGGTCCTCCCCGTCGACGGCAGCCCCGTCAGTCCGGCCCGCAGCATGATACCCGTCGCCTTCCCTCCGCCGGGCGGAAACGCGAATATAAAACGTAAGTCATAGATTTCACGTCACTTGTTGACACTGTGGTGGTCGTTCTCTATAGTTGGGTGGAGTTAATTGGACCTCAGTGGAGCATAGTGGTGCTTCGGGGCAACTATTCAGTCAAGATCGACGAGAAGGGACGGCTGAAGATCCCCGCGGTGTTCCGGTCCGCCATGCAGGACCGATACGGCACCCAGGTGTACGTGACCTCCCGCAAGCACGAAGGCGTCGTCGTCAACATCTATCCGATGCCGGTCTGGGAGGAGATGGAGCGCAAGCTGGCGACGCTGCCGCCGTCGCTGCCCGAGCTCGCGCGCTACGTCGACCTCGTGAACTACTACGGCCAGCCCGGGGAGATCGACAAGCAGGGGCGGGTGTCCATCCACCCCCTGCTGCGCGAGTCGGCGGCGATGGCGGGCGACGTGGACGTCCTGGGCCAGCTCGACCATCTCGACGTCTGGAATCACGAGCGTTTCGCGACGCGCATGGCGGACGAGCCCTTCACGGACGCCGATGCCCGGAAGCTGTCGGAGTTCGGCATCTGATGGCGACGATCCTACACGAGCCGGTCCTGCGGACGGAGACGGTCGAGCTGCTCGAGCCCGCCGGGCGCGGCCTCGTCGTCGACTGCACGGTGGGGACGGGGGGGCACGCGGCGGCGCTGCTCGAGGCGGGGGCGGACCGGGTCGTCGGGCTCGACCGCGACGCCGAGGTGCTGCCCCTCGCGCGCCGTCGCCTCGCCGCCTGGAAGGACCGCGTGGACCTGGTGCACGCCGACTACCGCGGTCTCGACGACGTGCTCGACCGGCTCGGCGTCGACCGGGTCGACGGGGCGTTGGCCGACCTCGGCTGCTCCTCCGTGCAGCTCGAGGCCGAGGGGCGGGGCTTCAGCTTCCGCCGCGACGATCCCCTGGACATGCGCATGGACCGGAACGCGGGCCGCACCCTCGCCGATCTCCTCGCCGAGGCGACCCCCGAGGGACTGGCCGACGTCATCTTCGAGTACGGCGAAGAGCGCCGCTCGCGCCCCATCGCCCGCGCCATCGTCGCCGCGGTGGCCGGGGCGGGAATCGGGACGACGGCCGAGCTCGCCGCCGTCGTCCGCCGCGCCGCGCGCTACCGCGGGCGGTCCCGCATCGACCCCGCCACCCGCACGTTCCAGGCCCTGCGCATCTGGGTCAACCGCGAGCTCGACGGGCTCGACGCGTTCCTGCGCGCGGCCGCGAAGCGCCTGAAGGCGGGCGCGCGCCTCGCCGTCATCAGCTTCCACTCGCTCGAGGACCGCATCGTCAAGCACACCCTGCGGGAGCTCGAGCGCGGCGGCGAGCTCGCGATGCGCATTCTGACCCGCAAGCCGCTGCGCCCCGCCGAAGACGAGGTGGCCCGCAATCCCCGCGCCCGCTCGGCCCGGCTGCGGGCGGCCTGGAGGGCGGCGTGAATCAGCAGAACCTCGACTTCCGCGTCACCCGCGACATCCGCAATGCGCCGATCGTGCGCGAGATCGACCGGCGGCGGCAACGCGAGCTCTGGCGGTCCCTGGCCGTGGGGGTCTGCTTCGTGGCCGTGATCCTCTTCTCGGCCTGGCAGAACTTCGAGCTCATCAGGCACGGCTACGAGATCGAGCGGATGGAGCAGGAGCGCTCCGAGCAGCTCGACCTGAACCGGCATCTCCTCCTCGAGATCGAGACGCTGAGCGCGCCGCGGCGGATCGAGCGTATCGCGACGGCCGAGCTGGGGCTGGCGCCGCCGGCGGGGGAAGGCGTGCAGGTGGTCGAGCGCCGGGTGACCTCGCCCCCGCCGGGCGTCGCGGTGAGGGCGGATCGGGGCGCGGGGGCGCGCGGCGCGCCGCCCGCGGTCCGCTGAAGACGAACGATGTCACTCGACCGAGGCCCGGCGGCCGGCCATTGGCGGGAGGTCCTGCACCCGCGGGTGCGGGTCGCCGCCTGCGTCATGGTGCTGTGGGGAATCGCCATCGCGGGGCGGCTCGTCCAGCTCCAGGTCGTCGACCACGACTTCTACGTTCAGCGGGCCGGCGACCAGCGGGAGCGCGTGATCGAGACGCCGGCCCGGCGCGGGGAGCTCCTCGATCGCGCGGGGCGGGTGCTCGCCCGGGACGTGGCCGCGGACACCGTCATCGCCGAGCCGAGGAAGGTGGACGACCCCTCGGGGGCGGCCCGCCGGCTCTGCGAGGTGATGGCGTGCACGGCGGAGCGGGAGGCGCGGCTCGCGTCGGTCCTTGCCCGGGAAAGCGCCTTCGCCTACGTCGAGCGGCAGATCTCGCCGCGGGTGGCGGAGCGGATACGCGACCTCGACCTCGACGGCATCGGCTTCCTCAAGGAGAACCGGCGCTACTACCCCAACGGACGCCTCGCCGCGCACGTGCTGGGCCACGCCGGCGTCGACAACCAGGGCCTCCACGGGCTGGAGTCCCTTTACCAGGAGACCCTCGCGGGCGAGCCGGGGAGAATCCTGGTGCAGCGCGACGCCCAGCAGCAGGCGTTCAGCCGCGTCGAGCGGCGGCCGACGGCGGGGGTCTCCCTCGAGCTCTCCATCGACAGCTTCGTTCAGCACGTCGCCGAGCGGGAGCTTCGCGCCGCCGTCCGAGAGCACGGCGCCGACGGCGGCAGCGTCGTGGTCCTCGACCCGCGCACCGGCGACATCCTCGCGCTCGCCAACGAGCCCACGTTCAACCCCAACGCCTGGCGGGGCACCGCCGCGGACGCGCGCCGGAACCGGGCGACGCAGGACGTCTACGAGCCGGGATCGACCTTCAAGATCGTCACCGCCTCGGCCGCCCTCGAGGAGCAGGTGCTCCGGCCCGGCGACGTCATCGACGTGAGCCCCGGCGTGATCTACTTCGGGGGTAGGCCGATCCGCGACTTCCGCAACTACGGGGCGCTCACCTTCGCCGACGTCATCGTCAAGTCCAGCAACGTGGGGACGAGCCAGATCGGGGTGGCCCTGGGCGTGGACCGCCTGAACCGCTACGTCCGGCGCTTCGGCTTCGGTCAGACGAGCGCCCGCGACTTCCCCGGCGAGAGCCGCGGCATCGTGCACGACCTCTCCCGGCTCCGCGAGGGCGAGCTGGCCCGCGTGGCGATGGGCTACACCGTCTCCGTCACGCCGCTGCAGATGGCGGTCGCGATGAACGCCGTCGCCAACCGCGGGGAGTTGCTGGCCCCCCGCCTCGTGCGGGCGGAGCTGCGCGGCGGCGTCCGCGAGGAGATTCCGGTGCGGGTCGTCCGGCGGGCGATCGGGGCGAGGACCGCGGCCACCCTGACCGGCATCATGGAGGACGTCGTCGCCCGCGGGACCGCCCGGAGGGCCCGCATTCCGGGCTTCCGCGTCGCCGGCAAGACGGGCACGGCCGAGAAGCTCCTCCCCGGGGGCGGCTACTCCCGGACCGACCACGTCGCCTCCTTCGCGGGGTTCGTGCCGTCCACGCGGCCCGAGCTCACCATGCTCGTCATGGTCGACGGCGTGCGCGGGTTCGGTGGCGCCGTGGCCGCCCCCGTCTTCCGGCGTATCGCGGAGTCGGTCCTCCCGCATCTCGGCGCCGCGCCCGACCTGGACGCGGCGCCGCCGCTGCTCGTGCCCCCCGATAACGCCCCGTTCCCGGGCGTGCGGACCGTTCTCGTACGTGCGGACGAAGGGGCGGACCCGGTCCAACCCCGCGCGGCGGCGCCGGGCGTGATGCCCGATCTGCAGGGGCTCGGCGCGCGGGCGGCGGTCGCGGCGGCGACGGGCCTCGGCCTGTCGGCCCGGCTCGAGGGGCGCGGGGTGGTCGTGAGGCAGGCCCCGGCCGCGGGCGATGCCATCGCCCCGGGGCAGGCGCTGGTGCTGACGCTCGAGCGGCACCGGGTGGGGTTGGGGTCATGACCGTGGGCGACCTGATACCGCGGCTGTCGGGCCGGGTGGACGCCGGCGGCCCACGCCCGCCGGTGGACGCCGCGGTGCTGGCGCGGGACGCGACGTCCATCGCCTTCGACTCGCGCCGGGTCGAGCCGGGAGCGGTGTTCGTCGCGATCAGGGGACAGCACGCGGACGGCGCCGACTTCGCGGACGAGGCGGCGCGGCGCGGCGCGGTGCTCGTGGTGTCGGAGTCGCGGGTGCGGCCCGGAGCGCAAGGGCGGTGGGTGCAGGTGAGCGACGCCCGGCTCGCCCTCGCGGAGCTGGCCGCGGCCTTCCACGGCAACCCGAGCCGCGACCTCACGGTGGTGGGGGTCACCGGTACCAACGGCAAGACCACCACCACGTACCTGCTGGCGGCCATCTTCGAGGCGGCGGGCCGGCCGTGCGGCCGCATCGGGACGGTGACCTACCGCATCGGCGCGTCCGAGGCGGAGGCGCCGCACACGACCCCCGAGGCGCCGGACGTGCAGGCCCTCCTGCGCGAGATGGTCGAGCAGCGCGTCGCCGCCTGCGTGATGGAGGTGTCCTCGCACGCGCTGTCGATGCGCCGGGTGGAGCGCACCCTGTTCAGCGCCGCCGTCTTCACCAACCTCACGCGCGACCACCTCGACTTCCACGTCGACATGGAGCGCTACTTCGAGGCGAAGCGCCGCCTCTTCGACATGCTGCCGCTCGGGGCGCCGGCGGTCGTCAACGTCGACGACCCCGCCGGCCGGCGGCTCGCGGGCCTGACCGGCCGCCCCGTGACCTACGCGGTGGACCAGGACGCGGAGGTGCGGCCCGAGCGGGTGGAGTCGACGCGCGCGGGGACCCGGCTCGACGTTCGCACCCCCCGGGGGCGGCTCGAGCTGAGCTCGCCCCTCCCCGGGCGGGTCAACGCCTACAACGTCCTCGCCGCCACCGCCGCGGCCCTCGCCCTCGACGTGCCGCTGCCGGCCATCGAGCAGGGCGTGGCGGGACTCGACGGCGTGCCGGGGCGGTTCGAGGTGATGTCCTCGCCCGACGACGATGTCTGGGTCCTGCTCGACTTCGCCCACACCGACGACGCTCTGCGCGGGGTGCTCGGGGCGGTGCGCGAGCTCGCCGCCGGCCGCCTCGTCAGCGTCTTCGGTTGCGGCGGCGACCGCGACCGCGCCAAGCGCCCGCTGATGGGGGCGGTGGCGGCGAGGCTCAGCGACCTCGTGGTGCTGACCTCCGACAACCCGCGCTCCGAGGATCCGGACCGCATCATCGACCAGATTCGCAGCGGCGTCCTCGCGACGGCGGCCGAGACGGGTTGCCGGCACCTGGCCATCGCCGACCGCCGCGCCGCCATCGAGCGGGCCGTCGCCGAGGCGGAGCCGGGAGACGCGGTGGTCATCGCCGGCAAGGGCCACGAGCGCGAGCAGGTCATCGGCGACGTGCGGTTGCCGTTCGAGGATCGCGCGGTGGCCCGCGAGGCGCTCGCGAGCCGGCGGAGCCGGGTGCAGGTGTCGTGAGGAGGCCCGCGGGCGTGGAGCGCTCGGCGCCGGGGGGGACGGGGCGGTCGGGGCGGGCCGCGGAAGATGGGCGAATCGTGGTCGACGACGTTGGGCGAGCTGGCCGCGCCGCTCGCGGGCGCGCGGATCTCGGGGGCGCGCGGGACCCGCGCCACCGGCGTCTCCATCGATTCCCGCTCGCTCCGCCCCGGCGATCTGTTCATCGCGATTCGCGGCGCCCGTTTCGACGGTCACCGCTTCGTGGGGGACGCGGTGGCCCGCGGTGCGGCGGCGGCCCTCGTCAGCGATGCGGGGGCCCTGGGCACGCCGCCGGCGCCGGGGATCGTCGTCGATGACACCCTGCACGCGTTGCAGGCGCTGGCCCGCCGGGTTCGGCGGGACTCGGGCGCCCGGGTGGTCGCGGTGACCGGCAGCGTCGGAAAGACGACGACCAAGGAATTGTCGGCGGCGTTGCTGGAGACGCGGTACCGCGTGTTTCGGAATCGGGGCAACCTGAACAACCACATCGGGTTGCCGTTGTCGTTGCTGGAGTTGAGGAACCGGCCCGAAGTGGCGGTGGTGGAGCTCGGCATGAGCGGCCCCGGAGAGATTCGTCGCCTCGTGGACATCGCGGAGCCCGACGTGCGCGTGTGGACCAACGTCGGCGAGGCGCACGCCGAGTTCTTTCCCTCGATCGAGGCGATTGCCGACGCCAAGGCGGAGATCCTGACCGGGGCGTCGCGGGACGCGGTGGTCGTCGCCAACGCGGCGGACGACCGGGTCATGCGCCGGGTGGCGGGGTTCCCGGGGCGGGTCGTCACGTTCGGCGTCGACGTGGAGGCGGAGGTGAGCGCGAGCGGCGTCGAGGACCTCGGGCTGGACGGCGTGCGGGCCCGTCTCCGCACCCCCGTCGGGGCGGCGCCGGTGCGCACGCGGCTGCTCGGCCGCGGCAACCTCGCGAACGTTCTCGCCGCCGTCGGCGTGGCGCTGTCCTTCGACGTGCCCCTGGCCGCCGTCGTCGAGCGGGCGGCCGCGTTCGAGGCGCCGCCGCACCGGGGCCGGATACACCGTCTGGCCGGCGGCGTGGCCGTGATCGACGACTCGTACAACTCGAGCCCCCTCGCCCTGGAGACGGCGCTCGCGACCCTGGCGTGCGGCCGGGCCGGACGACGGGTGGCCGTGCTCGGCGAGATGCTCGAGCTCGGCGCCCGCTCCGAGGACCTGCATCGGGCCGCCGGCCGGGCCGCCGCGGGGGCGGGGGTGGGCCTGCTGCTGACGATCGGCGGGGAACCCGCGCGGGCCCTCGGCGCGGCCGCCGTCGAAGCCGGCGCGGCCGCCGCCGGGGTCCTCCACTGCGAGACCGCCGAGGAGGCGGCGGCGCGCGCGGCGGCAACGGTCCGCGACGGCGACGTCGTCCTCGTCAAGGGATCGCGGGGGGTCCGCACGGATCGGGTGGTGACGCGGCTCTGCGCCGACCGGGCGGCGGGATCGGAGCGGACGTGATGCTGTACCACCTGCTCTATCCGCCGCTCAACGTCGTCCAGTACATCACCGTGCGGACCGCCGCCGCCGGCATCACCGCGTTCCTGATCAGCCTCGTCGTGGGACCCTGGCTCATCCGGACCCTCCGCGGGTTCCAGATCGGCCAGGTCGTGCGGGACGACCTCGCCGGGCACCGGTCCAAGGCCGGCACCCCGACCATGGGGGGCCTGCTCATCCTGACCGCGGCGACGGTGCCGACCCTCGCCTGGGGCGACCTCACGAACCCCTACGTGTGGATCGCGATCCTGTCGATGATCGCGTTCGGGCTCGTCGGCTTCCTCGACGACTACCTGAAGATCGTCCGCCGCGACCACAACGGGCTGCGCCCCCGGTACAAGCTCCTCGGCCAGGCGGTGGTGGCCCTCGCCGTCGGTCTCGCCCTGCTGTGGATGAGCGGGCGCGAGATCTACGGCACCGAGCTCGTCCTGCCGTTCTTCAAGCAGCTCACCCCCGACCTCGGCTGGCTGTACGTCCCGTTCGGGATGCTGGTGATGGTGTTCTTCTCGAACGCCGTCAACCTGACGGACGGGCTCGACGGCCTCGCCATCAGCCTCTTCATCGTCGCCGCGGCGGCCATGACCGCGCTCGCCTACGTCACCGGGCACGCGACCTTCGCCGAGTACCTGCTGCTGACCCACGTGGCGCCGGCGGCGGAGCTCACCGTGTTCTGCGGCGCCCTCGTCGGCGCCGGGCTCGGCTTCCTCTGGTACAACTCGCACCCCGCCGAGATCTTCATGGGCGACGTCGGGTCCCTCGCGCTGGGGGGCGCCCTCGGCACCGTGGCCATCCTCATCAAGCAGGAGCTCCTGCTGCCCATCGTGGGCGCGGTGTTCGTCATCGAGCTCCTGTCGGTCGTCATCCAGGTCGGGTCGTTCAAGCTCACGGGCCAGCGGGTGTTCCGCATGGCCCCGCTCCACCATCACTGCGAGCTGATCGGGTGGAGCGAGCCGAAGGTGATCAGCCGGTTCCTGATCGCCGCGGTGGTCTTCGCCTGTTTCAGCCTCGCGACCCTGAAGCTGCGATGAACGGGTTCTCGGTGCGGGGGTCGACGGTCGTGGTGGTGGGGGCGGCGCGCAGCGGCGCGGCGGCGGCGCGGCTCCTCGCCGACCGCGGCGCGCGGGTCGTCCTGACCGAGCGGCGCCGCGAGGTCGGCGAGCCGGTCCGCCGCCTCGAGGACGCCGGCGTCGAGTTGGAGCTCGGCGGTCATCGGCCCGCCACGCTGGCGCGGGCCGACCTCGTGGTGCTGAGCCCGGGGGTGTCCCCCGCGCTGACGTTGTTCGACGGCGTCCGGCGGCGGGGGGTCCCCCTCATCAGCGAGCTCGAGCTCGCGAGCCGCTGGCTGCGGGGGCGCGTGGTGGCGGTGACGGGGACGAAGGGCAAGTCGACGACGGTGGTGCTGGCGGGCCGCATGCTGGAGGCCGGGGGCCGGGACGTGCTGGTGGGGGGCAACGTGGGGACCGCCCTCAGCACCCAGGTGGACGAGTCCACCCCCGAGACCGTCCACGTGGTCGAGGCGTCGAGCTTCCAGCTCGAGCTGACCGACACGTTCCGCCCCTCGATCGCGGTGCTCCTCAACCTGCATCGGGACCATCTCGACCGGCACGACGGCTACGCCGCCTACGCGGCGGCCAAGGCCCGCATCTTCGCCAACCAGACCGGGTCCGACGCGCTGGTGGTGAACGCCGACGATCCCGAGGTCCTGCGGATGGCGCGGGGAAGCCGCGCCCGGCAGGTGCCCTACGGCCTGTCGGCGTCCATCGACGCGGGCATCGCGGTTGCCGGCGGCGCCATCGTCCGCCGGACCGCGGCCGGCGAGGACCCCCTGGTGCCGCTGTCGGCGGTGCACCTCATGGGCCGGCACCTGCTGAGCGACGTCCTCGCCGCGAGCGCGGTGGCGAGCCTCGTCGGGGTGTCCGCCGGCGAGATGACCCGGGCCGTCGACGGGTTCACGGGGCTCGACCACGCCCTCGCCCCGGCCGGCGAGGTGGGCGGGGTGCGCTTCGTCGACGACTCCAAGGCGACCAACGTGGCGGCGGCGCGATGCGCCATCGAGAGCTGTGGGGACCGCCTCGTCGTCATCATGGGCGGACGCTTCAAGGGGGGGGACCTCGCGTCGCTCGTCCCGCTGCTCGAACGGCGGGCGGACGCGGTCGTCGCCATCGGCGAGGTGCGCGGGCGGATCCGCGAGACGTTCGAGGCGGCGGTGCGGGTCGTCGAGGCGGGTTCGCTGGCCGAAGCGGTCCGCGCCGCCTACGGGCTGGCCGCCCCCGGGGGAACGGTGCTGCTGGCGCCGGCGTGCGCGAGCCTCGACATGTTCCGGGACTACGCGGAACGGGGCCGCGTGTTCGTGCGGGCGGTGGGTCGCCTGCGAGAGGAGGTCGAAGGGAAGCGTGAGCAGTGAGCAGTCATCAGTCGTGTCGCGGCGGAGGAGAGTCGACCGCTGGGAACGCAGGCTGCCTTGGTCTGCGAGGTCGGTGTCTTCTCCTCGCGCGCGGCTGATGACTGCTGACCGCTCACGCTTCGCATTGTCGGGTCGAGGCGTCCCGAACTTTAGGGCCGCCCCGGAGCTCTGCCGTCACGAGCGGCGACCAGGACCATGGCGCGAAAGCTGAAATCCGATCGGGCGCTGTTCCTCGCCACCCTGCTGCTGGTGTGCGCCAGCGTGGTGATGGTCTACAGCGCCTCGGCCGTCCTCGCCATGGGCCGCTTCCAGCAGCCCCCCTGGTTCTTCCTGCTCAAGCAGGTGGTCTGGTCCGTTCTCGGCATCGGGCTGCTCGCCGCCGCGATGCGGGTGGACTACCGCGCGCTGCGGAGCCCGCTCGTCATCCGCGCCGGCCTGGCGATCTGCGTCGCGGCCCTCATCCTCGTCTTTTTCGGCCCGCCGATCAACGGCACCCGCCGGTGGTTCTCGATCGGCGGCGTCGGCATCCAGCCGTCGGAGCTCGCCAAGGTGGCGGTCATCCTGTTCACCGCCGCCATTCTCGAACGGCGCATGGAGAGGATGGACCGGGTAGCGCATGCGCTGGCGCCGGTGGTCCTCGTCACCGGCCTCGTCTGCGGCCTCATCGTGCTCGAGCCCGACTTCGGGACCGCGTTCACCCTGCTCATGATCGTCGGGGTCATGGTGTTCGCGGCGGGGGTGCCGTACCGCCACCTCGCGGGGCTGGCGCTGGTCCTGGCGCCGCTGCTCCTCGCGGTCCTCGTCAGCGCCCCCTACCGGGTCCAGCGGCTGCTCGCGTTCCTCGATCCCTGGGCCGATCCGCAGGGCGCCGGCTACCAGGTCATCCAGTCGCAGATCGCGGTGGGCACGGGCGGCCTGCTCGGGCAGGGGCTGATGGCCGGCGTGCAGAAGCTGTTCTATCTGCCGCATCCCCACACCGACTTCATCTACGCCGTGATCGCCGAGGAGACGGGGCTGCTCGGGGCCCTGGTCGTGCTGCTCTGCTTCGGCGTCATCCTGTGGCGCGGCCTCGACATCGCGGCGTCGGCGCCGGACCGGTTCGGGGCGCTTCTGGCCGTCGGCATCACCATGATGGTGACGTTCCAGGCGTTCTTCAACATCAGCGTCGTGCTGGGGCTCCTGCCGACCAAGGGGATTCCGCTGCCGTTCGTCAGCGCGGGCGGTTCCTCGCTGCTCATCAACCTGCTGGCGATGGGCATTCTGCTGAACGTCTCCCAGCACACGTCCGAGGCGCGAAGGATGCCGATGGTGCAGTCCCGATGACGGCCGTGACGTCGGGACGGCGGGCCCCCGCCCGGCCGTCCGCCGGGAATCGCCGTGGAGCGGTGCGGGCTCCCGGGGGGCGGCGGGGGGCGCGGGAGGCGGAGCGGGTGATGTCCGGACCTTGCGTGCTGATGAGCGGGGGCGGCACCGGCGGGCACCTCTATCCCGGCATCGCGGTGGCGCGGGAGATCCGGCGCCGCCGCCCGGGGGCGCGCATCGTCTTCGCGGGCACCGGCCGCGGGGCCGAGGCCGGAACCGTCGGCGATCAGGGGTTCGAGCACGTGCTGATTCGCAGCGCCGGGTTGAAGGGCACGTCCTGGCCGGCCCGGGTGCGGGGGTTCTGCCTGCTGCCGGTGAGCGCCTGGGACGCCTGGCGGACCGTCGGCCGGGTCAAACCGGACCTCGTCATCGGGCTCGGGGGGTACTCGGCCGGCGCGGTCGTCCTCCTCGCGGCCCTGCGGCGGATTCCGACGATGGTGCTGGAGCAGAACGTGAAGCCGGGCATCACCAACCGGCTGCTGGCGCCGGTGGTCAGCGCCGCCGCCGTGTCCCACGACGCGACCCTGCCGCAGTTTCGAGGAAAGGGCTTCGTGGCGGGGAACCCGGTCCGGACGGAGTTCTTCGAGCCCTTGGCGTCCGCGCCGCCGCCGGCGGCGCCCGCGACGCCGCGCCCGCTGCACCTGCTGGTGCTCGGCGGATCGCAGGGGGCGCACGCCATCAACGTGGCGATGACGGCGGCGGCGCCGGTCCTCGCCGGCTCGGGCGTCCCCCTTGCGGTGACGCACCAGACCGGCCGGCGCGATCAGGACTTGGTGCAGGAGGCGTACATCCGCGCGGGGGTGTCGGCGCGGGTCGCCCCGTTCTTCCACGAGATGGCGGACCTCATGCGTCGGGCCGACGTCGTGGTCAGCCGCGCCGGCGCGACCACCCTCGCCGAGCTGGCGGCCGCCGGCCGCCCGTCGCTGCTGGTGCCCCTCCCCGGCGCCGCCGACGGTCACCAGCAGGCGAACGCCGAGGTGCTGGCGGAGCGGGGGGCGGCCGAGGTGCTGCCGGAAGCCGGCCTGAGCGGCGAGCGGCTGGCGGCCCGCGTGCTCGCGCTCGCGGGGGACGACGAACGGCGCCGGCGGATGGCGGCGGCGGCCCGCGCCCTCGCGAGGCCGCACGCGGTCTCGGTCATCGCCGACCGGGCCGAGGGCCTGATCGGAGAAGCGAGCGGCGCGTGAGCAGGTGGCGGGGCACAAATCCGGTGAGCACCGGCAGGAAGCGGGTCCGGCGGCGGCCGCCCACGGCCTCCCCGCGAACGCCCGCCGGGTGCATTTCGTGGGCGTGGGCGGCGTCGGCATGAGCGGCGTGGCGGAAATGATGAGCGGTCTCGGCTACGAGGTCAGCGGTTCGGACCTGACGGCGTCGGCGGCCACGGAGAGGCTGCGGGCGCGCGGGGTCGAGGTCTGGATCGGCCACGACCCCGGCCGGGTCGCCGGGACCGACGCCGTGGTCGCCTCGGCCGCGGTGCCCGACGACGACCCCGAGGTCGCCGCGGCCCGGCGCCGCCGCCTGCCGGTGGTGCCGCGCGGCGTCATGCTGGCGGGGCTCGCGGCTTCGCGATCCACCGTCGCGGTGACCGGCACCCACGGGAAGAGCACGACGTCCTCGATGGCGGCGGTGATGCTGGCCGAGTGCGGGCTGGATCCGGCGGTGCTGGTGGGGGCCCGGGTCGATGCCTTCGGGAGCAACGCGAGGCTCGGCAACGGGCCCCACTTCGTGGTCGAGGCGGACGAGAGCGAGCCGTCCCTGCTGGCCCTGCGGCCCCGTGTCGCGGTCCTCACGAACCTCGAGCCGGAGCATCTCGACCACTACGGGACCTTCGACCGCCTGCGCGACACCCTGATCCGCTTCGCCAACCGGACCGTCGAATCGGGCGCGGTGGTGGCGTGCGGCGACGACGCCGGGGTCGCGGGCCTCCGGGACCGCATCGAGCGGCGGGTCGTCACCTACGCGATGGAGGACGGGTCGGCCGACGTCGTCGGCGGGGAAGCGGTCTGCGGCGCCGACGGCTCGCGGTGCCGGGTGCGGTTCAACCGGCACGGGCGCCCCGGGACGGCGGAGCTGGAGATCGCGGTGCCGGGAAGGCACAACCTGCTGAACGGTCTCGCGGCCTTCGCGGTGGGCCTCGAGCTGGGCCTCGAGCCGGAAGCGGTCGGGGCCGGCCTCCGGCGGTTCACCGGGGTGGGCCGGCGGTTCGAGCATCGCGGCACCGCGGCCGGCGTGCGGGTCGTCGACGACTACGGTCATCATCCGACCGAGATCGCGGCGGTGCTGGCGACGGCCCGGCGGCAACCGCACCGCCGGCTGGTGGTGGTCTTCCAACCCCACCGGTACTCGCGGACGGCCCGGTTTCTCGACCGGTTCGCGGCGGTGCTGGCGGCCGCCGACGTCGTGGTCGTCGTGGACATCTTCGCGGCCGGGGAGGCGCCGCTCCCCGGCATCACGAGCGAGCGGCTCGCCCGCGCCCTGCGCCGCGAGACGGACCGGCCCGTGCACCACGTCCGCGGCCTCGACGGGGTCGCACCTCTCGTGGCCGGGCTGGCGCGGCCGGGCGATCTGGTGCTCACGCTGGGGGCCGGGCCCATCGGCGGGGTCGGCGGCCGTCTCCTCGAGGCGATCGAGACGGCCGCCGCGGGGGCGGGGGAGGAATGACCATGGTGTCCCTCGACGTGGTGTCCACCCGGTCGCCCGCCAACGAGCTCGAGCCGCCCCCGGCGCGTCCGGGTCGGCTCGCGGGCGGCGTCAGGCGGCACCGGGTGCGGATCGCTTGCGGCCTGATCCTGGCCGGCGGCCTGTCCTTCGGCGGATGGATGGCGGCGGCGGAGCTGTCTGGCGCGCCGTTTCTCGCCGTCGACGACATCGTGGTGCACGGCAACCGTCAGGTGTCGGCGGGGGAGGTGCTGGCGCTGATGCCGGGTCTGCGCGGCGCGCCCATCCTGTCCGTGGATCTGGATGACCACCGGCGGCTGCTCTCGGCATCGCCGTGGCTCGCCGGGGCCACGCTGCGCCGCCGGCTGCCGTCGACGGTCGAGGTGTTCGTGACCGAGCGCCGGCCCGTCGCGCTCGGCCGGTTCGGCGGCCGGCTGTTCCTGATGGATGCGTCCGGGGCGGTCGTCGACGGTTACGGCCCGCGCTTCGCGCATTTCGATTTCCCGATCGTCGACGGCCTGGAGAAGGAAGGGGCGGAGGGAGCGTCCGTCGTCGACCCGGAGCGCATGGCGCTGGCCGCGAGGCTGCTCGCGGAGCTGGCGGGTCGGCCCGACGTGCTCGATGCGGTCTCCCAGATCGACGTCGCCGATCCCGGGAACGCGGTCGTGCTGCTCGATGACGACGTGGTGCTGCTGCATCTGGGCGCGGAGCGCTTTCTCCCGCGTCTGCGGCTCTACGCCGATCTGGCGCCCCTGCTGCGCGAGGAGGCCCGGGACATCGACGCCGTCGACCTGCGCTTCGACCCGCGGGTGGTTGTCCGGGACCGGGCGCCCGGCCGCGGGTCGGGGGGCCGGAAGGGACCGGTCAGGAGCCGGCAGGTCGCCGGGGTCGCCGATGCGGCCGCGGCCGGTCGGCCGGCTGGCGCCTTTGCGTTGCGTCGTTGAGGCGTGAACGGGGGGTCCATGGCACGAAGGGAAAACCATCTCGTCGGCCTCGACGTCGGCACGTCGAAGGTCGCGGCCATCGTGGCCGAGCCCCTCGACGACGGCGGCCTCGACGTCATCGGGGTCGGGGTCGTCGAGGCCCAGGGCATCCGGGGCGGCGTCGTCGTCAACGTGGAGGCCGCGGTCGAGTCGATCAAGCGGGCGATCGAGGAGGCCGAGCTCACCGCCGGCGTCGAGATCGACTCGGTCGCCCTCGGCCTCTCCGGGGCCCATCTGCGGGCGTTCAACAGCCGCGGGGTGGTGGCGGTGGCCGACCGGAATCGCGAGATCACCGGCGGCGACGTGCGGCGCGCGATCGACGCCGCGAAGGCGGTGACCCTGCCGAAGGGCCGCGAGATCGTGCATCTCCTCGCCCAGGACTTCGTCGTCGACGGCCAGGACGGCATCAGCGCTCCCATCGGCATGGCCGGCTCGCGTCTCGAGGTCAACGTGCACGTGGTCACCGGCAGCATCTCGTCGACCCAGAACATCATCGCCTGCGTGAACCAGGCGGGGGTGGAGGTCGCCGACATGTTCATCGAGCAGCTCGCGGCGAGCGAGTCGGTGCTGACGAACGCCGAACGCGACCTCGGGGTCGCCCTCGCCGACATCGGCGGCGGCACCACCGATCTCGCGATCTTCGAACGCGGCAGCCTGTGGCACACCGCGGTCGTGACCCTGGGCGGCGGCCACTTCACGAACGACGTCGCCGTCGACCTGCGGATGCCGATTCCCGATGCCGAGCGCATCAAGCGCCTGCAGGGGTGCGCGCTCGACGCGATGGTCGAGGAGGACGAGCGCATCGAGGTGGCGAGCGTCGGGGGCCGGCCGCCGCGGGAGATGTCCCGGCGCGTGCTGTCCCGGGTCCTGCAGCCGCGCGCAGAGCAGTTGTTCCACAAGCTGTGGGACGAGATAAGGCGCGCCGGCTACGAGGATTCCCTGCACTCGGGCATCGTGCTCTGCGGCGGCGGGGCCCTGCTGGAAGGGATGGCGGAGATCGCCGAGCAGATCTTCGACCTGCCGATCCGGCGCGGATGCCCGGCCGGCGTGGGCGGACTCACCGATCACGTCAGCAGCCCGGCGTTCGCGACGGCGGTGGGGCTGGTCAAGCACGCGCACCGCCGGCAGATGCAGGAGCGGGCGCACGAGAGCTGGTGGAGCGCCGACCGGAGCCTCACCGGTCGCCTGAGAGGGTTGGTGCGGTTCCTGGGGCGAGCCCGGGGCCGCAGTTGGGCGTGACGGCATCGTGGGCGGCGGCCGGCGGACACGCCCGGCCCCGGCCCGCCAATCGTCGTCTCGGCTCCGGTTGGCGCCCGACCGATCCTGCGGGGCCCGCGCCTTTCCGCGGCGCTCGCTCCCAGGCTGGAATGCGCGCCGCGCCGCGGCGGCCGCACGTTGGCGGAAGGACAAGGGGGGTAGATGGAATCTGCTACTGAGCACAGGGATGCACGGGGTGACGAGGCGGCGGCGAGCGGGGAGCCCGCATCCGACCAGAAGAGCCCGCGCCTGACGATCCACGACCCGGTCGATGCACTGGGGGCGCGCATCAAGGTCATCGGGGTGGGCGGCGGGGGCAGCAACGCCGTCAACCGCATGGTCCGCTCCGGCGTCACCGCGGTGGAGTTCATCGTCGCCAACACCGACGCTCAGGCGTTGAGCCACAGCGAGGCGCCGCTGTGCATCCAGATCGGGGCCAAGCTGACGAAGGGGCTGGGCGCGGGGGCGTCGCCGAGCGTCGGGCAGCAGGCGGCCCTCGAGGACACCGAGCAGATCCTCTCGGCCCTCGACGGGGCCGACATGGTCTTCGTGACCACCGGCCTCGGGGGCGGCACCGGCACCGGGGCGGCGCCGGTCATCGCCAGCATCGCGAGCGAGCTGGGCGCGCTGACGGTGGCCGTCGTCACCAAGCCGTTCAAGTTCGAGGGGCGGCGGCGGCAGTTGCAGGCGGAGCGCGGTCTCGCGGAGCTGCGCGAGTGCGTCGACACCATGATCACGATCCCCAACGAGCGCTTGCTGGCCACCACCGATCGCTCGACGACGCTGCCCGAGGCGTTCGCCACCGCCGACGACGTGCTGCGGCAGGCCATCCAGGGCATCTCCGACCTCATCCTGAAGCCCGGCCTCATCAACCTCGACTTCGCCGACGTCAAGGCGATCATGTCGGGAGCGGGAATGGCGGTCATGGGCACCGGCGTCGGCCACGGCGAGAGCAAGTCCGTCGACGCGGCGAAGCAGGCCATCTCGAGCCCCCTGCTGGAGGACGCCAGTGTCGAGGGCTCGCGCGGGGTCATCGTCAACATCACCGGCGGCAACGACCTGTCGCTGGCCGAGGTCCACGAGGCGACCTCGATCATCCAGGAGTCCGCGCACGAGGACGCCAACATCATCTTCGGGGTCGTCATCGATCACGACGTCGAGGACGAGGTCAAGCTGACGGTGATCGCGACCGGGATCGGGGCGGATGACGCCTCCAGACGCGCCCGGGCGACCGCCGACACCCCCGTGGACCTTCAGCAGTACGCCGACTGGAGGGACGATGCGACCGTCGCCGCGGAGCCGGCCCCCGAGTCGCCGTTGCGGCGCCCGCCGGTCATCACCCTGCCGTTGCCGCCGACCGGGACGAACGGGGACGCGGCAGAAGGGCCGGAACCCGAGACCGACGTGCCGCTCTTCCTGCGGCAACGCGCGGAGTAGGAGTTCGCGCCCTGGAAGGGCGGGGACTCCTGCAGGGTTGGTTGGGCGGCAATCGGAGCCGCAGGCGACGATTTCCGGGCGAGGGGTTCGCGCCCTGGAAGCGCGGGGGACTCCCGCAGGGTCGGTTTGGGCGGCGGTCGGGGCCGCGGGCGACGATTACCTGGCGAGGCGTTCGCGCCCTGGCGGGCGGGGACGCCTGCGGGGTCGGTCGCCCGCCGGTCGGCCCCGCGGGCGACGGTTCGCGGGCCGGGTCACCGCGCCGGGCCGTCCGCCGGCGGTTTCTCCGCCGGCGGTTTCTCCGCCGGCGGATCGGGCGGGCGGTCCGGGTCGTGGTACAGCAGGCGCAGGCAGCTCTCGCAACGAATCAGCTCGGTGTTGAGCAGAATCTGATTGAAGACCTGGGGGCGTAGCCGGACGTTGCACATCGTGCAGTGCCCGTTCCTGGCCTCGACCACGGCCAGGCCCTGGCGCTGGCCGGCTATCGACTCGAAGAGCCGGAGGTTCCCGGCGCCGATGCTCCCGGTGAGCTTCGCCCGTTCGTCCGAGGCGCCGTCCAGCCGCCGCTCCATCGCGGTCCGCTCCTCCTCGAGATCGGCGCGCTCGCGCTCGACGGCCGCCGATTCCTCCCGGTCGGCGCGCTCGGCCGCGTCGACGGCGGCATCGAGCTCGTCGGCCCGCAGCATGTGCTCGAGAATCGTGTCCTCGAGCTGCGACACCTCCTCCTCGGCGGTGGCGATCTCGTGCTGCATGGCCGTGTACTCCTTGTTGGTCTTGACGGCCATGAGCTGATCCTTGAACCGCGTCAGCCGGCCCTGGACCTCGCCCAGCCGCTTCTCGACCTCCCGCCGGCTCCTCCGCCCTTCCTCCTGCCGCCGACGGGCTTCCTCCGCCCGGGTGCGGCTGGTGTTCAGCCGCGTCTCGAGCCCGGTCATCCGTTCGGGAACGGCGGCGACCGCGCGCCGGGTCTCGACGGTGGCGTTGTCGAGGCGTTGCAGGCGGATCAACCGTTCGAGGTCGGGCAGCATCGGGGGTCAGGCCTCCAGGGTGGCGCCGCGGCTCGGGACAAAAAAAACCCCGCCGGGAAGGCGGGGCGGGCACGCCGCTCGCGCGCTCGTCGAGCGTGCCGGCGAGACACGCAAGGTGCTGACGCGCATGGGACGTGTGCTCCTTCGGGTGGTGGGCCCACCAGGATTCGAACCTGGGACAGACCGGTTATGAGCCGGCGGCTCTACCGCTGAGCTATGGGCCCGATCCGCGGGCTCTACGTGCCCTCGAGGAACGCGCGCAGCCGCCGGCTGCGCGACGGATGCCGCAGCTTCCGCAGTGCCTTGGCCTCTATCTGGCGGATGCGCTCGCGGGTGACCGCGAAGTTCTGGCCCACCTCTTCCAGCGTGTGCTCGCTGCCGTCGCCCACGCCGAAGCGCATCTTGACGACCCGTTCCTCGCGCGGGGTCAGGGTCCTCAGCACGCTCTCCGTCTGCTCCTTGAGGTTGAGGTTGATGACCGCGTCGGCGGGAGAGACCTCCTGCCGGTCCTCGATGAAGTCTCCGAGGTGGCTGTCCTCCTCCTCGCCGATCGGCGTCTCGAGGGAGATGGGCTCCTGGGCGATCTTCAGCACCTTGCGGACCTTGCCGACGGGGATGTCCATGCGCTCGGCGATCTCCTCCGACGTCGGCTCCCGCCCCAGCTCCTGCACCAGGGCCCGCGACGTCCGGATCAGCTTGTTGATCGTCTCGATCATGTGCACGGGGATCCTGATGGTCCGCGCCTGATCGGCGATGGCCCGGGTGATCGCCTGGCGGATCCACCACGTCGCGTAGGTCGAGAACTTGTAGCCGCGGCGGTACTCGAACTTGTCGACGGCCTTCATCAGGCCGATGTTGCCCTCCTGGATGAGATCGAGGAACTGGAGGCCGCGGTTCGTGTACTTCTTGGCGATGGACACGACCAGCCGCAGGTTGGCCTCGACCAGCTCCTTCTTGGCCATCTCCGCCAGCATCTCCCCCCGGAAGACGGCGCGGTGGGTCTGCTCGATCTCCGGCACCGGCTGCTGGAGCTTCTCCGCCCGGTTGCGCAGCCCCGCGCGCAGCTCCCGCTGCCGCCGCGTCAGCCGCTTCCGGTCCTCGTCCCGACGGGGCGTCTTGGACTTCAGCTTCCGATCGAGGTGCGCCAGCTCGCTCTGGATCGCCTGCACGCCTTCCACCGCTTCCTTCGCGCCGTCGGTCAGGCGCCGCTTGATGCCCTCCGTGAGCTCGAGCCCGCGAACGAGCCGGGACAGCGCGACCCGGGCCCGCAGCACGCTCCGGTAACCGCGCCGGTACTTCTTCTTCTCGCGTTTCGAGATCTCGGCGAGCTCCGCCTCGCGCTCGTGGGTCTCGTCCCGGGCCTTCCGTATGCGCTCGATCCGATCCAGCACCGTGCGCGACAGGCGGCGCAGCTTCTCCTCGGTCATCTCGTCGTCCTGGAAGACGACGAGCTCGCGAATGGTGCGTTCGCCGTTCTTCATCTGGTCGCCCATGTCGATGACCTGCTGGACGACGACCGGCATTCGAGAGACCGCCTTGATGATCGACAGCTTGCCGCGCTCGATGCGCTTGGCAATCTCGACCTCCCCCTCGCGGGTCAGGAGGGGCACCGTGCCCATCTCGCGCAGGTACATCCGCACCGGGTCGTTGGTCTTGTCGATCGCGCTCGGCGTCAGGTCCAGCTCGATGTCCGAGCCTTCGCTGCGCCGGTCGAGCAGCTTGTCCTCCCGGTACTTCTGCTCCGAGTCGACGACCTCGATGCCGGCGTTGGCGAAAGTCGTGAAGAGCTCGTCGAGCTCGTCCGACGTGGTGATGTCCGGCGGAAGCAGCTCGTTCACCTCGTCGTAGAGCAGGTACCCCTTCTCCTTGCCGATCTGGATGAGCTGCCTGACCTCGTCGTACTTTTCTTCTAGCGACAAAGGTATTCCTCCTCGCCCGCCCGCCGTCGCCTTCGGCTCCGCCGGGCGCCCAACCAACCCTGCAGGAGTCCGCGCCGTTCTACGGCGCGGACTCCTGGCCCGGAAAGCGTCGCCCGCGGCTCCGCCTACCGCCCAACCACCCCTGCCAGGAGTCTGCACCGTCTTCGACTGCGCACACTCCTGGGGGAGCGCTCGTCATCTCAGCGCCTCCAGCTTGGCGGAAAGATCGAGCTTCTTCCGCCAGAGCACGTCGATCTCGGCGAGGGCCGACGGCGTGCCGATATGCTGGCATCGGTCGATCTCGTCCTGGACGGCGGCGCGCTGGCGCTCGCAGGCCCGACGCCTGAGCTCGTGCCCGCAGTCCGCCGCCGCCGCCGGGGGCCGGTCGCCGGCCCCGACCCGCGCCATCCAGTCCGCCTCTTCCTCGCTCAGGCGTTCCCGGAGGGCGTCGCGAACGGCGGCGCCGGGCCAGTCGGCCAGCGACCGCGCGGTGGCGAGAATCGGCTCCGTGGCCAGGCCCGCGATATCGTCGTCGTCCAGCCCGGCGATGGTCTCCATCGCCGCCGCGGTGTCCCGCGCCAGGGCCCAGATCAGCCCCTTCTCGGCCGGCGTCGCGCGCCGCCCCGTCGCCACCCGGCGCTCGTCGACGGTCGTCCGCCTCGCCACCGCCGCCCGGCGGATCTCCCGGCGGGCGACGTCCTCGAGAATCCCCGCCCGGTGCGCGAGGCTGTCGGCGAACCGGTCGCGCTCGGCCGCGTCCGGGATGCGCGCCGCCACCTCCAGCATGCGGGTCACGAACTCCCGCCGGTGGTCGCCGCGGCGGAGGTCCCGCGCCGCCGCCTCGCGGTCGAGCACGTACTCCAGATACGGCCGCGACGCGCGCAGCGTTTCCCGGTACCGCTCGACCCCGTGCTTCCGGATGCACGTGTCGGGGTCCTCGCCGTCGGGGAGCATCGCCACGTTGACCTGCAGCCCGTGGGTCATCAGCAGCTCGCCCGACCGGACCGCCGCTCCCGCCCCGGCCGGGTCGGGGTCGAAGCTGACGACCACCTTGGACGCGAAGCGCTTGAGCAGCCGGACCTGCTGCTCGCCCAGGGCGGTACCGCAGCAGGCGACGACGGGGGCGACCCCCGCCTGGAACGCCTGCGCGAGATCGAAGTACCCCTCCACGAGGATCGCGTACCCCGCCTCGCGGACGGCGCGCTTCGAGAGGTGGAGCCCGTACAGGGTACGCCCTTTCGAGTAGATGGCGGTCTCCGGCGAGTTCAGGTACTTCGCCGGCTGGTCGGGGTGGAGGGCCCGCGCCCCGAACGCGACGACGGTTCCGCTGTCCCGGGCGATGGGAATGACGAGCCGGTTCCGGAACCGGTCCGCGAGCGCCCCCCCGTCCCGGGAGACGGCCAGCCCGCCGCGCACGAGGAGATCGTCGGCGTAGCCCCGTTCGCGCAGGTGCGCGGTCAGGCGGTCGCGGGCCGGCGGGGCGAACCCCAGCCCCAGCCGCTCGGCGGTGTCCGGGGTGATGCCGCGGTCCGTGAGGTGGTCCCTGGCCGCCTCTCCCCCCGCCTCGGCCAGGCGCGCCGCGAAGAACTCCGCCGCGGCCTCGTGGATGCCCACGAGGGCCTCGCGCTCGGCCTCCGCCGCGGCGTCGCGATCGGTGGCGGGCTCGGGGACCCGGACGCCGACGCGCTGCGCGAGGTGGCGCACCGCGTCCTGGAACCCCAGCCTCTCCTGGAGCTCGACGAACTTCAGGACGTCGCCGCCCACGCCGCACCCGAAGCAGTGGAAGAAGCCCTTGTCCGGATGCACGTTGAACGAAGGGGTCTTCTCGGCGTGGAAGGGGCAGAGGCCGACGTACCTGGCCCCCACCCGCCGAAGGGGGACGGTGGACTGCACCACCTGCACGATGTCCGCCTGCGACTTCAGGTCGTCGATGAACGACTGGGGGAACAGGCCCATGTCAGCGGATCATTCCTTCAGCTCGGCGATCGTGACGGCGCCGCCGCCGTCCTCGGGGGGGGGCGCCGACACCCGCCGTACGCAGGGATGGGTGTCGAGAAACCGGGTGATCGAGCGCCGCAACTGGCCGGTGCCGTGCCCGTGGACGAACCGGACGGTGCGCGTCTCGCTCATCAGGGCGTGGTCGAGGTGCTTCTCGACCCGGGACAGGGCCTCCTCGACCCGGCAGCCGATCACGTTCAGCTCCTCCAGCGGGCCCGAGGGTTCCTCGACGTGGATCGCGACCCGGCTGTCCGGCCGCCGCGGCCGCTTGGGGCGTCCGCTCGCCGCCCGCAGCGCCGCGAGGGGCACGCGCAGGCGCTTGCCGTTCACCTCGACGTCGGCGTCCGCGCCATGCAGCGATCGCACCGCCCCGTCGACGCCGAGCGTCGACACCGCCACCCAGGCCCCGACCTCGACGTCGAGCGTCGGCTCGGCGGGAGCGGGGGGCGCCTTCTCGGCCGGAACGTCCATCTTCCGGGCGACCTCTTCCAGCGCCGACTGCGCTTCCGCCCGCAGCGCTCCGCTGTCGCCCGTCGACAGGGCGCGCTCGCGGCTGTCTATCCGGCCCGCGGCCTCCCGCTCCAGCGCCGCGACCCGCTCGCGCAGGCCCGCCACGATCGCGTCGATCTCGCCGCGGGCGCTCCGGAGCCGCTCCCCGAGCGACTGATCGAGCCGTTTCCGGCCCGCCGCCTCGCGCTCTTCGAGCTCGCGCTCGCGACGGGCGGCATCGCCGTCCCGGGCGGTCAGCGACCGGTCCCGCTCCGCGAGCTCCTCGCGCAACTCGTCGAGCTTGCGCCGGTCGGCGTCGATGCGGGCGAGATGCTCCGCGAGCTGCGCCTCCCGGGCGCTGCGCCGGTCGTCGGCGGCGGCGATGATCTCGGGGGCGAGGCCCAGGCGCCCCGCGATCTCCAGGGCCAGGCTGCGGCCGGCCGACCCGTAGATCAGCTGGTAGGTCGGCGCGAACGTCTCGGGGTCGAAGCCGAACGCGGCGACCGCCGCCCCCGCTGTCGTGGCGCCGTAGGACTTGAGCACGTCGTCGTGGGTCGTCGCGATGACGTGGGCGCCGCGCGCGCGGAAGTGCTCGACCACCGCGCACCCGAGGGCCCCGCCCTCCACCGGATCGGTGCCGGCGCCGACCTCGTCGAGCAGGATCAGGCCCGGGAGGGCGAGCCGCCGGTCCATCGCCACGATGTTGCTCAGGTGCCCCGAGAACGTGCTCAGGTTGGCGGCGATCGACTGCTCGTCCCCGATGTCCGCGAACACCGACCGGAAGACCGGGAGCACGGAGCCCTCGGCCGCGGGCACGTGCAGGCCGGCCTGGGCCATGAGGGCGAGCAGCCCCGCCGTCTTGAGGGCGACGGTCTTGCCGCCGGTGTTCGGCCCGGTGACGATGAGCGCGCGGTCGGGGGGCCGCATCACGATGTCGACAGGCACCGGCTCCTCCGGCGCGTCCGCTCCCGGGGGGTTCTCGAGCCGGCTCGTCACCGCGCTCATCAGCAGGGGATGCCGGGCCGCCCGCAGCTCGAACGTCTCGTCGCCCGCGAGCTGCGGCTCCACCGCGCCGATCGCGGCCGCGAACGCGGCGCGCGCCTGCACCATGTCGAGATCCGTCGCCGCCGTCAGGGTCCGGCGCAGGTCCGCGGCCCGCCGCCGGAACCCCGAGGAGAGCCCCGTCAGCACCCGCCGGACCTCGTCCTCCTCGTGCTGCTCGAGGGCGACGATCTCGTTGTTGAGGTCCACGGTGCTGAGCGGCTCGAGGAACAGGCTGGCCCCGCTCGTCGAGCTGCCGTGCACGATGCCCGGGATGGCGGTGCGGTGCTCCGAGCGGACGACCAGCACGAACCGCCCGTTGCGCTCGGTGACGACCCGTTCCTGCAGGTACTTCGCCGTTTCCCGGCCCCGCAGGAACGACTCGAGGTTCCCCCGCAGCCGGTTGCGCTGCTTGCGCAGGCGGCCGCGGATCGTCTTCAGCTCCGGGCTCGCGTCGTCGTTGACCTCGCCGGCGGCGTCGATCTTCCGGGCGACGTCCTCGCACTCCCGCGTCCAGGCGGCGCTGCCGTTCGCGATCGTGGTCAGCGCTGGATAGGGCCCGCCGCCGGCGGTGCGCACGGCCTGGCACGACCGTTCGACCGATTGCAGGAAGTCGGCCAGCTTCCGCAGGTCGATGGCGGCGAGGGGATGCGCCTCGATCGCGAGCCGGGACAGGATCGCGGCGAGGTCGCGCGGAGCCTCGAGGGGAAGGCCGCCCTCGTTGGCAGCGAGAAAGCGCACGCCCTCGGTGGTGTGGGCGAGGGCGGTCTGGACGGCGCGCCGGTCGGTGAGGGGCCGCATCTGCACGAGCGCGTCGGCCCCCAGCGGAGTCAGGGCATGACTGGCGACCACCTCGACCACCCGGTCGAACTCGAGGGTCGTCTGGGTTCCTGCGTGCATCGCGGTAACGGCGCCGGTGCTGTACGGGGCCCGGTCCGGATCCTGCGGGACGCCCGGCCCCGCCCGCCCATCGTCGCCTGCGGCTCCGCCGGGTGCCCCACCAAACCTTCCAGGCGTCCGCGCCGTTCCACGGCGCCGGCGCCTGACCCGCCCATCGTGCGGCTCCGCTTGGCGCCCCACCAACCCTCCGGGAGTCCGCGTCGGTCCACGTCGCGGACTCCCGGGATTCCGAGCGGCCGCGGATCACGATGCTCGAGGGGTCGGAAGCGCAAGCTTCGGAACAAGAAAGAATATCATGGGGTCACGACGTGCTCAAGCGCAGGCCCCCCGGTCCGGTTGATGAGACTGGCGATGGCGGCGGCCCCGAAGCCGTTGTCGATGTTGACCACCGCCACCCCCGACGCGCAACTGTTCAACATGGTGAGCAGCGCCGCAACGCCCCCGGCGCCGGCCCCGTAGCCCACGCTCGTGGGCACGGCGATGACGGGGACCGCGACCAGCCCCCCCACCACGCTCGCCAGCGCCCCCTCCATGCCCGCGACCACCACGATGACCCGGGCCCGCTCGAGGCGCGCCAGTTCCGAGAGCAGCCGGTGGAGGCCGGCGACCCCGACGTCGTAGAGCCGGTCGACGTGGTTCCCCATGACCGCGGCGGTCACCGCCGCCTCCTCGGCGACCCGCTGGTCGGCCGTCCCCCCGGAGACCACGAGGACGGCGCCGCGGCCGGCCGCCTCTCCGTCCCGGACGCGGCTGATGACGCCCGCCTCGGCGTGGAAGACCGCGTCGGGCACGCGCTCCCGGACCGCGTCGAACGCGGCGGCGTCGGTCCGCGTCACCAGCAGGGTCTGGTCCGCCCCGACGATCCGGGCCGCGATCTCCGCCACCTGGCCGGGCGTCTTGCCGGCGCCGAAGACGACCTCGGGGAAGCCCTGGCGGATCGCCCGGTGGTGGTCGACGCGGGCGAACCCGAGGTCCTCGAACGGCGCCCGCCGCATCGAGGCGGTCACCTCCGACTGCGCCTCGTCGACGCCGAGCGTCCCGCCGCGGACCTGTTCGAGGAGTGCGCGAAGCCGCTCCGGTTCCATGCTTCGATCATACAGACGCCCGCGCCGCGGGCGCGGCCGGCGCGCCGTGGGCCGGGCCGCCCCGCGCGGCGGCGGTCGCGCCGCCGGCCCCGTGCTTCCGCCGTCCGGCGGCGCGTTCCCGCCGGAGCGGTTGCGGTTCGCTGCGCGGACCACTATTCTTCCGGACCGATGGCCACACGGTCGGCGGCGGGGCTCGACGAGGTCGTCGCGTCCACGTCGCGCATCTGTCATATCGACGGCCGGCACGGCGTGCTCGCCTACTGCGGGCACGACATCCACGATCTGGCGCGGCACGCCACCTTCGAGGAGGTCTGCTTCCTCCTCTGGCGGCGGCGGCTGCCGACGCGGGCCGAGCTCGGCGACCTGCAGACCGACCTGGCCCGGGACCGCGCCCTCCCGGAGCCCGTCATCCGCCTGCTGCGGTCGCTGCCCCCGGGGAACCTGATGGACGCGGTGCGCACGGGGGTGTCGGTGCTGGCCCACCACGATCCGGACGCCGGCGACGACTCCGCCGCCGCGTCGCGGCGCAAGGCGGTGCGGTTGACCGCCCAGACCGGCACCCTGGTCGCGACGCTGGGCCGGCTCGCCGCGGGGGGCGCGCCGCTGGCGCCGGACCCGGTGCTGGGGCACGCCGCCAACTTCCTCTACCTGCTGACCGGGGAGCGCCCGGGCGCCCTCGCGGCCCGCGCGTTCGACGTGGGGCTGATACTCCACGCCGACCACGAGCTGAACGCGTCGACGTTCGCGGCGCGGGTCGCGGCGGCGACCCTCACCGACCTCCACTCGACCGTCGTGGCGGGGGTGGCGGCGCTGAAGGGGCCCCTGCACGGCGGCGCCAACGCCGCCGTCATGCGGATGCTGCTGGCCATCGGCGACGACGCGGACGACCGTCGGGTCGAGGACGCGGTCCGCGGCATGCTCGCCGGGAAGCGGCGGGTGCCCGGCTTCGGCCATCGCGTGTACCGCACCGAGGACCCCCGCGCGACCCACCTGCGCCGGATGTCGCGGGACCTCGGCGAGCAGGCGGGGCAGCCCCGCTGGTTCGCGGTGTCCCAGGTCATCGAGAAGGTGATGAAGGAGGAGACGGGGATCGACGCCAACGTCGATTTCTACTCCGCCTCGACCTACCACGTGCTCGGCATCCCCGCGGACCTCTTCACGCCCATCTTCGTCGCGAGCCGGGTGGCGGGCTGGACCGCGCACGTCCTCGAGCAGTACGAGAACAACCGGCTCATCCGGCCCCGCGCGGAGTACGTGGGGCCCGAGTACCCGCAACCTTTCGTGCCCCTCGGCGACCGGCGGGTGCCCGCGCCGTAGCCCCCTGCGCCGCGGAGGCGGCGCCGACTCCCGCCGGCGAAGCTCCCAACGCGGCCGCGGGGCGCGCAGCCGCGGTCGGACTATAATGACGGTCCGTCCATGGACCAGCGCCGCATCCGCAATTTCTCCATCATTGCGCACATCGATCACGGCAAGTCGACGCTCGCGGACCGCTTCCTCGAGCTCACCGGCGCGTTGCGCCCGCGCGAGATGGAGGCCCAGGTGCTCGACTCGATGGATCTCGAGCGCGAGCGGGGCATCACCATCAAGGCCCACGCGGTCCGGCTGACCTACACCCCCGAGGGGGGCGCGCCGCACGTCCTCAACCTCATCGACACGCCGGGCCACGTCGACTTCTCCTACGAGGTGACGCGCGCCCTCACCGCCTGCGAGGGCGCGGTGCTGCTCGTCGACGCCTCCCAGGGGGTCGAGGCCCAGACCGTCGCCAACGCCTATCTCGCGGTCGACCAGGACCTCGAGATCGTGCCCGTCGTCAACAAGATCGACCTCCCGGGGGCGCAGCCCGACGAGACGACCCGGCAGATCGAGGACATCGTCGGCCTCGATGCCGCCGACGCCATCCTCGCCAGCGCCAAGGAGGGCGCGGGGGCCCGGGCCGTGCTCGACGCGGTGGTCGCGCGCGTGCCGCCGCCGGCCGGGAACCGCGAGGGCCCCCTCAAGGCCCTGATCTTCGATTCCTGGTACGACTCGTACCGCGGGGTCGTGGTCCTCATCCGCGTCGTCGACGGGGTCGTCCGGCCCAAGACGAAGGTCCGCCTGATGGCGCGGGGGCAGGACTACGAGGTCGAGCAGGTCGGGGTCTTCTCGCCCAAGCCGCAGGAGGTCTCCCAGCTCGGGGCGGGCGAGGTCGGCTTCCTGATCGCCGGCATCAAGACCGTCAGCGACGCGCAGATCGGCGACACCCTGACCGAGGCGGCCCGGCCCGCGGCCGAGGCCTGCGCCGGCTTCACCGAGATGAAGCCGATGGTGTTCGCGGGGCTCTACCCCGTCGAGGGGCACCAGTACGGCGACCTCCGCGAGGCCCTCGAGAAGCTGCGGCTGAACGACGCCTCGTTCTTCTTCGAGCCCGAGACCTCGACGGCGCTGGGGTTCGGGTTCCGGTGCGGGTTCCTCGGCCTGCTGCACCTCGAGATCATCCAGGAGCGGCTCGAGCGCGAGTTCGACATGGATCTGGTCACCACCGCCCCGGGCGTGCTCTACCGGGTGACCACCACCGGCGGGGAGACGTTGGATATAGACAGCCCCGCGAAGCTGCCCGACGCCGGGAACATCGAGATCCTCGAGGAGCCCGTCATCACCGCGATGATCCTGACCCCCGCCGACCACGTCGGCGGCATCCTGCAGCTCTGCCAGGAGAAGCGCGGCGTGCAGAAGGGGCTCGAGTACCTCGCCTCGAACCGCGTCATGATCACCTACGAGTTGCCGTTCAACGAGGTCGTGCTCGACTTCTACGACCGGCTGAAGACGCTGTCGCGGGGCTATGCGTCGCTCGACTACCACGTCACCGGCTACTGGACGTCGCCCCTGGTCAAGCTCGATCTGCTCGTGAACGGCGACCCCGTCGACGCCCTGTCGGTCATCGTGCACAAGGATTCGGCGTACTCGCGGGGCCGGGCCCTCGCCGTCAAGCTGCGGAAGCTCATTCCCCGGCAGATGTTCGAGGTGGCGATACAGGCCACGGTGGGGGGGCGTATCATTGCCCGTGAATCGGTCAGGGCCCTCCGCAAGAACGTGCTCGCGAAGTGCTACGGCGGCGACATCACCCGCAAGCGCAAGCTCCTCGAGAAGCAGAAGGAGGGCAAGCGCCGCATGAAGCGGGTGGGCCGGGTGGAGATCCCGCAGGAGGCGTTCCTCGCGGTGCTGACGGTGGATTCGGAGTAGCCGCAGGCGTGCCGGAACGGGCCGGCGGCCGACACGGTGGGTCCGGCGCGGCCGGGGGGCGCGGGACGGCGATGTCAGGACAGGGACGGTAGCATGGCTGGAGACACGTTCAGGAAGTCGACCGCGCGCGAGTACTTCGAGTCGATCGTCATCGCCGTCATCCTCGCCCTTTTCGTCCGCACGTGGGTCGTGCAGGCCTTCAAGATCCCCACCGGGTCGATGGAGGAGAACCTGCTCATCGGCGACCACCTCCTCGTGAACAAGTTCGTCTACGCGCCGTCCGCGACCGGGCTCGAGCGGGTCCTCCTGCCCATGGGCGACGTCGAGCGCGGCGACGTCCTCGTCTTCAAGTTCCCCGAGGACCCCGAGCGCGACTTCATCAAGCGGGTCATCGGCCTCCCCGGCGAGACCATCGAGGGGCGGCAGGGACGGGTGTTCATCGACGGGAACGCCATCGACGAGCCCTGGTTCGAGCTGATGCGGCCCGACGGCCGGCTCCCGCTCGACATCCGCGGCACCTTCGGGCCGACCGAGATACCCGAGGGCCACCTCTTCATGATGGGCGACAACCGCGGCGACTCCGAGGACAGCCGCTACTGGGGGCCGCTGCCGGCCGAGTACGTCAAGGGCCGGGCGTTCATGCTCTACTGGTCGTACGAGTCCGGCAGCGACTTCTACGCCGACGTCGGCGTCGGCGCCACCCTGCGCCGCCTCGGCTCCGCCGCCACCCACTTCTTCACCCGCACCCGCTGGGACCGCCTGTTCATGGCGGTGCCGTGAGAATCCCCGGACGAGCAGTACGGCTTCGTCCTTGCACCGTCGCTGCGCCGGCGGCTCCGGGCGGCCGCCGCAGCGGTGCGCGGCGAGACGGGTCAGGCGACCCGATCTTCGACTACCAGCGCGCGACCTACCGCACGCAGGGCCCTCTCGACCTGACCGATGTGGGAACGGTGGTCGGGGTTCAGGAGCTTCCGGATCGCGGCCTCGCTGACGTCGAGGCGCCTGGCGAGCTCGACGTTGGTGACCTCCTGGGCGCGCATCGCCGCATAGAGGGCCAGCTTGGCGGCGGTGACGGGGGGCACCGGGATCAGCTCCTGTCCGTCGCCGGCCGGGCTCGGCGCCGGGACGTCCCGGCGTTCGTGGACGTATCCGGCCAGCGCTGTGGCCAGCGCATCCTGCGCCATCGCCAACGCCTCCGTTCGGTCCTCGTCGCAGGTCAGTGCCTCGGGCACGTCGGGAAAGCTGATCGAGACCCCTCCGTCATCCGGCGTCAAGACGCACGGATACGTGAAGCGCATCAGGAGCTCTTCCTTCGCGATCCCGAGTTGTCTCGGCATGTTGCGGCACAGCTCACCGTGCCGCACCGTGGTGAAGCGGTCACCGACCCACAGACGCCCGTGGCTGCGCTTCGCACCTTCGGGTTCGATCTACAACCCTGCGGTCGCAGGCCCTGGCGAACGCGCGCGCCGGTCGTTCGAGGGCAAGGCCTGGATCGTCTCGGCGTCGGCGCCAGAAGGGCTCGCCCGGCATCCTCTGGGCTCGACGGCAACGGCTGGGCACCGCGCGAATCCGGTCGGCACCCCCCAAACTGGTAGGCGACCGCGTCCTGGGACTCATGCTAAACGATACCCCGCGCAAGACATGCCGCGCTCGCCGCCAGCCGGGTGGCGGGTCTGACGTGCGACAGCGGAACGAAGCCGAGAGCCCGACCGAGGGCGGGCAGGAGGGAACGACGATGCACCGACGCACTGTGGCCCTGATGGTGGCGCTCTTGTCTCCGTTGCCGGCGGTGGATGCCCGTGCGGATTTGCTCCTCGCGGTGGACGGCGTGGAGCTGCACGGCACGGTGCAGCGATGGCGGTCTGGAGCGACCACCTGCAACGTGCGCGAATCCGACACGGCTTACGAGAGCAGGAAGGCGAATCATGGCGCGCCCATTGACGTGTGGCGGGTGGACGCGGAGGTGCGCAACAGAACCGGCAGATGGCTGGATCGTGTGGTCGCGACCTATATGACCCACTCGGAGTGGCCCGCCTGCTCGGGCTGGGGTCGCCCGGAAGGCCTGCCCCTTACGGAGATGTATCACTTTTCGAATGATATCACCAGTATTTCGGACAGGGGCTACCCGGACGTCGCCCCCGGGGCGGTGCTGAGGGCGGAGACGGAGTATTTCATCGTGCTTCGCGGCGATCCGGCGCCGCGGTTCGATAACATGACGCTTAGTTTCAACTTCGTCGCGGGCGGCGACTCGGACTCGGATCCGCCCCGTCGGCGTCGCCCCGGTGACGTGTTCCGTGACTGCGGGGAGTGCCCCGAGATGGTGGTGCTTCCTGGTGGCGGCTTGGCGCTGGGGCGCTACGAGGTGACGGTGGGGGAGTATCGGGCGTTCGTATCGGCGACGGGGGGCACAGGCAACGATGGGTGGCGTGCCCCCGGTTTTGCGCAGACGGACCGTCATCCGGTGACGATCGTGAGCAGGGGCGACGCTCGGGCGTATGTGTCGTGGCTGAGCCGGCGGACGGGCGGGTCGTATCGGTTGCCGACGGAGGCGGAGTGGGCACGCGCGGCGGCGGGTTCTCGGCCCGGTTGCGACCGGTTGGGTAGAGGGGCGCTGAGGAATGGCACGTGCCCTGTCGGCAGCTACGGCTCGAACGCGGCGGGTCTGTCTGACATGATCGGCAACGTGTGGGAGTGGATGTCGGATTGCTGGTATGGCGACTGCGACCGTCCCGTGGTTCGCGGCGGCTCCTGGAACGACGACGACCCCGAGTTCCTCCGGCCTGGCGGCATGAGCTGGGGGTTGTCCCGGCGCGGCGCCCGGGGTCCCATCTTCGGTTTTCGCGTTTCGAGGACGCTGGATTGACCAGACGGTTCTTCGCTTCGCGCGCGGCGAACTCCTTCGTGAAGCCGCGATAGCCGCAATCGACTCGAAACGCCGTGGGGCGAGCCGAGGGTTCCGCTTCCGACCCGAACACGCCTCAGTCCGCCCGGCGCCGAGCCGTGAACGCCCCGACGCCGGCCGGCGACCTGTGGCGGAAGATGAGCGCACACCGGTGGGAATCGCGAGCGGGTCGCCGTCGCGTCCTCAGCCGCCGGCGCGGGGCGCGCGCCTCCCGAAGATCGCGGTGCCGACCCGGGCCATGGTGGCGCCCTCCTCGATGGCCGCCTCGAAGTCGTGGCTCATCCCCATCGAGAGCTCGTCGAGGCGGACCGAGGCGGGGGCGACGGCCTGCAGCTCGTCGCGGAGCGCGCGCAGGCGGCGGAACCAGGGCCGCGCCGCCTCGGGGTCGTCCGACCAGGGCGGCAGGATCATGAGCCCGCGCAGGCGGACGGCCCGGCAGTCGGCCGCCGCGTCCACGATGCGCCGCGCCTCGTCCTCCCGCGCGCCGTGCTTGGTCGCCTCGCCGGCGAGGTCGACCTGAACCAGGACTTGCGGCGACCGTCCCTCGTCGGCCGCGGCCCCGTCCAGCCGCGCGAGCAGGGCGGCGCTGTCCACCGAGTGGATCCAGTCGAAGGCGACGGCCCTGCGCGCCTTGTTCGACTGCAGGTGTCCGACGAGGTGCCAGCGGACGGGCAGCGCCGGCGTCGCGGCCTGCTTCTCGAGGGCCTCCTGGACGCGGTTCTCGCCCAGGTCGCGCAGCCCGGCCGCGGCCGCGGCCTCGACGTGGGCGACCCCGAACGTCTTCGATACCGCAACCAGGCGGATCTCGTCGGGGTTGCGCCCTGCCGCCGCCGCCGCGCGACCGAGCCGGGCGCGGACGGCGGCGAGGTTGGCCGAGATGACGGCTTCGAGGTCCATCAGCGGCGCAGGGCGCGCAGCCGCTCCCGGGCCACCGCGGCGTGCTCGCCGTTGGGGGCGGCGCCGACGTAGCGGGCGAACGAGCGCCGTGCGCTCGCCGCGTCGCCGCTCGCCTCGTGGGCGAGCCCCAGCCAGTAGTGGGGGTCGGCCAGTGAGGGGTCCGTCTCGGACGCCTCGCGGAACAGCCGCAGCGCCTCGCCCACGTCGCCCGAGTCCCATATCGCGATGCCGCGGCCCAGGGTCTCGCGGGCCGCCGCGCGTCCCGCCGCGAGCCGCCGCACCGCGATGCGGTTCGCCTCGCCCCGCGCCGCCGCCGCCGCCTCGGGGCGGTTCTGGCGGGTGAACACGTCGGCGAGCCCGTAGTGGGCGGGAGCATAGTCGGCCCGGATCGCGAGGGCCTGCCGGTAGGCGGCCTCGGCGTCGGCGTAGCGGTTCAGCCGGCTGTGCGACACCCCGATGTTGAAGTGGCAGTCTACGCAGGTCGGGGTGACCCCGAGCACCGCCTCGAACTGCGCGATGGCGTCCTCGTAGTTTCCCTCCCGGTTGGCCCGGACCCCCGCCGCGAACGCGGCGGCCGCGGTCTGGTCGTCCTGCAGCGCGCGCAGCCACGGGGCCGCGGTCCGCCCCGCCTCGAGGACGAATCTCACGTCGACGGAGCCGGCGGGATGCACGAGCACGCGGAAGATCTGCTCGCCGAGCTCGGTCTTGCCGGCGCTGACGCTGTACTGCCCGGGGGCGAGGTCGACGTCGCGGAAGCGGCCTTCGGTGTCGGTGACCGTCTCGACGCCGGCCTCCTGGGTCTCCAGCGAGACCACGGTCACCGTGGCCCCGGCCACGGGCTGGCCGTCGCCGGTGGTGACGCGGCCGTGCACGGAGCCCGTCGGCTGGGCCCACGCGGTCGGATGCGCCAGGCACAGCACCGCCCCCAGGACCGCTGCGAGGCGCACGACGGCGCCTCCCTCCGGCCGCGCTTCTCTGCGAGCTGGCACCCTACCCCGAGTTTACACCCTCCGGCCGGGCCATGAACGCCCTCACGCGATCCAGGCCGCGCACGATCGGCGTGGGGGGCAGCGAGGCGAGAAAGCGGCGCCCGTACCCCTTGCTCAGCAGCCGGGGGTCGAGCACCGACAGCACCCCGCGGTCCCGGCGGTGCCGTATCAGCCGGCCGAGCCCCTGCAGGAGGCTGAGGACGGCCAACGGCACCTGGTACTCGTCGAACGGGCTGCCGCCGCTCCGGGCGATCGACTCCATCCGCGCCGCCGTGACGGGGTCTCCGGGCGGCGCGAACGGCAGCTTGTCGATGATGACGCAGCTCAGCGCGTCGCCGGCCACGTCGACCCCCTGCCAGAAGCTCGACGTGGCCAGGAGCACCGCGTTCGGGGTGGTGCGGAAGCTGCGCAGCAGCACCGGGCGGGGGGCGTCCCCCTGGACGAGCAGGGGCCAGGGGCTGGCCGGCGCGATGAGCCGGTGCACCTCCCGCATCATGGCGAAGCTGGTGAAGAGCACGAAGGCGCGTCCCTCGGTGGCGTCGAGGAGGGCCCGGACCTGCAGGGCGGCGTCGCGGGCGAACGCCGGCGACCGGGGCTCGGGCATCTCCCGGGGCAGGTACAGCACGGTCTGGGCCGCGTAGTCGAACTCCGACGGGAGGCGCAGCTCGACCGCCTCGCGGATCCCGAGGCGCGACCGCTGGTAGTCGAAGGAGCCGTCCACGGCGAGGGTCGCCGACGTCAGGATGGTGCCCTGCAGGCGTTCGAGGAGCAGCTCGCGGACGATCGACGACACGTCGATGGGGGCCGCCCGCAGGAACGTGCCGCGGCCCCGACGCTCTAGGAAGTACACCAGGCGGTCGTCGTCGGCGTCGAGCAGCAGGTCGACGTCGTCGGCGAGCTCGCGGGCGCGGCGCCCCAGGGCGCGCAGGTCCTCGGTGGCGTTGGCGAACGACGCCACCGCCGCCTCCAGCGCCCGCGCCGCGCTCGCGAGCTGCCGCCCCGGCTCGGCCGCCGGCTCGAGCACGTCGGCGTCCAGGCGGGTGCGGTCGGCCCGCGCGCGATGCAGCCGGACCGCCGCGAAGAACAGCGCCGCCCGCTGGTCGATCTCGTTCAGCGCCCGGTACAGGGTCTGGGCAGTCTCCGCGTCCTCCTCCAGGTCGCGGTCCGTCCAGCGCCGGCCGTCGCCGACCAGCCGCTCCAGCCGGTAGTTGCTCACGGAGACGCCGAAGTACTGCGTGGCCACGTCCTCGAGCTGGTGGGCCTCGTCGATCACCGCGTAGGCGTACGACGGGATGACCTCGCCGTAGGCCGACTGGCGCACCGCCGCGTCGGCGCACAGCAAGTGGTGGTTCACGATGACGAGGTCCGACTCGGCCGCCCGCTGCCGCATCCGGGTGATGAAGCAGTCCGCGTGCTGCGGGCACTCGGCGCCGATGCAGGTCTCCGAGGCGGCCGAGATCTCGCTCCAGAACGGCAGGTCCTCCGGCAGGTCCTCGATCTCCGCGCGGTCGCCGGTCGGGGTGCGCGCGGCCCACGCCGCGATGGCGTCCACGTGGCCGCGGTCCGGGGCGAGGCCGAGGGGGTCGCCGTCCCGCAGCGCCTCGAAGCGGTGCAGGCAGAGGTAGTTCCCCCGGCCCTTCATGTAGGTGGCGGTGAACTCGACGCCCAGGGCCTCCCGCAGCGCGGGGAGGTCCTTGTCGAATATCTGGTCCTGGAGCTGCTTCGTGCCGGTGGAGACGAGCACCCGCTGGCCGCTCAGGATCGCCGGCACCAGGTAGGCGAGGGTCTTTCCGGTGCCGGTGCCGGCTTCCGCCAGCAGGGTCCCGCCGTCCTCGAAGATCCCGGCCGCCGCCGCCGCCATCTCCCGCTGGCCGGCGCGGGGCTCGAACGACGGCAGGGCCGCCGCGAGGGCGCCGTCGCCGGTGAACGCCGCCTCGACGTCGTCGACCAGGGAGCTCCGCGCGGGGGCGGGGCCGGGCCCCGGGCCGGTCGGGCCGGGATCGTCGCCCCGCCGCGCCGTCTCGTCGTCTAGTCCGGGTACAGGGGGAACTTCCGGCACAGGGCTTCGACCCGCGACCGCACCTCGGCCGCCACCGCGTCCGACTCGGGCGCCGCGAGCACGCGGCTGATCCAGCCGGCGATCTCGTCCATCTCGGGCTCCGCCATGCCCCGCGTGGTCACCGCGGGGGTCCCGATGCGGATGCCGCTGGCCACCATCGGCGGGTTCTCGTCGAACGGGATCGCGTTCTTGTTGACGGTGATGCCGGCCCGCTCCAGCGCCGCCTCGGCGACCTTGCCGGTGATGCCGCGCGAGAACACGTCGACGAGCACGAGGTGGTTGTCGGTGCCGCCGCTCACGAGCCGGAAGCCGGCCTCCCGCAGGCCGGTGCCGAGGCGGGCGGCGTTCCGCACGATCTGCTGCTGGTACTCGCGGAACGCGGGCTCCGCCGCCTCCCGGAAGCACACCGCCTTGGCCGCGACGACGTGCATGAGGGGGCCCCCCTGCACCCCGGGGAAGAGGGCCCGGTTCACCGCCTTCGCGTGCTCCTCGCGGCACAGCACGAGGCCCCCGCGGGGGCCGCGCAGCGTCTTGTGGGTGGTCGTGGTGACGATGTCCGAGTGGGGGACGGGGCTCGGATGCAGCCCCGCCGCCACGAGGCCCGCGATGTGGGCCATGTCGGTGACCACGTAGGCCCCCACCTCGTCGGCGACGGCCCGGATGCGGGCGAAGTCGATGATCCGGGGGTAGGCGCTCGCCCCCACCATGATCAGCTTCGGGCGGCGCTCGCGCGCCAGCCGGTCCAGCTCGTCGTGGTCGATGCGCTCGTCGTCGCGCCGCACCCCGTAGGGCACGATGTCGTAGAGCTGGCCCGAGAAGTTCAGGGGATGGCCGTGCGTCAGGTGCCCGCCGTGCGCGAGGTTCATCCCCAGCACGGTGTCTCCGGGGTCGATCAGCGCGAAGTACGCGGCCATGTTGGCCTGGGCCCCCGAGTGCGGCTGCACGTTGGCGCGCTCGGCCCCGAACAGGGCCAGGGCCCGCTCGATGGCCAGCGACTCGGCGACGTCCACGTGCTCGCAGCCGCCGTAGTAGCGGCGTCCCGGGTACCCCTCGGCGTACTTGTTGGTCAGCACCGAGCCCGCCGCCTCGAGCACGGCCCGGCTGACGAAGTTCTCCGAGGCGATCAGCTCGAGGCCGCTGTTCTGTCGCGTCGTCTCGTCGGCGAGGACGGCGGCGATGGCGGGGTCGATCTCGCTCAGGGGGCGCTCGCGGGCGCTCAGGGTCGGTTCGGTGAGTGGGTTCATGCGGTCCTTCGGTCCGGAGCCCCGGCCGGTGGCGCCCGGCCCGCCAATCGTCCCTTCGGCTCCGCTCGGCGCCCAACCAGTCCTGCTGGAGTCCGCGCGGTCCACGGCGCGGGCTCGCGGGGCTCCGCTGCCGCCCCGGCCGACCTCGGCGGGGGTCCGGACCTCGCGCGGAAGGCGGCGCCCGTGGCGCGGACGCCCGGCGCGGGCTCGCGAATCGGGCGGCGCGGCGGCTCTGAATTGTACTACGGCGGTCCGGCGGTTTCCGGTCCCCGAGCGGCGCGGCGGCGAGTGGTTTCGCGTGCTATAGTCGGCGCATGGCGCAGAAAACCACCCTCCCGACGACACCGTCAGTCCGGTACGAGGACGCGTATCCCAACTCGCGTCAGGTCCTGGTCGATGGAGACCGGGTCCGCGTGCCGATGCGGGAGATCACCCTCTCCGGCGGCGAGCCGCCCCTGCGGGTCTACGACACCAGCGGCCCCCGGGACGGCGACGTGCGGCGCGGCCTGCCGCCCCTGCGCGAGGCATGGATCACCGCCCGCGGGGGCGTCGAGGCGCGGCCGGACGCGGCCGTCCCCGCGTCGGGGGGCCTGCCCGGCGCGGGCCGCCGCGCCCGCCGGGGGACGGCCGGGGTCACCCAGCTCCACCACGCCCGCCGGGGCGCGATCACCGAGGAGATGGAGTTCGTGGCCCTGCGCGAGGGCTTCGCCCCCGAGTTCGTCCGTGACGAGGTGGCCCGGGGCCGCGCCATCATCCCCGCCAACATCAACCACCCCGAGCTCCAGCCGATGGCCATCGGCCGGAACTTCCTCGTGAAGATCAACGCCAACATCGGCAACTCGGCGGTGTCGTCGTCCATCGAGGAGGAGGTCGAGAAGCTGCGCTGGGCGACCCTGTGGGGCGCCGACACCGTGATGGACCTGTCGACCGGCGCCGACATCCACGAGACCCGCGAGTGGATCGTCCGCAACTCGCCGGTCCCCATCGGCACCGTGCCCATCTACCAGGCCCTCGAGAAGGTCGGCGGCCGGCCGGAAGACCTGACGTGGGAGATCTACCGCGACACCCTGATCGAGCAGGCCGAGCAGGGGGTGGACTACTTCACGGTCCACGCCGGCGTCCTGCTGCGCTACGTCCCGATGACCGCCCGCCGGGTCACCGGCATCGTGTCGCGCGGCGGGTCCATCATGGCCAAGTGGTGCCTCGCCCACCACGAGGAGAACTTCACCTACACGCGCTTCCGCGAGATCTGCGAGATCATGCGGGCCTACGACGTCTCGTTCTCGCTCGGCGACGGCCTGCGCCCGGGGTCCATCGCCGACGCCAACGACGAGGCGCAGTTCGCCGAGCTGAAGACCCAGGGCGAGCTGACCCGCATCGCCTGGGAGTACGACGTGCAGGTCATGAACGAGGGGCCGGGGCACGTTCCCATGCACCTCATCAAGGAGAACATGGAGCACCAGCTCGACTGGTGCGACGAGGCGCCGTTCTACACGCTGGGGCCGCTGACGACGGACGTCGCCCCCGGCTACGACCACATCACGTCGGCCATCGGGGCCGCGATGATCGGCTGGTACGGCACCGCCATGCTCTGCTACGTCACCCCCAAGGAGCACCTCGGGCTGCCCGACCGGGACGACGTCAAGGCCGGCGTCATCGCCTACAAGATCGCCGCCCACGCCGCCGACCTCGCCAAGGGGCATCCGCGGGCCCAGGCGTGGGACGACGCGCTGTCGAAGGCGCGGTTCGAGTTCCGCTGGGACGACCAGTTCAACCTGGCGCTCGACCCCCAGACCGCCCGCGCCTTCCACGACGAGACCCTGCCCGCGGAGGGGGCCAAGGTCGCCCACTTCTGCTCGATGTGCGGCCCCAAGTTCTGCAGCATGGAGCTGACCCAGCAGGTGCGCGACTACGCCGCGGGCAAGGGAATCGACCCCACCGAGGCGATCGGCGCGGGCATGCGCGAGAAGTCCGCCGAGTTCCGGGAGGAGCGCGAGGTCTACGTGCGGACCGCCGCCAAGCGGGGGTGACGCGGTCCGCGCCGCTCCGCGGCGCAGGCCCCTACCGCCGCGATGGCGGGGGAGACGGCACGATCTGTATGATGGTCCGGAAGCGGGCGGGCTCTCCGCCGGCGGGATTCAGGTATCCCGCCGAACCGTTCCACACATAGTCCTTGATGGTCACGCTGGGGGGGAACGCCATCTCCCGCTCGCGAAACCGCCCGACCTCGAAGATGTGGGTCGGCGGCTCGTCGAACACCCGGTTTCCGCGCTCGCGGAGGACGTTGCGGTAGTAGCGCACCATCGCTTCGAACTCGGAGTTGGTGCCGTAGAGGTAGTATCGTTGCTGGCGGCCCGCGTCGTACGACGTGATGAACTGCGCGGCGGGATAGACGGGAAGCCCCAGCGTCGCCTCGGTGGGCGCCGCTTCCGCGGGGCCGGCCGCGGGCGCGACCGGCGCCGGAGCGGGGCGCGGGTTCTCGACGCCCGGCCGGGCCTCGTCGCGGGCCGGCTCGGACTGGCCCGGCCTCGGGAACGGCCGGGGTACGGGGCGGCGCTGCGGCTCGCCGGCGGGTGCCGCGTCGAGCGGCGCCGAGGCCGCCAGCAGGGACACGAGACAGCCTCCGACGAAGGGGCGGAAGCGCATGCCGACATTATGCGGCCGGGACGGCGGCCACGCAACCCGCCGGCGGCCCGGCCGCGGTCGGGCCTTGCGGCGCCCCGCCTGACCGCGCCACCCGCCGCCGGCCGGCACCCGCGGCTCGTCGCCGCGCCGGACCGGGAGTCTGCGCCGGCGGAACGGCGCGGAGCCGAAGGCGACGATTGGCGGGCCGGGATCGAGTACGCTGGAAACACGATGGGCACCGGACCGGACACGTCGAGCGCCGCGGTCGAGCAGGCGCTGCTCGCCTACTGCGAGTCCCGGCGCGAATGGGTCGTCGAGACCACTCTCGCCCTCGCGCGCCTGGAGTCGCCCACGAGTGACAAGGAGGCCGTCGACACTTGCGGGCGCGAGCTGCAGCAGCGCATGGAGGCGATCGGCGGGACCGTCACCCGGTTCTCCCAGGCGGTGGCGGGCGACCACCTGAGGGCCGAGTTCGGGAGCGGGGAGGGTCAGGTGCTCCTGCTCGGCCACTTCGACACCGTGTGGCCGGTCGGGCAGCTCGCGCGCATGCCCCTCGAGTTCCGGGACGGGCGCCTCTTCGGACCGGGGGTCTTCGACATGAAGGCGGGCGTCGCGCTGGGCCTGCTCGCCGCCGCCGCGGTGCTCGATGCGTCGCCCGTGTCCGGGCGCATCGTCATGCTGTGGACCTCGGACGAGGAGCGCCGCAGCCGCACGTCGCGCGCGCTGATCGAGGAGGAGGCGCGGCGGAGCCTGGCCGCCCTCGTGCTCGAGCCGGGGCTGGCCGGCGGCGGCGTCAAGACCGCCCGCAAGGGATGCGCCGAGTTCCACGTCGCGGTCCACGGCGTTGCGGCCCACGCCGGCGTCGAGCCTCACAAGGGGGCGAGCGCGGTGCACGAGCTCGCTGCCCAGGTCGTCGATCTGCAGCGGGTTCGCGCCCTCGCCCCCGACGTGTCGCTCAACGTGGGGACGATGACCGGCGGCACCCTCCCCAACGTCGTGGCCGAGGAGGCCCACGCGATCGTCGATGCGCGGGTCACGGCGGCAGCGGACATGGACCGGGTTCTCGACTTCGTCCGGAACCGGACCCCCACCGTGCCCGGCACCCGCATCGAGGTGACGGGCGGGTTCGACCGCCCGCCCCTGGAACGGACCGCGGCGGTGGCCCGTCTCTACGAGAGGGCGCGAGGCATCGCCGGCCGGCTGGGCCACGACCTGTCGGAGGGCGCCACCGGCGGCGGCTCGGACGGCAACTTCACGGCCGGCGTCGGCACCCCCACCCTCGACGGCCTGGGGGCGGTCGGCGCGGGGCCGCACGCCCTTCACGAGCACATCGAGGTCGACTCGCTGCCGTGGCGGGCGGCGCTGGTGGCTGGGCTGGCCGTCGACGTCCTCGGCGGCGGCGCGGTCCCGGGCTCCGGCGGCGCGCCGGATTGACGGAAGCGGAAAGGGAGAGCTGCAACCCATGGGCAACTCGGTCAAGACGGTCGTTCTGCTCGGTCTTCTCAGCGGGCTCCTGCTCGTGATCGGCGAGCTCCTGGGGGGGCAGGCCGGCCTGATGTTCGCGTTCGTCATCGCCGTCGCCATGAACTTCGGCTCGTACTGGTTCTCCGACCGCATCGTGCTGCGCATGTACCGGGCCGAGCAGGTGGGGCCCGAGCATCCCCTCCACGAGATGACCGCGCATCTCGCGAGCCGGGCGGGCCTGCCGACCCCGAAGGTCTACGTCATTCCCGACGATTCGCCGAACGCCTTCGCGACGGGGCGGAACCCGCGGCACGCGGCGGTGGCGGCGACTCGCGGCATCCTTCGCATGCTTGACCGGGAAGAGCTCGAAGGGGTGATCGCCCACGAGCTGGCCCACGTGAAGCACCGCGACATCCTCATCGGCTCGGTCGCCGCGACCATCGCCGCCACCGTCATGATGGTCGCCCGCATGGCGCAGTTCGCGGCCATCTTCGGCGGCTTCGGCCACCGCGACGACGGCGAGGGCAGCAACCCCCTCGCCCTCATCGCCACCATCATCCTCGCGCCCATCGCCGCTGTCCTCATCCAGTCGGCGATCTCCCGCTCGCGGGAGTTCGCGGCCGATCGCGGCGCCGCCGGCATCGTGGGCAGCCCGCACGGGCTCGTCCGGGCCCTGCGCAAGATCGACGCGGGCTCGCGGCGGGTGCCCATCGACGCCAGCCCCGCGACCGCCCACATGTTCATCGTCAAGCCGTTCTCCCGCGCCGGGGTGATGTCCCTGTTCAGCACCCATCCCCCGACCGAGCAGCGGGTGGAGCGGCTGCTCCAGATGCGGTAGACGCCGGCGGACCCCGGACCCGACCGCCGCTCGCGCCGCGAACCTGCCGAGGGCTCCCGGCCGGACCGAGCCGCCCCGCACCGGTTCGCGCCGGCGGAGCTCCCCCCGCGACCGAAGGCCGCACGGCTCCCGCCCGATCAGAGCAACCCGGGCAGGCGGGGCGCCGGCTCGGGCGGGGCGTCCGCCCGCTTCGGGGGGGCGGCCCGGGGCGGGAGGCGGTGCCGGTGCCGCGTCAGCTCCAGGACCCGGTGCACCTGCTCACGGTAGCGCCGGGGGGCGTACTTGCCGGCGTAGAGCCGGTCGACGCGGGGTGCGAGGTCGGGGAACTCGTGCTCGAGAAAGCGCAGGAAGTGTTCGCGGGTCCCCCCTTCGAGATGGAGGACGACGGCGCCGCAGAACCGGGCCCCGTGATCCGCGATGGCCTTGACGGTCCGCTCGAGCTTCGCGGGGTGGGAGGTCAGCCCCGGCACGATCGGGGCCACCAGCACCCCCGCCCGGATGCCCCGGTCGGCCAGCGCCCGTACCGCCCGCAGCCGCTGCAGGGGATGGGCGGTGCCCGGCTCGAGGGCCGCCCACGCGTCCTCGTCGACGGTCGGCACGCTCACGTGCACGGTGCACTCGGTCCGTTCCGAGAGGTCCCGCAGGAGGTCGGCGTCGCGCACGACCATCGGCCCCTTGGTGATCACGCCGACCGGCGACGGCCGCTCGACCAGGGCCTCGAGCACCCCCCGGCTGAGCCGGTAGCGTCCCTCTATCGGCTGATACGGGTCGGTGGCGGTGCCGAATCCGATCAGCCCGGGCCGCCGCCGCGGCCTCGCGAGCTCGCGCCGCAGCACGTCCACGAAGTTCACCTTGACGAGAATCACCGACGCGAACTCGTCGCCCGCGTTCAGCTCCAGGTGCGACTGGTACCGGCGCGCGAAACAGTAGTGACAGCCGTGGGTGCAGCCGCGGTACGGGTTCAGCGTCCAGCCGAAAGGCATGCCCCGCACCCGGTTCAGGGCCGAGCGGCAGGTCACCTCCTGGTAGCGCGCGTCGTCCGCCCGCCGGACGGCGCCGGGCAGGTCGGCGGGGCGGGCGTCGTCGCCCGCGCGGCCCTCGCGGACCCGGTCCGCGACCTCGCGCGTCGTCGGCCGGGGAGGCGACAGGTCGAACAGCGTGGACCCGGAGGGGCCGCGAATGGTATTCGTCTTTTGTTCGCCCATCGGCGCATGTTGCACCGGGCGCGCCCCGCGCGTCAAGGGGCGTACGGAGGGGTCTCGCCCGCGAGCGCCCCGCGCCAGTAGCCGAGCAGATCGGACAGCGTTTCCCGCAGCGGGCGCCGGGGCTCCCACCCCAGCTCGGCGGTGATTCGCGACCGGTCGCCGAGCAGCACCGGGTTGTCGCTGGGGCGGAGGCGATCGGGGTCCTGCTGGATCGCGATGGGGACCCTGGCGAGGGCGAGCAGGGCGTCGAGCACGTCGCCGATGCGATGGGCGGCGCCCGAGCACACGTTGTAGGGCCGGCCCGGCGTCCCGCGGGCCATCAACGCCCGGTAGGCCCGTACCGTGTCGCGGACGTCCGTCAGGTCGCGGCGCGCCTCCAGGTTGCCGACCGACAGCGCCGGCTCGGCGCGCCCCGCCTCGATGCGGGCAATCTGCTCCGCGAAGCTCGAGGCGGCGTAGCCGGGGGCCTGCCCGGGGCCGATGTGGGTGAACGACCGCGTGACGACGACGGCGAGGCCCTGCTCCCGGGCCGCCTCGAGCCCCACCCGTTCCTGCTCGAGCTTGCTCTCGCCGTAGGGGCTGACCGGGCCGAGGGGCGCGGTCTCGTCGAGGGCGGCGGTCGAGGGCCGGTACACGAGGGCCGAGCCGGGAATCAGGACCCGGGGGCGGGCGGGCAGGTCGCTCAGCGCGGCCAGCAGGTGCTCGGTGCCCGTCACGTTGCCCCGCAGGGTCGCCTGCCGCTCGGCCCACGACCCGCTCACGCTCGCGATCCCCGCGCAGTGATACACCTGGGTCGGCGGCCGCTCCGCCACCGCCCGCCGCACCGCGGGGCCGTCGAGCAGGTCCACGTCGCGCCACGCCGCCTGCGCGGGGACCGGCCGGGGCGGCGCCGCCCCGGCCCGCGCGCCGCCTCCCGGGGGCCGGCGCCACGCCAGCAGCGCGGCGTCGGGCGCCGCGCGGTGCAGCAGGGCGAGCAGGTGGCTGCCGACGAAGCCGGCCGCGCCGGTGACGAGGATCGTGTCCGTCACGGTGAGAGGACCGTCAGTACTGCCGGGCCCCGGTCCCGGGGCCGAAGGCGCCGAGGAGGTTGGCGAACGTGCCGAGCCCGGCCAGCGTGAAAGAGACGTTGAGGCGCTTGTCCTGCGCCGCCCGGGTCCGGAAGAAGCCGAGGTTGGCGAGATTGTAGGTCTGGTACTCGACGCTGAACCCGCAGCACTGCGCGTTGTAGTACCCCAGCATCCGCTGCTGCACCATGCGTCCGAGCTGCACGTCGTAGTTGAACTGGTAGACGCCTCCCCACTTGTTGTCGCGGGCCCGGAAGTTGGTGAACGAGTTGAGGGTGTGGTCGAGGAAGTCCTTGTTGTCGAATCCCGACAGCCCCTCGATGAAGCGGCGCTGGCTCCACCCCGTGCGCTGGAACAGCCGGTCGCTGAACGCGATGTCGGCGTCGGCCCGGATCGTCCGCAGGGCCATGAATTGGGTGTCGTACTCGGCCCGCAGCGATCCGTCCATGCCCTCGGTGATGGCGGCGCGCACGGTCAGGGCGAGCGGCGACAGGTTGCTCGGCGCCGTCTGCTGGAAGCTCGTCGTGAACTGCTGGTCGAACTGCGAGGCCCGCTCGTCGGTGTAGTAGGTCTGCTCGACCCCGATCGTCAGGAACTCCTGCGCCCCGCTGTCGCCCCGCCGCGCGTACAGCCGGTTGTCGATCCCGTACCGGAGCCGGGTCGTGTTGCCGACGATCGAGTCGGTGCTGTCGATTCTGACGATCTGCTCGAAGAGCTCGTCGTCGACGGCGGTGGTCCGCTCAATCGAGACCCACGGCTCGATGAGGTGCTTCATCCGTTCGGAGTAGCCCGTGTTGGGCGTGTCCCAGATCTTGACGAACACCGGGCCGGTGATCTCGGTCGCCATCTCGAACATCGACCGCGAGATGGGGGCGTCGACCTGCTCCATGCTCGCGAGGTCGATGCTCTCCCGCCAGTGGGTCCGGCGGTATCCCACCGACGAGTTGAACGTCAGGAAGGGCCAGCGGGTGAACGGCACGCGGAGCAGCGGGTTGGCGTCGAAGCGGGTCAGCCCCGAGTCGGTCACCGTCCCGGCGAACCCCTGCTGCTGGAGCAGGTTGGCGTACTCGCTGTTGAACCCGTAGTAGATCGGTAGGGTGCCGATCTGCCTTTCCGACTGGTTGAACGAGACGCGCGGTCCCGCCCCGTGGAGCGACGAGTCGTCGAGTCCGAAGAAGGTCTCGCGGAAGTCGGCGGTCCCGTTCAGGGTGTACGCTCCCCACGAACCGGTCACGTTGCCGCCGTACGAGCGCGAGCTGTTCGTCGCCTGGAAGATGTCCCGCTGGTATGTCTGCTGCACCTCGATGTCCGAGAAGTAGTCGACCTGGCCCCGCGCCTGGATGGCGTCCGTGAACGTGTGCTGGAGGTCGCCGCGCATCCGGAAGCTGCGGCGGGCCGGCAGGAGCTCGTCGCCGCCGCGGAACGGGTCGGGGGCCTCGTTCTCGTTCAGCAGGTAGGTCTCGGCGTTGCCGCGGCCCTCCCCGAGCACGTAGCGGTACTCGCCTCCCGTGCCCTGGCCGGTGGTCGTGAGCCAGTCGTGGAAGACCGTCGCGTCGTGGCTGCGGTTGATCGCCCAGAAGAACGCGTTGCTGATCGACTGCCCCTGCACCGTCGAGGCGCCGTAGGTCGGCATCAGGAAGCCGGTGGCGCGGTCCTCCTCCTGGACCGGGTAGTACATGTACGGCAGATAGAAGAGGGGGACGCCTTTCACCAGCAGCAGCATGTTGCGCAGCCGGGCGTGCTGGTCGAGGTTGATGTCGACCGAGGAGGCGCGCACCTCCCAGCGCGGGGTCGGCTGGATGCACGAGGTGAAGCCCCCGTTGGTCAGCCGGTAGCTGCGCGTGCCGGTCTTCTCGATGAGCTCTCCCCAGAACCGCATCTCCGGCTCCTGGGTGCCGAACATGCTCGGCTCGATGTCCTCGACGAGCTCGGTGGAGCCCGACGCGCTGAAGAACATGCCGGTCCCCGTCTCGTAGTCGAACTCCGCCCGGTCCGCCGCGAGCCGGGCGTTCTCGCTCGCGAACACCACGTTGCCGGTCGCCACGAGCAGCGACTCGTCCGTGTAGATGTTGGCGTCGTCGGCATGGAAGCGCCAGCTCTCGCCCCCGCCGCCGTCGATCTCGACCTCGCCGCTCAGCCACAACTGGTTGGGCGCGACCCGCTCCCAGTGGAACTGCCGCGATCCGCCGATGGCGGCAGGGAGATCCTGGGCACGGACCGGGACGGCGGCCGTGAGGGCGGCGGAGAGCCCGAGGGCCCCGAGGAGGAGGCCCTTCCGCGCTCGATCGGCGCAACGCGCGGTTTCGCCACGGCTTCCCGGGCGGACAAGGCGGTTCATGGAGGGGAAGGGCGCGGCCGGCGCCGGCACTCCGAATGCTCCGAGAATATCACGGCTACGCGCGCGGGTCGCGACGGGAGTCCCGCCCGTGCGCATCCCTCACGGTTCGCCCCGGCGAAGCGCCGCGAGCAGTTCCCCCACCAGGAAGATGGAGCCGGTCGCGCACACCGTCTCCGCGGTGCGCCAGGCCGTCTCCAATGCGCCGCGGGGGTCGTCCTCGGCGGTCACGGAGAGCCCCGGCGCCCGCGCCCGCACGCGATCCGCGAGGGCGCGGGCCGGGACCGCGCGCGGGTTGCCCGGCGCGGTGCAGACGATGCGGCTCGCGCAGGGGGCGAGGCGGTCGATGATGCCGTCGGCGTCCTTGTCGCGCATGACCGCGCAGACGATGGGCAGCCGCCCGGGAAACGCGTCCCGAAGGTGCCGGGCCAGGGCCGCCGCCGCCGCGGGGTTGTGGGCGGCGTCGAGCAGGACCGCCCCGCGCCCGGGCGCGCGGACGAGGTCGAGGCGCCCCGGCCACGCCACCTCGGAGAGCCCGCGGACGACGGCCTCGGGCGCGACGGGCAGCCCGGCGCCGGCCAGCGTCTCCAGCAGCCGGATGGCGCCGGCCGCGTTCGACCGCTGATGGGCGCCGGCGAGGCCCAGGGGGAACGGGGGGTAGCGGCGCCGGGGGGTGGTGACCTCGATCCGCGGGCGGGGACCCTCCCGCCTCAGCGCGACCGCGGTGTCCTCCGCGGCCCGGACGAGCCGGGCGCCGCGCCGTCGGCACGCGTCGTCGATGACCGCGACGGCCGGCGGTGCGGTCTCGGTGGTGACCACCACCATGCCCGGCTTGACGATTCCCGCCTTCTCGGCCGCGACCGCCTCGAGGGTGTCGCCGAGGTGCTCCCGATGGTCGAGTCCGATCGACGTGATGACCCCCGCCGCCGGCGTCAGCACGTTGGTGGCGTCGAGCCGCCCCCCCAGGCCGACCTCGACCACCGCGACGTCGACCGCCGCGCGCCGGAACCACGACAGCGCGATCGCGGTCGCCGCCTCGAAGAACGTCGGCGGATGGGCCAGCCCGCCCCTCCGCAGGAGCGCGTCGGCCTGCCGCAGCACCCCGGCCGCCTCCTCGCGCAGCGCCGCCTCGCGGATCTCGGCTCCGCCCACGGTGAACCGTTCCGTGATCGACGTCAGGTGGGGCGAGGTGTAACGGCCCGCCCGGTACCCGGCCGCGCGCAGGGCGCTGTCGATCATCGCGGCCACCGAACCCTTGCCGTTCGTGCCCGCCACGATGATCGACGGGTAGCTTGCCTGGGGGTCTCCGAGGGCCGCCATCAGGCGGCGGATGGCATCGAGTCCCGGCCGGATGCCGAAGCGCTCGAGGCCGAGAAGGCGATCCAGGGGGTCACGGGAGCGACGCGACGGCGGGAAGCGGTCGGGAACCACATGATATGGTATACGCGCCCGGCCGCAGTGCAGCCGATGTCACCATCTCTCTTCCTGCCACGTCGTCTCTCCAGGTTCGTCGCCGCCGCGTGCATCGCCGCCGCCGTCGCCGGCTGCGCGACCTCGCCGTCCACGGTCGAGGCGCCGGCCACCGCGACCCGCGACGAGAAGCTGGCCTGGATTCTGTGGCTCGAGGATCAGCGGCTGCTGCGCGACCCCGCGTTGCCGCTCCTCGACCTGCCGGCTTCCGGCGGCGGCGGCGGCCCGGGTACCGCGCCCGGCTTCGCCCCGGCGACGGCCCCCGACCTTCTCGGGCTCGCCCGGGACCCCGACGCCCCGGTCCGCTACCGGGCCGTGCAGGCCGTGGGCCGGGTCGGACTGGCGGCGGGCGTGCCGGTGCTGGCGGGGGCCCTGTCCGATCCCGAGCCGGATGTCCGGGCCGTCGCCGCGTTCGGGCTGGGGCTGCTCGGCGGGCCGTCGGCCGTCGGGCCCCTGACCGCCGCCCTGGAGGACCCGTCGCCCCTCGTGCAGGCGCGGGCCGCGCACGCCCTCGGCCGGCTGCCGGCGCCGGAGGCGGCCGGGGCGGTTCAGGCGATGGCCGCGGCGCACGTCACGGTGGCCTACGACGTCGATCCCGACGAGATGGGATATCCCTTGGGCCCCCGGGTCGAAGCGTTCCGGTCGGGGGTCGGCGCGCTGGCCGCGCTGGGCGACTTCGACGCGCTCGCCGCCGTCGTCCTCGCCGAGTCCGGCGATCCCCTCCTCTGGTGGTGGCCGGTCGCCGACGCGCTGGGGCGGGTCGGCGACCCCCGGGCGGCGGGCCCCCTCCGCACCCTGGCCGGCGTCGGCGGCACCGTCGGGGTCGCGATGGCCGCCCGCGGACTGGGGGCGCTCGGCGACGCGTCGGCGGTCCCCGTCCTCGTCGAGCTCCTCGATCGGGACCGGCGGGACCCGAGGGTCGTCCTGTCCGCGGTCCGCGCGCTGGGCGCCATCGGCGACGCGGGGGCGGCCCCGGCGTTGCGCGATCTGCTGCGGACCCGCGACCTCGACCCGGACCTGCTCGTCGCCCTCCTCGACGCCCTCGGTGCGGTCGGCGCCCCGGAGACCGTCGAGATCGCGATCGAGCTGCTCGCGCACGGCGCGCCGACGGTGCGGGGGGCGGCCCTGACCGCCCTCGCGAGGCTCGATCCCGAGTCGTTCCTGCTCCTCCTGTCGGGCCTGCCGCCCGACCCCCACTGGCAGGTCCGCGCCGATCTCGCCCGCGCGCTGGCCCTCGCGGACCCCGACGCGGCCGCCTTTCGGCTCTCCCTGCTCCTCGAGGACGAGGACCGGCGGGTGGTGCCCGCCGTCCTGCGGGCCCTCGCCGCGGTCCGCGCCCCCGGCCTCGACGCGGTGCTGCTGAACCATCTCTCTGACGGGAACGCGGCCGTCCGCGAGGCCGCGGCCCGGCTGCTCGGCGACATGGGCGGCCGCCGGGCCGTCGAGTTCCTCGCCGGTGCGTACCGCGACGAGGTGAACTCGGCCTCGCCGGCGGCGCGGGAGGCGGCCGTCGAATCGCTCGCGCGCATCGGCGGCGGTCCCGCCCTCGAGGCGCTGCGGGACGCGCTCGACGACCCCGACTGGGCGGTTCGGGTCGGCGCCGCGGCGCGTCTCGCCGGTCCCGGCGGGCCGGACGATCCGGCCCGCGAGATCCGGTCGACCCCCCTGCCGCAGCCCCTCGGGACATACGAGTCGCCCGAGCTCGTGCGGCCCTCGGTCTCGCCGCACGTGTACGTCGACACCGACCGCGGGACCTTTCAGATCGAGCTGGCCGTCAACGAGGCGCCGCTGTCGGGCGGCCACTTCATGCGCCTCGTCCGGTCCGGCTACTACGACGGGGTGCTCGTGGAGGAGGTGGCGGCGGGCGGTCTGGTGCGCGCCGGCGACCCCCGCGCCCGCGCCGGGGGCGGGCCCGGCTACCGCGTTCGCGACGAGCTCGGCCCGCGGCCCTATCTGCGGGGGACGGTCGGCCTCGCCCTCGACGGCGCCGACACGGGCAGCGGCGGGTTCTTCATCACCGCGTCCCCCCGGCCCCGGCTCGACGGCCGGTTCCCGGTGCTCGGCGTCGTGATCGGGGGCATGGACGTCGTCGACCGCCTGCAGCGCGGCGACGTCATCCGCTCGGCCCGCGTGTGGGACGGCCGCACCCCTTTCGAGTAGCGTCAGGGGCCGCCGATGCGGGACTCCCGCCGTTCCGCGTGCCGCTCCATGGCGAGCTCGATCAGCCGGTCGAGCAGGGCCGGGTAGCCGACGCCGCTGGCCTCCCAGAGCTTGGCGAACATGCTGATGGTGGTGAACCCGGGGTGCGTGTTGATCTCGTTCAGGAAGATGCCGCCGGCGGGGTCGAGGAGGAAGTCGACCCTGGCCATGCCCGCGCAGTCGATGGCCCGGAACGCCGCGGCCGCGAGGGCGCGGATCCGTTCCGCCTCGTGGGGAGCGAGGTCCGCCGGGATGATGGTCCGGGACCGGTCGTCCAGGTACTTCGCCTCGTAGTCGTAGAAGTCGCCCGCGGGGACGACCTCGCCCGGCACCGACGCCTCGGGGTCGTCGTTGCCGAGCACCGCGCATTCGATCTCGCGGCAGGGGACCACCCCTTCCTCGACGATGATCTTCCGGTCGAACTCCGCCGCGTGGTCGATGCCGGCCGACAGCGCGGCCTGGTCGGCCGCGCGCGAGATGCCGAGGCTCGACCCCAGGTTGGCGGGCTTGACGAACAGGGGATAGCGGAGGCGGGCGCCGAGGTCGGCGAGGATCGTCCCGCGGCTCTTCCGCCAGGCGCGGCGCAGCACCGTCTCGTGCTTCACGATGGGCAGGCCGGCCGCCGCGAACAGCGCCTTCATCACCGCCTTGTCCATCCCCGCCGCCGCCCCGACGACCCCCGCCCCCACGTAGGGGATGTCCGCCAGCTCCAGCAGGCCCTGCAGCGTGCCGTCCTCGCCGTAGGGGCCGTGGACGATCGGGAAGATGGCGTCCAGGGTCATGGTGCCGGCCAGCGCGTGCCCGTCGTGCGGCACGGGGGCGGGCGGGCCCGCGGCGCGGCCGACGATCATCAGGGTCTCGTCGCCGGGGCGGGCGATGGGGTGCACCTCCCGGCCGCCGAGCATCACCCGCCGCGCCTTCCGGGCCCGCCCGATGGTCTTCGCCGCGGACTCGTCGGCGGGGGGGCGGTCGGCCACCGACCAGGCGCCCTCGCGCGAGATGCGGATGGGGACGGGGTCGTAGCGCTTCCGGTCGAGGTTGGCGAAGATGGCGGCGGCCGAGGCCAGCGACACCTCGTGCTCGCCCGAGCGGCCGCCGTATACGACACCGATGCGAAGCCGTCTCAATGTGCTGTCCCTGCCCGTTGGAGCGCAGCCCCGCGGCTCGGCGTGGCGCCCGACCGCGGGTCGAGGGAGCCCGCGCGCCGATTCCCGGCCCGTCCGTCATCGCGTTGGGCCCCGCCTGGCGCCCAACCAACCCTCCAGGCGCCCGCGCGGTTCCACGGCGCCGACTCCTAGACCCACATGGGCTCGTCGGACCCGCGTAGTATACGGCAGGCGCCGAGCCGTGGGGTGATGCCGCAGTCCGATTCCTGTTTCTCGTTCCGGGTGACCCACCGCGACGGGAAGGCGCGGGCGGGGGAGATCGGCACCCCGCACGGGGTCGTCCGCACGCCGGCGTTCGCGCCGGTGGGCACGCGGGGGGCCGTCAAGGGGTTGACGCACCGCGACGTCGTCGGCCTCGGGGCCGAGCTCGTGCTCGCCAACACCTATCACCTGCACCTGCGGCCGGGCGCCCCCCTCGTGGCCCGGTCCGGCGGACTCCACCGCTTCATCGGCTGGGACCGGCCGATCCTCACCGACAGCGGGGGCTACCAGGTGTTCAGCCTCGGCGACCGCCGCACGATCGACGAGGACGGCGTCTCGTTCCGGTCGCACCTCGACGGCAGCCGGCAGCGGCTGACCCCCGAGAGCGCGACCGACATACAGGCCCGGCTCGGTTCGGACGTCGCCATGGCGTTCGACGAGTGCACGAGCTATCCCGTGTCCGAGGCCGAGGCCGAGGCCTCGATGCGCCGGACGCTGCGTTGGGCGCGCCGGTGCCGCACGCGGTTCCTCGACCTTCGCGGGGATCCCGGCCGCCTGAACGGCGAGGTGACCAACCCCGGCCAGGCCCAGTTCGGCATCGTGCAGGGCAGCGTCTACGACCGCCTGCGGGCATCGAGCGCACGCGAGACGGTGGCGCTGGGGTTCGAGGGATACGCCATCGGCGGCCTGAGCGTGGGCGAGCCGGTGGACGTGATGTACCGCGTGGCGGCGGACACCGCGGCCCTGCTGCCGGACGACCGCGTGCGGTACCTGATGGGGACGGGGATGCCCGACGACCTCGTCGAGTGCGTAGCCGCCGGCATCGACCTGTTCGACTGCGTGTTGCCGACCCGCAACGCCCGCAACGGCCAGCTCCTGACCCGCGAGGGGCCGCTGTCCATCAAGCGGGCGGAGTTCGCCGACGATGCGCGCCCCCCCGATCCCGGCTGCCCGTGCTACACGTGCCGGCGGTACTCCCGGGCCTACCTGCGTTACCTGCACGTGGCCGGCGAGATGACCGGGAGGACCCTCAACACGCTGCACAACCTGCACTTCTACCTTGACACGATGCGCCGCATGAGGGAGGCTATCTTGATCGGCACGTTCGAGTCGTTCCGGCAACGCTTTCACGAGACGTTCTCCCGCCGGCCCCGTTCCTGACCGCCCCGGGCGGCGTCGCCTGCGCGCTGCCGTCGGCGAGGGGCTCGCTGGCGATTGAAGATCACCGATGCCTGATTCCGGCCTCCCGACGCTCTTCGCCCAGGCCGCGCAGGGCAGCCCGCCGCTGTGGGCGCAGTTCCTGCCGTTCGCGCTGATCCTCGCCATCTTCTACTTCATCATCCTGCTGCCGATGCGGCGGCGCCAGAAGAAGGTGCAGGAGTTCCGGGACGCCCTCAAGGTGGGCGACAAGGTGATCACGACGAGCGGCATCTACGGGGCCATCACGAAGCTGAACGACCGGTCGGTCCAGCTCCAGGTCGCCGACAAGGTGCGCATCGAGGTGTCGCGGTCGGCCGTCGGCGGCTATCAGGGGCAGGAGCCGGTGGCCCAGGATTCCGGGTCGATGTAGCCGTCCGCGCCGCGGAACGGCGGGGCGCCCGGTGGTTCCGAACGCGGACGCAGCACGGATCGAGTCATGAGAAAGAACCTGCGCTGGAAGATGCTGACCATCCTGGCGGTGGCGGCCGCGGCCGCTTTCGCCATCTATCCGCTCGAGGACCAGGTGCGGCTCGGCCTCGACCTCCGGGGCGGCGTCCATCTCGTGCTCCGGGTGCAGACCGACGACGCGTTGCGGGTCGAGACCGAGACCAACGCCGAGCTGTTGAGGGAGCAGGCGAGCCTCGTCGGCATCGAGCTGCTCTCGGCCGGCGCCGCCTCCCCGACCGAGATCCGGGTCGAGGGCGTCCCCGCCGAGCGCGACCAGGAGTTCCGGGGGATCGCCGACGACCTGTTCCCGCAGGGCATCGGGGCCATCGGGGCCGGTGTTGGAGGGGGGAGCTATGATCGCCGGCCCGACGGCCCCGGCGCCTACACCTTCCAGATGCGGCCGGGCATCGAGCGCCAGTTGCGCGAGGAGTCGGTGCGGCAGGCCCTGCAGACCATCGAGCGGCGCGTCAACGAGCTCGGGGTCGCCGAGCCCATCGTCGCCCCCCACGGCGTGGCCGGCGACCAGATTCTCGTGCAGTTGCCCGGCGTCGAGGACGTGCAGGGGGCGAAGGAGATCATCCGCTCGACCGGCCTCCTCGAGCTGAAGCTGGTCGAGGACGGCCCCGCCCTCTCGCGCGAGCTGCTGCTGCAGGCGCGGAACGGCATCGTGCCCGCGGACATGGAGGTCGTCTCGGGGGCCGACGAGTCGCTCGGCGCCGCCCCCGGCTCGACCGTCTTCTACCTCGTGCGGCGGGTGGCCCCGGTGACGGGGCGCGACCTGCGCAACGCCCGGCCCACCATCGACGAGTTCAACCAGCCCGCCATCAGCTTCTCGTTCAACCGCGAGGGGGCCCGCAAGTTCGGCAACTTCACGGGGAGCAACGTCGGGCGCAACCTCGCCATCATCCTCGACAACCGGGTCTACTCGGCCCCCGTCATCCAGGAGCGCATCGCCGACGAGGGGCGCATCACCGGCACGTTCACGAGCGGGGAAGCGACCGATCTCGCGCTGATCCTGCGTTCGGGGGCCCTGCCCGCCTCCCTCACCTATCTCGAGGAGCGGACGGTGGGGCCAAGCCTGGGAGCCGACTCCATCCGCGCCGGGGTCATCGCGTCGGCCTCCGGGCTCATCGCGGTCGCCCTGTTCATGCTGCTCTACTACCGGCTGTCGGGCATCAACGCGGTCGTCGCGGTGGGCATGAACCTGCTGATCCTGCTCGGGTGCATGGCCTACGTGGGGGCCGTGCTCACCCTGCCGGGCATCGCCGGGTTCATCCTCACCATCGGCATGGGGGTCGACTCCAACGTGCTGATATTCGAGCGCATCAAGGAGGAGCTGGGCTCCGCCAAGGGGGTCCGGGCGGCCGTGGCGGCCGGGTTCGACCGCGTGTTCCTGACCATTCTCGACACCCACATCGCGTCGCTCATCGCCGCCGCCTTCCTGTTCCAGTTCGGCTCCGGGCCGATCAAGGGCTTCGCGACCACGCTGTTCTTCGGCCTCGTGTCGAACGTGTTCACCGCGGTCTTCGTGTCGCGTACCATCTTCGAGACGGTGCTCACGCGCCGCCGGGAAGCCTCGTTGAGCATCTGAACCGCCTGAGCCCGCTTGCCTGATCCGATTGCACCGCCGCCGGCCGGCGCGCCCGCGGCCTGACCATCCGGGACACCGACGCGCGTATGCCCATCTTCAAGAACCCGAACTTCGACTTCCTCAAGTGGCGCTGGCCCGCCGTCGGCCTCTCGTGCCTCATCATCGCCGCCGGCGCGGTCATGGTGACGCTGCAGGGGGGGCTGGCCCTCGGCATCGACTTTTCGGGCGGCACCATCGTCATCGTTCAGTTCGACGAGCCCGTCACCGAGGACCAGGTGCGGAACGCCGTGGGCGACGCCGCCGGCGAGAGCGTCGTCCAGCAGTACGGCGACGCCGGTGCGAACGAGATCCTGATCCGACTGCCGCAGAGCGACGCCCCCGAGGAGGGCACCAGCCTCGAGGCGGGCGCGAACGCGGTCGTCGCGGCCCTCGAGCAGAGCCCCGTCGGCGGCTTCACGGTCATCGGGCAGGAGCTCGTGGGGCCGGTCATCGGCGAGGAGCTGCAGCGCCGCGGGGTCAACGCCTTCGTGTTCGCGATGCTCGGCATCCTCGTCTACGTCGGCTTCCGCTTCCGGTTCAGCTTCGCGGTCGGGGCCATCATCGCCGTCGTGCACGACATCCTCGTGACGCTGTCGCTGCTGACCTTCTTCGGCTTCGACCTGTCGCTCAACGTCGTCGCGGCCATGCTGACCATCACCGGTTACTCGGTGAACGACTCCATCGTCGTGTTCGACCGGGTGCGCGAGAACCTGCGGCGCATGCGGCGCGACGCGTTCGACAAGCTCGTCAACGCCAGCATCAACCAGACCCTGAGCCGCACCATCATCACGTCGGGCACCACCGCAGGCGCGGTCCTCGCCCTGTTCCTGTTCGGGGGCGAGGTGCTGCGGGGCTTCGCGTTCACGATGTTCGTCGGGGTGCTCAGCGGCACCTACTCCACCATCTTCATCGCGGCCGCCGCCGCCATCGTGATCAGCGAGCGCCGGGCCGCCCGGCGCATGCAGGCGGTCCCGGCCGCCTCGTCGGCGTCCGCCGCCTCCACCGGCTCGAAGACGAAGCGGCGCAACCGGAGGCGCCGAGCCTGAGGCCCCCCGGGGGCCAGTCGCGACAGCCGGCGTTGCACCGGGACCGGCGAGCGGGGGGCCGCATCGCCGGCCGCATGCGGCGCAGGGCCCCGCCACGGCTTCCCGGGCCGCCGACCCCGACGCCGCATGACCACCACCCAGGCCGTGTGGCTCGGGATCGTGCAGGGGCTGACCGAGTTCCTCCCCATCTCGAGCTCCGCCCATCTCATCCTCGTCCGCGAGCTGTTCGGCTGGGACGCCGGCGCGGCCGAGGTCGCGTTCGACGTGGCCTGCCACCTCGGCACGCTGCTCGCGGTGCTCGTCTACTTCCGCCGCGACGTCCTCGAGCTGGCCGCCGCCGCCCCCGGCGCCCTCGCGGGCGGCGGCGGCGACGCCGCCCGCACGGGACGGCTGATCCTGCTCGCGACCGCCCCCGTGGTTCCCCTCGGCCTGCTGCTCTCCGGGCACGTCGACCGGCTGCGCGGGCCGGCGGTGGTGGCGGCGGCGCTGGCGGCGGGGGCGGCCGCCATGCTCTGGGCGGACCGGGGCGGGTCCGGCCCCCGGCGCGCCTCGTCGCTGTCGGCCGCGGAGGCCCTCGCCCTCGGCTGTGCGCAGGCGGCGGCCCTCGTGCCGGGGGTCTCGCGGTCGGGCGCCATCATCACCGTGGCCCTGCTGCTGGGGCTGTCGCGGCCCGAGGCGGCGCGGTTCGCGTTCCTCCTCGGGGTTCCCGCCATCGCCGGGGGCGGGCTGCAGGCGGCGCGGATGCTCGGGGGAAGCGGGCTTGCCGAGCACGGGCCGGTGCTGCTCGCGGGACTCGTCGCATCGGGCCTCGTCGGCTACCTGGCGGTGGCGGGCCTGCTCCGCTACCTCGCCCGGCATTCCCTCGCCGTCTTCGCCTGGTACCGGCTCGCGGTGGCGGCGGCCCTGGCCCTCGGGCTGGCGCTGGGACGCTGAAGCAGGTCCGAGGGCCGGGCCGCGGGAGCAGGCGCTCGGCGCCGCGGGAGTTCGCACCCGCCGCCGGCGCCGGGTCCGCGGCCTGTAGCGCGGGAGTTTCGCGCCAGCGAAACTCCCAACGCGACCCGCAGGGTCGCGCGGGCGCGCCGCCCGCTTGACAGCGTCACGGCCGGCTGCTAGGTTTGCGCGTCTTTGGACGAGCAGCCCGTGGTCCGCGGCGGGGTCCTCCGCCGGGGCCGGCAACCGCTCATTCGGGCGAACCCCCGCGGTGTCGGGCGGGGGTGCGCCCCGCGTCGGATTCCCCGGCACGGCGCCAGGTACGAAAACTCCAAGGTCGAGAATGGACAACTCACTCTACGTGCTCCTCGGGGTCGGCGCGCCGGTCGCCGCCGCCCTCTTCGCGCTCTCCCTGATTCGCACCATCAACGCCTGCGACCCCGGCTCCGAGCGCATGCAGCAGATCGCGGCCCTCATCCGCCGCGGCGCGATGGCCTTCCTGCGGACCGAGTACAGCGTCCTCGCGGTGTTCGTCGTCGTCATGTTCGGGGTCCTCGTGCTGTTCCTGCCGGGCGACTCGCTCCTCGTCGGCGTGAGCTTCCTCGTCGGGGCGCTCCTCTCCGCGACCGCGGGCTGGGTCGGCATGCGCACCGCCACCGGGGCCGCCGTCCGGACCACCGCGGCGGCCCAGACGAGCCTCGCCGGCGCCCTGCGCGTCGCGTTCTCGAGCGGCGCGGTCATGGGCCTGACCGTCGTCGCCCTCGGGACCCTGGGCATCGCGCTGCTCTACTGGCTGTACGGGGGCCTCGACGGCCGCGGCCCGTCCGCCGTCGGGTCGCTGCTCGGGCTCTCCCTCGGGGCGTCGTCCATCGCCCTGTTCGCGCGCGTCGGCGGCGGCATCTTCACGAAGGCCGCCGACGTCGCCGGCGACCTGTCCGGCAAGGTCGAGGCGGGCATTCCCGAGGACGACCCCCGCAACCCCGCGACCATCGCCGACAGCGTGGGCGACAACGTCGGCGACGTGGCCGGCATGGGGGCCGACCTCTTCGAGTCCTACGTGGGCAGCATCATCTCGTCGGTGGCCCTCGCCTGGGCCCTCACCGCGGCCACCGCGTCCGACCTGTGGGGGGTGGGGGAGAGCGGCTACCTCGCCCTGCAGGCGGACCTCGCGGCGTTCCCGGTGCTGCTCGCCGGGGTCGGCATCGTCGCCTCGATCCTGGGGACGTTCACGGTGCGGACCGACGACGAGAGCAAGGTGCAGGGGGCGCTGCTGCGGGGGCTGATCGTGGCGTCGGTCATCGTCATCGGCGGCGCCGCCGCCCTCATCTCGGCCACCTCGGTCCCCTGGCCGGTCATGGGCTGCGTGGTGTTCGGGGTCGTGGCCGGCGTCGTGATCGGCAAGCTCACCGAGTACTACACCGGCAAGGACATGCCGCCGGCCGCCCACATCGCCGAGCAGTCGGAGACCGGCCCCGCCACCAACATCATCGCGGGCCTCGGGGTCGGCATGATGTCGTGCGGCTACCCCGTGCTCGTCGTCTGCTTCGCCATCTTCTTCAGCTACCAGCTCGGCGAGCTCTACGGCATCGCCATCGCCGCCGTCGGCATGCTGTCGACCCTCGGCATCAGCCTCGGCGTCGACGCCTACGGCCCGGTCGCCGACAACGCCGGGGGCATCGCGGAGATGAGCAAGTGCGAGCCGTTCGTGCGCGACCGCACCGACGCCCTCGACGCGGTCGGCAACACCACCGCGGCGATGGGCAAGGGCTTCGCCATCGGGTCGGCCGCCCTCACCGCCCTCGCCCTGTTCTCGACGTTCCAGGCGACGGCGGCCGACAACGTGGCCCAGGCCGGCGGGGCCGGCGCCTTCGATCCGCGGCAGCTCAGCCTCGAGCTGACGAACCCCAACGTGCTCATCGGCATGTTCATCGGGGGCATGCTGCCGTTCATCTTCTCGGCCCTGACGATGAACGCGGTGGGCCGGTCGGCGAACCAGATGATCGAGGAGGTCCGCCGGCAGTTCCGCAGCATCCCCGGGCTCCTCGAGGGGACGGCCGAGCCCGACTCGGCGCGGTGCGTGGCCATCTCCACGCAGTCGGCCATCAAGGAGATGATCCTGCCCGGCCTCCTCGCGGTGATCGCGCCGGTGGCGACCGGCTTCGTGCTCGGGGTCGCCGGCCTCGGCGGCCTGCTCGGGGGCGCGCTCGTGACCGGCGTCCTGATGGCCCTGATGATGGCCAACGCGGGCGGGGTCTGGGACAACGCGAAGAAGCTGATCGAGGAGGGCCACCACGGCGGCAAGGGCTCGGAGCCGCACAAGGCGGCGGTCATCGGCGACACCGTCGGCGACCCGTTCAAGGACACGGCGGGGCCGAGCCTCAACATCCTCATCAAGTTGATGACCATCGTTGCGGTCATCTTCGTGCCCCTGATCGTGGCCTGGATGCGCTAGGAGCCTGCGCCGCAGGAGTTCGCGGAACCCCGGCGGTCTGCGTCGTGACGCACGGCGTCGGGGCGTAGGCCGCCGGCCGACGAGCCGGTGATCCTCGGCCGATCGGCGGCACGGAACCGAAGAACAGGCCGTACACGGCCCAAACGCCGCGATTCGTGACCGATTCTCGGGCAGTGTGGGGCCAGAATCGCCCCCGTTACGCCGCCATCAGAACGTGCAGGCGCTTTGCGTTCACCGCCAGGCACACCAAGTCCCACTCGCCTCGCACTTTCGCCAGTCCACGCAGGCTGAAGCACCGGAAGCCCAGCACGTGCTTGATCCAGCCGTACGGCGCCTCCGACAACCACTTCCGCTCCGCGTACGCCGACCGGCCCGCCGGCGTCGACAGCTTCGCTGCCATGCGGCCTGTCGCCGGGTGCTTCTTCAGATTGCGGGCGGCGACCCGCTTGTCCTCCCGGCCCACCGCCACATACCCGTCAACACCCCGCGTTTCCAGCTCCGTCAAGTCCCGCTCGTTGCAGAATCCCGAGTCGGCCAGCACCGTCTCCGGCTGCGTGTCGAACCGCTCCTCCACCTGGTCGAGCAACACCGGCAATCCGCCCTGGTCGCTCGCGTTCGCCGTCACATCCGTCGCCACCACCAACTGGTGCTCAGCGTCCACCGCCGCCTGCGCGTTGTAGCACTGCTGGAAGCCCTCGTTGCTCGTCTTCATGATCCCGCTTTCCGGGTCCGTGAAGTTGCTCTGCGCCTTCTCGTCAGGCTCGCCATACGCCCGCTTGTACGGCCGACCCCCCTTCGGGTTCCGCGTCTGGCCCGGCTGCCGACCCCGCGCGTCGTCGGCCGCCCGCTGCGCCGCCTCCAACCGCGCCTTCGCCGCCCGGATCGCCGCCAAACGGTCCTCTCGTCGCTGCAACTCCGCCGGCAACTCGTCGCCACGGACCTCCGGGCCCAACCGAACGTCCTCGGCCACGTCGGTCGAGTCCGCCGAACGCAACAGCGCGTCGATCTCCCCGGCCAGACGCCGCTCCTCCTCCTGCATCCGACCGTAGCTCATCGCCTTGCGCTTGCTCGCATTCGCCCGCACCTTCGTCCCGTCAATCGACAGCTTTCCGAATCGGGCCAGACCCAGTTCCCGCGCCAGACCGACCACCTCCACGAACAGCCGCTTGAAATCCGCCAAGTGCCGGCGTCGAAACTCGCAGAGCGTCCGGTGCTGCGGGAAGTTGCCCGCCGCCAGCACCCGGAACGCCACGTCTTCTTCCAGCTTCTTCGCGACCCCCCGCGACGAAAACACCCCCGTCGCGTACGCGTAGAGCAGCACCTTCACCATCATCCGAGGCTCGTACGGCGCGTTGCGCCGACCGTCCCCCTCGTACGGCGCGTAGAACGCCGTCAGATCCAGACCGTCAACCAGATCGCTGATGTGGTGCGCCAAGTGACCCTCGGGCAGCCACTCCCGCACATCGGGCGGCAACAGCAGCGACTGCTCCGGGGCGTAGCGGCGGAATGTAGTCGACATCCAGTCCCTTCGTCGGCGGCTCGTCTACAATTGTCGCATCCCGGTTTCTGCGGCGCAGACTCCTAGCGGCCCGTGGTGGAACGGCGCCGACTCCCGGCGGGGCGGTGGGCGCCCGGCGGAGCCGGGGGCGGCGACCGGCGGGGCGGGGCTTTTGGCGTTCGGACTTGCGTTGACACCGGTTTGGTGTCTGCATATAATTCGTCCCTCTCATCGTGGAGCGATTCATCCCCTAACGGGGCGCAGGAGGTTGCCTGTGGCAGGTCAGATGTTCGGTGAAATCGCGAATCCGTCGATCAAGATCGGCGCGCAGAAGTGGTACACGGTGCCGGTTTCGATGCTCGCCCACGTGGCGGCGATCGCGGCCGTCCTCATCGTGCCGCTGCTCGCGGCCGAGGCGCTGCCGCAGGTGCCGTCGATGATGGCCTTCGTGGCCGCGCCGCCGCCGCCCCCGCCGCCGCCCCCGCCGCCGCCTCCGCCGGCCGCGCAGGCGGTCGAGGCGCCGGTGGTCGACATCAACCCCAACGCCGCCCCCATCGAGGCGCCGGCCCAGATTGCGCCGGAGACCGGCTTCGACCTGTCGAGCGTGTCGGGGGTCGAGGGCGGCATCGCCGGGGGCGTCGTGGGCGGCATCGTCGGCGGGCTGCTCGAGGCCCCCCCGCCGCCCCCGCCGCCGCCCGAGCCGGTCCGCGTCGGTGGCAACATCCAGGCCCCGACGAAGGTGACCAACGTCGATCCGCGGTATCCCCCGGTCGCGCAGGCGGCGCGCGTCCAGGGCGTCGTGATTCTCGAGGCGGTCATCGGTCCCGACGGCCGGGTCACCGACGTGAAGGTGCTGCGCTCGGTGCCGTTGCTCGACGAGGCGGCCATTGAGGCGGTGCGGCAGTGGACGTATACGCCGACGCTGCTGAACGGCGTCGCGGTTCCCGTCATCATGACTGTGACGGTGAACTTCCAGTTGCGGTAACGGGCGCGCGAACGAAGGCAGGTGTTGGTGGGCGGCGGGGCGCCGGTCGTCCGGTGCCCCGCGCGGCCCGATGATGTGAATCGCAGGTAGGAGGCACAATGGATCTTCTGGAACTCTGGGAACAGATGGGCATTCCCGTCAAGTCCCTCATGATCTTGCTGGGACTGATGTCGATGTGGTCGATGGGCGTCTTCTTCGAGCGGCTCTTCACCTTCACGCAGGCCTCGAAGCAGTCGAAGGCGTTCGCGCCCCAGGTCGCCAAGCACCTCAAGGACGGCCACCTGAAGGACGCCATCGCCGTCTCGCAGTCGAAGAACTACAAGTACAGCCACCTCGGAAAGGTCGTTCTGGCCGGGCTCCAGGAGTACCAGTTCCAGAAGGACGCCGGGGTCGAGCTGAGCCGTGACGACGTGATCGACAGCGTTCGCCGGGCCATCCAGCGCGCCTCCGCCCTCACCGCGGCCGACCTCAAGAAGGGCATGGGGTCGCTGGCCACCATCGGGGCCACCGCCGTGTTCGTCGGTCTGCTCGCGACCACCCTGGGCGTCATCAACGCTTTCCAGGGCATCGCGGCCACCGGGTCGGGCGGCCTCGGCGCGGTGTCGGCCGGTATCGCGGAAGCGCTCGTCGGGACCGCCATCGGGCTGTTCGTGGCGATTCCCGCGGTGTGGTTCTACAACGGCCTCACCACGCGCGTCGAGTTCTTCAACGTCGAGATGGACAACTCGTCGTCCGAGCTCGTCGACTACTTCATCAAGAAGGCCGACTAGGGGAACGCGGCCACGGTGCCCGGGGCCGGCCCCCCACCACGCGGTGGGGCCCGGCGCCCTCCGATGATGCGGGAGCGGACCGAGGAGACACACCCATGGGTATGCAAGTAGGCGAAAAATCAGGGTCGATGAATTCGGAGATCAACATCACGCCGCTGGCCGACGTGATGCTGGTGCTGCTGATCATCGTCATGCTGATCGCGCCCCTGTTGCAGAAGGGCGTCGACGTGACCCTGCCGGAAGCCTCGAATACGACGGACAAGCCCGAGAACGACACGCAGACCGTCCTCGCGGTGACCGCGGACGGCCGCTTCTACGTCGACAGCACCCAGACCACCGAGCAGGAGATGCTGACGACGGTGCAGACCACGCTCGAGCGGAAGTTCGAGAAGATCGTGCTGATCAAGGCCGACCAGGACGCGCAGTATGCCGACGTCATGGCCGTGCTCGACCGCCTGCAGCGCGCGGGCATCGAGGACATCGGCCTCATCACCGAGCGCAAGGTCGGCAGCGGCGGGATTTCCGCCGGAGGAGAGTAGTCGATGGCCAAGAAGCACCACGGGGCGGATATCGTCGTCTCCGCCGAGAAGCCGCAGTCGACCGCGGACATCAACATCACGCCGTTCATCGACGTGCTGCTGGTGCTGATCGTCATCTTCCTGGCCGCGCTGCCCCTGTCCCAGCGGGGACTCGACATCAACCTGCCGCTCGAGACGCGGGGCTCGACGCAGTCGGCGGTCGACTCCAGCCAGATCGTGCTGCAGTACACGGCTGACCGCGTGATCACCGTGAACCAGCAGCCGGTGCCGATCCAGCGGCTCGAGTCCGAGCTGCGCGGCATCTTCGAGCAGCGTCGCGAGAAGACGATGTTCGTGGCCGGCGCCGGCAGCCTGCGCTACGGCGAGATCATCGAGGTGATCGACGCCGCCAAGGGCGCCGGGGTCACCAAGGTGGGCATCGTCACCGAGGCGATGCGCCGGGCCGGCGGGGCCGACGCGCTGTAGCACCGCTCCCCACACGGTCCATCGTTCTGAACACCAAGGCGCGGCATGCCATCGAGCATGCCGCGCCTTTTCGTGTTTGCCGGAAACGGTTTCCCCACGGCGTGAGGGGCGCTGCCGCGCGGACGTCTCCTGGCTGACGGGGGGCGACGGGGAGCGGGGCGGCTTGCCGCGCGAACGTTTGGCTGGACGGCCAACCCGCTCGGGGCACGCTCCTGCCACCCTCTCCCGGCGACTCACACCGCGGGGCAGGAGAAACGGCTGGTCTCGGTCAATCAGCCGAGCAGCCGGAGGGCGGCCGGGAGGCCGCCGAGGATCGCGAGCGTCTGGATGAGCATCGCCCGGTAGATTCGAGCTTCCGCCGCCGAAACGGGCGTAGCGGTGTGTTCGCTAAGGCTGTCGATCGTGGTGTCGAAGTGCGGCGTGACGATGGCGTCGGCGTGGTCACGGGGTGATGCCCGCGTCGGGGTTCGCCGTACAACGAAACCGGGTGCGGTCCCCGGAAAGGAGAACCGGCACCCGGCCTGAAGGAAGGGACGACGGGAGCCAGCCCGCCGACGAGTGTCTAGCCGGCGCCGGCGCCGCTCCGGAGCTGCTGCAGCTCCTCGGCCCGGTCACGCAGCTCGTCCGCCTGGTCGATCAGGTCCTCGCGTTCGCGGACGTTGTCGGTCAGGTTGGCCTGCATCCGCAGCAGGATGTTCTTGTAGGTCAGGGCCTCGACGTAGTCGGCGTTGAGCTCGAGGGCCTTGTCGGTCTCGGCGAGGCCGAGCATGACGTACTCCATCTCCTGGTCCTCGTCCAGGGTGAAGTCGCGGAACGCCTTCTCCCAGTAGTAGGTCGAGATGGTGTAGTAGGCCTCCGGATTGTCCGGCTCCAGCTCGGCGCGACGGCGAAGGGCCGCGATCGTCTCGTCGAACTGCTCGTTGCGGTTGTAGTACCCCGCCAACTGCAGTTGTGCGGACGGGTCGTCGGGCCGCGACGCCGTGATGTCCAGCAGCACTTCCTCGGCCTGGTCGTAGAGCCCCGAGTCCTCGTAGAGCCGGGCGAGGCGGTAGTAGTTGTCCGGGTTCTCGGGATCGGTGTCGATCATCGTCTGCAGCACGATCTCGGAAGACGCCGGGTCGTTCGCCTTGTCGGGGCCGTAGGCCTCCACCAGCCACTGCAGCGACAGGGTCTGCAGCTCCAGGAAGGTCTGGCGCTCGGCCGACGTGATGTAGTTCTCGATGGCCTTGTCGAGCATCTCGTCGTTCTCCGGCTCGCCCCGCAGGGCCGGCCGGAACTGCTGGTCGTAGCTGTTGGCCAGGTAGAAGTAGGCCTCGACCAGGTCCGGGTCGTTCTCCAGGACCTCCTCGTACAGCTCGGCCGCCAGCACGTAGTCGCTGCGCTGGTACTGGGTGTGCGCGTCCTTGATGACGCGCAGCGCCCGGAGCTGGTCGAATATGTAGCAGGATGTCGTCGACAGGGCCACGAGGGCTACGAGAACGAGTCTGATGGCGAGCGATCGGATTTGCATAACGGTCCCCTTCATCACCGTCGGTCGTGACTTCTCCCCCCCCTGCGCCAACCGAACGCAGCCGTCGATGTTTAGACACCGGCGGCCGGGCTCCGGCTCCGCCTCCGGGAGAATCTCCCGAGCACGGGAGAACCGCGCACCGGCACCGGCCGCGGCCCACGAAAGGCAGATCAGTATAGTGAAGCCAAAAACGTCAAGTCAAGGGACACGCGCCCGGGCCCGGCGGGTATACTCTCTCGCGGTCTGCGCCCGGGGCCGGCGCGACCCTTCCCCGGACCGGACGACCCGCGATATCCTGCTCGACGTCGCCGTCGGTAGTCACCGATGATCAGCTTCGACACCCTGATCGACAAGGCGCGGGCCTCCAACCCGCACGCGGACACCGGCCTCCTCCGCCGCGCCTACGACTTTTCCGCGGCGGAGCACGCCGGCCAGAAGCGGCGCTCGGGCGAGCCCTACCTCGTCCATCCCCTCGAGGTCGCCTCCCTCGTCGCCGACATGCGGCTTGACGACGTGGCCATCGCGGCGGGGCTGCTCCACGACGTCGTCGAGGACACCCTGACCACCATCGAGCGCGTGCGCGAGCTGTTCGGCCCGGACGTCGCCCACGTGGTGGAGGGCGTCACCAAGATCAGCTCCATCTCCTTCTCGACGAGCGAGGAGCGGCAGGCGGAGAACTTCCGCAAGATGCTGCTCGCGATGGTCGACGACATCCGCGTCATCCTCGTGAAGCTCGCCGACCGGCTGCACAACATGCGGACCCTCGACCACCTGTCCGAGGCGCGCCGGCTGATCATCGCCCAGGAGACCCTCGACATCTACGCCCCCATCGCGCACCGGCTGGGCATGCAGCGGGTCAAGGACGAGCTCGAGGACCTCGCCTTCAAGCACCTCGATCCCAAGAGCTACGAGACGACGCGGGCCTGGGTCGAGCGGCGCCGCAAGGCCACCCGGAAGGCGGTCCAGGGGCTGCGCGAGACGCTCGATCGGACGCTGCGCGAGGCCGGAATCCGGTTCGCCCGCATCGAGTCGCGCATCAAGCGGCTCTACGGCATCCACCTGAAGATAAAGCGTCAGCGCATCCCCCTCGAGCAGGTCTACGACCTCGTCGCGCTCCGGGTCATCACCACCTCGGTCCACGACTGCTACGCCGCCCTCGGGGTCATCCACCAGACGTGGTCGCCGGTGCCGGGGCGCTTCAAGGACTTCATCGCGATGCCCCAGGCCAACCGCTACCAGTCGCTCCACACATCCGTGGTCAGCGACGGCGGGGTGCCGTTCGAGGTGCAGATCCGGACCGAGGAGATGCACGAGGTGGCCGAGAACGGCATCGCCGCCCACTGGAAGTACAAGGAGGGGCGGGTCGGCGTCGACCCCGACGAGGAGCACTTCGCGTGGCTGCGGCAGCTCCTCGAGTTCCAGCAGGAGTTGCGCGACCCCGGCGAGTTCATCCACGACCTCAAGGTGAACCTCTACCCCGACGAGGTCTACACGTTCACCCCCAGGGGCGAGGTCAAGGCCCTTCCCCGCGGGTCCACCCCCATCGACTTCGCGTACAGCATCCATACCGACGTCGGCCACCAGTGCGTGGGGGCGCGGGTGAACGGCCGCATGGTGCCGGTGCGCACCCGGCTCGCGAGCGGCGACATCGTCGAGGTGGTGACGGCCCCCGGCCACACCCCGAGCCGCGACTGGCTCAACTTCGTCGTGACGTCCCGGGCGCGCAACAAGATCAAGCACTTCATCCACGCCGAGGAGAAGCTGCGCGCGGTCGAGCTGGGCCGGAAGCTCATCGACAAGGAGCTGCGGCGGTTCAACCTCAGCGCCAGGTCGGTGCTCTCGCCGGAGGCGGTCGGCCGGGTGGCCGGGGAGTTCAAGGTGGCGCGCAGCGAGGACCTGTTCGCGGCCATCGGCTACGGCAAGGTGCCGGCGCGGTCGGTGCTCGACAAGCTGGTCCCTCGCGACCTCGAGGAGCAGCCCGGGGCCCGGTCCATCGGCACGGTGGTGCGCCGCGTGCTGCGCCCGAGCGAGGACAAGGTCAAGGTGCGCGGGTTCGACGACCTGATGGTGTTCCGGGCCCGGTGCTGCAGTCCGATACGGGGAGAGAAGATCGTCGGCTACGTGACGCGGGGGAAGGGCGTCTCGGTGCACGCGGCCCGGTGTTCCAACGTCCTCAACCTCCTCTACGACCCCGAGCGCCGGATCGACGTCGTGTGGGACAAGCCGGTCGACGAGGACGGCTTCGTGGTCCAGCTCGGCATTCAGGTCGAGGACCGGCAGGGGATCCTGGCCGACGTGACCTCGAAGATCGCGGGGCTCAGGACCAACGTCCTCAAGATCGAGGCGACCAGCAGCGACCATCACGGGCGCATCAACGTCACCATCGAGGTCGCCGACCTGAAGCACCTCCAGCGCATCGTCAAGTTGGTCCGCGCCGTCGCGGGGGTGCTCGAGGTCGAGCGGGTGATGAACGCGGGCTAGGCGTAGCGGGCCGGGGGCGTTCCGAGGTCCGCGACGGCGTCTATCTCGACCCCGACGCCCTTGGGCAGCGCCGCGACCTCGACCGTCGCGCGGGCCGGCGCCGGATCGTCGAAGTAGCCCCCGTAGACCTCGTTGACCTCGGAGAAGGCGCGCAGATCCGTCAGGTAGATGGTGGTTCGGACGACGTGGTCGAAGCCCGCCCCGGCCGCTTCGAGAATGGCCCCGAGGCTCTGCATGACGCGGTGGGTCTGGGCGGCGACGTCGCCCTCGACGACCTCGCCGGTGGCGGGGTCGAGGGGAATCTGGCCCGAGACGAACAGCAGCGAGCCCGCCCGCACCGCCTGCGAATAGGGGCCGATGGCGGTCGGCGCGCCGTCCGTCTCGATGGCCTGCCGCGGCATGGGGCTGCCGGCTACGCCGCCTTGACGATCAGGTTGGAGCGGATGCAGCGGGTGCAGACGCGGATGCGCCTGACGCCGCCGTCGACCACCACCTTCACGCGCTGGATGTTGGCCTCGAACCGCCGCCGCGTGACGTTGTGGGCGTGGCTGACGTTCCGCCCGACGGCCGGGCCTTTCCCGCAGATGTAGCAACGCTTTGCCATGATGTCGATTCCGATTTCACCAATCCGAACCTAGAAGTATACCAGAGGCGCCGGTCGCGGAGGCGGGAAGGGCCGGCGTCAGGGAACGATGATGCGGGGCTCGTCGCCGGTTTCGTCGCGACGGCCCGGCGCCGGCGCGCCGGCCGCCGGCTTCGCCAACCGGCCCGCCAGCTCGAGATAGGCGCGCCCGCCGCCCCCGAGGGCCGCCTCGGCCTCCGCCGCGGCCCGCTCGACGCACCGCAGCACCGACGCCACGTCGCGCTCGCCGGCCTTGGGGCCGCCCGCCGCCGCGGGGTCGTCGAGCAGGGGCTTGAGCTCCTGCGACAGGCGCTCGGCCGGCGGCGACGACGCCTGGTGCTCGTAGATGATGCCCTTGCTCGCGGTCTCGTAGGTCTTCGCCAGGGCCTCGGCGCTCTCGCGGACGGTACGGTCGTCGATGGGCAGCCGGCCGGCGCGGGCGATGCCGTGCAGCACCTGCTGCACGAAGAAGAACAGCTCGTACTGCCCCGGCTCGAGGCCGGCCACGATGGGCAGAAGAAAGCGGGCGTCGCGCTCCTGCCGGCGCTGCACCACCGCGGGGGGGTGGCTCTGCGCCGACGCGAGATAGCCGCAGTCGGGGGGGCAGCGTATCTCCGTCAACCGTTTCGTGCCGCAGCAGACGGCGCAGATCTCCCGCTCGAGGGCGGGACACGTGCGCCGCGCCCGGCGCCGCCGGCACAGGGGACAGACAGGTGCGCTCATGCGTGGTCGGTGGCGCGGCCGGCGCCGCCGGCCGGCCCCGGAAAGCTCCGCCGCGCCGGATCGGAACGGGGTTGCGGGGTCAGGCGCCGCCGCTCCCCGTCCCCTCGTGTTCCCCTTCCGGGGGAGCCCGTCCGGCGCATTCTACATCCCCGCGACCCCCGGTGCACGCCGGCCGCGGGCCGGGCGCGCGCCGCCGGCTTTCCGTCGTCCCCGCGCGGGTCCGGCGACGTCCGTCCCGTCCTCTCCCGATGACAGTCGGCCCGGCACGTTGAAACCGTACGGGGCGAACCGTCGTCTAAGGATCTACGAGCGGAGTTTCCTGGCGCCAGCATTGCGCTGGAATCGGTGAGCGCAACTCGACGGAGCGGGTGATCCGCTCCCTTCGCGATACGGATTCCAGCTCGAGGTACTTCGTTTCAGCGGGTGAGGCGGGTCGTGTACCGGTTGCGACGACTTGGCATCCAATTTGCTAGGTAAGTTGTCGGGGCTCGCGGCCGGACGCCGGCGCGGGCCGCCCTGGAGGCGTCGAAGGACGGGACGATTCGTGCAACTCCAGCGAGGCTTGGGGAGGGGCCACAGAATGAACATCCATGCACGCGGCATGACGGAAGCGCGGTTCGACGAGCTGCGCCGCATGCTCGAAGAGCGCCGCGACGAGCTCGCGGGGGCGGTGAAGGACAAGATTCGCAACGTCCGCGCCGATGCGACGCGGTCGGGGGGGCACCGCCTGACCGACGTGAACGGAATGCCGGAAGCGGACATCCACGAGGACATCGAGTTCGCCCTGCTCCAGATGAAGACCGAGACGCTGACCAAGGTCAACGCCGCCCTCGAGCGGCTGGAAGAGGGCACCTACGGGTACTGCTACGAGTGCGGCGAGGAGATAGCCGGCCAGCGGCTGCGCGCGCTGCCGTTCGCGGTGCGTTGCCGGGACTGCGAGGAGATGCACGAGACCGAGCTGAACCGGGAGCGGATGATCGAAATGCGCGGCAAGGCGGTGTCGCTCTTCGGCGCGCCGTCGAGCTGATCCACGTGCCTGGATCCGGTGGCGGCGGCCGCGGCCGCCGCCGGTGGCCCTCGTGCGGGCTCGCGCGCGCTCGCACGAGGGCTGCTAAACTCTCCTCCGGAGCCGGTGGACCGGGCGCGCCCCACGGCCGGGTCCGGCGGAGACCGGAGAGAATCACACGATGAGCGACGAGCTCGAGCTGCTCGATGACGGCTCCGGCGGCCCCGGCCCGGTGTCGGTACCGCCCGAGTTGCCGGTGTTGCCCCTGCGCGACACGGTCCTCTTTCCGAACTCCTTCATGCCCCTCGCGGTGGCTCGCGAGAGCTCCGTCCAACTGATCGAGGAGGCCATCGCCGAGAGCAGCCTCGTCGGCGTCTTCACCCAGCTCGAGCCGGGCACCGAGGAGCCCACGCAGGAGGAGCTGTACTCCGTCGGGACCCTGACCCACATCCACAAGATGTTCAAGCTGCCCGACGGCACCCTGCGCCTCATCGTGCAGGGGCAGTCGCGGCTGCACCTGGACGCGGTGCTGGCGACGAAGCCGTACATCCGCGCCCGCGTTCGGGTGGCCGAGGAGGTCCTTCGCGATACCGATCACCTCGCCATCGACGCCCTGGAGCGCAACGTCAAGGGCAACTTCCAGCAGGTGGTCTCCCTGTCGCCGCTGCTGTCCGACGACCTCCAGGCGCTGGCCGGCAACATCACCGACCCCGGCAAGCTCGCCGACTTCATCGCTTCGAGCCTGACCACCATCCAGACCTCGATCCGCCAGGAGGTGCTAGGCACCCTCGACGTCCGCCAGCGGATGGAGCAGTTGAACCGCATGCTCATCAAGGAGCTCGAGGTCCTCGAGCTGGGCTCCAAGATCCAGTCCGAGGTGCAGTCCGAGGTCGGCAAGAGCCAGCGCGAGTACCTCCTGCGCGAGCAGATGAAGGCGATCCAGAAGGAGCTGGGCGAGGGCGACGAGCACGCCAAGGAGATCGAGGAGCTCCGGGAGAAGATCGAGGCCGCGGGCATGCCCGAGGGCGTGCGGAAGGAGGCGTTGCGCGAGCTCGACCGGCTGTCCCGCATGCCGGTGGCGGCGGCCGAGTACACCGTGTCGCGGACCTACCTCGACTGGCTCGTGGTCCTGCCCTGGAACGCGCGGACCGACGAGGTCATCGACCTCCCGCGCACCCGGCACGTGCTCGACGACGACCACAGCGGGCTCGACAAGGCGAAGGACCGCATTCTCGAGTACCTCGCGGTGCGCAAGCTGAACCCGGCCATGAAGGGGCCCATCCTCTGCTTCGTCGGCCCGCCGGGGGTCGGCAAGACCTCCCTCGCGAAGTCGATCGCGCGCTCGCTCGACCGCAAGTTCGTCCGCGTCTCGCTGGGGGGCATGCGCGACGAGGCCGAGATACGCGGCCACCGGCGCACCTACATCGGGGCCCTGCCGGGACAGGTCATCCAGGGGCTGCGCCGCGCCGAGTCGAAGAACCCCGTCTTCATCCTCGACGAGATCGACAAGCTGGGGGCGGACTTCCGCGGCGATCCGTCATCGGCCCTCCTCGAGGTCCTCGACCCCGAGCAGAACAACACCTTCCGCGACCACTACCTCGACGTGCCGTTCGACCTCTCCGAGGTGCTGTTCATCACCACCGCCAACGTGCTCGACCCCATTGCCCCCCCGTTGCGCGACCGCATGGAGGTGCTCGAGCTGCCCGGCTACACCGAGGACGAGAAGCTGCAGATCGCGCGGGAGCATCTCGTGGGGCGGCAGGTCGAGAACCACGGCCTGACGGGCGAGAAGATCGCGTTCTCCGACGAGGCGCTGCGGGCCGTCGCCCACGGCTACACCCGCGAGGCGGGGGTGCGCAACCTCGAGCGGGAGATCGGCGCGCTGTGCCGCAAGGTCGCGCGCCGGCACGCCGAGGGGAACGACGAGCCGGTCGGGATCACGCCCGACACCGTGGCGGAGATGCTGGGGGCGCCGCGCTTCGAGGACGAGGAGGTGGCCGAGCGGACCCGCAACCCCGGCGTGGCCCTCGGGCTGGCGTGGACGCCGGCCGGCGGCGACGTGCTCTTCGTCGAGGCGACCCGCATGCCCGGCAAGGGGACCCTGACCCTGACCGGTCACCTCGGCGACGTGATGAAGGAGTCGGCCCGCGCCGCCCTCTCGTGGTTCCGCGGCCAGACCGCCGCCTACGGCGTCGACGCTTCCTTCTACCAGGACGCCGAGATCCACCTCCACGTCCCGTCCGGCGCGATCCCCAAGGACGGGCCCTCGGCGGGGGTGACGATGGCCGCCGCGGTCGCGTCCGAGCTGACGGGCCGGCCCGTGCGCGGCGACGTCGCGATGACCGGCGAGATCACCCTGTCGGGCCGCGTCCTGCCGGTCGGCGGCATCAAGGAGAAGGTGCTCGCGGCCCGCCGTCACGGCGTGACCGAGGTGCTCCTGCCCAGGCGCAACGAGAAGAACGTCAACGAGGACCTCGGCGCCGACCTCCGCCGCGACATGACCATCCACCTCGTCTCCACCATCGACGAGGTGCTCGAGCGGGTCCTGCAGCCCCCGGCCGCCCGGCCCGCGGCGGCCGCCGCGGGCGACGACGCGCCCGGCGTCCACGGCACCGTCCAGTAATCCTCAGCCGTCGCTCGCGGGGCGCCGTCGGCGCAGGTCGTCGACCACCGCCTGCAGGTCGGCCGGCAGCGGCGCCTCGAACTCCACCCGGCGGCCGTCGCGCGGGTGCCCGAACGCGAGGCGCCACGCGTGCAGGAACGGCCGCTCTAGCGAGGCGAGCGCCCGGTGGTCGGCCGCGAGGTGGCGGCGGACCCCGCCGTAGAGGGCGTCGCCCGCGATGGGGTGGCCGATGCTCGCGAGGTGCACGCGTATCTGGTGGGTGCGGCCGGTGGCGATGGCGATGGTGGCGAGGGTCAGGCCCCGCAGCCGCTCCGCCCCCGTGATGCGGGTGACGGCGGTGCGGGCGCGCCGCGCCCGGGTCGAGATCTTCTTCCGGTCGACGGGGTCGCGGCCGAGGGGGGCGTCGATGCGCCGGCCCGCGTTCAGCAGGCCCCACGCCAGTCCCAGGTACTGCTTCTCCACCTCGCGGTCCGCGAACTGCCGCGAGAGCTCCTTGTGGGCGGCGTCGTGCTTGGCGACGACCATCACCCCCGACGTGCCGCGGTCGAGGCGGTGCACGATGCCCGGGCGCTCCTCGCCGCCGATGCCGCTGAGCCCGGCGACGTGGTGCAGCAGGGCGTTCACCAGGGTCCCCCGGTCGTGCCCGGCCGCGGGGTGGACGACCATGCCGGCCGGCTTGTCGACCACCACGAGGTCGGGGTCGTCGTGCAGCAGCGCCAGCGGCAGCGCCTCCGCCTCCGGGGCCGCCGGGGCCGCCGGAGGGACTTCGAGATCCACGGCGTCGCCCGCGTGCACGGCGTGGCTCGCCCTGACCGTCCGCCCGTTCAGGAGCACGCGGCCTTCCCGGATGAGCCGCTGGACCCGCGCCCGCGACAGCTCGGGCACGACGGCGGTGACGAAGTGGTCGAGGCGTGCCCCGTGGTGATCGCCGGTGACGTCCAGACGCTCCGTTTCCGCGGGGGGCATCGGCTGGCGGAGAGGCTACGAGCGCTGCTACCTTCCTCGCCCCGCCGCCCGCGGCGCCGGGGCCCCCGCCGCCGCGCCGCGCCGGCCGAGTCGGACGAGCATGACGATGCTCGCGGGGATGAGCAGGGCCGAGACGAACTGCGAGGTCGGCAGCGCGTCGAAGACCATGCCGCGGGGGTCGCCGCGGTAGAGCTCGAGAAAGATCCGGGCCACTCCGTAGAGCAGCACGTAGGTCCAGAAGGTCCGGCCGGGGAACGGCCGCCACCGGCGCTCGCCCGCGAGCAGCACGCCCAGGATCAGGAGGACCGCGACCGACTCGTAGATCTGGGTGGGGTGCAGGGCGACGCCCAGGGGGGTCCCGCTGTTGGCGGCGGCCAGCGTGCTGGTGAAGGTGATGCCCCAGGGCGCCTCCGTCGGGTGTCCGTAGCAGCAGCCGGCGAGGAGGCAGCCCATCCGCCCCACGCCCTGCGCCAGCGCGATGCCCGGCGCGAACAGGTCGCAGGTGGTCCACAGGGGCAGCCCGTGCCGGCGGATGTACCACCAGCACATCGGCACCGCCACCAGCAGCCCGCCGTAGAAGACCCCTCCCGCGGACAACAGCGCCATCAACTGGGCGGGGTCGCTGGCGTACCGGCCGAAGTCCACCACCACCAGCATCAGCTTGGCGCCGATGACGGCGCTCACGATGCCGACCAGGCCCAGGTCCATGATCCGCTGCTCGTTCAGACCGGCGCGGCGGGCCCGCCGCAGGGCGTACCAGAAGGCCAGGAGGTACGCCCCGCCCAGGAGGACCCCGTAGCTGTAGATGTTGACGGGTCCGAGCTCAAACAGCAGTGGATACATCGTCGGGGCTCCGGATCAGGTCCAGGATCAGCAGGCCGGCCCCGACCGTGATCGCCGAGTCGGCCACGTTGAATGCCCAGAAGTGCACGCTTCCCCAGTACACGTCGACGAAGTCGACGACGTGGCCGACCAGTGCCCGGTCGATGAGGTTGCCGACGGCGCCGCCGACGATCAGGGCGAGGCCGGCCCGCGCGAGCGTCGCCCGCGGGCCGACCTGCGACGCGAACCAGCCCACGGCGGCGAGCGCGAGCAGGGCCATGCCCGTCATCAGCGCGCGCTTGTAGGGGAGTTCGGCGAGGTTCAGGAAGCCGAACGCGGCCCCGGTGTTGCGCACGTGCACCAGGTTCAGCAGGCCCGGTATCACCTCGACCGAGTCGTGCAGAGCGATGCCGGTCCGCACCATCTGCTTGGTGACCTGGTCGAGCACGACGATGACCACGCTGGCCGCGGCCAGCACGTTCCGGCTCGGGAAGCCGGGGGCGGCCACGCGGCCGTCGGCGGTCGCCGGGGATGCCGGCTTGTCGGTGGTCATCGGCCAATCCACGGAGCGGAGTCTACGCGACGGTCGCGGCCATGTCCGCCAGCGCGTTCGTGCACCGGGCGCAGACGGCGGTCTCCGCCGTGTCGGGGCCGGCGCCGGGGGGCATCACCCAGCGCCAGCACCGCGGGCACTTGGCCCCGCCGGCGCGGCCGACCTCGATGCGGGCGCAGCCGTCCGCTTCGCGGTGGACGGCGCCGCCGCTCCCGTCGTCGTCGTCGGCGGCGGGGGTGCCGGTGCGCAGCGTCACGGCCGAGGTGATGAACAGGGTCGCGAGGTCGTCGCGCTGCGCCTCGAGCAGGTCGGCGAGCCCGCCGTCCGCGGTCAGGGTCACCGCGGCCTCCAGCGACGTCCCCACCACCTTGTCCTGCCGCAGCTTCTCCAGCTCGCCGTTCACCGCGTCGCGCAGGCCGAGCAGGCGGTCCCAGCGCGCGATGAGGTCCCGGTCGACGAGCGACCCGGGATCGGCGGGGAAGTCGGCGAGGTGCACGCTGTCCGCGTCGGTGCCCGGCAGGTGGCGCCACAGCTCGTCGCAGGTCACGGGCAGGATCGGCGCGAGCAGCCGGGTGACGCCCTCGGCGATGGCGTGCAGCACGGTCTGGGCCGACCGGCGGCCCCGGGCGCGGGGCCCCAGCGTGTAGAGCCGGTCCTTGGAGATGTCCACGTAGAACGCGCTGATGTCCACCGTGAGGTAGTTGTTCACGGTGTGCACCACTGTCTGCAGCTCGTAGCGCTCGTACGCACGCAGCACCCGCGACGCCACCTCCCCGTAGCGCGCCAGCGCGTAGCGGTCCACCTCGATCAGCTCCTCCTCGGGCACCGAGTCCGCCGCGGGGTCGAAGTCGTAGAGGTTGCCGGCGAGAATCCGCAGCGTGTTGCGGATCTTGCGGTACGCCTCGACGATGCGCTCGAGGATGTGGGGGCCTATCCGCACCTCCTCGCGGTAGTCGACCATCGCCACCCACAGCCGCAGTATCTCCGCCCCGCTCTGCCGGATGATCGTCTGCGGCTCGACGGTGTTGCCGATCGACTTCGACATCTTGCGGCCGGTCTCGTCGACGACGAAGCCGTGGGTGATCACCTGCCGGTAGGGGGCGGCGTCGCGGGTGCCGAGGGCCACGAGCAGCGAGCTGTGGAACCAGCCCCGGTACTGGTCGCTGCCCTCCAGGTAGACGGCGTACGGCCACCCCAGCTCGGGATGGTCGCAGAGCACCCCCTCGTGGCTCGACCCCGAGTCGAACCACACGTCGAGGATGTCGCGCTCGCGCTCGAACCCGGCCCCCCCGCACTTGGGGCACCGCAGGTCGGGGGGCATGAACTCGGCGATGTCCCGCTCGTACCACGCGTCGGCGCCGTGCTCGGCGAAGACGGCGGCGGCGCGCTCCGTCAGGGCCGTCGTGAGCACCGCCTCCCGGCACGTCGTGCAGTAGACGGCGGGAATCGGCACCCCCCACGAGCGCTGGCGCGAGATGCACCAGTCGGGCCGGTTCGCCAGCATCCCGTGGATGCGCTCCTCGCCCCAGCCCGGGAACCACTCCACCCCGCGGATGGCGGCGAGGGCCCGCTGGCGGAGATCGCCCGCGTCCATGGCGATGAACCACTGCCAGGTGGCGAGGAAGATCACCGGGTGGTGGCAGCGCCAGCAGTGCGGGTAGGTGTGGTCCACGGTGTCGCGGTGCCACAGCCGGCCCGCCTCGTCGAGGGCCGCCTCCACCTTCGGGTTGGCGTCGAAGACCCTCTCCCCCCCGACCACTCCGACGTCTTCGTCGAACCGGCCCGACGGCCCGATCGGCGCGTAGACGTCCAGCCCGTAGCGGACCCCGGTGGCGTAGTCGTCGGCCCCGTGCCCCGGCGCGGTGTGGACGGCGCCGGTCCCCTGCTCCAGGGTCACGTAGTCGGCGAGCACCCCCACCGAGTCGCGGTCGTAGAGGGGGTGGCCGAAGACCGCGCCCTCGAGGTCGCGCCCCTTCAGGGTGGCCAGGGGCGGGCCGAAGTCGCGGCCGATGGCGGCGGCGGTGGCGTCCCGCAGCGCCTCGGCGATGATGACGACGCCACCCCGCTCTTCGCTGCCGCCGGCTCCTTCGCCGCCGGTTCCTTCGCCGCCGGCTCGTTCGCCGCCGGCGGCGTAGAGGCCGTAGTCGACGGCGGGGTGGAACGCGACGGCGAGGTTCGACGGGATGGTCCAGGGGGTCGTGGTCCAGATGAGCACCGAGACCGGGCGCCCGGCCAGCGCCGGGGCCTTCCCGGCCAGCGCCGCCGCCGACGCCGCCCGCATCGGGAACTCGACGTAGATCGACGGCGACCGGTGGGGCTCGTACTCCACCTCCGCCTCGGCCAGCGCGGTGCGGCAGTGCAGGCACCAGTGGACCGGCTTCTTGCCCTTGTAGACCATCCCCTGCTCGACGAAGCGGCCGAGGGCGCGCACGATCGCCGCCTGGTAGTCCGGGGTCATCGTCCGGTACGGCCGCGGCCAGTCTCCCGACACCCCGAGCCGCTGGAAGTCGGCCGACTGCCGCTCGACGAACTTCTGGGCGTAGCGGCGGCAGGCGCGGCGGAAGTCGGCCACGCTCATGTGCCGCTTCTTCCCGCCGAGCTCCTGGTCCACCTTCAGCTCGATGGGCAGCCCGTGGCAGTCCCACCCCGGCACGTACGGCGCGTCGAAGCCGGCCATGGTCCGCGACCGCACGACGACGTCTTTCAGCACCTTGTTCAGCACGTGCCCGATGTGGATCTTCCCGTTGGCGTAGGGGGGGCCGTCGTGCAGCACGAACTGCGGCGCCCCCGCCCGGTGCTCGCGGATGCGCGCGTACAGCCCCATCTCGTTCCAGCGCGCGATGACCGCCGGCTCCGTCTTCTGGAGGTTGGCGCGCATCGGAAAGTCGGTCCGAGGCAGGTTGAGGGTGTGCTTCCAGTCGGCCATCGGTAATCCGGCCATTGTAGTGCAGCACGCGGCTGGGGGCTAACCGCCCTGAAACGCGCGGCGGCCTGGGTGGACGCCCGCGTTCAGGCCTTTGAACGCGGTGTCGACTCGGTTCGGGCCGACGCGCCGAAGGGTGCCCCGTGCGGCGTGAGGCAGCCGGCCGGGACGGCGGCTTCGGCTCACGCCCGGATGGGAGTTCCGGATGAAAAGTAGTATGTAGTATATTCGGTGTATGCCCACGGTTTCGCTCATGACCGCCAACCAGCAGCTTTCGCGGCTCGTGCGGGCCGTGGAGCGCGGTCAGCGTTTCCTCATCACCCGGCGAGGCCGGCCGGTAGCCGAGCTGATACCGCCCGCCGCCGACAGGGCGAGGGCGCCCCAGTGGGTCGCCGCCTACGACCGGATGATCGCCCGGTTGGAGGAAGGGGTCTCGCTGGGCGGCCTGAAGGTCGATCGCGAAGAGATCCATGACCGCCACGACGGTTAGAGGGCGGTTCTCGCTCGACACCAACATTCTGGTGTACGCCTGTGACCGGGACGCCGGCGCCCGCCATCGGGCCGGCAAGGAGATCCTCGCGCGTGCGGCCGGCCGCGACTGTGTGCTGACCGTCCAGGCGCTCGCCGAGTTCTTCCACGTCACGACCCGGAAGGGAAAGCTGCCGGCGCCGATCGCCGGCGGGTTCGTCGGCGATTGGGTCGAGTTGTTCGAGATCGCCTCGGCCGACGACGCAGCGCTGTCAGACGCCATGGATGTGGTCGTCGCCCACGGGCTGTCGTTCTGGGACGCGCTGCTCCTGGCGACCGCACGCCGGCATGGTTGCAGCGCCATCTTCAGCGAGGACATGCAGGACGGCCGGCGTCTTGGCGGCCTGGAGATCATCGACCCGTTCGCCGCCGACAACACCGCACGCGTGTCGGCGCTGTTGGGGGACGACCGGCCCCGGTGATCGCTGCGCCTGGCCCCGCCCATCGTCGCCTTCGGCTCCGCTGGGCGCCCAACCAATCCTCCAGGAGTCCGCGCCGTCGGCGCACACTAGCCCGAGTTTACCAACCCTAAAACCAACCTGTTGCAAGTAAAGGGCTTACGGCGACAAGAATCGCCGAGTGGCACTACAAACGTGCACCAAACCGGTGAGGGGGGCGGTCAGACGACGGTCTTGCGGACGCCCCCGGGGTGGGGGTCGACGCCGAGCGCGTCGTAGAGTTCCCGCTGCCCGGGTTCGGCTTGCGTGGCCGTGCGCACGTGCAGCGTGCGCCCGTCAGGACGCCGGAACGTGGCGGTGACGCGGTGCTGGCCGTCCAGGATGCGGCGCAACGTCGTCCAACTGGCGGCGTTGCCGTGTGCGCGCAGGCGGGTGCGGATGACCTGCACGAGTTGGTAGGCGATGACGGTGATGAACAGGTGGCCGTCGGCCCGGCGCGGCTTGTGGTGGTAGATGGGGCGCAGGCCGAGCTCGGATTTGAGCGAGCGGAACACGGCCTCCACGTCGGTGAGGGTGGTGTAGGTGCGCCACAGGGCGTCTTCGTCCCACTCGGTCTCGCTGCTGCGCAGGCAGTAAACCCCCGGGTGAGTGACCATTGAGCCGTCCCGGGGACGGCGGGTCCAGGTGACGGCGACCGCCTTCTCGCCGGTCTCGTCGGCGGTGACCTCGATCTGGTAGTGCGAGGCGACGCGGGCGTGCTTCGTCTTCAGCCGCCCGATGCGCTGCCACACCTGGTTGAGCCGCTTGTGGGCGCGGGGCCGCGCCAGCCCTTCGTGGAGCTGGGTCAGGGCCGCCTCGAAGCGGGCGGCGAAACGCTCGACGATGCCCCGCTCCTTCTCGGCCCGTTCTTCGGAGTAGCAGTACAGGCGGACCTCGTCGGGGTCGGTCGAGACCACCTTCTGCAGGTGCACGGTCTGGTTGGACCGGGTCCGGAGCGAGACGGCGGCCGCGGCGTCGAATTGACGGTGACGTTCGCGGCTGACGACCAGGTAGCGGTAGTCGTGGTCGCGCAACCACTGGATGCAGGCTTCGGTGGCGACGCCGCGGTCCATGACCACGAGGGCGCCGGGTGGCGCCCCGAGCGCCCCGAGCATGCCGGCCAGCGTGCGCTGTTCCCGGACGTTGCCGGCGAAGACCTTGGAGCGGCGCACGAAGCCGCTGGCGTCGAGCATGAGGCCCAGGGTCAGCAGCGGGCAGTCGCTGCGCTTCTCCTTCGAGTGCCCGCGCTGCGCCTGCGGCTGCTCGCCCGCCTCGCCTTCGAAGTAGGTGTTGGTCAGGTCGTAGAGGGTCACCGTCGGCTGGATGTCGAACAGCCCCATCGCGCGGTCGAACAGATGCGCCTCGATCGCCTCGCGGTGCTTCACCAGCGCGTCCGAGGCGCGGTAGAGCTGCATCGCGCCGACGGTCTCGAAGTCGACGCCGAGCAACTCCCCGAGGCCGCTGCGCTCAGCCAGCCAGCGGTGGGTCGCCCGCTCCGAGGCGGGCTGGGCGAGACGGCCGACGATGACGCCGGCCGCGGCTGCGCGCAGGGCGCCGTTGACGCCGAGGTCGGCGAGCAGGGCCGGCAGCCCCAATTGCTCAAGGGCCCACAGGCCGACCTGCTCGACCCCGACACTGCGCGGGCGGACCAGACGCAGGGAATCGACATCGACGCGCTGTACGTCGACCGGTCCGGCCGCCGCGCCGCTCACCGGCGCGCCGCGGGCAACCAAGTGCGCGGCGATGCGCTGGGCTTCGTGTTCGACGGCGCGCGGGCCCTCGGCGACGAGGAGCGCCTGACCGGACAAGAGGTCTTCGATGCGGGCGCACAACTGCGGCCATTGGGCCTGGGGGATGTCGAAATGGCGCCCGAGATTGAGCAGGGTGCGCTGCCGGACATTGTTTCCGACGCGCTCGCTGTGGACGAGGCGATGGGCGAAGTAGGGCTTTCCGTCGTGTGTGCGCCGTGTCTGAGTGCGGCGAATGAACACGATGGCCACGATATCGGGCGCCCCTGCCGAAGTCAACCCGTTATATAAAATTATGGCACTACATCGCGTTTTCTCAGGCCCCGGTCCTTTATAATCAACAACTTACAGACACGACAACCCCGAAATAGGGCCAAAATCGTCAAAATGGCCGGTCAACTTGGTAAACTTGGGCTAGGAGTCTGCGCCGCAGAAACCGGGATGCGACAATTGTAGACGAGCCGCCGACGAAGGGACTGGATGTCGACTACATTCCGCCGCTACGCCCCGGAGCAGTCGCTGCTGTTGCCGCCCGATGTGCGGGAGTGGCTGCCCGAGGGTCACTTGGCGCACCACATCAGCGATCTGGTTGACGGTCTGGATCTGACGGCGTTCTACGCGCCGTACGAGGGGGACGGTCGGCGCAACGCGCCGTACGAGCCTCGGATGATGGTGAAGGTGCTGCTCTACGCGTACGCGACGGGGGTGTTTTCGTCGCGGGGGGTCGCGAAGAAGCTGGAAGAAGACGTGGCGTTCCGGGTGCTGGCGGCGGGCAACTTCCCGCAGCACCGGACGCTCTGCGAGTTTCGACGCCGGCACTTGGCGGATTTCAAGCGGCTGTTCGTGGAGGTGGTCGGTCTGGCGCGGGAACTGGGTCTGGCCCGATTCGGAAAGCTGTCGATTGACGGGACGAAGGTGCGGGCGAATGCGAGCAAGCGCAAGGCGATGAGCTACGGTCGGATGCAGGAGGAGGAGCGGCGTCTGGCCGGGGAGATCGACGCGCTGTTGCGTTCGGCGGACTCGACCGATGTGGCCGAGGACGTTCGGTTGGGCCCGGAGGTCCGTGGCGACGAGTTGCCGGCGGAGTTGCAGCGACGAGAGGACCGTTTGGCGGCGATCCGGGCGGCGAAGGCGCGGTTGGAGGCGGCGCAGCGGGCGGCCGACGACGCGCGGGGTCGGCAGCCGGGCCAGACGCGGAACCCGAAGGGGGGTCGGCCGTACAAGCGGGCGTATGGCGAGCCTGACGAGAAGGCGCAGAGCAACTTCACGGACCCGGAAAGCGGGATCATGAAGACGAGCAACGAGGGCTTCCAGCAGTGCTACAACGCGCAGGCGGCGGTGGACGCTGAGCACCAGTTGGTGGTGGCGACGGATGTGACGGCGAACGCGAGCGACCAGGGCGGATTGCCGGTGTTGCTCGACCAGGTGGAGGAGCGGTTCGACACGCAGCCGGAGACGGTGCTGGCCGACTCGGGATTCTGCAACGAGCGGGACTTGACGGAGCTGGAAACGCGGGGTGTTGACGGGTATGTGGCGGTGGGCCGGGAGGACAAGCGGGTCGCCGCCCGCAATCTGAAGAAGCACCCGGCGACAGGCCGCATGGCAGCGAAGCTGTCGACGCCGGCGGGCCGGTCGGCGTACGCGGAGCGGAAGTGGTTGTCGGAGGCGCCGTACGGCTGGATCAAGCACGTGCTGGGCTTCCGGTGCTTCAGCCTGCGTGGACTGGCGAAAGTGCGAGGCGAGTGGGACTTGGTGTGCCTGGCGGTGAACGCAAAGCGCCTGCACGTTCTGATGGCGGCGTAACGGGGGCGATTCTGGCCCCACACTGCCCGAGAATCGGTCACGAATCGCGGCGTTTGGGCCGTGTACGGCCTGTTCTTCGGTTCCGTGCCGCCGATCGGCCGAGGATCACCGGCTCGTCGGCCGGCGGCCTACGCCCCGACGCCGTGCGTCACGACGCAGACCGCCGGGGTTCCGCGAACTCCTGCGGCGCAGGCTCCTAGCCCGGCGGCCAGTCCATGCTGCGGCCCGCGAGCAAGTGCAGGTGGATGTGGAACACCGTCTGGCCCGCCCCGCGGTTGCAGTTGAACACCGTGCGGTAGCCGTCGGCGGCATGCCCGTGCTCTTCGGCGAGCCGGACTGCGCAAAGGACCATGCGGCCGAGGAGGCCGTCGTCGCCGGCCTCGGCGTCGTTCAGGGTCGAGATATGCCGGCAGGGGATGACCAGCACGTGGAACGGCGCCTGGGGATTGATGTCCTCGAACGCCAACACCTCGTCGTCCCGGTAGAGGATCTTCGCGGGGATCTCCCCGCGCACGATCCTGCAGAAGAGACAGTCCTCGACCATGTCGTCGGCTCCCGGTGATGCCGGTCGGGTCCGGCCCGACCGGGCCTTCCATTGTACGGGCCCGAGAGCGCGTCACGCCGGGTCGGGTCGTTCCGCGGGCCGAGTGGCTCCGCCGTCGCCACGCGTCCCGTGCACGGCGCGCGGTGAGGCGGTCCGGCCGCGGGGGTGCTCGCGACGCGAACTCCCGCCCACGCCGCCATCATCCGACCGTGGCGCCGCGTTCTCCTCGGGCTGCATCACCACCGCGCGGGGAATGCCCTGCAGGTCGGGGCGAACGTCGACCACCTGCAGCCCCGCCCGCCGTGCGATGGCGGAGGCGTCCCCGCTCTGGCCGGCCCCGACCTCCATCACCAGCCGTCCCTCCGGCCGCAGGCACGCCGTCGCGGCGGCGATCAGCCGGCGCACCGTGTCGAGGCCGTCGGGGCCGCCGCGCAGCGCTGCTGCCGGCTCGTGGCGGCTCACCTCGGGGGCCAGCGTGTCGATGACCCCGTCGGGTACGTAGGGCGGGTTCGAGACGATGAGGTCGAACGGACCCGGAAGGCCGTGGAGCAGGTCCGTGTGGTGGAACGTCACCCGGTCCGCCGCGTCGTGCCGCGCCGCGTTCCGCCGCGCCACTGCCAGGGCGTCCGGGCAGACGTCGGTCGCGGTCACCCGCGCCCGGGGGAGCTCGCGGGCCAGCGCGATGGCCAGGCACCCCGATCCGGTGCCGATGTCGGCCAGCTCCCAATGCGTGGTCCGGTCGGCGAGGCGTGCCAGGGCGGTCTCGACCAGCAGCTCCGATTCGGGCCTTGGGACGAGCACGGCCGGGGTGATCTCGAGGTCGAGCCCCCAGAACTCGCGCCGGCCGGTGATTCGGGCCACCGGCTCGCGTCGGCGCCGCCGCGCGACGAGCGACTCGAACCGGTCCTCGAAGCCGGCGGGCGCCGGCTCGCGCCACCGCGCCAGGTACGCCGCGCGGTCCCAGCCGAGCGCGTGGCGGGCGAGCACCTCGGCGTCGAACGCCGCGTCCCGCGCGTCGATGCCTGCGTCGACCAGCCGCCGGCTCGCCTCGGCTACCCGTTCCACCAGCGTCATGACGACGGCTCAGGCCTGCGTGCCGCGCTCCGGCTCGCGAGTCGACCGTCTACAGCAAGTCGCGAAACTGCTGCTCGCCGAGGCCCGCGTCGCGCACGATGCCGCCCATCGTGTACGCGTTGACGGGATTGTGCCTGGGAATCGTCAGGATCCGGCTGCCGTCCGTCATGACGACGTGCCTGCCCTGCCGAGCTACGCGAAAGCCTGCCTTCTCGAGTGCGCGTACCGCATCCTGGTGGTTCACACCGGGAATCTTCGGCATCGCTCAGACGGCAACTTCAATCTCCCGAACAGTGGCGCCCTGGAGGAGCTCGTCGCGCGCCGCCAGGTACTCCTGGATGGCCACCCGGATGTTCCGCACGGCGTCCTGTTCCGTCGCCCCCTGCGACCAGCAGCCGGGAAGCCCGGGGACCGACACGCTGTACCCCTCGTCGCTCCGCAAGAGTGCGATCCGGTACTTCATGATTCTCGATTGACTTCAGGCCGGAGGCCTGCCCGACGTCCGCCCTACTACTCCGGCAGCGCGAGTTGATGAATCCTTGTAAACGGCTGATAAGAAATTAGTTACACTGATTCGGCTACCCTCCGTTCCCCCGTCGATTACCACTTTCGGCGTGGGAATCCAGAGGATTGTCCGAGCCGACTCGGAACCGCCCCGTACCCAGTTCCTTGACCGCAAGCCGCCGCCGTTTGGCCGGCGGGTATCCGTCTACCTTGCGGCGATGCCGGCGGGCAACCTGCTTCACGTCCGCGCGTTTGCGGGACGCCAAGCCATCCAGTGCATGGTCCATGCTTGCCACGTTCCCGGCCGGGAAGCCACGACTTGAGCAGTTGATGACCGTCGATGCCAGTAGGCCGGTGGTCATCGCGGCGGGGGTGGCGCACCGAGGCCAGCCTCAAACGGCGGCTGGTCTCGGGCTCCCCGTGGCCGCGGAATCGGCTCACCCAGCGGCGGAAGACGCGACAGGTCCACTTGACTCACCGCATGCAGCCCACCATCCGCCGGCCGAATGCTGTAGGTAGCACCGGGCGTCCGTACCGTGCCGGCGACCACTTCACCGTTCACCACCAGCGTCATCGTGCCCAGTTCGACACCCACCAGCGAACCCGACAGCGAATAGCCGCCCGAGAAGGTCGACGCCACGTTCTCCACCAAGCCGGTGAACGTGGCGTCGTCGAAGAGGTTCAGCCTCAGGACACCCGGCCCCGCGGCCACCGTCGCGGGCGTGTCTGGCCCGGTCGGATCGCCCGCCGCGAGCTGCGCGAAGTCGATAGACACCAGCCGTCGACGCAGCGCTAGAGTATCGGGGCCGACGAGCGGACCGACAGCGGCCGATACCGCCGCCGACGCCACTGGCCGGAACAGCCCGACGGGCTGCCCCACAGCCTCGCTGCTGGCCAGCATTGCGAGCAGCACACCGAGCACTGCCCCGGATGGGCCAGAACCTCGCTGGTCGGCACCGGACTGCAAGGGCACGAACCGACAAGACGAAGCGGATCTCATGAGCCAGATTCCCCTCTGGTCGCGGGCGCCAACGCAACAGCCGAACTGCATCACTCCAGCGCTACGACCGCCGCCCGCAGCTCCATCAAGTGCGCCGCCCGGATCGGCGTCGCCCCGCCAGTAGGGGCCGTAGCCGTCCAGGAGGGCGCAGCCCGGCCCGTCGTCGCATACGCCGCAGCCAGCGCCGAGCGCAGCTCCAGCAGGTGCACGAGCTTGACCGGCGTCACGCCTGCGGTGATAACCGGATCCGTCCAACCGAACCGCGCCAGTCGGGCCGCCGTGCGCAGGGAGTCTATCCGCTCTCGCAGCTCCGTGAAGTGGACGGCCTTGATCGGCGTCACACCGCCGACGAGCGGGTGATCGGTGAAGGACCCCGTCGCCCGGCTGCCGACCGTGACCGTGAAGGTCTGCGCGGCGCTCAGGCCGCCGGGGTCGGTCGCCGTCACCCGGACCGTCGCGGCGCCGTCCGACACCGGGGTCACCGTGACCCGACTGCCCGACACCGACACCGCCGCCACTTGCACCGCCGACGTCGTCGCCCCGTACGTCAGCGGGTCGCCGTCCGGGTCCCGGAACGCCCCCGACACGTCCACCGTCGCGGATCCATCGTTCAGGCCGATCCGCAACGGCGGCAGCGCGCCCACCGGCTCGGGCGCCCGGTTCGCGGCGGCCGGCTGATCTCGCCACAACGCCACGGCGGGTCCGGTGGCGTTGAGGACCGCCACGGCATCGGCGGGCCCGTCCACGGCCCGATTCGCGGGCTCCTGCGGAACGCCCAACGGGTCGCCGTCGTACTGCTGCCGCGGATTCGAGAAACGGAGCAGCTTACGGCACGGGAACCCGGCGTCATCGCACTGGGTGCTGTAGGCCATCATCGTGGCCCACCGGCTGGACTCGGGTGCGCCGGCGCCCAATACCCGCTGGTTGACGTAGCCGTAGGCTGGATCCGGAGTCAACACGCCGCCTCCCCACTCCCTCTCGAAGCTTTGTTCGTATCGGTCGTGCCGCAGTGCCATGTTGTGCCCCAGCTCGTGCGCGAAGCAGCCGGCGTCTGGGAAAATCACTCGACAAAAGCTGAAGACGCCAGGGGTTTGGCCCTGACCGCCAAATTTGGCCTCGCTGACGATCAGGTGCACGAGATCGGCTCCGGCCTGCTCCCGCAGGTCGTGCACTCCATCCAGATGCCCGTCCGAAGGCTCGATGAGCCGTCCGATGTCGTCGTCGGACTCGACATAATCGACAACTTCTTCGCGCGCCGCCAGTGCTAAGCGCAGTTGCACGCCGCTCGCGTCGTAGGCCACATTGGTCTCGGCGACCCACAGGTCGATGAGCGCTTCGATCGCGGCGGTACCGCCAGCCGCCTCGCGCGCCGCCGGCGTGTAGACGACCGCGACATCGATGGTGACCCTCTCGGCGCCGCAGAGCCGTCCGTCGAACTCGATGGTCTTCAGTCGGCCCCGCCACCCCGCCGGTGCACACGTCTGGGTGAAGAAGATGTTCAACGTCTCCAGACTCTGGAGGCTCCCCGGAAGGGCTCCGGTCACGCCCCAGTTACCGGACAGGTTCAGCGACTCGAGGTTCGTCAGATTCTCCAGCCACGTCGTCGAGCCGGTCAATTCGTTCGATTCGAGGTGTAGCTTCTTCAGGTTCGCCAGATTCCCCAGTGCATCCGGGATCGCGCCCGTCAACTCGTTCCATTCGAGGCTTAGATCTTCCAGGTTCGCCAGATTCCCCAGTGCATCCGGGATCGCGCCCGTCAACTCGTTCACCTGGAGGTACAGCCCCTCCAGATTGCCCAGATTCCCCAGTGCATCCGGGATCGCGCCCGTCAACTCGTTACCGTTGAGGTACAGGCGCTTCAGGTTCACGACGGACCCCAGCTCGGCCGGGATCGCGCCCGTCAACTCGTTCCCCCAGAAGCTCAGCGACTCGAGGTTCCCCAAGCTGTCCAGGTCCCCCGGAATCGTGCCCGTCAACGCATTCGCCGAGAGATGCAGCCACCGGGCGTTCGTCAAGGCGGCCAGATCGCTCGGAATCGGACCCGTCAAGGCGTTGTTTTCGAGGTGGACTCCCCAGACCCGCCCCTCACGCATCGTCACCCCGTGCCACTCGCCCAGTGGTGCGTCCGTCTTCCAGCCCGTGTTGTTCGTCCAGTTCGGCCCGTCCGTCGCGTCGTACAGCGCCTCCAGGGCCGCCCGGTCCGTCGCCGGACTTCCCTGAGCGATAGCGCTGGCCGGGAAGGTCCCGCAGACGGCGGCGACCGCTGCCGCCACGATGAGCGCCTTGCGCAACGTGTTCGGCGCACCCATCGAGATGGTCCCTGACATGCTCGTCCTCGGTCGCGATGTGGATGGACTTCAACTCCTCGTCCGCTCCGACGCTGCCGATTGTACACGGGCGGGGGGGGTGAGCGCCCGCCCGTCGCAAGACGGCAATCGGTGAGTTCGCGGTGTCCCGGCCGACCGGCGAAACGGAGACTCAAGCGAGCCGGCGCCGTCTCGATCGCCTCCCCCTGATGGTTCATCTCCTGGAGCTGCCCAGTTGCGGTCAGCGGCCACCGTTGAGCGCGAGCAACTCCCGGAGTACGTCGTCGTCCGAAATGTCCGCGGGCCATCCGTACGCGGCAGCCACGGCCCGGTCAAGGGCGGCGTGCTCATCGGCGAGCCACTGCGGACGAGCGTTGTAGAGGTTCTTCTTGAGTGCTATTGCCGCGTCCTCGTCGCGCGGTACAGGCTGCTTCGGGTAGCCCGGCGCCGGCCCGTCCACCCACTCGACCCATTCGGGCGGATTCAGCCAGCGGCCCCGCAACTTGGGACTAGCTCGTCGCACGGGTTCGCGAAGCGGAGCTCGTTCTTGGCACGCGCGCCGAGTTGCCCGAGTGGCGGTGAGTCGCTGAAGCCCGAGTGGATGTGGAGAGCGAGTTCGGGGTTCCCCGTTCCGGTTGTTCTGGGCTTCGGGGAGGATCCTCCGGTCGGTCGGGCTTGAAGCCGCGTCGGAGCCGGCCGGCGCACGATCGGAGCCGGGTTGGACGCGTCAATGAAGTCCGCGTTAGCGCGGCGCGTCCCGTGATGTGGGAGGGAGCGCTGATGAGGCGGCATCGTGGTCTATTCCGCCTGCAGGGCTTGACGGGGATCGGCCTGCGCAGCCCGGCGCGCCGGAAGGAACGAGGCGGCGAGAGCCGCCGTCACCAGCACGAGGGCGGCGACGGTGAGGGCGAGCGGATCGCGGGGGCTTCGGCCCTCGAAGAGCAGCGGCGCGACAAAGCGGGCGGCCCAAAGCGCGGCCAGCCCTCCGGCGACGACGCCAACCGCGGCCAGCGAGAGGCCGCGCAGAAGCACAAGGCGGAGGAGGTCCCACGTCTGGGCGCCGAGGGCGCGCCGGATGCCGAACTCCAGCTCGCGCTGGCGCACGCCGAAGGCGATGACCGCGTAGAGGCCGAGGGCAGCGAGAAGCAGAGCGAGCAGGGCGGCGGTACCGAGCAGCCCGGTCCCGATCGTCCACGGGCGGATCAATCGCGCGAAGACGGCGGGCAGGCTCTGCACACGGTCGGCCGGCAGGTCCGGAAACAGCTCAGCCAGCACCGCGAGCACCGGGGGTACCGTGCGTCCGGGATTCCCGCTGGTGCGGACGAGCAGGGTGCGTCCCTGGCTCAACCGCTCCGCCGTCGCGGTTCCGGCCGCGGCCTGATCGATCGGCAGGTAGTAGTGCGGTACGCGGCCGCTGTCCTGCAGCCCCATTTCGAGCGGAGACTCGGCCACGCCGACGACGGTCGTGCAGTCGGTCGCTTCGCGTCCAACGAACAGGCAGCGGCCGACGGCGTTCCGGTCGGGCCAGACGGTCCGGGCGAACGTCGCGTTGACGACCGCCACTTTCTGCGCGCCCGCTCGGTCCCCCTCGGTGAAGTCGCGTCCGTCGCGGATGCTCTGGCCCACCACGCGGAAGAAGTTGGGGGTCACGAAGTTCACGAAGGGACCGTTCATCGGGGGGAGGCGGTCGAGCCCATCGGCGCGCAATCCGCCCATGGCCCCGATCTGGGTCAACGGCGAGTTGGTGCCCTGCGCCACGTCCAGAACGCCCGGCAGGGACCGCACCCGGGCTTCCATCACGTCGACGGTGTTCTCGTTGAGGGGTGTCGTCTCCGGTGAGCCGCCCAGCCGCACCGTCAGCAGGTTCTGCCTCGCGTAGCCGATGTCGAGCTGCCGAGCCGTCTCGAACGAGCGGTAGAAGAGGGCCGCGCCGTCGAGCAGCACGAGCGACAGGGCGGCCTGTACGACAATCAGGCCGTTCCGGACCGGTGCGCCGAGCGAACGGGCGCCCCGCAGGCCGTCGAGCCTCTCGAGCTCCCGCCCCCGCGCCGCGTACAGGGTCGGGAACAGCGCGGCCACGAGTCCGACCGCGACGACCGCCGCGCCGGTGAAGGCGACCGCGGTCTCGTCCACAACGCCGTCGGCCCACTGGTATCGAGGGAGCAGCGTGACGCGCAGCACACGGCCCGCCGCCGCGGCCACGCCGAGGGCCGCCACGCCGGAGAGGGCGGCGAGCAGGACGCTCTCGGTCACCAGCAGGCGTCCGACGCCCCATCGGCCCGCTCCCAAAGCGTGGCGCACGGCCAGCTCGCGCCGGCGCGCGGCGACCCGCAGCATCAGCAGGTTCGACACGTTGGCGGTGGCGATGAGCAGCACGGCTAGGGCGACGCCGCCCACGACCAGGGGTAGCTGCAAGTCGCGCCAGAGGGCTTCCGGTCCGCGGCTCCGCAGGAGGGGGCCGAGCAGGACCGTCGGCTCGGCGTCCCTCCGGGAGCCGGAGCCGGTGCGTGCGGTCCGAACCCCGCCCGTCGCCGCCGCCGCCGCGGCCTCGGGCGTGACCCCGGGCGCGAGACGCACGAGGGCGGTGAGATCGTCGAACCGGCCGGGCTCTCTCCAAAGTTCGTCGATATCCGTCGCCGCAATCTGCAGCGGCAGCCAGACATCGGCCGCGCTCGGGTCGGGACCCGAGAAGCCGTGCGGCATCACGCCGACGATCTCGTAGGTGACGTCGCCGAAGGTGACGGTGGCGTCGAGCGCCTCGCGGTCGCCCGCAAAGCGGCGTTGCCAGTAGCCGTTGCCGATGACGGCGACCGGCGCGGCCGCGACGTCGTCGTCCTCGGGCAAGATAGGCCGCCCGAGGGCCGGCCGCACGCCGAGCAGCGCGAAGAAGTCCCCGGTGACCCAGGAGACGTGGAGGCTCTCGGCCGCCTGACCCCGCCCGTTCTGCGTGAGCCGTGCCGCCGTGTAGCCGCCCGCGGCCGTGAGCCGTCCGGGGTCGCCGTGAAGCGTGCCGAACTCGGCCCAGTTCATCCTGTCACCCACAACGACGGTGCCGGCAAGCGGCTCGAAGTCGAACCGCTCCCGCACCCACACGCGGTGAATGCCGCCGGGGTCCTCAATGTGCGGCGGCGCCTGGATGAACAACCGCGACAGCATCCCATACATCGCCGCGTTGAGGCCGATGCCAAGGGCGAGGGTGAGGACCACGGCGCAGGTGTAGCCGGGGTTGCGCCGCATGCCGCGCATCGCGGCCCGGACATCCTGGAGGAAGCGCTCGGCAGGAGCCCAGCCCCAGGTCTCGCGCGTCAGCTCGCGGATCAGAGTGACGTTGCCGAAGTCACGCTGTGCGGCGGCGTGCGCCTCCTCGGGGGGCATTCCTGCCGCGATCCGCTCCTCCATCCCTCTGGCGAGATGGAAGCGGATCTCCTCGTCGAACTCCGATTCCTGGCGCCGCCAGCGCCAGATCGAGCGCATCCGGGTGTACACGTGCCGCCACATCGCCGTGTTCTCCCGGAGCCGGCGCCATGCCGGCTCCCGCCGCCGCTGGTGGCGCCCGTCACGGGCGGGCCACCAGGCTCCGCGCCCACAGGAGGGTGCGCAACGCGACGACACCCCCGCCGCTTCCACTTCGACGAGGTCCTCCAGCCGGGCCGCTACTGTTCATTGCCTGTGCACCCGGGCATGGGGCAGCGAACGCAGGAACGTGGCCGCCTGCGCGCCTTCCGGGGAGCTCGCATCCACCTCGAGCGCCCGTTCGAACCATCGCTTCGCCCCCTCGATGTCGCCCAGGTTGAGCGAGACCAGCCCCAGTTTGAACGGCGGCTTGACCCAACTCCGATCCCGGTCGTGGGCCTTTCGGAACCACTGGGCCGCCTTCGCGCCGTCTCCGGCCGCGAAGGCCGCCTCGCCCTGGTTGAACAGCTCCTCGCGGCTGCTCCCGACATCGGTGGGCGCGACAGCCGGCGCGCCGGCCGGCGCGGCAGCCCGCGGCCGGCCGCTCGAGGAGATGCTCAGGCCCACCCCCGCGCGCCGTACGGCGCAGGAGATTCCCGCCTTCGGGTCGGCGCCCCGCGGCGGCTCGTAGGCGACGGCGTACTGATACCGGGTCTGCTCGTACTGCCGCGTGATCTCGGCCGCCATCTCCTGGAGTTTGTCGCCGATGGACTGGCTGGGACCGGCCACCGTGTCGTACCAGCCGCCGGTGATCCGGGTCACGTCCCTCGCGATGCCGGTCTGGTATCCACGCCCGGACGCGGCCCGCTGCGTGTAGAGGCCCAACGCGTGGATGACCGCCCCGCGCTCGACCGCCCGCTCGATGAAGGCGTCGTACCGGCCGTCGGTGAGCGACCGTTGGGCCGGTCCGTCCGTTGTGACCACCGCGAGCACCGGCCAGCGCAGGCCGTCGTCCCAGCGATCCAGCGTCTCTTCCAGGCCCGCGAAGAACCCCGCGGCGCGATCTTCTTCCACGAAGAACCCCGCCAACTGATCCAACACCTCCTCTTGGTCGTCGGTGAAGTTCACCACCATGCGTGGCCGGCCCGACAGCAGCACCAGTCCGATCTCGCTGTTCTCGGGCATGGCTCGCACGAACCTCGGCAGGTAGACGCGGAGGTACCGGAAGAACGGCAGCGCGCCGTCCGCGTCGTCGACGATCAGCGCCACCCGCAACGGCTGGTCGACGAGCTCGACGCGTGCGATGTCGACAGGTTCACCGTCGTGCTCGATGGTGAAGTCGCCGGTCACGAGGTCGGTCACCGGCGCGCCGGCGCGGTCGGTGACCTTGATGAACCGCTCGGGGTCCTTCGTCTGGGCAATCCCGTCGGCCAGGAAGACCGTCAGGAAGACGCTCAGGCCGATGGTGGACAGCAGGGCGAACCGTTCCTGGCTCATGGGCGCGACGAAGAGGAGGGCGGAGAGCAACCGTACTGCCCATCCCCTTCCGCAGCGGCTGGTGCTGTCTGTCCTCATCTCGCTCCCCCTTCCCCGGCAAGTCCCAGAACCCCGCTCCGGCGGGGCGTTGTCGGGCGTTCTCTCTATAAGAGAGTTTGGGGAGGGGTGCGATTACAGGTTTTTCTTGTCGGACCGGCCGGCCTCGGCGCCCGCGAGTCGGTGCAGGAGCCGCGGGCGGAGCAGCTTGTGCGCTCGATGCAGCCGGACTGCGACGTTCTGGGTGGAAATGTGCAAGCGGCGGGCGACCTCCCGGGGTGGGCGGTGCTCGATGTCCCGCAGCCGCACCACCTCGCGGAACGTGGGCGGCAACTCGTCGATCACTTCCAGAAGCAGGCGGGTCAGCTCGCGGGCGTACACCGAGGCCTCGGGCGACTCCCATACGGTCCGGGCCGAGGGCGTTTGCTCCGCGAGCGAATCCGCCTCGCCGCTTGCCGCGGATAGCGGCGACTCGCGCCGCTGCGCGGCCACGCCGTGCACCGCTTCATGGCGCACAATCGCCCCGACCCACCCGCAGGCGGGAGACCCGCCGCGGTACTGGTGCAGCTTCTCCAGCACGATGATCCAGCTCTGTTGCAGGGCGTCGTGCGCGATGTCGTCGTCGCCCGCGACGCGCCGGGCGAGCGGCAGGAACCGGCACGTGCAACAGCGGACCCATTGTTCGAGATCGCGCTCCAACAGGGGACACCGGACTGCATCCTCAAGCTTGGGATCGTCAGGGCGCCCGGCCATGATCACGTTCCGCAGATCGTCAGCCGTCGTCGGAGCCGCCGGGATCCCCCACGCGCGCCTCTGGCTCGGAGATCGCCGGCTCGGCTGATCCTCACCGAAGATACCACGCCGTCCGAGCTGGCCACCATGCCCGTCGAGGCGCGGCAGCAGGCTCGTCTCCCCCGCAAACTCGCGCAGCTCGCCTGCCTTCGACATCGTCCACGTCCTCCCCCTGTGCCTCAAGGCCGTAACATTGCGGCGCGCGCGATCGTCCGTGATCGCGACCCGGCGAGCCGGGTCGTCCGGCGAAGCTCTGCCCTTGAACGTCGTTGACGGGTTAACGGCAGAGCCGACCCGCCCCGGCCGGGTCGCCGAGATCGGCGGCAGCCAGTACCGGGTCCATCCGGCGGCGGCGGTGTTCCCGGTCATGTCCGGCCGCGAGTTCGACGAGCTGGTCGAGGACGTTCGCGTCAACGGGCCTGCGTGAGCCGGTCGTGGTCAGGGGTGGCCAGTTGCTCGAAGGACGGAACCGGGGTCCGGGTGTGCGCGGCTGCCGGTGTCGTCCCGGAGGTCCGCGAGCTGAAGCGCGGGACCGACGTGGCGTCTTGGGAGATGTCGGTGAACGTGCACCGGCGTCACGTGGACGCTTCACAGCGGGCCTTGCTGGCGAGGCGGCTGCCGGCGCTGAGCGATGAGGTGGCGTTGAGCCAAGCCGGCGAGATGATGGGCGTGTCGCGGGCCTCGGTGGCCCGAGCGGCCGCGGTGGAGAAGAACCCGAGCTGTTGAGGGCCGCCGCCCGCGAGGGCAGCGTGTCGTTGGGCGACGCGTACGAGCTGCGCGGGGAGGAACCGGAGACCATCGAGCAGCTGGTCGAACGACGTTCGCTCCGGCGCGGCGCCGAATCTCAGGGCCGCGATGCGCCAGCGGAGCATCAAGGGAAGCCCCGGATGAAGGACCCGCGGGGTCGGAAGCCGAAGGGCGCGGCAAGCGAACCGCGACAGTCACCGAGCGAGGCGGGCGATGGCGGCGGCGGGGTCATGCTCGGGAAGCTCGTGGGCCCCGAGGAACCGGGTCCAGGGCGTCGAGCGACGACGCCGGGCCCGGAAGCGGGGAGACGCTGCTCGGGGCCGAGGGTCTCGAGGCGGGTGCGGATCGGGCCGTGGCTGACCGTGCAGCCCAATCGGTACGCCTTCTGTAGACCGAGCCGGCCGCGGCGCCGACGTTCCACTGCGCCTGGATCCGGCGCAGACTGCGATTGCGTCCACGAGTGCCGTCGCCAGCGCGGCAGCCGAGTGCGCAAGACCCAGGCGCGCAGGGCGGCCGCCGTCCGGCCCATGCGCCTCGCGAGACGCTCCCGCTCGCGCCCCGGGACGTTGTGGCGCCAGCGCACCATGAGCTCCTCGACCTGGCGGCGGTCGTCGGCCGTGCAGGCGGTGCGGTGTCGATGGCCACCTCGGGACCGCACCCGGGGCCGTAGGGGCATTACCACATTCTTCACTTCCGCGGAGCGGACAAGTCCAGCCTGAGCGACCCCGCGGTGCTGACCCGGAAGTGACACCTTGGTTTCACGTTTTGGGTCAGCAAGAGTAGTACGTAGCGGGGTCGCTCAGGTGTTGTCTGCCATCCGGGTCGTAACCCAAACTGCTGGGTCATCTTGGCTTAAATGTCTTTTTTTCAGTAACTTGACGTTCACGGGGCGTGAAATCAGGGTCGCGCTGGACGTGGTATTTGGGTCAAGTCGATGGTTACCGTGGGTCAGGTCAGTGACCAGTGATATTGTGTAGATGCCCAATGTAACTAATCTACCCATACGATTCGTGTTCTCAGGAGACACCATGAGGGGAGCCGGTGCGCTCGGGGTTCGCCTTCGTCTGCGTCGCCGGAACGGCCCACACGTAGGCCGACGTGTCCATCGTACAACGCGTGCCTCGCCCTGCCGAGCCACCATCAGGACGCCAGCTTCACGACCTCGGCCGCGCTCTACGGCCGCACCGTCGCAAGTCGCCGCAGCCGCGTCCCGGTGCGGCAGGCTGGCCCGGACGTCGACTCGCACCGCCAGCGTCCTGCTTCGCGGGGTGGTGTGGGGCCCTGGTCAGGCTGGGCTCCCTCGTCGCCGTTGCCGCGCTCAGCGGCAACGGCCATGACGCACAAGCGCGCCCGATTTTCTCCAGCCGCCCGGCCGGGGCAGAAGGGTGGGCTACCATATCAGCCTGTCCCTCCTGTGCCTTTCCGGAGGTCGTTCAGCGGGGACGAGGGCCTGACGCGAGATAGGCCGCCCACTCGTCCATCAGCCGCCGGCGGCGCTCGAACAGGTCCGACCTCGCGTAGGCTGCCTCGACCTTGTTCTGGACCACGTGCGCCAGCGCCGCCTCGATGACCTCACGCGGGTGGTCCGTTTCCTCGGCCGCCCAGTCCCGGAACGACGACCGGAAGCCGTGAGGTACGGCGGCGACCTCGTGCTGCTGGAGCATCTTCGGCAGCGTCGTCGCCGACATTGGCCTCCCGCTCCGCATGGGGAACACCAGGCCGCCGCCGTCACCGAGCACACGCGCCGCGTCGAGGATCTCAACCGCCCGCCGGCACAGCGGGACCCGGTGCTCGCGCTTCGCCTTCATCCGCAGGGCCGAAATGGTCCACACGCGGTCCTTCGTGTCCATCTCGTCCCACGTCGCCAGTCGCACCTCACCGGACCTCGCAGCCGTGAGCAGGAGAAACTCGAACCCCAGCTTCACGGCCGGCTGTGCCGAGCCGGACGCCCGCACCGTCTCGATGGCCGCGGCCACGGTCTTGTGCGGCAGCGCCGGATGGTGCTGGACGATGTCGTTCTGCGGACCGAGCACCGGCAGCACGCGGTCACAGGGGTTGTCGTTCCGCAGGTCCATCGCGATGGCCCACTCCAGCACCGAGCGGACGCGCTGACGGACGGCCCTGGCCGTCTCCGCCTTGACGTGCCAGATCGGCGTGAGGATCTCCAGCACGTCGGCCGTGTTGACCTCGGAGACCGGGCGGGGGCCGATGCGGGGGAAGGCGTAGCGTTCCATGCTCCGCCACCAGTTCTGCGCGTGCCACCGGCCTCGCCAGCCGCCGCGCTTCTGTTCGAGGACGCGCTCGGCGGCCTCGGCGAAGGTGGGCACGCCGTCGGCGCGGCGCTTCTCGGCGAGGGGGTCGCCCCCGGACCGCGCGAGCTTGCGGTTGGCGAGGGCGAGCTCACGGGCTTCGACGAGCGGGATGAGCCCCGCGGCGCCGAGGCCGAGTTCGCGGCGGCGTCCGCGGATGACGAGCCGCTGGACCCAGCTTCGGGTTCCGGTCGGCTGGACGAACAGGTACAGGCCGTTTCCGTCCGCGTGCCGCCCGGGCGGCGCGGAACGGACGAAGGCGGCCGAGAGGGCCTTGTCGGGGTGGCGTCCCCGGCGCTTGGTTCTGCGGGGAGCGTCAGGGGTTTTGGCTACAACATCCATCCCCTCATTATATACGGGATGCAGCCGGATTTCACCGCATGTCCTGACCCTCTCGGTCTGCGCTGTTGAATCATAAACGATTACAAGTCAGTAGTTTACGGCCTAATCTGGACGAGATCGGACGCTTCTGGAATACTACTGGTTATTCAGGCAGCGCGAACACCCACATCACGCCGCTGCCCTGGGGCAGGGTGGTGCCGGTGAACCGCGCGTACGAGGTGGTCTGGCCGATGCGGCCGCCCGCCCCCACCGCGAGGTACTGGCGCCCGTCGACGGTGAAGGTGACCGGGGCCCCCGAGATGTCCCCGTTCAGCCGCGTCTCCCACAGGTGCTCGCCCGTCTCGGCGTCGAGGGCGAAGAGGCGGCGGTCGGCGGTGCCCCCGAAGACGACGCCGCCGGCGGTGGCCAGCGCCGAGGCGGTCATCGCCGCGCCGTTCTCCGTGCGGTACTCCCAGGCCCGCTCGCCGGTGACCGGGTTGAACGCCACGAACTCGCCGATGTAGTCGTAGCCCGGCACCATCTTCGTGCGGCTGCCCATGCCCCGGTAGACGCGGCCCGGCACGTACTCCTCCGAGACGAACGTCACGTCCATGCAACTATTGTTGATGCCGCTGTAGTAGAGCCCGGTCTCGGGGCTGAAGCTCGGCGAGTTCAGGTTCCGGGTGCCGTGGAAGTGGGGGCACACCTCGAACACCTTGTCCGAGTCGACGTCGTCCAGGGTGGGTATCTGCGCCGGGTTGTAGATGGGGCTGCCGCTGTCCGTCCACCCCTCGATGATGTTGTCGTAGCCGGTGCGGAACGCGTTGATGAAGCGGCCCGTCTCGCGGTCGAGCACCACCCCCCAGCCGATCTTGCTCGTCTCGATCAGGGCCTTGTGCTCGACCCCGTTGATGACGAGGTCGACGAGCATGCTCTCGTGGGTCGCGTCGAGGTCCCAGTTGTCGGCCGGCACCACCTGGAAGTACCACTCGATCTCGCCGGTGTCGATGTCCAGGGCGAGGATCGAGTTGGTGTAGAGGGCGTCGCCGGGGCCCCGCAACGTCGACGCCCACGGCGTCGGCTGCCCCGTGCCGAAGTAGGCGAGCCCCAGCTCGGGGTCGTAGCTGATGGTGTTCCAGGTCAGGCCGCCCAGGGGCGGGACCTCGCGCTCGGTCCACGTCTCGTAGCCCGGCTCGCCCGGCCGCGGCACCGTGTAGGTGGTCCACAGGTGCTCGCCGGTCTCGGCGTCGTGCGCCACCACCTGGCCGCGCCCGCTCCGGTCGCCGCCCGCGAAGCCCAGCACTACCTTCCCGTCCGCGATCAGGGCGGGATGGCTGTGCCCGAGGCCGGTCGAGTAGTCGCCCGTGCTCACCTCCCAGCGCTGCTCGCCGGTCCGCGCGTCGAGGGCCACCAGGGCCGCGTCGGCCGTCCCCCAGTAGACGGTGTCGCCGAGCACCGACACCCCGCGGTGCCGGCCCAGGGCCTGCGACTGCTCGATGTCCTCGGGGTAGCTCCGCGTGTGGACCCACGCGACGTCGCCCGACTTCACGTCGAAGGCGGTCACCCGGCCGCTGCCCTCCGACACGTACATCAGCCCGTTGGCCACGATGGGCGTCGGCACCCAGCGGCTGTTGTCGCGCATCGACCACGCCCAGACGAGGCGCAGGTCGTCGACGTTGTCGCGGTCGATCTGGTCGAGCGGGCTGAACCCGGTCACGTCGTAGGTCCGCCGGTAGCTCAGCCAGTCGCCGTCCTCGGGGTTCAGCAGCCGCTCCTCGGTGATCGGCTCCCACTCACGCTCCGCCGGCTGCCCGAACGCGAGTCCGGCCAGCAGCAGGCTCGCCCCGGCCACGCCCGCCAGCGCCAATCGCCAGCCACAGCACATTCGCATCGCCCTGTCTCCTTCTTCCCGCCGCTGCCGCGGCGGCCGACGCCCCGTCGGCATGCCCCCGGATCATCCCCCATGCCCGCCGACGGCGCAACCGCGCGCTCACCCCTTCACGCACACCACCTGCTTCAGCGTGTGCACCACGTCCACGAGGTCGGACGAGTTGGCGATGACGGCGTCGATGTCCTTGTAGGCGCCGGGAATCTCGTCGATGACGCCGCGGTCCTTGCGGCACTCCACCCCGGCCGTCTGCCGCTCGAGGTCGGCCACCGTGTAGGCCGCCTTCGCCTGCGACCGGCTCATCCGCCGCCCCGCTCCGTGGGCGCACGAGTCGAGCGCCTCCTTCGACCCCTTCCCGCGCACGATGTACGAGCGCGCCCCCATGCTGCCGGGGATGATGCCCAGCTCGCCGCGCCCCGCCCGTATCGCGCCCTTGCGGGTCACGTAGACCGCCTCGCCGAAGTGCTCTTCCTCGGCCACGTAGTTGTGGTGGCACTCCACCGCGGTCCCGTCCACCCGGAACGGCGGCAGCCGGGTCCCGAGCGCCGCGAGGATGCGCGCCATCATCAGGCGCCGGTTCTCCAGCGCGTAGCGCTGCGCCCACCGCACCGCGCCGGCGTAGTCGTCGAAGTGGGCCGACCCCTCCTCCAGGTACGCGAGGTCCTTCGCGGGCAGCCGTGCGAGGTGCCGCTCCATGTCGAGCTTCGCGAGCCCGATGAAGTAGCGGCCCAGCGCGTTGCCCGTCCCCCGGCTGCCCGAGTGCAGCATCACCCACACCCGGTCCGCCTCGTCCAGGCACACCTCGATGAAGTGGTTGCCCCCGCCGAGGGTGCCGAGCTGCCGCGGCCACTTCCTGCGCACGTCGCGCACCAGCGAGCCGGCCTTCGGGTGGCGCTCGACGATGCGCTCGAGGCCCGGCCGCAACGCGTTCAGCACGCCGGGATCCGCCACCGGCTCGTCGTGGGCGGCGAAGCCCACCGGCACCGAGTCCTCTATCGCCTCGCGCACCCCGCGCAGCGAGTCGGGCAGGTGCGACGCGTCCAGGGTCAGCCGCGCCGCCGCCATCCCGCAGCCGATGTCCACCCCCACCGCGGCCGGGATCAGCGCGCGCCGGGTGGGGATGACCGACCCGATGGTCGCCCCGATGCCCACGTGCACGTCCGGCATCGCCGCGACGTGCCCCACCACGACGGGCAGCCGCGACACCGCCGCGAGCTGCTCGATCGACCCTCGGTCGATGTCGTCGGTGAAGATCCGGACCGGCACCCCGCCCCGGTCGATCACCTGTCGCACCGGCATTGTCTCGCCTTCCTGACAGCCCGCCCGGAATCGCCTTCGTCTCCGCTGGGCGCCCCACCGACCGTCCGGGAGTCCGCGCCGTTGCGGCACGGAAACTCCTGCCTGGCGGGGGGCGGGCGATTCCCCGTGGATTGACCGCATGACATCATATCAGCTAGCATGCCATCGTGGTTCGCACTCAGATTCAACTGACGGAGGCGCAGGCTCGGGCGCTCCGGGCACAGGCGCGAGCGCAGGAGCGCTCGATGGCCGATCTCGTGCGCGAGAGCGTCTCCGAGTATCTCGCCCGCCGTCCTGTCGCAGATCGTGACGAGCTCGCCCGCCGCGCGCTGGCGGTGGCCGGCCGGTACCGGTCCGGGTGCCGCGATCTGGCCGAGGAACACGACAGGCATCTCGACGAGGCCTTCGATTCGTGAGGCTCTTCGTCGACACGTCAGCCCTGCTGGCTTTTCTCGACGCCGACCAGCCGCGCCACGCGGAAGTGGTGGACGCCTGGCGCCAGGCGATGCAGAGCCGCGACATCCTCCTCACCTCGAACTACGTGCTGGTCGAGACCTTCGCTCTGGTTCAGCGGCGGCTCGGGCTGGACGCGCTTCGCGTCCTTGCCGGCGACCTCGTCCCGGTCCTGCGGCCGCTCTGGGTCGACGAAGAGCTGCACGCCGCGGCCGCGGCCGCGCTCTTCACCGTCGGGCGCCGGAAGCTGTCGCTGGTCGACTGCACGAGCTTCGAGCTCATGCGACGCCATGGCATCACCGACGCGCTTTCCCTGGACGCCGACTTCGCCCGCCAGGGCTTCCGGCTGCTTCCACCCGCGGGGGCGGCCACGTAGCCACTCCGCCCGCCCATCGTCGGCTTCGGCTCCGCCGGGCGCCCAACCAACCTTCAGGCGTCCGCGCCGTTCCACGTCGCGACTCCCGGCCCCCCCATCGTTGCCTACCCCCCCGACGCCCAGCCGTAGTTGAGCCGCAGGTAGTAGAACGCCCCGTTGTAGCCGAACGGCGTGTGGGCGCTGAAGCGGTTGCCCTTCTGGCGGGCGATGGGGTTGGCCTCGGGGTCGTTGCCGAGGGCGTTGCGGCCGCCGATAGTCAGGGTGGTGGACGCGGTGACCGGATACGAGGCCTCGAGGTCGACGACGGCGTCGCCGTGGTACAGGTAGAGGTCGCGCGCGTCGAACCACTCGTCGTACCAGCTCACCCGCCCCAGCAGGCTCCAGCCGCCGACCGCCTGGCGCACGGTGGCGTTCCACCGCGTGCCCGGCACCGCCTCCTGGAGCTGGCGGATGCGCGTGTCGTCGAGCACCGCGGGGTCGAAGCGGGCCACGGCGGTGGCGGTGCGGTTGAAGAGCAGCCCGAACGTGGTCCGCCCCCCGAGGCGCGCCGGCGCCCAGCTCGCGACGAGGTCGAGGCCCTGCGTGACGGTCTCGAAGTGGTTGGTGAAGAAGCGGAAGTTCTGCAGGTTGGCGGCGCTCGTCACCCCCTCGGCGACCAGGGTCTCGACCTCGGCGGGGTCCAGCGCGAAGAGCTGGGTCAGGGCCAGCCGGTCCGACAGGCGGATGCGGAAGTAGTCGGCGGTCAGGCTGAACGCCCCCGCGTCGATCACGGCCCCCGCCGTGAAGTTGACCGAGCGCTCCGGCTCGAGCGGCTCGCCCCCCCGCAGCCGGGCCACCCGCGACGTCGACGGAATGGTGCCGTTGTTCACGAGGTCCATCAGGGCGTGGTCGTACTGGGTGGTGACGTTGAACGCGTTCTGCTGCCCCGGCGTCGGGGCCCGGAAGCCGGTGCTCGCGCTCGCCCGGAGGGCGGCGGCGGGAGCGAGCCGCACCCGGCCCGAGAGCTTCCCGTTCGTCGCCGTCCCGAAGTCCTCGAAGTCCTCCAGCCGCAGGGCGCTCCCCAGGGTCCACGCGTCGTCGGCCCCCCGCACCTCGAGGTCGCCGTAGACGGCGGCGTTGGCGCGGCTCCACGTCCCCGCCGCGATGGGGCTGAACCCGGGGAAGCCGTTCGACCCCGCGCTGAAGCCCTGCGCCGCGTAGGGGCCGATGCGCCACGACGCCTCGTCGCCGAGGCCGATCTCGAACCGCTCTCTCCGCCACTCCGCCCCGCCGGCCAGGTTGACGCGGTCGTTCACGGGGAAGCTGAGGTCGAGGTTCACCCCGACGTCGTCCTGCCGGTAGGCGCCGGGGTCGAACACGGTGGGGCTCTCCGGCCCCAGCGAGGCGTTGACGGTGTCGCGGATGTGGAAGTCGGCGGTGCTCGAGCCGACGCCGGCGCTCGCGTCCCAGAGCAGGCCCCCCGCGAGCTCGCCGCGCACGCCCGCCACCGCCGAGGCGTCGAGCACGTCGCCCCCGAACTGCGGCGTGAACCCGCCGGGGAAGCGCTCCTGGAACGAGAAGCAGCCCGGATCGTCGAACACCCGCGCGAGGGCCGCGGGGTCGGGCCGGGCCGCCGTCACCGGCACCGCGGGGCACCCGGCCGAGCCGTCCGCCACGCCGTCGGCGGCGTCGAGCACGTCGCCGACGAGGAGGCTGCGTCCCCCGTCGGCGCTGAACACCGCCGACCGCGTGTTGGGGTTGCGGAAGAAGAAGCCGCTCTCCACCGTGCGCCGGGTGTAGTTGGCGTAGCCGTAGGCCTGCACGCCGCCCGCGAACAGGTGGCCGAAGTTGCCCCACAGCTTCAGGTTGTCGTCGACGCGCGGCGAGCCCCAGACCTGGGCGGGGTCCCTCACGTGGGTGTTGCCGGCCGCGATGAGGGCGGCGGCGTCGTCGCGCTGCACGCTGCGGCTGGTGGCGCCGGTCTCGCCGTACTCGAGGCTCAGGTTCGCGAAGCCGTTCGCGCCGAGGGGCAGGCCGGTGTTCCCGGCCACCGTCCACGTGCCCCCGTCCCCGGCCGCGTGGCCGCCGGTGTGCAGCTCCAGGCTGCCCCCCGACCGGTCGTCCTTCAACAGGAAGTTGAGCACGCCGGCGATGGCGTCCGAGCCGTACTGCGCCGCCGCCCCGTCCCTCAGCACCTCGACCTGCCGCAGCGCGATCGACGGGATGCTGGAGATGTCGGGCCCCTGCGCCCCGTCGGCGACGCCGTTGCCGATCCAGGTGATGACCGCGCCCCGGTGCCGGCGCTTCCCGTTCACCAGCACCAGCGTGTGGTCGGGGGCGAGGCCGCGCAGGGTCGCGGGGCGGATGAGCCGCGCCCCGTCGCCGACCTGCGTGGGGCTGACGTTGTAGGAAGGCACCAGGGTCCGGAGCTGGTCGCCGACGTCGGTGTCGCCCTGGGCGGCGAAGTCCTCGAAGGGGATGGCGTCGATGGGCACCGCCGACTCCGTCACCGACCGCGGACGCGCCCGGCTGCCCACCACCACCACCCGGTCCTCGAGCTGCACCGACATCTCGACCTCGAGGGCCGCCACCGCCCCCGCGGCCACCGACACCCCGCCGCGCACGACGGTGCGGAAACCGGGCAGGGTCAGCGTGACGTCGTACAGGCCCGGCGGCAGCCCCGCGATCGCGAACCGGCCGTCCCCGCCGGTCACCGCGGTCCGGACCTCGCCGCCGCCGGCGGCCGGCCGCGCCGCCGCCGTCACCCCCGGCAGCGCGAGGCCGGTGGCGTCGCGCACCATGCCCTCGATGGCCGCGCTCTGGGCGCCGGCCGCGCGCGGCGCCAAGGCCGAGATGATGGCGAGAACGGCCGCTCCGGCCCGCACGCGGGCGTTCCACATGACTCGCGTATGGTAGCCGGGAGCGGTCCGTTTCGAAATCACCGAAGGCCGGGAGCGGACCGTTTTGCTCGGGTGTTTCGCGAGCGGGCCCTTGGCTGCTAGAATGTCACCATTGATCCTTGGGCACTGACCAGCTAGCGATTCCCCGGCCGCTGCAGGCTCGAGATCTTGCGCGGCCATCAGGAGGAATGCCGATGACGAGCAGATGGAAGCCCTCCCGAGCACCCTTCCTTGCAATTGCCCTCGCCGCCGTGTTCGCGTTCGCGCCCGGTGCCGCCCACGGTCAGGACGCCTCCATCAGCGGCACCGTCACCGACACGACCGGCGGGGTTCTGCCCGGCGTGACGGTCGAGGCGCGCGACCAGGCCAGCGGCGAGGTCGCGACCGCCTTCACGGACGGCGCGGGCCAGTTCGTGTTCGATGCGCTCCCCCCCGGGTCGTACGACGTGACGTTCGTACTGCCCGGCTTCAGCGCCGCCGCCCGCCCCGGCGTGGTGGTCCAACCCGGCCTCGTCGTCACCCTCGACGTCGAGATGGGCGTGCTGCTCCAGGAAACGGTAGCCGTCGTCGGGACGCGGGCGGAGCCGCGGTCGGTCACCGCCTCGCCGGTGCCGGTCGACGTCATCCGCGCCGAGGACTTCACCAGCCAGGGCGACGTCGACCTCACCAACCAGTTGCGGACGGTCGTCCCGTCGTTCAACGTCAACACCCAGCCCATCAGCGACGCGGCCACCATCGTGCGGCCGGCCAACCTGCGCAACATGGCGCCCGATCACACCCTGATCCTGGTCAACGGCAAGCGCCGCCATCGCGCCGCCGTCATCGCCTGGCTCGGCAACGGCGTCGCCGACGGCGCGCAGGGGCCGGACCTGTCGGCCATCCCGTCGATCGCCCTGCGGCAGGTCGAGGTGCTGCGCGACGGCGCGGCGGCCCAGTACGGCTCCGACGCCATCGCCGGGGTCATGAACTTCGAGCTCAAGAACGCGCGCTCCGGCGGCAGCATGGAGCTCCGCACCGGCCGGTACTTCGACGGGAACGACGGCGACCCGGCGACGTGCGGCGCCGTCGGCCGCTCGTGCAACGGCATCGGCGGCAACGCGCCGGGCTTCACGTTCGCCGGCAACACCGGTCTGCCGCTGGGTCCCGAGGGGTTCCTGAACCTCAGCCTGGAGTACGGCGGCACCCAGCCGACCAACCGCGCGGTGAACGACGGCGGCACGCAGGCGGTCATCGACGGCGGCAACACGTTCGTGCGCGACACGTCGCGCGTCTGGGGCTCGCCGCTGATCGAGGACGACCTGAAGCTGTTCGCCAACTTCGGCACCGGGGGCGACCGGGCCGAGTTCTACGGCCACGCCAACTACGCCAGCAAGAAGGTGACCGGCGGTTTCTACTACCGCAACCCCAACAACCGCGGGAACGTGTACTCGATAGATGGCGGCGATACGCTGCTGGTCGGCGACGTGCTCGCCGCCCAGGGCATGGGCTCGGCCAACTGCCCGACCGTCGCCATCACCAACGGCACGCCCGACCCCGCCGCTTTCGCCCAGGTCCGCAACAACCCGAACTGCTTCACCTTCCACCAGCCCTTCCTCGGCGCGCCGGACGGTCTGCCGGGCGGATTCACGCCGCAGTTCGGCGGCGACGTCTACGACTACTCGCTGGTCTCCGGCGTGCGCGGGACCACGGCGACCGGGGTCAACTGGGACATCAGCGGCAGCACCGGCCGCAACCACGTGCAGACCTTCATCTACGACACGGTCAACGCCTCGCTCGGCCCCGACAGCCCCACCAGCTTCGAGCCGAACCTGCTGGAGCAGACCGAGACCAGCCTCAACGCCGACATGTCGTACGCCGCCAGCGACATGATCAACGTCGCCGGGGGCCTCGAGTGGCGGAACGAGCAGTACCACCTCGGCGCGGGCGACCCGGCGTCGTGGGCCATCGGGCCGTACGGCGCACAGCGCTTCAGCTCCGCCTCCAACGGCTACAACGGCACCCGGCCCGAGAACGCCGGCACCTGGGATCGCGCCAACGTCGCGGGGTACGGCGACATCGAGATTCACGGCGTCGACAACGAGTGGAACCTCGGCGCCGCCGTCCGCATCGAGGACTTCTACGACAGCTTCGGCACCACGATGAACAGCAAGCTGTCGGGGCGGTACGGCTTCACCGACATCTTCGCCATGCGCGCCGCCGTGAGCAGCGGCTTCCGCGCCCCGACCCCCGGCCAGCAGAACGTGCTGAACGTGACGACCGAGTTCGACTACGAGATCCAGGACCTGGTCAACAACGGCACGATTCCGTCCACCTCCCCGGTCGCGGCGCTTCGGGGCGGGGTGCCCCTGCAGCCGGAACAGTCGATCAACTACTCGCTCGGGTCGGTCGTCGACACCGGGCCGTTCACATTCACCGCCGACTTCTTCCGCATCAACGTGTCCGACCGGCTCACCATCAGCAGGAACTACACGCTCTCGCCGGTCGAGGTCGCCACGCTGCTCGCCGACGGATTTGCGGAAGCGGGCAACCTGGCCGTGTTCCGCTTCTTCGTGAACGACTTCTCGACCCGGACGCAGGGGCTCGACCTGGTCGCCACCTGGACCCCGCCCGCGATCGGGGGACGGACGACGTTCAGCGGCATCTTCAACTTCACCGACACCGAGGTCACTGCCTTCAACCCCGAGAATATCGACGCCGACCGGATCGCGGCGCTGACCCTGGGGCTGCCGAGGTCGCGCTGGAACATCGGGGTCAACCACGCCGCCGACCGCTGGGCCATGATGGCCCGCCTGCACTACTACGGCTCCTACTGGGACCGCGAAGATGCGCGCAACCATCTGGGGGCGGCCAATTCGTTCCTGTATCCGCTGTATCCCGGCAAGCCGCTGGTCGACCTCGAGATCAGCTTCCCGTTCAACAACGCCACGCTCTCGATCGGCGCCCAGAACGTCCTCAACACGTACCCGGACGAGAATCCGTACGCCATCGACGGTGTCGGCAACCGCTACGGCCAGTTCGGGCCGTTCGGCTTCAACGGCGGCTACTACTACACCCGCATCGGCTTCGGCTGGGGGTCGTAGCCGCTCGACCGGGTCGGGGGGCGCGGACGCCGCCCGACCCGGCAGGTCGGATGATGGGCAAGACCCACCTTGCGCCCGCCGTTGTCCACCTGTTGCTCGCCGTAGCGGCGCTGCTCCCGGGCGTGGCCTTCGCCCAGGACGGCGCCGTGTCCGGCACCGTCACCGACACCACCGGCCTCGTGCTGCCCGGCGTCACCGTCGAGGCGCGCGGCGCCCCCGGTGGCCCGACCCTGACCGCCGCCACCGACGGGGCCGGCGCCTTCGCCATCGCCGCCCTCGAGCCCGGCGTCTACGAGCTCACGTTCAGCCTCCCCGGCTTCCAGACCGTCGTGCGCGGCGGCGTGGCGGTGGGGGCGGGGGCCACGGCGACCGTCGACGTCGAGATGGCGGTCGAGCTCGCCGAGCGCGTCGTCGTCCTCGGCAGCCGCGCGCAGCCGCGGTCGGTCACCGAGTCGCAGGTGCCCATCGACGCCATCCCCTTCGAGGACGTCATGAGCCAGGGGGCCACGACCCTCGACTACCAGTTGCGCAACCTGATCCCCTCCTTCAACGTCGCCACCCACCCCATCAGCGACGCCGCGACCCTCGTGCGGCCGGCGAGCCTGCGCAACCTCTCGCACGACCACACCCTCATCCTCGTCAACGGCAAGCGGCGCCACCGCTCGTCGGTCATCGCGTGGTTCGGCGGGGTGACGGACGGCGCGCAGGGACCCGACATCTCGACCATCCCCTCGATCGCCCTGCGGCAGGTCGAGGTCCTGCGCGACGGCGCCTCGGCCCAGTACGGCTCCGACGCCATCGCCGGCGTCATCAACTTCCTGCTCAAAGACGACCCCTCCGGGGGCAGCCTCGAGCTGAACACCGGCACCTACCGGCCCGGCGACGGCGACTCGTACAGCCTCGCCGGCAACGTCGGCCTGCCCCTCGGCGAGACCGGGTTCGCCAACCTCAGCCTGGAGTACGGCAACGCCAACCCGACCGACCGCAGCGTGCAGCGGCTCGACGCGGCCGCCCTCGCCGCCGCCGGCAACACCCACGTGCGCGACCCCGCCCAGGTCTGGGGCAACCCCCGCATCGAGGACGACCTCAAGCTCTTCGGCAACTTCGGCCACCTGTTCGCCAACCGGGTGCAGCTCTACGGCTACGCCAACTACGCCGACAAGAAGGTCACCGAGGGCTTCTTCTTCCGCAACCCCAACTCGCGGCAGAGCATCTACAGCCTCGACGGCGGCCAGACCCTGCTCATCGGCGACGTGCTCCAGGCCCGCGGCCTGGGCTCGGCCGACTGCCCCGTGGTGGGGGTCAGCGACAACGTGCCCGACCCCGACGCCCTCGCCCGGGTCTTCGCCGACCCGAACTGCTTCTCCTTCCAGGAGATCGCGCCGGGCGGGTTCACGCCGCAGTTCGGCGGCTTCGTCACCGACCAGTCGGTGGTGGCCGGCGTGCGGCGCATCGCCGACGGCGGCTTGACGTGGGACGCCAGCGCCAGCTACGGCGCCCACGAGTCCGACTTCTTCTTCCGCAACACCGTCAACGCGTCGCTCGGCCCCGACACCCCGCGCGACTTCGACCCCGGCCTCTACCGGCAGGAGGACGTCAACCTCAACTTCGACGTCTCCTATCCCGTCTCCGACAGGGTCAACTTCGCGGCCGGCGCCGAGTGGCGCGACGAGAGCTTCGAGACCGGCGCGGGCGGGCGGCCCTCGTGGGAGGTCGGCCCCTTCGCGTCGCAGGGCTTCATCCCCGCCTCGAACGGCTTCCCCGGCTTCCCGGACTACACCGCCGGCACGTGGACCCGCAACAACGTCGCCGCCTGGGGCGACCTCGAGCTGCAGGGGCTCGACGGCCGGTGGAGCGCCGGCGCCGCCGTCCGGGTCGAGCACTTCGACGTCTTCGGCAACACCACCAACGGCAAGCTGTCGTTCCGCTACGCGCTCGACGACGCCGTCTCGGTGCGCGGCGGCGTCAGCACCGGCTTCCGCGCCCCGACGCCGGGCCAGCAGAACGCCCTGAACGTGCAGACGACCATCGACCCCGACACCCTCGAGCTCGTCGACAGCGCCACCGTGCCGTCGACCTTCCGGACGGCGGGGCTGCGGGGCGGCAGGCCGCTCCAGCCCGAGAGGTCGTTCAACACCACCGCCGGCCTCGTCGTCGACACCGGCCCGTTCACCCTGACCGCCGACTACTTCCGGGTCGACATCGACGACCGGCTCTCGCTGTCGAGCATCCTGACCCTGACCCCGGAGGAGCGCGCGCTCCTCTTCACCGAGGGCGTCACCTCGGCCGGCAACCTGTCGTTCTTCCGGTTCTTCGTCAACGACTTCTCCACCCGGACCCAGGGCATCGACGTCGTCTCGACGTGGACGCCGCCCGCGATGGCCGGCGACACCGTCTTCAGCTTCACCCTGAACTACACCGCCACCAGGGTGACGCACGAGACCGACTTCCTGAGCGGGGCCGACGTGCTCGCCATCGAGCGCGGCGTCCCCCGGTTCCGCTGGAACGCCGCCCTCAACCAGCGGTTGGGGCGGGTCGGCCTCCTCGGCCGGCTGAGCTACTACGGCCCGTGGATCGACTACTACTACACGCGGCTCTGGGTCGACGCCGCGGCGCCGGTCCAGGACGCCGCGGCCATCGTCGACCTCGAGGCCACCGTTCCCCTCGCGGCCGGCGTGAGCCTCTCGGTGGGCGGCCAGAACGTGTTCGACGTCCTCGCCGACGCGCCGCAGCCCCTCGTCGACGTCCTCGGCTCGCGCTTCAGCCCGGTCACGCCGTGGGGCCTCAGCGGCGGCTACTACTACGCGCGCATCAACTACCGGTGGGGGCGTTAGTCTGGCCGGGTGCCGGTGCCGGGGCAGCGCCGCACGGACGACCGGGCACGGCCGGGGCCGTCCCCGACAGGGGTGATAGAGTGGCCCGGGTGCCGTTCCGCCGCCGTCGCCCCGGCCCCGGCGCCGCCATCCGCGGGAGGCGGCGCGGCTTGCCGCCCCTCGTCGCCGCGGTCGCCGTCTCGGCCTGGTTCGTTCCCGGCGCGCTGGCGCAGGGGAGCGCCGAGACCGACCGGGCGGCCCTCGAGGCGCTGTACGACGCGGCCGGCGGACCGGGCTGGACGCGCCGCACGAACTGGAAGACCTCGGCCCCCCTGGGCCGCTGGCACGGGGTGACGACCGACGCGGCCGGCCGGGTCGTGCGGCTGTCCCTCCGGAACAACGGCCTCGCCGGCCCGCTCACGGCCCGGTTGGGAGACCTGGCCCGTCTCGAGGTCGCGAACCTCCGCGACAACGCCCTGACCGGCCCGCTTCCCGCGAGCCTCGGCAACCTGACCCGCCTCCGGTGGGCGTCGTTCCGCGAGAACGACCTCTCGGGCCCGATCCCGGCCACCCTGGGCCGGCTGTCGGGCCTCGAGTCGCTGGACCTCGGCGAGAACGTCCTGGCCGGCCCGATCCCCGCCGCGCTGGGCGGGTTGACCCGCCTCGGGTGGCTGTCCTTCTGGGGAAACTCCCTGACCGGCCCGGTCCCGGACGCGCTGGGCGGCCTGCCCTCGATCGAGGTGCTGCACCTGGCGTGGAACCCCCTGGCCGGCCCGCTCCCCGGGAGCATGGCGGGGCTGTCGCGGCTCACGCGGCTGAGCGTCGAGGGAACGGCGGCGTGCGCGCCCCACGACGACGCGTTCCAGGATTGGCTGGCCGCCGTCGACTTCACCGGCGACGCGTGCAACCGCGCTCCCGAGCCCCGGGGCGCCATCCCGCCCCGTACGCTGCTCGAGTCGGCCGGGGCCGTGGGCGTGCCCCTGGAGACCTGGTTCAGCGACCCCGACGAAGACGAGCTGACCTACGCGGCCGCGTCCAGCCACGCCGGCTCGGTCGCCGCCCTCGTTTCCGGCGGCACCGTCTGGCTCGTGCCCGGGGCGGCGGGGGCGGCGACGGTGACGGTGACCGCGAGCGATCCGGACGGCCTGAGCGCCGATCAGGAGATCGCGGTGACGACAATCGCGTCTGACGGCCCGGGGAGCGACCGCGAGGTGCTCGCGGCGCTCTACGACGCCACGACCGGCGGGGGCTGGACGAACGCCGCGGGCTGGATGACGCCGGCGCCGCTCGGCGAGTGGTACGGGGTGACGACCGACGCCGCGGGCCGGGTCACGGGGTTGGGCCTCGACGACAACGGTCTCGCGGGCGGCATCCCGCCGGCGCTGGGCCGCCTGGCGGCGCTCGAGACGCTGGACCTCGGCGGGAACGAGCTGGGCGGACCGATCCCCCGCGAGCTCGGAGGCCTGGCGAACCTCAGGCGGCTGTCCCTCCCGGAGAACCGGTTGGCCGGCCCGATCCCGGGCGAGCTGGGCCGCCTCGCCGGCCTGGAGTACCTCGACCTGAGCGAGAACGGCCTGACGGGCCCCGTCCCGCCCGGGTTGGCGGACCTCGCCCGCCTCCGGCGGCTGTGGCTGTGGGAGAACGACCTGAGCGGCCCGATTCCGGATGGGCTCGGGCGCCTGGCCGACCTGGAGGAGCTGTCCCTGGGGGGGAACCGGTTGACCGGCCCGGTCCCGGGGTGGCTGGGGCGCCTGGCCCGCCTGCGCTGGCTGTCGCTGTGGGGGAACGACCTGAGCGGGGCGATCCCGGCCGAGCTGGGCCGCCTCGCCGACCTGGAGGCGCTGTACCTGGGCGGGAACCGGTTGACGGGTCCCCTCCCGGCCTGGCTCGGCGACCTCGGCCGCCTCCGGCGGCTGTCCCTCTGGGGCAACGACCTGAGCGGGGCGGTCCCCGACGCGCTGGGCCGCCTCGCGAACCTCGAGCGGCTGGACCTCTCCAACCTCTGGGACCTGTCGGGGCCGCTGCCGGCCGGCCTCGAGCGGTCGCGCCTCGAGCTGCTGGACGTCTTCGTCACCCGGACGTGCGCGCCGGCCGCGTGGGGGGACTGGCTGGCGACCATCGCGTTCTACGGGTCACCGTGCGGGCCCGCGCCCGGCGCCACCGTCGACGTGGCCGTCGTCCATACCGCGAACGCGCGCCGGGCGGCGGGCGGGGCGGCCGAGATCGCGGCGGCCATCGACCTGATGGTCGCCGAGGCCAACCAGGCCCTCGAGGCGAGCGGGGTCGACCTTCGCCTCGCCCTCGTCGGGAGGTCCGAGGCGGCCTACGCCGAGACCGGCGACGCCCTGGTCGACGTGCGCCGTCTCGTGCATCCGTCCGACGGTCACCTGGACGAGGCGCACGCCCTGCGCGAGGACGCCGGGGCCGATCTCGTGCACCTGATCGTCGACGACGTCTACGAGACCTGCGGCATCGCCCAGCTCCCCGGGGCCTTCGGCCTCACCGTCCACGGCTGCGGGGGCCGGGTCTTCGCGCACGAGGTGGGGCACAACATGGGGCTCTGGCACGATCGCTACCGGGTGCACCACGACGAGGGCGGGGCGCGGCCGCATCCGGCCCACGGCTACACGAGCCCGCGTGGGGGCGAGGCCGGCGCCCCGCGGTCCGACCGCTGGCGCACGATCATGGCCTACAACACCCGTTGCGCCGAGGTGCATGCCTTGTGCGGGAGGCTGCTCCGCTTCTCGAACCCGCGCCAGGCCTGGAACGGCGACCCCCTCGGCGCCGCCTACCGGACCGGCGAATGGGACGTGGCCGGCGGCGCCGACGCGGCGGCGGTCCTCGCCGTCACCGGTCCCGGGGTGGCGGCGTGGCGCGAGCGGTCGACCGGCGCCAACCGGCGGCCCGCCGCGGTGGGGGTCCTGCCCGACCGGCGGCTCGCGCTCCGGGGCGCGCTCGACGTGGACGCGTCTCGGGCGTTCGCCGACCCCGACGGCGACCCGCTCGCCTACACGGTGTCGTCGTCGGCGCCCGCGGTGGCGACGGTGCGCGCGGCGGGCCCCCGCGTGACCCTGACGGCGGCGGGCGAGGGCGCGGCCGCCATCCGCGTCACCGCGACCGACCCCGGCGGCCTCAGCGCCGTCCAGTCGTTCACGGTGACGGTGACCGCGACGGCCCCCGCCCCGTTCACCGACGACCCCCTCGTGCCGGGGGCGACGCCGGTCCGGGCCGTCCACTTCACGGAGCTGCGGGCGCGCGTCGACGCGGTGCGGCGGGGGCGGGGGCTGGCGCCGTACCTCTGGACCAACCCCGTCCTCCGGGCGGGGACGACGCCGATCCGGCTTCGCCACCTGCTGGAGCTGCGAGAGGCCCTCGCCGCCGCCTACGCCGCCTCGGGGCGGGCGGCGCCGCGCTGGAACGACCCGCTGCCGGTGGTGGGGCGGACCCCCATCCGGGCCGTGCACCTGACCGGGCTGCGCGCCGCGGTGGTGGCGCTGGAGTGAGGCCGAGCCGGCCGGTCGCGGTTTCGGCCGGTCTCGCGGGCGGCCCCGTCCGCTCGCGGCCTCTCACCCGCCCGCGTGGCCGGCCATGCGGTAGCCGACCCCGCGCTCGGTGAAGATGTAGGCGGGCCTCGCCGCCTCGTCGCCCAACTTGCGCCGCAGCCGCTTGACGAAGGCCCGCACCAGCCGCGCGTCGGCCGAATCGCGTTCGCGCCACACCCGGTGCAGCAGGGCGTCGTGGGTCACCACTCGCCCCACGCTCAGCGAGAGCACCCGCAGCAGCTCGTACTCGGTGGCCGTCAACGGCACCGGCCGGCCGTTCACGGCGACCCTGCGCCGCTCGTAGTCGATGGCCAGCTTTCCCAGCCGGAAGGGCTCCGCCTCGGCCCGCCGGCGCAGCGCCGCCTGCACCCTCGCCGTCAGCTCGGTGGGCGAGAAGGGCTTCACGACGTAGTCGGCGGCCCCCGCCTCGAGGGCCCTGGCGATCGTCTCGTCCCGGCCGTAACCCGAGATGAAGATGACCGGCACGTCCGCCATCTCGGGCATGCGCTCCATCAACTCGATGCCGTCCATGCCGGGCAGCATCAGGTCGAGCACGATCAGATGCGGCTTCCTCGTCCTGATCAGGTGGGCCAGCTCCCGCGGGTCGCCCGTCACCAGCGCGGCGTGGCCGGCCGAGTTCAGAGCGTCCCGAACGTGACGGAGAGCCAGCGGGTCGTCGTCCACCACCAGGATGCGCTTCCTGCCCCGGCCCTCCGCCTGCCGGCGGGAACGGCCCGAGGGGTTGCCGGTCCCGGCCCCCTCGTCGACCTCCTCGGTCACGGGAATCGTGAAGGTGACCCGCGTTCCCCGGCCCGGCCCGCTGCTCTCGGCCCAGATGCGCCCCCCGTGCGCCTCGACCAGCCCCTTGCAGATGGCGAGGCCCAGGCCGGACCCCGCGCCGCCGTCCCGGTCGCCGGCGCCGGCGTGCTTCCGGAAGAGGTGCGGCAGCAGCTCCGGCGGCACGCCCCGGCCTTCGTCCGACACCGAGATCGCCACGTGAACGCCCTCGCGCGCCCCGGCGACGCGGATGGGGGACGTCTGGGGCGAGTGCCTCGACGCGTTGGAGAAGAGGTTGTTGAGGACCTGGACGAGACGCCGCCGGTCGGCCATCACCCGGGGCAGGTCCGGCGGCAGGTCGAGGAGAACGGCGTGCCTGCCCCCGCCGCTCAGGAACGTCTTCCTGGCCTGATCCACCAGCTCGGTCACCGTCGCCGGACCGGGGGCGACCGACAGCGTGCCCGTCTCGATGCGCCCCGCGTCGAGGAGGTCGCCGATCAGCCCGCGCATGTGTTCGGCTTGTTCGTCGACGATCCGGAAGAACTGCAGCATCTCGGCCGGGTCGAGCGCCGGCACGGCGTCGAGCACGGTCGCGGCCGAGCCCTTGATGGACGTCAGCGGGGCCCGCAGCTCGTGGCTCACCATGGCCAGGAACTCCGCCCGCAACCGCTCCAGCTCCTCGAGCGGCGCCAGGTCCTGCAGCGTCACCACGACCGACTCGACCTCTCCGTTCGCGGAGCGGTTGGGCGTGACGTTCATGAGGATCCTGACGCTCCGGCCGTCGGGGACCGAGAGCACCATCTCCTCTGCGCGCACCGTCTCGGCCGTGCTGAACCGGTCGGAGAGCTTGTACTCCGTGAGGGAGACCCGCCGTCCGTCCGCGCGCTCGACCGTGAGAACGCCGAGCAGGTCCTCCGGGGGGCGGCCCGGCAGGCGCAGCCCCTCGATGATTCGCCTCGTCTCCCGGTTCATGGACATCAGGGCCCCGGTCTTCGCGTCGAAGACGGCGACGCCCACCGGCGAGGTGTCGATGAGGGTCTCGAGGTCCGTCCGGGCGCGCCGCTCGTCCTGGTGGACGCGGGCGTTGGCGATGGCGGTCGCCGCCTGCGCGGCGAAGAGTACCAGCACCTCCTCGTCCTCGTCCGTGAACTCTTCTCCCACTGCCTTGTCACCGAGAAAGAAGTTGCCGACGTGCTCGCCCCGGTGGCGCAGCGGCGTTCCCTGGAGGGACGTCGACGGCAAGGGGTCGGCGGACAGGCCGAGCGATCGGGCGTAGGCAGGCAGGTCGGGCACCCTCAGCGTACCGGGATGATCCCGGAGGTGTTCGAAGAGCCGTGACGCATCCGACCAGGCCGTCAACTGCCGGAGCTCCTCGGGCGCCATGCCCGATGAAACGAAGTCCAGCACCTGGCCCTTCTCGTCGTGGGTCGTGATCACGGCGCGCCGGGCGCCGGTCAGGGCCCGGGCGCTCTCGACGACCTCGTGCAGGACGGTGTCGAGATCGAGGCTGGCGCTGACGCGGAGGACGGCCGCGCTCAGCCGGGAGATGCGGTTGCGCAGCGCCTCGTTCTCTTGTCGCAGCTCGCGGCAACTCGTCAATGACCACCCCGTTCGGACGCCCGGAACGCGGTGGCCCAGGTCGCGAGTCGGATCGCCGTGCGCGTCGATTCGGACCCGAAAGAAGCCCGTTCGGGTCTTGAATCGTGTCAGCACTAGCATTGTCGCCGATAGTTCACGCAAATGACACCGGAAAATGCAGGAAGTTCATATGGAATTCGCGGCCGCCCTGTACGCTGCCTCCGACAGGGACGCGAGAGGCCGGGGTCTTGCCGAGACCCCCGACGCCGGGAGGGCTTGACGAGCGGAACGAGGAGCATTCAGTCGGAGGGAAGGCCGCGCCCCTTGTCGTGAACAGGTGACGCCGCAAAATGTGGACCGACGACAAGCTGACCATCATCATCGAGGGGCGGCGCGATGACTGGCCCGGCGGCCCGCGCACCCTGACCCCGTGCCCGGCCGGCCGCGAGCCCAACGGGCGGACGCTCTGGTTCGGGGCCGAGCTCGACTCCGGCAACCAGGTCTGGTTCCGGATCACGACGGAGGCGGTCGGCCGGATGCGCGAGCCGACGCCGCGGTCGCGCGGCGCGCGCCTCGTCGACGCCCTCCTCGCCTGGCTGACGCCGAACCGGGGGCTCAGGCGGGAGATCAACCGATTCGAGGTGCGGGTCTCCGAGGACGGCGACACGTGGATCGAGCGTCTGCGGTGGTGACCGGCGTCGTGGACAGGCTTCCGCGCCTGCCCTCCTGCCGGCCGGGCGGCGCGCGGCCCGCGGTTCATCGGCGGGATGCGCCTGAGCCTCGCCGACCGCCGATGCCGTGATACGCTTGCCCCCGTGGCCGGCATCACGGGAGGGTGAAGCGGTGTCCCCGGCCGCCGGGCCGGCGCGTCCGCCGCTCCCCGGGCGGCCGTGGTCGTTCTCGCCGGCCGCGGGCGGCGCGCTCGCGGCCGGCTTCGTTCTCGGCCTCCTGGGGTGCGTCCCCGCCGGCGCCGGCCGGCATCCGGCCCTCGCCGCGTCCCTCCTCGCCGCCGCCGCCCTCCTCGCGACGTGGAGCGCCGGGCTCTGCCTGTGGGCGGGCCTCCGGGGCCGCCGCCTCGCCGTCGAGATCGACCCGCGGCCCCAGCACTACGTTCAGGCCTGCGCCCAGGCGTCGGTCTTCCTCTACTGGGGCTGGCACTGGCCCCCCGTCCGCGACGCGGCCGCCCTCATCGCCGCCCAGGTCCTCTTCGCCTACGCCTTCGACCTCCTTCTCGCGTGGTCGCGGGGCGAGGCGGGCCGGCTCGGCTTCGGCCCCGTCCCCGTCGTCTTCAGCATCAACCTCTTCCTGTGGTTCGCCGACGACCGGTTCCACCTCCAGCTCCTGCTCGTGGCGTTCGCCTTCGCGGCCAAGGCCCTCATCCGGTGGGAGCGCGACGGGCGCCGGACCCACGTCTTCAACCCCGCCGCCTTCGCCCTCGCCGTCTTCGCCGCCGCCCTCCTCGCCACCGGGACGAGCGATCTGACCCGGGGGCAGGACATCGCCGTCTCCCAGTTCTTCCCTCCCCACATGTACCTGTGGATCTTCCTCGTCGCCCTGCCCGGCCAGTACCTCTTCGGGGTCACGTCGATGACCCTCGCCGCGGTGGCCGCGACGTGGCTCTTCGGCCTCCTCTACTTCCAGGCGACCGGCGTCTACTACTTCTACGACTCGTACGTCCCCATCGCCGTCTTCCTCGGCATGCACCTCCTGTTCACCGACCCGTCCACCGCCCCCCGCACCGAGGCGGGGCGGCTGCTCTTCGGGGCCCTCTACGGGGCGGGGGTCGTCGCTGGCTACGCCCTCCTCGCCGGCGCTGGCCTGCCCACCTTCTACGACAAGCTGCTGCCGGTGCCCCTGCTGAACCTCTCGGTCGGGTTGCTGGACCGCGCGGCGCGGTCGGGCGTCCTCCGCCGCCTCGGTCCGGCCCGTCGCGCGAGCCTCGCGTCGCAAGGGCGCCGCCACCTGGCGTACATGGCGGCGTGGGCCGCCGTCTTCGCGGTCATGGGCGCCACCGGCGGGGCCGGCGACCGCCACCCCGGCCAGTGGCTGCCCTTCTGGCAGGAAGCGTGCGCCGGCGACCGCCCCGGGGCCTGCCGCTACCTCGCGGCCCGCCTGTCGGGCCACTGCGCGGCCGGCTCGGGCTGGGCGTGCAACGAGATCGGGGTCCTCCTCCTGACCCGGCCCGGGGCGGCAGCGGCGGCCGGCGAGCCCGACCCGCGGGCCGCGGCCGCCGCCTGGTTCGACGAGGGTTGCGCCCGCGGCTTCGAGCCCGCGTGCGCGAACCTCGGCCGGCCCGCCGGCGCCCCCGGCCCCTTCGAGCGCGCCCCGCCGACCCTCGGCGACTGGCCCGTCGTCCTCCGGGGCAGCAAGGGGCCGGTCGCCGACCGCACCCCCGCCGCCCTCCTCGCCCGCGCCTGCCGCCAGGGCTGGCCCGACACGTGCGGATCCGCCGACTGACCCCCGGGGGCGCCGCGGGGTGTGTTACCATCGGTGTGTGAAAGATCGCATCACCGTGTTGCTGGGCGCCGGGGCCATCGTCGTGGCCATCGTCGGGGGGACCTGCTCGACGAATGCCCGCATCGGCGACCTCGGCGCCCGCATCGATCGCCTCGACGCCAGGATGGATGGTCTCGATGCCCGTCTGCGCGCGGTTGAGGTCGCCCTCGCAAAGCTCGAGGAGCGGTTCACGGCGCTCGAGGAGCGGTTCGCGGCGCTCGAGGAACTGCTTGTGCCGACACGCGCCGGCGACGAGTAGTCCGCCGCCCGGAGCGCCTGAAGCACCGGTTCCGGTTTCAGGCCATGCCGCCTATCAGCGACCCCATGAAGGCGAGGCCGCCGAAGACGAACGCCAGGAACAGCAGGAAGGCCAGCGGCAGCAGCCAGGCGATGACCCACGTCAGGATGGCGACGCCGACCGGCAGCCGGGCCACGCTGTGGATGGCGGCGACGCTGGTGGCGATGCAGTACACCATCGCGATGAACGAGCCGACGAGGGGGACGATTCCCAGCGACAGCGGCGCCTGGGCGAAGGCCAGCGCCCGGAACCAGGCCGCGAAGCCGGGCGAGTCCTTGTTGAAGAGCCTTGCCGAGAGGGTGACGAGGCCGGCGGAGAGCGCGGTCGCCGCCAGGGCCAGCGGCACGGTTAGGAAGAAGATGAACAGGCTCCAGAAGCTGCCGAAGAGCAGCGTGGCCAGGGCGACGACCACGATCGCCTCCAGCGTCGCCTGCGCGTTGCCCGCGACCTCCGGGTAGACGCTGACCTCGAAGTTGAAGACGCGCTTCACCCGGCTGAAGAAGCTCGATTCCGCTCCCGGCTGCGCCCCGGCGCCGGCGGCCGGCACGGGGACGGCCGGTACGGGGGCGGCCGGTACGGGGGCGGCCGGTGCGGGGACGGTTGGCGCGGGTGCGCCCGGTGCGGGTGCGCCCGGTGCGGGTGCGGCCGGAACCGGGGGAGGACCCGGCGCGGCGGTCTCCGCTGGCGGCGCGGTCGCGGTCGGCTCGGCGGCCGGGGCCGCGGGCGGATCCGGCGCGGGCCTGTCGGTCGGGGTGGAAGCAGCGGGGTCGGGACGCTCGGGTGTGTCGCTCATGCGCAACTCTCCTTCGTCGTGGCGCCCGACCGGGTTCCGGGCGCGCCGGACCGCCGGACCCGGAACACTATCACAGCCCTCGCCGCGCCAGGAGGCGCGTCCGACTGCCCGAGCGGAGGCGCGTCCGGCCGCCCGACCGGGCCGTACGGGCGCCGCCGACGGCCGGGAACCGACGGACGTTCGACAAGGCTCCTTGACATGAGGGCGAAACTAGAGTGTTGCTGAACGGGCGCGCTGTCGGGCATTGTCCGGCGGGCCGCGCCTGACCGGGCAACGGGACCTCCCGCGCGGCCGCCACGGGGCGGACGTGGGTGCGGAGACGACTTCTGTCGGCCATCGGGACTGGCCGCGACGGTGGCGCCATCGGCGATCCCCCGGGACGCCGAGTCGGCGACGAGAGCTGCGGATGACGGCGTTTCGGGCGTTACGCGTCGAAAAGACCGGCGAGCGGAAGTTCGAGCGGCGGGTCGTGGACCGCGACACCGCCGACCTCCCTGCCGGCGATCTCCTCATCGACGTCGAGTACTCGTCGCTCAACTACAAGTACGCCCTGTCGGCCATCGGCAACCCCGGCGTCACCCGCCGGTATCCCCATACGCCGGGCATCGACGCGGCGGGGACGGTGGTCGAGTCGTCGTCCAACCAGTTCGCCCCCGGCGACGCCGCCATCGTCATCGGCTTCGACCTCGGCATGAACACGCCGGGCGGCTTCGGCCAGCGCATCCGCGTGCCGGCCGGCTGGGCGGTCCCCATGCCCGACGGCCTCGACGCGCGGTCGGCCATGATCCTGGGCACGGCGGGGTTCACCGCCGCGCTCGCCGTCGACCGCCTCCAGGCGGCCGGCATGGAGCCCGACGGCGGCCCGGTGCTGGTGACGGGGGCGACCGGCGGGGTGGGCTCGGTGGCCGTCGCCCTGCTCGCCAGCCTCGGGTACGAGGTGCACGCCGCCACCGGCAAGGTGTCGTCCTTCCAGTACCTCGTCGACCTCGGCGCCCGCGACGTCATCTGGCGCCAGGAGCTCATGAAGGGGTCGAAGCGGGCCCTGCTCGCGGCGCGGTGGGGCGGCGTCGTCGACACCGTCGGCGGCCCCATCCTCTTCAACGCCGTCAAGGCCCTCCGCTACGGGGCGAGCCTCGCCGCCTGCGGCCTCGTCGCCTCGCCCGACGTTCCCGCCACCGTGTTCCCGTTCATCCTGCGCGGGGTCAACCTGCTCGGCATCGACTCGGTCGAGCTGCCCCTGATGCGCAAGGCCGATATCTGGCGGAAGCTGGCCGGCCCGTGGAAGCTCGACCGGCTCGAGACCGTCGCCTTCCCCCTGACCCTCGACAACCTCTCGGTCGCCATCGACCGCATCCTCGCGGGCGAGACCGTCGGCCGCGGCCTCCTCGACCTGCGCGCCTGACGCTCGTCTCACAATGATGTCGTGCGCCCAGGGGCGCGGCGCCACTTGGAATCCGGGCGGGTTAGGATCACGTCATGGGGCTGAACGCACGCGCCCAGGGGCGAGCTCGGGTCGAAGAGCTCGCCTCGGCTGGCGCTCCCGTCGTCGGTCCGGGCGGGCCGGAGCCGTGATCACGCGAATCGAGATCGACGGGTTCAAGACCTTCGACAAGTTCGCACTCGACCTGCGGCCGTTCACGGCGGTGGTGGGGCCGAACGCGTCCGGCAAGTCGAACCTGTTCGATGCCATCCGGTTCGTCTCGCGCCTGGCGCAGACCGACATCCGCGAGGCGATGCAGGAGTTGCGGGGACGACCGGAGGAGCTGTTCCGCCGCACGTCTGTTGGGCGCGCCGACCGAATGGCGTTCGCGGTGGAGGTGCTGCTCGAACCCCGCGGCGTGGATCCGTTCGGGAAGTCCTTCGACCTGCGGACGCAACGGGTTCGCTACGAGCTGGAGATTGCCGTGCGGACCGGTGCAGGCCGGCGCCTCGAGGGCGTGTACGTGCAGCGGGAGCAGTGCTCGCCGATCCGGCGAGCGGAAGAGCGCGGTTCGACGGCCTGGAAGTTCGGATCGGTGGAGTACGGTCGACTGTCCAATCCGTTCATGACTACGCGTTCCGGGTCCGGCAAGGAGTCGGGCGTCATCGAGATTCGTCAAGACGGACCCGGCAAGAGGGGCCGTCCCCTCGCGTTGTCCGCCAAGGATGCCTCCCGCACGGGGTTGTCCACGGTGACGACGGCAGAGTTCCCGCACCTGTATGCGCTGCGGACGCTGTTGTCCTCCGTGCAGTTCCTGCAGATCGATCCGCAGGCCTCCCGGCGTGCGACGGACCGGCTGGCCCCACGCCGGTTGCTGCCCGACGCCTCGAATCTCGCCACCGTGCTCGCCAAGCTCATGGAGGAGACGAGGACCGACAGGCGGCCCAAGGGGTTCCTGTCGGATGTCGTCGCGGATCTGTCATCGCTCATTCCGTCGGTCGCCGACCTGGACGTTCGCGACGACCCCGGCGATTCCGAGTACTCGTTCGCCCTCAGGCTGCGGGACTCCCAGTCGTTCAGCTCGCGCGTGATCTCGGACGGCACCCTCCGTCTCCTCGCCCTGGTGACTATCCTGAACGATCCGCGGCACGGGGGCGTTCTCTGTTGGGAGGAGCCGGAGAACGGCGTTCACGAGGCACGGATCCCCGCGCTGATGGAGCTCATCCGTAACGCGGCGGGCTGCATGGACTCGCCGGGAGCGCAAGCCTGCTTTCAGATTCTGGTGAATACGCACTCCCCAGTCGTTATGTCCGCGCTGGAGGACAACGAGGTCGTCGCGTCGGACGTCATATCCACCCTGACGCCGGAGACCCAATCGCGAACGTCCCGAACGCGGATGAGAAGCGGGCTATCCGCCGACCCGGAGAACGGGCTCACCCGTTCCGAGGTCGAGGCGCTCCTGCGCCGACACGTCGAGACCGCGTGACATGTATCTGGCGTACGCCTTGTTCTGCGAGGGGCCCTCCGACTACTCGTACCTCGAGGTTCTTCTTCCACGTGTCATCGAGTCGACTGTGCTGAGGAGCGGCAGGGTTACCGTGGACGTCCCCGAGCGGCCCGCCGTGCGTCTCGGCCGGAGGGGGCGCACGGTGGATGAAGTCGCAGTGGAAGCGTGTGACCGCCGGGAGGCATTTCACATCGTGTTTGTGCACGCGGACACGGGCGGGAGAGGGCAGCGCGCGACAGTCGGCTATCGCAGCAGCGCCTACTGCAGGAAGATGCATGAACTGTGCGAGTGGCGCTCGGAGCGCTGCGTGCTTCTGCGGCCGGCTTCTATGACCGAGTCGTGGGCGCTGGCGGACCCCTATGCGGTGCTCGATACGCTCGGCTATCGAGGCGCGCCGACGGACCTCGGTCTGCCCGCCGATGCGGAGCAGGCGGAAGACCACCCCAACCCAAGACGTGCCTGGACTCGGCGCTCCGTACGGTGCGAGGCAATCGAAGGCCTCGCGGCGATTCGCTCCTGCCCGCCATCGCCCAGCGGCAGTCGATCGACGCTCTGGGACGATCGCGGTCATTCCGGGAGTTCGAGGTCAGCCTACAAGGGGCTCTGCAAGACTTGGGTGTCCTGGACAGCATCGGGCACTGACGCTGCGTTCGCTTTCGGGCGTACGGGCAGGTCAGGCGGGCTTCTCTACCTGAGTTGTAGTCGAGGATTCGCCTTGAATGCGAACTTATCCGAATAGTCGTCCGCGAAGATTGTTCCCTGTTTGCGAAGCTCGCGAATGAGCTTCGTCAGGTGGGTCGATAGCCACAGTTCCTGGCGAATGGTCGCTTCCAGGCCAGTCCACCTGTGAGGCCCCTGGCGCAAGCCGCCCCTCACCTCTCCTCCCGGAACGGCCGGTACCGCGCCAGCTCGCGCTTGACCACCGGCGCCATCACGTAGAGGCCGAGCAGGTTGGGGATGGCGACCACGAACACCAGGGCGTCCGAGAGGTCGATGAGGGCGCCGAGGTCGAGGCTGGCCCCGACCACGACGAAGAGGCAGAAGAACGTCTTGAAGCCGATGTCCTGCTTGCGCCCGTCGCCGGCGAGGTAGGTGAACGCCTTGAGGCCGTAGTAGGCCCAGGCGATCATCGTCGAGTAGGCGAAGAGCATCGCGGCCACCGCCAGCGGCGCGGGTGACCACGGCAGCACCGAGGCGAAGGCGCGGGTGGTCAGCTCGATGCCGTTGACGCCGGCCGCGGCGAGGGCCGGGTCGTAGACGGTGGTGATGATGACCAACGCCGTCATCGTGCAGATGACCACGGTGTCGATGAACGGCTCGAGCAGGCCCACGAAGCCCTCGCTGACCGGCCGCGGGGTGCGGGCGGTGGCGTGGGCGATGGCGGCGCTGCCGAGGCCCGCCTCGTTCGAGAAGGCGGCGCGGCGGAAGCCGATGACGAGGGCCCCGAGCATGCCCCCGGCCACCCCCTCCGGCGCGAACGCGCCCTGCCAGATCGCGGCGACCGCGCCCGGCAGCCGGTCGGCCTGCAGCACGAGGACGAGCAGCGCGAGGGCCACGTAGAGCAGGGCCATGCCCGGCACCAGCCGCACCGTGGTGTTGGCGATCGAGCGGATGCCGCCGATGATGACCACCGCCACGAGCCCGGCCAGGGCGAGGCCCACGAGCCAGGTCGCCCCCGCGAAGGGGCTCGCGTCGCCGCCGGTCAGGTCGACGAACATCGCCGTGGCCTGGTTCGACTGGAACATGTTGCCGATGCCGAGGCAGCCCACCACCATCGTGCACGCGTAGAAGATGCCGAGGCCGCGCCCCAGCCCCGGCAGCCCCCGCTCGGCGAGCCCCCGCTCGAGGTAGTGCATGGGGCCGCCCGACACCGAGCCGTCGGCCGCCGTCCGCCGGTAGAGGACGCCGAGGGTGCACTCCGCGAACTTCGTCGACATGCCGAGCACGCCGGCCGCGACGAGCCAGAACGTGGCGCCGGGGCCCCCGGTCGAGATGGCCACCGCCACCCCCGCGATGTTGCCGATGCCCACCGTGCCCGACACCGCGGTGGTCAGTGCCTGGAACTGCGATATCTCGCCGGGGTCGTCGGGATCGGCGAGCCGCCCGGTGATGACCCGCACCGCGTGGCGGAACCCCCGGACGTTGATGAACCCGAGGTAGACGGTGAAGAAGAGCCCCCCGCCGACCAGCCACCCCACCACCAGCGGCAGGTCGGCGCCGAATACCGGCACCGGGAAGAAGATGAACCCCGCCACCGCCTCGGCCAGCGGCTGCAGCGCCCCGTTGATGACGTCGTCGATGCCCACGATCTGATTATGCCAGCCGCCGGCCGCCGTCCTGGAACCGTCGCTGCACGCCCGCCAGCTACGCCAGCCGCGCCAGGATGTCGTCCACCGTCCGGCACGACACCGCGAGCATCGTCAGGGTCGGGTTCTGGGTGCCCACGCTGGGCATCGAGCCGCAGCCGGCGAGGTACAGGTTGGGGTGGTCCCACGTCCGCTGCCGGTCGTTGACCACGGAGTTGCCGGGGGCCGAGCCCATGACGTGGGTCCCGCACAGGTGCCCCCCGCCCTGGTAGTTGTAGGTCCGCCCCTCGTACCGGAAGGCGTTGGGCGCCTCGTCGCGGGTCACCGTATGCTCCGCCGCCCCCAGGCGGGCCCAGACGCGGGCGGTCGCCTCGCGCGCCGACGCGAAGCCCGCCCGCACGTAATCCGACACCCCGTAGTTGATTCGCGGCCGGGGAATGCCCAGGTTGTCGGTCCACGCGTCCGACAGCTCGACCCGGTTCGACGGGTCCGCCTCCTGCTCGACGAGGAACGCGATGCGCGCCTGGCGCGTCAGCAGGTCGTTGACGGTGCGGGCGTAGGGCCGGCCCGCGAGCACCCGGCGCCCGGGGTTGGTCCCGCTCGCGTCGCTCCCGTAGACGAAGTCGATCCCCGTCACCCAGGGGTCGCCGATGGGCCAGTTCCACCCCGTGTTGCCCACCTCCATGCGCCACGCGGCCCGGCGGCGCCGGAAGGGACCGTCGCGCAGGGTCTCGACCCCCGACGTCGACAGCGGCCCGCGGTAGGGGTAGACCGGCGCCCCCGGCGGCATCAGGCCCCACGCCAGGTACACCGGGTGGTCCATCAGGTGGCGCCCCACCAGCCCCGACGAGTTGCCGGCGGCGCGGCCCGTCACCCGCCCGGTGTTCAGCAGGATGCGGGCGTTCTCGACGGCGTGGGCCGCGAGCACGTAGACGTCGGCTTCGGCCACCCCCTGGCCGGTCCGCCCGGTCGCGGCCGGCGCCCCGTCGTCCTCGTAGCGCAGGTAGTGAAGGCCCGTCACCCGGCCCCCCTCGTCCATCCGCACGTGGTCGACGACGGCGCGGGCGAGCAGCTCGACCCGTCCCGTGGCCATCGCCTCCCGCAGCGTCGCCCGCGGGTCGTACTTGGCCCGCACCGGGCAGATGGGCACGCAGCTCGTGCTGCCGCGGCACGGGCCGCGGTTCCCGTAGGGGGCCGAGTTGCGCCCGGCCGGGGTCGACGTCAGCCGCGCCGGGGCGGGCGCGTCGTCGGCGAGCGCCGCCCCGTCGAGGCGGGCCCCGATCACGCGGTCGCCGTACGACGGCGCTATCGGCCCCATCGGGTACTCGTACTCCGCCCCGTAGGGGACGCCGTTCACCGCCTCCTGCTCGGCCCGGTCGCCGGCGACCCCGATCAGGTGCTCGGCCTGCCCGTAGTACGGCTCGAGGTCGTCGTAGCCCAGCGGCCAGTCGAGGCCGCGGCCGTAGGCCGAGCGCAGGCGGAAGTCGGCCCCGTCCATGCGGACGGAAGTCCCCATCCAGTGGTTGCCGGTGCCCCCGACGAGGCGCTCGTAGGTGCTGGCGAAGGGCAGCGAGCCCGGGGCGTGCTCGAAGTAGGAGCGGGCGGGGTCGTCCCACGCCGCCACCAGGGCCTCGATGGTCGGCCGCGGCGCGTTGGTGCGGCTCGGCTCCAGCGCTCCCGCGTCGGGCGGGTAGGGCGCCGACGGCGACTTGAAGGTGGCGAGCACGTAGCGCTCGACGTGGTCGCGGTGCAGGGCGTCGAGCCCCGGCCCCGCCTCGAGCACCAGCACCCGCCGGCCCGCCCGGGCCAGCAGCAGGGCCATGGCGGCGCCCGCGAAGCCTGAGCCTACGATGGCCACGTCGTAGCGCGGCGTCCGCGTCTCCTGCATGGAAATCGGTGTCCGCCGGCCCGCCGGCCGTCGCCGGCCCCGCCGGTTGCCGTCGTCGGCTCCACCGGTTGCCGTCGTCGGCCCCGCCGGTTGCCGTCGTCGGCCCCGCCGGGCGCCCGGCCGACCCGCCGGGGTCCGCGACGCTCTACGGCGCAGGCTCCTCCGCGCCGTCGAGAAAGGTGTCGAGGCCCGGCGGCGTCTCCGCCCAGTCGCCGGGGGCGCCCGCCACCCCCATCGGCCGCGCCTGGGCGAGGCGCCAGATCCAGCCGTTCCGGTAGGCGCGCACCGACACCACGAGGTCGGTGCGGTGGTCGGGGCCGATCACCGGGGCCGCGTCGGGCATCCGCGCCGCCTCCGTCCCGCCGTACCACACGCCGTAGAGCCACATCAGCATCGTCAGCCGCGCCATCGTCCCGATGCCGTCCTCGCGCGGGCGCCCCCCGCCCGTGAGCAGGCGCCCGGCCGCCCCCGCCTCCGCCTCCCCGCCCGGCGCCGGCCCGCCCGGCGGCGCCGCCTCGCGCCAGGCCGCGAGCAGCGCGGCGGTGGCGTCGGGGGCGGCCTCGCGGCACAGCGCGTGGAAGGCGTCGGCCAGCGCGACCTCGCCGGCGCGGGGCTCCGGCTCGAGCCGCGCCGGGTCGGCGCCGATCAGGGCCGCCGACAGGCGCAGGTAGTCGGACGGGGCCGGTTTGTCGGGGGGCTGCTCCCCCCGCGCCCACACGGGCAGCCCGCCGACGAGCAGCAACGAGCCGGCCGCGCCCTGCATGACGGTGCGTCGCGTGAGCAGCATTGTTCAGGACATGAGCCGGACCAGGGCCGCGAACGCCCGGCTCCGTTGACACGTGCCTGATCGCATACTAGCATGCGCCCTCTGGGGTAGAGTGCGCCCGCCCGGCTGACGGGCGGCTTCCGCCCTCCGCAAACACATGGCGAAGATCCCTGTCGCGTCGTTCTTCACGCTCACGCTGGCCCTCGGCGTCCCGACCGCGGAGGTGCGGGCCGAGCCGGCAGGGCAGGCGGCCGTCGCTTCGACCGGGGCCGGCGCGGGGCAGGCGTCGAGCGGGGCGGCGCCCTCGTCCGGCGCCGCGGCCTCTGCGCCCGCCGCCGCCCGCCGCGCCCTGCTTGACCGCTACTGCGTCACCTGCCACAACGAGCGCACGGTGAACGGCACGGGCCGGCCCGCGTCCCCGCTCGTCGGCCAGCTCCGCGCGGTGGGGCTGACCCTCGACACCCTCGACCTCGCCGACGTCGGCGGGCACGCCGCCGAGTGGGAGAAGGTCGTCCGCAAGCTGCGGGGCGGGGTGATGCCCCCGGCCGGCCGCCCCCGGCCCGACGCCGCCGCCCTCGACGGCTTCCTCGACTGGCTCGAGGGCGAGCTCGACGCCGACTGGGCCGTCACGCGCGACCCCGGGCGTTCGGCCACCTTCCACCGCCTCAACCGCACCGAGTACCGCAACGCCGTCCGCGACCTGCTGGCCGTCGAGCTCGACGCCGACGACTTCCTCCCCGCCGACGACTCGAGCTTCGGCTTCGACAACATCGGCGGCATCCTCCGCATGTCGCAGGCGCTGATGGAGCGCTACCTCGCCGCCGCCCGCACCATCAGTCGGCTCGCGGTGGGCAGCCCGCCGCCGGCCCTGTCCGCCGACACCTACCAGGCGGCCCAGGACCTGTCCCAGCACGCCCGGGTCGAGGCGCTGCCCTTCGGCACCCGCGGCGGCCTGTACATCGAGCACCTCTTCCCGCAGGACGCCGGCTACGACTTCCGCATCCAGCTCACCGGCACCCGGCGGCTGCGCGAGGCCCACGACCTCGAGGTCACCGTCGACGGCGAGCCCGTCGAGCAGTTCACCCTCGGCCCGCCCGCCGACGGGGCGTCCGACAACCCCTACGCGCAGGCGTCCACCATCGACTTCCGCCTCGACGTCGCGGCCGGGCCCCGCGAGGTCGGGGTGACGTTCTACAAGCAGCCGTCGGCCCTCGTCGAGCAGGTCCGCGAGCCGTTCCCGAACCCGCGGGTGGCCGGCAACGCCGGCGGCCTCGCGGGCGCGCAGCCCTTCGTGCAGAGCGTCACCGTCACCGGGCCCTACGACGCGGCCGGGGCCGCCGACACCCCGTCGCGCGAGCGCATCTTCTCGTGCCGCCCCGCCGCCGCCGCGGACGAGCCGGTGTGCGCCCGCGAGATCCTGTCGCGGCTCGCCCGCCGCGCCTACCGGCGCCCCGTGACGGACGACGAGCTCGGGGTGCTGCTCGACTTCTACCGGCAGGGCCGGGCCGCCGGCGGCTTCGACGACGGCGTCGAGCTGGCCATCCGGCGCCTCCTCGTCAGCCCCGAGTTCCTCTACCGCATCGAGGCCGACCCCGAGGGCGCCGCCCCCGGCGCGCCGTACCCCGTGGCCGACCTCGACCTCGCGTCGCGGCTCTCGTTCTTCCTCTGGAGCAGCATCCCCGACGACGAGCTCCTCGCGGCGGCCGAGGCGGGCCGCCTGCGCGACCCCGGCGAGCTCGAGCGGCAGGTGCGGCGCCTGGTGGCCGACCCGCGCTCCGAGACCCTCACCACCAACTTCGCGGCGCAGTGGCTGCAGCTCCGCAACCTCGAGACCACGGTGCGCCCCGGCGACCCCTTCTCGGTCGCCTTCGACGAGTCGCTGCGCCAGAGCATGCTGCGCGAGACCCGGCTCTTCGTCGACAGCATCGTGCGCGACGACCGCAGCGTCGTCGACCTCCTCACCGCCGGCTACACGTTCCTCGACGAGCGGCTCGCCGAGCACTACGGCATCGCCGGGGTCACCGGCAGCCGTTTCCGGCGGGTCGATCTGCCCGCCGAGAGCCCCCGGCGCGGCATCCTCGGGCACGGCAGCGTGCTCACCCTGACCTCGCACGCCATCCGCACCTCGCCGGTGCTGCGGGGCAAGTGGATTCTCGACAACCTGCTCGGCACCCCGCCGCCCGACCCGCCGCCCAACATCCCGGCCCTGAACGACCAGCGGACGCAGGCCAGGCGGCCCACGGTGCGGGCGCGGCTCGAGGCGCATCGCGCCAACCCCGCGTGCTCGGCGTGCCACGCCATGATCGACCCCACCGGCTTCGCCCTCGAGAACTTCGACGCCATCGGCCGGTGGCGCGTCGTCGACGAGTCGTTCAATCCCATCGACCCGTCCGGGGTGCTGCCCGACGGCCGCGCCTTCGACGGCGTCGCCGAGATGCGCGACGCGCTGGCCCGCGACCCCCGGCAGTTCGTGACCACCGTGACCGAGAAGCTCATGACCTATGCCCTCGGCCGCGGCCTCGAGCACTACGACATGCCGACCCTGCGCCGCATCGTGCGCGAGGCGGCGGCCGACGACTACCGGTTCCAGAGCGTGGTGCTCGGCATCGTCCGAAGTGATCCGTTCCTGATGAGGAGATCGCAGTCATGATCGTCACCCAGAAGTCGCTGTCCCGGCGCACCGTGCTGCGCGGCCTCGGGGCCACCGTCGCCCTGCCCCTGCTCGACGCCATGGTGCCCGCGCTCTCGGCCGCGGCCCGACAGGTGACCGCCCCGGTGCCGAGGCTGGCGTTCTTCTACGTGCCCAACGGCATCCTCCCCCGCAGCTTCCACCCCGAGGGCGCGGGCGGGACGGACTTCGACCTCACGCCCGTGCTGCAGCCGCTCGCGCAGTACCGCGACCGGATGACCGTCGTCACCGGGCTCAGCAACTCGGGCGTCGTCAGCCCCAACGAGGGCGGCGGCGTGCACACCCGCGCCCACGGCGGCTGGCTCAACGGCATCCTCCCCAAGCGCACCGAGGGGGCCGACATCCGCGCCGGCAAGACCATCGACCAGTACGCCGCCGACCATCTCGGGGCCGACACCGCCCTGCGCTCGCTCGAGCTCACCACCGAGTCGAACTACCAGGTCGGCAACTGCGAGAACGGCTACAGTTGCGCGTACCGCAACTCGACGTCGTGGCTCACCCCCACGACCCCGCTGCCCCACGAGCGCGACCCCCGGGTCGTCTTCCAGCGCCTCTTCGGCGACGGCGGCAGCGTCGAGGCCCGGCTGGCCCAGATGCGCACCGACCGCAGCATCCTCGACTCGGTCGGCGAGAGCATCCACCGCCTCGAGAAGCGCATCGGCGCCCAGGACCGCGCCACCGTCGGCGAGTACCTGCAGTCCATCCGCGAGATCGAGCGGCGCATCCAGCGCACCGAGGCCAACCAGGCCTCGACCCCGCTGCCCGCCGTCGACCAGCCCGCTGGCGTTCCCGACGACTACGAGGAGCACGTCGGCCTCCTGCACGACATGCTCGTGCTCGCGTTCCAGGCCGACGTCACCCGCGTGAGCTGCATGCAGATGGCCCGCGAGACCAGCGGCCGGACGTATCCCAACATCGGCGTCCCCGAGGCGCACCACACCGTCTCGCACCACCAGCAGGATCCGCACAACATCACCCAGTACACGAAGATCAGCCAGTACCAGATGCAGCTCTTCGCCCGGCTCGTCGAGAAGATGGCCAACGCCCCCGACGGCGACGGCACCCTCCTCGACCACGCCATGCTGCTGCACGGCGCCGGCATGGGCGACGGCGACCAGCACACCCCCTACAACCTGCCCATCACCCTCATGGGCGGCGGCTGCGGCCAGCTCGCCGGCAACCGCCACCTCGTCTACGACCTGCACACCCCGTTCATGAACCTCGGGCTCACCCTGCTCGAGAAGGTGGGGGCCCAGGTGGACCGCATCTCCGACAGCACGGGGCCGCTGACGGGGGTGTAGGGGCGGGCCGCCCGCATGGGCGGGGTCCGGCGACGGTCTCGGGTCGTGCGTCCTCCGATTGGGGGCGCACGGCTTCCGGACGAGGACGCCTGTCCCGATGTCGAAAACGGGCGACCCGTGGCTCATCTTTGCCGCAGACGCGCGCCGGCCCCTGGCCGGTGTATGCTGAAGATCCACACAGTTGGAAGGGAGCAAGTCATGCGAGCATGGCCGTTGGTATTCAGCTACCGCGGCGTGGTCGACGGCGCGCGGTACTCGGCGCTCGTCGACATAAAGAGCCGAGTGTTGGCCGAGGAGCAGGAATCGGGGCGGATCTGGATGGACGGTGCGCAGCCGGGTGGATTCGCCACCGGCGGCCAGGACATTCAGTCGGCCTACGAGGCCCTGAAGGGCATGTTCCGCGGCATCCTCGAGGACATGGCCGAGGAATCGGACAGCTTCGAGGCGTTCCACGCCGAAACGCAGCGCTTCTTCGACGACGTGGACACGAGCGTCAGCGCGGAATGGACGAAGCACTGGCGGGCGAGCCAGAAGGACGAGCTGGACTGCGAGCCGGTGAACTGGATGGGCAGGATGCGCGGGGCAGCCACTCGGCCGTCCATCGAGGTCCTCGCAATCGAGCACCCCGCGTCAAGGGATGGCGCGTTAGTACCGGGAAGCCGCGACACAAAGGACCACTACCTCCAGGCCATAGCGGCATGACGGCTCCGCGGGAGCTGCGGATGTCCGACATCCGCAAGATGCTGGATGACTGCGCGCCGGGCTACGACATCCGTTTGGCCCGGCACTCGGAGAAGTGGAGCCTGAGCGACAAGTCCTTGTTCTTGCCGAAGGCTGGCAGGGGCAGGCTGGAGGTCGGCTACCTGATCAAGGTGGTCAGCCAGCTTGAGATCGAGAACCGGTTGCCGGAGGAGGTCTTCCCGGGCAAGCTCGCCGTTCCCGCCGTTCCCGCCGTTCCCGCCAAGGGCCGGTGATCCTTGTGGCGTCCGTCAGGCGTTTTTGGGGCTCGCGCTGCACTTTTTCCTTGACAGCTCCTGAGAGGTGACGCGGCGTGAGTCCTGCGCGCTGCCAGGATTGCCCTTCTGACGGTCTCTCCGGCCGCAGGCTGCACGTTCTCCCGCCGAGACGCGATTCACTTCGATTCGACCGCCGATCGGCCGGTCACGGGCACTGTAAGCTGTTGAAAAACGGTGGGTTACAATGGCCCATGGTCGTTGATGACATCCCCGGGCCGTCCACGTCTCCCGCGCATCCTTCACCTTCCTCCGAGCCCTCCGGCGTGTCGCCGCGCCGCGATCCGTCGTGGACCGCGCCCGAACCGTCGAGTACGCCGGGCAACCGCGGCGAGCGACTCGCGCGCCTGGGCGACCGTATCGCCGAGCTGTCCGCCCGCATCCAGGCCGCCACCTACGAGCTGCTCGTGCTCATCCGCCAGTTCGACGAACGGGGGGGCTGGGACGGCTGCGTGTCGTGCGCGCAGTGGTTGAGCTGGCGGGCCGGGCTGGCGCCGGGGGCCGCCCGCGAGCACGTGCGGGTGGCGCGCGCCCTCGGGAAGCTGCCGAAGCTGAGCGATGCCATGCGGCGCGGGAAGATCTCCTACTCGAAGGTGCGCGCGGTGACGCGGGTGGCCACCCCCGACAACGAGGACGACCTTCTCTACGTGTGCAGCGCGGGCACGGCGGCGCATGTGGAGCGGATCGCGCGCGCGTGGCGGCGCATCGACCGGAACGTGGAGCAGGTGGAGGAACGGCGGCAGCAGGCGAGCCGCGGGCTGCGGACCTGGGTGGACGAGGACGGGATGGTAGTGGTGCGCGGCCGGTTGCCACCGGACGTGGGAGCGGTGCTGCGCCGGGCGCTGGAGGCGGCGGGCGACCAGGCGCGGCGAGCGTCGTTGCGGGACGACGGAGGGGAAGTGGGCGGCGAAGTAGCTGCCGCCGGCGCGCCGGCCAATGCGCCGGTCGACGCGGAAGAGTCGACGTTCGAGCAGCGGCAGGCGGACGCTATCGGGGTGGTGGCCGAGGCCGCGTTGGCGGGCGGCCTCGACCGGGGAACGGCCGGCGACCGCTATCAGGTGGTGCTGCACGTGGACGCGGAGGCGCTGGCGGAACGCCGGGACGTTCCCGCGGGAACGCCGGGAGCAAGGCGGCGCCGCACATCCGGCCCCTGTCCGGGGGCGCGTCCGACGACAGCCGCGTCCGAGGCGCCGTCACGCGCCCACCGGCGGGCGACATCCGGGCCCGTTCCCTCTGCGTCGCCGGTCGCCGCCCGCCAGACGGTGCTGGACGAGGCGGGCGGCGTCCACGTCTCCGCGGAGACGGCCCGGCGCTTGGCCTGCGACGCGGCCACCGTCACCATGCACCACGGTCCCGGCGGCGAGATCCTCGACGTGGGCCGCCGCACCCGGAACATCTCGCCGGCCCTGCGCCGCGCGCTCGCGGCCCGCGATCGCCAGTGCCGGTTCCCGGGTTGCGGCAATCGGCGATGCGACGCGCACCACGTCGAGCACTGGGCGGACGGCGGCCGGACCTCGCTCGACAACCTCGTGCTGCTTTGCCGCCGGCACCACCGGGCGGTGCACGAGGGAGGGTTCCGCGTCACCGTCGACGCCGCCGGAGGCGTTAGGTTCCTGGGGCCTGACGGCCGCCCCCGGCCGGAGGCGCCGCCGGCGCCGGCCTGGACGGGGCCCGCGCTCCAGCCTACGAACGGCGCCCTTGCCGCCGCTGGCATCGAGATCGGCGCCGACGGCGACGCCGTCGTGGGGCGGCGAGCGGCTCGACCTCGACTGGGCGATGCACGTGCTGTGGCGGCCGCGTCGCGAGCCCCCGGCGGAGTGAGCGCTCGAGTTGCACGTTGAAACGATGCGGCTCGTTTACGTAATTGTGCTATTGTGGGTCGCGATGGCATTCGACCCGCGGCCCGCCCGGCTCAGCATCGACGTGACCCGCGAGACGCGGCGGCGCATTCGGCTCGCCGCCGCCTTGCGGGACCAGTCCATTCGGCAGTACGTGTCGGAAGCCGTCGAGGCGCGCCTGCGGGACGACCTGGCCGGGGAGACGTCGGCTGACGGCCTTGCCCTGAGAGCATCGGCCGATCCGGTCCTGGCCGAACTGTGGGACAACCCCGCCGATGCCGCGTACGACGAGCTCTGACCGCGGCTCGATCGTCCTCGTGAGATTCGTCTTCGCCGACGAGAAGGGGGCGAAGCGACGGCCGGTCGAGGCGCGCCGGGGCAGGGCTCAGGCGGGCTCCACGTCGAAGGCCGTGAGGTCGCGCCCTACGCGCTCGAAGGTGGAAGACGAGCTCGCCGAGCTGTGGGGCGAGGCTTGCGGTGTTGATATCGATGAGACATAGTATAGGATCATCGATCTCATTCCAGAGTAGACATGGTCCGAGTGGAACGGGTGCGGGGATACGACATCGGAGAGGAGCCGGATTCACCCCTCGAAGGCCGCATCGTCGTGCCCGAGGCGTCCGAGGGGCCGGCGTCCCTGGCGGACCGGGCGGCGCTTCGGCAACAGAAGCTGCAGGAGACGGCCCGGGCTCTGGCCGGTCACGGCGATCTCGTCGGCGAGGCCGCGCTGCTGGTGTCCAGCGACGACGAGGAGGAGCTGCGGGCGGTCGAGGCGCTGGTCGTCCTGCTGCAGGGGCGGCTGGACGCCGGTCGGGCGGCGGAAATGGAGCGGCTGATCGAGATGGCCATGCCGGCGGTGTCCGGCCGGCCGCATCCCGCGGTTCTCGATCAGGCCCGCCGGAACGCCGACTTTCGGGCCGACTTTCTCGAGCGCCACGATGTTCTCGACGCCCGGCAGGTCCACGATCTGTATGGATCGAAGGCCAACAACAGCGCGGCGCTGGCCGGGCGGTGGCGGAGCGGCGGGAGGATATTCGGCATCGAGGATCGGGGACGCATTCTCTACCCCGCGTTCCAGTTCGACGACACCGGCAGGCCGAAGCCGGTCGTGGCCAGGGTTCTTCGGGCGCTCGGAAAGCGGGGACCGTGGCAGGTCGCGAGTTGGTTCACCGCGCCGAACGGCTGGCTTCCCGACGACCGGCGGCCCGTCGACGTCATGGACGCCGATCCCGATGCCGTCGCGGAAGCCGCCCGCGAGGCGGCGCGCCCCAATCTGTTCTGAGGGGGATGGAGCGGCTCTGGCGAAAGACGGCGCGTTGGGGCGAGGTCCTGCACGAGGCGTGCCCGAGTGCTCACGGATTGGTGTGGGTCTCGCGGCAATGTGATACCGCCAGGGCCGTCGTTCCGCAAGTTCGACGAGCGGGAGGGCCGGGGACGGCAGCGTAGCCTGCGCAGTGGTTGAGCTGGCGGGCCGGGCGTCTTGATCTTCGGCGCTCAACCGGGCTCCACGTCGAAGGCCGTGAGGTCGCGCGTCTCGGCGCCGATCTCCACGCCGATCAGGTGCACCCGGCGGTTCGGGGCGCGGTACTTGTCGGCGTAGCGGCGAGCCTTCAACTGCGCCAGGGCCGGGCGGTCGGCCGCCGCGTCGCCTCGGCCCGCGCTCGGCCGCGCGCCGTCGGGCGGCAGGGCGGTCCCAACCGCGCTCTCCGCCGCGCCGCCTCGGTCCGCGCTCTCTGCCGCATCGCCCCGGTCCGCGCCCGCGGGCCGCGCCGCCGGCGCCGCCCGCGCGGCCACCTTGAACTCGAACACGCGGGCGGCGCCGTCCGTCACCACCGCCATGTCCAGCCGCCCGCGGCTGGTGGCGTCCTCGACCGCCACGCCGTCCATCGACGCCTGGAACCACGCGTAGAACACGCTCGACCAGTAGCCCTCGTAGCGCGCGATGTCGTTGCGCCGGTGCCAGTCGTGGGGGATGCCTGCCAGCAGCCTCCGGAACAACGCTTCCAGGCCCGCCCAGTCCTCGGCCGCCAGCGCGCGCCGCAGGGCGGGGCCGCCCCCCGTCGACCGCCAGTTCGGGGCGAGGGCGTCGAGCAGGCCGCGGTTCAGGCCCCGCCGCACCTCCCGGTTGGGGTACCCCAGGCGGTACTGCGAGTAGCCGTCCTCCTGCTCCTCGTCCGCTATCGTCAGGTAGCCGGTCTGGAACAGCAGCGCCTCGGTCGTCGCCGAGGTCACGTCGAACGCCGACAGCAGGTCGTCGTCGGCGTACCGGCCGTCGATGTCGGGAGCGGAGACGCCGCGTCGGATCAGGGCGTCGACGAGGAAGCGCGGCGTCGCGGTCTCGAACCAGTGCGCCTTGAACTCGCGGCTCGCGAACAGGTGGAGGATGGCCCAGGGGTTGTAGACGCGCTCGTCCCCCCGCCAGTTGTAGCCGTTGTACCAGTCGCGTATGCGCACGCGGTCGAGGCCCGGCAGCTCGGGCGCGAACACGGTGTCGAGATCCGCCTCGGTGTAGCCGCAGATGGCGGCGTAGCGGGGGGCCAGGGTGATGTCGGTGAGGAAGTTCAGGTCCGAGAACAGGCTCACCTTGCTGAACTTGCTGACCCCGGTGATGAAAGTCAGCTCGACGTCGGCGTCGCAGTCCTTGAGGGCGCCGTAGAGCCCGCGCAGGTCGTCGCGGTTGGCCAGCGCCTGCGCGTCCCCGGCGCGCGGCCCCTCCCCGGGCCCGCCCGCCGGGGGCGCCGGCCCGGCGCGCGCGTCCAGAACCGGCTTGTCGTATTCGTCCACCAGCACCACGACGCGCTCGCCGGTGCGCTCGTGCAGCGATCGGATCAATCGCCGGAAGCGTACCGGCGCGCTCCCCCCGCCCGAGTCGACGCCGGCGCGCCGTCCGATGTCCTCGATCTGCGCGGTCGTGCTCTCCGCCAGCTCGCCCGGCCGCTTGAAGTTGCCGCCCGCGAAGCTCAGCCGCACGACGGGGCGGCGGCGCGACCAATCCCAGGCGTCGTGCACCGCGAGCCCCCGGAACAGCCGCTCGCTGCCCTCGTACAGCTCCTTCAGCGTGTCCACGAACAGGCTCTTGCCGAACCGGCGGGGGCGCGACAGGAAGAACCGGCCGCCGCCTTCTTCGGCCAGCCGCCGCGCGTAGCCGGTCTTGTCGACGTAGTAGTAGCCCTCCCCGCGGATGCGACTGAAGGTCTGGATGCCGACGGGCAGCCTGCGCTTCTCCATGCAGGCATTCTAAGCGCCAGGACGGGACGGGCACGGCGCCGACATCCCTCCATGCGGGACGCCGGCTACCCGCCGGCCGGCGGCGAGGGGAGCATCACGCGCTCGATGATCGCGAGGCGCTGATCGAGCCTCCCGACCGCGACCTCGACGGCGTCGAGGCGTTCGTCGACGCGGACCAGGTCGGCGCGCAGCTCGCGGATGTCGGCGCGCAACTCGTCGATGCGGGTGTTCATGCCGTCGATGCGGGCGCTCAGGCGGGCGTCCAGCTCGTCTATGCGGGTGTTGAGGCGGGCGTCCAGGTCGTCGATGCGGGTGTTCAGGCCGTTGATCTGCGCCGACAGCAATCCGGCGACGGCGATGACGAGCCCGCCCATCGTTCCGATGATCCACTTCGCGTCGCTGCTCACTGTCAGAAGTTTAGCACGGACGGTTCTGTCGTTGACACGCCGCGGCCGCGACCGAGGGCCTGGCCTTCCCCGCGCGGCCGAGCGCCGGTCGTCGCGGCTCGCCGAAGCCGTCTGCACCCCCGCCGTGCTACGATTGGCGCCTCGCGTGCGGCAACAGCGCGCGGCGGGCGGGGGCGTTGGAGAACGAGGTGGTCGTCATGCATGTCATCAGCACGGGAAGGCCGTTCGCATCGGCGTCGCTCGCCGCCTTCGCCCTCCTCGCGGCCGGCTTGGTCGGGGCGCCCGCCACCGCCGAGGCCGGCGCCCGGCGCGACGCGCCCCTCGTCGAGGCGGTGAGGGCGGCCGACGCCGACACCGTGCGGCGGCTCGTCGCCGACCCCGCCGTCGACGTGAACGCGGCGGGGCCCGACGGGGCGACGGCCCTGCACTGGGCGGTGCACGAGGACGAGGCGGCCCTCGTCGCCCTGCTGCTCGAGGCCGGGGCCGACGTGTCGGCCGCCAACCGCTACGGCGTCGGGCCCCTCTCGCTCGCGGCCGAGAACGGCAACGCCGCCGTCGTCCGGATGCTGCTCGCGGCCGGCGCCGACCCCAACGCCGCCATGCGGGGGGGCGAGACGGCGTTGATGACCGCGGCCCGCGCCGGCGACGCGGCCACGGTGCGGGCGCTCCTCGCGCGCGGGGCCGACCCCAACGCCCGCGACGACTTCCGCGGCCAGACCGCCCTCATGTGGGCGGCGGCCCGCAACAACGCGGCGGCGGTGCACGCCCTCGCCGAGCTGGGGGCCGACGTCGACGCCCGCACCGAGTCGGCCGGGCGCCCGGCCGGCGGCAACCGGCTCTTCTACGCGCCGCCCCCCACCGGCTTCACCGCCCTGACGTTCGCGGCCCGGGGCGGCCACCTCGACGCCCTGCGGGTGCTGCTCGAGGCCGGCGCCGACGTCAACGACACCCTGTCCGACGGGCAGAGCGCCCTGGTGGTGGCGGTGGCCAACGCCAACTGGGCCCTCGCCGACTACATGCTCGACCGCGGGGCCGACCCCAACCTCGCCGGCGCGGGGTGGAACGCCCTCCACCAGCTCGTGCGCACGCGGCGTATGAACACCGGGTTCGGGTTCCCCGGGCCCATCCCCAGCGGCGCCGTCGACAGCATCGACGTGCTGCGCAAGATGATCGCCGTCGGCGGCGACGTCGACGCCCGCATGACCGTCAACGGCATGAAGGACGGCCAGCGCAACCGGCTGAACCGGCTCGGGGCGACTCCGTTCTTCCTTGCCGCCAAGGTCACCGACGTCGAGGCCATGCGGGTGCTCGTCGAGGCGGGGGCCGACGCCACCGTCCCGAGCGCCGACGGCACCACCCCGCTGATGGTGGCGGCCGGCGTCGCCATCTGGAACCCCGGCGAGGACGGCGGCTCGCTGCCCGGTCAGGAAGACGAGGTGCTCGAGGCGGTGCGGATGTGCGTCGAGCTCGGCAACCCCGTCGACGCCGCCAACTACCGGGGCATGACCGCCCTGCACGGGGCCGCGTTCCGCGGCGCCAACAACGTCGCCGAGTACCTCGTCGAGCAGGGGGCCGACATGGACGCCCGCACCGAGCTCGGCTACTCGCCCCTGGCCATCGCCGACGGCTTCAGCTACTCCGACTTCTACAAGGCGCAGAAGCACACCGCGGTCCTGCTGCGCGGCCTCATGCAGGCCCGCGGCATCGACCCCGACGGCGAGGGCCACGCCATTCCCGGCACGCTCTGCTTCGACTGCCTGCAGACCCGCGGCGACCAGATTGCCGAGCGCGTGCGCTGGGAGGCCGAGCTCGAGGCCGAGTTCAACGCGGAGCAGCCGTAGCCGCGGCGCTTCAGCAGGCCGCGACGGCTGTCAGACCGCCGCCCGGGACCGGCACTTGCCGGCGCACGCAGTCCAGGGTGCCGAGGAGCGTCGCCATCTTGCGCACGTGGCCAGCCATGCTCCGGACGTCTTTCAGCGAGAACGCCTGCTCTCAGCCCTCCGCCATCTCCTCGGCCAGCGCTCCCAGCCCGGCCACGCGGATGCGCTCCGTCAGCGGGTACGCCCCGTCGCCCGGATAGACGACGGTGAGCCGGTCGAGGTCGAGGGCGGCGAGGGCGGCGTGCATCGAGCGGGTGGCCTTGGGGGTCGACGAGTACTTGAACTCGAACGCCGCCCGCCGGTCGCCGCGCACGATCAGCAGGTCGACCTCGGCCCCGCTGTGCGCGGCCCAGAAGTGGCACTCGGCGGCGTCGGCGCGGTGGAGCTGGACGACCTGCTCGAGCGCGAACCCCTCCCACGAGGCGCCCAGCCCGGGGTGCCCCTGCAGCGCGGCGGCGTCGGGCAGGTTCAGCAGCGCGTGCAGGATGCCCGGGTCACGGAAGTAGACCTTCGGCGCCTTGACCTGGCGCTTGCCGACGTTGGCGAACCACGGCGGCAGCGCGCGCACCATGAACGTGCCCTCGAGCACGTCGAGGTACCGCCTGACGGTGGGGGCCGAGACGTCGAGCGAGCGCGCCAGCTCCGACGCGTTGAAGATGTTGGCGTGCCGGTGGGCCAGCATCATCCAGAACCGGCGCAGGGTGTTGGCGGGCAGGTCGATGCCGAGGGCCGGCACGTCGCGCTCCAGGAACGTGGTCACGTAGGCCTTGCGCCACACCAGGCTGTCGTCGTCCGACGGCGCCAGATAGGCGGGGGGGAAGCCGCCCCGCAGCCACAGCCGCGCGCGGTCGCGGGCCTCGAACGCGGTGAACGGCGGCAGCTCGAGGTACGCGATGCGGCCTGCGAGGGTCTCCGACGACTGCCGGATGAGCTCGCGCGACGCGCTGCCGAGAATCAGGTATCGCTGGCGGCGGGGGCGCCGGTCCACCAGCACCCGCAGCAGCGGGAACAGCCCGGGGCTGCGCTGGACCTCGTCGATGACGATCAGGCCCTCCAGCCCCTCCAGCGCGAGCTTGGGGTCGGCGAGCCGGTTCAGGTGGTCGGGGTCCTCCAGGTCGAAGTAGTGCACGTGCGGCTCGGGCCGCGCCGCCAGGTGATCGCGGGCCAGGGTGGTCTTGCCGCACTGGCGCGGGCCGAGGATGCCGACCATCGGGTGGCTGCGGAACAACGTGGCGATGCGCCCCCGGAAGTCGGGTCGGTCCAAGTCGGGTATCCAGGAAAATTGAAAGCGACGATTTCAATTTTCCCATTCACGCCGGGGCTGTCAAGAGCGCGGGCGGGGCGCCTGCGGCTCAGCCCGGCAGCAGCGCCAGGAACTCGTCGAGCGGAAGCGCCTCGGCGCCGTCGAGCCGCTGCCGGCTGTTTCGGGCCGCCGCCCACGGCCGGCGGCTGTCGGTGCACGCAAGTCGGGGATGCCGAGGAACCTCGCTGAGCGCCGGGCTCACGCCACGCTTCGCTGTACCTCGTGCACGAATCGGTGGAATTCGCCGTGCGATGCCCTCATCGCTTTCTCGATGCGGGTCATCGGTGCCACCAGCCGTATGCGCCGCTGACTGCCGCCCCCGTGGTAGGCCACTTCCTGTACAACCCCGGCGTTCTGCAAGTGCGGCAGGAGCTCGTTGACGAAGTGATTCGCCTTCACGCCGAGCCGCTGTCGGATGGTCCCCTCGTTCAGCGCGTTTGCGCGCAGGAACGCCCGCAGGAATCGTTGCACTAGGACCAGGTCGTCATCGTTGTCGTGCTGAGGGGCGGCGTCCGGCTTCGATGGTGCGTCAGATGGCATGCAGAAGCCCGCCTGGAGAAGCTCGGCCCGGATCTGTTCCGGATCGAAATGCGTGATCTGGTCGCCGTTGTCCCCCACGTGCACGATGGTGTCGACGCGACACGCATCGTCGAACGACGTATCGGACACTTGCTCCGAGCCGTCGATCTCCAGGCGTTCGAAGTGGCAGTTCACGAACGAGCAGCCGCACAGTCGCGCGCCCGTCAGCGCCGTCGCATGGAAGTACGATCCCGATACGGTCACGTTCGCCAGGCGGCGCTCCTGCATCGCGCCAGCAGGGAAGCTCATGTTTCGCATCTCGTGTGTGACGCTCTTGCGATCCACCAGGGCCAGGGTCAACGCCCCGCAGTTTTCCCGCACGAATGACGCTGGTAGCACCCCGTCCGCAAGTTCTTGCAGCAGCGCTAGTATTCTTCCCGGCGTGTCGTCGTCGTGCCGCCGAACGGCGCCCGCAGCTTCGGCGATGGCCGATGGGGGCAGGGCCGCCTTGTCGATGATCGACCTCACGGCGCCGGCGTCGCATGCAACGAGCGATCGCCCGAGCGCCTGACCGAGGTAGAAGACGCGAAAGTCCTCATGGTCGAACGCCAGTGTCGGGCGGCCGATGGGCGCCACCGTGAGCAGAGCATGCTGCTTGATCCGCTCCTGGATTTGCCGCACAACCGCGGGGCTCTTGTCGTTCGCCTCCGCGAACATCTCCACGACGAGGGTCACGACGTCGGTTCCGAGTTCGTCGGTCGAGCTCAGCCACATCTCCTGCGCCACCATGGAGAGCAGCTCGTGGTGCTCTTCCGTCGTCAGCAGGGCCCGTGAGGAACCGCCCGACCTGTCGGTCCACCTGTGGCGGGCTTCGCGATCGACGATGCCGCCGACGAAATCGTGAAAGTAATCCCTCTGATCCTGGCCAATGCGATTCAGCAGGGCGGGCAGGTCGGTCTCGACCTTCGCAACATCCACCAGTCGCTGGACGAGGACGGCGCGGGTGAGCACCGGGTGGTCGCTGCCCAACCGGTCCGACACCAGCGCAAACAGGCGGTCGGGGTCTCCCACTTGGCACTTGCCGGCGTACCGCGTGAACGTGGTGCGGTCCCATCGATTCAGCGACAGGCGACCGAAGGCGACATCCCGGTCCGAGCCGATGGTGTCGAACAGTCGCGCCTGCGAGCCGAAGTTGGGATAGTCGAAGTAGGCCTTGCGGGCGGCGACGAGCAACGTGCCGGCGGAACGCAGCTTGCCCACCAGATTGCCGAGCGCGGAAACAGCTTCGCCCGACGAGGACTCAACGATCATCTCCTCGAAGCCGTCGAAGGCCGGCACCAGCACGCCGAGCCGCACCAGCTCGAGGAACGCGTCGTAGTACAGGAGCTGAAACCGCAGCCTGTTTACCAGCGCCGAGACCACTACGTCGTCGAATCGAAGGAAGGTGCGGCCTCCCAACGGGACCGGTACGAGGAGCCAGTCGGACTGCTTGGCCTTGTAGGCCTCCGCCTGTCTGACGGCCACCCGGTTGATCAACGATGTCTTCCCCTCACCGGCGTCCGACGTGAGGTACAGGACGGATGTCGTGCCGGCCGGACGCTGGTCGAGCGTCTCGGTCATCGCGTCCACGACGTCAGACCGCAAGGAGTCGCTGCCGGACGGATTCTTGTCGGGCTGGTCCAGGAAACGTCCAGAGGGCGGGACGAAGTGCTCCGGAGGCGAAACATACGAGCAGATCCGGTCAGCCAGGAGCGGGACCCTCGCCAGCCGTTTGACTATCCACGCCACTGCCGGCAGCCGTTCGTCGTGCTCCTCGACGAGCAACCCGTCCGGTCGTTGATGCAGCCTCGCGGTGATCGTCTCGTCCCGGATCTGCACCAACAACTCGCCATGGCTCGTGTCGACGTCGTCGACCCGGTCGGCGAAGCAGGTCACGATCCGCCTGAACTCGTTGAATTGCATGCTGAATACACCCTACATCACGACCTGGGAGTACGTCTCCGTCTCCAGGTTTCGGTATCGTTCGCCGTCGATCCGGCCGCGGCGAGGAATCACGTGGATGACGCGTGCCCCGCGCAGCAGCACGAACCGGATGCCCGGCCAGAGGTCGTCGTCGGCCGACACCACGACCAGCGGTTGGTCTGTCGTGTCTGCGAAGTGAACCAGGTCGATGACGAGCATCGAGTCGACCAGCTTCTGTTCCGCGCGCGCCAACACCGTTCGTGGTTCGGCCGGGCAGTCATCGACGGGGCAACGGCCGTTGCGGATGAACGGGTCGAGACCCGCGAAAGGGCAGTCGGACGGGGTCACGCAACCGGGAAACGGCGCGGCCTCGCATCGCAGACTCCGCGGGAATGAGCGACGGCGGTACGTGTGAGTGAGCACCACCGTCGGATCACATGCGAGCGAACGTGCGAGTTCGACGTGGACGAGAACGGATCGGGCGACCCCACCACCGGTCACCGGGATGGCACACGGAAAATCGCGCCGGAGCTCGGGAATGAGGCTCTCCGCGTTTCGGGAGGACGCGGCTTCATCGAGCCAACCGCCGTACAGGTGGCAGTCAACTCGCCGTTCCCACGCCTTGCGCCGCGAGCCGAGAACGTCGAGCAGACGGCTGATGACGTGCAGTACTCCCCGGCCACGTTCGAGCTGATCGAGGTTGTCGTAGTCGATGAGAATGATCACGTTGGGGGTTCCGGGCCGAACCGCGGCAGACTCGGCTCTGCCGGTCACGTCAAGTCGCTGAGCGCCCTCTGAACGTCTGGCTGGAGATCGCGGCCGCGCCGGGGGGGGGCGACCGCAACATGGGAGGAGCTCAGTCGTCGTCGTGGTCGCGACCAGTCTGCCTCAGGCTTGGGCGAGCCAAGACCGAAACGGCGCTGCTCATGTCGACTCTCCGCCGTCTGGCCGGTGGCCGTGTGCCGGCCAGCACGTCGTCATCGATCGTCGACATCGTTCGCATGAAGACATCGTAGCATCGTGCAATCCCCTCACGCACGGCTCCCGGCTCACCCCGGCAGCAGCGCCAGGAACTCGTCGAGCGGCAGCGCCTCGGCGCCGTCGAGCTGCTGCCGGCGGGGGCCGAGAAACACGATGATGCGGCGCTCGACGCGGCTGCTCTGCGCCGCGAGCGAATCGAGACCCCGCAGCATGCTCCGGTCGACCCGCCGGGACGCCTTCACCTCGATCCCCCACAGCTCGCGCCCGATCGCCAGCACGAAGTCGACCTCGGCGCCGTGCCGGGTCCGGTAGTGGAAGAGCGCCGCCTCGGGCCAGCGCGGGCCGAGCCGGCGGTGCAGCTCGCAGGCGACGAGGTGCTCGAGCAGCAGGCCGCGCTCGTCGTCGAGGGGTCGGTCGAGGGGCCTCCGGAGCAGCGCGTTGCGGACGCCCGCGTCGAACAGGAACAGCTTGCCGTGCCGCACCAGGCTCGCCCGGTCCGAGCCGCTCCACGCCGGCACCCGGAACGCGACCAGGGTGTCCTCGAGAATCTCGACGTAGCGGCGCGCGGTCTCGTAGCCGAGGGCCGCGTCCTTGCACAGCGCGTGCAGGTTGAGGATGCGCCCCGACGACGCCGCGACGAGGTCGAGCAGCCGCGCGAACGCGCCCACGTTGCGGACCAGGGCCTCGGCCTGCACCTCCTCCCGCAGGTAGGTGTCGGCGTAGCTGCGCAGGTCGGCGGCGCGCGCCGCGGGGTCGGGCTCGGCGTAGATGCCGGGCAGCGTGCCGTGCGCGAGCGCGCGGCCGAGGTCGAAGTCGCCTCCGAGCTCGCTCGCCAGCAGGGGGTGCAGGTGGTGGACCTGCAGCCGCCCCGGCAGCAGGTTGGCCTGGCCGCGCCGCAGCTTGCGGGCGCTCGACCCCGAGAGCAGGAACCGGAAGCGGGGCGGCCGGCGGTCGAGGAACACCTGCGCGACGTCGAGCAGGGCCGGCACCCGCTGCACCTCGTCGATGAACACCGTCTTGGTCGCCGCCGGCGCGGCGTCGAGCTCGTGCTCGAGCTGCTCGGGGCGCCCCACGTAGTCGCGGAACGCGGCGGGGCTCGCGAGGTTGAGGGTGAGGTCGGGCCGCAGCGAGGCGAGCAGCGTCGACTTGCCGACCTGCCGGGGGCCGAGCAGCAGCACGCTGCGGGATGCCGACGCGAGGGCGCGGGCGAGCAGGCGTTCGTACATGTGGGTAAAATTACCGACATTTTACCCGAGAACAGAAATTCTCACTTCAGCCAAGGCTGTCGAGGACGGGCGAGAGCCGGCCGGCGGAAGCATCGTCCGGCGGCCGTCGGTGGGATCCGCAGCGGGTCAGCCGAGCAGGCGCAGCAGGGCGACGGTGCCGCCGATGATGGCGGCGGTCTGCGCCAGCATCGCACCGGCGAACCGCCAGGTCAGGCGGGTCTCGAGGCCGGCAAGTGCGGCATCGAGGCGCTCGGGCGTCACGTGGTCGCCGTGCTCGGCGGCCTGACGGATGGCGTCGGCCAGGGCGTCGGCGTGGGCGCGGTCGATGCCGGCTTCGGTGAGCTGCCGGGCGATGGTGAGCGAGTCGAACATCCGTCCTCCAGTCTACTCCGCTTGCACCGATTTTCGACGTTCGGGCTCGAGCCGGGCGACGAGCGGGTGCTCGCCGGCCCGGCAAGCTCCCGAGCCGCGGCGTCACCGGCCGTCGGCTGCAGGCTCCCGGGGTACCACGTTCAGGTCGCGGTCGAGGCGCACGGTGGCGCCGCCGAGGCCCGCGCCGGGGCGGCGGGCGTAGCGCATGTCCGAGATGGTGACGACCCAGCCGTCCGCGGTCTCGTTGACGGTGTAGGCGGGGAAGCGCCTCCAAATGGCCAGGCCCCAGACGTGGGGGGCGGTCAGGGCGGCCTCGACGACGGGGCCCTCGGGGCCGCGGGGCACCGGGTGGGCGGTCCGCCGCAGGGGCGGCGCGGTCAGCCAGTCGAGCTCGTAGAAGCGGTAGACGTCGGGGTAGACGGCGACGATGCCGCGGCGGAAGACGTTGGCGGGCACGGGGATGGCCAGCACGTCGACCGGCGCCGCGCCGTTCTGTATCGTGAGCAGGGCCGCCGTGTAGCGCTCGGCCGTGCGCGAGGCGATGGCCATGCCCCCCGCGTACATCGTCACCGCGGCCAGGCACGCGGCCGCGACGTAGGGCAGCCGGTCGAGCTCGCGCCCCGTCACGCGCAGCCACACGATGGCCGCGAGGCTCGCCCCCCACGCCACGGCGGTGGGCGGCGGGGTGTCCACGAAGCGGCCGAACCCGATGACCGCGCCCGTCACCGCGGTCGCCGCCGTCGCCAGCAGCGCCCAGCCCGCCGCGCTCGCCCACGTCGCCGGCGAGGCCAGCACCACCGTCAGGCCCGCGAGCAGCCACACCCACGGGTCGATGATGAACAGGGCGTCGCCGTAGAACCAGGTGCCGTCGAACGGCATCAGGAAGCGGACGCCGTAGGTGTTCAGCCAGTCGAGCAGGGGGTGGCTCCACACCCCCGCCGCCGTCAGCCGCAGCAGGGGCCCCGCCCGCGCCGCCGGCTCGCGCCCCCGCCACCGCGCCAGCGCCCGGTCGAGCACGAGCAGGGCCGCCGTCAGCACCAGCGGCAGCACCACCATCGCCAGCACCCCGTGGGTCCAGCCCCGGCGGAAGCCGAGCGACAGGTCGCGGCTGACGAACATGGTGACGGCATCGATGTCGGGCGCGTTGGCCGCGAGCACGCCGGCCGCCAGGGCCATCGCGCCGGTGCCTTCGCGCAGGCGGGTCCGGGCCAGGGTGGCGCCGACGAGGGTGTGGGCGAGGGGGTCCATGGCGTGCCGACGATTACCCGGCGGCGGGGGCGGGGCCGGGCCGCCCGGGAGACTGCTGCTGGCCGAGCAGGTGGCGGTAGAGGTCGTCGAACCGGCCGTTGAGGGCGCAGACGGCAGCGTGGGTCGCCTGACCCTGCCTCTCGACGGCGTCGAACCGCTCCGTCCACTTGGCGTCCAGTGCCTCGAAGCGTTCGCGGCTTGCCTTTTCTGCCATCTCGAAGCGTTCGCGGCTTGCCTTTCCTGCCATCTCGAAGCGCTCGCGACTTGCCCTCTCCGCTATCTCGAAGCGCTCGGTCCACCGCTTGTCGACCGCCTCGAACTGCTTGTCGACCGCCTCGAACCGCTTGTCGACCGCGTCAAACCGCTTGTCCATGTGCCGCTCCAGCGTGTCGAAACGATTCCCCAGAACCCGCCACAGCGCCGTGAACAGCGCGATCGTCGTCCCGATGGCCGTCAGCCCCGTCCCGAACACCGCCAACATGATCGCGTCCATCGTCGTCCGTCCCTTCCGGCCGGCGTCGGCTGAAGGAGCGCCCCGGCCGGCAACGCTAGAAGCAATCGGCGTGCCGCCCGCGCAGATCGAAGCGGCCCCAGCCGCCCCTCCAGGATACCCCGCCCGCCGCCTGCCTCGATGTCCCGCGGCGCCGCCCGCCGCCGTCCCACCGGCGCTCTCGGCCCGTCCCGAAGCGGTTTCCCCCTCGGCGCCGGCGGAGCGGCCCCGTCGCGGAGGGCGGCAGGCGCAAAAAAACGGGCGGGGCCGCGTTTCCGCCTTGCACCGGCTCGTTGGGGCGTGTTACGCTCTCGCACCGGGGCCGGGTTCTTGGCGTCCCGGCTCGGACCGCGCATCGTCTGGTCCGGTTCGGCCGGCCGTGGCGTCGCCGCTTTCGGGGTTGCGCCGCCCGGCAGTGCATGTTACGCTTTGCGCGTTTTCGCTCGAGCGTGGGAGGGCTAAAGACCATATGCGGAGCGGACGATAAGGGTGGTCGACACGGGGGGGCCGGGGGCGGACTGATCCGAGTCCCGGGGATCCTGTAAGTCATTGACGGTAAAGGGCGTGGTGGAGGTCGACATGGGTTTGTCCGCCGTTATATCCACCAAAACGAGCTGGTTGGCCGTGGACGCATGGAGCCCCGCGCGAACGATTCTGGACCGACGAGAGCGCAACCCCAAGGGTTTGTGGCGAGAGGCTGAAGATGCGGAGCGGCAGTCGGACATCGAGGGAGGCGGCGGGATGGTTCGACGGACCCGTTGCCGGGCGGGAGGGCGGCCAACCGCCGCAACTTGTTGAGTGATAACGCCTTGCGGCGGCACGGGCGCGGAGGTTACCAACTTCGTTCCCAATTCGCCGCGGGACGCTGGAGGCCGATGCGAGATGCGGAGCGGTAGTCGACACCGGGGGGAGGCAGGGGGCGGATGGTTGTTCGGTTTCCCCCCGCTGCTGGCGACAGACGGACGGATTCACAAGGGAGAACGCCGTGGCGGCGCGTAACTTGCTGACTGTCCGCGGTTTACGGCGGCACCCCGCGGGGCCGTCACCCAGTTCGTGTGCAATTCACTCGCGGGGTGCGGGAGGCGAAAAGTAGATGCGGATCGATGGTCGACACGAGCGGACGACAGGGGGCGGATGGTTGGGTTGTCCGCCGCTGCCGGCTACGAGAGGACGGACAACGAGGGGAGATTGCGACATGCGGACAGGAGCGATTTTCGCGAGAGGCAGTTGCAGGGCGCTGAAGTGGATGGCGCTCGTGGGGATGGTGTTCGCGCTGGGGGCCGTTTCGGCCGTGGCGCAGACGCTCCAGCTCTCAAGCACCAACGAGGGATCGACGCCGGAGGCAACGGTGACGCTGGCGACTGCAATCCCAGCCGACGGCACCGCCATAGTCTTCACCCTCACGGCAGCGGAGTATGACGGTGTTGTCCCGGTGGTGACGGGTAGAAACGCCTTTGAAGCCGGATCGTTGGTCAGTGATGTTGGTGTGGAGCTAAACAGTTCACCCACAATCACCGTAGCGGCTGGCGAGAGGACCGGCACGCTTTTGGCTGCACTGACGTTTGCCAACGACGATGACGCGGAAGACGAGTACTTTAGGTTGGTGGCTACCGGCAACAACTCACCTGCAACAGTCATCAACTTGGACGTTATCGTCCGTGACTCCCGCGACCAGGAATACGAGCTGACCCTGCCCTCCGCGGCCGGGGGTGCGATCACTGAGGGCGCTGGTGCGGCGACGCTGACGCTGGAAGCGGATCCGCCTAGGTCCGCTGACATCCCGGTCGCCCTGGAATTGAGGGCCGCCGATCGGACCAAGTACACGTTGGGCGATGTCATGAACAGCGCCGACCCCGTTGCCGTTACCACTATGTTCGGAATGGGGGACAATAATCCCGTCACCGCCTCCATCGAGGCAATGGCCGACGGCAACCGGCGAGACGACCGGATCACCGTGACGGCGTACACGGGGACGTTGGGGGATCGCGAGGTGCTCCAGACGCTCGAAATCACGGTCAATGACGCCAACCCTCTGCCCATCGTCGATGCGATCGTGGTCGGCGACGACGAGATGGCCCTCGATGAGCAGCCCAATTCGATCGAAGAGGGCGAGACCATCATGGTGAGGCTGACGGTGGTCGACGAAGATGGGGATGCGACCGCGTCGGCCGAGGATCTGTCGATCCGACTGAGGCAGACGGGCACTGCCGAAGCGGGGGACTACCGACTGGGGATGAATCCCGTCGAGATCGCCGAGGGCCAGATGTCCAGCGCCATCTTCGAGCTGGAAGCGAGACCGGACGGGGAGTTCGATCCCGGCGAAACTCTGGTGTTCGATGCCGTGGTGTCGGGCGATTCGACGATCGGGCCGGGGACGGAAACCAGTTCCGGGGTTGTCAACCTCTCCATCACCGACCGCACGCCTCTCACCGTCACCACCAAGTCGCAGGCCGACATCGACAGGGCCTACATGGAGGCCCGAGAGGTGGCGGACGGGGCCGACGAGCTCTGGACCACGAGGGATGGCTCATTGATGATCCACCTCAACCGGCTATTCAACCTGCCGGAGACCGGCGGCTACGACGCCGACGCCGTGCCCGCGGACCCGACCATTGTCGATGCCGATGCCGATGCCGACCCGTCCGCAACCGGCGGCGGCATGGTCGTCGTGATCCCTGAGGGCCCCGGCATGACCGAGGTGACGGTGACCGTGAGCACGCGCACGTCCAGCGCCACCATGCAAACCTCGGCCACCAGCGCCCAGGTGGTCTTCGAGGCGATGGTCGACGGGATTCCTGTCACGGCGAAGACGCAGGCGGAGATCGATGCCGCGTACATGGCCGCGCGGAACGCGGCCGCCGGGGCTGACGGATACTGGACCACTGGAGACGGTCCGGCGACGATCCCGTTGAGTGCACTGTTCAACGACCTGCCCTCAGACGCAACTGCCAGCGTCATGTCGTCGATGACCGACTACGTTTTGGCGAGCACCACCGGCAGCGACATCGTTCTGAACCCGCAGGGCGTGGGAACATCGACCGTCACCGTCACCGTCGCCGGCGCTGACAAGCCGGCCTCGTTCATGGCGACGGTCGTAGCACCCCGGATGGACACGAGGGGGAGCATCACCGCCTTCTCCATCGCGGGAACCGAGGAGAAGACGGTCGACGGGGTCAAGCGGATGCACTTGACCGAGGGCGGGATCACCACGGCCACGGTCACGGTCACGTGGACAAATCAGCAGCTCACGGCTCTCTGGGCCGGCCACACCGCCGCCAACCCGCCGCCTCCGGCGAGGATCAACCTCTACGACACGGCTTTCGTTGCGGATGCCGCCGTCGGACGCTGGCTTTCCCTTGCTGAGACAAGCGAGCGTGACGGAACCGGCTCTCGGGGCGGAAATGACGTGGTCTGGGGGTCACGTGACGTCGAGGTCAAGATCCCCGCAAAGCCGAAGACCACCGCCAGCCCCGCCGGCACCGATACGGGCACGGGCACTACCTCGGTGTCGCTTCCCAATGACGACGACGCGGAGCCCGAGGCGTTCCGTGTTAGTTGGTGGCCTGCCCAGAGCCAAGGTGTGAAGTACGTGGGCGCCTTGCAGAACAACTTGCTCACCGCAACCACCCACGTCATCGAGGACGACGAGCCGCAGGGCATCAAGCTGACCAAGGCGATGAAAGACCCCATCTACGAGGGTGGCGGGACCGTCAAGTTCAGCGCCGTTGCCGATCCGCGGCGCGAGGATCTGCCTCTCGAAGTCAGGTACACCCTGAGTGATTCCTCGGGTGTGTCGGTGTCTTCGAGAACCTACACCCTGGACAACTCGACCGGGACGATCCCGGTTGGCCCTGCGGGCAAGGATGAGGTGGTCCTTAACGTGGCCCGGAACGACGGCGACCGGATGGACGACATGCTCCAGATGCACGCCGAGGTCGTGGCTTATGCGCTCGACACCGGAGCCTACGGGGATGTCGGGTCGAAGATGGTCGACTTCACGGTGATCGACGTTCACAAGCTGCCGCCAGTCACGGTGATGCCGGAGACCGCGACCCTGATGGAAGGCAAGCAGCTCGAGTTGACGGTGACCGTCGACCGGAATCCGCGGGAAACCAGGGCCGTCGACCCCGAGACCTTGCCGTATACGACCGAGGAGCTCTCCATCGCGGTGATGGCGAGCGGCGCGACTGGGGAATACTCGCTCTCGTCGACCGCCATCACGGTTCCCGAGTACAAGCACAAGGCGGGGACGACGAACTGGCTGCAGCCCGTGAAGGTCACGGTCGAGGCCCTTATGGACGAGGACGTCGAACCGGACTCGATGCTGATGCTCGACTTCGTGGTGAACGGCACCGTCGCCGCGAACGGGCCCAGCGACAGTGACGTCGATGGGCAGGCGTCGGTGACCATCCAGGACGCCACGGCGACCCTGGTTTCCGTGAGGGACAACGCCTACGACGTCATCCAGGGCGAGCTGGGCACGCCTCCCACGCTGACAACGGGCATGTCCGGCGAGCTGACGGGGGCCAACCTGTTCGACTACGACCCGAGCGCCGTCAGCGTGGCGTATGCGACCTCGGTGGACGGCGCGGCAGTCACGACGTCGGCCAGCGGCGGGACGGTCACGATCATGGCGGTATCGGCCGGAGAGGCCAAGGTGACGATTACCGCGACCGCGACTCCCAACGGGTCGTCCCTGGTCGTCAACCAGACCAAGTCGAACGTGGCCCAGCTCACGTTTCCGGTGATGGTCGAGGACCCGCCGCTCACGTTCACGGTGATGGGACCCGACGACATGAACCTCATCGAGGGCGGTATGGGCGGCATGGTGAAGGTCATGACCAACCGCGCCGTCTCCGAGAACACCGAGGTGATGCTCATGCGCGACGGGAGCAGCTCGGCGGGCGAGGACGACTACGAGCTGGATCCGCCGCTGGTGACCATCATGGCTGGTCAGAACGAAGGCCACACGATGGTCATGGCCCTCGCAGATGACATGATGGAGAACGCGGACAACATGCCTGAGATGTTGACGCTGTTCCTCGTCGTGGACGGGATGCAGATGAGTGACCAGTCGGTCAGCTTCTACATCTGGGATGCTGCGGTCCCGGCCCTGCCGGTCATCGCTCAGCTCCTGTTGGCGGCCCTTCTGGGCCTCGGCGGCTACCGCCGGTACCTGCGGCGGCGGTAGCGTTCGGCGGCGGCGTTCGCAACTCTGCCGTGCCCCCTCTCCCCCCGCTCCGCCCGCAGGGGGGGGGGGGCGTTTTTTTGTGCTCCGGGGGCGGATGGGACGACTGTGCGTGCAAGCCAACCTCCCGACCTGCCACGGCGTGAATCAGCGGGAGGACAGGCGGCACGCCCCCGAAGCGGCGGGCCGGCAGACCCGCACGCGGGCCGCGGCGTCTTGAGCTGCACCCGCGTCGTCTCGAAGGCCGACGGCTCGCGGTCGCTGGACCTGCAGCGCGGCGCCCGGGAGACGGCCGGCGTCGACGCGGTCAACGTCGGCACGACCTCGCGTCCGGTGTCGAAGCGCAGCCGAACCTCGACCGCGACGCCGCCCAGCGCAGGGTCTTCGACTGCCCGGAGTTCGTGACCGCGACCGAGCTGGTCACCATGCTCGTCGAGGCGCGGCAGCAGGTCGTCTCGCCCGCAAATTCGCGCAGCTCGCCTGCTTCGACATCGCCCCCTCCTGTGCCTGAAGGCCGCAACTTGCGGCGCTCGCGATCGTCCGTAATCGCGACCCGGCGAGCCGGATCGTCCGGAGAAGCTCGACCCTGAACGTCGTTGACGGGTCATTGGTGACGGGCGGTCGCTCCGACCCCGCAGGACATCGCGGGGTCGTCCAAGGCGCGCGCGCGAGAAACAGCCCTCTGGTCGTCGTCGCGACCCCGGCGGACCGGGTCGTCGGGCCAAGCTTCGACCCTGGCCGGGTCGTCGGTGATGTTCAGTCTCCCGACCCGGGCGGCAGAGCCGACCCGCCACGGCCGGGTCGCCGAGACGCCCCGACCCGGGTCGTTGCGGGAACCTGTTGGTCCCCGACGAGCGCGTGTGGACCGTTCGGCCTTCGGGCCGTTCCGCGTGGAGTCGCAGGACGAGCGGGTCAAGATCGGCGGCAGCCAGTACCGGGCCCATCCGGCCGGGGCCGTGTTCCCGGTCGTGTCCGGCCGCGAGTTCGACGAGCTGGTCGAGGACGTGCGCGTCAACGGCCTGCTCGAGCCGGTCGTGGTACGGGGCGACGAGCTGATCGACGGGCGGAACTGGGTCCGGGCGTGTGCGGCCGCCGGTGTCGTCCCGGAGGTCCGGGAGCTGGAGCGCGGGACCGACGTGGCGTCGTGGTGATGTCGGTGAACGTGCACCGGCGTCATCTGGATGCGTCGCAACGGGTCTTGCTGGCGAGCCGGCTGGGCGGTGAGGTGTCGATGGCCGCTTCGGGACAGCGCTCGCGGCCCTCGTAGGGGCATTGCCGCGTTCTCCCACACTTCCGCGGAGCGGAAAAGTCCAGCCTGAGCGACCCCGCGGTGCTGACCCAGAAGTGACACCTTGGTTTCACGTTCTGGGTCAGAAAAAGTAGTACGTAGCGGGGTCGCTCAGGTGTGGGTCCTCGTACGGGTCGTGACCCAAACCTGTGGGTCAGCTTGGGTTAAGTGACTATCTGTCAGTAGTTTGGGATGTAGTGGACGTGAAACCAAGGCCACACTGCACGTGATATTTGGGTTAAGTCGATGGCTACCACGGATTGGGTCATCACCCGGCGAAATCGAGGCGGTTGGGCGGCCTCGAACTCGTCGGCGACAATCACATCCTGATCGGTTTCGGCGACGTGGTCGTCGCGCGCCCAAACCTCGCCGTCCTCCGTCGGAACGCCCTCGTGACCGCGGCCCACGCGGACCCGTCCCGCCTTGCCGACCCTGTGACAACGGCATCAGGACACGGTGCTGTCGGTACTGCTCAGGTCCTGGATGTCGCGACCGTGTCGCATGGCTTCCGCTCGTCGTTCCGGGACTGGGCGGCGGAGGAGACGGACGACCCGGCGGGAGGTCATTGAGGCGGCGTTCCCTCGAGCCCCCAGCTCATCCCGGTGCGGGACACCGCCACCGGCGCGGTGGCCAAGGCCGAGGTGGTCTGGCAGAGCAGCGACGGCGCCCTCAACCAGGACCTTGAGGAGCTCATGCTCGAGGGGCGTAGCGCACGCGCCTCGACTGGAACAACCCTCGGGAAGTTCGGCCCGGATGTGGACAACCCGCGCGCGGTGTCGTTGCCGGCGGATCGGGCAACGCCGAGACGCCCGGGCCAGGTGTCCAGCCGGCGCGGCTATCTGCACCCGCTCCCGGTCGACACCGTCGCGCGCATCTTCGAGTTCGGCTACGCGGACTTCAGCTTCAAGGCCATCGACAAGGCCCTCGGCATCGCGGGTGTGGGCCGCCTCGCCGCACCGTTCCGAGAAAAGGCGCCAACTGGCGCATTTACCGGCGGGTCGAGCCCGAGCTCATCCCGGTGCGCGACACCGCCACCGGCGCGGTGGCCGAGGCTGAGGTGGTCTGGCAGGGCAGCGATGGCGCCCTCGACCAAAGACCTCGAGGAGCTCATGCCCGAAGTCCGCAATGCACGCGCCTCGACTGGAAGAACCTCGGGTAGTTCGCCCGGTCGTCGACGGCCCGCGCGCGGCGCCGTTGCCGACGCTGAGACGCCCGGGCCGGGTGTCCAGCCGGCGCGGCTATCTGCGTCCGCCGCTCCCGGTCGACACCGTCACGCGCATCTTCGCTCCGCGACGCGGGCCTCAGCTTCAAGGCCATCGGCAAGCCCTCGGCATCGCGGCGTGGACCGCCGCGCCGCACCGTCCCGAGAAACGGCGCCAACTGGCGCAGTTCGCCGTTCGGCCTTACCAGCCGGCCCTTGCCGGAGTCGGCTGTCTCGGCCGCTTCCGGGGCCGGTTCAGCGGGGCCGGCAGCCCGCGACCACGGTTGGGCGCCCAGCCCGCCGCCTCGACGGCGGTGCCCCCGCGGCGACCGCGCTCGACGGGATGCGGCGGAGCGAACTCAGCGCCCTCCCGCTGAGCCGACTGTCGCCGACGCGGCCAACGGCGACCGGATGCTGGTCACTGTGCGCCGTTCGGGAAGATCAACCCCGGAGGGCGAGCGGGGAGACGTGCGGTTCGGGAGGGCAGCAACCAACCTTCGCCGATGGTTCTTGGGGTAGTGCCTCATTTTTTTGAAATCGGAGCCGACCTTGGTTGGCATGGGTTTTGTGCATACCAGGGCTCGGTAGAGTCACTGGAGCCACTGGGGCGGCTGAGATGGTAGAGTTGAGACTGGGCTATCGCGCGGTGTTCTCGAGGGATCTGAGATGCACGACGACCCGAAGCGGCGGGACTGCGACTGGATGAGGGTGAGACACCAGTGCACGGCTCATCAGGCGTTCCCGCGCCTCCGCAAACTGGCGGAGCGCGACGTCGAGGTACGCGAAGCGCAGATAGAGGCTGACCCCTACCTCAGCTCGCCCCCGCGGTTCGGGAGCAGCGACGAAATGACGCCCACGTTCAGTATCCGCCGGGTCGCGGGTCGAACCCGGACGCCGATCCGGAGGTCAGGTTCAGGCTGGTCGACTCCCTGACGATCCGCGTTGACGGGTCGGCCCTTGCAGACGGGATGTTCGATGTCCGCGTGGGCATGGACGACCGGGGGCGAGTGCCTGCTCACCATCGACGGGCAGCCCGTCCTGGACTGGCAGATCATGCACCGCGCGCTTGACGAGCTGTTGTTCGGCGCCGTGCGGAGTGGTGGGCCCTGACCAGCGTAGCCGTCACCTCATCGCGGTTGATCTCGAGTTGCATGCAATGACCCAGCAAACGAACGCACCGGCGGCTGTCGAGATCCCGTACAGGGTCCTGCTTCACCTGGCTGAGAATGCACGGTGGCTATGGGTGTCAAGAGAGTGGCGGGATCTGGTAAGCGTGTTGGTGATCTACGCGGCACTGTCCGCGATTGTCCTGTACACGCTCCACTACGACGTACCGGATTCAGACGGAGGGCCGCTTTTTGCGACCGTTGCGGGGCTTCAAGCCAAGCTGGGCATGATCCTCCACAAGTACTTTGGTGCCTATCACTCACAGTGAGGACCGAGGGTCCCGCCAGCTCTCATTTCGGAAGTCGAGCTGGCTGGATTTGGCGCGACTTTTGCCAAGGGCGCGACGCAGGTCTCCGGGGGGGGCGATGCGGACAGGCTACGGTCGTCCTTCGGTCAGCCGGCCCGCCGTGGTAGACTGCCGTTAATGCTCACCCTGTGGGGCAGAGACCGTCCCGGCATGGGGCAGAGACCAGCGCGCCACGGCTTACGGCTTGGCGGCCAACCTCGCCGGGGCACCGAGACCTGGAGTTCGAGGCGAAGTACATCGTCGATTGGATACGGGGGAACGGACCGCCTCAGAACGGACCGCCGAGGATGCCTGAGCGACGAACGCGACCGGCCGAATGAATGACAACCCGGCCGCTCGACCGGCTGGCCGGAAGCGCGAGACAACAAGAGGGAAAGGAGCCGCATCCCATGTCCGAAGGAGCGAAGACCGCGATTCAGCTACTCACAGCCGCGACAGCGTTCATTGCTGCATTGACCGGAATCTGGAACACCTACCAGTTGGCGACGCTGGAAGGGGTGGCCGGGTCGAACCAGACCGCCATCAACGATCACGTCAACAGCGACATGCACTTCAACGCAACTGTGTTGAGGGATCTGATCGTGGCCGCGGCCCGCGCCAACAACGAAGAAGCCGCCCCGTAGCACACGCCCCCCGCAGGGGAAACCCTCTACGCGAGGAACCCTGCGCCGGTCTTCGGGCGCCGCCTTGGCCCGCCTCGGTCGCCACTGCCTCCCCCCGGAACCAGCGTGTCGAGGGCGGCGATTTCCGTCCGCAATTCGGCGATTCCGGCCGTGAACTGGTCGGCCGTGACGTGGTCGCCGTGCCCGGCGGCCAGACGGGCCGCGTTCGTGAAACCGGGGAGCGGACCCACGAGGCATCGGATCACCGGCCCAGGGAGACGGCCCGCCCCCGCTCCCCGGCGAGGTAGGCGCCCCACTCGTCCATCAGCTGCCGCCGCCGCTCGAACAGGTCCGACCGCGCGTAGGCCGCCTCGGTCTGGTCTTTCACCGCGTGCGCCAGCGCCGCCTCCATGACCTCCCGAGGGTGGTTCGTCCGCTCCGACGCCCAGTCCCGGAACGACGACCGGAACCCGTGGGGCACCGCCGCGATGCCCAGATCGCTGACGAGCTTCGAGATGACAGCGGCGTCGATCGCCTTGCCGCGGAAGCTCCGGAACACCAGCTCGTCCCTCCCGGCCGGACTCGAGACTGCGCGAAGCTGCTTCGCCTCCCGAAGGACCTCGACCGCCCGGGCGCACAGCGGCACCCGGTGCGCGCGCTTCGCCTTCATCCGCGCCGCCGGAACCGTCCACGTCCGCGCCGCAAGGTCGATCTCGCCCCAGGTCGACAGCCGGACCTCGGTCGACCGCATGGCCGTCAGCACCAGGAACTCGAACGCCAGCTTCAGCCCGGCCCACGCACCGGAGTTGCGAACCGCGGCCAGCGCGGCGGCGACCTCGCCGTGCGGAATCGCCCGCCGATGCTCGACCGGCGCGGGGCGTTTCGGCAGCGCCGCGGTGACCGCGTCGCCGGCCGGGTCGTCGTTCCGGTAGCCCTGGGCGATGGCCCACCGCATGACCGTCGAGATGCGCTGCCGCACTTTCCGCGCCGTGGCGTGCTTGCGCGTCCAGAGGGTCCGCAGCGTCGTCATGATGTCGGCCGACGTCACCTCGTCGACGCTCATGCCGCCGAGGTACGGGAACACGTGGCTGTGCATGCCCGCCAGCCACTGGTCCGCGGTCTTGTCTCCCCCCTTCCAGGACCCGGCGTAGAGGGCGACCACCTCGGCGGCCGCCTCTTCGAAGGTCGGGATGCGCTCGTCGCGGCGTCTGCGGGCCCGCGGGTCGCCGCCCGCCCGTGCGAGCTTGCGGTTGGCGAGGGCCTTCTCCCGGGCTTCGGCGAGCGGGACCAGGGCGTAGCTGCCGAGGCCGAGGGAGCGGGACCGGCCGCGGATGACGAGGCGCTGGACCCATCGGCGGGCCCCCGAGGGGTCGACGTGGAGGTACAGGCCGTTGCCGTCGGCGTATCTGCCGGTCTCGGCGACGCTGCGGCAGAAGGCGGCGGAGAGGGCCTTGTCGGGGTGCCGGCCCCGGCGCTTGGTGGCCGTCGGTTTCTTGGGGAGCGGCGTGTCCATGGCGCTTTCGCCCTTTCTTCCGGTATCGCTGGATGTTGCATCCCGTCACCAATTTATTTTTGGATTCTAGCGAAAGCGGCGGGACGGGTCAAGACGGCGAATCGGCTAAATGCTGTCTCCCATACAGTTATCCAGTCTGGATTTCCGCGGACGATGGCGGACGGGGCTGGACGGCGCAAATCAACTTCCAAGGGAGATTGCGACATGCGGACAGGAGCGAATTTCACGAGAGGCAGTTGCAGGGTGTTGAAGTGGATGACCCTGTTCGGCTTGGTGTTGACGTTGGGGGTCGGTCAGGCGGTCGCGCAGGTACCGGCTCCGACCGTAGAGAGGGCCACGTACACCGCCGACAGTGCGGTGGTGACAATCACGACGAGCGCGCCCGTGTTTTTCGGGGGTGACGACGCCACGTTCCTGCCTACGGCCTTCTCGCTCGGTCAAACCCCTTCGGGCGGCAGCGAGACGCCGATTACCCCTTTTCGCATTGACGGGCTGGCGTCGACCAACTCGAGTGCCGACAACTCGTTCAACCTCGTCTTCGATGAGGACATCGAAGGCTTCAGAACCGCAGGTGCCGCGCTCGTATTGGATTACACCGCGGTCGATGCACGTCCGATTGTAACGACGGCGCGTACCACGTTGGCCACCTTCACGGATCAGGTGGTAACCGGTCCGGACGAGGAAGCTGCCCTGACCCTCGGGCTCACGCCCGCAGAGAGGAGACAGCT